>CAVWAJ010000021.1:0-5214 GCA_963752965.1 Terriglobia bacterium | reverse complement strand
TAACCGTTTGGTCGCCAACCAGAAGCCCATGCCGTCGTAGACCAGGACCTTGATCGAAGTCTCCTGCCTGGAGCGGAACACGAACACGCAACCGGAGAATGGGTCAGCGGCAAGCCTGTCCCGGCACAACTGCGCCAGCGAGTCGATGCCCTTGCGGAAATCGACCGCCTCCACCGCCACCAGCACGCGCATCTGGGGCGTGATCTGGATCATCGGGCCGCTCCTCGCCAGGCGTGCAGCACGCTCGCCCAATCCATAGCCGCTCCTTTCATCGTCACGCGCATCCTGCCGCCGGCGGACTCCACCTCCACCACACACTCCACCGGCCCGGCGGTAGGCGAGGCCAAGAGCTCCAGGAACGCCGGCGGCGTCGACCGGGGCGGTTGCGTGCCGGCCGACAGGCGTTTCTTCAAACGCATGTAATCCAGGCGCAACGCCTTGGTGGTGCAGTGCAGTCCATGCCTTTGCGCCATCTCTACCGCCGCCTCCCAAATCGGCCCCGGCAGTCGAGTTCGCGGCGGGTTCGCGTTTCGCCACTCTGCTAATCGCTGGCTCAGTTGAAATAAATCATCGGGTACCGCTGTCTTTTCGTGGGCCATGCCCCAACGCTACTACTCAACCCTAAATCGAGTCACGCATCCTTGCCGAGAACTCACCCAATGGGATTCAGCCCGTCCGTATCGTGGCACTGTGCGCAACTTCCTGACCTATCTCGGTGACAATCATCCTACAGTTTGTTCGTTAGATCAGTTGCGTCGCGATCCACACATCCTCGGCTGGTTCACCTATCTGCGCTCACAGACCCCACCCTTGGCGCCGGCCGTCTACATCAATCGCCTCACGCACCTCCGACGTATCCTTGAAGAACTTGCCTGGACTGCGCCACTTCCCGAGTTGGCGCGTCTGATCCGTCGCGAGGATTTTCCGCGCCCTCCTCAACGTTTGCCGCGAGCCTTGACGTCACAGCAGGATCAGCTCATTCAGCAGGAGTTGCTCCGCCGCAACGATCTGCCGGCCAACATCTTCTTGCTGTTGCGCCATACCGTATGCGCATTGGTGAATTAGATTGGTGAATGTGTAGATCTCTCCTATGATTGCCTTCGCAACGTCGGCCCCGATCGCTGGGCGATTCACGTTCCGCTGGGCAAGTTCAAGACGGAAAGAATGGTGCCGGTAGACTCATTTGTGTGCGAACTTGTGCAGCGCCTGCGCTTTTTCCGGTTCGTGTCCCAAAAGTGTAATTGAAGCCTAAACCCCGTAGATGCATGGAATTGCAGCCTGGCACTAGCCTGAAGAGCACCTCCAGCCGATTTCATTGTTGTGGTAGTTCAAGCCCAACAACGAAAGGATCGGATCGAGGTGCTCATAGAAACGTTTATCAGAAAACAACTGCGGTTGAAAGCCCATACCGTGACCAGGGTAGAAGAGCGCGAGGAGGAGATGATTGTCTCCATCGACCGCCTCGGCCACAGGCTGTTGCGTTGCGGCGTATGCCGCCATCGATGCCGGCAGGTCCACAGCGTGAGAAAGGAACGCGAGTGGCAGGACCTGGCGATGCGGAAGTTGCCCTTGAAACTCTGCTACCGCCCGCGGCGAGTCGAGTGCCCGAGGTGTGGGGTAAGGGTGGAGTACTTTCCATGGGCTGAGCCATGGGCACGAGTGACCACGGCGCTGTCGAATGCCGTAGCCAAGCTGGCGCGGGAACTCAGTTGGCAAGGTACGGCGCGACAGTTCGGATTGAACTGGAAGAGCGTGGCGACGATCGTCAAGCGGGCGGTGCAGTACGGCTTGAAAAACCGGGCGCGGCCTCCCGTGCACGTGATCGGTATTGATGAGGTGAGTCGACGCAAGGGACAGGTCTACCTGACCGTGGTCTATGACCTGGAGCGGAAAGTGCTGCTGTGGGTGGGAGAGGAGCGAACCGAAGAGGCGGTGAGTCGGTTTTTCACCGAGGAAATGGGCCGTCGGCGTTGCCATACGCTGCAGGTGGTCTGCATGGATATGTGGGCTCCCTACGCCAACCTGGTCCGGGAACATGCGCCGAACGCGCAGCTCCTGTTTGATCGGTTCCACATCGTCAAACACCTCAATGAAGCCGTGGATGCAGTTCGCCTCGAATTGTGGCGCCAACTCACCTCCAAGCAGCGGGCGGATTTCAAGGGAACTCGCTGGTTGTTGTTGAAGAATCCCTGGAATCTGAATGACGAACAGCAGGAGCGCCTTTCCACCTTGGTCCAGTGGAACTCGCCGCTGGTACGCGCCTGGTATCTGAAGGAAGCTTTCCAACTGTTCTGGAACTACAAGCAGCCGTGGCGAGCCGAGCAACACCTGCGCAAATGGATGAATGCGGCCATGCGCTCGAAACTGGAGCCCTTCAAGAAATTTGTGCGCATGCTCCGTTCTCACCTGGATGGGGTGCTGGCCTGGACCAAGACCCGCGTTTCGAACGGAGCTGTCGAGGGGATGAACAACAAGATCAAATCGATCAGCCACCGGTCCTTCGGATTCCGCACGGCCGAGAATTTCATCGCAGCCATCTATCATTGCTGCGCCCGACTGCCACTGCCCCCTGAACGCTAATTACACTTTTGGGAGTCGAGCCCTTTTCCGTTCTTTCGACCCACTGCCTCCGGATGGGTGGCTGCTGTCACGCCCAGATGGCAAGCAAGCTTTGATCCGTCAGCTCCGGTACTGCCTCCACGAAGTGACTGCTGCTGCAGGGATAACCACCCGCATCGTTCCACACCAGCTTAGACACTATGCCGAATCCCGGACTATGCCGAATGGGATCCTCAGAGTACCCACTGGGGCTTTGGCCGGAGCTTGCGATTCGGCATAGTCTGCCCTCGACGGGCCATGCTTGAGAGGTGGAAAAACCTGTAACAGTTCAGGTGCTTCAGTCGATTTCGCTGGACAAACCACGCCGAATCGTTTACTGTATGGTGGATGAGTGCGAGAGCGGCTCGCCGCGCAAAGCAAGCAGGGGCAGCGGCGAATAGCCATCGGCACTCCCACCAGCCCAGCCGTGAACAACTGCATCAGGAGAATGAGCGGCTTCTGCAAGAGAACGAAGAACTCCGCCGTAAGGTAGCCGAACGTGAAAGGCAGATTGCCGAACGCGAAAAGCAAATCGCGGACGCCGAAAAGCAAATCGCGGACGCCGAAAAACAGATCGCGGATCTGGAGCGGCAACTGGCTGGGCGGAAAAAGAACTCCACCAACTCCTCCAAACCACCTTCTTCCGACGGACTGGCCGGCGAGCAGAGACTGCGCGGCCGAAAGCGCAAGAGCAAACGGAAACCGGGCGCCCAGCCCGGACATCCGGGGCATCATCGGCGATTGGTTCCATCCGCCGAGGTGAGCGCCATTGAGGTACTGCTGCCGGAGCAGTGCGGGCACTGCGGGGGAGATCTGCCGCAAAAGCCTGGTAAGGTGACCACCGCAGGAGATCCGCGGCGGCATCAGGTGACCGAAGTGCCCCCGGTGAAGGCCCATATCACCGAGTATCAGTTTCCCAACGTGGTTTGTGGAGACTGCGGCAAGACTACGCGCGCGCCCTTGCCGAAGGAGATCAGAGGGGACTTCGGGCCGCAATTGACGGCGCTGATCGCCTACTGGACAGTCGTCTGTCGCCTGCCGCGGCGGCTGGTGGAAGCCATGCTGGCCGGGTGTGGCTCTCATGCTGGACAAATCTTCGAAAATCTGATAGAACAAGCTGTCGAAGGCTGTCCAAACGGGGAGTGATGCGATGCCCAAGATGGTGATTGAAGTTCCGGATCAGTTTGTGGAAGTGGGAAAGGCGATGGCCGAACACCTGGCTATGCTGCAGCGAACTGTCGATCGGCTGGGTGGGGGGGAAGGCAGTGGATTATGCAGCGGTGGAAGCGGCGATCGCGGAAGGGGCGTCTCGGACAGAATTAGCAGCCCACGGCGCAATCTTGAAGACCCTGGACGTGGATGTTCCCGCAGTGGTGATCGGCGGGGTTCGGTACACGCGAGTGGGACGTTGTGAGGGGGCTTACCACACGATGGTGGGTTCGGTATCGGTGGAGCGATCGTTGTATCGGCAATCCGGAGAGCGAGGTGGACAGCCTGGGGGGAGGGTGGTAGACGCGGTTAGCTTGCGCGCGGGAGTGGTGGGGGACGGGTGGTTGCCGCAGACCGCGCGGGCGATAAGCTATGCGGTGCAGCAAGGCACGTCGCGGGAAGCGAAGAAGACGGCACGAGAGTTTGGACGGCTGCCGTATGCGCGGGTGAGCTTCGAGCGAGTGGCGCACGTGGTGGGTGCACTGGCGGTAGCGGATCACCAGGATATCGAGGACGCTTTGATAGATGCGGTGGAAGTGCCCGCGGAGGCAACTTCGGTGAGTGTGTCGCTAGACCGGGTGAGTGTCCCGATGGAAGAACCGCGGCCGCGACCAGTGGGGCGGCCCAAGAAGGGTGCGGCCAAGAGGCCGGTGGCACGCAATTTCCGAATGGCCTATTGCGGCACGGTGACGCTGCATGACAAGACCGGAGCCGGCCGATATACGATCCGCTATGGATGCATGCCGGAGGGAAATATCCTGGCCTTGCGCGACCGCATGGTGGCGGATGTGGCGACGCTGCGGAGCAAGCGGCCGGACCTGAAAATTGAGCTGCTCTGCGATGGAGCCCCGGAGATGTGGAATCTGCTGGAGGA
Source organism: Terriglobia bacterium (assembly GCA_963752965.1). Lineage (GTDB taxonomy): Bacteria > Acidobacteriota > Terriglobia > Bryobacterales > Bryobacteraceae > QHXW01. The sequence continues at coordinate 533 of CAVWAJ010000021.1, read as the reverse complement.
AGGCTTTACTCCCCCATTCGGAGACGACCTCCACCGTCTGGTCGATTTATATCACCTGACGGAAAAGCTCGGCGCTGCCGCGCGTATGCTGGAGGATTCGGCGGGGGCGGCCGACGAACGGCTGGGAGGCTGGAAGCAAGCCCTACTCCAGCGCAGCAGCGCGGCGACCGGCATTCTAAAGGAACTGATCGCTTCGGGGTGCGATGAAGGTGTAGGCACAGACCATCCGGTGCATGAGGCGATCACCTATCTACAAAGCCATGGCTGCGAAACGAATCGCATGGATTATGCCCGTGCGCGCCGACTGGGCTTGGCGCTCGGCACTGGCAATGTCGAGGCAACCTGTAAGAGTTTGTTTGAAATGCGGATGAAGCGCTGTGGGGCGCGCTGGAAAGAGGACACAGGCCAACACATCGTGCAGCTCCGAGCTTTCGCGCTCAGTGACCGATGGGAGCCTGCTATAGAATTGACACTTCGTCCGCTACGGATGGCTGTTCGCGCAGCTTGAGGTCAATGTCCAGGATGAGAGCCAC
>CAVWAJ010000020.1:0-76328 GCA_963752965.1 Terriglobia bacterium | reverse complement strand
CCGCCGTTCGTCAAGCACTGGGTGGGGGATTTTCTGCCGGCCCAAGTGAGAGACACCTACGACGAAATCACGCAGAAGAAGCCCCACGGAGATTTGCCGCATTAAACATCCTCGAAGCCGGCGCCAGTCCCGAGCGGCTGCTCTGTTCCTGCTTACCGCCGTGGTGCTGGCGCAACAAAACGGAGCGCTGCGCCAACCATTGCCTCCGGGAGCGCAGGCGGCGCTGGATGGCATTTCCGCTAATTCGTTGCGCGGGCACCTGTCGTTCCTCGCTTCGGACCTGCTGGAGGGGCGGGGCACGCCTTCTCGCGGGCTCGATCTAGCCGCTGAATATATCGCCGCACAGTTTCGGCGCGCAGGCCTGGAGCCGGCCGGCGATGACGGCTACTTCCAGACCGCCGAACTGCTGGAGCGGCAACTCCCTAAAGCCGGCACCGAAATCACGATCGAGCACGACGGGCGCCGCCTTTCGATCGGGCGCGAGGACATTACGCCTCGCTTTCAGGACGCGCTGGAACTATCGGGCGTGGCGATGTACAAAGCCGATCCCGATGACGAGGCCGCGCTAGATCATCTGGAGCCAGAGGATGTCCGCGACAAAGTTCTGGCCGTGAAGTTGCCAGAACTGAACGGCGCGGGCGCCAGCGAAGCCGCCCGAAGGTTCGGAGTTTTGTTACGCGTGATTCGGCGCATTCAACCCAGGCTGACCTTGATGTTTTCGCTCTCCGGTCTGGCGGAACTGGACTCCACGCTCATCAATGCGGATGTCCGGCACTCTGACGAGCCGGTGATCATGTGCCGTAGCCCACAGGCAATCGCGTGGTTCGACTTGCTTCAGCGAGGTACAACGGGCGCCACGCTCACGGTTCGCCTGCCCGCCGCCGGCGAGTCGCACGTGAAGCTGCACAACGTGATCGGGCTGCTGCGGGGATCGGATGCGGCTCTGCGCCAGACCTATGTTCTCGTCACGGCGCATTACGACCACCTGGGCATGATGCCGCCTGGGCTTGGCGACCGGATCTTCAACGGGGCGAACGACGACGGGAGTGGAACGGTATCGGTGATCGAACTGGCTTCGGCGCTCGAAACCCTTCAGCCTCGGCCCAAACGCAGTATTGTTTTTCTGGCGTTCTTCGGCGAGGAAGAAGGCACATTGGGCTCGTCGTACTATGCGCGGCATCCGGCATTTCCGATCGAGGACACCGTGGCCGACGTGAACCTGGAGCAGGTGGGGCGCACGGATGCGACGGATGGCGTGCATCTCGCACAGGTCACATTGACGGGCTTTGCGTATTCCGACCTTGGACGCACATTGCGGGCGGCTGGCGCAGAGACCGGGGTACGCGTCCTTAGCGACGCGGCCGGCGGGGAGGCATTTTTTGACCGAAGTGATAATGCGCCTCTCGCCAACCAGGGGATTCCGGCACACACGGTCGCGGTGGCTTTCGAATTTTCGGACTACCACACGGTCCGAGACAAATGGACGAAGATCGACTACGACAACATGGCCAAGGTCGACCGCATGATCGCATTGAGCCTGCTGTTATTGGCTGACAATCGGCAGCCACCGAAATGGAACCAGGACGAACCGCGAGCCGAACGGTACTGGCGGGCGTGGCGGGACCACCATCCGCAATAGCCGGATTCAGGCCAAAGGTGTGATCGGCCGGGAGGCGGCCTTCAAATCGCCGGTGGGGTACTGATAGTGCTCGCCGAGATAAGAGAAATGTTCCACGTCGCCTTTATCAACCAGGTTGTCGATGATGGCGCCGAAAGGAATGGTCTGGTACTCGTTGAGCGGTACTCTCGTCCGCGGGTTGAGTTTGCGAGCTTCGATGGACTTCGTAAGCTCAAACTTGGCCATTGAGATCTCCGAAACAGCTTTCTACAGAGGATATTAGCCCAGTTCCCTGAGGCGAAACAATAATATCCGAAGATGGCCCTCCGCCGGGCAGCGGAACGGCACGCGTTCTTAACCAGAGTGAAGCGGAAGGAACACCAAACGCGCTCGGCAATGCGGCGCGGGGGCCGGAAGATATTCTCAGCAAAGTGCTTGAACATTCCTGGTGCCCAGTGTAATGTAAGGAAGACGACCAAGTACACAAAGATGTACGAGGTCCATCGAACGCCCCCACGCCGGGGTTTTTTCGCGTCTCCCTTCAACTAAGTTAGCAACGCTGTTGAGTTCCGCTGCGGGCGGAGCTGTGTGCACGTGTTGAGAGCAGCAGACGAGGATGCCCACTAGAGTTGTATCTCCGAGGTTGAGTTCGGTTCTTGTTAGTTACCGTTTTCGGATGGAAAGCCGGCAGCCTGTTAATGGCGGTTAGTGTTCAATCCGGGATGGCAGTTAGCGACGGGCTCCCAACCTTCGGCAGTCTTGTTTCAGCTCTCGTAAATCACTAAAAAGATAGACAGTAAACCAAATTGGATCGGCGGCTAAATGACTAAACGACCACGACTCGTGTGCAGACGGTTTTGGAGGACGACGGCCCTTATTCTTTGCGTTACGGCGGCGATGGCGGAGCGTGCGGCAGCACAGGCCACGCTGACTGTAACCGGAGGATCGGGCGCGCCCGGGGGGACCGTTACTGTTAGTGTCAGCTTGAACACCAACGGCACGCTGCCTGCCGCCGTGCAATTTGATTTGACTTACCCGAGCACGGATCTCAGTCCGGCATCGGGGACGTTCTATTCGACCGGCAGCGCCGCTTCCGCTGCCAACAAGCAGGCAACTTGCAGCAACCCATCGGCCGGTGATGTGCGATGCATTGTTGCGGGATTCAACAACACCGCGATGGGCAGCGGCGGTATGGCGTCTGTGACGTTCCAGATTTCCTCCAGCACTACCGATACGTCGGCGTCAGTGAGCATCTCGGGGGCATCCGCATCCGACGGAAGCGGTAACGGCATTTCGATCACCGGCGGCAGCGGGACTGTGACCATCAATCAACCGGTAGCCCCGACGCTGACAGGTTTAAGTTGCAACCCCTCTAGCTTGACGCCGCCGACGTCTTCGACGTGCACGGTGACGTTGAGCGGAAATGCGACGAGCAGCACGAGCGTGTCGCTGCAAAGCAATAGCGGGAACGCAACGGTGCCGAGCTCGGTGACGGTGAATTCTGGATCGTCCACGGCAAATTTCACGGTGACGACGACGGCGGTGAGCACGCAGACGTCGGCGGTAATTACGGCGACATTGGGTTCGACGTCGAAACCGTTCACGCTGACGTTGAACCCGGCGATTGTCCTTTCCAGCTTGAGTTGCAGCCCTGCGAGTATCACGCCGCCAGCAACCTCGACATGCACGGTGACCTTGAGCGCGAACGCGACGAGTAGCACGAGTGTGTCGCTGCAAAGCAACAGCGGGAATGCGACGGTGCCGAGTTCGGTGACGGTGAATTCTGGATCGTCCACGGCAAATTTCACGGTGACGACGACGGCGGTGAGCACGCAGACGCCGGCGGTGATTACGGCGACGTTAGGTTCGACCTCGAAACCATTCACGCTGACGCTGACGCCGGCGATTGTGCTGTCGAGTTTGAGTTGCAGTCCGGCGAGTATCACGCCACCAGCGACCTCGACGTGCACGGTGACGTTGAGCGGAAATGCGACGAGTAGCACGAGTGTGTCGCTGCAAAGCAACAGCGGGAATGCGACTGTGCCGAGCACGGTGACGGTGAATTCGGGATCATCCACAGCGAACTTCACGGTGACGACGACGGCGGTGAGCACGCAGACGCCGGCGGTGATTACGGCGACGTTAGGTTCGACCTCGAAACCATTCACGCTGACCCTGACGCCGGCGATCGTGCTGTCGGGTTTGAGTTGCAGCCCGGCAAGTGTGACGCCGCCGGCATCCTCGACGTGCACGGTGACGTTGAGCGGAAATGCGACGAGTAGCACAAGTGTGTCGCTGCAAAGCAACAGCGGGAATGCGACTGTGCCGAGCACGGTGACGGTGAATTCGGGATCATCCACAGCGAACTTCACGGTGACGACGACGGCGGTGAGCACGCAGACGCCGGCGGTGATTACGGCGACGTTAGGTTCGACCTCGAAACCATTCACGCTGACGCTGACGCCGGCGATTGTGCTGTCGGGTTTGAGTTGCAGCCCGGCAAGTGTGACGCCGCCGGCATCCTCGACGTGCACGGTGACGTTGAGCGGAAATGCGACGAGTAGCACAAGTGTGTCGCTGCAAAGCAACAGCGGGAATGCGACTGTGCCGAGCACGGTGACGGTGAATTCGGGATCATCCACAGCGAACTTCACGGTGACGACGACGGCGGTGAGCACGCAGACGCCGGCAGTAATTACGGCGGCGTTAGGTTCGACCTCGAAACCATTCACGCTGACGCTGACGCCGGCGATTGTGCTGTCGGGTTTGAGTTGCAGCCCGGCAAGTGTGACGCCGCCGACATCCTCGACGTGCACGGTGACGTTGAGCGGAAATGCGACGAGTAGCACGAGTGTGTCGCTGCAAAGCAACAGCGGGAATGCGACGGTGCCGAGTTCGGTGACGGTGAATTCTGGATCGTCCACGGCGAATTTCACGGTGACGACGACGGCGGTGAGCACACAGACGCTGGCAGTAATTACGGCGACGTTAGGTTCTAGTTCTCAGCCGTTCACGCTGACGTTGAACCCGGCGATTGTGCTGTCGAGTTTGAGTTGCAGTCCGGCAAGCATCACGCCGCCAGCAACCTCGACATGCACGGTGACATTAAGCGGAAATGCGACGAGTAGCACGAGTGTGTCGCTGCAAAGCAACAGCGGGAATGCGACGGTGCCGAGTTCGGTGACGGTGAATTCTGGATCGTCCACGGCGAATTTCACGGTGACGACGACGGCGGTGAGCACGCAGACGTCGGCGGTCGTGACCGCGACACTAGGGAGCAATTCGCGCAATTTCTCGATCACCCTTTCGGCGCCAGTTGTGACCCAGCCTGCCGTTTCTTCGGTCGTTTGTTCCCCGAGCTCGGTGACAGGAGGATCCAGTACTTCTTGTACGGTGACTCTGGTGGCGGCAGCCCCATCGGGCGGCACTCCGGTAACGATCGCGAGCAATAATCCGGCCGCGACAGCGTCCGCCCAAGTTACTGTTCCTGCTGGCCTCACGAGTACCGCGTTTACAGTCACAACAACGGCTGTCACGAATGTTCAAAGTGCCACTATTTCGGCCACTTCTGCCGGAGTGACGAAGACCGCAACGCTGACGATTCAACCAGCGCCGGCTGCTCTGGCGGGTCTGGCCTGCACGCCGGCGACAATTTCGGCGGGCGGCAGCAGCACTTGCACAGTGTCGCTAACGGCTCCTGCGCCCACGGGTGGTGCGAGCGTCTCGCTTTCCAGCAGCAGCTTCTTGGTGGCTGTCACTTCGCCTGTGGTGGTGCCGGCCGGGTCAACGAGCGTCAACTTCGTAGCAGGATCAACTTCCTCAAACTCTTCCGGTTCGGCGCTGCTGACGGCTAGCTACAACGGTGCCTCGGCAACTTTCACCCTGACGGTTACATTGCAATCCACGCTTTCCTCCGTAGTCTGTACTCCTGGAAGTGTGGCGGCAGGCAGCACGAGCAGCTGCACGATCTCCATGAGCGGCCCTGCGGCATCGGGCGGCGTCACGGCCTCCTTGAGCAGCAGCAACCCGCAAGTTACCGTGCCGGCTTCCGTTCTGATAGCTGGAGGGGCTTCTTCGGCAGTGTTTACCGCCTCAGCCGGGGCCAGCGCTTCCGGCAGCGCGACCATATCGGCGACCGTAGCCTCGGTGGTGCGCTCAGCGGTTCTCAGTATCACGGCTGCCTCGAGCACCGCGAGCCTGATCTGCACGCCCGCCACGATACAGACACCGGGCAGCAGCACGTGCACCTTAAGCTTGGGGAGCCCGGCGTCAACGAGCAAGTCCATATCTCTCACTTCGACAAGCGCGGGCCTGACGGTTCCGCAGTCGGTCACCATCGGCGCCGGATTGACTAGCGCAACCTTTACGGCAACTGCCGCGACGGTTCAGACGGTAACCACCGTCTCGGTCGGCGCCCCGAGCTTCGGCCTCACTCAATTGGTGACTCTGATGGCTCCGTTGAACACGAAGGTTTCGTCTGCCAGTATTTCCTGTAATCCACAGACACTGACTGGTGGCGGGACTAGCGCATGCCAGGTCGTTCTTTCGGGACCGGCGCCTACCAGCGGCACAACCATTCAGCTCGCTTCGAGCAGCACCCAGGTGAGCGTGCCGGCAGTGGTTCAGGCGGCCGCGGGGGCCACGTCCGTTCCGTTTACCGCCACTAGTTCGGTGATCACTCACGATGAAGATGCTCAGATTACCGCCAGCATCGGATCTGCGACGGCGCAGACCACGCTGGTTTTGGTGGGCCTGAAGCCAGTAGCGCTTGTGTGTCCGCAGACATTGACGTCGGGATCACCGCTGAGCTGTCAGGTGACCTTAAACTCCAGTCAGGCAGCCGGCAGTACTGCGGTGAGCCTGTCCAGTAACAACAACTACCTCCCGGTTCCGGCTGTTGTCTCCGGCCAGGCGGGGCAAGGTGGCGTGAGCTTCCAGGTGAACACCAGCTATGTGACTTCGAATCAAACCATCACCCTGAGTGCGACTATTGACGGCGTAACCGTGCAGGGCAAAGTAACGCTGACGCCGGCACCGCCGGTGGTTACGGTTCCGTCACGCCAGACTGTGAATCCGGGGCAGCCGATCCAGTTCACGGTGACGACGAGCGATCCGGCGGGCCTGGCAGTCAAACTCAGTGTCTCAGGATTGCCTCCCAACTCCAGCTTTAATCCCAACACGGGTGTGTTTAACTGGATTCCCGGGGCGACACAGGCCGGCCTGTATACGGTGTCGTTTACGGGTACCAACCTCGCGCTGGTTTCCGCGACGGAGGACGTGGTGATCGAAGTTCTATCGAGCACACCGGTGGTCACTTCGCTTGCCAACGCGGCGAGTTTCGCCGACATCGGTTGCAGCCCCGGCGCGGTGTCAACCCTGCTGGGCACCGGTTTCGTGAAATCCGGCTCGAAGGCGGCGGAAACGAGCCCGCTTCCGACCGAGCTGATCGGCCTCAGCGTGCAGGCTAACGGAGTGGCGCTGCCGGTGTATTACGCTTCGGAAAACCAGGTGAATTTCCAGTGTCCGGAGTCGGCTGTCGGTGCGGCCGTGTCGCTAGTCGTCCAAAGCGAAACAGGTGCTTCCACGCCGTTCGCCACCACGACGCAATTTGCTACACCCGGAATCTATACGCTGAATGGAAGCGGGAAGGGACAGGGAGCCGTTCTGGTCTCCGGTACGTCCGATTTTGCAATGACTCCGACCAAGGGCACCCCGGGCCAGCCGGTTCCGCAAGGTTCCTCGATCACGATCTACGCTTCCGGCCTCGGCGCCACGAGCGTCCAGGTGGCACCGGGATCGCCCGCGCCATCCGACCCGGTGGCGCAGGTCACCGCGCCTGTTGATGTGCTGATTAACGGCCAGAAAGCGGATGGCGTTCTCGCGGTCCTAACGCCGGGATACAGCGGCCTGTACCAGGTGAACGCCACGGTTCCCGCATCCGCACCCATCGGGAGCGCCATTCCGGTACAACTAGCCGTGCATGGCGCGACAGGGGTTGTCGCCACAAGCAACGTGGTTACGATCGCGATTGGCCCGGCAGCGAACTGAAGAAGCCCAGCGCTCCGCACTCAGGATTGCGCTTTCGCGTAACGGGAGCGCAACAATTCTCAAGCTAACGGGAGGGCTGTTCTCGCGTCTTACTAGATAGGATGAACGCCCCGATCCACAACCGAATCAGGGTCTCAATTGCGATCTTGCTGATTGCGCTGGGCGGACTGGTGGAAACCCGGGCAGGCAGAGCGTACTGCCAATCGGAATTTCACAAGTACTTTCAGGGCCTCGGAGCAACCGAAGCCCGTGTGAACCCCGTGGAGAGGTTTGTTTTCAGCGTACTACTGGCTCGGGCAAAAGCGGGGCCGCCAACGGCGCGCCCGCAGCAAGCTCCGGCAAAACAACTGTAGCGATTACTCCGCTTTCTTTGCAGCGCGGTGCCGAACCGGCGCGTCTTTACCCGGCCAGCCGCCGATCTTCTTCTTTTCCACGTCGAAGGTAATGCTGAAGGGTTCCTTGGTGAATGAGGCCGGCTGACCGGAGAATTCGATCGCCACGCCGGGATCGGCCTTGCCCGGCAGAGGGGCATCTAGGTGCAAGGTGACGTCTGGTGTAGTGCCGTCGCCGATCGAGAGGACAAGCTCCTTCGGGTGGAGAGCCGGCTTCGATGAGATCAATTTGCCTTTTAGTGCTTGCAGGCCACCAGCGCCACCAGGAACGTCGGCTCCCTTCATGTTCGTGTCGAAGTATTGCTGCCCGTCGGCTCCGGTCAGGGCCTCCTTGAGATTCATCCACAACGCCAAGCCGGGGTTGCTCTTCTGGAACTCGGCATCCTTCTTGGCCTTGGCCGTGTTGACATCTTCGAGCGTCCAGCCCTGAGGCGGGAGGGGCTGCGACTTGGCGAGTTCGCGGAGCTTGGCTAGCTCTGGCGCGTCTTGCCCGTGATAGCGGTTAAACGCATTCACAAAATACGTTTCAAAAGGCTGCCGTCCAGCGGCCGGATAGCCGCCTTGCGATTGATCGAGCGATGCCGCACGGGCGAACTGGAAGAGGGCTTCGGGATATCTTTCGGGCTTCTTTTGCTGGATCGCCTCGTGTGCGATCGCCGTGCCCAGCCACGACGAAACCTGAGCGCTATCCACCGGAGCGCCGGTAGTGGTGCTGGCGTTGGGGCTCAACTGTAGCGCCTTGGTGAGTTCTTTTTCGGCGTTCTCATCATCCTTCTTCTGCAAAGCAACCCAGCCAAGCGTGGTATGCGCCAGCACCTCGGCTTGCGTTTTTGCCTGGGTCCACGCTGCGTCCGGAGTCGAAGCCGGCTTCTTATCCGCGCCGAAGAACGTATCGAGATTGGACAAGATGCCGTTGGCAGCCTTCTCGCCGGCCGCCAGGTCGTCGGCCGAGGGCTTGGACAGCAGCTGCACGTTCAGCGCCATCAAATAGAGGGCGGTGAGATCCTTGGGATTGGCCTGCAACGCTTCGTTGCCCGCCGCGATCACTTTGTCGGGCTGGCGCAAGGCGGCGTAGGTCTGTACAAAAACGTCCTGCCGAAGCGCCGCGAAATCGCTCGTGGGGTATTTTTCTTTCCAGCTATTGAGCAGGGGAAGCCGCTTGGCCGGATCCTGCTCCTTAACGATCGCGTTGTAAAGATCGTACTCGGCGCGGTCCTTCCAGTTCTGGGCCGGTTGTTGACCGAAACCGGGCAGTGTGAAGAGGATCATCCCCACAGCAACTGCCATAGTCAACGAAACTTTCGAAACTCGATCGAGCACTTCGTGCCTCCTGCTGATTCCCGCTGAATTATGAACTTGATAATCGTGCCAGCCGACCCGCCGGATTCACGCAGCCGACGGGTACCTTGCGGAGTATAACCAAACCACACCGGTGGCGCAACATTGTTGGACGCCAGATATGGCGGTCCGGTTCCCGCGCCACCCGCGCGTGCTAGAATTCCCCATCTCGATGCGCTACCTAGATCTCGGGGTGATCCTCGCCTACCTCATTGCCATCACGTGGTTCGGAGCCCATTTTCGCAGCGGCCATAAGAGCCTGCGAGATTACTTTCTGGGTGGGCGCGAGGCGCCGTGGTGGGCAATCAGCCTCTCCATCATTTCCGCGGAAACCAGCACGTTGACCATTGTGGGGACGCCGGGACTGTCGTTCGCCGGCAATATGGGCTTCCTACAAGTCGTCTTCGGCTATCTCGTGGCCCGGCTCGTTATTTCCGCGCTCTTATTGCCGCATTATTTCCGCGGAGAGATGTTTACGGCCTATGAGCTGATGCGGCGCCGGTTTGGGGAGCGCACGCGCAAGCTGGCCGCGCTTATTTTTCTGGCTACGCGCGCTCTGGCGGAAGGGGTGCGCGTCTTCGCCATCTCCATCGTGATCTCAATTGTCCTCAATACCGGGGAGATTCCCTCTATCTTGCTGATTGTGGCGCTGACCTTGTTTTATACGTTCGAAGGCGGAATGACGGCGGTAATCTGGACCGATGTAATCCAGATGGTGCTCTACGTTTTGGGGGCAATCGTCAGTTTCTTTGTCCTGCTGCACCATATTCCCGGAGGATGGGCGCATGTCGCGTCCGTCGCGGCCCCGGCCGGCAAATTCCGCATCTTCGATTTCGATTTCAGCTTCACGATGCAGTATTTCTCGCGGACTTATACTTTTTGGGCTGGCGTGCTGGGGGGATGTTTTCTGACGACCGCGAGCCATGGCACCGACCAGTTGATTGTCCAGCGGCTGCTGAGCGCGCGCAATGAACGGCAGAGCCGCGCCGCGCTGATTGGAAGCTGGATTGTGGTTTTCTTTCAGTTCGGACTTTTTCTGCTGATCGGCATCGCGCTATTTGTGTATTACCGCGAGGCGGGATTGCAGCCGCCGGCGAAAATCGATCGCATCTATCCTCAATTTGTCTGGCAGGAACTGCCGCCCGGGGTCGCCGGCCTGGTGACCGCGGCCATCGTGGCGGCCGCCATGGCGAATCTCAGTGCTGCATTGAACGCGCTGGCTTCGACCACGGTGATAGATTTTCTGCGCCCGCTCGTGCGTCCGGCTGGAGCGGATGACGACATGCGTTTCCTCCGCTGGGCTCGCTTCGCGACGGTGGCTTGGGCGTTGGTGCTGGTGGCTATCGGAATCGTGGCGCGGCATTGGGGGTCGGTGCTCGAGTCCGGGCTTTCGATCGCGTCGATTACACTCGGACTGCTGCTGGGGATATTCCTGTTGGGCGTCCTGACACGGCGCGTAGGCCAGAACGCGGCTTCGTTTGGCGTGCTTGCCGGTCTCGCGGTCATCCTTTACGTGCGGGCCTATACGCCGATTGCGTGGACCTGGTGGGTCCTTATCGGCACTGTAGCCACGTTCGGGGTGGGATATCTTGCATCATGGTTTCAGCCAAGCGCAGCTAACCAACCAAATCTATGAAATCTTCGAGTGAGACAGCTCACATCGAGCTGAAGCGTGATCTCGGACTGTGGAGCGCGGTAGCCATCGTTGTGGGCACCGTCATCGGCAGCGGAATTTTTCTGGTTCCCCGGACCATGATTCAGCGCGTAGGATCGCCGGAAATGGTGTTTGTGGTCTGGGTGGTGGGCGGGCTGCTCTCACTCGCCGGCGCACTCAGCTACGCCGAACTGGCCGCGGCCATGCCAGAAGCCGGCGGCGAATACGTTTACTTGCGAGAAGCCTACGGCCCGGTCTGGGGCTTTTTGTACAGCTGGACGCAGATGTGGGTTGCCAAGAGCGGCTCGATTGCGACGCTGGCCACGGGATTCTTCTATTACCTGACGAATTTCATGCCGCAATTGAACGGGATCTTGCTGGTGGTTCCGCTGCCGATCGGAGCTCACGGTGCACCGCTCGAAATCCGCTACGGCCAGATTTTCGCCATGGCGCTCATCCTTTTTCTCGCCGGCGTGAATTATTTCGGCGTCAAAGTGGGCGGTGAGGTTCAGGTGGTAGTGACGATGGTCAAAGTTGCGCTGATCCTTTTCATCATTGTTGCGGGCCTGGGCTGGGGCCACAGAGCGTCGTCGTCGGCGCACGCTACTGCGGTGCCGCTCACTTTCGCCGGTTTTTTCGCCGCAATGGTGGCAGCACTTTGGGCATACGACGGTTGGAATAACGTCAGCATGGTGGCTTCGGAGATTCGAAAACCGCAGCGCAACTTGCCTCTGGCGTTGATTTGGGGAACGTTGGCCGTGGTGGTCATCTACCTTTTAGCCAACGCCGCGTACTTCTATGTACTGGCGCCAGGGGAGGTCGCGGCCAGCAATCGCGTCGCGGCTGACATGATGCGCCGCATTCTGGGTGGCGCCGGCGCCAATATGGTGTCGGTCGCGGCCATGATTTCCATATTTGCCGCCCTAAATGGGTCCATTCTTTCCGGCGCGCGGGTGCCATACGCCGCGGCGCGCGACGGCTATTTTTTCCGCGCGATTGCCCGGGTTCATCCGCAGTTTCACACGCCAGGCGTGTCGATTCTCGGATTGAGCGCCTGGTCGGCTCTGCTGGTTTTGTCCGGCACTTATGATCAGCTTTTCACCTATGTCATTTTCGCCAGTTGGCTGCTTTACGGCATGACCACGGCTGCTGTCCTCGTACTCCGCAAAAAGCGGCCGGATTTAGCACGGCCTTATTCGACCCTTGGCTACCCCGTGGTACCAGTACTGTTTGTGGCAATCGCTCTCTGCCTGGTGATTTCCACCTTATTTGACTCCCCACGCGAATCTTTGCTCGGGTTGGCGTTTATTTTTGCGGGGTTACCCTTTTATTTTCATTGGCGAAAGCAGCGCAAGCAGGATTGAGATCCCGCACTGCTTCCGAGGGACGTTCCGATCCCCAGGCTAATTCTGTTCCGAATTCAGAACAAAACGCTTGAAATGTTAACTAAAGTAAGTTAAAAAACAGAAGAAGACGCCTTGAGCCGCGCTACTTTTGTTCTGATGTCGGAACACGGGCAGCACTCAGCGTGCCTGATTTACCTTATCGGGGGATCCAATGGACGTCACTAAAATCCTGACTGACCTGCGTCAGGAGCGCGAGCAAATCGAAGAAGCGATTATGAGTTTGGAGCGGTTGGCCAGGGGGCGCGGCAGGCGCCGCGGCCGTCCACCAGCCTGGATGGCAGAGCTGGACAAGAAACGCGGCCAGCCTCCAGGGTCCAAGAACAAGACACCCTACGTGCAGAAAGCCATGGGCGTCTCCTGATTTTCGGAGGGCGCGCGTCCTCTCAACGATACAGCAGATATTTCTCGCGCAGTTCGAGAAACGGCTGTATAGCGTCCTGTTGCCGCTGGCGAATGGCCTCGGGGTCAACTCCAGCGGCAAGCGCGCGTAGCGTTTCTTCATTGCCGATGAGGTTGCGATCGGCTTCGAGCGAAACCTTCCCCGGGTACAGCTTAAGCAGAGCCGCCGCAATCTCCAGCCCCAGGCGCGCCGAGTCGAGGCTCTCGCGGCTGGTGATTTGAAATCGGACTCCTTCGAGATCGGTTCCCGCCAAGCGAGCCCCGGAAGGTTGGAATCGCACCGGGTAAAAGCGCACGCCCGGAATCCATCGCTGACTCAGATAAGCAGCCAGCTCGGTCCCGCGAATGAAATCGGCGCCAATCATCTCAAACGGCGCATCGGTTCCCCGTCCCACTGAGTAGTTTGGGGAATATTCCAGCATCGCGACTCCCGGATAGAGGATTGCGGCGTTGAGGCTGCGAATATTCGGCGAAGGATCTATCCACGGCAAACCGGTCGCGTCGAACCAGTCGCCACGCTCCCACCCTTCCATCCGGACCACGGTCAGGTTCGCGCCGATGTGGTTTTCCGCGTTGAACAGGGTTGCCAGTTCCCCTATGGTCATGCCGTGCCGTAGCGGCAGTGGAAAATAGCCGACAAAAGAGAGCTTGTCGCGATCGAGCAATGGCGGTTCCACGTGGACGCCGGTGATGGGGTTGGGCCGGTCCAGCACGTAGAACGGAATATGCGCTTTGGCAGCCTCCTCCATCGCGTATGCCATGGTGGAAACATAGGTGTAAAATCGCGCGCCGACGTCCTGAATATCGAAAACCAGTGCATCAATTCCGCGCAGCATCTCCGGCGTGGGCCTGCGATTTTTCTCCGCATACAAGCTCCAGACTTTGATCCCAGTCTTGGCATCGACCGTGTCGCCAATTCCTTCGCGGTCCTCTTTACCGGCGAAGCCATGTTCCGGAGAAAACAGCGCTGTCACGCGGACGCCGGCGGCGACCATGCGATCAATGTTGCGCCGCCCCTCGCGATCGATTCCCGTCTGATTGGTGATCAGCCCGACGCGCTTGCCGTTGAGAGCGCGGAATCCCTCGTCCTCCCAGACGTCCAGGCCGGTCCGCGTCTGGCCGTGGCGCGCCACGTCGCGGTGCAGGCCAGGGCCCGTGAGCGTCTCGTTATATCCGGTAAGGCTCACACCGGGAGCGGCAACGCCGGCCGCGGCAGCCACGATCGTCGCGACTTTGCCGCGCAGAGCCGTGATGGCAGGCCGCAAATGCGGATGCACGGCATTCGTCAATAGAACCACGTAGGTATTCGATCGCGGATCGAGCCACAGCGAGGTCCCTGTGAATCCGGTGTGTCCGTAGGAGCCGACGGGAAACAGATCGCCGCGTTCGCCCGAGTAAGGCGAATCGATGTCCCAACCGAGGCCGCGCAGGATGGGCTGATCGGGCGGACTCTGCGGCGTTGTGAATTTTTCAACGGTCAGGGGGCTGAAGATTCTAGTCCCCTGCCACACGCCTTTGTCGAGCATCATCTGGCAGAAGCGCGCGAGATCCTGGGCGGTCGAGAAAAGGCCGGCGTGTCCGGCGATGCCTCCCATGTCACGGGCGGTCGGATCATGCACTATGCCGCGCAGCAGCAAATTTTCTTTCTCCAGCAGCTCCGTCGGTGCGATACGGGGCCGCAGAGCCACCGGCGGCTGGAACATCGTATCGTGCATGCCGAGCGGCAAAAACACTACTTTGCGCGCGTAATCCGGCAGCATCTCGCCGCTCAAGCGATGCACGATTTCTCCCATCAGGATGAAATTGATATCGCTATAGACAAAATGCACACCGGGAACACTCGCGGGTTTGTCGATCAAGGCGCGGTGAATTCCGGTTTCGTAGCCGGTCCAGGCGGGCTCGAGATCCAAGTCGGGGCGCAAGCCGGAAAAATGCGTCATCAAATTGCGGACCGTGATGTCGCTTTTTCCGCCTTGAAACTCTGGAACGTACTCGGTGACCCGGTCATTCAAACGCAGCTTGCCTTCTTCGAAAAGCTTCATCAACGCGGACGTGGTGGCGACAACTTTGGTGAGAGAGGCGCAATCGAAAATCGTGTCCTCCGTCATCGGCTCGGGAGCAGGCACTTCCGCGCGCCGTCCATAAGCCTTGTGATAGACCACCGTGCCGTTGTGGCCCACCAGCAGGACTGCTCCCGGAATGCGGTTCTCGCGGATGGCCTGGCCGATAGCGCTGTCGAGCTGGGCCCCCGCGGTGAAAGTCTGCGCACAGGCGCACGAACTGACCACCAGCAGCCAGCCCCACAAGATGTGCTTCATACGCCCATGATAGCGGCTTTGCCGGCGAGCCACGCCGGATCACGGCGGCCCGTTTTGACTTCGGTGCACGCGGTCTGGTAGCGTACTCTAAGTCGCCGGCGAACCGGCGGAAGGCCATTACGGAAGAAAACGAACGTGGCGAAGAATACAGGAAGATCAGAACCGGAATCCGCAACCAATCGTGAAGGGGCGTCGCGCCGACGGCTGGCCTTTGCCACGCAGGACCCCGCCAGTGTGGCGGAGGCACGCAACCTGGCGCAGGCGCAGTTGAAGTCATTTGAGCAGGCCGTTCGCCTGTTTCACGCCCAGAAGTTTGCGGAAGCCCGGGAGCTTTTTGTCACAGCGAGTGGCGGGCCGAACCGCGAAATGGCCCACAATGCGGAACTGCACGTCCGCATGTGCGACCGGCGCCTCGAAAAGCCGTCTGTCGAACTCAAGACCGCGGAAGAGCATTACAACTACGGTGTCGCCATGATCAACGTCCGGAATTTGACAGAGGCGTTGCAGCACCTCGAGGCCGCCCTGAAGCTGGAGCCACAGGCGGATCATGTCTACTACGCGCTGGCGTTATCCAAGGGCCTGGCGGGAGATCTGGACGGCGCCCATGAAAATCTCAAGCGTGCCATCGAGCTGGAACCCCGGAATCGCATCGCCGCACGGCAGGACGCCGACTTCGCCCTGTTCGCTGACCAGCCCCAGATACAACAGCTCCTGTTCCCAGAAAAAACCGGATCGGCATAAACCCCCGACCGGCAGCCGACTCTTACGGAGATTGATCGGAGTTGCCGACTCGTGCACCATTCGCGGAATCCTTGGCGCCGGCGCTGCGCATCGTGTCGATTGGCGGCGGCACCGGGCTTTCCGCGCTTTTGCATGGGCTGAAAGATTACGTAGATGTGCACGGCGCGGGGAAGCCGGGCAAACCTGCGGTAGACATCACTGCCGTCGTCACGGTGTCCGACGACGGAGGGAGCTCGGGCCGGCTGCGGCGCGAATTTGATGTCTTACCCCCCGGCGATATCCGCAACTGTCTGGTGGCGTTGTCGGAAGATGCGACCTTGCTCTCGCGCCTGTTTCGCTATCGCTTTGAAAGCGGACGCGGGCTGAAAGGCCACAGTTTCGGAAATCTGTTTCTCACGGCGCTCACTCATATCACCGGAGACTTTCCAGAGGCCGTGAAGGAATGCTCCGACGTGCTGGCGATCAAGGGACGCATCTACCCGTCCACAGCCGCGCACGTGTCGCTCGAGGCCGTGCTCGAGACCGGACGGCGGGTGCTCGGCGAAACGAAGATCAGCCGAAGCCGGCGGCGCATCGAGACCGTGCGGTTACGCCCCCGCCGCTGCCGGCCGCTGCCGGAGACGCTTGCGGCCATCGGTCAAGCGGACGTCATTACCTTTGGCCCCGGGTCTCTGTTCACCAGCGTGGTTCCCAACCTCCTGGTGGAAGGGATTCCCGAGGCAATCCGCCGCTCCCCGGCGGTCAAGGCCTACTTCGTGAATCTAATGTGGCAGCCGGGCGAGACCACGAATTTCACGGCTTCCGATCATCTCCAGGCCATCCACCGCCACGCAGGCGGACAACTGCTCGACTACGCCGTGCTCAACACACACGAAATCGGGCCGGCTTTGCGACGCCGATACGCGCGGGAGCATTCAGCGCCCGTCGAGAACGATTTTGCCAAGATCGGAGCCATGGGCGTCAACGTAGTTTGCGGCGATCTGGTGCAGGAGTCGGGTCTGGTCCGCCACAATTCCAGTGCCATCGCCGCCATCGCCGTCGAACTGGCCCGGGAAGGACGCCGGCGGCGGCAAATGTCGCGGTAAACACGCTCCGCATTGAATAATAAAGCATGGATACTGACGTAACCGTTGTCATCCTGGCCGCAGGGCTGGGTACGCGGATGAAATCGCGGCGCGCGAAGGTGCTGCACCAGGCTGGTGGCAAGACGCTGATCGAGCACACCGTCGACGCGGCACTTTCCATTGCGGCTCCGGAGCGCGTCTTTGCGGTGGTGGGTTACCAGGCGGACCAGGTACGCAGCGTGGCAGTATCACGCGGCATCCGCTTTATCCAGCAGACCGAGCAAAAGGGCACCGGTCACGCGGTGATGGCCGGGCGCGAGTTGCTGGCTCCCCTCGGGGGCCTGATGGTTGTTTACTACGGCGACTGTCCGCTCATTCCAGCGGCCGTACTCGAAGCGCTGGTGAATCAGCAACGGAAATCGGACGCCGCCGCGACTATGGTCACCGCGGAGCTCGATGATCCTACCGGCTATGGCCGGGTGATACGCGATGCCGCCGGGCGGGTGCAAGCGGTGGTCGAGCAGAAGGCGGGCACGCCGGAGCAACTCGCCATTCGCGAGGCGAATATCGGCATCTATTGCTTTCGCGCCGATCTGTTCTGGAAACATGCCGACGAGCTGCGGCCGAATAATCCCGCGCGGGAGTACTACCTGACCGACATGATCGAGATCTTGCAGCGCGCCGGCCACATGATCGACGCTTACCGCGCCGGCAATGCCACGGAGTTGCTAGGCATCAACAACCGGTTGGAACTGGCTGCCGCCGACCGCACCTTTCGTGAGCGCAAGGTTCGCGAACTGATGCTGAGCGGCGTGACCGTCGAAAAGCCCGAAACGGTCGTCGTGGACGATGCCGTATCGATTGGCACGGACACAGTCATCGAGCCATTTGCCCAGATTCTCGGCAGGACAAGAATCGGGGAGGCGTGCCGAATCGGCGCGTGCTCGATCGTCCGCGACTCCGAACTGGCGGATGGCGTGCAAGTCGGGCCGTTTACCATCATCGGCACCTCGCGCGTGGCCGCCGGCGCCGAGATCGGGCCGTATTCGCGCTTGCGAATGGAGAACGAGATCGGTTCCGGAGCGCGTGTCGGCAATTTCGTGGAGCTGAAGAAAACCCGCCTTGGCGAGAATGCCAAGGCGATGCATCTGGCCTACCTCGGCGACTCGACGATCGGGGCCAACGTGAACATCGGTGCGGGCACAATCACTTGCAACTACGACGGCCGTACCAAGAGCCTCACCAAGATCGGCGAAGGCGTCTTTGTGGGCAGCAATGCGACGCTGGTTGCGCCGGTCGAAATCGGCGACGGAGCTTATCTGGCGGCGGGCTCCGTCATCACGGACGACGTGCCGTCAGATGCGCTGGCTTTGGGCCGGGCGCGACAGGTTATTAAGGAGAAGTGGGCACGAGAGCGAAGAAAAGACACAACGACCAAGACTTGAGAGGGGAGCGGGTGCTGCCACCCGCCTCATTGGACTACGGTTGGTAAAACTGGACTACCTGGCGCCTGCCGCTTGTGCTTTCCTGCTTTGGAAACACTCGCGGCAGTAAACCGGGCGGCCCTGGGTAGGCCGGAAGGGAACGGTCGTTTCGCGGCCGCATTGAGAACAAACGGTTGTCGTCTCCGCTCGCGGGGCACTGGACGACGATGCCCCTTGCCGCTTCACCTTGCACGCTTTGCAGCGCTTCGGCTCATTCTTGAAGTTCTTGTCGTGGAAGAAATGCTGCTCTCCCGCCGTGAAAACAAAGTCCGCCCCACAATCTGCGCACTTGATGATTCGGTCCTGAAACTCTGGCATTGCTACCGCTCCCGCGGTCCTACCCAGGCCATCGATCCCCGCCCGTTAAGAACGCCTACTGGTTTGAAACTACTCGATCTCCCGACGACTCTTCTTTCGGTTTCTCTTGCGAGCCAGCGCCTGCTTGACCCGTTTCTTCTCGCCGGGCTTCAAATAAAAAGAGTGCCGTTTGACCTCTTTGATAATGTCCTCTTGCTGGACCTTACGCTTGAAGCGGCGAAGGGCGTTTTCTAGCGTTTCGCCCTCTTGCAGCTTAACTTCTGCCAACTAAAAACACCTCCCATCGGATTGGAGCTCACCGTGCCCACTAGCGGGGCAGACCTTACCCGAAGCGCCGAACGTCTCCGCGCGGCAGGTCAAGGTACTGATATCATAGGTGCTGGACCATTAAAGTCAAGTCCCAATTTTTCCGGCAGCGTTTGCTGACCGGCCGTAAAGCCTTTAACTGTCTGTATAAAAAGGACTTAAAAATCAACTCCAGTGGATAATGTTTTAGCCATTCTGTTGGCGGGCGGGGTCGGGGACCGGCTCTCTCCGCTGACGCGTGATACCGCCAAGCCGGCCGTACCATTCGGCGGCGCCTATCGCATCATCGACTTCACCTTGTCCAACTGTATTAACTCCGACATCCGCCGGATTTTCATTCTCACGCAGTACAAATCGTTGGAGCTGATCCGCCACGTGCGCGATGGATGGAGCATTCTTTCACCCGAGCTCGGCGAATATGTCGAGATCATTCCCGCCATGAAGCAGACCGGCGAAGGCTGGTACTTGGGCACGGCGGATGCGGTCTTTCAAAACACGCAGAGCATTCTCGCCGAGACCGCGGATCAGGTGCTCATCCTGGCCGGCGATCAAATCTACAAGATGAATTATCGGTCGATGTTTGAGCAGCATCGCCAACACGATGCGGATGTCACCATCGCCACGACGCAAGTTCTGCCGGAGGAAGCCGGGCGGTTCGGAGTCGTGGACATTACTCCGGACCAGCGCGTGGTGGGCTTTGAAGAAAAACCACGTCACGGCCAACCGGTGCGGTCCATTTTCAACCCGGCGATGGTGAGCGCATCCATGGGGATCTACATCTTCAATCGGGACGTGCTCCTGCGGCTGTTGCGCGAGGATGCGGAAACGCCCGGCTCCTCGCACGATTTTGGCAAGGATGTGATCCCGCGCTGTCTGCGCAATTGCCACGTCATCGCCTACGATTTCGTGGACATCAACGATAAGCAGGCACGGTACTGGCGCGACGTAGGAACGCTCGACGCCTACTACGAAGCCAACATGGATCTGGTGGACGTGACGCCGCAGCTGAATCTCTACGATAGCCGCTGGCCCATCCGCACGCGTGTATTGCAGCAGCCTCCCGCGAAGTTCGTCTTTGCGCAGGAGGGCCGCCGCATGGGCGTGGCCATCGATTCCATTGTCTCGGCCGGTTGCATTATCTCGGGCGGAAGAGTCATGCACAGCGTGCTTTCACCGGGTGTGCGGGTCAATAGTTACTGCGAGGTGGAGTATTCCATCCTGATGCCCAACGTGGAGATTGGCCGTTACAGCCGTATCCGCCGGGCCATCATCGATACGAACGTGAAAGTCCCGGAGTCCAGCGTGATAGGGTTCAACGCCGAGGACGACCGTAAAAATGGTTATCACATCACCGAATCCGGAATCGTGGTGGTGAGTGGCGCGGCGGCGCCGGTTCCAATTATGCAAAGCGCAAGGAGCGTAGAGTGACGACGATTGCAAAGATCACGGGCATCGAGATCCTGGATTCCCGCGGAAATCCGACTGTGGAAGCTGACGTAGTTTTGGCGGATGGCAGCCTGGGACGCGCTGCTGTCCCTTCGGGTGCCTCGACCGGCGAACAGGAAGCCGTCGAGCTGCGCGACGGAGACGCATCGCGCTACCTGGGGAAGGGAACGCGCAAGGCGGTGGAGCACATCAACAAGCCGATTGCGGATGCGCTCGTGGGCAAGGACGCCTCCCAACAGGCCCGCATCGACCGCATCATGATCGATCTCGATGGAACACTCAACAAAGGAAAGCTGGGCGCGAATGCCATACTCGCCGTCTCGCTGGCCACCGCGCGTGCGGCAGCGGCATCCCAGCGTACCCCGCTCTACCGGTACTTGGGCGGCGTGGGCGCAAGCATTCTGCCCGTGCCCATGATGAACATTCTGAATGGCGGCGCACATGCCGACAATTCCGTCGACGTCCAGGAGTTCATGATCGCGCCGTACGGTGCCGCGAAGTTTTCTGAGGCCTTGCGCATGGGCGTGGAAGTCTTTCACACGCTGAAGAAAGTTCTCAAGAAGAAAGGCTACTCCACTGCGGTGGGCGATGAAGGCGGCTTCGCTCCGAACCTCAAATCCAACGACGAAGCGCTGGAGCTGGTGCTGGAAGCCATCTCGCAGGCCGGTTACAAGCCTGGCGAGCAGGTTGGCATCGCGCTCGATCCCGCGGCGAGTGAGTTCTATATCGACGGCAAGTACGTTTTCAAGAAATCCGACAAGAGCCAGCGCACCTCGGAACAGATGGTCGAATTCTGGGCCAACTGGGTGCGGCAGTTCCCCGCTATTATTTCGCTCGAAGACGGCATGTCGGAAGAGGACTGGCCGGGTTGGCAGCTGCTCACGAAAACCCTGGGCAAAAAGATCCAGCTCGTGGGTGACGACATCTTCGTCACCAACCCATCCATTTTCCGGAAGGGCATTGACCAGGGCATCGCGAACTCGATTCTGGTAAAGGTCAACCAGATCGGCACGCTGACGGAAACGCTGGAAGCCATGCAACTTGCCGCGGTTTCCAACTACACCGCCGTGGTTTCACACCGCTCCGGGGAAACCGAGGATCCCTTCATCGCCGACCTCGTCGTGGCCACCGGCGCCGGCCAGATCAAGACCGGTTCCGCCAGCCGCACCGACCGTATCGCCAAGTACAACCAATTGCTGCGCATTGAGCAGCAGCTCGGCGATGCCGCGCGCTTTCCCGGCAGGAAGGCCTTCCGCCAATAATGCCGCGGCCCAGACCTCTGATCCTGACCATCCTCGACGGCTGGGGTTTTTCCCCCGCCGTCGAGGGCAATGCCATCGCCGCGGCGCGCAAGCCGGCATACGACAAGCTGCTGCGTGAATTCCCGAACACGCTCATCCACACCTCCGGACCGTATGTCGGGCTTCCGGATGGCCAGATGGGCAACAGCGAAGTCGGCCACATGAACATCGGCGCCGGCCGTATTATCCAGATGGATGTGACGCGTATCGACGCACAGATCGCCTCGGGGGAGTTCTTCCGCAACCCGGTGCTGCTGGATTGTCTGAAGAACGCTCGCACGCACCAGTTGCATTTTCTCGGGCTGTGCAGCGACGGCGGCGTGCATTCGTACCTCACGCACCTCTACGCGCTGCTCAAGATGGCCAAACAGGAAGGCGTGGAAAAAGTCTTCGTGCACGCCTTCATGGACGGTCGTGACACGCCGCCCGAAAGCGGCGCAGGCTACTTGCGCGAGCTCGAAAAGGAATTGCGCACCATCGGTGTGGGCCGCATCGCCTCGGTTTCCGGCCGCTACTATGCCATGGATCGGGATAAGCGCTGGGAGCGCATCGAACGCGCGTTCGGCGCCATGGTGGTGGGCAACGGCCAGAAAGCCACCGACCCGGTTGCCGCTGTCGAGCGCTCTTACGAAAACAAGATCACCGACGAGTTCGTTGAGCCGGCCACCATTGTGGACCAGCGCGGCGACCCCATTGGCCGCATCCGCGACGATGATTCCGTCATCTTCTTCAACTTCCGCGCCGATCGCGCGCGCGAAACCACCATGGCGCTTACCGACGCCACTCTCGAGCGCCCGTCGCGGTCGCTTGCGCCCAAGAACCTCCACTATGTCACCATGACGCAGTACGAGAAGAGCTTCACGCTGCCCTACGTATTGCCGCCCGAGCATCCGCACAACATTCTGGCTAACGTCATGGCGCAACTGAATTGGAAGAACCTGCGCGTGGCCGAAACCGAAAAGTACGCCCACGTGACCTATTTCTTCAACGGCGGCAACGAGAAGCCCTACCCGGGCGAAGAGCGCGAGTTGGTGCCATCGCCCAAGGTCGCGACTTATGATCTCAAGCCTGAAATGAGTGCTGCGGGCATCACAGACGTCGTCGTCAAGGCCATTGAAGGCGGCAACTTCGACGTGATGATTACGAACTTCGCCAACGCCGATATGGTGGGCCACTCCGGCAAGATGGAGCCGACGGTGCGCGCCGTCGAGACGGTGGACGCCTGCCTCGCCCGCATCTATCAGGCACTGCGCGCGCGCAACGGCGCCTGGATCATCACCGCCGACCACGGCAACGCCGAGACCATGATCGACCCCGTCACGCACGGTCCGCACACCTACCACACCACCAATCCGGTACCGTTCATCCTGGTGACCGATGACGGGCACGTAAAGCTCCGTCCTGGCGGCGCTCTCCGGGACATCTCGCCAACCCTTCTTGCCGTTCTCGGCGAATCGCAGCCGAAAGAAATGACCGGGAGGGATCTGCGCGTGCGGTAACAGGCGTGCCGAGCGCCGTCATTCGCCAGCAGCACTCCGCATTCCCCATGCTATTCTGGCATCCGGATGTTTAGCCGTCAGCATCGGAAAGCCAAAGTCCTATTTGGCGTGTCCGACGTGCTGCTCACCGCGCTCGCGTTCGAGGCAGCGTACCAGACCCGTGTTCTTCTGCATCTCGACCGCGTGTTTTTTCTCAACGTTCCCCTCAAGGCCCTGCTGCTTGGCTTCTCGCTGGCCAGTTGGATCGTCATCGGCCTTTGGCTCGGTATTTACGACCGGCTCGACTCGGGCGATCCCCGCGTCATCCTGCGCGATTCCTCCCGCCAGTGCAGCTACGGCATCATCTGCTTGGTTACCTTCGAATATCTGATGCGGCTCGACTTGAGCCGCCCTTTTCTCGCGCTGTTTGCCGTCTATAGCTGGATCTTCCTGCTGGTGTTCCGGCTGACCGCCGGCCGCCTGGTGGGACTCGTGCGGCGTGAGTTCGGCGCCCTGCATTACGTCATGTTGGTGGGTGCGGGAGATCGCGCGCAACGCCTGGGGCAGGCTCTCGAGCGCTCGGCGCAATATGGCATTCGCATCAAGGCCTTCGTCACCGATACCCCCGATGCCCCTGCCGAAATCCAACTGGAGTCCGTCTATCCCGTCTATCCGCTGGCTCAACTCCCGGTCCTTTTGCGCCAGCATGTCATCGACGAAATCATCTTCGCCGTGGATAGCGGCCGTCTCGCTGAACTCGAGGAAGTATTCTTGCTTTGCGATGAAGAGGGCGTGCGGACGCGCGTCGCGGTGGATTTCTTTCCGCACGTGAACAGCGATGTGTATCTGGAGCGTCTGGCCTTCACGCCGTTGCTGACATTCTCCGCCGCGCCCCACGACGAGATCCGTCTGCTAGCCAAGCGTCTCATTGATTATCTGGTAGCCGGCGCCGCTTTGGTTGTCCTGGCGCCTTTCATGCTGCTGGTCGCCGCGGCCGTCCGCCTCACTTCGCCCGGGCCGGCCATCTTCCGCCAGGTACGCTGCGGATTAAACGGACGCCAATTCGTCTTTTACAAATTCCGCTCCATGTGCCAGAACGCTCACGCCATGCGTGGTGCTCTCGCCCACATGAGCGTGCGCGCGACCGCCACCAAGATTCCGGACGATCCCCGGCTGACGCCCGTCGGCCGCTATCTGCGCAAGTTCTCCATCGACGAATGGCCCCAGTTGTGGAATGTCCTGAAGGGCGACATGTCGCTCGTCGGTCCACGGCCCGCCGTGCCGGAAGAAGTGGAACAATATCAGCGCTGGCAGCGCCGCCGCCTGCGCATGCGGCCCGGTCTCACCTGTCTGTGGGCCCTGGCGGGACGAGACAACGTGGATTTCGAAACTTGGATGCGGATGGACATGCAGTACATTGATAATTGGTCGCTCGGTCTGGACTGGAAGATCCTGCTGCTGACCATTCCCAAAGTTCTCTCCGGTAAAGGAGCCCACTAAAGACGATGCATCTTCTTCCCACTCCCGAGGAAGTCGTGGGCGTGCTGCGCGAGACAGGCGCGTTGCGCGACGGCCACTTCGAATACACCAACGGCCTGCACTCCAACGAATACTTGCAGGTGCCGCTGGCCATGCGCTACTACCAGCACGCCCGCACTCTCAGTGTCGGGCTCAGCCGGCTGTTGCGTGCCAACCCGGAAATCCGCGCCATCATTCCCGAGCTTTCCATCGTCGCGCCCGCTACCGGCGGCTTGCCCGTGGCCTACGGCATTTGTGAAGCCCTGCGCGCTAAACAGGTCTATTGGGCGGAGCGCGACGACGAAAATAGGCCCATGCGCTTTAGGCAGTATCTGGAGCAACATCCCGGCGAGCAGGTAGTGCTGGTGGACGACATCTTGCGCTCCGGCAGCAAGCTCCGCGAGATGAAGACGCTGTTGGAATCCCGCGGCGCCCAGGTGCTGGGGCTGGCCGTCGTCATCTATCAGCCTACTCCCAACACCAAAGATTTCGGCTCGCTGCCGCTTTACTACCTCGCCAAACTCGAGGCCAGCTACTACTCCGATGCCGCGCACTGCGAACTCTGCCGCCGCGGGGTCAAACTGCAAAAGGTCTGGGTGTAGGGGCCGGACACGTCCGGCCTTCTCCTATTAGTTGGTGATTTGCTGTGACCGGCTCTCCTTGTGGATCGGCTGGTAGATCTTCCCCCACGCCTTGTGCGCCGCGTGGTCCGCGTAAGCGTCGGCGGCCGCCTTGTTCTCGAACTCGATCGCGAACGCGGCCTGATATTCCTTTGGCTGTACCCGAATGGGTTTGACCCAGATATTCTTGATTCCCGGAATCTCAGCAGCCATTGTTTTCACGCCATCGATCGCGGCCTGTTGCTGCGCAGGCGTCGAATCGTCCGTCCACTGCACGGTAACAACGTGGATCACGGAGTTCGGTTGGTGAAACGTATTCTTCCCTGTCAATACTCCCGCGCCGAATACTCCGATAGCAACGGCCAGCGACAGGGCGGCCTTCACAATCTTGCTTTTGTTCATCGATGATCTCCTGAGTGGATTAGGTCTTCTTGCCTGACTGGCAGGCAAACCAGCTTATTCTACCCGATGCGCGGGGCGCAGCCCGCTCCATTCCTCGCTGAGCACGATGGAGTTTGCAGGATTGCGCGGATCGTACTTGATGGAAGCCGGCCCGATGGCGCTCCACCGGTCCTCCGGCAACCGCGGCAGAAGGTCGGAAAGGTCCTGGCTGGCCATGTATTCCACGCCGCCGATCGCGTACGAGTACACTGCCATGTGCTCGTGATATTCCAGCAGGTTGGCGTCGCCCATCTTGCCGCGCGCATGCAGGTCGCTGCGCCGCCGGCGCTCGAGTTCCGCCGCGCTCGGCCGGCCCTTGACGTACCGGTAGACGCCCCAAGCACCAAGGCCCACGGCAGCCGCCCCACCGGCCACGGCTAACATCGTCCCGCCAGACGAAAGAAAATTCGCCAGCGCTATCTTCATAGCTTCGAGTTGGGACCTAACCTGCGACAGGGCTCTCCTGAAACACCTTGTGGTAGTCCTTCAGGAACTGTTCCAGGCCCTTGTCGGTTAATGGATGGTTGAATAGCATGTCGAGGACTTTGAACGGCATGGTCCCGATGTGTGCGCCCGCCATTGCGGAGTCAATCACGTGCGTGGGCGACCGCAGCGACGCCGCTAGCACCTGTGTCTTGTATCCGTAATTTCTATAGATCGTGGTGATGCTCCGAATCAGATCCATCCCGGTCCAGCCGATATCGTCCAGACGCCCCACGAACGGGCTAATGATGTACGCCCCCGCCTTCGCCGCCAGCAACGCCTGTCCCGGCGTGAAGCACAGCGTCACATTCACGCGGTAGCCTTCCTGGCTCAGCGCGGAAGTCGCCCGAATGCCATCGCGCGTCAGCGGGCACTTTACAACGATGTTCTTATGGATGCGAGCCAGTTCCCGCCCCTCGCGGACCATCTCCTTGGCTTCGGTGGCCACCACTTCCGCGCTGATGTCGCCATCCACGATGTCGCAAATCATGCGAACCTGTTCGGCGATCGGCCGGCCTTCCTTGGCGATCAGCGAGGGATTCGTGGTCACGCCGTCTACGACACCCCATTCCGCGCCCTTCTTCAGTTCGTCGAGATTGGCGGTATCGAGAAAAATCTTCATTCAGTGGCTCCTGACCGTTGAAGAGAATTATAACATCGGGAGTTTTCGCGCCGCCTCAGTTGTGCCGTGGCTCACGCACCATCGGTACGAATGCGACCGGCGCTACCGATCGCCGGCGAATATCCCCGCCCGTGGTCTTCTCAATCACCACCAACTCCTGCGTCCACGGGCTTCCGCCGATTGGCGCCACCAGCCTGCCGCCTCCGCGGAGCTGGTCGAGCAGAGCTTGCGGAATGTCCGGCGGCGCTGCCGTCAGCATGATCCGCTCGAACGGCGCCTCTTCCGGCCAGCCTTTGTAGCCGTCGCCATGCCGAACGGTGACGTTGCGATATCCCAATGACACCAAGCGCTCCGCCGCCGATTTCGCCAATTCCGGCACAATTTCGACGGTATACACGTGCTGCGCGAGTTGGGCCAACACCGCAGCCTGATAGCCCGAGCCAGTTCCAACCTCCAGCACCTTGTCCGATTTTCGTGGCTCGAGCAGTTCCGTCATGAGGGCCACCATGTACGGTTGGGAAATGCTCTGCCCGAACTCGATGGGCAGCGCCTGGTCGGAATAGGCGTATGGCCGGAGCCTCTCCGGCACGAACAAATGCCTGGGCGTCGTGCGCAGAACGCGCAGAACCTCGGTATTGCTGACACCCCTTCGCTCGATCTGTTCGTGAACCATGTGTTCCCGCTCTGCCTCGAAGGGTTGCTCACCGCAGAATACCAGAAAGGCAACAGCAAAACTCAACATCGTTCGCCTCAGGGGGTGCTCTGCGTCACCACGCGAAACTCCACCGCCCGCACCCCTTGTCCCACCGTCGCCGCCAATAGTTCCCGCATCGTCTGCCGCGACACCGGGTCGCGCAGCTCCGGATTCAGCTCCACCATCGGCGCCAGCACGAACCGCCGTTCCGCAAACCGCGGATGCGGAATCGTCAACTCCCCAGTCTTGACGATGGCGTTGCCGAAAAACAGGATATCGATGTCGATCGTCCGCGGCCCATTCTCGATTATCCGCCTCCGCCCCAGCTCCCGCTCAATCTTGACGATGCGCCCCAGCAACTGCCGTGGAAATAGATTCGTCTCCGCCTCCACCACCAGGTTCAAGAACCACCGCTGATCGCGCAGCCCCTGCGGTTCCGTTTCATAAACCGACGACAGCCGCATGATCCGCAATTCCGCGGAGTGCAGCCGGTCCACTGCCGCCTGGAGCATCGCCTCCCGCTCCCCCACATTAGATCCCAGCCCCAAGTAGACGATCTTCACTGACACCTGAAACCTGACACCTGAAACCTGTGCCTAGAACAACCCCGGCTGCTCTCCACCACGCAGCCTTCTCTGTACCTTGAAATAGTCAAACGCGCTGTCCGTTGCTACGCGCCCGCGCGGTGTCCGATCCAGGAATCCCAGCTGGATCAGGTACGGTTCGTATACTTCTTCGATGGTCTCCGGCTCCTCACCGATCGACGCGCCGATCGTGTTCACGCCCACCGGCCCGCCGCTGTAATTCCTCAGCACCGTGAGCATGATCTTCTGATCGATTTCGTCCAGCCCGAAGCGGTCCACATCGAGCAGATCGAGCGCTGTATCCGCCACCGTCCGCGTAATCCGCCCGTCCGCGCGCACTTGTGCATAATCGCGCACGCGCCGCAGCAGCCGGTTCGCAATGCGCGGCGTTCCCCGGCTGCGCCGCGAAATCTCTTCCGCTCCTTCTTCGTCAATCTCCACGCTCAGCAGTCGCGCCGACCGTTTCACAATCTGTTGCAGCTCCGCCACGCCGTAATGGTTGAGCCGCAGCACCAGTCCGAAGCGCCCGCGAAGAGGCGCGCTCACGAGGCCCTGCCGCGTCGTCGCCCCAATCGCCGTGAACTTCGGAATCTCGATCGAGTGCGTACGCGCCCCCGGTCCCGCCCCGATCAGAATATCCACGCGAAAATCTTCAATTGCCGCGTACAGAATCTCTTCCACGTCCGGCAGCAGCCTGTGAATCTCGTCGATGAAGAAAACCTGCCGCTCTTTGATGTTGGTCAGAATGCCCGTGAGGTCGAGCTTCTTTTGCAGGATCGGCCCCGAAGTCTGCTGGAACTCGACCCCCAGCTCCTCTGCGATAATCGCCGCGAGCGTAGTCTTGCCCAGTCCCGGCGGACCATACAGCAGCACATGATCCATCGCCTCACTTCGCCGCCGCGCCGCCTCAATCGCAATGGCGAGATTCTCCTTGAGCTTCGTCTGCCCCGTGAAATCCGCCAGCCGCCGCGGACGCAGCCCCGCCTCAAACTGCGCTTCATCATCCTGCGCCGACGCGGAAACAATACGAGGATCCATGTGCTCTCAGCTATCTGTTATAGCTTAGCCGACGTTACGGGCACTGGTGGCCGGTCGATATTCCAAACCGCTCACTGACGTGCGCGGCTCAGTATCGGTGGCATCGGTTTGCCGAGCCGTGACCGTCAGGGAGCGGTCACACTCACTTTCTCCGCGACAGGCGTGTGGCTTGCGGCGGTTCGAAGTGAAGTTCGAGCGCTTCCTTCAGATTGGCGAGAGCCTCTTCTTCGGATTCACCCTGGCTGGCAACATCCACTTCCAAGCACTGAGAGACATACCACTTTCCCTCGCGCCAGACGGTTGCGGCGAACGGTCGCTTCACGACCACATTCTTTCACACGCGATGGGCACTCACATCCAGCTACCTCTGCCCCGCAAGATTGTCCAGACGGACACGGTTCCGCACATTCAGCGAGTCATGCCCGCTTTTCTGGCGGCCTCAGGGTGGGTGTTTTGATATTCGAGTGCCTCTTTCGCCGCCGCCGAAGCCTCGATACTTCGCCCCAGTTGACCCAACACTTTCGAATAGACAACTAGAGATACAACTTTGATTTCGGGATGTATAGCTCCGTCCGGTCGGCCAATTGCTCTTTCGAAGAAAGGCACAGACTCATCCAGCTTTCCCTGGGCGTACAACGTCAGCGCCCGGTATCCAAGGACATCCCCCTCTAGCTCGGTGCAAATTCGAACGCCTACTGGGTCGACGCAATGATCTAGGGTCGAGAGTGCGCGTCCATAATATTGCTCGGCCTCTGAATAGTGTTTCGAAAACATGAGATAACCGCCAAAATCAGCTAAAGCTCGCGCCGTCCATTGACCATTGGGCTTTTCATATTCGGTGGCCACCTGGACCCATCGCCTGTTAAGATCTTCTCGCTTGTTTGCGTCTGCGTTGCCGGCTCGAGAGTACAGTTCGTCCAGAATCTTAAGCGCATCGTTGACGGTATGAGCATGATCCGTGCCTGCCGATTGAGCCCGCTGAATCGCTTCGAAGCAATACTTTTCGGTTCGCTCAACCTTCAAATCGCGGACAGTCATTGTTGCGGCGTCCAGTAATGCATCGATGTCATCGCCGGGAAAGACCGGCATCTGAGCGTCAGGATTGAGTGTGAAAGTCAGATAGGCGTCACCGCTCACCTCGACGGGAGATCCTTTGCGAAGAAAAGGCCGATAAACCCACTGCCGAACCGCATCCGTCGAGACCGCGACTAGCTTACCGTCTCCATCGACTGGTGTAACTGTGCCAACGTTCCCGTCCCGCCCTATCTTGAGTTTCAGCCGGACTGTCCCTGCAAGCTGTTGAGCCTTGGCGTCGGCAGGGTATTTCGGAAGCTTCCACCGCCGGAGATGTTCACCAAGCACGTCAGCCGAAACTAGGTATGGTTCAGCCGAACCCGACATTCTAGCCTCCATTCCTGCCGAAAGACCTGTGCCCAGCGGCGGCGGCTCCACGACCATCACCGAGCCCCTGGAAGCATCGAACTTCAATCCAATTCTCGTTGTGATTTCTCGTGGACCGCCACCCAGAGACTTGAACGGAGTGTAACGCCACGTGCGGATAGCTTCAGCCGTGCCAGCGATCAGCAATGGATGCCCTGAAATCAGTTCTTCATTGGTGACGTGCCCTTCGGAGTTAATCGTGAACCTGAATTCAACCAGGCCAGAGAGCTGAGCCTGGTTTGCCAGATCCGGAAATCGGGGCAAAGGCTGGGAGACTGCATTCCTCTGTGCCTCAGCAAACGGGAGTTCGGGAAGTTGTGAAAAGCCCCAATGTGCCAGTACTAACAGACCGATCGCTAGTCTGAGGATTCTGAGTTGCGAACGCCAACCGAGAAACGGTTCCGTCCGCATCACTAAAGGCTCTCGCAAATCCAAGCGACCGACAAGAAGCATATTTCCCTCTTACCTCACCAACTCCAACGCCCTCCGAAACAACGGCTCAAACTCCCCCCCCGCCCCCCCCGCCCCCCCCGCTTTCGCCTTCCGCACTGCCTGCTCCGCCGCTGGACGCGCACATCCCAGATTCAGCAGCGCCGAAAGCACATCCTGCTCCACCTCGCTCAGACTCGGAACCGGAGCCGCCCCACTCGCCCCCACCGGCGCCGCCAGCTTGTCGCGCAGTTCCAGCACCATGCGCTCGGCCGTCTTCTTCCCCACTCCCGGAATCCGCACCAGCCGTTCCACTTCCCCCTTGCGAATTGCCGCGATCAGCTCTCCCGCCTCCAGCCCCGACAGTACCTTGATCGCCAGCGAAGGCCCAATCCCGCTCACACCAATCAGTTTCTCGAACAGGTTCTTCTCGTCCGTCGACAGAAACCCGTAGAGCGCCAGCGTGTCCTCGCGAACGTGCGTGTACACCCGCAGCCGCACTTCCGCCCCGGCCTCCGGCAAGTGCGTGTAAGTGGTAATGGGTATGTGCAACTCGTACCCCACGCCCCCCGCGTCCACTACCGCCTGGTTCGGATGTTTCTCCAGCAGCACGCCCCGCAGCACCGCGATCATAGGCTTCAGTATGCCATCGTATTCGCGTTGATTCGCGTCCATTCGCGGCCTACCATATCTTTTGGCCCGCCGCCGCTTCTTCGTCGACCGCATCCACAACGATCTCGCCGATCTCACCGGTGACGACGCGCGCCATCTCTCCCGCGTCCTCCGCGCCGAGCCCGGCCAGCGCTACGAGCTCTCCGACAACCACCGCGCCTACCTCGCCGAAATCTCCGCCGTCACCGCCGCCCGTGTGACCTTCCGCGTCCTCGAACCGCTACCCACACCCCCGCCGTCGCCCCATATCACGCTCTACGCCGCCCTCATAAAGTTCGATCGCTTCGAATGGCTCATCGAAAAGGCCACGGAGCTCGGCGTCGCCCGCATCATCCCCGTCATTGCCGACCGCGCAGAAAAAGGCCTCGCTGCCGCCGCCCCGAAACGCATCGAGCGCTGGCGCAAGATCGCCCGCGAAAGCAGCCAGCAATCCCGCCGCGTGCAAGTCCCCGAAATCTCACCACCCCAGCCCCTCGCAGCAACCGTGGCCGACCCCGGCCCCTACCGCTTCTTCCTCGAAGAGAATCCCGGCGCTCCACCGCTCCTCGCAGCACTTCCCGCCGAAGGCGACACCTTCTCGATCCTCACCGGTCCCGAAGGCGGCTGGACCGATCGCGAGCGCGCCGTCGCCTCGGGTGCCGGCTGGAAACCCGTCTCGCTCGGCCCCAACATTCTGCGCGCCGAAACCGCCGCCATCGCCGCACTTGCCATTCTTAGCCAAGCCCGAATCTCGGACTCCTGAAAGTCCCCCGCTCTGCCGATTACAATAGAAGAAGGCCCATGGGTCATTACTTCGGCACGGCTTCGGAGGTGGCGCTCCTTTTTGTCCTGGACGCGATCCAATGGTGGATCGCCCGGGCTGCTATCTCGTTCATCGCCAAACATTTATCTCCCCAATACGCCCGCCTGGCCCGTCATGCCGTTATCCTGGCCGCATGCCTGGTGTGCCTCGGCCTCACCCTGCACCTCCCGAACGCCACCGAACTTCCGCTGCCTGGATTCTTCTTCGGCTGGTTTCGCGGCGCCGCCCTGATCTGGGGGTTTGCCTCCGCCCCTGCCTGGCTCATCTACCGCGTTCTCCATGCTCACAAGCCCCGGCCAGAGACTGTCGATCCCGTACGCCGCGCTCTGCTCCATGCCGCTGGCAGTGCCGTCGTGGCCGCACCCTTTGCGTTTGTCGGATATGGCGCAGTCATTGAGCGGACCAATTTCCAGGTGCGCGAAATCGACGTGCCCATCCCGAACCTCCACCCCGATCTCGTGGGGCTGCGCCTACTTCAGCTCAGCGACATCCATCTCAGCCCGTTTCTGAGCGAAAAGGAGTTTGCCCGCGCCGTGGACATCGCGAACGGTCTCCACCCGCACCTGATGCTTGTAACGGGTGATCTGATCTCAGTCCACGGCGACCCTTTGGACGCCTGCCTGCGCCAGGTCGCGCGCTTGCGATCCGACGCCGGCACATTGGGCTGCCTGGGGAATCATGAAATCTATGCGGGCGTTGAGGACTACACCGTTGACGAGGGCGCGCGCCTCGGCATTCCGTTCCTCCGCGACCAGACGCGCCAGTTCCGCTTCGGCAGTGCGCAGATCAATATCGCCGGTGTCGATTACCAGCGAATGAGCTGGTCGGACCACTACCTGGAGGGCGCCGAGAAACTACTCGCGCCCGGCTCGCTCAACATCCTGCTGCAACACAATCCCGACGTCTTCCCCACGGCCGCGCGCCAGGGTTGGGACCTCACCCTTGCCGGCCACACCCACGGCGGCCAGGTCAACGTCGAGATCCTGCATCACAATCTGAACATCGCGCGGTTCTATACGCCCTACGTCCGCGGTCTGTACCGTTCCGGCCGGTCCGCCATTTACGTCACGCGCGGCATCGGCACTATCGGAATGCCTGCTCGCATCGGCGCGCCGCCTGAGATATCCTTATTGCGCTTGCGAAAGGCCTGACGCCGCTCTTGCGTTATCTCGTTTTCAGCGATCTACACAGCAATCTCGAGGCTCTCAACGCCGTTCTCCAATCCGCCGCCGGCGATTACGATCGCGTCCTCTGTCTCGGCGATCTGGTTGGTTACGGCGCCGATCCCAACGCAGTCACCGATTGGGTTCGTGCCAACGCCGCCGTCGTGGTTCGCGGCAATCATGACCGCGCCTGCGCCGGCCTGGAAGACCTCGCGTGGTTTAATCCCGTGGCGCGCATCGCCGCCGAATGGACGCACCATCAGCTCACGCCCGAAAACCGCGACTACATCGCCACGCTCCCCAAAGGCCCCATCGCCGTCGAAAGTTTCGAGGTGATGCACGGTTCGCTGCTCGACGAAGACGAATACATGGTGCAGCCCTCCGACGCCAGCCAGGCCTTCCCCTATCTCGAAACCTCGGTCGCCTTCTTCGGCCACACTCACCTGCAAGGCGGCTTCGAGTGGACCCGCAGCCGCGTTCGCGTCATCCCCCGTCCCGCGCCCGGTGAAACGGAATTAGTGCTCGATCTCGACCCCGACAGCGCGTATTTAGTGAACCCCGGCTCCGTCGGCCAGCCCCGCGACGCCGACCCGCGCTCCGCCTACGTCCTCTACAATCCCGAAGACAAATTCCTCACCTACCGCCGCATCCGCTACGACATCTCGACCGCCCAAGAGAAAATCCATAAAGCCGAACTGCCGGACGTGTTAGCCGAGCGGCTATCAGTGGGAAGGTAACTACTCGGCTCGATAGATTTCTCGCCGATGCCCGACTTTGAGTACCTGGTATTCATCGCGGCCCGATTTGCGAAAAATGACACGATAGTCACCACTACGGAGGCGCAAACGTCCTGCGGAACCTCCCTCTATGGCTGTCACGTCACCACGAGCGGAGTCAGCATATTGAGTGAGTGCGATCAGGATCTGCCGTGCCCGCGATCGCGGAATCCCTCGAAGCGCTGCGCGCGCCGGGGGATCCCAAACCAAGCGCGCCATCAGGCGATGTCGAATTCCTTGAGAATCTCTTTGTGGGAGACGCCTTCTCCCCCGCGATCGAAGTAGGCTTCCGCGGCCTCTACGTCGTGCCGGGCCTGTGCGGTGAACGGACCTTCGGATTCAGCCGGCGCAACGTCCCAATCGCTGGCCAGCGCCTGGAGTAGTTTGCGGGTAACTGGGAGATCGGCTTCCGGAACTCGATCCAACAGCGCGTGTAAATCAGTACGATCACTGCCCATGCGTGAAGCCCTCCTTAGTCTCAGGATATAGTATCCATGCGCTTTGCGTCTTGACGGGACGCGCACACCGGAACTGGAGATCAGCTAGTACCGGCGTAACATCTTGAGGAAAAGGAGACGGCATGACTAGATTCAATCGGCCCACAGTAACCGGTGGAGGGTGTGCGTGTGTGCGAAGTGCGTTCAGGCCGCGAATGAACGCGAATTGCGTGCACGGCAGGAGGCTTATGGTTGCGTTTCCCGATCGGTCGGCCCATGCACGATGCGCAAGTGGACTATCTGGTCAGAAACCGAGCCGAGGTTTAACTCCTTGCGTAGATCCCTCCCCTTCGCCTCTTCCGGTACCTTCTCCAGCACCCTGCGCGAAATCGTCACGTTCTCACACGAGCACTCGCTCTTCCCCGCTGCCCCGCCGCAATCGTTCGGCCCGCCACACAACGTGCACCGGTCCTGCCGCAGTCCACTCATGCGTTCTCCGGATGCTCCACCGGCGTATAAAACTCCTTCACTCGCCTTGCCGCCGCACGGCCCACAACCTTCGTCAGCTCATCCTCCGACGCGCCCCGCACCAGCTCCGAACTGCCGAAATGCCGCAGCAGCTTCTGCACGGTCCGCTCGCCCACACCTGGAATCTGGTCCAGCTCCGAAGTTAGTCTCGCCGCGTTGCGCCGCGTGCGGTGGAACGTTACGGCGAACCGGTGCGCCTCGTCGCGAATCGATTGGATCAAGTGCAGAATCGGTGAGAACCGGTCCAGCACCACCGGCTCGTTTTCCTGCCCATAAACGTAAATGATCTCTTCGCGCTTCGCGATCGAGGCCAGCGGCTGGTTGATGATTCCGATCGCCTCCAGCGCATCCGCCGCCGAGTGCAGTTGCCCGATGCCGCCATCAATGAGCACCAGGCCGGGCATTTCCCGGTTCTCCGCCTGCAACCGTGAGTAGCGCCGCGTCACCACTTCGCGCATGCTCGCAAAATCGTCGTTCCCGACCACGTCGCGGATGATGAACTTTCGGTAGTCCGACTTCTTCATCCGCCCCTCTTCCCACACCACCATGCTCGCCACTTTGTCGGTGCCCTGAATGTGCGAGATGTCGAAGCACTCGATCCGCTTGGGCGCGTCCGGCAGCCCCAGCGCATCCTGCAAGGCTTCCTGAATCGCGCGCGATGACGGTTTCATCACGCGAAAGCGCTGCTCGAAACTGTGCTTGGCGTTGGTTTCCACCAGGTTGAG
Source organism: Terriglobia bacterium (assembly GCA_963752965.1). Classification (GTDB taxonomy): domain Bacteria; phylum Acidobacteriota; class Terriglobia; order Bryobacterales; family Bryobacteraceae; genus QHXW01. The sequence continues at coordinate 40,045 of CAVWAJ010000020.1, read as the reverse complement.
CATCGCCTTCTTCTGCCCGCGTTGCGGGGTGTGAATCTCCACTTTCCGCCCACGCTTCTCCGAAAGCAGTTCTTCCAGCGTTTCGCGATCTTCAAAATCCACTGGGACGTGAATGATGGAGGGAATGTGCTGCTGGTCGATGTAAATCTGCTTGATCAGCGCCGAGAAAAACTGCGGCTCGTCGAAGTCTTGCTGGTCCTCCCAGAAAAACTCCCGCCGGTCCACGATCTGCCCGTTGCGCAGGTGAAAAAGATTGAGCGCCACCAGCGGCGGTTCCGCATAGGCCGCGAAGATATCGATATCGTCTCCCCGGGCCGCCGCCATCTTCTGCCGCTCATCCATCTCTTCCACAGTCGAGAGCAGATCGCGCAGCGCCGCGGCCTCCTCGAAACGCATGGCGTCAGACGCCTGCTGCATCCGCTCACGGAGTCCCTTCGCCAGGTCCGCGTGCCGCCCTTCGAGAAACAGCTTCGCGTTCTTCACCGCTCCGGCGTAAGCGTCATCCGTCGTAAGCCCCTCGACGCAAGGCCCCAGGCAACGATGAATGTGGTACTGCAAACAGGGCTTTGGATGATAGCGCGTGAGATCCACCTTGCACGATGGCACCAGAAAACTGCGATGGATGAAGTTCACCAGGCGATACGCCAGGTTGGCGGGAAAGTACGGCCCGTAGTAGGTCGAGCCGTCCTTGCGCAGCCGCCGCGTCACATAAACGCGCGGATACTTTTCGCTAGTCAGCTTGACGTAAGGATAGGTCTTGTCATCGCGCAGAAGGATGTTGAACCGCGGCTTCCACTGCTTGATCAGGTTGTTCTCGAGAGCCAGCGCTTCTTTTTCGTTATCGACCAGGATGTAGTCGATATCGCGCGCCTCCGCCAGCAGAGTGCCCGTCTTGGAGTCGGCCATGCGCTCGTCGGAAAAGTAGCTGCGCACCCGCAGCCGCAGGCTCTTCGCCTTCCCGACGTAGATCACCCGCCCTGCGCCGTCTTTGTACAGATACACGCCAGGATCGAGGGGCAACTGCGCAGCTTTCTCTCGGAGTTCTACCGCAGGCAATATAATTTGATTATGTCACGCTGGCTGGGAGCAGCTTTGCTTAGCCTCATCATAGGCGCCTTCGCTGCGGGCCAACAGCAGCCGCAAGCGCCTCCCGAGGAAGACGAGCAAGAGAAACCGCAAGAGTACGCCTTCAACCCTCTCCGGGCGGAGAAGGAACTGAGCGTCGGCAATTTCTACTTCCACAAGGGAGATTTCAAGGCCGCGGCTGGGCGTTTTCTGGAGGCAACCAAGTGGAACCCGGCTGCTCCGGAACCGTACCTGCGGTTAGCGGAAGCGCAAGAGAAGAACAGGTCTTGGAAGGAGGCGCGTGAGGCCTACGAGAAATTCCTCGCACTGGCGCCCGACGACAAACGCGCCCCCGAAGCTCGAAAGAAACTGGAGAAACTTTCCAAAGGTAAGCACTAAGCGGGGATTGGCCGTTTGCGATGTTGGCGCGTGAGGATGGTGACGATCCGCCGGAACCCGCGCTCCCAGTCTGGAAACAGGTCAATGTACTGAATCTCACGCCGGATACTGGAAGGCACCGAGCAGCCGTCCAAGCGAACCGGGATCAGAAACACGTCATCCAGCGGAACACGGCGTGCGCAGTCCAACGCATAGCGGATTTCGGCCTGAAATCCCCCCTTTTTGGACACGGAATTTTGCGAAAAGCACGCGATTACGAAGTCGGTCGCCTCGATGGCATCTTCGATGGAGCGGGGCCAGTTCTGACCCGGCAGCAGCTTGCGGCGGTCGAACCAGGGCTCGAAGCCCCGTGCTGCGAGCGCATCGTACAAGCGTTCGACTTGGCGCGTATCTTCTTGAACATAAGCGAGAAAGACCGAGGGGGAAGAGCGGGCCACGAACCGGTAACCGCAGTTGCCGTGGGGCCGGAACGCGCCCAGGCCGTCAATGAATACGGTTTTGCCCTCTTCCAGGCACTCGCGGACGATGCGTGCCACCCGCACGGCCGACGTTTTACTACCGTTTACCACGACGCCCAGGCGCTTTCCCCTCTTTCTGATCGGGTTCGAACTCGAATTTCGGCCCCGGCGTGAACTTTCCCAAGCCCGGGAGTTGCGCGCTAGCGCCCTTCTTCAGATCGGCGATGATCTGGCTGACCAGGTGGTCCAACTGATCGGCAGCTTCGGCTTGCGAAACCCCGGCTTGCTTCGCCAGCCGCGTTGCCAACCCGGGTTTCTTCATGCTGATTTCATGCTAGCAACGCATGTATACGGTTTAGGAGGCGTGCATCGTGACTGACGGGGCCATGCCATTGAAATTAGGCTGTTTTGCCACATAAGGAAAGATTGTGACCGGCTCAGGCAGCTTAATGAAGTTATTTTAATAACTGATTAAGGGTGAGTTCATGTCGAGTCCGATATCATACGCACAGACGAGGATATCGTCACCCTAAAGGAGAACAGTACAAATGAAGAAGCTCATGACCGCCCTGCTCGGCCTGTCGCTGATGACGGGTATGGCCTCCGTGGTGTTTGGCCAAGACACCAAGACCGACGAGACCACGAAAACGACGAAGACCAAGAAGGCCAAAAAGGGCAAGAAGACCACAAAGAAGACTGAGTCGACAGAGAAGACTGAGCAGAAGTAAGGCTCGCGCTTTTAGACGAGGATATCGTCACTCCAAAGGAGAACCGCAAAAATGAAGAAACTAATGACTGCTCTGCTTGGCCTGTCGCTGATGACCGGTGTGGCCGCTGTGGCGTTCGGCCAGGACACCAAGACCGACGAGACCACGAAAACGACGAAGACAAAGAAGGTCAAAAAGGGCAAGAAGACCACCAAGAAGACTGAATCCACTGAGAAGATGGAGCAGAAGTAAGGCTCGCGAATTCTGTTATTTTCTGGATCGCCGCGTGGCCTGTTTGCCCGGCTACGCGGCAGTCCGGTTCTTCTATCCCTCCCTCCAAACAGCTCTCTCTCCCAATAATTGACAGTTCCCCAGAGGTATTCAATAATCTCTACTTGGGTATGGGAGATTGCCTCGAGCTGATCGATGAACATCTCTGTTAAAGGTGAGTACGCGCTTCACGCGGTGTTTGACCTGTCCTCGCAACCACCGGGTCAGCCGGTCAGGATCGCGGATATTGCCAAGAGGCAGAAGATCCCACAGAAATTCCTGGAATTGATTCTGGCCAGCCTGAAGCAAGGCGGGTTTGTGGAATCGCGGCGCGGAGCCGAAGGCGGGTATTTGCTGGCACGCACCGCTGACGCGATAAAAGTGGGCGAGGTACTGCATTTCGTTGAAGGAACGCGCGACGAGAAGTCACGGGTTCGCCGGCAGACGGATTCACCGTTTTCGGACATGTGGCAGCGGGTGAATCGCTCGGTTTCCGAGGTTTTGGACCAGACCTCGTTCGCCGACCTGCAAAGGGCCTGGAAAGAAAAGCGCGCCAAGTTCGTGCCCAACTGGGAGATATAACCCGCTTGATATACGCAGACAATTCACTGAGCATAGGCCGGACGCCGCTGGTGCGGCTGAACCGTGTCGGACAAGGAGCGCCGGCCACTCTGGTTGCGAAGATCGAAGGACGCAACCCGGCGCATTCGGTGAAGTGCCGCATCGGCGCATCGATGATCTGGGACGCCGAAAAACGCGGCATTTTGAAGCCGGGCAAGGAGCTGATCGAGCCGACGAGCGGCAACACGGGGATCGCGCTCGCTTTTGTGGGGGCGGCGCGGGGCTATCCGGTCACGCTCACCATGCCCGAGACCATGTCCCTCGAGCGGCGGAAGGTGCTCAAAGCGTTAGGGGCCAAGCTGATCTTGACCGACGGTTCCGAGGGCATGACCGCGGCTATTGAGCGTTGCGAAGCGATGGTGGCGGCAGATCCCAACCGCTACGTATTGCTCCAGCAGTTCAAGAATCCGGCGAATCCGGACATCCATTTCAAGACCACGGGTCCCGAGATCTGGGAGGACACCGGCGGCGCGATCGACGTGCTGGTTGCGGGTGTAGGCACGGGCGGGACGATCACGGGCGTTTCCCGGTACATCAAGAAGCAGATGGGCAAGAAGATTGTCGCGGTGGCCGTGGAGCCTACGACCAGTGCGGTGATCTCGCAGACATTGCATCGCCAGCCGGTGCGGCCGGGCCCGCATGCCATCCAAGGAATCGGCGCGGGGTTCATTCCAGATACGCTGGATCTCTCCCTGGTGGATCGCGTGGAGGCCGTGACGAGCGAAGAGTCGATCGAAATGGCACGGCGGCTGGCGAAGGAAGAAGGCATCCTCGCGGGGATTTCCGGTGGCGCAGCAACAGCAGCCGCGGTGCGTCTGGCCCAATCGCCGGAGTTCAAAGGGAAGATGTTCGTCGTGGTGCTGCCGGACGCAGCGGAGCGATATCTCACGAGCCCGTTATTCGAGGGGCTCTTCGACGAATAGACCCGGAACGTTCGTCAAGCACACAAGCGAAATAAGCGGGCGCATTATTGGGTGATAGGGGTGAGTGCGCCCGCTGTCGTAACGGGGATTGCCTGTAAGACGAAAGCGCGAGCGATTTGGTTCCGTTGCAGACGCGAAATTTTTCGATTGGGCGAAATGTTACAAATGCGAGCGGTCAATTATCTCTCGCGTCCCAAAAACGCACGGGCCATGCGCCGAAGTTAGCGAATTGTTAACACTGTTATGGCGTGCGATTCGATCCCATTACGGGCGTCAGCTAAAATCGTTCGCAGCATGAGACTGGTGGCGGCACTGCTCCTTGTATGCGCGATGGATGCCCAGGCGCCGGCGAATCCAGGGGCAGACAACACGCCCAGGGCCGAGGCGGAGACTCCCTCTTTCCTGCACAACGAAGGCAAGCCCATGCTGATTCCGTTTGCGTGCACGGAGGACGACGTGCAGTGGGCAGGGATGACCTGTTCAGAAGAACAGCCTTGTCCGGTATACCTGGAACTCTCGGCGGTTGAGAACTTGGGCAGCCGGCTGATCGTGCTCGGAAACATCCACAACGAAACGACCACTCTCGATTCGTTAATCCTGTTGAGTGAAGATGCGGGGGCCACGTGGCGGGAGCCATACGAGCGAATGCGGGGCGTTGGGGTCGACCACATCCAGTTCCTCGATTTTCAGAACGGCTGGATCAGTGGCGAGACACTGGTTCCGGTGTCGCGGGATCCGTTTCTGCTGATCACCTCGGATGGGGGCAAGAGCTGGCGGCTGCGTCCGGTAGTGGCCGACGGCATTGGCGGAGCGATCCAACAGTTCCATTTCGACTCGGCCACCAACGGCGCGCTGGTGGTGGATCGGATGCAATCCGCCGAATCGGCGCGTTACGAGTTGTACGAAACGCCGAATGGCGGCGAGACCTGGATGATCCGGCGCACGAGCGAGCGGCCGCTCGCGATCCCACGGGCTGCGCCGGACACGGCGGACAGCGACTGGAGAATCCACGCCGACCCGCGCTCGAAATCGTTCGCGATCGAAAAACGCAAGGATGGCCGCTGGAGCGCGGTGGCGAATTTCCTGGTGCAGATTGGAGCTTGTAAGCCAGTATCCCGTCCCGCGCCGGAGCCACCTCCAGAGGCGGAGCCGGCCGCGCAGCCGGAGAATGCGCCGAGCTTGCATCGCGTGCGTCCGAAGCAATGAGAGCAAAACAATGAGAGACACCAGCGGGCCGGGCCGGAGCGCGGGCGCGATCGAACTTGAGCTGTTCCGGAATCTGTTTGTCTCCATCGCCGAGGAAATGGGTGTAGTGCTACGCAAGACAGCGTACTCGGCCAACATCAAAGAGCGGCGCGACTATTCCTGCGCGGTGTACGACGCGCGCGGCGAGACGGTGGCCATGGGCGATCACATGCCGGTGCACCTGGGCGCGATGCCGCTCTCAGTGCGGCATGCCATTGACGCGTTGCGGCTGGGAGAGGGCGACGTGGCGATTGTGAACGATCCCTTCCAGGGCGGAACGCACCTTCCCGATATCACGGCGGTAGAGGGCGTATTTCTCAAGGGACGCAGGCTGCCGGCTTTTTATGTGGCGAACCGGGCGCACCACGCGGATGTGGGAGGAATGAGTCCGGGATCGATGCCGCTGGCGCGGGAAATCTTCCAAGAGGGGATTCGCATTCCGCCGGTGTTGCTGGTGCGTGGCGGCGTCACAGACGAGGGGCTAATGCGGCTGTTGCTGGCGAACGTGCGGACGCCGGAGGAACGGGAAGGGGATCTGTTGGCGCAGATGATGGCGAACCGGCGCGGCGAGGAGCGGCTGCATGAGATCGTGGCCAAGTACGGGCTGGGGCGCGTGGAGCGCAACATGCGTGACCTGCAACGTTACAGCGAACGCATGACGCGCGCGGCGATCGGAAAGCTGCGCGGCGGTGTTTACGGATTCACGGACTATCTGGATGGCGACGGAGTTAGCGATAAGCCGGTGAAGATCCAGGTGACCATCACGATTCACGGCGAAGGGGCCGTGGTGAACTTCACGGGATCAGACGCGCAAGTGGACGGGCCCGTGAATGCGAACTTTGCGGTAGCGCTCTCCGCCACCATGTACGCGTTTCGGTGCCTGGTGGCCGACGATGTGCCGTACACGGCCGGACTGCTGCGGCCTATCCGGATTGTGGCGCCGGAGCGGACGGTGGTGAACGCGGGTCCGCCGGCGGCGATGGCGGCGGGGAATGTGGAGACCTCGCAACGCATCACCGACGTGGTGCTGGGCGCGCTGGCGCAAGCGGCGCCGGACCGCATACCCGCGGCCAGTTCGGGGACGATGAACAATCTGTCGCTTGGCGGCTGGGACGCGCGGCGGGAGCGGACGTTCGCCTACTACGAAACGATTGCGGGCGGCATGGGGGCGTCGGCAGTGGGGCGAGGTGAGAGCGCGATTCACACGCACATGACGAACAGTTGGAACACGCCGATCGAAGCGTTCGAGAGGCAATATCCGTTGCGAGTGCGGCGGTACGAAGTGCGGCGCGGCTCAGGCGGCCGGGGGAAGCACATGGGCGGAGACGGCATCGTACGGGAGATCGAATTTCTCACGCCGTGCGATGTGACGATTCTTTCCGACCGGCGAACCAGAGGGCCGTATGGGCTGGCGGGTGGAAGTGCGGGGTCTCCGGGGCGGAATACTGTACAGCGGGGTAGAGAACGCCTGAAGATTGCGGGGAAGGCTAATTTTCGGGTGAGGATTGGGGACGTATTGCGAGTGGAGACGCCGGGTGGAGGAGGGTGGGGGAAGTAAAGGCAAAAGGCAAAAGGCAAAAGGGAAGCGCTCGCTCTCCTTTGGAGGGTAGCGGGGAACTTGGCGTTTCGCCGTATAATGGGAGGAAAGGAGCTTTGTGTCGCTTCGGACGTTTCTGCGGCTTGCCGCGCATATCCAGATGATGCCCGTGCTCGAAAGTGGCGAGGAAACGCTCGTCGGCGGGCAGGCGGTGATTGAAGGGGTGATGATGCGCGCGCCGCACAGTTATTGTGTTGCCGTACGCAAGCCATCGGGCGAAATTTTGACGAGTGAAATGCCGGTGCCGCGGATGTCGGAGAAGTACAAGATATTCAAGTGTCCAGGGATTCGCGGGTTGGGGGTTCTGGGGCAGGCGATGTCGCTCGGTATCAAGGCGCTGCGTTTTTCGTCGAACACGGCACTCGATGACGGGAAGGCCGAGACGAAGCCGAAGGAAGTTTCCTCTTCGGCGATGGCGCTTCAGATATTATTCTCCCTGGGCTTTTTTATCTTCCTGTACAAATTCGTCCCGCTGTACCTGGCGACCTGGCTGGGGAAAACGTATCCGGCGGTCAATGGGCGGCTGGCGTTCAACGCTGTGGACGGAGTGATCCGCCTGGCGATTTTTCTGTGCTTCCTGTTTTTGATGTCGCGGTCGAAGGATATCCGGCGGGTCTTTGAATATCACGGCGCGGAACACAAAGTTGTGTTCAACTTTGAATCGGGCAAGCCGGTGACGGTGGAGAACGCGCAGACGTTCACGACGTTTCACCCACGTTGTGGGACAAGCTTCCTGCTGGTGGTCATGGTGATTTCGATGATCGTCTATACGCTGATTCCGTTTCAGGGCTTCGGCATGAAGCTGCTGTGCCGCATCGTTCTGCTGCCGGTGATCACGGGATTGAGCTATGAGCTGATCCGGTTTGCCGCCAAGCGGCGCGGATCGTTTCTGGCGCTGTTGACGGCGCCGGGACTGTGGCTGCAACGCATCACCACACAGCCGCCTTCCAACGAACAGGCCGAAGTGGCGATCTGCGCGCTCGACCACGCCATGGCGCTCGAAACGGCGCAGGGTGGCGAACTGGTTATCGCCTAACCACACATGGAATTCATTCCCAGGCTCGATCAAACCGAAGTGCGTTTCGAGGAGTTGACGCACCAACTCGCTGACCCGGCGGTGATTAGCGACTCGGAGCAGTACCGCAAAGCCGCCAAGGCACATAGCGAGATCTCGGAGATTGTTGCTAGGTATCGGGAGTGGAAGGAAGTATCGAGCAAGCTCGCGCAGGCACGTTCCATGCTGTCGGACTCCGATGCCGAGATGCAGCAGATGGCGCAGGAAGAAATCACGGGCCTGGAGCCCAGGCTGGTGGAGATCGAGCAGGAGTTGAAGTTTCTGCTGCTGCCCAAAGATCCCAACGATGAAAAGAACGTGGTGCTCGAGATCCGTGCGGGTACGGGCGGCGACGAGGCCACACTATTTGTGGCGGAGATCTTCCGCATGTACTCGCGCTATGCCGAAACGCAGCGCTGGCGGGTGGAGATCACATCCATGAGCGAATCGGCTGTCGGCGGGCTGAAGGAAGTGATTGCGCTGGTGAGCGGGGAGCGCGTGTACAGCAAGCTGAAGTACGAAAGCGGCGTGCATCGGGTGCAGCGCGTTCCAGTGACGGAGCAGCAGGGGCGGGTGCACACGTCGGCGATCACGGTGGCGGTGCTGCCGGAGGCCGATGAGGTCGAGGTCGAAATAGAGGCGAAAGATATTCGCATTGACACGTTCTGTTCGTCGGGGCCGGGCGGGCAATCGGTGAATACGACTTACTCGGCGGTGCGCATTACGCATTTGCCCACGGGACTGGTAGTCTCGTGCCAGGACGAGAAGTCGCAGATCAAGAACCGGGCCAAGGCCATGCGCGTGCTGCGATCACGGCTTTATGAGATCGAGCTTGAAAAACAGCGCGAGCAGCTTGGGGCGGAGCGGCGGAGCATGGTAGGGACGGGCGACCGCAGCGAAAAAATTCGCACCTACAATTTCCCGCAGAACCGCATGACCGATCATCGCATCGGGCTGACGCTGCACCAGCTCGATATCGTGATAGACGGGCGGCTTGACCCGATCGTCGAAGCCCTCACGGCTCACTATCAAACCGAGAAGCTCAAACAGGAAGGCCAAGCCTCTTAAGGAGCGTCATGACGCTCCAGCAAGCTCTGCTTCAAGGCACAAAGCTCTTGGAGGAGGGAGGCATCGCCGCGCCGCGGCTCACGGCGGAGGTGCTGCTTTGCCATGCGGTGCACAGCGACCGGCCGTTTCTTTATGCGCATTCCGAGCGTGAATTGCGGGAAGTGGAGTGGATCCACTACGGGCGTTATTTGCACGAGCGGTTGAACGGCAAGCCTACGCAATACATAACGGGGCGGCAGGAGTTTTATGGGCGGGAATTCCGGGTCACACCCGAGGTGCTGATTCCAAGGCCGGAGACAGAGCTGGTTGTCGAGACCGTGCTCCAGGTCGCTCGTGACGCACGGCGGATTGTGGACGTCGGGTGCGGATCGGGGGCCATTGCGGTGACGCTGGGGTTGGAAACGCAGGCGCAGGTTTGCGGCACCGATATCTCCGCCGCGGCTTTGACAGTGGCGGCGGACAATGCACGGCGGCTCGGCGCGCGAGTGGAATTCGTGCGGGGCGATCTGACGTCGGCGATTGCTGATGCATCGGTGGACGTGGTCGCATCGAATCCGCCGTATGTGCCGCTGGGTGACCGGGCAGGTTTGCAGCGCGAGGTGCGCGACTATGAGCCCGAAGCGGCATTGTTCGCGGGGCCGACGGGATTCGAGATTTATGAGCGGCTGGTGAATGACGCAGCGCGCGTTTTGCGTGGAGGCGGCTGGATGGTGGTAGAGCTTGGCTACAATGGTCGAGATCGGGTGATGGGTATGCTCGGGCCGGGCTGGCAAGACGTGCGTGACGTGCCGGATTTGGCCGGGATTCCGCGAGTGTTGGCGGCGCGCTGGCGATGAGAACGATTTTCCATGTCGACATGGACGCCTTCTTCGTTTCCGTGGAAGAGCTGTTTGATCCCTCGCTCAAGGACAAGGCAGTTGTGGTGGGTGGGCGGCCGAACGAACGCGGGGTTGTCTCGGCGGCATCGTATGAGGCGCGGAAGTTCGGGGTACATTCGGCCATGCCGTTGCGCACGGCTTACAAGTTGTGCCCCCAGGCGATCTTCGTGGACGGCCATCCGGAGCGGTATCGCGATTGTTCCCATCAAGTTTTTGGCGTGCTGAACCGATTTTCGCCGCAAGTAGAGATGGCTTCGATTGATGAGGCTTATGTCGATATGACGGGCACGGAGCGGTTGCTTGGTCCACCGTTGCGCGCCGCGCACGCGCTGCATGAGGCCATGAGAGCGGAGACCCGGCTCAACTGCTCGATCGGGATCGGGACATCGCGGCTGGTGGCTAAGATCTCTTCCGACCAGGCCAAGCCGAACGGGGTGCTGTGGGTTCTTGCCGGTCAAGAAGCGCGATTTCTTGCGCCGCTCGATGTGCGCAAAGTTCCGGGCGTGGGCAAAGTGGCGGAGAAGAATCTGAACGCTCTGGGTATACATAAAGTCGGCGACCTGGCGCGGTTCGACGAAGGTTTTCTCGAAAGCCGTTTCGGCAAATGGGGCCTGGCACTGACGGGCAAGGCGCGCGGGCTCGATGCCGGGGGGTGGTTCGAGAGCGAAGTTGGCGCCGATACCGAAGCGAAATCGATCAGCCACGAGCATACCTACCGCGAGGACACAGCCGACGGCGACGTGCTGGAGGCGACACTGGCACGGCTTTCGGAGATGGTTGGGCGCCGCCTGCGCGAGAATGATCTGCACGCGCGGACGCTCCAGCTCAAGCTGCGCTACCAGGATTTCTCGACCATTACGCGCGCGCACACGCTGGCTCGGCCCACACAGGTCGACGCCGAAATCTTCGAGGAGATTCGCGAGCTGTTTCGAGCGAATTGGAATAAGGGCGCCAAGGTTCGGCTGCTCGGAGTGCACGCGGCATCGTTTGAAGACGCCGGGCCACAACTCGATTTGCTCGGCGACGACAAGCACCAACGTTGGGAGCAAGCGCTGGCCGCGGCGGACCGGCTGCGCGACAAGTACGGTGAAGCGTCGGTTTCGCTCGCCTCCGGCATGCGGGGCAAGTTCCGCGAGCGCACGCACGAGAATCCGGCCGGCCTTCCCGGAAAGCCGAAGTAGCGCACGATGCCCGAAGGCGCGTTCCTTTATTGCGACGTCAGTCTGCCCGTGCCACTCGACCGCCCCTTCACGTATTCGCTTCCGGAAACTTTGCGGCACCGTGTGCGGCCGGGCTGCCGGCTGATCGTGCCGTTTGGCGTTCGCAAGCTGACGGGCGTAGCGCTGCGATGTCACGATGAGAAGCCCGTGGTTGAGGCGCGTGACGCTTTGCGCCTAATCGATTCCGAACCCGTACTCGATGAGGAACTGCTATCGCTGGCGCGGTGGATCGCAGGCTACTATTGCGCTCCGCTCGGCGAGGTGTTGCGCGCCATGCTGCCGCTCGCGAGCGAAGTCCGTGTGGGCAAGGTTTACTCGTTGACTGCTGCCGGTCTGGATGCCGCGCGGCAACTGTTGCTCGATGCCGGGCCGGAAGATCCCGTGGCGGCTGTGCTGCGCATGCTGGAGAAACGGCCGCTTTCAGCGGCGTATCTCACAAAGAAACTGCCACTCGCGGATAAGGCGATTCGCTCGCTCGAACGGAAGGGCTTCCTGATGGCGGAACAGCATCATGCCGAACGCGATCCACTGCGCGTTCCATCAGAGAGGCTGCGCGTGGAGTTGGAGCACGAGCCGGGCGATCGCAAGCTGCCCAAGGCGGAACGCGAGCTGATTGCGTTTCTGATGCTGCATCCGGGTTCACACAATCTCAAAGACGTCGAGCAGCAGGTGCGCAACGGGAGCCTGGCCGCACGGTCGCTGGCGCGGAAGCGAATCCTCAAGGTGACGCGGGAGCCGGTGTCCGCTTTCACCGCCGGTCCTGTGCGCGCTAGGCACACTCTGAATGCCGCACAGCAGGAGGCATTCGCGACGATTCAGGCGGCGATTCGGAAGAAACAATTTCGAACATTTCTGCTACATGGAATTACAGGGTCGGGAAAGACAGAAGTTTATCTGAGTGCGATTGAGGCGACTCTCGCGGCGGGCCGCAGCGCACTGCTGCTGGTACCGGAAATCGCGTTGACGCCGGCGGTCGCGGGCCAGTTTTTCGCCAGGTTCGGCGACCGCGTGGCTATCCTGCACAGCGCGTTCACCGACACCGAACGGACCGAGCAGTGGCGCCGCATTCGCTCAGGATCCGCGGGAGTGGTGGTTGGCACGCGCTCCGGGGTTTTCGCGCCGGTATGCAATCTAGGGTTGATCGTGGTTGACGAAGAGCACGACCAAAGCTATAAGCAGGAGGAAACGCCACGTTACAACGGCCGTGACGTGGCTATCGTTCGCGCGCAGGCTGCCGGGGCATGCGTCGTACTTGGCTCGGCCACACCGAGCCTGGAGAGCCGGTACAACGCACAGCGGGGCAAGTACACATTACTGGAACTGCCGGAGCGCGTCGAGCAGCGGCCGCTGCCCACAGTCGAGCTGATCGACATGCGCGAAGAGTTTCTGGAAACGCGCAAGCAAGCGACGTTCTCGCGACGGCTCATCGAGGCCATCGGCCAGCGGCTGGATAACGGTGAACAGATCATGCTGTTGCTCAACCGCCGCGGTTTTTCCAGCTTCGTGGCTTGCCGCGCGTGCGGTGAACGCATCCAGTGCTGCAACTGCTCGGTCACGCTGACTTACCATCGCCGCGATCGCCGCTTGCTTTGCCACTACTGCGGTTACGCCGAGCGCGTGCCGTCAGTGTGTCCGAAATGCCATAGTGAGCACATCTACTTTCTGGGCATCGGTTCGGAAAAGGTAGAGGAGGAGTTGCACCGCGAGTTTCCCCGCGCACGCATCACACGGCTCGATCGTGACACTGTCACGGGCAAGCGCCAATATGAAGTGATCCTGCAAGGGTTTCGCGAACGCAGTTACGACATCCTGGTGGGCACGCAGATGATTGCCAAAGGCCATGACATTCCCAACGTGACGCTGGTGGGGGTGGTTTCGGCCGACGTGGGCCTGGGCCTGCCGGATTTTCGCGCCGCCGAGCGCACGTTCCAGCTCCTGACGCAGGTGGCTGGGCGCGCCGGCCGCGGTGATCTGCCTGGCATCGTGCTCGTCCAGACCATCAATCCGGATCATTACGCCATTCGCATGGCGGCGTCACATGACTACCAGGCGTTCTATGAGAAGGAGCTCAACTTCCGGCGCATGATGCATTACCCGCCGTTCACTGCCCTGGCCAACCTGCTGGTGCGCAGTGAAAAGCAGGAGGAGGCACTGCGCCTTAGTGCGGAACTCGGGCGGCTGCTCACGCCGGCGCCGGAGAGCATCAAAGTGATGGGCCCGGCGGAGGCGCCGGTACCACGACTGAAGAACGAATTCCGCTACCAGATGCTGATCAAATCCGCGAGCCGCAAGATACTCAATGAGCAACTGCGGCGGGTGCGAGATTTCGCCCTAAACAACAAATGGCCGGCAACTGCGCTGGTGATCGACGTCGATCCACTCACTCTGATGTGACGTCAGGGCAACGTGTAGGTGACGCCGGTCGTGAACTGGAAGGAATTCTTCTTGAAGCCGGGAGGCGGATCGTTCAAGAGCGTATCTAGCGCGTTGACTGCCAGGCTAAGCCGCTTGTAGACGGGCAGGGTCAGCCCAGCCCCACCGGCCGCGGAGTATGCCCTCGTATTGTTCCAGGCCGGCATGACGGAAAGCTGCTCACTAAGCAGGATGCCATGCGGGAGCGTGCGGTTATAGCGCTCAGCAAAAGTGGAGCCCACCAGATTCTGACTCTGCGCAGGCTCCTGGAATTGCTGATTTACGTAACTCATGGCGGCTTTTATGTCGAGCGCCTGATTTGCGCTTTTGAGGACAGTCCAGCCGACGCCACCCCCATACGACTGCTGAAGATTCAGGCCTTGGGAGAAGTTGTGGTCGTAGGCGAGCTGTCCGAAACCGTAGACACTTGCTGTGAAGTATTCGTCGCGCTCAGCGTCGGCATGGAAGATAGAAGTCTTTAGGGTGGGCGTGCCCGGCTGCGTCACCTTTCCATACGAGGCGCTGAAATCGATGAGGGTGCGGTTACTGGGCTCGATCCAGCTTTCGGTCGGGACAGCTCGCACCAGGGCGACGCTGCCAGTAAGGGTCGTGTTGTTCTGGGTTGCCTCAACCAGAGAGGCACCGCCGGTGAGTGCGCCTTTCCAATCTTCGAGGAGACCAGGGCGATGCAGCGCTTTTTGGAAACCGGGCTCATCAATAATGTTGGCTGTATCGGCAACGGGCACGGTCTGGGGCGGATTCGCTCCTCCGGGGCTTACCTCAATCTTCTGCTCCTTCATTGCGATGGCGCCCTTCGGAATGCCGTCTTCTTCGCGATGGCGGAGCTTTACATTCTTCCCGATAACCGCGAAGCGTTGTGAGGTGTGAAGTTCTTGCACCTTCTTCCACTCGACGGTGACTTCTCCCGCCATGTCACTCTTGAAAGTAACCTTGTCACCGGTGGAGCGCACCAAGTGTCCAATGAGCCTTTCCCCGTCGGTGAAAACGAGAACGTCGGGCTCTGGCTTGGCTTCGCTCTTGGCGGTCTGGGAGTATGCATCGGGGATGGCAAGAGTCAGAAGGGTTGCGCCAAGAAGCGCGCACCATGAGAAGAAGATATTCTTCGGTAATGGCATGTCATTCCAATTTAACAATGTGAATGATCCGGCTGGCCAGTCGACAAGGCAATGCACTGTTGTGGCAGGCTGCGGTTTGTGAGATTTATAACAGTATTCTTGGCTTCAATAAGCGTTGAAGGGAACTCTAAAGCTGACGCCGCCGGAACAGTTAGGTATATACGACTCCTCCCGAGCCAGGCGTACTAATCCAGATCCTGCGGACGTGCCTTCTAAGCAGCTTTCTAACACGAACCATGAGCGCCGCGGGAACAAACGGCTTCACGACATAGTCATCGGCACCCAGTTGCAGGCCACGGATCACTTCTTTGTCCTGCTGGCAGGCTGTCAGGAGAATCACAGGAATATCGAAAGTCATCAGGTCGCCGCGCAGAGAAGCGAGCACCTCAAATCCGTTCTTACCGGGCATTTCGACATCGACGACTGCCAAGTCCGGCTGCCAGCTTCGGACGATTTCGAGGGCGTGATCACCATCAGCGGCCGCTCGACACTCCAACCCCGCGCGCTGCACGGTTGTCTTGACCAGTTCTCGCATGGTCGAGTCGTCGTCTACTACCAGCACACGGCGTTTGGCACCACTCGTGACAACCATTTGCTGTTCCACCTGGGAGTCAGGGTGCAGCACACGGAATAGCCGCAATACCAATTCCTGTTCGGTCCAGGGTGAAAACAAGAACTCGATCGCGCCGTCTCGGACAGGTTGAAGCTCCAAGAGTACGCTTTGTTGCCCTATGAGCAGGAGCGGATGGTTCCATGGTGGAAGAGTGGCGGAACCGGCCAGTGCGTTCAAAATAACGGCGTCGAACGGCCGGACCATCTCTGCACTCGGTAGCGTGGCGGAGACAAGAGTTCGTGAAAACGCCTGGTAACGCTCGATCACTCGGGCGAGATGTGCGCCCTCGTCTTGTTGGAAGCCAAACAAGGCAAATCGCTTTCCCGCCAAACCCCGCGCCAGTGCAGAGAACGAAACATCCGGAGGTGGCGGCGGGACTGCTTTCTGCTTACTAGATAGCTCTTTGTGGGCCTCCGAAAACAGTCGCCGCAGCATGCCCAGTAGCTCGTGAATTCTAAAATCTGCCTCATGACTGTCGCCCTGGACAGCGGCCTCGAGCTCGCGTGCCATCCGGCTGACCTCCGGATAACCGACTGAGCCACCGCTCCCCGCCCAACGATGCGCGAAGATCCGCGCGGCCTTCCGGTCAAGACCGGTATCGAGCGTGTTGATCAGCTGCTGGAGCTGCTGCATCGCTTCCGCTACAAACTCCTCCCGCAGCGCGTCTAACTCCGGATCTGGAGTTACGTCCACGATGTCTGCGGCCGCCGCGGCGCCGGATGGCTCGCCACTTTGGCCTAGATACTTCTCGATAACAGCGGGAAAGGCGCCGGGATCAATTGGCCGGCAAATGCAGCCTCGGCAACCTGCGTCCAGTGCTTGTTGTTCGTCATGCTGGCCGGGGAAGCTACCAAGACCCAAAACAATCGCGTCATGCCCATCCGGATTGGATCTTAGCTGTTTGACGAGATCCAGGCCGCCGCCTCCAGCGAATTCGACATCCACTAAGATGATTTTCGGACGCCGGCCCTCAAGAACTCGGATCGCTTCCTCCGGGGTGTTGACCGTGCGCACATCGAGTCCACGCTCGGACACCAAGGCCCGAATCAGGTCCGAGGTGGTTGCCGCGTCTTCTACGATCAGCATGCACCCAGCAATCACGAAATTCCCTCCGGCGTATTTGAGTTACTTGGGCGTAATAGCGACGGGCTACATTTCGTCATTTTATTCTATTTGTGACAACGATCGCTCAAGCAAGACTTGCGGCAGGAAATGGGGGTTGGTCAGCGTAGACCCTCACTCAATTTCGGAGTGGGCATTCCGGACGGAAAGGCGAAGCATCAATTCTTGAACACTCTTTGTAACTGCTGCTGAGATGGGATTACCGACGAGCGACCCGGGATGGTTGCCCCGCGAAGATCAGCAAGGTGAGTGACTCGGACGGCATAGCTGTTGCCGACAGCTACAACTTCTCCAAGGGCAACGGTCTTCCCATCCACTTTGACTACCACCAAGTCATCGAGTTTAGAACTGAGTTGGACCACGGATCCAGGGCCCAGGGCGATGGCCTCGGCCAGTGTCAGGCGAGCGGTCCCAAGGGAGACCGTGACGCACATTTCCAGGTCCTCGAGCGTGCCAAGATCTTTCAGGGTTGCGCGAGCGGAGGTGGCCGTCCCAGGCTCTGCAACCCCGGCTTCGCGTGCTGCCAGCAATTCGACGAACGGCGCTGCCACCTGTACATACACAACAACAGGCGGTTGCGAGCCGAAGCTCACTTCTACGGAAGCAGCCGTCGAGCCGAACGGGAACGCTGTTGATTGCGTGGCGCTGAATACTACCTCTTTTTTGAGGCGTGAAGTGAGACTCTGCGCGAGGAGCGAGACAGCCTGACCGACTAATTCCCTGTAGGTTTCGAGACAGAGCTGGTCTGCCGGCGATTCCATCCCTACCGCCGTTAACACTTGCGTGGCGATCTCTTTCCACGCGCTGGCGGCAGTGTTAATTCCGAGGGCCGGACCTCCGGCGAGATTCAGATCATAGACCAACGAATCGATTTCACCGTCACGAACCAATTGGGCGGCCGTTGGGCTCACGGTACAAGTAGGCCGGTCGCTGCCCATCGACTCCACTGCTGTCGCCAGGCCCGTTCCCAACTGCTCCAGCAGCCAACGATGCTCTGCCGACAATGTCTCGGGCGCGCTCATAACAGGATGTATATGGTCACGTCAGGCAAGCCATATAAACGGCTCACTCGGAATCGAGCCGTGTGGCCTGGAGACGCTCCGATTGGGTAGCAACTTCGGTGACTCGAATGCCATAATTGCCCTTGACGATCACGACTTCGCCTCTTGCCACCAAACAATCCTTCACCAGTAGTTCGGCCGGTTTTTGTATGTTGCCCTCTAGTTCTATGACAGCACCTTTCGCTAACTTCCGAAGCTTGCCAAATGGCACCCAGGCTCTTCCTACGACCACCCGCAATGTGCACTTGGTGTCAAATAAAAGTGCCTTCGCCCTCACGTTAGCTGAGGTGTTTTCGACGGCTCCTGCCGATTTGGCAAATCCGTAAATTTCAGGCATCGCCCAACCTCCGCATCGGCACCGTGCGCCTCACTGCTCCGCGCTCAGATCGGAGATACGTACCCCGGCATTATCATTGAACGCGATGATTTCACCAACGCCCACGTACGTCCCGCCTATTCTAATTTCGACCGGTTCTCCGGCCGCCTTGTTTAGAGTGAGTATGCTCCCTGCAGCAAGTTGCAGAACATCCTGGATCGTAGCTGTATGACGAGCAAGTTCTACCTCCACTTCTAGGGGGACATCACTCAAGTGCGTCATTTCGCGTTCTCTATTGATTGCCGTCATAATTTGAGACTCAGTGGCCGGCCCGCCATCGGCAGGTAGATGGAAGCGGGAGCAACCCGGCTGCCAAAACTATGTTCCTTGTTTTCAGGCAGTTCCATCAGGAACTGTGTCCAAGAGTTCATGGCAATGACACCGGTGCTGTCAAAAGTCTGACAGGCCATAACAACCAAACCGGATGGGCGCCGGTCAGAAGCGTCTGGGGCGGGGAATTTTCAGCAGGTCTTGGCACGATTGTCTGGTATTTCACACGGCCCGGCGACTTTGGTGGTGTGGTTGCTTTGAGTTACGAGTGGTATCGAACTTGCTCATAGGCCGGCTTCCAATTTATCGAGATCACCTCACTGCGAGGGAGGATGCCCGGTGTCCTCTCCCGCATTGCCACCCACCCCATCACCCGGCTTACCGAGCTTTTACCCCACAACTGGGCTTCCGCCCAGGCTAATTTAATACCAAGCTCCATCGGAGGTGACCCACCTTACACTTGGCCAGTCCTGGTGCTTTTCAGCCCTTTACTCAGATTCTCGTACCACTTCAGATTCGCCGTCGCCGACCCGATGCACGCCACGCTGGGAGCGCGGTAGAGTTCAGAACTTCCAAACCATACCGACGGAGGCTCCCATCAACGTTACTCCCGTCCAGCAATGGGGGTTGGACGCGACGTCCCCGCCCGTTGCGCCGAAGGCATCATGGCAATCAACGGTGATGCCTCGGCCGCCCGCACCGAGGTCGTAGTGAGCGGCGGGGCCGTTGGCGGTCATTGCCCAATTGCCATAGACGCCGAGATTCTTAATGAGTTGGTACTTGAGCGCCACCGTGAACAGGTTGGCCGTGTTGTTGGCGTGCGCGCCCGCGGTGAAATCGGTTCCGGGAACACCGCCGGGCGGCGTGATGGTGGAGTCGTTGTGCTGCCCCGGATCACCAGGTGTACGGAAGGCATGCGCCCAGCCAAAGTGTAAGCTGGTGGCACGGGTGAGTTGCTGGCTGACGGCAAACCAGGTGCCAAGCCTTTGACGTTCGTTCTGAAACTCGAGATCGGAAGGAACGTAACGATGCATGGTTTCGAAGATGCCGCTGACGGTAGTTTTGGTCGGGAAGGCGTATCGCGCCCCGATCTTGGCGGCGTCCTCGTCCGCGACATCCTGTGCCTGGAGCATTACAGAATAGGCGTTTCCCGAGCCGTAGATGCCAGTAATGTCGCTGGAGCGGTTGACCTTCATATGACGTTCGTAGGCACCGGTGATATAGAGGGGGCCGTTGGTGTACGAGAGACTGGCACTGACCGCGTCGCCGAACGAACCATCGCTGCAAGTGACCGGAGTGATTCCGCCGCTGCCGGGAATGTTGCCGCCCGTACAATCGGATTCGCCGCCGGCGATGTTATCGTTGTCGCTGGCGCGATTCTGGCCGGGTGAAAACAGCGTAGCGAGGGCGAAGCCACCCCAGTTCGGCGATTCGTACCAGATCGCGTGGTCGAGCCGGGTGCCGAACTCAACGCGGTTGTCGCCGCCTGTATTGGCCATGATGACCTGGTAGTCGCCGAGCATGCCGGAGAACGGGTTCATATTGTCCGTCGAGGTCCTGTAAGGCGCCCACGTCTTTCCGATCTTGATAGAGCCCCAATCCGGAGAGGCAACTCCGATGAAGCTGTTGCGCGAAGTTAAAGCGCCCTTGACGACATTGCTTTCATTGCTGTTGGTCTCGCTGGTACCGGCGGTCGCCGAAATGTCAATTTGCGTTTCGAGCTGGTAAACAAAATCGAAGGGC
This sequence comes from Terriglobia bacterium, assembly GCA_963752965.1. Lineage (GTDB taxonomy): Bacteria > Acidobacteriota > Terriglobia > Bryobacterales > Bryobacteraceae > QHXW01. The sequence continues at coordinate 19,807 of CAVWAJ010000020.1, read as the reverse complement.
AAGCCATCCAGGGTTTCGAATCCGCGCACGCCGATGTAGGAAAGGTTGGTAGAAATGTCGGGCAACCAACCAAGCCTGCCAACAGGAGGAATGCCGCCCGGACCTAGAACGCCCGTTAGGCCCTTCGTGGTACCGTCCAGGGAGAGGTCGAGCTTGCCGTAGGCCGTGATCTCGCCGCCGTGCGTGTAAAAGGTCAGGCTGTCGCCGGGTTTACGCTCGAAAAACCCGTGTTTGGCGGTGACTGCGGTTGTCACTTTGGGTGCAGCGGAGGGTTGATCCGCTTGCGCCGTTGTTGAGGGCGGAGCCACGTTCGGAAGGACGCCGGAGGGTTGAGCCGCCTGCTCCTGTTGAACCTTATCTGCCACTTTCTGGAGCTGTTGCTGCAGAACATTCATCTGCTGTTGCAATGCCTGTAATTGCGCCTTCAGGTCCGACACCTCGTCGGCGCGTGACGCGGGTGCGGCAAGCAGTAAGCATACGGCAATACCCGCGAGTTTCCCGTTAGTTCTCACAAATCGTCCTTTCGGTAGCAACCAATTCTCATCTTTCATGAAACGCTCTTCTCTTTTTGGCAGTGATGCTGGCATCCGTATGGGTTTATCGACTCCTGTGAATCTAGGTCACCCGCCGGAGTGGCAGATCGGAGGCAGAACCGGCGGCATCTTGCTTTACTAGCTCTCCCAGTTCTCCCGCCATCTTGTTCACCGATTGCGAGGCGCCCTGCACTTTCTGTGCTCCGTCCGCCGTCATCTTGGCGGCGCTGGCCACTCCGGATATGTTGCTGGCTATCTCACCAGCCCCTTTGGCCGCTTCCTGCACGTTGCGCCCGATCTCGGTCGTCGTTGCCGTCTGCTCCTCTACCGCCGAGGCGATGGTGTTGGAAATATCATTCACCTGGTTGATGATCGTGCTGATCTCCCCGATGGCCCGAACCGCATTCTTGGTATCGCCCTGGATCGTGCTGATCTTTTGACCGATCTCCTCGGTAGCGTGGGCAGTCTGGTTGGCCAGTTCCTTCACCTCATTCGCCACCACCGCGAATCCCTTCCCCGCTTCGCCCGCGCGCGCGGCTTCAATGGTCGCGTTGAGGGCCAGCAGGTTGGTCTGTTCTGCGATAGAGGTAATGACTTTGATGACCTTGCCAATCTCTTTACTCGACTCGCCCAGCTTGCCAATCTGTTGATTGGTTTGTTCCGCCATCGATACTGCATTGCGGGCGATGCGCGCCTCTTCGGTAGAGCTCTTCGAGATTTCCTTGATCGATGCCATCAGTTCCTCGGCGCTGGCGGCTACGACCTGGATGTTCTTGGAAACCTGTTCACTGGCGGCTGAGACTACATTGGCCTGCGTAGCGGTCTCTTCGGCCACGCCGGCCATCTGTTGGCTGACACCGGTCAGCTCATCTGCGGACACGTTCAGGACGGATGACTTCTGGGCAATCTTATTCAGCAGCTCCTTCAGTCCGCTAGCAGCCGCAGCTTGTTGTTCGGACAATCGCTCCAAATCGCCGCTCGCACGGTGAACCATGCGAAGAGCCATTCCCCAGACGGCCAGAAAGAGAAGAATCGCGCCGGCCAAGGTCCAGTAACTGCGCGATTTCACCGACCGTCCATGCTCAGTCCGTATAGTCATCTTGTACCCAAAAAACTCCTCCAGCTCCGCACTTGCCTTTTGTATCTCTTGGCCCGCCGGAACGCTGGTGTGATCGAAGACGTCCAGCGCGGACTTGAAGCGGTTGCGCCGGATCTCTGCGTAGACGTGCTCGTCTGCCGACATCCACTTGTTGGTAGCTGCTTCCACTACCCGGAGGCGGCGGCTTGCATCCTCGGTAGGATGGTGCTGCCGAATTGTGGCAATCTCGCTCGCGATCCGCTTAGATGTCTCAATAATTGACTGGTGATTCTCCTCTACTGTGGTCATGTCCTTCGCCGCTAAACGAAGGAGTGTGTTTCGTTCCCATGCCATTAGTTCTGCAGCGTCTCGTTCAATTGAGAAGGCAACTGCGCGTTTCTCTGCCGTGTCCGCAATGGTATTCTCGAACTCGGTACCCAGGCTGCCAATGCCCATCCATGAGGCGATGGTCAATATCAGCACGGCGCCCATCATGAGCGCGAACGCGATGGTCAACTTCTTGCCAAAGCTCATAGTTGTTCGATCGTTGCCTTTGAATCCTCCGTTCGACATGTTCTTTACCTATCCTGCCTTCACTAAATGAAATTCGTTTGGACCCACCCGGTAGAGTAATTCTACTGGGACGCCATTGTCGGGTCTGCTGGCCGCTAAGTAAGCATTACATTGCAGGTGTATGTCAACAATAGGAACACCTCTCAATCGCATGTAAAGCGAAATATGCAGGGTCAGTCAGAGTTTGTCTTACAGAGATACTATCGTGAGTTAGGATGATGGTAGGCGTTCGATGAACGAGGATGCCCGGTAGTTCCTAGAAAATAGCGACTCTCACACCCGCGGCCATAATAGGCCGAGGGTCGATTTTTCTGCCAAGAAAAAGGAGAGAGTCGCTATGAAGAGACGATACCAAATCGAACAGCAACGAGCCGTGCAGCAGTTCCGCCGGATCGCCACCGAACAGAATCCCAACATTTAGATGGTCCTTCCGCTGGCCGAGATCGTCGCACTGTTACAGCCGCGTTGTTTATCAGCGTTGGTGGCAGTGTTTCTGGTATTTGGACCACAATGAATAGTCAATTGAGCGCTGCCAACACATCGGCAAGCTAAGACTGAGCCCGTTTGAAATGATTAAGGATTAGAGAAGGCTTCCGACGTTCAAGCCGTTTGGGCGCTATTGCGATAAGAGCGCGCACAAATCGGAGTGCCACCCCAATGGCCGCGTCACAACGCTCCAGCCGCCCCGGCGACCATCACTTTGTGTCGTTCGTGTCGCGCTGAGCGCCGTACTGGCGCACCCCACGCTCGCCACGCTGCACCAACAACTCGCATTGCTTCGGTGCCGTCAAACGGCTTTGCCAACACATCGAAGGCACCCAAGTTCAGGGCTTCGGCCCACAGGCGTTCGTCCGCAAGCCGCGACGTTACGATGAAAGACGGCGGATCGGGCAGGATGGTCGCCTGTTCGAGCACGTCCTTCCACGATCCCGGTGACAAATCCCGCTCACAGACGACAACCTCGAATTGACGTATCCGCAGAGCAGCAAGTCCGGAGGCAAGCGTGGCACAGGACTTTACTGTGAAGGTACGGCTTGCGCCCAGTGTGCCTTGCAAGCGATCGAGTATTCTTCGCAGAAAGAAGTGATCCTCTTCTATTGGGCTGATCGACAGAACCGGAACGAATCCGTTCGTCGTGATCTCGGGGGCGTTTTTCAACATGGCATCCTTTCCACCACGGTCCTCCTCCGGAATCGGAAAAGGACGTTGGAAATAGGTGGCAGCTATGCTGTCCGGGCTTGTTTGTTTTTCAGGTCTCGTTCGGCCTGAGACCAATCCTCTTCGGGCGATCCGATTGGACAACCCCGCGCCAGCCAACGCAAATAAGCAAGCTGGGCGATATTTGAGTGTTCGGGAGTGATCGCGGTGGAATTTCCCTGTGATCCGTCACCGTTGGTCGGTTTGCGCACGCGCCGCGTCTGTTTGGGCATAACCTCGCATTCAGCCTCGGATTATGAGTTTATTTCTCCAAATTATCCAATAACTTCATGGTAAAAGTAAAGAGTTTTTAATAAAAACAAATTTCACAAAATCTTCGGAAGGTGTAGTGAGGATTTGTGGATCGTCCTCCAATTGCAATAGGGCTGCACGACCTTCGTTCATCAAATGACGCTACCCATTCGCTGACCCCGCGGCCCCCTTAGATCCTTTCCTGACAGGGACTCGCTCGCAACATCGTTGTGTTCCGCACCACCCACCCGATGGTCCGAGCAATCGGTATATGGCGTTCCGTAACTGGTCCGGTGTCGCAGGTTTTTTCAGGGTAGCCGTGGCGCCCGCTGCTATGACGACGTCCGCCATCGTCCCCACCATGCACCCAGAGGTGGCCAAAATCGGAAGGTATGGAGCGTCCAGCCGCATCTGTTGCACCAACTCAACGCCATCTCCATCCGGCAGGCTTAAGTCCACCAGCGCGACCTCAAATGCACGGTCACAGAGCACCTGTAGAGCCTGACGTGCGGTTCCGACAGCGTCCACGCAGTAACCATCCTCCGACAGTATCCGATCGAATAATGTGCGAACGATCAGTTCGTCATCGACGATGAGAATGCGTGGTGCGTAGTCCAAAGATTGCCCCCAGCAACGCTCGACCAAGTGTGCCCAGCGCAGCGGTGCTACTGAGGGAACCGGGAGAATGAAGGTCCATTCGCCCCCGCCGCCGCGGAGCGGTGCATTGGGGTATTGAACACTCTGTCGATCACATCATGTAGCCCGTCCGACGTGAACGGCTTGGGTAGCAACTCCAGTTTACGGTCGAGAATCTTAACGCGAACCACTTCGGCATCCGCAAAGCCGGACATAAAGAGCACTTTCACATGCGGCCGAATTGCCAAAATGCGCTCAGCTAGTTCGGGTCCGGTTAGATCCGGCATCAGTACATCTAGCAGCACCAGGTCAATCATGAGGTCACGGCGCTCAACCAGGCGGAGAGCGACCGCCGCGCTGGGGGCCAGCAGCACGTTATAAGCGCCGGTCTCCAGCATGCATCTGACAACGGACAGAACAGATGGGTCATCATCGACGACAAGAATTGTTGCTGGGTCGGGTGTCGGATTGGAAGACGTTGACATAGTGGCGATCTCTTACTAACTGTGGTCCTAATTGTCGCGTTGGATCTGACAATACGCAAGAGTTTCCGTATAGCTTATTTTGGTGTCTTAGCAATGGTTAGCTTGATGTTAGTAACTTCAGTTAGCATTTTTCATTGCGTTGCTGCGCACATGAAGGAGAACCGCTAGCCTGTACAGGCGGCGTCTTCCGTACGCGGAGATAGTGTGGACATTCTCTACCGTTGACTGGCAAGCCTGGCAGTAGCGCTTCCGCCGTCAAGGTTGGGTTGTTACTTCCGGGCAGTTCTTGACTGCGAAGGAGCCTGATTCTCTTATTACTGGCTCTTGCCCCAATGCCTGCGGAATGAAGCCTTTGGAGTTGGCGACCTTAAGGAGCCCGGCGACGTTGTGCACGTTTACTTTGCGCATGGCTGACTTGCGGTAGTAGCGGACAGTTTCGACTGCCAAGCCAAGAGAGTTTGCGATTTCTTTGCTGGAAAGCCCTTGTGCAATCAGTCTGACCACCCTGAATTCTCTGGGAGCCAGGGTGGGCGCTGATCGTGCGCCAGCTTGGCCGAAGTGACTGACGCTGACTTCCGCTAGATCGCCGGGGTAGTGGCCGCCAGAAGCGACTGTTTCAAGGGCGTGAATGAGATCGCTCAACGTAGCTGACATAGATACGAAACTACAAAGGCCCACCGGAATTGCAGCGGGAATGGCTTCTTCATTCCATTCGAAGACCAGCATCAAGATCCTTGCGAGTGGAATCTTGTCAAGCAGTTCCTCGGCGGCCTGAATACATGCAAAATCGCCCTTCTCGGTACCCAGCAGTATTACATCTGGCTGAGCCACCAGGTACAACTGCAGCGCGTCGGTCCAACGCTCCACGTGGGCCACCACTTCAAAATTGCCGGTGCTGTCGAGCAGGGCTTTGGTCGCACATCGGAGAATGTGACGATTCTCAATCAGTAGAACGCGGTATCGCGATGGTCTCTTTTCCGATTCCAATACCAACCTCCAGCTATCGGTCCTTATTCAAAACTTATGTCGCACGTTAGGCCCAAGAAACCAAGAAAACGGCAGCTCTCAAGAGTTTCACTGAGCCTCAGGGTCCGCTTTCCCGTTTCAGGTCCAAAACGTGGAGGTAGGGCTCAAGGTCTTCCAGGTTAGAACTTCCCTCGAATAAAGAAGAGTGTCCGTGATCCACCTTCAGAAACGCTCGCCTCTAATCCTAAATTCCTCAGCCTGATAGCGCCATTTCTCCATCTCCTCCTTTCCGATGACCCCTCCAAAGGTCAGGAAGAATGCCGACATCCGCTTCTCAATTTGGTACATGACATCTGCTCTTCTCAAACTGGCTGATGCAATGTTTTCGCGGTTTGCTGGTGACTTGCGACTGTTGCCGAAAACACCGGCGAATACGACTGTAAGCTGACGTTAATTATTAGGCAATACTGGTGAACACCGATTACCATTCGGCATAGATGCAGACCAACTTCAGTTAGTGGTGTGACGACAGTGTAGATATAAGCGCTGGCCTGGAGGAGCTTAGCAGCGAGCCCAAGAAGGACTTTCGAGGCAGTTTGATAGCTGGTAAGAAGCGCGCAGGACACTGGCGCAAGTGCAGCCGTTAGCTGCGCTCGTTCCGGAACACGGCGGTGATCTCCGCTAACCACAGTTACCAGAATTCACCCAACCATTGTCAGGCACACAAAAGATCCCTGCTAAACGTCTTGCGTATTCTTATGGGGGACACGACAATCATAGCTACCTGAAGGAGGTTTCCTGATGGGTTCTGACCAGCAACCAGCGCCAAGAACGATTCTCGTGGTCGATGATGAGCTTGCCGTCCTGACCATTGTCGAGTGCATGCTGGAGCGCGAGGAATATGCCGTACTACTGGCAAACAGCGCGGACACCGCTCTGCGCATCATCGAACGTCAGGACCCTGTAATCGACTTGATGATTACGGACGTAGTCATGCCTGACATAAACGGTCGCGAACTTGCGGAACGCGCATTGACTGTCTGTCCGCAATTGAAAGTGCTCTTCATGTCCGCTTATAGCAATAGCGAGGTAGCCCATGTGAAGGTTCTGGAGCGTACCTCCGGATTCCTTCCCAAGCCCTTTACATCGTTAGATCTGAAGGAACAAGTGCGAAAAGCACTGACGGCGCCTTTGCATCGGTCGACCGCGGCGGGAGCAGACTCATTCGGGTTCTATCGTTCTTTCACGACGGAACACCAGTAGCCCGAAAAAAAACCGAACCATCTATTTTGTACCGCACAGGCACGTGTGGTGCCGGACCGATTATTCTGAATTAAGCTGAACATGCGTCATCGGACTGGTTCACAGAATCGACCGGTCTTTAGCCAACTGATGCACACTCCCATCACGTTTTGGACCTGAAACGGGAAAGCGGACCCATGTGTAAGGCGTAAATGCTGGCGGCATACAGGGTGTTCGAGGGGCAAGAACAGGTTCGATATGAGAAGTTGTCCGACGCGCTGTTCACGTTGCTGAATGAAGCTATTCAATCCAGCGCGAACTCAGCGGCTGATTTCGGAAATAGCTCTCCGAAGGACTGATGGGAGCGCTAATCGCTCTCCGGGATTCTGTGTGCCGAGGCGGGGCAAGGGACCGCCGCCCCTTGCCCCGCCTCCCCATCCTCGGATGTGGCCGCCCACCTCCGCTTCGCTCCGGAACGGTGTTCGGCTTTTCTCCGGAATGCTGTTCAGCTTGGCCGGAATCCCCAACGTGAGCAGGTAGGTACTCTTCGTCGCCAAGCCGTGCTCGTGTCAATAGGCCAAAACACGCTGGCGCCGAAACCTGACGCCTTGAGGAAACTGAAAAGCTAAAGGAGCACCAAGTCTCGTGAACGATGAAGCGAAGCGGCGGGCGGTGCAGAAGCTCCGCAACGGTGACAAAAGAGTTACAGTCGTCGCAAGGAAGGTGAAGATCGCAGTATAATGTAGTGACATCGACCCTAAAGCGCTGAAATCAGCTGCGATAGAAACGGAGAGGTGGCTGAGTGGTCGAAAGCAGCGGTTTGCTAAACCGTCGTACGGGCCTAAACCTGTACCGGGGGTTCGAATCCCCCCCTCTCCGCCAGATCCCCATCATTCTGGTCGACGCAATCTTACATGTGCGGCGAACACCCTTTAGAACCTAGAGTCGCGAAGGCGGCGCTCACGCCGCTGCGCGTGTCCGGCCCGCAACACCTGTGCGCGAACGTCGCGTGGTAGACTCACACCCATGATTGAGGACCATCTAACGCGGCGTGAAGCCTTATTGGGGCTGGCTGCCACACCTCTGCTTGCGGGCACTTTGGAGGCTCAGGCAGCCGATTCCTCCATATGTTTCATGAGCGCGGTTGAAATGGCCCATCTGATCCGCAAGAAGAAACTGTCGGCGCGCGAGGCGCTGGCCGCGCACATGAAGCAGATCGAGCGCGTGAACCCCAAGGTCAATGCCATCGTGACGCTGGTGCCGGAAATGGCCGCCGCAGACGCCGCGAAGGCCGACGAGATGCAGGCGCGCAAGGAGGTACTGGGGCCACTGCATGGTCTGCCGGTCGCGCACAAAGACCTGCTGGAAACACGAGGTATCCGCACGACCTACGGATCGCTACTCTACAAAGACAACGTCCCCACCGAAGACGACATTGTTGTCGAGCGGATGCGACGCGCGGGCGCGATCACCATCGGTAAGACCAACACCCCAGAATTCGGTGCGGGATCGCAGACGTTCAACAAAGTCTTTGGTGCAACACACAATCCCTACGACCTGACGAAGACGTGTGGCGGGTCCTCCGGTGGCGCGGCCGTCGCATTAGCCTGCGGACTCGTGCCCGTTGCCAGTGGCTCCGATACCGGTGGTTCACTACGCAATCCTGCAGCCTTCTGCAATGTGGTTGGCTTCCGGCCTTCGATCGGCCGCGTACCGAACCCGAAAGCGGCGTTCGCATGGTTTACGCTCAGTACCTCGGGATGCCTGGGGCGTTCTGTGGCCGACCTTGCCTTCGCGCTGAGCACGATCGCAGGGCCCGATTCCCGTGCACCGCTCTCGATCGACGAACCGGGAGAACGCTTCGCACGCCCGCTCGGCCGCAGCTTCAAAGGTGTGCGCGTGGCCTGGTTCAAAGATCTGGGCGGCGTGCCCTTCGACGAGCGAGTTCGCACCGTGGTGGACGGGCGCCGCAAGACATTTGAATCGTTGGGGTGCATTGTCGAGCAGGCAGAGCCGGACTTCGCTCCTGCCGAGGTCGCTTTTCGCGTGCTTCGCGCGTGGAACACCGCAAACACTCAGGGCGCCCGGCTGCATGAGCATCCAGACGCCTTCAAGGACACGCTCAAGGGCGAGATCGAGAAAGGATTGCGGCTAACGGGAGTGGATGTTGCGCGCGCCGAGACCGCGCATAGCCAGCTCTGGCGGCGCTTTCAGGCATTCCTCGAAAAGTACGAATACTTCGTTCTACCTACCACGCAACTGCCGGCATTCGATGTCAACACGCCATACCCAACAGAGATCGCGGGTGTGAAGTTCGATGACTATATCGACTGGATGAAATCGTGCTGGTATGTCTCGACAGCGGGCAATCCAGCGGTGTCGGTGCCGGCCGGGTTCACACCGGAAGGACTTCCGGTCGGCGTGCAGATCGTCGGCCGTAACAAAGAAGACTTCAGCGTCCTGCAAATGGCGCACGCGTTCGAACAGGCGACTGGCTTCGGGAAGAAGTACCCGGCCATTGCGTAGAATGACGCGCCCGTTTTCGTTGCGGTCCGTGGAGATGCGACGCTACACCCACGTCCTCGTCCGCTTCCAAGCCTGCTCAAGCTCTTGTGGATAGACCGAGCGCTGGGGAAGTGCCTCATCCCCCGCCCATAGATGAAACAAAGCTCCTCGCGACTAAGCGCGATTAGCCCGCAGCCGCAAACTCCTTTTGCCGCGTTCGCTCCAACTCCCACTTCAGGCGCTGCAGTGCGGCAGCAGTCTCATCAGCCCGAATCGCTGCCGGACTCTCGTCGCCGTAGCAGGCGTGCATCAAGACGGAGATGTCTTGGAGTTTTTCCTCGATGAGGGTGAGATCATGACGGAGCTGAGCTTTCTGCTCGATCGTGAGCGGAGTTCGATCATCTGAAGTGGCCATGCTGGTAGATTCTACACGATTTGGCCACGGCTCTCTACCGAATGTGGACAGTAGCAAGAGCTGCCCCGCGCTTCATCGCCTTGCCAAAACTTACGCTGGATACTGCGGCTGCTACCCTGCACGCGAGTGTGGAAACTGACCAGTCGGAACGCGCGGCTCGATGTTGGACTGATATCCGACCCGGACCAACCCGTGCCATTGGAGTTACCCGAAGCTCCAGAGAACTTGCCGCGCCGCCGCCTCAAGAGACCACGATGGCGAGGTCCAAAGTGCTCTCAGGATTCTGGTGCGACGTGATGACTCTCCGCCGTAGTAGTCGATTTACGATTCTCGAAGAGTCTCCGAGGGTAGGCGCCCACTCGTGGCTGAAAGGCGATGCCAACAACGAGCCCTATTCCTAGGCCCACCAGAAACCCGGCGACTCGGTTTTTGCCGCACAGTCTCGTCAGTCATAAACCACACGACGGCCAGATAAGGCGAGACCCGCATCCGGCTGCCCTCGCAGAAGGGAGGTCCAGGGATGGCACGAATGCGGGTGTCCGCCTAGTGCCGGTCGACAACCCGAACGTCTGTGACCTCCGAGGTAGTGACCGGAACGCCATCATCCAATCGAACACCAAGCGCATCTGACATCCAATGTAGCCCTCTGTAAACCCATCCGAACCGCCCCTTGAACCACAAAGCCGAGCTAGCGTGGGCGCGCCTGTCCTATCCGGATTACGCCGACCTGCGCGATCGCACGAAAACGCTCCAGGCTCTGGCCTGTTATGACTTCTTCTTGGCCGGAATCGCCACGCAGGTGAACCAGGTTCCGAAGTATAGCCTCGACGCCAGCGTCAGTGGGAATTTCTTTAGCGGATTGCGCATACAGCCGGTGCTCAGACGCGGGTTCCGCACCGACGAAGATACGGTCGCGGGCCGGGACTTGGTGGCGGTCATCAGCTATCACATGTGGGACCGCGACTTCGCGCGCGACCGCTCGGTCCTTGGACGAAGAATTCGTGTGAACAGCTCCGACTTCACCATCATCGGGGTCGCGCCGGAGAAATTCACAGGGTCGCAAGCGTACGTGAATCCCGACATTTACATACCGATGCATGCGTACCAGCAGGCTGTTCCCGGCGCGAGCGCCGACTATCTCACCTCGCGGAAGAGCCGGAGCGCGATTCTGTTGGGGCGCCTCAGGCCGGGCGTGAGCGTGACCGAAGCGCAGTCCGAACTATGGACGATTGCGGGAGGCTTCGCGGCGCAATACCCCGAGACGAACAGGGACCGGACCGTCACCGTACTGGACTATGTACGCGCACGCTTCGAAAACAGTCCTACCGATGCGTCTCTGGCGCTCACACTGCTTGGGATCACAGACTGGTCCTGCTGATCGCCTGCGCCAATGTCGCGAACCTCTTGCTCGGACGCGGAACGGCGCGCGCGAAGGAAATTGCGATTCGCATGGCGATCGGCGCCCCGCGAGCCGCACTGGTCCGGCAGCTTCTCACCGAAAGCCTTCTGTTAGCGATAGCAGGAGGAATTGCGGGGATCGGGGTCGGCTACCTGGGCGTGACGTTTCTGCGGGCCATTCCGATCCCGTCCGATTTCCCGCTCTCCCTGGGCACAGGGATGGACATGCGGCTGCTCGCGTTCAGCCTCGTTGTTTCGCTCGCGACGGGCGTCGCTTTCGGATTGGTGCCGGCGTTGCGCGCCACGCGGGGCGATCTGGCAGCGAGCATCAAAGCCGGCGACAGCGGTCCGGCGCGGATCTCGATCCTGCGGGGGCTGGTGACCGGCCGGAATGTGCTGGTTACGGCTCGGCTCGCATTATCGGTCGTCCTCCTGGTGATCTCGGCCGAGCAGTAATGCCGCCCCGGGGTGGCAGAGGGTGGCTTATTGCGAAAGTGTTTTGTATCGGCTTGATCAACAGCAACACGCGGAGGCGTGCCCTCGCCTCCCAGGGGGCAAGCGTTGGAGCGGAGGATGGGTAAGAACAAAGAACTTGGTCCAGCGGCCACAGCGAGTTCCGCGTGGCGGCCTGCCTGTTATCGAGTCGTTGGTCAGGCGTGATACATTCTTAACCTAGCGGGGGCTTCCCGCGAGGGTGGAGGATTTATGGCTCACGAGGAATCTCGAGTATCCGCGAAGAAAGCATCAGGCGGGGCAACCCGGCGCGAGCTCTTCCAAATTGGAAATGCGCTGGTATGGCCCGTGCTGTTGGGCGCACCCGCGGCCAACGGCGCAACCACCGGCCCGCTCACACCCGGACCGGAGATTTACCAATCCATCGGCGTCGAACCGGTCATCAATTGCCGCGGCACGTTCACCATCATCGGCGCATCCGTAGAAACCCCGGAGACCCGCGCGGCAATGGAGTACGCGGCCCGGTATTTCGTGCAGTACGACGAGTTGGCCGAAGGCGTCGGACGGCGTCTGGCGGAGTTGACCGGCGCCGAGTGGGGGATGGTCTCGGCCGGTTGCGCCGCGGGGCTGAAACACGTGACCGCCGCGTGTGTCGCGGGCGGGAATCCTGAGAAGCTGATTCGCATTCCGGATCTCACCGGCTTCGACAAGACCGAAGTAGTCATTCCGCGCAGTTCGCGCAGTGTCTACGATCACGCCGTGCGAAATATCGGCGTCAAGATCATCGTTGTGGACACGGCCGAAGAACTCGCCGATGCGCTCAGCCCTCGCACCGCGATGGTCTACCTGACTGCCGGCGGGCCCACAGTCTCGGGGCCGCTTTCGCTCGAGAATGTGGTCGCGCTGGCCAAGCCGAGAGGCATTCCCGTTCTTGTGGACGCGGCGGCCGAGAATCTGACGATTCCCAACGTACACCTGCAGCGCGGAGCAACGGTTGTGGCTTATAGCGGAGGCAAGGCGATCCGCGGTCCGCAGTGCTCGGGGCTCCTGCTGGGGCGCAAGGATCTCCTGATGTCAGCTTGGCAGGCGAGTTCGCCCCATCATGGGCCGGGTCGCGACAACAAGGTCGGGCGCGAGGAAATGCTGGGACTTCTCGCGGCCGTGGAAGCGTGGGTAAAGCGCGATCACGATGCCGAGTGGAAGAAGTGGCTTTCCTACCTGGACACGATCTCCAAGCGGGTATCGGGCATTGACGGCATCGAGACGGCGGTTCGCGAGCCTGCCGGGCTTTCGAATCACAGCCCGACGCTGGTAATCAGTTGGGATCCAGCTAAGCTGCACGTTATTGGCGAGGAAATAGCCGAAGAACTGGCACGTACCAAGCCCAGGATCGCGCTCGCTGGCGGCAACTTCGGCGGCCGGAACAGAACGGAGCCCGATAACGGGAAGACCTCGATTTCGATAACCGCCTGGATGATGCAGCCGGGCGACGATAAGATCGTGGCGGACCGCATCCACGAGGTGCTCTCGATAAAGCGCAGCCCGCGACCCGAGCCGGTTGCGCCGGAAACGAATCTCAGCGGACGCTGGGACGTCAACGTCGAGTTCTTCAGCAGCAAGAGCCAGCACGCGATGTTCTTGCAGCAGGACGGAGGCCGCGTCAACGGCTCGCACAAGAGCGACTTCTCCGTGCGCGACGTGCAAGGCACTATCGAGGGCGGCCAGATAAAACTTCGCAGCAACGGCGCCGAGCGCGGCAGCGGAGATGCGATACCGTACATCTTCGCCGGTACGGTTTCCGGCGACGCTTTCTCCGGTACGCTCTACATGGGCGAATACCTCACCGCGAAGTTCACGGCGACGCGGCGGCCCTATGCGGCGGGATCGAGTGCCATCGTGCTGCCGGGCGGCCCGCCGCTCGCGAACTGACCGTCGGAAATCAGAAGTAGAACCGTAGGTCCGCACAACGGATCATTCACCGCGCGCGGCAGCAAATAGTCTCCCTCGGGCACCTGCACACTCGGGATTAAGACGCAGGAAATCGGCTTTCCGCTCAGAAAGCCCCGCAGTACCGACCGGTTCAACGTCAACTGGTTCACCACAGAGCCGTGCTCCGCTTCAAGAGGATACTACGCTGCTTTCGCGCGAAACGCGTTTGCGCATACGGACAGTCTTTACGATGGCTACGTGAATCCGTGGCTCTTGAGAACGGCTATAAGGACGTGGCAGCCGAAATTGAGCTTCATGATGGCGGAAACAGTTGCCAGCAATAGACACTGGACTGCCGCAAGTGTTTTAATCTTCCCGCACGGCACTCATTGGGTGGAGACGTGAGGCTCTGCACGCGGGCAGTGGGCGTTTCGCCCGGCAGAGGTTGAACGCTGTGGTGGTTTCACATCGTCATGTTGGCCATGCATAGGAGCGCCTTGCCTATTCAAACTCCCAAGATACAGCGTTCGAATACGTTGCTGGTTTGCCATCCGGCCGCAAAGATGATCTCCGCGAACCGGACTTCCTGGACCCTTCCTGCTACTTCGCTGGCGTGATACGGCCAAGTGAATAACCTCCAGCTAGCGCGAAATACGACAATCGCTTCTGCGTCCGGCTCACAGGACAAGAGGATTCAGGCGGAGACCAAATCCTTCGAAGACCTTCGACTCAATTTCAAACGATCCGCGCTTCCGTTGAAACGCCTTTATCGCAGGGCGACGGCTATCGCGCCGTCGCCGCCTCCAGCGCGAGATACCGCTCGCGGTCACCCTCGGGTTCGGCTTGGGACGTCACGTCGATGCACATGCGTTGGTAACGATCGTCAGCGCGGTAGGCCGGCCAGTTCGGCAGACCCGAGCCGTTCGGGTTGAACGTCTTGATGAAATTCACGAAATAGGCCTGCATCGTTTTGGATACTTGGTAGTCGGCGGGCTCCCAGGTGTAGCGCTTGTCGAGATCCAGGTTGCCCATGGCGTATTGGATCTCGGCGGAATGTGCCGCGCCGCGGGGTGGGGCGGTTTGCTGGGCGCCGGCTCCGCTGTTGCCATTGCCGCCCGTGCCGGCCGCAGGCGCACCGGGCACGGACTCACCCGGCATGCCGAGATAAGCCGGTCGGGGACGGGCGTATAGGTAACGGTACACCGGTTTGCCGCCGGTCTTCATCTGGAGTTCAGCCCACTTCCAGGTGCCGTACGAGATGAAGCGGGCGCTGGCCAGGTGGGTGGCGGCTTCGTAAACCTCATCGGTGGTGCTGGCGGTGTAGGCCTTCAACACCGGCTCGGCCTTATCCCCATAGAACTTCCTGATGGCGTTGGCCAGCGTTTCCGGCGTAGGGTCGCCACTGCCCAGAACGGAGCGTGCCGCCTGCTCCTGGGTGTTCGACCCCTCGAGCAGCGGAACCTTAGCCTGCTCACCGGCTTCGAAGGTCTCCGTCAAGGACTTCGAAAGGAAATAGCCGTCCATCGCCGTGCTGAAGCGGACATGGGCTTTGGCGGCGGAGTCCTGAATCTGCTCCGCAGTCATCGCACGAAGGGCGGCAAGCGTGTTGACGCCGGCGGCGGCAGCGAATTTGACGCCATTCTGTTCGGCGTCGGCAAGAGGCTGCGGCGGCAGGCTGGAGAAGGCGGCGCCGCTCTCGCCGATGGCGGCGGCCATCAGGTTCTTGGAGAGCGGCGAATTCATCAGCACGCTGACGGAGATCGAACCGGCAGATTCGCCGGCGATGGTGACATGCTTGGGGTCGCCGCCGAAGGCCGCGATGTTCCTCTGCACCCACTGGAGGGCGGCCACCTGGTCCAACAGACCGTAGTTGCCGGCGGCGTGGTGCTGGGACTCCTTCGTCAGCTCGGGATGGACGAAGAAGCCGAAGATGTTGGTGCGGTAGTTGATTGAGACCGCGACCATGCCGCGGCGGGCCATGCTCTCGCCGTCGTAGCGCGGCTCCGAACCGTCGCCGTTCTGGAAGCCACCGCCGAAGATATAAGCGAGAACCGGAAGTCTTTCATCACCCGATTTGGCTGGGGTCCAGACGTTGAGGTAGAGGCAATCCTCACTCATACCGTTGCTGCGGAACCAATAGTCGGCGCCGGGTGAGGTGCGCTGCATGCACCGGGGGCCGAACTGGTCGGCGTTGCGGGCGCCGGTCCAGTTCTTGACGGGTTGCGGCTCCTGCCAGCGTAGGTCGCCCACAGGAGGCTGTGCGTACGGGATGCCCTTGAAGTTGCGTACACCGTCTTTGGCCGCGGAAGTGGATTCGAGAATGCCGTTCGCGGTCTTTACGCGGTCAGCGGCGAGGGCCGGCAATACCGCAGCGCTGCAGATAACGACGGCGGGGAAGAGAAAGCGCATACGAAGCCTCATCTGAGATTTCCGTCTTGGAATCCCAAAAACTGAGTGTCGCCGATTGTGCCTCCGGGGTCAACGCAAGTGGAGCTGGTTTCCTGCGGGTGCATCACGCTGCGCTCGGATCGCCGACAAAGCTGGAGTATGGTCGCCAATTCGGAAGGAATCCAGATGAGCTAAAAGTCGCGCGAGTGGATGGCAGAAGAACGAAGAGGCGTTTGGCTGGTGGTCGTTTCTATATCTTCCCTATCTGTGGCCGCTTGATTTCTCACACGCATCTCCGCCGCACGATTGGCCGAGACTTCTGGAAGGCATACAGGTAGCGTACGAACACGGGGGTTTAGCTCTCTTTGCGCTCGCTTTTCACCCAGATCGGACTCGACCACGCCATGGCAACATGATCACGAACAAGGCCGAACTGACGTAATCTCACATAATAGGTCGAATCTTCTCTGAAGGTCTCATCGGCCGCGTTCCAACTGAAGTCTGCCGTACGGGGGTGCATTGTATGAAGAATTTGGAACCCACCATCAGAGTTTGAATACCGCAGAACTTCAACAGTTTCGATCTCCGCCGTTCCGTGCGCCTCAGTGGATAATTTTGGTTTGTCCCGAACCGTCACCTCGCGCCCCATTGGCTGGCCCTCAATTGAAAACTCCAGCAGAATCTTGGAACCAGTCGTTCCGTATGTCCGGCGCTGGTAGAGGGCATCAAAGATCTCGCCTCGGGTCAGACCTGGAGCAGCTACCGCCGCCAGCCCATACTGTGGCTGACCCGGATGTGCGCGATGATCATCCGAGGAAGCGATGGTACTGAGCTGCAGCCCATGCGCCCAGGCATCCTGCACATATTGAGGTCCCTTTACGGATTTGCTGGGGTCGGTGAAGGTGCTGTTTTCAAAAGACAGGGGATGCGATGGGTCGTAAGCCTCACTCAAACCGTGGGCCGAATAGATTTCTATGTTCCGATCAAGTTCGGAGTTGTGTGGATTCCAAAAGATTGGAGACGGCATTTTCCCGGTGTGGTGCGGAATCGTGAGCGCCTCGCCTGCTTTGAGGGCCTCAGAGTTCGGGCAAAGACACATCTCCTTCGGCGAAGAGCGGCCCCGGTTTGTCACGAAAAAAGACGTTGTGGTGTCCGTAAGGGGCCTCGAACGAACACTCGTACGCGCGAATTGTTACGAAATGACCAGGCTCGTAGTGGCGGTCCGTTAAAGCAGTGTACTCGGACCACACATCGGGGACGCTCGGGCCAAGACCCTCTGCGAAAGCGCCGACGGCTGGGCCACTGTGATCGGTCATAGCGTAAAAATCCAGGCCCGAGGTGTTTCTTGCGTACTCGAAATTATTGTGCCCAACGCCATCCCAACTGTAATGCGTATGGGAATGAAGATCACCCCAGTAAATCTTGAACGGTTCCCGATCGAAAACCTTCATTGGGTTCGCCGTGGCCTGGAGCCTATGATCGACGGAAGCAGTTGCCGTTATCCGGATAATCCCCGGCGCCCTCGGCAGGAACTCTACGAGCTCCCAGCCGCGCTGTGAATGAAATGTAACCGTAGATGGAACGTCGACTTGTCCCTGTGTGACCTGAAGCTCTAGCCGACCGGAAAACGATTCCGCCGGATTCTGATTTGCATCTACAACTGCCAACAGCAATTCAGCCGGCTTACCTGGAATCAGGGTCGCTGGACCATGCACCATCAGCTCCGTTGCAGGTCCAGCATTCAACTTGAGGCTCGGGTGGTCAGGATGCATCCGAAACTCGCCGGTTCCTTGGACATCGACGGCCAGCAGGAGTGGTTCGACGGGTGTGCTGATAATTCCGGCCTGCATCCCGCGACTCCCTCGAGAAGTGTCGCCATAAACGACGGCGACGGTGTCGCCTTCCTCAAGGTCACCATTCATGACCCAAACACGGACGACGTAGATGTAGCGGCTCAATCTTCCGTCCAATCCGGGGCGATGATTTTTCACCCATTCAAATCCCGAGACGGGTTCTCACAACTTGTCGACGAAACCGCCAACTCTTGTCAAGGACTAGATCACGGGCTTCCGGACAACCTTCAGTTAACAGTCTATTCGTGAACGCTACCACGTCAGCGAGGATCCGGCTTTGCACCACAGTACGTCGCACTTCGACTTTCGCTATTGACTCGTTTACCAAAGTAAAGGACGGCGCTCTACTACTTGACCAGGAGCGACCGGCATGTCAGCGACCATCTGTCGCATGAGCACGTGGAGGTCTTCGAGGCTCTCAACTGCCACGAGCTTCACCCGGCCTGCCGTGCGCGTTCGGACGCCGGTTTGAGAATTTCTTTCAGCCGTTGCGCCACGAACCTTTCATCTCCCGGCTGGAGCGTATTTGAGGTGACCGAGATGACATACTCTGCATCTGTTTTCTGCCTGTTCTGTTTCGGTTGGGGATCGGTGCGCTTCACCAATTCACGTCCCATGCCGTTGTACACCTCGATGTGCGGCTCGCCATTCCGGAGCGCTTCGATGCACTGCTGCCTGGTTAGCCCGAAAGCCTGTTCATCCCAGACGACCGCCAGATGTGGGACTTCGTTGCCGAGTTTACGGTAATAGATCGTCGCTTGGACGCCTGGAATGGCATTGATGGTTTTTGCGATGTAATTCAATCGCGACTCCCACATACGGCAGTCGGCCTGATAGTCGCGTTTGGATGACCATTCGACGGCGGCTAATACTCCCACAATCTCCTCCTTACCGACCTTCATGGGACGGCAAATTGATCCTTCAAACGGAGAGCCGTTGTGCAGCGCGGCCTCGATCAGATCTTTGCGTCCGAAGAGAATGCCGCTGCACTGCGGGCCCATCAGCCCTTTCCCCCCGCTTACACAGAACAGGTCAGCGCCAAATGATGCCAGCATCTTCAGCCGCTCGAACGGCGGACATTCGGCGGCGCCATCGAGCATCAAGGGCACGCCGTGCTGTTTACAGGCGGCAATTGCGTCATCGAGTCTCACGGGACCGCCTTCTCCATACGTGTACTCCATCATGGCCGTGCGTTCGTTGAAGGCCGATTCCAGTTCGTCCATGCTGCTGACGACGACGAGTTTGGCTCCGCAAAGCGCGATGCCGCGGTCCCATGGGCTGCGATGGGTGATGATGACTTCATTTTTCATGCCCTCGGTATAGGGCAGGCGATAGATCTTGTCGAGGTCCATTCCGGCGATACAAGCGGCGGTAGCCTGTGCGATGCACGCGGCCGAGCCGCTGCAAACCATGGCGGCCTCAGCACCGGCGAACTTTGCCAATCGTGCGCCGACGGCTCTTTGCAGCTCCACAATTTCCACGTAGTGCTCCGAGGCGCGCTCCATCGCGCGATGGACTTCGGGCGGCATCAACGTGCAGGAATAGAACGTCACGACGCCCTGACCGTTGATCAGGGTATGCACTCCGAGTTCGTCGTAGACGCTTGGCGCGGTTTTGGTTGCTTTGTGAGCGGCGGATTTGGCCTCGGCGGTAGCACCGGCGCCGCTCAGCAACGAACTCATGGCTGCGCTTTGCAGCAGCCGCCTTCTGCTCCATGCGGATTTCGTGGTTTTCATCGGTCTCCATCCGTTCCGGCCGTAGCCGAACCGTCGGATTGTAGCGCAATGGAGGCGTGATGGGATGCGTTGCCGTAGAACGACGGCGCCGAGTCAGCTTGCCTGTGCTCCTGGAAACTTCCATATGCGCAAAGCGTTCTCGCCTAGGATTAATTTCCGGTCTTTGCT
>CAVWAJ010000019.1:0-204488 GCA_963752965.1 Terriglobia bacterium | reverse complement strand
AAGCGTAACGTTAGTCGTGGACGGCACGATGTTTCCGTAGACAATTGTTGTGCCCGGAGGAACCAGATCCGTGAGTTTCTTGCCCTGCTGGATGGCGTTCGCCACTGCGTAATGGAGCTCAATCAGGAATCGGCGTTGCCCTTCCAGCACCTGTTTGCCTCCGGGGGCGCCGTGCCCTGGCAGGACGTGCTCAATATCGAGCTTTTGCGCTTCTTGAATCACCGCCGGCCAGTTGCCCACATTGGCATCGGCCGTGAAATTGTAGCCGCCATTCACCACCGCATCGCCCGTGCATAGCACTTTTTCCTTTGGCAAGTATACGAAGCCATCCCCGCGCGTGTGCGCCCACCCGAAATAGTAGAAGCGCACTTCCCGTGTCGCGTCTTTCAGGATGAACGGGCTCTTGTCGAATGTCTGCTTCGGTGGTTCTGGAGCGGCCAGGTGCATATCCGCCACGTCCTTACGGGTTCTGGCGGTGGCTTGCCAGTGCGCTGGTTCGTAGCGCTTCATCTCCTCCACCACACCCTTGTAGGCCAGAGTTGTGGCGCCAGCCTGCGTCCAGATAGGGTTCCCGTAAGCGTGGTCGCCATGATGGTGGGTGTCGAAAACATATTTGACCGGCTTGCTCGAAACCCTTTTGGCCGCCTCCATGGCCAGCCGCGCGCCACTCGGAAAATTGGCGTCCACCACGATGAGGTAGTCCTTCATCTCGATGATGATGTTGTTGCAATGGCCCAGGTTGTCGAGGTCACCCTCCCGGAACCATACCCCCGGCACGATCTGTTTCACCGTGCCGGGCTGTGCATCCGTGCCGGTGACGAAGAAAGCCATCCCGGCGAGAACCGCAAACACACTGAAAATCCAGATCCGTTTCGGCAGCATGGGCAAGCGGCCATGCTATCGCTCGCTGGATGCTAAAATCAAGAGATCCCGGAGGTTTTAATGGCAGTGAAACGCCGCCGCAAGGCGGCTGTGGTCGACGTTTCAGGCGTGAAGGTGGGCGGCCAGCATCCCATCGTCGTCCAGTCGATGACCAACACCGACACTGCCGATACCGCCTCCACCGTCAACCAGATCATGGCGTTGGCGCGCGCTGGTTCGGAACTGGTTCGCGTCACCGTGAACACCGAAGAAGCCGCCGCGGCCGTGCCTAAGATCGTCGAAACGCTCGCTCAGTTCGGCGTGAGTGTTCCGATCATCGGCGACTTCCATTACAACGGCCACATCCTGCTCCGGAAGTACCCCGAGTGCGCCCGTGCGCTAGCCAAGTACCGCATCAATCCCGGTAACGTCAACATAGGAAAGAAGCACGACGACAATTTCCGCACCATGATCGAGGTTGCGATCGAGTATCAGAAACCAGTCCGCATCGGCGTCAACTGGGGCTCGCTCGACCAGACCCTGCTCACCCGCCTCATGGACGAAAATTCGCAACTCACTGAGCCCAAAGACGCGCGCGACGTCACTTTGGAGGCCATCGTCGTGAGCGCCATCGAGTCCGCTTGCGCGGCCGAGCGCTACGGTCTAGCCCACGACAAGATCATCCTGAGCGCTAAGGTAAGCGGAGTACAGGACTTAATCGATGTCTACCGGGCTCTCGCCGCCCGCTGCGATTACCCCCTCCACCTCGGATTGACCGAGGCCGGCATGGGATCTAAGGGAATCGTCGCCACCACCGCCGCCTTGGCCGTAGTTCTTCAGGAGGGCATTGGCGACACTATCCGCACCTCGCTGACGCCACTGCCGAACGGCGACCGTACCGAAGAAGTCCTTGTTTCTCAACAGATTCTCCAGTCGCTGGGCATTCGCAGTTTCACTCCCCAAGTTACCGCCTGCCCGGGTTGCGGCCGCACGACGAGCACTTTCTTCCAGGAGATGGCCGAGCAGATCCAGAGCTACCTGCGGGAACAAATGCCCATTTGGAAGGCATCACGCCATGGCGTTGAAGACATGAGAGTTGCGGTAATGGGCTGCATCGTCAACGGTCCTGGCGAATCCAAGCACGCCCACCTCGGGATTTCTCTGCCCGGAACGTTCGAGGAACCCAAAGCCCCCGTTTTCGTCGATGGCCGTCTGCTGAAGACCCTGAAGGGCGATCGGATCGTCGCCGAGTTCATCGAGATCATCGACGATTACGTCGCCACGCGCTACTAGGCCCCACCAGCAACAGGTGGCACTTTACACACTTGACAAGTTGCACTTACGCTTGACATCGCCCTGAGTTTCAGATATTGTTACCCCAAATTTAGAGGGTATAGGGGATAGTGTGTTGCTCTGTCATCGCGAAACAAAAAAACAGGAGAACAGGATGAAAACGCTGCACAGCAGGGTGATTCTGTGTTTGCTTCTGTGTACGGCTGCGTGGGCGCAATTGTATACGAGCACGGTCTCGGGGGTGATTACCGACCCGACGGGCGCGGTCATTCCAAATACGCAGGCGAAACTGGTGGACGAACAGAAGGGCTTTTCGTTCACAGCCATTTCCGATGCCACAGGCCGCTATCTGTTCCGTAGCGTGCCACCGGGGAGCTACAAGCTCACGGTGCAGGCGCAGGGTTTCCAACCGCAGGAACAGGCGGGCATCAAGGTCGATATTAATCAGAACGTAGCGGTGAACTTCTCGCTACAGGTGGGCGCGACTTCGCAAACGGTCGAGATCACCACCGCCGCGCCGGTACTTTCCACGCAGGATGCGGTAACGGGCCAAGTGGTTGACAGGCGATTTATCAACGACCTGCCGCTGGTGGGCCGTTCCGTGACCGACCTGGTGGTGCTCACTCCCGGCGTGACGGAAGTGGACACGACTTGCGGCATCTGCTCGGCCAACAACTTCATTTCGAACGGCACCCGTAACGCCACCGCCGACGTCCTGATGGACGGCGTGACCACAACTAACTTCGAGCAGAACAGCGGCATCCTGTTCCCGTTGTACACGCCTTCGGTGGACGCGGTAGAGGAATTCGTAGTGCAGGAGTCGAATTTCAGCGCGGAATACGGCTTCACGGGATCGACCGTGGTCAACATGATAATCCGTTCCGGGACGAACCAGTTCCACGGAAGTGGTTACGACTTTCTCCGAAACCAGGCAATGGATGCCAACAACTTCTTCAGCAACGCGGCCGGCCTACCCTTGCCACCATTGAAAAGAAACAATTTCGGGGGCACGGTCGGCGGGCCGATCAAGCACGATAAGACGTTCTTTTTCTTCGATTATGAAGGCTATCGCCAGAAAACGCTAAGCACTTTCACGGCGGGCGTACCGAGTGCGTTGGAACGTACGGGCAATTTTGGCGAGCTATGCGGTCTCGCGGGAGGAAGCTTCGACGGCAACGGCATGTGCGTTGGCACCCCAAACCCCGGGGACGGCCAATTGTGGGATCCTTACACCGGCGTCTACAACAACGATAAGGGCGGCCCCGTGCGTTCGGGCTACATTCCCTTCGACAATCTGATCACGTACATGAGCCCCGGCAGCGGGCTTCCGGCCCAACCCGGCAATCTCCGTGACCCTATCGCGTTAAAGATGATGCAGTATTTCCCGCTGCCGAATCTTGGCGTCGGACCGGGAGGGGTGGAAACCTCGGCCTACAATCAGTACACGAATTGGCAAGGATCGGCGGCCGCCCAGGGGATCGGCAACCAGTTCGACGTGAAAATCGATCAGCGTTTTAGCGACAAAGATCTCCTCGCGGTCCGGTACTCACGCTCCTCGTCCCCCGGCCCCCATTCCCCGAACTGTTACGGAAACGTAGCCGATCCGTGTGACGGAGGCCCTGCCCCGGGTGACGCTAATCTGGTGGCAGTCAACCACACGCACACGTTCAGCCCAACGATGCTGCTGACGATGTCCTATGGTTTGGCCCGAAGCTACGTTTTTGAAGAAACCATTGCTGCGGAATCTCAATACAAAGGCTTGGGGCCCGTGTCCACTCTGGGGATGCCAAGTTACATGGATACTTCGGGAATCCCGTTTTTTCCATCGATCGTACTGGGAAACTACACAGCACCCAGTTCCACTAATCTGGGCACTGAGCCCTGGAGTTATGAGCGGGAAGGCACCGAGACACACGAACTGCTTGCAACGTTGAACTGGGTGAGGGGCACGCATGATTTGAAATTCGGGTTTGACGGCAGGATGCACCGCACCAGTTACACACAGCCTGGCACTCCGGGAGGATATTTCGATTTTGACTTCAGCGGTACGTCCGAATTTCCGGCGTCGAGCGGCGGCGATGCCATGGCCAGTTTCATGACCGGCGTCGGCGGCCCGTCGTCGTGGGGCCAGTATGAAATCCCGAACTACGTCAGCACGCAGAGTTTCCAGTACGGTGGCTTCGTCCAGGACAACTGGAAGTTCAACCGGAAACTGACGCTGAACATCGGGCTCCGCTACGATGTGAACACTCCCCGCAGCGAGCGATACAACCGGATGAACGGGTTCGACCCGAGCGTTGTGTCACCCGTCACGGCTCCCGGGCTGGGAACCCTGCACGGCGGCGAGATTTTCATGAGCCCCAGCAACCGCAACAACTTCAATACGGATTACGGGGATGTCGGGCCACGCATTGGCTTCGCCTATGAACTGTTTAACAAGACGGTGATCCGGGGCGGCTATGGCATCTTCTATTCAACCGTCAAGGGTGGCGCGTCC
The DNA here is from genome assembly GCA_963752965.1 of Terriglobia bacterium. Classification (GTDB taxonomy): domain Bacteria; phylum Acidobacteriota; class Terriglobia; order Bryobacterales; family Bryobacteraceae; genus QHXW01. Next base: position 199,837 of record CAVWAJ010000019.1, on the reverse strand, counting down.
GGCACTGGCGCTCTCGGGTGGCAGGGCTACGACCAGATCACGAACTGGTTCCCGTTGAATCCCAGCAACGGCGCGACACCGTTTGGAAGATTGAGCAATCCGTTTCCCAACGGGGTGTTACTCCCACCGGGCAGTTCTTTAGGTCTGCTCAACGACGTGGGTCTGACGGGACAGGGGCCGATCGCCAGCATCGACTCCCCGAACCCCTACGAACAAGCCTGGAGCTTTGACATCCAGCATGAGTTACCGTCCAGCATGCTGCTGGATGTGAGCTATATAGGCAAGAAGGGCACTCACCTCTACTTCGGCGGGGCCACAGCACTGAACTACCTAGGCTCGCAAATTGAGCATTACAGTTCCAGCCAGATCGCCGCGCTCAACACCTATGTGAACAATCCGTTCTACAACATCATCACGAACCCGAACAGCGGTCTATCGGCTTCGACGTATCCGGCGTATCAGTTCCAGTTGCCGTTTCCGCAATTCACAGGCGTCTACGGCGAGGATCCGCCATGGGCCAACTCCATCTACAATGCTCTGCAGTTGAAAGCAGAGAAACGCTTCTCTCACGGCCTACAATTCCTGGCGACTTATGTCTGGTCCAAATCTATCGATGAGTCGTCCACCACCGGCACCGCTGTCTCATGGCTAGGGTCGAATGCACTCAACCCGCATCTGGCCGATCCGAACAATCGCGCTCTCGAGCGTAGCTTGTCCACCTGGGATCAGCCCTCCGTGCTGCAATTCAGCTACACCTACGAACTGCCCATCGGAAAAGGCAAGCCCCTGCTGGGCAACGCCAACGCCGTGGTGAACGCGGTCCTTGGCGGCTGGCAGACGAACGGCATCTGGCGATTCACCGACGGACGACCCGAGATCCTGACCCTTTCCGGCGGCCAAAGCCTGCCGACGTACGGAGCGCAGCAGCCGAACATCAGTGGCCCGCTGCAATGTGCCAGTTCGAACATTCTGAACCAGTACTTCGCCAACCCCAATGTGGTGAGTGTTCCGCCGCCCTTCACGCTGGGGTTCGCGGGGCGCACGGAAGGAAGTTGCCGGCAGCCCGGGATTAGGAACGCGAACCTGTCGATCTTCAAGGAGTTTCTCCTGCCGCAATTACGAGAAGGCGCCAGACTCCAAATGCGTCTGGAAACCTACAACGGTCTCAACCATCCGCAGTTCTCCGGACCCAACACGACGGTCAACGGCGGAAGTTTCGGTGTCATCACCAGCACGGCCAACAGCCCAAGAGAGGTGCAGGCAGCGTTAAAACTGTACTGGTGATCTGAGGGCGAATTTTGTCTCGGGGCCGGAGATCTCTCCGGCCCCTTTTCATTTTGCAGGCTCGTGAACCGTGAGGATCTGATTCGCCCGCGGGAGACCCGCCCGGCGCCCCGCAGCAGGTAGCACTGGCTAGTGCCGCTGGCTTGACAGGGTGGTTGGTTGGCGTCATAATCCCTGCAGCTTCTGGGATGCTTTTCGTGTCTCGCGTGGGCAATCCGGAGCAGGCGGAGGGTGGCGCTTTCTTTGGGCAGGTTCGGGCGAACCCCGAAAAATCAAGGTGCGCAACAAGGTACTAATCCGCAGCACGAAAGAGTCTGAAAGACGCTTTCGCCACTTTCATCGCCGCATAGCTCCATAACATAAATAACAGGGGGAAATATGCGCAACCCTAACGCGTGTGTGCCGCACTTCGCGGCGAGGGCGATTCGAATTTTTGTCTTAGTCATGATGCTGCCTATCGTGTGGGCACAGCTTTATACCGGCACTTTGACCGGCGTGGTGGCAGATCCATCCAGCGCGGTGGTCCCGAATGCACAGCTTAAGCTGGTGGATGAAGAAAAAGGCTTCTCGTTCACGGCGGCCACGGATGCCGCTGGGCGCTATTTATTCCGGGGAGTGCCCCCGGGCACATACAGACTCTCGGTGGAGGCGCAGGGTTTCCGCAGCCAAACGCAGAGTGGCATCAAGCTCGACGTCAGCCAGAACGTGACGGTGAACTTCTCCCTCCAACTGGGCGAGACGTCTCAATCGGTGGAGATTACCGAAGCGGCTCCGGTGCTATCGACCCAGGACGCCGTGACCGGACAAACGGTGGATCGGAAACTCATCAACGACCTGCCGCTGGTTTCGCGTTCCGTGTTCGACCTGGCGTTTCTTACTCCCGGCATCACCGAGGTGGACACAACCTGCATCGGATGCACGGCGAACAACTTCGTTTCCAATGGCAGCCGCAACGCGACCGCTGACATCCTGATGGACGGAGTGACCACGTCGAATTACGAAAAAAACAGCGGCCTTCAGGTGCCGACTTATACTCCGTCGGTCGATGCGGTCGAGGAATTCAGCATCCAGCAGGGCAACTTCAGCGCGGAATACGGGTTTTCCGGCGGCAGCATCGTGAACATGGTTACGCGCTCAGGCAGCAACCAGTTCCACGGCAGCCTCTATGATTTCTTCCGCAATCAGAAACTGGATGCCAACAACTGGTTCAACAACCAGAGTGGCGTCCCCCTTGCCCCCCTCCGCAGGAACAACTTCGGGGGCACGGTGGGCGGGCCCATCCGGAAAGACAAGACGTTCTTCTTTTTCGATTACGACGGCACCCGCGAACGATCCATGGGGATCTCCACGGCCGGCGTCCCCAGTGCCAAAGAGCGAACTGGCGACTTCGGCGAGCTCTGCGGCTATTCGGGCGGGAGTTTCGATGCGAACGGACGCTGTTCCGCTGACGCTGGGCAACTCTGGGATCCTTACACCGGTGTTTACAGCGCGGACGCAGGAGGCCCCGTGCGATCCGGCTACATCCCCTTCAACAACATGGCCACGTACATGAGCCCGGGCAATCCGAACTTGAACGGGACGCGTTACCAGCTTCCGTCCCAGCCGGGCAACCTGATCGATCCCGCGGCGTTCAAGCTGATGCAATACTATCCGCTTCCCAACTCGGCCCTGGGAACCTCGGCGTATAACCCCTACAACAATTGGATCGGTTCCGGATCCAACAAGAACAACAACGATCAGTACGACATTAAGATCGACCACCGGTTCAGCGAAAACGATCTACTCAGCGCAAAGTACTCGCGGCAGGGCAGCCTGGGCCACGGATTCAACTGCTACGGGAACATTGCCGATCCATGTACGTCGGGCCCGGGCACGGGCACCGCTCACCTTGCGGCCTTGAACCACACGCACACGTTCAGCCCCACGCTTCTCCTGAACATTTCGTGGGGATTCACGCGGGGAGCGGTGTGGGGAAAAAGCATCGCTGGCGACTATAAGAACCTGGATGCCGCGTCGCTTCTCGGCATGCCCAAGTACATAGACGCCTCTGGAGTTCCCGCACTTCCGGTCATTTACCTGAACAGCGGCTACTCGCAGCCCACTGGCCTGAACAGCATCGGAACGCAGCCCTGGAGTTACTCCCGCGAAGGCCAGGAAACGCACCACCTGCTGGGAACGGTGAGCTGGGTCAAGGGTCAGCACGAGTTGAAGTTTGGCGCCGAAGGCCGCCTGCATCGGATCAACTATACCCAGCCTGGCACGCCGGCGGGATATTTCACTTACGATTTCACCGGCACATCACAAATGCCCTATTCCGGCGGCGGGGACACCATGGCGAGCTTCCTTGCCGGCGTTGGCGGCCCCGGTACATGGGGGCAGTACGAGGTCCCCAACCTTGTCAGTACCCAGAGCTTTCAGTACGGAGGGTTTGTCCAGGACAACTGGAAGGTCAGCAAGAAGCTGACGCTCAACGCGGGCCTTCGCTACGACCTCAACCTGCCTCGCACGGAGCGTTACAACCGGATGAACTGGCTGGATCCAACGGTCGTGTCGCCGGTGCAGGTTCCCGGGTTTGGGACGCTGCATGGCGGCGAGATATTCGCGAGTCCCAGCCATCGCACGACCTACGGCACCGATTACAAGGGTTTCGGCCCCCGCTTCGGCCTGGCCTATCAAGGTCCTTGGAAAGCGGTGATCCGAGCCGGATACGGGATCTATTATTCGGCGGTCCGATCGGGCGCCGCGGGAACGAGTGGCCCCGCTGGGGAACAGGGCTTCGATCAGACTACGAATTGGCTTAATACCTATCCGGGCTGCACGAATCCGCAATGTGGAGGCGCCGTCCCATGGGGACGATTGAGCGATCCGTTTCCCTCGGGAGTGATCCTCCCGCCGGGAAACAGACTAGGGTTGCTGAACGATGTAGGCAACGGGGCGGCAGGCCCGATCCCCTCGATCGACACCCCGACGCCGTATGAGCAGAGCTGGAGCTTTGGCATACAAAAAGAGCTGCCATCCAACATTCTGATAGATGCGAATTACATCGGTAAGAAGGGCACGCATCTGTATTTTGGAGGCGCGGGAAGCCTGGACTATCTCGGTTCCCAGATCGAGCATTACAGCCCCAACCAGATCGCTGCGCTCAATACCAACGTCCCCAATCCGTTCTACGGCGTCATCGACCCCAGCAGCTCACTTGGGCAGTCGCAGCAGACTAACGAGGCGCAATTGCAACTGCCCTACCCGCAGTTCACCAGCGTCAGCGGCGATTCGCCCCCCTGGGCTAATTCGATCTACAACGCACTTCAGTTGCGCGTGGAGAAGCGGTTCTCACGGGGGCTCCAGTTCCTCGTGACTTACACCTGGTCGAAGTCGCTGGACGATGCTTCCACAACGGATGGCAGCACGACCTGGCTGGGAGGAATTACCAGCCTGCAGGATCCGAACAATCGGCGGCTCGAACGGGGCCTGTCGACGTTCGACATTCCGCAGGTGCTGCAGTTCAGTTATGTTTATGAGCTGCCGATCGGCCGGAACAAGCTGATCGGCGGGAACATGCCCCCCGTGCTCAATGCGATTGTTGGAGGCTGGCAGACCAACGGCATCTGGCGATTCACTGACGGCAGGCCGATGCTGCTTGGCCTCTCGGGCGGGCAGAGCCTTCCTACCTATGGGGGACAACGTCCAAATCTGATCGGCACTCTGATGTGCAACACTGGGTCCGATTTTCTGACCAACTATTTTGCCAATCCACAGGTGTTGGTGGTGCCTCTGCCTTTCACGGTGGCTACGGCACCGCGGTCGGATGGCAGTTGCCGCCAGCCAGGCCAGGCCAACGCGACCCTTTCCATGTTCAAGGAATTCCCATTAGCCAACATTCTTCGGGAAGGGTCGCGCCTGGAGTTCCGGTTCGAGGCATTCAACGCCTTCAATCACCCCCAGTTTTCCGGGCCGAACACTACGTTCAACACCCCCAATTTCGGAGTGATCACGAGTACGGCGAATTCGCCGCGGGAGGTGCAACTGGCTTTGAAGTTGTACTGGTGACCGAAGGGCGAGGCTGGCCTCGCCTAATCAACCGCCATCGGGGCCGGACTCGTTTCCGGCCCCTTTCTATTTTGCAGGCTCGTGAACCGTGAGGATCTGATTCGCCGGCACGTTGTCGAGAATCTGCCGAATCCCGCTGGGCCATGTGATTTCCAGTTTCTCAACGCGTTGCGCTGCGCCGAGCCCAAAGTGCACGCGCGGGTCGCTCGATGCGCTGAGACCGGTGCTGGTGGTCGCGTGATTGTACAGAGCCGAGCCGCCGGCCAACGTCGCTTTGAGGCGCGCGCCGAGCCCATCCCGATTACTTCGAGTGCCCACCAGCTTGACGAGCAGCCAGTGATTCTTTTCCGCCGAACGGTTCAGCAGGATTTCCGGCCGGCCATCTTTGACGGTCACCACAACATCCATGCGGCCATCGTTGTTCAGATCGCCGTAAGCCATGCCACGATGCGCTTGCGGCACACCGAAACTCGCACCCGCCGACTCACTCACATCCACGAAATGCGTTCCGCCCACGTTCCGCAGCACTTTGTTCGGAAGCTTCGATGGCAGGTGCTCAATCACCTCCGAGTTGTCCAGGATGGAGGAGCACGCGGCGAACAAGTCTTTCCACCCGTCGTTGTCGAAGTCGGCAACACCGGCTCCCCAGGCGGTCATTCTCGCGGTCGGGCCGGCGATGCCCCAGGCGCTGGTGACGTCGGTGAAGTCGTTTCCACGATTGCGGAAAAGCGGGAAAGTGTCGCCGATCATGCCGACGACGAAGATGTCCGGCCGCCCGTCGTTGTCCACGTCACGGAAGTCCGCGCCCATCCCGGCGATGGATCTCCCGTTCTCGTTATAGGCTACGCCACTGACCGTGCCGACCTCGCGAAACGTGCCGTTGCCGTTATTGTGAAACAGGAAATTGCGATAGGTGTCGTTGGAGACGAAGACGTCGGTGAAGCCATCGCCATCGTAATCCGCAAAGACCACACCCATGCCCTTGCCGGCGTGTTTGCCGACGCCGGATACGTCCGAAACGTCGGTGAAGGTGCCGTCACCGTTATTGTGAAAGAGCATGTTCGGCTGACCGGTGTAGCTGTTCGGCGAGCAGTAGGCTACGATGTCGCCGGTCTTGCAAACGGGCTCGGTTTCGAGCGACCAGTTCACGTAGTTAGTCACAAACAGATCCAGGCGGCCGTCGTTGTCATAATCGAACCAGCCCGCGCTGATGGACCAGGTCTTGCCCAGTTTCGGGTGCACGCCCGTGAGGCCGGCCTTTTCGGTGACGTCCGTGAAAGTTCCGTCGCCGTTGTTGTGGAAGAGCTGATTGCGATTCACGCCAGTAACGTACAGATCCACCCAGCCATCGTTATCGTAATCCGCCGCGGCTACGCCCATCCCAAAGCCCGCGCCGCGCACACCCGCCTTCTCGGTCACGTCCGTAAAGGTGCCGTCGCCATTGTTGCGATAGAGCCGGTTCCAGTAGCGGGGATCGGACTTGTCCATGTCCGGAAGGCGCGCGCCGTTGACGAAGTAGAGATCCATCAGCCCGTCGTTGTTGTAGTCGAAGATAGCCACGCCGGCGAGCATGGTTTCGATCTGGTGCTTGCGGGCGCTCGTGGCGCTATCCATGACGAAGCGCACACCCGAGCTGTCGATGATGTTCTCGAACACGATGGGGCCGGACGAGGCGCCGGTAGCTGGCGAGCGCCACAACCAGAGAGTAAACAGAATTGCGAAGATGGCAACAAGCAACCGCATCGTTTAGCTCGGGGGTCGCACGGTAAAAACGAAATCCTCCACGGGAAACGGGCTCACGTCCGAAGCCGCATTTTGATCCGCGATACGTTGGATGGCTTCCAGCTCGGCCGCGGATTTCTGCTTATCACCGATGGCCTGGTACGCATCATGCAGCGCGTAGTGCGCGGGAATGAGCGTGGGCAGAAGGTGCGTAGCTTGGACGAGTTGCGCGACGGCGGCGGCATACTCCTTCCGCGCCAGCGAGATTTTCCCCGCGAGAAGGAAAATGTAGGGATCATTCGAAGTCAGCGCGACAGCCCGCGCGATAGCGTTGTGCGCACTTTCCAGATCGTCCGGCCGGGCATGTGTAATGGCCAAAGCCTGGTAGTAGTACGCTCCCGGGCTGTTGGCCCCGAGGGCGATCGCGGTTTCCAATAGCGGTAGCGCCTCGGCTGATTTGAGTTGGATCTCCAGAATCATCCCATTCACCAGATAGGGGCGGTCCCACTCCGGCCAGCGGGCCTGAATCTTGGTGAGAAGCTTCTGGGCGTCGTCGTCGCGAGGGATCACCGCTAGAGTAACTGCCTGGGCGAGAAGCAAATCACGGTCATCCGGCAGTACACGCGAGGCTTGATCGAGCAAGGCCAGCGCTTTCTCATGCAGCTTGTGTTTGAGCAGGAACCCGGCGGCCTGGAGGTAAAGGCTTGGCCGGGTGGGCGCGGCCGCGATTCCCTGGTTGAGCGCTTCCGCGGCTTCCTGCATCTTTCCCTGCGAGTCGAGGATTTGGGCGCGGAGCAGGTAGTAGTCTCCCTTTCGATCGGCAGCCGGAGTTTTGTCCAGTTCTTCCAATGCCGCGCTCGCGCTTTCGAGACGGAACAGGACAATGGCCAGGTCCAACCGTGCAGCGCTGAAGGCCGGCGCCGCGGCTAGCGCCCGTTCCAGGAATTGGCGCGCCAGCTCGTATTGATCCGCTTCGAGCAAGATTCTTCCGCAGTTCGCGAGAATCTCGGGGTCCGGCACGGACGTCTTTACGGAGCGGAAAATCTCCTGTGCCTCGGCGGATTTTCCGTCCGCCAGCAGCTCCTTTCCCAGCCGGATCTTCCAGCGCGGGTCCGCCGGGTAATCCTCCACATTCTTGCGCAGGTTCGTCAGATAGCGGGCGCGCTGCTCGGCGGGAGAAAGGCTGAGATAGTCGATCAAGCCGGCCTGCGGCTTGCGGAATTGCGCCGCGGAATCGGCCTGCTTCAGGCGTGACAGCACGGCCACCGCTTCCTCTTTGCGGCCGAGCCGCGCCAGGGCCTTGTGGTAATGAAGGAGAGCCGCCGGCTGGCTGGGCGCAAGGTCAACGGCCCGTTTCAGAACCTCCGCAGCTTCGCCCGCGCGATCTGCATCGAGATACGCCTGCCCCAGGTGAACGAGCACTTTGTAGTCAGCAGGCTCCCGCGCCAAAACGAAGCGCAAGTCGTCAATGGCCTCTGCCGATTTCTGCTCTTCGATGTTGAGCAGGGCTCGCGTGTAATGCGCCTGGATCATGCCGGGATCTAGCGCCAATGCCCGGTCCAGGGCCTGAAAAGCTTTGCCCCTATCCGCAAAGTGCTCCGCAATCGCGAGTTCGTAGAACCCCGTCGCATCGCGCGGATGCTTGCGCACATACCAATCGAGATCGGCTAGAGCGCTCGCGGGTTGGTCGGCGCAGGCCAGCGACATGCCACGCTCGCGCCTGGCGGCGTCGTCATCCGGCTTCAGTTTGAGATATCGGGTATACGAAGCTGCCGCATCTTCGTAGAACTCGAGATGGTAAGACACCTGAGCCAGCAGGAGCAGCACGTCCGCGCGCCCGGGCGCCAGCTTTTGCGCTTTGGTCAGAAGCGCGGCGGCATCGACGGGCTGGTCCTGTTTCATATAAGCACCCGAAAGCGCATAGAGACAGTCCACGTCGTCCGGACGCTCTTTGAGGGCAGTCTCGAGAACGGTTGTCGCGCGGGGGGCGTGGCCCGCTTCGAGCGCGGCGAGTCCAAGGTTGTAGAGGAACTCGAAATTCTTCGGATCGGCATCCAACGCGCGCGAAAAAGATCGCTCTGCCTGGTCATACTTCTTGCACTCGGCAAAAGCCAAACCCGTCGTGAAGAATAGGCTCGGGCCCGCGCCGGCCTGGCCTTCGAGACTCTCTAGGAGCCTGCCGGCGTCGGCACAGCGCCCGGTCAACGCCAGAGCCCTGGCGCGCACCAGCAGCGCCGCGGCGTCGGAATTCATGGCGTCCCCCAGCCGATTCAGGTAGGCCAGCGCCTCCGCGCCGCGCTTATCTTCGACGCTCATCTCGGCCAGTTGCAAATTCGCGTTGACGTGATGCGGGTCGGCGGCAATCGCCTTGAGATACAACTCGCGCGCCCGCCGGCGATCTCCGCTCGCCAGGTAGTGGTTGGCCGCGTTGTTCAGCACCTGCGCGGAACCGGGCGCCAGTTTGAGCGCGCGCTGGTAATAACTTTCCGCTTCGGCATGGTGATCGAGAGCATCCAGAACCGCGGCCTTTAGAACAAGCGCGCGCAAATCCGCTGGATGATCCTTGAGGATGGCATCCAGCTTCTGCCCGGCTTCGGCCGTTCGCCCCTGCTCGAAGTCCGCGGCCGCCTCATCCAGCCCGGCCGGGGCGCCAGTCTGGCCGAGGAGCACACCAATGGCTGTGAGCGCGAGAATCAGCTTGCCGGACGAACTCAAGCGGGGCACGATTTATTCTCCATTATTATGCTTCCCGCGTGCGCTACTCTGGATACCGGCGCCATGTCAAGACCCAACGTCATTGCCAAGCGTTACTTTATTCGCGGACGCGTCCAAGGTGTGGGCTACCGCTATTTCGCGCAGACGACGGCCGCCGATCTCCACGTCAGCGGCTATACGCGCAATCTCGACGATGGCCGCGTGGAGGTTTACGCGGTGGGCACTAGCGAACAGCTTTCCGAGCTGGCCGGGCGGCTATGGAAAGGCCCGCGCTTTGCCGACGTGCGCGGCGTTGAAGAGCACGAAGCCGGCGTGCAACAATACGGTTCTTTTCACATTGAGGCTTAATGAATAACCACGACGATCTCAAGAAGCTGATCCGCGAAGTTCCCGACTACCCGAAGCCGGGGATCCTGTTTTATGACATCACCACGCTGCTCAAAGACCGGCACGGTTTCCACGATGTGATTGACGCCCTGAAGGCGCATTATCAGGGTGCGGGCGTTGATTTAGTGATCGGCATCGAAGCCCGCGGTTTCATCTTCGCGCCTACACTGGCCTATGCTTTGGGCGCCGGCTTCGTGCCCGTGCGCAAGCCGAAAAAGCTGCCCTCGGAGCGCGTCAGCGTCAGTTACCAGTTGGAATACGGCGCCGACAGCCTAGAGATTCACACCGACGCGATCGAGCCTGGCCACCGCGTTCTGATCGTGGACGATCTTCTCGCCACCGGTGGCACGGCCGCGGCGGTGACGAAACTGGTCGAAAAGGTCGGCGGCAAGGTCGCCGGCATGGGCTTCGTCGTCGAACTGACCTTCCTCAACGGCCGCGACAAACTGGCGGGCTACGACGTGTTCTCGCTTTTGCAATACGACAAATGACGGCCGGTGCGCGCACCGCGCGGCTCCACGCATTCGCGAAGATCAATCTCGATCTGCGCGTGCTCTACCGCCGGGCCGACAACTATCACGAGCTGCGCACCATCTTCCAAACCATCTCGCTGGCCGATCGCATCCAAGTGAGGTTTACGCCATCGCGCAAAACCAGCGTCGAGGTTGGCGGCAACGTCGAGATCCCCGACAATCTCGTCGCCCGGGCCGCGCGCGCCTGTATGGATGCCATGCGGGTTACCGGCCGGGTCGAGTTCGACCTCGACAAGCGCATTCCCATGGGCGCGGGTCTGGGTGGCGGGTCCTCCGATGCCGCCGCGGTGCTGCTGGCGCTGCCCGTGCTCACCGGTCGAAAGCTGGACTGGCCCGCCCTTTTCGATCTTGGCGCGCAATTAGGCAGCGATGTTCCCTTCTTCCTGCTGGGCGGAACGGCGGTAGCCGTGGGCCGGGGTACGGAACTCTATCCGCTGCCCGACCACGCGCCGGGCGCGGGCCTAGTGGTCGCACCCAACATCCATGTTTCGACCGCCGAGGCCTACCGTGCGCTGAGCGCCCAATTGACAGCAGAATCACAACAAAATAAAATAGTTAGTTTCCAGTCGACAGCTTGGCGCGGAATTCCGCCATGTGCGATCGAAGCCGAATCGTCATGGGGACAAAATGATTTCGAAACGGTCGTGTTCCGCCGGCATCCTGCGTTAAAATCAATCAAGCAGGGGCTACTCAAGCTGGGGGCGCGGCCCGCTCTGATGAGTGGGAGTGGTTCGGCGGTTTTTGGGCTGTTCCCGGAGCGCGAGAAACTTCCTCGCGCCATTCAATCGCTCGGAAAGGAACGAGTTTTTCCCATCACGTTGGTGAGCCGCCCAAGATATCGCTCCGAGTGGTGGAGACGTCTCGGAGCACACACAAAACAGAATCTATGGCCGCCCCAAAGCCGATACGAGCGATGAGTCCCGATCGAATCAAGGTGTTCAGTGGCAACGCCAACCCCGCGCTGGCCGAGGAGATTTGCCTGAACCTCGGGATCGAGCTGGGCCAGGCGCAGGTGAAGCCGTTCGCGGACGGCGAAAACAACATTCAAATTCAGGAAAACGTGCGCGGCGGAGACGTCTTCGTGGTCCAGCCCACCTGCACGCCAGTGGATCATCACATTCTGGAGCTGCTGTTCATGATCCACGCCCTCAAGCTCTCCTCAGCGGGACGCATCACGGCAGTGTTACCCTATTATGGATACGCCCGGCAGGACCGCAAGGACAAACCCCGCGTTCCGATTTCCGCCAAACTGGTAGCCACGCTGATTGAAGCTGCCGGCGCGGACCGCGTGCTGGCGCTCGATTTGCACGCGGCGCAGATCCAGGGATTTTTCGATATCCCGGTGGACCATCTGTTCGGTACGCCGGTGATGATCGATTATTTCCGGCCGCTGGAGATCCGGAACCTGACGGTGGTATCGCCCGACGCGGGCGGTGTGGAGCGCGCCCGGGCGTTCGCCAAACGGCTCAATGCGCCGCTGGCGATTATTGATAAGCGCCGCGAAGAAGCGAACGTGGCGGAAGTGATGAACGTGATCGGCAAAGTGAAAGACCGCAATTGCCTGATGGTGGACGACCTGATTGATACCGCTGGAACGCTGGTGAAAGGCGCCCAGGCGCTGCTCGAACATGGCGCGGCCAGCGTTTCCGCCTGCGCCACGCATGCGGTTCTTTCGGGTCCGGCGGTCGACCGGATTCAAAAATCGAAATTGAAGGAAGTGGTGGTTACCAACTCGATTCCGCTGACGAAGAAGGCTAGGCAGTGCGCCAAGATCAAGGCGCTCTCGGTCGCGCCTTTGCTCGCGCGGGCGGTGCAGTCCATCCACGAGGAGACTTCGGTCAGTATTTTGTTTGTTTGAGAGATTGCGGGCCACGCAACCCACGGAGCCACACTCGTGGCGCTCGGACTTGCGTCCCGATTGAGGAGATGAAATGAGAACGGACGTTACAGTTGCCGCGGAGGCGCGTGCCACCCGCGGGAAGAACGAAGCACGCCGCACCAGGAGCTCGGGTTTGATTCCCGGCGTGGTTTATGGCGCTTATAAAGACCCGGTAGCAGTCTCGGTCAGTCCCCGCCAGATTACCGGCATCTTGCGCAGCAAAACCGGCCACAACACCATTTTCAACTTGAACGTGCAAGGCGGCGAGAACACGCCGGTGATGCTCGTGGACGAGCAGTATGATCCCATCAAGGGCCATCTGCTGCACGTTGACTTGAAGCGCATCGATCTTACCAAGCGTATTCGCGTGGCCGTGCCCGTCGCCTCGTTAGGCGAGCCCAAAGGTGTTAAGCAGCAGGGCGGCCTCCTCGAAATCGTCACGCGCGAAATCGAAATCGAATGCCTGCCGGACGATATTCCGGAACACTTCGCGGTCGACGTCACCGAACTCCTGATCGGGCAGAGCAAACGCGCTGCCGACATTGAGCTCGCGGGCTCGGTCAAACTGGTCAGCCCACCCGATGCCGTGATCGCGCACTGCGTCGCCCTCAAGGCCGTGGCTGAGCCGGAGCCTGCTGAAGCGGCTGCCGTTCCCGCCGCCGAAGGCGCCGCGGCTGAGCCCGAAGTCATCAAGAAGGGCAAGAAGGAAGAGGAAGGCGCGGCCGAAGCCAAACCTGAGGCGAAGGGCGAAGCCAAGCCCAAGAAAAAGTAGCCTGGAATGTTCCTGGTGGTGGGCCTGGGGAATCCGGGGGAAGAGTATGAAAATACTCCTCACAACCTGGGTTTCCGGGTCATCGACCTGTTGGGCGAAAGGCATGCGATCCGCGTGAACCGCAAAGATTCCAAAGCGCTGACTGGCGTGGGCGAAATTGCCGGCAGGCCGGTGATGCTGGCCAAGCCGCAGACGTACATGAATCTCAGCGGCACGTCGGTCGAACCGCTGATGGCGAAGCACTCGTTTGCAGCGGAGGATTTGATTCTGGTTTACGACGAGCTGGATTTGCCGTGGGGCGAAATGAAAATCAAGCCGCGCGGTTCGGCGGCCGGGCACCATGGTCCGGAGTCGATCATCAGCCAGATTGGGACCACGGATTTTGTGAGAGTACGGCTCGGGATCAACCCGGGCCACAAACTCCGCGATGGTGCGGAGTACCTGCTGGCGCCCATCAAGCGCTCGCGGCAGGAGCAGGCGGAGGAGCTCGTCGGCCGTGGGGCGGACGCAGTGGCTTCCCTAATTGCCGAAGGCGTCGAAAAGTCCATGACGAGATTCAATCGTCGCGCCCAAGGCTTAAAAACCGAGGAAGAATGAGAATCTACGAAGAGTTGTTTATCGTGAAACCGGACGCGCCGGAGGAGGAGATCGACCAGTTCATCGAGCAGATGAAATCGGTCGTCACCGCCGCCAACGGGTCCGTGGACAAGGCCGAAAAGTGGGGCAAGCGCAGGCTGGCTTACAGAGTGGATAAGTACCGCGAAGGCGTTTATGTGCTGTTCCAGTTCAACGCCGCGCCTGAAACCGTGAAAGAGTTCGAGCGCCGTCTGCGCGTGTCGGACCTGGTGATCAAGTTTCTGACGGTGCGCATCGACCAGACGCTCAAGCGCCTGGACAAGCGCAAGAAGGAACGCGACAAGCGGGCGCATCGGAAAGCCACCGCGGCCCCGGCTCCGGCGCAGCCGTCGGTGTCCCAACAGATGCTCGGCGAACGAGGGGCACCGGGCGAGCCCGCGCCGGCGGCGGAGTAAGCGAGGAGAATCGAAATGGCGGAATCCAAGGGAAGACCAGGCAGCGCGGGCCAAAGGCCCACCGGCGGCGATAAGGCTGTCGCCACACAAAAGAAACAGTACTTCCGGCGCAAAAAGGTGTGCCGCTTCTGCGTCGAGAAGATTGACGACATCAACTACAAGGATGTGCGGCTGCTCTCGTCCTTTGTCGCGGAGCGGGGCAAGATCGTGCCGCGCCGTATTTCGGGCGTCTGCGCTCCGCACCAGCGGCGGCTGAGCGACGCCATCAAGAAGGCGCGCAACATCGCGCTGCTGCCGTTCGCGGCGTCGATATAAAGCAGGAGACATCAGATGGAAATCATTCTTCGGGAAGATATCGAAAAACTGGGCGCGCGCGGAGAGGTGGTGAAAGTCGCCGCCGGTTACGCGCGCAATTATCTGCTGCCAAAGCGGCTGGCGGTGCCGGCAAACGACTCCAACCGGAAGATCGTCGAGCAGGAGCGCCAGGCGCATCTGCGCCGCGAGGCCAAGGAGAAGGACGAGGCTCAGGAGTTGGGCAAGATTCTGGGCGCCGTCACTGTCACCATCGCGCAAAAGGCCGGCGAGAACGATCAGCTCTTCGGTTCCGTGACAGCCAAGGACATCGCCGAGGCGCTCGAGAAGCAAAACTATACGATCGATCGCCGCAAGATTCAGCTCAACGAGCCCATCAAGCAGATCGGCGAACACAAGGTGACCGTACGGTTGCACCGCGAAGTGCCGGTGGAGATCACCGTCCAGGTCACCAAAGAAGAGTAGCCGATGGCCTTCGAGCTTACCGGCCAGACCGCCATCGTCACCGGCGCGGCGACGGGGATCGGGGAAGCTATTGCGCGCCGTCTCGCAAGCGCCGGCGCGGCGGTCGGAGTGGCGGACCTCAATCTCAAAGGCGCCACCGAAGTCGCCCGCTCGATCGGCGGCGAGGCCTTTCCGCTGGAGATCGACATCTCTCGATCGGAGTCGGTCAACGCCGCCATCAACGCCGTCGCCGGGCGCCGCAAGCGCATCGACATTCTGGTAAACAACGCCGGCATCGCCGGCAAAGCCGCGCCTATTTGGGAACAGACCGACGAAGACTGGCAAGGTGTCATCGCCGTCAACTTGCTGGGCGTGGTTTATTGCACCCGCGCCGTGATTCCTCACATGCGCGAGCGCCGTTACGGCCGCGTGGTCAACATCGCCTCCATCGCCGGCAAAGAAGGCAATCCCAACATGTCGCCGTATTCGGCCACAAAAGCGGCGGTCATTGGCTTCACCAAATCGGTGGGCAAGGAAGTCGCTACCGAAGGCATTTGCGTGAATGCCGTAGCGCCCGCCGTCATCCGCACCCATATCCTCGACCAGTTAACGCCGGAGCAGGTGGACTACATGACGCAGCGCATCCCCATGCGCCGCACCGGAACGCCCGACGAAATCGCCGCTGTCGTGCACTTCCTCGCCAGCCCCGACTGCTCGTTTGTGACCGGCCAATGCTACGACGCGAGCGGCGGGCGGGCGACGTACTGATTACTCCTGCCATAGCCCGGTCCCCGTAAAGCCCACGGCCCGCGCAGCCGTCAGGAGATTTTATCCAGGGACGGGGCGGTGCCCGGCGGTGGCGCAGCTACATCTTCGGGCTTGATGTACGAAAGAAATCTCCACTCTATTCCGGCGAGTTTGAAGAGCGCCACCTGGGATCCCGACAATTCAAATTTTGGCACGCATGCCTTCAGTTCCGCCGGCGCCTTGTCCCAGTCGATTTCCCAATGAATTTCGACCTGACGTATGTCGGGCTGGCTGCCCGGTGTGATGCCGGTCACTTCGAAGCGGTAGGGTCCCCGAAGTGTGATCTCATGTAATTTTCCTGATTCCTTCAGATCGATCGCGAACAGGACTTTACTTCCTCTCGCTGTGAGTTGGTACGCGCTGCGCGTAAAGCCTCGATCTACGGTCTCGACAAGATTCCAGAGATCGTTTTGCACGCCGCATCCGATGAGCGTGTCGGAGTGGAAGGTCACGGTGAAGTGATTCAGCTCGTCTCGGGACTACCTTTGCGAGATGAGTGTGCTTGCACTGATCGCGGTGAGATCCGGGGGCTGTGGCTCGGACGAACAGCCCACCGCCATGCCTCCAGCCACCATCGCGATGACCGCGATCACATTTCTGAGGTGAGAATCAGCCATTTTACGCATCAGTCGGCGTCTGCGTTGGCAGGGGCTTCCGCAGGTCCGACTCATGCATAGGATAAACCCTCGCAAAGGGCATTACATGTCCCCGTCCGTAATGGTCTTTCTCGTTATCGATGGTTAATGGACGTTCGAGGGGTGGCTGCTCAAGGCTCAGCGGTTCAGTGGGACGCCGCTGCTCTCTTGCGCGCAATTCGCCCATGCTATTCTGAAATCCGGAAGCAGGTTGCGCCCATGCGGTTGCGAAATACTCTCGTTGCTGGCGCGGTGGGCGTATCTCTTCTGGGTGCGGTTTACGCGTTTCAGCGTCCCTGGAAGGAGTATCCTGGCGCCGAATACGAAAATTACCCCGTTCCTCCCGATTTCCAGGAAAAGACCGAGTGGGTGTTCGCCCGGCTCATGTATCCCGCCATCCCCGGCGCTTACGGCCTGCGCGGCAACCCGGACTGGCAACACGGCCGCGCCAACTGGACCATCGATTACCCTCGCTCCGATCGCCATCTCTCGGCCGCCATGCGCCGTCTGACGCGCATTCACGCGCGCTCGGTCGAGCAATGCGTTAACATCGACGATCCCGACGAGATCTATTACTGGCCATTCCTCTACGCTGTCGAAGTGGGCTACTGGTCGCTGACCGACGCGCAGGCCGCCAAGCTTCGCGACTACCTGCTACGCGGCGGCTTCTTCATGTGCGACGATTTCCACGGCACCTTCGAGTGGGAAGTTTTCAATGCCAGCATGAAGAAGGTGTTCCCGGACCGCCAGATCGTTGACCTCAATAACTCCGACCAAATCTTCCACACCATTTACGATCTGAGCGAGCGTTACCAGGTCCCTGGCGAACAGTTTGTGCACACCGGACGGACCTATGAACACGACGGCGTCGACCCGCATTGGCGCGGCATTTATGACGACAAGGGCCGGCTCATGGTCGCCATATGCCATGACATGGACTTAGGCGACTCCTGGGAGCACGCCGACAACCCCGAGTACCCAGCCAAGTTTTCCGACCTCGGTATTCGCATTGGCGTCAACTATGTTGTGTACGCTATGACCCATTGAGTACCGAATCTGCAGAAGTTCATTCACACTTAACCAAGCTGTAATTGATTTGTAACAACAGGCGCGTTATCTTCAGGGACGAGGTGAGCATGAAAACGGTAGCCCTGATTGAGGACGATGCTGATCTGTTCGCGCTTTTGAAGTATAACCTTGAAAAAGAAGGGTTTCGCTTCGCTGGCTCGCCCACCGGCAAAGGGGCACTGGAGTTCTGCCGGCGGGAACGGCCGGATCTGTTGATTCTGGACATCATGCTGCCCGATTCCGACGGGATCGAGATCTGCCGTGGCATCCGGTCCAGCCCCGACCTGGCGCACATCCCTGTGATTTTCCTGACCGCCCGCGCGTCGGAGAGCGACCGCATCCTCGGCCTGGAGCTTGGCGCGAACGATTATGTAGTCAAGCCGTTTTCGCTACGGGAGTTAATCGCCCGCGTTCGCAGCCAGTTGCGCACGCCGGCCGCGCCCACGCGCATCCTGCGATGTGAGGGTTTGGAGCTGGATCGCGACAGTTGCCGCGTACGCCTGCACGGAAAATCGCTCACGCTGACCGCTACCGAGTTCCGGCTTCTCGAATTTCTGATGAGCCGTCCGGGCGTCGTGTTCAGCCGCGAGCAATTGCTCGACTATGTATGGGGCGTCGACCGCGCCGTGACCGATCGCACGGTCGACGTGCACATTCTCCGGCTGCGGCAAAAAGTGGAAGCGGACCCCGCCAGTCCGGCGCTGATCCGCTCCGTACGCGGCTTTGGTTACCTGTTCGATCTGACTCCCACCGAGGCGGAAGCGGAGCAGCCGGCGCCAGCCAAGGTCTAAGCGAAACGCCGCGCTTACCGCGCTTCAATCACGCCCATGCGACCGCTGCGGTAGTCCTCGAAGGCCTGATAGATTTCCGCCTTGGTGTTCATCACGAAGGGGCCGTAGCGCGCTACAGGCTCACCGATGGGCGCACCGGCAATCAGCAGGACATTGAATGGCTTCCGGGCACTTGCAGGATTCGACAACTCGACGCGATCGCCGTCCTTGGCGAACAGGGCCAAGTGGCCTTCGTCGAGCGGTACCGGCCCAACGAGGCCCGCGCCATCGATGGCATACGCGAACGCGTTGTATTCCGCCGGTACAGCTTGCGTGACGCTCGCGCCGGGTTGCAGCGTGAAGTGCAGGTACAGCATCGGGGTCCGCGTCTCGATGGCCGCACGCTGTCCCAACGATTCCCCGGCAATGACCTTGACCTTGACGTCCCTCGACGGCGTTTCGACAACTGGCAAACGCGCCGCCGCCACCTCCTGGTAACGTGGCTCCGTCATCTTCGCCGCCTTCGGCAGGTTCACCCACAACTGGAATCCTGCGAGCCGGCCGCCTTTGTTGCGGAGTTCCTCGCCCGGCATTTCGGAATGAACCACACCGGAACCGGCCGTCATCCACTGCACGTCTCCCGGGCCGAGCACGCCGTGATTCCCCTTCGAATCCCGGTGCTCCATCGCGCCTTCCAGAACGTAGGTGACGGTCTCGAAGCCGCGGTGCGGGTGGTCGGGGAACCCCACCGCCTGCCCAGGAGCGAATTGAATCGGACCCATGTGGTCCAGCAACAGGAACGGATCCAGGTCGTCTAAGTCCGCGGTTGGGAACGAACGCCGGATGGACACCCCGGCGCCTTCCATCACATGACTGCTCTCAATCACTCGCGCAACGCTGCGCGGCTTTGTCTTCGGCATATCGTCCTCATTTGCCAATTACCTTGGCATCGAGTATATTGATGTAAAGGTACTAGAAAGGATTCAACCCCTGGAATCTCAAGCAGAGACGCCACTTAAGCTCGGCGGCATCCATCTCTGGCTGGTTCTCTGGAAGGCCTTCGACGCCCTGCAAGCCCATGCGCATCAAAGCATTCGCGCGCTGGGGCTGGGGCTTTCCGACTTCGGCGTTCTGGAAGCGCTGTTGCACAAGGGCCCGCTTCCGGTGAGCACACTCGGCGCTAAGATCCGGCTGACCAGCGGCTCCATCAGCGTCGCCATTGACCGCCTGGAGGCAAAAGGGCTGGTGGAGCGGAGAGACGATCCCGAAGACCGGCGGGCTCGCATCGTGCATTTGACTCGCGCGGGGCGGAAGTTGATCGAGTGCGCGTTCGCGGAACACGCCGCAGCCATGGAACAAGCCACCTCAGGCTTGTCACAGCCGGAGCGAACCCAAGCAATTCGGCTCCTCAAGAAGCTGGGCGCCAAGGCTTCGGAACTTCAGCCCACACGTTCGACATAGTAGAGAGCGCGCTGCCTGGCAGCGGTTCTTAGTCGCTCACAATCGGAAAATGCTCTGTCAGGGGCTTCTCCGCTCCATCGGAATCCAGGTATCGCGTGTCGAGTAGACGGCTGGTATCGACATTCCCCATGGCGGAAAGGATGTTCTCCTTCAGGTGGGGATATTCCTGCTCCAATTCGGAGAAAATCTGGCGCAGCGAGCGGCGGACGGTCCCGGTACGCTGCGAACAGCCGCAGGGCACAATGGGCGCGCCGAGCGATTGCGCATAGGCCGATGTAATATCCTCGGTCACGAAAACCAGCGGCCGGATCAGCTGAAACTCGCGGTCGCGCGAGTGCGTCACCGGCGGCAGCGCGCTTAAGCGGCCCGTGAACAGCGTGTTACGGAGTAATGCCTCGCAAAAATCGTCCGCCGTGTGCCCGAAAGCGATGACGTTCGCGCCCAGATTACGCGCGATCTCGTAAACCGCCCGCCGCCGGTAGCGGCTGCAAAGGTCGCAACCGTGATCGGGCTGGTCTTCCAGCAACCGCATCGACGGATTATCGCGAAAGTAGGTCCACGCAATGCCGCGTTCGCACAGATAGTCACCGAGCGGCTCGATCGGCCGGAGAAATTTCCCCTGCTCCACGGTGAACGCGCACACCGAGAATTCGACGGGCGCGCGCTTGGCGAGCAGCAGCAGGGCATCGAGAAGCGTGAGCGAATCCTTGCCTCCCGAAAGCGCCACGGCCACGCGATCACCATCGCGAATCATTTTGAAGCGATGGATCGCCTCACCGACCTTGCGC
This sequence comes from Terriglobia bacterium, assembly GCA_963752965.1. Lineage (GTDB taxonomy): Bacteria > Acidobacteriota > Terriglobia > Bryobacterales > Bryobacteraceae > QHXW01. The sequence continues at coordinate 179,182 of CAVWAJ010000019.1, read as the reverse complement.
AGCAGAGTTTTTTCCAGCTCCACAAATTGATTATAGTTGGCACAGGCCCTCCCATCGTGTCCCCCGCCCGCTTATTAGCCTTTGAGACTCTCCGCAAGGTCGGACGCGGCGGTTATGCCTCGGACCTGCTGGCGTCTGGCGCCGCGCCACTCGACGCGCGCGATGCCGGGCTCGCCTCGGAGATCGTCTTCGGTGTGCTGCGTTACCAGGCGCAGCTCGATTTCTTGATTGAGCATTACTCGGGCCGCGGCCTGCGCAAGCTCGATTTCGAAGTGCTCCTCGCGCTGCGCATGGGCGTATACCAACTGCGATATCTGGACCGCGTCCCGCCCCACGCCGCCGTCAGCGAGAGCGTGGAACTGGTCAAGAAAGCCGGGTTCCGTTCCGCCGCGGGCTTCGCCAACGCCGTGTTGCGCAAGGTGGGACGGGAAGCGGTGGATTGGCCCGATCGCTCGACCGCGCTTTCGCATCCCGAGTGGCTGCTCGAACACTGGGACCGCGAGTTCGGCCCCGAAGTGACGCCGCTCATCGCGCGCGCCAACTTGAAGCCCCCGGAGACCTATTTCCGCGTCCCGCCAACCGCTTCGCTCCCCGCCGGTGTCTCCGCCGAGCCCACCGAAATTCCTGGCTGCTACCATCTGGTTTCCGGGGCGCCGGCTGGCCTTCGCATTCAGGATATCGGTTCGCAGTCCGTTGTTCCGCTGCTCGATCTCGCGCCGGGCCTGCGCTTCCTCGATCTCTGCGCGGCGCCGGGCAACAAGACCGCGCAGGCGCTCGAATCCGGCGTGCGGGCCGTGGCCTGTGACTTCCACGCCAAGCGCGTGGAGATGCTCAAAACGCTGGGTGTGGACGTGGTTCATCTCGATGGCACGCGTCCGCTGCCTTTCCGCGCCTCGTTCGACCGCATCTTGTTGGATGCGCCGTGCTCGGGCACGGGCACGCTCGCACGGAATCCGGAAATCAAGTGGCGCATCGGCCCATCCGACATCCAGGAACTGCACGATCGCCAAGTCGTGTTGCTGCGGAACGCCCTCGAAGCGCTGGCGCCGGGCGGCGTTTTGGTCTATTCCACCTGCTCGCTCGAGCGGGAAGAAAACGACGGTGTCATCGACGCGCTCGGTCTCCAGCCGGTTCACATTATGCGGCGGATTCCGGGCGTTTACCCGGGCGACGGCTTTTTTGCCGCTGTGTTAAAATGACATAGATTTCCACAGGCTGAATGGCACAAATTGTCCCTTCGATTCTCGCGGCGGACTTCACCCGTCTCGGTGAAGAGATCGCGCGTGTGGAGCGCGGCGGCGCAACGATGCTGCATCTCGATGTGATGGACGGCCATTTTGTGCCGAATTTCACGATCGGGCCGCCCGTGGTGGAAAGCATCCGCAAGGTCACCCGCTGCCGGTTGGATGTGCATCTGATGATTGAGGATCCGGACACTTACGCGCCTGTGTTCATCCGAGCTGGCGCGAACCAGGTTTCGGTGCACCAGGAGGCATGCGTCCATCTGGACCGTACCTTACGCATGATCCAGAGCGAGGGCGCACTGGCGGGCGTGGTATTGAACCCGGCTACGCCGGTGGCGATGCTGGACGACATTCTGGATGTGGCGGACTACGTGCTTATCATGAGTGTCAACCCGGGATTCGGCGGGCAGCACTTTATTCCGCACGCTTTCGAGAAAGTCCGGGAGCTGGACCGGAAACGCCAGGAAAGGCGTTTGCAGTTTTCGATTGAGATTGACGGCGGCATTACGCTCGAAAACGTCGCCGATGCGGTGCGGGCCGGGTGTGACTGGATCGTGACAGGGTCGTCCATATTTCACGCACCGGATCCCGTTAGGGCTGTCGTTCAGATGCGTCAGGCCGCCGAAGAGGCCACCGCTGTGCGGGTTTAGGAAGGAAACATGCTGCTGGGTCAAAATCGCGTTCTTAAGCTCATCGCCGTGGTGGCGATCACAACTTTGGTGCTCCAGGGCGCCTGGCCGTTCAAGAAGAAGAAGTACGAAAACCCCATCACCAAGAAGACCGATCAGCCCGACAAGGTTCTGTTCGACAAGTCCATTAACGATATTGAGCACGGCCGCTACGAAGTTGCGCGCATCACGCTGAATACGCTGATCAACACCTACGACACTAGCGAATACCTGGCCAAGGCCAAGCTCGCCATCGCCGATAGCTGGTATCGCGAGGGCGGCTCGCACGGCCTGGCCCAGGCCGAGGCCGAGTACAAAGACTTCAAGCTGTTCTATCCGACGATGGAAGAGGCTGCTGAGTCGCAGGAGAAAGTCTGCCAGATCCACTACAAACAGATGGAGAAGGCCGACCGCGACCGTAACCAGGCGATCCGTGCCGAGGATGAGTGCCGCCAGTTGCTGGTGGAGTATCCCAACAGCAAGTTCGCACCGCAGGCACAGCAGATGCTGCGCGACGTTCAGGAAGTGCTGGCCGGCGGTGAGTATAAAGCCGGGATGTTCTACCACGCCAAGGGGAGCTTTCCGGCTGCGGCCAACCGCCTGCAATACGTAGTCGACCAATACCCGCTGTTCAGCCTTGCGGATGAAACACTGTGGCAACTGGCCGATTCGTATCAGAAGATGGGCGATCGTTTCGAAGACAGAGCCGCGGCCGCCTACACGCGCATTGTGAAGGATTACCCGTTAAGCGGTCACGCGGACGACGCCGCCGAAAAGCTCAAAGACATGAATCGACCGGTGCCGGAAGCCGATCCGGTCAAGAAAGCGTGGATGGAGTGGGAGTTGGCGAACCGCCGCAAGTTGGGCTATCGTTCGCGTTTGCTGGATTCATTCCGGCATGATCCGGACATGCATACTGCCGCGAAATCAGGCACTCCGGCGATGGTTACCAACCGGCCCCCGGTTCCGCTCAGCGTACCGGTGGCGGCGGCGATCACCCAGCCTGGCAGTGGTGGCGCTGGAACAACGGATGTCAGTGTTCAAACGGTGACCGATACGACCGCGCTCGATACCAAACCGGATGCTCGCGCTGCTGGAGCGGGTGCAGCAGCAGCGCCGGCTGGTGCGACGGCGCCCGCAGCGAGCGGAGCCGCAACCGATGGATCCGCGGCGAGATCGGCTGAACCGGCCAGCACAGCCGCTGCTCAGCCGCTTCCCACCAACCACCAGCCGGTGAAGAAGAAAAAGAGCAAGAAACAGTTGCAGGCTGAGGCGGCGCAGCAAGCGGCTCAGCAGAAGCAAGCGCAACCGGCACAGGCGCAACCGCAAACACAGGCGCAGCCAGCGCAGGCACAGCCACAAACACAGACGCCACCAAGCCAATGAGCCGCATTCTGCTCGCCGACCACAGCCCGCACGCCCAACGCATGGGGGAACGTATCCTTCGCGACGAGGGATTCGAGGTCGCGACGGTTACCGATGGCGAGACCGCGCTGTTGCGGTTGAAAGATCTGGCGCCCGATCTCGTGCTGGCTGACATCTCACTTCCCAGCCGGAACGGGTATGAGGTTTGCGAGTATATCAAGACCAGCGGCAAGTATCCGCAAACGCGTGTGGTCCTGACGGCGGGCCCGGTGACTGCTTACGACGAGGCGCGCGCGCAATCCGCCGGGTCCGACGGCTTTGTGAGAAAGCCGTTTGAGGCCAGCGTGCTACTGGGCACATTGCAGCCGCTGGTCGAAAAACCGGAAACAAGTGCGGCTGCGCCAACTCAGGCCGCGGCAAAGCCGGCGGCTTCCGTTCTGGCCAAGCCTGCCGTAGTGGCCGCACCCGCTCCGAAGCCGATCGATCGGGAGCAGGTGCGCGCCGCGGTGATCCTGGCGCTCGAAGCATCAATGATCACCATCATCGAAAACATCACGGATAAAGTAGTCGTGGCGCTCGAAGCGGAAGGCCGCCCGGCGGTTCCCGTCCCAGCCAAGACAGCGCCGCCACTGCCACCCAAACCGGCCCCAGCCGAACTCAAGGCCGTGTCAGCAGCCGCGCCGAAGCCGGCTGCACCGGTAACGCCGCCCGCACCGGCGGTCGAAATCAAGACCGAGCCGGCCCCTGCGCCAGCTCCCGCGGAGCCGGTAGTGCGCATTCGCACTCCTTTATTCCGCTCGCTCTCTTAACTCATGCCCGATAATAGCTTCGACGTTGTTTCCAAAATCGAACTGCCTGAGGTGTCCAACGCCATTCAGCAGGCCATGAAGGAAATCATCACGCGGTTCGACCTGAAAGATTCCCACTCGCAGATTGAGCTGAATGAGAAGGAGAACAAGATTCTTCTCGCCAGCAAGGACGAGTTCAAGCTGAAGGCGATCAACGAAATCCTCCAGCAGAAATTGGTCAAGCGCAAGGTGCCGCTCAAAGGGCTGACCTACGGCGCGGTGATCCAGGCCGCCGGCTCCACGGTCAAGCAGGAGGTTACTCTCCAGCAGGGGATCCCGATCGAGAAGGCGCGCGAGATCGTCAAGAAGGTCAAGGACAGCAAACTGAAAGTGCAGGCCGCCATCCAGGGCGACCTGATCCGCGTGAGCGGCCGGGACCGGGACACTTTGCAGCAAGCGATCCAACTCCTGCGCAACGCAGATTTCGGGATCGACATGCAATTCACCAATTACCGGACCAATTAGTGCCGCGCCGCATCGAGTCCCACCGGCTCGATGGGCCGGCAGGAAAATTGGAAGCCATCGTCGAAGAACCCGAGGATCACGCACCGGTCGAAGCGTGCGTGCTGTGCCACCCGCATCCGCTCCATGGCGGAACCATGCACAACAAAGTCGTCCACCGTATGGCGCGCGGATTGAGGCGTCATGGCGCGGTGGTGCTCCGCTTCAACTTTCGGGGCGTGGGCCGCAGCGAGGGCAGGCATGATGACGGCGCCGGCGAAATTCACGATGCTCGCGTAGCACTCGATTGGCTGCGCTCCCATTATCCCCACCTGCCCTATTCGCTGGCAGGCTTTTCCTTCGGTTCACGCGTAATCCTGAATCTCGGATGCGCGCTGGGAGACGCTGCGCGGCTGATTGCCGTAGGCTTTCCGACTCGCGCCGGAGCCGCAGCCTACTTGTCTTCGTGTACCGTGCCTAAGTTCTTTATCACCAGCACGCAGGACCAGTACGCCCCCCGCGCCGAAATGGAAGGACTGTACGCAACCGTCAGCGAACCAAAACGGATGATTTGGATTGAAGCGGGCGATCACTTCTTCCATGGTGCGCTCGACTCCCTGGAAGAAGCTGTCTTTGGGCTGGGCTAGTTAGCGGAGGCGAGGCGGAGCGCCCGCTCGGAGCGGCGCGTGGCACGGAGGCTAATCAATTCAGCCACCTGGCTGAGGAAAGTGGTCAGATCTTCAGCTTCCACGAGCATACGACGGCTGGATTTCTTCCGGTCCTCCCGCGCGCTGCCATCGCGGTGCTTGCGAATCATTGCGGTAGCCGGCTTGTATTCCTTACGCTTCGCATAAGCGATGACCCCGCGTCCGGCCTCCGGCGATTCCATATCCGGGTCACTCAGAACTAGTTCGTAAATACTATCGTCCAGCTTCCCCACAGCTTCCGCCGCGGACGCCGCCACGTCGACGGCATAACCGCATGCCTGCAACAGTGTTTGGAGTGTCAGCCTTGAAGCCACATCCGACTCGACGAGGAGTACCCGAGCCAGTTCCATTCCGCGGGCCGTTGCAGCCCCGATGGAATCGGCGATTGGCGTCATGCGATCCCTTTCCTCATCCACTGTAACCGAATCCTGGAGTTTAATCACTACTAAAGTAAGTAGAGTTAATGCCGTTAAATCTTCCAAGAAAAATCTGATACGCACGTAAGACTTGTGCCAGAGCCTTGTAACAATAAGTCAGACGGTGGGTTAGGGATGCGGGCTACAGCTTCAGAGCTACGCTGAATCCATCACGAATCGGTAACAGTGTTGTGAAAAAAAGGACTGATCCGTACAATTTTTGGTTGAACTGGATGACCGCGCGGTCGATCTCTTCTTTAGGATTCAGTACGCGCTCGTGATACAACGTGTTGTCGGTGACAAATAGTCCGTCGCGTTTCAAGCGAGACGGTACGGCTTCCAGGACAGCGGGGTAACCGTCTTTGTTTACATCATTAAAGATGAGATCGAACTCGCCGGAAGTCTGCGCCAGGCTGGTCAGCGCATCCCCCACATGGACGTGTATTTGGGGTGCCACGCCGGCGCGCGCGAAATAGCTGCTGGCTTCGCGGGCATTTTCCACACTGCTGTCGGTGTAGTGAATTTCGGCACCTGGCCCGGCTGCGCGAGCGAGCCAGATGGTCGAATAGCCGATTGCCGAACCTAACTCAAAGATTCGCTTGGATTTGTTCATCATCACTAGTTGCGCGAGCACCCGCGCCACAGTCGGTCCGATGATTGGAATATTGCGGCGGGCGGCTTCCGATTCCATTTCTTGTAGAACTGGGTCGCGAGCTGGTAGCAGGCTCTCCAGGTAACGCTCAATCTCGGGATTAACGATCATGAAACACCCTCGCAAAGATCTTGTCGACGTTACGGAGCTGGCGATCGAGCGAGAAGCTTTCGGCGATCTGCTCAGGACTGAGAACACGCGCGATTTCAGGGTCGGACTCGACTGCCGCCCGGAAATCGGATTCGTTTTCCCAAGCTTCCATGGCGTGGCGTTGGACCACGCGGTAAGCGGCTTCCCGCAACATGCCAGCGGCAGCGAGATCGAGTAGGAGCTGGCCGGAAAACACGAGGCCGCGCGTCAGGTCGAGATTGCGGCGCATGCGCTCGGGGTAGACCAGGAGCTGATCGACCAGGTTTGTGGTTTTTTCCAACAGGTAGTCAGCGAGGATGGTCGAGTCCGGCAGGATGACGCGCTCGACCGACGAATGCGAGATGTCGCGCTCGTGCCACAGGCCAACGTCTTCAAAAGCGGCTTGCGCGTTGGCACGGACCACGCGGGCGAGTCCACAGATCTGCTCGCACGTGACCGGATTTCGCTTGTGGGGCATGGCCGAGCTGCCCTTCTGGCCTTTCGAGAAATACTCCTCGGCTTCGCGGACCTCCGTGCGCTGGAGATGCCGCACTTCGAGGGCGATTTTTTCGAGGCTAGCCGTGAGTACGGCGAGTGTGGCGACGAAATTCGCGTGGCGGTCGCGCTGGATCACCTGGGAAGAGACCAGCGCTGGGCGCAGGCCGAGCTTCGCGCAGATGGCTTCCTCAATCTCTGGCCCGATGTGCGCAAATGTGCCCACGGCGCCCGAGATTTTGCCCACGCGCATGTCTTCTGCCGCAGCCTGGAGACGCCGGATGTTGCGGCCTGCCTCCTCGTACCAGATGGCGAGTTTCAGGCCGAAGGTGATCGGTTCGGCATGAACGCCGTGTGTGCGGCCGATCTGCACGGTGCGCTGAAACTCGAAGGCGCGACGCTTGAGGATCGGACGCAGCCGATCCAGATCTGCAAGCAGGATCTGAGATGCCTGGCGGATTTGGAGTGCTTGCGCGGTATCGACGACGTCGTTTGAAGTGAGCCCGTAATGCAGCCAGCGGGACGCTTCGGCATGGCCGGCGGCAGCCATCTTCTCAGAGACCGCGGTAGTGAACGCGATCACGTCGTGCTTCACTTCGCGCTCAATTTCGAAGATGCGGGCGACATCGAACCCGGCGTGCGCGCGGAGCAGACGCGCGGCCTCCGCCGGAACGACGCCGCGCTCGGCAAGCGCATCACTAGCGGCCAGCTCGACTTCAAGCCACTGCTGGAATTTGTTCTGGTCGCTCCAGATGCGACCCATTTCGGGACGAGTGTAACGAGGGATCATGATGGGAAGGGAAAGGCGGGAGCAAAGGCAAAAGGCAAAGTGCAAAAGGCAAAAGGCAAAAGGGAGGTGGAAGGCACTTCTTCCGAATTAAACTTTTGTCCTTCGCCTTTTGCCTTTTGTCTTTTGCCTTGCGTTAGCCTCAAAACTGAAATACCTCCGTTGGCTGCTTTTGGCTCGCAATGACCAGGCGCGTGCCCAGGCCGCGGCGGTCCAGTGCTTGCTGCGCCACCATCCTCGCAATCTCAGGATGATTGTTGTGCTCGCTGAGATGTCCCAAGATCAGGGTGGCGGTAGTGGAATCAAATTCGTGCGTGACGTAGTCTCCCACCACTTCATTCGAGAGGTGGCCGTTGCGGCTCATCACGCGCTGCTTGACGGCCCACGGATACGGCCCTACCTTGAGCATGTCGAGATCGTGATTGGATTCGAGCAGCAGCACGTGCGAGCCGCGCAAGTGAAACTTGATGGAATCGGGAATATAGCCGAGATCGGTGACGACGCCGATGTTGACGCCTTGCGCGCGAACGCAGAATCCGACGGGATCAACGGCGTCGTGCGGAATGGTGAAACTGTCGATTTCGATATCGCCGATGGAGAGGCGTGCGCCCGCCTGAAAGCGTTCGATGCGCGGCGTAGCATTGTCCCAATCGATCAAGGGCGCGGTATGGTGCGTCACGTAGATAGGGGCAGCCACCTTTTTCGCAAGGCGCGCGAGGCCGGAGATGTGATCGCAGTGCTCATGGGTGACGAGGACTGCGTCGATGCGGCCGGGCTGTTCGCCGATGGATGCCAGGCGTTTTGAGAGCTCTCTGAAGCTGAGTCCGGCGTCGATCAGAATGCGAGTGCGGTCAGTGGCGACGAGCGAGCAGTTTCCGGAGCTGCCGCTCGCGAGCACGCAGAATTTAACGATGACGCTCTCCCTTGAACTCTTCCTTGTATCAGGAAAGTGCGGAGAGAAGCAAGATATTTCCGGGATGATCTCAGGTTTGGGATTTCCGCGCCAAATAGAATGTTCGGCAGCCCGGACGGATCAGCGGATTGTTCTTGAAAAACGGAGCAGCATCCCAGGCCCACAGTTTGTCAAAACCGGTGTCTCGGAAGACGCGACGGATTTGGTCGGCGTCCCAGCAGACCTCATCCACGCGTTCGTGATGCCTGCGCCAGTAAATTCCATCGCGGATGAACCATTCGATATCGCTCCAGGCTTTATCAGCGTGGGGGTTGTGAGCGTTGCGCATCACGACGGCGACGCCCGGCCTTTCGAACCAGACCGTGGCCGACCAGTATCGCTTGAAGCCAATGGCGTTGTTGACGTCGAAGAAGAAATGGCCACCAGGCCGCAATGCTCGCGCAACTGCCTTGGCTACCGACCGGAGGTCTCGTTTGTGCGGCACGTGATTGAGCGCATCGGCTTCGCACGTGACCAGGTCCACGGCTTCTGGCAGCCGAAAGCTGCGCATGTCGGCTCGGAGCACGTGAACGGGCAGGCTAGCGTGAGCGGCCTTTCCGCGGGCAAGGCGGCACATTAGCGGCGACAGATCCACGGCGTAGGTTCTGATTCCCTTGCGCGCCAGGATCATAGCAGTGGTTCCAGTGCCACACGCCAAATCACAGGCGGCTTCCACGTGGGGCAGAATGCGGCGGAGAACATGCTCACGTGCCAGGTCGAGCGGGAGTCGAAAAGACGAGAACAGTTGGTCGTAATACTGGGCTAGCCAGCGGTACGGTTTAGTCAGCAATGCTCGCGGCATGTTTCTGCACCCGCTTCGGGATTACCGAGCGCCAGACCGCAGAGACAAGGCCCGCTCGATATGAGGCCGGGCCGCCTACGCATTCTGGTGAACACTGATAACCAGGTCCTTCTAGTCTAGACTGTAATCGGCTTGCTGTCGTGGAAGCAACGAGAATGATATGCGGGTGAGCCAATGCGTGGGATGCCGGGCGTTTGCCTGCCCGGACGCGGAGCACGAATGCTATGTAGAGCCCGGTGTTAACGTGAAATCGGAAATGATGTCCATTGCGATGGTATCGGAAACCGCACCGGACAACGCCGATGATTACTACTACGCAAAAGGAGATCCGCTGTTCCAGCGGACCACGGTCCAGGCGTTCAATAAAGCCGGAGCAGGAGTGTCGTCGGTGAAGGACATCGTGGATCGGGGCTTTGCTCCGCTTGAGGGGGCAGGCCCCGATCCGCCGGCTGCGGGGGAACCCCGAGGTCAAACACCGCTTTCGTACCCTGAGTGTTGATGCTACCGCAACTGAGTCGGTATTCGACACCTCGTTATACTGTGTCCGATGAAAGCTGCTCGCATACATCAGCATGGCTCGCCCGAGGTGCTGGCTTACGAGGACGTTACTGAGCCGAAGATCAAGGCGAACCAGATTCTGGTGCGGGTGCGGGCGTGTGCGCTGAATCATCTCGACCTCTGGGTACGGGCGGGGATTCCGGGAATGAAGTTTGCGATGCCGCATATTTTGGGGAGCGACATTGCGGGTGAGGTGGTGGAAGTCGGCGAGTTGTGCGAGCGGGTGAAGCCGGGGTGGCGCGTGCTGCTTTCGCCGGGATTGAGCTGCCGGCAGTGCGACCAGTGCATGGCGGGGCGCGATAACATGTGCCGCCGCTACACGATTTTCGGCTATGGCGTGGATGGCGGAAACGCTGAACTGATCGCCGTGCCGGAGTGGTCCGCGATCCAGATTCCAGACGACCTCGGCTTCGAAGGGGCTGCCGCGGTGCCGCTCGTCTTTCTGACGGCGTGGCACATGCTGGTGGGCCGGGCGAGGTTGCAGATGGGCGAGGACGTGTTGGTGCTGGCGGCTTCGAGCGGTGTGGGATCTGCGGCGATTCAGATCGCGAAGCTGTTCCACTGCCGCGTGATCGCGACCGCCGGCGGCGAGCGGAAACTGGCTCAGGCTAAAGAGCTGGGGGCTGATCATGTGATCGATCACTACCGGCAGGACATCGCGGCTGAGGTGAAGAAGATCACAAGCAAGCGTGGCGTGGACGTGGTTTTCGAGCACGTTGGCGCGGCCACTTGGCCGAAGAGCGTCGAGTCACTCGCGATGTCGGGGCGTCTGGTGACCTGCGGGAACACCACCGGGTGGGACGTGAAACTCGATCTGCGGTATCTGTTCAGCAAGCAGTGGTCGCTGCTGGGATCGTTCATGGGCACGGTGGGGGAGCTGCACCAGGTGCTGAAGTTTGTGTTCCGCAAGGAACTGAAGCCGGTGATCGACAAGGTTTATCCGTTGAGTGAAATCCGCGCGGCGCATGAGCGGCTGGAGAAGAAAGAGCAGTTTGGGAAAGTGGTGGTGACGCCGTAGAGCCGGCGGGGGCGCCGGCTGCGGACCAGGGGGTCCGCCCTACCGCTCTAGCAACTCCTTCAACCTCGCATACCCCGCGCGGCTGACGGGGATTTGGGAACCATCCGACAGTAGGACGACGCGCGTGTCCTTGGTGTAGGGTTCGATCTTGGCGATTCTTTCCAGGTTCACGATGAACGAGCGGTGGACGCGCACGAAGCGGGCGGGGTCGAGCGCGGATTCGAGGCTGGAAATGGTCTGCTGCTTCAGGTAGTTCTTCTTTTCGCTGTGCAGCGAAACGTAGTCGTCCTGCGCTTCGGCGTAGTCCAGTTTGGCGACGGGAATGATCTGGACGCGCGAGCCGTCTTTGACCACGATTCGCTCGATGAACTGGTCCGGGGCGCGGGCAGCGGCCTTCAGGTCGGCGGCCACAGGCATGGGCTGCTTTTCACCCAGACGCCGCCGCACGCGCTGCAAAGCTGTTTGCAAGCGGTCGGGTCCGAAGGGTTTCAGCAGGTAATCTACGGCCGCGGCGTCGAAGGCCTTCATGGCGTACTGATCAAAGGCGGTGACGAAGACGACCGCGACTTCGCGATCGACGAGCTCCAGCACCTCGAAACCATCGAGCTTGGGCATTTGCACGTCGAGAAACATCAGGTCGGCCTTGTGCTCGCTCACAGCCTTCACGGCCGCGAAGCCATTGGCGCACTCGGCGACAATCTCGATGTCGTGTTCGCCCTTCAGGTACTCGCGCAGAAGCTGGCGCGCCAAGTCCTCGTCGTCCACGATAACGGCGCGGATCTTCGACGACACGCGGGGAGACGGCGCTGATTCGTGTTCGCGCGACAGTTCCTGCAAATCCACCATCACGTCGCGCGCGGATTGATAACGCCGCTCGCGGTCCTTCTCCAGGCACTTGCGAACGATGCGTTCCAGGGCTTCGGGAAGATCGTAATTGAAACGCGCCATGGCTTCGGGCTGCGCTTCGAGAATGCGCGCGATGGTTTCCGACGGAGTTGAGCCAGCGAAAGGCACACGGCCTGTAGCCATTTGATAGAGGACGACGCCGAGGCTGAAAATGTCGCTGCGATGATCCACCGCGTGTCCAAGCGCCTGCTCCGGGCTCATGTATTCGACGGTGCCGAGCAGCGCCCCCGCGGTCGAGACGTAACGCGTTTCTAGCTGCGTGCGGGACGGGGCACGCGGTCCGTCCACTACCTTAGCCAGCCCGAAATCCAGCACCTTCACGTGGCCACGCGGCGTGATCATGATGTTGGCCGGCTTGATATCGCGATGCACGATGCCCTTGGTGTGCGCGGCGTCGAGTGCGTCGGCGATCTGCGCTCCGATCTGCGAAATCTCTTGGACGGCCAGCGGTTTCCCGTTGATGCGGCTCTCGAGAGGTTCGCCTTCGATGAATTCCATGGCCAGGAAATGAATACCGCGGGCTTCACCGATCTCATAAATGTGCGCGACGTTTGGATGATTCAGCGCGGAAGCAGACTTGGCTTCGCGATCGAAACGCTCCATGCGGTCGTGATCCTGCGCCAGGGCGGGCGGCAGAATCTTCAGCGCCACGTTGCGGTCCAGGCGCGTGTCCGTGGCGAGGTACACCTCGCCCATGCCGCCTTCGCCCAGGCGCGACTGGATGCGATAGGGACCGATGCTTTCGCCCATACCTAGAGCCGGTTCCATGGTTCTCTGATGTTATCGCTCCGTGACCCCGCACGGCAGCGTCAGAATTACGCGGTAGCGGTTGGCGTCGGCTTCGATCTCGAGCCGCGCCGCGTTGCCGTAGCGCGCGGCCAGGCGATTGCGCACATTGGCGAGCCCGATGCCGTTCCGGCGCGACGAAGGCGCTTCCGGATCGAAAGGGTTCTCGATCACGAACCGCATCAGGTCTTGCGAGCGGCGGCCGCGCATGGAGATCTCGCCGCCTTCCACCATCGTGGCGATGCCGTGTTTGATGGCATTTTCGACCAGCGGCTGAACCAACAAGGGTGGGACCTCGATGTCCGCGCATCCCTCGTCGATGTCCTGGACGACGCGCAGGCGGTCACCGAAGCGGACCTGTTCGACGTCGAGATAACTCCGGGCGAGCGCCAGCTCTTCGCGAAAGGGAATCGTGGTGCGCTCGCCGAGGCGGAGCGAGCTGCGCAGAAAGTCGGAAAGCCGGATACACATATCGCGGGCGCGCCCGGCGTCGATGGCGGTGAGCGCGCTGATGGAGTGCAGGCTGTTGAACAGAAAGTGCGGGTTGATCTGGGCCTTCAAGGCCTTCAGCTCGGATTCACGGGCGAGAATCTCGGCCTCGCGCGAGGAGCGCACGGCCAGCAGGGCATAATGCAGAGCGATCGCCAGCAGATAAATGAGCACCACCATGCCGCCCAGCACCGGCAGGGCCGGATTAAACCGCTGATCGAGGTGCGGAAAGGGGTCGGAGAGCGCCGCGGCCGTGGTGCGGGCAACCAGCATAATCGCTCCGCTCAAAACCACGGAGGCCAGCAGATGGTTGGTCAGGAGTTTCCAGACGGGGGTGGATCGCAATGGCAGGTACCGGCAGGAATACCAGGGCGAGAGGCAGGCCAGCGCCAAAACCAGCGTGAACGGCGCTGCGACGAGGGCGCTCTCGGCCCAGTTGACGGGTGCCGACATGCTGATGACGAAGCTCAGCAGGGCGCCTGAAGGGATCCACGCCGCCAGGTAGAGAATCAGGTTGGTCCGGCTTGCGAAAATGGGATGCATGGCGCGGGTTCGGTTTCGCGGGCCGCTTAGTTCTCGATGGACACGCCGCCGAACAGGGCGTATCCCTTGACGATCAGTCTCGGCGCGTCGGCGCCCTCCTGCCCTCTGGGCGGAATGGTCTTGTCTTCATATCCGCCGAAGATGCCGATGCCGCGCGTGATGACGCGCCAGGTGTCGGGCACGCGGATTTCGATACCGCCAAACGTAGAGTTCGCGTCAATCACCACGTCCTTCGTTCCGGGAGCGACGCTCGCGCGGCGCAGGTCAATCTCAATGCCGCCGAAAACCGCGATCGCTTCGCCACCCTGAAAATTCTGTGTGTCCAGCTTTCGCTTTAAGCCGCCGAAGGTGACCCATTCGCGCAGAGTGTCTTCGGACGACGTGTTCGATGGCGCTCGATTCGACGGCGGGCTATCGCCAGACGGCGCAGAACCCGGCCGGGAAGCGAAATCCGCCGAAAAATTGTGGCCATCGAGCGCATTCACCAGTAGCAGAAGACCGAAGCCGACAAGCCCCAGCGGCCAGATCAGGTTCCAACTCGCGTGCCAAATGCCGAGATTATCAAGCAGGAAGCTGACGCCCACCGCGATCAGCATCAGCGACCAGACGCGGCCACCTAAGCCGCGGCAGTCCGTCAGCTTCGCGACTCCAATCGCGATCAGCGCCACGGGCCAGAACCGCCAGATGTCGTGAAAATGAAAGAGCCCGATATTGTCAAGGAACAGAAAAACACCCGCGGCGATCATGAGAACGGCGAAGATGATGCCCTGTCCCATGGGCCTACGGCACGCCGCAGACTTGCCGATGTCGCGGTACTCCACCCATTTCCCGTACTTGTCGTAGTAGCCGCGGGTGTAATCACCGTGGCTGCTCTCGTTGTCGTGGTTATCGGGCATGGAGGACCCTTCCTCTCGCCATTACGCCTGGTTCTGCTTTCGCCAGTGAATCAATTCCGCCACGCCCACTGCGATCAGGCTCAGCGGCCACAGGTTCCACACGTGGTCGATCCACAGGATACCCAAATTATCCAGTAGCAGCAGGACACCGGCGGCAATGAGCACCAGAGCCACCGCGGTCACTCCCGGGCCGGAGTGGCAAGACTTCGAATCATGCGCTGTCGTCATGGAATCTCGCTCCAATTGGGATGTTAGCGCCAGCGGATTTAGAATTCCCGCGAGATTCGGCAAACGGCGCGCGGATACCGGCGAGTGACGCCGGGCCTCGGCAGAGCACTCCGTTACAGTTTCAGCAGTTCCCGCAGGCGCTTGGTTTGCACACGGCTCACAGGAATTTCGGTATTCTTCTTGTCGTCCATGCGGAGCTGGAAGCTGGATTTGAACCACGGCACGACTTCGCGGATGCGGTTGATGTTCACCAGATAGGACCGATGCACGCGCCAGAACGTATCGCGGTCGAGATTCGCCTGTAAGTCCTCTAGTGTGCGGTAGTTGGACTGGCCTTCGCAGTGGGTCGCCACGATGGTGATCAGACCGCTATCGATCGTGGCGTAAACCACTTCCTGAGCGTCCACAATGAAGTTGCGGTTCTGCGACCGCACCATCAGCTTGGTGCGCTGCGGCGTGAGGCGCGGGGCGGGTTCGACTTCCGCCGTCTGCTGCCGGTCCTGCACCAGGCGCTTGGCGCGTTCGATGGTCTCGGCCAGGCGGCCTTTGTCCACGGGCTTGAGCAGATAGTCCAGCGCTTCCACGCGAAACGCCTCGATGGCGTAGTGGTCGTAGGCCGTCACGAAGATGAAATGCGGCAGGTCAATGCCGCGCTCGCGCAATTGGCGGACTACGCCCATGCCGTCCAGACCGGGCATCTGCACATCCAGAAAAACCAGATCCGGTTCGAGTTTCTGGATCAGGTCCACCGCTTCCAAACCGTTACGCCCGGTGGCGGCGACTTCAATTTCCGGAAAGTCCTTGAGCAGGTAGGCGAGCTCTTCGCACGCGAGGGATTCGTCGTCTACGATCAGCGTGGATAGCGTAGCCGTCGCACGATCTCGCATGAAACTGGTATTATAACAAATACCTTTTTTCCCCCTGGGAGAGTGACATCGTGTCTGTACAGGAGAATGTTCGAATTGCGCCCGCCGACGGCAAGCTCGGTGTATTGATTCCGGGCATGGGTGCCGTCACCACCACGTTCATTGCCGGAGTGGAAGCCATCAAGCGAGGTCTGGCCAAGCCGGTGGGCTCGGTCACCCAGCTTTCCACAATTCGGCTCGGCAAACGCACCGAAGGCCGCAGCCCGCGCATCAAGGACTTTGTTCCGCTGTCGCCACTGGAGAACCTCACATTCGCAGCCTGGGACATCTTCGAAGAGAACGCGTACGAGGCGGCAAAGCTTGCCGGAGTGCTGGAACCGGCGCTGCTCGAGCAAGTGCGCCAGCCGCTCGAGACTATCCGGCCCATGCAGGCGGTATTCGATCATGAGTTCGTCAAGCGCATCACCGGTCCGAACCTGAAACCGAAGGGTTCCAAGCGGGACCACGCGGAAATGCTGATGGATGACATCCGCAAGTTCCGCGAATCGAGTGGCGCGTCGCGCGTGGTGATGATCTGGTGCGGCTCCACGGAAGTGTTCCACAAGCCGGCGGATGTGCATGCATCGCTCAAGAACTTCGAGTGCGGGCTCCAGAACAACGATCCCGAGATCTCACCCAGCCAGATCTATGCCTACGCGGCGTTGAAATCCGGCGTCCCGTACGCCAATGGCGCGCCGCATCTGACCATCGATACCCCGGCCCTGCTCGAACTGGCGCGCGAACGCAGCCTGCCGGTCTGCGGCAAAGACTTCAAAACCGGCCAGACGTTCATGAAGACGCTGATCGCGCCCGGGTTGAAGTCGCGCATGCTCGGCGTGACCGGCTGGTTCTCCACCAACATCCTCGGCAATCGCGACGGCGAGGTGCTCGATGACCCGGGCTCGTTCAAGTCGAAGGAAGAATCCAAGCTCTCGGCGCTCGAGCAGATCCTGCAAGCGGACTTGTATCCCGACCTGTACAAGAACCTCTACCACAAGGTCCGGATCAACTACTACCCGCCGCGTGGCGACGCCAAAGAAGGCTGGGACAACATCGACATCTTCGGGTGGCTGGGCTATCCGATGCAGATCAAGATCGACTTCCTGTGCCGCGATTCCATCCTGGCGGCGCCGCTGGTACTGGACCTGGTACTGTTTCTCGATCTGGCGCAGCGCGCCGGAATGCGCGGTGTGCAAGAGTGGCTGTCTTTCTATTTCAAAGCGCCCATGACGGCGCCGGGGCTCTATCCCGAGCACGACATTTTCATTCAGTTGATGAAACTGAAAAATACGCTGCGCTGGATGCGCGGCGAAACCTTGATCACGCACCTCGGCCTGGAATATTACGACTAAGAGTCTCGCGCCCGCTTCATGAAAGTTCTGGTCATCGGGGGAACCCTGTTTATCGGCCGGCGGCTCGTTGCTGAGCTGGTCAAGACCGGCCACTCTGTCGCGCTTCTGCACCGCCGCAACAAGCACAACTTCTCGAAGCGTGTCGAGAACCTGGTGGCGGACCGCAACGATGTCTCGACCGTTCGGCGCGCTATCGGCGAGCGGCGGTTCGACGTGGTCTTCGACAACGTCTACGACTGGGAACGCGGCACCACGGCAGCGCAGGTGGAGGCGACCGTCCACGCCATGGGCGACCACCTCAAGCGCTACGTTTTCATGTCGAGCGTGGCGGCGTATGGCGACGGTCTGAACCACTACGAAGGCGACCCGCTCGCGCCCGACAATCATCCCGATTCGTACGTCCGCAACAAGGCTATGACCGAGCGTGCGTTGCTCCGGCTGCACCGCAAAACTGGCTTTCCGGTGGTGACTTTCCGCCCGCCGTTCGTCTATGGCCCGGAAAATCCGTTCTATCGCGAGGCCTTCTTCTGGGACCGCGTGCGCGCTGGCCGCCCCATCATCATCCCGGGCGATGGCACGCGCCTGATGCAGTTCATCCACGTGAAGGATCTGGTCAACGTGCTCGTGCGGTCGATGGAGGTTGACGAGGCAGTGGGTGAGGCCTTCAACGTGGCCAATCCGAAATCACTCACTCAGGTGGAAGCCGTGCGCGAGCTGGCGCGCGCCGCCGGCAAGAAGGCGGAGCTGGTGCGCGTTCCGCGCGAGCGGATTGCGGCCGCTGGTGGCAACCCCATGGGCGATCCCATGTACTTCGGCCAGTATCTCGACATCCCCCCCATCACCGAGAACGTCAGCAAGCTACAGCGCGTCCTGGGAGTGCGCTTGACAGCCCTCGACACCGGCCTGGGCGAAACCTATCGCTGGTACGTGCGTCAGCCGCGGCGTAAGCCCGATTTCCAGTTCGAAGACCGTCTGATCGCCTCCGCCGGCGTCCGCCGCGCGGTGTGATCGCCAACAGGATCTGTCACTTCATCTTCTGCCGGATCGCGTCCAGCTCTTTCTGGCACTGCGCCGAAGCGGGGAACATATTGCACGCAGCTTGCACATGTTCGCGAGCTTCCTGGAGCAACCCCAGATGCTCCTCTGCCATTCCAAGCTCCAGTTGCGCCATGTAATCATCCGGCGCCTGAGCGACTACCTCTCGTAGTGTCGAGCACGCTTTGGCGTAGTCTTTTACTTCGAGGTAACAGTCACCCAGATCGCGCCGCGCCAGCATGTTGTGCGGGTTCTGGGCCAGAATCTGGCGGAAGGTGGCGATCGCTTCCTGCATGTGCCGGTCATAGAGGAGAGTCAGCGCTCTCTCATACAGGTGGTATTCGGGCAGGCGATCCTTCGGGTCCGGCGCCGCGCTGTCGAGACTCGATTTAGGGCCGGCCGAAAGATATCCCAGGGACTGGAGCAGCGCTCGCGTTTCCGGTGACGCATCCTGGCGCGTGGCCGGTTGCTTCGGCGTATAACGCGCCAGCAGCTTCTCCAGCCTGCTGCGAAGCGCCGCTGTTTCGTCCGGTTTCTTGCCGACGAGGTTGATTTGCTCTTCCGGATCCTGCCGCAAGTTGTAGAGTTCCGGCTTCGGCGCGGAAATGTACTTGTACTGTCCGGCGCGCAGGCAGCGAAGCGGGGCCCAGCCGAACGCGTCGCGGGTGTAGACGCTCTCGCTGT
The DNA here is from genome assembly GCA_963752965.1 of Terriglobia bacterium. Classification (GTDB taxonomy): domain Bacteria; phylum Acidobacteriota; class Terriglobia; order Bryobacterales; family Bryobacteraceae; genus QHXW01. Next base: position 160,276 of record CAVWAJ010000019.1, on the reverse strand, counting down.
AAACGGCATGCGCGTCCGCCTCGCTTCCGGACTTGATCCCGGAAAGCAGGCTTTGCCCTTCGAAGGAAGGTGGCGCCGGCACGTGCAGGAAATCCAGAATAGTGGGTGCTACATCAATCAACCCGGCAGGCTGGGTGGATCGCTCCGGATAATTAGGCGCGCCCACGGGCCAATGAATGATGAGCGGCACCCACAGCGTGCTCTGATAAATGAAGTACCCGTGGCTCGATTCGCCGTGCTCCCCCAGACTCTCGCCATGATCCGATAGCAGCACCACCAGTGACCGCTCCCACCATCCCGATTGCTCCAGCCTTTCCCGGAACCGGCCCAGCACTTGATCGACATATTCCACCTGCGCGTCGTATCGCGAGATTCCCCGCTTGCGGGCAACGTCAATGGGCACGCTATAGGGTTCGTGCACGTCAAATAGATGCAGGAAGACAAAGACGGGCTGTCCGTGGTTCGCCGCAAGCCACTGGAGCGCCGATCGCACCACCAAGGCTCCGTCCCGGCTCTGACGCACCGAATACGGGTTCTGGGGCCCGCCGGCAAAGATCATCGAACCGGAGATTCGAGAGCCGGCCTGGAAATTGAAAGGGCTGTCGTAAAGGTCAAATCCCTGGCCAAGCCCGAACTGCTTCTCCAGGAACACACTGCCAACGAACGCGGCGGTCTTGTACCCCCGCGACCGCAACACCGACGCCAGTGTCACAGCCCCGGCCGGCACCGGCTCCGCGTTCTCTTCAATGTGGTTCTGAAACGGATACGTGGACGTCAATAACGAAGTGTGCGATGGCAGCGTCAGTGGAACCTGGCAGGCGGCGCCGGTGAGAAGAGTGCCCTGCTGCGCAAAGGCGTCTATGTTGGGAGTACGGATCTTACGATAGCCGTAAGCGCTTAAGTGATCGGCGCGAAGCGTGTCAATCGAAATCAGAATAACGGGAGTCTGGGGCTTGGCATCATCGGCCTTGGCTGTAGTGGCACCGAGGCAGATAAGAACCGAGCAAGCCACCCATGGGCCGGCAAGGAATCGGGAAGGCACTCAAACTATTATGCCGGACGCACTGGAACAGTTACCGCGCCGGGCGTTGGCACGCCATACTGAGAGGGAGGAAGCGCTTCTGAGCATCACCTCGAACCAGGAACAGCAGTTTTACGACGCCGCGTATGCCGTTCACCGCCAGGTGCCGGATGAGGCTTTGCGCACGAACCGGGAATCGATGCTGCGCGACCTGAACGATCCGAACGGCGCTTTCTATGAGCGCCGCCGGCTGTATGGTGCCGTTCTGAACCTGCTTCTGGCGCAACCCCTCGCGGAATGTTCGGCACTCGACTATGGTTGCGGTCTCGGCGAGTGGGGAGTACTCATGGCGACCGAAGGCGCGCACGTCGCGTTGCTCGACCTTTCCCCCGTTGCGATCGAAATCGGATTGCGCCGCGCCGCCGCCAACGGCGTCAGTCACCTGGTTCGCGGGTTTGCCCGCGATGCCTCCGATCTCCGTTGCTTCCGGGACGCCGAGTTCGACCTGATTTATGCCAGCGCCGCCCTCCACCACACCCTAAAATACCCGAACGCCCTGGCTGAGCTGCTCCGTGTCCTGCGGCCAGGCGGCATGCTAGTTCTGGCGGAAACGTACGGCAACAACCCGATCCTCAACGGGATGCGCCGCTTTCGCTGGCGGCTCAGCCAGCAGCCGGTGGAGGCGGGCGAAGACATCCTCCTCGGCGACCGCGAGCTCGATCTGCTGCGCCGTCACTTGTCGCGCGTTGAGGTGACCCCGATGAATCTGTTCGCGATGGCGAAACGGCTTTTTCGCGGCCGGTTCCAGTCACGCACGGTACGTGCGATCATGGAACTGCTGGAGGCGGTGGACTCCCGGCTCCTGAAAAGGTTCCCCTCCTGGCGCCGTTATTGCGGAGAAGTGCTGGTGGTGGCTCAAAAGTGACGATTCGGCCCGCTCCGCTTGGCTACACTGTGGCCAATCGGCCCACTTGACGGTCATTTTTATGGGCAATACAATTGAAACAGTTACACTTAAAACGTGCTCCAGGAGGTCCCGCGCGATGAGACCGCTTCGTCTTTGGCTCGCCGCCCTGTCTGTTAGCTTACTTTTTGCGGTTTACCTTGGTTATGCCGACGACCAGGACAAGGACACCAAGAAGGACAGCTCCGCCAAGAAGAATACTGACGCCCAGGGTCGAGAAACCATCGCCAAGCCGATGACGGAGAAGCAGAAGAAAAAGCAGGAAGCCAAACTCCGCAAAGAGCTTGAAACTCCGTACAGGAAGTGGTTGAACGAGGACGTTACCTACATCATCACCGATGAAGAGCGCCAGGCGTTCAAGCGTCTCAACACCGACGAGGAGCGCGAGCAGTTCATCGAACAGTTCTGGCTGCGCCGCGACCCCACGCCCGATACCGAGGAGAACGAGTTCAAGGAAGAGCATTACCGCCGTATCGCGTATGCCAACGAGCACTACGCTTCCGGTATTCCGGGTTGGAAGACCGATCGGGGCCGCATCTACATCACCTACGGCCCCCCCGATGAGATTGACTCACATCCCTCCGGCGGCAGCTATGAGCGCCCCATAGAAGAGGGCGGCGGCGAGACTTCGACGTATCCGTTTGAAGACTGGCGGTATCGCTACATTGAGGGCATCGGCAACGACGTCAATATCGAATTCGTTGACCCGACTATGACCGGTGAGTACCGCATGACCATGGACCCGTCGGAGAAGGACGCGTTGCTTTACGTTCCCGGCGCGGGGCTCACACTGTATGAGCAAATGGGCATGACCAACAAGACCGCCCGTTTCAACCGCACGGATGGCACGCACCTCGGGACCGGAAACCAGCCCCTTCCCGCCAGCATGGACGAATTCACGCGCCTTGAGAATTTTGCCAAATTGCAGGCGCCCCCGAAGGTGAAATTCAAGGACCTCGAAGCCGCCGTTACGTCGCACATCACGTTCAATCTTCTGCCTGTGAAGGTGCAAGCGGATTTCATCAAGGTCACCAATAGCACCGTCCTGACCAATATTACTATGCAGTTCGAAAACAAGGACCTCCAGTTCCAGTTGAAGGACGGCGTGCAGAAGGCCGCGGTGAACATCTACGCCCGCATTACAACGATGTCGCGGCGGCCCGTTAACTGGTTTGAGGAGACGGTCACTCGCGAAGCTCCGCCCCAGATGTTGGCAGAGTTGGCGAGCAAGTCATCGGTCTATCAAAAGCAAGTGTTTCTCGCGCCCGGCACGTACCGCCTGAACGTGGTGGTAAAAGACGTCATCGGCGGCAACATGAACAACTACGAAATGGCGTTGAACATACCGCACTACGACGATGAAAAGCTCTCCTCCAGCACGTTGATTCTGGCCGACCTGATGGAGAAAGTACCACTGCGCAGCGTCGGAGCCGGGCAGTTCGTGATAGGCAGCTCGAAGGTCCGGCCCCGCCTCACTGATACCTTCGGGCACGACGAAAAGTTGGGCATCTACCTCCAGCTCTATAACTTCGGGCCGGATGAAAAGACTCAAAAACCCAACGGAACCATCGAATATGAGGTATTGAAGAACGGAAGCAACGAAAAAATCTTCGATTTCAGCGAAGAAGTTGCCAAAGTGAAGGACGCCTCCGCGCAGCAGGTGACAATTGAAAAACTGCTCCCTCTGCAAACCCTGAAGCCGGGGCAGTATACTCTGAAGATGAAGGTTACCGATAAGAACCGTAATCAAACGTTGACGCCCAGCGCCACATTTACGGTAACCTAGGATGGTTGCAGGCGGCCGCCTGCTGGCAGTGGATGACGGATCAAGGGAGATGAGACCGCTTAGCGGAAGGATCGCTTCTTCCAGAACAGCCGCGATTCTGGTGGCCGGAATTGTGTCCCTGGTCCTGCCGTCGTTCGCCGCCTCTCCAGTCAAGCTTGCCGGCACTCTCACGGGGTTGGTCCATGATGCCGCCGGCATACCCCAGATGGGCGCCAGCGTTATTCTGTTCAACCATGAGGATCGCCTGTTCGCTCGTGCGCTGACCGACGAGAAGGGCTCTTTCTCGTTCCTCAGCCTCATGCCGGATGTTTATTCCGTCCGCGTGAGCTTGCGCAGCTTTGTTCCGGTGTTCCGCGAAAATATCGTGGTGCAACCCGGTGTGCGCAGTGTGTTGAACGTCAGCCTATCCACGCTTTTCAGCACCATCCAATTGATCACCCCGCCGCCCGGCGAAGGCGTCGTCATGACCGACGACTGGAAATGGGTGCTGCGCACCGCCAGTTCCACGCGGCCAGTCTTGCGCCTGTTGCCGAATTACAATCCCGATTCCAGCCAGCAGTCCGCTCGCTCCGCCACCGCGGCGTTTTCCGAGACGCGTGGCCTTGTGCAATTGTCCGGAGGAGACGCCGGTCAGGTCGCCGGTTTCGGAACCGCAGCAGACCTCGGAACGGCGTTTGCGGTCGCCACCTCCTTCTATGGGCGCAATCAACTGGCATTCAGTGGAAACCTGGGATACGGAATGCAATCCGGTATGGCATCGGCAGGGTTCCGGACCAGCTATACCCGCGATCTCGGCTCTACCAGCCCGGTGATTTCGGTTACCATGCGGCAAATGGTGATGCCGCGCGTCAGTGAATCCCTCGTGGGCGGCATGGGCGACCTGCCGCCGCTGCGCACTATATCCGTCAGCATGGGGGATCAAACACGGCTCACTGACGCCCTTCGTGTGCAATACGGCTTCTCGCTCGATATGGTCTCGTTCCTCGACCGTCTATACTATCTCAGCCCCTATCTGTACGCGGACTACACGCTGTCCGATTCGAGCGAACTGGACTTCTCTTACACTTCCGGCAACGCACGGCCCGACCTTGGCTCCAACCCGGCCGCCGCGGATTCCGAGCTCCAGCGCGACATCAACGCGCTCTCGCTCGTGCCCCGGCTATCGTTGCGCGATGACCACGCCCAGGTACAGCGTGGCCAGGATATCGAGGTTGGCTACTCGCACACCGTCGGCTCGCGCACCTATCGGGTTTCCGCGTACGATGAGCGCGTGACCAACGCAGCGCTGAATATCGTTGCCCCCGGCGGGTTTTACACGGGCGGCGACATTCTGCCAGATCTGTTTTCCAATAGCGCGACGTTCGACGCGGGTAATTATCAGACGCTGGGCTACACAGCCACCGCGACCCAGCACCTGGGCGACAAATTCGACGTGAGTGTCATGTACGGCTCGACCGGAGTACTGGCACCCGGCACCGATCAGCTCGCCACCAACAATTTGGATGAACTGCGATCAGCCATCCGCGCCGAGCGCCGCAACGCCGTCACCACCCGTGCTCGCGGCACTCTGCGCAAATCCGGCACCTACTTCATCGCCAGCTATCAGTGGATGAATGACCGCGCAGCCACACCCGCGCACATCTATTCCACCGATTCCATGCGCCCCGAACCCGGCTTGAACGTCTATGTGCGCCAGCCCATCCCCGCTTTCTCTTCGCTGCCTTGGCGCATCGAAGCCACCGCTGACCTCCGCAACCTCCTGGCGCAAGGTTACCTACCGCTCTCCACCGCAAACGGCCAGCAGATTCTCCTCGTGCAAAACCCACGCAGCTTCCGCGGCGGCCTGCGGTTTATCTTCTAAGAAGCATCCGCTACCTGAATCACCGCCGCCCCGCGCACTTCGTCGTCCTTTAGCGCGTTGAGCGCGCGGTTCGCCTCCGCCAGCGGAAATATTTGCACTTGCGTTCGAATGGGGATCTCGGCCGCGACGCGCAGAAAATCCTCGCCATCCCGGCGCGTGTTGTTAGCCACGCTCCGCACCACGCGCTCGTGATAGAGCAGGCTGTAATCCATAGCGGGAATCGTGCTCATATGGATACCGGCCAGCGCCAGCGTTCCGCCTTTCTTCAGCACACGTAACGCGGCCGGCACCAACTCGCCCGCAGGCGCAAAGATAATGGCACTATCGAGCATCTTAGGCGGCGGTTCGCTCGAATACCCCACCCAAACCGCGCCCAGTTCCTGTGCCAGCTTCTGATGCGCCGCGTCGCGCGTGAAGGCATAGACCTCCGCGCCCCAGTGGCGCGCCACCTGGATCGCCAGAAGCGCCGCCGAGCCGAATCCGTAGAAGCCCAGCCGCCCGCCGCGCTCAATCCCCGACAATCGCAGCGACCGAAACCCGATGATTCCCGCGCAAAGCAGCGGCGCCGCATCCAGATCGCGAAACGTCCCCGGAATCTGATAAACGAAAGCTTCAGGAGCGACGGCGTACTCCGCGTACCCTCCATCCACCGTCCATCCTGTGAAAGTAGCCGCCTCGCAGAGATTTTCCTTCCCCGCGCGGCAGTAATCGCAAACGCCGTCGGTCTGGTGCAGCCACGCGATGCCCACGCGATCGCCGATGCGAAACCGCACCGCACCTTCGCCCATCGCCTCGATCCGGCCCACAATCTGGTGCCCTGGAATAATAGGGGACTTGTGCGGCACGAGTTCGCCTTCCACCACGTGCAAGTCCGTGCGGCACACCCCGCAAGCGCTCACGCGAACCAGCACTTCCCCGGCCCGTGGTACGGGTTTCGCCACATCCGCCAGCACGAGCGGGTTCGTCTTCACCGGTGCGGGCGTGTGGAGCAGGCAGGCTTTCATCCGCTCCAACCGGAGAGAACGTCGACATCCCAGTCCGCCTTGTCGCGAACGGCCACGTGTCCGCCGCTATATATCCCGCGGACAGCGCCGCTATCCATTGTATGTTCAGCGGCATCCACCGTCCCCGCCAGCGTCACGCGGCGCGGGGCCACCGTTGCCGCCACATCCGGGAGATCCGTATGCCGCAGCAGATTCGGCACGAAGTTCGCGAACGGATGATCGTAGTTCTCCGTGTCCACGATGTTGCGAAACGAAACCAGACCGCCGGCCAGATAGGTTTCGCTGATTTCTTTATCGAGCGCCGCCGCGAATAGCGCCGGCACCGTCAGCTTGCCGCGCGCCGCCACCACCACGCGCCTCGCGCCCAGCGCCCGATGTTTTCGCAATCCCGCCGCCAGCGCCAGAATATCGGTGACGCGCTGCCCAACAAGCGGCTGCCCCAGAATCAGCCCGGCCCACGCATAAGCTTCTTCGCCCCCGTGCCCTTCCGCGTGGCCGGGAGCGCCGCCTCCGAACTCCGGCGTCAGATCGCCAATTCCGCGGATATCCGCCACGCAAACCGGGTAGCCGCGCACCGCGAGCGACTGGTACAACTGCCCTTCCGCCCACTGCCGGCTGCGGCCCCCAGGCTCCAGCGCGAGCACCACCGGCTTGTCGCTCTTCCGCCCACGCGGCAAAAACAGCCATGCCGGTACCCATACCTTCGGCGCCGAAAAAACTTCCACCGCTTCGATATCCACCTCGCGCGATGGCACGCGCCGCAGAGTGGAGAGCAGCGCGCCCGTCGGCGCCTCAACACCCACCAGAGCCCCGAGATCCGCCGGCGTCTTTTCCACCACGCGCGCTTTGTTCATCGCGAACGGCGTCAAGCCGCCAAACGTGCGCACCATGTTGCCCGATTCCGCCACCCACAACGTGCGGTCCTCCTCCGGCGTAACCGGCGGCTCCTGCTCGATTCGCCTCGCCCCGCCCTTCAGCCACCGCTCGAACCACTGGTAGACCTTGACCCGCGTGTCGTACTCGAGCGAATGCGGCAGTGGTGTGTCCGCCCATTGCAGCCGGTCTCCGTGGCCCAGCACCTCGTACACCTTCTGCAACTTCTGAAATTCTTCCCAGCCGCTCGCGATGTACTCCGGCGAGTACGTGCCGAAGAAATCCCTGGCGCTCACCGTGATCAGCAGCGGTTTGGGAGCGAACGGATAGATCGTGTCCCAGCGGTCGAAACCCACTGGCCCCGCGCCCACGAAATCCTGCTCGGCATCATCGGTCGATCCCGGCGGAATGAAATTCGCACAAGCCAGATTCTCGGTAATGCCGCTGCACACCACCGCCGCTGCCGGCCGGTCGTCCACCGCCATCAGCAGCATGCTGAGCGTGGCACCGCCTGATTGGCCCGTGGCGCCAATGCGCTTGGCATCCACCATCGGCAGCGACGCCAGATAATCCAGGCTCCGTATCGCGTCCCACACCTGCATTCGCGTGCTCGTATCGCCCAAGAGCAGCATCTGCATTCCCGGAACCGTGTGCTCCTCGTCCGCCGATGGCAGCCGCGTATTTACTCCGCCCGCGTTCGGATAATAGATGCGTTCCCCCTGCCCCATCGGATCGAACGCCAGCACCACGTATCCCAACCGCGCCAGCCCCTGACAGCAACGCTGGTACGAAAGATGCGCCTTTCCGTTGTCCGAGTGTCCCAACTGGAACAGTACCGCCGGATACGGCGGCGCGCCGAGTGTCGGGATGTACAGATTCGCCGGAACGTGAAACCGCGGCCGGCTCTGATACACAATCTTCTCGACGCGATAGCCGTCACGCTCGAACGATCCGACTTTCTGCGCCTCGAGCGGTGTGCGCTCCAGTTCACCGCCCGCCAGTTTCCAGAACGTTTCCCGCGCCCAGTGCTGCCGCGCGTGAATCGCTTCCGGCGTGGTCAGCCGCGCAATCTCCGCGTTCCGCCTCTGGTACGCCTTTTCCGCCAGATCGCGAAAATAATCCGGCACGCATCGTGGATAATTGCGGTACGCCGTGCCCGGATACGGTGCCTGTGAAAACGCCGGTATCCGCAGCATCGCGCCCGCCGCCGGTAAAGCAAGAAGCTGTCGTCGTGTCATCGGTTACATGACAGTTTATCGCAGCGAATGCGCGAGATAAGCAGTTGAAGCGCGACCTCACATCCAGCACCGGCTATTCGCCAGTTGCAGGAAACCGGCCTGGACTACACCGTTGCCCGATCCGCCCTTCGACGAACGGCAAGGCCCGTCCACCAAGTTGCGACAAAGATCAGGAGGAACGGTAACCAGGTCCCGAGTATGCTCTCAAACATATCGAAGCTTCGCTCTATGAAGAGTGCGACGACAAAGATATCCATCACAACCACAACGCTAAGAAATGCAGCGGCAGTGCGGAGTGGAGACCATGACCCCGAGCGGTGAAAATAAACCAGCGAGATGGCTGTGAAGATTACAGGTGTGACAAGCGCATGAAGCAAGATGGCGGTCTCAAGTGCGGTCATCTTCATTCCCACGCCCATCGTCACTCCGCACAACGCCCAGCCCAAGAGGCCATGAGTCACGACAACCGTCACCTCTTTGCTTGACGCAACTCTGTCGAGTAGCACGGCCGAAGCCCCTTATATCACGCTGGCCGCGGCTCCTACCGCTCCGCCCCCGCGTAATACCCCGCCCGCGTCCGCACCGTCACAGGCTCGGGCGCACTGACCGCCACGCGAATCTTGCGAAACTTCCCGTCCTGCGCTTCGTTCGACGGCGTGTACCCCAGAATGTACTGGTTGCGGATCTCGTGCGCCACTTCCCGCGCGATCCCCTCCACTTCCGACAGTTCCTGCGGATACCATACCTGTCCACCGGTCGCGAACGTGATCGCATCGAGAGCCTTCTTGGCGCGCTCCGCCTCGCGCGGCTCGTCATCGCTCAGCAGACCAATGCCGTAAATGATCACGCCGTTTTGCTCGGCCGACTGAATCACGTGATCTAGCGTCTCCACACTCGAATTATCTTCGCCGTCGGTGACCACCAGCAGAATCTTCTTTTCCTTCTTGCCGCCGTGCCGCAGGTGTTCCACACCCATGCGCAGCGCGTCGCGCATAGCCGTGCCGCCACGCGAGTTGATCGTCTTCAGAGCATCTTCCAGCTCTTTGATGTTATTGGTGTAGTCTTTTTCGAGCGAAGCCTCTTCGTTGAAGTTCATGATGAAGACTTCGTCTTCGGGATTTGACGCCGCCACCAGCGCGAGCGCCGCCGAAGCCACCTTCGCTCGCTTGTCGCGCATGCTGGCACTGTTATCGATGATCAGCCCCAGCGACACCGGAACGTCCTCGCGCCGGAAGTTCGTAATCACCTGCTGCGCGCCGTCTTCGTAAAGTCTGAACGCACTCTCCGGCAGGCCCAGCACCAGGTGCCCCTGTTTGTCGACCACCGTCGCGTGCAAATCCACCAGCCGTGTGTCAGCACGGAACGTGAAAGTGGGACCTTCCGCTGTCACGTTGGCGGCGGGCGTCTGCGCCAGCGTCAAGCCACAAGCCAGCGCCGCCAGAGAAGCAAATGCGCCGAAGTTATGTGACAGAGATCCCATGCCGCTCCTCCTAACTTAGGGACGTGCGGCAAAAAGTGCAAGTTTCTCCGGGTTAATATTGCTGGCGGCCTTTGGTTAGCACCTAGACACTTCGACCCTTCAGACCGAAATGACCTGCTGCTAAAAGCATGTGGCGGTCGTTGGTCCACACCTCGTTGAAGCCGGCTTGTCGCGCAGAGATCAAGTGAATGGCGTCGCCGGCGCGGATAAAGACACTGGCTGGGATGGCTCTTAGCGCCTGGCTGACATCCCATAACAGGCGGTCACTGAGTGGCGCCAGCGTCCAGATGCGCTCCTCCACGTGGCTTCGAAACAGATCGCAGAGTTCTTGGCCCTGCCGTTGCGTCAGAGCCTTCTCGCGCACGCGGCGATGGATGGCACAGGACACTTCCGCGATGCAGATCGAAGACGAGACCATGGCCACCGGTTCCCTTACCAGGTCCCGCACCCGCTCGGAGTCCGGATCGTTGAGATAACACTTCACCACATAGGCCGAGTCTAAGTAGTACACGGCTCAGGCCCGGTCACGATCTCGCGAAATGTACCGGCCGCTATCGCCCTTGAGTTTCGGAAACTTCTTCAGACGCTCCCAGTGCTGGGCAGGAAAACCCTTGGCGGCAGGAGTCACTGGCCGCAACTCGGCCACCGGAACGCCGCGCTTTACAATGACTACGGCGTCCCCCCCTGCCACTTGGTCGATGATAGCCCCCGTCCGGTGGTGAAGTTCGCGGACGTTCAATTGCTTCATGTGACACATTGTCCCACATTGGCCAGCGTTGATTTGGACTTCCTCTGCGTCTCGGCGTCTCGGCGTTGAAATTGGGGTTCCCTTTTTGCCATTGATATAATTTCAACTTGCCCGCCGAGACTCGCCATTCCGTCTGCGCGCTCGATTGCCCGGACGCTTGCGGCTTGTTGATCAACGTGAGCGATGGCCGTGGCAGCCGCTTGCGCGGGAATCCGGATCATCCCGTGACTCGCGGATTCTTGTGCGGGAAAGTTGCCCGTTACCTTGAGCGCGAGTACTCGCCTGCGCGTCTCCTGCACCCGCAACGTCGCGCCGGCACGAAAGGCGAAGGGCGCTTCGAGCGCATTACGTGGGACGAAGCGGTCGACGAAATCGCCGCGCGTCTCAAAGCTCTCACCGCTGAGTTCGGTTCGGAATCTATTCTGCCCTACAGCTACGGCGGCAGCATGGGCTATCTGCAAGGCTCCGGCATGGATCGCCGCTTCTTCCACCGCCTGGGCGCTTCGCGGCTCGACCGCACCATCTGTTCCGCTGCCGGCGGCGCCGGTCTCGCCGATGCTACCGGCTTCAAGTACGGCACCGAGCCCGAGCAGTTCCGCCACTCAAAACTAATCCTGGCCTGGGGCGCGAACGTGCTCGGCACCAACGTGCACCTTTGGCCGTTCATCGTGGAAGCGCGCCGCAACGGCGCGAAGTTTTACACCATCGATCCCCATCGCAATCGCACCGGCGATCTCGCCGACAAGCACTTCTTCATCAACCCCGGTAGCGACACCGCCCTCGCGCTCGGCATCATGCACGTCATCATCGCAGAGGGCCTCCACGATGCCGATTACGTCGCCCGCTACACGTCCGGATTCGATGGCCTTCGCGAGTGCGTGCGGGAATTTCCGCCCGAGCGCGTGGCCGCTCTCACCGGCATTGCCTCAGGCGACATTGTCGATCTGGCTCGCGAATACGCTACCATTCGGCCCGCCGTCATCCGCTTGAACTATGGCCTCCAGCGGAGCGAGCGCGGCTACATGGCGGTGCGTGCCATCACGCTCCTACCCGCGCTCACCGGCTCCTGGAAAGAAGTGGGCGGCGGTGCCGTACTCTCCACCTCCGGCGGCTTTCAAGTCAACCGCACAGCTCTTGAGCTTCCCGATTTGCAGCTCCGGTCGCCGCTCGGGCGGGAAGCGCGCTTAGTCAACATGTCGCAACTCGGGAGCGCACTGAACAAGTTGGCCGATCCGCCCGTCAAGGCTCTGGTGGTCTATAACTCAAACCCGGCTGCGGTGGTGCCCGATCAGAACGCCGTCCTCAAAGGTCTGCGGCGCGACGATCTCTTCACCGTCGTCATCGAGCAGTTCCAGACCGACACCGCCGATCACGCCGACATTCTTCTGCCCGCCACGACGTTCCTGGAACATACCGACGTCTATTTCGCCTACGGCCATTACTACCTGCAACTGGCGCGCCCTGTGCTGCCCGCCCCCGGGGAAACTAAATCGAATGTCGAGATCTTTCGCCTGCTCGCCGGGCGCATGGGCTTCGACGATCCGTGCTTCCGCGATTCGGAAGATGTCATGATTCGCGCCCTGCTCGCATCGAGCCATTCCTTCGTCAACGGCATCACCATCGAGGAACTCGACCGCGAGCACTTCGTGCGCCTGCGCGTGGCCCACAACGGCGATCCCTTCTTGCCTTTCGCCAGCGGTGGCTTCGGCACCCCATCGGGCAAGTGTGAGTTCCACGCCGAAACGCTCACCTATACTCCGCCCATAGAATCCCGCCATGGCGACGCTGCCTTACGCGCACAATTCCCTCTCGAGCTGATTTCGCCCAAGAACGATGACAGCATGAACTCCACCTTCGGCTACCGCGAAGAGATTCACCGTCAAACTTCGCAATTGAAAATCAGCTCTCAGGACGCCGCGTCGCGCGGCATCACGGCTGGCGATCAGGTGCGCGTTTTCAATACACGCGGTTCCTGCCTGCTGGTGGCTAAGATCGATGGCACCGTAGCTCCGGGCGTGGTCTGCGCTCCCTCCACGCGATGGGCCAAGCTGTCCCCGGCATTTCGCAACGTCAATGCCCTCGTCTCAGAACGCCTGACAGATAAGGGAGGCGGCCCCACCTTCTACAGCTGCCTCGTGCAGGTTGAGAAGAGTGGCGATTGAAGCAACCCGGCGCCAACTCCTCGTCTCGTCACTGGCGCTGTGTCTCATCGCTTGCCGCACCGCAACTCCCGATCTGACCGGTTTCACTGAAGAAGAGCCCCCGCGATTATCGTCCTCCATCAGCGCCTCCGACCCCGGCGCGGCTGCGCAGTTGGTTTCCGGCTGGGAGAAAATCGAATACAACGCCTGGCGATGGACGAACCCGCGTTTTTCCGCCGTGCTTCGTCCCCCGCCTGGATCCTCCACACGCGGCGCGACGTTGCAGTTCCACTTCGTTCTTCCCGAAGGCGAAATATCGCGCCTGAAAAAGCTAACGCTCTCTGTCTCCGTCCAGAGCTCTCGTCTCACGCCTGAGACTTACCGCGCCGCCGGCGAAGCCGTCTACGTGCGTGACGTTCCCGCCACCGTCCTTTCCGGCGATTCCGTGCGAGTGGACTTCGCGCTGGACAAGCCTTTCCTTCCAGCCAATGGTGACCCCCGTGCCCTTGGCGTTATCGCCAAGGGTTTGAGCCTCGAAACCAAATGAGCGCACCGGGCGTTGCTTCACGGGATTCCGCTCCCATTCCCGCAATCCTTGCCGCCGCCTACTGGCTGGTGCCTCAGCTTTTGTGCTTTGCCCTCTACTGGCATGGACTGTGGGTTTGGTTCCAGGCGGACGATTTCGCCTGGCTCGCTTTGCGCCTCGACGTGCATGACGCCCACTCGCTTCTGCACGCTCTGTTCGCTCCGATGGCCCAGGGCTCCATCCGGCCGTTGAGTGAGCGGGCATTTTTCCTGGTCTTCGAATCGCTCTTCGGGGTCAACCCGTTGCCCTTCCGGATTTGCGTCTTTTTGACCCAATGTGCCAACTTGACACTCCTCGCGGCCGTCACCCGGAGGCTTACCAGTTCTCGCTTCGCCGGCTTCTGCGCCGCCATCCTGTGGCTAATTAACAGTAGTCTGGTCGTCCCGATGACTTGGACTTCCGCCTATAACGAGATCCTGTGTGCATTCTTCCTGCTGGCGGCATTTTGGTTTCTGCTGCGCTACGTCCGGACCGGTCGCGCCTCCAACTACCTTTGGCAGTGGGTTGCGTTCCTGGTAGGATTCGGCGCCCTGGAAGTCAATGTCGTTTATCCAGCCCTCGCCGCCACCTACACCTTGCTCTGTGCCCGCAAGTACTTCCGCTCCACTTTGCCCCTGTTCATACCGTCCGCCGCCTTTGCCCTCGCCCACCGGTTCGCAACTCCGCCGCAAGCCTCGGCTGTCTACGCCTTGCACTTCGATCACGCCCTGCCAACAACTTTTCTTACCTACGGGCGGTGGGCGCTGGTTTCAGCCTATCTTCCCCCAGGCCTCCGCGGGACATTACAAGACGCTCTATTGGCAGCCTTTGTGCTGGCCCTGCTCGGTTTTATTATCTTCCGCGCCTATCGCCACGATTGGCTGCCGGCGTTCTGCCTGGTCTGGTTCGCCATCGCCGTGGCGCCATTCCTTCCCGTCCGAGATCACCTCACGGACTACTATTTGGTTCTACCTACTTTGGGTTTGGCTATGTTAAGCGGGTGCGCTCTGGCACGCGCCTGGACGCAACCGCTGCCATGGAAATTGGCGGCTCTGGCGCTCGCCGCTGCCTATGCCGAGCCTATGGTCCGATTCGACTGGAGTATATCCGCGTGGTGGCTGAACCGTACGCTAGAAGTCGAGCGAATGGTTTTGGGTGTCGTCCGCGCCCATCAGTTGCATCCCGATAAAGCCATTCTGCTCGACGGCGTGGATAGCCCTGCGTTTTGGTCCGGCGTGGTTCATCACCCCTTTCGGATCTTTGGCATCTCGGACGTCTATCTGGTTCCAGGATCTGAGGCTTACATCGAGTCCCGCCCTGCTGTTGGGTCCGTCTACGATTTCGTCCTGCCGGGTGGTCCCACTCTGCAAGCGGCAAAAGCCGACCGCATCGTGGTCTATCACCTGGGACCCGAGCGGCTCAAAGCCATCACCTCGGCTTATGAAGAGGCCGCCTTCCACCGGTTCGGGCCGGAGGCGCCACGCCGGGTCGATGCCGGTAACCCCCTCATGGAGTACCTGCTTGGACCCGAGTGGTATCCTGCGGACGACGGATCTCGCTGGATGCCTCGGCGCGCCACACTGCGCATCGGCGGGCCTCGCACGGCAGTGGAGAAACTGTACTTGATGGGATTCCCGCCGCCTCATCTTTCGCAAGACACTGTTTCCATTAAAGTTACAGTGAATGGTATTGCCCTTCCGGAGGTTCGGCTGGACCTCACCGGCACCACCTTCGCTGCCGCTTTACCCCTGCCAGATCAATTGGTTGGCAAACCGGAGGTGCAGGTCCTCCTGGAAACTGACTGTGTCTTTCACACCCAGGCCGACACTCGTGAGCTGGGGCTCAACTTCGGGACCTTCGAAATTCGCTAGCTCTCGGACTAAAGATTGGGCCGGAGTTTGTCGATATATCAGCTTCGTGGTACTGCTCTGGTGCTGGCACAAAAAGTGCTAGGGGTTCTGGTCGTGCTGAGCCTTGGATTTCTTCGCAATGATCGCTAGAGAGAATATATTAGCGGGACACACTAAGATTTTTTGAAACTTTCGTTGTCATCTGGCATCTACTCTTGACGGACGGAAGGGGAGAACGGATATGAGCAAAACCGAGCTGGAAAAATACAAAACGATTCTGGAAGCAAAAAAGGCAGAAAGTGCCGCCAGCCTCAGAAACCGCGACGAAATAGCAATCGAGAAAGCCGCGGATGCTATTGACGAGGTTCAACTTGCGGGTGAGCGCGAGCTGGCCATTCGCAATCTGGATCGGGAATCGATTCTCCTGCGCAACGTTCGAGCGGCACTGGCCCGGATCGCGGACGGCAGTTTCGGCACTTGCCTGCACTGTGAGGAAGACATCAGCCCCAAGCGCTTGAACGCGGTACCCTGGGCGCCGTTCTGCATTCGCTGCCAGGAAGCGGCCGACCGGCACGAATTTGAAGCCGGCGAAACGATCGAACAGTTGCTGGCCGACGCAGCCTGACGATATCTCGACAGGATCAGCGAATTCCCACAACCGAGAACATACGACCCGCTTGATGCCGGTCACGGCGGAACGAGTGGAAATCACAATTGCATAACGTGCAGATACCGGCTTTGTAAATCTGCCCGAAGGGTACACCCAAGCCGGCTGCCTGGAGCCGGTTGATCTCGCTCAAATCCAGGTGGGCCGAGTGCGTCAAATCACGCAAATTGGGATCGTATTGGGCGAACTCGGCCGCAACCTCCGGCCCCACCTCATAGCAACACTTGCCGATTCCCGGACCGATGGCCACATGCAGCTCTTCGGGTCGGCTTGAGAACTTCATCCCCATCGCTTCGATCGCTCGCGCGGCGATTTTCCGGGCGGTGCCCCGCCAGCCGGCGTGAATAGCCGCGACAGCGCGATGAACCGGATCCACGATCAGAAGAGGAATACAATCGGCTGTCTTGACCGCGACGAGCGATCCGGGCGTATTTTCGAGCAGCGCGTCGCCATCTCCGAGGCAGCCCGAACGGCCGCCGCCGGCCACGACCGTGTCGCTATGAATCTGATGGAGAGTCGCCAGCTGGCCGCAACTGCCGAAACTGTTCGACCAGCGAGTGCCGAAGCCATGGACGAGCCACTCGAAAGCATCGAGCGGACGCACGCGGTAAATTTGTTGCGAATCC
Source organism: Terriglobia bacterium (assembly GCA_963752965.1). Lineage (GTDB taxonomy): Bacteria > Acidobacteriota > Terriglobia > Bryobacterales > Bryobacteraceae > QHXW01. Next base: position 143,452 of record CAVWAJ010000019.1, on the reverse strand, counting down.
TTATAAAACACGCGTCGTGAATTAAACGGGGTTTTGCACCTGGGCGATCATGACCTGCCGCTTGAAGTCCTCGAGCATGGACTCATCGAGGCGGACGCTGGTGGGCCGCTTAACGAGTGTGGTCATCTGGTCGATTTTGTCCTGTAGTTTGAGCAGCGCGTAGAAGAGGTTTTCCGGACGTGGCGGGCAACCCGTTACATACACATCCACGGGCACGATTTTATCCACACCTTGCAGCACGGCGTAGGTATTGAATGGGCCGCCGACACTGGAGCAGGCGCCCATTGAGATGACCCATTTGGGATCGGGCATCTGGTCGTAGATTCGCTTGAGCACAGGGGCCATTTTGAGTGTGACGGTACCGGCCACGATCATGAGATCCGATTGCCGCGGGCTGGGGCGAAAGACTTCCGCGCCGAAGCGCGCGATGTCGAAGCGTGAGGTGGAAGAAGCAATCATCTCAATGGCGCAACAAGCGAGGCCGAACGTCATGGGCCAGATGGCTGACTTGCGCGCCCAGTTGAATACGTAATCCACCGATGTGGTGATGAAGTTCCGTTCAAACTGGTTCTGCAGGAAAGACATGTCGATTGGCCGTTATTCTAACACCGTGGGCGGGATCTGTGGCGTGCCTTGGAGAGGGAGCACACAAATGGGCAGGCTTCCGGTGGCGCGGCGGGTCAGGCCAGGGGCAATCGCGCCAACGATAGCAGGGGACCTGCTTCGCTCCGGATGGGGCCTGCGAAGGTGGCAAGAAGGGCGCGGACTACCTCGGGATCAAGCTGCGCGCCGGCGTGCGACATCAGAACCTCGAAAGCCTGGGCTGAGGACATGGCCTGCCGGTAGGCGCGGTCGCTCGTAAGCGCATCAAACACGTCCGCGGCCTTAACAATGCGCACAGCGAGCGGCACTTCATAGCCTTTCAGCCCGTGGGGATAGCCGCCGCCATCCATATCCTCATGATGCAGCTCGACGAAGGGCAAGTATTTTTCGAACTGCGAGAAACGCTCCAAAATTCTCCTGCCAACCCGCGGGTGTTGCTGCATAATCTTGTACTCTTCCGGGGTCAAAGGGCCATTTTTCCGGAGCACAGCATCGGGAATGCCAATTTTTCCCACATCGTGCAATTGGGCGCCCACGCGGATGGTTTCAATCTCATCGGGGGACAGAAGCATGGTGGCGGCAATCGCCGTGGCGTAACCGCTGACGCGGCTGCAGTGGCTGGCCGTGTGAGGGTCGCGAGCATCGAGCACCTGTGCCATGGTCTCGGCGAAGTCGAGCGAAGCGCACATCAGACGCTCGCCGGGATGCGCCACTGAGGTGGCCGCCCAATCAATGGCCGCCGCCAGCCGGTCGAGTTCGGCCGAGTCTTCTGAAAGCTGGGCCGGCCGAGGGCTCGATGCCTGGCTTCTCTGCATCCAAGCAATCATGCTGATGGGGAGCAGAACGCCGGCCATCCCGGCCGCTAGAAGCGCGATCCAGAAACGGTGCACGATGTTGCCGGTGGCGGCGTCGACAGAGCGGAAACTGAGCAGTTGATCCTGGTCCCCCAGACTCAGCCCGGCGGCCGGGCGAGCAACGGGCGTTATCAGGAAATCCTCTCCGTTCAAGCGCAACTCGCAGCCGGAGCGAAGGCAATCCGGCTGAAAAGGGGGGATCTGGGAGACAGCAGCGGGCGAGAAGGTCGAGAGGGCGATGTGGCCGCCGTGCAGCAGCACCATTGGGCCCATGCCGACGAGGCCGGCGAAATCGAATCGTGAGGCCGTAGTCAGTTCCCCCACGATGCGGCCGTGGAGCCGAATGGGCGTGGTGGTGACTGTATACGGCGTTCCGCCGAAGTCCCACACTCCCGAGTCCGGCTTTCCAGAAGTGGCAGCGAGCAGTGAGGTGGCAAGGCCAGCAGGCAAAGCGGTGAGCAATCGCCCGTGAAGACCCATGACCGCAACCAGCTCACTTCTTACGAGGCCGCGTACATGCCATGCGTAATGCTGAATGTTCTTTACCGCACGGCGGCGCGAGGCGGCACTCGAACGCGCGTCGCCAGCGTGGCGGACGGAGGCGCTGAAAGCGGGGTTGGCGGAGATCCAGGAGAGCGCCACAACGTCGCGGAGGTCCTGCGCAGCGCGAGCCTGCTCCAAGGAATGTTGGGTGCGCCTGATGGAATCCTTGATTCCGTTTCGAACCGCGGTGCGGAGAGCGAAACCGATGGCAAGAAGGGTTACGAGTACCACCGCGCCCGCAGTGAGGATGACACGCAGCAAGGCGCGACGTGCAAACAAATCCCGCGGCCCTTTCGCCAGTTGAATGAGTGGACTCGTCACTGTTTTAGGCGGTCGTGTGCGCTAACCGCCTCATAGCAGGCATCGGCGGGCAGCAGGAAAACCTTTAGCGGGCTGCGCGACGTTGCCGGGCGAGGGTGCGTCTTCCCGGCCTACGACGGATTGGCAAGCGGAATGCACCTCCATGCGGGTATCCGCGACCGTCATTCACGAGTTGGTGGCAGGGCTACAGATTGCTCCAAAGCCGGGAAGGTTTTCGTGTCACGATTTCGCACACCTGAGTCTAAAGCACTACACGCTCGACACCTGTGTGCGAAGCGAAACGTGGTCTGGACGGGACTCGTCTATTGGCTTGCTATAATGAGGGGATCAAAAATTCAATTGGTGTCAATCCAATCATGAGGTATCTCTGTGTCTTGTTGCTTTCGGCGTCCGCTTGCCTGGCAATCAATTTCACCCATGGGCAGGCGGCACGCGCGGAAATCGGGCAACCCTACTTTGCAGCGGGCGTGATCGGCGCGAGCCAGACGGTGCTCGGGTCGGCATCGGGGCTGGCGTATGTGAACGACATGCTGATCGTGGCGGATTCGAATCGAGCCGGAGCCAGCCCGATTAATAATCGCGTCATGATCTACAAGAACCTGTCCAGTCAGTTTCCGGACCCGCCGCTGATTCCGCCGAACCAGGGCTCGCGCTGCCCGGTTTGTGGAGGGACGGCGAGCATCGTACTGGGGCAGCCGAACTTTGAAAACACTACCGCCAACACTTCACAGAGCGGCATGAGTCTGCCGACAGCGGTGGCCACCGACGGCCAGATCCTAGTAGTGGCGGACACCAACAACAATCGCGTGCTGATCTGGAACTCGATTCCGGAGGCCAACAATGCGCCGGCGGACGTCGTGGTGGGCCAGACGAATTTCACCTCTTACGGCACGGCGGTTCCACCGACGGCAACGTCCCTGCGCGGGCCTCAAGGGGTATGGATCCAGAATGGCAAGCTCTATATTGCCGACACGCAAGACCACCGCATCCTGATTTATAACTCGATTCCCACCGCCAACGGAGCGAAGGCGGACCTGGTTCTGGGCCAGCCCAATTTCACGACGTTCGTTCAGCCCGATCTGACGCAGGCGAATCAAGACGCAACGGCCACGAATCTTCTGAACCCGGTGTCGGTGAGCTCGGACGGAATCCACCTTTTCGTTACGGATCTGGGGCACAACCGCGTTCTGATCTGGAACAGTCTCCCCACGCACAACCAGCAGCCTGCGGATGTCGTCATCGGGCAGCCGGACATGGTGAGCTCCCTGCCGGACAACGCATACAGCGGAACAGCAGCCAGCACCGCGGGACAGACCCTTCAGGAAACCCCCGTGATGTGCACCGTGTCCAATGGCAAGGACGCCAATAACAATCCGACTTATCCGCCTCTTTGCGACGGATTGTTGAGTTTCCCGCGCTATGTGCTTTCCGACGGCAACTGGTTTTTCATTGCGGACGGAGGAAACGACCGGGTGCTGGTCTACTACCATATACCGACCAAGAACGGGGAGTTTCCGGACATCATCCTGGGCCAGCCGAACGGATTCACCGACGTTTCCACCGCCGACACGGACTCGCTGGCTACGCCGATGTCCCTGGCTTGGGACGGCAGAAACCTCTTCGTATCCGATACCTACAACCAGCGTGTCCTGATTTACAGAACGGACGATCCCAACGTCCCGGTCAACAGCGTGCGTAACGCCGCCAGCCTGGAAGTATACGCGGGAGGGACGATCACGCTGGGCGGATCGATCAATCCAGGCGATGCCATAACCATCACGATCGACACCGCGACCTACTCCTACACAGTGGTCAAGGGCGACAGCTTCACGACCATCGTCCAGAAACTGGTAGCGAAGATTAACGGAGGAACGGGCGATCCGAACGTCATCGCGGTGGCGAATACGTCCGCACAGGAGATCGACTTGATCGCCCGCGCGCCGGGCAACACCGGCAACAGCGTGACGTACTCCACGTCTCTCTCGACCAGCGCCCAGATCACGGCCACTACAGCGGGCGCCAGCCTCACTGGAGGAGAAAACACTGCTCAGGTGGGGCCGGGGACGCTGATTGTGATTAACGGAACGAATCTCAGCGAGTCGAGCGAATCAGACCCCGGCACAGGACAGTATGCGCCGACGAAGCTGGCCGGTACACAGGTTTTCATCGACGGCAGCCCGGTGCCGGTGACTTCGGTTACCCCCACGCAAATCACGGCGCAGGTGCCAATGTTTGGCGGCGATAGTAAGAGTGCGAGCCTGTATGTCTGGACCAGCCACGCGGACGGGACGGCAACGACCAGCATCACGGTTCCAGTGGATATTGTGCCGCAGAATCCCGGCATTTTCGCCGGGACGGGCTCCGATCCGCGTTTGGCAACGGCGATTCATGCCTCGCAGTATGCCAACGGCCTGGTGTCGGTGGACGGAACAGTGAACGCGGGCGACATTGGAACGATCACGGTTTCGGGCCGTTCCTACAGCTACACGGTGCTGTCGACGGACACACTGACGACGATCACAGCGGCGCTTGCCGCGAAGGTGAACACGGACCCGGAGGTCTCTGCCTATCCCGCCGGAGCGTTCACACGCATTGTCCTACAGGCCCGGACACGGGGAAAGGCGGGTGTGGGAATCGTTTTCAGCGCGACCGTGGCGGCTGCTAGCGGGAGCACCACGGCCGCGAAGCTGCTGCTGACGGTGATCGGGCAGACGGCGGGATCGAACACGATTCTGTGCTGCGCCAACACGGGTCACGTAAGCGCCGCCAATCCGGCGGTTCCGGGCGAAACGATCATCATTTACGCGACCGGCCTGGGTCAGTTGGCCACTCCCAACTCGGGTTACGCGGCGGGCCGGCGATACGACGGGCCGGTGGCACAGCCGCTCAGTTTCGTCTCGTCGCTGGCGGGCGGTAAGACGGCCAATGTTGTAACGGCGACGCCGCTGCCGGGAGGTGTTGGGATCTGGGAGGTTGAGCTTCAACTAGATTCGGCGCTGACGACCGACGAGAACACGGATCTCACCATTGCACAGGACGTATATGTGAGTAACGTGGTCCGGATCCCAGTGCAGGCTCCGTAACTAGACGTCCGGACGATTTTCGGCGGCTTTTGACGGGTGCGGCGGAGCGTGGAGCTGTGCCACGAGCGGCACCAGGTTTTGGAGCGGGATATCGCGGGAGGCTGCCCGGTTTTCGTCCGCGGTGAGCCCGACCTCTTTGCGCACCACCGACACTTCCTTGGGCGCGCGGATGCCCAGCTTGACGCGCGTCGGCGAGGATTCCAGGACTTCGATCTCGACATCGCCGGCGATGACGATGGATTCGCCGGCGCGGCGGCGGATCACGAGCATAGGGAAACCTCTCCGGCGCGCGCGAGCGGATGGCGGCAGGGATAAACCATATCGTCACGCACGGCTTGGACGGCCTGGGCCGTGGCGCGGTTGATTACGACAGGAGCCAGCAGGTTGACGGTGGCGAGCCCGTCTTCGGCGACGGCCACGATGACCAGGCACCTGCGCCTCAGTCTCCAAAGCGGGCAGATGGTCGAAACCGATCAGCGCCATGTCCTCGGCGCTCATTTTCAAGCGGTAGGCGGAGTCGACCAGAGCGACTGGGAGCAAGAGGAAACACAACTGGGAATCATCCAAGCTCTGCAAAAAGACCAGGGGGCGATGGGCGGAATCTTCGACGAGCAGAAAGCGATGGGACTGCGGAAAGCCGGGCAATCCGGCGGGGAAGACGATTACTGAAGGCTCGTCATAGCCAATCGTCCCGAAATATCGGGTTTCACAATTGGCCATGCGTGGCTCCGGAGGCGGCGATACGTGGTGAGGGCGTTGGGGCGCCGGTTTGGCGAGGCGTGGCGCTCAGGGCGGGCACAGGCTCATTGACGGGCGGGCGACCGCTGAGAATCACGATATCGACGCGCCGGTTGCGCGCCCGGCCTTGCTCGTCGTCATTGGAAGCCACGGGGACGGTTTCCGCATAACCGGCAATGGCTACGCGCTCGCGCGGCACCTGAAAACGGCTGCTCAGCAGTTCCAGGACGGCGATCGCGCGCGCCGCAGAAAGCTCCCAATTGCTGCGAAAACGAGAGGTGTGAATGGGGTTGGAGTCGGTGTGGCCCTCGAGCCGTACGGGATTCGGCAACTGGCGGATGGCGATAGCGACCTTTTCCAGGCTTGGATAAGTGGCGGGAGCGACGGTGTCCTCCCCGGAGGGAAAGAAGGTGGCCTGTTGCAAGCTGACGACAAGCCCACGCTCTTCGAGACTGACACGCATTTCTCCACTGGCGATCTCCTTTTTCAATTGCTCGTTGAGGTATTTCAGGGAGGGCAGGAGATCAGCGCCTTGCGCGGAGAGCGGCGCGGGCTTGATGTCGAACTTGAGATTTCGCAGGCCCTCACCTAATGGGGCTTTACCGCTGAACCTGGATGCACCGTGCTCGATGGCCTCCTTGATGGAGTCGGCGACGCGTTTGACTTTGGAGCGGTCGGCTTGGGAGGAAGCGAACATGACGACGAAGAAGGCAAACATCAGCGTGATGAAATCGGCGTAAGAAACCAGCCACCGGTCGTGATTCTCGGGCTCAGCTTGAACGCGCCGCCGCCGCATGCTAGTTCTCCTCCAGGACCCTGTGCGCCGGCGCCGGGGGGTTCGATGTGCTGCCGGCTTCGCGGGCGTAGGCTTCCAGCTTGGTGCGGATGAGCTTGGGATTGAGGCCCTCGACGATGGCCACCACGCCCTCCAGCATCAGCTCTTTGACCTGCGTGGCGCGGCGGATGCGCGAGCGCAACTTGCTGGCCGCGGGAAGGAAAAACAGATTGGCCGATCCCACGCCATATACCGTGGCCACAAACGCCACCGCGATCCCGCGGCCAACTTCGTCGATATTTTCGAGATGCTTCATGACCTGGATCAGGCCCAGCACGGCGCCGATGATACCCACGGTGGGTGCGTAGCCGCCCGCCGAGTCGAAGACTCTGGCCTCGGCCTCGGCGCGGTGCTCGTCCATGGAGATTTCGAGCTCCATCATCTGGCGGAGGGCGTCGAGATCGGTGCCATCCACAGCCAGGTTAAGGGCTTTGCGGAGGAACTGGTCAGGAACGTTATCGGCGTCCTGCTCGAGCGAGACGATACCGTGCTTGCGAGCTTTGGTGGCGAAGCTGATGATCTCCTCAGTGGCCTGGTGCGGCGCCTGCACCCGATCGACGAAAACCTGACTCAACTTGCGGGCGGCGCTGAGCAGCACGGGGAATGGCGTCGTAACCATCACCGCTCCGAACGTACCCCCGAAAACAATGCACGCCGCCGTGACTTGCGCGACATCCTTGATCCGGCCGCCCTCGAGCACCAGTCCGCCCAGTATTCCGCCAAACGCAACCACCAGGCCCCCGATCGTGGCGAAGTCCGGCCGGGAAACGACGGGATCTACCCGGACGGGCATCGGCTTGGGTGGCTGTTCAGCCATGGATTACGCCGTTCTCCAATCCAGATGGTGTGTCGTCCGGTTCCGTCTTTAGCACGGGGCAGTTGAGAACGCCGCTGAGAATGGAGCGCCGGAAAGCCACGACTCGCTCGACCACTTCGGTGGCCGGCTCGAGAACCATGATTTTCTGGCCGGTCGTCAGGGTAATCACGGTGTCTGGAGTAATCTCAATGTGTTCAATGAGATCCGAGTTCAAAACCAGCGGAATGTGATTAAGGCGGGTGAGCTGGATCACGGAATCACTCTCAACAGTTGTATCGGCGAAGCGAGGGTTAGGGTTTATGGAACCAGGCGGTGCGAGGTACTGAGGCGGTGGGTGATGATGAGAGAATAATCGACAGAATGCGTGCGCGGCTACAGGGCTTTTCACGACGGCAAATTCTAGCCGGGACGGCGGCCCTGGCACTTCCTGGGATTTGCGGAGGCGGGGTCCTGCGCGCTGCTCCCGCGCGGATGGACGGCCTCATTTTCGAGGAGGTTCCGGCGCAAACCAGCGGGATTCAGTGGGTTCACGACAACGCGATGTCGCCGGAGAGGTACCTGCCGGAATCCCTGGGCCCGGGCTGCGCCTTTTTCGACTACGACAATGACGGTTGGATGGACCTGTACCTGGTCAACAGCGGTCCGTCCGATTTCTACACGCCAAGAAAGCCGCTGCGCAACGCGCTTTACAAGAACAATCGGGATGGGACATTCACTGATGTCACGGAAAGGGCGGGCGTCGGCACGGGCACCACGTTCGGTATGGGTGTAGCGGTGGGCGACTACGACAACGATGGCTACGCGGACCTTTTCGTGACGGCTTACGGCCGCTGCATTCTGTACCATAACAACGGCAACGGTACGTTTAGCGACGTCACCGACAAAGCGGGGCTGGCTTTGCCGGGTTGGACCACGAGCGCCGTGTGGTTCGATTACGACAACGACGGCCACCTGGATCTTTTCGTGTGCAGCTTCGTCGACTTCACGAGCAAGTTCTCGTGCGGCGATAACAAGGTGGGCAAGCACTTCTACTGCATCCCGCGGGTGTTCCGGCCGACGCACAGTTTCCTGTTTCACAACAACGGCGATGGAACCTTTACCGACGTCACCAAAGGAACCGACATCGAGCGCGCCATGGGCAAGGGCCTGGGTGTGGTGGCCACCGATATCAACAACGACGGGCTCATGGACCTGTTCGTGGCGAACGACACGGTGCAGAACTTTCTGTTCGTGAATCGTGGGAACGGCAAGTGGGAGGAGATCGGGCTGGCGGCCGAGGTGGGCTTCAGCGAAAACGGGCAAGTGCGCTCGGGCATGGGCGTGGACGCGGCCGATGTCAATGCGGACGGCTGGGAAGATCTGTTCGTGGCCAACGTGGACCAGGAAATGTTCTCGCTTTACACCAACAACAAGAACGAGTCGTTCTCGGATTCGGCGCACCGGCACGGGGTCGCGCAGGCGACGCGGCTGCTCAGCGGCTGGGGACTGAAATTCTTCGATTATGACAATGACGGGTTCGTCGACTTGATTCTGTCGAACGGCCATCCCGACGATATGGTTGAACAGTACTCGCAGCAGGTGAAATACAAAGAGCCGTTGCTGCTGTTCCATCAGGATAACGGCCTGCTGCACAACGTGAGCGCGCAGGCGGGGCCGGTCTTCACGAAGCCGCTGGCGGCGCGCGGGCTAACGATAGGCGACTACGACAATGACGGCTTTGTGGACGTGCTGGTGGGGGAGAATGGCGGCCGGCCGGTACTGTTGCACAATCGCTGCGGGCCGGGCAATCACTGGTTGGGCATCCGGCTGGAAGGCGTCGACTGCAATCGCGACGCGATCGGAGCGCGGCTTACGTGGTCGGCGGGCGGCGTAACCAGAAGCAAGTTGAAGAACAATGGCGGCAGTTACTTGTCTTCGCACGATCCGCGGGAGGTGCTCGGGCTCGGAGCCACCGCGAAGCTCGACTGGCTGGAAATCAAGTGGCCGCTGCCGAGCGGGAAAGTCCAACGATTCACGGATGTGCCGGTGGACCGGTATGTGAGGATTGTGGAAGGGAAGGGCCCCGCCTGATCGAGCCGGTGAAGTAGATGGCGAGATCGGAAGGAACGACATAACATCGAATAGAATGTTTGACGAGTTCGACGTCACTGATTTTCCCACCCTGAAGAGCCTTAGATCCCTTCCAGGACGACCAGCCGGATTCGTGTACGTGATCCTCTGGATAGCCCACGAAGTACAGGTGCCACTTTACGTGGGACAGACGCGAAGGCTGTCGGAAAGGATGAAGGATTACTGCAAGGCGCATTTCATGGCCGTCGCTGATTTCCGGGTGGGCGAGGCCATTCGATATCTAAGGGACGTAAAGAAATACCGGATAGTACTCAAATACAAGCGCAGCGACGGGCCAACAAGGGAAGAAAGCACCATAATCCGAAAATTGCATCTTTGTGGTGTGTTCCCCATGAATGACCTCGTTGGGTACAACTACCAAACGGCCAAGAGGGCAGAGGAAAGGCGGATCGTTCGGAAGTTCTGTGATGCACTTGTCAGACTCTCAAGGTAGCTATTACCCAAAATATCGAGCCTGCCTATCAAAATTTTCAATCGACTCCATAGAAACGTTCTTTCCCGTGGCCACGGGGCTTCGCGGAATAATAGAACACTGACTCCGTTTGTAACCCGACAAAGGAATCTAGCATGAAGGCTTGGACGCTACTCGTGTTTTCCGTGGCGGCGATGGCGCAGACGCCGCAGAGTGTGGATGCGAAACTGGCTGCGCTGGATACGGCTGTAAAGTCAGCGCAGAGCGCGGGCGATAACGCCTGGATGCTGACTTCGGCCGCGCTCGTGCTGCTGATGACCGGCCCGGGTCTCGCGCTGTTTTACAGCGGCCTGGTGCGGCGGAAGAACGTACTCGGCACCATGATGCAAAGCTTCATCCTGATGGCCGTAATTACGGTGCTGTGGGCGCTGGTGGGCTACAGCTTGGTGTTTGCGGAAGGCTCGCCGCTGATCGGCGACCTGCGTTACGCCTTTCTGCGCGGGGTGGGCATCGCGCCCAACCCGGACTACGCGGCAACCATCCCGCAACAAACCTACATGATTTATCAATTGATGTTCGCCATCATCACGCCAGGGCTGATCGCGGGCGCTTTTGCGGAGCGCATGAAATTCAGCGCGATGTTGCTGTTCACGATCCTTTGGGCACTCATTGTTTACTTCCCCATGGCGCACATGGTGTGGGGCAAGGGCGGATTGCTGAATGCGGCGCTCGGCGGCAAGTTCCCGTGCTTCGATTTTGCCGGCGGAACGGTGGTGCATATCACGTCGGGGGTTTCGGCGCTTATCTGCGCGCTCTATATGGGCAAACGCACCGGCTACCCGCAGGAACCGATGAAGCCGCACAGCCTGGTGCTGAGTGTCATCGGCGCGTGCCTGCTGTGGTTCGGCTGGTTCGGCTTTAACGCGGGCAGCGCGTTGGCAGCTTCGGGTCTGGCGACCAGCGCATTCGTGGCCACACACTTCGGAGCGGCGGCGGCGGCGCTGGGCTGGATCTTCATGGAATGGATGCGCACGGGAAAACCGAGCGTGCTGGGCGCGATTTCGGGCGCCGTCGCGGGCCTGGTAGCCATCACCCCGGCGTCGGGGTTTGTGGAGCCGTTCCCGGCGCTGCTGATCGGGTTCCTCGCGGGCATCGTATGCTACTTCATGGTGACGCTGGTGAAGGCGAAGTTCGGCTATGACGATTCGCTTGACGCCTTCGGCGTGCACGGGGCAGGCGGAACGCTGGGCGCGATCCTCACGGGATTCTTCGCCACTAACGCGATCAACGACAGCTTCAAGGACTCGGCGGGGAAGACGCTGCCGCTTGGTTGGGTGGACGGCAATCCCGGGCAGATCATCAACCAGTTGATCGGCACGGCGATCGCGTGGGGCCTCGCGGTTGTGGGCACGCTGGTTATTCTGAAGATCTGCGATGCCGTAACCGGGCTGCGCGTGACGAAGGATCAGGAGATCGATGGTCTGGATTTGAGCCAGCACGGGGAAGAAGGATACTTCTTCGAGGCGTAGCGCGGGCGCCACAGGAGCATGCGATGAAGAAAATCGAAGCCATCATTCAGCCGTTCAAACTAGAACCGGTCAAGGAAGCGCTCAAGAACATTGGCATTGACGGCATGACCATCACCGAGGTGCGCGGGCACGGGCGGCAGAAGGGCCACAAAGAGGTCTATCGCGGCCAGGAGTACAACGTAGATCTGTTGCCCAAGATCAAGGTTGAGCTGGTGGTGACAGACGCGCGGCTGAACGAAATATTGACCACGCTCACGGCCGCGGCCCGCACGGGCAAGATTGGCGACGGCAAAGTGTTCGTCTACGACGTCGCCGAGGCCATACGGATCCGCAATGACGACCGGGGAGAAGCTGCGCTTTGACCCCATCGGTTCGCTCGAAGAGCGGACCTCGGCGGTCGACGCACAGGTGCTGAACGCCTGGCAGCGGCACCTCGCCTTATCAGTACCCGCCGGCGCGGCGGTTCTGGCGGTGGGCGGTTACGGGCGGCGGCAGCTATTTCCTTATTCCGACATCGATCTGCTTCTGCTGTTTGCGAGCGATAAAACCGCGGCGGCGCACAAAGAGGAAATAGCGAGATTCCTTCAGCAGCTTTGGGACGCCGGGCTGCGCGTGAGCCAATCCGTGCGCACGCCGGCGGAATGTTGCGAGTTGCACGAGGGCAATATCGAGCTGAGCGTCAGTCTACTGGATCAAAAGTACCTGGCGGGCGATGCGGGTGTTTACGGGGCGATGCTTGCCAAGCTGCCGCGATTCGTACACGGGCAACGAGACGCGCTCGTCCGGCATCTTTCTCGAATGACGCGTGAGCGGCATGCGCGGTTCAACGGCACGTTTCACCACCTGGAACCGAACATTAAAGAAGCTCCCGGCGGCCTGCGCGATCTACAACTGGTCTCGTGGCTGGCGCAGATCGCGGGGGCAACGCCCCAGGCGTTCTCTGGCCCCGTGCGCATGCCGGAATTGGACGATGCGCGGCGCACGCTGTTCGCGTTGCGCGGGTATCTGCACCAACAGGCCAACCGCGATTCCAATATTCTGACGTTCGATGCGCAGGAGTGGATCGCCGAGCTGATGGGTGTAGAAGAAACCGCCATCATGCGCGGCTATTTCCGCAGCGCCCGCGCCGTGCACCGCTCGGCGCTAGCGGCTCTCGAGACCGAGGAGGCCCGCGCGAGTTCGCTGTTCGCGCAGTTTCGGGACCGCCGGGCACGCGTTTCGAACGCCGACTTTACCGTGGCGCGGGAACGGATCTACCTGCGCGCTCCCCAGCAGCTTGCCGCGGAGCCTGAAATGGCGCTGCGTCTACTGCAATTCGTGGGACGCCACGGGATGCGCCTGTCGCTCGAAGCCGAGCAACGGATCGCGCCGCAACTCGCCGCAGTGCGCCAGTATTTTGCCGCGCCGCGGCCAGTGTGGCCGGCTCTCGTGGAAGCGCTATCGCTGCCGCACGCTCCTCTCGCCCTGCGTGTGGCGTATGAAACGGGAGTGCTGACGGCGCTGTTTCCGGAGCTGGAACGCATCGACTGTCTGGTGATTCGCGATTTTTTCCATCGCTATACCGTCGACGAGCACACGCTGGTTGCGATTCAAACGCTGGCGGAATTGCGCGGCGAAAAGGCCCCGCCGGCGTCTTCCTTTGGCGGCCTGGTCTACGAAATTGAACAGCCTGGCCTGCTCGTGTTCGCGCTGCTGTTTCACGATGTGGGAAAAGGCAGCCCGCACGAAGGGCATGTCGATGCTTCCCTGCGCCTGGCCGAGCGGGCGATGGAACGAATCCAAATGCCGGCCGCCGAGCGTGATTCTGTGCGGTTTTTGATCCGTCACCATCTCGACATGTCCGTCACGATGAACGGGCGCGATCCGTTCGATCCCTCGACCGCGCGAGACTTCGCGCACGTGGTGGGCACGGTCGAAAATCTCAAGCGGCTGACGCTCATCACCTACGCGGACATCAGCGCCGTAAACCCGGCGGTCATGACCGCGTGGCGCGCCGAGCAGTTGTGGCAGCTCTACCTGTTGACCTATAACGAGCTGACCCGCGAACTGGAAACGGAACGCATCGAAGAAGCCGACTCCCCGGAGCAGAGCGCGTTTCTGGAAGGCTTCCCCAGGCGCTATCTGAGGACGCACTCCGAAGCCGACGTCACGCGGCACATGCAGCTCGAGCAGGAAGGCCGCCCGCGCGGCGTCGCGGTGAATCTGGAGAAATCCGGCAGCATATACCGTTTGACGCTGGTGACCGGTGACCGTCCGTTCCTGTTTGCGACCGTTGCGGGGACGCTTTCCAGCTTCGGCATGAACATCCTGAAGGCCGAAGCTTTCGCCAACCGGCGCGGTACGGTGCTGGACACGTTTTCCTTTGCCGATCCGCTGCGTACGTTAGAATTGAATCCGAGCGAAGTGGACCGGCTGAAGGCGACGGTGGAGCGCGCTGTGCTGGGACGCGCAGACGTGAAGCAATTGTTGCGCAGCCGGCCGCGTGGCGCACCACCCAGCCGGAAAGCGCGCATCGAACCCACCGTCCATTTCGACGACCAGGCGTCGCAATCCGCCACGTTGATTCAAGTCGTCGCGGAGGACCGACCGGGCCTTCTCTACGACATCGCTTCAACAATCTCGTCGGGCGGAGCGAGCATCGACGTCGTGCTCATCGACACCGAGGCGCACAAGGCTATCGACGTTTTTTATGTCGCCGCGAATGGACGGAAGTTGACGCTCGAAAAACAGGGAGAGCTGCAAAAAGCGCTGCTGGCTGCGTTGCGCGGGTGATTGGTCAGATTTCGTATTCCGGGCGCTTGGGGCGCCCGAAGGGGATGTAGTTCCATATCCGCTCGTGCAGAAAATAAAGCCCGATCTTGAGGAAAACATCTAAGGCGCCAACGCCCGCGGAAAGCGGAATGTTGCCGCTGAAAACGTAAACCACGAGGGCAGTGCCGGCCGATCCCAACACGCGATAACTGACGGCCTTGGCAAGACTACGGACGTTCGACTCGGTCATGGGAACTCGCTTTTAAAATTGTACTATATAATCTCGATGGGGAATGGGGACATTTGGTCGCCAGATCCCAAACCCAGTATAATGATGTTGTGCCGAAGGTTACGTTCCTCCCGCTGGGCAAGACCGTCGAATTTGAGTCCGGCAAGCTGCCCTACAAGGGCCACGGCAAGCCGGAATCGCTATTGGATATCGCCCTGAATTTTGGCCTCCATCTGGAACACGCCTGCGGCGGTAACTGTGCGTGCACAACCTGTCACGTGGTGGTCAAAGACGGCGGCGACCCGCACTTGACCGAGCCCGATGAAGACGAGCTGGACCGCGTGGACATGGCCGCCGATTTGACGCCGCACTCGCGGCTTGGCTGCCAGGCCATCGTGACGGGCGACGTGGTGGTCGAGATTCCGGCGTGGAACCGCAACTACATCAGCGAAGGCGGCGGCTCTATTCTGGGCGATGCGATCCCGGCCCCGAAGAAGGCGCAACCGGCCGGGACGGCACCGTCTGCCTAACAGGCAAACTGCGCACACCAGTTCGCGTTCCGAGCAAGTCCAGCAGCTTTTCCACCAGGTCCTCCGGCACGGCAACCGTGATGCTGACGGTGCGCTGCTGTTGATCGACCTTAATTCCATCCCACAGGCGTAGCAGCTCGGGCTGCTTTTCGGGAACACTGAGGCGGCCGAGTCCGATCAGGCCGCGCGCGGCGTCTCCTAGGTTCTTTGCGTCTTGTTCGGTGCGGCACACGCCTGTGAGGTAGCCGTTGATGCCGGTGCTGAGGTCGGCGGCAATGGTGGTGTTCTCGAGCGAGCGAAGGATGCGGCCGGCGTTGCCGAGGTTTCCCGTCTCGGGAACGCGCGACGTGAGCAGATTGTCGAAACCGTTCGAGACGGACCAGGTCTGATTTTGCGCGGGAATCTGGCGTGCACGGGCCAGCAGGTCATCGGGACGAGCGCGATCGCCGGAGTGGTGGCGGTCGAGCGCGGCTTTCACAGCGGGCAGAGTGCCGGCGACGGCCGTGGAGCCATCGATCAGCGCGACGCCACCTTGGCCACGCACGTAAAGCGTGTAGCGTTTGTACGTCTGTTTCGTCAACCCTTCGAAATTATGCTCGGGGAACGTGCCACGCGCCGCAATGACCAAGTCCTTCCCGTTCGACCCGGCGAGCAGCTCCCGCACATCGCGACGCGGATCGAAACCGGTCTCACGCGCGAAGTCATCGAGCTGCTGGAGAGACTGGTTCGCCAGCAGCTTCTTATATAGGGGAGTAGAACGGACGGCCTCCATGCGGACACCGGCGAGCATGGTGGCATCCGGCGGCATGAGTGCCGCGAGCGTGGAGTCAACGGACGCACGGCCGGTTGGCGCAGAGCTGCAACCGGCTACGAGCGAGATCAGGAGAACGGCAACCACCCATCGCGGCATCAATAGTTCCTCTTGGAAAAAGCATACAAGCCGGCACCGAAAACCACCACGCCGAAAATCGCCGAGCTCCACAGGGGCATCCAGTCACCGATCGGTTCACCGATCACCAACGCGCGGCACATGCGGCCGAGGTCGAATACCTTCGGCAGCACGTAGTACAGCGTGCGTACGATGTTGCGCGACGTCTCCGAGGTGAGCAGACGCTCGAGCAGCGGCTTCTGCGCCAGGATCGGGCTTACCAGTATGAGGCCGAACGTGACCATCGTCGCGACCACGGCGCTCTCCCACAACACGCCGATCAATACCACCACGGTGAGCAGGATGGCGAAAACGTAGAGCGTGAGCGCGCTCGACCAGAGAAATCCATACGTCCAGACGCCGGTTTTGAGGCCGAAAATCAGCCATACGGCGAACACCAGATAAAAAACGTTGATCGCGATCACCAGCAGGTTGCCGATGTAGCGCCCGATGAGGATGTGATAGCGCTCCACGGGCTTCGAGAGCAGCAGTTCGATGCGGCCGGGTTCGAAGACTGACGGGATCAGTCCCGCGGAAGCGAACACCGCCAGGAACATCCCAGCAGTGAAGAGAAACGCGGCGATGGCGGCATGGACCTGGCGCACAAGGCGCTGTACGTTCTCGGCGCGGCTGGTATTGCCGAAGAGCGAGATAGTCGCGATGGCGCCCTGCACCACGTCGATCCGGAGGATAAAAACGAAGAAGAGGATCAGCGCTGTCGAGCAGCCGAAGAATCCCCAGAAGATTTTTCGCGAGAAGGCTTCGCGGAACGTATCGCGCACCAGCGCCGCGGTCACGCGCAGCGATCTACTGCTCATGAATCACCTTCACGAAAACTTCTTCGAGCGTGCTGGTTGTGCGGGCGACGGTTTCGATCGCGCAATGCTCGGACCGCAGCAGGTCGACCGCCTGATTGGCCTCCTCACGGTTGCCGAAAACAAACTCGACATTGCCATTGCGCTGGGCCACCGCACGGGCCTTGGCGCGGAGCTCGTCCTGCAAGCGGTCAGGCACCTGCTCGGCCTCAACGCGGTAACCGCTGCCCGCGGTGAGCTGCTTCACTTTGCCTTCGAGGGCCACGCGCCCGCGATGAATGATGGCGACGTCGTGACAGAACAACTCGACTTCCGAGAGCAGATGTGAGTTGAGAAAGATGGTGACGCCCTGTTGCTCGAGTCCTTGCAGAAGCTCGCGGATTTGAATACGGCCAATAGGATCGACGCCGTCGGTCGGCTCATCGAGAATCAGCAGCGTGGGCGCGTGCATGAGCGCTTGCGCCAGGCCCACGCGTTGCAGCATGCCCTTGGAATACTTGCCCAGCCGCACGTTGCCCCAGTCCGCCAGACCGACGATTGCGAGCAGCTCCGGGATGCGTTTCTGGCGCGCGGCCGTATCCATCCCGGAGAGAGCGCCGTAAAAATCCAGCATGCTGCGGCCGGTCATGTAAGTCGGAAAGCGGTGGTTCTCGGGCAGGTATCCGATGGGCCGGCGCGCTTCGGCGTGGCGCGCATCGCGGCCAAAAATCGCGGCACGGCCCGCGGTGGGGTGCGCACACGAAAGCAGCATTTTTACAAACGTGGTTTTCCCCGCGCCGTTCGGCCCGAGCAGCCCGAATGTGGAACCCTGCTCGACGCGCAGCGAGATGCCATCCACCGCGCGCACCTCTTTCCCCGACCAACGATTGCGGAAGATCTTGATCAGGCCCTCGGTCTCGATGGCAAAGGACATGCGATGAAAGGAACGCGCCGGTGGTAAAGGCGGTTCCTTTTATTATGGGGGATGGGGGGAGGGCGCCGGTGAGTCGCCAACCCGTTGAACGTCGAGCGGACGATCTCCTACCGGGAATGTCCGGGTGACGCCTTGGCGCAGTTCGTCATTTGTCGGCTAGCCACTGATTGACAAACCTTGATACGCGCTCCCGGACCGTCGCGCGGGCGTCGGATGGATAGACAAGTATCGTACCTTCCCGCCAAGTGGTCACCACTCCGCGCCGTCCGCGGACTTCAACGGTAGCCCACTCCCGGAGTTCGATGTTGATAGTAACCACGGACGCGCATCCGCTGACGGCGACGCGCAGGACCTGACCGGGACCGATCCGCAGGCCGGCCTCCCGAAGCCGAAGTTCGGTTTCAGTGCGTACGTCGTCCTTAAGCAACCCAAATGACTTGGCGAGAACCTTTTCGGCGCAGGGCCCGGTGCCTTCGCCGTCTGTAAAGGCAACGTCCACCTGGACCTGCGTAATCCCCTTCAGGCTCACATCCTGAGCGCGTATTGCCGTAGTGGGCAGAGCCAATAAGGCCAGCAAGACCATTTTCATCATCATGTTCGTCGTCCTTCGCTGGGCAAAGTCGGTCTTTCCGCACTCAAGAAAAACGGCCACGAGGCGCGCCTCGACCCCTTGCGCCCGGCCCTTTGCGCCCGAACCCCTGCCCTGCATCTTTCCGCGACGTGGATTTTACCAACGATGGTGCACCAGGAGAAAGGCGCTTCACTTCGAAGTGCCAGCCTTCATTCTTCTCTTGGTCCGTCAACCTGGCCTCCAGGGCTTCCTTTGCGCTCACCGCGGCCTGCTGCGACAAGAACACATCCGTGCTGGCCCTCTCCCCTTTGGCTCTGCGCCCTCTATGAATTATCGCCACCCATTCCTCGGTCATTTTACCCCCGCAGCTCAATGCCACCCTCTATCATGATCCTATGCGCATCGACGCCCATCAGCACTTCTGGGACATCAACCGCCGCCGATATCCCTGGATGCCCGCGGGGGAATCTCCGTTGCGCCGGAACGGCGAAGGACATGCGGTGAAAGGAACGCGCCGGTGAGGAAGGCGGTTCCTTTTATTACGGGGGAAAGGGGGGAGGGACATGAGCGACCACTACGAAAAATGTGCGGAAGATTCACTGAACGGCATCAAGACGCGGCGTAGATGCGTGTGGTGTCGTCACCCAAGCAAGGTCGTTTATTGCCGAGGGATGTGCCGCCACTGTTACGACATCCGCCAGGAGCTAAGACGCTTGCACAAGCAAGTGAAACGCGCAAAGGCTCGGTTTCCCGAATGGCCGTTGGCGAATAGGTTAGCGCGGCTTGAGCTGGATTACATGACGGCTATCGAGATGGCGGAATCCGCCCAGATCCTCGGGCGAGCTTACGAAGGCTACCTAGACAACACCACCGCTTTGGATCTCGAGAACGAGTTTCGATGGCTGAGTAGAAGATTTCTACGAAGGGACCTATTCAATCACGACTCTTTTCTATTTGAGTGCTTCTCCCCCGTACATCGACGCTACCTTATGTACATCGTGAGCCGAATCAATCAGGAATATCTGCGTCTCAATCGTCGCAAAATGGCGACAGGTAGTGTAATAGGAAAGACAATGAATGAAGTACTGGCAGACCGATCTTGGGGCACATACCGTGTCGAAAGTGATTCGTAGTGTACAAGTCTCAGGTCGGGATGGGTGGATTGACCGATCCACGCGTGGGCGCGCCACTCGATGAGTTCGAGCGCCACCCGAAGTTTGAAGCTCCAGCCGTAACATCTCCTCCCAGCGATATAATGAAAATCGAAATGCTGGAGCCCGTAATCGTCATCGACGCGGACATCTTGAACGGAACGCCCTGCTTTCGTGGCACGCGTGTTCCATTCAAGAATCTCATTGACTACCTCGAAGGCGGCCACAGTTTAGGCGAGTTCCTGCGGCAGTTTCCCACAGTCACGCGAGACATGGCAGTTCAAGCGCTGGAGGAAGCGAAGGAATCGCTGCTGGCCAGCATCGTGTGAAAATTCTGCTGGACGAGTGCCTGCCACTCGACTTCCGGCACAGCTTTCCCAATGGTGATGCCCACACCGCCCAGTGGGCTGGTCTGAAGGCTATGGAGAACGGCGAGTTGCTTGTGGTCTGTCGCAGCACGTTCGTTAGCATGACGCCACCGCTCCCTTTGGTCACGGCTCAGTATCGGACGGCGGTTACTGAGCCGCGCCCGGAGGAAGCGGTACTACCGTTCTGGCTGCGACAGGCCGCTAGCGGCCGCCGAAGTTGCCGGGTATTGTGGTTCGCCCGCGAACTAATCAGCTCGAAGACCTATTGCCGCTGGTAAGCGCCATTTTACGGGCCCTCGAAACGATTCAGCCCGGCCAGGCCGTTGCGATTCCATCCTAGTTCTGGTCCTTATATCATTGACGAATGCGCATCGACGCTCACCAACACTTCTGGGACATCAACCGTCTCCAGTATCCCTGGATGCCCGCTGAATCGCCGCTGCGCCGGAATTATCTGCCGCCGGATCTCGAGCCGATTCTGGAGCGGAACCGGTTTGACGGGTCGGTAGTGGTGCAGGCCAATGTCGTGCTGGAAGAAACACGCTGGCTGCTGGAGCTGGCGGCGCAGCACGATTTCATTCGCGGCGTGGTGGGATGGGTGGATTTGACCGATCCGCGCGTAGGCGCGACGCTCGATGAATTGCAGCGGCACGCGAAGTTCAAAGGCGTGCGGCACCTGGTGCATGATGAGCCGGATGTCAACTGGCTGCTGCGCGAGGACGTGGTGCGCGGCTTGGGCGAGCTGGCCCGCCGCGGTATCCCGTACGATCTGCTGCTGCGCCCGCCGCATCTGCCGCTCGTGCCGCGCTTGAGTGAGCGCGTTCCGGACCTGCGCATGGTGATCGATCACATTGCAAAACCGCCAATCGCCGCGCAGCGCATGGACGGCTGGGCAGCGGACATGGAGTCCGCCGCGAAGATCCCGCAGGTCTGGTGCAAGCTTTCGGGCATGATCACCGAAGCCGATCCGCGGGGCTGGAAAGCCGAGCACTTGCGCCCCTACGTCCAGCACGTGGTCTCGCTATTCGGTCCAGACCGACTGATGTTTGGCAGCGATTGGCCCGTGTGTACGCTCGCCGGAACGTGGAAAGAAGTGCTCGCGGCGTTCACGCAGGCCATCGGCCCGCAGCCGGTCGGCGTGCGGGAGAAGCTGCTCGGCGATACGGCGGCGGCGTTTTACGGGCTTACCTGAACCTCACCGCTTCTTCAGCGTCACGCCCAGCCCGCCGCCCTCCATGTAGAAGACGGTCTCGAGGTCCGCGCTCGTCGTGACGGCCTTGACGTAATCGGGAACCATCTCGACGTTGTGCGCCAGAATGAGGCCGCCGGGCCGCACCAGCGGCAGGACCTTGTGCAGATAGTCGACGTAGCCGTCTTTATCGGCGTCGATGAAGGCGACATCGATCGGCCCTTTGAACTTCGTGATGTTCTCGTGCGCATCGCCTTCGACGATCGTGACCGCCTGCTCCACGCCCGCCTTCCGGAAATGGTCGCGCGCCATGGACGCACGACCGTGATCGTATTCAAAAGTGGTCAAGTGGCCGTTGGTGGCCTGCAACGCCAACGACAGCCAGAGGCCCGAATAACCCGTGGACGTGCCGATCTCGACAACGTTCTTCGCTCCCGCCGCTTCCGTCAACAAACGCAGCGCCCGCCCGTCCACCATGGGAACGCTGAGGTAGGTGTGGTGCGACTTCACGATATCGTCGAGCACGGCGAGAATCTTCTTCTCGGCATCCGACTTGGCGAGCGGCGGAGCCGATGGATCGTATCCGCGCAAGGTGTGCTGCTGGCAGACAGCCGGAATTATCGTTGCAAGTATAAGGCTGATATTGAGGAGCAGTCGGTTCATGTGAATAGCGTAACTCCTTCGATCGTGCAACAATCATTGGAATATGAAAACTCGCATTTTCTGTTGTGCCGTGTTACTCGGCGTGGCGATGGCTCCGGCGTTCGCGGGGGCCTCGGAAGGCAAGGCAGTCTTCGACGCGAAGTGCAAGGCCTGTCATGGCGCCACGGGGCAGGGTAATCCGGGGATGGCCAAGATGCTGAAGGTGGAGATGCGCGCGCTCGGATCGAAGGAAGTGCAGGCCCAGTCCGACGCCGACTTGAAGAAAATCGTTACCACGGGCAAAGGCAAGATGAAGCCGATTGCGGGTCTTTCCGCCGCGCAGGTGGATGACGTAGTGGCCTTTGTGCGCACGCTGAAGTAAGCGCGCGCGTCAAACAAGAGTGAGCGGGCACACGTTTTCGGCGCGGCCCGCTCTTATAGGGTCTATGCAGTGCGCTGGGTTTCCGACTTATCGCCGGAAATAGCTGCCTGCGCCGCGGCCAACCGCGCGATGGGCACGCGATAGGGCGAGCACGAAACGTAGTTCATGCCCACGCGATAGCAGAACTGCACCGAGCTCGGTTCGCCGCCGTGCTCACCGCAGATGCCGACTTCAAGATCTTTGCGCGTCGAGCGGCCCGCTTTCACGGCCATCTCAATCAGCTTGCCGACGCCTTCCTGATCCAGCACCGCAAACGGGTCATTCTTGAAGATCTTCGCGTTCTCGTAGTCCTTCTGGAACTTCGTGTAATCATCGCGCGAAAGACCCATGGTGGTTTGCGTCAGGTCGTTGGTGCCAAAGCTGAAGAATTCCGCTTCGGTGGCGACCTTATCGGCGGTCAGCGCCGCGCGGGGGATCTCGATCATGGTGCCGACCATGTACTTCAAGTTGCTCATCCCAGCCTTCGCCAGGACTTCTTTCGCAACCTGAACCACGATCTTTTTCTGGTTCTCCAGTTCCTGCACCCCGCCGATGAGCGGGATCATGACCTCAGGAATCACCTTCACTCCCTTCTTGGTCACTTGAACGACAGCTTCGAAGATGGCGCGCGCCTGCATCTCGGTGATCTCCGGATACATGATGCCGAGCCGGCAGCCGCGGAGGCCCAGCATGGGGTTGAACTCGTGCAGTTCTTCCACCCGCGCCAGCAGTGTGGCCAACTCCTTCTTCAACTGGCCCACTGGAATGCCGTAGTTCTGTGACATTTCCTTCTTGGCTTTGGCATCGGCGTGAGGAAGCCGCGCCAGATCCACCATCAGGTTCTCGCGCTTGGGAAGAAACTCGTGCAGCGGCGGATCGAGCGTGCGGATCACCACCGGGAAGCCGTCCATTTCCTTGAACAGGCCGGCGAAATCGGCGCGCTGCATCGGCAGAAGCTTCTGCAACGCTTTCCGCCGCGTCTTTTCGTCGTGCGCCAGAATCATGGCCTGCATGTGCTCAATGCGGTCCGCGGCGAAGAACATGTGCTCGGTACGGCACAGGCCGATGCCCTCGGCGCCGAAACGGCGAGCCGCCTTCGCGTCGCGCGGAATATCCGCATTGGCGCGCACACCAAACGAGCCGCGGAAGGAATCCGCCCATTCCATGAACGTCTTGAGAATGCCGGATGATGGATCAGCGTCAATCGTACGTGCCTGGCCCGCGAAAACTTCGCCAGTCGATCCGTCGAGCGACAGCCAGTCGCCTTCCTTGAGCAGCAACTTCTTGCCCTTCGAATTGACGGTCAGCTCTTTCTTGCGCTCGTTCACTTCGAGGTCGCCCGCGCCCGCAACGCACGGAATTCCCATGCCGCGAGCCACCACCGCCGCATGACTGGTCATGCCGCCGCGCGACGTCAAAATGCCCTTCGCCACTTCCATCCCGTGAATGTCATCGGGCACTGTTTCAGCACGCACCAGAATCACTGGCTGCTTCGCCGCCTGCACGACGGCTTCATCCGCCGTAAACACCACGCGGCCCACCGCTGCGCCGGGAGATGCCGGCAAGCCCTTCGCTAGCAGCGCCAGCGTCTTCTTCGCAGCCGGATCGAGCACCGGATGCAGCAGTTGATCGAGCTGTTGCGGGTCCACGCGCAGCACCGCTTCCTCCTTGCTGATGAGACCTTCGCCAACCATATCCACCGCAATGCGCACCGCCGCAGGCCCCGTCCGCTTGCCATTGCGCGTTTGCAGCATGTACAGCGTGCCGTCCTGCACCGTGAATTCAAAATCCTGCACGTCGCGATAATGCTTTTCCAGGTTCGTCGTGATCTCGCGGAGCTGGTTGTAAACCGGCGGCATCACTTTCTCAAGCTGCGAGATGTCTTGCGGCGTGCGAATGCCGGCCACGACGTCCTCGCCCTGCGCGTTGATCAGAAACTCGCCGTAAAATGCCTTCTCGCCGGTCGAAGGATTGCGGGTGAAGCCCACGCCCGTAGCCGAAGTTTCGCCCAGATTGCCGAACACCATGGTCTGTACGTTGACGGCGGTACCCAAGCTGTCCGGAATCTGGTTCATGCGGCGATAAGTGATCGCGCGCTTACCATTCCAGGAGCGGAACACGGCATCGCGTGCCATCGCGAGCTGTTCGCGCGCCTCCTGCGGAAACGGCTTGCCGGTCTTCTTCTGCACCAGCTTCTTGTAATCCACAATGATGGCCTTCAGATCTTCCGCCGTGAGGTCCGTATCGAACTTCGCTTTAGCTTTCTTCTTGCGCGCATCGAAAATCTGGTCGAAGTCGTGCTTCTCAATGTCCAGCACCACATTGCCGAACATCTGGATAAAGCGGCGATAACAATCTTGCGAGAACCGCGGATTGCCGCTCTTGCGCTCCAGTGCCTGGACCGACTGGTCGTTCAAACCCAGATTCAGAATCGTGTCCATCATGCCAGGCATGGAAAACTTCGCGCCCGAACGCACGCTCACCAGCAGCGGGTTGTCGTTCGCGCCGAGCTTCTGGCCCATCTTGGTTTCGAGCGCGGCCAGCGCTTCGTTCATCTGCGTATCCACTTCGGCCGGCACCTTGTTGCCGCGCTCGAAATACAGATTGCAAACGTCCGTTGAAATGGTGAAGCCGGGAGGCACGGGAAGCTTCGCCCGAGACATCTCCGCCAACCCGGCGCCCTTGCCGCCGAGCACATCCTTCATCTTGCCGTCGCCGTCGGCTGTACCGCCGCCGAACGAGTACACGTACTTCGTCATTCTGTTCTCCTATCCGTTAGTAATAATTTCCGAAAAATCTGCGATGGTGGAAAACCTTTTCAACGCATCGCCCAACAATGTAAGCCGGATGCGCCGCTTTTCGGGATCCGGATCGTTAACCAACACTTCGTCGAAGAACCTGTCAACTGTGGGTCGCAGCGTCGCGATCGCTTCGAGTGCTCCACGATAATTCTTCCTTGCTCTGAACCCTTCGACGTGCTCTGAGACGACCCGAACACCTTCGTAGAGTTCGAGCTCAGGCCCATTTTCGGGGTGATCACCGGGCCGCCACACTGCATCCGAAACTTGCGCTTGCTTCAGAATATTGCGTATGCGCTTAAAGCTGGTCGCAAGGGGCTCGAAGTTTTCGGTAGGACGTATGGCTTGAATAGCGATGAGACGCTCTTCGACATCTACAAGATCGTCCCATCCCGCCGCCAGGATGGCGTTGACCTCGTCGTACTTAAATTTGAGGGCGTGAATGTCTTTGAAGTAATAACGGATGCGTTCGAGCAGAAAGTCTTCGAGCTTGGCGTCGTTGTTGAGCAGCTTGCGGATGGGTAGCCGCAACTCGCCTTCCACCAGGATCTTAACGATTCCCTGTGCTGCGCGGCGCAGCGCGAACGGGTCTTTCGATCCGCTCGGAATCAAACCGAGCTTGAAGCAGGAAATTAGCGTATCGAGTTTGTCGGCAATCGAAACTAGTTGGCCGGCGCAGTTGCGCGGGATCGAGTCTTCCATGCTGACCGGTTTGTAGTGATCGTAGATTGCGGTCCAAACGTCGTCAGGTTCACCCTGGACGCGCGCGTAGAGACCCCCCACAACGCCCTGCAGTTCAGTGAACTCCTTTACTAGCTCCGTTGTGAGATCGCATTTGCAGAGTTGCGCGGCGCGGATTGCGTTCTTATCTCCCTGCAAGTGATCCCGGACGAGATCTGTGACACGCTCACTCTTCTGGCGATAAGTGCCGAATTTCGCGTGAAAAGTCACGTGCTCAAGATCCAAAATCCGATCCGCAAGTTTCTTCTTCTGATCCGTCTCCCAGAAAAACTTCGCGTCGTTGAACCGCGCCCGCAGCACGCGCTCATTGCCCCGACGAATCAACCCATCCGGATCGCCATCCGTATTCGTGACAGCCAGAAACCGGTTCGCCAGTTGCCCGTTCTCGTACACTGCGAAGTATTTCTGATGGTGCTTCATTACAGTCACGAGCACTTCAGCGGGCAGCTTCAGGTATTCTTTGTCAAAAGTTCCAGAGATGACGGACGGATATTCTGTCAGATAGACGAGCGTTCGCAGCAAGTCATCATCCGATGCTTTACCGATCCCCGCGCGAATCCGTTCCTCACGCTCCTTAGCCGAAAGAATGACGAAGTTCTCGCGCAGCTTCTGCTCGTAGTTCGCGGTGGTAACTGGAACTTTCGCCGCACCGAGAATCCGATGTCCGGACGTGACGCTTCCGGGTGCAACTCCCGCAATCGGAGGGAAGTCAATGACCTCATCTCCAAGCAAAGCGACGATCCAGCGAATCGGTCGGATGAAGCGCGGGCCGTTTTTCTCCGGCCAGTACATGGTTTTGGGAAAGTACGTTTTGAGGATGAAGTCCCGGAGTGCGTCAGACAAAACATCCTTGGCAAGGCGGCCCTCGATTTTTCTGTTGAACCGATAGTACTCACCTTTTGCCGTAGTTTCGACTTCCAAATCGGCGACACTGACGCCCATCTTTCTGGCGAAGCCCTCAGCCGCTTTTGGCCCTGCGGATGTTGGCGGTCCGGAGATCGATTCCTCCCGACTCGGTTCACGCTCCTCCACTTCGGCCCGTATCACGAGCCGCCGCGGCGTAGCATCTTTCTTGACCCGGGCCTTGAGCGTGAGAACGTGAGTGAATAGAATGCTTACAGTCTCAAAACTTTCCAGCGCCGGTTCGATCATCCAGTCCGGAATCTCTTCCGTTCCAATTTCCAGCAGAAACGGCAGACTCACTGGACGGCCTCCGACGTTTCGTCGACCAACTCGGCGGTCGCGAATGGCGGCATATAGCTGTCCACCCAGGCCGCCGCTACTCCAACGGCGAGTTTCCTCACTCGCGCGATTACCGCGACGCGCTCAGTGACCGAAATTGCACCTCGCGCATCCAGCGTGTTGAACAGGTGCGAGCACTTGAGCACGTGCTCGTAGGCGGGAAGAAGAGGAAAGCGCTGTTTTTCATCCGGTGACGCATCAGTGGTAAGTCCGGCCGGATTCAGCCGTGCCGAAATCTCCGTGTAAGCAGCCAGTAACCGCGCCGCTTCCCCCTCATGCAAATCGAACAACTTCCACAGCGTCCCCACGTCCGCCATTTCGAAGTTGTAAACCGAGAACTGCAACTCGTCCGCGAGCCGCACGTCGCCATACGTCACGCCCGGCGCCCACTCGATGTCGTACACGCTGTCCTTGACCTGCAGAAACGCCGTCAGCCGCTCCAGCCCGTACGTCAACTCTGCCGGCACCAGGTCCAGATCAATTCCCCCGCACTGCTGGAAGTACGTGAACTGCGTGATCTCGAGCCCGTCGAGCATCACCTGCCAGCCCACGCCCCACGCACCCAGCGTCGGCGCTTCCCAGTTGTCTTCCTCGAACTTGATATCGTGCTTCTTCAGGTCAATCCCGATCGCTGCCAGGCTGCCCAGGTATTGTTCAATGACGTCGTTAGGTGCGGGCTTCAAAATCACCTGAAGCTGCATGTGCTTGTAGAGCCGGTTGGGATTCTCGCCGTAGCGGCCGTCGGCGGGGCGCCGGCTGGGCTGCACATACGCCACGCGATAAGGCTTCGGCCCCAGCACCCGCAGAAAGGTTTCCGGACACATCGTTCCCGCGCCCACTTCGAGATCGTACGGCTCCTGAATAATGCAGCCGCGGTCGGACCAGTATTTCTTCAGCTTGAAGATGATCTCTTGGTAGGAGTCCATGCGCTAAGCAGCTTCCAGCGTGGGCGCGGTAATCAGCCGCCGCTCAATGTGGTGCTCGATCTGCCGGACCAGAAATTGACGCAAATCAGCCGCCGTCGAACGCTGCCAGTCCGTGTGCGCCAGTTGTGCCACCGGCGTGTGCAGCATCTCTTCCGCGATATCTTTAGACATGAAACTCAGTTCCCAAGTCTTCCCCAACTCCGCGCCCCTCCGGCAATGGCTGCAAAAAAGTCCCGCGCGGTACCGGCTGAAGAACGCCTGCTCGCGGCCTTCGGGATTGTCCAGCCAATTCCCGCATTCCAGGCAAACGTGCAACTCGGGAAGAATTCCCGCCAGGCGAACGGCCCACAAACTGAAGTAGGTCACCGCCCGCCAAACGCTCCCCTCGGTTCCCGACCGCAGATAATCCAGAACCGTCACAAGCAGCCGGAAGTATCGCTCGTTCGGTTCGCCCGGCGGCAATAGTTGCTCCGAAATCTCGGCCAGGTAATCCAGTGCCACCGCCGCGCCGTAGTCTCCCAACAGCGCGAACTGCGAGCGGATCAGATCGCACGAATCCAGATTCACCAGCTCTCGCGTCTCGCGCTGGAAGTACGACATCTTCACCTGCGAGAGCCGTTCCAAACCTGACCCGAAATTGCTTTTGGGCCGCCGCGCCCGCTTGGCAACGCCGCGCAGTTTTCCCTGGTCCCGCGTCAGAAAACTCACCACCAGGTCCGATTCTTTGAACGGGTAGGTCTGCAAAACGATGGCTTCGCTCACACGAGCGGGCATATCCGCGGCATGCTTGAAACATCCAGGGTAACACGGCCCGCTTAGTGTTGGCCTAAGTTAACGCCCGGAAGAGACATCGGTTATCTATCCAAGAAAAAATCAGTAATTCACCGGCACAGTCGATTTTTTACTCACTATTTTTCCGGTAATTCCGATAAAATTATTGGGGATATAAAGGTGCGGACCCTCACATTTCTATTGATCCTGGGGAGTCTGGGGAACGCTGCACCGCCTACATCCCGCAACCGCATTGTAACCGGCGCACCCATCGTCACCGAAGAGCAGACTCAGGATTGGCTGCGCATTTGGCAGAGACGCCTGCGGCTGGATGACTGGAAAATCGAAGTCAAAATCGTCAGGATCTGGGAATTAGAGCACGGCACACTAGGTCACATCGACTGGTCGACCCCCCGCAAAGAGGCCGTCATCAAGGTCCTGAACCCGGCTGACTACGAACTCCCACCCGACAAAATTCCCGCGGATATAGAGCTCTCCATCGTTCACGAGCTGGTGCATCTGCATCTCTCCGTCCTGCCGTTATCGAAGGGTTCTCGCGGAGCTGAAGAGCAGGTCGTCACCATGATCGCTGATGCGCTGCTAAGCCTGGAACACAACCCCTCACCTACTGAGTAGGCGGCAGTTGGAAGGAAACAGTAGTGGTTACGTCGGATTTCTGAAACCCGCTATTGACCACTGAGAGCGCGATCGTGCGCTTATAGAAGAAGACTCCGCGCACGTAGAATTCGCCGCCGTATGTGACTGGAAACCAAAGGCCTTCCGCAAACTTCTGGTATGCCACCTTGAATCCCAGGTGCTTGATGTTCGTCCCCAGCAGGATTTGGACGGCTTTCGGTACGCTTTTCGCCAGCCAGGTCGTGACCAGCACGGGCTGATATTCGTGGGAGTCGATCAAGGCTTCGCCGGCCCAACAAGCAGAACTGTCGTCATCACAGTCAAATAGCGAGGCTTTCTTCGGTTTGAAGGTGATCCGATAGACTTCCTGCCCCCGATAGTCTTCCTTCCCCTCCAACTGAAATGCCAGCTTCGCCTGTTTTTCCGCGGTCAACGCGAAAAGATCGTTGGTGATGCCGTCGCGGGATTCCTTGTCGTTCGCCAGATCGTTGGCGAGACTGTTCGAAAGTTCGCCATCGATATCGACGCCTTTGTACTCAAAACCGGGCTCATTGTACTCAAGCATCTTGCCGCCCTTTTCATATTTGCCCGTAAAGTGCGTCAGATCCTTCTTATATCCTTTTTCGAGCGGCGTGACCGTGTATTCCCGCTGCTCCTCCCGCGCCAGCTTGCCATTGCCGCGCTGAAACCGGATGAGCATGCTTTGGTGGTAAACAAACGCCTTACGCATTTCCTGCGCGCGGTCCTGGTTGAGGGCCACTTTCGCCATGATCATTTCGGCCGGCTCCGGTTGCTTGGTCGCGTACCAGGCAAGCACGGCTATGGCAATTGCCGGTGACATTAGTCGTTGTCCTTCTTAGCCTTCGGCTTCTCGATGTCGATCTTCGGCACACCGAGTTTTCCACCCAGTTCGCTGAGCTCATCCAGGTCGATCTTGCCGACGATGTTGACTACTACCAGTTGCTTGGGATTCGTACAGACGATCGCGAGCCCACCTGGTTCCGACCCGCCCGTTTTCATATAAATCTGGGTGTTGTCGCGATCCTTTTTGCTCTGGACGCCGACGATGCGCGACCATCCTGGCGCACGCAGCTGGTTCCGAATCGGGGCGAGATCAGATTCGGAATACTCGCCTTCCTGATCGAAGTCGTAAGTCTTTACATACACGCCCTTTAGCTCGGCCACGAGCTTCTTAACTTTGGCTTGGTCTGGATCGTCGGCAGAGAGAAATTTGGCCCCCAGCCTCAGGAGCGAGCCATCCAGTTCAACTTCGGTGACGTCACTCGCCTTGGCGGCAAGTTTCTCCAAACCCTTCAGATCGAGCGCCTGCCCATAACCGGCGGGGCCAATTAAAACAAATAGTGCTAAACCCCCTAGAATCTTCATAAGCGAGTACCGAGAACTTTCTGCTGCGCCTGGTGCAACTTGGTTCCGGCCACCCGGACGGCGAACAGGAGTTGCTCTTTGGCCCTTTCCCCCTGGGCGCGGTATTCGAGTTCCTTCCGGTACTGCACGCCGGCCACCGGGATGATGACGCTGACGATCACCGCAACCGCAACCCACTGAAGGCGCGGCGGCCGCAGGAGCACGGCTAGGCGCCCCCGCCACGTGGGTTCCGCGGGCACCGGCTGGCTCAGCCGTGCCAGCACGCGGCCGGTAAAATCCGCCGATGGCTCTTCCCGCCTCAATGCGATCTTCAAATCGTCTTCCAAGTTGCTCATAACGCTATCTCCCCTACGCTGCGCGCCAGCTTATCCCGCAGCACGCCCAGCGAGCGCTGCAACTGACTTTTCACCGTGCCCACCGGCATATCGAGCACCAGCGCGATATCGGATGGGTCCAGATCCTCCTGGTAACGCAAAATCACCAACATACGCGCCTTCTCGGGCAGCGAGGCTACCAGCCTTGCCAGCGCGCCCGATAACATCGGATCGGTCTGACGCGTTTTGGCCGACGGCTCCGGAATATCGTCCAGCCCGAACTTGGGCCAGAAGGCCCGCCGCCGGGTCTGATCGATGCATTTCCGGCTGGCGACCTTGCGCAGCCAGAACACCAGGTGTTCCGGCGACTGGATACTGGCGAGATGGCGGTACAACTCCAGAAAAACCTCCTGCGCCATTTCTTCGGCCAGCGCGCGGTCGTGCAGATAGTGCCAGGCCAGGCTGAACACCATGCCCTGGTGCTCCCGGACGATATCGGCGAAGGCCGGCAACGCCACCTCGACCGCTCGCTGGGCTTCTTCCTGCACGCGAACCGCTAACCCTCCCACGCTGCTTGCCGTCACTTCGCGCTTCTCATTGACATACTACGCTTGACGGGCGGGGTGAGTATGCACGACCTTGATAAGATCAGCTTGATGGTGGAACTAAGAGGCTTAGGTGAGGGGGCCCCGATCAGGTTGAAAAATAAGGAAAATCGGCTAAGACCTTAATCGGAGATGTCAGTCATGGTCAGCTCAACGACCCAGGCCTGTAAGATAAAGTTTTATACCCACCAGGAAAGAGCCTTCTTCCATCTTTTTGCAAGAGCCTCAAATTCGGACCAGTAGGAGGGATCACTGAACTTGCGGTCTGCGTCAATCCACGGTTGAAATTTCTTCCACACCGGTCCTACCGTACGGCCGAAGTAATCGTACAAATACCTTTCATCTGCCATGCCCTTGTGCGCCGCCACGGCCATTTCCTCGAAAAAGTTCAGCGCTCCGATCACTTGCCCTCTCTTCTCGTTCTCCTCCTCCGTGAACTGATCTGGCCTGTCCGATTTCTTGGTTAGCGGCTCGATCAGGAGCGCATCCGTCAGGATCGCCCGGATTTCCAGCCGTACACTGTTAAGACTCGGATCGTTCCATCGTTTGGCGAACTCCCCGGCGCTTTCGTAACGGTCGTGCTGCGACTTGTCGAGGAATTGAAACAAAGCAAACGCGGCAGCAACGATCGTTGCGCCGAATGTAATGTTTGGTTGCAGATCGTGGCGAACACAATAAACAGCGAGGAGAATTCCCTCAGCGATGAGGAATAGCACAACGATGATGACCGACCGGGGTGCCATGCGCTCTGCATTATAGTCCGCGTTTTATTGGATGGCTACGGCTCTCCTGGCATATAGTAGAAATCTATGAGCGCACCCCAAACCCACTCTCCCAGCCCGATGCTGTTCTTCGAGACCATGAATGCCTACCAGCGCACGGCCGCGCTGAAAGGGGCAATTCAACTGGATGTCTTCACGGCCATCGGCGAGGGCAACGACACGGCCCAGGCCATTGCCGCGCGGTGCCGCACGTCAGAACGCGGCATGCGCATCCTGTGCGATTACCTCGTCATCATCGGATTTCTCGCCAAGGATGGCCATGCCTACCGGCTCACGCCCGATAGCGCAACGTTTCTCGATCGCCGGTCGCCCGCGTACATGGGAACCGCGGAGCGCTTCCTGGCTTCCTCCACGCTGGTGGACGCGTATAAGGATATAGCGGCGATCGTGCGCAAAGGCGGCGAGGTGATCAGCGCGCACGGCACCATGGACCCGGATCATCCCATCTGGGTGGAGTTTGCGCGTTCCATGGCTCCCATGATGGCCATGCCCGCCGAGGCGATCGCGAAACTGGTAGGCGCGCCCGAGGGCGCCACTTGGAAAGTGCTCGACATCGCCGCAGGCCACGGGCTGTTCGGCATTGCCATTGCCCGCCAGAACCCCAACGCGACCATCGTGGCCGTGGACTGGTCCCGCGTCCTAGAAGTCGCGCAAGAGCATGCCGCCAGCGCGGGCGTGTCCCAGCGCTTTCAACCGCTGCCTGGCAGCGCGTTCGATGTGGAGTTTGGCGATGGGTACGATGTGGCGCTGCTCACCAATTTCCTGCACCACTTCGATCCCGCGACTTGCGAAACGCTGCTGCGAAAAGTCAGCGCCGCGCTCAAGCCCGGCGGCCGCGCCGTCACGTTCGAGTTTGTTCCGAACGAAGACCGCGTGAGTCCGCCGATCGCTGCCGCCTTCAGCATGATGATGCTGGGCACGACGGAAGCCGGTGATGCCTACACCTTTTCCGAACTCGACCGCATGTTTCGCAACGCCGGCTTTGCGCGCAGCGAGCTGCACCCGCTTCCGCCATCACCCGGGCAGGTCCTCATTTCGCAAAAGTGATCCTGCGCGGGCTTTTGCTGTTTGGCCGTTAGCGCTCCCGGCGCTCGGCCGTCACCGTCACCGAAGCCAGTTCGCGGCCACGGTCGCCGCGTGAGAAATCGTACAGCTTGAACACATATCTGGTCTCGGGGCGGATCCACGGCGCGCGGCATCTTCGCGACTCGCAGGACAGGGTAGTTCCAAATTCACGTTCCTCTCGAACTTCCCGGCCTTCCTCTTTCACGAATACCTTGGCACGAGCAACATTTCGCGTCGACCAGGTAATGTGAGTGTTGCACTCCTTCTCTCCAGGCTCGATCCGGCAAGGATTCGGCTCCGCCGCGATGATGCCAAACGGCTCCTGGGCCGGGGCACTCACGGGGAGAATACCCAGTCCCAACACGGGAATCAGAAACAGAAGCCCTCGTTTCATTTGCTAGTCCTCCTCCGTATCAGGTTAACCTCTCAGCAGCATTTTGCACGGGAATATTTCAGCTTTAAGCGCTCATCTGAAAATCTGCGCCATTCCTCGGCCGAATGGGTGCAGCCGCGCGTGGCCAAGTGCCGGCGGTAGGCGTTCTCATCGGCGAGTTCGCGAAGCAGGGCCAGGATCACTCCGCCCAGAGTCCGCCACCGTTTCATATTTCCTCCGCCTGGAGGCGCGACAGCACGAACGGCGCCTCCGCCACGCGCGACTCGCGCGAGCCACGCAGAATGCCTGCCCAAATGCGAACCGAATCGATCAGAACCACCGCCACAAGAACCAGGAAAATACCGCAGATTACTGCGTCCAGCCGCGCATTAATAATCAATACTCGGGTTTGCGCCATCCGCGTCCCTGTGATGGCACCCGCACCAAGCGCAGCCTCCAGTTGCCCGGCCTGTGCCAGAAATCCGATGCGCGGCACGGGCGAGAAAATCTTCTGCCAGGCGGCGGTAAACGTGATGATGACCAGCCAGAGAAGCGGCACTCCAGTGATCCAGACATATCGCGTGCGATGCATTTTGATCAGGACCGTGGTCGCGACGCACAGCGCAATCGCCGCCAGCAACTGGTTGGCAATTCCAAACAGCGGCCAGAGCGAGTTGATGCCGCCGAGCGGATCGCGCACGCCCTGGTACAGAAAATAACCCCAGGCCACGACGACCGCGCCGGATGTCGCGATCACACTGGGCATCCAACTGGTCCGGCCGAGCGATGGATGCACGTGGCCGAGCAGGTCCTGTAGCATGAAGCGGCCCACGCGCGTGCCGGCGTCGATGATGGTAAGGATAAACAGCGCCTCAAACATGATGGCGAAGTGATACCAGAAGCCGATCACCGCCTGACCGCCGCCCGAACGAGCGAAGATGTGCGCCATCCCCAGAGCCAGCGAGGGCGCGCCACCGGTGCGATAGAACAAGGTGCGCTCACCCACGTTTTGCGCCAGTTGCTGCATTTCGGCGACGCTCACCGGGAAACCCCAGGAACTGATGGTCGCGACAGCGGCTGCCGGAGTCGCTCCCACGATGCCCGCCGGCGAATTGACCGCAAAATAAACGCCCGGCTGCATCACGCACGCCGCGATCATCGCCATCACCGCAACGAAGCTTTCCAATAGCATCGAGCCATAGCCCACCGGCCAGGCGTGCTGTTCCTTGGCGATCATCTTCGGCGTGGTCCCGGAGGAGATGAGCGAGTGGAACCCGGAAATCGCGCCGCAAGCGATGGTGATGAAGCAGAAGGGAAAGATCTTGCCGGCGAAGATGGGACCCGTGCCATCGGTGAAGCGCGTAAACGCGGGCAGTGCCAGCTCGGGCCGGGCGAATATGATTCCTACCGCCAGCAGGAAGATCACGCCCAGCTTGACGAAGGTGCTCAGATAATCGCGCGGGGCAAGTAGCAGCCAAACCGGCAGGGAGCTGGCCAGGAATCCGTAAACAATAATACAGAATGCCAGCGCCACCGCCGAAAGGGTAAACACGGGCGCCCAGGTGGGCGATTGCGCCACCCACTGGCCCGCGAAGATCGCCGCCACCACCAGCAGAAAACCAATGACTGAGCACTCGAGCACCCTGCCCGTCCGGCGATAGCGCAGATACCAGCCCATGAAAACGGCGATCGGCATGGTGGCGGCGATCGTGAATGTGCCCCACGGGCTGCCGGACAGCGCGTTTACCACCACCAGCGCCACCACTGCCAGCAGAATGATCATGATCATCAGCACCGTCAGCAGCGCGACGAAGCCGCCCAGCTTGCCGATCTCCTCACGCGCCATCTGCCCCAGCGATTTGCCGTCGCGCCGCATGGAAGCGAACAGGATCACGAAATCCTGCACCGCACCGCCGAGCACCGCGCCGATGATGATCCACAGCGTTCCCGGCAAATATCCGAACTGAGCGGCGAGCACCGGCCCCACAAGCGGCCCCGGACCGGCAATGGCGGCGAAATGATGGCCGAATAGAATCCACTTGTTTGTCGGCTCAAAGTCATGGCCGTTCTTCAGGCGCTCAGCGGGAGTGGCGCGCTGGTTATTCAGCGCCATCACGCGCGAGGCGATGAACTTGCCATAGAAGCGGTATCCGAGGGCGTAAGTGCAAGCGGAAGCAAGCACCAGCCAGACGCTGCTGATGTGCTCCCCGCGGTTGAGCGCGATGCCCGCGAGGCAGAAGGCGGCAACGATCGCCACCACGGCCCACAGCAGATGCCCCAGGATTCTGTTGAATCCAGACGGCGCGACTATGTTGCTCGCTGGCGCTTGCGGCATCGTCAGAATTTTTTCAATTCGCGAAGAGTGGCGAACGTGGTACCGCCGGCGCGCAGGGTAACGCCGTAGATCGCATGCCAGTGGGCGTCCATCGCGCCAATGAAGCGCGCGTTGTTGCGGCTATCGCCCATCAGGATGACGTAATAGCCGCGATCAGGATACCAGAGGCTGCGAAATTGAATGGCGCCGGTCTCCGATTGCCAGCGGTCTTGAGCGGGCTGACCCAGCGTCCGCACTACGGCGTGGTAATCGTCGGCATGCGTCAGTTGCAGGTAACCCTGATCGCCGGTGTTATAGGTCATCCGTGGCCGCAGCGCGCCGTCGCGAAGCACGTTCACCGCAACGAAACTGGCTACGACACCTATTAGCATGGTGAAGCCGATCAGCTTGCCCATGCGCGAGTCCGTCACAGATTCGGTCCGGATGCCGATGACAGGGGCAGCGGCCGGCACATCGCCCGCGGGCTGCGGCGGGCGCGCGGTCTCCCCCACCGCCACGGGCATCTCAATCACGCGCCGCTGATGCGGCCACACCGCTCCTGCCTTGTATTCCAGCTCTTTCGTCAGACCGACAATTACTACCGGATCTTCGATTTGCGAAACTTCGCCCAAGAACCGGCGTGGAATCCAGATCTCCGACGCGCTGCGCGAATTGACGACCAGGATTTCCGACCACGTGCTGCGCCGGAAAAACCACTCGTTGTGCTCGATGTTGAGGATGGGCGGATAGAAGGAAAAGCGCCGGTTTCCGAGGTGATCGAGAGGCGAAATCGGTGGCAGAGACATGCGCCGTTTCCTAATAATAGCTCAGTCGATATTGAGGTTCGCCAGAATGGCGCGCACGCCGGCGGGCGTTGGGCGCACGGCCTCGCGCATTGCCTCTGGGGTCTCGCGCTCATCGAAGGCCTGAAACAGCGCCATCTTCGCGATGGCGTAGCGCTCGGTTCCGCTCAGTGTTCTTCCGGTCTCGTCCTGCCAGTGCTCCACGGCCTCGGCGCTGACAAAAACAGAAACTTGCACCGATGTTTTGCGGTCGGCCGAGACATCGAACACGTATTCGGTGCCCTGTTCGGGAGCGGAGGGACGCTGCCCATCGTAGAAATATTGGTACACGTAGCCGCTCAGGGCGGAGTACGTCTTTTGCCGCCGCACGGTAGGCGCGCCGGTGAGAATCCTCTCCTTCTTGCGAAACCATCCTGACAGCATATGCGTAACGCTTTCCCCTTAACGGGTGACTCGGAACACTAACTTTCTATGGCACTTCTAAGCCATTATCGTAGGCCTTCAGGACTATTGACAACGCAGAGGACCAGGAGCACAATCTGAATCAGGAACTAGCTCGGTAAAGGGTTCCTGACCAAATGCGCCGCGCAACACGGCGGCAGGAGGTGACATAGATAGAACCGGGCAAGGATGAGGGCGGTCATATCTGATTTCGAGGGCATGTATTGAGAAGAGTGACGAACGA
Source organism: Terriglobia bacterium (assembly GCA_963752965.1). Lineage (GTDB taxonomy): Bacteria > Acidobacteriota > Terriglobia > Bryobacterales > Bryobacteraceae > QHXW01. Next base: position 105,638 of record CAVWAJ010000019.1, on the reverse strand, counting down.
TCGGATCATACGTGAGTGAGTTCCTCGACCACGTGTAGCGCGCTCTTGCGCGGCACCGATGATCGGCAACGATTCTCTTCGAGTCCCAAGGATGACAGGTGTGATCGCCCTTTTTCCATCTTTCGATCCGTAATTTGTCCTCCGCTCCACACCATGTGATACTGGTGGGAGTCCTCACCTCACATGTCTGCAACACCACAGGAAATTGTCACCGCGCATAGTCCTGACTCTGACGATGCGTTCATGTTTTATGGGTTGGCTACCAAGAAAGTCCGCTCCCCTCTGGTTACGTTGCGGCACGTCCTGGAAGACATCGAATCCTTGAATCGGAAGGCCTTGGGGGGCCAATACGATCTCACGGCCATCTCGTATCACGCCTATCCGTACGTGGCGGATAAGTATGTGCTGATGGCCAGCGGCTCCAGCATCGGCGATGGCTACGGGCCCATGCTGGTGGCGCTGCGGCCCATGGAACCGGAAGAGGTGCGTGGCAAGCGCGTCGCCATACCTGGCAAGCTCACCAGCGCCTATCTCGCCCTCAAGCTGTTCGAACCGGACTTCGAAGCCGTGGTCACGCAGTTCGACAAGATTCTCGACGCGGTGAGCGATCGCGCCGCCGATCTCGGGTTGATCATTCACGAGGCGCAGTTGACCTATCACAAGACCGGGTTGCACCGCATCCTCGACCTCGGCCGCTGGTGGAAGACGAAATTTGATCTGCCCTTGCCGCTGGGAGCCAATGTGTTGCTGCGGTCTCTGTCCCCTGAAATACAAAGCGAGTGCTGCCGGCTGATGCGCGAAAGCATCCAATACGCGCTCGATCATCGCGAGGAGGCCCTCTCCTACGCCCTGCAATTCGCCCGCGACATGGATACGCGGCTGGCGGATAAGTTCGTGGGCATGTACGTCAATCACTACACCGTGGATTGCGGGGATGTCGTGCCCAAGGCCGCGCAGAAGCTGCTCGACATGGGCTACGAAGCCGGCTTGATCCCACGCCGCGTCGAAGTGGAATTCGTGCGATAGCTGCAAATAGACACGCGCAAGTCCCTGGCCTACATTAAACACATGGGCATCCGTCGAGCACTTTTCCTCGCAAGCGCAAGTCTGCTTGCCGTTTTCTCTCTTTCCGCGCAGGAAACGCTGCGCCCGAAAGATGTCCGCAACCTGGCGAAACAAGGCTCCAGCGCGCTCCCGCGATTGCAGGAGCTGCTGCGCAATCCCGATATCGATATTCGCCTGGAAGCCGTCAAAGCCATCACGGAAGTTGGAACGCAGGCGAGCCTCACCCCGCTCATCCAGGCAACGGCCGATACCGATACCGAGGTGCAGATCCGCGCTACCGACGGTCTGGTGAATTTCTATCTGCCTGGCTACGTGCAGCACGGCCTTGGCGCTTCGTTAAAGCGGGTGGGATCGGATATCAAAGGAAAATTCACCGACACCAACGACCAGGTGATCGATCCGTTCGTGGTTCCGCGGCCGGACGTAATCCAGGCTATCAGCGCCCAGTTGGCCGGCGCCAGCATGGAAGCGCGCGCTAATGCGGCGCGTGCGTTGGGTATTCTGCGCGCGAAAGCCGCGGTTCCCGGCCTCGTGGCCGCGCTTCGCTCAAAAGATAGCGGCGCGATCTATGAATCGCTCATCGCGCTCCAGAAAATTCGTGACGAATCCGCCGGACCGGGAGTTGCGTTCCTGGTGCACGATCTCGATGAACGCGTGCAACTGGCCGCCATTGAAACCGTGGGACTGTTGCGGGACATGTCGGCGGTGCCGGAACTACTCGACGTGCTGGCCCACTCCCGCAGTGTCAAGGTGAAGCGCGACGCGCTGAGCGCACTCGCCATGCTTCCCGACGAGAGAAGCCGAGTCGTCTTCGGCCAGTATCTGCACGACAAAGATGACGGCCTGCGCGCAGCGGCCGCCGAAGGTTTCGGGCGGCTGAAGAACCCCACGGATCTTGCCCTGATCGATACCGCCTTCAAAGACGAGGGCAAAATGGCGCCGCGCCTGGCTCTGGCCTTCGCCGAGGTTCTGCTCGGAAAGACGGAAATCTCGGAGTTCAGCCCGTATCAGCTTCTCATCAATACCGTGAACTCGGCCGGATATCGAGGGGTCGCGTATGCCTATCTGGTTGAGATTGCGCGCAATCCGGCCCTGCGGCCGCCGCTTTACCACGCCGCCGACATCGGCACCAAAGACGAGAAGATTTATCTGGCCAGAGTGCTCGCGGCGAGCGGTGGGCAAGACTCAGTGCCGTGCCTGGAAAAGCTAAGCCATGACGGAGATGACCAGGTAGCGGGGGAAGGGCTGCGGGCCCTGCGTACCGTAAAGGCCCGCCTCTAAAACAAACTTACTTGGCTTTCTTCTGCTTCTGCTGGCCGACGCGAACCTTGAAGTGCGCCTGCTTGGCTTCCTGAAACGCCTTGTGATCGTGCCGCGCCACGGCATCGGACAGGTACTGATCGACGCTCGCCTCGCGCGGTAGCACAGCCATGAGCGTGAAGCTTTCGTTGCAGGTCGGGCAGAAGGGCCGGAACCGCTTCACATTGGGAATCGACATAACCTTGTTATTTTAGCATTCGAGTGCACTCCGGTGCACCTGAAGCAATTCGGAGCCGCGACCGTAAGGGAGCGGATGCCGGCACCCGTCTAAGGTTCATGAGCCTCGAATACTGACATCGCAGCACCCTGCTCGGCGACGACGTACTGAATGGCCGCCGAGATGTGCTTGGGTTTCCAGAGCCACCGCGTGCTGCCGTGGCGGGCCCATCGCTTCCGGTCTGGTTCGTCCAGGCCCATTCGGTTCAGGCGTTGGCTGGCATAGGCTTTGAAGTCGCTCATGACGCGCTCCGGTGGGACCTCCGCTTCCACCACCGCGTGAACATGAGTAGTTCGCACATGGGCTGCCAGCAGACACCACCGGCGATGTGTACACACCTCCTGAATCCCTTCCAGCACAGCCTCACGACGCATCTGGTCCAGATTGTAAGGAGCCTGATCCATGCGCTTCGCGGCTGCGGCACGGGCTGGATCAGCCTCCAGAATGGGGGTTCCGCGTGCGTTGTGCTCGCGATCCACAGAGCCGGATTCTCCACCGTGCAGGTGGCATCCGTAGCAAGCAAAGGTGATGAGGTAAGTCACGCAGTGGTAGCGCTCCCTTACGGTCGCGGCTCTGGTTGACCTGCTCGTACGCCCGGATTCCCTAGTCGGTCGGTGCGTGTATCACGCCCCGCCCCTACGCCGCCTGTGGCAGCAGAATAATCAGCTCCATCTGCGGATTCGGAAAGTCGCCGGGCACGTACGCCGCCAGATTCCGCGCTCGCGTCACCGCCTCCCACGCCAGGCCCGTCTGATTCATGCTGAAGTACTGGTAATTCAACTTCATCGGAATCGCGCTGGGCGGCGTGGCCACGTGCGTCAGCGGCACTCCCGGAAGCGCGTGCCGCACCAGGTGCTCAATGTGATTCGCCGAGCACACTTTGATCAGGTTCGGCGTCTTATTGATGAGGTCCGCCTGGTTCATCTCCGCGCTCACCGCCAGGTACAGTTTCGTGTTCTTCAAATACTTGTCCTGATCAATGGGCGTCGCGTAGATGGCCGGCTGCACCAGCTTCAACGGCAGAGAAACAAAATTGGTCGGCACTACCGTCTCCAGCAGCAGCCGCAGCTTCTCGTCCAGATCCGTGAAGCACGGCCCCAGATCGTCATGATCGTAAAGCGGCAGGTCGCGTGGGTGAATCTTGAGCGAAAACGTAGTCAGCGCCCCCGCCAGCGAGAGCATGGCGGCGTAGAGCTCTTCCGGATGGCCGCCGCGCGTTTCGAACAGGTGCCGCAGCATCGGGAAGTAGTTGTTGATGGTATAGAGCAGCCAGAAATTCGCGATGTCGGCGGTCGTAAAATCCGCCAGGCTCTGGTTCTTTTGCCGCCGCGTGCCCGACAACATGGAGCTGCGTGCCGAAAGAATCTCCACCAGCCGCCGCGCGATCGATACCAGATAGTCGCTGGCCCTGAAATCCACGAGCGGCGGAACAAACCGCGGATTCAATTGGAACGTGCCCGCCTCCGTGCGCCGTACGCTGCCCACGCGCAGCGAAGAGCATCCTTCGCGGCTCTCCCCTTCCACCAGCAAACGGAAATTCTTGCGCGCCACCTGCACCGGCCGCTCCGATTGGCCCGTGTTCTCGTCCTTGAACGTCTCCACCTCCGCCCGGAAGCGCGTGTCGGCGTCGCGCATCGGCGGCGAGATGTTCAGGCCTCGCTCGCGATACTGCGGAATCGCCAGGTACACCGCGACTTCTTCCCGGTCGGCGCCGAAAATCTCCACCAGCGGTTTGGGAGCGGGCGCCGGATCGGAATTCGGAATATCAAACAGCAGGCCGTCCGGAAGAATGCCGGAAGCGCTCGAAATCGCGAACGTCCCCGCCGGCAGCAGCTCCTGGTTCACCTGAAGCTCGTGAAATCCCCACGGCCGGAACGCCAGCGCATCCAGATGGAATTGCAGCGTGTTTTCCAGGAACCGGTCCTGGATCTGGAGATGTTGCGGCGTCAGAAACGTGCCCTTGGCCCAAATCACCGGCTCCAGTCGTTTCATGCACACCAGTTTACAGGATGGCCGGACCCGGCGAAGCAGCTATTTCCAGTACAATAATTCCACCCCGAGGAGGCCCCACCATGCCCGACACTCGACGCGACTTTTTCCGCCTGGCCGCTCTGCCGCTAGCCTGGCGCGCCTTCCAGTCCAACCTGCGCGCCGCCTCGCGGCTGCCCGACGCCGGCAATGAAAACTACTGGCAGATGGTCAAGCGCCAGTATCCCCTCGAAGACGGCCTGCTCTATTTGAACGCCGCCAACGTCTGCCCGGCCTCGCGCCTGGTGATGGACCGCCACCTCGAATACCTTCGCGATTTCCATTCCAATCCTTCCTTCCAGAATCGCGATAAGTACGTCGCCCTGCGCGAATCCTTGCGCCAGAAGCTTGCCCGCATGCTGCGCGTCTCCGCCGGCGAAATCGCCATCACCCGCAACACCAGCGAAGGGAGCAACATCATCGTCAAAGGCGTCGACATCAAACCGGGCGATGAGGTCCTCATCACCGATCACAACCACCCTTCGAACAACGATTCCTGGCGCGTCCGTGCGCAGCGCGATGGCTTCGTCGTCAAGTCTCTGCCCGTGCCCATCCCGGCGCCCAGCGCCGAAAGTCTCGTGGCCGATTTTGAGCGCGCCATTACCCCGCGCACCCGCGTCATCGCCATCACGCACGTCACCAGTACCACGGGCATTCGATATCCGGCGCGCGAAATCGCAGCGCTCGCCCGCCAGCGCCATATCTACGTGCATCTCGATGGCGCCCAAAGCTTCGCCGCGCTCGACGTCAATCTCGCCGAGATCGGCTGCGATTCCTATTCCGCCAGCGCCCACAAATGGCTCATGGGACCTCTCGAAGCCGGCATCCTCTGGGTTCGCGAGGAACGCATTCCGCAGATTTGGCCTTCCATCGTCACCGCCGGCTGGACCGATCATCTACAAGGCGCGCGCAAATTCGAAGTCTTCGGCCAGCGCGACGATCCCCGTGTCGTCGCTCTCGAAGCCGCCGTCGATTTCATCAACGTGATCGGCGTGCCCACCGTCGCAGCCCGCGTCCAGGCCCTGGCTACCCGGGCCAAGCTTCAGTTGCAGGACATCCCGGCCGTCCACTTGAAGACCAATCTCGAGCCGCAGCTTTCGGGCGGCGTAGTCAAGTTCCGTTTGAAAAACGTGCCCACCAAGCAAGCCTACGATACGCTCTGGGAAAAGCACCGTCTGGCCATTGCCATGACGCCCTCCGGAGATGCCGAAGGCCTCCGCTTTTCCCCGCACGTCTACAATTCGATGGACGAAGTCGATCGCGCGGTGGCAGCCATCAAGGAACTCGCTGGCTGACTGCGCCGCAACAGCTAGCCCGGCGCGCCCGCCTCTCCAGCCATCAGACGTTCCAAAGCCTCGATGAGCATCCGCGGCGTGAACGGTTTTTGCAGCGTGGCCACGCGCCCACTCCGCAGCCCCAACCTCAATAACGACATAGAGTATCCGCTCGTCGCCAGCACCGCGACCTCCGGGTCCCGCTCCATAACCTTGGCGATAAATTCCTCCCCCGGCATTCCCACCAGCGTCAGGTCCACGATCACCACCTGGAACGCGGCCCCCTCCGCCGCAAAGCAATCCCACGCCGAGGGCGCATCGTGAAAGGCCGCTACGTCGTGGCCCAGGCGCGAGAGATAAGCACGCATGCTCTCCAGCAATGCCAGTTCGTCGTCAACCAGCAGAATCCTCGTCGCCGCCGAGGTCATAGGCAGCAAGATTTTACCAAACCGTAACCAAACCTGCCTGTAGTCCAGGTAATACCTGCTTAGATTTGACTGCCTGAACCGCGCACTGGCGTATCATCGCACCTATGAAGTTCCACGCCGAACACCTCACATTTCGTACGAAACAGCACCGCGAATACATCAACATTACACCGCAGGTGGAAAGCGCACTCGCGAAAAGCGGCATCCGCGAAGGCATGATTCTCGTCTCCGCCATGCACATCACCGCCGGCGTTTGGGTCAACGACGCTGAAGACGGCTTGATCGCCGATATCGACGAATGGCTCGAACAGCTCGCCCCTTTCCGCGAGGATTACCGCCACCACCGCACCGGCGAAACCAATGGCGATTCGCATCTGAAAAGCCTGCTCGTTCACCACCAGGTGATCGTCCCCGTTACCGCCGGCAAGCTGGATTTCGGACCCTGGCAGCAGATTTATTACGCCGAATTCGACGGCCAGCGCCCCAAACGCGTCATTATCAAAGTGATGGGTGAGTGAGAAAGCCGAGTGAGAAAGCCGAGTGAGGAACTCTGCGTGCTGAAACGCCGTCCAAGGAGGCATGATGCGCCGTCTAGCCTGTTTACTCTCGTTAGCATTTGCAGTCGCGGCCGCCGACCTTCCGGTCCGCGAAGTAGTGCTGTACAAGCACGGTGTCGGCTATTTCGCACGCTCGGGCCGTCTGGGCGCCGGAGAATCGGCCCGGCTCGATTTCAAAGCCGAGGAGATGAACGACGTTTTGAAATCGCTGACCATCGAGGAAAAAGGCGGTGGGAAAATCTCCGGCCTGCGCTACGATTCGAGCGAGCCGCTGGCGAAAAAGCTCGAGGATTTCCCATTTTCAGTGGGCAGCAACCAACCTGTCAGCGCCATTCTGGATCAGTTCAAGGGCGCGCGCGTGGAACTGAAGTTCGGCTCGGAGACGGTGGCCGGTGAGATCGTTGGCGCGCGGCGCCTCGCTGGCGGCGCGAACCAGCCCGAACACGAGCAGGCCACATTACTGCTCGAATCCGGCGAAATCCGCAATGTCGACCTCGGCGCCGTCAGCTCGCTGCGCTTCAGTGATCCCAAACTGCAATTGCAGTTCAAAGACTACCTCGCCGCGTTGGCGCAGTCCCGCTCCAAAGATAAGCGCAGCGTCTACATCGATTCCACCGATTCCGGCGCACGCGAGATCGTGGCAAGCTACATGATTCCTTCACCGGTGTGGAAGTCGAGCTACCGGCTGATCCTCAGCGAGACTACGCAGCCCACGCTCGAAGGCTGGGCCATCGTCGACAACACAACCGGCGATGACTGGACCAATGTGCGGCTGTCGCTGGTTTCAGGCCGTCCGATTTCATTTGTGAGCCAGTTGTATGAGCCGCGATACATCGACCGGCCCACCGCAGAGCTACCCGAGGAAATGGCCATGGCACCGGTGGTTGATACGGGCGCGTTGGATGCACGCCTCGAGAATTTCGCACAGTTGGAGACGCCACCACCGCCGGCAAAGGCCAAGGCAGCCCCGCGACGAGTCGTCAGCGGAACCGCCGGTGGGGTAGTTGGTGGTGTCATCGGCAGCATGACGGAATCCGGTCGCAGACAGTTCGTCGCACCCAGCGCAGTCGCTTCGACTGCCGCCGCCCAAGAACTCGGCGAACTCTTCGAATACCGCATCTCCGCTCCCGTCACCATCCGCAAATCCGAATCCGCCATGCTGCCGTTCCTGCAAGACAAGATCACCGCCCGCAAGCTCCTCATCTATTCCGATCCGAGTTCCGCCCACCCCCTCAACGCCGCCGAAATCACCAACTCCACCGGCAAAACGCTCGATGGCGGCCCCATCACAGTCTTCGATGCCGGCTCCTACGGCGGCGAGGCGCTCATGGAAACCGTCAAGACCGGCGACAAACGCCTGCTCAGCTATGCCGTTGATCTCGGCACGCGCATTACCACGCAGTTCGATTCCAAAGGCGAAGTAGTCCGCGAAATCCATGTGAATCGCGGCGTCCTCACAACGGAAACCGCCGCCGTCGAAATCCGAACCTATACCATCCATAACGTCGATCAGAAAACCAAGACCCTGGTAATCGAGCATTTCGCGCGCCCCGGTTACACGCTGCTCGAACGCAAGCCCACCGAGAAGACCGCCAACGCCTACCGCTTCGAAGTGAAGCTCGCCGCCGCGGCCACCGACAAATTCCCCGTCACCGAGGAGCGCGTCTATGACAGCACCGTCGTCGTTTCCAGCCTGACCCCCGACGTCCTCGCCACCTACCTCGAGAACAAGAGCCTCACCGATGCCGGCCGCAAACAGCTCACCGACATCCTGGCTCGTAAGCGCGAAATCGCCGCGACCGACTCCGAATCGCACCGCGTCGCCGACCAGATCAACACCATCGTCCGCGACCAGGAACGCATCCGCCAAAACATCAACAGCCTCAACCACGTCAGCGGCCAGCAGGACCAGGTCCAGAAATACGCCAAGCAGCTCGCCGACCAGGAAGCCCAGCTAGCCACCCTCCGCGACCGCCAGTCCGAGTTGGAACGCAAAAAAACCGCGCTCCAGTCGGATCTCAACTCATTAATCGAGAAAATGGATTTCTGACGTGGCGCACGCCTCGGCGTGCCGCGGCGAACTTCAGTTCGCCGTGTCTTGTTCCTGCGACAATAATCTCTTGCGCCTCGCTCTCATCGGATACGGCAACGTCGGCCGCGCTCTCGCCGTTCTACTTCACCGTAAGCACTCCGAATTTCCCTTCACCATCACCGGCATCCATACCGCGCGCCACGGCACCGCCATCGATCCCCGTGGTCTGCCGCTCGCGCCCCACTTCGGCCCCGCCGCCAAATCCGTCGACGCTTTTCTCGACGCCGCCCGTCCCGACGTCGCCGTCGAACTCACCACGCTCAACCCCGTTACCGGCCAACCGGCCATCGATCACATCCGCGCCGCCTTCGCGCGCAACCTGCACGTCGTCACCGCCAACAAAGGCCCCATCGCGCACGCCTTCGCCGATCTTCGCGACGAAGCCAATCGCCGCAAGCTCATGCTTCGCTTCGAATCCACCGTTATGGACGGCGCGCCCGTCTTCAATCAGGTCCGCAACAATCTCCCCGGCGTCAGCGTCCTGGGCTTCACCGGCGTCCTGAATTCCACTTCCAAAATCGTCATCGAAACCATGGAGCAGGGCGGCACGTTCGAAGATGGTCTCGACGCCGCGCGCCGCATGGGCATTGCCGAAGCCGACGCCAGCTACGACGTCGAAGGCTGGGACTCCGCCGCGAAAACCGCCGCCCTGGCCAACGTTTTGATGGACGCTCGCACCAGTCCGCAATTGATTTCCACCCGCGGCATCACGCGCCTCACTCCCCAGCGCATCGCCGCATTGAAGGGCGACCGCAAAACCGTCCGCATCGTCAGCCGCGCCAAACGCACCGCCAAAGGACTTTCGCTTCGGGTTCGCGCCGAGGTGCTCGATCAAACCGATATCCTCGCCGCCGTGCACGGAACTTCCAACATTCTGCTGCTTCACACCGACCTGATGGGCACCATCGGCACCGTCTCCATTTCACCCGCTGTGGAGCAAACCGCTTACGGCGTTTTCATCGATCTGGTCGACGTTTTCCGCGCGGCCAATTCTTGACGATCACGCGGTCCCACTTTTTTTCACGCCTGCAAACGCCGCACATAACTGTTACCTTACCGTCGCGCTCCGGAACCGGCATGTAGAATAGAAAGTTTGCGCAGCCCGCAAAACTAACGTTGCACGTGAAACTTCTAACTTTTCTACATCACAATCAAACCCACGCCGGAGTGCTCGCCTCTACCGGCGTCACTCCCATTTCGGAGATCAACGCCAAGCGCGGCACGCACGTGCCCGATGATCTGCTCGAAATCATTCGCTCCGGCGCGCAAATCGCGATCGACCCAACCGGCGTGGCCACTTTGCCGCTTGAGGAAATCACGCCGCGCCTTCCCTACCCCGTGCCGCCGAAAATCTGGTGCATCGGCCTCAACTACCGCTCGCACGCCGAAGACATCCAGGCCGTTCAGCCCGAAGAGCCAGGTAGTTTCATGAAGCCGGCTTCGTGCATGTTCCAACCGGGTGGCGACATCGTTCTCCCGCCGCCCGATCTCTCGAACGATGTGGATGCAGAGGGCGAACTGGGCGTCATCATCGGCAAGACGTGCCGCTTCGTGCCCGCGGATCAGGTTCGAGAAGTCATTTTCGGCTATACGACAACCCTCGACCTCACCGCCCTCGACGTGCTCCGCAAGAACCCGCGTTACCTCACCCGCGCGAAGAGCTTCGACACCTTTTTCAGCTTCGGCCCGGTGATCGTTACAGCGGATGAAATCGCCGACGTTGACTCGCTCGAAGTTATCACGGAGCACAATGGCGCCGTCTGGTCACGCGATTTCGTCCGCAACATGCGTGCGCGTCCCTTCGAATTGGTCCGATTCCATAGCGACTACATGACGCTCCATCCCGGCGATCTGATTTCCACTGGCTGCCCCAAGGGTGCCCGCATCCGGCCCGGTGACCGTGTCCGGGCCCGTATCGAAAGCGTCGGAACGCTCGACGCTGCTATCACGCAAGGCCACCGGTGATGTTAAACTTAGCTTTGTGCCAGGTTGGCTGAAGCGGTTCATTCTTTGGGACTACGCACGGGCGTCGTGGCAGTACGATGTGATGGTTGGGGTCATCCTTGCGTTTTTGTTTCTTACCCCGCGAGGGTGGTTTCGCGATCAGCCTCGCACACCGCGGGCCAGCCAAGTGGCGCAATTGGGCGCCGGGCATGGCAACGATCTGTTCTGGATCGATCCCGAGCTGCTGACGGGCGTGTCGGAAAATCAGCGGCCCGCCAAACTGGCGGAAATTCTCAAGGGCCGTACCGGAAAAACGCTCACCATCACCCAAGTGGAACCGATTCTCGACTCTGAGGGAGAAGTCCAAGGCTACTGGGCATTCACCAAGCCCTGAAATTGCCCTGTACCCAAATCAGCACCTTAATGCGTTTCCGAGCGGCCATCATAGCGGCGTTACTGTGCCCCATAGCAGCGCTGCCGGATACCGCGGATTCCCCCAATGAAGTTCTAGCGCGCCTGGATCGCGCGGCCGCTTCGTTCCGTACCCTTTCGGCGGATGTGCGCTACGTGCAGCACACGGCCGTGATCAATGAGGACAGCGTGGATACCGGAAGCATGCGCCTGAAGCGTGCGAAACGGGACATGCAGATGCTGGTGGATATTACGGCTCCGGATCGCAAAACCGTCGTGCTGCACGATCACACCGTCGAAATTTACTACCCGAAGATGCAGGAAGTGCAAGAGATCGACATCGGTAAGCATCGCGAGCTGGTGGAACAGTTCCTGCTGGTGGGTTTCGGCACATCTGGCAAGGAACTTGCCGCCGCCTACGGAATCAATGTGCTGGGGCGCGAAACGGTTTCCGGAAAAGAGACAACCTGGCTGGAACTGGTGCCGAAGTCTGCCGAGATCCTTAAGAACATGATAAAATTGGAGTTATGGATTCCCGCGGCGGATGTATATCCGGTCCAGCAGAAGTTCTACTTCCCTTCCGGAGACTACAAACTGGTTACCTATACTAACGTTCGGATGAATCCACCGCTGGGCGATTCGGATCTAAAAGTTAGGCTGCCAAAGGATACCAAACGAGTTTTTCCGCAGAGGTAAGCTACACGATCTGATGTCTCAAACAAAATCCACATCCCGGCTGCAATTCCTGGATTGGGCGCGCGGCTTTGGCGCGGTCATTATGTTGCAAGGCCACACCTACCATTCCCTGTTGCGTCAGGATTTGCGAACTTCAAGCACTTTTGTGTTGTCCGATTTTCTGGGCGGTATGCCGTCGGCAATATTCCTGTTTCTGACCGGAGTGACGATGGCATTTCTGATGCACAGCCGGGAGCGGCAGGGCGCTACAGCGGGCCAGCGTGTGGCCGCGTCGCTCAAACGCGCCGGCTATATTCTGGGTCTCGCGTTTCTGGTGCGCCTGCAACTCTGGATATTCGGTTTGCCGGGGACTGCGTGGACGGACTTGCTGCGTGTGGACGTGCTCAACTGCATGGGCCTGTCATTAGCTGTCGTGTCCGTCATGGCGGTTTTCCGGACCGAGGAGCGCATACGTTTATGCGCGATTTTCGGAATCGCCATTGCGGTTGCCTCTCCGCTAGTTTCCGCGCTCGATTGGTCGGGTGTGCATCCGCTGGTGAAAGCGTATATCGCTCCGGATTACGCCTCCTTCGGATTCTTTCCGTGGGGCGCGTTCGTGGTGTTCGGTGTGAGCCTGGGCAGCCTGATCCGTCTTGCCACGCATGAAGAACTGGAGCGCGCGATGCAATGGCTGGGGGTAATCGGATGCGCGCTGATCGTGGTTTCGCAGCGCCTCTCGGATCTCCCTTCGCTCTATGGCAAGTCCGAATTCTGGCTCAACAGTCCCTTCCTGATTCTGATCAAGCTGGGCGTCATTCTGCTGATATTGGCTTTTGCGTTCCTGTGGACCAAGCACACGGCCGGCAAATGGAGCTGGGTGCGGCAGTTGGGCACAACGTCGCTGCTGGTTTACTGGGTACACATCGAGATTATCTACGGGCGTTGGTTTGGCTCCTGGCACTCCGACCTGACCATCGGTCAATGCACGGTGGGAGCAGTCCTCATGATTGTCACGATGGTGCTGCTGTCGCTCGCGCGGACCCACCGCGCGCAGGTTCGCGAGTTTCTGGCATCGCTGCGGCAGTCACCGGAGCCCGTGCGGGTTCCGGGCGATTAAGGCTTGAAGTCGAAGGAGTCGATCACGTCGCCGTTGATCGAGATAGCGTCGGCGTGGGCTGATTTGCCGGTCACCTTCACGGTCACGAAGTTCTCGACGCTCATCACTTTCTGCGTGATTCCAGCGGGCGGCGTATCCACATCGTAGAGCGGAGCGCCACCACCGCCGCTGACGACATAGTGCACCCCATTCTTCAGGTAGTGCTGATAGTTGTGATCATGGCCGAACATCGCCGCGGTCACGTGCTCCTTTTCAAATAGCGGCATGAGGGCGGTCATGTGCGGATTGTCGCCCTGTCGCCGTGTGACCGCGGTCATGGGCGGATGGTGAGCCGTCACGAAGCGGAAATCCGCTTTCTGATGATCGGCGAGATCTTGTTCCAGCCACTTGACCTGCTCGCTCCAAAAGCTGTCCTTCGCCGCTTGATCCGGCGCCACGTTGCCGATGTCGCTGTTGATCACGCTGAAATGAGCCTGCCCCCAGTCGAAGGAATAATAAGGTTTTGCGGCGTCGAAGAACTCGTAGTAGTTATGATTGTTGCGCTCGTGATTGCCGAGCGCCGGGAAGAACGCCGTCTGGCGCAACAGGTCGCGTTCGATGTCGAAAAAGATCGGCCAGAGCGCAGTGTCCGCGCCATTCTCTACCATGTCACCCGTCTGGAGAACGAAATCGGGGATGCCGTGCTTCATGAGCTCAGCCATGACACGGCGGTGCACGTCGTGCCGTGAGCGGTTATCGCCGTAAAGGATGAACGTGAAGTCGCCCGGGTCGCGCAGAGCGGTCTTGAACGAACCGTCGTGCCCCTGCACGTCGTAGTAGTACTTCGTGCCGGGTTGCAGGCCCGTGTACGTCGCCTTTTCGGCGTGCAGCACAGGAGACGTTTTGTCAGCTTTGCCAGGCTCCGTGCCTAGAGTGGACGCACCAGTCTCGACGATCCAGACGACGGTAGCCGAGCGCGGCCCGACGTTCACGACGTAGGGACCACCGGCTAATTTGTCGGCAGCGAAGAGTTGGAGGCTGATGCCAACGAGGGCGCATGCGAATGCAAGAGGCTTCATGATTTTTGACTCGCGAGCATCCAGTTAGTATAGCTGCGCTGCGTTTCAGTTCGATGAATTGTTGGCGGAGGGAGTCCCGTTTCTGCCCAAGCTAGGGATCGGGCTGTCTGTCACTTGGTTTTCTGGCACTTGCGGATTCGTTACATATCTGACTTTGATGTCACCCCGGAAGTACGTACTGCTCGTGCCGCAGGCGGCGCATGAAAACGTTTGAGACCAAGTAGCGCTGTAAGCAGTTGCGATATTGTCCCCTTGGGGCTTGCGGCAGATCTCGATTTCTTCTGCGCAGTTCTTGCACTGCACGCAATAGATTTCCATCTAGAATCCATTTCGGTCGAGGACGATCTCAAAGCTCCTGAGGGACCGGCAAGCCTTGACGACCGCGACCTCCTCGGGATATCCCCTGAGAGCATCGTCGATTGGTTTCCTGCTCATCGGGAATCTCGCTCCAGCAATTACTTCTTTCAGTTTTAAACGGTCGTCGAAATTCATGAAGTAATACCCGGTCTCTTCGTCCTTTTCCTTCGCTTCGCCATGGATGCGGACCTCGTCTTCATAGCTCCAACCGCTCGACTTCACATAGAACGATCTATGGATGATCTTCTGGTATTCCTCTCTGTTACGCACCCTGGTTGCCTCATCACTGTGCGTAAGATTTCCCTCGAGCAGCACATCGTCGACATACTGCACGGGGACCGCGAGTTCATCGGCCACATCGAAGCCCAAACAGATTCCCTTATGCCTGTCCGCATAGTGGCTCCACATGAGGATGTTATTCCAGCGTCGGCTGAAGCACAACGCTGCGTATTTCTCGACGGCTACCCTTGCGCTTTTCTCCAGAGCCCGCTGCGTAGGCTCGTGAATTGAATACACAGTCTTGGCCTCGAAGGGGTCATTCATCTCGTCAATGATTGAGCCTTTGAGCCGTCGTCTCCGGATGTCATCCAAGGCCCGTTTAGCTGCAAGGTAATGGTACAAGCGCATAATCATTCTCCTCGTTTTGATGCTCTGGTCGCGAAAAACGAGAAACGTCCTCTCTCCCTTCTTTCTCCCTCCGTGGCCGCGATCATAATGGGCTAGCCGGAGTGGCCAGACTACTTCTTCTGCGCTGTTCGTACGATGATGTGGACGGCGTGGTCGCCGTCGTCGGAGTGGGCGTAGCGGACGGTCACGCGGGCCTTCAGGTGGAGCTTGCCTTCCACGCGGGTTTCCTTGGCGATCAGGAAGACGCGGACGTCGGCGTTTTTCCCGGGGACGTTTCGCGAGACAGTGATCTGATCGTTGGCGAGGACGGTGATTACGCCGGAGAAAAACTCGCCATGGGGGGGCTGGTCCGTAGCGGGAGGGCTCTGCGCGCCGAGGGGGACGGGCAACACGGGTACTAGCAGAAGAAGGAGGGCGCAGGCCAGGAGACGAACCACACCTACAGCTTATGCCAAGCCGATGGAACGGGCGTGGCGACAAGAATTAAAGTTCGTTCATCCCTGAGGGCACGGCGGCATCAGCGGGCTCCGGAGCAGGCGCGGAGGGCGACGAAACCGGTAACGAAACGATGAAGCGGCTCCCAGTTCCGGGCACACTTTCGACGCGGACCGCGCCACCGTGGGCCCTGGCAATCCACGCGACGAAGCTGAGCCCGAGGCCCAGGCCGCGCTCCGGGTTGGAGCAGTCACCCCCTGGAACGCGATAAAACCGGTCGAAGATGTGTGGCAGGTGAGCGGCGGCAATACCGCAGCCAGTATCCTGGACCGTAAGCTCCAAACCCTCGGGAACGCTTTGCAGGCTGACCCGGACTTCGCCCTCCGGCGGGGTAAACTTCATGGCGTTGGAAAGCAGATTCGAGATCATGCGCTCGATCTGAATGCGATCCACCTCGGCAAAACCCTCGTGCAGATCGGCCGTAAGCCGCAAACGCGCTTCCTCGTAGGGAATTTGAAACTGATCAACGACATCGGCCACCAGATCGGCGAGGTTGAAGCGGGTCTTCTGCAACGCCAGTTGCCCGGACTCGGCCTGCGAAAGCAGCAGCAGCGCGCGCACGATCTGGGACAGGCGCTCGATATCCTGGAGCGAATTCAGCATGGCTTCGCGATACTGGTCGGCGGTGGAAGCGGTGAACAGCGCCACTTCGAGCTGGCCGCGGATCGCGGTGATGGGGGTGCGCAGCTCGTGGGAGACATCGGTCGAGAACTGGCGCATCTGGTTGAAGGAGTTTTCCAGGCGCTGAATCATGCGGTTGAAGGTAGCGATCAGGTAGTCGAGCTCGTCGCCGGCGCCGCGCGAGGGAATGCGGAGACTCAGGTTGGACCCCGAGATTCGATTCGCGGCTTGGGCGACTTCGAGCACAGGCGTCAGCGCGCGGGCAGCCAGGAACCAGCCGAGCAAGCAGCCGATGATGATGATGGCGGGAATGATCGCGATCCAGGTCCAGGTGAACTGATCGAGAATGTGCTGGTTATCGGCCAGGCTGCGGCCGATCGCGACAAAGAACGGTTTCCGGTCGTCTTCATCGTAAACGACGCCTGAGCGGATGAGATAGGGCACACCCTTGGGCGTCTTTCGCACTTCCCAATGCGGCTGGCGGGAGTTCAGAACAGCGGCGACTTGCGCGGGGGTATCGCGGCCGAGCGACTCGTAGATTTCGGAGATCTGGAGACCACCACGCTCGTCGGACAGAATGCGCCCCTCCGCGTCCGCTACCTCGTAGACGTGCTGGAGGCGCTGGACGAAGAAGCTTTCGTCGGGCTGGTCACGATCGTAGAACCAGATGGCCTTGTCGTTTTCGATGCGCAGGTAGCCGCGCAGGCCGGCCCACTCCTGATCGAGCGCTTCGCGGATTTGCTCGTCAAGACTGGCGGCATTCTTCTGGCGGAGTACGCCGCCCACGCCGATGAGCATGACGGAGAAGGCCAACGCGTAGCCGACGGTGAGGCGGTAGCGAAGGGACCGTGTGACACGCCTGAAGTCGCGGAGGCGCAGCAAGCTACACCTGCCGTTCGGCCGCCGGTTCGGGGGGAGGCGCGGCGGCGGGTTTATCGGGGCCTTCGATCATGTAGCCGATGCCGCGGACGGTCTGGATGAGCTTGAGCGGAAACCGGTCGTCAATTTTGCTGCGCAGATGGCGAATGTAGACGTCGACGATGTTGGTGAGGCCATCGTAATCCATATCCCAGACGTGCTCGACGATCATGGTGCGGCTGAGGGGACGGCCCTTGTTGCGCATCATGTACTCCAGAATGCCGAATTCCTTGGGCGCGAGATCGATGGTTTCCCCGCCGCGGGTAACCTTGCGGCGGACGCAATCGACGGTGAGATCGGCGACTTGCAACTTCTCGGGCGCGGGCTGGCCACGGCGGAGCAGAGCGCGCACACGCGCCAGCAGCTCGACGAAGGCGAACGGCTTGACCAGGTAGTCGTCAGCGCCCTGTTCGAGACCTTTGACGCGATCGTCGACCTGGCCGCGCGCGCTCAGGATCATGACGGGCGGCCCGACTTTGCGGCTGCGGACGCGTTCGAGCACTTTGAGACCGTCCATATCGGGCAGCATGAGGTCGAGAATGACGAGGTCGTAATCGGTGGAGTGGACGAAGTCGATGGCGGTGGCTCCGTCGGGAGCGGCATCCACGGCATAGCCGGCGCCCTGAAGACCACGGGTTAGAAAGTCGGCGATCCGCTTCTCGTCTTCGACCACAAGGATGCGCATCTGCCCTATTTTACGCTTGTCAGCCGGCGGTAGTTACTTTGGAGCGCATGTTAGACTAGAGCCGGCTAGAATACTCGCGAGGGTATTCGAGAGCCGAACCCCGCGGGCGCCTGGTTTGAATCTGCCAAGACCGGGCCGAAAGCGGTGTTAACTCCTTCATTTCCCAACCCAGAGTCAGGATCTGCATTCCGCCGCCAGCAAGCGCGGCGCAGATCCTAATTCCGCCTGCCGCCGGCCCCGTTGCGGGCCACGGCTTAGGTGCGGTGACAAGTGCGCGATGACGAGACGAAAGGAATCATCCGAATGATAGAAACCCGACACCCCGATGTTCATACGCCGTGGAGAGCGTGGTCTGAAGAGCAGGCCCTACACGTGGCGGTGGCTTATAGCAATCCCGTGCGCTGGAGGAGCCGGCGCGTGCTTCTGAACGACTTCCGCCAGCACATGCAGGCCAGCGCGAACGTGGTGCTGCACATTGGCGAACTGGCGTACGGCGCGAGGCCCTTCGAGGTGACGGGCGAAGATACGAATGACGTGCAGCTCAGGACCTCGCACGAGCTGTGGCACAAGGAGAACATTCTGAACCTGGTGGTGCAGCGGTTCCCGACGAACTGGCAGTACGGGGCGGTGATCGACGGGGACTTCCACATGACGCGGCGGGACTGGGCGCTGGAGGCCGTTCACCAGCTTCAGCATTATGATTTCGTGCAGCTTTTTTCCAGTTACTCGGACCTTTCGCCCGCGCATCGGCCGTTCCGGATGATGCCGAGCTTCGCGTACAACTATGTGAACCGGGCGTCGAATTCGGAGTATCGGACGATGCTCCGAGCCGCTGCGAATGCGCCCTATGGATACTACGGCATGCAGCCAGCGGCGGAGCGCGGGAAGCCGGCGGCGCGGGTGGCGGGAGCGACGGGCGGCGCGTGGGCATTCCGGCGCTCGGCTTTCGACGCAGTGGGCGGCTTACTGGACACGTGCATTCTGGGGTCGGCGGACTGGCACATGGCATTCGGGCTGGTGGGCGCGGTAGATTCGGCGGCGGAACTGCGCTGGGGCAGCAAAGGCTACGTGGAGTCAGTGGTGCGGTGGCAAGCGCGGGCGGCCGTGCTGAAGCAGAACATCGGATGCATAGACAATCATGCGATCCACTACTTTCACGGGTCGAAGGTCTCGCGCGCGTACGGAAGCCGGTGGAGGGTGCTGTTGGACAACAACTACGACCCGCGCACTGACATCGCGCGAGACTGGCAGGGGGTCTATCAACTCACGGGGAACAAACCGCGGCTGCGCGACCAGATCCGCACCTATTTTCGCGACCGCAATGAAGATGCGACGGAGCTGTCGGCGCAAGAGAGGCTCTTGGTGTAAGGCAAAAGACAAGAGGCAAAAGGCAAAAATTGAGCGCAAATTCCATGATTCTGTTAGCCTGATCGAACATGGAACACGCTGAGCATCATTTCACGGCGACGGAGGTGGTGCGCGATATCGTCATTGGGATGTCGGACGGCCTCACGGTCCCGTTCGCGCTGGCGGCGGGACTTTCGGGGACGGTCCGATCGGCCAGTATTGTGGTGATCGCGGGATTCGCGGAGATCGCGGCGGGGTCCATTGCGATGGGGCTGGGCGGATACCTGGCGGCGAAGACCGACGTGGAGCACTATCGGGCGGAGGAACAGCGGGAATACCGCGAGACGCAAGAGAAAACCGAGATCGAGAAGGAAGAAGTCGCGGAGATTTTTCGCGGCTACGGATTGAGCGCGGAGCAGGCGGCGCCGATTGTGGACGCGATCAGCAAGGACACGAAGCGCTGGGTGGATTTCATGATGCGCTTTGAGCTGGGCCTGGAAGAGCCGGACGCGGACCGCGCACGCAAGAGCGCATCGCTGATCGCGGCGTCGTACATCGTAGGCGGGCTGATTCCATTATTCCCTTACATGGTTTGGCACGAAGTGCGCAGCGCGTTGTGGATTTCGAGCGGCGTGGCTCTGCTTGCGCTATTTGTGTTTGGGCTCATTAAGGGGCGTTTTACCGGCGTTTCGCCTCTCCGCTCTGGAACGCAAACAGCGTTGATCGGCGGCGTCGCGGCGGCTGCTGCGTTCGGCATTGCGCGGCTGATATCGTAGTTGGTGCATTCCGAGGAGCCCTCATGATCCAACTTCACAGCTCCAGCGACAGGACCCTTTACGAGCACGCGCTGGGATTCGCGCGCAGGCAATTGCGCGGGCTGATCGACCGCGATCCGGATTTCTATCCCATGTATACAGTGCAGGGCCGCTGGAGACACTCGGGCGAACCCTGGACGAAGTGGTGCGACGGGTTCCTGCCGGGTATGTTGTGGATCGTCGCCGCGCGCGAGCCGGATGACGCGGCGGGGCTCTGGTGGCGCGAGCAGGCGATCCGGTACTCGCAGCCGCTCGAATTGCGCCAGTTCGACCGGGAGGTGCACGATCTCGGGTTCCTGTTCATGTCCACGTACTACCGCTGGCGGCACATGACGGGAGATCCGAAACTGCGGGACGTGCTGATTGAGGCGGGCCGCACGCTAGCGATGCGCTTTCGCGAGAAAGGCGCGTACCTTTGCTCGTTCGTGGGGGAGAATTCGCTGTTCATCGACATCATGATGAACGTGGGGATCATCTTTTACGCAGGGCTCGAGACGCGCGACGCGAAGCTTATGGATATTGCGCTGCGGCATTGCCTGACGTCGCGGCGGGTGCTGGTGCGCGGCGACGGCTCGACGGCGCATGAAGGGCTGTTCGATGTCGAGACGGGCGCGTTCTTGGGGCAGTCCACACACCAGGGCTGGCGCGGCGATTCCTGCTGGTCGCGCGGCCTCGCATGGGCGGTGTACGGCTTCGGAACCGCCTACCGCTGCACGCGGGATGCGCGCATGCTCGAGACGGCCGAATCCTGCGCTGCGTTCTACATCGAAAACACTCCGGGCGATGGCGTGCCACCGTGGGACTACGACGCGCCCGCGGAAAGCCGGGCGCTGCGCGATACGTCCGCGGGGGCCATCGCGGCATCCGGCTTGCTGCAACTAGCGCATCTGACAGCCGATCGCACAAGAGGCCGATATTACGAGGCGGCGGCGCGGCGCATCCTGACTACTCTTTGCCGCCACTATCTCGGCGAAGGCGATCCGCACTGGGAGGGAATTCTCAAAGGCGGCGTCTATCACCTGGAGAAGAATCTGGGGGTCAACGAGTCGGTGATGTGGGGCGAGTACTTTTTTGTTGAGGCGCTGGATTTGGTGCTGCGCGAGGGGGAGTAGCTTATTGCGCGACCGGCAGCGCCGGCAGCTCCCGTTGGCGGTCGCGCACGTTGCCGTTGGGGAAGAAGCGCCACTCGAACCGGCGCCAGTAGAGTCCGACGATGTTCAGTTGCGCGATGCGGGGGAGAGCGGTGGAGAGCGCCTCGGCGTCGCCCGTGACGGCAGCGGTTTCGCGTTCGGTGTCGCGCTCGAAGCGGCGCCAGAGCAGATAGAGGAACACGGGCG
This sequence comes from Terriglobia bacterium, assembly GCA_963752965.1. Taxonomy (GTDB): domain Bacteria; phylum Acidobacteriota; class Terriglobia; order Bryobacterales; family Bryobacteraceae; genus QHXW01. The sequence goes on along the minus strand of CAVWAJ010000019.1, from coordinate 84,250 downwards.
TCAGCCAAACCAGAAGCGGACCGCGGATGGCCCAGGGCAGCGTGCTGGCCACGAACGGAATGTGCGAGAAGCGATAGATGACTGGAAGCGCCGCCGCGGCGATGGCCACGATGATGTCGTAGTGATGGTGGCGCTGATGCACAAAGGCGCGCGCCAGTATGGCTTCGGTTTCACGCTTTTCGAGGAAGTGCAGCATCGCTTCGGAAATGAAGAGACGCCTGCCGCGAATCATGTAGGGGCCACCCAAGCGCCCTTCAGCCGAAGGCAGCAGATAGACTTCCTGCAGAGTGATGCCCGCCTTCTGCGCTAATTCAAGGATGCTAGTGCGCAGCTCGCCTGCGGGAAGCTCGTAACGGCGAAGATCCTGGAACCGGAACCAAAGCCACAGCAAGGCCACCCGGCTTCCGTACGCCGCCGCCAGGCAAATGGGACCGAGCACGAATTCGTTATAAAGAGTCAGCGAAGCAACTCCAGCCAACAGAAGCAGCAGCGGCCAGATGTTGACGGGCTCATGCCAGAAAGCGTGCTTTAAAGTGACCGGCAGGACCCAACGCTGACCACTCACCCGCGCCAGCACTTCTCCCGAGGCCACGGTACAGATGAGTTGGACGAGGATGGCCGGCACGAGAAGCATAACCAGTTGCAGCGCTACGGCATTGGCCGAATCACCATTTAGCAGAAAGCGCGCAAGCGCATTGCAATCGATCACCTTCGAGCCCTGGATCCAAAGCAACCACGAGGCGAACATGACCCAGCCGAACAGACGCCAATAAGTGAACCAGAGGACGATGGGATCCCAGTTACGCGTGCGCACGGCGGCCCAACGCATCACCAAAGTCAGACCGATGGGGCAGAGCAGAAGCGTCAGCGGAAGGAAATTCATCAGCCGGTAACCGAACGCCAGCGGGATGGCGGCGGGCGCGGCGGCAGACGATAACGTTCTGGTGTACTCAACCGACTGCGGGGTAGTCTCGAGAGTCCAACCCGTATCGAGAAATTCCGAGAAGGCTGTGCGGGGATGAACGATCGAGGCATCGAGGGCGGCGACATTCGCCTGCTTGAGGACATCCATCAGCGGCGCGAGCTGGATATGACCGGCGACGAGCAAACCTCTCTTAAAGAGAGCATGCTCACAGTGGGCGGAAAAGAGCCGATCGCCTTCGGCATCGTTCTCTTTCACTCCGGTTAGCGCACATCCTAGTGCCTGGCTCATGACGGGGGCAAGCGAAGTAGGCAAGCTATGGTCGAAGATCTTCAGCTCGACACTCGCGCCACCATGAGCGTCAAGCGTGATTTTCAGTTTCGCCGGTACGGCGGAATCGGCGGGCTCCTCCTGCGCAAAGACGGCGCAGACGGAAAGGCAAAGACAAAGGACACTTACTAAGTGCCGGCGAGCGGTCTTGTAAGGCAAATTTCCACCTTTCCGAAAGAATTATAACTTCGAATTAGAGTTTCTTGTAGTTTAACGTTGGTTATTTTGTGAAGTTATCGGAATAAATAGCCAGAAGATAACGCTCTTGCGCGCGATTTCGTAGGGCATGGTGCGCGCGTGTTAGCTTGATGAAATGCCCAATCGCTTCTCGCTTTGTTCGATGGCGGAGATGGTCCGCAAGCGCAAGGTAACGCCAGTGGAACTGGTGGACGCCCACTATCGCCAGATTGCCGCGCATAATCCGCAGATCAATGCGTTCGTGGTTTTGCTGGAAGAACAGGCGCGGGCGGCAGCGAAGCAGGCGGAGGCGGCGGTGATGCGCGGCGACGCCCTGGGATTGATGCACGGCGTACCGGTTACTGTAAAAGACAGCTTCGACGTAATGGGCCTGCCGACGCTTTGCGGGAGCAAGTTCCGGATGGGCCATCGCGCGGCGGTGGATTCGACGGCGGCTGCCCGTATGCGAGCCGCCGGGGCCATTGTCCTGGGGAAGACAAATTGCCCGGAATTTCTCGCGAATTATGAAACCGACAATTGCATCACCGGGCGAACGAATAACCCGTGGAATGTGGAGTACACGGCGGGCGGATCGAGCGGCGGCGAATCAGCGGCGATTGCGGCATTCTGCTCAGCGGGAGGTATCGGCAGCGACGGCGGAGGATCGGTTCGCATTCCGGCGCACTTCTGCGGCATCGCCGGGCTGAAGCCGACGCCCGGGCGCGTATCCGCAGCAGGCCATTTTCCGGTGATCAACCATCCGGGTGGGCTGCTGGGCGTAGCGGGACCCATGGCGCGCACGGCGGAAGATGTGCGGCGGCTGTTCACTGTGCTGGCGGGATACGATTCGCAGGACCCGTTCTCGGCGCCCGTGCCCCTGCGGAACTTGGACGCGACCGGTTTGCGCGTCGGACTGATGGAGCAATTTTGCGAGGTACCGGTGCAGCCGGAGACGCGGGCCACGGTTCAGAGGGCGGCACGTACGCTCGAGCAGATTGGCTTCAAAGTGGAACCGTTCCGGCCGCACGGCCTGAAGCGCGCGCCGAATCTATGGTGGTTCTTCTTCGGCCAGCTTCCAGCGCCGCTGACGAAACATTTGATCGAAGGGCGGGAACAGGATGCGCACTGGACCGGCACGGAGTTTCTCAACGTGGCGCTTGAGGAGCACACGCCGGTGATCGAAGATCTGGTATTCAACTTGGCCGCGCGCGATCGCATGCGGGCCGGCCTACTGCGCGAGATGGCAACCGTGCCACTGATTCTGGCGCCGGTGTGTGGCGTTCCTGCTTTCAAGCATCGCGAGCGGCGCTGGCCGACGGACGCGAAGCCGATTGGCCTGTTCGAGGCGATGATGCCGGTAACGCCGTGGAACCTGCTGGGCATGCCTGCGATGACGGTTCCGTTTAGCGTGTCGGACCAGGGGCTGCCGATTGGCGTGCAGATCATCGGGCGGCCATGGGAAGAGGAATTGATTCTCGAAGTGGCGGTGCGGATGGAAGAGGCGCGTGGGCCGTTTCCGGCTCCGCCGGGGTTTTCAAACTGACGCGACGAGCGCGTTCCACGTGCCTTTAGCGTGGCAGGAACAGATCTTTCCGCCGGCGCGCTCCAGTGCCGATTGCACATCGGCGACTTCGAGTGTTTCGAAGCCACTCACGATCATGCGGCCAGGCGCGCGCAGCACGCGGATCAACTCCGGAGCGAGCGCGATGATGGCTTCCGGACTGATATTGGCTACCACCAGATCGACGCTCCCGGTGCGAATGGCATCGGCGGTGCCGATGAACGCCAACGGTTGTTTTGCCAGTTCCACAGTGACGGGATCGATGTCGCAATCAATCACACTGCGCGCACCTAGCATTTGTGACGCCACGGAAAGAATGCCGGAACCGGCACCGACGTCGAGCACGGTCATGCCAGGCTGCACCTCGCGCTCGAGCGCTTCGAGACATAACTGCGTGGATTCGTGCGCGCCCGTTCCGAACGCCATCCCCGGATTCACTTCGATGCGAAAGCGGCCGGTCGGCGTGGGATCTTCGCGCCATTCGGGAACGAGAAAGAAACGCGCGCCCACGCAGACGGGCTGGAGCTTGGTGCGCGCTTCGGCAATCCAATCGCGCGGTGCCTCGGCCTCCGAGCGCGCAGACCAGGCGGAGAACTCCTGCACTAAGGCGGACGCTGCGCCATCGTCATCGAAGAACGCGCGCAAGCCGCACGCGCCACCGGGCTGGTCAGCCTCGGTGATGCCGCTCGAACCGCGCTCCCACAGCTCGGCGATGAGCCGGTCTTTTCCCTCTTGCCTGCACTCCAGATACAGCGAGAACATAGTTTAGGGATGAAACTTCAAGGAATCTTCGCGGAGGTCACCACTCCATTCGACCACAAAGGTGACATCTACAGAGTCAAAATTGAACACAACGTCGAACAGTGGAACCGCACAACGCTCGCGGGCTACGTGGTTTGCGGCGACGCGGGCGAGGGCGAACTGCTGGCGCACGACGAAAAAATTGCGGTGTGGGAGACGGTGGCCAAGTACGCAGCGACAGAAAAAGTGCTGATTGCGGCCGCCGCCATGCCAGGCGTGCGTGAGACGGTCTCGCTTACAAACAGGGCCGCGGAACTGGGCTACAAAGCCGCGCTGATCGCGGCGCCTCGGGCTCCAGCGGAAACACGGGTGTTGTATTTCCGGTCGGTCGCTGATCAATCGAAGATCCCGCTGATCCTTGATGGCGCGGAGGGCGGCGGGATCGAGCATCCTAACGTAGTCGCCGTCGTGGATGCCGAGGGACGCGCCGTGCGGCCGGATCGGCAAGTGTTGGCGGGGTCGGCAGCGCATCTTTGGCAAGCCCTGCAAGGCGGTGCCTCCGGGGCCATCCTCAGTTTTGCCGCGGCGGCGCCGTACGCGTGTATCGCGATCTGGGAAGCGCACCGCACGCGCGAAAACGAGGCGGGAATCGATTGGCAGAACCGCATCGCGCACGCCGTCGAGCTGGTCGGCCCACACCGCCACGGTGTGCCGGGCCTGAAACACGCCATGGATCTAAACGCGTGTTACGGAGGCCCGCCGCGGCTGCCGCTGGTCGTACCCACGCCGGAAGCACGCCGGGAAATCGACGCGGCGTTCAGCGGCTTCAAAGGCTAGCGAAGCCGCAGAGCCATGTGCTCTTCGTCGACGTAAACGTCGCCGACTTTCAGAGCGTCGTGCTCGCATCCGAAGGATTCGAAGCCGAGAGACAAGTACAGTTGGCGCGCCGCCGTTTGCTCGGTGGCCACCATGAGAAGAACCCTTTCGAGACCGGGCTGCTCTCGCGCTTTCCGCAACAACTCGACCAGCAGTCTTCGCCCGACACCTTGTCTGCGCCAGCCTTCCGAAACGTAGACACACCAAATCTGACCTTTGTGCTTCTCTTTCGCACTTTGCCTGCGGTAGAACCCCGCCGTTCCAACCAGGCGGCCTTCCGCGAAAGCGCCCATCACGAAATCGTGGCTCGCTCGCAGGCGTGCCCGCACGTCCTCAACGGACTTGGCCTGGTGCTCCGCCACTGACTCTCCGAACGCATGCGGCTCCCGTTCCAGTGCTTCCAGCCGCAACTTCCGAAACTCTTCCGCGTCGCCCGGTGTGAGGGTGCGAATCTCCATGCGTGTTAAGTCCCGGCCTTCAGAAAATCGCGGATGTATTGAATCACGAGCGCCGGCTTCTCATGCACCACCCAGTGCGATCCATCGGGAATGCGTTGGATGGTGAGCGGCTTGACGTACTGATCGAGACCGTCGAGATTGCCGGTGAGCAGCGCGGTATCTTTCTCGCCCCAGACGACCAGCGTGGGCGTGGTGATGGGAGGAAGCGGTTGAATGGCTGGCGGCTGTGCCGGTTTTTCGGATGGTGCCCCGGTGGGCGATCGCAATTGCGCCGCGCGATAGTAGTTCAAGCCCCCGGTCAAACCACCAGGCCGATTCCACGCTTCCAGATATTGCTTGCGATCCTCCTCACTTAGCGCCGAGCCGAACGCCTGCAACATTCCGGCGTAGTTATTTGCGCTCAACACCTGCTCGGCCTGGGGAGAGTTGAACAGGTTGAAGTAACTGCTGGCCTTTTGTTGCGCCGGATTGTTCACCAGCTCACGCGCGAACACCGTGGGGTGCGGCGCGTTGATGATCACGAGCTTTTCGAGCATCTCCGGATGCTGCGCGGCGAAGGCCCACGCGATCACGCCGCCCCAATCATGGCCCACCAGCACTGCCGGGCCTTCAGTTCGACGGCCAGCGCGCGCACGTCTTCCACAATCGCCGGCACGCGATAGGCGTCCACCGGCTCGGGCTTCGCGGAGAGATTGTAACCGCGCATATCGAGCGCGACGGCATGATGATCGCGGCCGAAATCCGCCAGCAGGTCCTTCCACGAGTACCAGAATTCCGGGAAACCGTGGAGAAACAAAATCAGCGGACCTTTGCCCTGCTCGACATAGTGCAGACGGACACCGTTGACTTCGGTGTAGCGGTCGTGACGCGCGGGTGTGGCTGCGGATAACAAAGGGGCACAGGCGAGAACGCCGATTCCTCTAGCCCAACCTTTCCAGAACTGCATCGGTCACCTCCACGGTACTGCTATGGCCGCCTAGGTCCGCCGTGCGCACACGGCCGCCCGCGAGCACATCGGCCACCGCCCGCTCCACCTGCGTGGCGGCTTCGGTGGCACCGAGATGATCGAGCATCATAGCCGCGCTCAAAATGGTCGCCAGAGGATTTACGGCGCCCTTGCCGGCGATATCCGGCGCGGAGCCGTGTACAGGCTCGAACATCGAAGGGTACCGGCGCATTGGATCGAGATTCGCGCTGGGGGCGAGACCCATGCTGCCGACAAGGATCGCCGAAATGTCGCTCAGAATATCGCCGAACAGATTCGAGCCAACCACCACGTCAAAACTCTCCGGGCGGCGGATGAAATTCATGGCGGCGGCGTCCACCAGAAGCGATTCCGTCGAGATGCCTGGGAACTCCGCCGCCACCGCAGCAAACGTGCGATCCCACAGCACCATGCCGAAGCCCTGCGCATTGGATTTCGTTACCGAGGTCACGCGCTTCTTCCGGCCACGCCGCTCGGCCAGCTCGAAAGCAAAGCGCACGATGCGTTCAATGCCGCGCCGCGTGAACACCGCTGTCTGGATGGCGACCTCTTCGGGCTGATCGTGATACACGAACCCGCCCACCTGCGCGTACTCACCTTCGGTGTTTTCACGGACCACGACGAAGTCGATCTGTTCGCCTTTCCGCAGAGCGAGAGGCGAGGTAACGCCCGGGTACAGCACGGCCGGCCGTACGTTCGCGTACTGATCGAAGGCGCGTCGAATGGGCAGCAGCAGACCGTTCAACGTCACGTGATCGGGAATCTCAGGGTGCCCGACGGCGCCCAGCAGAATGGCGTCGAACGGACGGAGCCGGTCGATCGCATCGGCCGGCATCATGCGCCCATGTTGGAAGTAGTGCGACGAGCCCCAGTCAAAATCCTGAAAGGTGAACTGCAATTGGTGGCAGCGGCCGATGGTTTCGAGCACCCGCTTGGCCGGTGGAATTACTTCGACGCCGACCCCATCCCCCGCGATGACGGCAATTTGAAACGCTGGCATGAAGGAATAATAGTAACGTAACCTAGGATGGTGATTGTTGAAAAAATGATTCCGGGGTATTCGCTTTGAGCTCCTTCGAAAATATCTTCTCTCTCTCCGGTAAGACTGCGTTCGTTGCCGGCGCCAGCCGGGGCATCGGCCTCGCCATTGCGCAGGCGCTCTCCGCGCAGGGCGCCCACACCATTCTGGCCGCCCGGTCCCTGGACAAGCTGGAGGCTCACGCCAAGCAACTGCCGAACGCACGCGCGCTCCGTCTGGATGTTACACAGACCGATTCGATCCGCACCGCAGTGGAAGCAGCGGGCGACGTGGATATCCTCGTCAACGTCTCGGGCACTAACGTCCGCAAGCGTTTCGAAGACTTTACGACGGAAGAGTATGAGCGCATCCTGCAAACTAACCTGCACGGCATCGTCGAGCTGACAAAACAGGTCGGCGTGAAGATGATCGCGCGTGGGCAGGGCGGCAAGGTCATCAATATCGGCAGCTTGATGTCGCTACTCGGCCTTCCTTATCTGGCCGTCTACGCCATCAGCAAGGGCGGACTCGGGCAGCTCACTAAAGTGCTGGCCGCCGAGTGGGGCAGGCATAACATCCAGGTGAACTGCATCGCGCCGGGCTTCATTTTGACGGACCTCAATCGCGCCATGTGGCAGCCGCCTGAGATGGCCGCGTGGCTCCGGCAATCGCAGGCTAATCCGCGCATGGGAAGCGCTGACGACGTCGCGCCTTTGGCCGCCTTTCTTGCCAGCCGCGGCGCGGACTACATTACCGGCCAAGTCATCGCCGTGGATGGCGGCTACAGCACTACCTCGGTGTGGCCCTTCGAACCGTGAAGCGCGGCGCAGGCATACTTGTCTGCTTGCTTGCGGTGGCACTACACGGGCAGGCGCCACCACCAGACCCGCAGCCTGCGCCCGTGGAATTCGTATGCCCGATGGACCCCGAGGTGCGCTCGAAAACTCCCGGCAAGTGCCCACGTTGTGGGATGACGCTAGTCGCGAACATTCCAGAGCCCGTCGAGTACCCGACGAAGTTCTCGTTCACACCGCCGCAAATTCCGTCGAACGAAAAACTGCAGATCGAAATTCGCGTCAGCAATCCGAAAACCAGTGTACCGGTGAAGCACTTTCAGATCATTCACGAAAAACCGATCCATCTGTTCATCGTGAGCCAGGATCTGGAGTACTTTGCGCACGAACACCCCGACCTTGGCCTCGACGGCGTGTTTCGCCACACCACGCAGCTTCCCAAACCGGGAACCTACAAGCTGCTGGCGGATTTTATGCCGGAGGGCGGCACGCCGCAGATGATCTCGCAAATCATCACCACCGCCGGTTACACGCGCAGCCTGGATGCGGCGATCACGAAGCCGGCGGTAGATCTCGCACCCAAGCACGGCGAAAACCTGGACGTCGAGCTGGTGCTGGACCCGCCCCAGCCACTGGCCGGCAAGAAGACCATGCTGTTTTTCAAACTCAAGCCCGCCGCGGGTCTCGAACCCTACATCGGAGCGTGGGGGCACATGCTGGCCGCCAGTAACGATCTGATCGACACCATCCATACCCACCCGATCTATGTGACCGACCCCGCGCCCGGCGAAAAACAGGTGCAGTTCAACCTCTTCTTCCCCCGCGAGGCGATCTATCGCGTCTGGGTACAATTCCAGCGCGAGGGTAAAGTGAATACGGTGGCGTTCACGATTCCGGTAGTGAGCCTGAGATAGCCTCGCGTGTCATCGTCCAAACTTCTACCTGACGGACGGCGCCGGCCGGCTTTTTGCCTGTCGGTCATGCCCATTCCGCAATCGCCGATTCCAGCGGCCGATCGATAAACGCTGAACCAGGGAGGATCTATTGCTCAGAACGCCGGATTTGGGACAACCGGCCGGCACAAAGTCCGAGATAGCGACGTCCGTGTGGCTGGACTCTGTGCTTGGCAACTGCCGTGAGCGGCGTGTCACGGGACTGATCCGGATTGTTGGACGGTAGGTCCGAACCGATACCGCCCTGGAGGTTGTTGCCCTCCGGCCGCCGATCGCCGTGCTCAAACGGAAACGACTGCGACTTGTTTCTGGACCACTCTGCCTCCTGTCTGGTTGGATTCATGTCCTCACTATTGTCACGCCGGGCACCGTCGCCGTCGTGAAGAGCCGGGTTTCTTGGGGATGTCTGGCGAAAGCGGTCGGTTGAAACCTAACGCACCACAGATAGCTCTAAACTGAGATAGGAGTGTGATCCATGATTACCGGACCGGACCGCGCGAGCAGGATGCTTGCCGGCCGTAAGCGCTCCTTTGTACGCCGGTGCCTGATCGTGGGGGCCGTCCTCGCCGTTATCTTAGGCGGTGTGATAATTCTGCTTGTCCGGAACTGGCCGTTTACGCGACAGGCTGTTACCGTCGCACTGCAGGATCGCTTCGCCAGGACGGTCGAAATCCGCAATTTCCGCAGCACTTACTTTCCGCCGGGATGTATAGCGGACGGACTCAGTTTCCTGCATCGGAAGCACAAGGATCTTCCACCGCTGATCACACTTCGAACGCTGATTGTCCAGGGCAGCTATGCCGGCATGCTCAGTTTTCATAAGCGCGTCGGTAAGGTTGAAGTGATTGGGTTGCATGTATTGGTGCCCCCGAAGAATCCGAACGGGCAATCGGACGGCGTGATGCCATTGACGGACAGCAGTTCGAACGACTCTCTGGCAATTGGCGAAATTAGAGCGGATGGCGCGGTGCTGGAGTTCATGTCTAGCCGGCGTGACCAAGAACCGTTCAAGCTGGAGGTTCATCAACTCACGCTCGACCATGTGGGCGAGAATGGGCCAATCTTCTATCGTGCCACGCTGTTAAACACAGAGCCACCGGGCGAAATTCGCTCAACCGGTCGATTTGGCCCCTGGAACTCGGAGGCGCCTGGCAGTACGCCGCTTTCGGGTTCCTACACGTTTGACAACGCGAATCTGGGTGTCTTCGAAGGTATCGACGGAACGCTCTCTTCCAGTGGCAAGTTCAGCGGCACGCTCGAGCATATCGAATCCGAGGGCGGGGCTGACGTACCAAACTTCCACGTTTCCGGCAGCAACCACATCGTTCACCTGTCAACCGCATTCCGCGCGGTGGTTGACGGGACGAACGGGGACACCCAACTTCTCAACGTCCGATCGCAATTTCAGCGAACTACGGTGCTCTCGAGCGGCACCGTCACAGGCCAAGCCGGCCAGCAGGGAAAAACGGTGGCGCTGGAGATGACCGTGAGGGACGGCCGCATCGATGATCTGTTGAGCCTGATTGCGGAGGACAAAAATCCCTCGATGACGGGTAGCGTCACCTTGCATGCGAGGGTCAAAGTGCCGCCCGGACAACTGGGATTTCTGAAAAAACTGGATCTCGAAGGTGACTTCGGCGTCGGCAATGAACGCTTCACGAACGCGGCGGTGCAGGTGCCCCTCAACAGCTTGAGTGAGAGTGCCCGCGGCGAGAACAAGAAGCAGGAAGCAGAAGATTCTGAAACCGTGCTCTCGAATCTCAAGGGGCACATCTCCGTGAAAAATGGGGTTGCGACGTTGTCAAATGTCTCGTTCAGCGCCCCGGGCGCGATTGCCCAGATTCGTGGTACGTACAACTTGCTGGACAAGACCGTCAACCTACAGGGAGTCTTGCACACGAATGGAAAGTTATCCGACACGACGTCCGGAATCAAAGCAATCGTTCTGAAAGCAGTCGGTCCGTTCCTGAAGAAGAAAACCGTAACGATAGTGCCATTCACGGTCACCGGCACGTCTAAGCAGCCAACATTTGCACTGGATTTTGACGCAAAACGGACGTTCTAACTGTGTCCTATGGATGCCATGCCAGCGAAATTCCGTAACCGCCGCCGGGCTGAAGTTCTGGTATCACTTGAGGATGAGTGATTGCCTCGAGTGGTGACCGCCTGCGTGCGGTGTCCTGGTTCGTTTCGAAAACGTACGTGCCCACGAACCATCCCATGGCTCCTGCCGCCACGACATCGGAGGCGAAATGCTTTCGAGCACTGAAACGAGAGACTTCAGGGTTATTCGGTAGGCTGAAAGGCTCTGGCCGGGTCGTAGGCGATATTCTGTCAACGGGAGAATCCTGGTAGGTAGCCCGTTCACTCCCCGCCGGCAATCGAGAGAATCGCGCTCGCCGATGCAGGGGCGTTCACGACGATGCGCGTTCCGGCCAGGAGGGGCAGCGGGTCGCGGAACCAGTATGTGCGCGTCCAGGCTTGGCGATAATTTCGTAACCAGATGAGGTGCTCGACGGTGCCATCCGGCTCAAGCGCGGTCACTTCCATCGAAGCGCCGTCGGGTAGATCGCGAGGCGTGACGGCCGTCACGGTAATCGCCTTCTGCAAAGTGACCGGCGCCGTGATGTCTCCCGGCCTGGACATTTGGGGCTGTGTCGTCACCGAGAACACCGGCGCGGGCGGCAAGTAGACGGCATCCCCTTCGGGCGCGCCGCCCTCCACCCAGCCCACGAGCATCTCGACTTCGAGGGGCGTCAGGCTCGGGTCATCAAGATAAGCGCGAATCCCTTCGACTGCACCCCAGGGTGGCATGCGCCGCTCGAGCACTTCTTCGCGGATCGCCTTGGCCCATGGCCGTGCGTCGTCGTAGGTCGTGAGAGAAAACGCCGCGCCGCCCTGGTGATGGCAGCTTGCGCAGCGCTTGTAAATGATGCGGGAGATTTCCTGCGTCCAGGTGAGCTTTGTGGTGATGGGCTCGTGGGCCTGCGCAGCAAAGGCGCCGATCAGGCCCACGAAAACTGCATACGGCTTAGTCGTCACTGGCCTTCTTGTCGTCCTTCTTCTGCTCTGGGAACAGCTTGTCCAGCGGCATTTTGGCATCGAAAGCCACGTCGAAGAAACCGATCATCATCTCGTCCCAACTCTGGTCGCCCCAGGCCACTTCCTTGGTTGCGTCCGGATTGTTGGGATTGTTCGGCGAATTATCGAAATGCGCGGTGCACTCGATTTTGGTTCCCTTCGGCAAAACAATTGGCTTCACGGGATAGTAGGCAAGCTGCCAGCTAAAGCTGTAGTTTGGCACGCGCAGCAAGGTTTCTTGCTCGCCGGTTGGATACACTACGCGATACTCGAAATCCTTCCCCCGCAGATGCATGTGCGGTTGCATGCTGGTCAGCAATACCTGAGCTCCCATTTCGAACTCGGAATCCACCTTGTAGTCCGCGTCGCCTGGCGGAATTTTGAATTTGCCGTTGGCCGCTGCCAGCGTGAACACACGCTCTTTGGGCGGCTCTGTGGCGAAAACGAGGCCCAGCTTGCTGCGGTCCGTGCCCGTCTTGCCGTTGGCGGTGTAGTGCAACTGGAATACGATGTCCGATCCCGCCTTGATCAACTTCGCCTGACCGGGCTGAAGCTGCATGGCGAGCATGCCGGGGGCGTAACCTGCCACGGCATCGCCGGAGAACCCGCCGCCATCGTCGTCATCGCCTTTCTTCTTCTTGTCTTCCTTGGGCTTCTCGGGGACAAACGGCACACCCGGCTTGGCATCCTTCATCCACTTCGAACCAGGCTCGCGAATAAAAGCGATGATGTGATGGACCAGCGCGGGGTTGCCCGGCCGCGCCTCGGCGAACCGCACCCAGCGATCTTCGGTAAACCCAGTTGGCACAACCACATACTGATACTCGATGGTGCCCGATGCCGGAATGTCAAAAGCGCTCGGCATTTGGATCACGACTTCAGGCTTCGGAATTCGCCAGCCTTCGATGAAATGTACCGGTGCCGGTGCGTCCTTCGGATCACCCTGTGGCGCGCCTGTGTCGGCCCATGTCACCAGCGTATCGATCTCGTTTTGGGAGAGCGACCGGTCATTGGCGAACTTGCCGTAGTGGGGGTCGGCGAACCATGGCGGCATTTTCTTCAATAACACCGCTTCTTTCATGGCCTTAGCCCATGGTTTGGCCTGCTCGTAAGTGAGTAGGGAGAACGGAGCGGCCTCGCCGGGACGATGGCATCCCTGGCAATTCTTCTCCAAAACCGGCAAAACATCCTTGGAAAAAGTGACCGGCGACGAGACGGTCGCAGCAGCCGAAGCAAAAGCGAACAGGAGCCCAGTGATCACAGGTTCGAGACGCATAAAACTCCTTCTCGCCATTATACGGGGCCACTAGTAGAAATGTTTTAGCAAAAATATACTAGACCGTCTCGCCCCGGATGAGGTCTTCGTAGGTCTCTCGTGCTCTGATAACACGCCACTTATCACCTTCCACGAGCACCTCCGCCGGGCGCCGCCGGGCGTTGTAATTGGACGCCTGGGCGAAGCCGTACGCGCCCGCTGTGGCGATGGCCAGAAAGTCGCCGGGAGCTACATTCGCCAGCAGACGGTCGCGGGCGAGAAAATCCCCGGTCTCGCAAACCGGCCCGACGAGGTCGGCAAGCACATCCGGGCGGTTGGTCTTTCGAAGCGGCAGGATCTCGTGGTAGGAGCGGTAGAGCGAAGGGCGGATAAGGTCGTTCATGGCCGCATCGACCACCACGAACTCCTTGTCGACATTACGTTTACGGTACAGGACGCGGGTGAGAAGCACACCGGCCGGCGCGATAATCGAACGGCCCGGCTCAAGCATGACCGTTAAGTCCTTGTCTTGCAACCGCTGGCGGATACACTCCACAAAAGCGCGGATGGCGGGCGGCTGATCAGTGGATTGATAGGCAACGCCCAAACCGCCGCCCAGATCGACATGCCGGATGGTATGCCCGGCCGTGCGCAGCCGTGCGACCAGGGCGAGCACTTTGTCCAGTGCCTCAAAGATTGGGGTGACGTCCAGCAACTGCGAACCGATGTGGCAGCTTACGCCGGCTGCTTCGAGGTTGGCGAACTCGCGAGCGCGATCGTAGATTGCCTCGGCCTCGTGAATGTCGATGCCAAACTTGTGTTCGCGCAGGCCGGTGGAGATGTAGGGGTGCGTTTCGGCATTCACATCCGGATTCACGCGCAGGGAAAATGACGCTCGTACGCCATGGCGCGCCGCCAGCGCATTAATGAGGGCCAGTTCCGGCTCGGACTCGCAGTTAAAGCTGTGAATGCCTTTCTCCAAGGCAAAGTCAATCTCGTCGGCCCTTTTGCCGACGCCGGAAAACACGACGCGTGCGGGATCACCGCCCGCTTTCAACACGCGATACAACTCGCCGCCAGAGACAATGTCGAAACCGGCCCCGGCTTTTGCCAGCAGCGCGAGAATGCCAAGCGAGCCGTTTGCCTTCACCGCGTAACAGACCCTGTGCGGCAGACCGGCCAACGCCTCATCGTAGGCGCGGAAATTATCGAGAAAGGATTGGCTGGAGTAGACGTAGCAGGGCGTTCCGGCGTCGTGGGCTATGTCGGCCAGGGCTACGGATTCGCAGTAGAGATCGTCTTGAGAGTAACAAAACATGGTCAAGGCAAAAGACAAAAGGCAAAAGGCAAAAGGCAAAAGGGGGATTTGGAAGAGGTCATTTTATTTTTGCTTTCGTCGTTGCCACGGCTTTTGAGAGAATTGCGCGGAGCTGAGTTGATTCATCAATTATATCGGCTAGGCGCTCTTGCGGCACCTTTCCGGCTTCTGCTAGCAAGCGCAGCCAGTAGTGGGACTCGCGTAGCTCTTTTAGCGCGATCTGTAGCTTGTGGCAGAAGTCCGATCGTGACTCGGCTCCCTGAGCCTCTTCGTAGTTCGCGCCAACTGACATGCCGCTCCTGAGGAGCTGATCTCCGATTCTGCGACATACCAGCGTTCTTGGCAAAGCTTCAACGAGCCTGATGATCCGTGCCCCGTATTGCAACAGGCGCGCATCCGAATCCCGGCTACCCACTCACTTCCCGGTGCACAGCGTCCAACACGCCATTCACAAAAAGCACCGATTCTTCGGTGGAAAACCTGCGCGCTAGCTCTAACGCTTCGTCGATCACGACCGGGGCGGGCGTCTCGGTATGCCGCATCTCGTAAACTGCGAGGCGCAGGATGTTGCGGTCCACGGCGGGCATGCGCTCCAGCCGCCAGTGCGCCGCGTGGCCGGAAATCAGCGCGTCGATTTCGCCGGCCTTCTCGACTGTGCCGCGCACAAGCCGCTCCAGAAATTCGTCGCGCGCCGGCCGCACGGAGCTCTCTTCCGAATAGAGAGTGCCGTAAAACGCGCCGATTGACTCATCGACCGGCTGCTTCCGCATGTCCCATTGGTACAGGATTTGCAACGCGTGCTCGCGGGACCGGCGCCGGGAGGGCATACTACGCCGAGGGCTGGCGCAGGCGCCGCATCAGATTGGCCATCTCTATGGCGCTTAGCGCGGCGTCGAAGCCCTTGTTGCCACCCTTGACGCCCGCCCGATCCACGGCCTGTTCCACAGTATTGGTGGTGAGCACACCAAAACCGATGGGGACACCGGTCTCGCGAGCCACATCCGCCAGGCCGCGCGCCATCTCACCGGCGACGTAATCGAAATGCGGCGTGTCACCGCGGATGACGGCGCCAAGAGCGATGATGGCATCGTGCCGCTTTGTTTTTGCCAGCTCGCGCGCGACGACGGGCATTTCCCAAGAGCCAGGAACCCGGACCACGGTGATATTTTCCTCGGCGCATCCCGAGCGCGTCAGCGCGTCGACGGCGCCAGCCAGCAGGCGGTCGGAGATGAAGCTATTGAACCGGCCTACAATGATCGCGAATCGCAGACCCTTAGCCGATAGATCCCCTTCGATGACGGTGCTCGGCATATTTTATTTTCCCGCGAAGGCGGCTTTGCGCTTTTCGAGAAAGGCGCGCGTGCCTTCGGTTCGGTCTTCCGTAGCCGCGGTGAGGCCAAATGCGGCGGCCTCGAAACGCAACCCTTCTTCAAGTCCGCAATCCAGGCCGACGTCCACGGCTTCGATCGCGAGGGCAATCGCCTGGGGCCCGTTCGCCAGCACCTTGTGCAGCCATGCGCGGCTGAACGGCAGCAGTTCGTCCAGCGGCGTGACGTAATTCACAAGGCCCATGCGATAGGCCTCCGCAGCATCAATGGTTTCGCCGGTGATCAGCATCTCAATCGCGCGCCCGCGGCCCACGAGACGCGGCAACCGCTGCGTGCCGCCGTAGCCCGGCACCAGGCCCAGCTTTACCTCCGGCTGCCCGAACTTTGCGTTCGGCGCCGCTACACGAATGGCGCAACTCATTGCGAGCTCGAGTCCGCCACCCAGGGCAAACCCGTTGACCGCCGCCACCGTGGGCTTCGGCAACGTTTCGAGCGCCCGAAAAATCGCCTGTCCACGCAATGCAAGCTCCCGGGCTTCGATGGGGGAAAGCGCGGCCAGTTCATTGATGTCGGCGCCCGCGACGAACGCTTTCTCGCCGGTTCCGGTCACGATGAGGGCCCTGATGGCGGCGTCCTCCCGCACGCGCGTGAAGGCGTCCGAAAGCTCTTCCATGGTGTCCCGATTCAGCGCATTCAGCTTGTCGGGACGGTTTACAGCCACGAGCGCAATCCCGCTCTGAGCCGTCTCGAAACGGATGTTGCTGTAGGACATATGGGATAATTCGTAGGGGACGAGGATGCTTCGTCCTTTCAGCATCATACCGCATGGATCCCGCATTCATCCGTAACTTCTCGATCATCGCGCACATCGACCACGGAAAGTCGACGCTGGCGGACCGTCTGCTCGAAGTGACGGGCGCCCTTTCCCAGCGCGAAATGATGGAGCAGGTACTCGATTCGATGGACCTGGAACGCGAGCGCGGCATTACCATCAAGGCCCACGCTGTGCGCCTGAATTATCGTGCGGACGATGGAATTCTGTATCAACTGAATCTCATCGACACGCCGGGCCACGTGGATTTCACGTACGAAGTTTCGCGCAGCTTGCAGGCGTGCGAAGGCGCGCTATTGGTGGTGGACGCCTCGCAGGGAGTTGAGGCGCAGACGCTGGCCAACACTTACCTGGCGCTGCACCATAATCTCGAAATCATTCCGGTCATCAACAAGATCGACTTGCCAGCAGCAGAGCCGGAACGCATTCGCGAGCAGATTGAGCAGGTGATCGGACTTCCCGCGGACGACGCGCTGCTGGTCAGCGCAAAGCAAGGCGTGGGCATTCACGAAACGCTTGAAGCGATCGTCAAACGCGTGCCACCGCCGCGCGGGTCGGTTGACGCTCCGTTGCGTGCCCTCATTTTCGATTCCTGGTTCGATCCGTATCGCGGTGTCATCATTCTGGTTCGCGTGCTCGATGGCCACCTGCGCATGCACCAGAAGATCCGGCTGTGGGCGAAGGGGCAAGTGTTCGAAGTCGAAGGGCTGGGCTACCAGGCGCCCAAAGCCACACCTTGCGAAGAACTCTCGGCTGGGGAAGTCGGGTTTGTATTTGCGAATATCAAGACGGTCTCCGACGCACAGATCGGCGACACCATCACCGATGACGAGAATCCCGCCGCTGAGCCGCTGCCGGGCTTCGAGGAAATCAAGCCCATGGTGTTCGCGGGCCTGTATCCGGTGGAATCGCACGAGCACGGCCTGTTGCGCGACGCGCTCGAGAAGCTGCGCCTGAACGACAGCGCGTTCAACTTTGAGCCGGAGAACTCCGTGGCGCTGGGCTTTGGTTTCCGCTGCGGCTTTCTCGGATTGCTACATCTCGAGATCGTGCAGGAACGCCTGGAGCGCGAGTTCAATATCGATCTGATCACCACGGCGCCTAGCGTCCGGTACCGGATCACGACCACGCGCGACGAGATCATCGAGGTCGACAACCCGACCAAGTTCCCGAATCCCACCGACATCAAACAGATTGAAGAGCCCATCATCGACGCCACGGTGATCACGCGCGAGGATTTTCTCGGCGGCATCCTGGCCCTTCTTGAAGAAAAGCGCGGCGTGCAGAAGAAATTCGAGCACATCGGCTCCGGCCGCGTGCTGCTGGAGTACGAGCTGCCGCTCAACGAAATCGTGCTGGATTTCTACGACCGCTTAAAATCCGCCTCGCGCGGCTATGCTTCCCTCGATTACCACCTCTCCGGTTACCGGGTGTCGCCTATGGTGAAGCTGGACGTGCTGGTGGCCGGCGAACCGGTCGACGCGCTTACCATCATCGTGCACAAGGATTTCGCCTACGACCGCGGCAAGGTGCTGATCGAGCGCATGCGCAAGCTGATTCCCCGGCAGATGTTCGAGGTTGCGCTGCAAGCCGCCATCGGGAATAAGATCGTATCCCGCGAAACCATCCCCGCTATGCGCAAGAACGTGCTGGCCAAATGCTACGGCGGCGACATCTCGCGCAAGCGCAAGCTGCTGGAGAAGCAGAAGGAAGGCAAGAAACGCATGAAGCGTGTGGGACGAGTGGAGATCCCGCAGGAAGCGTTTCTAGCGGTGCTGCGTGTGAGTGGGGAGGAAGGCGAGTAGGGCGGGTATTACTTCAACTCCAGCCGCCGGATTCCCGGCACATGATCAAATCCGCTATCGAATGAAGCAATCCACTCCAAATTGTGGTTGATCATGACCGCCCAGATTCAATCTCGCCGATCATGTCATCGATGTCGGCAGTGGGCGCTCCGAGTGACGCGAGAGCTGAAACCTGGCCTACTTTCGCGAGTACGTACGGGCCTTCAGGAATGACGGCGATACGCGCATCGCGGGGCAGCCCGGCCGTCAGCGCTTCGATCGCCTCGGCCGCCGTGGCATACGCTCGCCCCCAAAGCGAAGCGTGATACTCACGCGGCAAGCCGGGCACATAGAAGAGCACGCTGGCTTTGGCCGTTACTAGAGCGAGCTTCTCGAGTTGCCACTGATCGATCGTCACGGGAGCCTCGGCGATGCGCTGCAGAAACTCGGGGACGGATGGATTCTCGCGCAGCATGCGGCTGAACTCCGGTGCTCCGGGGCCCTCGTCGCACGCCGCCATTAGCAGAATCCTGCCGCCGGGTTTGACGATATGCGCCGCCGCAGTGATGCCTTTGATGGACTGGTAGAAAGTCAGATCGAGCGGGTAACCGGCGGAGGTCGTGATGACGGCGTCCACTGGCTCTTCAAGCGTCTCCAGCATCGCTTGCGAAACAAATTCGACGCCGCGCCGGTGTGCGGCAACGGGATCGCCGGCGAAGACACCACAAATCGGCCGTGCACCGGGGGCTCCTCGCCCGAGCGCAACGTCCACTACGAAATCGTGGCGGGCCAAACGTGCGATCTCCACCAACTCACGATGCAGCGGATTGTCTTCGATGGAGCCTTCCACAGCACGCGAATCGCGCATGAATTTCGGACTGTGCAGAACTTTGATCGTCTCCTGCGCGGCCAGACCTGGCGCGATTAGCTTGCGGGCGCCGGAAAAACCGAGCATCAGGTGCGGCTCGATGAAACCGAGGGTGATGTGCAAATCGGCCGAGACAAAGCGTTCATCGATGTGGACGGGCGTTCCTGACGCGGTCGTGCCAAGATGCTGGTGTTCGTCCAGGTTTCGGGCGTTGTGATTGACCACGCGGTACCGTTCAGCGACAGCCGCGCCGCAGATCTCGCGAATCTCCGCCTCGGTTGACGGCCGATGCAAGCCGGTGGCGATCAATATTGTGATGTTCTCGCGCGGAATGCCAGCTCGTTCCAGACGGCTCAAGACGGGCGGCAAGACGAGCTTGTTTGGGGCGGGCCGTGTGATGTCACAGACGGAAATCGCGGCGCTCCGGCGGCCGTGAGCCAACTCCTCAAGCGGCACGGCGCCGATGGGCGAATCCAGGGCTGCTTCCACGGCCGCTATGGAATCTGGAAGAGCTTGCGCCGAACGGGCTTCCAAAATCTGGTATTGAAAACGCGACGGCAGGTCGACAATCAGCCCGGATCTTCCAAATGCGAAATCCACCTGCATAGCGCAAACGTACCATAACCGAAGTGGGTAGCAAGTGTTATCAGCTTCGGAAGTGAAATTGCAGTGTCAAGAGGCGGAGAGAGGGTGCTTTATGTGGGTCGCAACAATTCTCGCGGGGTTGGTGATTCTTTGCTTGTTCTTGTCCATGCTGTCTTCGCCTCCTTCGGTGGGACGCTGAGTCATCTCCGCGGACAATTTGACACAGTGTTCCTCGAAGGCACGCCAAGTTGCCAGAAGGCTCAACGCCCAGTACCCGGCAGCTCTCCGGTCTAGTTAGCCGTCACATGTTGGGTGAACGTCACTGCGGTAAACTGTCGGGTTCATGTCCGGACCCCGGTTCGACACCCGGCGCAAGCTGGCGTTGCTGACGCTACTGTCTGTTCCAGCACAGTTCCCGCCTACGGTCGCTGAAGCCCAAACGGCGGCCATGCCCACGGCGAATGGAGCGCTGTATTACGACGTGGAGTGGCGTCTGATCGACGCCGGCCGGGCTAAACTCAACTGGACGTCGGGTTCACAGCCCTCGCACGCGGGTTCACAGATTAACCTGCATCTCGAATCCACCGGCTTGGTTTCCAAGCTCTACAAAGTCAACGACGATTACATAGCGGAATTGGGCCGGGAGCTTTGCGTCCAGAATACGCATACCGTCGCTCACGAAGGCAGCCGGCAGCGGGACACGGTGGTGCATTTCGATGCGGGCACCAAGAAGGCCAGCTACCTGGAGCGCGACCTGGCGTCGCACGCTGTGCTCTCGATCGAGACCGATATCCCGTCTTGCGTGCATGACGTGGTTGGCGGCTTGTTTTTCTTGAGAACGCTGAATCTCGAGCCCGGGCATTCTCTCGAAGTGCCAGTGAGCGACGGCAAGAAAACCGTCTCCGCAAAGGTGGAAGTGCAAGAGCGGGAACAAATCAAGGTGCCGGCGGGCACGTTTAAGACGATCCGCTGTGAAGCTTTCCTGTTTGACGGGAAACTATATCGGAGGCCGGGGCATCTATACGTCTGGCTTACTGACGACGCCCGGAAGCTGCCCGTGCGCATTCAGGTGCGGCTGCACTTCACCATCGGGACGATAACTCTTCAACTGGAGAAGGAAGAAAGAACATGAAGCGTGTGGTTGTGCTTGGCATCGTGCTGCTCGCGGCGCCGGCACTATATCCTCAGACACCGGCACCAACTCAGAGTGCAGCGCCAGCTTCCACGAATGCTCTGCTTTCCAACAACGATGCGCTTGCGCTGCTCAGGCGCATTTCGCAGTTAATGGAATCCACGATGCTGGCGACGCCCGGGATGTCACGGGCTGCCGCGCCGCTTGCTGAGAATGTTCGCCAGGCCTTGGCGAACATCGAAGCCACCTCGGCACAAAATGCGGGCCAGATCCATACCTTGATGGCGAACGTGCGCGCCTACCTAGCGCTTTCCGACGCTCTCCCCAAGCAGTATCCGTTTGCCGACGCGGCCGTCAAACAGGTAGCGGAATTGCGCGATGCCATGAACCGCATGGACGCCGATTTCCAGGCGCTGCTCGACCGTAAGGACGAGCAAGGCCGCAATCCGGATCGCGACGAGTTGAAGCGCTATGCCGAAGAGAACGCGCGTCTCGGCGCGCCTTCGGGCCAGACGCCACGCGTCGTCTTCCTCGGCGATTCGATTACTGATGGCTGGCGGCTGACAGAGTATTTTTCCGGCCGTGACTTCGTAAATCGGGGCATCAGCGGGCAGATTACCGGCGAGATGCTGGGCCGCATGGTGGCCGACGTCATCAACCTCAAGCCGGCGGCCATGCTGGTGCTGGCAGGGACCAATGACATTGCGCGCGGTGTTTCGGTCTCGACGATTGAGAACAACCTGGTGATGATTGCTGAACTGGCCGCGTACCATCAGATCCGGCCGGTGTTCGCATCGATTCTTCCCGTCAGCGATTACCACAAGAACGTCAATCCGCAGTTCGCGATGACGCTGCGGCGGCCACCCTCCACCATTCTGACGCTGAATAACTGGCTGAAGCAGTTCTGTGCGCAACGCGGTTACACCTACGTGGACTACTACTCCTCGATGGTCGATTCGGCCGGCTTTCTGCAGGCCGATCTCGCAGACGATGGGCTGCATCCCAACGGCAAGGGCTATCGCGTCATGGCGCCCATCGCCTTGAAAGCGATTGACCACGCCGTGGGTTCGCAGCCGAAGAAAAAGAAGGGCAAACTCTTCTAGGACAAAACGGCGCCGCCAGCGCTGGTTGTTATACTCGAAGTCCGTGTTTCATCTACTCGAAAAACAAGTTCAGGAAGCGTTTCAGAACCACATCAAAGCGCGGTACGGAATCGATTTGCCGGTGGCCATCGAGCAGCCCAAGCAGCCGGATTTCGGTGAGCTGGCGCTGCCCGCTGCATTTCAGCTCGCGAAGCAGTTAAGGCAGGCGCCGAAGAAAATTGCCGCAGAGTTGGTAGCGGATATTGGAGCGATCAACGGGATTTCCGCGCTCGAGGTTGCGGGCAACGGGTACATTAACGTACGTTTCGACCGCGCTCGATATGGCGACGCCTTGCTGCACCAGGTGGAAGAGGCGCACACCGCTTTCGCCGGGAAGATCATTGTCGAGCACACCAATATCAACCCCAATAAAGCCGCGCACATCGGCCACCTGCGGAACGCCACGCTTGGCGATACGTTCGTGCGGATGCTGCGCGCTCGCGGAAAACGGGTCGAGGTCCAGAATTACATCGATAACACGGGTGTGCAGGTGGCCGATGTCGTGGCGGGTTTCCATTATCTGGAGCACAAATCGCCAGCGGAGGTGTCGCAGCTCATCAATGATCCGTCGGTACGCTTCGATTACTACTGCTGGGACCTGTACGCGCGCACTTCAGCCCATTTCAAGGAGCAGCCGGATTCGGTCGCATGGCGCAATGAAACGCTGCACGCGATTGAGGCGGGCGGCGGCGAACTCGCGGAACTCGGCGTCCTGGTGGCAGATGCCATCGTTCAGCTTCACTTGAAGAGCATGCTGCGGCTGGGCGTCGAATACGACGTACTGCCACGCGAAAGCGAAATTCTGCATTTGAAGTTCTGGGCCTCGGCGTTTGAGCTGCTGAAAGAGCGCAAGGCGATCTACCTGGAAACGGAGGGCAAGAACGCGGGCTGCTGGGTGATGCCGGCCGCCTCATTTTCCGACGATTCGGAAGATAGCAAAGTGATTGTCCGGTCGAACGGCACGGTAACCTACGTCGGCAAAGACATCGCTTATCAGCTCTGGAAATTCGGCCTGCTCGGAAAGGATTTTTACTACCGCCCGCTGCAGACTTATGCCGACGGCCGAGTCCTTTGGGTGACAACCGACCAACCGCCGGATTCCAACGCCCAAATCCCGCCATTCGGCCACGCCACCCGCGTCTACAACGTCATCGACGTCCGGCAGTCCTATTTGCAGGACGTTGTTGTGGCGGGTCTGCGCGCGCTGGGCGCGGCCGAGCAGGCTGAGCAGTCGATCCATTTTTCCTACGAAATGGTGGCGCTTTCGCCGCGTTGTTGCGTCGAGCTAGGCATTCCGCTCTCGGAGGAAGATCGCAAACGGCCGTACGTGGAAGTGTCGGGACGCAAGGGACTCGGCGTCAAGGCTGATGACCTGATCGACAAACTCATAGAGAAAGCGCTAGAGGAGGTGGCATCCCGACATTCGGAGGCATCGCCCGAAGAGCAACGCTCGGTGGCCTCGCAGATCGCCATCGGCGCACTGCGCTACTTCTTGCTGAAGTACACGCGAACCTCCGTCATCGCTTTCGATTTTCAGGAGGCACTCAGCTTTGAGGGCGAGACCGGCCCCTATGTGCAATACGCGGCCGTGCGTGCCCGCAACATTTTGCGCAAGCTGGAAGAAAAGGGCGAGAGTGTTCCTGACTTCCGCGCCGAGCTAAACGAAGCAGCATTCCGACGGCAGTTGCAGTCCGAAGATTTCTGGCAGGTGCTACTGGCCGCATCGAAAGCCGACGCCTCACTCGAGCGCGCTGTGGCCGCGGGCGAACCGGCGCATGTTGCCAAGTACGCGTTCCAGCTTGCCCAGGCGTTCAACAACTTCTACCATCTCTACCCGATCATCCATGAGCAGGACCGGGAGAAGAAGGTCTTCCTGTTGTGGATGACCGATTTCTTCCGCGCTCAGCTCGAGCGCACGCTGGCTGTGCTGGGCATTGACGTACCGCCATACATGTAAGCAACCACACACAGGACGGCCCGCCGTGCCTGTGCCAAAATTGAATTAATGGCCAACAAGAATTCCTTCGGTGCGGCGGCGGCGTTGCGCGTCGGCGATACGGCGTATCAGGTGTTTCGTCTCGGCAGACTGGAAGAAACGGGCGTCGGCAATGTCGCGCGCCTGCCCTTCTCCACCAAGATCCTGCTCGAAAATCTCTTGCGCCAGGAAGATGGACGCAAGGTGGCTGCCGGAGATATCGAGTACGTGGCGGGCGGCACTTCGGGCGCGAAAGAGATCAGCTTCATGCCGGCGCGCGTGCTGTTGCAAGACTTCACCGGCGTGCCGGCCGTTGTCGATCTCGCGGCGATGCGCGATGCCCTAGCTGCATTGGGCGCCGACCCGGCGCTGGCCAACCCCATGCTGCCGGCCGACCTGGTGATCGATCATTCCGTGCAGGTGGATCAGTTCGGCACGAAGGACGCTTTCTCAATCAACGCCCTGCTCGAATCCCAGCGCAATCGCGAGCGCTACATGCTGCTCCGCTGGGGCCAGACCGCTTTCAAGAATTTCCGTGTGGTGCCGCCGGATACCGGCATTGTGCACCAGGTCAACCTGGAATATCTGGCTTCAGTGGTGTTCCGCGCGAAGACGGAGCAGGGCTGGTCGGCCTATCCTGATTCGCTGGTCGGCACCGATTCGCACACCACCATGGTGAACGGCCTGGGCGTGCTGGGATGGGGAGTGGGCGGCATTGAAGCTGAGGCTTGCATGCTCGGCCAGCCGGTCTCCATGCTGCTGCCGCCGGTGGTCGGCTTCAAAATGCATGGCAAGCTGCGCGAAGGCTGCACCGCCACCGACCTGGTTCTCACCGTGACCCAAATGCTGCGGAAGAAGGGCGTGGTGGGCAAGTTTGTCGAGTTCTATGGCAACGGCTTGAGCGCGCTCAGCCTGGCGGACCGCGCTACCGTGGCCAACATGGCGCCAGAGTACGGCGCGACGATGGGTTTCTTTCCGGTCGACGCCGAGACGCTTCGCTATCTCCGCTTCAGCAATCGGCCGCCTGATCTGGTCGCGCTCGTTGAAGCGTATACCAAGGAGCAAGGGATCTTTCGCACCGACGCAACCGCTGATCCACACTTCTCCGATACCCTCGAGTTGGACCTCGCCACTGTAGTCCCCTCGATGGCTGGGCCCAAGCGGCCGCAGGATCGCGTCAATCTGCCTGATGTGAAGAGCAACTTCCAGGCGGCCTTCGCTTCCGCTCCCAAGAAAAGGGTGGTCATTCAGAGCAACGGCACGAGCGCCGAGATGGACAGCGGCGCGGTGGTGATCGCCGCCATTACCAGTTGCACCAATACCTCAAACCCTTCGGTCATGATCGCTGCCGGATTGGTGGCCAAGAAAGCGGCGGAGCGCGGCCTCAAACCTAAGCCGTGGGTGAAGACGAGTCTCGCGCCGGGTTCGAAAGTCGTTACGGATTACCTGGCGGATGCCGGCCTGATGCCGTATCTCGAACAGCTTAATTTCCACCTGGTGGGCTACGGCTGCACCACGTGCATCGGTAACAGCGGGCCGCTGCCGGAGGCGGTGGCGCAGGCCGTGCAGAAAGAGAACCTCGTCGTCGCGGCAGTCCTCAGCGGCAACCGCAATTTCGAAGGCCGCATCAACTCGCTCGTGAAAGCCAACTATCTGGCCTCGCCGCCGCTGGTAGTTGCCTATGCGCTCGCGGGACGCGTGGACATCGACTTGGAAAAGGAGCCGCTCGGCGAGGATCGCTCCGGCGCGCCAGTCTTTTTACGGGACGTGTGGCCAACCACGGCGGAAATCGAGGAGACCGTCGGCCGGTCGGTGCGCCCCGAAATGTTCCGCAAGGAATACGAGCGCGCGTTCGATGGGGACGCCAACTGGAAGTCGCTGCCCGCGCCAGCCGGAACCGGGACATTCGCCTGGGATGTGCAATCCACCTACATCAAGAAGCCACCGTACTTCGAGAATATGGTCGATCCCGGGAAGCCCGTCGAAGACCTGCGTGGCATGCGCGTGCTCGCACTGCTGGGAGATTCGGTCACGACCGATCACATCTCGCCCGCGGGGTCTATACCGGCTGAAAGTCCGGCCGGGCGCTATCTCATCTCGCTCGGCGTCAAGCCGGGGGACTTCAATTCTTATGGCGCGCGCCGTGGCAATCACGAAGTAATGGTGCGCGGTACTCTGGCCAACATCCGGCTGCGCAACCAGCTTGCGCCGGGCACCGAAGGCGGCTGGACGGTGCACCTGCCCGATGGCGAGCAGACTTCAATCTACGACGCCTCCGTGCGCTATCAACGGGACGGCGTGCCGCTACTAATTATCGCCGGGAAAGAGTACGGCTCCGGATCGTCGCGCGACTGGGCGGCGAAAGGCGTGCTGCTACTCGGTGTGAAGGCCGTTCTGGCCGAAAGCTTCGAGCGCATCCATCGCACGAACCTCGTGGGCATGGGCGTACTGCCGCTGCAATTCCTGGACGGTGCCAGCCCTCAGACGTTGGGACTCAGCGGCAAGGAGACCTATCACATCGCAGGCGTGGCTAAAGCGCTGGCCGGCGCGGGGACGGCGACCATCCGCGCAGTCGACGATAGCGGCGCTGAGAAGCAATTCGAGGTGCAAGTGCGCGTGGACACGCCGCAGGAGGCGGAGTACTATCGCAGCGGCGGCATTCTGCCTTATGTTCTGCGCCAACTTGCCGCCGCGCCCGTGAGCGCATAGAATCTTGTGGTGAATATGTCCGACCGCGGATTCTGCTTCTCCTTCAGTTGCTTAGTGATTTTGGCGTCATTGTGCGCCGCGGGCTGGTTGGTTGCCACGGGCCAGGCCGCCACCGTCGACGGTCTCTTCTTGCTATTGACGTGTCTATTGGTAGCCGCAGCCTTTGCTCTGTACGTGGTGTTTATGATTCGGCGTGCCATGGAGCCGGTCGAGGCGCCTGCGGGTAAAGCGGTGAAAGCCGCCGCAGCCACGGCCTCGAAAACAGCACCTTTAGTGCCGGCAGAAAAGGCAGAGTAGCGCTAGCCCAGCAACTGCATTCCGGAGTCAACGAACAACACGTTGCCGGTGACTCCGCGGGCTAGATCGCTCGCCAGAAATGCGGCTGCGTCACCGACCTCGGCGGGCTCGGTATTCCGCCGCAGCGGCGAACGGCTGGCCGCTATCTCCAGCATTGTCGACGAATCTTTCACCGCACGCGAGGAAGCCGTCTTAACGAAGCCGGCCGAAATGGCGTTCACGCGAATCTTCGCGGCTCCCAGATCGTTTGCCAGGTACCGTACCGATGCTTCGAGCGAAGCCTTGGCCACTCCCATCACGTTGTAGTTCGGCACAACGCGCGTCGATCCCAAGTAGGTCAACGTCGTGATGGAGCCCCCCGCCGTCATCGCGGGCGCAGCCGCGCGTGCCACCGCCACCAGCGAATACGCGCTCACTTCCTGGGCCAACAAGAATCCCGCGCGCCCGGTCTCGACAAACGGACGGCTGAGATCCTCGCGGTTCGCGAACGCCAGGCTGTGGACCACCGCATCGAGCGGCCGGCCGAAATGACGCAACGTTTCGGTCAAGCCGGCAAGATCTTCCTCTTTCGTCACGTCGCAGGGCACCATGCGCTCCACATTCAAGCCGCTGGCCAGCGATTCCACCGCGCTCTTCTGATGCTCGGCGAGATACGTGAGCACGAGACTAGCGCCTTCCCGCGAGAACGACTGCGCAATCGCATAGGCCAGACTCCACTTGTTGGCGATCCCCAAAACCAGGCCGAGCTTTCCCTCCAGTAGTCCGGGCATTCGCGTCACCGTAGCTTCATGGGCGCGCCGCCTTCTTCCTTGCTGCGCTGCGCGGCATCCATGAACGCAAAGATTTCGAGCGTGTCTTCGTTTGGGAACGGCGGCTGCTTGGTCTCGAAGAACTTTACGATCTCTACCACTAACGGCCGATAGCCGTCGGTTGCTTTCGGATCGCTCTGATTCACTTTTTCTTCTGACCGGAATACCACTGCGCCGAAATGTCCGTATGGACGAAGCGTCTGGACTGTACCCAGGCGTCCGCCATTCCACTTGCCGACGATGACATCTGAATCGGGCGTGCAAGTGCGCGTGACTTCTTCGCATCCCCGGCCCATCAGCGTGTACAGCAGCTCCACGGCGTGCACCCCGTACCATGAAAGATCGAGTTGATGATGCGGTTCGAGCGGTCCAGGCCCCCAGGTGATGGCGCCCATGATGTCTTGGAACTTCAGGCTCGCGGCGAGGTCGGAGAAGCGCAGAGTGGAGGCGCTGAACCACGGCACGCCGGCCTCTTTGGCCAGGCGCGCAATTTCGCGGGCATCCTCGAGCGTTGACGCCAGGGGCTTATCGATGAAGACGGGCTTGTGCGCGGCGAGGACAGGCTTGATCTGCTCCAGGTGTACGCGGCCATCCCCGCTTTCGAGCAGGATGCCGTCCACCTTGCGGCAGAGCGTTGCAATATCCGACACGAATTCGATCTTCCACTTCGTTTTCAGCTCTTCCGCAAACTTATCGACACGCTTGTAGCTGGACTCCACGTCGGGGCTGCCCCCCTTGTAGGCCGCCACCACGCGAGCGCCGGGAACGTAGTCAGGAGAGCTCGAATCATTCAAGATCTGCGTGAATGCAATGACGTGCGACGTGTCAGTGCCGATGATGCCGAGACGGACCTCAGCGTTCGCGCAAACGACACAAAGTGATAAACAGAGCGCATAGAACTTCACTTTGGGCATTGTACACTGAATTTTTCGGTGGATCTCTCAACTCCCCTCACGTACGTCAAAGGTGTCGGCCCAGCGCGCGGCGCCATGCTCGAAACCAAGGGGTTGCTCACGGTCGAAGACCTGCTTTCCTACGTCCCGTTTCGATACGAGGACCGAAGCAACATGAAGACCATTGCACAACTCGCTCCCGGCGAAATGGCGACCGTGGTAGCGGAGGTGCGAACGGCACGCGTGGCGGGTTTCCGGCGCCGCAATCTCGGATTGTTCGAAGCTTCATTCACCGATAGCTCGCGAGCCGTATTGCACGCCAAGTGGTTTCACGGCGAGTATCTGGCGAAGACGCTCGAACCGGGCCGCCGCCTGGCCTTGTTCGGCAAAATCGAATTCGATAGCTACACCGGCGAACTGTCGATGGTGCATCCCGAGTTTGAATTGCTCACCGAAGACGATGATGACGCCGAAGCGGCGCTGCACGTCGGCCGCGTCGTGCCCGTGTATGAAGCGATCGCCAAAGTCAATACGCGCGCCATTCGTACGATCGTGCATCGGGCGCTCGGCCAGATCTCGCCACTTGACGACCCGCTGCCCCCGAGCCTGCGGCAACGCTTCAAGCTCATCGACCGTTGGACCGCGGTTCGTCACATGCACTTCCCCCCGCCCGACTCCGATCTCCGGCTTCTGAACGCTTTCCGCTCGCCTGCTCAGTTCCGGCTGATCTTCGAAGAGTTCTTCTGGCTCGAGTGTGGGTTATTTGTGCGGCGCGGCAAAGCCCGCGAAGAGACGGGCATCGCGTTCCAGTTGAACGACGGCGTGCGCGAGCGCATCAAAAGCATGCTGCCGTTCAAACCCACCGGTGCGCAGAAGCGAGTGCTCGGCGAGATCGCGCGGGACATGTCCGCGCCCCGGCCCATGCATCGATTGCTCCAGGGGGACGTCGGCAGCGGGAAGACCATCGTGGCGGCGGAGGCAGCGGTCATCGCCATCGAGAACGGATATCAAGTCGCCATGCTCGCGCCCACCGAGATTCTGGCGTCCCAGCATTTTTTATATTTGAAACCGTTGCTCGCCAAGCTCGGCTACGTCGTCGCCTTGCTCACCGGCTCGTTTAGTGATCGCGAAAAAGTTCAGCTCAAGAAACTCCTGGCTGAGGGGTTAGTGCACGTAGCGGTAGGAACTCACGCCTTACTCGAAAAGAACGTAGAGTTCCGCAGCCTGGGACTGGCCATCGTCGACGAGCAGCATCGCTTCGGCGTCATGCAGCGCCTGGGTCTCGCGCACAAAGGCATTCATCCCGACGTTCTGGTGATGACCGCCACGCCGATTCCACGAACTTTGGCGCTCACCATTTACGGAGACCTCGATGTTTCGGTCATCGATGAGCTCCCGCCCGGACGAAAGCCGATCGTCACCAAACACGTGACCGCCGATCATGTCGAGCGCGTGTATAGCTTCCTGAAAAAGCAAGTTACCGAAGGCAGGCAGGCCTATGTGGTGTATCCGGTGATCGAGGAATCGGAGACGCAGGCGATGAAGGCCGCCGAGAAAATGCACGCGCACCTGTCGAGTGAAGTGTTTCCCGATCTCACAGTGGGCCTGCTGCACGGGCGCTTGGCCGCGCCTGAAAAAGAAGCGGCGATGGAGGACTTCAAGCGCGGCCGCATCAAGATTCTGGTCTCGACGACGGTCATCGAAGTCGGCGTCGATGTGCCCAATGCGACGGTGATGCTGATCGAACAAGCCGAACGCTTCGGCCTCGCGCAACTGCATCAGCTTCGCGGCCGTGTGGGCCGAGGTGCCGAGCAGAGTTACTGCATTCTGGTCACTGAGCGCATGAACGACACGGCGCGCGAACGTATTCGAACCATGGTGGACACCAACGACGGTTTCAAGATCGCGGAGATGGACCTCAAGCTGCGAGGCCCCGGCGAATTCTTCGGCACACGCCAATCGGGCCTGCCATCGCTGCGCATCGCCAACATCCTCCGCGATCAGGAAATTCTCGAGGTAGCCCGTAACGCCGCGGCCGAGTTTATCGAAAAGCCGCCTTCTCCCACCGAATTCGCGCACGCCATGGAGTACGTGCACGGCCATTGGCAGCGCCGCTTCGGGCTCGCCGAGGTGGGATAAGTGCGCGTCATCGCCGGCGAATTCCGCTCGCGCCGCTTGAAATCCATCCCTGGACTCGCCACGCGCCCCACGCCGGACCGGCTCCGCGAAACGTTGTTCGATATTCTGGGCTCGCAGGTCGTGGACGCAGTCTTCTTGGATGCCTATGCCGGCACGGGCAGTGTGGGCATCGAAGCCCTCAGCCGTGGCGCTCGCCAGGCGATCTTCATCGAACGAAGCCGCGGTGCTGCGCGAGTAATTCGGGAGAACCTGGCAAGTCTTGGAATCGAAAATCGCGCTCTCGTGGTCACCACCTCGGTGGCTTCTTCACTCGATCGCTACCAGGCCGACATCGTATTTCTCGACCCGCCGTACGAACGGGAGGCTGAATATACAACAGCATTCGAAGTGTTGCGCGGAAATCCCCCGGCACTCGTCATCGTGCAGCACTCGATACGCTTCTCGCCTGCCGAGTCCTATGGTTCGCTTCGAAGAGCGCGTACACTGAAACAGGGAGACAACGCGCTGACGTTTTACACCCGTCCAGCAGTATCCTAACGTCCGTTGACCCCACATCGACAAAGGTCAAAGCGATGAGCGCACAATGCCAATGCTGTTTTTGCGGAAAGGGAATCGAGAAGGGAGGCCTAGATACCGGCACCCTCCTTTACACGACCACATGGGACGGCGAACAATCGGAGCAACAAACACAACAGTTCTTTTGTCACGCCGACTGTCTTCGGAAGGCCTTTCATCCCTCCACGCCGGTATACGCACTTGAAGACTTGGGCTGAAGCACGCTCAACGCCCTATAGGCCCACTGCGTGCCGTGACAATCACACATAATCCGAAGTATTCTAGCGATATGCGCAGCAAGCGGACCAGGGCCGCCGGCGAAGCTGATGACCGGTCAACCACAGACGTTGTGAGATCGTCAGGGTTCCTGGATGACTGTGAAACTGCCGCAATTCGGCGGAACAAACAACTTGCAAAGAGCCTGCAGGCCGGATCGGCCGACGTTAAGAACGGCCGGTACACGATTGTTCGCAATCGTTGAGCTAAGGGAATTTAAGAGCGCCGATCGGGCTTGCTCGTCGTCCCCCTACAAAATCCGCAGCTCCACCGGAGCCCCCACCCCGCATCCAAGCATTTTCGCCGCCGAAGCCTGGCTCGAGGAAACCTCCAGATAGCCCGAGCTTCCAACAATCACAAACAACTCGCCCGGATTGCACTCCGCGTAACTCCGCGCCAGCCGGCGCACGGTTTCGAGACCAATTGAAACTTCAAACGGCCGTTTCTCCAGGTCCGGAAAGTCTTCCGCGGGAAAGTTGGTGATCAGATTCCCAAACCGGTCGATCTTGAGCACGGCGCCGGTCCAGCCACGACGCGCTGTGCGCACCGGCCGTTCGATCTGCAGCCGCATGTAATCGGTAATCACTTTACCCATCTTCGCCGGCGTCACGCCCCGCGCCAGATGGGCACCAACGGGCGAGAAAATATCGCGGCCATGAAACGTCTGGCTCACGGCCTTTAGAAAATACTTTTCCGCGGTGATCCACCGCACTTTATGCTTTTCCCCCGCAAATATCATCGAGAGAACGCCATTGTCCGGCGCAACGAAGCGTTGCCCTGCCGCTTCCGCCACAATCGGCCGCCGCGACGTGCCCACTCCCGGATCGACCACCACCACGTGCACCGTTCCGCGCGGGAAATACCGGTAAGCCTGTGCCACCAAGAAGGCGCCCTCAGTCACCCCAAATGGACCGATTTCGTGACTGATGTCGACGATCTGCGCCTCCGGGCAAATGCCCAGAATCACGCCCTTCATCGTGCCGGCGAAATGATCCGCCAGGCCAAAATCGGTCGTCAGAGTGATCACGGGACGGCGCATTGTTAAACTAGAAGCAAGTGGAGCGCTATTACTTCGATCATAATGCGACCACGCCCGTCTCGCCGGAAATCATCCAGACGATGTTAGGGTGTCTCGCCGAAGTGTATGGCAACGCGTCCAGTATCCACCATTTCGGGCAAATGGCCAAGCAGCGCCTGGAACTGGCCCGGCGCCAAACCGCCTCCCTCGTCGGTTGCCGGCCGCAGGAGACCGTATTCACCAGCGGCGGCACCGAGGCCGATAATCTCGCAATCTTCGGCGTCATGCGGCATTCGAAGCGGCCGCAAAAACATATGGTGACGACGGCCATCGAGCATCCCGCGGTTCTGAATGCCTGCGCCCAGCTTGAACGAGAGGGCGTCGAAGTCACCTATGTTCGCGTGGGTTCGAGTGGCGTTGTGGACCCCGACGACATTCGCCGCGCGCTGCGCACGTCGACTCTGCTGGTCTCTGTCATGCACGCCAACAACGAGCTCGGAACCGTGCAGCCCATCGCGGAAATCGCCCGTATCACGCGCGAAGCCGCCGTCTATCTGCACTCCGATGGCGTGCAAGCTCTGGGCAAGATTCCCGTCGACGTACACTCTCTGGGCGTCGACCTTTACTCCATCAGCGGCCATAAGATTTACGCTCCTAAGGGACTGGGCGCGCTGTTCGTGCGCAAAGGTACGCGTATGGATTCGATCCTCTTCGGCGGCCATCATGAGCGCGAGCGCCGTCCCGGCACCGAAAACGTCCCCGGTGCTGTGGCGCTGGGTTGTGCCGCCGAGATCGCGGCGCGTGATCTGGCCACGCAAGCGGCGGATTTCAGCGCGCTGCGTGCGCGGCTGGAAACTGGCATCCTCGCGCGCGTACCTGGCACCGGCATCAACGGTGCGCCCGGTTTGCGCACGCCCAACACAACCAATGTGTATTTCGATGGCATCGAAGGCGAGGCTCTGGTGATCGCGCTCGATCTTCGCGGCTTCGCGGTTTCCACCGGCGCGGCCTGCTCGAGTGGCGCCGTCGAGCCCTCGCACGTTCTCACCGCAATCGGTCTGACGCCAGAGCGTGCCCGCGCCAGCATTCGCTTTTCGCTCGGCCGTTCGAACACCGTGGCGCAGGTGGATGCGCTCGTAAACGCGGTCGAAGACTCCGTCCGGCATCTCCGCAAAATCTCTCCGGTGGTGCACGCGCATGCTTGAGTCCACCATTTCCAGCCGGCCCGTCGCGGTCGCGATGAGCGGCGGCGTTGATAGCTCGACCGTCGCCGCCATGCTCGTTGCCCAAGGCCAAGCAGTCGTCGGTCTCACCATGCAGCTCTGGAACCAGCGCCGCCTGCCAGAGCTCGCTTCGGACAGCGCCACCGGCCGCTGCTGCTCGCTCGACGATGTCTACGACGCCCGGCGCGTGGCCGAACAGCTCGGCATCCCTTACTATGTGGTGAACTTCGAGAGCCAGTTCGAGCGCCAGGTGGTCGAGCCCTTCGTCTCCGATTACCTGGCCGGCCGCACACCCATTCCGTGTACGCTGTGCAACAACTTCATCAAGTTCGATCAGTTTCTCGAAATGGCCGATGGTGTCGGCGCCACGGAAATTGCCACCGGGCATTACGCCCGCATCACGCGCGACCCTGACACTGGCCGCTATCAACTGCGCAGGTCCGCGGATACATCCAAGGATCAGACCTACTTTCTCTTCGGCCTGACGCAACGCCAGCTCGCCCGCACGCAGTTCCCGCTCGGCGCGATGAACAAGACCGAAGTGCGTGCGCTCGCCGAGCGCATGGG
Source organism: Terriglobia bacterium (assembly GCA_963752965.1). Classification (GTDB taxonomy): domain Bacteria; phylum Acidobacteriota; class Terriglobia; order Bryobacterales; family Bryobacteraceae; genus QHXW01. The sequence continues at coordinate 49,649 of CAVWAJ010000019.1, read as the reverse complement.
CCTGGCCGTCGCCGCCAAGGGCGATAGCCAGGAGATCTGTTTCGTTCCGAATGGCGATTATGCTGCGTTTCTCGACGCGTATCTTCGCTCGAAGGGCATTGCGCCCGCCCGCGAGCGCGGAGAAATCGTCTCTGCGGACGGCCGCTCGCTCGGCGAGCATACAGGCGTGCATCACTTTACCGTCGGGCAGCGGCGTGGTCTAGGTATCGCCACGGGCGAGCCGCTCTACGTGATTGCAACCGACGCCATCACGCAGCGCGTCACGGTTGGCTCGAACGACCAGTTGCTGTGCGCGCGCCTGGTAGCGAACCGCGTGAATTGGGTTTCCTGGCCGGGCCTAGCCGCCCCCGCGCGAGCGCAAGTCAAAATCCGCAACAAGCACGAAGCCGCCGCCGCGACCCTCCACCCCACCGCCCACCCGGACCGCATAGAGGTACATTTCGACGAGCCGCAGCGCGCCGTCACGCCCGGGCAGGCCGCCGTCTTTTATGATGGCGATTTGGTTCTCGGCGGCGGATGGATAGAATGACGTTTCATGCGCCCCCGCTCGCGCCTGCGCGACGCCCTTGAATACGCGCTCGCCATTCTCGCACTGAATTCGCTTGCGTACACTCCTCTCGCCGTTTCCCGCTTCCTCGCGCACGGCTATGTCCGTCTGCTCGACCTCGCCTTGCCCCGCCTGCGCCGCGTGGCCTTGGCGAATCTCGCGATGGCGCTTCCCGCTCTCGATGCCCGCGAGCGCTCCCGTATCACCGACGGCGTGTTCCGCTCGATTGCCCGTCTGCTTGTCACCTTCGCGCGCTTTCCGCGCATGGATCGCACCAACATTGGCCGCTGGATTCGTTACGAAGGCTTCGAGCATTTCGAGCAGGCACGCCGCCGTGGTAAGGGTGTTCTCTTCGCCACCGCGCATCTCGGCAACTGGGAGCTGAGTGCCTTCGCCCACGCTCTACTCGCCACCCCCATGCATGTCGTTGTGCGTCCGCTCGACAATCCCCGCGTCGATGCCCTGGTCGGCCGCCGGCGCACCATGTCAGGCAACCGGCTGATCGAGAAGAAAAACTTCGCCCGCGGCATCCTGCAAGCGCTTGCCGCTAATGAGGCGGTCGGCATCCTGATCGATCAGAATGCCTCTCTCGACAACGGAGTTTTTGTGAATTTCTTTGGCATCCCTGCCTGCGCCGGAGCCGGCTTTGCACGCCTCGCCGCGCACACCGGCGCTGCCGTCATTCCCGGCTTTGCTCTCTGGTCGGAGCCGGAACAACAATTCGTGCTGCGTTTCTATCCCGAAGTCCTCATCACTGGCGACGTCCAAGAGGACACCGAGCGCCTCCATGCCGTTCTGGAAACCGTGATCCGCGAATATCCCGATCAGTGGCTCTGGATTCACCGGCGCTGGAAGACACGCCCGCCATCCGCCTAAGATATACTGGGAGAACACTGCACGTGGGCCTGTGGCGCAGTTGGGAGCGCGCTTCCATGGCATGGAAGATAGCGCCTACAACTTACAAACCTCAACACTCAAAACAAAAGACTTAGAATATTCTGAACTGCTCCGCAAGTGCTCCGGGCAAGAGAGAACAAACGACGTAACTGCTCCGAACTGCTCCGGCAATCTCGCGTCGAAATTCGACTTGCCGCGGCCGCCGGCGCAATGACCTTGGGCCGTCCGCGATCGCTCACCTACGAAACGAGTTTCGGCTGAATTGGTCGCAGATCGCGTGAAGTCTTGGCACGACCGCTCGAACCCTGCGCCGACATGTTGCCCAGAATCCCGAACACATGGCGCCTCCAAACCCGGTCCGCCGCGGCCGTCCCTACTGTACCTTTCGAAAAATCCATCTGACGCTAAAGTCGGCCAGGTTTTCGACAGTGATGCGAGGGACAGTCCGATAAAGGAAGCTGGCGAGCGCATGGCGATGCACAGCCGCGCACAGCCGCCCGTCAGCTTGACGCTCGGATAAATGTGGGCTATGCTTTCCCCATAGCTGGCTATAGGTAGAGGATGCGCAAGCATAGCAATGATCGCCTGCAGGGAACGCTCAACATGCTTGTGCTGAAGGCCTTGGCTTCGCAGGGTCGTATGCATGGTTACGCGATCACTCTGCGGATCGAACAGATTTCCGCGAGCGTTCTCCGTCTGGAAGAAGGCTCTCTTTATCCCGCTCTCCACCGAATGACGCAGTCGGGCTGGCTTCGAGCCGAGTGGGGCGCTTCAGAAAACAACCGTCGCGCGCGCTACTACTCGATCACTCCATCCGGACGTAAGCAGTTGGCTGAGGAAGAGCAGAGCTGGGCGCAGTTGACCGAAGCCGTGACACGCGTGCTCCGTTTCGTTTAGAAGGATGCTGATATGAGCTGGTTCAATCGACTCTCGAACCTCCTGCACCGTGAGGATCTAAACAGGGAACTCGATGAGGAACTGCAGTTTCACATCGATGCGCGTGTCCGTGACAATCTCAAGGCAGGCATGACGGAGGAAGCAGCTCGACGCGATGCCAGGCGGCGCTTCGGCAATTGGACCTTGGCAAAAGAAAAGACGCACGAAATGAACATCATCGTGACTATCCAAACGGTCGGCCAGGACCTCCGTTACGCCCTCCGCAGTCTGCGCAAGTCCCCTGGGTTTACGGCATTGGCTGTTCTGACGATGGCGCTCGGCATCGGAGCCAACACCGCGGTCTTCACTGTGCTAAACGGGGTGCTCTTGCGCCCACTGCCTCTTGTCCAACCAGAGCGTCTGTTCCTGATCTCCTACATCCAGCGCCTTGGCCCTTTTGCCGGCAGGCCCAGCCTGTCGAACTACGACTATCTCGAATTCCAGCGGCGGACCCAGGCTTTTGAGCGCGTCACGGCTTTGGACGAGGATCAGGTCACCCTGACCGGAGCGGGAGACGCTGTTCGCTTGCCGGTGGGGCGCGTCCGCTCTAGTTTCTTTCCGGTTCTGCGTGCAAGTCCGGCGATGGGCAGAACTTTCGCCGCCCAGGAAGAGGAACGGGGTTCCCCAGGTGTCGCTGTGCTAAGCGAGGGACTCTGGCGCAGCCGTTTTGCGGCGGATCCGAACATCCTGGGAAAGTCCATCACGGTGGACGGGATCAAGCGTAGCGTGATTGGCGTCATGCCGGCAGGGTTCGCGTTTCCGGGCGACGCTCAATTGTGGTTGCCTCTATCGGTCGGACGCGACGCGTCGGGGAACTCCTTTGACCTTCACGCCTTCGGGCGATTGCGGCCGTCTGTTACTCAGCGGCAGGCGCAGGCGGAACTGGAGGCCTTGGCCCCGCAGTTACCCTGGCAACATCTGATGGCGGCGGCCGGCGCGCCGACTAGGAACGGTTGGGTCGCCGAGGTTCTCCCGCTGCAGGATCTGTTCGTCGGCCAGATTCGGAAATCGCTTCTGATCTTCATGGGAGCAGTCGCCTTCGTGTTGTTGATCGCGTCCGCGAATGTGGCCAATCTGCTGCTGATGAAAGGATCCCTGCGCCGCCAGGAGATGGCAGTGCGCACGGCGCTAGGGGCGCCGCGGATCCGGCTGATTCGACAGTTGCTGACCGAGAGCGCGATGCTATCGCTCGGCGGGGCCATAGCAGGATTATTGTTAGCGAATCTTGGAGTCCGCGCTCTGCTAGCACTCGCGCCGGCCGGAATCATTCCCCGCGTCGCAGAGATCCACTTGGATGCCAGGGTGATCGGGTTCGCTCTGGGGCTTGGGGCTGTCACCGGAATTCTGTTTGGCTTACTGCCGGCAGTCCAGGCGACGGGCCGGGAGTTGCGTACCTTCCTCAGTCAGGCCGGGCGCGCCGTAACCGGCCGCGGTCAAGGCTTGCGTAGTGTCCTGGTCGTCTCCGAAATTGCCTTGACACTCGTGTTGCTCACCGGCGCCGGCCTGTTGCTCAAGAGCTTTCTGCGGATGCGCGCGGTGGATCCTGGTTTTCGCGCGGAAAACGTTCTGGCCATGACGGTCGATCTTCCGGAATCCCTGTACAATACTACGGTCAGCATTCAGGCATTTCACGCACGCACTCTGGAAAAGCTATCAAACCTGCCTGGAGTGTTGGCGGCAGGCGCAGTCAACTGTCTTCCCCTCAATGGCGTGTTGTGGGGGCTCTTTCATCTCTATGACGGGCGACCAACGCCGCGTGGCTACATGGTGGATAAGCCCGCCGTGAGTTCGGAGTACTTCCGGGTGATGGGCATCCCGCTGCTGAGCGGCAGAGCTTTTAGCGACCAGGACAACTCTACCGCTCCGCGTGTCGCGATCATCAGCCAGAGTGTGGCGCGAACCTTCTGGCCAGGTGGCGCTGCCCTCGGACAGCGCATTACCTTGGAAGCCCACCCCAGGCCCGGAAATGAGGACTGGCTCACGATTGTCGGGGTGGTGGATGACGTGAGGCAAAGGAGTCTGACGGCGAAGGCACATCCGGCCATCTATCAACCTTATGCACAGGTGAAGATGCACAGGTGAAGAAGCCACTTTTTCTCAGCTCCATGACCTTTGCTATACGCACCGCTGCACGACCAGCGAGTATGGCTACTGCCATGCGCGGCGTTCTGCGTGAAGTGGATAGGAATCAGCCGGCACAATCGATCACAACCATGATGGATCTGGTCGCGAAAACCATTGCGGAGCCACAGTTTCAGACTCGCCTGATTGCGATCTTCTCGATGCTCGCTCTCCTTTTAGCGGCAATCGGTGTGTACGGCGTTCTGGCCTGCGCGGTAGCCGAACGGACGCGCGAAATCGGAATTCGCATGGCGTTAGGCGCGGAGAAGAGCGACATCACTCGCATGGTCTTGGGGCGCAGTCTGCTTCTGGTGACTGTTGGCGTAGCACTCGGAGTAGTAGGAGCTTTGGCCGTCACTCGCGTCCTCGCAAGGTTCCTATTCGAAGTGAAGCCCACCGACCTTCCTACGTTCCTTGCGGTAGCCGCGTTACTCGCGGCTGTCGCGCTCCTCTCCGGCCTAGTGCCCGCGCGGCGCGCGACCAGAGTGGATCCTCTTATCGCTTTGAGGTGGGAGTAGTACGGTTGCCTGATGCTGGCGGACTTTCGAAGACCGTTCGGGTGTTGCGAAGTTAGGAGGGCCCCGGATTTTGAGTCCCGTGCGTCTGCCAGTAAATTGTTTAGTTTTAGCAAGTTATTTTTGAATACGGCTAAAATGTGGAAGTTAATGTGTAAGTTGACCCTAAGCAGAACGATTCCAAGGGATTCCGGAGGCCGAAGTTATCCAATCCGCCCCGGAAGCCAATATCGCTTGCGTAAAGTATCGATAAGTGATACTTTCCGAGTGTGAAATCGGAATCGAGACGTCTAAACGCCAGGGAATACGTTAGCAGTCTCGCCGCCAGCGGGCGCTATGACTTTGCCTCTCGCGAGGTCCAATCGGCGCTGGGCGTTTCCGCCGCTGCCGCCAAGCTCGCCCTGAGCCGTCTCACAAAACAGAAGCTGATCGCTTCTCCGGCGCGGGGTTCCTATGTCGTCGTCCCGCCGGAATATCGCTCGCTCGGTTGTCTTCCCGCAGACCAGTTTATCCCCGCGCTCATGACGCGCCTTAGCCTCCCCTATTACGTTGGTCTTCTGACGGCCGCACAGTATTACGGCGCGGCGCATCAGCGCCCGCAGGAATTCCAGGTCTTTCTTACAAAGAACCGCCGGCCGATCCACTGCGGGGTAGTACGCGTCGCCTTTATGGCGCGAAAGCGCCTCACCGACGTGGCCGTTCAAAGCTTTAATACGCCGCGGGGCACGGTCCTGGTGTCGTCACCTGAGGCAACGGCGCTGGACCTTATCGGTTACGCGGATCACGCAGGCGGCCTCAATCAGGTGGCGACGGTTCTGTCTGAACTCGCCGAGCGGATCGATCCGGAGAAACTTGCCACCGCCGCCCGGACTGCCCCTGTCGCCTGGGCGCAACGGCTTGGATATCTGCTGGAGCATCTTGGCTTCGTCGCAAAAACGCCGGCTCTGAAGGAGTACGCGCGCGAACACGCAAAGCAATCGACGGCACTTTTGCCGAAAGCGCCGCACAAGCGCTCTCGTCGCAACAAGGGCTGGAAGCTCTACGTCAATGTGGACGTAGAGGCAGAGCTATGATCCCGCGTGACTACATCACCGAGTGGCGAACAGAGGCCCCGTGGGTCCAGGACTTCCAGGTCGAGCAGGATCTGGTTATCAGCCGTGCGCTCGTCGAGATATTCTCGCACCCGCTCCTGCGGGATGCTCTCGCATGCCGCGGCGGGACAGCACTCTACAAGCTTCACCTCAAACCTGCCGCCCGCTATTCCGAAGATATCGACCTTGTCCAGACACGGGCCGAGCCTGCGGGTCCGGTAATGAAAGCGCTGCGCGAGATTTTCGATCCCTGGCTCGGCAAACCGCAATGGAAGCAGAGCGAGGGCCGCGTCACCTTCGCCTACAGGTTTGATTCTGAGGACATGCCGCCAATCCGTCTGCGGCTGAAAGTCGAAATCAATTCACGGGAGCATTTTTCAGTCTACGGTTTCAAACACGTTCCCTTCGCAGTCTCATCACGCTGGTTCGAAGGCAAGTGCCAGATTTGCAGCTACGAGCTCGACGAGCTTCTTGGGACCAAGCTGCGGGCGTTGTATCAACGCAAGGCGGGTCGAGATCTGTTCGATCTGGCGGCGGCGCTGGAGAGTCCGGCGGTCAATCCCGACCGTATCGTCGGGGCGTTCTCTGAATATATGAGCAGGGAGAGCCACAAGGTCACCCGTGCTCAGTTCGAAAAGAACATCGCGGGCAAGCTGCATGACCCGGAGTTCGCGGCCGACATTGGCCCGCTCCTGTCAGTCGGATTCACCTGGGACATCAAGACGGCTGCCCCCATCGTTTCGTCACGGCTCATAGAACGTCTACCGGGCGATCCATGGAAGGGCGAGGGATAACTTATATCGTCCGGCCTCTCTCAAGTACCCGCTGAGGCGCCTGCAGAGGTTCTGGTGCAAACGCGAGGGTGGCGGACGATAATGAAGAGATGCAACGAATTCGTACCGATCGAAGATCTGTTCAAAGGACGGCACTTCGACCGACAGATCATCGTTTTGTGCGTGAGCTGGTACACGAGCTTCAAACTGAGCTTGCGGGATCTGGTGATCATGATGGCAGACCGCGGCATTTCCGTGGCGCATACAACGATTCTCCGGTGGGTCCAGCGCTACCTGCCGGAGTTCGAGAAGCGTTGGCGGCGCTACGCTCGAGCCGTGGGCGGATCGTGGAGGATGGACGAGACCTACATAAAGGTTCACGGACAATGGGTGTACCTGTACCGCTCCGTCGACAAAGCGGGTCAAACAGTCGATTTCTTTCTCAGCCGGAACCGGGACATGAACGCCGCCAAATGGTTTCTGCGCAGCGCGATGAAGAACACTCGCGTTCCCACGAAGATCACGTTGGACGCCTATGCGGCGTCGCACCGGGTGGTGCGAGAGATGAAGGAAGACGGCGAACTTCCGCGGCGGGTGAAGGTCCGCTCCAGCCAGTACTTGAACAATCTGGTGGAGCAGGACCATCGGAGAGTAAAGCAACGAATCCGGCCGATGCTGGGATTCAAGCGATTCGACAACGCGGTGATAACGATCTCCGGAATCGAGCTAGCAGAGAACATCAAGAAGGGGCAGTTCAAGACGGGCAAGCTCGGCGGGTGCGATGCGACGATGACGGAACTGTGGAACGCGGCACTCGCAGCTTGAGCCCAATTCGCCATCACTTACAAGGCGGAGCTTAACCGATCTCTCCGTCGGCTTGAGCTTGCACCAGAGCCATTCCGGTTATTATGCAGGACTAGCTCCAGATAAACGAAAGAGAGGACTTCCCCATGGACGATAAGAACGGAACCGGGAAAACGACGCTCGACCGGCGCAATTTCTTTAAGACCGCAGGTATTGGTCTGGCTGCGGCGGGAGTCATACTGACTCCGCGGGAAGAGGCGCGGGCTCAGGCGGATCTAGAGAAGTTCAACCTGGAACGTATTGCTGCCAACTCGTATGGAGTGCGGAACCTTTTTAAGATCCGGCCCTATCCCGGCCGAAGGCGCGGCGCAGCAGGGCGAGAAGGACGCCCTGCGGAGGAACCGAACGATTTTGCGAATGATCCGAACGCAGCGGGACCCCTGGCGGTGGCGAAGGCGGCTGAAGCGGCGCGGGCAAAGCTTCCCACGCCGGCGGAGCAGAAAGCGAAATACGGCGAAATTACGCTGCTGGATTTTCCGCAGTTTGCGAAGGATACGTTTCCCGGCGTGACGCACATGGATTTGTATTCGGGGTTCTTTGGCGATGTGGGTGACAACAGCATGTACTTCCCAGAGGGATCGGCGGACCAGGGATTCGATCCTCTGAGCCCTTCAGGGCGGGAATGGCTGGATAGGCTGGCCAACGTCTGCGTGAAGACCGGCATGAAGGTGCAACACATTTCGAACAATGCGCCGACGAATCTGGCGGAGTATGGTTCGCCGGAAAAGGATGCGCTGCGCAAGGCGGGAGTGGCGATGGGGAAGAGGTGGATTGAGGGGCTCTCCGTGCTCGGAGTGAAGTCGATGCGAATGAATTCACCACGGGCGCTCGGGCCCAGCATCCGTCCGAATGCGGTTCTGCACGGGCCAGGCGACGGATACCCGCGGAACATTGATATCGTGCCGATGATAGTGGCGGCGATTGAGTCCTATAAGGCGATGGCGGATTTCGGCGGGAATTACGGAATACGCGTGACGCTGGAAAACCATTGGGGATTGGCGGCGGACCCGATCAATATCCGGACGATCGTGGATGAAGTGAATCATCCGTATTGCGAGGCTTCGCCCGATTTCGGCAACTGGGAGCAGGAATACTTGCTGTTCAACGGGCTGAAGGCGCTGGCGCCCTACGCGCATACGAACGTCCACGCGAAATACTGGGACCGCTGGGGCGACAAGAATAATGTGCAGCGTTCGACGAGGATCATGCTGGCCAGCGGGTTCAAGGGGACGTTTGCGCTAGAGTACGAGACCGGGCCCTGGGACCAGGTCGAGGGATGTAAGTACCTGTTTAAAGAAGTGATGACGGCGCTGTCAACGCCGGTAGTCTGACGCAGGTGGCGCATGCGTCGCGGGTTCGGCAATGGAAGCGGACGGGGCGATGTTACCGGTATCTACCGTGACACATATTCGGCAAGGCACTCACCGCTCTTCAGGGGCGCGAGTGCCCTGTGGTTACTCCGAGGCATGCCGTCAAAACCGTGGCACAATGCGCCGTGTCCCTGGCGAATTGATCTTTTGAGCTATTTCGGCGGTAACAGCGCTGGCCAGCTGAGGCAAGCCACAGTTTGCGGAATGCATCTGATTTGACCAAGAGCAGTCAACCTCGCCTCGTTTTCACGCGCCAATAGCGAATGGTTTTCATTGGAACTACGGCTTGCTGTCCAATGTCCTCCGGGGGCTGTCCTCCAGAATAATTCGGCGTTAGGCAACATTCTTCTCCAGGCGATATTCGTGATGTAAGCCGCCGAGCACCTGAGTGCTCGCCACTCGATAGCTGACCAGCAACCGATGTGGATGGCCACTAGCCGGAATCGTCGCCGGATTCGGCTCCGGAAAGCCGGGCCCCAAAGCCGTATGCGGTCTGCCGCGGTTGTAGTGAGCTGCGAACTCACGAACGATGCGGCTGAGATGTCGATCATTCATTGGAATCAGATAATCCAAACACTCGCGGCGAATAGTCGATCACCCGCTCGCAATATGCATTCGCCATCGGACTTCGAACCGGAGTTTTCAATACCTTCAGACCAAATCCATTCAGCGCCTCATCGACCTCGGCCGAGAAAATAGTGTCGTGGTCGTGGAGCAAATAACGATGGCCGGATCCGCCATCGAGGAACGCCCGGAACTGCTGTCGTGCCCACTCTGCCGTTGGATGGTCTGTTACGTTGCAATGCTGGATTCGACGCGAGCCAACCTCAATCGCGACAAATACGTATAGTACCTGGAACGTCGCCGTCACCGAGGTGAAGAAGTCACACGCAACGATGGCCCTGGCATGGTTTTGGATGAACGTACTCCATGGCTGCCCAACTGGGTGCCGAGGGCGCCCGCTCTGCTTTATGTATTTGCCTACGGTACGCGAGTCCACGAAGATGCCGAGTTTGAGCGACAGTTCGTCAGCAATCCGCCCCTCACCCCGACTCGGATTCTCTTCCGCCATTGTGTTGATGAGAGCTCGCAGGTTCTTGGGCAATGGCGGGCGACCGACCGACCGGGATTTCCACCGCCAGAACCTTCGCTCCAAAAAACTCCGATTGATCTGCAATCATTGAATTTGATCGACTTTCATTTGCTCCAGTGGTCGGCGAAGCAACGCCTGTTCACCTTGCTCGGCGGCCTCACCTCGATGCTCAAGACCTCGGCCCAGCTACGACTGGAAAACCTCGCCTTACGGCAACAACTCATGGTCTTACGTCGGTCGGCTCCAAAACGCCTGAAGCTGACGCCAGCCGACCGCATCTTCTGGGTTTGGTTGCGACGCGTGTGGCGCGACTGGACTTCCGCCCTGATGATCGTCAAGGCGGAAACCGTTGTCGCCTAGCATCGTAAAGGTTTTCGCTTGTTCTGGACGTGGAAAATCCACCACGGCAAACCTGGTCGACCCAGCGTGCCGCGAGAGGTTCGGGATTTGATCCGGATGATGAGCCGAAACAACCCGCGCTGGGGTGCACCACGCATTCACGGTGAGTTGCTGAAGCTGGGCATTGAGCTTACCGAACCCACCGTCGCCAAATACATGGTGCGGCATCGAAAACCGCCTTCACAGACTTGGCGGACCTTTCTGGACAATCACCTTGCGCAGCTTGGTGTCCGTCGACATTTCACCGTGCCAACGGTTCCAGGTCCTGTACGTGTTTCTGGTGCTGGCACACGACCGGCGCCGCATTCTCCATTTCGGCGTGACTGCTCATCCCACCGCGGAATGGACGGCCCAGCAACTTCGTGAGGCCTTTCCATGGGACAGTGCACCTCGTTATCTGCTGCGTGACCGTGACCAAATTTTCGGCAAGGAATTCGTCGACCAAGTGAAGGCGATGGGTATCAAACAAGTGCTATCGGCGCCGCGATCTCCATGGCAACGGGCCTACGTCGAACGGCTCATCGGGTCCATTCGGCGCGAGTGCCTGGATCATGTCATCGTACTCGGCGAGCGCTCTCTGCATCGGACACTCACAGCGTACTGCGCTTATTACCATAGGTGGAGAACTCACCTGTCGCTTGACAAAGACGCGCCGCAATCCCGAAGAATACAGCCTCCCGCAGAGGGTGCCGTGGTCGAGATTGGTGAAGTGGGCTGTCTGCATCATCACTACGAACGCAGCGCCGCGTAACACGCATCCGATGAGACGCCAACGCCGCATCGAGTGCCTACAGAAGATCCGCAGGCTTCGCGAGGTAGTGCGCCGACGCCGCGGTCTATGTAGCACTCGGCACTTTGTCCAGACTTCTCAATAGACAAGTCGACCGAGATGTTTCCGCCCTTGTCTCGTACTTTGGATTTTTTGTAGGCACTATAGAGGAATCCGCTCGCTTTCCGCGGGCGCGCGCCACTAGGACGGGCAATGTTCGTCCCTCCACCCTGGACCTCAGATGAGGCGAACTCCTCAGCGTTCAGACAGTTCTGAGCGATTCACGCGGATTAGGACCGACAAACGCATTAGGCTTCGCCCACTTGGGATCTCAGTGGGAGTCACACGGTATGAAATCGCCAGGTACGTCGGCGTCTGTTCAGTGGATCGTAACGGGATAGTACGTCCAATCTGAGGGTGGCTGCCGCAAACCAATCAGAACAGCGCCCGAAGCAACATGCGTGAGATCGATGCGTGCTCGCAGTACCGTGTTTCCGTGCTCAACCCGCGCTTCACCAGCCACGGTCAGTAGGGGCTCGTCAATCTTCTTCAGCAATTGAACCTGGTAGGTTCCGGGCTCACTACCGATTGGCAGATAAATTGTGAGGTCGAGCGGCCTAGGTGGGAGTACGAGAGGCTCGGTCCTTGGAGCGTGCCCGGCATCGCCGCGGGCAACGGACCTATCCTTCAAGTCGAGAGCCGCCGTTTGATACGAACCGGCTGTCTGGGTCGCGGATTGGTCCTCACGGTGCGCAAGCTCGTACTTCGTTATGCCTCCCGCGATTACGAGAGCCACCGCAGCGCCCGAAACGATCAGCCGCCTGTGCACCACCAGCCTGCGGCGTGCCTGTTTCACGCGGGCTCGGAATTCCAGGAATTCTCTGTAGCACGGCGAGCAATGCGTTACGTGTTCCCACGCGGCATCTCGGACCGGTAGCGGTCTGTTGGCGAGTTCCTGCAACACCATCGAACCGACGCATCCCTTCCGCTCCGGATTCGGAAACCCGGTCAGAATCGTCTGTTGAACTACGTCGCGGAATTCTTCAAAAATCTGGTCGGGAGAATCGTCCGGCATCAGCCCATGACATTATGGCATTTCGTTACGCGGACGCGGCAGTCATGCCACTCCTAGATCCTTCAGAGCACGTCGGACGCATCGATAAAAATTCTGGCTCAACGTATTTGGGCACTTGTCAAAACGCGCGCTGATCTCCGCTCGCTCCATGCCATGGTAGAGCATATCGAGCATTTTGCCGGCTTGAATGTCGCCGCGCATCTTCATTCTCGTAATCAGCGCGGCGAAGAACTGGTTTCTTTCGATCTCGTTCTCGAAGTTCCACTTTCCCCCCGGCACTAAGGCGGAGAGTGCATCCTGGTCTGCCCTTTCGATGATCGTCTCTAAGGCAGTCTCGTCTTCCGGTAGCGGCTCGTCCACACGGTGCCGCAACCGCCATCCACCCACCCGTATATCCTCAGCCTTCCATTTGGCGTAGTGCCACAGCTTTTTACTGGGCCACAAACCGAGGTTCTCGCCGTGCTTGTGCCAAACGTTATGAATCGTACATTGCGTCAGTTCCGAAACGCGCCAGACGTCACCTAGCCTCCGGCGGGCGAGATTCCGAAGGCTGTTCGCGATCGGCACCGTGGCAGTGAACCAGCCCCATGCAATTCGTCTGCCTTCGCGATCCGTGTCCTCGATGCAAATGGGCACTACTGAGTTGGGATCTTCCAACTGATCGTAATCGAACGGAATTGTCACCAACGCCATCGCCGCACCCGACCGCAGAAAAAAAATTTAGCTCCGCCTGTCACGGAAAGCCTCTGCCACTTCTTTCAAGGTGAAGGGACTGATTTTCCGCATAGCAGGATTTATAACATGGCCCAGGCAGAAGTCAATACGAATTATTCGGGAAAGTCGGAACAATTAACACGAATTTATGATGAGCAACACCAACGGCTGGACGTGAAGCTCAGAAGAGAGCTTGGGGAGCAGGTGCTCGCCCTGCTCAGGGATGAACACACCGAGGACATCGTCCTCAATCCGGACTCCTCCCTTTGGGTCAAGCGGATGGGTGAGGGCTTCGTCCGGTTCGGCAGTATGGTGCCGGCACGCGCCGCGAGCGCGCTTGGGACCATTGCCGCCTGGCGCGGTACCGTTCTGAATCATGACCACCCCATCCTCGAAACCGAGCTTCCTATCGATGGCAGCCGCTTCGAGGGTATTACGGCACCCGTTGTCCGACAGCCTGTGTTCGCAATTCGGCTTCGGCCGAGGAAGCTCTTCAGTCTGGACGAGTACGAAGCCGGGGGCATTGTCACCGGGAAAGGTGATCCACTCAACGGGCGTCGCGGTGCGAATGACTTTGCCGCTTCCGTTCGCGGCTTAAGACATGCGGAGATTATCCGCGCGGCCGTTGGCGCGAGAAAGAACATCCTCATTGCCGGGTCCGCCGGGAGCGGCAAGACGACACTCACAAACGGCATCTTGCGGGAGCTGGCGCAGTTAACGCCGCATGACCGGGTGTTGGTCATTGAAGATACGACGGAGCTGCAGTGCTCCGTGGCGAACTATGTCGATCTGCACACTGCAGGTGCTGTGACCATGATCGACTGCCTGCGTGCTTGCATGCGCCTGCAGCCTACCCGCATTGTCGTTGGCGAAGTTCGGGGCGCCGAAGCGCATGCGGTCTTGAAGGCCTGGAATACAGGCCACCCCGGCGGCATTGCAACGATTCACGCCAACGATGCGTTGAGCGCGCTGACGCGCCTCGAAAGCCTGTTGACGCAATCGGATGAGGGGCAAAGCATGCCGCATGAGTTCCGTTGCGCGCTGATCGCGGAAGCGGTTGATCTCGTGGTGTTCATCGACGAGGAGCCCGGCACTGCGGCAGGCCGAAAGGTCAGAGAGGTTTTGCTCGTGTCCGGATATTCCAACGGGAAGTATACGGTCGAGCCGGTCTGAAACCGCAACGTAGAAGGAGGAAAGGAAACAACGTCATGAAAATGGTTCGTTCGCAAAACAAGGCCCTGCTACTGAGCAGATTCGCAATGATCGTGACTATCGGTCTGGCAGCCAGCCTGAAGGCCCACGCCGGTGTGGCCACGATGCCGTGGGACGCAGGACTGAAATCGATGGCGCTCGATCTGGCTGGTCCGGTCGCCTGGACCATCGGCGTCATCGGCGTCGTGATGGGGGCGAGCTCTGTCGTTATCCATCACGAGTTGACCGGCTTCGGCCAGAAAGCTCTGATCACCGGAGTTGGCGCCATGATGGCTGGTTTCGCTCCGGGTGTACTAACGGCACTCGGCATCGGCGCGGCAGTCGTTTAAGAGGCAGAAGAAGATGCAAATGACCGCAGACACTCCACGGATCGTTCCCATCCACCAGTCGGCGCATCGCCCCGCCCAGATCAGGGGATGTGATCGCGTGTTGATTCTCACCGCTCTGTTCGCGGCGTTTTGCCTAGCCTTCAGTCTGTTGACTGTTTGGGGATTCGCAGTGTCTGCGGCACTTTGGTTCGGAGTCGTGGCCGTGTTGCGCCGGATGGGCAAAGCCGATCCACTGCTCCGGCAGGTCTATATCCGTCACCTGAGATATCGCGAATGGTATCCGGCCAAAAGCGGCCTTCTGTCTCAGCTGGCGGGAGTTCCGAAAGCATGGAGATAAGGTAAATGCTACGTAATGAACATCGTCGGAAACCCCAGGGCCTGGCAGATCTCCTTCTGCCGTTTGGCCTGATCGAGGACGGCATCCTACTGCAGTACGATGGGTCGCTGATGGCCGGTTGGTCATACAGAGGACCGGACACGATAGCGGCTGCGCCAGCGGAAATGGATGCTCTGAGCCAGCGGCTCAATAGCTCCTTGCGACTCGGTGGCGGATGGATGGTTAGCTGCGATGCCATCAGATCTTGCGCTCCGGGTTATCCGGATGAAGGATCATTCCCCGATCCAGTTACCCTGCTGATCGATGAAGAGCGGCGCCAAGAGTTCATGCAGGAGGGTGCACATTTCGAATCGGAGTATTTCCTGACGCTCACGTATCTTCCTCCGCAACAGAAAGAAGAGCGGATCAAGGGCTGGATGTTTAAAGGAGCGCCGCCGTTTACGAGCTCCCGCGCTGCGGCTCAGACGCTCGAGAGATTCAAGAGCAAAGTTGAATCGTTCGAGAACGTTTTCGGGCACCTGTTTACGATCCAGAGGATGAAACGCGTGAGCTTTGTGGATGATTTCGGGCGCGAGCATCGGCACGATCATCTGCTGCGATACATTCGGCGCTCGATTAGTGGCGTGGATCATCCGTTTGCGCTCCCGGAGGTCCCGGTTTTTCTGAACGACGTTTTGGCTTGTGCGGACTTCTGCGGCGGGATCGAGCCTCGCATCGGCAGGAGGCGTATCGCCGTCATCGCGATCGATGGCTTCCCGAGGACAAGCTGTCCAGGGATTCTGAGTGCTTTGGATTCGTTGCCGATCGAATACCGCTGGAACACGCGGGCGGTCTTGATGGACCAGGAAGAGGCGGCCGGTCTGTTTGAAACCTTACGCAGAACCTGGCGCGGAATGAAGCTCGGCTGGTGGGACCAGCTCTTGCGGACTCAGAATGGTCCGGTCAACCTGCACGCCGCCAACATGGAGGCCGATGCACAACAGGCCATGGGGATCGCACAGTCCGGCGAAATGCAGTTCGCCTTGTATTCCTCGAACGTGATCTGCCTGGATGAGGATCGGGACAAACTGCACGAATCTGCGCGGCTGATCATGAAGACCATCCAGAACATCGGATTCAGTTGCCGCCTGGAAGACGTTAACGCCATCGAAGCCTGGCGCGGAACCCTGCCGGGAGACGGCTACTCGAACGTGCGCCGTGTCCCGCTGCACACCTTGAACCTTGCAGACATGCTGCCGATTACCTCCGTGTGGGCGGGCCTGCGCGAGAACCCGTCTGCCCTAATGCCGAAGAACAGTCCGCCGCTGCTTTATGCCGCGACAACGGGTGCTACGCCATTCCGTTTCAACCTACACGTTTCGGATCTGGGACACACCATTGTGGTAGGCCCGTCCAGCTCTGGTAAATCCACCTTGCTAGGCCTGATCGCGGCGCAGTGGTTCCGGTATCCGAATGCCCAGGTCTTCTTCTTCGATAAGGGCTACAGCTCCTGGGTGCTGACTCACGCCGTAGGCGGAGAGTTCTACGACCTGGCGGGTCCGAAGTCGGATCTCGCATTCTGCCCGTTACGCCAAATCGACAGCGACTCGGACCTGGCTTGGGCCGTCAGCTGGATCGAATCGTTGTGCGAGCTGAATGGCTTACGTACCGGTCCAAAACACAGGAACGCGATCACCGCTGCGATGCGGCGTCTTCAGGCCTCGCCAGCCAGGACGATGACCGAGTTCAGTGCGTCGGTTCAGGATGAAGAGGTCCGGGCGGCTCTCGAACACTTCACGCTCAGTGGAGCCATGGGCTTCCTTCTCGATGCAGAGCACGATTGCTTGGGGAACAGAAGGGTGCTGGCGTTTGAAACAGAGCACCTTCTGCAACTCGACGATAAGGCCGTGTTGCCTGTGCTGCTTTACCTGTTCCGCCGGATCGAGCACCGACTCGATGGCTCTCCGACACTCATCCTGTTGGATGAGGCCTGGGCGTATCTGGGACACGAGCTATTCGAGCACCGGATCGGCGACTGGCTGCGGACCATGCGCCGCAAAAACGCGGTAGTGGTCATGGCGACCCAACAACTGGCGGACTTTGCCGATTCGAAGATCGCTCCCGTGATTCTGGATAATTGCCCAACGAAGATCTTTCTGCCGAACGCAGAAGCGCGTAGCTCTCGCGATGTATACGGGCGGCTGGGACTAAAGGTCGGAACACCGGACGCCCCGCTCGATCGCGAACTAGACATTCTTCGTTATGCCACGCCCAAGATGCAGTACTACGTCGTATCGCAACTCGGACGGCGGTTGATTGATCTTGGCCTGGGGCCGGCGGCACTGGCTTTCACCGGGGTCAACGGAAACGAAGAGCGGGCGCTCGCCAGCAAGGTAATGCTCGCGCACCCGAAGACGTGGCGCGAGGAATGGCTACGTCTGAGAGGCCTGCCGGAATGGGCTCGGTATCTAGAAGATTACCCGGCAGGAGAGATGGAAAGAGGGTTCATGTCGGCACTCCGTTGTGAGGAAGCACCAGCTGTCGGAAATGGTCTCAGCACGACGTCATGAGTAGTTTTTGTATTGAGAAGGAGAGTTTATGCGGAAATTCCTTATAGCGATGATGGCGGGTTCACTTCTTTTAAATCCAGTAAGCGCCCAGGTACCCGGTGGGGTGTTTATTTGCGCGAACTGTGCGACAGAGCCGACGCAGATCAGCATTAAGCTGATGCACGATCTGGAGTATGCCAAGCAGATACTGCAGTATGCGATTCAAGTGCAGCAGCTGGCCGATGCGCTCAAGAACACAAAGCATGGCGGTGCCGCATCCCTGACCGCCATCGCTGCTGACCTCGGGATGCTGGCGGCAGTCGTTCAGGGTGGCCGGGCGCTGGCCTATTCCCTCGGCAATGACGATGTGCTGTTTCGTCAGACGTACCCCGGTTACCAGCCTCTGGCTTCTGTCGGACCACCAGTTCCCGCTGGTAGCTATGCCAACCGCTATGCTATCTGGGCTCAGACAAGCCTGGATACGACGCAGGGCATTCTCCGTGGCGCCGGATTTCAGGGAAAACTGCTAGTCACTGAGCAGGGTGTGCTCGGCATACTGCGTGCGCTAAGCGCGGGGAACCTACTGAACCGGAATGACGCGATTAACCTTACTGGCCAGCTAGCTTCGGAGCAAGTCGCACAGCTCCAGAAGCTACGCGAGCTCCAACTTGAAGACATAACCAGCAAGGCCGCGTATCAGGGATATCAAGTACAAAAGGACGCCGATATGGTTTCCACCGAGCAACAGTTCTTCGGCCAAACAGCGATCAACGCAGGAGACAGCCGGGTATTCCCGACGACGCCGTAACATGCGCAAACTCGCGATCCTTTCGGTTCTCGGACTGTTCTTGGTGCCGGCGGCATGGGCGCAATTTGCCCCGACGACTCCCGGCGACATCCTGAACCAATATCACGCTGCCGCGGCTACCTGGGAGGCTACGGTGTTCGGATATGCCCAGGATTTGTTTTACCTGCTGGCGGTGATTGAACTGTCGTGGACCTTTCTCGAGCTGTTTTTGCAGCAGGCGGATCTGCAGACCTGGATGTTCGGCTTCATGCGCAGCATTATGGCGATCATTGCGTTCTATGCGCTGCTGCTGTACGGAAACATCTGGTTTCCGGCGGTGGTCAACAGCTTTACGCAGATCGGCTCGCTCGTCGCTGGAATCCCATCGATCTCGCCGACGGTGGTGTTCACGCAAGGCCTGAAGATTGCCGGCGCGATGTTAGACGCCGCGATGGATTCGGGCTTTCTATTGCACATCGGATCGGCGCTCACGATTGTTCTTTGCGCGCTGATAATCCTACTCTGCTGGGGTTTGGTGACACTGAGCCTGATCATCACCTGGGTGGAAAGCTATGTGGCCCTTGGCGCGGCATACATCATGCTCGGTTTTGGTGGCAGCCGGTGGACTCGCGAGTACGTTAACCGGTACATCTGCCTTGTGATCTCAGTTGGGCTGAAGATTCTGACGATCTATGCCATCATCAGCGCCGGCATGATCTTGAGCGGCAACTGGATCACCGAAGCGCAGCAGGTGAAGCTAACGCCATTCGTGACAACCGCGCCTGTGCTGGTCGCGTTCGATGTGCTGATTGGTACGTTTATATACAGCCTATTGGTCTGGCACCTGCCCCGGATCATTACGGCTGTTCTCGGAGGAACTTTGTCGCTAGGATATAGCGAGGTGTTGGCACCCGTTATGATTGCTGGCCAGATGGCCGCCACGGCGGCTGTGCAGGGTGGTGCCGCGGTTGGTGGCGGCGCCGGAGGTGGCTCTGCCGCGAGCTCGTCATGGGTTTCCAGCGGCAGCATGAATGGCGCCAGCGGAACCGGTGGGCCAGGGAGTCCGTCTGATACGGATGCCGGATTGCGACGATTGGTCGAGAGTTCGAAGGGCAAGAGCTCATAAGGAGGAGAGGGAAATGCGATTTCTGAAAGTTTTATCTCATGCGTTCGGTACGCTTGCACTGCTCTTTCTGAGCAACCGTCCGCCAGCCCAGAATCCGCGTCCACCGCGACTGCGGTTCTAATCTAACAGTCCCCGGCGAGGTCCGCCGAGGAAGGCAGGAATTTCCTGCGGTGCTAGCTCGCTAAACGAACGTTTGGCGAGCGAAAGGGGGAGTTGTGTCGACAAGCGAAGCGGTTAGTCCATATATAGCGGCGCGTCACGAATGGGACGAGCGATACGGGTCACTAATCACACAGGCTGGCAACTGGCGGCGGGCCTTCCTGATCTCGGCTGCGATAGCGCTCGTGGCCGTGGCCGGAGCTATATGGCTATCAGTGCACTCGCGCACACGGGTATTCGTGGTCGCGCTGGACCAGCTTGGCCGGTCAGTGGCTGCTGGCTATGCGGATCAGACCAGCGTCGCGAGCGATGACCGGGTACGCCGATCGAGCATTCTCAACTGGGTCGAAAGTTTGCGCACAGTGACCAGCGATACTGTTGCTCAGACGAAGGCCATCAAGGCGGTGTATGCGCAAATTGCACAAGGCAGTGGCGCCATGAACGCGATCAACGATTTCTACCGCGGCGATCCACCACAGGCGCGCGGGAAAACCGAGACAGTATCGGTCGAGGTCAACACAGTGTTGCCGACGAGCGACCGGAGTTACGAGGTTGATTGGACGGAAACAACGCGAGACCTGCAGGGCGTAGTGACGGCAACAGCACGGTGGAAGGGTTCGTTCATGATTGCGGTCGATCCGCCAACTGACGAAGCGGCTGCGCGTGTAAACCCACTGGGCATTTACGTCACGAATGCCAGCTGGTCGAGGGTATTGTAGAAGGCCATTCATCAAATAGCGCTGCAGGACGCTTAACAAGTTCCACATAGGAGGAATAGAACGATGCGAGTAGTGTGTCTGACGCTAGTAGTGTGTGCGGTTGCCTTCGGGCAGAGCTTGCCGGTGGCAGTTGCCCCGGCACCGGCTGGGTATAAACCAAAAACAGATATTCCGCTTTCTCCGACCGCGGCCGAGGCGGTGCGCGTCTCGGCGGAGTTCGGTGCCGAGTCGAGTTTGCCATCGCCTGGCGCTGACGGGCGGGTCATCTATACGTTCGGCGCGGGACTGGCGACTCTGGTCTGCGCGCCGATGCGAATCTGCATCCTCGAATTGCAGCCGGGCGAAAAACTCAACGGAGAACCGCAGATTGGTGATTCGGTGCGCTGGCAGATCACGCCAGCGGTCTACGGTGCGGGCGTCGATGGCACGCCCATCATTGTGGTGAAGCCGACCGCGTCTGGCCTCGACACCAATTTGCTCGTCACGACAGACCGCCGAGCCTACTATCTCCGGCTGATCTCGAAGCCTGACGACTACGTCTCACGTGTGGCCTTCGAGTATCCGGCCGAGGACAACAACCGCCGATGGCAGGAGCACATGCTCACCGAGAAGTCCCGGCAGTCAGAGAAGGGCGAGCTGCTTCCGGCGCTAGTAACAGCGGAGCGCCTGAACTTCGGATACGACATCCATGGCGGCAATGAGCACATTCGGCCATTGCGGGTCTTCGACGACGGTGAGAAGACCTACCTGCAGATGCCTGCCGAGATGAAGAACCGGGAAGCGCCGGTTCTGCTGATCGTGGGAAACGACGGCAAAGGCGAGGTGACGAACTACCGGGTGCAGCGCCAGACATACATCGTCGATCGTCTGTTTGATCGGGCCAACCTGGTCCTCGGGGCCGGTAAGAAGAGCAAGGGGCTCACTGTCGAAATCAGCCGTTCCAACAAGGGCTAGATCATGACACCGACCACTAACCAACCTGTCAAGCCGATCGAAGCCCCAACCGGGCTTGATCTGCATCCGAAGTGGGCACCCGTCGTCCGGCTCAGCAAATGGGCCGCCGTGATCGTCGGCGTGCTGGTGCTGGTCGTAGTAGTGGGCTCTCTGTATGGAGTGGTGCGGCGCTCCGTGGCGAAGATGCAGATCGCTTCGCAGAGTGAGCAGAAGCGCATCGCGCCGGCCACTCAAGCCGGGCAGGAGATGGCGTCTCTAAGGGGTTTCCGGCCAGCCACAGCAGTTGGAAAGCCCGCTGCGCCAGGCTCAACCATGGCGGCGCAGTCTCAGTCCATTCCTGGTTGTGAGGTTGACCTGCAGACGGGCCAGCTCACACCGTTCAGCAAGCTGACCGGCGCACCGTGCAACGGCGTTGCGACGCAAATCCCTCAGGAACGGGTGGTGGTGAGGCAGGTTCCGCCAGGCCTCTTGAGATCGTTTCCCTCATCGCTAACACAATCCGCGCCTCAGCTGTCCGCTTCAGCCGAAGAACAGCAACTCGCTGTGAGTTGGCAGCAGGAACAGGCCGCCATGATGGCTCCAACAAGCGTTGGGAGGAGTGCCGGTGCAGTACCTCTCGTGCCACCCGCCGTCCCGCAGCCGGGCGCTGATCTGGTGTCCGGCATGGCCGCTGCTCAAGCGGTGAACGGGAGCCAACGAATCCTCGCATCAGGAGCTGACCTATCTTCGCCTGTTTCCAATGACGCCTATGAGGTACAGAACGGGCAGTCCCGCAAGGAGGCTTTTCTAGCAAACGCCCACAAGACGCAGATCGGCGACTACCTGCAGTCGACGCGCGAGGTGCCGCTCAGCCGGTTCGAGATCAAAGCCGGCTGGGAGATTCCAGCAGTGCTCGAACAGGGCCTGAATTCTGATCTGCCCGGTGAGGTAAAGGCGCTCGTCACGCAGAACGTGTACGACACTGCCACCGGCATGTATCTCCTGATCCCCCAGGGATCGCGCCTCGTTGGCAGGTACGACTCGCACATATCTTACGGCCAGGACGGCGTGCAGGTCACTTGGTCGCGCATCATCTACCCAGACGCTTCGTCAGTTGATCTCGACGGTATGGCGGGTCTCGACGCGCACGGCAATGCCGGGCTGCGCTCGGACGTGGATCATCATTACCGATCATTGATCGGCGGTATGGCCCTGACCAGTATGTTCAACGCCGCGTTTGCCATCACCCAGGCACGAAACCAGAATGTCCTGGTCATCAACCCGGCTTCTGCCGCGGAGGCTGCGGTCGGGGCGGAAGTGAGCGAGACCGGCTCGCAGCTTGCTCGCCGGAACTTGAACCGGCAACCGACGATCAAAGTGCCGGCCGGCTACAAGTTCACGGTGCGGGTGAACCGCGACATTCTCTTCGATGCACCGTACTCACCAATCGAAGCGGATCAACCAACGGTACCGCGAACAATCACAACTGCATTGCAGCGGAGGACCAGATGAGCACGCAGCCCGAACTTTACCGCAAGCCGTTTAAGCCAGGCTACCTCGGCTCCTACAACTGGCCCGCCATGGTGCTGGGATGCACCCTGTTCCTGCTCACCAACTGGGCTGCAACGGAGTACATTGCCATGCGTTTCGAGTACCAGCCGGCACTAGGCGATCCTCTATTCCAAGTTGGTCACACCTTTGTCTATCCGCCTTTCGCCTGGTTCATGTGGGGAGTCCACAACATCACCTCCCACGATCCGGCCGTCCGACGGCCGCTGGGTGAAGGCATCGTGATCCTGTTCTGCGGTTGCGCCATATCGATCTTTCTATACTTCGGCGCCAACAGCCTGCGATCCCGGCGGCTGTCTTCCAATGCCGAGCATCTGCACGGCTCGGCCCGGTGGGCCACCGAGAAGGACATCCGCGAGACCGGCCTGCTGAATGCGAGCGAGGGAGTCTACGTCGGTGGCTGGAAACCAAAGAATGGCTCGCATTTGCACTACCTCAGGCACGATGGTCCAGAACACGTCCTGGCGTTCGCGCCGACGCGCTCCGGTAAGGGCGTCAGCCTGGTGATTCCGACGCTGCTCGCATGGAACGAGAGCGCGGTCATTTACGACATCAAAGGAGAGAACTGGGCCAAGACCGCCGGCTTCCGTGCCAAGCAGGGGCACATCTGCTTCCGGTTCTGTCCGGTAGAGCAGGCGTACGGGTCCAGGTTCAATCCGCTCGCCGAGGTTCGCCTCTTCACCGACCGCGATGTTTCCGATGCCCAGAACATCGCCGAGATTCTGGGCCGGACGCATGGCGCCCATACGCCGTCCGATCCGCACTGGCAGGACACCGGGGTGTCGATCATCTGCGGCATGATTCTCCACGTTTCCTACGAAGCGAAAACCAAAAACCGGACCGCATCGCTCGCAGACCTAACGAACGCGTTTAGCAGGTCGACGGATTTCCGCGACACTTTGACTGAGATGGCGGAGTTCTGCCACGATCCCGAGGGCGACGCCGGGTGGCTGGCGGGAACCCATCCCGTCGTGCGCCAGAAGGCCATCGAGTGCCTCACTAAGGAAGAACGCGAGCTGGCTGGCGTGCTGTCCACGATAACGACGGCGTTGCAGGTCTATTGCGATCCCTTGATCGTCCGGAACACGACGGCGAGCGACTTTTCAATTCAGGATCTGGTCAACCACGAACGTCCTGTCTCGCTTTACCTGGTGGTGCCGAATAGCGATCGCGACCGGCTCACACCGCTCATGCGGCTGATCTTTACGGTCATCATTCACCGCCTAACGGAGTCCATGGAGTTCACCAAGGGCGCGCATAAACCAAATCTTCACAAGCTCCTGTTCCTGATTGATGAGTTCCCTTCGCTGAGCCACATGGGCGTGTTCGCTCATGCTCTCTCCTACATGGCCGGATATGGGCTCAAGGCCTATCTGATCACCCAGGACATCCGGCAGATCGTCGATGCGTATGGGCCAAACGAGAGCATTGTGTCCAACTGCCACGTGCGCGTAGCATTCACGCCGAACCAATACGAAACCGCGGAACTGCTATCGAAAATGACCGGCACGCAAACCATCCAGAAGGCCACCTACAACTTCAGCGGCAAACGGAATGCACCGGTCATGAACCACATCAACGCGAGCGTCGAAAATGTCGAACGGCCGCTGATGACCCCGGACGAGGTATCCCGGCTGAGACCAGCCAAGAAGAGTGGCAAGGGCGACGCCGAGCGTATCATCGCGCCAGGCCACATGCTGATCTTCGTCAGTGGCCAGCATCCCATCCTCGGTACCCAGATGATGTATTTTCTGGACCCGGGTCTCAAGGCCTGGTCCGAGATTCCACCACCAGCAAAGTTAGTTTCGATTCAAGGAGGGCAAATTGTGCCGCTAGTAGAAACGATGAAAGTCAATCGGTCCACGAAGAAAACCGTAGGGCAGCCCGAGAACGCCGAGCTGATGAGCGAAACGGAGAGGGCGTTCATCGAATGGTATCGCGAACAACAGGAGGTGTACGACCATGCCGCTTGATCAGGCAGAATTCAACGCGCTGCGAGAGATTGTGCGCGAAAGGACGGGTGACGAAATGATGCTGCTGAACCGCTTCACAGTTCGAGGGATGCGGCATGCGCTCGGGATCGAGGAGTCCGGGATAGAGCCACTCGTCCGGAACGGGGTGATTGTGGAGAAAGCGGGCCACTATGAGTTCGCCCCCGAGATCCAGCGTGCCCTGGCGCGCCAGGAACTGGGAGACTCGCTGCGAGTGGCAGAAGCGATTGCCAAGCTGCAACTCGGAAAGCAAGCCTCCGATCTCGCGACACCGGACATGCAGAAGGGCGTTTACAGGGGTGAGATCCTTGGCAGCTCGAAATGGCACGTGGTGCAGCGAATCGGGAACTCGCCCACCTCGGTGGCACATCTGAAAAATCAGTTGGATGCGCACGAGGTGTTCGGTGTAGTCGAGATCACGTATTCGCGCGGGAAGGGCGCGGTTAGCGAGATCACGGAACGGCAGAGAAGGCATAGGCACCCGAAAGAGCTGGCGCTCAGGATGTAGTCAACCATGCAGATGAACCGGGTTGTGATTGCAGGTTATGTCTCGAAGACGCCAGAGGTGCGGCGCCTGCCTTCTGGTGCTCCCGTCGCCAATGTCAGGGTGGGCGAGACCGTCAGATACGCGGACGGCGGAGAAACCCGCGAACTGACGAACTGGCACAGCCTCAGCTTTTACGGAAAGCTTGCCAATGTTGCCCAGATGCTCAAGAAGGGCGACAACATATACGCCGATGGGCGGATTGAGCAGCGGCAGTTCATCGCGCGCGACGGTAGCAAGCCGCGGACGGTGAACGAGATCGTGGTGAGCCAATGTCACGTGATCGCACCTCTGCGACGCGGGAGCAAATCGGCGGACACGGCCGCAGGAAAGAACGCCGCCAACGGATCACAGCCTGCCAGCGGCGGAGCTGAAAATGACTGGCCAGTTGCGGGCTAACTCAGCTCGACAGATCCAGTCGCCCGCGGGTTGGGTGATCAGCCTGCTCGTGCTGACGTTGGGTGCCGGAACGCTGGCTTTGGTGCTTTTCGCGTCGTGGGCTGGGCTGCGGTTGAACGACTCACCCTCCATGCCGACGGGCCTCTACGTTCGCACCTCGTCCGAGTCCACCGCGAGTTTGGTCGTATTCTGCCCGGCGGAGCCGTTCGCCAGGTTGTCGTTGGAACGCGGATACAGAAGCCGTGGAAATTGCCCGGATGGCGCCGAGCCGCTGGCCAAGCCGATAGTGGCACGTCCGACTGACGTTGTGGAGCTATCAGCCAAAGGAATGGCAGTCAATGGCCGGGTGCTGCCGCACACTGCACCTCTCGCGATGGATACTGCCGGCCGGCCGCTACCCCATTGGCCTTTCGGAAGGTATGTCGTCGCACCCGGCACGCTATGGGTGGCGAGCTCTTACAACCCGCGGAGCTTCGACAGCCGGTACTTCGGCCCGGTGAACGCAAGTCAGGTGCGCGAACACGTTCGTCCGCTCCTGACGGCTCGTTGAATGGCAGGGTTCGGATGTCTGTGGTGGTGAGTTTGTAGAGAGATTCGACGGGGATGGCCTGTCAGAGGAAGAGTATGCAGAGAGTTGATGATCTAAACCGGCGACTCGGAAACGGTTCGGGTGCAGGCCGTGAGGTGACGTTTTTCAGTGATTCGAGCCAGCGGTCGCTGGACGACATCGGCGGCGAGCGGCTCGCCGGATCTGGGTTCGAAAACGAACAACCCGAATCCGAGTTCGCTCCCGCTGGAGAGGAGGGCTGAAGGCCATGGCAGCGTCAGTGAATCCAAACCCAGCGCCGGTCGGCAAGCCCCCCGAACCATCAAGACGGGATTTCCGGCAGGAGGTCACCGATCGAATCATTCAGATGCTCGAGACCGGTGTGGCTCCGTGGCAGAAGCCATGGAATCCCACCGATGCCTCGCTCGACATGCCGACGAATCCGACGACAGGTAAAGCATACCGCGGCGGCAACGCAATTCACCTAATGGCGACGAGCCTACAGCGCGGGTACGGAGATCCCCGATGGATGACGTACAGGCAGGCCGCCGGTCTGGCGTGGCAGGTTCGCAAGGGAGAGAAGGGAATCCAGATTGAATTCTGGGAGGTGAAAGCGGGGCGCGGTACGAGATCTCGACAAGTTCGCGATGGAGACTCCGATGGACACGAATCTGCCGACGAGCATGACGACGGTCGGGGAGATCGGCTCATTCATCGCGTTTACACCGTCTTCAACGCAAAGCAGATCGAAGGTATTCCTGAATGGACCGCGAAACAGCAGTCGGCATTTGAAGTGGTGGAGGCGGCAGAGCAGATTCTGCAGAACTCAGGAGCGATAATCCTCCACGATCAGTCGGATCGCGCCTTCTACAATCGGTTGGCTGACAGCATTCACCTGCCCGCGAAGAACGCATTCAATGACGCCCCAGGCTATTACGGTACTGCGCTGCATGAGCTCGCCCACTGGAGCGGCCATCCGTCGCGGTTGAATCGTGCGACCCTCAGCGAGTCCTACCGGTTCGGCGATATCAGCTACGCGAAGGAGGAATTGCGCGCTGAACTGGCCAGCGTTTTTCTGGCTGCCGAGCGAGGAATTCCTCACGACCCCGAACAACACGCCGCGTATGTGAGCTCCTGGATCAGCGTTCTGAAGCAGGACAAGAATGAAATCTTCCGCGCCGCCCATGACGCCTCCCGAGCGGCCGATTTTCTGCTGGCCCTGGAGCGCGAAAGATCCATTGCCGGCGAAGGACTGCTCCCAGCAGCCCTTCTGCAGCATTCCGCCGAGTTCGGAAGCGTGCGTAGTGTGGCTCCCGAACGCGAAGCGAGGAATAGCGAACGCGATCGGCCAGATCGGACAGTTGGGTCCGTACCGTCTATGAGTTCCCCCGGAAAGGCACCTAGCCGAGTGATGTCAGGGCGCTCAAGAACCTCGGGACGGGGTCGATAGTGCTATGCAACACGAGACGATACGGCAGAGTCTAGGACCAGTCGAACCTCGCGATCGTCCGTCGCCAGTCGAGTTCGAGATGGCGTATCAAGCTCGCGTTGCAATAGACCGGATCCGATTTGCGTTAAAGCACGCTGAACAGTTCGCTCCACAGTCAGATCAATCGCGCGAGGTGGGTTTGCAACTTCTGGACGCTCTAGATCGTCTTGAGGCGCTCGACCGCCATTTTCAGGCCCGATCTCGAATCGGTAGTCTGCAGAGAAATGGAAGCGGGACGGATACGCAAACATGAGCGGGTTCACAGCTTCGGTTGGCCCGGTCTTGATCTTGAGGCACTGATTTCAACGCGGAGCTTCGCCGAGTCGCACCACGGCGCCCCCGCACAGGCACAATTTCGGGCTCGGCTGGCTGGGACGCTTGGGTGGCGAGACTGCTGGCGTATGAGCCGCGATTATCGCGACGGATATCGCTACATGAGGAGTGCCGCATCGCACGGTATCTGGGACATCATCGCCATCGGCCTGAAGGACATCGTGCCCTGCCAGGTCGAAACGGGTGACTGGCCAGGAACTGCGGACTCTGATGCGCTTGAACTGTTCCCGGCGCCGCCGAATGCGCGCAAGGTGATTCATCGTTCGCGAGTCCGCCAGCGAAAGCCAAAAATAAGGGGAATCTGAACCGTTGGCCACCAGTGCTCCCAGTTTGGATATAATCCGCCTTCTCCTCGATGAGGGGAAAGGAGATTATATGCCTGGCCAGCGCTATCAAGACCCACAGATTCAAACCCGGGCGGACGTAGGTCGTCCATTTTACTACATTCAGCCACACGTACCCGAGTTGACCGGCGGCGGCGTGGAGCGAGTGCGCAAGAACATTCGGCTTGGCTTCTGCGACGAAATGACCATGCGCCAGGCAAAGGCCCATAAGCAACAGATTATGGCGACCATCAACGCCGGCCGGTTCGTGCTTCAGTCCCAAGTACCCTTCGCCGATGTCGTGCGGCGCTACGTAGATACGCACGTGCCCACCCTCGGAAGCGCGGCGCGCGAGCGGTACCCGGTTCAAATCAAGAACCACATCACGCCGGCATTCAAGAACGCCCGCATGTGCGAGATCACCCAGCAAGCCGTACAGCAGTGGATCAACACAAAGCTGGAGCTATCGTGGTGGACCCGCAGCGACCTGCGCGGCATCCTGTCTGGCATCTTCACCAAGGCGAAAGAGTGGCGCTTATTCGAGGGCGAGAATCCATGCCACGGTGTCAGCCTGGGGCGCAAGAAAGACAAACGGGCAAAACAGATTCCGGCGAAGGATGACCTCCAGAAATTCCTGGACGCGATTCCAGAGAACTGCCAAATCTCGGAAGATGGCGCGCGGCTGATCGTGATCACCGCGGTTGTGTCGGGCCTCCGCGTTTCCGAGGTTCTCGGCCTGTGCCCAGTGGACGTAGATGCTCAGGCGGAAACCTTGCGGGTAGAGCGGCGCTGGCGCCGGGGCGACGAGGACGAACCTAAGACCGAAGCGAGCCGGCGAGTGCGGCAGATCGGATCGCTGGCGGGCGAACTCCTGGAATATGCTGCTTCGAATCAGCGAAAGAAACACGAGTACATCTTTTTCCGCAAGGGTGGCCGGCCGCTCGACGATCGCGACCTGCAGCGAGACGTATTCCGTCCGGCCGCCGAAGCCGCCGGGATCTACTTCGAAGGTTTCGGGATGCACGTGTTCCGCCGACTCAATGTGACATGGCGGCAGACGATCGGTGGCGCAACGCCTACCGAAGCCCAAAAGCAGGCCGGGCATACGTCTCTCGACATGACGATGCTCTACACGCAAACCGAGCAGGAGCGAGAGCGAGGGCAGGTGACCAAGATTCTGGAACACCTTGGGCGCGCTAAGAAGCGTGTGGAGAATTTGGATAAGATGAGTGGAGCCGGGGGCGTCCAGTGAGCCAGAACATTTCCGAAGTGCTCCGTAAGTGCTCCGGGGAAAATGGACGCTCAACGACAAATCTTGTAGAATCAGTTCGTGGGCCTGTGGCGCAGTTGGGAGCGCGCTTCCATGGCATGGAAGAGGTCGTGAGTTCGAATCTCACCAGGTCCACCAACATTCCAAAAGGTTTAGACATCTTGCACGCTTTCCAGTTCCCGCAGAATTCCCGCATAATCAGCCGGAATCCACCGCTTTTGTAAGCCCAGAATCGCCTTGTCACGCGCCGCCGATCTGAGCAGGGTGTACCTCATCGTGGTTTCAGGCTTCGTGTGGCCCGCCTGTTTCATCGCCTCAAATACATTCACAGCATCCGGTCCATCTTGGATCGCCGTGATGTTCAATCGCCGGAACGTGCGCCAGCCGAAGCCTTCAAAGTAGACGCCCAGTTTTTCCGCAGCCGGTCGAATGAACCTCCGAAGAATGTGCCGATCATCAATCGGTTTGCCATCCACTACAAACACGTAATCGTCTGGTTTGCTGTTTGACGGCCTCAAAGCATGAAATGCCGGAGTCAACATGCCGATTGAAAGATCTCGGTGCGATTCCTCCGTTTTGGTTTCGCCTCGCTCACCCCGGAAAAAAGTTTCCTGAACAAATATCGACCCCTTGTTCAGATCGACGCTGCCCCATTTCAATCCGGCCAACTCCGAAATTCTGATCCCGGTTGAAACGGCGGCTGCGACCGCAAGTTGAACAGATCCGACAAGCTCATTGATAAGCGCAACAATTTGTTCGTCCTCCAGGCCGTACTTCTTGCGAGCGTTCCGCTTTGGCCCAAGGCCCGTTCTCAACGCCGGGTTCGTGCCAGACCAATAATCCCAATCGCCTGCTTTGGTGAAGATACCCGAGATAATTCCTTTCAGGTCATTCCGGGTCCACCACGACAATTCCTCTGACTGCTTTTGGTTCAGAAAATCTTGCACAACCCTCGTATCAATGTCAGACAGACGCATTGTCGCGAGTGCAGGCAGCAAGTGGTTCCTCAATAAAGAGTCGTATTTCTTCCTTGGACCGGAAGCCAGCGTTGGCAAGTGCCGCTCTCGGTAGATACTGACGAAATCTGAAAACGCAATCTGGCCTCTGAGCGTGAACACTTGATTGTTCACCGCCATCATGATTTCATCTCGAAGGCGTCTTGCCTGTGCTTCCGTGATTTCATCGCAATACCCTAACCTGTGCCATTTCTCCTTTCGTTCAAACTCTTTCGTTTTCTCATTCAAAATGCGGACCCGATAGCGAACGTACCAGTAGGCCCTTGGGCCGCTCTGCCGTAATACGCCCGGTTGTTGATGCTCTCGCCTCGCCATTCTTTCTCCTTTGAATGGCTCGGCAAGAATTGACTCCAGGGAAAGACTACCACGCGCGGATGGCTCCGTGGAAAATGGGGTTCTTGGGAATGTGCGGCTTCGTGGCACCGTGCGGCTTGATTAGCGAAGCCTACATTAACTGAAACGCCACGGGAAGAACAGACTAGCAAAAGTAAAGACCCAATAATCGTTTTCCGCGACCGTCTGTTATTCCGGTCGCAATTGGTAACAATGTGGGAATTGGTAACCATTTGCGGCAATTGGTAACTAATGGCTCTCTCACACTTCTTTTTTCGCAACTACCACCAAGAACTTAAGGAGAGTCCACAGCAGCACGATCCTGAATTCGTACCGTGTTTTGCGCGATTGATACTTTCTTGCGCCGCACACATCACAGTGACAACACATCAGTTCGGGAGGTAACTTATCAACGCCGAGGCTCAAGACTAATTTCCGAACGTTCTATGGATGCCCATCCGGATCTGTTCGAGGACCACGCCCGATCAGCACCGGCACTTTTCAACTTCAAGTAGGCTTTTGCCATCGCATCCATAGCGCTGTAGAGCCGCGTGGCAAGTGGGGCGTTACCTGTGAGTGGTGGGCCTGCCTGTGTTTGTGTGGCTGGTGCGGGTCTTTGTGCTGGCATCCAACTAATAAGTAGTGAAACCACTTCATCAATGGGCTACACAGGCCTTTTGCCCGGTTTGGCGCTGGTTCACAACCCTGGCAGAAGTTAAGCGCCACCCCTTAATTTCGTTAAGAGAAACTTCGAGGACCTATCTTGTGACAATCTTCCACTTTGCCGGAGCGCGCGATAGACTCGCATTGTAAGTCAGAAACACCCCAACAAAGAAAGAACTCCAATGTTAGTAAAGACGGAAGCACAACTGATTAAGGAAGCTACACAACAGTACAATCGCAGGCACGCCAGAACAAGTCACCCACATCCGGATTATTGCTCTCAAGTCGTGAACCGTGACGGTAGGAATTATGTACTGTTGACAAGTTATAATAAAGTGTTCGCTATCTACGCCGTCCTACCGGACGAAAGCGTATCACATATTGTCTCATTAAGCCGTGGAACGCTAATCATAAGCTATACCGGACCTGACCCTGACCATCGGCAGTTACTTGATGAGACGTACAAGGGCGTGAAGGAACATGCGAAGGACTATTACGCCACGCTTGGCAAGGTCAGCGCATAGTCACCACCAACCCGACCGGCTTAACGATTGACTCTATGGGCCGGTGCCACCGAATAAAGGAAGGTGAAGACAATGACTTTACAAGAACTCACAAAGAGACGCTAATCCCCAAGCCAAGACACACGAACCACAAGACAGATAGAACCACAGGGCGGCTTGCTTACACCAAGGCCATCCTCGTACACAGTAAGACCGGCATAGGAGGCCGGAAACGCAATTATGAAAACGAAGAATCTTTTGAATATTTCATTCGGGCCAATTCCAACCAAATCCGGGAAGCCCAGCAAACGAGAAGCCGTTAAGTTGGTTTTCTTGGGTAAGAACACGCTCCCTGGTGGCCATGAATACGGATCTGCTCCCGGTGCAAGGGAAGCGCCACTTGGCTCCGTACGACTGACGGCAGAGGAAGCGCGGGGCGCGGCACGATGGGCCATATATTTTCTACGTATGCTCGGAAGTCGAACCCAGTGGAAGGGTGGACAGAGCTACCGCAAGAGTGAACTGACCGTGAAGGTCCGCGTGGTTGAAGTCGCGAACCAAACGGAAAGCCCTGATCGACATTTCATTGAAGTAGCGCTGCAAGCATACAGAGACAGTACGCTCGAAAGTCCTCTTGCGCAACCGATGACGCCTGAGATGAAGAAGCCGGGTCCGCCATCTACCGGTATTGTTCACCTCTCCACCGCTGGCACGATCAGCTTGGCGGATGATCTCCTCCAAGCCGCAGATTCGATAGAGGAGGGAGCCGGTGATTTAAAAGCCACCTTGAGGCGCTGAACCCAGAGCACCTCAAATATCACCCCACCCGCCACGAGTGAACCACGGTCACCTGTGCGTCCGTGGCGGGCATTCCTCAGTGACTTTCCATCGCCATGTCCCGTGACGAACAAATCATTGCGCGCATTGCCAGCAACCTAGACCGGTTTGAACAGATCAACCCTGACACCGCCCGTTTTGTTTGCCCCTTTTGTGAGCACCTGAGTAAGCATCTCAGGAAACATCCCAGAAACCCCAGACGCAAAGCCTACCTCTTCCAAGCCACCGATCAGCGGACTATCTTCAAGTGCCACAACTGCCATGTGGCCCTGACCTTGAAGGAGTTTGTCGGTCGGGTTGACCCAATTGCCTTTGATGACATCTACCAGAATCAACCGGCAGAAGAACCCCATGAAGAACCTGCCGGGGAGCCGGTAAAACAACCTCCACACGTCATCCGCTATCAGATCGTGGCCCTAACGGATCTCTATAGCGAAATCTTCCGTGGACTCCTGACCAACCTCCGTTGGCGGTTCAATGCGCTGGACCCGCAAGACATCGAGGACCTTTGTAGCGATGCGTGGTTGTCCGTCTTGAAATACATTCAGCAGGGCCGGTGCAAATATGTCACCGAAGATCTCGTTTGGAAGAGTGCCTACCGGCTTGCCTTGGAGGATGCCCGATAGTTCGTAGAAAGTAGCGACTCTCAAACCCCCGGCCATAATGGGCCGAGGGTCGATTTTTCTGCCAAGAAAAAGGAGAGAGTCGCTATGAAGAGACGATACCAGATAGAACAACAACGGGCCGTGCAGCAGTTCCGCCGGATCGCCATCGAACAGAATCCCAACATCCAGATGATCCTTCCGCTGGCCGAGATCGTCGGCTTGTTACAGCAGGGCGTGGGCAACTTGCTGCGGCAGGCTGGTCTGGAACTGATGCACCTGGTGATGGACGAGGAAGTAAAGTCGCTGGCCGGTGAGCGCCACCAGCAACACGAAGGGCGCAGGGCACAGCGTTGGGGCAAGGAAGATGGTTATTGCGTGGTGGACGGCCAGAAGGTGCCGATCCGCAGAACGCGCCTACGCACGGCTGACAAACGGGAACAGCATTTAGGCAGCTACGAATTGTTTCAGCGTAGTGGGCCAATGCAAGCGAGCGTGTGGGACAAGATGATGCGCGGACTCTCGACGCGCAACTACGGAGCCGTGGTGAAGGATTTCCAGAATGCCTACGGAATCGAGAAGTCGGCGGTTAGTGAGAACTTCATCGAAGCCAGCCGGGAGAAGGTGAAACAGTTGATGGAGCGGCCGCTGGGCGAGTTGCGCTTATGCGCGGTGCTGATCGACGGGACTCCATTCAAAGACCGGCAGATGATCGTAGCCCTTGGCATTGGCTGCGATGGAACCAAGACCGTGCTGGGCATCCGCGAGGGGGCGACGGAGAACGCGACCGTGGTGAGCGCTCTGTTGGGCGAGTTGGTGGAGCGAGGGTTGGACTTTTCGACGCCGCGGCTTTACATTCTGGACGGTGGCAAAGCGCTGCACGCGGCGGTGCGCCGCCATGCCGGGGAAGCGGCTTTCATCCAACGTTGTCAGGTCCATAAGAAACGGAACGTCGTGGATCACTTGCCCGACGAACATAAAGGCGATATCAAAAAGAAACTCCAGAACGCCTACGCCATGTCGGAGTACTCCGACGCCAAACGCGCCTTGGAGAAATTGCACCGTGAACTGATGGATCTCAATCCGAGCGCGGCGCGCAGCCTGGAAGAGGGCATGGAGGAGACGCTCACAGTCCATCGGCTGCGGGTACCGGATCAACTCCGCCGGACACTGAGCTGCACCAACGTCATCGAATCTGCCTTCTCCATCGTCGAAACCGTCTGCCGGAACGTGAAACGCTGGCAGCCCGGCGATCAGATCGAGCGCTGGGTTGGATCTGGATTGCTGGTTGCCGAGCGGCAGTTCCGCAAAGTCATCGGCCATCGCCAGATTCCAGTGCTCCTGTCCGCCATGACCAATGCGGTTTCCCAGAAGCCGATTGCGAAGCGAACTGCCGTCGCGTAGCCTATGAGGGTCGAGGGTCGCTAACTTTCAACGGAGATCCGGGCATTCTCTTGCCTTGAACTCCATCCGGGATAAGCACAGACGTGCAAAGGCACTGGGTCACCTGCCCAAAGACGGCGAACAGCGCCCGGACTTGGACACCGAGATTGACATGCGGAGACTGGTAGACGCTTTGCCGGATCAACACCGGGGAATGGTCATGGATTACTTTTGGTACGGCAAGACTGTAACTGAGATCGCAGCGGACTTAGGCATTACCGAGAAGGCGGCGCAAAAGCGGCTTGACCGGATCATACGAGCGTGGGCTACAAAGTATTAAGAAAGAATAATGTCTCATTGTGACTGTCTGTGGTGTTCTTGTAGTGACAGCCATGATGAACAGGTTATATAGAAGTATAGACATGATAGACATGTTTTGGCGGAGGTTTGCCAAGTAAGTCCTGCGCTTACGGTTTTAGATGAGTAGCAACAGGCGAGCTATATATCATAGATATCCGGACGGCTCGTAATTGGAAACGTGATTAGAACCATTTACCATTGTGAACTGAACTGTCCATCGACCATCTGAACAAACTCCTCAACAAGGAATCAACAGCAATGAAAAGTCCTTTCCCAAAACGCGAATCCTCAAGACCATACTGGACGCACATTCCACCCGGCTTCGATCCACCCGACATGCCAACATCACAGGAGGAAGTCGAGCGTTGGGAGCAAAACTGTTTGGAAGAGAGGGCGAAAGATGACATGAGAGCCGAAATGCAGCCGTCACTTAAAGAGTTGGTCGAGTGGTACGAGCAAAGAAAGAAACTGGATGCAAAGCTATAGCGAGTTCACAATTGAAGCAGAGCGGAAGAAAAAGCTCGACCGTCAATCGCCCGCCGCCCAAGCCTCACCAGCATCGGCAGACAGGTCCAACACCACGTCTCAGTCACAATCGGAGCCTGATTCAACGCCCAT
The DNA here is from genome assembly GCA_963752965.1 of Terriglobia bacterium. GTDB lineage: Bacteria > Acidobacteriota > Terriglobia > Bryobacterales > Bryobacteraceae > QHXW01. The sequence continues at coordinate 13,575 of CAVWAJ010000019.1, read as the reverse complement.
GATTCTCGGCATCATCGAACAGATGAAGCGCGTCCGTTTGATTGCGGAAGATCACGATCAGGCGGATTTGGCGGGGATTTCAAAGGCGCTCGGTGACCGGATCATCGCGGTTCACAGCGCTCTTATGAACGATCCCGATGGTGGCATTCAGGTGCGGAGACTGAGCTATCAGAACATGGTCTTGGCTTTTCTCACGATGCTGAGCCTTGGTGCGAACGGAACGGAGGAACGGAGATGACTTCAAAAGAGAATCACGCGGCGTTGCTTCTGCGGATCACGCCAGAAATGCGCGATTCATTGGATCAAGCCGCCCATGGAATGCAAATGAGCAGGACGGCATTCATTAGGCTCAGTTTGGCGCGAAACCTTGCATACTGGCGCTCGGTTGAAGCGGGTGAATGTGTTCAGCGGCTCCAGGTGATTGCGCGACATGAAATGGTCAGCGCCTGGTGATGACCGGCCATTCCCCAAACGTTAACTGCCTCCGGCAGTTTGCTAACCGTCTGACCAGTTCAGCCGGGTTTGGCGCGTCTGGCGAGGCTTCAGAATGGCCCGCATTGGCGCTTTCTGGCCCTTTAGCGCGTTCGGGCGGGGGTGGTGAAGGGTAAGGGCCGTAGAAGAGGAATAACTGGCGTATCCTGAACAGGAAGTCTGTGGGGAGGTGGGACGATGGACTGGAAGTTGATGGATGACCCGAACAACCCTGAAAACGGGAATGCCGGAAACGGCGGTGATCTGGTGAAGCATACGGTTTACCTTGCAACACTCCGTTATCTGCTTACCCAAGAACCGTGGAATAGCGGATTGCGCCTCAGAGAATGTCATGCGGGTCGAGGCATATATCGCATTCCCATCGGAAGTCGGAAACTGGTTTCTTGTCTACATTCGAACCCCGCCAAGGAGCGTCCGGGCTTGCTTCAAGCTACTCAGGGCGACATCTTAAGCGCATTGGGTTGCTTGCAGGATGCGGCGGAGGAGCATATTTGGTACGCGGGATCGGCCCTAATCAACACGTTTACGTTGGCGAACAATCAACCGGGTTTGCATACCCTGGATCTCTACGAGTGGCAACCGGAAACGCGGCAAATTCTGCGGTCTGTCCTCACGGCGGCACAACCCGACACGCACGTTTCGTTGCGTGTTCTGCCTGAAGAGGATGATGGCCGGGAATTCGATGGCGAGGCGTACATCGGACAGCGGATTGGCGAGTGGGGAAAGCAGGACGTGATCCTACTTGATCCGTTTGCGATGTGGCGGGAAAAGAAGGATCAGTCGAAGCGGAACCGCTATGGTGCGATGGTGGATGCGTTGATCCGCCACCGAGAGGATGCCCCGTCTCTTATTCTGTTTTGGACTTGGGGACAAAATTTCCCGGTTGCACGCGGGGACATGAGCGGCACCAATAAACCCGTGAAGAACGGTTATCAAGAATTGCAGAACAGATTGCACCTCAAAGAGTTCCACTTCGTGCGCGTGACGTGGTGTTGGGGTCTTCAGTTCGCAATGTGGGTCGTAGCACCGAAGGAGCACCTTGCGGCACTGCGGAACTACATCGACTTGCATTGCGGCCTGCTGTCAAATCACCTACAGCGGCACCGTTGCGAATTCAAAGATCAACGAGTTGAGGTTACCATCGACTGAATTTTTGCGATTTGGGTGCGTTGGGCGTGTTCGGGTGGGGTGGTATCATCACACCATCTTTCGGCCATGTTCAAAAGAGGTTGCTAATCGGCATGTCAAACTGGCAGGAGAAAGAAAAGACAGCGCGCCGCTTCATTGAAGATTGCGGCTTCACGGTTCACGATGCAAATGTCCTCTTCCGTGCAAACTGTCCTAACATCGATCTGGTTGTCTTCGGAAGGACGAAAGCCGTTTACGTTCAGGTCAAATCATCGGAGAAGCCATCTTCCAAGGACGGCGTGATTGTCGATGGCTCGACATGGACAGAAGCTCAACTCAAGGGCGCGCCAATCTTTAACAAGCACCTCGACTACGAAGCCGCCCTAGTGGTGATCGTTGATCGACAAAAGAGCGAGAATGTGAACTTCTATGTCGCGCCACCAAAGGCGCTTGAAAAAGTAGTTAGAAGGCGGGGCCGAGCGTGGGCCAAAACGCCGAAAAAGGATGGAAGCCTTCGTTCAATCGGTTTTCGCAAAGAACTTTCCAGAAAAGACTTGGCACCGTGGCTGAACGCATGGCACCTTCTGAAGAACCTTCTGGATTAGCCATAACAGTTCAAGCTGACTACCAGCACTCACTACCCCTCGAAGCCATAGTTGATAAATGTGAAACCCGGCAGTCTTTTGATGGTCGCTGACGCAAGATCAGTATGTACACCCTCGCCAACAAATGCGACCAGTCGTTCATCGGTCCACTCCTGCACATCGGCTGACAGCAAAACCGCGCTCTGGCCTACGATATGGTCCCAACCCCACAGTTCCAGCAAAACGGGGATCTTGCCGAACCTGTGAAACTGCTGGAGGAAAATTGTGGTGTCATCTTCGATGGGACGCGCTGATAGGCGCAGGAAATCGGGTTCGTTGTTGGGTGTATCTTCTATCACCTACAAGTATAGCCGGAGCCGAACGCGGTGACCATGTTGACCTTGTACCTAACCAAGTCGCATTAGTGCTTCTTCCATCGCGCGCGTGCCGCTGCACGTGCGATCTCTCGCCGCTGCTCCGGCGTCAGACTCTCAGCCCTCGCCTTTGACCCCGCCTTGCCACCTTTCGACGCAAACCGGCTCCGTTCCAGTCGCGTCATTGCTGCCATGCGCGCCTTGCCGCCGATCTTGCCCGCGCGTGATGCAATTTGACGCAAGTATTCCGTGTCCGGTTTCTGCCTTTTGGCGGCAGGTTTCTTTCCCCGTTTCATTTGCCCCAGTATACAGCAGATTACGTAGTAAGGCTGTATTCACTATGTACAATGCTTGACAAGACGGATCAAGAATGGTATATTAAATACGGAAACGGCGGATGCGTCAACATCCGCCGCGTCCTAAACCAGACACAAGGAGTGATCTTATGTCCGATCTGTCCGTATCGTGGCAGAACCTCCTGCACGATGCAATCCACACTCCCGGCCAGATTCACGAAGCGTATTCGCGGTTTCACAACTACAGCCTCGGCAATCAATTGTTGGCCCTTTTTCAATGCTCCGTACGCAAGCTGCAACCCGGCCCACTCGCAACGTTTGTGCGCTGGAAGGATTTGGGCAGGCACGTAAACAAGGGCCAGAAAGCTCTGACGCTTTGTATGCCCATTACCTGCAAAGGGAAGCGCACCGTGAAAGTCGATGATGGCAGCGAGACTGAGCAGGACACCTGTTTCACGCGGTTCGTCTACCGAAACAACTGGTTTGTGCTCAGCCAAACTGACGGCGCGGAATACAAGCCCGAATCATTGCCGGATTGGGACGAATCCCGAACGCTTGCCGCGCTGAGCATCGAGCGCATCGCCTTCAATGACCTGGACGGCAACACGCAAGGGTACGCTACTGCTCGTAAAGTGGCAGTCTCGCCGGTTGCAGCGATGCCGCACAAGACGCTGTTCCATGAACTGGCTCACGTGGTACTGGGTCATACGGCTGAAAGCAATCTGAACGATGGCAATGAGCGTACACCCCGGAACTTGCGGGAAGTTGAGGCCGAATGTGTGGCGCTATTGTGCTGCGAATCGCTTGGCTTGCCCGGTGCGGAATTCTCACGCGGGTATATCCAGTCTTGGGGCAGCGAGATTCCCGAGCGATCAGCGCAAAAAATCTTCCATGCCGCCGATCAAATCCTGAAGGCCGGTGCCTGAAATAGCGTCGAATCACCCGAAAGGGAGGCTCCATCGCCGGAGAGAACCTGCAATGCAACTGCGGAACCAGTGGCGTAGGATAAAGGGGAACTGTCAGGCTGGTTACGGTGTCAAATGAGGGTGACCGTGGCCGATTCCACATCGAACGGGTATACTCATCGCAACGTGCTCAGGCGGCAAATCAAGAGACTAACTCTGTTGGTCAGCGAACTCGGAGTTCTTGTAGTGGGGTTTTTCCTTTCATTTACCTTCGCTGTTTTTCTCGCCCATAATTCCACGACCAGCCCCGAGAACTGGCTTGCAACCGTAACGTTCTTGGGGGGTTTGATTGCAAGCATAGTTGCGTTTGTGCTGGTGCGTCGAAAAACTCGACGTTGGAAATTCGAGTACAGGGTTGTCAGTTGGATGCTCAGCCAATCTGAGCGCAAGCTGCATCCCACTCGCTCCAAGTACAAACGAATGGCTAAGCGAGTACTCGCTTGGGTGCCCGCCACGATCGCCGCAGCCGTGCTGTTGTTCTTCCCAGTGGCGACCCACTTGGTACACCCCAGTTCACACTATCTGAGACACTACCTCGTGCCGATACCCTGGACGTTTGCGGTGTTCCCGTCGCCTGGAGGAATTGCGCCATATCGCATTGTCGTGGCGTTCGGCAGCTGTATGGGACAATTCGGCTTCGCCCGCTTTTGGGATCATAGACGATTATCTTCAGCGCTTGGCATCGGGTCCATAAGGACGGAGGCTCATACTACTGAGTTCAACCACAGATGGTGGGAATCGAGGCGTGCGGGGGCAGCGCAGGTACTTAGAAGAGAATTCCGGTTGAATGATACGACTCTCACTTGTTGGCAATACCGCTACCGCGCTCCTCTCGGTTCTTCTGGAACCGAGCCGCTTTGGTGGCACATTTATTGTGAAACTCCCGTCGATGTGTACGAGAACAATTTGTATGCTTGGTTCGTTGGGCGCGAAGAGGATATCCCCGCTTTCTACGGAATCATCCAAGGTGTGAAACCAGTCAAATAGACATCTTTGGATTATGTCTGACGGATAGAAGCTCGGAGCGGAGAACACGCTTATCGGAAAGCGTGGACTCCGGCAATCCCTCTCGGCGCTGATTGCGGGTTACACCAGATCTGCAGGGGCAGGCCACGTCGAGTTTGGCCCGGAAGCGATGAACTGAGGCGGTTGCCTCATGGTTCCTGCGAGCGTCCTGCGAGGATCAGCGATGTATTTGGGGCTGCATTATCTCCCGAAGACGGCCACTGTGCAGTGGTAAGGTTCACCGGAGCCATATGTTTCTTGCCCGACATGCACGCACTTGAAGTTGTGTTCGTGCAGCAAATGATTGCAGCAGTCTTCAAATGTATGGATTCCATCCAGTTCAAAGTCGCAGAGCGGGCACATCCGGGACTCGTTTGAACTGATTCGTATCAGTTCTTTCAAGGCGAGCACTGCATCCGCCATGGCAAGATTCTATCCGATTGAAATGTTAGTGAACAACGGTGGTTGCGTAGGAGAAGCGCGTTACGCAGCTACCTCGTTCTCTTTTTGCCTGCATAATGCGGCCTTTACGATGCTCCGCTCGCCGCTGTTCGGGTCTGTTCACTACTCAGGTCTTGTTCAGCCCGAAACCAATCCTCTTCGGGCGATCCGATTGGACAACCCCTCTCCAGCCAATACAAGTAGGCAAGCCGAGCGATGTTGGTCCGGTCGGGACTGATCGCGGCGGGAATGTCCTGCGATCCGCCGCTGTTGGTCGGTTTGTGCAAGCGTCGCGTTTGCTTGGGCATAGCTCCTGACTCCTTTTCGGTTCAAGACAGTGGGAGAGGCGTGCTCAGAGTGGAGGACACGCTGAAAAAACATCGGTGCGGCAGAAGCATTCTGTCGTTTTCCCGCTTAAAAGTGCGGGTTTTCTCTGCGATTATCCACCGATCCGTCCTCTAAGTAAAGATTCTTTAAGGAAGGGTCCTTCGATACCAGTCCGAATCGGACTATTGGTCCGATTTGACCCACGACCAATCACCGGTTGACATTACGTTGGGAGAACCCGATAACGGAACTGAACGCCATTGATCCAGCAGGTTCCCTGCCATACGCCATCGCGCACGTCAGCCTGACAGGACACTTCGACGCCGGGTCCGTATTCGTCCCTCAATCGCTGACGAACAGCCTTGGTGACGCGCTTTTCGCTCAACGCACGAAACGGCGTGATTTTTCCCAATCCGGGCAACTGTCCGCTGAAACCATTGGTGACGGTGAGGACGGGCATGGTGTGATTACTCAAGCTATCGCCAAACGCGCTCCGACAAGTTCCCGGATGTTCAGAACCCGATAATTTTGATCTTGCCAACAGCCGCCTACGTAACTGAACCGATGTAGCGTCCGCGTCTTTGAAAGTGCATTCACAACTACGCAGATTCGATATTGACTCTTGAACTTCTGCATGTGCTCGTATTCTCTTGGAGTCAATTCTACGCAGAGATCCGACCCCGCAAGGCCCTTGACTTCAAGCAACAACTTCGCGCCATGTCTCTCGGCTTCCAAATCCCATCCAACATGGTCGTCTTGGCGATCATGGATGTTATACTTAAGCCGCCTGTAGAAGCGACTCGTCAAGTCCACGGCAGACTCTTCGATCTTCTTGCGCTTTCTCGGGTCGAGTTGCCACTCTGCACCGGGTTTGTTTTTGGTACGCTTTTCCGTCGAACCCATCTTTTTCGATTCGATAAATCTGAACAGGCGTTTAAGAAAGCCACGAAAGCGATGGGGGTCAGGATACCAGATGTATCGCCCCATTCCACCACGGGCTTTTCTGGCGCGGGGAACCGGAAAGGTCCGGTCATCGGGGTCTAGGAGCAGTTGACAATCCGTAGCCTTTGCCACGGCGTAGTAACCGATTGGATCGCCCTTATAAATTCTGTTTGAACCGTTTGGCGGCGGCTGACATGCTCGGTACAGCCTCGCATGTTTGTACCATCCTATGACGCATGACTTCGCTACCCACACGACAAGAACATCATCCACATAGGCATCTTTGGCTTGTGCGCCGAACCTCTGAATGGCAATAGAATATTTCGGCGTCTCCGCGAATCCGTAGCGTTTTCCGGCATACGGTTGAAAATTGAAAATCTCATGACCGTAGCCGTGCTCCTTCGGGAATCGCCCGCCGCCTTCGATGGAATCTCCATTAAGCCCCTGGTAGCGGCCCATTGATCCGACATTCATGAAGATCACTCGACCCGCGTTATCCCTCATCTTGCGTGATTCTACCCCTAACTTGTCTCGTTCGGCAGTTTGTCTGGGCGTAGAAACAATGGGAAGGCGAACAACCAGGGACGCGCGCGGCGGCAGAACCCCTGCCGCCGCACTGCCAGCCATAGCAGCCCCGGCTCAACCGAGGTGGACGCGGAAGTACGTGAGGCCGATCACTTCACCCGGCCTTTTTGGGTAACGCCCAAATGACCACGCTTCAGGGCGATTCATCATCACGTTCCACAGGATCAGGCCGTAGAAATACCGGGCGGATTGCCAGTCCTCACCCACAGCGGTGTAGATCGGCTGGTATGGCGTCTGTCTCCAGTCCGCGCCCGGTATCCAGCTTGAGGTGACGATTTCTCCGTGGCCGTGTGTGTTGATATGTTCGTTGAGCGCATCGCGAACGCCCTGCATGTCAGCCGGGGCCATGTTTCGCTGCCACAGCCGATATTCGCGCTCGTGTGCTTGTTCATGGATTTCTTCCACGTTGTCTTTTCCAACTCTGATTAGCATCTCTTTTCTCCTTGCCAGGGGCTACCCGGCTTTGGTACATACAGGCGAAGCCGGAATTTTTCCAAACGGACCTCCCGGCTGACGCCTGTCAGGGCTTCCGGGCCAAAAAGTGGACCGAAATCTCCGGCCCATATACCGTTTGAGCGGGCCGAATAGATCCCTAGGAGTTTGTTGAAAAACTGCGGCAGCAGGACACCTGCGTGATGTTCTAATCGTCTTTGAGATATGGGCGGAGACGAGAAACAGCAAGGCGGGATGTTCAGCTACGTGACGATGGAGGAGCGGGTGCCCCCGGACCACCCGCTGCGGGCGATCCGGCGGTTGGTGGATCAGATTCTGGCGAGGATGTCGAAGCGGTTCGACAAAATGTATGCCGACAATGGCCGGCCGTCGATCCCACCAGAGCGTTTGTTGCGGGCACTGCTGTTGCCGACGTTCTACTCGATCCGCAGCGAACGGATGCTGATGGAGCAACTGGATTACAACCTGTTGTTCCGTTGGTTCGTGGGTCTGGAGATGGACGAGCCGGTATGGAATCACGCGGTGTTCAGCAAGAATCGCGAGCGGCTGCTGAATGAGACGGTGGCCCGCGAGTTCTTTGCCGAAGTGCTCGAGCAAGCCAAACCGCATCTGTCGCAAGAACACTTCACGGTGGACGGGACGATGATCGAAGCCTGGGCCAGCCAGAAGAGCTTCCAGCGCAAGGATGGCGGCGACAGCAACGGCCCAGGTAGCGCGAGCTTCCACGGGGACAAGCGCACCAATGCAACGCACGCCTCGAAGACCGATCCCGATGCGCGGCTATACAAGAAGTCACGCGGCAGCGAAGCCAGGTTGAGCTATCTGGGACATGTCATGGTCGAGAACCGGCACGGGTTCATCGTGGAGGCGATGCTGACGCAGGCCGACGGAACGGCGGAGGCAGACGCCGCAATCTTGATGGCGGATGCGATGCGGAAGAAAAGGCGCGGCCAGCGCTTCACCTTGGGAGCGGACAAGGCGTATGACAGCCGGGACTTAGTCACGACCTTGCAGGCGATGCACGTCACGCCGCACGTCGCGCAAAACAACAAGCATCGCCGCAGCGCCATCGACGGACGGACGACCCGGCACCGCGGCTACGCGATGAGCCAATCGCGGCGTCCCATCATCGAACGGGCATTTGGGTGGCTGAAAACGGTGGCGGGGATGAGGAAGGTCAAGCTGCGCGGACTGGAAAAAGTGAGTTGGTTATTCCAGTACGCGGTAGCGGCATACAATCTGTGGCGAATCCCGCGACTCAGGCCGGCGGGAGCGTAGTGCAGAGCGGCGGACGGTGCTGACTGCGCGGCTTGGAGAGCCACCCAAGCATCGCGAGAATGTCCCGTCCACGCGGAAACTCGAGTCGGAATACCCGTGGATAGGCTATTTCAACAACTTCTTAGAGCACCGCATCACCATAAGCCAATTAGAATCAACGTTTGCGGGGCTTCCTTGTTGTTTCTCCTTTTCTTCGTACTTGTGCTAGGATTGCATCGTACCCCAACATGTTGGGGTACGAGTTCTATGAGAGGAGTTAAGGATGGCGCAACATCACATGAAGCTGTCAGATGTTGAGGCGACGAAGAACTACCCGTTCCGCCAGAAGGTTGACAGCTTTCATCAAGCGTATCCGAGCATAGATAGCATTCGGGTGGAGGTGCGCCCAACCGGTGAAGGCTTCGAGCCGTACCGCCATGAAACAGGGCGTGTGTACGTGTACAACGAGAATTCTGTTCCGGCCACAATCGATTGCCGGAATCCCCGCTGCTTCGGTGGTGGTCTCGATCTCGATCATCTGATCCGATGGGCGGTGGTCGAGAGCAAGCGCACCGAGTACGAGAAAACGATCTCATGCACAGGCTACGAAGGCTCACCCAAGGGGCGGCGCAATGACGGGCCATGCGATACCTACTTCAAAGTGAAGGTGAATGTAACCTATCGAGGAGTTCAAGATGGACAACAACGAAATGTTTGATAAGTTTGAGCGATTGTTCGATTGTCACAAGGAGGCCATCACCGACGCCGCTCACAATCGTGACGAGATCATCTGGATCAATATGTGCAACATCTACGGTTTCAGGGAAAAAGCATCGGAACTCAAGCGATACATTCTGTCACGGCCAGTAGCGAAACGGATCTAGTAAATGGCGAAGGGAGCCAGAAACGGCATTCTGACTGGCCATCTCAGCGGGTGGAGCCTGTACGCCAATCCTTCATTTGCCGTACAGTCAGGCAACGTGAACTTTCCTCTTTGATTTCGGGGCCAGAGTGGGCATTTCGGGTGGTACGATTTCCGTACACTCCTGCTTGTACGCATCCACCACCGTCATGACCGGGATTCCAAGCTCCCTGCCGATTGCCCGCCACGATAGGCCCTGTTCGTCACGGAGCCGAATGACCTCATCCCGGCGAAAGACCCGTTTGGGCCTTCCGAGGGTCTTCCCGTTGGCTTTTGCAGCCCGGACGCCTGCCAGAGTTCGTTCCCGGATCATCTCCAATTCAAAGGCCGCAACACTGGCGAGGATCTGGAGCAACAAGCGGCTGGTGGGATTTGCTTGGTCTGTATCAAGGGATTGGCTGGTGGATATGAACCGAACGCCGTAGCTGGTGAGAGCGGCCAATTGCTGATTCAGATGGAGCACGCTTCGGCCAAACCTGTCCAGCTTCCAGACGCACACGCAATCGAACTTATGTTGCGCGGCATCGGCCATTAGGCGATCCAGTGCAGGGCGGCTTGATTTCTTGCCTGAAAAGCCGGTGTCCACGTACTCCCCGGCAATCCGCCATCCACGGCGCATAACGTACTCCCGCAGTTCACGTAGTTGCATCTCACAGTTTTGATCGATGGTGCTGACGCGGGCGTAGATGGCGCATTTCATATCTTAATCGTACGGGATTTCCGGACGACTTTCAAGTATTCAAAATGGCAAATTGCCAAAAGTAAGCAGTGATGGTACGCTTGCGTGTATGACGAAAAGGCCAACGAAACCGGCCAAGCCGGAAAAGCCCAAACTGGGCAGGCCACGCGCAAAGCACAGTAGTCCGGATTACACCCAGATGAGCATCTACATCCACAGGGCCGTGCGTGGGGCAGTCAAGATCGAACTGTTGAAGGATGACGGGGAGTTTTCGGCGCTCGTGGAATCACTCTTGCGGGAGTGGCTGAAGAGCCGAGGTGTGAAGGTAGCCAGTTAGAGTGAACATTGACTTTGAGCGATCCGGGCGTCCCTTTCATGAAGGCGAGACCCCCTATCGGGCAAGTTCATTCAATACCGAAATCACCTGACGTGCATTATCGGCTGAAACCTTGATCTCATTCAGATTCTGAAGTATGCCATCCCGGCTCAGTTCGTACTGAAGTCCACCCTCATCCGTTTCAACAGGCTCGTGCCTAGCAGCAAGCCTGATTCTGTTCTTGTCGTTCACCAACTTCTCCGGCTTTCTCCCGCCGTCTTGCTCCATCTGAGTGTAAAGACGGTCGAACTGTTTTGTGGTCTGGAACTGGCCGGTATCCCAAGAAAGCAGCATGGACTGATTGAGTTCATCGTAGTAGGCGGTTGATGTGTTGAATGCCTCTGTTACAACGGTGATTTCCTTTCGAGATACCGGATGACCGGTGCGAGACGCATAGCCTTTTAGCATTTCTCTCAGAGAGTTTAGGTCGCCGCCCTTTAGCGGTTCTTTCTTGGAAAGTGTAGCAGAAAGGACACTGAACTCGTTGGGGGTGAGTTGGTCAGCCGTAGAACCGGAAGACGGACCGGAAACCGCGAAGCCGAATGTAATGGACGCCACGATGAACAGAAACATCGGCACGCCTTTGATAAACACGTGGCGTGGCATTCCAGATGGTGGAATGGTGCTCTCATCAAGCAAACCGAAATTTGGAATCGATATGTAAGCCCCGGCTCCGTATCCGAAAATCTTCAGAAGCAAGCCGGGTTGCATGGCAAGGATGAAGAGCCGAAGGGCATACGCCACGCCGGTAGCCCACGCCAGGCATAGGACAATGCAGACGCCCCAATTGGAGGTATACAGAAGACTCCGGGACAACGCCCATCCGATCTTGCGACCAACCCACGTGGACGCCAAGCATCCGAAGAAAAAAGCCATTCGTCAGCCCCTTATGAAACGCGCGATTTTCTCCGCTATTGACGTGCGAACCACAACTCTCTTAATTCTCTTGGAACTTTTGGAGTGCAAATTCCCCGCTCGGTCGCCATCTCTCATGATGGCACGATTCCCGCATCCTGACCACGAGATGCGGCCTTTGACGGGGTAGGTATCGTTGGAGGTTCTTGCGCCAGAAGTTCAAGGTATAGTCTTCCAGCAGACCGAACAAACATCACGCGGCTAAGGAACTCAACGCCTGTCAATGCCCTCGAAGCCACTATTTGGTCAGAAAGGGACACTCCGTCACCATCTAGTTTTAGATGGGTATAAGCAATCCTGAACCTTAAGAGTTCCAATCTTATGCGCTTCCAAAACTCGAATTGTCGGTTATGGTCAAGGGCTTGAAAATAAGCTAATTGTTCCGGGGTCGCCGTCAGGTTAGACATCACAATGGTGATCGGCTGACCAGCACGAATCTGCCAAATATTCGTTCGCAGACCAACGTTATCAATCATTGCAAAGTGAAATTCTTTTTCATCTTGAATCGTCTGAATCCCAAAACCTGAGCCATCTAACCAGTTCCGCACTCGACTTCTCGTGGATGGACCAACGCCTAACCTGTCCATCAAATACAACGTCCCGCTTAGAAGTAACACCGAGCCTACTAAAGCATTAGGCCATGTCCAGTATTTGTTTACCAAAGCCCAAGCAGCAACGGTCGCAACGATTGTCACGCTGACAACCAACTTAAAGACGTATTCGCGAAAGAATCTAAGGAGCACAGTTCACTTCCATTTATGGCTCATGGACCACCTTTAAGCCTACCACCGAGTGGCCGTCATGTGACTTCCGAACACGCTATCGAGGCCACGGATTCATTACTGAAAGGTGAAGCCCCGGAGTTCGTGGGGAACTGGAATCAGGTAGACCGTTCACGTGCTAGAGGACCGGCTTTGCCACAAACCGGCGTGGTGATGTTTTGCCAACCTGACGGAAGATATGGCTGAGATTCTCGAATCAGCCGATCTTGACGAAGATCAACAGGCCAAGCTGGAACGGGAATTCGCAAGGGAATACGAACCGTGCCGTCTGCGGGAGGAACAGAACCCCTTGGGCTTGATAGTCCGTCTTGCTGATTTTTCGGCGTCCGCTCCCTTGTTGAGAGAGCTTCTTTTTCGCTTCGCCAAACTTGTGATCGGCGTAGCGAAGGAAGATCAGACCCAACACCGGGACGGAATATTCCGATGATTTCAGCTTGGAGTTGGCCCGGAGTTCGGCGGCGGCGTCCCAGAGTCGCTTTTCGAGATCGGTGTGGTTGGCTGGCATGGCGCAAATCGTAACGCAGAAAACATTCTACGTCCGTGCGAACGGATCTGGGACGCTGCCTGGAATTTCGCACGGGTACGATGTGTGTGCGCCAGAACTCTTCGCGGAGAGCCTGGAGGTGTGCAAATCGGGAGATCTAAAAAATGCTACTCAGCAGACCATCGCGGGGCGAAAGCTTCGGCCCAGGCGGCACTCTGATTGAGATAGTGGACCTTAACAACAGCGGTGACGCCCATGAGGTCCTGAGTGATGAGGCCCTGGATCGCTTTGTCGAGAGCTTCCCGGTGAACTCCTTAGTATGAAGACGATCATCAGACGGCTGCGAGGCTCGCGACAGAATAGACGCCGATAATGCGAAACAACGGGCGCCATACGAATACCCGCGGGGGAATTCGCTGGCTCGCGGCAGAAGTTGCACGTCCGCGACTATAAGTCTGCGTGAACGTCTCGCACTCTAGACGGGAGTCCGTAACCAGTGTGTCCGGTCATGTGGAGTCTGAACCACTTTTCGTTTTGAGAACCGGCCGATGCCACGATAGGAATTTGA
>CAVWAJ010000018.1:0-190082 GCA_963752965.1 Terriglobia bacterium | reverse complement strand
AGCCAACGTGCGCCGTTCGATTTTCGCCGCCTTTCCGGGCTAGACCCTCGTGTGCCAGTTGGATCGCGTTGCGCGCCACATCGCCTTCTGGCAGCCGGCTGCTCTTTGCCACCTTCTCCACGACATGACGGTAGCGGTCGCGTGTGGCAAAATCCATTCTGCCGTATACCCCGCCGGGATCTTCGCGCAGCGTCTGCTCGACCCACGCTCATCGTCTCGACGAACTCGCGCCAGTCCATCGCTCCGAGAAATCGGAGGCTGCCGATTGTGTTGCTGATCGAAACCTGGTCGGCGGCCTGCTGTTGGTTCTCCGACTGCACCAACTGCTCAATCGTCAGGCCGGACTCAGAGAGTTGCTGCTCAATCCAGGTGAGCGGCAATGCCAAAGCAGGACTCTGTCCCTGCAACCGGCGCGCAAATTCCGCGACGAACGAGCTCACCATAGGAGGACTCGATCGGGCCATGTCCGCGATCACCAGAATCAGGCTTTTCGGGTCCTTCTCGGCGACCTCCGTCATCTGGTCCGCCCAAGAGTCTGCATGGCTCCGGTCGATCCTGTCGGCCGCGACCCGGGTGCCCACGCGCCGGAGATTCTCGATCAGTGCCAGGCGTAGCATGATCGGGATGGCCCACAATTCGCCTAACTTCAGAGCCGTGACTGTTTGGTAAGCTGCTACGAAGCTGGTGAGGCTCTCGGGGATCCACCCGTCCGTCACCGTGAGAAATCGTCTCCAGTGCGATGTCATACACGCGCGGAAGTCCAGCCGAAGCTCCGTTTATTAGAGACGGCAGTTCCTGGCTGTATCCTCTTGGCAGGTGTCTCTTGGGCTGTCCGAATCTGCTCTTCGATGAGATAAAAGTTATCGAGAAGCCACTCTCCGGCAGGTGTAAGTTGGCGGTTCTCCTGAACCGCGTCTGTCAGCAGGCTGCGGACCCCAATCAGAACTTCTTCGTTCTCAGCCAGGCGTGTTAGAAGCCGATCGCGGGCGCGGTCCTGGAATCAACCGACGCCGAGGCCGCCAGCGTCTTGCCATGCAGCTTCATTTGATCGGCGTCAACAGTCCCATCCAGCGCGGCCGTCGCCGGCGTACTTCTTGGCCAAACCATTTCCGCGGAGGCTTGCACTCAACTGGAGCCAGCCGTTGAAAACGGTTTTGTTGCTAGCCCTCACCCGTCCAGTTAAACCGACTGACATGATCCCCCGATCGTGCCGGGCATCAGCCATTTGTGGAAGGCGCTGGTTTGGATCAAGGGTGGGTTTCCAGGCTATATGTTTCATGCGTTCCCCGATGTCGATGCTTGGACTAGTAATTTCGGCAAAGAAACGGGATATCCTGTCAGGACATGTATTTAGACTAGCTAGCTCATCGTGAGGGGATCCGCCGAATCAGCCGTCCACCCATCCCATCAGGAGTTGATCGTGTGTAGGCATCTCGCGTGGCCGCTGCTTCTCGAGAGGGACACGCCATCACACTTATCGGCGGTACTTCAACGAGATAGTCATAAATCCCCCGCCGTCGCTCGACAGAGTCCGGCGGGGCGACGATGCTCCTTCCGAGAAATCTCTCATCCTTCGACGCTCTCACCCACCTCATGATTGAATCGGGAGCGAACCATTTTGGTCATCATTGTCCTTGCTTCGCCTCGTTCATTTTCCACCGCCGTCACTACCGTGACCTCCTTCTTGGAACGAGAGCCTCCGTTGCCGGAGTGCCGATACAATTGTGGACGAGCTGCGCTCACATTGATGCCCCGTCCCTTGAGTTCAGCGCCGTTCAGGGCCGCGATCGCTTTTTCCGCGGCGCTATCGTCTGTCATCTCGACAAACGCAAAGCCTCTCGGGTGGCCGGTCTCCCCATCAATCATCATCCTGAACCGGTCCACTAATCCATGTTTCTCAAAGATGGATCGGATGTCCTGTTCAGTGGCGTCCGGGCTAAGGTTTCCTACGAAAATATTGTTCATCTGGTATCTCCCTTGGCGCCCTAAAGGGCGCAATTGGTCTGAGCGAGTGGTTTCAGATGTCCGGGTCGAGCTTGTTCTGGCCATTCAACCGGGTGAGATCGAACCTGCGAGTTCCGCTCTAAGATATCGGCCCATTCGGGATCAGCTCTAAGGTTGACGAAGATTCCGAGGGTGCAGCCATATGGTCCACTGGCGAAGAATACTTCATCACCAGTCCCTAACGCTGACAGGTTATTGGGAGCTTGCACTAGGTTCCGTCCTTTTCTGGCAAAAGCCATCCGGGACGGACGGTAAAGGTGGCCGGAAGACAGCTAGGCCGCTCGGCTCATGGTGGGTGATGCCAACTCCAAGTTTAGCAGATGGCCGGGTAGCCAACGCAGAAAGTAATTGCGGCCCCGATCGGACTACATATCCGTATCGGGCTTATAGCGTGGGAGCCTACCAGCGTTTGCGCCTGAAAACCGCCGCCACCAGCGCCGCCACGATCGTTCTTTGGTCGGGCTTCGTTGATGTTCAGCGCCCTGCCATCGACGCTTGTACCGTTCAAAGCAGCGATAGCCTTCTCACCCTCACCATCGTTGTCCATCTCGACAAATCCAAAACCTCTTGGTTGTCCCGAATCACGGTCCGTGCAGATGTTGACGCGTCCGACAGTTCCGTGGGGTTCAAACAGTGAACGCACGGTCTCTTCGGTTGCTCCGAAGCTGAGGTTGCCTACATAAATATTCTTCATTCGTTTCGTTTCCTTTACTGGTTTGAACAACGGCTAATTTGGAAGGTGGACGAATGTAGCGAAGTAGGCTAAACCAGTCTGCCTTGAATAATTGGGCGGAATCAAATCCATGATGAGCATAACACAGATACGTTCACTTTAGGCGTTTCACGGCCAGGCACTGGCTCTGGGGGTGCGCGCTTGCGACGCCGGCTAGGAGGTCGGACGTGAACGTAGCCATGCCACACTTGCGCGGCAAGTGGTCGCCGACGAGAGCGGTCTTGCGGACTTTAGAATTGCTTTTCATGAGGGCATTCCTTTGCTGCCCGGCGGCCTCGCGCCGCTTCGATCAATCTGAATCTCCGGATTGTGCGACAGACGGGAAATGAAGTGGATCCCTCAGATTTTGTAGTTCCCGGTAATAGTAGATTGGTGAAGGTCGCTTTCCGCTCAGCTTCAGAGCCTTCAGGAACGCGATTTCCTCTTCGGTGGCGCCGCCACTCAGAGATGCGTCCTTCAGGAATTGCGCGAGCCCTGGCTCTATGGCGACGCGCTTTGGTGGCTCCTGTTCGGCAAAGGCAAATCGCTTCCGAGTGTCGGCAGCAAGCCGGCGGTTTAGAATGACCTCCATGCCAAAGCTCTTAAGATCTATATCCCAAGAGTCGATCATCGGATCCAGGAAGGCGACGCAGTTTTCATCGGAAATGTTAAAGACGTCCGTGTCCAGGAACTCGAGAAGGACAATGCGCACCTGCTCATAGCTGCGCGCGCTTGTGGCCATCAGACGCAGCCACTCTTCACTTTCCAGTTCCTCTTTGGCAACTCCCTGGGCGACATCCAGAAGCTTTTGAGTAACCAGGCGTTCGAATTCGCCGAACGGCTCTTTCTCGAAAATCCGCCGCACTTCTTTTCGCCGAGCGGAATCGCATTTGCGCAGAATTAACTCTCGACACTCTTTGAAGAGAGGCCGCGCGGGTTCTGCTACTCTTTTCCTCAGTTCCTCCTTACGTTGCAGCTCGGCCAGATTCGAAAGTTCACCGTTCGGGAGTTTCAAGGCTCTGCCGATCTTCTCGTAAATGTCGGTGGACTAGGCGCGGGAGGAGCCTTTTTCCGGGCCAGCAGTTGCGAGATGTACGATTCGGTTACTTGAGCGGCCGCGGCGAGATCTTTTTGCTCAAGGCCAAGTTCTTTTAAACGATGCCTGATCAGGAGGGAAACGTCCATCGGATGGTCCTGCCGAACTTAACCCTCAGAGGTTAATCGGCACTCCAATATTCACATAAGTACCGCTTGACAAGCAAGGCTTATTAACTAATAATAGTTAACGGCTGAGCGCTTCCGCCCACTCGCAGATCATCTGAGCTAAGTCAGGCGATCTGATCATCGTCCCCTTAGGTCACCCAGACAACCGAGGATGTCGTGATGTCCCAGGAGCTGAATCCGGTTGCCCAGGACTCCCGCCGCTGACGGTTGCGGAAATGAGGACCAGGCATGCCAGCCTTCGTTGCAACAGAGGAACTTAGGGCGCGAATAAACAAGCGAAGGAGGTACACGAACATGATGGGCAGTGCAACTGCTGGTCCCGCATTCCGCGAGCGCGATCCCAGGTTCTGTGAACTGAAGCGGCCATGACGGACACAATCACAGCCGGCAACATTTTGGTTCGGGAAGGCACGCATCTGCCGAGATCCCTCCTGCTACAGACCGAGGCTGATTCGAATGGATGGGCGGCGGTTAACGGCGCTCGTTCCGCCTTCGAGAAGGCGATTCAGGAAGAAGGATGGACTTTCTTCTTCATGGCTGGGGAGATCAAAGCCACGGTCTTCGGATTTGACAGGCAAAAAGCGCTGCGCTCCGCTTTGAAGCGACTCATCGCGAACGTGAAATCACAGCACTGCAACAGCATCGAGATTGCGCGGGTTACGAGTAAATCGTTCTTGAGCGTGCCCTATGTGAGTGTCTGCGCTCACCCACGGCATCTGCAGAAGGGCATGCTTTTCTCCGGCTCACGCGGCGGGCTCCGGCCCGGCACATCTTTCACAGAATCAAATTCAAATGGAGGCTAACGGCATCATGAAGATTCGACCCCTATACGACCGCATCGTGGTGAAGCGGATCGAGGAACAGGAAACCATGCGCCACGGCATCGTCATTCCCGATTCTGCGAAGGAGAAACCGCAAGAGGGCGAAGATTGCCGTCGGGCGCGGCAAGCGGCTCGAAAATGGCACTTTGGTGGCTGTCGACGTCAAGGTCGGCGACCGCGTACTGTTTGCGAAGTACTCTGGCAGCGACACCAAGGTAGGTGACACTGAGTACCTGATCATGCGCGAGGACGACATCCTCGGTGTGCTGGATGCAGCCCCCCAGGCACTTGCTAAAGCTAGCTAATTCAAATCCGCAACACGAGGAAAATATCCATGGCAAAACAGATTACTTATAGTGACAACTCCCGTCAAGCGATCCTGCGCGGTGTCAACCAGCTCTCCGACGCAGTGAAGGTGACGCTCGGTCCCAGAGGACGGAATGTAGTTCTCGAAAAGAAATACGGTGGCCCCACGATCACGAAAGATGGTGTGACGGTGGCCAAGGAGATCGAATTGAAGGACCCACTGAGAACATGGGCGCCCAGATGGTGCGGGAGGTGGCATCGAAAACCTCTGACATTGCCGGAGACGGCACCACGACAGCCACGATTCTGGCCCAGGCAATCTACCGGGAAGGCATCAAAGCGGTCACCGCCGGGGCGAATCCGATGGCAATCAAGCGCGGCATCGATAAAGCGGTGGAAGTTGCGGTCGAGGAAGTTAAGAAGCTGTCTAAACCTGTGTCCGGCGAGATGATCGCCCAGGTGGGCAGCATTTCCGCCAACAGCGATACCACCATCGGCAACATCATTGCCGAGGCCATGAAGAAAGTGGGCAAGGATGGCGTCATCACAGTCGAAGAGTCGAAGACTATGGTGACGGAACTGCAGACGGTTGACGGGATGCAGTTCGACCGCGGCTATCTCTCCCCCTATTTTGTGAGTGACGCCCAGCGCATGGAGTGCGTTTTCGAGGACCCCTACATTCTGATTCACGACAAGAAGATCAACAACATGAAGGACCTGCTGCCAATTCTCGAGCAGATTGCGCGCGCAGGTAAGCCACTGCTAGTGATCGCCGAAGAGGTGGAAGGCGAAGCCCTGGCCACGCTCGTAGTCAACAAGTTGCGCGGCACGCTCAGCGCCTGCGCCGTGAAGTCGCCGGGCTTTGGCGACCGCCGCAAGGCAATGCTGGAAGATATCTCGATTCTAACTGGCGGCAAGGCAATCATGGAAGAGACCGGCATCAAGCTAGAGAGCATCAAGCTGGAGGACCTTGGGCGCGCCAAGCGCGTCACGGTGGACAAGGACACCACAACTATCATCGATGGCGCCGGATCGCAGAAGAACATCGAGGGACGAATCAAGCAGCTTAGGGCCCAGATCGAAGAGACAACCTCGGACTACGACCGCGAGAAACTGCAGGAGCGACTGGCGAAGCTGGCCGGTGGCGTGGCGATCATCAAAGTGGGCGCCGCAACCGAAACCGAGATGAAGGAAAAAAAGGCCCGGGTCGAGGACGCTCTACATGCCACGCGTGCGGCAGTCGAGGAAGGCATCG
Source organism: Terriglobia bacterium (assembly GCA_963752965.1). GTDB lineage: Bacteria > Acidobacteriota > Terriglobia > Bryobacterales > Bryobacteraceae > QHXW01. Next base: position 183,760 of record CAVWAJ010000018.1, on the reverse strand, counting down.
TACCCGGCGGAGGCGTGGCGTTGCTGAGAGCTTCAGTTGCGTTGCAGGCTCTCAAGGTAGAGGGCGACGAGCAGTTCGGCGTCACCATTGTCCGTCGCGCGTGCGAGGAGCCCGTGCGGCAGATCGTGCTGAACTGCGGTACCGAAGGCGCCGTGGTGGTCGAGAGGATCAAGACGAACAAGGATCCGAACTTCGGATTCAACGCCTCCACCGAACTCTACGAAGATCTGGTGAAGGCCGGCGTGATCGATCCTACCAAGGTGACTCGCACAGCTCTTCAGAATGCAGCGTCCATAGCCTCTCTCATGCTCACGACCGAAGCCATGATCTGCGGAATTGTGGAGGAGCCAAGCGAATAAGTGCTCGCGCGGCGGGAGGGTCAAGGACACGGATGAACAAAAGATTGCTAAAGCGCCATAAACGACAGGTTTTGCGCGCCAAAGAACGGGGCAAGCTGTCGGAGCCGGACCTGAGAACACCGGAACAACTGACGGCAGCGCGCGAAGCAAGCCGGGCTGTGGCCAGCCGGCGAACCGACCCCCGCCAACATTACTCCACGGCGTCGCCAAATCGCGCCGGTCCTGCCGCAACCATTGCCACCAAAGCTGACGTAGAGCCATGATCCGCGGCATGGTAGGGCTCTGCTCCACTCACTGCCCGCATTGCAGATCCATCGACTTTAGAAGCGTAGACGCCCGAAGTTTTATGGAGACGGCTTTCCAATGGCTTCTTCAACCCTACTGGTGTTGTCTTTGCGGTCATCGCTTCTTCCTGTTCCGATGGCAAGTGCCGGTTGGGGGCACGGCGTAAGAGCGGCCGTACGCAAGACACCGCGTTGATGTAGACTTCCCTGCAACTAAGCAGTTAGGATGCGGCCGGCGTCCTTGCGGCTCAGTCTCACTGAGTTTATGGAGTTGTCGTGACCAAAGACAGTCATATTCACACCTCGGATCTTCTCGGGTTCAGTCGGCTGGCGATTGACGCCACTGCGGGACTTACTGAACTGGTAGAAGCAATGCACGACAACATCGCTCGTGCCCCAGGAATCCACGATATGCCATCCCAGGGACCGCCCAGCGGCATTACGGGTCTGGTTTACGAGAGCATCCGATCGGTGACCGGGTTGGTGGGTGGTGGGATCGAGGCCATTCTCGCTCCGCTTGTACCAATGCTGGAGGAGAGGAGTTCGCCGCCTGAACGCCAAGCCGTGCTAGCAGCGCTGAACGGCGTGATGGGTGACTATCTGGCGGCAACCGACAATCCGCTGGCCATTCCCATACGCATGCGCCACAAAGGCAAGCCCTTAACGATCGAACGGAAGGCTCTGGCAGGCGCTATTCCCCGGTTAAACAGCAAGCTGGTCGTACTGGCGCATGGGCTGTGCATGAATGATCTGCAGTGGAAGCGAAAACGGCACGACCATGGGGCGGCGCTAGCCCGCGACTTGGGATACACACCGGTGCATCTGCACTACAACAGCGGCCTGCATGTCTCCACGAACGGGTTTGCCTTCGCCAAGTTGCTTGAGGCCCTTCTCGATCAATGGCCTGTACCGTTGGAAGACTTTGTAATCATCGCCCATAGTATGGGAGGCCTAGTATCACGAAGTGCCTATCACTACGCCACGGTGGCGGGCCAAAAATGGCCGCGGCAACTGCGCAAGATCATCTTCCTTGGCACGCCACATCACGGTACGCCACTGGAGCGTTTAGGTAACCGGGTGATCGGTGCCTTGGATCTAAGCCCCTACACTAACGCCCTCGCTCGTCTGGGTAAGATTCGAAGTGCCGGCATCACCGACCTCCGCTACGGCAACCTACTGGACGACGATTGGTATGGGCGTGATCGCTTCGAGCAGTCGGGAGACCTTCGACAACCGATGCCGCTACCAGAAGGAGTACAGTGTTACGCGATTGCCGCGACCCGGGAGAAGCCGGGCGGCCTCAACGACGAGCTTCCCGGAGACGGGATCGTGCCCGTGGACAGCGCCCTGGGCCGTCACGAAGACCCTGCAATGACCTTGTCATTCGCCGAATCCCAGCGGTGGATCGGTCATGCCATGAACCACTTTGACCTCCTCAGCAAGCCTACAGTGTACGAGCACATCAAGCAGTGGCTCGGGGTGCAGTCACATGCCCCGACTGCCATTACTTAATCAATTTATTTCGTGTCCACTCCCGCTTCGCCAACGACCAGTAACTGAGCGCAGACAATAGCCCTAACTACCTGTTTACGTATGCCAGTTGCGGTGCTCGATGAACGTTTTTGGTTCGTAGGTCTTGCCTTCGGCCAGCCGCCTCTGTTCCGCGGAAAAGCCCGAAAAATTTACACGGGTCCACTAGTGACAGGATGATCACTTTCAACCGAACGGCGATTGTGGTGAAGCCAGACCAGCCATTCCTGGATTGGCTGCATCGGGCGGATCCAACGAGCAACGAGTTAAGTCAGGAAGATCTCCAGCGAGAGCCGACGGTCTATCTGCTACCGGAGTGTGAGAACGAGGAAGAAGCGCGCCAATATCTGGGGGAGGTGTGCGGTCAAATGTTCGAGGAGCAACTGGATGGGTGGTATCGTGTGCCTGCTACGTGGCCGAACCGGCGTGATCTGGACGCGTTCGATCGCTGGTTCGAATGGAGCTTTCACTCGATGGTGGTCGATCTCTGCGACCTTCCGCTAATCCAAGAGGAGATGTGAACCGCACGGCTTCATTTTGTAGCAAGGCGGGCTCAGGTTTTGAGTTCTTGGACTTGCACGGTCTTCGGCGCTCGGCAAGAATGACCCAGCAGCGCTTGATTGAACTGACCCACCGTGAGAACGAAACTGGGAACAGGAATACGCTTCAGAGGGCCATCATCCAAGCCGAACGCGTGTTCGTTGGTGGAGTCGAGGGAGCAGGCGATATCATCCACGCCGCAGGCGTGCGGTTTGGTTTTCCATCATCCGCGCCGAACGGGGCGGGTGCCTACCGGGTTGGCGCGATGCGTTGGAGCTTGTGGCGGAGATACTGGAAGTAGTCCGGTCTGACGCGCAGTTCCCGCACTTCCTCGATGACCGGCAGGAAATAAGCCAGCGAACGAATGGTGGCGAGCGGCTGGGCATCGGCGGGTCGCATTAATCGGCGCGTTGCCGCCAGCACGAACGCGTTTTCGATCACGCTCACGGAGACTCCGCGTTGGAAGAGCTGCGCAGCCAGCAGGCGGTCTGGCCTGCGGACGGTCCCCATTGTACCCGGCGTTTTGCGATACCCTTCCAAAACCTGGCGAATATATTCTTCCTGGCTGCGACCATCGTCCATCGATGGGTACTTTCAACCTTGCAGTTCGCGCAGCGACGGGCCGTCGATGCTCACGGTGTGGCAGTAATGCCGGACTCGACTGAGCAGCGCGTCGACCATCGATTTGTTGCCAAGGAAGTTGTGCCACTCGTCATAGACCAGATTGGTTGTAATGATCGTGGAATGGCAGTGGTACCGCTCCTCCATCAGTTTGAAAAAGATGTTGCCCTGCTCAGGCTTCAAGGTCAGATATCCAAATTCGTCGATCAGAAGTACGTCGAGGCGGGCAAGGCGTTTCAGGAGCTGCCGCGTGGAACGGTCGGCCAGAGAGGCATACATCTCATCGAACAGATCCTGTGCGCGGATGAACTGGCAGCGGTAGCCGTTCTCTAGCGCTTTCAGCAGCAAGCCGCACGCTATTCCCGTCTTGCCAACACCCGTTTTCCCGACCAGAACGATGTTTTCCGCCTTGGCGATGAACTCCAGTTCCGCAAACCCGCGAATCTGTTTGCGGTTCACGCCTGGTTGACGGGCGAAAGGGAACGTCTCCAGCGTCCAGCGCTCCGGTAGATTGGCGCGCCGGATGCGCCACTCCAGCGCGCCCTCCTGTTTCGCTTGCCACTGTGCGCGCACCAGGCGCGTGACGAAGTCCGAGTAGCTGATGTCGCCCTTATCGGCGGCGCGCAACTGTTCGTCATAGATCTCCAGGATGCGCCGCAGCTTGAGATTCTTCAGCAGTTGTTCCAGTTCTTCAGTCATCGTCAGATTCCCCATCGAGCAGAAAGTACTCGCGCGTCACCCGGCGCAGGATCATCCGTTCCAGCCGGTCCAGATCGTAAAGACCGTAGCGGGCGGCCTCGCGCACGGCCCCCAGCAGCGGTTCCCGTGGATACTCCCGCACCAAGCGCAACAGTTGCCTCAGGGCAAGCGTGACCACCTTGCGGCTCCGTTGTTTCAACCCCAGGACATAATCGGCCAGTTCAGGGACGGCTGTGACGATGGCCTTTTCTTCGGGATGAGGATCGGGACGCGCGTCTCTGTGGCCACGCGGCGGCCGGTGTTCGGTCAGCATCACTCGTTGGTGCTCGGCTTCGGCGATGCGGCGGTGCGTGACCAGGCGGCGGGCATCGAGTTGAATTTCGATCTTGCCCTTGGTCTCGCGCACCTCCACGCGGCGACCGATCCAGTCCACCGGGACCGAGTAGCGGTTGCTGTTCAGCGCGACATACCCTTCGATATCGACGAGTCGCTGATGGAGCCGGTAGACTTCCGGAATCCACGCCGGCAGCGGCTTCAGGTGCAGCCGCTCGACTGCGAACAGCTCACGGGGAACCGCGCGGACGTGTTTCTTGTAAGTCGAGTTGATCTTGTCGCACCACTCCCGCGCCCGCTGATTCAGATCCTCCCAACTGCTGAATGTGCGCCCGGCTAGGAAGTTTCCCTCGATAAAGCTGAACGGTCTCTCCACGCGCCCGGAACGGTTCGCATTCCCAATCGCGTGCGCCACAAACTGAAAGCCGAAACGTTCTCCAAAGGTGGCCATCTCCGGCACGGGCACCATGTCGCGTCCGCTGCCGCGCAGCACCACCACATGCGTGTTATCGATCATGACCCGGCCTGTGGCGCCACCCATGTAACGCAGCGCATCTGTAAGAAATACCTTGCAGTCGAAACGCCGGAAGGTGGGGTAGCACTGGAAGAACAGCATTCGCGAATAGCACAGCACCGCCGACGCGGTCTGCACCCTGCGCTTCCTGCCGGCCAGTTCGAGATCGTGGGGAGAAGTGTCATGCTGAAGCTCCTCGCCGGGCGCAAAATCATACTGGCCCGCTGGCGTCGGCGGTTCGTACCCGATTCCGTGCCGCCGACAGAACGCCGTTAGTGCCGCATACGACAACTCTGCGCCGCCGGAGGCCACCAACTCCTCATGGACTCGCACGAGATTCCCCTTGCACTGCTCGAAAAGCTCCAGGATCTGTTGCCGGTAAGGTTCGGCTTTCTCCGGCCGCTGCAACTCCGGCACGGCGGTGGAGTTCGATCGCAGCACTTTGCGTACCGCCACGCGCGAGATTCCCAGCACCCGCGCTATCTCCCGTTTGCTCACTCCCTGTGCCTGTAGTTCCAGAATCGTGGTGCGTTGCGCTTGACTCAACATGCGGTTCCTTCTCCGGTGGGATGCCTTCGTCTATGCGATGGAGTTGCTTCTGAATGTGATGGATCTGACGCCGCGCGGCTTCGCATTGCTGGCGATCCAACTCCGTGGCCGCTGCACCCGCCAGCCGGCGGTGCGCGCGGCTCACAATCGCCGCCACCATTTCCAGATTGCGTAACAGTTCGGCGCCGGTCCCGCCTGGGCCTTGCTCCCGCGCTTGCCGTTGCGCTTTGAAAAACAGGTCGGGAGCATCCAGAATGCGTTGGCGGATCGCGGGCGAACCCTTGCGCCACGCGGAATACAGTTGGCCGGCTTCACGCGTGTGGCAGCGATGCTGGGCGAAAACCGCCGCCATCCGCTGGCAATCCTCCAGGCTTTGGCGCGCCACGGGCACCAGAAACTTCAACGCCACCTGCGCCGGGATTTTGCCCTCGCGCACCTGCTGTTGGATCGCTTCCGGCAGAACCTCCACCAGCGCCAGTCGCCGTGACACCCAGCTCACGCTGCGATCGAACCGGCGCGCCAGTTCATCGAGGCTGTAGCCGAAGCGCTGCTCCAACTCCGCCAGCAGCCAGCCCACCTCCAGCGCGGTCTCGCGTTCGGACAAACGCAGCGAGCGGTCGAGCAGCACGGCCGCGGCCTCGCTCATCGGCCACACCACCACTTCCACCACGTCCCGGCCCAGTTGCTCGAGCGCCGCAATCCGCTTATAACCGTCGATCACCACATAGCGGTCTGCCTGGCCTTCGGCGGCTACTACCACGATGGGCGTTTGCTGCCCAGTGTCGGCTACCGACGCTAGCAATCGCCGCTGTCGCGCCGGATGGCGCACGCGCAAATGCTCCCAACGCCGGGCGAGCTGATGAAACTCTAGTTGCATCGACAGGCCGAATGTAAGGGAAATTTTGCGAGGCGATCAATATGTCCGGATTAAACGCGCGCCTGCTTCCAGCGCCGCTCCCGCTCCACGACTCGTTCCAGCGCGCGTCGGCATGCATGCGAACAGAAGCGCTGCAATGGACTTCGCCGTTGGAATGTGAATCGCTCGTAGCACCCAGGCCGGTCACAGATGTGCTCGAAAAAAAATGTTCCTGAGTGATTACCCTCGCGGCCTCGTTAACTCCCTGCTCTACTGCTTTCCGGCTCTTGACGCGCTCCCGGTAACGGCGGCTTTGGCGGTTGCGTTTCTCTTGGCCCGTCGCCGTTTCCCGGTATCGTTGCTGCGCCTTCCACCGCGACCACTTGCGCGCCTCCTTGCGGCAGCGCTCACTGCAATACCGCTGGCGCGGTTGCTGCGGATGAAAGCCCTGCTCGCACCCCTTCAGCAGACAGAACCGTGCACGCGGTCGGCGGGCCCGGCGTTTCCGCCGCCCCGCTGATTGATTTTTGCGCGGACGTGTAGGACTCTCGGGAGGGCCCATGGGAGGTGGCTACTCCCAGAAGCTCTTGCCCTGGAGGGGAATGCAGTCCTCTCCGGGGCCCAGTAAACCTCCGGCTCACAGCAGAATCAACACTCTAGCCCAAATGAAATCAGCTTGGAACTGAGACCAGATGGCGGGTGTCCTAAAGTGAGGTAGGGATGATAGGCGAAATCGCGCGCAAACCGGTCGTCGCGGCAGTTTCGTTGTGCGCGATTTTCCTCTGCGCTTGGATCGTCTTCATCGACTTAAAGAATCCGCCGGTCGACCGAAGGATCTCGAATGTCGCCTTGAGCAGTTCAGGCAGGTGGCTTGCCGCCGGTACCGCCCAGGCAAACATCACGGTTTGGGATCAGATGCGCTTGGATGACCCGCGGCAGTTCGCATTCCCGCGCGGTCCCTTAAATGATCTTCAATTCAGCCCCGATGAACACACACTCGCTATCGCCTCACGCGATCTGGGAACCTACGATCTGTCACAATCGGCCGCTCCGCGCCTTCTCCGTTCCGATCACGAAAACTACGGAACCGTGCGATTCACCCGCAACGGCAAAATCCTCCTGGTCATCACAGCCGCCGAGATAATCGAAACACTCGACGCCCGCTCCGGTGCGCGACGCCTCAAAATATGTTGCTCCACAATTTACGGAGAGGTCGCTCTCAGCCCGGATGAACAAACCATCGCCAACGCCGGCCACTGGCCCAGCCTCTGGGACGCCCGTTCCGGACAACTCATCGCGCACTTGACCGCAAACCGTGAGTTCCTCACCTTTCGCCCCATCGTGTTCGACGCCGCCCGAAACGCTCTCCTCATGGGATCTCAAAACGGCCGCGTATATGCGTGGGATCTGAAAACAAAGCGCCGGACAGCCGTGTCGCCGGCACAGCATGACTACGTCGATGTCTTAGCCGTTTCCGCCAACGGATGGGTGGTCTTTGCCGCATTCGGCAAGGAACTGCAACTCTGGAATCCTGATACCGGCCAGCGGCGGTCTCTGCCAGCAGCACGACCCACCAGCAATCTGGCCCTTGGCCCGGATGGCACCTCGATCATCTTCGGAACTGCGGACGGCACCATCGAGTACTGGGACCTAAGGACAGAACAACGTCTTCGCTCAATGAGGATTCCGGGGGCGTAACCGCCATCATCAGACCGTCAGCCGGCCATCGCTGGCTCATTTTTGGAAAGCACGGGTGGGTTACTTCTGGAAAGCGCCGAAGTACCTGAGGAGCCAAATAGAATCAACGATTTACAATCCATCAAAAATCGAATCCGCAACCAAAAATCCTCGATTGTGCCCAATTTTGTGCCCCAGTGCTTCCAAAACTAGCCTTCAGTGCCGCTAGCCTTAGCTGCTTGCAGTTTGGTTCCCACAGCGGCCAGCGCTTTTCGCTTGGCTTCCATGCGGATGTGGCTGTAGCGGGCAAGCATCCGTCGTGAGACGTGGCCTGCAATGTCCAGGATGGTTTGGTCCCCAGCACCAGTCTCAGCAAGCTCGGTTATCAGGGTGTGACGAGCATCATGCCAACGCCCAGCCACACCAGCCCGCTCCCGTGCTGTCCCCCAAGCAGTCTTGAGCGTGGTCATGGGGCGAGTAGGGTCCAGGTGCCCAGGCCGTCCAAACGGCAGCAGGTACCAATTGGGATTGACAGCACCAAACTGCTCCCTGTACCAGCGCAGGTAATCGGACAACGCTGCGAAGAGCGAGGCATTCAGCGGGATTGTCCTGCCTTCTCCGGCTTCGCTTTTGCTCTTTCCAACAACGAGGTACTGTTCGTCGAGATGAAGGCAGCCAAGCTGGAGGTTGCGGATTTCGGCATCCCGCAGACCTGTGTTTAACGCCAAACACAAAGCGGGATAGATTCTGGCTGACTCGGATTCACGTGCCGCTTCCAACAGGCGAGTCTTCTCATCGTCGGAGTAAGCCTTGCCCACGTTTTGACGGACTGCCAACTTCAACTCCCGTTTCTTCCGCAAGCGCGTTCTGATCAGGCCCCCGCGCTTCAGACTTTCGGATCAGGAGGGCCTGGGTAGCTTCGGAGCTGTAAACCTTGTGAAGCCGAACTCATAGGCTACCCTCAGCGAGTGAACCACGGTTTGAAGCCCGCAAATACGGTGGGGCCGAGCTTCGCGAGAGGCGAAACAGTCGATATAATTCTAGACAGTGTCGTATCTGCTTCGAGCTTCCCATCAGCCGCGAGGCTTTTATGGTCGCCCCTTGATTGCCCTGCTTTTTGCAGTGGCAACGGGCAGCGGAGCATATTACGTAAGCGCATGGACCCACGCAGATGGCCTAACCACGTCTCTGATTACTATCGCAATCGTCGCGCTGGTTGGATATGTTTGGCACCGGGTTGAAAGGCCGACCAACTAGCCGTTCCCCTTCTTAATTTTTTTCAAATTTTTTGTTGAGTGTCCCACAGCATACGCCCACGTCTGCGCCGCACCTCCCCTGCTTTGATTCGACCCGCCCCCCGGTCGATTTCTGGGCAATCCGGGGTAACCCCTTGTAACTTCCAAGACTTCAAGATTTAGTTTAGAGTTGATGCGAGTAAGCGGAGAACAGCAACGTTGCGAGCGATGCTGCTCTCCTAAATCCAACATTGAGGTAAGTCAATGCCAGACCTAACGGTATCGTGGCAGAAGATCCTGCACGATGCAATTCACACACCCGGAACGATTTCCGAAGCCTACAGCAGGTTTCACAACTACAGCATCGGCAACCAACTGCTGGCGCTGATGCAGTGCAAGGCGCGCAGCATTCAACCTGGCCCAATCGCAACGTTCATGCGCTGGAAGGAACTGGGGCGGCATGTCCGCAAGGGCGAGAAGGCCCTGACGCTGTGCATGCCGGTAACGTGCAAGGCAAGGCAGACCGCACGCGATGAGCAGGGAAACGAGACGGAACAGCAGATTGCGTTCACCCGGTTTGTCTACCGCAATAACTGGTTCGTGCTGACGCAAACCGAAGGGGCAGAATACAAGCCCGAACCACTGCCAGACTGGAACGAATCCCGAACGCTGGCAGCGCTGAACATCGAGCGGATTCCGTTTGATGACCTTGACGGCAACACCCAAGGCTACGCGACTGCTCGCAAGGTGGCAGTCTCGCCAGTCGCAGCGATGCCGCACAAGACGCTATTTCATGAATTGGCTCACGTCGTTCTGGGCCACACGGCTGAAGGCAGCCTAAACGACGGCAGCGAGCGGACACCACGAAGCCTGCGGGAAGTAGAGGCAGAATCCGTGGCGCTGCTGTGCTGTGAATCGCTGGGCTTGCCGGGTGCTGAATTCTCACGCGGGTACATCCAATCGTGGGGCAGTGAGATTCCAGAGCGTAGTGCCCAGAAGATCTTCCATGCCGCCGACCAAATCCTCAAGGCGGGGGTACGCCAATGATAGGCCGATACCTGATCTACACTCCCGTCGAAAGCACGCGCGATGAAAAGCGCTTTGACACATCATGGCACCGATTCGCGGAACTGTGCCGGTCCCTGCATCGGGACGGACTTGCCTATGAGGTGCAATGCAACCTGACGGGCACCGATCCGCACGTGCTCATTACGGCAAGCGGAACGGCCAAACCGCGCAAGCATTCGGCCTCACGTGCTTTTACCTTGCCGCCCCCACTGCCCGCACAACGCTGCCGGGAACGGGCGGTAGAGGTGGAATGGTTTCTGCCGGAGAATTCGGGCCGACGGAATAGCAACACGCCATATTGGAGCAGGCGACAGGAACGGTACCAGGAACTCGCGGGCATGGCTGAAGAGCAGCTCCGGGCCGAACTGGAATATTGGCGGGAGCTGGAAGCCCTCAGCGGGCAACGCGAGCACTTCAAACCGGGCCGCACGGATGAGACAGCCTATGCCGATGACGAGGTACGCACAAACGAGGTGGCGGCATGATTCGGTGGCCGGATTACCGGGAAGCCGTGGCGTGGCTTCGCAAGAATGCCCAAGGTCCCACTGGATTTTATCTCTGGGGCAGCATATATGTGCGCCGTGCATTGTGGGACGGGTCGCAGTGGCGCTGGCTCAGCGATGAAGAACAACAGGGGGCGGCCCAATGAGGGCCGCTCTCTACGCCCGCGTAAGCACAGCCGACCAGCACAACGCCATTCAAGTCCGGGAGTTGACGGAGTACGTGCAGCGCCGGGGGTGGGAACTCGCTGCCACCTACCAGGATCAAATCAGCGGGGCGAAAGCCAGCAGGCCGGGATTGGACAAGCTGATGGCTGATGCCCGTCAGCGCCGGTTTGATGTTGTGTTGGTGTGGAAACTGGACCGCTTTGGCAGGTCGCTAGTGCATTGCGTCAGCGGGATTCAGGAATTGGCAAGCTTGGGGGTGCGGTTTATCGCCACCTCGCAGGGCCTCGATACCGATGAATCCAATCCCGCCAGCAAACTCCTGTTGCACATCCTCGCTGCGGTGGCGCAGTTTGAGCGGGAGTTGATCCGGGAACGCACTATAGCAGGCATCCGGGTGGCACAGGCCAACGGCAAGCATGTTGGCCGACCCAAGCGGGTGTTTCGCCGGGATGAATTGGTGAGGCTTCGGGAAGACGGCCAGAGCTGGCGTGCTATTGCTTCCCAGCTTGGCATTCCCGTCATGACGGCGCTGGATGCGTACCGGGAGTGTACGGAAACTGTCGCCGAGAATGGCAGTGGGCAGCGCCGGAAAACAAAGCACAAACCGGCTGCCGTTTGACCTGTACGAATCCCTTCGGTTGCCGTACACGGAATTCCCTATTCAATGCCCAGATCCGGACCACCGCTCGACTGGTCTCCGAATGAGCCGGGTCTTGGATCGCTCACGCTGAAGTGATGATTATCACAGAGGATAAAAAGAGTCTATTAACCAGACGTTGCTTGATGATGTATACTGCTGCCAAACGAACCCGCCAGCGGAAGCGCTGACTCCTTCGTACAAGGAGGAGAAATGGTAAAAGCATCGTTGCTCTTCACGGCAGCGGCGTTTCTTGCCACACTGCCAACTTTGGCCATAGCCGACCCAATTCTTCCCTGCGCCACAGGGACAATAGCTACTGTCATGGCTCAGGGCCCCTGCACGATCGGCGACACGGACTTCCATTTCACTTCGTACATCGCTACACATATCGGAAATGTCTCCAGCCCCAACTCGGCTACTGACATTACCTTCATGCCACTCGCCGGAGATCCCTTGAATCCTGGCTTCAGATTGACCGACCATTTCGAGTCGACAGCTGGCGATTACACCAACGAAACGGGCGCCTTGTTCTATGACGTATCCGTCACGGAAGGGAGCATAATTGGGAACAATGTAAAAGGCAACAATCGAATGGTAACGGCCGCTGCCGCTCCGGGTGCAGACGCGCTCGCAGAGGCAGTTATCGAGACTTACAATTTTCTCTACAGCTCCGGATTACCGGTAACCCAATTTATTTGGGCGTTTCAAAACAGTGACGAGCCCCTGAACAATCGCTTTATCGACACCGGCCCAAGGATGTTTGCACCCGTCTTATCTTCAAGTGGTATAGCCGCCTTCGGGACATATGCGTACGACTACAGCTACCGTACTCTCACATACGGTGGCAGCGGCTCGGCCCAGGCCACGATGTCCTCGGTCGACTACACAATTCTCGAACAGACTGCTCCTCCACCACCACCTCCTCCTCCTCCAGTTCCGGAGCCAAGCACCGGCCTTCTCTTCGGCACCGTGGGCGTTATTCTCATGGCTGTTACGCCGGGTTTGCGCCGCAAGCTCAGCCGGTAAAAACCGACCCCGAACCTGTGAGGGGTCCGCTAACCGCCCGTCTATCGCGTGCAATTGCGGGCACGGGGAGTGCGCTACCGGGGAAGCAGCACGAGCAGGACGATGAAATCCTCGACCTAGGAACTTGTTGAAAAAGCCCGTCGATGTGTAGCCAAGAACGTGTTGGCAGCGTCTAGTTGCTATGCGCGGAGACGAGAAACAGCAAGGCGGGATGTTCAGCTACGTGTCGCTGGAGGAGCGGGTACCACCAGACCACCCGCTGCGGGCGATCCGGCGGTTGGTGGATCAGATTCTGGCGAGGATGTCGAAGCGGTTCGACAAAATGTATGCCGACAATGGCCGGCCGTCGATCCCACCAGAGCGCCTGTTGCGGGCGCTGCTTTTGCCGACGTTCTACTCGATCCGCAGCGAACGGATGCTGATGGAGCAACTCGATTACAACCTGTTGTTCCGATGGTTTGTGGGACTGGAGATGGACGAGCCGGTATGGAATCACGCGGTGTTCAGCAAGAATCGCGAGCGGCTGCTGAATGAGACGGTGGCCCGCGAGTTCTTTAGCGAAGTGCTCGAGCAAGCCAAACCGCATCTGTCGCAGGAGCACTTCACGGTGGACGGGACGATGATCGAAGCCTGGGCCAGTCAGAAGAGCTTCCAACGCAAGGACGGTGGCGACAGCGACAGCCCAGGTAAAGCGAGCTTCCACGGGGACAAGCGCAGCAATGCAACGCACGCCTCGAAGACCGATCCCGATGCGCGGCTATATAAGAAGTCGCGCGGCAGCGAAGCCCGGTTGAGTTACCTGGGACATGTGATGGTGGAGAACCGGCACGGGTTCATCGTGGAGGCGATGCTGACGCAGGCTGACGGAACGGCGGAGGCAGACGCAGCGATCTTGATGGCGGATGCGATGCGGAAGAATAGGCGCGGCCAGCGCTTCACGTTGGGCGCGGACAAGGCGTACGACAACCGGGACTTGGTCACGACCTTGCAGGCGATGAACATCACGCCGCACGTGGCGCAAAACAACAAGAATCGCCGCAGCGCCATCGACGGACGGACGACCCGGCACGGCGGCTACGCGATGAGCCAATCGCGGCGTCCGATCATCGAGCGGGCATTTGGGTGGCTGAAAACAGTGGCGGGGATGAGGAAGGTCAAGCTCCGCGGACTGGAAAAAGTGAGTTGGTTATTCCAGTACGCGGTAGCCGCATACAATCTGTGGCGCATCCCGCGACTAAGGCCGGCGGGAGCGTAGTGCAGAGCGGCGGGCGGTGCCGACTGCGCGGCTTGGAGAGCCACCCAAGCATCGCGAGAATGTCCCACCCGCGCGAAAACTCGAGTCGCAATGCCTGCGGACGGGCTATTTCAACAAGTTCCTAGACACTTTGGTGTAGCGCTTCGTGCGTCAGTGTTGCCCGACGTTCCTCAGTTGTGGCCGCTTGCCAATCCACTTGACGACAAGCTGTGGACTCGCAGCGCGGGCAACTGTGCGTCTCGGGTGGATTGACTCGGCAATGATGCCTTTGATGCCGGAGAGGATCAGCCACAACGAGGCCACGCTTCCGGCGATCACTGCTGGAATCGCAATGAGCGGTGCCCATGCAGCTCCGACCTTCCCGACAAGCAGGAAGCATTCCAACATTTCGGCTTCTCCCATGACGGAATGGAGCAGCCGGGGTGCCGAAGTGCGGGGCGACACGGTGGTGTAGGCGAGGAAGCGTGATCTGTATTACAAGGGAATCTCGCTCAAGAAAAGCTAGGCGTGATCGAAGTCACAATCCCAGTTTTGCTGTGCCCAATTTTGTGCCCTCACTAGGTAAGAATTCATCGAGTTTCGTCGCACTATGTCGTGATGGCTGCGAGGTAACTCCAAACCGACACCTGAGTAAGTATCACAAAGTATGAGCAGTTATCATCAAGCAGCACTTAGTCGCATAAGTGTTAGTAGTCTCCGACTAGGGCTGTTAACCGAAGGGTTGTAGGTTCGAGTCCTACCTGAGGAGCCAAATCCTTTCCCTCCATTGCTTTGTGTGCCCGTTTGTTGACGGCATCGTCCTGCGCGTCCGCGTAGTCTTTTGCAGAACTTCGCGTCTCCGGTCGTCTCTCCATTCGAGCCCACCATGGTTGGCCCGCCGAGTCCTACCCAGTTCCACGCTCTCTCCGCGCCCGTTCTCTGCGTCTCTGGTTCCGTCTTTCCACCTTTGTTAACGCCCGCGCGAAATCGCCGACCCCGAGTGAGACATCTTCCACGTTTCCTACGTATATAGTGAACGGACGCGGGAACGACCCGCTTCGATAATCCACCAGACGGCGCGTCGACCGCAAAGCGGACATCGTCGTGGGTGGCCTCCAAGGAGACCGCTCATGAAAGAACGCGATGTTTATCGCGCCGAGGCCGTCCGCCAAATCACCGCCATTCTTGCCGCCGCCTACATGCGCTTGCGCTTCCCTGGACCTCCGTGGCGTCAAGTTGACTGTTCCGAGACAAAGAGTGAGTCATGTGACGAGAGGTTAACACCATGAGAACAGAGACGATTAGCTCGACTTCCCTTCGGGAACAGATCGAGAGCCTCCGCCACATGACCGTTGGGCAGCTCAAGGCCCAATACCAAGAGGTCTTCGGCGAAGTGAGCCGCTCAAACCACAAGCAATTCCTCTTCCGACGCATCGCCTGGCGCATGCAGGCGAACGCCTACGGTGGCCTCTCGGAACGCGCGCGCCGACGCGCTCTGGAGATCGCCAACGATTCGGACTTCAGAATCCGGGCTCCCAAGAACTTCTTGAAGGAGGACCTGGACGAAACTCGCACGATTGAAGCGCGCGTCGCCCCGACCGAGGACCCGCGGCTCCCGATGCCCGGCACCGAACTGGTGCGACGCTACCGGGGAAAGGATGTCGTCGTCCGCGTTCGGGAGGACGGCTTCGAGTACGACGGCCAGATCCACCGTTCCCTGAGTTCCGCCGTGCGCGAGGCAACCGGTACGCCGTGGAACGGCTTCGCGTTTTTTGGCCTAGGCGGCAAGCCGGGGAGGAAGCATGGCAGCAACCAGTAACGTTGCGCCCGCCACCAAGCCCGTCCGATGCGCGATATACACAAGGAAGTCAACGGACGAAGGACTCAACCAAGACCTGAACAGCCCGCAGCCTGGCGACAAGGTCACTCTGTGGTATCAGAACCAGTCCTTTGTCAGCCCTGCGATTTCCGCGGCGCACCCGACGACGGATCAAGCCATGTGGTGGCAAGGCAACGCCGCCTACAACCACTGGGTCACGATCGGCTCGGCCACGTATTCGTGCGTGGAGGATTCGCTCAATAGCGCGGGCGTCGCGAACAACATCGCGGGGCAGATCAACGCCTCCGATCCGAACTGTACCGCTAGCATCGGAGGCACGTACGGCAACGAGATCTTCATCACGTTGAAGACCGGCGTCGCCGGGCCTGTGGCGGTTTCGAGTTCGGACGGATCGGCAGCCGACACGCTGACGCAGACGACGGCAGCGTCGATCCTTCAATCTATTGCGCAGCAAATCAACGCGGTCAATTGGGTGCAGAACGGCCCAGTCGTACTCAGTGCCGCCGTGGCAGTGCCGAACCAGTTGGTGATTACGGCCGCACCGGGAGCCGACGGCAAACTGGTCGCGTTCTACCAGACGGATAACAACGGCAGCAGCCGGCTTTACTTCACCGCGAGCAACTGGAACCTATCCGGAGGTTCCTCGGACAACGTCTCTTGGCACGTTCACATCGATTTCACCGCGCTCGGCTGGAGCAACGTGGACAAGGTCTGGTGGACCATCGCTCCAGCGCTCCCCAACAGCCAGGCATACCCGCCCACCGAGTGGGAGGTGGTCGTCACCAATTGGACGGTGACCAGCAGCCCGGCCAGCAAGCGATCGCTCCAGGTGGCCGGGCCGGGGTCAGTCCGGATTGAAGAAGACAGCACGTGGGTCGGCACCTCCGGATTCTGGGAAGCCGCCCCCGGCAACGACCCCGTGAATGGCGCGTTCGCCTTCTGGAGCCGGGGACGGGCGATCCGCGCAGCGGCTTCCGGTGCCAGCGTCACAATCGAGACGCATTGCCAGTACACGCAAGACATCTACGTCGGCACGCGCCTCGATACCACCTGCGGCATCGTAACCGCAACGCTCGACGGCGGCGCGCCGGTGACGCTCGACTGCTACTATCCCTCAGCCACCACCTCGCAGACGCGGCGGTTGCTCTTCTCTAGCGTCGCGGCAGGGCAGCACAAGGTGGTGATCACGCTCTCGGGCAACAAGAACGCATCGAGCCAAGGCTGGTATTTCTATTTCGACTTCCTCGAATGCGCCGTGGCGAGCGACGTTCCCGATCCGGTCTCGACAACTACCGCCGTGGCCGTGGCCACCGACTTTGACACGGACAACACCTACAAGCTGTCACCGCAAAGGCTGGTGTGGAACATTCAGAAGCTCGGGCTGCTGGGCGAGGTCGACCACTACTGCGGCGTCTTCTGGTGGAAGCAGTCGGTCGCGTCGAATCCGTCATACCCACAATGCACGGTTGCGTTCTCGGGGAACTGGAATGATCAGGACGTCGTGTGGTTGCACGTCGGCGGCTCCGCGATCGGCAAGACAGTCTTCGGCGGCCAGGACAGCAGCGCTACCGTCGCCAGGCATTTCGCGAACTTCATCAACGCCATTTTCGATGGCACATGGGCGTCAGCATCGGGCAGCGTCCTGACCATCACCTCGCACTCGTTTTCCAGCCTCTGGCAATTTCACGTATACACCGAATTGCCCGCCTCGAACACCGGCAACGGCCAAGCCACGGTGACCGGCGATCTGCAAGTCGGAACCTATGGCGCGGAGTGGGTCATCGATCCGACGCAGACGCCGGTGCTGAACCGGGCCTTCCACGACTGGAATACGGATTTCTTCGCGCTGCTCAAGGCGAACAACCTGAGCGTGGTCTGCTCGTTCTCGCAGGAGTTGGTAAACCCGCCTGATAACCCACCGTCGTCGGTGTGGGTGCAGCGGTTTCCGGATGGCACCGCCGTTCAAACCGCCACCGGCTTCGGCTCGCTCAACAGTTCACAAGTCGCCTTCAGTTCCGGTCCACAGAATTACATGGGGCAGGCGCACGCGGAGATGGCCGGCCTGATGCTCGCGGCGGGGCTTGTGCCCAAGCTTCAGTTCGGTGAAATCTTCTGGTGGTTCCAGGCAAACTCGTCCGGTATGGCCTTCTACGACGCCGATACGCAGGCCGCCGCGCAGTCGGCGCTCGGCCGCGCGCTCGCCACGTTTCACACGCCGAACGATGATCCCTCAATGAAGAGCTACGCGGATGCGAATTTTCTCCGGACGCGCCTGTTCAATTACGTCGCCGCGATCCAGAGCTACGTGCTCTCACAGGTCCCGTCTGCCGTATTCGAGTTACTGTGGCCGATGGACGTGAACGATCCGGACAACTGCAAGCTCCTGCGGTACATCAACCTCCCGTCGCAGTGGACGACTCGCTCCGGCTCCGGGTTCGACACGTTCCTCATCGAGGGCTACCAATATCCGGGAATCAACCACAACCTCGATCGGGCGACCCAGTGCGCGCAATATCCGTGGAGGCAACTCGCCTGGGACCAGGCACATTGCCGCTATTTGATGGGCCTGTATTACGCCACATGGCCGTGGCTGCGGGAGTTCGTTAACGTCAACCGCCTCGGACTCCCGGTCATCAAGCTCTGGGCTTACGATCATCTCTGTTTGTTCGCATGGTCGATACCCCTGCCCACGAGCGACGACCGCTCCTTCATTTACTGAACGGTTACCCTTTCCGCTTGGCAGGCGGATGGTCAGTCAGACGATTTCCATGGACCATTCGCGACTCCATTTTGCGGAGCATCGGGATCAGTAGAACGCCGCAAATCCCAAAGAGCACCGCAGCCAATTGAAGCTCGCGACGCATTCCGATTACATCGGCCAGCCATGCGACCGCCAACGCCGCGAACGGCGCCACACCGGTGAAGGCCAGTGAATAGAGACTCATCACCCGGCCCCGGAGGGCGTCCGGGACACTCTCCTGAACCATGGTCGAAGCCACCCCGAGTGTGCTGGAGATGCCGAACGAGAGGATGGCCACAGCCGTAACAGACAGCGGCAAATAGCGAGACTGGGCCAGCCCGCAAAGAGCGAGGGCGATCACGACGAGCGCAGTCGTGATCCATGCGATGCGGAACCTCCGGGGGAGGGCGAGGAGAAACATGGCCCCCAGGAACGCGCCCGTACCTGAAGCGGCCATCATGATGCCGAGGCCGCCCGGACCGACTTGCAGTACGTGCTTGGCGTAGAACGGCATCAGCGTCGCCGCGTTCGGGAAAACGAGCATCGTCGTCATGGCCGTGAGCCCAAGCAACGCCACGATGTGCGGGTGTTCGCGGACGTACCGCACCCCTTCCCCCATGGAGAGACGCGTGTGGCCTGTCGTGCTAGCCGCCGGCGCGGGCCGTATCAGCAGCAGGCTGCCGATTACTGCGAGGAAGCTGGCGCCGTTTGCGTAGAAGGCGGCCGCCGTTCCCCATCGGGCCACAAGCCACGACGCGATTGCCGGGCCGATAATGCGGGAACCGTGGAATGTGGCCTGATTTAGCGCGATCGCTTGGGGCAGGTCCTCCCTCTCCACGAGTTGCGGATAGAAGGCCTGGTACGCCGGCAAATCGTAAGCTGTGGCGACCCCGAGCAGGAGTGCAACCAACCAGACCTCCCAAAGCCGCAGATGACCTGCCTGAATCACCACGCCCAGCACGATGGCGAGCACGGCTAGCACTGTTTGAGTAAAGAGCAGGATGCGGCGCCGGTCCATTCGGTCCGCAGCGACCCCGCCGAAAGGCGTCAGAAACAATATAGGAATCGATGCCGCCAGGTTCACCGACGCTAGCGCGAGTGCCGAAGAGGCCAGAGTGGCGACAACCCAACCTTGGGCGAACTGCTGCATCCAGGTCCCGGTCTGTGAAATCGCCTGTCCGCTCCAGAAGAGAGCGAACTCGCGGCTCCGTAGCGCGCCGAAGCCGATCTTTGACCCTCCCATTTTCGGCCTCTCGGCCACAACAACTCTGGCCTCGCTTGCCTCCATCATTGCTGATGCTCCTGCATGTTGTGCGCTGCGACTAGCCAGACGCTCTGCGATTTCGTCACGATAAAGGTGTCGACCTGCGCAAATGGTGGAATGCGCGCTCCATCAGCGAGCAAAATACCTTCTGAGAATTGCCAGGTCAGGTGTACTACCGCAACATCTGGCCGCAGGAATCGAATGCGATCTACGGTCACAGCGGGCCCAATCGTATTCTTAGCGAGCACTTCGAAGGTGTCTTCCCAGAGTTCTTCATTTTTATGTCGTCCAGACGGCAGATGTAGTTCGCCGAAACGATCGACGACTGCGACGTCCGGAGTTTCAAGCGCCGCGAGCCGTTTGTAGTCACGGCTCTCGAATGCGTCCACCCACTGGGATATCAAGGTACGAACTTCGCCTTCGCTTCTGGTCAAAGCCCGTTGCACATGGCTCGCGAAAACAGCAGATGCCAATACCAAACCGGAGATTCCAAGCGAGGAAAGCTTGTAACCCATCGATCCCCCGTGTTTACGCCTAATAATGAAGCTGCGAAACATCCCAGCCGCCTCCTAACGCTTCGATCAATTGAACGCTTGCTGTGATCTGCTGTTGCCGGAATGTCAAAGCGGCTTGCTGAGCATTCAGCAGCGCTGTTTGGGCGGTGATCACGTTCAGGTAAGGGTCGATCCCGGAACGGTATCGAACATCGGCTTCTTCCAGCGTTCTTCTTGCCGACTCGACGGCCGCGTCCTGCTCCTGGATCGCTTGAGACAAGATCCGAACGGCTGCGAGATTGTCCTCCACCTGCTGGAATGCGACGAGCACGGTCTGCCGATAATTGGCGACGGTCGCGTCGTACGCCGCTTGATACTGCTGAACCGCCGCGCGACGCGACACACCGTCGAAAATGGTCTCGGTGAGACTGGCGCCGAGTGACCAAACGCGGCTCGGCCAATTGAACCAATCTGCAGCCGAAGTACTTTGGAATCCGCCGCTCGCGGTCAGCAGGAGTGAGGGAAAGAACGCCTTCTTGCCCACGCCGATCTGAGCGTTGGCCTGCATGACCGCACGCTCCTCGGCGGCGATGTCCGGGCGCCGTTCCAGCAGATCGGATGGAACGCCAACCGGGATCGGAGGCGGACTCAATTCGATCACATGCGCGGCCAATTCGAAACCTGACGAGGGCTGCCCTGTCAGTACGGCGATCGCGTGCTCATACTGGGCACGAAGCACGCCGGCATTCGCCGCCTGAGCTTGCGTGGTTTTGAGCTGGGTCTCGGCTTGCGCGACCGATTCGTCCGAATCGAGCCCGGCAGCGTATCGCGCACTAGCCACATCGAGCGCATCCTGGTAGGAGGTGACCGTGGTATTGAGGATTTGCAGTAGATCGTCTTGCGCTCTCAGCGAGAAGTAATCGTTCGCCAGCTGTGCCTGGGCCGATAAGCGTACATTTTCTAGGTCGGCAACACTTACCTGGACACCATAGCTGCCGGCCTTGACTCCGGCTCTGACACGGCCAAATACGTCGGGATCCCAGGAAGCGTCAAGCGCCGCCGAATACGTGTTGGACGTCCGGGCATTAGGGACAGCCGGAATGCGTGACCTCGTAAAGGAGGGACCTGCCGACACAGTGGGAAACAATTGCGAGCGCGTCTGTCGCAGGATGGCGCGCGCCGCCTCAACGTTGGCTACGGCGGCCACGACGTTTTGGTTGGATGCGTTGAGCGCCTCTTCCAACCGATTCAGTTCCGGATCGTTGAAACGCTCCCACCACTTTCCCTTGCTGAGCTGGTCACCGGGTTCGCTCGGTTTCCAATTCCCCAGTTCCTCGAAAGCGGGCGGCGTTGGCACGCTGGGCCGCTCCTTGCCCTTCGCGGCGTCCTTCGCGATTGCGAACGAGCAGAGTCCAACAACCACAACAACGATGTTTGTGAAGCGATGCATATTAACCTCCGATGTAGACATCCACCAGTTGGCCGGGGTACAAATTGGTGCCCTTGACCGGCTTGACCTTGAAAATAATCGGGAGGACGCGGACGTCCACGCGTTCCTGCCGCTGACTGGAAAGCTCGATCTTCGGAGAAACGATCGGCTGGGTCCGCACGTACTCCAGGTCAATCTTCGCGTTTGACCCCCGCACTGTCATCTGCGCTGTCATCTTCCCCGGCGCAGGGAGGCGCGGGACCAGGATCTCGTCCACGTAGGCGCGAACGTTTAGCTCGGTCTCGGAACTACCCAGGACGATGACGGGAGCCATAGCTTGCGTGTAGCTGTCGTATGCTCCCTGCGCGGAAACGTAACTGCCTACGGTCGGATTGACAGCCAACACCCTTCCGTCTCTCGGCGCCCGAATGCTGTACTTGGCAAGCAGCGCGCTGGCGGATGAGAATGCCTTCTGTGCGGCCTCATACTGGCGCTCCTGATTGTGGATGTCGTACGTCCACGCGCCCGCCTTCGTCAGGTCGCGTTGTCTCTCCGCCACTTCCAGGTTTGCTCTCGCGGTGGCAACGCCATTTGCAGCACTATCCAGTGCATCTTTGCCGATCGCCCTCGGATTCAGGTCGAATGCCGCCTTTTGTTTCGCATAGGAATCCTGCGCCGTTTTCAGTGCGGCCTGCGCGGCCACGACCTGAGATTCAGACACATCGAGATTTTCTTTCCGAGGTTGCGCGCGCAAGCCGTCCAGCACACTCAGCGAGGCGAGTGCTTGCGACTGCAGTTGTTCCACGGTGGCCCTCTGGATCGAATCATCGATCTGAAGAAGCAGGGTGCCTTTTTGGACCTTCTGGCCTTCCTTGACCAGGATCTGAGCCACCGTTCCGGACACCTCGGGATAGATGTTGATATTCTGACCGCTGGCCTGAGTGCTTTCGAGGATGCCCGTGGCATAGATGCCATCCTTGTACGGATTTGCCGCCGGATTAAAAGCCGGCGGCAGTGCTTCCGGAGTGCGGGCACCGACGTAAGCAACCACCCCGCCAGCGATGAGCCCTGCGACAGATAAGATAATCAGCATTTTTCTCATGACACTTCTCCGTTCTCCACCGATACGAGGTGGCCGTCCTCCATCTTCAAAATGCGTGTCGCTAAATCGTAAATTCTGCTGTCGTGCGTGACGACGATCACGCATCGCTTCTCATTCAAGATCTCGTTCTTCACAAAGGTCACGATGCTGTGCCCGGTATCGCCATCGAGGGATGCCGTCGGCTCGTCCATCACGAGTATTTCGGGCTGGGCGGCCATAGCGCGCGCGATCGCGACGCGTTGCTGTTCGCCTCCGCTCAATTTCACAGGGGGCAAGTCGGCGCGTTTCGTGAGCCCCACTATTTCCAGGTATTCATGGGCTTTGTGAATCGCCTGGTCCCACGGCTCCCTCTTCAGAATGAGAGGAATGGCGACGTTCTCCGCGGTCGTTAGCCGCGGGTACAGGTGGAAATCCTGAAACACAAAGCCGATCTTGTGCAGCCGCAATTCGGCAAGCTGGCCAGGGGCCAGTGACCATATATCATTGCCGTCGACCGATACCGTGCCTGCGTCTGGCCGCAGGACACCCGAGAGAACGCTCAGTAATGTTGTCTTTCCGCTGCCGGATGGCCCGACAATGTACAGCATCTCGCCAAAACGCGCCTCAAGACTTACGTCGTGCAACGCAACCGTCTTCGCGTCTCCCACGCCAAACGATTTCCCGAGCTCTGTCGCTTGAATCGCTATCGCAGTCATATCAACCTCTGAATACCTGGAACGGCTCGACGTTGAGCACGCGGCGCACCCCGAAGTAGCTCGACACGCCTGCGATGATTACGACCATGACAAGGCCCAACCCGAGGTTTACGAAGCTAATCTCGGAAGCAAACGAAGGCAGGCGCATTTTTGCCACCGAGATCATTAGCGAGCACAGCCCGACACCCAAGCCATAACCGGTGAGAGACGTGAAGCCGGCTTGCGCCAGGATCATGGCGATCAACTCGCTATTATTCGCGCCCATAGCCTTGAGAGCCGCGAATTTATCGATGTTCTCCAAAACGAAGGTGTAGAAGGTCTGGCCGGAGATGGAGAGTCCGACGATGAAACTCATGACGGCGACGATCATGATGTTGATTCCCATTCCGGTCTCCCACATGTAGAAGTTCGAGGTCCGGCCAACGAACTCATCCTTCGTCAGCGCCAAGTACCCCATCGCCTTCACCTGCGCTTTGATTTCCGGGACATCGCTCGTGCTCTTGGGCTGCACCAGAACGTAGGAGATGGTGAAGCGCGGATTCGGGAGGTATTGCAGAGCGCGGTTGTAGGTGGTGTATAGCGTCGGTGTTCCGAACAGTCCGCCACTCGCTACGTCGGCAATGCCGACGATTACGCCCCGGTGATCGTTCACCTGGAACTCTGTACCAATGCGAGGACTGCCGAGCTTCGGGTAATCCCCATCCTTCACCACGACGAAAGCATTTTCGCCGTATGGGTCCTCGATCTTCCCTTGAAGGAGCCTTGGCCTGCCGTACAGGCTGGTGTCATCGAGGCCAACGATGGTGGCGGGCTGGTAAGTTCCGTCGTCGAGCTTGACCAGAGAATTGCCGGAGTACACGGGCACGGCGTAACTGACGCCTCGCATACTACGCGCCGCGTCGAGCACGTAATCCGGCATGCCGATCGCGGCGGAGGCGCTCTGCACCGCCGGGTCCATGATCCACACCGGCGCCGCGATGTTGTACACGGTGGCCGAAGCACGCTTCATCATGCCGATGAATGTGGACGTCACTTGCAGCATCAGAAACACCGCAAAGGTAATGCCCACGAGCAACGCCGTGAACTTCGCCTTGTCGTTCACCAGCAGCTTGTACGCGAGTTTGAGAATTCCTTTCACCGCACCCTCTCTGTTCTTTGTCCTGCTGCGGAGAACAATACACCTGGAGTGCCACGCCCATCGGCGTCTGTATCTTTTTGAAAATGAAACGGGTTTACGATTGCGCGACGGACGCCGGGGATCACGATTGCCAGAATCCTGGCGGCCTGGCACCAGGAGCCTGAACAGTCTGAACGGGTGCTACTTCTTATCGCGAACGGCTGTCCGCGAGAGTCGTATACCGAGCTTCTGCATCCGAAGTTGAAGCGTCGAGCGCTTCATTCCAAGCCGGGCAGCAGCTCCGTTTGTTCCCGAGATCACCCAGTTCGCCTCTTCCAACGCACGCAGGATCTGCGTGCGCTCCGTCTCGTTGAGTGTGTCTTGGAGGCTGTCCTTGCTGCGGGTATCCTGTTTTGGCGTCGTGTCCTCGTCCAACTCAGAAATCGCTACCGCGAGCACCGGCCCCCGAGACACGATAACCGCCCGCTCGATGACATTCTGAAGTTCCCGAATATTGCCGGGCCAGGAATACCGTACGAGAGCTTCCATCGTCTCGGAAGGAATCGTATCGATACTGCGGTTATTCCGGCGGCTGAATTCTTGAACGAAGTGCCGGACGAGGAGCGGAATATCCTCCTTGCGATCGCGCAGCGCCGGAACCCGGATGGGAAACACGTTCAACCTGTAGTACAGATCCGGCCGGAACTTCTGTTGGTCGGCCAGAGCCTTCAAATCGCGATTGGTTGCCGCGACCAACCGCGCGTCGGTCCGCAACGTGCGCGAGCTGCCGAGACGTTCGAATTCGCGCTCCTGAAGCACGCGAAGCAGCTTAGGTTGCAGCTCAAGCGGGATCTCGCCGATTTCGTCGAGGAAGATGGTTCCGCGATGCGCGAGTTCGAACCGCCCGATGCGCTGCGATATCGCGCCGGTGAAGGCGCCTTTCTCATGACCGAACAGTTCGCTTTCGAGCAAGCCCGTGGGAATCGCGGCGCAATTCAATTTCACGAACGCGTTGGCCTTGCGCGAACTGAGGTTGTGGATCGCGCGGGCGATTAACTCTTTGCCGGTTCCCGTTTCGCCATAGATCAGGACGGTCGAGTCCGCCGGCGCCACAGTCGCAACGTCAGCCAGTACGCGCTTCAGGGCTTTGCTCTTGCCGACGATATCGTCGAAGTGAAGCTCGCTGCGGATCTCCGATTCGAGATACACGTTTTCCCGTGCTAATCGATCTTTGAGTTCGGAGATTTCACTGTAAGCGAGAGCGTTCTCCACCGCCAGGGCAATCTGGTTAGCGACCTGACTGAGGAAGCTCAGATCGTCATCGCCAAAAGCATCTTCTCGAATCGAACCGAGGCCCAGGACACCGAGTACGCGTTCATGACTGATGAGCGGCAGCATGCAGAGAGATTTTGTCCCTGCTCCGGCAATACTGGGCTCTCCAGCGATCTCGCTGGCCGCGAGTCTGGTGGCCTTACCCGACTGAAATACGCCTTGCGCCCGGCGCATCGCAAAAGACGGTTGCGGATTGCGAGGAAGCGGAGATTCGCTGTCCGCCGCCCTCATGACCAGCTCGCCGGTTTGCGGGTCGGGGAGCCTCACGCCGACGACATTGCAATCCAGTACACGCCGAATGTTTGCCGATATTTCCTTGAGGAGATCCGGCAAAGTGAGCTTGGAGACAAGGCGATTGGTGATCTCCAATAAAAGCCGCAATCGCTCCTGCGTGCGCAGCAGAGCCTGGTAACTGCCGTCGCCATCTTGGGGCAAAGGCGCTGTTTCGGGAGCATTCCCTCTGGATGGCATAGAAATCCTTTCCTGGCTTTATCTCAGCGTACCTCGCGCTGGAGCATCCGCCAACCGCCAACTTCCTGGCAGCCTGCTGGCTCGGATGCTGGCAGAACGGGGTTCCACTCGCACCGAACTTGTTGAATTTTCGGAGGTTACCGATCGGTTCGAAGCTTGCGTTTCAAAAAGGGCGGGAAAGGCAATGTTACGGATCACGGCTCAGGAAGAGAGCGCGGCATGGCGCCTGAACCTTTCAGGCAAGCTCGCCGGGCCATGGGTGACGGAAGCCAAGAAGGTTTGGCGCTCGGTGCTGCGCTCAGGGAACCAGATTGAAGTTGACCTGAACGAGCTCACCGGTGTCGATGCCGCTGGCCGGGCGCTGCTGGCTTCGATGCATGAAGCCGGAGCGAGCCTCCGTGCGACGGGTGTTGAAAACTGCGCGCTAGTTGCTGACATTGGGCAGGCAAGAAGAAAGAGAAAGAAACATACGTAAAGGAGAAAACCAAAATGAACACAGAAATCACAGTCCATCCCAGACTTCACCACCTTGGGCTCATTACCGCCAAGCTGGACGAAATAACGGAATGGTACAGAAAGGTGCTGGGAATGACGATCACTCAGCGCGCAAAAATCCCGATGGTCGCCCGCATGACCCATCAGGGGCCGCCGTTTTCTGGTTTTGCCTTCGTCAGCAACGATGAGATGGATCATCGCGTCGTTTTCTTCGAAATCTCGAAGGCCGAGATCGATCCGGACAAACGCCGGCACACCGGATTGCAGCACGTCGCGTTCGAATGCACAACCATCGATGATCTCTTGGGGACGTATGTTCGGATTAAAAACCTGGGAATTCCGCTGATGTGGGCCGCCGATCACGGCGTGGCCTTCTCGCTCTATTACCAGGATCCCGACCATAACGTCGTCGAAATATTCTTCAACGTCTATGGCAGCCCTTTAACCGCTACCGAGTACATGAAATCAGCACGCCCGGGAATGCCCTCCCAGATCGACCCGGACAAACTGGTAGCCGCGCGGAAGGCGGGCGCCGAGTCCTGGGATTTGCACACGCGCGCGGTAGCCGGCGAGTTTGCACCCGCCGAGCCGTGGGACCCGCAGTCGCATTTTTGACCTCTCAGTCTTGAAACGAACAGGAGAAACCGAATGAATACGGAAATCACCGTCCATCCGAAGTTGCAACATTGCGGACTGACGACCGGCAACTTGGGCGTCATGCTCGATTGGTACCGCAAGGTACTCGGGATCGTTGTCCATGCTCGCGTGAATGCGCCCGCCGGCTCGCCGTTCAAGACCGTGGCCTTCGCAACCAACGACGAGGTAAACCATCGTCTCTCGTTCTTTGAGACACCTGGCCTCCTGAGCGATAGCGACCGGGATCGTCACGCAAGGGTGCAACACATCGCTTTCGAGTACAAATCGCTCGACGATCTGCTGGGTACATATCTTCGGCTCAAAAAGCTCGGCATTCCGCTCCTGTGGTCCGCCGATCAGTTCATTCAGACGGCAATGTATTACGAAGATCCCGAAGGCAACATCGTGGAGCTGAATGTCAACAATTTTGACGACGACTGGGCGGTTACAGAGCAGTTGCAAAACTTGCCTGCGCGCCTGCACGTCAACATCGATCTTGACAAGGTGGTCGCGGCGCGCAAAGCGGGCGCATCGCCTTGGGAATTGCACGAGCGCGCCATCGGCGGAGAGTTCACTCCAGACGCTACGTACGAGCTGCATACGACGCGTTGGTAGACCGATGGAATCCAAAGTTATGATGGCGGCGCGCGTGGTTCTGGGAGGCGTGTTCTTCGGCTTCGGATTGAACGGACTTTTGAAGTTGTTTCCACTGCCGCCAGCACAGGGCGAGGCGGCAGTGTTCATCGGCGGGTTGGTGGCGAGCCGCTATTTCTTCCCACTGCTGTTCGCTACGTATTTGTTTAGTGGCGCAGCATTATTGATAGGACGCTTTGTACCACTCGCGCTAGCCGTTCTTGCGCCGATTATCGTTAATATCGCCGTTATGCACTTTTTCGTTCCCTCGTCAGGTGGGGAATTGTGTCTGGCGGTGCTCGTGGTTGCGCTCGAGACCTTCCTGGCCTGGTCCTGGCGCAATGCATTCCGCCCGCTGTTGCGCGCGCGTTGAGGTTAGAAAGAATGATTGCAAGTATGCCCTATGCCGAGCTCAAGCGCCGCGAGGTCAAAGGCAAGCGAATGGCCTACATCGACGAAGGCAAGGGCGACGCGATTGTATTCCAACACGGTCAGCCGGCATCCTCCTACTTGTGGCGAAACGTGATGCCGCATATGGAAGGAATGGGACGCCTCGTCGCCTGCGACCTCATAGGCATGGGTGGGTCCGACAAGCTCGATCCGTCGCTTGGGCCCGACAGGTATAGCCTCGCCACTCACCGGAATTATCTCTTCGATTTGTGGGATCAGTTGGACCTCGGAAACCGAATTGTGCTGGTGCTGGACGATTGGGGCACTGTGCTGGGGTTTGATTGGGCCAGACAAAACAGCCATCGCGTGCGAGGCATCGTTCACATGGAGGCGATCGCGGCGCCTCTAAACTGGCCGGATATCCCCGAGTACGGTCACCCTTTGTTCAAAGCCCTCCGTTCGCCAGAGGGGGAGCGAATGGTGCTGGACGAGAACATCTTTATCGAGAAGATTCTGCCCCAAGCCGTGATCCGCCAGCTCACGGACGAGGAGTTGAATCAATACCGCTCGCCATTTCGCAACACGGGCGAAGACCGCAGAGCGATGCTGGCATGGCCCCGCAGTCTCCCGATCAGCGGCGAGCCCGCCGAGGCCGCCGAGATTGTTGGCCGGAATTGTAATTGGTCAGCCCAGAGCAAAGTGCCCAAATTGTTCATCAATGGTGAGCCAGGCACGCTCGCCCGCGGCCGTTTGCGTGAGATCATCCGTCAGTGGCCTAACCAGATTGAAGTCACCGTCAAAGGCCGGAAGTTATTGCAGGAAGACAGCCCCGACGAGATCGGAACGGCAATCGTGGACTTCGTTACGAGGGTTAGGGGGCTCCGAAAACGCGGAACCTGAGATGACTGGCCGGGTGGGACATGAAGCGCATGGTACTGGCGTGTTTGAGTTCAGCGCCTTTCGGCCTGCATCCGACTCGGAAGTCTTGCCCGGCCCCTGGCAAGCTGCCACAGTTCTGGCAGCCTGAAGCTGGCAGGCATCGCCACTGAATTGTTAACCGCCCTATTTTTCCATGCGATACCCGCCTGCTGTATTGGTTCTCTGCCTGCCCTCTCATCTGCGAGAAGGAGAACCAACAATGCCGTACACGATTCTAAATGTCGAGAGTAGCCCGCTTGGCGAGCGTTCAGTCTCGCGCAAGTTGACCGCGAAGATACTCGCCGAATTGAGAGCGAAGCATCCGGGCAGCACTATTATTGATCGCGACCTTGCCGCGAATCCGCTTCCACACCTGAATGCCCTTACTGTCGGCGCGTTTTTCACCCCTCCGGAGCAACGGAACGAGGCCCTTTCCGAGGCGATCAAGCTTTCCGACGAAGCCGTCGACGAGGTCTTTGCTGCCGACATCATCGTCATCGGCGCGCCGATGCACAACTTCAGCATTCCCTCGTCGTTAAAGGCGTGGATCGACCACATCGTTCGCACCGGACGCACGGTTCGCTACGGCCCTTCCGGACCTGTGGGATTAGTGCCTTCGAACAAGAAGGTCTTCATCGCATCGGCGCGCGGTGGATCTTATACCGATGACCCCATGAGGGTTTTCGACTATCAAGAAACGTACCTGAAGACCGTTTTAGGATTCATCGGGCTAACCGACATTTCCGTCGTTCGCGCCGAAGGCGTAGGGAGGAGTGCAGCCGCGGAACAGAACGCCATGCGACTCGCCGAAGCCCAGGTGGCCACTGCCGTCGCCAAGGCTGCTTGAGACAGGGAGGCGTTGCTATGTCAATTCACTTTTCACCAGTGGCCTCCGCTCAGACGCGAGATAGCGGCGATGGCTTCTCCGTCAAGGCAATCGATCTTCAAAAGTTTGGCGATGCGGCCACTCCTGTCATCGTTCTTGACGATTTCCGCGTAAGCGGCCGGCCGTTTCCGCCGCATCCGCACGCAGGCTTCTCGGCAGTCACTTATGTGTTCGAGGACTCGCCGGGAGGGCTCCGAAGCCGCGACTCGCTCGGCAACGACCTTGTCACCGGCCCGGGCGGAATCGTTTGGACGCAGGCAGGGAGCGGCGTTATGCACGAGGAGGTCCCGGCGGACGCGATTCGCGAACTGCACGGACTTCAGGTCTTTGTGAACCTGAGTTCCAAGAACAAGCTCGTGGTGCCTCGGTTGTTTCGGATCGAAAAAGGCGAGGTTCCAGAGTGGCGTGGCGACGCCGGTGACCGCGTGCGCGTCCTTGTCGGGTCATTCCAGGGTGTTTCTTCGCCGCTCGTTCCTGTCGAGTCCTTCACCTTTCTCGATATCCAACTGCGCGACGAGATTTCGTTCGACCTCCAGAACGCTCACAACGCGACTGTCTACGTCGTCACAGGAGAAGTCCTCGTGCGTGCGGAAGGTCGCGAGCAGAAGCTGGGAGGAGAGCACGCCGTGGCGCTCCACGGCAGTGGCGGGCTCGCAACGTTCGAGGCCCTGCATGCCGCGAGCTTCCTCATCCTGTCAGGGTCCGCGATCCGTGAACCGGTCCTTGTCCACGGCTCGTTCGTAATGAATGATGAATCGCAGATCGAGGCTGCCGTAGCCCGGTATCGCAAGGGAGACATGGGGCATCTTGCACCGATTTCGGAGAGTTGAGCACGCCTGCCGCCTGGCGATAAGCGTGACCAAAGTTCGAAGCGCGTCCTAACGATGTGAAGCCAGCGTTGCCGAACCAGTCGTCGAATCAACGGCTTGCGAACCCTCAGTACTCTGGACTCATTTCCATTTCTTGCAATGTCGCGCTTGGGGAGCCAAATTAAGCTCCTGAAAACATTGCTGGTTGTCCTCGGGCTCCGAATCGCTTGGGGAACGGGTTGTAACTATTCCTGTCACTACTTTGCCCTTTTCCTCCAGGTGGCGCGCGAGCTTCTGCCCGGCGATCTGAATGTCCCGTTCATCGGTAATGTTGTAGCGATCAAAGATGCTCCGGCTTTTGTGCCCGCTTATCCGCATTGCCTGCTTCTCGGGAATGCCCGCCCGGATCATGTTTCGAACGGCCGTCCGACGCAAATCGTGAACCAGTAGGCCCGGCACTTGCGCCCGTTCGCGGGCCTTGTTCCAGGCGGTCTTCACCACGCTGATCCCCGAACCTCTCCAGGAAACAATCCGCGTGATTCCCATACCGGCTCGTCCATCTCCAGACCCACGAACCAACGGAACAACAGGTTGTAATCGAGTTGCTCGACAACCTGCACCTTTCGTGGATCGAGCCGCGCCAGCACGCTCAGGGCATCATCGAGCGCGACAATGTCCCCGGCCGGGTCCGTGGCCCGGTCGCCACCCACAACGGCAACCTCTTCCAGGGAAACATGCTGCACGCCACCGCTCGACCCACTCGAAACCGCGACAGCGCGAGGTGCTGCTTCTGAGCGCGCGATTTGGCCAGCCGGAAGTGAGGCACTGGCTGAACGGGAAAAGCCTTCGTGCTTCGCCAGCCAGGTCGAGACTAATCTTTGGAGCGCATAATCCGTGATCCTTATTTTGGTAGAATCCAACACACCTTCATTCTGGAGCGGTGATGGACGACGCGCCTATCCGAGGTTTTACGGGAGATAAGAGTGCGAGCTACGGGAAGTGGGTTTGATTTTTGCGGATTACCATCACGGGTAAGATCGGCTGCAATGGAATCGTAGCTACCAAGGATTGACGGTCGCGCGGTGCAGACAGGCATACCAACAGAAACTTCGCATCATCGTTCAGTGTCGTGCTGGCTGACGACCACGAGGATCTGCTGCACGAAATACTACTGCTGCTGTACTCCGATTTCGATATCTTAAACTTGGTAACTGAAGGGCTCGGATTCATCAATCCAAAGCGAATCGAAACCGGACATCGTGATCTCGGATGACCGTGCGCCCGTATCTGGCTATGCAGAATGCAGTCACGAAGATCGCCGTGCGACTCGGGATCCGTGCAAAACGATTTCGTTATCGTCAGTTCAAGATCAACGCGGGCGGCGATTGAGCTAGCGCGAGCAACCCTCGGCTGCCTTCAGAGTCCAAGTTCAGACTCCCTAGCGCGCCGCGTGCCGTACACGCGCCAGGAGTTTGCTGAAACAGCGGATTTAGCGTTTGTGGTTTTTTTTAGAATCAACAACTTCCTTGTTTTCAGTGGGGCCTGTTCGTTCGACCCAATGCCTGCTGCCGCCGACCAGTGCCACCAATTCCTGCGCCGCGCGCTTCATCTCGTCGGACTGGGTGGACAGTTCGCTGCCTGCCGCAGCGCCTTGTTGGGCGCCCGCGGCATTCGCTTCGGTGACCTTCTGCATCTGCACGATTGCCTCGGCGATGTGCCCTATGCCGGATGCCTGCTCCTGCGTTCCGCTGTTGACTTCGTCAAGCAGTTTCTTCACGTGCGCGGAATTCTCGGTGATAGACCGGACCGCATCAGTGACCGTATTCATCTTGCGATTGCCGTCCTCAGAGCGGGAGACGGACTCCTCGATCAATGCAGCGGTCTCCTTGGCGGCATCGGCGCTGCGATGGGCCAGATTCCGGACTTCGTCCGCCACCACGGCGAATCCCATCCCCGCCTCGCCCGCGCGCGCCGCCTCCACAGCCGCGTTCAGCGCCAGAATATTAGTCTGAAAAGCGATTTCGTCAATGACCCGAATGATCTTGGAGATCTTGGCACTGGACTCGCTGATGCCCTGAATCGACACCGTCATCTCTGCCAGCGCTCGGCCCGCGGTTTCGACCACGTTAGTGGTTTCCTTCATGCGGGTGGCTGCGAGCGCCATGTTGGCAGCCGTCTTGCGGGTCATGCCGTCGATCTCTTCGCTCGATGCCGATGTCTCTTCGAGAGATGCTGTCTGCTCACTGGCCGACCGCGCCTGCGCCTGGGAGGAACTTGAGACCTGAGCCGCCGATTGCGCCACTTGCTCCGCATGGGCTTCCATAGCCTGAGATACCCGCCGCAGCAGAATGTTGGCGCCGCGCACGACCCAGAAAACCGCTACCGCACAAGCAACTGAGAGCAGAGCGAATACGGCGATCATGATCAGGCTCATCCGCTCCCGGCCGCCCGCGTTTTCCCGCGCTTTCTCCAGGTCCGCCCCGGCGGTTTGCGCATACGCTCCCGCCAGCGAGGCCATTCTCTCTCCGGTAGGAGTCACTCGTTCGGTTACGATTTTCTGCGCCACGTCGTACTGCTGGGCCTGTAGCGCCGCGCACAGCTCATCGTGAACCGCCGACCAGGATTGGACCGTGGCCGTCATTTCCTCGACGGGGCCCCGCGCGCCGGCCTCGCCCACCAGGGGACCCAAGTCGGCGAACTCTTTGCGCAACTCCGCAAGAACCTCCGCGGCGCGCTTCTTGTAATTGTCGGACCCCGCCGCATCCTGCGACATCAAACGGAAGATGATCCCGTTTTCCAGACGCAGCAGGTCGGCGGAGGAATACTGAATGCGTCCCGCTAGCTCCACTCTCCGGGCATCCACCTGGATTGCGGAATCCAGAGTTCGGTTCAGGCTACGCATCGCGACCACGGAAACCGCCGCGAGAAGCAGTGCGACGACCGATAATGTTACAAAACCGCACGTCAGCTTGGCACTGAGCCCCATCTTGTTGAACACGGAATCTCCTCCTTCACGCTCTATTTAACTGTGATCTTCTTGATACCCATGGGGATGGCTGAAGCAGACACGTATCCGATTGCGCCTTTGCCCATAGAAAGGAAAGCAATCATGGCGGCATCGTTCGCCATCGACTTGGGGGCCACCGCTTTCCCGGTGAACACCAGTTCCTTGTAGTAGTCTTTCAGATCCTGTTCGGTCTCCGACAGGCACTCCTTCACGAACGCCTGGTGCGCCGGGCCGCCCTGCTGCAGCACCGGAGCGATATGCCCGGAACCCACCGAGGTTTTCGAAAGCAGGAAGATTTTTTTCAGGTCGGCGGCCGAAATCTCGTCCACCGCGACGTCCTTACTGGCCACCACCTGGTAGTCGGCGGCCGGCAAAGCGGCGACCAGCGCCGGGGCCAGAGCCATGAGACGGATGAAGTTGAATATTGTGGATTTCATGGTGTTTTTCTCTTTTTCTTATCCTTCGCCCTAGAGATTGAAGCCCAGCCGGACCGCCAACAGCTTGGTGTCTGGCTTCAGACCTTGGGGGTTGTCCGACAGATAAAAGCCGTGGGTTGAAATCGAGCTGCCCACACCGTTCATGAAGTGCCCTTCCACTTTCAGGTCGCAATATTTCCAAAAATCGAACCGAGCCGTTACGACCTGGTCGTCAATGTGGCTGTCGGCGCCAGCCAGAAGGCCGGGAACGGCGTTCGCGTTGAATTGAAAGCGCGAGTTGTAGGTGCCCAATTGGAGCCACTTATTGAAGCGATACGCAGCGGAGACGAAGTAGGACCTGTAATCCGCAGCGCGCACCGCCTGAAGCGGGTCAAACACCAAGGGGGTGTTCCGAGACTCGGGCCGGTATTCGGTGGCGAGAGACAGCCCGTGATAGCGGTACTCCGCATAACCGGCGTATTGATTGCTGTGCATATCGGCGGACCCAGGCAACAACGCCTTCCGCACCTGCAGGGAAGCTAGAATAGGCGTGTCGCTCCACATGTACGACGCCCCGACTCGTAGCCCCGTGACGGGGGTTTTCCAGCCGACATCGTACCCGGCTTCGGTACCGCTATACCTCACGTTCCTGAACCCGGAATCTTGCAGGCCATAGAGGAACCCGCCTTGCATATCGACCGGCTTGGTGCCGCCGTAGCCCTGGTAGGTCACCGATCCGACTTTGCCCAGCCCGATCGTGCCGTAGATATCCCCACCCGTGTGCGCGATGGTCAGAGACCGCAGGTCGGACGGGTACATCGATTGCGGCATCAGCACCCAGGGGTAGAGGAATTCCATATCCTGCGTGTCGTTGTACAGCCCCAATGGAGTTTTCACCTTGCCACCGCGAAAACCCAGCCAGTCCTTGACCTTATAATCCGCGTATGCCCAGTCCAACTGCGGCTTGCCGCCGCCCAGACGCCCGATATCACGGACATAGATCTGCGCGCCCACGTGCAGGTTGTCCGTGATGTTCGTCGCGATATTCAGCGCGCCTTCGACATCCTGGAATGTGCCGTCGCCAGTTTGAGCTGTAAGGAAGTTGTTCCCGTCCGATTTCATGTAGCCCTCGGCGAGAAATCCGTGAATGACGATTTCACGCCCGTCAATTGTGAAATCGGCGAGTTGCGCACTCGCGGGAATTACTGTGATTGCCGACGCCAGGGCAAACAGCCCCAGCAACGGGCTCGAAAGTCTTTTCATGGTTCAAGTACCCCTTTCAGTTGGTAATTCATCCCTTTAAGTTCAGTGGGTCCAGCTCAATCGGATTCTCCGGCACGCTAGTGGCCGGATAGTACTCCCGGATCATGTGCAACAGATTTAGCTCATCGACCTCGGGCAGGTACACGTCGCTCAGCACGATCTCGACTTCGCCATCTTCCAGAATCGCAATCGCCTCCGGCACCGAGCCTGCTTCCTCGGCCTGGACGCCAGCCGTTTGCAATGCTTGGGCGCAGAGGCTCCGCACTCCTGGTTCGTCGTCCACTACCAGGACGCGAGCGCCGCCATCGGTTTGTCCGGCTTCCACATTGGTACTATCGGCAGGCTCTGAAAAAGGAATAGACCCTTCCAGAATCTGGACTGCGGGAACAAGAATCTCTGGGGGATAGGAATTGGGAAGGTCAAGGATTGACACCCCCTTTGCCCAAGCTGGGCGCGTTTTACGAAACTCGGGTCCGCACCGCCTCGGGGACCGGTCGGGAGAGGGCCACGAGCCGTCCAGACCCGTGCTGGATCTTGCCGGGGCCGTTCCGGCCGGGCGGGTTCAGCGCTCTGGGAAAGACCCGGATGGCGGTTCGACTCCTCCGCCCTCTGCCAACACGTTCCCCGGCCAGAGGGGGTTCCTGGGAGGGAACATGGGCGAGACCTCCGTCATCCTGGAAGGCATCGAGAACGAGCAAGCCTCGCTCTCGCTCTACTCGACCATCCACGGCGCCGGCCGCGTGATGGGCCGGATGGAAGCCAAGGGAAAGGGCGACAAAGCTGGCGAGTGGACGCGCCAGCCGAAGGTCACCCAGGAATTGATGGACACCTGGGTGAACGAGTCCCACGTTGAGCTGCGCGGGGGCGGCGTCGATGAGTCGCCGCCCTGTTACAAAAGGCTGCCAGAAGTTCTCCGAGCACTCGGACTCCGTGCGCGTGCTTCTTACACTCAAGCCATTGGGTGTGGCGATGGCCGGCAGATATGTGTACGACCCATTTAAGGATTAAAGCCCCCGTCGAGTCGAAGTGGGGCCATAACGGGCGAAAGACGGCAAGATCTACAAACTCCCCACATACCCCGGCGACCCGGACGGAGCCGCCGTCGGGATCAACGACAAAGGTCAGGTCGTCGGCGTGTCAGGCCCTTGCGCAGCCTTCAACTCAAATCTCGGGCTCTATCTCTTGGACATGCCTACCTCTGGACCAAGGAGACAGGTATGAAGGACCTCGAAACGCTTCAAGGGGACTTTGCGAGCGTCGCCCTCGGCATCAACGACAGAGGCGAGGTGGTGGGCGCGTCGCTAGCCGCGAACTTAAAGCCCGCGCGCGTTCCTATGGGAGAACGGCGTGATGACCGACCTCAACACCGTCATCCCTGCCAACTCAGCGTTGCACCTGCTGGTCGCACAGTCTATCAACTCCTCCGGGGAGATCGTAGGCTTGACCGTGACTAGCGCCGGCGAGGCTCACGGCTTTCTGGCGACCCACCGCTAGCGAAGTTGGCAGCGAGAGCGCCGCGCCTGCCGCACAAGACGTGACGAGCCCGATGGTTTCCTCCGAAAATGCCGCTCCGAGAACCGGACACCAGCGTTCCGCTACCCGCGGCGGGTGTCCGGTTACGAATCTGGGCGGTGAACAAATCGCGGACCTCGGGTAAGTAATGTGGATGCGACAGAGATAGGAGCGCCCGAGCCACGGCGTACTCGAAAACAGGGCAGACGGCTCACTTGGCGCCCACCGGAATCGTGGCAGCCGGATTTGATAGCACCCGATTCCTGTTGACATATCCCCTTCGCATGAATTATGCGATCACAATCGGAATGCCTTCACGGCGGGAAGTCTTAGGTACGCCGTGCTAGCCGCGAATACGCCCGTTGTGGAGCATTAACGCTAGCTATTCGTACCGCATTCCGAAGGCTCCAACCTGGGAACCGCTTTGATGTGCCGCGCGTTCCGCTTATGTCGACTAACAAACCGTTAACTTAGGTTTACTTGCGGAAGCCATTATTAAGATGCATGCTGCAGAGTAGGAAGTTAGACAGAGGGGATGTCCGACATGCGTCTAACATGTGAATTCCTTTCGGCTCGAACGCCACGAGGACCCGCGGGCGTGTAGGGAAAAGCTAGAGTGCCCTTCCACCGACGACTATGCTCGGATCACGTACGGCTTGCGAAAGTCGTGGCGATCGCACTGATCTGTTCGGGCACACCTAACACAGCTCTAGCCAAAGTGAAGACCCTGGAGCATGTGGCCGAAGTGCGCGTTTTGCCTCCTAATCAAGCTTCCCAAGGATTGCCAGTGCGAGTGCGTGGAGTGGTCACTTATCATGATCCTTCCTTGCCTGATCTCTTCGTGCAGGATTCGAGTGGAGGCATCTACGTTGACTGTCAGAAACCCGTCGATGTGCGCCAGGGGCAGCTAGTGTAGTGCGGCATACAGATTAACGATTATCCAGCGCGTGGCGGGCGCGCTTAACCTTTTCCAGAATATCGGATGCTTTGGCGGTCCAGACAAACGGTTTGGGATGGTCGTTGTGCTGATCGATGTAGTCCCCGATAGCCATGATCAGTTCCTCGACGTCGCGGAAGATGCCTCGCCGCAGCCGGTTCTGCGTGAGGTCGCGGAAGAAACGCTCCACCATGTTCAGCCAGGAACTGCTGGTGGGAGTGAAGTACACATGGAAGCGCGGATGGCGGGCCAGCCACTTCTCGACCTTGGGATGTTTGTGTGTGGAATAGTTATCCGCGATCAGATGGATTTGCTTGCCTGCAGGGGTGACTTGGTCAATCACGCGCAGGAATTTTAGCCACTCCTGATGCCGGTGCCGGTCGTCGCACATGCTGATTACGGTGCCATCGAGCGTGCTCATCGCCGCAAACAGGGTGGCCGTTCCGTTGCGCTTGTAGTCGTGGGTCATCGTTCCGCAGCGCCCCTTTTTTAGCGGCAGGCCAGGTTGCGTGCGGTCCAGTGCTTGGATCTGGCTCTTCTCGTCGGCGCACAGAACGATGGCGTGTTCCGGCGGGTTGCGATAAAGCCCGATGATGGCGTCCAGCTTCTCGGCGAACTCGGGATCGTTGCTCACCTTGAAGGTTCGGGCCAAGTGCGGCTTCAGACCATGTTTCTGCCAGATCCGGCGCACGCTCTTTTCACTGAGGCCTGCGGCCTCTGCCATGGTGCGCGTGCTCCAGTGCGTAGCGTTGTTGGGCGTCTCCTGCGTCGTTTTCCGGATCACCTCTTGCACCTTGGCCGGTGTGATCGTTGGCGTTCTTCCCGGGCGCGGCGCATCTTTGTCCAGCGCCGCAAAACCTCCATCCAGAAACCGATTCCGCCAACGTGCGGCCTTCTCCGGTGTGATCTTCAACTTAGCCGCGATCTGCAGATCTTGCAGCCCGGCGCCGGCCAACAAGATGATCCGCGCTCGTTCCACGCTCCGCGCTGGCGCGCTGCGAGCTCGGGCCCGAGATTCCAGGATTTCTTGCTGGTCAGAACTCAGAACTATGGGTCGCGCCACGCGCATCGTCTTTGGTCCTCCTATTGTAAAGACGACACGTCTTCTATAATCGTTACTATTTATGCCGCACTACACTAGTTGAAGTGACCGGAATCAGTGGTCCCGGTGAGTTTGCACCTGTCATTGAGAAGCCAAAGATTCGCGTTCTCGGTGCAGGTGTTCTTCCAAGAGCTGTGCGAGTCGCCCTAGAGGACCTCAAAACCGGCTCCTACGACAGCACCTGGGTGGAAGTGCATGGCGTAGTTCTGTCCGCCGTGGTCGAAAACCGGCGCGCGAACATTTATGTCGGGATTGGGGCGGGGAATGTCCGCATAGTAATTCCGGGCTATTCGGGAGATGACACCAAGCGCCTGCCGGGAGCAACGGTCACGGTGCGCGGCGTGTGTGGTGCGGCATTCACAAAGAGAAGACAGCTCACGGGTGTCAGGATCGACGCGCAAAGCATCAAGGATGTGGTAGTCAACGAGGCTGCCCCCTCGGAGTCATCGGAGCTCGCTCTCCGGCGTGCGGAAGACCTGCAGCGGTTTTCTCCAAGGAGAGCTTCGAATGAGCGCATCCGAGTGCGTGGGATAGTAACCCTTCAACGGCCCGGACGATCGTTGTTTATTCGTGACGGCCAGCAGGGGCTCATGGTCGAAACGCGGCAGACCGCTTTATTCCAGCCCGGCGATGTTGTGGAGGCCGTGGGCATCGCGGCGCCCGGTGACTACAATCCGGTGTTGGAATACGCGACAGTGCGATTGCTGGAACACGGCCCGGTGCCAGAACCTTATCACGTAACGGCCAAGCAGGCCCTGAACGGGGATCATGACGGTGACCTAGTAGAGATCGAAGCGGATCTTATAGGGTTTAAGGCCATGCGCAAGACTGCCTGGCTGAGACTGGTATCGGATGGGCAGATTTTTGAAGCTGAGATCGATCAGCCGTCCGAAAAGCTGGCTAGTTTTGCCTTGCAGGAGGGCGGCGGCCTGAAGTTGACAGGTATCTGTCTTATCGAGGTCGCCGGGGAGTTCAACGACCCGAAATCCTTTCGCCTGTTGCTGAGATCGGGCGAAGACATCGCCGTGCTTCGAAGGCCAAATTGGTGGACCCCTAACCGATCCCTTTGGTTGCTGGTCTTTCTAGGAGTCGGAATTACGGGAGCGCTCGGCTGGGTGTGGACGCTCCGCCGTCGCGTCCGGAAGCATACTGCTGAGCTGTTCAGCAAGAATGAAGAACTCAGCCAGCAGATGCGCGTCGCAGCGGTTGATGTCGAAGTGGGCAATGCGGTGATGCAAAGCAGTAACCTGGGGGAGATTTTGTCCCGATCGGTAGAGGCCCTCGTTCGGCATTTGGATGCGGCTCTCGCTCGCATCTGGACGGTGAGCGAAGACGGCACGACGCTAGAGTTGCAGGCTAGCGCCGGGTTGTACACCCATATCAACGGCGTGCATGGCCGCGTGCCCGTTGGCAAACTCAAGATCGGCCTCATCGCTTCGGAACGTCAGCCACATATAACTAACAACCTCGGCAGTGATATCCGTGTGGGTGACCCGGCATGGGTCCGGCGGGAGGGCTTGGTATCGTTCGCCGGGTATCCTCTTATCGTCGGACAGCGGTTGGTGGGGGTTGTGGCGATGTTTGGCAGACAACCGCTCACTGATGCCGTACTGGGAGGACTCTCCGCATTGGCAAACGTAGTCGCTGTCGCGATCGAGCGTAAGCGAGCAGATCAGTCTCTGCGGCAGGAGCGTACGCTGCTAAGGACGTTGATTGACAATGTGCCGGATTACATTTACGTCAAGAACGAGCGGCATCAGTTCCTATTGGCCAATAAGGCGCTGGCTTCCCGAATGGGCGCAACATCACCAGAAGAGCTTTTGGGAAGGACCGATTTTGATTTCTACCCTAAAGAACTGGCAACAGCCTATGCGTCGGGCGAAGAAAAAGTCCTGTTGGGCCAGGCGGTAATCAACCGAGAGGAATCAACTCCGGATTCGGCTGGTGCCACTGTGTGGCTCTTGACGACGGAAGTGCCGGTTCGGGATACCGCTGGTAACGTGGTGGGCCTGGTGGGAGTCGGGCGTGACATCACGGAGCGCAAGCTCTACCTGGCGGAACTCCAGAAGGCCAAAGAAGCCGCGGAAGGCGCCAGCCGAATGAAAAGCGAGTTTCTCGCCAACATGAGCCACGAGATCCGTACTCCGATGAACGGCATCATCGGCATGATAGGGCTCGCTTTAGATACGCCCAACCCCGATGAGCAGAAGGATTACCTCTTCGACGCCATGAGCTCGGCAGGATCACTCATGTCCCTGCTGAATGACATTCTGGACCTCTCAAAGATCGAAGCCGGGAGAATGGAGCTCGATCCTGTGGCGCTTTCCATTGCCGCATTGCTCGAAGAAGCTTCGCACTTTCTCAAACCGGCGGCAAGCAAGAAAGGGCTGGAACTGTTGTGGCGCACGTCGCCTGATCTGCCTGACGTATTGTTGGCTGATCCGTTACGATTGCGACAGGTACTGTTGAACCTACTTGGAAATGCGATCAAATTTACGGAGAAGGGCTCAGTGACATTGGAAGCCCGTCTGGAGTCACAGGAGGCGGACTCAGCCGTCCTCAAATTTGCTGTCAAGGATACCGGACTGGGAATTCTGGCAGACAAGCAAAAGATGATCTTCGAATCGTTCACTCAGGCTGACGGCTCCATCACCCGAAAGCACGGCGGTACGGGACTGGGCCTGACGATTTCGTCGCGGCTGGTGAAAATAATGGGCGGGCAAATCTGGGTGGAAAGCGAACCCGGTTTGGGAAGCGCCTTCTATTTCACGGGTCGATTCAAGAAGGTCGGGGTGAATACCCCTTCACCATCACAAGGCCGCCTGGAGACTGTGGTTAGCTCCTGATGTAGCGAGCGCTTGGCATCTCTTCTTGGAGCTTTCTCGTTGTGACGGAGCGTTATGCGTCATTAACGGAAGCTATCTGCGGTCCGAGGGCTGCCAGGTAGGCTTCGGGCGATTCGCGGACGGTGGGTTGACTCTCCTCCCCAACCGAGCCATGGAAGCATAGTGAGCGGCCAAATATCGTTCCGGCACCGAAGAAGATGATGTCCGCGAACCGGACTTCTGGCCCGTCACAATGTACGGATCAGGTTGCTCAACTGAGTGACACCCTTCCACGATTCATTGTTGCTCCCCGGCTCCTCCGTCCAAGTCGGCCGAAGCGATCCTGGAAACTTGGAACAGTTCGGAAAACCTGTTTCAACGTGGCAAGTTTCAGGAGACGTTCAAGGTCTTCAAATAAGCGACACTTTGGACTGTCAGATCCCAGTTCTGCTCGACAAAGTAGTTCTTCACGCCGCCGGTCTTGGCTGCCGCGAAGATCTTGGCCCAGTCGAGACTGTCCTTACCGACGGCCAGTTGTGGGCCGCCGCGTTGGCCGCGGCCAGGCTCCGGAGCATTCAGGTCAACGCCCTGGAGATGCATGGAGATGAAGCGGCCGGGATATTTGGTGAAGTACGTGACCGGGTCACCCACGGAGCGCGTAGCGGACATCTGGAACTGCATCTTCACGTACTTGGGATCGAGCAGTTCCAGCAATACTTCGTAGGTCCGGCGCCCGTCGACCTTGGACATTTCGAATCGCTCATCGTGCAGGAACTGCTGAATGCCGGCCTTGGCCGCGTTCTCGCCGATCTTGTTGTACTCCTCCGCCAATCGCTTCACGGTGTCCATAGTGGTGACGCCGTTTTCCACTTTCCCGTCCAGGCTCGCTGTGCCCATCTGCGTCATGCCGACTTCGAGGGCCCAGGCGATGGACTGCACCTGTTTGTTGCGAAGCTCTTCGAGGTCGAAATGAGCGCTGGGACACTGCAGGCCGTGATCCTGAATGATCTTTCTGGTTCGCTTGCCGTCGGCCAGGCTGGCGAACTCCTCGTAACCAGGCGAACAGAGCTCGATACTGCCGATGCCGAGCGCCGTCATGTCGGCGCACAGCCCGGCGAAATCACCATTCTTGATTCTTTGGCGATGCGGATATGTCTGGCTCCCGATCGGCAGGCCGAGGGGATTCGCTCTTAGCTTCCGTGCGCCAGATCCTACGATCCCGACACCGGCAGCGTTTACGAATTGTCGTCTTGTTAGTGATGGCAAGTGTTTCTCCTGGTCAAGCGCTGGTCAGCTTCCAGCCGTCGCGATAGTTGCGAGTCAAGTACTCGTTGGCTTCGGGAATGTTGGTGAACTTCATGTTCTCCTGATCCCACAGAAAGGCCGGCGCGCAGCGGCTTTCGTTGAATATTTTCCGGCCGTATCGGATAGCTGCTCCGGCGAGCGCGATGGCCTCTGAGCAATTGGCCGCATTGAGGAAGTTACCCATGGAAGCCGGCCCGCCTTTGAACGCAGCAATCCACTCGGCGTTAGCGGCTGCTCCGCCACCACCGCCTCGGCGGCCTTCTTCGGGCTTGGGCAGACCCTTGGCAGCGCGGTACTCATCCATCTTCTTCGCCGGCACCAGATCGTTGTTCAGGATGATTCCCTTATCGCCGACGAACAAAGTGCCTGTGGCGGGGATGGACTTGCCATCCTCAGCCAACTCATCGGGTGTGAACGGGCGCATGCCGCCGTCGTACCAATACAGCTTCAACGCCGGCCACTGGCCGTGAGCTGCAAACTTGAAGCATACGCGATTAGCGTAGGGGAAGGCGAAATCATTCATCTTCACCGTACTGACCTGATCGTTAATCTCGCAACTGGAGCTGGATTGTGCTTCCGCGCTGTACGGGATGGGTAGTTCCAGAGCCATGAAGATCGGCCACAGGCTGTAGTTGCCCATGTCGGCAATGCTGCCGCCGCCGAAATCGTACCAGCCGCGAAACACGGCATGCGTGTAACTCGGGTGATAGGGGCGGTCCTGCTCGGGTCCCAACCACAGGTCCCAGTCGAAGTTCGGCGGAATGGGCGGCCGGTCCGTGGGCAGTGCGAGTTGCTGCGGCCAGAATGGCCGGTCGGTCCAGTTATGGACTTCTCTCAAATTACCGATCGCGCCATCCAGAATCATCTGCCGAACTTGAGCGAGCGGGGCATGCCAGGCCAGCAGGTGAGTAGCGACTCCGGTCTTGCGAGCCGTCTCCACTACCATGCGGACCTCGGCCACGCGGTTGGCAAGCGGCTTGTGCATCAGCACGTGCTTGCCCTTCTTCATGGCAGCGATGGAAATCGTGGCGTGCAGATGGTCGGGAGTCATGATCTTGACGGAGTCGAGATCTTTTTCTTTTTCGAGCAGCTCGCGAAAGTCCGCATAAGATGCGACGCCCTTTAACTTCTCCGACTCCCGCTTCTTCCCGTAGTAGGTTTCGATGATCTCCTTGGCCATGTCGCGCCCCGCGCGGACGCCCGTGACCCCGGTGCCCCAATTCGGATCCTCCAAAGTCCTTCGGACGCTGTCGCGGATGCCTGTGGGGTTCCAATCGACGTAGTTGGTGCCGTCCTTGACTGGATCGCAGACAGCCGTGATCCGCACCTCGGGCGCGGCGATCAGGCGCAGCATCTCACGCGTTCC
Source organism: Terriglobia bacterium (assembly GCA_963752965.1). Taxonomy (GTDB): domain Bacteria; phylum Acidobacteriota; class Terriglobia; order Bryobacterales; family Bryobacteraceae; genus QHXW01. The sequence continues at coordinate 138,943 of CAVWAJ010000018.1, read as the reverse complement.
CTGGGTGCCACAGCCGATGTAGGCTAAAGTGATCTTGTCGCTGGGAGCAACGTGCCCCGGACCACCCAGCACGTGGCGCGGAACAATCGTCAGAGCCAAGCCGGTCGCTGCCGGCGCCAGGAACTCGCGGCGGTTCAGGTTTTCCTTGGGATTCATGGGTGACTCCTTTCGTCGAAGAGGAGGGCCGGATATGCCCCAGAGCTGTCCAAATTAGCCGGAATGGGTCTCGATGGCCATTGGAAACAGGGCCGATGGGGGTCCTAATCAGCGCTTTGCGGAAGCTGGTTGCCGTGTTCCGATCGCTGGTTCTCATTTTTGCTGTCCTAATAGCGCCGCTCAGAACTCCAGCACAAGTTGCCCGTCGTGCACGCCTGCCAAGGCAGGCGGCGCCTGAAAAGGATGATCGAGCCAGCAGTACAAGTCGCGATAGACAAACAGCTGCTGGCGGAGCAATGCCGTGAGATTGGACAAGGACCATCCGAAACTCGACCGCAACTGCAGATACTTGAGCAGCAGCATGGCAATCAAGGCCGTCCAGATTTGAATATGCAAGGCATTGGCGCTGGTGCCGACAAAGGTCCGGATGCGCAGGTTCTGCTTCAGATACCGGAAAAACACCTCGATCTGCCAGCGCTCGTGGTAGATCTGGGCGATGGTGGTGGATCCGAAGCCCAGGTGGTTGGTCACCAGGACCATGGATTCCTGCCGCTCTTCCACCCACACTTCGATGCGCCGGTAGCGCGCCTTCTGCTTGTACCAATGGCTACCCAGTTCGATCACCTCATCTTTGAGAATATTCCGGTGGTTGGGGAGCCGCCGCGATTCGATCACTTGGTAATGCGCATCGTGGCGCAGGCGCGTGACGAAGAAGACGCCCCCATCGGTCAGTTGCTGATACCACCGGTAGTCTACATACCCACGGTCGAAAACCACAATCGTGCCCGGCTCGAAATGGAAGGCACGCGCCACCTTCACTTCCGAAGCCTTGCCTTCGGTGATCACGGCGAAGCGCGGCAGATATCCGTCATGATCTAGCACCAGATGCAGTTTGGCGGCGCCCTTGGCGCCTTGCCACTTGGCCCAGTCATACATGCTGGAGCACAATTCAATGAGCGTGCCGTCGATGGTCATCAGGGGATTGCGGAACCGGAAGCGCCGTTGCGGACCAGCCGCCTGCTGACAGCGGCTGAACAGTTTCTCGAACACCTTTTGGTACAACTGCCAGGGCCGGTGCGCGTTGGCATAGGCCAGCGTGGATTTGTTGGGAGCCTGGGAAACGCCCAGATGTTTCAATTTCCCTTCGCTGGCAGCCAAACCGCCACAGATTTCGCGCAACGTGCGCGCCTGCCCCATCTGGCAAAACAGCATGGCCACGAACTGCCCCCAGCAGGTGAAACCGCGCGCGTGCCGCTCGGCTTTGGTCTCCTGCACAGCACTCTCAAACTCCATCCGTGGGAACAACTGCAACAACTGCGAGAAAATGCTGCATACTCGAATCAAGGCGGAAGTCTCCGTTTCGTTGAGATTGGTTTCTGCCACGAACCCAACCTCAACTTACCAGAGCTTCCGCTGTCTTCTTTTGGAAAACCTAATTTGGACAAGCCTGGGATATGCCCAGCCCTACCAAGCACGTAGTGGGGACGAGGTACGTCTCGTCCCAGCAGAGGCTCAGCTTATCGCAGCCGGCTTCAGAAGTAAAACTTCCCGGCCAACTGCACCTGGCGCGGGACGTTGGCCTGGCTGGTGATCTCGCCGAAGGCGTGTGATCCAACGTTCGTGGCGCTGGTTCAGTGCTGAGGTAATAGAAACGCTCGGGCGCTTTACTTCAACGACGAGCCTGTTCGGCGGTAAGGCATATTCAGGGGCCACCGAAACGACATAGTCCGCACGCAGCGGACGGCGCAAGCCACCAAACTGTGACTGAATATTGAATTCAGTTTCAATCTGCGGTTCACGATACCCCAGCGCGATGAGCAGGGGAGCAACAAGGAACTCGCGAACTTGGGTCTCGCTGCATCCCACGGCGGGGATGCAACCAGTCCAAGGGATGATCCGGGGCCATCCCGACATCGATGCGGCCATCGCTGTTCAGATCGCCGTAAGACATACCTCGATGCGGCTGGGCACACCAAAGCTCGCGTGCGCCGATTCGCCCACGTCCGCGAAGTGAGTTCCGCCCATGTTTCTTCACTTTTGTTTCGTCATTGCAGTATTGATGACACTCCACAAAGAACCCGAAGCGGGATCATAAGGAACCATGTCGATGCCAAACTCCCAATAGAAACCTCCTCCTACCCAGTTCGGGACGCTGGGATGAATGGCATAGTGGCGGGCAATTAGACCTCTTACGACTTTGTCGGACGGTTTCGAATTCGACCACCCGAATTCTGAGATGCCCAGACGGGAATTCGGGAAAATCGCCTCCAGTTGGCTGAACACGCTCTGCCAGTCGGGCTTGTATCCACGGCAATCCACTTCATAGTAGCTCACGAGCACGTAGTCCAGCCCGGTCTTCATGCGATCAGGAACGTAGGCGTTCACCCAGGTGAACATCTCGTTGGCGGCCGGCTTTCGGCACGGGGTGTTGTAGTACAGGGTGAGCGCCGCAGTCCTTCCCTGTGACTTCACATAGTCGTAGGCTTGGGTCATCTTGGTCACGACGTCAGCCTGAGATGTGGAGCTCACCGTGGCTTTCGGCAGACACTTCTGTGTCTTTCCGAAGAGCCATTCCCCGTTGATCTCGTTCCCTACTTCCCATATGTCGACAACATTGCCCAACGTGTCCACGTAATCCTTAAAGCGGTCGAGATGTTCGGCGGGCGTGAAGCACCTCATGTAGAAGGAATCCACCGGCTGGCCGAGGACATATCCCACGCTTCGAATCTGCGTTGTGGCATCCAAGTACGACTTCGCAGAAAAGTAGCCGGTCTTGTCTCCGGGGGTGTAGACGATCCTCGTGGTCGGCGTAACCGAGAGATGCTTGAGCGATGTAAGGAGCTTCGGAAGGTATGTGCTGTTGCGGACGTCACCCCGAGTGTTGTCGGCGGTCACACCGTGAATGGGCGCAGGTACGTCGCCCTGTGCGGCCAAGACGACACCCATCGGCAACAGACCAAGCAAGCAGAACTGAATGGCAGCCCGCACTCGCTGACACAGACTTTTCCACTGAATCAAACTTCCTCCGCATCGGCGAGCGCGGTCCGGCGTCAACATGTCTGTCTCAGACCTCATTCAGATCCCAGCCGCCGGGCCAGAGACCGGCTCGGCTGCTCCTTCCCGGTTCAAAATGGTGGCGTTAGTGATGATCGGCCGTGCCCAGAAGCCCACAGAAAGTACGCATCCGAACGTCATGTAGAGAAACGATACGCCGGCTCGCAGCCCGAAGTGATCACCGAGGCGGCCAATGATGACAGGTACAACCGCACCGCCCATAATTCCGGTGCTCAGAATTCCTGCGAAGGAGCCGTGGTATTCCGAAACGGAATTCAGAGCCAAGGAAACCAGGATTGGCCACATCACGGAAGCGAATAGCCCGATGGCAGGAAAGGCGATCACCGAGACCTTTGCGGGGCCGAACAGCGCCGCGGTGAGACACAGCAGAGCGCCCAAACAAGTGCCGATGAGCACTTGGCGACTGTCGAAGAGTTTCAGCAATCCCATCCCGATGAAACAGCCGGCAGTGAGTAATAGCCAAAACCACGAAACGGCCGCTGCGCCCGCGGTGTGGGGATCGTAGCCGTGGTACTGCTCGAGAAATTTGGAAATCCAATCAGCCGTCCCCTGCTCCGATCCGACGTAGGCGAACACGCAAAGGAAAAAGGCCCACACCATCGGTTTGCGGAACAGTTTTCCGTACATCTGCCACGAACCGGCCTGTTCGTCGGAGGTGCGCTCAACATGTGGAAAGCGGCTGAAGAACAGAACCGCAACCATCGCGATTGCGCAAACAGCAAAAATCCAGTAGATCGAAGCCCAGGGCAGCGCGGCTGGTGTGAGTCTTGCCAGTATGCGCAACCAGATGTTTTTTTGGGGCGATGTGCTCCCTAAATTGAGCACCAGATACGAATACAAGCGTGGGCTGAGGAACGATGCCGAGCCGAAGATGAGTTGGGCGAAGGCCGAGTTAAAGGCAAAGTGTTCTTCTCCGCCAGCGACCCGCAGCAGTGGGTTGATGGCCACCTGCAGCGTGGCCATTCCAGCACCCATCACGAACAAAGAGACGACGGCCACTCTGTACTCTGGAAACAATGCGAAGCTGAGCGAACCGACGGCCCCCGCCAGAAAAGCGGCGATCATGACTGGCTTTTCGGAGAAGCGTTCCACCAGAAAACCGGCTGGAATAGACAGCACCCCATACGCGATGAAGAAGCAGAATGGAAGGAACGCAGCCGCGGCGAGGCTGACCTGAAAGCTGCTGATGATATCGGGCACAATCGGCCCCAGGATGTTCGTCAGCAGCGACATCACAAAGAAGACCAGAAACACCAAGCCGACCAAGTAGCGGTTTCGTGCCATGAAAGTGTCCTTTGTCTCGCCTCTCTTTATTCCGTGGTAGTGAACTGCAGAAACTTGCGTTCAACAATGGATAGATCAGGAAGCACGCTTGCCTCCTTGAGCAAAACGGTGGTACCAGACTCGGGCAGCGCCGACGAAGTTGGCATCGTCACCGAGAGAAGCCAGAGTGATCTCGGTCTTCTCGAAGGGAACGTAGCGGCAGCATGTGCGGATGATCTCGCGGACGCCGTGCAGAAACAGGTCGGCACTTTTCATGACGCTACCACCCAAAACAATCACATCCGGGGCAAACATGGTGACCAGATTGGCCATCCCCATGCCTAGGTAACGCGTCTCACGTTCGACAGCCAGGACGGCCAATCTGTCCCCGCTGAGCGCCAACTCGCAGACTCGCTTGGCGTCGAGCTCAGTCTGATGCGGGTAGTCTTGTGGCGCCTGGCTGGCGAGCCACTCCACCATCGCCGGACCGGCCGCCAGCGATTCCCAGCAACCGCGGAAGCCGCATAAACACTGGGGACCGGAAGGATCGATGACGTGATGACCCATCTCCGGGTGGGCTTCGCCGACGCCGCGGTAGAGTTGTCCGTCAATCACAAGCGCGACGCCAATGCCAGTCCCGACGGTTACATAAATCAAGCGGCTCTTGTCTTTCCCCGCCCCCCAGCCAGCCTCGCCCAATGCGGCAGCATCGGCATCGTTCTCCATCGCGACGGCAACCCGGAATTCCTTCTCGAGATCGCGGACGATATTATCGCCCTCCCAGCCGGGAAGGAAGTTGACGTCGCCGAAGGTTCCAACAAAGGGATCAATCGGCCCGGTCGCACCGATTCCGATTCCAGAGATCTCCACGCCTGCCTGCTCGGAAGATTGGCGCAGCATTTGGCAGATGCGATCGAGGGCGTTGGCATATCCGCGCTGCGCGTCAGTGGGAGACTCGGTCCGTGCCGCGACGCGTCCCTGCTCATCTACCAGACCAGCCGCTATCTTGGTCCCACCGATGTCGATGGCTGCGATCATTTCTTCCACTCCACGACGACACCCTCATATGGGCCGATGTCGATCTTCCATTCGCTTCCCTGCCATTGCACCGGCTGCGGACCGTCTGGGGTAATCCTGCTTAACGACCGCACCGGACTTGTGGCCGTCACCGTGACCTTGTAGGACTGGGAGCTGTGGTTGGTAAGAACCGCATACCCGCGATGATCGCCATTGAGCGAGGCGATCTCCACATCACGCTGGTCAGTACGGAACGCAGGTTTCACTCCGGTCCACTCACGAAAGGCGCCATAAATGCGATCGGTATTCTCCGGCTTTTCGAACACCGATGGCGTGCTGGCTAAGTAAGTTTCGAGCGGATAGGCAGAGAGCAAGATCTTGCCGGAACCCAAGGTATTCGTGACCAGTGCAGGCCGACCCTCTTGATCGACGGCGATGACTTTGCCGCTGGTGACTTCCAGCAGGGAGCCCCAATACTTCTGGCCCGAGCCCGGTACTGAGTAATGGAACGTTTCGCCCGGCTTGAGATCGCCGAATGGCGCAACGATTTTCACAGTGAGGTCGGAGTTGGTGATGGTATCGGCGAGATGTGCCCCAAATAGAGAGTCCATCTCCGGAACGGCGGCGTCGGCGGCAACGGAGGCGTAGAGAAATCCTCCGCCCTCCACATATTTCTTCACCTTCTCATAAAAGTCCGAGTGGACGTGCACCAGAAACGTGCTGCCCGTGCTGGTGACGGGAGAAGGCATAAAGAGCATGGGCCGCTTCTGCCAGCCGGCGTACTCGCGAGGAAAATCAGCCTTCAGCCCGGCGCGATGCGCAAGAATAAAAGATGTGAGCGCAGAGCTGATCAGCCATTGGTTGTCGGTACTGGGATTGGGCTGTCCATGTCCTGGAATTGCGTCGGCGTCGGTGATGGAAACATAGGGCATCACCTCCGGGCCGGTTAATCCGAAGTGCGAAAAGTCGCCGTGAGGTTTCGCCCATTCATCAGGAATGACGATCGCAACTTCTGCGGGAGCCGGCGTAATGCCGGTGAGGTCGAGTTGCCCGGCAACCTGAGAGAATTTCTTGAATTCCTTTGCCAGTGGTTTGTCCTGGCGGTCCCAGGTTGTCATGCCCCAGCGAGTTTCCTGTGGCGTGCGCAAATAAGGAACTCTGTGGAACTGCTCCGGCGCGGCATCCGTGTAGCACCACAGATCCACGCCGATTCCGCCTTCTCCCAAGCCGGAATACATCATGGCGCGGTCATACATCGCGACCCTTTCGGGCGCATACTGCGCGGTGGAACCACCCATCTCATGAATCATCGCCGGGCGGCCGGCGCTGCTCGATAAAGCCAGCTCAAAGGCGGCGCCATAGGTGCCGCGCTGAGAGAGCATGGGGTCGGGAAACAGATCGGGCATGTAAATCGTGAAAGGGTGAACACTGAAGAAATCGACTTCCTTGGCAATATCGTCGGCACGGAATGGCCCGTGGCCGGTTTCCTCTCCGCTCGTTCCCACGACGATGGGATGTAGCTTGTCGTATTGGCGAAGACCACCGGCGATGAGGCGTGTCCAGTTGATTGCCGCAGCGTCCGTCGTGCTATTGGCAACAATCCAGAATGGCGGTTCATCCGTGAGATCCCATGCGATGATGGCGCTTTCGTTGGCATAGTGACGGCCAAATTCCTCTGCCAGATTAGTCTCCAGCCGTAGCATGTCGGGATCGGTGTGCGGATTTCGCCCGTGCCGCCACGCTACGTCCCAATATGCTTCTCCGACTTCGCCACCGATGAATAAGCTCGGATGTAAGTAAATCTGATACTTGTGTGCCAGCGAGACCAGGTAATCGAGTTGTTGAAACGCGAGCGGGTTGTAATCTCCCGGACGTGGTTCAAACCAAGCCCACAACATGTCGAAGCGGACGAGGCTGTAGCCGAGCCCGTGCATCTTCGCAAAATCAGCTTCAATTTCCTTCGGTTCCCATTGCACCGGCCATTGCATGGCAGCTTTGGCTGGAACCCAGTGCGCACCAACCGGAAAGAAGCGCTTGCCGTCGTGCACGAAATAGGTTCCATCCAAATGAACCGCAGGTAGGCGCGGCACGTTTGCTGTAACGGAGTCCTCGGTACGTTGCGGCACTGCTTGTGGAAACTGTCCGGCAAAGCCGATTCCATTTGTCAATGTCACCAAGAACAGACAAGCTAGAATTGCCTTTGCTGCAGCCCGAAAGGCATACCGCTGCACCGGAACTCTCCTAGTCCCTCTCACCACCACCTGTTTCACTTCCTCACCTCGATTTCTTCCGTGAACGTCCAAACCTCGGATAGCTGGGCCACTTCCACTCTGACGTAGCGGCCCGCGCTCTCATTGTCCCGGCTCACCGTGAAGGGCAAGGCGAACGGCCTCATCAACACGCCATCTCGCCCGGCTGGCCGGGATTTTCAAGGTATCAGAGTCTCCGATCCGATGTGTATGTTGGAGGAGAGCGGAAGCGATGTCAACTCCGGTTGAAAACTCCCCATAGTTCCGGTTGAAAAAGTATCCACCCAGAAGTTCCCCGACGCCGACCAGTGGGAGGCGCCAGAGAAGCCCAAGTTCATTAGCCCCCTTTCCCTCATATCAGTCGGCTTTCGTAGAACGCCCGGAGCGGTCAAGGGCGCGCCGGTTTTGTGCGGCGAAGTTGGATGACGGAATTGGAACCGTAAGCCGCGGCTGATGGTCACAGACCCCCCTTATGGCATCGAATCCCTCGCAAAAATTCATCATGGGAGGATCGGACGAGGATAAGTTCGATCATCCGACGCAGAAGCCGATCGAGCTGATGCGCCGGCCAATTTTGAATCACCTCCGTCGCGGCGAGCTGGTCTACGATCCGTTCCTTGGCAGTGGCACCACTCTGGCTGCGGCGGAATTGACCGAGCGCGTCTGCTACGGGCTGGAGCTCGATCCCAAATACGTCGACGTGATCGTCCAACGCTGGCAGCAGTTGACCGGTAAGGAGGCGACTCTCGAGGCCGACGGACGGACGTTCTAGGCGATCGCGCAGGAGCGGCAGAAGGGGGCGGGAGCATCACCTGAAGCTCATCGAGGACTGCGCCCATGCGCATGGCGGCGCTTATCATGGCCGTGGCGCCGGCTCGATGGGGGATATCGGCTGCTTCAGCCTTCAGGAGAGCAAACTCATGACCGCCGGAGAAGGCGGCATGGTCACAACGAACCAGCTTGAGCATTACGAGGCGCTGCAAACCGTCGTCAACTGCGGCCGCGCGAGTCTGACCGACCAGTTTGGGCAGCGCGTGATCGGCCTGAACTACCGCATGACGGACCTCCAGATTGCGCTGCTGATGGGGGCAGATCGAAATGCTTCCCGCACTGCGTCAGCGGCGTACCAAAACGCGCGGCCCTGATCACCGAGTTGCTCTCCAAGATTCCTCACGTTCGGCCGCTGCCGGCACAACCGGCCATCACACAGCCGGCACACTATTGCTACGTCTTCCAATACAGACCCGAGCCGGGCCAGCCCGCGCCCAGTCGTGATCTGTTTGTCGCCGCGCCGGAGAAGGAGGGCATCCCGTGCGGTGGGCGTTTTTACGAGGCCGTGTACCGGAGCGACCTGTTCTACGCCACCCCCGCGAGCTGTGCGCAGCTCAAACTCGGGCGCGAAATGGGGATGGACTACTCACAGTGCCGCTGTCCTGTTTCCGAGCGAGCCGCCTACGAAGAAGCCGTATGGCTGTTCCAGTTCTGCTTGATCGGCGACGAAGAAGATGCGCGTGATCTTGCCCGGGCCGTGGAGAAGGTCGCGACAAGCCTGGATGTGCTGGCCCGGCAGGATCCCCAACTGGTGGGAGCGGAGTGCAGGCCATGGGCCACGCGCAGCGCGCCCGAGTGCAACGCGCGAAGAACTATTAGCAGGACGGCTTGGAGCCGCGACAATCGCCAGCCGGGGGGGCCAAACTCTCCTCAGCCCCTGGCCGTGGCCCGGGCAGCGGTCTCGTGTCTCGTCTTACCCGGCGCACGATCTCCGGTATCCCTGGCTTATCGTATCGCGTTAGTAACCCGATCGGCGTACTCTCTGATTCGCACGGGAAGCAGTTCTTCCAGCTCGGGCGAGAATCGGTCCTTCGGCATCGAGATGCTCAGCGCGGCAACCACCTCGTCACCGGGGCTGCGGATTGGCGCGCCAATACACGTGCCGCCAGGGACCGTTTCCTCGCGGTCCCACGCATATCCACGTTCACGAATCAGGGCAAGATCCTTCTGGACCGCCCGAATATCGGGAAGCGTGGCGGGGGTCAGCCGGAAGAAACCATACGTATAGAGCAATCTCTGGGACTTCTCCGGCGTCTGGAACGCCGTGATCGCCTTGCCCAACGACGAAGCGTAGGGCTGCAACACGCCGCCCTTGTAGTTGGACATGCGAATCTGGTGCGTGCTTTCGACAACTTCAGTCACACGGATCAGATCGTCGAAAAGAAACGCCAGCGAAACCGTCTCTCCGAATTCCGCATTCATGGCGCGAAGCACAGGTATGCCTGCTTTGCGCACCATGTTCAGGAGACGGCGCTCGGACACGTCGGGCCAAGCGTGCGTCAGCGTGTAGTTCTCGTTCCGATCACGCACCGAATACCCGGTAGCCACCAGCGTCCGCAATAACCGCAATGTCGACGGTTTCCCCAGCCCCCCCAGTTGTGCCAGATCCTTCAACGACATGGGGGTGGTCGATGCCGCTAGCGCTTCCAACAACTCGAGCCCCTTGGCAAGCGAGCGCGACTCATAGGAAGCCTCTGACGCTCCGGCTTTTGTGGTGAGCCGCCGTTTCGATTTTTCCATAGAACGGGCCGATTTCTGGTTAGTATACAGCTTTACGGCATTTACGTGGGACCCGAACCTCGACGTCGCACGAATGTCCCCGCTCATTTCCATTCCGCGCACGTTTTTTTCGAAACTACAGTCGCCGTGACCAGGCTGCAGAACGAACGGTTGACGCCCAGGATGTCAGGCAGGTATGCTGGCGCGTGAGCAGTTTTCTGATGCGATATTTCGTGAAACGAATAACTGTTTCAATTTTATCGATGTTCCAGCCCGGGTCAAATGTTGCTTTGCCATCGAAGACGCCTCGATCGAAGCGGAGTCTCCGGACGATTACGTGCATCGCCTTGATCGCACTTGGTTTCGCTACACGCATATCCGCCGGCGAATTGGACCTGACCAAAGCCGTCATCCTCCTCCCGGCGCAACCGAAGCCTTCGGAGGAGAAGGCTGCCGCCTTATTGATTGAGGAGGTGGCGCGACGCAGTTGGGTACAGTGGCGCGTCGTGACCAAACCCTCCGCGGACGATTCACCGGTGATCGCATTCCAGCGGGAAACGCGGCAGGCGGCGGGCTTTCGGCTGCAGACGGTCCGGCGATCTACGCCGGCGAGAGGAACGCCGTTCAAATCCGGCTGGTCGCCAATGACGGTATCGAGATCCATCCGTCTCCGCAAACAGTTCCCGCCGCGCCCGCTGGAGTTTGACATCCCGCATGCGGCTACCTCGAACGGCAGCTTGAGCTTGAAGTGGTTCGGAACCCCCGGCCGCGGGGGCAACGGACGCAGCAATCAGGTGGCGGAAGTTTGGCTGATGCGAAAGGCCGGCAATCCAGGCCGGTAAAGCCCCGGCGCGCGCGCCGGAAGCAAGTGGACAGGCTATGACCTTCAGAATGATACGAAACATCGCCGTCGGAGCCGCCGTCGCGGCTGCCACGGCGACGGCGCAACCCGTCCGGTTGGCTCCATACCCTCAGAAATTCCGAAGTTTCTACTCGCTGGACGACCCTCGGGTTCCTTCGGCACTGAAATTGCCCGCCTCCCCGCTGCCGGCCGGCGATCTGACCGTGGTGACCAAGGCCGCCGATGGCGCGATCTGGTACGGTACCGCGCAAGGCCTGGTGCGTGTCGATGAGCGCGCCGAACCGCGCGACCAGCGCCAGTATTTCGCCGGCCGCCGATACCTCCCGGACGACGAAGTCCGCCAGCTTGTGGCCGACCCGGCTGCCGGCATGTGGGTGCGGACCCGGACCGGAGTCGCGCACATCGAGTTACGCGCCATGAGCCTCGCCTCCAAGGCCGAATTGTTCGAGCATCGCGTCACGGCCCGGCATGACCGGCATGGACTGGTTGCGTCCTCCGAGCTCGCCGTTTCCGGCGACGTCGCGACCAACCACACCACCGACAGTGACAATGACGGCCTATGGACATCAATGTACGCGGCCGCGGAGTGTTTCCGCTATGCCGTCACCAAGTCCCCGGATGCTCTGGCCAGGGCCAGGAAGGCGACCGAAGCGGTGCTGTTTCTCGAAGAGGTCGCCGGCAAACGCGGCTTCCCGGCAAGATCGTATATTCGCAAGGGCGAGGCGATGCCCAGGGACGGCCAGTGGTATTGGACGAAGGACGGCGAGTACTACTGGAAGGCCGACACCAGCTCGGACGAGATCGTCGGCCACATGTTTCTTTACGGCGTCGCCACCGATCTGTTGCCGGACGCCGCGCTCAAGCGCCGCATTGCCGAGACGACGGCCCGCATCATGGACCACATTCTCGACCATGGTTACTACCTGATCGATCTGACCAGCCAGCCGACGACGTGGGGCCGCTGGTCTCTGGAGTACTTCAAACAGCAGCCTGGAGATGCGCCGCTGAATAGCCTGGAACTGCTGAGCTTCCTCAAGACCGCCAGGCACGTGACGGGCGATGCGCGATACGAGCGCGAGTACCGCAAGGCCGCCTTGGACATGGGATACGCGCAAATTGCCACCCGCTACAAGGAAATGCGGGAAGAGATCAACTACTCGGATGAGGAACTCGCCATGCTACCGTTCTTTGGCCTGTTCCGGTATGAGCGGGACGAGCAGATGTTGAAGCGCTACTATCGCCCGGCGCTGGATGCATGGTGGGACAACATCCGGCGCGAAGAAAATCCGCTGTGGATCTTCATCTACGCCACCGGCCAGGCGGATCATTCCCGCGTGGACTTTGCCAGCGCCGCGCACACGCTCTATCGCATGCCGGTTGATACGATTGAATGGACGGTCACCAACTCGAACCGCAAAGACATTAAGTTCGACACGGCGCTCGACCGCTTCAACAAGCGCCAGGCCGTTACCCTGCTGCCTCCGGACGAGCTCCCCGCGCGCAAGTGGAATTCCAATCCGTTTGTCGTCGACGGTAAAGGCGGGGGACGAAGTGAAGACGATGGCGCCGCGTTCCTGCTGCCCTATTGGATGGGCCGCTTCCTCGGGTTTCTGCTCGGCGAATGAGTTCTGCGCGGCGCCGCTCAAAGCGTTACTTTCCCGTCTTGATCCACTCTTCGTCGATCACCGCGTGATTGACGACGGTCCTTTGCTCCGACGTGTACACAATGTGAATCTTGCCATCGCGGCTTTGAATCGCCACCGGGTAGGCGTAGTCGTGCGGCCCTGTCACCAGGTCGCGCCGCCACGGCCACGATCGATCCTGATCGGCGGATAAGGCGACGGTGAGGGGATCGCGATCCGTCATCGAATTGTTGTAGACCAGCAGCAGCGCGTCGCTCGACAGTTTAAGGAAGTCCACCGCGGCGTTGGGGTTGGGGAACTGCGAGTCCCGCCCCTCGCTCCAGGTGTGGCCGCCGTCGGTCGATTCGGCGCGCACCACGTATCCATCGGTCGTCGGGCCATATCCTCCCCCGCGGCGGCAGTAAGCGATCAGGTAGCCCGGCGTGATCGCTTCGTGTTCCGCAACCAGATCCTCTGCGAGCGAGGTCTGCAAGCCTTCGGGCGCGCGGAACCGCCTTTGCAAATTCGTATGGTAGTGGAAACCGAACGGAACTTCAAACAAAAAAACGAAACTGTATTCCAGTATGATGGCTCAATGCAGAAATACCGGTTTCATGCGCTACTTCCGGTGGGTTGAGCAGGCCCCAGCATCGCCAGTGCATTGGCTTACGAGGCGGGTGGCCGGACGGCTAACAGATACAAGCTATTGCAAAATTGCATGAGGATGTGATAAACGAGGAACCTGTCGATAGCAATTGAAATAAGAGTTTAATTTTTGTCAAGATGTGGTCACTTCGTCTCGTGCAGGAGTCTAGGAATGGAGCGCAAACAGACGCGTTGGTTTGTATTATCGATCCTCGTCATGGGTACAGCGGCTGTGGTGTCAGGACAGGTCCCAACCGGCACGATCTCCGGCGCCGTCACCGACCCCAGTGGAGGGGTTGTTGCGAATGCGAAGATCGTCGTCACCAGTGCGGATACGGGTTTTCGTAGGTCGCTGTCTTCGGGTGCGACGGGCGATTACGGCATCTCGGCGCTGACGGCCGGCCATTACAGGGTGGAAGCAACGGCGCAGGGCTTCAAGAAGCTGGTGCGGGAAGCCGACGTGCTGGCCGGCACCATCACGACGGTGGATATGCAGCTGGTGATCGGCAGCAGTTCCGAGTCGGTCACAGTGGAAGCCACCGCGGCGCAGCTCGACTACGAGACGCACTCGGTCGAGCACACGATCACGCGCGAACAGATTCAGGATCTGCCGCTGAACGGCCGTCATTTCCTGCAGTTGGCGAGCCTGCAGCCCGGAGTCGGGGTTTCCCCGGCGAGCACGAGCATTTACAACAATCAGTTCAACGTATCGATCATGGGCGGAGACGCGAGCCAAACCCGGATTACGGTGGATGGCGTCGCCAATCAGGACCAGGTCCAGGGGGGCACCGAGCAGAATTTCTCGCAGGAGGTGGTGCAGGAGTTCCAGATTTCGACGGTGAACTTCGATCTGTCCACGGGCCTGTCGTCTAGCGGCTCGATCAACATTGTGTCGCGCACCGGCGGCAACGCATTCCACGGCGGCGGGTATTTCTTCTTCCGCGACCACAACATGGCCGCCTATCCGGGATTGCAGCGCGATCCCACCAACCCCGACCCGTTCTTCGCGCGGCGTCAGTCGGGCGGCACGCTCAGCGGCCCGATCCAGAAGAACAAGCTGTTTTTCTTCGCCAACGTGGAACACACCAACCAGACGGGCGCGGTGAATGTGCGGCCGTCGGACCCGGCCTTGGCCAACTTCGGCGGGATCTTCGAGAGCCCTTACAACGGCACGCAGCCCAGCATCCGGCTGGATTATCAGCTCAATTCGCGGAACACGTTGTTCTTGCGCTATTCGCATGACGGCAACACCGGCTTCGGTCCGCGCAACGGAGGCATGCCGTCGGATTGGGTGAGCAACAAGAACTGGGCGGATCAGAGCATGATCGGCTGGACCTCCAGGCTGGGCTCGACCATGGTGAACGATCTGCGGCTGGCGTACACTTTCTGGAGCAACCGCAACTTGGACGCCTCCGCCGCTCAATGCCACGGATGTCTTGGCCTTGGCGGGCCGATGATCAACGTGGACGGTGCGGGCTTCACGATCGGCAACGAGTCCGACTCGCCACAAGGCCAGACATCCCGCCATTACGTGATCCTGGACAACTTCTCCTGGCAGAAGGGCGCGCATCGCATCCGTTTCGGCGGCGAACGGGACCATGTGGCCCTGAGCGGGTTCTACGCCTTCGACAGCCCGGGTCAAATGGACCTCTGGTCGCCGTCGGAAGTAAAGGCCTATAACGCTGCGGTTTCGCCGGATATGCAGATTCCGATTCCTTCCAGTTTCAATACGATCGACGACATCCTCTCCCTGCCGCTGATGGATTTCGAAGTAGGTGTCGGCGACCCGTCGCAGCCGCCCCCCTTCGACCGGAATAAGGCCAATTCGAGCTCGCGGTATCACGTCTACGTGCAGGACACCTGGAAGGTGACGCCGCGCCTGACCGTGAACTACGGGCTGGGCTGGAACTACGAGAGCAACCTTCTGAATCACGACCTCAGTAAGCCGGCCTACCTGGCGCCGGTGCTGGGAGCGAACAACCTGGGCGCGTCGCAGCACTACTTCAAGCTCTTCTCGCCGGCTGCCGGATTCGCCTATTCGCCGTTCAAGAGCGCCAATACGGTGATCCGCGGCGGCGTGGGCATCTACTACGATTCGATGGAGCTGTGGAAGCGGCTGAGCGAGCGCGCTTTCCTCGGCCCGATCGGCAACGGGCGCTATCCTCTGCCGGGATCTCTGGTGCCCAATCCGATCGACGGCATCCCCGGGGTGCCGCAGGGCACGCCGCTCCAGTTCAGCTCGAATCCGACCGCCTTTCTGGGTGCCTATCTGACTCCGATGCTAGGCCCGATTACCGACGCTCTGGGGCAAGAACTGGCAAGCTTCGGAAGCCCGACGGACATGACCCTGCGCGGTGTGAACCTATTCAAGACCGCCAGCGACCTGTATCCGATGAACTGGCGCCCACCGCAGTCACAGCACTTCAGCCTGGGCGTGCAGCAGAAGGTGAAGAACGATTGGGTGATCGAGGCCAATTTCGTCTGGCGCCACTCCATCAACCTTGACATGGGGAACATCGATTACAACCATTGGAACGCCGCCAGCGGGCCGGTGATCCCGGTGTGTCAGGGCGACCAAGCTCTGGACCCGACGGCGGAATGTTCAGAAGGCCCGATTGAGATGCGCACACCAGCCGGCCGGTCCCGCTACGCCGCGCTGATGGTCTCGGCCGAGAAGCGCATGGCGAAGAACTTCGAACTGACGGCGAACTACACGTTTCAGAGCCAGGTCGGATACAACGGGCGGATCGACGCGACCAAATGGTTTGCCAGTTGGGGGCCGCAGGCGCCGCATCAGTTCGTGAATGTTTCCGGCATCTGGAAGCTCCCGTGGGGCTTTGAGGCGTCGCTGATCAACAGCATGAGCAGCAGGGGCCCGATCACCGTGTACATCTCCGGCATCGATCTCACAGGGACCGGCCTGGGTAGCTCCATCTTGCCTGGTTCGACCAGCGGGGCCTTCAACATGTCCATGGGCGAGGACGACCTCGCCCGCCTGGTGGCCCAGTTCAACCAGAACTACGCCGGAAAGCTGACGCCGCGCGGCCAGCCCATCCCGACGTTGACGCTGCCGGCCCATTACAACCTGGGCCAGGCCTACTTCGATCAGGATATGCGCATCACCAAGACCCTGTCGTACCGCGAGCGCTGGAAGCTGGCTGTGTTCGGCGAGTGTTTCAACTGCCTGAACTTGGCCAACCTGACCGGTTATAGCAGTGACTTGCGGAACACGCAGAGCTTCATGGAGCCGACCGGCCGGATGTTCCAGGTGTTTGGTTCCGGAGGCCCCCGCGCGATCCAGATTGGGACGCGGCTTTCGTTCTGATGATGGCGCCTAATGCGCAGTCACAGGAGTACTGCCTCAAACTTATGACAATCTATTTTTCGCGAATCATACGGCGGCGCCTTGCTCAGGCCTGCCTGCTTCTCGCCGCGACTGCATGCGCGGCGAGCGGCCAGACGAACGCCCAGTTCGAGGCCGGGGCCGCCAAACAACTCATCACGCCGGATACGCTGCTGCCCATCAGCGGCGGCATGGGCTTGCCGGAGCAGGCAAAGTCCAAGCAGGGGGAGCTGACCGCCCGCGCGCTGGTCTTCCGCTCCGGCACCGAGACGGTGGCGATCGTGAACCTCGACCTGCTCGGGTATCCATCGGTGTTGTGCGACAGGGCCCGCGCCCTGGTGCCTCGCATCGCGCCGCAGAAGATCATCATCGGCAGCACCCATACGCACAGCGCTCCGGAGACCTACGCTTACCCGGACGGGAAGGGCGGGCATACCGGGTCTTTAGAGTACATGGACTTCGTCGCCAAACAGATCGCCGCCGCCGTCAACGAAGCGCTCGACAAGCTGCAACCCGCCGAGATCCGTATCAATACCGGCGAGGCGAAGGGGAAGATCGCGTATAACTACTACGCTCCCGATCTGTATGACCGCCGCGTGAATGTTCTCCAGGTCCGCGGGTTGAATGGACAGCCGATCGCGACTATGGTGAATTACGCCATCCACCCGGAGGTGATGGGCAGCAAGCAGGGGATTATGAGCCCCGATCTGTGCGGTCCGCTCTACGACCAGGTGGAAAAGGCAGCCGGCGGCATCGCCCTCTTCATGAACAGCGCGCAAGGCGGCATGGTCACGGCCGACAACCGCAACCTGAACACCCCCCGCGACAGCGAGCGCGCCTATTGGTACGACGACCGCGGCTGGGGCGAGTGCGAGCGGATCGGCAGACTGCTGGCCGGCGAGGCGCTCAGGGTCATCGGCCCCGCCGCCTGGCAAAAGAACCCCAAGCTTCGCGCCTACTGGAAGGATGTGCGCTTCCCGGTGGAGTCCGAGGCGATGTGGCAGGTCGTCACGCTCTCACCGCTGAAGTACCCGCACGGCAGCGACCACAGCATCACCACGCGCGTCAATTTGCTGAACATCGGCACGGCTCAAATGCTCACCATCCCGGGCGAGGCGCTGCCGAACATCGGCTTCTACGTGAAGCGCAAGATGAAGGGGGAGCAGAATTTCCTGCTGGGTCTGACCAACGACGCGTTCGGTTATATTCTCACGAAGGTCGATTTTCGCAGCTTCCCGGCCTACGACTATGTATCTCGCACCTCGCTCGGCGAGATGACCGGCGAGATCTACATCGACAACGCGCTGGATCTGATCAAGACCGCAGCGGCAGACCGTTGACAGGAGCCGAACTCCCGGCTGGGCGGCTCACGGCTCGAATCCAGGGTTCCGTGGACGTCTTGTGAACCCACTTGGTGAGGCGGTGAACCGCCGAAGAGCCGCTGGGGCATGAATCGTCCGGATGGGCTCGCGCGCAATCTATCGATATATCAAGTGCTTATGCGACTGTACTCGAAATCCCTGGCCATTGTTTCGCTTTTCGCGGTCCTGCCCCTGGCGGCCGAGAAGGCCACTATTTATCGCGATGAATTTGGCACGCCGCACATCTATGCCAGAACGCTTGCCGGCATGGCGTACGCTGCCGGATACGCGCAGGCCGAGGATCGCCTGGAAGAACTGCTCAAGAACTACCGCAGAGCTACCGGCACCATGGCGGAGGCCTTCGGCCACGAGTACCTCTTCAACGACTACCGCCAGCGCCTGTGGCGCCACGCGGCCGTCAGTCAGGAGAAGTACGCCACGCTCAGCCCCCAGGTTCGTTCCATCGCCGAAAGCTTCATCGCCGGCGTCAAGCAGTACATGAAGGAGCACCCGCGCGAGGTCCCGAGCTGGGCGCCGGCCATCGAGCCCTGGCATACCGTCGCGCTAGGCCGCTACATCCTTTACGGCTGGCCGGAAGGCGAAGCCCTGGAGGACCTCCAGCACGGGGGCGTCCAGCTGGATATTCCCCAGGACTATCACGGCTCGAATGAATGGCTGGTCAGCGGCAAGCGCACGACCGTTGGCGCGCCGTTCGCGGTGATCGATCCGCACCTGAGCTGGTACGACGAGTACCGGTTCTATGAGATCCGGATGTACGCCGCCGCTCCCGGAAAAGAGCCGGACTTCGCGCTCTCCGGTGCGTCGATCCTCGGCGAGCCGTTTCCCCTCCTCGGCCACAACCGCTGGCTTTCGATCGCCATGACCACCGGCGGCCCCGATACCTCCGACGTCTTCGAAGAAGATCTCAATCCGGCCAATGCGCATCAGTACCGCCGCGACGGCCAATGGGTCGAGATGACCACGCGGCATGAAAAGATCGGCGTGAAGGGCGCCGACGGCAAGGTCGAACAGCGCGACATCGCGATCGATTCGACCATCCATGGGCCCGTCGTGTCCCGCAAGAACGGCAAAGCCTATGCTGTCGCGATCCCCTATGCCGACCAGGTGGGCCTGCTCGATCAGGGCTTCAAGATGATGACCGCGCGCAACCTCGCCGAGGAGAAGGCCGCCCTCTCCATGCTGCAACTGATGAGCCAGAACGTCATGGTCGGCACCGTGCAGGGCGACATCTTCTACGTCCGCAACGGCCGCGTGCCCGTTCGCGCGCCGGGCGTTGACCCGAGCAAGCCGATCCCCGGCTCGTCGTCAGCCAATGACTGGAGAGGCATTCACCCGTTCGCCGATCTGGTGCAGATCGCGAATCCGCCGCAAGGCTACATGCAGAACAACAACACGACGCCGTTCCGCATGATGCTGGACAGCCCGCTGACGCCGGAGAGCGCCAAGACCCCGTACTTGTACAACGACAGCCGCCGGCCGAATCATCAGCGCGCGGCGACGACCCTCAAAGAGCTCTCCGCCGAATCCAGGTTGACCGTCGAGCGCGCCATGGAAATCGCCTTCAGCACCTCCGTCTACAAGGCCGATGCCTGGCAGGAGCGCATCCGCAAATTCGCCGGCGGCCCCGCAGGGCCGGCCACCGAACTGGCGGTGCGCATCGTGGCCTGGAATCGCCGCATCGACGCCGATTCCACTGGAGCCATGGCCTATCGCGTTTTCAAGCTCGCCCTGGGCGCCGACTTGGCGCGCCAGGTAACCCCGCCCGATAATCTCACCGACCAGCAGATCGAAACCGCGCTCGCTCGGGCGGCCAGTCAGCTCGCCCGCGACTACGGCACCCTGGACGTTCCCTGGGGCCAGCTCTTCCGCGTGGGGCGGCAGGGCGCCGCGCCCGGTCGCACCTGGCCTGTGGGCGGCGGATCGCTGCACGATATCGCCATGGCCGTGCCGCGCGCCATCAGCTTTACCCAGCGCGGCAAGGAGATGGTCGGTCACACCGGGCAGACTTCGACCCAGTTGGTGATTCTCTCCAATCCGCCGAAATCGTACAGCGTGATTCCGATGGGCGAGAGCGATCACGCCGATTCGGTGCACTTCGACGACCAGGCCGAGAAGCTCTTTTCCAAAAGCAGGATGAAATCGACCTACTTCCTGGATCGCGCCGAGTTGCTGAAACACCTGTCCTCCACCAGGGAGCTGGTCTACTAGCCGTCCGGCATGCTTTAAATAATGACAATTGGTGCCCGATGATCAAGACTCTCCTGGCAGCCTCGCTGTTCGCTTCCTGCCTGTATGGAATGATCGATGTCCGGCAATACGTTAGCCAAGGGGAATGGGTGGCGAAGGATACAGTTGCCATTCAGACCGCCACGGCGCCGCGAATCAAGCCGGCGGAGGAACCGTGCTCCTGCCGCCCGGTACATATCTCAGCGGCACCATCCGGTTGAAGAGCAACGTTACGCGGCAGCTGGAAAACGGGGCGGTGTTGCTCGGTAGCCCCGATAACGCTGACTACGACCGGTACGAGACGCTGCCTTTCAAGTCCGTCTCGGACAACGAGACCACGTATTTCCACTACAGCCTGAGTACCGCCGACGGCGCGCACAACATCGCCCTCGAAGGCTGCGGCGTGGTGCATCAACCGCAAGAAGCGCAGCGGACCCAAAACCATCGCCATCAAGATGTGCGAGCGCCGGCAGTGTCTGGCGATCCGGGTGGCGCGCCGGCTCAACAGCGCCCCCAAGAGTCAGTCGAAAGGTGGAGTTACCGCTTGGCGGGCCTAAGCGAAACATCGAAATGCAGCATAGTCGTTCCACCAACCGGCTTCTGTTCGCCGGGCCGATTTTACCGAGGTGGTTTGCAAATCAGTGGCTTATGGGTTCTCTGCTCGGGCAGGTCAATTTCTATTTCTTGCAATGTCGCTCTCGGGGAGCCAAACTTCCAAGTCGCGTCCTGACCCGTCCTTCTCCTTTTTTCTGGAACTTTCCTGGTTCGAATGGCGCAAAAATTTCAAGCGGTTTGAACAGGCTCGAACGCAGCCCACCGTCCAGCCAAGCGGCCGTTTCGACAGCGACCTGCAGCAAGCGGCGCTGTTCGGCGGCGGATTGCTGGAGGAATAATTCGCTCGCCCTGCGGCTAGTTTGTACGGCGGAGAACGTCGTCATTCGGGAACGAGGTCGAGCGCGCGCTTCAGAGTATCATCAAACGTGATATCCACCGCCATGATCCTCGATGAGCTAATGACACTCGATGTTGACGCGCTGCGCCGCCGCGCACGGCTCCCGTTCCGGCTGCTGCCGGATCTCCCGGCTCTGCTCGCACACTTTGCCGATTCGATTGCTGCTGAGATCCGGGTCCGGAACGAACGGCGCGAGCCGACCCGCCTCATACTGCCCGTCGGTCCCGTCGCCCACTACCGAACGCTCGTCGATATCTGCAACCGGGAGCGCATTAGCTGGAGGAATGTGTACACCTTCAACATGGATGAGTTCCTGGATTGGCAGGGACGTCCCATTCCGCTGACGCACCCGCTGAGCTTCGAGGGCTTCATGCGACGGGAAGTGTTTGGGAAGCTGGATGAGAGCATCCGCATTCCGGATGACCACTGTTTCTTCCCGCATCCGTTCCGCATCGACGCTATCAGTGAAAAAATCCGGGAAGTCGGCGGTATCGACTGCTGCTATGGAGGGATCGGTTATCACGGGCACGTGGCATTCAACGAGCCACCCATCTCACGGTGGCGCCGGGTGTCCATCGAAGAGCTGCGTAATTCTCTCACGCGCGTCGTTATTCTAGGCGATGACTCCATTGTCGTGCAAAGCATCCACTCGTCCGGTGGAGACTCCGCGGCGATTCCACCCATGGCGGCGACGCTGGGGATGAAAGATATCCTCGCCTCGCGAAAGATCCGCCTCTATTGTGCCGCTGGAGAGAGGCACCGCGCGGTTTTCCGGATCGCCGTCGCCGGTGAAGTCACAACAGACTATCCGGCGACGCTGGTGCAAGGCCATCCCGACGCCGAAGTGCTAACGGATATAGCGACCGCACAGCCCATCGATGTCGGCCTGCGGTAGACAGCAGTTATCCTAACGCCTTAAGCAACCATTCGAGTCGGGCGATCCGGCGCCTTCGAGGGGTTACTCTTCTTCTTTTATCCGTTAGCGGCAACGTTACGCATCGGCCGCAGGCCGGAGGGGAGCCGCACCACGCGCGATCATCCGATCCAGCGTGAGGATATTCAACATCAGTTGGCGGAGGGGATGATAGTTGTCCTGGCGGCCGACGTGAGGCTGCAAGGTCATCCGGCGGTCGGCGAAAAGCATGTATCCGGCTGGGTAACCACGCTCCTTCTGCCAGAACCTCTCGTTGACAACCCGGTATGCCATTCCGAAATACTCTGCCGCCCACTCCGCGCCGGTTCGCTCCAGCACGTTCAGAGTTGCGACTAGCACTTCATTTTGGCACCACAGGCACTTCATATATTCATACTCACCCGTGAAATGCAATTGTTGATGGGTCCCTGGCGGGGTTTCCACCGGCCATTGATAAGACGGGTGATCCACGTTGATCCACTGGGAGAGTCCTCCGTAGATGTAGTCCCAACCGGCATTGAGATGGTGATGGATGCGCTGGGCGCAGGTTTTCCACAGCGCCTCATCGTGGCGGCGGTTCGCTTCGTCCATGACCATCCACAGAGCCTCGACCGAGTGGCCGAAGCGCGCCTTCTGTGCTTCCTCTTTCGGCCTCGTGAAATCGTAATACAACATTTCCGTGTTCAGGCCGATGTCGGGGTTGTAGTGCCTGTTCATGATGGCATCCACGGCGCGATCCGCGATCGCGGCGATTTGCGGATCGTTTCCACGAGCGAGCATCTGGGTCGAGATGGTGAGATTCAGAAACCACAACCCCTGGGGCCGTATGGCACGTTTGTTGCCCCAGAGGTAGGGGAAATCTGCTCCCCGATACCGAAACGCCGGGCTGTCGAAGTCCCGGAAGAGCTTGTTCAGGATGGCGAAGGAGGCATCACGGGAAGACTCGTCTCCGCTGGCAGCAGCGTATTCCTGGAGGCCTTCGGCGAGGTGGTACATTCCTTCGGTGTCACCGCTGAAGGGCCTCAGTACTTTCCCTTCCCGTGTCAACTCTTCCGCCCACCAGCCGTCCTTTTGGCGAGCGTACTTGAACACAAATTCCTTGGTCCTTTTCGCCACTTCCAGAAACTGGGGGTTATTTCCAAAGTGGTTGTACAGGAAGCTGTAAACCCATATGGCGCGCCCCAGAAACCAGAGGTTCTTACCGGTATCGAGCAGCGTGCCGTCATAATCCAGACTGCACATGAGGCCACCATATTCGTGGTCGATTCCGTGCTTGTCCCAGAAGGGCAACAGAACCTGGAAGAGCTGGTCGTAGAGGCTTTGGCGCAACTCCGCAAGGCTCATTCCCGCCAACCGCAGTTCCCCAGGCGCTGTCGCATCCTTCGGCAGTCCACTTACGCTCTGAGCCCTTCCCCGACTTGCTACCCCTAGTTGCAAGGCCGCTGCTCCCGTCAATCCGAGAAACGCACGTCGTTTCACCTGCCGGTACTCCTCTCTGTTTCTTAACGAAGCAACCCTAATCAACCCGGGCGGAGGGGCGGGGCTTCAGCTACGCAGTTTCAGTGTCCGACATTCTCTCACGCGGCTGCGAGCGGCGAAATCGGCTGAGCAAATCTGTTACTTTGAAACCCGGAGAAGAATCATGGAGCCGTTCCGGTTTCACGTGTTTGTCTGCGACCAGCGGAAGCCCGACGGAGTGCCTTGCTGCGGGGCACGGGGCTCAGGCCAGGTCCTGGAGGCGCTGCGGCGCGAAATCATCGCGCACGGGCTGGAAGACGAAGTTCAAGTGACCACGTGCGGCTCACTGGGCTTGTGCGAGCACGGGCCGAACCTGCTCGTTTATCCCGAAGGCACCTGGTACTCGGGCGTGACCCCGGCGGATGTGGCAGAGATCGTTGGCTCGCATTTCCAGCAGGACACGCCCGTCGAGCGCTTGGTATGCACTGATCCCGCGGTTCTGCGTGCCGAGATTCTGGACAACCGCGAGAAGATGTCCGCGTCGCGCCGCGCCCGGGAAGCCGCCGGAGTCCTCCCTGACGACCTGAACGAGCGCATCCGGGCGTTTCAGGACAGCCGCGCCATCCTCACAGCACTGGAGCTCGACCTGTTCACGGCGGTTGGGGACGGCGCCGGCGCGGTGGAAGTTGCCGCCAAGCTCCGCACCGACCCGCGCGCCACCGAAATGCTCCTGAACGCGCTGGTGTCACTGCGGCTGCTCGTCAAGCAGGCAGGGGTCTTTCACAACTCCCCGGCGGCCGCACGCTATTTCGCCGCCGGGTCGCGCGACAACGCCCAGCCGGCCTTGCTGCACACCGCGCACCTTTGGCAGCGCTGGTCGACGCTTACCGATTGTGTGCGCGCCGGCACCGCCGTCACCCCCGACGAGATCGCCGACCGTGGCCAGGGCTGGACCGAGGCCTTTATCGCCGCCATGCACCGCAACGCTTCGGAGCGCGCGCCGCTGGTGGTGCGCGCGGTGGGGGCGGAGAGCATCCGCCGCATGCTGGATGTGGGCGGCGGGTCGGGTGCCTATTCGATTGCTTTCGCCAGGGCCAACTCCGCATTGCGGGCCGACATCCTGGACCTGGCCACCGTCGAGCCTATCGCGAGGCGCCACATCCAGGAGGCAGGGGTGACGGGCCGCGTCCAGGTGCGCGCCGGCGATCTACGCTCCGACCGGCTGGGCGAAGGATACGATCTGGTGTTTGTCTCCGCCATCTGCCACATGCTCAGCGCCGAGGAGAATCTCGACCTGCTGCGCCGCTGCCGCGAGGCGCTGGCGCCCGGCGGACGCGTCGTTATTCAGGATTTCATCCTTGAGGCGGACAAAACGGCTCCCCGCTTCGCCGCGTTGTTCGCGCTCAACATGCTTGTGGGCACGCCCGGCGGCAGCAGTTACAGTGAGCCGGAGTATGCCGCCTGGCTTGGCGAGGCGGGTTTCCGGGAGATCCGCCACGTGCGCCTGCCGGGAATCACCGGGCTCATGTTTGGGTCGCGGCCCTAGTTTCGTTCATCGCAACTGTTGGGACCGTATGCAACGATTCCTACCTCGCGGCCCGCGTGAGCTGCACTGCCACAGTCCGCACTTCCACGTCGCGATCCCGGAGCACATGGAGCACTTTGCCCGATGCATCCATCACCACGCTGGCTCCGCCGTAAGTCTGGCCTTTCCACGGACCGTGCATCATCTGGCCGATCACATCCGTCCCCACCACCGGACACTTCCACTGCGCCGCCCGCCTGGCTACCAGGGTTTCCAGTTCCTTCGCGTGCGCGGGCCACTGGTCCGCCGGCGCCGCCCAGCCGTAAGGCACCAGCATCAGATCGGGCGCCAGCTTCTCGATTCGCTCCGCAATCCGGTCTACGAACGTGTCCGCGCAGATCACCAGGCCTATCCGCCCAAACTCCGTCTCCGTTACGCCGATGCCTTCCTGCTGGCCTTCTGAGTACGGTGGATCCATCAGCCACGCCAGCACGTTCAGCTTCCGATGTTTCCACAGGATCTTGCCGCTCTTGTCCACCAGAATGGCCGAGTCGTAGAGCTTGTCGCCGTCTTTCTCATCGAGCCCGATCGAGATCATCAGCCCGTATTTGCGCGCCAGCGCGGCGATGCGATCGCTGTCGGCGCCGGGGATTGGGGTGGCCATACGGTGGGCATCCGGATTCTCCCAACCCAGGATTACCGATTCCGGAAACGCCGCGATGTCGGCGTGCGTGGCCCGCGCGTCTTCGAGCGCGTATTCCACGCGCCGGAAGTTGCCTTCGCGATCGCCATCGATCGCAAGAATCTGGCAGACCGCCACACGCACGATCCGCGCCTGAGCCGGCAAAGCCCCGAGTAACGTCATTATCGTCACCGCCAGTTTCATGTGTATTTCTTTACGATATATCGTCGAGAGCCCAGGCAAGTTCCACACAATCAGTGGCGGATGACGCGGCACCACTGCTCCGGAAGTTCGGAGCTCGCCGCCGACATTGTCCGCGGTCGGCCACGAACAACATGTCCGCAATTGAGTACGATATCATCCGACGGTTGGAGCCACGATGAAATCAGGACAGCTATGGGTAGTTGTTGGGGCCATGTTCGTAGTCCGTCTTGCGGCGCAGACCCCAGCCGTCCGTCTATGGGGGGTGAGCGACGGCGTGCGCGTGAACCCGGTGACAGGCCAGGTGTTTGAGGAGCGCGCCGACATTCACAAAGATTACCCGGCGGGTGATTTGCGCGCTGCTAATTCCGTGTGGAGCGCGCCAGCGAAAACAGTTTCGCTGAAAGCAGCGCGGAACGAGTTTGTCGCCTTTCAGGTGATTGTGGAAACAGCGCAGCCTCTCCGCGATGTAAATGTGCATTTCGCTGGGCTCGTGGGGCCGAACGGCGCCCGCATTGAGGGCAAGAATGCGGCCGTGTTTAAGGAATGGTACGTGCACGTGCGCCGCGCTACCAGCGGCTATGAGCGCAGCTCGCTCGGCCCCGGCTGGTATCCCGATGCTCTGCTTCCGCAACGCCGGGCACACCTGGATAGTGGCTTTCCGTTCTCCGTTCCCGACCTCTACAACGATATTGCCGATCAGAAGAACCAAGCATTGTGGATCGATCTGTTCGTGCCCGCTGATCGCACCGCTGCGCCGCCGGCCCGCTACACCGGCGATATCGAGGTCTCGTGGAAGGGCGGGCGCGATATGGTTCATGTGGCACTGGACGTTTGGGATTTCGCGCTGCCACAAGAAAATCATATTCCGGGCGATATCTGGAATGGCTCCATGCGCGAGATGCCGCCCGATGAAGAGTTGGCGTACTACCAGTTGGCGCGGCAGCACCGGTTCTTGCCTTTGATTTACGCTTACCGGCCGAAACTGGAAATTGCCGGTACCAGCGTAAAGCTCGATTGGACCGAATATGACCGCCGGCTCGCTCCTTATCTTGACGGCTCTGCGTTCACTAAGGCCCACGGCTACTGGGGGCCGGGCTATGGATTGCCAATCGACCACGTCATGCTTCCTTTCAATAACGAGAAGGGCGGCGACGACAGCACCGTCTGGCCAATGGCGCTGCCGAAGGGTCAACGCACGCCGGAGTATGAAGCGGTGTGGAAGGAAGCCGGGCGGCAGGTCCGCGAACATTTCGATCGGGACCAGCGCTGGCACGCTGTCACGAAGATTGCGTTTCTCGACGGCCTGGACGAGTCTTACAACGAAGCAGCGTACGAAAAGATGTTGTATTACGGCAAGCTGTTGCACGACGCCATGGGCCGCGGCTGGTTCAAGTACCGCGTGGACGGGGGCTATTCGCGGCCGGTAATGGAGCGCCTTTCGAAGGAAGTCGAACTGTGGGTGTGCCACACCGAAGACTTCGATATCAGCGACGTGGATTACTTCCGCGCCAAGGGCGTTAACACGTGGTTCTATGGCCCCATGATTTATGAACAGAAGAAGAACGGCGGCTGCGGCTCGAATACCTTCCTCGATCTCGATCTGCTGGTGAATCGCGGCATCGGCTGGGTCGGCTGGAAATACCGGGCGGGTTGGGTGGAATGGGAATTCGATTGGAATGCCTTCGCGGCCTGGTACGAGGCTGAGAATTTCAAAGACAGCCCGGACCGTATTTACAACGGTTCGGGCCAGTTGATTTATCGCGGCGCCGTCATGAATTATAAACAGCCGATCCCGAGCATCCGCCTGAAAGCGCAGCGCAGAGGGTTGCAGGACTACGAGTACTTCTGGCTGCTCGCCCAGAAAACCGGTGGGAAACAGGCGGCGGACCAGTTCGTAAACCGCATCGTATATAAGCGTCCCTTCGGCAAGAACGCGATGCGGGACACCGAAATCTGGAAAAATAACCCGGAGGAGTGGGACATGGTACGGATTGCCGCCGGAGAACGGCTGGCCCAATGAGGAAACTGCTGGCATTGCTGGCCTGCTTTGCGTTTGTCGCCACCGCCGCCGATTTGCGGCTAGGCATCATCGGTACCGATACGTCGCACGCTACCGAATTCACCAAGATTCTCAATGATTCCTCTTCGCCGGAGCATGTCCCCGGTGCTCGCGTGGTGGCGGCATTCAAGGGCGGCAGCAAGGATCTCCCGGATAGCTATAAGCGAGTCGACAAGTTCGCCGAGGAGCTTCGGACCAGATGGTACGTGGAGTTTGTTCCCGACATTCCGTCGCTCTGCGCAAAAGTCGACGGCGTGATGCTCGAAAGCGTGGACGGGCGCCAGCACCTGGAACAGGTAAAACAGGCGCTCGCTTGCGGTAAGCCGATCTGGATTGACAAGCCGCTGGCCTCGTCGCTGGAAGATGCGCGGGAAATTGAACGCGCGGCAAAAGAAGGAAGAGCGCCTTGGTTCAGCGCGTCGTCTCTTCGATACGGCAAGGATGTCGACGCTGTGAAGTTCCCCGATATCGCTGGTGTGGTCGCATGGGGAGCGGGCCCGCTCGGCCGCGACCAGTTGGACCTCACCTACTACGCGATCCACGTCGTGGAGCTATTGTATGCGGTGATGGGACCCGGTTGCGAAGAGGTGACGCGCACCCACACGGATAACGCCGATGTGATTGTCGGAAAATGGAAGGGCGGCAGGACCGGCGAGGTGCGCGCCATCCGGCCGGACAGCGATTACGGTGTGCTGGTGTTCCGCAACGGAGGCAAGGTGGCGGCATCGCAGAACATTGACGACAGCTACCGGCCGCTGGTGGCGGACATCGTAAAATTCTTTCAGACTAAACGGCCGCCGGTGCCCAATGAGGAGACGCTTGAGGTGATGGAGTTCATGGATGCTGCCCAGCGCAGCCTGCGGCTGGGCGGTGCACCCGTGAAGCTTCGCTAGACTGCCTTTCAATCGAACTGTGGAGGGTTCAACTCATGTCAATCGGACGTAGAGATTTCATCACCGGCGCGGCAGCCATTGGTGGCGCTCAGTTGCTCGGGAACGCGCGAGCGTCGGCAGCGGCTAGCGACAGTATACGCGTCGCCATACTCGGTCTCGGTGGCCGTGGCCGTGACCACATGCCAGATTGTGCCAAAGTCCCTGGCGTGAATGTGGGGGCTTTTTGCGACCCGGAGGAGACTCGGATGGCACAAAGAGCCGCCGAATTCCAATCTCTCACCGGCCAGAAGCTCGCGCTGCATCGGGACCTGCGACGGGTGCTCGATGACAAGGATATCGATGCGGTAACCATTGCCACCTGTAACCATTGGCATGCGCTCGCCGCTATCTGGGCCTGTCAGGCCGGCAAGCACGTCTATGTCGAAAAGCCCGTGTGCCACGATTTCTTTTCGGGCGCGCAGATGGTAGCAGCTTCGCGAAAATATGGGCGCCTGGTTCAGGGGGGCACGCAAAGGCGATCGAGCGGCTACGTCCGCCGGGCGATTCAGGCCCTGCGCGAGGGCGTCATCGGCGACGTCTATATGGCACGATGTGTCCACTATCAGGACCGGGGCTCGTTGGGATTCAAGGAGCCGGAAGATCCTCCCGCTACTCTAGACTGGAATCTCTGGTTGGGGCCGGCGCCGCTCCAGTCCTTCAATCGCAATCTCCATCCTTACAACTGGCATTGGTTCTGGGATTTCGGGAACGGTGAATTGGGGAACAACGGCATTCACTATATCGACGTCGCGCGGTGGGGTCTGAACAGAGGATTGCCTTCCAAGATCTATTCCACCGGCGGGCGCTTCGGTTATAAGGATCAGGGGCAAACTCCCAACACGCAATTGGTCACCTACCAGTTCGACGATGGTATCGAAATGGTAATGGAAATTCGTGGACGCTACACGAATAGCGAAGGCGGTGTGAGTTCCGGACTGATGTTCTATGGCTCGAAAGGGTACATGATCTCAGATACTCATACCGAAGGCTTTAAGGTCTTTCTCAATGGGCGCAGCACGCCAGAGCCCGAGCTGGGTAAGCTCGATGACGTGGACCGAACCGGGGACGAAGAGCTATCGCACTTCCAGAACTTCTTCGATGCCGTGCGGGCCGGTAAACGAGAGATGCTCACCGCGGAGATCAATGAAACTTATCTTTCCACAGCTTTCTGCTTGTTGGGCAATATCTCATATCGGTTGAAAAGAGAGCTGCACTTCGATCCTGGCGCCAGCCGTTTCGTTGGCGATCGTGACGCCGACGATATGTTGAGAGACAAGTGCCGCGCCCCTTTTGTAGTTCCGGATAGTGTTTGACAGGGGTCGCGGCCCAGCTCTGTCTCGAAGCACCCATCCAATAGCTGTGTGCCGAAAACTCCTTGACACGGCGCTCGATCTCGGATAGCCTAGGCCCAATCACAGTGAGGTGAAAGCGGATGCACGTTCACTTCACGTGCTTCCTTGCTACATGCAATAAAGCGTCGTTTTTGTCGCCGTGTTGACTGCGGCACAGAAACGGCTGAGCCAGCCCGCAAGCGGAATTTTCTCGCGAGCGTTGGTTGGATGGGGCGAAACAAAAGCTATCGGGAGGCAAGTCGTATGTTGTCGTGTACTAGCCGATTAGACCGGTCAGTTGCGCGTCGTGATGGTTTTTCTATGATACGGCCGATACTGGCCCTCCTGGCGTTTGGGCTCGCAATCGTGCCGGCGGCCGCCCAATCGGCGACCGGAAACATTTCCGGATACGTAAAGGATACGAGTGGAGCCGCCATCCCGAACGTGGCCGTCACCGCCAAGATGGTCGAACAGCAGGCGCTCCGCAATGCCAGAACAAATGCCGAGGGATTCTACGATCTTTTGGCTCTTCCGCCTGGACAGTACGAGCTATCCTTCGAGACGCAAGGATTTCAGAAGCAGACCCAGACCGGCGTGGAGTTGACGGTGGGCCAGAATCTCCGCGTCGATTCGACTCTGCAAGTGGGCGCGGTCGAAACGCAGGTTACCGTTGGCTCGCAGGCGCCGCTAGTGGACACAACATCCGCTACTATAACCGGATTGATCGATGACCGGCGCATCGTGGACCTGCCGCTCAACGGCCGCAACATCATGAGTCTGGCCGCCATTCTCCCCGGCGTCCTGAACGTCACCGCTCCGCAACAAATGGTTGACGCGCGCGGTGGGCCGACCATGGATGTTAACGGCGGCCGCGGCAATATGAACCAGTTCACGTTTAACGGCGGCTATTTCGACAACCCATCGCGCAATACGGGTATTAATTACCCGCCGCCGGATGCCATTCAGGAAGTCCGCATCCAGACGCATAATTTCTCGGCGGAATACGGTCGCAATCCGGGATCTCAAGTGAACGTCGTATCCAAGGCGGGAACGAACGAGTTTCACGGCGCCGCCTGGGAGTTTTTGCGGAACAGCGATTTGAACGCCCGAAATTTCTTTTCACCAAGTGTTCCGGCGCTCAGACAGAACCAGTTCGGTGCTGCCGCTGGCGGCCGCGTAATCAAGGACAAGCTGTTCTTTTTCGGTACCTATGAGGGGCTTCGCGACCGGCGACAGGCACAAACCATCGAGTCATTCCTTCCGACCGCCGCGGAGCGCACCGGAGATTTCACGGCATCGGGTTCCACACTCTCCGATCCGGTCGACCCCCTTACTGGAAAACCCCTCACGGATCAATTCGGTAATCCGTGCGTTGCGGGCAACAAAATTGCGCCCGGATGCATCAGCACGGTTGCACAGAAATTGCTGGCCTTTGTTCCCGAGACGCCTGACAACACCTACGTGGCTCTGGCATCACAGCCCCGTTCGGGCGACCTCTTCATGACCCGCGGAGACTGGAATCAGAGCGAGAAACACCGGATGTTCGGAAGTTTTTACTACTCCAACAACAACCAAAACAGTCCTTTGCTCTCGAGCGACGGAACCCTGCCCGGTTACATGTCTGAGAGCTTTGTCACCAATACCCGCGAGGCTGTGTTGAATGACATCTACACATTTAGCCCCACGCTGCTCAATCAGTTTACCGTCTCATTTGTGGATTCCGGTTCGAACCAACTCCAGGGAAAGAATGTGCCGCCTTCCACGTTCGGCATCAACATGCCGCAGTACGTGCCGCAGGGCTCGATTGATTTCAACGTCGGTGGTGAATTCATTCTCGGCTCTGGATACACTACGCGTTTCTTCAGCCACAACTATCAATTTAAGGATTCGATGAACTGGATCAAGGGGCGGCATAATTTCAAGTTTGGATTTGAGCTGCTCCGGCTGCAATTCGAACAAATCTTCATCGGATCGCCAGGCGCTTCCTTTAACGGAACCAGAACGGCCAATGCCTCGGGCGCCGGCGGTGACCCGTTCGCCGACTTTATGCTGGGAGCCTTCGCCTCGGTGAATCTGGACTTCGGCGTGCGCGACACCAACACCACCACGAACGCGATGTCGGCATACTTCCAGGATGAGTGGAAAGTGAATAACCGGTTCACCGTTACCATGGGAATCCGTTATGAGCCGTTCCTGCCGTGGACCGAGCTCCACAACCGGATCGATACCGTCAGGCCGGGGCAACAGTCCACGGTTCTGCCGGATGCTCCCCCAGGGATTCTCTTCCCAGGGGATGCGGGCGTATCGAAGGGCCTCGCGCCGGCTGACCTGAACAACTTCGCCCCGCGCATCGGGCTTGCCTGGGACGTGTTCGGAAATGGAAAAACAGCGGTTCGTGCCGGATATGGCATCTACTACGAGAGCGTGAATGCGGACTCACTGGCTCAGGAGAATCCGCCCTACGCGGGCTTCGGCGCGGCATATAACGGCAACATTGCGGATCCTTTCGGTTCCACAGGGCAGACCTCCCCCCCAGCCGTATTGAGCGGGCATTTCGGCTGTACGAAGATCACGACTTACCCGGGATATAGCTGCCCTCTGTTTCCGCTGCCGGCGAATGGACTGTTTACCGATCTATCATTGCGAACCCCTTATATCCAGTCGTTCAGCCTCTCCATTCAGCACCAGTTGACGCCGACGCTGATGATCGAAACGGCCTACGCCGGGAAAATTGGCACCAAGATCGAAGCGCTGCGGACTTACAATCCCGCGAAATTCGAGCCGGATCCCATCACCGGCGCGCCTGCCTCTTTACAGAATGTGAATGACCGCGTGCTGTTCGAGCCCGGCATCCTCGGCCCGGCATCCTACTTGCTGGGCAACGATTTCCGGAGCTGGTACAACAGCTTTCAAACGCAGGTGACCAAACGATTCTCGCAAGGTCTGACCGTCGTCGGTTCGTATACCTTGGCGAAATCGATCGACTCCAGCTCCACCGACAACCTCGGGGGAGCAGTCTCGGATCCTTTCAATCTAAAGAGCGAGCGCGGCCGCTCGGATTGGGATCGGCGCCACGCCTTCGTAGCTTCGTGGCTATACACGCTGCCGTTCAAGTTTAACAATCACTTGGAACAGACTCTTCTGGGAGGCTGGACCTTGACGGCCATTGATACCATCCAGAGCGGAACGCCACTGACATTCGTGCTGGGCCAGGACGTGGCCCTGGATGGCACTACGAACGGAGGTGGCGAGCACGCTTTTCTCGCGCCGGGCATTAAGGCCAGCAACATCTCCCTCTCTCACCCGAACCGCAACGCTTTCGTTAGCCAGTTCTTCAATACGGCCGCGTTTGTCCCCGTGAGTCAGGACCCGCTGGGATTTTACGGCAATGCAGGCCGCGGCCTGATCAGCGGGCCCGCTTTCAGCAATACGGATTTCAGCGTGCTCAAAGATTTTGCGATCCGTGAGCAGATGAAGCTCCAGTTCCGTGCGGAGATGTTCAACGTCTTCAACCAGGTGAACTTCAACAATCCGGATACGCAAGAAACCGATGGCACCTTCGGCGTCATCACCAGCGCGCAAGACGGCCGCGTGATCCAGTTTGCCTTGAAGCTACTTTGGTAAGTCGTCCGGAAGATTCTGGATCAGTTCGCCAATACTGAAGCGGGCGCGCTCAAGCGTGCCCTCCTTCTCCGCCATGCTGGTGCATCCTGGCGTGTACGCGCGCTCGGGCATCTTTGAAAACTTGCACGATCCGCCGGAATTGCGCCGGATCGGGGCGGGTCGCCAGTTGTGACACCCACGTCTCCGCGCCATCAATCAAGGTCATCATATAAGCGGCTACGGGAGCTGAAAACAGCTCGGTTCCAGCCGCGGTGAGATAAACCGGCGACGTGTGCGCGGCAACGCGATATCCTGGCGTCGCCCGGCGTGATGCGCATCGCGCGGCGATCCAGCCCGGACCCTCAGCCCGGACGGTGTCGTGGAGCACAATTTCCGTCGCTCCGTCGTTCTCACGGCGGCTCGCCACTACGCGGCCGTTCAAAATGATTTCGAGGCGGTGTATGGGAAAGGCGCTCCTGGCTTCTGCGCGAACCTCGATCGATCCGCTCGATCCTATCTGAATCTCGCCACCGGGCACGTGGCCTTCCGCCTCGAAAAGAAGTAGGGGCCCCGAACTCATAAAGGTGTTGCCGGCCCGCACCGCCTTGGCCCAACTCCTGAAGGAGAATTCTTCGGTCCCTAGGTGCGCATACGCGCGGTATGCCCCCGCCGGAATCCAGGCGCCCATCTTGTCGGTTCCGGCGACCGCGGGCAGCCGGTATCCGCAGTTCAGATAGCGGTACCACTCCTGGAAGCGGAGGTTTTCGAACTGCTCGCTCATGTTCTCCGGCCAGAGTTCGACGGCATCGATCTTGTCTAGTGCGATGGCCGCGGCCAACTCGCCGGTGGGGTAAGGAAAATGAACCGCGACGGCCAAGCCCTCGCGCTCGCGGCAGGTGTCCGCCCATTCGCAGAGGCTGCTCCACAGCGGATTTCCAATGTACCCCTCCTCAGGACTGCTGGCGGACATCGGAAACACGGGGTTGGCATGTGTACCAAGCAGCCCCAGATGGCCAAGAATGTGCTGGCGGTTTTCCGTGCCGGGGCAGATCAGCGTGTCACCGTCCTTTGAGCTGAGCGCGCCGTTAGCCAGGTCGCCCACGTTCGTGAACAGGTCACCCCATTGCGCTGCCAGCAGATTGATCAGGTTCAAACCCTCTGCCTGACCTTCCAGGACCGCTGTCGAGGGCGACAGGAAGTGTACGTGCGTATCCGCGCTCACCCAGTTCTTCGCGCGCAAATTGTGGAAGCGCGAGATTTCGAGATCCAGTTCGCGCTGGCCGGCCTCGATACGCAACTTTTTCCTCACCGGCTCATACTCGAACCCCTTACTGATCTCGACAAAGACCTCGCCTACTGGCAATTCGATCTGAAAAGCGCCGTCGACATAGGCGAAGGAACTATCCGCCATCTTGATGTCGGCGCCGTAGTCCTGAAACCATCCCCTGTTAATTTCCGTGCGGTGGCCGTACGGAGGAATGTAGCGCCCGTCGGACGACTGGAATGCGATGCGCACGGGAGTCGGCTGGCCGCTTTCGTGGTCGATGACTTTTCCGTGCAGCCATGTCTTCTGCCGCTCTAGAAACTGAATACCAGCCGCTCCACTCTTCGCCGCTGTCTCATGGCTTTCGTATACCTGGCGCATCGCGAACTCATAGCGGCGGCCGGTCTTCTTGTCCTCAATGGCGAGAGTCGCGTCGCGGCTGGCGGCCAACTCGATCACAAAGTGATCTTGGGATTCTGGGCCCGCGGTTTCGCCAAGACCGCGCACGGGAGAAGCAAGCCAGCGGTTTGCGTAGAACGCCGGTTGCGGATAGGTACGCGCGATCTCGCCGAGGTCCACGGCTGCGGTCCAACGATGCTCCTCGTAGATCGTCCCTTGCGGCAACTCAACCCGAATCGGCGCCAGGCGCTCATAGCGCAACGGGTGGTCCTTGCCGTGAAACAGCGTGGCGCCACAGAGAAAGAGGCGGTCCTCCGAGCTGGAAGTGAATCGAAGCGCCTTGATCACGCGCTCCGGCGCGGGGTTCTCAATGGCGGAGATCCAGAGCGTAGCCTGACCGTCGCCCGACGCTGGGTAGTCGCCGCTCCATGCGGCCATTTGCAGGTCACCCCATTCCGTGGCGTTGCGCAATGGATCGGTGAGGTGCCGGGGCACATCCGGCCGGTGCGGCACGGCGTTAAAACAAAGGTGCCCCCATGGCGTCGTCAGAGCGTTGGCCTCGAAACGCCGCCGAACAGGATAAACATGCTCGCTGCCGTCTTGATAGACCAGCGCAAAACGAGCCAGTTCCTGTCCGGCTTTTTCAAAGGCGCTTGCCCCAGGCTCTGGTTTCTCATTTGCGTCCCAATCGCAGAACTGGGCGAGACAAAGAAAAGTCGCAGCCCGCCCCACGGGAATTTCTACACTACCGGTCGTCCACGGGCGGCTCGACCGTGCCAGTGCGATCCAGCTTTTGCTGGACGGTTTGCCCGGACTGAGTGCGAAGGGAATGCCCCGAAAGTGCTGTGAGCCGGATGGAGTACGCAAGCGCTCTGGGATCCCGGCGTCGTCCGCCGAGGCGTTGAAGTGCGGCGCACAATCCAGGGGTGTGAATTTCGCCTGCTCGACGGTAGCCGCTTGCGCGGATTGAGGCGGAGCGCCCGCCGCGCTCAGCACTAGCTTGACCCCCGGCAGCGACACTCCCATCACCTGCAAGAAGGCCCTCTTGGTCAGATCGGTCTTGCTCACGGCCAAACTCCCAATGGAGTCTATCAAAGGTGGACTGGTTGCGCCCGCCCGGCCAATCGAATAGAACTATAACCGACATGTGTATCCGAACGTTTCTCAGGATGTCGCCGATTCTGATCTGTCTGCCCGCAATGGGTCAATGGTTTGGCCGTGGAACGCCGCCGTGGGAAAGAGAATTTCAAGTGTGGGTCGCGGACATCCACAAGCACATCTACCCAAACAGCTTCGGCAGGGACTTGGAGAATCGGCATATCGAAATCCAGGCTTGCCGGAACGAGTTCATCTCGTTTCAACTGGGCGTGCGCAGTCCGGAGCCGGTCACGGCGTTGTCCATCCGCGCGAGCGACCTGGTGTCCGAGGGCGCAAAGATCGACTCGGCATCGATTCGGGTCCGATATCCTGGCCTGATTCCGGTTGATGAAAACGCGCAGTATACTCCGGACCCGTTGTGGGAATTCCCGTCGGTGGGGCTATCCCCCTACCAAAGCCAGGGCGTCTGGGTCGACTTCCGTGTGCCGGCGGAAGCCCCTCCAGGCGCCTACCACGGCACCGTAGAGGTGCTCCGGAATGGCCGTGCCGCCGGTCGGTTCCTTGTCTCGGTTCAGGTGCTGGCGGCTACTCTACCGCAGCCCGCGGGGTACCACTGTTATCTGAACATTCTTGTGGACCCTGCCTCGGTGGCACGCTTCAACAAACTGCCATTGTGGGGCGAAGAGCACTGGCGGCAAATGGAAAAATATGTGCGCGATCTGGCCTCCCATGGACAGAAGACGATTACGGCATTTATCATCGATGATCCTTGGAACTCGGTAACGGGCTTTCCTGTTCGCAGTCTCATCGAATGGAAATACGACGGCCAGTTGGAGCCAAACAGTCCGAATCGCTTGAACTTTGATTTCTCTCAGTTCGATCGGTTTGTCCGGCTGTGCCTGGAAGCGGGCATCCAGGACCACATCGAGGCGTGGTCGCCGCTGGTTCAGCCCGGGTCGGATTACTCCATGGTTACCTATACGAACACCAAGGCCAACCAGAGCCGCAGGTTGAGGCTGGCGGCGGGTTCTCCGGAGTACAAGCTGGTCTGGGGAACGTTTGTGCGCGCATTTCAAGAGTATCTTCGAAGGCAGGGTTGGCTCGACAAAACCTATCTCGCCTTCGACGAAATCAAGAGCAGCGTGCTGGACTTGGTGGTTCCCTTGTTTCACGAAACCGCCCCGGAGCTCAAGCTCATGATCAGCGGCGGCGATGAGGAAGGGCGCCATATGGCGGAATCCCGCGAACTGGCGTTCCACTATGGCTATTACAGCGCCGGATCGGGCGAGCAGTTGCCCGATATTTCAGCGCGGCGCAGAGCGGGAAAGCGAACACTGCTCTACACAGCCGTCACGCCACTATATCCGAACACGTTTCTTTTTTCCGATCCGCTGGAGTCGCGTTATCTTGGTTGGGTTATTTGGAAATGGGATTTCGACGGCTATATCCGTTGGGCCTGGAACTTCTGGCCGGCCACATTATGGGATCAGCCGTTCTTCACTTGGCACTCAGGCGATATGTTTTTTGTATACCCCGGCCCGGAGGGACCCGTGGATAGCATCCGCTGGGAGATGCTGCGGCAAGGTCTTCAGGATTACGAGTGCCTGTGGCTGGCGCGGAAAGGGCTTGACGATCTCGACTCGGAGGGCCGCCGTCCGGAGTTCGTACAGAAGAGTCGCGAAGCTCTGGCGCACGCCGTGGAACTGGCCACGCAGCAGTTCGACCGCGATAAGATTCCGCGTGATCCGATTCCCGCCCGAATCGATGAAGCTCGCCGCATCGTCAACCGGGTCTTGATTGAGCTGGATGGGCAGCAGGCTCGCTAACCGCGCGTGATACATTCGGACTCATGATGTCTGGTCGGGTGGTCGGAATCGCCATCCTCTGCTCGGTTTCCGCAATCGCATTCCAGAACTCCCAGGCGCGCACGTACTTTGAGCAGGCCCGGCAATCGTTCGAGGAACGGAAGTGGGATGATGCCCAGGCGGCTGCCGCGAACGCTTTGGCCGCCGACCCCCGCATGGGCGATGCCGAAATTCTGTTGGGCCTCATCGCCACCATACGGTCGCAGTTCGCCGAAGCGGAAAAACACTTTGCGCGCGCTGTGGCGCTCGAGCCCCGAAACTACCAGGCGCACGCGTATCTGGGTTCGACGTACTTGCAACAAAAGCGCTTGGCGGAAGCTGCCGGTGCTTTCCGGAAGGTACTGGAATTGAATCCCGGCAACGTGGCAGCAAACTACAACCTGGGTCTGGTCGCGCTGGCGCAAGATTCGCCAGCCGAAGCGCTACTTCTTTTTGAGAAGGTAACGCATGCGAGCCCCGGCGATGTGCCCGCCTTGATCGGAATACTGGAAAGCCAGCTCATGCTTCATAAGACCGGCGATGCTCGCGAGACCACCCGGCAACTCGAGGCGCTGCTGGACCATCGGGATCCCCGCCTGTTCCAGGTTGCTACGCTGCTGGCTCAACACGGAGAGTCCGCGGCCGCAATTCCGCTGATGGATCAGGTGCACGCGGCCTTTCCGCAGTCCTATGACATAAGCTACAACCTCGCTCTCGCCTGCTTTCAGGCCGCGCAGTACGATCGCGCCGCAGACGTTTTGCAAACGCTAATCGGCATGCAAGGCACGGCGGAAGCTTTCGATCTTCTTGGAATGGTGGAAGAGAGACGCGCGAACGTCGGCAGCGCCGAACATGCCTTTCTGGAGGCAACGCGCCGCGAAACCGCGAATGAGGACTACCGGTTCAACTACGGAAACTCGCTCGTGCAACACGGGAAATTGGAGATGGGGGCCGAGACATTCCGTACCGCGGTTTCCGATCTGCCCCAGTCCTGGAAATTACGGATCGGTCTGGGCTCGGCCTGCTATCTGGCCGGTGATTACCAGGGTGCCGCGGAAGCTCTACTAGCGGCGGTCGAGCTCAAACCGGATTCCGCGACCGCTTACTTTCTTCTTGGCGAGGCTTACGATTCCGCGGAGCGCTTTCAGCCGGCCATCGACACCGCATTCGCCGGCTACCTGAAGGGCGCTCCACGCGATCCATGGGCCTACTATCACTACGCCGCCATCCAATACGGCCGCGGCGATCATCAGGCAGCCGAGGCCAACCTGAACCAGGCGCTGCACCTGAATCCGGATTTCGCCGAGGCTCACTTCGAGCTCGGCCTGATTGCACTCGCTCAGGGAAAAGTGGATCGGGGAATTAGCGCTCTGGAGAAGGCGGTCAGCCTCGATCCTCAGCTTGCGGCCGCGCACTATAGGCTGGGTCTTGCGTACCAGCGAATTGGTAACGCGCCGCGTGCCAAAGAGGAACTCGACCGGTTCCGGGCGCTGAAGGACGACACGCATTACCGCGGGCGTGTGCTCGAATCGCTGGGATCCATGAGCCGCTAAGGCTGCTTTTCGGGCACCACTCTGAGAATCTGCACCAGGCTCTCCTCTTCACTGTGCGCCTTAGCCTTGGTCCGCTGAAACTCTTGCAGCAGGCGCTCGGCCTCAGCCGCTTTCCCCTGCTTTCGGTAGAGCAAGCCAAGCTGATAGAGAGCTGTGCTGTTTTCGGGATCGATCTTCAGGGCGGCCTGCCATTCCAGCGCGGCCGCATCCGCCTTACCCGCTTGCAGATGTAGCTGTCCGAGCAAAGTATGCGAGCGCGCGTCATGGGGATCGATTTCGATGGCTTTGCGCAAAGCCGCGATAGCCGCGGCCCTTGTCTCGCCGGAGATCGCGCCACTTTCCCGAGTGAGGGCCGTTGCGTAAAGATATTGGGCGCGTGAATCGTGCGGGTCCGCTAGGCAGACTTTTTGAAACATAACCGCTGCTTGGCTGGCATCCCCGGACTCCAACCGCGAGACGCCAAGGGCAAGTAGCGGCAGGTTCCAGGCTGGCCTAAGCCGGCTGGCTTGTACAAAGCTGTTCTCCGCCTGGCTGCGATTGCCTTTAATCGCCCAGAGAATTCCCTGCTCGAATAGCAGGATGGGAGACTCGGGCACGTGCTCCAAACCGCGCGCCACCACCTGCAAGGCGTAATCGTTGTTTCCATGAGCCAGCGCGAACTCGGCGAACGCGACATAGCCGTCTTCCGAATTTGGATGAACCTCCGTCGCACGGGAATAGGCACGGTACGCCAGTTCCAGCAAGGTGGCGGCGCGGTCATAGTAACCGTACTGCGAAAAGAGCGTACCGACACGCGATATGAGCGCCGGATCCTGGTCTTCCGTGTGGGTCAACTGCTCCATAACTTTCTCCGGGAAGTTCATGTCGTGAGTAGCGAGGTACGATTCCAGAACGGCTGGGAGGACCTCCGGGTTTTCGGCTGCCAATTCGCCCGCTTTCTCAAACTGCATCTTAGCTTGTGGAAAGTCGCGCCGCGTGGCAGCCGCCAAGCCAAGATATAGATGTGGAACGGGATCGGCCGGAAGAACTTTGGTGACTCCTAAAAACTCGCTCTCGGATTCAGCCTTTCGATCAAGGAACCAGAGGACCGTGGCCAGATTCTTACGGGCAGCCCAGAATTGTGGATTAAGGCGTACCGCCTGGCGATAAAAGGTCTCGGCCTTGTCCAGTTCCTGCAACTGAGTGTAGGCGACCCCGATTTGCTGGCAAACATTCGCATTGGATGGGTCAGAGCGGTGCAATTCCAGCAGGATCGGTAGCGCGTCGTGTGCTTTGCCGTCTTTGAGGAGAGCTTGCGCCTGGGACAGAGGCGGCTGCTGCATGCCGACCGGAGCCAGGACAAGGATCCAGATCAGAGGCAAAACAGACATTCACTGCGCCGCTTCCACCCCTGTTGTCGTGACGTAATATTTCACCAGCATGTTCGACTTCTCCCACGCAGGCACGGTTTGTGGCGCATTCAAGTACTCGAAAAACCGGTTCGCGACGTCGGCAAAATGCTCCCGATCGCTACGGAGATGCTTCGGAATCACAATGTGCGCCTCGCCGGCCGATTCGGCCAGCGCCACGCCCGCATAGAGCCCCTGCAACGCGTCCACTTTTCGTTTGACCGCGGCGAACACCTGATCCCGCACCGCGGCGGAGTCCGGCACCACATATACCTCCGGAATGTACCCCTCGGCTTTTCCTTGCCGGATCTCGACGCGAGCCTTTGTGCCGCGAAACACGGCTTCATAAGTGTCGCCCGATCCCTCCGGCGCTTGCCAATTCCATCGGATGTCGAGCTTCACATGCACTCCGCGCACCGTGTAGTGAAGGGAATTGTTGCAGTAGTAATCGAGTTTGCCGTCCTTGACATGCCCGGCGAGGAACGGCGGAAAATCGGGCTCGCCAGTGACGCGCTGGAAATCCGCTTGGGAGATGACGGTCGGCCAGTGCCGGCCTTCGAGAACGTGCACATCGGTCCTGTAGTCCACCACCTCGCCCGGAAACGCGGTCCACTGCACCAGGTCGACAACGTGGGTGCCCACGTCCGCCAAACCCTCGCCGGTTTCCGCAATGTCGAAGAACCACGCGGGCCGGCGCAGCGGCGTCCCAGCCACCACTTTCATCAGGTGATGAACACTCTTCGCCGATACGCCCGGCTCGCTGCCGGTCCCCGCAATGAGCTTGCCGAACACGTCCGCATCGTCCACCAACTCTCGCTGGAGAATCGAACCAATCTCATAGCGTTCAGTCATGATGTCGTACGCGACCAGGTGTTTTGCTTGCGCCTCATCCAGCGCGCGCTCCACCTTCGGCAGATCGGCTGAGCGGATGATCCATGGCTTGTCGCCCAGGACGTTCAGTCCTGCGTCCACCGAACCCACAATCCGATCGATCTTGGGCCGGTTGCGGCCGGAGATAATGACCGCGTTGCCCGGGCGTTCCCGCAGCATGCGCTCGAAGAAATCCGGACCCGTGTGCAATTCGATTTCCCATGACGTCGGTTTTTCCTTGCGTGTATTGAATCGTTCGATCCGCTGGAGATAATCCATCACTTCCGGACCGAG
Source organism: Terriglobia bacterium (assembly GCA_963752965.1). Lineage (GTDB taxonomy): Bacteria > Acidobacteriota > Terriglobia > Bryobacterales > Bryobacteraceae > QHXW01. The sequence goes on along the minus strand of CAVWAJ010000018.1, from coordinate 96,184 downwards.
CGGCGCATACACCGACACCTGCTTGGCAAGCGATGGGTACATGTCTTCCTGAATGAGGCTGGCGTGGAAATGGCCAGGATCCAACACAATGAGTTTCGCCTGGTTTCTTGCGTCGGCCCCGTGGAGGAGCAGGCCGGACAAAACAGCCAGGCAGGCCGAGGCGGCTAAGAGGTTCGAGCGTCGCATGGACCTACCATTGTGCCTCAGTCTGGGTCTGGAGGACTTTCATGAGCATGTATTCGGGTCAAGCTCGAAGTGCCGCCGGCTCGTGCAATCGGTAAGCAACGTTCTACCCACGCGCGAACCGGTGCACTCCGGTCGGATCGTCCGGCGCGACCGGCGGCGGACCAGCAGGTTGCGGGCGATCGCCCATCAGCCGCCGAATCCGCTCCATCGCAAACGCCATATCGGTGATGTAGCTGCGCCGCGCCGCGGTCACCCAGCCCTGCCGTCGGACGCCGTCGATAATCTGCTCTCCTTCGAGAAAATCGGACGCCTGTACGTTGCGCACTGACCGGTTCGTGTCCATATTGATCGCTTTCGCGAACGCAGCTGTTGTGATATCGCTCATCCAGTGCGCGACGCCGCTCTCCTGCCAGCCTTCGGCAGCCAGTGCTTCCACCGTCGCAGCAGGCAAATACATCAGCAAGCCTTCCGTGATCATGAGCGCAGGCGCCGGGCCTACGGCCGCGTAGATGGTGCACCGTTGCGCGGCGTCGTTCAGGTCCGCCGTGATACGCTCCCGGCGGCATCGGGGTGTCTCCGCCGACATCAGCGCATCCTTGTAATCCAGGATGTCTGCGAAATCGACTTCGATCCACCGCAGGTCCGGCGGGAGTTCGAGCCGCCACGGCCGCGTATCGAGACCGCAGCCCAGGCTGAGAACCGTCACGATCGGTTCTGATGCCAGCGCCTCCAACAGCAACTCATCCATAAAGCGGCTGCGCACGCCGATCCCGAAGCGCATCATTTCGGGTTGCGATAACCCCCCGAGCATCGCCATACCGTGCTCGCCGGCCAGTCGAGCAGCGAACGGATCGTGCATGAAGCCGTCCGGGCACTCAGATTCGAGCGCCCGGCACGCGGCTGCCATAAGGGCTGTGTCGCTGACATGGGTGATTTCGCCGTGCGATAGGGGCATGGCATCCATTATGCCGGGATTGGGCACGCGGCGAACATCCTCGCCTGCCTTTCCTACGCCAGCTGCAGTTCTTCCTTGCGGGTGTTGAATCGTTGATCCGCTGTCTGCGCTAAGCGCGGCTCACACGGCGTGGTCGACGATCTGTTCCTTTGCCGGGTCCCAGTAAAGCCGCTTTCCGGACCAAAGGGACTGTGCCGCCATGATGCAAACGATGGCGTGCGAGAAGCCGTGGTCCACGGTGGCGTTGGGCTGCTTGCGATCCCGCATGGCGTTCAACCAATTCATCAAGTGATCGACATCGTCGTCACTCGGCCCGTGGGAATTGGGGGCCGGAGCGTTCGGTGCGCGAACGATTTCGGGTTGGTCGACGTCCGGGCCCATGCCCGGAGGCGCGGTGTAAGTAGGGCCTCTTCCGGATTCAGGATCTATATCCTGCTTGCCGCCTTCTTTAGTAACAAGGAACAGAGAAGCGCCTTCCCCTCCGTAATTCTCAATGGTGCCGTCGCGGCCCTGAATCCGGCTGTAGCTTCGGTAGCTGTTAGAAAAAGTAGTCGAGTAAGTGTAGATGAAACCCTTGGGGTACAGCACTGTCACGGTAGCGTTGTCCGGATTCTCGCGCCCATCTTTCCAGGTGAGAACAGCGCCCGTGGCGGTGGCGCTCACGGGGTAGGATTCATCGGTCCACAGGTGAACCAGATCGCACCCGTGGCACAGCCACTGGTCGAAGATGCCAGCGGAGAAATCCTTGTAAAGCCGGAACTCCAGGTAGACGTGCGGATCAAACGGGCGATACGGCTTGCCGAGGAGCCAGCGCTTCCAGTCCGTATCCTCTTCTTTCAGGAGCGTCGGATTCTGGCCGTCATCCAAGCGCCGGATGTAGCGCCAGCGCGGCTGGTTTACGTTCCACTCCTGGGTAATCCGGGCTATTTCGCCAACGCGGCCTGAGCGAATGATGTCACGCACCGCCAGCGAATATGCCTGGCTGCGGTGCTGCGTGCCCATCTGCACGACCTGCTTGGAAGCCTTGACGACATCGCGCGTCGCCTTCGCTTCTTCCAGCACGTTGGCGAATGGTTTTTCGACGTAGCAGTCTTTGCCGGCTTGAACCACTTCGAGGCACAGCTTGGCATGTTGAAAGTCACCCGTCGCGATCATCACGCCATCGATGTCGGACCGCTTGAGCATCTCTTCCGAGTACTTATAAGTTGCAGGCGCTGCGCCGAATGCCTCTTTCACTTGGTTGGCGCGGCTATCCCGGGCCATGCTCCAGATGTCGCACACGGCGACGACTTCGAGAGGAGATCGCTCGGCCGCCATGTGCGCCATGTGTATGTGACCCCGGCTGCGTCCACCGCAGCCTAGCTGCGCCAGCCGGATGCGGTCGTTAGATCCCAATACCCGTGCGTACGAGCGGGCACTCAGAGCAGTTGCGGAACCTGCCAGGATGTTACCCGCGTGCTTCAAGAACTTCCGTCGGTCCACCGGGTCCTGCGGAGTGGTGGGTAATGCATTGTCTTCCATGAGTGGCCCCCTATGAGATTCTAGGACACGGCTGTCGGCAAAGCCAACCAGGGACTGGTTACTGAGCCCTATTCGAGGCGCACGCGGTGCGTGCCGGCAGTTGATTCAATTGCAATTCCGGCGGCATCCGGCCGCACGGAGCGAATGCCGTCGGTGGCATTCACCGGTTCGATCACAGTCACGAATTGGGTGGCAGGCGCTTTGCGGCGCAGCACCAGCGTGGCCATTTTCCGGTCTGGGGAACTGGTCAGACCGTCGCCCAGAATGACCTCCGTGGCACCTTCGCCAGCCAGCCATACGCGAAGCAGCTTTCCCTCGTGCGCGAAGGTCAAATGGAAGGAGCCGACGGCAGTGCCACGCTGTTTCTGCTCCACCAACTGGTAGCCGCAGGTTTCCCCCAGTTTTCCCGAAGCCGACTCCAGAACGGCGGAGCTTTCGGCGAGTTGTCCGTCGATATGCAACACGTAATCGTACTGGTGCGGGCCGCCTTGGGCGTCCGCCGCCAAGAAGGCATCCACTACGCGGCTGCCATCGAGCTGCACGGCGCGGCGCAACCGGATGCCGGCGTATGCGCGGTCATTCGTGGCGCTGGCCGATTTCGCGGCGGGATCGAAGAGCTCGAGCACGCCAAATATGCGGTCCGCGGCGTTGTCAGTGGGCCACATGACGTTACGGCTTCCCGTCGGCTTCTGGGAGATCCCGTCCACCACGATGGTATTGTGGCTGACGCTCTGCGCCGTCCATTCTTCCTTCCAGTGGGTTTCGTACGGCATGGTGCCGAAGTCCGGGGCCCACTGCCGCCCTTGCGCGTAGACGACCAGGTTCAGGGCGTCGGAATGCCCGTGCCCACCGCCGTGTGGGCCGTAGCTGAGGGAGACCGCGGTGCTCTCCTGCTGCCGCGTGTAGTCGCCGGCGGCCTGGCGCAGCACGGCCAGGCCGATGGACGGGAACAGCGAACACCCGTTGCGGTATTCACCGGTATTGGCGAAGCGGCCCTGCTGAATGGGAAAGCTGGCGGGAGCTTCGGCCGGCATATCGTACAGCAGCCAGCGCCAATCGCGCGGCTCATTGCCGCCGCGAGCCAGCAGCCACGCCAGTTTGGCGTCATGGTACCGTTCATAGCCCGTCAAGTAACTGATGCTGGCGCGCAACGGGCCGGCGTGGCTATCGCCCAAGGCAGGATAGCTCAAGTCGGGAAAGGTGAGATAGAAGAGGGACTCAAACATCATCCGCATCGACTTCGGCCGGTCGCTTGTGTCGGTGATGTAATGTGCGTCTTCGTCTTTGGAGCGGTCGGCCGGCACGCTCAGGTGGTAGAGATCGACGCCGCAGTGGAACATGGCTTCGGCCAAGGGTATGAGTGCTTGCAGCACGTATTCGTGGTAGCCTTCGGAGCGCTCCCAGAAGACGCCGTCGTCGTCGATATCATGCGCCACCAGGTGCCGGAAGCCGTACGGGCTGTTGATGGCCCAGTCCACGAGTTCCCGGTCTTTGACCGCCAGCCCCACCAGGGCGACGGCGGTAACGTGCCAGGCCTGAAAGTTATAGCACCTGAAGTGGAGATTCTGAATACGCGGATCGTTCTGGAAATCTTCGATCTTGAAACAGGTGACTGCTTTCCGCAGCAGGTCGTCTTCCACACGCCGGGCCTGCGCGGCGGTGAACACGCCGCTGGCCGCGACCAAGTCGTACGCTTGCGCCAACTGCACAAGCCACGTAGCCTCGTACAACGATTCCGTGAGCAGCCGGGTGGAGGCGGGCGTGAGCGCTATGCCAGGATACACGGCGGCGTAGGCGAGGAGGCCGTCGCGCGTCCACTCCGCATAGCGCCGGTCGCCTGTAAATGTGTAGGCCAGCGCAGCCGTCAAAAGATGATTGCCGTTGTCGCGGTGCTGGGAATCGCCTCCCGGAGTCAATGTGCCCAAGGGGTTCTTGATAAAGCCGACGGCCTGCGCGGCCACGCGAGCGACCTGCTCTTCGGCTACGGCCGATTTTGCCGCCTGTTGTTTCACGTGCTCGACTTGCGCTACCGTGAGCGCGACGTACGGCCGGGCATCTGGAAAATGGAGTTCCAGCATCATCGAACTCTGGTAACGCGGCCAAGCCCGGCTGCTCCCGCAGGCGAAGGCTAGTAACATCAGCGCCCGCGATACTCGGGAAAGCATGAATCCTCCCACTACGGAGTGAACTACGCCGCCAGTATACTGCCACCAGATGGACGAGAAGGGCGTGTAACAACGGTGCAGCTTTGATATACTCGCCCCGCCGCTGAATCGCCGTGAATTTTTGCAGTACACCGCCGCCGGTCCGTTGTTAGCGCAGCCTGCTTCCCGGCCGTGGTTCGACAAGCCGATGCGGTGGGCGCAACTCACGCTGGCCGAAAATGATCCAGGCCGCTACGCCCCTGCGTTCTGGCTGGAGTATTTTCGCCGGACGCACTCGGATGCAGCTTGTCTCAGTGCGGGAGGCTGTGTCGCCTATTACCCGACGAAAATTCCGCTGCATCATCGCAGCCGGTGGATGGGCAATTCCGATCCCTTTGGTGAACTCGCCGCGGGCTGCCGCAAGTTGGGCATGAACGTCATCGCACGCACCGATCCACACGCTACCTATCAGGACGTCTATGACGCCCATCCCGATTGGATCGCCGTCGATGCGTCCGGAAACAAGCGCCGCCACTGGGCCTCGCCGGAGCTTTGGGTCACATGTGCCTTGGGCCCTTACAATTTCGAATTCATGACGGCGGTCACGCGTGAAATCGTCGAGCGCTATCAAGTGGACGGGATTTTCAGCAATCGCTGGGAAGGTTCCGGCATGTGCTATTGCGAGCACTGCCAGGCGAACTTCAAGCAGGCCACAGGATTCGATCTTCCGCGCACGTCCAACCCACAGGACTCTGCGCGGCGCGCCTTCATTGTGTGGGAGCAAAAGCGCTTGTTCGAGCTGTGGCGTCTGTGGGACACGACCGTTCGGAGTGCGAATCCCAACGCCGCCTTCATCGCGAATGCTGGTGGTGGCGCCTTGAGTTCGCTCGATATGAAAACCATCGGCGAGCTGGCGCCCACTTTATTCGCCGATCGGCAGGCTCGCAGCGGCGTCGCGCCGCCCTGGACCAATGGCAAGAACGGCAAAGAGTATCGCGCCACGCTCGGACGAAAGCCCATTGTGGGTATTTTCAGCGTCGGGGTGGAGGACCGATACCGCTGGAAGGATTCGGTACAGAGTGCGGAAGAGATTCGCCTCTGGGTGGTGGACGGGATCGCGAACGGGTTGCGGCCCTGGTTTACCAAGTTCTCCGGCACCTTGTACGACGGCCGCTGGCTGAAGCCCGTCGAAGAACTGTATGGTTGGCATTATCGCAATGAACGTTATCTGCGAAACGAGCAGCCGCTCGCGCGCGTGGCCATGGTCTACTCGCAGCAGACGGCCGCATTTTATGGCGGCGACCAGGCCGAGGCGAAAGTCGAAGATCACACGCTCGGCTTCTACCACGCGCTGATCGAAGCCCGCATTCCTTTCGAAATGGTGCATGACGGTTTGCTCGATGCCGGCCACACCGATCAGTTCCGCACGCTGATTCTTCCAAACATCGCGGCGCTTTCCGATGCACAGTGCGCGCAACTACGGCAGTTCGTCGAGCGCGGTGGCAGCCTGGTGGCAACCTACGAAACTTCGCTTTACGACGAATGGGGCGTCCGGCGTCGCGACTTTGGCCTTGCCGGTCTATTCGGGCTGTCCGCCACCGGGCCGGCGGAAGGCCCGCTAAGGAACTCGTATCTAAATATTGAAAAGAATGAGCGAACCGGCGAATATCATCCGCTCCTGGCGGGCCTGGAAGATGCAGGCCGCATCATCAACGGTGTGCACCGTATACCGGCGCGGCCGCTCGATCCGGGTGTCTACGCGCCTCTAACGTTCATTCCGCCCTACCCCGATCTGCCCATGGAAAAAGTATTCCCGCGCGTGGCTAAAACGGATATCCCGGAAGTGACTGTCAGACAAATCGGTAAGGGCCGCGTTGTCTTCTTTCCATGGGACATCGACCGGACGTATTGGGAAGTGCTCAGCCCCGATCATGGGAAACTGCTGCGCAACGCAGTGATGTGGGCAACGAACGAAGAGCCGGTGGTGAGAGTACAAGGGGCCGGTCTGCTTGAGGTTACGGTCTGGGCGCAGAAGCAGTCCCTGACGGTGCACTTGGTGAACCTATCAAACCCTATGATGATGAAAGGGCCAGTTCGCGAGATCATCCCAATTGGATCGCAGGAGGTTCGCCTGCGGCTGCCGGCCGGGAAGACGCTGGCCGGTGTCAAGCTGCTGGTAGGCGGAACGCAGCCGGATTTTTCAGAAAAAGCGGGCGTGGTGGAGGTTCGGGTGCCTTCGATAGCTCTGCACGAAGTGGTGGCGTTCGATTTGGCATGACGCAGCGGGCCAGGTACGGCCTCACTCAGACTTCCATGTCACCGTGAAGCTCGTTCCGTTCGACAATCGGAGAGGGCGCGGATCCTAGGGTTTCCCCAAAATTCCCGGCAGCCAGTGGACGGCGTTGTCATGGAAGATCTTGTGCAGAACAGGCCCGGGCAGCGCGAGACCCTGGTAGCTGTGCCCTTCGTACTCGACAGCCTGATTCGTGGCGAAGAATTTCCAATCGCGCTCGTAATTGCTGTTCCACGCTGCGAGCGCCTTGCCGGTATCGTCCTGCGGCATGACGCCAAGATCCGTCGCATAGAGGATGCGGTCCTGGTATTTGATCAGGAAAGCCCGCACCTTGTCACGCGGCTGGAGCATAAAGTACGGGACGCGCGCGGCCGTGTCGACCGCAAAATTGGGATAGCGGTCAAAGCGCTGGGCCATCTGATTCACGTCTGTTTCCATGCTGCCCAGGTGCGCGCCGACCACGCGCAGCTTGGGGTTCTCTGCCACGAGATGGTCGCGAGCCGCGAGAATGGCGGCCTTCGAAGGCCACTCGGGATGTGCGTAGGCGTACTCCTCCGGGTGCTGCTGGTAGTAATCGTAGTCAGGGCTGGCGGGGTTGGGCGGCTGCCAGCAAGAATCGGGCTCCGCAAGGTGCGCAACCACGGTCCGATGGTGGGCGGCAATATCCTTATAGATGGGCTCGAAGGCAGGGTCATCAGGCATCACATATTTCCCCGCTTTCGACTTCATCTCCATACCCATGACCTTGTAAATCTTCACCGCGATAGCTCCCTGCGCGAAGTCGGCATCGAGCTGGCGGATCGTGCGCTGGGCGAATCCCGGCTCTTCAAATTCGTAAGGGCTGAAAGTCGTGCACAGAACGGCACGGCCTCCCGTGATATGGCGGACCTTGATCACGTCATCGCGCTGGGACTCCAGTCCCTTGAAGTAAGGGTCGCGATCGTCAAGCACGCAAATGTCTAGAATGCGCAGGTCCAGGTGCTGCATGAGGGTACCGAATGCGGGGTCATCCTTGTAAAGGTGCACGTGAGCGTCAATAGGGGCCACGGCGGAAAAGCTCTCGAGATCACCCGACGGTTGCTGGCCGGGTTGAGCTTCGCACAGCCGGCCCGTGACCAGCGTAAAGGCGAGCAGGATCAAGACCACCAGGACAGTCATCGCCAGCGATGGCGAAGTCCACTTCGAATTCAAGAATTTCAACTCAGATCTCCTGCCCGGCAGAATAGCATTATTCTCTGGCACTCAATTTGGCATAGTAAACAAACCCAGGCGTCGAGTATCATGTCTGGAGCTACGGCTTCGTAAGTATGAACTTCTTTTCTCCTGATCGTCCCGGCGCCGCCGATGTCGATCTGAAGCGGGTGTACGACGCGGTGATTGTGGGCTCGGGTGCTGCCGGCGGGATGGCGGCGCATGTGCTCACGTCGCACGGCATGAAGGTGCTGCTTCTCGAAGCAGGCAAGAAACTCGACATCAACAAAGAGCTGAAGTCCATGGAGTGGCCGTACGATCACCCAAATCGCGGGGACATTCCCGCCGATACCCACTCGTTGACTCCCGCCGAATACCGCTTCCGCGACCGGCCGTACGCCAAGGGAACGCCGTACAAGCATGTGTACTCATATATCGAATCGTGGGGCAAAGGCGATTACAGCAAGAACATCGTAGTGGACGAAAAGGACCATCCTTACACGGGCACGCCTTATGCCTGGGCTCGCGCGCGCTGCCTGGGCGGGAAGACCAATATTTGGGGACGCCTTGCCTTGCGGCTTTCCGATTACGACTTCAAGGCCAAGAGCCATGATGGGTACGGCGAGGATTGGCCCATCTCGTACTCGGACCTGGCGCCCTACTACGACAAGGTTGATCTTTACCTCGGTGTCTCGGGCCACAAGGAGAATCTGGAGTACCTGCCGGACAGCATTTTCCAGAGATCGATCAAGTTGAGCAAGCCGGAAATGATGCTCCGCGAGAGCCTGGCGGGAATGGGCCGTGTGCTGACGCCTTATCGCGCCGGTGTCACAACGGACGGCTTGAAACATAACAAATACCGCAGCCGCTGTTTCGGCCGCGGAGCGTGTGGGCGCCACACAGGCGGTTGCGACATTCACGCCGCGTTCGATTCCGCAACCGGCCTGATCTTCCCGGCGCTGGAAACGGGGAATCTGACGATCCGCACCAACGCAACCGCGTATGAAGTCACGGTCGATCCGGCGTCAGGAAAGGCGCGCGGCGTCTCATTCGTGGATACGGAAACCGGAAAATCCTACGAAGCGCGCGGCAAGGCTGTCGTACTGGCAGCTTCCACTCTGGAGAGCGCTCGCCTGATGCTGCTCTCAAAATCCAAGATCTACCCGAACGGCATTGGAAATTCGAGCGGTCATGTAGGCCACAATCTCTGCGACCACATCATGGGTCCGCACATTGTCGGACTGGTCAAAGATCTGGTGGGTAAGCCCCGCACCCTGGATGACGGGCGGCCCGGAGGGTTCTACGTGCCGAGGTTTCGCAATCTCAAGGATCGCAACGTGAACTTCATTCGCGCTTACGGCTTTGAAGGTTTCGGTGGAAATACTATGGAGCCCGGACATGCCATGTCCATGCCCGGGTTTGGCCCCAGTTACAAAAAGTCAGTTCGCGACCACGCCGGCGCATTCATCAGCCTGTCAGGTTTCGGTGAGGTGCTCGCGCGCTATGAGAATCACATCGAGATCGATCCAGTCGTGAAAGACAAGTGGGGAATCCCGGTAATTCGCTTTCACTACACGTATGGCGATAACGAAAAAAAGATGTCACTGGACATAGTGAGTGCGGCCAGGGAGATGTTCGACGAGGCCGGTTTTGAGGTGGTCGAAGCGCGACATGAAATCCTCACCGAGGGATGGTCCATTCACGAACTGGGCACGGCACGCATGGGGACGGATCCAAAGACGTCGGTGCTTAACCAGTTCCAGCAGTCCCACGACGTCAAGAATCTATTGGTGGTGGATGGCAGCAGCCATGTCAGCGCGTCATGCCACAATCCCACATGGACGATCATGGCCCTGGCCTGGCGCTCGTGCGATCATCTGGCGGACCAGTTCCGCAAAGGAGAGATTTGAATGACGGAGCAGGGCCATCTGACCCGGCGCGAACTGATCCGGATCGGCGCTACCGCGGCCGTTGCCGTGGGCGGAGTCGAACGCGGTTTCGCCGGCGAGCAGGCACTGAAGTTTTTCGCTCCCGAAGAGTTCGCCATGTTGGACGAGCTGACGGAGCTGATCATCCCGGCCGACGATCACTCGCCGGGCGCGCGCGCTGCCGGGGTCGCCGCATATCTCGATGGAAGACTTGCGGAATCGATGGACGAAGAGAACAAGAAGCAGTGGCATGAGGGCCTGCAACGCATTGACGCCCTAACGCGCGAAATGCACGGCCTGCCCTTCATGCAGGCAGCACCGGACAAGCGCGTAACCGTGCTTTCTCGCATATCGCAGAACGAGAAGGACCCGAAAACGCCGGAAGAGAAGTTTTTTGTCGAGCTGAAGTACAACACTGCGCACGCTTACTACACGTCGAAAATCGGCATCCACCAGGACATGGAGTATAAGGGCAACGTCCTGTTGCCGGAGTTTGTGGGTTACGAAGTGAAGTAACAGGCCGGCAACGCTCGTGGCCTACGCCAGCGCCAGATTCAAATTCTCAATCGCCTCGTCGATCTCCGCCGTATTCTTGTAGCCAAGCGTCACGCAATCGACACCCGCGTTGTTGAACGCGAACCTCATCGCCGCCTGCCGGTCCTCACGGGCCGTGAACATACCTTCTCCCACCAGCTTCATGCTGATCACGCCCATGCCTTCCTTGCGGACCTGTTTCACATGGGCGACCACCTCGCTCACGTTCCCCAGCCCATTCGTGTCGTAATCCTCGGCGTCCATCCGGGTGCCATTGTGGTTCATCCGGATCATGGCGATATCGAGCCACTTGTTTCCCGGGAACCGGCGCAGCGCGGGCAGACCGTGCACTGAAGCGCCGTGTCCCACCACGACCTTCTTCGACTGTGCTTCCAGAATGCCGTCCTGCCACCGCACGGTGTCCGTCGGCCACGAAGCCACGTGCTGCCAGTGCAGGAGCATCACGTCGAAGTATTCGGTGTTCGCCAACTTGCGCAGCTCGTCGATCTTCTGTTGCGGATCTACCCCTGAGTGCGTTGTCACCTTGGACATCAGCCGGTACGAATCGCGTGGAATGCCCTTCAGTGCCACGCCCAGCATCTTGTGCATGCCGCCGTAACTCTCGGCGGTTTCGAAGAAGCGAATGCCCCGGTCGTACGCGTGGCGCGCCAGCCTGGTGAACTGGTCCTGCCCCAGTTCGTGCTGCGTTTGGCCGCTGAATGTGCCGGTGCCGAACGCGAGCCGCGTTACCTTGACGCCGGACTTTCCGAGCGTCACCCAATCCGTCGCTGAGCCACGTGCCGCCCGTAATGGCAGCCTTCCGGTGCCGGCGAGCACACCCGCGGCGAGTCCGGTTTTCAAGAAATTGCGTCGGGAGCAGGAAGCCATCTGTCATCCTCCAATGGGTCATATCCTACCATGAGCCGCACTTTGCTTTATCGCGGCATAAGTACTTCAAATACGCCCTTGGCACCGCGCGCGGTTACACTGGGGTTGGCTCATCATGGGGCTTAGTTACACGCGCGGGGCCGCCGTGCCCCTGATCGAGAAGACGATTTCGCAGGCGTTGCGCGATACCGCCGCGAAGTTCCCCGAACACGAAGGTCTCGTCGTCCGTCACCAAAACGCCCGGCTGACATGGCGTGATCTCGACAGTGAGGTCACACACACGGCCCGCGGGCTGGCCGGGCTCGGCTTGCGGCCGGGCGACCGCGCCGGCATATGGGCCAGCAACTGTGTGGAATGGGTGCTGTTGCAGTACGCGGCGGCGCGCGCGGGCGTGGTGCTGGTGAACGTCAACCCTGCGTATCGTTCCCACGAATTGCGCTACGTCCTGAAGAAGTCGAAGATTCGCGCCCTGTTCCTGCACGAAAAAGATGCCCGTGCTAATTACCACGACATTCTCAGCGAATCGCGCAACGGCGACGGGCTGCCGCTGGAGGACATTATCTGGCTGGGGACGGACTCTTGGGACGCGATGATTGCGGGCGGCAAGGGAATCGCTGATGAGGCTGCCGGACCGCACGACGTCGCTAACATTCAATACACCTCGGGCACGATGGGCTCGCCCAAGGGCGTGATGTTGACGCACCATAACCTGCTCAACAACGGAATGGCGATGGCGCTGGGCCTCAAGGCCATGGAGCGCGACCGCATCTGCGCGCCGGTGCCGCTGTATCACTGTTTCGGGTCGGTGATTGGGTCGATGGTTGCGGTGACGAGCGGTGCGGCGCTGATTCTTCCCTCGGCACAATTCGATGCGCACGCCACCCTGGAAGCGGTTCACGCCGAGCGTGCCACCGTGCTCTACGGCGTGCCGACCATGTTCATCGCACAGCTAACGCACCCCGAGTTCGAACACTTCGATCTCACGAGTCTGCGCACTGGCGTGATGGCTGGCGCACCGTGCCCCATCGAGACCATGCGCAACGTGGTGGAGCGCATGCACATCCCGGAACTGACCATCATCTATGGGCAGACCGAGACGTCGCCGGGGCTGACCATGTCGGCTGCGGACGATCCGCTAGAGATCCGCGTGACCACCGTGGGAAAGGCGCTGCCCAACACCGAGATCCAAATTGCCGATCCGGAGACCGGCGCGCGCCTGCCAGTGGGCGAACTGGGCGAACTGTGCGCGCGCGGCTACATGGTAATGAAAGGATACGACGAGGATCCGGCCGCGACGGCCGAGACGATCGACGCTGAGGGCTGGGTGCACACGGGCGACCTCGCCGTCATGCGGCCCGACGGCTACTTCAGCTTCAAGGGGCGGGCCAAAGACACCATCATTCGCGGGGGCGAGAACATCTATCCGCGCGAGGTGGAGGACTTTCTGCACACGCACCCGAAGATCGCTGACGTATACGTGGTCGGGCTGCCCGATGCCAAGCTGGGCGAGACGGTGCTGGCATGGATCCAGCTCAAACCGGGGGTCGAAGCAGAGGAAGAGGAGATCCGCGAGTTTTGCCGCCGCCACATCGCGTATTTCAAGGTTCCGCAATACGTCCGTTTTGTCGATTCGTTCCCGATGACGGTGACCAAGAAGGTGCAGAAGTTTCTGATCCGTGAGCAGGAGATCCGGGAGCGGGGGCTTGAATCAGTGGCGCACGCGGCCACGGCCTGACGGTCCGCGTTACACCGGCAGGCCTGTGAAGTAACTACAAGGGAAGGCTTGCGATATAGCGCACGCCCTCTGGAATCTGGCTGGCGGCGTCGACAGCTTCATCTTCTATGTAGTAGTGACGCACACCGGTTTCCTGCGCCGCACGTAACACCGCGGGTATATCGACCAGACCTTTGCCCAGCACCACGCTCGCTTCCTCCTGCACGTCCCCCGGTGAACCGCCGAGGGCCGTATCCTTGCGAATGTCTTTGATGTGCATCAGGGGGAAACGGTTGGGATAGCGTTGCAGCAACTTCACTGGATCCTGATATGCATAGACGATCCAGAAGATGTCCATCTCGAAATTAGCGAAGTGCGGGTCGGTGCGCTTCGCCAGCGTGTCGAAGACCGTGCCGTTCGGGGCCTTATCGAACTCAATGCCATGGGTGTGGTAGCAACAACGCAATCCGGGGCCGAGAAGAGTCTCGCCCCAACGGTTCAGGTCTTCGGCTGCTGGACCGCACTCCTCTACTGTCAAATGTTTATTGTGGTGCGGAATTGTGCCGCACACCACGTACCCAACCCCCAACGTGTGGGCATCTGCAAGCACGGCGTTGATCTGTTTCGCGAGCCTGTCATGGTCCGCCATCATGGAGGTCGCTTTCAGACCATTGTCATTAAGCAGCCGCCGAAATTCGCCTGCACTCCGCCCGTACAAAGCCGATACCTCAACCTCCTTAAAGCCAAATTTGCGGATCATGGCGAGTGTGCCGGGGAGGTCTTTCTCAGCTTCGCCCCGCAGGCTGTAGATCTCGAGCCCGACCTGATCTGAGAACCTCGGCTTCGCTCCGGCGGGCAGCGCGGCACAAGTGGCGGCGAGGAACGTACGTCGTGAGATCATGGAGCCATCTTAACGCCAGGTCAACGCCGTCATGCCAATCGATCTCAATGAACTCTACAGCCAGAGGCTGAACCGCTACGTCACGGCCATGCGGAACGGACAGCCCGACCGCGTGCCCATTCGGCCGCTGGCGGCCGAGATCACCGCGAAGTATGCCGGCTTCACGTGCCAGGAAGTCACACACGACTATCAGAAGGCGTTCGAGGCCGTGATCCGGTGTTGCAAGGATTTTGAGTGGGACGCCGCGGTCCCCAACATGGTCTACGTGTGGACGGGGCTCACGCAGGCCGCGGGCCTTCGATACTACGGCGTGCCCGGCATCGACGTCGGCCCGGACGTGGCGTTTCAATATCGGGAGCCTGACGAGAAGGGCGCGTTCATGAAACGCGAGGAGTACGACGAGCTGATTGCCGACCCAACGCGTTTTCTTTACGAGACCTGGCTGCCGCGCGTTTCAGGCGACGTCAGCGCGAAGGGCCAGCCGGCGTCTTACCGCAACAACCTCTCGTTCGTGAAAGGCGCGATGGCAACGCTCGCGTACTTCCAGGCATTCGGGCCGCAAGTGCAGCGGATGCGCACCGAGTGCGGCACCGTTTCCGCCATTTACGGCATGCTGAAGGCGCCGCTTGATGTGCTGGCGGATAAACTTCGCGGGTACGTCGGCTTGGTGTATGACCTGATGGAGATCCCGGACAAGGTACTGGCGGCGTGCAAAGCGATGATGCCGCATCTCGGCTATCTCGCGCTGACGGGCGCGGATCCTGAGAAAAACGTTCCCATTCCTATCTGGATGCATCGCGGCTGCACTCCGTTCATCTCCAAGGAGCATTTCAAGACGATCTACTGGCCGACGCTGCGGCCCATCGTCGAGTCACTGTGGGCGCAGGGTAATCAGACTCTGTTCTACGCGGAAGGCAAGTGGGATTCGCACCTGGAGATCTTCGCGGAACTCCCCGCGGGGAGCATCGTGTATCACATCGACCGCAGCGATCCCGCGCTGGTGCACCGCATCCTGGGCAAGAAATTCTGTCTGAGCGGCGGAGTGCCGAACACGCTGATGGCTTTCGCGTCTCCGGAAGAGGTGAAAGCGCACTGCCGCGCCCTGATCGAAACCATCGGCGCCGATGGCGGCTACATCATGGATGCGAGCGCAATCATGCAGAACGACGCGACAGTAGAGAACCTGCGGGCAATGACCGACGCGGCACTGGAATATGGTGTGTACCGGTCGCCGTCGTTGCCGTCTGGGAAGCAGGCGCCCGAGCCGGCCGTTACGGCAGAGGGCCTTCCACAATGGGTCACAGCTCCCAAACCGCAGCCCGGCATCTGCATCCCGTGGGAGGAGAAACTGAGGGAATTGCCACCCATCTGCGGCGATCCCGATATTCCGCGCCGTGTTTGGAATGACATCGAAGGGCTTGCGTACCTGTACATCTGGCACGTGCTGCTCAGCTTCTGAGGGGAGCCTTGGCTGGGGTCAGCATCATTCTCGCTTCACGGTTTCATCCAAATGAGGCGGCCGTTTTCGAAGCCAAAGACGTAGTCCATGCGGGCGAGGTCGCTGGCGGGCAGATGCTGCTGATTCTGAAGAGAGACCTGGAGAGTGCGGTCCTTCCACCCGAGTTTGGCGATAAAGAGCGTGTCCCAGCCTTCCGGAAATGGATCGTTGATGAAGGCGATGCGGCTGCCGTGGGGCGGGCGGAAGGGCAGAGCACGGAACTGCTCGATTACGTTCCAGGTCTTCTCTCCGTTGTGGAGCCATGCCCGCGCTTGTGCGTCGTGGCGAAAGACCGTGACGCTGGCGTAGTAATAAAGGGCAGCAGCGAGGATGCAGACGACGGCGACACGCTCGGGGAGCCAGGCAAACAGCGGCTCGCGCGCAATGCGGCGCGCCAAGCCTTCGCACGTCATGGCGACGATCATGCCCCAGCCGGCCAAGGGGATGCAGATGCACCCGGGACCGTGGGGCGGGATGAAGTTCAGAGGGAGTGGCGTGGCCACCACCCAGACGAGAAGCAACAGCAGGCCGCGGTTGCGCTTGCGGATTCCGGCGTACAGCAACAGCGCCCAGACGGCGAGAACGGACCACGTTCGGAACAGAGTGTTGCAGAAGATCGCGTTCAGGAACTGTTGGCTGGATTCTGCGAAGCGGCTCCAGGTAAGGACGGGACGGTAGACTTCGATTTCAGCCAGCCCGCCGGGCCCGTAGGTTTTGAATGCGATGAAAACGTAGGTGACCGCGACGGCGGCGGCCAACGGCCAGATATGTACGAGGAACCGCTTGGCGATCGTGGCGACGCTGCGCGTTGCGCGCGATGCCTCAAGCACTTCGTATGCGCACACGATGACGGGGAGCGAGACGGCCATCTCTTTGGAATCGAGACCGCCAATGTAGAGCAGCAGAAACGTGGCGCATTGGCGCAGAGTGAGGGTGCGGCCGGAATCACGGCAGCGCAGGTAGTAAAGCAGTGCCCCGAAGTAAAAGCCGGCGCAGAGAATGTCATAAATGAATGACCCGTTGTGTGTGAGGCTCACCAGTTCCGGATGGTAAGCGACTACCATGACGGCGAGCGTGGCAGCGGGGAGCGACCCGGTGAGGCGCTTGGCCAGCCGAACGAGCAACAGCGAAACGAGGAGCAACAGAGCGAGCCGGACAACGGTGTAGGGCCAGGGATTAAAACCGAACAGGTGAAATAGCGGCAGATAGTAGGCGCCCCCCATGGGCCGGATGATCCTGTGCCAGAACAGGATGTTGGCCCAGATTACTTTCCAGGCGCCTGGCTCCCAGTACCAGTAGATGTTCATCATCTCGTCGGAAGATAAATGCACATCCACTGCGCGCCAGCTAGAGCTGATGAAGAAGACGGCGACGGCCAGACCCGAGGCGATGCAGGGCCAACGGGAGCTGGTCACGACCGGGAGCCGGCTGACGGAATCGAGCAGAGAAACCTGCAGTGGAGCTGTCGCCATACGTAATGAGCTAGACAATGTCTGTTCTCCTTAAGACACGGAGCAGAGGTTCAAGCTTGCGGGAGGAGCGCGGCCGGGAACCGATGAGTTCTCAGCGATGCTCTATTACTAAAGACCGAGACGGAAGGTTTTCCACTACACTCGATTGTTCGATAGCGTTGGAAACCCAAGGTTCCAGCGGGCGGCTTCTGATGCGAAACCAGAGTGCCAGGTATTCATCCGAAGCTGTGCGGCGTTCCATGATGTGCCGGCGCTTGGCGATGGTACGAGGCAAACAGCAAGCCGCGCGCCAGAATGCCGGCAGCGAGCTGAGTTCATAGAACACGCAGCCGCCGATTACCAAAAGATCGCGGGCTGTGGCAGGCAACCAATAGCGCCGGTAAAGACTCGCTGTCATGTTCTTCACGCGCATGAGGAAGCGGTTCTTGACCGAGTGCATTCTGAGAATCGCCGGCGCGCCAGGCCGGCCGCCGTTGACCATGCGGCGGACGTGGTAGGCGACAGCTCGCGGAGTGTAAATGCAGCGCCATCCGAATAACTGGGAACGCCAGGCGACATCGGCGTCTTCGCGATAAGTGAAGAAATCAGGGTCGAAGAAGCCATCGTCTAACGAAACATCGGCGATCATCTCGCGCCGGTACAGCGCAGCGGCGGCACACGCTCCGAAGACGTACTCCGTGTGGCGGAAGCGCCCGTCGTCCGGCTCGTCCCAACCGCGGTCGAAGTGCCGCATGCCGGGAGTGAAGTAGATGCCTGTGGAATCGATTCGCGGCGCGCTGGGAATATTGAAATCGTGCCCGATGCGCAGCAGTTTGCCGCACACGGCTCCCACGCTGGCATCTAAGTTCCCGGCCTCAACAAGACGAGTGAGAAAGCCGGGTTGCAGAAGCACATCCGGATTCAATGTGAGAACCCACTGGCCACGGCTGATGGCGATCGCCTGGTTTTGGCCGGCCGCGAACCCCGTGTTGCGATCATTCTCAATCAGGCGTATGCGGTCCTTGTAGCCGGCCAGTATGTTCCTGGAGTCGTCTTGCGAGGCATTATCGACCACAATAACCTCCAAAGATTCCACTTCCTGCCGCAAGACCGCGTCCAGGCAGCGGCCGATGAACCGGCCGCTGTTGTGTGTAACGACGGTCACGCTCACCAAGACTGGTTTCATGGGGTCCTGTCAACAAGACCCTAAAAACCGCGATTCGACTACAGGCGCCACCAAAGAATTTTTTGCGGGACCCGTGTAGTGTAAAGTGGCAGGTTCCGGTCATTAAAGATAGAACGCCTTCTCCAATTCACTGCTGGAAAAGTCTGGCGACGAAAGGGTCCACGAAGTGGCCCTCACTGAATTCCGGACGCGGTTGACGCGCTAGACCTGCACCAGTGCACGCGAGAACAAATGCATATCAAACGACTAGCGCCGCTATTGTGTCTGTCCGCGATTACTATTCTGTTCTACTGGAAGATTCTGTTGGTTTACCAGTTTTCGATGTTACTAGGCTACGAAGGCGCCAATCAGGCATACGCATGGTTCAGCTTCTGGGTCAATACCGTACGGCAGGGCACGCTTCCCTTGTGGGATCCCTATACCTTTTCCGGGCATGTCTTCTCTGGTGAGATGCAGACCGGCGCGTTTTATCCACCTTATCTATGGTTTCTTCTGGATCGGTCTCACGGGGCCGTGCTTTCAGTGCAACTGTATCACTACTTCTATGTTTTGACGCACATCGCGTGTGGGTACTTCATGTACAAGCTAGCACGCGAAATGTCGCTAAGTGTTGGCTGGCGAGCAACGGTGAACGGCCATCCTGCTGAAGTATTGAGAGTAGATGGCGGCTTCCGTGGCGTCATTGTTCCTAACGGCAAAAGTCATGTGGTCATGTGCTATCGGCCGATGTCATTTTACCTGGGAATGATTTCATCCCTTGGCTCCTTTCTATGTGGCGGGATGCTGGTTTTGCTTCGTACTGACCGTGCCCGGCGATTGCCGTGGCTGCGAAGCGGCGCTCGACGTTTACAGGCCTATCGGTGTCGCCAGGTCGTTCTTGCAGCGCGTTATCGAGTACAATAGCTCCAGAGATTCGCACTCCTGCCGAAAGACCGCGTCCAGGCAGCGACCGATGAACAGGCCGCTGTTGTGCGTAACGACGGTCGCGCTGACCAAGACTGATTTCATGGGGCCCTGTCAGTAAGAGCCCAAGAGCCACGATGTCGACTACCGGCGGGGCCGAGGAATTTTTCTCGCACCCGGTGTAGTGGAAAGTGGCAGGTTCCGGTCATTAAAGAGAGAACGTGTTCTCCGATTCGCTGCTGGAAAAGTTAACGGGTATTCTCCCTGCGGAGCAGACCCGTGCCAACTTGCAGGATGAGGTGGCACAGTTGTTCGAAGAGATGCGCGAGGGGGTGTTTCGATACGTGTTAAGCCTGGGACTGCATCCACCGCAGGCGCAGGAGGCCACCCAGGAGGTCTTTCTCCGCCTTTACACCGCCCTCAAACGCTCCGAGCCTATACAGAACCGCCGTGCATGGGTCGTGCGTGTGGCCCATAACCTCGCCCTCAAACTTCGTGCGCAACAGAGTGCAAGTACGCCGTTCGACCCGCAGCTGGAGGCGAAGGTGGCGGATCCCGAGCTGAATCCGGAACAGAGCTTGCTCGAGCGCGAGCGCATGGTGCGATTCCATCACGCGATGGAGAATCTCTCGGAACAGCAGCGGCGCTGTTTGCACTTGCGGCTGGAGGGACTGCGTTATCCCGAGATCGCGGCCGTGCTCGGAATCAGTGCGTCTGCTGTTGGCGAGTTCCTCCGCCGCGCCATTGTCAGGCTGAGAAAGGCGGCTCATGAGTAGTCTGGGGGTGCGGCATCCGAGCGAAAAGCAGTTGCTACATTTTGCCGATGGCGAAATGACAGCTTCCGAGACCGAGGAAATCCGCGGGCACCTGAAGTCCTGCTGGCAGTGCCGCAGTGAACTCGAGGGGATCGAGCAGACGATTGGCGAGTGCGTAAGCTACCGCAAGATCGTGCTGGATGCCTGTTTGCCGGCCCCGCCCCAGCCCTGGTTTGATATTTACCCGCGCCTGGCGCGAATCGATGAATCTGAGAAGCGCCGCCGGTTGATCAGCCGCGTTGTGGGGCCGCTCGTAGCCATGTTGGGCAAGCCGAGCCGATGGGTTCCGGTGGCCGCAACGTTGCTGCTGATCACGTTCGCGGTGCAGCAGTTTCGCCACGCGCCGTCCGTTGAGGCGGCCGAACTGCTTCGGAAAGCGGTGGCGGCAGCCGAGTCAAAGCCCCGAGCTCCGCGGCGTATTCAGATTCGAACGCGGACCGGGCGTCTGACGCGTGTCGTGGGGAGCTCCGCGACAGTTGGAAAGAATGATGCCGGGAAAGATTCCCCGGCCGGACTCGAAGCGCAATTCCGGGCGGCGCACTACAGTTGGGAAGATCCTCTGAGCGCGAAGGCTTATTCTGATTGGCGCGACCAGCTCCCCGACAAGAGGGACGAGGTAACTTCAGAGCCGGACCGCTACCAGTTACGGACAACCACAGATTCCGGAGAGCTCGTCGAAGCGACCTTGAAGCTAAGTGTGCCGGACCTGCGCGCCATAGAGAGCACTTTGCAGTTTCGCAATCGTGAGTGGGTGACGATCAGTGAATTGCCCGATTTACCCGCGCCGGACGCCTCGAACGAAGCGACGGGCACCGCTGCTGCCGGGCATCCGTATTCGTCGAAACCAGACCGGCCGATGGAACTCCCGGCTGCCGCCACACCGGGCGAGGAACTGGCTGTATGGGCGGCCCTTCACCGGCTCGGAGCGGACCTGGGCGATCCGGTTGAGGTAACGCGCTCACGCGGGGAGATCCTGGTGACGGGAACTGGGATTGCTCCCGGCCGCCAGCAGGAGATTCGCGAACAACTGCGCATGATGCCGCGTGTCACGGTGGAGCTCTCCTCAGAGCCCTCGGGCGAAGATGCCGGACTTGAGGGACGGAACCCAAGCCGCATTGCCGTTGTGCCGGGAACCGGGCGCTTGCAGACAGAGATGGAAAGGCAACTCGGGGGCCGCGCGGCCTTCGAGCGGTTCGCGGATCGAATTCTCGATATGACCGACGTGGCCATGTCACGCGCGCACGCTTTGCGCCGGCTCGCCGACCGCTTTCCCCCGGACGTCGAAGCGCAGATGACCCTCCGCCAACGCCAGCTGCTGGACGGGCTCCGGAGCGAGCACGCGGAAGCACTGTTGCGAAGCGTGACCGAAATCGAGGGCGGTATCCTTCCGGTGCTTGGCGCGAACGCGGGCGCGGCCGAGGAGGTAAGAACACCCGCCACATGGCAGGAGGAAACCGAACAGCTGTTCGACGAAGCGCGCCGCGCCGAAACGATGCTGGTCGCTTTGCTGGGTGCCTCCGTTGACGAGACCCAGCCCCCGGAACTGCCGGCACAGGTGGCGGCGAGCCTGGCCCGGTTGCGAAACCGCGCTGAGAACTATGAACGCCTCACAATAGGGCCTTGAGAGAACACGCATGGTACGGCGACTCATGCTACCCTTCATTCTCGGCTGTTTGCTCAGCGCCGGGCTGTTGCGGGCTCAGGCTCACACCTACCTGTCCGGGTCGATTCGCGATCCATCCGACGCCGGCGTGCCAGATGCAGCCGTCACCGTAGTCAACCAGGAAACGGGTTTCCGCCGGGTTACCACCTCGCACTCTGACGGGAGCTATGCTGTGGTTTACTTAGAGCCGGGTCTTTACAAGATTACGGTCAGGCACCCGGGATTCCGGACGCTGATCCGTCTCGGCGTGCCGCTGGGGGCGACTGAGCCAGCGCGCGTCGACTTCGTTCTCCCCCTTGGCAGCATGCAGGAGTCGATCACGGTTGAGGGGCTGCCGGACCCCAAGCCCATCGAAGACGCCGCGGTCGGCACCTTGATCACGCGCGACGAGATCGAGCATCTCCCCTCCAGTGGGCGCAATCTCACCAGCCTGCTGGAGTTCACACCCGGCACTATCATCACGCCAGCCACGCGCGGAGAACCGGGCCAATTCACCTCGGGCGGACAGCGGCCGAATGCCAATTATTTCAGCGTCGATGGAGTCAGCGCGAACACCGGTGTCAGCGCCGGCGGCCTGCCCGCGCAAAGCACTGGTGGATCATTGCCCGCCATGACGGCGCTGGGCGGCCTGCAAGGCCTGCTTTCGTTGGACGCGGTGGATGAGTTTCTCGTACAGTCCTCCACAACAGCGCCCGATTTCGGCCGTTTGCCAGGCGCCCAAATTGTCTTGAGCAGCCGCGCGGGCACGAACGAGTTTCATGCGTCGGTGTTCGATTCCCTGCGCAATCAGGCTTTGGATGCCAATGACTGGTTCGCCAACAGCCGTGGAGATGGGCGAGCACCAACAGAGATGAATGACTTCGGCGGATCGCTTGGCGGACCCGTAAAACGCGATCGAACCTTCTTCTTCGCTTCCTATGAGGGGATGAGACTGGAGGCTCCCTTCACCTGGCTTGCCGCCGTTCCCAATGCTCCGGCGCGGCTGAGCGCCCCGGATTGGATGCGCCCGTTGTTGGATCTGTTTCCGTCTCCGAATGGGCAACAGCTTGGTTCCGGTCTCGCGGAGTGGACGGGACAAACTACAAGGCCTTCGCGCTTTGATACGGCCAATATTCGCATCGACCATGCACTCACGTCGCGCATCACGCTGTTCAGCCGTTACAGCCAGACTCCATCCCGGAGCGAATTCGGCGGATCACAGGTGAACCGGATTGCGATCAGCTCCCAAGGCCTCACGTTTGGTGTTGACATGCGCCTCCGGCCCAACGTGGCTGTGGACGTGCGCCTGAACGCCTCGCAGGCGAGCCTGCGCTCGTCATGGGGTTCGATGGATTCCTGTAATATGCTCCCGGTTGTTACTGTGCTGCTGCGCGTCCAGGACGCCTGCGGTTATCTACTCAGATTTTCCATTGCCGGTGTGGGGCAAGTGGTTTCGGGAGAAGAGGCCCGGCATCAACAGGCGCAGTGGCACGCTGCGCCGGCTGTGGTCGTGAGTCATGGGTCGCACGAAATCCGGCTGGGAGCGGACTTTCTCCAACTCACCCCCGCCCAACGCAATACCAACAGCAGCCTTGGCGTCATCGCCGATAGTCTGGAGAACACAGTGGAAGCGACCGGTCTCTGGCTCGCAGTCTCCGGCCCACAGGCCACCCACAGCGTTCTCAAAGAGGAATCCGGATTTGCAAAGGATACCTGGCGGATTCTGCCGCAACTCACGGTTTCGTTAGGTCTGCGCTGGGAATTCACTCCGCCACCGGAACTGAGTGCGAACGACTTTCCGCTTGCCGATTTGTCTAGCCCCTCCTACGTCTTTTCGAACCAAACAAGCATCTGGCAGAAGACTTATACGAATTTTGCACCCCGTTTGGGTCTCGCATACCGGCCGTTTGCCCAAAGCCGTACTGTGCTTCGGGCGGGCTGGGGCGTCTACTACGACTCCAGTCTCAGCATTGCTACGGATCTGGTGAACGGTGGACCGTTCAGTCTTTCCCAGTATAGGGGCGACCAGTACGCTCCCTTCCCATCGTCGTTGAGCTACGGATTCATGCCTGGCTTGCGTCTGCCCGCGGTCAGCCAGTGGAGCGATGCGGTCGAACATCTCATTGGCGGTCACCAGGTGGTCTCGGCCGTTTACGAGGGGTCGGCCGGCCGGCGGCTCATCCGGCGCGAGTTCGGCCTCCGGGAGACCGAGACTGTGGAACTGGCGCTGGCGACCAATCATGGGTACTCCAGCTACAACGCCTTCCAGCTCCAATATCGCTTACGGGCATCGCACGGTTTTAGCGGCCTGGCTTCGTATTCTTGGTCCCACTCGATCGACAACGGCTCCAGCGATTCGCTCCTGTATCGGGTTGGACCGGGATTGACGGCCGCGGCCGATCGTGGTTCTTCCGATTTCGACGTGCGGCACTCTTTCCAAGCCGCAATGAGCTACGAGACTCCGGGCAAAGCCACGAACAGTTTTCGTTCGGCGGTATTACACGGTTGGGCGCTGGACGGGATTCTCCACGCGCGCACCGGATTTCCCATCAACGTTCTCGATGCGGATTATTCCACGGGGCTGAGTTTTGCGAACGCGTTCCGGCCGGACCTCGTGCCGGGCCAGTCCATTTGGGTGACAGACCCTTCGGCTCCTGGCGGCCGGCGCCTGAACAGCGAGGCCTTTCAGTCAGCTCCGAATCTTGTTCAGGGCAACTTGGGACGCAATAGCATCGCAGGTCTTGGGATGTACGGCATCGATCTGGCTCTGCGCAGGGACTTCCCGTTCGGCGAGCGGAGTTCCCTCCAATTCCGCGTCGAAGCGTTCAACGCCCTAAACCATCCGGACTATGCCGATCCCGTGAGTTTTCTGTCGAGCCCGCTCTTTGGCCAGTCTGTCTCCATGCTGAACATGATGCTCGGCACGGGGAGTCCGGGTAGCGGACTGACCCCGATATTCCAGAACGGTGGCGCCAGATCTGTGCAAGTGTCGTTGCGGTTTCGATTCTGAGTGCGCTGCTGGACTCGGCTATAGTTTGAAGAGTATTTTTCGCTGATAGCACCAGTAGCAGAAATACCACATGACTAGCAGAACCGTGCAGGTTTGGGCAACCGGTGCGAAGTCCCCGAGCCACGTATAATTCAGCGTGAATACGCCGACAGCCCGGCTGAGCCATCCGTACAACACCATGTGCAGCGAATAGATGAAAATCGAATTCGCTCCGATCACAACCAACGGAAAGGTCCACTTCCGGTAGCCCTTCACTTCAACAAGCCAATAGAAAGCGGCCAGCATCAAAAGAACCCAGCCGGCACTATAGAGCGTGAACGACGTTGTACAAATCCGTTTGATGATGGGATTCCACGGATGAATGATCAGCCCGAGACCGAGGCATACAAAACCTGAGATCGTGATGATCCGCAACTTCTCGCTATGTGAACGCTTGCTTTGCAGCAGTTGGCCCGTCCATACACCGAGTAGGGTGGTTACCGTGCTGGTGAGGAAGTTGATGGTGGTCCAGTTATCCGAATTCGGGTGCCCAAACACATAGGTATCGATGACTGCCCCGATGTTTGTTGTCTTCGATAGGAACGGCCCTTCGGTTCCCGGGAACGCTACAAACAGTGCCCAGTACCCGGCGAGTATCGTGACCGCAATCGCCGCCTGCCAGCGAAACTTAAGCTGCATGAGGAGGTAGCAAAGAAAATAGGTGATGCCGATCTGCGCCAGCACGTTAATAAGCTGGAAGCTCAGCTTCCCGTTCCCGATCGAAATCAGGATCTGGCTCATCAGGATCAGCCGGAAACTCCGCGCTACCACGTGCCAGAAGAGCTGGCGCCCTGTGGCACCCTGCTCTATGCGGCGGGCCAGCGCGAAAGGCATGGCGACGCCCACCATGAACATGAACGCAGGTTGGATCAGGTCCCAGAATGCGATCCACTCCCAAGGCATGTGGTCGAACTGTTGGGCGATGCCCGCGAATGCCGGACGGCGCTGGGCCAACTCAACCAGGCCGAAACCTCCTGATACGAGGACAAACATGATGAACCCGCGATACGCATCCAGCGCCAGGTAGCGCTGTTGGGCAGAGGGTTTGGGCGGCGCTTCAATCGGAGTAGGAGTACCGGGCAGTGTAGGCGCTGTTTGCATTTGGGGAGATTGTACCACCAGGATGCGCGACGCGCGGCCTGGATCACGTCAAGATGCAAACGAGGATGCACCGCTCCCGCAGCGGCTAAGACTATACGGCAGAACCTGCCTACATCGCCTGCCGCACCAGGCTCCTGCCAGCTTTGCGTCTGGGCCCGAACGATCTGACATGCTGCCGTGACCGGGGCGGGGTGGACGGAATGACGATGACCGTTGCGGTTTGCTTCTTTTCGCGGGAAACGTCGGACGATACCTGGCGCCGCTCCAGCCGCGTGTCCAGGGTTCGCTCGATGTGCGCTACGTCCGCGCGCTCGGAGCGCGTGGCGAAAGTCGAAGCCGTTCCGCGCGCGCCTGCGCGCCCCGTGCGGCCAACCCGGTGAATGAAGTCCTCCGGGACTTGCGGAAGATCATAATTCACCACGTGAGCGATCCCTTCCACGTGAATCCCGCGGGCTGCGACGTCGGTCGCTACGAGCACCCGATAGTATCCTTCCTGGAACCCGCGCAGCGCCTGGTTGCGCTGATTCTGGCTGCGGTCGCCGTGGATTGCCGCGGTCTTTACGCCGCCGTGTGAGAGCTTCTTCGACAGACGGTCGACGCCGTGCTTGGTGCGGGCGAATACCAGGAAGGAACCCGCCTCCTGGCGCAACATGCTTTCAAGCAGACCCAGCTTCCGATCCTGTTCGACTTCGTAAACATGCAGGTCCACCTTCTCGATGGGCTTGGTAGTGGAGCCCACGGCTATGCGCGCCGCGTTTCGGACGTGCGTCTCTACCAGGTGTTTGACCGATTTTTCAATCGTGGCCGAGAAGAACAGTGTCTGGCGATCGGAGGGTACGGCGGCCATGATCTTTTTGATCGTGGGCAGGAAGCCCATGTCCAGCATCCGGTCGGCCTCATCCAGAACCAATATGCGGACACCGCTGAGATCGACGAGTTGCCGGCCGAGGAAATCGTACAGCCTTCCCGGCGTGGCAATCAGCACCTGTGCGCCCTTACGGATGGCCTGCAACTGCGGTCGCTCGTTGAGCCCTCCCACTACAACGGCGGCGCGAATACCGGTGCCCGCCGCCATTTTGGCGAAGGTCTCGTTGATTTGGATAGCTAGTTCGCGCGTCGGGCTCAGGATGATGGCGCGGGCGCCCGAATGTGGCGGCTGCTTCGCGATCAGGTGGATGACGGGCAGGATAAAGGCGAGCGTTTTGCCCGTGCCTGTTTGCGCCGTGGCGACCACGTCGCGTCCCGCCAGCGCCGGCTCGATGGCCAAAGCTTGAACGGGTGTGGGTTCGGTAAAACCGTGCTTTACCAGATTGCTCTTTAAGGGAGCAGAAAGTGAGAGTTCAGAGAAATTTTTCATTTAGTGTTTGAGGATGAGAATCGGCGCGCCAACTACCAACGAACGAAGGGAGAGGGGGTTGCGGATCAACTTCCAGTAGGTTTCAGTATACCGCAACGTGGCGGCTTTCGCTCACCGCGCCACCTTTGCCTCCAGCTCCGCCCATCGCGCGTACAAATCCTCCACGCGCCGTTGGGCATCCTGCTGTTTTTCATAAGCTTCCGTTACCCGCTTCGCATCCGACGCTGCCGCTTGCAGTTCCCGCTGCCAGGCGGCTAGCTCCTGTTCCGCTTCCAGAATCTTCGCTTCCATGCCATCCCACTCGCGCTGTTCCAGGTAGGCCAGCTTCTTCTTGGGTCCTTCCGCCGCCGGCAGGCTCGGGCCCTTCGCTACCACGCTCTCCGCGGGTGGTTGGTTTCGCGAGGCTTCCCACTGGGAGTAGTCGGCGAAGACCCCTCCCTCGCCTCCGTCGAGACCGATGACCATGGTAGACACGCGGTCCAGCAGATACCGGTCATGGCTCACCAGCACCACCGAGCCTGCAAACTCGAGCAGCGTATCCTCGAGCACCTCCAGGGTTGGAATATCCAGGTCGTTCGTCGGTTCGTCGAGTAACAGTACATCGGCCGGCGCCAGCATCAGCCTCGCGATCATCACCCGCGCACGCTCGCCACCCGACAGTCTCGACACCGGCATCTCGAGCTGCTCCTCCCGAAACAGGAACCGCTTGGCCCATCCCACAACATGGATCGGCCGTCCGCCGTAAATCACCGAGTCACCGTCCGGACACAATGTCCGCCGCAGGCTGGTTTCCAGGTCCAAATGCGCGCCGCGATCCTGCGCGAAGCTTACAATTTGCAGCCGGTCCGCCCGCTGGATGGTTCCTTCATCAGGCATCACGGCTCCTTCGAGCATCTTGAGCAGCGTGGTTTTCCCGCTGCCGTTCGCTCCAACCAGGCCCACGCGAACGCCCGGTGCAAGGGTCAAATTCAGATTTTGGAAAAGCCTGCGCCCGCCCAGCGTCTTCCCGATGCCTTCCGCCTGAATTAAGCGTTTGGTTTTTCGATCCGTCGCGGTGAAGTCAATTTGCGCCGTGGCCGTGCGGCTCCGTGCGGTGGCCGCCGAGAGTTCCTCGATCAGCCGTCCGGCCGCATCCACTCGCGCCCGCGACTTGCCCGTCCTGGCTTTCGGCCCTCGCCGCAGCCACTCTACCTCCCGCCGTACTTTCGTCGCCAGCGACTCCTGCTGCTTAGCCTGCGCCTCGAGAAACTCCTCCCGCCGCTCGATAAATTCGCTATAGTTCCCCTTCACCTGGAACGCACTCTGCGGATAGACCGGGTTGACCTCCACCATTTGCGTGGCGACGTTCTCGAGAAAGTACCGGTCGTGCGTCACCACCAGGCAGGCGTTCGCGGCCTGGATCGCACTCTCGAGCCACAAGATGCCTTCCAGGTCCAGGTGATTGGTTGGCTCATCCAGAAGCAGCACATCCGGCGATGTCACCAGCGCCGCCGCGATAGCGAGCCGCTTCTTCCATCCGCCCGAGAGCGCCGTGGCCAGCGTGGCGGAGGTCTCGAAGCCGGCCCGGTCCAGCATGACCTCCGCGCGGACCCTCTTTTCTTCTTCCTCGAGCGGCAGTCCTTCCAATGCCTCTCGGAGAACGGAGCCCACTGTGTCGTCCGCGCCGAACAGCGAATCCTGAGGGACATAGGCCAGCTTTGTCTGCTTGCGCAGCGCCCGGATCCCCGCGTCTGGCGCCTCTTTCCCGGCGAGAATCTCCAGCAGCGTCGTTTTTCCGCTACCATTCGGTCCGATCAAGCCTGTCCGGTCTCCCTCGGAAAGGCTCAACGAAAGATTCTCAAATAGGACTCGCGCGCCAAACGACCTGCGGAGAAGGGAACCACTTAATAGAACAGCCATCTACTTCCAGCATTGCATTGCAGCCGCGTGCCAGGAAAGGTAGCTGTGAAACAATCGCCTCTACACAAACTTATACACGCCAGGCACGGGCAGCGGCATGGGTTCGGTCGCCTTGTTGTAATCGAACTCTTTTGGCTGGAGATCCTGCTTGGATGCCATGATCATGTCCCACGTGATCTTCAGGCCTGAATACGCCGACTCGCGTCCCATAATCGCGGTCATCGTGCTTTCCGCCACGCGCATTCCCTGGTTGATGTACGGCCCCTCACCCGTAATGCTCTTGATCATGTCGATGTGTTCCTGCACGTACGGGTTGATTCCCTTCGCTCCCATGTCCATCCCGTTGCTGCGGGCCTTGCTTCCGATGATCAGATCGCTCACGTTGCGATACAGATCCTTCGGATATTGCCGGCAATGGCTGGAAAGGTGGACGCCGTTCGGATACACGAAATCGGAAGACATGTGATCGTAGATGTCGCCGTATAGCGGTTCCCGCGGCCGCCACGCCGCCCCGCCGGACGCCACCACCTCCACCGGATGCGCCCCCATCACCCAGTTCATGAAGTCGAGATTGTGGAAATGCTGTTCTACGATCTGGTCGCCGCAGATCCAGATGAACGAGTACCAGTTGCGGTGCTCCCATTCCATATCGCCCCACTTCGGATCGCGTGCATCCGCGTGCATTACGGGCCCGCTCAGGTAATACGAATTCAGTGCGACAATGTCGCCCAGCGCGCCGCTATGAATCTTGTCCACGGTCTCGACATACTCCCGGTCGGCATGGCGCTGCGCGCCGGACATCACCGTTAATCTCTTCTCTTCCGCTATTTTCGCCGCGGCCATAAAACGCCGGACTCCCACAGGATCGGTCGCAATCGGCTTCTCGGTAAACACGTGCTTGCCGGCATTGACGGCGGCTTCGAAGTGCTCGGGCCGGTAACCGGGCGGCGTAGCCAGCATCACGATATCGACATCAGACTTGATCAGCTTCTGGAACGCATCGAATCCCACAAAATGATGTTCCGGATCGACCTTGATCCGCGTTTGGACGGACGCGACGAGATCCTCGGCGCTCATTTGTACCGGTTTGCCATTGCGCTCCACCGTGATGCCTGCATCGCGCGAGACGTACTTGGCGTTGGTCCGCAAACGGTTCAGCGAGCCTTCCAGATGATCCTCGAAGACGTCGGCCATCGCCACCAGCTCCACGTGTTCATTCCCCGTAAGCAGGTTCACAACCGCCTGCGTCCCGCGGCCGCCGCAACCAACCAGCCCGGCTTTCAATTTGTCCTTCGAAGAAGCTCCGCGCGCGAGCGCCATCGCGGACGTCGCGGCGAGAAATGTACGGCGGGATAACGAATCAGCAGAGTTCATATGCGGCATCATATAACATCGCGGCCCTTCGATACCGGCGTGGCTCTACTCCCGCGGCTCTTCACTTTTCTATGCCTCGGTCCGCGCCGGACCCCCTTGGTCCGGTTCTGCCCCACATTGCGAATTCTTTAACTTCGGGATGCTACCGAGCCGCGCCCAAAGGAAGCGGTTTCAAAGCCTAAAACGAATCCGGCCACCGTCGAGCCGCATGGATAATCGCAACGACTTCGATCGCGCCCCTCTTTACTCTGTACGCAACGATATACGGAGAAACAACCAGTTCCCGCGTACCCGCGACCCTGCCCCTGCGGCCCATCTCCGGATGCCGCGCGAGCGCGTCAATTCCCGATAAGATTCGCTCCACCGTAGCGGCCGCCGCCCGAGGCTTGTCTTCCGCCACGTATCCGTGCAGAGACTCCAGATCGCGCAGCGCCGTGGGCGTCCAGCGGACGATCATTTACGCCGCAGCCGCGCGAGCGTCTTCTTCACCGTCGCTTCCGCAACGAACTTGCCGGCCTCAGCCTCGCGCAACCCCTGCCGGATATGCTCGACCTGCCACCGATGCGTTTCGACATAAGCCGCCAGCGCCTCATTCACCACATGACTCCGGTCCCGCTCCAGAACCTCCGCGATCGCATCCAGCGCCTCCCGCGTCTCCGGCTCAATACGCACCGTCATGGTTTCCTTGGGCACGTAATACAGCGTAGCACGATGTAACGCAGATCACCCCGCCGATACGCTCGCCAGCCGCCTGTTGATCAGAATCCCCGCAGTAATCAAGCCGAAAACCATCGCTGCGAACAGCAACAACCAACCCCAATATTGCGTCGGGTGCCGGAGGACGCGAATGAAGTGACGGCCGTAAAGATCCGCAGCGACAGCGATGGCCGTATATCGAACAGCGCGGCTCAGGGTGATGATTGTCAGATACTTGGACGTGCGGTAGTTGGATGCGCCTGCTGCCGCGAAAAACATGCTCGTCGGAAACGGGAAAGGAATGGCGGTCGAAGCGACCAGAGTCCCCGCACCCCATCTCTTGAATACTTTCAGGACCGCGGATACCTTACCTTCTCCAAACTTGCTATTCAGATAAGCCGCCCCGGCTTTGCGTGCGAGCCGGAACGTGAGATAAGCGCCGATCACTGAGCCGGCTGTTGCGACCGCCGCATACTCGTACCATGGGTTGCGGTGACTGGCAGCGAGGATGGCGATCAGGATGTCAGGACCGCCAAATGTCGGCAGTGGCAAGCTGTCCAGTATTGCGAGAAAGAAAAGCCCCAGTGCCCCCAAGTGGCGGAATATCGAAGCGAAGCTGCGCCCCCGAGCCGTCCGTGCCGTTTGCAGGAAAATGTTCAACACGGCAATATATCAACTCGCGAGACTCGATACGCTAACCCCTGTCTGCGCCGCAAGGTGCAACAGTCGAGAACTACCCCGCCAAGCCTGGCAATACAAACTCGTAACCTGCCAATGGGACAGTGTACGAGACGTCCCGAAATCGCCCAGCGGCTTCAATGAGGTCTGGACGCGCGTTGAGCAGCTTCCACAGGCTTGGCAAGCTGAGGGCTTGATTGAGCAGGGACACGAAAGCAGATTCGGTAATCACCGGCACAGCCGGTGCCGCGAGGAAACCCGTTGGATCAGCACCGCGGCAGACGACGCATGCCTCGATGTTTGTGAGAGGCGCATCGCGCGGCAGAGACAGACTGTTGCGCAAATGGCCTGGCTCCGCCCGCCAGTAATCACGTGCCTGGACGCCCTGCCCGATGCCCTTACTCAGTTCGTCGTCATTGCTCGCTGACTCGTTCGCCGTATCTGGGCCAATGAGCCACTTGTGCTGCAAGACAATTGCCCAACCAGTCGCGCCTTCGTAGACGACGAGATCGGCATCGGTTGTCGGCAGCACGACTTGCCGTTTTGTTCGGTAGGCGGGGCCTGGGAACAATCCCGACATCTCCGAGAGCGCAAGCGGCTCTTTCGACCTATTGACCGCACCGGCGTACGCCAGGAGGGTGGGGTGCCTGTTGAGCAGCCTGAGGAAGTTCCTCTCGAAATTGCTTGTGGTCAAAAACAGCCAGGGCGCGCAAAGCCGGCCGGGCAGGATTTCCAGAAACGGCTGAAGCATAGGAGTCTTCGCAGAGATCGCTGGATTGAAGGTCAACCAGCTCAGAACCGTTGCGGTGGACTCTTTGCTTAGTCCCGAGATAGTCGAGAGTATATGTATCCATTCCTCCCCTGGGCGCAAATCGACCCTGCTGCCAATAGGCCATGTATGACAATCCCCCCACTTGCGATGAGATGGGCAAGATCATGGGTGTTGGCGGTCGCCAAGACTGCACCCCAGAATCGTCGCAATTCTGCAAGCGAGAGTATCCCCAACATGACGCTAGGAGACAGGTGCCACTGTACCGCGCTTTCCAGCAACCTCGCCCACCGGGAGACGCGAACGAACAAGTCGGGAGTGTACTCATACGTGATGCGGTCAGCTGATATGGAGCGGATGATCCGTTCCAAGTCCGCCCTAACGTCAGCGGCTGCTTCCGCGATTGCAGCCTCGTTGCCGGCTGAGGGCCGGGCCAGCCCCGAATGCTCGAGCAGTTCGCCGCTACGGCGGAAGGTGTCCGTAATATCCGAGTCTGCCGCAGCGTACGTGAATGTGACACGAGGGTCCCGTTTTGCGACATGGATTTCGAATTGCCCCTTACTCGCGAGGCCAAAAGAAAATTCCACTTGCTCGTGGGCTCGCGAAAAAGTAAACAGGTTGTACGCTTCCGAGAACAGATCCTTTTCGATTCGAGGATCGGCCTGACCAGCGGGACAGCGTTCAAACAGCGCCGGAATCGCGCGGATACTGGATTCAACTGCTGCCCTGCCCGCCGAAAAATGCTGGGCTAAGTCCGCGCCTGCCTTATAGCCTTCTACGTCGAGCACGGCACAGTAATGGTAGAGCGCTTGCTCTCGCGTTCGCCCAAATATCGGCAGGGCTGCAAAAGCGTTCTGAATGCTCCGTCGGACGTCAACGACATACGCGGCAATATCACGCCTTCTGCCCAATCCCACCTCCAATCCGAGCGCTCGCATGCCTACAGGCGCGTAGCCGAGTTCCCGTAACGTCCGGTCACCCGCCCGTACGGCCTTCCTCGCCTGATCTGTTAGACGCGTGGCGAGGGCGGAACCGTTCCGGGTCAAGTCCGGTCGTCGGATATCGATCACTACTCGGTCGGCGGCTTCCCCTCCTACTTCGCATCCCTCCAATTCCCCCCCACTCCAATATCCGCAACCAGCGGCACTTCCAGCGGATACACCTGCTCCATCTCGTGCTTCACCATCGCCGCCAGCTTCTGCGTCTCTTCCGGCGGTGCTTCGAACACCAGCTCATCGTGAACTTGCAGCAGCATCGCCGCTTGGTAGCCCTCTTCGCGCAATCGCCGGTCGATCGCGACCATCGCCAACTTGATCAAGTCCGCCGCCGTGCCCTGCAACGGCGAGTTCACCGCGGTGCGCTCGGCAAATCCCCGCGAGTTCGGGTTGCGGCTATTCATATCCGGAATCGGCCGCTCGCGGCCCAGCAGCGTCTTGGTCACACCCGTCCGCCGCACTTCGGCGATCGTGCTCTCGATGAACCTCTTCACCCCGATATACCGTTCGAAATAGCTCTTGATGTACAACTCCGCTTCGCCGCGCGAAATGCCGATCTGTTGCGAGAGCCCGAACGGGCTGATGCCGTACACAATCCCGAAATTCACCGCCTTGGCGCGCCGCCGCTCTTCCGGCCCCACCATCAGCGGCGGAATCCCCATCACCTCGGCGGCCGTCCGCGTGTGGATGTCCTCGCCGTTGCGGAACGCCTCCACCAGCACCTTATCGCCCGACATGTGCGCCAGCAACCGCAGCTCTATCTGCGAATAGTCCGCGACAACGAGCTTCCATCCGGCCCGCGGAATGAACGCCGCGCGAATTTCGCGCCCCAATTCCGTGCGGATCGGAATATTTTGCAGGTTCGGATTCGACGATGACAGCCGCCCCGTCGCCGCCCCGGTTTGATTGAAGCTCGTGTGCAGCCGCCCGGTGCGCGCGTCGATCAGCGCCGGTAGCGCATCCACGTATGTCCCTTTGAGTTTGGTGAGTTGCCTGTATTCGAGCACCTTGCGCACAATCTCGTGCTCCTCCGCCAGGTCCTCCAGTACATCCGCCGCGGTTGAAATCGTCTTGCCCTTGCCGTACTTCACCGGCGCCGGCAGCTTCAGGTCTTCGAACAAAACGCGCCCAAGCTGCTGCGGCGAGCTGATGTTGAATGGCTTGCCCGCTATCTCATGGATGTCGGCGGTGAGCCGCGTAATCTCGATTTCCATGAGTTCCGAGAGCCGCTTCAACTCGCGCGAATCGATCAGTACCCCCGTCATTTCCATGCGCGCCAGCACCGCCGCCAGCGGCAACTCCACGGTCTCATACAGCTTCCGCAGACCGCGTGTGTTAACTTCCTCGCTCAACTTTTCGTACAGCTCGAGCGCGTAATCCGCCTGCTGCTCTGGCGCGGCCCCCAGCTTCAGATCCATGCGGCGATGCGCCAGCTCGTCGAGCGTGCAACTTCCCGGGTCTGCATCCAGCAGAAACGCGTACAGCATCACGTCATGCGCGAACCCCCGTGCCTCGATGCCGAGTTTCGCAAACGCCAGCAGCACCGACTTCACGTCACACGCGATCTTGGGCCGCCCGGCGTCTTCCATGAGCGGGCGCAATCGCTCAATGAGCGGAAGCGGCACCGCCCGCGCCTCTCCGCGCTTCCACGCGAGTCCCACCGTATCCAGCGCAAACTCGCCTTCGCCGGATTTCGCAATCGCCACCGCGACCGGCATTCCCGCCGGGAGCTCCGCCACCCACCGCTCCAGCGCTTCCGGCGTTTCGAGGGCCTGGTAATCCCGTGCCCGCGTATCGTCGCTCGGTCCCAATTCCCGCAAATGCCCATGAAACTCGAGTTCCTTATAGACCTGCTTCAGCGCGGCCAGATCCGGTTCCCGTGTTTTGACCATTTCCATCGAAAACTCAATCGGCACCGCCGTTTCGATGGTCGCTAGGCGCTTGCTCATCAGGATGCGATCGCGATTGTTTTGTAGACTTTCCCGGTACATCTTGCGCTCGACCTCAGCCGCCCGGTCAAGCGCCGCCTCAACGGAACCGAATTTCTCGATCAGGTCCTTCGCCCCTTTGTCTCCAATCCCGGGCGCGCCGGGAATGTTATCGATCGCATCGCCCTTGAGGGCCAGTAAATCGGCAACTTGCGATGGCTTAACCCCCATGAATTCTTCAACTTTCAACGGATCGTACCAGGTGTCGTCCTTGGCCGGGTTGAGCATCGAAACACGGTCCGTGACGAGCTGCAACATGTCCTTATCGCTCGAAACGATAACTACTTGAAAACCAGCAGCTTCGGCGCGCCGCGCCAGGGTGCCGATGACGTCGTCGGCTTCGTACCCGCGAAACTCCAGAATCGGGATGCGCAGCGCTTCCAAAAGCCGCCGGATGTGGACGATCTGCTCACCCAGATCAGGTGGCGCTTCGGCGCGGTTGGCTTTGTATTCGGTGAATTCCTGCTTGCGCAGGGTCGGCCCGATGCTCTCGAATATGGCGGCGATGTACTCGGGCTTGTAGGTCTTCGCCAGCTTGCGGAGCATGTTATTGAAAATAAAGACAGCTTCGGTTGCGAGACCGGTCGAGGTGCGCATTGGCGGCGCGCCCGTACGGGCCCGAGCGTGGTAGGCGCGGAAGATAAATCCGTAGCTGTCAATCAGGAAGAGGCGTGGTTGCGGCACGAGCCTACAATCATATCTCCCGTTGCAAGCGCAGAGGTATCAGGGCCACAGTAACGGGTGCAATGTGTGGCTTTTTCGCATCGTCAGATTTTTCTGTGTCTTTAAAAATCAATAAGTTACAATTCGGTTTTGGGATTGCTATTAACAAAAGTTCACTCATTGCCACCATGTTGATTTTTCAGGAGTACCTGTTTGCGCTTTGAAACCACGATTCAGCGCCCAGTAGAAGCCAAAGGCATCGGTTTACATAGCGGAGTTCCCGTTTCCATTCGCGTTTTACCAGCGCCGGTATCGACCGGCCTGGTTTTTGTGCGGACGGACCTCGATAACTTCCCTATCTCAGCGAGCTGGCGCCATGTCGCGCGAGTCAGCTATGCCACCAGCTTGATGCGACAGGGCGTGCTGATCTCAACGACCGAGCATCTGCTCAGCGTGTTCTACAGTTGCGGCATCGACAACGCATATATTGAAATCAATAACTTGGAGGTGCCCATCTTGGACGGCAGCGGCCTGCCGTTTCTGGAGCTGATCCAAGAGGCGGGGGTTCGCCAGTACCGGCGCAAACGGCGCTACCTGCGCATTCGCCGGCCAATCACGGTGGAAGACCGGGGCAAGCGAATCAGCATTTTGCCGGACGACAGTTTCCGGCTGACGTGCGAAATCCGTTATGACCATCCGCTGGTGGGGCGGCAGACGCTCGAGATGGAAGTGACGCCCGAGCGCTATGCCGAAGAGATCGCGCCCGCCCGGACGTTCGGGTTTCTCTATGAGCTGGACCAGATGCGTAATATGGGGTTGATTCGCGGTGCGTCACTCGCGAACGCGGTGTGTTTCGACCGGGATGGTGTCATGAACCCGGACGGGATGCGTTTTGCGGATGAATGCTGCCGGCACAAGGCGCTGGATCTTATCGGCGACCTGGCGCTTATCGGTAAA
Source organism: Terriglobia bacterium (assembly GCA_963752965.1). GTDB lineage: Bacteria > Acidobacteriota > Terriglobia > Bryobacterales > Bryobacteraceae > QHXW01. Next base: position 58,908 of record CAVWAJ010000018.1, on the reverse strand, counting down.
CCGTTGCTGGGACACGTGATCGCCGAGCGCGCGGGACACGCAATGCACGCCCAACTGGTGGCGCGCATTATGTCCGACCCATCGCTCTACGAAATCATCACCTTCGATCAACTGGCGACACGCGTGGCGCACGCTCTGGTGTCGTGAGCCGTAAAAAGCCGAAGTTTGACATCGACAAAGAGATCCGGAAGCTCGCCAGGGAGCGGGTCGGCACAGTACCGGCGGCCCGCGTGATTGTTCCCAAGCTCGCGCGGAAGAAACCGAAGCACAAGAAAGCAACGGAAGAAGAGAGCTAGGCCCTCACACCGCGCGGAACAAGCGCTGGCGCCGAACCGCCCATTCGGCCTGCGAAAACACGCGCGGCCCGACGTCGATCATGCGCGGCAGCATATTGAAGACCGCCGGTGGGCTCCACTCGGTGCCGCGACGCGTGCGAAACCCGCGCTGGTTGAGTTCCGCCGCCACCTGTGTCAGGGTGCGGTCCTGCACGATCAACTCCACCATGAATAGCAGCGCTTCCCGCTCGGCAGGATTGACTTCCAGGTGCACGCAGTCATCGGCGATCTGGAGGCCGTAAGGAATCTCTTCCGAGGGATCGGTTGTGGCGGGCGCGGCACCGGGCCGGTCGCGCGTCCATTCGACCGCTGCCAGCCGCCATCCCGACTCGATCATATGCCGCCAGTAATCCGCAGCCGGGGGCATCGAAACTTCCTCACGAATCCTTTCGATATCTGCCATTGCGCACCTCCTGAAACCATCTAGAGTATTCAGCAAATTCCGTACCAGCCGAATACGTTGCGCTGGTTAAGCTTGCGGCTTCTTGAATGCGGCCAGTTGTTCGCTGCTGGGATTGGGTGTTCCACGCGTGGGACAGTCCGACTTTCTTATTTACCTCCACCAGGACCCATGCTACAAACAGCTATGCTCATTCGATGCGGCGCGTTGATTGTGTTTGCCGTGTTGTTGTTGGTGGCACAAGCGCCCAAATCTCCCGGCACCTTCCAACAGGAATTTCTGATTTCGTTCAACGATGCGGAAACCAAAGCCGTGACGCTGGCCAAGGCCATGCCAGCCGAGAAATATACGTGGCGTCCCGGCACCGGCGTGAGGTCTGTGGGCGAAGTTTACGTACATATCGCCAACGGCAACCGGCTGCTGCTGGGTCTGATGGGCGGCATGCCCGCGCGCGATGCATTCATGAAGATGGTTCAGGACAACGAACAGCGCGAGAAAACCATTACCGACAAGGCCAAGGTGGTGGCGGATCTGGAGGCGTCGTTCAAGCAGGTCCACAGCGCACTCGAGGCGGCCAGCGACGCTGACCTTTCGAAGACCATCGACTTTTTCGGTGAGCAAACTACACCGCGTGCTGTTTACATGTCGATTCTGGAGCATGTGAGCGAGCATTTGGGGCAGTCAATCGCGTATGCGCGGACGAACGGCATCGTGCCGCCGTGGTCGCGCGGGGAGTGAGGCGCGGGGAAGGGGATGCGCCGCAAGCCGGTTCAGCGGAATGGCTTCTGCGGACTATCCGTCAGAGTGACGTCCACTTTAAGGTCTCCGATTGGCCCGTTTTTCTTCCCCGATCTGACGCTACGGAAGTTGCAGGCTGCTGAAACACCATTGATCTTCTGAATGTCGCGAGATAAGCTCTGGGACGGAAAGACCAATGCGCCTCATTTTTGGAACATCGGTTTCATTGCTTGTATTCGTACACGTTGTCCTCGGGTGCGAGTGCATATACCAGCCTCCATGCTCACGAATTGATGAAACGGCCAGCATCTTCATCGGTCGAGTACGAGACGCTGGTCCACATGGGGGCGGGCCATTTCGATTTGAGGTGGAAGAAGCGTTCAAGGGGGTGAAAAGTACTACGCGGGAACTAGACGTGTTGCCCGGCCTGTGCGTGGCTGAGTACGTACCTGGACGAAGATACTTGGTTTTGGCGAACCGTTGGCCCGACGGATCCCTTTACAGCGGCGACTGTACCGGTACAGTGGCGGTTGAGGACGCCGACGAGGATATTCGCATCATTCGAGCGTGGGCGAGCGGAACGCCAGTGCAAGTGTTGCGAGGCAGGGTCGCCGAAAACACCGGGGACTCGATGGTGCGTTTTGAGCTTGAAGTAGAAGGTCGCGACGGGCTTGCTGGTGTTGAATTAACCGCTGTAAAGGACGGAAAGACTTTCACGACGACAACTGACACCAGCGGGATCTTTTGGCTCCAGGTTCCGGAGCCAGGACGTTACGTGGTTAAGGCAGCTTATGCGGGTCATTCCAGCACGCAGTCCCAATACGATTTCAATGTTCGACCCGGTGCGTGTTCGGAACACGATGTCGGCATGTGGACCGACAGCAAGGTGAGCGGCGTGCTTTTCGATCCCACACACCACACGGTTTCTGGCATGCCAGTTGAAATGGTCCCGTTTTCGGGTGAAATGAGCTACGAACCTCTTACGGCTATCACCGATGCCAACGGCTCCTTCTATTTCTCGAAAGTACCGAAAGGAGACTACCTCCTCGGCATCAACGTTCACGGGGCGACCTCAAAGCTGCCATACGAACCCCGGTTTTATCCTGGCGTTACCCGCCGCGAGTTGGCGGTACCAGTGCGCATTGGGGGGCCAGAAAACCTGCAGAATTTGAACCTGCATATTGGGAGTCGGTTGCCGACACGGCAAATCAAAGTGAGCGTCGTGTGGCCTGATGGTAAGGCAGTCACCAACGCCAGCGTCATGTGTGAGAGTTCTCGGTCAGACGATCGCCGATTCAAACACGATTGGGTCAGCCGTTATACAGACGCGCAAGGCGAGGCGGTATGCGAAGTCTTAGCCGACAGGGATTTTCAAGTGGATGCCAATCGTCTCAATTGGTCGGCATCATCGCGGCCCGTACAGCCGATGGCTACTCGCCCACGGCCCTTCGTTGCTGCTAATAGTGGATCCGTTTCAGTGCAGATTACGATAGATCGCGTGAATGATATCAGCGACAAGGAACGCCCTTCTGACATGTCGGGCTTCAATGAGCCCAAGCAGTGAGATGATTTCCGCTCGGACGGGTTCGCATGTGGCAAATACCGCGAACGGGTGCACCCCCAGCCCGCTCGCTGTCGTCGAAAGCTGCAGTTCGCGTCCCAAGTTGACGCATAACGCCCATCTCGCACTTGTGCGCTACGGGGCGGATTCGAGCGGAACCGCGTATCCGCAACGTCGCACCCAAAACGCCGTTTCGTTGGCTGATCCTACAAGCGAAGTCAAATGGGTGCCGGAAGCTGGATTCTTGGCGATGACGGCAATACTATCGGCAAGGTTCACTTCACTCGGTTTTCTCGGCGACGAGGCGGATGATGTGGCTTTTGCTGGCGGGCGCCCAGTCAGCTTCATCTTGCACATCCTCGTAGCGGAGAATTCTGAGGTCAGCGAAATCGCGCAGGAGTTCGTTGGGCTGGAACATAAAACTGTCTTTGCCCGCGAAGCCTTCGATGACGAGCAGGCCGCCCGGTTTCAGCGCGCGATGGAGGCGGCGAATACAATCGGGTTTCGCCGAGTGATACCAGGCATGAACATAAAACATGGCGATCAAGTCCCAGCGGCTTTGACCGAGATCGTAGCGAGAGAGATCGTCGACGACCGCATCTAATTTGATTCCGAGGCGGGAGGCCTCGCTCCGGGCCTGCTCGACGGCGACATTGGAGAGATCGACGCCGGTGACGCGCCAGCCCTGCTGGGCGAGGAAGATAGCGTTGCGGCCCTGGCCCATACCGAGGTCGATGGCAGCGCCCGGCTTGCGGTCGCGAATCGCGGAGATCAGCAACTTGTTCGGGCGGTGATTGAAATCGGTCTTGGCATCGTTGAACTTCTTGTTCCAGAAATCGCGATCGTCATCCAGGCTCTGAGCGGCGGCAAGAGTGGCCAGGCACAGGATGAGAGTGAGCTTTCGCATTTTGGCGATTGTAGAACGACGGCGGCAATCTGCGCGGTGGGCGAGGCGCCTGATACACTCCGCTCATGAGCGCTCTCGTGGAGTTCCGCGGCGTTGGGTATGCTGTGCGGCAGGCCGCGGAGGCGATGGCGATCTTGCAAGACCTGAGTTTCGCCGTGGAGCCGGGGGAGACGCTGGTGCTGTTGGGGCGCAGCGGATCGGGAAAAACTACGGCGCTGAAGCTGGTGAACCGGCTGCTCGTGCCGGGGGCGGGCGCGGTGCTGGTGGAAGGCGAGGCGACGGTCGCGTGGGATCCAATCCGATTGCGCCGGCGGATCGGTTACGTGATCCAGGAGACGGGGCTGTTTCCGCACTTTACGGTGGCGGAGAATGTCGGTCTGGTGCCGCGCCTGGAAGGATGGCCGGCGGAGCGCATCCGCGCACGCGTGGATGAGTTGCTGGAGCGTATGGATCTTGCGCCGGGTGAATTTCGTGCGCGCTATCCGCGCGAGCTTTCTGGTGGACAGCGGCAGCGTGTGGGAGTAGCGCGCGCTCTTGCGGCTGACCCGCCGGTGTTGCTGTTCGATGAACCTTTCGGCGCGCTCGATCCGGTGACGCGTTTCGATTTACAGCGACAATTTCTGGCGTGGCGCCGGACGTTTGGCAAGACTTCCATCTTCGTGACGCACGATGTGCGGGAGGCGTTGATGCTGGGGACGCGCATCGGGCTGATGCACGGGGGACGGCTCGATATGCTCGCCACTCCGGAAGAGTTTGTGCGGGCTACGTCCACCGAGGCGCGCGCATTTCTGGCTTGCCTCGGTTGGAGAATGGAGAGCGATGCCCACCGGCCTATCGAGTGAGATGGCTGCGCGCACGCTGGAGCACCTGGAACTGGTGCTGGTGGCGATGCTGCTGGCGACGGCGATCGCGATTCCGGTGGGTGTGGGGCTGACGCGCCGCGCGGGGTTGCGGGGGCCGGTGATGGGCCTGGCGAACGTGCTGCAGACCATTCCTAGCCTGGCGCTGTTTGGCTTTCTGATTCCGGTGCCGCTGATCGGGGGGATCGGCAAGCGGACGGCGATTGTCGCGCTGGTGCTTTACGCGCTACTGCCGATTCTGCGCAACACACTGGTGGGCATTCTGGGGGTGGACGCGGCGGTGCGCGAATCGGCCGTGGCGATGGGGATGACGGGCTGGCAGGTGCTGCGCGAGGTGGAACTGCCGCTCGCGACGCGCACGATTCTGGCGGGGGTGCGTGTGGCGACGGTGACCACGATCGGGACGGCCACGATTGCGGCGGCGATTGGCGGAGGCGGACTGGGGGTGTTCATCTTCCGCGGCATTTCGACGGTGGATACGAATCAGATTCTAGCGGGCGCGATTCCCGCGGCGGCGATTGCGTTGGTGGCGGATGAAGGGCTGGGATGGCTGGAACGAAAACTATCGCCGGTTTGATCGCGGTGATGCTCCTGTGCGGGTGCGGATCGGGGCCGCGGCGCATCGTGGTGGGATCGAAAAACTTCACCGAGCAATTGGTGCTGGGCGAGATTCTGGCGCAGCAGCTCGAACGAAAGCTCGGACAGAAGGTGGAGCGCAAGCTGAATCTGGGCGGCACGCTATTGGCGCACCGGGCGCTGGTGAGTGGTGAGATCGATCTCTATCCGGAGTATACGGGCACGGCATTGACCGCGATTCTCAAGCTGCCGCCAGCCGCGGACGCCGCGCGCGTGCTGGACGAGGTGCGAGAGGCTTATCAGAAGCGGTGGCGGATCGAGTGGCTGGCTCCGTTCGGCTTCAACAATTCGTTTGCGATCGTGGTGCGTGGCGACGAAGCGAGGCGGGGTGCGCTCAAGACGATCAGCGATGCGGTGCGATACAAGAAAGACTGGGTGATGGGCGCGGGCTACGAATTTGCCCAGCGGCCGGATGGTTTCGCGGGCCTGGTGAAAACGTACGGGCTGGGGATCAAAGGGCAGATCGAGACGATGGATTTAGGGCTGCTGTATCAGGCACTCGAGCAACGCCAGGTGGAGATGATTGCGCCGAGCGCGACGGACGGCATGCTTTCCGTGCTGGACGTGAAGGTTTTACAAGATGACCGGCACTATTTTCCACCTTACGAAGCGGCGCCGGTGGTGCGGGACGACGCGCTGGCCGCTCATCCGGGCATGCGGCAGGCGCTGGCGCAGCTGGCGGGGAAGTTGACGGACGGGACCATGCAGAAGCTCAACTATGAATTGGATGGAAAGCACCGGCCGCTGGCGGATGTGGCGCGGGAGTTTCTGGAGGGGAAGTGAGATTTAGTCCAAATCGAAATCACGCTTGGGCGGGGCGACGTCGGGGTTCTCTTTGGCTTGGCGCAACAGTTCATCGAATTTCGTGTTTAAGATCTTGCCGCGCGATTTTTCGGCTTCAACCTGCTTGCGAAAAACCTCATCGCGGCGGCCGGCTTCCCCTTTGAGCTTGGCGACGGCGGCGGCGAGGTCCTCGATGGGCGCGGGTTTTTCCGGAACTTTGTGCGAGATGACGGCGCGGGTTTCCGGGTCGACCTTCAGGACCGCCTGACAGCAAGGACACTCAACGTCGAACAGCCCTTTGGCCATGACTCCATCGTAGCTCAATCCGGATGGCGACCAGGCTGTGTAGCGATTATTCGGAGTCGGCGTAAGCGAGAACGGCCCGCACCATCTCTTCCAGTTCATCGACTTGAGGAGGAGTGGAGCGAGTGCCGCAAGAAGCGTCATGAAAGCCCAGGCCGGTAGCAAGGCGGGCCAAGTCCAGTGAGAATCCTAGTTCTTCGAGTGTTTCCTGTTCCACAAATCAAAAATCGGTGGAAGTGCGACTCCACTTTAGAGCAATCCAGGCTCAAGGCGCGATTGTGAGGGATTTAGAGGGATTTCGAGGAAATGGAACAGAGGAGACTGCTTAGGGGTGGAGAACAACGGGGATCAATCGCATTGCCTTGAGCCTGCGCTTTCGTCTTCACGACATGAGGTAAAGCAATCCCCTTACCAAATTGCGAGGGGCTTTCTTTTCATGTGGATGACTCCCGGACCCGCGTATCAACCGGCAAAATTTGTGCGGTGGCGGCAAGATTTTGTTCCAAAACGGCCATCGGTGTGCCGTAGTGAACCAACTATAGGATGGCGGCAGTGTGCCGCTGAGTCGGGGGGTGGTATATTGTCCGTTTGTGAAGGCGCAACCTGAAGTGCAGGCAGGAGTTCTCGATCTGTTTCGTTCCACGGGCGCGTACCTGGCGGGGCATTTCCGTCTGACGAGCGGGCTACACAGCCCGGAGTATTTGCAGTGCGCGCGGGTGTTGCAGTATCCGCGGCACGCCGAAGAGCTGGGCAGGAAGTTGGCGGAACGGCTGTTGGGACTGGCGGGACCGGAACGAGTCGATGTGGTGGCATCGCCGGCGATCGGAGGGCTGATCATCGGGCATGAAGTGGCGCGGGCTCTGGGCGCGCGATTTATTTTTGCGGAGCGCGATGGCGGCAAGATGACATTGCGCCGGGGATTTGAGGTCGCGCACGGCGAGAACGCGGTGGTGGTGGAAGATGTAGTGACCACCGGCGGCAGCACGCGCGAGGTAGTGGACTGCCTGCGCGAACATGGCGCGCGCGTGCTCGCGGCCGGTTCCATCATCGATCGGAGTGGAGGCACGGCGGCCGTGGGTGTGCCGCGTGCCGCGCTCGAAACGATGCAGGTGGTTTCGTATCCGCCGGAAAGTTGCCCGCTGTGCGCGCAGGGGATTCCGGTGGTGAAGCCTGGATCGCGTCCAACCTGACCGGCCGCGTGACATGCGGCGCATCAAGTTAATTCTCGCCTACGACGGTACGGATTTTCATGGCTGGCAGGTGCAGCCGGGGCTTACCACGGTCCAAGGCACGCTCGAGCAGGTCTTCGGGGAAATTGAAGGAAGCGCCGTGCATGTGGCGGGATCGGGCCGCACAGATGCCGGGGTACACGCGTTGCGGCAGACCGCGGCGGTTTCGGTCTCGAATCCCATCCCGGTGGACAACTTGCGCCGGGCCGTGAACCGGCTGTTGCCGCCAGCGATTCGCGTGCTGGCCGCCGAGGAAGCCGCACCAGATTTTCACCCGCGGCATCACGCGGTTTCAAAAACCTACGAGTACCGCATTTTTCGAGGCGAGGTCTGCCCGCCTGTGGAGTGGCGTTATGTGCACCACTATCCGTATCCGCTGGACGTGGATCGCATGAGGGCGTTTGCGCCGCTGCTAGACGGGCCACACGATTTTGCGGCCTTCGCGGCATCGGATGACCGCGAACATGAGACCACGGTGCGCACGATTTTTTCTTCGCGCCTTGAAGTCGGGGACAACCACATGCACTACAGGGTCTCCGGCAGTGGTTTTCTGAAGCACATGGTGCGGAACATCATGGGTACATTGCTGGAAGCCGGCAAGAGAAATCTGGACGAGGCCGGCTTCCAAGCGCTGCTAGAGTCCGGCTGCACGCGGCGCGCGGGACCGACGGCACCGGCCAAAGGACTGTTTCTCCTTCATGTCGATTACGACGGATAATAAGGCATGTACCACTACGACCCGGAAGCGGCGCTGGAAGAACTGTCAGAGGATGCCGTGTTGCCCCACCCGGTACACGTGCGCGATATGATTGTGCGCTCGCGGCTGACGCCGGACCAGGCTATCGAGCTGAATCGCAAGTTTCAGGATTATCTGCACGTCTTCGGCGACGCGCAGGCGGTAGTGAAGCCGATTCTGGAAGAGTTGGCCCGCGCCGAGCGCAAGGCGTAGACGATCGAATATTGGGCGCCGTAAAAAAGAGGATAGAATTGGGCAATGGACAGGCGGGTCCATTTTGTGGTGAGACCTGCGCGCATTCTCTGGATTGCGGTGGCTGTGGCGTTGGTGGCCTCGGTGGCAATGGCCAGCCGGTGGAGGCTGACACCAGCGCAGGCGGATGATCCTGCCAACAAGCTCCGCGCCGGGAAGATTTTGGTGGCGCGCCGCGGTTTTCCCGATCCCAACTTTGCCGAAACGGTCATTCTGCTGGTGCAATACGACAAAGACGGGACGATGGGCTTGATCGTCAACCGGAAGACGAAAGTTCCGCTTTCGCGGCTCTCGCGAGATTTGCAAAGCGCGAAAGGGCGGACGGAGCCGCTGTACGTCGGAGGTCCGGTGGAGATCTCCGGAGTCATGGCGCTGGCTCGCAGCCGTACTAAGTTGGACGACGCCAAGCATGTGTCGGACGACATCTACCTCATCTCGGCCAAAGCCACGTTGGAAAAAACCATGTCATCGGGGTTCGACTCGAAAACATTTCGTCTCTATTTGGGCTACGCCGGTTGGGGCGCCGGCCAGTTGGAGTGGGAGATGGGAATGGACGCGTGGAACGTTATTCCGGCGGATACGGGAATCGTGTTTGACCCTCACCCGGAAACGCTATGGACTCGCCTGGTGGAACAGCAGGATTTGAACATGGCCAGTTTGTGGAAGGAAACTTCCACCTTCTCGCGATAAACTGTTCGGCAGACATCTCCTACATTTTATGATTCTGATTGATGCTCACTTAGATCTATCCCTGAACGCAGTCAACTGGAACCGCGACCTGACGCAGTCCGTTGCCGAGATTCGCCGGTCAGAGCACGGGATGACAGGGCGCAACCGCGGAACGAACACGGTGGCGTTTCCCGATATGCGCCGCGGTGAAGTTGCCATTTGCGTGGCGACGCTGCTGGCGCGGACGAATCCGAAGGGAGCGAGCTATCTGGATTTCAGGAACCAGGAAATTGCTTGCGCCATGGCGCAGGGGCAACTGGCGTACTACAACGTTCTCGAAAGCGAAGGGCTTCTGCGGCAATTGCGGACCTGGCGCGACGTAGAAACGCACTTGCGCGAATGGCGCGCGGACCCCGGCCGGTGTCCGCTGGGCTACATCCTGAGCATGGAGGGCGCGGATCCGATTCTCTCTCCGGCGCACGTGAGTTTCTGGTGGGAGCGCGGGCTGCGCGCGGCTGGTATTTCGCATTACGGAGTGGGCTGCTATGCGCATGGAACCGGAACTCCGGGCGGACTGACCTCGCGCGGCGCGGACCTGCTCCGAGCGATGCGGGAAGCGGGCATCGTGCTGGACGTGACGCACCTGGCCGACGAAGCCTTCTGGCAGGCGATCGAGATCTTTGACGGGCCCATCTGGGCGAGCCACCACAATTGCCGGGCGCTTGTGCCGGGAGACCGCCAGTTGACCGACGACCAGATTCGCTGCCTGATACAGCGCGACGCAGTGATCGGCGCGGTGCTCGATATCTGGATGCTCTATCCGGAATTTATGGCGGGGGCGACGCCGAATACGGTGGTCGATCTGAACGATGTGGTGAATCACATCGACCATATCTGCCAGCTTGCGGGGAACACGCGGCACGTGGCAGTGGGTAGCGACCTCGACGGCGAATTTGGCACCGAGCAAACGCCGCACGACGTCAATACCATCGCAGACCTGCAAAAGCTTCCGGACTTGCTGCGGGCGCGCGGTTACGCGGAGCCAGATGTCGAAGCGATCATGCACGGCAACTGGCTGCGGATTCTACAACGGGCGTTGCCGGCTTAGGCTGTGCAGGCATAGACTGGTTCGGCAGTGACTCCAACCACCACCTCACGGCGGCCCAGCCAGCGGGCGTACTTGCTGATTACCGGATTCGCTCTCCTGCTGGTACTGTTTCCTTTTCTGTTCTGGTACGGGACGTGGTTCGGGCGCAGACTCACGGATGAGGAAATCACCGCGTACCTGAACAATGCGGCCGCGAGGCCGCGCAAGGCGCAGCACGCACTGGTGCAGATCGGCGAGCGTTTGGCAGACGGCGATCCGCGCGTGCGCGAGTGGTATCCGAAGATCGTCGAACTCGATTCCAATCCCAGTCTCGAGCTGCGGCAGACGGCGGCGTGGATCATGGGGCAAGACCACACCTACGAACCGTTCCACGCGGCGCTGCTGAAGCTGTTGACGGACCCAGCGCCCATGGTCCGGCGCAACGCGGCGCTCTCACTCACGAACTTCGGCGATGCGGCGGGACGGACGGAACTCGTGGCCATGCTGCACGCTTACTCCATCACGACGCCGGCAGCGGGGAAGGTGAGATACCGATTGAAGGTTGGAGAGTACGTGAATCCGGGGACGCTTGTGGGACGCGTGGGCGGTACCGAGATCCGATCGCTCCTTCCGGGAGAGGTGCTGGATTTGAGCCGTCAGGACGGCGCCACGGTTGCGGCGGGCGACGTGCTGGCCGAGCTTTCACCGGACAAAGAGCATGCCTGGGAGGCGTTACGTGCTTTGCTGCGGGTGGGCCAAAAGGACGATCTGGAGGATGTGCAGCGTTATGCGCGTGGTGTGGCCGGAATGCCTGACCGTGTGCGCCAGCAAGCCGCGCTCACGGCACAGGAGATCCAGAGCCGGCGAAAGTAGATCCGGTGGGCAGGGCGGCTCAGATTCCCTGGCCTTCGATACCGAGCGCGCGGTGGGGCATAACATCTGTCAAGTACGAGGAGACACGGTGGCCGACGTGAAGATTCCGACCGCTTTTGGCGAGCTGCCGGCCTACGTTGCCACGCCGCGGATAAGCGGGCCTTGGCCCGGGGTCGTTGTCATCCACGACGTGGGGGGAATGTCCACGGATCTGAGGAACCAAACCGAGTGGCTGGCGAGCGAGGGGTTCCTGGCCGCGGCGCCGGACCTGTTCTACTCGGGCGGAAGGATCGCCTGCCTGCGCTCCATCGCCCGCGATGTTCTTGTCCGGCGGGGAAAAGTTTACGACGACATTGAGGCAGTCCGGACATGGTTGACACAGCAGGAGGGTTGCACCGGCAGGATTGGCGTCATCGGCTTTTGCATGGGCGGCGCGTTCGCCTTGCTGCTTGCCCCCGGCCGCGGGTTCTCAGCGTCGAGCGTGAATTATGGCGGCGCGCTTCCAAAGGATTCCGAGCAATTTCTGGCCGGTGCCTGCCCCATCGTCGGCAGCTACGGCGCCAAGGATCGCTGGACGCGAGGGGTCGCTGACCAACTGGAGCGCGTGCTCACGGTGCTGGGCGTGGAGCATGACGTGAAGGAGTATCCCGACGCAGGCCATTCGTTCCTAAACAATCCCCCAAGCGTGCTGTTCAAGATGCTGAAGGTCGTGGGAATCGGCTACCACGGACCCTCGGCCGAAGACGCACGCCGACGCATTGTGTCGTTTTTCCAGGCACATCTCGAATAGCAGAGTGAAGCACATTGTCCCGGCGTGCTAACTGCGTCCTCCCGCATCTGCGCTATGCTCGTGTCTTATGGCGCGCGCTGCGGTTTTCGGTTGCTTGGGGCAACTGGGTGTGGAACTGGTCCGGGAACTTCGGGAGCGTGGGTACGAGGTAACCGGTTGGGAGCGTGCCGCCGTGGATATCACGGACCGGGACAAGGTCGAGCGGGTTCTTGCCAAGCTCGACCCGAGCGTTGTTTTCAATGCGGCGGCCTACAACCAGGTGGATGTAGCGGAGAAGGAACCCCAGGCGGCTTACGTGGCCAATGCGTTGGGCGTTCGCAACCTGGCGCTGGCGTGCCGCCAGACCGACGCGCAACTGGTGCACTTCTCGACGGACTACGTTTTTGACGGCACAGCGAAGAGCCCGTACCGCGAGGACGACGCAACGCACCCTCTCGGCGCTTACGCTGTCTCGAAGCTGGCGGGCGAGCTGTACGCGCAGGCGTATCTGGAGCGGCCGCTGATTGTGCGCACGTGCGGGGTGTTCGGGCTCGCCGGGCTGACTACCAATCGCGGCAACTTCGTGGAGCTGATGTTGCGTCGTGCCGCTGGTGGGCAGCCCATCCGCGTGGTCGAGGACCACATCGGCTCTCCCACCTTCGCGCCGCTGCTGGCCGCGCGGACCATCGAACTGGCGGAGAAGGGCCAGCACGGCATCTTTCACGTTGCCGGCGGCACACCCATCTCCTGGTTCAATTTCGCCAAGCTGATTTTTGAAACTGCCGGCTTGAAGCCCTCGCTCCTGCCCACGAACGAACGCGAATACCGCACTCCGGCGCGGCGGCCCAAGTACTCGGCACTCTCCAACGAAAAGATGGAACGCGCCGGCGTGGCGCCGATGCCTCCGCTGGCGGAGTGTCTGAGGACCTACCTGGCGGGGCGGGAGAAGCTGGCCAGTCCCGTGAAGCCCTAGCCCGGCTCCCTGTATACTTGTTGATAACTAAGAAATGGCTCCGCGCTTCGTCGGACTTGTTGGCCTTCTGCCCTTTGTGTGCCTGGCCGCCGGTTCCTCGTTTGAGAGAACTGTTGAGCCCTTCCTGAAGACAAACTGCGTTCTGTGCCACAACACAAAAATGAAGGTGGGGGGTCTGAGCCTGGATGGCTATGCCGGCTCCAAGGATCCACTCAAGGATCGCGACGTTTGGGAAAAGGTGGTACAGAAGCTGCGTACCGGCCAGATGCCGCCGAAGGGCCTGCCTGTTCCGCCAGCGGAAGAAGTGGCGGAAGTCACGGGATGGTTTGATGCGCAGTTTGCGCGGCTAGATCGCGAGATGAAGCCCGATTCTGGCCGCGTCACCGCGCGCCGTCTGAACCGCGCTGAGTATAACAACACGATTCGCGATCTGGTGGACGTGGACTTCAAGCCGGCCGCCGATTTTCCCGCCGACGATTCCGGCTACGGCTTCGACAATATTGGCGATGTGCTTTCGCTTTCCCCGGTTCTGATGGAAAAGTATCTGGCCGCGGCCGAGAAGATTGCGCGTAAAGCGATTGTGGCCGATCCGCCGCCCAAGCCCACGCGCGCGAGAATCGAACACGCTCCGGTGGCCGCCGAAGAGCAGCCGGCGAGAGATCTGACGGCGCGGCACGAGTTTCCCGTGGAAGGCGACTACGTGATTCGAGGCCTCGTGAACGGGCGGCACGATGCCGAATTGATCACCCTGTGGCTCGACGGCAAGGAGCTCAAGACTTTTCCGATCACTACGGAAGATGAGGCGGCGCGCGTAGGCGAACTGCGACTGCACGTGACTGCGGGAGAGCACGAGCTGAAGGCCACGTTGCTTCACGACGACTCGCGGCCGGATGCGCAGCCCGATCCTGACGATGCCAAGGCGAAAGACAAGAAGCCCGGCCGCGACCCGTACGCTGACCGCTTCGAGATCAACGGTCCCTACAACCCGCATGCGCGTCCGCTGACGGAAAGCCACAAGCACATTTTCATCTGCGGCCATGCTCCCGGAGAGCATCGCCCCGAGTGTGCGCGCCGGATTGTGGCTGCGCTCGCGCGCCGCGCTTACCGCCGGCCGATGACGCAACAAGAAGTCAACGGTCTGGTCCGCTTCGTCAGTATGGCGCAGCAGAACGGCGATTCGTTTGAGCAGGGCGTTCGCGTCGCTCTCGAAGCGATTCTGGTGTCTCCGCACTTCCTGTTTCGCATCGAGAATGATCGCGATCCCAATAACTCAACCACGTCGCACCGTTTGGACGATTATGAGCTGGCTTCACGCTTATCGTACTTTCTGTGGAGCAGCATGCCGGACGATGAACTGTTCCTCCTGGCCGGTGAACGCAAGCTGCACAGTCCCGAGGTTCTGACGGCACAAGTGCGGCGCATGCTTAGCGATCCGAAATCCGTCGCGCTGGTTGATAACTTCGCCGGCCAGTGGCTGGAGTTGCGCAACCTGGACAGCGTGAAGCCCGATCCCGACCGCTTTCCCAATTTCGACGAGGACTTGCGCAAGGCCATGAAGGAAGAGACGCGGCTGTTTTTTGAGGCGGTGATTCACGAAGACCGCAGCATCCTCGACTTCATCGACGGCAAGTTCACCTTCCTTAACGAGCGCCTGGCTAAGCACTACGGAATTCCTGGAATCACGGGACCCCAGTTTCGCCGCGTCGAGCTGACGGGCGAAGAACGCTCGGGCATCCTGACGCAGGCAAGTGTGCTCACCGTATCGTCATATCCCACGCGAACGTCTCCCGTGCTGCGCGGGAAATGGGTGCTGGAGAATTTTCTGAACGATCCGCCGCCGCCCCCGCCGCCGGGCGTCCCGAACCTGAATGAATCCGCGATCGGCACCACCGCGTCGATGCGCCAGCAACTCGAACAGCACCGGGCCAATCCGGCCTGTGCCACGTGTCACACGCGCATGGACCCTCTCGGGTTCGGCCTCGAGAACTACGATGCGATTGGGCACTGGCGCGCGCTGGACGGCAAATTTCCGGTGGACGCGGCGGGGACACTTCCCGGCGGGCGGTCCTTCCACAGCCCGCTTGAACTCAAGCAAGTTTTGAAAACCGATCGCGACGCCTTCGCCCGCTGCGTCACCGAAAAGATGCTGACCTACGCGCTGGGGCGCGGGTTGGAACGATACGATAAATCTGCTGTAAACTTGATCTGTAGCCGTTTGGCTGCCGGCGATTACCGGTTCTCCCGGATGGTACTCGAAATCGTGGAGAGTATGCCCTTCGAGATGCGCCATGGGGAGGCTCCGGGACACGCGCCGCAACAGTCCGCCGCTTTGGCTGGAGGGAAGCCGTGATAACAGGCAAGCACCTTGCTCGGCGCTCTTTTTTGCGCGGGATCGGCGTAACGATCGCCTTGCCCGTCCTGGATGCCATGACACCCGCCTTTGCAGCGACTGGCCGCATCGGCGCAACCAACGCTCCGCGCCGCATCGCCTTCGTCTACGTGCCGAACGGCATCATCATGAAGGACTGGACGCCCGCGGTGGAAGGGATGGCGTTTGAGTTCCCGCGCATTCTGAAACCTCTCGAATCCTATCGTAAGGACTTGATGGTGCTCTCGGGCCTGACCCACAATACAGGCCGCGCGCTCGGCGATGGTCCCGGCGACCATGCCCGTGCCGCCGCCAGTTTCCTCACCGGCATCCATCCCAAGAAGACGGCCGGCGCCGATATTTCGCTCGGTGTTTCGGTGGATCAGATCGCCGCGCAGAAGATCGGCAGCGCTACGCGCTTCGCCTCGCTCGAACTGGGATGTGAGGACGGGCGGCTGGTGGGCAACTGCGATTCCGGTTACAGTTGCGCGTACAGCAACAGCATTTCCTGGCGCACCAGTACGACGCCGATGCCGCCAGAGGTCAACCCCCGCGCGGTGTTCGAGCGCCTATTCGGCGATGCGAGCGAAACGCCCGAGGTGCGCGCCAAGCGTCTGGCGTACAACAAGAGCATTCTGGATTTCGTCTCAGATGACACGCAACGGCTGAAGGGCGATCTCGGCAAAACCGACCGGCGGAAACTCGACGAGTACCTGGACGCCGTGCGCGAAATCGAGCGCCGTATCGAAATGGCCGAGCACGATTCCAAACAGTTCACGCCAACGATCGACAAGCCCGAAGGCGTGCCCGTCGAGTTCGCCGACCATGTGCGCCTCATGTTCGATCTCATGACGCTGGCGTTCCAGGCCGATCTGACGCGCGTTTCCACGTTCATGATCTGCCGCGAGGGAAGTACGCGCACCTACCGGGAAATCGGCGTTCCCGACGCGCACCATCCGCTGACCCATCACCGTAACAACCCGGAGTGGATCGAAAAAGTTGCGAAGATCAATTGCTTCCACCTGGAGCAGTTCGCGTATTTCGTGAACAAGCTGAAATCCACAACGGATGGAAACGGCACGCTGCTCGACCGCATGATGGTGGTCTACGGCAGCGGGCTAGCCGACGGAAATCAGCACACGCACAATGACCTACCCGTGGTGCTCGCCGGCACCGGGAATGGCGTGCTCCGTCCCGGCCGCCACTTACGCTATCCGAAAGAAACGCCCATGACGAACCTGTACGTCGCGCTGCTGGACCACATGGGCGTCACGCCCGAGCACATCGGCGACAGCACAGGCGAGCTGCAACATCTGACGGATCTCGGCTAGGCCTTCCGGGTGCTCGCGATCTGGCCCCGCACCCGCTCCCTGTACCTCGCACATTCCTCTAGCACCCGCCGGTACTCTGCCACGTCGATATCGCGCTCACAACATGCGATCATCAAGTTCCCGTCATCCCGGAAGTTGCCGTCCCATTCGATCACGCGTTCGTCGTCCCAGGCAGCGGAGTACTGGCGCATCTTGTCGTCCGGCATGCGGTCGAAGTAGGCGCGCAGATTAACCGCCGTCTCGTCGGGAGGCTCCCCGTACGGTTCCTGCTCGAAATTCCAAACTGGCTGTATCATGGCCGTGTGAGACAGTGTACCGAAGCGCGGGCCGGGTTCGTGTAGAATCAAGAATTCTCTAATGATCGCCCCGTCTGCGGTGGCAACCCGCCTGTCGCGAGTGCAGTGGGCGGTGCTCACACTGCTCGTAATCTCGATCGGCGTGAACTACATCGACCGGGGCACCCTCTCGGTGGCTGCGCCGTTCCTGAGCACCGAACTGCATCTCACCAAGACACAGCTCGGCACGCTGTTCTCCACCTTTTTCTGGACCTACGCCGCATTTCAACTCGTTGCCGGATGGCTGGTCGACCGTTACGACGTGCGCTGGGTGCTGGGCCTGGGATTTCTCATCTGGTCCGCCGCGACGCTGCTGACGGGCCTAGTCAACTCGTTCGCGGCCCTTTTCGCGCTGCGGTTGCTGCTGGGCATGGGGGAATCGGTCGCGTATCCTTCTTATTCGCGTATCCTCGCGGGAAATTTTCCCGAACGCCATCGCGGCACCGCCAACGCGCTGATTGACGCCGGATCGAAATGCGGCCCGGCGCTCGGCGTGCTGATTGGCGGCCTGGTGGTCGGCCACTTTGGCTGGCGAGCGCTGTTCCTCGTGCTCGGATGCGGAGGCCTGCTCTGGCTGGCCCCCTGGGCGATCTGGGGTCCGCACCCCACATCCGTCAAAGTCCTGCGCAGCGGCGATTGCCCCGGCATCCTGCAAATCCTCGGGAAGCGCGAAGCGTGGGGAACATTTCTCGGCCTGTTCTGTGTGAACTACGCGTGGTACTTTCTAGTGTTCTGGCTGCCGTCGTATCTCGTCATGGAGCGGCACTTCTCCGCCAATATGATGGCGCTGCTCGGATCGGTGCCGTTCTGGGGTGTGGCCTTGTCCTCAGCAGCCGGAGGTTGGGCTTCGGACTTTTGGATCTCCCGTGGCGGAAGCCCTACGCGCGTGCGAAGAACCTTCATGGTTGGCGGAATGTTGCTGAGCACCCTGATCCTTCCCGTGGCGATCGTGCGTGACCCAAGAATTTCGATGGTGCTGCTCATCGCCACCAGCTTGTGTTTCGGCCTCTTCACCTCCAACGTCTGGGCCATCACGCAGACGCTGGCCGGGCCGCAAGCCGCAGGCAAGTGGACCGGCTGGCAGAACATGTTCGGCAATTTTGCCGGCATCTTCGGCCCTTGGTTTACAGGAAAAATCATCGACGTCACGGGCCAGTTCTTGCTTGCGTTTGTCGCCGTCTGCGGAGCGCTTGTGCTGGGCGCTTTCGCATTTGGCGTAATCATCCGCGACCTGAAACCGGTCGAGTGGCGGCCACGCTGATCACTTCGGTTCCGCAAACTGCTTTTGGATGCTGCGAATGAGCATCTTCACCGCCTCCCGGTCCGTACTTTGCCATCGCGCCACAACGAAACAGTGTGGCGTGTACCAAACAACAGCATCCGGAACCGGCTGCCAGTTCTGCACGATTTCGAGCCCGACAGCCGGTGAGGCCAGTTTGTATAGCTCGATCGTCACCGAGCCCGGCCCTTCGTAAGTCGCCATCCACCCGCCGCGCACTCCCATCCTGCGGACCAATTCCGGCGCGCTGTCGGCCGCCAAACTTCGTGACTCTTTCAACTTCCAAACGCCGGCCACGACCGGTGAGAAAACGGGTGCCGGAAGATTTCGTGTGCAGCCGGAAATGGCCAGCACCAGCAGAATCCAATATCGGCGCTTCATCGCGAAAGCCGATTGTACCGATTCCTGCTACCATCCGTAGTTGGCCTGCATGCGCGGGCCGTCTATGGCGAAGTTCAAACCGGTTAGACCCAAAAAAGACAAAGCTCCGCAAGTGCAAGGCGGTGTCCCCTGCTTGATTCTCTTGTTCTCGGCGATGGTGCTCGTCGGCATCGTGATGTTCCTGGTTCTCAAATATGCGAACGGATAACCGGCGCGCCGATCAAATGCGCCCGGTCGATATTCAGACCGGATACCTGAAGACGGCGGAAGGCTCGGCGCTGATCACGGTGGGCAACACGCGCGTACTGTGCGCCGCGTCCATTGAAGACGGTGTGCCTCAATTCCTGCGCGGCACGGGCAAGGGCTGGGTGACCGCCGAATACGCCATGCTGCCGCGTGCCACGCTGAAACGCACGCCGCGGGAGGTGCAGAAGGGCAAACCGTCCGGGCGCACGCACGAAATCCAAAGGCTCATTGGCCGCTCGCTGCGCGCCGCGGTCGATCTGGACGCGCTCGGAGAGCGCTCGGTGCTTGTGGACTGCGACGTGATCCAAGCCGATGGGGGCACGCGCACGGCGTCTATCACGGGAGCTTACGTCGCGCTGGCCATGGCGATCGGCCAGCTCGTGAAGTTTGGCGCTCTGAAGAAATCACCGTTCATTGATTCGGTGGCCGCAACCAGTGTTGGCATCGTCGGCGGTGAACCGATGGTCGATCTCGATTACGAGGAAGACTCCCAAGCCGACGTGGACATGAACCTGGTCATGACGGGCTCGGGTAAGTTCGTCGAAGTGCAGGCGACAGCCGAGCATCACCCATTCGACGACGCCCAGTTGAGCCGCCTGATTGAACTGGCCCGTCATGGCATTCGCGAGTTGATGGAAATCCAGAGGCAGGTGATACCAGCACGGTGACGGTTTATTGCGCCACCAGCAATGCCGGCAAGCTACGTGAATTCCGCCAGGCTGCGCAGCCTTTCGGTATCGAGATCCTGGAACTGCCAGGCTTCGCGCAGCTCGCGCCGTGCGAGGAAACCGGCCGGACATTTGAAGAGAACGCGATTCTGAAGGCAACTTATTACGGAAAGCACGCGCCGGGGCTTCTGTTTGCGGACGACTCGGGTCTCGAAGTGGACGCTCTCGACGGTGCACCCGGCGTCATTTCGGCTCGCTACGCCGGTCCTGGCGCTACCGACGCGCTGAACAATGCACTGGTATTGGGAAACATGCGGGGCAGGGAAGACCGGCGGGCGCGCTTCGTATGCGTGATCGCGCTCAGCAACCGCGGGGAACTGGTTCGCACCTTTCGTGGAGTTGTGGAAGGCGACCTCCTGGAGGCTCCGCGCGGCGCTGGAGGCTTCGGCTATGATCCGATCTTTTACTATGCGCCGTACGGCCGCTCGTTTGGTGAAGTTTCGGTGGAAGAGAAGATGGCCGTGAGCCACCGGGGGAAGGCGCTTCGGAAGTTGTTTCGATCGTTGATCGATACCGCTTCCTGACGGCCGCCGCTCGGGTGTATTTCCCAAGCCGCGGCCGTCAGCAAGCGCAGTTATTGCTTCGTGGCCTTCAGCTTCTCGCGCTGCTCTCGCAGCACGGCCTTGCGGCTCAGCTTGATCTTGTTGCCTTCGAGTGCGAGGACTTTGACCAGAATCTGGTCGCCCTCTTTTAACTCGTCCCGCACTTCTTTGATACGGTTCTCGGCGATCTCGCTGATGTGCAGCAAACCGTCCGTGCCGGGGAAGATCTCGACGAAAGCGCCGAAATCCACCAGCCGCACGACCTTGCCCAGATACGTCTTGCCCACCTCGGCGACTGCCGTGATGTCCGAGATGATCTGGATGGCCTTGTTGGCGGAGGCTTCATCGGCCGACGCGATGTGGATCGTGCCATCGTCGGACACGTCGATTTTCACACCCGTCTGCTCGATGATGCCGCGAATCACCTTGCCGCCTGGCCCGATGACATCACGGATTTTATCGGTCGCGATATTCATGGTGTAAATGCGCGGCGCGTACTGGGAGAGCGCGGTGCGCGGCGCGGCCAACGCCTCCTGCATCTTGCCCAGGATGAACAGCCGCCCCCGGCGTGCCTGCTCCAGCGCCTCGCGCATGATGGCGGCGCTGATGTTCGGCACCTTGATGTCCATCTGGAGCGCGGTAATGCCTTGGAGGGTGCCCGCGACTTTGAAATCCATATCGCCGTAGTGGTCTTCCGCACCGGCGATGTCAGTCAGAATGGCGTACTTCTCGCCCTCCTTGACCAGGCCCATCGCCACGCCGCCCACCGCCGCCGCAGTCGGCACGCCCGCATCCATCAGTGCGAGGCTCGCGCCGCAAACCGACGCCATCGAGCTCGACCCGTTGGACTCGAGAATGTCGCTCACCACGCGCAGCGTGTACGGAAATACAGTCTCATCCGGGATGAGTGGCAGCAGCGATCGTTCCGCGAGCGCACCGTGGCCGATTTCGCGCCGGCCCGGGCCGCGCATGAAGCCAACCTCGCCTACACTGAACGGCGGAAAATTGTAGTGCAGCATGAAGCGCTTGGACGCTTCGCCGGGCTCGAGCAGTTCGATGCGCTGCTCATCATCCTTCGTGCCCAGCGTGACCGTGACCAGGGCCTGCGTCTCGCCGCGCGTGAAAATCGCCGATCCATGGGTCCGCGCCAGCACACCGGTTTCGATGGTGATGGGCCGGATCTGATCGAAGGCGCGTCCATCGGGCCGGCGGTGGTCGCCGAGCATCTGGTCGCGGAAGATCCGCTCTTTGAGTACCTCGTACAGCTTGCCGGCTTCGTCGCGCTGCTCTTCCGGTTGCCCTTCCAGGAGCTTTTTCTTGACCTCGGCGATTTTCGCGTAGCTCTCCAGCTTCGGATACTTCTCGGTGTTCAACGCGTCGGTCAGTTCTTTGCGGACCTGCTTTTCGATCTGTTTGTAGAGTTCTTCGTTGATGGCCGGGGGGGTGAAAACCCGCTTCGGCTTGCCCGCCACTTTGACCATCTCCCGAATCACGGCCGTGATCTTGCGGCAGCACTCGTGGCCATATTCAATGGCCTTGACCGCGTCCTCTTCGGAAACCTGCTGCCCGCCGGCCTCCACCATGACGATTCCTTCTTCGGTGCCGGCCACAATGATGTTGAGCTTGGATTCGCGCGCTTCTGAATAGGAGGGATTGGCCACGCACTTTCCGTTTACCAGGCCGACTCTCACGCCGCCCAGAACGTGCGCGAACGGAATATCGGAAATGGCCAGAGCCGCCCCGGCGCCTACCACGGCCAGCGATGCCGGGTCCTGCTCGGGATCGGCCGACAGCACCATGGCAATGATCTGCGTTTCGTTCAAATACCCTTCGGGGAACAGCGGCCGCACAGGGCGGTCGATCAGGCGGCTTGTGAGAACTTCCTTCTCCGATGGCCGGCCTTCGCGTTTGATGAATCCGCCGGGAATCTTGCCGGCGGCATAAGTGTATTCACGGTAATCCACCGTGAGCGGGAAAAACCCGGCGCCGGGTTTCGCTTCCTCATTCGAACAAGCGGTTACCAGAACCGCCGAATCTCCGGAGCGGACAACTACCGCTCCGTTCGCTTGCCGGGCGATCCTGCCCGTCTCCAGCGTAAGTTTACGTCCGTCTAAATCTACTTCAAATGTATGCATCTTGATCTTCTCCAGGGCCGGGCTTCAAACCACGGCCGGGTATCAATGGGAGATGGGAGGTGGACAGGACCTGCGGCAGGCTGCAAATCGGGAGGGAAACTCATTCACTCCCCTTAACGAGCACTCTCTAGTGGCGGATGGCGAGTTTTAGCAGAAGGCCTTTGTAGCGTTCTGGGCTGGTGTTCTTTAAATACGTCAGAAGCCTGCGGCGCCTGGCAACCATCATTAACAGACCTCTACGCGAGGCGTGGTCCTTCTTGTGCGCCTTAAAATGATCCGTGAGCTGGGCGATCTGCCCGCTCAGGAGTGCAATTTGAACTTCCGGAGAACCCGTGTCAGATTTGTGGGCCTGATTCTTCGTGAGAATCTGCCGTTTTGAGTCTATCGCCAATGCCATTCTAGAGCTTACTGCTCCTTGTCTTCTCTTTGTCTCTTTTTGATACGTTTAATAGGATAACACAACCGGGTTAC
The DNA here is from genome assembly GCA_963752965.1 of Terriglobia bacterium. GTDB lineage: Bacteria > Acidobacteriota > Terriglobia > Bryobacterales > Bryobacteraceae > QHXW01. The sequence goes on along the minus strand of CAVWAJ010000018.1, from coordinate 35,981 downwards.
GCTCGTACCCTAGTACACGCGGAAACAAAAGACGAGATTCGAGTCGCGGGGCGTGATTGAATACTCCCCGTTGGGCAGTTCCTGGTTCACTTCGACCTTGTATAGGTCGTCACCGACCTTCGTCACCGAGCAAATGACGGGCTTTGCGACCGGCTTCTTTTTGTGGGACAGGACCACTTCGCGGTGGCCGTTCTTGGACTCCATCTTGTAAATTTCCAACTGATCGGCGTTGATCTTGTCGGCCCGAATCAAGAAGATCGGGCTGGCCAGCGGCGTGGCGGCAGGCGAAGTTGCGCCAGCCACGACCGCCACCACGTCACCCTTGCGGTCTTCATTCTTGGCTTCGCCGGCTTCGGTTGGCATCAGATTGTCGGCGTGGACCAGATACGGCAAGTCTGGCTTTTCGGGTTGCGGACCGGTATATTTCTGGCCAAACAGGTTCGCGGAGCAGAGCAGCAGGAGAACGAATCGTCGCAGCATTTGTCTTTGATTCTATCTGTTTGCGAGCCACGGCTCCAGTTCGGGGCTGTGGAAATCCTGAATCGCCAGATCGACGCCCGGTAGCTCGTCGTGGGTGGTGCGCACGCCGACAACCGCCATTCCTGCCGCCCGGGCCGCCTCAATTCCGGTGAAGGAGTCCTCGAAGACGATGCAGTTGCGTGGCGGCGTGCCGAGCTGTTCGGCAGCCCGTAAGTATATGTCGGGGTGCGGCTTAGGGTTCGGCGCTTGATGCCCATCCACCACCACCCGGAAGTAGGGGCGCAAATGTGCCTCGTCGAGGACGAAATCGACGTTCGCGCGCTCGGCATTAGTCGCCACACCCATCGGCAGATGCCGATGCCGATCGAGAAACTCCCGCACCCCCGGCACCAGCGCCTCATTCACAGCGGGCCGGATCATTTCGCGATAAAGCTGCTCTTTGGCCGCCCCGTGCGCGTGTACTTCCTCATCGGTCAAATGCGCACCGAAGAAATCCCTCACGATGTCGTCATTGCGTTTCCCATACATACGCTGCTGCATCGCCTCAGTGGTCTCAATGCCAAACCGGCGGTTGTACTCCGCCCACGCCTTGCGGTGCCACGGATTGGAATCGATAATCACGCCATCCATGTCCAGAATCAGTGCCAGTTCAAGCGCCAAGTTCGCCGTCCATCCAGTTCAGATAATTCCGCGTGCCGTCCACGACCGGCACCGCAATTACTTCGGGGACTTCATAGGAATGTAGTTTCTTGATCAAAGTACAGAGTGCCTCAAAATGCTCCCTGGCCGACTTGATAACGAGTAGGAACTCGGCCGAGTCTTCGATCTTCCCCTGCCAGCGATAGTAGCTTCTCAGTCCGGGCACAACGTTGACGCAGGCCGCCAGACGCGCTTCCACGAGGCTGCGCGCAACTTTCTCGGCCTCTTCCGCGCTCGACGCCGTGCTGAACACAACAATTTTGTCAGTCATATTGAATTTTGGTTAAGCAGAGGCTCACTCCGATGGTACTATTTATTTTTCGGACGATTTCGTGCGATCCTCCTTTGCCAAACTCGGCTACACGTTAGCGGTATTAGTGGCTGCCGGTTATGCATTGGTCACGTTGCAGGGGCCGCAAGGTATCCCGGCATTAATACAGAAGCAGCAAGAGATCAGGGCGCGCGAGAAAGAGAACGCCGATCTGGCGCGAGAGATCGGGGCTCGTCGCGAGCGCATCAAGCGATTACGCGAGGACGAATCCGAACAGGAGCTCGAAGTCCGCCAGCGTCTGAAACTGGTTCGTCCCGGCGAAAAAGTCTTTATCCTACAGGACCCCATTGCTCCGAAGAAACCCGCCAACCAGCCGTAGCCGCTTCCTGTTATTGTTCGCGTTGCTACTTTCCGTTTCGCGGTCTGTCATGTCGCAGGAAGCTGGTGTTCGCTCCGACTCGATCGTCGTGACGGGCACCTGGGAGCCCGTGGAACTCGACGATCTGGACCGCTCCGTGAGCGTGATACCGGTTGCCACGGAGGAGCTGCTGCTGAATAGCTGGATGGACATGCTGCGGCTTGATCCGTCACTCGATCTTCGTGAGCGGGCGCCCAACGGCGTACAGACCGATATCTCGATTCGCGGCGGCAATTTCGGCCAAACATTGGTCTTGTTGAACGGAATCCGCGTGAACGATCCACAGACGGGCCATCATGACCTCGATTTGCCGATTCCGCCGGATGGGATCGCGCAGGTCGAGGTATTGCGCGGCTCGGGTTCGACCTTATACGGCACCGACGCTGTTGGCGGAGTCATCAACGTCATCACGAACAACCCCGAGTATTCGGAATTCCATCTGCGGTTAGCCGCTGGAAACTTCGGCGTGAATCAGGAGCGAGGATCGCTATCGCTGGTGGATGGCAGCCTGACCGAGCAACTGACGTTCTCGCGCGATTTTTCGAGTGGCTTCATACAGGACCGTGACTACCGCAACCTGGCACTCGCCTCGTCCACGCACTGGCTGACCTCGCTCGGCGCGAGCAACGTAACGCTGGGCTGGGATGACCGTCCGTTTGGCGCCGATCAGTTCTACGGCAACTTCCCCTCGTGGGAGGACACCAAAACCTGGTTCGGTTCCTTTCAGCAAGCGTTCGGGCCGGACACAGAAGCGTCGATTTCCTTCCGGCGCCACAGCGATCTTTTCGTTTTGTTTCGCGATGACCCGGAAATCTACACCAATCACCACGCGGACGAAAGCTATGTGGCCTCTCTGCGCCACAACCAGACGATTTCCTCCAACGTCACCCTGCATTACGGCGCCGAATTCTTTCGCGACAGCATCGTGAGCAATAATCTCGGGAACCATCAGCGCGACTACGAGGCTGGCTATCTATCGATCGATGTGCGTGCGCTGAAGCGCTTTTCCTTCTCGGCCGGAATTCGCGAAAACGTGTATGGAGCGCACTCGGTGGAAAGTTCGCCCTCGGCGACGGGCGGCGTTTGGCTGAACTCGCACTTGAAGTTGCGGGCCAGCGCGAGTCACGCCTTTCGCCTGCCGAGTTATACCGATCTCTACTACAGTGATCCCGCGAATATAGGCAGCCCGAATCTACGCCCCGAAAGGGCCTGGAATTACGAAGGCGGCGTGAACTGGACGCCCGCGCCGCGCCTGCGCCTGGACATGGCGATTTTTCAACTCCGCGAACGTGACGGCATCGACTACGTGCTCGAATCGGCGGCCGACATTTATCGCGCGGAGAATATCGACCGCCTCCAATTCACTGGAGTGGAAGCGTCCGTGGACACGCGGCTCTCGAAAAAGCAAACCCTCGCAGTTCGCTTCACTGCCTTACACGGCGCCCAGGCGGAGTACGTGAATCTGGTGACGAAGTATTCATTCAATTACCCGTCGCAAAACGCCGTGGTGGAATGGAACGGAAGCTTTTCACACGGTCTGATGGCGCGGACGCGCGTGGGAGCACTGAACCGCCGGGGGCAGGGGCCGTACGGGATCTGGGATTTTTACGGCGCGTGGGGCGAACACGCCGTTCGCCCTTTCGTACAACTGACCAACATCACATCGACGCACTACTTTGAAAATCTGGGAGTCATCATGCCTGGGCGCTCCATTGTGGGTGGGGTCGAATGGTCGATGCGCTTGAAATGAGCCGTTAGTTCTTGTAGTACCAATCCAGAATTCGCACGTCGATCCCGGTTCCTGCCAGCGCATTTTTGAAGACATTCAAATCAGAACCGCGGTAGTGGTAGGGATAGACGATCTTCGGGTGGAACGCACGCACGGCCTCGGCGGCTTCCTCCGGCGGCATGGTGTACGGCAGGTTCATGCAGACAAACGCCACGTCGATGTTCTCTAAGGCCCGCATCTCCGGGATGTTTTCAGTATCGCCGGAAAAGTAAAAACGCTTGCCGCTGTAAGTGACGAGATAGCCGTTGCCCCGGCCCTTGTCGTGAAATAGTTTGCCCGGCCCTGGCCCGCGCTGGATGTTGTACATGGGGATGGCTTCGATGGTGAACGGGCCCACGCGCTGGGTCTCACCGTTGCGGATCACCTTCGCCGTCCTGATGGTTTCCGCCACCGCCGCTGGCGCGAGAATTACGGTGCCGGACTTCGAAACCTTTGGCAGAAACTTCGGATCCATGTGATCGCCGTGAATGTCCGTGATGAGGATCAAATCCGCAGCGGGAATGCCGGCATAGTTTCCACCGCCGACGGGATCGACATCGACCACCTGCCCGCCTGCCTCGATCACCAGACTGGCGTGCTGAATAGGCGTGATCTTAACGATCCCCGCGGATGTTTCAAATTCCTGCACAGGCCGCTTCGGCTGGGCGAATGCCAGACTAGCGAACAGCAGCACTCCTAGAATCCGTGTCATAGCAAGAGATTCTACCGCAGCCGGCAACGGCCGTTGCATCCTCACCGCTCACGCCTGCATCGAAGAATCGGAAGTCAAACGTGACACCATGCCAAATACAACTCCAACTGTAAAGATCGTCCGCTTCCATCAGACCGGAGGCGCCGAAGTCCTGCAACTGGATGAACTCCCTCTACCCGAGCCCGCCGCGGGGGAGGTCCGACTCCGCGTAAAGGCGATTGGCCTCAACCGCGCGGAAGTGATGTTCCGTACAGGAAGATATCTTGTCCAGCCCCAGCTTCCTTCGAAGATCGGATACGAAGCCTCCGGAATCGTTGAAGCCGTCGGCCCTAAGGTCGACGAGAGCTGGATTGGCAAGACGGTCAGCACGGTCCCGGCTTTCCTGGCTAGCAAGTATGGCGTGTACGGCGAGGTCGCTATCGTTCCCGTTGATGCAATCGCTGTCTACCCCGGCAAGCTCTCTTACGAGGAGGGAACCAGCATCTGGATGCAGTACCTCACCGCCTACGGCGCACTGGTCCATCAGGGCCACCTCGCCAAGGGAGATTTCGTTCTCATCACCGCCGCAAGCAGCAGCGTGGGCATTGGTGCGATCGAGATCGCCAAAGCCACAGGCGCCATCAGCATTGCTACCACGCGCACCTCGCGGAAGAAAGCGGAACTGCTCGCGCTGGGCGCCGACCACGTCATCGCCACGGACGAGGAAGACCTCGCCGCTCGTGTCAACCAGGTCACATCCGGTAAAGGCGCACGCATCGTTTTCGACCCCATCGGCGGCAAGGGGCTCGAAGCGCTCGCAGCAGCCGCAGCCAATAGCGGCATTATCTTCGAATATGGCGCGCTTGCCACGGACCCCACACCGTTCCCGCTATTCTCCGCTCTCAGCAAACACCTCACCATCAAGGGGGTACACTCTGTTCGAGGTCATCGGCGATCCGGCAGCCTTTCCGAAGGCCAAACAGTACGTCTTCGACCATCTTGCCTCCGGGGAGTTTAAGCCGCGAATCGACAAGACATTCCCACTCAGCAAGATCGTTGAGGCTCACCGCTACATGGAGTCCAACGCGCAGATCGGGAAAATTGTTGTTGTCGTCTAGCAAAACCCGGTTTACGGGCGAGCGGCGGAGACGTCGCTGCGAAACGGCTGGTCCGCTTCGTACAACGTGATCCTCATCATGATGCTGTCCGCCAGCGCCGGCTGATTCTCTTTCGCAGCCTGTGCCAGAGCCCTGCGCGCCGTGAGTGCGGCGTCGGCGAATTGCCCCTTCTCGGCGTAGGCGGCCGCGAGCGTGTCTAGCATCCGCGCATCCTTTCCGCTGGAGAGCTCAACCGCACGTACCGCGAACGCAAGCGCCTCGTCGCCGTTCCGGATCGTTGCATCGGGCGAGGTCGCGAGTGCCCAAGCCACCTGCCGCAGCGTTGTTGCGTCGTTCGGTTGCAATTGAATACCTTCACGCCAGTGTGCCATGGCCTCGGCCATTTGCCCTTGAGCATAAAGTGCGTCGCCCAGGCTACGGTGGGCCTCTGCGTAATCCGGGTCGAGCTCCAGTGCGTGCTGCCATTCCCGGATGGCTCCTCGCGCATCGCCTCGCTGGCTCAAAACCAGCCCCAGATTGTAGTGCGCGGGCGCATACCCGGCGTCTGACTCCACCGCTTGGCGCAGTTGAACGAGCGCCTCGTCCAGCCTCCCCACCTTCGCCAGCGCGCCGCCCAGGTTCACTCGCGCCGCGGTGAAATCCGGTTTCAACTCAGCCGCTTTCTCGAATTGCGCCACCGCTTCCGCCGGGCGCCCTGCCTGGACGAGCAGCGTGCCGAGATCGTTGAATCCTCGCGCGGACGCGGGATCGGCATCGAGCGCCGCGCGGAGCTTGATTTCGGATGCTTTTCGTAAGTGCACCGCGGATTCCTCCCGATGGCCAGTCATGAGCAGCACGGTTCCCAGGTTGCGGTGGGCGACTTCGTCATCGGGGCTCAGTTCCAGGACTTTTCTCCACTTGGCGGACGAGGCGTCATACGATCCGGTCCTCTGCAAATATGCCGCGCTGTTGACCAGCCGGTAATAGTCGATGACCGGCCCGCCGATTTGCCGCAAGCCATCCGGCGGGATGTTCACAAACTCCGGAATATTCACGGCGCGGTTGGCCGCGGTGGCGTTCTCGATCAGAATGGGCGGGCTGTCGTTGCCGTCTGCGTCGATGTGCGTGAGATACATCTGCGTGTAGGGCGACCTGCTCTTCGACGAAAACACGAGCCAACGGCCATTGGGCGAAAAGCTGTGCCACGAATTCATCCGTGGCGTGTTGCACCGCATGCGCCGTGCCTCTCCGCCCACCGCGGGAACAATGTACAACTGGCTATCGGGACGCATGAGCTGCCCGTTGCGGCATTGCACGAAGACGATCCATCGTCCGTCAGGCGACACTTTCGGAAACGTGTTGCTCATGCCGTTCCGCGACGCGCCGGCGATCGGCTCCGCCACGCCCCCCTGGCCGTTGTGGAACGGAATGCGGTAGAGGTCATACTTGAGTTGGAGCTCATTCGGGTCATTTGCAAATTTCGCTAACGGCACACCGGTCGGATTGGGGTCCGTGGCTGGGGCGCGGGCAAATACCAGGTATTGGCCGTCGGGGCTCCAGACGGCGCCCATCTGCACAAACCGCGGGTCATCGGCACCGGGCAACGGCCGCAGCACTCCCGTTTGGCGGCTATACCAACTCACAATCCCGCGGGTCGGATAGAACACCTGGAGGAACCGGTAGTCCTTGAAATTGGCCACGTAATAATTGCTGGGAGGCTCTTGCGCGTTGGCTGCCAGTGAGGCCGGGTTGACGGTGGTTACCACATACTTCCCGTCCGGGGAGACCTGCGACATGAAGCCGACCCGGACATTCCCTTTCAGCTTGCCTTCGGGCGAACTCCACTGAATCACGTCTTGCTTGCGGATCGCCATCTCGGGCACGACTGCTGCAAGGAAGTACATCCCGCGGTTGTTCTGTAAGCCATCCAGATCCATTCCCATCGTCCGACCGTCCCTGGAGAACGAATGGCAGTTGGCGCACAACGGCAGGTTCTCCATCACCACCCGGCTGCGGGCTTCGCCGACATTTCGAACCCTCCAGGCGACGAGTGGCACTGCTTCCGCGGCCAGGGGCTTGATGACGCCCTTTTCCAGCTCCGAGGGCATTAGCGGCACGTCGCGATAGAAGATCGGCGCGCCCACAGCATCCTTTGAAGTGCGAATGGTGACCTTTCCATGGGAGACGGCTTGGTCCGGGGCGTCACCGCGAAAGCCGGTGATCGTTACCGTCGCGGCGCTCGCGACCGAATGCTGTTTGATCGTCCGCCACGTTACAGGGTCCGGCGTCCAGGTATGCGCGGCCGCCAAGTTGGGCGTGAGCTTAGGTGGCGCGTTCGTGCCGGCGACGCAATCCGGATCGATCCTGCCGATGCGCAGGTGCTCACCCTTGGATGTCGCGCGAATTGCCGCCGCGCCATCGCCGAACGCGACGTCGATCCGCCAGAAGGTGACACCTTTGCCGTTATCGCGCCACAGGAAGGCCGGGGGCGTGATCTCGGGCGGGAAAGTCGATCCTTCCTCGGGATAGTCAATCGTGATCGAGGATGTGCCTGCGGCCAGGGCCATCAGAAGGCCCGGTAGAAGAATTAGCCTGGGCGCCGAGCTGGCGATCATTCGCATCCCACCATAGAACCAGCTTACGGCTATTGCGCGAGCGGTTCGACGAATGCTGGCACGATTTCGTTAGATGCGACAGTAATACAATGGTCCGGGAGGGCGGTGGTTTTTCTATGGGCTTCGTTGTGACTACAAAATGGAGGGCTCGCGCCCTCTCCGGACGAATCGGATTTGTGCTCGCCATTTGCAGTGTGCCACTGCTCGTCGGGCAAACGCAGGAGCAAGAGCCACCGAGTCCCGTATTCAAGGTAAACGTCGTTTCCAAGTCGACGAAAGCGATCAATTACCGGCATCGCAGTGGGTCCACAACGATCAACTTCGTGGGCACGGCGTTAATGTCGAAAGCGCAAGGGCAGGCCAAGGTCGACAGCCGCCCGGGCGCAATCAATATCGAAGCCACCTTCAAGGAAATTGGAGCACCGGGCCAGTTTGGCTCCGAGTATCTGACATATGTATTGTGGGCGATCTCACCCGAAGGAAGGCCGAAGAACCTGGGAGAGATTCTGCTCGATGGCGGCAAAGGCAGTCTCAAGGTGACGACCGATCTGCAAGTGTTCGGCTTAGTCGTGACGGCGGAGCCCTACTTCTCCGTCACGCAGCCCAGTGACTTGATCGTCATGGAGAACGAAGTCCGTCCTGACACGCTGGGCAAATTCGAGATCATCGATGCGAAGTATGAGCTTCTCCAGCGCGGTCAATATCAGAAACTCGCGAACGTGCTGCAACTGCAACCGGACCCGCGAATTCCGATCGAGATCTATGAGGCTCGAAACGCAGTGCAGATCGCGCAATCGTCAGGCGCCGATAAGTATGCGGCGGAGACCTTCCAAAAAGCGCAGACGACTTTACAGCAGTCTGAGGACTACCTGAAACGGAAACAGCGCAAGCCGGCGATCATGATCGCTCGTGAGACGGCGCAGACGGCGGAGGACGCCCGCATGATTGCGCTGAAGCGGCAAGAGGACGAGGCGCTTCAGAAGGAGCGCGAGGCGGCAGCGGCTCGTGAGGCGGAAGCGAAACGGCAGGCTGAGGACGAGCAGCGGCGCCGCGAACAGGCCGAGGCGGAACGCAAGGCGGAAGAAGCGCGTCGTGCCCAGGCCGAGGCAGCGAAGGCAACTGCGGAAGCAGAGAAGGCTACGGCCGAGACACAGCGGCTGCAAGCGGAGCTGGCCGCGGCGAAGGAGGCAGCGGAACGGGCCAAAGCGGAAACCGCGCAAGCGCAGGCGGCTGCGGCCGCCGAAAAGGCTGAGCGGGCAGCGGCGGAAGCGGACCGCTTGCGGCAACAGGCAGAACAAGAGAAGCAGCAGCTTCGCGCGCAGCTACTTCAGCAGCTCAACGCAGTTCTGGCGACAAAGGACACCGATCGCGGGTTGGTTGTCACTATGGCTGATGTCTTGTTCGACAGCGGCAAGTACACGCTGCGGCCCGCGGCACGAGAGAAATTGGCAAAGCTTGCGGGCATCGTGCTGGGGCATCCGGGCTTAAAGCTGGCGGCTGAAGGCCACACAGACAGCACCGGAACCGCTGAATTCAATCAGAAGCTCTCTGTGAAACGGGCGGAGGCGGTAGCGGAGTATCTGGGCAGCCAGGGAGTGCCTCGCGATAGCTTGAGTGCTTCGGGATTCGGAGATACTAAGCCCATCGCAGAAAACAACACAGCGGCGGGAAGACAGCAGAACCGGCGCGTGGAGTTGATTGTGTCGGGTGAGGTGATCGGCACGAAAATCGGCGCCAGCGCGAAGCTGTAACGGATCACGGGCCAGATCCTCCCGAGATCCGGCCCGCATCGAGCACACTACGCCGCCTTTAGTGTTTGAGTGATGCCATGTCAATGACGAAGCGGTATTTCACGTCGCCCTTTACAAGGCGTTTGTAGGCTTCGTTGATCTGCTGGATGCCAATGACTTCGACATCGCTGACGATGTTGTGCGCAGCGCAGAAGTCGAGCATCTCCTGGGTTTCGGCAATGCCGCCGATGGCGGAGCCCGCGAGCTGGCGACGGCCCAAGATAATGTTGAACGCGGCCACCGGCAGCGGCAACTCCGGCGCACCCACGAGGGTCAGAGTCCCGTCGAGCTTGAGCAGGCTGATATACGCATTGATATCGTGATCGGCCGACACCGCGTCGAGTACGAAATCGAAGCTGTTGGCGTGCTTCTTCATTTCATCCGCGTTTTTCGAGACCACGACTTCGTGCGCGCCAAGCCTCAACGCGTCCACAGCCTTACCTGGCGAAGTTGTGAACAGAACAACGTGTGCTCCGAACGCCCTTGCAAACTTGACCCCCATGTGTCCAAGGCCGCCGAGCCCAACAATGCCGACTTTCTGGCCGGGGCCGACTTTCCAGTGGCGCAACGGAGAATAGGTCGTAATCCCGGCGCATAACAGCGGAGCCGTAGCAGCAAGATCCGCCTTGCCGGAAACCTTGAGCGTAAACGCCTCGTCGACCACAATACTTTCCGCATAACCGCCAAACGTATAACCGCCAAGGTGCTTATCTATCCCGTTATAGGTAAACGTGGGGAAGTTCTCGCAATACTGCTCCAGCCCGCGCAGGCAACTGTGGCAGGTGCGGCAGGAATCCACCATGCAGCCGACCGCGGCCAGGTCACCCTCCTTGAACTTCGTCACGTCGCGGCCCACCTTTACCACACGGCCAACGATTTCGTGGCCAGGCACGACGGGGTAGATGGAGTTGTGCCATTCGTTGCGCACCTGATGGAGATCGGAGTGGCATACGCCGCAATAGAGTATGTCGATCACCACATCACCGGGCAGTGGCTCCCGGCGCTGTATAGAAAATGGCGCGAGCGATGAAGTGGCGCTCTGCGCCGCCCAGACTTTTGCTGTCTTGGTTCTTGTAGGAGCTGTCAAAGATTCCGTACTTGTGGACATAATCGTTGTATTCCTTCGAAGGGGTGACAATTTCTCCGGCACAGCAGGAGATCCCCTCCACCTTTATGAAACCTCGATTCCGGCTTTCCCTCAATGCCGAAATCTCCACAACATGTGACTAAACCTCCAATACGCACAACTCATATGCTAAAAAAAGTACATTATATGTTACATTTCTGGCGCGACGAGAACAGCACAAATAGAGACGCTGAGGAGCACGAACTATGAACCGTAGGCAAATGATGATGCTTCCCGGACTGGCGTTGGCGGCACACCCCGGATCTACGCAAGGTCAACAGGCGCAACAGGCCGGAGGTCCAAGTCCCACCGGTACGGTGCAGGATGCGCGGCAAAACGTCCTGCCCGACAAAATGCTGCTCCAAGATTACCACCCCAAGTCTATCTACAAGATCCCCAAAACGGAGATCATGAAGGCAAAATTTCCGATCATCGACGTGCATTGCCACGCGCGTGCCCGCGTTCCTGAGGATGTCGATCAGTGGATCAAGACCATGGACACGGCCGGAGTGGAGAGGACCGTGGTTTTCAGCGGCGGAACAGGTGCGCGGTTCGATGAGGTCTGCAGGCTCTATTCCAAATACCCGGACCGGTTTGACGTGTGGTGCAGCTTCGACCTGACCGGCAACGACAAGCCGGGATTTGGGCCAGCCGCCGTCAAGGAACTCGAACGGTGCCACGGGAAGGGCGCCAAGGGAGTGGGAGAAATCACCGACAAGGGCAGGGGATTAGGCGGGAACATGGGAACTGGACCCGCGGGTTGGGGGGGCCGAGGTGGCCCCAGAGCTGTCCAAATTAGCCGGAATGGGTCTCGATGGCCATTGGAAACAGGGCCGATGGGGGTCCTAATCAGCGCTTTGCGGAAGCTGGTTGCCGTGTTCCGATCGCTGGTTCTCATTTTTGCTGTCCTAATAGCGCCGCTCAGAACTCCAGCACAAGTTGCCCGTCGTGCACGCCTGCCAAGGCAGGCGGCGCCTGAAAAGGATGATCGAGCCAGCAGTACAAGTCGCGATAGACAAACAGCTGCTGGCGGAGCAATGCCGTGAGATTGGACAAGGACCATCCGAAACTCGACCGCAACTGCAGATACTTGAGCAGCAGCATGGCAATCAAGGCCGTCCAGATTTGAATATGCAAGGCATTGGCGCTGGTGCCGACAAAGGTCCGGATGCGCAGGTTCTGCTTCAGATACCGGAAAAACACCTCGATCTGCCAGCGCTCGTGGTAGATCTGGGCGATGGTGGTGGATCCGAAGCCCAGGTGGTTGGTCACCAGGACCATGGATTCCTGCCGCTCCTCCACCCACACTTCGATGCGCCGGTAGCGCGCCTTCTGCTTGTACCAATGGCTACCCAGTTCGATCACCTCATCTTTGAGAATATTCCGGTGGTTGGGGAGCCGCCGCGATTCGATCACTTGGTAATGCGCATCGTGGCGCAGGCGCGTGACGAAGAAGACGCCCCCATCGGTCAGTTGCTGATACCACCGGTAGTCTACATACCCACGGTCGAAAACCACAATCGTGCCCGGCTCGAAATGGAAGGCACGCGCCACCTTCACTTCCGAAGCCTTGCCTTCGGTGATCACGGCGAAGCGCGGCAGATATCCGTCATGATCTAGCACCAGATGCAGTTTGGCGGCGCCCTTGGCGCCTTGCCACTTGGCCCAGTCATACATGCTGGAGCACAATTCAATGAGCGTGCCGTCGATGGTCATCAGGGGATTGCGGAACCGGAAGCGCCGTTGCGGACCAGCCGCCTGCTGACAGCGGCTGAACAGTTTCTCGAACACCTTTTGGTACAACTGCCAGGGCCGGTGCGCGTTGGCATAGGCCAGCGTGGATTTGTTGGGAGCCTGGGAAACGCCCAGATGTTTCAATTTCCCTTCGCTGGCAGCCAAACCGCCACAGATTTCGCGCAACGTGCGCGCCTGCCCCATCTGGCAAAACAGCATGGCCACGAACTGCCCCCAGCAGGTGAAACCGCGCGCGTGCCGCTCGGCTTTGGTCTCCTGCACAGCACTCTCAAACTCCATCCGTGGGAACAACTGCAACAACTGCGAGAAAATGCTGCATACTCGAATCAAGGCGGAAGTCTCCGTTTCGTTGAGATTGGTTTCTGCCACGAACCCAACCTCAACTTACCAGAGCTTCCGCTGTCTTCTTTTGGAAAACCTAATTTGGACAAGCCTGGAGGTGGCCCAGCCTCTATAGGGCCGCACCCGGACGACCCGCGTATGGACTCTCTGTTCGACAGATGCGGGCAGTTGGGAATGCCCGTCAATATCCACGTCTCGGACCCGATCTGGGCGTACGAAAAGATGGATCAGACCAACGACGGGCTCATGAATGCCTTCACCTGGCGGCTGGATGACAAGCCGGACATCATGGGGCATGACGGACTGCTCGAGAGTCTGGCGCGGACGGCGAAAAGGCATCCCCGGACCGTTTTCATCGCATGCCACTTTGCCAATCTGGACTACGATCTGACGCGGCTGGGCCAGATGTTCGATCACAATCCCAACCTATACGCCGACATTTCCGCCCGTTACGCGGAGACCGCCCCTATCCCGCGATTCGCCGCGCAGTTCTATCAGAAATATCAGGACCGGCTGCTCTACGGAACGGACATGGCTTACACGCAGCAGATGTTCAGCACAACGTTCCGGATACTGGAGTCACTCGACGAGCACTTCTACGAGAACGGCCTCAACTTTAACTTCAACTACCACTGGCCGCTGCATGGCTTCGGCTTGCCGGATGAGGTGCTGAAAAAGGTGTACCGCGAGAACGCTCTGCGGGTCTTCCAGCAGGCGCGGGATCACGCAGCATAAAAAGGCCGGCATCCGCGGTCGATTCTAGCGGCGTTCGTCAGGCAGCGCTTTTGCGCGCCGCGTTCAGAATCTCTCGCAAGCGCCGGCCGACAAGCACATCTTCGCCGGGCTGGAGCGTCATCGAGATGATGCGCAGTGCGTCTGGGCGAGGGGGCCGGGGGTTTTTCGGATCGCCTTCGTGAACGCCGGGTACCGTACTGGGGTTATTCCCCGTCAGCACTTCGATCCGCGGAGATCCGTCGCGCAGCTTCTGTGCGCACTCCTGCACGTTCATTTTAAATGCGGCTTCGTCCCAGTTCACGGTGAGCGTCGGATAGCGGTTCCCTCCTTGGGGAGTCTGAATCTCCGTGGTGACGCCCGGCACTGTTTCCACCAGTTGGGCGACCTTCTTAACGCGTTTGTTCCATTCTTTGTCCAACTCGGACAGATCGCGTTTCGTCCAAGCTTCGACGGCCGCCAGCACGCCCATAATCTCTTCCTTGCCCACCTTCATCGGACGGCAAACTGCGCCTTCCCATGGGCAGCTCTGGGCCAGTGCCGCCTCGATGAGATCCTTGCGACCCAAGAGCAAACCGGAGCATTGGGGCCCACACAAGCCCTTGCCACCGCTGAAGGTGCACAAGTCCGCTCCCATCTTCCAAGGAAGGGAGAGGTTTTCGATCGGCGGAATTGCCGCGGCCCAGTCCACCAGGATCGGCACATGCGCGTCCTTCGCTAGGGGGATGGCCTTCTCCAGCCGCTCACCCCGCGCGGTCGTGTACACAATCGCGGTTTTGTCGTTGAAGGCTGCCTTCAGCTCCTCATGAGACTGGACCACAACGAGTTTCCCGCCGGCTGCACGAATGCCGCTATCGAAGGAGATGCGTCCGCCGAACATGATCACTTCGTTCTTCATACCGGTGGTGTCGGGTAGCTGCCAAATTTTGGCGGGGTCCGTACCGGCCATGCAGGCTGCGGTAGCAGTTGCCATCGCGGCGGCGGCGCCCGCGGTCACCATCCCTGCTTCGGCCCCGGAAAGCTCGGCGAGCCGCTTGCCGACACCACGCTGTAACTCCCACATGTCGACAAAGTGCATCGCCGCTTCCTGTTTGGCCTCGCGCACTTCGGGCAGTTCCAGCGAGCCACTGATATAGGTCCACGTGCCGCGGGCATTGATGATCGGTGTGACGCCAATACGTGTATAGATGTTCTCTTTTGCGTTGTATCCGGCTGATTTCCGGACCTTTGCGAATATATCTTCGGCGGCGAGAGCCCCCAACGTGGGGAGCGCGGCCGCCCACTTCATGAAAGCACGGCGATTCGACAGCATGGCGTTTCCTTTCACTCGATTTCGTTTGCTATATGCTGATTATCCACCGCCCGGGCCGCTTGGGCGAACCCAGGCCGACCGCGTTGAGAGCGATCGGCCTGCGTTCGAAGCATACGGCACGGCAGGAGATGTTGAAGCTGCCGCCGGGAACCGATTGAAAGGCTTTAACTTCCGGTTACCAATAGAACTTCGCGCTCACCTGTCCGATGCGCGGGGCACTTGCGCTAGTGACTACCCCAAACAAACTGCTGCTGAAGTTGCCACTTGGATTGTTGAAATTCGTGTGATTAAAGATGTTAAAGAATTCCCCACGGAGTTCGACCGCCATGGACTCCGTAATCGGGATTCTCTTCGACATTCCAAAATCGGTGTTGATAATGCCGGGGCCATGGAAGAACTGCCGGTTGGCGTCTCCATAATACCCCAGGACATCGGAGGTGAAGGCGCTCGGCAGAAAGTAGGTATTGGCGCCGTTCGGTCCGGCAAGACGCGGATTTTGGATGACCACCGGACCGACCACATTGGGCTCGTCAGTCGAGCTACTGCCAGTGAGCGACAAATCCCCGCGGCTTTGGCGGATGTGGATCGGGAAGCCCGACGAGAAGCGCGTAATTCCCGATATGTTCCAACCCTGTGTCAGGCGCTTTGGCAGGTTACCGAAGGTCCGGTCGAATGGCAAAGCCCAGTTATAGCTGGCAACAAAGTTGTTGGTGACATCGAAAGACGATAGTGATCGGCTCAGCCGGTAATTCGTGAAATTCATCAGATCGCCGAAAGTCGACGCATCATCGAGTGCCTTGCCAAACGTGTAGGCAGCCAGGAACGTCATGTCCGCAGCTTTGCGCTCCACCGACGCTTGGAAGGAGTTGTAGTTCGAGTTCGCGCTGTTGCGCGTGTACGTGTTGTTGGAGCCAAATGCGGGTCCAAGGGCCGTCCTGGTCCCATTTACCTTGGTACCATTCGGCAATTGAAACGTATCCTGCTCGGTCAGCGGGCCGCAGGCTGGATTGGAAAGACCTGTATTCAGGTCGACCGCGCCCTCGGCGTTAAGCTGCAGGCAAAGGGCCGTGTTCCCCGGGTTGGCATCGGTCTGCGAGATCAGCTTATGGCCCTGCGTCGCGACATAGGCGAGCGTCAGAACCGTGGACTTGGAAAGCTCGCGCTGGATCGAGAAGTTATAGTGCTCGGCGTACGGCATCCGATTGTGAATGTCATAGCCCGGTGCATAAGAGATCGGCTCAAATTGGGCGAAATTCAGGTTCGCGTTCGCCGGGCTGCCCGGAACCGGGAAAACGAACGGAAATTTCTGTCCTTGCGAGGCTCCGTCGGTACGAGTGCGGTACGGCTCTTCGAACAAGACGCCAGTGGGGCTCTGCCAGTTATTGCCAAACGGCGGGTCGCCCACCTCGTAGAACAGGTTCAAATCCTCGATGGACGTGTAATAGATGCCGTAGGCCGCGCGGATGCTTGTCTTTCCAGGACCTCCAAAGACTTTTTGCAGAATGCCGTCATTGAAGTCGGGCGAGTAGGCGAGGCCCAGGCGCGGAGCCCAGTTGTTGTAATGCGTGGGAGCCAGAGTGGGCGGGATGCCGGGATCTCCAGGCACCACCCAGCCCAGGGGAGCAGTGGGGAATTCTTTGGATTGCTCACCGGGAACGATGGTCTCAATCTTGCCTTGGGTGTCATACCAGGGCATGCTGACTTCCCAGCGCAGGCCCAGGTTTAGGGTTAAGTTCGGTCTCGCCTTCCAGGAGTCCTGCGCATACGCGCCGCCATAGCGCGTGCGCGAATCCAGGAGCTGCATGCTGTACTGCTGAAACGCAGAGCCGCCTGCGGATACTGCGCCAAGCTCGTAATCAGCGGCATCCACCCCAGTCACGCTTCCGTCGAAGTTGAAGGTGCCGTTGGGCGATGCGACATTCCGCTCGTTGATTTGCAGGTACCGGAATTCGCCTCCGAACTTAAGCGTATGACTGCCCACGACCTTCGAAAGGCCGTCGGTCATCATCCAGGTGTTGTTGGGCTGGCCCGTGGTCAGCGTCGGCACGCCGATGCTGAAGTTGTTGAAATACAGGGGTGGCACGGTCTGCGGGAAACCCGCCGGTCCGGAAGGAACGATGCCCAGTGTGCCTGCCCCGGTGACAAATCCGAGGGAGGCCAGGCTCGCGAAGCTGCCTTTGGGCTCATCCGCATGCGTGGAGGTTCGGAAGAAACTCACGCGTGCCTCGTTTACCGTGCCTGGCCCAAGCGTTTTCGTATTGCTCATGACGATCTGCTGGGCACGCGTGGGCGTAAACGATGGGAAGCCGGGCACGCTGGCTCCGCTAGAGGGAAGCGCGCTGAATACGCTGGAGTCGTCGTAGTGGTAATACCACGACCAGTTACCGGTCTTGTCGTTGTTGAAGTCCACGCGCTGGCCGGCCTTGCTGTCGTCTGTCCTGTTTTTCTGAGTGTTGTCTGAAAAGATTCCGTTGACGGGGTCAACATTGCCAACTGGAATGTACGGCAGTATGTTGATGGCCGGCTTCGACCACGCTCGCTGCGGGATCACGCCGCCGGGGAAAACACAATCGGATGTCAGTGTGCAACCCGGGGTGTAGTAAGCCTCGCCATTGTTGACGCCGTAGCCTAAGCGTTGCGTGAGCACTTGCGCCCAGTAGGGACCATCGATGGAGCCCGTCAAAGCCGAGCCGAATTGCCCCTGGCGCTCGGCTTGAGTAAATACGTCGACGACTCCAGTCTCCGCCCCCGAAACCTCTCTCGTGCCCTGATAGTCGGTGAACCAAAAGAGCTTGTTTTTCCAAAAGGGCCCGCCCACCGCGTAACCAAACTGATTGCGGCGTAGCTCCGACTTGCTGGCCACAAAAAAATTGCGCGCATCCATCGTGTCGTTCCGCAGAAACTCGAAGGCATCGCCGTGAAAGGCGTTGGCGCCGGATTTGGTGATCGCGTTCATCACTGCGCCGCTGAACTTTCCGTACTCGGCATCGAAACTGTTGGTGATCAGGCGGAACTCCTCAATGGAGTCTAGGTTTGGAATCAAGCCCGCGCCCAGATTGCGGCCCTCGCTCACGTCCCCGCCATTAACCAGGAAAGCGTTCCCGGTCTCGCGCTGCCCATTCACCGAGATGTTGCCAGCGTTGAGACCGCCCGAAACCTGACGGTCTCCACCGATCGTGCCTGCGGAAGCCGGCGCGACACCGGCTTGCAGACCAAGGAGATCGATGTAGCTCCTGCCATTCAGCGGCAGAGCGAGCATCTTCTTGGACTCAATTACGTCGCCAAGCTGCGTGCTGGCGGTTTCCACCTGGATAGCATTCGCGGTGACGTTGACCTCCTGCTGCACGCTGCCGACCTCAAGCAGAATATCGATGCGCAGTTGGTCGTTCACCTTTACGTCGATACCGGTGGTGACGTACTGCTGGAACCCAGCCGCCGTGCCAGTCACTTTGTAGGTGCCAGCCGGAAGCGCCATCAAACGATACGACCCGTCGGGTCCCGATGTGGTCTCCCGAGTGAGGTTCGTTTCCACGTTCGTTGCGACAACCTGCGCGCCGGCTACGAGAGCCTGCGTCTTGTCGCGGACCACCCCCAGGATCGCTCCGGTCACATCCGCCCGGACTACACTTGGGAGCATAAGAGCAACCAAAACAAATAACAGCGTGCGCGTCACCTTGTAACGGTTATGCATGCGAGACCTCCAGAAGCGTTAAAAATCGACCTGAATATACTAGAAATGCAAATGGTTGTCAAAGGGGGCGAACTGGGGTGTCGCAGCAAAGTGAGAATGTCCTATTTGGGCAAAGTAGAAATGTCCTATTGACTGGGTCCAGCCTGGGGCGTGGACGAAGGACAACTACTGATGAACCAAGCCGACCGAGACCGGCTGGATGCCCTGAAGAGGGCTAAGAAGAAACTGATTACTCAAAAGCAGGCCGCCGAGGAGATCGGCGTCACGGAGCGCCAGGTGCGGCGACTGCTGCGCAAGCTGCGGCGGAAAGGAGACCGGGCGGTAATCCATGAGCTGCGTGGGCGGGCGTCGAATCGGAAGCTGCCAGCAGAGATGGAACAGCGGGCGATCACCGTCCTTTCCGACCCGGTGTACCGGGGATTCGGGCCAACGTTGGCGGCAGAGTACCTGCACAAGCGGCACCAGATTACGGTGAGCAAAGAGACGCTGCGGCGATGGATGGGGAAGGCGAGATTGTGGAGAGCCAGTCAGCGCCGTGTGGTGGAGGTGCACCAATGGCGGCCGCGGAGGAGCCGCTGGGGTGAGTTGGTACAGTGGGACACCAGCGACCACGACTGGCTGGAGGGCCGTGGGGAGCAGATCTATCTGATTTCGATGATCGACGACGCCACCAGCCAGCTGTGGGCGCGATTCGTGCGGCACGACTCGAGCGAGGAGAACATGCGGCTGTTGTGGTCGTACCTGGAGCGGTTCGGCCGACCGCTAGCGTTTTACACGGATAAGGCCGGCATGTTTCAGGTGGCGGTCAAGACCAAACGGCAAGAGCAGCGCGAAGGCCGAGACCGGCCCCAGATGCCGCCGACGCAGATCGAGCGGGCTCTGCGCGAGTTGAATGTAGTTTGGATTCCCGCGCATTCGCCTCAGGCCAAGGGGCGTATCGAGCGCCAGTTTTTGACGGCGCAGGACCGCCTGGTGAAAGGGCTGCGTGTGGCCGGGGCGTGCACGATCGAGCAGGCCAATGCCTACCTGGAGAGAGAATATCTGCCCTGGTGGAACCAGACCTTGGTAGTGCAGGCGACCGACGCTGCAGACGCCCATCGGCCACTAGGTAAAGACCATGATCTGGCGGCAATCCTGAGCCACGTCGAACCGCGGCAAGTGACCAATGATTACACCGTACGGTACGACGGAAAGATCTATCAAATCGACCGCCGGGACATTCAGGTTGGAATGCGCAAAGCCTGGGTGCGCGTGGAGGAGCGATTGGACGGGATCATTGCTGTGCAGTTCCAAGGTCGCTATGTGCGCGCGCGCCGCTGCGCTCCGCCATTGCACGAGTTGCCGTCCCCCAAAACCAGAGAGGCCAAACCCCCGTGCCCAACCGGCAAGGCCAAACGTCCAAGCGATTGGATGAAGAATTTCTCTATTCGGTCTGGCCCCTCTCTGCGCCAGGCCGTCGAGGTGTCTAATGCTCGCAGTTGAGCGCCGGCGCCGTGGCCAAAGGCACATGGATCGCCGGGCAAAACCGGCCCGGCGATCTTCGCGCTTGATTTATCCGAAGACCGCTGCTCGGGGGCTTCACCAAAGCAGATCTGCCCACAAAAACCAAAACCCCCAGAACGGGCAACATAGGGCCCGGTTTGACTGGGGGCTTGGCGCCGTCTGCTTCGGAGCCAGCCCCGTCGCAGCGGTCTTCGGATCTGCCCCAGGGAGCGCGACTCCCCCAGAACATCGATGCCACTCTAATCCCAACCTCCCGGCTGCCCTCCTAAAACAGGACATTTCTACTTTGCTCGGAATAGGACATTTCTACTTTGCCTTGACAAGGGGGCGAACTGGGGTGTCGCAGCAAAGTGAGAATGTCCTATTTGGGCAAAGTAGAAATGTCCTATTGACTGGGTCCAGCCTGGGGCGTGGACGAAGGACAACTACTGATGAACCAAGCCGACCGAGACCGGCTGGATGCCCTGAAGAGGGCTAAGAAGAAACTGATTACTCAAAAGCAGGCCGCCGAGGAGATCGGCGTCACGGAGCGCCAGGTGCGGCGACTGCTGCGCAAGCTGCGGCGGAAAGGAGACCGGGCGGTAATCCATGAGCTGCGTGGGCGGGCGTCGAATCGGAAGCTGCCAGCAGAGATGGAACAGCGGGCGATCACCGTCCTTTCCGACCCGGTGTACCGGGGATTCGGGCCAACGTTGGCGGCAGAGTACCTGCACAAGCGGCACCAGATTACGGTGAGCAAAGAGACGCTGCGGCGATGGATGGGGAAGGCGAGATTGTGGAGAGCCAGTCAGCGCCGTGTGGTGGAGGTGCACCAATGGCGGCCGCGGAGGAGCCGCTGGGGTGAGTTGGTACAGTGGGACACCAGCGACCACGACTGGCTGGAGGGCCGTGGGGAGCAGATCTATCTGATTTCGATGATCGACGACGCCACCAGCCAGCTGTGGGCGCGATTCGTGCGGCACGACTCGAGCGAGGAGAACATGCGGCTGTTGTGGTCGTACCTGGAGCGGTTCGGCCGACCGCTAGCGTTTTACACGGATAAGGCCGGCATGTTTCAGGTGGCGGTCAAGACCAAACGGCAAGAGCAGCGCGAAGGCCGAGACCGGCCCCAGATGCCGCCGACGCAGATCGAGCGGGCTCTGCGCGAGTTGAATGTAGTTTGGATTCCCGCGCATTCGCCTCAGGCCAAGGGGCGTATCGAGCGCCAGTTTTTGACGGCGCAGGACCGCCTGGTGAAAGGGCTGCGTGTGGCCGGGGCGTGCACGATCGAGCAGGCCAATGCCTACCTGGAGAGAGAATATCTGCCCTGGTGGAACCAGACCTTGGTAGTGCAGGCGACCGACGCTGCAGACGCCCATCGGCCACTAGGTAAAGACCATGATCTGGCGGCAATCCTGAGCCACGTCGAACCGCGGCAAGTGACCAATGATTACACCGTACGGTACGACGGAAAGATCTATCAAATCGACCGCCGGGACATTCAGGTTGGAATGCGCAAAGCCTGGGTGCGCGTGGAGGAGCGATTGGACGGGATCATTGCTGTGCAGTTCCAAGGTCGCTATGTGCGCGCGCGCCGCTGCGCTCCGCCATTGCACGAGTTGCCGTCCCCCAAAACCAGAGAGGCCAAACCCCCGTGCCCAACCGGCAAGGCCAAACGTCCAAGCGATTGGATGAAGAATTTCTCTATTCGGTCTGGCCCCTCTCTGCGCCAGGCCGTCGAGGTGTCTAATGCTCGCAGTTGAGCGCCGGCGCCGTGGCCAAAGGCACATGGATCGCCGGGCAAAACCGGCCCGGCGATCTTCGCGCTTGATTTATCCGAAGACCGCTGCTCGGGGGCTTCACCAAAGCAGATCTGCCCACAAAAACCAAAACCCCCAGAACGGGCAACATAGGGCCCGGTTTGACTGGGGGCTTGGCGCCGTCTGCTTCGGAGCCAGCCCCGTCGCAGCGGTCTTCGGATCTGCCCCAGGGAGCGCGACTCCCCCAGAACATCGATGCCACTCTAATCCCAACCTCCCGGCTGCCCTCCTAAAACAGGACATTTCTACTTTGCTCGGAATAGGACATTTCTACTTTGCCTTGACAAGGGGGCGAACTGGGGTAAATCAGGTTGCGGCGGTTTCGGAATGGCTGCTAGGCAGTACGTCGTTGCGCCGTGGTGCTCGCGTCTAGACTCAGCGAAGATAACCAATTCTCGGACAGCGGTTGAGGAATGGCTCCCGATGCCGGTCAAACAGCCGACTTGAGTTCCCGTATGGCCTCTCCGGCCCCGCTGAGATCGGCAAGCTTCATTTCGGAGTACTTACGGGAGAGCAGTACGCCAGGCGCCCCGGCGCGAAATGCGGCCAGCACGGCCTCCTTAACGGCCTGCGGCGTCGTCTTGCTGTGATTGGCTTCCGTGGGGATATCGATATCGATGCCCGGCCAGATCTGCGTATGCGTTCCTGCCACGCCATCGAGCGCGCGTTTGGTCTCGCGGTACACGTAGTCGGCGGAGAGTCCCGTGTAGGGAATCTGGTCGTAACTGCGCTCCTTGAAATTCATGACCGCATAATTGAAATCGAGCAGGCACTGCTTCGAAAGATCGCCAAAGAGTGTCGTGCCGATGTTGTCGACATAGAGGGCCATACGCTCGCCGCCGCAGTTGTTGTACATCACGATCTTCAGAAAGTCCGAATATTTGGAAAGCTCGTGAAGGTCCTGCTCGGCCCGGTAGATGGGATTGAAGGAATTGTTATGCCAGATGTGCCAACCTACCGGTACGTCCGCCTTTGCTGACTTCACTGTTTTGTAGATGGCGTCATATGTTTCGCGCAGGCTGTCGGTCCAGAGCATTTCCCAGGCAGCCAGTTCCGGGTATCGGAGCAGCAGCCGCCAGAATTGCACGTAGTAACCGTCCACCGGGCGTTTGCCACTGCGCGCCGCACGTACGAACTTCTCCAATTCGAGAAATCCCTGCCGTGCGCGTTCCACGTTAATGCCGCGCTCCTTGGCCTTGCTCTGGCAGAACTGGCAGAAGCACGTGACGTTCCCTGGGTCGATCGGTGGATCGTCATGGGTAGCGCCCAAGCCGTCGGACAGCGCTCCCTGTCGCTCCGAGCCCCACATAATCCCGTCGATCTCGTAGGATCGTGTGTAGTCTTCCACCAGCCCGGTCAGGAAATTTCTGTAGTCTGGGTTGTTCAGGCAGAGCGTTTCGGCGTTCCGCCCGTACAGGTCCCGTTCCTGGAGTTTCTCGACGTTGGGCAGGTCCTTGCGGAACACGTCTTCCAGCCAGCATATGGTCTTCATGCCGCGCTTCTTGGCCGCTGGGAGCACCTCGGCGAGAATGTCGAGGTTGCCGTGGTCAGGAGCTCGCGTATCCTTAAGTACAGTGTTTTTGTAGTACTGCGTGTGAGGCGTAGCGAAGTTGCCCCCGTGGAACTTGAGATCGTACTCCTGCTTGCCATGATCCGGCAGAGGCTGGCCCGGGATCTGTCTTCCGGCGATGCCGCGGCCGTAAGTAAAGACCGCTAGAAACAGCGTATTCACGGACGCTCGTTCCTGAAGGACGTCGAGCACTTTCTCGGTGCCCTCGTCCACGAACGACACGGCTCCGGCCTGGATGCCAATCATCTTTGCGGGTACTGCGGCGCTTGTGACCTGGGATGCGGCGAGCGATACACCTGCCCCCACGGCTGACTGGAGAAAGCTTCTGCGATTGACATCTGAATCAGACATGTATTGCTCCTACCGCCTTTCGTAGCAGCCGGCGTCGATCTTCGAGCCATTGACCCTCTCGCCACCGCCAAGGTCCAGTTTGCCCACCACTGGCTCTCCCGCGTTCGTGCCGGCATTGACTGCCGGAGAAGCTGATTGCACGTGAAAGTCATTTTTCGATGGGTCCACAAATCGCGGGTCGGCGAAGCGAGAATGCTGGTCATTCCCGCTCGACTTGACGAAGTCAGCGAATCCCGTGTAACTGGCGGCGTACCATCCCCATTTGGTGGCCTCCGCACCGGAAGCACAATAGTACAGGTTGTAATCCATAGACACAGCCGGCGTGTTGCCATCGACGGGGCCGGACTTGCTTACCGTCATGAGGCAGCGTTTTCCCGCGTACACGATGTTGTTCTCAAACACATTGTTTGTCATGTGGAATTGCATCTGGAACTCGCCGGATCCTGCGTCCGCGGTATCGTTTTCATAAAGCGTGTTGTTGATTACGGTGCAGTGTTCGGTGCTGCCCCTCTGGGCATCATAGCCGCCGATCGAAATGCCTGCGGTATTGCAGGCATAAATCAGGTTGTTGCGAGCGGTGATGTAGCTGGTGCTGCGCCCGCGATGCTCGCTCGCCAGTTCGATTCCAAAGTCTACGTGGTGAATGACGTTCTGTTCAATCAGAATCCGCGTGCCGCCGTCCACGTAAATGCCATCGGAGGATTGGTCATTGCCGTACGCCGGGTTCCCCCGCGAGGTGATGTTGTAAACCAGATTGCCGCTCACCACGCCGTCGCGAGCCTGATCCACGGAGGGATCGGGCGCGGTATGCTCGGCTCCAATGACGTCAATTCCAATGTTGTTGTTGTCATGCACGACGTTGTGCGTGATCCGGAAGTTCGTCACGTTTCCGTTGACCACCAACGACTCGCTGGAGCCGGTCTGTAGGTGGTGAACCTCGTTGCCGTCGATGACAAGGTCGGTGATCGGCGTCTTGGCGTCCGTACCGTAGACCGCAATGCCGAACCCGTTGCCGCCGCGGCCCGGAGCATCACGCCCCGCAAAGGTCTGCTCGATATGGTGAACGTTGTTGTTCAGAAGCGCGATGTGAGTGCCGGCGCCCAGCACACTGATGCCCATGGGAGTGCGCCTTTGATCGGCGGTATGGTAATTCCGGATCTCGAGCCCCTGAATTCTCACGTAGCTCTTGTTGGAAATGACGAGCATGCCGCTTCTGCCTTCGGGAGTGAGACGCTCCCCGTCCAGAATTGCCACCTCGCCTGGATAGCTCCTGAAAGTCACGTAACCGTCGCGGGCGTTGCCGGACACGTTAATGGTGACCCGCTCCGCGTACGTTCCCCCGCGAATACTCACCGTGCTACCCCCGGTAGCCGCATCGGCGGCATGCTGAATCGTTCGCCAGGGCGCCTTCATGGTGCCTGGATTCGAGTCGTTGCCTGTTGGTGAGACATAGAATTCGGGGTGCGGAGATATTGGCTGGGCCGATAACACCGAACCGCGAAGGAGCAGTAGGACAACCGCCAATGCAACATGTTTTGCCGTTTTCATTCGCTCAACCTTTCCACTGCCGGCCCTGATCCGGAAGCTGCGTTGGATTTTAGGGCCGAGAAACAGCATGTCGACACCCACTCGCCGCGTGTGGGGCCATCACATGGCCTCGCTTCTTCAGTCCGTCGCGAACCTAACGGCGCCGTGCTCCCTTGATGGCAATGAAAGAAATCTGCTCCAGGCCAGGGTAGCGGCCTTCTTCATCGGGCTTCCGCTCCGTGGGAGCAACTTGCTGGATAGTAGTTCTGGCCGGATAGGGTGGCTTGAAATACTTGGCGTAAATCTTGTTCATCGCCTGGAAGTCGGCAACATCGTCCAGATAAACATTCGTGGCCACGACATCGCTCAGGTCCATATCTGCCTCTTCGAGGTTATCGAGCTGGTTGCGCACCGACTGGCGCACCTGTTGCTCGACAGTCCCCACATAGATGCCGGCGTTTGGCCCTGGGATGAAGGCGTCCTTCGCGGAGCAGTACAGCGTGTCGCCCGCGAACACGCAGGGGCTGGCGGTGGCGCTCGGGCGCATATTTCTTGGCCGCACTGCCCGGCGCTGGCTCAGGTCTCTCACGGCAACTCCCGTGAATTCGATCTGCGCACCTTCAGGAAGACTCGATACCTCAATGGTCGCCCGAGCAGGTGTGTTCCCGAATTCAAAGCGGCTGGCATACAGCTTGTTCATGACCCTTTCCGGAATCTGCTTCGTGAGGTACGGATTCACGAACACCATGTGGCTCAGTTTGATGCCCGCGGCTTCCACAACAGCTTTAACGCCGTCGAGCGCCAGATCGACCTGGACGGCCGGATCCGCTGGGATGGTTCCCGTTTGCAGATCCCGCCCGCGCATGGCGGACAC
Organism: Terriglobia bacterium; assembly: GCA_963752965.1. Taxonomy (GTDB): domain Bacteria; phylum Acidobacteriota; class Terriglobia; order Bryobacterales; family Bryobacteraceae; genus QHXW01. The sequence continues at coordinate 9,570 of CAVWAJ010000018.1, read as the reverse complement.
AAAGAGCCGGTCATGCGTCAGGATTCCAGGCGATACCGGCTCGCGCGGATCATAGCCTGGTATCGAAATCGCCTTTCTGCTAGCCAGGTCTCGCACGGCGACGGCATTGATCTCGACCGGTGTCCCCGCCAGCTTCGCCACGCCGAGAGTGGCTCGCGCCGGAGGTGTTATTGGGAAGTACTGGGCGTAGACGCGGTTCATGCGATCGAAATTGTGTATGTCATCGAGATACACCTGCGTGTAGACAACGTGTTCCATCGTCAGGCCGGCAGCCTCCACGACAGCTTTCACGTTTTCGAGCGTCTGCCGTACCTGCTCCTCGAAGGTGGCGGGCATCTTTCCATCAGGCGTTTCGGCGCCCTGCCCCGCGACGTAGATGTAATCACCGGCGTCGATCCCCGGCGAGTAAGGACCCACCGGCGCGGGACTGGAGTGTGGTACGACGGCATGTACCTCCGCGCTGGCAACTGGCAGCGACAATAGAGAAAAACATAGCAGCAAGACTGGTTTCATCGGTGAATTAAGCCTCATGAATCGCCCGAGCCACGCGGTTTGCCGATCGGGTCGCCGCTTCTTGGCCCCAGCTCATATTGTCACAATACGCCCCGGCGAAGTAGACGGGCCCGACTGGCTCCATCGCCGCCGGCCAGAATTTGCGCAGTTCACCGGGATGATAATTCATGGTCTCGCAGGTCATCGCCCAGGGATCGCGCGACCAATCGAACACTAGAGCCTGTTCAATGTCCTCGGATTTGCCGGGATAATATCGCCGGAATACCGAGAGCGACTGCTTGGCGGTGATGCTCCCCTGTGCCGTGCCGATGAGCAACCCGCGCTCGGTGGGTACATCATCGCCGGTGGCCCAAACCGAGTCGAATAGCCCATCATGGAAATCCATGCTGGGGCTGAGGCCATCCCTTTTCCAGAACTTCGTGCGCGACTGGAAAATCGGCCTCGACTCCACCGTGTAAGGCATGTTGTAGATCGCGAACTGCTTCAACTCCGGCCATGCGGGCGTTACGGGGATCTGCCGCAGCATTACGGCGGACATGCAGCAGACCAGGTAATCGGCATCCAGCGTTTTCTCGCGGCCGTTTTCCCTATAGGTTACGCGGGCGCCTGTGTCGCCGTGTCGGATTGCGGTGATGGGGCAGTTTTTGCGAACGCGGTCGCCGAGCTTTTCTGCAAACGCGTCCGGCAGTTTCTGGTTGCCCCCCTTTAGGCGATAGACTTCACGGGGCCACAGCGGCACGCCGCGCAACCGGAGAGTCGCCGCCTTCCATACGACGTGCAGGGCCGAGTTCTCCGAATCGCCGATCCACTCGATAGCGGCTGCTGAGGCTCCATCTTTTTTCAATAGGTCCGCCACCGACAAGCCATCGAGGCCGTCCAACCCGATGCCGAAGGGCCGGTACTCATCTCGGAAGCTGTCCATGTACGGCCCGAAATACAGGTTCGGCAAGTCCCACCACTCGTGCTTCTGCAAAAAACTAACCTCGCGCCGGTTGAAGCCAAATCCAGCGAGGATCGCCGGATCCTGAAGCTGCTCTTCGGTGAACATGCGCCCGTTGAACCACTGCAGCAGGTGATCGAGGTGTGGGTAACGCAGAGCGGTGAGGTTGAATTCCTTGACGTATCCCCAGTACAAGTCGTATCCGGGCTTGGTGAAATGTTGGGCGCCGCCATCCACATAAAGCCCGTCGGCCAGGCCTTCGCGGACCGTGCGTACGTGGCCTCCGGTATTACCCGAGGCTTCGAGCACAGCCACTTCGTGGCCGCGCTTCATCAGTTCATACGCACAACACAACCCGGCAATCCCCCCTCCACCAACGATCACGCGCTTCGGTGTACGCGCCAGGGAGCGGGCGGCAGGATGGGTAACATCCGCTAAAAGTGCGGCCAATCTTAAAGCGTCTCGACGGCGCATAGGCGAGTATTTTATCATTTCGAATACTTGCGCCCGTAAGAGATGAACGAGTGGGTGCTCGGCGTTGAAGTGGGAGACAGCCACTCACTCGAACCGTGCCCGCGGCTGTGGCAGCCCCGCAACTGCCGCTCAAGCCCGCCGGAATGGTAAACTGACAAAGAAAACAATGACCGTCTTAGGGAACCACAGTTTGCCCGTGACCCAGAGATCCGGTGACAGCTTCCCAGCAAACTGTTCGGAGTTGTTCGGGCATTCAGGAATGGCCCAGATGTAACTCATTGATTCAATAGCTAAGCCACCCTAGCTCAGTTGGTAGAGCGGCTGATTCGTAAGTAGCCTTTCACACCGTAAGTTATTGAGTATCTTGTGTGTTTTCTTCGGTATTGCAATTGCAAGAAGGCGCTGTTCGGCGCTAATTGTTCACGATTCTGTTCACAACTTTCTTAACTACAGTTAAGTTCGACGGACCGCGCGTCATCGGGAACTGACCGCAATTTTCCCTAGCTATGGGGCACCAGAAGGTGCTTGTCAGGTCCTTGGCGAAAAGATGCGGCCCGGTGGCCCCCCACAGCACCATCATGCGGATCTGCCACGCTTCACGAGAAGGCGGCCCACACGCCGTGAAAAATTAATTCCGCGCGGGTTGTCGTGACCCTGGCTGAATCGGCAGGCACGAAGACCTACTGACTCTAGCGGAAAATTTCCTCGCCGCAAGCCACGGCGCATCTGTGGCGCCCGCCCACGATGAGAAGTGGCCGAGATCTGTAGCTACGCCTCACTGAAATCTGTATTTCTTGTACATGCTACTGGACCGTTGTTGTCACCTGTTCAGCCTCGTTCCGCGGTGTATCCGTCCCATACGCCAGCCCAGCGAAAGACGATTTTCAGGAAGACGGGTTTCACGTTTTCGCCTGAGATCTGAACCCTGAATCGGAACGTACCTTGTTCCGAAAACAGATTAATATAGCGCATTGGGATTATCTGGATTTCAGGCTTGAACACTGAGGTCACATTCTTCTGATTTCTGGTCGAAACTACGTCTACAAATTGCGCCACACCAAACGGCAAATCGACGGAATCAAATCTTTGCTCACTGCTCCTGCAAGACCACGCCAGGGCGATACTGTCGCAGTAGAGTGTTGGCCTGAAATATCCACGCTCGTCTTCCTTTTCTATTGCCACCAGATAGGCGTGGCAACTCTTGGCGATGCGTCTTGTTGAGTTCACCACTTTGATCCGAATATACTCGGCCTCGTGATTGCTCTGCACGTTCACAACGTCTACGTACGATGCCTGTTCTGGCGTGCGTGTCTTAAATTCGGGGCCGTTACCGAACTCCAAGTTCAGTTTCGGCCGGAATATCGCATACCTGATCGGCTCAGCAAATATCGCCGAGAGAAAGCCAACCATCCAAGCCAACATAGAGTGCGCTACATCTGACGCAATGAAGGCGGAAAGCCAATTCACGATTACCCGCGTTACTGTCAAGGTCGGCTCAGCTAGTGTCGCCATCGTTCCCTCGATACTACCTCGGTCTCGTCGCGAGAGTGTGGGCCGTTTATGGGGCCACAGATGCCCGTGGCGCGATTCAGGGGTCCGTCTCTAATTTGTTCGCTTTTTCTTCGCCATGGTGCTACAATATTCCCGTGCCAAATCCGCGCGTATGTCTCGTCTCGTTCACCGATACGAACGGCATTCGGCACGCCGTCGAGGTGGCTGCCAGCACATTGTACGAAGCCGCGACGCTCGCCATGGCTGAGTTTCGGCGCTGCGGATTCACCGGAGGACGCACCCGGACCAGCGACGCGCCTCACGGTGACCGTCAAAGCGCCCGCGACTTCGCATGAAGTCCAGTGGGGCAAGGTCGAGACGTGGATTCAGAGCGCTGGGAAACCGAATGAGCAGGCGACGAAGAGCCGACTGCGGGACTTGCTTCGCGGGTGAATACTAGGTTAGCCAGTTTCCCAATTCCTGGGCCTTCACCCACACCAATACGCTGTACGGTCCATGATGCGGCATACCCTTGGCTTGGTTCCAATGTTCCTGAAATTACCGCCGTGGCAACAAGTCAAGTGGCAGTCGGAGCACACGTCAAGGTAGTCCGAATCGTCTCCGCGACCTCTCGTATGGTGGCGATGCACGTCATACCCATACTGGCCGCAGCATTCGCACCGACGGCTCTTCTTGCCTGCCGAAATCCTCACGCGGGGCGCGTTATGCACGCATGATCGAGCGTTATGGCCACTTCCGCCGCACACTCCACAGCGCATCAGTTACTCCGCGCGTTTGACAGACTTAGAACACTCACGGCGCTCTTCACCATCTTACTAATCGCATCGCAGCGTGGATATGGCATCAGTTTGAAATTCGGCAAGACTCCAAGAATGACTTTTCGTAATGCCAATAACCCTTGCCTTCAAAGGTAAATGTCACACGGTGCGGAGGACGGTCACTAGGATGGCCAGGCAAATCGTCTGGTTTAATGATTATCAAACGCGACCCCTTTGGGATGTGCACTGCGAGCCCCGCCGCGCGGATCTTGTTGGCGTGGAAATCGCTGACTTCCACGGTATATTCTGCACCGAGTCTCAGACCTTTGTTCGGCGACAATTAGAACTCCCGGCTGACGACAATTAAAACTCCCGCTCGACGACAACTAATGTGACCATCGAGAATCGCGCTCAAGTAGCGCCAAGGGATGGTCACGGACGAGCAGGTGAGGAGGCTGAGACAGTTGTCGAATACAGAAAAGAATCAAGAGATTGCGGCGTCGAAGGCGGGAATGGACCCGACAACAGCGCGGCGGTATCTGAGCCTGGAAAGATTGCCCAGCGAACTGAAGAAGGAGCGCCAGTGGCGGACCCGCGAAGATCCGTTTGGCGAGGTGTGGGACGTTGTTCAGCGGCAGATTCAGGAGAGTCCAGGACTGGAAGCCAAGACGGTGTTCGCGTGGCTGCAGCGGGAATACCCGGGGCGGTTCAGTGACGGGCAGATCCGGACACTGCAACGGCGGGTCAAGCTATGGCGGGTGACGGAAGGACCCGCGCAGGAAGTGTACTTCAGCCAGAAACACGCACCGGGGCGACTGTGTGCGTCGGACTTCACGCACATGACCGAGCTGGGGATCACGCTGGCGGGGCAGACGTTCGAGCACCTGGTGTACCACTTTGTGCTGACGTATTCGAACTGGGAGACGGGCACGATCTGCTATTCGGAGAGCCTGGAGAGTCTCAGCGAAGGATGGCAGAACGCGGTCTGGGAGTTGGGAGCAGTAGCGGCCGAGCACCGCACCGACAGCCTGTCGAGCGCGGTCAACAACATGAGCAATCTGGAGGAGTTCAACCGGCGCTATGAAGGGGTGATGAGGTATTACGGGGTGAAGCCGCAGCATACCAATCCCGCCAGCCCGAACGAGAATGGCGATGCCGAGCAGAGCCACCACCGGTTCAAGCGAGCTGTGGAGCAGGCGCTGCTGCTGCGAGGGAGCCGTGACTTTGGGAGCTTGGCCGAGTACGCGCAATTTCTCAAGGATCTGTTTGCGCAGCGGAATGCGGGCCGGCGGGCCCGGTTGTCGGAAGAGATGGCGGTGATGCGGGAGTTACCGGCGCGGCGGATGGAATCGGCCAAACGGGAGCGGGTGAAGGTGGACTCTGGCAGTCTGATCCACGTAGAGCGGAACGCGTATTCGGTGAACAGCCGTCTGATTGGGGCGCAGGTGGAAGCGCGGTCGTACCTGGACCATGTCGAGGTTTGGTACGGGCAGAGGAAGGTAGAAGACCTGCCGCGGCTGCGCGGGCGGGGCAAGCATCGCATCGATTACCGGCACATCATCGAATGGCTGGTCCGCAAGCCGGGGGCCTTTGAGAACTACCGGTATCAACAGGATCTGTTTCCGACCAGCCGGTTTCGTATGGCTTACGATGCGCTGAAAGACACGACGCCGAACCGGTCGAGCAAAGAGTACTTGAAGATTCTGAAACTGGCGGCAGTGGCCGGCGAGGTCCAGGTAGATGAGGCTTTGCGTGAGCTCCTGGAGGGGAATGCGGAGACAGTGATTACGGTGGAGTCGATCGAGGAAGCGCTGGCCAAACTCGATACCATTTCGGCGGTGACGATGGTGGAAGTGGCGCCGGTGAACCTGGCCAGCTTTGACCAGTTATGCACGGAGATGGGGGTGCGGCAATGAGCGCGGTCGCTGACGTACGCCCGGCGCTGATTGGGCATCTGAAGGATTTGCACTTGCCGACGGTGCGGGAGTGCTACGAAGACACGGCGCGGCGGGCGGAACGAGAGACGCTGAGCTATGAGCAGTATCTGCTGGAAGTGATCTCGCGGGAATGCGAGCAGCGGCGGAAGTCCAGGGTGCAGCGGCTGCTGAAAGACTCGGCGCTACCGCTGGAGAAGTCGCTGCAGAGTTTCGATCTAAAGAGGTTGCCGGGGAAAGCGACACGGCAGCTGCGAACGCTGCTGGACGGCAGCTTTCTGGACCGGAAAGAGAACGTTTTGGTTTTCGGGAATCCCGGATCGGGGAAGAGCCATCTTCTGACGGCACTGGCTCAGGAACTGGTGGTGATGCGGGAGCGCAAGATGCACTTCACCAAGTGCGCCTTGCTCATGCAGAACTTACTGGCCGCCAAGCGGGACCTACGGTTGAGCCGGGAGATCAAACGACTGGGGCGCTATGACGGCTTGATCATCGACGATCTGGGCTACTCGCAGCAGAGCCGGGACGACATGGAAGTCGTGTTCACCTTGTTGGCCGAGCGTTACGAACGCGGCAGCGTACTGATGACCAGCAATCTGCCGTTCTCCAAATGGGAAGCCATCTTCAAAGACGCCATGATGACGGCGGCAGCCATCGACCGACTGGTGCACCATAGCGTGATCATCGAACTGAACATTCCGAGTTACCGGGTGGAGCACGCCAAGAAGAATCAACAGGCGGAAAGCCAGGGCGAGAGTGAATGAGGCGGAGGTCCGCACAAAACCCAAAAGCCGGGAGGAAAAAGAGCTGTGGAAATGCCGGGTCTGTGGAAAGAGTGGAAAGCCAAAGGCAGGCTTCCCACTCTTCCCACGAGCCCCCTTGGAAATCTCGCCAACAGCGAGCGAGCCTCCCACATTTCCACAGCTCCGGCGATGACGGCGGATGGGAACGTGCAAAACCAGAAGCAGGTTTTTCACGTTCCCACCGCCACGGATCCTCGTACTCCAAAAACAAAAAAACCGGGCCGCGGAACGGGCTTCGCCCTCCGCCCAGCGGCGGGCGCTCCGCGCCCCGCCTAAGAGCTAAAAAGTAGTTGTCGTTGATAGGGAGAAATAGTTGTCGTCAACCCAAAAGAATAGTTGACGCCGGACAGACCTTGGCCGTTCATACCAACCTTTCCCTCTTTCATGTCCACGCTATCACCATTCAACCAGTGGCCTTGTCGTCGGGTGCGGTGTAATCGGAGGCTTTGACCCAGAAAGCGGTGGGCAATTTAAAAAAACTCATAGAGGGGGTTGTAAAACAGCCGCCCTCAATGCCTGCATATAGTAGAGGGGTAATACAGAGATTGCGAAGCAGCGCCAGCCGACGACGACGTGCTGTCAATACGGCCGTGTGTGTGCTGTCGTCAAGGGACAAAGGGCCAGCAGGGAAATCGTTGCGGCCAAGACCGTCTGAAGGCGTTGCCGATGCCGGCGGCAAAATCTTGGGTCCTACCGAGGGGCACCCTCCCGCGCCGGTAAACTGATGGCACGAATTTCGCAGTTGCCACCCATCAAAAGGCCCTTTACAATGTGCTGGTTATACTTTAGTACTAAATATGTAGTACTAAAGTGTTAGTCTTTATGCGGGTGGCATACCAGGGTGGGTATCCGTTAAGGTGACAAGGGGTTGTTAAGGGGTTGACAAGCCCCGTTGTCAAAATCACTCCCGTCTGACCTTCCGTCGCCGGCGGGGGTGTATCCGGTTTCCGCTCGATGCTCCGGCTTCCGGTTTGCGGTGTACTATGCGGCCGTTCTGAACGCGCGAGGTTGGGGCTGCCCCGACTCCACTTCAGCGCGATGCCACCACTCCTCGCACAGCTCGTACCGGTTCTTGTAGCCCGCTGCCAGTAGATATTGGGAGTCGTGAGGGTGGCATCGTTGAGACGGGGTATCCACAACGCGATATTCCAGGATTCTCTGTTCCCTATCCGGACAGTCTAGACAGACAACCTTTCGCTCCCGAAGCCAGCAAGCGCCTTGCGGCCGGTGGATCGAAGCTATCGCCAGGGCTATCTGCGCTTCGCTATTCATCCACCTGCTCAGTTGCTCCGTGCCGTCGTCATGAATAACTTTGACCTGATATTCATTACCGTGGTTGTGCTCCATGTGCTTTCTCCCGAGCTACTTCCCGGCTGAAGGCGCAGTTGTGCGGTGTTCTAGCCCCCCCCGCGGTGATTAAACCGGGACCCTTAAAAGGAAGAAAAGAGGGTAAAGAACAGGAACATAATGCGCCGAAAGCAAAACAAAATCAAGTACCAGTTCCCTGGTTCGTTGGGGGTCGCCGACTTCTCTCCACTGGTCCCGTAGGCGCGACCGGAAAAGCAAGAAAATAGCGACCATCAGTTTACACCTGCGCGCCGGAGAGGACTGTGCTGGACATCTCCATTTGTCGCGAAGGACACCCTTGACAGAAATGCGTCAATGCGCCTGACATTTTGACGCCAAGTGACTGAGTATAAAATACTTATTGCATTTCGGAGCGTTTGACCTTATAGTCGAAAATCGAAAGGAAGGGCAATGCCAGACAACGAGCACAGGGCGAAGTTGGACTTGCGGGCGGCTGATAGGGCGCGCGAGGTCGCGCGTGGCGAGCTAGCGGATGCGCAGCGGGCTTTCTTGGAGGAGGCCTCACCTGAGGAGGTGCGGGTCATGACCTCCGTGCTTCGCGATTGGGATGGGCTGAATGCCGGCTTGGGCCACGAGGTTGCGCTATATAACGCGTTCAGTTTCTGCCTCGCTGGTGAAGCTTCCCGACTGCTGGCTGTTCCGGCGGATCGATGGTTGGATGTGCAGGCTTACGTGAATTGGAATCCGGGCGACGACGGGGCGACCGCGACCGCGTGAACGCGAGTCACTCAAAACCAGTGTACACGCTATCGTAGCGCGGGCACCGCGCCAACCGCAAGACCCCGTAGGCGGGTATTGTAATTAGAGATCTTAGTATCGTAAATTGAACTCAGGTAGGGAGTTGCTGGAGTTTGTGGAGCAGGCAGCGGCCCACATTGCCTACCTATCCAGTGCGCCTACGTTCAAATGGAACTCATTTAGTACGCCCGTGGTGTGCGCGGGCGGATGACGGCGGGCGTGCTCCCGTCAGGTAACTTTCAACCACATAAAGGAGACCAGCAGTGCAAGAAAACGCAGCGGCGGCCACAGAACAGCAACCGGCAACCGCAATTGATTGGGATCACAAGTTCGCTATGGCCGAGTGTTATCACGAAGCCGACCACGCGGCAGTCGCGTGGTGGTTTCGAGAGGGATTCCACGACTGCGATCTGTTCATGACGGGCAAGCAACGCGGGAGGGTGGGCGGATTTAGCATACCGGGACTCTCTGACAAGACTCTCCAGCTTATACTCTCGGCCTGCGATAACCCGGTTTCAGAAGAGAAGCTG
>CAVWAJ010000017.1:0-555848 GCA_963752965.1 Terriglobia bacterium | reverse complement strand
AGCGCCGTTGGTGTTGGTCTTGGGTTTGAGGCCGGTCTTAACCTGCCAGGCAATCACGGCATCGCGCACGACGCCGACGCTGTGGGTGTTCGTGATCATGACCGGCCCGTCGAGAAATCCGGACTCCTCGATCCACGTCGTGCCGGTCATCTCGCCGTCGCCGTTTTGCGAAAACCAGCCCGCGAAGACGGCATCATCATTGGCTTTGCCGCGGGGCAGAATCGCCGTCACTCCAGTGCGCACGTCGTCGCCGGAGATCAGGGTGGTTTCTCCGACCTCGACGCCTTGCACATCGGTGATCGCGTTCAAAGATCCCGGCGTTCCATCAAACGGAACGCCCAGGTTTCGCGCGCGGGGTTTATCCTGCGCGAACACGGCCGGAGTGAAACCGGCTAGAAGCAAGAAGGCACACAAGACCTCTAATCGCATGGCGATAGTTTCCCTCAAAGGAGACGCGACAAACAACAAGGCATCCAGCACTCAAGGCAGCGCTGGCTCGCCCCGGGCTTTGCGGATGATGGTGGAACGCCTCCGCGAACGTGCACCCTTTTCACTTCCCCGCATGCGCTGCATCTGTTGGCCAGAAGGCCTGCGTCTGCTGGCCCAATTCGCCCTCCAAAGAAATAGAGCAGGAACTTCTTCCCACCACGCAACCACGCATCGTAAGTCAGGAGGGAAGCTGCCCGGTGACCGGGATGAGTGTCAATGGGCCAGTGCGTGAAAACGACGTCGGGCTTCTGATCCAACAGCGTCTCTCCGAATTCTTGGTAGCGGGCCATGGTCACATCGGTGCCCCGATTGATATAGTGCAGCGCGACGAACCGGCATCGCAGAAGGTCACAGGACCGTTGGGCGTACGCGTACCTTTTGGCGGCCAGCTCTTGCGGAGGCAAGTGGAGGCTGGCCGCGATGCTTTCCGAGTCTCCGCGCGTCAAAGACAGGGCGACGACGTCGTGATCGAGATCCGCATATCGCGCAATCGTGCCCCCGCAACCGGGCTGAGGATCATCCACGTGTGCCCCGACGACGACCACCTTCAACTTCCGATCAGCCACCGGCGCCTGGCAGGCCATGCCCGGCATCAATAGGGGCAGAGACGACCCGCCGAGCAAGGATCTGCGGCTTGACCTTCCATCCCGTTCCTATTGGTATTTTTGAGTTACTTTGGCGGGCTCGGCCAGCAACGCCAAGCTATCGATATCGAACTCTTTGAAAAGGTCGAGACAAAAAAGATCCGGAGACGATTCGAATTTGACGGGCTTGTCCAAAAGATACGCCATGCTGGGCATGCCTTCCTGGATGGCCACCTCAGAAAACAAAGTTGGTTCCAGATCAGCGGCAATGAGCAGCGCCACCTGGTTACGGATACCGGCGCTTTCCCCGCGAATCCTTTGCCCGGCGAAGCTGCGCTTCATCCACTGCGCCAGCGCAATCAGTTGAGCCGCCTCGACGCCGAGCGCCCGCTCGCCAGTGGTGGCCAGCAGTAGCGGGTATTCTTCAAATTCCTCTTGCTTCGGTGCTGCGTCCCCGGTGAATAGCAGGTCCACCGCGAGAACCTGCTCACCGCGGTTCACGCGGTCTGACACCAGGTCTGCCGATGCTTTCTTGCCCTTGTCATTGAGCACGATCGTCACTGGCGACCCGGCGGAACCGGCGATCGCTTTCGCCCATACTCCGGCAGCACTCAAGCCGTTGGCGAACAGGAATTGGTAAGACCTTGTTTCAACACCTTTGTTCTTCGTATTCGTCAGCGCCCAAGCGTGTTCGACCGTGACAGGCTTGTAGCGCACCAGCGCTTTGAGCTTGGATCTGGCACTCGAAGGTGAGGCGACGGGTTGGCGCACGATCCCCGCGGCGAATTTTCTGGCTAGGCCGAGAATGGTCAGGTTATCCTTCGGCAAGCCTACGACCAGCTCATCATAGCTCTTGATCTCAGCGTCTACGGGGATTTCGTGTTCAATCAGCGGCATACCAAACTGCTGGCTGAAGAATCGATATGCCTGCAATCGATTATCAAGCTGGTAGTTGTGAGTGGAGGGGTCGGTGTTTTCGTACCACTGAAAAGCATCCTCTTTGCCGAACAGCTTGAAAAAGGGCTTTACGTCATCATATATATAGGGCCTAACCAGGGGCGCCCGGAAGCAGCAATCATCTTCCGCATTGTGGATTACGAGCGTCGGGCGCGGCGCGCGCATGGCCGTGAGGTGCGAATAGTCCAGGCCAGCGAGAAAGTCCTGGGGCACTTGCTCATTGTCTCCGTAGTCACCGACGCGCTCGAGTTTGGAGACCAACGCAGAGTACCCGGCAACGGGCACAGACGCCGTGACTCTCGGATCGAGCGAACTCAATACGATGGTTTGCCAGCCGCCGCCCGAGAGCCCCGTCACGCCCAGACGGCTTCGGTCCACGTTCGGGTGCTCATACAGGTAGTCGAGACCCGTGCGCATGGCTAGATAGAACAAGCCCACTCCGTTGGCGCCCACCAAGTCAAGGTGTGCTCCGAACTCGTGTTTGTTCTCCGGAACGTTTAGTTCGCCGCAGTACAGCCACTCGAGGCTCAGGGCCATGATGCCTCGTTTGGCAAAATTGATGCACCGCTTTTGCTTGTATTCGGCGGCCTTGCCTAACTGCAACTCGTGCCCGTTGGGGTTAAGAATCGCCGGGACCTTGCCGCTTAGATTCTCAGGCTCGTAAAGAAGAGCCGTCGATTGAAAGCCCGGCACAATCTCGAAGCGAAGCTTGCGTATACGGTATCCTCTGCCGGATTCGATTGTCCCGAGATCTTCGAATCTCGGCGGCGCATCCACCCAGCCCCGGGGCCATCCGTGGAAAACAACATCGTCCAGCAGATGCTTGCGTATTCGCTCAGCTTCACCCGTCCATTGTGCGGCGCTCTGCGGAGCAGGCAGCCGCGTGGTGTGCTGGTACAGGTATTGCCGCACCTGGTATGCGACGACGTCGGGTGTCTCGAGCGGCCGTTCGAGTATCGCGGCCATGTCCTCCGGCCGGCTCTGCGCCGAAGCAGAGATCGCGGACAGAAGGAAGAGGATCAAGAAGCATTTGGACCTCACTATTAGCAATGGCGGCTCCAATTTTGGCGTTGACGAATTTCCGCCGGACACATCGGCACCCGGCGGACAGAGTTCAGAACGAATACTTTAGCGCAAATTGCAGAATCCGGGGGGCGGCGCTGAGGACCTGGCCGAAAGTCGGATCGGTGATCGTGTTATGGGGTGTTCCGAAGTTGGCGCGGTTGAATAGATTGAACGCTTCAGCCCGGCAGCTCGGGCTGGCGTATCGCAAGCTCGGACAGCCTGATCTCGCGAAAGAGCAGTTTGAGAAACTGGAGTATCTGAAGGGCTCGCCGGAACCGCTCAAAGCCCGAGATTGAGCGGCCGCGGGTTCTTCCATTGCCCTCGGGTAAAGTCCGGGAAATCGACGGCGGCGCTTTTGAAAGCGACGGATTGCTCGCTCAAAGGAACGATCACACTCCACGTGGCGGCGTCGTACACGTCCACTGGTGTCTGGATCTTGTTTCGGACTGCCCGCACGAACTGGTGCAGCTCGACGTAGTCCTCGCCGCCGTGACTCGAGCTTCTGGCCGCCTCCCCCAGCGCCTTCCAGAGGAAGTGATCGTACTGCTCATAGTACGGGCCCGCATCTTCCCACTTGTGCTCCGGGCTGCGGCCGTCGATGTAGATTTTTCCAAGCTGCCAAAGAAGATTCCCTCGGTGCCCTGGAGCCGCTGCACCATCAGCGGTATTTTGGTGTCACCGGAGTCCGAATAGGGGCGCGGCGACTGTGTATCGTGGTTGAGCGTGACCGTCACTCCCTTTTCCGTCATGATGAGGCTGGTATTGACATCGCCATCGGCAAACTGGCGCTTCGCGTAAACATTGTCAGGGCTGAAGTGCTTGGCCGCGTAATGGCTCAGACCGCGCGACTTGCTGCTCATGGAGGTCAGATAGATGAAGCGGTCGCCGCGGTTGATGCCGGTCCACCACGCGATCGGGCCAATCGGATGCGTCGGATAGAGGTTCGCGTTTCTCCTCAGAGCATGCATTCCGCGCCATGACAGCTCGCCATTTCTCAGAAGCCCGGCACGAATGTCGTGGTCGTAGCCGCCTTCGCAGTGAATCACTTCGCCCAGCACTCCGTGCTCCACCAGGTTAAGTGCCATCAGCGCGCCGCAGCCGAAACAGTCGTTCTCCAGCATCATGCAAGGCATACCGGTCTGCTCGGATGTGTTCACGAGTTCCCAGCATTGTTCGACCGTGATCGCCGCCGGGACCTCGGTGGCTGCGTACTTGCCCGCCTTCATGGCCGCCACAGCTATCGGCGTGTGCAGTTCCCAAGGGGTTGCGGTCACGACGGCGTCGAGGTCCTCACGCGCCACCAGGCGCCGGTAGTCCTCCGGGCTGCTTGAATACCCTTCCGGCCGCCGGCGGCCGGCTTTCTCGACCATGGCCTGAGCATTCTGTAAATGCTCCTCGTTGATGTCGCAAATCGCCGGAATCTCGACACCCGGAACGTCCAGTAGGATCTTGACGAGGCCTGCGCTGCGGTTCCCCACGCCGACCAGACCAATGCGCACCGGCTTCTCGCCGCCCGCAAGCGACCCCGCTATGCCGACCGCACCGGCCAGCTTCAAGAATTCACGGCGTTGAAAATGGCTCGACATAAGACCTCCTGGGGATTATGCATCGTGCATTCATCGTACCGAGCACCGCACAGGTGCGCAGAAGTTCAGCTCGCAAACGTCTTTCCGCGACGGGTTGCGCACAACCGGTTGCCCTTTGCCGGCGTCGTCAATCAAGCGGCTCATGAGCACATGATCGGCCGGCCCGAGCACGACGATGCGCTGGAGCCACTTTACCGAGTCCATCCTGTACCATCCGGGAAACAAAGCGCGCGCGGGAAAGCCATTCCTGCGCGGCAAAAAGCGACGAAAGATTCTGCGGTTCAGACGTTGGCGGCGGCTGCCCCAGCATCGAGCAGGCGCCGGGAAGAAGCAGTAGTTCCCTCCGGGTCATCATGCAGATTAATCATCTTACCCGGCGGGACCCGCCGCACACTGCACTTCACGACGTGTTAGATTCACTCCCATGGTACCCAGCCGTCAATGTCTAAGAGTGCTTCTTTGGTGCGCGGCCAGTGCGCTCGCTGCAAGTGCCGCCTCGATTACGATTCCCTCGGTCTCGGGCGCGATCACGGTTGACGGCAAGCCAGACGAACTAGCCTGGCAGGCCGCTCGCTTTCTCCCTTTGGCTTCCTCCGAATTCGGTGCGCCCTTCCCGGCGGGCGGAGAGACGCGCGTCGCCACACGCGGCGCATACCTCTGCCTCAGCGCGCGGATTCCGGAGCCGGACCGCGTAGTGGCTCATTCGACGGGCCGTGACCCCAACTGGTGGTCTGAGGATCTCATCACCTGGAACATTCGCGTGCAGGACACAGTGGTTCACCGCCACCTGAACCTCTCCCTCACCGTAAACCCGTTGGGCGCCTATCATCTGCAAGGCGGCGCCGGAGTTCCCTCCCTCGATGGCGCAGAAAGTTTGTTGGTCGCGACGCATCTCGGCGCAGGCGAGTGGACCGTCGAAGCCGCGATCCCACTGGAGCGCCTCGGGCAGATCGGGTTTATCGATGTGCAACGCGTGCGCGCCCCCAGGCCGGACGCCCCGGAACTCCGCTGGTATTGGCCAGCAGCCAATGACCGCGCGACGTTCCAGTTCGCCGCGGTGACAAACGCCCCCGCTCCGGAATTTCGTCCGGTGCAGCCGCGGCCGGCCGACGCGCCGGCAGGGCCACCGGCCACCGAACTCGCGTGGGTACCGAAGAACGCCTGGACCGAAGAGCAACGTAGTCAGCTCCAGGTCTCTCGAATGGCCGAAAACTCCCTGCGCTCACGTATGGCCGCCATCGCCGGCGAGGAGAAGCGCGATTGGCAGAAGGTGGATTCGCGCGAGGCTTGGGAGAGTTTTCGGGACCAGCGTCTGAACGCATTACGAAAATGGATGGGATCGCCGCCTGACCGCACACCTCTGCGCTCAGTCGTGACGCACCGCGCAGATTACGGCGACGGCTTCGTCATCGAGAACATCGTTTTCGAAAGCCGCCCGCACCTGCTGGTCGCCGCGAACCTGTATCTTCCCGATAAGCCATCCGGCAAGATCCCGGCGATCGTAGTCATTCACGCCCACCATGCGCCGAAAACGCAGTCCGAACTGCAAGACCTCGGGATGACGTGGGCGCGGTCTGGAACGGCCGTACTGGTCATGGATCAACTATGCGCCGGCGAGCGGTCGCAATCCCAGCCGTGGTACCGCGAAAGCTACTACGGACGTTATGCGCTCGGCAATCAGTTTCTGCTTGCGGGCGAGAGTCTGATGAAGTGGATGGTCTGGGATTCGATGCGCGCGATAGATCTTCTGCTCGGTCGTCCGTATATCGATCCCCAGCGGATTATCATGCTCGGTGCTGTGGCCGGAGGTGGCGACCCCGCCGCCGTCACGGCCGCGCTCGACCCGCGCGTCGCCGCCGTGATCCCATTCAACTTCGGCGAGGCCGGTCCCGAAGAGCACTACACCGAAGGGCCACGCGGATACGCGTTCGATACGGCCTGGCCCGGTTGGGGAGAATGGGAAACCACGCGGTGCCTTCCGCGCAGTTCCATCGACCAGTTCTTCCCCTGGTTTTTGTGTGCGTCCGTTGCGCCGCGGCATTTCTTGTACTCCTTCGAGATCGGCTGGCCCGAGGACGTGGAGCACGAACCGGCTTGGGCCCGCTACAAGAAGGTGTTCGATCTCTATGGGGCTCGAGACCATCTGGATGAAGTCCATGGCTTCGGTCCGTTTCCAGGCCCCGGCGAGTGCATGAACGTGGGCACTTTACAGCGCCGGCGGCTTTACCCGATCCTGGCACGTTGGCTGAATGTTCCAACTCCCGCCTTTGAGTACCATAACCCGCGCCCCGATTCCGAACTGATGTGCCTGACTCCGGCGGTCGCGGCAGAAAGGCGGCCTCAACCCGCCAGTACAATCGCGCTCGAACTGGCGCGCCATCGGCTGTCGGCGGCGCGCTCGAAAGATTCGTCCCTGAACGCACTACGTGCGGCTCTTGCCGAGAAACTGGGCGACATTCAGCCGTTGGCAAAACCATCGGCTCAACTGCTCTGGGAAAAGTCGGGAGCAGAAGCAACCGTCGAAGCGCTGGCCATTGAAACTGCGCCCGGGATCACTCTGCCGATGTTCCTTCTGAAGCCCGCGCATCCCGCGGCGAAGCGGGCGCCCGCGGTCCTCGCCATTGCCGAAGGCGGGAAAGCGCGGTTCCTCTCGGAGCGCGGCGCGGAAGTAAGTGCCCTTCTTCGCAAGGGTTTTGAGATCTGCCTTCCGGATGTCCGCGGAACAGGCGAAGTGGCGGCAACGTCATCCCGCGGGCCCGGTGCGATGGACTTGCCGGCAACCGAACTCATGCTCGGCGAGACCATGCTTGGCGCCCGGCTCAAGGACGTCCGCACCGTATTCCATTATCTGGCTTCGCGGCCGGACATCGATCCCGCCCACATTGCGCTCTGGGGAGATTCGTTCGCGAAAACCAATCCGGATGATTTCGCGTTCGATCAAAGCGAGATGCAGGAACCCAGCCCTTTCGCCCAGCATCAGGCGGAGCCAATGGGCGCACTGTTGGCGCTCCTCACCGGACTGTATGAAGATCGCGTGGCCGGCGTCACCGCCAGAGGAGGCTTGGTTTCTTTTCTCTCGGTGCTCGAAGATCGTTTCTGCCACCTGCCACAGGACGTGATCGTGCCCGGGATTCTCGAAGTGGCCGATGTCGCGGATATCGTCGCGGCTCTGGGTTTACGGCCAATGCTGCTAGAAGGATTCGTCGACGGACGGAATAGGGTGGTCCGCAATGCACGTCTGCAATCCGAATTTGGCCCAGCATTGAAAGCCTCGCCACAGCTTGTCATCCGCGAATCTCCAACGGACTCGGAACTGGCTTCCTGGCTCGGCAGCTAAAGCACGCGCAAAGAGAAATAGGCTGACTGGAGTTTCGCGGTGCGCGTCTTCCTGACGCCGGTGCGGCTATTCGGCCGGAGACCTGTTCTAGGCAGCGCACGCTGAACAATCTTTTTGATAATATCGGCCTTCCATCTATGCGACTACTCAATGTGCGTGCAGTGTTTGCCGCGGCAGGATTCTGCCTGTTTACAACGGGCGCCATCTGCGCGCAAGCCACATCCCCCTTGTTCTCGCGGGGATTCACCGTCATCCCGGAACCGCGGCAGGTGAAGCTCGCGCCGGGCGATTTCCGGTTCAGCAGCGGCTGGCGGTTAGAAATCGGCCCCGGCGTGGCGAATGATTCCGTCGCCGTTCGCACCTTAGGAGAAGATCTCGGGTTACGATTCGGCGTGGTTTTCAAACAGGGGGACAGCGCCGCGGCGATTCGCCTCGAAATAGCGCCCGGCTCCGTTCCGCCCGGACCAGCGCAGGATCGCGATACGGAGGCGATCGCGGCGCAGGCGTACCGGCTGGAGCTTTCACCCGCACGGATTCGGATCACGGCCAACGCGGATGCCGGCCTGTTCTACGGCGTTGAAACCCTGGTGCAGTTAGTGAAGGTTGGCGGCGGTGCGCTCTGGCTTCCAGGGGGCGAGATCGTGGACTGGCCCGATTTGCAGCTTCGGCAGATTTATTGGGACGACGCTCACCACCTGGACCACCTTTCGGAGTTGAAGCGCGCCGTGAGGCAGGCGGCGTTTTACAAAGTGAATGGCTTCGCCCTCAAGCTGGAGGGCCATTTCCAATATCAAAGTGCGCCGGCGGTAGTGGAACCGTACGCTCTAACGCCAGCGGAACTGCAAGAGTTGACCAACTATGGCCTCGGCTACCACGTCCAGGTAATTCCGTATCTCGACGGGCCGGCTCATATCGCATTCATCTTGAAACACCCGGAGTATGCGAAACTGCGCGCGTTTCCGGACAGCAACTACGAGTTGTGTACCACCAATCCGGATTCGTATCAGTTGATGCTGGGCATGTTTAGCGATCTGCTCGCCGCCAACCAGGGCGTGAAGCCGATCATCTTCTCGACAGACGAACCCTACTACGTAGGCATGGCCGACAACGCACAGTGCCATGAGGCCGCGCGTGCGAAGGAACTCGGGAGCGTAGGCCGAGTGCTGGACGAGTTCATCACGAAGGTAGCAACGTATCTGCACGACCACGGCCGCACGGTGATCTTCTGGGGCGAATACCCAATGACGCCGGCGGACATTGCGGGACTACCGTCGTTCGTGGTGAACGGGGAAACCTATGGGCCGGAATTCGACCCGGTGTTCAAAGCCCACGGTATCCGGCAAATGATCTACACCTCTACGGAGGGTGAGGAGCCGTTCTTTCCGGATTATTTTCTGCTGCCGCCTTCGCGCAAGATCCACGGAGGCCGCGGGGATGGCGAACGCGTGGCCGGAGCGGTCACAGACATCGCCACGAATGCGGCGCGGCGCAATGCCGAATTGAGCGGGATGCTGGTTGCAGGCTGGGGCGATATGGGCCTGCACCCGGAGACCTTCTGGCTTGGCTATGCCACAATTGCGGCCGCCGGATGGAATCCTGGCGGACCGGATCCACATGAAGCGATGAGCACGTTCTACCCCCTGTTTTACGGGCCCTCCGTCAGCAATATGGACCGTGTCTATCAGTTGATGAGCGTTCAGTCGCAGGTTTGGAACGATAGCTGGGAAAGGGTGGATTCGCGGGCGCGCAAACCGATCTGGGGGAACTCGGAGAGGATCTTCCAGCCCCCACACCCGGCGCACGACCGGACCGTGCCGGTGCCGAAAGTCCCTGCCGGGGCAGACCTCAGCTACGACGGGGTGTGGTCGCGAGAAAACGCCAAACGGCTGGCAGTGGTGGATGCCGCGCTGCCAGAGAACGATGAACTGCTAGGGCTGTTGCATGAGAATCTCCGCCTGGCGGAGTACAACCGCGACGGTCTGGAAGTGTTCGTGGCAATCGCCCATTTGTTTCGGCAGAACCTTGCTATGTTGCAAGACCTGTCCCGGATCGATGCCGCTCTGTCTGCGGCGCAAACCGCGGCCAGAGACGGGAAGCACAAAGATGCCGTAGCGGCCGTGGATCAGGCTCTGGAGATCGCCCGCCGTATTCGCGGCGAAAGAAATCGGGTGCTGCGCGAAGCCACCGCGACCTGGTACAAGACCTGGTATCCGCGGGTGGCCGAGGCCAATGGACGCCGTTTCCTCCACGAACTGGACGATGTGAAGGATCACTTGCCGGACCGCACCGTGGACATGAGCTATCTGGTATACGACGAGCTGCTACTGCCTCTCGGGGATTGGTACGACCGTACGCAATCGGCTCGCAACGGTTACGCCGAGGCGCATCAACTCCCGTCGCGGAACGAACTCCTCGATTGGAGCAGCATCGAGTAGCGCTACCGCGACTCCGTTCCAGAGGCTTCCGCCAGCCCACCCAGCTCACGCGGCGCGGTCCGGAAACCGCGCGTGATGGCGGCCAGGTAGACGGTCCCGATGGCTAGCCAGGCGAAACCGACAATCTTCGCGTTGCTACTGAGACTGAGCCAGACGTACAGGCAAACGATGGCGCCGGCCGCGGGGAAAATCAAGTTGGTTACCATGTCCCATCCGTGCCTTCTTCCGAGCCGCAGATAGTAGTGCCGGATCACACTGAGGTTCACCAGGATGAATCCGGCGAAGGCTCCGAAATTCAGCAGCTCCACAGCCATCTGAAAGTGGAGGAACATCGACCCAATCAGTGAGAGTACACCCATGAAGTAGATACTCCGGGTGGGCGTGGAAAAGCGTGGATGGATGTACCCGAACAGACGGCGGGAGATGACTCCGTCACGCCCCATGCCGTACAGCAAGCGTGAAGCGCCGGCCTGGCCGGTAAGGGCGCTGGCCAAGCCAGCCACCAGCAGCACGAACGTGATAAACCCGAACATCCAGTTGCCCCCGACCCTCTGGCTGATGTCCAAAATCACGGTCTCCGCTGCGGGGAAACTCCGGTAGTCGGGCCAGACCAGCGCCGCCAAATACACGGTGGCCACGCAGAACACGGTTTGGAGAACGCACACGAGCACCGTCGAGAACGCGATGTCGCGCTCTGGGTTTACCGTATCCTCCGCCAACGTCGAGATGGCGTCAAAGCCGATATAAGAGATCGCTGCGATGCTAGCACCGAGCATCATCGGACGCACGCCGAACGACTCCGGCCGCCATACGCCCCGCAGGTCAAATAGGCCGGCAAGACCGTGCACCGCGGCCACGTAGCGCGCCGCCAGGGCCACGAACAAAACTGCGCACGCCGTCATGATCATCATCATCACGGAACTGGCGCGGGTCGTAACTCGAATGCCTGGAATATTGACGAGCGTCAGGCTCACAGTGAACAGAACGGCCCACGCGAGGTACGGAACCTGCGGCACCAGGCGCGCAGCAGTGAGCGCCGCGTAGATGATGCTGAGGAGTGGGATCAGGAAGTAATCCAGCATCATGGCCCAGCCGGCGAGGAAGCCGACGTGTGTGTTGAGCGCGCGCTGCGCATAGGTATAGGTTGAGCCGGCCGCCGGGAACGCGCCCGACATCTTCCCGTAGCTGGCCGCTGTAAACAGCATGGCTACCACCGCCACCAGGTAACTGATCACTGCGTGGCCGTGGGATGTTTGCTGAACGATCCCGTAAACCGGGTAAGGTGCCGTGGGCGTGAGAATAACCAGGCCGTAGAGAATGAGGTCGCGACGCGATAGGACCCGCTTTAGCGAGCCTGCCGCAGATGGCGGCTGGGTGGCCGCAGCCATCAGGCCGTCACTCCGGCGAGTTGCTGGGAGCCACCGGTCGCGAACAGCGTGGTGAATGGCAGCGTGGCTGCTCCGATGAGTGCAGCATCGCCACCAAAGGCGGAAGGCCGCAGCAGCACTTGGATCTCCGCCAGGCTATCCACCTGTTCGCGGATCGCTGGCTCAACCAAGTGCCACGCGTCGGTGATCGCACCATCGATGACGACGACGTCGACATCCAACCCCCAGACCACGTTAGAAATGCCGACGCCCAGGCAGCGCGCCGTTTCCACGAGGCTTTCGACCGCCGCGGCATCCCCATCAGCGGCAGCTTGGACAATACGGCGCACACGGGCGAACGTGTCGCCCGACGCAGCGGAACGCCGGTCGCCCGACACGGCGGCATACCGCTCACACAGGGCGGGGTTGGCGGCTAACTTTTCGAGACAGCCGGGCCGGTCGTGCCGCTCTGGGGTGGCAGACGTCGCAATGACCATCTGTCCAAATTCCCCGGCAGCCATGCGTGGGCCATAGTGCAGCTTCCCGTCGAGGATGATGCCCATACCGATGCCCTCATCCACCTTGACGAAGAGAAACACACGGCTGGCGTACACTTCCGAGGAGCCATAGTTGTATTCGGCCAGCGCCGCGGCCCGCACATTGTTCTCCACGTAAACCGGCTCCCG
Source organism: Terriglobia bacterium (assembly GCA_963752965.1). Classification (GTDB taxonomy): domain Bacteria; phylum Acidobacteriota; class Terriglobia; order Bryobacterales; family Bryobacteraceae; genus QHXW01. The sequence continues at coordinate 543,342 of CAVWAJ010000017.1, read as the reverse complement.
GAGCCGGGCCTCGAGGATCTTGCGGACCGGCACGCCCACCCATCCGGGACGGTTGCCCAGCACAAGTAAACCTAGGTCGCTATTGACGATGCCTCGTGCGGAAATGCCAAATCCTCGAACGCGGATTCCGCCGAGCTGCTGGCGGCAATCCTCAAACGCGTCCGCGATCAGCTCCAGCGTTTCTTCGGCTGAGCCCGGCGTGCGAAACCGCCGGCTCTCTACGATGCGGCCCCGCATCGTGCTGGCCGCAACGCGCGTCTCCCAGTTCTGAATCTCAGCCCCCAACGCCACGCGCTTCGGATCCAGTTGCAGGCGGCGGCCGGGACGGCCTCCTGTGGAGTTCTCGGCGCCGTCCTCGCACACCAGCGCGTCGGCAATCAGGTCCGTCATCATGCGGGATACGGTGCCCTCGGAGAGTCCACTGTGGCGGGCGAGATCGGCGCGGGACATGTGCTCATTGTGGCGAAGCAGCTGAAGCACAGCGACGCGGTTTGCGCCCCGGACCTGCCGCGGTCGGAGAATGCGCTTCTTTGCACTCGAGGTTCGCTGCATCTACTTCGTTGATGAACGAAAGTAAGTCTAGCGGATCGCGCGCACGATCGTCAAACTCGGAGGCCGGCGAAATGCCTCAACGTACCTCTGCGATTGATCCGTCTCAGACCGGCCATTTGACGCAAGGCCAGAAAGCTCGGTACATTTACTTGCGAGCCACAACAAAATGCAAACGCGGAGCACAAGGTGATCGCGATCGGCCAGAATCTACAGGCAACCCTCACTAGCTACGTACAGCGGAAGCAGAGCCGGCTGGTTGAACTCACGCAAGATCTTATTCGCCTGCCTTCGGAAAACAAGCCGCCGGCCGGGGCGGAACGCGCGTGTCAGGAGCATATCGCGCGCGTGCTGCGCGCCAGTGGCTGGGACCCGGAGTTGTACGAACTGGCCGAAGTGATCGGGCTGAGCCAACACCCGCTGTTCCGGGCCGGCCGCGATTACAAGAATCGTCCGAACCTGGGCGCGCGCCGCACAGGCGCCGGCGGCGGCCGCTCCTTGTTGCTCTCCGGCCACATCGATACCGTTCCGCGCGGGACGCAGCCGTGGACGCGCGACGCCTTCGGTGGAGAGGCAGATGGGAATCGTATCTACGGCCGTGGCTCCAACGACATGAAAGCGGGCGTTGCGATGAATCTGTTCATTGCGGAAGCACTGACCGATCTCTCGCTGCGCCTGTGCGGCGACCTCCTTTTCGAAACGGTAATCGATGAAGAGTTCGGAGGCGTAAATGGAACTCTGGCCGGCAGGCTTCGCGGCTACAACGCCAACGCCGCAGTCATCTCCGAACCTTCGTTCTTGCGCGTGTGTCCGGCACAACGCGGTGGCCGCACCGTGCACATCACTTTCCGGGCGCCCGGAGGGGTCCTCACCGAAGGCGCATTTCCGGTAGGTGTGGTGGATCAGGTTACACATTTTCTGGCAAAGATTCCAGAATTTGCCGCCCAACGGCGTCGCGAATCCCAGGTGCATGAACTCTACGCGCACCATGCCGACCCGGTGCCTGTTTCGGTCACGAAAATCTTCACATCCCCGTGGGGTACCGGGGAACCCATCACCGTTCCGGAAGAATGCAAGGTCGAGTTCTTCTGGCAGCTCATGCCGGGCGAGGCCCAGGACGAAGTGGAACGCGAATTCTCTGAGTGGCTCCAATCAGTGATCCAAACGCGCCCGGAGCTTTTCCCGCAGCCGCCCACGACGGAATTCCCCATCCGCTGGCTGCCTGGATCGGCGATCGCAAAGTCCGAGCCGCTGGTCGGGGAACTAGCCGCCTGCGCGGAAGCGGTGCTCGGTTCGGCCCCCGACATTGTTGGTATCGAAGGCCCGTGCGATCTTTACGTTTTTCACCAGGCGTTCTCTACGCCGGCGGTTCTTTGGGGGCCCCGCGGCGGCAATACGCACGCGGCTGATGAATACGTCGAAATCGATTCGCTGGTCGACGCGACAGCGACTCTGCTCCTGTTCGTTTGTTGTTGGTGCGGCGTCGCCTGAACCCTCGGCAGCGCTTCAGAACACCTCAATATCCGCTGTTCTGGTTTGTCCGCTGAGCAGATCGTGTGCGCGTAAATGCCAAATACCTGTGGCGTCGTTGTTCGCAATCGGAAGGTCCCACACTGCGTGGCCAAGCGGTGCACGGACATTGCCCGAGTAATGGCGAACCGGCTGCCCGGCCGGATCGGTCACTTCGACGTGCAGAATATGGACCGCAGCCGGCGTGACTGCCCCAAACGAAATACGCGCACGGCCCGTTTCTCCGCGGGCCACTCGCGCCGGAGCGGAGAGCCTCAGATCAGGAAGCGTCTCAGGGCTCACGGCATAGATCACCGGTTCATGAGGGTCCAAGTCCACATTCAGCGCACGAGTCTTTCCTAGAAGCTTGGCGGCGCGCACGTCGTATACAGCAAGCGTTTCGGGGAGCGCCAACCGCAGCGATTGCCGATGCGCGAAATTGTCGTTAGACCGGAAGTCCGGTGGACCCAGCTCGTCGACCCGCAAATCGGGATTGGTGAGCAGCGCGACAATCGTCACCGCGCCATTGCGGAACACGTGGGTCTCAACGCCCTGCACGGGCCGCCCCTGCGTGTCGGTCACGCGAAACTGCGGCTGCACACTCGTGTCGCTGAGGATTCGCGCGACGCCGTCACGCGTGTCGCCCCCTTTCCGCAACACACGCTCGCGATGATAGTCGAGCATGTTCGCGTTCACGTGTACGATCTTGCCGCCGAGATCGGCAAGCTGTGCCTGTTGCAGCCTGCGGCCATGTTCATCGAACGCACCCGGATCGCCATCCGCAATGAGCACGCCGCCTAGCGCGACAAACTCGCGAATCGCCTCCGCTTCCTCCGCTGACAGCGCGCTCGAACGCGGGAGTATCAACACGCGGTATCCACCCCGCAGTAGCTCACTCTGTTCCACCTGGTCGTACGACACGAAGTTATATTGCAAGCCCGCATCCTCGATCACGCGGCACCAGGACTCCCGCAGCCGCAGGAATTCATTTTCCGTCCTCTCCGCTCTTGCCGACCGCGTGGCCCAAGCGCTGCCGCGAGGCCGCGATTCAAGGAGCCACTCGACGCGCAGGCTCGGTTGCGAGTAATGAATCGCAATGGGATCCGCTTGCCGTCGGCTGTTGATCAGCAGGGCGCCAATCCCGTTGCGCAGCTCGTTGTAATAGCTGCCAGCTTCGCGCCCCCGCTCCTCCAGCCCGCCGTCCTTGTCCAGATACTCGCTCTTCTCGTCCCAAAGGATCAGCCCCCGGTTCCCGTGCAGCAGCTCATGCCAAACTCTCTGCTTCTCCCACGGCCCATGGGCGAAGGCCGTGGTCAGGACCGCCATCGCCGGGTTCAGCGACCGGATAATCTCGATGTTGTTCCCGATGTCGTACGGCTCGATCGCCGTAAGCGCCTTGGTGATCCGCGCGTAGTCGTAACCGCCCCATCCCGGCATCTGCCCGCCGCCGATCCCCACATACGCTTCCGGATCGACGGAGCGAACCGCGTCGGAGCCCATCTTCAGAGCGTTCGCGTAACAGATGTCCATCCATTCCTTGAAATCGCTCCATGCGGAGAAGTTGTCGTCACTGCGTTTCAACGCTTCGTCGGTGGTCATCGGCGTCACGGCGTCCCAGGAGGCGAACGTTGTACCCCACTGCTGGTTCAGGGCAGCCAACGTGCCATAGCGTTGCCGCAGCCACTCGCGCATGGGGACCAGTGATTGGTCCGAGAAATCGAAATCCCACGCGGCCTCCAGCTCTCCGATTCCGGTTTCATCTCCTAGACTGTAGAAGAATGGCCGGTACGGCGCGAGGAACCGTGCTGACTCAACCAGCCGATCGTGTACGGTCTGTAGCCATTCGCGATCGCTCAGACTCGGATGGCGTTTGAATGGCTCCAGGCTCACAGGGTCGCGTTGATGGGCCAGCCTGGCTTCCTTGAAAAGCCACCCGTTGTCACGATCCGGAAAGTAGCGGTGGTAGGCAGAAAAGAAATCCGTGGCGATATTCTCGGCATACCAGCGCAAGTCGTTCTTCAGAAGAAATTCGGGTGGCGTCCGATTGCGTCCGACGTATTGTCCGCCATCAATCCCCAGCGCCCGCAGTTTTCCAAACAACTCGCGGCTGTAGTCCTGCCACATGATGATCTCGTAGTCCCACCACGAGTGCACTGGCGGTTTGGCGATGAACGATCGGCTCGCCTCTTCCTCCCGATGATCTGGCCTGCCCTTCTTGTCCTGCCCATCGAATAACAGATGCGCTCGCAGCTCGTTCTGCATGCCCCTAGCGCGCCGCAAATCGATGTCGAAACCAACATCTGTTTCGTCGCTCATTTCCACGGGGAGGCTGCGGTGGTCCACCACGCGCCCATGGACGTCCGTCCAATCGATCGATAAGGTGCCGCGCCCTGTGGCCAACGGATTTGTTCGGAAGACTATGTGCACGATGCCGTCCCGTTCCAGCGCGTCCGACGGCAGAATCAGTTGTGCTCCGAAGACGGAGCCAGCAGACAAAGCAGTGAGGCAAAGGATTGCTCTGAGCATATGCACGTCGATCATACGATATCCTGTCGGCATGCTGAATCGGCAATCGTGCCTGTCGAGATTGGTATTCATTCTGGTGTGTTGTTCGCTTGGCAGAGCTTCTGCGCAGCCTGCCGAAGCCGAAGCTCTCGATTTTCTCCACGGCCTGAGCGAGTACGAGCAGATCCGGCGCATGCTTCCCGAATACATGGAGCATGAGGCGCAATCGCTGGTTGATGCCCGCCAGCGCTCCCTCGCGATCGCTACACCCGAAGCCTTGGCGCGCCGCCGCGCCTATGTGCGTGAGCGCATCCTCCACGCTATCGGCGGCCTGCCGGACCGTACACCACTCAACGCTCGCACGGTGGAAACGCTGCAGCGCGACGGCTATCGCATCGAAAAGGTAATTTTTGAAGGCCAGCCCCATTTCTATGTGACGGCGAATCTCTACCTGCCCGCAACGGGCAATGCGCCGTACCCCGCAGTTCTCTATCCTTTGGGCCATGAACTCGGAGGCAAGTCCAACCCCACGTGGCAGCAGATGCTTGTCACGCTCGCGCGGCGGGGCTACGTGGCGCTCACCTGGGATCCGCTCGGCCAGGAAGAACGAGTGCAGATCTATGACGATGACCTTCACGGTTCCAAACTGCGTTCCTCCACGACGGAACACACCATCCAGGGAACACAGTGCCTTCTCACCGGAGAACATATCGCGCGGTACACCATTTGGGACGGCATCCGCGCGTTGGATTACCTGCTCTCTCGCAAAGAAGTGGACCCCGCTCGCATCGCGGTGACCGGCAACTCCGGCGGCGGCACCCATTCGGCCTACCTCGCGGCTCTCGACGATCGCATCAAGATCGCCGCGCCCTCGTGCTTCATCACTTCCTGGCACTGGATGTTGAAGACGATTGGCCCGCAAGATGCCGAACAGGTGTTCCCTGGATGGCTGGCGGACGGTCTCGATTATCCCGATTTCATCTATGCGGCGAGCCCCAAACCGTACCTGATGATGTCCGCCATCCGTGATTTTTTCCCGGTTGATGGCGCACGGGAAACGTTCCGTGAGGCCCAGCGCTACGCGAATCTGCGCATGTTCGAGGCCGATGACGGTCACGGGTACTCGCAACCGCGCCGGCTGGCCGCCTACGACTGGCTCTCACGAAATCTGCGCGATCGCGAGGACACGGCGCCCGAGGTTCCTGTCGCGCCGGAGTCCGCCGAAACTCTCTACTGCACAGCGACCGGACAAGTTGCCACCTCACTCGGGGGCGAAACTGTGTTCTCGATAAATCGCGCTCGCGCCGGCCGCCTGCGCCAGCACCGGTTGCAGCCAGCTTACAGCGCCAGTTTGGCGGCCTGGCAGAACAAACTGCGCTCGGCCGCCATCACGCGTAGCGGCTTTCAGCCGTCGTCCGGGCCAGTATCGAGCACCCTCTATGGAACGCTGCGGCGTGACGGTTATCGCATCGATAAACTCACCTACGAAAGCGAGCCGGGCATTCTGATCCCAGCTCTCCTCTATATACCCGAATCCGCAACCGCGCGCAGGCCCGCCGTCATCCTCGCTGATGGGGAAGGCAAGTCCGCTTCCGCGACAACTGCCGCAGAACTGGCGCGCAGCGGTTCGATCGTGCTCTCCGTTGATCTCCGCGGCATGGGCGAAACGCGCGCCACGCCGGATCTGAGCGATTCGGAATCCAATCACTACTTCGGTGACTACGAGGACGGGATGACCGCGATCATGATGAACCGTACTCTGCCCGGCATGCGTGCACGCGACATCCTGCGCGGCTTAGACCTGCTTGCCGCGCGCAACGATGTCGATCCTAGCCGTCTGAGCGGCATTGGCAGGAATACGGCCGCGGTCCCCCTGCTGTACGCCGCCGTTTTTGATACGCGGCTCCGGTCCATCGCACTCGAAGGCATGCTCCTCTCGTATGGCGCCGTAACGTCCACACGTATGCATCAACTCGTCTTCGAACAGATCGTGCCCGGAGCGCTCGTGGATTTCGATCTCCCCGACTTGGCCGCCGCGATTGCTCCGCGTGCGCTATGGATCTCGGATTCCACCACACCCGCGGGTGGGTCCGTCACTCACACCGAACTGGCGCAGGCGTATAGCTCAACAGTGAGAGCGTTCCAACTCGCGGGAGCAGCCGGCGCGCTGCGAATCGAGCATCCCCGCGCGGACGATGAACGCACCGCCCAGTATTATCACGACCTGCTCAATCGTTGATGGTGGTCACTCTGCAACCGTGATCACAAAATCGATTCGCTGCTCCTTGTGCACGCTCTCGTCATTCTCTTTCTTGGGATGCAGATCGACCGAAAGCGCACCCACCGCCCATTCCAGGCTCGTCTCGGGAGCGTTCGCATAAGGATTGAATGGATATATCGGCCAGACCAGGTGTGCCTCCGGATCTACCTTTAGGACCCATCCGTGGTGTCGAATCCATCCGCCCAGTTCCGCCGCGCCAAGCTCGATTCGATCCACTCCCAGCGTGATCTTTTGCCCGGCGCCGGTTTCGAGCGTCTCGCCGGCCTTCAAGACTAGCTGCAGAGTTAGGCGCGCGCTCTCCGCCATTTCACCGCGCGCACCGATCCGGAACCGGAGCGCCAGTTCATTGGCCGTGGGAACCGGAATAAACAGGTCACTGAAGAACGTGTTGTAAGCGAGCGAGAGGCGGTCTTCGCGGCCGCCCATTTGCAGCCGCGTGCTGTTCGGCATGTGGACAATCTGGCCCATGAGCTTCTCTGAGAACGTGGCTAGTTCGGGCTGTCGCTTTGATCCGGCGCCCGTGATAATCAGTCCGACTTTTTGGTGAAACACGCTCACGTGCCCTTGTCGATCCACGTAAAACTGGTTGTGAATGGCTTGCGTGCTCATCAGTCCGGAGAGCGCCACTTGCCACGGTCCGGTTTTTCGGATTCCCGCCGGCACATTCATCTGGTACGAATATGCTGGCAGCGTTTGGGGCGCCGGCTCGGTCGGCCCGTCGTGATAATACAACGCGTCTTGCGCGATCCGTCCCAACAGGTCCATGTTCGGGCGTGCCGGATCGAAGAAGTCCGCTAGAAACTGGGCGTAGCCGCGGCCATCCGGAAAATTGGAAAATGTGAAGTGCGCCCAGGAGCGCGCGCCCCAATGGCGGTTCCGGTCATTGATCACATCGACCGGCGTGCCGTCCAGAAACGTGAAGTTCTCGTGGAACGTCGTCGCGCGTCGCAGTGCCGCGAGTGCGTCCGGATCGTGCGTCAACTCCCAATACAATCCCACGCTGGCAAGGGTCAGATGGTTGTAGCCGGTCGTGGGACCCGAGCTGTTGTGCTCGCCCCAGTAACCATCCTGAGACTGCTCGGTCGTGGCGAACCGTCTCAGAATTCTCGCGCCTAGCTTCTCCCATTCCGGATTCTGAAAAACCTCGCCGCTCAACAGCAGCAGCGACGCCCATTGCGCATAGTGGTTCGGGGATGTACCGATGAACGGCGATTGGTACCACGCGGTATCCAAGCGATCGATCGCGCCCGGCACAAGCAAAGCCACGTTGCGTATGATCTGGCGCTTCCACCGCTCCTTGCGCGCCTCGCCCAAGTCCGGGGCCAGCAGCCGGTAAGCTTCCAGCCAGGTATACGTATCCCAATCGCTATCCAGCCGCGGCTCGAAGATGCCCTTTTCGTCCGCCGTCGCGAGCAGGTCGCCAATGCGCAGCGCCAGCGCCAGCATTTTGGGGTCGTGATATCGCGGGTTCGCCGGATGCTGCTTGGCGTAGAGCACCGCCGGCGGCAGAATCGCATATCCGAAGTGGGCCCAGTTTATCTCGAGCGACGATCCCGTATGGCGCTCGCGCCCCTGCTCGATCGCCTTCAAGTCGGCATCAGGCTGCTCGTCCAAGTGCTTTTCGACACTGGCACAACCGGCTTCCATCATCCGGTAGTAACCTGCGGGAAGTTCCACCGCGGGGGCCAATGCCGCAGTTAGAGAAAGCAGAACCGTCACGTACCACGCGTTGTTCACCAGGCGCACCCCCCGGAACGGTGTATTCTGGCCACACCCGCCTTCGACTGTCAACCCCCAGGGGCCAATGGTCCCAAAGGGTTTCTCATGCCCAGCAACCAAGCACATCTCCAGGACGGCCTGTTTTTTTCAACATGCTTAGGATTCGGCTCGCATCGCGCTTGCGCCGTCGCTCCCATTGTGATAAAGCTTCACACATCGGAGGTGCATTCATGCACACGAGCGCCATTCGAATAATGGCCACGGGCACTCTTCTTCTATCGTCTTTCGTCTTGATTTCCTGCTCAGGCAGCAGCGGCCCTGAGCCAGGCACGCCGGCTTTCTACTGGTCCGCCGCGCGGGAAACTTTTGGCAACAAGGACTATATCAAGACTATCCAGCATCTGGAGAAACTTACGGCGACCGACAACGAATACACCGCGCGGGCGCGACCCTGGCTGCTGGTGATGACGTCAGGGATGGCGCGCGGCTATATGGATCTGGCTGACAACTTCGATGCCGGCGCGCACGCCAACAAAGAAAATCCCGCCGAGTTCCGGCGGCACATCAACACATACCGCGGCGAGGCGGACCGGCTGGCGGTGGAGTGCGTCGAAACTTTTGGCAAATTCCAACAAGGGAAGGATGATCCGGTACCCATCGCCTATCCTCTCCCGACGGGGAGCGCCGCACCGGTGGCGCAATTGGGCCGGGTCGCCACGGGCATCTTGCTGGCGCCGGCGGAACTCGAGCCCGCCGAAAAGCGCGCGCTGGAGCGCGCCGTGCTGCTGCAAGCGTCCGCCGCCGCCGGTGCTCCCGACGACGTAGCCAAGGCGCAGGACCTGCTGAAGGCCGGAACGCTCGCAGTGCCGCGCGCCGCCTTTCTAACGGTGATGGCGAGCACGCTGTTTGATGAATCGAAGCTGTACGGCTCCCGACAAATCGACAAACCCGACCGCGTCAAGATCTTCTGCAACCGCGCGCTGGATGCTCTAAAGACCGTGCCGGAGACCAAGCAGACCAAAGATCTCGGCACCAAGATCGCCAAGAGCCTCAAATCGACTTAATGCCGGAGTTCGCGTGAACGTCAAACGATACCTCGTGGCGAGCCTCGCCGTGTTTGTGGTGGCCGAGGCGCTGGGATACCTGGTACATGGCGTCATTCTGCAAGCCACCTACGCGTCCATCCACGGCGTGTGGCGGCCGGACATGGCATCGAAGATGTGGATCGAATCGGTCGACACCTTCCTGCTGTCGTTCCTGTTCCTGTATATCTTCGCCAGAGGTTACGAGGGAAAAGGCATCCCGGAAGGCGTGCGCTTCGGGTTGATCATGGGACTGGTGTTCGCGATTCCCGCCGCCTACGGCACGTACATGATGATACCCATCCCGTATTATCTAGCGCTCGAATGGTTCCTCTACGGGACGGCGCAAACCATCATACTCGGGGTGGTCGCGGCAGCCATCTACAAGCCGGCGGCGTAATCCATTGTCGTGGCGTGCGCTTCAGCGTGCCGCGGCGAACTTGAGTTCGCCGTGTCCGTGCTTGACTCAGGCTTCTAGTGCGCCACCGCGTGACTTACGCGTTTTCGAGCTGAGCCGGCCTCACCGGCCCAGCGTTTCCAGATAGTGCGCCACGGCTTCGATGCCGCGATAGAAGTTCGGCAAGTGGAACTTCTCGTTGGGCGCGTGCAGGTTGTCGTCAGGGAGACCGAAGCCCAGCATCACGCTGGGCATGCCGAGATACTGATCGAACAAGCCCACGATGGGAATCGAGCCGCCCGAACGAATGTAGACCGTCTCTTTTCCGAAGGCCTCGGTCATGGCTTGCGCCGCGGCGCGGATGAAAGGATTGTCCGGATTCACGAGCGACGGCGCGGCGGAGTGGATGAGCTTGAACTCGGCGGTGACTCCTTTAGGAGCTGCCTTGCGCACGGCCTCCTTCAATTGTGCGATGGCTTCGTCGGGCCGCTGATCCGCCACCAGTCGCGTGCTGACCTTGGCCACGGCTCGTGCCGGAATCACGGTCTTGGCGCCCTCGCCTGTGAAGCCGCCGCGGATTCCGTGTACTTCGAGCGTGGGCCGTGCCCATAGCCGCTCGAACAGCGGAATCTCCGGTTCGCCCACCAATTCTTTGGCGCCCATTTCCTTGTGAGTGTAGTCTGCAACATCGAACGGCAGTCGCGCCCATGCCTCCCGCTCCTTCGGGCTCGGCGGCGTCACGCGGTCATAGAATCCGGGAATGCGGATGTGCCCGTCACGATCCTTGAGTGCGGTCAGGATTTCGGCGATCGCCTGGATGGGGTTGGGCGCCGCGCCCCCGTAGACACCCGAGTGCAGATCGTGATTGGCGCCTTCGACGTGCAGCTCGCCGTACACGATGCCGCGCAGTCCGGTCGTAATCGTCGGCAGCTCCGGCGCGAACATTTCGGTATCGCAGATGACGGCGGCATCGGCTTTCAGGCGGGCGGGACGGCCGGAAACGTATTCTTCGATGTGCTCCCCGCCCGTCTCTTCCTCTCCTTCGACGAGGAACTTGACGTTCACGGGCAAGCGGCCTTTGGTCTTGAGGAGCCCTTCGACGGCTTTAATGAGAATGTAAGTCTGGCCCTTGTCGTCGCACGCGCCGCGGGCAAAAATGTCGTTGCCGCGCACGGTGGGCTCGAACGGCGGAGATTTCCACTCATCCAGTGGATCGGGCGGCTGCACGTCGTAATGGCCGTAGAGCAGCAGTGTGGGCTTGCCGGCTGCCCCCATCCATTCTCCGTAAACCAGCGGATTTCCCTTCCCTTCGATCAACTCGCTTTGGAGGCCGGCGGCGCGCAACTCGTCGCGCACGAACTCGGCGGCGCGGCGGATATCGGGCTTGTGCTCGGAGAGCGTGCTGATACTCGGAATGCGCAGGAAGGTTTGCAAGCCTTCGAGAAATGCCTGGCGGTTCTGCTCGTAATAATCCATGGCGATGATTCTACTGTATCGCGAAGAGGGCGTGGCGGAAGGTAACGATCAAACCGGCAGTTCTGGGACCGCCACGGCTTGATGGATCGCGGTAAACAGGCGGGCCGGATCGACCGGCTTTGTGACGTAACCGTTCATTCCGCAGGCCTGGCATTTCTCGCTATATTCCCTCCCGGCGTGCGCGGTCATGGCGATGATGGGAGTGCAGCGGCCGTTCGACCGCTCGCGATCGCGGATAGCGGCGGTGGCCTCAAAACCGTCCATGCCGGGCATTTGAATATCCATGAGGATGAGGTCGAAGCGGTGTGCCTCATAGAGCGCGAGCGCGCAGGAGCCGTCGCCCGCAACGGCGACCCGATGGCCGCGTTTCTCGAGCAGCCGCACGGCCAGCTTTTGATTGACGATGTTGTCTTCCGCCAGCAGAATGTCGAGAGCGCTCGTTTCAGGCAAGATGCCAGACACGGTAGCGCGCGCGGTATCGGCGGATTTAGCCTCGCTGAACCAGCCGAAGTACGCGGTGAAAAAGAACGTGCTGCCGGCGCCCGGAAGGCTGTCCACCCATATCTCGCCGCCCATCAACTTCACAATGCGCGCCGAAATGGTGAGACCCAGGCCCGTTCCTCCGTACCGGCGTGCGGTGGATCCGTCGCCCTGGCAAAAGGCTTCGAAGATGAAACGCTGTTTGTCCACCTTAATGCCTTGCCCTGTGTCACGAACGAAAAATTCGACCAACGGCAGGGCTCCCTCGCCGGACCTCAGCCTGGCCCCCATCGTCACGGCGCCGGAATCGGTGAACTTGATCGCATTGCCGATCAGGTTCAGCATGACCTGCCGCAAGCGGCCCTCGTCGCCCACCAATTGCGGGGGGATCTCGGGCGCAACTCGCCACGCCAGGGTCAGACCTTTATTGTCCGCCGCAGCGCGCATAGTGCTCACGGCGGCATGCATGCAGGCGCGCACGGAAAAGGGCGCCGGATCAAGGTCCATGCGGCCCGCCTCGATCTTGGAGAAATCCAGAACGTCGTTGAGCAGCGACAGCAGCGATTGCGCCGAGGCTTGGACCGCATCGAAACACTCGCGCTGCTCCTCAGGCGTCGAGGCTTCCAAGCCCAGAGCGCTCATGCCCAGGATGCCGTTCATGGGCGTGCGGATCTCGTGGCTCATGTTGGCCAGAAACTCGCCTTTGAGCCGGCTGGCCTCCTGCGCGCGAACCAGGAGACGCTCGATCCTTTGGTTCTGCTGATCCACGCGCGTCTTTTCCTCGATGACGCGGGCCTTTTCCAGGAACAGCTCGCGCGTCCGTTCGGCCACGGCGCGCTCCAGCCTCCGGCGCTCCGCAAGACTGTAACGGAGGCGCAGCCGCAACAAGAACCAGGTGGCGGCCAAGCCAAGAGCCACCTCCAGATATCGAAACCACCAGGTCTGCCACCAAGGGGGCAGAATGCGAAACGAAACTCGCGCCGGAGTACTCCACGCGTCGCGGGCTTTGGCCTTCACGGCAAAACTATACTCACCCGGCGCCAGCCCCGGATAGTTCACTTGCCGCTGATCGGTCTCGATCCAGTCCTCGAATAATCCGTCCAACCGATAGCGGAAGCGGAGGCGCTCCTCATTGCGGTAACTCAGCCCGGCGAAGCCGATCTGCAACACACGGCTGGGATAGGCGAGCTCCAAATGGCCGCTCGGATCGATCGCCGCGGACCCAAGCCGAAGCGATGTGATGGCCACCGGCGGAACGGGCTTGTGCACACCCGGAGGGGGTCGAAAGTGCGAAAGGCCCTGGGTGGTGCCGATCCAGACACTACCGTCGCGGTCTTCGTAGAACGCATTGGAAACGCAGTCATTCCACAGTAGGCCGTCGCTATGGCTGAAGTACTGCCACGAACCGCCTTCGTAGAAATTCACGCCATTGTCACCGCCGAACCAGATGCGATTTTGGGAGTCGCCCTGCACAAAACTGGTGTCGCCGGACCGCATGGCGCCGCCCCGAAAGTTCTCCATATGCAGCTTGCCGCTCGGAAAGGTCAACCGCGAAACTTCCGGGTCGGAGTCATAGGAAATCCACACGGACCCGTCGCGGGCGCAGGCCACGTTGTAGAGCTCGTCTTTATGGAGCCCGTCCCGATGGGTGAAGCGCATCCAACGGCCGTCCAAGTTGCCCACAAGGCCGCGGTCTCCAGCTAGCCAGAGCCCACCGGAAGCGTCTTGGGCGATCTGGAAGAAACTCTCCGAAGCGTCGCTGAGCGGAGGAATCCAGCGTTCGAATCGCATCTTAGCGCCGGTTCCTCGACTACGAAACAGAGGGCCGTGGGTGATCACCCAGAGCTGCCCATCGCGGTCGCGGAAGACTTGCATGACTTTTTCATTGCTCAATCCGTAGGTCTTCCCGTAGCTGCTCAGCTTTCCGGTGCGAGGATCGAAATGGGAGATCCCGCCGGGCGCACAACCGATCCACAGGGTGCCGTCGGGCGCGCCAATGATGCTGCGGACGTGCGTGCCGGCCAGTCCATCTTTTCTGGTCCAAACTCGTGCCGGGTGGTTGCCGATGGGCAGCCGTTGCAGGCCGGATTCCGTGCCAACCCACAGCGTACCTAGTTCATCCCGAAACATCGCTCGAACCGCTCCGCCCGCCAGGCCATCGAACCGGGTCCAACCCTCCCACTCGTCCGGACCGACCCAGCGCACCAGTCCTGCGCCACCCAAGCCGATCCAGAGCGAACCTTCCCGGTCCTCCAACAGGCAGCTCGTAAATCCGACCGGAAGCCCCTGCGGCATGCCGGTGTACTCCCAGCGGCCGCTGACCAGCCGCGCCACGCCGCGCTCGGTGGCGGCCAGAATTCGCCCCTGATGGTCGAGATAGAGATTCCCGGATTCGCTACTGCTCAAGCCGCCGCTGGCGGCAAACGAACGGGTTCCGCGCCGACGTACCAGCAAGCGGCTGGGACTACGCACCCACAGATTGCCTTCGCGATCCTGCAAGATCGCGTCCCAACTATCGGGCGGGACGCCGTCCTTCCGGCTGAATACGGTTACGAAGCCGTTCTTCAACCGGCATAGAGCGGTGCTGCATCCATACCAGATGGAGCCGTTAGCGGCCGCGAATACGCCGTGAGCGGGCGCTTGGACAAGACCAGCGGGAACCGGCGCCCGCTGAAATTGCCAGGCGCCGTTCGCGGGGTCCGGATGGCCGGAAACCAAGCCATCGGCCGTGGCGAGATACAGCCCGCCTCCCGCGTCGGAAGCCATGCTCGAAACCGCGCCGCCGGTAACGGAGGGGACACCGCGAAACGCACCGCCAATCTGTTGTGCCAGACCGCGGTTGGTGCCCACCCATAGCGTCCCGTTCGCGGTTTCCCGCAGCGACAGAATGTGCCCGGAGGGAAGACCTTCTGTGATTCCGAACGCCGTAAAGCTCAACCCGTCATAACGATACAGCCCGTTGTCGGTTCCCGCCCACAAGAACCCGATGTGGTCCTGTAGTAAGCAGTTGACTCCCAGGTTGCCTAATCCTTGCTCACTGGCGTAGTACTTGAAAACATAACGCTGCGCCGTCGCGGTTAAGGGTAAGAGCAGAAGACAGATGCACCGAATCAGGCGGCCTGTGGACTCCATCTATAGGAAAATCGGCAGGTTACGCTCGGAGCTTTAACGTTTCAGGCTATAACGCGGCGATCAGTTTCGCTAAGAGCGCCGTGCGGTCGGCCACGCGGTTGACGAGGATGCTTTCGTTGACCGCGTGCGCTCCTTCGCCCACGGCGCCCAGACCGTCGAGCGTCGGGATGCCGAGGGCGGCGGTCAAGTTGCCGTCCGAACCGCCGCCAGTCATGGATTCCTCAAGCGCGATACCCAACTCGCGCGCCAGCCGCTGCGCCGTGCGGAAGAGTTGCACGATGCCCACCGAGCGTTCCATGGGCGGGCGATTCAGACCGCCATGGATTTCCAAATGGCAGCGCTTATCGAAGGGCTTCAGCGCGTAAAACTTGCGGTCGAGCGCTTCGGCATCGCGCACCCGGGGTATGCGAATGTCGACGACGGCACGCGCCTCGGCGGCCACTACGTTGGAGCGGGAGCCACCGGAGATCAGGCCGGGGTTTACGGTCACGCCGCGCTTTAGATTCGTGAAGCCCGAGACGCGCTCGATCTGGCGCGCGAGTTCGACGATAGCGCTGGCACCGGCGGAGAAATCCACACCGGCGTGGGAGGCGCGGCCGCGCACGGTGATGGTGTAGTCACCGACTCCTTTGCGAGCTGTCTTGAGCTTGCCTTCGAGGCCTGTTCCAGGCTCGAGCACCAGGACGGCTTTGGCGCGGCGCGCTGTCTCCTGCGTAAGCGTGCGCGAGGAATCGCTACCGACTTCTTCGTCTGAGTTAATGAGCAATTTCACGCGGCTGGGTACCGGGATATCGAGCTCGCGCAGCGCGCGCACGGCGAAAAGGAAAAACGCAATGCCCGATTTCATGTCGAGCACACCCGGCCCCCACAGCCGGCCGTCGGCTTCGCGGAACGGCATTTGGGCGAGAGTGCCCATGGGCCAGACGGTATCGGAATGGCCGAGCGCGAGAATTTCGCCCTTCTTTTTCGATGGGCCGGGCAGCGTGAACTCGCATAGCAGATGTTTGCCGAACTTGCCGCCAGGAAAGGTTTGGACGCTCGATAACGCCGCGGCCTCGGCTGATACGAGGTCAACGAACCGGTCGACCGCGCGCGGGTCGTCCGAGGGCGATTCGCACTCGACCATGCAGCGGATCAGGGCGATGATGCGGGCTTGCTGTGCCTGGACGTAAGCGAGGATTGGATCCACGGGGCTATGATAGCCCGAGAGCGTTCAAAGCGGAGGAAGCGAGATGCGCACTATCGTGTTGCTCGGTGCGTTTTTGTTTGCCGTAGTACTGCGGAAGTTGATGGCGCAGAGCAGGCGGTCGCTGACGGGCTCGAGGTCATCGCCCTCGAAAACCGTCACCCATTCGAGGCCGGGATCGCCGGGCCGTTTGAGTGCCGGCTTCTCCGAAACCAGGCGGATGTTGCAGTCTGAGCACTCCGTGAATCCTCCGCGGTATTCGGCTCGGCATTTGGGACAACACACGACGCGCCTCTACAATACCGCGGTAAGCCGGATGTCGCGCGCTATGGGAGCGACCCATTTCTGTCTGCCATGACCCTCGAGCGGCCTTTCCGTGACGTGAAGAACGCCAAGCCGCTCGAGTAGCTGAACGTCACGAGTAACGGCGCTGCGGTCCCGATTTAGCTTTTTCGCCAGCACGCTGATTGAGGCGGGAGTTTGCTTCACCTGTTTGAGCAAGAGGACGCGCTTCTCCGTGAGTACGCTCAAAAGAGAGCCGACATCCTCGAAGGCGACTACGCGAACGGGCGGAACACGTTCCTTGCGGTCCGCCAGCTTGGCCAGCTTGCGTCCGCGCTCGAAGAACTTACCTACTGGCTCTACCCGGATTTCAGTCTTTCGCACGATTCAACTCCTTCACGAGCCTGGTCCATTCCTTCTGGAAGCGTGCCTCGATTCGCTCGAAGCGTTTGAAGTTCACGGGGACGATCTCGCCCATGAAGTGCCGGTGATGACTTCCATGAGCCGAATCATACCCGAGAACGCGACCGTTGTCGCCCGCGTATAGGAGGGGATTGATGTACGCGAGATTATATCGGGCGACGCGGCCCACACGATCGACCCAGATTTCGCGGCGCAGCATGCCACCACCGTTGGCCTTGGACAGATATAGCCGATCATCCACGACCTTACGCAGGCCAGCCATGAGGTAGGATATCATGCCTGGCGAGGTGAGCCTCGTTGCTGCGGAACAGAGACGTCAATCCCCAGAAGACGGTCCAGCGGAAGTGTTCTGCCGTCGGGCCCTGATACCAGGCTGTGACGGAGCCATCTTAACAGGCGCCGGGGCGGGTATCGTACGTGGTGGCTATCACCTTCCCGGCATGGTCACGAAGTTCGCTCCCTCTTCAAGGCGAACTGCAACATAAAACTCACACTGCATACAGTTGTCCAGCTTCTGGGCGAATCTGCCTTGCACCTTGCCCCCGCAAAGCGTACCAGTCAGAGCCCAGCATATTCGGCCGCCGTTCTCTCCACCGTTCGCACCGTCGGCAGGCGTGATCGCAGCCGGACAGACGCCTAGTTCGGATTCCTTGACTCCGCCCGGTTGCCTCCCGCATTTCTTCACTTCCCAACAATTGGGCTTCGCGGACATGTTGCACTCCTCCTCCCGTGAATAGATCGGCCGAACGCAAGGGGGACTTTATGCGGAGTTGCGTTCGTGGAGACTCAACTCAGAGGCGTTGTGCGAACGAGGCTGGCCCGGAGGAGGCGCGGCCCTCGCACCCATCGGCTATAATGCGTGTTTCCATGCCCATTTTGGAAATCAACGAAATCCGCCGTATTCTGCCTCACCGCTATCCGATGCTGCTGGTGGACCGCATCCTCGAACTGGAAGCGGAGCGCATTGTGGGGATCAAGAACGTCACCGCTAATGAGGCGTTCTTCTCCGGCCACTTTCCCGATTTTCCGGTGATGCCAGGCGTTCTGATTGTCGAAGCCATGGCGCAGACGGCAGGGGTGCTGGTGCTGAAGAACATCCCGGACCGCGAATCGAAACTGGTGCTGCTGGTGGCGATCGAGTACGCGAAGTTCCGCAGGCCGGTGGTGCCGGGGGATCAGCTTCGCATTGAAATGACGGTGCTGCGGCGCAAGGCCAGCGTGGCAAAAATGGCGGGGCGCGCGACCGTGGATGGAGTGGTGGTGGCCGAGGCGCAAGTGATGTGCAAGTTGGAAGACAAAGACGCGGCGCAGGGTTCGCCCGCATAGCGCATGGCCGTACACTCGAACGCGATTGTCGATCCTCACGCACGCATTGCCGAGACCGCGGACATCGGCCCTTATTGCATAGTCGGCGCGGATGTGGAGATCGGCGCGGGCACGCGAATGATGGGTCACGTGTACGTCGAGGGCCCAACGTGGATCGGCGAGGACAACCTTTTCTTTCCTTACGCGAGCGTCGGGGTGGCGCCGCAGGACCTGAAGTACAAGGGTGAACACAGCGAAACGCGCATCGGCAGCCGCAACCGGATTCGCGAGTTTGTGACGATTCACAGGGGCACCGAAGGCGGGGGCATGGTGACGCACGTCGGTGACGACAACCTGCTGATGGCCTACGTGCACGTAGCGCACGATGTGCAAGTGGGAAGCCACGTGGTACTGTCCAACGCCGCGACTCTTGGCGGACATGTGACCGTGGGCGATTGGGCGTGGGTCGGGGCATCTACCGGCGTGCATCAGTTCTGCCGCGTGGGGCGGCACGCAATCGTGGGCGGATACAGCGTGATCACGCAGGATGTCCTGCCCTACTCGAATACGGTGAGCGAGCGTGAGAGCAGGGTGTTCGGCGCGAACCGCACGGGGCTCGAGCGGCGCGGCTTCGCGACGGAGCGCATCGAAGAGCTGCAAAAGGCGCTGCGCCTGCTGACGCGCGCGGGCCTCAACACGTCGCAGGCAGTGGAGCGGATTCAGCAGGAGGTTCCTCCGTCGCCTGAATTGGAAGAACTGCTTGCGTTCATTGCCCTCTCCAAGCGCGGCTTCGTGAAGTAATGCGCTACGGACTGATCGCCGGCAACGGCCGGTTTCCGGTGCTTGCACTCGAAAATGCGCGGAAGCTGGGGCATGAAGTGGTAGCCATCGGCATTGAGCAGGAGGCGTCGCGCGAGATCGAGCCGCTGGCGGCGCGGTGCTACTGGATCTCGCTCGGAGAATTGAGCAAGCTCATCGAGATTCTCAAGAGCGAAGGCATCGCCGAAGTGATGATGACCGGCCAGGTGAAGCACGCTAACATTTTTTCGGCGATCCGGCCTGACTGGCGGCTGGTGAAGCTGCTGGCGGCGCTGCCGCGCAAGAACACCGATTCGCTGATTGGCGGCGTGGCGAAGGTTTTGGAAGATGAAGGCATCCGGCTGGTGGATTCGACGGCGTTGCTGAAACCGCTACTGGCCGCCGCGGGCGCGATGACGCGGCGCAAACCCACCAAGGACGAGCAGGTGGATTTTGAATACGGGCGCACCATCGCACACGTGCTCGCGGGGTGGGACATCGGGCAGAGTGTGGCCATTGCGGCGCGCGCGTGTGTGGCTGTGGAAGCCATGGAAGGCACCGACGCCATGCTGCGGCGGGCGGCCGCGCTGGTGAATGGCAAGCCGCTCACACTGGTGAAGGTCGCGACGCGGAGGCGGCATTTGCTGTTCGATGTGCCTGTGGTGGGGCTAGATACGATTGCAGTGATGCGCGAGACGGGCACGACGGCGCTGGCCGTGGATGAAGGGAGAACGCTGATGCTGGACCGGGAGGAGATGATCTCCCAGGCGGACAACGCGGCGATTACAATTTTCGGCTATGCCCCAAAAGATTAGAGTCGCCGTCGTCGGTGCCGGTGCGTTCGGGCGGAATCATGTCCGCGTAGTGGGGCAATCGCCGCGTGCCGAGCTAGTGGCGGTGGTGGATGCGAACGCGGCCAGGGCATCGGAGATCGCCGCAGCCAACGGATGCGTCCCACTTACTGATGCGCGTGAGCTGGCCGGCAAAGCCGACGCTGCTATCGTCGCCGTGCCGACGTCTGTGCACGCTGACGTCGGGTGCACGCTGCTCGAAGCCGGCATCGACGTGCTCGTCGAGAAACCAATTGCACCGGACCTCGCTTTGGCCGATCGGCTCATCCAAGCCGCCGACGCGCACAATCGCATTTTGCAGGTGGGGCATCTGGAGCGTTTCAACCCGGCGGTCATAGCTCTAGAGAAAGTTGCGCGGCTGCCGCTGTTTTTCGAGATCCACCGCATGAGCGTTTTCAGCCCGCGCAGCTTGGATGTGGACGTGGTGCTCGATCTGATGATCCACGACATCGACATCCTGCTGAGCCTGGTGAATCGGGAAATCGAAGAGATCCGCGCCGCCGGCATTTCGATCCTGACACGGAAAGTCGACATCGCGAATGTAAGGTTGCAGTTCGAGGGCGGCTGCGTGGCCAATATGACGGCCAGCCGCGTATCGACCGACCGTGTGCGCAAGTTGCGACTGTTTCAGCCGAGCCAATACATTTCCGTGGATTATAGCCGGCAGGATGCCGCCGTATTCAGCGTCGGGGCCAATCACCAGATCTCGTTCGAGCAGATTCCGGTCATCAAGGGCGAGCCACTGGCATTGCAGCTTGATGCATTCTTGAATTCCGTTGAAACCCGCCAGACCCCGAAACTTAGCGGGCGCGCGGGACGCCTAAGCTTGATGGCTGCTTTGGCCATTCTTGCTAAGATTGAAGAGCACTCGCGAGTAGTGGCTCAATCTTTGGTGTCCCCATGGAAGCCGTAGAAGTTCCTGAAAAGACAGAGGATGTACGCCTGCTATTGGCGTGGGATACGGCCGCTGATCAGGCACGTTCGCGGCGTGCGGGAACATTTTCGATTGCGGCCCACATCGTCGCGATTGTGATTCTTTTCTCGATGCCGCGTGAGGTCTTTCAGCTCACACCGCAACCGCACCGCACCATTACACCCCTGGTTTTTCCGCCGAAAGAGCCGACGCAGAAGGAACCGAACACGGGAAAGATCAGTAAGTCGTTCAACGTGGAGTCGCTGCTGCCCCGGCCGCAAGTGCAGTTGCCGGCTTCGGCGCCATCGACCACGCGGCCCAGAGCCATGGTGCCGCCACCAACGCCGGCTTCCAAGCCGAGCCTCCCTGCCCCACTACCAGAGCCGCCGAAAGTTGACGCCGCGATCAAGGATACCGGACAGAAACTGCCCGACGGATTGACGCCGGCGCCTGCTCCGCCGCCTCAGATCCAGACCGAAGAGAAACCCAAGCTGGCCTTCGAAACGCCTGGCGGCCAAACGACCGGACGCGGCCCGGGTGAGCCGAAGATGGCAGTGCCCTCTACGTCGGTGGCGGATGCTATGCGCAGTGTGGCAACGGGAAGCAGCGCGGGGGGAGGCATCGTGGTGGGCGATCTGGGCGCCAGTGGCCTGGGCGGTGTGGGTGCGGCCATCAACCAGTCTCCCGCTGCGGGACGCCGGGAAAGTAAACTGCAACTGCTAAGCGATCCCATGGGCGCGGATTTCCGGCCCTACCTGTTGCAGATTCTCCAGACAGTGCGCCGCAACTGGTTCGCCGTGATGCCGGAGAGCGCCAAGCTGGGACGCCGGGGAACCGTGCTGCTGCAATTCGCGATCGCCAAAGACGGCACCGTGACGAAGGTCGTGGTAGCAACCAGTTCCAGCGTCGATCCGCTCGACCGAGCCGCGATAGCGAGCATCAGCATGTCCAACCCGTTTCCGCCGCTGCCCGTCGACTTTCGCGGGAACGTGGTGCGGTTGCAGTTGACGTTTGCTTATAACAATGCGCGGTGAGGGAAGGGAGCGCCCTACCTCTTCCCCCAAATCGTAGTCTGCGGATTGTAGTTTCTCCAATCGAACCAGTAATCCTTGAGGACCTGTACGCGTTCCAGACATAAGCCTTGTGCTTTGCCTGAGACGGCGCAGCCTTGAAAATTCCACTCGCTGCCGGTGACGGAGTCCATGAGCAAGGCGCCGGGTTTCGGAGGGATCAGGCGGTAGAAGTCGGGCGCGGTCTCGACGCCGAGGATGCGGTCGCGGAACACGCGCACGGATTGGTTGTCCTCACCGACCACGAGCAGCACCGGCTCAGCGCCTACGTGGTCTTTCACCAACTTTTGCTTGATGACCTCGTCATACAGAAACGCGCGGCTCGCGCCGAACGCCTGGATACCCAGCATCAGGTCGCGTGCCTGCATGCCGTGCTCGGCAAAGCTGATCACCACGCGCTCGCGCTTCATGCGCACGTCCCAATCCTTGTGGGCGTATTCGGAAACGTACTTGGCAACGTCGTTGAGAACCGTGCCTTGCGGCTGCTCGGAGCGCCACGTCGAGAAGTTGAGCTCGTCGGAGGGAACGAGCGTTAACTGCCGGCCTTTGAGTGGACCGGCGATGGCGAGGCCGCTGATCTGTTGCCAATAAGTCCCGGTCTCCTCATCGCGCATGATGAAGTTCTGGTTGTTGATGCCGGCCAGGTGAAAGGTCAGCCGCATCCCGTCGACCTCTCTCGTCCACACCAGACCGGTGTGACAGAGCGTTCAATAGGTCGCGACAATGGCGGTCTTGCCCACGTCGTCGTTGAGGATGTGATGGTAGGACATGGAGCGCACGGGGTAAGCTCGCGCTTCGCCGTTCACCACGACGGCGATCACCTTCTCGCCGCCATCGAGCTTCGACTTCGTCGCTGCGGAGAAAGAAGCCCGATCGATGGGGTGAAACATCAGCTCGTAGACGTTGACCCGCGTGAGAACCGCCAGTACGCAGACCAAGCCCGCGCCCACCGCGGCGAGAATCCGCCACCACTTGCTTGATTGTGCGCGCCAATAGCCGGCCAGCGCCGCGAGCGCCACTAGCGCTGAGATCACGGTGGCCATTGGGCGGAAGCGCGCGACCATCAGCGCCGCCGTCAGCTCTCGCGCGCCCTGCGCCCGAAACGGCCGGATCACGTAGATCGGGTA
This sequence comes from Terriglobia bacterium, assembly GCA_963752965.1. GTDB lineage: Bacteria > Acidobacteriota > Terriglobia > Bryobacterales > Bryobacteraceae > QHXW01. Next base: position 520,257 of record CAVWAJ010000017.1, on the reverse strand, counting down.
GACGACACAGACCAGGGATACGGCCAGGCAGGCCAGCAAAACGAAAGTCAATGTCCGTGGTGTGCGGTGGGCCGCTGTCATATTCATAGTCTGCCAGACATCGCGCGGCCTTATCGAAGTCCGGGGCGGCAGCACAATAGGGAAAACAAACTAGCGGCTGTGGATTCAAAACGGAACGCGATCCCAACTCGAAACACGCGTCAGGCAACAGCGTGTTTCATTCAGGGACACGATCGCTTCCTTCTCGAAACTTCACGCTGAATCTAAGTAATTTGCCGGATGTAGTTCACGTGGCCCCGGCATTGCATTAGTCAAGGTGTCGGGCGGCAAGCGACACGAGAACAAATCCAAGCTCCCGGCGGATCACGTACATGCGACTACAAACAGAAAAGACTAGCACCCTCAGTGCGCCCGTGCGGCGGCGGAACAAAGTTTCGAATGCGGTCCGGGACCGGATTGTGCTCGATCACCTTCCGCTGGTGAAGGCAATCGCCGTCAGAGTGCATGAGAGCCTTCCTGTGCACGTCGACCTCGACGACCTCATTCACGCCGGAGTGCTGGGCCTGTTTGACGCTGCGACGAAGTACAACCCGGCCAAGCAGGTAGTCTTCCACAGTTATGCGAAGTACCGCATCAAGGGAGCCATGCTGGACAGCCTGCGACAGCTCGATTGGGCGTCGCGCGATCTGCGCAAGCGCCAGAAAATGGTGGAGGCAATCACGCGCGAGCTTTCCGACAAGCTGAAGCGGGCCCCCAACGAAGCCGAGATCGCAGAAAAACTGGGAGTGGGGGTAGATCGCTGGCGGCGCATGGTGCTGGAGCTGCGAACCGTCGGACTGATGTCGGCTTCGAGCTATGCATCCGACCGCGAACAGAACAATACCCCGGAGTTCCCGGCGTCTCGGGAAAGCCAGCCAGACAACATGTGCGCCCATGAGCAGTTGCGGCAGGTCCTGGCTATAGCCGTGAAAACGCTACCGGAAAGATATCAGAAAGTGGTTACGCTTTATTACTCCAAAGAATTGACGATGAAGGAAATCGGCGGAATTCTCGGCATCAACGAGAGCCGCGTCTCGCAGATTCACAAAACGGCACTAGAGAAAATGGCAGCGGCACTGCGCTCGGCGGGGATTCACTCGACGGCAGCATTGGTGTAACGGCGGTTACTCAGGCAGAACGAACAGATATGCCACGATCTTCTCCATCTCCGCGGGAGTAAACCGGTACGGCGGCATGATGCTGCCAGGCGAAAGTGCCTGGGGATTGCGGAAGTGGTCTTCCACCCATTGCTCGGTGCGGCGCTGTTTGAGGCCGTTGAGTGGCGGGCCGAGTTTGACACCCACACCGTTCACGGCGTGGCAGGAGCCGCACTGGCTCTTCTGATAGATAAGGGCGCCCTCGACGGCGAAATCCGGCGCCGATTGTAACGCTTCGGCATTGCGTGAATTCAGCTTCAGCAGAAACGCCGCCAGCGTGTTGAGCTGCGCGTCGCTCAACTGAATGGGCGGCATCGCGCTGCCCGGCACCATCGCCGATGGACGCTTGAAGTGCTGGATCATCCACGCGGCCGACTTGCGGATGCTTCGAGCAGCGAGATCCGGGCCGATCCTAGGCTTCCCCAAACCCACGGTGTGGCAACTGATGCAATTTTCCTGACGAAAATAGCCGATTCCCGCCATCTCAACCGGAGAAAGCTCAAGCCAATCGGTGGGCTGGGAGAAATCGACCTCGGCCGCGATGGGCTGTTTTGGCGTCGTGGCCACCGCGGCGAGAGTCAAACCACCCCAACCGATGGCGGCGAGAACCACGACCGCCGCGGCAACCGTCCGCTGGGTGACTTTGCGCATGCGCCCGCGATCGATGAAGGGCACGAGCAGCAACGCCAGGATCGCCAGCGTGGGCAGGACTACGCTGCCTACTATTTCGAGAGGTCCCTCGAACAATTTGAGGGTTTGAAACAGGAAGAGAAAGTACCACTCAGGCCGCGGGATATAGGTTGTGTCCGTGGGATCGGCAAGCTGCTCGAGCGGTACGCGCGCCGCCAACGCCAGAACGAAAAGGATCGCGAAGGCGATGAAAATAGCGACCGTGTCGCGAAACACTTGCCCGGGGAAGAATTTCTTCGGCGGCAACGCTTCATCGCAGGGCTCAGGGGCCACGCCGTGCTTTCGCACCAGATAGATGTGGACGGCGATCAATAGCAAGGTGGCCGGCGGGAGCAACAGCACGTGCAGGCCGTAGAAGCGCGCAAATGTCACCACACCGACCTCGCCTTGTCCGCCCAGTAGACGCACTAGATACGGTCCCAGGACGGGAACCTGCGCGGCAATCTGAGTCGCCACCACCGTGCCCCAGTAAGCGCGGTTATCCCACGGCAGCAGGTATCCGGTAAGACCGTACGCCAGCGTCACCAGCAGCAGCACAACGCCCACCATCCAGGTCGCCTCGCGCGGTTTCTTGTACGCGCCGTAGAGAAAAACCTGGGTCATGTGGAGCACGACAATCACGATCATCATGCTCGCGCCCCAGTGGTGAAGGCCGCGCATCAGACGCCCGGCAGTTACCTCGGCAAGGATGTAGCGGAGGCTATTGTAGGCGTCGCCGGGCGTGGGCGCATAATTGAATGCCAGCAGCGCGCCCGTGAAGGCCTGGGTCAGAAACAGGAACAACGCCACACTACCCAGAACCTGGTGCCAGCCGCTCGATGCCGGAATGTTTTCGTACAGGAAATTGCGGACGGCGGTCTCGACACCGGTGCGGTGGTCGAGCCAGAGCCGCAGCCGGCCCTTGAAGTTCATGACTTCATGTCCGGCGATTCGTGCAGCGCGCCCATCAGCAGTTTGCCGTTCTCGATCTTGGTTTCGTAGCGGTCGAGCGGACGCGACGCCGGACCGGAGACTACCGTGCCGTCCACGGAGAATACCGAGTTGTGGCACGGGCACAGAAATTCCGATTTGGCGTCGTCCCAGTGGTACGCGCAGCCCAGGTGCGTACACTGCGGGCCAAAAGCGACGATCTTCTGATCGGGTAATTGGACCACCCAAGCGGTTTGTTTCTCGCTGGTAATCTTCCAGCCGTCGACGCGGTTTTTGCGAAAGACGACCTCGACCGGCACTTTCGGCTGTAGCTTAGCGATGTCGCCAGCGTCGACCCACTCCGCTTCGGTGCGAACTTTGGGAGGCAGGAATAGATACAGCAGCGCCGGGGTGGCGAGCGAAGCGCCGATCACGCTCCACAAGCCGTAGATGACCGTCAGAAAAAACCCGCGGCGCGAATCCTCGGAATCGGCTGGCGCCTCCCGAATCCTTCCCATAATTTTTATCTTAAAGAAAAGATTAGGTCAAACTTGTAAAGAATCAGTGAATTAGCGGCGAAAGGCGAGCACGGCGTTTAAGCCGCCAAAAGCGAAGGAGTTCGATAGCGCATACTCGATCTGCGCCAAGCGCGACACGTTGGGTACCACGTCGAGATCGCACTCCGGATCGGGCTCGGTATAGTTCGCCGTGGGCGGCAGGAAGCCGTCGCGCAATGCGAAAATCGCGGCCATCGCTTCGAGGGCGCCAGCGGCACCGAGCGCATGACCATGCATGGACTTGGTGGAACTCACGGCCAGCCTGTCGGCGTGCGGGCCGAATACCGCGCGAATGGCCGAGGTCTCGGTGGTGTCGTTGGCTTGCGTGCCCGTACCGTGGGCATTGATGTAACCGAAGGCTTCCGGCATCAAGTGCGCATCGCAGATGGCGGCGCGCATGGCCCGGGCGGCGCCAGTGGCTGAGGGTTGCGTGATATGGCAGGCATCGGACGACATGCCGAAACCCACGATCTCCGCGTGAATGTGCGCGCCTCGGGCTCGTGCGGCCTCTAGCGGCTCCAGCACCAGCATGGCTCCGCCCTCGCCCAGCACCATGCCGCTGCGATCCTTGGAGAATGGCCGGCAGGTGTCCGGCGAAACCACGCGCAAAGCCTCCCACGCCTTCAGAATCCCGAAGCTGAGCGGCGCTTCACTGCCGCCAGTAATCGCCAGCGGCGCCATCCCCGATCGCACCATCCAGTAAGCCTGGCCGATGGCGTGCGAAGCCGACGAGCAGGCCGTGGAGATGGTGTAGCTCGGACCGGTGATTCCGAATTCCATGGAGATGTGGCTAGCGCCCGCGTTGGCCATCGTCTTGGGGATAGTGAGAGGATGTACGCGGTTCTGCCCCAACTTGTAAACGTTGTGAAACCCCGTGTCTTCGGTCGCCTGGCCCCCCACGCAAGAGCCGGTGATGATGGCGCTCGACTCCTGCAGCTCCGGCGTCCATTGAATGCCCGCGTCACACACCGCCTCGCGCGCGGCAATCACCGCAAACTGCGCGAACCGGTCCATGAAGTCGGCGCGCTTGTCATCGAAGTAGGGGCGATGATCGTAACCCTGAACCTCGGCGCCATTGTGAAACCGGAGCGTAGTGCAGTCAGCACTTTGAATGGGCCCGATGCCGGAGCGCCCTTCGCGGAGCGCCCGGCTGAATTCCTCGCTATTGCGACCCAGCGCGCAGATTACGCCGATACCCGTGACAGCAACGCGGTTCATTCCTATGAGGTCACGGCCGCAGCGTCCGCCGTGCCGCCCCCAATCAATTTTTCGACGCCTTCAATCATCTGGCGCACGTCGCGGATCTGCCTGGCTGCCTCATCAGGGATCGTGATATTGAATTCATTTTCGAGAGCGAACAGTATGTTGACACCGTCCATCGAATCGATTCCCAGCTCTTGAAAGGAGCTGTCGATGGTGATCTTCTCCACCGGGATGCGCTGGGTGTTGGCGATAACGTTGCGGACTCTCTGGATCAGTTCGTCTGACATATTAATTGACTTACGGTTTCGAAATGGTACCCTTCGGCTTTCAACATCGGGATGAGTTGCCGCACCGCCTCCATCATCGGTTCCACCGCTGGCCGGGCCTCCAGTCCACGACCGTCGTGAAGGCAAACAATCGCTCCATTCCTCACTCTCGCCAGTACGCGGCGGACAATCGCCGGGGCGGCCAGTTTCCAGTCGCGCGCAATCACGGTCCACATCACCCCTAACAGGTTGAGCTGCTGCTGGGCTTCCCGCAGGCCCGGCCAGCGAATCCCGAAAGGCGCACGGAATAGCGCGGGAGACACACCGGTCGTGTCTTGGATGACAGTCTGGGCGCGCGCCAACTCCTCGCGAATAAATTCAGGGTTCCGGAAATAGAACTTAGGGTGCGTATGGCTGTGATTACCCACCTCATGGCCGCGCTGTACGACCTCCCGCGCGACCTCAGGCAACCGCGAAACATTCACGCCACACTGAAAGAAAGTTGCCGGAACATCATGAGCTGTAAGCATTTCCAGCAGTACCGGCGTGGATTCGCTGGGACCATCGTCAAATGTCAGCGCGAGCGCCCGCCTGGATGACGGGCCACGATACACCGACGGCGCGAATAGCGTCGACGACCTTCCCCGTACGCCGTAGGCCATGGCCCCAGCGCCGCAGAAAGCCGCACAGACCGCCCCCTCGATTACTCCCAGCATGCTCCGCATGTTAACACACCCGCAACTCTTGTTCGCCAAGAGCGAACAATGGCAGGAATGCCTATTCTACTCGATTAGCCCGTTGATTTCTTTGACCGTCTTCACGTCGAACTTTGGTTTGCGGTCGTAGGTCATGAGACCGTTGATTTCCTGCTCGACATCGGTCAATTGTGTGTAGCACAGGCCAGCCCATGCAGGCACCCGCTCGATGCCCTGGTACAGGCTCCGGAGCCGGGCGAGCGCGGACTCGGGCGTCTTTTCCACTCCCGAATACCCCCAGGATTCCTTGGGCACCTCGTGGCCGGGCGGAATGAAGGCAATACCGCCAAATTCGGAAAGGTAGAACGGCGAACCGTTGTAGCTCGCGCCGGGCGCGAGCGCTGCGACGCCGTCATTCGGAATGCGCGCTCCCGGCTTGCCGAGATCCTTGTAGCGCTCGGAGAGCAGCTCACCGGTGCGCGCGTAGTCGTGCAGCGCGAACAGGTCGGTCATATCCGTGTGCTGCCAGCCTTCGTTGTCGATCACCAAGCGCGTCGAGTCGAGCGAATGGGTGAGCGCATAGAGCGATTTTAAATGATTCTGCTGGCGCGGGTCCTGAAGGTCGGGCACGCCCCAGCTCTCATTGATGGGCACCCAAATGACGATCGAGGGATGGTTGTAGTCACGTTCCACAGCTTCCATCCATTCGCGCGTAAAGCGTTCGACATATCCGTCGTCGAACAAATACGCGTTCGCCATCTCGCTCGAAACCAGAAAACCCATTTTGTCCGCCCAGTACAGATAGCGTGGGTCTTCGAGTTTCTGGTGCTTGCGCGCACCATTGAAACCCATGGCCTGCGCCATGCGGATGTCGTATTGGATCGCCTCATCGGACGGCGGCGTGAGAATGCTTTCCGGCCAGTAGCCCTGGTCCAGCACGAACTTGAGAAAGATCGTGTCGCGGTTCAGCAGGACACGGCCGCTCTCCCCTGTGACGGATCGGTAGCCAAAATAAGAGCCGACATGGTCGAGCACCGTGGCATCGTGGCGCAGCTCGAAAGTGACATCGTACAGCCGCGGCCGCCCTGGCGACCAGAGCTTGGGGTCGGAGACGATGGCCACAGCGCTGGCCCTTGGTCCTTCCGCGCGCACGGAACTCTGCGCCACCTCGACTCCTTCGTATCGGATCTTCGCCACAAATTCGAAACCCGGCGCGGGCCGCGCGATGGCCGCATCGAACCGAACCGTACCGTCGAGCGCGGGCGTGATACGCACATGGGCGAGATAACTATCGCCGGCCGCTTCCAGCCACACCGTCTGCCAGATGCCACTCGTCCGTGTATAGAAAATACCGGCAGATTTCACCTCCCAATATTGCTTACCGCGCGGAATATAGCGGTCCGTGGGCGGGTCCTCGGCGCGTACCGTGATGCCGTTCGCGCCGGGTTTGAGAAGATCCGTGATGTCGAACTGAAACGGCGTGTGGCCACCCTCGTGGCGCCCGGCAAAACGGCCGTTGACCCAGACCATCGCGCGGTAGTCCACTGCCCCGAAATGCAGGAGCACGCGGCGGCCTTTCCAATGGCCCGGAATGGTCACGCCGCGCCGGTACCAGGCCCACGGATGAAACGACGTATCGGCGATCCCGCTGCGCGCGCTCTCGAAGCAGAAGGGCACGGTGATATGGCGGGAAAAAGTCTTGCCGGCGGACGCCCAGTCTTCCGCCAGGCCACGGTTGCCGTCGTCGAACTCGAACTCCCACGAGCCGTTGAGGTTCAACCATTGCTCTCGCTGAAACTGCGTCTGCGGATACTCCGGCCGCGGGATGGGCTGCGCGACAGCCATGGACAAGCCAGCGAAGAAAATCAGCGTGATGCGATGCATGCGTGTGTCCCTTTAGCGGCTGTGCCGGACTAATTGAGCAGCCGCAGCGGCATGCCAACTACCGCTGCGAGAGATCGTGAATGTAGATGTCCTTGAAGCGCATGTTGCCGCTGCCGCCGGAATGGAGTTGCAGCGCGATCGAGCCGTCAAACGACTTCGGCGTGGGGTCCGTGAAATCCAGGATCACGATTCCGTTCAGACGCGCGACGTAGCGGTTCGCGACGACCTTTATCAAGTAGTCGTTCCAATCGTTGCGGTGAATCACGCCTTCGAACTCCGGCGCAGGCCACACAATCCACTGGCGCCCGTCGCCGTAAATGCCGCCTGTGTGCCCCACCACCTGGTCGATCTCAAATTGCAGACCCTGGCTCACATCCGCCGTGCCCGGCTTAAACTCGGTGTGAAAGAAGACGCCGCTATTGCCGTCGCCCTCGCATTTGAAGCGCAAGGTCAGCTCGAAATCCTTGTAGTTCTTGTCGGTCTTCAGGTAGCCGTAGTCTTTGGTGACGGCCTGCCCGTGAATCGTGCCATCTTCGACGGTCCACTTCTCGTGCCCGACCTCAATCCATCCGCTCAAGTCATTTCCGTTGAAAAGTTTCACCCACTGCTCGTTGGGCAGCTTGGCACGCTTCTGTTGCGCCATCACCGCGGAACACAACAACAGCAGGGAAAGCATCAAACGCATATTGTTCTCCTTGGAAAAGCTAAGTTTACTCTACGCCGATCTCGCGCTCGATGGCGCGGGCAATGCGCTGGCCGAAATTCTCCACTTGCGCCAGCTCCGGCCCCTCCACCATCACGCGAACCAGCGGTTCGGTTCCCGAGAACCGCACGAGCACGCGGCCGGCAGATCCCAGTTCTTTCTCGCACGCGCTGATCTCGTGTTCCACCGCCAGCAGCTCGGTCAGCGGCTTCTTCTCGCGCACCCGGACATTATAAAGGCGCTGTGGATAAATCCGCATGCCGCGCGTCAGCTCGTCCAGGCCGGCTCCTGCACGGCACGCCGTTTCGAGCACGCGGAGCGCCGTCAACATGCCGTCGCCGGTCGTCGCCCACTCGCGAAAAATGACGTGCCCCGACTGTTCGCCGCCCAGCACTGCTCCCACTCGCACCATTTCCTCGAGCACGTATTTGTCGCCCACCGGCGTGCGCAGCATGCGGATACCCTCGCGCGCCAACGCCGTTTCCAGCCCCAGATTCGCCATCACCGTGGACACCACGACGTCGCCCTTCAGATGTCCGCCCGCCTTCAGGGACCGCGCCGCGATCAGCAGCACGGCATCGCCATCCACAGTCTTTCCGCTGGCGGCAACGAAGATCGCGCGGTCCGCATCGCCATCAAACGCCACGCCGAGATCCGCCTTCTGCTCCACCACCACCTGTTGCAGATGTTCCACGTGCAGGGCGCCGCAATCGAGGTTGATGTTCCGCCCATTCGGGGTGCAGAAGATCGGGTGGACCTCGGCCCCGTTGCGACTGAACAACTCCGGTGCCAGCGCGGATGCGGCGCCATTGCCGCAATCAATCACCATGCGGATGCCGTCGAACCGGACCGCAGCCGTGGAAAGCAGGTAGTCTATGTAGCGCTGGTCGAGGCCCGGATCGGCCGCCAACGGCTTCGGCTCCACGTCGTGGGCGCCTTCATCGAGCAGCCGGAAAATCTCCTGCTCGATACCGTGTTCCCCTTCGTCCGGCAGTTTGAAGCCGGAATGACCGAAGACCTTGATGCCGTTGTCCTGATAAGGATTGTGCGAAGCCGAAATCATCACCCCGGCGACGAAGGCGTCCGAGCGCGTCAGGTAGGCGACCCCCGGCGTTGTGATGACGCCCGCCAGCCGCGCCCGCACACCGCGCTTCGCGAGCCCGCCGGCTACCTGCTCGGCGATCCACGGCCCGGACGCCCTCGTGTCCATGCCGATCAGAATTTCGGGGTCCGGACTCAGATGGCGCACCGCGCTCGCGAGTGCCATGCCGAAGCCGTGGACCGTAGGAGCGTCTAACGGATACTCGCCGGCGACGCCGCGAATCCCGTCGGTGCCAAAAAGCTCTTTCCCCATGCTTGATTATTTCTTTTCCACCACCACACGAACAGTGACGTGCGAGTGACCCTGAAAACGCGCCCTCAGCTCGGGGAGGTACGTATTCACTTGATACTGTGCATTGCTGATGACGCCGCTGATGTCGACGGGGTCGGTAGCAACGGATGTCGTACGGCTGACAGCCGAAGCCGGCCCGATCACCGTCAGCTTCGGAGGAATCGCTTCTTGGCTCACAACCACATAACCCGGATGTGGCGGAGAGAGCCGCACCTCCACAGGCACCTCGCGCGTGGCACGGCGCTCGAATGTGTATCTCAATTGCGCCGGAATCACCCTCACCAGCTGGATTCCCCGCGGCAGGCTTACGGTGCGCTCATCCAGATCAAAGGTCCGCTCGCCAGGCTCGCGGACCGGCGAAAAATCCAGCACCACCGCCGGCCGAGCTCCCGCAATGTCGCGCAAACGCCCCGAGGGACCGCGCGTTTCCAGGGTCACGTTCTCACGAACCTCGGAGCTGATCTCCAGATCGTCCGGCACGCCCTTGTACTCCACCGGCACCGATTGCAGCGTCGCCAGTTCCGGCTCACTCGCCACGGAAATCCAAATCAGCACCGCGGCAGCTAGCGACAGGAGCTTCCAGCCGATGTTGTGGGTCAAGATTCCGAGCACCGTCAACCAGCCTTCTCGACGGGTTTGGCCCGCGCTTCCGCTAGTGCGTCTACCGGCTCGCTCGGCAGTGGTCCAGCCCGCTTGTCCACGCCGAAGTGCGCGTTAATGCGTTCGTCCATCTCGTGCAGGCTCACACCGCGATGGATCTCGCCGAACGCAGCCACGGAAAGATCTCCGGTCTCTTCCGACACTACGAGCGAAAGACAATCGCTCTCCTCCGTGATCCCGATGGCGGCGCGATGCCGTGTGCCTAGGTTGGCGGGCACGGCGGGATTGGTCGTCAGTGGGAGGAAACACGCCGCCGCACTGATGCGGTCTTTCTGTACGATGACCGATCCATCGTGGAGCGCCGCTCCCGGCTCAAAAATCGCCATCAGCAGATCCGCTGAAATCTCCGCATCCAGCCGCACGCCGCTCTCGACGAACGTTCGCAAGCCGATGTCCCTCTCGAGCACAATGAGCGCCCCGGCTTTTCGCTGCGACAGCCTGCCCAGCGCCACTAGGATTTCGTCGATCGATTCGGGCCTCTTGAAGCCTCTGGCGAACCACCGCTTGCGGCCGATGCGCGCCAGCGTGCGCCGGATTTCCGACTGGAACAGGACGATAACCGCAATCGCGGTGTACGGGACGATGTACGACAGCACCGACCGCAGCGCCTCCAGCCCCGCCCACACCGCGAGCGCATAGACCGCCACCATGGTGAGAATGCCGATCAGGATGTGGCCGGCGCGTGTGCCGCGCACAATCATCAGCAGTTGATAGATCACGAACGCGACAACGAGGATGTCAATAACCGCAGTGGGGCTCAGCTTCGGCAGCGAAGGCGAGATTGGCAACAGAAGCAGCAGCATGGATCAGCTCGCAAAAACATCCCACGGACCGCTTAGAGATTCATCTTATCAAGGCGTGCACCCCGCCGCCCTCAGCCACCAACGGAGTGCTGGCAACCAGCTATAGTAAGAACAGCCGTATGCCGTTTGTCTCAGTTCCCGAAGCGGTGGAAGAAATCCGCGCCGGCCGCATCATCATCGTGGTGGACGACGAGGACCGAGAGAACGAAGGGGACCTGACGATCGCCGCGGAAAAGGTCACCCCAGAGATCATCAACTTCATGGCGACCCATGGCCGGGGCCTGATTTGCCTGGCTCTGACAGCCGAACGTTGCGACTATCTGCGCCTGCCCTTGATTTCGCCGCAAAACACTTCGAACTTCGGTACGGCTTTTTGCGAGTCGATCGACGCGCTACAGGGCGTGACCACCGGCATCTCCGCCGCCGATCGGACCCGCACCATTCTGACGGCAATCGATCGGGCGGCGCGCCCGGCAGACCTCGCCCGGCCCGGCCATGTGTTTCCGCTGCGCGCCCGCGAAGGCGGTGTGCTGGTGCGCGCCGGGCAAACCGAAGCCTCGGTGGACTTGTCACGCCTCGCCGGTCTGGCGCCCGCGGGCGTGATCTGCGAAATCATGAACCCTGATGGCACCATGGCCCGCGTGCCTCAGCTCGAGGAGTTCTGCGCACACCACGAGTTGAAAATGATCTCCGTCGCCGAGCTGATCCGGTATCGCAGGAAGCACGAGCGCTACATCCACCGGCGCGCCGAGGGATGTATCGAAACCGAGTTCGGCGAGTTTCGTACAGTGGCATACGCCAGTGAGATCAACCCCGAAATGCATCTGGCTCTGATCAGCGGCGAGCCCGCTGGTGAAGAGAACGTGCTAGTCCGCATGCATTCGCACTGTGTCTACGGCGACGTGTTCGGTTCCACATTTTGCGATTGCCACAACCTGGTGCGCGAGTCTCTGCGCAAAATTGCAGAGGCGGGTGTGGGCGTTCTGGTTTACCTTCATCAGACCGGCCCGGGCTTTCGGATGGAGAAGGATGAGCAGGGCGTCAATCGCATGGTCTCGCATGGCCGCGACTTCATGCACTATAAAGATCCGGCGGGACAGAGGCAGTTCCAGCACGAAAGCGGCATTGGCGCGCAGATCCTTTCTGACCTTGGCCTGCACACCATTCGCCTGCTGACTAATCATCCCCGCAAAATCGTGGCACTCGAAGGATTCGGCATCGAGATCGTCGAGCAGGTTCCGGTAACGGACGTCAAGGTCAAGGCTGGAGACTGATGTTTTTGGAACTTTCAGCACGCCTGCCGCGTTTAAGCCAGAGAGAGGCGCTCCCAGCATGATCACCCGTGCTATTCCTGCCGTATTGGCTTTCGTGTTGTCTGCCGGCCTGCTGCACGCCGCGGACTCCGCATTGTTGAATCTCTTGATGCCAGACGCTAAGGTGGCCGCGGGCGTCAACGTTGACCAGTCCGTGGGTTCCCCGTTGGGTCGGTTTCTACTCTCGCAAGTACCCAATAACGACCCCGGCCTCGCGAAGTTCATGGCGGCGACGGGTTTTGATCCGCGACGCGATCTGCACGAAATCCTCACGGGAACCGACGCACACCAACACGGCCTCGTGCTGGCGAAAGGAACGTTCGATACGCCGCTCATCTTCGCCGCCGCGCAGGCGGCTGGACAGACCGTGGAAACCTACAACGGCGTTCAGATCCTCACAGGCAAAAACAGCTCCCACCCGCACGGGTTGGCTTTCTTTGGAGACTCGATTGCCATTGCCGGTGACCTGAGCAGCGTTCACGGCGCGATCGACCGCCGTTCCGCCAGCAGCACATCGATCGAAGCGTCTCTCGCCTCTCAAGTAGAGCAATTGAGCGGATCGTTCGACGCCTGGTCTATATCCATCTTGCCGTTGTCCGCGCTCAGCAGCCAGATCGGGTCGGGTGGGAACTTGAATGGCATCCTGAATTCCGACCTCTTGAAAACGATTCAGCAGACGAGCGGCGGCGTCAAGTTCGACGACGTAATTCAAATCTCCGCCCAGGCGGTGTCGAACTCCAGCCAGAATGCAACGGCGCTGGCCGACGTGGTGCGCTTTCTCGTGAACATGGTGCCGGCCAATGCGCCGGCATCCAGCGCGTCCACGATCAGTGCCATCCTTCAAAACCTCAGCGTCCAGGCCGACGGCAACAGCGTCAACCTCACACTCACGATTCCGGAGCAGCAGCTTGAGAATCTGGTGCGGACGGCGGAGCAAAGCAAGAACACCCCTCACAAGCTTTAGGTCTACTTCATCAGCCGGTTCAGAAATCGCTCATCGCTTTCCTCAAAGTTCCTGTAGAGGTACCCATTCAGCCTGGGCAGAACGATCTGCATCCAATCGGTAGGGTCACTCCAGATCACCTCGCGGGGAGCGATTGCCGCCACCATGTCCGGGAGATCCCAGTGCAGGGCAAAGCCCAGAATGATGGCATCGTGGAGGTCATGCGACAGAGGGTTGTCGAGTGCCGAGCGAAGATTCAACGGCGTGCGGTCCAACCAGATGCGGCTCAGGCGCGGATCGACAGCCGCCGCCATGAGCAGCCAGACGCCTTGCACACCTCGGGCAATGCCGCGGATCGAATTCTGGTCGACATCCGGGCACGATGCCAAATAATCCACGGCGCGAATAATGTCGCCGGTCCGCATGCCCGCAAGATCGCGGCCGATCATCAGAGCGCGTGTGTTGGTGATCCAGTCGCCGATGAGCGCGCGCGAGTGAGTGGCGGACAAACCCCGCGGCGTGAGTGACAGCACCACGTTGCCGGACTTTTGCAACTCCTGGGCCAGTGCCTCCGGACCGTCGACGAGCAACACAGCGGGTTTGCGTTCTTCCGTCCGCGGCGCGTACAGCTTCGCTGAAACTTGCACACCCGGTTCGGTTTCGATAGTCAGATTGCGGCCATCGGCGGGCGCGGTCAACGGAGACGAACTGGCGGGAAGTGCCGCCCACTTTCGGATCTCCGCCAACATCTGTGCGCGGCTGCCTGCTGATTGCTTGCTGCGGAAATCATCGCGGATGACCTCGTTAAGATCGCGACCCTCCACCTGCCCGGTTTCGGTCGCCCATAAATCAAACGGGGCAGCCAACTCCACGGGCTCCTCTTTCGCACTTCCGTTGCCGTCTTTCAGCCAGCGAATCATCCAGCCGTAGAGGGCCTCGCGATCTTTGAGCGGAGTACCATGCCCGCCGGGACCCACCGTCCAGGCGATCTTGTCCTTCGCTCCGTAGATGCCGTACCAATTTGACGCTTCGGTGTAGGCGCGCCGCGCGCCATCGACCGGAAAGAAATCATCCGCGGTGGAAAGGATCAGCCAGGGCTTGGGTGCGAACAGCTCGATGTAATCAGCCAGATCGAGGCCCGCCGCGAGGAAGTTGGGGATGCTCTGTTCGGAATCGCCCGTGGGTCCCGCGAACAGCAGGCGAAACGTATTGATGTAGCACGCTGGCACGGCGACTTTGATGCGCGGGTCAAGCGCCGAGATGTAGGTCGTGACCGTGCCGCCACCGGAACATCCGGTGCAGCCGATTCGATCGGCATCGACTTCCGGACGGCTCAGCAGATAGTCGAGCGAGCGCTTCGCGTCCCATATGCGATAGCGCGCAAAGCTCTCTCCGGCGAGCAGACTTTGCGCACCCGCCAGAATATGCTGATCGGTGGCACCGCCGCCCAGAGAACCGCGCAGGCGCCGATCGTAGGCCTGTTGCCGCTCGCCTTGACCCACCGGGTCGAAGGCCAACACAACGAATCCCTTGAGGGCCAAATTTGCCGCGATCTGTTGCGCAGCGAGTTTGCCCTCATTCCAGTGCCCCAGCGGCAACAGTATCCCCGGATATCGTCCAGCGTTGCGCGGCCGATAGAGATTCGCCGTCACGAAATACTGTGGCAGGCTTTCGAAAATCACTTTCTCGATGACGTATCCCGGGCGCTCCACGCGGCCGGTAATTCGCGCGTTGAGGGGGCCATCGTAATCGGGCAGCCCACCGATCACCTCCAGGATCTTTGCGCGCACCGAACGTTGGCGTGCTTCCGCCTGCGCGACAGATCGCACCTCTTGAACGGCAGCTTCGCGCCCGTCAAGCTGCCGCTGCGCGATGTGGTTCATCCAGTCTAGAAACGGGTCCTGGGCGTGCAGGCTAAGACATGCTAGGACGGTTAGGGCTACGGTTCGCATGTTTTCAGGATCTCCTCTAAGATGTCCGGGATCTCAAACACTGCGCGGTTCGAGTGAGCCGCGGCGTTGGCGTGAAAGCGCCGGTAGTTTTCGGGCTGCAACATCTCCGCCACGGCCTGCACGATGTAACGGAAACTCCGCAGCACAAAGCCCATCTGATTTTCGACAACCCAATCGGCATTGTAACGTTCTTGAGGCAGCGTCCATGCGTTGCGCTCCACGAGCACCGGCAGCTTCATGACCAGAGCTTCACTGATGCTGCCCGGCCCGGGCTTGCCAATGAACAGATCCGACAGACGCATGTAGTGTGGCACCTCCTTCGTGAATCCTTCGACAAACATCGGAATGCGGTGCGGCATGGCGCGGAGACCGCGGACGAGAGCCTCGTTTCGCCCGCAGATGAGAATGAGCTGGAGCTTGAGCCCCGAGGCATCCAGCCGCCGCGCGATGTCGAGCATGACGCGCGAGCCGTGGCCGCCGAACAGCACGATCGCGGTGGGCAGGTCAGGATCGAGGCCCAGCTTTTGGCGTTCCGAACGCCGGTCGATTTCGACGGGCTCATAGAACCTGGGGGCCAGAATCATCCCAGAGGTGCGGAAGATGTGCGCGTCGTCATGGCCCATGGCGCGCGCCTGTGCTACCGCACGTTCGGTGCCGCACACAAGGTATTGCGGCTGCCGCTCGATCCAGAAATGCGGCGGATAATCAGCGAGATCGGTGAGTATGGTCACCAGCGGAACGCGCGGCAAGGCGCGCCGCAGGCTCTCGCCCATCGCACGATTGAAGTTTGGCACTAGCGAGACGACCACGCCGGGCTGTTCCTTACTCCAGAACTTCTCGAGCAGCCGCGCAATCGGCCGGTGGTACAGGCGGATCACACCATGCATGCCGCGCGTGAGCTGCGGCGAACCGAGGGTCCAGCCTTTGCGCAGCATCAGGTTGTAGATGTCTTGCAGGCGCAGTCCGGTGATGCGGCGGAAGACATCCAGGGGATCCAGTAGCTCCTGCAAGTTCACGAGGCGCACTTCCCACGGCCTCTGCTGCTCCTCAATGACCTGGCGCAACGCGTTCGCGGCCGCGCGGTGCCCGCCGCCCGCGTCAAAGAAAACCAGATCAAGTCTCTGCATTCATTAAGATGATGGCATGGCTCCGCCCGCTTCGCTTTGCGCGGTCCTTTTCGCCGGCATAACTCTGTGGCTACTGCACCGGGTAAGGGGACAAGCGAGGGGGCGCTTCGTCGGGCTCGAACAGCCATGCCTCGCGTCCGGCGAAGTACCGAATGAGCTTTTGGTTCTCTGTGGGGCCAAGATCGCGCGCCCAGACAACGTGAGCGGAATCAATGTCCGCGGCGTTCGCAATCCATTCCTTCATGAAGTCGTGGTGCGGTGCGTACCGAACAATGATCAGGTGCTGCTGGTTGGGATCAAGCTGGCGAACCAGCTCCGCACGCTGCGCGCCAGGCGGTCCGGGAGAAGACCACGAGAAGTATCGCCCGGCTGGGGTCTCGAACCGACGGAGTGCAGGCAAGGCGGCATACGCGAATGCAAGCGCCATAGCAATCAACGGCACGAACCGGGTCATGGCAAGCAGCCAGGGCCGCCTTCGTGAGACGGCTCTGACGTGCCGGATGCATTGGACGAGCAACGCGACGATCACGCAAGTGGCGGGGGCCAAATAGTGCGGGTAGCGAGTCAACACGAGGCCGGCGCACGCCGCAACCACTGCCCCAACAAGAGCGAGGAACCTCATGCGACGCTGGTGCAGAACGCGGGGCAGCATGCACAGCGGCAAACTAAAGACTGGGCCGATAAAGAAACTCCACAGCAGAATGGCATCCGCACAATTGAGAAACAGCGCCTCTTCGTTGAATCGCAGTTTGCGGTGTTCCCTCCGCTCCCAGTCGAAATACGACTGCATGTCCGGATATTCTAAATGGCGCGGCTTCACATCAAACCAGGGAAGCGTTACGGGCCAACCGTACGTCTGTTGATTGACCTGATACGGCAAACGGAAGGGACTGCCGGTAACGCGGCAGAAGTAGTATCCCATTGCACCCGCGGCAGCACAGTCGATCAGCAGCAATGGCACGACCACCTGGACCACCGCGCGCTTTAGCGTAGGCCGCGGTAATCGCCACAGCCACAGAACGATCGCGCCGGCAACCGTTAAGCAAAGCGCTCCGCCTTCAAACGGACGGCAGTTCACCAGGAGCGCGGCGCCGAGGCCCATCACCACGGCGTCGCGCATGCGCATCCGCTTCTGGACCCTGGGCCAAGCGCCGAGGACGAGGGCACCGGCTAGAGCCGCAACCGCACCTCCCCAGTAGCTGTTGACCCAATAACCGAACACAGCGAAGCGAAAGACGGCGAATATCCCGCCGTAGAGCGCCCACGCCGGGGGAAGCCACCCTTGCAGCATCCAGCAGATTGCGCTGCACATGGCCGCCGATGCCAGCAGAACTCCAACCCACGGAATACCGGCAACGAGCTGTCCGAGTGACAGCGCTAACGCCGGGCCCGGAAAATACATCGAATTGTAAGTCGGGTGTTGAATTACGTGAATCGTTTCGAAGTGCCGCCAGAACGGATGAGTCGGGTTCGTCAGCCTTCCGTGTGCAAGCGTATCGGCCAGTAACAAATGGCTGAATTCATCGCTGACCGCGGGTTCCGGCACCGGCAGCACAGGCATGAGCATCAGTCGGACGGCTAGAGCCAGCAACCCCACGCCAATGACTGCCAAACGCCGTTTCGCGGCAAAACCGTGCAGCATTTTCTCAGCGCGATCGAAGAAACTAGCGCCCAATCGAGGTGCCCCGAAGCTAACGAGCGCCGCGGCGACGAAACCGACAAATGCCAGCCAATTGCCGTCAACTTGAAGAGCCATGATGGCCAGCGCTAACAGGGTGGCGGCGAGATAAGACATCAGACGTGAGACCGTTTAGCGGACCAACGTTTGGAGGAGGAGGCGTAATGTGGCACTCGATTTCTCATTCCGCGACGCGGGAAGGGACCAGCCGTATTCCGCTCGTTTCCGCGTGCTCTCCGGCCGTGCCCTCGTGATACTCAGCGTCCTGGTTGACCAGCCACACGTCGTGGATGGTTTCGCCCGCAAGAATGTTGGCCGCCGTAAGCATGGCCGTCATCATGGCGTGGTCCTGGTTATTGTACTTGTGCATGCCGTTTCTTCCCACCAGGTGGAGATTGGGGTAGCCGGCTTCAATGGCATGGCGCACACACTGCACGTTCTCGGCATAGTCGTCGTCGTAGACGGGATAAGCCTTCGGTTGGCGTACGACACAGCCGTCGCTGATATCCTCGATGCTACCGAGACCGATCGCGACTAGTTCGCGCTTTGCCAGCGCGATAAGATCTTCATTGCTCGACTGCCACAAGCCGTCCCCTGCGAAGCAAAAATACTCGAGCCCGTAGCAGACGTACGCCGGATCGGGCACCATCTCCGGTGACCACGCCTTGTAGTTCTGTATTCGGCCGACTTTTACCGCGGGATCGTGGATGTAGATCCAGTTGTCGGGAAACTGCTTGCGGTCTTTAGCGATCAGGGCCACGGTCAGGAAGTCGCGATACTTCAGCGAGCCGGCCGCGCGAATGGCGTTTTCCGGCAACGCAGGCCGCAACGATTCCGCAAGCTGGCGCAACGGCGCCGAACAGATGACGTGATCGGCGGCAATTTCGCTTCGCTCGCCATTCCCCGCCATGCATTGGACTTTCCATTGATCCATTGAGCCATCCCACGAACATGCCTCCACGCGTTGACCCATCCTGATGTCGCCGCCCATTTGGTCGACGCGGGAAGCACAGGCTTCCCACATCATGCCGGGACCACGTCGTGGGTAGCGGAACGAATCGATGAGCGTCTTGATGACGGGCCGCCTTTGCTCGGTGCGACGCGCGGACCACAGGCCGTTCTTGACGGCGGACCATAGCGACAGGCCCTGGATCCGCTGGGCCGCCCAGTCGGCGGAGATTTCTTTGCAGTCCATTCCCCAGACCTTTTCGGTGTAGGTCTTGAAGAAGATGCGAAACAGCCGCCGGCCAAACTGGTTGCTGACCCAGTCTTCGAACGATCGAGGATTCCTGATGGGCCGCGCCTGGGCGTGCAAGTACGACAGCATGCATAAGACGGATTCGACAACTCCGAGTTTCCAAAGCGCCTCTAGCGGCCGCAGAGGATAGCTGTAAAACCTGCCTCCATAGAAGACGCGAGAGCATCGTGGGCGCTCCAGCATGTCGTTGGGCAGAATTTCGGTCCAAAGATCTTCCACTTGCCGGGACTTGGAAAAGAACCGGTGCCCGCCGATATCGAAGTGAAAACCCTTGTATCGTACCGTCCGCGAAAGGCCGCCCACGTATTCGGGATCTGCTTCTAGGACGGTAACGTGGATGTTGTTCTTGGCGAGAATGTAGGCAGCGGTCAAACCGGCCGGACCGGCGCCGATCACCACCACGGAAGGAGAGCCGTCATGACGGCGAGAATAGCGGCCCACTTGCACCGTTGCATCATAACATTCGTCGGATCAGCTCGATGCTAACTTGCGTGACTGGAAGGTTTCCAAACTGAGGAGATGCGACTAGTGCCGGACCGCCGGTCGGTGCTAACGTGATTTCAGCATGCTCACTACGTTTCTCGCCGCTACATTACTTGTGTCGGGATGTGCACTGGGGGCGCTTCTGGTGGGACTGTGGATGCGTACCAGGATCGTGGAGCTGGACGCAGCGCGCAAACTTGCCGAGGTGAATGCCGCCTCCGCACAAACGGGACCCGCCAAGATGGCGGAAACATTCCAGGCGCTGGCCGATACGGCGCTGCGATCGAACCAGCAGAGCTTTCTTGACTCGGCCCGTTCGACTTTGGAGACGGTGCGGGTCGAGATGACCGGCGACCTGACGCAGCGCCAGACGGCAGTGGAGACCGTAGTGAAGCCACTGGCCGATTCGCTGGTCAAGCTGGAGGCCCAGATCTCCGAACTGGAATCGGCACGCCAACGCGCGTTTGGCGGGTTCGAGCAGCAGCTTCAAGCGATGGCGCTACGCGAACTGGAGCTGCAAAAGGAGACGGCAGCACTGGTCACGGCTTTGCGCGCGCCACAGGTGCGGGGACGCTGGGGAGAAGTGACGCTGCGCCGCGTTGCCGAGCTGGCAGGCATGGCGGAACGCTGCGACTTCTTCGAACAGGAAACACAGGAAACCGACAGCGGCCGCATCCGTCCGGACATGATTGTGAAGCTCCCCGGCGACCGCACCATCGTGGTGGATGCCAAGACGCCGCTCACGGCCTACCTGGATGCAGTGGCGGCCAGCTCCGACGCGGACCGCCGCAATGCCCTGCTCCGTCACAGCCAGCAGGTGGCCAAGCACGTCGATCAGCTCAGTAGCAAGACGTACTGGGTACAGTTCCAGCCGGCTCCGGAATTTGTCGTGCTGTTCCTGCCTGGCGATGCATTTTTCAGCGCCGCGCTCGAGCACAAACCGGCGCTTGTGGAAGACGCTGCGCGCCAGAAGATTCTAATCGCCACGCCGACCACGCTCATTGCCATCCTCAAGGGTGTCGCTTACGGCTGGCGGCAGGAAAAGCTCGCCAAGAACGCGGAAGAAATCCGGCAACTGGCGGCGGAGCTGTTCGACCGCATCGTAACGTTACAGACGCATTTCAATGAGATCGGGCGCTCGCTCGGGAAATCCGTGGAGGCGTTCAACCGCTGTGTCGGATCGCTGGAATCGCGGCTCTACCCCTCGCTGCGGCGCATTCGCGAGCTGGGCGCCACCACGGCGGAAGAACCGCCCGCGCCGGAGCGGGTCGACGTTGTTCCACGCACGCCTGGATTGTTCGAAACGTCTTAAGCTGGAATCAGGTGCGCACTTTCTTTCTTCTCCTCTCCAGGCTGGAATGGCTCCGGAGATGGATCGAAACCTCGGCCGTAGCGCGGCGGGCCGCTTCGCGATTCGTCGCCGGAGATACGCTCGCCGACGCCCTCGCTGCGGCACGCCGCATTAATGGCGAAGGCATTTCGTTGACGCTCGATCATTTGGGGGAGAACGTCACTTCCCTGGCAGAAGCCGAGGCGTCGCGCGACGATTACCTGCGGGCACTGGACGAAATCGCACGGAATCAAATCGACGGTAATGTCTCGATCAAGTTAACCCAGTTTGGCATGGACATTTCCGCCGAGGCCTGCCGCGCAAACGCCGGGCAACTGGTGAAACGCGCGGGGGAGTTGAACGGGTTCGTGCGGATCGACATGGAATCCAGTGCCTATACCGAGCGCACGATCCAGCTCGTGGAAGACCTTTACGCGCAACACGGCGCCGTAGGCATCGTGATTCAAGCCTATCTGCGACGCAGCGAGAAGGATGTGGAAATGCTCTGCCACCGCGGCATCCGCGTGCGGTTGGTCAAAGGGGCGTATCTGGAACCCGCGGAAGTTGCGTTTCAGGGCAAGTCCGAAGTAGACCGAAATTTCCTGGAGCTGACGAAGACGCTGCTTTCCGCTGGCACATATCCGGCCATTGCCACACACGACGAAGGAATCATCGAGCAGACCAAGAACTTCGCGCGTTCCCGCCACATCGCTCCCAAGAGCTTTGAATTCCAAATGCTTTACGGCATCCGCCGGGATCTCCAGCGGCGCCTGGTTGCCGAAGGTTATCGGTTAAGGCTGTATGTGCCGTTCGGCAAGGCGTGGTATCCGTATTTCATGCGGCGCCTGGCTGAGCGCCCGGCCAATGTCATGTTCCTTGCGCGCCATCTTTTTCGGGCGTAGCCCCTTTTGCTTCTCACACGGAAACTTTACACTGGAAGTAGCGTCTAACCCATATGCGGTATTGGTGCTTTTTCGCCGGGAAGCTGGGGATCGCGGGGGCGGTATCTTACGGCATGCTCAAGGCGATCAATGCGTATTGGTCCGCGCCTCTCTGGTTCTACGGAGTCCGTATGCCGCGATTCGGTGTGGATCTGGCCTTCACGACGGCCGTGGGCGTCTGGTTTCTGCTCTCCATGGGGCTGCTTTATCTGTGCGTCTGGGACCAGCGCTACCGCTGCCGCGTGTGCCTGCGCCGGCTGCGCATGCCGATTGAGACCGGTTCGTGGGACCGCATGTTACAACTCGGCCGGCCGCGCATCGAGTATATCTGCCCCTACGGCCACGGCACCCTGAGAGAGGAGGAGCTGCAAATATCCGGCATCGACAGCGCGGAGTGGACCGGGAGTGGCGACATGTGGGAAGAGCTGTGCGCGGCGGCTTCGAAGGACTCTGAGCCGCACCCGTGAGTGACGCCGCGGAGCGTCCCGGTTCCACCCGCCCTCCCATTTGGCGAATCGCGGCAGGCTTAGCGGTACTCGGCGTTCTGGTCGGGATCGGCGGCGTTCTGGCCCCGGTCTATTTGCACAATTTCCAACTCCAGAAACTTCTTCGGGAGGCGGCTCTCCGCTCTGAGGACCAAGCGCGGCAAGTGATTTTCGCCCGCGGCCGCTCGCTGGGCCTCGACCTTCCGCCCAACCAGTTGCAGATTCGACGCTTGCCCGGCACCAGCCGCTTTGCGATCCGCTACGCGGTCCGGGTCAGCCTTCCCTTGTACACCGTCGAGCTGCATTTCTCGTCTACAATAAAAGAGTCGAATGGCCCGTAAGAAGAAGGAAGTAAAAGTCCGGGTCCCGAGGGATGCCAGGCTTGCCCGCTTCATCATGGGCCCTTTCGGAAAAGCCCTGCTCGCGGGTGTGGTGCTGCTGGTCACGGCCGGCGTTCTTGGCTTCACCTATTTCTACGTCAAATACTCGCGGCTCATCGACGAGAAGCTGCGCGCGGGCCCGTTTGCCAACACCTCGAAAATTTACGCTGCGCCCAAAGTGGTCGGTGTGGGCGACGCCATTTCCGCCGATGACATCGTGCTTGCGTTGCGCCGCGCCGGCTACCGCGAATCGCGCGACAATCCCATGGGCTGGTTCAATGTGCGGCCCGACGGCGCGCTCGAGATTTTTCCCGGGCACGATTCCTATTTTCGCGAGGAAGCGGGCGTCATCAAATTCGCCAACGGCCGGATTTCCCAGATCATCTCCTTGCAGGACAACACCGACCGCGAGCAGTTTCAACTGGAGCCGCAGCTCATCACCAATCTTTACGACCGCAATCGCGAGAAGCGGCGTATCGTGCACTACGCCGATATTCCGCAGGTTCTGGTCCAGGCCATTATTTCCGCCGAAGACAAGCGCTTCTTCCAGCATTCCGGGTTCGACCCAATCCGCATCGTGAAAGCGGTATACGACGACCTCAGGCAAGGCCGCAAAGCCGAGGGCGCCTCCACGCTAAGTATGCAGCTCGCCCGTAGCTTCTGGCTGGACAACGAAAAGAACTGGCGGCGCAAGGCCGCGGAGGTGATGATCACACTCGAGCTGGAGCAGAAGCTCTCCAAGCAAGAGATCTTCGAATTCTATTGCAACCAGATCAGCCTTGGGCAGCGCGGAAGCTTCGGCATTCGAGGATTCGGTGAAGCGGCGCAGGCCTATTTCGGCAAAGATCTCCGGCAGCTCACGATTCCCGAGGCGGCGATGCTGGCGGGCATGATACAGCGGCCCAGCTACTACAATCCCTTCCGCCACCCGGACCGTATCCGTGAACGGCGCAACGTGGTGCTGTCGCTCATGCAGCAGAACGGCTACATCAGTGAGCGCGACTATGCGCTGGCATGCGACGCACCGGTTCAACTGGTGTCTGGAGGATCAGAATCGACAGAGGCGCCGTACTTCGTCGACCTGGTGAACGACGACCTGCAGACTCACTTTCAGGACAAGGATTTTCAGTCTACTTCCTATCGCATCTACACCACCCTGGATCTCGATCTTCAGCGGGCGGCGGTCGAGTCCGTACGTCTCGGCATGCAGCATGTGGATGAGCAACTGAAGAGACAGCGCCGCTTCAAGAACGTGCCGTTTCCCGATGCGCAGGTGTCGCTCATTGCCCTCGATCCGCACACGGGAGCCATTAAGGCTCTGATCGGCGGACGGAACTACGGCATCAGTCAGTTGAACCGTGTGCTGTCTTTGCGCCAGCCGGGGTCTTCGTTCAAGCCGTTCGTTTACGCCGCTGCGCTGAATACGGCGGTGGACGGCGGCCCGCGGATCGTCACCCCGGCAACCATAGTCGACGATGTGCCGACAACCTTCTGGTTCGACAACAAGCCCTACGAGCCCAGCAATTTCAAGCACGAATTTCACGGCGAGGTGACGCTGCGCGAAGCGCTGGCGCACTCCATGAACGTCGCTACCATCAAGGTGGCCGAGATGATTGGCTATGACGCCGTGGTGCAGTTGGCCAAGAAGGCTGGGCTGAACGAAGACATCCAGGCCACGCCCGCCGTGGCCATCGGGTCCTACGACACCACACCTCTCGAGATCGCGGGCGCCTATACGGTTTTTGCCAATCAGGGTACGTACACCAAACCGAACTGGATCACGCTGGTGCGCGCGCAGAATGGATCGGCGTTCTATCAGCCCAAGCCAGAAACCCGGCAGGTGCTGGATCCACGCGTGACCTACTTGCTGGTCAACCTGCTCGAAGAAGTGCTGCGCTCTGGGACCGCCGCAGCGGTTCGTGCCGGCGGCTTTACAGTTCCCGCAGCAGGTAAAACAGGAACCTCAGACCGCGACGGCTGGTTCGCTGGATTCACCACGGAGCTGCTGTGCATAGTTTGGGTGGGATTTGACGACAGCCGGCCACTGGACCTGGAAGGCGCCCACTCCGCCGCTCCGATCTGGGCGGAATTCATGAAGCGGGCGCTCGCCTACCGCGCTTACCGCGACGCCAAACCGTTCCAGGCTCCCGACGGCATTGTTTCCGTAGCCATCGATCCACAATCGGGTATGCCGGCCACGCCATTCTGCCCGAATCAGAGAACCGAAGTGTTCATTGCTGGAACGCAACCCGTGGGAACCTGCCCCCTGCATGGCGGTTCCAACCCCGGCGCTACGCACGTAGCGGGGTGGGAACTTCCGTCGCCTCCCCCCGTCACTCCCGCCAGCGGCACCCAAGTGGCTTCCGCCGACCCGCGTTTGCGTCATGCCCCCGCCGCGGCGGCTCCCAATGGCCAGCCCGGCAGCTCTCGCGATCAACAGGGCCAGAAGCCCGAAAAGCGCAAGGGGTTTTTCCGGCGCCTTATGGATGTGTTTAAATAGAGCCAAGGAGGCCGTATGGTCTCGACCCGCTGGTTTCTCGCTTCTGTTCTCTGCTGTTCCGCAACAATTTCCGCGCAGAATTCACTTCTAGATCCTTCGAAGCTGCCCGACCACACGGAACCCGCCGTTACGACGCCTACCCCCGCCCCGTTGACGCCGGAAAAACGCGCCGACATTCTCATGGCGCGCAAGATGTACCGGGAGGCGGCCGAGATGTATAAACAATGCCCTCTCGATTCGGCTGTGATCCAAAATAAAATCGGTATCGCGTACCACCAGATGATGCAAACCGATATTGCCAAGCGATACTACGAGCGAGCGATAAAACTCGACACCAACTATGCCGAAGCCGTCAACAACCTCGGAACGATCTACTATTCGAGAAAGAGCTACCGCCGCGCGACAAAGCTCTACCAACGGGCGCTGACGCTGACTCCGAACTCGGCCTCGATTTACAGTAATCTAGGGACTGCGTTTTTCGCGCGCAAGAATTACAAGAAGGCGGCTGAGATCTACGAGAAGGCGCTAGCGCTCGATCCTGAGGTGTTCGAGCATCGTAACTCCTGGGGCATCCTGTTGCAGGAGCGCAGCGTGGAAGAGCGCGCCAAGTTCCACTATTACCTGGCGAAAACGTACGCCAAGGCGGGAATGAACGAGCGCGCGCTGACTTACATTCGCAAAGCGCTGGAGGAAGGATTGACCGACCGAAAGAAGATGATGGAGGATCCCGAGTTTACATCGCTCCGTAAGCTGCCCGAGTTCCAGGAACTGCTCACCATGGAACCGCGTGTTCTGTAGCCGGGAGCGAACCGGCCGCACGCCGAGTGCGCTTATTCTTTTGGCGCTCGCCACCCTGACTTTTTCCTGCTCAAGGAGCCAACCACCTGGCATCGAGCGCATCGCTATCCTGCGGTTCGAAAACCTGACTGGTGACGATGCGCTGAATTGGATGGGGCGCGCTGTTCCCGAGGTAATGGCCGCCGAATTGACCGGCTCGCGCACCGTCTCTGTGATTCCATTCAGCACACTGCACGCATCAGACCGAGCTTTCGGGCTGCGCCCACTCAGCGCGCCGGGGATTTCAACCGAGCGTCAGGCGGCGTTGCTGGCCGGCGCCAACCGGATTCTCTATGGCCGCCTATCGCGTTTGGGCACGCGCCTGCGCCTGGATGCGGCGTTGTTCGATACTTCCCGCGGAAAAGTCGAACGCGTATTGGCCATGAACGGCCCGGAATCAGAGGGAGTGATCCCGCTCGCCGATTCTCTGGCGAAAGAGGTGACCGCTCCGGTCCGGCGTTTTGGAACGCGGAGTGACGCGGCACTGCGCGAGTATTGCGCAGGCCTGGAATCGGCGGATGCAGCAGCCTCCGCGGCGGCTTTCACCCGAGCTGCCGCAACGGATCCGAACTTCGGACAGGCGTACGTAACATGGGCCGAATGGGCCGCTGAGCAAGGGAATCGAGCGGAAGTGGAGAGAATCACGGCGCTCGCCTCGGCCCGCGGTAGTTCGATTTCCGAGCTGGACCGCGCGCGTCTCGCCGCCCTCGCCGCCGAGCTGCGCGGCGACGTCACAGCCAGCGTGCAGGCGCTCGAGACCGCCGTGCGATTCGATCCCACCGACTTGCAATTGCTCCATCGTCTGGCTCGCCTCAACTTGAATGGCCGGAGATATGCGGAGGCGACGCAAAACTTCAGAATGGCGCTCGCCGCCGAACCGACGAGCGCCGTGCTTCTCAACGAGCTCGGCTATGCGGAGATGTACGCCGGCGATTTGAGCGCGGCTACGAAAGCGCTGGATGAGTACCGGCGGCTCCAGCCCGCCGATCCAAATGCTCTGGACTCGCTCGGTGATGTGAACTTCTACTTCGGCCAATTCCCCGCAGCGGAGCGCTACTACCGCGAGTCCTTCGAGAAGGACCCGGGCTTCAACGGTGGCGGCGCATTGCTCAAGGCGGCCCACGCTCGTTTGAGGACGGGTGACACCATCGGCGCTGACGCGCTCTTCAATCAGTACCTGGAGACTCGCCGTAAAGCCAAGGACCAGCTGGCGGAGTTTCGCTATGCCGAGTGGGAGTTCCTCAGCGGCCGCAGACAGCAGGCGGTGGCAATGTTGGATGGTCTGGCCCGGAGTCTGCCTCCTGGCCCTGCACAGCAGGTCAACGCGCAAATTGCCGTGTGGGAGCTGGATCTTGGCGATCGTAAGCGCGCTCGCGATTTTGCCGAACGGGCGGATGGCGCGGGACTAGCAGCCGTCGCGCGCTTCCTGTCCGGGACTCCGGTATCTTCCGCTGAATGGAAACAGCGCGCCCTGCAGCTTCTGCCTGGCGCCGGAGAAGAGACGCGGCAACTCATGCTCGGCTATGCGCTCCTGTTACAGAAAGATTTTGCGTCGGCCCTGCCGGTGCTTCAGGACGTGTACCAGCACTCGGCTCCCACGCCGCACGAGATCCTCCCCGTCCTGGTGGCCTGGGCACAGGTCGAAACCGGCCGTCTCCAAGATGCTGCCCCATTTGTCCAACGGAACCCCGTGCCGAACCCGGCGCCCGAGCTGTTCGCTTCGCTTGCGTTTCCCCGCTTGTTGTTCCTGCGTGCCGCCGTGCTCGAAAAACAGGGCCAGCGGGCCGAAGCAGAGAAGAGCCTTCGTCTATTCGCTAGCTTGAATGGTCCGGCTGGTACTCGATGACCACCAGCGTGATGTCATCCGCCTGCGGAGCACTGTCCACGAACGTTTTCACCGCGCCTAGGACGGCGTCGTGGAGCGCCGGGCCGGCATCGGCCGCGTGAGACACGGCGATTTCCCGAAGGTGTTTCCGGCCGAAGAATTCGCTGTGGGCATTCTGCGCTTCGGTCACGCCATCGCTGTAGATCACCAGTCGATCGCCCGGCGCAAGCTGCCGCTTTTCGACCACAAACTCAGCCTGGGGAAGAAGGCCGACCGGCACAGCAGTGGTCGCTAGATATTCCCACCTTCCGTCGCGCGATAGCAGTATAGGCGCACATTGGCCGGCATTGATGTAATGCAGGCTCCCGTCGCGATCGAGCAGGCAGTAGAAGATCGTCGCGTACTTGCCGCCTTCGGTTCGTTCATTCAAGAACCGGTTGATCCGCTGAACTTGAGGGGCCATCTGATCGGACGCATCCGACGCCGTGAGAAACGCCCCTTGCAGTAGCGACGCGAGCAGCGCCGAACTAACGCCCTTCCCGGAGACATCGGCCACGACAGTGGCCCAGCAAGATTCACTGACCTTTACCACGTCAAAGTAATCGCCACCCACCTGATGGGACGCGATGCTCGAACCGCAAGCACGGAACCAGCCTTCAGTGGGCAGCCGGCGCGGCAGCAGACTCTGCTGGATGGTTCGCGCCACGCTGAGTTCTTCTTCGATCTTCTCCTTCTGGCGCTCCTCCTCGATCAGGCGAGCATTCTCGAGAATCGTGGAAGCCTCGATGGCCAGCGTTTGCAGCAGCTCTCGATTTCCTCCGGAAAGATCGGCGGCCACACCGCGCGAGTCCATGTAGAGCAGGCCCACGGTGTCATTTTGGGTGGAGAGAACGCTGGTGTCCTGCGCGGCTCCTGCGTTGATGCGCACCAGCGGAACGCACACCACGCTGCGCAGCTCGAGATCGGCCACGCTGTGCTCGGTGGTGATCTCGCTCGCGGCGTGCGGATCGAAGTTCATGGAGAGCAACTCACGGCGCTGCTCGAGCGCGCGGCGGATCACGCGGCGGGGTACGCGCAGGTCAGACTCGGCCAGCGGCTTGCCGCGGTTGTCCCGCGCCACTTTGATCTCGAGATCGTCCGTGCGGCGCAGCATCAGGAATCCGCGCTCAGCGCCCGTAACCGTGAGCGCGGCGTCCACCACGGAGTTCAGAACGTCCTGCGTGGAGAACGAAGTTTGCAGCGTTCGCGCCACTTCGAGCACCGCGCGCAGCTTCGCAAGATTTGCCCCGGCGCCGGCTCGTACGATCTGCTCCTGGCCGGGCAATTGCTCCATGAGGCGCTTCAGTTCGGCTCCATCCAGGGCGAAAATGAGCTGGTAGGAATCGGAAACGCCGAACTCGATGCGATCGGAATTGCGCAGGAATTGACGCTCCACGCGCGTGCCGTTGACGTACACACCGTGTCGGCTGCCCGCGTCTTCGATGATGTACTGGCCGTTTTCCAGCACGATCTGCGCGTGATTGCGGGATGCGCGGCTGTCACGCAGGATCAGATCGTTGTCCGCCTGCCGGCCGATCTTGAACGGTACGGGCTTGATCTCCACCCGCGCACGATGGCCGTTGGGGTCGACAACGATCAGGGAAGCCGTGCTGGCGCTGGCAGAGGCCTCTAGAGCCATCAGGCGGGCCGCTTAGACCGGGAACGATGCCCCGGCCCATCAGTCTCCGCCAGAGCCTGCTGCGCGGCCGACTCGCGCGCGGCCTGCTCCATTTCCCGCGCCCGCAAAGATTGACAGTGCGAGCAAAAGCCGCCGACCTCGGTCCGGGCCAACAGGACTTGAAATCCGAAGTGGCTTTCGATTTGCCGTCGCAGCCGCTGCAAAGGCTCGCCAAAGAACTCCTCTACCTTGCCGCACCGCAGACAGATCACGTGCGCGTGTTCCTGCTTCATGCGCGTCTCGTAGTAGTGCTGGTCCCCGCCGTAGTGCATGAGGTCCAGTTCGTCCACAAGGCCGCCCTGCTTGAGCAGTTTGAGCGTGCGATAGACGGTTACTCGATTCAACTTGGGATTCTGCTCCTTGGCCAGTTGGAACAGGCGTTCGGCGTCGAGGTGTTCACCGCTTTTGTCGATCAGTTCAAGGAGCAACTCGCGCTGCCGGGTCAGGCGCACGCCTTTCTCCTTGAGGGATCCCTTGATCGAATCCAGAGCCATGAAGTTACTCACATTCTAGCAGGGGACAGCATCAATTCCGGGTGACGGTGGCGTCCAAGGCGCCTTTGGCCAGCCGGACGTGGAGCGCCGAGCCCGGCGGCGCCTTGCGGCTGTCGCTAACGATTTCCCCGGACTCTTTCGTCACAATCGCATACCCTCGTTCCAAAATGCGGATTGGGCTCAACTGCGAGAGCTTGGCAGACAGTTCTTG
Organism: Terriglobia bacterium; assembly: GCA_963752965.1. Lineage (GTDB taxonomy): Bacteria > Acidobacteriota > Terriglobia > Bryobacterales > Bryobacteraceae > QHXW01. The sequence goes on along the minus strand of CAVWAJ010000017.1, from coordinate 489,824 downwards.
CAAACGGCCGGCGCGGCGGGCAAGGTCGAGCCGAAGTCTCTGCTCCATCGAGGCACCGGCCGTCTCCAGTCGCCGCCGGTCCCGCGCAAACCGCGGGCGAGGATCGTAGCGGTGGAGGCGCGATTCGAGTGCGCGCTGCTCGCGAAACCCGGCTTCGACTAGCGCTCGAATACGCTCACGCAACCGGTACTCTTGCTCGTCGACCCTTTGCAGCCGCCTCCCCACCGCACGATGAAATACGGTCAAGGCGCGCTGGATGCCTTGCAGATCGGCTTGGCGCCGCGCCATGGCCAAACGGTAGCGCGCCGCCTGCGACAGATGCCGCCGGAACGTTTCGATGCTGCCAAGCAACTCCTCCCGCGTGCGGACCACCAACTCGGCGGCTGCCGACGGCGTCGGCGCGCGCAGATCGGCGACGAAGTCCGCAATGGTTACGTCGGTTTCATGCCCGATGGCCGAGACCACGGGAACAGAGCAGGCCGCCATGGCGCGTGCCACAGCTTCTTCATTGAACGTCCACAAGTCCTCGATCGAACCACCTCCCCGCGCCACGATGACGAGCTCGGCCCAGGGGGTCCGGCTGAAGTACTCGATCCCGCGGCAGACCTCGTCGATGGAGCCTTCGCCCTGCACCGTCGCCGGGAAAAGCCGCACGTGCAATCCGGGAAAACGCCGCTCGATAATGTGAAGCATGTCGGAAATCACGGCGCCGCGAGGCGATGTCACGATGCCGATACGCCGGGGAAAACGAGGGAGTGGGCGCTTGCGGGCGGGATCAAACAGCCCTTCGGCGGCGAGCTTCTTCTTGAGCTGCTCGAAGGCAAACTGGAGAGCCCCGTGCCCCTGCGGTTCGAGAAACTCGACCAACAACTGGTATTCGCCGCGCGCTTCGAAAACATCAATGCGGCCGCGAGCCACCACCGCCACGCCGTCCTGCGGCTTGAACTTGAGGTAGCGGTGCGTCGAGCGGAAACAAACGCAGCGCACCTGAGCGTCGCGCTCTTTGAGCGTGAAGTAGTAATGGCCACTTGTGGCGAGCTTTGTGCCGGAGATTTCGCCCGCGACCCAGACATCGGGAAATTCGCGGTCGAGGATTCCGCGGATAGCCGCGTTCAGTTCGGTTACCGTATAGACGCGGCGCTCGGGGAGAAATTGCAGCGCGAATTGTTCCATTCCCTGCGCCCATTCTAGCGGGAAATGGAACGCGGTCGGGCTATGTTTCTTTCCGCTTGACGGACACGCCGCCGTTGGTGGTGTTGAAGCAGGTGCCACACTGTGGGCCGCCCACCGACATGACATCTCCTTGCCACGTCAACTGGCCACACATCTGCAACGGCTTACAAATGGCGGCCGGATGGTGTACGGATTGCATTCTAACCTGGCGATGAGGGCACGGCTGCTGTCGCTGGTGATTCACGCTGGCGTCATTGCGTTACTAATCGTGGTTTCGTCGCACTCGGTCACAAGACCTCATAGCGCCGGCATCACGAGGCTTATCGAAAGTAACAGGACACGATTGGTCGCCCCTCACTTACACGGCGGCGGTGGAGGCGGTGGCGGACGGGCTCTTCTGCCGGCGAGTCGTGGGGTTCTGCCGAGAGTTGCCCGGCGTCAGTTCGTTCCACCGTCGGCGACACCGCCGAATTTCAAACCCCTCCTGCTGATGGAGGCGACTTTGATAGCGCCAGTCGAGGTGCGGATGCCTGATCCGGCTCTCGCGCGGATTGGCGATCCGTTTGGCCGCGACGGTCCGCCTTCGAATGGTCCAGGTCATAACGGCGGCATTGGCGCGGGTGACAGTGGAGGAATCGGTGATCGCAGCGGCCCGGGATTCGGCCAGCACGACGGAGGCGGTGTTGATTTTGGCGGCACTACGGCCGGGGGCGCCGTCGCGCCAGTCGTGCTTTACAAAGTTGAACCCGAGTTCTCCGAGGAGGCGCGCAAGGCCAAATATCAGGGCACGGTGGTGTTGACGATAGAAGTGGGCGAAGACGGAAAACCGCGCGCATTCCGCATTCTCCACGGCCTAGGTCTGGGCCTGGACGAGAAGGCCATCGAAGCGGTTTCGCGCTGGAAATTCAAGCCGGCAATGCGGAATGGGAAACTCGTCCGAGCACCGGCAACCATCGAAGTGAACTTCCGGCTGCTGTGAATCGAAAGCCGTCAATAGAACAGATACTTGCGCCACTGCTCGTCGCTCTTGCCGAGCAAGCGCATCAAGTGGCGGCTGGTGTGCAGACTGAACGGACGAGGCTGGCGGCTTAGCTTCATGCCCGCCTCTTCGGGTGTGCGATTGCCTTTGTGGTTATTGCAGGGATGGCAGCACGCCACCAGATTCTCCCAAGCCGATTCGCCGGCACGCGAACGCGGAACCACGTGATCGAGCGTCAGCTCGCCGGAGGGCAGTATCCGCAGGCAGTACTGGCAGGTGTAACGATCGCGCATCAGGATGTTCTTGCGCGAAAGGGCGCGCGTCTGGTGCGGGATGCGCCGGTACTCCAGCAATCGAATCACAGACGGCAGGCGCATGCTGTGGCGCGATGAATGCACCGCGAGCGTAGACTCTTCTTCCGCCGCGGCCACGCCCTTCAACACCAGCACCAGTGCGCGCCGCGCCGCACAAATGTTGATCGGCTCATAACTGGCGTTCAGGACCAGCACCGGTTTTTGCAGCCTGCCCATACTCGCCATCCTAGGAGACCTCCGTAAGAACTTCGCTGGCCGGTTGGAACAGCCGGCGATCCACGCGCGCCAGTGCCAGTAAAGTTACCTGCTTGGCGCCCGCCCGCTTCAGCGCAAGAGCAGACGCACTGGCCGTCGCGCCGGTAGTCATCACATCATCAATCAGCAGCACACGACGTCCTGCAACCTCGCTTGCCTTCTTTACGCGAAAGGCTCCGGCCACATTCTCGCGACGCCGGGCATTGCTCAAACCTGCCTGGGCAGGTGTGGCGCGCGTACGGCGCACCGCAATCTCCATCGGAACACCGCAGCGCCGCGCGATGGCCCGGGCCAGCAACTCGGACTGATTGAAGCCGCGTTGCCACTGGCGCCGCCAGTGCAAGGGCATGGGAACAACGAGATCAAACTGCTGATCACGCGGCAGCGCCGACGCCAAGTAAGCTCCCAGCGTCTTGCTTAGCGGTTTCATGCCGCCGTATTTGAACAGATGAATCAATTCGCGTAGCGTGCCCTCATACGCGCCGAAACAATAGGCCGCATCGAATCCTCGCGCGCCGGAACGGCACAACCGGCATCGGCCCTGGTCGTCGAGCGGAAACCGATTCTGAAATGGCGTGCGGCAAGTCACGCAGAAGTAATCGGCGGCGATCGGTGTGGGAGCCGCGAGACATTGCTCACAGACGGGAACGCGAGTAAATCCGGTTAAGGCTGTGTTGCAAATGCGGCACTCGTCGGGAAAAAGAAGCGAAAAAAAGCCGTGGGGGACCTGACGAACAACAGAAGGGAGCGTAACCGGGAAACCTGTCCAGATTCTACTCGAGAAGACCCACCTCCGGGCTCGGCTGCCTTCTCATAGCAGCCCCTTGTCTTGCAAATTCTGGCAGCGAATGCAGTGGCGGGCCCACGGAACCGCATCCAACCGTCTCTTTTCCACGGGCTGGCCACAGGCCACGCAAACGCCAAATTCACCGCTTTCAGCACGGCCCAGGGCACCCTGGACAAGCCCCAAAATGGCCCGATCGTAATCGCCCTGCTGGAAGAAGTACTCCTTGGCGAGCGACCCATTGGCCTTGTCGACAGGGTCTTGGGTGTCCACGTCGCTCGTTTCGCGACCGTCCACCTCGATTTTGGCGATCGAGTGAATCAGCTCCTGCTCCTTGGCACGCAGAAGTCGCTTATACGCTTCAACCTCTTTCGTAACCATGGTTTGCACCAACGGCACTCCGCACCGCCAAATGACGTACTCAATCAAATTTTAGGGACTGCGGCTGCACAAAGTCAAATGAACACTGTTAACTCACAACTGCGGAACGGGCGGTTTCAAGGGCATCCAGGGCAACGTGCCTTTGCGGCGCAGGTGCCGGCGGAAGACTTTGTCGCCGGCTGTGACGTAGAGCATTTGCATGTCCGCGCCCGCGAACACTACGTTCGAGACGGGCCCGCTCTGGGGTTTATTGATAATCGCGGTCACGCGCCCGGGCTGGTCGCACACCTGAATGCCGATCCGCGTCGCGACGTAGAGAAATCCCTCCGCGTCCACCGTCATTCCATCCGCTCCACTCGTCGAGGATTCGTCCGGCGTCTCTAGGCGATAGAACGGCTGGCCATTGGAAAGCGAGCCGTCGGGCTGAATCTGGAAGGACCACACCCATTTGCCCGCGGTATCGTTGACCATCAACAACGATTGATCCGGCGAGAAGCGCAGACCGTTGGGAAAGGCGATGCCTTCGTTGACTACGCGCTTTTGCTTGTTCGCGTCGATGAACCAGACGCGCTTATGTTCAGGGTCGCTAAAGTAAATTTCCCCGCGCTGGTTTACCGCGATGTCGTTCGAATTGACGTCGTCCGCAATCACCGATTCTGCACCGTCGGGAGCATAGGCTACGATGCGCTTGCGGCCGTTCTGGCACGCGTACAGCCGGCCATCGGGACCGAACATCAGCCCGTTTGTGCCGCCGCTGTCTTCTTTGAAGACGGTCACTTTCCCGCTGGAATCAATTTTATGAATGCGATTGTTCGGAATGTCGGTAAAGAAGACGTTGCCATTGCGATCCACCGCGGGGCCTTCGGTGAACTTGTAGCCTTGGCTCACTACTTCCCACTCGCTATCGGGATCGAGAATGGTCGTCACGAAGTGGCGCTCGCCGCCCGCGCGCGATTTCGCGATCGGCTTGGGATAATCGCGCCACAGCCAGCGCAGCGCATCGGGAAGAATCGCTGAACCGTGCTTGCCGTTGTGGCCTTCCGTGCCTACAACGAAAGTCGAATCGTAGCCTGCGTATTCGAGCGCCGAGGCAACATCCTGGTTCGCGATGTACCAGCTTCCGGCGTAGAGATTCAGATCGTTCTTCCCATCCTGGAGAAACACCCGCAGCGGCTTGGGCTCGGTTTTGCGGATGAGCGAAGCGTAGATCTCGCCACCGCGCAGATTGGTGAAGCTGCCAATGAAGCTCAGGACGCGATGAAAAGCATCGGGCCGGTTCCAGGCGGCAGTGAACGCGGCGATGCCGCCCGAGCTCGCGCCGGCAATTGCGCGGTCATTGGGATCGCTCGACAGATTATAGCTCTTGCCCACTTCCGGCAGAACCTCTTCGATCAGAAAGCGCGTGTAGCGGTCGCCCAGAGCATCGTACTCGAAGCTGCGGTTGTAGCGATTCTGCTGGTCCGCGCTGAGAGCGGGCAGCACGCCGGGGTTGATGAAGATGCCGATGGTCACGGGCATCTCATGCCTGTTGATCAGGTTGTCGAACACGATCGGCACGCGCCAGCGGCCGTCTTCAGCGATGTAGCCGCCGCCATCCTGAAAGATCATGACACAAGCAGCGGAGCCCGCTTTGTATTGCGCGGGCACGTAGACCCAGTAGTCGCGAACCGTGCCCGGGAAAATCTTGCTGGTCCACGTGTACTTGGCCACCGTTCCTTTGGGTACGTCAGGGTGGCGTTCGGAGTCCGGCCCGAGCGGATAATCGTCGGCGGCTATCAACGAGCAGGCAAGCAAAGCGGAGGCGGTCAGGATTGCGGTTCGAGACATGGAGAACATGCTACCGCAGGTGGGGCGGACGCCCAGGTCCGCGCTGGCCCCTCTGGTCCGGCTCTGCCATCACACGAGCACGGCGACCGACGCCGACAGCTCGCGTTCCGCGGGACCGCCCTCATCGCGAATTACTCAATGACCCTCGCGAACGCCACTACGCAGCCGTGCGTTCCACAACCGCATCCGCCCGGGCAAGCACCGTGGGTTCAAGCTCGACGCCAAGCCCGGGTCCCGGAGGCAGCGGCAGCGCGCCATCCCTCACGGCCAAAGTGCTCGTCACTATTCCGCGATATTCCTCCAGGTAATGCCGGCGCACGCTTTCCAGAATGCTCAGATTCGTCAGGTTCGCGGCCAGGTGCGCCGAGGCCGCGTGCAGAACCGGGCCGCCGCAGTTGTGCGGAGCCACCGGCAAGTAGTACGTCTCGGCCATCGACGCTATTTTCTTGGCTTCCGAAATGCCCCCGCACCAGCAGAGGTCGGGCATGATGATGCGCGCCGCGTGGTTCTCGATAATTTCACGGAAGCCCCAGCGCGTCATCAGGCGCTCGCTCAAGCACAATGGCAGCCGCGTTGCTTGCGCGAGCTCTGCGTAAGTCGCCAGATTGTCCTGCGGCAGCATCTCCTCCAGCCACATCGGCGAATACGGTTCGAGCGCATGCGCGATCTCCATGGCGCATGGCAAACTCCAAAACCCGTGGAACTCCATGGCGACGTCCATGGAATCGCCCATCTCTTCGCGGATCAAACGCAGCGGCTCAATGCCCTGCCGCATCTGCGCGGCGGTGATGAACTGCCCGCGGGTCTCGCGCGCCACCGCATCGAACGGCCAGATCTTCATGGCGTGGATGCCGGAGCGGGCCAGATCGCGCGCCAGCTTCACCGGTTCCGTGAGGAAATCGATGTGGTCGTAGCAGGTGTTGTAGGTGCGGATCGAGTCGCGTGAGGCGCCGCCCAGTAGCTGATAAATAGGCTCGCCCACAACCTTGCCCGCAAGATCCCAGAGCGCAATGTCAACCGCGCTGATGGCGCGCATCTCCGCTCCCGCCCAGCCGCTGTAGGAGATCGCTTGAAACATGTCCGCCCAAAGACGGTCGATGGCGAGCGGGTCGCGTCCCATCAGCACCGGAGCGAGCGCACGATGGATAATCGCCGATTCCGCATCGGGCTGTGGATACGTTTCGCCCAGTCCCACCAGTCCCGCATCGGTGTGGATGCGCACCCACAGCCACCGGATCGGTCCGGCATGTACCGTCACGCCGCGCGCCAGGCGTATGGTTTCAATCGCGGTGATGTGCATACAATGACTTAAGGGTAACGCAGGTGCAAACCGCAGCCGCCCTCATCGTACTCGCGTTGCTAGGGCTTTGGGCTTTCGTCATCCGCCGCCGCTAAACATGAATAACCTGAACTTCGAAGCCGCTATTGTCAACGTGTCCCTGCTGTGGCTTTTGACCACGCCGCATGAATTCGCGCACGCCTGGCTGGCCACCAAGCTGGGTGACGACACGCCGCGCCGCGAGGGACGCGTCACACTCAATCCTCTGGCACACGTGGATTGGCTCGGCACCACCATCCTTCCCGCCATCACTTCCCTGCTCGGCGGCGGATTCATCGGATGGGGCAAGCCGGTGAATACCAATCCGGCGCGCTTGCGCTGGGGACGAAATGGTCTGGCGCTCGTGGCACTCGCCGGGCCGGCAAGTAATGTGATTTTCGCCGTGATTCTGGCGGTAGCCGCTGTCCTGGCATTCCACACCGTCCCGCAGTTCTCCGAATACGCGGCGCGTGGCGTGCGGCTGAGTCTTTACTTAGCGCTGTTCAACCTGATCCCGGTACCGCCTCTCGATGGTTCGAAGCTGCTGCTCGCGGCCAAAGTCCCCTACGTGGTCTACGCCGAGCTCGCTCGATTCGGATTGTTGTTGTTGCTGGTGGCGTTGACGGCGACGAGCCTGGGGCGCTGGCTATCAATCTGGAGCTTGCAGGGGACGGAACAGATTTTTCAGATATTGCACTAAGCGCGGTCGGGGAGCCAGACCGTCGGTCAGCGTAGCAGCTTTCGCGCGACGGGGCCGGGCGAGAGCAACGCATCGGGCGTGAAAACGGCAAGCGTTCGCGCCAGTTTCTCGACGTCCGCGCCTTCCTCCACAGGCATCTCATGCTCCACCCAGCTTGACAGCGGGATGTTGCGGAAGAAGATCCGCTCCTGCAAAACCAGGCTCTTCTTACTGAGAAACAGGGCCTTTTGCTCGCGCAGGTAGTGGCGCTCCTCCACCCGCAGATCACCCAGAAATTCGTCAAACGCCCTCCGCTTGGCGGCTTCCTCGGTGGCCCGAATGGTTTCGTCGAGTGTTTTCGTCTGCCCTTCCAGCCGCGCGCGCGCTTCAGCCAGTGCGGCGCGTTCCCCGGCGATGGCCGCTTCCATCCGCGCCTTCATTACGTAATACGCAAGAGCGCCGGATCCGAGCGAAACGAAGATAGGTAAGGCGACCCAAAGCACATAGGTCATACGCATTAGTATCGGTGATTTCGCCGAAAAGCTGTAGTTAACGGAGGGTATACCAGAAGTCGAGTGACTTACTGCGCCTGGGTGCCATCGATCTTCTGGCCAGCCCACAGCGCTCCAAACAGACCCAGACGGTAGCGGAAGTCACGGAAAGTGAGCAGCCCCACAAACGCACTCAGCACGGCGGAGATCCGGAACAGCAGCCCGCGAACCACGCCGTAGTGTTTGGCGATATAGACACCCACGCCAAGCTTGCCATCGGCGTCGCGCGCAGCTCGGTCTCGGACGTCCAGTGCCGTCCGGCCATGGTGCACCACGCGCGTGGAGGGGACGAGCAGCACCTTCTTGCCCGCGCGCTGCACCTGAAAGCACAGCTCGGCGTCGCTGCCGTACGTTCCGTATTTTTCATCGATCTGCCGCATAGCGCGGATGGAAATGCTGCGCAGCATCATGGCGGCGCCACGGACATATTCCACCGCCTGTTCGCCCAGCGCCGCGTCAGCCGCGCGCCAGTCGACCGTTGTCCGGCGCGGTGCTGGGAGTTCGCCAATCTGCGGGGCCGGAGTACCCTCGGCTGTCACCAGGAGCGGGCACGCTGCTCCCACATCGCTCTGCGTTTCGAGGATGCCGGCCAGAACGAATACAGTCTCGGGTGCAACCTCGGTATCTTCATGCAGCAGGAAAAAGAATTCTCCAGCGGCGCCGCGCAAGCCAATATTCAAAGCTTTGGTCAAGCCGAAATTGCGGGGCATGCGAATGAATCGCGCGTTGGGGAAATCCGATTCGAGCTGTGCGCTACCATCGGTCGATCCGTTGTCGGCCACCAGGATCTCCAGCTTTTCGCGATCCACCGATTTCTCTAGCGACTCAAGCGCCCGCCGCAACAGATCGGCGCGATTACAGGAGACTACCAGGGCGGTAACGCGGATCGGATTGACGGTCTCTTCCACGGTCTCCGGATGCTCGGGTGTCTGTGGAGAAATCAGTTCTGTCTTCGGAGTTTTCGTGTGGCGGAGTTGTGGCACGGTGAGCGCATCAGGATACCACGGGCGCTAGCTCGCGTTGGTCGTAGCAGGTGAGGTCACGGCGGTCACCGCCTGGCGGTTGCGTGCGAAAAGCCAGTAACACAATCCCAAAGCGGCCAGCGCCAGCGAGATCCACTGCTCGGTCGAGAACGGCCCCGTGAGCGGATTCGATTGCTGATCGTGAAAACGCACGAATTCGACGAGAAATCGCAGCATTCCGTAAAGCACCAGATAAAGACTGACCACCGACCCGTCTCGATGCGGGCGCAGAAACCACGTGTAGAGCGCTGCGAAGATGACTAGTTCTCCGAGCGACTCGTAAAGTTGTGTAGGATGCAGCGGCATACCGAGTGGTACGCCGACCAGTTCGTTGGCCCGCGGATTCGTGAACGTCACGGCCCACGGCAAATGCGTGGGGACGCCCCAACAACAACCCGCCGAAAAACAACCCAGGCGTCCGATGGAGTGCCCCAATGCAAGCCCGGGCGCGAATGCGTCAGCAGTCTTCAAGGCTGGCAGCCCGTGGTACCACATGTAGACGAAAGCCGTGGCCAGCGCCGCAAGGAATCCGCCGTAGAAGATTCCCGCGGCCTGCAGTGTCGAGAGCGAAAAGATCTCGCGCCAGTTGCTGCGAATCGCAGGATCCAGCACGATCATGAGCAGCTTGGCGCCGGCGATGCCCGCGAGTGCACAGTAAATGCCGAGGTTGAGGACCGTCTCTTGATGCAGGCCGGCTCTGGACGCGAGCCGCCCCGTCACCCACAGCGCGATCAGAAAGGCAATCGCCACCAGCAGGCCGTACGTGGGCAGAAAGAAACTGCCAATGCGAAAGACTTCAGGAAACATTTTGTGTGTGTGCCGGCTGGCGCTTCAATTTGACGAAATCGAGCAGCAAGAGCCCGCTGCCAATTACAATCGCGCTATCGGCCGCGTTGAACGCGGGCCATTGATAGCTCCCAATATAAAACAATAGAAAATCCGTTACGGCTTCCGAGCGAACGCGATCAAAAACGTTGCCCATGGCGCCACCGAGAATCAGCGCCAGCGCGATGGCCGTCTTGCGGTCTAAGTGCGCGGTCCGCCACAACATCACGATCAAGGTTACGAGCGCCACCACTGAGAAACCCACCAGCAGCGCCGTCCTCCACTCCGATGTGGATTCCGCGAACAACCCGAACGCCGCCCCCTTGTTTTGCGAGTGCACGATCTCGAAGAATCTGGGAATAACCACGTAGTCATCGAAGGGCGAAACGCGCGTCTCGATGATCCACTTGGTGAGCCGGTCAATGCCAAACACCGCAGCCGCGAGGCCATACATCATGGAGCGGGCCGTGGACTCACGCATGCAAAATCTCTTCGACTGCTTCGGCGCAGGAGGCGCAGATGGTCGGGTACGCGGAGTTCGATCCGATGTCGGTCTTATATTTCCAGCAGCGCTCGCATTTAGATCCGGCCGCGCGCTCAACTTTCACCTGCACCGTGTCCCCGGCCGCGGGTGAAAGTTCCACTTGCGAAACAATGAACAGTGCCGGCAACTCCGCGGCATATGCGTTGAGCAACGGATACAGATCGCCGTTGGCGCTTACACGCACGCGGGCCTCGAGTGGGGCACCAATGAACTTTTCCTGCCGCGCAACTTCCAGACTCTTGAGCACGTCCTGCCTCACTTGCATGAGACGGTCCCAGTTTTCAGCGCGTTTCCTCTGCTCGTCTGGAACGCCGACGGTCAGCTCCGAGGGCTCTGGCAACAGCGCCGTGTGCACCGTGCCATCAAGGCCCATGTACCGCCAGACTTCCTCCGTAGTGAACGCCAAAATGGGGGCGCACAAACGCACCAGCGCGTAGAGCAATCGGTGAAGCACAGTCTGAGCGCTGCGGCGCGTGTGCGATTTTGGCGCGGCCGTGTAGAGCCGGTCCTTGAGGACGTCAAAATAGACCGAACTCAAATCGACGGTCGCGAAATCATACACCGCCCGGTAGACTTTGTGGAACGCGAACTCTGCGTACCAGGCGCGGCATCGCATCACCAGGTCCTCCGCGCGCAGCAGGATCCACTGGTCGATCTCAGGCAGCTGGTCAGCAGGTACGGCGTCGCGTTGCGGGTCGAAGTCCCATAAGTTGCCCAGCGGATAGCGGAACGTATTGCGCAGCTTCCGGTAGGCCTCGATCAGACGCGCCAGGATGGTCTCCGACATGCGCACGTCTTCGTTGAACTCGACCGATGCGGCCCACAACCGCAGCACTTCAGCCCCGTACTTTTTGATTACCTCTTCCGGCTCGATGGCGTTGCCGAGAGATTTGTGCATCGCCCGTCCGTCGCCATCGAGCGCCCAGCCGTTAGTGGCGCAAGCGCGATAGGGGGCGCCACCCTTGAGCCCGACACCAACGAGCAACGAGCTGTGAAACCAGCCGCGGTACTGGTCGCCACCTTCGAGATAGAGGTCGGCGGGCCAGGCGAGACCGTTCCCGTCCGTCAGCACGGCAAGGTGGCTCGATCCGGAATCGAACCATACGTCGAGGATGTCCGACTCCTTGGTGAATTCGGACGACCCGCACTTAGCGCACTGCGCGCCTTCCCCCACGAGTTCCGCCGCGGATTTTTCGTACCAAACGTCAGCAGTGTGCTGTTCGAACAGATCCACAATACGGTCGAGAATCTTGCGATCTTTGAGGGGCTCGCGGCACTGCGCGCAGTAGAACACGGTGATCGGCACGCCCCAAACGCGTTGACGGGAGATGCACCAATCCGGGCGCGTAGCGATCATGTTCGACATGCGCTCATCGCCCCACTCGGGCATCCAACGCACGTTCTTGATCGCGGCGAGAGTCTTTTCGCGGAGCCCGTTACGGTCCATACCGATGAACCATTGCTCAGTGGCGCGGAAGATGGTCGGGTTGTGGCAGCGCCAGCAGTGCGGGTAGCTGTGGTCGATTTTCTCGGTGGCCAGCAGCGCGCCGCGGGAACGCAGGATCTCGATCACGATGGGATTGCCTTCCCAGACCGTTTTGCCGATCAACTCGTCGGGAAGGCGCCCGTCCGCGCCCTCGGCGTGATAGAAGCGCCCGGCTTCGTTCACCGGGCAGTAGATCGGAATGCCATATTGCAGGCCGATTTCGTAGTCTTCCTGGCCGTGGCCCGGCGCAGTGTGGACCGCTCCAGTGCCCTGCTCAAGCGTGACATGATCGGCCAGAATTCCGCGTGAGTCGCGATCAAGGAACGGATGCCGGAAGACCTGGCCGTCCAGCCATCTGCCTTCAAAATGGTCCAGAACGTCCCAGCCCTTCCATCCGCATGCCTGCGCCGTTGCCTCAAGGCGATCCTTAGCGACGATGTAAACGTCACCCGCTACGCCGACAGCCACGTAGTCGAAATCCGGATGGAAGGCAATGGCCATGTTGGCCGGGATGGTCCAGGGTGTCGTGGTCCAAATCAGTGCGTAGACTTTGCGGCCCGCCAGCACCGGGCTCCAGGGTTCGGATTTGAGCGCAAATCGCACCCAGATCGACGGGCTGGTATGGTTCTCGTACTCGACCTCGGCTTCGGCGAGGGCCGTGCGATCGCGCAGGCACCAGTGGACCGGCTTCAAGCCCTTGTAAACGTAACCGCGATCCAGAAACTCGACAAAAGCGCGCGCAATGGCTGCTTCATAGTGCGCGCTCATGGTGAGGTATGGATCTTCCCATCGCCCGAAAACGCCCAAGCGCACGAACTCCCGGCGCTGAATTTCCACGTACTTTTGCGCGTACTTGCGGCATTCCGCCCGAATCTCGGCCGCCGACATCTTTGCCTTGCGCGACCCGAGTTGGTTGTCGACCTTGAGCTCAATCGGCAGACCGTGACAATCCCAGCCAGGCACGTAAGGGGTGTCGAATCCGGCCATGCACTTCGACTTCAGCACGAAGTCCTTTAGAATCTTATTGAAGGCCGTTCCCAGATGGATATCGCCGTTGGCGTATGGCGGCCCGTCATGCAGAATGTAAGCTGGCCGGCCCTCGCGCGCGCGGCGAATCTGCCCGTAGATGCCCTCCTGCTGCCATCGCTCGAGCATTTTGGGCTCGGTTTGCGGCAGATTGGCCTTCATCGGGAAGTCCGTCCGCATCAGGTTGAGAGTCTTCTTCAGGTCGACGCTTTGAGGGTCCATCAATTTGTGTGTCTGGGATCTACCTTCATTGTGGCACAGGTTTTCCCGAAACCTGGGGATTGGCGGATGGGGCGGGTCCCAGAATCCAGGAGACTTGCGCCTCCCCAAAAGCACGTAACTATGTGCCGCAAAAACGGTTAATGATCCCCAGCAAGACGCCAGGTGCCGCCGAGAAGATCGCGCACTGGATACACGTGATCCGCGAACAGAAGGTGATGCTAGACACCGACCTGGCGGAGTTGTACCGAGTGCCGACGAAGGCGTTCAATCAAGCGGTGAAACGCAACCGGAGCCGTTTCCCGCAAGATTTTATGTTCCAGTTGAGCGCGGCGGAAGTAAGAGGTTTGAGGTCACAAATTGTGACCTCAAACGGGGGCCGCGGCGGAAGGCGCTACCGGCCGTACGCGTTCACGCAGGAAGGAATTGCCATGCTGTCCTCAGTGTTGAACAGCGAGCGAGCCGTGCAGGTGAATATCGTGATTATGCGTGCATTTGTGAGCCTGCGTGAGGTGGCTGCGAACTATGCGAATCTGGCTCGGAAGCTAGGAGAACTCGAGAGCCGGTGTGATATGCATGATGCCCATATCAAGGTGGTATTCGATACGTTGAGAAAGTTGATCCCCGGTCCGGCGCCACGCCGGAAGCAGATTGGGTTTGTTTGAGGTCACAAATTGTGACCTCAAAGGTCTAGTGATGCCGGATGAAGAACTGCGGTTTGTCAGTGTGCGGATCGACTGCGACATCGAAAAAGCCGATCATCATCTCTTCCCAACTTTGTGGGCCGAAGCGGACGGAGTCCTCGGGATCGGGGTTGTTCGGATTGTTGGCCGAGTTGTTGAAGTAAGCAACGCACTCGAGCTTGGTCCCGGCTTTGATGGCCAGTGGTTGAGCGAGCCGGTAGGAAAGCTGCCAGTAGAAGTTGTAAGGGTTCACGCGCAATAGCGTGTGACTGCGGCCGTCCGGCTCGCTGATGTTGTATTCGAAGCTCGCGCCGCGCAGGTGCATGTGCGGAAAGAAGCTGACGAGCACGGTGTCATTGGGCATCGTACCCCAGGCGGCGACGCGAAAATGCGGATGTTCAGGGGGGATCACAAAGCGGTCGTCGCCCAGTTGCAGTGTTAACACGCGCTGTTTCGGCACGCTGAAGTGAAAGACCAGGCCCAGCCGCGATTGATCGCTGGTCGCATGCCCGTTGGGCGTATAGTGCATCTGAATCACAAGGTCCGAACCGGCTTTGATGAGCTTACCCATCGCCGGCCCCCAGTCCTCCGCAATACTGCCCGGAGAATAGACCAACAGGATGTCGCTCTTAGTCATGCCGTTCAGAAGGCGCTCTCGTGGCGTATCCCCAGGCGGGACGTAAGGAACTCCGGGCCGGGCGTCGCGCAGCCACGGAGACCCTGGCTCGCGAATATAGACTACAGCGTGATGCACAACGGCGCGATTTCCGGGACGCAGCTCGGCTTTTTGGACCCATCGGTCTTCGGTGAAGGCGGCCGGCACCACGATGTATTGGTAGTCCACTTCACCAGAAGCAGGCACGGGGAACGGGCGCGGCATCTCCAGGACCACATCCGGTTTCGGAATGTTCCAACCCTCGAGCCACTCCCGTGCGGGCGGTGCGTCGCGCGGATCGCCTTCTGGAGCGCCAGCTTCGGCCCACCTCACCAGCGTCTCGATGTCCCGCGGTGCAAGCGACCGGTCATTCGCGAACGGACCAAAGCCGGGCTCGGCGAACCACGGCGGCATCTTTTTCAGCAGGACAGCCTCGCGGATGGCCTTCGCCCATGGGCGGGTCTGCCGGTAGGTAAGGAACGGCATCGGCGCAACCTCGCCGGGGCGGTGGCACTGCTGGCAGTGGATTTGCAGGATGGGGAGAACGTCGCGAGAAAATTGAGACGCGGGACCGGAGGCGTAACACACGCTCAGACCTAGGAACATTCCGGCGTGGAACTTGATGCGCACATTTTCATCCTATTCCACTCTGCTCTTTACGACCTCCAGGAACGCGCGCGCCGCATGGCTCAGGGCCCGTCGCGAAGGATAGACCAGGCGGATTTTGCGCTCGACGTGGAGTTCCTTCACGCGTACTTCATACAGTTTTTTCTGCTCGAAGTCCTTCTCGACGCACATGCGCGGCAGGAAGGCCACTCCCTGGTTGTCTTCAACCATGCGGCGGATGGTCTCGACAGTGGGCATCTCCACATCCATTTTCAGGGGCACCTTGTGGCGCTGGAACTCACGCAACACGACCTCACGATAAGGAGACACCACGTTGTGCGCAATGAAGTTCTCGCCGCCCAGATCAACGATGGATACACTTTTCCGTTTGGCGAACGGATGCTGGGGTGACACGACGAACACCAGCGAGTCGGTGTAAAGCGCGGTCGAGACCAGGCGCGAGTCGCCCGGATCGTAGCTGATGACGCCCAATTCGAGATTGCCATCGATCAGCTCGGCAGGGATCTTACTGGAGAGGCTACGGCGGACCTGCACCTTGATTTTCGGATAGAGCCGCCGATAGCGTTCGATGTGACCCAGCAAGTAGAGTGTGGTGGATTCGTTGGCACCGATGGCGAGCCGGCCGGCGGAATTGTCGCGCAGCTCTGCCAGTGAGTTTTCCATCTCATGGCGCAGGTTTTCGAACCGGCGGGCGTACTCGAGCACGGTCTGGCCGGCGTCGGTCAGTACAAGATCCTTGGCCGAACGGTCGATCAGTTTTTCTCCCAATTCCAATTCCAGGCGCTGCAATGCCAGCGAGATCGCCGGTTGCGTGCGAAGCATCCTCTCAGCGGCGCGGGAGAAGCTTTTTTCCGTGGCGATGGTCAGAAAAACCTGAAGAGGGTAAAGTTCCATGCGGATTCATCATAACAGAGGCTTATTCATCCTATGAGGATTATAAATTTGCCAAATCGGGGTTCCACCCCGATAATTGGAAGTACCAGCCGGCGCCGCGCTCACCGTGGCACGGCTGGCGAGATTCCCGGCCGGACCTGCGGGCAACCACTCGCGGTCCGGCTGTTGGGAAACAGGCGGCTACCCAAACCATGAGCGACCGCGTATACATTTTTGACACCACTCTGCGCGATGGCGAACAATCGCCGGGCTGCAGCATGACGGTTGCCGAAAAGACCCGCATGGCCCACAAGCTGGTGGAGTTGGGCGTGGACATCCTGGAGGCGGGCTTCCCCATCGCATCGGAGGGTGATTTCGAGGCGGTGGACGCGATCAGCCGTGAATTCCACTGGGTGACGGTAGCGGCGCTGGCGCGATCCTGCACTTTGGATGTGGAACGCGCCGCGAGGTCGCTGCGGCATGCCCGGCGCCCACGCATTCACACGTTTCTCGCCACGAGTGATATTCATTTGAAATACAAGCTCAAGAAATCGCGGCAGCAGGTGCTGGACGAGGCCACGGCCGCAGTGGAGCTGGCGCGCAGCCATGTGGATGACGTTGAGTTTTCGGCTGAGGACGGGGCGCGGACCGATCCGGATTTCTTAGAGGAAATATCGAGGGCTGTGGTGGCGGCGGGTGCGCGCACGGTGAACATTCCCGATACCGTGGGTTACTCGGCGCCGCGAGAATATGCGGCGATCATCGGCCGCGTGGTTCAGGCGCTGGGTGATTGTGCCATCGTGAGCGTGCATTGCCACGACGATCTGGGTCTGGCGGTGCCTAATTCACTGGCGGCGGTAGAAGCCGGCGCCAGGCAGATTGAGTGCACCGTGAACGGCATCGGCGAGCGCGCGGGAAATTGTTCGCTCGAAGAAGTCGTGATGGTGATGAAAACCCGCAACGACATTTACCCGTATTCGACCGGCATTAACACCGAGCATCTCTACTCGGCTAGCGAGCTGCTCAGCTCGATCATCACGTTCGGCCCGCAGCCCAACAAGGCCATCGTCGGACGCAATGCGTTTGCGCACGAAGCGGGCATCCATCAAGACGGCTACCTGAAGGAGAAGAGCACCTACGAGGTGATTGACCCAAAGAGCGTGGGCGTTCCCGAGGGAAAGCTGGTGTTGGGGAAGCACAGCGGCCGGCACGCGCTGCACAAGCGTTGCGAAGACCTTGGGTTTTCGCTAGACAAGAAGGAGCTGGATTCACTCTATCACCGCTTCACGGCGCTCGCCGATCGCAAGAAGGGCGTGATGGATGAAGAGATCATCGAGTTGATCGGGGAAACTCAAGCGCAGCGGGCAGTCGGCGATTAGCACTCAGTGACACCCTTGAAATGAACCTCAACATTCTTGTTCTGCCCGGAGACGGGATCGGTACCGAAGTCACGCGGGAAGCGGTGCGCGTGTTGCGCCACGTGGCGCGCAAGTGGAACCATGCGCTGAAACTCACCGAAGGCCTGCTGGGCGGTGTCGCCATCCACAAGACCGGCAGTCCACTACCAGAAGAGACTGTGCGGCTCGCCGGCGCTGCCGATGCCACACTGATGGGCGCAGTGGGCTTACCGGAGTTTGACAACGCGCCGCCCGAGAGGCGTCCGGAAAAAGGTTTGCTTGGCATCCGCAAAGTTCTGGGAGTGTATGCCAACCTACGGCCGGTGCGCGCATACGCCGCGCTGCTGGATTCCTCACCGCTCAAGAATGACCGCGTGGCGGGGACGGATATGATCATCGTGCGCGAGCTGACCGGCGGCATTTACTACGGCACGCCGCGAGGCATCACGGAAGACGGTGCAGAAACGCGCGCGGTGAATACCATGGTGTATACGCGCAGCGAGATCGAGCGCGTCAGCCGCATGGCGTTTCACCTGGCACGGGGGCGGCGTAAAAAGGTTACATCGGTAGACAAATCCAACGTGTTGGAGAATTCGCAGCTCTGGCGGCGCGTGGTGACCGAGGTAGGGCGCGAGTTTCCCGAGGTCGCGCTAGAACACATCCTGGTGGATAACTGCGCCATGCAGCTTGTGCTCAACCCGACGCGATTCGACATCGTGCTGACGGAGAACATGTTCGGCGATATTCTGAGTGATGAAGGAGCGGTGCTGGCGGGTTCGATCGGCATGCTGCCTTCGGCCTCGATCGGCGACCGGAAGCCTTCGGGCGCTTGGGTGGGGCTGTACGAGCCGGTACACGGATCAGCACCGGATATCGCCGGCCAAAATAAAGCCAATCCGTTGGGCGCGATCGGCTCGGTGGCGGCGATGCTGGAATACAGCTTCGGATTGAAGGACGAGGCAGCCGCGGTAAACAGTGCCGTGGAAGCCGTGCTGGAATCAGGAGCAGTTACCGCCGATCTGAAGCCCGCGGGCCGTCCGGCCACGACCGAGCAAGTGGGCGAAGCTATCTGCGCGGCCATTGGATGAATCATGAGTAAGCCAAGAACGATCGTCGAAAAAATCTGGGACTCCCACGTCGTGCATGAGCAGACGGGAGCGCCAGCGTTGCTGTATATCGACCTGCACCTGGTGCACGAAGTGACCTCGCCGCAGGCGTTTCAGGGACTGCGCGAACGCGGTCTCAAAGTGCGCCGGCCGGATTTGACGGTGGCTACGGCGGATCACAGCATTCCGACGTCCGACCGATCGCTGCCGATCGTCGACACGATCGCCGCGAATCAACTGGCACAGCTCGAGAAAAACTGCCGCGATTTCGGCATTCCGTGCTTTGGCATTCACAGTGAGAAACAGGGCATTGTCCATGTGATCGGTCCGGAACAGGGGCTGACGCAACCGGGCATGACGGTGGTCTGCGGCGATAGCCACACTGCGACGCACGGTGCGTTTGGAGCGCTCGCGTTCGGCATCGGTACGAGTGAAGTGGAGCACGTCCTCGCTACGCAATGCCTGCTGCAACGCCGCTCGAAAGCTTTTCAGGTACGCGTGGACGGTGCGCTCAAGAATGGCGTGACGGCAAAGGACATCATCCTTGGATTGATTGCCAAGATCGGGGTTGGCGGCGGGACGGGCTGCGTGCTGGAGTACTCGGGCGCGGCAATTCGCGCGCTCTCGATGGAGCAGCGCATGACCGTTTGCAACATGTCGATCGAAGGCGGAGCGCGCGCCGGCCTGATCGCGCCCGATGAGGCCACCTTCCAATACATGTGCGGGCGGCCGCACGCGCCAAAAGGCGCCGCATGGGACGCGGCGCTGGCACGCTGGCGGAAGCTGCCTAGCGATGAGGGAGCGGTTTACGACAAGGAGATCATCATCGATGCCGACCGGCTCGAACCCATGATCACGTACGGCACCAATCCCGGCATGGGTATTCCCATCACGGCGCCCGTGCCGAATCCGGCGGACATCGCCGATCCGCTGGAGCGTGATTCAGTGGCGAAGGCGCTGCGCTACATGGGACTCGAAGGCGGCAAGCCGCTGCTCGGACATCCCGTGAACGTAGTGTTTATCGGGAGCTGCACCAATTCGCGCATTTCCGACCTGCGCACGGCAGCCTCCCTGCTGAAGGGCCGCAAGGTGAACCCGAAGGTGCGCGTGATGGTGGTGCCGGGTTCCCAGGAAGTGAAACGCCAGGCTGAGGCGGAGGGCTTGCCCGGCGTCTTCCAAGCCGCCGGTTGCGAGTGGCGCGAACCGGGTTGCTCCATGTGCATCGCGATGAACGGCGATCAGCTTCAGCCGGGCGAGTACAGCGTGTCGACCTCGAACCGCAATTTCGAAGGCCGGCAGGGCAAGGGTGGACGGACTTTTCTGGCCAGCCCGCTCACCGCCGCGGCCACAGCGGTTACGGGAGTGGTTACCGACGTGAGGAGCCTGCTATGAAGCCGTTTACCAACTTCGAGAGCCGCGTTGTTCCGCTGCCGGTGAACAATGTGGATACGGACCAGATTATTCCGGCGCGTTTTCTGAAGACGACATCCAAGCAAGGTCTGGACCAGCAGCTTTTCTGCGACTGGCGCTACGACGAGCAGGGCCGGCCGAAACCGGATTTCATCCTGAACCAACCGCGCGCGCGCGGCGCTGAGATTCTGTTGGCTGGCGACAATTTCGGCTGTGGCAGTTCTCGCGAGCACGCGCCGTGGGCGCTGACGCAATTCGGATTTCGTGCGATCATCAGCACTTCTTTCGCGGATATCTTCCGGAATAACTCACTGAAGAATTCGCTGCTACCGATCGTGGTTCCGGCCGAGCTGAGTCAGGCGCTGTTTGCTGCTCTTGAGAACGATGCCGACCTGCGCGTCAAGGTGGACTTGGCTGCGCAGACTCTCACACTGCCGGACGGACGAGCCGTGAAGTTTCCCGTGGACCCGTTCTCGAAACAGTGTCTGCTGGACGGCGTTGACGAGTTGGGCTACATTCTCAAACAGGAACCGTCTATCGCGGCGTATGAAGCCCAGCGTGAAGCGTCGATCAACACGCTCGCGTAGAACCTCTCAGTAAGTCACTTTTCCCAACACAACGGGATGCCTCGCCCCGGTCGCAGACGGCAAGTTCGACGGGCGATGATGATATGTCTCATACGCCAGCACGGCGAAGGCGACGGCTTCTTTGGCATCCGCGTTGATTCCGAAATCGTCGGTCCGTGAAATGTGAATGCCCGGCAGAAACGCTTGCAGGTACGCCATCAGCGTCCGGTTCCACACGCCTCCTCCCGAGGCAATGACGTCGTCGACGCGCATGATTGGCTTTACGAAGCGCTCGATGCCCGCTGCGATGGTGGCAGCAGTCAGCGCGGTTGCCGTGGCGATCAGGTCGCCTACCGGAAGGCCCGTCTGTTTCAACTCTGCGATGAATTCCGCGCCGTACTGTTCGCGTCCGGCCGTCTTCGGTGGCCGCTGCCGATAATAAGGGCCAGCTAGTAGGTGGTCCAGCAGGGCGCGGTCGACACGGCTCCTCGCGGCGATACGGCCGTCGCGGTCAAAGTGCTGGCGTCCGTGTGTGAGCTCGGACACCAGCGCATCGATCACCATGTTGCCTGGTCCCGTATCGAAGGCGATCACTTCGTTGGGCTGCGCCTTCGGCGGAATGGCCGTGATATTCGCGATACCACCGATGTTCAGCGCGACGCGGCCCCGTGTGGAGTGACGGAACAACAGATAGTCGACGTACGGTACAAGCGGCGCACCCTTGCCGCCGGCTGCCATGTCGCGCGGGCGAAAATCGGAAATAACGGGCACGCCAAGGTGTTCGGCAATAACGCCTGCCTCACCGATCTGTAGCGTCGCGCCTATCGGGCGACCAAGGAACGGCGCCGGCTCGCCCTGGTGATAGATGGTCTGCCCGTGACATCCGATAAGCTCAATCGACCGGAGCGGGATGCGATGGCGGTTGCAAGTTTCCTGAACCGCGTGGGCGTAAAGTTCTCCCAGCAGAACATGTAAACGCGCAATGTCACTGGTGGTTGTGCTCGTGTTTGAGACGCCCAGGATTGCCTTCCGCACGCGCTGCGGGTACGGCGTGGCGTGAAATGCCACCGGTCGAATACGGCGGCCTGCGACGTCGACGATGGCCACGTCGATACCGTCGAGCGATGTGCCGCTCATGATGCCAGCTACTCGCACGAGCGCTTCAACTCCTGCTGCAATTCGTGCAGCAACTGCAAGGCTTCTATGGGACGCAGCTCATCGATCGCCAGATTGCGGATGCGCTCGGCGATTCCGTGGCCAACGGGCTCAAACAGGCGGATCTGCACGGGCTGTTGCGGCCGCGGCGCCAGCTCCTCGGTGACTTCATGTTCGCTCCGCTCGTGAAGCTGTAGAACTGCGCGGGCGCGCTCGATGACCGCCATCGGCAATCCGGCCAAGCGCGCTACTTCGATCCCATAGCTCCGGTCGGCCTTCCCGGGTTCGACCTTGCGCAGAAAAATGATGCGGTCGCCCACTTCCTTCACCGACACGCGCAGATTTCGCACACCGTCGAGTTGCTCAGCCAGCTCCGTTAATTCGTGATAGTGCGTGGCGAACAGAGTCTTGGCGCGCGTGCGCTGGTGGATGAACTCGATCACCGCCCACGCGAGAGCCAAGCCGTCGTAAGTCGCGGTGCCGCGGCCGATCTCGTCCAGCACGATGAAGCTGCGCGAGGTCGCGGTACTCAGGATCGCTGCGGTCTCGGTCATCTCAACCATGAAGGTCGAGCGTCCGCGCGCCAGATTGTCGGACGCCCCGATGCGCGTGAAGATCCGGTCGATCAGTGGAAGGCTGGCGGATTCGGCTGGAACGAATGATCCCATTTGCGCCAGGATCGCGATGAGGGCCGCTTGCCGTAGATACGTGGACTTGCCACCCATGTTCGGGCCAGTAATGATGGCGATGAGGTCGGTATCGGAATTGAGATAAAGATCATTGGGAATGAAGCGTCCCGTCTCGCCGCCGGTCTCATCCGCCAGCTTTTCAATCACGGCGTGCCGCCCGGCAATGATTCGCATGGATTCGTCACCGGAAAATGTCGGACGAGCGTACCGGTTTGCGGCGGCCACCTCGGCAAACGCGGCGGTTACGTCCAGCTCTGCAATGGCCGCAGCGGTCGCGCGGATGCGTTGCGCGTGATCGGCTGCGAATTGACGCACTTCTCCGAATAGCTCCTTCTCCAGCACCAGAATTTTCTCTTCGGCATCGAGAACCTTGCGCTCATAGTCTTTGAGTTCTGGCGTGGTGAACCGCTCGGCATTCACTAGCGTCTGTTTGCGTTCGTAGTCCGCCGGCGCGAGTACCAAGTTGGCCTTTGAGATTTCGATGTAATAGCCGAAGACGTTGTTGAATCGGACCTTCAAAGACTGGATGCCGGTGCGCGTGCGCTCCCGCGATTCAATCTGGGCGATATATTGTCGGCCGTTCTGGCGCAGATCGCGCAATTCGTCTAGCTCGGCATTGTAGCCCGCGCGAATCGTGCCGCCATCGGCCATGTTCACCGGCGGCGCATCCCCAATCGAGTTCAGTATCCGGTCCCGAACCTCGGGCAACTCGTCGAGTTGCTCTTGCAGCGCCACCAACTTCGCCGCGCCACGCCCCTGGATCGTCTTCTTGATCTTCGGAATTTTCTCCAGCGATTTGCCGAGCGCCAAAAGTTCACGTGGCCCCGCCGAGCCAATGGTGACCTTGGCGAGCAGCCGCTCAATGTCCAGCACTACGCCCAGCTCTCCGCGCACTTGTGAGCGAACGATGGTGTCGCCTAACAGATCACCAACGGCATCCAGCCGGGCCTCGATCTCGTCGCGATCGAGTGATGGCGCAAGCAGTCGCCGACGCAGCAGACGGCCGCCCATGCCCGTTTTCGACTGGTCAATGACCGAGAGCAGCGTTGCGCCTTCGCCGGCGAAAATAGGCTCGACCAGTTCCAGATTTCGCACGCTGACGGCATCGAGCACCATGCCTTCGGCGCGGTCATAATACGAAGGCCGGTCCAGATGATCAAGCGCCGACCGCTGCGTTTCCTGCAAGTAGTGCAGAATGGCTCCCGCCGCACAAATCGCCGCGCGCCGGTCCGCGAGGCCGCATCCATCGAGCGAAAGCAGACGGAAGTGGTCGCGCAGCGTGCGGTCCGCGTAGTCGTAGCTGAACGTCCAGCTCTCGGCCTCGGTGCGCAAGAATCGCCGGCCTTTGTCCTGCGGCATGAAGAGTGGAGCCTCGGCCGGCACCAGCACCTCGCGCGCACCGAGTTGCTCAATCGCGGTGGCTACTTCGCCGGCATCCAGCTCTGTTACGCGAAACTCGCCGGTTGAAACATCCACGTGTGCAAGACCGGCGCGATTACCATTCACCGCGACCGCGGCCAGGTAATTGTTTTCGTGCGAGCGCAACAGGTGGGCGTCGGTCGCGGTGCCAGGCGTCACGATGCGCGTGATCTCGCGCTTCACCAGTTTCTTGGCAAGGCGTGGATCTTCCATCTGGTCGCAAATGGCCACACGGTATCCCTTTTGAATAAGGCGCGCGATGTAACCCTCGGCGGAGTGGTACGGCACACCGCACATGGGGATGGCTGCGCCTCTTTCTTTGTTACGCGAAGTCAGCGTGATTTCCAGCTCGCGCGCCGCGACTACGGCGTCATCGTAGAACAGCTCGTAGAAATCACCCAGGCGGAATAACAGCAGAGCGTTCGGCACCTGCTGCTTGACGGAGTTGTATTGCCGCATCAGCGGCGTCGTGGCATCGGAAGCCATCTAAACGTATGCCGCGCGCCTAGGCATAAATACCGCGCAGCTTGATGGCGAACGCCACGCGATCGAGCGCCAGCATGTATGCCGCGGTGCGGTTGTTCACGCCGTGCTTTTCGGCGTAGCTCACCACCGCGTCGAAGCTCGCCACCATGATTTCTTCGAGGCGCGTGTTGATCAGATCCTCGTTCCAGAAGAAGCCCTGACGGTCCTGCACCCACTCAAAATAGGAAACAGTGACACCACCGGCGTTGGCCAGAATGTCCGGGATCACGAAGATTTTCTTGTCATGTAGGATCGGGTCGGCCAGGGGCGTGGTCGGCCCGTTGGCGCCTTCGCAGAGAATGCGGCAGCCCAGGCGGCCGGCCGTCTCCGAGGTGATGACGTTCTCAGTCGCCGCGGGCAGCAGGACTTCGCAGGGAAGGAACAGCGCTTCGTGCCGGTCCATATTCTCGCCACCCGAAAAATCGCGAACTGATCCGGTTTCCGTCCGATGATTCATTAACGCAGCGATATCCAGCCCGTTGGCGTTGTAGATCGCGCCGTCGTATTCGATCATGCATATGATCTTGAAACCGGCTCGCGCCATGAGCTGGGCCGCCATGCCGCCCACATTGCCGAAACCCTGAATCACCACACGCGTGTTTTGGGGGGTGATCCCAAGCTTCTTGAGCGCCTTCAGCGTGACGATCATGCAGCCGCGCCCGGTAGCCTCGGTGCGCCCTTTGGAACCGCCCAGATCAATCGGCTTTCCCGTCACTACGGCAGTCGTCGTGTGACGCACGTGCATGGAGTACGTGTCCATGATCCACGCCATCACGCGATCGTTCGTGTTCACGTCGGGCGCAGGTACGTCGCGCTCTGGCCCCAGAAACTCGATGAGCTCCGCTGTGTATCTGCGCGTGACGCGTTCCAGTTCGCCGTCCGACAGCAGATGCGGATCGCAAATCACGCCACCCTTCGCGCCGCCGAAAGGGATATTGACCACAGCGCATTTCCAGGTCATCCATGACGCCAGGGCGCGCACCTCATCCAGCGTCACGTCGGGCCCGAACCGGATTCCGCCCTTTCCAGGGCCGCGCGCAATGGAGTGCTGCACACGGTAGCCGGTGAATACCTCGATGCGCCCATCGTCGAGCTGCACCGGAATATGCACGATGATTTCCTTGGTTGGGCTGCGCAGCACCTTGCACATGCCATCGTCGAGATTGAGCCGGTTCGCGGCCTCGTCGAAGCGTGCTTCGGCCGCAAGCCACGGATTGGTCTCTTGTTCGGCGGATAGCAGTGTCGCCATCGGAAAAACCTCCGGTTTTATTATGACATCGGGACGCGCGGCGTCTAGCCGCCGGCGATCAGTTCAACGGCCCGCTGGATCTGCGGATCGCGCTGCGCTTCGACCTCGTCGCCCTTCTCCACACCGAGCGACTGGTTGAATATTTCGGTCTTCAAGCGGTTGCGAATGAAGTCCAGGTCGCTCGACCACTCGGCGAGACCCGGCTCAATGCGGCGCTCAGCCAAATAGATCCGGAAATCATCCAGGAGCGTAGGCGCAATCTCAAAATCCTCGGTCACCTTGTTCTTCTGTGTGTATTCCGTGGCGAACGACGTGAACGATCCGCTGCTCTCCAGCACAATCCGTAATCGCGAAGTCTCGGGCGGATACACCACGTCATCCGGTATGATGCCGCCGCCGCCACGCACGGTGCGCCCTTTGTCCGTGCGGAATTCCGACTTCTGATTGGGATGCGCGGCCGTGGCTCCAAGCGCAAACTGCGTGGCGTCAAACGGCTTCTGGATCGAGCGCCCGCTGGGCGTGTAGTAGAGTGCCGTGGTAAGCGCCACGCCGGTGGAATCGGCAAGTGGAAACACGCTTTGCACGAGTCCCTTGCCGAAGCTCGGTTCGCCCACAATCACCGCGCGGTCGTGATCCTGTAGCGCGCCCGCCACGATCTCCGATGCGCTGGCGCTCTTGCCGTTGACCAGCGCCGCCATGGCGAACGTGTACGGATGGGCGTCGCCGGGGACCTTTTCTTCCTTTTGCGGCACGGCGCGACCACGAACCGTGAGGATAGACTGTCCGGGCTTCAAGAACAGCGCCGCGGTTTCGAGCGCGGAGTTCAGCAAGCCCCCGGGATTGTTGCGCAGGTCGAGCACCAGGCCTTTCAGTTTGTTGCCCCCCAGCTTCTCGACGGCCTCCTTAATCTGCGTGCCGGTCTGCTCATCGAAGCTCGCCACGCGCAAGTATCCTATGCCGGCCCTTACGAAGAACGCCCGCTCGACGCTCGGCTGCTGCATTTCTTCCGGCGTCAGCGTGAAGTCCATCAGCCGTACGTTACCAGGCCGCCGGATCACCAGGCGCGCAGGCTGCTGGCGGGATTGCTGCAGCAGCCCGATCAACTGTTCGGCGTCCAGCCGATCAAGCCGGTAATTGTTGATCGCCAGAATCTCGTCTCCCGGGCTCATTCCCGATTTCGCCGAGGGCGTTCCCGGCAGTGTTTGCAGCACGATCACGCGCCCGGGCAACACCGACACCACGCTGCCGAATCCCTTGCGCGTCGATGTTTCCAGTTGCTTGAGCTGCTCAAACTGCTGGGGATCGAAAAACACCGAGTGCGGATCGAGCCGCCGCAGCATGCCCGGAATAGCGCCTTGATAGAAGGCCTGCTCGGAGGAAACCGGATCGGCGGCGTTCTGTTCCACGAGCGCGTAGGCGCTGGTCACGCGTTTGACCTGTGTTTCTAGGTCATCGGCCGCGTTCGCCAACGAAGCCAGCAAGAAAAGCGCGGAAAAGGAACGCAACATCAATCCGGCCAGATGGAGGAGACGGTTAGACACTCTGCGCAGGTTACGGTTCGGGTGCTTGCTGCCATGCGGTTGCTTTTATTCTAGCGCGTGAACCTGGTGGCTTTTTTCGCGGCGTGGCGATCGAGCGCTAATTCGATCAGCCGGTCAATCAGCTTCGGGTAAGCGAGGCCCGTCTGCTCCCACATTTTCGGATACATACTGATCGAGGTAAAACCGGGAATGGTGTTGATCTCGTTGATGTACAGTTGCCCAGTCGCCGCCTCCAGCAGGAAATCCACTCGCGCCATGCCTTCGCACTCCACAGCGCGGTAACATTCCACCGCCAGCCGGCGGAGTTCCGCGGTTTGAGCGGGCGCCAGCCTGGCCGGCAATTCAAATTTCGCCTGGTCGAGAAGATACTTGTCGTCGTAATCGTAGAAGTCGCGAGAGGGCATTACTTCGCATGGCAACGATGCTTCAGGCTGCTGATTGCCCAGCACGGAGCACTCAAATTCCCGCCCGATGATGCCGCGCTCCACGATCACCTTACGGTCATATTCCGCCGCCAGTGCCACCGCTTTCTCGAGCTCCGCGCGATCCTTTGCCTTGGAAATCCCCACCGACGACCCCAGATTCGCCGGCTTCACGAACACCGGAAACGGCAGACGCGACGTGATTTCGGATGTGTCCGCTGTGCCACGCGTGAGTGTCACGTATTCCACAACTGGCAGCCCGCGCTCGTGGCAAACGCGCTTCATCACTTCCTTGTCCATCGAAAGCGACGAGGCCAGAACGCCCGCGCCCACATACGGCAGGTCCGCGAGTTCCAGCAGACCTTGCACCGTCCCGTCTTCGCCAAACGTCCCGTGCAACACGGGAAACACGACATCGATATCGGCATGCGCACCCGGCTCGGGCTGAATCGGCCCCGGCCGCCACTTCCCTTCCTTGCTAATGAAGTACTCGGAAATCTCATACTTCGAGCGGTCCATCGCCTTCATGATGGATTCAGCCGAGCGCAGCGAGATCTCGTGCTCGCCGCTACGGCCCCCATAGATCACTGCCACTCGCGTCTTCACAGAATCTTTTTCCCCAGCGCCGACATCACCAGCTCCACCGCCAGGTCCGCCGTGCGGTTCACCTCGTCAATCACCGGATTCACCTCCACCACGTCCATCGAGACCATCTGTCCCGAATCACAAATCATTTCCATCGCCAAATGCGCCTCGCGGTAAGTCGCGCCACCTCGAACCGGCGTTCCCACACCCGGCGCGTATTGCGGGTCAACATAATCCATATCGAGTGACGCATGGAAACCAGCGGTGCCGTTCGTCACGATGCCCAGCGCCTGCTCCATCACCGCGCGCAACCCTCGCTCATCGATATCGCGCATGGTGAACGCTCGCACCCCGCTGCCGCGCACGTGCGGCCGCTCCAGAATGTCCACATCACGCAGTCCCACGAGCGCCACATTGCGTGGATGCACTTTGGGCGAGAAGCCGAGCAGCTTCGTCAATTCGTCCGGGCCCAGCCCGATGCAGCAAGCGAGCGGCATCCCATGCACGTTGCCCGATGGCGAAGTCTGCGGCGTATTCATGTCCGCATGCGCATCAATCCACAATAGCCCCATGCGCTTTTTCTGTTTCCGGAAATGCCGCGCCATGCCGGCCACTGAACCGATGGCGATGGAGTGGTCCCCGCCCATCACCAGCGTCGCCTTGTCTTCTTCGGACGCCTGTTCCACCATCACGGCCAGCCGTTGGCACGTAGCCGCAATCTGCGGCAAGTATTTCGCGTGGCGCGGCCCCTCGGGCAGGCTCTCCGGCTGTTCCACCGGCACATTTCCCAGGTCTTCCACGTCGTAACCAAGCGCCGCGATGCGTTTGTTAATGTTGGCCACACGCATGGCGGAAGGACCCATGTCCACGCCACGGCGTCCCGCGCCTAGGTCAAGCGGCGCTCCGATGATTGCAATATTCGATCGATTCATTGATAAACTACGGACGCAAACGGTAAAGCATGCGTGGAAACGCGATGGTCTCGCGAATGTGCTCGAGCCCGCACAGCCACGCCACGCACCGCTCGATTCCCATGCCGAACCCGCCGTGCGGCACGCTCCCAAACTTCCGCAGATCCAGATACCAGTTGAACGCTTCCTTCGGCAGTTGATGCTCTTCGATGCGGCGCAAAAGCAGATCGTAATCGTGAATACGCTGGCCGCCGCCGATGACTTCCCCGTATCCCTCCGGCGCCAGTACGTCCACGCACAGTGCGACCTCCGGCCGCTCGGGATTCGGCTGCATGTAAAACGCCTTGATCGCCGATGGATAGCCATCCACCATCACGGGCCGGTCGTATTCCTGGCTTAGCAGTGTTTCGTCACCGCCGCCGAAATCACCGCCCCACTGAATTTCGCTTCCCTTCGTTTGCAGAAACTTCACCGCATCGTCGTAACTGAGGCGCGGAAACGGCGCCTGGATGGCTTCGAGTTTCGTGACGTCTCGTTCCAGCGCCTTCAGCTCGGCGCGCCGGTTCTCGAGAACACGCCCCACTACGAACACGATCATCGCTTCGGCAACCTGCTTCAGGTCTTCGAGCGTCGCGTACGCCATCTCTGGCTCCACCATCCAAAATTCCGTCAGATGGCGCCGCGTCTTTGACTTCTCCGCGCGAAACGTGGGGCCGAAGCAATAGGTCTTCCCAAACGCCATCGCCGTGGCTTCGTTATAGAGCTGGCCGGATTGCGTCAGATACGCCTTCTCGTCTTCGAAGTAATTTACTTCGAACAGTGTGGTCGTCCCTTCGCACGCCGCCGGCGTAAAGATGGGCGTATCCACCAGCGTAAACCCGTTGGAGTCGAAGTAATCCCGCACCGCGCGGATCACCTCGTGCCGCACGCGCAGAATCGCGTGCTGGCGCTGGCTGCGCAGCCACAGGTGCCGGTGGTCCATCAGGAAGTCGATGCCATGGTCCTTAGGCGTGATCGGGTACGGATCCGTTTCCGGGACACGCTGCAACACTTCGACGGCTTCGACGTCCATCTCATAGCCGCCCGCCGCGCGCTCATCCGCCCGAATCTTGCCCGTGAAGATGACGGAGGATTCCTGGGTCAGATCTTTGATCGTTTCGAATACCGCATCCCCGAGCACACTCTTCACCGCCACGCACTGCATGATCCCGGTGCCGTCACGCAACAGCGGAAACGCAATCTTCCCCGACTTGCGCAGATTGTAAAGCCACCCCGGAATCGAAACCGTCTCGCCTACGTGTTTCGCTGCACCGGCGATGGTGATCCGTTCACTACTCACGAATATTCTCCAGCTTGTCGAAAACGTCGTTCACCCGATCGAGCGAATGCTCCATGCCATCCACTTCCTTCAGTTCCAGCAGCAGCGGATATTGGTCCGGCCGCGACCGTAGCAGGCTCATGGTTCGCCTCCAATCTACCGTCCCGCCTTCGGCCGTGAGCGGAAATAGGTGTTTGTCCGCCTTGCCGTCGTTGTCGTGCACATGCGTCGAGCGGATGCGCTCCTTCATGATGTCGAACTCAGCTTCTACGCCTTCGCCAATGTTCGCGTGGCCCACATCGAACACAAAACCTAGATCCAGATGCGTCACATCGAGAAAATACCGCAGCCGTTCCGCGCTCGAAAGCTCGTTCGGAATATTCTCCAACAAGATCTCCACTCCCCGTTGCCGCGCGAAGATACTCAATTCCTCGAGCGCCGCGAACGCCGCGTCCACTTTATGCTCGCTGAATTCTTCGCCTGAAACCCCGATGTGCTGAATCAGGTAGCGGAACGGCACAGCTTCCGCAATCTCCAGCGCGCGCTTGATCTCATCCACCATCTTCAAGCGCTGCGATTTCACCGGCTCCGTAATCGTAATAATGGAATGCGGTCCCGACCGGCCCCAGAACTCGTCGTTGTACATGGGCGAATGCAGCGAATGCAGCTTCAAGTCTGAGTCCTCGAACCAGTGAGCCAGCTCCGTAATCTGCGCGCGGTTGCGATAATCCAGATGCTGCCGCGCGCAGAAAATCTCCACGGCCGGGATTCCCGCCTGCATCACGCGATTCAGCCACGCCACCGTCAACCGGTGATTCACGAACAAGTGCGTCGATAGTACGCGGTTCATTCTTCAGTATCCTTTGGCCGTGCCCTCAGTGCGCGGATCGGCATCGCCTTCCAGCCATCCGTCCTGGATGCGGATGGCCGCCACCTCGCCCTGTCCATCCTCGAACTCCACCGCATGCCCGCGCGCTTTCAGCAAAGCCACAGTGTCCGGCGAGAAACCACGCTCGAGACGCAGCACGTCCGGCATCCACTGATGGTGCAGGCGAGGCGCGTCCACCGCGTCCGCGACGTTCATCTGGAAGTCGAGCACGTTGACGATCACCTCCAGCACCGTGTTGATAATCGTCGGCCCACCGGGCGATCCCACAACCATGTACAGCTTCCCGTCGCGCAGCACCATCGTCGGCGTCATCGAAGAAAGCGGTGTTTTGCGCGGCTGGATGGAGTTGGCCTCTCCCTGGATCAGCCCGAACAGATTTGGCTCGCCGGGTTTGGCCGCAAAATCGTCCATCTCGTCGTTTAACAGGAAACCTAACTTGGCCGCTGTCACGGCGCTCCCATAGCTGTTGTTCAGCGTGTAGGTCACTGCCACCGCATTGCCTTCCGCATCCACAATCGAGTAGTGCGTCGTCTGGCTGCTTTCGTAAGTCTCAACCTTCCCAGGATGCAAGCTCGCGCTGGGCGTGACATGTTTCCGGTCAATCGATTGCCGCAAACTCGCTATGTAGCGCTGGTTCAACAATCCTGCCACCGGCACGCGGTAGAAATCCGGATCGCCCATGTACTCGCTCCGGTCCGCGAAGTAACGGCGCATCGTCTCGGCCAGGAAGTGCAACTCAGCAGCGGAGCCGAAGCCCGTTTTGTCATAACCCGAGCCTTCGAGCACACCCAGCATTTGCAAAATCCCCACACCACCCGAGCTCGGCGGCGGCGCGGTGACAATGCCATACCCGTGATACTCCCCTGTAAGCGGAGTCCGCTCGATCGCCCGGTAGTTCTTCAGATCTTCCAGCGTGATCAGCCCGCCATGCGATTTCATGTCGGCGGCTAGCAGCTCCGCGGTCTCACCTTCGTAAAAATCTCTCGCACCCCTGTCGCGAATGCGCTCTAGCGTGCGCGCCAGCTCGGGTTGCACCAACCGCTCCCCAGCTTCGTAGAATTTCCCGTCTTTCAAAAAAATCCGCTTCGATTCCGGAAACTGCCCCAGCCGCTCGCTCGCATGTTCGGAGCGCAACCCGCGCGCCAGGCCGTAGGAAACCGCAAAGCCATCGGCCGCGAGCTGCACCGCCGGGTCCACCAGCTCCGCCCACCGCTTGCGCCCGTACTCCTGGTGCGCTAATTCCAGGCCGCGAACCGTCCCCGGAACTCCCGACGCCCGATAACCGGTTACGCTCTCCGCCGTAGTTTTACCGTCCGGCCCAATGTACATGTTGCGCGCCGCCCGCTCCGGCGCGCGCTCTCGAAAATCGACAAACGTCGTACGGCCGTCCGCGAAACGCGCCAACAGAAATCCGCCCCCACCGATATTCCCCGCCGCCGGATGCGTCACCGCCAGCGCGAAGCCCACCGCCACCGCCGCATCAATCGCGTTGCCGCCCGATTCCAGCACGGCGAGCCCGATGTCGGTAGCATGCGCCTCCCGCGCCGCCACCATGCCATGTCGTGCCCGCACCGGCTGCCGCGCGCACAACCCGGCGCTCGTGGTCGCCACGAGCGCGGCCAGCAGCGCGATTCTTCGCATAAGATCTGATTCTACCAGCAGGTCTCGGCCGCGAGGCCGCTCAATCTGCTCGCGTGTTCACTCCAAGTTGCGCCGGTTCGTGAAAGATTTCTGCCGGTTCGCTATAACGGCTGTTGACCGTTCGTAGCCGCACCTCATGCCGGCCCGGTTCGAGATCAACCGGAACGCTCGAATTGGTCTGCCACTCGCCGTCCCCTAAATCCGCCAGCACCAGAATCGCCTGCCTCTTCCCGTCCAGTTCGAGAATGACGTCGCTGACGCTGAGGCCCGCCTCAATGCTCAGAAACCGGCAGGATAGCTGTTCGGCCTTGTACCCGCGGAACGTGTTGGTCTTGTCGAGAGTGTTCTCCACCGCCACCCACGTGGGCGCGGGACCGCCGCCCACGGCCTCATCCGGCGTCGTGTAGCCCATCGCCCCACTCACCACGACCGCGACCGGCAACGCCTGGCTGAACCCACTGTTCACCGTGCGAATCCGAACTTCATGCGACCCCGGATCCAGTCCTGGCGGAACCCTCGCATTCGCCTGCCACTCCCCGAGCCCGATCCCGGTCACAGTGAGAGCAGGCACACCGCACCCGTCCACTTCGATGCGAATCTGATCCCGCTCCAACTTTTCTTCACTCCGAAAGTAAAGACACATGTACTCGTCCTTCGCGGGATGGAAACGCGGTGCAAGCGTTCGGTTATTGACCACCGAACAAAGCCACGGCGCGGCGGCCGCCGTTGCAGCAGCGGGCTCCCACGTTCGATGGCACGTCAGACCCGCGCGGTTGTTCTCCGTGTACTCCAGTTGCACGCGCGCAAATCCGGCCGAGCGGCATAGCGCCCCGAGGCATTTCGCGGTCGGCCCGCACCAGTTGTCAATCTGGCCGCCCAATTCATCCGTCTCATAAAATTCCAGGGAGCACCCATCGCCGTCCGTTACAAAGGATTCGACAAACGCC
Organism: Terriglobia bacterium; assembly: GCA_963752965.1. GTDB lineage: Bacteria > Acidobacteriota > Terriglobia > Bryobacterales > Bryobacteraceae > QHXW01. The sequence continues at coordinate 455,833 of CAVWAJ010000017.1, read as the reverse complement.
GTCTCGCGCGTCAGCGCGCAGATCTTCTCCAGCCCGAGCAGCGGATGGCGTAGATGGTAAAGCACTCCAAAGAACAGAACATAGTCGAACCGGCCAAGGGTCGCGGGACTCAGCTCATCCACATCGAGGATTCGATATTCCACGCGCGAGCCCAGAAGCTCCCGCGCCGTTTGGAATTCCCGGAATTCCACGCAGTCAACCGCCACCACCTCGGCGCCCCTGCGCTCCAGTTCGAAGCTGTTCCAGCCTGTGGCCGCCCCCACGTCCAACACTCGTTTGCCGTGCAGGTCCTGTGGAATCGGAAAGCGCCCCATGCGGGCCCGCAGAGCTTCCAAACCGACCACGCCGGGCACCACGCGCCCATCCGGCAATTCGATGCTGTGGTACCACGCATCCTTCGAGAGAGTGGCCACCTCTTCCTGAATTCGTTGCCGAAATTCCGCATCCCTGGCCAGGTCCGTCATAGCAACGATTCTTACCCGGCAGCCGCGCGCCGCCGCTTCCATTCAAATAGCACCACCCCCGCCGCCACCGAAACATTCAGCGACGAGATCTTCCCCTCCAGTGGAATCCGCACCAGGACATCGCAGTGCTCGCGCACCATCTGGTGCAATCCTTTTCCCTCCGCGCCGAATACCAGCACCGCGCGCTCAGCGAAATCCACGTGGTCGTAATCCTGATCGCCCCGCTCATCCACCCCGTAGATCCAGTACCCGCGCTTCTTCAGGTCTTCCAGCACGCGATTGATATTGGTGACGCGGACCACAGGCAGATGTTCCATAGCCCCCGCCGCCGCCTTCGCCACCGTCTCGGTGAGCCCCACCGCGCGCCGTTCTGGCACCACCACCGCGTCCGCTCCCGCCGCGTGCGCCGTGCGGATCACCGCACCTAGATTGTGGGGGTCCTCCACGCTATCCAGCACCACCAGCATGTGCGCGGTCTCGGCCACATCCTCCAGCTCCGCGTACCGCTTCGCCGCTCCCAGCGCCACCACGCCCTGGTGCGCCGCGCTTCCTGCCAGCCGGTCGAGAGCTCCGCGTTCCTCAAAACGCAGCGGTGTCGAGTTCTTGCGCGAGAGATCGACGATCTCCTGCACGCGCGGCCCGCCCGCTCCCTTCGCCACCAGCACTCTCTCCAGCGGCCTGCGCGCGCGCAACGCTTCCGCCACCGGATGTATTCCGATCAAGATGGCCAAAGGCGTCTACTGCTCCGGCTCCAGGCCCAGTCCGTTGTTGAACCGGTTCGTGAAGTTGGCCATCGCGGCCACGAGCGTGATCTCCACAATCTGCTCATCATTGAAATGTTGAAACAGCTCTTGCCCGGCCGCCGCTGCTTCCGCGGACTCCGTTAGTTCCCGCGCATACCGGATCGCCGCGCGCTCAGGCTCGCTGAAGTCTTGGAGCTGCTCGGTCTCGAGTGCCCGGATTTCTTCATCCGTGATGCCCGCTTTCTTGGCCGATGCTTTGTGTGCTGCCGTGCAGTACGCGCACTCGTTCGCGAGCGAAACGGTCAGATAGACCAGCTCTTTCGTGCGCCGGTCCGTGGCGCCAGGTCCAACAATCGCCCCGTATAGCGGCACGAAGTTCTTCAGCACTTCCGGCTTATGCGCCATCATACGGAAGAAGCGGTTTTCGCGTTTGCTCTTGCTTTCGAGTTGGGTTACCAGCTCGCTTTGGGAAGGTTCAACCAGCGGAATCAAAGCCATGCAACCAGTATATGTGGAATCGGAAGTATTGCCCTACGAGAGTTACAGGTGTGCCGCCGGCCGCTCCAGTGCGATCTCGTCGCCGTCGCGCAGCCCCGCCAGAATCTCCACCTGCGTATTGTTCCCTTCCCCCAACTGCACTTCACGCGGCGTGAAGCTGTCGCCCCGTTTCACGTACACGAAGTGCCTGCCTCCTTCCGCGCTGACTGCCTCGCGCGGCGCAAGAAGCGCCGTTTCCTTCCGCTCCAGCATCACATCGCTGCTCGCCGAAAGGTCCGGAATCACACGGCTATCCGTGTCTTCAATCGAGATCCGTACCGATATCGTGCGCATGTAATAGTTCTCGCGCCACCCCGCCACGCCCATCGCGCCCACGCTGCGCACTTTCCCCGTCAGGCGCAGGCCGGGAAACGCGTCGAAGTTCACGCGCACCGGCTGGCCGATGTGGACCAGTTCGCTCTCCGCCTGGTTGATCTGCGCCTCCACCTGCATCTTGTTCGTGTCCACGATCTTCGCGAACGGCTGTCCTGGCGATAGCTGGTCACCTTCCTGAATTTGCCCGTAATCGCCGGCCCGCCAAATCGACTCCATCACCAGCAGTCCGCCAATCTCCGCGTGCACCGTGAACCTCGTGATGTCCCGCTGGTGCCGGTCCCTGTGCCGCGCGTGCCGGTCACGCGTGTATTCCAAAATGCGGATCTCGGCCCGCTGCTCTTCCGCCATCGTGGCTACTTCCGCCTGCAACTGCTTGTACGTGGCCGCGGCCTCTTCGATGCTCAGCTTGAGCAGTTCTTTGTCGATCGGCATGCGGATCTCCGCGGCTTGGTTGTCCAACACCGCCTTATCCAGATCCGCCTTCGCCGCCCGCACCGATTGCCGCAGATTCTCCATCTCGATGGCCTGCTCTGCCTTGCGCTGCTTGATGTCGGCCTCCGCCTGCACCACCAGCGCGTGCACATCGTCGACGTGATCCTTAACGGGCTGCGCATCGATTTCCGCGATCAACTCGCCCTTCTTAACCACCGAGCCCGCCCCCGTCAGCTTCATCAGAATCAAGCCGCGCCCGGAATCCGGCCCGGACATCTCCGGCGCCGTAATGGATAGGAAGTTGCGCGCCGATGTCGTTCCGGAAACCCGCAGCACGCGCTCCAGTGGTCCCACCCGCACCTTCGCCGTCCGCACCGTTGCCGCCGCGGTTGGCTGTTGCTCCTTCCCCCGAGTCACTAGGTACGCCGAGATACCAACCACCACGACCGCACACGCCGCCACAAGCCATTTCCATCGCGCACGCGCCGGTTCCGGCGCCGGTGACATCGCCACAAGATCAGGTCGTGCGGTGGGCTGCGGAGAGGGATTGAGGATCGCCGACATAATCAGGCTGGCCGCTAGACTCCCATCTTAGCGCGCTGCACCCGTCCCGCGGCCTCTACCCAGGCCTCCTGGCTTGCGCGCCAAGCGTCTGTTAAGATTGCTTCTTCATAGCGGGCGGCCTCGTTTTAGTTTTCCGATTCCGCGGATGCAACCCACAAAACGTTCCAGCGCCAAGCCCCATGCACCGGCGGACGCCCCTGTTCCCGTCCGTCCGTTGCACCCTATCCGTTTCCTTGCCCGTTTCGCGCTGTGTTTTTTGCTGCTGTTTGGGTTGTCTCTCGCGCCATTCGTCAAGCCGGCCGTTCTTGGATTCTCGCAGATGCTGGTGAAAGCCTCCGGTGCCGTCATCGGTGTCTGCGGAGGGCAAGCGATGGTCGAGGGAGCCGTCTTGCGCGACCGCTCCACCGGCTTTGCCATCGAGATGAAAAACGGCTGCAATGCCATCGACGTCACTTTTCTTCTTTGGTCCGCTGTGCTGGCATTTCCGGCTTCCTGGAAGCAGAGGGCCAAGGGACTCCTCTGGGGCACCCTCGCCATTCACTCGGTCAACTTCGTGCGCTTCGTCAGCCTGTTCTACCTTGGCCGGTACAATCTGAGCCTGTTCGAGTTTGCCCACGCTTATCTTTGGCAGAGCCTCATCCTGCTCGACACCCTGGTCGTTTTCTGGTTGTGGGCGCAACTGGTGTCCCGTTCCGCGCCAACACCCCATGCCACTCAATAAGTCCGCCACGCGTTTTCTGCTGCGCGGTTCGCTTCTGCTGGCGGCCTTCTTGACCCTCTGGTGGCTGGCGCTGCGCAGCCCCATGCTCTTCCTGCTCCGCGTCTCCGCCGAAGTCCCCCTTCGCTTACTCGCCGGGCCCTCGGCATCTCTAACGGTTGATCCCTCCGGTGACTGGGCCTTTCGACTTCCCGTCGCGGACGCCAAGTTCCGCTCCATCGATTTCACCGTCCCGCGCTCAGATCTCATGGTCTTTACGTTCGGTCTGCCCGTCTATTGGGCGCTCGCACTCGCCGCCACGCCACGCGGCTTCGGGGCCCTGATCAAAGGATCCGCCTTGCTCGCCAGCGTCGAGATTCTGTCCCTTCTCGGATTTGTGAAGTGCGAAGCCTGGTCGGTCATGGCGCAATTGCATTCCTCCTCCAGTGCACTCGCCCAGTGGTCGCTCGAATTGGGAAACTACCTCACCGCCAACGTCATTCCCGATACCGCGCCCTTCCTGATCGCCGTTTCCCTACACCGCCAGCTGCGCACGCAGATCTTTCCTTCCGGACCTTCTCCCGCCGCATCATCGGACTCCAGCGCCCCGCTGAAAATCAGACGCCGCCAGCAGCGCGGCTTGCCAAATCCAGATGGCCGCCGGAACCGGCGCTAATCCAACGCCCGCTGCCAAGACGGAAAACAATTAGTGTGTGATATGATTTCCTCGATCCGCAAAGCTCTCAGTTACCGAAAAGGCGGAAAAATAACTTTGACGACCGTTCGAACTCTCGTAGCTCTGAGCACATTATTCTTGTGTAGCGCGGCTAGCGCAGCCAATCTGGTCTTAAACTTCTCTTTCGAAGGTAATAGCACGGCGGATTGGACCGCCACCGGTAGCTGCGTATGGGCCTCGCTGGCTGCCGGCACCAACACCACGGGCGGCGGACATTTTCTGGTACCCCCGGCAGTAGATGGCGCCGACGTCCTCATGTCTGACGACACCTCGCCCGGTAATACCTGCACTTTTTATCAGGATGTCGCCATTCCCGCTGCCACCACGGCATCTCTCACCGCCGCAGTTGGCGCCGTGTTCAGGAATGCCTTCAATACCGGCAGTGTGTCTTTCGACGTCACAACGACAGGCGGCGTCGAACTCATCAACATTTATTCGAGGACCAATGTAGAGGGCAACGATCCTCTCGCCCTGCGGCCTTCCGTGGACCTCACCCCCTACGTCGGCACAACCGTCCGCCTGATTCTCACGCGCATCAACACCGGCAGTCCCGTGGGCGCCGAGCTCGACGACGTCATCCTAAGTGATCCCGCCAGCGGATCAGGTCCAGTCGCCACGCCAACCTTATCCGAATGGGGCATGCTCCTGCTGGCCGCCGCCCTCGCCGCTTCGGCGTTGCTGTCCCCGCGCCTACGCGCAGCTCTTGGACGGACAAATGGTGGTAGCATCTAGCCGTGACAATTATTCGAAATTTACTAGGTTTGACCGCATTATTAGGTTTGACCGCATTATTCGGTTATAGTGGGGCTGCCGTTCGCACAGCCACCGCCGCTGTTCGCAGCGGTCCAGTTCGCACTGCCGGGTTCCTACCAGCTCCCGTCGCGACGCCCACCTTGTCCGAATGGGGCATGCTCCTGCTGGCCGCCTGCCTCGTCGCCATGGCGTTACTGTCCCTGCGCCGTAAAAGCGCCTCACGCACCTAGACACCACCCCGTGCTTTGCGCGCGTGCGCACTGAAGTAGAACGACCACCGGCGATATCGATACGATCACAGGCGAAGCTTGTCTTGTTCCAGAAAATCGGTCGCACTGTCTCCACTCACTCAAAAATCGCCGTCAACTTCGCCAGTACATCGTCTACGATCGCGTCGGGAACGGCTTCGAGTTTTTTGCCGCTGCGCGCGCTGACATCGAGCGCTCGCGGCTGGTCGCATCGGACAACGCCTGTCGTCTTGGTCCCAGCCAGCGAAACGGCAAAGCCAGCCGTCCGCGCGAAACTGCCTCCAGTCGTTATCGGAACAACTACCGGAACTTTCGTGACCCGGTTGAACGCCTCCGGCGAAACGATCAACACCGGACGGCGGCCCTTCTGTTCGTGCCCAGCCTCGGGATCAAGCCCGACCAGCCAGATTTCGCCGCGCTTCATCAGATGAGTTCGCCGCCCGCCGGCCTGCCAGCCAGCCAGTCGCGCTCTTCTTTGCTTCGCGGAGCCTTGGGATTACATTTGGCCAGCAGCTCGTCCAGCGTGTCTCGAGGTCGCTGCTGCGGCTCGACCACCAATCGCCCACTCTTTACCGCAATGCCGACCTTGGCTCCCGGCTGCAACTGTAGCAGGTCGAGCAGGGCCGGCGGCACCGCCAGCATTACCGAGCCCCCGACTTTTCGCAGATTAGTTATATGCATCGCGTTCTCCGCAGTTATACATTAGTATAATTTGTTCTGAGAGAACTCTCAAGGCCGCTGGCGAGAAACAATCGGTACCGGACTGACCGCTGCTGTTGTCCCCCGCCAGACTCTCACGACCGGCGAACGGTCAGTCTGTCACCACTTTTGTCAGCAACCTCTATGGCCACTTCTGCGCGCCGTGGAGAATGCGGACAATATGGATGACATCGCCGGTGATTTGGTAGACCACAATGTACGGAAGCGGAGAAAGCACGAGCTCGCGCGTCCTCTCTTTTCTACCCGGACGCCCACGGTAGGGGAATGTCAGCAGGGCGGATGGGGCGTTGTATATTTCACGCACTAGCTCGACCGCCCGCCCCCGCGTTCTCAAACAAATAGTCAGTAACGCGCTCCAGGTCGTCGGCCGCTTCTTCTGCCCAACGGAGCTCCATTAGGCGCGCGACTGCTTTTTAGTCAGCAGGCTTTCAATCCGCTCCCCGACCTCCTCATGCGTCAGCACTCTGCCCTGTTCTATCTGGGCCAAGCCTTTGTCCACTTCGCGGATAAACCACTCGTCGTAGTCCACCAGGCGCTCGATTGCCTCACGCGCAAGAGCCTCCGTGTCGCGCCCCTGCTGGGCAGCAAGATGAGCGAGTCTGGCCTGTAGGTCGGGAGTAAGAGGTACTTCCATCGCCTTCAGAGTAGAGACGGGAGGCGGTAAGTGTCAAGCGTGCCACCTTCATGCGGCGTTCAGTATCTACACGGCCGGCGGCGCGGGCGTGCTTGAGAGAACACCCCTCAACGCGATATAGTGAAATCACTATATTGGCGCGTGTCGATGACCGATGAGCCTTGTCTTAAGCCGGTGATCTGGGTCGGATCGAGCCGCAAGGATTTACGCGAGTTTCCCGAGCCTGTCCAAGATCACATGGGCTATGCGTTGTACGTCGCGCAGTCCGGCGGCAAGCACCGCGACACGAAGACACTGAGCGGCTTTGGCGGAGCTGGGGTGGTGGAGGCCGTCAAGGACTATCGCGGCGACACATTCCGCGCCGTGCACACCGTTCGGTTCGCCGGCTCGGTATACGTCCTTCAGGCTTTTCAGAAGAAATCGAAGTCCGGATCAGAAATGCCGCGCCGGGATATCGAGTTGATTAGCCGGCGCCTGCGCGAAGCGGAACAGATTGCAAAGGAGCGGAAGCCATGAGCAAGAAGGGATACGAAACCGGAAGCCGGAACGTGTTCAAGGATATCGGCGTGCCGAATGCCGAAGAGCACTTGGTCAAGGCGCAACTCGTGTTCAAAATCGACGCCATCATGAAAAAGCGCCGCCTGAAACAGGTGGAGGCCGCCGATCTGTTCGGCATCCAACAGCCCGATATATCCAAGATGCTGCGCGGCGACTTCCGCCAGTTTTCCGTCGAGCGGCTTCTGCGCTTTCTAGTAGCGCTCGATCAGGACGTGGAGATTGTCGTAAAGCCGCACCGGGACAGAAATAACGCTCCGGCCTTGCATGTGTCGTGAAGTGACCCGGACGCGCGCCAGCCGCTTCAGGCTCGCAGGAAATCGTCTGGATCGATTCCCGCCTGCTTCAGAATCGTGCGGAGTGTTCCCTCCGGCATGTCGCCCGGATGATTGGGTACCGTCGTATACCGGTTTGTGCTTGCATTGAACCAGATTTCATGGCTACCCGCCGCCTGCCGGTCAAACGCGAAGCCGCACGCCTTCAGCTTGCGAACGATCTCTCGATACCGGAATCCGGCAAGCCGGGCCCATTCACGCCGCGACCACGATCGTGTAGTCTCGCCGCTCGTTGGTAGTTGGCAGGTTCGGAACGCCCTCGCGCTCACGCCGGGCATCAATGAGCTTGCGGGCAACATCGCGAGCAATATCGAGCGCCTCGGCCACGGTCCGTCCTTGCGCCACGAGGCCCGGCAGTTCGTCCGAGGTCGCAAGATACAACCCCTCCGGCAACTCCTCGATCTGTATCCGAATCGCGAGCTCCATACAAGTGATCCTAACATTTCGGGCTGCGGGTCTCCACCGTTGGCCTTCCCGCCCCCGCATTGCTCCGCTCCTACCGCCTGGCGGGCCGTTTAAAGCCATAATGAACCTAGAATGAGTGCAGTCGCCATCGAGATCCGCAAGGAGCAGATCGCCGACTTCTGCCGCCGCAACGGTATTCAGAAGCTCTCTCTCTTCGGCTCGGTTCTGACGCCGCGCTTCTCGCCAGTAAGCGACATCGACGTATTAGTTGAGTTCGAGCCAGGGCAGCGCATCGGCTATCTCGGTATGGCGGCGCTCGAAAGACAACTCTCCGCGCTCTTCGACGGCAGGAAGATCGATCTCCGTACCCCCGCGGAACTCAGCAAGTATTTCCGCGATGAAGTCCTGCGCTCGGCCGCTGTCCAGTATGCCGCTTGCTGCGCTGCCAGTCGCATAAGAAGCTGACGCGGTCCGAAAGCGGCTACTCCGGCACTGCTCCCTTCGCGCCCGGCGGATTTGGGAAGGCAACAACCTGCCCGTTCGTTGAGAGGATCGCCTCACGACAAGCACGAGCGTACTCCGAGTCAGTAGTGCCTGCTAAGTAGCGAGCAGCGACGAAGAGGTCCGGAGTTCGAACTAGGGCGACTTTCATTCTTTCGGCGGTTGTTTTGCACTTCTCCGTAAAGAAGTCACCGCGCTCAGCAACCGGCTGCAGCCGGTATGCGTTCCCAAACAGCACCCCTTTGGCGTAGGCAGTCACTCCTTCGCGCGCAAAGTCCTCGTCAAGATTCCTGGCGAGCTGGCTGATTTTGTCGACATTGATTGCTTTGTTGTCTTTGCCTTCGGCCTCGCCAAGACAACGCCCCTCTGGCGCCACGAACACTGCGTCGAACTCGGATCCGGCGTCCTTGAACGGTTCAGAGGAGAAGCCTAGGAGTGCCAGCGCCTTGAGGATGGCGCGCTCGAGCGGCTTTCCTGTCTCGAACAGCAGCCATCTTAGAACTGAAGCCTCGTCGAGTTCCGCCTGCTTGGCTTTGCGCATCTCGGCGAGCGAGGTCATTTTATTGTCGAACTCGTTAATCTCGCTCCGCAGTCGGAGTTCCAAGCTAGTGTCGTGGTCCGGTGCAGTAGCCCAGTCGGGCACGGCGCTTCGCGCCCCGGAGAGTTGGAGCGCATCCGCTGCCTCGACCAAGGCGGCGACAACTCTCTTTCCGAACGCGACCGCGTTCTTATTCCAATACTCATTTCCGCCTCGCGCGTAGCTCAGCGAGTCTTCGTCCCAGCTAAGTGGCGGGAGCAGGACGAGAGCGCCACCCCTTTTTGTACCGACATACGCGCCGACAGTCTTCTCACGGCCTTTGGTTCCGAGGATCGGAGTCACATTAGATGCGTCGAAGTAAACCTCGTACGCTGAACTGCTTCCGAACTGCGCCCAGTAAGCTGCCAGCGGTCCCAGCTGAGGATAGGTTGTGATTTCAGTGCCGCCACGCGGTGTCAATCCGGCGAGCGTAAGCGGAATGGATCCGTACGAATCTATCGAATCCACGTGGTTCGTCGTGCGCTGATACCTTCCCGTGCCCGACTGCGTGCGTTGCCCGGTGTAGTAATAACGACGTTCAGGCTTGTAAAGCATTACGAAAACGACCTTTCCCGCATCAGCGGCCGCCTTGAGTTCACTTCTCCAATGTGTGCAGTCCTGCACGACAGCAGATGAATCGGACTCGGTTAGCAGCGGCGTTCCTGCGTAACTCTCGACGGCGAGATAGTCCTCAAATGTTGGCCTGAAGATGACAATGTCGGCGTCGAATAGGGCTTTGTCGGAATGGAATGGAACGTATTCCGCCGGGTCCCCGGGAAGATTGAGGCCGACACTGAAGATCCTTCTCACGGCAATGCCTGCACACTTATTACTGTCTATCGTCCCATATCGTCAATAGCTGCGACTGTTGCCGAACAAAGGCTCCTCGACAGACTGCGTCTTCAACAGTAGGCCCTGCCAAACTGCGGTCGGAAGACGGTGGACGACCACTCTGGGCATTATGGTTCAAGTCCTCGATCCTCGCTTCATCGAGCCACAGATCAGCGCACTGGTCATGAAACAATAGTCCTAATGCCCGCCCAACCCTCCGCTCCCCCCACCTCCCTAGCCCGCGCCGCCAACATGCGCCTTCTCGTCGAGCAGCTCCACAAACTCGAAGAACGCCTCCGTTCCGGCGGCGGTCCCGCAAAAATCGCCCGCCAACATAAGGCCGGCAAGCTCACCGCGCGCGAGCGCATCGCGAAACTCCTCGACCCCGGCGCCCGCTTCCTCGAAATCGGCCTGCTCATCGCCTACGACGAGTACGAGGGCCTCGCTCCCGCCGCCGGCGTCGTCACCGGCATCGGCAAAATCGAAGGGCGCCCCGCCGTCCTCGTTGCCAATGACGCCACCGTTAAAGCCGGCTCCTGGTGGCCCGAAACCATCACCAAAATTCTGCGCGCGCAGGAAATCGCCATGCGCAACCGCACCCCCATCGTCTATCTGGTCGATTCCGCCGGCGTCAACCTCCCCTATCAGGACGGCATCTTCCCCGGCCAGTACGGCGCCGGCCGCATTTTCTTTTATAATTCCCTTATGCGGCGCAAGCTCCGTGTGCCGCAGTTTGCCGCCGTCATGGGACCTTGCATCGCCGGCGGCGCCTATCTTCCCGCGCTGAGCGACATTCTCATCATGGTCGAAAACACGAGCTTCATGGGCTTGGGCGGCCCGAATCTCGTCAAAGGAGCCACCGGCCAGGTCATCGATTCCGAATCTCTCGGCGGAGCGAAGCTCCACACTGAATCAAGCGGCGTCGCGCACTACATGGCGAAGGACGACAGCGCGTGTCTAGAAATGCTCCGCGAACATTTCCGCCGCCTCCCCGCCCCGCTCCCGCCAACTAACGGTGCTCCACCCGCCCGCGCTCCTGAGGATCTCTACAGCGCGCTGCCGCCCGATCATCGCCTGCCCTACGAAATCGAAGACGTGATCTTCCGCATCTTCGATCGCGATGATTACTCCGAATTCCAGCCCGATCACGCCCCCGAAATGCTCTGCGCCAACGCGAAGCTCAGCGGGCGACCAGTCGCTTTGATTGCAAATCGGCGAGGCTTTCTGAAGTCAGAAGCCGGCCCGCGAATCGGCGGCATCGTCTACACCGCGTCCGCGCGCAAAGTCGCTTACTTCGTCGAAACCGCCGAGCGCCTCGGCCTCCCGCTAATTTATCTGCAAGACGTTTCCGGATTCATGGTCGGCGCAGACGCCGAAATCGAAGGCATCATCCGCGCCGGCTCCGAGATGGTGGAGACCATGGCCACCACCACCGTTCCCAAAATCATCCTGACCATCAACCATGCAAGCGGCGCAGGCTACTACGCCATGGCTGGCCAGGGCTTCGATCCTAACTTCACGTTCAGTTGGCCCACCGCGCGCATTGGCGTCATGGAAGGCGATTCCGCCGTTCAGGCACTCTTCTCCGTCGAGCTCGAAAAGTGGAAATCGAGCGGCCAACCCCTCCCCGACGACTTGCAGCAATCCATCGAAAAGACCCGCGCCGATTACGAACGCTGGCTCGACGCCAGATACGCCGCCGCCCGCGGCCACGTCGACGCACTAATCGATCCCCTCGAATCCCGCGAGGTTCTTACCCTGGCCCTAGAAATCTGCATGCAGAGACCCCGCGCGACCCCTCTAGCTCTGGAGACGCTTTGATCAGAATTGCTAATGGTCAAGGGTTCTGGGGCGATTGGCTAGATGCACCAGTCCGTTTAATCGAACAAGGACCAATCGACTACCTCACTCTCGACTACCTAGCCGAAGTGACCATGTCGATCCTCCAGAAACAACGCCAGGCCGACCCGTCCCTCGGCTACGCCCGCGACTTTCCGCCGCTCATCGCCCGCATCTCGAAGCCAATGCTCGAGCGCAACATCCGCGTCATCGCAAACGCCGGCGGCGTCAACCCCGTCGCCTGCGCCCAAGCCGTTCGCAAACTCGCGCCAGATCTCAAAATCGCCATCGTCCTCGGTGACGATGTCTTAACTCGCATCGATGGTTTCCTCGCAAAGGGCTACCCGCTCGCCAATCTCGATACCGGCGCGCCCATCTCGACCATCCGCGACCGTATCCTCAGCGCCAACGCGTACACCGGCGCGTTCCCGCTCGCCGAAGCGCTGGCCACCGGCGCTCACATCGTCCTCGCCGGCCGCGCCGCCGACCCCGCCCTCACTCTCGGCCCCATGATCCACGAGTTCCACTGGGCCGAAACCGATTGGGACAAACTCGCCGCCGGTTCCGTCGCCGGCCACATCATCGAATGCAGCACCCAAACCACGGGCGGCAACTGCCAGGTCGACTGGCAAAACATCCCCGACCTCGCCAACATCGGCTACCCCATCGTCGAAGCCGAGTCCGATGGAACATTCGTCGTCACCAAACACCCCGGAACCGGTGGTCGCGTCCATTCCGACATTGTTAAAGAGCAACTGCTCTATGAGTTAGGCGATCCCAAAAACTTTATCGCTCCCGATTGCACCGCCGATTTCACCACCATCCACCTGGAAGACGTGGCACCCGACCGTGTCCGCGTCTCCGGCATCCGCGGCCGGGAGCGGCCCGCAAACCTCAAGCTCTCAATCAGTTACGCGAACGGCTGGAAGTCTGTCGGAACCCTGGTCTATAGCTGGCCGCAAGCCCTTGAAAAGGCGCAGGTTGCAGACCGCATCGTGCGCACACGACTCAAAGGTTTACATTTCGACGAAATCCACACCGAGTTCTTCGGCTTCAATGCCTGCCACGGCCCCGTCGCCCCTCCGGTGGATCCTCCCGAAGTGCAACTGCGCATTGGAGTTAGAAGTTCCGATCGAAACGCCGTCGACCGCTTCACCCGCGAGTTGATTCCATTGGTGTTAAGCGGCCCGCCCGCCGCCACCGGCTACGGTGACGGCCGCCCGCCCGTCCGCGAAATCGTGGCCTACTGGCCGACGCTGATCCCGCGCGAGGAAATCAAAAGCTCGATCGAGGTACTCGGATGACCATCCCGCTGTCGCAAATTGCCCACACCCGCTCCGGGGACAAGGGCGACACCTCCAACATCGGTGTGATTGTTTACGATCAGCGCGATTACCCCTTACTGGTCCGTGAGTTAACAGCGGAGCGTGTGAAGGCCTTTTTTGGCGATATGGTAAGGGGGCGGGTAGAGCGTTTCGAACTGCCAAACCTGGGTGGGCTAAACTTTCTTTTATATGAGGCATTAGGTGGAGGAGGCACGGTCTCCCTCCGCATCGATGCCCAAGGCAAAACGCTCGGCGCGGCACTCCTACGGATGCAAATTAGCCACGATTAGTGACCGGTATACAACATGTTGTGGCCACTCCGAAAACAGCCCCTTGGGTCGCGTGGAATATACTTTACTTTTCACTGTCTCGCGATTAGTATGGTCACAATGTGTCGGATTGGCGTCTCTAAAAAAGGATTGGGGAGGTAGGGCTTGCTCAGGCTGAAGCGGCTGGAACTTCAGGGGTTTAAATCGTTCTGCGACCGTACCGAGCTCCGGTTCAACGGCGGCGGCATCGCGGCGGTCGTTGGTCCGAACGGCTGCGGCAAATCGAACTTGAGTGACGCTATTACCTGGGTGCTTGGGGAGCAGTCGGCCAAGAGTCTACGCGGGGCGCGGATGGAAGACGTAATCTTCGCAGGAACCCGCGACCGGAAGTCCACCGGTCTAGCCACGGTCACGATGACTATGCACGACCCGCAGCACGCCCCTGATAAACCGGGCGAAATCTCGATCACGCGGCGCCTGTACCGGTCTGGCGAGAGCGAATACCTGATCGACGGCCACTTGGCCCGCTTGCGGGACATCCAGGACTTGTTCATGGGCACGGGCCTCGGCCCGGAAAGCTACGCCATCATCGAGCAGGGCCGCATCGGGCAGCTTCTCAGCTCGCGGCCGCAGGACCGGCGGTCGATCATCGAGGAAGCCGCCGGTATCAGCAAATTCAAAACGCGCAAGCGCCTGGCGGAATCGAAACTGGAGAGCGCCAAGCAGAATCTGGCGCGCGTGTTCGACATTCTGGAAGAAGTGGGGCGGCAGTTGAACTCGCTCAAGCGCCAGGCGTCAAAGACGCGGCGCTACGGCGAAATGAAGGCTGAGATGGACGCCAAGCTGCGCCTGGTGCTGGCGGCGCAGTTCCGGCAACTCGAACGCGAGGCGGCCAAGGCGGCCCTCGACCTGAATCTGGCTTCGAACGAGCTGCGCACGATCTCGGAAGACGTCACCGCCAACGAGCAGGAACGCGAGCGGCTGCAAAGCTCGTGCTACGAGACTGACGCACGGCTGACGGCTCTGCGCAAGGAACTGGCGGCGTTCCAGGTAGAGGCGGAGAGCACGCGCGTTCGCCTGGAAGCACAGGTTCGGGAAACCGGGGCCATCGAAGAGCGCAGGGCGCAAGCCGAGCGTGAAGTGCAGGAACTCGAGACCCGTGCGAACTCGCTTGCGGGCGAGCGCGACACGCACCGCGCCGCCACCGCGGAGCTCGACGGGCAGATCACCGGCGCGCGCCAGCGCATGCTGGAGATCAACCAGACGCGCGACAATCTGCAATCACGCGTGCAGCAGCAGGGGAAGTCCATCGAAGAGGGGCGCCTGGCGGTGCTGCGGCTGATCGGCGAGACTTCCACGCTACAGAACCAGCTTGCGCAGATTGACGAGTACCTGGCGGGCATCGAGCGCGAAACTTTACGCGCCAATAAGGAAGAGGAGTCGGCAGCCACCGAAGTCGAACGGCTGGCCAAAGCGCGCAAAGAGATTTCCGAATCCATGGCGCAGCGCCAGTTGGAAATCGAGGAAGTGAGCGGCGAACGCCATCGCACCGAAGAAGAGCTGGGGGCGCGCAAAAACGCCGCAACGGAATTGCGCGGCCAGATCGACACGCTGCGCGCGGAACACTCGCGCCTGCAAGCGCGCAAGAATTCGCTCGAAGACATTCTCTCGCATCGCGCTTATTCCACCGAGTCCGTGAAACGCCTGTTCGGCGCGGTCGAAACCAGCGGCGATTTCCGGCCGTTGGGGCTGCTAGCCGATTTTGTGGATGTGGACCCGGCATACGAGCGGGCGGCGGAAGAGTTTCTGCACGACGAGCTGGAGTATGTGGTGGTCGAAAACTGGGGCCAGGCCGAACAAGGCATGGGCCTGCTGCGCGCCGCGACCGACGGCCGCGCCACGTTCCTGGTGCACAGCGGAGCGGGCATCGAGGCGGCAGCGGCAGAGCCTCCCGCCGGCCTCCCGCGGCTCACCGATTACCTTCGCCTGACCAACGGTTTCACCGGCCAGACGCTCGACGTGCTGCCGCGCCTGGCCAATTGCCGCATCTCGGAGGACCATGCCGAGGCACAGCGGCTGGCCGAGGCGAATCCGGATTTCTATTTTCTGCTGCCCGACGGTCTCTCTTACCACGGCCGCACGCTGACCGGAGGAAAGAAAACCGCCAGCGGCCCGCTGGCCATGAAGCGTGAGCTGCGCGAGCTGAGCCGGACGCTCACCGCTCACGAGAGCGAATTGGCGGACTCGGTGGCGCGCGCCGATGCGCTGGACCGCGAAATCACCGTACTCGCAGGCGAACTGGAGCGGTTGCGCACCCTGCAACAAGCGCGCGAGAAAGACACGCTCGCGCTTGACCATGAGATGCGCAAGCTCACCGAGGAGACCTCGCGCGCCAACTCGCGGATTTCGGTGGCGCGAATCGAGCTGGAGCGCCTGCGGCGCGAGAACGAGCGCTCCATCGAACAGCGCGAACGGAATCGCGAGGCGGTTGCCGTAAAGGAAACACAGCGCGCTGAGCGGGAGCAGGAGCTGGCGGACAAGCGCGAGGAGATGGAGGAGCTGGAAGCTGACTCCGCGCACATTGGCGAAGAACACGCGGCGTTGCGCGCCGAACTGGCGGGTCTCGAAGAACGGCATCGCGCCGAACGGGCCTCGTTGGGGCGTGTGGAATCGCAACTGGCCGACGTCACGCGCCGCCGCGATGAGCTGACGCGCGAGATCGAGCGTCTCAGCATCGAGCGCGCGCGGCTGTTGGCCGATAACATCGAGCTGGATCGCAAGTCGGCGGAACTCGCCGGCCAGATCACGGCCACGGAAGCCGAAGTGAACCGCCTGGCGTTTGAAGAGACCCAGCTCCGCGAGATGCTGGCCGGGGTGGAGGAAAAGCTTAAGGGATTGCGGACTGAAGTGGAGGCCGCGCACCAGAAGCGCTCGGAAATTGAAGTCGACCTGGTAAAGAAGCAGGCGGAACTGAAGTATCTGGACGAGACCAGCCGCAACGAGCTGGACTGCGGCGTGGACGAACTGGTTCCGGCCGACGAGGTGCTGCCCGATGGCGACGCGCTGGCCGAAGCCGAGCGGCACTACGACGAGATTCGCGCGCGCATCGAAGCGCTGGGGCCCATCAATCCGCAGGCGCTCGAGGAATTCGAAGAATGCCAGCAGCGCCACGATTTCCTGAGCGCGCAGCGGCAGGACCTGCTCGATTCCATCCGCGACACCGAGAAAGCGATTCAGGAGATCGACGAAGTTTCACGCCAGAAATTCGCGGAGGCGTTTGAGATCATCAACGCCAATTTCCGCGAGGCGTTCCTGACGCTGTTCGGCGGCGGCTCGGGCGAGATGCGCCTGACGGATGAAACCAACATCGCGGAATCCGGCATTGACATTGTCGCGTCGCCCCCGGGAAAGAGGCTGCAAAACGTGCTGCTGCTTTCGGGCGGCGAGAAGGCGCTGGCCGCGCTGGCGCTGCTGATGGCGATTTTCCGCTACCAGCCGAGCCCGTTCTGCGTGCTCGACGAAGTTGACGCGCCGCTCGACGAAGCCAACATCAGCCGCCTCATGCGCTTGCTGCGCGAGATGAGCGTGGGCACACAGTTCATCATCATCACGCACTCCAAGAAGACGATGGAGTCGGCGCAAGCGATGTACGGCGTGACCATGCAGGAACCGGGCGTGTCACGGCTGGTGTCGGTGAAGTTCGACAGTCAGGCGGCGGTAGCGGCGGCTCCGGCGGCGTAAGGAGGGAGGCTGGCCGAAAATTGGGCGCATCCCCTAGTTCTTTGGCGCCGCAGAGGTGACGTTTGAAGGAGTGGCAATGTCTAGCTTGCAATTGCGAAGAGTGACATTGTTTGCATTGGCCTTCGTTGCCGTGTTTACAATCGGTATCGCGCTTGGATACATCTTTTCCTCCTTTCAGGTCATAAGTCTCCCGTCGAGTCGCGCAAACGGGCCTACCTCCGGCGAGGCAATGGTACTGAAGGCACAATTTGACTATCTCGAAAGGCGCGCCGACGATTTACAGCGCCTCGCGTCGATACTCTTGCTCTTCTCTACGCTATTTGCAGCCGTCGCTGGCGTCTCGACATACCTCAATGTGAACCAGGCTGTTGAAAGGGCGAGCACGTTGGCCGAAACGGCGGAGAAGCACTTTTCCGACGCCCGCTCCAGAGCCGATTCCGGTCTGGAGCGCCTTGAACACGTGGTGAGTGAGGTGCGTGCCAAAGCGGACGGCGAGATCGCAGAGATTCGACGAGAGTTTCCCATGTTCGGCTATATGAACCATGTGATCTCTCGGATCTTGGCTGAGTTCGATGCTCTCTTGGACCAGGATTTTTTGTCAAGCGGTTCGACTGGCAGAGTGGATTTGTTCAGTCAGCTTTCACCAGAGAAGCGACAACGCGTATTTTTCTATGAGAAATCCGTCGCAGCATTGGCCATGATGGACATGCGGGCGTATTCAAACGAGATGTCGCGGATCTATCGTGGTCTTGGGCTCTTTTTCGGAAGCCGGGCCTATAGTGTTGCCGACAAGGTGGGCGATTCTGATCTTGAGAGGGCTGTGTTTTACTTCGACCGTGCTAATAGAGTCGGAGCCGAGTCCGCAGCGATCTACAATGATATGGCCTTTTTCATGATCGATAGCAAACGACCCGATTTGTGGCCCCGCGCCGAGGAGATTCTGCGTAGAAGCCTGGATTTGCTCGACAATCAGCAGCGAGCACGCCTTGAACTCTCGTACATCGCCATTAAGCGCCGAGACTACACTACGGCCGAAAAGATTCTGGGTGACGCGTTGAGCCGCTCAAGCTGGGAGACGGGAAACGACCCCCCTCGCAACGACAAGATGCACTACAACTTTGCGTGTACGCTTGCCGCCCAGGATAGGCTCGATGAAGCTCTGGCGCATCTAGAGCAGGCCTTCGTCGACGTCCGTCGCGATTTGTGGGACATCTTTACGGCTGATCTGGCGTCACCCGATGACGAAATTCAGAAGTTGGTCAGTTCCGACTTGCACGGACCCTCCATTGCAGCCATCAGAAAGCGCGGCGATGCTGTCTTTGGGCGGAGGCCGGTGTGACATTCTAGCCGGTCACTTGTGATCGTGATCGCGCTCAGGCGCGGAACTGGTGAGCTAGATGAACCAGGGGCGGATCCGTCCCGATTCCGTCCACACCCCCGATCAACACCGTCAACACGTCCCAATCACTACGATGGGAGGCGCTGCTTGGCCAAGCCGCCGTAATACCCTTGAGGGGAACTCGGGGACAGACCGCCCGTTTACAGCGAGAGTCCCAGTCCTCATCGGCTGTCTCATTGTACGGCCAGGCATCACGCCGCGAAAGGGTCTGGCGATCCTGCTCGCGGCTCTTTCCAATTCGCGGTGACGGAGAGCGTGGAAACGGGCGGTTTGTCCCCACATTTCGGACCAGGGGGTCCGGTGCGGACGAGGGCGTCCGCCCCACTCTGGGCCAGGACACTAGAAAAAGGCTGAAAACCGCTTGCTGACGCGCGCGGCTCGGAAACGCGCCGCGCGTTTGAGCCAGGAACCAGGGACGGACACC
This sequence comes from Terriglobia bacterium, assembly GCA_963752965.1. Taxonomy (GTDB): domain Bacteria; phylum Acidobacteriota; class Terriglobia; order Bryobacterales; family Bryobacteraceae; genus QHXW01. Next base: position 436,768 of record CAVWAJ010000017.1, on the reverse strand, counting down.
TCAAATCCCGATTACGGTCGCTGTCGAAAAACAAGGGACTGAGGTCTCCGTATCCGCATTTCCTCAAAATCTCTTGTGAAAACGACGAAGGCAGGAGCGGCAGCGATAGGGTGCAAGGTCAATCAATCCCAAAGCGATATCAATGAGGTTGCGCCGGGTGGAGAGCCGCACATCATAGCTTTTGCACCTCGGACATCTTGGTTGATTCGAAGCCGGAGGCGTGCGGTGGACGAGGGGTTGCAAACCTTGCGATGCCGAACTCACAGTATCTCCTTCGGCGGGAAATCGATTAGGGCTTGTGCAAGTATAGGGCGAGATTGCTTTGGTAGTCTGTAACCTTTGACACAATCCGGGCGAACTCAAGTTCGCCCCGGCACGTTGCAACGTGCGCCACGCACGCTTCGGCCAGCGCGTGAACCAGGGCTGCGCCGAACTGTTGGCGGTCGGTGCGCGCGCCTCGGTAACGGGGCCACGCGTTTCAATGTTCCGGCGGGTCCATGCCGCAGAAGCGAAGGAATTCGCGCAGGCCCTGGTCGATGTATTTGCGGCGATGAACCAGGATTGTGATCTGGCGACGCAGGTCGAGCCACGGGGCATGGACAAGGCGTAGTTGACCGGCTTTCAGCTCGGGCTCGACGGCTGAACGGGAAATGCAGCCTAATCCGGCGCCGTACATGACAGCCCGTTTGACAGCACCGATCCCTCCGAATTCGATGGGGACATGGAGCAGGCGGAATCGGCCCTCGATCGCGTCCTCGAAAACGGCGCGCGTGCCGGAACCTTCTTCGCGCAACACCCACCGGGATTCAGCCAGCATGGCCGCGGTGGCCCGGCGCCTTGCGAGCGGATGGCCGGGTGCGGCAACGATCACGAGCTTATCCTCGCGCCAAGGAAACGAATCGAGATCGGGATGACGGGAGGAACCCTCCACCCAGCCCGCGTCGCTTTCGAACTGCAGCACGGATGCGACCACGTGGTCCGTGTTTCCAACAGCCACATGGAATTGAGCGTCCCGATGACGCCGTGTGAACCGGGCGATCAGCGAAGGCAGCATATAGTTGCCAACCGTGAGGCTGGCACAGAGTTTGAGGTTCAGCGGGCGGTCTCCAGCGCCGGCTTCGATATCGCGAACCCTGTCCAGCACCTGGAACGCGGCGGGCAACAGTTCGCGACCCGCTGCGTTGCACACGATCCGGCGGCCATTTCTGTCAAAAAGCCGGCGCTGCAACTGGTTTTCCAGTTCGGCGAGCGCCTGGCTGGTGGCGGCCTGGGAAAGTCCGATGCGGCGTGCCGCCCCCGTGATCGTGCCTTCCTGAAAGATGGCTGCGAAAATCTCCAGTTGGCGAAGCGTGATCTGCATAATCGGTCTTACCGAACAACAATATTGATATTATCAGTTTTACTTATTTGGGAATGCCGGTTAATCTGAGGGCAGCTTCCCAATGTCCCTTCCGAAGATATCCAGAGAATTCGTCGCAGGTACGGCACTGTGCCTGGCGGCTTCCTTGCTGGCGTGGGCCGCGGCCATGCTTTCGTGGAATCGTAAGCTGCAACTCAGCCCGCTAACGCTGGCGATCGTGGCAGGAATGGCGGCGGGCAACGCCATGCCACGGGGTCTGCTGGAGCGAATCCATCCCGGCCTGCAGTTTTGTCAACAGAAATTGCTGCGGCTGGGCATTGTGCTCTATGGCATCCGGCTGACGGTGACAGATCTGTCGAACCTCGGGCCGCGCGCGCTGGTTTTCGACTTGACTGTGATCGGCAGTGTGCTGCTGATCGGGTATTGGCTTGGCACCAGGGTATTCCGATTAGATGGGGACACGGCGCTGCTGGTGAGCGCGGGCAGCGGAATTTGTGGCGCGGCGGCGGTGCTGGCCACGGATCGCGTGATAGAAAGCGAATCGCACAAAGTCAGTGTCGCTGTGGCCACGGTGGTGGTATTTGGAACCGCCGCCATGTTCCTGTATCCCGCACTTTATCCTCTGACAGGTTTCACTGAGCGCCAGTTCGGCATTTATGCCGGCGCGACCGTGCATGAGGTGGCCCAGGCGCTTGCGGCGGGCCGCGCCGTGAGCCAGGCGGCTAGCGACACGGCAGTCATCACGAAGATGCTGCGGGTGTTGCTGCTAGCTCCAGTACTCGTGATCATCAGCCGCTTGCGCAGGGGAGTTGGCGCGTCCCGGCAAATCAAGTTTCCCTGGTTTGTGTTCTGTTTCGGCGCCGTAATTGTCGCGCAGTCTGTCGTAACACTGCCCCCGGTAATGCGGGCACATGTCATCAATTTTGATACAGTGTTGCTTTCCAGCGCCATGTTCGCGCTAGGCATGGCAACCCGCTGGCATCAATTGAAACAGGCTGGCACACGACCGCTGTTGCTGGCTGCCGTGATTTTCGGCGGTCTCGTCTGCGGGGGGTGGGTGATCACGCGGCTGCTCGTGTAATGGGGCAGCGCGCAAACCGATTGCAGAAGCCGGGCCGCTTTACGCGTTGAAGGAACTGCCGCAGCCGCAGGTCGATTTAACGTTCGGATTCGAGAACTTGAAGCCGGAGCCTTCCAGGGTCTCCACGTAGTCGACTTGAGCGCCATCGAGGTACAGCATGCTGGCCTGGTCGACAAACACCTTCAGACCGTCATAGGTGTAGGTCTTGTCGAGCATGTTCGGCGTGTTCTCGAAAGCCATCGAATAGCTGAACCCGGAGCAACCGCCGCCAACGACCGCTATGCGCAGCCCGGCGGGCTTGGGGTCCTGGGACGACAGGATCTCTTTTACCTTGGTTACGGCGTTTTCGGTCAATTGGACCATTGTTGGAGAAACCCCCTTTAGTTCGTTACGATTATAAAAACTAACACAACATCGAGTCAAACGGACCACAGATTCCGGGAACCGGCTGGTTCGTGTAGCGTTCGCTACCCTTTGGATGGCTTGGCGGGCCTAAAGTTGCAAGGGAATTTGCTACGATCCAAACGGGTTAAGCAAGGTGACAGCAGTAATAGGATACATGTAACCGCCCGAAGTCGGGGCGCGTATGCAGCGGTGTATGGGCACTGCCATTGGCGCTCTCCCCCTTCCGGCGTTCGGTAACCGGGTAGCGGTCAGGACGAAAGTGGATTACGAGAACAGCCAGGAAGGCGCGATGGTGCGCCGGGCGCAGAAGGGCGACGAAGCTGCGTTTCGCGAAATCGTGGAACGCTATCAATCTAAAGTCTTTTCCATCATTCACGGGATCGTCCGGCAGCGCAACGACGTCGAGGACATCGCCCAACAGGTGTTTGCCAAGGTGTTTTTCTCCCTTCGGAATTTCGATTTCCGCAGTTCTTTGATCACCTGGATCTACAAAATTACGGTGAACGAGTGCTTCGACTATTTGCGGAAAAAGAAGGTGCGCAAACTGGTTTATGAGAGCGACCTGAGCGAGGACGAGGTCCGGCGGGTGGAAAACACGGAGCCGGCGGTGGACCGGCAGGTTCCGGTGGATCAGGACCTGGCGCGGCGTGATTACGTGGTGAAGCTGTTGACGAGGGTTTCCGAAGAAGAGCGTACGCTTCTGATGCTGAAAGAAGTGGAGGGGCGCTCGGTGGAAGAGCTGGCGGAAATAACGGGGATGAACGAGAACACCATTAAGGTGAAGTTGTTCCGCGCGCGCCAGAAACTGGTGAAGGCGGCGCAGCGTCTGGATCGTGCCCCTGGTTTGGTAGTAGCATAACTCCTGAAGCGGGCGAAGATCCGCTCAGGATCAGCGAAGGCTGATGTTTCACTTTTAAGGGAAGAGACATATGCATCAGGTGATTGTGGATCGGCTCGAAGCGTACCTCGCCGGTGCGCCGGGTTCACGGGAATTCACGGCCCATCTGGAGTCCTGCCAAGGATGCCGGGCTGAACTTCGCGAGATGCAGGAGATTTCGAGCGCCTTGGTGGCGCTGCGAACTCCCGAAGAAATCGCGCCCGCGCCCGGGTTCTATGCCCGCATGGCCCAACGAATGGAGGCGGAGCGTCCGCGCTCGATCTGGGGCCTCTGCCTGCTGGACCCCGCGTTCGGGAAGCGCGTGGCGTTTGCTTCCGTGATGACGCTGGCGGTTTTGGGCAGCTACTTGATTACCCGCGAAACGGAATACTCGGCTGGACCGGCGCGTCCCGAAGTGATTATGTCGCAGCAGGCCCCGGCGGGCGATCCGGACGTGATGCTCGCCACGCTGGCCTCCTACGAGCCGTAGTCCGATGGATACTTACGCTGTGTCCCGGTCCCTCCACAGTCCGCGGGCCGCTTTCGCGGCCACCATTGTGCTCGTGTTCCTCTCGGGCGCGGTCGTTGGCGCGGTAGCCATGAACTTCGGCGTACACAAGGGTCTGCATCGCGCGGCGTTCTGGACGCAGCCGGGCAAGGAGATTTCGATCAGCAGGTTGCAGAAGGAACTGGATTTGACCCCCGCCCAGACCGAACAACTGAAAACGCTGCTCGACGATTTCGCCCACTACTATCAGGCCGTGCTGTCGAACGGCAAGGGCAGCATTTACAAGATTCTCAACGAAGAGCAAAAGCGCAAGTTCGACCGCCTGCTGAACGAACCCGACGCCAAGTAGAATAAGGCGGGAGGCCGTTATGCGCACCCGGTTCGCCGTGCTGTTCACGCTTGCGTCGGTGGCGTACCCGGCGACAGCGCCGCTCGCCATTCTCAGGCCCTCGATCAGCGACATGGAGGACGGTCCCGCCGTTCCCGCTACCTTCACCTTCGTTCCGGGGCAGTTCCTGTTCCTGAAATTTCAGATCAACGGCTTTAAAGTATCGGACGAGAAGATCCACCTGTCATACAAGATGGACGCGTTCGACCCGAAGGGCGTGCGGCTGATGGAAACCGTGACAGGCCAGGTGGACGCCACGCTCGCGCCAGAAGACAAGAACTGGAAGCCGGTGGTGCGCCAGCAACTGTTGCTGCCGCCGCTGGCGCCTTCGGGCGCTTACAAGATAGCGCTGCAAGTGACCGACGACCTGGCAAACGGCGCGACGGTATCCCAGGATTTTCCGCTCGAAGTGCGCGGCCGGGATGTGGCGCCGAGCGATACGCTGGTCATCCGCAATCTGCACTTCTACCGCGGCGAGGAGGATCGCGACCCTCTCACCGTGGCTGCCTACAAGCCGGGCGACACGCTCTGGGCACGATTCGACATCATCGGCTACAAATTCGGCGCGGGCAACAGCGTGGACGTGGACTACGGCATTTCGGTTCTCGCGCCCGGAGGCAAGGTGCTCTACACGCAAGAGAAGGCCGCGGAAGAGAAGAGCTCCTCGTTTTATCCCAAAGCGTACGTGCCGGGCTCGATGAACCTGAGCTTGCAGAGCAAGATTCGCCCGGGCCAATACACCATCGTGCTCACGGCCCGCGACCACACCGGCAACCAGACCTGCGAGGCGAAAGGCGACTTCACGATCGAGTAATGGTTCACGGCGCATTGCCGCGCCTGCGAAGGAGTGCTAAAAAGAGCGGTATGCCTGAACCGTTGCTTGTCGGCCTGCGGCCGCTCGTTATCGAAGACGTGGAACAAACGGCACGGTTCGCGAGGACCGTCGAACTGGATGCCGGCACGCGCGGGCGCATCCGCAAAGGACGCGAAGCGCTCGAAGAGCAGATCGAGCGCGGCGCGAGCATTTACGGGGTCAATACGGGCGTCGGCGGCAACATCAAGTTCTCACTCACGCCGGATCAATCGGAGCTGTTGCAGTACAACCTCATGCGCCATCTTTCCTGCGCCACCGGGCAGCCGCTGCCCTCGGACGTGGTGCGCGCGGCCATGCTGTTGCGCGTGGCGACGTTTGCGACGGGCGCATCGGCGGTACGCATCGAGCTGGTAGAGGCCTTGCTGGCGTTGCTGAATCGTGGGATCACACCGGTGGTGCCGCGCTACGGCTCGGTTGGAGCAAGTGGCGATCTGATGCCGTCGGCTTACATGGCGCGCGTGCTCGTCGGGATGGGTGGAGTGGAATATCGAGGGCGTCCCATGGCGGCTCTCGAAGCACTCAAGCTGGCCGATCTCGAGCCGATCCGCTTCGCACACAAGGAAGGACTCGCGCTGCTCAACGGCACCACCATGATGACGGCCGTCGCCGCGCTGGTGTGGGTGGACGCCTGGCGCGTGCTGCGTGCGCTGCTCGCGGCTATCGCGTTGTCGATCGAGGCACTCGAGGCCGGGAGCGAACCGTTCGCCGCGTGGGTGCAGGAGGCGAAGGGACACCCGGGCCAGATTGCCGTAGCCGAGCATATCCGCGAGCATCTCGCCGGCAGCAAGACGGCCGGTGATTCCGCGCGCCAGAGCTGCTATTCGCTGCGCTGCCCGCCGCAAGGTCTCGGGCCGGTTTGGGAGGGACTGGACACGGCGCGGCCACTTCTCGAACGCGAGATCAACTCGGCCAACGATAACCCGCTGGTCGATCCCGAGACGGGCGCGCTCTACCGTGCCGGCAACTTCTACGGCGGCCACATCGCGCGTCTGCTGGATACGTGGAAGATCGATTTCGCGGTGATGGCAAATTGGGCGAACGCGCTGATGGCGGTGCTGGTCGATGACAAGTTTAACAACGGCCTGCCAGCTAGTTTGGTGCCCGAGCCAGGCGTCAACTCAGGATTCAAGGGAATGCAATTGAGCGTGACCAGCCTTGCCTGCGCCGTGCGCCAGATCGCCGGGCCGAGTTCGATTCACTCGCTACCCACCGAAGGCTACAACGAAGATGTGGTGAGCCTCGGGATGCACGCCGCAGTCACCGCGCTAGACGCGCTCGAGTGCCTGCGCAATGAGACGGCGATGGTGCTGCTGGCCGCCGCGCAGGCCGTCGATCTCCGCGGCGCTACCGACAAACTGGGCGCGCGGAACCGGCGCGTGCATAACGCCACTCGCCAGGTGTCGGATTTTCTCTCACGCGATCGTGCCATGGAGCAGGACGTGGCGGATGTCGCGGCGTTGATCGCCGCCGGGAAACTAGCTGTGGCGTAATCGCCGTGGCTCATTCATATCGCAGCGCCTCCATGGGATGGACGCGCGCCGCGCGCCATGCCGGAATGCTGATCGCCACCAGCACCGCGGTCAACAGCACTAGCGGAACAGTTGTGAAGATCACTGCTGGGTGCACTCTCCAACCCGTGAACATCGATGCAAACAGGCCGGGCAAAGCGGACGCCGCTGCCAGCCCAATTCCCGCGCTCACCATCGCCAGCAACATGCCTCGGCTGACTATCATCACGAGCACATTGCTCCGCCGCGCACCGAGCGCCATTCGGATGCCGATTTCGTGCGTGCGCTCGGCGACTGTATACGCGATCACACCGTAAATCCCCACCGCTGCCAGCACCACGGCCATGGCTCCGAACAGGGTCAGCAGCCCGTCGGCTATGCGGTCTCCCGCATCCATGTGACTCACCTGCATTGCAATCGTGGCCACCTCGCCGATGGGCTGGTCCGCATCCACCGACCATACGGCGCGCCGCAGCGCAGGCCCGAGCGCATTCGCATCTCCCGCCGCCCGCACCAGGCATTTCACACCGGCCGCGGGAGCCTGAAGGTACGGCACGTACATCTGCGGGTCTTCCTCCTTCGAGCCAAACGAAGCGCGGATGTCCGGAACGATTCCCACAATCTCGCGCCACACCGGCGGGCCATCCTCATCGCTGTCCACACTGATATACCGGCCGATGGGCTGCTGCCCGGCAAAATAGCGCTGGACAAAAGGCCGGTTGACGATGGCCACCGGAGGCGCGTTGCCCGCGTCAGACGCAGTGAAGTTGCGTCCCTGCATGAGCGCCACGCCAAGGACGTGAAAATAATCCGGAGTCACGCCGAAGTAGCGAGCCTTCGGCCGGTCCGCAGTCGGCAACGTTGGTTGTCCCTGGACTTGGAAAGTGGGCGTCCCGGAATCAAACGGAATTCCGTCGGCCGCTGCGGCTGCCTCCACGCCCGGCACTGCCCGGAGCTTCTCCAATACGTCGCCGGCGAACGCGGCCCGGCGCGACGCGTCCTGATAGCGTGGACCACTCAGCGAAAGTTCCACCACCGCCACCCGCCCAGAATCATAGCCGTAGTCCCCGCCCATTTCCTCCGCCGTAGCTTGAACCATCAGGCTGGCACCGATCGCCAGTAGCATGGCCAGCGCAATTTGTGCACCCACCAGGATGTTGCGTCCCCAGCCGCGCCGGAGGTTGCCCGTCCTTCCGCCCTGCCGCAGCGTGTTCTGCGGATCGCTCGCCGAAACACGAATCGCCGGCACCAGACCAAACAGGAGCGCCGCCCCAACTGAGGCGAGACACGTGAACATCAGCACGCGGTAATCCATGGCCACATCAGCCGACAAAGAGGCTACGTACGGGTTGAAGGTGAGCATACCGCGCAGCACGTTTACCGCCCAGAACGCCAGAAGCAATCCGGCGCCGCCACCCAGAGCAGCAATCAACAGGCTCTCCACCAGCAACTGCCGCGTCACACGCATGCGCCCCGCGCCCATCGCGATGCGAACCGCGATTTCCTGCTCGCGGGCGGCGCCTCGCGCCAGTAACAGGTTCGCGATGTTCGCGCAGGCGATCAGCAGAACCATCACTACTGCCGCCATGAGAATGGACAGGCCCGCCCGGATGTGCATTCTCTCAATCGTGTACTCCTGAAGTGTCATCACGTTCGCGCCCCAGCCCTTTTCCGAGGCCGGATAGCTCCGCTCCGAACGAACCGCCAGCGCCGCCATCTCCGCGCGCGCCTGCTCGATTCCGATGCCGGATTTCAGCCGGCCGTACATCACAAGGGAGCGCTCGTCGCGCGCCTTCGGAGTCAACTCCGTGGCATGCAACACCAGCGGCGTCCACATCTGCGCGTGAAATGTGGTCAGGCGAAACTCCGCCGGCATCACACCCGCGACCACATACTTCTCGCCATTGAGCGTCACCGTTTTTCCGATCACGTTTCGATCGGCCGCAAAGCGCCGCTGCCAAAGACCGTAGCTCAGTACTGCGACGTGATCGCGACCCGCCTGCTCCTCTCCGGGCAGAAACCCGCGGCCCAGCATCGGCCGCACGCGCAACACGTCGAAATAGCCGGCCGACACGCGCATCCCATCCAAATGCTCCGGCTCCCCGCCGCCCGTCAAATTGAAATCCGCGTCAGGAGCGGCCGCCGCCAGATCCGTGAAGGCATGGCTCTCCGCGCGCCACATTCGAAAATCCACTGCCGATACCTGCTCCCGATCGAGCGCCCTCGCCGCGTTGGTCGAGACCACCATGACTACGCGATCCGGATCCGGTACCGGTGGCGGCTTCAGCAGCCAGCCGCTGATCACGCTGAAGATCGTCGTGTTCACAGCAATCCCCAACGCCAGCGTCAGCACCGCGACGGACGCGAACCCCGGATTCTTGCGCAACATGCGCGCACCGTAGCGCACATCCTGCACGAGCGTTTCCAGCCACACCCAAGTCCAAAGATCGCGGCTCGTTTCGTGCAACAACAGAGCGTTCCCGAATTGGCGCTGCGCCGCGAAGCGCGCTTCCTCGGTCCCGCCGCCGGCTTGCGCCTTCAGGTCCAGATGATGCTGCATCTCTTCCGCGAGTTCGCGATCAAACCTGCGGCGCTGGAACAGAAACATCAGCTTTCGCGATAGCCGCGGCATATCATCTCTCCTATGCAGTTTGTATGACTCGCGAGATCGCGCGAATGACGCGGTGGAACTCCGAAAGCTCACGCTCCAGTTGCTTGCGGCCTGCCGCGGTCATCCGGTAGAACCGCGCCCGCCTGTTGTTCTCCGACTGGCCCCACTCCGCCGAAACCCAACCTTGAATCAGCAGGCGCTGCAACGCCGGATAGAGCGAGCCTTCTTCCACCTCCAGAACGTCCTCCGACATTTGGTGAATGTGCTCCGCGATCCCATAGCCATGCATCGGCCCTCGCGAAAGCGACTTCAGGATCAGCATGTCGAGCGTCCCGGGCGGGATCTCGGTCCGGCGAGAATCTCGTATTCCCATAGTTTATCTATGGAGGAAGTGTAGGCCTGGCTCGCGCCGATGTCAATGGTTTTTGAATGGGGAGGGTACTAAGTGTGGGGGCTAGCGCAGGAACACATCGGCCCCGCGCTGCAAGGCGGCGGCGCCGGCGGCACCGGTGAGCGCGGGAACGAAAGCGGGAATGGCGCCGCGAAGCTTCCATTCGCCGTGGACAGCGTGGAATCCGAGATAGAAGAACGTGCCGCCGGCAATGCCCAGGGGATAGCCGATCCAGGCTTGGCCCAGGACCGGGGCGAGGCCGAGTCCCGCGGCGCCCCCGAGGAGCGTGCAACCCTCGCACAACACGCACCAGAAGAAAGCCGGCCAGCGCGAGGCCACAGCAGCGCGCAGGATAGCGCCCAACGCGATGCCCTCCGGAATCTTGTGCAACACCATCGCAAGGGGCAGAGCCAGGCGCACACCTGCCGGGGCCGCCGCTTGCGCCGTCACGATGCTCCAGCCATCGAGCGTGCTATGGATGGCGGCGGCGATCACGAGCGGCGCCGCGAAGCCGTGCAACGTGGTGGTGCAGGCGTTGTGGTCATGATCGTGCGCGCACGAAGGGCACACGGGAAACAGGTATCGGTTGATGACGCGCAGGGTCAGATAACCGGCCGCGACGAGCAGCAGACCGCGCGCCAGGCCAAGCTCCTCAGTAAGCTCGGGCAGAAGGCCGAAGAGCGCGATGCCCATCAGCAGACCACCGGCGAAGGGCACCATCAGACGCGTTCCTTGCCTGGCCCCCTTGAGGGAAATACCGAGAAGGATGCCCGCGATGGCAGCCGCCGTAGCCACGAACGCGACACCCATCGACCCAAATGTAAAGAAAACCTGCAGGATTCCAATGTAGCTTTTTTGGAGCGGCGGCTACAACTGCGGGCCGGAGGCCGAACCGCTTAAACACGCGGGATAGGATCAGCTGATGCGGAGGGCCTTGTTGTTGCCCACGCGGATGATTTGGCCCTTGAACTTCAGTTTACCGTTGACGATGCCGTCGAACGGACGGTGGAGAGGATGGTCGAATAGGAGCAGGTCGCCCTCCACGAGGCCGAGAAACTCTTCGACACTGAAACTGGCGCCCTCCAGCCGGCTGTCGATTTCAACCGAGGCGTCGCCCAGAAACCGGAGCATACGTTCCTGCTCGGCTTCGCTCGACTCGGCTTTACGCACCGACCACTGCTGTTCGAACTTCTGGCGCATCATCTTGATGATGATGGCGGGCATGGCCAGGTTCATCATGCCCGTGGCATCGCCGGTGCGGACTTCGATGCCCACGGCCACCACGGCCTCATTCGGCGCTAGAACCTGGAGCAGTTGCGGCTCCTTCTCCATGCTTTCGATCTTGAAATCGATCGAGGTGACGCCTTTCCAGGCCTCGGTGAGGTCGTGCAGAACGATGCGGAACAAGCCATCGAGGAGGTTCTGTTCTATCTCGGTGATTTCCCGCTGCACAACCGACGGATTCTTGCCGTTCCCGCCCAGCAGCATCTCGAGGACGGGAAAGATGATGGAGGGATTCAGTTCCAGGACGGCGTTGCCTTCGTAGGGTTCCAGACTCAAGGAAGTGATGCAGGTAGGGGATGGCAGGCCTTCCAGGAATTCGCCGTAAGAGAGCTGCTCAACACTGACCAGGTTGACGGTCAAATAGGAGCGCAGGTACGCCGAGAGACTGGAGCCGAGGTTGCGCACGAAGGTATCGTGCAGCAGGTGAATGGCGCGGAGCTGTGACTTGGCAATGCGGTCGAGGCGGCGGAAGTCAAACCGGATGCCTTTGCGAGCCGGCGCGGGACCGGTTCCCCCAGCCGCTGTGTCGGGCTTGCGATCCAGATTTTCAAATACGGCGTCGATTTCCTGCTGCGAGAGCTGGCGGTTCACCGGTTGGCGCTGACCTCCTGGTTATTCATCGCCCGGGCGCGGCGGATTCTTTAGGCATTCGGGTCAACCCAAATAATTGAACAGGCTGGTCCGAGGTGTCATGGATTCGGCTTGGAGCGCGGCCTGTTCCTGTGTCTGGGCTTGGGTGAGCTGAGTGGCGGCCTGCGCCATGTCGGCGTCCTGGTCACCGCTGAGCGCCGACTGATAGGTAAGATTCGTCTGCTGCGACAGGCTGGTGGCCGCCGACAGACGGTTCTGCGCGGCGCCGTAGAAGCCGAGCGTAGTGTTAAGGTAGTCGTCGGCCGTGGTCACGGCGGTGATCGAGTTCTGGATGCCGGTCAGGTCGTTGTTCTGGAGTGCCACGCGCAGCTGGTTCACGGCCACGAACACGTTATCATCGGCAGGGGTTCCGTCGGAATTCTGATCATCGAAGATCTGCTGCGCGGTCATATCGACGGAGAAGGTATTGCCCACGGGGTCCTGAATCTGGCGGGTGGCCTGCGTGACGGTCAACTGGACGACGCCACCGCCCACATCCGGGTTAACAGCATCGGCCTCGTACGGCTGGGAAAGGTAGTCGTCTCCGCCAAAGACGTAGGTACTGCCAACCTGGGTATCGGCGATGGAGATCAATTCGCCTTGGATGGCTGCGACCTGTTGCGCCAAGGCCGACCGCGTTTGCGCGGTCTGTGTGGCGGTGACGCCTTCAGATGCCAGAGTCAATGCGTTTTCGACGAGCTGCTCGGCGGTCGACACACCCTGTTCGGCGGTGTTTACCTCGGTTGAGACATTGTTGAGATTGGATTGCACTTGGTCGTTGCGGCTGATGTCGGAGCGCAGGGAGAGGATGTCGCTGACCTCGTCGGGCGCGTCGGAAGCATTCTGAAACTTGAGGCCGCTGGAGAGCTGGCCCTCGGCCTGCTGCATGCTCTCCTGGATTTGTTCGAGATTAGCCAAGAACTGCGCCCCCGATGGGTTAATAGCCGAAATCATATCGTTTCCCTCCCCTCCGTCCTCACGTCCAGACCAGAGCGCGTCAACTTGTCGGTTGGAGCATGTTAACCGCAGTCTGCGTCAAACTATCTAAGACTTGAAAGAGCTGCGCATTAGCCTCGTAGGCCGTCTGGTACTGGACCAGCAGAGCCGCTTGTTCGTCCAAATTGACGCCAGAGATCTGTTGGCGCATGCTTTGCGCCTGTGCCACTACTTGCTGCTGGGTAGTCTGCTGGTCAGTGGCATCAGACAGTTGCTGGCCCACAGCAGACGCGATGTTCCCGAAGTACTGCACGTAGCTCACGTTATCGATTTGATCGACGGGATCGGCAGAGTTGGAGAGCCCGGCCAGATCCAGGGCGATTCCGTTGCTCACTTCCGGGAGGCCGGGATCAATGGCGGCAAGCGTGCTGGCGGAAGCCGAGGGATTGATGGCGAGCGTGGCGGCGACATTGGTGGCGTTGGTCGTATCGTAAGAGAACAAAGCCGACCCCGCGACCGGAGGGGGGCCGTCGGAGACGTTCCCCTGGCTCAATAACTCGTTGACGCGATCAGCGAAGGCCTGCGCGAGCTGATTCAGCGTGCCTGGCTGGGTAGAATCTCCTAGCAAAGAAGCCAGAACCTGGTTGTGCGTATCGAGCAGCCCGCCCAGTTGGCCGCCGGTGATCGTAGATGTGACGTCGCGGCCCGCGGAATCGAGGACGGTGGCCGTGGGTGGCACGCCGGGGCTACCAGGCACCGTTGCGGGCGCGGCGATCACATCGGAGATGTTGTATTGCTGCTGGTTCACCACGAGCGGCGTCTCACCGCCAGCGAGCACCGTGACTTCGCCGTCATCTCCCACCGTGTAGGTGAAATTCACGAGTTGGGAAAGGTTCTCGAGGGTGCTGTGGATTTTGGCATCGAGCGAGGCGTCATTGCGATCGCCATTGGCGATCTGGATGTTGTCGGTCTGCAACTGCTGGGCGTAGGCGTTGATTTGATTGACCGTCTGGCCGATCTGGGTTTCGGTGTCCTGCTGGACCTGCTGGAGACCGGAGACTGTGGTTTGAAAACTCTCCACCACCTGCTGGGCACTGGTCATAACCGCCTGTTGGGCTGACTCGCTCTCCGGATCCTCGCTCCAGGCGGAAAAGCTCGAATATAGATTGTCGAGCGTGGCGGGAATGCCGTTCGTCGCGGAAAGATCCAGGGCATTTTGCACCGCCGTCAAGCTAGTGGACTGCTGGGTGGCCATGCCGAGAGCGGTTTGGGCGCGATCGACGGCCTCCTCAGCGAACTCGTTGCGCGAGCTTTGAACGTTGCCAGCGATGACGCCACCGTCCAGACCGTTGGCGGGATCAAACGGCATGGCGTCCAGATCGAGGGTCTGGGTGGCATAACCGGGAGTCGAGGAATTGGTCACGTTGTTCTGCGTCGTGGTGAGCGCTAGATCCAGGGCGCTCATCGCGCCCGACGAACTGGTGAGAGAGGACAGCAGCGACATCGCGAACCTCCAGGGCTAGCCTTCGACAGAGACACGCCGGACCGCAGGCACCGGCAAGGCGAACCAATCCGCGCCTCGACGCCAGCATCCGGGTGCGCGAAGGCCTGGTGGATTTTCTGCGGCAGGATGCTTACGTTCGCGTGCCTCGCGAGGACACCGTGGCCCGTCTGAATGCACTGGCTGCGGCGCTGGCCTGACGCACGATGCAGACTTTTCGATTCCCGCTGGAGCGGGTCCTGAACTGGCGGCGCGTGGCTTTCACCGCCGAAGAGGCGCGTCTCGGGCCACTTTTGGCAGAGCAGAAACGCCTGGACGCGGCGCGCGAAGAGATCCTCGCGACGTGGGAGCGCGCGGGGCGGGAACTGCTGGCAGCTGGCACGGTGGACGGCAGCGAACTGGTCGCACTGGGTGGTTTTCGAGCGCGCCTCGAAAGGCAGCGCGCAGCCAATGAGCGGCAACGCGCCGAGGCGCGCGAGTGCATCGCCGCCCAGCGCCAGCGTATCATCGAGGCGCACCGGCGTTTCCGTCTGCTCGAAAAGCTGCGCAGCCGCCGAATGGCAGAATGGCACCTGGCCGAGAAACGCGAGATGGAAACCTTCGCTTCCGAGGCCTTCCTGGCGCGCCGGGACAACGGCCCGCAGCGCGTGCAAGAACCACCCGCCTAATGCATTCCCCGGTCTCTGCCGATGAAGATTATAGGAGAGAACGGATGCCTGTGGATGTTCTGATCGTAGATGATTCAGCCGCTATTCGAAAGATTTTGCAACGAGTTTTGACACAGGCAAACCTCGGCGTGGGGAAGGTGATTGAGGCCGCGGACGGCCGCGAAGCGCTCGATGCGATCAAACAGCAGCCCGTGGGCCTGATCCTATCCGATATAAACATGCCCAACATGGATGGCCTGCAATTTCTGGGTGAACTCCGTTCCCACGATCCCTGGAAGCACATTCCCGTGCTGATGATCAGCACCGAGGGGAGTCAGACCAAGGTCATGGAAGCGGTCCAACTGGGCGCGCAAGGCTTCGTGCGCAAACCGTTCACAGCGGATCAGATCAAGGAAAAGCTGGCAGGCATCCTTTAATAGTGCCCGCACACGCATCAGGAGAGACCATGCTACAAGAACTGGATCAAGGAAAAGTCGTTGGGGCCATCCGGGAAGCCACCCATGAAGTCTTTTCCACAATGCTGGGCCTCGAACTGGCCACCCAGGAAGCCTACCGGCAGCCTTGCAAGCCGGAGCCCACCAACGGCGTGGTCGCCCTCATCGGCCTGACCGGAAAATGGATGGGCACGGGCAGCATCGCGTGTTCGGCCGAATTTGCATGCAAAATCTCCGAGAAACTGCTCACGGCGGAGTTTCGCGCGGTCGATCCGGAGGTCCTCGACGCTGTGGGCGAGATCACCAATATGATCATCGGCAGCTTTAAGAATACTCTCGAAGCGGATGCCGGGCCGATGGGGATGAGCATACCCGTGGTCGTTTTTGGGCACAATTTCGTGGCAGGCAGCACGCACACGGCGGATTGGGTGGTCGTCCCCTTCACTGGTGACGGAGGGCGGATGGAAGTCAAGGCTTGTCTTTCGCCGCAGCCGGAGCAGACTTGCCGCCGCCGGCCCGCAGGCAGTCCCTAGGAGCGGCCCGCCAGGTACCGGGAGAAACCATGCCAGAAGAATTAGCGCAGGAGAAAATAGTTGCTGCCATTCGCGCCGCCGTCGAGGAGGTCTTTTCGATGATGCTGGGCCTCGATCTAGTTATTGAGGAGGCCCACCGGCAGCCCAACAAGCCGGAGCCGGCCAACGGAGTGGTCGCTCTGATCGGACTTACGGGAAAATGGATGGGTACGGGATGTGTCCTGTGCTCGGCCGATTTCGCGCGTAAGATTTCCGGGCAATTGCTCTCGTCGGAGTATGCCTCTGTCGACCCGGAGGTTCTGGATGCCGTTGGAGAGATCGCCAACATGATCATTGGCAGTTTCAAAATCGGTCTGGAACCAGAGATAGGATCCCTGGACATGAGCATTCCAGTCGTCGTCTTCGGTCATAACTTCACCGCGTCCAGCATCCACCGCGCGGATTGGATCGTCGTCCCCTTCTTGTGCGGGGAAGAACGGCTAGTGGTGAAAGCCTGCCTATCGCAACAGTCGGAGCAGCACCACCGCCGTGTCAGCGACAACCAAACGCCGCTTTCGCAAGTGGCCCTCTGACCCCGATTGCAGAGCCGAACCTGGGTTGTCGAACCCGGTTTGAGTATCTTCCTACCACTCTGGTATAATGCGCTCAGATGGTAGGTAATTCCGTCCGCAACTGCGGGCCGCTCGTCTCGTCCCTTTCTGCCCCCCTCAGGCCATCGGTGTTGCGCGCGATCACGAAGCTGTTTTCCACGTTCGCGGCTATCCATGAATAATCGGAGGTATCCAGATACCCGCTAGATGAAAGTAAGCGTACCCATCGTCCGTGGAATCGAAAGCCTGTTCGGCACCCGTGACGAGAACATTCGCCTTTTTGAGTCTGGACTGCAAGTCAGCACGCAGCTGATTGATAGCTCACTCGAAATCGAAGGTGAGCCGGCCAACGTCTCGCGCGCCGAAAACATCCTGGAAGACTACGTGGCGCTGGTGCGCGAAGGGCATGTTTTCAACAACGGCGATCTGAACGGCTATCTGCGCGTCTGCACGGAAGATCCCGAAGTCAGCTTGCGCGCCCTGGTATCGAGTGGGCGACAGAGGAATTTCGGAAAAAAACTGGTGGCGCCGAAGACCGTGAATCAGAGGCGCTATATGGAAGCCATCGAGCGCAACGATCTGGTTTTCGGCGTGGGACCCGCGGGCACCGGGAAAACCTATCTGGCGGTGGCCATGGCCGTCTCGGCTCTCATGGCCAAGCGCGTCATGCGCATCATCCTTACGCGTCCGGCAGTTGAGGCGGGCGAAAGGCTGGGTTTTCTCCCCGGCACCTTGCAGGAAAAAGTCGACCCTTATCTGCGGCCTTTGTACGACGCTCTCTACGACATGCTGGAAGCCGACAAGGTGGAAAAGTTACTCGAGCGCTCGGTGATTGAAGTGGCACCCATTGCGTTCATGCGCGGCCGCACGCTGAACGATAGTTTCATTATTCTCGACGAAGCGCAGAATTCGACCGCCGAGCAGATGAAAATGGTGCTCACCCGCCAGGGTTTCAACTCGAAGATGGTGGTGAACGGCGATGTCACGCAGATCGATCTGCCGCCCGGCAAACGCAGCGGGCTATTGGATGCGCTCGATGTACTCAAGAGCGTGACCGGCATCAGCTTCGTCAGTTTCGACGAACGGGACGTGGTGCGGCACAGCCTTGTGCAGCGCATCGTCAAAGCCTATGAGAAATACAATGAGATGGTGGGCGCGGGACGGCAGTTGACGCTCCGCCTCTCGAGCGATGTGCCGGATGCTCCAGTGGAACCGGTATCCGAGACCGGGAGCGCTCCTGAGCCGCCCAACGCCTGAGGGCGTTTCCATGCCTGATTCCGAACCTTTGGTTCTATTCCGTCGCGCCCCTTCGGGGTTGCGCCGCCGCGCTCTTGAGGAGTTCGCCGCCGAACTGCGCGATCGCGTCACCCGCGGCCGCGGATTCCTCTGCCTGCTCACGGACGATGCTGAATTGCGGCGCCTCAATCGCCAGTTTCTGGGAAAGAACTATCCGACCGATGTGCTTTCGTTTCCGGCGAAAGCAGGCAGCAGCGAGTTGGGCGAGCTGGCCATATCCGGCGAGCGGGCAGCGGTGCAAGCGCGTGAGTTCGGCCATTCCGTCGGGGACGAAATCCGCATCCTGATGTTGCATGGCGTGCTGCATCTGATGGGCATGGATCACGAGGATGACCGCGGCGCGATGGCGCGCGCCGAGACGGCATGGCGTAAGAAACTCAGGCTGCCCGCCGGACTGATCGAACGGGTGAGCGTATGACGTTTGCGCTATTGGCGCTCACCGTACTCGCAGCCGCTCTGCTGGCGGCCGCAAGTTCGGTGCAGTTGCTCTACCTGGAAAGCCTGCGCCTGCGCACGCGCGACCTGCCCGCGCTGGCATTCTTCAAGAACTCGGTGGAAGAACAGATCGGGCTCGATACCGACCAGGGGGCACTTTCTTTTTCCCTGATCAAGCACGCGGCACTGGCGGTACTCGGAGTGTTCGTGCTCGCGGACTTCCTCACCGGGACGCTCACCGGATTGTCTCTTCTGGAAGCCTGCGGCTTGGCGCTCCTGCTCATGCTGGCCGCCGGCTATGCCATTCCTCAAATCCTCTATCGCCGCTCCAGCGGCAACTGGCTCCCGCCGCTGGTCCCGTTCTTCCGCCTGCTGGCGCTCGCGGTGAAGCCCGCGGCAGCAACGTTTACCTTCTTTTATTCCCTGATCGAGGTGGCGGACGAGAATAGCGGAACCGAGGAGCCGGCTACTCCCGCCGAGAATATCGAGGCTCTGATCGATGCCGGCGCCGAAGAGGGTCTCATTGAGGAAGAAGACCGCAAGCTGATTCAGTCGGTCGTGGAATTCGGCGACAAGGTAGTCCGTGAGGTGATGACGCCACGCCCCAACATCGTCGCGATCTCGGCGGAAGCCACGCTCGAACAGCTCCGCCAGCTGGTCATCAATGAACAATATTCGCGTATCCCAATCTATGAAGGTTCGATCGACCAGATTATCGGGTTCATTCACGTTCGTGACATATTCGAACTGGAGGAAGACGAGCGCGCGCGCCGCAGCGTACGCGAGTTGATACGCCCCATCCGTTTCGTGCCCGAAAGCAAGCCGGTGCACGATCTGATGCGCGAAATGCAGCTGGATGGCGCGCACATGGTAATCGTCGTGGATGAATACGGCAACACCGCCGGCCTCGCCACAATGGAGGATCTGGTCGAGGTAATCCTGGGAGAGATTCGCGACGAGCACGAGCCGGATTCCGACGTAACCGAGGACGGTGAGGGCGGTTACATCGTCTCGGGCAACTTCGACCTGGCGCGCCTGGAGGACATGCTCGAGTTCCATCCGCAGGAGGAGATTGAATCCACGACCGTGGGAGGACTAGTGACCGAATGGCTGGGCCGCGTGCCGCGGGCCGGCGAATCAGTGGAACGCGACGGCATTCACATCGACGTTCGGGCGAGCGACGAGCTGCGTGTCGAACAGGTTCGGGTACGCAGATCACACGCAGTCGCACGCGAGGGCAGTGGCTCAACACACTGAATCAGGCGCTCCTCCCGGGTTCCGCTCGGGGTTCGTCTCCATTCTCGGCCGGCCCAATGCGGGCAAATCGACGCTGCTGAATGCGCTCGTAGGGTCGAAAATCGCCATCGTCGCCGATAAGCCCCAGACCACACGCACGACCATCCAGGGCGTCGTCACGACCGATCGCGCGCAGATCGTATTCGCCGACACGCCGGGAATTCACCGGGCCGACTCCTCGATCAATAAGCGGATGATGGAGACGGTGCGCGCGGCGCTGAACGACCGCGACGTGCTGCTATTCGTCGCCGATGCCTCGCTCGGCGTCACCGCGAGAGATGCCGAGGCCGTGGATCTGCTGAAGAAGACGCAGACTCCATCCATTCTTGTGCTCAGCAAGATCGATCTATTGAAAGACAAAGCCGGCCTGCTGGAGCGGATCGAGCGATACCGCGCAATGTACGATTTTGCCGAATACGTTCCGGTGTCGGCGGCTACCGGCGAAAATCTGGAAGAGCTGCGCAGCGTGTTGACGGCGCGGTTGCCTGAAGGTCCAATCTATTTTCCCGCGGATCACGTCACCGACCAGCCGGAGCGCTTCCTGGCGGCTGAACTGGTCCGGGAGCAGATCCTGGGCCAGACGCGCCAAGAAGTGCCGCACGCCGTCGCGGTGCTAGTCGATAAATGGGAAGAGACTCCCAGACTCGTACGCATCTTCGCGACCATCTACGTTGAGAAGGAAGGGCAGAAAGGGATCGTCATCGGAGCGGGCGGCGCCAAACTCAAGCAGATCGGAACGATGGCGCGCGAGGAGATGGAGCGCTTCTTCGGGAAAAAAATCTTCCTCGATCTGCACGTGAAGGTGCATCCAGAGTGGCGCGAAAAGCCTGCCTTTCTCGACGCGCTCGACTGGCGTACAATGGCCGGTAAAGATGAAGTCTAATTATTTGCTCCATTCCGTTCTCTTGACCGCATTGCTCCCGTCGGGGATGCCGGCGCAGGTTCGCCTCAGCCCGCGCCAGGAACTGGGGTTCGCCGACAAGCAAATCTCCGACGATCTGCTTTACGACAACGTGAAACGGCGTCTGGCAGAAAGCCAAGACGTCAAGGGCGGCGGCCTGGACATCGACGTGAAAGATGGCGTCGTCACACTGCGCGGAAAGCTCGAGACGCAGCGGCAGATCGATAAGGCGGCAAAGCTTGCGAAAAAAGTGACCGGAGTCAAGAAAGTCGTCAACGAGATTCAGCTTCCCACCAAGCAGTAGATGCGGATTACGCGGCGGCAGTTCGGCGTCTCGGCAGTGGGCTCGTTGAGCCAACTCGCGCACGCCCAGGATGAGCCGGGCATGCAGGTCGAGCGCGTGGCCACCGGGTTTCGTTTCACAGAAGGTCCCGCATGGTCGCGCGAGGGATTTCTGTTGTTCAGCGATATACCCAGCAACCGGATCATGAAATATGTGCCGGGGGCGCAGCCCGTGGTGTTCCGGGAGAACGCGAACGGCGCAACCGGCAACACCTTTGACGCCCAAGGGCGCCTTTACACGTGTGAGAGCCGCACGCGCCGCGTGGTGCGAGCGGACAAAAAAGGCGACATTCAAGTGCTCGCGGACAAGTGGGAGGGGAAACGGTTCAATGCGCCGAATGACATTGTGGTGCGCAAGGATGGCCACGTATATTTCACCGATCCAGCCTTCGGCAGCCAGGCCGACACGCGAGAACTTGATTTCTATGGCGTATTTCATATCTCGCCCAAGAGCGAGCTGCGGCTGATCGCCAAGCCTGCCGGAAGGCCCAACGGAATTGCTCTATCTCCCAATGGCCGCGTGCTCTACGTGACCAATTCCGACGAGCACAATGTGCGTGCGTACGATGTGGATCACGATGGCGGCGCAGCGAACGAGCGCGTCGTGATTTCAGGCTTGGAGGGAGTGCCTGACGGCATCCGCGCAGATGACAAGGGGAATCTCTACGTCGCCACAGATCGCATCAGCGTTTACGACACACAAGACAAGCTGAGCGACAACCTCGGCACTCCGGAGAAGCCGTCGAACTGCGCGTTCGGGGATGCCGACCTGCAGACTTTGTACATCACCGCGAGAACTTCGCTGTACCGGGCGCGGCGCCGCGTGAAAGGGGCGTTGCAGTATTAGGCGGGCCACCCGAGGCCGGCGCCGGTATCCGCCGCGCCCGATTCTAGGCGTGGGCGCTGTGATCCTACATCGCAATCGCGTGTTGCTGGTGGAGCGCGCAAAACCGCCGCTCAAGGGTTATTGGTCGCTGCCCGGAGGCGTGCTCGAAACCGGTGAGCTTCTCGATCAAGGCGTGTGCCGGGAAGTCCGGGAAGAGACCGGACTGGTCGTGAAGCCCCTGCGCATCATCGAAATCTTCGAGCGTATCCTGCGCGATGCCGGCGGCAGGGTCGAGTACCACTACGTGCTGATCGATTATTTGTGCCGCGTCACAGGCGGAGCGCTGAAGGCGGCTGACGACGTAAGCCGCGCGGAATGGGTGTCGCGGCAGTCGCTCGGCCGGTACAAAATCACCGAAGGGACGCTTCCGGTGATCGAGAAGGCGTTTCGCAAATCATGAGTATGCGGGCCACGAGCGCGGGCGTTCTGGAATTCGAATCACTGCGCGAGCTTGTAGGGCGTTACATATCGAGCCCACTCGGGCACGCCGAACTGAAAAAGGTTCAGCCCCACACGGATCGCGAGCGGCTCGATGCCGATCTGGCCGAGGCCGAGGAAGCCACACAATACCTGCGGGCAGCATCAAAACCGCAACCGGCGGCGCGCGGCGCGGCCATCCGACTCAACTTCAGTTCCATTCCCGATCTTACCGGCACCGTACATAAACTGCGTATCGAGGGCGCCACACTGGAACCGAAAGAGATTTCCGACGTGCTGGCGTTTCTTGACCGCGCGGCCGATGCGCGCTCCATACTCCAGAGTGTCACCGAACGGTTCCCGCGCCTCGGCCAGCGCGCGCAGTCCATCGGCGAATTCCGCGCCCTGCTCAATGATCTGGCTGGGAAGATTGAGCCGGACGGCACCATCCCCGACCACGCCAGCGTGGCGCTTGGCCGTTTGCGCCGCGATATCGAAAGGCAAAAGAAGTCCGTCCAGGATTCGCTCGAACGCTTTCTTCGGGCTCACCACGAAGAAGGCGTCTTGCAGGAAGAGTTCGTGACCATCCGCAACGAGCGCTTCGTAGTTCCTGTGATCGCCGGACAAAGGCGCAAGATCGACGGTGTGATCCACGGCGCGAGTTCGAGCGGCCACACCCTGTTCGTCGAGCCGCTCGAGACCATCGACTTGAACAATGAACTCGTGCGCCTCGCCGAGGAGGAACTGCGAGAGGTCCACCGCATCCTGCGTGAGCTCACCGAACGCCTGCGTGGATATGCCGACTCGATCTTGAGTACGCTCCGAACCATGGGTGAGCTGGAGTTGATATTCGCCAAGGCCCGTTTCGCTACCGAGTTCGACTGTGTGCGGCCCCGGTTTAGCCCGGACAGTGCGCGGCGGATGGTTTTGAAAGAGGCGCGGCATCCGTTGCTCGATGACGTTCTGCATCGCCAAGGCAAACGCGCGGTGCCAATCAGTCTGCAACTCGACGCAACATGCCGCACGCTGCTGATCAGCGGCCCGAATACTGGCGGCAAGACGGTTGCGCTGAAGACCGCGGGCCTGTTGACGCTCATGGCGCAGGCCGGGCTCCCGGTGCCGTGCACGGAGGCTGAGTTCCCGATTTTCGAGCAGGTGCTCGCGGATATCGGCGATTACCAGTCCATCGAGCAGAGTCTCAGCACATTTTCCGCGCACGTCTCGCACATCCGCGAGATGATCCTCGACGTTACGCCGGACTCGCTGGTCCTGCTGGATGAAATCGGCTCAGCCACCGACCCCGAGGAAGGCGGCGCGCTCGGCATGGCGGTTGTGGAGCATTTCCGGGCATCCGGTGCCTTCACGCTGGCATCGACACATCTGGTGGCGCTCAAGATTTATGGGGCGAACACCGAAGGCGTGCTCAACGCCTCAATGGGTTTCAATGAAGACACGTTGGAACCGACCTACGAGCTGCGCGTCGGGTTGCCGGGAAAATCGGCGGGTCTGGATATTGCGGCGCGACTGGGGATGCCCGAATCCGTGATGCGGCGTGCACGGGAGGCCATGAGCGACCGCGAACGCGATATCGCGCGGTTCCTGAGTGAGCTGCACCGGCGCGTGGAGGAAGCTACGGCCCGGGAGCGCCGCCTTGCGGAGATGCAGGCGGAGCTGGCGGCGCGCAGCAAGGAACTGGCGAGCGAATGGGAGAAGCGCGAATCGGCCAAACTGAAAGAGCTGGAGCGGCGGTGCGAGATCGTCCTGGCAAGTTTCGAATCGAAGGCCCAGGAAACCATCGACCGGCTTTCGCAAACCGCGGAGCGCAGGAAAGCCGCGGAGCTCGCGCAACGCGGTGTAGCCAAGGCCAAGCGTGAACTGCGCGAGGAATTTCAAACCACGGTACTCGCCACGCAGGATGATGCCCGTCAGGGTGAATTGGGCCGGCGGCCAAAAATCGAAGAAGGGGCACGCGTGCGGCTACAGGGAATTCGCGAGCTGGCGCGCGTGCGGCGCGTCCTGGGGCCGGACCGCATCGAAGTCGAAGCCGGCTTCATGAAAATGCAGGTGCACATCGACGAGGTGCTCGAAGTTCTGCCTCCGTCCGACGCTGCCTCCAAGCTGCCGAAGAACGTCAGCTTCCGGCCTGCGCCGCAATTGAATCCGCTGGTGCAAGAGATCAACGTAATCGGAGAGCACGCCGAAGAGGCCTCCGAACGCGTGGAGAAGTTTCTCGATAACGCCGTCATGGCCACGGCGAGCCGCGTGCGCATTGTTCACGGTCACGGCATGGGTGTACTGCGCAAGGCCATCTGGAAGCTGCTCGCGGCGAGTCCGCACGTCGAAAAATACTACGAGGCACCGCAGCACGAGGGCGGAACCGGCGCCACCATCGTCGAGCTAAAGGGCTGAGAGAACTTCGGTGGCGTGACCTTCGGGTTTCACACCCGTGAAGATTTTTTCGATCTTGCCATCTTCACCAATCACAAACGTCGTGCGCGCCACGCCGATCACCTTCTTGCCGTACATGTTCTTCTCTTTGAGGACACCATAGGCATCGGCGACTTTCTTTTCGACGTCGCACAGCAGCGTGAAGGGCAACTCATGCTTCTGCTTGAAGCGTGCCTGCGCGCGCGGCGTATCGGGCGAGATGCCCAACAGCACGGCTTCCTTCTTCTGAAACTGCTTGATCGCGTCACGAAACTCGTGAGCTTCTGTGGTTCAGCCAGGCGTATCGGCGCGCGGAAAGAAATAGAGCACGACCTTCCGGCCTTTGAGTTTGGAAAGCTGAAAGGGCTCGTCCGTATCGGTCTGGAGCTTGATTTCCGGAGCTTTGTCGCCTTCTTTGAGCATGGACCTAAATTCTATCCCAATTTCTTTCGCAATAATTCATTCACCGTCGCGGGATTTGCCTGCCCTCGCGAGGCCTTCATGACCTGTCCGACAAAGAATCCCAGCACAGTTGTTTTTCCACCTCGATACTGCTCAAGCTGCTTGGGATTCGCCGCGATCACCTCATCCACGATCTTCTCCAGCGCCCCGGCATCGCTGATCTGCCTGAGGCCTTCCCGTTCAATGATGGCCAGAGGCGTCTCACCCGTTGTAGCCATCGTGGCGAAGATCTCTTTCGCCAGCTTGCCGCTGATTTCGCCCTTGCCCTTTAGCGCCAGCAACTCGCCGAGATTCGCAGCGCTAACCGGAGACTCGGCGATCTCTTTACCCTGAGCCTTCAGTGCCCCGGCCAGATCGCCCATCACCCAGTTCGCCGCTTCCTTCGGATCACCGGAAACCTTCGCCGCACCTTCAAAGTATTCACTCACCGCGCGCGAGGCCATCAGCCAATTGGCGTCATACTCTGTCAGCTTATACTCCGTGAGGAATCGCTCGCGCTTCTTGGCCGGCAGTTCGGGCATCGTCGCGCGCACACGGTCACGCCACGCGTCGCTGATGCGCAATGGAATCAGATCCGGCTCGGGAAAATACCGGTAATCATGCGCGGACTCCTTGCTGCGCATGCTGATCGTTTCGCCGGTCGCGACATCGTACAACCGCGTCTCCTGGACGATTCGTCCCCCCGCCTCGATCACCGCCACTTGCCGGCCAATCTCGTAATCCAGCGCCATCTTCAAAAAACGGAATGAGTTCAGATTCTTGACCTCGGCCTTGGTCCCGAGTTTGTCCGCGCCCTTCAGACGCACTGAAACGTTGGCGTCGCAACGAAGCTGCCCCTTCTCCATATCGCAAGCCGAGACTTCGACAAACTGCATCATCTGCTTCAACTCGGTGAGGAAAGCGTAGGCTTCGTCGGAGCTTCGCATATCTGGCTCCGTCACAATCTCAATCAGCGGCGTGCCGCAGCGATTCAGATCGACGTAGGAGTAGCGGTCGGAATCGCGAAACCCTTCGTGAATACTTTTGCCCGCATCGTCTTCCATATGGACCCGCGTGATCCCGATGCGCTTGCTTGCGCTTTCGACGGAAATGTCCACCCAGCCGTGCTCGGCAACCGGTTCGTCGTACTGAGAAATCTGATAGCCCTTGGGAAGATCCGGGTAGAAGTAGTTCTTGCGCGCGAAGCGGGACACCGGCCGGATGGTGCAATTGAGTGCCAGGCCGGCGCGAACAGCCATCTCGACGGCTTCGCGGCTCAGCACCGGCAAAGCGCCCGGTAAGCCCAAACAGACCGGGCAGACATTCGTATTAGGCGGCGCGCCAAAACTTGTTGGACAGCCGCAAAAGATTTTGCTGGCCGTGGCCAGTTGCACGTGCACTTCCAGGCCGATCACCGTTTCATATTTGGAAATCACCTCGGGCGAAGCGAGTTCCGCGACTGGAACAGACATTGCAACTATTATAGAAAAGCTGAACAGGCCGGTCGCGGAATTGTATACTGGATTTTCAGCCTTGCATTGTGCAGTCTCACCGGGAGCGTTTGCTCAGGTGCCGCCTCTCGCAAAAATTGATATGAGCTCTGTCGCGATCGATAGCCATCTACACAAAGCGGTCCGTTTTTATCAGGCATCCATCGGCAAGAAGGCCGTCATGGCCATCACGGCCGTGGTCCTGTTCGGCTACGTGCTCGGGCACCTGGCCGGTAACCTGCAGGTATACGTGGGCGCCGAGCAGATGGACCGCTACGCCACCTTTCTGCACTCCATGCCGGCGCTGCTCTGGGTCGTTCGGATTTTCCTGCTGGTCTGCCTAGGCCTGCACATCACCGCGTCGATTCAGCTCACGCTCCTGAAACAGGAAGCCCGGCCTCTTGGCTACGTGAAGAAAGAAGCGATCGGATCGAGCCTGGCCTCTCGCTCGATGATCTGGAGTGGAGCCATGATCGCGGCATTTGTCATTTACCACCTTCTGGATCTCACAGCCGGGATCGCGAGCACCGCCCAGTATCAGGATTTGCACGCGTACGAGAATCTCGTCTACAGCTTCCGGCGCATTCCGGTTTCTATCTTTTACGTCATTGCCATGGTTCTGCTGGGAATGCATCTTTATCACGGAATTTGGAGCATGTTCCAGACCCTGGGTTTCAGCCACCCGCGCTACACGCCGATGTTGAAGCGCGCAGCCGCTGTAGTGGCCATTCTGATCACAGCCGGATTTATCTCCATTCCGGTCGCGGTGTTGACGGGCGTGGTGGGATCGAATCTTTGATGGAACTCAACGCACAAGTCCCTTCGGGGCCGATTGAACAAGCCTGGGATAAGGCCAAGTTCGACATGAAGCTGGTCAACCCGGCGAACAAGCGGAAGTATAACATCATCGTCGTGGGATCGGGTCTGGCCGGAGGGTCGGCGGCGGCCACGCTCGGCGAGTTGGGCTATAACGTCCAGTGCTTCTGCTTTCAGGACAGCCCGCGCCGCGCGCACTCCATCGCGGCCCAAGGCGGTATCAATGCCGCGAAGAACTACCAGAACGATGGCGACAGCATCTATCGCCTTTTCTATGACACCGTGAAGGGCGGCGATTTCCGCGCCCGCGAAGCCAACGTCTACCGTCTGGCGCAGATCAGCGTCAACATCATCGATCAGTGCGTGGCCCAGGGTGTTCCGTTCGCGCGGGAATACGGCGGTACGTTGGCCAACCGTTCCTTCGGCGGCGCGCAAGTGTCGCGCACTTTTTACGCGCGGGGACAGACGGGCCAGCAGTTGCTCCTCGGAGCTTACCAGGCGCTCGAGCGGCAGGTGGCGGCTGGAAAAGTGAAGATGTTTTCTCGCGCCGAGATGCTGAGCCTGGTGGTTGTGGATGGCAAGGCGCGCGGCATCGTCACGCGCGATCTGATTACGGGCAAAATCGAGGCGTATGCAGCGGACGCCGTGGTGCTCGCCACCGGCGGTTACGGCAACGTCTACTATCTTTCCACCAACGCGCGCGGATCGAACTGCACCGCCATTTGGCGCGCGTACAAACATGGTGCGGCATTCGCCAATCCGTGTTTCACACAGATCCATCCCACCTGCATTCCGGTTTCGGGCGACTACCAATCCAAGCTGACCCTCATGAGCGAATCCCTGCGCAACGACGGGCGCATCTGGGTTCCGCTCAAACAAGGCGACAAACGCTCACCGGATCAAATTCCTGAAGCTGAGCGCGATTACTACCTCGAGCGCCGCTACCCGAGCTTCGGCAACCTGGTGCCACGCGATGTCGCTTCGCGCAATGCAAAGGCCGTGTGCGATGAAGGCCGCGGCGTAGGCGAAACGGGGCTGGGCGTCTATCTGGATTTTGCCGAGGCCATGACGCGGTTAGGCGTCGACGCCATCCGCGAACGTTATGGAAATCTGTTCGACATGTACGAGCGGATCACCGGCGAGGACCCGTACAAAGTTCCCATGCGCATCTACCCCGCGATCCACTACACCATGGGTGGGTTGTGGGTGGATTACCAACTGATGAGCACCATCCCCGGCCTTTTCGTGATCGGCGAAGCCAACTTCTCCGACCACGGAGCGAACCGCCTGGGCGCGAGCGCGCTCATGCAGGGCCTCGCCGACGGCTACTTCATTCTGCCGTATACGATCGGCAACTACCTGGCGAGCACGAAGCTTGAAAAAGTGCAGGCTGACCACGCCGAGTTCCAACGGGAACAGTCCGATGTCGCCGCCATGACCACCCGGCTTCTGGCTATCAAGGGCAAGCGCACCGTCAGCTCCTTCCATCGCGAACTCGGGAAGCTGATGTGGGAGCACTGCGGCATGTCGCGGGACGCTCGCGGCTTGGAGCTGGCAACAGGTAAGATTCGCGAGCTCGGCGAGGAATATTGGCGTAATGTCGATGTGCTCGGCGGCGCGCAGGAGTTCAATCAGGCTCTCGAATATGCGGGAAGAGTGGCGGATTTCTTCGAACTCGCGGAATTGATCTGCCTCGACGCGCAGCAGCGCAACGAGTCGTGCGGCGGGCATTTCCGCGAAGAATACCAAACCCCCGAAGGCGAAGCGCAGCGGGACGATGAACATTATTCCTACGCCGCCGCCTGGGAGTTCCAGGGGCTCGGCCAGGCGCCGGCCTTGCATAAAGAACCGCTGCAATTCGAGTACGTGCATCCTTCGCAACGGAGTTACAAATAGAAATGCGTCTCACGCTTCATGTTTGGCGCCAGAAGAACGCGAATGACCGCGGCCGCATGGTCAAGTACGAAGCACAAAGTGTGAATCCGGAAATGTCGTTTCTGGAAATGCTGGACGTGGTCAACGAAGAGCTGACGCTCAAGGGCGAAGATCCCATCGCCTTCGATAGCGATTGCCGCGAAGGCATTTGCGGCATGTGCGGTGTCATGATCAACGGCGTCGCCCACGGCCCTCGCCGCGGCACAACGGTGTGCCAGCTTCATATGCGCAAGTTCCACGACGGTGATGTGTTGTATCTCGAGCCGTGGCGGGCGCGTGCATTTCCCGTGATCAAAGATCTCGTCGTGGATCGCTCCGCCTTCGACCGCATAGTCGCGGCTGGCGGTTACATTTCGGTTCCGGCCGGCAGCGCTCCCGACGGGAACGCCATTCTGGTGCCCAAACAGAATGCCGACATCTCCATGGACGCAGCCGCCTGCATCGGCTGCGGCGCATGCGTGGCGGCGTGCCCCAACGCATCCGCCTCGCTGTTTACCGCCGCAAAAATCACGCACCTCGGCGAACTTCCCCAGGGCCAGCCCGAGCGTCACGAGAGGGCTCTGCGCATGGTCGCCCAGGCCACCCTGGAAGGCTTCGGAAGCTGCACCAACATCGGCGAGTGCGAGGCCGTTTGCCCCAAGGAGATCAAGATCGAGGTGATCGCGCGCATGAACCGCGACTTCCTCAAGGCGAGTTGCACGAGCCGCGGCACTTCCACCTCAAGCAGCGGCGGATAGGATGGCCGTGGATTACAGCTACGAAGATATCGCCAAAATGATCGATCACTCGCTCCTGAGCCCCACGCTCACAGCCAGCGATCTCGAGCAGGGTATCCAGCTTGCACTCGCCTACGACGTGGCGAGCGTTTGCATCATGCCCTACTTCTTAAAGCGTTGCGCCAGCGGGCTGCGGGGCAGCACCGTGAAGGCCAGTACGACGATCGGTTTCCCGCATGGCGGTCACACGACGGCGGTCAAACTCGCCGAAGCCCGCCAGGCGTTAGCCGACGGCGGGGAAGAGCTCGACATGGTGGTGAACATCAGCAAAGTGCTGAGCGGCGACTGGAGCTACGTCCGTGATGACATCCGCGCCGTCATCGACACCGCGCACGAGGCCGGCAAGAAGGTCAAAGTGATCTTCGAGAATTGCTATCTCGCCGACTCGCAGAAGATCCGCCTTTGCGAGATCTGCGGTGAATTGGATGCGGATTGGGTCAAGACCTCCACCGGCTACGGCACTGGCGGTGCCACCCTCGAAGATCTTCAGCTCATGCGCAATCACGCCCCGCAGCGCGTGCAGGTGAAGGCCGCCGGCGGCGTTCGCGATCTCGACATGCTATTGCGCGTGCGGAAGATCGGCGTCACGCGCGTCGGAGCCTCGCGCACCGCGCCCATGCTGGATGATTGCCGCCGCCGGCTGGGTCTCAATGCCATCCACGCCGCTACCGGCACGAGTCCCGCGGGATATTGACGCCGCGCTCTGTGGCATACTGATCCGGATGATGAAATTAGGTTTCGTCAGCGCCATACTGCCGGATCTGACGCTCGCGCAAGTTGCCGAATTCGCCGCTCAGAATCACTACGATTGCGTCGAGGTGATGTGCTGGCCCAAGGGCAAAGCCGAACGCCGCTACGCTGGCGTCACCCACATCGATGTCACCGGGTTCACCAAAGACGATGCCGCTCGCGTCCGCGATCAGATGGCCGCGGCTGGCGTGGCCATCAGCGCCTTGGGCTATTATCCGAATCCGCTCGCGCCCGATCCCGCCGAGGCCCGCGTTTACGTTGAACACATCCGCCATGTCGTCCAGGCCGCGAAGCTGTTGGGCTTGCGCGTTGTCAACACCTTCGTGGGCCGCGACTGGACCAAGAGTGTCGACGACAATTGGCCGCGTTTCCTCGAGACCTGGCGCCCCTTGATCAAGTTCGCCGAAGACCACGGGATCAACATCGGCATCGAAAACTGTCCGATGGCTTTCACCAAGGACGAGTGGCCCGGCGGCAAGAATCTCGCCACCTCGCCCAAGATCTGGCGCCGCATGTATGAGGACATTCCCAGTCCCAACTTCGGCCTGAATTTCGATCCATCCCATTTCATCTGGCAGCGCATGAACTATCTGAAGCCTCTGCGCGAATTCCGCAGCCGGCTCTTTCACGTGCACGCCAAGGATGTGCGTCTCGATCCCGAACGGCTGAATGACGTCGGCATCATGGCTCACCCCAGCGATTTCCACACGCCTAAAATCCCCGGCTTGGGTGACGTCAACTGGGGCCGTTTCTTCTCCGTCCTGACCGACACCGGCTACGATGGCGCCGTTTGCGTGGAAGTCGAGGACCGCGCGTTCGAAGGCTCGCTCGAAAAGCGCAAAGCCTCACTCATTCAGAGCGCGCGATACTTGAGACAGTACATTCCATGAGCCTGGCAAATTACCAAGAACTCGAGCAGCGCCTGTCGCAGCCCCTGACCCTCGCCCGCCGTCCCGTGGCTATAGCGTTTCGTGAAAGCCCGCCCCCCGGCATCGAGAAATTTTCCGGCACCGTGCCCTCCGGGTGCAGTTTCTGGCGCATCGCCGCCGAAGGCCGCACGTTCTACACCGTTCCCAGCGATCACTACAACTGCCCCATCGGCAGCTACACCCACAGCATCGCTCTGCCGCCCGATCGCGCGCCCGAGCTCGAGCAAACCCTCGGCCTCATGGCCGGCGCCGGCTACATCAAGATGGAAGACATCCCCGGCGTGTTCCGCCTGCCTCAAACTCCGCCCGTCGTGATCTACGCGCCGCTCGGTGACACACCGGTCGATCCTGATGTCATCCTGTTCTCCGGCCGCCCCGCTTCGGTAATGTTGCTCGATGAGGCCGCCCTGCGCGCCGGCGTCGCTGCGCAGTTGCCCATGTTCAGCCGCCCCACCTGCATGGCCATACCCGCTGCGATCTCGCAAGGCACTGTGGCCAGCTCCGGCTGCATCGGTAACCGCATTTACACCGGCCTCGGTGACGACGAGCTTTACGTCGCCGTGCCCGGCCGTGATCTCGAGCGCATTGCCGCCGAGATCGCCACCATCGCCTCCGCCAACGCCCAGCTCGCCGAATATCACCGCGGCCGCCGTCAGACACTAACTGCATAGGCCGTTAACCAGGATCGTCGCGCCACGCCGCCGCGTCAGTGTTATACTCTTGCCACGACTTGTTAAGGTGATACCGGGTGCGCATCCTTTCTTACTTATCGAATCCATTCCCACCCGGAGGCGGTGACCTGTGCTCGACCTCACAATTGTCCGTATTGTC
Source organism: Terriglobia bacterium (assembly GCA_963752965.1). Lineage (GTDB taxonomy): Bacteria > Acidobacteriota > Terriglobia > Bryobacterales > Bryobacteraceae > QHXW01. Next base: position 404,221 of record CAVWAJ010000017.1, on the reverse strand, counting down.
TTTATTCTCGTCATCAGCGCGTGCGCTTACTACTTCCAGCCTTTCCACTTGTCCCCGGTTGTTGCCACGGCCAGCGGTCTTGTGGTGGGCGGAGCCATCATTCTGTTCGAACTCCGCGTCGAAAAGGTCAGCCTCAAACGTCTGATCGGCGCTGCGTTCGGCTCGGTGTTGGGTATTTTCGGCGCTTACCTGATGTCTCTGGTACTCGCCAGAGTGAACGTTGAAAACTCTTCCACGCTCCACTTCCTCCAACTTTTCATCATGCTGTGGATGACTTATGTCGGGTTAGTGGTAGGCGCAAACAAGGGCGACATGCTCAACCTCTCGGCCTTAGGCGGCATCTTCGGGGGTGAAAAAGGGCCTAAGAAAGCCTTCAAAATCCTCGATACCAGCGTCATCATCGATGGCCGCATCGCCGACATTGCCGAAACCGGCTTCCTCGATGGTGTGCTGGTCATCCCCCAGTTCGTGCTGCGCGAGCTCCAGCTCGTGGCCGATTCCGCTGACTCCATGAAGCGCAATCGCGGCCGCCGCGGCCTCGACATTTTGCAGCGCATTCAGAAAATGGCGCACCTCAACGTGCAGATCGTCGAGGACGACTTTCCTCACGTCCGCGAGGTCGACATGAAACTGATCGAACTCGCCAAGGTGTACGACTGTAAGGTCATCACCAACGACTTCAACCTGAATAAAGTCGCGCAGCTCCACGGCGTCCAGGTGCTCAACATCAACGAGCTCGCCAACTCCCTCAAGCCCATCGTGCTGCCCGGCGAGACCATGCGCGTCTTCATTCTCAAAGAAGGCAAGGAGTATAACCAGGGCGTGGCGTACCTCGATGACGGTACTATGGTGGTGGTAGACAACGCCAAGCGCATGATTTCGAAAACTATCGACATTTCCGTGACCAGCGTGCTCCAGACCACCGCGGGCAAAATGATCTTCGGCAAGTTCGACGACCGCACCCATGCCGTCATCCCCGAAAAGCACGAGCGCCCGCCTACGCCGCGCAAGGCAGAGGCCGTGGGGGAAGGCTAATATCGCATGAAGGTTGCTGTCATATTGCCCGCGGCCGGGCTCGGCACGCGCATGGGCCGCACGTCCCCCGAAACCGCTGGCACCAGCCGGAAGCAGTTCATGCAGTTGGATGGTTCGCCCATTCTGCTCCACACCGTCCGCAAGTTCGCCGCTTCCGATCGTGTGCGCCAGATCGTTGTCGCGCTGCGCCGCGAAGACCTCGAATGGGTGGGCGATCTCCTGCGCCGCGAGATCCGCAATAAGCCCGTCGAAGTCGTCGAGGGCGGTAACAGCCGTCAGGAATCGGTCGAACGCGGCCTCGCTGCCGTCAGTCCCGACACCGATCTCGTCGCTGTGCACGATGCCGTCCGGCCTTTCATCGATCTCGAAACCATCGAAAAAGCCTTCGACGAAGCGGCGGAACATGGCGCGGCCATCGTGGGCATCGTCCCTGTCGACACCGTCAAGCAGGTCAGCGGCGCGCAAGCCACCGGCACGAAGGTCCGCTCCACCATCTCGCGCGAGCGCCTCGTTTTGGCACAAACCCCACAAGTCTTCCGTTACGATCTGCTCAAGCAGGCCTTCGCGGCCGCGCGCGCCGACAGTTTTGTCGGGACTGACGAATCCAGCCTGGTGGAACGCCTGGACCAGGTGGAAGTGCGCGTCGTCATGGGCAGCGACCACAACATCAAGATCACGAAACCCGGTGACATGGACCTCGCCCGGCTTTTCCTGGAACAGGAAACCGCCCGCCAGGGTCACTCTTGAGCGAATATCGCACCGGGCTCGGCTGGGACAATCACCGGCTCGTACGCCAACGCCCCTTGATCCTTGGCGGCGTGACCATCCCTTCGGAATTCGGACTGGAAGGCCATTCCGATGCCGACGTTCTGGCTCATGCCATCACCGACGCCATCCTCGGCGCCGCGGCCCTCGGTGACATCGGCATGCACTTCCCCGATTCCGATCCCCGATGGAAGGGCGCCGACAGTCTGCAATTCCTCAAGCACGCGCTCGAACTCGCCCGCAAAGCCGGCTTCGAGCTCGTCAACGTCGATTCCACCGTCATCCTCGAACGCCCCAAGCTGAAGGACTACCGCACCGCCATCCGCGAAACCCTCGCCGCAACACTCGGCCTCACACTCGATCGGATTTCCGTGAAATTCAAAACCGCGGAAAAAGTGGGACCGGTCGGCGAAGGCCACTCCGCCGAGGCGCAAGCGGTGGTGACTATCGCGAAGGCACGTTAATTAAGGCACCAACTGCTCGATCGTGGCCGATTCCAAATCGGAGTCGAGATCAAGATTGGTTCCCGCCATTTCCGCCGCAAACGTCGTAATGGCTTCGTGCCTCGCCTTTCGGAATTGCTGCTCAAGCCAATAGCCGATGGCTTCACGCGCCAGCGTCGCTGCCGGCACCTGCCTCCGTTCAGCCTCCGCCCTGAGTTGAGCATAAGTTTGCTCCGGCAGCGGCAGGTGAAAGTTCTTCATCGCTTGACTCCTGGTCGAATCGCCTGTCCGAAAGCGCTCTCCTCGGATCACTGCGCAAATTCCTCCCGAAGGATCGCAGCGACTTGGCCTTGCAGAACTGGAACGTCTTCGATTGCGGTACGCCAGACCTCTTCCCAATCGATCCCAAAATAATTGTGCACGACGATGTTCCGAAGACCGGTAATGTCCGCCCACGGAATCTCCGGGTGCCGCTCACGTAGTCCCGTTGAGAGGCGTGCCGCCGCTTCACCGATCACCGTTAGTTGGTGGACCACGGCGCTCTGAAGCAAACGGCTTGCCCGAAAAGTCTCGAAGCTATGGGACTGGAGAAACTCGCTAACGGCTTGCGCAGCGACATGCATGTCTTCCAGGTACAGTCGCTCACGCCGCATAAATGCAGCGAGCCTGCAAAAGAACCTCTTCCTTCACGCCGTCTCGCAAGGCGCGTTTGGAAACCAGATCCACCTTCCGTCCCAAGACCCGAGAGAATTCCCGCTCGGCCGCCGCGTGGCGTAGAAGAGAGACCTTGGCGTCCGGCAGAAACTCGACCAGAAGATCAACGTCGCTATCCGGGCGCAGCTCGCCACGTGCCGCGGAGCCGAACACCGCCAGTTCGCGGATCTCGTATCGGCGGCAAATCGCGGCGATCTCAGCGTCGTGCAGAACAATGCCGGGTGCGATGGTCATGAACGTTCCATTTCTATTATCCAATTCGCAGACGTGCTTTTGGTTGCCAGAAGCTCAGGCTTTTCCAGCAAGTTAGGTCGGTCTCCGCGCCTTCACAACAACCAGCGTAACGTAAGTGCATCAATCCTAAGCTCAAGAAAAATTGTCTCACCAGACCCATGTTGGCCGATAAGCCTACATAGTGATCCATTTTTCCAATGGACAGGCACCCCTTCCTCTGCCGGTAGATAACCTCGGTGCGGACCTGCTGCGTGCTGTCGCGCGAGTGCCGAATCTCACGCAGACGCCCACGGCAGCGTCCGGCGATACCATCTCCGTCAAAAGCATTAACGCCGCGCTCGAGCTGGGCCTAATGAATCACCTGGACCCGAACGCCCTGCCCGCGGCCGGAGCGGCCGACTACCAACTGGCACGCGTCGCGGCAGTGGCCTCGGAACCCGTCACCAGCATGCAACACCTCGAGATGGCAGTCCACGAAAGTCCGGCTTACGCTTCTGTAGCTTTGCAGGATCCGGCCTTCCAAGCCATGCGCGGCCCAGTGCAAGAACTGGTCGACCGGGTGACCTTCGTTGCCGGTACCAGTGAGTCGGCCCCCGCGGGAACATACCAGCCAACGCGTGTTGCAGTACCAGCACCAATGCCGGTGCCATCCGGTAACGCGCCCGTGCCCTCGGAACAGCCGGTAATGACGGACCATACCATCCCGGCGCCGCAAGACCCAGAGTCAACGGCAGCGGTCTCAACCCAAACTGCGAGTTCAACGGCAACGCCTGTCCAAGCGTCGCAAGACATCGCCGGCATGACCGTAACGCCCCCAGTTCTCGCGTCGTCGCAACCCAGCCGATCCGTACCTTCCCTGCCCCAAGCTCCGGCGCCCTCCGCCACGCTTCAATTACCGCGCGCTGTGACCGCTGCACTCGACCTCGAACTGCTCAACTCCTGGGATACCGGATCGGCACGCGCCACCGCCAGCAACGAGTATCAAGTGGCGCAAACTGCCATGCAGTCCGGAGATCGTCCCGCGGCCTTGCAACACCTGGAACAAGCAATTCTGGCCCATCCCGCGCAGGCGGCCGCGGCGCTCGCAGATCCCGCGTTCGACGCCATCAGGGGTTCGGTGCGCGACCTGGTTATGCGTTTGACCGGAGAAGTGCGCGTGCGCGCCGAGGCTTCGATCTTTGAAGCGCGCGCCGCATTGCAGTCAGCCGCCACATCCGGGATGGAACGGCCCTTGCAGTTGGCTCGCGCCTATCTCGATGCGGCCCAGGCCTCGTTCCAACTGGGAACTTACACCGGTCTTATGCAAGCGGCCTTCGCGGCCGATCTCGCGCGGCAAATCGCCAAGGGCAAAATCTTGCCCACCCTTCCTGGGTCTAAACCAAGCTTTATTGACCCCGTCAAACGCGTCGTAAAGCGGGCCGCGCGCGGCCTCTGGCAGCGACTGCCTCTGCTTGCGATCCTGCTCGGCTGGTTCGTTGCCGGTATCCTTGCAGGAATTACGAGCCTGGCATTCCAATCAGGCGCTGCGCTGCGCGCCTGGCTCCTTCCCGTTTGGGCCATCGGGTTGCTGGCCATCGTTCTATTCGGATTTGTCCGCAGCATCCGGCGCATCGGACAACGGCGGAACTTACCCTACTGAACCCCGCTTTTCTCCCGCGCCGCTAGAAACTCGTCGCCCGCCTGCCAACTCGGAAGGCGTTCCTGGTTCGCCACTTCGGTCCCCACCAGAAAGCCGAAGCGCGCCATCTCCGCCAGTCCCGAAAAATCCCAGCTCTCCTGGAATTCGTCCGATGGCTGGTGGTAGTGTTTGTCGTTGTATTCTTCAAACGCCTGCGCTCCGAAGCCCTTTGGCTTACCGATGAAATCGTCGCCCTCTTCCACGGAAAATGCCGGAATGCCCACGTGCGCAAACGCGAAATGGTCCGAACGGTAATAGCTGCCCTGTTCCGGCCGCGGATCGGGGTCAATGGCGATACCCATGCGCTTGGCCACCGCTTGTACTGCCGGCCACACTGTGGTCCGTTCCGCGCCATTTACCACGACATCGCGCACGCGCCCGAGCGGGAACAGAGCATCATAATTGATGTCCAGAGCCGTCTTGCCGGCTGGAATCTCTGGGTGCGCAGCGTAGTACTCCGACCCTCGCAATCCGCCTTCTTCCGCGGTCACCGCAATGAACATCGCTGACCGCCGCGGCTTCTTCGCCTGCGCCGCCCAAGCGCGCCCCATCTCCATCACGAGGCCACAACCGGTAGCGTTATCCACAGCGCCGTTGTAAATCGCATCGCCGTTCACCGGCGTTCCGATGCCCAGGTGGTCCCAATGCGCGCTGTAAATCACTACTTCCGACTTAAGCTTCGCGTCGCTGCCCTCCACCATCCCCACTACATTGCGCGTCTGTATATCGCGCACTTTCGCGGGAAGATTGCCGCGTATGCGAATGCCCAGCGGAATCGGCCGGAAATCGCGTGACTCCGCCGCCTTCAGTAACTCCTCCACGTGATGGCCGGCCATCGCTAACATTTTCTCGCCCGCTTCGGTCGTCACCCATCCCGCCAAAGACAGCGCATACTCACCCGGGGCCAGCTTGACGTACGGTTGCTCGCGGCTCCAAGAATTCCGCACGACGTCCCATCCGTAGCCAGCGGTTAGCGTCGTGTGAATGATGATCACTCCCACCGCGCCGCGGCGCGTAGCCTCTTCGTACTTGTAGGACCACCGGCCGTAGTAAGTGAGTGCGCGCCCGCCGAAAAACTTCGGGTCCTCGGAGGCCGGCTCATTGGTGAACAGCACCACGACCTTACCGCGCACGTCCACGCCCTTGAAATCGTCCCATCGAAACTCCGGTGCCACGATGCCATGCCCCACAAACACCGCCTCAGCGTCGATTTGATCCTCCGGCGTCAGCCGCTCGTTCACGCCGACGAATTCGCTCTCCCACTTGAAATCGAGGCTCTCGCCGCCCTTCACGGCCGAAAGTGTGGCCGTACGTTCGGTCGTGATCCCGATCAGCGGCACTTGCTGGAAGTAGGTGCCCTGGTCTCCCGCCGGTTTCAGGCCCGCGAGCGCGAACTGCGTCGCAATATACTCGGTCGCCAGATCACCGCCCCGCGTACCCGGCCCACGCCCCTCCAGCAGATCGCTCGCGAGAAATTTCACGTGAGCGCGGATGTGTTCCGGAACAATCTCCTGAGCTGTAACACAGTTAGCGGCCAAGGCCGCTAACACCATGATCTCGATGGACTTAGTCATAATAGTTTGCTATGATAGCCTTACACCAGTGGATAAGCCGACCTTAACACATCTCCGCGCGCTTGAGGCGGAGAGCATTTTCATCCTTCGCGAAGTGGTCGCGGAGTTCCAGCGTCCGGTGATGCTGTACTCCATTGGCAAGGACTCGTCGGTAATGGTTCGCCTGGCGCAGAAGGCATTTCATCCGGGCAAGATTCCGTTTCCTCTGCTGCACATCGATACAACGTATAAGTTCCGTGAAATGATCGAGTTTCGGGATAAGTTCACGCGGGAAATCGGCGCTAAACTCATCGTCCACATTAACCAAAAAGCCATTGACGACGGTGCCAACCCGTTCCGGCTGGGTACCCAAAAATGCTGCGGGCTGTTGAAAACACGGTCATTGCTGGATGCACTGGCCGAGGGTGGTTATGACGCCGCTTTCGGTGGTGCGCGTCGCGACGAGGAAAAATCGCGTGCCAAGGAGCGCGTTTACTCCTTTCGCGACAGTTTCGGGCAGTGGGATCCCAAGAACCAGCGGCCGGAGCTCTGGAATCTCTTCAACAGCCGGGTGGATAAAGGGGAATCCATCCGTGTGTTTCCGCTCTCCAACTGGACCGAGCTGGATGTCTGGCAGTACATCCACCTGGAGCGTATCCCCATTGTTCCTATGTACTTCGCTAAGATGCGAGAGATGGTGGTGCGGGGTGAGACGCTCATCCCGGTGGAGCAGGATATCCCACTCCTTCCCGGCGAGAAGCCGGAAATGGTGATGTGCCGCATGCGGTCGCTGGGCTGCAGCCCGTGTACGGGCGCGATCCGGTCGGAAGCCGATACGGTGCCGAAAATTATCGAGGAAATGATGCTGGTGCGGCGTTCGGAGCGCGAAAATCGTGTGATCGACCACGATCAGGAAGGCTCGATGGAGATCAAAAAGCGGGAAGGCTATTTTTGATCGAGTCCTTTCTTAAGCAGAATGAAGAAAAGGACTTGCTGCGGCTCTCGACGGCCGGGAGCGTCGACGACGGCAAGTCCACGTTGATTGGCCGGCTGCTCTACGATTCCAAGGGCGCTTACGAAGACCAGATCGCCTCGGCCAAGAAGGCTTCCACCAACCAGACAGCAGGCGTGCTGGACTTCTCGCTGCTCACCGATGGTTTGCGCTCGGAGCGCGAGCAAGGCATCACCATCGACGTGGCGTATCGGTACTTCTCGACGCCAAAGCGCAAGTTCATCATCGCGGACACACCGGGCCACGAGCAGTACACGCGCAACATGGCGACAGGCGCCTCGACCGCCGACCTAGCCATCATCCTGGTGGATGCGCGTAATGGCGTATTGCCGCAGTCGCGGCGCCATCTGTACATTGCGACGCTGCTGGGCATCCGGCACATTGTCGTGGCGGTGAACAAAATGGACATCATGGGCTTCCGCGAGGAGGTTTTCGACCAGGTTCGCGAGGACTTCCTGCGTTTCGCCACCCAGTTACTGATCGGGGAGTTGAAGTTCATACCGATCAGCGCGCTGGGGGGCGATAACGTAGTGGCGCGCAGCCCGCGGATGCCGTGGTATTCCGGTCCGGCGCTGCTCGAGTATCTCGAAACCGTGGAAGTGGCGCGCGACCGCGCGTTCGACCACATGCGATTTCCGGTGCAGTACGTGATCCGGCCGAATCTGGACTTCCGCGGTTTTGCGGGCCAGGTGGCGTCGGGTGTGATCCGGCCGGGCGACGCGGTGATGGTGCTGCCCTCGGGTCGCACCTCGCACGTGAAGTCGATATCGACTTATGACGGCGAGTTGGCGAAGGCGTTCCCACCGATGTCGGTGACCGTGTGTCTGGAAGATGAAGTGGACGTCAGCCGCGGCGACATGCTGGTTCCACCGCAACATCCGCCGCACGCGGCACGGCGTTTCGAAGCCATGTTGGTGTGGATGAATCAGAAACCGCTCGAACCGGGTCGCCCCTATTTGATCAAGCACACCACGCAGCAGGCGGGCGCCACGGTTGCGGCGGTACGGCATCGCGTCAACATCAACACGCTGGAACACGAACTGGTGGACCGGCTGGGGTTCAACGAGATCGGCGCGGTACTCGTGGAGGCCAAGCGGCCGCTGTTCTTCGACGCTTACGGCAAGAATCGCGCGACCGGGGCGTTCATCCTCATCGATCCGCTAACCAACGAAACGCTGGCGGCGGGCATGATCACAGGCCGCGTCGGGAACGAACCGCAGCGTGGGGAAGAACTGGCGGCGCTCGAGCTCAAAACGGGCCGCGTCACACCGGCCGAGCGGTACATTCGTGCGGGACACAGGCCGGTGGCGCTCTGGCTGGCGGGAGACGAGGAGCTGGCGTACGCGCTGGAGCGGAAACTGTTCGACCGCGGATGCCTGGTGCAGGTGGTGCCAGGCGAGGGAGTGGTGGAGGTTGCGCAGGCAGGGATGGACTCTGGGCTGATTTCGATCTGCGCCATGGCGGAGGATGACAGCGCCATTCGTGATGCTGTGGCGCGCGCGGTGGGCGGAGATCGGTTCCTCGCGGTGAACACGGCGGAACTGCCGCAGAGCCCCGATGAGGCCGTCAGCGCAATCTGCCATATTCTCGAAGACAGCGGCTACATCCCGCGCCTGCCGAAGCCATTTACGGGCGGGGCGGGGATCTAAAAGCTATACTGAAGATAAGGCCTATGCCAGCAGAGAAGCTGACCACGATCGTCGACAGTCTCTCGCCCGAGGAGCAATCTGCGGTATTGCAGTTCATCGAATACCTGAAGCGCCGGTCCCCGCAACAGAACCAGCCGTTCCTTGCGGCCATTGATGAATTCATCAATCAGCACCCAGAACTCCTGCGCCGCCTGGCTCAGTGACGTACTACCCCAGCATTGAAGAAGTGCTTGTCGCTCATGCGCGCCTGATCGAACGATTTGGCGGCTCGATGGGACTCCGGGACCGCGGTGCGCTCGAGGCGGCACTAGCGCGTCCGCAGACTGGATATTACGAAGATCTGATCCAAGAAGCCGCCGCACTCTGGGAAAGCCTGTCGCAGAACCATCCTTTCATCGATGGCAACAAGCGCGTGGCGGTCACTGTTACAGCCGCATTTCTTCGAGTCAACGGCTATCGGCTGGAATTTGATGACGTCGCAGCTTTCCAGTTTCTGATCGGGCTGTACGAAAGTGGCACGTTCCGCTTCGCGAAACTAGAGGCGTGGCTGCGGGCGCATGCTTCGAGGGCGACGGCCTGATTCCCGCCCAGAGCTGACTACTGACGCGGCAAGGTACGGCGAACTGAAGTAGCAATAATGTACTTGACATACTCTTTGGGAGCTCGTCAGCATAAGAAACTCCCCAACTAGGGAGAGCATCTTATCGAGCCTCGCCCCGACAGCCCACCCCAAACGCTTGTGGCCGAGGCGATCATAGATCTACCGGGACATCGTACAGTTTGCCGTCGATTCTGACGGGGAAGACTGCAGTACCGATCGGAGCGTTAGTTCGCCGCCTTTCTTCTAGGCTTTTGCCGGTCGGTGGAAGCAGGCCGATAAAACAATCACACGTGAACCCAGCCTTTACCTCTAGGCAGGAATATTCCGCAAAGTTGCCGCTGGCGTCTTTGACCCAGTCTTTGTTCCTCCATCCCGCCGATCCCTCTAACCTGAAACGGGAGCCGAACGGCTGTTGCGGCACAACTTCCGCTGATTCCCAAAGAGGTATCCACACATGTAGGTCTCTACCGACGGTGTTTGTCAACGTCACCCTGAGTTTGTCCCTATAGGTCGCCGTGGGAGAGTGCTCGGTGGTGACCGCTTGAATAGTAAACACATTTCCATAAGGCCACGTTCTGACCGGTTTTGAGGCTAGCTGATGCTTCAAATCCGCGTTTTCGTTTTGTAACGTCACCAAGTCTTGAGCAGTTGGTCTTAAGGCTAGTTGGCTTCTTAGGCCAGTGTTGTCGGCTAGCGCTTGTGCTAAATCTTGAGCACTGGCGCTCCTAGCCCTGCGCCGATCATAGAGGACCAAGCCGACAGCGGCCCATGTCAGCAACGTAAACACACCCATGGTTATTAGCGGCCAGTAATGCGGGCCAATGGACTGGCTAGGAGTGACCGGCGGCACATCTGCTGGCACTCCCTGCTCTCGGGCCAGGATGCGGTTCTGTTGCTCCAAAAGGTCGTTCTGGCGTTGGAAAATAACGTTCTGCTGATACAGCAGGAGCGCCGGAACGATGAAGGCAATGATCGCCCCGGCAACTTCTAATTTCTTGCTCATGACATAATCTCCCCGGCGCAGAATAGTATATCCGCTCGGTGAGGTGTGGCAGGTATATCATTGCCCGTGAAGTTCGCCGCGCGGTGGGATCGGTAAACACTACGGGACAACACGTGGGCTAGCCGTGCGCCGGTTCCCAATGCGGATAGTTTCAAGCAGTCGACGCGCCGTCCATGGGCGCGTTACAGATTGGCTCCGATTGCGACGCTCGCACTTCCGTCTCACAAAGGGTCCTTTGCGCAACGGCGCTCTTTCCATTTGGTTGGCGAAATGGCCGTCTCCTGTTAATCTCGGCGCATGACCTCACATGTTAGACTGGCGCAGACCTCTGACATCGCGGCATTGAAGGCGTTAGATTCCGCCGCAGCAAGCGATCATGCACGAGCCAATGCTATTGACAAATGGCTGAAGGAGGACGAGGTCTTTCTTGCTGAAGCCGATGCGGGAGCCATCATCGGGTATGCAGTGCTGGCGCGTCGTCGGTTCTTTGACTATGACACCCTGCAAATGCTGATGGTTGAGGAACGGTATCGAGGGCAGCGCATCGCAGAACAGCTATTGCGCCACGTGGAGGGGCTTGTCCGAACGGACAAGTTTTTTATCACAACAAACCTGTCAAACTATCCGATGCAGCACGTGCTCAGAAGGCTTGGCTATATTGGCTGCGGTTTTATTGACCAGCTCGACCCCGGCGACCCCGAAATCGTATTTGTTAAGAAGTTTCAAAATGGGTAGCTTTTGCAACGCCCGGCAAGGCCAATGAAATCAACCCTCTCAGAGTCTCATAATTCGGTCTCAAAACCGAATGCACGTTGTCGAGTTGAGCCACGGGGTTTCCTCAGCGGGGCTGAGCAGGCTGCACGGTCGCGATCCTGCCCAAAATCGCAAATCTCTGTCTCAATAAAGAGGCTGCGATTTCGGCTCTGACGCTGGCGCCGGGCCCTGACAGCGCACAACCCTACCGGCACGAGTTCGGGATACATCCGCTGAACGCCGCAGCGTTGACCAACCCGGTCAACCCCGATTCGGAGCGCTCCTCGCGCTCCTGACTGGGACGCCGAAACCGCCGTGGTATACCTATTGGTCGACGCGATGCATCTCGATGTGACAAAGCCATTTGCACTCGAAAACAAAATTTGCAAAATCAAACCCATTCCCATTTCCGAACAGTGCGCGTTCCAGGGTGCCTATCTCCAAACAGGCAGCCCGCCGGTCAATGGACGGAGGGCGTCTGCGGTACTCTAAACAAGATGCTGCGACTTGTTCTGGCTGTAATGCTGAGCGCACTGGCGCTCGCGGCGAAGGGGCCGGTGTACGTGATGCTGTGGTTCGATACGGAGGACTATGTCGAACCGGCGGCGGATGATGCGGCACTGCGCATTGCGACGGATTTAGAGAGACTCGGGGTAAGGGCCACCTTCAAGGTGGTGGGCGAGAAGGCGCGCGTGCTGGAAGCGCGCGGGCGGCGCGACGTAATTCGGGCACTGGCGCAGCACGACATCGGGTACCATTCCAACTACCACAGCATTCAACCGACACCGGCGCTCTACTTGCGTGACATGGGATGGCTCGACGGCGCGGCGGAGTTTGAGCGGCGCGAGCGGCCGGGCGTGGTGGACATCCAGCGCATCTTCGGTGTGACGCCGAGCTGTTACGGACAGCCGGGGAGTTCCTGGGCTCCGCAGAGCCACCGCGCGCTCTTGCGGCTTGGCATTCCGGTGTATCTGGATGAAGGCGAGCAGGTGGGGGTGGACGAGCAGCCGTTCTGGTTCGGCGGGCTTCTGAACGTGTTCCATATGGGGCGGTATCTCATCCGGCCGTCGCTCGACGAGGAGAGCCAGTTGCCCCAGACCTTTGAGAAGTTCGACCGCGCCGCGGAAGAGCTGGAAGCGCGCGGTGGCGGCGTGATCAGCACGTACTTTCACCCGACCGAATTCGTGACCACCGCATTCTGGGACCTGAATTTCGCCAAAGGCGCGAACCCGGAGCGGAGCGATTGGAAGAACCCGCCACGGCGGACGGCCGAAGCGTCGGAGCGCTGTTATCGGATTCTGGTGCACTATGTGGAGCACGCCAAGACACGGCCGAGCGTCCGCTTCATCACGGCGCGAGAGCTGCCGCTGTTCTATCAGAGCGCGGCGGTGAACGGAGTGGATCGCGCCCAGGTGGCGCGGCACATGGCCGAGCGGCAGACATTTCTGGTGACGGAGCGCGGGGCCCTTTCGGCAGCGGATATGCTGCAAGTGCTGCTGGAGATGGAGCCGGCGGTGGTCGAGGGCCCGGTGGCGAAGGGCGAAACCACTTACCACGAGAGCGCCATTCCGCGGCCCGCTTTCGAACACGCCAAGACGGATGCGGCGGGGTTCATCCGGACGAGCCGGCGGCTGCCAGCCGAGGTCTGGATCGGATCGAAGAAACTCTCGCTGGCGGATTTCGCGGCGACGCTGGCGAGCGATGATGGCTCATCCGGCGCCGTCAGCGTCCACAAAGGGAATCCCGAGATGGAGAAATACACCGCCACCGATGCGAAGGGAGCGTTCTCCTGGCCGATTCATCCCGAGGGATTCAGCGCGCCCCAGCTGCTGGACATGGCGCGCCTCGAGGCCTGGACGCTAAAACCGGCGCGGTTGAAGTAGAACGAGCATTCCCGAATGCATCTCACCCGAATCGCTGCGTTGTTGCTTGGCGCCTGGCTGGGCGGCTCCGTGTTCATGGACATGGTGGCCACCGAGAATTTCCGGTCAGTGGACCGCATGCTTGCCGCGCCGACGGCACAAATGAAGGAGCGCGTCCAAACGCTCGGGGGGCATGACGCGGCGCGCGTTCTGCTGCGGTATCAGGCTTCCGAACAGAACCGCCAGTACTTCGCGACGTGGGAGAACGTGCAGATCGGTCTGGGTCTGTTGCTCATTCTCATGCTGGTGGTAGCGGGCCAGCGCGACCGCGTGACGCTTTGGCTGGCCGCGTTGATGCTGGGTGTCGCGCTCCTTATGCATTTTCTTTTGACGCCGGAGATCATACGCATGGGGCGCGCCATGGATTTCGGTCCGCTGGGGCGGCCATCGGGCGAAAGCACTCGCTTCTGGATTTTTCACGGCGTGTACTCGGCGCTCGAACTGATTAAGCTGGGATGGGGAATCGCACTGGGAGTGTGGCTGGTGCTGCCAAGGAAGAAACCGCAGCCGGCCGCAGCGAATAGTGCTTAGATGATTCCGCGCGCTTTGAGTGCTTCGTCGACCAGGGCGACCAGTTCGGCGCGAGTGAGCGCAGTGCGGTCAATGGGGCGGGCCAGGTCTTCGGCCACCACCGGAGATTCCTGCGTGGCTCCGTTGCGGCGCTCGACGCCATAGCGCGCGCGAGAGTTCAGCAGTTTGTCGACTTCAATCTTGGGAAGCACCTTGGCGCCACCCAACAACTCCGCCACTAGCGTGATGCGCGCGAAGTGCTCGACGGTCTCCATGTTGAAGAATGCTTTGTACACGTCGCTGCCGTAGCTGACGACGCCGTGATTGCCCATCATGATGGCGTCGTATTTGGGGATATAGGGCAGCATCGGCTCGGTGAGGGCAGGCGTCCCGGGCAATCCATAATCCGCCAGGGGCACATAGCCAAGACCGATCACAACCTCGGGGAGCAACGCGAGGTTCAGTGGACGGCCCGCCGTGGCAAAACCGGTCGCAACGGGCGGATGCGCATGCAGCACGCTGTACACATCGGGCCGGAGGTCGTAGATCGTGCAGTGCATCAGGATTTCGGATGTGCACTCCCGGTTGCCCTCCAGCTTGCCGCCGCACTTGTCGACGATGATCAAATCGTCGGCGTGCATCATGCCCTTACTGACGCGAGTGGGGGTGGCCAGGATACGGTTGTCATCCAGGCGGACGGAGATATTGCCATCGTTGGCGGCGACCCAGCCCTTCTCATAGACCAGGCGGCCGATGTCCACAATGTCCTGACGGAGTTCGCGCTCGCTCTTCGGCATCCGGAAACCAAATTGTACCAGACCCGAGACAGTACAATAGTTGCTTCATGGATAAACGCCGCATGTGCCCGCAATGCCGGGCCTTCATCACGACGGACGACCGCGTCTGCCCTTATTGCCACGAAAAGGTGAGTCCGCGGGCTGTGGACCGGCGCGATCCGGGCACCATTCTGGGCGGGTTTATTCCGCATGCGCGCTACACGACCATCATCATCTTGTTGATTAATTTCGGAATGTACGCGGCAACCCTGGCGCTCACACCGAGCGCGGGGGAAGGCCGGGCACTGGAAATCCTGGGCGCAAAGAACGGCATTTTGATTCTCCATTATCACCAGTGGTGGCGGCTGGTGACGGCCGGGTTCCTGCACGGCGGGTTGATGCACATCCTCATGAACTCATGGGTGCTGTTCGATCTGGGCGCGCAGGTGGAAGAGGTTTACGGCACAAACCGCATGATTGTGTTTTATTTCGTTTCGACGATCGGCGGCTTCTTTGCGAGTACGCTTTGGAATCCGCTGGCGCTGTCGGTGGGCGCCTCGGCGGGCATCTTTGGTTTGATTGGCGCGATGATCGCACTGGGAATGAGGCATCGGAGCGCGTTGGGAGATCATATCCGCGGCCTCTACACGCGGTGGGCGATTTACGGCCTGTTGTTTGGATTCCTTCCGTTCTTTCAAATCGACAACGCGGCGCATATCGGCGGGCTGGCCGCCGGATTCGGCACGGCGTACATAGCCGGGTTGCCCAGAATCTCCGGTGGAACGACAGAAGCAGTCTGGCGAGTCATTTCCTTCGTTTGCCTGGGCATCACGGCGCTGTGCTTTTTGCAGATGTACTTGTGGTTCGCGGCCCAAAGATAGTACCCTTGGGGCGTGAGATTTCGGACTTTCTTGCTCGCCGCGCTAATCGGGCTGGGCAGTCTTCACATGGCGGAAGGCAGTGACCCGCGCTTGACGAAGCGCAAGGTTCAGCCGGCCGGCAAATATAAATCTCCCAACAACAAGATCCCCAAGCAGAAGAAACCGAAGAAGTACAAGGCGCCCAAACAAAAAAAAGTAAAGTACAGGCGCAAATAGACTTCCGCTCTGCGAGAAAGCCCTCCGTAACCGCACTATCTTTTCGTGAAAATCAACGCGCTACTACTCGCTCTGTTACTGGGCGTGAGTAGCTTTGTTCCGGTACAAGCGGCAAAAGCAAAAAGCGGGGCCAGCCACGCGGCGGGTCATCGCGTCAAGAGCAAAAGCAAGGGTTCCAAACACAGCACATCCCGGTCCCATTCCAGCAAAACCAAGAAAAGCTAGTGTAGTGCGGCATAAATAGTAACGATTATAGAATACGCGTCGTCTTTACAATAGGAGGACCGAAGACGATGCGCGTGGCGCGACCCGTGGTTCTGAGTTCTGACCAGCAAGAGATCCTGGAATCTCGGGCCCGAGCTCGCAGCGCGCCGGCACGGAGCGTGGAACGAGCGCGGATCGTTTTGTTGGCCGGAGCGGGGCTGCAAGATCAGCAGATCGCGGCGGAGTTGAAGATCACACCGGAGAAGGCCGCGCGCTGGCGGAATCGGTTTCTGGACGGTGGTTTTGCGGCGCTGGACAAAGATGCGCCGCGCCCGGGAAGAACACCAACCATCACACCGGCCCAGGTGCAAGAGGTGATCCGGAGAACCACGCAGGAGAAGCCCGACAACGCGACCCACTGGAGCACGCGCACCATGGCAGAGGCCGCAGGCGTCAGTGAAAAGAGCGTGCGCCGGATCTGGCAGAAACATGGTCTGAAGCCGCACTTGGCGCGGACCTTCAAGGTGAGCCACGATCCCGAGTTCGCCGAGAAACTGGACGCCATCATCGGGCTTTATCTCAACCCGCCAGAACACGCCATCGTCCTCTGCGCCGATGAGAAGAGCCAGATCCAAGCACTGGACCGCACGCAACCTGGCCTGCCGCTGAAGAAGGGACGCTGCGGAACGATGACCCACGACTACAAGCGCAACGGAACGGCAACCCTGTTTGCGGCCATGAGCACGCTCGATGGCACCGTAATCAGCATGTGCGACGACCGGCACCGGCATCAGGAGTGGCTGAAATTCCTGCGCGTGATTGACCAAGTCACCCCTGCAGGCAAGCAAATCCATCTGATCGCGGATAACTATGCCACGCACAAACATCCCAAGGTTGAGAAGTGGCTGGCCCGCCATCCGCGCTTCCACGTGTACTTCACTCCCACCAGCAGTTCATGGCTGAACATGGTGGAGCGTTTCTTCCGTGACCTCACTCAGAATCGGCTGCGGCGAGGCATCTTCCGCGACGTCGAGGAACTGATCATGGCCATTGGCGACTACATTGACCAGCACAACGACCATCCCAAACCGTTTGTCTGGACCGCCAAAGCGTCCGATATTCTGGAAAAGGTCAAGCGCGCCCGCCACGCGCTGCATAATCGTTAATCTGCATGCCGCACTACACTAGCGACGTAGTCCGGTCGGTGGTCCGCTGGGCTAATGCCCAGTGGCCGCCCACCGCAGGTAGGCCGCCACATCCTCCAGATCCGCGGACGAGTAATCTTTGACGAAGTCTTCGTGGCGCCACGCCGCGCTTTGGGCGAGCGAAATGATCTGCGGCCGCGCAAACGTGCGCAGCACAGGCGGTGACGCCGTAAGATCATAGAGCCGAACTTCACTCTCATTCTGCGAGACTAGCAGCGCCGGGAACTCGGCTCCGGTTTGCAGTTTCACCGTCAATACGTGCCGCGCCTCGGTAGCATGAATCCGGCCCAAGAGTTCCGCCTGACTTTTGGCTGGAAGCGCACCAAGGTCAGGGCCGATGGCGATGCCCCGCCCGCCAACCGCATGGCAAAGCCCACAATTTTCGCGAGTGAAATCGGAAAAGAGCGCGCGGCCATGCGCGGCTTGCGGTGGTCCGCTGAAGATCGGCAGACTGGCGGGTCCGACGCCTGGCGGCATAGGATTTGAGGGCGGCACCGCCTCGGTGGCAGTGGCAAGGCTAGCGACATACTCCACCACCGCGCGAATGTCGTCGTCTTTCAGACGGCCTTTCCAAGCAGGCATGGCGGAGCTGGGGATACCATCGCGCGTGACACTGTACAAGTAATCCTTGGAAAAAGTGCGGCCGCGCAGCCTCGGCCCGCGTCCGGCAGTCCCCGCGACTCCGTGGCAATAGCCCACCGAACAACTTTGCGCGAAGATTTGCTCACCGCGCTGGACGAGAGCCGGCCTCGCGGCGGCTTGCGCGAGCAGAAACGCGACCGCGATCATGGCTGCTCCGGGGGCAGTGCAAAAACGAACAGCGTGGAGCCGGGCGGGAAATCTTCGGTTTCCGGCCACAGTTGCGGCAGCAGTCCGGCAAGCGCCGAGCCCCAGCCGGAGGGTGTCGCGACATATTGTTTCCCTCGCACAGAATAGGTGATCGACGATCCGCGGTGGCCTGAGCCGGTAAGAAAGCTCCAAAGCTTCTTGCCGGTTTGCGCGTCGAGCGCGAAGAAGTTGCCCTCGGGGTCGCCGGAAAAGACAAGATCACCGGCCGTCGAAAGCTGCGAGGCGAGTAGTGGATACTTCGAAGGGTACGACCAGAACTTTTTGCCGGTGACGGGATCGTAAGCGTCGAGGTGCCCGCCCCCAGGACCATGGAGGGGCGGCTTGAGACGAAACACGCCGCCGAAAAAGTTGACACCTTCTTTCGGTTGTTCGGGCGTCACCGTGACTTCCTGGCACCATTCAATGCCCGTGGTGTAGAACCATCCCGTGTGCGGCGAATACGACCCCTGGTTCCACTGCCGGCCGCCACCGATGCTCGGGCAGATGAGCGCGGGCTTGCCGACGGGCGGCTCGTTGCGGCCGACCAGGTTTCCTTTGGCATCGACTCCCTTGATCCAGTTGATGTTTTCGGCAACAGGCCACGCGGAAACGAATTCTCCGTTGGTGCGGTCGAGAACGAAGGTGTAACCGCCCTTGTTCACGTTGAGCAGCAGCTTGCGCCGAACGCCATTGACCGGCGCATCCAAGAGAACGCATTCGAAGGCAGCGTCGAAATCCCACACGTCGTGTGGAACTTCCTGGTAGTACCACTTGAGCTTGCCGGTATCGGGATCGAGGGCGATGATGCTGTCGGTGTAGAGGTTGATTCCATTTCGCGCTTCGCCGTAGAAATCCGCGGCGGCGTTGCCCACGCCCCAGTAGAGCAGGTCGAGCTCGGGATCATAGGAGCCGGTCATCCAAGTAGCGCCGCCGCCGGACTTCCAGCTCTCGCCTGCCCAGGTTTCGTGGCCTTTTTCGCCCGGCGCGGGAATGGTCCAGAAGCGCCAGGCGCGGCGGCCGGTGTTGACGTCGTACGCCGTCAGATACCCACGATGCGCAGAGTCGCCGCCAGTGACGCCGACGACGACTTTGTCTTTGACGAGCAGCGGCGCCCCTGTGATGTTGCATCCGCACTGGCGCATATCCTCGACGTTGACGCGCCAAAGCTCGCGGCCGGTTGCGCGGTCAAGCGCTACGACGTTGTTATCGAGCGTACCGAAGAATACGCGCCCGAAACCCACGGCCACGCCACGTGTCCATGGGCTGTAAATGATGCCGATCTCGCGCGGGTTCTGATAGAAGTAGTGCCAGATTTCCTTGCCAGTTTCAGCGTTGATGGCAAAGACGCGGTTCCAGGAGGACGGCACATACATGACGCCGTCAACGACGACCGGGGTGGCGTTGAACCCGCCGTCCACTTTCCCGGTCTGGAAGGCCCAGACCGCTCGCAGGCGGCCTACATTCGACCGATTGATCTGATCGAGCGCGCTATAGCGCCAGGCGCTACGCTCGCCGCCGTAGTGGGGCCAGTCGGCATGCGTGGAACCGTCTTGGGCAAAAAGAGAAAAAGCTACGGCCCAGGAAAGAACGCCCCACCGGCTTTTCATTTAGCCAAAACGGGCACGCCGGTTAGCACTTCAATAGCGGCGCGGCAGAACGCCGGTAAATCTTCGGGCTTGCGCGAGGTGACTAGGTTGCCGTCAACTACGACTTCGGCGTCTTCGTACTTCGCGCCCGCGTGCATCACGTCGTCTTTGATGGCGAAAAAGCACGTTGCCCGGCGGCCCTTGAGCATGCCAGCGGAGCACAGTACCCACGGGCCGTGGCAGATCGCAGCCACCAGCTTGCCCTGCTTGTCCATCTCGTGCACAAAGCGGTTGGCGGCGGAGTACCGGCGAATGATGTCGGGCGCATAGCCGCCGGGAACCACCACACCATCGAAATCCGCGGCGCGGACGCTGTCGTACGTGGTGTCGGATTTGATGGGATAGCCGTGCTTGCTGGTGTACGTTTCGCCCGCCTTGGCGGCAACGACGACGACCTCCGCGCCGGCCTCCTGGCAACGGAAATACGGATACCAGACTTCCTGGTCCTGGTAGATGTTATCCACCAAAATGGCGATCTTTTTGCCTTTCAGTTCCATAGCGAACCTATCTTATCGCGGGCGCGTGGCCGCCGTGGGCCGCTCGGAGCCGAACTCCTCTTCGAATTGTTCCACCTTCGCGACGCGCCGGCGATGCCGCTCGACATCGGAAAAATGGGCGTTGACGTACGTGCGCACGAGCTCCGCGGCGAGCTCCGGGCCGATGACGCGCGCGCCCAGGCACAAAACATTCATACCATCGTCTTCTACGCCCTGGTGGGCGGAAAATGCGTCATGGCAAGTGGCCGCGCGGATGCCCCGAAACTTGTTCGCCGCCACACATGCGCCCGCTCCGGAGCCGCAGATGATGATCGCGCGATCGGCGGACCCATCGCGGATCACTTCGGCGACAGCGCGGGCGTAGTCGGGATAGTCGACGGCATCGGTCGACTGCGTCCCGAAATCTAATACATCGTGCCCGAGTTTACGCACTTCCTCGATGATGCGAGCTTTCAGCGGAAACCCGGCATGGTCGGCTGCGACGGCAATTTTCATGCGGTGTTTTTATGATAACGCAGTGCCGGGGTTTGAATGCCGTTCATGCGCAGCCGGCGACGCGCTCCTGGCACACAGGAACAGCACTGCAATACACCGGCTCATCGAAGTGCTATTCTACGGCACGATGCACGGGCTTCTGGATTTGCTTACTGGGCAAGACTCCAGTCTGCCGCTTGATCGCGCTGCGCTCGAGCTTGCGGCTATCGAGTTTCCCGAGATCGATCGGGAGGGAGTCGTCTCTTTGCTCGACAGGTATGCGGCCGAGTTGCACTCACGGCTCAGCGACCCGCGCGATGGAAAGACCTATGTCCGCGAGGCAAACCATTACATATTCGATGAGCTGGGATTCCGCGGCAATACGACGGACTACTATGATCCAAGGAACAGTTGCCTGAACGCGGTCCTCACCGCGCGCACCGGCGTTCCCATCACGCTCTCCCTTGTCTACATGGAGATCTCGCGCCGCCTGGGGAAAACCGTCGAGGGCATCGGCTTGCCCGGCCATTTCATCGTGCGTTATGACGACGGGCTATACGCCGCCTTCATCGATCCCTTTCACGGCGGGCGATTGCTCGACGCGGACGATTGTTTTGCGCTGGCGCGAGACATTTCTCAGGTAGAGATCGAACCCGATCTACGGTGGCTGGCGCCGGTGAACAAGCGCGATGTCCTACTACGCATGCTGAGAAACCTTGCCGCCGCATACACGTCGCGTGGGCGCACGGACAAGGCCATTGAAGCAGTGAGCCTATTGATCCAGGCAAACCCCAGCGCCGCGGAAGAGTACCGGCATAGAGGCATCCTTCTTGTGCAGGCGGGCCACCTTGCGGCAGCCAAACAGGATCTCGTGCGATATCTAGAGCTGTCGAAGTCACCCGAAGATCGCGAGCACGCCAAAGCCCAGGTTCACCGGATCCAACACTGGCTGGCTTCGATGAACTAGGGTGCAGCTTCCGCACTCGCCGGCGCCGCTTTCAAAGCCTCCAACTCCCCAAGAGTTTTCTGCCAGGCATCGGGGCGCTTCTTGGTTGCAAAGGGCCGGTTCAGATCGGCGTAGTATCCCAGGATGTCTTCCCGCAATTTGGGTGTCACTCCGGCGAAGTTTTTTCCCGCCAGCTTGTCCAGCAGCGAAGCATACGCATTGTCAGCCAGGTTGTAGCTGCCCGCACTCGTGGGCTTTCCGATGTCCAGATTTTGATTGGCCAGGCTCAGATGGCCGCTTTTCACTTCGTCGAGCAACTCGTGATACCGATCGAAGGTAGCGTCGAAACTCTTCATGAACAGAAGTTCCGTTTCGTGAGTGGGAGCCTGAAAAGAAAAGGCACGGAACGGACCGACCTTCGGAACGATCTTGAACAAGATGGCCAGCAAACGGGCCCAGAGGCTCGGGTGCTCATAGATAGCGCCCCACTCTTTCTCATAGCTGGACCGGGAAAGAATGTAGACAAACTTTCGCTTTGTTCTGCCCGGTGCGGCGGTGACGATGTGATCTTTTTTCGCAGCCCACGCAACTTTGGTCATGGTAGGAAGGATTGACGCGACCGAACGGCGGTAAGTCCCGAGAGCAAGATCCACGTTGCCAAAGACGTCCTTCAAGTACAAGCCGTAGGTATCGAAAAATGCGCGGTCCAGCAACGGTTTCGCCACTTCAAACCCGATGAAATCGTGGTACGCCTCTGGCGCGTAGGCCTGGTTGGCCACCTGCACTACGTCGAAACTGAATTCGGTCTTGAGGTGTGCCACCGGATCTTCGGTGTACGTGACCTGATTCCCAAACTTGGCACGGAGTTTCGGATAGAGGATCGCGACGGCCATGTTCACGGCAAGCGGATGGCCACTGTTGTCAGCAGCGTAGTGAGCCAAGGTGCCGAGGGCGAAAGCGTACTCGTTGACATCCTGTGCCTCACCAAGTAGAGCCTGAACAAAATCGCCGCTGCGCACGTAATGCGCGAGATCGCTGAAGAGATGGCTGCCAAACGGGTAGTAGCCCATATCCTGAATAATGCACCCGCCGTACGCATAGGCATGCGCTTTGAGGAGTTCATCCGGAGTGGTGGCGGGAAAACGCGCGAGCAGGATCGGTTTCAGATAGCGATCCCACGCCGCATCAATTACGGCTTCGTGGGAGAGCACCGAATAGGCGCGAACCCGCGG
This sequence comes from Terriglobia bacterium, assembly GCA_963752965.1. Taxonomy (GTDB): domain Bacteria; phylum Acidobacteriota; class Terriglobia; order Bryobacterales; family Bryobacteraceae; genus QHXW01. The sequence goes on along the minus strand of CAVWAJ010000017.1, from coordinate 381,444 downwards.
GCAACACATCAGCAACAAGAAAACTGCACAGTAGCGGCGCACGGCTTATCTCCCGAGAAACTCCGCGATCGCGGCACCAACCTTCGCCGATTCGCAATCCGTCGCCAGATGGCCGCAGTCGCTGTCGAGTTCCAACGTGCGTGCATGCAGCAATCGCGCGAAGGCGAGCGCGGGCGTCGGGTTCACCATGTGGTCTTGCAGACTGGCGATGACAAGCACGCGCGCTTTGACGGCGGCGGCGGCTTTGGCCATAGCGCTTCCGAAGGGGCGCGAGACGTCGTGCCCCATCATGGCTTGGGCCTGCCGAATCCAATTGTTTGCGTCGAAACCGTGAATCGTCTCAGTTTCCTCGGCGTTGAGAAATTTCTGGAACTCTTCAGGCTTGGTATGCGCCACGCGATACGCCGGCGTCTGAATCGCCAGCGCGTCAATATCCGCGAGGGTTCGCAGTCCCGCCTCGGGCGGCGCAGTGTAGTCGCCGTCTTTCCAGTTCACGTCCGCTTCAATCGCATGAATTCCGGATTGCCACAAGAGCAGGTCATAGGAAGTGAGTTTGGGCGAACCGACGATCGGAATGGCGCAATCCATGAAGTCGGGATATGCCACCATCCACTGAAATGTCTGCATGCCGCCCATCGAGATGCCCATGACGGCGCGCAGATGCGGGATGTGCAACGCATCCTTGACTAATTGGTGCTGCGAGTTCACCATGTCGCGAATCGCGAGGGCCGGAAACTTCATGTGCGGCTGCTGCTCGCTATTGGAGGGAGAAGAGGATACGCCATCACCCAGCGCGTCGACCGCGATGACGAAGTACTTCGAGGAATCGATCAGTTTGCCGGGCCCGATCAGTGCCGCCAGATCCTTCGTCGTTCCGCCAAACCAGGTAGGAAACACAACCGCGTTGGACTTCACGGCGTTCAACTTGCCGAACGTGCGGTAGCCAACGCGGCAGTTACGGATGCTGGCGCCACTCGTTAAGGGGAAATCGCCGAGGCCGGCAAATTGGAGTTCCTGGGCGAAAAACGGCGCGGCGCAAAGGCAGGACGTGAGCAGCAGTCGGTATAGCACGCCCTACAGCTTTTCAAAACTGGCCTGGTTCCGTCAATCGCTGCGGATTGGATTGTTCAAGGGCTGGGTGATAGCTCCACTCTGGCAAGCCCACAGCCGCTCGGAAGTTCGTAAATCCAAAGGTAATTAACGCTGCGAGCAACCCGGCTGCTAACCTTTTTCAGCATTCACATGCTCCTCCCGGCGGATTATGATCGGGCCAGAGATTCTTGTCGACACTTTGAATCGGAGAATGTGACGCGGTTGAGAAAACAACTGGATGTCCGCCAAACCGGAGAAGAGGCCGAAAAGCTTCGAGCCGATCTACACAAGCGCATTGTTGGGCAGGACGAACCCATACAGCAGATCGTAAATCTTTACCAGACCTACCTCGCGGGCATGGCTAGTCCGTCGCGCCCGGTAGGCAGCTTCCTGTTTCTCGGCCCCACGGGCACTGGGAAAACCAGGCTGGTGGAAGCGATCGCGGAGAGCCTGGTGGGTGACGCACGCGCCATGGTCAAAGTCGACTGCGCGGAATTTCAGCACAGCCACGAGATCGCAAAACTGGTCGGCTCGCCTCCGGGTTACCTGGGACATCGGGAAACGCATCCGCTGCTGAGCCAGGAAGTGCTCGATCAGTACCACACCGAAAAAGTGAAGCTCAGCTTCGTGCTGTTCGATGAAGTGGAAAAAGCCAGTGATGCGCTGTGGAATTTGCTCCTTGCCGTTCTCGACAAGGCTACGCTGACGCTGGGCGATACCCGCCGCGTGGACTTCTCGCAGACCATGATTTTCATGACCAGCAACCTGGGGGCCGGCGAGATGAACTCCATCCTCCGGCCCCGCCTGGGCTTTAACTCCGGGGAAAAGGAGCGCGAGCAGCAGGCGGGAACGCTGGACGAGGCCACCGCGGACAAGATTTCGCGAGCCGGAGTGGAAGCCGCACGCCGCCGCTTCACGCCGGAGTTCATGAACCGCCTCGACAAGGTGCTGGTATTCCGGCCCCTTGGTGAGCCCGAGCTGCGCAAGATCCTCAATCTCGAATTGAACATTCTCCAGCAGCGAATCTTCAGCTCATCCACGCCAACGCCTTTCTTCTTTGCGCTCACAGTTCCAGCCAAGGAATTCCTGCTGCGTGAAGGAACGGATCTGAAGTACGGCGCACGCCACCTGCGGCGCGCCATGGAGCGCGAGCTCGTGAATCCGCTCTCCAACCTCATCGCCAGCGGACAGGTCCGCGGCGGCGACCTGGTCAGCGTCGATTTCGATCCGGCTGCGAATGCGCTGCTCTTCTTCAAAGAAGCCGAAAACGTTCCGGAACACGCGGTGTTCAAGCTGTGGGATCTCGCCGGTAGCGACGGCGGCAAGAACCACTCGATCGCCGCCGAAGCGGAACTGATGCAGGCAGCAGTGCCGTTCCTCGAGCTCGAACACAGAGCCCTCACAGCCAGCGAACGCTCCTGAACCCGCTCCGCCCCGATGCAGTACCATCGGAAGCTGAGGTGTGCCCACACATGGCTGGTTGGTCTACACGCCGGCGGTTTTTCGAAGCAACTGCCGCATTGAGCGGCTTTCTCGCAGGTTGCAGGCGCCAGACGCCCGCCGATGCAGAGGAAGGCCCGCGGCGCATCGGAAAACCGCTACGCGCGTACGGAGAACGTTCAGCGTTCGAAAAAGCCGCGCGGGCTCTGCCCACGACGAAGATCCTCGAAGTCGGTTCCAGCTTCACGCCGCTCGCCGAAACGCCCGGTATCATCACGCCTTCCGCCTTGCATTACGAGCGCCTCCACTCCGGAGTGCCCACGATCGACCCCGCCGAGCACCGGCTGCTGATTCATGGCATGGTGGAGCGGCCGTTAATTTTCACGATGGACGATCTGCGGCGTCTGCCTTCCGCGTCGCGCATCTGTTTCATCGAATGTGCGGGCAACAGTCATCTGGGTTACGGCCGCCGGGATTCTCCCACGGTGCAACTGAGCCACGGCCTGGCTAGTTGCAGTGAGTGGACGGGCGTCCGCCTCGGTCTGCTGCTTTCCGAAGCTGGCGTTCAAAACGGCGCGAAATGGATTCTGGCCGAGGGCGCCGACGCCTGCAAGATGCAGCGAAGCATTCCCATCGAGAAGGCCATGGACGACATTCTCGTCGCGTACGGCCAAAACGGCGAAGCACTGCGGCCCGAGCAGGGCTATCCTTTGCGCCTGGTGATTCCGGGCTGGGAAGGAAACGCCAACGTGAAATGGCTGCGGCGCCTCAAGGTGGTGGACCAGCCGTACATGACGCGCGACGAGACTTCGAAGTATACGGACCCGATGCCGGATGGCACCGCGCGCGAGTTCACATTCGTGATGGAAGCGAAATCCGTGGTGACGTTCCCGTCTGGCGGACAGAAGCTGCCCGGACCGGGATTCTTTGAGATCACGGGACTCGCGTGGTCGGGACGCGGCCGCATCGAGCGCGTGGAGATTTCGACCGATGGCGGCGGCACGTGGCGCGACGCGGACCTCAGCGAGCCGCGCCTTCCCATGGCCTTCACGCGATTCCGGCTCGGCTGGCGGTGGGATGGGCGCGAGGCGACCGTGCAATCGCGCGCCACCGATGAATCCGGCTATGTGCAGCCTTCGCACGAGGAACTCGTCGCCGTGCGCGGCGCGAATTACGAGTACCACAACAATGGCATCCGAGTCTGGAAGGTCAAAGTGGATGGGACGGTGACAGATGCGGTTGCTTAGGTGCGCGGTGGCTCTGATCGGCGTGGCGCTCGCGGCGCAATCACCCAAGTATGGCGTGGGGCGAACACCAACCGCCGAGGAAGTCCGTGCCATGGACCTCTCCATCCCTCCCGATGGAACGGGCCTGCCGGAAGGCCGTGGGACTGTCGCCGAGGGCCGCGACGTTTACGCGAGGCGCTGCGCCCGGTGTCATGGAGCAAAGGGCGAAGGGGGCGACGAGGCGAAGGTGTCGCCACTGGTGGGCGGACAGGGAAGCCTCACGACGCCCAAGCAGCTCAAGACCATCGGGAGTTACTGGCCCTACGCGCCGACGATCTGGGATTACGTGAACCGCGCCATGCCGCTCGACCGGCCCGGGACGCTGACGCACGACCAGGTTTATTCGCTGGTGGCGTTTCTCCTCCACATGAACGGCATCATTGGCGAGGACGACGTGCTCGACGCGAAGACGCTGCCGAAAATCAGAATGCCGAACCGCGATGGGTTTGTGCCGGACGCGCGCCCCGACACCGGCAAGCAGACGAAGAAGCCCGTTGCTAAAACCAGCGGCTCATAATCACCTTCTGCTCGGTGTAGAAAGCGATCGCGTCGCGGCCGTGCGCGTGCAGGTCACCGAAGAAGGACTGCTTCCATCCCGAGAACGGAAAGAAAGCCATTGGCGCGGCTACGCCGATGTTGACGCCTACCATGCCCGCTTCAACGCGCGCCGCATAATCCCGCGCGGACTTGCCATCGGCGGTGAAGATCGAAGTCGTGTTGCCGAATGGAGAGCGGTTCACCAGGTCGATGGCCGAATCGAGATCCTTCACGCGAATCACGGATAGCACGGGGCCGAAAATCTCCTCGCGCGCAATCGTCATGTCAGTAGTCACGTGATCGAAGATCGTTGGGCCCAGGAAGTAGCCATCACCGGCGCTGGCATCGCGGCCATCGCAGAGAGGCGTAGCGCCCTCGGCAACGCCTTTCTCCACGTAGCCCTCCACGCGCTGGCGGTGCGCCGCTGTTACCAAAGGCCCCATCTGCGTTGTGGCATCGGCGCCATCACCCACTACGATCTTTCGCGTCTTTTCGAGCAGGAGAGTGAGCAGAGGCTCCGCCACTTCGCCCACCGGCACCAAAATGCTCCCTGCCAGGCAACGCTCGCCCGCGGCACCGAATGCCGAGCTGATGATCGCCTCGGTTGCTTTGTCGAGATCGGCGTCGGGCATCACCACCAGGTGATTCTTCGCACCGCCCAGAGCCTGCACGCGCTTGCCGTTCTTGGCGGCGTTCTCGTAAATGTATTTCGCAACGGGCGTGGAGCCGACAAAGGAAATCGCACGCACCAGCGGATGCTGAAGCAGCACGTCCACCGCGACTTTGTCGCCATGCACCAGGTTGAAAACGCCAGCGGGCAACCCAGCCTGCTCCAGCAGCTCCGCCATGCGCGTGGGAGTCATCGGAACTTTCTCGGAAGGCTTCAAGATGAAACTGTTGCCGCAGGCGATCGCGAACGGGTACATCCATGACGGAACCATGCCTGGGAAATTGAACGGCGTGATGCCGGCACAAACGCCGAGCGGCTGCCGGATCGAGTGGCAGTCAATGCCGCGTGAAACATTCTCGAGCGCTTGGCCCATCATGAGGCTGGGCATGCCGCAGCTCACTTCCACCATCTGAATGGCGCGGCGAATCTCGGCGCGAGCGTCGTCCAGCGTCTTGCCGTTCTCGCTCGTGAGCGTGCGCGCAAGCTCTTCGGCGTGCGTCTCCAACAGGTCTTTGTAGCGATAAAGCACCTGCACGCGCTCGACCACAGGCACATCGCGCCACTTGAGGAAGGCTTCGTGCGCCGCGCGGGCACTGCGGTCGATATCATCGGTCGTGGCATAGGGAACGCGCGCGATCACGCGGTTCAGCGCGGGATTCGTGATGTCATGCATCGGCCCGCCGCCAGTCAGCTCCCACTTTCCGTTGACGAAGAACTTCAAAGTTTCGATTGCCGTATCAATCGCGATCATGCTCTTTTCTCTTTACTTTCCCTGGAATATGGCCTTGCGTTTTTCACGGAATGCGGCGACGCCTTCGTGGAAGTCCTCGGATTCATAACACGTCTGCTGCGTTACGGCCTCGAAATCGAGCGCCTCGGCCAGCGTGTGGCTTTCGCCATAGGATAGCGCGCGCTTGATGCCGGCGATCGCCAGCGTGGCCATGGAACGCAGCCGCCGGCACCATTCGTCAACGACACCATCCAGGTCCTGGAGCGGCACCACGGAGTTCACGAGGCCGAATTCCGAAGCCTGCTGCGCATCGATGATCGCGCCGGTTGCCATCCACTCGAACGCCTTCGGGTAGCCGATCATGCGCGGCAGAAAGTAAGTGCTGCCGCCATCCGGGATCAGGCCGATCTTGCTGAACACCTGGCCGAACTTCGCTTCGGTACTGGCGACACGGATATCTGCGGCCAAGGCGTAGTTGCAACCGACGCCCACCGCATGGCCGTGCACGCGCGCAATCACCGGCTTCGGCATCTGGCGTAGCGCAAGGATCGTTGGATTCACCACGCTCCGCAGGAATTCTGTCACATCGCCACCTCCCGGCTTCGCGGTGCTCAGGTCGGCGCCCGCGCAGAACGCATCCGCCGCTCCGGTCAACACGACCACCTTGCTCTCGTCGCGCGCGGTTTCCTGCACCACTTCGAGCAGCCGCTCCGACGTCGCGCGGTCCACGGCATTGCGGCGGTCGGGCGCATTGAACGTGATGCGCTTCACGCCATCCTCAAGGCTCACGAGCAGTCTGGGTTCTTGGGCCATAGCGCACATTCTACCTTGCTCTTGCGAGAAGTTGATCGAATGCGGCGCGGAGTGTACAGTGTTTAGGGAGTTATTCGTGAGCTTTTCAGCACTGCTGCATTCGGTCAGTTATTCCGGCTCGTGGGGGCAGGCCCATCTCACTCTCGACGCGTTCATCGACAAAGCGGCCGCGCTAGGCTATGACGGCGTCATGCTGATGGCCAAGCGTCCGCATCTTTCGCTTCTCGACTGCGGCGCGAAGGAGCGCGCGCAATTGCGCCAGCATCTTGAGAAGCGCAATCTGCGCGATCTCTGCATCGCGGGCTACAACAATTTCAGCGGGGACATCGAACACGGCGAAGTGCCGCAGCGTGAGATCCAAATTCACTACATCACCGAACTGGCGCGGTTGGCGCACGATCTAGGCGGGAGCATGGTGCGCGTTTTCACGGCGTACGAGAATCCGGCCGCCAGTTACACGTCGCAATGGAATCTGGTTGTTGGCGCGCTCAAGGAATGCGCCAAGCGCGCGAGCGACTTCGGCGTCACCATCGGCGTGCAAAACCACCACGACATCGCGGTTGGCTACGAAAGCCAGTATGACCTGATCCAAGCGGTGGGCGAGCCGAACTGCAAGGCGTTGTTCGATGCCTGGGCGCCGGCGCTGCACGGCGAAGACATCGCCGCTGCGGCACGGAAACTAGCGCCAGTCACCGCGCACACGACTATTGCCGCATATCAAAAGCGACCGCGCTACCACTACGATTCCGCCGTCGTGAATTACACCGCGCTTACGCCCTACGTGCAGGCCGTTCCCATCGACGAGGGATTCATCGATTACTGCAAGTTCCTGGGCGCGCTACGTGCGGGTGGCTTCCGGGGCAGCGTGGCATATGAGATGTGCTCGCCGCTTCTCGGTGGCGGCTCCATGGAAAACCTAGACCGTTACGCCACTCGCTTTGTCGAGTTCCTTCACGATTTTCGCAGCCGCGGGGAGTCCGTCGCGGCGGATTAGAAAACCACTACCATGAATCGCAGAACCTTCCTTCAATCCTCAGCCATAGCTATGGCCTCCGGCATGACCGCGCTCGGAGCCAACGACCGCATCAATGTGGCGGTCATCGGAGTACGCAGCCGCGGCCGCGATCACATCACCAGCCTTGCCAAGATCCCGGGAGCGCGTGTTGCCGCGATATGCGACATTGATCAGTCGCAGATTGAGCGCGCCGTTGCCTTCACCAGCAAGGTGACTGGCGCGAAGCCGCAGAAGACCTATCAGGACATTCGGCGGCTGCTCGAGGACAAAGACATCGACGCCGTTTCCATCGCGACCTGCAATCACTGGCACGCGCTGGCCACGATTTGGGCTTGCCAGGCCGGCAAGGACGTCTACGTGGAAAAGCCGGCGAGCCACGAAATTTGGGAAGGCCGGAAGATGGTGGAGGCCGCGCGCAAATACAACCGCATGGTGCAGGTGGGCATGCAGAGCCGCACGACCCAGCACAAGATTCAGGCCATGCAAATGCTTCACGAAGGTGTCATCGGCAAGGTCTACATGGCGAAAGGGCTGTGCTACAAGCGGCGCAAATCGATCGGCCATCAACCCGATGGGCCCGTGCCGCCCGGCGTCGACTACGATACGTGGCTGGGCCCGGCGCCGATGCGGCCGTTCAACCCGAATCGATTCCACTACAACTGGCACTGGTTTTGGGACACGGGGAACGGCGACATCGGCAACCAGGGCATACACGAGATGGACATCTGCCGTTGGGGTCTAAACAAGAAGACTCTGCCGGAACTGGTTGTCTCTGACGGCGGAAAGTACGCCTACAACGACGATCAAGAGACTCCCAACACCCAGCTCGCCACCTTCAAGTATGACGATTGCGAGCTCGTGTTCGAAGTTCGCGGCTTGATCACGGGCGGCGAGAGCAGTATCGGCTATGCCGGCGAAAATGCCGGCTTTGTCGGCAACCTGTTCTTCGGCAGCGAAGGCTGGATGTCGATCGACCTGAAGGGCTTCCAGATCTATCGCGGCGAAGATCGCAAGTTAGTGCAGGAGATGAAGTACACCGAGAAGGAAGAGTGGGACACGACGCCGCACATTGCCAATTTTCTGAAGGCTGTGCGCACGCGCAATTCCGCCGATCTGACTTGCGACATCGAAGAGGGGCACATATCCGCGGTGTTGGTTCACATGGCCAACATCAGCTATCGCACCGGCCGCAAGCTGAACTTCGATCCGAAAACCGAGCGCTTCGTGAATGACGACGAGGCCAATAGCTACATCACGCGGAAGTATCGCGAGCCCTTCGTGGTGCCGGAGAACGTCTAGGCTTACTTAGCGCTCATCGCGATCAATCGTTCCGCGTGCTTCAGCGCTTCGGGAGTGACCTTCTGGCCTGATAGCATGCGGCCGATCTCGCGCGTGCGGGCGTCGGCGTCCAATTCCTCGACCGTCGCGACCGTGCGGCCCTTCTGCTCGTGCTTCTCGATCAAGTAGTGGTAGTCGGCGAAGCATGCGATCTGGGCGAGGTGGGTCACACATAGAACCTGGCTACTCGCCGAAAGCTTTTTCAGCCGCCGCCCCACGCCCTCGGCCACGCCGCCGCCGATGCCGGCGTCGACTTCATCGAACACCAGCGTGCGCACAATCCCGTTGGTACGCCCTGGGGCGGTCACACAGGTTTTGAGCGCGAGCGCGATTCGGGAGATCTCGCCGCCGGATGCGATCTTTTCGATTGCCTTCGGTGCTTCACCGAGATTGGGTGACACAAGGAACTCGACCGTTTCATTGCCGGAGGGCGACGCTGCGGCGGGGCGTACCGCGATCTCGAAGACCGACCGTTCCATCGCCAGCGCGGCAAGTTCCGTCTCGACGCGCTTGGCAAGTTTCGCGGCGGCGTCCCGACGGCGGGCGGTGAGTTTGTCCGCGAGCACGCCATATTGGCCACCCAATTTGCGGCGCTCAGCGCGAAGCTTGTCCATGTGCTCGCCCGCATGCTCCACCGCATCGATGTTGCCCGTGACTTGCTCCAGATAGGCGAGAACCTCTTCCAGCGTCGCACCGTACTTGCGTTTCGCCTTGTCGATGGCCGCGAGGCGTGACTCGATTTCTTCCAGCCGCGCGGGATTCGCTTCCAGGCGGCCCAGGTAATCACGCAATGAGTAAGACGCGTCGGCTAACGCAATTTCAGCCGGTTTGAGGCTCTCGCGAATCTCGGCGAGCGCCGGATCGATGCGCGCGAGCTCTTCCAATTTCTTCGCCGCCAGGCGGGCCAGCGCCATGGCCGACTCAGGTGAATCATAAAGCGCGGCGTAAGCGCCACCCGCCGTCTCGAGAATCCGGCCCAGATTCTGCAACACCCGGCGCTCATTTTCGAGCACCGTGTCTTCGCCGGGCTGCAAACGCAGAGCCTCGATTTCGCGCCTCTGAAATTGCCACAGATCCAGCATCCGGAGCTTCTCTTGCTCAGAGCGCTCCAGCGCCGTCAGTTCCGCGTCGATGCGCCGCAGAGCATGGTAGCTCTCCGCCACATCACCGGCCAAACTCTGGGCCCCGGCGAAAACATCCAGCATCTCGCGCTGCGTGTCCGCTGAAAAGAGGAGTTGCTGATCGTGCTGGCCGTGGATGTCGCCAAGGTGTAACGCGAGTTCCCGCAATAGCGCGACCGTCGCGGGTCGGTTGGCCACGAAGGCACGGGACTTCCCCCCTGCAAGAACCTCGCGCTCGATCAGGAGTTCGCCGTCTTCCACCTCGAGGCCCGCCTGATCGAGCGCCGCGCGTACGGCGCGGTCGTCGCTCACCTCAAAAATGCCGGCGACGCGCGCTCTCTCTTCGCCCGAGCGGATCATCTCGGCCGAAGCACGGCTGCCGAGCAGCAGACCGAGCGCATCCACCACGATGGATTTTCCGCTGCCAGTTTCCCCCGTGAGCAGGTTGAGACCCGTGTGAAAACGCACACGCAGCCGGTCGACCACCGCGTAGTTCTCGACCGTCAACTCCACCAGCATCGAGCCGATTATACGAACTTTGGCCATCCACCCGCCGCCGCAAACATTTATCCATTGAATTGTTCTATTGATTCAGGATTTGTGGCGATCTCGAGAGCTTCTTATGTTACATTTGCAAGTGAGGAGACAGTTTGGTTCCCACGATCCCGGGGCTCTTGCTCCAAACCACGCTGTGGGACATGGCGAGCAAGGCCACCCCACTCACGTTTGCGGTACTCCTGATTTTATTGCTATTTTCGATCTTTTCCTGGACCATCATCTTCGCTAAGTGGAGCACGTTCCGTCGCGCGCGACAGGCCGACGCCAGATTTTTGCGCGCCTTCCGGAAAGCCAACGCGCTGGACGCCGTCATGGTGGCGAGCGAGCAGTTCCGCCCGTCGCCGTTAGTTGCGGTTTTCGATTTCGGCTACGAAGAGGTAGCGCGCCAGGTGAAATCGCGCGGCACGATCAACAACAAAATTGCGCTCGAGCGGACCCTACAACTCGGAACCAGCGAAGAGATCACGAAGCTGGAACGGAACATGAGCTGGCTGGCCACCACCGCTTCGGTGAGCCCGTTTATTGGACTGTTTGGCACCGTGCTGGGCATCATTCGCGCGTTCGACCAGCTTGGCCAGCAAGGCAGCTCCAGCTTGCGCGCGGTGGGTCCGGGAATCTCCGAGGCGCTGATCGCCACTGCCATGGGCTTGCTCGCAGCGATTCCGGCCGCCATCTTCTTCAATATTTTCGGTCATAAGATTAAGGAGATGGGCTCGCGCATGGAGGATTTCACCCTCGAGTTTCTCAACATGACGGAACGCACGTATGGGGAGTGAGCCATGGCGATTGCGCTGAATGGCGGCGGAACCTCCAGCCGCCGGCGGCGGTCGTACGGTGGAGGCTCGCTCTCCGAAATCAATGTGACGCCATTTGTTGACGTCGTTTTGGTGCTCTTGATCATCTTCATGATGACGGCGCACGTGATGGAGTTCGGCATCGAAGTGGACGTACCCAAGACGAGGAACGTCAAAGAAAGCGCCAAGGACCTGGCCGTCATCAATATCACGCGCGACGGCAACCCATACCTGAATGACAAGCCGATTAACATCAACGATCTCGGCCAAGTCCTCCAGACGCGCTACCGGGGCCAGGCCGTCTATGTTCGCGCGGATAAAGGGGCTACCTGGGACATCATTGCGCAAGTACTCAGTGAACTCAGCGCCGCAAAAATAACCGTGAACATGGTGACTCAGCCCGAGGACTCCGCGGATAAACGAGGGCGGTGATGGCGCCTCACGTCGATATTTTGGACGAGACGGAACCGCTGAAGCGCCCGCTGGTAGGTTCGTTGGCCTTGCATTTTTCGTTGGCCGCTACGGTGGTGCTAGTTTCAGTAAGCAGCGGACACCGAGAATATTGGGGTGACGCCACGCCTGGGGGCGGCTCCTCAATGGTGGTCGGCGTAGTCGGCCATGTGCCGTTGCCTTCACGGGGCGGCGTGGTCAACCCCGTAGCTAACGACACAAAATCCGAAGTGCCGGAGCCCAAGCCCGACACGGTGAAGCGCACCAAGGTTCTGGAGCCCGAGCCGGACGCGATCCCGTTGCAGGGCCGCCATGCCCAAAAGAAACCGTCGCGCAGGGAAACCAGTATCAATACGTACAGAGCCAAACAGATCGATAACCCCAACCAGCTCTATAGTCAGGAGGGCCAGGCGCTGGTAACGCCCATGATCGGCATGGTGGGATCCGGCGGTGTGGGAGTCGGCCGCGGCTCGCCTTTCGGGAATCGATTTGGATACTACGTCGACATGCTGCGGCAGAAGGTAGCTCAGAAGTGGCGGACCGGCGACGTCGATCCTCGCATTCGCTCAGCACCGCCTGCCATCGTCACGTTTACGATCCGGCGCGACGGATCGATTTCCAGTGTTCGCGTCGAGCAGACCAGTGGGAACTTCGCGCTGGATGCGTCTGCGCAGCGGGCCATCGCGGATGCAGCACCCTTTGAGCCTTTGCCCGCAGCATTCGACAGAAATGAAGTATCGATTGAAATCTGGTTTCAACTACAAAGATGAAGACGAAACTACTCCCAATTGGCGCTGCTCTACTCATGTTGGGCTTAGGCGTTCTCTGGGCGCAAAACGCCGATGTCTGGCTCAAGATCGTCAGCAACCAGAAAACCATCCTCGCGGTGCCGGATCTTCGCGGCTCGGGTGCGGCCCAGAACTTCATGGGGGCGTTCAACGATACGCTCTTCGGTGATCTGCAAAATTCGGGTTTCTTCGATATGGCACCAAAGGGCATGTACCCGTTGCAGGTGCCCCAGCGCCCCGAAGATTTTCGCCAGCCAGCGCGGCCGGGCACCTCTTCCGGCGGGCTGTGGCTCTCGGATTGGGCCTCGCCGCCCGTGAGCGCCAACTACCTGGCCACCGGATACACCGCCGAACAGAACGGCCAGATCATCCTCTATGGCTGGCTGTTCGACGTGGCCCAACCCAACCTGGCCAATGCCCAGATCCTGGGCAAGCGCTACTTCGGTTCGGTGGATGAGGCGGGTGCGCGAAAAGTAGCTCACGAGTTTGCGGCAGATATTCTGGCGCACTGGGGCGGCGCATCGCTCTACGGGACAAAAATCTATTTTCAATCCAACCGCACCGGCCACAAGGAAATCTGGTCGATGGACCCCGATGGCTCCAACCAGAAACAGCTCACCTCTTTCAAGTCGATTTCCATCATGCCAGCGATATCGCCGGATGGTAGTAAACTTGCATTCACTAGCTTCGCGAGTGGGAATCCTGGTATATTTATACTCTCAACGGAGACTGGGCGCCGGTTGCCGTTCTACAACCAGAGGGCATCGCTCAATGCCACTCCGGATTTCACCCCGGATGGCAAGCAGATCCTCTACGCTTCCTCAGCCAGCGGTTACGCCCAGATCTACGCCGCGAATTTGGACGGGAGTAACTTGAAGCGGATCTCCTCCTCGCGCGCCATCGAGGTGGAGCCCAAAGTGAATCCGAAAACCGGAACTGATATAGTTTTCGTTTCCGGCCGAACCGGTCCGCAGCAGATTTTCCGTATGAATTTCGACGGAACCGGCGTGGAACGGCTCACCAACGGGGAGGGTGAAGCTTCGAATCCGTCATGGAACCCTAACGGAGAGATGATTGCATTTTCATGGACGCGTGGATTCGCCACGGGGAACTTCAACATCTTTTTGATGGACGTGGCTTCGCGCACATACAGTCAGTTGACCCACGGCGAGGGGCGCAACGAGAACCCCAACTGGGCACCCGACGGGCGTCATTTGGTGTTTATGTCGACACGCAATGGCTCACACCAGATCTACACCATGTTGGCGGATGGCAGCCAGGTGCATCAACTGACCACAGCGGGGAACAACGCCACGCCGGTATGGGGAAAGTAATAGGCTCGTTCAAACAATTCTGGAGGCAGAGATCATGTTGTTGAAACGGAACTGGAGCGTTATCTGGATCGCTATTGTCTTGGCTGTGTTTGCTGCAGGTTGCAAAAAGAAGGCAGCACCGCCACCACCGCCACCGCCGCCACCGGCGAAGATAGTTGAAGTACCGCCACCGGCCGCGCCGGACATCACCGAGTTTTCGGCCGAACCGTCATCGATTGAGCGCGGGCAGTCGTCCACGTTGAAGTGGTCGGTAAGCAATGCGAATGAGATTACGATTGACAACGGTGTCGGCACGGTGCAAGCCAGCGGCAACCGCGGCGTGTACCCGAACGAGACCACCACTTACACGTTGAGGGCCAGCGGTCCGGGCGGAACGCTGAGCAAGACGGCCACGGTGAGCGTTACGGCTCCTCCGCCGCCACCGCCAGCACCACCGGCCAAGGCGCCTCTGTCGGAGCGCATGACCGCATTACAGGATGCGTATTATGACTACGACAAGAGCGACGTCCGCGCCGATGCGCAATCGGCCCTGACGAAGGACGCCGATTTGCTGAAGTCCATTTTTCAGGACTTCCCGGATGCGGTCATCACCATTGAAGGACATTGCGATGAGCGCGGTTCGGCCGAGTACAATCTCGGGCTGGGCGATCGTCGCGCGACTTCCGCCAAGGAGTTCCTGGTGCAACTGGGTGTTCCTACGGACAAGCTGAAGACCATCAGCTACGGTAAGGAGCGGCCGGTTTGCACGGAGTCCAACGAGGAGTGCTGGCAACGCAACCGCCGCGCGCACTTCTCCACGGGGCAGTAGTCATCTCGGGTCGGACACCTGTTCGGACCTCATGATGGACAGGTCTGAGCAGGTGTCCTAACCTCAATATCAGGAGGCCTGCATGCGACTTCGCCGGCTGATTCCAGCCGTAGTGTTTTTGTTCCCGGTCATTTGTGCGGCAGCGAGTAAGGAAATCGTTGAGCTGCAACGCGATGTAGCTCAGTTACAGGATCAACTGCGCACTCTGCAAAGCGCCTTTGACACCAAGATGGCGACTCTGACCACGCAGGTGCAGCAAGCCGCCGACGCCGCTACCCGAACCTCCACCGCCGTGGCCGGATTGCAGGGCGCGATCCAGGAGCAACTCAAGCAGTCATTGGCTCCAGTCATCGGCGTGAACACCAAGATTGACGAAATGACCACGTCGTTCCAGCAAGTGCAGAACGGGATGGCGGACATCACAACGCGCCTTGGCACCCTGGAGCAACAGATGAAGGACTTGAGCAACCAGGTTCGGACAATCAACACCCCCCCGGCGGCGCCGCCCCCCGGAGTTGCGCCAAGTGGGCCTGCGGCCTCCGCGATTCCACCCGACGGAGGAACGCTTTACACGAATGCGGACCGCGACAGGCTTGGGGGCAAGAACGATCTTGCGCTGCAAGAGTTTCAGGAGTACCTCAAGTATTACAGCAATGGGAATCTGGCGCCGAACGCCCTGTTCTGGATTGGATACATTCACTACACGCAGGGTGATTACGAGAGTGCGCTGAAAGAGTTCGATCAGGTGCTGGTTCAGTTTTCTCCCAACACCAAGACCCCCGACGCTTATTTGTGGAAGGGCACGACCCTGGTAAAGCTCGGACAGCGCACCAACGGAGCTAAGGAATTCCGCCAAGTGATCAAGCTCTATCCCGGCAGTGAAGCCGCTACCAAGGCCAAGGCCCAGCTCAGGCAGTTGGGCCTGCCGGTCTCCACCACGCGCAAACGTTAGTTTCCATTTTTCCGCATCCCGTTTCCTCCCTCCTCGAAGTCTTCCCGGCTCTACACAATCTGGGGCGTAATTGCGACAATAATGAGGAAAGTCATGGATCAAAACGCAGCCGAAGTTCGGCCACCTCTCACGACGTATGAAAGCATGGCCAAGATGATCGACCATTCGCTCGTGCGGCCCGAGCTGACCGATGAACAGGTAGTTGCGGGCTGCGAGCTCGCAAAGCGGTATCACGTCGCAAGCGTGAGTGTGCGGCCTTGCGATGTGGATCTGGCGGTCCGCCTGCTCGATGGATCGGGCGTAGCCGCTGGCAGTGTGGCCGGCTTCCCGCACGGCTCAACCACGACGGCAGTCAAGCTCTACGAAATTCGCGACTTCCTGCGCCGGGGCGCCAGGGAAGTTGAGATGGTGCTGAATATCTCGCGCCTGTTGTCACGCCAGTTTCAGTACGTGGAGATGGAGCTCGTGCAGGCAGCCGAGGAATGCCACAAGCAGGGCGCGCTGCTCAAAGTGATCTTCGAAAACGCCTACCTCACCGACGAGCTGAAGATCATCGCCTGCCGGATTTCGGCGCGCGCCGAAGTGGATTTCGTGAAGACGTCCACGGCGTTTGCTCCCACGGGTTACACGATTGAGGACTTAAAGCTGATGCGCGCACATACGCCACCACGGGTGAGCTTGCAGGCCGCTGGCGGCGTGCACACTCTCGACAAAGCACTCGAAGTTTACCAGGTGGGCTGTTCGCGCTTCGGCGCCACGGCCACAGCCTCTATTCTGGATGCATGGAAAACCCGCCTCGAACAAATCCCGGCGCGGGCGGCGTCATAACTTTTCGCCGTGCTATTCTAGGTACCTCGCGAACGGCCATGCCGCAGAAACGGCCCTTCCCACGCATTTGCATCGCCCTCGGTCTTCCAAACGCCGCCGCGCTTCTGGAGCATGCCCGGCAAGAGGCGGAGTCCGGTGAGACTTTTCTCGAATTCCGCCTGGACTACCTGGATAACCCGGAGCAAGGCGTCAAGGTGATTCGAGACGTCCTGAAGCAGCACCCCGGGTGCATCATTCTGGCCACCTGCCGCCGCCACCAGAACCACGGAAAATTCAACGGAGGCGTCGAACAGCAGCTCCGCATTCTAGACGCGGCAGTAAACGCGGGCGCGCAAGCGATCGACGTGGAGATTGAGAGCGCCGAAGCAGCCGCCGAACGCCTCAATGCCTTTCGCGGCCGCTGCCAGATCGTCATCTCTTATCACAACTTCGAGACGACGCCGCAGCTCGACGCGCTGCTGAAGCGCATGACGCGTTTGCCCGCCGATGCGTACAAGATCGTCACCGCCGCTCGCAAGCCGTCAGACAATGCCCGCGTGCTGGCGCTCGCCCGTGCCTATCCGCGCACCCCGCTGGTGATTCTCGCCATGGGGGAATTGGGTTTTCCCACACGCGTGCTTTCGCCGGCGTTTGGAGGAATGTACACGTATGCCACACCGCTGGCTACGCAAGGGACAGCCTCCGGGCAGGTGAGCGCGCGCTTGCTGCGGCACTTGTATCGCATCGACAAAATTTCCAAGGCCGCCAAAGTATACGGCGTGATCGCCGACCCCATCCGCCATTCGATTTCACCCGCCGTGCACAACCGCGGCTTCCAGGCTCGCCGCCTCGATGCCGTCTACCTGCCCTTCCAGGTTTCGCCGTTGCAGCTCCGCGACTTTTTTGTCCTGGCGGATAAGGTTCCGATTGCCGGATTTAGCGTCACCATCCCGCACAAGCAGAAGGTCGTGCGGTACCTTGACACCGTCGATCCGTTAGCGCGCCGCATTGGCGCTGTCAATACGGTTTGGCGCAAGGCCGGGAAATGGCGCGGCACAAACACGGATGCGCAAGCCGTCATCGTGCCCTTGAGCCGGCACATTCGGCCGTCCAAGGCTTCGGTATTGATCGTGGGCAACGGCGGTGCGGCACGCGGTGCGGCCTGCGCCCTCATCGACGCGGGCGCCAAGGTGGCCATCGTTGGCCGCAACCCCGATCGCGTACGAGCGCTTGCCCGCATTTGTGGCGCCGAGCCCTTGCTGCGCGAGCAGTTGGAACAGCGCCAGTTCGACGCTCTGGTGCACGCCACTCCCATCGGCATGTTCCCGCACGTCAACGAATGCTTTTTCAACGGGAAAATCCCCGCGGGAATTGTTTTCGATATGGTCTACAATCCTCTGGAAACGATGCTGATCCACCGCGCCCGTGAGGAGAACAAGGTTGTCGTGCCCGGAATCGAGATGTTCATCGAGCAGGCCGTGCACCAATTTGAAATCTGGACGGGCGAATCCGCGCCGCGCGCCGTCATGGAGAAAGCGGCGATGGAAGCGCTGGAGCAGACACAGTGAGCAAGAAGATGACACGCCGCGAGCTGGCGGCAGTGCTTGGCACGGTCACTAGCATCGCATCCGTGCGCGCGCAGGAGCAGCCGCCAGGCCAGCCGGAAGATCTGAACGCCGCGGCCAGAGAGCAGCTTCGCAAAAATTCCGAAACGCTGTCTACGTTCGATCTGCCTATCTCCACCGAGCCGGCGTTTCTGTTCAAAGCCTGATGGCAGCCGAATTCACCGACGACATTTTCTTCGCAACCATCGGCGAGCTCAATGCCCGCCTGAAGTCCAAGGAATTTTCCGCCGTCGAGCTGGTGCGCGCTTTTGCCCGGCGTCTGGAACAGCTCGGCCCCCGCTATAACGCTCTTGCCCTGCCGCTCAACGATGTCGCCGTCCGCCGCGCCACGGACGTGGACAAAGAGCTCAAGCGCGAGCGTTACCGCGGCCCGCTGCAAGGCATTCCTTTTGGCGCAAAAGATCTTCTGAGTTACGCCGGCCACCCGACCACCTGGGGCGCGCGCCCCTACGCCGCGCAGGTGTTCGATTCCAGCGCCACGGTGATCGAGAAGCTCGAGAAAACCGGCGCGGTGCTCGTGGGGAAGCTGGCCATGGTGGAACTTGCCGGCGGTGGCGGCTACCGGTCCGCGGCGGCCTCCATGTTCGGCCCCGGACTCAATCCCTGGGACCGCACGCGCTGGTCGGGTGGTCCTTCAAGCGGCTCGGGCAGTGCAGTTGCGGCCGGCCTGGTCCCATTCGCCATCGGCTCGGAGACTTCTGGATCGATCCTAACGCCGGCCGCGTTTTGCGGCGTCACCGGTTTGCGACCCACCTACGGGCTGGTCAGCCGCCACGGCGCCATGGCGCTTTCGTGGACCATGGACAAACTTGGGCCCATGTGCCGATCCGCCGAAGATTGCGGCCTCGTGCTCACAGCCATTGCCGGGGCGGACGCGAACGACCCAGGCTCCGCCAACAAGAGCTTTTACTACACACCGCAGTATTACCGCGCGCCGAAAGATCTGCGCATCGGTTACGCGCCCGTCGACGTCGCTGAGTGGGCCGAGCCTGCCACGCGCTCCGCTTTCGAGCAAGCGCTCGCGGCCATGCGGGAGACGGGCGCAAAGCTCATCGAAACCAGACTTCCCGATTTGCCTTACGGTGCGCTGACCAGCACCATCATCTCCGCCGAAGGCGCGTCCGTGTTCGAGCCGCTGATCAAGAGCGGCAAAGTGGACGAACTGGCGGATCCCAAACAGATCGCCGGACTCAAAGCGGGGCTGGAGATTTCGGCCAACGATTATTTGAAGGCCATGCGCATCCGCACCATCGTCCAACAAAAGATCCGGCGGCTGTTCGCCGATGTCGACGTGCTGCTCGCGCCCAGCCGCTTCGGACCCGCGCCCAAAGTCAGCGAACCGCTGGATAAGCATGCGTCCGATGAGCCGGCGCCGAAAGATCTTGGCCTGAGCGCTTTGATCCCCGCCGGCAATCTGGCTGGACTCCCGGCTCTCTCGCTTCCCTGCGGCTTCGCCGGCGGCCTGCCCGTGGCCATCCAGCTTGTCGGCCCGGCGTTCTCGGAGAACCAACTGCTAGCCCTGGGCAAGGATTTCCAAGCGCGCACCGATTGGCATCGCAAGCGGCCCATGATCGCCTAACGTCCGTGCGCGTGACGCTACAATGAAAGCATGCCGCGACCCGGCATCAATCCCCAGCTCTCCGTCGAGCGCTTCTTTCAGCTTTCCGTTCTCGGTCTGGTCACGAGCGGTTATCTGGCAGTGGCAGGCTCCGGCTACCTCGATCCGCCGACCATCCTGCTCACCGGAATCGGGCTCCTGCTGCGCGCTCTTTTGGTGACCGGCGTCGTACGCATCAAGTTTTCCGACAATCTCGTCGCCCTCGTCACCGCAGCGTACATCGCGTTTTACCCGGTCGATTACTTTTTCCTCTCACACACTTTTCTCAAGGCCACCGTCCACTTAGTCTTCTTCCTGGCCGTGGTCAAAATCCTCAGCGCTCGCACCAATCGCGATTACCTGTACACAGCCGCGATCGCATTTCTCGAAATACTCGCAGCCGCCATCCTTTCCGCCAGCCTGAATTTTCTTGTGTTCCTCGGCATCTATTTGCTCTGCGCCATCGCGGCATTCACCAGCGCCGAGATCCGCCGTGCCATGCAGAAGCCGCATCAGATTGCGCGCTCCGGCTTGCGCCGTTTTCATCCGCGACTGGCGGGTCTCGCGGCGTTTGTCACCTTCGGCATTCTCATCCTGACCGGCGGCCTGTTCTTCTTGCTTCCGCGCAGCGCCAATGCCACATTGAGCCACCTCGTCTCGCATCGCATCCACGTGCCCGGTTTCTCCAATGAGGTGACTCTCGGCCAAATCGGTGAGATCAAGAGCGATTCGAGCGCCGTCATGCACGTTCGCCCCGACTCCGCCGGCTTCCCGGACGGTCTGAAGTGGCGTGGCGTGGCGCTCAGTGACTTCGATGGAAAGCGCTGGTCCAACCCGCCCTTGGAAATCAAAACCGTGCGCCTGGATAACGGCTGGACGCTGGTGACCGACCGGCCGCGTATTGGAAACCGCCTCTTCTACCACGTCACGCTTAATGCCGTCGATTCCGAAGCGCTGTTCGTGGCCGGCATACCCGAGCAATTGCGCCCCGAACATTCTGTCCTCCCCAACCTCCGGCGCGACGCCGTGACCGAAGGGGAGAATGAAGTCGTTCGCGGGCCCAACGACAGCCTGCGCCTTCGCTTTGCGCCGCCCGACAATTTTCGCTATGCCGTCTCCAGCGTTTTAGAGGACGGGGTATCGCCCTCCGAGCACGGCGCCCTCTCGCCGGACGCCCGCGAGCACTACCTGCGAGTTCACCAGCTTGACCCACGCGTGCGAGAACTGGCGGAAAGCGTTACCGCCGGGTTGTTCACCCAACTCGATCGTGCCCGCGCCATCGAGAACCATCTGCGCTCGTCCTACGGCTACACTCTGGATTTGCCGGACCACGAAGCCGCCGATCCGATCGCGTACTTTCTGTTCGAACGGAAGAAGGGTCACTGCGAGTACTTCGCCTCCGCTATGGCCGTGATGCTACGCGCCATCGGCATTCCAGCGCGGCTGGTCAACGGTTTTCAAAGCGGCACGTTCAACCCCATCTCCAACCAGTACGTGATTCGGGAGTCCGACGCGCACAGTTGGGTTGAAGCCTATCTCGAGTCGCGCGGCTGGACCACGTTCGATCCCACACCTCCCGATCCCTCCGCCCGCCCCAATGGCCTGCTGGCAAAGTTCGCGCTGTGGGCCGACGCCGCCGACACGTTCTGGCAGGATTGGGTGCTGCGCTACGATCAGGGACGCCAGTTGATTCTCGCGTCGCAATTGCAGAATTCCAGCCGCCGTCTGCGCATGGGATGGATCGAGAGTTGGAGCCGTTCCGCCGTGCAATGGAAGTCGATGCTCGGCGCCTGGTCCGCCGATCACGGCCCCGCACTCGCCTTCCTGGCAGCGTTCGTGGCGGCGCTTGTGCTCGCGGGACCACGCGCCTGGCGTTCTCTGCGCATGTTGCATCGCGTGCGCCGCGTGCGCGAGGGCCAGGCATCGGCGGGCGATGCCACAGTGCTCTACGAGCGCATGCTCGACGTCCTTCGCCATCGCGGCTTTCAGAAGCCGGCCTGGTTCACTCCGCGCGAGTTTGCCGCTTCCCTGCCCGCCGAAACCGGCATGCTTGTGGATCAGTTTACCGCCGCTTACAACGACCTCCGTTTCGGTGGAAAGCTGGACGCCGCACCGCGCCTCACCCTGCTCCTCGAAGAGTTGGAAACCGGCCGCACCGGCATCCCGGCTCTCTAGATCGCTTGGCGCTCCGTGCCGCTCCGCAAAACAAGGTAAAATCATCCCCTGACGACGAAAATTATCATGACGAACGACAACTTCACTCGCCGCACTTTCGTGACAACGTCCATCGCCGCTTCGAGCGCGGCCTTGCTGCCGGCGCAGTCACCGAACGACACCGTACGCGTCGCGTTGATCGGGGTGGGCAATCGCGGCTCTTATCTGCTGAAGCACATGCTGAATGTGCCCGGTATCAAGATCGTTGCCATCTGCGACATCGATCCCGAAAACTTAAAGAAAGCCGTCGACGCCGCGACCGCAGCCGGCCACACGCCCGACACCTACGCCGAATTCCGCAAGATGCTCGACCGCAAAGATATCGACGCGGTTGTCATCGCCACGCCCGTCGATCTTCACAAGGAGATGGCCATTGCCGCCCTCGAAGTGGGGAAGCACGTTTACTGCGAAAAGCCCATGGGGCTGAATCCCGAGCAGTGCCGCATGGTGGCCAACGCCGCCAAGAGCGCGAAAGGAATTTTCCAGGCGGGCTTCCAGTTGCGTCACGATCCCAACCGCGCGGCTTCAATGAAATTGATCCATGATGGCGGCATCGGCAAGGTTCTGTTCCTCCAAGGCTACCGCCATACCGGCGATCTGCCCCACCAGACGGCTTGGTACTTCGACCGTTCCCGCTCCGGCGACAACATTGTCGAACAGGCCTGCCATATCATCGACCTGATGGTTTGGGCCGCGGGCTCGCATCCGTTGCGTGCTTACGGCACCGGCGGCATCAATCTCTACAAGGATGATCCTCCAGGCCGCACCACCATGGATAATTATGCCGTCATCTACGATTTCCCCAACGACGTTCGCTTCACCTTCAGCCACATCTATTTCGATCCCCCGCATTTTTCCGGAATCAAGGAACGCGTGTACGGCTCCCAGGCCGCGATCGATATCGCTACGGCGACTTTGATCGAGCTCAGCAAGCAGGCCCAGCCCAAGGCCATTGAGGTCCCTGACGCCGGTAAGGACTCGACCTATCTCTCGCTCGCCGCGTTCATCGACAACGCCCGCGGCAAAAAGACGCCGCTCAACAACGCCGAGTCCGCGCGCATCTCCACGCTCGCCGCCATGATGGGCCGCAAGTCGATTTACGAAAAGCGCGTCATCGAGTGGTCCGAGGTGGATGTCTGATGTCGCGTCTCTTCACGATCCTGTTCGCCGCCGTCGCGCTCGCCGGCGCCCCAGCCGAGCCCGGCTTTACTTCGCTTTACAACGGCAAGGATCTCACCGGCTGGAAGCTCGTGGGCCAGGAGGGCCGCGGCTATATCATCGAGAACGGTTTACTCGAATGTCCCGCCGATGGCGGAGGCAACCTCTTCACCGAAAAAGAATACGCCAATTTCGTGTTCCGCTTCGAGTTCAAACTGGAAGAGGGAACCAACAACGGGATCGGCATTCGCGCGCCGTATGAAGGTGACGCCGCTTATCAGGGCATGGAGATTCAGATCCTCGATCATGACGCACCGATGTACCGCGGCAAACTGCGCCCGGCCCAATACCACGGCTCCATCTACGACGTGGTGCCCGCCAAAACCGGCTTTCTCAAGCCCGCTGGCCAGTGGAACTCCGAAGAAATCGTCGCGAATGGCCGCCAGATCAAAGTCACGCTGAACGGCCATATCATTGTGGATGCCAATCTCGACTCCATCACCGACCCCGCCGTCCTGAAGAAGCATCCCGGTTTGGCGCGCACCAGCGGCCACGTCGGTTTCCTCGGCCACGGGCCCGCTCGCGTCTGGTCCCGCAACGTTCGCATCAAAGACCTGCCGTAAGACACGAACCTGAGATCGTTTACTTCGGGCTAACAGGCTTTTCATTCTCAAATGTGATCGACGTGTCTGCGCCAAACCGCTTGTAGTTGCTGTAGCGAATTTTCAATCGGATGCGTTGCGGCCCCGTTCGAAACGGTAGCGTGTCGTCCGCGTAGGTGAAAATCGGAAACCAGTGTTTCCCATCGATCGTCTGCCGCACGGTGGTGAATCGCGGGAATAAATTCTCCTGTTTCATACTAAGCACCTGCGGCACCGCCTGGCCCTCGGAGCGAATAATCGCCAGGTCGTCTTTCTTGATCCACAACATGCCGTCGAACAACCGCTGCCCCGAAAGGATCTGCCGCGGCCGCACTTGCAGCACGTAACAATCCACACCGTCGATCTTTTCGTCGCCGCGAAATTTGGTCTCGTAAATCCGAAGCAATTCCTCCACCAGCACAAACGGCTGAATATTGCGGATGTCGGCGAAATCCTCGTCGGTTAATTTCAAGTTCTTCAGCGTCAGCAGGGGCGCGCCGATCATCTGTTCCGTGCGCTCTTCGGTGGGTGAGAAGATAACGTCGCGCACCTCGCGGTACTCGCCCACCATACCGCCGCGGTCGCTCAACTCCTCCACCGTCACCGACTGCCGGTATGTGTAGTGCTCCCGTGCCCGCTCTGTCTCGCTTTCGATGTGTGCCACGCGGCGCGCCAGATCGGCCGGCGGATCTTGCGCCGAAACGGCTGGCGACAGCCCCGATGCTAGAATGATGCCGATGCATCCAAGGCTCGGGGCCTTCCGGGCGGCCCTGTTGACCGGCTGGATTGGGTTGAGCGCTGCCGGTTGGCTGCACGCTCGCCAGAAGAATATTCCGCTCTGGGCGGTCCTGTCCCTCATCGCCGCATTCCTGATCGAGTACTCATTCTATCTGGTCCCAGGTTTCGACCCCGTTGGCGAATCGTGGCGTGGCTGTCTTTCGCGCCCGCGCCTCGCCGTGGTCATGAGCCTTCCGGCTGGAAGCTCGTGGGCCAAGAGGCCGACGGCTACATCATCGAGAACGGTTTACTTGAGTGTCCCGCCGATGGCGGAGGCAACTTCTTCACCGAGAAAGAATACGCCAATTTCGTGTTCCGCTTCGAGTTCAAACGGTTTCCTGGGCCACGGGCCTGCTCGCGTCTGGTTCCGCAACGTTCGCATCAAAGAACTGCCGTAGGTGGGAACCCGTCGCTTAGGGCTTACAGGCTTTTCGTTGGGCTATAAGCCGCGACCGCGGAAGTGTTATCTTTGTTTTTTCCGGATGGCCAAACCGCTGACGTTTTCCGTGCCCAGGGCTGTTCTCGCGGCGTTTGTTCTCACCAGCGCGCTCGCGGGTGCGGATTCGCAACTGGTCCGGCTCGAGCGCGAAATCGAGCGTGTCTCCCAGATTGCGGGGGGCGTGGTCGGAGCCAGTGCCGTCCATCTCGAGTCTGGCCGCACCATTGCATTGCACGGGGACGAGCGATTCCCCATGGCCAGCACCTTCAAGATCCCCGTCGCGGTCACGCTTCTGCATCGCGTCGATTCAGGCGAGGTCAAACTCGACCAGATGGTCGAGCTGCACACCTCCGATTTTCATCCGGGCGGCGGCATCCTCACTGATGTGTTCCGCGCACCGGGCGCTTCGCTTTCGGTTCGCAATCTCATGGAGCTGATGCTCGTGATCAGCGACAACAGTGCGGCCGATGTCCTGCTGCGCCTGGCTGGCGGACCTGAAGTCGTAACGGCTCGCATGCGCGACCTGGGCATCAGCGGCATCACCGTCAACCGTTCCGAGGCGCGGCTGATCGCCGACTGGGACGGCGTGAAGAACCTGCCGCCCGAGAATCAATGGTCGCCGCAGATGTGGCGGCAACTGCTGGACGCCGTTCCGCGCGACGAAGCCAGGAAAGCAGCCACGGCATCCGATAAGGACCCACGCGACACCTCTACACCCGGCGCGATGACGTCGCTTCTGGCGCGCGTCTGGCTCAAGGACAAGGAAGTCTTGAAGCCTGAATCCGCCGATCTGCTGCTCGACATCATGCGGCGCTGCGAAACAGGCCAGGAGCGGTTGAAGGGCATTCTGCCGGAGGGAACCGAAGTCGCCCATAAGACGGGATCAATCGGCGGTACTACTAATGACGTCGGCATCGTCACTCTGCCGGACAACACCGGGCATGTCGCGATTGCCGTGTTTGTGAAAGCGTCCGACAACCCTGTTCCCACGCGCGAGCGGGCCATCGCCGAAATCGCGCGCACCGTGCACGACTTCTTCCTGTTTGAAACGTCGCCGGGAGCGCTCGATTACGATCACATCGCCGGGCGGATCGTCGAAGCGTTGAAGCCAACACGCGGTGAGCGCGTCCTGTTCGGTGGCGATCCCGCCTACTTCCAGGAGCTCACTGAAGCACTGCGCAAGCGGCTCAAGGAGGCGGGGGCGGTCGAGGTCCACGATCTCAGCGCGGCGGATATCTATCTTTGGCTGCCCTTGAGCAAACGCAAGAACTCGGCCGAGGAGCGGAAAGCCCTGGAAGCCTGGCTAGAGCGCGGCGGCGCGCGCCGCGAGATCCATTTCCACTGGGCGGAGGGCAGCGTCGAGC
The DNA here is from genome assembly GCA_963752965.1 of Terriglobia bacterium. GTDB lineage: Bacteria > Acidobacteriota > Terriglobia > Bryobacterales > Bryobacteraceae > QHXW01. Next base: position 355,096 of record CAVWAJ010000017.1, on the reverse strand, counting down.
CGGATGGCCTTCCGGGGACGCATTCGAGTACGCTCGATCGTGTCTATCAGACCGCCCTCGACATTGACTACGCCGCACTCTCCGCGGCGCAGGATCGCGCCATCAAACTGTTGCGATCGGGCGTGGTGCGCGTGCGCACGCCCGCGGGAACGGACATTAGTTTTCGAGTCGGCAATCGCCCGTTCAACAAGCAGGATGGCAATGCCACGGCCCGGCATGCACGGGCGGCTCGGGTACGGGTGGATCGCGAGATCGAGCTGCCGGCGGGCGCACTGCGCGTCGCTCCCATCGAAGAAAGCGTGAACGGCCACCTGGTGATCCCTTCCGCCCGCTTCGCCAAAGGTATCGTACGCAACTTGAAGCTCGACATTCATGATGGCTCGATCACGGGCATTTCCGCCGGCGAAAATATGGAAGCGGCCGACGAGGCCATCTCGGCTGGTGGGGACGCCGCACGCAGCTTTCGTGAATTCGCCTTGGGCTTTAACCCCAAGCTCCAAAACCCGTCTGGCTCAACGTTGGCGTACTACGGGTACGGCGCGGGCGTGGTCCGCATGAGCCTGGGCGACAACGCCGAACTCGGCGGCCAGGTTCGCGGAGATTTCGTACGCTGGTTCTTCTTCCCGGACGCCACCGTGGAAGTGAATGATCAGCCGCTCGTGAACCATGGAAAACTCATCGATGCCTACCAGCCAGCAGCTCATTGATCGCCTCGCCGCGATTCCTTACACCGGCGCCATCAGCGACATCCTCGACGAAATGGGGTATACGCACCAGGTGTTGCCGGCGGAACTCCAGTCAATCCAGCCCGGCCAAACCATCGCCGGCCGCGCGCTCACCGTCACGGGCGAGCGCGCCAACGGGCTGCCGCGTGACGACTACTTCCTGCCGTTTCTGAAGATGTTGGGATCGATCGGGCCGGGCGACATCGTCATCAGCCAGCCGAACGACCGAACGGTGGCGCATTTCGGCGAACTGTCTTGTGAAACTGCCAAATTCCGCGGAGGCAGAGGCGCGATCATTGACGGCGGCATCCGCGACATCGATTACATTCTCCGGCTCGGCTTTCCTGTCTTCGCGCGGTACAAGACACCACAGGATATTGTCGGCCGCTGGCGCCTGACGGACTGCAACGTTCCTATCACCATTGGGGAAGTCCGCATTCACGCGGGTGACTTCGTGGTTGGTGATCGCGACGGAGTCGTGGTGCTTCCCCAATCCGTCGCTGAGGAAGTCATTACCAAGGCCGAAGCCGTAGTGCACACCGAAAATGCGGTTCGAAAAGCGATTCTCGAAGGCGTGCAGCCACTCGAGGCCTACGAAAAATTCGGCCGGTTCTGAACGATCAAGCAAGAGAGCCGGCCAGATAACTTCCTTACTCGGCAGACCGGAGCTTCTGCTCGACGCTGTGGACTTTATCCTCCATCGTCTGCTCCCGGTCGGTCCGAGTCCCCAGTCTTATGTTAGTTGAGATCCGGGGAACTCCCATGGCGTGAATGGTTTCGTGGCATCGCTTGATGGCGGCGAAGACGTCGTCCCACTCGCCTTCGATGTTCGTGCCGTACGCGTGGAGCCTGGTCTTCAGGCCGGCTTCGGCCAGAATGCGCTCGCACACCGCAACCTCCCGTGAGACAGAGACTCCGATTCCCATGGGGATGACGCACAAATCAGCAATGACTTTCATTCCTGTTCTCCGGAGCGGGTTGTTATTTCGCACGTCAGCGATCATATCGAAAATGGGCGTGCGCCGCGGTATGTGCGAAGAGCACTTTAGGTTCCGGCGGATAAGCTTGCGTACGATTTATGCTAGGGAGGATGCAACCACAGATGCGAATTTGCGCGATCGCTTTGCTGATAGCGGCACCCCTGGCCGCGAAGAACGAAACGGCCGAACGGTTGCACGAAGCCGGGGCGGTATTTTCGGAAATCATGGCCGCGCCCGATAAAGGCATTCCGCACGATCTGCTCGAAAAGGCGCACTGTGTGGTGGTTGTGCCCGGCTTGAAGAAGGGCGCTTTCATCTTTGGTGCCAAGTACGGCAAGGGTTTCATTGTGTGCCGCAAAGGTGCGACAGGTTGGTCGGCACCGGCCGCGGTGCGCGTCGAGGGAGGCAGCTTTGGTTTCCAGATTGGCGGGTCGGAGACCGACGTGGTGCTGCTGGTGATGAACGATCGTGGGGCCGAGCGGTTGCTCTCCAGCCAATTCACGCTGGGAGGTGAAGGCGAAGTGGCGGCGGGGCCGGTGGGACGAGATGCCACGGCACAGACCGACGCCATGATGACGGCGGAGATTCTCTCGTGGTCACGTACGCGCGGTATTTTCGCTGGCATCTCCCTGCAAGGCGCGACGCTGCGGCAGGACCTGGGTGACAACGCCGCTCTTTACGGCAAGAAACTGGACAACAAGGAAATCGTTAGGGGGCGCGTGGCGGCTCCGAAGACAGCGGCCAGACTGTTGGGCCTGCTCAGCAAGTACTCACGGCACGAGAAGGCTTAGACACCGGCAGCCATATTTCGGTGGCCGGGAGCCGATTCGAATGGCCCCTCCGGTGGGGTACACTGGGCATCTCTTGCCATGTCCGCACCCATAAGACTCGCTGTTGCCGGGATCGGCCGCATGGGAATCATCCATGCGCTGCATGCCTATGAATTATCACAGGAAACCGGAGGCTGCGTGTTAGCGGCGCTGGCCGACGCTAACGTCACACGCGCGCACGAATTCGCGGTTCAGATCGGCCGCAACATCCCGGTCTTCGCGTCGATTGAAGAATTGGCCGAGTCGGGCGTCTGCGACGCGGTGGTCGTTGTGACGCCGACACCGGATCACTGCAGGCACGCCACCACACTCATCGAAGCGGGCCTTCGCGTTCTGCTGGAAAAGCCGCTGACTGGCGCTCTCGAAACGGATCGCGAGTTCGCAGCCAAGCTGGATCGGGATCATCCGCAGGCACTGATGCTGGCTTTTCAGCGCCGGTTTGATGCGCCCCTGCGGTACGCGAAACAGCTCCTCGATACCGGCGCGATTGGCCGCGTTTTCAAGATAAATTCCGCCCTGGAGGATTCGTTCCCCGCGCCCGACGGATATAAAAGCGGCGGAATTCTTCCGGACATGTCGGTACACAATGTGGACGAGATCCTGTGGCTCACCGGGAGCATGCCCACGGCCGCCCTGACGATCGGCTCTCGCATCTATAGCCACCGTCTCACCACCTCCGAGGAAGACTTCGATGACGCTCTTCTCTACCTCTGGTTCGGCGATGGGGCCGTGGCGCAGGTTCAAGTAAGCCGCAATCACGTTTCCGGCTACCGCGTCGAAACTCTGATTTTTGGCGAACAAGGGCAGATTCATGTCGGCCGCTTCGATCAGAAGCCCTTCGAGATCGTCGTCGATGCGTACGGCCGCCGGGACCGTAAAGAACCGCTCGCGCACCTTACGTTCGCCATGCGAGAGTACGGCCGGGCGCTGCCCGAGTTTGTAGACCGCTTTGGTCCGGCCTACAAAGCGGAACTCGCTACCTTCATCGAATGCTGCCGTTCGGGAGCACCCTTCCCCACTACACATCGAGACGGCCTGCGCGCGCAACAAGTGATCTCCGCGGGGATGGGGCGCGTACTATCACGTGACCAGGCCGCGCCGGTCGGCTGATGGTCACGCGGCGGCAGTTGCGAATTTCGCCGCGCCGGTTCGCCAACTTCACTAATTAAAGTAGACATTGGATTTCCGCTTCGGCTTCGAAACAATAAAAGTAGATGCTTCTGTCTCGATCGAGGCGTGCATCGCTCGGCAGCGGTTGTCGGTGCGGTCTGTGTTGGTTGGCGTGGTTGTACTTCTCGCGCCGGTAACACTCTGCGCGCAACGGTATCGCTTTAAGTATTACAGCCATCGCGACGGCCTACAGGTGCCGGAGGTGCACGCGCTGCTGCAGGACCGCACCGGCTTCTTGTGGGCCGGCACTGATCGTGCTAGATATCCAAATGCTGGAGATGGGTGGACTCGAGGTGGCTGCGGCCATTCGGGGAAAGCGACAGCAAGAAACGCAGGCATACGCCGATCCTGGCGTTGACCGCTCATGCCGGGACAGAGATGCGCAAACAGTGCTTCGCCGCAGGGGTGGATTACTTTTTGGCGAAGCCCCTTCAACCCCGCAAGCTATTCGAAGCGCTGAAAGCTGTGAGCGTTGCGCCGAAGCCGCGAAGCTGAAACCACGCTCGCTATTCTTTCCCGCTTACCACGGCTGCGCCAGCCATGGTCGCGAGCCGCGTCCCTGCCGTTCGGAATTCGTGGTACTCCGCACGAACTGCGGTTGCCCTGGTACCGGCATCACATCGAACGATGCGCCCGCGGACAACCAACTTGAGCCCGCAGGCACCCTGAAGCAAGAACGGCCATTTCATCGCCAGTTCCACCGAGCCACGCACCGGTAGCGGATTGTCCGTTTCAAAAAGAACACCGCCACTGCTGATATTGAGCGTTCTGCCGAGTCCCATCCGCTCCACCCGGCTTCCGCGCAGTAGTTTGTACTGGAGCTCTAAGGCGATCGGATACCGGCCCTTGGAGCGCTGATCCCTTCGCGGCTCTGCAAAACCACCCGACGCTTCCGGCATCACAGCGCATGCACTGGCCATGTTTCCTCCGTGGAAGCACAAAGGCAATACAGGGTCCAGACTTAACCCGGGACAGTGCGCTATCCCTTCTTGACCCGTGTGCCTGTGATTTGTCAGGAGATATAGGTTCTCGCGAGCCGCCATGCCGGGATTCGACTTTTGTGCGGAACCTTCCAGATGCTAACCAATGAGATAGAGCGGCAATCCAAACGGATAGTGTTCCGCGCGAAACCTCGCTCGGTGAATTTCGAGCTCCTTCTGATAAACTTGGGAACTGAAAGCAGGTGTGAACGATGTCCAGACGCAACGGAGACAAGTCCCAGTTCGGTCGACTACGCAAGCAAAAGATTGCGCGCCGCGTGCGTAATCGGGAATTGCGAAAGCAGCTTACGGAGAAGGCTGGAATTGATCCTCTGCGCCGCACGTCTTAGAGCGCCCTCTCCATTCGTCTGTGCGGCCCGCGCCATTCAGGCCTGTGCCGTCATCGTTATCCTAGCCGCTGCTGGCTGCTACCCACTTTGCTGACGTAAGGGACTGCTAGAGCAGTTCGGCGGAAGACGCTATGGCCTACTGGCGGATGCAGCTGCATCCGAATGAGTCCGGCGAGGCGGTTGGGTATAGGGTCGATTGTCTATTCCCTGGATACATCAGTAAGAGCAGGCTGTAATCCAACAGATCAAACTACGCGACCACTCCCTATTCTTCGTGCTGTCATAGAATCGACTTATGCGAAACTTCGACAGTCTCTCGGAACGCGAGATGCTCGCGCTCGCCATCTCGTTGGAGGAGGAGGACGAGCGCGTTTACGCCGACTACGCCGAAGGTCTGCGCGAGAATTTTCCCGCCTCGGCAGCCGTATTCGACGGTATGCGCACAGAAGAATCGGGACACCGGCGCAGGCTCATTGAGCTTTATCAGCAGAGGTTCGGCGAGCACATCCCGCTCATTCGGCGGCAGGACGTCAAGGGATTTGTCAGCCGCAAACCGATGTGGCTAGTTCGACCGCTGGGCCTGGAGACCGTGCGCAACCAGGTAAGCGCCATGGAGGTAGAGAGCCGGCACTTTTATGAAAAGGCCGCAGCGCGGGCCAAAGACGCAGGTGTGCGCCAGTTGTTGGACGACCTCGCGCAAGAGGAACGGACGCACGAGGATCGCGCCGAGGCGCTGGAAAAGGACAAGCTGCGCCCGGAAATCAAGCACCAGGAGGATGAGGCCAATCGCCGCCTGTTTGTGCTGCAAATCGTTCAGCCCGGTCTGGCGGGTTTGATGGACGGCTCGGTGTCCACGCTGGCGCCGGTCTTCGCCGCGGCATTTGCCACACGGAGTAGCTGGGACGCATTTGTCGTGGGATTGGCGGCGTCACTCGGCGCCGGAATCAGCATGGGGTTCGCCGAAGCACTCTCCGACGACGGAAGCCTCACCGGCCGTGGGCACCCTTGGGCACGCGGTCTGATTTGTGGCTTGATGACGGCGCTCGGCGGCGTGGGTCACACCCTGCCCTTCCTGATTCCGGATTTCAAAGTCGCGATGGCCGCCGCCATCATTATCGTCTTGATCGAATTGGGAGTCATTTCTTGGATTCGGCACCGGTATATGGAAACGCCTCCGTTATCGGCAGCCCTCCAGGTCGGCTTGGGCGGCGCCCTGGTGTTTCTTACCGGCGTGCTGATCGGCAGCGCGTAACAGGCACCAACGAAAGCGTATAGATTCTGGGTCCTTCCGCCGCGTTGCGTCATCCAATAGGCAGCAATGTGTTCCAACGAGTGCCGCGCGCTCCTTGCGCAGCTGAACGAGCTCCTGGACGAGGACGCTCTAGCTCACGTGACGCCGGCTTGTCTTAACCATCTTCGATCCTGCCGGCACTGCGCGTGTCTGGTCCGAACTGTCAGAAAGACGATCGAGCTGTACAGAAGTTGCGATCCGCCGCCGGTTCCCGTTGGACTGCACAGACAGCTCTGGGCGGTTTTGGCCCGGCACAGGATTTGACCGGATTTCGCGTTGCCCGGAACAGGGCCAACAGCATGTGGACTTTGACCACACCCGATCTTCTCAGTTCCGCGCGACGCACGACGGTCACTTCCACCAAATTGTTATCATGTTCGCTTGTTTGAGCTCCAAACGGACAACGCTGCGGAATACTTGGGTTCGCGTGGCATCGCCGGCGAGGCGCCGCGCGTTACCGAGCTGGGCGGCGGCGTTTCCAACACGGTCTTGCTGGTCGAAGCCGGGGAACGCCGCTCAATTCTGAAACAGGCGTTAGGCAAGCTGCGCGTCGAAGATGATTGGTTTTCCGACCGCGACCGCGTCTTCCGCGAATCGGCCGCTATGCGCTGGCTCGCGCCCCGTCTGCCCATCGGCAGCCTCCCCGAGATTCTATTTGAAGACCGGGAGAATTGCCTTCTTGCGATGAGCGCCGCACCCGCGAACGCCGCGACGTGGAAGTCGATCCTCCTGCGCGGAGAATTCGAACTCTGCGTGGCCGAACGCATCGCCGGTATCCTTGCGACGATGGTCTCGGCGAGTTGGGGCGACCCGGAATCCGAACGCGTTTTCGGGGACCAAACCGTGTTCGACCAATTGCGCCTCGACCCCTATTACCGCACCACCGCGGCGCGCCACCCCGATCTCCGCCCGAACTTCGACCGGCTCATGCATGCATCCTCCGCACGAAGAGTCAGCCTGGTCCACGGCGACTGGAGCCCCAAGAATTTCCTCGTGAGCCCCGGCGCGGTGATGGCCATCGATTTCGAGGTAACGCATTTCGGCGATCCGGCGTTCGACTCCGCATTCCTGCTCAATCATCTTTTGCTGAAATCGTTCTACCGGCCTCAGTGGGGCGCCGAACTCGCGCGGCTCGCTCTGCGCTTCTGGGAGGTCTACCGCGCCATGATACCGGCCGATTGCGATTGGATCGAAGCGGCCACGCTGGCTCACCTGGGCTGTCTGCTGCTCGCGCGCATCGACGGCAAGTCGCCCGCCGAATACATTACGGAAGCTCCTCTGCGCGAAACTATCCGCCGCTTTGCACGCAACTTGATCCTGTCTCCGCCCACGCGTGTTGCCGATGTCTTCGAGCAAGCTCAGAGGTGCGCCGCATGAGCCTCACCGTCAAGAATCTTCGCGCGCTTGAGATCCTGGACTCACGCGGCAACCCCACGATCATGGTCGAGGTGGGGCTTTCCGACGATACGGTTGCCAACGCCAAAGTACCCTCGGGCGCCTCGACCGGGTCCCACGAAGCTCGTGAGCTTCGCGACGGCGATTCCGGGCATTACGCGGGAAGAGGCGTCCGCCGAGCCGTTGAGAACGTGCGGAGCGTGCTGGCTCCCGCGATGCAAGGCGCTAACGCCGAAGACCAGCCCGCCATCGACCAGCGCATGATCGATCTCGACGGCACGCCGGATAAATCCCGGCTCGGTGCGAACGCTATCTTGGGTGTCTCCTGTGCCGTCGCACGCGCCGTCGCCCGTTCACGCGGCGTTCCATTGTGGCGTTACCTTGCGGGCCATCGCAGCGCCGTCGTGCCCGTCCCCATGGTCAACATACTCTCGGGCGGGCTCCACGCCGGCCGCAACTTCGAGTTCCAGGACTTTCTCGCCATCCCCCTCGATTTCCCTACGTACTCTGAGGCTCTCGAAGCCATCGTCGCCATGCATCACGCCGCGCACGGGGTGTTGAAGAGAGGCGGCTATCTCCTGACGGGTGTCGCCGATGAAGGCGGCTGGGGCCCGCATTTGCCAACCAATGCGACAGCCCTTGACGTGATGCAGGAAGCCATTGGCGCCACACAATATCACGGCGCCGGGACGATAGCGATCGCCATCGACGTCGCCGCGTCGCACTTTTACAACAACACGAAGTACGAGCTGCGCACCGAAGGCCGGTCGCTGACTTCCGGCGAGATGGTCGACCTGCTATCCGGCTGGGTCAGTCGCTACCCCGTCGTCTCGATCGAAGACGGCCTCGCGGAAGACGACTGGACCGGATGGCAGAAGCTGACGGAAGCGCTTGGATCGAAGGTGCAGCTCATCGGCGATGATCTGTTCGTCACGAGTCCCGCCCGCCTCGAGTGCGGCATGCGTGAAAAATCCGCAAACGCCGTGCTAGTGAAGATGAACCAGATCGGTACGCTCACCGAGACCTTCCAGGTGATCGATCGCGCGCGGGAAGCCGGATTCCGCGCGGTGATCTCGGCACGCTCCGGCGAGACCGAAGATGACTTTCTCGCCGATCTCGCCGTGGCCTCGGGCGCGGGCCAAATCAAAGTCGGCTCCATCACCCGGTCCGAGCGCCTGGCCAAATACAACCGCCTTCTGGAGATTGAAAGCGACCGCACGGTTGCGTATGCTGGACACCTGTTATAGTGACGGCAGCGAGGCGTTCACATGCTCTGGCTGCGCGGCTTGGTTTTCACGTTTCTTGTGCCGTGCGTGGTCGGCTGCCTGGTCCCGCAGGCTTTACGCACGCCAGGCGGGGTGGCTCCCGGCATTTGGCAAGTGGGTTACATCTTAGTTGCCGCGGGCGCGGTACTGTATCTGTGGTGCTTGGTCCGCTTTCTGCTGGCCGGAGGCACGCCCGCCATCTTCTTCACGCGCCACCTGGGGTTCCTGCTCGGCGAGGAGCCGCCGGATGTTGTCCGAACCGGTCCCTATCGTTTTTCTCGCAATCCAATGTATGTCGCCGTGGTGGCCGCAATCTTCGGACAAGCGGTGCTATATCGATCCAGCCAAATCCTGATCTACGGCATCGCCGCGGCGCTCTTCTTCGAAATCGTAGTCGTCTTTCTGGAAGAGCCTCACCTGCGCAAAACGCGCGGCTCCGGCTACGAGCAGTACTTGCAGGCGGTTCCCCGATGGATCGGGCGGCCCCGCAGCTGAGCGCGCCCGCGCTACTTCACCGGCACAAACTCGACGTCGACCGGCGCCATTGCTTCCAGCTTCTGCCCCGTCGGCGTGAGCCGGCCTGTCTTCTGATCAATTTGAAATACGACTAGGCTGTTGGAGTCCTGGTTCGCGGCAATCAAGTATCTCCCCGTTGGATCCAGATCAAATCCGCGCGGAATCTTACCTTGCGTCGGCACGCGCTCCACCTGCGTAAGCGTTCCTGCCGCCGCATCGACCGCAAAGACAGCGATGCTATCGTGGCCGCGATTGGAACCGTACACGAATTTCCCGCAAGGATGCACCCGAAGCTCAGCCGTGCTGTCATTGTTGGTGACTTTGTAGCCATCGGGCAGCGTCGAAATCGTACCCTTCAACCGCAATGCTCCGTGCCCGGCGTCGTACTCGTACGTCGAAACCGTGCAGTGCATTTCGTTGATCACATACACAAACCGCCCGTTGGGATGAAACGTAAAGTGACGCGGACCAGCGCCGGGAGAAGCTTTGCCGAACGGAGGATCGTTCGGTGTTAGCAATCCCTTCGCGGGATCGAACCGATAGACCAGAATTTCATCCAGGCCCAGGTCCGCCACCAACGCGAACCGGTTGTCAGGCGATGTACCGATGCAGTGCGGGTGCGGCCCCTCCTGCCGCTCCTTGTTGACACCTGACCCATGGTACTGGATGGCGGCGGAGGCCTCATGCAATTTCCCATCGGCCTCGATCGGCAGCACTGCGATGCTTCCGCCTTCATAATTCGCCACGAAGACATTCTTGCCGGTCTTGTCCACGGTTACATGGCACGGGCCGGTCCCGTGCGAAGAAACCTGATTGAGAAATGTCAGCTTGCCCGTCTTACTGTCGATGGAGTACGCGCTGACCGCGCCCGTCTTTTGGCCCCCTAACTCGTTCACTTCGTTCACGGCATACAAGAAGCGGTGATTGGGATGGATCGCCAGGTAGGAAGGGTTGGTGGCCTCCGCGGCCAGTCCAAGTGGGGTGAGCTTACCGCTCGCGGCGTGGAAGCGAAAAACGTAGATACCTTCGCTGCCCTTCTCCGAGCCGGTTCCGACGTAAGCGAGAGAGTCTTGTCCCGCATTACGGTCCGCACCTCGCCCTCGGGTCACGAGCAAGGGAAGAACCAGCAACACTGCCAACAGGGGGAAGAAATCACGAATCGTCATCATCCGTTCCATGAAACCGCACTCCGGCGCGCCAGCGCAAGCTGATTCGGCTTTCCGTCCTGAGGATTGCCGGCCTTCCTGGCCGCGTTATATCAGGAAACATAGGCTTCTATGCCGATGCCGTGTGGTGAAACCACCATTATGCCGGACCCGTTGCAGCGATATTCTAAGTGTGGTTTGCCTTTTTTCTAGAATCCCTTATAGACTAGGAGAGCGGTAGATTACGGATTCCGTGATTTCATAAACGGGAGGGCCGCCATAAATGAGTATCTTTAACAAGCGTCAGGAAGAGGTTCCACCCGCGCCACGACCGGCGGCGACTCCGCCGTCAAATCCCATCGAAGTGAAGAAGGAGGCAACACCCTTGTCCAGCACGCCTTTTAAAACCCCTGAGCCGCCGGACAGCACGCGTGGTCAGGCCAGCATTGGGAAGGCCGTGAAAATCAACGGCCAGATCTTCAGCAAAGAGGACTTGTACGTCGATGGCGACGTGGAGGGTACGATCGAACTTCAGGATCACCGGCTCACCATCGGCCCCAACGGCAAGGTCCACTCCAGCGTGAAAGCGCGCGAAGTCGTGGTTCTGGGAAACATCCAGGGCAACGTCGATGCCAGCGACAAACTGGAAATCCGTAAGGATGCCCGGCTCGTCGGCGACATCAAAACCGCGCGCATCATCATTGAGGACGGTGCCTATTTCAAGGGCAGCATCGATATCGTCAAGCCCGAACCTGCCAGGTCGTCCCCGAGTGCGCCGCCCCGGCCGCAAAGCACGCCGGCCCCCGCCGCCAACGCACAGGGCGTTGCTGTTGCCGCCGAGGTGAAGCGCTAAGCTCAACGAAGGGGGTCAGGTAGTTGATCTCGGAACGGTTGAGGAGCATGCTCCGTCGTCCAGGCGCTTTGTTGTCGCCTGGTCCTTCCGTTATTGTGCCCGCGAATCATGCCTCCGCTGCCACCCTGTTCGATCGAGAGGTCGTGACGTCACGCCAGAGTCGCGGCCTTGAACAGTTTTTCGCCTACGTCCGCGGCCAGGTCGGTTTGTCCATTCTTGATTTCGCCGGCGCCAGCCAGGAGAACATCAACTTCATCACCAACCTCGGCCATCGGCTCTATTCCGAGGATTTCGTCCGCTCCCTCGATGATGTCTTCGGTGACGAAGACCCTAACGACCAGGCCAACCAAGGACGCATCGACCAATTCCTGCGCCAGATGCTCAACTTCGAAAAGGACCAGTTCGATGGTGTGCTGGTGTGGGACGTTCTGCAGTACCTCACACCCCCTCTGCTCGCCGCTACACTGGAAAAGCTCTCCACCATCGTGCGCCCGCAAGGCTACCTGCTGGCATATTTCCATGCCGATGAGAAGGCCCGCCAGGCGCCCTTCTATTCGTTCCGGATTAAGGACCAGCAGAATCTGGTCCTCGCCCAGCGCGGCACGCGTCAGCCTGCCCAGATCTTCAACAATCGCAGCCTGGAAAAGCTCTTTCAGAAATTCGAGTCGGTCAAGTTCTTCCTCACGCGCGAACAGTTGCGCGAAGTCATCGTCAGAAGGTAGCCGGCCGCCAAATCAACGGTAGTGCCCACGCAACTGGTGCCAGCGCACTTTCAGAGGGTCCAGAAAAGCCGCGAGCCCGCCGAACGCACTGACCTTCGTGCCCGCCACGTTGTTCCACTCGACCGGAACCTCCACCACGGAGTAACCCAACCGCCGCGCAATGAAAAGTGCCTCCACGTCGAATCCGAATCGCTCGATGCGCTGCCGCCGGAAAATTTCACGTGCAGCGCTCGTTTCGAATAACTTGAAGCCGCATTGCGTGTCCCGGAAGGGCAAACCCGCCGTCAGCCGTGCCGCCAGGTTGAATAACTTCCCCGCCGACTCCCGCAACAGCGGCTGATGCACACCGATCAGCGACCGGTCGAGCGCCCTCGATCCGATCGCCACCTGCGCCCGCGCCTCCCGCGCCGCCGTCCACAGCGTTTCCAGCTCCTCAATAGGCGTGGAAAGATCGGCGTCCGTCACCAGCGTCCATTCCCCCTTGGCCTTCTGGACGCCATTGCGCACCGCGTAGCCCTTGCCATGATTCCCAGGATTGCGCAGCACCCGGATCGCTGCGTTCTCCCCGGCCATATTCTGCGCTAGCCGCGCCGTCCGGTCTTGCGAGCCGTCGTCCACCACCAGAATTTCGGAAAAGTCCCACTCCGTGCGGGAAAGGTAGCAGCCCACACGCCGGAGTGTGGCAGGCAGCCGATTCTCTTCGTTGTAAGCGGGGATAACGATCGTTAGAGAGCGCGTCAAAGCGATTATAATAACGTATTTCCCCCAAAGGAGAATCGTTTGTCCCTGGAAGATGAGCTGCTCAAGCAGCGCTGGGCACGCATCCGCGAGATCGAAGACCTGGGGTACCGCGCCTACGGCAAGCGGTACGACTTCACCCACACCATCCCGCAGATCGTTGCCGAATACGGCCCCAAACCCGCCGAAGAGCTTTCCCCTGCGCTGAAAGTCCGCATAGCTGGCCGCGTGAAAACCATCCGCAGCAAGGGCAAGGCTGGTTTCGCGCACCTGGCGCAAAACGGGGAGCAGCTCCAGATCTACGTGCGCAGCGACGCTGTCGGTCCCAACGATTTTCGTCTTTTTCAAATCCTCGATATCGGCGACGTCATCGGCGCCGAGGGCTACCTGTTCCGCACGCGCACCGGCGAGCTCTCGGTGCACGTGGAGCGCCTGGAGTTCCTCGCGAAAACGCTCCTCTCCATGCCCGAGAAATGGCACGGCCTGGAGGACGTCGAAATGCGCTACCGCCAGCGCTATCTCGATCTTATTGCCAACCCCGAATCACGCAAAGTCTTCATCACGCGCAGCAAGATCATCGCTTCCCTGCGCCACCAGCTTGAGCAGCGGGGCTTCATTGAGGTCGAAACGCCCATGATGCAACCCCTCTACGGCGGCGCAACCGCCCGGCCGTTCATCACACATCACAACGCCCTCGATATCGACCTCTACCTCCGCATCGCGCCGGAACTCTACCTGAAGCGCCTCGTCGTCGGCGGCCTGGAGCGCGTCTACGAAATCAATCGCAATTTCCGCAACGAGGGTCTCGGCTTCAAATACAATCCCGAATTCACCATGCTCGAGTTCTATCAGGCGTACACCGACTACCGCGGCCTGATGGATCTCACCGCCGAGTTGCTGAAGCAGGTTGCTCTCGATGCCACCGGCTCAACCGAAATCGAATACGAGGGCGCGCGCCTCGATTTCGCAAGCCTGCGGCGTTTCTCCATGCGCGAAGCGGTCATCGAATTCTGGCAAGCGGCCGACCGTCCCACTCCCGACAACGTTCGCGATCCCGAGTGGCTCCGTCGTCACTCCGATAAAACCACTCCCGGCGAAGCGCTGGCCGACATCTTTGAACGTGTCGCCGAGTTCCAGTTGGTGCAGCCCACCATCATCTACGATTACCCAGTCGAAACCTCGCCGCTCTCGAAGAACAAGCCCGACGATCCCGCCTTCGTCGAGCGGTTCGAATTCTTCGCCGGCGGCATGGAAATCGGCAATGCCTACACCGAGCTGAACGATCCGCAGGAGCAGCGCCGCCGTTTCGAAATGCAGCTCGCCATGCGCGAGAAGGGCGACGAAGAGGCGCACCAGATGGACGAGGATTACGTCCGCGCACTTTGTTACGGCATGCCGCCAGCGGGTGGCGAAGGCATCGGCGTCGACCGCCTTACCATGCTGCTCACCGGCACAGGCACCATCCGCGACGTGATTCTGTTCCCGCTGTTGCGTCCCGAAGGCGAAATCGGTATCGCTGAGCGCCTCCGCGCGCTCGAGACCTGACGCCGTGCCCACGGGATTCGAAGTCTTCGTCGCTCGCCGCTATCTGCGCGCCAAGCGCAAGGAAGCCGTCGTCTCCATCGTCACCGTGATTTCAGTCGTCGGCGTCGCCGCCGGCGTCATGGCCCTCATCATCGCGCTAGCCGTCAATAACGGCTTTCGCAACGAATTGCAGAAGAACCTGCTCGGAGCCACCGCGCACGTCGACGTCCTCGAAAAGGAAACTGCCAACGGCATCGAGAACTGGGAAGCACTCGCCGCGAAGTTGCGCCACGTGCCCCACGTCATCGGCGTCTCACCGGCGCTCTACAGTCCCGTGTTTTTCCAAGGCGCGCAGCTTTCCGCACCCGGTGTCCTGAAAGGCATCGACCTCAACCTCGAATTACAGACGACTGACATCCTGAAACACATGAAAGAGGGCTCGCTCGACCGTCTGAAAACCCAAGGCAAAATCGCCGGCATCATAATGGGTTCGCAGCTCGCTCGCAGCACCGGAATGATGCTCGATAGTGTCATCACCACTGTCAGCCAGGGAGAGATGACGCCGTTTGGCCCCCGCCCCAACATCCGCCCATTCCGCGCCGTTGGCATTTTCGAAACCGGCTTCGCTCAGTACGATGAACTATGGGCCTTCACATCGCTCCAATCGGCCCAACAGGCGCTGTCCCTACCCGACGTGGTCAACGAAATCGAGATCAAGCTCGACGATCAGAACCTCGCGCCTCAAGTCACCAAAGACGTCCAGAAAATGCTCGGGCCGAAACTCGTCGCCACCAACTGGATCGAACAAAACAAGCCTCTGTTCAACGCCTTTCGCATCGAGAAGTACGTGACCATCGTCACCATCGGCTTGATCGAGCTGGTCGCCGCGCTCAATATCCTGATCTCTCTGGTCATGATGGTCATGGAAAAATACCGCGACATCGCCGTGCTCATGTCCATGGGCGCCCGCCGCAATCAGATCCGCAAAATCTTCATGCTGCAAGGCGTGCTGATCGGCATGACCGGTACCGCCATCGGCCTCGTCATCGGTTACACGCTCTGCTACCTCGCCAACCATTACCACTGGATCGCCCTCGACGAGCAGGTTTACGCACTGAGCTACGTGCCCTTCGAACCCCGCATCTGGGACGGCGTCTGGGTCGCGGCCGTCGCCGTCGTCGTCAGCTTCCTCGCTACCATTTATCCCGCCAGAAGCGCCAGCCGCCTCGCCCCCACTGAAGTGCTGCGCTATGAGTAGCGGCCCCCCGCCGCCAACATCCGCTACACTCGACGCATGCTCCTCTGCCCGGTCCGCAATTGCCACGTGGCGCTCGTTCACGAGGAGCGGCGGCTGCTCTGTGCGCGCGGCCATTCGTTCGACGTCGCGCGGAGCGGATATATCAACCTGCTCCAGCCGCAAGAGCGCCGGTCCAAACAGCCCGGTGACACGGCCGCCGCTCTCGCAGCCCGGCGGCGATTGCACGATCGCGGCGCGACGGGGCCGCTGCTCCAAGCGATCGCGGAGATCCTGGCCGCATCGCCGGGCGACATTGTTCTTGATGCCGGCTGCGGCGAAGGCTTCTACCTTGGCACCCTTGCCGCCCAGACCGGCTTTAGCGCACATGGTATCGACATCTCGGTTCCCGCCATTGATGCCGCGGCGCGCCGCTACTCCGGATGCGAGTGGATCGTGGCCAATGCCGATCGCTTCGTGCCTTACGCGGAGCGCTCGTTCTCGATCATCCTGTCAATCACGGCGCGAATGAATGCGACCGAATTCCGGCGTGTCCTGCGCGACGATGGACGCCTTCTCGTCGCCGTTCCCGCGCCTGACGATCTCATCGAGTTACGCGGCGCGGGCCGCGATCGCGCCGCCAGAGCCATCCAAACGTTCGCACCCAACTTCAAACTCGTGGATCAGCGCCGCGTCACCACCGCCGCGGACCTCGACGCCGCCGCGGTCCACGACATCTTGCATTTGATCTACCGGCCGATGGGATCGCACCCCACCGAAGCGATGCGGGTGACGTTCAGTCTGGATTTGCTTCTGTTCCGAACCACCTAGCCGCTCCCTCCGGCGGCGGTGCAGATATTTTCTCTATCCCTGACCCAACTTAGCCTCGCGCATCAAGCCGCGTACTGTGTTCAAATCACGCCGCACAATCTCGCTAAACTCCTTCCGGCTGATGGCAATCGTGCGCTTGCCAGAATCCGCGCCACCCAATTCGGGGTATTCGAAGTGAAGCTGGATCGGTCCTGCGAAGTGCCGATCCCGTAGAAATTCCAAGAAGGGGACGAATCGTACCATCCCCTGCCCGATGGGACACCAGCGAGGTTCCCATGCGCCCCTGGCACCCTTTTCCCAGTAGAAATCCTTGAGCGCGACGCCCCGCATCATCGGCGCCGTCAGGCTGGCGCTATTGATCCAGCCGCCCAATCCGCCCTCGACCGTAGCGTGGCTGATATCGAAATTCACACTGACCGAGTTCGAGTCGAAATCCTTGAGCAGCAGGTAGAGGTCCCAGATCGATGCGCCTAGCACGCCTGCGCCCGAGTGTGTGTGGTACATCGCGCAAACACCGTATTGCTTGTTAAGTGCCGCCAGATCCCGAACCCGCGCCTTGTCTTCGGCAATTTGCTTTGGAATCGATTGGCGCGCATCTAACGGAAAGCCGCCCCAGCGATAGTACCGGATGCCTAGCGCATTCGCAGTCCGCAGAATCTCCTCCGCGTGTGGCGAGTGCGCGTCAACAATACCCGCCGTGATCATGGGCACTTCCAGGCCCGCCTTGCGCACAGCTTCAGCGGCTTTAGGCAGTTCGTCCACCGCCCGTTCCGGCTGCACGTGGCCGCCATCGCGCACCGTGATATCGACGCCGTCAAAACCGCTCTCCGCCGCCAGTGCCGCCGCATCCCCGATGCTCAGCCATTGCAGATGCTTGGAAAAAATGCAGATCTTCGGCGTTGCCGGTTTCTCCGCGGCAAGTCCAGCCAAAGCTCCGGCCCCCATTGTGAGCATCTCGCGTCGCGATACCATGACTAAACCTCCACCTTCTGCGCTTGCGCGTTCCACTTGACGCGCCTTCCCGTTTGCAGCGAGAGGTTCGCCAGATGGATCACGAGAGCCGCTTGAAACCCTTTCTCAAGCGTGCCGTTCGGCTCCCTGCGGGTCCGCACGCATTCGAGAAAGTTTTGAATGTGTGCATCGGACGCCATGTCGAAAGAACCCGTCGCCGTGATGGCCGCCGTTTCCGGCGCGGCCTGCTTGTACACCGAGAGAAACTCCCGGCCCACGTCCATGCGCGCCTCATCCCCGTCAAACTGATTAAGCTGGTCCATGCGCCCAGGATAGTGCATGCCCGCATAGTTGATGGTGAAGACGCCCAAAAAATCTTCCGGATACTCTGCCGCCACCACCACCGTTTCCGGCGTGTCCCCCTCTGCGCTGTGTACTTTCCCAGCCGACGCATTCACCGCTATGGGGAAGCCGACGCCGCGGATCAGATGGATACCGTCGTAAATGTGTGCCCCCTGGTCCGCCACAATGCCGCCCGCATAATCCCGGTAATTGCGCCAATTGCGAAACCGGTCGAGGTCCATGGCGTGGCGCGGTGCTGGCCCCTGCCACTGTTCCCAGTCGAGCGGCCCCTCCAGCTTCTTGTCCGTCCCTCCGCCTAGGCTGTTGTTGATCCACCATGTGCGCACCAGCCGCACATTCCCCAGCGTTCCAGCGGCACACACATCCCGCGCCTTCAGATAGAGCGGATAGCTGCGGCGCTGCATCCCCACTTGCACAATCCTGTCGGAGTTCCGCACCGCGTGCATCAGTTCCACGCCCTGCTCCGGCGTGTGGCAAAGCGGCTTCTCCACGTAAACATCTTTGCCCGCGGCCAGCGCATCCAGCAGCATCTGGTGGTGCCAGTGCTCCGGCGTCGCGATGATCACGATGTCCACGTTCTTGTCGCTGAGCAGCTCTTTATAGTGCCGATAAGCCTTCGCGCCTCCTTTAGCCAGTGACAGCCCAGCTTCCAGATTCGGCTCGTAAACATCGCAGACCGCGGTCAGCCGTACCGATGCATCTCGCGCGAAGCGCTCCATCAGAAAGCGCCCGCGCCCGCCGGGCCCGATCACACCAACATTGAGCTGGTCCGAAGGCGCCGCCTGAGCCCACATGGCGCCGCTCGTGCCGATCAGAAAACTTCGTCGATTCATAAATGAGGATTCCTACCTCTCCGGAAACTTGCCGCTGTGCATGAGTCCATAGCCGGCTTCAAGACTCCCTCCCTTGGCCACGATATCGATCAAAGTGTATACGATCCACGCCGCTGGCTTACGAATGTCGTCCGGCCGGTACCCACACTTAGCGCACGTGGACTTTGCCCAGGGTAGCTAATCTGGTATCACTGGATTGAACTGTAGAAGCGCCCACACTTGCCTTGGCGATTCAATTCACCAAGAAGATGCAAGACTTCGAGAAACGGGTTCGGTCCGCCACCTGCGCCGCCGAAGCAACCAGGCGGCGGGTGCTCAACTGGGCTCGGCTGCGCAGGTACATTAGAAGGGGTAGAGGAGACCGACAATGGGTTGCAACTCAACGAGTATCGTGGTTCTGGCAGCACTGGCGGCTTGCGCGCTAACCTGTGCTCACGGCGCTTCCGCAGTCAATGTCGCGGTGAACCCGGCAGGCGCCATCGAGGTGAAGACGCCGGCGGCGGTGTTCGAATTACTGGCGTCCGGCTACCTGGAAGGGCGCCTAGTAAAGAACGGGCAGCAGCTCACGCTGGACGATCCGGCGCAGGGCGAGGCAGGCGGCGACCTACTGTTGAGTGGCGGCGCGGCGGCGCGGTTCGACCCGCTCGATTTCCGCCGCGCGCGGATCAGCGACATTCGCGGCGGGATAGGACCGCTCGGCAAGCGGATCGAGGTCACGGCAAAGCAGAGCGGCGCCAGGGGCCTGGAGAAGGTGCTGGCGCTGGAGGTCTACGACGACTTTCCCAAGGCGGCATTTCTGACCATTACCTACCGGAACGCGGGGAAGGTGGCCGTCAAGCTGGATCAGATTTCGTTCCAACGGCGCCGGCTTAACGCCGCCCTGACGGACCCCCAGGCATCCCCATTCCAGATGTGGTCTTTCCAGGGATCCAGCTTCAAGTGGGGCAACGATGACGTCAGCCTGCTCATGAAAGGCTTCTCGCAGCCGAACCTGGTTGGTGTGGCCACACCGTCCGGCATGGGCGGCGGCATTCCCGTGGTGGCGTTCTGGACGCGGGCGGCCGGGACGGCCATTGGCCACGTGGAACCGCGCGCCGAAACCCTCTCGCTTCCGGTGCAGGTGGGCGACGATGGCCGTGTGGCGGCTTCCGTGCGCATCGACGCTGATGTAAGTTTGAAGCCCGGCGAGAGCTATGCGACGCCGCGGACCTTCCTCGCCGTCTTCTCCGGAGATTATTACGAGCCCCTAAGCATGTGGTCGGCGATCCTGCAACGCCAGACGTGGGTGCCGGCTCAACCCCCAAGCGACGCCTTCGAGGCCAACTGGTGCGGCTGGGGGTACCTGGGGAGCGTCACGCCGGCGCAAATGGTGGGCACCATCCCTAAACTGAAGGAATTCGGGATCAAGTGGGCCACCCTCGACGCCGGCTGGTACAACGCTTCCGGCGATTGGGAACCAAACGAAAAAACGTTTGCGGGCGACGCAGTGCGGCGGATGGTGGACGAGTTTCACAAGAACGGAATTCGCATCTCCGTCTGGTGGGCGCCCATAGAAGCGGCGGACGGCCAAGGCGGAAGGCGGGGCCGCAGGGGAACTCCCTCCAAGGTGGCGCAGGAGCACCCCGAGTGGGTTATCCAGGATGCCGCCGGCAAGCGCGCCGGGCTGCGGAACAACAGCCTGGCGGCGCTCTGCCCAGCGCTCCCGGAGGTGCAGTCGTACTTCCGGAAGGTGACCGAGAGGTTGATTCGCAACTATGACTTCGACGGCTCCAAGATGGACTATATCTTCTCCGTCCCGCGCTGCTACAATCCCGCCCACCACCACAAGAGCCCGGATGATTCGGTGCGGGCGGTGGCCGACGTGTACAAGATCATCCTGGAGACCTCCAAAGCGCTGAAGCCCTACAGCGTGACCCAGATCTGCCCCTGCGGGACCACCCCGAACCTCGCCTGGCTGCCCTTCGAGAATCAGGCGGTGACCGCCGATCCGGTGGGCTCTATGCAGGTGCGGCGACGGATCAAGCTCTACAAGGCGCTGCTCGGCCCGCGGTCTGCAGTCTACGGCGATCACGTGGAACTGAGCAAGATCCGATTCGATCCCAACAGAGAGGTGGACCTCGGCGAGGATTTCGCTTCCACCGTGGGCACGGGAGGCGTGCTGGGCACCAAGTTCACCTGGCCGGATTACGGGAACCGCTTCGATGACGTGTTCCTCACGCCGCGCAAGGAAGCCATCTGGAAGCAGTGGATTCCCGTCTACAACTCCATGATGCTCTCCAAGGGTACCTTCATGAACCTCTACACCATCGGGTACGACTCGCCGGAAGGATATGCGATTGCGAAGGACGGCAGGATGTACTATGCCTTCTTCGTGGGCGAAGCGCAGCCGTGGGAAGGCACGCTGGAGTTGCGCGGGCTGGAAAAGGGCAAGTACCGCGTATTCGATTATGTGAACCGGCAAGATCTGGGCAGCGTGGACGCGTCGAACCCCAGGCTGCAAACGAAGTTCACCGAGCACCTGTTGCTGGAATTGTCCAGACAGTGATTTGAATTACGCCTGGAGAGGCGTTTAGCAGTCCGTGATTGCCCAGCGCCGGCTGGACGGGGCACGCGGCGGGGCCGGGGAAGGCTGCACCAAGAGGGCGCCTACCTGACTTCCTCGTTCGCCTGTTGCAACAGGGCTCGCACGTAAGCAACGCAGTAAGCAGTGCCCGCCCGCAGCAACCCGGTGTCGCCGGCGAGCTTCGGTACGTGATCGGGCTCGGCCGCTCCGCTGAACCTGACTTGCCGTAACGCCTTCATCACCTCGTACATGTTCATATAGCCGTCATCAGGGAACGTCTCGACGAACTGCGGCAGCGGGCCGCTCACATTCCGGAAATGCACTTCAAAGATCTTTCCCCGGCTGCCGAAATCCCGAATCATCTCGAACACGTTCTTGCCCATGCGGTCGCCGCCCTCCGACCAGGTGCCAACACAGAACGTCAAGCCCCAGTGTGGGCTGTCACCGGCGACCAGTTCGGCGCGGTGGTAGCCATTGTAATCCGTGAAGATCTTCGCCACACCGTTCATCTTCGCGAGCGGTGGGTCATCCGGGTGCAAGGCCAGCTTGACTCCGGACTCCGCGGCGGCAGGAAGCACGGCGTTCATGAAATACGTGTAGTTCGACCAGAGTTCCGCAGCCGAGTACTCGCGTTCGAACGCCTGTTTCTCAATCTTGGTTCGGAAAACGTTCAGGTCAAACTCGCGGGCCGTGTAGCTGCGGCGCTGGACGTAGCTGGTTGTGTACGTGTTCGCCGGGTGAAAGTCATAGGACGCTACAGGGATTTGGAGCCGGCCCAAGTTACGCAGAAAACGGCGATAGATCTCGATATCCTGATCCCGCCCCGGCTGCCCCAATTGGATTCGAAGCGAGCGGTACGACGGGTGTACGGCA
This sequence comes from Terriglobia bacterium, assembly GCA_963752965.1. Lineage (GTDB taxonomy): Bacteria > Acidobacteriota > Terriglobia > Bryobacterales > Bryobacteraceae > QHXW01. Next base: position 332,964 of record CAVWAJ010000017.1, on the reverse strand, counting down.
GAGTAAATGCGCATGCCGAACCGGGCGAAACGTTCTTGCGTGACCCGGAGAGAGTCAAACGGCAACTCGGCGTCGCCGAACTCCAACCGCACCCACTTGAGTCCGATCTGCTGGAGAAAGAGCAGATCGTCGTCCGTAATGCTCGTTGCATTCAACCGGTGGGCCAATTTGATATCGCCGGCTTCGCCTTGGATCGCTCGTGCAGCCGGTGTCTGCGCGAGAAGCGGCATCGCACGGGACCAAAACAGGGACTTCAGAAGCTGGCGCCGGTGGCACAGCATAGACTCCAGACATTAGATTGCACCGCGCGATAACATGCAACCGGCGCGGAGGTGTTGCGTCTCGCCACGGCGTTACCCTCGGCCGTTCTAGCCGGAGGCAATGTGATGACAGGCATTGCGCGTTGCGTACCGCCACCCGCCGTCGTAAACTACATGCCATGAACCGTCGATACTTTTTAGGGTCCGCCATCGCAGCCGGAACAGTGCTTCGCTCCAGTGCTCTCGCCAGTCCCAATGACACTGTTCGCGTGGCGTGTGTGGGTGTGCGCGACCGCGGCCTTAGCCACATAGAGGCCTACAACCAGATGGCCAACGTCGAAATTGCCGCCATCTGCGATATAGATGAGTCGGTGCTCAACGCCCAGGTGGCCGCGGTCGAGAAGGCCAAAGGGAAGCGTCCCGCGGCGTTCACCGACCTGCGCAAGCTGCTGGAGGACAAGTCCATTGATGCTGTCTCCATCGCCACACCCAACCACCACCACACCCTCCAGACCATTTGGGCCTGCCAGGCTGGCAAGGATGTCTATGTAGAGAAGCCCTGTGCGCACGATATGTTCGAGGCCCGGCAGATCGTAGCTGCCGCGCAGAAGTACAACCGCATTGTGGCGCACGGCACCCAGCAACGTTCGGGTATCGGACGGGTGGTCGTCCAGCAGCTCCGCGATGGCCTCATCGGCGACGTCTACATGGCCCGCGGCATGTGCTACAAACAGCGCGACACCATCGGCCGCAAGCCGGAGCAGCCGGTGCCCGCCGGCGTGCACTACGACCTGTGGCTCGGCCCGGCGCCGGAGCACGCCTTCACGCAGAATCGCTTTCACTATAACTGGCACTGGTTCTGGGACTACGGCAACGGCGACTTGGGCAACCAGGGCGTTCACCAGGTCGACATGGCTCGCTGGGGACTTGGCGTGAGATATCCCACCAAGATCAGCGCCATCGGCAGGCACTTCATGTTCGACGATGATCAGGAGACGCCCAACACCCTGAGCGCGAGCTTTGAATTTGGCGACGGCGGCACGAAGAAGATGATGACCTTCGAAGTCCGCCATTGGATCACGAACCATGAAGCCGGCATCGAGGAGCCCAGCCCGCAAAACGTCGGCGTGATTTTCTACGGGTCCAAGGGTTACATGGCGGTCTGGAGCGAGGATTCCGGCAAATACCAGACCTGGCTCGGACGCGAGCAGACCCCGGGGCCGTCCGGCGCCGACCTGGGCAACAACTGGGCCAACTTCATCGATGTCGTGCGCAGCCGCAAGCAGGCGGACCTGTTCGCGCCCATCGACGAAGGTGCAGTCTCGACCACGCTGGTTCACCTAGCGAACATCTCGTACCGGCTGGGCCGGACTCTGGACTTCGACCCCGTCAGCTACTCCTGCAAAGGCGATGCGGAAGCCAACCGCATGTTCAGGCGCGACTACCGCAAGCCGTTCGTGGTGCCCGAAAAGGTTTGAGGTGCCCGTTCCCGGCACGGGAGCTCCAAAACGTTAAACAGCGGCGGTAAGATACACTCTCGGAAGAGTCGATTTGCCGACGTTGCGCGGCTGAAGAATGGAGCGACCAATGGTTGAAAGACCTGGCAGTACTCACTACGCCCGCCCACCAGTTTCCAGGCGCGGTTTCCTTGCGACGCTGGCCGGGGCAGCGGCTTCGGCATACGCTGGCACGCCCTCCGATAAGCGGCTCCGCGGCATCTTCGTCATCGTTGCTACGCCCTACACGGACTCCAAGGCCGTTGACTACGAAGACCTGGCTCACGAAATAGAGTGGCTCGACCGCTGTGGCGCGCATGGCATCGTCTGGCCGCAAAGGGCCAGCGAATATTACCTTCTCTCGGCGGAAGAGCGGCTGCGCGGCTTCGACGTCATCGCCGAGTCCGCGAAGGGTAAACGGTCTGCAGTCGTTTTCGGCGTTCAAGGCAAGGATACGCAAGAAGCGATGAGGTATCTGGAGTACGTCGAGAAGCTGTCGCTCGATGCTCTGATTGCCATTCCACCTGAGAACGCTACTTCGCTCGAAGACTGCCGCTCTTATTACCGAACACTGGCGTCCGCCACCAAACGGCCGATCTTCATCCAGACCACGGGCGCTGGCGACCACCAGCCCTTCGTGATGCCGGTGTCCTTCCTATGCGAGCTTGCCGCTGAGCATCCAAATCTCGGCTACGTAAAGGAAGAGCAGGCCCCCGTACTCGAGCGGATGGCGGAGTTGCAGGCCCATAGACCGCCGATGAAGAGCGTCTTCAGTGGGCATGCCGGCAAGGGGATGCTGGCGGAGATGGCCCAAGGTTCCGACGGCACGATGCCTGGTGCTTCCTACACGGACGTGTATGTACAGATCTGGGATGCCTGGCAGACAGGCGACCGCAAAAAGGCCCGGGACATTTTCGCTCACTTAGTGCCGTTGATCAATCTAGACGATCTGGCGGCACAGGGATATCAGTACATGCTGCACCGCCGTGGGGTCATTCGGACGCCAGTCTCGAGGGGTGTTCACACCAAGCTGACGCCGGCGATTATAGCGGAGATCGATTACGCCTTCGCGGAATTGAAACCTTATTTGCGTGTCTGACACGCCGAACGCCCCCTAAACTTGTTGCCGGTGTTGCAGGTGGGAACAAAACTTCGAGACACACGGGGAGCCGCTATATGAATATTGCAACCGATCGCAGAGCCTTCATGAAGTGGGCCGCGGCGCTGCCGCTGCTCGGGACAATTGCCATTCGCGGCGCACTCGATCGAGCGATGGCTGCGGTCAACCGCAATGGCAAGGATTTCAATGACAATATTTACACCCGAATTGGCGTTCGTCCCTTGATCAACGCCCGTGGCCACTGGACCTTTCTCAGCAGCACGTTGGAGTTACCGGAAGTGCGCGCCGCGAGCCACGAAGCTTCCAACTACTTCGTAGACATCTTCGAGTTAAACCAAGCAGTGGGTAAGAGGCTGGCTGAACTGACCGGGGCCGAGTACGGGATGATTACCGCAGGTGTCGCCGCAGCCATGGCTGCCGGAACAGCCGCGTGCTTAGCGGGGAACGATCCGAAGAAGATTTGGCAGCTTCCGGATACCACCGGCATGAGAAGCGAAGTCATCATGTTTGGCGGGCGAACCGCCTTTGACAGCGCGATACGCCTTGCCGGGGCCAAGCTTGTCATCGCCAAAACGTTAGACGAACTCAAAACGGCGATTAACGACAACACAGCCATGGTGTACACGCAACTCGCCGACGGCCAAGTGGAGAAAGCCTTGACTATCACGAAAAGGGCCAGCTTGCCCCTGTTCCTCGATCGGGCTGGAGGAATTCCGCCGATTGAAGCTATGTCGCGCTACGCGAAGATGGGAGTCGACCTCTACTCTTTCAGCGGGGGAAAAGGACTCAAAGGGCCTATGTGCGCCGGAGTGCTGCTGGGACGCAAGGACTTAATCGAAGGCGCCATGGCGAACTATTGTCCGTGGGAGGGGGCGATTTGCCGGCCGATGAAGGTGGGCAAGGAAGAGATCATGGGGTGCCTGGCCGCTATCGAAGCCTGGACGAAATACGACTTGAAGGATATGTACAGCAAGTGGACGGCGCAACTAGAGCGCACCAAGACGCTCGTGGAAAGCGTTCCGGGCGTTACCGGTGAGATCTTCATGCCGCCAGGCGAGGGACAACACTTTCCCTGGCTCGCCGTTGATTGGGATGAGCGAGCGTTCGGTCTTACGGTGCAACAGTGCTGGAGGAAGCTGCGAGAGGGAAATCCTCGTATCGAGGTGCTCATCAACAATAATCCGAGCGCGGTGTCGGGTGTTGAAGAGCAGGCGCCCAAGCAAAGAGCGGGGGTGCGGCCTGGAAAGGGCGGGCGGGGACCGAATGCTGAGACGCTGCAGATAATTTCTCTCAACATTGAGCCGGGGCAAGAACTGGTTATTGGCAAGCGCCTGCGGGATATTCTGAGGGGGGCACGAACCGCCGAATAGCGGGGACGGGAACGGCGTTTCCCGGGAGGTATCCGGATTGTTGGACGGTAGCTGGGGCCGAAGAGCAACACGTCGGACCTGATCCCTGTGGAAGTCCCTGTACCAGCGGAGCGGGGGCAGTTCAGTGATGTATAAGCGCTTGAAAATTCTGGAGCCACCCGCCGGGATCGAACCGGCGACCTGCTGATTACGAACCAAATGGAGCAGATTTTCGGGGTCCTATAGTGATGTAACTGATTGACTTTAAAAGAATCGAATTTTGCCGTCATCGGTCAGGTTGGGGTCAAACCACTGCAAACCACTGCAGACCGCTGCAAGTGACGAAGGGCCAAAAACGCACTTCCCTTGGAGGCCTAAAGCATGACGGCGACCGCACCTTCGCACCGAAGAGGGCCGAGTCTGCCGCAGAGGTGATTGCGGGCCCGAAAGTGCCGCAAAGAAGGCGATCTTGAACCGTCGTGACCGCTGGCAGGACGAGCAGGCAGCGGCGTTGAAAGTGCAAAGCCCTCTCACGACGCGCGTCTTGTTGCCGCGATGCAGGTGTACGGTCTCACTGCCATTCTGACGTACGACAAAACGGGGCCCGCTAAGATGAACGAAATACACACGTAATGTGTGTAGCATAAGAAGTATCAGGAATCCACCAAGCGACAATCTCTACGCCAATTCGCTCTTGGCAATCAACCCGGATACCGGCGAACTCAAGTGGCATTTTCAGTTCACGCCGCACGACGTGCATGACTGGGATGTGAATCACGTACCCGTGCTGGTGGACGCGACGGTGCGCGGGAAGGTGCGCAAGGTGGTCGCGGTGGCGAACCGCAACAGCTTTTATTACCTACTCGACCGCGTGACAGGTGAGTTCTTGCTGGATAAGTCATACGCACAGCAAACGTGGGCCCAAGGACTCGATGACCGTGGGCGACCTATTCTGTTGCCGGGCAAGTCACCATCGCTCGAGGGCGTCATGGTGTATCCGGGCCTACACGGCGGAACCAATTGGTTTAGCCCTTCGTACAGCCCGCAGACAGGTCTGTTTTACGTTGCTGCACGCGAGGAACCCACCAGTTTTTATCTCGGCCTGCCGGAGTACCACGCGGGCAGCTTTTTCTCCGCCGGTGGATTCCGCGGTATTCCGGGACTGGAGCCGTCGGGTGCGGTGCGCGCACTGGAGTTGGTGACGGGAACGAAGATTTGGGAATTTCCACTCCATTCGCCGCCGTGGACTGGGTTGCTCTCGACCGCGGGAGGCCTGTTATTCGGCGGTACGAACGAAGGGCATTTCTTCGCCCTGGATGCGAAAAGTGGCCGCCCGCTTTGGAGATTTCCCACCGGCGGGCCGCTACAGGCGAATCCCATCAGTTTTCTCTGTGATGGCAGGCAGCTTGTGGCGACCACTGCAGGGCATGCTTTACTCGTGTTTGGGGAGTAGCTCTCCATCGCCAAAGCTCGTGAGGTCTCAGAAGGAGCCACTGGCGCCTTCGACGCGGCGGCATATCGAGGCGGCGTTACGCCATGTTGCAACCGCGAGTTCGTGTTCGAACACATCCGCAGGCTCCTGGCCGCTATCCGCGTCTTCTTTCACACCGCTGCATAAGGGATAGAGACCTCCGGCATTTTCGCGCAACTCGACTCCTCTGAGTGTCATTTTGGCAAGCGAGAATAGCTTGAGGCCAAACTATAGCGATGGGTTCCGTTGCTGCGAAGCAGATAGCCATCCGCTCCAGCCCGAACCAGATGGACGACTTCAGCGACGGGCACGAGAGTACGGGCCAACGATTTGATGTTTCGTCAGCGAGTGTACCAGGCCTCGTGTGGCCGGTTCTTCCGTCTCTGCTGCCCGCACCATCATACTCGCCAAAGTCGTGGGATCAGCATCGCAAGGACGGGTAAGACGAAGACTGGGATCTCCGTGAATGCCACCCTCTTGGAAATGCCCAGGTCTCTTTTGTGATGTCTTGGCTGGGCAATCCGAGATATAACGTCCCATGTTGCCCGGCGTCTGGTCCGCGGGATGGGAGAAGTTGGCGATGTTGAAATAGTTCGCTGAGCCATCCACGACGCTGTAAATGCTGCGTCCGGGCAGGCCTTGCCGTCGATATTGGGCCGCTGCGCGCCGCGGCCCACCGGCAGTTCGTAGATCGCCGCAAAAGCCAAACGGTTCGGCACGTCGTTGGCACTGACGCTTTTCTCCGCTCTGAGGATTGTCAGATCTTGCGGCGCTCCGGCAAATCCCAGGTTGCCAATCCAGGCGTTGCCGCCCACGTCGGAGTGGTCCATGAAATTCAAGAAGGTGTAATTTCCCTCAACGCTCAGCCCGTAAGAAATCCGTTTTTCAAAGCGAACCTGAAGGGATTCATAGTTGGAGTTGGCCACAAACTCCGGAAAGCCTGAAAAAGACACGGGGAATTACGAGTACGGCCGCAACAGGTCGATCTGCGGAATGGTGGGGAGTTATAGATCGAATTCGCATCGTTGATGAGGGGGGCATTCGGCGGCTGCTGGTGAAGCAGAGACGGGCTTGTTTTGCTTCAAAGCGTAATCCGATCCAGTAGCGGAACCAGATAGTGGTTGGCGGCTGTCAGCCGTTCGTCGATAATCTCGGGAGCGAGTCTGCCCCGGTCCCGCCCATCCACTCGCTCGATTTCCATCAGGCCGTCAAACCCCGCTGCGAACAGCGTGCGGAACATGAGTTCGTGATCCACCTGTCCTTGCCCCGGAACCGGAAAATTCTCCTCGCCACGCAGGCCAAGGTGATCCTTGATGCATACCGCTTTCACCTCCGGCGCCAGATCAGGCAGGTCGGGATCCGGGTACACGCCTTCATAAAACGAGACGTTCCCAGCATCCCAGGCGATCTTCAGCCGGGGCGAGACGATTCGTTTGACGACCTGTATGCAGTCGCGACCGCGAGCGGTAATGCCGGTGTGTGGCTTGAGCGCGATGGTGACACCAATCGACTCGGCATGGCGCACAGCCCTTTCCAGGCCGTTGTAGAAACGGCTGACCTGCGGTACCCAGTTGCGCTCGCGTTTGGGCAGGTTCGGGAACTTCGTGTAATACCAGGGACCTCCGCCCACCATGATAGGGATCTCGTAATCCGCACAGAGATCCAGCTGGGCCGTGTATTTCTCCAGTCCGTCATCGCTTTCGAGTTCGCCGGCGAACCCACCCAGGCTCATGATCGGCTCGACGCCGAGGTCCCTGACGCGGCGGAGAATGCGGGTACGCTCGGCCTTGGGCAGCTCCGGCGAGTACACAACCTCACCGGCGTGCATGCGCCCAATGCAGATGTAGCGGTAGCCGGCCTTTTGAATGCGCGCCATCGCCTCATCCAGCGGCAATTCGGCGTACATCGAGGCATTCACTCCGAGTTTGTACCGGACCGGTGCTGCGGCCGAAAGCTTGGCGCCCGCAACCCCAGGCAGGGCTGCCAGGCTTTGGAGAACCCGCCGCCGTGAGAAGCCGTCCACACAGTTCGTCATCGGATTATTTGAGAGGGCCCCAAATCGGCCGACGACTGCCCTACACCCGCTTGTGTGACCAGTGCCGCGGCGCCATTTGCGCCGGCGAGCAAACTCCAGCGAGTCACTTCGTGATTGCCCACATTGCCTCCCTGATCTGGAATGGTACCGCGATTGGAATCGATGCGGCGGACATGCGTATGCAGAACGGTGCGCCGATCTACAACAAGCCGGATGCTGAGCGCGCTTTGGGGCAAGCTAGTCGCTTTATACAAAGCGGCCCTCGCCTAAGGCGGCCTGCTGGTTAAGCCGATCCCCCTAAACTCGCGCGAGCGATCACCCGATGTAGTTGTCGTCTACTTTCCGTATTGCTTAGCAGCCTTGCCAATCGATGGACCGGCCTTGGCAAGATCTTGCGGGTTCATGATCGGCCGCAACGAGACTTCTGCGTTAAACGCGAGAAACCACGGTTCAGCCACCGCCGGAATCTCTGATGTGTCCTTCATGTCGAACACGATGGAGCCCGACCGGTGGCCGCTGTCGTCCGCGAAGAAATAGGCCGCTTCCGGTTTGAGATCAGCTAAAATTTGTTCGATCGTCGAACCCAGGGTTCCATCCTTGGCGGCAGCATTTCCGGCATCCACGGGAATCGACACTCTTAGCAACATTCGCATTATGGTTTTCCTCCTTCAAGGAAAAGGTGCCGAACGATTATACCCAGCTGGTGTGTGGGAGGGCCTACCGAGAGGCAGATTTCCAACCGACGGAGGTAGCGTCAGTTTGTGGTCACCAACAGGCCAGGATCTGATTTACACGTCGCCGGATGGCCGGATTTGGGCGGTCGGACACAGCGCCAAGGGGGATTCATTCGCGGTCGGCCAGTCCGATCTGTGGTCTAAGAAGCCACCTCCACACTTCGCATCGCCGGTATGTTGCCCGACGGAAAACGCCTCCTGATTGGGTGACCCTTCGCACAGGGCGGGACGTGCCTGGGCTCTAGCCGAGATATCTTTAAGGAATACACATGAAACTCGGCGGTGCCGATAATGGCATCGCCGTCTGCGTTCTGAATACACTGAGTTTGTAAGATCAGATACAAGACCAAACGAAAAGAGGCGTCCATGAGACGAACAGTTTTGACTTCCTTGATCGCCAGCATTGTCTTAACGTTCCCGTCTGCCTTCGCTCAGGTAAAGACGACGAGGGAGCGAATCATGTTTTACACATCAGAGTGGAAAGGCGAACGCTTCACCGATGGGCGCCCGAAAGTGGCAGACAATCTGCTTGAGCGCGCGTTGGATGTGACGATCGAGGATGTGTGGGACTATTTGGGCGAACAAGGCTACCGTAATCAGTTTGAGGGTGGTTGGCAGGCGCTCCACATCGAAAAGCCCTTTGCCGGACGTGCGCTCACGGCCCAATACATGCCGCTGCGGCCCGACATGGCTGCGGCCATCCGCGCCGAAGGGAAAGCGGAGGGACGCGTCAGCGGAACCAACAGTTGGCCCATCAACGAGCTGCAGATGGGCGACGTTTATGTAGCCGACGGCTTTGGCAAGGTCATCGAGGGCACGCTGATCGGTTCCAACCTGGGAAGCGGCATCGCCGCGCACACCCATTCGGGTTTCATATTTGACGGCGGCATCCGCGATCAGGAGGAAAACCGCGAAATCGCAAATCTCAATGGATTCTATCGCGGCTACGATCCCTCGGCTTGGGCTCAAATGGAATTGACGGCGATCAATGCCCCGATCCGCATCGGACGAGCCGTGGTGTTGCCGGGAGATTTGGTCGTAGCCAAGACGGATGGGGTCATCTTCATTCCCGCGGTGTTGGCCGAGGGCGCGATCAGTAAAGCCGAATTCACCAACCTGGAAGATGCCTATAACTTTGAGTTGAACCGTGAGCGCAAAAACGGAGCGGAATTCGAGGGGGGCTGGACGCCGGAAAAATATGCCGGCCTTGCGAAGTGGGTCAACGCTCATCCGGAGAAACTGAAAATGCCGCGCGCGGAATTCGATGCGCTGCTGGCTCAGGCGATCCAGTCATCCCAAGCGCGTCCCACACGTGGACATGGCGGCGTAAACCGCTAGTGAACGGAGCGGGCCGCGATGGAGGCGGTAGCTGTATACTGGATGCCGGCTGGTACCCCAAATCAGAATAATTAACAAAGCTAATGGCTGCCGAGCGGCAGGTGACGCGTTGATTGCCAGCGGCTAACTCACGAGTGCCAGGCCGGAACTGAGAGCAACCCAATGTCAACGATTATGCATCAGACGACGCCCAGAGAGACTGAGGCGCCAAGGGGCGTCCCGGCAGAACGCGTCGTGTCGGTAGATGCTCTGCGTGGCTTCGATATGTTCTGGATCGCCGGCGGCGGACCGCTGGTGATGGCATTTTGTAAGCTGTTTTCCAACCCACTTCCACCATGGCTGGAGCGGCACTTCGACCACGTGGAATGGGAGGGATTCGTGGCGTGGGACCTTATTATGCCCTTGTTTCTGTTCATCGTGGGCGCGGCCATGCCTTTCTCATTCGGCAAGCGCATCGCCCGCGGCGACAGCCGGAGCAGCATCTATCGCAAGGTGGCGTACCGGTTCGTGATGCTGTTTATTCTTGGAATGATCGCGCAGGGCCATCTTCTGAACTTCGACGCGAACAATCTTCAGTTTTACTCCAACACCCTCCAGGCCATTGCCGCCGGGTACGTGATCTCCGCGATTGCTTTGGTGGAATTGCCGGTGCGGTTGCAGGGCGGGCTTGCGGGCGTGCTCCTGGTGATTTACTGGGCGCTTATGCGGTTTGTTCCGGTGCCCGGTCACGGCGCCGGCGTGCTTACCCCTGACGGCAATCTGGCGATTTGGGTCGATAAGGCGCTGCTCGGCCGATTTCAGGACGGCACCCCATATAGCTGGATTCTCTCGAGCTTGGGTTTCGGCGCCACGGTGCTAGTCGGCGTCCTGGCTGGGCACCTGTTGCGGGCGCAACTGCCTGGGAAGCGCAAAGTGCTACTGCTCACGGCGTCTGGTCTGGGCTGCCTGCTGGCGGGTTGGCTGTGGAGTTTCGACTTCCCGATCATCAAGCACATCTGGACCAGCTCGATGGTGCTCTGGGCAGGCGGCTGGAGTTTGCTGCTTCTGGCACTATTTTACGGGGTGCTCGACGTGCTTGGTTTCCGCCGCTTAGGCTTCGTCTTCACCGTGATCGGCATGAACGCGATTGTCACGTACATGGCTGGGGACTTCATCAACTTTGGATATACCAGCGATGCATTGTTCGGTGGACTCGCCAAGCACCTGGGCATATTCGGCCCCTTCCTCGTGGCCTTCGGAGCGGTTGGTGTGCTTTGGCTGGGCCTGTACTACATGTACCGTAATCGCACGTTCGTCCGGATATAGCGCGCCATACCGGAAAACTGTCGGCGCCAGCGGCTCCGGGGGTATGGGTTTTTGAGGAGTAGCTTGTCCGTTCGCCGCAACCTTCGGTTGGCTCCTGTCGTCGTCTCGGCTGCGCTGCGCTATCTCCCGTCGGTGACATCCAGCTTGCCTTTTTCGCGCGCCACCCCTACGATCAGAAACTCCAGATCGCCCGAACCTGAATTCTCAAACGAGTGGACCTCGTTGAACAGTACGGGCACAGCATCGCCCGTGTGAATCCCGGCGCTGTCTGCATCGATGCGCGCTAGGCCCTCTCCGCGGATTACGTAATAGAACTCTTCGATTCCGGTGTGCATGTGGCGGCCGACGGATGCTCCCGGAGGCAGCACGAGATGATCTACGTAGGCCCAGTTGGTGAAGAATACCTCCGGTTCAAGAGCACGGCGGTAGTGGGCTGTGCCATTGCCACCGTGCAGATGTTCTACCGCTTTCAGCAGCGTACGATCCAGCCGCATCGTGATAAAGACTGGTTTCGGATCGAGAGGCGCGCCCACGCGGTCGTCAGCCAGATCGTAGTTGTCGTAATGGCCCTTCACGCTGGCCACCGCGATATTCATGAACTCGGTGGGGCGATCCGTTGGATTGTAGATCGCGTGGGAACGGCCCATGCGGCACGGCGCACCGGCAGGTCCCTGGATCAGCGCAGTGCGCCCATCGATCGTGAACTGCGCTTGATTATCGAAGATGACGAACATCTCTTCCATCTGGTTGTGATAGTGGTGCCCGATGCCGCTCCTTGGCGGTAGCACGCCGCGATGCAGAAACAGCAGATTGGAGTGGAAAACCTTCTCATCAAACAGGACCTCGTACCGTAGTTCCCCGGCCCCGCCGTGCTCGGCGGGTTCGGCTGAGTATTTTGTGGGATCGGTATGAGCAATGCGAGCACTCAGAGGCTGGCCGCACACCACCGGCGGAAACACGAGAATCATCACAAGGGCGAAGGATTTCATAAGCCGGTATCCTATCACCGTAACGGCGGTCAGCGCGAGGTGTGCGCGTGGTCCGCGTGGGAGGAAGGCGATCGCGTGGCGTCGTCGGTCATTCCCGGGGCTGAGCCGGACGGAGATAAGAACGGCGGCAAACGGGCAGAGCACTTGCCACTGCATTAGCGTTGGCAAATCTGGTCCACGAGCGCCTGTGGGGATGTATGCTGGGTGACCGAGGTCTAACTCATGCACACCGATCTGTCTCGAAGAACAATCATTCAAGCTATATGCGCGTCGGCTCTGGCAACGTCGCAGACTCCAGGTGCGGACATTCCGGGGCCGCGCGCGGAAGGTCCCGAGACTCCCAAGATCTCCCTAGAACCGGGAGGAACGGCGCCCTCAGCCGGCGGTCCGGATCCGGCGGGCATGCGCCGCGTGAAGCAGCTCGGCGTGGACCACGTACTGATGGATGGGCCGCGCATTCCCTGGGCGGAGAACCGCCTCCGGTCCCTCATGGCGGACTTCCAATCGGGCGGCCTGACGCTGGGCAACCTTATGATCGGAGGATTTCCCAACACGATCTACGGCCGGCCGGGACGCGACGAGGAGATTGAAAAAGTTCAGCAGTCGATCCGCGCGGCAGGGCGCGCAGGCCTGCCGGTGGTAGAGTACAACTTCTACGCGCACCGTATCGTCGAGGGGTATTACGAAGAGACCGGGCGGGCCGGCGCGGGGCTCACAGCGTTCGATTACGATCGGGCGAAGGATCTACCTCCGCGTCCGCAAGAGGGCGCGCACAAACTGGAAGAGATGTGGAGCAACATCACGTACTTCCTGAAGGCCGTGGTGCCGGTGGCCCAGGAAGCTGGTGTTCGACTGGCGCTGCATCCCAATGATCCTCCGGCGCCCATCAGCCGTGGGTCGGAGCAGATCATGGGGACGGTCGAGGGATGGAAGCGGCTCATTGAAATTGTGCGGAGTCCATCGAACGGGATTACGTTTGACTGCGGTGTGACGCGGGAAATGGGCGAGGACCCAGTGGAGGTCTGCCGCTATTTCGGTGAGCGCGACCGCATCAACCATATGCATTTCCGTAATGTGCGAGTGCGCGTACCGTACCAGAAGTACACCGAAGTGTTTTTGGACGAAGGCCAGGTCAACATGTTCGCGGTGATGAAGGAGTTGGTGCGGCAGAGGTATCCGAGACTGGTTTACCCCGAGCACCCGCGCGCGCTCGATTACGACCGCGAACACCCGGGCTTCCGCTCCGAATACCCGGGTGGCGGCGGGTATGCTGCCTTTGCGTACAACGTGGGTTATGCGCGCGCCATGTTGCAGGCTGCGCTGGCATCGTAGCGTGAGTTGTGGTGCGCGCCACGGTGGGCGGGAATTCGTCGCCGCGGATTGTGGTACCTGCGTACGGTGTCAGTCGGCGCGGGGCGTAGGTGGCTTCACGCCTTCCGGTTTCACGAAATTCTTCTCGGTGATTTTCGTAGGCGCTGCCATGGCCCGGAAATGGTCGAGGTCAAAGTCTTTGTACAGATCCAGGCAAAAGAGTTCGGGCGCGGAACGATGCGGGACCGGCGTGTCCAGAAGGAATCCCAGGCTTTGCATGCCTCCCGTGGCGACCACCTCGGAAAACAACTGGGGTTCAAGCGCGGCGGCTACAAGTGCGACTACCTGGCTTCGGAACCCCGTTGTCTCGATCCGCAGCGTCGCTTGGGCGGAGGTTTGTGCAAGCCATTTCGCAGCCCCAATTAATTGACCCACTTCGAGACCTAGGGGGCGATCCCCCATGCTTGCCACAATCATTTCATAATCCGTAGGGTCGGGACTCTGCGGTACTGTCTCCCCGTTAAATACGACGTCGAGCGCGAGCACCTGCTCGCCGCGGTTGACGCGATCGGAGACAGTCTTACCCGCTTCCTTGCGGCCTTGGTCATTCAACACGATGGTTGCTGGGGCATTCCCCGGAGCGCTGATACCCTTCAGCCATACGCCTGTCGCGCTGAGGTGGTTAGAGAAATCGAAACGGTAAGAGAGTGTCTCAATGCCCTTGTGGTTCGTATTCCAAAACCTCCAGACGTTCGCCACCCTCACCGGTTGGTAACGGATCACCGAGGTGAGCGTGCTCCGCTCGGACGTTGCCCAGGCTCCGAGTGCCGAAGGCTCAGTGGGGATAACGGGACGGGTAATCCTTTCGGCGAATTTTTTCGCCAGTCCCAGCATCGTAAGGTTATCCGCCCGTACGCCCACTTTCAGTTCGTCGAAGGTCTTCACCTCTGCCGCGCTGGGAATTTCATCAGGCGCGACGGATAAATGAAAGTGCTCGGTGAAAAACCGATAGGCTTGCAGGCGATTGTCGAGCTGATAGTTGTGGGTTCCAGGATCATGATTTTCGTAAAACTCTAGTTCCTGAGCCTTTCCAAATATCTGGAAGAAGGGTTTGATGTTGTCAAAGATGTAGGGTTTCACCAGCATGGCGCGGAAGCAACAATCATCTTCACCGTTGTGAATCAGCAGCGTCGGGCGGGGGGCACGGAGGGCGACCAAGTCGGTGAAGTCCTCACCGTCAAGAAAGTCAGTAGGGGTCTCTTCGATGTCGTTAGTATCTATCGGATGCGTGATATTCGATTCGAGCGAGCCGAAGCCGGCCACTTCCACCATTACGGCCACGCGCGGGTCGAGAGCGCTGAGCATGATGGTTTGCCATCCCCCACCGGAAAGACCCGTCATCCCCAGGCGTTGGGCATCGACCTGGGGAAGCTGGGCAAGATAGTCGAGCCCTCGCCGCATCGCCAGGTAAAAGAGCCCCAGGCCGTTCGCACCCACCAGATCCAGGTGAGAGCCGAAATCGTGAACACTGAATCTATCGTTCAGCTCGCCCATTCCGATCCACTCGGGGTTGAGGGTCACGATTCCGCGTTTCGCGAAATTAATGCATGCCTTCTGTGCGTATTCCGCGGCCTTACCCTGGACGTATTCATGCCCCTCAACGTACAAGAGGGCTGGACTCTTGCCTTTGCGGGTCTCCGGTTCGTAAAGGATGGCCGTTGACCAATAACCGGGGACGATTTCGAAACGCAGTTTTTGCCACTGGTAGCCTTTACCCTTTTCAACGGAACCAACAATCTCAAAACGGGGCGGCGCATCTACCCACTGCCGCGGCCAGCCGTGGAACGCGATGTCGTCGAGCATGTGCTGCCGCAACTTTGCCGCTTCCTTTGTCCATTGCTCCGGGGTTTCGGGCTTGGGCAGTTTCGGAATTCGCTCCATCATGTAACGCTGAACTTGGTAGGCTGTGACCGGCACCGGCTGGAGTGGCATCTGAAGCACCGACGCGACAGATTGACGTGTCGTCTGTGCGGCGGCGAGACCCACACTCAGTACAGTTGCCAGAATAAACGCTGTAATATGACGCATACATCCCCCTTATATTTGCAAAACTCACGTGATCGACAACTCAGCGAAAAGAATACTTTTTTCTTTTCGCCTCCCTATGCCACCTGGCGTTCCATCCCTCGGCTCCCTCCCGGTTGGCCCGGGTAAAGGCTACACTCGGCCCACGATGGGCGGTTGTGTTTGTTGGATACCGGGAGGTGTACGCGGTGGAAGTGTGTGCACGCATAAGGAGAGCGCCGAAGATTTTAGCACAATAATTTCACTCACCAGCTCGTTGCCGGTGCGTCGTGTCGTTAGCTTATGATGTGTCCGGTTTCATTAGCACGTGATCTGTCCGCTTTGACCAGCGGCGGAGGAGCCTGGAAGGGTGGATCCCAACCAGGCGTACTCCGTTGCGGAAGTGAAGCGGATGATGAAGTTGCACGACGTATTGCTGAAGGCCATGGCGGGCAAGATGCGATGGCCGAAGTCATTGTTGCGTGATGATCGAAGACCATTTTCGCAGCGGCTCGGTCAACTCCGTTATAACCGTATGATTGGCATAGGGGCGGCGGTCACCCGCCGACCCCTGCCACACCACCGTGCGTACGGGTCCGTACACGGCGGTTCGAGATGGTTACGCCGGCACTTCCTCGAACAATGATGGAAGCCCAAGCGATTTGAAGTACGCATTCGAAAGCCCTACAGAAAGAGCTTTGGCCCGTGCGAGGTACCAAGGGCCGAGCCCACTGCCCGCCGTATTATTGGCCAGCCGCGGGAGAACCCCAAGTTCCAAAAGAGCCGCCCGGCGACGACGTTGTGTTTTCCACTGCCGCCACAGAGCTGCCCTGAGTCGTAACCGGACCCAGCGGGTCAAGCCGATCAACACCTCGGGCGTTTCGCAGAAGCCGAAATAGCTGCGCCAGCCCCGCATATACGGTGCCAGTTCCTCCATCGTCGTCTCCATGCTGACGCCTTTTGCCCGTCGCGTGATCTCCCGGACTCGCCGCTTAAACCGATCCAGAGCCTTCGGCGCAATAACGCGCTTGACCTCCGGACCAGCCGTGAAGCTGAACCCAAGAAACTTTCGCTCCTGCGGTCGCGCCACCGCACTCTTCGCCTCGTTCACCTTGAGTTTGAGCTTTTGCGTAATGAATCGCGTAATGCTCTCCATCACCCGTTGCCCCGCCCACTCGCTGCGAACGTAGATATTACAGTCGTCCGCGTATCGAACGAAGCGATGGCCCCGGCGCTCCAACTCTCGGTCGAGTTCGTCGAGCACGAGGTTACTCAGCAGTGGCGAAAGTGGACCACCTTGTGGAGTCCCTTCCACGCTAGGGCTGACCAACCCGTCCTCCATCACCCCAGCATTCAAGAATGCCCGGATGAGCTTCAGCAGCCGCTTGTCCTCGACCCGTTTGGCGATTTGACCCATCAGTTTGTCGTGATTGACTCGATCGAAAAATTTCTCCAGATCAAGATCCACGCACCAGCTGTGACCTTCGGCGATATACTGCTGCGCCTGGGCCACCGCTTGATGAGCCGACCGCCCCGGCCGGAACCCATAGCTGTGATCGGAAAACGTCCGGTCCCACTGCCTCTGCAGAACCTGCATCACCGCCTGCTGGATAAATCGATCCAGCACCGAAGGAATGCCTAATTTTCTGACACCTCCTCCGTCCGGCTTCGGGATTTCCGCCCGTCTCACCGGCTGCGGTTCGTAAGTCCCACTCAACAGTTGTTCCCGGATGGCTGGCCAGTGCTGTTTCAAGTAGTCGGTGATTCCGCCGACGGTCATCCCATCGACGCCCGCACTACCTTTATTCGCCTTCACCCGCCGCAATGCTTCCTTCAGGTTTTCTCGCTCACATACTTCCTCCATCAATCGATTCGTGCTGGCTGGGCTTTCGGATCCATTCGTCGCCCCGAACGACTCGGTCCCTTCCCTTCCGGCCTCTCGGGCTTCACCCGTCAGCACGGTAGAGAAGTCCAGTTCGATCTGGATATTCTGCTGTTCGTCGTCCTTGAGATTCATGGCCTACTGGCCGCTCCTTCTCGTTTGGGCCTTCGGTCGTCGTTCCCGGCTTGGCCTATCCATTTCTCCGCCTTTCGGCATTCGGAGTGCCTCACTAGTCTTGCCGACAGTCACGACCTAATATGCCCTCTGCTGACTTCTGCTCCGCGGTCAGGCCATCTTTCGACAGTCTCAGTCGCCGAAGCGACGCGGAACAGATCTCCTGGGGTAAGCTCAGCCGCCTTCTGTGCACAGTCGCCGGATCTACGCTTCGCACCCTTGATGGATATGGACTTCGCGATAAGTTGCCCGCTCGTCCGATGCTGGCGCCTTGTATCCGGTTCTTGTCCATCGACTCGCACATTTGATCCATGCTTCTTTCGGACCCCGCCTCACGGCGATAGCCCTTGCATCATCACTAGCCCTTCACCTCCATCAGGTTGGGCAGAGGACTTTCATCTCCAAGCTGCTGGGCATGCCCAGCACACAACAAAGCCGCTAGCGCGGCGGACGCTACGCGTATGTGAAAGATGCGGCAGTCGGCCTGAACCGATAGTGTGTGGGGCACAAGGAGATCCCTGTGACCAACTTCGAAAAAGGGTGCTCGAGGAACTCGAGCGCCGTAATCACTCTCAAGCTACCGCATGGAGCTACGTCGGCGCGATGCGGCAGTTCGCTGCGTATTTCCACCGCTCCCCCGATCAGCTCGGCACGGAGCATGTCCGGGAATATCAACTGCACCTTCTGCAGGAGCGGAAGCTCCACCCCAGGACGGTCTCTGTGCACACAGCCGCGCTGCGGTTCCTGCTCAACAACGTCCTGAAGCCGCGCCTCTCGCGCGATGATCTGCCCCTGCCCAAACTGCCCCGTCGGCAAATCCCCGTCGTACTGAGCCGAGAGGAAGTGGCACGCCTCATCGACTCCACCTGCAACCTGCGGCACCGCACTATCCTCATGACCTTGTACTCCACTGGCGTGCGCCGCTCCGAGTTGTGCCGTCTGCGTCCAGAGGACATCGACAAGGAGCGCATGGTGATCCGCATCCGCCAGGGCAAAGGCGGCAAGGATCGGGAGGTTCCGCTCAGTCCGAAGCTGCTCGATCAGCTTCGCACCTATTACCGCTTCTTGAAACGAAAGAACGGGTGGCTGTTCCCGAGCCTGCAGATGCGCCGTATGGACCAGCCGATTACGAATAAAGCGGTCTGGCATGTCTGCCGGGAGGCCAGCCGTCGAGCAGGCATCACGAAAGCCATCCACCCGCACACACTGCGCCACAGGGCCATTCACTATGTCTCAGCAGTACTGCGCCGCGTCACTTCCGATAGAGAACTAGCGTTTAGTCCAAATCCGAGGATAAGGAGGGAGTATCCCGCATCGGGAAAGCCGAAACGCACTGAGGATTAATTACTGTCCTTGCATTGTTGCTTCTGGAAAATCCAGTGCGGACCGTTGATGTCCAGCCGGAGAATATCGATTGGCGGCCCAACACTGCCCGGAGCGTCTGCGATCTCTGCCTCAACGAGTTTTCGTGCGCCCTCGACCTCACCGGCATTCCAAAAACCGGCGGCCTTGCTGGCTCGTTGTGCGGCGTCAGTGTCTCCCAGCAACCTCGCGCCATATCCGTTTGGGCAACCGTCGCCGGGACACTCCAGACTATGGCTTTTAACTTTCACGGGAACGCCAATAGGACTCTCCACTGTTAAATAAATGACGACGAACGCCGGGGCAGTGCTCCGCCGCATGAAAACGACCTGCAGCGGTTGTGGCCTATGCTCTACTTGCCTTGCGTAGAAATCAGGATGTTTACGGCGAAGTTCTTCGAGTGCACCGATAAACGGGGTGATGACCATGGAGCTGAACACGCGTGCGCTGCTCTTTACGTCATAGAATCCCTGTTGGATGGCTAGTTGAGCGATGTTGTTCACTTTAAAACCGGTGTTATTGTTCTCGACGATCCCGGCGCTGGCAAAGTACACCACCCCTTCATGCTTAATCTTGCAGCCCATTTCCTGACCAGACCCAGTACGGAACAGGCTGTCAGACGCAACAATAATATGATCTGGCGTCCTAATTACGACAATCGAAGTTGCGTAACTGAAAGAAGCACAAAGCAGAACGAAGAATGCTTTCCTCAAGGCTTTGTAGGAAACGCATCCAAGGATCCCCATAATGTGGTGGCCTGGAGATGATAGCAAAATCCAGCCTTCTGCAGCGAGACGACGCAGTCCGGCGTTTCACCGGCGCGCACGGGTGCTATCAGCAGGCTGAGCACTTGGAGCAAGTTCTTCGACTTCGTGCGTGACACGCCGAACGTCTGCGTCTGTCATTCGAGGAAATATTGGCAGCGAAACGATGTGCCGGTAGGCTTCTTCCGCGATCGGACACATCCCTGGCTTCCCGCCGTATTGCTGCCTGTAATATGGGTGCAAATGAACCGGGATGTAATGAACATTAGCCCCGATTCCTTTCGCTCGCAGCCCGGACAACAGCGTATCCCTCCCCACATCCGGATTCACGCGCACAACATAGAGATGACGGGCGTGTGAAACCCCGCTCATGACGGCAAGCGGCGTGGCCACTGGGCTGTTTGCAAACGCTGCCGCATACTGGCGGGCGATCTGCTGGCGTCGCGCCATCCACCCGGGAAGCTTGTGGAGTTGGCTGATCCCTAGAGCGCACTGCAAGTCGCAAAGCCGATAGTTGTACCCCAATTCAGTCATCTCGTAGTACCACGTTTCCGCCAAGGCCCGCTCCCGGTGATCCGTAGTGATGCCATGATTTCGAAACGCACGCATCCGGCGCGCGAAGTCAGCATCGTCTGTCGCGACCATTCCTCCTTCTCCTGTCGTGATGGGTTTCACCGGATGAAAACTGAAGGCGGTAAGATCCGCCAGAGTGCCGACATTGCGGTTGTGATACGACCCGCCAAGCGAGTGGCAAGCGTCCGCTACGAGCGCGAGGCCATGCTCGTGGGCGATCTTCCTGAGAGCGTCATAGTCGCAAGGGTGCCCAGCGTAGTCGACCGCGATGATGGCTCTAGTCTTGGCAGAGATTATTTCCTCGACTCGTTTTGGATCCAGAAGCAGAGTATCCCGCTCGACATCTGCGAACACCGGGCGCGCCCCCAGAAAAGCGATGCAATTCGCTGTCGCGACAAATGTCAGCGGCGGAACGATCACCTCATCGCCGGGCCCGATTTCCAATGCGAACATGGCCGCATGAAGCGCCGCGGTGCCGTTCGCCACGGCGACTGCATGCTTCGCTCCGGTGTAATCCGCAATCGCCCGCTCGAAAGCCGCAACGGTAGGACCGGTGGTCAGCCAGCCCGAACGGAGGACCTTGACCACCTCCTGAATGTCATCCTCGTCTATCGAGTGCCGGCCGTAAGGTAAGGGTTCGCAGTCCACGCGCGTCTCATCGAGTGCCGGCTAACTCGCAACCAGCCTCTTCACCAGCCATTTCGCGCAACTGCACGGGCGTGAGCCAGCGGGAGTTCAGATCGCTCGAAAAGCGAAACCCGTCGGGCAAAGAACGTCCCTCCGACCAGTTTCCGTCCGACCACCAGGAGTGCGCCGGACGGATTACGAACATGTCGTCGAACTCCACCGCGTTGCGGGCTTCGTCCTCCGCCACCAGCACTTCATGGAGCTTCTCGCCAGCGCGGATTCCGACCGGAACCCGCTGGCAACCCGGCGCAATGGCCGCGGCCATGTCCACGATGCTCATGCTGGGAATTTTCGGTACAAACACTTCCCCTCCGTGCATGTTTTCGATGGCGCGGATTACGAAACGCACTCCCTGTTCGAGAGTCATCCAGAACCTGGTCATGCGAACGTCGGTAATGGTCACCTTTCCGGAGTCGCGTTGGGAACGAAACAGCGGAATGACGCTACCTCGGCTACCCAGCACGTTCCCGTAACGCACGCAACTGAAACGCGTGGGGCCCGCGCCGCTATATGCATTCGCCTGGACAAAGAGCTTCTCGGCCACCAGCTTGGTGGCCCCGTATAGGTTGACTGGATTCACCGCTTTGTCAGTGCTGAGTGCGAGGACTTTCTCGACCCCCGTATCCAAAGCGGCGTCTACCACGTTTCTCGCCCCGTTGATGTTGGTGGCTACAGCCTCGACCGGATTATATTCGCAAGCGGGGACTTGTTTCAGAGCCGCGGCATGCACCACGAGGTCCACGCCGCTCATGGCCCGGCGAAGGCGGCTTTCGTCGCGAACATCGCCGATGAAATATCGCAAGGCCTCGTGGTCAAATCCGCCTGTACGCATTTCATGCTGTTTCAACTCACCGCGGCTGAAGACAATGAGTTTCTTAGGGTGGTAATCGCGCAGCATGATTTCGGCGAACTTCTTACCGAACGAACCGGTGCCGCCGGTGACCAGGACGCTTACTCGGGACCATTCCATGGAGAGGACTTACCTCGCGCTACGCTTTGAATAAGTTAGTAGCCGATTCCGCGCGAACTCTCAGATTTCCGGTGGCTGAGGCCGTGGCAATGGCTGCCGCCTCTCCATCAAGAACCAATTGACATCGTCCGCCGGAAAATTGGCATCGCGATGGTACTGGAATCCATACGCTGATAACTTAAGATCGGGATAAGTGTCCAGCATTTCACCCGCGAAGTCCCGCTTAAACAGTCTTTCCCGGTTTCCTCTATATGGGACCTCGACGGCCGTGGGATTGTAATACTCCATCAGACAAATGTACTTCCGGCTGGCGATATACATTGTCCGGTACACATCGGGCAGCCTCTCGGGGTGAATGTGGATCAGCAAACCGGAAGCGAGCACCAGGTCGGCCGGCGCCTCAGGCTGAAACTGAAATACGGAGCCCTCGTGCGTCTGAATCCAATCCATGCGCCTTAGCTCGATTACGGCTTTGTGGTTGATTTCCACCGCGGTCAATTTGGCAGCTGGCAGCAGCCTGTGCAACGCTTCTAAGTTCAGGCCAATGTTTGCTCCCAGCTCAATCACTGAAGATACTTCGTCGGATGACGAGAGAATCTTGCTGAGCACGGCGAGCTTCGTCGCCAGGTGCCTGTTGCCGCGATTTCGCTCAATGTAGGCGTCTCCGAAGTTTCCGGCCCAAAACGCCTCCTGATCGGTTTCGTAACGCCCATTGTGCATGAAGTAAGAGTAGTGGCCGGTCTCCCGCGAACTCTCAGGTTTCTTGAGACGCCAGCTCCTGCCGCGAAGCAGTCTCTTCCGCCACCACCCGTTCCTCCCAGTTCTGCCACCAGTCTGTGCCCTGCAATATGGTGCGTACCTCCGCCGGGTCGAGGTTCGCCAGCGCATCCAGACACGACAGCCTGGGAACGAACGCCTCCGAGCCGTGCTGTGGATAGGCACGCGGAATGTGATTCTGAAAGTAAGTCGGCAGTTGCGTAAGTGGAAATACTCCGTCCTCTTTCATGTAGGGGAAAGAGCCACGTGCGGAAACATAGGTGCCCGCGCCGAGCTTCTCCAGAAGCGCCCTCAAGCGCCAGGACCGCCGCAATCCCGCGACATTCAGGCTGGAGCTGCGCACAAAGCGCGGACGAAGTTCGAGGTAAGCCGCGATCTTTTCGACCAGCGCAATCTCCAGTTCGGCGATGTTGGGTAGGCTCTCGCGAACCACTCGGTAACCAGAGCGAGCACGGTCTCGCCATACGGGGCGTTGCGATAGTTCTGGTTCAGGAGATTGAGAAACTTCCGCCGCCAGACGATTGTCTCCGCTTCAGCAAGGTCTTGGAAAGTTGCCCCCTGGTTGCACTCGTGGTGGACGGGCAATGTAATCATGCCCTCTTTGCCTTTCACAACAAACAGCCGGTTTCGATGGCCCCAACTACGGCGCAGGAACTGGAAGTCATCCAGGAACACGAAGACATCTGCACGGTGAATCAGTTCCAGGTAACCGAGCCACGGAAGAAACTGCGGCTGCATCAGGACAACCCTCGGCCCCAGACCGCGCGCGGCTCTCCAGTCCGGTTCGAGCAGAACCATTCGCACCAGATCATGTTGTTCACGCTGCTCCGTGTCGCGATGGAAGCCGGCCTCTTCCAAAAAGCACAACTCTGCGGTGTCAGTGGGGCGCAGGTGCACGTAGATCTCGTTGAGGGCCATCTGCTCAAAGCCGATGCCCGCGGCTTCGTTCACTACCGCCGTACGGAACCCGGAACTCGCGGCGAGTGGCTCGCCAACACAGATCCGCAGTTCGGCGCGGCGATGCTGCCGGTCGATATTCCTAAAACCTGGGTTACCGGCGTGTCCCGGCCCCACATTCACCAGATCGCGCACTCTATAGTAGATAGAGTCCGAGGCGGGGTTCGATTCTCATGAAACAGCGAGACCTGGCGTTGTTGGTCTTAGGAGGCTGGCCGTGCCAGGATGGCAGGGGCATCTGGCGTACATCGACTTTTGAAGATGGCGGCATGGGGGATCGCTTGCGGGTGGAAGCGGCCGCACTGCTGTACCGTGCGCGCCCGCAACTCGTCGTGGTATCCGGCGGTAAGGGGAAACTGGCTCACGTGCCGGAAGCACCGGCGGTTGCGTCCGTTCTCCGGCGGGAATTGCTGGAGCTCGGCATCCCGCCGGACGACATCTTTGAGGAGACGCATGCAGGCAATACTTATGAACAACTGCAATCCATCAAGAACTTGTTTGCGCAATTTCCTATCACAAGTTTGAGAATAGTCTCCAACCGATACCACTTACGACGTATCGATGCCTTTCTAAACGACGACTCGGAGCTTCGCCTATGGCGCGCTAGCGGCCGGGTCCAGTCGCAGGAAGCCGAGAAGATACTATTGCAGCACGACCAGTCCCGTTGGCACTCTCTGATCACTGAAGCGTACAACAGCCGCGCCATGCACCAGCGGATTGCGCAAGAAGCGAGGGGAGTCCGGGATATTCTCGCCGGCGCCTACGTCCGCTGACTCCGATGTGCCATATCGAAATCAACGGACGCCGCATTCAAAGCGGGTATTCCGCGTACATCATCGCCGAGTTGTCGGCAAATCACCATCAGGATTTCGATGAGGCAGTTCGCCTTCTGCACGCGGCTAAACAGGCCGGCGCCGATGCCGTCAAGCTGCAAACCTACACGCCGGACACCATCACCATCGCATCGAATCAGCCGCACTTTCGCATCGGCGGAGGCACTATCTGGGACGGCGCTACTCTCTACGACCTGTATGCAACGGCCTACACGCCGTGGGAATGGCAACCGAAGTTGAAAAACGTGGCCGGTGAGCTCGGTATGGACCTGTTCTCTACGCCGTTCGATTCGACGGCGGTGGAGTGGCTGGAAGCCATGCAAGTGCCTGCCTACAAGATCGCGTCATTCGAGCTGACGGATCTGCCACTGATCCGGCGCGTGGCCGCGACCGGCAAGCCCATCATCATGTCTACCGGCATGGCCACTCTTTCTGAGATCGAGGAAGCAGTGCAAGCGGCCCGCTCCGCCGGCGCAACCCAGCTGGCGTTGCTGAAATGCACCAGCGCCTATCCATCGCCCGCGGAAGAGATGAACCTTCGCACGATTTCGCACCTCAGCCAGGCGTTCGGCGTGCCCGTGGGACTCTCCGATCACACGCTCACAACCAGCGTACCGGTGGCGGCGGCCACGCTGGGAGCGTGCATCATCGAAAAGCATCTGACACTCTCCCGCGCGACGCCCGGACCCGATAGCGCGTTTTCGCTGGATCCCGCCGAATTCAAGATCATGGTGGAAGCGGTCCGCACCGCGCAACAGAGCCTTGGCTCCGTGCAGTATGGACCCGCGGCCGAAGAAGAGAAAAGCCGAATCTTTCGCCGCTCCCTCTTCGTGGTCCAGGATGTGAAATGCGGCGATTCGTTCAACCCAGATAACCTCCGATGCATTCGGCCCGCCCACGGCTTGCACCCGCGGTATCTGAACGAAATCCTGGGCCGGTCGGCGACGTGCGATATCAGCCGCGGCACCCCATTAAGCTGGCAGATGATCGCTTCTCGTGCCGGGAAGTAGGCGCCTTCATTCGCGGCGTACCTCGGCGGCCAGAAATTCGCGGTCTTTTATCAGTGACTTTTTCATCCCTTCATTCCGTTGGAAGCGGTTATTGATCGAGCTCAGGGCGGGGTCGCGCTCAAGTAGCGCCAGAATATCCCGCGTGCGAAACGCAGGGTTGATTGGATACAGAGCCTCGTAGATTCGCCGGACGAACTCCAAGTCGTCCGGCTCATCGACTGTCCAGCGCAGGTCAGACAGGTCCGGTTTGCCACTGAAGGCGCCCAAGCGGAAGAGCCCGCGATGGTTGTAGATGTAAGGTGTAACGTGTTCCCGCTCCGAGGGCAAACGCGCTTCCTTCCAGGCCCACTCCAGACATGAGAAGCGCATCACCTCCACGTCCAGACCGTTTGGGAATGTGAGATCATCGAGCGTATTGCTGGTGTAGTCAAATACGTTTTCGACATGAAACGCGATCACGGCGTCGAGCACCTCGGGATCGATAAGTGGACAATCCCCCGTCAGACGGATCACATGATCTGGAACGAATTTCCGCGCCACCTGATAGAAACGGTCCAGAACATCCTCCAGGCTTCCACGCGCAGATTCCACGCCTTCCGCCTCGCAGCGTTCAACCAGAACATCGTCAGAAGCATCTGTACTTGTAGCCACTACCAACCGGTCGATGCGGCTGGCATTGCGAATTCTCTCAATCTGAAGCAACATCATGGGCCGGCCCAGGATCGGTTTCAGTACTTTCCCAGGCAGGCGGGACGAGGACATGCGGGCCTGTAGGATTGCCAGGTTCATACAGGTTCAAGGCCTGTTTTCGCCGCAGCAAGTTGCCTCAACTCGGTGGCCATCTTTTCGATCATCGGCTCCCACGGGTCGTTGGCCCCGCAAGAGAAAGACCGTACGCTGGGGATCCAAGGGCAATAGTCCGTTCCAAGGCCCCACCAGTCGCTGCAGGCGCGCATCAGGACCCAGGTTGGGACGCCTATGGCCCCAGCTATCGCGTCAACTGCCGTGCCCGCGGAAATGACTAAATCCAGCGTCGAAATCAGAGCCGCCACGCCATCCTGGTCGTCCTTTAGATCTACGCCATCCCACCTGTGCACTCGGGTGCCAAACTCTTGCTCGGCATCGAGCAGCTCTTCGTCACACTGGTCGTATTGGAGCTTGACGAAGTGAACGCCTGGGGTGGTCAGGATCGGTCCCCACTGACTCAGTTGCGAGTAATGCATCGAACGCATCCCCTTGGCCAATCCGCTGCGCCAGCAGATCCCGACTTTCATCCCTTCTCCTAACCTCCCCAACCGCTCGACCCATTGGCCGGATCGCACCGGATCGGGAACCAGGTAACCGTGGTGCCGAGGAAAACTCTCCAGGTTTGGCCGGAGCCAGCGCGGGAGACTCCCCACGGGAATCTGAAAGTCAATGCCGGGCTTTCGGGTGCGCACATCGGGCGGCTCGGTACTCGGAACAACCTCGACGCCCGAAAACGAGCGCGCGAACAGCGTCACCAGTCGCCATTCACACTCCACAAGGCAACGCGCGCCTGCGCTGACCAAGTCCTGCAGCAGACTTGCAAACAAGATCTGGTCGCCGAGACCCTGCTCCATCCACACCAGGACCGTTTTGCCCGCCGGATCGCTTCCATCCCACCGCGGCTGGGGATGCAGCCGGTATCCGGACTGGTCGACCGCTTTCCACCGCCATTCATAGTCCACCCAGCCCTCGGCCAGTTTTCCCATTCCCAGCAAGCACAGAGAACGGTTCCAGAGCGCCTTTGCGTCCGAGGGTTCGATTTCGAGCGTCCGGTTAAAGCAGCGCAGCGCGGTTTCGATGTCGCCGAGGTTCTTCGTCGCTACCCCTAGGTTCGCCCACGCGCCCGCGTTCCCGGGGTTCAGCTCGACAACCTTGGACAGAAGAGCCAAGGCTTGCTCGCGGTGGCCGCCATCGGCAAGGCATGCGCCCAGGTTGCTGGCTGCCAGAGTGGAGGCGGGGTCCAACTCCAGCGTTTTCAGGTAATAAGATGCTGCCTCCTGCCGGAGACCTTGCCTTGCATGCCAGTCCCCAAGCATTTGATAGACCCCGGCATTGCTTGGTTCGAGTGCATACCATTGTCTTAGGCACGTTGCCGCATCCATCCACCGGCCTAAGTCCGCTAGCACTACAGCGCAATTCCGGAGCGCATGGGTGGATTGGGGGGTCAGTTCAAGCGCCCGGTTCATGTGCGCGAGCCCCTCTTCGCTCCGCCCCAGCGCGTGTAGAGCCAACCCGAGGTTGGTGTGAGCATCACTATGAGAGGGAATCAGTGTCACCAGCTCTTCTATGAGTTCGACGGCCAGCTCATTCCGCCCGGTCTCCCCGGCAAGCGCGCCCAGCAGGTCTAACGCCCCAGCATGGTGCGGATCGGCGGCCAGTACCTGTCTGCACAACTGCTCGGCGTGTTCCAGCCGCCCATTGAGGCGCTCTTGCTTCCCCTGGTCCAAGAGTCGAGCGAGATCCAGGGCACTCGGAGATGCCATCATCTTGACTTCACAGCACTTCTTGAATTTCCGCCCGCTCCCGCAGGGGCAGGGATCGTTCCTTCCAGCTTTCATGCTCTGTTTCAAGTAGTGGTCCGGGAGACCCGACATCTCTTCCCGCACAACAAAAAAACCGCGGCTGCCAGCTTTTTAAGACCGGCAACCGCGGAGCTAGTTACTGCTTAAATGATCAGAAATTAGCTCTTGAGCAACGAGAGGACGGCTTGCGGGATCGCGTTCGCCTGTGCCAGAGCCGCGGTACCAGCCTGTACCAGGATCTGCGCCTGGGTGAGGTTGGCGGCTTCGGCAGCCATGTTCGCATCGCGAATCTGCGCTTCAGACGCAGACAGGTTGGTATCCTGCGACTGCGCCAGGTTGATGGCGTATCCGAGCTGGTTCTCGCCTTGGCCTACCGTACCTTGGATTTTGCCAAGAGTCGCGACAGCGTTGGATAGCGCGGTCACGACGGTTGTGGCGTCCCCAGTGCTCAAAATATCCAGGGACGATGTACCGGCCAGCGTGTTGTCACTGCCTACTAATTCAGGCTGAACGCCGAGGGTGGAGGTGCCAGGATTGACAGACTGCACCGTGAACTGGCCACCGGTGGAGTTCATAATCGTAACCAAGCCTGCGCTAGCCACGGCGAAGAGGCCACCCGTAGCCTGGGCGTTGATTTGCGCCGCGACGGAGGCCCCGGTTGCGGTCGCTGTGACGATGCTAGCAGTGAATTGCTGCGTCGCACCGGTCGAGTCACGGTAGGCAAACGTCAGGGTCTGGCCTATGGTTAGAGCTGCTTGAAAAGTCACAGTCGCCTGTTGAGCGCTCACGTCGAAGTTTGTGGTTGCGCCCATCAAAAGCCCCGCAGCCGTATTGCCCCCGGCCGCGGCGACCGAGAAGGCTTTGCTGGATGTGAACGCAAGTTGCCCGGATGAATTCACGCTGGCTTGAATTCCTGCGGCTGCGAAAGAAGCATTTCCAGCTCCGGCAGTCGCTATCGCGGCGTTGATCTGCGTGACCAGGTCGTTTTGGTTCGTAATGGTGGTGGTATTCCAGTCACCGGCGGGAATGGTCACTGCCGTGCCGGAAAACCCACTGCCCGTGAAATCAAAGACTGGGGCTGCATCTTGAAGAGCGGTGGAGAGGGCGGTGCTAGCGGACGTAACGTTGGCGCCGGTGACGCCGTTGGCTGAAAGACCCAAGCTGGTGGTATCGAGCAAACTGTTGGACAGATTCACATTGATCGATCCGTTGGTGATGGCATTGGCGGCCGTGCTATGCGCGGTGTCAGTTCTGCCGCCACCGATAAATACGTTCAGGTTCGAGGCGAAAGCCCCACCCTGCGTCATGCCGATGGACTGCGCCTGGCGGTTAATTTCCGTCAACACGTTCTGGAACTCGTTGTTCAACACGCTGCGGTCGCCCTGGAAGGTCCCTGACGCCGACTGCGCGGCCAGAGTGCTGGCGCGATCGAGCAACTGGGAAATGTTGTTCATACCGCCATCGATGGTCTGCAACGTGGCCAGACCGTCATTGGCATTAGAGATACCCTGGCTCAGCACGGCCTCATCGGAACGGTAGGTATTGGCAACCGCCAAGCCGGCGGCGTCATCGCCGGCAGTGACGATACGCTGTCCGGACGTGACTTCGCTAATGGTTTTCGCCTGGAACTGCAGGTTGCTGTTCAAATAGTTCTGCGCCTGCAAAGACGACGTATTCGTTAACATGTCTAACATGGCTTCACTCCTCGAAGCTAGAGCTCAAGGTGGGACTCATTCCCGCCCGGCGGACTTTGCCCGCCTGGAGCCTGCTTACAAACTGCTTATCGGAGAAGAATTTAGGAACTTGAGAGAAACTTCGCAGGCTAGCCGCGGCAATTGAGAGACACGGGTTTGCAAGCGGACGGGTTCTGAAGATTGCGCAGCATCTGGAGCTCGCGGCCAACGCGCATCAGATCGCCGCGGATTATTTCACGCGCCATCGTTCTGCGTAGCAGGATTTGTCTTCCTTTTTCCAGATCGGATGTGAGCTGGGACATTAATTCCGGGCTCACTGGCCGCGAAGCATCGAGCTCGGCTGCGATCCAGCGCCGGAGGGCCTCAATGGCGCGTGAACGCTCAGCGAGCGCGGCCCCCATCTCGCTCAGATCTTCCCGCTCGACCCGCGCCAGGCACGCGGTGGTGTGCACGAGCGACTGCAACAGCTCTTGACATTCGAATGACATTCAATTCTCTATCCGCCGCTCGGCGTGAAGCTCTGCGTGTTGTTGTTGTTGTAGCCGAACGCAGTGAAGTTTTCGCTCTGGATGCTTTCGGTCAGTAACTGTTGCTGCGATTGCAGCTTCGCAATCTGGGTGTCGGCAGATAGCAGCTCGGCTTGGAGAGCTGTCTGCATCTGATTGGCCTGGTCGGTCAGATTAGTGATCTGCGTGTTGATCTTGGTGGTGTCTGTCTGCCACTCACTTTCCTGACCGGCGATTTCCCCAGTGATGGAATCGCTCCACTCCGTAAGGTTATTGGCCAGCGCGCCGAATCCGCTGTTCGACGAACCCAGGAATGAAAAGGCGGCTGCAATCTGGGAACTCGAGAGCGAATCGAATGCGGGCGGCAAGGTGGGATCCGTGCTGCTCTGATTGAACGACAACACGCCGGTATTGTCTTGCATCCCCACACCCAGTTCGGTGAGGTCTTGGATAGCGCCGCTCGTTCCCCGGTAGTTGAGCAGGCTCTGAAGGGCGCTTTGGACTCCGGAAATCATGGAATTTCCGGTGAGCAGCCCGGCGTTCGACCCGATCTGCGCGCTCAGCAGCGTCTGAACGGCGTTGTACTGCGTCACAAAGTTCTGCAGCTGGCCCGAGAGCTGTGACGAGTCCGTCGCTGCCGTTAGCGTGACGCTCTGGGTTCCGGTGGTTGTACCAGTCAGCGTAAACGTCATCCCCGGGATGACGTTGCTGACTGTGTTGCTGGCGCTGGTGACCGTCTGGCCGGCGATCTTGAAACTGGCATTTGAACCGGAATTGCCGGTGAGGGCAACTTGGGTGTCCGCGCCAAGGGGGTCGTCAATCAATTGAATGTTGTTCGAGCCGGTGGAGTTCGCGGACAGTGAGAGGTAGTACGGTGTGCTCCCAGTCCCGGTGTTAATCACCGAAGCCGTCACACCCGCATTGAGGGCATTGATCGCCGAGGCTAAGCCGTTCAGATTGTTGTCGCCGCTGCCGATCAGATCAATCGTGGTGGGGGTCCCGTTGATGTCCAGTTGCATGGTGCCGGTCGTCGAAACCGCCGTCGTCGTCGCGTCGGCATACCCGTTCGTTGTAGTATAAGCCGCCGCCGTCGCCAGCGCCGTAATATTCGAGAGGGTGTAGCTGCCCGGCGTGGTTGCGCTGGTGCTGTCTACCTCGGCAAGTGAGCTGTCGGAACTGGAGCCGGTTATGCCCTGGTTCGTTCCCAGGTTCCCCAGGTTGGTCACCGTCGTGGCCAGATTGGCGACCGCGGTCTGGAGGCCTGTAGCTAGCTGCTCCTTCGACGAAATGTCGGCTGTCTCGTTCGTCAGCTGAGTGATTGGAAGCTGCGCGATGTTCACCGCGCGGGTGATCACGCTTTGGAAATCACCGGCATAGTTGCTGACACCCGAAAAGGTGAGCGGCGTGAGTGCGGTGGGTGTGGTGCTCACAGATAGCTCCTCGATGGGCTTATCGGCAGGATGCGCCAAAGAGTTTAGTTCCGCACCGGCAAAACGTACGCAGCCTCTAAGCGCGGGCGCCCTTGACGATAGCCAGGAATCTGCGGGCGAGTTCCTGGATCTGTTCGTCTCGCCGTACGCGGAGAGCTTCGTGCGGGATTAACTCCGCTCCGATGCCCAGCGCGGTGGCGCCGGAGCGAATGAAATTCGCGGCGGTCGTTTGATTCACGCCACCGGAAGCGATCAAGGGTATCTGAGGCAAGGGGACCTTCAAAGCGCGGATGTACAACGGGCCGCCGACTTGCGCGCACGGGAAAATCTTGACGAAGTCGGCCCCGGCCTTCCATGCCGTGATCACCTCGGTTGGAGTCAAAGCACCCGGGAAAACCACCACTTCGTTCTTCACCGCGAATTCCACGACTTCCACAACCAGACCGGGGCTGGTCAAAAACTTCGCCCCGGCATCCAAGCAACGTTGCGCCGTCTCTTTGTCGAGCACGGTTCCCGCGCCGATGATCATTGACGGAAGGCTCTTAGCCATATGGGAAATCACGTCAATCGCATTGGGCACCGTCATCGTGACTTCCGCGATGGGGATGCCGGCGCGGTTGACCGCTTCCACGGCAAAACGCGCGTGCTCGGGCGTTGTGACACGGACGGCCGGAATGATGCCAATTTCCTCGATGCGGGAGCAAACTTCCACCTTGTTCATGGATCCATTTCCTCGTGTTCAGTCTTTACGTGATTGCGGCCGGGTCCGGCAAGAGTGAGGATATCAAAATCAGGGCAAGCTCCTAACGCCCACGGCTTCGCGGAGCTGCTCGAGTGCGAGCAAATAGGAAGCGAGACTTTGGCGGTAGGTGAGTTCGGTCTGTCGATAAGTGCGCTCGGCATCCAGGAAATCGAGCAGGCTCGCGGCGCCACGCCGGTATGCATATTCGCTAATGTCCCGGCTCTTCTGCGCCACGTCGAGATAGCCAGACCGATAGAATTGCACCACGATGTCATTAGTCTGTAAGCCCTCATATGCGTCTTTGACGTCGGTCATGACCTGGCCGCGTGCGAACAGTTGCTGCTCCTGCGCTTGTGTAATCGTGAAACCCGTACGCGCAATTTCTCCCTGATTGCGGTCGAATATCGGGAGCGGGACACTCACATTAAAGGTTACGGCGCTAATTCCGTTGACGTGCGAGTAATTTGCGGCAGCGGTGACATCCACCTTTCCATCCGCCTTGGCCAACAGGTATTGGCTGTTTGCTGCGGTGATGCCCTGCTGCGCGGCGCGCAGATCCGGCCGATTCTCGATGGCCTTGGTTTGCAGGGCGTCGAGTTTGACTGGGAGCGGCTGGTAGTCGAATGGACCGGCGACGTCGTAATCGCGGGATACGGACTCGTAGCCGAGCAATTGCCGCAGGTCCGACAGGGCCTGAACTTTTGACAGCAGGGCCTGCTGCACGTCGGTCTCAAATTGCAGCAACTGGAGCTTGATCTTGAGGTAATCATTCTCGCTGATGTTGCCGGACTTGTGTTGGAATTCGCTGATGTCGACGGTTTTTTGGAAGCTCTTCAGGTCTTGCTGGGCGAGTTCGAGCGTCGATTGGGCAAGCTGGACATTGACGAAACCTGAGGCCACCTGAAACGTGAGGCCGCGCTCGTTGTCCGCGACTTGCGAGCGTGTCACGGCGGTGGCATCCTTCGCCGCCTGAAGGCGGTGCTGCCGTTTCTTGCCGCGTTCAAAAAGGTAGCTGAGACCGATATCGCCCTCGGTTGAATCGTGGAGATAGTTCGCTAGGCCGCCACTTGTCTTTTCGAGCGGCAGGTACTCCCAATCGGTGAAGAGCGTGGGATTAGGACGCAGGTTCGCGGTAATTTCCTGCGCCTCGTTTTGCTGGATAGTGGTTCGTGCGGCCAGCAGGCTGTGGTTGTGCTGGAGCGCCATCTGGATGGCCTCGTCGAGCGTGATCCTGACTGGCAGGGTCTGCCCAAATGCCGAATTCCCAAGCAGCATGCAAGCAGACACGGCGCCGGCCACGGAAACTGTGCGCAGGTCCCGAATATTCAGAATGGCGCGCCTAGCTTTCATGGGACTCCTCCGGTTCCGGAAGCGTGTCGGTATCCCGCGCGATCCAGACATAAAACGTGGGTAACAGAACAATGCTCAGCAGCAGGTCGGAAATCAGGCCGCCTACGATGACAATCGCGAAAGGCCGCTGTGAATCGGATCCGATGTCGTGCGATAAGGCCGCCGGCAGGAGTCCGAGGGTTGCCACCAGCATGGTCATCATGATGGGACGGAGCCGCAGAACCGCGCCTTCCACCGCGGCATCCGTGATGGAGTGCCCTCTGGCTCGGAGCTGGTTAATGTATTCGAGCATGATGACGCCGGTTTGCACCGATACACCAAAGAGCGCCAACATGCCGACGCCCGAAGACACACTGAGGTAAGTGCCGGTAAGCACAAGAGCCAGCAGACCTCCGATACGAGCCATGCCAACGTTTAAGAGAATGAGTAGCGCCCATTTATAGGAGCGAAACATGGTGTAGAGAATGATGAAGATGACGAGGATGGTGAGCGGGACAATGACAGCCAAGCGAGCTTCCGCTCTTTTTTCGCTCTCGTATTCGCCGGACCAGCCGATACCGTATCCCGGCGGCAACTTCACTTGTTCCCCGATCCTCTTGATCGCCTCTTCGACGGTGGTCCCGAGATCCCGGCCTCTGACGTTGAAGGTTACGGCGACATAGCGGGTGTTGCCTTCGCGGTAGATGTCGTAGGCGCCGTCTTTGACTTCGACATTGGTCAGCTGCGCCAGCGATACGCGCTCTCCCGAAGGGGAAAGCAAGCGAACCTTTTCGATGGCCTGCTGGGTATTGCGATAGGGCTCCTGATAGCGCGCCACGACGTCGTACCGCTGTTCCCCGATGAGCACTTGACTCACGGCGTTGCCGCCCACGGCTGTCTGGACGGCGTCTTGTATATCGGCGACGTTGATTCCGAAGCGCGCGGCTTGGCGGCGGTCGATGGTTAAGTTGAGATTGGGCTGGCCGAAATCGCGCAATAACTTGACGTCATGCATGCCGGGGATGGCGGCGAGGACGACGGTGACCTCTTCGCCCTTCTGCTCGAGAGTTTTCAGGTCGTCCCCGAAAATCTTGAGCGCCAGCGAGCCCTTGGTACCGGTGAGCGTCTCTCCCACGTTGTCTTCGATCGGCTGGGAGAAGTTCCAGATCGCCCCAGGGTATTTTTCCAGCGCGCGGTTCATGGCGGCGATCAGTAGCTCTTTGTTCTTGTGAAATACCGGACGCCATTGGTCGTGCGGCTTTAAGTCGACAAAATACTCGGTGTTGCTGAAGCCTCCGGTGTCGGTTCCGTCATCAGGCCGGCCGACCTGGGATACGACGGTTTTCACCTCCGGGAACGAGGCGAAAACGTAGCGGCAGTTGTTGGTGAATTTTTCGCCCTCGGAAAGACTAGTGCTGTTCGCCAAGGTGCCGCGCGCCCAGATAGCGCCTTCATCAAGGTGCGGAAGGAACTCCGCGCCGATGACGCCGCCGAAGCCCAAGTAGATGGTCCCGGCCACCGAAACCAGGGCCACGAGAGCGACAATCCAACGATGGCGAACGGCCCAACGCAGCCGCCGGCGATAGCGCTCTGTCAAATACTCCATCACCAGGTTGCGCCGTTCCCGAACTCCCTTGCGGAAGAACGTGGCGGCGAGTACGGGTGCGATGAGAATTGAAAAGGTCATGGCGCCGAGAAGAGCGAGGGCAACCGTCCAGGCCATGGGTCTAAATAACCGGCCCTCCACGCGCTGCAGCGTGAAGATCGGCAGGTAGGCGGTGATGATGATAGCGATGGCGTAAAAGACCGGCCGTTGGACCTCATGGCAGGCTTCGCGGATGATTTCCGCGGTGGTCTTCGGGATTGCGGCGCCATTTTGGCGGCGGGTCCGGCTGAGATGCCGAATGATGTTCTCAACCATGACCACAGTTCCATCAACCACCATTCCGAAATCCAGCGCGCCGAGTGAAAGAAGATTCGCTGGAATGTGACTCAAATCGAGCCAGATCGAGGCGAACAGGAGAGAGAAGGGAATCGTGAGCGCGACGATGAGAGCGGCACGGACATTGAGGAGAAACAGAAACAGGATGACGCTGACCAGAATCATGCCCTCGGCCAGGTTATGCATGACGGTGTGCAGGGTGAAGTGAAGGAGATCGCTGCGATCCAGCATGGGCACGACTTTCACGCCCGGAGGCAGGATGCCGTTGTTGAGTTCGTCAACTTTCTTGTGAATGGCCTCGAGTGTGGGCTCCTCCTCGGCACCTTTGCGCAGCAGCACCGCGCCCTGGATGACATCGGGCTCGTCGATGATGCGCCCGTCTTCCATGTGGTTGGCCCGGGCCATGTGGCCCAGCCGGATTTTGGGGCCTTGGACCACGTTTGCGATGTCTTTGACTCGAAGGGCCGTACCGGTTTGAGCCTTTAAGACGGTCTGCTCGATGTCGTGCACACTGCTGAAGAGGCCGAGGGCACGCACGTTCATCTGCTGCATGCCGACTTCGACGAAGCTGCCGCCGGCGTTGATGTTGTTGTTGGCAAGCTGCTGCTCCACTTGGCCGATGCTTAATCCGTACGACACCAACTTGTTCGGATCCACGCGGACTTGGTACTCTCGCACGGTGCCGCCGAAGTCGGAAACGTCAACCACATTGGGAACAGATTTGAACTGCTTGAGGAGAAC
This sequence comes from Terriglobia bacterium, assembly GCA_963752965.1. Classification (GTDB taxonomy): domain Bacteria; phylum Acidobacteriota; class Terriglobia; order Bryobacterales; family Bryobacteraceae; genus QHXW01. The sequence continues at coordinate 296,570 of CAVWAJ010000017.1, read as the reverse complement.
CCAGTCTTCGAGTGACCTTAACTCCATCAGGTCGTACCGGGGATTGGTGCTTCGCAGCGTGTACCAATAGATCTGACCGGTGGTGCTCCAATCCGTGCCGATCTGGGGCTGCAGATTTTGTCCATTCGGGAGATTGACCTGGGTGAGCCGTTCCAGTACCTTTTGCCGGTTCCAATCGTTGACGGAGGTGTCGTCGAAGATCATGATCACGAACGAAAGGCCGAAAATGGACTCGGAGCGCAGAAAAGTCATGTGCGGCATTCCGGCCATTTGAATTTCGATCGGAATCGTCACCTGCTGCTCCACTTCTTCGGCGGAGCGGCCGGGCCACTGGGTAATCACCGTCACATAGTTGTCGGCGATATCGGGATAGGCTTCCACCGGCAGGTTGTGGAACGAGATAGCGCCCCAGCCGGCCAACAATACGCCAAAGGCCAGCACGACAAACTTGTTGTTAAGCGCGAAGTCTACAAGAGCGCGAATCATTCCCTGTTTCCTGTGGTACTAACTCTCCCGAGCTTCACTGGGCGAGCACGTGATCCAAGACCAATGCGTTCGTGACTACCTGCTGGCCGGGCTGGAGCCCCGACTTGATCTCTTGCAGATTCACGTTGCCAGATAAGAGGTCTCCGCCGATGACTTCCAAGCGGCGAAACTTCTTATCGGGTGCGGGAACGAAGACAAAATCGCGGTCGTGCATGTGCATCACGGCGGAAGCCGGGACTATGGTGTGCATCTCGCTGGTTTGCCCGTGGAAGGTGGCCCTCACGAACATGCCCAGCCGCATGATTCCCGGATTCTGAACCTCCATCCGGACTTTCGCTGTGCGGATGTTGGGATCGAGAATCGAGCCAATGTTACTCACTTTTCCTTTGAACACCCGGCCGGGATAGGCATTCAAAGTGATGTCCGCGGTGTCGCCGAGCCGGACAGTGGCCAGGTCATTCTCATACACATCACAGACAACCCAGGTGGATGAGAGATCGGAGATGGTGAATGGGTACGGTGTGTTATACGCCTGCACCAGGGACCCGTTGGTCACCTCTTGATCGGTAACCACTCCTGACGTGGGCGCGAAGATATCCACCACGAAAACCGGTTTATCGGGGTCGTTGCCGAGCAACCGGAGATGCTCGGCCGCGGTATCAACGGCTATCTTGGCCTTGTCCTCCGTGTCCAGCGCCACCTGCAGATCGTTCAGGGCTATTGCGCCGTGATCATAGAGATCCTTCGCGCGGTCATACTGGGCACGGGCGAGAATCTCATCGGCGACGGCCATTCGGTAATTCGAATACCCGCCCGACACGTCGTCGCTGCGAATGGTCATTAGCAACTGGCCCTTCTGTACCGTGTCGCCGAGTCGCGTGTGAATGGCGTTGACGCGCCCCGACGCGAGCGAGACGACGGGGACGTTTCGGGACACGTCCGGTGTGACTGTACCCGTGACCACCAACTCGGACGTGGTGGGATGCTGGGTCGCGGCGGCCAGCGGAAACTGTTCAGGATGATCTACTGAGAAGAGCGCGGCGTCCGCGAAGGGAACAACTCTAGCGGGAGGCGGCGCCTCCGCACTTGTGTCTCCATGTACGGTGCCACAGCCGCCAAGAATCAGTAGTGAAGAAATAGAGATAAAGAGAAGACCAGTCTCCCAAGCTTTATTTTTCATAAAAACTCCAATCCGCTATAACAAACATTCCAGCGCCTTCCAGAGCAACCAATCGCGTCAAAGTTCCAGCTTGCCCATATACTCCATTTCACTCAGCTCGAAGTTCTGGGCAAAGACGATCCGGCCGATCCGTGCCTCGAATTGGATTTGCTGATCTTTCTTGGTGATTTCCGCTGACAGAGGAAACAGATAGACTACGACCAAGCCCTCCTCGCGCTGGAACACCTCAACCCTGACCGGCCTGACATCCTTTTTCCCCTCGCGCTTCAAAGCGGCCAGATTCCTCAGCGGTTCGCCCAATTGCATGGGATCGCCTTTGAAGCCAGCGCCGGGAACGCCATAGACGGCGATGCGGTAGCCGTCGCCCTCCAACGTGGGAGGTTCGGTCTCGTGCGACCTTGAACTCCGCGAGCTGAACCGGAAGAGCGCTCTCCCAACGCAGTTTCAACGTAATGGACTGAGGAAGAGACCGCGAACTGCGGTCATCGCCCCCGGGGCCCGAGAAGACGTTCGGCGATACTTTTCGTCCGGTACTCTTCGCATCCACTCCCTCATTGCCCACGCCCCGGGGCTGCCCCATTTGTCCGGCTTCCCTGAGTTGATCCTCGGTCAGCCGGCGTGTGATTACGGCGCTGATCTTCTTTGCCCACGGTGACATTGCGAGGATCTGTCTGGCCTCCTCCTCAGTCCACTGGGCGGCCAGCTTGCTCTTCCAAACCGGATCCGCGGCACTGAGGTGAGCTGCCGATACCACCAGAAAGAGCGATCGCACGACGAAATTGCGCATCTGTTACCCCGAAAGAGTGGAGCAGCGACCGGGTTTCCCGCTCGCCGTGCCACTCTTGATCCAGCCTCCACACGTTCCGTGCTAGAACTTCACCATCACGCCAAGAGAGAATTTCGCTTCACTGCGGCGAAGATCCGGGAACCAGACACTGCCGAGTCCGCCACCGCAGGCTGCTTCCGCGGCGGCCAAGTTCGAGGTTCCCGATGTCGCACCCGACATGCATGTGTAGTATTGCCCGGGAAAATTATTGGTTCCGCCGAGAGGGTACCCGGGAGGTGTTACGCCGCCGCGCCCGGCGAAATACGGCACGTCCGAGTGGCGATATCCAACCTCCGCCCACCAGGTAATGTACTGTCTGGGCATGTACTGAAGAGTAACCGTGCTGTCCCACATATGCGCCCGTTGGCCGGGGCCTTCGGTGAAGTAAGGCGATCCCGTAACAGCGTCGGCGCCGTTGATTGGCGGAAGCAAGGTCAGATAGCGGCCCCAGTTACTCATTTCGCCGCCACCGATTGTGAGGCCGAACAAGTCCTTGTGGAACCACATCCGGTCGTACAACATCCATCCTATAAACGATGACTTGTTCCGGCTCGGCGCGCCGGTGCATTGAATTCCACCGCCATATTGGCATCCCGCGTCTCCCGTCAGGGAGAATGCCATCTTCGAGAGACCCGTGTTAGTCGGGTTGTTGTAGTATCGGACCTCGATACTATCGTCCGTGTGAATACGTTCCGTGTGCGGAAGCCCCAGATTATCCTGTCCGTAGCCATACTGGTTCGCGACGAGCTTGAGCCATTCCTTCGGCATCCAGAGAAGCTGTCCTCCAAGACCCGGATGGCCGTTGTACTTGGCGTAGGATTGCCATCCGTTGATGAACCAAGGTTCGATTTTCAACTTATTGGTAGGGAACCACTGAACGCGCACGCCGTTGAAGAACCAAGGCGTGTTTGACGACACATACGACGGCTGGTAAGTCCAGTTATCGAAGTTATAGTAACTGAACAACCCGATATACGACACAAAAATTCCGGCGTCAACATTGAGTCCGTGATTGACATTGAAGTGGTATCCGCCATACGCCTCCGAAACGTATTTGTAGGCGCCGCGGAGGTCCCATTGACCCGTCCCGAAGCTGGCATCATTGCGGGGCGTTGTGGTGGCAAACAGGCCCTGCATGAACAGGATTCGGCCACGAACGCCCTGCCAGTGGAAATCGCCGCCGACGCTAGCCTGCTCTATCTGGACTTCGCCAGAGCGGAACGATTCGGTCGCACCGACGATGGTGTGATCGATCGGCTGGTTGAAATCTTCCATATAGTGCGTATCAAACCGAACTTCAGGGGTGAAGAATTTCGTATCGAGCACGGTGTCTTTGTTGCGTGGCGCTCCGTTTAGCCACGTGAAGTCGCCGAACGCGAACGGCGTATCGTTGTCAACGGCGGGAGCGGGATCGGGGGCCTGCATGGCTTCTGGAAGTCTGTGGTCGGGGGGCGCGACAGGCGCCGGTGGCGGGACGACTGGCGCCTTGCCGGCTTGCGGCGCGGCTTCTGGAGCCGATGGATTCGGCAACGGCGCCGCCGAGGCCACGAGTGTTTTGTCCGTCGGCCGCGCGAGCGTACCCGGCACAGTCGGGATCGCGGTGGGATCTTTTGCGATTGTGGCGAGAAGAGTGCGTTGCGGCTGGTCGGCAGCTTTGGCGGGAACCGCCGCTGTTGTTACCTCCGGACCTGCTTGGGTGTTCCTGTTCTTCAGCTCCACCTCAAGCTGATCAATGCGCTTTTGCATGGCTTCCAGCGCTTTCACAATCGCCGGACTCATTCCCGCATCCGCCGCATCCGAATTGCCTGTGCGGCCCCTCGCCAGCGACAAATCTATCTGTGCAGTTTGGTGATTCGTCACGATGACAGCGCTGGCCGCCCAGGTGGCGAATCCTTCCGCCTTCGCGCTCACCTGATATTGCCCCGGGTTGAGGCTCGCGACTGCGAATGCGCCGTCGCTGCCGCTAACCACGGTGAGATCAGAACCTTCCGCGACGCTATGCACCGTGACCTGTGCGTGAGGCAGAGGCTGGCCACCAGCGTCCCGCGTGACGCCGCGAAGAGCGCCGGACGCATATTGGTCCCCAACAATTGGTTCTCCTCCCAACGCGATCCCGCTGTATAACAGCGAGGCCAACAGCAAAACGGAACACTTTTTCCCAGCAAGCATCCCTAAATTCTGGATCACCACGGTTTAAAAAGTCATAAAGATTTCCTTAAGGTTTGATTGCACTTTTCGATCGTTGCGATAACAAACCTGAATGTCCCGTGATCGGACCCAGAACGACTCAGTTGTAAGAGGTTTGGCAATTGCAGCGTAGCTGCTGTCGTTGCGCCGGATTTCGCTAAGAGGGAATCGTGGTCAAGAGACTTAATGCGCGTCCCTTTTCTTTCGTATGTTCCAGAACGCGACCGCGCCGCAACCCACTAGAATCGGTAGGTACGGCGCACCGTTTGCAATCAGCATGATCGAAACGGAAATGGCCGCGGCCAGAAAGTACCGCCACTTCATCGGAACACCGCCATCAGGCAGACCGTTACAGACATGGCGGCCAGGACCAACGCCGGCACAGCAAGCGAGCGCGTCAACGCCGGTTTGACAGTACCCTCTCGCATCAGCCGCCGAATTTCTAAGAGTTGTTTCCGCGCGAGCGAGACCTCAAGGGAGTTCGTCGCCAGTTCCAGCGCCCGGAGTGTCTCCTCCTCCGATTTCGGGAGCGCCCGCAGCCGGTAGTGTAGTTCTGCGTATTTGAACCGTGCCCAGAAGCTGTTGGGATTGATTTGGCAGGCCGCTTCGAGAGCATCCATGGACTTGTAGGCGTCATAGTTCATCGCATGCGCCATGCCGAGGCACGTGCGGACGTCCGCGGAATCTGGATTCTCGGCGCAAGTTCGCTCGAGCGCGCGAATGTAGCCGCTCAACTTCTCCGGTGAGACAGTGTGTGGGTCGCGCCAGGGAACCGGCGGAAGCGCCTGCTGGGTTCGCGGGCTGGTCTGCAGGTCACTGGCCATCGCTCAAACCTCGACTCCTCGAGACGTGAGATCGAACTCGGGGTAAGCGAGGGCGCCCATTTCGGGCAAGTCCAAGCCTGCCAACTCCGACTTCGCCGAGGCGCGCTGCCCGACAAATAAGTCGACCACAAGATAAAGTACTAAGCTCGCCGAGAACACTACACCGATCAGTGTGGAAACTCCGATGAGCTGGGCAACAAGCTGGCCGGCATCACCGCCGTAGAACAAACCTGTCACCGATCCATTGACACCGTTCCACGCACCAGCAAAGTTGCTCTTGCCATCGGCTAGCAGACCGACCGATATGACACCCCAGATGCCGCAAACGCCGTGCACGGAAACAGCACCGACCGGGTCATCGATGTTCATGATTCGCTCGAAGAATGCGACGGAGACGCACACCAGGACGCCCGCGATCAGCCCGATGATCACCGCGCCAAGTGGATTTACGAAAGCGCAGGGCGCGGTAATGGCCACCAAGCCGGCGAGAAAACCGTTGCCGGTCATGGATGCGTCGGGCTTGCCGTACATCGTCCACATGTAAAGCATGGCGCTCATCATGCCTCCTGCGCTGGCTAGCATAGTGTTTACCGCGATTGCACCGATTCGCAGATTGCCGCTGGTCGATGCGCCCAGCGTTGATCCCGGATTAAACCCGAACCATCCGAACGCGAGGATGAGGCAGCCGGTGAGGACGAGAACGAGATCATGCGCCAGAATTGCTTGTGGTTTTCCTTGACGGGTGAACTTTCCGATTCGCGGCCCCAGAACCATGGTAATAGCCAATGCGGAAAGTCCCCCCACCGCATGCACGACTCCCGATCCGGCGAAGTCCACATAGCCTTTCCCCAAACCGAAATTGGCGCCGAGATTGGAAAGCCAGCCGCCTCCCCAGGCCCAGTTAGCAAACAGTGGATATATAAAAGCAGCAAAGACAAACGAAGAGATGGCAAATGCAGAGAACTTCCAGCGCTCGATAGCTGCGCCGGTCGGGATGGTCGCTGCCGTGTCCATGAAAACCATCTGGAAGAGGAACAGAACCATGACAGCGACATCATTCGTGCCATTGTGCATGAGGAAGAAGCCGTTTTGCCCGAAGATGCCGAATGGCTTCCCAAACAAATTGAACGCGTACTCAGCGCTAAGTGGCGGCGTTCCGCCAAGGTTCGCGATACCGCCCACGCCACCCATCTGCAACGCGAATCCGATCATCCAATACGCCAGCATGCCGATGGCGTAGACCGCAATGTTCATCATCATTGTGTGATTGGCGTTCTTCGCGCGCGCAAGGCCCGTCTCCAGGAGTGCGAAGCCCAGTTGCATGAACATCACCAGGTAGCCCGTAACCAGGGTCCAAACAAAATTGATAGCGATTTTGTTCTGGCCGGCCTGATTGATGAGATCGCCTATCGTCAGCCCCTTCTTCGCATCGGCCACGGCGACATCGGCCGCAGTGCCAGTAAGAGAGCCATCAGGGTCGCCCTTGGTCCGCATTTCAGGCTTTGGCATCTCAACGCTTTTCAAATCGGCGTCCGTAATCGGTTTGGCAGGCGCAGCAGCCGGAGTTTGTCCGAATGTGACAGTGGCTAGTGCGAAGAACGTGGCTACCAGTACGACAGACCGCTTCATTCCACCTTTACCTTTTCCAGATCGGATTCTTCAAGTAGGCGCGATTGATGAGTCCGATGATACCCACAAGACTTACCGCGAGCCCCACCAGTACCATCAACAAACGCCCGCTTACAGAAGGGGTCATTCCGAGGCTCAATAGGCTGATGACAAAGCCGAGAACCGTGACTGCGATTCCAACCAAGATCACGCTTGTGTCCCTTTCACACGGAGTACTTAGTCTTCGCCATTCTCCCAAGGCTTGCATTTCAAAGAAATCACCACGGAGACGCCGAGCAGTGCAATCGCCGCGGCCGCCAACACAATGCTGCCTCCCGAGGCGAAGGCTCCCGCAAGCGCCACAAAGGCAAGAAAGAAAGCAATAACTCCGTATGCTTGTGTCGGGTTCGCGCCCATAAATTATCGTTGTGGAGACCGCGGTTTGTTAAGCAGCACGTGGCTTAAACAAGATAAGCTGAAACTTGGCTTGCGGACTATTTTATCTTGCAGACTGACAACACACCAATAGAAAACCTGAATAGGTCCGATATATTTTATTGGTGCCAGGTCAAACGATTTGTTATCGGATCAATCAAAAACTACGATCCAACTTTTGTATTTATCTACACGCAACCCTGTTATAATCAGACGCGCGTTCGTGGACTTGTGCGTCCCCGTGTAATACCGCCGCCCCCACGCTTGGGCAGGCTGCCGGCCAAACCTAGTTTGTTCCTGCTGGCATGTTCACTGATTCCTTTAAGCAACATGAGAGTGACCTGCCCTCGATAATCTCTGCCAGTCATAATTGAGAAGCTCCAGCGAGGAAAGGAGCTTCGAGATGAAGAAGGGCAAGCACCCAGAAGAACAGATCATCGGCGTGCTGAAGCAGGTGGAGGCAGGCCGGACGGTGAAGGAGGTCGCCCGGGAGTTGGGCGTCAGCGAGGCGACGATCTACACCTGGAAGAGCAAGTACGGTGGCATGGAAGTCAGCGAAGCGCGGCGACTAAAGGAACTGGAAGATGAGAACCGCCGGCTGAAGCACATGGTCGCAGACCTCAGCCTCGACAAAGAGGCACTGAAGGCGGTGATCCGAAAAAACGGCTGGAGCTTGTAGGTCTGCGGCAGGATGTGGCGTTGGTGATGAGCGAGTATGAATACTCGGAGCGCCAAGCCTGCAAGCTCATGTCCATGGATCGGACCACCTACCGATATCAGCCGCGGCCGGACCACAATGCCGAGTTGCGCAGCAAATTGATCGCCCTGGCGCGGCAGAAACCGCGCTACGGTTACCGGCGTCTGTGCGCGCTGCTGGAGCGCAGCGGATGCCAAGCCAGCGCGCAACGGGTGTACCGCATATACAGCGAAGAACATCTGGCGGTACGAAGGCTGAAACGGAAGCGGCTGGTGAGACCGGCGCCGGAAGGCACGTTGTTGCACAAGCCCAACCAGGAATGGGCCATCGATTTCGTGTCCGATGGCTTGGCCACCGGACGAGGGCTGCGCATGCTGACCGTCGTAGACAGTTTCACGCGCGAGTGTCCAGCTGTCGAGGTCGACACAGGCTTGTCGAGTGGCCGAGTGACTCGCGTGCTGGACTGGATCATCAGCCAGCGTGGGAAGCCGGAAGTGATTCGGTGTGATAACGGGCCGGAATTCACGAGCCGACACTTTATCGTTTGGTGCGAGGAAAGGCAGATCACGCTGCTGCACATTCAACCTGGCCGACCCATGCAGAACGGTCATGTCGAGAGCTTCAACGGGCGATTCCGTGATGAGTGTCTGAATCACAACTGGTTCACGACGCTGACGGACGCAAAAGAAAAGATCGAACGGTGGCGTATGGAATACAACGGGGAGCGGCCACACAGCAGCTTGGCGTATCGAACACCAGAGGAATTCGCCAAAGCCTGCTCTGAGCCCACCAACAGGATGGGGTTAACAACACCCATCCCGCCAGAGCCGCCCGTCGCAGGTGAGCGGTCGCAGAACGGTACTCACGGTCAAGGGTTCGCTAACGCCACGCCAAAAACCGGCGCGCCCTTGACCGCTGCGTGCCGTTCTGCATTGGAGGATGGTGCGACGGGCGGCTCCGACGGGATGGGAAAAGAGGAGTTACAGTAGACCGAGCGTCTCAGTTACGGTTGGTAGAGAAAATCGAGGCAGGTCAAGAGCAACTCCGATTCAAACGCTCGCCATCTTGGTATTCCTGCTTGCGCTCGGCACGCTCATCCTAGCGATGGTGGTCGGGGGCGATGTCTTGATGATTGTATTTGGCTTAGCTCTCGCAGCGACCTCGATGGAATTGTTCCGGCGCGCACAGCCGAGGCCGGATGACGAGGATTAGCCTGGCTTACAACCAGCCTGGTCCGTCGTTTACACGCCACGCACCTCACCGGTAGAAATGAATTCTGCTACCTCCCCGAGAGCATCGGGGTCTGTTTCCGATCGACCTGTACTAAGATTTTCGCATGCAGCCAGTCGGGAAGGCAGACTGAACGGGTTACGCTTCAGGAAGGTACTCGGCGCCCCCGACTCTGGATTCGCAGAGTTGGGCGACTGGCCTGCTCTGCGTTCCCGCCTGGCCAACCAGGCTTCGCCCGACGTGGCCCGGGTGGCCCCGGCAGACTCAACTGTTCTCATATTGGAGGAAACTGGAACCGGAAAAGAATTGATCGCTCGTGCCATCCATAGGCAGTCGAATCGTTCGGGGCGCGCGTTCGTCCGGGTGAATTGCGCGGCGATTCCCCCTTCTCTCGTCTCTTCCGAACTGTTCGGCCATGAGAAGGGTATCGCTGATGGAATGGAGAGAAGCTCCACCGATCTTCCGCGCCCGCTCGGCAATTTCGTCCGTCATGGCGAAGAGTTGGTCGCCCTGCTCGTCCAGCAAGAGATGATAATCGCGGAAGTGGCGTCCGTTCATGTGCCAGTGGAAGTTCTTGGTTTTCAGGTACAGCTACGACGACAATCGCATTGCCGTTCGGTTCGCTTATGAGTGGCAAGATGCCTCCGGACACTGGTTCCGTGCGTATGGCAATGAGAACTGGGAGTTCGATGAAAACGGCTTGATGCGCGCAAGGCACGCCAGCATCAACGATCTTTCCATTGACGAATCGTCTCGTAAGTATCACTGGCCGCTGGGCAGGCGTCCGGATGGGCATCCTGGGTTGAGTGATCTGGCCCTTTAGAAATCTGGCCGACTAGCATGAGAGAGAAACCGGAATTCGAACTGATCGCCCGCGGCAAACAGGGAGACTCGGCCGCCATCGCCGAATGTCGTCCGCTATTACCAATGGTACCGACCTCCCGCGATATTCGCATTCGGACGTCAAGACGGGAAGCGTTTTCTGCCCCCACGACAACTTGGCGACGCGTAATGTAGCAGATTGTCAGGTCAGGATTGCCGCTTGGACATGGAAGGGTGTCGACTTTTTTGTTGCCAGTCAACCTCAATAAAGCGACAAGCCGGGCAACCGCACATCAAATTCACGCCGATTCAGGCCGGATTGAGAATGCAAGTCCGGGGAGACAATGCCGTGCAAATTTTCGTTGCGTATGCCGACCGGCCAGTCCGAAGTGGGAAGAACACAAGCCGTGGCGCGAGAACCGCGGTCAGTGAGATCCGAGTGGAGCAACAGTTTGCTCCCACGGCTCTCTCATAAGGCCCGATTTGCCGCCGTCTGTGCGCCCATGATTGAACTGGCAGAGAACCGAGCGTCTCATCCCCGGCTAAAATTGCTAAGATTGTTGAGAGTTTTCAAAAAACAAGAGCCTCTGCCAAGTGAATTGTTTCCGGCTAGGAGAAGAACTTGCAAGCGATTGATAATTAATCTCTTACGGGCGCGTAGCTCAGGCGGATAGAGCATCTGCCTTCTAAGCAGAGGGTCGTGGGTTCGAGTCCCGCCGCGCCTACCAATTGAGTCTTTTTTCTTCGATGCTCCGATAGCTGCCACGTCCACCGCTGTTACAACGAGAAATGATTCACGCCGGCCCGCTGCAACGTTTTGGTCCAAGACTTCTTCGTGGTGATGCGGCGGCTCCGACGATTGACAGGAGGAAGAAGCAGGGTAAGCAGGCACCGGACGCCTCCCCCTCAAACCACTCAAGTGCGCTCCAAGCCGCTGTAGTAATCTGATCGAAGAATGCTTCAGCGGCGTCCTTCTCCTTTGCGATCCAGGCAACAGCCTTCACGAAGTATTTCTGGCCAAGTGTGCCGGCGATCCACAGGTGCCATCCGATGTCTCTGACAGCCACAGCACCGAAGCGGGCGCGCGGCAGGCGATCGAAGTCACAACGAATTCTGACGAGGCGCTTGGGGCTGCTTCTCCTCCTGGCTGTAGGAATCGGTGTGGCCGCAGTCGTGCTTCAGGCCCGATACACATTCACGCTGCAATTCCCAATACGCATCCGATTCCAGTGGCCCCTGGTAGTTGCTGCGAGAGATTCGGCAGAGGAAGCAGGCGCGGCGCAAGCCGATCAACTGGGCCGCAGATTGACGGCATACCAGCAATACGCCTGTAACAAATTCGGGCCGGCATGCCGCGTCGCGTTGGCGGTGCAACGTGCCGAAAACCCACGCGGCGCCTGCGAGATCTATCATTACAACTCCGACGGCACGCTCGATTGGGGCTACTTCCAGATCAACACCGTGCACTTGAAACGCGCAGGAGTCAACCTTCGAGACCTGCTGGACTGCAAAGCAAACATTGACTTCGCATACCAGCTATATACGGAGAGGGGCTTTGAACCCTGGACCACGTTCAACAGCGGCGCATATCGCCAATTTCTGAGAAAACTCTGATCGGGGTTCCGCCGGACGGGAATTGGGTTAAGGCGCCAAGGAAGGTGACTGGCGTTGCGATCGCGAGAACATATTATGATCTTCGGGTGACGTACAGAATCGGAAATCTCTCTCTTTCGCTAGTAGCGGCCGCGGTTCTGCTCACCGGCTGGTCGCCACCGCCCGGCAACGCATCCAGCCCGGCTCCCGCCGAGCGTCCGGCATGGCTGAAAGACGGCATTGTCATGGTTGGAAGCTGGGAGCCGCCTTCTTTCCAGATCCGCCGCGGCGGCCAGGATGTGGATACCGCCGAACAATGGAAACTGGAGCGAACCGAACAGAGCGTTCGCCGGCTCAAAGAACTTGGCGTCACGATGGTTCTCACCAGCCTGCACAAGGGGGCGGGGCTAAAGGCCGAAGCGGAAGAAATCGAGGCGAACCGCAAGTTCACTGAGCTTGCTCACCAGTATGGCCTGAAGGTGGGCGGGTACGTCGGCGCCACCATGGCTTATGAGACCTTCTTCGCCGAGGAACCCGACGCGCGGAACTGGATTCAGACCGACGAGTTCGGCCGGCCGTTGTACTACAACAAAGACCAGACATTCCGCTACGTCGCCTGCCGCAACAACCCCGGTTACCGCGCGTTTGTCGAGAAGGTGCTTCGCGTGGGCGTTGAGGACATGAAACTCGACCTCATCCACTTCGACCAGATGTCCTGGTGGCCGGAGCCGTCCTCCTGCCGCTGCCAGTACTGCCAGGCGGAGTTCCGCGAGTTTCTCCGCACCCGCTACACCAGTGAGCAGCGCAAGGCCCGCTACGGCTTCACGCTGCTCGATTACCTGGCCCCGCCGCCATTCAATTCGCCGGCCGGAGTGCTCCAGTTCGCCGTTTTGCACAATCCCCTGATGCAGGACTGGGCGTACTTCCGGGCTGCCAGCCTGGCGCGCCGGTTCGGCGAGTACAACAACTATATCCGCGGCATGCGGCCCGAGGTCGCGGTGGAGGGTAACCCGAATCTCAATCCCGGTATAAACCAGGGCTTCCGCAGTGGCATCGATTATGCGCAGCTCCTGCGCACCGCCGACATCTTCTGGAGCGAAGAGCCCAACCAAGCCTCCTGGACTACCGATGGCCGCCTGGTCTCGAAAATCCGGTCGTTCAAGATTGCGCGGAGCATGGACCGGTCTCTGTTCGTCTACACGGGCGGACGCTACGGTGCGCAGTCGGCCGATAGCCCGCCGGAATTGCGACTCGCCGAGGCCATGGCTTGGAACGGCGTGAATCTTGGGATGGTCGGCGATTTGTCGGCGATCGGGACCGACCTCACGCCGGCGGCGCAACGGTACGTGAAGTTTTTCCACCAGCATGTGAAGGGCCTGGCCGGCGCCCGCAGCCTCGCAAATGTGGCGATCCTGCGGTCGTTTCCCTCGATCGAGTTCAACCCAGCGCAAGCCAATGTGAGCACCGTTCTGTTCGAACAGACGCTAATCCAATCGAAGGTGCCCTTTGACATTATTCTCGATCCCCAGCTCAAGGACTTGAGCCGGTACAAGGTGCTCGTGCTGGCCAACCAGGATGCGCTGAGCGACGAGGCGGTCAGCCTGATCCGCGCCTTCGTCCAGAACGGAGGCGGACTGGTGTCCACCGAGGGCACTTCCCTGCTCACCGGCTGGCGCTTGCGGAGGCCGAAGTTCGCACTTGCGGACGTGTTTGGCATCGACAAGCCCGAACCAGCTCCGTCCGCACAGGACAGCCCCATCCAGCATAGCTTTGGCGCCGGGCGCTCGGTTTACATCCCCCGCGTCGAGCCGTCCACACCTTCGCCGCCCGCTCAGATCAACTACAACTTCGACAATCAATACTGGACGCTGCCGAGGAACTACAAGGACCTCGTGAGCGCGGTCGCATGGGCTGCCAATGACCGGCTGGCAGCCGACATCCAGGCGCCGCTGTCGGTAGCGGTAGAGTTGATCGCGCAGAAGGATTCGAACACCTGGCTTCTGCATCTGGTGAATTTTGATTTCACCCACCCGGTTCGCGACATCGCCGTTCGCCTGCGAATTCCGGCCGGAATGAAGGTTCAGGAGGCAAGCGTGGAATCGCCGGACTTCGAATCGCACGACACGCTCGCCGCCAGCGTGCGCGATGACGTTGCGTTTTTTCACGTGCCGCGGTTGCAGGTGTATGACCTGGTGCAGGTGAAACTGGCAGCGCAATGACTTCCCGGCGAGGTCTTAATTCCGCGCCGCAGGCCGCCACAAAACTCTTGTACTTCTTGACAGTGGCGTTTGGTTCGGGGTATTTGTATTTGAACGCAAAAGGGGGATCGATCTTGCAGACAAGGATTGCAGGGGGTTTCTTGGCCGTGTTTTTGCTGAGTGCGTGTGCGGCGCCACTCTGGGGGCAGGCCGTAGCGAACGCACAGATTTCGGGCTCCGTCGCGGATTCGAGCGGCGCGGCGGTTCCGCGTGCGCAGATAACCGCTACGCAGACTGATACGCACCAGGTGCGGACAACGTCTAGCGCTGCGGACGGCACATACGTATTGCCCAATCTTCCCGTCGGGCCGTACCAGGTCGAAGTGCAGGCCACCGGCTTCTCCACATATGTCCAGACCGGAATCCGTCTCGAGGTCAGCAATGACATCACCTTGAACGTCAAGCTGAGCGTGGGGGAGATGAAGCAGCAGGTTGAGGTCTCGGCCGATGCCAGCATGGTCGAAACGCAGCAAACCTCCGTCGCGCAGGTGATCGATCAAAGAAGCATTGTGGATCTGCCGTTGAATGGGCGGCAAGCCACGCAGTTGATCATGTTGTCTGGCGGAGCGAACGACATCGGCCCGGCGAACGGAATGAGTGATTTGACCGGCAGCAAGAACTACTTCAGCGCCGATAGCATCTCGGTGGCTGGGGGACAGGCCAATGGGACGAACTATCTACTGGACGGCGGCGAGCACATGGACACTTTCTCCAACGTGAATCTCCCCTTCCCTTTCCCGGATGCCATTCAGGAATTCAGCGTTCAAACCAGTAGCCTTTCAGCGCGCTACGGGCTGCATCCAGGGGCGGTTGTGAACGCGATCACCAAATCCGGAACCAACCAGTTCCATGGGGATGCCTTCGAATTCGTGCGCAACGGCGACTTCAATGCCCGCGATTTCTTCGCACCCACGACGGACAGCCTGAAGAGGAACCAGTTTGGCGGCACACTCGGAGCACCCATCAAGAAAGACAAAATCTTCGGCTTCTTTGGATACCAGGGCACGGAGATCAGGACGGCGCCACCCTCCACCATCGCCCACGTTCCTACACAAGCGGCGTTGAGTGGAGACTTCAGCACGTTGGAATCGTCCGCCTGCCAGTCGAGTGGCGCCCGTACACTCATCAATCCGTCCAACGGGCAGCCGTTTCCGGGCAATGTGATCCCTACGTCCTCCTTCAATTCGACAGCTCTCAATATTCTCAAATACGTGCCCACTTCCAGCGATCCGTGCGGGGAGATAACATACTCGATTCCGGAGCCACAGAGAGAACAGCAATATATCGGTCGCGTAGACTGGAATCAAAGCTCTAAGCACAATCTGTTTGGGCGCTACTTCTTTGCCGATTACGCCAGTCCAGCCTCGTTCAACAAGGACATGCTGAACACCACCCAGCGGGGGGTTTTGGACCGCAGCCAGTCGGCCACCATCGGTGATACATATTCGATCAATCCCACCACAGTCAATTCCGCCCATGCCACATGGACCCGGCTCGCCATAACGCGAGGTCCGGCGGCTGATTACATTAATTACACCGATGTCGGCGTGAATATGTATTCTAACGTTCCAAACTTCTTGAATTTGGGCGTTAACGGCTATTTCAACGGAGGGTGCGGTAGTTGCGCTCCCGCCGTGTTCGACCAGGATTCGTATCAAGTGGCGGACGATCTGGATCTGATCCGGGGGCGGCATCACCTCTCGGTGGGCGTGGACTATATCCGCATGGGTTTCAATTACAGGAATAACGTCGTAGCCAATGGCACGTTCACCTTTAACGGGCAATTCTCGGGCGACGCTTTGGCTGATTTCCTGCTCGGAGTGCCCAGCAACTTTCAGCAGGGAAGTGTGCAGCCGTTTGATGGACGGCAGAACTCCGTCGGCGCTTACGTCCACGACAACTTTCGCCTTACGAAGCGCCTCACCGTCCAACTCGGTGTGCGCTGGGAGCCGTACCTCCCGGAGCACGAAAAATACAACCGGATGCAGCACTTTGATTTCGCGGCGTTCGCTGCAGGCACAAAGACTAGCCAGTATGTCAACGCTCCTCCGGGCCTGTTTTTCCCCGGCGATCCCGGCGAACCCAGTGCCTACACTTTCGCCAAGCCATGGCTCTTTGAGCCTCGCGTCGGCGTGGCTTGGGACCCGACCGGTAGCGGACGCCAGACGATTCGCGCGGGCTACGGCCTTTTCTACGACACCATGGCGACTGCCTACCAGGAAGACCAGACTGGCGACGCTCCATGGGCTAGCACCGTTGGGCTGCCCAGCCCGGCTGGAGGGCTGACCAATCCCTACGCGGGATACCCGGGAGGCAATCCGTTCCCGACACCAACTCCACCCAGCAAGAACCAGATTTTCCCCGCCGAAGGCCAATACTACAACTATCCCCTGCACGCTCATTCCACTTCCGTGCATCAGTGGAACCTGAGTTACGAACGCCAGT
Source organism: Terriglobia bacterium (assembly GCA_963752965.1). Lineage (GTDB taxonomy): Bacteria > Acidobacteriota > Terriglobia > Bryobacterales > Bryobacteraceae > QHXW01. Next base: position 279,979 of record CAVWAJ010000017.1, on the reverse strand, counting down.
TAGCCAACAATTGGCTGGTATCGGGGACTTACATCGGCAATAAGAGCACTCATATCTGGGGCGGGGAGGATGTCGACCCGGCCGTTTATATCCCGGGGATGTGCAACGGCTCACCCTGTTCCACGACTTCAAATACCAATCAGAGACGGGTACTCTACCTCCAAAATCCCGTCGCTGGCTCCTTGATTTCGGACATTTTTCAGGCCGACGATGGGGCCAACGCGGAGTATAACGGGCTCCTGCTGAAGGCGGAGCATCGTTTCAGCAATCGCTACTCGATCCTGGCGAATTACGCCTGGGCCCACTGCGTCAGTGAAGCAGATTTCGAGGGGGATCTTGGTGGTCCTCAAACGCAGCAACCGTTCAGCCGGAACGCCGACCGTGGGAATTGCGGGTTCGACTTACGAGGCACCTTTAATCTAACGTTTGTGGTCGAATCGCCTCACTTTAAGAATTTGTGGACCAACCGGCTGCTTGGCAACTGGCAGCTCGCTCCCATCTTTTCAATTCACACCGGAACGTGGTTCAGCGTTTTCACGGGCATTGACAATTCTCTGACAGGTATCGGGCTGGACCGTCCGAATGTAGTCGGAAATCCCTACGTACGAAACCTGAGCACGCAACAATGGCTGAGCCCCAGTGCTTTCGCCGCGAACCCGCTGGGCACATTTGGTGACTTGGGTTCGGATTCGCTGCTGGGGCCCGCTTTCTTCAATATCGACGCGGCGGTGAGCAGGCGTTTTGATATCCGGGAGAAGCAACAGATCGAGTTGCGGTTCGAGTTTTTCAACATCACGAACCATGTAAACTTCAACGTTCCTAACCTGGACGCCAATATACAGGACCCCACGTTTGGCCAAATTCTGGGCGACGCGGGTCCGCGCATCCTGCAGTTTGCATTGAAGTACACGTTCTAATCGTGGCGGATGCACACCCAGGAAGCCGTTGCGGGAGTTCGCCAGACGGGAGCCGAAGCGTCCGCTAGAAACACGTCATCGGAACGCTTCCTCCCGCTGGATGCGTTCCGCGGTTTGATCATGGTGCTGCTCGTGTCGGACGGCTTGGGATTGGAGGCTCTCGATAAGCACCCGATCTTTCACGGCATCGGACAGCAGTTCGAGCATGTGGACTGGGTAGGCACGCACTTTTACGACCTGATAGCCCCCGCTTTTCTGTTTATGGTGGGCATGTCCATGTCCTACTCGGTTGGTAGCCGCGCGGAGCACGGCGCCTCATTCACGCAGAATTTCCGGCGCGTGGCGATGCGATGCCTGCGCCTGATGCTGCTGAGTCAGATTATCATCTCGATCGAGGAGAACCGGCTGCACTTCCAGATGCACAATATCCTCACGCACATCGCCGTCGCCTGTCTTCTGTGTTTCCTGATCATGCAACTCAAGTTTGAGTGGCAGGTATTGGCGGCGGCGGCGCTACTGGTGATCCACACAGTCCCATTCTTTTTGTTCCCGGCACCGGATGGCCCGTTCACGAAGACGGGCAACATCGCCGCGGTGATCGACCGCGCGATCATGGGATACAATTACGCCTCCTGGACTACGAACTTCAACATGATCAGTACGAGTGTGACCGCGCTTTTCGGCGTATGGGCTGGCAACCTCCTGCGGAGTTCCCGGCCACGTCCCAAGCAGATGCAGATCCTGGCGGTTGCCATGGTCGCCAGTTTCGCCGCCGGGCTGGCTCTCATGCCCCTCGTCCCTTCGATACGAAGGATCTGGACGGCTTCTTTCGTTTTCTGGAGTGCCGGGTGGGTCATCCTGATGTTACTGGTTCTGTATCTGTTGATCGAGGTAGCGGGGTATCGGAAGATCGTTTTTCCGCTTTCGGTTGTAGGAGCGAACACCATCTTTATCTACGCGCTCAGTGAGGTTCTGCGAGGCTGGGTAAGTAAGTCCGTTGCTGTGTTTACTGGGAATTTCTGGTTCCTCGGCGCATTCGGCCCCGTGGCGCAAAGCTGCGCCGTCCTGGCAGTGATGTGGTCTTTGTGTTACTGGTTGTACCGGCGAAACATCTTCCTCCGGCTGTAGAAGCTCTCCCGTCCATCGTCAGGCTGTCCGCAACCTCACTGCTGCGCTCGACGGCCGGGATCCTTCGGGCTAATTTTGGTTCAAATCACCCGCCCTAGCCACAAATCGAGCATTTTGACGCTGTGGCCACGCGCAAACGCTGCATTATTTCGCGGAATGAAATGTGCATAGGCACTCTCGTCCTAGGGAGGAGAATACATGAAACTCGCGCCGTTTCTAGTGTTTGTGCTGGCGATCTCTGCGCTTCCCGTCTGGTGCGAAACGAAGATCGCTCTGAATGAAAAGGAGTACTTCGAGGCACCGGGCTTTTCGTTCCTGATGTTTCATAACAACTACCAGGTGGGTCACCAGGGCGGCCTGCAAATGATCCAGAACGGCGAGCGGCTGCTGGACTCGGGCGACCTCTTTCTGGTCCCCAAGGCCGGGCAGCAGGGAGCCGAGTTGCGTGTTTTGCGACGGGTGGTGGACCGGGAAAAATCCACGGCAACGGTTTTTGGCGAGATCGCAGGCGGTGTGGGCTACCGGCTGATCTGCCGTACCGACGGCGAACGCGTCCTGATTACCCTGCGGCTTGACCACGCCGTGGATTGGAACCGGTTCGAATCCGCGGGCTTTAGCATCGCAGCGTATCCCGGCGCCTACTTCCTGAAATCGTTTCAGGATGATGCGGGTGCCGGCATCTTCCCGCGGCAGTTCACCGGGGAGCAGGTGCTGGCATCCTCCACGCGCCGTCTGCGGATTGCGCAGGAAGATCCGCTTCGCAGTTTGCTGGTCACGCGTTCCGATGGTGAGTTAAGCCTGATCGATGAGCGTCGCGACGGGCCGGAAAGCTGGTTCCTCATAAGGGCTCCCCTGAAGCCGGGCTCCGTGGATACTGAGGTGAATATTGCGATCACGCCGTCGATCGACGCCACATGGCGCCGGCCGGCGGTGATCGGAATCTCACAAGCTGGCTACCATCCGTCTCAAACCAAGCACGCGATTTTGGAACTGGACCGCCGTGACGCCGCGGGCAGCACCGTGACGCTCTACAAGCTGCAATTGGACGGCGGAAGGAGAGTCGCCAAATCGGGTGCGGCGCGGCCATGGGGAAAGTTCCTGCGTTACCGGTACGAGACTTTCGATTTCAGTGACGTGCGGGAGCCGGGAGTTTACGAGATCGAATCTCGGGGCCAGACCGCCGGGCCGTTCCGGATCGATGCCGGGATTTATGACGCGGCGTGGAAACCCACATTGCAATACTTCCTGCCCGTGCAGATGTGCCACGTGGCGGTCAAGGAAGGCAATCGCACCTGGCACGGCGCTTGTCATCTGGATGACGCGCTGCAAGCGCCCGAAGGCAAGGTGCACATAGACAGCTACCAGCAAGGGAAGCGCGAGACGCGATTCGCGGATAACGAGCACATCCCGGACCTCGATTGGGGAGGCTGGCATGATGCGGGCGACCATGATTTACCCGCCGGAAGTATCGCCATTACCACGCTCGCCCTGGCGCTGGCACAGGAAGAGTTCCATCCCAACCTCGACGAGACATCGATCAATCGAGCGAAGCGTGAAGTGCTGCTTCACGTTCCCGACGGACGGCAGGACCTGTTGCAACAGATCGAATATGGGGTCGAAGGGCTGCTGGCGTCGTTTCGCGTCGCGGGGCACATCTTCCCCGGCATCATCGAAAGCAACTCCCGCGCCTACTCGCATCTCGGCGACCCGGTGAACATTACCGACAACCGCATTTGGGATGGGCGCCCTGAAACGTTCGACGATCGCTGGGCATTCACGAATCGAAATACCGGACTTCAGTACGAGACCGCACAAGCGCTCGCCGCTGCAAGCCGCGTGCTGGGCGATTCCAACGCCGCTCTCGCTTCCGAATGCCTGGATGCGGCCAGAAAACTCTACGACTACGAGCAGCAACACGCGCCGGTTTATGCACCGAGCGCCTATACTCCAAGCGACAGCGGCTTTCGTAGCGAGGAGATCACAGCGGCGGCAGAAATGTTGCTGACTACGGGCGAGAGCCGGTACCGCGACCGCCTGCTGGCCCTTCTTCCGGAGCTTCGCAAGATTTCCGCCGAGCAGTTTGCACACGGGCCCGGCTGGACGTTGGTTCGCGCGCTGGCGGGGGTGCAGAACGACGAGTTCGGGTCAACAGTGCGCGATCTGGCGAAAAAGTGGAAAGCACAGTCCGAGAAGAGCGCCGCGGCTAATCCGTATGGTGTCCACTTGCCGGACGAAATCTTGAGCCCGAGTTACCGGTTGGAAACGCGATCGGAGGTCGACTCGGGCTTCGTTTGGGGGCCCGGCTGGGATCTGCAGGAGGACGCGCTCCACCAGTATTACTTCCACAAGCATCTGCCGGAGCTGTTCGATACCGAACCACTGCTGGCAACCGTGAATTTCGTACTGGGCTGCCATCCGGGGAGCAACGAGTCGTACGTGTCGGGCGTGGGTGCCAACTCCGCCATCATCGCGTACGGATTCAATCGCGCGGACTGGTCGCACATTCCGGGTGGCGTGATTTCAGGAGCATCGCTGGTGAAACCGGACTACATGGAGCTGAAGGAATTTCCGTTCTTGTGGTACCAGACCGAATACGTAATTGGCGGAGCGGCCACCTACATATTTGATGTACTGGCGGCGCACAAGCTACTGAATGAAAAGTAGGAGGAGTGCCGCGCGGAAATTCGCGGCGGCAGCCTGCGCCGCGCGCTTATTTAGCCGGCATCACAGGCACGCTGATCTTCGGCGAAGTACTCGTCCAGCTTCGCTCGATCGCTTCCAGCGTCTTGCCCTTAGTTTCCGGCGTCAGCTTCCAAATAAACACGAACGTCAGAACCGACATGGTGGCGTATGTCCAGAAGGCTCCTGTAATTGTCACCGCGCGAACGAGCGACAAGAACGTGAAGGTCAGCGCGAGGCATGCGATCCACAGGCTGATCGTAGCGATCGACATGGCGCGTCCGCGAATGCGAGTCGGGAAGAGTTCCGACATCATGACCCAAACTCCGGGACCCAAACCGACTGCAAAGAACACGACACACGCCAGGATCGTGCACAGGATTGGAACGGTAGCCGCGGGCGAGAGCCAGAAGAAGAGACCCAGCAAGAACTCGCTGATCGCCATGCCGCCAGCAGCCAGCAGCAACAAGGGCTTGCGCCCGACGCGGTCGATGATTGCCAGCGCCACCACCGTCGATACCAGGTTTACGACGCCGATGATGACGTTGGCCCACAACGCGGAGGCGGCAGTCTGCGCGGCAACTTTCTCGGTGAAGATTAGCGAGCCGTAGAACAGGATCGTGTTGATACCGGTGATTTGCTGAAAAACTGCCAGCGACACCGCAATGATGAGCGGGCGCCGCAGACCCGGTTCGAGCAACTGCACTAACGATCCCTGCTCGCTCGCGATGGCGTCTTGGATCTCGTGGATCTGGCCTTCCGTGTCAGTCTCACTGCTGACGAGCGCTAGCACGGAGCGGGCCTCGCCGATCCGCCCCTGTTGAATGAGCCAGCGCGGCGTTTCAGGACAGCGCAGAAAGCTGATCACGAAAAGGACGGATGGCACGGTGGCCGACGCGAACATCCAGCGCCAGCTTGCCGCGCCAAGCCCCGCCAGTAGCCAACTGACCAGATAGGCTGACAGAATTCCAACTACAATGGCGAGCTGGTTGAGCGCTACGAGCCGCCCGCGGATGCGCGCGGGAGAGATCTCCGCCACATACATCGGCGACAGCATCGACTCCATGCCGATAGCAACGCCACCCAGCAGGCGCGCGGCCGTGAACTCGTTGAGGCCGCGGGGCAGCGCCGCGCCAATCGACGAAATGAGAAACAACACCGCCGACCATAGCAGGATTCGCTTCCGTCCGAAGCGGTCGCTGAGTATTCCCGCCACGCTTGCGCCGACTACGCAGCCCAGCAGCAAAGCGCTCGCTGCGACTTCGGTTTGCAGATCGGAGAGTTGGAACTGCTGTCGGAGAAATACGAGTGCTCCGTTGATCACCGCGATATCGAAACCGAACAGCAACCCGCCGAGCGCCGCCGCTGCCGATATGAGGTAGACGTTCGAGCGCATGACGGCTAAAACCCCATGCACTCCACGAAAACATCCTGAAAATGGGGGTCGGACGCCAGTGACACATGCTCCGTTCGATGACCGATCTGCTCGAGCAGGCCCCCGCGGCGCGACGGGCCGAGTAAAAGGATTTTCGTCCCGCGGAGGGCGGTATTGCCCACAGGCTCTATCTTCTCTGGCGAGAGTTCGAGCAACCCTATGCGATGTGCGCTCGTGGGATTGACATAGTTCCCGAATGCGCCCGCGACGTAGACACGCTGGAGCTGATCGAACGTAGCGCCCCAGTGCTCCAGCAAAATGCGCAGGCCGGCCGCAATGGCTCCCTTGGCCAACTGGAGTTCCCTGACGTCAGACTGTGTGATCGAGACCGGAGGCATGAGATCCAATTCCTGTCTTCCGTTGGCAAGCCTGCCGGTGGGCAGCACCCAGCCAAGCTGGAGCGAGGCGGCCACTGCATCTACCAACCCACTTCCGCAAATCCCGCGAGGTTCCCGTCCACCGAGCACGTGGCACTTAAGGCCGCCGTTTCCAGGGGCCACACGCGAGATTGCTCCCGGAGCGGCGCGCATCCCCATGCGAATCCGGCCGGCCTCGAAGGCGGGCCCCGCCGCCGCGGAAGCGGAGAGCGCGCGGTGCCTGTTTCCGGCCACAATCTCGCCATTCGTGCCGAGATCCACTAGAGCAATGAGAGCGTCGCGATCGAGCCAATCCAGGGCGACCATGCCCGCCAGAATGTCACTCCCCACGAAGCTGCCCAGGCACGGCAAGAACTGGACGCGGCACCTGGCGCCGAGCTTCCAGCCCAGTTCCGTTGCGGCGAACTCGCGCGCCCCCCCGGCGCCAGTTTCAAAAGGCACGTGCGAGAGGGGCTCTACGTCTTCGCCGCAGAACAGGTGATGCATTACTGTGTTTCCGCAGATGAGGACTTCGCTGACTTCTCGCTCGGCCGCCAGATCATCGATCAGAGCGGCGAGCCCTTGCCGGATTGAACGCGTGAGAATCTGCGGCTCGCGCAGAGCAAATTGGATCCGGCTCATCACGTCTGCGCCGTGCGTGCATTGCGGATTGAGGGCCGTTCGGACGGCAAGAATATCACCGGTCGCAAAATCCAGCAGTTGCGCCACCAGCGTAGTTGTGCCGAGATCGATCGCGATCCCCGCGCCTTCGCGGGGCTCAAAGGTCACGCGGGATTCGTCGGTGAGAATCGGTCCCTCCCACTGTCCGATCTCGAGGGTGACGCGCCCGTGCGCGAGGGCTTGGCAGGCTAGCCGCCACCCCGCTGCAAGCTCATGCGGGGTGAGGACAGCCTGCATGTCCGGCGTGACTTCGATGTCTCCTTCGACAACGCGGACACGGCAGCCGCCGCATAACGACGTTCCGCCGCACGGGAACTCCAGGCCGCGTTCGAAAAGGAGATCTTCCAGTCGAGCTCCTGCCGGCACCTCGATTGAGCAGAATTCCGGCATGCTTATGGATGTTCCTGGGCGTAACGCGTCATCGCCCGCACATTCTCGTACGCGGTGCCGCGTGGAACTTCGCAGCCAGCCCCGACGATATAGCGTTCTCCGGCTTGGCGGTGGCACTCACCGATCGAGCACTCCACAGAACCCGGATCGCCATTACGCAGCACGCGCACCGGATCGATATTGCCCAGCAGCACCTGCTGAGGCCCCATCGCCTGCCGCGCTTCGTCGAGTGGCGCCATCCAGTCCAGGTCGACAATATCGGCACCGAGTTTGCCCATATCGGCGAAAAGCTTGCGCGTGTTTCCGCAGATGTGAAGCCGCACCTTGACACCCATGGCGCGAATTCCTTCGATCAGCCGGCGTTCGTAGGGGAACACATGTTGGTGATATAGCTTCGGCCCGATCAACGAGGCTGCGGCATCACCGATGCCAATCAGAGTAGCTCCCGCGCTAACTTGTGCCTGCGCAAAACACAACTCCATGCCGGTTACGAACTCAAACAGGTCGGTGACGAACTGCGGATCATCGAAAAAATCGAGCATGAGCGTATTGAGGCCGCGCAGATCCGCTGCCATGGCGCATGGCCCTTCTACCCAACCCTCGACGATCTTCTCGTTCCCGGCGCGCTCCGCCAATAGGCTGACCGCGTTCACTCGATCCGACATGCGGCGGCCCGCGGAAGGATCCGGAATCTGCATCTTTCCCAGCGCCTGCTTGTCAGACAGCAGGGCGCGGCTCTCGATGATGGCGGGCGGTTGATCGTCGAACCATTCGATGGCTCCTCCGAGATCGCTCGCCTCACGCGCTGGATCCGAGATGGCCGACACATAATCGAACTTGAACTTCTCAGCAGTGCGGATTTGCGCATCCGCCAGGACGCGGCAATCGGTCGCGTACTCCTTGTAATGAACACCCGCCACATCCGCCGCGAACATCATCGTGATGGGCATCAGCGCCAGGTGGCCGGTGGGGCGCCCATCAAGCGCAGCGAGGACCCTCTCTCGACCCGTCATTCGGGGATTCTTTCCGTCGCCAGGATGCTCTCGTCATAACGCGGCGCAACGCGCCACCCCGGCTTAACGACCAGGAAGTCTTGATCCGGCCAGTCGCCGGACATGAGCTGTTCGAACAGCGTCAAGCTTCCGGCCACCTTCTCAAATTTCCAGCCCTTCTGAGCGGCCTCTTCCCGCGCACGTTGCTCGAAGGCGCCGTCGGGTTCCAAGCCGGTTTCAATGAAAGTCAGTCGCCGGTAGTTCCGCTGGTAACTGGACAATTGCTCGTAAAGGTAAGTCCCGTCATCCTCGCCGTAGCGCGCAACTAGTTCATCGAGTGAATGGCCGACGCCGGTCCGATCGCGAAAAACTTGTTCCAGGTTTCCACCGCGCTCCAGCCAGCCTGTCGACCGGAAGAATACACCAGGGTTCGCATCGAAATATGTCTGGTACGTCTGACGGCTCCCCATCAGGAGCGCTATGCAATCGTGAGCGCGGGGGATCACGACGGGCAACGCTCGTGCACGCAGGCCTACCAAGCCATTTCCACAGAGGGCATAACCCATGAGCACGGCTTCGAAGCCCTGCCCCTCTACGCGATCCACGCATTCCTGGAGTTTGCGGAGCATCGGCCCGCTGCCTAGATCGTGCAGTCCCTTGGTCAGGAACTCGACGTCCACCTGGTGGGGAGAGCGCGCGATGGCAAAGCACATCTCGCGATACAGGACCTCGCAACTGATCAGTTTCAAGCGCATGGGGCGAGCGCCGCAGCAGCGGAACGGATGAACTGCGGATCGGTGCCACAACAGCCTCCGATGAAAGTGGCGCCGGCCTCACGAAGGGACGGAACAAACGCGGCAAATTGCCCGGCTTCTACACGGTACCGAACGGCTCCGTCAACGACTTCAGGCAGACCAGCGTTCGGCTTCATCCACAGCGGCAGGTGAGTGGCCGCCCGCATTCTCCGGCACACGCTCACAAGCTGCTCGATACCTATCCCGCAGTTGGCGCCGACGGCATCGGCACCGGCCGCGGTCATCGCGTTCGCGGCCTGCTCGGGGGTCACACCGGTCATAGTTCGGTCTTTGTTTTTGCCTGTATCGAACGCGAAGGAAACGATCACAGGTAAACCGGTTGTCTTGGCCGCCCGCAGAGCTATGATGGCCTCTTCCATCTCGCTGAATGTCTCGATCAGCAGCGCGTCCGGACCGCCTGATGCCAGTGCTCGTGCCTGCGCGCAAAAGGCCGCCGACAGCTCATCTTCCGTCACGTCTCCGGCGGCCAGCAGTTTGCCGCTTGGGCCCATGGAGGCGAACACAAGGGTGCCTCCCGCTGCTTTCCTCGAGATCTCGACACCCGCTCGATTGATTTCCGCGCATCGATCCGCAAGCCCATGCCCAGCCAGACTGATCGGATTCGCGCGAAACGTGTTGGTGAGGATTACACGGCTACCCGCCGTGCGATACGAGCGCGCCACATCCGTTACTTCCTCCGGGTGGCTCAGGTTCCAAGCGTCAGGGCATTCTCCCACGCCGAGGCCCCGCTTTTGCAATTCCGTTCCCCAGGCGCCATCCGTCAGCACAGGGCCCCCGGAAACCCACTCTTGCCAGCTCATGACGCCACCATCGGCACACCATTGAACTCGTGTACTGCCTCGATCATCGCGATGATGTTCTTCACCGGAGTTCTCGCCTGCACGTTGTGAATGGTGTTGAATACAAAGCCGCCATTTCGCGAAAAGACGCGGCAACGTTCCAGAACTTGCTTGTGGACCTCTTCCGGCGTGCCAAAAGGCAGGACCTGCTGGGTGTCGATCCCTCCGCCCCAGAAAGTGATGCAGTCTCCATAAGTTGTCTTCAGATGAGTGGCCTCCATACCGGCAGCCGAGCACTGGACAGGATTCAGAATGTCGAAGCCGCCTTCAATCAAGGATGGAATAAAGCGCTCGACCGAGCCGCACGAGTGCTTGAACGTTTTCCAGGTTGTGTTCCGGTGAATCCAGTCGTTCAACCTCTTGTAATACGGCAGATACAGTTCGCGGAAAGTCTTGACTGAGCAGAAGGCTGAGGTTTGTGTGCCGAAATCAGTTCCGCACACGAAGATCGCGTCGACGGCATTTCCGACAACAGCATGCACCCGCTTCAGATTCTCAATCGCGATGTCGGATTGCCGTGAAAAGATCTGGTGAATATAATCCCGCCGGCTGCTGGTCGACATGTACCATTCCGTGACGTCTCGGATGCCTTTGGGGTACTTCAGAAAGGGGGCCGGCACGAGCGCAATATCGCCGAAGGCAGTGCCGCCGATGTTGATGATGGCCGCGCGCCCTGTCGGCTGCGCCTCCGCTACGGACTGCAGCAACTGCTCGATATCAGCATCCGTGAGTGGCTGGAACTCTTCCAGATTGTCCTGGACGTCCAGCTTCTCTTCGATAATCGGCTCCTGCCGGATGATCGCGTCGAAGAAATAGCCGTCCTTCGGCATCCGTCCGCTAGGAGGCGCACTCAGGTCGCCTTCCGGGTGGATCAGAATATCGCCATTCGCATCGGTCGTGACACGAAACTCCTCCGATACGAGCACCTCGAGCCCGTCCGGCATCCGCCAGGGCTTCCAGTCGCGGTTGCTATAGCCGAACATCGTAGTAGGTCGCGAAACGCCCTCCACGTCTATGCCTGTAGCTTGCTTGAGATCCTCATCCAGGATTCCCAGCATTTGATAAGGCTCATGAACCTTCACGAGTCTTTTCTCCAAGCCGAAATAATCCCGAAGTGCTGCGATGCAACTGACGTGCATGCCCGTGACGGCGGTACTGCCGAAATCCATCGGCAAGCGGTCCGGCTCGCGATGCGCCAACGCCAAGAGAACGCGCTCTCTGCTTGTCATGTTCGCCTCCACGGCTACCAACACATCATATGGCAAGCCGGAGTGGCCAAAGGCTAATCACTTCGCACTAGGATGCGGATGACTCGACCGGCTACACCTGGAAGACCGGCTCGAGAGAAGAGACCTTGGTCTTGAGCGCCGTCAATTCGGCATCGCTCAGCTTCGGTAGCGGCGCGGATGCCAACTCCAGTGCCAGATCAAAGATGCGCTCGTCGCCAGGGGGAACCGCGGCGGTGATGTCCTGGTTCAGCGTGAATCGCAGCGCCTGGCGAGCCATCTCGCGGTCGTCAATCGGCTGATACCAGCATTTCGGGTACTTACGATCGCTCTTCTTCATGTCCGCCGGCCACTTGCCGAACGCTAGCGCCTTCAGCGCCATGCGCGCCATCCCCTTCGACTTCGCTTTGGCCAGGATCTGTGGGCCGAACCCGCCGTTCTCCCACGCATTGACATTCACCGGAAACAGAACACTGTCGAGTTCCAGGGCATCCATGAGTCGCAGAGCGGCCGGCGCGTAATGGGCGGAGAAGCCGACATGCCGCACCTTGCCTTCCTTGTGCGCGGCAAAAAATGTCTCGGCGGCTCCGCCCGGCGCCAAGATCTGGTCCACATCTTCCATTGAAGCCACGGCGTGGAATTGATAAAGGTCAACATGATCGGTGTGAAAGCGCTGGAGAGTGCGCTCCAGCTCCTCGCGCGCCCCTTTGGCATCGCGGCGCGTGGTCTTCTCCGCAAGGAAGACCTTCCCGCGATACGGCTGCAAAGCTTCCCCGAGCTTCATCTCGGCCTCGCCGTCGAAGTAGGTCGGAGCACATTCGAAGTAGTTGACACCTCGGTCGTACGCCACCGCAACGCGGCGGGCGACCTCGTCCTGCGGAAGGCCGCAAATCACGATCCCGCCGAAGGCGATGATCGAGAGCTCGATCCCATCCTTATAGGTGCGGCGAGGGAGTGAAGCTGCCGACCCGCGTGCGGCGCTGGCTGTCAAAACACCAGCCGCGGCTAGAAACTCACGACGATCCATGAATCCATTCTCCTCACAACCATTCTAGTTTGACTGATTCAGTCTTACATCTTCACTAAAATCGGGAAGCGAAGGAGTAGTTGCCGGACGCCACGTCGTAAACCGCCATCCCATCTTCGTTGCGCACCCACTTCACACCTTTGGCTGTGTCCGCCGCCTGCCCAGACTCGGTCACCTTCGCGCCATCCTTGTTAGGCACGAAAACCGTCGCCGTCGTATTGGCCGGCACGCTGACATCAAGCACAAAGCGTTCGTTTTCCCGCTTCCAGTTGCTGCGGATAGTGCCGTACATGGACTTGTGCGACGCCTTCACAAACGTGAGGTCCTCAATCGGGTAGGGCCGAAGAATGGCATGCTTGAAGCCCGGATGCTCCGGGTCGGGGCGGATGCCGGCGACGTATTCGTAGAGCCACACGCCCAGATCTCCGATCTGCATGACGTGGTTGCCGGAGTTCATGGCCGGATCGGCCGTATCGCCGTTCCATAGCTCCCAAATGGTGGTAGCGCCCTTTTCGATCATGTAGCCCCAGCCGGGATAGGTGGTTTGGGTCGCGATCTTGTAGGCGAGGTCGGCGCGGCCGTTTTCCGAAAGCGTGCGCATCAGCCATTGTGCCCCGATCAAACCGACGCCAACGTGGTCGCGGCTCTCGTCGTGAATCTTGCTCACCAGGTGTGCGAACACGGCCTCGCGTGTGCCAGCCGGCTCCATCTCGAAGGCCAGCGGCAGAATGGCCGAGGTCTGCGTGCCGTTGTCGAACTGGTTGAGATCCGGCCTGAAGAAGCGCCCGAGGAATGCACGCTTCATAGTGTTGGCCAGATCGTCATATTCGGCGACATCCTCGTTCTTTCCCAACAGCGTCGCGTAACGCTGCATCAGCCGGAGCATCTTGTAGTAGTACGCCGTGCCCAGCAGTGTGCCGTCGGTCCTGCGCGCCGGGTCCTGGGAGTGGATCAGCCGTGGCGATTCCGGCGGCACGCACCAGTCGCCGTAACGGTCCTTGGTCATGAGACCGTCCTTGACGAAGCCGCGCATGTGCTCGATCCACTTCTTGAACGCCGGGTAGTGGCGCTCCAGAACGCGCAAATCGCCGTACTGGTCATAGAGCATGCCTGGCACCAACAGGAATGTGCTGGGCCATGTGACGTCATCGTTGTAGATGACCCAGTAGTTGGGCGAGACGTCCGGGATGCTGCCGTCGGGGTGTTGAGAATCTTCCAGATCGTTCATCCACTTGTTATAGAAGGCGGCGACGTCGAACAGATACGATTCGCTCCGGCTCACGGTGGAGCGGTCTCCAAGCCATCCCTGCCGCTCATCGCGCTGCGGGCAGTCAGTGGGAATGCTGCGATAGTTACTGCGCACGCCCCAGAAGATGTTCTTGTGGAGCTGGTTCAGGAGCGGATCTGAGGTGGTGAAGTCGGCTACCTGGCTCATGGCGTCTTGCACAACGCGGCCTTCTAACGCTGAGAGCGGCGGCTCACCCGGATAGCCGGTCACTTCCACGTAGCGGAAGCCGTGATAGGTGAAACGCGGCTCCCAGGTCTCCGGCCCGCCGCCCCTCAGCGTGTAGAGGTCAGTGGCTTGCGCGGAGCGGAGGTTCTCGACGTACAGCTCACCCGTATCGCGCAGCGTTTCAGCATGGCGCAGCGTCACCTGCGTTCCCTTGGCGCCGGAGACCTTCAGGCGGCACCAACCAACCATGTTCTGGCCCATATCGAAAATAAAAACGCCGGGACGGAGCCTCTTGACGCTGATCGGCCGGATCGTTTCGACCACCCGCATCGGCTCAGCCATCTGGGCCACCAACTCGCCCGAGGGCGCCGAAACGAGTTGTGGCGTCTGCCAAGCGGAGTCCTCAAACCCGGGGCGGCTCCAGCCCTTCAACTCCATGCGAGCGTCGTACTCTTCACCGTCATATTCGTTGTTGCCGCGAATGGGCCCGGCGGTGGTGAGCTTCCAGGTGCCGTCCGTCACCACCTTACCGGTCGAACCATCCTCGTATTCGATATCGAGCTGCAGCAGGGCCTTGGGGTCGCCAAAGGTACGGGTGCGGTCGGGAGCCCCTGTGCGCGGCGCATGATACCGGCCGTTGCCGAGCATCAGACCAATGGCATTACGGCCGGCGGCGAGCTGAGGTGTGACGTCAAACGTCACGTACTGGACGCGTTTGTCGTAGTCCGTTAGCCCGGGCGACAGGACATGGTCTCCAATCTTGCTGCCGTTCACATACAGCTCGAACAAGCCAAGGCCGGAGACATAGGCAGTGGCGCGTTTGGGCTTCCGTGTGGCTTCGAATTCCTTGCGCAGCAGCCGGGCGGGGAGGGCGCATTCCTCGCTGAAGCCGGCCTCGTCCCATGGCGCCATTCCGAGCGCTCCGAGTTCTTTCGCCGCGGACCAGCCCGCGTCATCAAAATCGGCTTTCTCCCAATCCGCCGGCGCGCTAGCGACGGACTTCCATTGCCCGCTGGTGCCGAAAAGGAGTGGCTCGCCTTGTGCGAAGTCGATGCGGATCGCACCGATCAAGCCGGCGGGCTTCCCTTCCCCCTCGTTTGCCGCCCGCACAGCGATCACGTTGCGGCCGCTTTTCAGTTGCGGCGTGATTTCGATGACCTCAGGCGAAGTGGTCTCGCCACTCTTGCCGGCGTGCTCGCCGTTAACAAATAGCTCGAACTGATGGTCGGCTCCCATTACGCAAACGGCCTTGAGGATTCGTCCCGCTTCGGGCACGGTGAATGCGGCGCGGAAGAAACGGTCGCCGGCGGGTGCTCCACTGGCAGGGTCGCCCGATGGGAACCAGATCCACTGCGACTTTTCGAGACTGTGGAAGGGACTGCCCGGCCGCTTGTACACGCCGGTTGCATCCAACCCGATCCACTTGCCTTTCCAGTCTTCGCGCTTCAGCAGTCCCATGGACCAAAGGGCAGCCTCGCTCCATCCAGCGCTCTTGCCGGACTGATCCCACACTTCTACTTTCCAGAATGCGCGGCTTCCGGAGCCGAGAGGCTTGCCGTCGTAGACGATTTGTATGGACCGGTCTGAATCCACTTTACCGGAGTCCCACAGGTCGCCCGTTCCGGCGCTCAGGGCCTGTTCGCTGGCCGCGACCAAGATACGATACGCGCTTTGCTTCAGACCGCGGGCCGCGGGATTCGCCGCTTCGATAGCCCAACTCAGGCGGGGTTGGGTGACATCGATACCGAGAGGGTTGACGCGATACTCGCAACGAAGCTCTGTGACCCGGATAGAAGACACCTGAGCATCCGAGACTGGGACCAGAATTACGAGCGCAACCGGAAGGACCAAAACGTTCAGACACGCGATTCTATTCATTTCAACCTTATCTCGCCGAATTCTAAGCCGTCTTGAGGGTTAGGCGTAGCTGGAGACGGAGGCTCTGTTGTTTTCGCCTCTTTCACGCGCGGCTCGCTCGATATAGCCGCTCGCGCGGAAAGCTTTCAACGGTTCGACAGGGATGCCGTTGGCCTTTCTCCAGTCCTGGATCGCCGGCCGGACATCGGTGGCAAAGGCCTGCTTGAGGCACTCCTCGGCATCCACCAGCTCGGATTTGCTTTGATAGCGGGCCAGGGCTTCGTGATCCACCAGCGCGGCTTTCGCGTAGAGCTCTTGCGCCGTGACCGCGGTCTGGATCATCTCTTCGATTTTGTTCTTCAGATTGTGGCTCTGGTCCACCATGTAGGCAATGTCGGCGCGCTTTCCCGTCTCCCACTCATACAGAGCGATCTCGTGGAAAATGCGAAAAACCTGGTACGGATCGATGGAGCCCAGCGTCAGGTCGTCGTCGGCATAGCGCCGGTCATTGAAATGGAATCCGCCGAGCATGTTCTCGGAAAGCAGCCACGCCACGATCTGCTCGATATTCTGCGCCTGATAGTGGTGGCCCGTGTCCACCAGCACCCTCGCCTGGGGGCCGGCGTTTCTGGACATCAGCAGTGACATACCCCAATCGGCGAGATCGGTGTGATAGAAGGCCGGCTCGAAAGGTTTGTATTCAACTAACAGGCGCTGGTTCGGCTGGAGATGGCGGTGCGCTTCGGCGAGCCCTTCCTCAAACCAGCGCCGCCGGTGCCGGATGTTCGCCGTACCCGGATAGCTCGATCCATCGCCGAACCAGAGCGAAATGTCGCGGCTGCCCGTGGCAGTAGCGATGTCGATGCAATCTAGAATATGCTGTAATGCCGCGCGCCGGATCTCCGGATCGGGATTGCCCAGCGAACCGTGCTTATAAATCTGGTCCTGGAAAACGTTGGGGTTGATGGCGCCGATTCTCACGCCATAGCGCTCGGCCATCTTCATGACCTCTGGCACACTGGCTCTGCCTTCCGGAAAGTCCCAAAGTACGTGGACCGCCACCGTGGGACAGCAGCCCGTAAAACGATGCACCTGGCCGGCATCGCTCAGCTTTTCTTCGGTGCTGGTAGCGGCTGCGGCCTGCTGAAACTTGCCAAAACGGGTTCCCGTATTGGCGAAGCCCCAGGACGGCAATTCAATGCGGAAAACGTCGAGCGCACGCCGCACCTTCTGTTCGTGAGCGTCAGCTGCCATGTGATCTCTCTCCTAGCGGACTGTAGAGTCTGATTATATATGGCCGCCCAACGTGATTGGTGTCCGGTAACATGGTGGGATATGATTGCGTCATGGTCACGTCGCTGGCCAACATGATCACGAACTGGGCTTGGCACCATTCCCGGATCTTCAGTTTCTCGATCCGTCTCCAAGCGTCTGAGGCTCCACTCCTGTTTGAGAGTGAGCAGTGACGGCTGGCGGACCCGGCTCATCCACTCTGCCCGGGAATGAGTGCACCGACCCGATATTTGGGCGTCGGCCTTTCGCCGTCAACCTCAACCTCGTGCTTGCGGCTTTGCTGGCTCTGTGTGTCACGCGGCTATGGCTAATGCCGTTGCCGTCCAGCTTCTGGGTTGACGAGATGGGCACCGCATTTGTGGTTCGGCACGGCGCGTCCGATCCGTCGCTGCGCGTGGCCCCGCAGGTTCCGGCGTCTGTCTACTACGTCTTGCCGCGCGTCGCCGAACACTTCTTCGGCCTTTCTGAAACGGCGTACCGGGTACCCTCCGTCTTGGCGATGGCGATGGCGCTGTGGCTGATCGCCCGTATCGCTGCGAAACTGATTCATCCCGACGCGGGCTGGTTTGCGGCCTTTGCCTGTCTGGGTCTCCATGGCTTCAATTACCAGGCAGCTGATGCGCGGCCCTACGCGTTGGGGACTTGCGTTGTTTGCGCCAGCTTGTGGTTTCTCATCCGGTGGCTGGAATCAGCCCGTAGCCGCGACGCAATACTCTTTGTCGCGTCGGCATCGGTCCTGTGGAGAGTACATCTTACCTTCTGGCCGCTATATGCCGTATTCGCTTTTTACACCCTGGCGCGTCTGGTCGCGAAGGATACGAAGGTCAGCTGGTTCCGTGCCGGAGCAGCGTTCGCGATCCTCGGAGTGACTCTGTTGCCCGTGCTGAAAGACGCGCTGGCTCTTTACCATCAGGCGGGCGCGCATGTAGTGGTACCCCCACCTTCCTTCGCGGACCTATCCAATTCCCTGAAACCCGGACTCATAATGGGTTTTTGCGCAGGCGCCGCGGTGCTCAATCGGTGGCTTCACTGGCCACGTGTCGAAGACACACCGGGCTGGATGCCGCTCAGCTTGATTCTCGGCTGGTGGCTGTGCGATCCCCTCGGCCTGTTCGCCTTTTCCTGGGCGACCGGAAACAGCGTTTACGTCGCGCGGTATCTGTTCGTGGCGCTTCCAGGAGCCGTACTGATGGCCACCGTTGCTGCCGCAGCTTTTCTGCCACACCAGCATTGGAAACCTGTCGCGGCGGCGCTGGGCTTAGGAGTCTTGCTCTTCCTCGGATCCTGGGGCCATCTGTGGCCCCTGCACCACAACTCAAATTGGCGGCTCGCCGCGCAGCGGCTCAATGCAGAGTCCCTCGGGAACGACGCGCCAGTTCTATGCCCCAGCCCGTTTATCGAGGCCCGGCCCCCGGTCTGGCAGCCTGATTACCCGATGACGGATTTTCTCTACGCCCCGCTGACCGTGTATCCGGTTCACGGGCACACCTATCCGTTCCCATTTGAAAGCTCTCCGGAAGCGGAAGCTTTTGCAGCGAAACTCTCCCAACAGACTTTGTCTGTTTCCCAGCGATTTGCTATTTACGGCGGCGATCAAGCGGTCCGGTTCTGGCGCAACTGGTTCGCCGCGCGGCCCGAATTGGCGGAGTGGCGCATTAGACGGCTCGGTCCCTTCGGCGACGTGGATGTGATCGTGTTCGAGAAAGCGCACGAGGCAACGGCACAGCTCGGTTCCAAAACGGCGTTTCGATGAGCGGCTCACAGACGGCGCAACCCGCCGTTTCACCGGCGCTCGCGGGCGCTATGAGTGGGCTGAAGGCCTGGACTACGTACTGGCTGGTGGAATCCCTTTTCTTCGCTGCTTTACGTACGTTGCATCCGCGCGCCGACGAGTTTCGCCTGCCGGACCCACGGTTCCCTGACCTGGCTCTGGCCGTGTATATGACAGTTGGTGCGGTGGGAGCTGGCCTCATTGCCTTCTGTACGAAACGTCTCCTGCCGGATCGAGCGCTAGCATCAATACGGTTGGCGGGACCCGTTTCACTCGGGATGATCTTCCTGTTCCACATCCACGCCTTCGGTGGTTGGCGCGTGCAGGTACTAATTGCCGCATTGCTGGCCGGGATCTTCCTCGCAAGCCTGTACGGGAAATTTCTGCCTCGGACGCTCGCGCCAGTCACAAACGCTTGGTTCATCGCCTTTGCTCTCCTGACCTATCCTTTTGCTGTTGCCGAATTCCAAGGACACGCAATGGGACGCTGGATGGGAGCGCTCGGCATTCTCGTCGCCTTCCTGATTTGTTACGGCGGCGAGCGGCTGGCGGCTCGCCTATCAGGCGGCTGGTCAGCCCACTTAGGCCCCCTGCTGCTTTGTACGGCGGTGGTGGCCACGGTCATTGGAACTCACTTAGCGTCCGAACAGCGGCCCATTCTGAGTGGCGCACAAGTGCCTGCGCCAACCTCGGGCAGTGGCCGGAAGAACGTTATCTTGATTACGCTCGATACCGTTCGCGCCGACCATCTCTCACTCTACGGATACTCGCGAGACACTTCGCAGCACTTGCAGCAGTTCGCGCGCGACGCGACGGTGTACACGCGTACCATTGCCGCTTCGGACATGACCCTCGCCTCGCACGCCTCGATCTTCACCGGACTCTATCCGAGCCAGCACGGTGCACATTGGGCATTGGGCCGAGGAAAGGGCGGCGTAGCGATCGGCCCGGAATTCGGGCTGTCTTTAGCCCCGAACAGCCGTACACTGGCGAGTATTCTCACGGGCAAAGGCTATCGGACCATGGGGATCGCGGCCAATGTTCCTTACCTGCAACACGCCTTTCACCTGGATCAAGGCTTCCAGTACTTCAGCCTGCCGGTCCCGCGGATTTTTCTGGACCAGAGCTGCCCTTTCTGTCTCCGCGCGGACCTTGCCAACGTTCTCGGACGGTTCTTTGCGCAGAGACTCTCAGACCTGCTGTATGTGCGCGCGGGGACAGTGAACCGTGAGGCGTTCCAGCTATTGGATCAAGAGAAGGCAGGCAGCCGGCCATTTTTCCTGTTCCTGAACTACATGGACGCGCATGAGCCGTATTTTCCGCCGGCACCGTACGACCTCAAATACCCTGGCAAAGATGTGACGATGACCGTGGAGCGTTACTGGCCGATCGAGTTCCGCGCACTCAGCGGGACCAGACCCTACACCGATCAAGACCGCAGACGCGACGAATCGCAGTACGACGGCGCCATCGCGTACATCGATGCCGAACTGGGCGCACTATTCGCCAAGCTGAAACAACTCAGCCTCTACGACAATTCAATCATCGTGGTGACATCCGACCATGGCCAGTCCTTCGGCGAGAAAGGCCTGGTGGGGCACGGCAGCTCCGTTTACCAGGAGCAGGTGCACGTACCTTTGATCGTCAAGTACCCCGGCGTAACTTACGCGAAGGTTGAGGACGCGCTAGTAAGCCATGTAGATCTGCTTCCGACCATTCTGGAATCACTGGGGTACGAAACTGGTTCCCTTCCTGGCCACAGCCTCCTGGCTCCACAACGCGGGCAAGCGGCCATTTTCAGCGAATCGTTCCCGTGTGACTTGCTGGTTTCTCTCAGCGACCGCTTCCGCCGCATCGAACGCGCTGCCTTCATGGGCGATTCCAAACTGATCATCTCGACGGCCGGTACGCAGCAGTTTTATAATTTGGCGGCTGATCCGCGCGAAGAACATAACATCTATGCTGAGCGGCTGCCGGCTGCCAGGGCGCTCGAAGCCGGCTTGCATTACTGGGAATCAACGATGCCCGTCGCGCGTCCACAGCCTGCCTTGCTCGACCGGCGCGCCATTGAAAGTTTAAAATCCTTGGGGTATCTGCAGTGAGGACAGCCCTGAAGATCCAAAGTCGACGGAAGCTTCGCACCCATTCCACCCAATCTCTTCGCTGGTTAGCAACCTGGGGTTATCGAAGGTTGGTACGGCCAATCGGCCCCAACCAACAAAATTGTAAACCTGGCGAGCTCGCGGAGCGTCTTATTTTTCAGGCGACGCTGCGCCCGTAAGCGAGGTGTAAAGATGAAGATGAACGTATGTACGGGCTCATTGCCGCTGCCTGTGCTGTTCCTCACGTGCGCGTGTTTTCTTGCCGCACAATCCCGGCCGGCTCTCATCAGCCGCGGCATTGATGAAAGCCGCCGCTACACTCTCGCCGGCAATACGCGTCCCGAAGCGACGACACAGAACGACGTAGGAGCGGTGCCGGGCGATCTTCCCCTGGAGCACATGATGCTGCAGCTTGCGCGCTCCACCGCCGACGAGCAGGCCCTTCAGGAATACATTGACAGTCTTCACGATCCTGCCTCGCCCAACTACCATCGCTGGGCAACGGCCAGTGAATTCGGTGCGGCCTGGGGAGCGCCGGAAACCGACCGTGCCGCCGTCGTCGGGTGGCTTGAATCCCACGGCTTTACGGTCCATTCGGTTGCGCCCGGCGCCATGACCATCGACTTCTCCGGAACCGCCGCGCAGGTGCGCGAAGCCTTCCACACGGAGATTCACTATCTGACCGTAAATGGCGTGCGGCATATCGCCAACATGAGCGATCCCGACATTCCCGAGGCGCTTGCTCCCGCCGTAACTGGTATCGTATCTCTGCACGACTTTTTCCCACGTCCGCGGAAACGCCCCCACGCCGATTACACGTTCACCTCGCAGGGGAGCACTTATCAGGCGATGACACCGGGTGACCTCGCCGTGATTTACAACCTGAACCCATTGTTCGCAGCCGGTATTACGGGCAAGAATGAAACCATTGCTGTGCTTGAGGATAGCGACCTTTACAAGTCCTCCGACTGGAGCACATTCCGTTCGACCTTTGGGCTGACGAAATACAGTTCGGGCAGCTTGACTGCGGTTCACCCCGCGCCCGCGTCGGGAGCGAATAACTGCCAGGTGCCGGGCGTCGCCAACGGTGATGATGGAGAGGCCGCTCTGGATGCGGAATGGGCCAGCGCGGCGGCTCCGAATGCGGCCATCGAAGTCGCGGCTTGTGCGAGCACGCAAACTACCTTCGGCGGCTTGATCGCGCTGCTGAACCTGGTAAATAGCAAGACGCATCCCTCCGTCGTAAGCATCAGTTACGGCGAATGCGAGGCCGAAAACGGCGCGGCTTCCAACGCGTCCTTCAACTCTGTCTATCAGCAGGCGGTAGCGGAAGGCATCTCTGTCTTCGTGGCGGCCGGGGATGAAGGGGCGGCAAGCTGTGACGCGGGAGCAAATGGCGCAACCCACGGGATCGGTGTGAGCGCCTACGCTTCGACCCCATACAACGTAGCCGTGGGCGGCACCGATTTTGGCGACACCGTGGCGGGCACAAACAACGACTATTGGAGTAACACGAACTCCACGACATTCGTTTCCGCTTTGTCCTACGTCCCCGAAATTCCTTGGAACGATTCCTGTGCAAGCTCGCTGCTCGCCGCATATATGGGTTTCAGCAAGGTCTACGGACCGGCGGGATTCTGCGGTAGTGCGGAGGCCGAGAGCTACGGCAACCTCGTGGTCGCCGCCGGGAGCGGCGGGCCGAGTGGTTGTGCAACCGGTGCTCCGGCATCGTTCGGCGTGGTCGGTGGAACGTGCAAGGGTTACGCAAAGCCCTCCTGGCAGGCCGGCATCATGGGTATTCGCCCGGACGGAGTGCGTGACATTCCCGATATTTCTCTGTTCGCCGCTGACGGAGTTTGGGGGCACTATTTGGTCGATTGCTGGTCGGACATAGGCAATGGCGGCTCTTCGTGCGCCGGCGCTCCGAGTACTTGGGATGGAGGCGGCGGTACCTCTTACGCTACGCCGATTCTCGCCGGCATCCAGGCACTGGTGAATCAGAAGAATGGTGGCGCGCAGGGCAATCCGAATTACGTGTATTACAAGCTGGCGGCAAAGGGCGCATTTTTCTGCAACGCATCGGGGTCGCTTGGCGAGGGCTGCCTCTTCCACAACGTGACCGAGGGCGATAACGACGTGGATTGCGGCGGCACAACGAACTGCTTTGGCGCGACGCAGAGTACTTCCGGTGTCGGCAGACATCCTCACGGCGGCGGCTTCGGATCGCCTGTGAGCTACAACGGCGCCCTGTCGACGTCAACCACTTCGCTCGTGCCAGCCTACAAGGCGGGAGCGGGCTGGAATTTCGCGACGGGCCTCGGTTCGGTGAACGCGTACAATCTGGTCACCAACTGGAATCTCGGAAAATAGCGCACCACGGCGCGATCCGTGCCATGGGGCACTGGGCAGCATGGGTGCCATCGCGAGTCGCGGTGCAGGGGTCGTGTATCATGATCGCTGATGGTGCGCAGCGTGCTGGCGTTAGTCTTGGGGTATGTCGTGATGCTGGTTTCGCAATTGGGGGGCGACACGGCATTGACGGCGCTGGCTCCGGACATCATGCCGCAGCCGGGTGAGCCGCCGGACGCGGCCTATTTCGCGTACCGGCTGGGTACGGGCTTCTTTTTCATTGCCATTGGCGGGTACGTCACGGCTCTGCTGGCGGGGCGGGCGGAAATGAAGCACGCGCTGGGGCTTGCGGCCCTTTCCATTGCGGCGAGCATCCTCGAGGTACAGTACTATCCCGCCACGCAACCGCTCTGGTATTCGATCGCGCTGATGTTCTTGTCGATCCCCTCGGCGCTTGCGGGTGGCTATTACCGGGTGCGCCAGTTGGAGGAACACAAGTCGCGAACGGCGGCGGCGGAATAGGGCTAGCCGCGCCACCCGTCAAACACGCTACTCTGTCCTTAAGGGATGGCTTCGTTTTCCTCACCGCCGGATGGCACTCGGCCGCGGTTGACCGATTTGCGTAACGAGCTCCTTGGGCTCCATAAGACGCTGCTCGATTCGGAGACCGCGGTGTACGATCGTGACATTGCGAGAATCCGGTCGCGCGGGCAGTTGCTCGAGCTGGTGTTGCACGATCCATGGTTCGCGTGGCTACACGACCTCTCGGAACTGGTGGTGCTGATCGATGAGGCCCTGGACGCGAAGGAGCCCGTGGTAACGGGAGCGGATGCGGATCGCTTTCTGGCGAAGGCGCGGGAGCTGGTGGCGCCATCGGAGGCACGCGGTGAGTTCCGGCGGCATTACCTGGAAGCGTTGCAGCGCGATCCGAACGTCGTGATGGCGCATGCACAGGCCATGAAGGTATTGGCGAGCCTGGGGTGAATCGGGAAAGGAGTGGAGACCAATGATCTATCGAACGTTGGGCGCTACGGGCGAGGACGTTTCGGCCATCGGCCTCGGCGGGTATCACATCGGATTTCCGAAAGACGCTGCGGAGGGCGTGCGGATTGTGCGGAGTGCGCTTGACCGCGGCATGAACTTCTTGGACAACTGCTGGGACTATCACGATGGCGAGAGCGAAATCCGCATGGGCCAGGCGCTCCGCGACGGCTACCGGCAGAAGGCGTTCCTGATGACCAAGTTCGACGGACGCACGAGAGCGGCCACGGCAAAGCAGATCGACGAATCGCTCCAGCGGCTACAGACGGATCACATCGACCTGATTCAATATCATGAAAATATTCGGCTGGAAGATCCGGACCGGTTCTTCGCGCCGGATGGCGCGCTCGAAGCGGTACTCGCGGCCAAGAAGGCCGGGAAGGTGCGGTACATCGGCTTCACGGGGCACAAAGATCCGCTGGTGCATCTGCGCATGCTGGAAATTGCCGAGCAGCACAAGTTTCATTTCGACGCCTGCCAGATGCCTCTCAACGTAATGGACGCGCACTTCCGCAGCTTTGAGCATCACGTGATGCCGCGGCTGGTGAAGGCGGGCATCGCGGTACTGGGGATGAAGCCGATGGGCGACGGCAACGTTTTGAAGAGCGGCGTGGTGACTCCCATGGAGTGCCTGCATTATGCGCTGAGCCTGCCGACGTCGGTGGTGATCAACGGTTGCGAGTCGATGGAGCGGCTGGACCAGGCGTTCGAGGCCGCGCAGACGTTTCAACCCATGAGCGAAGCAGCCATGGCGAAGCTGCTCGCCAAGACGGCGCAGGCCGCGGCAACAGGCCTGTACGAGCCGTTTAAGACCACTCCTCAATTTGACGGCACGGCGGAACACCCCGAATGGATGGGGTGAACGCGTGAGTCTGGTTTGCGGCCCCAACCATCCAACAAGTAAACTGGTTAGATTCTGATGGGATTCGGCAAATTGGGCCAGGCTCTTACGGCGCGCGAGGTGTTCGATCTCGTCAGAGAGGACCTGGTACGCGTCGAGCGGGAGATCAGCCGCGAATCGGTGGCGTCCGTGGACGCTATCACCGCGATTGGCCAGTACCTGCAAGAAGCCGGCGGGAAGCGGTTGCGGCCTTCCCTGCTGCTGCTTTCCTCCAAACTGATTGGCGATGGCGGCGAGAGCGCGATCCGGATGGGCGCGGTGGTGGAGATGATCCACGCAGCCACGCTGGTGCACGACGATGTGATCGACACGGCCGAAACGCGGCGCGGCCGGCCCTCGACGAACGTGCAGTGGGGCAATCATACCTGCGTGCTGGCGGGTGACTGGCTCTACATGCAGGCGTTCCAGATGGCGCTGCGCGAGCGGAATTTTCATGTTCTCGACCTGCTCATCGGGCTGACGCAGTTGATGGTCGAGGGTGAGCTGATACAGCTCGAGCGCATCGGGCGCATCGACGTCACTGAAGCCGACTGCATGGAGTTGGTGGATCGCAAGACGGCATGCCTGTTCTCTGTGTGCGCCAAGCTGGGGGCGTTAGTGGCGGGCGCCGATTCGGCCACCGAGGAGCGGCTCGGCGAATACGCGTGGAATCTGGGCATGGCGTTCCAACTGGTGGATGACGTGCTCGATTTTACAGCGCGCGAGAAGACGCTGGGCAAGC
Source organism: Terriglobia bacterium (assembly GCA_963752965.1). Lineage (GTDB taxonomy): Bacteria > Acidobacteriota > Terriglobia > Bryobacterales > Bryobacteraceae > QHXW01. The sequence goes on along the minus strand of CAVWAJ010000017.1, from coordinate 254,006 downwards.
CGGTAGGCGGTGATCTGCGCGAAGGTAAGGTCACGCTGCCACTCGTCTATGCGCTGGAACAAGCGCCGGCCGAAGAACGGCGCTCGGTGGAGCGCGTGCTGGCCGACCGGCACTACGAGAACGTGCCCTTCCGCCAGGTGCTCGGGATGGTGGAAAAATACCACGGCATCGAGCGCGTGCGCGAGCGCGCGCAGGCGTTCACCGACAAGGCACGCCAGTTGATCAGCGAGTTTCCGGAATCGCCCTACCAGCGTGCGCTGTACGGCATCACCGATCTGGTGACGGAGCGCGATCACTAACGCTTAGTTCTTGTTGTCGGTGGATTTTGATCCATCGGACTCCTTGGGATGGGCCGGCGGCTCGATGTGATGCACGGGCGGCTCGGGGTGCTCATGAGTGGGCGGCGATGTCGACGGGCCCGAGCGCCGCTCCGGGGGATTCACCACGATGATGCCGGTGTAGATAGGCGCGGGGTAATAAACCTCCGGCGGCTCAGGCACTGGCCCGGGGCCGTATTCCGGCTCGGGCGGGATGGCGGCATCCGCGGCAATTGGCGGAGCCGGTGGCTCCGCGGCGTCCGGCGCGGAAGGCGCTTCGGGCGGAGGAGCGTCACCGGAATAGGTGACACCGGGCACGAGCGGCACAATGCGTGTGTTGCCGGCGTTCAGCAAAGGCCGGACCGCATCCAGCTTGGTACTATCCCAAGCAGGCGAAGGCGGCGCGATCACAAACACGGCGGCGTTGGTGGCGAGTTTCTCGACTGTGTCCGCGGGCGTCAGCAGTCGCGCATCCTGCGTCCACCGGGCGAGCGTTGTGTTCGAGCGCAGATACAAGCGTGGAACACTTGAGGCACCCCAAGTCTCGCCGGGAGCAAGCGGACCCCACCCCACGATGTTCCCCTGGCGCAGCCAATACACTTCGCCTGGTTTGAAAACCGTACCTTTTTCCGGTACCCACGCCCAGCCAAGACCGCTCTGCTCGATCCACCGGCCGTAGTGGAACGGAAGCCATCCCCAGGGTTCGTTGGCAATCCATGTATAGCCCAGCTCGTCGTACCACATCCACTGGCCGTCGCGATAGGGCGTCCAGCCGGACGCGACCTTCGGTTTCCACATGGCGCCTAGCTCGTCCGTTTGCATCCATGCGCCGTTAGCGTCGAGATCGACCAGGCCGTACACCAAGCCCGGCAACCGGTCAGCCGAGCCGCTGGTGGCGAGCGCTTGATCGCGCTGCTCATTCCATCGATCGCTGTCGAGGGGTTTGACTTCGCGATAGAGGAAGAATCGCGCCTGACTCGCGTTTTCGACGCGCGCAGTCTGGCCCTCGTTCAGGTCCAACTCCGCCACAGGCGAGGAGAAACGCACCTTGCCCTCCAGCACGGCGATCTGGCTGGCCTCGTTGTTGGCTTCCAGGCGCGCGCGAGTGCCAACACGCACCGTGGCCTGCGCTCCCGGAACAGTGAGGATGAGGGCGTCGTGACGATCGGGCTCACCCGTAAAATATGCCACGCCGTGATCGAGCGACACCAGGGTCACGCGCTGGCCGGTGGAAAGGCGCGTGTAATCGGAGAGCTCGCAGAGCGCATCGCCGGACAGCCTGAGAGCGCTGCCGTCATCCAGCTCAATCTCAACCTGCGCGGCGGGCGCACTCCGGACCCTGGCCGCTTCGACCAGAGGCATGTTGCGTACGGCCGGCCTCCAGGCGTCCGCCGCATGGAGCTGCACTTCGACGCTGCCTTCCAGTTCCCCGACGCGCGCCACCCGAACGGGGGCGGCCAGGAGCACCACGGGAAGCGCTACCAGGAATAACGTACAATCCGCCGCCTTCATGACGTTTCCTCGCCGCTTATCTGACGAACAGCGTACACCAAGCGTTGCAGCGAAATCTCGCGAGGCGAGTACCATGGAGAATATGACCGAGGCGGCCCTGCTGGACCATATCTGCCGTTTGCCGCACGCCAAGGCTAATTTCAAACAGCTGGTGCGCGAGTTGGGCGCACGCATCCCAAGCCGCGTGGACCTGGAAACGCTGCTCGCGCGCCTGGTAGCCCGGGGCGATCTGATCGAAACGCGATCGGGCCACTTCGCCGCCACACGCGCCAGCCGCGAATTCGCGGTGGGACGGCTCTCCATGCACCGCGACGGCTACGGCTTCCTGATCTCCGACCGGCCGCTCGAAGGCATTGCGGGCGACATCTATATACCGGCCGAAGCAGCCCAGAGCGCCATGCACGGCGATCGCGTGGTGGTGCGAATCGCGCGGATCGAAGCCGGCGGACGGGCGGACGGCGAGGTCATCAAGATTCTCAAGCGCGCGCATCCCACGGTGGTGGGTGAGTTCCGCACGGGGCGGCGCGGGTTCTACGTGGTGCCGCACGACGAGCGGCTGCACGATTGGATCGACATTCCGGACGAGCTCGCGATTCCCGCGCCGGCTGCGCAAATCGATCGGGTCGGCCCGAAGCCGCTCGAGATCACGGAGCCTGAGAAGCTGGATGGCATGATCGTCAACGTCGAGCTATTGGAGTATGCCGAACGCGGTGAGGGTCCGGTGGGGCGCGTGATCGAAATTCTGGGCTCGCCTGATGATTTCGGCATCGATGTGGAGATCATCATTCGCAAGTTTCATCTGCCCCACCGGTTTCCGCCCGAGGTGGTGGAGCAGGCCGAAGCGATCTCCGGCGTGATCGCGGCCTGGGAGCTGGCGGGGCGCGAGGACTTCCGCTCGCTGGACGTGGTAACGATCGACGGCGAGACGGCGCGCGATTTCGACGACGCGGTCTGGGTGGACCGGCTGCCCAACGGCAACTATGCACTGCACGTGCATATCGCGGATGTGAGCCACTACGTCCGGCCGGGCACGCCCATCGATGCGGAAGCGCGGCTTCGCGGGACCAGCGTCTATTTTCCCGATCGCGCGGTGCCCATGCTGCCGTTCGAGCTTTCCACGAATCTCTGTTCTCTGAACCCGCACCTGGACCGGCTGGTGCTTTCCGCGCTGATGGAGTTCGATCACCACGGCGATATGGTGGCCCAGAGATTCGTGCGCGGCGTGATTCGCAGCGCCGAGCGCATGACCTATACGGACGTGCACCTCCTGCTGGAGGGGGACGCGAAACTGCGTGAGCGGTATAGCGCCCTCACTGCGCGCTTCGAGCTGATGCGCGAGCTGGCGGAAGTTCTGAACCGCAAGCGGGTGCGGCGCGGGTCGATCGACTTCGATCTGCCCGAACCGCTGATCGAGTTTGACGAATGGGGCGCGATGATCGGGGTGGCGCGGGCGGCGCGCAACATCGCGCACCGCATCATCGAAGAGTTCATGCTCGCCGCGAACGAGGCCGTAGCCGCGCATTTGCAAGCGAGTGGTTTGCCTTCCATCTACCGCATTCATGAGCCGCCCGATCCCAAGCGCGTACTGGAATTCGAAGAGGTGGCGGCACATTTCGGCTATTCGCTCGGCGTGGGTGCGATTCCCGTGCAGAAATTCGGCTATGCGGACAAGCGCCGCGACGGGCACAAGGTGCGGCGCGAGATCGTGCTGCCGGGCGAGGTCAAGATTTCGCCGCGCCACTATCAGAAGCTAGTCGGAAAGATCGAGGGTAAGCCGGAGGAGCGCATCCTGAGCTATCTCATGCTGCGCTCGCTCAAGCAGGCAAGGTACTCGGCGGACAACGTCGGTCATTTTGCACTTGCGGCCGAAACCTACACGCATTTCACTTCCCCCATACGCCGCTATCCCGATCTCATGGTGCACCGGCTGCTGTCCGCGCTGATGGACGGGTGGGCTTATTCCTCCGCAGCCGAGCTGAGCGCTATTGCCGATGACTCGTCGCAATCCGAGCGCCGGGCCGCCGAAGCGGAGCGCGAGCTGGTCGAGTGGAAAAAGACCAAGTTCATGGCGGACCGGGTGGGCGATGAGTTCGACGCGCTGATCATCAGCACCACCAAGTACGGCCTGTTTGTGGAACTGGCCGATCTGTTCATCGAAGGTCTCGTGCCGATGGATTCACTGCCTGGCGACCGCTACACATACCACGAAAACGTACGCAAGATCATCGGCCAGCGCTCGCGCCGCGAGTTCTCGATCGGTGACCGTGTCCACGTGCTGCTGGAACGCGTGGATACCGTGGAGCGAAAACTGCAGTTCTCCCTAGTGGAGCCAGAACGGCACGGCAAGGGCTATCCACGGAAATCCGCCCGCCAATAACCGCCCGCGGATGGCATCAGCGGGACACTACCTTCTTGCCTTCCGCCGGAATCAGTTTCAACTGCGCGCTTTCCCGGCTGCGTTCGCGGATGGTTTTGGGCTCGCCTAACGCCTCGAAGGCTTTCAGGTATTCCGGATCCTCGTACGCGCCATCCTCCACGTCTTCCCATGCGAATAATTTGTATCCCCCAGGCGCAATGCCCGTGATCGTGAACCGCCCATACTGGTCCGTCGTGGTGTCCTTGTACAGCCGTGTTTGGAAGCGGTGTGGCGCATCCGGCACCAGCACCACCGTGGCCCCGGCCTCCGGCTGCTCGTTCGCGTTCAAAACCACGCCCTCAACCTGACCGCCGTTGGCGCTCAACACAACTTCCAGAGTGCCGCTCACGCCATGCGTCAAATCAAGCCCGGTTTCGAGCACATCTTGATCGCTCAGGCGCGCGGTTTTCAGGTAATGATTCTCGGTGCCACGGTAAACGCTCAACGAATAATGAGCGGGTTGGACGTCCGCCAGAGTGAAACTCCCATCTGCCTTCACAGGCGCGCCGACGCCTCCCCTGTAGCTGGAATCATCCGGCTGCAACTCGATCTGCGCGTCAGTTATATCTCCGACGGCGCGGCCCTCAATACGCAACTGGCCCTTCAACTCCGTACCCGGCTGCAATTCCAAAACAATGTTCTCGACGTCGCTTTCGCGCACGTCGATGGGCTGCTGAGCGTGGAGCGTTTTGCGGTCTCCTTGTTTGAAAGCCTCGACATAGTACGCACCGGGCACAACTCCCCTAATCTCGAAATTCCCCTGCTCGTCAATGCTGGAACCGAAATTGCCCCCGAAGATGAATTGCGACTCGTCGCCGAGCCTCTGTAACGAAACGAACCCGGGCAGAACAACACGCTGTTTGGGATCGGGATCGACCACCCGTCCTCGGACCCGCGCGGTGCGTGTCCTCGTCAACGTGATATCGGTCCCGCGCAGCAGCGTCCCCGCTTGCAGCTCGATCGCCTTGGCGCCGGCCGGATCGCTGGTCCCTGGATAGTAAGTCGGAGCGTAGCCATGCCTGCCGTCGTAGTCTCCCCGTTGTGTCATACGGTTCGCGGTGGCACTCAGGTAGTACCTTCCCGGCGACAGCCCGAACAGCCGGTACTCGCCCAAGTCATTCGTAGTGGCCTGGCCACTAAACGCTAGTTGCCGCCTGCCACGCTCGAAGCTGTGCTGAAGCAGGGCAACCTCGATGTTGGGCAGGGGCTCGCCATCCACATCCAGAACATGCCCCGTGATAACCGCTTGCGGAGGCAGGCGCCATATGAGGCCAGACAGATGCTGGCCAGGATCAAGTGACAACGTGATCCCCGATCGCCCCTTACTGCGAGCGCCATATTCGGTTGCAGCGTAGCCGCGCTTTCTGGCGCTCATTTGGTATTTTCCTGGTTCCACATCCGGCACGGCGAATCGGCCGGCGGCGGTGCTGGTTGTGACGTAACGCTGATCTCGTGACGTTCCCATTCCCCAGAGCGTGATTTCAGCCTTTGTCACGGGCTCGCCGGTGACTGCGTTCACAAGTTGCCCCTCCACGGAGCAGCTCTCCAGTTTCGGAGGCGGCTCGCTTGGCCGCTGCGCATCCAGCACGGCGGCAAAGAGCAGGATACAGACGAAACGAAGCCCTCCAGCCATGCTTCAGTTCCCGGAATTCTTGGGCGTCGACTCGGCTGGAATCAGCTTGAGCTGACGGCTGTCGCGGCCACTCTCGTGGACAGTGACACTCTCACCCGCGCTCTCAAATGGTTTGAGAAACTCCGGGTCCTGATAAGCGCCGCTCTCGACATCCTCCCACGCAAACAGTTTGTAATCTCCGGGCGTTATGCCCTGGATATTGAAATGGCCCGATGTGTCCGTGTTCGCCGTTTTGAACAGCGCGGATTGCTCGCGGCGCGGGGCGTCGGGTACCAAGACCACGGTCGCCCCGGGCGACATTTGCCCCTTGGGATCGGCCACTGTGCCCTCCACCTGTCCGCCATTGGGACTGATGACGATGTCGAGAACGCCAGTGGAGCCGCGCGTCAGATCCAACCCGGCGTCGAGGCCGTCCACGTCGCCCATGCGGACGGATTTAACGTAGAAGTTCTGTGGCAAACCGCGCACAGTAACCCTGTAGTTGTCCGCGTTGACGCTGTCGAACGCGAAACTGCCGTCGTCTTTCACCCTGGCGCCCGCTCTGCCTATGGGCATAGGATCTTGTGGATCTAACGAAACGCTGACGTTGCCGAAATTCACGTCGCCAGTGCCATCGACGCGCACCTGACCCTTCAGCTCCATGCCGGCGCTCAGCGGCACGCTCAGGTCATCCACATTGCTATTGCCCAAGTCCACCGGCTGTTTGACGACGCGACCTTCGCCACCCTCTTCTTGCCATTGCGCTATCAGAAAGTAGGAGCCCGGCGGGAGGTCGCGCAGTTCGAATGTGCCTCCGCGATTTTGCAACACGCGGGTCAGCACGGGGGAATTCAAACCGGCAAACATCGAATTGCGTGGAACGAGCCGGATCATCATGAACGGCGGCAGCTTTTCACCCATGGGATTGACCACGCGTCCACGAATCCGAAGCGTTCGCGTCTTGTGCAACGTGACGTCCACGCCGCTCAGCAAGGCTCCCGGAGTCACATCCATGACGCTCGCGCCCGCCGGATCGTTGGTGCCAGGGAAGTAAGTGGGCGCATACCCTTCGTCGGCCCCGCCGCGGGGCGTTCGGTCCTGCGCCTCCATCATCATATTCCGCTCATGGTAGGTGGCACTGAGGTAGTACTTTCCCGGCGCGAGTCCAAAAACGCGGTACTCACCGAGATCATCGGTCGAACCGTACCCAGGGGAAACCATCTGCCGCTGGCCGCGCACGAAACTGTAACGCATTGCGCGGATTTGCGCATACTGAACCGGTTCGCCATCTTCATCGATGACATGACCGGTGATCACACCTTGCGGCAATAGGCGAAACACGAGGTCACGCGTGTGTTGGCCGGGACTGAGCACCAGTGGTGAACCGGGCCGGTCCGGACCACGCGCTCCGTATTGCTGCCGGACGAAACCGTTGCGCTCGGCTGAAAGGTTGTACCGGCCGGGGTCCAGATTCTCAATTACGAACCGGCCGCTCGCGTCTGTGACGGCGCCGAAGCCCTTCGCATTACCCCGTCCGCCAAGGCTGCTCATGCTGACTTCGGCTTTCTTGACCGGCTCACCGGTGATCGCATTCATCACCTGGCCTTCAACCGTGCACAAGTCTTCCGGCCGCGTGGGTGGAGCCGGTTGAGAATTCGCGGGCGGTTGCTGTCCCGTTTGCGACGAGATCACCCCCGGTTGCTGGGCGACGAGCAACATCGGCGCCGCGAGGAGAACGAAGCGGGCAAGAATCATGCGCCCTCCCAGAATCGAGTATAGACGCACGCCCGGCCCGGCGCGTTACTTCAGCCAGTTGTCCAGGTTCTGGCGCACAAAATCGTCGTCGTTCAGATGCGGATAAGCTGCATATACGCGGTCGATTTCTTCCATCTGGCCCGGCGAGAGGTCTTCGGCCGGATTCAGGCACCAGCGGCCCGCCAGCAGGCCCTGGCGCCGCAGCACCTCGTGAAGGCCGGCAATGCAGCCGGCAAACTGGTTGGCCGTGTCGAAGAACGCCGCGTTCGAATCGGTCACCTCCGCGGCCCGGGCCAGCCATCCTGGCCATTCCGGCTCCCGTTGTATGCGCTCCAGCAATTCGACGGCCCGGCGCGTCCACACGGCCCAGTGGCCAAGAAGCCCGCCCGCGATGCGCACTGTGCGGCCGCCGAAACGGAATGGGGTCAGCAGGTCCACCACGATCGTGTCGTCGTTGCCAGTATAGAGCGCGATCTCCCCCGCGCGGCCCGATTCCGCGACGGCACGAACTACATCCAGTGTCTGGTACCGGTTGAACGGCGCCATCTTGATGGCCACGACGTTTTCGATTTCGGCGAACCGGCGCCAAAATTCATACGGCAGGACGCGCCCGCCTACCGCCGGCTGCAAATAGAATCCGAACACCGGAATCACCGACGCCACCGCGCGCGCGTGTCCCACTAGCTCGGGAACGCTCGCATGCCGCAACGCCGCGAGACTCATCAATCCCACGTGATAGCCCGAGCGCACCGCCAGTTCTGCTTCTTTCACGGCTTGCGGCGTCGCGCCCACGATGCCCGCAATGCGAATCGCATCCGTTGCGCGCAATTCCTCCATCGCGAGCGCCAGCACCGGTTGATAGAGCCCCACGCGCGGATCGCGAATCTCGAACTGCGTGGTGTGTACACCCACGGCAACACCGCCCGCCCCGGAGGCCAGGTAGTAGCGCGTAAGTGCACGCTGCCGCCGCTCGTCCAGCTTGCGGTTCGCGTCAAGCGCCAGAGGGTGCGCCGGAATCACAACGCCTCGCCGCAGCTTTTCCCGCCAGGTTTCCTCGTGCACCATCAGAATTTGCCGTCCCGCGTCTCGAAGTGCGTGGGCTTCGCGAGCGTCGCCCCACCCATACCGATCCAATCCGCCACCCACTCGATCATCTGCTCCAGGGTTACCGACGGGTAGCCGAACAAGTTGTGGCAGCGGCCCGCGTTGCTTAGCAGGGCCGTCGGGGCTTCGGTGCCCTCCAAAATCGGCTCTACCCCGAAGCGCTCGCCGAACCGCCGCGCAATCCAGCGCACAGGCACGGTCTCTGGCCCCGTCACGTTGAGCACCACCGGTGGCGACTGGGCCAGGCCAAACGAACGCAGCGCAATCGAATTCGCATCCCCTTGCCAGATTACGTTCACGTGACCCATCGTCACGTCGATCGGACGCCGCTCGAAGACCTTCTGGCCGATGTCCAGCAGCACTCCGTAGCGCAGATCGATCGCGTAGTTGAGGCGCAATAGCGTCACCGGCGTCTGATTGCGCTCGGAGAAAAACTGGAAGATGCGCTCGCGGCCCAGTGCGGATTGCGCGTACTCGCCAACCGGCCCGGTGGCCATGTCTTCGCTCGCGCCTCCCTGCCCCACAGGCACCAGCGGGTAGACGTTGCCGGTGGAGAACGCGACGATGCGTGAAGCGGCATAGCGGTCCGCCACTAGCGCCGGCAGTAGCGTGTTCATGGCCCAGGTCAGATGCTCGGCCCCGGTCGACCCGAACTTGCGCGCCGCCATATAGAGCACGTTGGGCGCGTCCGGCAGCGCGGCCAAAGCTCCCGGCGCCAGCAGATCCGCGCTGATCGTTTCGATGCCCGCCGATTCGAGATCCTGCCGCACGATGGGATCAGAAAATCGCGCCGCGCCGATGATGCGCTTCGGAAACTTCGCTCGCTCGCAGGCGCGCTTGGCCCGTTTGGCCAGGCTCGGGCCCATCTTCCCGCCCACACCCAGAATGATCAGGTCACCCAGCATCTCCGCCATGGCGCGTGCGTCGGCCTGCGATGGTTCCGAAAGCACTTCCTCCAACTGCTGCTCGTTAGCGATCATCAGCGTTTGTAGCCTATCTTGCGCAGAAATTCGCGCCGGCGGGCGGCATCGTCCGCGGTCTCCACGCCCTTGGGGCGATCGCCGTCGATCACTCCAAGAACGCCGCGTCCCTGCTCGTTCTCGGCCACGATCACCGTCACCGGATTCGCCGACGCGCAGAAAATCGAGCAGACCTCTGGGACGTCCTTGATCCGCCCCAGCACGTTGATCGGGTAACCGTCGCGCATGGCGATCACAAAGATGTGACCCGCGCCCACCGCCGTGGCGTTGCGCGCCGCCATCGCCGTGAGCGCGTCATCATTGCCGTCCACTCGCGTGAGACACGGCCCGGAAGCTTCGTTGAACGCCACGCCGAACCGCATCTGCGGGACCGTATTGACGAGCGCTTCATAGAGGTCTTCCACGGTCTTGATGAAGTGCGCCTGGCCCAGAATGACATTTCCGCCATCGGGAATTTCTAGGGCAACGGATTTCAGTTCCATGAGGAATATCTAGGATACAACGTGGCAGCTGGAGTTCGAGTGCGTGTTACCAGAACACAAAGAAGAAATCAGGCAGCGAGCGGTGCGAGTGCGAACCGGTCAATACTTTCGCAATTCCTCTACCACCGCGCCCACGCCCTTTGTGCGATAAAGATCCGCGAGCCGCTGCTCTTCGGGTGACGGCGCCATCACGGCGGACAATGCCGCGCGGCCTGGCACCCAGACGCGGCCGTCCGCAAACTCCACGTGGCTGACGAAACCGGTCATGCTCCCGATGGGAACCGGCTCGCCGGCATTGCGTGAAAACCGCAGCGCCGTATCTTGCAGCACGCGCTCCGTTTGTCCGGGTGGCAGCAAGCGGTCGCCCTCCGCCGCCGGCACTGAGCCAGCCAGAAACTCGCGCCCCTGGCGGTCTTTCACAATCCATCCGATCTCGACATAGCGCACCGGCCGCGACGAGCGGTTCACCACCTGGATCGTCGGTGTCCGTGCCTCATTGCCCGCAACTTCCGCCCAGCCATCGATGGCCTCCACCGGCGCCCCGGGCATCTTCAGAAACGCGAACCGCGCCATGTGCTCCGGCTCTGCCGCCGAAGTCACCGATCGCCCGCCGCGCGACATGCGGACATCGATGTGCGGGCGCTCGTCCTGCCGCGCGAGCGAATTCAACATCTCGCGCTGCACGCCTTCGGGCCCAGCCGAAGCCAGGATGGACTTGAAGTATTTGCGGTCGCGCTCCGCCTCCATCTCCCAAACCGTCATCGAGCGCCGGGAGTTGAGCCGGTTCGGGCCATAAAAATCGAAGCCCTCAAACAGTACGCCGTCCAGGCTCACCTGCACCAAAGGACCCGCACCGGCCTGCAACGGCCGCAGCAGGCGCAAATCGATGCGCACCGGAAATGCCTGGCCAGGAGCGACATTCAAACTCGGCACAGCGACGGAGGCCTTTCCTCCCGGCGTGACCTCCTGCGCCGTCACTAACAGTGTGATCCCGCGGATCGTTCGCGAATCGGAGTTTCGCAGCGAAAGCGCCATGTGCAGATCGATCACCATGGCTCCGCCGCGCTGTGTAGCGCCTGAATCGCGCACGTTGGTACTCAGCAGCGCGACTGGCGAATCCGGTGGCAGTTTGATGTCGATGGAACTGTGCGGATCGAACGGGGCATCCTGCGCCGACAGCGCCATCGCACCGCCAAGAAAAGCCGCCACGACCCACTTACTGCACATAGACATTGTTGATCGTCACCTGGCCGGTATCGGAATCCACGTAACGCGCCCCCATGGCGCTGCCGCTCGCCTGATAATCCACCGCGTGAGCGCGCGCATTCAGCAGCATCATGGCCCGCCCGCCTTCCATCACCTGAATTCCGGATCCGCTCGTTTCAATCACCGCCGCTTCATCGGCTTTGAGTTGGGCCACGCGCGGAGACGGCCGCTCAATCAGAACCCCCACCACCAGGAGCATCGCCAGGCTGGCGCACGCCGCGACCCCTCGCAGGCTGAATCCTAAGTGCTGCTTGGGATGCTCTGTGACACACTCGCCCGCCTCCAGGCCCAGCCGGATGTTGGCGCGCATCTCACTGGCCATAGAATCCCACGCGACGTCCGGCAGTTCCGCCATCCCCCGCGTTTGTTCCCGCAGCGCTGCAAACTCGGAAATCACCGTCCGGCATGCGGCGCATTCGTCCACGTGGCGCTCTACGCTCCACCGCCGCCACCGGCTCAGTTCGCCGCCCGCAAACAACGCCAGATTCGCTTCACTCGGATGCTTGCTCATCTCAGCGCCTCCTTCCGGCCATGTAGCGCCGCAGCTTGATCCTCGCGTTGGCAATGTGCGAACGCACAGTCGCTTTCGAACAATCCAACTGTTTGGCCACTTCTTCTGCCGAGCAGCCTTCCACATCGCGCAACATCAGCGCCGCGCGCTCGCGCTCCGTCAGCAGCCGCAGGCCGTCTTCCAGGTAATCGCGATGCTCCGACCGCAGCAGCAAATCCTCGGGCGATTCCTCTCGGCTTTCTGTGTGCGCATCCATTTCACAATGCGTCACGCGCCCATGCCGCCGCAGAAAATCGATGGCCGTATTCGTGGCGATGCGAGAAAGCCAGTGCGTCGCCTTCTCCTCGTCCTTGAGCTGCTCCTGGCGTTGCAGCGCCTTGATAAAAGCTTCCTGGGTGAGATCCTGCGCGTCAGCCGTGTTCCCCACGATGCGGTAAATTTGAACGAAGATGCGCCGTAGATTCTCCGAGACAAAACGGTTTTGTCTCTCCACGGCCTCGAGTGGCAGGGGCACCAATTCGCTCATGACCTCGCTATACACGATTCCCGTGCCCACAATATGGATGACGCCGCAGCCGGGAAAACGTGGAGACTACTTTGCGCGCTAAGCTAATTATATGAGACCAGTGGCTGTGGTGGCTGCCGGCAAAACGCCGTTCGGCGCCTTTGCGGACCTCGACCTGCGCTCTCTCGCCGTCGAAGCCGGCGTCAAGTGCCTGAAAAACGGACATGTTAGCCCCTCCCAGGTGGAGGCATTTTACCTTGGTAATTTCGCCGGACCTTCGTTCACCGGCCAAAATCACCTGGCACCTTACATCTCTACCGCACTCGGTATCCGCGACGTTCCCGCCACCCGCTTCGAAGCGGCCTGCGCCTCCAGCGGTTCAGCCTTTTTCCACGCTTTCTCGGCCGTCGCGAGTGGACTGTACGATTGCGTCCTCGTCGCTGGCGTCGAGAAAATGACCTCTCAGCCCACCGCGCGCGTCACCGAAATTCTCGCCGGCGCCGGCGATTGCTCTGGTGAAATCAAAGCCGGTTCCACCTTCCCGTCACTATTCGCCATGATCGCGCGCCGCCATATGTATCAGTACGGCACTACACGCGAAGATCTGGCAGCCGTCGCCGTCAAGAATCACGCCAACGGCGCGCTCAACCCCGATGCGCACATGCGCAAGGTCATCACGATGGAGCAGGCGCTCAACGCCCGCCCGGTCGCCGAGCCGCTGTTTCTCTATGACTGCTCACTCATCAGCGATGGCGCCGCGGCCGTGCTCCTCATGCCGCTCGATCGCGCGCGCGACTTCACCGATAAGCCCGTGCGCATCCTCGGCGTGGCCCAGGCATCGGATTTCGTGGCGCTCGATCAAAAGACCGACATCACCACGTTTCCCGCCGTCCGCCGCGCCGCGCACAACGCGTACGAGATGGCCGGTGTCACGCCGCGCGATATTCAATTCGCCGAAGTGCACGATTGCTTCACCATCGCCGAAATCGTTGCCATCGAGGACTTGGGTTTTGTCGACAAAGGTTCCGGCGGCCCCTATGAATCCTCCGGCGCCACCGCGCGCACCGGCGAAAAACCCATCAATTCCACGGGTGGCCTGAAATCCAAGGGCCATCCCGTCGGCGCCACCGGCGTCGCGCAGCTTTGCGACATCGTTACACAGATTCGCGGCGAAGCCGGCGATATGCAGCTCAAACGCCACTCGCTCGGCCTCGCGCAGAACCTCGGCGGCTCAGGCGCTTCGTGCGTCGTGAGCATTTTGGGGAACGCATGACCGGCGCCGTCTACACCGAAACCGTCGTACACCTCGCGCCCGAGGCTTTCGCCAGCGACGTCCCTTATCAGGTCGTGATCGTCACATTGGAAAACGGTTCCCGCATCACCGGCCGCGTCCTAGGCGACCGCGTCACCATCGACGATCGCGTCGAACAAGTCGAAACGCGCGACGGCGTGCCTTTTTTCCGGAAAATCTCATGAAACTAGCAGAGCGAATGAACCGCATTGGCGTGGAATCCGCCTTCGAAGTGTTGGTGCGCGCGCGCGAACTCGAGCGCCAGGGCAAACACGTCATCCATCTCGAAATCGGCGAGCCCGATTTCCCCACTCCCGCCCACATCATCGAGGCCGCCAAGCAGGCGCTCGATGAAGGCTACACGCATTACGGCCCCACGCAGGGCCAGCCCGAATTGCGCGAGAGCATCGCGCGCTATATCTCCCGCACGCGCGGCATCCACGTCGGCCCCGAGCACGTGTCCGTCGTCCCTGGCGGCAAGCCCATCATCTTCTTCCCGATCCTCGCCCTCATCGAACCCGGCGACGAAGTGATCTACCCGAACCCAGGTTTCCCGATCTATGAATCCATGATCCGCTTCTCCGGCGGCGTGCCCGTGCCGATTCCCTTGGTCGAAGAACGCGGCTTCTCCTTCGATCTCGACACGCTCCGCCGGCGTCTCTCGCCGAAAACCAAGCTGCTGATCCTCAACTCCCCGCAGAATCCCACCGGCGGATTGATCCCGCCTGAAGACATCCACACCATTGCCGATCTGGTCCGCGACCGCGACTTGATGGTGCTCTCCGACGAAATCTATTCGCGCATCTACTACGGCAACGAAGCGCCAGTGTCCATCGCGAGCCTGCCCGGCATGCTCGAAAAGACCATCCTCCTCGATGGCTTTTCCAAAACCTACGCCATGACCGGTTGGCGCATGGGCTACGGCGTGATGCCCGAGTGGCTGGTGGAGGCCGTCACCAAGCTCATGGTCAACTCGAATTCCTGTACCGCCAGCTTCACGCAGCGCGCCGGCCTCGCCGCGATCGATGGCCCGCAGCAGGCAACCGAGGCCATGGTTGCGGAGTTCCGTCGCCGCCGCGACGCGTTCTGCGCCGGTCTCAACCAAGTGCCCGGTTTCCGCTGCGCGCTGCCCGGCGGCGCGTTCTACGCCTTCGCCAACATCACCGAAACCGGCATGAAGTCCAAAGAGCTCGCGGATTACCTGCTTTACGACGCCGGTGTCTCCTGCCTCAGCGGCGCAGCCTTCGGCGAGTACGGCGAAGGCTACATCCGCTTCAGCTACGCCAATTCCTACGAGAACCTGATGGACGCCGTCGAGCGCATCAAAACGGCGGTGGCGAACCGCATCACCGTCGGATCCCGATCCTAGTTATCGTGGCGCACGCCTCGGCGTCTTCAAAACCGGCTGATAGATAGTATGATATGATGTCTCAGCTAGGTTCTTCGATTATGAAATCACGCTCCATCATCCTGACGCTGTCCCTACTCGCGATCCCCCTAATGGCTTCGGCCGCGGATATTCCCGCGGGTGCCTTTGCCGGCACTTGGAAATTCAATCTGGCCAAGTCCAAATTCCCCGGGCCGCCACCCCTGGTTGACGGTTTCACCATGGACCCCGATGGACGGGTCACCATCCAGGAGACCAGTTCGGATGGCAAGAGCTCCACCTGGTCCTACAAGCCGCAAGCCGGCCAAGCAGTGCCGGTTGAGGGCCGTGGTCCCAACGTCACAGTGACCGCACGCAAAGTGAACGCTCACCGCACAGAACAAGTCTGGAACTTCAATGGCAGAGCCGCAAAGAGTTGGGCGATCCTGTCGAAGGACGGCAAGACCCAGACCTTCCACATAAAAGGAACCGACAAAGACGGCAAGCCATTCCAAGAGTTGGTTGTGTACGAGAAGCAGTAAAGGCTGCGCTAAACGATCGTGGCGCACGCTTCAGCGTGCTACGGCGAACTTCAGTTCGCCGTAGCCGACAGCAGGGCACCATCCTCTTCAACTCTCACGCTACTTGCTTGCTTCCAGCTCCAGCGTCATGGCCGAAAAGTCCACCTTGAAAGCGCGGGCTTGCCGGAGCAGGTCCATCCCGAAGTTTCCGATGTACGAGCTCACCCACGGTTGAGCAGAACATGTGCAGGGCGAAGAACCGTCTCCACTCCCCCAACTTCGAACCTGAGTTCGGGGACGATCACGGAATCATATTTCTCAGCGCCGCCGACTCCCCTCACCTCCGTCGATTCTTTCTTGCCGGACTCCATCAAAGACGGAAATTGCGCCGCCAAGTTTTGATAGAGATCCGTGCCGAGGGCGCCAGTGTCGAGAGCCGCAAGAGTCTTTCGTCCCTGTATCCCAACAGTCACTACCAAATGATCATCATCGAAGATGAGGTTCGATTTTCGCACGTCCAGTGGAGCCGATTTTCCACCAATCTCCAAAGCACCATCCGGTACCCAGCGCAGGGTACGAAACGCGAGCAAGATCGGCATTCCGATGATTCCACGCCGGCCCGGCGGCAATACGGACCATGGTTCACGATCATCGGGGAAAATTGCGAATGACACATTCTTTAAGTGGAGCTCGCCGACGACGACCTCCCTGGCCACAGCAGTGCGAAAACCGGCCGAATTTGTCATCGTTCCCATTTTTCCTGATGTCCTGCGAATGCGCAGACCAAGTCGCTGCGCTTCCGACTCACTCATGCACGACACCCAAGCTCCCGTGTCAAAGAAATATGTCGCTGAGGAGCCATTTACCGATAGAGGAATAAAAATGCTTCCGTTCTCGTGCTGCAGGATAGAAGGACGGGTGTCCGCTACGATCTGATCCGGTAGGCCGCGAAACCCGCCAAGCTCGGCCTCTTCCTGTTTTCGCTCAGGCCGTTCCGGGAACGTGGCCCACCGCTCGTCCATCATCGTGAGAAGCCGGCTGTATTGGCCAGAACGGAGATACAAATGGCTGAGCCACTCGTAAGCCTGATACGCCCCTTCGGATCGCGGCGCTGACTTGATTACAGAGAGCAGAAGATTCTCGGTGCGACGGGGATCTTGATTGAAGATAACCCCTACGGCTCCTCGGTAGAGGTCGTTTCCTTTCACCTTGCCGAGCGCATCATGAAGCTCGGCCCACCTTTGAGCTTCATAAAGAGATTTCAGGCCGGCACTGCCGGATTCCTCAGCAAACGCCAGTGAAGCAGCTAGGATGGCAAACGAAATGCCCGGCCACATCTTTCCGAATATACCCCACCGTGCATTTCAAACCCGCTACCGCCCCCGCAAGTTCACCACCGTCGCTCCCCATCCGCCCGCTTCCGCCGGTGCATCCCCGAATGACTCGACGTACTCCGTCTTCTCCAACACGCCGCGCACTATCTCGCGCTGCACGCCAATCCCGCGCCCGTGAATAATGCGCAGCGCCCTCAATCCCATCTTGTGCGCTTCTTCCAGATACGCTTCCGCCACCGCCTTCACATCCCGCGGTGGAACGCTATGCAGATCGAAAACATCGGTGATGGGAATGCGAATCGGCTCGTCGCTCACTCGGACCCCACAACGAAAAGGCCCGATCTGGTCTCCCAGACCGGGCCTCCCGGTTCCCTTCTTCGCGCACCTAATATCACGCTACGTTTTGCGCGCGGTAAATCAGGCGCGCTTCAATCAAATCCTTCGCGTGAAGTTTCAACTTCTTCAGCCGGACTTCCTCGATCTGTTCCTGCTCGGTCAGATACGGTCTCGACGCCAAATCATCCAACTTGTGTGCGTAGTCGGCATGCTGCTCCACTAGGTGTCGAAAATCCCCGTCCGTCTGCATCAGGTGCGCTTTCAGCTCTTCTTGTGCGTTTCGATCCATTCCAGGCACTCCTCCTCAAGTGAGGTTGCCGCGCCGAGTCGATCACCGAAAATGGCCCGGTGGGTAATCTGCACTTATTCGGTTTTGAAAGAAACGGCGGGTCGCTACAGGCCCGTCTATCTGTGACCTTAACATGAATGAAACTTCATGACAATAGCGGATTCCACCGGTCCACTATAGTAGTCCTGCCGGACCCCGATGGCCTCAAACCCGAGTGAATGGTAGAGTTTACGTGCCGCCAGATTGGATTGCCGCACTTCCAGATAAACCTCCCCCCGATTTCTGCCGATCATTTCTTGGATCAGTGCGCGGGCCGCGCCACGCCTGCGAAACGGCGGGTCCACGGCCACGTTCAGAATCTCGATTTCGTCCGGCGCCACGCGTCGCGCCACTGCAAAACCGGCGATGCGTTCCTCCGCGCAGGCCACCAGGCACATGTGCTGCATGTAATCCGCCGGCTTCCACTGCGCCGCCTCCCCCGACCCCGATTGTATCCGCCAGATCTCGTCGAGATCGCGTTCCTCCGCCGGCCGGATCGAAAACATTATTCGAAGCGCACGTTGTTTTCGCCCGTCCAAGTGAGCGCCTCCGGCACGCGCTCTGCCGGGGCCAGCGCCGCCCAGTAGCGGACATGCACGGTGGCCTTGGCCGGAATCCAGCGGTAGCACTGCTCCCCGAACATCCGGCTGCGGCCCATCATTTTACGGCGCGTTTCGGAGATGGGCGAGGCGCCAAATTCCATGCCGCGTGTGAGCGTGTGGCCGTTCCATGGTGGCAGCGTGCGCGCGTAGTTCTCTTCCCACATACCCAGCCAGGGAAAATCCGAGCGCCGCCACACGTACCCGAAGGCCAGTTTGTGCGTAGGTGAAAAGGCGACAAAATACCCGTGCTCGCGCCGAGGGTCCATCAGATGCGCCGTGAACCCCGCGGACATCGGCGCGCTATTGTACACGCGAAGGTCGGCGTGGCTGCCATCGATCGTTGGAACATTCGGCCAGTCGAAGTCCGCGCCGCGTTTCTGATATTCCCCCTTCTGGTTCATGTCCTCTTCGAACACTCTCGACTTCGTTGCCGGAGCCCGGAACTCTGTGCGGCCGCGCTCAATGAACGGCGGGCCGAGTGTGGCGTGCTGGGTCCAGGCGATGGGACGGTCCGCGGCCGAGAGGTTCTCCAGCGTCTCGTGGATTTCGATCGTGCGCTCGCTACCAAAGCGGATCTGCCGCTCGAATCGCATCTGCGCGATCGGAAACTGCGCGCGCTCCACCAGCCCCGCGGAATCGGTCGAGACATCGTACCGCGCGACCGAGCCTTCGCCGTGCACCGTCATTCCTGCCGCCGCCTCTTCGGCCGACGGCTCGCCGAAAATATCGAGACAGAGGTTGTGACCCATGATCCCCGCCAGTAGTTTGCTCTCCGAATCGCTGCCATACTCCGGGTGCTTGGCGAGGCTGTAGGTGGAGGGCTCAATCGACGGCCATGGCGGAATCCAGAGCGGGTTTACCCCCGTTGCTTTGTCGAGGATCTCGGCGATGTGTCCGCCTTCATGCGTCACGGTGATGCGCACGCGATCGTTTTCGATAAACGACGCGCGCCGGCCGTGGAAATTCGTTTCAGGCATACGGATCAAGGATACTACGCCCGTTCAGCTATGCTGTAGCCGCGTGTGAGACGCCAGGCTGAAGCTCACTTCGATTCGGCTCCGCGCTCCCGGTTCGCGTGGCGGCCCGGAAGACCGCCCGCGCTAGTTCGTTTATTTGTTTTAGGGGCACGCGGTCAAGCCGGACATTGTGCGATGACATTTGGGCTTGGGGCCAGAGCGCTTGTAATGCGTCCTGGGCGCTCGCGGTGAGCCGATTCGCCGTCGTGAACATTTCCAGGTGCACACGGCCGTACTTGGAGCGCGGGGTACGGCGTCCGAACCAGACCATCGGAATCTTGAGCCGCCAGCACCATAAGCCAAATGATTCAGTCACTTGGCGGCTATTCCGGCATCGCGCATCCAAATAGCCGGCTTCGCGCGCCCGTTCGAGCCGCTTTTTATCCCGTCCATCGAGCCGATTTGGGAAACCGGTTCCAGACTGGAACGGGAGTGGATCAGAACGGTACAAAATAGCGGAGTTCGGCGTCACAACCCGCTAAAGGGCACGTGGGATACCATTTTTCGGTGATTAACTGAAGGCGCGAACGAACCAGCAGACCAACCACGCGAGGCCGGTGTATAGCCCTAAGGACGTGACAACAACGAATTGGGGCGGCTGCGCCAGGCCTAAAAGGGCAATCAACAGAGCCCCGACCAGCGCGAGAAGAAACCACGGGCCATTTTCCTTCCACCAAGCTTTACGCCGCAACCTCTGCGCCTCTAGTCCCTGGAGGTATCGCTGGCGGCCGAGTTCATAGCGTAGGGCGTATTCCTCCTCGCTGAGGGTGGCATAGGGGTTATAGTCCTTGGTGGAATGCGGTCTAGCGGGTCCAATTGCTTCGGCGATTGCGGCCAGCAAAACGATGGGTGGGAAGGGCAGAAGATCGACGAGTCGGCCCATACGGTCAGACGCGGTATCCCCAACCGCTTCGATAAGATCCCGCGTCCACAGGCGGAGATCGGCAAACAAATCGAGCGTCTCCAACGCGATCGCTCTATCCGGTGGCATCCCCATAAGTGGCATATCGGCCAACTTGAGCCGTTGTTTCGCCGGTTTGTGTCCCGAACTGGAAGTACATGCCGCTGTAACCACTTACCGACCTAGACGGGTGGAAAGGAATATTGCAGTGCAGTTCGGCAATATCCCAACGGTCGACCAGATCATAACCGATGGCAACCATGCTTTGGACGAATTCGGGGCGATTGAAAATCCGGTAGGCACAGATGGAAGGACCAATATCCTGCAGCGTGACAAACGGACGCCCCTGGTAAGCGGGCAACTTATTGATCAGCACGTGCTTGGGGCGCGGTGAGACTGTGGCGAGAAAGTCGGCCAGCTCCCAATCGATATATTGCAGCGCGCCTGAGGCGAGGATGATGTCCGGGGGCGGGCAACCGTTCAGACAAGTGGTGAACTCGAGATTCGGGCGTGGACGCTCCGCCATGAACTTCTTGCCGGCCTCGATCGAAGCCGGCAGATCATAGACTACCCATTTGAAATCAGGTGGGTAAGAAAGATACTTCTCAAACGCATAGTATATGAGCCCGATATTCCCACCGATGTCCAAGAGTTTCGAGTTGGCACCTATGACGCGTCCAAGCCAATAAATGAGAGCATAGTCACCCCACCGGGGTTGGAGACTTTCGCGGTACATTTCGGCTGCTTGCTGATTGTCGTAGCCGAAGGTCCGCGATCGCGGCGCCGCCGCCCGGGCGGCTTCCATGCTGGCGTAGACGCCCCGAAAAGGAGAGGCTGCCGCAATGATGAAATCATGCGCCGTGCGCAGAATCCGCTCATGGGACAGCTTCCGAAGGATAGACATGAAAGTCCTCCTATTCCAGTTTTTCACAAACCACTGAAAAGTGGGGGTTTGCCAGCCTGCGCTGTATAATGCCACCAGGTCCATCTTCGAACACGGGGAGATTATGGGGCTGAAACAAACGGCGAGAGAGACCCTCGTTGACGGGCCGATGGTCTTCTTTCTAAATGCTCTGCGCAGGGTACCGCTCACACGCTACGTGATGCACCTGGCCTACGAGCAGCATTTTGCGCGAGCCCCGGGGAGCCGGCGGCTTTTTCGAGGTGTTTACCGCACGTTCGAGGAAGCGAGGCGGGACGCTCCCAATACCAAGCCCGTCCATTACGACGACTCGGGCTACCATTACGGCGAACACCACCGGGTTGTCCAGCCGAGCGATTATCCGGTGATCTTCTGGCTGTCGCGCACATTCGAACAGTGCACTTCTCTGATTGATTTCGGCGGTAACGTGGGAATCGGCTTTTACTCTTTCCAGAAATATTTCCCGTATCCGGCCGGCTTGCGCTGGCTGGTCTATGACTTACCGGAAGTGGTGGAATCCGGCCTGCGCATCCATCAGGCGGAAGGCTCACCTGCTGCGCTGAGGTTCACGACAACACTCTCCGATTGCCGGGATTTCGAGATTTTCCTGGCGTCCGGATCGCTGCAATACGTTCCGGAAACTCTCCCGGAGCTGCTGGAGAAAATGGGCGGAAAACCGAATCATCTCTTGCTCAATCGGCTGCCAGTTTGTGACGGTGACTCATTCGTCACACTGCAAAGTACAGGAACAGCGTTCTCTCCGTACCGGATCGCCAATCGAGCGGAACTCCTCGACCAGATTTCCGGCCTCGGCTACGAGCTGGAAGACAGTTGGGCAAACCCGGACTTGACACTCTTCATCCCCGGAGATCCCGCCCATTCTCTGGCGGCGTTCGGCGGGATGTACTTTAGGCTGCGGGGCTAGGTTTCAGGTGCTAGGTCCGGATTCAAGCAGTTTTACTAGGGCGTGCAGGGTTTGATTGGCGGGCGTGGGCACGCCTAACTCGGCGCCGCGGCGCACCAGGTAGCCGTTCAACGAATCAATCTCAGTTCGGTTTCCGCGGGCGATATCCTGCGCCATTGAGGACGTTGCTTCGCTCATAGCGTCCGCAATCTTCCGGACTGTTTCGAGCATGTCGATGTCGGGCAGTCGAACACCTGCGGCACGGGCTACGGCGAGAGCTTCTTCGGTCACCTGGCGCATGACTTCGCGAGTTTCCGGCTGGCGCGCAAGCACACCATACCGGGCACGGCCTAAAGCGGAGATCGCGTTGTAGGCGCAATTGATAATCATCTTCGTCCAGAGTTCGCCTTCGACATTTTCCGAAACGCGGCACGGCACCCCGGCGTTCTCGAACAAAGCGGCGATGCCGGCGAGGCTCTGCCGCAGGCGATGGTTTCCCCAGACGTCGCCGATGACCAGATCGCCTCGGCCGGAATGCTTCACGCGTCCGGCCGCCGCCATGGCGGCAGCTACGTAGACAACGGCCGGGACTGCCTCGACGCCTGCCGCCGACCGGATGCGCGCAACGTTATCCACTCCGTTTTGCAGGCTGACGATTACCGCACCGGGAGCCAGATGCGGTGACAGAGCTTTGGCGGCGTCTTCGGTGTCGAGCGTCTTCACGCAGAAAAGCACGATGGCCGCGTCACGCGCCGCGTGGATTTCCGTTGTGGCCGCGATCCGAATTTGCTGCTGAAAATGCAGACCGTCGAAGAACAGGCCGTCGCGCTCGATGGCGTCGACGTGCCGCGCCCGCCCGATCAGCGTGACGGGAACACCCGCGCGAGCGAGCATGCCGCCGAAATAGCAACCCACAGCGCCTGCGCCCAGGATGGCGATGTGATGCGCGGATTCAGCGGTCACACCTTTAGGAAGAGTTTCTTCTTGTACATCCAGTGCAGGATCAGCCACATCGTGAACAGGACGGTCGCGCCCAGCAGGAGCGGTTCGAGGGCGGTTCCAAAGATCTGGAACGGCTTCTCGCGCAGATTGATCAGGAGCGAACTGCGAATGAACTGTTCGAACAAGTGCGCGATCATGTAGGCGGCAATGGAATTCATGCCAATAACCACCAGAGGGAAGGCCCACTTGCGGTAACCCTTCACATCTTCGATCCAGCTAAATATCGCCAAGTACAGGAAGCAGAGCCCGCCGCTGAACAGTGTCCAGCTTGGCGTCCAGATGCGCTTGACGACCGGGCAGATGCCGGTGAAGTGGAGCAGGGCGCCTGCGGCGACGCCAATCACACCTGCCAGGAGCAAGCGTTGCATCGGGACTTTTGGAGCGGCTGCACGCAGCCAGCGGCCGGCGATGAGGCCGAGAATCATTGTGCCCAGCGTCGGAATGAAGCTAAGCGTCAGATAGCCGCCGTCATTGGCTACGAACGGGTGGACGCGCGGAAATAAATTGAGGAACCATTGGTCGAACGCATTGCCGAGGTTGCTGTTCTTATCCCAATGCGCGGCGAAGCCCGAGTAATGGTGCCAATCTGGCGGCACGAACACGGCCTGCCAGTTGAAGTTTGGACCCGGCACAGGGTACAGCGCCCAGGCCAGCCAGTAGCCGGTAAGGACGGTGGCCAGCGCGATCCACTGCCAGCGCGGCGGGCGGAATCCCAGCAGGAAAAGGAAGGGATAGCCAATGCCGATCTGCGACAGCGTATCTTCGAACGTGAAATTAGTGATGGGGCCGCGCATCGACCGCAGAAAGATGCCAAGCGCAACCAGCACCAGGGACCGCCACAGCGCGTGCCCGAACATCTTGCCGAACGTGCCGCCTTTGGCGAGACGGCTGGCGATCGAATACGGCAGTGCGACGCCAACCAGGAAGGAAAACCCGGGCTGAATGGTATCGTGAAGAGAGCAGCCGGCCCACGCCACGTGGCTCTGGTTCCAGCCCAGAAAGCCCCAGAACCAGTTACCCGGGAAGGATGCGGCCACCCGCGAGAGTTGCAGAACTTCCGCCATCATGAGAAGCATCACGAAGCCGCGGTACGTGTCCACGGCGATGTTGCGGGGGACGGGTTGCGGGATGCGAGTAGATTGCTGAGCCGCGACGGACGCGGAATCGGCTACGGCTGACAAGTGCCACCTCCGGCAATGATTAGAGTAGTCGCTAAAGGCCGCGGAATGCAAGTGTGTACCGGGTGGCCTCTGGCAGCGTCTAACATTAAGGGATCGGGAGCTTCGGTGACTTCGTACTATAAGGTTGTGACCGCCGTATCGCTGGCGCTGGACTCCATCCGCGCGCACAAACTACGCAGCTTCCTGACTCTGCTGGGTGTGATCATCGGCGTCGCGAGCGTCATCCTGGTGGGCGCGGCCATCGACGGGCTGGGCGTTTACGCCGAGGGCATTACGGCCAAAGCGTTCGGCAGTGACAGTTTTCTCATGGCCCAGGTGGCCTCGGTCGGGCGCCTCAGCGGAAGACAATTGGCCGAGAAGCAGCGAAAGAACAAGCGCATCCGGCCCGATGATGTGGCCTATCTGCGGGCGGTCACGGGCGACCGCATTATTTATAGTCCGTATGCGCAGCATACCGAAGACGTGAAAGGCGAGAACCAGGTTTACGAGGGTGGCAATATTCTTGGTGCGTCGTACACGCTGCCGGAAATCCGCGATGTTCCCGTTGAGACCGGCCGCTTCTTCACCGAAACCGAAGAGCGGATGCACAAGCCGGTGGCGGTGATCGGCCAGGATATTCGCACCACCTTGTTTCACGACATGTCCCCGCTGGGGCGTACGATTCGGGTTGCCGGCATCGAGTTCACGGTGATTGGCCTGATCGAGCGCCAGGGCTCATCATTCGGCCGCAGTCTGGACGATCCGGTCTACATTCCGATGAGCGTCTACAACCAGATGTACGGCAGCCAGCGCGGTTCGGCCGTATTCGGGAAAGCACGTCCCGGTGCGGGATACACCATGGACCAGGCGCTCGACACGGCACGCGGCGCTCTGCGCAGCCATTTCCATGCGCAGCCTGGGCAGGAGGACAACTTCGATACGCTCACGCCGGATTCAGTGCGCACGTTTGTCGATCAGATCCTGGGCGTGATCGCCGCGGTGGTGGTGCCCGTCACCTGCATTTCGCTGGTGGTAGGCGGCATCGTGATCATGAACATCATGCTCGTGAGCGTGACGGAGCGCACGCGGGAAATCGGTATTCGCAAGAGTTTGGGAGCGCGTCAGAGCGACATCATGCTTCAGTTCCTCACTGAATCGGTGATGCTCTCGCTCGCGGGCGGTCTGGTCGGCCTGGCCGCCGGGGCTTTGGTTTCCGCCGCGCTTTCGGCGCTGTTCGGCGCCACGCTCAAGATCACCTATCCGTACGTTCTGCTCTCCATTTTTGTCTCGAGCGCGGTGGGCATCATTTCTGGCTGGTACCCGGCGAGGAGGGCGGCGCGCCTTGATCCCGTAGTTGCGCTGCGGGCCGAATGACAGCACCAATGCGCATCAGCGGGAAAGAAACACTGGCCATGGCGCTGAACGCCGTGTGGACGCACCGGTTCCGCTCGGGACTCACGATTCTGGGCATTGTGGTGGGCATCACCACGGTGGTGACGGTTGCGTCGCTGCTAACCGGGCTTCGCCAGAATATCGTCGACTTCTTCCAGGAGTTCGGCCCGGACAACATTTTCATCGCCCGCGTGAGCGGCGACCCCAGCGGCAACAACGCACGGCCCAAAGAGCTGAAGCGCCGGCCGCTGCGCCCGGAATACGCGGCGTACTTGAAGTCGGTGGTGCGGTCCATTGAGGACGTCGCCGTGAGCATCGCTGTCAATCCGCCACGCGGGACTTTCTTCAGCGCCAAAGTGCCTGGTTACGAATCCGACAACATGTGGCTGAGCGGCGCGACGCCGAGCGTCTACGAATTGTCGCCGCGCGAAATGCGGCAGGGCCGGATCTTCAGTGCCGAGGAGGATCGCCGTGCCGAACACGTCGCGGTGCTTGGCGCTAGCCTGGCTGACGCTTTGTTTCCCGCTGGCGATGCGGTCGGCCGGACTGTTCTTGTGGACGGCGCCGAGTACAACATAATCGGGGTGTTCGCGCTGGCCAAGGGCGGTTTTTTCGGTGAGAACGGGCTTGACCGCCAGATCGTGATCCCGTTCCAGACCGTGCGTCTGCGTTACCCGCAGGCCACCAATTTCATGATTACGGCCAAAGCACGGCCGGGCATGCGGGCCGACGCCATCGAAGAAATCCGCGCGGCTCTGCGCAAGCTGCGTCACGTCCCGCCCAAAGGAGACGATGATTTCACCATCTCGACGGCCGACTCCATTATTGAGAACTTCGACCGCATTACGGGAATGGTGCTGCTGATTTCGATCGCGATCTCGGCTGTGGGATTGCTCGTGGGTGGCATCGGGGTCATGAACATCATGCTTGTGAGCGTGACGGAACGGACGCGCGAGATCGGGGTGCGTAAGGCCATCGGCGCGCGGCGGCGGGACATCGTGATCCAGTTTCTGAGCGAAGCCGTGGCGCTGACCGGGGCTGGCGGTATCATCGGCATCGTGTTTTCGGTTCTGGTGACGCTGCTGATCAGCGCGATGTTTCCGAGCCTGCCCTCGAAAGTGCCCGCATGGGCGGTCGTGACCGCGCTCACCGTTTCGGTTGCCGTGGGCGTGTTTTTCGGCGTTTGGCCGGCCGTGGTGGCCTCGCGGCTCGATCCTGTGGACGCTTTGCGATACGAGTGAAGGCTTGGGGCTTCCTGCCGACATGCCTGCGCAACGCCACCTTCAGCCGCATCACTTTCGCCGACACAGATCTCGAAGTCGCCATGGACCGCCGCAACTACATCCTGCAGGCGCAACGTGCGATGGTGCGGTTATTGGATCAGGTGCTGGTGGAGTAGGGGCGGGTACCAGAAGTCATCGGTTCGTTCTTCAGCACTCTCGCAAATCAGCCATGAGTTGTGGCTCCCGCAGGGCCTGCACGATTACCGCCTTTGTGGTTTCCTTGACGAGCCTAAGTGAGTCCTCTTGGCTCTTGAGAAGGCTGAGATCTTTATTGAAGTCCGGCACGCCACCGTGCGCCACTACGCTACGGCAACTGTACATTTTTCTCCAGACTGTTTCCGGTGGTGCGCCGCCGAATGAACCATAGTCGATCGGATGTCGAAATCGGTGATCAAGCAGAATCACCTTTTTCACAACCTGTCTGGTGATTGAGTCGTATGGGTCCGTGGGCTGTGGCGGGTGTGTGAGGAGAGACTCCAGAACAGCAAAGTACCCGAGGAAGCGGAGAGGGGACTCGTGCGGGAGTCCCTTTAGACTGCTCAACTGAGCTAAGAGCTTTTCCTGCTTGATGAGTTGGGATCCATGACCTTCAAGTAGGGCATGGATTTCCGCGATCTCGGCAATCTCCTCGCTTCCTATCTCGACGAAGAACTGCTTGTCGTCGCGGGGGCGGAGAAGAAGCTGGTCACGTGCACGGTTAAAGACTTGGTAGAGGCGATCTGGTTGGTAACGCCACCCGACTAGTCCCGCGTGCGCATCCCGATGAATATAGAAGGCTGGGTCAGTGGTGTAGAGCGTGGTATACGTGTTCTCGAGTTCCACCGGGGCGAGGTCGAGCGCAAAATTAAGGTTCACATCAGGGTCCGCAGCAACATCTTCTGGGGAAGGGGACTTGGGTCCACGAAATGCTATGACGAAGTATCGCCACTCAGCCTCTGGCAATAACTTCGGCTGCTTCCTACGCCACCGATCCTGCAAAGACGGCACGGGCCGTTCACATTCCCAAAATTCCCAGCATTGGGTCGTGATCCCCAACACGTTCTTAATGTTCCCTTTGATGTCGGCGATTTCAGCGGCCGTTGCACGGCGAACTTCATGGTCACTATCTAGGTGAAGACTGACAGCCCCTTTGAGGGCCGTGACATTCGCCACAAAGGTGTAGCTGTCCCGCAGCTGCGTCAGTGGGGTCTGCTGCGTAGAATCCCCTTGCACGGGCCTCGTCACTCCTCCCGCAACGCCACTTGCGAATCCACCATTGCCGGCCGTTCTGAAAGTATATCTTCAATACCGCTGCGGCCGTCTCACCGGCCCGGGTTTCTCCGGCCAGGGGAAAGAACCGAGCGTACCCACGAGCATCCCCAACGTCAACCAAACCGCTGCTTTGAAACTCACCGCTCCACCGGTAAACCGGTACAACGACAAAAAGAAGCCCTTGACGAGCAACCCGAATACTCCCAGGCTCCAGAGAAAGAAGAGCGCGCGCATCGTCCCGCGTATCGCCATCAGCAAGGTGAGCAACCCCACCAGGGCCAAACCCAGCAGCCAATAGGATAGCGGCCGGCCTGTCCATGGCAGGAACCCCAGGTTCAACTCGGTGACGCTGCGCAGCGAAACGAGCGAAATCGCCAAGACCAAAAGGGCCAGCGCGCCCTCAAATAAGTAACTAAAAATGCGTAGCAGGCCCTTGATCACGCCAGCTCAGCCTCCGTCAGTGATAGATTCGCAGACCCGCTATTCTATCAGGTCGCGATATCTCTTGACCCCTTGCTTTTCAACAGAATACAATGAATGCTATAGGGGAAGGCTGATTCCATCCTATGCAAGGCGAAGGGACACTGACCGCCAGAGAGCAGGAGATCCTGCACTCGATCGTCCGCTCGTATATTCTTACGGGCGAACCAGTTAGCTCGCGCACGATCGCCTGGCGGCGGCACAACCCCCTCAGCCCGGCTTCCATCCGCAACGTAATGGCGGCCCTCGCCGACGAAGGCTACCTCGAACAGCCGCACACTTCGGCCGGCCGCATACCGACCGAAAAAGCGTTCCGCTGCTACGTGAGTTCACTCAATACCCGGCCCATGGCGCAGGCGGATGCTGAACGCGTGCGCGTCGAGTTGAGCGAAGAGGATACCGTCGAGGGACGCATCGAGCGGTCATCGCGCATGCTGACCGAGCTGACGTTGCAAGTGGGAATCGCCGCCGCGCTGCCTGGCACGGACCAGTCGCTCGATCGCATCGAACTCATGGAACTGGCGGACCGCCGCGTCCTCATGATCCTGGTGACGAGCGATCACGCCGTTCACAACCGCGTGGTCATGATGGAAGAACAGGTTTCACAGGATGAGCTGAACGCGCTGCGCAACTACGTCAACCACCACTTCAGCAGCTGGAAACTGGGCGACGCACGCCGCGAGCTGTTGCGCCGCTTCGAAGAGGAACGCGCGGCTTACGACGCCACGCTGCGCCGCCTGACGGTGCTGTACGCCAAGGGGTTGCTCGAAGTGGACCAGGCGCCGGAAGTACACATGGAGGGTGCTTCGAACCTCGTCAGCTTCGACCTCCACCTGACGCGCGAGCGTATGCGCGACTTGTTCCGCGCGCTCGAAGAGAAAAAGCGGCTGCTGGAGCTGCTGGACCGTTTCCTTGAACAACCCGCCGGCGAACTGGGCGTGTATGTCGGGCTACAAGAAGCACATCCGGCCATGAAGGATCTGTCGCTCATCGGCATGACCTTCCCGCTGCCCAGCGGCATGATGGCGCGGGTGGCGGTGCTTGGTCCCATGCGCATGCACTACGAAAAGGCCATGTCGGCCGTTTTGCATATCGGCCGGGCCTTCGAGAGCCTGCCCACCTAGACACATCTGCTAATCTGAAACTGTGGGGAACGAGAACCAGGATCCGGACGTGAGGACTATCCCGGCCGAGGACAAAGAGTCTTCTGCCGAGGGCGCCGCCGCCGATTTGGCCGCCCAAGTCACGGCTCTCACCGCCGAGCGCGACCGTCTGGCCGCCGAGAAAGCGGAGTTGAATGACCGCCTGGTGCGCCGCCAGGCCGATTTTGAAAACTTCCGCCGGCGCGCGGAGCGCGATCGCTCTGATTTTGTGCAATTTGCGGGCATGGAGTTCGCTCGCGAGCTGCTGCCCGTCCTCGACGATTTCGAGCGCGCTTTGCAGGTCGAGTGCGTGGATTCCGGATATACCAAGGGCGTCCAGCTCATCTACACGCGTCTCTATGAGGCCTTAAAGAAAATGGGCTTGGAGCCGATGGATACGGTAGGCCAAGCGTTCGATCCGAATTTGCATCAGGCCATCGAACGCGTGGAAACCGATCAGGCCGACGATCAATCTATATTGGGAGAGTTCCAGAAGGGCTACAAGTTCAAAGGCAAGCTGCTTCGGCCTGCCATGGTCAAGGTTGCCGTCCGCCCATCCTGATATCCGAGCCATGCCCGTGACAAAACGCGATTATTACGAAGTACTGGGTTTAAGTCGCGACGCCGACGACCAGCAAATCAAGAGTGCCTACCGGAAGCTCGCTCTGCAACACCATCCCGACCGCAATCCCGAGAACCAGGAATCCGAGGAGAGATTCAAGGAAGCCGCGGAAGCCTACAGCGTCCTGAGCGACCCGCAAAAGCGAGCGGCTTACGATCGCTTCGGGCACCAGGGCCTGCAATCGGCAGCGGGCGGTGGATTCGATCCTCAGAACTTCGACCTCAGCGACATTCTGGGCGAGTTTTTCGGATTGGGCGACATGTTCGGATCCGGCGGGCAACGCCGCCGCAGCCGGGCGCAGCGAGGCCAGGACGTCCGCTACGATCTGGAGATTCGGTTTGAAGACGCCGTGTTCGGCATGACGGCTGAAATTCAAGTGCCGCGCTCGGAGTTGTGTGACCGTTGCAGCGGCAAAGGCGCGGAGCCAGGCAGCAGTGCCACCACATGCCCCACCTGCCACGGCCGTGGCGAGGTGGTTTACCAGCAGAGTTTTCTTTCCGTGCGGCGCACCTGCGGCACCTGCGGAGGCGCGGGGCAAGTGATCCGGACGCCGTGCAGGCAGTGCCGGGGGCAGGGTTACCGGCAGGTGCAGCGCAAACTGAAAGTGAATCTTCCCGCGGGCGTCGACAACGGCACGCGCCTGCGCCTCGCGCACGAAGGCGAGCCGGGAGCCAACGGCGGACCGCCCGGAGATCTATATGTTGTTCTCAAAGTCCGGGAGCACGCTTTCTTTGAGCGGCACGAATATGACCTGCACTGCACGATCCCGGTGAACGTGGCGCAAGCCGCGCTCGGAGCTTCCATCGAAATTCCAACGCTCGAAGAACCGGAAACGCTGAAGATTCCGGAAGGCGCGCAAGCCGGCACCGAGCTTCGGGTGCGCAACAAGGGCGTGCCGCACGTAAACAGCCACGGGCGCGGTGACCTCGTCGTGCACCTCGACGTCAAGACCCCCACGAAGCTCACTCGCGACCAGCGTAAGCTGTTCGAGCAGCTCCGTGATACGCTGCCCACCGACAATCAGCCCACTGAAAAAGGCATCTTCGAAAAAGTCAAAGATTACTTCGTGTAGCCGCGGCGCCTAAGAGAGCGATTGCAGGCACTCGGCGATTTCTTTCTCGTCGATCGCTCCCTGCTTGATGAGCTTCCAGAAGGGTTCGGTGACGTCAACGGTGGTCGAACCGGAACCGGAGCAGACACCACCGTCGATCACCAGATCGACGCGCCCGTCCATCATGCCGAAGACCTCGATCCCGCTACGGCAGGTGGGATGACCCGAGATGTTGGCGCTGGTGGCGATGAGCGGCTGGCCGAGTTCCGCCAGGAGTGCGTCCGCTACCGTAGATTTGGATTGCCGGACTGCCAGCCGGCCCGTGTTGCCGGTGACCTTTAGCGGCACCTTTTCGGAAGACCCCACAATTAGCGTCAGCGGACCGGGCCAGAAGCGCCGTGCTAAGAGAAAGAAGCGGTTTGAGAGATCCTTGGCGAGATCTTCCACCATGGTGATGTCGGCCACCAGCAGCGGGAGTGAGCGGTGAATCTCACGGCCCTTGGCGAAGAAAACGCGGTTCACCGCGCGCAGGTTGAACGGGTCGGCAACCAGCGTGTACAGCGCATCGGTCGGGATGGCGATAACCTTGCCTCGGCGAACGGCCGAAGCCGCCCGTTCAATCGCTTCGGGCTTGAGGTGCTCGGGATCGATTTCGATCAGATCAGTGGCCACTGCAAGGGTCAGCGTATCATACACTAAGCTCTGAAAAGCAGGTCGAGGATCGCCGGGAACCACGAGGGCGGGGGCGGGGTCTAATGGCTCATGCGCGATTTCCTGCTTGACCTGCGATACGCCGCGCGCGCATTGCGGCAGACCCCCGGCTTCGCGACCGTTGCGATCGTGACGCTGGCGCTGGGTATCGGCGGCACGACCGCGATCTTCAGCGTGCTTGACCCGGTGCTGATCCGGCCGCTGGCGTATGCGGAGCCGGAGCGGCTGGTGTCGGTAGCGACCTATTTCCCGAGTGACAAGCTGGAGACGCTGGTAAGTGCGGATTTTGCGGCATTTGAGCAGCAAAACCATGTATTTACGAGCATGGCGGCGTATCCACGCGGCCTCTACACGATGAAGTTGGACGCGCCAAGTGGGCCGTCTCGGACCGTAGCGTCACGGGTAACACCCAGTTTTTTCTCAACGCTGGGAATGCAACCGATGGTGGGGCGCGCATTTCTGGACCGGGAATCGAGGCCGGCCGCGGCCAAGGTGGCGATCATCACATTTGGTCTGTGGCAGCGCGCGTTCAACGGAGAGCCGGGAACGATTGGCCGGGTTGTGAGGCTAGACGAAGAACCCTATACGGTGGTCGGTATATTGCCGCCCTCATTTCGATTTCCGGAAGAAGAGAAGGTCAACCTATTGACGCCCCTGGGGCTGGACGATGCGCGACTGCAACACGGTAAGGACATGAGGACGTGGCGTGGGATCGCACGGTTGAGGCCTGGAGTCTCCGTAGCGCAGGCGCAGGCGGAACTGGAGACGATCTTCGCGCGTATTCGGGCTCAGTATAAGTGGTTTTACAGGAATGACGTCCAGCTTCGCGTGGTTCCGCTTCGCTTGCATCAGGTGAAGGACGTGCGATTGGGCCTGTTGGTGCTGGCTGGCGCGGTGGGCTTCGTTTTGCTCATTGCTTGTGCGAACGTGGCGCATATCTTGCTCGCGCGGGCGGCAAGCCGGGCGAAGGAGATCGCGGTACGCACGGCATTGGGAGCAGGACGTATGCGCCTGGCCCGCCAATTACTGACCGAGAGCGCGCTGATTGGAATGCTGGGTGGGGCACTCGGGTGGCTGTTTGCGTTCGCCGGATTGAAGGCCACGGCTCGCATGCTGCCTGCGGAAATTCCGCACATCGACCAGGTTGCGGTTGATCTTCGCGCGCTGGTATTTGCCGCCCTGGTGGCGTTTGCCACGAGCTTGCTGTTCGGGCTGGCGCCGGTTTCCGCAGCATGGCGCACAAATCTAATCGAAACTCTGAAGTTGGGTGGTGGCGCCGGTCGCGGTGCTCGGCACTCGCTTCGCGGAGCTCTGCTGGTTGGGGAAATTGCGTTCTCGCTGGTGTTGCTGGCAGGCGCGGCGCTGTTGATGGAAAGTCTGTGGCGGTTAGAGAATGTTCCGCTGGGGTTTCAGCCGGAACACATGGTGGTGGCTTCCATCCCGCTCCGGGGCACCGCATATGAGAACCGGTCGCAACAGGGCGAGTTTCTTCGAATGGCGCTGGAGCGCGTTAGGCAACTTCCCGGTGTGACGGCGGCGGCTGTTGCCGATTCGCTTCCACCGGAGGACAACGGAGGGCTACAGACCTTCAGTCGTGAAGATCGTCCTTTACCCGAACCCGGCCACCGCGGTGACAACATGCTTCGGCGTGGCGTGACTGACGCCTACTTCCACGCTATGGGTATCCCATTGCTTCGCGGAAGGACGTTCACGGCGCGGGATACGGCCGACGGGCCAGAAGCGGTGATTGTGAATCAGGCACTGGTGCGGCGCTATTTTCCAAATGAGGACGCGCTGGGTAAGCGCATCGGAGGTTTACGCCCTGACTTCAAGTGGAAAACAATCGTCGGCATCGTGGGTGATGAGAGAAATGAAGGGCTACAGTTCGAGCCGCAGCCGGAGGCGTACTCGCCGATTGGCCAGGAGCCTGAACTGGAAGTGCCATCGCTGATCGTACGCACGACAGCGGAGCCGCAAGAGATCACCGGCGCTCTTCGTGCCGTACTGCACGATCTCGATAAAACTCTCCCAGTCACCATCCAAACCATGCCCGACCAGCTTGCGGCACTGCTGGCGCGGCCGCGATTCCAAACGATCATGATGGCGATTTTTTCGGCCCTGGCGCTGGCGATGGCGGCGATCGGTGTGTACGGCGTCGCGTCCTGGAGCGTGGCGCAGCGAACGCGGGAGATTGGCGTGCGCATGGCGCTCGGAGCGGCTCCGGGCGACGTGCTGCGGGTGGTGCTAGGCGGCGCTCTCCGGCCGCTGGGCCTGGGTCTGGTGGTGGGAACGGCCGGAGCCCTGGCTACGACTCGCTATCTCCAGTCCTTACTTTTCGGCGTAAAGGCGAACGACGTGGCCACACTCGCCACCGCCGGCTCGATACTGGCGGCGGCCGCGCTCGCTGCCACGTACATCCCGGCACGCCGCGCAGCGCGCGCAAATCCGGCTGTAACGCTACGGTCCGAGTAAAGCGATACACTCTTGGGATGCAACGCCGAGCTTTCCTGCTTTCCACGGCCGTCTCGGCGGCCCAGATTGCCGGCGCGGACGAGCACCTGCGCGGCGCCATCATCGGGAGCGGAGGCCGGGGGCGATACCTCACCGCAAATTTCAAAGAGCTGGGCGTCGAGATGGCCGCCGTTTGCGATGTCTACGAGCCGAACTTGCAAAAAGGGCTGAGCGTCGCGTCGAGTGGGGCCAAGGCGTACGACAACTACAAAGCGCTGCTCGAAGACCGGTCGATTGACGTGGTCGTGATCGCGACACCCGACCACTGGCACGCGCAGATGGTGATCGACGCCGTCGAGGCCGGCAAGGATGTGTACGTCGAAAAGCCCATGGTGCATAGCATCGATGACGGGTTTCGCGTGATCGAGGCCGTGCGCCGCACCAAGCGCGTGGTGCAGGTCGGCTCGCAACGCCGCAGCTTCGAACTGTTCCAGGAAGGCAGAGCCTTGATGGACCGCTTGGGCGACGTGCGGCTAGTGAACGCGTGGTGGGTGAACAATCAAAAGTCGCTGAGCCAGTCGCAGCTCGCGGGCAAGCTGGATTGGAACGCATGGCTCGGGAATGCGCCACGCCGGCACGTGGACGCGACCCGCTTTTTCAACTGGTACTACTTCTACGATTATTCGGGCGGCCTGATGGTTGGGCAAGCGGCGCACGTGATCGACGCCATTCATTGGTTCATGAATTCGACCTACCCGCTGACGGTGACCTGCGCCGGAGGACGGGTCAACCTGGAAGGCGCGGAGATTCCCGAGACCACTTCCATGGCGATTGAGTACCCGGAAAACTACCTCGCCGTATTTACGGTCGGCTACAAGGCGATGCGCTATGCGCCGGCAAATGATCAGCTAAAGCAGTTCCACGGGTCCAAAGCGCGGCTCGATATGGCCCGCGAGGGCTACGCGCTCTACTTGCAGAGTGACGCCGTCGAACTCTTTCCCACAGTGGAAAAGAAACAACCTGGCAGCTTTGAGGGCGCGACGCGCGCGCATATCCGCAACTTCATGGACTGTGTCCGCTCGCGTCACGACCCAAACGCCACGGTCGAGATGGGCCAGCAGACGAGCGTCGTACTGGTCATGGCCGTTGAGTCATTGCGCAGCGGGCGGCGCATGAAGTGGAACACGAGCGCCCGCAAAATGGAAGCGTAAGCGTGCCCTCTTAACTGGGATGGTAGTGGCGCCGGTGCCAGCGCTCGCTCGCAAGAACGATCAGACACAGCACTACAAATAGCGCCACGGAAGCGCCTACGAATTGCCAAACGTGATGGCGCAAATACGCGGTGGATTCCTGGCCCAGTTTCACGCCGAGCCAGGTTTCTCCGTAATATCTGGCCAACCTGGCTACCACGATGACGCCCAAAAAAGGCGCAAGGCGCGTGCGCAGGGCGCCGGCGGAGACTACGAATATCTTGAGCGGCATGGGAATCGGCATGACCGCGGGGACAAATACCGTTACCAGGCCGAACCGGTCAAACCACTGCCGGAAGCGCTGCGCGCGGCCCGACTCCGTACGCTGGAGATATCGCCTACCACCGCGACGCGCGAGGAGAAACAGTGTTGCGTTGCCGATGGTGGACCCGGCTACAGCGATGGCCGCATACCAATACGCCCGGTCCGGTTCCTTGATCGCCAGGAAGATCAGATACGCATCCAACGTGTTGGCGATGGGAACTCCGCAGGAGTCGAGGAACGCCAGCGCCAGCAGCCCCCATGGACCGACAAGCAAGAGGAAGTTCGCGATGTTTCGGAGCAACACTTATTCTAACCTTGAGTGAAAATGGTTACCAGAATGCTTACTCGCCGCCAGGCGCTTGCCGCGCTCGCTTCACCCGCCATGCTCAACAACAAATACCCCATCATCGATCCGCACGTTCACGTGTGGAAGCACGATCCGCGTTATCCCTGGGCGAAAGAAACCACGCGCCCGCCGGACAAGGACGCCACGCCCGAGATGCTGCTCGAACTGATGCGGGCCAACGGTGTTGCGCGGACGGTCATCATTCAGGTGATCTACTATCGCTGGGATAACAGTTACGCGGCAGACGTGCTGCGGCAGTATCCACAGTATTTTCGAGGCGTGGCGCGTGTGAACCCGGAAAGTCCGGCGGCCCCGGATGATTTGTCACGGCTCGTCGAGGAGCAAGGCTTTCAGGGAGTGCGGCTGAGCCCCGCCGAAGACCCAACAGGCGACTGGATTCGCGGGCCGCTCATGCCGCCTCTATGGAAGCGCTGCCGGGATCTGAAGGCGTCGATGAACATTCTGACCGGCACCAGCCGGCTGCAGGATATCGGTTTGCTGGTAGAGAAATTTCCCGCGCTCACCGTGGTGATCGATCACATGGCGGATTGCCCAGCCAGCCGGCCGGACGAGTTGAAGAAGCTATTGGCGCTGGCCCGGTATCCACAGGTGTTTGTGAAGGTGTCACATACGTGGTCAGTTTCCAAGCAGGCGTATCCGTACCGGGACGCCCAGGAGCAGGTGAGGCGCCTCTACGATGCGTTCGGCCCGCAGAAATTGATGTGGGGCACTGACTGGCCCATGGTCGAGGCGCACTGCAAGTATGCCCAGGCGCTGGCCATGGTGCGCGATGAAATGAAATTCCTGAACGACGAGGACAAGAGCTGGATGCTCAGTCGCACTGTAGAGCGCGTCTGGAAGTTCGATTAACGCGCGCTACGTCGGTTGCACAACAGCATTCGCAGCGGGCGTGTATTCCTTCGGCATGCAGATCCACGCGACGATGTACGCGATAAACCCGACGCCGGTGGCGAAAGCGACGATCAGCCAGAGCACGCGCAGCAGCGTGACATCCATGTCCAGATAGCGTGCGAACCCGGCGCACACACCCGCGATCTTTTTGTCGTACATGGGACGGCTCAGCCGCCGCTGCGAGACGGCTCGCGGAGTCGCTGGCGCGCCCGTTGCTTTGCCGCAGCGGGAGCAGAACGCGGCATCATCGCCCATCTGAAGACCACAAGCTGTGCAAAACATAATCAAATCCCCGTTCGTTTATATACTACGCAAACGGCCCGCCTGAAGTTCACCGCAGGTAGAACAGGCTCAGGCGGGGCAATCCCTGACGCTCTAGCAGACGCCGCTCCAAGTACTGCTTTTCCAGCATTGCCAGTTGTGCCGCACTCATTTTACTGCGGTAGGGGCGCAGCTCGGCATCCAGCTCGCGGCGGACTTGCAGCATCTCATCCTCGGTCTGCGCCGCCCGCGCCGCAGCCAGCATCTTCTCCTCGAGCACGGTGAGATGCTGCTCCAGCCCTTCGAGATCCCGGGTGTGCTCGTCCATTTCTTCTGACAGGCGATCGAGCGCTGCCGCAATCTCGCCGCATGCCGCAGTGCCCTTCTTGCGGAGCAGTTCCGCATTCGCGCGCAAGTAGGCACGGAGTTCGTCCGCTGTGTAGGGGCTCGATGCCGGCGGATTCGCCGCAGATCCGGCCGCGGCCTGCTGCGCTTCGGTGAGCACTGCCTGCGCGCAAAACGCCAGCGAGTTGACCTTCTGCGTTTTCACCTTGCGGCCGCGCCACTTCTCGAACGCCACATCGATGCCGCGCAGCACCGCCTCCAGCGGCACACCGGCATTTTTCCAACTCTCGATCAGCGCCCAATCGAGCGGTGAGAGCAGGAACAAGCTGGTACCCCGCACGCGTTGAAAATGCTCTTCGATCTCGGTGAAGTAATTGAAGTAGTTGAGAGTGCCGTTTTCGTGGGTCACGCGCCGTGCTTTCGCTCCCAGATGAGCCGCAATCCTTCTAGCGTCAGATGCTCGTCTACGTGCTGCACGTACTTCGAGCCGCGGCCGATCAGGCTCGCCTGGCCGCCGGTGGCAATGATTTTGGCCTGAGGTCCCAGTTCGGCGATCAGCCGTTCGAGAATCCCGTCGATCATCCCCAGCGAACCATAGTAGAAGCCCGATTGCAGGCACGCCACCGTATTCGTTCCCACCAGCTTTTCCGGCTCGCGAAACGCCACCATAGGCAGCCGCGCCGTTTTGCTGAACAGTGCAGCGATCGAAATGCCGATGCCTGCCGTGATAACGCCGCCGAGATATTCCCCCTTCGCGGAAACTACGTCGAAGTTCACGGCCGTGCCCAGGTCGACAATCACGCACGGGCCACCGTATTTCTGAAACGCCGCCACGCCATTGACCACGCGGTCGGCCCCTACTTCCGATGGATGATCCACCCGCATCGTCAAACCGGCGTCCGCCGGATTTACAAACAGCGCTTCGCAGCCGAAATATCGCGGCGCCATGGCGGCCAGCGAGAGGTCAAGCGGCGGCACCACGCTCGAAATAATTACGCCGTCGATCCGCGCGATGTCGTGTCCGGAAAGCGAAAACAGATTGCGCAGCAGGATGCCCCACTCGTCGGCGGTTTGGTTATGCACTGTGCGCAGCCGCCAGTCTGCGGCGAGCCTGGCGCCATCAAACGCTCCGATCGTCAAGTTCGTGTTTCCAACATCGAGTGCCAGTAGCATTAGGATGCAGGCCTCACACCGCCCGCGAGCACCAGTTCTTCGCTGCCATCGTCCTTGCGAAGGATGAGGAACCCGGATGGATTGAGCCCCGCCGTCGTCCCTTCCACCACCACGGTTCCCTGTTCAACCTTCACCCTCTTGTTGCGGGCATAACTCGATCGCCGCGAGAACATCGCCAGAATCTTCTGCTTCCCTGCCTCACCTGCCAGCACAGCGCAATAGCGATCAACAGCCGCCAATAAAGCCACCAGTAGATGCTCGCGCGATTGGAGGCGGTTCGCAACAATCTTCAGCGATGTGGCTTCTGCCGCGATTTCCTTGGGAAATGCGGAGTGATTGACGTTGACACCAATCCCCGCAATCGCCACGGAATCGACAAGCTGCACCAGAATTCCCGCCACCTTGCGCCCTTCGAGCATCAGGTCGTTCGGCCAGCGCAGATCGCATGCCAGACCCGCCGCTTCCGCAATCGCATCCGCCGCCGCTAATCCCAGCGCCAGCGTAAGCACCGGCAGCGTGTCCGGCTGAAGTTCCGGCCGCAGAACGATCGAAATGTATAGCCCCGCGTTCGGTTCCGAATGCCAGCGCCGCCCGTGCCGCCCCTGTCCCTCCGTCTGCTCGTCGGCGATCACCACCGTTCCCTGCTCGCACCCCGCCTCCGCAAGCCGCGCCGCTTCCAACATCGTGGAATCAATTGTCGCGAAGTATGAAACCGGCCGCGGCCAGCTTTGCCGGACGAAATCGACATCAAAGGGCATCAGTCCAGCTCCAGGCGGAAGCTGATGTCCAGCGCGGGCGCCGAATGCGTGATCGCGCCCGACGAAACGTAATCCGCGCCCGTTTCCGCGTACGCCCGAACGTTCTCGAGTGTGATGCCGCCCGATAACTCGACCTTGGCACGGCCGGCGATCCAGCGGATCTGTTGCGCCGCTTCCCCAGGCGTCAGATTGTCGAGCAGCAGGTGCGTCGCGCCCGCTTCAATCGCCTCTTCCAGTTCCGCCCGCGTGCGCACCTCAATCTCGATCGGCACCCCGGCCGCTTGCGCATTCTCCGTCGCCTGCCGCACGCCGCCCGCTGCGGCAATGTGGTTGTTCTTGATCAGGATCGCATCGTAGAGTCCCATGCGATGATTCATCACGCCACCCGCGGCCGCCGCCATTTTCTCCAGGCGCCGCAACCCGGGCGTAGTCTTGCGCGTGTCGAGAACCCTGCATCCAGTGCCCGCTACGGCATCCGTGTAACGCCGCGCCAGGGTCGCAATTCCGCCCAGATGCTGCAAGAAATTCAGCGCCACGCGTTCGCATTCGAGTAGCGTGCGCGCCCGCCCGCGCACGGTGGCAATCGTCTGTTCGTCCGCAACGCATGCGCCGCTGAGTTTTTCGATTTCCAGCGCTTCCACGCCGCCGCGAGCCTGATAGATAAGCGGCAACAATTCCGTTCCCGCGACGACCTGCTGTTCCCGCGCCAGAAACCGGCCACGCGCCATTCGTTCCGCCGGCACACAGGCCTGCGTCGTGATGTCGCCGGGCCCGATGTCTTCTTCGAGAGCGCGCTCCACGCAACCCCGAATGTCCGGATGCGAAAAATCAATCATGCTCAGAATCCGTTCAACGCCTTGCGCACTTTTTGGAGCTGCGCCTCGTAATCTACCAACTTGGTCTTGATCGATTCCACCACATGCGCCGGTGCGCGGCTCAGGAACTTCTCATCACCTAATTGGCGTGTGGAGTTGGCGATGTTCTTTTCGAGCTGTTCGCGCTCTTTTTCCAGGCGCTTGCGCTGTTCGGCCATCTGCGCTTGCGGCACATCCAAATCGAGATCGAACTCCGGCGTCGATATCCGGACGGGCGCCGCATCTGGAGCCCGCTCAGCACGAAGATTGAGAACGGCACCGGCTAGTCTTTGAATGATTGCTGTATGGGGCCGCACCTTGTCGATGACGGGGAGCGCCGCATACAGCGTTCCCTCCATCTGCGCCTTTGGATCCACCTTCATTTCCGCACGCCGGGTTCGAATGCGAGTCACGATGTCTTGGACGCACTCAATCTCGATCTCCGCCGCAGCGTCCGCCCACGCCGCGCTCACCTCCGGATAGCGCGCCAGTGCAATCGACTTCGGCCGGTTCGTCGCAGTCGCGGCAAACCTCTGCCAAAGTTCCTCCGTCAAAAACGGCATCACCGGGTGCAGCAGTCGCAGTGCCCCTTCAAACGCCGCGAAAAGATTGCGCCAGCCAGCTGTCAAACCGGAACCGGGCTCGAACCGCGGCTTCTTCAACTCCAAATACCAATCGCAAAACTCGTGCCAGAAGAATTCCCACAGTTCTTGCGCGGCTTCGTGATACCGGTACTGCTCAATCGCCCGATTCACGTTCCCGGCACACCGATTCAACCGGCTGAAGATCCACCGGTCTTCGAGCGGAACCGCGCCGCCGTCCGCCTCCGGCCGGTAAGCCTGCAAATCCTCCGGCGCCCACGGCTCCACTCCCGAGCGCTCCATATTCAGGAAGATCAGCCGCGCCGCATTCCAAATCTTGTTCGCGAATGCGCGGGTCGATTCCATGCGCTCTTCGGAAAGCACGATATCCGTGCCCGGAGCGGCGCCCATCAGCAGTGCCAGCCGCACGGCATCGGTGCCGTACTTCTCCGTCACCACCAGCGGATCGATCGTGTTTCCCTTGGTCTTCGACATCTTCTGCCGCTCGGCGTCGCGCACCAGGCCGTGAATGTAAACGTGGCGGAAGGGCACGTCGCCCATGAATTCCATGCCCGCCATGATCATGCGCGCCACCCAGAAGAACAGAATGTCGAAGCCCGTGATCAAAAGCGACGTGGGATAGAACTTCTTCAGGTCTTCTGTCTGATCCGGCCAGCCGAGCGTCGAGAACGGCCACAACTGCGAGCTGAACCAGGTGTCGAGCACGTCCGTATCCTGCACGAAGCGCGAGCTGCCGCACCGGCTGCAACTCTTCGGCTCCTCCCGCGCCACGTTGATCTCCGCGCAGTCCTTGCAGTGCCACGCCGGAATGCGGTGCCCCCACCACAACTGCCGCGAAATGCACCAGTCGCGGATGTTGTACATCCACTCGTAGTACACCTTGGTCCAGTTTTCCGGGATGAACGCGATCTGGCCGGATTCCACCGCCTGAATCGCCTTCTCCGCCAGCGGCTTGGTCTTCACGAACCACTGCGTCGAAATCAGCGGCTCGACGATGTCTTTACTGCGGTCGCAGAGACCTACGCTCAACTTGTAGTCTTCGATCTTCTCGATCAAGCCGCGTTGCTTCAGCTCCTCCACGACCCGGGTGCGGGCGACGAAGCGTTCCAGCCCCGCGTAAACGCCGGCGTCCGGCGTCATGTGACCCGTTTCATCGATCACCCTGATCTTCGGCAGATCATGCCGCTTGCCCGCCTCGAAGTCGTTCGGATCGTGCGCCGGCGTGACCTTCACTACGCCCGTACCGAAGGTGGGATCGGCCAGTTCGTCGAGAATGATCGGAATCTCGCGATCCATGAGCGGCAGCATCACCGTCTTGCCGTGAAACTCGGAATAACGGGCATCTCGCGGATTGATCGCCACCGCCGTATCGCCCAACATTGTCTCCGGCCGCGTCGTCGCCACCACCAGATAACGATCCGTACCCACCACCGGATAACGGATGTGCCACAGATGCCCTTGGGTCTCCTGGTGCTTTACCTCGAGATCCGACAGCGCCGTCCTGCAATGCGGGCACCAGTTCACCATGTACTCGCCACGATAAATCAGACCTTTTTCCCACAGCCTCACGAATACTTCACGCACTGCGCGTGAAAGGCCTGGATCCATGGTGAAGCGCTCGCGGCTCCAGTCGCAGCTTACGCCCATCCGGATCATCTGCCGCTTGATGGTGCCGCCGTACTGTTCTTTCCACTGCCACACGCGCTCGAGGAATTTCTCGCGGCCAAGAGCGTGGCGGCTGATGCCCTCTTCGTTCAGCTGCCGCTCCACAACCATCTGCGTTGCAATGCCCGCGTGGTCCGTACCCGGCAGCCACAGCGTGTTATCGCCACGCATGCGATGCCACCGCACCGTGCAATCGATCTCTGTATGCTCCAGCATGTGGCCGATGTGCAGCGAACCGGTGACATTCGGCGGCGGAATTACCAGCGCAAACACCGGCGCGGCGCTATTCACCTCGGCGTGAAAGACTCCGGCGTCGATCCACCACTGCGCCCAATGCGGCTCAAACCGCTGCGGCTCATAAACTTTCTCGAGTTGCATGGGGAAATTTCAATATAACAGAGGGTCGGCTCTAGCCTGCGGAGCGCACAGCAAAGGCACGCGGGCCAGCCCGGATCGGCCGGCGCCAGCCCCGATGCTAGAATGATGCCGATGCATCCAAGGCTCGGCGCCTTCCGGGCGGCCCTGTTGACCGGCTGGATCGGCTTGAGCGCCGCCGGTTTGCTGTACGCTCGTCAGAAAAACATTCCGCTGTGGGCCGCGGTTCCGCTCATCGCCGCGTTCCTGATCGAGTACTCATTCTACCTGGTCCCCGGTTTCGAGCCTGCGCGCCAGTGGTGGCGTGGCCGTTTTTCGCGCCCGCGCCTCGCCGCTGTCATGAGCCTCGGCGCGGTCGCCCCCTATCTCGC
This sequence comes from Terriglobia bacterium, assembly GCA_963752965.1. GTDB lineage: Bacteria > Acidobacteriota > Terriglobia > Bryobacterales > Bryobacteraceae > QHXW01. The sequence continues at coordinate 210,304 of CAVWAJ010000017.1, read as the reverse complement.
CTACAGCATCCCCACAGGACAGTTTCGCTGGATCGCTTGCGCCGCGCTCGCCGCCATCATCGCGGCCGTTTCCTTCTGGTATGTGGTCCTCCGTCCTTCCCCGGCTGTCGATGTCCTTTTTCTGGCGCTCCTCGCCGGGATCGTCCTCAGCCACTCGTTCAACCACATCTACACATCCTCGGTGAAAGACATTAATATTCTCGGCCATCTCATGCTCGTCCGTACCGCCGCCTTCGCCACGCTCGAGCTTCGCGGCGTCGAAGGCGTTGGTTTCGGTTTCCTCCCCAGCCAGAAGGAATGGATCACCGGCGTCCAATATTTCTTCTATTTTCTCCCCGTCGGTTTTCCCCTGGCCATGTGGATGGGCGCGATCCACCTCAATTTCACCGCCGGACTTCTCTTTTGGAAAGCGCTGGCCTATTTCTTCGGCACGCTCTGGGTCGTCGCACTCTCCGAAGAGTTCTTTTTCCGCGGCCTCCTGCAACAGTGGATCACCCGCTGGACCGGAAACTGGCCGCTTTCCCTCGTCGCGGCCTCCATCCTGTTCGGCGCGGCCCACCTTTCATTCCGCGCCTTCCCCAACTGGCGCATGGCCGCTGTGGCTGCGGTCGCGGGGTTAGCATTCGGAATGGCGTACCATAAGACAGGAACCATCCGTGCCAGCATGGTCACCCACGCCCTGGTAGTGACCCTCTGGCGCACGCTGTTTGTTTCGTAACATTTGATTCTGCCCTCTAACAGTTAAAATGAAACCGGATGGGCGCCAATTTCGTCGGGAGGAAGTAATGAAGCGTGGAATTTCGTACATTTTTGGGGTCGCATTACTATCGTTGGGCTCGTTGCTCGCTGCCAATCCGCCAAACTTTCCCGGGCGCTACGCACTCATCTTGACCGATCCTTCGGTCACCGAGTTCTCCCCAGCCCACGGCAACGCGCCGCAGGCGGCCGTGAACCATCGCCAGCAGATCCGAAGGGCGCAAGTCGCGTTGCGCGGTGAGCTCACCAGCCGTCACTACAGAATCACCGGCTCTGTCGATACGTTGCTGAATGCCGTCTTCGTCGTTGCCACGCCGGCGCAGGTTGCCGAACTCCGCGGCCTGCCGGGTGTAAAGGCTGTGCGTCCCCTACGGCGCTTCCACCGCAAGCTCGACCAGGCCGTGAAGCTCATCAACGCCAATTCCACCGGCTGGAACGCGGTGGGCGGGGTAGCCAATGCCGGGCTCGGTCTGAAAATCGCCATTATCGATACCGGCATCGACCAGACACATCCCGCGTTTCAGGATAGTTCGCTCACCATCCCGTCCGGTTTCCCCAAGTGCCTCGTGTCGTCCGATTGTGACAATTTCACGAACAACAAAGTGATTGTGGCGCGCAGCTACGTCCAGCAGCTCGCCAATGCCACCGGCACCAATGCCGCCATTTCGACTCCTGACGATTATTCCGCCCGTGACCGCGTGGGCCACGGCACCGCCGTCGCCATGTGCGCCGCCGGCGAAACCAACGCCGGCCCTGCCGACACCATTACCGGCGTCGCGCCCAAAGCCTATCTCGGCAATTACAAAGTTTTCGGCTCGCCCGAGGTTAACGATGGAGCCAGTGGCGACGTCATCATTAGCGCGCTCGAAGACGCGCTCAACGATGGCATGGATATCGCGTCGCTTTCGCTGGGAGGTCCGGCGTTCTATGCGCCTCTCGCTTCCGGCGCGGATTGCGGGGAGCCCTCCGGTACTCCATGCGACACTGAAGCAACCGCGGTCGAAAACGCCGTGAAGGCCGGCATGACGGTGGTCGCCGCCGCCGGCAACGAAGCCCAAGACGGCGTGCTTTACCAATCGAACGGCACTGTTACGCTGAACACCATCGATTCCCCCGGCGATGCGCCTTCCGTCATCGCCGCGGCCGGAAGCACCAACGCCCATACTTGGGTCTCCGGCGTACGCGTCAGCGGCACCGGTATCCCCTCCGCCATCCAGGCCATTCAAGGACAATTTAGCTCCGACGGCCCTCAACTTTATAATCCTCTGGTTGCACCGTTAGTCGATGTGACCACAGTCTCCAGCGACCCTCAGGGCTGTAGCGCGTTTTCCGGCTCGCTCAGCAATGACTTTGCGCTGATCGAACGCGGCACCTGTGACTTTTCGGTCAAGGTGCTCAATGCGCAGAACGTCGGCGCCGTCGGCGTCATCGTCTACGACCCCGCTACGAATACGACCGACATCCCTTCGGGCCTGGGCAGTACCTCCATCCCCATGGTGCTGATCGGTGAAACCGGCGGCCTCGCGCTCAAGACCTTCATCGATGCGAACCCCGGCTATTCGGTGACCATGGATCCCTCCGCTGTCCCCGTCGCCGCGACGCCCAACATCATGACCGTTTTCTCTTCTCGCGGTCCCTCGATCAACGGCGCGCTGAAACCCGATGTCACCGCCGTCGGCCAGGATCTGTACATGGCGGCGCAGAATTACGACCCCAATGGCGAGCTTTTCAGCCCCAACCGCTACACGGTCTCCGCCGGCACCAGCTTTGCTACCCCGCAGGTTAGCGGCGCCGTGGCCCTGGTGAAGCAATATCGCCCCACCGCCACACCGGCTGAGTTGAAATCCGCCGTGGTCAACACGGCTGCGCAGACTCTAACCGAAGATGGCTCCACGCCCGCTGATCTGATTTCCTCCGGAGGCGGCCTACTCAGTGTCGGTGACGCCATCGCGAGCGATGTGACCGCTGCCCCGGCCACTGTTTCCTTCGGCTATCTGGACGTCACTGGGTTTCCAGCCAGCCAATCGCTCGTCATCACCAACAACGCTTCCACTTCTACGCGCACCTACACTCTGAGCGTGGCACAAAGCACTAGTACGCCCGATAGCCATGCCCACGTCACCCTAAGCGAGAGCTCAGTCACTCTCGCCGCCGGAAAATCCGCAACGATCACCGTCACGTTAGGCGGAACCAAGCCCGCTCCCGGCAGGTATGAAGGTTTCATCAAGATCGTAGGCGGAGCCAGGACAATCCAGGTGCCCTACCTCTACATCCTGGGTGATGGCATAGTCGCCAACGTTACGCCCCTCATCAGTCTTTCGGATTTCGATTGCACCGTGGGCCAGACTCTTCCCGAAGGCGGCATTGCATTCCAGGCGATCGATCAATATGGCGAACCAGTGGTCGGCGCGCCCATTACATGGCAGGTCAACACCAATGTAGGTGGTGGCTCCATCAGCTCAGATCCAACCCTGACTGACGCCACGACCGAGCAGCCGACCGGCATCGGTTTCGCTACTGCAACATGCGGCTCCACGGCTGGCCCGTTGGAGTTCATCGCCACCGTGGGCGGCCTCCAAGTAGTATTCGACGGAGTAGCGCGCATCACTCCCACCATTACCGCCAATGGCGGCGTCAACGCAGCCGACTTCCAGGTGGGGCCAGGTGCTGTCCCGGGATCCTACATTGCCCTGTTCGGCAATGGTCTCAGCGACCCCGGTAACATCGAGATCGCGAACCTCACGGTTACGCCCTTCATGCTGCCGTTGGCCATGGATTACGTCTCTGTCAGCTTTGACGTTGCCAGTGCCACCATCAGTCTGCCCGGAACGCTGTATTACGTCAGTCCCAATCAAATTAATTTGCAAGTTCCGTGGGAACTCCAGGGCCAGACTTCGGCCCTCGTCAAGGTCACCATCGAGGATAGCCCGGGCTCCGTCTACACTTTGCCACTCGCCGATTACGCGCCGGCATTCTACGAGTTCGTCGACAGCAAGACCAAGCAGACCTTGGCCATGGCGCTCGACGGATCGGGCAATGTCATCAGATCTACTAACCCCGCGAGCGTTGGCCAACTGCTGCATATTTACGCCAACGGCATGGGGCCCGTGAATCCCCAGCCGGCCGACGGTCAGCCCACTCCGGTGCCCACCGCCAGCTCGCCGCAGCCCACAACCACCCTTACACCAACGGTCACAATCGGCGGCCAGCTCGCCAACTTGGAGTTCAGCGGCCTCGCCGTCGGCGCGGTCGGACTCTACGAATTGATCGTCCAGGTGCCCACGGGTGTTTCCTCCGGCTTGCAACCGGCCATCGTCACGATCAATAACGTATCGTCACCCGCGGTGAATTTGCCGATTAAATAAACGCGCGTATTTGAACACGTCCGTCCCGCTGCCGGACACCTGACCGCCTTGGCACAACACGAAACTCTTGAAATAGTTGGCGGTTGCGCCGTTGCCTGTATGGACTCCCTGTTGCAAGACTTTCGGCTCGCTTTTCGGCGTCTCCGCCAAAGCCCCGGTTTCGCGTTCGCCGCCATCCTCACTCTGGCCCTGGGCATCGGCGCCAACACCACCACCTTCAGTGCCATCAATAAACTGATCTTGCGCCCATTGCCGGTCAGGCAGCCGCAGGAGCTAGTCTTCCTAAATACCCACATGGGTTCCAATCTGTCCTATCCCACCTACAAGGATTTCCGCGACCGCACCCGCTCGCTCTCCGGCCTCATCGCTTGCCGCATTGCCCCCATCGGCATCAGCTACGGCGGCAGTAACGCCCACGTCTGGGGCTACGAGGTCAGCGGAAACTACTTTGAAGTCCTTGGAGTCCAAGCCACCCTTGGCCGCACTCTAACCCCCGCCGATGACCAGAAGCCCGGCGGTCATCCCGTCGTCGTCCTCAGCTACGGCACTTGGCAGCGCCGTTTCGCCGCCGACCCCGCCATCACAGGCAAAACCGTGAAAATCAACGGCCTCGATTACACCATCCTCGGCGTCATGCCGCGTGGTTTCTTCGGCACCGAGCTCATCCTCACTCCCGAATTCTTCGTGCCCATGGCGATGGAGCCTCAAATCGAGCCCGGCAATCCCTGGCTTGATGACCGCCACACCTGGAACCTCTGGACGCTGGGCCGCTTGAAACCGGGCGTGACCAGCGCCCAGGCCGAAGCCGAGATCAACACAGTCGCTGCCCAGCTGATCCGTGAGCATCCCGAACTCGATGGTCTGCGCATTCGTCTCTCACCTCCCGGTCTGATGGGCAGCACACTGCGCGGCGCCGTCATTGGTTTCGCCGCTGTCCTCATGGGCGTCGCCGGGCTCGTCTTGCTGATTGCCTGCACCAATCTCGCCAGCCTGCTGCTTGCGCGCGCGGCCGATCGCCGTAAAGAAATCGCCATTCGCCTCGCACTGGGTGCAACCAAGTGGCGTCTCACGCGCCAATTGCTCGTGGAAAGCCTCCTGCTCTCGCTCGCTGGCGCTGCCGCCGGTTTGCTTGTCGCCGTCTGGTTCGTCGATGGCCTCGCTGCCTGGCGTCCCCCCGTCGACATTCCCATCAGCACCGAGTTCCTCATCGATCATCGCGTGCTGGCCTTCACGATGGCCACCGGCTTGATTACCACGCTGCTGTTTGGCCTAGCGCCTGCCATTCAATCCGCGCGCACCGAGCTACTGCCCGCGCTCAAGAATGCATCTTTCACCGAACATCTGCGCCGTTGGCACCTGCGCGAGATCCTCGTGACCTCGCAGATTGCCCTCTCGGTGGTTCTTCTGGTCGCAACCGCTCTCGTCCTGCGCAGCCTGCAACAAGCGCTCACCATCCACATCGGATTTAATCCGCAAAATGCCGTCGCGGTTGCGTTCGATCTTGGCCTTGCCGGCTACGACGAGACCCGCGGCCGCGAATTCCAGCGCCGCGTAATCGAAAAAGTCTCTTCGCTCGCCGGCATTCAATCCGCGGGCTTCTCCAATTCCATCCCGCTCTCGCTCGACCAATCCCACACCGGCGTGCGCCGGCAGGATAGGCCCGAGCCGAAACCCTCCGAGCGGCAGCAAGCCAACTACTACATGGTGAATCCCGGCTATCTCCGCACCATGCAGACGCGCATCCTGGCAGGCCGCGACTTCGATCTCCACGACCGCCAAAGTTCGCAACACGTCGCGATTATCAACCAGACCTTCGCCCGCCGGATGTTCCCGAACGAGGAGGCCCTAGGCAAGAAGCTGGTTGGTTGGGAGGAGGAACCGGTCGAAATCGTCGGCATCGTCGAGGATGGAAAGTACGACTCCTTAAACGACGACCCCAAGCTCGCCATCTTCTGGCCCATTCTCCAGCGCTATAACTCAAACACCACCGTGGTCGCGCGCTCTTCGCTACCTTCCGAACAGCCCGTCCGCATGATCCAGCAGGTGGTTCACGATCTCGACCCCACCATGCCCTTCTACCAGGCCGGCAGCCTCGACGATCATCTCCGCCTTCCGCTGTTCCCCGCCCGCCTCGCAGCCACGCTGCTTGGCGCGTTCGGCGGTCTGGCTATCGTGCTCGCCGCCACCGGCATCTACGGCGTGATGGCCTACGCCGTCTCGCGCCGCCGCCGTGAAATCGGCATCCGCATGGCCATCGGCGCAACCCAGGCGCAAGTGATGGGGCTGGTACTCCACCGCACCGTGATCCTGCTTTCGATCGGAGCCTCGCTTGGCGCCCTCGCAGCCCTCGCCGCCGCTGGCCTGATGTCACCCATCCTCTACGGGGTCAGTCCCAAAGACCCCGCCGCGTTCGCCCTGGCCGCTCTGCTCATCGCCGCCGTTGCCCTCACCGCCGCCTGGCTTCCCGCCCGCCGCGCCGCAGGTATCGAACCCGCGTCAGCGCTAAGAGATGAGTAAGAGTTTGTTCCTATTCGCGTTCATTCGCGTGTATTCGCGGCCCAAACTTCTCCGTTCACCAACATCGCCGGCCAAATAGTAGTATCGTTGTCAGATACACTCCACACGCCGGATCGGCTCTGCCGTCGCTGGAGCGCCCGTGCCTACGGGCCGACAAACTTCCAGCGACATTATGAAAATCCTACTTTACAATCCGGACAATGGCGTGACCGGAAACTTCATGCCGCATCTGTGGATGTTCCTCCTTCAGGCGCGCACGCCTCCGGGCCACGAAGTCCTGCTCCTGGATGGCAACGCGCAACCGATGAATGACACTGAACTCGTTCGGTTCGTGAAGGACCGGAAAATCGGCCTGGTCGGTATCGGCGCCATGACGCGGATGATCGCGCGGGCTTACCGGGCGGCGGACGCCCTTCGCGCCGCCGGTGTCCCGGTAGTGATGGGCGGACCCCACGTCACAGAGTTGCCGGACGAAGCGCTGGGCCGTAGCGGCGGACCTCGCCATGCCGACGCCGTGGCTCTCGGGGAAGCCGATGAGACATGGCCGAAGATTGTCGGAGATGCGGCTCGCGGCCAATTGAAAGATGTGTACGCGCCAGTGGACGCGTTCGGCCAGGATCGCAAACCCGATCTCGGAGACTACCCGAAGATTCCGTGGGAGTCACTCGATCTCGATCAGTTCAACCGAATTCCCGCCGTTTTTCGCCCCATCATGAGGCACTTTGGGGTCCAATGGGAAAAGTTCCACCTCATTCCCATCGAGTCCGGACGTGGTTGCCCCTACGGGTGTGAGTTTTGCACCGTCACGGGCTTCTTCGGAGATTCCATTCGTTTTCGATCCAACCAGAGCGTCGTGGATGAGATGTTGCGGCTGAAAGCACGCGCGCGTCAGCACCGCGGAAAAGTGGCCGTCTTCTTCGTGGATGACAATTTCGCCATCAACGTGAAACGCACGAAGTCGCTGCTGCGTGACATCATCGCCGCCGGCGCTCAGCTTGCATGGGTCGCCCAGATCAGTGCCAACCTTCTGCGCGACGAAGAGCTAGTTGATCTCATCGCGGAGTCCGGAGGGAAGTGGATCTTCATTGGCATGGAATCGCTGGACCCGGCCAATCTGGCAAACGTCAATAAGAGTTTCAATAAGCCAAACGAGTACCGTCCTGTACTCGAGCGATTAGCCCGGCGCCATGTTTATGCGATTACCTCCTTCATCTTTGGCCTCGATAACGATTCGACCGGCGTCGCCGCACGCACCCTGAGCCAGATTCGTGAGTGGCCCGCGGGACTCCCCGTCTTCGGACAGATCACGCCGTTTCCATCAACTCCTCTTTACACACGGCTCGCCAAGGAAGGGCGGCTTACTCGTCCCACGCACTGGCTCGATTTTGCGCCATTCCATATGGCGCACACCCCTTTGAAGATGAGCATCCCCGAAGTGCATACCGAAGTGCAGTATGCATGGACCAACTCTTACAGCCCCCGCGCCACCAAGAGAGCCATGGAATCGATTGCGGGCGCGCCCGTGCCGTACAAGATCAGTCACTTAGTGGCGCGACTCTGTTTTCGCGGCATCTACTTCCCCCAAAAAGGCACGTTAGCGTGGGTGAAGGTCCTCTTGGAAAACCGGAAGACCATCTTCAGCCTCATCCGCGAATCCTTCACGAACTGGCGCGGATCTGCCGCCGAGGGAGTTCGTCTGGAGTTTGATGCAGGCGTGGGACGCGAGCCGACGTAAACGCCTCACGAGTTTGTTCTTAGTCGCGTGCATTCGCGGCCCAAACCCCTCTTTACGTGAGGAGTGAGGCGCGCTCTCATTTCCACGTGGTTGAGGATCGGCATCGCGAGGTGGCTCGGCGGCTTGACTTATACTAAACAAGAGCCGGGAGTCTTAAACCGGGAGCGGCTCCCCACAAGGAGGAAGACCCGTGCCAGCAACATCTCAATTGAATCCGATAAGTCCCACCAGCCACGAACATCGCGAAGACTTGACGCGTGTGCTAAAGGTTCTCGAGAACACGCCAACGATCGACCGGTTCCGTGCGGTAGCAAGAGAGGAGTTTCAGTCCCGCGCAAGAAAAGTGAGCGAAGCGCTTCAACAGCGGGGCCACAAAGTCGGATTCGTCTTTTCCGACGAGCATTACAGCGGCGATGTTCCATACTTGGGAGGCAACACCAACGTCTCGATCGAGCAGGTTGCCGGGGTTGTCGGGCCTACCGGGTTCCATATCGTCGCGGGACTCGAAGGCGGCTATGTTGCCGAGCAGCTTGCCGGGCGTGCCGGCGCAGCCGTGCACAAGGTCGAGTTATTGCAATTGGCCGACGAAAAATACCCCATCGCCGCCGAGCGGCTGGAAGACGTGATTGCTGCCGCCGCCGGAGGCCAAGTCGATCACATTGCCCTGCTCACTCCACGTCAAGTCATCCCCGCCGGCGTGGTCGAATACCTGGAGGGACTTTTTGGACGCGAGGGAGTGGTAGACGGGCAGGAAATCTATTTCCGCGCAAAATACGAGAAGAGCGATGTCGAAATGCAGCTTATCGCCGACGCCTGCACAATCGCGGATGCGATGCTGAGCGCGATGTTAGCGGTGCTGCGCCCTGGCCGTCTTGAAAGTGAAGTGGCTGCCTGGGGCGCTTGGGTGGGCCGCATGCTGGGATCCGAAAACGACGGCTTCAAGATCATGGTCGGCGCGAATGAGGCGAACCGGACGTTGATCGGCCAGGCACTCAACCGCCCCATCAGGGAGGGCGATTGGGTCCACCTCGGTGTCGCGCCCAAGCGTGACGGCCTCACCGCTTGCGTCCGCCGTTCCGTGATCGCGGTCGACCGCCCCGCCAAGGTCAGCGAACAGCAGCGCTACTGGTTCGACCTCGTCGAAGGCGCGTATGAGGTGGGTGAGCGGTGGTACCGGAAAGTTGCGGCCGAAAACCTGCCCGCCCGGTTGCAGGAACAGGCGCTTGTCGATTATTTTAGCAGCCGCTCCGGCGAAGTCTCCGCCCGCATCGGAAAGAAAATCGATCTGGCGGCTCTCAAGCCGTATACCGGTACCCATAATTCTGGCTACACGGAATGCCAGGAGTTCTTTGGCGCCATCACGCTCGATAGCTACGACCCGCTCGGCCAACAGATTGTGACCATGCTCGATGTGGCGCTCCGCGGCATCGGAAACTACTGGGATGACGTGGTGATCCCTGGATTTGATTATTGCGTCGTTAAGAACACGCTCGGCAAGTACGGGACCCGCGTGGAGCGCCTTACCAAGTTGCCTGCGAATGTCCAGGAGTTCGTTCAGGCGTAAGGCCCCCTCGCGAGTTTGTTCCTATTCGCGTGTATTCGCGGCCCAAACCTCCTCGTTCAGCAAGTTTGCCGGCCGCCGGCCCTCTATCGCCGCCACCGCATTCTCCGCCGCCATCATCGACATCTTCCGGCGCGTATCCACCGACGCGCTGGCAATGTGTGGCGCCAGTACAACGTTATCAAGTTTCAGCAGCGTCGGATGTACCTGCGGCTCGTTCTCGAACACGTCGATGCCCGCTGCCGCGATGACGTGTTTCTCCAGCGCCTCCGCCAGCGCTGCTTCATCCACCACGGGCCCGCGCGAAGTGTTCACCAATATTGCCGTCGGCTTCATCATGCGGAACTGCTCGGTGCTCATCATGTGCCGCGTTTGCGGCAGCAGCGGCACGTGCAGGCTCACGAAGTCGGATTCGCGCAGCAGCCGTTCAGCGCTCACGAACTCCGCGCCCAATTCGCGCTCCACCGCCTCCGGCGCCCGCACCGCGTCGTGATAGAGAATCCGCATATCGAATCCGCGCCCGCGACGTGCGACCGCCTGGCCGATCCGCCCCATTCCGAAAATGCCCAGCGTGCGGTGGTGGATATCCTGGCCCACCAATAGGTCGATCCGCCATTTGGTCCACTGCCCCGAATGTACGAAGTGATGGCCTTCCACCACGCGGCGCGCTGCGGCCATGAGCAGCGTAAAAGCGAAATCCGCCGTCGTATCGGTGAGGACATCCGGCGTATTGGTCACCAGGATCTTCCGCCGCGTCGCCGCCGGCACGTCGACATTGTCGAACCCCACCGCCACGTTGGCGATCACGCGCACGCCATCCAGTTGATCGATCACAGCGGTCGAGAACCTGTCCGTGAGCTGGCTGACCACCGCCTGTTTGCCGCGCACCCGCGTTAACAGTTGTTCCGCGGTCAGCCCATCGTCGGAGGCCGCGTAGTCCACTTCCGCGTGCTGCTTCAGATATTCAATTGCTTCTGGATAAATGCGTTTCGTCACTAAGACGGGAGGTTTCATCGGAGGGGCAATTGTCGCACAAGCTCCCTGCATCGTACAATTGCGTTTCAGATTACAAAAGGAGAGTGGAATGGCAAAGCTGGGCTTTCTGGGCCTTGGAATTATGGGTCAACCGATGGCGCGCAATCTGCTGCGCGCGGGCCACCAAGTGGCTCTCTGGTCGAACACCTCGGAAAAAGCGAAAGAACTCGCCACGACCGAAAAGGGCAAATTCTGCGCTACCCCGAAAGAGGTTGCTGAAAACGCCGAATGCGTGTTCTTGTGCGTCGGGGACACTGCCATGTCCGAGCAAGTGAATCTCGGCGCCGGCGGAGTCATCGAAGGGGTCCGCGCCGGCACTATCGTGGCCGACGCCAGCACCATCGCCCCCAGCGGCAGCCGTAGAATCGGCGCCGCCCTGGCGAAGAAAGGCGCCCACTACCTCGACGTGCCCTGCACCGGCTCCACCCCCGGTGCCAACGCCGGCACCCTAACCTTTATGGTCGGCGGCGACGAGGCGATTTTGGAGAAGATCCGCCCCTGGATGGAGGCGATGGGCAAGAAGATTTTCTACTGCGGCGGCGCGGGCATGGGCCTGCAAGCCAAGCTCTCACAAAACCTTATTCTTTCCAATCTTTTACAGGCATTCAACGAAGGCATGGTCCTGGCCACCAAGGCCGGTGTCGACCCGAAACTCATGCTGGAAGTCCTCACCAATAGCGCCGCCAAGTCCGGATTGATTGATTTTAAAGCCCCTTACGTGTTCCGGCGCGATTTCAGCCCGCAATTCTCCGTAAAATGGATGGACAAAGACATCGGATTGATGCTCGAATCCGGAAAAGAGCTCAATGTGCCTCTGCCACTGACCGGCTTGACGCGGCAAATGTTTCAGGCAGCCATCGCCACAGGACACGCGGATGAGGATATCTGCTCTACAATCAAAGTTTTAGAGTCGATTACGGGAATAGAAGTACGTCCGAAGTGATTAAAGGAAATTAATAATACAAATTTTGGTTGCATTTCTTCCGATAGTATCCTATTATTGGAATCAAGCCGGGGAGGCAACTCCCACCAAAGCGAGACTAACCTCTAAATAAAGACCCCTGAAGCAATCCTCCCCGGCGCCCGAAAGGGTTTGGGTCTTTCAAAAAACGGATTCCTCCGACAGCAAAATATGGTTTGCACCTTCCGTGCTATCATCAGGTGAAAACAATCCCACCCGCATGTCCTGCCTGACAGTCCTCGGTTCGACCGGTTCCATCGGCGTTAACACGCTGGACGTCATCCGGCAAGACAGCCACCGGTACCAGGTGTACGCGCTAGCCGCCGGACGGAACGTCGAACGGCTGGCCCAGCAGATTCTTGAGTTTCGCCCCCGAGTGGCTGTAGTGCCGACCGAAGAGCGCCGCGTGGCTCTATCCGCGCGGCTGACGGGCTTGGCGAAATCCGAGTGGCCGGAACTGCTGTTTGGGCCGCAGGCGCTCGTCGCCATCTCTACAGCCGCAGAAGCCAACGTGGTCATCTCGGCGATTGTGGGCGTTGCAGGCCTGGAGGCTACGTACGAGGCCGTGCGCGCGGGGAAACGCGTCGGGCTGGCGAATAAAGAGGTACTCGTATCAGGCGGCCGCCTGGTGATGGAAGCGGTGCGAGCAAGCGGCGCGGAACTGCTTCCCATTGACAGTGAGCACAACGGCGCGCATCAATGCCTGCGGGGTGGCAACCACGCAGAAGTGACCAAGTTGATTCTGACAGCGTCGGGCGGTCCGTTCCGCAGCACTCCGGTGGAACAACTGGCCTGGGTGACGCCGGAAGACGCACTGAAGCATCCAACCTGGAAGATGGGGAATCGCATCACCATCGACTCTGCCACCTTGATGAACAAGGGCTTCGAGGTGATCGAGGCTTGCTGGCTGTTCGGTTTTGCTCCCTCGCAGGTGGATGTGGTGATTCATCCGCAATCCTCGGTGCACGCGATGATCGAATACAGCGATGGAAGCGTGATTGCGCAGGTGTCAGCGACGGACATGCGCATGCCGATCCAGTACGCCCTCACCTATCCGGAACGGATGCAGGCGCCGGTTCCGAAGATCGACTGGGCGCAGGCGCGGCACTGGGAATTCGGACCTCCGGATTTACAAAAGTTTCCGTTGCTGAAGCTGGCCTACGAGTGCCAAGAGGCGGGCGGATCAGCCACTTGCACGCTAAACGCGGCGGATGAAGTGGCCGTGGAAGCGTTTCTGGAGAGAAAAATCGGTTTTCCGTCGATCTATCAGGTAGTGGACCAGACCGTCTCAAAACTAGCGCCAAGGCAGCCCGCCACAATCAATGATATTCTCGAAGTGGACAGGGAGTCGCGTGCGCTGGCTCGCGAGCTCGTAGAGCGAGAGAGCAAGATCTCGCCGGTGGGGAAGGTAACGGCGAGAGCCTAAATCATATTCCTATATGGTCGTTTTCCAAAACATCCTTTGGCTGCTGGTCCTGATCGGTGTGATGATCATCATCCACGAAGCAGGCCATTTTTGGGCGGCGCGTTGGTTCGATGTTCGGGTGGAGGCATTCAGCTTCGGTTTCGGACCGAGGCTATTCGGGTTCCGCAGCGGGGAGACGGATTTCCGGTTCTCGCTGATCCTGTTCGGCGGTTACGTCAAAATGACGGGAGAACAGCTTGGGGACGAGAATGCGGACGATCCGCGGAGTTTCCTTTCGAAACCACGCTGGCAGCGGCTGGTGATCGCGTTTGCGGGACCGTTCATGAACGTGGTTTTGGCGGTGGCGCTGCTGACCGGGCTGTTCATGGTGAAGTTCGAGAAGCTGGCGGATTCCGACCAGCGGACCGCGGTGGCGCACGTGGTGCACGATTCCGCGGCGGCCAAGGCGGGCATCCAGGTGGGGGACCGCATTGTCGAGATCGATGGCAAGAAAAGCCCGACCTGGGAAGACATCACGCTGAAGGAAGTGGCGAACGCCGGGCGGCCGCTGGCCGTTACCGTGGAACGGGGCGGGAAGACATTGGAAACGACGGTGACGCCGGTTCTAGACGACCGCATCGGGATGGGTTTCGCGGGCTGGGCGCCGCAGGCGGAAGTACAGGTGACCGAAGTCATCGGAGCACCAGCGCGGAAGGCGGGCATCGAAAAGGGCGACCTGCTGGTGAGCGTCAACGGAATGCCGATTCATTCCGCTTACACCTTGCAGGACGCAATCAAGAATTCGAATGGCAAGGCCGTGGTCATCGTTTACGAGCGCGACGGCAAGCATCAATCCGTGACGTTGCAACCGGAATTGAGCAAACGCGCCGGCCCGGAGCAGTGGATGATCGGCGTCGGATTGGAGCGGCACTTGAATGTCGTTACCACGCGGCTCTCGCTTCCCGAGGCACTGCGCGAATCCGTGCAGGAGAATGTCAAGGGCGCCACGCTGATTTTCAAATTTCTCGGTGGTATTATCGAGCGCCGGATGTCGCCAAAGAATCTCGAAGGACCCATTCGCATCGCGCAACTCTCCGGCGAAGCAGCACGACAAGGCCCGTCGGCATTTTTCTGGCTGATGTCGGCGGTGAGTCTCAATCTAGCGATCTTCAACCTCCTGCCGATTCCGATTCTCGACGGCGGCGTGATCATGCTGCTAGTGGTGGAGATGCTGATGCGGCGGGACCTCAGCCTGCAGGTGAAAGAAGCGGTATTCAAGGTCGGCTTTGTCTTCCTGATGGTGGTGGTAGCGTTTGTGATCTACAACGACATCTCGAAGATACTGCCGGCGGGGTGAATGCCGGCTGTAACATCTTTTCTTTCACACGAGCGCATCCACGAGCTCGCGCCTGACATCTGATAACCTGAACCTTTGCATGGAATGTACCTGTGTCCGCCATACGGAGTTGCCGCACGCGACCAAGCTGTTCGCGGACCTGATCTATCATCCCGATCGCGTCCGGGCATTTTATCCCTATCTCCCCTTCGACCCTGAATCCTACGCCTCGGCAGCGCGCCAGGTGAATCTCAGCGCGGAGCGCCGCGCGGCATTGGTTTCGGTGTTGCGCGCACAAAATGGGCCGAGCGCATCACTCGATCTGCTGGCCAAACCGGAAACATTAGCGGTGGTGACGGGCCAGCAGGTGGGGCTGTTCTCCGGACCGGCTTACACCGTCTACAAAGCGCTGACGGCGGCGCGACTGGCAAAGGAGCTGACCGGCCGCGGTATTCCGGCGGTGCCGGTGTTCTGGCTGGCCACCGAGGATCACGACTTCGCCGAAGTGAACCATGCGTGGGTATTTGATGCGCAGCACCAGCCGGTGAAACTGGAGATCGAAAGCGCCGCGGGATCGAATCAGCCGGTAGGGGAAATCCGGCTTACCGCGGTTCCTATAGAGGCTCTGCGCGCGGCGCTGCGGGAGTTTGCTTTCGGCGCTGAAGTGGCCGACCGCGTGGACATGGCCTACCGGCCGGGGAGAACGCTGGGCCAGGCATTCGGCGCGCTGCTGCGGGATCTGTTGGGAGCATTCGATATTTTGCAGATCGATCCCATGGCTCCGGCGGTGCGGGAATTGGCCGCGCCGTTCGTACGCAGCGCAATCGCGCAGGCCCCCGAATTGAAGCGGCTGGTGAAGGAACGTAATAGCGAGTTAACCGCGGCGGGTTATCACGCGCAGGTACACGTGGAAGATGAGACTTCGTTCTTCTTCCTGCTGGAGAACGGGTGGCGCATGGCGCTGCGAAAACACAACGGGAACTACTCCACGGCGGATGCACGTTTCTCTCCGGAAGAGCTGATGGAACGGGCGACGCACATTTCGCCCAACGCGCTGCTGCGGCCCGTGTTGCAGGATTCGATTCTGCCGACCGTGGCATACATTGGCGGACCGGCGGAGCTGGCTTACCTGGCGCAATCGGCGGTGTTGTATCGTGCTCTGCTGGGGCGGATGCCGGTGCCGGTGCACCGCAGTGGATTTACAGTGCTCGACCAGCACAGCCGCAAGCTCCTGGAACGTTACGGACTTTGTCTGCCCGACTTCTTTCACGGCGAAGTGGCTTTGCGGGAACGCGTGGCCGCGGCGCTGGTGCCGGCTGGGCTCGCGGGCGTACTGGAAGAGACGCGGAACTCCGTCGTGCGGAACGTGCAGCGCCTGGAGGGAGAACTGGGGCGGTTCGATCCGACGCTGGATACGGCGGTGCGGAAAAGCTACAACAAGATCGCGTATCAGCTCTCCAAGATCGAGCGGAAGGTGGGACGCGAGATGCTGGCCCGCGACCAGCGCGCCACACACGATGCGGCAGATCTGGTGGGCCTGATCTATCCGAACAAACACCTGCAAGAGCGGTTCTATTCGATCGTTCCTTTTCTCGCCAAACACGGCCCCGAGTTAATTGGGCAGCTTTACGAGGGCATCCAGTTGGAGTGCCCGGACCATCAACTGCTGTTTGTGTGAGAGATCTTTGCCGCTGCGCGATGAATCGCGCGCCACGAAGCTACCAGATCCCGGGAAGCAGGCGGTACCGGGTGTGCATAGTGTAGTCTTCGTAACCGGCCAGTTCACGCCGCAAAGTGCGGTCCTCCAGAACCGTCCGCACAATCAGCGTCACTGCGATTACGGCAAATGGGACATAGCTCCAGGCGGATCCCAGCACGAGAGGCCAGCCCGCCATCCCGAGCAGAATGCCGGCGTACATCGGATGGCGCACGACGCGATAAGGACCCGACGTGACGGTCACGTGTCCACGCTCCTCCTGAATCCTGAGGGTGCTCTCGATAAACGGGTTGGCGGCCATGGCGAGCCCGATAGGAATGTAGCCGGCTACGAACAGGCACACCCCCAGGTAAGTCCAGTCGAACGCCAGTCCTGACCAGCCGAAACGCGCATCGAGACCAGCCACCGCAAGGCAGCCAAGAACCGCCGACATGAGGATGAGGTAAATCACACGGTCAAACGGTTTGGCCCCCGTCGTTTTCTGCAAGCGCGTTCTTACGAGGCGCGGGTTCTCTCGCCGGAGCACGGGGACTGTGAATGCAATCGTAACGACGGTCAGGGCGATGAGGAACCACCCCCGAAACCAGTCGAAGCGCCCCGCGCATCCGAATGTCGCGGCGACGACGACAGCGAATCGGATGACGGCGCGTAGGGCCAGCCTCCACGCCGGCTCGCTTGGTTGTTGGGGCATGGGAGGGGTCAAAAGTGACAATAACAGATGCGGCCCCCCTTTGTGTGAACCGGTGTTGGTGGCGCACGCAGCGCCACTAAGCGCATGAAAACACTCACCAGTACTAGTACCAAATGACCGGACCATCGCGGATCGGAGGGGCCCGTGATGTACAATCAAGGCTGTTGAGGCCTCGAAGATGCAAGTAGCCACAATTGCGCCCTCCCGACAACTGATCGACGGAGACAAACGAGACTTCCGTGAGCAGTTCAATCGGACACCGTTTCCAGTCCACCACAGCCTAGTGGATCATCCGCTATTCGAACTTCCCCGCCTCCTCGAATTTGCCAAGAAGGTGGCGGCAACCAGCCCGCAGGACATCTATTACGATAGCGGTGACGTTGGCATCAACCAGCGATGGAGCGAGACGGCGCGCGGGGGATTGCCGGTTGACGAAGCGATTCGCCGCATCCAGGAAGAAAAGGCCTGGATTTTTTTCAAGTGGGCGGAGAAAGACAAGGACTACGGCGCCCTGCTTGACGAGTGCCTGTCGCAAATTGAGCAGCTCAGCGGCGTGGACTTGCAACGGGTGATGAAGGTTCGCGAGGCCATCATTTTCATTACGTCGCCGAACCGCGTCACCACCTACCACGTGGACCGCGAGTGTAATTTCCTTTTGCAGATTGCGGGCTCGAAAACAATCAATATCTTCGACCGGGAAGATCGCGAAGTGTTGACCGAGGAAGAGCTCGAGCACTTTTGGAGCGTCGATAACAACTTTGCGCGATATAAGGAGCAATACCAGGAGAGGGCAGCCGTGTTTCACCTCCGGCCAGGCGACGGCGTGCACATACCGGTAAACGCACCCCACTGGTTGAAGAACGACGACAACATCTCCATCTCCTTGAGCGTGAATTTCCAATATCACGATTCGACGCGGGGCAACCTGTACCGGGCAAACTACGTTTTGCGCAAACTTGGCCTCCGTCCGAAGCCGCCCGGCCATTCGGCGTGGCGCGATTCCCTGAAGAGATCCACGGTGGGTGGAGCGATTTGGGCTCACAAGACCCTACGGTCGATCCGGGCCGGCCGATAGCTGGCGCGGGCCGAGCGCCGGCGAATCGATGAGGCCACTCGAGCTGCTGGTGATCGCGTGTGTCCTTCTGGCGGCAGCTCTTGGCATCTTCTATTTCCAAAAACCCTGCCCTCGCTGGCTGATTCGTCTGGTGTTGGCGGCCGCGATAGCGGCGACAGGCGGCCAAGTCTTGTGGGAAGGCTGGCGGTGGCAAATGCTGCCGGCTTACGTCGCGCTCATTGCCCTGATTCCATTGTTTTCGGTCCAAAGCCCGGCTGCCCGGATTCTTCTGATTGCCAGCCTTCTTCTGGGAGGAGCGGTGAGCGCGGTGACCGGGTACATATTTCCCGTGTTCACGCTCCCAACACCGCGCGGGTCCTATGCAGTGGGAACCTTCGTCCGGCACTTGATTGATCGCGGCCGGCACGAACGCCACGCTTCGCCGCCAACAGCGCCGCGCGAACTCATGATTCAGGTTTGGTATCCAGCGAAGCATGCGCCCGGCGTTCGAGCCTGGTATCGCGATCCTCGCATGAACACATTGAAGTCCGCGCACTTCCGTCTGGTCAAGACGCACTCCTATTGGAATCTTCCCGTCGCGAATGAGCCCGGCACCTTTGCTGTGCTGCTCTTTTCTCCGTCCTCGGGCGGGTTCCGCAGCCAGAATACATTCGAGATAGAAGAGCTGGCGAGCCAGGGCTACATCGTCGTGGGGATTGATCATCCGTACAGTTCGTCGCGAGTGGTGTTTCCCGACGGCCGGATAGCGCATTCACTGCCATGGATCGACACATCCAGCCAGGAGGCTTACGACGAGTCCAACCGCAAGGTCGAGCTCATGGTGCAGGACCACGTGGCGGATGCGCGTTTTGTGCTGGACGAAATGGAACGCTGGAACCGGCCGGGCTCGGCTGAGCTCTTGGCCGGGCGAATGGACTTGGCCAAGGTGGGCGTGTTCGGCCATAGCTTTGGCGGGTCCCTCGCCGCCAGCTTGTGCGTGGACGATCCTCGCGTTGCGGCTGGCATCAACATGGATAGCTGGCTGTTCGGAGACGCTCTCAAGAGCGGTGTTGCGAAGCCGTTCTTGGTCATGGTCAGCGGCGATGGCAGCGTGCCGAATCGGCTGGAAGTCGAAAAGCTATCCGGCGACGCACGGATCGAAGCGGAAAGAGATCTGACGGACTGGCAAGCCACGGAGAGCAGCTTGCAGCGATTTGGCGGGTATCATCTGGCCATCATCGGGTCCGACCACGGGAGCTATTCGGACCTGGCGCTTTTCAGGCGGGTTCCGCGGTTCTTCGGTCCGCGCCCTTTTGATCCTTATCGCGCCTTTGAGATAGTCAATGCCTATACGCTGGCATTCTTTGACCGGTACATTCGCAACCGGCCGGCACCGCTTCTCGACCAGCCGCGTGTTACGAAGGAAGTGCACTTCGAAGTACATCCGGCCGCACACAGCATGTAAGTTGGCCGCGGCAGCCGCGTTTCAAGTTAATGTATTCTGCCGATCCGGCCGGAGCAGCAACCAAAAGGATCCGGCCGCGAGTGCTAATAACAGGAACGCCGCCGGCAAAACCGCAGCCGCCGGGACGCCTTGATGATAGGCCGTCACCAGCCACACGTTGACGGTGTTCGAGGCGCGCTGATTCATCGCCGACGCAGCCGGTACGATATCGAATGGGATATCGGTGAACAATCGCGCGACGTTCCGGGCTGAGGAAACGATCATGTCAACGGCCTGATTGTCCTTGAGGCTCCAAAGAAATCGGTCAGCCCGCCCTTGGGTGAACGCGAATCCGATCCGGTAGAGCCAGTCGCCGATCGTGGCAGACGTGGCGAGTACAAATCCGAAGAGCAGACACAGCCCGGCAAACACGATCTTCAGCTTTGAGGAGAAAACACGGGAGCCGCAGACCAGGAAAGGGAGTGCCAGAACCGGTGTGACCGCGATAAAGTGCCGCGGCCCCCACCCCCAAGCTCCATACCAATTATTCGCAAGCTTGGCGTGAAGCAACAGCCACCCCAGCCCGATTGTGCCCGCATACAACGCCTCCGCACGATAACGCTTGAAAAACACCGGGAAACAAAATAGCGCCAGAAAGACGGGGGGCGCGTAGACAAGAATCCCCTTGCCAGGGCTGATAAGAAGACCTGGAATATGCGTCGCCAGATCTCCGGTTAGTCCATTGTCAGCTTTGTAGAACGCTTGCAGCGGGCTAACCAGGGCGTTGCCCGTGCGGAGATGGTTGTACCGCAACTGCCAGGCAACAAAAGGAAGGAGCGTGGCGGTAGCAATCGACGAAGCCCTGAGCAGATGCTTCCAATCCCGGTGCAGCACCGTGCCCAAATACAGGAAAGCGGCGGCAATTGGAATGAGCATGGTCGGACGCGTGATCAAACCGAGGCCCAGAAAACAGGACGCCAGGATTAGCAGTTGCGGGTCTAAGGTTCGACCGAACAAGAAAAGCAGCAGAGTGGCTGCACAAAGAAGCACGCAACAAAGCACACTGTCGGCGAGGTTTCGGGAATAGTTCCAATAGTAGGAACAAAATCCCAATATCAGCACGTTGGCTAAAGCCAGGCGCCGCGTCTGCGCAAAGACGGTCCGCAGCATAACGAAAACGAGGGCAAGCCCCGCGGCACAATAGACCGCCACCAAAGAAGCGAACACAAAGCGCCAGACAAGAAGCGCCCTCGCTTCACCTATTCGGGGACTCAGGCTGTGCGACAACTGCTCGGCAAACCACGTCGTGGGTAGCATGAACAGGGCGCTGCCCAGCTCATAGGACTCGTAGTACCGCCCGTTAGGAGCCCGGTTGAAGACACCAACCTGGGGTTCTTCAAAGCCGATCGTGTGGACGGTAAGGATCTGCTTCGCAACCCTGTAGCTGTACCAGCCCTCCTCCGAGTTGTCATGTCCGCTGCTTGTGAGCAGGAGGATGAAGAAAATGGCGGCGAAGCACAACAGCGCCTCCCGAATCATACTAGGTCGCGTGAAATCAGCAGCCAACTTCATTCGGAGTCCGGGTTCGGCTCAGTATATATCAGGCCGCTTTTCCTTATCGCTAGATCACAGAAACGCGACAATCTGCGCCGAGTTGGCGCGATCTTCAACTGTCTCTCTTGAAATACAAGCCGCTGTAGCTCGGCACGCTTTGATCCGAGTGAAAAGGAATGCGACAATGGAAATCGGGGTTAGTCCAGGAATCGATCAGCCGGTAGCCCAAAGCTTCAATCGATTCTATAAATTTCACGCGATTGAAGATTCTGTATGCGCAGACAGCAGGACCCAAGTCCTGCAACGTGACAAAGTCCGGTAACTCCGTCAACGGCGTCTTACTAACTATCAAATTCTTCGGAAGCGCACCCATCCGCCGGAGCAAGTCCGGGAAATTGTCTTCCATAAATTGGACTGAACCGGCAGCCAGAACGGTGCAAGGTCTCAATGCCGAAGTAATCTCCGTAATAAACGACAATCCCCGGCTGTCTTGGTGTTGAGCGATCTCTACGCCTGCTGCGGTTACTGCCGGGACATCGTATACCACCCACTCCAGATTCTCCGGATAAGTGAGGTAGTTACGATAAGAGTAGTAGGAAATGCCAACATACCCGCCTATATCAAGGAGCGATGGCGACTCCGCCAGCGCCTTTCCCAGCCAGAACAGCACCGGATAGTCACTAGGCAACAGAGCGCCAGAGGGCTCCATGAAGGTAGCTGCCGCTGAATTATCGTAGCCGACCGGCTTGCCGGCAGGAGCAGCGGAGATGGCTTCTTCAAAGGTAGCGTAGACCCCCCGAAACCTCCTCGCCCACGGAACCACTCTCGCAAACTCGCGCTCATAGAGCCGCGCATGAACGGCCCGCAAAGGCGGAAGCCAGCCTTCCGTCCACTCAAGCACGGCCTGAGTGGCGGGCGAAGCCATGAGTGACTTCCCAAATCTCCAAATCGCACTTGCGCGGGAATCAACTGTGGTTGGTTGAAGCACGACGATCGCTTGACTGACTGGATCCATTAAACTCTGACTCGACTCATGCCTTGCTTTGTTAACACTTTCGCCAGTCACTTACTCATCTTGCTTCCGTCGCAAGGCTCTTAGCGTTTTGCTGGCCAACTTCTTGACTCCGTCGCTGACTGCCGATTCTCCAGGCAGCCGCGGGCGCAATCCAACTCTGCGCAGGTAGCGATTGAGGCGGTATATATCGGGAACCGTGCGATCTACAAACCGGAAGTTAATACTGACCGAGATAGACACATTATTGCCATTCTCCACCCAGTGCGGAAATGTTACGGGTATGTGGACTCCGTGGCCCGGAGTCAGATCGAATTGCCACGCACCCTTCTGAGACGACTCCCGATATTGTGCGGCATTGATCTGGCCCGAGTAAAAACGTTCCAGCTCTTCAGGCGTCACAACGTTGCGGTCGGCGCCGTTGAAAACATACACTGTCTTGGCACCGGCGATCTGAAGAAGATAGTTGCAGTCAGCATCCATGTGGTAGGGCGTAATCTGCTTGGGTGAGGTGATGATGACACTCAGGTTCCGGCTCGCCGTGCCATGTTTCCACTCTCTGCCACTTACCGCATGGATCTCCTGCAAAAACTGATCCAGCAGCTTACGGTATTCGGGGAGCACCTGCACACCTTTCAGAATCAGCCACGTGTTCGCCGTTTGGATCTGGTCGATCGCCTCCTTGGGCGGGACCGGCCGCTGAGTAGTGTAATCCCAGCCGCCACTCAGATTCTGATTTCCAATCGTGTAGTACAGGCGTTCTGGATGCTCGCTAGCGAACGATTGTGCGACCGCGACTAAGTGCGGGAGTTGAAGAAGAGGGTGGCCGGAAAGCTGGTGCTCCAGTACGAACGGCCGCTGGTTGTAATTCTCGCGAAATAAGGTCTCGTTTCCAGGGGGAACGTTCACTAAGTCGCGGCTTAACGGCAACTGCGCAGGCGCCGACATAAACATGTTTCTCCTTTCATCCGAGTCCTGCTCTATCCTTTAACCTGCTCTGTGCCAGAAAGAGCAGCATCCAACTGTTGACGCACCTTCCAGCCCAGAACCTTGACATTGGGTTCCCGGAAAATCGAGCTGTGGTCGCCAGGAACCTCGACTACCGTTAGGGAATTACCGCAGGCGCGGCTCCACCCGAGGTCCGGCTTTTCGAGCGACGACGCGGCGGGCGGGCGTACGACCACGACCGGGAAAGAGACTGGCGCAGAACGATACTCACTTTTGTACGTGTCGACGATCCTCCGGCTGAGGCGGTGCATCAACATTCCCATCGCCTTGGCTACACCGGACACGCGAGCGATCAGGCCACCAGAGGACGCCAATTTGATAATGTTACGAAGACTGGTCATGGTTCGACCCACGGAATTAACCAGACTGCGCGTTTCGCGGTAATAGTCGGGATTCACGGCATCGAAAAGAACCACAAGACTCACGGACTCGCCCAGCTCCATGAGCGCTCGCCCAACCTCATACGCGGTCAATCCGTCGGCACACCAACCGCCCAACAGAAATGGACTGCCATGGTGTTGCGACGCCAGCAACTGCGCCAGGTCCTTGGCGATAGCAAGGCGTGTTTTGCCGATGTCCAGATGGCGATATTTCAGCAGAGGCACGCCAACGAAGGGTTGATCCAATCCTATCGCCTTGGCTAACGGCCGGAAGTAGTGATCTCCTCCAATCAGAAAGAACGGGGGCCGCGTTCCTTGCGGCTGCACAGGAACTAAGTCTCTTCCATCGGAGTAGGTAATCACGCCGGAAATAACTTGCGCCATGGCCGCCGGGGTTGGATCGACGAAAAGCTCCGCGACCTTGATTTCTTTTCCGAATTTTTCTTTAATTTCCGCAAGAAGGCGCACGGCCTTCAGTGAGTGCCCGCCGAGGTCGAAGAAGTTACTATATGCTCCGATCTCTCCCCTGCCAAGAACGCGCTTCCAGACTTCGACAATGGCCTCTTCGTGTTCGTTGCGCGGTGGAACATAGTTATCCAGCGAGTAGGTTTCGCTGTGTTCCGTTTGAACCGTCGGGTGGGGCCGTGGAGGTAAGGCGATATTCGAGATCCGCGAACCCGGTTGGCGCGCACACGTTGCCAGGATTCTCTGGTAACAGTCCAGGAAATGCTCGCCGGTCTCGATCCGGAATACGTCGGTGTTGACATCCACCGAGGCCCGCCAGCCATCCTCCCGCTCGACCAGGAAGAAATTCAGGTCCACAAAAGTGCCGGTCGCCTTGGATGGTATGGGCTTCATCGCGACGCCGGCGCGCCGCCACGGGTGGACGAAGTCCCGTTGGAAGATGAAGTTCACTTGAAATGGCGGATGCCGGGAGGGGCTTGGAGCCGGCCGAATGGCTCCCATCAGCCGTTCAAACGGGAAATGCTGATACTCGAATCCATCCACAACCACCTGGCGAACCCGGTCCACTATGTCATCAAACGTGGGATTGCCAGAAGCATCGACACGCAAGACGATGGAATTCACGAACCAGCCGATCAAGGCTTCGAGTTCGGTGCGATCGCGGCCCGCGGTTTGGGTGCGGATCGTCAGCTCGTTCTGTTTGGATTCTAGGTGCAGCAGCACCAGAAAGGCGGACAGCATCGAAACGAACATTGTGCAGCCGCGCTGTTCGCTGTATTCCTTCAAGGAATTGGTAAGCGGCCGGGGCAGAAGAATAGAACAGATCTTTCCCTGAGTGCTCGAGACCAGCGGACGCGGAAAATCGGTGGCAATGTCCAGCGGTTGGAAACCATCCAGCCGGCATCGGATCTCATCCAGTTGGCGGTCGAGCTCTCCAGAGGAAATCCATTCCTGCTGCCAACACGCATAGTCGCCGTATTGAATTGGCAACGCAGGCAGTGGCGATCCGGAACCGGCGACCAGGCCTTCATAGATCCGTCCGAGTTCGTCGGTGACGATGCCCACCGACCATCCGTCGGAAACAATGTGGTGCATCGTCAGCAGCAGGACATACTGGTCGTTGCCGGTTTGAATCAGTCGGCCCCGAAAGAGCGGGCCACGTTCGACATCGAATCCGGTGCTGGCTTCCTCTGACGCCAAACGCTCGGATTCAATTTCGCGTTCCGCCGGGGATAGCGCGCGCAGATCGGCTACAGGGAGAATGAAGTGGGCGTCAGGTTCCACCAGTTGCTTCGGTTCACCGTCCTTCTCCACAAAACGCGTACGCAATACTTCGTGGCGGAGCACGATGTTGCGCAATGCCTCTTCCAGAAGCGGAATTTGCAGCGGGCCGCTCAACAGAAATCGAACTGCGATGTTGTACGTCGCGGACCCCGGGCTGATACGGTCCAGGTACCAGCAAGTTTGCTGCACGAGGGAGCAAGGAAGCTCGTAGGACTCCTCGGGCGCCGGGGACGTTTGCGGCTCCGCGAGCTGTGTTAGCTCTGCCGATTTGTTGGCCGGCTCGGTCATTGGCGGTTCTTCACCCGAAACTGTTCACGGGAGACTGGCACGATCGGCTTCGACTTCGGTTTGCGCTCGCTCGGAGCCGCTGTAACACTCGCTGACGATAGCGCTTCGATCGTCGGATGGCGCAAAACCTGCTGGACGCTGATGTCCAGGCCCGCACGATTCGCTCGCGCGACGATTTGGAAGATCTGAATCGAATCCGCTCCCAGTTCGAACAGGTTGTCATCGATGCTGGCGGTCTCCAGGTGCATCACCTCGCAAAATACACCGTGCAGTGTCTCTTCCGCGGCATTTCGCGGAGCTCGCCTCGGCTTGGAAGCGCGTGACGGCACGGGTTCCGGCAAAGCCTTCCGGTCGACCTTGCCATTCGGTGTCCGTGGAAGCGCAGGAAGCGTTATGAAGGTGGACGGAACCATGTAAGCAGGCAGCGCCGTAGCCAGCGCCCGCTTCAGAGTCTCGCCCTCGCAGACCTGGTCCTCGTTGGGGGCTACGTACGCCACGAGTTTTTTTGCACGGCCTTCGCCGTGCGCCACAACAACCGCATCTTTCACTTCCGGCTGCTGCCTCAGCACGTTCTCGATTTCGCCAAGCTCAATCCGGAATCCGCGGATCTTCACCTGGTTATCTAGCCGCCCGAGGAATTCAAATGACCCGTCAGGCAGTGTGCGAACCAGATCGCCCGTGCGATACATTCTGTTGCCAGCGCGGAACGGATCCTGCAAGAACTTCTCGCGCGTCAACTCCGGACGTTGGAAATAGCCGCGCGCCACGCCATCGCCACCGACATACAGCTCGCCCGGAACTCCCAGAGGCGCAGGTTGCGCGTGCCGGTCCAGCACGTAGAACTGCGTGTTCGCGATCGGACCGCCAATCCGTACCGGCGCCGGGCCCTCATTCACCGGGGAAATCGCAGACCAGATCGTCGTCTCCGTCGGGCCATACATGTTCCACAATACGGCCCCGGTGTTCAGCAGGTCGTCTGCCAGGTCTCGCGGCAACGCCTCTCCACCGCACAGCATTTTGAAAGACGGCTGCGGTTTCCATCCCGCCTCCAGCAGCAGACGCCACGTTGAGGGCGTAGCTTGCAACACGCTGGCGCCGGACTCCCGGATCAGATCCGCCAACTGCGTGCCATCCATGGTCGAGTCGCGATCGGCAATCACCACGCGCGCCCCGGAAACGAGCGGCAACAATATCTCCAATCCAGCGATGTCGAACGATAGCGTGGTGACGGCGAGCAGACGCTCCGTCGCTTGCGTCCCGAGCTGCCTCTGCATGGACGTCAGGAAATTCACCAACGCGCGATGCTGGATCTCCACACCTTTGGGCTTGCCCGTAGACCCGGAGGTGTAGATCACGTACGCCAAGTCGTCTGGCGTCGCCGTTCGCTTCTCGTTCCACTTTTCGCGCGCGATGAGCGCCCGCTCGGAATCCATGCAGATGACGCGCGCCTTGAGGCCGGTTAACTCGACCGCGGTGCGTTCTTGCGTGAGCAGCACCTTCACGCCGGCTTCGCCCAGAATGAAGTCCAGCCGCTCTTTCGGATAAGCGGGGTCGAGCGGCACATAGGCGCTGCCCGCCTTCAGCACGCCTAAGATGGCGATGACCATCTCGGCCGAGCGTTCGAGACAAATGCCCACCAACTGGCCCGGTCCGGCGCCCTGCTTTTGCAGAAATGCCGCCAGCTCCGCCGCGCGCGCCTGAAGTTCGCCGTAGGTCAGCGTCTGCCGGTCAAACACAACCGCTACCGCGTTCGGAGTGCTCGCGGCCTGCTGGTCGAAAAGCTCATGTACGCACCGGTTGGGATAGGATGCTTCTGTGCGATTGCGGTCGAAGAGCAGCTCTTCCAGTTCGCTCTGCTGCAACATCGGAAGCCGCCACACCGGCCGGCTCATGTCTTCCGCGATGGCAGCCAGCAGCGTTTCGTAGTGGCGCAGCCAACGCTGAACAGTCGCCTGGTCGAAAAGATCGGTATTGTAGTCGCAATCCATCACCAGGCCGTCGTCGGACTCCACGATGTTCAGAAACAAATCAAAATTCGCGAAGCGCTTCTCGCAGGAATCCATCTCCGCTTTGATCCCCGTGAAATCCAGGCTGGCGCCCACGCGCTCGAGATTGAACTGCACTTCGATCAGCGGCAGCCGGCTGGGATCGCGCGGAACGCCGAGCTTCCGCACGAGAGTGCCGTAGGTGTAAGTCTGATGCTCGTAGGCATCCAGTAGCGTGCGCTTGCCGCGGGCCAGTAATTGCGCGAACGTCTCATCTTCCGCGAGCCGTGCGCGCAACGGCAGAAAGTTGACGCAGTGCCCCACGAGCGATTTGCCTTCTTCGAGCGATTGCGCCGCCGCGGGAATGCCCACGACAATGTCATCCTGCCCCGTGAGCCGGCACAGAAGCGCCTGGAATCCGGTTAACAGCGTCGCAAACAGCGTGCATCCCTGCTTGGCGCCGGCTTTCTTCAAGCTCTGATGCAGCGCCTTGCCGATCTTGTGCCGCTCGGTCGCACCTGCGAAAGTTTTCACCGCCGGCCGAGGCCGGTCCGTCGGCAGGTCCAGCACCGGTGGACGCTCCGCGAACTGCTGTAGCCAGTAAGCCTCCACCTCCGCATGCTTCGGCTCGCTCGCCTGCGCCCGCTGCGCCGTGGCATACACGGCAAACGGCAGCACCGGATCGAGCTTCGCCTCTGTATTCTGGCACCGCGCGGAATACAGCTTGGCGATTTCATCCAGAATGACGTTGGCCGACCAGCCGTCGCACACGATGTGGTGTGACGTGAACAGCATCGTGTGCCGCTCCGCCGCCTGCTTCACTATGCGCACGCGCACGAGCGGCCCCACGGCCAGATCGAACGGCGTCTGCGCGTCCTGCTCCACCATCCTATGGAACGCGGCTTCCGGGTCTTGTTCGCCCGACAAATCAATCGCCGGAATCTCCACCTTCAGCTCCGCCGCGAAGTGCACCGTCTTGCCTTCGCCGTCGAAGGTGGCGCGCAAAGCATCGTGCCGGTCGATCACTTTCTGGATCGACTCCCGCAACACCGCTTCGTTCAACGGGCCCCGCATCTCCAGCGTGAATGCTTCATTGTAGGAGCTCGAGGCTTCCGGAGAGAGCTGTGCCGAGAGCCAAATCTCCAACTGCGCTTCGGTCAGCGGTGCTTCTCGAAGCGCGCTCGCCACTTCAGCGCCGGCCTGCGGGAATAGCTCATCCGCCCGCATCCCCTCGACGCTTTCCTCGAACGCCCGCACCACGCGATCGATGTCCTCCTCCGTGTGCGCCGTCGTCAGGAAGCACGGGAAGCCTTCCTGAATGTGCACGCCCTTCTCGCGCAGGTGATAGTACAGCAGGCTGCCAAACCGGAAGTCGCTCGGGAAACTGAAATAGAACACGCTGCCGAACGTCTCGATCCGCGACGGCACGTTGTTGCGCTCGAACAGCGCGTTCAGGCGCTCGACCAGCGCCGCAGTCCGCACCGTCAGCCGCCTCTGCAACTCGGGGCCTTCCGCTTTCATGTGCTGAAGCACGGCCTTCGCCGCCGCCAGCGCCAGCGGATGCCGCACGAACGTCCCCGCAAAGAACGTGACACCCACCTCCGGGAACGAATCGTCGCCGTACTGCCACATGCCGCCGTCGAGCGCATCCATGAACGCCGCGCGCCCGGCCAGCACGCCAATCGGCATCCCGCCGCCCAGCACCTTTCCATACGTAACCAGGTCGGCCTTCACGTCGAACAGCGCCTGTACGCCGCCCGGATGCGTGCGGAATCCCGTCACGATCTCGTCGATGATGAGCGCCGTGCCCGACGCTTCCGTGATTCTTCGCAGCTCGTGCAGAAACTCCTTGGGCTGTAACGCCGGGTGCCGGCTCTGCACCGGTTCCACCAGCACGGCCGCTAATTCGCCCGCATGTTGACGGATGATTTCGAGCGATTCCGGTGCGCCGTAATCCAGCACCATCACGTTCTGCGTTTTCTCCGCCGGAATGCCGGGCGCGATCGGCCCCGAGCGCAGCCCTTCCAGTTTGCCGATCCGCTTCACCAGCACTTCATCGAACGTGCCGTGATAGGCCCCTGCGAACAGCGCGATCTTCTTCCGCGCCGTTACCGTGCGCGCCACACGCACCGCCGCCATTACCGCTTCCGACCCCGTATTGCAGAATGAAACGCGCTCCACGCCGGTCAGTTCGCAGATCAGCTCCGCCACTTCGCCTGCCAGCGGCGTCTGCGGACCAATCTCGATGCCCTCACTCAATTGCTTCGCCACCGCGTCGGTCACAAACTGCGGCAGGTGGCCGAAAGCCGTCGGCCCGAACCCGTTCAGCAGGTCGATGTACTCGTTGCCATCCACATCCCAGAGCCGCGAACCGTGCGAACGGTTGGTCACGATGGGATAGACCATTTCCTTCCACTGCAACTTGAAGCCCGAGGCCACCCGTGGATCGGCCAAAACTTTCCGGTACTTCTGCGTCTGTCTCTTCGATTCCGCGGTCCGCTTGGTGTAACTCTCGATGAGCGCGTGAATGTGCGCTTCCTGCCGCGGCGTCAGCCCACCCGTGGGGCCCTTCTGCACCGGCTTGTAAGGTCCGAACGGCTTGAACTCCTGCTCCGGTTTCTGCGTCTCGGCCGCCTGCTGCGGCGCGGCCAGCACTGGTGCGGCGGCGATTGCGGCCGGCTGCTGCTGTTGGACAACCGGAATTCCCGCGCCCCGCAGAACGTCCAACTGCCGGTTCATCAGGTCCGACATCGCCTGGAGCTGTTCGCGCAAAATCTGTTCGATCCCGCTCCCCGCCGCCGGCGCCGCGCCGCTGACTGGCACGGTCACGGCCGGCGCAACCACAGCCGCTGGTTTCGCCGCCACTGCAGCAGGCTGCGCCGGTTCCGGTGGAAGCTGCTCATCCATATAATTTGCCAGCGCGTCGATCGATGCGAGTTGATCGAGCAATTGCCGGAACGTGACCTTGACGCCAAAGGCGCTCTGCAGCGCCTGCGATACCTGCGTCAGGAACAATGAGTCGAAGCCCAACTCCAGGAACGTTGCCGCTGGGTCCATCTCCCCGGCTTCCATGCCCGATAGTTCCGCGAACGTATTGGCCAACTTGGCAATAATCCGGTCTTTCCTTCCCCGATTTTCTGCAGGTGTCATGTCTGCTTTCTCTGGCGTATTTTCTGGCGCTGGCGCCGCCTGTCCGGCCGGTTCCGGAACCGTGCCGCTCGCCTCGGCCGGTTCTGCCCAGTAACGCTTTCGTTCGAATGGATAGGTTGGTAATGAAATCCGGCTCCGCTGTTCGCCGGAATAGAATTGTCCCCAATTGACCGGGATGCCTGCCTCCCACAGCCGTCCTAGTGCTCCGTATAAAGTCGCCGCCGCCGAGTTCTCCGAAACCGCTTCCGGCAGCGAAGAAAGAATCATCTGGCCGTTGTCTCGCTGAGCGTGCTGCCGCGCCAGAACCTGTAACGTCGTTCCCGGACCCGTCTCCAGCAGGATGCCGTTCGGTTCGCTGCCGAGAGCCGTGATCGCATCCGAGAAACGCACCGCCTGCCGGAAGTGTGACGCCCAGTACTTGGGATCGGTCGCTTGTTCCGCCGTAATCCAGGTTCCCGTCACGCAGGAAAGATACGGAATGGCCGGCGCCTGCAGCTTCACTCGCCGCACCGCTTCCGTGAACGGCCCGACGATCGGTTCCATCATCGCGGAATGAAACGCGTGCGAAGTGTGCAGCCGCCGCGCCATCACACCGCGCTCTTCGAGCAAACTTTCCAGCTTCGCCACTTGATCGTGCGGACCCGAAACCACCGTCAGCTTTGGCGCATTCAAAGCCGCGATCGATAGATTCCCATTCAGCAGCGGCTTCACTTCCGCTTCGCCGAGCCGTACCGATAACATCGCCCCGCCGGGCAGATCCTGCATCAACTGGCCGCGCGTCGCGACCAACCGCACCGCGTCTTCGAGCGAAAATACACCAGCCAGGCACGCCGCTACGAATTCGCCGATGCTGTGCCCCAGCATGCCTCGCGGCTGAATCCCCCACGACATCCAAAGCTGCGCCAGCGCGTACTCGATCGTGAAAATCGCGGGCTGCGCAAGCGCCGTCGCCGTCAGTTGCCGCGTCGCTTCTTCTTCCCCGGCGGTTGGATAAATGATCTCGCGCAGATTGACGCCGGTGTGCGCCTGGAAAATCGCGCAGCAACGGTCGAAGCTCTCGCAAAACACGGGCGAGGTCTCGTACACTTCCTGTCCCATGCGAATGTGCTGGGAACCTTGTCCGGGAAACAGGAAGTACACCGCGGGGTTGTCGTGCTGCGGTTCCGCCTTGCGCTTCTCCAGATTTTCGAGCGCGCGTGCGCCTTCCTCCGCATTGCGGCACACAACCGATTGCCGGTACCCATAGTGCCGCCGGCCTGCGTGCAGCGTGTACGCCACGTTCGCCACGTCCACGCCCGGCGCATGGCGCAGGCGTTCCGCCAGCCGTTTGCGCGCATTGGCAAGCGCTTCTTCCGATTTCGCCGATACACTCAGAACCTGGTACACGCGCCGGCTGGCAGGCTGTTCGACCCGCGGCGGTTCTTCCAGCACCACGTGTGCGTTCGTGCCGCCCACTCCGAACGCGCTCACTCCCGCGCGCCGCGGTGCGCCGTCCCGCCGCTCCCATGGCATGAGCTTCGTGCTCACGTAGAACGGGCTCTCGTCCAATTGCAGCTTCGGATTGGGCCGCTCGAAATGGATCTGCGGCGGAATCTCACCGTGCTCCATCGCCAGCGCGGTTTTGATCAGGCCCGTCACTCCGGCCGCCACATCCAGGTGCCCCACGTTGGCTTTCGCCGTCCCCAGGGCGCAGAATCCACGGTCCGGCGTGCTCGCCCGGAATACTTTCGTTAGCGCTGCGACCTCGATCGGATCTCCCAGCGGCGTCCCGGTCCCGTGCGCTTCGATGTAGCTGATCGTTCGCGGATCCACCCCGGCCAGCGCTTGCGCCGTCGCAATCACGGCTGCTTGCCCATCGACGCTCGGAGCCGTGAAGCCGACTTTCTGCGATCCGTCGTTGTTTACCGCCGAGCCTTTGATCACAGCGTAAATGTGATCGTGATCGCGAACCGCATCCTCCAGCCGTTTCAACAGCACCACGCCCGCGCCCGAGCCGAAGACCGTTCCCTGCGCCGCTTCATCGAATGCGCGGCAATGCCCATCCGGCGACACCATGCCGCCGCTCTGATGCAGATAGCCGCGCTTCTGCGGAAATGTAATCGACACCGCGCCAGCCAGCGCCTGGTCGCACTCGTAAGTCAGCAGACTTTTCGCGGCCTGGCAAACCGCAACGAGCGATGTCGAGCACGCCGCCAGCAGCGTCATCGCCGGCCCCTTCAGGTTCAGCTTGTAAGCAACACGAGTCGCCATCGTGTCGGCAATCGTTCCCAGCATCGTGGGATAAAAGCCCACTTGATATGCCGACGTGTAGTCGTCCACGTACTCGCGGCTTCCCGCAATCTGCCGCAGAAAGTAACTGTTAGGACTGCATCCGGCAAATACGCCGGTGACGCCAGGATCGTTCGCGGGATCATAACCTGCATCTTCGATCGCCTCCCAGCAACACTCCAGGAACACCCTGTGCTGCGGATCGATGAATTTGGCTTCCTGCGGATAGAATCCAAAAAACTCCGCGTCGAACAGATCGACGTCGGTCAAAATAGAACGCGCCTTGACGTAGCTCGGGTCCTGAGCCAGCCGTGCGGCATCCCGCACCTCCAGTTCCTCGGTGCGGAAATGCGAAA
Source organism: Terriglobia bacterium (assembly GCA_963752965.1). Lineage (GTDB taxonomy): Bacteria > Acidobacteriota > Terriglobia > Bryobacterales > Bryobacteraceae > QHXW01. The sequence goes on along the minus strand of CAVWAJ010000017.1, from coordinate 176,977 downwards.
TCGATTCCACGCCATTCCGGAGATTGGTCCAGAATTCCGCGGCGTTGCGCGCGCCGGGAAAACGTCCGGCGATCCCGATAATCGCGACCCCGTCCATCGTAGGTCCTTACGCTCCCCGAACTGCGGTGCGCACTCCACCCATCGCCATTTTTTGGCGGCGCGCACGTTCCTGGGCCTCCGAAACCACGCCCGATTGCTTCCCTTCCCCGCTAAGCCGTGCGGCCAGCGTCCGGATCGTCGAAAACTCGAACAGATCCGTAATCGTGAAAGGCGTCCGGAAGTGCGGCCTCAGCTCGCACTCCACGTTCGCGATCAGTAGAGAGTTGCCGCCAACTTCGAAAAAGTTATCGTCCAGTCCGATCTCGTGCGCACCCAGCACTTTTTTCCAGATCTCCGCCACCGTTTGCTGCGCTTCCGTCATCGGCGTGGCCGCGTTCGTCGTGGTTGTTGCCTCGATCGGTGGCAGCTTCCGCCGGTCTACCTTTCCGTTAGGGGAAAGCGGCATTGCATCCAGAAACAGGCCCGCCGATGGCAGCATAAACTCTGGCAAGCGCTCCCGCAGAAACTGCCGGATCTCGCCCCAACTCGGCCGCGCCCCCAGGCCAGTGGCCGCATACGCCCACAACGTCTTTGCGCCAGATGCGTCCTGCCCCACAACCACGGCGCAGTCCCGCACCTTGGGGTGTTGCCGAAACACCGTTTCAATCTCGCCCAATTCGATGCGGAAGCCGCGAATCTTCACCTGGTGGTCCGTGCGCCCCAGGTATTCGATCACGCCATCCTCGCGATAGCGGGCCATGTCGCCCGTCTTGTACAACCGCGCTTGTCCGGTGGGATCGAAAGGCGACGGCACAAATCGTTCCGCCGTCAGCTCCGGCCGGTTCCAATACCCCTTGGCCACGCCGTCGCCGCCCAGGCACAACTCCCCAGCCACGCCAACCGGCGCCGGCTGCATGTTCCAATCGAGCACGTACGCCTGCGAATTCGAAAGCGGCCGCCCAATGGGTACCGACTTCGCTCCTTCCGGCACCTCCCGGATATCGTGCGTTACCGAGAAGGTCGTGCATTCCGTCGGCCCGTAGCCGTTGATAATGCGTTCGAGTGGCGCTGTTTGCAAAACGTGCCGTGCCCAGCGCGGATCGACGGCGTCTCCCCCCACCAGCAGGTGCCGCACGGTGCGAAATGCCTGGGGGCAGCGCGCCGCCATCACATTGAATAGCGAGGAGGTCAGAAACATCGCCGAAAGATGGTGCGTCTCGATCGCCGTGGCAAACGCTTCCGGCGACAATACGACTGGTGTCGGCAGGATCACCAGCCGAGCTCCGTTCAACAGCGCTCCCCACACTTCGAACGTGATGGCATCGAAGGAAGAGTTCGAGATCTGCGCGAAAACCTCCGCCGGCCCGAAATCCACGTAGCTCGCATTCCTCACCAGCCGGACGACACCCCGCTGCGTCACTTCCACACCCTTCGGAGTGCCTGTGGACCCGGACGTGTACATTATGTACGCCGTATTTTCGGCTGTGGCTTTGGGTCTTGTGTTAACTTCCTGCGGTGCAGTTCCGAGCGCGTCTTCAAACCGCACCAATGGAACGCCGCCCGGCAGATCCCGATCCGTCACAATAGCGCTAAGTCTTGTATCTTCAATCAAAAAGCGCAGTCTCTCAGCCGGATAGTCCGCGTCCAGCGGCACGTAGGCCGCCCCAGTCTTGAGGATTCCCACCATCGAAACGATCATCGCCGCCGAACGGTCGAGCGCCAGCCCCACCCGGCTCCCGCTTGCAACTCCTTGTAATTCCAAGTGCGCCGCTAACCGGTTGGCGCGCTCATCGAGCATCCCGTAGGTGAGCTGCTCATTGCCGTCGACCACCGCCACTCGATCCGGGCAGCTCCGCGCAACTTCTTCGAACAACTCGGCGATCGAGCGGTCCCGTGGGTACTCAGTACGCGTGTCGTTCCACGTCACGATCTGCCGTTCCCGCTCCGCCTCAGACATGAAGCACGGCTCGGAAATCGGCCTGTCCGGCTCCGCGACTAGTGCGGCCAGCAGACGGCTATAGTGTTCATCCGGAATGGTTTTGGAATCGACGGCTGGGCAGTTGGTGAGCAGTTGCCGAAACGTCCAGTCCGGCGCGTTGCCTAGGCGGCCTTCGTACCGAAGGGAAAGGGCGCGCAGGCCGGCTTGCAGGACATCTTGCACACTAACTTGTTGTTGTTGAGCAAGTTGCTGGCAACCAGCGAGAAGTTCGGGCGCGAGCGCACCGCGTAGAGCCACGGTATCTAGTGACGGTTGCCCTAAACTCATGACACCACGTTGATTCCTCTCCGCTGGCCTCGATCTTAACATCGCTGTGTTGTTGCGAAGAATGGCGGCCAGCCTCAGTGGTACTAGTACCGGTGGGGAGAACGATGCAAAAGACTCATAAGTGGCACCAATCGTGGCGATAGCCGCCACAGCAATTCCTTGAATCATACAATCAGACGAGGGCGGTGTCTATCCGGATTCGGACTAGGGAGATAACCCAGTTCACCCGATAGTTTTCTAATGCCAAACCCTGACACCAAACCTGATTTCGTGCTACACTCGACCCAAATTACTGGCAATTTCGGTAAATCGCCGAGGTCGCCGGTGCGTCACATTTGGGAGGCCTCGCTCATCGCGCCCGGCCAGCCTACCCCTAACAAAAGTATACAGTTAGCAAGTAGTGGGAACATATTAGACCTGACCATAAAGAGTCTGGAAACAGAGACTCCGGGCCCGGTAGAATCGGTTCCTGTGTCGCTACTTTTGTCGAGCACGTACCAGGGGGAAAATGAGCGTGGCGTCCTTTAAAACGGGAAGACTGGTAAGACAATTGGCCATTTTGTCGGCCTTGATTCCAGGCCTTTTGGCTACTTCGCCATGCGATCTGAACGACGACGGCGTCGTGAATATTGCTGATGTCCAAATTGCGGTTAATCAGGTATTGGGGATTTCGGCCTGCACGATGAATCTCGACGGTACCGGAACGTGTGACGTGGCCGACGTACAAAGGGTTATCGCAGCCGCTTTGGGTAGTGCCTGCGTCGTTACCCCACCCAATACACCGTCCACAATCACTCTGCCTATTGAAGTTATGGGGGCCAGCGGCACCACCACATCCGTCTCCTTCAGCATTTCATCGGCGTCGGCATCGCTTCTCAGCGGGACGCAAACGTTGTCGCTGCAAATCCATGGGCTGAAATACCAGACCGAGGCCAGTTTGCAGGTGAACAACTCCGCCTGGATACCCATCAACAGCTCGAACGTGATATTGCAGGGGTTGGCCAACGCGTACGGTGGTATCGGAGGCGGGTTTCATACTCTCTCCATGACCGTGAGTCTGCCGGCCGGCACTGTTGTTACAGGCAATAACACAGTCAATTTCATGTTCAATGGCACCGATGGAGTGACCAGTGGATACCGAGTGCTGGCTCTGAACGTTATCGGTACGGATGGAAGCTCGCTAGTGCCCGCTTCCACTTTCGTTTGGGACGATCCCAATACCTGGCAGCCACCCTCGACCTTGGCGTCCGATATTGCCGCGGGCCAAACGCTTTATACAACAGCGGCCCTGACTGTTCCCGTGTTGTCCGGCGGAAGCGCGCCGATCCAAGCACACTGCTCGAACTGCCATGCGCAAGACGGCCGGGACTTGAAGTATTTCAATTACTCGAACAACGCGATCCAGGTGCGATCGGTCTTCCATGGTTTGACGGCGCAGCAGGGGAATCAGATTGCCAGCTACATCCGCTCGCTAAACGCGCCCAATCCGGGCCGCCCCTGGAACCCGCCGTATCAGCCCGGCCCTGGTTTGGACTCCTTACCGGTTGCGGACTGGGCGGCGGGCGCGGGATTGAGCGCAGTGCTGAACAGTGACGGGGCCATGCAGCCCTACCTGGAGCCCGGCAGCAGCACCGCTGGGTGGGCGGCGAATCAGTACCTGAATCCGCGCGAGCTGCCCGTCGCCTTGCAATTCCCGGACTGGAACTCTTGGCTGCCGACCATCCATCCCATGGATGCATATGGCGCGAGCTTCACGGGCTCCACGGCCGCCTCGGATTACACGCTGATCCGAAGTGTTCTCCAACCCAATAGCACGTCTGCTTATCAATCGAATCACTTGCTGTTCGGGCAATGGGACAGCGATGTTGGGGATCTGCTAGGTCCGCTGGAGACTCCCCCAAGCTGGACGACAGCAGAGCGGCAGTCCGTGTACTCGGTGATGCAGTGGCAGATGGTCAAACTCTGGGAGATCAACCAGGAATACGGGTTGGAAGGGATGCCGCAGGCAGTGTTTGGATCGAAAGCAAATGTTCGTGGTTGGGATACGAATACACCGTTCTACGTCTCTCCGAACATGCTGCACATCGGCGTCGGGACCGGCCTCGGCAACGGGACCCAAGCCTCGTGGGAGTATCTCGCGTACATCTGGTATCACTTGCAGTTGGTGCTGAACGACGGCCAGGGAGCGCAGAGCGACCACAGCCCGATCGACTACGGCTACGTCAACGGTATTTTGAAGGACTTCTCAAATGATGCGGGCTCGCCGGAGATCATGCTGCAACTGACCTTTCTGATCAAGGCGCTGCAAGAGGAGACACTGATTGGCAAGGGACCGGAATACGGTGTATTGTCAGGGTTTCAGCCGACTGTAGTGCAGGCCTTCGTGCTCGTTCATCACGACTGGCAAGGTCTTTGGTCCGCAACGGCACCCGCGACCCAGGTAGCACTCACGCAGGCTTACCTGCAGGCGTGGTTTGCTCAAATCTCCGCCTACACTCCCGCGGAGTACTATGCGGGCAAGGATGGCAATGGCAGGCCCTGGGCCAGCACCACGGAGAACCCCGCTCTCGACGACGAAACAGTATTCGGGGGACAGGTGTGGGCCATGCTGCCACGGCTACGCTTCGTCGGTGTTAGCCCTGCACTGACGTACCAGATCTCCGCCTGGGCGGCGACCGTCTGGCCAGCGGGCAACTGGACGCTGAACAACAACGCTACCTGCACTAACCTGGGAACTTGCACGTCGGACTAACAAGCAACTCGCTGGGTGGGGAGGCCTGGCTTCCGCCTCGTTCTATGGAGTGTGAGGGAGCCGGCGGCAAGTTGCGAAGTCCACGCCTTCCCAGCGCGCCACGACGGCTGACGCCAGACAATTGCCCACCACATTGACCGACGTGCGCGCCATGTCCATGACGGCATCAATGCCTAGCAGGACAGCGACGCCTTCCATGGGCAGGTGGAAAGTGGAGAGTGCACCGGCCAAAAGGACCAGCGCCTGGCGCGGCACGCCGGCTACGCCTTTGGTGGTGAGCATGAGGGTCAGCATCATGAGCAACTGCTGGCCGAGCGACAGTTGAATGCCCGCAGCCTGCGCGACGAAGACCGACGCCAGCGATAAGTAGAGCGTCGATCCATCGGCGTTGAAACTGTAGCCGGTGGGCAAAACAAAAGCCACGATATGCGGAGGAACGCCGAACTGCTCCATGTTTTCGAGGGCGCGCGGCAGGGCGGCTTCGCTCGAAGCGGTTGAGAAAGCCAGCAGGAAGGGCTCGCGGACGGCGCGATAGAAAGCGCCGGCGGGAATGCGAGTGAGCAGCACGACGGAGCCCAGCACCAGCACGACAAAGACGATCTGCGCGGCGTACATCGTCAGGACGAGTTTGCCCAGTCCCAACAACACCGCCGATCCTTTGCTCGCGACCGTCACCGCGATGGCCGCGCCCACGCCCAACGGGGCCAGGTACATCACGTAATTGGTGTAGCGGAACATCACCTGGGCGAGCGACTCGCAGAAATCCACCACCGGTTTGGCTTTCGCTCCAATGGCTGCGCAAGCGGCGCCGAACAAAAAAGAGAAGACGACGATTTCGAGCACGTCGCCGCGCGCCATGGCATCGACGATGCTGGAAGGAAAGATGTGCTCAATGACCGATGCCGCGGTCTGCTGGTTCTGCGGGAGGGTTTCGGCGACGGGCGCGAGCTTCATGCCGGCTCCAGGACGCACCAGGTTTACGGCGGCAAGCCCGAGGAAGAGCGCGACTGTGGTGACGGCTTCGAAATATACGATGGCCTTCAGCCCGATGCGGCCCATGCGTTTCAAGTCGCCCGAGCCCGCGATGCCGTACACAAGCGTTCCGAGAATCAGCGGCGCGATGATGCTGCGGATGAGTCGCAGAAAAATGTTGCTGATGGGAGACAGGCGGCTGGCAAAGCCCGGAGCCGCGATGCCGACGGCAATTCCCGCCGCCATCCCAATGAAAATCCACGCGGTGAGCGAGAGGCGCTTCACCGCTCTCCCCATTTGAGTTTTTGACGCAGGACGTCGAAGAAGAGCATGTGCGGGGGCCGGACGAGCATCAGCGTGTGGCGGGAGCTGCGGCAAACGATCTCGTCATCCTTCTGAAGCGGTTCGCCGACTTGGCCGTCGATGGTGAGATACGCGGAATCGCCCTCGGCCCGGCTGATGATTCGGATCGTGCTTGTATTGGGCACAATCACCGGACGGTTAGTGAGCATGTGCGGGCAAATGGGCGTCAGGCAGATGGAAGCTACCGAAGGAAAAATGATAGGGCCGCCGGCGGAAAGCGAGTAGGCCGTGGAGCCCGTTGGCGTCGCGACGATGAGGCCATCAGCTTTGTAGCGGCACACGAACATCTGGTCGACATGAGCGTCGAGATCGATCATGCGCGCGATCGCCGATTTCGTGATCACCGCGTCGTTGAGGGCTTCGTATTCGCCGATCACCTTGCCGGCGCGCAGGAGTTCGCAATGCAGCAGCTTGCGCTTGCCGAGACGATGTTCCCCGCGCAAAGCACGCTCGAGGTCCGGAAACAGCGAGTCGATGGTGATAGCGGTGAGAAAACCCAAGCCGCCGAGGTTCACGGGGAACAACGGGACCTCGCGGCCTCCGATGGCGCGCGCAGCGGAGAGCAACGTGCCGTCGCCGCCGAGCACGATCACCAGGCCCGTGCCATCGGGGATCTCCGTTCGCCGGATGGCGCCGGCCGTGCGCGCGTACGCCGCCGTCTCTTCGTCGTAGCGGATGCCGATGCCACGCTCGCTGAGCCAAGCGAACAGTTTCGGCACCAGCTCGGCCGCGGCCGGGATGCCGGGCTTCGAAATGATGCCGACCGTTTTAATGTCGGGCATAGAGTAGAAATTCCTTGTTTCCTTCCGCGCCGAGAATGGGGCTCTCCATGAGGCTGGTCTCGAAGCCCAGACTTCTCACGGCGTCCGCCACTCGCGCGCATGCTACCTGGTGCAGTTCGGGCTGGCGGACGATGCCGCCTTTTCCCACTTGACCTTTTCCCACTTCAAACTGTGGCTTGACGAGTATAACCATGCGGCCGTCCGAGCGCAAAATGGGGACGGCGGGCGGCAAAATCAAGGTTACAGAGATAAAGCTGACGTCGAAGGTGGCGAGCGCGGCCGGCTCGCCGATGTCGTCGAATCGCAGATAACGCGCGTTGATGCCTTCGTGGACGACGACGCGCGGATCGTTGCGGAGTTTCCAATCGAGCTGGCCGGCGCCCACGTCTACGGCATGCACGCGCGCGGCGCCGCGCTGCAACAGGCAGTCGGTGAATCCGCCGGTGGAGGAGCCGACGTCAAGGCAGACGCATCCCGCCACATCGATCCCGAAATGATCGAGCGCCGCCGCCAGCTTTCCGCCGCCGCGGCTGACGTAGAGCGGTTTGCCGGCGAGTTCGATTTGGCTCGCGGCGTCGATGGAGTGGCCCGGCTTCAGGGCTTTCTGCCCGTCGACGAGCACGTCGCCCGCCATAATGAGAGCTTGCGCCTTTTCGCGGGACTCGGCCAGACCGCGCTCGACCAGCAGACGATCGAGCCGCTGCTTCATGATTTGCGCTGCACGATGAGGTCGGCCAGCTCGCGCAAGCGTTCCGTGCGCTCGCCGAAGATGGCCAGCGCCTGGTGGGCGCACGAACGCTCACGCTCGGCCATGCGGTGCGATTCGTCGAGGCCGTAGACGGCGGGGAAGGTGATCTTATGCTGCTGCGCGTCTTTGCCCGCGGTTTTGCCGAGGACTTCGCTCGATTCCTCGACGTCCAGGATGTCATCAACGATCTGGAATGCCAGGCCAACGTGCTCGCCGAAACGGGAGACGGCGTCGAGCTGCTGCTGATCGGCGCCCGCGTAGATGGCTCCCATGCGCACGCTGGCGCGGAGCAGCGCACCGGTTTTGGCGCGGTGGATGGATTCGAGCAATTGCGCGTTCGGTTCCTTACCCTCGCCTTCGAGATCCGCGACCTGGCCGCCGATCATACCGCCCGCCGTGCCAGCGGCCGTGGCCAGCTCCGCAATCACACGCGTTTTGCGATCGTCGAGTACGGCATCCATCTTCGCAAGTATTTCGAAGGCCAGGGTGAGGAGCGCGTCACCGGTGAGGATCGCCATCGCCTCACCGAACACTTTATGCGACGTGAGCTTGCCGCGGCGGTAATCGTCGTTATCGAGAGCGGGGAGATCGTCGTGGATCAGCGAATAGGTGTGAATCAACTCGAGCGAGCAGGCCGCGGTTTCGATGCCGCGTGGCGCCTCGCAGATGGCGTGCGCGGCTTCGAGGCACAGAATTGGCCGTATGCGCTTGCCACCGGCGAAAAGGCTGTAGCGCATGGCGCGGTGGATAGTCTCTGGCGGAACGGTTTCGAGAGGAACCAGCCGGTCGAGTTCGCGGTCGATAATTTCCTGCTGGCGGGTGAGGTGCTCGTGAAAGCTCATTTGTCGGGGCGAAAGGGTTCGGGCTGCATCTTGCCATCCTTGCGGATGAGCATCTCGACGCGCGTTTCGGCGTTCTCGAGCTGCTTGCGGCAAGTCTCGCTCAGGGCCATGCCTTTTTCGAACAGCTCGAGCGAGCGTTCGAGAGCGAGATCGCCGGCTTCGAGCTCCTTGACGATCTTTTCGAGCTCGTCGAGCGAGGTTTCGAAGGTTTCGGCGGACGGGGTGGGTTCGTCGGGCATCAAAAGTTATTCTAGCGTAGGGTGGAGAGACAGGCGGACAGAGCGGGCGATGATCTGTAACAGCGCAGACTTGTGTAGCGCGAGTTTCATGGCGTCCGCCATGGTGCTTCCCGAAACAATCCGTACCGTCGGCACTTCCGAGCCGCACTAGCCGGCGAACTTGTCTGTCGCTGCGACGAGGGCGCGACTGTTTGGCGGGTCGAATGCGCTATGGCCGCTGTCAGGGGTGATGATGAGGTCGGCTTCGGGCCACGCACGGTGGAGCGCCCACGCGCTTTCCATGGGGCAGACGCAGTCGTAACGGCCCTGCACGATCACGGCGGGGATTTGGCGGATGCGAGAGGCATTGCGCAGCAACTGGTCGTCGGTCTCAAAAAAGCCCTTGTTGGAGAAGTAGTGAACTTCAATACGCGCGAAGGCGAGGGCAAACTCATCCTCTTCGTAGTGGCTGGTGAAGTCGGCATCGGGCAGGAGCTTGGAGGTGGCGCCCTCCCATCCGCTCCAGATCTTCGCTGCCGCGAGCCGCACCGCCGGGTCATCGCTGGTTAGGCGGCGATGGTAGGCCGAGAGCAGATCGCCGCGCTCGGCTTCGGGAATGTGGGCGAGGTAAGGCTCCCAAGCGTCGGGATAGAGGATTGACGCGCCGCGCTGATAGAACCAATCGATTTCCTGTTTGCGAAGCAGAAAGATGCCGCGGAGGACGAGTTCGGCAACACGATCGGGATGAGTCTCGGCGTACGCAAGGGCGAGGGTGGAACCCCATGATCCGCCAAACACCTGCCAGCGCTCAATACGGAGGTGCTCGCGTAATTTCTCGATATCGGCAACGAGGTCCCAGGTGGTGTTCGCTTCCAGAGACGCGTACGGCGTGCTCTTGCCGCAGCCGCGCTGATCGAAGTTCACGATGCGGTACTTTTCCGGGTGGAAGAATCGCCGCTGTTTGGGATCGGAACCACCGCCTGGCCCGCCGTGCAGAAAAACCACTGGCTTGCCAGAGGGGTTGCCGCTTTCCTCAAAGTAGATCTCGTGGACGGGTGAGACCGGGATCCGGCCTGTGTTGTGCGGCTCGATCGGAGGGTAGAGCCATGTGACGGGATCCTTCATCGTGGATGGGGAAAGTCCGTGGTTGGGCATCGCGAGCAGTATACCTCTCCGTTAAGAGGTGCGGAGTCTGTTTCCCCTAACCCGTATGTTAATGCCTGAAACACTCGGTGCCGCCACTCCCAGCCGGTCTCCCGCTTCGCACAGTGCTTTCCATGTACCCGGGCCGACTGGGATGCCGTTGCGCCGGCGCTCTTCTTCCATGCGCCACTCGGGTTCGCCGGCGACCAGCACTTCGCTATAACCCTTCGCGGGCGGCGTGGTCTTGATGATGCGGATCAGACGGTCCATGCGTGCGCGAAACTCGTCGAGGGGCAGGAAGCGTGCGATGTCGATGGCCACAAACATCTGGCTGGCGCGCATTGGCTTGCCACGGAAGCGGATGCCGCCGAGTTCGGTGCTCATGGCGCCGCCGCCCAGGACAGCAGAGAGAATTTCGGCCATCATGGCGAGACCGCTGCCCTTGTAGCCGCCGAGCGGCATCAGCAGTCCTTTGAACGCAGCTTCGGTGTCGGTGGTGGGCACGCCTTCGGAATCCATGGCCCAGTTGGCGGGAATGTGCGGCTGGCCGTTGATCTTCGCCTTGAAGATTTTGCCGGCGGCGACCGTGGTGGTGGCCATATCGAGCAACCACGGCTTCTCAACACCGCCTGGGACGGCCATGCAAATCGGATTCGTTCCGACACGCCCCTCCTTGCCCTGCCACGGGGGAACCAATGGCGAGGCATTGCACATCACGATGCCGATCTGCCCGTCCGCCGCCATCTTCTGCGCCCAGAACGCCGCCGCGCCGAAGTGGTTCGACTCGCGCGCCACCACCATCGCCATTCCAGACGCCTCTGCGATGCGCACGGCATGGGCACAACAAGTGTCGGCGATGAATTGGCCGATGCCGTTTTGCCCGTCGTAGTGCAGGCAGGAACCGCTTTCCGAGATCACGCGGCCATCAGCTTTGGCGTCCATGTCGCCAAATTCGATCTGCTCGATGTAATAGGGAAGCAACTGCAGGCCGTGCGAATCCACACCGCGCAAACTGGCGGCGACGAGCGATTCGGCGACGAGCTGCGACTTGGCGTGCGAAACGCCGAGCGCGTCGAGCAGACGCATGGCGAACGCTGTAAGCTCACCGGCGGGAATGAGGATATTAGGATCAGGCATGGGAACTCATCAGCTTATGACACTTTGCAACGCACGGACAATAAGGTCTACTCATGGGCAGAGCATGATATACTCACACTATGAGTAAGCGTCTGCAAGTATTGCTGCCGGATGCTGAAATGGCTGAGATCCAGCGCATGGCACGGCGTGAACAAATCACCGTTGGGGAGTGGACGCGCAGGGTGTTGCGCGAAGCACGATCGCAGAGATCGCCGGGCGATCCGAAAGCTAAGTTGAAAGTGCTCCGGGAGGCTGTGAAACATTCGTTTCCGACCGCCGACATCGAACAGATGTTGGCGGAAATAGAGCGCGGCTATCTAAGTGACCTTCCTTGATTCGAATGTTCCCATGTATTTGGTGGGCGCGCCGCACCGGCACAAGACAGAGGCGGAGATCCTAGTCGAACGGGCAATCGCCTCTGGAGAACGGCTGGTTACGGATGCCGAAGTGTTGCAGGAGATTCTACATCGCTATTCAGCGATGCGACACGATGATATTGCGACCGCATTGCGGGTGACAATAGGGCTCGTCGACGCAGTCCTTCCAATGGACAGTCGAGATGTTTTGCGTGCAGGTGAGATTCTGCGCCTATCTGAGCAATGGTCGGCCCGCGATGCGGTTCACATCGCGATCATGGAACGGCACGGCATCCAGCGCATCATGAGCTTCGATCGCGACTTCGACCGCTGGCCCGGACTCACACGCATCCACCAGATCTGAGTTCCGATACAGCTCATCACAGTTGCTATAATTTCCTTTCACCACCCCCGCAAGGAAACAGGAGTTCCCGCCATGGATGATAAAGAACGCGCGCGTGCTTTGGAGGCGACGCTCGGCCAGATTGAGAAGCAGTTCGGCAAAGGCTCGATTCTGCGCCTGGGATCGAAAGAAGCGATTGTGCAGGTCGCGGCGATTTCCTCCGGCTCAATTGCTGTCGACGCGGCGCTGGGAATCGGAGGGTTTCCGCGCGGGCGCGTCTGCGAGATCTACGGCCCGGAATCTTCAGGCAAAACGACCATCGCGCTGCAAGTCGTCGCCGAGGCGCAGAAAAAGGGCGGTATGGCGGCGTTCATCGATGTCGAGCACGCGCTCGATCCCATTTACGCGCGGAAGCTGGGCGTGGACGTGGACAACCTGCTGGTGTCCCAGCCCGACTTTGGCGAGCAAGCGCTCGAAATCACCGAGAAGCTGATAGCCTCCGGATCGATCGATGTGCTCGTAGTGGACTCGGTGGCGGCGCTCGTGCCCAAGGCCGAGCTAGACGGTGAAATGGGCGACAGCCACATGGGCTTGCAGGCGCGGCTGATGTCGCAGGCTCTGCGCAAGCTCACCGGCGTGGTTTCGAAATCCAAAGCCTGCCTGATATTCATCAACCAGATCCGGGAGAAGATCGGCGTGATGTTTGGCAATCCGGAAACCACCACCGGCGGGAGGGCGCTGAAGTTCTATGCGTCGGTCCGCGTGGATATCCGCCGCATCGCGGCCATCAAGGATGGCGATGCGGTGATCGGCAACCGCACGAAAGTCAAAGTAGTGAAGAACAAGCTGGCAGCGCCGTTCCGGGAGGCGGAGTTCGACATCATTTACGGCGAGGGCATTTCGCGCGAGGGAGACCTGATGGACATCGGCGTCGCGCAGAACCTGATCGAGAAGAGCGGCTCGTGGTTCAGCTACCAAGGCGAGCGCATCGGCCAAGGACGCGAAAACGCCAAGCAGTTTCTGAAGGACAACGCCGATATCCGTCAGAAGATCGATACTGAAGTGCGCAAGTCGCTGGGATTGATCAAGCCGGAACCGGCGGTGAACGGCGGCGCAGCACCGCCAGCCAAGCCGGAGGCACCACAGGCAGCGCGATCGGCCCCGGCCAGCGCTGCGCCACGCGCCCGGTAGCGGCTTCGTACGGCTTTCGTGGCGCGCGGACTCGACTGCCGGCTGAAGCCGGCAGCAGCGCGCTAAAGCGCACGCCACGGGTGTTTTGCCTGAGAGGATCTTTCAGCGCCCTCCACTTCCAGGGCATGGAAGAAAAAGAACGCCGCAAGATCATTGACCAGACCCTTGCGCATTTAGAGAAGCAATTCGGCAAAGGCTCCATACTCAGGCTGGGATCGGGTGCCGTGGTGCCGGTCTCGGTGATCTCAACCGGCTCGATTTCGATTGACTCGGCGCTGGGGGTGGGCGGTGTGCCGCGCGGCCGCGTGGTGGAGGTTTTCGGGCCGGAGTCCTCCGGCAAGACGACCATCGCTCTGCAAGTGATCGCCGAGGCACAGCGCAACGGGGGGAGCGCGGCTTTCATCGACGCCGAGCATGCGCTCGATCCGGCTTACGCGCGCAAGTTGGGCGTGGACGTGGATGACCTGCTGGTATCGCAGCCCGACTGCGGCGAGCAGGCGCTCGAGATTGCGGGGGCGCTGGTGGCTTCCGGCGCGATTGATATTGTAGTCGTGGATTCCGTCGCGGCGCTGGTGCCCAAAGCCGAGCTCGAAGGCGAAATGGGAGACAGCCACATGGGCCTGCAAGCGCGCCTGATGTCGCAGGCACTGCGCAAGCTGACGGGCGCTGTCTCGAAGACCAACACCTGCCTGATCTTCATCAACCAGATCCGGGAGAAGATCGGCGTGATGTTCGGCAACCCGGAAACCACTACCGGCGGCCGGGCGTTGAAGTTCTATTCCTCGGTTCGCCTGGACATCCGCCGGATTGCGGCCATTAAGGACGGCGATAACGTTATCGGCAACCGGACTAGAGTAAAGGTAGTAAAAAACAAGGTGGCGTCGCCGTTTCGCGAGGCGGAGTTCGATATCCTCTATGGCCAGGGGACTTCCCGCGAGGGAGATCTGCTGGATACCGGCGTCACACGCAACGTGATCGAGAAGAGCGGTTCCTGGTTCAGCTACAAAGGCCAACGTATCGGGCAGGGCCGCGACAGCGCGCGCCAGTTCCTCATCGAGAATCCGGAAGTGCGCGGCAAAATCGACTCCGAACTGCGCTCCCTGCTTGGCCTGCTGGCCACGGGCGAGAACGGATCAGCCAAGGCCGCGATCGCCTCGGTGCCCCAGAAATAGCGCCTGCGTGTGCTTTTTTCGCATCCATCGTGCAAAAAACGGCGGAAAATGGGCCTTTTCCGCGTGTTTTCTCTTTACATCGCCTTTCACCTTCCCGTATCATTGAAACGGTTCGTGGGATAGCAGCGTGAATATCCCAATGAAATTCGTGTTCGATGTGTGAGTTCAAATCTGAGGAGGTTGAATGGCCAATCAACGAATGACGCAGACCCAGTTGGTCCGGTCGCTGGCGGAAGCCACGGAAGTACCAAACAAAACCGCACGGCAGTTTCTGGATCACCTTGGCAGTCTGGCGATCAGCGAAGTGAAGAAGAACGGTGTATTTGTCGTGCCCGGGCTGGGTCGGCTGGTTCGTGTGGACCGGAAGGCACGGATGGGCCGGAACCCGGCGACGGGTGAGGCAATCAAGATACCGGCCAAGAAAGTCGTAAAATTCCGAGTGGCGAAGGCGGCCAAGGACGCCATCGTGCCGCCCAAGAAGAAATAACTGGAAATGTAGCTTGGCCCCAAAAAGAAAACCCCGCGATTACTCGCGGGGTTTTCTTTTTGGATCTTCTGAAGCCGAGAGGAGATCCGCCCAACGTGCGGGCAGTTCTTCGAAGTCCTACGCCGACTTCTTTTCTCCGACCTTCTCTTCTTCCGCCCTCTTATCGCCCTTTTCCTCTTCAGCTTTCAGAGCGGTCTTGAAGTTGCGGATCCCTTCGCCTAAACCCTTTGCCACCTCAGGAATTTTTTTGCCGCCAAATAACAATACGGCCACACCGAGAATGACGAGAAGTTCAGGCATGCCAATGGAACGCATACGGCCTCCTTCTCATGTTCATTGTAGGGACGCGCTCCCAACGACGTCAAGTTGCGGAGATATCCCGGTAGGGAGATGCACCGCGCACAAAGGCGGCAAGCCCCGGTGCAACACGATATGATGTCTGGTTCGGAGACGGAATGAAACCAGTTCCCAGCAGCAAGCAACCGGCTCTCGTCAGCCGGCTCATGAAGGCATGCGGCGGCGCTTACAGCCCCAAAACCCGGCGTAAGTACTACATCTCGGGCCCCCAGTGGGCGGCGGCTTACCAGGGCCAGGCGCTGTTCCATGCGCCCACGCGCACGGCCATTGGCTTCGAGGAGGTCATCCGCGAATACGCGAAGATCGGCATCGGCTATTGGACTACGCACGATACCGACGTCGTCCCCACAGAAGCCCTGGGCAAGGACGAGCAGTGGTCGATTGTGGACCGCATCAATAAGAACCTGAAGAAGCACGGGCTCAAGTGCTCGATGGTAACGACGGAGACGTTCTTCCATGCCGTTTGGGCCGCGAGCCCTGCCGCGGAATCGCCGCAGGTTCGGGAATACGCCGCTTTTCGCGTCAAGAACACCGTGGATCTGGGCCATGAACTGGGCGCGCAGTTTGCCGTCTACTGGCCAGGGTCGCTGGGCTACTCCACGCAAGGCGCGGTGGAGGAGACAGAGACGCTCAAGTGGTACGCCGGCGCCCTAAACGCCGCCTGCGAGCACGATATCGAAGCCGCCAGGAAGAAGAACCGGCCCACGCTGAAACATTGCCTGGAAGCCAAGCCCTTCGAGCCACAGGCCGAGATACTGCTGCCCACGAGCGACGCGATGCTGGCGTTCATTTCCTCCGGCGTGCTCACGCACCCCGAAATGGTCGGCCTGAACCCGGAATACCTGCACGAGCTCATGTGGGGCGGGGCGCCGCGCGCGGCCCTGGCGCGAGCGCTTCTGGCCGGCAAACTCTGGCATTTCGACATCAACGACGGCTACCGGCTGAAGCACGACGTCGACATTGCCGTCGGCCTGGTAAACCCGCTCGACTGGCTGAACGTGCTGGTGCTGCTGCGCAGCCACAACTATAACGGCCCGTTCAACCTGGACTACAAACCGCCGCGCACCACGAGCAACCACGGCGTGTTTGCCGTCAGCTTTCCGACAGCCGTCGACCGGTTTATCACCCTATGGGAAATGGCCGGCGACGTAATGGCCGATCCAATCATCAAACAAGCTACGGACGCGCTGAAGGCAGGTGGCGAGCCGGTGGATGTGAAAGATGCCGATGCGGTGGCTGCCGCTCACCGGGAATTACTCACCCTGCACGAGCTGGTTGGCCACCGGATGTTCCAGATCCTGGTGGGTGAGCATCGGGGCAGAATTTATTCGGCATAGCGCAGGGGCCGCGCATTCCTTAGAGAAAAATTACAAACTTTTGCACAACCTTTGCCAGGAGCTTTGCGTCTGGTGAGGTGAGGAGGCGAAGGTAATGACAAAGGTCATGAAGGGGCAACGGTTCAGGGGACAGGTTCACTGCCCGATCTGTACGCGCAACGTCGGTGCCGATGTGGAGCAGGTTGGCAAGAGCGTTCGCGTGGTTCCGGGACAAAAGTGCCCGCGATGCACGTCCACTTTGGACGTAGCAGCAGTCATGCAGGTGCTGGAGGCCGCGTAATTCGGGTACCGCGCACTTGCAGGTAACTACCGTATTGTAGTTCACATGCTTTTTTGCGATAGTAAGGAAGCTCTATGAGACGCAAGCCGCCAATGAAGCCTGCCGAGCCGATCGTTTCGCCTGAGATTCTGGAGCAGGCCAAGCGCTCGATTTCGCCCGACAAGGCAAAGAGTGTGACGAAATGTACGGTCTGCGGCGCCGAAGTCACGGAAAGCGCCTCGGAGCAGCTTTGCTGGGTTTGCCGCCGGCTGAAGATTAGTGCGTGGCACGACATCGAACAGCAAATGCCCGCTCAGGAATAGCATTAACTGGTTACTCTGCTGCGCGCCAACGGGCTCTCTTTCTGAATCGCCAAGAACTCAACGGTTGGTTTCAATCAACTGCGCTACTTGCTCCCACTCGGCCAGCAGATTCTCCAGGTCCGCCCGTCGAGCTGTGAGCAGTTCCGTGAGCTGTTGCGTCTCTTCCGCACTTCGGAAGTTACCCAACGCGTGCTCGAAATCGGCAATCTCCACTTCGAGCCGCGTTACCTCATCCTCGATCGCCCGGCGCCGTTCTTTCATCTGGCGAAGCTTGATGGGGTTGAGGCGTCCCGCGACATCGCGTTTCGGCGGGGCCGTCGGCTTTGGCGCGGTGTGCGATGCCGGTCGAGGCGTCGTCTGCACGGTTGGCGCCGGTTCGGGAGCCGTTGCAGCGGCAGCGCCGCCACCCTCTTTCCGCCACACATAGTCTTCGTAGTTGCCCGGAAACACGTGGACCGCGCCTTCGCCGACCTCGAATACGCGCGTTGCCAGCTTGTCGAGGAAGTAGCGATCGTGCGACACGAACACCACCGTCCCGGAAAACTCCTTCAACGCATCGAGCAGCACGTCCTTGGCGCGCATATCCAGGTGGTTGGTCGGCTCGTCGAGCAGCAGAAAGTTACCGGGCATCATGAGCATCCGCGCCAGCGCGTAGCGGTTCCGCTCGCCGCCCGAGAGCACGCCGATCTGCTTGAACACGTCATCTTCGGAGAACAGAAAGCAGCCCAGGATGCTCCGGAGCTCGGTATTGGTGGCGCGCGGCGCAACTTCCGAGAGATCGTCGATCATCCGCGCCGCCGGGTCGAGCTCCTTGTACTGATCCTGCGCAAAGTAGTCGACCGTGGCGTTGTGGCCCAGCGTGTATGTGCCCGCCGTCACCGGCTCAATCCCGGCCAAAACTTTGATCAGCGTCGATTTCCCCGCGCCATTCACTCCCACTAGCGCCACGCGGTCGCCGCGCTCGATCACGAAATCCACGTCGGAGAAGACCATCTTCTCGCCGTAACTCTTGGCCAGCCCCTTGCACTCCGCAACGATGCGCCCACTCGGTTTGGGTTGCGGAAAGCGAAAGTGGATGGTTTTCTCTTCCGGCGGCAGCTCGATGCGTTCGATCTTCTCCAGCTCCTTGATGCGGCTTTGCACCTGCTTGGCCTTGGTCGCCTGATATCGAAAACGGCTGATGAAAGCTTCGAGCTGCTGGATCTTATCCTGCTGGTTCTTGTGCGCCGCTTCGAGTTGCGCCCGTCGCTCGGTCTTCTGCTGCTCGTAGCGCGAAAAGTTGCCGGAATAGAAGTGCACGTGCTTGTTCCACAGCTCCGCGATGCGCTTCACCGTCACGTCCAGAAAGTAGCGGTCGTGCGAAACCAGCACGAAGGCGTGCGGATACTGGTCCAGATATCCTTCGAGCCAATTGCGCGCTTCGAGGTCGAGGTGATTCGTGGGCTCGTCGAGCAGCAGCAGATTGGGTTTTTCCAGGAGCAGCTTGGCCAGCGCGATGCGCATCTGCCAGCCGCCCGAAAACTCCTCGGTGCGCCGTTTCCAATCCTCCCGCCCAAACCCCAGCCCCGAAAGAACCGCGCCCACCTGCGCTTCAATGGCGTACCCATCGCGCGCGCGAAACTCGCCTTCCGCCTGGTGAAATCGCTCGGACACCTGCGCATATTCCGCGCTCGTGTGATCCAGTTCCGCCATCTTCGCGGCGAGAGCTTCCTGCTCTTCCTCGAGCGCCCGCAAGCTCGCAAACACCATCATGCACTCGGCAAACACCGAACGGCCGGAAAGCGAGAGCCCGTCCTGCGGCAGGTAGCCGACGGTCACCCCCTTCATCACCGTCTTCGCGCCGTTTTCCAGCGAATCGATGCCCGCCAGAACCTTGAGCAACGTGGATTTTCCCGTGCCGTTGGCGCCGACAATTCCAGTGCGCTCGTTCGGAGTCACCAGCCAGTCGAGCTCTTCAAACAGGATTTTAGGACCGAAGCGCTTAGCCGCGCCTGTGAGTTGAATCATTGAAGAAGAAACGTGGAGTCTTCACGTATTCTAACATCTGGACCGTTTGGTACTGTCTAGAACAGATTGCAGTCGAGCCCGGTAATAAACTGAATTCCGGGAACCACGCGATTAGCGAGTGACCGATCGTTAGTGAGGAAAATATCCACCTTCGCCTCGGCCGCGCACGCAAGATGAATCGCATCGGCCGTAGCGACGCCGAGTTCGCCCCGAATCCGGGCATATTGATCCGCTGCTGTCTCCGTGAATGGAAGAACCTTGACGAATGCAGGCCGGAAAAACTCGCGAACGCGCTGCACCATTTCGCGCTCTCCGGTCTTGTAGAAACCGGCGAGCGTCTCGCCTACAGCAAATGAGCTGGTGCACAGTGTGTCCTTCCGGTCCTCCATACGCGTGAGAATTCTCTGCACGCGCTCCGCGAAAACAGGATGCTCTTCGAGCCAGTATATGAAGAGCATCGTGTCCCAATAGATCAGGCTCATGCGAGATCTGCTTTAGCCGTTCTCACGCACGCGAGGATCGCTCAGGATCGCGAAGACATAGGACGGCCCACGCAGATCTTGCAGCTCACCCGGTCCAGTGACGGGCCATCGCTCCCAGGCCTTCTGAAACTCGCTCTTGGCGAGAGCTTGATTAATTGCGCGCCCGTCCCGCTCTACTCGTACTGAATCACCAGCCAACCGGTAGCGGAAGGTGCGCCCCTGAATAGTCGTGAAACCCTCGCCCGCATGAGCCGCTATGGATTTCCAGACACGGTGGAATTCGGTGGCGGCATCGCCTTTGGACGCTTGCCAACGCTCGGTGGCAGCGGAGAGATTCTCCCGTTCTTGACGAATGAAGTTCTCGCCCCCACCAAGCTGTTTGAACACGTGCTTAGCGATCCCACGCAACGCCCAGAATGGATTCGGCGCTTGGGCACTCTCGCCGGGGGTGGAGATCTCATACGTGATTCTCAGCGTCGTGCTCAGTCCGGACGGTGGGCCGCTCACATCTTTCAGCACGAGATGGTTCTTGTCGAGTAGGCGTTTCGACTTCAGCGCTTGGCAAACCAGAGGCACCCGGTTCTTCAAGCCGAGATCCCTGTGTACGTCCCCAGCGGTGACCGTGAAAGACCTTTCTCCCCGCGCTCTCGCAGGTTGAATGACGTTGTCTTCAACCCATGTGCGCACCCGCTCCGCATCCGACGTGATTAGCATGAGGATTCTCTTTTTTAAGCCAAGAATAGCATAACAAGCATAGCAAAGCAAGCAACTAGGAATTTCATCTGCCAGCTCTCTTGCTGTACCTCTGAAAACACACCCAGCCCGCCACCACCAGCCCCACAAATCCCCCCGCCAGCTTCAGCTCGAACAACCAAATCGACGCTACATCCGGCGGCGGAATGAACGACAGCCCCACCGCCACCGCCGTAACCGCGAGGCCCGCGGCGCTGCTCAGGCGCTGCCCGCATTTCCACGAGGCACCGAACAGATAGAGGAATGGCACGAAGTAAGTGATGACGGTCATGTCTACCAGAAGCTGGTAACCGATGCGCAAATTCTCCCCCGCCTGCATCACCAACACAAAAATCGTGCACGCACCGGCGAGGATCAGGATCGAGAAGTGCGGCGTGCCCCAGCGCGGGTGCAGACGGGCGAAAACCGGCGGCAGGTGATGATCGATCCCAATGACAAACGGCAGTCGCGCCGTTCCCGCAATCCACACGGCCACCTGCCCCATGACGCCGGCACAGATCGCGCACCCCATCACCAGCGCCGGCCAGCCCATCCCCAGGCGTTCACCCGCCGCACCCGCGGCCTGCACAAGGCCGGTTACGATGCTGATCTGCTCCGGCGGCAACAGCACCAGCATCGCCAGCGTGCCCGCGATATAGAAGACGGCAATCGCGAGGCCGGCCAGCCATGCCGCGCGCGGCACCGACCTCTCCGGGTTGCGGATTTCGCCACCCATGATCGCCGCCAGCTCGATCCCTCCAAAAGCGAAGGCAATCTGCGACCAGAAATTCAGTTTGTCGAGGTTCCACTCAGGCAGCACGTGCACGGGAGTGGCCGCGCCGCGCCGCCCCCACACTGCCGCGCCGAGCCCAATGAGCAGCAGTCCGGCGAAGCAGGTCGAAATCGCGCCCAGATTGCCGGTCCACTTGCCGACCGCTAGCCCGAAAATGTTGGTTACCGAAGCAATCCACAACACCGCGAGCGAAATCACGACGACCCAGGCGTGGTTTTCAGCCAGGCCCAGCGCGCTCGCCGCCATCCCTACCCCCGCCAGCAGCAGGCTCGGGAAGTAAAACAGGTTGCTCAGCCAGTAACACCAGCCGCAAAGGAAACCGTGCCACTCGCCGAACCCGTCTCGCGTCCAGGCGTAGATTCCTCCCTCTTGCGGAGAGCGCCGGGAGAGCGCGGCCACGGCAAGCGCCGAGGGAACGAAGAACAGCGCCGCAGCCAGAATCCAAAGGGCAATCGATCCGGCGCCCGCGTGTGCCGCGGCGGCGAGCCAGCGAATGCCCACGACCGCCGCAATGTTGAATAGAACCAGGTCACCGAGTGACAGCTCGCGTCGCAGCGCCGGGATTGCGGACGTTCCGCTCAGGCTGGCTCCCGATGAGGGCTTATGCCGTCATAACCAGTACTGCCACTGATTGCAGGCCAACACATACCATGCCAGGCACGCATTGGTCACGGCGTGGGCCAGGATACAGTCTCCGAGACTGCGCGTCCGAATCATCCACCAGTTGTAGAGAACGCCGGCGAGGAGCCCGACGTCCCAATACGAACCGTGCTCGGAGGCGAACAGCACCGCCACAATCCAGAACGATTGCGCCGCGTACGCCCCCAGCGGCACCTTGCGGAAATCCGGCGAGATGAGCCAGCGCATCAGCCAGCCGCGCCAGAATAACTCTTCCAACACAGGCACATTCACCACGCTGGCCAAAACGCGAAAGATCACAAACATCGCGTTCGTTTTGACGCCCGCCGGCAACGAGCCCTTGGGCGCGCCGACGAGACGGTTGTTGAACAGCCAGCTCTCGCGATACGCGGGCCATAGCACATCCGGCCCCACCCAGAGCAGGAACACTCCCACGCCCAGCATTACGCTGCCGAAAGGATGGGAAATCTGCCGCGGCATGACGCTACGCGAGACGACGATCAGCACCGCGGAGACGATTCCAAATCGCAGTGCGTAATTCCACTCGATGCGGAACGGCAGGAATCCGCCGACGGCGAGCAACACGAGAAAAACCGCGAAGGGCAACACGTACGGCACGGCAGGGTGGCGCAGCAGATTACCGCCGGCCGGATCTGCCTCTTCGGTCTTCATGACGCGGTTCTGATTCCTTCTAGGCAGGCCCAAGCTGCGAGATCAGCTCCACCGCCCGCTCGTACAGCATGCCCAGCTCATTGCCGCACCCCAGAAACAGCATGCCGCGCTCCTTCCAGAACTTCGCCAGCGCTGGCGTCCGTGTCTGTATGCCCGGCGCGATACCTCGCTGCACACAACTATCGCGCACCGCTTCAATCGCCGCCACCATTTTGGGGTGCTGAAACTCGCCCGGCACGCCGAGTGAAATGGAAAGATCCGCCGGCCCGATCATCACCGCGTCGATCCCCGCGACCGCTAGCAGTTCCTCGCGCGCGTCAAGCGCGCGCCGCGTCTCGATCTGCAACACGACCATCGAATTCGCATTCAAGTGCTCGATGATCTGGGAAAAGGTAAGCGGCTCGTAGTCCACCTGCGCCGCCGACAATCCGTAGCCCCGCACACCCACTGGCGGAAATTTGGTCCAGCTCACCGCGCGCTCCAGCAGCTCCGGCGATTCCACGCGCGGGAAAATGATCCCCTGGGCGCCGCAATCAAGCGCCCGGGCCACCAGCGCATATTGCAGGTCGGCCACCCGCACGATCGGGCTCAGCCCCGCCATCACGGAAACACGGCAAATATCCTGTACCGTTTCGAGGTCGAAACCGCCATGTTCGGTATCGATAAACGCCCACTGAAATCCCGCGGCGGCCAGCAACTTCGGAATCTCCGGCGACCGCAACTGTCCAAAGCCGGTGCCAAGCTGCAACTTGCCGGCGTGTAAGTTCTGCTTCACAAGGTTGGCGCGCATGAGTTCCCATTGTAGAAGGCAAACGCCCGGCGGTGAAATCTCAATTTGAAGGCCATTTTTCCGGCTCGCATCGCCGGTTAAGATTCGGCTTGACTTCGTCCTCAGTCTTGGATAGTCTGATGCAAATTCTCTTCTGTGATGGAGGGGTTATGGGAGTAGCTACTTACTTACAAAGTGCAAGGAAGCTGGCCATTTGGCTCGTGATGATGGCGCTGCCGCTGGCCGCCCAGACCGGGCTCGGCGTTGTCCGTGGCACGGTGCAGGATGCCACCAAAGCTGTCATTCCAAATGCCAAGGTGACTTTGACGAATACCGCCACCGGCGTGGCCCACGACGCTCAGACCAACAGCGCCGGTATTTATTACTTTGGCGCCGTCCCGAACGGTCCTTATTCGGTCACGGTGGAAGCCCAAGGCTTCAAGAAATGGGAAGGCACCTTGACGCTGGATGTCGGCCAGACCGCAGTTGTGGATCCGGGCATGGAAGTCGGAAGCCTGCAATCAGCGGTGGAAGTCACCGGAGCAGCACCAGACATCGCGACCGAGGGCGGCCAGGTGAGCGACGTGAAGGACGCTCTTCGCATCCACGACTTGCCCATCGACGGGCGCCAGATTTCCAATCTCTTCGATCTGACACCCGGCGTCGTCGGCGGCAGCAATCCCCGCACCAATGGCATGAAGGTGGGAGCCACGGAGATGAATTTCGATGGAATGTCCAACGTCGACCGGTTCGGCGGAGGCATGTCGAGGATGCAGCCGGGCCTTGATACGGTCCAGGAATTCCGCATCGAGACAGCCAGCACAGACGCGCAGTACTCCCGTCCGGCCACCATCGACCTGGTCAGCCGCAGTGGCACGAATGAGTTTCATGGCGCTCTGTTTGAGACGTTTCGTGATAACGCTGACGGCCTGCGGGCCCGCGCAGTCCAGGACGGTAACACTTCGGCCAAGTTAATCCGCAACGAGTACGGAGGGTACGCCGGCGGACCGGTGCTGATACCGCACCTTTATAACGGCAAGAACAAAACCTTCTGGATGGTCGACTGGGAAGGCATGAAGCTCCGCCAGGATAACTTCGCCATCACAGCTGTCCCAACCGCTGCGATGTGGAATGGCGATCTCAGCAATATCACGGATTTCAACGGCAATAAGTACACCATCTACGACCCTGCCACCACCAGCGGACCGAATGGGACTCGTGTGCCCTTTGCCAATAATGTGATCCCGCAGAGTCGCTTGAGCGCCTACGCGAAGATCTTCCAAGGTGTGACGCCCACGCCAAATATTGGTGGCAATCTCAACCCGTGGACCGAGCAAAATTTCCAGACTTACTACTCGAACCCCACGAATCAGCACACGTGGACGGTCAAGATCGATCACACTTTCTCGGAGAAGGACAGCATTTCCGGGCGCTACACGCAATCGCCTAGCTTCAATGCACTATATGGCGGCCGGTACGGTTATCCTCCTCCCGGCTGTACGAACTGTGGCGGCAGCGGTGAGGAGGATATCGCTACTTACTCGCCGAGTTTCCGTTGGAACCATGTGTTCTCCCCGACGTTCTTGAATGAGCTTCAGCTCTCCGCCTTCCGTTCCGCAACTCATTACGGCACGCTGGGCGACAGCACCAACTGGGCCAGTAAGTTGGGGCTGCCAAACCCGTTTGGCGTGACCGGCTGGCCGACTGTCTATGCCGCGGGCTCGGGGGATCCATTCGGCAACATGTTGTATTACGGCGGTTGGGACGGCGACAATAACCACCACCAGAACTTGACCTCCTACGAGATTGACAACAACGTCACCTGGGTCAAGGGCAAACACAGTGTGAAGTTTGGAGTCAAGGCCCGGAAGGAATCCAACAATGTCGAGGAGCTGCAACAGGCAGAGGGCTCCCATAGTTTCTATTCTTCCTGGACGGGGTTGTATGATCCGTCCGCCCTCGGTCAGGCGCCATATACAGGTACCGGTTATGCCAGTCTTTTGCTCGGTCTTCCTACAACGCTCCGGGACCAATACAACCGCGGCTACTTCTATTTCCAACAGCAAGAACTAGGCCTATACGTCAACGATACGTGGAAGGTAAGTCCGCGGCTGACGGTGAGCGCCGGACTTCGTTGGGACCACTGGAGTCCATACCACGAGGCACAAAACCGCATGGTGACCCTGGATCCCAACAATTATCCCGGTTTTACCGTGATTAGCCCGGGTAACACATCCATTAATAACCTGCCGAACATTCCGTCTGGCGTGCTAGGGTCGTGGGCGCAACGCGGCTTATCTTGGGTGACCGCCGATTCCGTGCCTGGCTTCCCGAAAGCGCTAATCCCCAATGTCTTTAGCGATCTCGGCCCCAGGCTCTCCGCGGCTTACAGGATTAGCGACAAATGGGTCATACGCGGCGGCTACGGTATGTTCTACTGGCCTATGCCGCTCTCACAGATCTTGCAAGCGTCCAGGACCAACCCGCCATTGAACCTGGACTTCTCGAATCATCTGGATAGCTCCTGTGAGCCTTTGGGTCCCTCCTGTCTGAACGGAGCAATTCCTAATTACTCGCTCCTCAACGCTCCGAACGCCGCCGACTTCCTTCCGGGTGTGACCGTCAACACCACCGGCATTCAGAGCATCTCCGCCGGTTCTCAGGGCATATTCATCTTTGACCCGCACAATTGGAATGACGACCGGATGCAGCAATGGACCTTCACGATCGAGCGGGAATTAATGAGAAATACGGCTCTGCGCCTTAGTTACATCGGCAATCACGGCAGCAATCTCGAGCAACGCCTGGCCTGGAACAGCGCGGAATCGGCGCTGAATTATGAGAACCAAACGGGCCTCCAGATCCAGCCCGGTGGGACCGGAGCAGACCTCCGCCGTCCTAACCCCAACTGGAACGGCACCGTTGAATCGCATGTTGGCTATTCGAACTCCAACTCGATCCAGGCGCAAGTCGAACGCCGCTTTACGAGCGGCTTGAGCTTCCAGTGGTCCTACACTTACGACCACATCCTGACCACTACTGATGCGGGTGGATTCAGCGACGGCAGTGACGGCGCTTTGGTGCCCGAAGACTCGACGATCCTCGGCCACCCGAACTTGAACTTAAGCCAGCGCCTCAAGCTGGTGTACGCGAACTCGGGTCAGGTTCCGCCCCAGATGATCAAATGGAATGGCCTCTACGAGCTCCCATTTGGCAAGGGCAAACATTTCGCAGGTCACGTATCCGCTCCCCTGAACCAGGTCGTTGGCGGATGGCAGGTTGCGTTTATCGGCACTTGGCAAGGCGGAAGCTGGATGGGCGTTAACACAAATGGCTCCGGCCTGCCTAGAAATAGCGAGTATTTGTTTGGGAACCCAACGCTCAACTCCAGCCAGCACATGACGATGAACATCTTCGGGCACAACCAACAGCTCTGGTTCAAGGGTGATTTCGATCCTACCCAAGCAACGGGCGTCAATCTGAGCCAGCTCGAGCAGCTCGTCCCGGTCGACCGCTCGCAGCGCGTGCTCCGTCCTCTAGGTTCCGACTTCAGCAACCTGGTGCCGGTGACGCTCGCTAACGGTCAGACTGTGCTCACCTCCTTCACGGACAACTTTACCTGGAACCCAGGCTACTTCTTCCTCAGCCCGGGCGCTTGGAATGAGGATCTATCCCTCTTCAAGTATTTCGAAATCAGGGAGAGGCTTAGGCTGCGAGTCACGGCCGACTTTTTCAATGCGTTCAACCACCCGGTTTTCTATCTTCCTGGTTCTCTCAACAGCAACGGCACCTCGAACCTGAATACGAATACCGGCTTATTGAACCTCAGTAAGCAAGTGAACGATCCGCGCATCATTCAGTTCACGATGCGGCTGGAATTTTAGCCGGAACCGGCCATTGACTCAGGAGGCGCGGAGTGCGCGAAAATAGCACTCTGCGTCTCCTCTTTGTCTTAGGTTTCACGAGTCTACTCATTCTGTCCGCCGGCTGCCGCAAAACGCCCGGCCCGCCAGCGTCAGCCGCCGCCAAGCCCTATCGCTTCGACGACGAGTTTCAGTCCTCAGCCGCAATCACGGCATCGTCCCTGCAATCCTCAGCCCTGGTGGCCGATCCCATCATCTGGCACAATTTCTTCTCCGAGAGAGACATTACCTGGAACCTGCTGCGCGGCCGGATGGGGTTCCGCAAGGGCGATCTGGTGTTGAAGGGCGAGGACAATACGCCCGTCATTCTCTCGCCGAAAAAGGAGCCGATCGCCTGGCATCTCTACGAAGCCGTCCAAATTCGCATGCTGGCGGAAGGCGGGCATGAGATCAAGATCAAGATCGGCGACCACGAATTCAAGCAGGCACTCGGACCACTCGGCCATTACAATACTTACCGCTTCGACATCCATACCCATCCGCCCGCGGACGGCCAGCCGCTGCTCGTCATGCCCACCGACGGCCTCAATGATCTCGTGGCCATCAGCTCCATTGAGCTCATCCCACATAACGCCGACTTCCCTCAGGCAGCGGGCCGCCAGGTGGTGGGCAAACGCGAAGAGTATCGCAACGTGCTCTACGCGCATTCTCCTTCCTCACTCACTTACCAGGTCAATGTGCCGAAAGAGGCCCGCCTGCATTTCGGGTTGGGCATTACTGAAAGAAACGGTCCGATTACTTTTCGTGTAGTCGCTGACTCAAAGGAACTCTATGCGAAGACGCTGGCTGATCCCGATACCTGGGAGGACGCGGAAGTAGACCTGGCATCGTACGCAGGCCAAAACATCAAGCTGGTTTTTCAGACGGCCGCCGAAAAACAGGGCACCGTCGCCTTGTGGGCCAACCCGCTGCTCATCACTAAGGGTCCCCAGAACCCGCCCAACGTTTTGCTCTACATGATCGATACCCTGCGCGCC
The DNA here is from genome assembly GCA_963752965.1 of Terriglobia bacterium. Classification (GTDB taxonomy): domain Bacteria; phylum Acidobacteriota; class Terriglobia; order Bryobacterales; family Bryobacteraceae; genus QHXW01. Next base: position 148,896 of record CAVWAJ010000017.1, on the reverse strand, counting down.
GATCACACCAGCCTCTACGGTTACGCCCGCGGCACCACGCCCACCCTCAAGCGGCTCGGGGCACAGGGCCTGGTTTTCGATGACTGTACTGTGCAGGCTACCTGGACCAAGCCATCCGTCGCGTCACTGATGACCTCGCTCTACTCTTTCACGCATGGAATTATTCATGACGACGACACGATTCCCATCGGATCGACCACTATGGCCGAGCAGTTGCGTTCGGCGGGCTACGTCACCGCGAGCGTCCTCGCCAATCCGCTCGCCGGCCGGATTTCGGGATTGCAGCGAGGCTTCGATTACGTGTCGGAGTGGCAGGTAGTGGAACGGTATTTGAGTCAGACGGAGGACCGCGCCACGGACTCAGCCGCCGTGAATAAAGTCGTCTTTCGCTGGCTTGACCAGCATCGCGATGAGCCGTTTTTTCTCTACGCACACTCAACCGATCCCCACGCGCCCTACCGGCCTCCCGCCGGATTCGAAGAGAAGTTCGCCAATCCCGCCGAGTCTCCCGAATTCAACCGCGATTTCAAGAGACTCAAAGAGATGGCTTTGAGTCATGGCGGCTTTGGAGTCGGCCGTGCTCTCTGCACTCAAGCCGGAGTCAATCCTGAGCGATTCATCCAGCGCGCTGTCGATCGTTACGACGGCAAAATCCTGCACAATGACTGGAGCCTGGAGCAGTTGCTGCGCAAGCTGAAAGAACTCGGGATTCTGGAAAACACTCTGATCATAGTAGTCTCCGACCACGGCGAAGAGTTTTGGGAGCACGGTTGGACCGGGCACGGCCAGTCGCTTTACCAGGAGCTGGCTCATGGGGTGCTTTTGATGTGGAACCGGAACTTGATTCCCACGCCCAGAAGAATCGGTGCGCCCGTACAGTTGATCGACGTTATGCCCACGGTGCTCGATTTGCTCGGGATCAAGATTCCGGACTCTGCAGAAGGCCAGAGCCTGGCGCCGTTTGGTAAAGGGCAACCATTTCAAAGGCGCAGCCCGGTAATGACGTCGCGGTTCGCTCATCCCTATGGACAGCACAACGAGCTCGATCCCGAGAACCACATCGATTCGGTGGCTCTTCTGGATGCGAGTTGGAAGCTCATCTACCGGGAGAATGCCAAACTCGTAGGGCTGAACAAGGTCGAGCTTTACAATCGCCGCTCGGATCGCGGGGATACGAAGAATGTATCCGCTCAGAATCAGAAGGAGGTCGAGCGGATGATGGCCGAGATGGGCAAATGGATGGCGGCACAGAAACAAATCCGAAGCGTTCTCGGTCACGGCACGAAGGCCACGATGGACCAGCAAACTCTCGATCAATTGCGCAGCCTGGGGTATCTCGGCGGAAGGCCGTAAAGCTGTAGCGTGCGCGAAAATTGTACAGTGCGATTGCTTTCATGCTTAGGATGCACGGGCTTGCTCATTCTGGCGGCCGGCTGCCGAAAGGCGCCCGCTCCGCCTCATCCCGCGGCCGAGGTCTTCACACCGTACCGCTTCGATGACCAGTTCCCGGCCTCGGCCACGGTCTCGGCGTCGCCGGTGCCTTCCTCTGCCCTGATGGCCGATCCGGTGGTGTGGCACAACTTCAACTCCGAAAACGACATCACCTGGATACTCCTCAGGGGGCGTATGGGTTTTCGCCAGGGTGATCTCGTGGTGAAGGGCGAGGGCAGCAGTCCGGTGATTCAAGCGCCTGGCCAGCCTTTGATTGACTGGAGCCGTTACGAAGCAGTCGAGGTCCGGATGCTCGCCGAGGGTGGCAAGGAGACCAAGATCAAGATCGGAAATGAAGAATACAAGCAGAAACTCGGATCTTTGCGGGAGTACCACGACTACCGCTTCGACCTGCACATTGATGACTCCGGTAGCCGGCCGCTGGCTTTCATGCCAACCGACGGGCTGTTCGATCTGGTGGCCATCAAGTCCATTGCACTGATCCCGCGAAAAGCCGATTTTCCGCAGCCAGCCGGACGGCAGTCCATCGGCAAGCAGGAAGAATATCGCAACACGCTGTATGTGCACTCGCCGTCCACCGTCACGTTCGAAGTGCCTGTCTCCAAGGACGCTCGCTTGCACTTCGGAATCGGAATCACCGAAAAGAAGAGCCCGGTGACGTTTCGCCTCACCGCTGGATCGAACGAGCTGTACTCGAAGACGGTCACCAACCCGGATACGTGGGAAGACGTGGACGTGGACCTTTCGCGCTACGGCGGCCGCAACGTCAAGCTGGCATTCGAAACCAGCGCCGAAAAGCAGGGTACGGTAGGCTTGTGGGCCAATCCGCTGCTCACTAGCAAGGCTCCTAAACGGCCGAACGTTCTTATCTACATGATCGATACGCTGCGGGCCGATCACGCTAGCCTGTACGGCTACGCCCGCGACACCACTCCTTTCTTGAAAAAATTGGGGGTGGCGGGCCTCGTGTTCGAGAACTGCCAGGTGCAGGCAACCTGGACCAAACCCTCCACGGCATCGCTCCTCACTTCGCTCTATTCCTTCACTCACGGGATCGTGAACGACTACGACACGATTCCGAAAGGAGCGGCCACTATGGCCGAGCAACTGCGGGCCGCGGGATACGTGACCGCGGGCATTGTGGCCAACCCATTTGCCGGCCGCATTTCCGGATTGCAGCGCGGCTTCGATTACCTCGACGAGTGGGCCGTGATTCAGCGCTACCGGAACGATGCGGAGGATCGCGGCACCGACTCCGCGGCGGTGAACAAGATCGTCTTCCCCTGGCTGGAACAGCACCGCGAGGAGCCCTTTTTCCTTTACGTCCACACAACCGATCCGCACGCGCCCTACCGTCCACCCGCGGGCTTTGAAGAGAAGTTCGCGAACCCCGCTGAAACGGCGGAATTCAACCGAACTTATAAGCGATTAGTGGACAAAAGGGAGTACGGCGGTGGTGCCGTTGTGAACCGCGCCGGCTGTCTGCGGAATGGAGTGAATCCCGATCGCTTCATCCACCAGGCCATGGACCGCTACGATGGCGAGATTCTGCATAACGATTGGAGCCTGGAGCAATTGGCCGGGAAGCTGAAACAGCTCGGGGTTTTGGACAACACCCTCATCGTCGTGGTCTCCGATCATGGCGAGGAGTTCTGGGAGCACGGATGGACCGCGCATGGCCAGTCGCTTTACCAGGAGCTGGCCCATGGCGTTCTCCTCATGTGGAATCCGAAACTGATTTCGGCGGCAAGGAGAGTAGCCGAACCCGTGCAGTTGATCGATGTGATGCCGACCGTGCTCGACCTGCTGAGCCTCAAGATTCCGGACGTGGTACAGGGGCAGAGCCTGGCGCCGTTCGCCAAGGGGCAGCCCTTTCAAAGGCGCGGGCCGGTGATGACTTCACGATACGCGAGTCCACATGCCAAGGGTTTCGTGCCCGAAAACGGGACCGACACGGTGGCCCTGCTGGACGCCAATTGGAAGCTCATTTATCGCGACAAGGCCAAGGAAGTGGGAATGAACAAGGTGGAGCTGTACGACCGCCGCACCGATCGCGCTGACGCGAACAACGTGGCCGCGCAACATCCGGCGGAGGTCAGCCGCATGGTGACGGAGATCGGTAAGTGGCTGGATGCGGAGAAACAGATCAAGAATTTTCTAGGCCGCGGCACCCAGGCCACCATGGACCCGAAAACGCTGGAGCAATTGCGGAGCCTGGGATATCTGGGCGGAAAGCAGTAGTTGCGCAAAGCTATTTGATTAGTATTTTCGACTCCACGTACCCCCGCCGCTCCAGAAACTTGAAATAACCCACGAAGTCGAACTTGTCCTCCCCGAGCTCCAGGCGCGTGAGACGGATGACGTCCGCCAGGTTCCGTTGGCCGTCGCACCAGTAGAGGGCAGCGATCACCGTTCCATCCCATGCGCCGGAAGGATAGCCCTCGCGCTCGTCCGGATGGATCTCATCGAGCGGAATTGTTCCGAAACGTTTGCGCTTGACGATAATGCGCGCCGCTTCCGCCAGTTGGGGATCGGAGTCCAGGCGCGGTGTAACCGTCTGGGCGAGACCGATCTGCAACGTCCTGTGATTCACAGCCTCGCGCAAGCGTGCGATCTGGGCGTCTCCATAGTTTTCGAGATCTTGGACTAGCGGCCGTAAGGCCAGAGGCGTGCTGCCGTTGAAACCAACCATCCCAACCAATCGCATCACCGAAAGCACGGACTGCTCCTCGCGATCAACCGAATACTTGATCTTCTCGATCCCTTGCGCCCGCACGCGCGAAAGCTCTTCTCCGTTTGGCGCGCGCAGTGCGCGATCGATGAACGGTGCCGCCGCACTGAGGATCTGCTCCTGCCCACGGTTGGCTGCTAGCTCCGCGAGCCACAAAACATCTAGTTCGCCCGCGCTGGCCAGCGTGTAGAGATACGTGGCATTCACAATCGCCAGGTCGCGAAGCGAGCGCACGTCCACCTTATCGGGCGTATCTTCGCTGTTGTGGTGTGTAACGATTCCGGTTCCGCTGTACGGCCATACCGTGGGCACCCCGACCGTCGGCTCCGCCAGATACGTATCGGTCCCAACCATGTACTCATGCCAGTGCCATGGCCGGCCGACCGTCGGAAAATACAGTTCGGCAACGTGCAGTACAAATGCGTCCACATACGATTTGGCAACGTGCGGGTTCATGTAAAACGTGTACTCTGTTCCAGCCAAATCATAAGGCGCGGCCGGCGTATCCACCGCCATCGCCGCCACCGTGCGGTGCATGCGTTCGGTATGCGTCGCGACATACGCCATCGAACCGTACATCTCACCCATGAGGAGAATGCGAATGGTGCGCTTCGGCCGCGCGAGCTTGCCTGCCGCGACTAAGCGGTTGATTGTTGCGAGCGATTCGAGCTGCGCCGCCACACCTGTCGCGTTGTCCTGCGCGCCCTGTTCGGAGCTATGACCAAGCGTCAGCACTTCTTCATCCGGCTCGGCGCCCGGAATCACACCGGTCACGTACGGGTACACGCCCGGGTAGTAACGGGTTTCCACCAGGGCGTGAGCGCGTACGCTCCGTCCCGCCGCGAGCCGCTGGCGCACGAACTCGGCTTGCCGCGGCGTGATCGAGAAACAAAGTAGCGGCGTGCTGCCCTTCGTGAATGCCCAGCCGTTATCGCCCCACGCGTTGATCCATTGGCGCCCGTCCTTCAGCTCCGGGTCCTCGGTGAACGTGTTGATCGCGCCCAGCACGCCTTTCTTCACAAGCTCCCACTTGAGGTTGGCCGGGTTCTGCTTGGTAAGCACCAGCTTGCCGCGCATATCGCCGTTTTCATTCCATTCCACGATTTCCGCCGTCACGCCTTCCGGTGGCGTCGGCCCGCTCCACATGCCCAGCGATGTGGGGATTTTTTCGTAATCCGCCAGCACGCGGAACTCGGCGGGCACGTCCCCGGCCATGAGCTCGAGCCGCGCCTGCTTCACTTCCCACGCGAGCGGCTCGGTCCAAAAACCAAACTGCGTGACCCCATCGGCAGGCGCGCCAAGAATCTCGACATTCTGTAAACCGGCCTCCGTCATGGCCTGTTTCAGGTAATCGGCTGTCTGCTGGAACTTGGGGAAATTGAACCAGCGATCGGTCGAGTAGACATGGCGCATGTACACCATGGCCTCGTCTGGTTTCACACCGGAGCGGACTTGCTCCAGAACCGTTTCCACATTTACCTGTGGCCAGACAGCGGCCGGCAGGAGGAACAAGAGTGCCAAAATTGACTTCGTCATTTCAAATTGCCGCGAGCCGGTATCAAAGCACCGGAAAAAATTTGGCTTGTTGGATTCAGTGAGATGGAACCCTTCGCGTAATAATTCTGCCTGCAGCCCCTTCCCATCGGGATAAGATCGCAGCGTGAGTCTGATGCTCCCGTCACGCAACCAACTTCTTGATCACTTCCCCTTCCACATCCGTCAGCCGGAAATCGCGGCCTTGGAAGCGATAAGTGAGGCGCTTGTGGTCGAGACCCATCAGGTAAAGCGCCGTCGCGTGGAGGTCGTGGACGGAAACGGGGTCCTCGACGATGTTGTAGCCCACGTCGTCGGTGCGGCCGATAGTGACGCCGGGCTTGATACCGCCACCGGCGAGCCACATGGTGAAGGCCTTGGCGTGATGATCCCGGCCGAGGAATTTCGAGCCGCCGCGGGCCTCGTTCATCGGCGTGCGGCCGAACTCGCCACCCCAAACCACCATCGTCGAGTCGAGCAGGCCGCGCTGTTTCAGGTCAGCGACAAGCGCGGCGGAAGCGCGGTCGGTGTCGCGGCACAGGCGCGCGAGCTTGTTCACAATGTCTTCGTTGTTGCTGGCGCCGTGCGTGTCCCAGCCGCGGTGATAGAGCTGCACGAAACGCACGCCGCGCTCGACCAGGCGCCGCGCGAGCAGACAGTTGTTGGCGAAAGATGCCTGGCCCGGCGTCGTCCCGTACATCTCATGAATGTCGGCCGGCTCTTTTGAGATATCAGCCAGCTCGGGCACCCTGGTTTGCATCTTGTACGCCATCTCGTAGGCGCCGATGCGCGAGGCGATTTCGGGATCGCCGACGTCAGCCTGATGCGCGGAGTTGAGAAACCGCAGGGCATCGAGCGAGCGGCGGCGCGTCTCAGCGGTGACGCCATCAGGGTTCGAGAGGAATAGAACCGGATCGCCCGACCGCCGAAACTCCACACCTTGATAATCCGACGGTAGGAAGCCGCTGCCCCAGCACGAGCGGCCGCCATCCGGCTGGTTCTGGCCGGAAAGCATGACGACGAAGCCGGGCAAATCCCTATTTTCGCTGCCGATGCCGTAGGTAACCCAGGCACCCATGCTGGGCCGGCCGGTAATCTGGTGGCCAGTGCTCATGAAAATCTGGGCGGGCGCGTGGTTGAACTGCGTGGTATGAAGCGAGCGCACGATGGCCACGTCGTCAACGATTTTCGCCAGGTGCGGGACAAGAACCGAGAGTTCGGCGCCGGGCTCGCCGCATTTGGTGAACTGGTGCGGTGAGCCGAGCAGCTTGGGAACACCCTTGATGAATGCGAAGCGCTCGCCTTTGATCAGGTCTTCAGGGCACGGCTGGCCATCGAATTTCGTGAGGGCGGGCTTGTAATCGAACAGGTCGAGCTGCGAGGGCCCACCTGCCATGAAAAGGTAGATGACGTTCTTGCATTTCGCGGGGAAGTGCGGTGGTTTGGGGCCTTGCGATTCAGCAAAAAGTTCAGTGTTAAACAGCGACGTCAGTGCAGCCGCGCCGATCCCGAAGCCCGCCTGTCCGAAAAAGTGCCGCCGAGTGATTTCGAGTAGCAGGCGCTGGTCTTCCGTCATAGCTTCCTCACTCCTTGGTAATGGCCTCGTCGAGGTTGAGCAAAACGTTGGCCACCATGGTCCAGGCGGCAGTCTCGGCGTCAACCCCCACCTTTTTCGCTTCATCCGCGTGCACCGCGAAGTGTTCCTTCTGCTCGGCCTCGTATTTCGTCAGGTAATCCAACTCATCAGGCTTGGCATGGCGGCCCGTGGCCAAGCGGTAGCCGTAGTCGATGCGGGAGCGCACCTCGGCGCCGCCTTCTTTGGCCAGACGGCCTGCCATGGCGCGCGCGGCTTCCCAGAAAGCCTGGTCATTCAGCAGATTCAGAGCTTGCAGCGGCGTGTTGGTTCGGGTGCGCCGCACGGTGCACTGTTCGCGGCTGGGCGCATCGAAATTAATCATGGCGGGATACGGGGCGCTGCGACGCGCGAAAGTGTAGATGCCCCGGCGATAGCGGTCCTCGCCCTGGCTCTCGACGTAAACGTCGTCGTTGTAGGGCATGTCCCAGATACCCGGAGGCTGTGGAGGGAACACGCTGGGCCCGCCGACTTTCGCACTCAACAGACCGCTCTCCGCCAGGACGGTGTCGCGCACCATTTCGGCTTCCATGCGGAATCGCGGCCCACGCGCCAGCAGGCGGTTATAGGGATCTTTAGCCAGTAACTCCGGCGTGACGCGGGAGGACTGGCGATAGGCAGTTGAGGTCACGATCAAGCGGTCAATGGCTTTCATGCTCCAGCCACGGTCCATGAACTCGGTTGCGAGCCAGTCGAGCAGTTCAGGATGGGATGGCTTCTGGCCCTGCGAGCCGAAATCCTCGCTGGTCTCGACGATGCCGTGGCCGAAATACTGCTCCCAGATGCGGTTCACAGCGACGCGCGCGGTTAACGGATTATCTTTACTGACAAGCCAGCGCGCGAGGCCCAGTCGGTTCGGCATCGCGTCTTCGGGGAGCGGCGGCAGTACGGCTGGTACATTGGCGTAAACCTTGTCGGCTTTGGCTGAGAATCCGCCGCGGATGCGAATGAAGTCGAAGGGCCGCTCGAAGGTTGGCTGCTCGCGCATAACGAGCGTACTGGTGATGTCGAGCTTCTTCTTCTCTTCCTTCGCCTGCTTGAGCTCGTCGCGAGCGGACTGGAGCGAAGGCGCCACGGTGAGGAAATAATCCGAGAGCTTCTTTGCCTCATCCTCGGTGCGGCCGGTTTTGCCGAGCAGGGCACGGAGCGAATGACTGACGTCGACCACCGTTGTGGGGTCCTTGTCGCCGGTGGCGGAAAGCCGGAAATAGCCCACGCTCTGGCAACTGAATTCCGATTCCTGCGTGAGCGTGATGCGCACGTCCCGCACGGTAATCGGATTCTCGGGCATGAGCACCAACTGCCGCGGGAGACGCCGGTCCTCGCGCGAGGCATCCACCATCCAGAGCTGCCCGCGCTTGCGGTCGAGCGAACGCGCGCCGGTGTCGGCTGCGAACTTCTTAATAGCAACTTCCTTCCAGCCTGAGCCCTCGGGTATCTCCAGCTTGATTTGCGTGATGTTGAAATTGCCGTACGGATCGCGGCCCGGCCCTCCGCGCGGCAACTTCGAGTTGGGCACAGCCTCGAGGCGAATGCCCGTGGCCGCATCCACGGGGAGCTTACACTCGATCACGTAAGCTTCATTGCGCGGCGATTCGCCAGCAGCGAATATCAGCCCCTGCGCGTCAGCAGTGAGCGTGGTTCCCGCAGCCGTCGTCATCTTCTCTGGAATGATTACGCGCCAACGACGCTCCGCATCCAGCACCGATCTTTCCCAAGCCGTCTGATCCGCTTTCAATTCCGGTGTCATGGTCTGGGTCGTCTCGGCCAGTTCCTTGATGCGGGCGTCCAGCTTTTCGCGGTGCGCCTTCAGCTCGGGCGTGGGCATCTCGAGCACGGGCTCGATGTAGATCGGCGTCTCGCCGTTATCTTCCTGGCGCTTATCAACATTGTTGAAGAAGGCCATCATGGAGTAGAAGTCGCGCTGCGTGAACGGGTCGAACTTGTGGTTATGGCATTGCGCGCAGCCCAGCGTGCTGCCGAGCCAGACGGTGGCGGTTGTCGCGACGCGATCCACCTGCACTTCAAAATAAGACTCGTCCTTATCGACGCCGCCCTCTTCATTGAACTGCGTGTTGCGATGGAAGCCGGAGGCGATCTTCTGGTTCTCGGTGGCGTTGGGAAGCATGTCGCCAGCGATCTGCTCGACGGTGAATTGGTCGAACGGCATGTCACGGTTGAGGGCGTTGATGACCCAATCGCGGTATTTCCAGATTTCGCGGCGATCGTCCTTTTCGTAGCCGTTGGAATCGGCGTAGCGCGCTAGATCCAGCCACGGGCGGGCCCAGCGCTCGCCGAAGTGCAGTGAGGCCAGCAGCTTGTCCACCAGTCTCTCGTAGGCATCGGGGCGCGTATCGGCAAGAAACGCATCCAGCTCCGCGGGCGACAGCGGCAACCCGGTCAAGTCCAGAGAAACGCGACGCGCCAGTTTTTCCTTGGACGCTTCTGGCGAATAAGTCAATCCTTCCTGTTCGAGACGCGCCAGGACGAAGTTATCGATAGGATTGCGCACGAGCGCGGCTTGCTTGACAACGGGCGGAACCGGCTTGACTGGTTTGACGTAGGCCCAGTGCTTCGGAGGTGATTCGTTGCGGGCTTCGGCGCTTTCCGGCCAATCCGCGCCCTCATCGATCCAGCGCCTCAGTGTCGCAATCTGTTCCGGCGCGAGCGGTGTGCCGTTATACGGCATGCGCGGTTCCCCGCCCCGGCCCTCGACGCGCTGGATCAGGCGGCTTTTGTCACTCGACCCCGGCATGATGACCGCGCCGTCGATTCCGCCTCGCATCGCCGCCGACTTGACGTCGAGACGCAATTGCGATTTGGGCTGCGCGCCGCCGTGGCAGCCATAGCAGGAGGAGCGCAGAATAGGCTCCACATTGCGCGCGTAATCAACTTGCGCGGCTCCGGCTGTTCCGGCTGTAGGGACGGGGACCGAGGCAATCCACGATACAATGAGCTCGATCTGTTCCGAGGCCAGGGCCGCACCAGTAGGCGGCATTCGCACCTTGGCATCCGCGGATGAGATTCTCTGGTAGAGCAGGCTTGCGCGGCTGTTGCCGGGCGCGATCGCCGGGCCTGAAATTCCACCTTTGAGCACGCCTTCGAGACTATCCAGGCGTAAACGCGCTTGGGGCTGGCTTGCTCCATGGCACGGCGCGCAGGACTGACGAAAGATGGGCAGGATCTGAGTATCGAAGCCGGGTTGCTGGGAAGACGCGGGCCCGGTTCCGGCAAACAGCAGACCCGTCACGGCCAAAAACTCACTGACCAAGTGCAGCCGACGCATGGATAACTTAACGGAGTCTATCACGGCGGACCGTTGTAGACCCAGCGGACCTCGGATGGCATCGTGACCTTAGAAAGTCACACTATCCTTATAACTCGCGATTGACGGGCTGGCTGTGCAGAGTTGTCGTATCCTGCCAGTCAAACTTGCCCTCGCGCGCGGGTAGCTTATGGTCCGCCGCGTAGCGGTTCCTCGCGTCTTGCACCTGGTTTACCCAATCACCGAAAGGCAGCGAGAATTCCCGTTCGATCAGGTAAGCCAGGCCTTCCTGACGGCGCAGGGCACTTTCGGTGCTTTGCGTATCGACGAAGCTCTGCGGCGCGCGCGCGACGTGCCGCCCGTTGGCTTCGCGAACTCTGGGAAACCACGTCTGGTACCAGGTGGCCGTGACCTCGTGCAGCGCCTGGTTGCGCTCATCGCGGATTCTGCCGGCCACGTCGAGTGCCTGGTCAAGAGCAGCCACGGCTTCGGCATAGTGCAGTTTGCCGGCTTGCTCCTGCGCTTTATCCAGATTGTTGCTTACCTCTCCCAGCTCTTTGAACATCAGCAGATTTTGCCGGAACAATTGGGCGATCGAGAGGTAGACCTCGATGTTGTGACGATTGAACTGGACCGAGTCCAGATTTTTGTACAGGAGGTTCATGAGCTCGTCATTCTCGCCCAGGAACTTCCAGGTTAGTTCGACTCGCCGGGCATTCTCCTGAAGCCAGTTGTGGGCCAGATGCAGATAGTCCGCGGCAGGCACCGACGGCAGGGGAAGGGTAGACACGTGCGGTGTGAACGGACCAACGCCATACGAATAGCCAAAGACGAGCGGCCCACCGGGTTTGCTCTCCCAACTGCTGTCAAAGAACTGCGCCTGCGTGCTCATCAATTGATAGACCCGGCCCATATCGCTTGCACCCGCGCCGTAAAAAAGCCGGTAGAAGCTGTGCATGAGCTCATGCGGATCGGGTGAGCCAGGGTGCCAGGCCGCCGACGCGCCCACGGCATAGCCCAACCAGAACGTCTCCGGATGCGGGCCGAGATCGCCCCAGGCATAAATGCCGGCGCCCACAATATCCGCTTCCTGCCGTGCTGAAGTGTAAGAGATCTCGTTAAACACAGTGGTTGCGCGTTCCTCGGCCCCTTCGCGAGGATGTAGCTGTTCCTTTGGCGACAGCACATAGTAAAAAGGAAACAGCGGGTCGTCCGGCAGAGAGTTCGTATAGATCATCTGGGGGATGCCGTGCGCGCGGAAGGCTTTGTTATAGGCCGTGTTGTAGACTTCCCCATTGATCAACCCGGACGGCAGCAAAGCAATATCTTCCGCCTGCATGGGTTCCTCACCCCAGAAAATCACCTTGCGTCCGTGATCCCGCAAGTAGCTCGCGGTCTTCTGCGTGAACTCAACCCATAGCTTGCTGGGACTCCCGAGTTCTTTGGCACGGTCCGCTTCGTGGCACTGGACGTTGTCGGCCTTCCCGATGAACCATGCTTCGTCGGTCGAGAGAAGGAAGTACTTCACGCCTTTGTTGGCATCCATCAAGTCCTGGAACATTCCCTCAAGCAGTTTGTAGGTCTCGGGATTCGTGGAGCACATCTGGAATGTGGTCTCGGGAAACTCCCGGAGCTTGGCGTATTCGTCATGATCCAGGATGAAGTTCACATGCGCGGGGCCATCCAGGTAGGGAATTACTTGAACGTGATATCGCAGCCCGAAGTCAGTCAACTCCTGAAGCTGCGCCGGCGAAAAGGCGTAGGGGTCCACCAGCGCAGGTGCGCTCTTATACTCGAAATGCTGGTTCAAGCGCAGCACGAGGGCGTTGATTTTGAAGAATGCCGCGCGCTGGATCGCCTGCTTTATCACGTCGAGATGGTCGAGGTGTTCCAGTTCGTCCCAGAAAAACTCACGCAGCGAGAGGTCCGGCCAATCCACCATCTGGCTTTCCGGCAACCACAATTTGCCGCGCTCGGGCTTCACCAACTGCACCAGCGTCTGGACACCGTAAAACAAGCCGGGCGAAGCGTTCGCCGTGATGCGAATGCGTTCCGGGCCGAGTTCCAGACGGTACGCCTGGTCCGCGAGCGCGGTTTTGTCTGAATCAGTAGCCGGGCCAATCTCGACGGCCCCCGAATGGATGACCAGTTCGACAACCTTCGCTTTTCCGCGGCCAGCCAGGTTCAGCCCACAGCGCTCGGCCAGTTGCTGTTTCAAACTCTCGATCGCGACGTCATCAGCGCGTACGCCCTCACCCGGCTCCAGCCGCCATGCGTCGTCGAACGGAAAATCCGCACCCTTCAGCGCCACTTTCTGCGGCTCGGGAATCACCGTGTAGCCACGAACATAAAGTGGGGATGGCGCCGCATGAAGAACTGCGCCGGCGGAGACGACCAGGACCGCGGCACTCAAGACCCACGCGGGCATCACTTTGTTAGTCGGAAACATCTTGGTCAGATTCCCCCTATTCATTACTGGAAATATTCGAGCGAGCCGTCAGCAGCGCTCAGCCAGCCATCTTCCGGCGGACCCAATATACACCAATCACTCCCGTTGGCTGAAGAGCGCAGCGAGCCGTTTCCCAACCGGGGTGGCACTGAGTCACAATCTACGTATGTCATCCATCTCCAGACGATTTTTTCTGGGCGCGTCGGCCGCCGGCCCGCTCGCCCTTTCCGGTCTTGACCTCAGCGCCGCACCTTCGGGCGACGGCGCGGGCTTCAAGCTGGGCGTAGCTTCCTATTCACTGCGAAAGTTTCCGCGCGCCGAAGCGATCAAGATAATCCAACGCTTGGGCCTGAAATACGTGAACATCAAGTCCTTCCACCTGCCGCTGGAATCGACTCCGGATCAGATCCGCGAAGCCCGCAAGGAGTTTGAGGATGCGGGTCTCCAAATCGTCGGAGGCGGCAACATGGACTTCCGCAAGGACGACGAAGGCGACATTCGTCACAAGTTCGAATATGCCAGGCTCGCCGGGATGCCGCTGCTTGTGTGTGCGCCGACGAAGACTACGCTGCCGAAGCTCCAGAAGTTTGTTGAGGAGTACAACATCGAGATTGCCGTGCACAATCACGGCCCGAAGGACAACTTCCCCGCCCCGCAGGACGCGCTGAAGATTCTGAAAGACATGGATCCGCGCTGCGGGGTCTGCGTGGACGTGGGCCACACCGCCGAAGCGGGTGTGCAGCCTCTCGATGGCATTCGGGCTTCAGGTGCGCGATTGCTCGACGTGCACATCAAGGACATGCGCATATTTGGCGACGTGAACTCGCTCTGCGACGTGGGCGATGGCGTGCTGCCGATCGCGGGGATTTTCCGCGAGTTGCACAAGATGGGTTACACGGCTTCGGTGAATCTCGAATACGAAATCAACGAGAACGATCCGTTCCTAGGCATGGCGCGCTCCTACGCGTATATGTTCGGCGTGCTCGCCGGATTGAAGGGGTAAAACACCGGCACGGGCGAATCTGCAGAGAGACCGGCGAGTGGTATCATCGCAACACCGGCAAACGGCAGCGATGACGAGCTGGCGATTGGGGCATCGCGGGAATCGATTGCACGGCGTCAAAGTCGTGGCCATCTAGCGTTCACTCGCGTGGGCCCTTGCCGGAATTCAATCTGAAAGCTGGGGAATTCTACAAAGTGCCCGCCCACGCGTTAACCACGCGAAGCCTTCGAACTCTGGCGCTCGCCGCAGCCGTCATGGTCCCGCTCTGGGGCCAGGTAGGGATGGAGTTGGCTTCGAAATCCATGTACCCGGCCCAATGGCCGGCCGGGCCAACTCCGGATTCCTTGCCGGAGTGGGCAAAACCCGGGCACATCCGGTTCGCGCGTTGGGATGGTGGCCGCATCGAGACCGCCAAGGCCATGCTCTCGGGGTGGCCTGGTTTCAATCCACCCGATCCCAACCGGCTGGAAACCATGACGAACTGGTACCAGCCGGAAACGGTGCGGTTCCTGCGCGAGGCGGGAATCAACATGGTTTGGGTTACGTTCAGCAACGGTTTCTCGATGGAAACCGAGAAGCCGCAGCAGGAGCAGCTACGGCGGTATATCGACGAGTGCCACCGGCAGGGCATCCACGTGATGGCCTACGAATCGATCGCCAACATGTTCTGGGAGGACATGTACGAGCACGTTCCGGAATCGCAAAACTGGGTGCACATCGGCAGAGATGGCAAACCCACGCCTTACAGTGCAGGCGATTACACCAAGATGGGGCGAATCACGCGCTATATGGCGGACCTCAGCAAGCCGGAGTGGAGTGCTTACCTGCGCCGGCGAATCGATCTGGCCCTGGACGCGGGAGCGGACGGAGTGATTTACGACAACAACGCCGGCGGCTATCTTTTCGATACTTACCGGGAGATTTACCAATACGGAGCGAGCCGAAAAAAAGACTTCCTGCTGATGGGCAACTTCCATGAGGACACGTACGTGTTCAACCGGCTCATCAACTGCATCACGACCGAAGATGGCGTGGAACCGGGAATCTATCCCGAATCCCATGTGGGCGGCCACGACGGGATACGCGACCGCACCAGCCTCCTTCCGATCAAGGGCGGCCTGCTGGTCAACAACATGGGCCTGTTTCGCATCCACCGCTCGCTTACGGATGGTTGGAAGCCGGTCATGATCGAGGACGGCGAACGCGAGGTTGGGCAACGGGAGACAACGCCGATGTCGGCCGCGCGTCACAAGCTGGCACTGGCCGAGGCCATGATGTACGGGATTTCGATGGAACTTTTCGTCGAAGGCTCCTTTGCGCACGGGTTGAAGACGGGCAATCCGGAGACCAGGCAGATTTGGGATGCCATCGGGCAGTACAACCGTTTCTTCGCGGACCAGGAGGAGTTCTACACGGACACAAAATCGCTGGCCCCGCTTGCCATCGTGCTGGATGACCGCAGCGCCAGCGTAACTTTGCTGGATGGATTGGCCGCACGCAATGTGGTTTATGACGTTCTCTATGAGTCCGGCCTGACGAGCGAAAAGCTGGCGCCTTATTCGGCTGTTGCCTTGTTGACCGCGAACACGGTACGAGCGAGTTCGCTCGCCGCGATCGAAAGCTATGTCAGCCATGGTGGGAAGCTGTACGCCGCCGGAGCTGCCGCAACCCTCGACGAAACGGGGAAGCGAAGACCGCAGCCCGCGTTCTTCGGGCGGAAAACAGGGCAGGGCGAGTGCATTTATTACGAGAAGCTTCCAACGCTCGATGAACTGGCTGCCAGCCTTTCGAGCAGCGGGCTGCATTCGGTGGTTCAGGTGGAGGCGCCCAAAGGCGTCTTCTACAATGCGCTTTCTCAATCCGCGGCTCGCGGGCAATCACGCGTGCTGATCCATCTATTGAATTACACCCCGCACCCGGTGCATAACGTCAAGGTCACGGTCAAAGGCGCCGCTGATCAAGTAAGGCTGCTCTCTCCGGACAGTCCTCGCGATCCGGCTCGGGTGATGCCGTCTTCGGCTGGGGTCACGGAAATTGAAGTCCCGGAGTTGGGAACTTACTCGTTGCTGGTGCTTACGTCGAGATAACTCATATGTGCGTGCCTGCGTCTGTATTATTACTACCGGCGGCTTGGTCGGTTCTCCTGGCGCAGTCTGGCGGAACGCCAGTCTATCTGGACGCCTCTCAGTCCATTGACCGCCGCGTCGAAGATTTGCTCGGCCGCATGACGTTGGCTGAAAAACTCGGCCAGATGAACATGCCGTGCGTTTACGAGCACGGACTGGGGCGCGACATTCCCAGCAAGATGGAGAACTGCAAGCGGTTCATCGAGGGCAAGTACGTTGAGGAGCTGGGACCCGGCGGCGGTCTTTTCACGGCGGCCAACACTATGCTGGTGGAAGGACCGCGGCAGCAGGCAGACTATCACAACGAACTCCAGAAAATCGCGCTGGAGAAGACGCGCCTGAAGATTCCCGTGCTCGAAAGCGAAGAGGGGACACACGGAATCAAGGCCGCGGGCCATACCATCTTTCCCGAGGGCCCAGGCATCGGCAGCACGTGGGACGTGGACCTGGTTCGGCAGATTTACGCCACGGCCGCGCGCGAGGCGCGCTCGGTGGGCATTCACCAGATCTACACTCTAGTGGTTGAACCTAATCGCGATCCGCGGATGGGCCGCAACGAAGAGGGCTACAGCGAAGATCCCTATCTTTGCTCCCGCATCGCGGAGGCGATCGTCCACGGCGCGCAAGGCGATGACGTTTCCGCTCCGGACAAGGTGGTGGCTGGTCTCTGCCACTATCCCGGCCAGAGCCAGCCGGTCAGCGGCTTCGAGCGCGGCGCCATGGAAATCTCCGAGCGCATGCTGCGGGAAGTGTTTCTGCCGCCCTGGGTGGCGGGCATCAAGAACGCGGGCGCACTCGGAGTGATGGCCACGTACCCGGCGATCGACGGCATTCCGACACACTCTTCGCCAAAGATTCTCACCAGCATCTTGCGTGGCGAATTGGGATTCAAGGGCCTGGTACTGGGCGAAGGGGAAGGCATCACCACCAACATTCAGGAGCACGTGGCCGCGAACCAGGCGGAAGCGGGTGCACTCGCGTTGAAGGCTGGCCTGGACGTTGGGATCTCGTGGGAAGACGGCTACATGAAGGGAATGGCCGAGAACCTGCGGGAAGGCCGCGTGTCCATGGAACTGATTGACCTGGCCGTACGGCGCATCTTGCGCCAGAAATTCGTGCTCGGGCTTTTCGAGCGGCCTTATGTGGACCCGGAAAACGCCGCGAAAACCGTACATACCCAGGCTCATCAGGATCTCGCGCTGCAAGTTGCGCGCGAAGGCATCGTGCTGCTGAAGAACGAAGGCAATCTGCTGCCCCTGCGGAAAGACCTCAAGACCATTGCGGTCATCGGCCCTAACGCCGATAACGACAAGAACCAGCTTGGCGATTACATTTCCGATCACGCGATCTTGCAGAAGATTGTGACGCCGCTGGACGGAATCCGGCAGAAGGTCCCGGCGAAAGTGCTGCATGCCAAGGGCTGTGACGTTTTCGGTGCAGACAGATCGGGCTTCGCGGAAGCCGTGCAAGCGGCACGATCGGCGGATGTGGCGGTCATGATCCTGGGAGAGAACTGGCGCTATTCGCCGAAGGGTGGAAGCAACGGCGAAGGCCGCGATATCGCCAGTCTCGATCTGACAGGCCAGCAGGAGGATCTGCTCAAGGCCGTCTACGAGACGGGCAAACCGGTGGTGCTGGTCCTGATTAATGGCCGGCCGCTTTCCGTGCGATGGGCGGCGGAGAAGGTCCCTGCAATCGTCGAGGCGTGGCTGCCCGGTGAGCAGGGTGGGACCGCGTTGGCCGACATTCTTTTTGGCGACACGAATCCGAGCGGGCGATTGCCGATCACCGTGCCCCGCCACGCCGGCCAGTTGCCGGCTTACTACAACATGAAGCCGAGCAAAGCACAGTGGGTGGACGGGAAAATCAAATACCGCGACTATGTCGATATGCCCGGTTCACCGCTCTGGCCGTTCGGCCATGGCCTCAGCTACACCAAATTCGAGTACGGCAATCTACGGGTGACGCCTGGTGAAATCGGTCCGTACGGCGTGGCTCAGGTATCGGCGGATGTTACCAACACCGGCGCGCGCGAGGGCCAGGAAACGGTTCAGCTTTATATTCAGGACGTGGTGAGCAGCGTGACGCGGCCGATCGAGGAGTTGAAAGGCTTCCGCAAGGTTGCACTCAAGGCGGGTGAACGCAAGACCGTCAAATTCACGCTGGGCTTCGACGAGCTGTCATTCCTGAATCGCAGCATGGAGCGGGTGGTCGAACCGGGAGCCTTCCGCGTGATGATCGGCAGCTCCTGCCAGGATATCCGGCTAGACGGCAAGTTCGCAGTGAAGCCTTAGCGCCCGGCCCAAGCCGTTTGGCGCAGGAAGCGGACACGATCACTTCTTCGATGTTGCCCGCTCCATCTGGATCTCTTCGAGCATGGACTGCGTCTGGGAGAGTTGCGAGTAAAAGTAACGCTTGAGAATATCCAGCACCTTGACAAGCACCGGGTCGCGGAGCGAGTAAAAGACCTGGTTTCCTTCCTTCCGGTTGATCACGATCTGTTTGCTCCGCAAGACAGAGAAATGCTGGGAAGCGTTGGCCTGTTCCAGCCCCAGTTGCTCGATGAGTTGGCCGGCCGACATCTCGCCATCGCGTAGCGCTTCGACAATGGCGATGCGCGTCGGATGCGCCAGAGCTTGAAAGATATCCGCTTTGAAGCGGCGCAGTTCCTGAGTCATTGCGGTAGCCCTTTCTCCTCCATGCGGCCGACAGCTAGCAGGATGCCATACAAGAGCGCGTGAGGACGAGGCGGACAGCCGGGCACAAACACATCCACCGGAACGACCTGGTCCACTCCACCGACAATGGCGTAGTTCTTTCCGAAGATTCCGCCGCTGATGCCGCACGCCCCAACGGCCACGACCACCTTGGGATCCGGCGTGGCGCGATACGCCTTCGCCAGCGCGAACTCCATGTTCCGCGTGACCGGTCCCGTTACCAACAGCATGTCGGCGTGCCGTGGAGAGGCTACAAAGTGAATCCCAAGCCGATCCAGATCGTAGACGGGGTTGTTCAGCGCCGTAATCTCGACCTCGCACCCGTTGCAGGAACCCGCATCGACTTCGCGAATGGCGAGGGACCGGCCCAAGACCTCATGGATTCGATTGCGGAGCTTAGTTTCGATCTTCTGCACCGCCTGCTCGGCGGGCGAAAAGCCCCGTCGAAGCAGCTTCAACTCGCCTTGCGTGCCATCAGAGTTGACGTAGTACTCGGCAGTGATGACCAGGTTGCGGCGGTCGTGCGCCGCGAGCTCAAAGTGGCGGGTCATTTGCACTGCACCGGTCGGATCGGCCTCAGCGCACTGGCCACAGTAGATGCAAAGCCCGTAGTCGACCGTGACCTGACGCGTGTCCTCTGTATCCAGGAGCGAGATGGCCTCGGTCGGGCAGGCGCCGGCAGCGGGGCGCGCATCACGCCAGCCGTCAAAGTCAAAGCGCGGCGCGCCCCGGAAGCGCTCCGGCAAACGGGCTGGCTCTTCCGGATAGCCGATAGTGACCAGCCCAGTCTGCACCGTTTTTTTCAGGATCTTGAACATAGGTCAGCGATCCGTTCCGGAATAGGAGAGGTTGAAACTCTTGTTGATCACCGGGAAATCGGGCACGATGTTGCCTTGCACGGCCTCGACTAGCGCCGGCCAGTTGTTCAGAGACGGATCCTTAATCTTGCAGCGTTCCAGGCGGTTCTCAGGGCCCGTCCGTATCCAATGGAGAATTTCTCCGCGCCAGCCCTCCACGGCACTCAGTGCGCAGCGGTCCGGCGGAAGAGACGGCAGGGGGACACGGTGAGGGCCTGGTTCGAGGCCGGATTCGACTTCCCGTATCAACGCCAGCGATTGCCCAACTTCGTCCACCCTGACTTGCACTCGTCTGAAAACGTCGCCTTCCTGGTAGACCGGTACTGGGAGAGAAACCGTGTCATAGGCAGCATAGGGATGGTCGCGGCGGACATCCTGGTCGATGCCCGATGCGCGCCCGGCCACACCTACAATGCCCAAATCCTTTGCTTTTTCGGGGCGCAGAATCCCGGTTCGTTCGAGACGGTCGCGAGTGGAGTCGGACGATTCAATAATCTGCATCAGATCCGAGAATTCGCTCTCGAAGGTCTTCAGCACATCGAGGCAGTGGCCCATCTGGCCAACGTTCCAATCCCAACGCACCCCGCCGGGACAAACCATGCCGCGCAGAAGCCGGCTGCCGGTGAGTTCCTCGTTCAGGCAAAGGATCATCTCGCGAAGACGCGAGGCGTGCGCGTTCGCAATTACGAATCCAACGTCTGTCGCGATGGCACCGATATCGGCGACGTGGTTGTAAAGGCGCTCTAACTCCAGAAGAATGGTGCGCATTTGTCTGGCGCGCACCGGAATCTCGGCATCCGCTGCCCGTTCCACGGCCTGACAGAAAGCCGTCCCGTGCGAGAAGCTCGAGTCACCGGAAATGCTCTCCGCAAGGTAGACGGCGCGATGGACGGGCAACTGCTCGAAACGCTTCTCGATTCCCTTGTGGACGTAGAACATTCGCAGTTGCAAATAAAGAATCGGCTCGCCGGCGACAGCGAAATTGAAGTGGCCCGGCTCGATGATGCCCGCGTGAATGGGCCCCACTGGAATCTGGAAGACGCCTTCCCCGAGCGTTGGCCGATAGACGTGACGCTCGCCTTCGAATGGCGGAAGCACGGTATCGATGGGAAAGTCCTTGCGCAGTGGGTTTACGTCCGGCCAGTTGTCGTGCAGGGCGACCCGGCGCGGATTGGGGTGCCCATCGGCCAGCAAGCCGAACCAGTCCTGAATCTCGCGCTCCTGCCAGTTCACGGCCGGGATCTCAGCCGCCAGTGAAGGGAACACGGCGCTACTCGGCGCGACAGGCGCCCGCACCAGCAAATAGCGCACGTCCTCGGGATGCTCGAACACGTAATAAAGGTAGTAGCGCTCCTCGGGTGCCGTCCGATCTTCGGCAAACACAGCGGCCAGGCGGCAGCCAAGCTCCAACAAGCGGGCCGCTACAGGGCGCACATCGGAGATGGGCAGCTCCGTGTAGATTTCTGCACCCTGCTCGTTCCAGGTTTCGAACGAACCCCTATCGCTCTCGCGGATCTGATCGAATTTGCGCGTCATGGCTGCACCACCAGAATGCGCGCGGCCCCATCCACCAGGGCGTAAATGGGCCCCGGCAGCCAGAACCCCAGCAGCAAAACGATCAGCGAAAGCCCAATGACGGGGTAGGTCTTCCAGCGGGAGCGGTCCCCGCGGGGCTGGCCGTTCCCTGCTCCGAACACCAATTGCGTAACGTGGTAGAAGAATCCGCAAAAAATCGCAACCACCAAGACGACAAACAAGATGCTGGCACCGATCCGCTGGGCCGCGAAGCCTGCGCGGAGAATGGTGAACTCGCTTTGAAACAGGCTGAACGGAGGGGTTCCGGTCACTGCTAATGTTGCGAGCAGGAATATCGGTGCGGTGACCGGCAACGTATGCAGCAGCCCCCCCGGTCCTTTCCTGAGCGAATCGTTCCCCGTATGCTGCTGAGCGTTACCCGCGCAGAAAAACAGCAGGGGCTTCGTTACTGAATGAAATGTCATGTGCAGCAGCATTCCCAGCGGCCCCAGAACTCCTCCGAAGCCCAGGCCCAGCACCATGATGCCGCCGTGGTCGATACTCGAATACGCGAGCAGCCGGCGGTAACTTCTCTGGACGAGGATGAAGGGCAGAGCAATCCCGATGGATAGAAGGCCGAACAGGATGAGCAACTGGGAGCCGAACGACGGGCCCAGGCATCGCACCGCCAGCACGTAAAACCGGGCCAATCCGTAGAGCGCACAATTCAGCACCGCTGTTGCCATCAGCGCCGCAACCGGAACCGGCGCCTCGCTATATGCATCGGGCTTCCAGGTGTGCATCGGCGCCAGGCCGGCCTTGGTCCCATAGCCAAGCAGGACCAGGATGAACGCAAGGCGCATCACGTTCTTGTCGAATCGCGCGGCGCTGTTCACCAGGACGGACCAGTTCAGTGCACTGAGACTTTCTCCGCCCAGCACCTGGTGTGCCGAGTAGTAGGTGAGCACCGTTCCGAACAGCGCCATGGAAAGGCCCACACCGCCGATCATCGCGTATTTCCACGCCGCTTCCAGAGAAGTGGGGCGGCCATAGTAAGTCACCAAAAAGATCGACGTAAGCGTGGTACCCTCCACCGCCACCCACATCACTCCGAGATTGTTGGCCACGGCGACCAGGAACATGCAGGCACCAAAAAGAGGCGTCAGGGCATAGTACTTGCGCAGCTTCGCCATGCTGGTTGGGTTGTCGGCGTCGCCGAAGACTTGTGCCTCCTCGTCCCGGCGAAAGTATCCAATGGCGTAGGGGGCGGCCGCGAGATAGACGAACGCGGTTAGAACGACTACCAACGCGCTGAGATGATCGGCATACAAGAAGCCGTCTCCCCATGTAGCCGGTCTTCCGCGCAACACCTCCGCTGCCAGTAGAATCGCCGTCACGAACGACCCAGCGGCGGACAGCAGATACACGAACTCCATGCTGCGGCGGCTGCGTAGCACCATCGTGATCGTGCTGGCGAGGAGCGGAATCAACAGGAGAAGGAGGATCGTCATCGTCGCCGTCAGCCTCGCAACCGGCTCAGCCGGCTGACATCCATCGAATCGAACGTCTCGCGGATGCGATAGATCAGTATGGCCAGCACCAACGCCGCGACCAAAATGTCGAAGAAGATGCCGATCTCGACGATCAGCGGCATCCCGTATGTCAATGAGATCGCGGCAAGCAGGAGCCCATTCTCCAAACAGAGCAGCCCCAGAACCTGGGTCAGCGCCTTGCGCCGGCTCACCATCATGAAGAAGCCGATCAGGAACAGCGAGATGGCTACTGCGAGTGTGTTGTGGCCGAGGGTCGCCGGTCCGGTAACTTCCTCGGGCCGGTGAAACGATTCCGCGATCATGTAGGCGAGCAGGGTCAGGAGTCCGGAGACAATCACCGAAAGCGGAACATTTACGAACGGCTCGATCTCCTGGCGAACCTCGATTTTGGTCACTAGACGCTCCAAGAAAACCGGCAAGAAGACGGCCTTTACGACCAGGGTGAGTGCGGCGACAGCATAGATGTGGGGTGCGTGATTGAAGTAAGCGATGGTGGTGGCGATAGAAGCTAACAAAAATGACTGCACGCCGAAGGCGCGGATATTGGTCACCAGCCAGCGCTGGGCCACCATCAGGATTTGCACCACCAGCACCAACGCCGCCATCAGTGTGATCATCTTGGCGCCGAATTGCGGATCCTGCCAGAACAACATGAACTCCTCACTCCTCAAAATAGAAACGTCGAAATCAGGGCCAGGGCGCTCAATACAAACGCCACCGCCAGCAGTTCGGGAACACGGAATAGCCTGAGCTTCGCATTGCTTGTCTCTACCAGCACGACGGCCACGGCCAATAGAAGCAGCTTCCCGATGAACGTAAGCAGGCTGATCAGCGCGGCCGCCGGGGACCAGCCGGTGCTCAAGCCGAATGGAAAGAACACATTCACCAGCAGCGTCATGAGCACCATTTGCTTCATCGCGGCGCTCCACTCAATCAACGCCAGGTAGGGCCCGGAGTACTCCAGAATCATCGCCTCGTGGATCATGGTGAGCTCCAGATGCGTCGCCGGATTGTCGACTGGAATTCGCCCCGTTTCCGCGATCAGGACGATAAAGAGCGCGGCGAAGGCCAGCATTTGCGAGGGCGCCAGGAAACGCCAGCTCTGTCCCAACGCCGCCTGTGCTACGGTGCTGAGATTCGTGGACCCCGCTCCCAAAGCCACCGTAAACACCGCCAGCATCAAAGCAGGTTCGGCGATGGCAGAGATAGTCATCTCCCGGCTGCTGCCCAAGCCACCGAAGGAGCTTCCCGTATCCAGTCCGCCAAGGGCTAAGAAAAACCGGCCCAGCGCGAGCAAATAGACTACTGCGAGCACCCCACCGAACAAACTCAACGGCGCTTGTGCGGAGATCGCAGGGATCAACAGCCCGGCCAGCAGCGTTGTCGAAAACAAAACGTACGGAGTAGCCGCGAAAATCCAGGACGCCGTATCGGGAATGACCATACCCTTCCGCAGCAGCTTGTGAAGATTGCGATAGGGCTGTAAGATCCCAGCGCCACGGCGCGTTTGCAGCCGCGCCTTCAGCGTCCGGCTGAAACCGGTGATGAGAGGGGAGAGGAAAAGCACGAGAGCCATCTGAACCAGGACGGCCAGAATCTGCCCGGTCATCCGCGTACCCCAAACAACAGCAACAGGATCAACGTCACGAAAATGTAGGCCAGATAGGCATGGATACTGCCAGCCTGCAACCGGCGCATCTGTGAGGCAATCGCCAAAATGCCGTCCCGCAACGGGCCATAGAAATGCTTTTCGAAGGCCGGCTGGATCTCCGATTCGAAGTGGATCGCCTTGGGATAGTATGGCGACACGTCGAACTCCGCCTGAATCTCTCTGCGTGGCCGGAACAGCGCCGCGAAGATCATTCGGAGCGGTTTGGAAAATGCGGTGGCTGTGTACTCATTCGCTGCGGTCAAACCCGGCAGCCCGCAGTCCCAGGCGGGACCGCTAGCCCGCACGGATTTCCTTCCCCACAAGAACCACAGCACCAGCGGCACGGCGCCCAACGCCACCAGCAACAGGGCTATCACCGCGGTGGAAACACTTCCGCTTCGGCCGGCGCCGAGCGTCAACAACAGACCACCCCCGCCTACCAGACTGCTACTGATCGGGATGCCGAAGGCTTGGGTTGTGATCGAGTCGAAAACCGGAAGAAACCACGTGGCACCCAGGCCGAGCAGGACGCACGCCAGCGCCAGGATCGCCATGCCCCACCGCATGGCCAGCGGAACCTCGCGGGCTTGTTCGGCTTCCGTGCTGCGCGGCAGCGCGAGGAAAGTGATGCCGAAGGCTTTAACAAAGCAGGTGGCGGCGAGCGCGGCGGTCAGTGCCAGCAGCGCTCCGGCAATCGGGAACGCGACCCGAGTCAAGTCCGGGGTGGCGCCGAATCCAGCCAGCAACGCCTGATAGGTAAACCACTCGCTGACGAAGCCGTTGAGTGGTGGAAGCCCGGAGATGGCGATAGCGCCAATCAGAAAGTACAGCGCCGTCGCCGGCATGCGCCGGATCAACCCGCCCATTTCTTCCATGTTCCGGGTATGTGTCGCATGCAGCACGCCACCGGCTCCCAGGAACAGCAGGCACTTGAACACGCCATGATTCAGCGTGTGAAACAGCCCGGCCACCAGCGCCAACGCGGCCAGTTGCGGATGGCCGAACGAGCGGAACAGCAGCGCCGAACCGAAGCCCATCAAGATAATCCCGATATTTTCGATGCTGTGATAGGCCAGCAACCGCTTGAGATCATGCTCCATCAAGGCATATAGAACACCGAGTAAGGCCGAGATGACGCCGACCACAAGCACCAACATTCCCGCCCAAACCGGCACTGCCCCGTAGAAGTCGAAAAATACGCGGGCCATGCCATAGATTCCGGTTTTGATGACGATGCCGGACATCAGCGCAGAGATGTTGCTGGGAGCGACCGGGTGAGCAACCGGCAACCAGATGTGCAGCGGAATGATGCCGGCTTTGACACCGAAGCCCAAGAAGAGCAGCACAAACGCAAGCGCGCCAACGAATGGCGTCAGACGTTCCCCGGCACCGTGCAACGCGGAGAATTCCATGCTCCCCGCAACCGTCGCCAGGAGCAGAAAGCCGACGAACAGCATGCCGGTACCGCCGCGCGACATCAAAATGTAGAGCAGTCCGCCTCTCCTTGACTCCGCCGACTCATGGTTGAAGACGACGAGAAAATAGCCAGCCACCGTCATCAGTTCCCAGGCGATGAGGAAGAACAGAATGTTGGAGGCGGTAAAGACGAGCGTCAGCGAAAGCAGAAGCAGATTGAGGAAGAAGCAGAACAACCCCGGGCTTTTGCGGGCCGGGCCATGCCCGATATAACCGAGAGAATAGATGGACACGGACGCCGCCAGAAGTGACAACGCCAGGTTGAAATATGCCGAGAGCGGATCCAAGCGAACGGCATAGCTCAAGTAAGGTACACCGGACGACAATGACCATGCCAGTTCACTATTGGCGAACAATGCACCCAGCGAGGCCCCGGTTTCCAGAACCGCTCCGGCAAGAGAAAGAAGACAGAGCAGGCTCGTCAACCACGATCCTGTTCTCTTAAAGAAGTGGCCCGCTAACCCGCCGGCCGCACCCAATGCGTAAACCAGAAGGCCAGCGGCGTAGAAGTCACGAATCATGGGATCGCGATAGCTTGCTGCCTTCAGTTCTTAGGTGGCCTGACGATTTGAGCGGCATAACCAGACCATTGGCAGCGCATAGTTTATATTATATTCGAGTTTTCGAATGTTCGCATTTGTCGTGAATCCACGGGCAGACTGCACTCGGCCTGTCGCGCCTTTCCGTGCGGCCGCCGGCGAGAAGCCTTTCAAAGCTCGCTGGCCACCTGGTACGAAATGGATAAGTTGTTGTCAACAGAGAACCGGCAAGTTGGAAAGGGGAGATCCTGGGAGCCCAGACGTTGGCTCCCCACACTGGACACGTTTCGAACTCTTGCGGCTTAAAACCAGGTCGCTCGAACTACTCCAGTTGCTTTTAGACCAATGACATCTGCGCAAGACTGGCACACTTGTCCAGACTGGGCACCCAGCAGCGAGTCATCTCGAACCGCTGGACGTAGAGTTCTCGGCTCAATCTCCGGATAGCCAAGGTTACGCAGATGTGCTCGCGGATATACTCCGACGGACGTCTTTTCAGTTTTAGCCCGTAGATCCTGGCTCGGCTGTCCAAGCGCCAAAGGCGGTATGGCAGTGTCTCTCCCAAAATGCCCCAGCACCAGGGTCACGTTCGGAAACCGGTCGAAGACGCCGCCGAGGACCAAACGCAGAGCATGAGAGCCAGTCTCAACACCCCATTCCCACATCGCGCGCTTCAGTCCGTCGCATCCGGCAATGGCGGGATAAGTGGAGACGGGATCCGCCGGGTGCAGGTTACACTTTCAGAAATGCAGCCGTCACCGCTACGCGCTTGTTGCCGTCGCCGGGAGTAACAGTCGTCATTAGCACCAGGTCGTCACCATGAACCGCCTAATCGGGAGACGGCGATACCGCGTGCAACGACTTCACGCTAACCGGCTTATTGTCTTGAAGATATGGCAGACCACAGGGCGTCAGGGCCTGCGCGATCTTCGTGGGTCCTTTACACCTTTTCTATGGCTTCTTTAGGCCTCTCCGTGTATGCTCGAGCGAGCGGTGCTCCCCGTCGCGCACTGCCCTTCTGCGAGATGAAACGTTTTAGCGATGTGACGATCCGGGCATTGCCGATGGGACTCCGTCTTTCACAAAAGGCGAGGTTATGTTCCACTACACACGCAAAGGATTCCGTTTCAGTCTCGCAAAAATCACGGCACGGTTTGTCTTGCCGGCGCTTTTCCCCATCCTGGTTCACGCCCAGGAGAATCGAGCAGATCCAGGGGAGATCAATCGGCAGATTGCCGAGCTGACGACACTCGTACACACGCTTCAGGCGCGAGTAGACGATCTGGAGGAGAAGCTAAAATCCTCGGGCAAAATCAGTGTGCCAGCTTCGACAGTACCGAACCAGGCGTCCGAGACGCTTGTGAACACACCTGCCGCTAATCCAACGACCGCATCGAATACTTCGCCAGGCGCAAGCGACCTTCTGCGAGGCACGACGGTCAATTTCCTGTTAGACGGCTACTATGGCTATAACTTCAACAATCCTATCGGCCGGGTGAATCTCCTCCGCTCCTATGATGTGAGCAGCAATGCGTTCAGCCTGAATCAAGCGGACGTCGTTCTTGAGAATCCTGCCGATCCTGGGCACGGTAAACGTTTCGGTCTCCGCCTCGACTTACAATTTGGGCAGGCGACCGAAACGCTGCAGGGCAATGCCGCTAACGAACTGCGTCCGAACGTCTGGCGCAACATCTTCCAGGCCTATGGGACATATGTGATTCCAGTGGGAAGCGGATTGACTGTGGACTTCGGTAAATGGGCCAGTTCATTGGGCGTCGAGGGAAACTACACGAAGGATCAGATGAACTACTCGCGTTCTTTTTGGTTCGATTTCCTTCCTTTTTATCACACAGGCGCGCGCGTAAATTACAAATTCAACGACACCATCGCCGTGAACTATTGGGTCACCAACGGTACTCAACAAACCGAGCCCTTCAACAACTTCAAGGATCAGCTCTTTGGACTGAACCTCCAACCGCATAAGAACGTAGCGTGGACCGCCAACTACTACCTGGGACAGGAACACCCCGACGTCCAGTTTGTGTCCGCCACGACGGGATCGAACCTCCCCACGCAACAAGGGATGCCATTTGAACCGATCCCGAATGCGCCTAAAGGGAAATTGCACATCTTGGATAGCTACCTTACGTGGCAGGCATCGCCCAAATTGACATTAGCTGTGGAAGGCGATTATGTTATTCAGCGCCTAACGACTTCATCGCCCCCAGCTCATACAACCGGTGGAGCCGCGTACGCTCGTTTTCAATTCACGCCAAAGATGGCAATCGCCGGAAGGACCGAGTACCTTTCCGACCGCGGCGGCCTGTTCACTGGAGCCACACAGATTGTGAAGGAGACCACGCTGACATTCGAACAACGGATTGCAGATGGTTTTTTGCTACGGCAGGAATGGCGCCGGGATTTTTCAAACCATCCCTATTTCCTGACCGACGTGCTGGGTCTTCTCAAGAAAGAACAGAATACTGCCACGGTAGGGCTCGTGTGGTGGTTTGGCGCGAAAGAGGGAGGTTGGTGATCGCCCCCAAGAAATCATAGATGCAACAGGCGTAAGCGGATCCGGTTAGGGGTCAGTTGGTTGATGTGTTCCTCCAGCGACGTCACTGCCGCTGAGCCGAAACCCGCTCATTTCATCCTGTTCATGGCGAATTGATAGAATCACGCGGCGATTGGAGTCTGGTACAAGCCTCGACAGTGCCTCCGCCAGTGGTAGGAATCGAGACCTATTGGTGACATAGATCCGGCAATAGCCGGTTCTGGCAGGCGTCCTTCCAGCCCAGCGTGCGTTCGATGGCCGTTATAGTAATGCTGAAAATCGATCAGCTTCGTCTCCAGATCGGCCGTGGTCCAGAACAGGATCCGGTCGAGGCACTCGCGCCGAACTGTCCCGATCAGTCGCTCTACGAAGGGATGCGAAAGCGGCACGTAAGGAACAGTCTTGATTTCGGTGACCCCGAGTACCCGAAGATTGGCTTGCCATTGGTGGAAGCGATACAGCAGATCATGATCCGAGCTGAGGTATTTTGGCAGACTGTGCCCGCGAATCGCTCGGCGGAACATCCGGCACAGCGCCACTCGATCCACGATGCCGCTGTGGACGCCAAACCCAATGACGCGACGCGTAAATTGGTCCATCACAACGAGGACCCAATGTATTCTCAGGATTGCCGATTCGCATCGGATTAAATCGCAGCTCCACAAACTGTCCTTCATATGGCCGAGAAACGTAAGCCAGGAAGGACCTCCCCCCGAATCCGCTTCCGGCCGGTAATGAACACTCAGGAGACGGCGAACAACATCCTTGTCGGTCTCCACGCCGAAGGCCAGCGCGATCTGCTGAGCGATGCAGGGACAGCCCCAGGTAGGATTACGCCGTTTCATTGCAACGACGGCGTCGTGAGGGCTTTGTTCGGCCCCTTCGGGCCCGGCCGCCGCACGCTCACGGGCGAAAACAGCATGCGGTATTTTCGTTTCCTCAGCACACTGTGCAGATGCAACAGAGTGGAAGGCTTCAGCGCGATGGCGGAACGGAGGACGCGTGCCGGGCGCATGAAAAGGGTACACAAACCGGCGTTGAACCGATCCGCGGCGCGCAGGTTGGGTGCACGCTTGCGGCCGCGATTGAGGACCAGTAGTTGATGCCGGACCAGGACGGACTCGGCAACAACGGAACGGAGTCCGCCCGGCCTTGCCAGTCGTGCCACGGTGACGACCAAATGAACGAACAGGACGAGGAAATCGCGCATCCCGGCAATGGTATCAGCACCTCAAGAACCACCACATTCAGGCCAATTTGCTAATTCGCCATGGACAAGTCGGGCGTACGACCAAGTGGACTACTTCTTCTGAGCGGTCCCCACACAGCTCCCAATGCAGGAGGGAAGTGCGCTATTTGTGCAATTCGCGAGATCGCAAATACTGCACCAGTTCGGCGGGCCGGTCGGTCTGAATGCCGGCTGCTCCCCGATCGATGGCATCCTGCCAGATCGGCGCCTTATCAGCGGGTCCCAGGCGGTCGACGTAGATGTCAACGTGCGCCTGCTTCGCGATTGCGATCACATCATCTTTGAAGTCACCCGCGTCGAAAGCGACCACGCGGAGATTAAATTGGCGAGCAGCTTTTCGAGTGTGGTGGCGTTGTCGGCTTCGGGCATGACTTTCAGAGACGGGCGCAGTGCCAGTACACCTTTCAAAAAACCTGCGCCCCCATAGATCACGACCTTGTCGAGCATATCCGTCTTCTCGAGGGCCGCGACCAGATTGGCCGGAGCGATGTCTTTGCAATCGACATAGACGCCGATCTTGCCGTGAGCCAGGTTCAGCGCTTCGTCGAAAGTGGGCACCGCTGTGCCCGCGAACTGCGGCCCGAATTTCGCCCCAGCATCCAGCGCACGAATCTGCTCAAACGTCATCTCACGAACCAGCCCTTTGCCGTTCGTCGTGCGATCCACCGTCCGGTCGTGCATCAGCACCAGGCGCCCGTCGGAGGTGGTTCGAACATCGAGCTCGAAGAAATCGGCGCCCGCATCGATGGCGGCCTGAAACGCAGCAAGCGTGTTTTCGGGATGGGCCAAATGCTCACCCCGGTGCGAAATGACGGTTATCTGAGCCGCCAGCCAGAGCGACAAAAGAATTTGCATTAGAAGAAGATCCGCAGCACGAGTTCAGTGACGCGGCCGGCCTCCGAAGTGCCACCGATGGCGCCGAAACTCGGGCTCGTCACCGAGCCGTTGGGATTACTGAATTGCGCATGATTCCAAGCGTTGTAGAATTCACCACGGAATTGTAGCCTGACCCTCTCGCGGATCATGAAATTGCGCTGCAACGCCAAGTCCCAATTATTCAGGCCCGGACCGTGCAGAGGGAAACGCGGGGAGTCGCCAAGCGTAAAGTCCGGGGCTTCCTGGAATGCGGCGGTGTTGAACCAGTGCTGTATGGTTTGTCCACTGGAGAGCACTGGACTGCCGATCACATTGGGACGCTGCGTCTCCGTGAATCCATGTGTATTGTTCGGTTGCGTAATCGGCAGCGGCTGGCCAGTCTGGAATTCCGTGATGCCGGAAAATTCCCAACCGCCGATGATGTCTCGGACCACTGGCGTATCGCCGCCCCATTTCTTGCCAGGCCCAAACGGCAGGCTGTAGACATAGTTCGCGACGAATCGTTGCGGGATGTCGTAGCCGCCAATGCCCCACTCGGCTCGCAGGTCATAAACGTTTTGAATACCCTGGCGATGCGCCCTGCTGTTCGAGTCCGCCACCTCATCCACATCGTCCAGCAGCTTGCTGAAGGTATAGGCAGCCGAGAGCACAAAACCGTTCTTCCAGCGATGCTCCAACTTCGCTTGCAGGGAATTGTAGACCGAGTTGCCATCCATCGTCAGGGATTGAACATTGGCGTACTGCGGGAACGGACGCAGCGCTTGGCTCCCGGTGGAGAATTGGCTGGGTTGCAGTTGATCGTCGTCGTTTAACACAATCGGCAGTTTCACGCCTTTACTGGCGGAGTAGTCGATTTCGGCGAACCACGACCCGATTTGCCGCTCGACTCCAAACTCCCAAGAGATGTTGTAGGGCGTGCGAACGCGGCCATCGATCTCCTGGACGGTGGAGCTCGGATTGGTCAGGCTCGCGGGTACCTCCGGATTTCCGTTCGCATCCACGAAGTGGGGAGCCGCTGGAACTCCCTGATCCAGCTGATAAACCGGCGTGTAGCCATTCGAGCTTTGGAACTGTCCGTATTGCACATACTTGGAAAGCGGCCCGAACTGATAGAAGCCGATGTTTGGGAGCCGATAGAAACCGACGCCACCGCGGAACACCGTGTCTTTCAGCAAGTTCCAGGCGTAACCGACGCGCGGCAGGAAATTGTGATAGACGTTCGGCATGAAGTGCTCGGGAGCACCGTTGCGCCCGGCAAACTCGTCATCACCCAGGTTTCCCGTTTGCGGATTCAAGAGCGTTGGGTTGAAGCTCGCAAATTGATTGTTGGCCTCTGAGTACGGACCGTCATATTCCCAGCGCAGGCCGAGATTCAACGTCAGCTTCGGAGTCACTTTAAAGTCATCTTGGATGAACAGGGACGCACTGTTGATAATTTCGCGATAGGTGTAGTCCTCGCTCTCAACCGTCGTCTGAGTGGGAAGTCCGAGCAGAAAATCCGCGAGATCCCAACCGCTATTTGAATTCGAGGTTACCGATGTAAAGGTCGAATCGAACGCGTATGCGCCGGCCAATGAGTACCCATCGTTGTAGCCGGGGTTGTAATAGTGGTACATCTGATGGCGGTAGTCACCGCCGATCTTCAGCAAGTGCTTCCCCCTCTGGATCTGAAGCGCCTCGTTAAAGACCCAGCTTCGGTCGCGGTCGTGAAATGCGGAACCTGCGCCGAGTTGGATATAGTTACTGGTGGCGATGTCTGGAAACTCGCTCAGCGGGACTCCTGTCAGGCCAAGTTGTGGAACCGGCGATCCACCCGGTTCCGTGTAGTTGATCTCCTGCACAAAGCCAACCCGGAAATCGTTGTAGACCGTCGGGCTGAAGATATGTGTGTATCCAAGGCCGGCCTGGTTGTCCCACCAGCCACCGCCATTGTTGGGGTTGGCGGCGTTATTGATTTGGATCACCGCGGGGTTATTGGGATTGTATCGCCCGTAGCGCGCGAAGATCTTGTCGTTATCGCCGAAGTTTTGATCGATGCGAATGAGCCCCTGCGCGATCTGATTGTAGTTACTCGCATTGACCTGGTAGTTGTAGGCGCCGCCTTGAAAGGACCCGTTTGGATTCGGGTAGTACGCCGCGATTCGCGTGGCCACAGGATCGATCCGGCTTGCAGGGATGATGTTTCCAGCGAATGGCTGCCGGGTGATGTTGCCACTCGCGTCCACGGTCGTTGTCAGCGGGTCGTAGATCACGACATTGGCGCCGCCGGTCTGCGTCTGGGAGAAATTGCCAGCCCGTTCTGCGGCGGTGGGCGTCAGTTGCAGGCTGTCGGATGGAGTGGTCGACAGCGTTTCATTGTAGTCGGCGAAAAAGAAGGTTTTGTTTCGCCCGTTGTAGCCTGGAAACAAGACGGGGCCGCCCAGCGTGAACCCGGGATCATTCTGAATGTACCGCTGGTTATTCTCCGCCTGAAAGAAACTGCGGGCATTCAGAATACGGTTGCGGAAATAGTCGTAGATACTTCCGTGAAATTCATTCGTGCCGCGCTTTGAGGTCGCCAGTAGGACGCCACCGCCGGTGTGGCCGAACTCGGCGGAAAACGCGGTGGTAATCACCTTGAACTCGTCGACGGAATCGGGTGAGGGCGTGAAGGTGTATGTGTTGTCCGATGGATTCGTCGTGGGCAACCCGTCAACCAGAATCTCGTTAGTGTCGGGACGGCCGCCGCCAAAACTGAAATTGTTGATGTTGCTGTTGTTTGAGCTGGTGGAGACCACGCCCGGAAGCAGCTTTGCCAGCAGGAATGGTGAACGCCCACGTCCGGGGTTGACTAGCTCCGGAATATTTTCCAACTGCTCCGCTCCGACTACGTGCGCGATTTCGGGCGAGTCGAAATTCACTTGCGACGCGGTGGCCGTGACCTCGATGCTGTCGCTAACCGAACCCACCTCCAGCGCCTGATCGAGGCGAAAGCTCTGATTCAGTTGCAACTGAAGATCGCTGGCAACGACTTCTTTGAAACCTTTGGCAGAGAACGTAATACGATAGGCACCCGGTTTGAGGAAGCCCAGCGAGTAGTCGCCCACGCCATTGGTCACGGTCTTGGAGGTCTCACTGGTTGCAGTCTCCGTCGCCACGACTTGAACGTCCGGTATGGCAAGTCCTGTTGGGTCAGTCACATGGCCACCAATACTGCCGGTGAACGTCTGTGCACTCACCGATTGACATAGCAGCGGCAGGCCGAACACGACAATCCTGAGAGCGATGGATGAGTCAGAAAGTTTAAACATATGATGAAGGGTATGCTTTGGAATTTTAGCAGGCGTATTTCTCGTTCCGGTTATGGCTGTGTGAAAAACGCGTGACAAATTGCGCGGAGGTTCAGACTTTCACCTGGACAAGCCGCCATAATACGCAACGCGCTTAACCTGGGAAGTCTGGCCACGCCGGCCCCTGTGTAGCCAAAACCTCGTTTGATCTGACGAATGATTGAGCAACGGTGCACTGCGCCTGCACACGTTGCGAGGTGCGTGTGATTTCACGACTTGACAGGCCGCCGCTTCCTATCGGAAAGACAACCGCAAGGCGAGCTGAAACTGCGGTGGCGTTCCGCTTCCAGTGGCTCCTTGATTCACCAGCGTCGTGATGGCGCTGAAGCTGAGCGGTGAAGAGAGATTCGCTTGCGGGCTGCCGTATTGAGAGCGATTGAACAGGTTGAAAACTAGAACGTGAATCGTGCGGAAAACTGAAACACGCGGGGAAGGCCATTTGGGCTGATTTCCTGCAGGGCTCCGAAATTGCCGGGGCCCGAGTTCGGCACCAGATAGCAGGTCTGGTTCAACGCCACCCCATCGCCGCAGTTGGTTCCGATTGGGTTGTATTGCAGTTGGTTGATCCCATCGCCGTTCTGCACGAAGTAATTGGCGTGGTTGAACAGATTGAACACTTGCGCTTGAACTTGCAATTCCTTGCCTTCCCTAATTGAAAAACCGCGGGCCAGCGCAACGTCGATCCTCTCGGTCCACGGGCCGTAGAAAGAATTCAGGCCAATTCCCGGCGTGGGGCCACCGCCATTGATGCCCGCCGCGGTGTTCGCGGTGTCTTCGTTGAAAACGGTGTCGTTCAGGTTGTCATTGCCCGTGAGAGTGCCATTCACATTGAGGCCGCAATTACTGAATGACAGGTTCGAACTGGTGCATGCGGGACTCAACAAACCCGCATACGGCCGGCCGGAAGAGAACTCCATGACACTGCTCAGCCTCCAGCCCGAGAGTAAGGCGCGCCCGCTGCGCGAACCAGCGAATCTTTCCAGCCCAGGCCGGTAGACGCCGGCAAAGCTAATTCGATGCCGCTGGTCTAACAGGGAGGGAGCACTGGTATTGCTGAAGTCGAACTGATTGTTGAAGTCCATCCCATCCAGCATGGTGCTCTTGGCCAACGTGTAAGAAAATTGCATGGAAAGGCCGTGTGACATGCGGTGCTGCAATTGCACGAACAACGACTTGTAATAGCTTTGCCCGGGGCTGATCAGTTCATTGATCTCGCCAAAGTTGGGGTTGATGCGGCCTTCGGTCAGCAGACCATTGTCCATGTTCGGCAGGGTGACCGTCTGCCCGGTGCAGGGCGCCGTGGTTGTTCCCGGAGGACATACCACATACGTCGTCGTGCCTTGCAACGGATTCAGGTTCAAGTCATAGGCGCTGCCCGAAAGCAGATGCAGTGCGTGACTCCACATGCCGCCGATACTTACGCTTGTGTTCTCAGAAATCTCCCGCTCAATCTGCAAACTGGCCTGCAATACATAGGGCACCCGAAACTGTCGAGAAACCAGGGAAATGTCCGGAGAAGCCTGGAACAGGGGGGAACCACGCGGAATGACACTCGGAAACGTTGGTATCTGTTGGTCCGGCAGCAGAGCCGGGTTGTAACTGGCACTCACCGAGGACTGCTGTGACGCCAGTCCGTTCGAGACGACCGCGTTCCGGTAGTTCAGGCCATTCATGTTGTCATAGAACTGCCCGAATCCTCCGCGCACTACTGTCTTCGGGACGGGTTGCCAGGCAAATCCGAAGCGTGGCGCCAGGCGTCGAAACTGGTTCGGATATTGTCCGGTGAGTGGGAACGCCGGATTTTGCGCCGGCTGTGGGTAAACCTGGAAGTCCTCGCGCAATCCCATTTCCAGGGTCAAATGCGGCAAGGCCCGGAAAGAATCTTGCATGTAGAATCCGTAGTAAGGCACGGCAAAAGAAAATGTCGGGTTTCCCGAAGCCTGACTAAATAGGTTGTATTCACCGAGCGCAAAGCTCTCCAGATTCGAAAATTCATAACTGCCGAGGAACGACCCGAACTGCACGTCCGCATTCGGATCTGCGCCGCCAAAATTGGTGTCCGCATCCCAGGCGCGGCTCCAATCGAAACCGAATTGCAACGTGTGCTTGCCAATCACGTAGTCGACTCGGTCGGCCAGAGACCACTGCTTTTCAAAAACTCTTCCCACGGAAAACGGGGCATTGCCTAGGGTGAAAGAGGCTGGGCTATCCAGTATCAACGTGGGGATGTTTGGAGCCCGGCCGGTTGGTGTCGCGATCTGGTTATCGTCCGAGGTGCCCGCGTGGAATTCGTTCAGCAGTTTGGAGGAGAACGTGTGCGTCCAGCCCAGGCTGGCTTGAAAGTCACGCACATAGTCGTTGGCTAGCGTTTGCGTCCCGTAAGCAGCCACCGGACTGACGGTGATGACGCCTCCGGGCGAGTTGAACCGATTCACATTGAAGCTCAGGAACAGGCTGTCGCGGGAACTGGCCTGGTAGTCCAGCCGGGGCGTAAACACCAGATCGTTTTTCTTTCTTGGTTGGACTCCAAGATTGGAGTTCAATGCGTTCAGAGCGTTCGACACTTGCTGGAGGTACACCGGATTGCTCGGGTCAGGCGCGCTGTCCGTGCCCGGCACCGGGTAGGGCGCGTTCGGCGCAGGTAGCTTCGTCCCGGCCGGAATTCCAAAATACGTCGCTAAATTCGCCTGCGCCGTCGCCAATGCCGGGTTGATGACGGAAATCGGATCGTTTTCCAGTTGCTGCTCATAATCCACGAAGAACCATAAACGGTTCCGCAGTATCGGCCCGCCCAGCCCGGCGCCGAATTGCTGCAAAGCATCTTGCGGTTTGGGGAAGCCACTGGCATTGGAGAGAGCGTCATTGGCTCCCGTTGCGGAGTTCCGGTTGTAGTAGAACGCGCTTCCATGGAGCGCACTGCTCCCTGATCGGGTCACCGCGTTAATAAAGCTCGCTCCACCCCCATAGACCGCCGAGTAGGGGCTTACCGCGACTTGAAACTCCTGGATCGCGTTCTCGCCATACAGGTATGGGACGCGATAACGTCCTAGAATGTCGCCGAAATAGTTGCTGGTCGCATTGGTCCCGTCAACGGTGAAGGCGTTGGAGCCATTTCCATTGGCGTATCCTGAGTCCTCTCCGCCTTGTTGTCCGGCAATGCTCACAAGGCCCGTGTCGCCGTCGGGGTTGGTGTTCGGTGTGAGCAGCGTGAAGTCGTTGTAACGGCGCCCGTTGAGCGGTAGCTCCTCGATCAGCGACCGCTCCATCACGGTGCTGGCGGAGGATTCCGCTGGCCGTAGCAGCGGTGCCGTCCCGCTTACCTTAACCGTGTCTCTGCTGGCTCCCACCTGCAGCTTGATGTCCTGCAACGTGGTGTTTCCCACCAGTACTTGGATCAGGCCCTGAACATCGCGAAAACCTTTGAGACTTGCCGTGATGGAATAGGAGCCCGGCGTGAGGACGGGAAACCGGTAAAGTCCGGTATGGTTTGTCTCGGCAGATTGTTTCACGCCGGTCTCGATGTTCTGTACAACAACAGACGCTCCCGGCACCACCGCGCCACTTTGGTCCGTGGCCCGTCCGCTGAGCGCGCCCGTCAATACCACATTTTGGGCGGTCAGCAATACGCAGCTAGCTAACACAACCAAAACGTTGCATATCGCCAGGCGATTGGATACGAAGAGCGCTCTTCCGCCTGGTTGAATGACCGATTCCCTTCTCATGTTGCCGTGGCACGGCGTCAGGCCCGCGTTACCTGCGCCTAAGGAGCGGAGGAGGCCGGCGTCGGATTTGTCTTGGGTCGCGGATTGAAATCCGCCGGTATGTTGTTCGGTATGCCCAACTGTTGGTCGGTGGGCAGGATTCCCAGGTCGGCGCAGCCTAGGCCAGTGACTTGCGGAATCTTCATTACCACGCTTTCATCCATCGTGGCGTAGTCCACTGGCACAGGAGCGGCCAGGCCCATCAAACGCGAAGTGCTGAATGCATCCAGCAGGTCCGAAACGCCAGGGGTGATCGCGTCCTGCGGTCCCAGGTCCTCCAGTCCAAATTCCGCCAGGCCAAGATAGCGGCCCAACAACTCATCGGGCAATGTTGCCAGCGGTGGCAGACCAAACACCGTGTCGACGAACTTCACCACTGATGCCTGGCTTCCTTGCTCATGTGAAATATGCCCCAGCTTCGCATACGGAGAAATCAGAATCAGCGGCACCCGCGGCCCAAAGCTCAGCGGCAATTTATCGGGCCCATTGTTGACGATTGGGGGCGGCACATGATCATAATCGCCCTCCGAATCATCCCACGTGATAATGATCGCGCTCTGCGGCCAATACGGACTAGCGGCGATCGCGTTGACCGTGGTAGCCACCATGGCCTCACTGATCTGCGCGTCGGAATACGCAGGATGGTCGTCGTCGCCCAGGAAGTTCTTCTGGACGGTTGGATCGGGATCGGCCGGCGTAAGACGCAGGTTGTTCGTATAGCCGCCCTTCACATAGAAAACGCCGCCGGATGTCGGCAGTTTACTGTTCTGGAGATCCGTGTAGAAATCGCCCAGCCCGTGCAGTTCCGCCCGAAGCGCGGGAGTGTTCGCCACATAGCCAAAGTACTGGGGGCCGTTGTGATGCGTGATATACGCGGCGTGCGTTCCGCTCGCGGTCATCGGGCCGGCAGTGTCCGACGACTCCTTGTCGAATCCCTCCTGATACCAGCCGAAGCCGACTGCCGGTTGTGACAACCGGCTGAGAAATGCCACATCATCGTTAACGTCCATCAGATCTCCGAAAGCACTCGGGTCCGTAGCGGTGACCTTTCCCGCGGTGCTGAGCAGCGTGGAGAGCGGAAGGGCTGCAAACGTCAGATTAATAGCCGTGGTGTAACCGGGATAATCACCGGGGTTCACCGGGAGCGGATTGGTCGATTTGTCCGAAGGCGATCCCCAGAACGGATCGGGATCGCTGATCACCGGCACGCTGGCGTTTTCGTTGGGGTGCAGAGCCCACTGTGTTTGGCCCGATTGCGCTCCAATGATCGTGAGATTGCCCGGCGTGGACGGCCCGGTCATCGATTCGAATACGTTGTCGAAGAGAACAAACCGGTCGGCATATGCCCACAGCAGCGGCACCGTATCGCAATCCTCATAAGCCATCGAGAGTTCGCCGAACTGCTTGGCCTCGAGCGACGGCTTGCCGGTTTGGCTGTATTTCAACTCCTCAGTGACCGCGAACTTGTCCATCAGAGCCACCCCGCTTTGGACGTCCATCTTTGCGACGGTCCTGGCGTGAGAGTGGTCTATGTCGTCCGTGTCGGCGGCATACTCGTTCGGGCCGATCCGGAACGGCGAGATCGTACCCGTGGATCCGTCGGTGTTCACAATCGTTTGCACAAAGCCTGGTGTTTGCGAAGCAGGCTGGCTGTACAACCCGTTAGCACCAGGGAAGGTGCCAAAATAGGAATCGAACGACCGGTTCTCCTGATAGATGACGAAGACGT
Source organism: Terriglobia bacterium (assembly GCA_963752965.1). GTDB lineage: Bacteria > Acidobacteriota > Terriglobia > Bryobacterales > Bryobacteraceae > QHXW01. Next base: position 108,898 of record CAVWAJ010000017.1, on the reverse strand, counting down.
ACTTGATTTTCTGCTGAATCAGATTCACCAGCTCTTCGTGGCTTACCGGCGGCTCGGGCCGGAGCTGGTCGCGGCGCAAACGCGCCTCTGTCGCAGCTCGCTCGTGCGCTTTGACGAGCTGCGCACGAACGGCGGCCTTCTCGCTGGCAGCATTTCTCTCCTGAGCCAGTCCGGAACTCAATGGCTGTAAAGCCATTAGCACTGAAATCCCAATCGGCAACACTTGTAGTTTGTGATGTGCCATAAAGACTCCTCTTAACCGCAGAACTTTAACTTGCGGTCAAAGCCTATCACGACAAAATTTCGAAATAATGACGCGTGGATGATAAATCGGTTTCAGAAGCGTTCGAAGCTGGACTCGCCACCCTTGGGATTGGGAAGCGTCAAGCGATCCTTCGTGACGGCAAAGCTGCCCTCCACTACCGGGCGGCCTGAAATCTCTAGCCGGATATTCTTGCTTTGCACGGAATAGCGTCCATGTTCTGCCCGCACAGTGATGATCCAGACCACTTTCCCATCGGGAAAAAACACAGCGCGGGCTGGACAATTCCTGCCGTTCCACTCGCGCGTGGTGCTCCATTCCCCTGCCAACGAATTCTTGTTGTCCACACTCTTGCCGACGCGAGTCAGTTCGATGGATTTGCCCGCCGCCTCATCCTCGATTCGCGCCCGATCCTCGCTGTCCCACTCCAGTTCCTGTTTCTCCTCACCGTTCTTGGATTGAATCAGGATCGTATCGGTCCCGATCAACCGGTACTTCTGCTCCGATATTGCAGCCGAGTAAACATCCAGTTGGTTATCGCCGTGAAACTCAAAGATGGCGCTTACCCAAGCAGGTGAGACTGCGGTGGAACGCCATCGGCCGATCAGTTGATCCTGCTGCGACTGTCCGGACACCACGGCAATCGAAATCGCAAAGATGAAGGAGAGTGCCGAGTTTACGAATTTGTGCATACTGAGCCAGGCTTGCAGTTTAGCGGACGAACGTTGCGTTTGCGTTAAAGTTGGCGGCAAGCTGACCGCCGTCGATGGCACGGCACCAGCAAGTCCACGGGATTTCAGATCAGGTTCACAACTGCGCTGCCGATAGTCATGGACTCGATTTCAGAACGCCCCGATCATAGCTAAAGAGTCTTTATAAACTGATGTGGATTGTGAATTTCCCATAAAACAAGTCTTAGGGGAATTGTTTGATTGCGCCTCCTGCGGTAAGATCGCTTTGGCGTGCGTTCTCAAAGTTCCGGGCTCGTTGTGACGAACCTGCAGGAAGACGCTGTTCTGCGCGGGCAAAGACCTGCCAGAAGCCAATTCCGCCGGGTCTTGCGAATCGCCCTCGGCGTCGTGCTGATGCCGATCCTGGTGGCCGCGATTATCGTGGCATTCTTGACGCTCAGGCCGGCGAATCGCGGGCCGGAATCCGAATTGGTTGGCCCGCCCATGATGGTGAGCACCGCAGCTGGCCTCGGCCAAATCACGGTACGCTGGAACGCCGTGCCCGGAGTTGTTCGTTACCAGGTTTACCGTGGCGACGATCCTGACGGAAGGTTCACCCTTGTATCAACATTTCAGCCCAATCTGCCGTCGCGAGCCCACCGTGTGCCGGACTATCTCTTCCCCGATGAGCCTTTCGAAGGCCTGCCGCATTCTCCGTTCGTCGATACCTCCGTTCGGCCCGGGCGAACCTATTACTATCGCGTCGTCTCGAATGACGGCAGCCGTTGGAGCCGGCCGTCGGGTCCCGTCTCGGCCACGGCGCCAACAACCGGCACTGGAAGCGTTCAACTTCGCGTGGACGCCGCCCGTGAAATCGGAGCCCTCGAACACAAGTGGGAGGTCTGCCTCAACTCAGAACATCTCAGCTACACCCTCAAAGGCGATGTGAACCAGCACCTGCGTGCTGCCGGGGCGAGTCTCCGCGAGGCCAACAAGCGCTTGCATGATGATTTCGGAATTCGCTACATCCGGGCTCACGGTATCCTGATGGACGACCTTGGTGTCTACCGCGAAGATGCGGCCGGCAGACCGCTGTACGATTGGGCCGCGATGGATCGTCTCTATGACGCGCTTTTGGCGGACGGACTGAAGCCGGTAGTGGAATTCAGCTTCATGCCGGCCGCGCTGGCTGTGAACCCCACCGAAATGGGAATGGTCACGAGCTTCTACCATGGTGTGATTTCACAGCCAAAGGATTACTACAAGTGGGGCAGGCTGGTCGCCGATTTGACCCGGCATTTGATGGAACGCTACGGCCGGGAAGAAGTGGAGTCGTGGTACTTCGAGGTGTGGAATGAGCCCGATTTTCGTACGCCTTGGATCTATGGTTTCTGGACCGGCAGCGATCAGGATTACTACCGCTTGTACGATTTCGCGGCCGAGGCGGTGAAGTCGGTTGACCCGAAGCTCCGCGTGGGCGGGCCGGTAGCCGCCACCACGCGTCTGATCGAGCCGTTCCTGAGGCACGTGACCACCGAGAACTTCGCCACCGGCGCCAGGTCAGCACCCATTGATTTTTTGGACTACCACATGTACTTTGCACCTTCCTTCAATTGGCGTCCGGTGCTCGCGCGCTACAGATTGGGCAACTTGCCGCTCTTTCTCTCCGAATGGGGCGTCGACACGTGGCGGGGTCGCGAGGCAAACGATCTTCCTTACGGCGCTGCATGGATTGCTCGAGGACTGTTCGAAGGCTCTGAAAACGCCGACATAGTTGCGTACTGGTGCAGCAGCGACTACTACGAGGAAAATGGTCCACCCAAGAAGTTCTTCCACGGCGGCTTCGGCCTCTTGGGCATAGATGGCATTCGCAAAGCACGCTACTGGGCGCTCCACCTCCTGCATCAACTGGGCACGCGGCGCATCGCGCTCGAAGGTGGTGGCGACGGCTTTGGCGGTCTGGTACAAGGCTGGGCGACGCGAGCGGATGACGGCGCCGTGCGGATACTGCTCTCGAACGTGACTTTCGATCAGACGAAGGCGCGCGGCAGCGACGTTCTATCCCGCCAGGTAAGTATGCACGTGACCGGACTCGCGCCGAACCGTCGATTCCACCTGCGCCACTATCGCGTCGACAACACGCATAGCAATGTGTACGGAGCCTGGCTGGAAATGGGCAGCCCCGATTGGCCTGACACGGCACAGCTAGCTGAGTTGCATCGCCGCGATGGACTCCAAATGGTCGGGCGCAAAAGCACCCCGAGCGCGGATTCCTACGGAAACATTGCTCTTGAGTTCAGCCTCCCGATGCCGGCCCTCTCGCTCGTGGAATTGGTCCCGCTCGTTGAGGAGTGATCTTACATCCGATTGACGTTAGGCACCAAATGGCTGCGGGTGTTTAGGCGCTGCTTGGGAACCTGCGACGCTTTCTGGCTGTAATTAAGAAGGTCGCCCTGTGGAACTGCGCACCATCAGTTTAACGCCCAACTTTATCGTGCGTGGTGCTGCTCGTTCTTCGGATCGCAACAGGCTCAGCAACATCTCAATCGCGTCCTTTCCCATCTGACGTTTAGGAAATGCAATCGTCGTCAAAGGCGGCTGCACATACGAAGCTGCGGCGATGTCGTCAAACCCTACCACAGAAATGTCCGCCGGAACCTTAAGCCCTGCCTCCGTCAAGGCTTTCATGGCTCCGATGGCCATCAGATCATTGTGCGCCACCAGGGCGGTAGGTCTTCGAGGCAGTTGCAGGAGGCGGTGCGCTCCCATTTGTTGGCGAGCTTCCACAGAAACAGAACGTGGACCGTTGTTGATGACGTAAGAGACTGTAGAGGGCGAAGAACCGACTCGGTACTACACCTAAGTCCCGTAAGGTTTGAGAGAAATTCACAAATATTTTTGCTCAGTGATTCATTGTTGAAGGGGTCACCCCACCCCTTCAGAACCGCGCCCCGGACGCGCTCGGCTCTATAAAAAACTGTCAGACTTTACAGGTGAAAAAGGAGGGATGGTGCCAAGCAGTACTAGCGGTGAGAGCAGAAGAACAGACCATCTCGGCTTGTTATGATAGGCGCTTCAATCATGCCTGAACCGCAACCAGCGCTCGGCCCGATGTCGGATGTCGTCACGAACGGCATTCGCGTGGAGGTTTTGTCGCGACACTCGCCTGAGAATTCACGGCCGCTTGAAGGTCAATGGGTGTTCCAGTACACGGTCCGCATTACGAATCAGGGAACGGAAACGGTACAGCTTGTTAGCCGGCACTGGATCATTACCGATGCCATGGAGCACACCCATGAGGTTAAAGGTCCAGGCGTCGTCGGCGAGCAGCCGGTGCTTGAGCCGGGTAGATCATTCCAATACTCGTCGTGGTGTCCGCTCACAACACCAACAGGGATGATGTATGGGACCTATCAAATGGTCCGCCCGGACGGCGGCCACTTCGATATTGAAATAGCTCCCTTTGCGCTGAAAGCGGCCTATACCGTTAACTAAGGTCCGTTGACGCGGAACTGAGGCTCTCGACAATGCGCTGGAATGCGACCATGCCGGGATCGTCGCGTCCGATCCCTTTGCTCCCGAATATGCGGGCGCGGCCCTGGCGGAACGGAAGGTCGCGAAGCCGAACGATGGCGTCCGCGATCGCGCGGCCGGCGTCCCTGCCCATGGCGGCGGGGTTGTCGAGACCAGCCGTCGCGCAGCGTGCCGCTTCGACCGCATCGAGAACCGTCTTATCACCCAATTGGCCTCTGCCGCGGTCGGACATCGCCTGGAGCGCACCACCGAGCAGAGCCGGGATGTCCGCCCATGGCACCTGCGTGCGACCCTTCACTGCCTTGGCCGCCGACATGAGGCCGGTGGCCAGCAAGGTTCCATAGGTCGATGCCGAGACGCGTGTGAAGGCCTGCGCGCACCGCAGCAACGCCATTCCGACGTCGTCCGGCAGATTCGGCAGATCCTCCGCCAACCGCTCGGCGGCATGCATCAGGTTAACGCCCAGGTCGCCGTCCCCCAGCGCACCGTCCAACTCGTTCAGTTCGCCCGCGGAGAGGGCCATCTGCCCCTTCAGCCGGACCACGGCCCAACGGAGGGAGTTCGTGGTGAACGCGCTGGTCATTTCACACCTTCAGAAACGGGCAGTCGCAGGGCGCCTTCAATAGCGCCTCCAGTTCGGCGTCGAGCTTCGAGAAAGTGAGCGACATGCCGGCCATTTCCATGGAAGTCGCATAGCGCCCGACCAGCGGCGACACCACCGTTACGCCCAATTCCTTCAGCTTCGCGGCCACATGTCGATAAGCGATATACAACTCCTCAAGCGGCGTGGCGCCCAGGCTGTTCACCAACACTGAAACACGGTCGCCGGATGCCAGCGGCATATCGGCCAGCAGCATCTCCAGCATTTCGCCCACAATTTCATTGGCCTTGCGCAACGGTCCGCGCCGGACGCCGGGCTCACCGTGAATGCCCATCCCGATCTCCATCTCGTCCTCTCTGATAGTGAAGGTGGGCCGGCCGGCGCAAGGTGCAGTGCAGGGTGTCAGGGCGACGCCCACGGAACGGCAACTGTCCGCGGCCTTCTGCGCCAAGGTGGTGACCTCGTCCAGCGAGGCGCTCGCGGCCGCCTTCGCTCCCGCCATCTTATAGCAGAGGACCAGCCCGGCCACGCCGCGGCGCTTGTGGCGTTCCTCGGGCCCGGCGCTCGCCACATCGTCGGCCACCAGTACCGTGGTTGTCCGGATTCCTTCCATTTCTACCAATTCGCCAGCCATGTCGAAATTCATACGGTCGCCGCCGTAGTTGCCATATAACCTGAGAACGCCCGCGCCCCCATCGGCAGCGCGAATGGCATCGGTCATGAGGTCCACACCGGGGGAGGAAAAAACGTCGCCGATGGCGCAGGCGTCCAGCAGGCCCGCTCCCAGATAACCGGTGAACACCGGCAGGTGCCCGGAACCGCCGCCCGTCACAATCCCCACTTTCCCGCGGAAGGGGGCGTCCGTTCTTACCACGACCCGGCCTTCCGCGCCGGTCCGGCGGTAGTATTGCGGGTGGGCGGCGCAAAGCCCGTCCAGCATTTCGTTCACGTAATCCGTGGGCCGATTGAGAATTTTCTTCATTTTTGGCTGTCGCTTTCCGAATCAGATAAAGCCGCCGTCGATGATCCGGCACTGGTACGCGATGGCAGCTGCTATTGTCCGCCGCCAGAAAGCACCAGTCGAAGGACCTCCTCCGGCTTCAAAAGCCGCTTGGTGATCTATCGCGACAGAAGTTCCACTTCATACTCCGGAGTGCGGCTTCTCAGATTCTCAAACGAAGTGTACCAAGGTTGGGTTACGTTGAAACGTCAAGGTGCTCCGACTCAAGTAGTCCGAGACAGCCACGGCAGTTGGAGGGAAAACGCCCGACGCTTCCTTCGGGCCCGGCCCCAATGAGGACACTCCCATTCCGCGGTTTGGTGACAAACCGTCAAGGTGGATTATCTAAAGGGAGTTGAAACCACGACCCGCATTCTGAGAAGGACTGTTCCGACGCGTCGCTCGCGGTCGAACCCCGCGCGGCGGACGCAATCCGGCGTACATTTTGAGACGGAATTGTGCGACGTTTAGGCCCCCTGTTTGCGCGCCTCATGGTTCGTCTCAAAACCTATCCTCTTCGAGACGCATTCGTGATACGGTAGGGCATGATCCCGCCGTGCCTTGGGGATGTGTTTTTCAAAGCGACTTTTTTGGCGCAACAGTCGGGAGCTTCCGAAATCAACATCGATATCCTTTTAGCTGCGCTCGATGCGACCGAGGTCGATCCTTTGCCCTTCCTTCCTCCGGCTTCTGATCTCACAGGCTCGGCATGTTACGCTCTTTTCACCAACTCGGACTGGACGCCGGTGTCCACCGACGCTGCAAAAGCTCTCGCCCCATTCGCAGGGATGGAGACGATCGATCCGGCCATTCTGCGTAAGGCGCTTCTCGCTGCCAAAGAGCAATAACGCCTCGCGGTCTCACAAAGGACCGATTGTGAGACGGCATTGTCCACCCGGCCGTATAATGCGCTTTCATCTAACCGCGGAAGTGGCGCCTCCGCCAGGATAGGTTACCAGCCATTGAGCCCATCGCCCACGCGCGTTTCGCGATAATCAACTCATGAACGCTCTTCGTTGCCCGCGCAACCTGGCTGCCGCGACCGTGCTCTGCGTAGTCGCCCTGGCCCAGACCCCTCGCCCCGGCGAAAGCAGCCTCGAACTCGAGCCGTCTCTCTTCGTGCAACTTCCGGGAGGCAAAAGCACGCCCGGTGCCGTCCAACTGGTCTGGATTCCGGAGCCGCTCGAAAAATACTGCTTCGGGAGAACCCACGAGCAATGCGCCTCCATGGATTTTTGCATTCGCACGACGACCAAGAACGTCCCCACGTGCTGGAACCTGGCCGTGGATCTGGCGCACTTGCCCGCCTACCCTCCGGACATGCGTCCGAGGCGCATGCTCAGCATCGCCCTCATTCCCCCTACCCGCATGAAAGGCTGGGAAGAACTACAGAACTTTGTCGCGCGCACATCCAAGGACCGGCTGGAACATTTCTCTCCGCTGGCGCGAATCAAGGCCAAAGTCACCTTCACTCGAACACCAGAAGACGCCGATTTTCGAGTGCTCGAAATCCTGTCCGTCCCCAAACTCTGAGGACGTTTGGATGAAGACGTTAGGCGTGGTCGGGTTGTCGGCCACTCGGAAACAGGATGGTGGACGAAGAGTGCGCATTCCTTCCATCACGCCGGGCTGCGGCCATCCTCAAGGCCTGCCGACGAAGTTGGTGATAAGCCCGTGAGATTGGCATAGGGGCGGCGGTCACCCGCCGACCCCTGCCACACCACCGTGCGTACGGGTCCGTACACGGCGGTTCGAGATGGTTACGCCGGCACTTCCTCGAACAATGATGGAAGCCCAAGCGATTTGAAGTACGCATTCGAAAGCCCTACAGAAAGAGCTTTGGCCCGTGCGAGGTACCAAGGGCCGAGCCCACTGCCCGCCGTATTATTGGCCAGCCGCGGGAGAACCCCAAGTTCCAAAAGAGCCGCCCGGCGACGACGTTGTGTTTTCCACTGCCGCCACAGAGCTGCCCTGAGTCGTAACCGGACCCAGCGGGTCAAGCCGATCAACACCTCGGGCGTTTCGCAGAAGCCGAAATAGCTGCGCCAGCCCCGCATATACGGTGCCAGTTCCTCCATCGTCGTCTCCATGCTGACGCCTTTTGCCCGTCGCGTGATCTCCCGGACTCGCCGCTTAAACCGATCCAGAGCCTTCGGCGCAATAACGCGCTTGACCTCCGGACCAGCCGTGAAGCTGAACCCAAGAAACTTTCGCTCCTGCGGTCGCGCCACCGCACTCTTCGCCTCGTTCACCTTGAGTTTGAGCTTTTGCGTAATGAATCGCGTAATGCTCTCCATCACCCGTTGCCCCGCCCACTCGCTGCGAACGTAGATATTACAGTCGTCCGCGTATCGAACGAAGCGATGGCCCCGGCGCTCCAACTCTCGGTCGAGTTCGTCGAGCACGAGGTTACTCAGCAGTGGCGAAAGTGGACCACCTTGTGGAGTCCCTTCCACGCTAGGGCTGACCAACCCGTCCTCCATCACCCCAGCATTCAAGAATGCCCGGATGAGCTTCAGCAGCCGCTTGTCCTCGACCCGTTTGGCGATTTGACCCATCAGTTTGTCGTGATTGACTCGATCGAAAAATTTCTCCAGATCAAGATCCACGCACCAGCTGTGACCTTCGGCGATATACTGCTGCGCCTGGGCCACCGCTTGATGAGCCGACCGCCCCGGCCGGAACCCATAGCTGTGATCGGAAAACGTCCGGTCCCACTGCCTCTGCAGAACCTGCATCACCGCCTGCTGGATAAATCGATCCAGCACCGAAGGAATGCCTAATTTTCTGACACCTCCTCCGTCCGGCTTCGGGATTTCCGCCCGTCTCACCGGCTGCGGTTCGTAAGTCCCACTCAACAGTTGTTCCCGGATGGCTGGCCAGTGCTGTTTCAAGTAGTCGGTGATTCCGCCGACGGTCATCCCATCGACGCCCGCACTACCTTTATTCGCCTTCACCCGCCGCAATGCTTCCTTCAGGTTTTCTCGCTCACATACTTCCTCCATCAATCGATTCGTGCTGGCTGGGCTTTCGGATCCATTCGTCGCCCCGAACGACTCGGTCCCTTCCCTTCCGGCCTCTCGGGCTTCACCCGTCAGCACGGTAGAGAAGTCCAGTTCGATCTGGATATTCTGCTGTTCGTCGTCCTTGAGATTCATGGCCTACTGGCCGCTCCTTCTCGTTTGGGCCTTCGGTCGTCGTTCCCGGCTTGGCCTATCCATTTCTCCGCCTTTCGGCATTCGGAGTGCCTCACTAGTCTTGCCGACAGTCACGACCTAATATGCCCTCTGCTGACTTCTGCTCCGCGGTCAGGCCATCTTTCGACAGTCTCAGTCGCCGAAGCGACGCGGAACAGATCTCCTGGGGTAAGCTCAGCCGCCTTCTGTGCACAGTCGCCGGATCTACGCTTCGCACCCTTGATGGATATGGACTTCGCGATAAGTTGCCCGCTCGTCCGATGCTGGCGCCTTGTATCCGGTTCTTGTCCATCGACTCGCACATTTGATCCATGCTTCTTTCGGACCCCGCCTCACGGCGATAGCCCTTGCATCATCACTAGCCCTTCACCTCCATCAGGTTGGGCAGAGGACTTTCACCTCCAAGCTGCTGGGCATGCCCAGCACACAACTAAGCCGCTGGCGCGGCGGACGCAGGAGCGTGCGTGTTTGCGGGCATAAACAGCGGTAGCGTCGAGGTCACAGAAAGGAGCTTCTGTGACCCCACTTCGTCAACGGATGCTGGAGGAACTCCGGCGCCGTAACTACAGCACCGATACCATTCGCGGCTACGTGCATGCTGTCGAGCAGTTCGCCGCGTACTTCAACAAGTCGCCCGAGTTGTTGGGCCTCGAGGAGGTCGGCCGCTTTCAGCTGCATCTACTCGAAGAAAAGCACCTGGCGCTCGGGACTATCGCCCTGCGCATGGGCGCCTTGCGCTTTCTGTACAAGAGGGTTTTGAAGCGGCGTGATCTGGATTTTGAGAATCTGCCACTGCTCAGGACGCCGAAGAAACTGCCGGTCGTGCTGAGTCTCTCATTGTGTGACTTTTCCAGACAGGCTCGGCCGCCGGAGAATGCTCATCCGTGAATCGGCCACCCTGGGAGGTGGCTGATCTCATCCGCAAGTCTGGCCGGCGATTCATGGACCGCTTTGAGAAATACCTCTCCTGGCCGCAGGTGAAGGTACTCAACGCGATCGAACGCTGCCGGACGGCCGCGCTGGGTGGACACCGCGACCAGTGCGATCGCTGCGGCCATCAGGCCATCTCTTACAATTCCTGCCGAAACCGCCATTGCCCGAAGTGCCAGACTAACGCCCGTGATCGGTGGTTGGCCGCTCGCCAGCAAGAGTTGCTGCCTGTGGATTACTACCACCTGGTGTTCAGCGTGCCGCATTCGCTGGTTCCCCTCGTTTGGCAGAACAAGAAAGTGCTGTTCAAGCTGCTATTCGAGGCCAGTGCCGAGGCGCTCCTGGAGGTAGCTGCCGATCCGAAGCACATCGGCGCCGAGATCGGTTTCCTGAGCGTGCTGCATACCTGGGGCCAGACTCTGCAGCCGCATCCCCACATTCACTGCGTGGTTCCCGGCGGCGGGTTGTCACCGGATCACCAACATTGGATCAGCGCGCCGAATCATTTCTTCCTGCCGGTGCGAGTGCTGAGCCGGGTCTTTCGCGGCAAGTTCGTAGCGGGACTCCGGCGCGCCTTTCGCCAGGACAAGCTCGTCTTCTTCGGAACCTGCGGATCACTGGCTCAGCAGAAGGCGTTTTCTGCTTTCCTGCGAACGCTATTCCGCGACGACTGGGTCGTGTACACCAAGAAACCCTTCGGCGGTCCGGAATATGTGCTTCATTATCTGGCACGCTACACACATCGCGTCGCGATCTCAAACCATCGCATTGTCGACATGACCGATGCTCAGGTGACATTCCGTTGGAAAGACTATGCCCACCACAGCAAGCGCCGCACGACGACGCTGACACATGAGGAGTTCTTGCGGCGTTTCCTCCTACACATCTTGCCCCGCGCGTTTCCCCGCATCCGCCACTTCGGGTTGTTTGCCAACCGGCGGCGCGGAGCACTACTTCCACTCTGCCGTACGCTGCTGGCCCTCCAACCGCCGCCAGTTCTGACAACGTCAGCCGTTAAACCGATCCTCTGGCGCTGTCCTTGCTGTCAGGGCCCCATGCGGGTTGTCGAACGGCTGACTGCCAATGAGCTGCTCCGGGAGGAAAGCCGCTCGCCCCAACACCTTGACAGCTCTTAACGCCCAACCACTTTTGCTCACCGGGTGTGGCTTCGGCGACGCCTTCCTCCACGTGTGCCTGCTCCCTGTAACGACTCACCTGTTCTGGCACAAATCGCTCGCCGCCTTGGTCCTCGCGGCCTCTTCCACCGGGATCTCACCGTGCCCCAGCCCGGCAAGTCATCTGTCTCCCGCAGCTGCACTCGAAGGATCACCATTCAAACCCCATAGCTAGCAGCCTCCAGCGCGCCACGCCAGCCGCTTCCTTCTTACGACTCGATCCGAAACGGCCCGGCCTCAGCCTTGTCCCGTTTCCTCGAAACTGTTCAGCCGGGCCGCTTCCGATAGAGATCTACCGTTTTCCTGCCACCACGTTCCGTCAGAACGTGGTGGCATATGCTGAAGGAGTACGAAAGGCGAACCTTTGAACCTAGAAAGTCCCCTATCGAGCGAAAAGCGATTCGTTGTCAGGAGGCTGCTGCCGCCAGTTGCGGTGATGACGTTCATCGCTATGGTTGCGGTGGGTGAGAGCCAAGTGCGTTCCTCTTCGAAATGGCCACCGCCGGCTCGACATGAGGTGGGTGGATGGGAAATCGAGCCTCCTCCGGTTCTGTATTGGGCTGCTAGTCTAAACCTCCCTGCTACACTTCCGATTCTTTGGATGTCGTTTCACAGTGATGCCTTCACTTACGCCTTCGACGATCATCATCTGATCGTCTACGTACCGTGGATCATTTTCGTGTGCTGCCTGTGGTACCTAGTTGCGTACCGTCTTGAACACTTCATCGCGAGACAACCTTGGAAGTCACCCACGCAGCGCAATCTCGTCCTCTGCGCACACGCATTCATAACGGTAGAGATGCTGTGGGCTGCGAGTGTAATGAGGCCCGAGGGGGCGAGCGGGAGAGCAGCCATCATGTGTTTCTGGGTTTGGTTGCTGCTTGTAGTTCTCGGCTGGGCGGACTTCATTCTGAAGCCACGCAGGGCTTTATCTGATTCAGTGGACTAAGAGTGCGCTTTCCTTCCATCTCGAAGGGCTGGAGCCGTCCTCGGGCCGTCGAAGTTGGTGGTAATCCTGTATTTCGTCCACAACACCATTTTCGGGCGGAACCGCCACTTCTCAGCAACGGCGACTATACAGCCAGATAGTTTCGGATAACCCGCGCTTTGTAAGCTGTGCGCGCCCCTTGAGTCAATTCGATAGACGCAAATTGGCAAAGTAAGCTTCTGTCCCAAGGCCGATCCACAACGCCACCGCGCCTTTGCTGTCCCCGAGCTTGAGATCGTTCACGATCAGCGCCGGTTGGGTGGCGCCGTGCACATACAGTCGCGCTTTAACGCCGCTAACCTCGACCTTAAGTTTGGTCCATTCACCGGGAACCAAATCCACATACGTATTGTCCCGGCGCCCCCGTGCGCAGCCTTTGCCACTCGTAATCGGGAAAAGAGATGTACTGTGTCGAATGATTGCGCCGCAACTGATCGTCCGCGCGACCATTCGTAGGTCGGATATAGAAGCATTCATACTTCGATGCATCGCTCGACACCCGGAAGGCCACGCCCACGAATCCGCGGGCATCGCCGGGAGCGCCAGCGCCGGGCTTTCCGGCAACTTCCAACTCGATCGTACCGTTATGAAACGTGGTGCCCGCGACCGCCCGAAGCAGATCTTGCGGCCGCCGACGGCAGCGGCATCACCCGCACCGCCTTGCGGCCCTGGTAAGTCGCAGGTTCGACGGTTACCTCGTGCGGTTGCAATCCGTCCATGGACTCCATCGAGAAGGTCTCCCCTGACAAACTGCAGGTCAACACTAGGGTGGAAGTCAATTCGGCCGCTGCCGTGATAAGTCGATTCCTGCGCATTGCCCCATAATACTCGCCTGACATGATGCCGCGTGTCACTTGGACATGTAACGCCCGTTGTTGACATGTGGCCTGAAACCGAATCCCTGTAAGTTTCGGCGGCGCAAGCACGTTGGATGGCACCGTGGACATACACACGACGCCTACGCGATTACCGCGCTGTTAATGTGCTGTGAGAATCAGACCGATTTTCGCCCCACCCGAAGTCGCGTAGGTATTGCGGCGGCCGAATAGCACCACTTTCACGGCGGATATCCACCACCGCGAAAGGCCTCTGCGCGCCGGCACTAGCAATTTCATGGAGTTGCGATTTGGCAAGGGTCTTGCGACTTAGCGTGGCGAGGAGGGTAAGAAGATGAAAAAGGCAATGGCAGTCATGATGCTTCTGGCAGGCGGCTTGTGCGCGGCTCCTCGCGTAACGGTTGGAATTGGGTTCGGCGTTGCCTCGCCCGTGGCTGTGGTGCGTCCGGTTTGTCCGGGTCCTGGGTATGCGTGGGTAGACGGCTACTATGCGCCAAATGGTGTTTGGGTGGCTGGGTACTGGGCGCCGCCTGCGGTGGTGCGGGTCGGTCCGCGGTTTGTACGTCCGTATGAGCATGCACGGATAGTCGATCATCGCTTCGAGCATTTTCGCCGGTAAACGAGATTTCAAGGGCTCGCATGGTGTTGCCCACTGTGCGAGCCTCTGGCGTCACTGGGCCCCGGTAGATTTGAGAGGCCACACCTTATACTAGTTAGGTGCTATCATCAGAGCATGGCCAACCGTATGCCGCCCGAGGTGCTCGAATATCTCCGCGGCGTGGGCAAGAAGTTCGGCAAACTGGGCGGCAAGACGGCAGCGAAGAACATGACGGCTGCGGAGCGCCTGGCTCGCGCGAAGAAGGCATCGATAGCAGCAGCGAAGAAACGGACTGCGGAACGACTCGCACGCGAGGGTCGGAGGCGAGACAAGCAGGATGCCAAACGCAAACGGTGCGCATGAGCGGCGTGGGCTAAGCAGCGTCTGACTACGTGGCCGCTGAGTAGCGGTTCTCAGATCTTCGTCGCGAGAATCTTTCTTAGCTCCTGTTCAGGCGCTGAGAACGCTGCCCGCAAGGGTCCCCATTTGGGCATGTAATAGACCAAGGAGCCGAAGGGCGTTCTGCAGTTGAAGCGAATGCGCACCAGCCGCCCCTTGTACCACCAGACCGGCTCAACCGCTTCGACTGATTTGAATGGGATGCGCGCTTCCCTCCAATAGTTCGCAACCACCAACTCCCGATCTTGGTACCCAACTAACTGCAAATGTGCCGTAACCCAGGTCAGCGGCACCGTGGCTATCAGGACAAACCAGACAATGAACTGGAAGTCGGACCTTATAGATATGCGCCCCATGGTGACGTAGACCCAAATGGGCACTCCAACAAGAACACCAAACCAAAGAACCGGCATGATCAGTTTGTTTACGAACGTGAGTACAGTACCCGAGAGCCAGGTGGTGTGGGCGTCCGCGATTGCGGCGTTGGCTTGGCTCGACATGCTGATGCAGTATCCGGGTTCAGCTTACGCGATTCTGGCCCGCAATAGAAGTTCCTCTTGGTTAATAGAGCCGTGCCATACCCAATCAGTCCAGACGATTTGGCCCGGACACGCCTTCCCGCGTAGTCTTCGGTCGTGTTGTCACTTGTGCGGAGCGTGTGACATTGCAGGTTCGGCATCGAAGCGCTCACGGCTGCAGCCGCGATGCTCACCATACCGCGTCAATTGTACTATCGAGAGCATGAAGATTCCGGTGGACGTTCGCGCAGCCATGACGGAGATCGCGCGCATGTTCGGCCGGCAAGGGGGCAAAGCGTCTGCGAGGAACATGACGGCAGAGGAACGTTCGGCGCGCATGTTCTGATGCCTTAAACTACGACGGTGCCCGCACACATGGCCAAAGCCGACTTCACGGAACCAATGCTCCTGCTGCCCGCGCGCACATTGCCCGAAGGCGCGAACTGGGCATACGAGCTGAAGCTGGACGGCTATCGAGCGCTGGCCATCAAGACGGACGGCAAAGTCCATCTCCGATCGCGGAACAACAAGGATTTCAACACTCGATATTCCGCCGTCGCGAAGGCGCTCGCGGCGCTCCCGGATGAGACGGTGATCGACGGGGAGATCGTGGCGCTGGAAGCGCTCACCCTCGCTGAACGGAAGTCACAGGCGAACGCATGCGTCGGAGTTGCAGGATGACTTCGGTGAACAGAAGAGGTACCGCCCAACAAGCCCATGCGATCGTGATCGCTCGATCGTTTTCGGGCTGGAGACGCGAGGTGGGACCGTAGTTGTTCAGGATACGGAAAGTCACGAAGGCAAACGTAACGACATAAGCTCGCACCATCCATTCCTTGTGAATCTGGAATCTGCGTCTCAGGATGGCGTAGTACGCCATACCCGTGGTTGTAGCCCAGGCAATCGCCAATAGAAGAAGCGCGAAGCCGAATCCCCATCCAGACGTTGTGCCAATCGCCATGCGGAAAGCGCCAATGCACCCGACAGTGACGCCGCCTAAAAAGAATCGGCCTGTCCAGCGGTGGAGGCGGGCATAGCGGGCTCGGAAGCCTGTCCAAAACTGCCAAGGACCGGTGAGTAACGCCACCATGCCGCCAGTGATGTGCATCAACAACCAGCCGCGCATTTCCCAGTAGTTGGCGGCGCCAAAATCGGGGTCGGTGAAAGCCGCATGGTTGTAGTTCAAGTAGTAGTGGAACACGTTCTTCAAGACGAAAAACAGCGCGACCGCTAGAATGACGGCCGAGGCTAGGAGCTTTATCGTGAAGTGTGGTGTCGTGCCGGTCCGTTGAGACGTGGCCGAAGTGGTGGCTGCAACGGTGGACATGATCCCCTCCTGTTGCCCAGGACTTCTAGCGCTTGGGCGTTGGTAGATTTTACACCCAACCGTCTCTGTCCACAACGAAAAGTGAGGTCAAGGTGGTCCGAGTCAAGATGCCTTGGACGTGTCGATTCTCTGAGGCTGGGACGCCATGTCCGCACCGCTGTCGTCCGCAAATACAAAAATCGTCGTTAAGCAGCCTCCTTTACCAGGCGATACTCATGGTGCAAGCCGCCAAGCACCGATGTCTTCACAACACGGTAACCGGCGGGCAGTTTGTGTCTGTGGCCACTGGCCGGAACCCTGTCTGGGTTGGGCTCCGGGACTCCAGGACCTAATGAGGAGTGAGGCCGGCCCCGGTTGTAGTGGAGTACCCATTCAGTGATAGTCAGCTTCAGTTCGCGTTCGTTGATCGGGATCAGGTAATCCAGGCACTCGCGGCGTAGGGTCCCGCCGAATCGTTCACCTACAGAGTTCGCCATGGGCGCCCGCACGGGCGTTCGGAGAACTCGCACGCCGAGGTCAGTGACTGCCTGGTCCAACCGCTTCGAGAAGATGCGGTCCCGGTCGTGGATCACGAACCGATACCGACGTTCGCCCGGCAGCGCCTCCCGGAACTGCTGCAAGGTCCACTCTGCGGTCGGGTGAGCGGTCAGGTTCTGGTGCAGAATTCGTCGTATTCCTAGTTCCATGATCACGAATACGTAAAGGGTGCGAAAGGTGGCCGTGACCACTACGAAGAAGTCACACGCCCCCATCACCTTGGCGTGGTTATGGACGAAGGTCAGCCAACGCTGAGTGGGATCGGACGGCCGGACCGGGCCGTTGCGCAAGTACTTCCCCACGGTACGGGGCGATACGCGAATCCCGAGTTTCAGTTGCAACTCGTTGGCGATACGTTCCTCGCCCCAGATCGGGTTGTCCGCCGCCATCTCTCGGATCCACTTCCGGAGGTCCTTGGGCAAGCGAGGCCTTCCCATTGGTTTGGACTTCCAGCGCCAGAACAGCCGAAATCCTTTGTGCTGCCATCGGATGAGCGTATCCGGCTTCACATTCACCCGCGAATTACCCCACGGGAACGCTCGGCTCAGGACGGCCATCATCCATCGGGTGGCGTCGTCGGCCCGTCGTGGCTTGACCTTCCGTTCCTGGAACATCGCCAGTTGCTTACGAAGAAAGAGATTCTCGGCCGCCAGGGCACTGTGGGAAATGCGCCGCGAGGCAAGCGAGTCGGACCATGTCGACGACCAAAGACAACGCCCGGAAGCAGTGTGCCACGGCGCTGAAAACCGATGAGCGCGACATGAACGCTCAGGATTGCACGTTACAGAACGTTACCCTAGTGCGATTTCGTATCGCACGAACTTTTTGCTGAGCACAACGGTGCAGTTCTGGAGGTGGCGCCTGTACAAAACGAGGCTTTCTATTGCCTGAGACACCCCCTCAGTGTGCGAGTACTCGTACACGGCGTCAAATCATGTCCGCAAGTATTTGATTATAAAAGATGTGGCTCCCCGGCATGGATTCGAACCACGATTCACGGCTCCAAAGGCCGCTGTCCTACCATTAGACGACCGGGGAAAACAGGTTTCAGCAAAAGTACTTTTTCCAGTGTAGCGTTGCTCAGAGAGCCCCCGCAATGATCTGGTATCATCGCAGAGGAAGCTAGCCTTGGCCGGTGCCGGGCACGGGCTTCAAACCCGTCGTGCGGTGCTTAACGTGTCGCGGGTGGGTTCGACTCCCACTAGCTTCCGCCATTTCATGCTCCTATTTTCAATATCTTAGCGTCTCTTTTGCTTCGTGCACCAATCCGTGTACCAAAATCCAGCTTGGAAGTGGCCGCATCGAGCACCCGCCCTTGATCGGCCGTGTCCTTTCGCCCGAGGAAGATGACCGCGTTTATAAAGGCCATCCCGTGGTAGTACTCTACCTCCTAAGCCGGTACGTCGCGTCCCAGCTTTTTGGCGTCAAATCAAACGATGTGTCGACGCCGGCCATGGCGCTGGCAATCCTGGTGATGGTGGCCCTCGGCGCCGGCTTTCTACCGGCCCGCAAGGCGAGCGCCATCGACCCGATCCAAATGCGCTGGAAGCTCTTCTGACTGGCCCAGGCTTCGATCATCGTCCCGTCCACCGTGAAGTGCTCCTGCGACAGATGCGGTTTGGCTTGCTCGATCACTTCGGCAAAGAACTCGCGCGCCACACTCTCATTCAGCAGCCGCTCGCGATTCTTGCTGAACACCGCGTGATTCCATACCGGCTCGTCCATCTCCAGACCCACGAACCAACGGAACAACAGGTTGTAATCCAGTTGCTCCATCAGCATCCGTTCGCTGCGGATCGAGTAGAACGTCGGCAAAAGCAGCGCCCGCAACAAACGCTCCGGTGGGATCGACGGCCGGCCATTCTCGGCATACATTTTGTCGAACCGCTTCGACATCCTCGCCAGAATCTGATCCACCAACCGCCGGATCGCCCGCAGCGGGTGGTCTGGTGGCACCCGCTCCTCCATCGTCACGTAGCTGAACATCCCGCCTTGCTGTTTCTCGTCTCCGCGCATAGCAACTAGACGCTGCCAACACGTTCTTGGCTACACAGCGGCGGGCTTTTTCAACAAGTTCCTAGGCGCTAGAATAGGACCAAATGAGCGAATCCTCGAAACCAACCGACTCATCTGCTGATCTCGTGATGACGGTTGAGTCCGCGGACGGCCTCTTACTCGCCACGGTTTCTGGACCCGCCTCCATAACGAGAACATCGGAACTGTTCAAGGATATTTGCGATATCGCGGTGGCCAGAGGCTTCAACAAAATCTTGGTCGATTGTGCGGCAGTAACTGGTGACCTTTCACCTCGCGAGAGGCACACGCTTGGGAAGGAATTAGCAGACTATCAGCGGAGCAATTTAATGTCGCTTAAGATTGCATGTCTGGGCAGGGAGCCTGTGATGAACGGGGTTGGCGTTGCTATCGGCCAGAATCGTGGGTTAAATGTCGAGTTGTTCTTTGATCGGCAACGGGCATTGGCGTGGTTGGCACGATCCTAATTCACGTATCCGGCACCGCAATTCCCGTCTCACCGCCCTTCCACAACCTGAACCTTTTGGAAAAGGGGATTCGGCATCCACCAACCCAATCGTTGCAACAAGAATTTCGGCCCCGTATCGTCTCCGCGCATAACGACAAGACGATTACAACATCACGCAGGTATCTTGCTACCGTGGTTTTTCAACAAGTTCCTAGACCGGCTCGTCTATAAGACATAATCGCAGCGGGGAGAACAGCATGGTGAGTGCAGTATATCTGGAGAATAGATTCGATTCGGATTTGAGCTTCAGTAAAGTCGCAGATGACGCCGCCGGTGCTGTGGCGCTCTTGGCTCGTAGCGTGGAGGTTTTGCGATTTATAAATCGCGCGAACGTGTTTTACCGATTTCTCCTTGGCCGCCGACTCCTGAGTATTCAGGAGCGCCACGTCTGGTCCCAAATGGAACGACCTGTCGGCGATGCGCAAAACGGGGCTGGTGGTGCGTACAGAACCTGGGCAGATATCATGGCGCGCGGATTTCCTCTGATCACCAGACAACTTCAGTGAACCGACTTCAAGCGTCACCTTGGCGCGGGCATCAGCCGCCATTGACGTAGCTTGTGGACCGGCACTGCGCCCCTCCGCCGTAGGCTGGATGCCCGCCGCGATAGCCTTGTCTTTCTCGATGTAGATGCTGTCTCCGCCGCCTGAATCGATACTGCAAGCGAATTCCGAGCCGTTGATGCGCGCCGAAAGATGCAGACTGTAGTGTCCTCGCCCACCTTCAGGTGAATCACACTGAGCGGCGAGGGCCGCCACCCGCTATGAGGACCCCGGGAATCGTAAGAAGCACCAGAGGGAGTGCTTGGGGACAGCGCGGCAAACAAGGTCGTCGTGCCATGCCGCTGGTAGTCGTGCGTGCGCCGCTCCGGCAAGCCGGGTCGCAGCGGGAATATGGGTTGCGTGCAATCCAACGCTTGAATCTGGCTTTTCTCATCCACGCTCAACACAATGGCTTCGTCTGGCAGGTTCAGGTAGAGACCCACGATGTCGCGGACCTTGGGAGCAAACTCTGGATCGTGGCTGCACTTGAAAGATTCCACGCGATGCGGCTGCAGCTTGTGCTTTCTCCAGATCCGCTGTACGGTAGCCGGACTGACCTCCTGGCTGGCCGCCATAGCACGCACGCTCTAATGGGTGGCGTTCTTTGGCGTCGTCTTCATCGTCGCTTCCACGATGGCTGCCACCCGCTCCTCGGAAATCCGTTTAGGGCGGCCACTGCGGGGCCGATCCTCAAGGATCCCCGCTATGCCCTCCCTTAGGTACCGCCTGCGCCACAACAACACCGTGGGCAGGGAAGTGGACAGGTTGCGTGCCAGAACGTGATTGGCCACTCCCTCCGCAGCGCCGAGTATGATGTTCACACGAAGAACCACTCCCCGCGGCGTACTGCGATGACGACTGATGCTCAGAAGTTGTCTGCGTTTTCCGAATCCGAAAGGGCCAGCTTGGCGGCGGCGGGAAGAGGCCCTGACTTGGGCGTATCATCGCCGTCGTCCGTCTCGGTTGCACTGTTGGCAAACTTCCAGAACACAACCAACGTGGCCTTTTCGCCCTTGCGGACTTGACCCCGCGTTCCTGCCATTTGCGATCCGTTCCCCATTCGCCCCGCTCGTAACGCTTAGCCTGAGCAGCAGCCCACAGGCAAACGGTATTGATTCCCCGATATGGCTTTTTGCTGGTTACGTTGATCGGGGAGAATGCGAACCGGCCTGTGGTGTGCCAGGGCATGCGCCAGTTGCTCACCCCAGCTTCGATTGCGTTGATGATTTGGGACGTGACGCGAGAGTAAACGTCCCGCTGATCGGTTGCGGTCTGCTCGGCTGTAGACATCGTGTTGGTCCTTCAACTCGGTGTTTAGGAATCGGCGAGCGCCTTCAACGTTCGCCGATTCCGATTGCAAGTCGATACCAGGACAACGATCCCGCGCAGTTAAGAGAAATTCCAGTTACTCCCCACTTAGTGTGCATTCGAACGAGTGACCTATGTGAGTTACTCGCTCTTTGACAGTAACTTACGCGACGCGGGATTGAGGATGCCCGATAGTTCGTAGAAAGTAGCGACTCTCAAACCCCCGGCCATAATGGGCCGAGGGTCGATTTTTCTGCCAAGAAAAAGGAGAGAGTCGCTATGAAGAGACGATACCAGATAGAACAACAACGGGCCGTGCAGCAGTTCCGCCGGATCGCCATCGAACAGAATCCCAACATGCAGATGATCCTTCCGCTGGCCGAGATCGTCGGCTTGTTACAGCAGGGCGTGGGCAACTTGCTGCGGCAGGCTGGTCTGGAACTGATGCACCTGGTGATGGACGAGGAAGTAAAGTCGCTGGCCGGTGAGCGCCACCAGCAACACGAAGGGCGCAGGGCACAGCGTTGGGGCAAGGAAGATGGTTATTGCGTGGTGGACGGCCAGAAGGTGCCGATCCGCAGAACGCGCCTACGCACGGCTGACAAACGGGAACAGCATTTAGGCAGCTACGAATTGTTTCAGCGTAGTGGGCCAATGCAAGCGAGCGTGTGGGACAAGATGATGCGCGGACTCTCGACGCGCAACTACGGAGCCGTGGTGAAGGATTTCCAGAATGCCTACGGAATCGAGAAGTCGGCGGTTAGTGAGAACTTCATCGAAGCCAGCCGGGAGAAGGTGAAACAGTTGATGGAGCGGCCGCTGGGCGAGTTGCGCTTATGCGCGGTGCTGATCGACGGGACTCCATTCAAAGACCGGCAGATGATCGTAGCCCTTGGCATTGGCTGCGATGGAACCAAGACCGTGCTGGGCATCCGCGAGGGGGCGACGGAGAACGCGACCGTGGTGAGCGCTCTGTTGGGCGAGTTGGTGGAGCGAGGGTTGGACTTTTCGACGCCGCGGCTTTACATTCTGGACGGTGGCAAAGCGCTGCACGCGGCGGTGCGCCGCCATGCCGGGGAAGCGGCTTTCATCCAACGTTGTCAGGTCCATAAGAAACGGAACGTCGTGGATCACTTGCCCGACGAACATAAAGGCGATATCAAAAAGAAACTCCAGAACGCCTACGCCATGTCGGAGTACTCCGACGCCAAACGCGCCTTGGAGAAATTGCACCGTGAACTGATGGATCTCAATCCGAGCGCGGCGCGCAGCCTGGAAGAGGGCATGGAGGAGACGCTCACAGTCCATCGGCTGCGGGTACCGGATCAACTCCGCCGGACACTGAGCTGCACCAACGTCATCGAATCTGCCTTCTCCATCGTCGAAACCGTCTGCCGGAACGTGAAACGCTGGCAGCCCGGCGATCAGATCGAGCGCTGGGTTGGATCTGGATTGCTGGTTGCCGAGCGGCAGTTCCGCAAAGTCATCGGCCATCGCCAGATTCCAGTGCTCCTGTCCGCCATGACCAATGCGGTTTCCCAGAAGCCGATTGCGAAGCGAACTGCCGTCGCGTAGCCTATGAGGGTCGAGGGTCGCTAACTTTCAACGGAGATCCGGGCATTCTCGCGGGATTTCCGCATCGCGCTTGCTGGCGTTGCTCTGAGAACCAAGCAGCCGTCGGTCTGAGTTGAAAATGCGTCCGCTGGCTACTTAATGACTATGTTGCCGTGTACTAATCGGGTTGCTAGGCACAGGAGTGCGGCGTACCAGTTTGAGCGCTCTCTATTTTGACAATCGGCCCTGGTGGGCTCTATCTGAAAAACATTTCAAAAAATAATCGGCCATTTTGACATGCGAAAAGGTCACAATTCTAAACCGGCGTGGCCTTGCCGCGGCTTGCTATACATCCGCGCATAATTAACGGGACATCTGTGGCATACTGGGATCGGAGGGCCTATGGTGCCACGCTTGTTGCGGTTACATCCCAGCACTCATCAGCGATTGACCCGCTTGAGCAAGGAAGCGGAAAGAGATGGGGCCTACCGCGTGGCGAAGCGATTGCGCGCGGTGGTGATGAATTCGGAAGGGCATACCAGTGGCGAACTGGCGGAGATCCTGCAGGCGCCACGATCCAAGGTGTCTGAGTGGCTCAAGCGTTATCAGACCGAGGGAATCGATGGTCTGCTGGAAGGGTATCGCTCCGGTCGGCCATCGGAGCTGACCGAGAAGCAACAGCAACAGTTAGGAGACATTCTCGACAGTGGTCCTGTAGCTTACGGTCTGGACAGCGGCATCTGGACGTCCCCCATGATTGCCTGGGTGATCGAGGAGGAGTTCCGGGTTCAGTATCATCCGGGCCATGTGCGCAAACTGCTGCACGGCTGGGGGTTTTCGGTGCAGCGACCCCGCCGCGTGCTGGCGCGCGCCGATGCCGCGGCGCAGGACCGATGGCACCGCCGTACCTATCCCGCCCTTAAAAAAAAGCCCAATCGCGACACTGGGCGCTGATCTTCACCGACGAAGCCAGCTTCCGGCAAGATTCGACACTCCACGCCACCTGGAGCCGCGTGGGTTGCCCACCGGAAGTTCCCGTGACGGGAGAACGCAAGAACGTGAAGATCCTCGGCGCCATCGAACTTTGGCGCACGCGGTTCGATTATCGCCAGGACACAGTCTTCAATGCCACCACGTACCTCGGCTTTCTCGAACAACTGGCTCGGCGATACCGCCGCCAGGGAGCGGTCCTGATTCAGGACAACGCCTCCTACCACAAGGACGTCGAGGTCTGGGCATGGTTCAAGTCCAACCGACATTGGCTGGAAGTGCATCAGTTGCCGCCCTATTCGCCGGAACTGAACCCTACCGAGCGCCTGTGGCAGCACACCCGGAGGACTGGGACGCACAACCGTTTCTTCGGCGGCCTGGACGCATTACTCGCTACGCTGACACGCGTCTTTGGGGAGATGCAGTCGCACCCCCAACTGATCCGATCTTATCTGACTTCTTTTTGTTGACCGTTATGTCCCTTTAATTATGCGCGGACATATAGCACCAGGTGGGCCTGATGGGATTTAGGAATGCGTTGGGTATGAAGCCGTAGAAGCCCGCCGCGGCCGAACTCTGGGCGGGCCAGGAAATGGGGAACTGTTCACTCAGCGAAATACCGAAGATGCCTCTTGCACGGCCGGCATCTCGACCGCCACTCTCATCCGGTGGCGGAAGCCGCCGGAGTTTCAGGCGGCTTATCAGGAGGCTCTCCGCGCTGGGTCCAGGCAAGCCATCGCGCGGCTCCAGCGGGGAGCTTCCGCGGCCGCCGCGACTCTGCTAAAGACAATGATTGAACCCAATACTCCAGCGGTACGGGCGGCCTTCGCTCCGGTGAGGGAAGTATAGAACATCTTGTGCGTTTCGCGGTGAAGGCTGCACAGCAGCAATACCTGCCCGGAATAGAGTTACAACGAGCAAGGTGTAAGGACTTCCCGATTCATCGGATCTCCTTGTTCACTTTGAGGGGTGGCGTGCACAATTCACGAGCCATCAAAAACCTGCTCTGAAATCAAGGCTTTCAGGAAGACTCGGAGATTCGAAGGTGCTTGGAGCAGAGCCAGAGGCGCGAAAAACCCTCATGCCAACCGATGGCCGGACAATTTCAGTGAGACAGGGTGGTCCTTCCGGCAGTGGTTTCTTGAAGAAGTCAATCACGACGATACGTCCTCCGGGCTTCAGTGCCCGAGCCAGCTTTGCGTAGTGCCGCAGTATGGCGATAGACCAGCTTGACGGCGCTAGATTCTCACGTCACGGCGCTCGTTAATCGCGTTTAGTGAAACAGTTCATGAAAGCAGTCCTCACCCGGGGGTGTTCCCCGTAGATCGCAGTCTGGCCGATCAGTCGAACACGCGGTTCTTATCGTTCAATCGGTGGCGAAAGACCAGCGTTTCCATGAAATTTCGGCTCTTAAGGTTACGGTATCACGAGATTATGCCGTTTCGAGGCGCGCAGCGGCTGAAAAACGACACGCGCTGCAGTTGCGTCGCCTGACAGGGTGTGCCGACCGCTCAACCCGCTCGCATGCTGCCGAAATCTGCTCTCCATACGCCTCGCCTGCGCCAGATGAACGTTTCATGAAGTTTTTCACTTGACAGCGTTTGAGAGCCTGCTTATAGTTGAACCAAGCCAAAGGAGGTCAACCATGGGACAGCCCCGCATGTTTACATTATTTGTCACTTTACTGGTTCTATTCGCCTTCTCCAGTCACATTTCGGCCTCGCCGGACCGGGGCACGATCCAGGGGACCGTGACCGATCCGCAGGGCGCCTTGATTCCAGGCGTGCAGGTTCTAGTAAAGAACGTGGATACGGGCATTGAAGAAAACCTCACAACCAATTCAGCCGGGTTTTACTTGGCGACGGAACTGGTTCCTGGGAAGTATCTAGTGCGAATGAAGTTCGCGGGCTTCGCCACGCTCGAGATCTCAGGCGTGGCCGTGACCGCCGGCACCACCGCCGTGGCAGATGCGGAAATGAAGGTTGGCGAAGCGTCTCAGAGCGTCCAGGTGACGGCAGAAGCGCCGCTGGTTGACCACTCCCCTTCGAATTTCACAACGGCGATTGAGACACGATACATCGAAGACATGCCGATCCAGGGACGAGACATTCAGACGCTGGTTCAGCTGATCCCCGGCGTAATTCAGTCCAGCGGTCCTTCTGGCGCTGTTTTCGGTTTTAATAGCCAGTTTGGCGGTTTTCCGGACCCGATGCACCTGGTCGGATCGGCAATCAGTGTGAACGGAAGTCAGGCGGGTGCTAATGGTTGGTACCTTGAAGGCTCGCTGAATGCCACGGTCGGTGCGGAGAGCTCCGTAGTCAATCCGTCACCTGACGCCGTGTCCGAATTCAACCTGGTCAGCAACGGTCTAGCCGCAGAATACGGGCGCACCAGCGGCGCCGTGGTGAACGTGGTGCTAAAGTCCGGCACCAACCAGCCCCACGGCAGCCTGTATTCCTACAACCGCAACTCGTTCTTCAGCGCTACGAACCCGTTTGCGCGCCGCGACCAGAATGGGAATCCGTTCCTGCAACCGCGCATTAATTACAACGCCCCCGGTGGCACGTTTGGCGGCCCGGTCTACATTCCGAAGGTCTATAACGGGCGCAACCGCACGTTCTTTTTCGTTTCCGAGGATGTTTCCATCCTGCACGAGAATGTAAACCGTATCTTAACCGTTCCGCTGCCAGCCGAGAAAAATGGTGATTTTCGTGGTGATCCGGCCTTCGCGGCGGTCTGTAATCCGGCGGCCGGCGCCAGCAATTGCCTCTACGACCCGTGGACGACCACCGCTCCGGATGCCAACGGTTACCAGCATAGGCAGTACTTTCCCACACCGGTTATTCCCGCCAGTAGAATCAATCCTCTGGCGAAATTCTATTTGAGCTCGATCCCAAATCCGAACTTTGTTGATCCGCTGCAGCAAGGCCCGGGTGGGTGCGGCATCACATGCAACAACTACATCGGCGCCGTCGGCAGCGGCATGACGACGCACAACGTGTCAGTCAAGGTCGACCACCGGATCTCCGATAAGCACGCCTTGTTCGTGGACTGGCTCTATAACCCCAGCCATTACGAGAACTTTCGGTATCCCTGGGACGGCCCAACCGCACAGTTGCAGACGGGCGTGATGGGCGCACAGCCCTTTCAAGCACGCAACCAGCTTGCCATTCTGGGATTGACGTCCTCGATCACGCCGACGCTGGTCAACGAGGCGCGTCTATCGTTCGGTCGGCAGCCGCTCATTGCTCTACCTAACCCCGACAGCGTGACCGGCAACTCGGCCGTCAAGCAAGCGGTGCAAGGCATGAACTTCTGGCTGTTCGACCCCCTGCAATCCGTGCCCACGATCTCGGTCGATAGCTTATCGTGGGGTCCGCAGCCGTATCAGTCGAGCATATCCATGGGCCAGCAGGCGTACACTTTTTCGGATAACATCACCAAGGTATTGGGAAAGCACACGATCAAAGGGGGATTCGCGTTCCGCCGGAACGATCTGTTCAACAAGTCGGCATTGGGCTACAACTTGTCGTTCCAGCCGGACGCGACCAACGATCCGGTTTCCGGGCTGGGCGGAAGCGGCTTAGCGACCTTCCTTCTCGGGTGGGTGGATAAGGGCCAACCCAACACCGCCGTGCAGGCTGATCCATGGCAGACCAATGATGATTATTCCCTTTTTGCGCAGGACGAATTCCGCATTCGGCCAAATCTCACACTGAGCTATGGCCTTCGGTGGGACGTTTACGGATGGATCCGCGAGCGGCACAACATGTTGGCGGAAATGAACTTCAATGAGCCGAACCCGGAGATCCCCGCATATATGGGCGCTCTAGACTACATGGGTACGCCGAATCACCCGGGGCGTGATTTATACCCGGCTAACAAGGGTGACTTGGGGCCGCGCTTTGGGTTCGCCTGGTCGCCCATGCCCAAGACTGTCATTCGGGGTGCGTTTGGCATCGTGTACAGCAACAGCGGTTCGGCAGTGTTCGGGCAGGACAACGGTGCGTTCAGTTCGGCAGGCAACTGGGTCCCGGTCAGTGTCCCGACCACTGACCCTTACCCCAATGGCCTAACCCCCAGTTTTGTATTAGGCCAACCTGCGCCGACATTGCAGCTACCGAATCTCGCCGCTAATGCGAAAACAGATGCGCAGGACATTGGCACGTGGGTAGCGACCTTTCTGAAGCCGCCCAAGGATGCCTACGTCGAGACCTGGAGCTTTTTCATCCAGCGGGAATTGCCTGGTAACTGGATCATCAACGCCGGCTATGTGGGCACCCACGGGCTGCATCTGGCGGGTGACGAGGTTCGAGCACTGAACAACGTTCCGACCAGCGTCCTGGAATCGCTCCGGAGCAAGATCAACCTCAACTATCCGCTGAACCCCGCCATTGCTACTCTCGCACCCGGCTACGGATGTAGCGTTGATCCGACGACCAACAAGGCCATGTGCTCGGGTTGGTACGCGTTCCAGCCACATCCGCAATACTCAGGAATTGCCGCCATGATGGCCCCTGATGGCTACAACCGGTACAACGCCGGCCAACTCCGCGTTGAGAAGCGTTATTCCCAGGGCCTGAACCTCATCGTGGCGTACACGTATTCCAAGAACATCGTGAGCGAAGGCCTAGGCGCATTGGTGGCGAATACACTAGGGCCGACCTCGGGCGGCACCAAAGGCGTCGGCCGCATTGCATACGTTCCGGGAGCGGCGGGTGGCGGTGCAGCCGACGGCTTCACGCATACCAACGCGGACGACTACGATAATCGCAAACGCTATGACGCGCTGGCGCCGGACGACACACCCCATGTTCTCAACCTTGCGGCCACCTACGAGTTGCCATTCGGGAAGGGCAAGCCCTTCCTTTCCGGCCACGGCTTTGCGGAGAAAGCCTTCGGCGGCTGGAAAATCTCGCAGAACTGGAATTTTCAGAGCGGAGTTCCGTTGTCTTTCACCTGCCCATACAACGGTGTCTACAGCAAATATTGCGACGCTGTCGGCGACCTCAGCGCCGGCCGCAGCAGCAAGACCAAAGCCCAACGCGAGGCGCAGTGGTTTAATCCAGCCGCTCTGCAGCCGACCTGGGGGATGGATCCTGCACTGAACTACGCGCTGGCAAACGGTGTGTATCCAAATGGCACGGCGTTTAATCCCGACACCATCGATAGTTATTGGGTATACGGCAATTCCGGCCTGCGGCCGCCATCCGGACGCGGACCTGGTTTCTGGAACCTGGACGCTTCGCTGTCCAAGGAATGGACGATCAAGGAATCACGCCGTCTCTTGTTCCGCTACGACGCGCTGAACACGCTCAACCACCAGAATCTGGGCGAACCGAACACGACGTGGTGCTTACCGCCAAATGCTGACGGATCCACGGATCTAATTCACCAGTTCGGCTGCCAGTTTGGAAAGATCACCAACGTGCAGACCGATCCGCGGGCGATGCAGTTCGGGTTGAGGTTCATTTTCTGACGGGAGGGCGCCGATCAGGCGCGGCGCAGGCTGATGAGTTCGCAAGTCCCGGGTTCTGGAAGGTCCACCGGCAGGCCTTCCACGAGGAGGGTGCTTCCGGCGGCTTCGAGGGTACGCGCTGCCCGGATGAACACTGCCTGGTATTTTGCCTGGTGGGTGAGTCCCTTTAATATGATCCGGTACATGGGCGATGGGTGCTGGTTGCGGAACACATAAACCATTCCTTCACCGCGCGCTTCGTCCCAGAGTTGTGTAGCGTCCCATCCGCGGGGATGAGGCCGTCCGATGAGGCGATAGACTTTTGCAGTGGCGAACAAGTGCCTGAAACGCTTGTAGAGTCCGATCTCGCGGTTCAAGATTGCTTTTCGCTCAGGGTCGAGCAGACGCGGGTCGCTCAGGAGCGTCCAAGGGCCCCCGATCATCGAGCTTTGAAGGATGCTGGTGAGATCTCCTTCGGAGTCTTCCAGGCGCAGGTAGCGGTGCTGCCGGTCCAGCGGGAACATTTGACAATGTCCATAGACCATCTGCCGCAAGGAAAATGCCTGGTATGCATCGCCGATCAACTGTACGTGGTGGCGCTGCAAGACACCGAAGTCAGGTGTGGCGCTGTCGTTCATCCAGTGCTCGCAAACGAGGTTCTGGTACCGAGACCGCACGAAATCCATGATTTCGTAGAAGCCTTCGCAGGCAGCGATGCGGCCGTCTCCTGGCGTATGTGCATGGTGCCGGGACTGACAAACAGTGATCAGATCGAAGTCGTGTTTGAGCCAATCGAGTTCGGCCGCTTCGATGGCCCTCGCAAGCTGCTCTTTCACCCACTCGCGAGCGGGCCGGTGGGCGAGGCAGAGAATCCTGGTCTTCCAGGTCGACGCACCTGTCCGAATGAAGAAATCGTCGGGAATCGGTTTGTCGTTATACTCGGCCAACCAGTCCGGATGTTCCCGGACCACGCGCGACTGATCCGTGGCGTTGCCGAAGCCAAACCAGAGGCCCAGTTTCATGCCGCGCTCATGCACGGCTTGTGCTACCCGTTTCGGTCCCTGTGGAAACCGAGAGGCATCGAACCACCAGTCGCCGACGCGTGGGAACCAACCATAGTCCCAGAGGAACAACTCACAACCCAGCGCAGCTGCGGCCTGAACCTGCGACAGAACATTTTTCTCGGTTGGAAACCACGGGTGCGTACCCGGCTCGTTAAAGGGATTCCTGGCTTCGTCGATTGCCGTCGCCCACGTGCAGTAGCCAACCCACGGAAAGTTGGTCGTCGGCAGCCGCGGTCCGAGCGAGTTTCGCACGAGTTTGTGGCACAAAGCTGCTGCGTCATCCTGGCCGCCTTCATAAAAGCCGTACCAGCCGACTGGCGACTTCATTGTGCCGCCTGGTACCAGTGGCTCGCGCATGCCTACCGGGTCCAGCCCACCATGGATGAGACACGGGTCCTCAGAGCCGCCAAACCCGACGGCCATCGGACCGGACCACTCCCACCCACCCACCAGACCTTCATTCAACGCCGGTGCGCTCAAGCTGAACCAGCCGCAATCCGGCGAGTAGGGGCCGGTGCGAACAAGCTGGTCAACGTTTTCGTCGATGCTGCGGTAGTGGATCGGGTCACCCGGGTTGGGCACCATGGCGCGGCCGAAATTGTTCATCCAACGCAGCTCAAGCGGCTCTGGCACGGGACCGACGCGAAGCCGAAACGTGTCGATCTGAGTGATCTCGTGCCTCGCCTGCGACTCGTTTTCGACCTCGGTCCACTGGCGAACGATCGGCAGCACGTTATGCCACCGATAGAACCTCGTGACTCTGAGACCATGTTCAGCGGACCGGACGGTGATTGCCAGCTCGTGCCAGTCAACTCCGGCCTTGTCCTGGCGATGCGATACGTACGTCCATCCAGTTTTGCCAGTGACGGTTACGGACCCACCCAGTGCGACCAGGAACTCATCCGAGATCTCCGACGGGTGAATCCATTCCCGGTTCGTGCGGAGATCGCGCAGTGCAGCACAGAACAGACTGCCCCGGCTGAGGCTAAGCGCTTGCACGAAGGATTCGTTGCCGATCGTCCACTCCAGAACCCCGCCTTCCCGGCGCTCAAATCTGAAGCTTCCCAGCTGGGCAGAGGCGGCCTGCACGAGCGGAACGCCCGCGAGCATGCGGCACAAGTCCCGCCTATTGACTCGCATCGGGGGCACTTCGGATTTATGCGGCGTGTGCACTCAGCCCTCCATTGGTTTGGCGCTTGCCATAGATTCGTTAATTCGACAACCGCATTCTAAATGCCTACAGACTTTCCCAACGTTACTTTCCTGGCCACCTGGCTGCTGTTCGCCACATGTTGCATGCCGGCACTCAGAGCCTCCACCTGGGCGGACCAGTTCCGGAATCCACCACCCCAGAACGGAATCGGTGTGTACTGGTGGTGGTTCGGCCCCGCCGTCACGGCGGCAGAAGTAGATCGCGAACTCGACGTGATGCACCGGGCGGGGATTGGGTCGATTCTCATTTATCCGGTGTACCCAGTTAGCGTGGATAACCCGCAGCTCGGTATCAAGAACCTGCGATATCTCTCTCCGGAGTTCCTCGATGTCCTGGGACACGCGGTGACCAAGGCCAGTGAACTCGGCCTCCGGGCGGACCTGGTGATTGGTACGGGATGGCCATTCGGAGGGCCGAAGGTTACGCCGGAACTTGGAGCGCGGCGGCTCCGGATCGAAATGGTCGAGCCGCCACCCGGCACCTCTGGGAGTCTCCCAGTTCTTAAACCAGGTGAAAAGCTCGAGGCGGCGCTGCTGATCGATGGCAATAAGAGCGCGGTAAATCTGGATACGGCGGTCGACGTCACAGAACAGATGTCTCGCGGTGCGAGTGTTCCATTGTCGGGCGGGCGCTTGTTGATGATCTTCATCGACAGTCCAACAGGCATGCGGGTCAAACGCCCCTCGCTCGGAGCAGAGGGACTCGTTCTGGACCACCTGAGCGCTCATGCACTCACCTGGTTTCTGGATGATGTCGCGGCTAAGCTGGTGGACACGACGGGAGTGCGCAATCTCGGAGCCCTGCATTCGGATAGCCTCGAGGTGTTCAACGAGGAGTGGACCCCTGGCTTCCTGTCGGAATTCTCGAAGCGCCGCGGCTACGATTTGAAGCATTACCTGCCGGCGCTCGTTGCCGATGCTGGGCCTCGGACCGTAGATGTCCGATGCGATTTCTGGCGTACCGTCAGCGAACTGGCATTGGACAATTATGTCCGCCCGCTCCACGAATGGTGTGCGAGGCATGGCGTCATGCTGCAATCGGAATCCTATGGGACGCCTCCCGTAGACATGAGTAGTTATGCCGACACCGAATACCCCATGGGAGAAAGCTATGACTGGAAAACGTTCGTGGCTTCGCGGTGGGCGAGTTCCGCGGCTCACCAATATGGGAAACGCGTAATTTCGGCTGAGGCTTATACGTGGTTGCGATTCCCGCGCTATGTTTCGACTCTTCAGGACGTAAAGCTCGGCTCCGATCTGCATTTCATTTGCGGCATCAACCGGCTGGTCGCGCACGGTTACGGATATTCGCCACCAGCAGCGGGCGTGCCGGGCTGGGGCTACTACGCCTCGATCATGTTGAATGACAACAACTCCTGGTGGCCGTACTTCCGTCTTCTCTCCGACTACGTGCGCCGCACCAGCTATGCACTGCGCCTGGGCACGCCGCGCGTGGACGTCGCTGTGTACTTGCCTGAGGACGATGTGATGGCTAAGCAGCCGGCCGGCGAAGGTTTGAATCTGTACATGTCTAGCAAGTTCCGACTCTCCGGTGACCAGCCGGCCCAAGAGTTTGGGCTTCCTTCTGCATACCAGGCAGAATCGGCCGTGCTTAAGACGATCATGACCGCCGGTTACTCGTTTGATGGCTTTGATCGCAGTATTCTGCAGCCGGGTTTGAAGACTTCCGCTGGACGGCTGGACGTCGGTGACGTCTCCTACCGCATCGTGGTTCTGCCCGATCTGCGCGGCATCTCGCTGCCAATCCTGGAGCATCTCGCGGATTTTTGCCGCTCGGGTGGGGTACTGATTGCGACGCGGAGATTGCCCGACGCGGCATATGGATTGAAGGACCATGACGCGAACTACGCCCGGGTGCAACGTGTTGTTGCGGAACTCTTTGGCAGCGGGCCGAGCGGCCAAACGCGAAGAAATGCTTATGGGCGTGGAACTGCGATCTACGTGCCGGACGATACCGATGAACTGGGCCGGGTGCTCGCCTCGCTCGGCCCTGAAGTCCGCTTTGAACGGCCCGATACCGATGTGGCGTTCGTGCATCGCGGCCAGGGCGAACACGACGTCTACTTTCTCGCGAACACATCGGCCGCTAGCAAAACGCTGAAAGCTGTTTTCCGCGACGGAAAAGCAGCCCCGCGGTTCTGGGATGCCATGTCCGGCACGATTAGCGATGCGCCGCTGTTCCGAAAAACTCGGGACGGAATAGAAGTAAGTGTTCACCTCGAACCATATGGCTCGATTCTTGTGGTTTTTGACAGCACAGGAGACACTGCTCCGATCCACGCCGCGAACGTTCCGGTCGAGAACCTCGACTTCGACACCGCACGGCGTTCCTGGTTCGCACGGGTGTCGGAACCGGGCCGGTACTTTGTCGAAACCACAAACGGCCGCGTGGAACGGAGCGTGACTATGCCTGTCACACCTATCATGCTCAATGGACCATGGACGCTGCGCATCGGAGACGACGACTCTAGCCTGGACGTCCTCAAATCCTGGACGGAGGTCCCGGGGCACAGCTTCTACTCCGGACGCGGAAACTACCGGACAGAAGTCGATCTTCCGGCTACGGCGATCGGGCCGGATCGCGGTTTGTGGCTTGACCTTGGCGAAGTGCGCGAAATCGCCGAAGTGTCGATTAACGGCAATCCAGCCGGGGTCTGTTGGAAGCTTCCGTATCGGATCGACATCACAAAGTGGGCGAAGGCAGGACGGAATGCCATTTCTATTGACATAACGAACCTGCTGATCAACAAGATCCTCGGCGCGCCTACACCGGATTACGCTGGACTCGATCCGCTGCGATTCCAACTGCCGCAGGAAAAAACCACAATACCTGTCCCGCTGCCTTCCGGTCTGCTGGGGCCGGTGCGTGTTGTGCCCTATACGATCATCCGGGCTCGCTAGCCGCTCTGAGCCGGCATCAAGCACTTCGCACCATGGCAACTCCATCAGTGGAAATTGATTGCGGTTCGCCAGCATCAAAGAACACGGCAGCCAACCGCGCTTCGACTTGGCCACCAGCGGTCAGAACGGGCGCAGTGCCGCTCTCAATTGCCCTCGTGAGCCCGCTGCCCGGTATGCTGTTGAACGGCTCGACGGCCATGACATAACAGCTCCCATACCACGGATAGCCGAAGCTGCCGCGAAGCTCCTGCCAGAACCAGAGGTAAGGAAAGACCGGTTTGCTCCAGGCCATGCCCACCCCAAGTCCCAGCACCGGGTTGACAAGACCGTACCAGCCTTCTTCCAGGTCGCAGAGGTAGCCGAACTCAGTGACACGCTCGACGGCGGGGGGCACTGTGCTGAGGTCCACTGGCCGACCGTCTTTTCCGGTCAGCACGGGCCAAGTTCCCGAAACAGAAGGCGCAATGCGGCTGTTGGAGCTGATCTCGACGTCGTGGGTCAGGAATTTGCGGGCGGGCACGTACAGCCGGCATCCGCCATCCAGAAAAGGCGCCCCGAAAGCGGGATGGTGGCCCCACATAAAGTGCAGGTCCTCTTCACCCTGGTTTTCGATGACCTCTTGGAGGAGCACCGCCCGAAGAGAACTCTCAACGGTGACCGTGCGGCGCAACAAGAACGGGCTACGGTAAAGCCGGACACAGAAATCGACGGTAACGACGGAGGCGCTGTTCTGGCGGATGGTGTAATCCCACGGCAAAGTCGATGCTTCACCGTGGAAATTCAAGGTAGCGCCATTGTAGACACAAGCGTCACCGCCATTTGGGAAGATCTCCTGCCAGCCGCCTTCGTAGTTCTCGAGCCAGGCCGTCTCAGTACTCGCGCCAAATGACGGCACACCGGCCCCCGGAGGCTTCAAGCCCCACGGTGATTTCCAGAGAACATCGATATTGCGCGGCTTGTAGCGGAGCGAATAGATGTCGGCCCCTTTATCCGGGAGCAGTGTGATCGAGACAAACTGGTTTTCGATGGTCAGTGCACGGAAGCCGCGGCCAATGACATGCTCGCGAAATGAACACTCTGGCATGATCGCGCTATTGAATCACGGTTGGCGGCCGGACCAAGCACTGCCTAACCACATCCTGGTTTAGGTCTACACCAAGGCCGGGGGCCTCTGGAAGCGCCCACTGACCGTCGCGCAGCTGGGGTTCGGGCCCGGCGAGCTTTGAGCGCAGGAAGGACGGGAAGAAATCGTGATGGAAGAATTCGGTGTGCGGGCAGTTCGTCACGGCGGCCGCGAACTGCCGTGTGGCCGCAACTGTTAGGCCGGTCTTCCAGGCGTGCGGAATGCAACGGATGCCGCGCTCAGCAGCCATGGCAGCGCACCGCATGGCTTCGGTGAGGCCCCCGACTCGCCCGAGGTCGGGCTGGATGACGTCGCAATGTCCCCGGTCCATCAGTTCGCGAAACTCGTGGCGGGTCTGCAAGAACTCGCCGGCTGCCACGGGTGTGGTGGTCCCATCCGCCAGACGCGCCAAGCCGTCGATGTCGTCGGTGTGTACCGGGGTTTCAACAAACAACAGTTTCGCATCCTCGACATCCCGCAGCACCCAGAGCGCGTCGTTTGAGTTCTTCCAGCGGTAGCCCACATCTATCATGAACTCGCGCTCTTCGCCGACGATGTCGCGGCATTCATGGATGAACTTCACCATTTCACGGTCGCTCACCAGGTCGTAGAACAACATCTCCATTTTGACCGCATGGTAGCCGGCTGCGACCGCCTGTTTCATCAGGGCGACGCAGGCGTTCTTCATCTCCGGCCACGAGCGGCCCTGCGGCATGCTCGGGAACAGTGTCAGGTAGGGCGTGACGCGATCCCTAACCGCGCCACCAAGCAACTGGTAAACCGGAACGCCCAGCAGCTTGCCGCGAAGGTCGTGCAGCGCGTTGTCGATAGCGGACATCAGCATGATGCCGAGGCCGCGTCGTGCGTGGTAGATGGTGCCTTCGTACACCTTGTCCCACAACCGCTCCACCTCGATTGGGTTTTCACCCAACAGCAGGTCACGAATACTCATGCTCCAGATGTGCGCAGAGGGAGTTTCGAGCAGAGCTGCGATGGCGTTCGGGGGCGCGTCGGTTTCGCCGAGGCCGTAGACTCCGTTGTCGGCGGTTACGCGGATGACGGCTGTATCGACTGCTCCGTCACAGTCGGCGGCGTTCGCTTGTGGCGCGCGCAGTTCAAGGCATTCAATCTTCGCAATCTTCACGATGAGGACTCCACGGGCTCCGCCCCAGTCGTAGACTCGGCAGAAGTAATGAGAATTGTTCCAGCCAGCGTGACCAGTCCGCCGACTACCATGGTCTTGGTGATTTTTTCGTTCAGCGTGATGGCCGAGAGAAGCACACCCAGGAACGGCAACAGGTAGATGGAAACCGAAGCCTGGCTGACGTCCAGGCGCTTCAGGAGATACATCCATAGCACCATGGCCAGGCCCCAACTGAAGACGCTCAAGACTAGCACGGCAGTCCAAGTTGCGGTTGTGTAGGCCCGCACGGCGCTCAGAGAGAATGGCTCGATCGAGGGTACCAAGGGCAAGCTGAG
The DNA here is from genome assembly GCA_963752965.1 of Terriglobia bacterium. Lineage (GTDB taxonomy): Bacteria > Acidobacteriota > Terriglobia > Bryobacterales > Bryobacteraceae > QHXW01. The sequence continues at coordinate 72,131 of CAVWAJ010000017.1, read as the reverse complement.
GGCGGCAGCAAGCAAATATCCGAAGACCAACACCTCGATCGGCGTGAACCGGCGCAGCAGCTTTTTCGAGTACACGTTATAGAAGGCGCTGGCGGCACATGCCACCAGAACCAGCAGGTTACCGGCAAAGAACCTGGTGCTTCGGAAATCGGCATGCCGCCAATCGAAGCCGGAGATAATGAGCACTCCGACGAGTGACAGCCCCAGGCTAGCCCAGCGTACAGGGCTCATCTTCTCGCCGACGATCCCGATGGCGAGCACGGCCGTGAGGATGGGCACCGTGAGGTACAGCAGCGCGGCGTTCGAAGCGGTGGAAAGATTCGTTCCCCACGCCAGCACGACGGATGCCGGCACCAGACCTAGCAAAGCCAGCAGTAGAAAATTACCCCACGTCGCGCTCACTGAAAGCGGGGCGCGCGACGGGACCTTCGCGGCGGCACGGTGTTCCCGCAGGAGAAATGGCGCCAGTACCACAGAGGCAATCAGAAACGTCCAGACACTCAAAGTGACGGGGCCGATTTGCGCCGTGGCGGTCTTGTACGCCGGGTACTGAGCTGCCCACATGCCATTGACCAGGACTAGCAGGCCAGTGTCGGCGGCAGCACGGGGAGAGACTCGCATGGTTCCTAGTGGCCTGATGCCGTCATGGCGCCATCAACGACTAAGTACGTGCCCGAGATGAACGAAGCAGCGTCTGAGGCCAGGAAAAGGGCGGCCTCGGCCACATCGCGCGGGGTCCCGATGCGACCAAGCGGGTGGAAGCTGAGCACTTGGCGCATGGTCGCCCCCGGGTCGGAAACTGTGGCCAGCCACGCATCATGAAGCGGTGTCTCGATGTAGCCAGGACAGATAGCGTTCACACGAATGCCGTCGCCTCCATGGTCGAGGGCTAGCGCGCGTGTCAGCCCGATCAGGCCAGCCTTGGAGGCATCGTACGCGGCATTGCCCGCGTACGAGACAAATGCGTGGACGGAGGAAATATTGATGATTACACCGCGTTTCCGCGCGCGCATATGCGGGATCGTGTATTTCGAGAAAAAGAACGCACCCTTCAGATTGACGCCTAGCTGGCGATCCCAATCCGCAGCAGTGAGATCGACGACTTGGCCCGGAACTTCGATTCCAGCATTGTTTACGAGTACATCCAGTGATCCGAATTCCCTGACCGTCTCGTCGACGGCAGTAGACACGTCTGCTTCACACGACACATCGCCGGTAATCGCCTTCGCCCGACCAGGCGCTAGCGCTTTCACGGCTCCGGCCGCGCGTTCGCCGTTGATATCGAAGACGACTACCGTCGCGCCGGCTTCGGAAAATCTCTGTGCGATCCCGGCGCCGATGCCCATGGCCCCGCCGGTAACTAACGCGACTCTGTTGTCGATGCGCATGCCGGGCGGTCCTTTCCGACGAGGGTCCCGTTCACTCTCATGAAGTCGAGTAACCGGACGTACGAGTTTAGCGCGGCCAACAGGGGACCCTGGCCCCACGGCACCATCCCACCGCGCGGCATGCGGCGGTAATGCTCTACCCGTGTACTGGGGAAAGTCTCATAGGAGACGCCTTCGAGCAGGCCGTCCGGCCGCACGTGGCGCAGCAGAAAATCCATTGCGGACTCGATCACAGGAAAGTACATCTCCGGTTTGAGCCACGACTGCTCGACCGCGCGAGCAAACACGTCCACGGCAAAGGCGGCGATCGAAGTCTCGATATACGAGTCAGCATCGTTAAGCACGGTGTGCCAACCCCCACTGGAGTCCTGCAAATTACTCAGGCGTTCGGAAACGGCCCTCAGTACCTCGAGCAGGCATGTTCCGGCGAGGTCGTCCGGCGGGAGATGCTCTAGTGTCTCGACGACGCCAAGGAGTCCCCAACCGTTACCCCTGCCCCAGGCGACGCCATTGCGGGTGCCGGCGCTCTCGATCCAGAAGTGATGGAAGAGGCGGTCCTCCGGATCGTATAGCAGGTCTACTTGAGGCAGGATGTTGTCGAGCGCCAGGCGCCAGTACTTCTCGTCGCCGGTCACTTGATACAGCTTGGCGAAGAAGGGCCCATCAAAATGAACCGAATCCACGAAAACACAGGGGCCTCCGCTTTGTACCTGGCTGGCGCCGCTAATGACCAGGTGAAAATCAGGGTGATCGGGGGGCAACTCGGGGGGCAGCTCAATAGCGGCATTTTCGTAGCGCACATAGGCGCCCCTGTGGGTCCTCCGGAAGGCAGCGAGATACTCGGCGTGTCGTGTGGCTGCATCTAGAAGAGTGGAGTCGCCAGACAGTTCGTACATCCTGAGTAGCGCCACGCCCGGCGCTGTGTAATCGAACTCGCTCCGATGGCCCTCGCGCGCCAGCCAGCTCTTAAACAGACCGTGAACGAAGCCAAGATACTTCTGATCGCCGGTCAGTTCGGCAGCATCGAGCAATCCCTCTAGGCCGATGGAGTCCCCCCAGAACCAAAGCTTCCATGGATAGGCAACCAGCAAGTCCGCTGCTGCTCGAGCGATGTTTTTCAACTCGGTGATATTAGACATGGGACGAAACTTTTCAAATGCGCGGAGTGATGTTCGCCATGTGCTGCAATTGGCCGCGGATGCCTAGGTTCATGTGATAGAGCGCGCCTCCGAAGTATCCGGTCGCAGGATCGTATCCTAGCGGCATGATGGGCATAGGCTCGGACTGCCCTGCCGAAGTGATGAAAATATCCGTCAGGTCCGGTCCTCCGAACGCGAGTGAAGAGGTCTGCTTCGCAGCAGTTTGGATGCGGCGTTCGACCTTGCCGTCTGGGTCATATCGAACGACGCAGCTCCCGTACCATTGTGCGGACCAGACGAAACCCTCGGCGTCTACGGCCAAGCCGTCAGGAAGACCTTCCTCTCGGGGAACCTGCACGAGGACGCGCCGGTTACGAACTGACCCGGCCGAGACATCATAGTCGTAGGCGTAAATCAGCCGGGCCACCGAATCGGCGAAGTACAGCGTTCGGTCATCCGGAGAGAAGCTCAGGCCATTCGAGAGGTGGAAGCCCTCGTCGAGTACGATGGCCCTGCCATCGGTTCCGACCCGGATCAGCTTGCCAAGCGGATATTCTCCGGCGGGATTGTAGAAATAGGAGCCGGCGATGAGACGACCGGCGGAATCGGACGCACAATCGTTCAACTGGCAGCGGGAGCCCTCTGCTTCTGCAGTGACGAGTTGGGGCTCACCACTGCCTTCCCAGAGCCAGACGCCATCGTTATTCGTGATCACGAATCCACCCGGACGGTTCCGGCGAAAGCCATTCACAGGCAGGCCCTGCCTCACAATGTGGTGTTCGCGAGTGCGCCAGTCGTATTGCAGGAACTTCAAGGCAACGCAGTCGATCCAATAGACCAAGCCACTCGCAGAATCCCAGACCGGGCACTCCCCGCAGAGATCGCCGTAATCGGCTACGATCGTCACCTCCGGCATCATGGTTACCCCTTCCTGGGAGGGTCGGCAGTTATCTTCATGAAACAGTTCACCGAATAGCCCGAACATACCAGTCTGTCGCCCCGTTGTCAATAGTCGTTTCACATCTTATGACGCCATTTCCGCCGATCACTTGACGTTGGGCCTCAAGCCGGTTAAAGTTTTGATGTAATGTTTCACAAAACCTGACTGTCCTGGCTTAAGCGAGATGGCAGTAACGATTAAAGACGTGGCGAAAAGGGCGAAGGTCGCTATTGGCACCGTCTCGCGTGTGATCAATGAGCACGCGGATGTTGACCCGCAACTCCGCCAGCGGGTTGAGAAGGCCATCAAGGACCTGAATTATCGGCCCAACGCTCGCGCGCGGAGCTTCGTGCAGAACTCCACGCCAGTCATCTCCTTCATCCAGAGTAACCGCAAGCTGCTTCACGCCTTCCACTCTGACGTGCTGCAGTGTGTCGAGGAGTATTGCGCCGAAGAGGGTTACTATGTCATGTTTGCGCGTTACAACTACTCAGGCGAAACGAAGCGGGCCGACCTCAAGCTGCCGAATGTTCTGCAGAGCCATGGTGTAGCGGATTGTCTCATCCTGGCAGGTATCAACTACCAGAACTTTACCGACACCCTAGAAGAGCTCGGCGTTCCTTACGTGCTTTTCCGGAACACCTTCATCAGCAAGAACGCTCGCCAACCCTTTGACCACGTCGGTTGGGATGACTTCAGCAGCTCGTATGATGCTGCGAAATACTTGATTCAATTGGGGCACCGCGATATCTGGTACATCGCGGATTGCTCGCTGCCGTGGTATCAAGTGCGCTATGACGGCTACGCACAAGCTATGCGCGAGTCCGGTCTTGAGCCGCGCGGCCAAACGATCGCTCTTTCGGAAAACTACTACGCAAATGGGTACGCCTGCATGGAGCTTATCCTGCAGAGTGCCAGTCCTGTCACTGCGGTTTTTGCCGGATATGATGACATCGTCTATGGAGCATGGGACGCGCTGCAGAAGCACGGCTTGACTGTGCCCGGCGACGTGAGCCTGGTAGGTTTTCACGACGAGGACGAGGCGCAATTCAAGGTTCCGCCGCTGACTACGGTTCGCGTCGACAAGTTCGCTCTGGGACGGCAACTCGCAAGGATGGCCATTGACAAGTTGAAGATCCCTGGCAAACGATTCCCGGAAGTAATCATCCCTACTAGCCTGGTGAAACGCGGTACAACCCGTCCTTTGTTGCGGGACAGCTCCATCGCGGAAAACGGCAATAATCAGTAAAGAGTATCCATTTGCGCTTCCGGTCGTCCGCTATGGGTGTGTGGTCTTCACGGCCCGCAGAGCGCGCAGCCAGTCGAGAAATCTCTTGACTTTCCCCCGCAAGCGACCTAACCTGTCCACGATGAAACATTTCATCAAAAGTTGCCCGCTGGCTTTCTGGGTTACGTCCGCGTTGGCTGCGGCAGCGTTTGCGCAGGGCGCTGGCGGTCTTGCGCAGCCCTCGGATGTCCCCTCCTTTGTTGTCCGGGAGGCCCCTCTAATTCAGATGCCGGGGGTCGAGGTGCCCGAACGCAGCCTGCTCCATGAAGCGGACTCCAACAACCCGCTGCACTGGGATGGCGACACGCTCTATCTGTTTAACAACTACGGCCATCCTTGGCGCACGTCCGGGCCGGATATCGAGCACCTGGGCGGGCGTATTTCCGTGCGCTTAGGTGAACTCAACGACAAAATGCCGCTTTGGATCGAGGCCACCTGGAAGGATGACGATGGCACGCTCTTCGGCGCTTATCATTTCGAGCCGCACACGGTCTGCTTCGCCAACAGCCATCTCCCCACCGCGCCACGGATCGGATGGGCGCGCTCCCAGGATAACGGCGCAACCTGGGAGGACCTGGGCTTCATCATCTCAGCCAATCCTTGCGCCATCAAGTGCGATACGCAAAGCCCTTGGGATGCAGGCGGCACTGGCGACTTCGTGTTTCTGCCCGATCAGAACAAGGAGTACTTCTACTTCTTCGGAACGAGTTACGACTCAGAGTTCGCTGAGCAGGGGATCTTCGCAGCTCGAATGCGTTATGCTGACCGCAATAGCCCGGCCGGCAAGGTCATGAAATTCCACAAAGGCGGGTGGAATGAACCGGGAATCTGGGGACACCTGACACCGATATTTCCCGCACGGCGGGACTATCATCGCAAGGATGGGACCATGTTTTGGGGGCCGGCCGTCCACTGGAACACGTATCTCAATATGTACGTGATGGTCCTGAACCATGCCATCGACACGAAACTGACCAATGACGGAATCTTCATTACGTTCAACCACCGCCTCGACGACGCGAACGGCTGGACCAAGCCCCAAATGTTGCTGGACAGGCAGGGGCTGCTGAATGGGACTGCGATAGGCTCTGTGTCCGGTGACGGAATGCTCGTGGTTCCGCGGGGCGTTTACTACGGCGAGTTGCGACCTTCGGGAAAGGGCACAGTGATTGCGGATACGCTATCCAGTGGCTGGTATCCCCAGATCGTCGGAACGGCGAAGGGAGAGACCGACAAGATTTGCGGTCGAACCGGCCGGGTTTTCCTCACCGGGATGTCGCGATTCGAGGTCACGTTTTCCAAACCTGGGGAGAAGGCCGAATGAAAGCTCTTCGAGCCATCGGGATCGCCTTACTCACAACATCATTCGCGGCGCCGAGACCGGCCAGTGCTGCTACGAAGGAGCATCCCTCCGCGGTGCTCTCCGACGCACCTCTGTTGATGTTGCCCGGCGTTGATGTCCCCGAGCGAGACCTGCACCAGGAGTCAGACTCGAACAGCCCGCTGCACTGGGATGGAGAGACCTTGTTCGTCTTCAACTCCTATGAACATTCCTGGCGCAGTTCCGGGCCAGACCTTTTCCACCTGGGGAACAGAATCCGCACGCGGCTCGAGGGATTAAACGACAAGCTGCCGATCTGGATCGAAGCCACTTGGAAGGATGACGCCAGCGGAGCACTCTACGCCGCGTATCACTACGAGCCCGACCTGATCTGCTTCTCGAACCGGCATCTGCCCACGATGCCCAAGATCGGATGGATGCGGTCGCAAGACAACGGCGAGACTTGGGAAGACCTGGGCTTCATCATCGAGGCCAAGCCGTGCGCCATTAAGTGCGACACCCACAGCCCCTGGGACGCGGGCGGCACGGGCGATTTCGTCTTTGTTCCGGATCCGAAGAGGAAATTCTTCTATTTCCTCGGCACCAGTTACGATCCGCGTGTCGAAGAGCAAGGCATCTGGGCCGCGCGGATGCGCGTGGCGGACCGCGATAATCCCGTGGGAAAGGTCTGGAAGTGTCACAAAGGCGCATGGAGCGAGCCCGCGTTGTGGGGCCACGCAACGCCCGTCTTCCCATCTGAGCGTGATTATCACCGTGCGGACGGCTCGATGTTCTGGGGGCCGGCCGTTCACTGGAACACCTATCTCGATACGTACGTGATGCTGCTCAACCACGCCGTGGACACTAAGCTGACCGCCGATGGCATCTATGTCAGTTACAACCCTCGTTTGGAAGACCCCGCGGGCTGGAGCAAGCCAATCATGATCATCAACCGTGCGGACATACAGAAAGCCGTGGCTGGCACGAGCGTGTCGCCCTCTGTTCTGAATAACGGCTGGTATCCGCAGGCCATCGGGACCGAGAAAGGAGAGACGGACAAGATCGTGGGCCGGACCGGCCGGTTCTTCATGGGTGGCATCTCGCGAAAGAAAATCATCTTTCTGAAGCCGGGAGAGAAACCACAGTGAGCACCCGGGAACGCGAGATGAGCCGGAGGCGGTTTGTGTGCAGTTCGGCGCTTGCGTTGGGTAGCTTGGTAGCGTACCACGCCGACGGGCAATCGCAGCAGCAAACTCCTGTTGTCCCGAAATCCCGCCCCCCCGCACGAGCGTTGTATGCTTTTCGCGCGAGTGATCTGACCTCCTGGTCCTGGGATCTACGGCTGGCACTCTCCTGCCTGCAAGGCATTGCGAACCGGGCACAGCCGCAGCTTTATCTCATTCACGATCGCTATGACGAACTCTGGCTGGACTGGCTGCGAGAGCGCGGCGACGTGGACAAAGTCGAATGGTTGGAAATCGGCCAGATCTTCGAGCGCTTTCTGCCATTTGTTTCCCAGATGTTCGTCACCGACCCGGTGGTTCCCGCGAGCGTTAACGTAGCCACTATGTTGGCGGCCGTGCGCGGCGGCTTGGTCGCCACACCGGCGATCGCCGACCAGTTCAGCCTTCCTATGGGCGTCAGTCCAGATTCCAGCGGCACGGGTCTCGATTTGAGAACGTTTCACTGGAGGAAGGACCTGGATGCGTACAAATGGGCCTACCAGCAGTTGGCCGAACAGCTCTCCCGCCAGGCCGTTGCGATACTTGCGCCTGAAGAGGTGGCGCTGCGCGACTACCTGGTCGAGTTCAAGATTCCGATTCTGTGGATCTCGGGGCCCCAGGACGAAGAACGGAATCCCAAAGCGTCATCGGACGAAGAACTGACGTTTGCACGCGAGATTCTGATGCAGTGGCCGCCGAATATCCCCTGCCTGGGCTGGCCGACTAGTGGCGATAAGCTGGGCGGGATCGGAGAAACGCCGGGCGTTCGCTTGGCCAGCCAGTGCGCAAAGTACTCGGCATGTACCGCATTTGACGCCTACTCTCCGACTGTCGGCAACCTCTCGGTTCATTCCGGCACGACAGCGACGTTTCGGCAAACTATTCCTGCGGTTAAGCTGGACCGTGCCAAGGTGTATCTGGCTTTCATCCGCTCCGATGGAGACGGCTGGAACTTCCACCGGCACTACTACCGCAAACTGTTCGACGATCCGAAACACGGGAGTGTGCCGATTGGGTGGCAGATCTCAGGGAGCGCGGTGGACGGTCAACCCGACATTCTGGATTATTACTACCGGCACGCGCGCCCGGGCGATTGTTTCCTAAATGCTCTTACGGGACTGGGTTACATTCACGAGGAAGATTACGCAGCGAATTACCCGCCCGTACAGCGCGAGCAAATCTGGCGGGATTATGTGCGGGCTTCGGATGAATACCGGAAACGAATCGCTGCCACCGTGATGGCCACATACGCGGAGATGCGACCCGAACGCCTGGCCCTTCTAGCGGAAAGTCAGGGCCTCTCGGCGATCTTCGCCAATTACGGAAGAAGTCGCCTCACCACGTTCGATAATCTCGTCACAGTGGTGGGCAGTGTTCCGGTTTTTAGGGCGATCGATCACCCGCCTGGCCCGTTCACGTTCACTCCGTCGGCTCGCCGCGATGCTGTGTACTACATGGTCAACGAGATCAAGCGCTGGACCCCGCCGCAACGTCCGGCCTTCCTGCATGTGTTTCTAGCGAACTGGCTCACGAGCCTGGATATGGCGGAAGGCATCGTCAAAGGGTTGGGAAGCGAGTACGTGCCAGTGCGCCCTGACCAGTTAGGTCCGCTGTACCAGGAATCGCGAAGCGGATAGGCTGTATTACAGATGCCAGAGGAATGTAGCAAGTTCTCCCGCCGCAGGCTCCTGCGTCGTACGCTCGCAACCGGCGCGGCAGCTTCCCTCAGCCCGATGGCGCTTGCCGCGGCGTCAGGCCAGCCGGCTCCTGCACCGCGGCGCGAGACCGGAATCACCATCCACGTAGCGCCGCCAGCGGGACCCGCACCGCTTGGAGCGCTCGTTGAGACGAGCGTTCCTTTTCCACGCGGCCGACTGCAGCGCCCGGAGCAGCTGTCGGTCGTGTCGCCGGACAGAAAGCCGGTCCTGGCGCAGATGCGGTCTGGATCCAACTGGCCTGATGGCAGCATCCGATGGCTCATTCTGGCGTTCGAGGCCGAATCGGGCCCCGGCGATTACGTGCTTCAGGAAGGCACAGGTCGTTCGGCGCCCGATCTTGTGACCAACCAAAGAGGACAGCTCGTGGCAGACACCGGAGAGCTGGTTGTGGCAATACCGGAGTCCGGTTCTGAATTGATCAGTGTCGCCGCGCACGAGCCAGACGGGGGGCACGCGATCATCTCAGGCGGCTGTGATCTTGTATTGATCCGTCACGACGGAACGGAATTCCGCGCCTCGCGTGCCGGGGAAAGCCGTCGCGTTTCGATCGAGGAGAATGGGCCGCTGCGCGCTTCCATTCGTGTTGAAGGCCAGTGCAGAGCGCCGGGAGGAGAGCGCTTGTTTGATTACCTCCTGCGCTGGACTGTTTGTAGAGGCCGCCCTGAGGTTCTCGTTTCTGCTACGTGGGTCAACACCACGGACAACCCTTCGGAGCAAGTGCGGGATATTCGCTTGGCATTCCCGTTTCATTTCGAGCCGGACCGCCTCGTTATTGGCTGCGACAGCGGGGTCTATGACGGTCCATTTCAGAAGGACTGGCCCGTCTACGTGCTCCAGGAAGATCACGACTCGTATTGGGCCAAAGTGCAGAATCCGGACGGGCGGGTGCAGAACCTGTCGAGCGGCGGCTGCAATGGCGAGCACTGTCCCGGATGGTTGTACACCCGCAACCAGAACCGTTGCCTGGGCGTGTTTGTGCCGAATTTCTGGCAGGAATACCCGAACGAATTGGCCCTTCAGCCGGGCGAACTCAGCGTCGGGTTGTGGCCGCAACGCGCGACTACTCATTTGCTCAGTAAACCCGTCCTGCCTTCGAATCCTTTTGGGGAACGGCCCTACTCGAACACGAAGTACTGGCCTGTGATGCCACACCCGTACATCGCTTTTGTGGATGCGAAGACGCAGTGTCTGGACGCGCGGCAAGGGATGGCCAAGACGCAGGAAGTCCTCATCAGCGCGTGGGCTGGGCTGGGCGAGACACCGTCGTTCGAACGGAAATACTGGAGCAGGGCGTTGCAGCCCGTTCGAGGCCATCTTGACCCGGAGTACGTAGCTTCCACGGGCGCGCTGGGTTTGCTGAGCCCGCGAAATCCCCAGGCTTTTCCCAAGTTCGAGCAGTTATTCGATGAGAGCTTCGGGTGGCTGACCCGCCACATCGATCAAATGAAATGCTACGGCAAGTTCGATTACGGCGACTTTAAATATTTCACGGCTGCAACCGACTACATGTGCGGCTCCGGTACGAAGTGGGGTGAAATGGGCGAGATGCCGCGGGAAGGCTACTGGCACAACAACGAGCGCGATACTCTGCGAGGTCTGCTTCTCTACTACTATCGCAGCGACGATCCCGTTGCTTGGGAGCGAGCCTGTATCGTGGCGCGGCATCTTTTCGACGTCGACATTCGCCATCACCCCCACTGGGGCATGTGGACGCACAGTTACGGCCATTGTTACCTGGGCCTAGGCGAGGGAGGCGAACCCGACCATTCCTGGCTGTTGGGCATGATCGAGTGGGCGGACATTAGCGGAGATCCCGCGCTCCAAGGCTGGATTTCCCGCTGTGGCGATCGGCTAGCAGAGTGGAAAGCGGATTTCACGCAGTCTGATACGCGATCCGTGTCGGTGTACTTGCACATGATGTGTCAGTTCTATCTTCACAATGGTCAATCCAAGTTCCGCGATGCGGCGACTCCGGCCGCCGAAGCCCTGCTGAAACTTCAAAACCCGAATGGCAGCTGGCCGGCGTACATGGGGAATCTTCAACAGCCTAGGATTGAAGGATTTGTGGAGCACGCGGCCGTAGCGCTCGCCGACTATTACTCAATCACGAGCGATTTGCGCTTTGCGGATTCTTTGGACAGAGCGATCAAGTACTTGTTCGGCGAACATGGCGAAGGCAAGGTGGATGTGGGCGAAACACCGCTGGCACTGTACGCACTCGCTGTTTTTGCGGGGAGGACGGGCAACAACCGGTACGCCGCGATCGCTACATCGGTGCTCGAGAAGTTGCACGCCGCGTGGAATTTCTCGTCGGACCCTTACGGGCGCGGGGATCCCTGGGCACAATGGGAAGTCAACAATTCGGATGGAGCCAAAGGTACGGGCCGCCCGCAACAATTCCTCGGGCAGACTCGTCCACTTTCACCTAGCTGCATCCTCGCTTATGGTCAGAGCAGCATGGCTGCGATTGCCAAAAAAGATTACAATACCGCATTCCGTACCGGGGCGTAGTGCTGTGTTACACCGCCTTCTTCTTTGTTCGCTCGCACTGGCAACGCTTTCGCCCTCTCCCCATCAGTCAAAACCCGTGAAGAGACCCATGCTCGTCCTGGTCTCAATCGACGGCCTTCGACCCGATTCCGTTCTGGATGCTGATAAGTACGGTCTGCGGATTCCCCACCTGCGGCGGCTGCTGCTGGAAGGCAGCTTTGCCACCGGTGTGAGGGGAGTAATCCCCACCGTTACCTATCCGAGCCACACAACCATCGTTACCGGTGTTTGGCCGTCCAAGCACGGCATCTACGCCAATCATCCCTTCGATCCTTTTGGCCAAAACCAGGGCGGCTGGTATTGGTACGCGGAAGATATCCGGGTTCCAACGCTGTGGGACGCAGCCAGAAACGCGGGGCTCACCACGGCGAATGTCAACTGGCCAGTCACCGTCGGTGCTGGGATTACCTATAACCTTCCGCAGATTTGGCGCGCCGGCACAGACGACGACCGCAAGTTGTTCCGCGCACTTTCAACGACCGGCCTGCTCGATGAGTTGGAGCGAGACCTGGGGCCTTACGCGAACGGTGAGGACGAGAGTATTGCCGGAGACGAACTGCGTGGCCGGTTTGCCGTGCACCTGCTCGAAGGGAAGAGACCCGATTTCATGACCGTCTATTTTAGCGGGCTGGATGCCGAAGAACACCTGTCCGGCCCGTTTAGTTCGGCCAGCCTGGCTGTCCTGGAGAGGATTGACGCGATGGTCGGTACCCTGCGCGGCGCGGCCGAACGTGTTGGGGGAGGACGGGCGGTATTCTGTGTCGTATCGGATCACGGTTTTGTCAGGACCGATAAAGAAGTGAATTTGCTAACAGCGTTCCGAAGCGCGGGCTTGATCCAGTTCGATGAGAACAATCGAGTGACGTCCTGGCAAGCAACTACGTGGCAGGCTGGTGCCTCGGCTGCCGTTATCCTCAACCCCACCGCCGGCGGCGCGGTGGGGCCGAAAGTGCGGCAGCTACTCGAACGGCTCGCCGATGCTCCGGAGAATGGCATCAGTGAGGTGCTCCAGGCAGAACGGTTGCATGCACTCGGCGGATTTCCGCAGGCGGCATTCTTAATTGGCCTGAAGCCTGGGTACAGACTCGGCTCCCGGACCACGGGGCCCCTGACGGTCGTCGCCAAGGCTGGCGGGATGCACGGCTATTTGCCGCAGCAGCCGGAAATGAACGCTTCCTTCTTCATTGTGGGGATGGGTACGCCCGCTGGTCATTCCCTGGGCGAAATCGATATGCGCGCTATCGCTCCTACTCTTGCTGGTTGCCTTGGGATTACTCTCCCGTCTGCGGATGGGAAGTCATGCCTGAGGGCTTTGCGATAGTCTGTTGTTCGCCATTATTCCGTCCGCCTGTAAGCAGTTGACTTGGAGCAAGACGCAGTCGAACAATCGGGCTCGTTGCGCGACTTTATCCTCCTATAGCCTGCGAGCAGCAGCGGTTCCGCTTCGGCGAATTTCTTCTGTCCAGCCAAGCTGGCGCCGAGCAGGCTCTCGGCGGAGAATCGTTGCCAGCCATCCGGCCGTTGCTTGCGATCGCCGTCGACGGCATCGCGGGCGAGAGCTTCGCTGGGGGCGAACTTCCCTCGCGCCTGGCAGGTCAGAGCCGGTTCGGCCATCGTATCCAGCGTGTCCGCCTCTTGCGGACCCAAGGTTTGCCGCCGTCCGGCCAGGGCTTGGGTAGAGCGTCTCGGTGTGGCCATCGTGAGGAGATCCTCACGCGACTCAGTCTGCGCTTACGGACGGATTGAAACGGGCGATTGACGGCGAACAGCCAAATGTACGCGACTTGGCCGCACACATCCGAACCGCCTTACTCCCTGTGGGACCCAAGGCTTGGCCGGCGGCGGAACGATCGAGGCTTATAATCAGGGCTTCGAGGATCTGGTTCAAAACCAAACTGCCGATCGATCTGTGGTTGAAGAAAGGACGTCCCATTGACTTCTCGCGAACGGATGATGTGCGCTCTGCGGTGCGAAGCGGTTGACCATGTGCCGTGCTGCTTCATGAGCTTCACAGCTTTGCGGCGACGGGTGAAGGAAGACATGTACGCGCTGGTGGAAGCCGAACAGGCCATGGGATTGGATTCCATGCTGTTCCTCCCAGCAGCTTCCCGCCCGCAGCGGCCGGAGCATCCCGATCTGCGCGGATTGCCCGTGCGCTTCAGCCCGAACGTCGAGACTCGCTGCTGGCGCGAAGAAGGTGACGGCGGAATCCTGCACCGGGAGTTCCACACCCCGGGCGGCCTGCTTACGACCAGTGTCCGGCTCTCCGACGACTGGCCGCACGGCAATCACATTCCTTTCGTGGATGACTACCGGGTGCCGCGCGGGCTCAAGCACCTGGTAACGGGCCCGCAGGATCTGCCCGCTTTGGCGCATCTTCTCATACCGCCCACGGCCGAGGACAAAGCAGCATTTCACGAGGAATCGGTGCGTGCCCAGGCCTTCGCAAGCCAACGCGAGGTGCTGCTGGTGGGCGGGTGGGGGGTCGGCGCGGACATGCTGAATTGGCTCTGTGGCATGGAGCAGCTCATGACACTTACGCATGAGCAACCCGGCTTGGTAGCCGACCTGTTCGAGATGGTCCACGCCTGGAACAAGCAGCGGATGGAAGTGGTGCTCTCAGGCTGCGTCGACCTGTACATCCGGCGGGCCTGGTATGAAGGCTGCGATTTCATTCCCCGCGGGTTTTATCGCGACGTGGTTCTCCCGCGCTTGAAGGCGGAGGTGGACCTGGCCCACGATAAGGGCGCCAAATTCGGCTACATCTGCACCAGCGGCCTCCAACCGATGTTGGACTACTATGTCGAAGCGGGCATCGACGTGCTCGTCGGCATAGATCCCATTCAAGGGACTAAGACGGACATGTCGCGGATCAGAGCCAAAGTCGGCGAAGAGATGTGTCTGTGGGGTGGCGTGTCGGGTGCCGTGACCGTAGAGATGGGCAGTGACGAAGAAGTTCGCTCGGCGGTGCGCCGCGCCTTGTGTACTCTCGGGCCGCAGAACTTCATTCTCTCGCCGGTTGACAACATCACCATCGATGCTCCACAAACCTGGCGCAATCTCGAGGTCTTCCTGGACGAATGGCGCCTGAACTGGAGCGGGCTTTCGGCCCTGTAGGCAGACAAATCCGTATCCGCCGAACTTGCAAGTGGTTAATTAACGGACGAGAGATTTCCAAATACGGACTTGGCGACCACAGAACGGACGCCGCCCGGTCCCCAGAGTCAGGCAACTGTAGCTATGACGTGCACGAAAAGGACGACGAGATTGCTCATTGAAACCAAGGGTCTTAGCGGAAGCTAGTGGGAGTCGAACTATCTAACCTGACGCCGCGTCAGTACTTGTTTCGGGCGCGAGAAAGCTCGGCCCATTCATCACGTCGCTATGGCGTTGCGCGCACCGGAAGAACCTTAGTTCCGTCCTTCTCAAACTGGAATCGCAGGATCCATTCACTTGGAACATTCCTGGCATCAACTTCCGCTGGACGGAATTTCCAACGTCGCGCTGCTTTCAACGCCAACCGGGCAAAATATCTGCTCGGTCCCGCAGAATCGAGCTTTGCTCCGGCCACGACGCCTGACGGATCAACACGGACCCTTACGCCCACCCTCACCGTACCTCGAATAGTATCTCTCGCCTTCCGGGGAACGTCAGGCAGTACTTGATGAACGACCTTGCCCGGCACAAGACCAACGGTTGTCGCTGGTCCCGCCTCGGAATGCACCGGTGTACGCCCTGGAGCGGCGTGGGGTGAACCTTGCTTCTTATCGTCCGTTCTCTGCGCCGTGGACTTCCCCGCTTTCGGTGTCACCGCCGGTTGTGACTGAACCCCCGTCTGTGTGATCACCGCGGGAGGGGTTGGCTGAGCCTCCCGGTGATCGTTGAAGAGTCTGGGTACTACCAGAATCGCAGCCAGTAACAGGCCGAGTGCGGCCGCAGGCGCCACATAACGCCATTTAGCCAGCGCCGCCTGGGGACTCGCAGCTGTCCGGTCCTGGAGCGCTGGCAAGTTCTGCCGAATATGCGCCACAATGTCTGTCACTGTCCATCGGTGTTGAAGGTCCCGTCGGAGACAGTGGTGCGCTAATTCAAGGAATTGGGCTGGCAGGGTCTCCGGCAGCACCGGTTCCCCGTGGTCCAACTCCCTCCAAACAGGCAGGCGCTGTGTCAACGCTTCCACAAGCATCATGCCAAGCGACCAAACATCCGCAGCTGCCGAGACCCATCCACCTGCCATCTCGGGTGCGTCGTAGACGCTCGGCTTTCTCAGACCGGCCCTCGATTCGCCCATGCGGAAGAGCCCATCGGTCGAAATTTTCAGTTGACCCTCGACGCCCATGATGTTTGCGGGTTTGATGTGGCCGTGCACAAAACCTTGGCCGTGAACGTAGGCAAGGGCGTGTAGAACGGGCTCCAGCATCTCGCGCGTATCCGCTGGCGTGAGCGGCTGGTGTGAAAGTATCTGCGACAGGTTCTCTTCGGCGTACTCCATCACCACGTAGAGCAGCCCCAGGTTGCCCAGCTGGCAGTGGCCCATCTGGAGGAGCCGGACCAAGTGAGGATGAGAAAGGCTCGCCGCAAGCTCCCACTGGAAAAGCTGAAGTTCCGATTCTTCTGGAGGCGCTACCAGCAGTTTGATCGCGGCTTTTTGAGGTTCCAGCTCTCCATGCTCCGTAAGGAACACGGCGCTGTTTTCGCCGCCACCCAGGTACTGGCGCAGGTGGAATTCCCTATTAACGACTTGGCCTTCCCAGTGTTTCCAGGCTTCGGTCATTCTGCTTCCCCCGACTGTCCGCGCGCTTCAAGTCGGCCTTATTATACCGGAGCACCCGCGCCGGGAATCACCGGACAGCGTTTCCGGGAGAGCGAGAGACCGTCGCCGGGATCGAGGGCCAGGGACTGGATTCGCTTATAGCGACCGCCCGGCACGACGCAGAAATCCAAGTCTGATGCAAACAGTTCGATGAACTCCAGCGAATTCTGAGCGCGAACATGAAATCAGCCCGCACCGTGGATAGAGGTTGAGGAATACGCCGCCCTCAATTGCGAGTTACCTGTTTGACCCCACGGCGTTGGACTTTGTTTACAGGTTTCATGACGCAATTTGGCCGCTGGATGTCACAGCCGGTGACTCTGTTGAGAGATTGCTGTCGGGTGCCGCACTATGCTTCAAAACCGATGGCGGGTCCTAATCTCCACATTGTTCCATCTCGGACCTGTAGCTCCGCCTGCGTCGCAACCTGGGCGACCGCTAACGAAAGAGCATATTGTCGCCGTCGCGGGTGACCGTTATTGTGGAACTGAAGCGTGGCATGGAAAGACAGCCGGTTCCCGGTGCCATGAAAATCTACCTCGAAGATTGAGTTGAAGACGATGGATGCAATGGTGATCGGTGCGGCACTTGTTGGCAGTGTGGCGACGGCGTTTGTGGTTCAAAGAGCCGTGCTGGGCGCCATGTTCCGAGTGCTTGGGCGTGATAAAGCCAAGAGGCGGTAGTCATTCTCCGACGTTTCCCGCTCCACTGCGGTCGACAGCGTCGCCGACGGTGCGATCCGAAAGGGAATTCCGGTTGAACATGAGAATCTCATCACCCGCCCCCTCCCCGAACCTTGACACGTCCGATCGCGCGGCCGGTGGAGCACTCAATGACCTTCTGGCCGCCGCGCACCCTTGGCTCGGCACCCTTGAGCCGTTCGTTATCGAATGGGCACTCATCTGGCCGATGTAGTGTCTGAAAGCCGCCCATAGAGGAATGACGACGATTAAGGCCACGCACTCAACCGTTTCCAGGCCTGCACCTCTATGAAGACGGCGATTCTGGCGGGGCTGGCGATTGGAATCGTCGTCTACCTGATCGACACCATCGAGCCACGATACCCGGCCGGAATTCTCATTCCCGAAGAACCCCATCAAGAGCTGACGAATGGAACACGCACTTGGAAAATGGGGAAATACCAGGTCACCGCGCTGGCAGTCTATGAGATTCGGGCACGGGTGCTCCATACCGAATCGTACTGGCTGGACCGCGGTGCCGACCTTTCACCTATTGATCTAGCGGTCGGCTGGGGGCAAATGTCCGACCAAAGCATCATTGACCAACTCGAATTCTGGCAGGGACAGCGCTGGTATCGATATTGGCCGCGCAAATCAACGCTTCCGCTTTCGCCGGATGAAATGACCGCGCACAGCGCCAACATCCACATAATCCCTGCAAACGACGAATTGAAACATACACTGAGGTCAATTAGGGTCGGAAATCTGCTTGAAATGGACGGCTATCTAGTGCAAGTCGACGGGCCGGATGGGTTCACTTGGCGCAGCTCGCTTAGCCGCACCGACACTGGTGCCGGCGCATGCGAGCTGTTCCGAGTGGAGAAAGCGACGATTCATTAGAACCTGCAATTGCACGGACAATAGCAGCCCCTGGCGAATTACTAGTTTACGGCACAATTACTGGGGTTAGGCGTTCTTGCAAAGATACTGAATAGGTTAATGTGGATGGATTGCTCCACCTTGCCCGCCGCTGTGGAAAACTCCTCCCGAGTGCGGAAACAGACTTCGCGGCGGCGAATCAAGGTAACGATCGTCACTGGCGGGGAGCTGTAGCTCAGATCAGGATTCGATTCTCGTCGCGAAGGTAAGCGGCCGCGCCGATTGTCTTTTATACTTAAATACGATGAAACTGCTCTTCGTCGTGCTGGGAGTGTTTGTCCTCGGCTTCGCTTGCATCTGGGTCATAGAGCTTGCGAAAGACCGGTCCAGCAAGCCCTCCTTGCGCATGCGGCCGACGTTCTTCAACCTCGTCGTTGGATTTATCGCGAATTTCCTCGACACGCTAGGGATTGGATCTTTTGCCACGACCAGCGCGTTCTTCAAGCTGTGGGGGCTGGTGCGCGATGAGCAGATTCCGGGCACGCTCAACGTAGGCAATACCGTGCCGTCCGTGCTCCAGGCTTTCATCTACATTTCTATAGTGCAAGTGGACATCATGACGCTGTCGCTGATGATTTCGGCTTCCGTGTTAGGCGCGTGGGTGGGGGCGAGGGTCGTTTCCGCGTGGCCGCGGCGAAATATCCAGATCTGCATGGGAATCGCTTTGCTGCTTGCCGCTTTGACAATGCTGATGACGCAGCTCTCCGTACTACCGCCCGCGGGCGAGCATCTCGGGTTATCGGGACTGAGACTCGCAGCCGCGGTAGCGGGCAATTTTGTTTTCGCCGCGATCATGATGGCGGGCATCGGTTTCTATGCACCTTGCCTGACGATGGTCAGCCTGCTTGGCATGAGCCCCAGAGCGGCATTTCCGATCATGATGGGTTCTTGCGCGTTCATGATGCCAGTGGGCAGCATTCCGTTTATCCGCAGAAGAAGCTATGACGTGAAGGCGGCCATCGGAATAGCGGTGGGAGGCGTGCCGGCAGTTCTATTGGCAGCGTATCTGGTGAGGTCTCTTCCGCTTGTGGCTGTGCGCTGGCTGGTGATCGTGGTAGTGACTTACACGGCGATGATGATGCTTCGTTCAGCCGTAATAGAAGCTCAGGCACGGCGTCGCGCGAAGGATCTTGCAGGCCAGGTGGCGTAGCGGTTTTCGGGCTTTTCCAGTAACTTGCTAGAGAGCCAACTCCTGACGGCAGCCGCGCACGCTCATTTCGATCTCGACTTCAGGGACGGGTGGCCGCGACAGGTGCCAGCGCACACCATCCTTGCCGGCGGGACCGAGAGCGGGGAGCAGGACTTCCCGCATCAAAGGAAAAACGTCGTGCGCGGTGAAGAGTGATATAGCCGTCACATCACTCCAGCCAACATCCAGATTATGCAGGCGACGGTCGAGCCCGGCCAGCACCTGGCCCAATTTTTGCCGGATTCCACTCGGCGAAACATCTCCGCGGGCGACGATGCCTTGCGGATAGGGTCCTGCCTCTTCGGTCGCCGCAATCAAGAACGTGGGTCGCGATGCTTGCTGAGGCTCGGTGTAACTAAAGCCGTACATCGACACTTCGGCCGGCGGGTTGACCTCCTGAGTCACGTTCACGCGGGCTACCGGATTCGAGTTCCCTAAAAGGAGATCGCGGTTTGCAATCAATTCCACGTAGCTCTTGTTGAATTCAGCGAAGTCCGGGACGGCAAATTGGTGCGGGCAACGTAGCTCGACGCCGCACAGCGCTTGCGGTGGCCGGCGCCGTTGCTGCAAGTAGCTATCGATCATTTCGAAGGCTTTCCGAACGGGAGGCAGGGTCGCGAACGTCACGTGAACGACCTCGTAACCGCTCATGGCGCGAGCGCCACCAGACGAAAATTGGCCGCCGCCCCTGACAAAGCGGAAGCCGCCTTTTGTGTTGTCGACCAACTCCGGCTCGCCGGCGCCTTTCAGAACGCCGGCTGCCGCAATGGCGGTGCCGAACTGCTGCAAGAAATTGCGACGGTCGAGGAATTCGTATTTGCTGGGCATTCATAGCCTCCAGGGCTTTCTAGTTGTGGCGTTATGAGATGTGGTCAAGAACATAGCGAATCAATTTTGCAAGGCAGATGATATAATAGTACATTTTTAAGGTCAGAGGTTCCTTACGATTTTGAGGAGGATTGCGACATGCGGTTCGTGACGTTTCAACACAACGGATCTGCCGAGGCCGGTGTGCTCACAGGCAGCAATGTTCTCGGCTTGAAGGCCGCGGGGTTCCCTACCCTGCTAGCAGTCATCGAGGGAGGCGTCGATGCGCGCCGGCGCATCCAGGCGTTGCTCGATCGGCCAGCCGCGGATGCCCTCGTTCCGTTCGCCAAGGTCCGATTGCTGGCTCCACTGCCGCGCCCGCCGAAGATCATCTGTGTAGGCCTCAACTACCGGGACCACGCACTCGAATCGAAGGCGGAAATTCCCAAGGTGCCTACGATTTTTTCGAAGTATACGACCGCCATCATCGGCCCTGGTGATGAAATCGTGCTGCCGAAGCGCTCCTCAGAACCCGATTACGAAGCCGAGCTTGCGTTCGTGATCGGCAAGGGGGGACGTTACATTTCGAAGGAGCGTTGGCAAGATCACGTGTTCGGGTACACGATTTTCCACGATGTGAGCGCCCGTGATTACCAAGCGGCCACGAGCCAGTGGATGATGGGGAAGACTTTCGACACGTTTGCGCCCATGGGCCCGGCCATCGTGACGGCGGACGAAATCGCCGATCCGCACGCGCTGGACATTCAGATGATCATCAATGGCGAAGTGCTGCAAAACTCGAACACATCGCAGCTCGTGTTCCGGATTCCAGACCTGATCGAGCATCTTTCGAGTGTATTTACGCTGGAACCGGGGGACGTCGTCTCGACAGGCACGCCCGGAGGCGTGGGCGAAGCGAGGACGCCGCCGCGGTGGCTGCGACCGGGAGACGACGTCGTGGTGCGGATTTCGGGCCTCGGAGAACTGCGCAACGGCGTCAGAGCGGAATGAGGGCTGGCGGCGTCAGCAAAGGAGAGAACAGTTGAAACCCATTCTGACTCTAAGCACGTTTGCCGTTGGCTTATGTCTTTGCAACGGCCAGAACCTCCCGACGGAACAGACCATTGGGAAGATTGACGTGGTGGCAGAATTTCACGGGCAGATGCCAACGGGCGTAACCGTCGCCGACGATGGACGCATTTTTGTGAACTATCCGCGGTGGGGTGAACCTGTCGAATACACGGTGGCTGAGCTGAAGAATGGCGAGGCAGTGCCGTATCCAAACGGCGAAATCAACCGCGCGGACCTCCAGCATCCGGGAGAGACGCTGCTGTCTGTACAAAGCGTGGTTGTGGACCCAACGGGCAAGCGGCTTTGGATCCTGGATACGGGTAGCGTCGCGTTCGCCCCGACGAGCTTCGGCGGACCGAAACTGATTGGCATCGATCTGAAAGACAGCAAGATCTTCAAGAAGATTTTGTTCCCGCAGAACGTTGCACTGCCGACCACGTATCTCAACGACGTACGGTTCGACTTGCACCGGGGAAAAGAAGGGATGGCGTTCATCACGGATTCATCGACCGCGGGGCCGAACGGCATCATTGTGGTGGACCTTGCAACAGGCAAAAGCTGGCGTAGGCTCCATGAGCACGCTTCCACCAAGGCCGACCCTCAATTCGTCCCTATCGTGGAGGGGGCTTTTCTTATGCTGCGGCCGCCCGGGAAGAAGGCCCAGCCCTTTCGCGCGGGAGCAGATGGCATTGCGCTGGCAGCGGATGGTAAGACGCTTTACTATTGCCCGCTCAGCAGCCGGCACTTGTATCGCGTGAGCGTGGATGCGCTAGCGGACCAGGGCCGGTCTGACGCGGCTGTCGCAAAGACCGTGGAAGACCTGGGCGAGAAGGGCGGTGCGTCGGACGGACTGGAGGCGGACCTAGAAGGCCGTATCTATCTCAGCGACTACGAGCACGGCTCGATTCATCGCCGGAATACGGATGGCAGCCTGGAGACTCTCCTGCACGACCCCCGCATCCTCTGGCCAGACACATTGTCGCTCGCTTCGGATGGGTATCTCTATTTCACGGTCAATCAACTCGAGCGCCAGCTGGCTTTTCAGGGCGGGCAGGATCTCCGCCAGAAGCCGTATGTTCTGTTCCGTGCAAAAGTTGACGGCAGAAGGATTTCGCAGTAGCGCATTGATGCGCCAAACCCGCAACCCTTACGGCACGGGGTAGACTCAAAGAGCATTCAACGAAACGCCAGGAGTGAGTCTTGACCGCGATCCGAAATAGAGCCGTGCAACGGAAAACTATCGCTGCCGTCGCGTTGGTGTGCGGCGTGTTGGCAAGTCTAGTAACCCCGCCCCTCAAGGCGCAGACCGTCTCCTTTCATGATGCTCCCGCATCCGCTGAACAGGCGAAGAATCCTTACGCGGGGCAACCTGCGGCCGCTCAAGCTGGGGGCAAGTTGTATGAGAAGTTGTGTGCGTCGTGCCACGGCGCTAGAGCCGAGGGAACGGGCAACGTTCCGCCACTCGCAACTGGACCGACACTATCAGCGCCAGACGGCGCACTGTTCTGGTACATCACCAAAGGGGACGAAACCAACGGTATGCCGTCTTGGGCGCGGCTGCCGGAGGAGCAACGGTGGCGAATCGTCACTTTTCTGAAATTAGTGAGCAGTTCACTCCCGGCCACGCAGGAATCGGTTGATACCATTTCAGAGAGGAACGCCAAGAGGTCGAAGGCACCGCTGCCGAAGGCGCCGTTCACAGACTACCGCTTGGAGAAGCCCGGCAACATTCGCAAGATCACGATCGAGGAGCTTCCAGCGCCGTTCGAGACAAAGTCCGCAAACAACGGCCCAAAGATTGTCCGACGTCCGGAGAGCGCCTGGCCGCAGGCGCCAAGTGGCTTCAAAGTTGGACTATACGCGACCGGGCTGAATAACCCGCGGCTGATTCGCACGGCGCCCAATGGTGATTTCTTCGTGGCGGAGACGGGCCCGGGCAACATAAAGGTCTTTCGCGGCATCGATCACGAGGGCAAGCCGGAACAAGTCTCGGTTTTTGCCACCGGCCTGACGGAGCCGTTTGGTATCAATTTCTATCCTCCGGGGCCCGATCCGCAGTGGGTGTACGTCGGCAACATGAACTCGGTGGTGCGATTTCCGTATCACAACGGTGATTTGAAGGCGAGCGGGCCGCCGCAGCACCTGGCCGACTTGCCCACCGGCGGCAATCACCGCACGCGGGACATCCAGTTTTCACTGGACGGCCGGAAGATGTTTGTGTCGGTGGGATCGAACTCGAACGTGGACGACCCGGATACGACGCAGGCAGAGAAGAACCGGGCCGACATCTTCGAGTACAACCCTGACGGCTCAGGGTGGCGGGTTTATGCCTACGGCATCCGTAACGCAGTGGGGCTCGCGGTAGATCCGAAGACCGGCGAGCTATGGTGCTCGGTGAACGAACGCGACGGGCTGGGAGATAACCTGGTTCCGGACTACATCACACACGTACAGGACGGCGGCTTTTATGGATGGCCCTGGTGGTACATGGGCGGCCACCAGGACCCGCGGCACAAAGGCAAACATCCGGAACTGAAGGACAAAGTGATTACACCGGATGTGATCTTGCAGCCGCACAATGCGTCGCTGGAGATGACCTTTTATGACGGCGCACAGTTCCCGGCTGAATATAAGGGAGACATTTTTGCGTGCGAGCATGGCTCCTGGAACAAATCCCTCCGCGCCGGCTACGAATTGATCCGCGTACCACGCCGCCAAACCGGGCGGGCGACAGGAGAATACGAGGACTTTCTCACTGGGTTCGTTGTGGATGACAGGCACGTGTGGGGCAGGCCGGTAGGCGTCACCGTGGCACCAGATGGTTCGCTGCTGGTGACTGACGATGGCTCGAACTCGATTTGGAGAATCAGCTACAAGGGAAAACAAGCTTGCCGGGCCTCGGGCTGGTGTAAACGCGATGCCCGGCATTTTCCAATCCGCGGAATAGACCGCAGACCATACGCCGTTTCACATTCCGATCTGCCTGGGTGATGGCGGGACGATGAACCGTGGACTTGCGCGTGGCGGGAGAAATCACTCATCGGCCGTTACTTAGCTGATGGGCCAGTCTCGTATAGGGGGCAGGATACCCATGGCGATTTACGCATTATTATATTATATTTAGTTCGTATGCCAGTCCATCCGTACATTCCCAACTCCAACCCGGCCACCAAAGCCAGGATGCTCAAAGAGCTTGGAGTGAGGGACATCGAGGATCTCTACCAGGACATTCCGGAATCACTCCGCTTCCGCGGCACCCTCGATCTGCCTGCCGCATTTCCGTCGGAGAGTGCGCTCAGGCGCCACATGGAAGAGCTGCTTGCCAAGAACTCGCATTGCGGCGAGACGCTTAGCTTCCTGGGCGCCGGATGCTACCAGCATTACGTTCCCGCCATCTGTGACGAAATCAACGGCCGCAGCGAATTTCTCACGGCTTACTCGGGCCTGCCCTATGAAGATCACGGCCGATGGCAAGCCACCTGGGAATACACGAGCATGATGGGCGAACTGCTCAACATGGACGTGGTCAACGTCCCAACCTACGATGGCTGCCAGGCAGCCGCCACGGCGATCCGAATGGCCTCACGCATCACCGGGCGGAAGCGCGCGCTCGTCGCGGGCAACACGCACCCCGATAAGATCTCCCATATCCGGTGCTATTGCCGATCCGACATGTCCATTGAAATCGTGCCGTTCGGGGAACGGTCGGGCCAAATCGACTGCACGGTGCTGGACGGGCTCCTATCGTCCGAGATTGCCGGCGTGTACTTCGACAATCCGTCGTATTTCGGAGCGATCGAGTCCGGAAAGGCCCTCGCAGATCTGGCCCATCGGCACGGCGCTCTTTGCGTCACCGGAGTGGACCCGAGTTCGCTTGGCGTTTTGGCGCCGCCCGCGGACTATGGCGCCGACATCGTTTGCGGCGACCTCCAGCCACTCGGCATACACATGCAGTTCGGCGGAGGCCACGGGGGATTCATCGCCACGCATGACGATGAACGTTTCGTGCAGGAACTGCCATCGCGACTGTACGGTATCGCACCCACGCGTGTGGAAGGCGAGTATGGTTTTGGTGAGGTGGCGTTTGAGCGGACATCACTCGCGCAGCGCGAAAAAGGGAAGGAGTTCGTAGGCACCGCCGCGGCCGTGTGGGGAATCACAGCAGGAGTCTATCTGGCGCTTATGGGGCCTGCGGGGATGAAGGAACTTGGCGAGGGGATCCTCTACCGGTCGCGCTACGCGGCACGCCAGCTTTCCAAAATCCCCGGCGTGCGAGCGCCCCGGAACGAGGCGCCATTCTTCAAGGAGTTCGTGGTCGAGTTCCCGGCAGACGGCAAGCCAGTGGCGGAGATCAATGGCGCGCTACTCGAACGTGGCATCTTTGGGGGCAAGGCGCTCGACCTTGAATTTCCGGCCATGGGTAACTGCGCCTTGTACTGTTTCACGGAGCTTCATTCCAAGGAAGACATCGACCGGCTGGTAGCGGCTTTACGGGAGGTCTTGGGGTAGCCATGGAAGACATCACAGCGAAACGATACGTTGACGGCAAGCCGATTCTGCGCTGCTTCCACCAGGCTCGCTGGAATGAGCCAATCATCTTTGAGTTGAGCACGGAGGGCGAACGCGGCCTGTTAGTACCCGAAGTCGATCCTCAAATGCGAGCTGACATTGGCGATCCACTGTCAGAGATACCACAAGAAATGCGCAGGCAAGCGTCCCCGCGTTTGCCAGAAGTCAGCCAGCCACAGGTGTTGCGACACTACCTGCGTCTTTCGCAGGAGAACCTGGGCGCCGATTTGAATGTCGACATCTACGGCACCTGCACGATGAAGTACAGCCCGAAAATCAATGACCAGGTGGTCCGCACACCCGGTGTCTCCGAGCTCCATCCGCTGCAACCTGAGGAGACGGTGCAGGGCATGCTCGGGATTCTTTATGGCTTCGAGCAAGTGCTCAAGGCGGTTTCCGGACTGGACCGGTTCTCTCTCCAGCCGCGCTCGGGGTCCGCAGGCATCTACGCCAACATGGCGATGTTGCGCGCGTACCACGAATCACGCGGCGAGGGGGCGCAGCGCCGTGAAATCATCACCACCATCTTCTCTCACCCCTCAGACGCTGCCTGCGCACACCTGGTTGGCTTCGACATCGTGACACTCCCGCCAGGGCCGGACGGATACCCCGAGTTGACAGAGCTGACGAGCGCACTCTCGGATCGAACGGCCGGGCTGATGATCACGAACCCTGAAGATACCGGCATTTTCAACCCCGGGATCGCCGACTTCACGCGGGCCGTTCACGCCGCCGGCGGACTCTGTTGCTACGATCAAGCCAACGCCAACGGAATACTCGGCATCGCGCGCGCCCGGGAGGCGGGTTTCGATCTCTGCCAATTCAATCTGCACAAGACGTTCTCGGTTCCGCATGCGTGCGGCGGACCGGGCGCGGGAGCGATCGGCGTGAGGGAGGATCTAGCGAAATTCTTGCCCACACCGCTCGTCGAATTCGACGGCTGCCGGTACTACATGGACTGGAACAGGCCCGACAGTATCGGAAAGGTGGCGTACTTCTATGGTTGTGCGTCGAATGTCGTCAGGGCATATGCCTGGGCGATGAGTCTGGGCGCGGAAGGACTTCGGGAAGTCGCGGAGATCGCCGTGCTCAACAACAACTATCTGATGAAGAAGCTGCTACAGCTTCGAGGCGTCTGTGCTCCGTTCGCCCCTGGCAGACCTCGCATCGAGCAAGTGCGTTATAGCTGGGAAGAACTCGCCCAAGACACGGGCATCACGACACAGGAGCTGGGATTGCGCGCCGCTGACTTTGGCGTCCACTACTGGACGAGCCACCGGCCATTCGTCGTGCCGAGCCCCTGCACGCTCGAGCCCACGGAGTCTTATTCGCAGCGAGAACTCGACGAATATGCCAGCATCATGGAGCACGTGGTCCATGAGGCCTACACCAACCCGGAGATCGTGAAGACCGCTCCGCACAACAGCTCAATTCATCGCGTCAACCAGGAACCATTGCGTGACCCATTGCAGCGCGCGATGACTTGGCGGGCTTACCGGCGGAAAGTGGAACAGACCTCAACCTGCGTTTTAGATGAAGACGGTGTGCTGGTTCGCCGATCTTGATCGCCGCGGCCGCCGGGCCGGGGCCAGCTTAGTTTGACGGTGGTTTCCACGAGCGCTCTTCCGCGGCCTTCGTCTCCTCGTACACGCGCATCTCTTGCGCACTTTCTTCCGCCCGGCCTTGGCGCCTCAGCGCCTTCGATAATGCAAAATGTGCTTTGCTGTTTGCCGGATTCAGTTTGACCGCGGCTTCCAGATGCCGTGTTGCTGACTCAATGTCTCCCTTGGTGAGCGCGAGATTGCCGAGGTAGTAGTGGGGTTCGGCAAGCGAGGCATCCAACACCAGGGCGGTTTCGAGTAGCTTCACACCGTGCATCACATCCACTTCACTGGATGCACTGTCACCGACGAGCAACGCGCCATAGGCTGCGTAGTTCGCAGCGTCGCGAGGAAAGCGGCGCAACAGGTCTTGAAATGTCCCTTGCCCTTCCACCGTCATGCCGGCAAGCCATTGCGCAGTGGCAAGCGCCCGCCGCGGCTCTGCGTCGTTCTTGTTCAACGCGACGGCGGAGGTATAAGATTTGACGGCATCGGTAAAACTCTGGAGACCGGTTTCAATCGAACCTTGGAGCAGCCAGACCTGGTCAGACCTGGGAAAGAGCTGCGCCGCGCGCCGGGTTACGTTCAGGGCCGCGCCAGGATTGGCATTCGCGAGAAACACGCGGGCGAGGTCCAAATAGTGCACCTCCCTCGATGGCTCCAGGTGAATGGCCGCTTCCAGCTCGGCAACCGCCTCTTTGGTCTTGCCCTGTCTTTGACAGCACCACCCGAGCAGGTTGCGGATATCGCCGTTATCCTTGCCGCTAATTATGAGTTCTGACAACGTACGCTGACTGTCCGCAAAATGCTCTTGGTGGTACTGCACGAGTGCCAAGTTGTAGCCCAGGTTGAGTGCATCCGGATAGGTAGAACGAATCGAGGAGAACATCTTCTCCGCCCATGCGAAGTCCATGGCATCCGCCGCAACAAGCGCGGCAGTGAAGATGGCTTCCGGCTGGCCCGCTTGGGCAAAAACCGATTGCAGATACGCCCGTGCTTGTTCCGTTTTCCCCATCCGGTAATAAGAACGGGCGAGAGCACCAGCGGCAAGCGGGTCGGCCCGGACAAGAGATGAAACAGACTCCAGCAGTTTTGCGGCGGCTGGATAGTCTCCAAGGTTCTCCATGACCATGCCCAACAGAAGCACGGCCTGCTTATCGGCGGGAGTCGACTTTAGCACCTGCTCGAGATTCCGGCGCGCCTCCGGAATCTGACCCAACTGCCACTGACTGCGGGCGAGATCGCGCCGGATTATGGTGTTATCGGGAGCAAGTGTTAGCGCCTTTTGGAAGTAGCTGGCGGCTTCAGCCACCTTGTGCTCCATGCCCAGCACTCCTCCGAGCGTCGCCAGGACTTGAGGATCGTTGGGAGCGAGGGCCACCGATTGCCGCAACTCGGCCTCCGCGGACTCCCACTGGCCGTTTCGCGCGTACTCGATGCCTTTTTTCTGGTGCTCGCGTGCCGGAGTTGATTGCGCCGAGAGAACCTCAGCAGAGATCCCAAGTACAACAAGGAGTGCTCTTCCGGCGATCATTGCTACCGCACAAGGCGTGAGCCGGTGAGTTCACGGCGTTGACTCAACACGCCGTCCGGAACCACAACCGCTACCCAAGGAGTGTCCTGCGATCCGATGGTTGCGTGCCACACCGCCACTCCTGGCTTCCCTGGCTCGAGTTCCAACGTCTGCTCTCGTTGGTTGAGGGTCAGGTTCTCGGTCCGAATCGCAAATGTGTGATGGCCATTTCCTTCGGCTGACACTCGGAGTGTGACGTCGCTTTTGCCGTGTGCCTCGGCGGTCGCCTGGAAGTCAAATGCCTGGCCTGGCTGCAGATCCACTCGATAACTACCGCCCTGCAATAGGGTCAGCGCGGCGTGCTGACCGCTGTGGGTCACGACGTACCGGCCCTCCGGCAGAACAGCGCGGAAGGTGCCTCGCACGAAATCCGCCTCGACCGTTGTGACATGGCCGGTACTCTGTTCACGAAACTCGACTGGCTCATGCGCCGCCGGTCTGACCATACCTTCGACGATCGCAGGCCCGGCAAGATCTTGCATCAGCCAGAGCCAGCGCCCCACGGGCTGGACCCAGACTTCCTTGTACGTCCAGCAGATCTGCGTGGGCCAGTAAGGAACGTCAGCGAAACCACGCGTCTGAATGCCGACCGGCAGCGCTCCTACCATCTGCCCCGAGCGTACGCTGTAAAGCGGCGCCCAATCATAGCCCTCGCCATACATCGTGCTTGCGGCAAATGGGTTTCGACCTACGACCCACTCCGCCTGCTTTTGCGCCAGATCCGCGGCCTCCAGGTCGCCGCGCAGATGGGCCGCCGCTGAGAGCGCCTTGGCCTGCGAAAGCAGAACGCCGAAGTTGCCTCGAAAGTCGAACCAGACCGGAAACCTGCGGAGATAATACTCGCCGCCCAGAGGAACTCCGCGCCTGACTTCTTCCACGTATGCCTGCCGGTCCGCAGCGCGCAGCGGCGTCCAGGATTGCTTTTCGGGAATCAGCCGCGACTCGCTTTCCCTATAGACCGCGGCTGGCAGCACATCGAAGGGTGCATTCACTTTGGCCGCTGCTTTCAGGTAGTACTCCGAATGCAGCACCGTGGTGGAATACCACTTCATCCAGTCCTTGTGATCCGGAAACACTTCACATAACCGAACCATCGCGACGATGGGCCCTTCTTCGTCGCCAAAGTGAAACCGCTGGAACAAATTTTCCTGCCGTGGAGTGGTGTAGAAGAATCCCGCGAGTGGGATCGTCCAGTTCTGCAAGTTTCGTTGCTGTGACGCAACGATCAGGTCAGCGAGCGCGAACGCCTTCTCAGCATAGGCCTTCTCGCCGGTTGCCTGGAAAAGATCTACCGAGGCAAGAACACCGTCCGAAGTTCGTTCTAATTCGTCGCGAGCGCCGTAGACGGGCGTGATGGGCGCCGCCGTATCCAAACCTTTGACCGCAAATTCCCAATCCTGCTGCGCGGTCCGCAGGCTGCGAATCGCGAGTTCCGGGTCACTTTGTTTCAACACGCGGCAGGCGAGCGCTTCCACCGCGGCGTCGCGGAAATTGGTCTCCGGATCATTTCGCGCTTCGCCGAACCGGTCGTCGGAATCGCCCATGATTCCGTTCGTCCAATAGCCAATCAATTGTCCCGTGACGCGATAGCCGTCTCCGAAGCGGGTCTTGAGGACCCAGTCCAAGCCCCACTTGGCTTCCTCGATCAGCCTGCGGCACAGCACCGGATCGTCGCCCTGCCGCTGGAGCCGCTCTGCCAGCGACAGCATGGCATAAACGATTCCGGGCGTGTGGCCGGTGGCCGAAAGATCTCCGGCATCGTGCCATCCACCATTCACCACAATGCGTTTGTCACCGTGAACACCGTAGCAATCCTGGTGACACTTGCCATGAATGCCGGGAATCTCCATCCCACAGCGTTCACTGTAGAAGAAGTTGATCGCTTTCCAGATGCTGCTTCGCCAAGCGTCGTCACCGATGCGAAACGAACGCGTGGTTGTGTCGCCGGCCTGGATCACATAGGTGCCCGGCTCCCTGACCTCGGAGAAATCCAGCACTTGGTATTCACCCAGATCGGTTTTCGTTCGCTGGACGGGCTTCGAAAGGACAACCTCGCCAGTGTCCTGGCGCATCACGCGGAATTCACGCGCCTGCAAATCGCTTGCTACGGCGGTCTTCGACGCACCGGCGGTATAGCCGCTGTGGCTGAACGCGATCTTGCCACGGGTCACATCCCAGCCTTCCACGTGATCCGGCTCGACGCGTTCGAGTTCTAGCTGAGCGATGTCCAGAATCGTGCTGTCACCGGGATCCGGCAGCTTCTTCGGCACGCTGTATCCGATATCGAGCGCCGTGATCTTGTCCCGAGCGAGGGGCTCAATCTCCCAAACGACATGGTTCCATGTGCGGTTCTTCAAGATGATGGACTCGTGGCGGCCTTCGTTGTAGCGGTCCGGCAGCTTGTGCTCTCCATCGTTGTGCAGTGTCAGCGTGAACGCAATGGCGGGAGCGCCTACGACGTCGGGATAGATCCAAACGGAGATCCGGTTGTAGCGGCTCCAGTCTTCGGCGGAAACGGTGCGGGTCGCAACCAGGCCGCCCCAGTCCGAACCTGCGGCCTCCCCAGCATTTGAGGGAATCGAACGCAGGCGCAGCGAATGCTGCCCCTGCTTGGCCCGAACGTCGGTGAGAGCCATGTCGCCCTGGCCCCGAAAGGACCAGTTTGCAAGGTCCTCCATACCATCGAGCAAGCGTGAATCGAGGACTTTCTTGCCCAGCCAGCGAAAATTCGCGCCGTCTTCGTTTCGCGCTTGCATAGGCATTGCGGGAGGCTCTTGCGAGAAGAGCCCAGGGAGGAACATCACGCACAGGAAAAAGTATCTAGTATGCATAAATCCTGCTTGTCAGAGACATTAACGCTCCCAAGCCGCGCCCGTCACTTCCTTCCGCTGCGACAGATCATCATCCGGGACCACCACTGCCACCCACGGTGTATCTTCGGAACCGATCCGAGCCCGCCACTCCACCGTGCCCACAGCTCCCGATCGCAGCGTCAGTTCCTTCTCTACACCGGGTAGCGTGAGGTTGTCCGCGCGCAGGGCGAATCGGTGACTGCCGTGCCCCCGCGCGGTCAGCTTGATCACGACTTCCCCCGCCGCGGTGCTCTCCTTGGTTACCTCGTAGTCCAACGATCGGCCGGGACGAAGATCCAGACTGTAGGTCTCGCCGGGCAGGAAGGATCGGGTTTGTTCCTCGCCGCTGCTATGAACGGTGTACTTGCCCTCGGGCAGCATGGCACGGAAGTGCCCCGTCGCCGCGTCGGGTTTCACTTCGATGACCTGGCCGGAAGTGGCTTCCTTGAATTCCACTGCGGCTCGCGATTCTCCCTCGACCAGAGCGGGCCCAGACAGATCGTGCATGAGGAACATCCAGCGCGCCACGGGATTCTGCCAGATCTCTTTATAGGTCCAGGTGCTCTGCACGGGCCAGTAGGGCACGTCGTTATCGCCGCGTGTCTGTATGCCGACCGGAAGGCCGCCCACGATATCGCCGGACATCGGCGTGTAGAGAGGCGGGAAGTCGTAGCCTTCTCCCCACATGGTGCTCTCGGAGAACGGATTGCGGCCGATCACCCACTCGAGCTGCCGCTGTGAAAGCTGTTCCAGATCCAAGTTCCCACGCAGACGAGCCACCATGGCCAGCGCTTGGGTCCGCGAAAGAACGGTACCGTTGTTCCCGCGGTAATCCATCCAGACGGGGAAGAGGCGCAGGTAATGCCCGGCTCCCAACGGAACGCCGTTGAGCACCTGCTTGCGGAACGATTCCCGCCGGGTCTCGGGCACGAGCGAATATTCGTCGTCTTGATAGATCGACGAAGTGAGCATCCCATAAGGCTCGGTGTACGTCGCGGTGGTTTGTACGTATTGTGAAAACAACGTCACGGCGGAATACCACTTCATCCAGTCGGGGTGGTTGGGGAACGCATTGCAAAGGTGCGCCAGCGCGATAACCGGCATCTGCTCGCGGCTATTGTGACAGTAATGCAGCACGTTGTCCTTGGCGGGGCTGGTGTAGAAGAATCCGGTGAGCGGCGTGGTCCAGTTCGGCCGTTTGCGCTGCTGCGAATCGAGGATGACGCGCGCCAGCTCAGCAGCTTTGTCCATGTACCGCTGGTCGCCAGTCGCCCGGAATAACTCCACAGAGGCCAGCACTCCCTCCGCGTGAGCCAGGTGCGCCACGTTGGCCGAATCGAACGAGACCTGATACCGCTCTTTGGATGCGGGAGCGTCGGCCGCGGCCATACCCGCGACGGCGAACTGCCAGTCGGCCTGGGCCATTTTCAGTGCGTACGCGGCCAATCTGGGATCGTTCTCCTTGAGGACGCGGGCGGCCAGCGCCTCCGTGTTCGCAGCCAGGAAGTTGACCCACGGCGAGTTGGTGGCCGCTGAGCTGATATCGTCGAAGTCGCCGATGATGCCATTGGTCCGGCGGCCGTTCACAGAGCCGCCGGCTCGATAGCCATCGCCGAAACTGGTCTTCAGAATCCAGTCCAGGCCCCATCGGCCTTCTTCGAGCAGGCGCTCATACAACTGAGGGTCCTCTCCTCGTGCGTGCAACCGCTCGGCCAGGCTGAGCAGTGAGTACGTGATTTCGGATGTCCCCATAAGGCCCTGCGTGAGGTCGCCCGCGTCATGCCATCCGCCGTTCACCACGATGCGCTTATCGCCGTGCACGGACGTCCAGTCACGGTGGCACACGCCATGTACTCCGGAAATCGCTATCCCGCAGCGCTCGGCGTAAAAGAAATTCAGCGCCTTCCAAATGGTCTGATTCCACACGTTGGGATCGATGCGGAACGTCCGCGTCGAAATCCCACCAGCCTCCAGAACGTACGAGCCGGTGCGCCGGACCTCCGAAAAATCCAGCACCTGGAAAGTTCCGATGTGAGTCTTGACGGTTTGAACGGGCTTAGTGAGGACCGTCTCGCCGGTGGTCTGGTCGATCAAGCGGAAATCGCGCGCGTTTAGCCCGCTGGCGATGGCACTTTTCGTGGCGCCGGACTGATACCCAACGTGGCTAAAAGAAATGCGGCCGGGCCACACGCCCCAGCCCTCAATGTAGTCCGGGTCCACCCGTTCGAGTTCCAGGCGGCTGAAATCGAACGTTGCCGTATCCGCGGCTTCCGGCTCATTGCCGTCCATCTCATAGACGATCTCCAGGCTGGTCACTTTATCCCGCGCGACGTTGCCGATCTCCCAGACCACGTGGTTCCACTCGTGATTCCGCAGCACCAGAGTGTGCTCGCCCTCCTGCCCGAAAGCCGCCGGCAGCTTCTCCACGCCGTCATTTCGAACACGCATGGATTCGAGCGCTGTCACGTAAGCGCCTTCCCAGTCCGGCCGTATCCACAGGGAGATGCGGTTGAAGTTGCGCCAGTCCTCGCCGTCAAAGTGACGGATAATACCTGCCTCGCCCCACCCTCGGCCGCTTTTGGGACCGGGCACTTCGAACTTCGTGGGCGTGCGCATCCGCAGGAACTGGTTCCCGTCCCGCGAGCCTTCACGAGTGAGCATGATCTCGGTGGAGGATTGTGTCGCTTTGGGTACTTGATAGGGAACGCGCGAATCCACCAGCCCGACGGGCCCGTTGGTGATGGCCGTCCACTTATCGAGGCTGTGCATGTCGTCCAGCAGGCGGCTCTCAATCACTTTCTTGTTGAGCCAGCGATAGGAGGCCGAATCCTCGTAGTTCGCCACCAAGGGCACGCGCTCACCACCGGGTAAGCAAGCCACGCACACCGCTGCCAGTACCCAGAGTTTCATTGCGCTCCTCCCATTACTTCTTGCCGCCGCGAGAGGTCGTCATCCGGCACCACGACCGCTACCCAGGGACTGTCCGGCGAACTGATCCGGGCACGCCATTCGATTGTACCTGCAGCCCCGGACCGCAGAGTCAACTCTTTCTCACCGCTGTTGGCCGTCAGATTTTCGGTACGGATGGAAAACCGGTGACTCCCACTACCCCGTGCAATCACTGTGATCTTAATTTCCCCCGTCCCGGTCGTTTCCTTTGCTACCTTATAATCCAATGATCGCCCGGGACGAAGATCCACATTGTAAGTCCCACTTGGCAGAAAGGTGCGAGTCTGTTCCTCGTCGCCGCACCGCACCGTGTAGCTTCCCTCCGGCAACATCGTGCGTAACCGGCTGCTAGCACGATCCGGCTCGACCACGATGCGTTGTCCCGAGGCGATTTCCTTAAACTCGACGGTTGAGGCCGCGGATCCCTCGACCAACGCCGGACCTGCGAGTTTCTGCATGGCCCAGATCCAGTACCCAGTGGTGCGCACCCAAATTTCTTTGTACGTCCATGTATTCTGAACCGGCCAGTAAGGCGCATCCACTTCGCCACGAGTCTGTATGCCCACCGGGATTCCACCAACTATGTCGCCCGAGGACGGAGTATATATCGGGGGGAAGTCGTACCCTTCGCCCCACATGGTGCTCTGCGAGAACGGGTTGCGTCCGATGATCCATTCCAGTTGCCGCTCGGAAAGCTCTGCCGCCTCCAGGTCTCCACGCAAATGAGCAGCATGAGCGAGCGCCTGCGTCTGCGACAGAAGTGTGCCCGAGTTGCCCCGATAATCCATCCACACCGGGAAAAGACGCAGGTAGTGTCCCGCTCCGAGCGGAACTCCGCTCAGTACCTGTTTCCGAAACGATTCCCGCCGGGTTTCGGGTACTCCCACATATTCGTCGTCTTTGTAAATCGAAGCAGCCAGCATACCGAACGGCTCTGTGTATGCAGCAGCGCTTTTCAAGTACTCTGAATGCAGGGCCACTGCTGAGTACCACTTCATCCAGTCCGGGTGGTTAGGAAACGCATCGCAGAGCTCGGTGAGCGCCATGACCGGCGCATGCTCGCGGCTGCGGTGGCAGTAATGCAGAATGCGATCTTTCGCGGGGCTGGAATAGAAGAAGCCGAGCAGCGGAGTTGTCCATTTCGGCCGGTTCCGTTCTTGCGAATCCAGAATGACTTGGGCCAACTCGGCGGCCTTGTCCATATAGCGCTGATCGCCCGTCGCCCGCCACAGATCCACCGAGGCCAGTACACCCGCCGAAACGCGTTCATGCACTACACCAGCGGAGTCAAACGAAACATGAAACTGCTCTTGCGGAGTTTGCGCACTCACATCGGTCAAGCCGGCGACCGCAAACCGCCAGTCCGCCTCAGCCATCTTGAGACAATAAGCCGCCAGCCGGGGATCACTGTCCCTCAACACCCGAGACGCGAGCGATTCCGCCGCTGATGCCAGGAAATTGTGCATCGGAGAATTGCGGGCGTTCACAGTGATGTCGTCGAAATCGCCCATTATTCCGTTCGTCTTGCGGCTGTTGACTGAGCCTAAGTTGCGGTAGCCGTCGCCAAAGCTGGTTTTCAAAATCCAATCGAGTCCCCAGCGGCCTTCTTCCGTCAAGCGCTCATACAGCTCGGGGGCTTCGCCCCTGGCGTGCACTCGCTCGGCGAGGCTGAACATCGCGTAAACGATCTCCGCCGTGTTTTCGAAGTCCTGCGTGACATCGCCGGCATCGTGCCACCCACCATTGATTACAATGCGTTTGCCGTTATGCACAACCTGCCAATCGCGATGGCACACGCCATGCACACCCGGAATCGCCATGCCGCAGCGCTCCGAGTAGAAGAAGTTCAAGGCCTTCAGGATGCTCTCGCGCCACACGTTCGCGTCAATGCGAAACGGGCGGGTTGCCGTTCCGCCAGCCTCTAGCACGTACGAACCCGGTTGACGCACCTCGGAAAAGTCCATCACCTGGTACGTTCCCAGATTCGTCTTGACGGTTTGAATCGGCTTCGATAGCGCCGCTTCTCCGGTGTCTTGGTTGATCAAGCGGAACTCTCGCGCAGTCAAAACACTGGCAATTGCGCTCTTCGTTGCGCCAGTCTGATAGCCAGGGTGGCTGTAGGAGATTCGACCCGGCCACACGTCCCAGCCTTCCACATGGTCCGGTTCGACTCGCTCCAATTCCAAACGATCAAAGTCGAACATGGCAGTGTCAGTGGCTTCTGGCTCATTACCGGACATGTAATAGGAGATTTCCAGGCCCGTGACCTTATCGCGCGCCACGTTGCCGATCTCCCAGACCATATGGTTCCACTCGTGGTTCCGCAAAACCACGGAGTGGTTGCCTTCCTGACCAAATAGCCCCGGCAACTTCTCTGTGCCATCGTTGTGAAGCTGAAGCCCCAGTGAGGTGACGTATGCTCCGGGACAATCAGGGTAGATCCACATCGAGATTCGGTTGAACTTGCGCCAGTCCTCACCGTCGAAGTGCCGCATCAGGCCCGACTCGCCCCACCCTCGCCCATTCTCCGGACCCGGCTGGTTCAGCTTGGTGGGCATGCGCAAGCGAAGCGAATTCCGCCCGCCGCGCGATCTCTCCTTGGTAAGAGTCATCTCGGCGAGCGCGTTCTCGGCACGAGTTACCTTGAAGGGAACTCGTGAGTCCACAACCGCTGCCGGGCCGTTCGTGAAGGTGGTCCACTTCCCCAGACTTTCCATGTCGTCTAAAAGCCGGCTCTCCAGCACCGCTTTATTGAGCCAGCGGTAGGATGCCGAATCTTGGAAGTCCGCTACCATGGGCGCGCGTTCACCGCCCAGTAGACACACACCACTTATCAGGCCAAGTATCCACACTCTCATTGCACACTCCTGTCTTTGTAAGGGAGCACCGGCCAGTTACTCCTGTGTCAACCGTGCCGTCAGCTCTTTAACCGTCAGCGACAACATCCTGCCCGAGGGGTGTCCGTTGCGATAGGCAATAGCCTTCACGATAGAGGCATCGCCGGGGACGGCCACGGGCGCACCGGGATACTTCGCCAGGAACTGGTCTGGATTCGTGCCATCGAACGTGTAATAGATTTCGCTCCCACTCAGTTCGGTCGTCATCCCCACTGCTAGATTTCCCGCAGCATCCTTCTGGGGCTTAAGAGCCACGTCATACACGGTGCGCGCATAGTTCACGTGCGCGGCATCCAGCCTTTGCAACTGGCCTTCCATACGGCGCACAAAATCGTCCCAATCACGGCTTCCTTTCGGAGACCAAAACACTTCGGCCAAAGCCAGCCCACGCGGCCACGTCATATATTCCGCGTGTCGCGGCGTGGGCACAGATTCTGTCCACAGATTGGCCTGCGCACCGAGAATGTACTTCGGGGCCACGCCCTCGGGCACGGGCTCGAATCGGTAACACGTACTCACCGGCAGCCAGCCGAAGGTGCTGGGCTCTAGCGAAGGGTCGCCCTGATAGTAGTCGAGATAAACGAAGCTTGTGGGCGACATCACCACCTGGTGCTGCATCTTCGCTGCGGCAATCCCGCCTTCCATTCCGCGCCAGGACATGACCGTCGCATTTGGCGCCAGGCCACCCTCAAGGATCTCGTCCCAGCCGATCAGCCTCTTGCCCTTCGATTCCAGAATTTTCTCAGCGCGGCGGATGAGGTAGCTCTGCAACTCCTCTTCATTCTTCAGGTGTTCCTCTGTCATGCGGCGCTGGCACTTCGCACAATTCTTCCAATAGCCTTTAAAACACTCGTCTCCGCCAACATGAATGTACTGCGAGGGAAACAGCGGCGCCACTTCAGCAAACACCTTCTCCATGAATTCAAAGGTCTGCTCGTTGCCCGGACAGAACGCATTGTCCTCTCTTCGGTGGTAGTCCGTCCCCGGATTGACGTGAAACGGCCCGCCCGTGCAGGACAACTCAGGGTATGAGGCCAGAGCCGCCAGCGCGTGACCCGGCATCTCAATCTCTGGAAGCACGGTGATGAACCGCGCCTTCGCATACGCGACCACCTCGCGAACATCTTCCTGCGTGTAGAAGCCGCCTTCCGTTGCCGCTTCACCCTCGCGCGGCAATTCTCGCTCCCCCCACTTTCCAATCCGG
The DNA here is from genome assembly GCA_963752965.1 of Terriglobia bacterium. Lineage (GTDB taxonomy): Bacteria > Acidobacteriota > Terriglobia > Bryobacterales > Bryobacteraceae > QHXW01. The sequence continues at coordinate 33,420 of CAVWAJ010000017.1, read as the reverse complement.
GGAACGCGCCACGCACCAACCTTCGTCAGTTGCGGAAGACTCTTGATTTCGATTCGCCAGCCCTGGTCATCGGTAAGATGCCAATGAAAGACGTTCATCTTGTACTTGGCCATCTGATCGATGTATTGCTCGACGAACTCCTTGGGGAAGAAGTGCCGGCTGACATCGAGCATGAGACCGCGCCAGGCGAACCGTGGTTGGTCCACAATCCGCACACACGGCGCCGCCCACACGACCTTTTGGAGCGTCTTGCTTTCCATTTCAGGAGGAAAAAGCTGAAGCAGCGTCTGGACTCCGTAGAACAGCCCAGCGGCCGATGGTGACTGAATGCGCACTCCGCGTGGCGTCACTTCCAACTCGTAGCCCTCGGGATTGGAGGATTCTCTCGATTGCCGGCTCAACGCCAACACGATCGCTCCGCGCCCGGCCGATGACTTGGCCGCATCGTGGACCTTCAACTGGAATCCCGTGGCCGGCGTGATCGCATTCGCCAGATAGGCTCCGACCTGGTGCGCCTCGGGAGCGCTCGCCGGAACGACGATGCCTACGCCCGCATGGAGCCGGAAGGACCCCGGCCGGGACTCCGTCGACACAGGCTGAGGAATCAGCTTGAGTGCCGGACCTGCGTTGTTCTTTGCCCCGCCCACCGCCGCCAGCGCAATGAAAAGAGCGGGACACGCCATCACCGTTTTCATACTCACCGTCCTCCCGCGCTCGAAAGGCCCATGCGCCGCAACCCAAGCTCCGTGTGTTCTACTAAACAACAAGGGGCCCAAGCAAAAACTACTGCCTGGGCCCCTTTATTCTCGCCTGCTGCGCCTGTCGTCGTCAGGCCGGCACCGTGCTTAGAAAGAGAGCCTCAGTGCCATTTCCGCCACGCGAGGTGAGTTAGCCTGGCTCGTTACGGTGCCAAACGAGGATGATCCAACCGACATGTTCGGGCCGGCAAACTGCGGATGGTTGAGTGCGTTCGTCGTTTGGATGCGATACTGCAAGCGCATGCCTTCCCGAATTTTGTCCAAAGAGAAGTCTTTGAACAGTGATAGATTCGAGTTTCTCTGCCCCGGCGTCCGGACCCAGGGCAATGTCCGCGGCGCATTGCCGATGGTGAAAGGGGCAGGTGCAACAAACACATCCGGATTCGCAAAATACTGGGTCATCCAATCCGATCCGGTGTTGCGCGCCGGTGTACCGACTAGATTGGGCCTCTGCGGACCGTACGTGGGCAGGCTAATACTGCCCTGGTAACCGGGCAGCAGGGGACGGCCGTCGTCAAACGTCCAGATGCCATTGATCTGCCATCCACCGATGAAGGCGTTTACCACAGGATTCCAGTTTCCTCCGATCTTCTTTCCGTGGCCGAACGGCAGTTCATACGTGTGACTCAGCTGTAGTATTTGAGGGATGTCGTACAACGATACGCTCCGCTCAAGATAGCGTCGATTGGGATCCTGAAGAGAAGTCGAGCCCGTATACCAGGCGTTGCTGCTAGCGCTAGCGTCGTCCAGGGCCTTCGAGTACGCGTAGGTAACCAGGAACTGAAGTCCTGCGGAGAACCGCTTCTGAAGCCGTACCTGGAATCCGTTGTAAATCGAGTCCGCAACCGGTTGATCATCGGTACCGAAGCCAGTGAACTGCGGGAACGGAAGCTTCAACTGATAGGCTTGAATCGTGCTGGACGATAGCCCACTGTTCTGATTGGTGATGATTCCGTAAAACGGGTTAGACACGTAGTTCAGAAGGCCCGCGATCTGGGCCGGCGAGTATTGCTCAATCTGGGGGCCGAGAATATCGTACTGCCCGCTTCCACCGAAATACAGATGCGTGCCTTTCTTCCCGACATAGCTCGCGTCAAGCAGCGTGTTCCAGGGAAGTTCCCGCTGGATACCGAAGCTCCACGACTGCTCATAGGGTACCGCGTTCGCCGTTTTGAGCGGACCATACGCGCCAAAACCGATATCGTTCAAGAGTCCAAGTGAGTTACCCGGCGGTAAATTCGGCCCTGTTATCGGCCAAGGGTCACTCAGCCGTCCCCACGGAGTCGCCCCATCGTTGTGGTAACTCGTGAGCCATGGGGTGTCCTCGACATATCCCTGGTGTCCAGTTCCAGCTCCGCCCACCCCCGCAACAGCGGCGCGGGAGGTCGAGTAGTAGACCCCGTATCCGCCGCGAATTACTGTCTTATTGAGGGCCTGCCATGCAAATCCGACTCGAGGTTGGAAATTGGTTAAGTCCGGCTCATATGACTGGCGATTGCTGGCACTCGCAAACACCTCGCCCCCATACAGCGTTCCCATGCCCGGAACCTGGAGCGGAGAAACCGCGTTGGGGTCCACCCAGTTCTGATGGTTGAATCGCTCGGTTCGCGGCAGAGTCACGTCGTAGCGGAGTCCGATATTCAAAGTCAGGTTACGCCGGACTTTCCAGTTGTCCTGAATGAAGCCGCCCCATTGAAGGTTCTGGCTTGCGAACGAACTCGGCACTTCATAAACTCCGTTGTTGTGCATGCCCACACCGGTAAGGAAACTCGCCATGGCATCACCACCAGAGCCGCTATTGGGATTTTGAGATGTCGAGCTGTAATCGTAGACGAAGTTGCCGGCGGTAGGCCCGGGAAGATCGAAGTTAACGCGGTGCATGCGGCTCTCGCCGCCGAATTTCAACTCATGCGAACCCTTGACCCAACTCACCGTTCCCAGCAACTGGTGCGTGTCCTGCCCCCTTACGATGTAGGTCCAGGGCCACGTGCCGACCGAGGTGCCATCGTAGTTCGAGTAGGCGTCACCGACCGTGATAGCCGGAAACACATCCAGGCCGGATTCCTTCATGTATGACGGCAGTCCGAGTAACTTCACTGGATCCACGTTCGGGTAATCGCCCATAATCGTGGACTCTAATTCATGCCACCGGTTGTACCCGTAGGATACCGTCAATAGTAGCGTCGGGGTGAATGTGTGAGTCAGATTCAGCGAACCCAGATACGAGTGGTTCGGATCGGGTCCCGCCTCGCACGAATCGCCCTCGTTCCCGAAACAGTTCCAGCCATGATTAAAGATGTGCTGTACGGAGAACTTGCCGCTTAATAGGGTCTTATCGCTAAAGCTATGATCGATCTTAACGTCAAACTGATTGTGGTTGCTGAGGTTGGCTCCGGATCCTACCCAGTTGGCAAAGTATTGATAGCTGGCTGTCCCAACGTTCAGATTCGGCATCGGGTAATACTGCATCATTTTCGATGCCACCGGGTCAATGAGATTTCCCGGGGTGGGTGCCAATTGATATCCAGTCCCGTTCAGATTCGGGTTGCCCGGACTCATGTACGTTGCCAGATTGTTGAACGGTATGTAGGTGGACCTTACAGCTCCGCCCGCATTAGCATTGTAAGTGCCGGAGTAGGGATCCCAGAGCTGCCCGGCCTGTGCCGAGCACATGCCGGCACTGTCAAACGTGCCGCCTTGATACCCGCAGAGCTCACCGAAATTTCCCTGACGTTCGGGCCCGCTTGGGACACCGTACGTTGCGGTCGACGAATTTATCTGGCGCAATCCGTCGTAGTCGAAGAAAAAGAAAGTCTTGTTTCGCTTGATCGGGCCACCGACCGCCCCTCCGAAATTGTTCCGCCGAAGACCCGGAAGCGCCGTACCGCTCTCATTATTGAAGAAGTTATTGGCGTCTAGCTTCTGGTTTTGCAGGTATTCGTACGCCACGCCGTGGAAGGAATTGGTTCCGGAGCGCATGACCATGTTCACGACGGTCGACCCGGTAAAGCCAAACTCCGCGCTGAACTGCGAAGTCTGAACCTTGAATTCTTGTATGGCGTCCGGCGAAGGCAGATAGGCGACAACCAAAGTGCCACCGTTCTGTTCGTAATTGGTGGTCGAGGTGCCATCCAGCAGGACGTCAGCCGTCGCGGCCCGGCCGCCGCTCGAAGAGAAGGCGTTGCCGTAGTTGCCGCCCCACGGGTTTCCATTGAATGGGCTTACGACGCCCGGCGCCAAATAGGCTAGCCCCGTGATGTCGCGACCCACCAGAGGCAAATCGTTGATAAAGCGCCGGTCCACGACCTGGCCCGTAGACGCGTCCTCGGTCGCAAGAATCGGTGCTTCGGCGGAGATGTTTACCGTCTCAACACCGGTGGTAAGGGGCAAAGAAAAATCGACGGTGACGTTTTGACTGATGTCGATCCTAACCCCACCGCGCGTTTGAACCTGGAAACCAGCCGCGGTCACCGTGATCTTGTAGCTGGCGGGGGGAACGGCGCGGAACAAATAGCGGCCCGAAGCATCGGCTTCAGTGTTGAAAACAAAGCCCTTATCCTCATCCACGAGGCTCACTTTCGCCCCGGGGACTGAGGCGCCGGATGGGTCGGTGATCAAGCCGGTCGCCGATCCTGAATATAACTGTGCCCAAGCGAAGGTCGCGCTCAGACAAGCCAGCACGGCCAGCCAAATTACGTTTCGCATTTTCATAGTCAGACCCCCCTTGGATCTAGCGAGGTATAAGATCCCTCGCAAGAAGGACAAAATATAGACCACGAATATCACCGTGGCCGATCAAAGTCAAGCATTTAATATTACAATATGTCAAAGCCTTGCCACCTCGACCAAAAACTTGCACAATAGTCCCGGGAGAGGGCGAACCGGGTTCGCCGAACAACGCGCCAGAGCCCGTGACTACAATACACTGCACGACCGAACGCGAGGCATTGCGACCTGGATCGGCAGCGACCTAAATAGGACTCTAAGGTGTCACTTCTTGCATGGAGGCAGAGGCATGAGTAATGCAGGCTTTGGACTGATCGGATGCGGGACCTGGGGATCTGTGCATGCGCGCACTTATCAGGCATCTCCCTGGGCGCGGCTGGTCGAGGTGTGCGACCAGGATGCAAAAAGAGCCAACGATTGCGCCGAACGGTACGGCGTCGAGAAACATTGTTCAGACTGGCGCGAGCTGCTTGCCAACACCGAGATACAAGCGGTTTCGATCGCGACGCCGGATTTTGCACACTCCGAGATCATTCTTGCTGCCATTGAGGCGGGCAAGGATGTCTTGTCGGAAAAACCCCTGGCGGCCACGGTCGAGGAGTGCCAGAAGATCCTGGCCGCTCGAGACCGGCGAGGGGTTAAGCTGATGGTCGATTTTCACAACCGGTGGAACCTTCCGTTCCTGAGCATTCGACGCCAGCTCCAGGCTGGCGAACTCGGCAAACTATTGGCAGTCAATATCCGCCTCAACGACACGCTTTTTGTCCCCACGCGAATGTTGAGCTGGGCCGCACGGTCCTCACCGGTGCGTTTCCTCGGCAGCCACATCATTGATCTCATCCGCTGGATGTCGGATGCTGAGGTGTCCCGCGTCTACGCCGTCAGCCGTTCTGTCGTACTCAAACAGGCCGGGATAGACACGCCAGATTTCTTCCAGTACATTCTCGAACTCTCAAGTGGTGCGACAGCCGTGGTAGAGAATTGTTGGATCGTCAACGAAAGTTCGCCCAGCGTATTTGATTTCCAAAGTGAATTCATCGCAACCAAGGGCAGCGCATACGTAAACGCAAGCCACAACCGGACGGTCGAGGTTTATACCGACCGGGGCATCCAACTGCCTGACGTGGCCGGCGCCCCCGACCTGTATGGAAAACCTGTCGGTTTTGCCGTCGCCGCCATCGAGCATTTCATCGACTGCGTAGTCAACGGCAAGCAGCCCATGGTCACTGGCGAGGACGGGTTGAATGTCGCTCGTGTGCTCGCGGCCGTAGAAGAATCCGCCAAAACGCGCCACCCGGTGGACATCCGGTGATTTCGCAGTTCTCGGCTCTCGACTGGCTGCTCGTGCTCGCCTGCCTCGCCGGCTATGCGTGGATTGGCCTGCGCGCGAGAGCGCGGTCGTCCTCGATCGACGAGTTTCTGGTCATGGGCCGCCGGCTCGGCCCCTATTGGGGCGTGGCCACATTGGCGGCTGCCGAAACTGGTCTCGTCACATTCGTCTATTTCGCCGAAGAGTCCTACCTGTCCGGGTTCTCCGCCCTGATGCTCCCCCTGATAGGAGCTCTTATGATGTGGTTCGTGGGATGGAAAGGCTTCGTGGTCAAAAAACTGCGAATGCTGGAGGCGCGAACCGTCCCGGAGTTTCTGGAGACCCACTTCAGCACCAACGTCCGGTCCATCGCGGGCCTCGCGACGTTCATCGTCGGCGTGCTGAACATGGGAATATTCCTGCAAGTGGAAAGCACTTTTCTGGCCATTGTGATGGGAATTCCGGAATCGCAGACCCTCGTTTTCATGGCTGTTTTGCTGGTCGTGGTGGTCGTCTACACGATGCTCGGCGGAATGTACTGCGTGGTGCTTACCGACGTGGTGCAATTTGTGATGATCGTATTCAGCGCCGTCCTCACGACCTGGATGGTTATCCGCGCAGCGGGCGGGTGGGGCAGCATGGTGCAGACCGTGCAGTCTCACTATGGCAAGGCTGGGTTCGAATTCTGGAAATCGCCACGGTACAGCACTCTGTTTCTCACCTGGACGGCGTTGTACTACCTCAGCGGTTGGAGTACGTGGCAGCCGGTGGTGGCGCGGGTTTTGAGCATGAAAGACATCCGCACTGCTCTGAAGCTATTCCGCATCAGTTCCATGTTCATGTTTCTGCGAGGCGCGGTCCCCATGATTTGGGGGATCGGGGTGCTCGTCATCCTCGGGACAACCGCAAACTCGACCATGTCGCTAGCCCACGCGCTGGCAAAAATTCTGCCGGCCGGAATCGTGGGATTGGCCTGTGTGGGGTTTGTCTCCGCAACCATGTCCACGTTCTCCAGCTACCTGCTAGCGTTCAGTTCCATTCTGCTGCAGGACGTGATCAGCCCGCGATTCAAACGGGATTTGACTCCGGCGCAGCGCGTCCTCGGCGTCAGGTATGGGGTCGTTTTCATCGGAATTTTCATCTACCTCTGGGGCGCCTTCTACCATTTTCCCGATACGGTGTTTCGCTACATCACGCTGACAGGCTCACTCTCCTACGCGGCGACAATGACGGTTTTGGTGGGTGGAATGTACTGGAAGCGGGGAAACACCACAGGCGCTTACTGCGCATTCGCTGGAAGCGCGATTCCCCCCATTGTTTGTTTAGCTGTACCAACCATTTCTGCGACGAACGCCGGATTGCTCAGCTTTATGCTGGCGCCAGTGGCTTTTGTGGCGGGCTCGCTGCTCAATCGAAAGATACCAGCGGCATCCTGCTGATATTTTCGCCGCTGCACGGATTACACCCATTCCCAGTCGCGCAGCCACTGGTAACCTGGCGGCAGATTTTGCCACATGGCCGAAACCAGTTCTTCGTGGCGCTGTACCTCGGCGACATCGAATTGCCGCCGTTCTCTCACTGCGACCGCAGCGTTGTGCACCTGCTCCACCGTGACAAGTCCGGGCAAAGCTGTCCCCAACTCGTCGCAGCACAGGACGTAGCGCAAGGCCATTCTGGCGCGCTCATCGTCCTCCTGCTTGGTCTCCGAATCCGGTGTCCCTCGCGAAGCAAAAATCGCTCCGCTGGCGAACGGCTTGATGCCGATGAGACCCACGTCGTGCTGCCGTAAGGCCTCGAACATGCTCCCCAACGGTTTTTCCTTACTTCCGGCGCTGTACGGCGTGATGACCACTTCAATTTGCTGATACTTGGCTACAGCCTCGGCAATCCATGGCCGGTGATGAGTGGAGATTCCCGTACACCGCGCCCTGCCGGTCTTCTTGCCCCACTCAAGCGCTTCCATGACGGTCTCGATCTCGTGTGGGGTGTTGTGGGTGGTCTGCTCCCGCAGCGTCATGCGCCACACGTCGACGTATTCCAGGCCGTTCCTCCGGAGCCCGTCGTCAAATCCCGCTTTCAGCTTTTCGAGCGAGCCTGCCATCGCCGGGTCGCGTGCCTCGGTCCAATCGAAGCCGAAATAAATCTCGTTGCGCCGTCCTTTGAGTGCCTCGGCATAAGTCTCGACTTCACCCGACCAACCGGCATCGATGTAGTTGATGCCGTGTTCCATGCATGCGTAGATCACCGCGCGCCGGTTCTTCTTGAAGTCGTCCGTTCCCTGCTTGTACGGAAGGCGCTTCCAGTGGCCGCCCATGCTCACCGCAGAGATCATGAGGCCGGTGCGCCCTAGCTGCCTGTACTCCATGTCTGGGTTATAGCTGCGGGTCTTGGTAGTATCAGGTGTGGCTGCCGCCATGCTCCCGGCAGCCGCCATCGCACTCGTCCGTATGAAGTCGCGCCGTGTCATTGTGCACCCTCTTTCCATTGGTTGGCCCGTGGCGTCACCTCGGCCATGTTTGGCTTGATATCGAAATCCAACTTGCGTGTCGCCCAGTCAATGCCACCAAGCACGATCGCCTGAAAAAACGGGCTGGTCCAGACGTCCTCGCGGTGCCCGAGCGAGGTGTAGAAAACCCGTCCTTTGCCGTGCATGCGGGCCCACGTCGACGGGAAATCCGGCCGCTGGTAGGCAGCGCCCTTCATCATTTTGGTCTCCTGCACCAGCACCACGTGCAAGTCACTTGCGTAGTTCTTCATGGCGTACCACTCGTCGTAAAACGAGAGGCTCTCCCCCAACCCCAGGTTGGCCGCGCTAGGAAAATGCGAAGCAAGCGCGAGGCTGGCCTCCTGTTGCTCGCCGTGCATCAAGAACTCGCCGCCGATCATGGCGATGTAGGGATCGATTTCAGCCTTCGAGTGGAACGTGTCGGTGGCGGAGTGAAAACCCATGAACCCCTTGCCGGCCGCGATGGCTTCTAGCAGTTTCTGCTTGCCAGCCGGCTTCATCGGCTGCGGGTTGCCCTCTGTCGCTTGAGTCAGGTCACCCGTTGTATAGAAGGCGATACCGTCGTAGGCATCGAGGCTTTCGTCGAAGACTCTGCCGTCCTTTGTGCAATCCACGTCAAAGCCGGTGCGCCGGCCCATGTCTCTGAGAATGTTCTCTGAGTGACTCAACGGCCCGTTGTTTCGTTTTACGACAGAGTGAACGAAACCGGCGCTGCCCGTAAAGTAGAGAATCCGGCGCTTTCTTTCCGGCGCTGCCGCGCGCAATAAATGCGGCACGACCGCGATTGAGGTTAGCTGGAACAGCTCACGGCGATTCATCATTGGCGAAGCTCCAGGCGCCGTTTGATCTGCGCCAGCGTTTGAAGGTCGATGATCACTCAATGTTCCCAAGGCGCCCCCATTACTTCCTTCCGCTGCGACAGGTCCTCATCCGGTACCACGACCGCCACCCACGGTGTGTCTTCGGATCCGATCCGCGCCTGCCACTCTGCCGTGTTCACGCTCCCCGATCGTAGCGTGAGTTCCTTTTCCCCCGCGTTCAGCGTCAGGTTGTCCACGCGTAGAGCGAAACGGTGACTGCCCTGCCCCCGCGCACTGACCTTGATTTTGACTTCCCCTGCACCAGTCATCTCTTTACTTGCCTCATAGTCCAACGACCGGCCGGCGCGAAGATCCAGCTTGTAAGTTCCCCCCGGCAGCAACGTCTGCGTCTGTTCCTCGCCGTTGCAACGTATCCGGTATCTTCCCTCCGGCACCGTGACCCGGAATCGCCCACTGGCCGCATCCGGCTTGACCTCTATCTGCTGACCGTGGCTCGTTTCTTGGAACTCGACCGCCGAGCCTGCGTCTCCCTCCACCAGAGCCGGTCCTGCCAGATCGCGCATGGCCCAGATCCACCCCCCCACCGGATGCACCCAGACCTCTTTGTACGTCCAGGTGCTCTGGACCGGCCAGTACGGCACGTCACTGTCACCGCGGCTTTGTATGCCTACAGGAATCGCTCCCACCATGTTGCCGGATGACGCCGTGTACATCGGCGCGAAATCGTACCCCTCGCCCCACATGGCGCTCTGTGCGAACGGATTGCGCCCGATCACCCACTCCAACTGCTGCTGCGAAAGTTGCGCTGACTCAAGATCCCCGCGCAGATGCGCCGCGCTGGCCAGCGCTTGCGTCTGTGGCAGAACCGTCCCGAAATGTCCACGGTAATCCATCCACACCGGCAGCAGCCGCAGATAATGCCCTGCCCCCAGCGGAATGCCGTTTAGCACCTGCTTCCGGAACGACTCCCGGCGGCTCTCGGGTGCGTACAGATACTCGTCATCCTGATAAATCGAAGCGGGCAATACGCCGTACGGCTCGGTGTATTTCGCCATCGTCTTCAGGTACTCCGAATGCAGCGCCACCGCCGAATACCACTTCATCCACTCGGCATGGTTCGGGAACGCGTTGCAGAGCTCGGTCAGTGCCAGGATGGGCCCTTGCTCGCGCCCGCGGTGGCAATAGTGCAGAATGCGGTCCTTCGCCGGACTGGTGTAGAAAAAACCGAACAGCGGAATATCCCAGTTCGGCCGCCTCCGCTCCTGTGAATCCAAAATGATCCGCGCCAGCTCCGCAGCTTTATCCGCATAGCGCTGGTCACCTGTCGCCCGCCACAAGTCCACTGAGGCCAGCACACCTTGCGACGCCACTTCATGCGCGACGCGGTTGGAATCGAATGAGACCTGAAAACGCTCCTGCGTGGTCTGCGCATTGGCCTCGGCCATACCGGCGACCGCAAATCGCCAGTCTGCTTCCGCCATCTTCAAACAATACGCTGCGAGCCGCGCATCTCTCTCCTTCAACACCCGGTAGGCAATGGCTTCCACTGCCGAGGCCAGAAAATTTGCCAGAGGTTCGTTGTGCGCCGTCACCGTCACGTCATCGAAATCGCCCAAGATCCCGTTGGTCCGGCGAGTGCTGGCGGAACCCGTGTTGCGGAAGCCGTCACCGAAGCTGGTTTTTAGAACCCAATCGAGGCCCCATTGCCCTTCTTCCATCAGACGTTCATATAGCTCGGGATCTTCGCCTCTGGCGTGTAGCCGTTCCGCCAGACTGAACATGCCGTACGTGATCTCGCCGGTGTTACCCAAGCCCTGAGTCAGGTCGCCGGCATCGTGCCAACCCCCGTTGATGATGATCCGCTTGTCGTTGTGTACCGCCTGCCAATCCCTGTGGCAGATGCCGTGCACGCCGGGAATAGCCATCCCGCAACGCTCTGAATAGAAAAAGTTCAGGGCCTTCCAGGTCGTTTCGCGCCACACATTCGGATCAATGCGGAATGGATGGGTTGTTGTCCCTCCAGCTTCCAGCACATATGAGCCGGACTGCCAAATTTCGGAGAAATCCATCACCTGGAACGTCCCCAAGTGAGTTTTGACCGTTTGGATAGGCTTGGACAGCACCGCCTCCCCGGTCTCCTGATTGATCAGGCGAAACTCCCGCGCGCTAAGGCGGCTAGCGATTGCACTCTTCGATGCGCCAGACTGATAGCCCGTGTGACTGTACGAGACGCGCCCCGGCCACACGTCCCAGCCTTCCACGTAGTCCGGCGCCACTCGCTCCAGTTCCAGACGGCTGAAGTAATATGTCGCGGTGTCAGCTGCTTCGGGCTCGTTGCCATCCATTGTGTAGTCGATTTCGAGGCCGGTCACCTTGTCCCGGGCGACATTGCCGATCTCCCAGACCATGTAGTTCCACTCGTGATCGCGCAGAACGATGTAATGATCGCCTTCCTGTGCAAAGACAGCAGGCAGTTTCTCCACGCCATCATTGTGAAAGCGGAGTTTCAGCGACACCACGTAATAGCCCGGGCAATCGGGATAGATCCATAGGGAAATGCGGTTGAACTTGCGCCAATCCTCGCCGTCAAAGTGTCGCATCACACCGGTCTCACCCCATCCCCGTCCACTCTTCGGAGCGGGTTTGTCGAGCTTGGTGGGCGTGCGCAGCCGCAGCGACTTGCTTCCTCCGTGCGAGCGCTCTTCTGTCAGAGTCATCTCGGCGAACTGCCGTTCCGATCGAGATACCTTGAGAGGATGCCGGGAATCCACGATTTCAGTCGGGTTGTTGGTGAAAGCGGTCCACTTGTCCAGACTCTCCATATCGTCTAACAAGCGCGTATCGAGCACCGGCTTGTTGAGCCAGCGGTAGGAAGCAGAATCCTCGAATCTTGCGGTCATGGGCGCGCGCTCACCACCCAGTACGGAGAACCCAAGCACCAGCAACAGCGTCCAACATCTCATAACGAATCTCCAGTGACCCAGCCCGGCGCGAATAGTATTATAATATAACTTCTGAAACATAGGGCAGCCCTCGACCCTTGGAGAGCTGCCCAGTCGCACAACGGCGAAGCGAAATGGAACTGCCACGCATCCTATTGGTACGACAGCACCTTCCCGATCGTCGCCTGGGCGATGTCCGGGCAGCCGTTGCCGATGAACTCGCGCATTCTCCGTTTGGTGGCAGGCTAAAGCCGGGTGCCCGAGTAGCCATCGGCGTGGGCAGCCGGGGTATCCACAATTTTGCAACGATCGTACGCGCGGTGGTTGATTTCTGGAAATCGAAAGGCGCGCGGCCCTTCCTGTTTCCTGCCATGGGCAGCCACGGCGCGGCGACCGCCGAAGGGCAAGCTGACGTTCTGGCGGGTTACGGAATCGTCGAAGGGACTATGGGCTGTCCAGTTGCCAGTTCCCTTGATGTCGTTTCTCTCGGGCGCACGCCGGAAGGCATTCAAGCCTTCATGGACCGCAACGCCTACGAAAGCGATGGCGTGATGCTGGTGAATCGCGTGAAGTGGCACACCGATTTTGCCGGGAAGATCGAAAGCGGCCTCTTCAAAATGATGGCCATCGGCCTGGGAAAGTTCGCGGGCGCACAGCGCTACCATACCTACGCCTTCAAACTCGGGCTCGAGAAAGTGATCCGCAGCGTGGGCCGCCAGGTGCTCGCTTCGGGGAAGATCCTTGGCGGTCTGGCGATTCTGGAGGACGCCAACCACAATACCGCGCAGGTGACCGCGGTCCCGGTTGAGGTGATGGAGCAGCGCGAAGAAGAACTGCTGCGCCTGGTAAAGTCCTGGATGGGCCATATCCCCACGGATCTGGATGTCCTGATTGTGGACGAGATGGGCAAGGAAATCAGCGGAGCTGGCATGGATACGAAAGTCGTGAACCGCGGTGAGGGCCTTTACAATCCCTGGCCGGGCGCGCCCCGTATCGAGCGGCTTTTCGTTCGCGACCTGACTGAACTGAGTCACGGAAATGCCCTCGGAGTGGGGATGGCCGATGTGGTGCCGGAGCGTTTGTTGCGCAAGATCGACTGGACGGCAACGTATGTCAACGCGCTCACCGCGTGCGGCCCGGCAGACGTTCGCGCGCCTATCCATTTCCCCACGGACCGCGAATGTCTGGAGCGGATCGCGACTACTGTAGGCAAACACGATTCCCGTGACGTGACGTACGGCCGGATTCGTAACTCGCTCGAGCTGGGTTTGATGGCCTTGAGCGAAAATCTGCGGCCAACAATCGAGAAGAATCCGATGCTCGAGATTCTCAGCGCGCCGCAGCCCATGGAATTCGATTCCGAAAGCAACCTTACACCATTACTTTGCGGGTAAGGTCTGGAGAAGAGCTAATGATCCGGTTGAAAGTGAACGGTGTCGCACGCCAGTTCGACGGAGATCCTGCGATGCCCCTGTTGTGGTATCTCCGCGATCTCCTGCAGTTAACCGGCACAAAAATTTCTTGCGGCATGGGCATTTGCGGAACGTGCATCGTCCACATGGATGGCGAGCCGGTGCACAGTTGCGTGACTTCCATGAAGCGCGCAGCCGGCAAGGAGATCCTGACCATCGAAGGTCTGAGCGCAAACGGCGATCACCCGGTCCAGCAAGCGTGGATGAAGGCGAGAGTGCCGCAGTGCGGCTACTGCCACAGCGGGCACATCATGCGGGCCGTCGCACTACTGAAAAACAAGCCCAATCCGACCGACCACGACATCGATGAAGCCATGGAGGGCAACATCTGCCGTTGCGGCACATACCAACGAGTCCGGCAGGCAATCAAGCTGGCGGCGGGGGTGAAGGCATGAACAAGATCGACGTAGTCAGCCGCCGTGGGTTCCTGGGAAACACGTTTTCAGCGGGGGCGCTGGTACTCGGCACCAAGGTGTCGTCGGCCTCGCAGAACACTGCAACGGTATGGCAGCAGAGCGTGTACCTGGGTATCGAGACGGACGGCGCCGTAGTGATTGTCGCGCACCGCTCGGAGATGGGGCAGGGCTCTCGCACATCGGTTCCTATGATTCTCGCCGATGAGCTGGACGCCGACTGGAGTAAGGTCCGCATCGAACAGGCAATCGGCGATCCACGTTACGGCCGCCAGGATACCGATGGCTCGCGTTCCATCCGCGACTTTTTCACCCCGATGCGAGAAGCCGGCGCCACCGCGCGGTTGATGCTGATTCGCGCGGCTGCCGAGCGGTGGGGTGTGCCGGCATCGGAATGCGAGGCCGATCTGCACACTATTATTCACCGGCCGACACGCCGCCGATTGGGTTATGGAGAGCTGGCGACTGCCGCATCGAAGTTAGCCGTACCGAAAAAGGAGGAACTCCAGTTCAAACCCAGGAGCTCCTGGCGCTATATCGGAAAGGGAGTACCCAGCTACGACCTCGCCGCGCTGGGCAACGGGAAAGCGATCTTTGGCATGGATGCGCGTGTGGACGGGATGGTTTATGCCTCGATCGAGCATCCCCCGGTGTTCGGCGGAAAAGTGAAGTCTTACGACGACAAGGAAGCTCTGAAAGTTGCCGGCGTAAGCCGGACTGTTCCGATCGCACCATTCACGCCGCCCGCCGGCTATCAACCACTGGGCGGAATTGCGGTGATCGCTGACAACACATGGTCCGCGTTCCAGGGCCGTGAGAAGCTGCGCGTCGAGTGGGACCACGGTCCAAACCAAACCTACAACTCAAGCGAATACAAGAAGGAACTACAAGACACCGTTCACAAGCCCGGAAAAGTTATCCGCAATGAAGGAGATGTGGACGCAGGATTTGGGAAGGGCGGGAAAGTCGTAGAGGCCGACTACTACGTTCCGCTTCTCGCACAGGCTCCCATGGAACCCATGGTGGCCGTGGCCGACTATCGAGACGGCAAACTCGCCGTCTGGGCCCCCGTGCAGAGCCCGCAGTGGGTGCAAGAGTACGCGGCCAAGCAACTGGGGATCGCCAAGGAGGACGTTACCTGTCACGTGACGCTTCTGGGAGGAGGGTTCGGACGAAAAGACAAGCCTGATTTTGTGCTTGAGGCGGCGGTTCTCTCGAAAGAACTCGGCAAGCCTGTGAAGGTAATCTGGAGCCAGCAGGACAATATCAAGTTCAGTTATTACAACGCGTGTTGCGCGCTGTATATGAAGGCCGCGCTGGATGACAATGGCAGGCCGACGGCGTGGCTGCAACGCTCCGTTTTTCCTCCGATTCCGTCCACCTTTATCCTGAACGCGGTCTACGGCGACGCCGGTCATCTGGGGCAAGGCTGGACCGACGTGCCTTTCGACATTCCGAATCTCCGCGTTGAGAACGGGCCGGCAAAGCCACATGTCCGAATCGGCTGGATGCGCTCGGTGGCCGCGATCTACCAGGTCTTCGCGGTTCAGTGTTTCACCGATGAACTGGCGCACCTTGCTGGCCGTGATCCAGTGGAATTTCTGTTGGATCTGATCGGCAAACCTCGCATTCTGGACCTGACAAAAACCGAGTACCCAAACTCTGGCGCGCCCTACAATGTGTATCCTATCGACACCGGCCGGCTTCGCCGCGTCACGGAGATAGTGGCCGAGAAGGCGGGGTGGGGCAAGCGGAAACTCGGCAAGCGGTCTGGGATGGGTATCGCCGCGTATCAGAACACGTTGTCGTACGTGGCCACGGTGGTGGAGGTTAACGTCGACGATCAAGGACACATCCACATTCCACGTGTGGATACGGCGGTGGATGCAGGAACAATCGTAGACCCGGACCGAGTCCGTGCCCAGATGGAGGGGTCGGCGGTGTTCGCAACCAGCATTGTGCGAAGCGGAGAGATCACCGCCACCAACGGCGTCATCGATCAGTCGAATTACCACGATTATCGGGTGGCCCGGATCAGCGAAGCGCCATATCAGACGAACGTGTATTTAGTTGATAGCGACGCTCCGCCGACTGGCGTCGGTGAGCCGGGCATCGGGCCGTTCGTTGCGGCCTTCTGTAATGCCATATTCGCCGCTACCGGTGAACGAATTCGAGACCTGCCAATCGGAAAGCAGCGGCTGGCTTGAGTTCGGAAGGCGGCAAAGCAGCGTGACCGAACTCCGCGCGGGTGTGTTCTAAGAGGATAATCAGGTTTGCTGATACGATTCGGACTGCCCACCCCCTATAAGACTAGTGTTCGCTGCTTACTGTTCGCGGCTCTGCTGCTGGCGGGTGGCATGGTCCGGATAAGCGCTCAACCCCTCAGCGGGGAAGTGTCACTCAACGTTCCGCGCGTAGCCACGGCACCAGTCTTGGAAGATTTCCTCGAAATGAAGCCCAGCCCGGCCTGGGATGGCAAGCTCGCAAAGGCGGCGGGCTTCATTCAGCGGCTGCCGAGCGATGGGCAACCGTCATCGCAAGAAACAGAGGTTTATCTGGGCTACGACGAGAAGAACCTCTACTGTATCTTCGTAGCCTTCGATTCCGAGCCGGGCCAGGTCCGTGCACACCGGGCTCCCCGTGACAATCTCTATGGCGATGAGAGGCTCGACCTCTTCCTCGATACGTACCACGATCGCCGGCGCGCCTACGTCTTCACGGTGAACCCCTACGGTCACCAGATGGATGGCTTGTGGACCGAGGGCCCGCGCGATCAATACGACAAGACCTTCGATACAGTGTGGGAGTCGCGCGGCAAACTCACGGATCAAGGTTTCGTGGTATGGATCGCCGTTCCTTTCAAGAGTCTCCGTTTTCCCGACGCTGACGAGCAAACCTGGGGGATCGTTTTCGTGCGATGGATTCCACGCACCAACGAGTCAGCCACCTGGCCACGAGTGTCCACGCGCATCGAGGGCCGATTGAGCCAGGAAGCAACGTTGACGGGCCTGCAAGGTATCTCTCCGGAGCATCGGGGCGTGGTGATTCCTTACGCTTACGCCCGCTCTTATCGAGCGCTGGATCAGACCGATCCGAATAATCCTTACTTCCAGAGCAAGGCCATCGATCCGCAAGTGGGCGTCGACGCTAAACTCGTCCTCCAGAAGTCCTTCTCACTGGACCTGACGGCGAATCCGGATTTCTCTCAGATCGAATCGGACCAGCCTCAGGTCACGGTGAACCGGCGGTTTCAAGCGTATTTTCCGGAGAAACGTCCATTCTTCCTCGAGAATCCCAGTTACTTCGAGACACCCATGGACCTGGTGTTCACGCGCAATATTGCTGATCCTCAGTTTGGCGTGCGCTTGACCGGCAAGGAAGGCCCCTGGGCAATTGGAGCGCTGTTTGCAGATGACCGCTCACCCGGGGAGGGCTTACCCGCGGGAGACTCGCTCGAAGGGCAGCGCGCTTACTTTACTACCGTCCGGGTGAACCGTGACATCTGGCGGCAATCGACCATCGGCGTAATTTTCACGGACCGCGAGTTTGCCGGGACCTTCAACCGCGTGGGCGGGCTGGACACGCGATTCAAGATCCGTCAGAACTGGTGGATTGCGGCGCAAGCTGTCGCCAGTTCCACGAAGTTGACAGACGGCACCCACTCCGCCGGGCCGGCGTACAAAGTCCAGGCGCGCCGCGATGGGAGGCAGTTGTTTTTCTACGCCGACTACAATGATTTCAGCCCCGGTTTTAATACCTTGACAGGTTTCATTTCTACAGAGAACGTCGAGCGGCCGGTCAATGTCGGGCGGACCATCACACGCCCCCCGCTACGGTCCGACATGCGCGGCTACGGCAACATCGCCATGTATCAATTCCGGCCAGAGGGCAAGTTCCTCATCTCTTGGGGACCCACCATCTTCGTCAATCCACTCTGGGACCATCGGGGCAACCGGCTGGATATGTATCAGGATTACACCATGAACTGGGAGTTCATCGGGCAAACGGCTCTTGAGCTGTACTATGTGGCCGATCAAGAGATGTTGCGGCCGCAAGATTTTCTGGGACTGACGGCTAACCGGGTCTTTTCCCACCACCGGCAAGGCGTGCATTTCGAAACAAGTCTGACGAATCAGGTCACGCTCCAGGCCGACTATTCGCAGGGCTCGCAGATCAACATCGTCCCACCGTCCGGCCAACTGCCCTTGCTTTCGAATGTGTCAGCGGCCAGCGTAAGTCTGGTGCTGCGGCCGGAACGTCACCTGCGAATCGAAAACACGTATCTGCTGGATCGGCTCACCGACCGTTCATCTGGAGCTAGCGTATTCAACAACCACATCATTCGCTCCACCTGGGGCTGGCAGTTTAATCAGCGGCTATCGGTGCGAGTCATTCCTCAGTACAGCACTGTCCTAGCGAATCCCGCTTACACATCACTGGGCACAACAAAAACGTTCAATACTGATTTTCTAGTCAGTTATCTGCTGAACCCGTTCACTGCCCTTTATGTCGGCTATAACGCAAACATGGACAACCTGGAACTGCTTCCGTACACAACTGGGAACATTCTGCTGCACAAGCAAGGTTTAGCTGTGGACGGCAAACAGTTTTTCATCAAGATCTCCCACCTCACGCGGTTCTGAGTGTAGGCGAGACGCTACAGAATTGCGATTGATGAGCCGTCGTGAGCGGAGCGAGCCGAGGTAGTAGTTTATCCTGCTGCTCAGGTTTGCGGGACCACGGTTTCTTCCTCTACCGTGTCAGCCGCCCGAACAACGCGCGCGTTACGTTCGGCTGTCTGGACATGTAACCGCATCGCTTTGCGCGCCTTCTCTGGATTGTGCTCCCGGATCGCCCGATAGATTTTCCAATGTTCCTTCAGCCCTTCTTCGGGCACGCCGGGCACATCGTTCATCTGCCGGCTGCGCTCGGAAAGCGCCTCCGAGATGGTTTTCAGCACGAGAATGGCGATCGGGTTCTTGGTTGCCTCAGCAATCGCTTTATGAAACGCGATGTCGGCATGGTGCGCAACTCTGTCCGTAGCCAGTGCATGCTCATGGTCGGCAAGCGCGCTTCGCATAGCCGCCCAGTCTACCTCGGTAGACTTTTCCGCCGCCAATGCCGCTAACCCCAGTTCGAGGACCTTGCGGAACTCGATCAGGACATCGGTTTGCTGCATGTAGGCCGTTGCGGACAGATGCTCCGCATTAATCAAAGCAGTCGAAGAAGGTTCCAGGACGACCGCTCCGACTTTCGGCCGCACTCTGATGAGTCGCAGCGACTCCAGCGACTTAATCGCCTCGCGAACGCAAGTGCGGCTGACCGCCAACTCCTCAGTCAGCTGCTTTTCAGTCGGCAGGCGCTCCCCGGGCTTTACTTGCCCTTGTTTGATCAGGCCTAAGATATGAGTGATTACCTGTGCGGTTATGGTTTGCCTTTGAATCACGCTCTTATCCCCCGTGTGACCCGTGAAGTCCCCGAGGCATTACTAATCATGGCGAAGACAAGCGAATCGCCCGCTTGCAAGGCGCAGGGATTAAGCCGGGCTGTTACTCGGCCGTATCGGGAACAAAGCTCGTTGCCGCGGATGACTCTTACCACGGGCCCTGAACGCAGCACATCCGGTTGATATTGTATCACAATTACCTGCCCCTGCCGGTTTCTTGCCCAACCGGTATAAACTGCACGCACACCGGTGCGTCCAGCTTCACCACCTGTCGCGTGGGTAAGATCCGTCCGGTTTCGCCCTGAATGCGGAAAATTACCACATTGTCGCTAGCCTGATTGGCGACGAACAGGTAAGTACCGGTTGGATCAATCTCAAAATCACGCGGCCACAGCCCGCGGGAAGAAGCCTGCTGGATGGGTTCCAGAGCACCCGTTACGGGATCGCGCGACCATACGCCGATGGTCTCGGGACCGCGGCTGGAGGTGTACAAGAACTTGCCGCTCGGGTGAACTTCCACTTCCGCGCTGTGATGGTCGCCGGCGAAATCCTCGGGAATCAGATTGAGCTGCTGAATTTCCCTAAGGACGCCGCGCGCCGCATCCCACCTGAAGGCGTAAAGAGTACCGCCCATTTCGTTGATAAGGTAACCGAATTGCCCGCTGGGATCGAACTTGAAATGGCGCGGGCCGGAGCCCGGTTTGACCTTCACGAAGGGCGGATCGTTGGGAGTCAGCGATCCGGTGGCGGCATCGAAACGATAGACCATGACCTTGTCAATCCCGAGATCGGAGACAAGGACGAAGCGGTTGTCGGGGGAAACGATGATCGAGTGCGGATGGGGGCGCGTTTGATAGAACGGATCCACGCTGGTCCCGGTGTGCTGAATGAGAGCCGACTGGTTACCGAGTGAGCCGTCGTCGTTCACGCGCAGGATGGTGATGCTGCTGCTACCGAAGTTGGCAACCAACACGTTTCGGCCCGTTTGGTCGATGGAAATGTGACATGTAGCCGTACCGCCGGAAGGCACCGTGTTGAGGAGCTTCAGTTTGCCGGTGGCCGGCTGGATGGCGAAAGCGCTCACGAAGGATCCCTGGTCGCGGGATGGTCCTAGCGATTTCGGATCTTCGCTGAGGGCATATAAGAAACGGTGCGCCGGATCGATGGCGAAGAACGAAGGGTTGATCGTCTCAGCCGCCAGTTGTGGTTCCGTTACCTCGCCGGTGGACGGCCGAAAGCGTGAGACGTAGATGCCTTTGCTCGAACTCTCTCCCCTCGGCACACCTTTTCGGGTGAAATGGAAACCGGTGTAGGTACCGAAGTAGACCAGGTACTCCTGATCCGGCAGGGGTGACGCCCAGGAGGCCGGAGCCGTAAGCCCCATGACGAAGGCGAAGAGGAGGATGCGAGGCATCATGTTCGCGGATCGGGAGCTTACTCGGCAGGCATGAATTTGATACACACGGGCGCATCCAGCTTCAATGCCTGGCGTGTCGGCACGATACGGCCGGTTTGGGCCTCGATGTGGAAGATGATCACATTGTCGGTGGCCTGGTTAGCAGCCAACAGGTACGAGCCCGTTGGGTCGACTTCGATGCTGCGCGGCAACAGGCCGGCCGCGGAGGCCTGCTCGATGAGCGACAGCGCGCCGTCACTCGGGTTGATTGACAGGACGCCGATGGTATCGGGGCCACGATTGGAATCGTAGAGGAACTTGCCGGTCGGGTGAACCACCACCTCCGCGCTATGGTTATCCGAGCCGACGTCGAAGGACACGTAATCCTTGGGAACCGTGTTGGTCTCCTGGATCGGCGTGAGTACGCCGCGCGAGGCGTCCCAAGCATACGCGATCACGGTGCCGCCCATTTCCGTCATGAGATAGCCGACCTTGCCATTGGGATGGAAGAGGAAATGTCGTGGACCGTAACCGGGCCTCACCTTTATGGAAGGAGGATCATTGGGCGTTAGCGACCCGGCGGCTGCATCGAAGCGATAAACCAGCACCTTATCGCTTCCAAGGTCCGAGACGATTACGAAGCGGTTGTCGGGGGAAACGTCGATCGAATGCGCGTGTGGCCCGGTCTGATAGAGAGGATGCACGCTCGACCCGGTTTGCTGTACCGAGGCGGACTGCTCGCCGAGAGAGCCGTCCTCGTTCACCCGCAGTACGGCGATCGTGCCGCTGCCAAAGTTCGCGATCAGCACGTTCTTGCCGGATTTGTCGATGGAAATGTAACAAGCGCTTGTGCCGCCTGATGGCTTGGTGTTGAGAAGAGTGAGCTTCCCAGTGGCCGGATCGATCGCGAATGCGTTGACAAAGGAGCCCTTATCGAGGAAGGGGCCGAGGGAAAGCGGATCTTCGGTGAGGGCGTACAGAAACCGGTGGGTCGGGTCAATTGCGAGGAAAGAAGGGTTCACGGTTTCTGCGGCGAGTTGCGGAGCAGTGACCTCGCCGGTGCCGGGCCGGAACCGGGAGACGTAGATCCCCTTGCTCTGGCTTTTCCCTGTGGGCCGTCCTTTATTAATGAACTGGAAACCGGTGTACGTGCCGAAATATACGAAATACTCTTTCGGCGCCGACGCGGCTGCGGAACCCGATATGGCAGCAAATCCCATGGCGAAGGCGAGAACGCTTCCAATGCATTTCATCTATCCATGACCTCCTGCTCGCGGAAGGCGTGACCCACTATTCTACAGGCACGAACTTGATGCACGATGGCGCGTCCACCTTTAGTACCTTGCCCGTTGGGGTGAGCCGGCCGGTCTCACCGTTAATATGAAACAGAGACACGTCGTCCGAGAACTGATTTGCGGCGATCAAGTAGGCGCCCGTCGGGTCAATCTCGAAGCTGCGCGGCATCAGACCACCGGGAGGCACCTGCTCAAGGGGCGTTAACGTGCCCTTGGTGGCATCGATTGAAAACACGGCGATGGTGTCCGGGCCCCAGTCGGCAGCCTTTCTGCGGTTGGATTCGTACAAGAACCTGCCGTTCGGATGCACTGCGATTTCGGCGCTGTCGTTCAAACCCTTGAAATTCTTGGGCAGCGTGCCAGCCGACTGGATCTCGGTGAGAACTCCGCGTGACGCGTCCCACGCGTAGGCGTTCACCACGCCCGTCCTCTCGTTAATGAGGTAGCCGAACCTGCCGCGGGGGTCGAAAGTGAAATGCCGCGGCTCGGAACCGGGCTCGACCTTCACGAAAACAGGGTCATCAGGCGAGAGAGACCCATTGGCGGCGTCGAAGCGATAGACAAACAGCTTATCAAGCCCGAGGTCCGCGACGACGGCGAAACGATTGTCCGCGGAAACATCAATGGAGTGGGGGTGGGGCCCGGTCTGGCGGGCATCTGCCCCTTGTCCGGTGTGTTGCATGAACGCGGTCAGCTCACCGAGCGAACCATCGTCTCTGATCCGCAACACCGAGACGCTGCCGCTGCCGAAGTTCGCGAGCAAAGCGTACTTGCCTGATTTGTCGAGCGAAATGTAGCACGTGCTGGTACCTCCGGCGGGCACCGTGTTCAGCAGAGTCAGCTTGCCGGTGGCCTGGTCGATGGTGAATGCGCTCACATAAGATGCATGATCGCGCGCCGGGCCGAGCGATCGCGGATCTTCGTTCGTTACGTACAGAAAACGGTGGCTTGGATGAACGGCCAGAAACCCTGGATTGACGGTCCGCGCCGCCAACTTCGGTTCGCTCAGTGTGCCTGTTGCCGGCTGGAAGCGGGACACATAGATTCCTTGGCTGCGGCTCTGCCCCCAGGGGTCGGCATAGTTCATGAACTTGAACCCGGTGTACGTGCCGATGTAGACGAGGTATTCGCCAGTGGGCGCTGATGAAGCGCGAAAGCCGGCAAGAGCCGTAAGGCCCAGGGCAGCGAGCGCGACTGGTACACGAGACCGGAGCAAGTCAGGCCTTCACGGTTTGCACCAGCGGCAAGCTCCATTCCAGCGCGCGCTCGATAGTCGAGGCTGGTTTGTAAGTCTTCTTGACGGCGGCAATCGTTTCGCCGCGCACGTCGATCTTCGCGATATCGTAATTGCCGACTCCGGCTTTCTCCAGATACTGCAAGTAACCCATCCAGGCGGGGTTTATTCCCATCGCTTCAACGGCTACGCGATCAGCGGCGATGTAATCCATCGAAGCGATCGCAATCCGGGAGGGCACAGCCACTCCTTCGACGGGACCTTCGCCTTCCATGCCCTCGTAGCCGTCGAGGACGGTGGCTCCCCAGTTAGGCGCCATTTTCTGGGCCACCAGCATCAGGTTGTAGTTCATCTGGTGGCTGCCGCTGTCGCCAGGCGAGCCTTTCATTCGGAAACCACCGTGGACCTTACCCTTGTCGCTCCATTGCGTGCCTTTCGGACCGCTGCGGAGTGTTCCCCCTACGGCCATGTTTTTCACCGATGCCGTCACAACCGCAAAAACGTGCGTCTTGGGAACCGCCGCGCAGATGACGAAGGCGTCGGGATCAAGCAGCCTGGCGGCTATCCGGATGGGGGTTCCTTGAATGTTGTAGTCGACGATCGACATGGGCACGTAACGCTCCTCGAGATTGAGATCGAGCAAGCTAACTTTCTGGGACTTGGCTTCGGACACGATCTGGTGATACTTCCAATTGTCGAAGCACACCATGGTGTCGAAAGCAGCCGATTCAGCGATGATGACCGGCCCTTTGAAACGCGGCGCCAGATAATCCAGAATTCCGAGGATGGCGTCCGGATGCGTGTCGGCTATCTGCACCAACGGAGCAGTGAGATTGGGCTTGATGAGAACGTACTTCTTGCGGCGCAACGCGGGACGCAACTCCGCGTCGATACCCATCAGCGCCTCGTACACATTCTTGCGACGGTCTTCGCCCCGTACGAGGCTGACGGGCGAACGCCTGGTGTTGGGGACGGTAAACGGCACCTCCGGCGCGAGTCGCAGCACCGGCTTCGGCGGGGGTGTTTCTGATTGGGAAAGCAGCGTGGAGGCACCGGCAAGCCCCGCGGCTCCGGTGCCCGCAAGTTGAAAAAGAGTCCGGCGTGAAAGTCGATTAAACATATATGGATCCTTTCTCACTTTCTGACCTTGTGCTCCTTGGAACGCGCGAAGTAAAGGAATTTGACGCGAGTGTCTCCGTAGTTGATGTTGGAGTGCAGCGTCTGCCCATCCGGTCGCAGCATGAAAGCCACTCCCGGATGTTGCAGGCGAAGCTCCGTTCCCATCATGGCGAGAGACGTGCCTTCGATAGCGGTCCAGACCTCTTCATGCCCGGGCTGATGCGGATGCGGTTCGCCGATCGTTAGCGGATCAAGCTCGACGGTGATCACACTCTCCAACGTTCCCAGACCCTCGGAAGTTTGGAACAACTCTCGGACGATGTGCGCCCAATGCCCGCGGACGGCTTTGCTGTCCAGAGTCATTGCGCGGAATTCGCCGCTACTATCCATAAACACAATTGAGAAAGTAATTTTATATGATGAATTTGCCCGTGTCAAAGGCATTCTCGGGGCGTGTCGCAGCAAAGTGAGAATGTCCTATTTGGGCAAAGTAGAAATGTCCTATTGACTGGGTCCAGCCTGGGGCGTGGACGAAGGACAACTACTGATGAACCAAGCCGACCGAGACCGGCTGGATGCCCTGAAGAGGGCTAAGAAGAAACTGATTACTCAAAAGCAGGCCGCCGAGGAGATCGGCGTCACGGAGCGCCAGGTGCGGCGACTGCTGCGCAAGCTGCGGCGGAAAGGAGACCGGGCGGTAATCCATGAGCTGCGTGGGCGGGCGTCGAATCGGAAGCTGCCAGCAGAGATGGAACAGCGGGCGATCACCGTCCTTTCCGACCCGGTGTACCGGGGATTCGGGCCAACGTTGGCGGCAGAGTACCTGCACAAGCGGCACCAGATTACGGTGAGCAAAGAGACGCTGCGGCGATGGATGGGGAAGGCGAGATTGTGGAGAGCCAGTCAGCGCCGTGTGGTGGAGGTGCACCAATGGCGGCCGCGGAGGAGCCGCTGGGGTGAGTTGGTACAGTGGGACACCAGCGACCACGACTGGCTGGAGGGCCGTGGGGAGCAGATCTATCTGATTTCGATGATCGACGACGCCACCAGCCAGCTGTGGGCGCGATTCGTGCGGCACGACTCGAGCGAGGAGAACATGCGGCTGTTGTGGTCGTACCTGGAGCGGTTCGGCCGACCGCTAGCGTTTTACACGGATAAGGCCGGCATGTTTCAGGTGGCGGTCAAGACCAAACGGCAAGAGCAGCGCGAAGGCCGAGACCGGCCCCAGATGCCGCCGACGCAGATCGAGCGGGCTCTGCGCGAGTTGAATGTAGTTTGGATTCCCGCGCATTCGCCTCAGGCCAAGGGGCGTATCGAGCGCCAGTTTTTGACGGCGCAGGACCGCCTGGTGAAAGGGCTGCGTGTGGCCGGGGCGTGCACGATCGAGCAGGCCAATGCCTACCTGGAGAGAGAATATCTGCCCTGGTGGAACCAGACCTTGGTAGTGCAGGCGACCGACGCTGCAGACGCCCATCGGCCACTAGGTAAAGACCATGATCTGGCGGCAATCCTGAGCCACGTCGAACCGCGGCAAGTGACCAATGATTACACCGTACGGTACGACGGAAAGATCTATCAAATCGACCGCCGGGACATTCAGGTTGGAATGCGCAAAGCCTGGGTGCGCGTGGAGGAGCGATTGGACGGGATCATTGCTGTGCAGTTCCAAGGTCGCTATGTGCGCGCGCGCCGCTGCGCTCCGCCATTGCACGAGTTGCCGTCCCCCAAAACCAGAGAGGCCAAACCCCCGTGCCCAACCGGCAAGGCCAAACGTCCAAGCGATTGGATGAAGAATTTCTCTATTCGGTCTGGCCCCTCTCTGCGCCAGGCCGTCGAGGTGTCTAATGCTCGCAGTTGAGCGCCGGCGCCGTGGCCAAAGGCACATGGATCGCCGGGCAAAACCGGCCCGGCGATCTTCGCGCTTGATTTATCCGAAGACCGCTGCTCGGGGGCTTCACCAAAGCAGATCTGCCCACAAAAACCAAAACCCCCAGAACGGGCAACATAGGGCCCGGTTTGACTGGGGGCTTGGCGCCGTCTGCTTCGGAGCCAGCCCCGTCGCAGCGGTCTTCGGATCTGCCCCAGGGAGCGCGACTCCCCCAGAACATCGATGCCACTCTAATCCCAACCTCCCGGCTGCCCTCCTAAAACAGGACATTTCTACTTTGCTCGGAATAGGACATTTCTACTTTGCCTTGACAAGGCATTCTCGGGGCGCGGCCCGAGAACTTACTCAGGGCTCATAAAAATGTCTTACCATGAGGGACATTGCGTTTTGACCAGCGATGCGATATTGACGGTCCTCTCACAGTGACGAAAGAACCCGTTTTGATCGGAAGGCCTCCCCTGCTTCGCCAAACGAATGCCCAATTCCTATTGAGGCTTCTACGCGAGACGGGTCCATGCTCCAAAGCCGACCTTGTGCGGGCCTCGGGCTTGAGTGCACCGACGGTAACGAATGTAGTAGCTCACCTCTCTTCCGCGGGACTAGTCGAGCCCATTGGCGAGGGAGACTCGACCGGGGGCAGGCCGCCGGACATACTCCGATTCAGGGCTGAGCGGGGCTGTGTGGCCGGAGTTGAAATCGGTCCGGCCTTTGTCCGCCTTCTTCTCACCGACTTGAACGGACGTGAACTCGGACGAACAAAAGTAGCGCTTCAGTGGCCGTCATCGACGCCCCAGGCAGTCTGCACACGGATCAGCAAAGAAGTGCGGAATCTGCTTCGCAAACAGAAGCAGCGGGAAGACCAATTGTTAGCGCTGGGCGTAGGGGTTCCCGCCATCGTTAATGTCAAAGAAGGGATCGTGGTATTGCTTAGCGCCCTGAAGGGGTGGAGCAGTGTCCCGTTGGGAGCGATGCTTGGCAGCGAGCTGAAGTGCCAGGTGATTGTCGAGAACGACACGAACCTGGCGGCGCAGGGAGAATACTATCGCGGAGCTGCCCGCGGAGAGGAGAATTTTGTTTTCGTCACCATCGGCGAGGGCGTAGGCGCTGGCATTTTCTTGAACGGCAGCATTTATCATGGTTCCCAGTGGTCAGCGGGAGAAATTGGGTATCTCCGAGTACCCAACATTTCGCGAGAGCATCTCACCATTCACGAATACGGAAAACTCGAAAAGGTGTTGGGTGCCCCCGGAATCCTGAGAAGCTGGCTGGCAAGCAGCAAGCGAGCCCGGACGCATCCCAAGGTGAACCACGCAGCCGAAGTTTTCGATCTGGCTGCTGCGGGGAACGCCCACGCGAAACGAATTCTTAAGCAGCGGGCCGCTATTCTGGCGGACATTATTTTAGACTTGGCTCTCATCCTCAACCCGAGCGTCGTTTTGCTGGGTGGTGAGGTGGGCAACCACCTGCGTCTGCTGCAAGAGGTAAAGACCTTGCTGAAGGGAAGTGAATTCGCCGTAGTACGCCTGGGATTGAGTGCACTTGGTTCTTCGGCGGTGCTGTGGGGAGCCATCTATACCGCGCTCGATTCTGCCGTTCTTGGCCTGGTACAACCTGCCCACCCGGCCGGCTGAACAGCTTGCGGCAGGTGAAGGGCTCTCGTTTCTCCACTTCACGCTACCTCATTTGACTCACTTTCTAAAGAGAGTTAATTTAGTGTCGTATCCAGCCCATTTTATTCATGGCCAAGAACGCTACACCCCTGAAGCCCCACCGGCATTCGCGCGGACCGCGGCAGCGCGATTTGATGACGGAGATCGATGCTCGCGAAGTGCTGCGCCTGATGCGCGAGCATGACTTCGACTCACGTGCGGAAATGGAGCGCCTCTCCGGGCTTTCCTCCTCCCGTGTCTCCGCGGCTGTCGCGCTCCTCATAAAGAGAGACTTGGTTGAATCACTGGGCGGTAGTAAGTCCAAAGCCGGCCGACGGCCCGGCTTCCTGCGCATCAACGCCGGCTATGGGCACGTCATCGGCGTGGATATCGGTGGAAGCAACTTGCGAATTGCTCTGGCCGACATGAATGGAACAGTGCTGGACAAGTGGTCCACTTCAACCAAGAGAACCTCTTCTCCCGATATGGTGATCCAGCAGATTCGCACGGGAATCAAGTATCTGCTGCGGCATGCGTCCGTGCCGGCCGGTTCGCTCGTGGCGGTGGCGGCTGGCGCGCCCGGCGTTACGGATAGGGACACGGGGGTAGTGCTCGCGACGTCGTATCTAAAGGGCTGGAAGGACGTCCCGCTGCGCAGTTTACTGGAGTCGGCTCTGCACATTCCGGCCGCGGTGGAGAATGACGTGAAGATAGCAGCGATCGCGGAGAACTGGTTGGGAGCCGCGCGTGGCGTCCCCAACTTTGTCTTTCTCGCCATCGGAACGGGAATCGCCGCGGGAATCTTCGTCAACGGCCAATTGATCCACGGCACCGAGTGGGCCGCGGGGGAAGTCGGCTACCTGATTGTTCCAGGCACACCGGAAACGGCTGCCAAGCGGGGCAAGCCAGGATCGCTGGAAAGCGTGATCGGTGGTGAGGGCGTTCAGCGGCAGTGGTTGCACTCTCGCAACCGGAGGCGTGCTCCGCTGCCGCAGGAGTTGAGCGCAACCGAAATCTTCGAGCGCGCACAAACCGGGGATCGGCTTGCGGAAAGCGTACTCGAGCGATCGGCGCGGATACTGGCCTATGCGGTTTACAATATCTCTGTGGTCCTGAACTGCTCACTTTTTGTGTTGGGCGGCGGAGTGGGCATGAGCGCGCCTCTACGTGGCGCCGCACAGCGCATTCTGGATCAGTACAACGAGCCCGCGCGGCCAAGACTGACCATTAGCAGTTTGGGGCCGGACGCGCAGTTGATTGGAGCGATTCGCCTGGCGCTGCTCACGGCGGAGTCACGGATTTGGTCTCAAGATATTGGGCGAGGCACAGGCCCTTCGCGACCGGCACCCAGCCATCCGTCTCAATGATGACGTGCTTCGTCCGCGGATGTGGACTCCGCGGATGCTGGGAGAGCTGTTCCTGAGCGAAATCTAACTCTACCCGTGTGTCAAAAGATGCGGTCTACCCGGTCTTTCGGACGCTGATGCTCTCAAGATCCCGGCCGCATGTCTCGGGGACGGCAAAACGAACGAAGACGAGCGTCAGTACGCTGAGCGCCCCATACAGAGCAAATGTGGAGGCGCTGCCCACGGCATTAATGAGGGACAAAAATGTCAGCGATACCGCGAAATTTGCGATGCCCGAGAACAGCGTCCCAACCGCGACGCCGCGCCCACGGACGCGGAGGGGGAAGACTTCCGACACCAGAATCCAGGCGATCGCCCCAAGGCTGAATGCGAAACACGCAATGTAGACCAACAGACAAGCAATCGCGATAAGGCCTAGCGACGAGCCGAGCGTCGCCTTGTGGCTGAAGGCGAATGCAAGTGCAAAGAGCGCAACTGCCATCCCGCTGACGCCCACATAGAGCAGCGGCTTGCGCCCGACCCGGTCGACGAGTACGATCCCCACAATCGTCGCCAGCGCGTTCATGATGGCGACGAGCAAAGTCGCGAAGATGGAGCTTGAATGCGAAGCCATTCCAGCAAATTCGAAGATCTGCGGGCCGTAGTAGATGATGGTATTAATCCCGGTCACCTGTTGTAACACGGTAAGGCCGACGGCGATGAAGAGCGCGCCACGCACTGCCGGACTCCAAAGCGCGCGCCAACTCTGTTCCATCGGCGTCTTGAGACCTTCCTGGATATCGGCGAGAAACTGTTGAACTCCGAGGGCGTCGGTGTAGCTGTGCAGCACCGACTCCGCTTCTTTCGGGCGGGCGTGCGCAAACAGCCAGCGCGGACTTTCCGGAACGGTAAGGATCACACCAAGAAAGAACAGCGTAGGCACCACGGCAATGCCGAACATGAGCCTCCATGCCTGTTGCGTCGCAAGCCAGTAGCCAACGAGGTCCGCGAGCACGATCCCGACCGTGAGGGCAAACTGATAAAGCCCGATAAGCATTCCGCGCGACTGCGGAGGGGCAAGTTCAGAAACGTAAACCGGCGCGGTGACGGAGGTGAAGCCAATCCCGACGCCGATGATCGCACGCGCAATGATGAGGATCGCAACGTTCGGAGAAAGGGGCGCGAGAAGCGAGCCGGCGATGAAAATGCCACCCGCCCACACCAGCGTCGCGCGGCGGCCAATCTGATCGGCGATAGCCCCTCCCGCCATGGCTCCGATCATCGCTCCGACAAGTACAATGCTGACAACCAGTTCTTCCATCAGCGTTGAAAGTGTGAAACTGCGTTTCACAAACATGACGGCGGCAGCAATGATGCCCATGTCATAGCCATAGAGCACACCGCCCAGGGCGGCAATCGAGGAAATCCGAACAAGAAAGCCGTGATTCACGCGCGGGCGTAAAGAGGACGGGAGTTCTGGCATGTATTCACCTGGTCAACATGATATCGTAATCTTTATAATGCTTCATCACAAAGACGGAGCTTTCTGAACGTTGAGTATCGGGAAGCCTCGCTGATCGTCGAGCAAGTTCGCGTTCAGAATTTACCGAGGAGGATCATGGAAGACGCAACGAACCCGGAGCCACGCTGGATCGCCGGAATCGAGCCGGCGAGGGACATGCAAACAGAGAGCATGACCTCGATTTACGAAAAAGAATGCCGCGAGCAGCCGGAGCGGCTCGCTCAGTTATTGCGCGCTTATGGCGAAGATCAGTCGATCCTGGCAGCGATGGATGAAATGCGGCAAATTGCACTTTCCCCGGGTCCCTTATTGTTTGTTGGCATGGGTGCGTCGTATTGTTCTTCGATTACCGGTTCGGTTTTGCTGCAATCCTGCGGAAGATCTTCCTTCGTCGTAGATGCAGGGGAGTGGCTGCATTACTCACCCAAAGTCTGGGACCAGGTCGCAGCCTCCATGCTCATCACCACCTCGGGTGAGAGTGCAGAGCTTGTCCAACTTTGCAAGAAGAGTACGCGCCGACCGATCGCGCTAGTCTGCAATAACGAAAGAAGCACATGCTGGTCATCTACACGGATCAGACTGCCGATCCTGGCAGGACCAGAGTATGGCAACGCGACCAAGACATACACGAACGCCACGGCGGCATGCATCGTGCTTGCTTCCTACATGATGGAGCGTGCATGGCAGGGAGACGCTGCACGGATGGTTGAGGTCTATTCTGACACTCTCAATCGAATATTTGGCCTACGCGCCGAACTGGAGCGATTTTGCCGAGGCGCGGCGAACATCGAGGTCATTGGGCGCGGACCGACTTATGGTGGCGCCATCATGGGTGCTTTGTGTATCCGCGAGATGAGCGGCCATCGTGCTGCATCCCATTCGGGAGGCGGGTTCCGTCACGGGCCGTTCCTTGACGTCAATGAGTCGCACGTCGCGATTATTTTCGCCCTGGGACGGGCGGCTGAACTCGGGGTGAAACTCGCCCATGATTGCAATGCACGCGGCGGCAAGGTCATACTCGTGGGAACCGAGGAGCAACAGCCTTCCGAGAGATTGATGCCGGTAACGATCAGCGCAGTGCCCGAACCATGGGAGGGCATCACATCAGTCATCGTCCCACAAGCCCTCACACTCGGGATGATCGAACAATTTGGCGCGAACTTACAGCCGCGTTTTCATTACGGAACAATGGAGGAGTAGGAGACGGGTTACCAAACATGTCAAATAGGTTATTCCAGAGCACTAGCTTCGTTGCCTTGATAGTCTTGGCCGGGCTCCAACTCGATTGCCGGCACAGTCAGCCAATCACTATCCGTCTCGCCGGAGAGAAGTGGTTCCTGGATGATCTTACCAAGACGAACATGATAGGCGTGTTTGAACAGCAGACCGGCATCAAGGTCGCAGTCACACATCAGGATCATCAGGCGCTTGTCGCTGAGCTCGAGCAAGGGCCGGCGTCACGGAAAGATACGTACGACCTGATCTTGATGCGGCACAGATTCTTAGGCCAATTAGTGGAGAAAGGCCTGGTCCAGCCTGTCGATTCGTTTCTTGCCGACGACGCTCTCCACGATCCGACTTTCAAGCCACGAGAGCAACTGTTTGACACTTGGTGGCAAGAGATCAGTTGGTACAAAAGCAAGATATATGGCTATCCGTTCACCGAGTTGACGCCATACGTCTGCTACCGAAAGGATCTCTTGGATGACCCAATCGAGCAGGCGCACTTCAGGGCACGATATCACCGAAATCTGGAACCGCCCAAGACGTGGGACGAATACATGCAGTTGGCAGAGTTTTTCACGCGGCCCAAGCAGCAATTCTACGGAACCTACATCCAAGGGCAGAACCACATCGCATTGTGGTACGAATGGCTGAACTTCGCTTATGCCTTCGGGGGAAACATTCTAGATACGAAGCACGGCGGCGAGTATGGCGATATCGTCATCAATTCTCCGCAAAATCTCGCCGCAACCAATCAGTATCTCAAACTGATTCCACTTAGCCCACCCGACACGCTGAGCTATAACTGGAACGGAGCGCAGGCGGCGTTGCAGCAGGGACGTGTCTTCATGGGCATACTCTGGAATGATCAGGCCCCGCTTCTGGAGGACCCGTCCGTCTCGAAGGTTGCAGGAAAAATAGGGTACACCACGATTCCCTCGGCCAGTGGCAAGCCATTTAGTCAATTGGAAGGGTGGAGTTACTTGATTCCGAAGGAGTCAACGCACTCGCGTGAAGCTTACAGGTTCATGGAGTGGGCTATGTCGCCTGCGGTTCAGGTTCAGGAGACCCTCAAGGGAGGTGAATCGCCAGCCAAAGCCACGTACGCGGACGCGCGAGTAAGTAAGCTCCCATATGTTCCCGCGTTTCTAGCTAGTGTTCCCATTGCTGTACCGAAACCCACCATTCCGGAGTCCGCGCAGATGACGGAGGTCGTGCAACGAGCGCTTTCTGAGATCGTAACTCGCAAGCGAGCGCCAAAGGATGGGTTAGATATGGCGGCGTTGGCGATCCAAACCATCTTGGGCACAAAAGGACGCCTTCGCTATCCGGTTAGCAACCGATGACGCCTAGG
>CAVWAJ010000016.1:0-945357 GCA_963752965.1 Terriglobia bacterium | reverse complement strand
CTAAAGGTTCCTATGAGGCGACACCACCGATGCCGGTCGGGAGCACGGATTCATTCTTCTCTCGATTGCGCGACAAAGTGCCAGCCGGAGCGATACTGGCTGGCTTCGATTTCCCGATCGGAGTCCCCCGAGCCTATGCCGAGAGAGCAGGATTTGCGCGCTTTCCCGAAATGTTGTTATGCCTTGGAACGGACCGCTGGGCTGACTTCTACAATCCCGCCACAAGACCGGACGAAATCTCGTTGGTGCGGCCGTTCTATCCGAGGACGCCGGGCGGCACCAGCAAGCAACAACTCCTGAATGGGCTGGGATTGCACTCTGCGGAAGAACTGCTGCGACTGTGTGACCGCCCAACTGCCACTCGCGGCAACGCCTGCGAGATCTTCTGGACTCTCGGTGCCAATCAGGTGGGTCGGGCAGCGATTCAAGGCTGGAGGGACCTGCTCGCGCCGGCCGTTCGAGCCGGATCCATCTCGATCTGGCCTTTCGACGGCGAGCTGCCAGTACTCTCGGCGTCCGCTGGAATCATTGTTCTGGAAGCCTACCCCGCCGAAACCTACGGCCACCTTGGTTTCACGCGCGGTTTCGGAAAGCGCACACGTGAAGGGCGGAGGAGCCAAGCGCGTGCCATCCTGTCCTGGTGTGAGCACAATGGCGTTGTGCTTCAACCCGAGTTGGCGGCCGATGTGGAGACTGGCTTTGGCGATGCAAGCTCCGGCGAAGACATTTTCGACGCTTTTGTTGGGCTACTCGGTATGATCGAGGCGGTTTGCGATCCGACCCGGTGTATGGCCCCACAAGATCCAGCCGTGCGAGACATCGAGGGCTGGACTCTGGGAACTGATCCTGCAAGTATCCGCCAACGTCTGGCACGCCGCGGAGGAGCGCGTCCAGGAAGCCAAGCGACGAAGGAATTCCGCCGAGAAGTAGCACCTGGCAATGCTCCGCCAGATGAGGGTCGCGATCGATTATGTCCGGCGTGCCAGCAGAAAAGATTCGTGCGCTGGCCGTGGGGGTGGGATGGCCATGCAGCGCACGGTTGCCCAGGCATACCGGGCGATACTCCCGAGGAGCGAAAGCGGAATTACCGAGAGCGCTACCTTGGCTAGTCAATTACGGGAATGCTCGGGACGTGCTGAAGAAGACTCCGCTCGATGCGCCGGTTCGTGCCACTCCGATATCGGAGTAGCCGTCCTTGTCGATATCGGCGATGTCGAGGTCGTAGGTGGGCGATACCGCCACTCGTTTCGCCGAAATCGACGCGCTGATATCCAATGCAGTCTCCCTGGTTGAAGAACACGGGCGCTGGCGCGCCCGGTATTGCCCCCGACGATGTCCGCCTTGCCGTCGCGATTCATGTCGGCGATGGCGAGAGATGCGTGTCAGTCTGCTTGCACACGT
Organism: Terriglobia bacterium; assembly: GCA_963752965.1. Taxonomy (GTDB): domain Bacteria; phylum Acidobacteriota; class Terriglobia; order Bryobacterales; family Bryobacteraceae; genus QHXW01. The sequence continues at coordinate 943,956 of CAVWAJ010000016.1, read as the reverse complement.
TGCAGGAACGATGCATGGCTACGGTGACAGGCTACATCTCGTGAAACAGTCCGGCCATCGTCGCATCCAAGGCGCGAGCGATTCTGATCAGATTCCGCAGTGATGGATTGCGGCGGGCAGTCTCGATGCCGCCCAAATACGTCCTGTGAATCCCAGCCTCTTCCGCCAGATACTCCTGGGACCAGCCTTTGGCATGCCGCAACTCGCGGATGCGAAGGGCCAAATCCCTGACGATTCTCTGCTCGGACTTCAAGCCCCATCATGTAGGGCTGCATACTATTGGTCCACAGAATATAAGTAACAACGCTATCCGTCGTTAGTATTGCCGCCAGCGCACATTCCCTTCAGAATGATTGGAGGCTGGGGCCACTCGCGCCCTCGGTACGCGCTGCCCTGAAAGGACCACCTCAATGCGCTCATTCCGACCCGCCCTTCTGGTACTCGTCATGTGCACCGGAGCATTCTGCCAAAGCTCCCTCGACAACGCCACCATCCTGAAACTCGTCAAAGCCGGGGTTGGTGAGGACACCATCGTCGGAATGGTCAATCAGCGGTCGGGGAGGTACGCGCTCGCTGCCGATGACATCATCGCGTTGAAGATTGCCGGCGTGACGGACAAAATCCTTTCGGCGATGATTGTGAGGAATGGGGGTGGCGCAACGCCGTCTGCACCTGCGGTGGCAGCGAGCAACGCCCCAGCCAACCAGCCAGCGCCGAACACAACCCAACCCGCCGCCCACCCCAACGACGGGATAACCCGTGTCTACATCAGCGACAGCCAATCCTGGGAGGTGCGTGGTGGGTGGGCTGCTGGTGGACACACCAACTCAGACGGCAGTGGAAACTGGGGTGGCGGTGGACACACGGCAGGTGGTGCCCGCCCTCAAACCGCCGAGATCATCAAGACATTCAACCAGCGTTGCCCCGGCGTCACCATTACCAACAATCCTGCGAAGGCCGATTTTGCCGTCATTCTCGACCATGAAGGCGGGAAAGGCTATGCCCGAAGGCGCAACAAGATTGTCGTTTTCAACCGCGACGGTGATGACATCTTCAGCGACTCCACACGCGCCGTCGGCAGCTCTGTGAAGGATGCTTGTCAGGCGATTCTGAACCACGTGGGAGCACAGCAGTCCAGCGCCGCTGTGGATACGCCTTCTGCCGGGCCCGTCGCCAACACCTTCGGTCCCCCGCCAGTTGTGCCGATGCCGTTTGTGTTCGCCGCCAAGACACCGGCACCCGGTCAGCCCACTTCGCTACCACCGGACACAAGGATCATGTCCCTCGCTTCGGCACCTCCGCAACCAGTTGCTGCTGAGACTGTCAAGCCTAAACCGGCAGAAGCTGAAGCCAAGATCGAAGTGACGATCACGTCCGACCCCAGCGGAGCCGCCGTGGAAATCAACGGGGTTGCGGTTGGCACCACTCCTGTGACGGTTGCCCTAGCACCCGGCACTAATTGCACGCTCAGCGTCAAGAAAGACGGCTTCGTGCCCTGGGTCACACACTACCCGACGGCGGTCGCAGGGAAGTACAGCATGAACGCCAATTTGACGAGAGAAGTGTTCCGTTGATCCAACCAACCAGCGAGGTGAAAAAATGAGAATAGTACACCCAGCCCTATTGATTGTGCTCTGCGCGGCGTCTCCGTGGGTTGTCGGCGCATCTCCCACCTGCACGAATGCAAGCATGACTGGAGGCTACGGCTATGCGATCAGCGGTATGCTCTTCCAGAGTGGCGGTGCCTTCTATACGTTCGCCGATTCCGGCAATTTGACTGCGGACGGCAACGGAACTTCCACAGGTTCCAGCACGTTTAGCGAGAGCGGGACAGTTGGGTCGAGGACGATCAGTGGAACATACACCGTGAACTCAGACTGCACGGGATCCGCTACATTCACAGACAATCTGGGTAATACGCTCCACATAAGTCTCGTCGTCCTTGGTGGCGGGCAGGAGATCGATTTCATCCAAATAGATGTTGGAACAGTTGTTTCAGGGAGTGCAAAGCAGCAGCAGACACACTGCTCGGCTAACTCCCAAAGCGCGCTGAATGTCTGCTGCAAATGATACGCATAGCGCGGACGAGGATCATCACGGTACCCGTTGAATTGGGGCGAAGTACGAATGGAACCGTATCTATACTCTCGCTGCCTGAGTGAGATCACCGACGAACAGGGCAGGTGGCTCTTTGGGCAGCTTTGCTCAAAGTATTCGGGTCTGCAGGACCTGATGGGCGAAGTGAGCACCGAGGTGCGGGAGCTGAATGAATTGCGTGTGGAGGTGCACGACCTACGAGAGAAACTCGAAAAGGCCGAGTTCTTGAACGAGATCCATGCCCAGGACTGGGACGACGAGCACCAAATGACCAAGGGCGAGTGGGAAAAGGAGCTGCAGATCCAGGAGCTGCGGGCTGAGGTCACACAGGCAAAGCACGTCAAGGCGTCCACAAGACAGCGGAGCCGAATCATCTGGATTGCAACCGCGATAGCCGTGGTAATGGGAGTGTTCCCTCCTTGGCTTGTGACATATGCAGGCGGCATCGCAAGGCCGTTGGGATACGGCCCGATCTTCAGTCCGCCTCAACCTCAGATCGGGGGGATACACCTGGACTTTGTGCGCCTAATCGTTCAGTGGGCTACGGTGCTGTTTGTGGCTGCTGGCCCTGTCTCTACGATCGGAGAAGCTGAATCAGCAGCGCTCGGTGTGCGCCGAGCGATCATGAGAATTCCAGAGCTACTACGACGCTTTGTTGCCTGGACCGGGGCCCTCATTTTCTGGGCACCGATATGGGTGATGGCCGTTGTGGTCGGTATTGCGCAATCCCACGATCAAGAGAGTGCCCGCGGCGCTGTCATTCAGAACGTCAAGACAACCCTGACCAATGATAGTGTTGCCGGTCCTGGAATGCCGGCCGATTTCACCCTGTCGGAGTTCAAGGTCGAGCAACTATCTCATGACTGGACCTTTTTCTTAGGCGGTGACGTCCGTTATCGCATCTCGTCCACTGCGGAGGTCCCGAAGCTGACCTCGAAGGATTTTGCAGATTACTTTTACACGGCGGTGCAAAACCCTGAACCCCAGTACGACCTGGATCGAGGGTATTTTGATCACCTACGCACCGTGTATCCACGCGGGCTGAAGGATCCGGAGTTAGTTCAAGCCTATTTGCGGGAATTTCCATCCAGATTGGCTGCCTTTCGCCTCAAGGGTGGCGGAAGCCTGATAGTTTCTTATGTCCTAAAACACTCTCAGGCCCCTGGACACGTTCTGTCGGTACCAGCCTCAAAGGACTGGCAGATCGAGAACGCACAGTTGAGCGACAAGCCTCGGTGGACACCCAAAACCGGCCAGTGATGGACACCTGAAAGGGTCTTCCGCACTTTTGGTGGATCGCGACACCTCATTTCTGCATAAAACAGGTTTAAGCGAGAATGTTCTAAGCTCAAAGAGCAAATGGCTGCTTCCCCCAGCCCTTTGCTTGTATCGCTTCTTCCAGATCCATCATGCCTGACGCTGGATGAAATAGTTCATCACGGCAGCGTCATGATGATGATCGTCTCGGCCACTGCAGGTGGTGCCGCTTGTCCCCGCTGTGGCATCCGCTCTTGTCACGTACACAGCCGATATTTCCGTACCTTGCGTGACCTCCCTTGTCACGGCACAGTGGTTCGGATCTGTCTGCGAACCCATCGTTTCTACTGTCGGGCCCGACATTGTCAGTGCCGGATCTTTACACAACGGCTGCCGATCGTGGCTTCGCCCTACAGTAGACAAACCTGTCGTCATCGTGACGCTTTGCTCGCGATCGGCTACGCCTTGGGTGGCGAAGCTGGCTGTCGTTTGGCAGCGCGGTTGGGTATTGAGTCCTGCGCCGACACGATCCTTCGAGTCATCAGCCAGACCGTCTCTACTGAATCGGCAGGTGATGTAAAGGTCCTCGGGGTAGACGATTGGGCGTGGCGGCGCGGCCATCGCTACGGGACAGTATTGGTGGATTTGGAGCGGCACCAGCCCATTGACCTTCTCCCGGATCGTGAGTCGGAGACGCTAGCCAAATGGCTGCAAGCTCACCCTACCGTGCGCGTCATCAGCCGTGATCGCGCAGGTGCTTATGCCGAGGGTGCCCGTAAGGGTGCGCCGGATGCCATCCAAGTCGCAGATCGATTTCACCTTTATTGCAACCTGACACAGGCGCTCCAACGGGTGCTGGAGCGATTGGCTAATGTATTACAACGGGTCCAGTTGGTGGAACCCGCAGCCTCGCATTCGGCACCGGGTGATGCTGTTGAGCCAAGCGGCCAAGGTATCTCACCGGTCAAAGAAAACACACCAGAAGTACCAATCCAACTCAACCGGCATGAGCAGCAGCGTCACCAGCGACGGGAGAAGCGAAAAGCACTATTTGAGGCAGTCAGGGCGGCCTACCAACGCGGACTCACCAAACGAGCGATCGCTCGCGAACTCGGCATTACCCGCACCACAATCCGACGGTTCCTTAAGGCAGGAGAGTTTCCGGAACGTGCACCACGGCGGCGGCGATCTGAGCTGGATTCCTTTCGTGAGTATTTGGAGAAGCGCTGGGCAGAGGGCTGCCACAATGCGTCCCAACTCTGCCGCGAGTTGCGTCAGCGCGGCTATGGCGGACAGCGAAGCCGGGTGAAGGAATACGTCCAGCCTTGGCGGGCGAAGTCATCGACGCCGATTTCGAAGCCGCGCCGAACCCTCCCCAACCTGCGACTGGTGGCGTTTTGGCTAACGAAACCGCCGATGCATCGCAGCCCTGACGAACAGCGCTGGGTGGAGGCAGTTACCGCCGGTCATGCTCAGCTCGCCACGGCCGAGCACCTAGCTCAACAATTCCGCACGGTTTTCAAGGAGCGGAATTCCGACGCACTGAAATCTTGGTTGACGAGAAGTCTGGCGTCGGAGATCCCCGAACTAAAGTGCTTCGTCACTGGAATCCAACGCGACTACGAGGCGGTGGCGGCCGCGGTCGAACAGCATTGGAGCAATGGACAAGTCGAAGGCCAAGTCCACCGCCTTAAGCTCTTAAAACGGCAGATGTATGGCCGCGGCGGATTTCTGCTTTTGCGCCGACGTGTACTACCCTTTCGACCCCAGCATTCGCAGCACTCTCCGTGAACCTCCACCAAAAGTGCGGAAGACCCTTTCAGGTGTCCACCGAGGACAAGCACGACGGTGTCGTTATGCATGGTTGGTGGGAACCCATGTTTGAGAAGTATGACTTCGATTTTTAGAGTTGGACATTGACCGTAGCAGGCAATCAGCCTGCATGTAATGGTGGAAGAGTCAGCCCAGAATCACGTTAACCCCCCAGCTTGCGAAAAGAAGCAGTTGGTCCTAAGGCACGGCGTTCTCAGTGACCAGGTAGGTCAGCGCCTTCGCCTGCGCGACCACGTACCGCCTCGCGGTCCCCAGCTTCTCGATCGCCCACCAGCCCCGCTACTTCGGCTGAGTCGCAATCATCGCGCGTTGGATGTGACCTTCTTCGTAGTCCTCAATGCTCAACCAGCTTCGGGACGCAGGCATGCAGGCTGCACACGCCCAGCAAGGAGAGGTCGGCGCGAAAGGATTGCAGCTCCTATAGGAGCCATGTAACGGAACTTTGCCGGGACGCGGGCGCGACGGCGTGCTGGTTTTGAACGCGCCGGGAGGAGTGCTGAAGAAGATTCCGCTCGATGCGCCGGTTCGTGTGTCCGGCGTCAACTATTCTTTTGGGTTGACGACAACTATTTCTCCCTATCAACGACAACTACTTTTTAGCTCTTAGGCGGGGCGCGGAGCGCCCGCCGCTGGGCGGAGGGCGAAGCCCGTTCCGCGGCCCGGTTTTTTTGTTTTTGGAGTACGAGGATCCGTGGCGGTGGGAACGTGAAAAACCTGCTTCTGGTTTTGCACGTTCCCATCCGCCGTCATCGCCGGAGCTGTGGAAATGTGGGAGGCTCGCTCGCTGTTGGCGAGATTTCCAAGGGGGCTCGTGGGAAGAGTGGGAAGCCTGCCTTTGGCTTTCCACTCTTTCCACAGACCCGGCATTTCCACAGCTCTTTTTCCTCCCGGCTTTTGGGTTTTGTGCGGACCTCCGCCTCATTCACTCTCGCCCTGGCTTTCCGCCTGTTGATTCTTCTTGGCGTGCTCCACCCGGTAACTCGGAATGTTCAGTTCGATGATCACGCTATGGTGCACCAGTCGGTCGATGGCTGCCGCCGTCATCATGGCGTCTTTGAAGATGGCTTCCCATTTGGAGAACGGCAGATTGCTGGTCATCAGTACGCTGCCGCGTTCGTAACGCTCGGCCAACAAGGTGAACACGACTTCCATGTCGTCCCGGCTCTGCTGCGAGTAGCCCAGATCGTCGATGATCAAGCCGTCATAGCGCCCCAGTCGTTTGATCTCCCGGCTCAACCGTAGGTCCCGCTTGGCGGCCAGTAAGTTCTGCATGAGCAAGGCGCACTTGGTGAAGTGCATCTTGCGCTCCCGCATCACCACCAGTTCCTGAGCCAGTGCCGTCAGAAGATGGCTCTTCCCCGATCCGGGATTCCCGAAAACCAAAACGTTCTCTTTCCGGTCCAGAAAGCTGCCGTCCAGCAGCGTTCGCAGCTGCCGTGTCGCTTTCCCCGGCAACCTCTTTAGATCGAAACTCTGCAGCGACTTCTCCAGCGGTAGCGCCGAGTCTTTCAGCAGCCGCTGCACCCTGGACTTCCGCCGCTGCTCGCATTCCCGCGAGATCACTTCCAGCAGATACTGCTCATAGCTCAGCGTCTCTCGTTCCGCCCGCCGCGCCGTGTCTTCGTAGCACTCCCGCACCGTCGGCAAGTGCAAATCCTTCAGATGCCCAATCAGCGCCGGGCGTACGTCAGCGACCGCGCTCATTGCCGCACCCCCATCTCCGTGCATAACTGGTCAAAGCTGGCCAGGTTCACCGGCGCCACTTCCACCATCGTCACCGCCGAAATGGTATCGAGTTTGGCCAGCGCTTCCTCGATCGACTCCACCGTAATCACTGTCTCCGCATTCCCCTCCAGGAGCTCACGCAAAGCCTCATCTACCTGGACCTCGCCGGCCACTGCCGCCAGTTTCAGAATCTTCAAGTACTCTTTGCTCGACCGGTTCGGCGTCGTGTCTTTCAGCGCATCGTAAGCCATACGAAACCGGCTGGTCGGAAACAGATCCTGTTGATACCGGTAGTTCTCAAAGGCCCCCGGCTTGCGGACCAGCCATTCGATGATGTGCCGGTAATCGATGCGATGCTTGCCCCGCCCGCGCAGCCGCGGCAGGTCTTCTACCTTCCTCTGCCCGTACCAAACCTCGACATGGTCCAGGTACGACCGCGCTTCCACCTGCGCCCCAATCAGACGGCTGTTCACCGAATACGCGTTCCGCTCTACGTGGATCAGACTGCCAGAGTCCACCTTCACCCGCTCCCGTTTGGCCGATTCCATCCGCCGCGCCGGTAACTCCCGCATCACCGCCATCTCTTCCGACAACCGGGCCCGCCGGCCCGCATTCCGCTGCGCAAACAGATCCTTGAGAAATTGCGCGTACTCGGCCAAGCTCCCAAAGTCACGGCTCCCTCGCAGCAGCAGCGCCTGCTCCACAGCTCGCTTGAACCGGTGGTGGCTCTGCTCGGCATCGCCATTCTCGTTCGGGCTGGCGGGATTGGTATGCTGCGGCTTCACCCCGTAATACCTCATCACCCCTTCATAGCGCCGGTTGAACTCCTCCAGATTGCTCATGTTGTTGACCGCGCTCGACAGGCTGTCGGTGCGGTGCTCGGCCGCTACTGCTCCCAACTCCCAGACCGCGTTCTGCCATCCTTCGCTGAGACTCTCCAGGCTCTCCGAATAGCAGATCGTGCCCGTCTCCCAGTTCGAATACGTCAGCACAAAGTGGTACACCAGGTGCTCGAACGTCTGCCCCGCCAGCGTGATCCCCAGCTCGGTCATGTGCGTGAAGTCCGACGCACACAGTCGCCCCGGTGCGTGTTTCTGGCTGAAGTACACTTCCTGCGCGGGTCCTTCCGTCACCCGCCATAGCTTGACCCGCCGTTGCAGTGTCCGGATCTGCCCGTCACTGAACCGCCCCGGGTATTCCCGCTGCAGCCACGCGAACACCGTCTTGGCTTCCAGTCCTGGACTCTCCTGAATCTGCCGCTGAACAACGTCCCACACCTCGCCAAACGGATCTTCGCGGGTCCGCCACTGGCGCTCCTTCTTCAGTTCGCTGGGCAATCTTTCCAGGCTCAGATACCGCCGCGCTGTTGTCGGGTCCATTCCCGCCTTCGACGCCGCAATCTCTTGATTCTTTTCTGTATTCGACAACTGTCTCAGCCTCCTCACCTGCTCGTCCGTGACCATCCCTTGGCGCTACTTGAGCGCGATTCTCGATGGTCACATTAGTTGTCGTCGAGCGGGAGTTTTAATTGTCGTCAGCCGGGAGTTCTAATTGTCGCCGAACATTCGTGCCACTGCGATATCGGAGTAGGTAGCCGTCTTTGTCGATGTCGGCGATAGCGAGGCCGTAGGTGGCGATACCGCCCCTCGTTTCGCCGAAATCGACGCGCTGGTATACAGTGCCGCCTCCCTGGTTGAAGAACACGGCGCTGGCACGCCCGGTATTGCCCCCGACGATGTCCGCTTTCCCGTCGCATTTGAGCTGAGACTTCAGGGCCCAATGAACTTCTTGGCTGACTTGATTCTGGCAGTTTAGGCCAGTGGTCCTGACGGCTTCACGCTGGCGCTCGATCGGCTCGCGAACATTGGACGTTTGCGCGTTGGTATGCTCTCTTGCACGAATTTCAAATACCGAGTTCCCAAGGCATGTTTCAGGTCGAGTTCGTTGGCCGAATCGTTGATTTCTCTTTCTACCGCCAATGCGAAACTCTCATTGTGCCAGATTACGCAGATGAGCGGAAAAGACCGTGCGATGCCCGTCGCATCAAACAAGAGCTCGACAAGGCGGATGTCATCGAGCTTCAACGTGCAGCGCCACCAAAAACGTGGGTGGCCTTCCGTCAGGAGTGCGTCCTTGACCGTCTCGTGCAATTCGGTGTCGGCCCTGAGTTCGGCCTTGTAATTATTAGAAAACTGAAGCTTTATGTCCCATTCAATCGTGGATGTAAGCGGGAGCAGATCCTCAAGAACTTGGTGTAGGCGGTCAACCCAATCGTAGACGTCGAGGAATGTGAGCCGGACCTTGTGATAGACGGGCACGACGACCGCAAATGGATAGACTGGCAGCTCGCTGCCGCTGTTGGGATTCTTCCAAGACGTTCTAAACCGAATCGGGCAATCCTTCTTTTTGGACTTGGCGATGAAATGATGGGCAAATGGGCCAATTTGATCATCGTGGCCATAAAACTCATCGATTCTTAGGCCGGTCATTGGAATGAACGACTCGCCTAAGATTTCCTTATGACGCACTCTCGTAGGTTGGATGGAATAGCCTGCGAGAGCAATCGCATGGAGATCGTTTCCTCCCGGAAGCCCAGCAATCTCAACAACCAATAGAACCGGAATACCTGCGGCCAAATATGAATACAGGAGTGAGATTAGGGGCACAGTCTCTTCCGACAGATCCACTACCTCAGGTTCAAGACCTGCGTGCCGTATGGCGCTACAGATCTCCTCAACCTCTAGTCCGCGCGACGGAATCGGACGACCTCGGTGGACTATTTCACTAGCGGATCGGGTTATGACGGCCGGGGTAGGCGTCCTGGTGCCAAAGAGATGAGCCGTCCTTTGAAAACATGACCATAACGCCACAGTCGCACAGGCGGCAAGAACGCTATCCTGCTCCTGGAAGGGCAAGCTTTTGACCTCAAGCGGAATACCGAAAAAGTTAGCAAAATACCAATCGGTGCAGGAAAATTGCCGGCGTCCGCCGGCGTCCGGATAAGTCCTCAGAACTGTCCTGCCAATAACTGTCTGCGGCAATGGTCTTGCGACCACAAAACCTAAGTAGCTCTTCTGTAGCGTCTCGGCGTTACTGCCGTGGATCATTTCAAGAACCGCTGGCCGTGAAAAGCGTTCACTAAAGAAGTGAATTCTCTTACACCAACGATCATAAGGCACAAAGCACTTTACGTAGTAGGAAGAGAAATCGTCCAGGTAATCGCCATCTACGTAAGGACTCTCGACAATGATTGTTCGAGCGCCGAGAGCCGAGAGGTAACCCCACAGATATAGAGCGTGGTCGTGATCTGCGACTTCCTGAACAGTCGCGTAGTCGTTGGACAGACTCCGATACAGTTCCTCTTCGGAGAAGTCACGCACCTCAAAATCAGCCATAGACCGGCGGACTCGGCTAAACGCTGATCTCGGATTTCAGGGTCTTTTGACTGACGATCTTGGCCCGCTCCAAGCGGGCGAGCCGTTTCTTAAGAACTGGGATCCGCTTCCTTAGGCGCGCCAAGTCCAATCGACCCCATTGAGGTGTGTTCGGACGGCGTTGGATGTCGGTCTTGGCCATTTTGGCTCCCATCATACTAGATAACGCTTCCTGTTCGTTCGATGTTCGCGTTGGTTTTTCACGGTCTGTAAACACCAACACACTTCGGAGATGGAGGAGCAATCGATGGGTTTACCGGCGGTCGAGAACGCAAAGTCGACCAATTGCTCCGAATATAGCATTGGCGTCATGGCAATGTCAACGAATAGCCTTAAAGACTTACGCATCGTACCCTGAAAGTCAAGGCTTCTGGATGTTGCTGATGTTGCTCCTGCCGAACGGAAATTCACACGACCTGCACTGTGGATCTTGAGAAGGGTGGGTTTCGCGGCAGGGCGTTGAAGCTGGCTTCTGCAACTTGAGAGCCTGTGCTGGTTCTTGGTGTCGTCCAAAGTCTGGGCACAAGCAGGAGCGTTCCAGTTCGCGCGAATGAATTGCCGACGGTTGAATCTCATACAGTGCCCGGTGCGGCCCGTAGATGACGCATGCTGGTCTCGTCTGGACGCTGGCACGATCCGAAAAATAACAAAACCCTAGGACGCTCGCTCGGCGGGCCCGACCAGGCGAGCTTGGTGTGGGTCCTGGTTCGCCTCGACCGGATTCCGGACGCCGCGCGCCGCACAGACTATCAAGAAGCTTGGTGTATCCGGCGGTGCGAACTAGCTCAACAATTTCCGGCTGAACGGGCGGAATCGCGATGAATAACGAAAGACCCTTTTTGACAAAACGGCCGGTCCCCCTGCCATTCCAACGTTGGAACGCTCCGATCGAACCAATAACCGCGGACCGTATCGACCATCCACTCGTGACTTCGGGAGCCGTGCCACCACCCATGCCACCCGACGCGCCAGGCTATTCGCCAGCCGTCCGGGGAAGTGGTTGGCGAACGCGGTCATCGCGCCGGCACCCCAATACTCTACGAAGCTTCCTGCGGTGATGGCGTTCCCGCGCCGGTCGATTCCTCAAACAGTTCACGCCATTCCTCCGCAAGTTCAGGAAAACTCGGACGATGACACCGATCGCAGATCCACTCCGTGGTTCCCCGTTTCCGCCAAAGCAGCGTTCCGCGGCAGAGATAACAGCGACGCGATAATGGTGCTTGCACGTCACCGCGGATCTCGTACTCGCCGCCGACGTCGCGGCAGTGGGTGACATCAACAGGCTCGGCAACGCACTGTGCCGGAACCGGAGCGGACATCCCCAGAGAATTCTCAGCCCCCGCACAGTTACGGAACCAGAGCGGATCCAGAATGGTCGGTGGCGCCACCGTCAATCCAGCCGCTTCAGTTAGGTTCTTAACGTACTCAGCGATATCCACAGCGTTCACTGGTCGCGGAACAACAGGCAACAAAGCGGGAGTCTCGCGCAACTTGAACGAGTTCACAGAGACCCACTCTATGGACAACAGTCTGGACTGTTACCAGCGTTACCTCGCCCTAGTTAACGCCTAAGTCGATGACCCACGCCAACTTCTCGTCCAGATGGCCGGTTACCGCGTTACCGGTCATCGCGTAATGTATGCTCTGCGTCGTCCGTTTTGCCTGATTTCTATTCTGTCGGAGCGCACCAGGTTCCACATCACCTTGTTGAACACCTCAGCGCCCCCGGTGTACTTCGATAACGTCTGCTGCATTTGTCGAACTTCCACACCATCATGGTGTTTGATGTACCGGATGAACCGTTCTTCGAGTTCTCCCATCTGAGACGAGCCCTTCGCTTGCAAATCGAGCAGTCGCTTGGTGCAAATCTCCGAATACTTGCCAACGGCAATTGCGGCCTGAAGCTGTTCCAGATTGATGATCGGCAACGTCCCCTCATCGGCAGCGTAGATCATGGCCAGCTTGCGCACGTACGTCGGGATGCGCTTGACCGCGGCCGCCAACAGGGCGCTGCGATCCGTCGTTTCCCAATCGAAGTAAAACGCATCCCAGAGGCGGCTGGCCTCCGGAGACAGAGTGGCTGCACACGGTGTCACCTGCGAAAGCGCCGTAATCCTCTCCCGGATCGCCTCCACCGCGTCGGGAGACACCGGCGCGGGTTGCGGAAGCGGCGCCTTCTTGGTACCCGTTAAGTAGAAGAATCGATTCCCGTGCCCGCCATAGAAGTCCTCTTGCTTCGCCTGTTTCCAGAACCATTCCGGAGTGGTCGCGGTCAAGACCGTCGGCGTCGGCTTTCGAATGTTCACTGGCTTGCGCCTATAGTTCAACCCCCAACTTGGTGGACAGTCAAAAGTTTGGACCATAAACTCGAAGATTGTGGAACCCGACCATCTTGCCCGAGCCATCAGGGCGGCGAACTCTTCCCAGTAGAAAAGACAGATGCATTCACTCTCGTCACGCCCGGTGGCTTCGCTCAGCGCGTCCGCCAAGCCCTCGGTGGAGCCAACGTTGGTCATGATCTTCAAGTTCGGCATGCCGCTGAGCAAGTTGCATTGAAGCACGCGCCGCTGGGCCGTGGTCTTCTTGTCACCCGAGTCTCCGTAGAAGCAAAGGTATCCGTTCGGGTAGACCAGATCACCGACGAAACAGTGCACTCGCCGACCGAGGGAGGCGGCGCAGGCTGCCCAGAACGTAGCGAAATGCGCGACATCCGATGCCTCGGTCGTGCCGTCCATTGCCTCGCGGTAGAAGTTGAAGGTGCCTCGCCATGCGATGTCCGGAAACTGTGGAAGTTTCTCGCCCTCCTCATCTGTATCTGACCGCTTTGCCCTAGTGGCCGTCGCACTATGCCCGGCAACCGTGCCGCCGGTGGTAGTGTTGGCGGAGGTGGTGTCTTGAGCTGTCGTCTGGTCGCCAATCGCACCCTCGGCACCGCTTGCGTCTGAGGCTGTGCGCCGATCTCGACGCTGACCGTTGGGTTCGGTGGGTTTTGCGCGATTCGCTGGATTTCGGAGGAACTCTGCTACTGCGCGGCGGCGAAAATCCTCATCAAAATCGTACGAGTTCATTCGGCCTCCACTCGATTGCGCAGCACCAGGCACTCGGCAGGAGTCAGGCTTTCGAGGTGATTCAGGGCTTCGTTAAGGAGATCGCCGACCTCGGCCCGCTCGATGGCGGACCACACGACGTCCCAACGAGGATCGTCGTCGAATTTGGAGTCGTTGAGATGCGCAAGCGTCCATCGATGGGCAAATTGCGCGTTGCGCCAGAGCAAGTCTCGATGCAGCCGCAGATTCGACTCCTGCCACTGTCGCCAGTCAGTCAGGTTGTCGGCGCTACTACGTGCATCTGCGAGGCGCCGCGCCAGATCCTGACGCTCCGCTCGGCTTAGCTGGTGGTCTGGAATCGAGACTCCGAAATGATCGGCCAGCCAGCGTACAGCGCCAACAAAATCAAGCCCAACGGACTTCATCACGAGGTCGATCGTCGACCACGACCGGTCCGAGCAGGCAAAGCACCGCAACTTGTTGTGCTTTACGCCCGCAGAGGGTCGCCGATCTTCGTGGAATGGGCAATACCAGGCTCGCCCCCACCGGCGCACACCCAGCAAGGCAAGCACGTTTTCGATTGGAAGTTGGCGAATCCGATCGATAACATCGGGTGGAATGCTCATTTGGAATGCTCACTTCGTTTCCGCGCCAAACCGTGATAGCTCAGTCACATGAATGCGGGCGGCGCGACCAAATTTCGTCACCTTGATCTTTCCGGAACGCGCCAATTTGCGGACCATGGATTCGGACAGCCGACAGGCAAGAGCGGCTTCCCTATATGTCAAGAACAGAGGCGGTAGCGGTGCATAATCCTGCATGCTCTATTCGTAACGTCTCCTGCTCATCGAAGCCGTAACAGTAAACTGGTCAGTTCGTGCGGAGTTCATGTTACGAGAAAACGTAACACCGAACGGGTCTTTTTCTGTGTGTTTCGTGTTACGCGGACCGCTGCGTCCGGTTTCGCCACATTCTCAGCGCCTCCGTCGACTCAGTATGGGGAACATTGAACGCGCTCAGGATCTCAACAAGTAGTGCGTCATTCCAACTGCCAGTCGTCTGACGAACGTATTGGCAGAGGCCGGACAGCAAGTAGTCGCCCATCGGATTCAGCGTTCGGCTGTATCGTTTCGCCAAACGAGGCAATCTTAGGACTGTTGCTAGTAGTTGGCCGAGCTTTGCTAGGTACTGATCCCGCTCTGGAGGATCCATCGGAAACCCAAACAAACCCCTGAGCGACTGCACACGCTGCGCCGTCTCACCTTCATGAGCCAGATATGGCGCGGACAGGACATCGCCTGCAGGGACCTCTCCAGTAGCCTGGAGGTAAACAACCAAATGCGTTCTTTTGACTTTTTCCACAAAGTCAATCAGCCGATGCACACGTTTGACAGAATCCTGCAGGTTCCTCATGGTTAGCAGATCCGCCGCGGCGGGACCGTACTGCAATAAATTCGGCAACCGCCGGCGATTCGAGGGCTGACAAACCGCTACTAAGAACGTGCTCAGCTCACCAGGATCGAAGCCCTTTTGAGCTTTCTGTCCTTTTTGGCAAAGCTGCTCCAGGGCGTGCATGGCCCGACCCTCCCGACCCTCGTACAGGCCCCTCGGATCCTTTTCTCGAAGGAACTGAAGAAACTCGCCGAATGCTTCCGGCAGCTTGAGCACAACACGTCGAGCCATCAACACCTCCCGCATTGCTACGAGTTGTTCAGTGGGTCGGCATGTGAGCCAGGATACGCGAAGTTCTCGGCGCACTCACTGATCCGAACCCGCGGTTCCGACTTTAACCGCAGCAAGCAAGACTCTTGAGTATAACCAAACGTTAGATTATGATCGAACCGAGCATGAAACGCAGGAACAGCATGGTGTCGAATGCAGCCAGTCTCATGGGGCGCCGCAGCGTCAAGGCGCGCCTGGCGCTGTGGGGCGAAGAGGAGTTTCGGCGTCGGCTGCAGGAGTGGGGCAAATTGGGTGGTCGGCCTCCAAAGGCTAGGGGCAAAAAGAAAGGCAGCAAGTGATGGCAATCTTCAAACGTGGCAAGGTGTACTGGTACAACTTCGTCTTCAACGGTGAGCACATTCAGGAAAGCACGAAACAGGGGCATCCCCGAATCGCTCGGCAAATGGAGGCTGCTCACCGAACGTCTCTCGCCAAGGGTGAAGTTGGTATCCGCGACAGGAAGCCGGCCCCGACGCTCCGAGAGTTTGCGTCGAGGTTTAGCGACGCTATCGAGACTCAATGCGCCGACAAGCCTCGCACCGTGGATTTCTACAAAGCTAAGCTCAAATACCTTCTGGAGAACGAAAGCCTCGCGTCGGCTCGGCTGGATAGGATCGACGAGGCTGCCATTGAGGTCTACAAACAAGTGCGTTGCAAGTTTAAGTCGCGCCGCAAGAAGCCGCTCGCCGTAGGATCGGTGAATAGGGAGTTGGCGACACTCCGGCGTCTGCTTCGATTGGCGCACGAGTGGAACGTGATCCAGAGGATTCCACGCGTTCGGCTACTCAGGGGGGAACGACAACGAGAATTCGTTCTCGGCCACGACACGGAGGCGATCTACCTAGGCACTGCAGGGCAACCACTCCAGGATGTCGCTGTGTTGCTGCTCGATACCGGCTTGCGTTTGGGTGAGGCACTCAGCCTGGAATGGCCTCAGATTCACCTAGAACCAGCCAATGGCGCCAAGTTTGGCTACCTTACCGTGCTGTCTGGTAAGGCAAAGAGTAAGAAATCCCGCAACGTGCCTCTGAATCAGCGTGTGCAGTTGGTCTTGAGAAACTGGAAAGCACAAGATAACGGTCGAGTATGCCAAAACGCTGAGGGTGGGCAGCTCTCAGAGACGCTTCTCGACCAGCAGCATGCCCGAGTGCGTGAGCTGTTGAAGCTACCGGCCGATTTTGTGCTACATTCCTTGCGGCACACCTTCGGGACCCGCCTAGGCGAAGCCGGCGCTGACGCATTCACAATTATGAAGCTCATGGGGCACAGCACCGTCACGGTGTCTCAGCGATATGTACATCCTTCTCCAGAATCGGTTGAGCGCGCTTTCGAAAAGCTGGAGGCGCTGAATCTTGGAGCGAGAAGGAATGGCGCAAATGGCACGGTACTCACTACACTTTCCACTACAATGAAGCAGGAAGCAAATGGCGTAATACGACAAGTCAGTTAAATTCAGCATGCCCGGGTGGCGAAATCGGCAGACGCAAAGGACTTAAAATCCTTTTTTCCGCAAGGAGAGTGCGGGTTCAAGTCCCGCCCCGGGCACCACGTTTTCTATGATTTGGCGCTCTACTCGTAGCGCAAGGCCACCACGGGGGCTACCCTGGTAGCGCGGCGGGCGGGGACCAGGGTGGCGGTGAGCGCCACGGCGGCTAACACCAGCGCCACAGCGATCAAGGTCACCGGGTCGCCGGCATTGACGCCGTAGAGCATGCCGGCCATGAGGCGGGTGAGCCCGAAGGACGCACCCAGCCCGACGGCCAGTCCGGCCAAAACGGGAACCATGCCCTGTGCGACGACAACCTTCAGCACATCGGCCTGACCTGCCCCAAGCGCCATGCGGATGCCAATCTCGCGAGTACGCTGCGCGACCGTGTAAGAGATTGACCTGCCTCGATTTTCTCTACCAACCGTAACTGAGACGCTCGGTCTACTGTAACTCCTCTTTTCCCATCCCGTCGGAGCCGCCCGTCGCACCATCCTCCAATGCAGAACGGCACGCAGCGGTCAAGGGCGCGCCGGTTTTTGGCGTGGCGTTAGCGAACCCTTGACCGTGAGTACCGTTCTGCGACCGCTCACCTGCGACGGGCGGCTCTGGCGGGATGGGTGTTGTTAACCCCATCCTGTTGGTGGGCTCAGAGCAGGCTTTGGCGAATTCCTCTGGTGTTCGATACGCCAAGCTGCTGTGTGGCCGCTCCCCGTTGTATTCCATACGCCACCGTTCGATCTTTTCTTTTGCGTCCGTCAGCGTCGTGAACCAGTTGTGATTCAGACACTCATCACGGAATCGCCCGTTGAAGCTCTCGACATGACCGTTCTGCATGGGTCGGCCAGGTTGAATGTGCAGCAGCGTGATCTGCCTTTCCTCGCACCAAACGATAAAGTGTCGGCTCGTGAATTCCGGCCCGTTATCACACCGAATCACTTCCGGCTTCCCACGCTGGCTGATGATCCAGTCCAGCACGCGAGTCACTCGGCCACTCGACAAGCCTGTGTCGACCTCGACAGCTGGACACTCGCGCGTGAAACTGTCTACGACGGTCAGCATGCGCAGCCCTCGTCCGGTGGCCAAGCCATCGGACACGAAATCGATGGCCCATTCCTGGTTGGGCTTGTGCAACAACGTGCCTTCCGGCGCCGGTCTCACCAGCCGCTTCCGTTTCAGCCTTCGTACCGCCAGATGTTCTTCGCTGTATATGCGGTACACCCGTTGCGCGCTGGCTTGGCATCCGCTGCGCTCCAGCAGCGCGCACAGACGCCGGTAACCGTAGCGCGGTTTCTGCCGCGCCAGGGCGATCAATTTGCTGCGCAACTCGGCATTGTGGTCCGGCCGCGGCTGATATCGGTAGGTGGTCCGATCCATGGACATGAGCTTGCAGGCTTGGCGCTCCGAGTATTCATACTCGCTCATCACCAACGCCACATCCTGCCGCAGACCTACAAGCTCCAGCCGTTTTTTCGGATCACCGCCTTCAGTGCCTCTTTGTCGAGGCTGAGGTCTGCGACCATGTGCTTCAGCCGGCGGTTCTCATCTTCCAGTTCCTTTAGTCGCCGCGCTTCGCTGACTTCCATGCCACCGTACTTGCTCTTCCAGGTGTAGATCGTCGCCTCGCTGACGCCCAACTCCCGGGCGACCTCCTTCACCGTCCGGCCTGCCTCCACCTGCTTCAGCACGCCGATGATCTGTTCTTCTGGGTGCTTGCCCTTCTTCATCTCGAAGCTCCTTTCCTCGCTGGAGCTTCTCAATTATGACTGGCAGAGATTATCGAGGGCAGGTCAAGATCACCCCGTAGATGCCAACTGCGGCCAGCAACAGCGCCAACCCGGCGAAGATGGCCAGGAGCAACATGGAGAAGCGCCGGTCCGCTATGGAAGCCGAAACGATCTGATCCATGGTCCGCACTCCGTAAACGGGCTGGTCATTACCGCCTTCGATGACCGCACCGCGCACCGCGGAGAGCACGGTGAGCGGATCGGCTCCGGTGCGCAACAGGAAGTGGCTGTACCCGGCCATGCCTTTCATGAACGGATCCGGGATCTGGGTAAGCGGCATGTAAAGCTCGCTGCGGACCCGCGCGTTCGCATCACTACCCAGCCCCCAATGGCTGACATGGCCGACGATACCCACGATCTCCATCGGTGTGGAAGCTTCGGGCCCGAGATCGCCGCTCAAGTCCGCAGCCACGATGCTCTTGCCAAGCGGGTCTTCGTGCGGGAAGACCGTGCGCGCCATGACGTCGTCGATCACCACCACGTGGGAGCCGCGGTGCATATCCTGACGTTCGATGTAACGGCCGCGTAAGAGGGGAATGTCCATGACCTTGAAATAGCCGGGGCCGGTAGCGTACATCAACGCCCACGACATGTCGCCCTGCGAGGTGGGGCGAGGCCGTCCGTTCACGTAGAACGGGATTTCGTCGTCGTTGCCGTTCAAGGGAATCAACGAGGACACCGCGGCGCTCTTCACTCCGGGCACAGTTTGGATACGATCCACGGTCTCGTCGAAGGTCTGAAGGATCCGAGTGCTGCTGCTCGTGGTTGCCGGGGACAGCCCCACTGAAAAGGTCAGAACGTGGCCGGGGTCGAATCCCGGATTGACGCGAGCGAGGCTCCAGACGGTGCGCAGCATCAGGCCGGCTCCGGCCAACAGAACCAGGGCGGCGGCCACGTCGGAAACTACCAGCAGGTTGCGCAAGCGCCGGGGTCCGGCCGAGCACCCGCGGCTGCCTTCTTTCAACATCTCGTGCAGATCGGTGGTGGAGACTTCGAGCGCCGGAGCCAGCCCGAAAACGATACCAGTGAGGAGCGAGACGCCAAGAGTAAAGGCGAGCACCCAGCCGTCCACACCGATGTTCTCCATGCGCGGTAATCCGCCCGGCACGGCCGCTAGCACCGCTGGCGTGCCCCATCGGGCGATAGCCAGTCCGGCGATGCCTCCGGTTAGCGCCAGCACGACACTCTCGGTAAGCAGTTGCCGGATTACACGGCCGCGGCCGGCGCCGAGAGCGGAGCGGATGGCAATCTCTTTCTGGCGCCGGGTGGAGCGAGCCAGGAGCAGGTTCGCCACGTTGGCGCAAGCGATGAGCAGCACGAAGCCCACCGCGCCCAGCAGAACCAGCAGAGTGGGGCGGACGTCTCCGACGATCGTGCTCGCGAGCGGCGCGATGTTGACGCCGTGCTTAGAATTCGATTTCGGATACGCTTCGGCCAAGCGGGCAGCGATGGCGGCCATTTCCGATTGCGCCTGGACTTGCGTCACGCCGGGCTTGAGCCGCCCCACCACATACATGCCGGGATGCATTTCGCGCGATCTGGCCAGAATATCGTCCCACTGTTCCAAGAGGGTGTAGGCGTCGGCCGTGCCCTCGAACTGAAAACCTGCGGGAATGACGCCCACGATGGTGTAGCTCCGGCCGTCGAGCCTGAGCTGGCTGCCGAGCACGGCGGGGTTTGAAGCGAATCGCCGGCTCCACAGGCCGGCGCCGATGAGCACTACGGGCGAGGCGCCGAGCCGGTCTGCCCGGGGGTCGAAGTCGCGGCCCAGCACGGGGCTAATTCCGAAGACACGGAAGAAATCAGCCGAGACCATCTTGCCGCTCAGGTGCTCGGGCTGCCCTCCGCCAGTGACATCGTAGTCGTTCCAACGGAACGCGGCGAGGCCAGCAAAGCTGCGGTTCTGGTCTTTCCAGTCCACGAAGTTCGGATAAGCGACAGACATCGTTCCGAAGTCGGGCGACGTCTCGCTGAGCCGCATGAGGTGGCCGGGATCGCGGTAGGGCAGCGGCTGAAGCAGCACGCCGTTGACGACGCTGAAGATGGCTGTGTTGGCGCCAATCCCGAGCGCCAGTGCGATTACTGCCACCGCCGTGAACCCCGGGTTCTTGGCCAGCATACGCAAGCCGTAACGAAGATCCTGGATGAGTGCCACCATGCAGATGCCTCCTGACGCCGGGACTTACCGGCGTGCCCGGCGTCCTACTAATCAGTACGGGTGGCGACGGGACGATGTTCCTGGCAATCTGCTGGCCGCAGTGGCTCGGCGTGCCCGGCCAGTCGCGCATTGAGATAAATCCAAAAGAGTAATAAAGGATTGATAATCCTTTATTGGCTAGGATATTATGCGCAGCAGCGGTGGTCGGTGGTAGTGATCGAGTAAGGCAGGCGGCTTTGGTTGACTCTGAAGGAACGGGCCACAACCAAACCCGCGCGTCTCCAACGTTGATGACTGGCTGGCGCTCGGTGGCTGTGAAATTTCTTGCCGTCCTCGCTCTATTCGTTCTGCTGACTGGTGTCTATTACTTCACAATCCGGCCGGGGCAACTGCGCTGGGGCGCAACTCCCGAGGAACTAGCTCAGCCTTTGCCAGGCGACGATCTTGTCCGGGCTCCGACATTCTGGGCCACTCGGGCGGTCACGATTACGGAACGGCCGGAAGACATCTGGCCTTGGATCGTCCAAATCGGGTACGAACGGGCCGGATTCTATGGGTATGACCTGATCGAGAACCTCGGCAGCAAACAGGGAATTCGAAGCGCCACGCAGATTATTCCGGAACTGCAGCGCCTGGCTGTGGGCGACAGGGTTTATATGAGCCGCGTCGCATATCTCGTCATTCATTCGATGGCATCCAATCGACTCTTGATATGGGCCGGAGATGAAGATCCTCCCGGCGGCGCCTTCACATGGGCACTGTTCCCCGTGGATGAGAAGCACACCCGTCTCGTCTTGCGTATCCGCTTCCATCATCACTGGACAGACCAGCGGATCTTGCTGGATTTATTCACCGAGTTTGCTGATCATGTTGCCGTCCCCAAGATGCTGCTGGGCATCAGGGATCGTGTGGAAAACCGCCGCATCGAACCGTTGGAAGTACAGGCGGCCGAGATCACGATATGGATGTCGGCGTTTCTGGAATTCGCTATTGCCGTCGTTTTGATTCTAGTTCGGCGGCAATGGTGGCGCGCCTGGATTACTGCCCCGTTGGCAGCATCCGCGCTTTTGTTCGTGCTGTACGCGAGAGAGCCGATCTGGACCGGAGCACTGTTACAAGTGCCGATTCTGGCAGCGATAGTCTGGGCATGGCGGGCCGGTTCTAGGGCCGGTAGGATGAGCATCTACGCAAGGCTTTGAGAGAAGCCAGCATCTACCGAGCGGCATGCGGTTGCCTAGACCGGCGCAACGCTGTTTAAGAATTTGCGAAGACGATTGGCTATGACAACTCGCCGGATTCGGTGTCTAACATGAAAACGGTCAAGTCCGATAAACGGAGTCGAAATGGTCATGCTCGAGACTCGGCGAGGGGTTGTCGAATGCGCCGTATGGGGCGAGGGACCGGCAGTACTGCTGCTCCATGGAGCGATGGGCGGGTACGATCAGGGCGTCCTGCTCGCGAGCGCGGCCGCCGGCACGTCCGAGTGCCGATTCGTCGCTATTTCGCGTCCCGGATATCTCGGGACACCGCTCGCGCTAGGGGAAACGCCCGAGGCGCAGGCGGATCTCTGCGCGGACGTGTTGGACGAGCTCAGCGTTTCGCAGGCGGCAGTCATCGCGATATCCGGCGGAGGCCAGTGCGCGCTCCAGTTCGCCCTACGCCACCGGGACCGCTGCCGGGGGCTAGTGATGATCTCCGCGTGTAGTGCGCAATTGAACGTGCGCCTGCCGTTCAAGTTTCATCTGCTGAAGTTGATGGCGCGCTTTCCGGCACTGGTCGCACCCATGCGAAGAAGAGCTGCCATTCACCCGGACGCCGCGGCTCGCCGCTCTATTCCCGACCCGGCGTTGCGAGCGCGCACACTCAACGACCCGGAGGCGGGGCCGCTGCTGCTGGCGTTGCAGTTGAGCACGATGGACCAGATGGCGCAGAGGCTGCCCGGGACTCAAAACGACATTGTCTATTCTCGCCTGCCCTTCAGCTATCCGCTGGAACAGATTTCCGTTCCTTTGCTGGTGGTGCACGGTACCGCGGACCAGGCCGTGCCGTTCGCACAGGCAAAAGGGTTGGCCGATAGGGTGCCAGGAGCGGAACTACTCGCCATTGAGGGCGGCGAACATGTGAGCCTATTCACGCACCTTCACGAGATTCGGACGCGGGTCAGGCACTTTCTCGATGCGTGCGGACGATCTGACCGGCAGGTCTGACGCATGTGACCTGCGAACTTTCGTGTTTCTGAACTCGTATCTTTTCGTGAAGGAACAGACATGAGTACCTGGAAAGATCTCCGCTATGCTGCGCGCATGCTTTGCCACGAACCGGGTATTGGAGCGGTGGCAATCTTAACCGTTGCGCTCGGGGTGGGCGCGAACACCTCGATTTTTTCAATTGTGAACGGTGTCCTTCTCCGGCCCTTGCCCTATACTGATGCGGATCGTCTTGTCGCTCTGCGGGAGGTCATCCCGGCTATGGCGCAGACGTATCCGACCCTTCCAGTGAGCGCACGCCACTTCACGGAATGGCGCGCGCGCACTTCTTCGTTCGAGCGGATTTCTGCCGTGGCGGTTGGGAGCGCGGCCCTGACCGGGGCCGGCGAGCCGGAGCAGTTGGATATCGCACGCGTCTCTGCGGATCTGTTCGACACTCTGGGTGCTAGGCCAAGGCTGGGGCGGACGTTCGCTAGTGGCGAAGACCAGTCCGGTCGCGACAGCGTGGCTGTGATCACGGATTCGCTCTGGCAGCGGCGGTTCCAGGCCGACGCGGGCATCGTGGGTAAGACCATTCAGCTCGACAGCCAGGCCTACACAGTCATCGGCGTTCTGCCACCGTGGTTCAAGTTTCCCAGCGCCCGTGTGCTGGACATAGGCCAGGTCGCGTCGTCGAAACCGGAAGTGTTCCGGCCTCTGGTCTTCGAAGCTGACGAGTTGAAGGAGCTGATGGGCAACTTCAACTACACGGTGATCGCGAGGCTGAAACGGGGTGTGCCGCCCGGGCGCGCCCTCGCTGAGTTGAACGTGGTCGCGGCGCAGCTTGTAAAGATGTCCGGCGAAAAGGTCGAGCTTCGGGCGTCGGTGATTCCAATGCTCGATTCCATTGTCGGCAATTCGCGCCGCGCTCTTTTTTTGCTGCTTGCCGCCGTCGGAATGGTGCTGCTGATCGCTTGTGTGAATTTGGCGAACCTGCTGCTCGCGCGGGCTGAGAGGAGGGCCAGAGATGCGGCCGTTCGCATCGCGCTCGGCGCGAGCGGTGGGCAGCTCGTGCGCCAGGCGCTCATTGAGACGGTGTTGCTGGCGTTGATTGGCGGAGTGCTGGGTGTGGCCCTGGCGGCCGCGGGCCTCGGCGCCTTCATCAGAAGCGCGCCGGTAGATATCCCGCGATTAGACGAGGTGCAGCTCGATCCCTGGGTACTCCTGTTCGCGCTGATCATCACCATCGGGACGGGATTGCTGTTCGGTCTGGCGCCGGCATGGCGTGCCGCGCGCGTGGATCCGCAGGACGCATTGAAGGCTGGCGGCCGCACGATTGGCGGTGGGACGGCCGGAACCCGGCTGCGGGCAGGCCTGGTCACGGCGGAGGTGGGCCTGAGCGTGGTCCTGCTCACTACGGCGGCGCTGCTGATGAGCAGCTTCGCGCGGTTAATAAGCGCCGAAAAGGGCTTTCGTGCGCCGACTGTTCTGGCCGGGGAGGTACAGATTCCCTGGGCGAAGTACAAGGAAGATGACCAACGCAACGCGTTCCACGAGCGCGTACTGGATCACCTAAGTACCCAGCCTGGTGTGGAGTCGGCCGCAATCGTGACCGCCCTGCCCCTCACTGGCGAAACCTGGGTCGATGCCGTATCGCTCCCCGGCGACCAGCGTCCGTTTACGGAGTGGCCGATGGTGAACGTGCGCTTCACAAGCGCCGGCTATTTTCACACCATGGGAATCCCGCTTCTCGCGGGGCGTACCTTCAGCGCCAGCGACCGTCGGCGCCACGTCGCAGTTATTTCCGAACGTGTGGCGCAAGTGCTCTGGCCGGGAGGAAATGCCGTGGGGCGGCATTTCGTCAGTAACGAAACGAACCGGGAGGTCATTGGCGTCGTGGGTGACGTGCTCGCGGAACCGCACAAGCCGGCTGTAGCGATCGTGTACCGGCCGTACTGGGATTGGGCGCCACGGCAAGTGGAGCTGGTTGCGCGCGCCGCCGGCGACCCGAGATCCATCGCCGGCGCGATGCGCGCGGCCGTGCACGGCGTGGATCCCGACGTGCCGTTGCCGGAGCTTCATACGATGCAAGAGGTGCTGGCCGAGTCTCTCGCTCAACGGCGGTTCCAGATGCTGTTGATTTCGACATTCGCCGGAACAGCCTTGCTGCTGGCGGCCCTGGGGATCTACGGCATGGTGTCGTATTCCGTAACGCGGCGGAGAAACGAAATGGGCGTGCGGATGGCGCTGGGCGCTCGGGCGAAGGATCTCTACGTAATGCTGATCCGGCAGACCATGGGACCGGTCATCGCCGGTCTGGTGGCCGGCGTCGTCATTGCGCTTGCGGGCAGGCGTGTGCTGGCCAGCCTGCTCTACGAGGTAGTCCCCGGTGATCCCCGCATAATCGCTGCTGTTACAGGTGTCCTGCTGATGGTGGCGTTGGCAGCATGTTTCCTCCCGGCTCGCCGCGCTGCGCGCATCTCTCCGCTGGAGGCCCTCAGGCACGAGTGATAGGGCGGTGGCCTAGTGTCGGCCAGATGTGACGTATTTAGTCTTCTGGTGTACCTAAGGCATTTCGCTGATGGCCTCGGGATCGTCCATCGGGCAACATGAGGCTAGTGACGAAAAGCGGATGCCAGACCTTACCGAAGCCTCCATCTTTGACATAGACCAATTGCGGAACATCTGCATGGAAGACGCCGGCCTGATGCGAGAGCTGGCGGCTGCCCTGGTTGATGACGCCAGTTCGCAGATTCCGGCGCTGATGGATGCAGTCGAGCACGCTGATAGTATTCGCTGCGCCCGCCTGGCCCACTATGTGAAGGGCGCGTGTGCCAATGTAGGCGCGGTCGCGTTGGCAGCGCTGATGAAGAGTATCGAGCGTAGTGCCGCCGCGGGTGATTTTGCTGCCTGCCGGATTGCATTGGGCAACCTGAACTCCGAACTACAGAAGTTCTCCGCCAGAACCGCGTCGTTGTGACGCCCGCCCCCGGCCGATGGACAACATGTTAAGTTGAGATTCATGCGAATCTTCGTCTGCGTGCTGGCCTTGGCCGCCAGTCTGATGGCCTCCGGCGAGCTTTCCGGCCGCCGCGCTCCCGGCTTCTCGCTGATGGATGTGAACTTCAAGCAGCACGACCCGCAGGACTACCGCGGAAAAATCCTGCTCGTCGAGATCATCAAGACAAGCTGCGAGCACTGCGCGGATTTTGCACCCGTCCTGGAAGAGATCGTTTCCAAGTATCACGGCCGGGTGGCGGCTTTGACGATTGTGAATCCGCCGGACACGCTGGATACGGTGCGTAAATACATCGCGGACCACAAGGTCACCGTGCCGGTTTTGTATGACACGGGGCAGGTCTCCATTTCGTACTTCAAGGCGACTCCCCAAAATGCGGACATCCATGTGCCGCACCTGTTCATCATCGACGCGCAGGGAATCATTCAAAATGACTATCCTTATAATCCGCTCACGAAGGGAATTTTCGAAGGCCGCGATCTGTTTTCCGAGCTGGACCACATGCTCGGCAAGTCCAAGTAGGCGAGCCTCTTGACAGGGCGGCGGGCACTCTTGACTTTCCTTCTATCGGCAGGGTATTGTAGCGATTCGACTTGGCCACGCTGGGGCCAGCTTACATATGGGAAAGAACACTGGCGGCGAAGCCGAAACGGTGGATGAGTTTTTGGATTCAACCCTGGATAGCGTGGACAGCGCCGAAAACCTTGTGCTCGATCTGGCCCAGAAGGCTGGTTTCCCGGAAGAGGACTTACACAAGATTGGAATGGCGGTGCGCGAATCCATGGTGAATGCCGTGGTTCATGGCAATCAATACAGCGCGCATAAGAAGGTTCACGTGTCGGTGTCGAAAGCGCCCGACCGGCTGACGGTGACGATCGCGGATCAGGGGAAGGGTTTCGATTTGGAGAAAATACCGGATCCGCTGGCGGACCAGAATCTTCTTCGTTTTTCGGGGCGGGGCATGTTCCTTATCCGGGCGTTCATGGATGAGCTTCAGGTTCGCCGGCTGAGTCCGCTCGGCACC
Organism: Terriglobia bacterium; assembly: GCA_963752965.1. Lineage (GTDB taxonomy): Bacteria > Acidobacteriota > Terriglobia > Bryobacterales > Bryobacteraceae > QHXW01. Next base: position 917,181 of record CAVWAJ010000016.1, on the reverse strand, counting down.
GAGGTCACACTGGTGAAGTATCTAGAACGGAAATGAATGGCACAAGCTCTGAGCTAGGAGGTCGACGGAAGTGAGTGTTAAGTTAAGTTCGCGTCAGGTGGGAGATGTGAGTGTTCTGGACGTTGCGGGCCGGATCACGCTGGGTGAAGGATCGAGCGCGCTGCGCGATACGCTGCGCGACATGGTGAGCAAGGGCCAGAAGAAAATCCTGCTCAATCTTGGCGAAGTCTCCTACATTGACAGCTCGGGTATCGGCGAGCTGGTTTCCGGGTTCACGACGGTCGCCAATCACGGCGGTACATTGAAACTGTTAGGGCTGACCAAAAGGGTCAAGGACCTCCTGCAGATCACCAAGCTATACACGGTTTTCGACGTGCACGACGACGAAGCGGGAGCCATTCGGAGTTTCGCGTAACAATTCCGCGCGGCCGCGAGCGACGTTTTCCTCTCGCGGCCCGCACCTCTCCGCTCACTTCGTGTTTGCTGGCTGAGCCGTGCCTTCCAGCTCCTGCTGCAAACCCCTCGTTGAAAACCCATACGGTCCTGGCGCTGTTTTGAAAGCCACGCGACCATCAGTTCCGATCATATATATGCGGTCCGGCCAGCCTGTGTAGGCTCGTTCGGTCTTGTTTTCGATACTGTCCAGGATTGCGGGAATGTGAATCCCCAGCTTGCGGACACAGGCCGAAGCCGTCGTACTGCGCTCACCGTCGGTGTGTGCTGAGGCGAACAACACACCATCTTTCACGTTGGATTCCGTCGTCCAAAGGTCGGTCGGATGCGCTTCCTGGATGTAAACGACGTAGAACGCCGCGCGATCGCGATACGACTCGTACAACTTGTTGAGCGCGGGAACCTCCCGGCGGAATGGCGGTCAAGTGTAACTCCCGAAAATGAGCACGACCGGTTTCGATCGATATTCGGAAGACAGCCTGACGATGCGGCTGTGATCCAGTGTGGGCAGTTCGAAATCCGGAGCGGCGTCGCCCACTTTAAGACTTCCGGCGCGCGCCGACATCCAGAATGGCCGGAACGGCAGAATCAAGAATGCGACGCCGGGAACGTGCGACATGATGGCGCCGAAGCGTTCCGGCGGCTGGCACATGGCGGTGTAGATGCCGGCACATGCCACGCAGTAAAGCGCCGCCAGTCCAGCCAGTCCGAAACCGAAGAACTTCAGTATCCGCATAGTCTAGAACACGAATTTTAGCGCCAACTGGAACAGACGCGGTGGCGCGGCTTCGAGGATTTGGCCGAATTCGGGCGACGAGATATCGTTTTGCGGTAACTGGAAATTGGGGTGATTCAACACGTTGAAAGTCTCGGCGCGGAACTGGATGCGCTTGCTCTCGCCGACGGAGAAAGTCTTGAAGAGCGAGAGATCGAGATCGGCGATGCCGGGGCCGCGAACCACGTTGCGGCCTTCGTTGCCGAACTGGCCACCTTGCGTATTTGGATTGAGCCGCAGGAAGTCACTGGGGTTCACCCACTGGTTCGGCGTGTGCGGGCCAGCGTTCGGATTGGAGATCAAATCCGGCCGGCTGGAGTAGAAGCCGCTGATTTCCGGCGCCTGGCCCTGAAGCGACACGTTCGCGCTGTCGTAAACGGTGAACGGTGTTCCGGTGGAAAAGCTGCCGATGCCGTTGAACTGCCAGCCGTTGATCAATAGAGCCGCTGCATGGGGCGCACCCGACCATCGTGGCAGCTCGTAACTGCCACTGAGAGACAATCGCTGCCGCGCGTCGAACAGCGACGGGCCATGCTCGGCACGGAGGTTGAACGGATTCTGTGCGAGATCATTTTCACCGGAGACATCGGTCGGCGCGGAGCCGGAGACGTTGAAGGAGGAGACGTCGTCGAGGGTTTTGGAATACCAATAGGAAGCCTGGAAGCCCAGGCCGGCCGCGAAGTGGCGGGATAGAGAAAGCTGGCCGGCATGATAAGTGGAATTCGCAATGTCGCTGACTAAGCCTACGGAAGCGAAGTTGCACGGATCATTCGGATTGCTGGGGCAGCCGGCATAGATGCGATACCGGTCGACATTGTTGGCGTTGACGTTCGGATTGTAGAGCGTCGGATCGGCCTCAATCATGCGCGGCAGGCGCGTGCCTTTGTTACCGACGTAGCGCACGTCCAACAAGTAGTTCTTGCCGAGGATGTGCTCGATGGAAATGTTCCAGTTCTGGGCGTAAGGCGGGCGCGCGAATTGGTCCACGGTGAGGACGGTGGCCGGCTGGACGAAATTGCCAGTACCGAAGGGTGGCGCGGAATTGCCGTAGGGATTGGCGATGTTGAAACCTGGGCCAGGCAGTTGGTACGCCTGTGTCCAAGGGAGCGCACTCACCGGCGCTTGCAGCGGCCCGCCCACGCCGTTGGTGAACGGGTCGTAGAAGATGCCGTATCCGGCGCGGATGGTAGTACGACCGCTCCCAGTGGGGTCCCAAGCGATACCGATGCGCGGCATGAACGCCTTGTAGTAATTCGGGGCGATGCTTCTCGCCACGCCGGGATCCCCCGGAAACAGCAGGCCCGTTGGCGCGTTCGGATAAACCTTGGAGTGCGCGCCGGGATCCCATTCGTTCACGCGATTGCGGATATCGACATAGGGCGTGTTGATCTCGTAGCGCAGGCCGTAGTTCAACGTGAGGTGTGGCGTGATGCGCCATTCATCCTGCGCGTAACCTGCCACGGAGAGGTTGCGCAGCGCACGGTCGAATTGACCACCACCCTGGAAGAAGGTGACGGACTGGCCCGTCAGGAAGCTTGCGAAGGAATCACTGAAGGGAAACGGCGCGAATACGAAGAAACCGTTGGTGGCGATACCAAACAGGAGATTGACCTGAGTACGTGTGAACTCACCGCCAAACTTGAAGCTATGGCGGCCGCGCGTCACCGAAATGGAATCGCTGAGCTGGTAGTTATTTTGATACGTGTTTTGCGGGCCGGTAATCGGGTCTCCAATGCTGGCGTAGCCGCTGACGATGAGGTATGGCGCGCCAGCGGCGATGCCGAGCGTCGGCTGGTACTGGAAACCAAACGCGCTGGGCGGAGTTGCATTGAGGCGCTGGCCGAGAATGAAATCGTTCCGGAAAAAAGCGGCGCGAAAAGTCTGCAGGGTTCCGGCGGAGAACAGGTGCGTCTCGGAGGCAGTGACCGATTGGGTGCGAATGCTGTCGCTCACCGGAAACCCGGGCACGTTAGCGCCGGCGACCGGCAGGGGATCAATTTCGCCGGTGCTCGACGTTGCATAACGCAGGAAGAGCTGGTCGCCGGCGGAGAAGTTGTGATCGAGCCGGAATCCACCCTGGTCGTAGTTGTTGGTGCCCACTTCCGTTGCGGCATAAAGCGACGGGGAGACGTTGCCCAGCGGATAGTAAGCCAGCGCCTTGAGGGCGACCGGATTCATCATCTGCTGGGGAATCTGATTGCCCGGAACGGGTTGTCCGGTGAAATAGTTAATGAGCGGCCCGCTGTCGCCTGAAAAATTGCCCGCGCGCTGCTGAGGCGTGGGCACAATCGCGGTCTGGGTTACGCCCGCACGATTGCGCAAACCCTCGAAGTAAGCGAAGAAGAAATCTTTGTTGCGACGGATGGGGCCGCCAAGCGTGGCGCCGTACTGGTTCTGATGGAGCGGCTCGACAGTCGCTGCGAAGAAGTTGCGCGCATCGACAGCGTTATTGCGCAGGAATTCGTAGAAGTCGCCGTGAAAATCGTTGCCGCCCGATTTGGTGACGATACTGGTAGTCGCGCCGCTAGTGTCGCCATACTCGGCCGGGGCATTCAACGTCAAGATTCGGAACTCGGAGACGGCATCGACAGGCACGCGGATGGCGAATCCACCGTTGACGTTGTCGGCATTTGAGACACCGTCGAGCAGATAACCATTCGACTCGGGCCGTTGGCCGTTCACGGCGTAGGCCTGATTGGCGCGCACGATGCCGCCGGCTTCGTTTAAGCCGCCGGTCATGGGCGCGACCCCTGGTTGTAACAGCCCTAGTTGCGTTAGGTTACGGCCATTGAGAGGCAGGTCGGCGGCCTCTTGGGACAATACGACGTTGCCCAGCGTTGGGCCGAGATCCACAGTCGCGCCGGTACCGCTGACGTTCACTTCACTGTGGCCGGCCGCCACTTCGAGCTTGATGGGAACGCGGACCGCGCGGCCGATGTCGATGCGAATCGCCGAAGCGGTAAAAGCAGCGAAACCATCCGCTCCTACGTGCAGATCGTACTCACCGACCGGCAGTGACGAAAAATGGAAGGAGCCGTCATCTGCCGAACGCTGTTTGGCACGGAAGCCAGTCTGCCGGTTGCTCGCGGTGACTTCGGCAGCCGACACTTCCCCACCGGACGAGTCTATGACGTGTCCTTCCAGCACACCCACGGGATCTTGCGCCTGCAAATGCCACGGCAGGCACACAAAAATAACGAGCGAGACTTTCTGACCAACGAAGCGCATAAAGATTCCGGTAGTATACGGGCGGCAGAAGAAGTGAACAATAGTCAGAAATAATTAATAAGAAGACATTAGAAGCGTGGCTGTTGCAGTTCGGGAAGGTGGTATTCTGATCCGAATACAGGAGGGACTATGCGATTTCGTTGGTTGACCGTGGCGCTGGGGGGCGCTCTGCTATTGTCGGCGGCCGAGCCGAAGACGGTGACAGTGAAGGGCTTCGTGCTCGATTCCGCGTGCGGGTTCACCAAGGACCTGAAAAAGCCGATTAGCGCAGATTGTGCGAAGGCCTGCTCGAAGGCGGGATCGCCGCTGGTGATCTGGGGCGATGACGGCTCGGTCTACTGGCCCACAACGGATGCCATGCCTGCCGCGAGCCAGAACGACAAGCTGCTGCCGTTTGCCGCGCAGCGCGTGACGGCGACCGGCAAGCTGTATGTGCACGGCGGGTCGAAGGCGCTGGTGATCGAGAAAATTGAAGCGGCGAAATAGCTAGCCGCCGCCCACGAACTGCACGATCTCGAGCTGGGCGCCCGCCCGGAGCCGCGTCGAGGCCCATTCGGCGCGCTTGACAATGCGGCGGTCGAGTTCGACGGCGAGCCGTTCCGGATCAAGTTCGAGCATGCTGACCAGACCGGCGATGGTCTCTCCTTCGCGAACCTGTCGGGCCTCGCCGTTGACAACGACCGTGATATTAACCGCACTCGTGTCTTGCATAGCCACCCGGCTGGGTTGACACCCTGTTTTCTCACTCATTATATTCAAAGTTAACGTCTTTTCGCTTCCAGCAAAAACAGGAATGCCGACTTCCTACACAGAGATCTACTTCCCTGTCCTGCTACAGGTGGTCATCGCGATGGCGGTGGCGACGCTAATGCTAGGACTTTCCTATCTTTTGGGGAAGCGCGTTCGCGACCGCGTGAAGGATTTGCCGTACGAGAGCGGGATCGTACCAACCGGCGATGCACGCCAGCGCTTTAGCGTCAAGTTCTACCTGGTGGGGATGCTGTTCATCCTATTCGATATCGAGGCAATCTTCCTATACCCGTGGGCGGTGGTGTACCGCGAACTGAAGATGTTCGGCTTCGTCGAAATGCTGGTGTTCATTCTCCTGATTCTTTGCGGGTTCTTCTTCATCTGGAAGAAGGGGGCGCTGGACTGGTCATATTCGTCAGGCCGGCTGGATGAAAAGCGGTAACGGATGATTCCGGAAGAGATCCAAACAATCCCGGTGGTGGCAGCGCTCGTGACGGCTCAGCCGGAAGCCGTGGTGGGCGGCAAGTCCGACCGCGGCGAGCTCACGCTCGAAATCGCGCCGGAGAGGATTGTCGAGGTTTGCCGTTTTTTGAAAGAAGAGCAGAAGTTCGTGCGGGTCAGCACGGTCACTGCCGTCGATTGGTACCCCGAAGAGCCGCGCTTCGACGTGGTTTATCACCTCCATTCACCGGAGCGCAATGAACGGTTGCGGCTCAAGTGCCGTTTGCCGGGCGAAAATCCGGAGATCGATTCGGTCACCGTCGTGTGGCGCGGCGCCAACTGGTACGAGCGCGAGACGTTCGACCTATTTGGTATCCGCTTCCGCAATCATCCCAACTTGCAGCGCATCATGCTGCCGGCGGACTGGGAAGGCCATCCCCTGCGCAAGGATTATCCGGTGACCGGAGATCGGGTTTGATATGAGCGACCTTGAGACTCCAGGCGTGACCGCGGTGGAAACGGAAGCGGCCGGGCAGGCCACGCCCGAGGTCGATCCGCGTCCGCGCCGCCTCGTGTTGAACATGGGGCCGCAGCATCCCTCCACGCACGGCGTGTTGCGGTTACTGTTGGAGCTCGACGGCGAGACCATCATGTCGGCGCAGCCGGATATCGGCTATCTGCATACCGGCATTGAAAAGGAATTCGAAGTCAAGCTGTACCAGCAGGCGGTAACGCTCACGGACCGCATCGATTACCTGGCGCCGCTCTCGAACAATCTCTGCTACTGCCTGGCGGTGGAAAAGTTGTTGGGGCTCGAAATTCCGCCGCGCGCCCAGTGGACTCGCGTGATGCTCACGGAGTTCACGCGTCTTAACAGTCACCTGGTTTGGCTGGGAACGCACGCGATCGACATTGGTGCCATGTCGGTGTTCCTCTACTGCTTCCGCGAACGCGAGGACATACTGCGCATTTTCGAGATGTTCTCGGGTCAGCGCATGATGACGAGCTACTTCCGCGTCGGCGGCCTGGCGCTCGAGCCGCCGCGAGGCTGGCAGAAGCGGGTCAAGAGCTTCATCGACGTTTTCCCGAGCCGCGTGGATGAGTACGAAGAGCTGCTGACCAACAACCGCATCTGGACCGGCCGCACGCAGGGAGTGGGCCGCTTCCCGCTCGAAGACATGCTGGATCTGGGGGTCACCGGGCCCATGCTCCGGGCCGCCGGCCTGAAGTGGGACACGCGCAAGTCTCAGCCGTACTCCAGCTACGAGAAGTTCGATTTCGAGGTTCCGACGCGGACCGAGAATGACGTCTACGCACGCTACCTCGTGCGGATTGAGGAAATGCGGCAGAGCGCACGCATTATCAAACAGGCGCTGGAAGGCATGCCGGAAGGCCGCTGGACCGCCGATGCGCCGCACGTAGTGTTGCCCGAGCGCGACAAGATGAAGACGCAGATGGAAGCTCTGATTTATCACTTCAAGATCGTGACCGAGGGTTTCCGTGTTCCGGCGGGCGAAGTGTACCAGGTGATCGAATCGCCTCGTGGCGAGGTTGGTTATTACGTGGTGAGTGATGGCACCGCGAAACCATACCGCGTGCACGTGCGCGGCCCGAGTTTCGGTAATTTGCAGGCTATACCCAGGATGGTGGAAGGCACTCTGATTGCCGATGTGATCGCGTCAATCGGCAGTATGGATTTCGTTTTGGGTGATTCGGACAGGTAAGGGCCCCGTCTGCTCCGTTGGTTGCAAGGCAAAAGCGACATGACTTTTTCACCTCAGCTAGAGGCCAGATTCGACAAGCTCCTTAAGAGCTACCCGCCCGGCCGGCATCGTTCCGCCATGGTCCCGATGCTGCTGTACGCGCAGGATGAGATCGGCTCGGTGACCCAGGAATTGGTCGAGGAGGTTGCCCGGCGCACGGGCACCACACCGCTGCAGGTCGAGGAAGTGCTTTCTTACTACTCGATGCTGCACCGCAAGCCGCTGGGCAAGGCGCACGTTCAGATTTGTACCAACATCAGTTGTCTCTTAAGCGGCGGAGAAGAGCTGTGGGAACACGCTTGTAAGAAACTGGGCATCGGGCATAAAGAAGTCACCGCCGATGGACAGATTTCGATCGAGGAAGTCGAGTGCATCGGTGCCTGCTCCTGGGCTCCGGCCTTGCAAGTGAATTACGATTTCTACCATCAGGTGACGCCGGAGAAGCTGGACCAGCTTCTCGACAGCTTAAGGAAGCTGACTTAACGGAATGCCCTACAACGAACCGAGCCCGCTCGAAGTTAAAGTGCTCAGCCGCCGTTTCGGGTTGCCGAATTCGGCATCCATCGATACGTATCTCGCCACCGATGGCTACGTGGCATTCCGGAAAGCGCTGGAGATGAAGCCCGAGCAGATCATCGAGGAGATGAAGACCTCGAATCTTCGCGGGCGTGGCGGCGCGGGTTTCCCGGCTGGCATGAAGTGGAGCTTCGTACCGCGCAATTCACCGAAGCCGAAATACATTGTGGTGAATGCGGACGAGAGCGAGCCCGGCACTTGCAAAGATCGTCTGCTGATGGAGTACGATCCGCACCAGTTGATCGAGGGCATGCTCATCGCCGGTCTCGCGGTGGATGCGCACGCCGGTTACATCTACGTGCGTGGCGAGTATCGATACCTCATCGACATCCTGGATCGGGCCATCGCCGAGGCGTACGACCGCGGATATCTGGGTAAGAACCTGCTCGGAACCAATTTCTCCTTCGACGCATACACGCATACCGGCGCAGGCGCGTACGAATGCGGCGAGGAATCGGCGTTGCTCGAATCGCTCGAGGGCAAGCGCGGCATCCCGCGCATCCGTCCGCCGTTTCCCGCAGTCGTGGGTGCGTTCCAGTGCCCAACCGTGCTGAACAACGTCGAGACATACAGCGCCGTGCCGGCGATCATTCGCGATGGCGGGGCGGCTTTCGCGGCGCTGGGTGTTCCGAAATCCGGGGGCACGAAGTTGACCTGCTTGACCGGCCACGTGAACAAGCCTGGGGTATACGAACTACCGGTTGGATTCCCGGTTGACAAGTTGATCAACGAAGTGGGTGGCGGCATCCGGGGTGGTAAGAAGCTGAAGGCGTTTATTCCAGGTGGATCGTCGTGCCCAGTGCTTACCGCGGCGGAGTGCGAGGGCCTCACTATGGATCACGACGCCATGGCGAAGAAGAAAACGATGCTCGGCTCGGGCGGCGTGGTCATCATGGACGAAGACACGTGCATGGTGAAGGTGGCTCTGCGCATCATGCGGTTCTACGCGCACGAGAGCTGCGGCTGGTGCATCCCCTGCCGCGAAGGTACGACCTGGCTGCGCAAGATCCTGTTCCGATTCCACGATGGCATGGGCCGCCGCGAGGACATCAACCTTCTGGGCGATCTTTCGAAGAACATGCTAGGGCGGACGTTCTGTCCACTGGGTGACGCCGCCGCCATGCCCATGATTTCTCTGGTGGAGAAATTTCGCGACGAGTTCGAAGCGCATTTGGACGGCAAACCGTGCCCCTACGAGCACGCATCGCAATTGGTGACCGCTTAAATGGCTGATCTGGTCAAGCTCACGATCAACGACAGGCAAATCCAGGCGCCCGCCGGTACGCTGCTCATCGAAGCAGCCAAATACAACGGCATCGAGATCCCCTCGTTCTGCTACTACGAAGGTCTTACGCTACAAGCGGCCTGCCGCATGTGTCTGGTGGAGATTGAAAAAGCACCGAAACTGATGGTGGCCTGCACGACGCCGGTGGCCGAAGGCATGGTGGTGCGCACCGAGAGCGAACAAGTGCGCCAGGCGCGCAAGTACACGCTGGAATTTCTGCTCTCGAATCATCCGCTGGATTGCCCGGTTTGCGACAAGGGCGGCGAGTGCGAGTTGCAGGACATGGTGTTCCGCTACGGCGCGGGCGAGAGCCGGTTCACCGAGCAGAAGTTGCATGTTGACGAAAAGCAATGGTCGCCCGTGGTGTTCTACGACGGGCCGCGCTGCATCTTGTGTTTCCGCTGCGTGCGCATCTGCAATGAGGGGATGGGTGTGGGCGCTCTGGGGATCGTGAACCGCGGCGCCGTTTCTGAGATCGCACCCAATAAAGGCGACCATCTCGATTGCGACGAGTGCGGCATGTGCATTGATATCTGCCCGGTAGGTGCGCTCACCAGCGGCACGTATCGTTATCAAACACGGCCGTGGGAAATGCAGCATGTCGGCACCATCTGCACCCATTGCTCGAATGGCTGCAAGACGACACTTGGCGTTCGCAACGACAGGATTGTTCGCGGCAACAACCGGGATCGCTCGGGCATCAACGGCGAATTCCTCTGCATCAAGGGCCGGTACGGTTTCGATTTTTACGATCACCCGGAGCGGTTGCAATCGCCACTGGTTCGCGTAAACGGCAAGCTCGAGCCCGTCTCCTGGACGCAAGCGCTGAAAACGGTTGCGCAGAAGTTTCAGGAAGTGAAGGCACGCACGGGCAGCTTCGGCGTGATCGGCTCCAATCGCACGACCAACGAAGAGAATTACTATCTACAGAAATTCGCGCGCCAGGTGCTCGGGACGAACAACATTGACCATCACCGCACGGGCGACGTCGTGACGCTGTTGGATGCGCTAAGCGGCTCAACGTCAACTTTGGCGACCACGAGCGATCTCTACGAGAAGAAGGCAGTCTTGGTCGTTGGCGCTGATCTGGCGGTCGAACAGCCGTTCCTCTCATTCCAAATTCGCGCGAATTACCGGCATCATCAGGCGCATGTGTATGTCGTCACTGCCAAGCCGGTGCGCGAAGATGCTTACGCGGCCGCCGCTCTGCGGGCGGAACCAGGCACGGAATTGGCCGCCGTCGAATCTCTCGGTGACAAGCTGCGGGCCGAAGCGGAGTTGGTTGTCATCTACGGCGATGCGCTCAAAGGCGACGTGTTGCGCCGGCTTGTCGAGTTTGGAAATACTCTGGGAATTCCGGTACGGTATGTGCCGCTCGTCGACTATTCGAACTCGCGCGGCGCTGTTGACATGGGGCTGATGCCCGAGCTACTGCCGGGATTTCAGGCCTCCGGTCAAGCGGGAATGACAGTGGCGGAAATGCTGGCGGCCGAGAGTTTGGACGTGTTGTGGGTGATCGGCGCCAATCCGCTGAAGAATGGCGCAGCGCGGGCTGCGAACACTTTCATGGTGGTGCAAGAGATGTTCCTGACGGAAACGGCGCAGGCCGCCGATGTTGTCTTGCCCGCGGCATCGGCGTACGAGAAGAACGGAACCGTAACCAACGTTTGCGGCGAAGTGCAGCGCCTGCGCCATGCCGCCCAGACCATGGGTGCAAAGCCAGATCTCGAGATCATCGGCTTGCTGGCGAAAGAAATGGGTGCGGCGCGCGAGATGGGGCCGTGGCTGCCCGATGCGGTGTTCGAAGAGATTCGCAAGAACGTGCGCGGCTATGATATTGCCGTGGCCACGATCGCGACTGGCGGTGCAGCGCAGACGACGCCGGTGAACGGACGCATTCCGGTCGAAAGCCGCGCGGAGCTGATCCGCTCAGCTCACGACGATTTGTTCACGTCCGGCACGCTTGGGCGGTATTCTAGGATGTTAAATTCTGTTCTCGAAAGACGGCACAGCCGCTGATGGAATTCTTCATTCTGAGCATCATCAAAGCGGCGGTAGTGGCGATTGTTCTGCTGACGACGCTGGCCTATTTGCAGTGGGTGGAGCGCAAGGTGATCGCGCACATCCAGGTGCGCATGGGGCCGTATCGAGTTGGTCCGCACGGCCTGCTACAGCCGCTTGCCGACGTGATCAAGCTCATCACGAAAGAAGATCTGATCCCGCCGCATGTGAACAAGTTCCTCTATCTGCTGGCGCCCTTTCTGGCAGTCACGATGGCGCTGATTTCGATTTCCGTGATCCCGTTTGGCGCGCAAATCCAAGTCTTCGGCTACACCACCTGGATGCAGCTCACGGACCTCAATGTGGGCCTGCTGTTCGTGCTCGCGATCAGCTCGATGGGCGTCTACGGCATCGCGCTCGCCGGATGGGCGTCGAACAACAAGTACTCGTTGCTGGGCGGCCTGCGCAGCTCGGCGCAGATGATCAGTTACGAGCTGCCGCTGAGCCTCGCGATTGCCTCGCCATTGCTGCTGGTGAACACGCTCAGCCTGCGCGAAATTGTGCAGGCGCAATCGGGTTCCATCATTCACTGGAACATATTGCGGTGGCCCGCGCCGCAGATCGTGAGCTTCTTTGTTTTCCTCATCGCGGGATTCGCCGAGACCAACCGCGTGCCTTTCGATCTGCCGGAGGCGGAGAACGAACTGGTGGCCGGGTTTCACACCGAGTACAGCAGCATGAAGTTCGCCGCGTTTTTCATGGCGGAATACGCCAACATGATAACCGTGGCGTGCATGACGACGATTCTGTTCCTGGGAGGCTGGCAGCCGCTGTTTTCACCCGCGTGGGGTTCCAACTACGTTCCCGCGCTGATCTTCGCGGCCGGTGCGCTTGTGGCGATCTATCACGGTCTCAATCCCGCCCGAAAACTCGACCGGATCACACTGCCGGTGACAGGCGTGGTGTTTCTACTGGTCGGCGCCCTGTTCCTTATTCCGTCCGCTCAGGCCGCGCTGATTCCATTATTCTGGTTCGCAGCCAAAGTTGGCGTAATCCTGTTCCTCTATATCTGGATTCGCGGTACGCTGCCGCGCTTCCGTTATGACCAGTTGATGCGATTCGCGTGGAAGGTTCTGTTCCCGATCGCTCTGGCCAACCTGCTTATAACCGGACTCGTGGTGGCGCTGTCATGAGGAGACTTTTTCCATGGACGTAATTCTCTTCCTCATTTTTGCCATCATCGCGGTGGTCTGTGCGGTGAACGTGGTGGTGCAGACGCATCCCATCTCGAGCGCCATCTCACTGATCGGCGTGATGGGTTCGCTCGCGGTGTTGTATCTGTTGCTGGGTGCGGAATTCCTGGCAATGGCGCAGGTTATCGTCTACGCCGGCGCCGTCATGGTGCTGTTTGTATTTGTCATCATGCTGTTGAACGCCGGCGCGGAATCGAAGCGCGGGCGCTCCTTCGTGGCGCAGTTGCTCGGGTTTCCTCTCCTGATCACTTTTCTGGCCTTGGCCGCTTATTTCATCCAGCGGCTGTACCCGGCCAGCGTTGTGGTGCACTTCGGCGCCTTCCAGGGAGGCACAGCGCAGAACATCGGCCGCGCGCTGTTTACGCAGTATCTGCTGCCGTTTGAAGTCACCTCCATTCTGATTCTCATCGCGATCATCGGCGCCATCGTGCTGGCGCGAAAGGAGCTGTAAGGATGAGCGGCCCGCCACTTGCCTGGTACCTGATCCTGAGCGCGGTTCTGTTCTCGCTGGGCATCGCTGGTTTTCTGTTTCGCAAGAACATCATCACTATTTTCATGTCGATTGAGCTGATGCTGAACGCCGTCAACCTGAGCTTCATCGCGTTCTCCTACCAGATCAAGCAGGTGAACGGCCACATCTTTGCCTTCTTTGTCATGGTGGTGGCGGCGGCGGAGGCGGCCGTCGGCCTGGCGATCATTTTGACCGTGTACAAGAACCGCGAAACACTCAATGTGGATGAAGTGAATTCGATGAAATTCTAATCCTGATGCAACAACTCTGGCTCATTCCCGCGCTGCCATTCGCGGGTTTCTTGATCAACGGAATTTTCGGCCGCCGCTTTTCGAAAGCGCTGGTGAACACGGTAGCCGTGGGAAGCGTGCTGCTCTCGTTCGTGTGGGCGCTCAAGACCGTGCTCGCGCTCGGCGAGACACGGTTCTTCGAGCACGAGTTCAACTGGATTGTGGCGGGCGGCCTGCAAGTCGGCTGCGACTTCGCGGTGGATCGGCTCACCGCGGTGATGCTGCTCGTGGTCACGGGCGTCGGCTCGCTCATCCATATTTATTCCATCGGCTACATGGCGCACGAAGGCGGCTATTATCGCTTCTTCGCGTACATGAACCTGTTCATGTTCTTCATGCTCACGCTGGTGCTGGCGGCAAATTATCTGGTGCTGTTCGTGGGTTGGGAAGGCGTGGGATTGTGCAGCTATCTGCTCATCGGCTTCTGGTTCCACAAGAAGAGCGCCACCAACGCGGGTAACAAGGCGTTCATCGTGAACCGCATTGGCGACTTCGGTTTTTCGCTCGCCATGCTGCTGATCGTCGTGAACTTCGGCACATTGGATTTCGCGATTGTTTTTCACGCCCTGCCTTCCAAGCCTGAAGCACTGCTCACCACTATTGCGCTTCTGCTGCTCGTGGGCGCTTGCGGGAAATCGGCGCAGTTTCCGCTTTATGTCTGGCTGCCGGACGCCATGGAAGGCCCCACGCCCGTCTCCGCGCTGATTCACGCCGCTACCATGGTGACCGCCGGCGTGTACATGGTGGCGCGCTCGTTTCCGATCTATCTGCGCGCACCCCAGGCGCTCGAAATGGTGGCATACATCGGCCTGTTCACCGCGGCCTTCGCCGCCACCATTGGCTTGGCGCAGAACGATATCAAAAAGGTTTTCGCTTACTCGACCGTCTCGCAGCTCGGCTACATGTTCCTGGGCCTGGGCACGGGAGCGTTTTCCGCCGGCATCTATCATCTGATGACGCATGCTTTCTTCAAAGCGCTTTTGTTCCTCGGTGCGGGCAGTGTCATCCACGCGCTCTCGGGCGAACAAGATATGCGCAATATGGGCGGCCTGCGTAAGAAGATCCCGGTTACGTTCTGGACCTTGATGCTCGCCGCGATTGCAATCGCTGGTCTCCCGCCATTTGCGGGGTTCTTCAGCAAAGACGCCATTCTGGTTGCTGCGTACCATCACGCGCCGTGGATGTACTGGGCCGGCACCATCACCGCCGGTTTGACGGCTTTCTATGTTTTTCGCGCCATGTTCATGACCTTTTTCGGCGAGTACCGTGGCCACGAGCATCCGCATGAATCGCCGGCCGTGATGACCATTCCGCTTTCGGTGCTGGCGTTTCTGTCCGTCGTGGGCGGTTTCATCAAGATTCCCGTGTGGCTCGAAAGGTTCTTCCCCGCGGTTGAAGCACCCGAAAATCCGACGCTCGTCATGGTCTCTGTGGCGGCAGGTTTAGCCGGTATTGGCGTCGCCTACCTGATGTACATCGTGAAGCCAGGTCTGGCGGATTCGGTCTCGTCCAGTCTCGGGGGGCTGTACCGCCTTGTCTACAACAAGTACTTCGTCGACGAGATTTACGACGCGACGGTCGTGAAGCCCATCGTAGCGGGCTCCCGCGTCGTCTTGTGGCGCGGCGTGGACGCCGGTCTGATCGATGGCGCAGTGAATGGCGTCGGATCGCGATCCCAAGCCCTGGGTGGCTTGCTCAAGTGTTTTCAATCCGGAAATATTCGTAGCTATGCCACCTGGGTATTGTTTGGCTCAGTCGTCTTGGTGGTAGCACTCGGCCTGATCGGAGCCGTCCGATGACCCTGCTTAATTTGGTGCTCGCGCTGCCGCTCCTGGGATTCCTAGCCGTACTGTTTTTGCCGCGTGACGCACAGGTCATCCGCAAAACCGCTTTCGTCGTCGCTCTGATCACATTTCTGGCATCCGTCGGTCTAGCGATCGGCCTCAGCAGTGAAGCGAGCGGCCCGCAATTCCTCACAGACGTCGTTTGGATTCCATCCCCCGAGATTCACTACCACGTCGGCCTCGATGGCCTGAGTCTGTGGCTGGTCATCCTCTCGACGTTTCTCACGCCCATCTGCATTCTCATTTCCTGGCGATCCATCGACAAGCGCGTGAAGGAATTCTACGCCTTCCTGCTGCTGCTCGAATTCGGCCTCATCGGCGTATTCGTCTCGCTTGACCTGTTCCTGTTCTACGTTTTCTGGGAAGTGTCGCTAGTGCCCATGTATTTTCTGATCGGCATCTGGGGCCATGAGCGCCGCATTTACGCGGCTGTGAAGTTCTTCCTATACACCATGGCGGGCTCGGTCCTCATGCTGGTGGCGATGATCTATCTCTATAATCACGCCGGCACGTTCAACTACACGGCGATTCTCGAGATGTTCAACAGCGGCAAACTTTCCTTCACGCCGGCGCAGGAGATGCTCCTTTTTCTGGCTTTCTTCATCGCCTTCGCCATCAAGGTGCCGTTGTTTCCCCTGCACACGTGGTTGCCGGATGCCCACGTGGAGGCTCCGACAGCCGGCTCGGTCATGCTGGCTTCGGTCATGCTGAAAATGGGCACCTACGGACTGTTGCGCTTTTGCGTGCCGATGTTTCCCGATGCCGCGCGGCGCTGCGCTCCCTGGATCGTCGTTCTAGCCATCATTGGCATCATTTACGGCGCTCTCGTGGCCATGGTGCAGCCCAATATGAAGAAGCTGGTGGCCTATTCTTCGGTGAGCCACCTGGGTTTCGTTGTTCTTGGCATCTTCAGCTTCACGCAGCTTGGTCTCGACGGCGCCGTTTATCAGATGTTGAATCACGGCATCTCGACCGGTGCGCTCTTCGTGCTGGTTGGCCTGCTTTATGAGCGGCGGCACTCGCTTGAAACTGCGGATTACGGCGGCGTGGCGACGGCAGCCCCCTGGCTCTCCACCGTCTTTCTTATCACGACGCTGGCCAGTATTGGGCTGCCCATGTTGAACAACTTCGTCGGCGAGTATCTAGTATTGCAAGGCGCCGCGCAAGCCAACTTCCAGTGGGCGGTGTACGCCGCCATTGGCGTGATCCTCTCCGCCTGCTACATGCTGTGGCTGTATCAGCGCGTGTTTTACGGCGATACACCAGAAGCTGTTGCCGGACACGTCCACGATCTCAACTTCCGCGAATGGGCCGCCGTCGTACCGCTCATCGCGATGATGCTCTGGATGGGCGTCTACACCGGTAGCTTCCTGCCCCCCATTACGCGCACCAATTACGCCATTCTGGAACAGTCGAAAATGAACGTGCGATTCCACGTGGCTGCCCCGCCGCCCGCGCCCTACCTGAGCGCGAGTGAGGTTCCGCATGCCCACTGAGTTTTTTCCCAAGAGCGTCGAATTGCTCCGCTTTCTGCCGGAGATCATACTCACGCTGACCGGCGTGTTGCTGATGGTGCTGGACGGCCTGGGCGGGCGGCGCTGGTCGGGGGTTTACGGGAACATTTCGCTTTTGGGTCTGGCCGGCGCGCTCGCGGCCGCGGTCGCTGCGTCCAGTAATCCCGGCCCAGCCTTCTCGGGTATGCTCCTGGCCGATGGATTTGCCGCTTTCTTCCGCGCGCTCGTGATTGTCGTCGGCATTCTCACAGTGCTCGCGTCCTACCGGTATCTGGCTCGCGAAGGTGCGGAGACCGCCGAGTATCACGCGCTGATTTTGTTCTCTGTCACCGGCCAGTGTGTCATGGTCACCGCGAATGAGTTGATCATGATCTTCATCGGTCTGGAGATCTCCTCCATTGCGTCGTACGTGCTTGCCGGCTATCTGCGCGACGACAAGCGCAACAACGAGTCGTCTTTGAAGTACTTCCTGCTGGGATCGTTCGCAACGGCGTTTCTACTTTACGGCATCGCGTGGATTTACGGCCTCACCGGATCCACCAACCTCACCACCATTCACAGCGTTCTAGCGGCGCATGACATGACGCCTTCGCCCGTGCTGGTCGGTTTTTCCGCGGCGCTGATGTTCGTAGGCCTGGGTTTTAAGGTCTCCGGTGCGCCGTTCCAGATCTGGGCGCCGGACGTCTACCAGGGCGCTCCCACGCCCATCTCCGCTTTCCTGTCGGCTGGACCGAAAGCCGCCGCCTTCGCCATCTTCCTCCGTATTTTTATGACGGCATTCGCTCCCATCGGTTCCGGCTGGGAGCCGCTGGTCTGGCTCTCGGCGCTGCTTTCCATGACCATCGGGAACTTTGCGGCGCTCACGCAGTCGAACATCAAGCGTCTACTCGGGTACAGCTCGATCGCACACGCCGGCTATGTGCTCGTGGCGCTTGCCGCGCGTTCCGAAACCGGCACAGCCGCGGCCATGTTCTATCTCGCCGCCTACGCACTGATGAACATTGGCGCGTTCGCGGTCGTCACACATCTTTCAGGTAAAGGCGAGCGCTTCGTCAGCGTAGATGATTTCGCCGGACTTGCTACACGGCAACCCTTCACTGCCGCGCTGCTGGCCGTTTTTTTGCTGTCGCTCATCGGCGTCCCACTCACCGGTGGCTTCTTCGGCAAGTTTTATATTTTCAAGGCTGCGTTGCAGTCGAACCTGGTGTGGCTCGCAGTCCTGGGCCTGTTGAACAGCGCGGTCGCGGCGTATTACTACCTCCGCATTCTGGTTGTGATGTACATGCGCGAGCCAAGCGAAGCCGTCTCTGCCGCCGAGCCCCTCGGCACCGGTCTCACGTTTGCGCTGGTATTGCCCGCAATTGGCACCTTCGTTCTCGGTGTCTTCCCGTCCGCGCTCCTTGAGTTTGCCGGAAAGTCAGCCATGCTGATAAGGTGATGGTGCGTGACGGCCGCCGAGCGCGAGTTCGTTCTAAAACATCTGTACGAAGGCCGCGATTCGTTTCTTCGGGCCATCGCCGGGCTTTCCGAAGCGCAGCTGAACTTTAAGCCGCAGCCGGATCGCTGGTGCATCGCTGATTGCATTGAGCACATCGCCATGGCCGAAGATGCGATGTTCGCGCGTGCTACGAAAGGGGCCCCAAACCCGAGCGGCGTTTCGCTCGACCCGGAAAAGTACGACCGTTTCATCACCGCGGTCGTGAACCGCAGCCGCAAGGTGGTCGCACCGGATGCCATGCAGCCGGCCGGCCATTTCGGCTCTGCGGCAGAGGCGTCCCATCACTTCCAGGAAACCCGCGAGCTCGCAATCGCCTATACCCGCCAGTGCCCCGACGACCTGCGCCACATGTTCGCACCGCATCCGCTGCTCGGCGAGATCGATTGCTATCGCTTCCTGCTTCTCCTTGCGGTGCACCCCGCGCGTCACGCCGTCCAGATCGAAGAAATCAAACTCGACCCTGCGTTCCCCAAGTCCTAACTACGCTTTCACCGCCAGCACCGCATCGAGTGGCGCTCCTGTCATGCGGCCTTGCACGTCCCGGAATCCGGCCGCTTCGAGCAGCTCCCTATATTCACTCAGTGTCCGTTCCCTGCCCTCTGTGCACACCAGCATGTTGAGCGATTGCATGAGCGCCGGCGTCGGTCCACTCTTGTCTTCGGCCAGTAGCCTTTCCGCGATCAACAGCCCGCCGCCCGCCGGTAGCCGCCTATAAATCTTCTCCAACAACGTTCGGATTTTCTCCTCCGACCAGTCGTGCAGGATGCGGCCCACCGCGAACAGATCCGCTTCAGGCAGCTCATCGTGAAAGAAGTCGCCGGCGATCAGCTCAATGCGCGAACCCTCCGATGACCGGCCCACTTCGACCACGCGCGGCAAATCGAAAACCGCTGTCCGCAGGTTCGGATATTGCTCGCGAGCTGCAATCGCCAGATGCCCGCTAGCGCCGCCAAGATCGACGAGCCGGTGAAAGCGTGATAGATCGAAGGCCACCACCACCTTGGGCGAGCTTAGCGCGCCGAACCCGTGCATGCCTCTCAGAAATGTCCGCATGGCTTCTTCGGTTTGGAAGAAGTGGTCGAAGATGCCGCCATCGGTCCCGAAGGTTTGCTTCCAGCGGTGCCCGCCCTCGCGTATGGCGTCTTCGAGGTGTGCCCACATCGGGAACAGCACGTCGTTCGAATAAAGAATGTAGCCCGAGAGTGTGCGATCGCTCGCACGGCACAAGTAGGTCCTGGCCACGGGCTGGTTTGCGTAGCGGCCATCCTGCTTCCGTAAGAATCCAAGGCCAACACAACCGTCCAGAAGCCGTCCGAGTGCCTCTGGTTGGGCGCGAATCTCTGCGGCGAGCGTAGCCGCATTTGCCGGCTCGCGCTCCAGCCGATCGAACACGCCGAGTGCGACCGCGGCGAACATCGTTTTCGAGCGGCGGAAGGCGTCAATCAAGTCAATGACGGGAGCAGGGTCGGGTGAATTCATGAGGATCTAAAATGATCGTAACCGAGTGGCGCAAGTGGCCGCCCGTGTAGCAGAACACCGCCAGCCAGACCGCGGCGGATGACCCCGATGCATGTCAAGGGCAGATTCTTGAATCGCGCCGGAACCCGCATGCCAGGCCGCACCGTGAACAGCAGTTCGTAATCTTCGCCGCCATGCAATGTATGCGCGATCGTTGCGCCCGGAAAAACGGGAGGCAGTTCGATCTCGGCTGAAACCTTCGACGCCCTGCACAACCGCCTGAGGTCGAGCGAAAGACCGTCACTCAAATCCATGCACGCGGTGGCGTGCAGCTTCTCGCGCACGTAACGGCCCAGGGCCAGGCGCGGCTGCGGCCGCAGATGCCGCTCCCAAGCACGCCCCCGCTTCGTATCGAGCCCAAGAGCCGACCCGCCCAGTCGCCCGGAAACGTAGACCAGATCGCCCGCCCGTGCGCCGTCCCGCCGCAGCGCGCAACCCTGTGGAACCGACCCTGCAACCACGATGTCGCACGTCACGCGCTCCGCGAGCGCCAGATCGCCGCCCGCCAGCACTACACCCGCCGACTTCGCCAACCGCAACACTCCCGTGTAGAACTCGTCCACCCAACGGCCATTCGCCCACTCTGGAAAAGCCAGCGATAGCAGACAAAACAGCGGGAAGCCGCCCATCGCCGCAATGTCACTCAGTCCGCGCGCCAGCGCCTTGTGACCGGCCTGCGCCGCGGTGTGCGTGGCCTGTTCAAAGTGCACCCCTTCAATCAGCAAGTCGGTGGTGAATAGTAGATCTTCTCTGCCGCCTCGAGGCCGGAAAATGGCGCAGTCATCGCCGATGCCGGCAATCACCCGTGAACCTCGCGGAATCACTACGCGCCGCCGCAACCGCTCCAGAATGTTCTCTTCAGTCAACTCCCACAGGTTAAGATAAGGCAAGACAAGTGTCCAACACCAAGGAAAATCGCCCTTTTCCGGCTTGACCCTCCTCCTGGCGATCTGAGAAAATACAGGGGCAGTTCAAATGGTTGTTCGGACAAGCAACGGGAGAGTTACGGCAAGCTACGAATCTTTATGATCGTAGCTTTTTTGTTGTTAGGCCTCCCGCGCGCGTGCCGGACAAATGTTCAGGAGAGTTTGTAGTGAAAGAAAAAGGCGTTGTGAAGTGGTTCAATGCCGCGAAGGGCTATGGTTTCATCCAGCGGTCCAGCGGCGACGATGTGTTCGTGCATTTCTCGGCCATCCAGGCCAACGGCTACCGCAGTCTGGATGAAGGCGCGGAGGTTGAGTTCGAGGTGAAGCAGGGCCCCAAGGGCCTGCAAGCCGAGAACGTGAATAGACTGTAGATCATTCTTCTCCGACATTCATTCACAATGAGGAGCCGCCTTGGCAGGCGGCTTTTCTATTTTTGGGGCGAACCCTACGGTTCCAAATACACGCGCACGTGGTTGCTTTCCTGGCCGTTGGCCGTGATGTAGAGCTCCGAGGGGCCGGCATTCACCAGCGCCGGTAGTTGGAGCTCAATCAGATAGAGTCCGATGTAACCTGGCGCCAGATTAGCCCGCGTCACTTCAACCGGCGCCCGATCCAGGTACGCTTTCACGGCCGCGACAACCGCCGGTGGAGCTTCAAGCGGCGCGGCCAGGCCCGTCGGCCATTCCGGCTTGACTCGGCCGAGGCCCGTCGCCAGCACCTGAATGCGAGAGTTGGAATGCGCGCTGTTGGCAGCGTCCAGCATCAGGCCGCTATCGGCATCCAAGAGCATCGGAGCACCGTCGCGATCGACAAAAATGGCCGGCGACGCGGACTGCACCGCGAGTCCGACTGTCATCTTGCCCGAAGCCGCGTCCAAAGCGAGCCCGATCGGCCCACTGCCCACCTCGAACGGCACCTGAATCTGCGTGGTCGCGGCCGATGACGCGAGGATCGGAAATTCGAGGTCCCCCGAGCGTGCCCTGAGAATCGTGCCGCCCAACACGCTCACGAGCGACCCAGGCGCCGCCGGCCGCCCGCTGAAGTCGGCGGCATTGACTATGCGAAGAGCCCCTGCTCCGTGCGGCGTAGACGCAGCGTAGACGCCGTAGCCTTCGAGCGCGATATAGATCTGGCTTCCGGTGGGATCTAGCCGGACTGCCGTAGCTCGCGCCGTCGGAAGGTTGCCCGTGACCAGCGACCACTCCGAGGCTGGGCTGGCCCCTTCCAAATCCTCGTGCGCCCAGTACACGCCGCGATCTGTCGCGATATAAACTGCGCCGGCCGCGCCGTCCGCCGTAATGCCGTGTGCTGGGACGTTCGGCAGATTGGCGCTCAGATCATCCCAGAATTCGCCTGTATTCACCGTCCGTAGCACGTGTGCCCCGGTGCCCCCCGCGGCGGCCAGTGCCACTCGTGGCCCCTGCGCATCCACGAAAAACTCTTCGATGGGGCCACTTGCCGCGGTGTGCGGTGGGTTCCACGATCGCCCCCGGTCCCGCGACACCCAGATTTGGCCATCCAACGATCCTGCGTAAACGACATCCCCCGCCACGGCGGTTGCCGTGATCTCCGCGCCCAGCCGAGTGGTGTACGCGCGCCGGAGTTGCACCTCGCGCTCGTTCTGCAAATCGCCGACAACCTGCCACGCCGATGCGCCGCCGTTGTTGCCGGGTGGTAGTTCGGCCGCGCCGGCTTCGTCCAATTCGACTTCCACACCGTGGCCGTTGGCGGGAGTGTTCAAAATTCGCCGCACGTTCAGGTTGGGAAGAAAACGGTTGAGTCCGTTCCACGACAACCCACCGTCCATCGACTGCCAGACGCCACGCTCGTTGGCCACGACCAGCTGATTCGAATCGAGCGGGGAAACCGCCAAGTCGTGCTGCCCCGGCCCGATGACCGACGCATCCTTATAAGCCGTGAGATTCGCCCAAGCCCGGCCTCCATCTTCGGATACATAGAGGTTGTCCCCTAGAGCATATACGCGACGTGCGTCCGCGGGGCTGGTGAGTAACAGCGCGTTCGCCGCCGGGAGCCTCTCGGCAGTAGCTACCCCTGCGGCGTCGGCGTGAGGCACGAAGGCCGCCGTGGGCGTCCAGTCTTCAAAATCAACGGTTTCAAACACCTTGCCGGAGTGCGTACGGGCGAAAAGCGTTCGTCCTTCCGGACCGAACCAGACCTCGTCGACCCGGCCGGTCGCCGGCGCCGCTAATCTGAGGTCGATCGACGTGCTGCCGACCTTCCGCCAGTCAAGCCGCACAGATTCAGGGACGGTCTGGGCTGAAGCCAGTGCTCCGGCCAAGATGCTGACCGTCAAGATTGTATCTATGCGACACATCAGCGTGTCCTATTTTACCGCAGGAATGCGGCCTCCCTAACTCAAAAGTGCTGCATTTACAATAGTTATCGCAGGAATATTCACGTGGCTATACAGTTGCTCAAGCAGCGTTTGGTGTTAGACTAAGGGGCGAACGTGTCTGGAAGAGCACAAAACGCGCCCCGCTTCTGGGGACGTCTGGGCCGAGGGCTGGTAGCAGCCGTATGGGTGAGCGTGTGCGCTGTCTCTGGGTTCGCCCAAGACGGTGCGGCGAAGGTCGTTACGATGAACGGCCAAGTCTCGGTGTTGCGCGGCAGTGAGCCGTGGGCGCTCAACATAGGCGATTCGGTCCAACCGCAGCACGTCATAGTTACTGGTGCAGACGGATACGCGTTGCTGCGGGTTTCCGACGGTAGCACGTTTGAGGTATTCCCCAATTCCCGCGTGGTTTTCCGCGAAACTCTCGGAAACTGGCAAGACCTGCTGGATGTGTTCCTGGGACGCGTGAAGGTCCACATCCAGAAGCTGAGCGGTGGCCAGCCCAACTACAACAAAGTCCGGACTCCTACGGCTGTGATCTCCGTGCGCGGCACAACCTTCGACGTGGCCGTCGAGGATGAAGATGCCACGACGCTGGTTTCGGTGGAAGAGGGCGAGGTCGGAGTACGCCATGTCTTACTGCCGCAAAAGGAAGACAAGATTCTGGACGCTGGTGAGTGGATCCGCGTCTACAAGAACCAGCCGCTGATTTCGAAGAGTGTTGATAAGAGCGGCGTGGTACGTGGAGCTTTGCGTGCCGCAGCCGATGCCATGTACGAAATCATGTACCGCACCACGCATGGTGGTGCCGGAGTTGGAGTGCCGGGCGGCGGATCCGGAGGCGGGTCAGGCAGTGGCTCCGGCGGCGGTACTGGCGAAAAAGGGCCAAATGGCAATGGCAGCGGTGGTGCGCCTCCACCACCTCCACCCGCTCACTGAGCGCCGATCCCGTTTACTGGTTCAAGGCTTTCTCGACCGCTTCCACTAATCCTGTGTCATCCGGCTTGATTTTGGAATCGAACCGCGCGATCACTTTGCCGTTGCGATCGACCAGGAATTTGGTGAAGTTCCAGCCGATTTCGCCATTCGTCGATGGATTGGCTTCTTCCGTCAGGTAGTGGTACAGCGGCGTTTTGTCGCTGCCCTTGACGGACACCTTCGCATACATCGGAAAGCTCACGTGGTATGTGCGGGTGCAGAAGCTCTTGATTTCCTCATTGGTGCCGGGTTCCTGCGCGCCGAAGTTGTTCGCCGGAAAACCGATCACCACCAAACCCTGACCCTTGTATTTCTCATACAGCGATTCCAGGCCGGCATACTGCGGCGTATATCCGCACTTGCTGGCGACATTCACGAGCAGCAGCACTTTGCCCTTGTACTGGCTGAGCGACGCATCCGAGCCGTCGATGGACGGCAGCGTGAAGTCATAAACACTCGACGCGCCGAACAGAGCCGTGCCGCCGAGAAACCAAGCCATTCCCAAAGTCAGAAGCGTAATTTTTAGCATAAGGATATGATGGCGGCACGGGAACGGAGGACGCAAGTCCGGAATCGCGGGTTTTACAATTGGGGACCGCTCACTGGCCGCTAGCGCAGGTAGAGCTTGACCACGTCAATCAATTCTTGGGCGGCCCGAGCCTGCTCTGACGTCGGTTTCTTGTCCGGATCTACCACGTGAAAACGGACGTGTCCCTCGATGACTTCGGCCATCAGGGAATCCATGGCGCCGCGGGCCGCGGCGATGGTGTGCAGCGTGTCCGCGCAATCCGCCTCTTCTTCGAGGGCCCTTTCGATCGCCTCGACCTGCCCGCGAATCCGCCGGATGCGATGCAGCAGCTTCTTCTTGTCTCGAATGACGTGTGCCATGCCGTTCTTTAGCGTACCAGGGTCACGAGGGCTCTGGGAGCCGAACCCGATACCGGGGCGGGTATGATACAGATACCTAAGGGGGTATATATAGCGGCAGGAAGATTTTAGGATTTTTTTCTTGCCTGCCCGCAGAATACCGTGCTACTCTGCGAACAGAGCAACGCACTGTGAAGCGCGTCACTCTCACTTCAAGAATAAGGAGGCGCCCTGCATGTCCGACGGTGGTAGTCACACGCGGTTCGAAGACCCGTCCGCCAATGAATCGGCCGAGCCTCCCTCTGGAGTGTCCTCCTTTCGCCGATAGCACGCGCGCTTAAGTCAATCGCGCCGGCAGTTCGAGCCTCCGTCCCGCTTCTCCGTCCGAGACTTCGGCAAACGGCCACCCGCGCTATCTAACGACGCGGGAGGCGAAGGACTCATTTTGTCCGAAAGCGTCGCCGCAAGGGTCCGCGATGAATACGCTACTCCAAAATGTGCACTCGGGCGGCGCTCCGCCAGCGCGGGGGCGTTTGGTTCGGACCAAGTGGGCTCACGGCCTGCTGACCTTCCTTATGGTCTCCGGTCCGGGACTGATCGTCATGGAGGCCGACAATGACGCGGGAGCGGTCTCTACCTATATCCAGGCTGGCGCGCAGTACGGCACGCATCTGCTTTGGCTGCTGATATTGTTGTTGCCCATCACCTATTTCGTACAGGAGATGGTAGTGCGGTTGGGAATCGCCACGGGCGAAGGCCACGCCGCCATGATCTACAAGCGCTTCGGGAAGTGGTGGGGCCGGTTTTCGCTGCTGGATCTCCAGCTGGTGAACTTCCTCACCCTGGTTACGGAATTTGCAGCCATCGATCTGGCTTTTCGGAAACTGGGTATCCCGCCGCAAATCGGCGTGCCGATCTCCGCGGTGGCGCTGGTTCTGCTGGTGCTGACAGGAAGCTACCTGCGCTGGGAGCGCACGGTCGTGTTCCTTTGTCTGCTGGATGTCGCCTGGCTGTTTATCGCGTTCCGCCTTCGGCCGGCGCTGGGCGAGATCGCGCACGGCGCCATGTTGCCATCGATGCCACTCGGCGGCCTGACGGCGGGGCTGGTGTTCCTGGTGATCGGGATCGTCGGAACTACTATCGCCCCGTGGCAGCTTTTCTTTCAGCAAAGCTGCGTGGCCGACAAGCGGCTGCGGTTTGCGGACTTGAAGTGGGCGCGACTGGACACGCTGATTGGAGCTTGCTTTACGATCGTCGTGGCCGGGTGCATGATGCTGGCCGGGAACGCCTCGAAGATGCACGGGCTGAGTTTCACCGATCCGGCACAGATGGCAGTGGATCTGGGGGCCATTGTAGGTCCGGCGATCCGCACCGGCATTCTCTTGCTGATGATCAACGCGGCCGTTCTGGGGACGACGGCGATCTCGCTCTCCAGCGCCTGGGCGTACGGCGAAGTGAGAGGCTGGCCCCACAGCCTCCAGATGCCGATACGCAAGGCTCCCGGCTTTTACGCCATCTATGTCGCCTGCATTGGCGCGGCAGCGGCCGTCGTCTTAATACCGGGCGCGCCGCTGCAATTGATCATCGTCAGCGTCCAGGTGCTGGCCGGCATCATGCTTCCCTCGGCCATCATCTTCTTGCAATTGCTGCTGAATGATAAGGAGCTGTTAGGGGAGGAGTTCTGCAATAAGCCGTGGAACAACCGGGTGAACTGGACGATCATTGTTCTCCTGTTCGTCCTCTCGCTGGTTCTGGCGGCCCAAGTGGTGGCGCCGAATCTGTTCCCGGCAAGCTAAGGAGGAGAGAGACATGACTACGGTTCAATACATGGATGAGTTGGAGGCGCCAAAACAGTACCTGGTGGTTCACCCGCTGGATGATCTGCCGGAACAGAAAGTTGACACTGCCGGTCTGGGGCCGATGCTCATGACGCGGAGCGTCCGCTTTTCCTTGCTGGCCCTGCGAACCTATCTGGTGCTGATGATGCTGCTGGTTCTGTACCACGTGGCGGATCTGGCGGGCGTTTTCTAGTGCCCGAGGAGGTGAACGACGATGAACTGGATGGATTTTGCACTTCGACTGCTGGCGGCGCTCCTTTTCGGTGGATTGATCGGCTTGGAGCGGCAGTGGCGGCAACGCCTCACCGGCCTGCGTACCAACGCTCTGGTCGCAGTCGGCTCGGCGATGTTCGTCGTGATGGGCGGCTTGATCGTGGGGGACGGGAGCCAAGGACGTGTGGCTGCTTACGTCGTCTCCGGCATCGGCTTCCTCGGCGGAGGCGTGATTCTCAAGGACGGATTCAACATCCAGGGACTCAACACCGCGGCTACACTTTGGTGCACGGCAGCGGTTGGGACGCTGGCCGGGCTCGGCTATTTCGGCCTGGCCGCTATCGGCTCGCTCGGTGTGCTGGCGGCCAATCTGTTGCTGCGCCCCCTGGCGCGGCGCATCAATCGTACTTCCGCGGAGGTATCGGAGCACGAGATCCATTACCGGTTCCGTTGCACCTGCCGCGCGGCGGACGAGGCCCATATGCGGGTGCTCCTGGTGCAGAATGTGCAGCCCACGCCGTTGGCTCTCGTCGCGCTCGAAAGCAGAGATCAGGAAGGCCTGGATCGTGTGGAGGTGAGAGCGCATCTCAGGACGGCCGGACGCAAGGATGAATTCCTGGAGCAGATCGTTACCCGGCTCTCGCTCGAAGCGAGTGTGACGGCCATCTCATGGGAAGTCGTCGCCGCGGTCGATACCGAAGACGCGTCACTCGCGGGCGAGCAGTTGCTGCCGGCAAAGGTCGCGTAACGGACCGGTTACGAAATCAGGACTACACATCGCTGAAAATGGGGAGTGAGCGTCTTGCCAGAACAAATCGTGAAAAGCGCAATCATGAAGACGAAATTTGCACTCCTGGCTCTCGCGCTGATTGGTTGCCGCCAACTGACAGCCCAGGAGGCCGATCCTAACGAGCAAGAAGCACCCGAGCTCTGGAATCTCTACTACCAAGCCACTTCCATTGGCCAGGAGCACGGAACATTCAACTCTCCGTATGAGGGACCGTTGAGTCTTCACGACGTTCCGGAACATGTCGTGTCATTGACGACTTCGTTATTCTTTGGCGTTCGGCTCGGTGAGAACACGCAGTTCTATTTCGACCCGGAGATCGCCGGCGGCAGAGGGTTCAGCGGCGTCAACGGGATTGCCAACTCTCCGAACGGTGAACTGCCTCGCGTGGCAAGCGCGACGCCGAAACCGTATATTGCACGGCTGTATATTTCCCATGATTTCGGCTTCGGATCAGAGAAGGAGCACTTCGAAAGCGATCCCAACCAGCTTTCCGGTGAGCGTCCCATGACCCGCTACACGATCGTTGTCGGTCGCTTCTCCGTCACCGATTTTTTCGACAATAATAACTACACTCACGATCCGCGCACGCAGTTCATACCCTGGGGAGTGATGTACAACGGCGCCTGGGATTATCCGGCCGATACGCGCGGTTACACCTGGGGCATGGTCCACGAGTTTCACACACGCAACTGGTCATTGCGATATGGCGCCGCCGCCGAACCCAAGGTCGCCAATGGGCCGCGGTTCGACCGGCGGCTGTTTCGCGACCGCGGCGACACGTTCGAACAGGAGCGCCGCTACTCTATTGGAGATCACCCCGGTGCCGTCCGCGTTCTCGAGTACCTGAATCACACCTACTCCGGCCACTATGCCGATGCGCTGCGCCTCGCCGCGCAAACCGGAACCACTCCGGACGTTACCGCCGTCCGCCGCTTCGGCACTCTCAAGTACGGAATGGGCGTGAACATCGAGCAGCAGATCTCTCGGGACATCGGGGTCTTCACACGGCTCGGTTGGAACGACGGCAAAACGGCGTCCTTCGCATTCACCGCCATTGACCGGCTGGCTAGCGGCGGCGTTTCGGTGAAGGGAACGACGTGGCACAGAAAGGAGGACGTAGTCGCGACGTCGCTTACCGCGGGCGGTCTCTCCGGTGTTCATGCCCTATACCTCGCGGGTGGTGGACTCGACTTTCTGATTGGCGATGGCAAGCTGAACTACGCACCGGAGTACGTTTGGGAGACCTACTACAGCGTGCGGCTGTTCCCTGGTTTCTTCGCCACGTTCGATCTGCAGCGCGTCGACAACCCGGCCTACAACCACGACCGCGGTCCGGTATGGATCGAGGGCATCCGGCTTCACATGGAGTTCGGGCTCAAACCGCGGCAGGCAAAGTGATCCATCTGATCTGGTAGCCGTTTCCCAATTGCGCCGCTGCCGCCTCGCGGAACATACTGAACTATGCCCATTTCGCCGAGTCATCTGCCGGTGTGCGTGCACGGGCTCCGCAAGGCGTATAGCGATGTTGTGGCGGTCGACGGGCTCGACCTGGAGGTCCGTCCCGGCGAATGCTTCGGCTTGCTCGGCCCCAACGGCGCGGGCAAAACGACGACGATCGAGATCTGCGAAGGTCTCACGGCGCCAGATGCGGGCACCGTGGAGCTGCTCGGCTTGCGGTGGGAAACCAATGCTGCCGCGCTGCGCCAGCGCCTGGGCGTCCAGCTTCAGGAGACGCAACTTTCGGAAAAGCTCACCGTCGAGGAAACGCTCCACCTCTTCCGCAGCTTCTACCGCCGCGGG
Source organism: Terriglobia bacterium (assembly GCA_963752965.1). Taxonomy (GTDB): domain Bacteria; phylum Acidobacteriota; class Terriglobia; order Bryobacterales; family Bryobacteraceae; genus QHXW01. The sequence goes on along the minus strand of CAVWAJ010000016.1, from coordinate 887,716 downwards.
CCTGCGGTTTCCGACGTCATAGCCATGGTGCAGCTCGAAGAAAAGCAGAACTCGCGCGTGGGCGGCCTGTCCGGCGGCCAGAAACAGAGGCTGGCTCTGGCGTGCGCTCTGGTGGGCGACCCCGATCTGCTCTTCCTTGACGAGCCTACGACCGGTCTCGATCCGCAGGCGCGCCGCCAGCTTTGGGACTTGATCGAGCGTTTCAAAACCGAAGGCCGTACTATCATTTTGACGACGCACTACATGGACGAGGCCGAGCGTCTCTGCGAACGTGTGGCCGTCATGGACCATGGGAAGGTGATCGCGCTCGGCACACCGGCCGAATTAATTGAGTCGATCGGCGCCGAACACATGGTGGAGTTTGCAGTGGATGGCACCGCTCCGCTGGATCTCGCTGCGCTCGAGAAGCTCGACGGCGTGCGTGTGGCTCACTGTCAGAATGGCGGGTATCAGTTGCAGGTCACGGTGTTGCACCGGGCGGTGCCGGCTTTGTTCGACGAGCTGGCCCGCCACCGCATTCCGCTGACGGAGTTGCGTACGCACTCCGCCACGCTCGAGGACGTTTTCGTGTCCCTCACCGGGAGGCATCTGCGCGATGAGTGAGGGCACTGCTGTGGCGCGCGCAATGCGGCCGGCGGCGGAACGCAAGTCGTTTATCGAGAACTCGCTCGTGCAGCTTACCCTGGTGCGCTTTCGCGAGTTCTGGCGCGAGCCGGAGGCGGTTTTCTGGGTGTTCGTGTTCCCCATTCTGCTGGCCGGCGGATTGGGTATCGCTTTTCGCAATCGCCCCGCCGACGTAATCAAAATCGCGGCTGTGGGACCGCAGCTTGCCGGTGCGTTGCGCGGCGACAAAGGGCTCTCCGTCGAGCAGGTCGATCTTGCGACGGGCGAACGGGCGCTGCGCACGGGGCGGATTGTGCTGCTCGCAGTACCGGCTGCGAATGGCGGCGTGACCTACCGCTATGACGACACCAACCCGGATGGCCGCGCTGCGAAGCTGGTTGTGGACCGCGCCGTACAACGCGCTGCCGGCGCTCGTGACGCCGTCGCCGTCACCGATGATTTCATGCGCGAGCCCGGTTCCCGATACATCGATTTTCTCGTTCCCGGTCTGGTGGGCACCAACCTGATGGGCAGCGGCATTTGGGGCATCGGCTTCACCATCGTCGACGCGCGCCGCAAGAAACTCTTAAAGCGGCTCATCGCCTCGCCAATGCCGCGCTGGCAGTACCTGCTTTCCTTCCTGCTCTCGCGCCTCGCGCTGCTCTATATCGAGATCGCGGCCGTGGTGGGTTTTGGCGTGCTCGTTTTCGGAGTGCCCGTGCGCGGACCGCTCTGGGAGCTGGCCCTGCTTTGCCTGCTTTCCTCGATCTCTTTCAGCACGCTGGGCCTCTTGGTAGCATCGCGCGCGCAAACCATGGAAGCAGCCTCCGGGCTGATGAACCTGGTGATGTTGCCGATGTGGATCTTCTCCGGCGTTTTCTTTTCCGCCGACCGCTTCCCCAACGTGTTTCAGCCCTTCGTCAGAGCATTGCCGCTGACGGCAGTCATCGACGCCATGCGCGGTAGTATGTTGCAAGGCGCGCACCTTTCGCAGCTCAGCCCACAACTGGCAGTCATCACGTGTTGGATGATTGTGTGTTTCTTTACGGCGCTGAAGCTGTTTCGGTGGAAGTAAGATTCCGTTCAGGCCGCGATGCGCCTGCGCTGAATCGGTTTCCGGCCGCGGGCCGCTGGAACGAACATATCGTTCGCCGTCAATCCAAGTGCCCGGGCTCTTTCAACGCAGAAATCAATGGTGCGCACGGCGCCGGCGCCACTGTTCGATCCAAACGAGAACTTCAGCTTCGCTTCCTTCGCTAGTTGCAAGAACGGCAGTCCAGGTATGTTGTAAGCCGAATCGATCTCGACCGCGGTCCCGGTACGCTTGAGCGCTTGGATAATCGGCTTCATGCGTTCCGGGGTCCAGAGCGTGTCGTAGAGCTTGTCGACGGGCGGCGGCAGCCAGGTCGGGTGCGAGAAGATGTCCAGCGGTTCCTTCTCAATCACTTCGACGCTCCACTTGACGTAGCGTTCGATGAATTCCTGTGCGTCGCCGGGATCGAAATCAGGCTGCCACATCTTTAGGCGCTTACCGCCAGGGCCCGGGATCGTCATGGCATCCGACAAGACGTAATCGAGCTGCGCGAAAACATCCTTGGAAAAGCACTTGGCCCAGTCGATCCATTCGGCCTGCACGCCCTTGTAGACCGGCCTGCCATCGAGCCTGGCAATCCACTGCTGCAACTCTTCGTCACTCGATAGGATGGTGGGATAGTTGTTTTCCTTCGTGCCGGCATGTTCGGCGATGCCGAACTTCACGCCGCGCTGTTTCGATAGAGCGATCGCATCCTCCAGCGAATACGTCGCTGTCAGATGAACGTGATAGTCCACGAGCGGAAAGTTCAGGCCAGTGCCGCTTTGTGCGGACAGCGCTCCCGTAGCGGTGAGAAAAGCCGCGGCCTCGCCAAGGAACTCACGTCTTGAGCTCATGTGGGATCCTTCTTATTCGGAGTTCTACGTCTGCAAATAAGAAGTATACCGCCGCGCCCGGTGTCCGTAGGTAGACGTCGCGCTACTTCAGCGGCTTAATCGAAACTTCCTTAAAGAACACGATGTCGTTGTCGCTGTGATTCTGGAGTCCGAAATAGCCTTCGAGGGGCCGGCGTCCGCGCTGCGGTTCGAAGTCAAACTTCCGTGCGGGAACTGGCTGGCCTTCGGTGTAATCGGTCACCTTGACGCCATTCACCGTCACGATGGTGTGCGGGCCATCCAGCGTAATCTCCATCGTGTTCCACTCCGGCCCCGGTTTGAATGGTTTCGCCAGCGGCTTGGTCAGCGAGTAGAGCGTTCCGGTGATGTGATACTCATCTTCCCCGGATTTCTCAGGCTCGTTGTCGATCTGTACTTCGTAGCCATAGTGCACGGGCATCCACTCTTCCCTCGGTTCCAGCGGGATGCGGACGAAGACGCCCGAATTGTCGTTGTGGTCACGCATCTTGTAGACGACGTGCAAGACGCAGTTGCTGATTTTTCCACCCTTCCAATAAAGTAGTCCCATACCGCCGTGCGTCCGGATTAAACCGTTTTCCACGCTCATTGAGCCTGGCCCTACGTGCTGCCAGTCGTTAATATCCTTGCCGTTGAATAGTTGCTTCCATTCCGCCGGCAGCGCCGGAGCGGCAACGGCGCAAGAGAGGCATAACGTTACGATAAATTGTTTAAGCATATTGACATTATGATCCACAACTCGGGGACACTGGTGGCGGCGGAGCGATTCGAACGCTCGACCTACGGATTATGAGACCGTCGCTCTAACCAACTGAGCTACGCCGCCTGGTGGGAATTCGCTTCTACGAGTTTACCAAACAGCCCGTTGCCGGGCGAAAAGAGGCTCTCCGGCTGTGGGATGATGGCTGTTTCGGCCATGTCCATCCAGCGCAGGAACTTTATCTTAGGCGGCCTGGCTCTGCCCGCGCTCGCCCGCAAGGAACGCCCCCGCAGTCCGCGTCCCAACATTCTGTTGATCGTGGCCGATGGCCTCGGTTCCTGGATGCTCGGTTGCGCGGGCAACAAGGAAATCCGCACGCCCAACATCGACCAATTCGCCCAAACCGGTACGCGCTTTCGGAACAACATCGTCTGCACGCCGTCGTCCTCGCCTGGCCTTGCGACCCTCCTGACTGGCCGCGTCCCGCGCCAGCACGGCATCCAGGATTTCCTCACGGGCGAACCGCTGGAAAACCCTCCGCAGGGGCAGGCCGCCCCGCCGCCTTCGTTCCGCAACGAAGTCCTGCTTTCCGACATTCTGGCCGGCGTTGGCTATGAATGCGGCTTTGTTGGCGAATGGGGCATCGGGGACGACCGTACTCCCCAGCACGCCTTTCACTTCTGGTACACCATCGATGGCGCGGCGGCTTATCAAGACCCGCACATGAACTGGAACGGCCAGGCCGTCGCCGAGAAGGGTGATCTAACCGGCCTCCTCACGGCCAAAGCCGGCGCCTTTCTCGATCAACAGAGTTCCGCCAAGCCATTCTTCCTGACGGTCCGCTATCTCAATCCGCATCCGCCCTATGACGGCCTTCCGGCGCGTTATTACGAGATGTACGCGAAGACGCCGTTCGACACCACCGGATGGGAGCCCGCCGCGGCGAATCTGCTCCGTGGGAAAGATTTCTTCAAAGATCCCGTCGGCAACCTACGGAAGGCCGCGGCCGCAATCACCGCGTTCGACGATCAAATTCCGCTTCTGCTCACGAAACTGCACCAGCGTGGCGTGCGCGACAACACCATCATCATCGTCACCAGCAGCAATGGCCATCTGCTTGGCCGGCATGGCCTTTGGACGGGCGGCCTCGCCTCCAACCCGATCAACATGTACGACGAGGTGATGCAGGCGCCCATGATCTGGCAGTGGCTGGGACAAGTCCCGGCGCAAAGCGTGCGCCCGGAACTGGTGAGCGCCTACGATTTCGTGCCCACGGTTTGCAATCTCCTCGAGTTGCCGGCGCCCGGCGGTAAGTTGTGCGGACGCAGTTATCATTTGCTGGTGACCGGCAAGCCGCTGCCGAATAGTGCTCCGCGCCGTACGCTGGTGTTCGGCCAGTACCGGAATACGGAAATGGCGCGCGATAGCCGTTTCAAGCTCGTCCTGCGCAATAACGCGAGCGGCCCCAATGAATTCTTCGATCTCGCCAATGATCCGACCGAGAGGTTGAACCAGTACGACAACCCGCTGTACCTCCTCGATCGCGACCAAATGAGGCGGGCGATAGAAGGTTGGCGGGCGGCGACCACCGCATAGGCCGTCGCACGAATCGAGTTAGCCTAGCCCCTCCACCGCACGCCCACGCCCAGCCTCTTCTTCGCGTATTCGAGGCTCCGCTCCAAATCCGTCCGCTGTTGTTCCTTGAGCGCGGCCTTGATCGCCGGCGATTGCTCTCCCGGCCCACCGATCACCATGGGCCCCAGGTACGGATGCCCGCTCTTCACCAACTCCACGAATCGCGCGAACTCCCACGCAGGCATGTTCGGGAACACCTTCCAGAAATCTGGTTCCAGGTACGGCAGCACAGTCGGGGGCCGGCCCGTGATGATTTCGAGCTGCATCCCCGCATTCGGGCAAACTTTCCTGTAAAGCTCGACGAACCGGTGGAAGTTCACCGAGCCGTCTCCCAGCACCACCCATTGCGCCGAGGCCCCTCGCGGATGTTCGCACACCGCCGAATCGCGAATGTGCGTCGTCACCACGTACGGCCCCAGCGTCTCCAGCGTTACCAGCGGGTCTTCCACCACCCACATCGGATTGCCGCTATCCAGGCACGAGCCAACGAAATCTTTCCCCGCCTCTTCGATCAGCGTCTTCACTTCGCGCGCCTGCATGTCGCCCGAGTGATTCTCGATCGCAATGCGCACACCAAGATCGAGCGCCTGCGCACGTACCGATCGCAACGCCTGGATCGTCACCTCCATGCAGCGCTCGAGATTCGGCCTATCCGCACCGCCACCCAAGTAACAGCGCATCGAAGGCGCGCCCACCGCATGAGCCACCCGCAGACCCTTCAGCAGATAGTCCGTCGCATTGCCCTCGCGAGGGTTCCAGCCTTTCGAAAGCGGACAGATGCAGCCGATGCCCGCGTCGATCGCGATCCCCAACCGCGCCGAGTGATCCTTCACTTTCGCCAGGTGCGCCGGCTCCAGGCTCTCGTAATCGCCGAGTCCGGAAAGCTGGATCGTATCGAGCTGCAAACTCGCCGCGTAGTCCAGCAACTGTATGTCGTGCCACCGGAAATCGCGGATCGAATAACTATCGAAACCCAGCTGGATCGGTTTGTCGCTCAACTTCTCCACCTCACGCCCACGTCCAGCACCTTCTTCGCGTATTCCAGACTGCGCTCGAGGTCCGTCCGCTGCTGCTCCTTAAATGCCGCTTCCACCGCGGGTGATTTCGTGCCCCAACCCGCAATCACCATCGGCCCCATGTACGGATGCCCGCTCTTCGCGAGTTTGAGGAATCGCGCAAACTCCCATGCCGGCGTTCGCGGAAACACTTTCCAGAAATCAGGTTCGAGGTACGATACTACATCCGGTGGCATTCCCGTGATGATTTCGAGCTGCATCGCCGCGTTGGGACACAATTTCTTGTACAGCTCGACGAAGCGCCGCAGATCCACGGAGCCGTCGCCTAATGCTACCCATTGCACCGCCGCGCCGCGCGGATGCTCGAACACCGCCGTATCCCGGATGTGCGTGGTCACCACGTATGGCCCAAGCATTTCGAGAGTCAGGAGCGGGTCTTCAATTGCCCACAGTGGATTACCCGCGTCCAGGCACGACCCTACGAAATCCTTGCCCGCCGCTTCGATGAGCATTTTCATCTCGCGCGCCTGCATGTCCCCCGCGTGATTTTCCACCGCGATGCGGACGCCCAGATCGAGCGCTTCTGAGCGCACCGATTGCAGCGCCTTCACGGTCAGGTCCATGCAGTGTTCGAGATGCGGCCGGTCCTCGCGCGTGCCCATCGCGCAGCGCAAAACATGCGAGCCAACGGCTTTCGCCACGCGCAGCCCCTTGCGCAGGTACGCCGTCGCGCTGCCCTCTTTGGGATTCCAGCTTGTCGACGCTTCACAGATGGTGTAGATGCCGGCGTCGATGACGATCCCCGCCAGTTCCGCGTGATCCTTCACCGCCGCCAGGTGCGCCGGCTCCAGGCTTGTGAAATCGTTGAGGCTCGATAGCTGAATGGTGTCGAGCTTCAGGCTGGCGGCGTAATCGATGAGCTGGATGTCCTTCCATCCAAAGTCACGGACGGAAAAACTATCGAACCCGAGCTGTATGCTCTGCCCCTGCGCGTTGGCCGTAGCCGCCAGCGCCGCAGCCGAGGTGCTTTGCAGAAAGGTGCGGCGGAGCATCTGTACTTTTGTATCACGCCGCAGCCGGCTCGCGGCCGTGGCTGTTTCTTTGCGCTCTCATGGCGAGTGCGCAGCGCACCCTTACTGTTCCAGCATGACGTCTCTCCCAGCGGCGCGTGCTTTCTGGTGCCGCCGGGGCTTGAGCGTGCTGCGAAGCGACTGGACAAAGCTCAAAAGCTGCTCTGCTGTATCGATGCATGAATGACAAATGAGCAGGTGCTCTTCCAGTTGCTCTGCCTCTGGCTCCGAGAGCGCCCCGAACAGGTACCGCTCCATGACTTCCTCGCTGGGATGTTGCTCAATAAGCGCCATTTATAACAACCCTTCTCCCCCCTCCCTCCAAGAATCGGTGCGCGAAGCCGAATTGCGGGGAGGCGGGATCCTCAATTCTGATGTTGAAGTGCTTCCAAGCGGGGGAGGTTCTCAACTAGTTTTCATAAGTGGCCGAAAACAACTCTGTTACGCAACATATATCTGTGAGGAACGTCTGGCACTAAACTCGGTCCGTGCCTTGGACCGAATCGCCCGGAACTGATCTGGCGTCAGTTTGAGGGATTGTAGGAACGACTCGAGTGGCTGCTGAAGCACATAACACCTCCTCAGCGCGTCCCGCTCCAACGGAGATAACCCTTTCAAAACTCCTTTGGCCGAAGCGACGGCAGTGTCTTCCGGAATCGCACGGGTAGCCGGCTTTCTTTGGGTAGTGGGAAGACGCTCGCCGATTAGGCGGCGCACCAGGGCGGTCACGTTTCCGCCATCCGCCGAATGGTCGTCAGCGAGGCTGCGAATCGCCGTATCTAGTACCTCCGCCACGTGCTGCTCGACATCTACGCGGCCCAACCGGCGTTGGATCAAGAAGCGCGTACCCGGGTAGAGGAGGTGACGCAACTCGCTGGCCGCGTCCTGGTCGCCGGCGCGAACCGCATTTACCAGTTCCGCTAAGTGCTGCTCGTCCGGTGGTGGCGTAGAAACACGGCTCTTCCGTCCGGTATTCATAAACACAGTTCCCTTGATGAAGGAGAAACAGGCTAGTGTGCGACGCGGAGAATTTCTCTCAGTTTTATTCGCGCGCGCCTGCCAGTCCAGGCACACCGCCGAGTGTGGGCGCGCTTCTGACGGCGAGCACGATGGACTTGGCGATGGCTTCCGCGGCGGCCACTCCCAGGGTATTCAAATCCGCCGTTTCGTTCCCGAGAGACAACGCAAAGCACAGATCGCCGTCGAACGCGGTGTGGACGGGAAAGATGGTGCGCGCCATGCCGAGGTTTGCCATTTCGGCCAACCGGGTGGCGCCGACCTTGGAGAGCTTGGCATTGGTGGCCACGACGGCGAGGGTCGTGTTTTGCCTGCCAAATCCACCGCGAGCGCCACGCTTCATTTCGGCCTGGGTATCGGCCAGTTCGGTGCTATTGTGCGCGCGGCGAGCACCAGCGATCAGCTTGTTCGTATCGGGGTCGAACACGTCGCCGAAAGCATTCACGGCTACTAGCGCCGCGACACGCACCGTATCGGTCAAATTCACGGTTACCGAGCCGATGCCGGACTTCATGGCCTGGTCCATGCCGAAGATCTTCCCGACGGTTGCGCCGGTTCCCGCGCCGACGGCACCCGATTTGACCGGATCCGCGGTGGCAGCAGCCGCCGCCGCTTCGCCCATTTCGCGGCTGGGCCGCACGTTCGGCTTGCCGATGGCAAGGTCGTAGAGAATGGCGCAAGGGACGATGGGAACGACGGCAGCGCCAGTCCGGAATCCGACGCCACGATGTTCGAGAAAGCGCCGCACGCCCGAGGCGGCTTCCAGGCCGAAAGCACTGCCGCCTGCGAGCACGACGGCGTGCACCTTATCAGTGACGTGAGCAGGCCGCAAAACGTCGATTTCCTCGGTTCCGGTAGCGGCGCCACGAATATCAATTCCACCGACAGCGCCTGCTTCGCACAGGATGACGGTGCAACCGGTGAGCGCGTCATAGTCGGACGCGTGGCCCACGCGAATGCCCGCAATGTCGGTAAGTCCTTTCGTAGTTGTATGGTAGCATCGAGAGCGAGGTGGCTCTCCGGTGCCCGGATTTCTAGTCAGAATCATCCTGCCGATCCAGGAATTCTATATACTTACCGGCGCGGCGCTCCGTAACGTCTTCCGAAAACCGCATTACTCCGACGACATCATTTTGCAGATGGACAGCATCGGTGTCGGCAGCTTGTTGATCGTCGTCCTGGTTGGGTTTTTCACCGGAGCCACCATGACGATGCAGCTTGCCCGCGCGCTGGCACAGTGGGGACAGCAGGGCCAAGTGGGCACGGCGGTGGCCATCACGCTGGTTCGCGAGCTGGGTCCGGCGCTCACGGCGCTGTTAGTGGCCGGGCGAAACTCTTCGGGAATCGCCAGCGAGCTTGGCTCCATGAAGGTCACCGAGCAGATCGATGCGATGCGCGCGTTGGGTACCGACCCAATCCAAAAACTGGTGACGCCGCGTTTGATCGCGACTTGCGTGACTCTGCCGCTACTGACCATCATCGCGGATTTTGTGGGACTGTTCGGCGGATACCTGATCGCGGCGAATTTGGTGGACGTTCCCGGATCAGTGTATTGGAGCACGGCGTGGCGGGCGCTGGTGTGGGTGGATGTCGCACAGGGTCTACTAAAGCCATTCGTCTTCGCTTTCGTGGTGGCCCTGGTGGGCTGTTATTACGGTCTGCGGGCAACCGGTGGAACGCAGGGGGTAGGCCGTGCCACGACGCAGGCTGTCGTGATGGCGTCGGTGCTGATCTTCTTGCTCACGGTCTTCCTGACACGCATCTTCACCAGCCATTTGGTCTCTTCCTCCTGATGTTAGCCGAGGGGTTGAAATCTGTAGTGCGATTCGATCACGTCTCGGTGTCCTTCGAGGGGACGCCAGTATTACAGGACCTGTCGTTCGAAGTTCCGGAGGGCGAGGCTCGCATCATCCTAGGCGCAGCCGGCAGCGGGAAGACTGTGCTCCTGAAGGCTGCGATCGGCTTGGTGCGTCCCGATTCCGGATCGGTGTATCTACTTGGGAAAGACATCACACGGATGACGGAGCGCGAGATGTTTGAGGTTCGCAGCAGGGTCGGGATGCTGTTCCAGGAGAGTGCGCTGTTCGATTCACTGACCATCGAGGAGAACGTGGCCTACCCGCTGCTCAACCACAAGGCTATCCAGTGCCCAGCGGAGGATGTCGAGAGGCGGGTCAAAGAGGCGCTGCATTTTGTGGAATTGGACCAGACCCTGGCGCGCTTCCCGAGTGAGCTTTCGGGCGGAATGCGGCGGCGGGCCGCGATTGCCCGCGCCGTGGTAACCGGTCCGCCGCTGCTGCTGTATGATTCGCCGACGGCGGGGCTTGATCCGATCACGGCTCATACGATTATGACGCTGGTCATCAAGGAGCGCGACCTGTCGAATACCACGACGCTGATCGTTACGCATCGCTATCAGGACGGACTTTTGATGGCGAATTTTCGATACAATCCGAACAATGGCCAGCTCGTACCGGCGCGCGAGAACGGGCACCGGCCCCAACTCCGAACAAAATTCATCGTGATGCGGGAAGGCCGGCTGGTGTTCGAGGGCTCGGAGGCGGAACTCGAAGCGGTGGAGGATCCCTACATCTCCAAATTCCGAAAGCAGGGGGGCGGATAGCCGATGGCTGATCCTCGTAAGGTGAGTTTTGCGCAGCTTCGCGTCGGGATCATGGCGATAGTGGCCATGACCATCATCGCTGTGCTGATCTTTCTGCTGACCAAAGAGAAGTCGCTATTCACGCGCACGTTTCCGCTCCGCACTTTTATGGACGACTCGTCTGGAATGGCCGAGGGGGCCCCGGTGCGCCTGAACGGAATTCCGGCAGGGCAAGTCGATGCGTTGAAGTTATCGGGATCGAAGGACCCGCGGAGGATTGTCGAAATCGACATGTCGATTCGCTCCGAGTACTTGCCAGAGATACCGAAGGACTCCATGGCCGGGATCGCCGCCTCCAATCTGCTTGGCGACAAGTTCATCGATATCACCAAGGGTAGCGCCGCCGAACATGTGCAGCCTGGCGACGAGATCCGCAGCGCACCGAATCAAGACATTCCGCAGCTCATGGCGGAGAGCGCAGGCCTACTCGCGCAGTTTCAAAGTTTGCTGACGCGGGTCAACGGAATACTGACCTATGTGGAGGAAGGCAAGGGCAACCTGGGTAAATTTCTGAAGGACGAAGAGCTGTTTGCCCGGTTGAACAGCACCGTGGGAGAAGCGCAGCAGATTCTGACGACGGTACGGACGGGGAAGGGAACGATCAGCCGTCTTCTGAATGACCCTGATTTATATGACAGTCTTCGGGCGCCGCTAGATAAACTCAATCTGATTCTGGCGGACCTGGAGCAAGGGCGAGGCACAGCCGGAAAGCTACTGAAGGATGAAGCGCTCTTCAACGATTTGCGGCAGGTGACATCGCAGGCTAATCAGCTCCTGGCCGACCTGCAGGCAGGACGGGGCACCGCGGGCAAACTCCTGAAAGACGACGCTCTGCACAACAGCATCGTTCAGCTGATCGCCAAGGTGGACGCGACGGTGGATAAGCTGAATTCCGGGCAGGGGACGATGGGGCAACTGATGGTGAACCCGCAGTTGTACGAGAGCCTGAACGGTGCCACTAGCGAGTTGCGCCAATTGCTACAGCAAGCGCGGACGAATCCGAAGAAGTTTTTCCAGCTGAAGATCTCACTATTTTGAGCGTCCGGAAACAACTGGTGGTGAACGCCGATGATTTCGGGTTTACCAACGACGTGAATCAGGGGATCATCGAGGCGCACCGGCGGGGAATTCTCACGGCCACAACTCTGATGGCGAACGGCGATGCCTTCGACGACGCGGTGCGGCGGGCGCGTGAGAATCAGTCGCTGGATATCGGCGCGCACTTGGTGCTGGTTGGCGGGATGTCGCTCGCTGAAGGGGGTCGCGCGCTGCCATCGAGCGTACCGCGGCTACTGGCGGCGATCGCGGCAAGGCGAATGAATATTTACGAAGAGCTCGCGGCGCAGGTACGGCGCATCCTGGACGCCGGAATCCGCCTGACACACCTCGACACACACAAGCACACTCACCTGGCGCCACCTGTGCTGGATGGAGTGGCACGCGTCGCCGAGGAGTTCGGTATCAGGTGGGTACGGCGCCCGTTCGACCTGCCAATCACGGCGGCACGCGCGGGAACGCCGTGGGGCAAGCGCGCAACGAGCGCGGGCATGGCGTTCCTCCGCAGCCATTTTCACCGCGTTCTGACTCAGCACCAATGCCGAACCACGGACTACTTTGCCGGATTCCAGATCACAGGCAGGTTTCGCACGAGCGAACTGGTGGCGCTCATTCGCGCTCTACCGGAAGGCTCGACGGAGCTGATGTGTCATCCGGGCCGCTGCACGGGCGAACTGCGGAGCGCGCGCACGCGATTGAAGGAGAGCCGTGTAGCAGAGCTCGAGGCATTAACCGCGCCGGAAACGCGCCGGGCGATCGAGGACACCGGAATCGACTTGGTGAACTACCGCATGATGGATGAGCCATGACGGGGACTCTGTACCTGGTGGCCACGCCCATCGGCAACCTGGAAGACATTACTTACCGTGCGGTGCGGACGTTGCGAGAAGCAGACCTGATTGCTTGCGAAGACACGCGCCACACGCGGATGCTGCTGGATCATTACGGCATCACAAGACCGGTGGTAAGCTACCACGAGCACAACGAATCAACACGGTCGGAAGAGCTGGTTGCCAAAATGCAATCGGGAGCCAGTGTGGCGCTGGTCTCCGATGCCGGCATGCCGCTGGTCTCCGACCCGGGGTATCGCGTGGTGACGACGGCGATCCGAGAGGGGATACGCGTGGTCCCGATTCCGGGGCCCTCGGCGCTGGTGGCCGCGGCGGCAGGCTCCGGCCTGGCGACCGATGCGTTCTACTTCGGCGGCTTTCTGCCGGCCAAATCGGGCCAGCGGGTCCGAACGCTGGAGGCTCTGCGGGATGAGGCAGCCACGCTCATTTTCTACGAAGCGCCGCATCGGATCGTGGAGACGCTCGGCGACGTGGAGAGCGTTATGGGGCCCCGGCCGGTGGTGGTGGCGCGCGAGCTGACCAAGGTACATGAAGAATTTGTGCGCGGCCTGGCGGGTGACGTTCACGCCGAGCTAGCGGCGCGGCCGTCGGTGAAGGGCGAGATCACGTTGCTCATCGGAAAGGCGGTTGCGCCGGCGGCTGAAACGACACCGATCGAGGACGCTGTCGAGGCGCACATTCGCGAAGGCATGAGCCGCATGGACGCGATCAAAAAGGTCGCCCGCGAACGGCAGATGTCTAAGCGTGACGTATACCGTAGGACACAGATCGAGAAATCCACAACTCCTGAATCGGACTGGTAACATTCCGAGTTAGTAAGGTTCGCACTCCAGGGTTAACTCCGCCAGCTAGTTCCCATTGAAAGAGTTAGTGGTAAACGTCAACGACATGTCAGCCTACAGTTAACAAAAAAAAGAATTTCCTCCGGATTAAAGAATAATTGAGTTTCACTCGTCTTAGGGGGCGAGTGAGAACTTTGATGAATACAATTCCAACCTCCGGCAGACGCCATCGGCAGCGAGGCAGTGAAACGGTTGAGGCAGGGTTGATCACGTTGGTGATGTTCGCCCTGATCTTCCTGTTAATGGACATTTCTCTCTCGCTCTTTATCAAGACGACATTGCAGGAGGCGGCTCATGAGGGTGTGCGGTTTGGCGTTACGGAGCAGTTGTTGACCGGAAATACGTACATGAATGATTCGATCAACAGTGTGGTGAAGTCGGCGGCGTTGGGGTTCATTAGTAATCCGGCGTGCCAGGTGACAATCACCTACTACGATCCCTATGGCGCGGCCACCACGACTCCCATTGGCGGCGACATCTTGCAAGTCGCCATTACTGGTTATCAGTACACGCCGCTTGGCGCCATCATGAAGAGCGGTGCGCCGGTATCGATCAGCGTTCAGGCATCGGACGTGATGGAACAATGCCCCCTCGCTGGATGCCCGGTGGCGGTGAATCCCACGCCACCTACCTGCAACTAATCGTGAGGAAACCCTGCATGAATACCAGATCAAACCGACGCGAACGAGGATCGATGATGATCGAATTCGTCCTCGTATCTTCGTTCTTCCTCGTTCCGATCATTATTGGGACCTTCACCTACGGATTTGCCCTGGTTCGCTCATCCGACGCGGTGCAGTTGACGCGCGACGTGGGGCACATGTACTCGCGAGGTGTTGATTTTTCGGTGCAGGCAAACCAGAACCTGCTGGCCAGTTCCTTGGCTCAAAGCTTGAACTTGGTGGCCAACAGCGGCAACGTGACCGGAGGCAGCACAGGAAATGGCGTGGTGGTGCTCAGCACTCTTATTTACCTCAATTCCGGGGGGTGCAACAACTGCGGCGGCCACGTGGTCGTGATGCGCCGGATCGTCATTGGAAATAACGGGATTTTCACCACGATATATGGCAACCCGAATCCATCGATCATCAACTTCTCCGGCGACGTAGCCAACTACACGGGCGATGCCTCGGCGCAGGCGGACTCATTCAAGAATTTGATGCCGACGCTCACCGACCAGCAAATCGCTTACTTGGCGGAGAGTTATGTAACCGCTCCGGATCTGGCTGTGCCGGGAGTATTCGGCGGCTTAGCTACTTACCAGAATGCAATCTTTTAGGAAATTCGGAGGATGTCCATGCGAGTAACCAATAAGAAACGCAGTCAACGCGGATTTGCGGTCATCATGACTGCCTTGACGATGCTGGTGAGCATACCGCTGGTCGGATTGGCAGTGGACGTGAGTGTCCTGTATATGATCAGGGGAAAGCTCTACCAGGCCGTCGACGCGGCGTCACTCGCCGGGGCGCGCGCCCTCGCGAATGGCGCGACGGTTGGGGCGCAGGCCACCAGCGCGGAAGCGGCGGCTACGCAGTTCTTTAACGCAAACTTTCCTACTGGGTATTGGGGTACTACCAACATGAATTTTGCAGCGCCTACCGTAGACAGCGTCAGTACTCCAAACTACCGCACGGTGACTACATCGGCCACGGTATCGGCCCCGCTGTACTTCCTGCGGGTGCTGGGCCAGAACACGACAACCATTGCGGCCGCCTCGCAGGCCGGCCGACGCGACGTGGCGATGATGCTGGTGCTGGACCGGTCGAGTTCGATGTTGACCTATCCGTATCAGGGGACAACCCCCTGCGCATGGATGGTTACGGACGCCACGCAGTTTCTGAACTACTTCGCGCCGGGGCGCGACATGGTCGGGCTGGTAGTGTTCGGGTCATCGGTGTTCACGTACCCGCCCACGGCGACTTTCACCACGCCGGATGCGAACGGAAACACCGTGGCCTCGCTGATCGGCTCGATTACCTGTGGTGGGAACACGAACACGGATGAGGCGATGTACCAGGCCTATAATCAGCTTGTTACCTTGAATTCCGCTACCCGCGCGAATGTGATTGTACTGATGACAGACGGCAGACCGAACGGGTTTACGGGAAACTATACGGGCCTGCTCAAAGGAGGTTGCACTGTGACTAGCGGGTCGCCGATCGGTGAAGTGGAGCAATGGGCCGGCGGGCCGTACGCGACGGGCAATACCGCGGGCTTGAGTATGGAGACAACAAATGTTCCCTACAACATCCGAACTACCACCAACCCCCCGGTCAGAGGTAACGACGGCACGGCGCCGTCAAATACGAGTGGATGCTCGATGGACGGAGGCAACCCCACCCGCACCGCCATTTCCGGTGCGCCCGCAAACGACCTCATCCAGATGCCCACCAAGGACGTTCACGGGTACTCTGTTGTTGGCAACTATAGCGTGTACAACCCCAACGCACCTTACAACAGCTCTTCCGATACGCTAAGCGTAACCTCACCGCAACAGATCGAAATCGCTTCGGTAAACGCCGTCGACAATATGGCGATCGCCATTCGATCGAACACGGCGCTGGGTACCAATATCTACTCGATCGCCTTAGAAGGCAACGCTCCCAACGATCCTCCAGACACGTTGTTGCTGCGCAAGTTAGCCAACGATCCAACCATGCAAAATGACCCGAGCGCGACCGCTCAGCTGTTCTGGACTCAGCAGAACCCCGGTCAGACGGTGGGCTACTTCCAAGACGCACCCGACGCCGGTCAACTCTTGGCGGCATTCAATTCGATTGCGGAGCGGATCACTGTACGACTTGCCAGGTAATTCCGAGCGGGCCGCCTGCTTGATCGGCGGGCGGTCCGCTTTTCCTCCCTTCCGTAGTATTCTTCAGTTGATTGACCTACCTGTTCGCCGCACACCTCGCCGAGAAATACTAACCTTAGATAACTAAAATATCTAACAAGAGGTTATTCAGGGTTCGTCAAACGAGTTGTCCGGCAATACTTTGGAGTAAATGTTAGCCCCCAGACCTTTGAAGCACATCGAAAGGTTTGATACACTCTTCAAGTATGCAGACACCTAAGTGGGTCCGCTATATAGTTTGGTGTGCTGTCACTTTTGTAGTGTCAATGACCGCCGGCCTGCTATGGGTGCAGCAAATGATCGCCTCGGCAGAACGTAGCGGGGAGACCTCGGGGCTGGATTTTAAGGTCGACATGATGGCGCGGCGTGTGAGGACCTTTCGGGGCGCCGCCAGCCAGCGCAATGGGCATTGCAGTTACGCGGACGTGTGGGCGCTGTCACCTCCAGTGGAGATGGTTGTGGCAAGGAGGGCGCTGCGCAAAACGTTTTCGGTGGCAAAGCCGGATGGACCGTTCGAGCTAGTCCGCACGCCAACGGGCTCGTACTGGATTCCTACCCGCGACATCGATACGCTGGCTGAGACACTTGTGGAGCAACAGAACGATGTCTATGAGGGGGCTGTGGGGGTGAGGGCCGGGGATGTCGTTCTTGATTGTGGCGCGAATGTGGGAGCCTACACACGCCATGCACTGGATAAGGGAGCAAAGCTTGTAGTGGCGATTGAAATGGCCCCCGAAAGCCTGGAGTGCTTACGCCGCAACCTGGAGAGGGAAGTTACTGGTGGGCGCGTCATTATCTACCCAAAAGGTGTGTGGAACAAAGAGGATGAATTACAGTTGAGCACCGGTAACGACTGGGCATCCACTGCATCGAGCGTCGTGCTGGATAGAGGCAAGAGAGGACCGAAAGTGCCGCTTACCACCATTGACAAGCTGGTTGCGGAGTTACAACTTTCCCGCGTGGATTTTATCAAGATGGACATCGAGGGAGCAGAAATACAAGCACTGGAAGGAGCGCGGGACACGGTGCGCCGCTATCATCCAAGGATGGCAATTTCTGTTGAACATCGCCCAACAGACCCAGATCAGATACCAGGCGTAGTGCACGGGCTGTGGCCTGACTATGTGTCTGAATGTGGCCCTTGTGCGAATGTGAACGGCAGTATTCAGCCGGATGTCCTGTTTGCTCACGCTCGTTAGGAGGTGTGTGCTGGGCGTGCCAAGATAGTCACGCTGGCGAATAGGCAGCATGATCATCTCCAAGCACTGTTGCCTGGTAGACAAATATGTTGAGTAAGACGAAGAGCAGTAAGGTCCAAATGCTCGAACTGCCAGCCACGACGATAACAAGCGGCGTCATTAAGAGCAATGCCAGATAACGGCATGCGCCAAACCCGGAACCCACTGCTAATAAGAGAACAGGCACCAGCAGCGTGTAATCGGCAAGCGTGGAATGCGGGGCCAGGAGCAGCCCACCCATAATGACAGCCGCAAACCCGGTTGCCAGCGATCCAAATCGAATGAGTACGCAGGCCAGTAAAACGACGGCCGCAGCCGTGCAAAAGAACGCCAGTGAATAGCCGTGGAAAAGACAACGCAGATTAGGATAGTCGAACCCGCCTGAGTCGTAGTAGGATTGCTGATTCCCCAAAGCCGCAATATACTCGATCATCCAGTGCCGTCCCGCCACCACGAACGATAAAGCAGTGAGCGCCGCGCCTGTAGTGGCCAGACCTGCGGCTACTCGCCATAGCCGTTTTTGGAAAAGTAACACAGGCAGCAATAGAAATAAATGAAACTTGATGGCACACAACCCAAGAATCAGTCCGGCTACATAGGGAGAACGGCGCTCAATCAATCGATAACTGGCCATCAGAAAAAACAGCAAGAACGCCACGTCCTGTCCTACAGTGAAATTGGCACTTACCGGAAGGAACCAAGCGAATGACGTGGCCGCGGCATACTTGTTACCGGGCCAGAGCCAAACAAATCCGGCCAAGGCCAGGACGCCCAGCATTCGCCAGATCAGGAGAGCATGTTCAAATGTCAGCTGTGCCAGCGGCCACATGAGCGCCGCGTAGAACGGCGGCTTGATAAACACGGCCCACGACGCATGGCAGCCCATCGCCTGGTCCAACAAAGTGCGTGTGGCGTTCGGGTAATAGAGCGATGATGACCCCGCTAATTTCCCGCCTGCATAAAAGACGGAGTAATCCGTCGCACAGACAGATAAATCACGCGGCAAGTGAGCAAAAATATACCCGCGCAAGAGGATGCCCAACACAACTAGGGCAACGTACCCGCCGCGCCTCATTTTCATCGTTCTGCTCGGCCGCTATCAGGGAACCCACTCATTTTCATTTGCCGTGGCTCCATCTATTGACAGTTTAGGGTCCGTGGGTGTGAATGCTCTATACCGCAAAAGTAAGGGAAAGAGTGTTAACAAAGGTGTATGGTCGGGTGCATTGCGCGCAAGCCGGGAACAATCCGATAGAATTGCGTGTAACGGAGCGAATGTACATTTGGCGAATGAGCGGGATCCTGATGTTCCGCTGCTGGCCTTCGACGGCGATTGCAGCTTCTGCCGCATCTGGGTCGGATATTGGAAGCTGCTGACCGCCGGCGGGATCGCTTACGCGCCGTATCAGGAGTTTGCCGAACAGTACCCGCAAGTTCCTCGCAAGAATTTTCAGCGAGCGGTCCAGTTGATTTTGCCGGACGGCAAAGTGCTGAGCGCGGCGCACGCCGTCTTGTGGTCACTGGGGCGGGTGCCGGGGTACTCCTGGCTGCTGTGGGCGTATCAGCGCGTTCCGGGATTTTCCACGGCTGCTGAATGGCTCTACCGCCGCGTGGCGGCGAACCGCTCCTTCTTGTATCACGTCACGGTTCTCCTGTGGGGCAAGCATCCCGAGCCGGCGACCTACGATATCGCGGTCCGCTGGTTCTTCCGATGTTTGGGGCTCATCTACGCGATCGCCTTCCTGTCACTGGAAGTGCAGATTACCGGATTGGTCGGAACTCACGGGATTCTGCCGGCGGGGCGATTTCTAGCAGCCATTCGCGAAAGCTATGGCGGCTGGGCGTGGCTGCGCGTGCCCACAATATTCCTGTGGGGAGTGGGTAACACGGCCCTTCGCCTGGCCTGCGTAGGCGGCGCCGTTGCGTCGCTCGCTATCATTTTGGGCTTCGTACGACGGACCGCGCTCGTGTTGGCTTTTGTGCTCTACCTTTCGTTGGTTCACGCCGGCCAAACGTTTCTCTCGTTCCAGTGGGATTATCTGCTGCTGGAAGCTGGTTTTTTAGCCATCTTTCTGCAGCCTGTGCTGGCGCGCGTTTGGCTGTTCCGCTGGCTGCTGTTCCGGCTCATGCTGTTCTCTGGAGCGGTAAAGCTGTTGAGCCACGATCTCAACTGGCGGAACCTGACCGCGCTCTGCTACCATTACGAGACACAACCGCTGCCGACGCCTTTCGCCTGGTATTTCCACCAACTCCCGATGAGCTGCCAGAAGTTGTCGTGCGCCTTCCTGTTCTTCGTCGAGCTGATCGTCCCCTTTCTGATGTTCGCACCACGCCGCGTCCGGTTCTTTGCCGGCGGCGTAACGATCCTGCTTCAGGCGCTCATCTTTCTCACTGGCAATTACACCTTCTTCAATCTGTTGGCGGTAGCGCTGTGCCTCCTGCTGTTCGATGACGCCGCGTTCCGGCGGACGGCGCAGGCGCCGGTGCCACGCCTGAAGAGCACCGCACTGCAACGCGCGGTGTCGGCAGCTCTCGTTGCATTTCTCCTGGTGGCCAGCGGCTTCCAACTGCTGGAGACGTTCTCGGGCTCGATGCCGCGCGCGGCCGCCACTGCGCTGAACGCGATCGCGCCATTCGGCGTCGTCAATACTTACGGCCTATTCGCGGTGATGACGACGTCGCGGCCGGAGATTGTGGTCGAAGGATCGAATGACGGCCAGGCCTGGTTGGAGTACGGATTCAAGTACAAGCCGGGCGATATCAAGCGCGCTCCCGTCTGGGTGCAGCCCTACCAGCCCAGGCTTGACTGGCAGATGTGGTTTGCGGCACTTGACGGTTATCAGTCGCAACCGTGGTTCGTCAGTTTCATGGCCCGATTGCTCGAAGGTTCCCCGGACGTGCTAGCCCTCGTGACGAAGAACCCATTTCCCGGTGCCCCGCCCCACTACATACGTGCCCAACTTTACGACTACCATTTCACAACCGCCGCCGAGCGCCGCGAGGCCGGGAACTGGTGGCGACGCGATTTCAAGGGAGAGTATTTTCCTGCGGTCTCTCTGCGAGCGGCGGCGACGGAGTAGAATAGCCGCATGATTGCTTGTCGCTGCACTTTTCTTACGTTCCTGGCGTGCCTGGCTTTTTCGCCGGCCGCGTTTGCCCAACCGAAGCTGATCGACGCGCACCTGCACTACAACGGCGATCCAGCCTTCTTGAAGCTACTGCTGGCGAAACTGGACTCGGTCGACGGCCTGGCCTTCCTGCTCGTCAAACCGCAGGACCTGGACGGCGTGAAGGATGCCATCCAGCAGCACTCCAACCGCCTGATCGGCTTCGGCGAGATCGAACTCGATCATTCCAAGGTGCTGGAGCAGATCGACCGATTCCACGCCGCCGGGTTTCGGGGCCTGGGCGAGCTTTCCGGACCCAGGAAGAACTATGACGACCCGGCCTATTCGCCCGTTTACGCGCGCGCGGAACGCTACGGCATGTTCATCCTGTTTCATACCGGCATCGTGAACCGCACCACGCCCGAGATTCCGGCCGACGTCAGCGTGGACCGCATGCGCGCCACCACTCTCGACAACATCGCGCGGCGATATCCGAAGATCAACCTCATCGGCGCGCACTTGGGAAATCCCGACTACGCCTGGGCAGCGGAGATCGCGCGCTGGAATCCGAACATTTATTGGGACCTCTCCGGTTCGACGCTGATCAAGAAACAGGACGACTACGCGTTTTTTAAGTCGATCTTCTGGTGGTCGGCCGTGGCCAGCCCGCATACACCCAAAGGCACGCCGGGTGCTTTTGAGAATATCGTGTTCGGCTCGGACGTTTTCGGCGGTGAGTTGGAGGAGTTCGACCGCGAGTTGGAGCGGTACCACAAGATGCTCGAAGCGTGCGGCGTGCCGGCCGAAGTCCAGGCCAAGATTTTCAGCGGCACGCTCTGGCGCCTGTTGAACAAGTAGAATACACGCTCCGGGGTGTTACTCAAAAAGAGGAGGTGTTCATGCTGAACGATCTTACCCGCCGGAGGCTGCTCGCCGCAGCGTCCGCTAGCCTGGTGGCGACAAACGCGGCCCGGGCCGCCGGCAGCGACAAGCCTGCCGTTTTAGGGGGCAGCCCCGTGCGCACCGCGCCTTTCCCGTCGTGGCCCGTGATCGACGAAAACGAAGAGAAAGCCTGGATGAAGGTGTTGCGGGGCGGTAAGTGGAACCGCCTCGACGGCGATTGTACGCGGGAATTCGAGGAGACCTGGGCGGCGAAGCTCGGCGCGAAACACTGCCTGGCGACGGCGAACGGCACGAGCGCGTTGATCATTTCGCTGAACGCTCTGGGCATCGGCCCGGGTGACGAAGTGATCGTGCCGCCATACACGTTCGTCGCTACGGTCAATGCGGTTTTGATGCACCACGCGATCCCGGTTTTCGTCGATACCGACCCGGAGACATTCCAGATCGACACACGAAAGATCGAAGCAGCCATCACCGACCGCACGCGCTGTATCCTGCCGGTGCACCTGGGCGGGTCACCGGCGGATATGGACGCGATTCTCGATATCGGCCGTAAACACCGGCTGCCGGTGCTGGAAGACGCCTGCCAGGCCCACTTGGCCGAGTGGCGCGGGCGCAAGGTCAGTACGCTCGGGGCGCTCGGCTGCTTTAGCTTCCAGGCGTCGAAGAATTTGAACTCCGGCGAAGGCGGCGCGATTCTGACCAACGATTCCAATCTCTACGGCGTGTGCCAGAGCTTTCACAACAATGGGCGCGGCGACGCGGGTTCGGGGTTCGGCTACGTGCGCAACGGCGCCAATTTGCGCATCACCGAATTCCAGGCCGTGCTGCTGACCGAGCAACTGAAACGCGTCGAGGAGCAGTCCCGCCGGCGCGAGCAGAACGCGGCTTATCTGACCAAGCAGCTCGCCGAGATCCCCGGCATCCGGCCGGCGCGAATGTATGCGGGCGCAACGCGCAATGCGTATCACCTATACATGTTTCGCTACGACAAGACGCAGTTCGCGAACCTGGCGCGCGCGCAATTCCTGAAAGCGCTCGAAGCCGAAGGCATTCCCTGCTCCGGCGGCTACTCGCCCCTCAACAAGGAACCGTTCCTGAAGAACACTTTCGACTCACGCGCCTACCGCGCCATCTATCCGGCAAGACAATTGACCGAATGGGCCGAGCGCAACCACTGTCCCGCCAACGACCGGCTGTGCGAAGAGGCGGTATGGTTCACGCAAACGATGCTGCTCGGCCGGCGTGAGGATATGGACCAGATTGCTGAGGCCACTCGCAGAATCCAGAAGCAGGCGGCCATGCTCGCACGGTCCTAGAGAAACACGGCAGGCCGTTCGAGTACAATTAAAGTGTCTTTGTGCGCCCGTAGCTCAGCTGGATAGAGCGTTTGCCTCCGGAGCAAAAGGTCGGTGGTTCGAATCCACTCGGGCGTACCATTCCTCTTTTTTCGCTCTCCTAAAGATCAGGTCGAATGGCTTTCTGTATGTGGGATAGATACTTACGGCGTCCAAGGCGCAGTTCGAAAGCACGATTCTGAGCAGTTTGGCCTGTTCGGTCGGTTTCTGCTTAAGGTACAGAAAATACGCCTTGTTCGCGAGTTCTAAAGCACGGGCGGCATCAACCAGATGCTCTGGGCTGCGACCGCCCAGGACCGATATTGCGGACAGGATCTGCTGTTCCTGGGCCTGCCATTCGGTCGACTTTCGTTGCCAGAACCCCACAGGGATTTTGCCGTCCACTTTGTCGACGTAGGCTTGATCGATTCTGCGGCGTAGTTCGACCAGGCGATGCTGGAGCCGCTCCTGCTCACGCTGAACCGCTTCCCGTTCGCGGTCTCGATCGCCGAGTAGGGACTTGTTCAATTGCGCGAGAATCTCGTCCGGGATGTGAATATCCTTCAAGATCGCACCCAAGCGATTCGCGAGCTCCTCCTCGCGAAAATACGGGAGCCCGCATTTGCCGCGAAAGCCCGTGCAGTGATAATACGTGTACTTCCCCTTTTTAATTTCTGCCGTCACGGTGCAGTTGTCATGCGCGCACGTCAGCAGGCCGGCAAACGCGAATTCGCGATTTCGATATTTAGGCCGATTGTGGCCACGGAAGACGTCCTGTACTCGTTCAAACAGTTCATAACTGATTAACGGTGTGTGCGTGCCGTTGTACAGCTTGTCTTCCCACTGGAATTGGCCGATGTAGAACGGATTCTTCAAAACTTTTTCAAGATTCGCTCGGGCCACCGAAATTCCGAATTCCGTTGTGAGGGCCTTTTTCAGCGTCGAGAGTGAATATTTACCGGTTCCATAAAGTTCAAACGCGCGCACGGGTACTGGTGCCCGGTCGGGGTCTACTTCAATCGTACGTTCCACCTTGTTGTTGCGGTAGCCCATCGGCGGGCGGCTCGGATAGATCCCCTGCTCCGCCTTTTGCCGCATCCCCTTGCCGACCTCCTCCTTGAGATTCTCAACAAAGTTTCTGGCAATCACCACCTGAATCCCATGGGCCAGCTTCGTTTGCGATTTCGCCTCCTTGCTGATGATCTGCCCTTCCTTGGCAAGATGTATTTCAACTTCAAGATCTTCCAGCGTGACGCAGTCTTTGAAGTTCCGATAAAGACGATCCGTCTTTTCTACGATGACGGCGCGGCAGCTCCTGGTCTCATTTAGAAAACGCACCATTTCGCCAAACTTTTTTCTCCCTGTTGTTTTCGCAGTTTCCACATCCACAAATTCTTGGACGATTTTGAAATTCCGCGATTGTGCGTACTCGCGAAGCAGCTTCATCTGTGCGGGAATGGAAAAACCTTCACGTTCCTGATCCTTACTGGAAACACGCGCATAAACGACGGCGGGAATCATCGCTATGGCCTCCTGTGATTCTTGCGGGCCGTTTCTCTTAATTCTGCTCGCACATTACCCATTTCGCTTTCCACGGCTGCAATCGCGCTGTCCAGATCTTTGTTCCGAAAAAACATATTCTGCTTCCTTTGAAATTCCCGTTTGTCGGCTTCGAGCTGTTGCAGTCGATTGTATAAGATAACGGCTGTACTCGCTCTCGACTCGTTCCCGGCAATTAGCGTTTCCGAATTGAGAAGTTCACGCAAACGTGTGATACCGCGACGACCGCGGAAAAATAATTGGATTCCGCACGGATCACAATGAAAATAAGGCTTTCCTGTGCAAGCAACACGGATTTTGTGTGCGGCCCCACAGACGGGGCACGGAAAAACCTTGCCTTCAAATCCACCAGTTTTCAACGTCACGTTAACGTTGGCCTTGCTCGGCGAACTCATTGTTGTTTCTCCTTCTCGCACAAATCCCATTGATCAAGGATTTCGAAAAATTGGCGCAGGGTGACAACCGACATCGGGGTGAGTTCCTCGACCGCGGTCGAATTGGACTCCTTATTAATAGGAGGCAAACTCCGCCCGGTGAAACCAGTCAAATCCGGGGCACACGGCCGCTGCGGACCATCCGGCGAAAGCGTCGGCAGCTGCCTTGATCGCCCCATCATTACCGCCCCGCGGACGCGCCAAACGCCAGCGATCCGGCGCGGGAACGCTGCCTCACCGCGCGGGGCTGCCCTACGTAATCAGAACCCGCACACCGAGCCGTTGCAGCCGTGATCTTCCCCGGCTCACCTGATCGGCCCTGTTCCAGGAATAACCGGTTCAGTGCTTTGGCCTTCCAGTCGCCCCATGCGAGGCCGATAGCGTCCGTTGGACACAGGCGCTGCTCTGGGTGCAGGTTTGACGACTCGGTATTCATGCCTTCGCCCCCGCGATCCATTCCTTCTGGAGAATCCAGCGCCATACCTGGTCTGGTGTGATGGCGCCCGGACGGCGCCGCAATCGCCAATATCGTGGAGTATCGTGGCCGACTCTGTATAGAAGGGCCATCGGAGAAAGCATGTCTGCGACAAACCACGACAACACTACTGAGCCGTCCTCCTCCGTCTCGTATTCTTCGATTTCGCGGCCCACACCCCGCCAAAGGAGGTCGTAAGAAAGGCGCTCGATCGGCACCCGGGTCAGTATCCAGCCGCTGCCTGGTTTGGTGCGCTCGAAGAGAGCGAGCCCTCGGGATGTAGTGAAACGCCGAAGGCGTTGGCGCTTTCCGTTTTTGCCAAAGGTCTTAGTAAAACCCGAACAGAGCTTTTCCTTGGTGATGTACTTTGCCAGATAGGCGGCAACGCGATGGATATCCACATGCCGGCCGTCGACAATTCGCCCACCGCCCGCTGCCTGCCACGCTATCGAGACCCATCGCTGCGGAAGATAAGACCCGACTAATACATGAAGGTGTGGAACGCCACTTTGATGTAGCTCGACGACGGAGATGAAAACAAGTGACCTACCGAGCTTCCGCTGAATATACACCCGCATTTTTCGCCATGAGTCGCGGAGGTACGCGATCATCTCAATCAAAGCCAGTTCAGGCGGCAGCTTTTTAGGGTCGAGGGTTAACGTGAGGAATCGCTGCAGGTTGTGGTCAATAGCGTATTGAACGATAGCCCTCCGGACGCGTCGGATTTTTCTCGGACCACAGATGCTGCAGTCATACCCCTTACACCGGAATCGAACGTACTGTGATTTCCCGTTCTCGTGAGGCCCGACTACGGTCCAGTGACCGCAATGTCGTCCTAGTTGATTACAGGCGCGCGAATTCCTTTTGGCCTCCGCCTGCTGCTCCCTGTTGCAGTTGTGCTTGGTGTAGTCAAGTAAAGATGGTGGCTCTGGCGGCTTCGCCGCCTCCGCCCCCAAACCCCCACAACCTGGGGGGTTCCACCCCCCAGACCCCCCGCCAACTTTTAGCGTGGCAGGGAGGCCTACGGCCTCCGGATGATGAATCGTAGGCGACTCAATTGATGAACTGGTGGGCCAGCGTCCGGTGTTCGGCCGTCTCTCGCTGGAGGTGTAGGCCCTGCTGCCACGCCCGGAACCGAGTTGGCAACCGTCTGCCCGGACTTGCTTCGGACCGCACTCCGCTGACCCATGGTTGGGCCCAGCGCTCACTTTCACTGGCTGCTGGACTTCGTCGTGCACGAAGCCAATTTCGTGCATGACTTGGCAAGTCCTTCACTTGAGGCCGGAATTTTATCCGGCGGGCCTGTAGTATCAGCGGTTTATGTTTGAGATTCGTGCGCTGTAGGTCCTTGTTTCAATAAATCACGAATGTCGCATTGGCCTTGACATTGGTTCCAGCGCTGCGGGCTAACGAGAGTAAAATGAGAATGCCCGGATCTCCGTTGAAAGTTAGCGACCCTCGACCCTCATAGGCTACGCGACGGCAGTTCGCTTCGCAATCGGCTTCTGGGAAACCGCATTGGTCATGGCGGACAGGAGCACTGGAATCTGGCGATGGCCGATGACTTTGCGGAACTGCCGCTCGGCAACCAGCAATCCAGATCCAACCCAGCGCTCGATCTGATCGCCGGGCTGCCAGCGTTTCACGTTCCGGCAGACGGTTTCGACGATGGAGAAGGCAGATTCGATGACGTTGGTGCAGCTCAGTGTCCGGCGGAGTTGATCCGGTACCCGCAGCCGATGGACTGTGAGCGTCTCCTCCATGCCCTCTTCCAGGCTGCGCGCCGCGCTCGGATTGAGATCCATCAGTTCACGGTGCAATTTCTCCAAGGCGCGTTTGGCGTCGGAGTACTCCGACATGGCGTAGGCGTTCTGGAGTTTCTTTTTGATATCGCCTTTATGTTCGTCGGGCAAGTGATCCACGACGTTCCGTTTCTTATGGACCTGACAACGTTGGATGAAAGCCGCTTCCCCGGCATGGCGGCGCACCGCCGCGTGCAGCGCTTTGCCACCGTCCAGAATGTAAAGCCGCGGCGTCGAAAAGTCCAACCCTCGCTCCACCAACTCGCCCAACAGAGCGCTCACCACGGTCGCGTTCTCCGTCGCCCCCTCGCGGATGCCCAGCACGGTCTTGGTTCCATCGCAGCCAATGCCAAGGGCTACGATCATCTGCCGGTCTTTGAATGGAGTCCCGTCGATCAGCACCGCGCATAAGCGCAACTCGCCCAGCGGCCGCTCCATCAACTGTTTCACCTTCTCCCGGCTGGCTTCGATGAAGTTCTCACTAACCGCCGACTTCTCGATTCCGTAGGCATTCTGGAAATCCTTCACCACGGCTCCGTAGTTGCGCGTCGAGAGTCCGCGCATCATCTTGTCCCACACGCTCGCTTGCATTGGCCCACTACGCTGAAACAATTCGTAGCTGCCTAAATGCTGTTCCCGTTTGTCAGCCGTGCGTAGGCGCGTTCTGCGGATCGGCACCTTCTGGCCGTCCACCACGCAATAACCATCTTCCTTGCCCCAACGCTGTGCCCTGCGCCCTTCGTGTTGCTGGTGGCGCTCACCGGCCAGCGACTTTACTTCCTCGTCCATCACCAGGTGCATCAGTTCCAGACCAGCCTGCCGCAGCAAGTTGCCCACGCCCTGCTGTAACAAGCCGACGATCTCGGCCAGCGGAAGGATCATCTGCATGTTGGGATTCTGTTCGATGGCGATCCGGCGGAACTGCTGCACGGCCCGTTGTTGTTCTATCTGGTATCGTCTCTTCATAGCGACTCTCTCCTTTTTCTTGGCAGAAAAATCGACCCTCGGCCCATTATGGCCGGGGGTTTGAGAGTCGCTACTTTCTACGAACTATCGGGCATCCTCAGTAAAATGGCGATTCGTGGCAGGCGCTAAGGGGAGAGGTCGTCGACGGAGGTTCGATCCGGAATTTCTCTGCGAGCGCATGCACACTTTGCACAGAATCTTCGCATGGGGTTTACCGAAAACCGAGTGGGTAAGGATGAATCGTCCCATGGTTGCGCCATACGACATGCAGGAAACGGCAGAGCGGCTGATTGAGTATTCGCACATGCTCAAGGGCCTTCCTTACTCGGTGCTGTCGGATCGATGTGATCCGGTCCGCGGTTATCCGCGTCAAATCCTCGAATGGCAGTATTCCGAAGGCATACTCATCGAGGGTGCCCCGAAGGAAGAAACCCCTTCCACACGAATTCTACGCGCAAGGGATTCTAAGAGTATCGCAGAGCGGCAGTCGGAATACGCTCGCAGTCTCGCGCTCTTCCTTGTTGCCCACGAGGCCAAAATGTCGTCTGAGTACCTCCAGAAGCTCTGTCGCAATTGGGAGCCGAGAAGTTCAGCGATTAATCGGCCCTTGGAGATCCCCAGGACCGAAGAAGAATGAGCGCAGGCTGTTGCGCTTCGTGCCAAACCATTGCGGCCTGGGGATGGTCTTGATGGGTATTACAGGTTTTCTACCTGCGCAAGGGCACCACGAGACTAGGACGCATGCGAGCCGACTGCAGTGTCAGATCTTTGTAGTCAGGCATCCAACACTATTCACTCCTGAAAAACGCGGTTGCGCAATCAACACTCACTGATTAGTTGGATTATGTCGATGCCATGGTGTGGAGTTCCTGTACCAAAAAAGGTGGTGTTTCAACACATCCGATAAACCGGTGGTGTGGCGAATAGAAGCGAGATGTTGCAGCCTGGCTTGGGGAGCTCCCTCTTGACACACATTGAATCGTGTCCCAGGTGGAGCGTTTCTGAACCGCGCGGTCCTGATTGCTTGTCGGAAGGGCTGTTAGCACCAGCTATCGTGGGTGCTGCGCGGCTACCCAGCAGTAATTGACGACATGATGCGCGAGAACATTCGCACAACCTGACACCTGCACATACTGCTGCAGAAAACAGCCCCGGAAAGTATTGCAGCACGACTGTGACGAGCCGGGCCTTAGCGACTACAGCGCGACTGAGCATGCGAACTCGAGCCCCGTCATCGCAGCTCGTCCACCTAGTATTTCTGTGCAGTTGCTCTGGTCAAGACCGGCGACTTCGGCGCCTGAGAACAAAAACAGCGAATATTCCAATGCCGGTCATGGCGATGGAAGCCGGTTCAGGGACAGCTGCGGCCGCACCATCAGTGAACGCGGCAGCCGAGCTTACGCTCGCCAAAAAAGTAGTGTTTCCAGTTGCCAAGTTAAGCGAGAGTACATCAGAGGTGAAAGTAGAAGGTTGTCCCTGAAACGCGTAAACGCTGCCATTGACATCCACCGCCGCGTTGAGGTGAAGGCTTGTCGGTTCTAGGAGAGTTGCCGCCCCAGTCGAGGGATCGATTTGGTAAAGCTCCGGATTGATCACTACCGCGAAAGTCGTTGCATTGAAAGCATCGAACGTTGCGTATAGCTTTCCGCCAGCCGCAAAGAGCGCCTCGTCGCACTCGTCGGCTGGATTACTGGGTGCCGGCGGGATACCGGTATAAGCTATAAACGTCGCGGCCCCGGTCGCCGTATTAATAGTGTAGAGGTTGTTGCTGAAATCGGTCGCATACACCATTCCGTTAAGTTCGGCGGTGTCGAGGGCAGAGAAGCCCAGCCCTGTGGCTCCGATAACAGAGATCGCTCCAGTCTTGGGTTTGACTGAATCTAAATTCCCCGAGAACGAAATACCTAGGTATCCATTCGGTCCCGGCACCAAACCACCCAGCGGATCCGGCGTAGTAGGACCGATTTGGTTAAACGCCCCGGTAGTCGGGTCCACAGTGCCGAATTGGCCCGAAACGGTCACTACAGACAACAGAGGACTGGCGTTGGCTGAAGCAGTCAACAACACAAGCGAAAGCGAAATGATCAGTTTTCGTTGTAGAAGCATGAGTAAGCCCCTCCTGGGCAGGCTCCGATTTACTCACGGGAAACGTTCCCGTTGCCATGCCTGCATACTCATTTGAGGCTCAAAATCACCTCATCGGCCAAGTTCTTGAGGGGAAGTGAATTACCTGTCGGCCTCGTCAGGCCGGAGCCGATGCATGATGGTAGACTATATCCTGCCTGTGGGCGATCTCTTATGTTGCCCCACTCCCAATCCCCGGCTCGGCTGGCCTTCGGCCCCTTCGAAGTGAATATTGCAGCGGAGGAGCTGCTCAAGAGTGGGGTTCGCATACGTCTGTCGAGCCAGCCATTTAAGATTTTGTTGATCCTGCTGGCGCATCCCGCCGATGTCGTTTCAAGCGAGCAATTGCGGGAGGAGATCTGGGCGGATGGCACGTTCGTTGATTTCGAGCACGGCCTCCACGCCGCCGTGAATAAGCTTCGGCGCGCTTTGGGCGATTCAGCTGAAAATCCACGGTACATCGAAACCGTGCCGGGCCGCGGATACCGGTTCGTAGGAGCTGTGGAGCATCGTCTCCTCGGTCATCCGATTCTGTCGACAGCAGGCGCTGTGCCCACCTTGGTCCCCTCACCCCGTTTGCCACAGGACACAGGGGAACTCCGGACGGCGGCTCACTTCAAGCCGAGTCTGCGCTGGTGGACTGCGGCTGCAGTGACGGTAGTGCTCGGTGCGCTGGGTGTCTTCTGGGCATCGAGGTTCTTGCAGCAGCCAGCCAGCGATGAACGTGTCTTCATTCTGCAGATTAATCCGCCCGAGGACGCCAAGTTTGCGTTTGGCGCGAACAACGTCGGGATCTCCTTGTCACCAGACGGCAAGATCGCCGCCTATGTCGCAACACACGAAGGGAAGACCGCTCTTTGGGTCCGGCCGCTGGATAGCACAACCGCACGGCCGCTTGCCGGAACGGAAGACGCCGGGCTGCCCTTCTGGTCGCCAGACAGCAAGTCCATCGCCTTCTTCGCGGGAGGCAAGTTGCAGCGGGTGGAATTGGCGGGTGGGGCACCACAGACCATCTGCGAAATGGGCTTAGCCCCCGGCGGCTCCTGGGGCAGCAACGGTCAGATCCTCATTGCAGCTTGGGGCTCCGGTCTATACCAGGTCGCCGCCTCCGGGGGACAGCCCTCGCCTTTGACGACCCCGGATGCCTCTCGTGGGGAAGTCTTCCACTACTGGCCGCAAATACTTCCCGGCGGCCGGTTTTTGTACTTTGCCCGGAGCCACAAGCACGAGAATACCGGCGTTTATGCGGCCTCGCTTGCTAAGCCTCGCGAGCCTGTGCAGTTATTGGCCACCGACACCAACGCATTGTACGCACCCGCAGTTAGGGGGGCCCGGAAAGGATATCTGCTGTGGCTGCGCGGCGGAACTTTGGTGGCGCAGGACTTTGACGTGGACAACCTCAAGCTCTCTGGAGTACCCCATCCGATAGCCGATCCGGTTGCTCGGATGTCGGTGCATGGCCAGATGCTAGTCGCAGTCTCGGCCACCGGAGCTTTGCTGTACAGCGCCTCTGCCCCCTTGCGCCAGTTCACATGGGTCGACCGTCTGGGAAAGCCACAAGACCCGTTGGGCGAACCGGAATTGAGCGCCCACTTCCGTTTGTCTCCCGATGGACGGCGGGTTGTGGTGACTCGTGTCAATACCGGTGGGACCGATCTGTGGATGCTGGATGTGGGACGGGGTGTATGGAGCCGCTTCACTTCCAGGCCTGGTATAAACATTTACCCGGTCTGGTCCCCTGACGGCCGAACGATTGTATTTGCGTCCGATGCGCCGTTCAACTTGTTTCGCAAAGATGCCAGCGGAGCCAATAGCGAGCAACGTCTCACTCACTCGCCAAACCCTCAATTTCCCATGGACTGGTCCCGCGATGGGCGCTTCATACTCTACGAAGAAGATAACGCCTCTGGCAACCGGCGGTCCCTGTGGATTCTCCCAGCAGCGGCAGGTGAGGGCAAGCCGAGGCCTTACCTTCAGACGCCGTTCAACGAATACATGGGCCGTTTCTCGCCCGACAGTCGCCGGGTGGCTTTTCAGTCGGATGAATCCGGACGACACGAGGTCTACGTCGACACATTCCCAGAGCCGAGTGGCAAGGTGCGGATTTCCACGGCCGGAGGCATTGTTCCGCAGTGGAGTGCCAACGGGCGCGAACTGTTCTATATATCACCGGATTTCAAGCTCATGTTAGTCGGACTCAAGGTGGGCGCCAGTTCAGTGGAGCCATCGGTGCCACACGCGTTGTTTCCGTTGCCCGTGTTCGACGCTGAACTCAGCCCCTATGAAGTCGCCACCGATGGGGAGCGATTCCTGGTGCTCAAGCCCCCGGAAGCTGCCGCGCCGCTGACTGTGATCGTCAATTGGCCCGCCTTGCTGAATAAGACAGCTAACGCCCAATAATTCCAGCTTTGGGATCGATCTCATTGCGCATCCTGAGGAGGCGGAGAAGATGCTTTTCGAGCCAGCCAAGCCGTTTGTTCATCGTCCCTGCCACGCCGTAGTGCTTAGAAGGCATACCTGGCGATAAATCCCCATGTAATTCACTAACGGTTAGGTGGATGGTAGGGCTGTTCACGACAGTTATCGGCGATTATCGTTTCGGCGATCCGCCACGCCATAGACCCAGATCGGAAGCGGTTTATGATCACCGGCTTCTGGCAAAGCCCACGTGACGCCATGAGAAGCGCGCCATGGCTCGCAGCACACAGCCGCAACCCTGCTTCGAAACTTGCGCTCGCGACAGGCCAGATTGAAGTAAGAGCGCTAGACGCGAGCGGCCCGGCATTTACACCGGCAGAACTTCTTTGATGAAGGCCTCATAGCGGCGCGGAGCGTGCCCCAGCAAGACCGTCAACTCATCGATTTCTTCCTGTGTCGCCAGCAGCCCGTAGTTAAGGAAGTGCTGGAACATGATCTCCAGATCGCGCACTAGCCAGCCCGGCATAAATGCGCGCATCTGCACCGCCCAAGCTTTTAGATCATCTCCGACGTAGGTCACCGGCTTGCCGAGATGCTTCGACAACACCCCGGCGATCTCCGCGCCTGTCCATGCCCGCGGACCTACCACCGAATAGGTCTTGCCGGAGTGGCCCGGCTCAGTCAAGGCGATGGCGGCGGCTTCGGCGATATCTCGCACGTCCACACGGTACATGCCTATGCTGCCCGAAGGCTGCGGATAGATGCCTGCGCGGATGGCATCCAGCACGGCAAGATCGTTCTGGTAGAAGTTGTTCGGCCGCAGGATCGTGTGCTCCACGCCGCTCGCCCGGATGACGCCCTCAATGGGAAGTTTTGAGACAAAGTGTGGAATTGTGAGGGCCTTGTCAGCCTGGTGCACGCTCAGATAGACGATGCGCCGGATGCCTGCTGAAACTGCCGCATCCACGGCGTCGATCCCCTGAGCGGTCTCGTCGCGGTCGAGTGGCGTAATCAGGAATAGCTTGTCGGCTCCCGCAAGAACCGCCGGTAAGGAATCCGGTTCCAACATGCTCCCGGTCACGCCTTCGGCGCCCTTCGGCAGTGAGGCGATCCGGTTGGCCGAACGCGTCATCACTCGCACCTCGGCCCCGCGCTTCACTAGCTCCAGGACGGTCTGGCTACCAACCGTGCCAGTGCCGCCGATCACGACGATCTTCGACATTAGTGACCTCCTTTGCCTCCGCGAACACCCAGAATACTAACACTGACTGAACCACGATTTCACTCGTAGTGGTCTTATCCTAAGGCGACGGAGTGGCCACAGTGAATTACATGGGGATCACGAGCTACCAGGCTCGCGGTCCCGAAGCGGAAAGATGTGCAGTACGTTCTGTGCAGTGGTTCGGCAACCCTGCCTCAATTCGGGCGTGTCCGGATACGTCATCCAGTAACCGTTAAGTGGATGGAAGGGCTGTTTCCACCACCTATCCCTGATCGCAGGAACTTGAGCCGGCCATAAGGGTTACTCAAGTGCGGAGCTATTCTGGCCCCGTATCCGTCGCATCGCTGCTTGCCGAATCACGGCAGATTGCTGCGGGCTGAAGCGAAGAGCGCCCATCCTCATGCTGCGCAGATCTTCCGCAGCCCATTTGCCCCGCATGAGGCCGAACCGCGTGTGCGGTACTGGTCCCATTAGAAGGTGGCCCATCTCGTGCGCCATGGCGTGGCCCAAGATCTGGGAGGATGTAGCGATGCCCTCTCTCGTATACTCAGCAACGTGGGGATAGAAGATAGTGGCATAGATTCCGCCCTCACTAAGAGCTACGCCGAGCGACGTGTTCGCGCGGTCTGTGGGGACTTCGGGAATAATGCGCACAACGAAGCGGCTTGGGGGGCAGGGCTCGATGCAGATGGGATTGGCTTGAGCTTCCGGAATCGTCAGAGGGCAGCTGAGCCAGGAAACGGCGACACCTGCCTCGCGAAAGATCCTCGCGGCTTGGTCTTCGGCTGCCGCCAGAGTCTGCGGTGCGACCGCAGCCCAGTTGTACACCTGCACCATGATTCCGGGCCTCGTCTGAGGCATCTGGCCCTGGTCGAATCGCACGGCCATCGAATTGTCCTGCTCGCAAACGCAGATCGAAGCCGTCCCTATCCAGAGCGCCCATAACATCAATGCATGGCCGTTCATATCTCTGCTCCTAGCCAAAACGCGCAAGGAGTCAGAAATAGCCGCCACGGTGCGGATATTCAGGGGTTAAAATCAGGTAGGTCGAGGCAGGCCCCATGGCGCAATCTCGTGGGGAAGTGTCGGTGTTGCTGGCCGAAATGAGATCCGGCCGCAAGGATGCGCTCGCCCGCCTGTTGCCTCTGGTCTACAATGAGTTGCGCCGGCTGGCGGGGCGCTACATGCGCGACGAGCGGCCGAATCACACCCTCCAGCCCACCGCTCTGGTACATGAGGCGTATCTGCGGCTGGCGGGCCAGGACCGGGCAAACTGGCAGAACCGCGCCCAGTTCATGGGTATAGCGGGACAGCTGATGCGGCGGTTGCTGGTGGACCACGCCCGGAAGCGGCACGCCGCCAAGCGGGGTGGCTCGCTGGTCACGCTGGAGGAGGGCCTCGGCAACCCATGCTCGCCCGTCGCGCAATCCGAAGAGGTGTTGGCGGTGGACGAAGCATTGGAGCGGCTGGAAGCTCTGGACTCACAGCAGGCTCGGGTGGTGGAGCTGCGCTATTTTGGCGGACTTTCTGCGGAGGAGACAGCCGAGGCCATGGGGATCTCCGAGCGCACGGTGGAGCGCGAGTGGGCCCTGGCCAAGGCTTGGCTGCGGACGCAGCTCGCTGGGAAGGGACCGGCATGACACCGCAACGCTGGTCGCAGATCAAGGAAGTGTTCTTCCGGGCGCGGGAGACGACGGAGGAGGAACGTGGCTCCTACCTCGCATCGGTCTGTGGAGACGATCGCGAGTTGCGCGCTGAGGTCGAACTTCTGCTGGCCAGAGACAACGGGCCCAGCCTGCGGCGCCCGGCAGGGGATCTTCTAGAGAGCATCGCCTCCCAACTTGTGCCCGGCGAGACCGTGGCGCACTACCGCATCGAAGCCAGGCTAGGCGAAGGCGGCATGGGTGTGGTCTACAAAGCCAAGGACACGCGCCTAGGCCGCAGCGTCGCCTTGAAGTTCGTCAAGACCCAATTCAGCCCCCATTGGGAGCGTGAGGCGCGGGCGGTGGCCGCCCTGAACCACCCCCACATCGCCACTCTCTATGAAGTCGGCGACCAGGAAGGTTCGCCGTACCTGGCCATGGAATTGGTCGAGGGTCGACCGCTCAAAGGCCCACTCCCGGTGAGGCAGGTGATCGAGTACGGCATTCAGATGGCCGATGCCCTGGCGGCGGCTCACGCGGCAGGCATTGTGCATCGCGACCTGAAACCCGGCAACATTCTGGTAACGGAGAAAGGGTCCGTCAAGGTGCTGGATTTCGGTCTGGCGAAACTGGCGGAGCAGGAGGGTGCGCCGGCCTCCACTCAGACCGCCAGCCTGGCGGGCACGCCAGGCTACATGGCGCCCGAGCAGATCGAAGGCACGGCGGCCGACACGCGCAGCGACATCTTCGCCTTCGGCTGCATCCTCTACGAACTACTGAGCGGCCGTCGGGCGTTCGCGGGCGAGACCATCACGGCCGCGCTAACCGCCGCTGCCACTACTGAACCGAAACCGTTGGACAGAGTGCCGGAGCGACTCGATGAACTGGTCCGCCTCTGTCTGCGCAAGGACCCCGAGAGCCGCCTCCAGCACATTGACGACGCGAGGATCATGCTGGAAGTCCTTCGCGAGGGCCTCGGGTCTCGGGGAGCCGGATCGCCGACCGGCGCTGAGATCGCAGCGACGCCAGCCGGGTGGTCCTTCGCGAAGCGCTGGAGGATTGCGATTCCTGTCCTACTGGGAATAATGGCCGTAGGCGGCGGTACTCTGTGGTTTATTCGCTCAACCGCCAAAACTCCGGAAGCCGCCTTGAACGCTGTTCCCCTCACCACGTATCGCGGGTATCAAGATCAGCCCAGCTTTTCGCCGGACGGCAACCAGGTGGCCTTCGTCTGGAACGGAGAAAAGCAGGACAATTTTGACATATACGTCAAAATGATCGGCACCAACGGGCCGCCCCTACGGCTGACAACCGATCCGGCCTCGGATTGTTGCCCCGCGTGGTCACCGGACGGCCGCTTCATCGCATTCCTCCGGTACTTGCCCTCGCGGAAGCACGCGGTACTGCTGATTCCAGCCATAGGTGGTCTGGAGCGCAAGATTGCCGAGATTTTCGCCACGAGCCGTCCTGCCTGGTCCCCCGATGGCAACTGGCTGGCGATCAGTGAGAGAGATTCTACAGGAGAGCCAACTGCGCTGTATCTGCTATCGGTTGACACCGGTGAAAAGCGGAGACTGACTTCTCCGCCGAAGCAATTCTTCGGCGATTTCGATCCTACTTTTTCCCCGGACGGGCGCTCTTTGGCATTCAGCCGGAGCATCGACGCCTACGCGGCTACCATGGCCGAGCTCTACCTGCTTGCCGTCTCCGACGGATTCAAGCCTGTTGGAGAACCAAAACAGATCACATTCGGAAATCAGGGCGCCTATGGTCCGGCCTGGACTGCGGATGGGCGCGAGATTGTCTATTCTGCGGCGGGGCCCGTTCTGAGCGGCCTGTGGAGAATTGCCGTTTCCGGGCCCGCTGCAGAAAGAGCCGAACCGCAACGGCTCTCATCTTTGGGCAACGAGGCCTTCAGTCCCGCGATTTCGCACGGCGGGCACCGCCTCGCTTATCTACACCATTTTGACCATCGCACCATCTGGCGTATGGCGACTCCCAGTCTGGAAGGCGCCGCGAGCCACGGTGGCACAAAGAGGCTCAATCAGCCTACCCCCCTCATTTCGTCGACACGGGACGATTCCGCTCCTCAGTTCTCGCCAGACGGAAAGAAAATTGCTTTTGAGTCGAATCGCTCCGGAAACCCTGAAGTCTGGGTATGCGATGCGGATGGTTCGAATGCCGTGCAGTTGACATCTTTTGGCGGCCCTTTTGTCACAACTCCGCGCTGGTCGCCGGACGGTGGACGCATCGCTTTTGACTCAAATGCCGCAGTAGATGTCGACATCTATGTGGTCGGCGCCACCGGAGGGAAACCGCAGCGCATGACCACGAACCCGGCGAATGATGGCAACCCGAGCTGGTCGAAGGACGGCCAGTGGATCTATTTTGATTCCGCCCGAACGGGGGAGCAACAGGTGTGGAAGATGCCGGCGAAGGGAGGTGAGGCGGTCCAGGTGACGCGGGATGGGGGCTGGGCTCCGCTTGAATCGCTGGACGGAAAATTTCTCTTCTACACCAAAGCTCTGGGGAATACCAGTCTCTGGAGTGTCCCGATAGAAGGCGGTGCGGCGACCAAGGTCCTCGATAAGGTGGATTGGTACCAAGATCTGGCCATCGTGGATGAAGGAATCTATTTCATTCCAGGGCAAGAGGCCACTCCTTCTATCCGGTTTCTGAGCTTTGACACAAACAAGATCAGCACCGTCGCCGGGTTTGAGAAACCTTTGGGCGTCGGCCTCACGGTTTCGCCGGACGGCAAATGGATACTCTACACACAGTTCGAGCATGTCAGCAGCGAATTGATGCTGGTGGAGAACTTCCGCTGATACATTTTCACGGCGAGTAGAGGCTCTTCGGTAGATGGTCGTCACTTGTCCGCACAACGCCCAAGCCGGAAATTGAGGGCAGTGCCGGATAAGTGGCAAAATCCCCATGTCACAAGCGACTCCGGTTGCCAGGGAAAGGCTCAAAGCTCCAGGGAAGAAAGTGCACCTTCTGGCGGCAAAGTCACACTTCCGGAAAAAGTTCTGAAATCATCTACTAGGGCGTACCAAGTTTCGGCTCTACGCCAACAACGGGCGAAGCCGGATCCCGAACGTTCCGAGTCGGGTCAAGCAATTTGGCTCAAGACGCTCTCTCCTGAGCATAGGCTACATACTCCTCGTACGGGCCCTTGAAATCTTCGATACGTCCGCCTTCGAAATGCCAGATCCGCGTTGCCACTTCCTCGATGAGGTCATGATCGTGCGTCACTAACAGTACCGTTCCGGCATACTTTTGCAAGGCGATGTTGAGAGCGTTGATCGACTCCAGGTCCAGGTGATTCGTGGGTTCGTCCAGCACCAGGAAATTAGGCTTCTGGAGCATGAGCCGGCAGAAGATCAGCCGCGCCGCCTCACCGCCGGAGAGGGCATTGGTTGGCTTGAGGGCGTCTTCGCCGCTGAATAGCATCTGGCCGAGCAGGCCGCGCAATTCCGCCTGAGACGCTCGCGGCTCAAAACTGTGCAGCCACTCGATCGCCGTAGTCCCGGACGTGATCGAATCTGAATGGTCCTGGGCGAAGTAGCCCACAGTCACCTCGTGACCCCAGGCGACAATCCCGGTGTCCACCTCGAAGTGCCGGTCGGCATTCTCGATAAAGCCGGGGGCGCTACGAACCAGCGATTTCAGCAGCGTGGTTTTCCCCGCTCCGTTGCGGCCCATCAGCGCGATCTTCTCGCCGCGAGAGACGCTGGCGGTGAAACCGCTGATCACCTGCAACTCGCCGTACCCCTTCGCCAGCCCTTTGACCTCTAGCGGATGCCGGCCCGAAGGATGTTTCATGTCAAAACGGATATAAGGCCGCTGGATATTCGACCTCGCCAGTTCCGAGGTCTGTAGCCGCTCTACTTCCTTCTTGCGCGACATCACCTGGCTCGACCGCGTGCCCGCCGAAAAGCGCGCAATGAATTCGTTTAACTGGGCGATCTTTTTCTCGCGCTGCGCGTTCTCTGCCTCGATGCGCGAGCGGACCTGCGTCTTGGCGAGCACCATGTCGTCGTAGCCGCCGGTGTAGGTGATGACGGTTTCGTAGTCGATATCGGCTACGTGCGTGCAAACGCTGTTCAGAAAATGCCGGTCGTGCGAAATCACAATGAGCACGCCTTCGTAGTCGCAGAGATAATCCTGCAGCCAGTGGACCGATTCCAGGTCGAGGTGGTTGGTGGGCTCGTCGAGCAGTAACGCAGGCGGGCTGCCGAAGAGCGCCTGGGCCAGCAACACCCGAACCTTCTGGCCGCCCTGCAACTCGCCCATGAGCCGTTCGTGCAGCGCGGATTCCACGCCCAGGCCGTCGAGCAGCACAGCGGCGTCAGCGGCCGCCGAGTAGCCGCCTTCCTCTCCCACGATGCCTTCGAGTTCGCCCAGCCGTATGCCATCGTCATCGGTGAGCTGGTCGTGCGGTCTGGCGTACAGTGCTTCGCGCTCTTCGAGCGCCTGCCACAGCGGAGCATTGCCCATAATGACGGTATCGATCACACGAAACCGGTCGAATGCGAACTGGTCCTGACGCAGCACGCCGAATTTCTTCGGGCGCGTGACTGTCCCTTTGGCAGGCTCCAGCGCACCGGCGAGAATCTTCATCAGCGTCGATTTTCCGGCGCCGTTGGGACCCGCGATAGCATAGCGCCTTCCCGCAAGAAACGTGCAGGTGACGTCTTCAAACAGAATTCTGGCGCCGAAGCGCATGGAGATGTTTTGAATAGAAAGCAAGGATCTTTTTATGATAACGCAACGGTCCCGGCCTACTCCAGTTACTCTGTTCTGATCGCGCGTTTCCTCCGGCGTCAGCGGCGTGGCGGCATCGTCCGGCTCCTCGAACAGATCGCTCGCGGGCTAGTCCCGAGACAGCCGCGGGCTCGTCTCGTGCACAATTTCGTCAAAGCTCCTTTGAATAAACCCCGCCCGTTCGCTTTGTTGCCGCTCATTTTCTAGCCCACCTTCTCGTTGAAACTTCCGCGTGTGATATCCCAACCGGAAGCGATATAGCGCTCCAGCTTGGCGTGAAGGTCCTTAACCACGGACGGGTGCTTGTCGGCGACGCTGTTCAGTTCTTGGGGGTCATTCTTGCGATCGTAGAGCTGCGGCTTGTATTGACCGATATATTTCTCCTTGTTCCAGACGGCCGAGTAATTCCACTCCGGCGTCCGTACGGACGCGATGTAGCCATAGGCGGACACGATGTGGTCGCGCCGGTTGGTTCGCTCTTCGGCAACATATGGCCAGACATCCTCGCCCGTGACACGTGAAGGCGGTTTCAAGTTGAGACGGCCCGCGAGAGTGGGGAAGACATCCGGAATCTGCACGAATCCTGGAACGCGTTTGCCGGCATATTGATTTCCCGGCACACGTACCAGCAGCGGGATGTGCGTGACTTGAGTACGCAGGCGCTCGGGTCCCTTTACCCATTGGCCCTGTTCGTTGAGCAGAGCGCCGTGGTCCGACAGAAAAACCACAACGGAATTCTCCAGCAGTCCCAACTCGCCGATTGTGTCGAGGATCTTCCCGTACCAGTAATCGACGTTCGAAGCCTCACCGGCATAGTTCGCGCGCAGGCGCCTGACGCCTTCTTCGGGCACTTTGACGTCGCCATAAGGCGGCTCGGGCCAGCTATGCGCAGTTGGTTCCTTTAGATACTTCTCGAGGAACTCCTGCGGCGGATCCCACGGCTCGTGAGGATCGAACGCTTCCACGTGCAGGAAAAATGGGCCTTGCTGATGGTTCTCCTTCAGCCAGTCGATGGCATTCTTGGAAGTCTGCTCGACGATCGACTGGCCGTACTTCAGCGAGCGCCTGCGGTTGGCCGTGTATTGGTTGAGGAAAGCGCCGAAGCCTTCTTTGGGCTCGCGCCCGAACTGGCGCGTCAGCTCCGCCTGCTTCAGGTATTCGGCGGGGTAGAGATCGAGAAAGTCGGGCCGCTGGCGCGGGGCCTGCGCGTAATAGTCGATCTCCTGGCCGCGAACCCACTCGTAGTAATGGTAGCCGCGATGAAAGTTGCGGCCTGGGCGTTGCAGGTGCGGCACATCCGCCACCAAGGCGGTCAGGTAACCGGCCTCGTGCAGGGTCTCGGCGAGCGTGATGTCTTCGTTGTACAAGTGATGCCAGCCGGGAATCTGTACCGGTTCGTGCTGATAGTAGTAATACGTCGGAACGATGCGCCGGCCGGTGTAGAGCGTCCGCCGGATGGGCACGGTGGGCAGGCCCTCCGGATACGCGTCTTCGAAAATCACCGCCTGCTCCGCGAAACGGTTCAAGTTCGGCGTTTCCACCCACTGGCTACCATACGCGGCGAGGTTGTCGGCACGGAAAGTGTCGGAGACCAGGAGAATCAGGTTGAGGTTGTTCCCGGTCTGCGGGGCCGGCCGCTCCCAGTGCGAGCCGCTCTCGTCTTTTGGGGGCGGAGCAGCGGTCGCGTTTTTCGCGGCGGGTATTCCGCCCAAACCAGCGAGCGCGGCGCCTTTCAGAAGATCTCTGCGCGATGTGTTGCTCATGTTCTTTTCTCCTATGGTAGTTCTCATGGTTAGTCTGTTCGACGAGATTGAATGACTATGTGATCGAAGCGCCAGCTAGAAAGAAAATCGCAAGGCGAATTGCAGCTCACGCTGCGGATTGATGACGGTAGTAATGGTGCCCGCGGTGGCCGTCCCGATGGTGACGCTGGGCAGGCCGAGTTGCGGAGTATTAAAGAGATTGAACGCTTCCGCCCGAAACTCGATATTGGCCCGCTCGGTGATGGAAACCACTCGTGACAAGCCGAAGTCGGTGTTGACGAAGCTGGGGCCGCGCAGGATGTCGTGTCCCGAATTGCCGAAGGTGTACGCGGCGGGATTACCGAAGGCCAAGACATTGAACCAACGCTGAATCGTGCGCTGGCCGCTGGGGAGCACAGGATCGCCGATCAGATCGGGCCGCTCGGTAGTCCCGGTGTTGCTTGCGTCGACGTTCTCGACCGGGGTGAAGGGCAGGCCGGACTGCGCCGTGAAGATACCGGACACCTGCCACCCGCCGGCAATGAGGTTGGCGGCGCGCGAGCTGTTCAAGAACGGCTTGCCTCTGCCAAACGGCAGCTCACAGACAGAGCTGAGCACGAAGCGCTGGCGTATGTCGAAGGCCGAACTGGCCTTCTCCAGCGAGAGATTGTGGGAGTCTTGCGGCGAACTGTTGTCGTTGTCGAGGCTGTGGCTATAGGTGTATGCCGCCAAAAGCGTGAATCCCTTGGAAAAACGCCGTTCGAGCTGCGCCTGTAGGCCGTCGTAATGTGCACTGACCCAGGGCCCATAGGAGTTGATCGTAGAAAAGCCTTGGATGGGCCGGCGCGCCTGGATGGCTCCGGGCGCCGGAGCTGGCTGATTGACATTCAGCGGGAAATACAAATCATGCGAACTCGAACCCACATATGCTACCTGCGCGGTGAAGCCGCCGAATAATTCGCGCTGCACGCTCAGATTCCACTGCTGTACGTAAGGCGTGGGCATGAATTTGGCGAACGAGTTCACCGTGGGGTTCTTTTCCGAGGACAGCCAATTCGACGGGAACCCTCGCGACAGGATGACGTTTGGATCGATTTGATCGGATGTGTAGGTTGTCGTGACGTAATAGGGTGGGTTGTTGGTCGGCCGGTTGGCGACGGCGAGGTTCTCATCGCGTCCGTAGAAGACGCCTGCCGCCGCGCGAATGACGGTTTTCGGCGTGGCCTGGTAGGCGAAACCCAGCCGAGGCGCGAAGTCATGATAGTTGGGGTTGGCGAACGAATTCCGATAGCCGTACTGGCCGGCGTTGTCCGCTTGCAGCAGAGTTCCGTAGAGGGCGCTCGAATCGAGAATCAGATCGGAGTAATGACCCGAGGTTTCATAGAACGGCAGCGGCAGTTCGTAGCGAAGGCCGGCATTGATCGTAAGCCGGGAGGTGATCTTCCAGTCATCCTGTACGTAGCCTTGGTAAATGTGCTGGCGGCTGTTGCTGGTAACGCGAGTGCCGACGGTTGCCGACGCAGTTTCGCCCAGCAGGAAATCGGCGAAGGCGGCCCCGGTGTTCGCGCGGCCCTGGGGGTTCTGGGTATAGACGCCTGTGAAGGTGTAAGACGGGCGCGCGTTCAAAGTGACGTTGCCATATAGCGTGACCTGCTGAAAATCAAACCCCACCTTAATGGTGTGGCGGCCGTGCACCCAGGAAAGATTGTCGTCGGCCTGAATCGTGCGGCCCTGCTTGTTGATCGGCATATTGCCGGATCCGGTCGCGGGCGTTAGCAGGGTGCCAGGACCGGTGGTACCCAGCGTGGTGAGGCCGGAGACAGCGAAGGTAGGAAGGCCGAGCACCTGTGGGTAGTTGTCTGCGCCGAGGATTCCATATTGGCTGAACAATCGCGCCACGCCCTCGGTCTGCTGGATCTCCTGCGTCTGCTGGTAGCCGATGCGCGCCTCATTCAACAGAGAAGGCGTGAAGACGTGGGTTTCGCTGGTTGAAGAGGAGTGCGCGGTCGGTTGATTGACGCTGATGTTACTCGCCGGCGGCGGAAGTGGCGCGGGAAGAACGTTCGTATCGCGGCTGAGCGAAAAGCGGCTGAAGAGACTGTCTTTGTCGCTGAAACGGTGATCCACCCGGGCGACGTATTGGTCCTGGGCGATCTTCCCCGTTTGATTCGAAAAGAAATTGGATTTGCCGGTCAGGTTCGGGTCGGGGTACAGAGAGAGCAGCTTCAAAGCGACCGGATCGAAGCGGCTCGCCGGAATGAGGTCACCGGGGAATAATGCGCGCACGTAGCCGCTGCCCTTGGGATTGGCTGCCGTGCTGGCGGGATCGTAGATCGGGCTTGAGAAGTGGCCTTCCTTTTCCGCTTCAGTCGGAACGGTGGCCAGTTGCGGTGCGGCATCCTCAGTGCGAGAGCTCTG
Source organism: Terriglobia bacterium (assembly GCA_963752965.1). Classification (GTDB taxonomy): domain Bacteria; phylum Acidobacteriota; class Terriglobia; order Bryobacterales; family Bryobacteraceae; genus QHXW01. The sequence goes on along the minus strand of CAVWAJ010000016.1, from coordinate 843,310 downwards.
CCAGCCGAGGAAGAAGAAAGTGCGGTCTTTGATGATCCGTCCACCGAGCGTGCCACCGTATTGGTTCTGGATGAACTGCGGCTTAGCCGTTCTGGCGGGCTGGAAGTACGGATCGGCATCGAAAAATGAGTTACGGACGAAGTCAAACAGGCTGCCGTGATATTGATTGGTTCCGGATTTCGTGGTCACATTCACGACAGCGCCCGCGGCTTGTCCGAACTCGGCGGAAAACGTGCTCGTCTGGACTTTGAACTCCTGAACGGAATCGATCACCGGCTCGATGGACTGAGCGGCCGAGCTATCGAAGCCGACGATCTTGTTCTTGTTGTCGACGCCATCCAGCAGATAGCTGTTTTGTATCTCGCGCACGCCGTTGGCATAGAAGGTGTTGCGCTCGGAGGCGTTGTAGGCCGGCGCAGTGCCGGCACCTAAGATGGCCAGCTGAATGTAATTGCGCCCGTTGAGCGGCAGGTTAATGATCTGGCTGTCTTCGACCACCTGGCCGAGCGAAGAGGTTTCCGTCTGTAGCACCGGGGCTTGGGACTCGACCGAGACGGTGGACGAAGCCTGGCCAACTGGCAGGTCGAAGTCGACGGGAATGCGGTCTTGCACGCGCAACTCGATTCCAGTTTTCGCAACGGTCTGGAAGCCGGTTGCAGTGACCGAAACCTGGTAGATGCCAGCCTTAAGGTCGGGCGCCAAATAGAGCCCAGCGGCATTGTTCGCGACGGACACGGCGATCCCGGTATCACGGTTTTCCACCTTTACAACGGCGTACTGAATGACGGCGCCCGTTTGGTCTTTCACTGTTCCGGAAATGGTTCCCGTATCCACCTGGGCGACCGCGACAGAGTGCAAAATGAACGCGCTGAGGGCCAGCACAAAAAGACGATATATCCTATTGTCCATCGACATAGCATTAATTCCTCATTGGACAAACCTGTCCATTACTTCTTTTAAAATCAGATTTTTATGAGATCTAGGTGGTTAGCAACAACAAGCAGACAGAGTGGAAGGAGTAGGCTGAAGCGGTGAGTGACTATTGCCTATCATGTCTATCAAGATTACGGCCAATGGCCGGACCTGTCAAGCGAAAAATCGCTATCGCGTTTTCTCGCCGGCGTTGGTCTCATCGAGGAACAGATACCTGCTGCGGTGACCATCCGGCTCGGCCTGCGAGTTAGCGCGTAGGTGCATCACCTGCCATCCGCTCCGGCCATCGTAGGCGGGCCATCGGGGCAGTCCTGCTCCATTGGGATCGCCGGTCTTCGCAAAATTGGCCCAGTACGAAGACATGAGGTCTGAGAGTTTACGATCCTCCGGTCGCCAGGGCAACTTCTTGGAATCGAGCGCTTCGAACACGAACTCGATCTCGGCGGAATGATACGCTCCAAGCTGCGCTTCCGGGCTATCCGGCTTGGCGTCCGCCGGCGGCGGAGGCGCCTGATCGAATTCGTACCGGAAAACACGCGCTTTACCTGTCTTCTTTTGCATCTCGATCCACTTCCAGGTAGAGAGGGCGATGAACCGGTCACCCGCGAGATCCTGCGCCGACCGCCTGGCTTCGTCGTCCGTCGCCGCGGGATAGAGCTTCAGAAAGGCCTCCGCCTTGGCGCCGAAATCCGAGTGCGCCTGCATGGTGAGGCTTGCCGCCGTTGGTTTTTCCTTCGCACCGGCAATGTCATCGCTGCCTTCATCAGAGTTCCACCCCGCGAGTAGCGGAACGTGGGTCTGTTTTCCTTTGGCGTAAATGGCGCCGACATTTTCCGGAAGGAAATATCCATCGATATTCGGCTCGAAAGCGAACGCGCCCACCTTCAACGCGCTCTGCAAAACTTCCTCTTCTGGCTTGGCCCGGAGCCCTTCAATAGATGCGCCACCGAGGGTTTCCGCGAACTTGCGGCCGGCCTCCTCGGTCTGCGCGAGCGGCTTGGCCTCGAGAGCGCTGATTGCGAGAAACGCCCCGCTCTCCCCGATGGCGCGCTGAAACAGGCCCTGTGCGAGCGGCGATGCCATCAGCGCGCTCACGGAAAACGATCCCGCCGATTCTCCGAAAATCGTCACTTTATGCGCATCACCTCCGAAGGCCCCGATGTTCTTCTGTACCCACTGGAGAGCTGCCACCTGGTCGAGCAACCCGTAATTTCCCGAACTGTTGTGCCCCGATTCCTTGGTGAGATCCGGATGTGAGAGGAAGCCGAACACGCCCAGCCGGTAATTGAAGCTCACCACTACGACGCCTTTCTTTGCGAGGCGGCCGCCATCCTGTCGCGGTTCCGACGAGGCCCCGGCCGCAAATCCACCGCCGTAGATCCATACCATCACGGGTAAGCGCGCCTTCGCCGAAGCCTTCGGGGTCCACACGTTCAGGTACAAACAATCTTCGTTATTCCCCTTATCGCGAAAAATCATGTCGCCGAAAGGATCTCCCTGCATGCAGTGGGGCCCAAACTCATCCGCTTTACGAACGCCAGTCCAGCTTGCCAGGGGCTGCGGTGCTTTCCACCGCAACGCGCCCACTGGTGGCGCGGCGTAGGGGATACCCTTAAACGCGCGAACCTCCGAGTCTGGTTCCTTTACGCCTTCGAGTACGCCCGATTGGACGCGCACCTGATCGGCGGCGACGGCGCTCCCGAGCAGAAGACACGTCGAGAGAACTCCCTGCACGCAGTAACCGATTCGTCTGTGTCCAACCATGATTTCTCCCTGCGGGATTCGGACCGTAAGTATGACCCGCCCGTCTCCTTATGCATTCGCGGGCAGGTATATCCCGCTGATACGCTGGCGATCGAGTTCTCTTCGCGTGGCAGAGGAACCGTACACATCAGCATGGGCACACGGAACCTGCGGTCCACGCTGACGCCGCAACATCGATAATTGGTGCGAACTCGCGAATCAGCCTTGTACGCCGTGCTGCTTCTTGGCCTCAGCCAGGATGCCTCGCATGTATTCAGCGGCCAGTTGGGCATTCTTGTCGACAAAGTCCAGACCCACGGTCTGACCGTTGACGACCGGCAGGGGATGGCACAATTCAAAGCCCGCGTATCCCTTGTACCCGATGTCCAGAAGACCGAGCATCTCGCCCAGGGCCTTCTCGTCGCCTTTTACCGTGATGCCGTTCGCGCCCCGGTCGTACTCGCCACCGTAGTGCCAAATCGTCTGGAGCGAACCGACCTCATTGACAGCCTTCCGAACCTGCACCTCATCCAGCGTGTGCTCCAGCCGTGCGTCGAAACAGACTTTCAGGTGCGGCGATGACACTTCTCTCACCATCCGCAGAACGTCGACGTACCCTTTGTTGATCACCGGCGGGTGGTTCTGCAACGCCAGGGTCACGCCGAAATCGCCGGCGAGTTTAGCCGCTTCGCCCAGTGTTTGTCGGCACCATGCCCACGTCTGCTCTTCGGTAAAGTCCTTATGTTCTGCTTTCCATGCCGCTTGCGCGAGGTCATAACGGCCACCGCCCTCCGGCACGAGCGTCACTCCCGGCCATCCCAGAAACACGCGCATCACCTTGGCGCCCAGGTCGGACGTCATGCGCAGCAACTCCCGGGTATAGACCAACTGCGCTTCCCGATGCTCCGGAATGGGACTGCTGAAATCGTTGTTCCCGGAGACGCCGTAGATTTCGATGCCCTGATCGTGCGCCATCTTCCGAAGCTGCTGGCACCGGGCCTTGGGCATATCGAGCGGGTTGCCGTGCGGCCGTTTCCCGTCGATCTCTACACCCTGATAGCCAAACTTCTTGGCGCGCTCGATCACTTGCTCCACGCTGAGGGCGTCGCCGCGGTACCAAACGCCTCCGTAAGTGATGCTGTATAGGCCGATTTTCACATCGGCCACCGTCGCAGCGTGGGACAAGTCGGCAGCCGCGAGGCTACCGGCTGCAAGCGCCGCGCTTTGGACAAAGCCGCGCCGGCTCAGTTGATTCCGATCGTCATTCTCCATGAAAAACCTCCGAACAATAACCACATGGAGTATCCCTCTTTAGAGGCTCCCGATGCAATCCCGCACCCGGTGAAGCAAATGGCTCCCAGCCGGGTTCGATATAATCCGCTCATGTTTTTACAGCACTCCTTGAAGCAGATTGCGTCCCTGTTCGCTCTCCTTGTGCTCGCGCGTGTCGCGTTTGCCCAGACAGAGGCGCCGCCCGCCAAATATCCCGACTTTCCCAGCGAAACGCCGGCCAAGTTCACTCCTGAAACTGGCAGTTTCGACTACATCAAGCGCGACGTCATGATCCCGATGCGCGATGGCGTGAAACTGCACACCGTCATTCTCGTGCCCAAGGGTGCCAAAGGCGCGCCGATTCTCCTCACGCGCACACCCTACAACGCCACCGAGCTCACGAGCCACGCACAAAGCTCTCACTTCGGCCCCGTGCTGCAAGGCTACGACAATGCCAACGAAGTGATCATTGAAGGCGGCTATATCCGCGCCGTCCAGGATGTGCGGGGCAAGCATGGTTCTGAGGGCGACTACGTGATGAACCGTCCCTTGCACGGGCCGCAGAATCCCACGCCCGTCGATCATGCCACCGACACGTATGACACCATCGACTGGCTGGTGAAGAATGTGCCCGAGTCCAACGGGAAGGTCGGCATCCTCGGAATCTCTTACGACGGTTTCCTGCCCTTGATGGCGCTCGTCAATCCGCACCCGGCGCTCAAAGTTTCCGTCCCGATGAACCCCATGGTGGACGGATGGAGGGGCGATGACTGGTTCCACAACGGCGCCCTTCGGCAAGAGGGAACTCTCGACTATATCTACGATCAGGAAGCCACCCGCAAGTCAGAGGAGAAGTGGTGGACCAGCCACTTCGACGATTACGACATGTACATACAGGGTTCGGCTGGCGCGATCGGCCAGCGCCGCGGCCTCGAGCCGCTCGGCTTCTGGCGCAAGATACTGGCGCATCCCAGCTACGATGCCTTCTGGCGCGACCAGGCGATGGACCGGGTTCTCGCCGCGCAACCGCTCAAAGTCCCCGTCATGCTGGTGCACAGCCTCTGGGATCAGGAGGACATCTACGGTGACATCGCCGTCTACAAGGCCATCAAGCCGAAAGACAGCGGGAACGACAAAGTATTTCTCGTCCTCGGACCGTGGTGCCACGGCGGGGAGATCGGTGACGGCAGTTCGCTCGGACCCATCAAGTTCGACAGTGATACCGGCCTTTATTTCCGCCGGGAAATCCTGCGCCCGTTCCTCGACCAATACCTCAAAGACGGAGCGCCCAAGGCGAACCTCCCGCCCGTCATGGCATTTGAAACCGGAACTAATAACTGGCGCCGCCTGCCCGCATGGCCTGCCGGCTGCGCGAACGGATGCACGGTCCAGCCCACGCCGCTATACCTCACCGCGGGCCTCAAATTGGGCTTCCGAGCCTCTAAGGCGGACGATGCTGCGTTCGACGAGTACATCTCCGACCCCGCCAAGCCTGTGCCCTATCGCGCGCGTCCCATCGACAGAAGTTCCTGGTCCCGATGGCTTGTGGACGACCAGAGGGAAGCTTCAGGACGTCCGGATGTTGTGGCATTTGTCTCCGATGTCCTGAATGCGCCGGTGAAGATCAGCGGGCAACCGGTCGCCAACCTCGTCGCCTCCACTAGTGGAACCGACTCCGACTGGGTCGTCAAGTTGATCGATCTCTATCCCGATGAGGTAGCTTCGCAGCCCGCTTTAGGCGGCTACCAGCTCATGGTTTCCGCTGATGTCTTCCGCGGCCGTTATCGTGAGAGCCTGGATACCGCGAAACCGATCGCAGCAGACAAGCCGCTCTTGTATCGCTTCTCTCTGCCCACGGCGAACCACGTCTTCCTGTCCGGCCACCGGCTGATGGTGCAAATCCAATCGACCTGGTTTCCGTTGTACGACCGCAATCCGCAATCCTTTGTCCCGAGCATTTTTTGGGCGAAGCCGGAGGATTACCGCAAAGCCGTGCAGCGGGTGTACCATACACCGGACCAGGCAAGCTTCATCGAACTGCCCTTGGTGACGATACCCTAAGGCGCTATCCCATGGCTTTTACTACTCGACGCAGTCTGTTGAAACGCGCCGCGGTTGCTGCCGCCGGTATCGCCGGTGCATCCGGAGGTTTCTCCATTCTTCGCGCGGCGGTCCGGAAGACGGACATTCGCGTGGAAGACGTCTCGATCGCTTACGAAGAGTACAAATACCGCACGCCCATCAAGTTCGGCGGCCACGTCCTTGACCGCGCCACGATCCTGAACGTGACCTGTTCGGTGCGAACCGGCGACGGTCGCGTTGGTAAGGGGTTCGGATCGATGCCCTTAGGCAACATCTGGTCATTCCCCTCGAACGTCTTGTCGTACGAAACGACGCTCGGCGCGATGCAGGCGCTCGCGGAACAAATCGCCAAGGCGACCCGCGATTACCAGGAGTTCGGCCACCCTATCGATATCAACTGGGCCCTCGACCCCACTTACCGCAAAGCCGCGGAGGACGTCTCCCAGCGGCTTCACCTTGCGGAGCCGATTCCCCCTCTCTGCTCGCTCGTCACCGCCAGCTCATTCGACGCCGCCATCCATGATGCTTTCGGAAAGGTGCACGGGCTCAATTGCTATCACACTTACGGGCCGGAGTTCATGAAGTATGATCTCGCCCACTACCTCGGTCCGCAGTACAAAGGCGAATTCCCCAGCCGGTATGTGACCCAGGAGCCCAAGCGCCGCATGCCGATGTACCACTTGGTGTCCGCCATCGACCCGATCGAAGACGCCGACATCACGCATCGCATCAACGACGGCCTGCCCGAAACGCTGCCGGAGTGGATCCGCTACAACGGTCTGACGCACTTCAAAATCAAGCTGAACGGCGACAACCGGAAGTGGGATGTGGAGCGCGTGCTCCATGTCGACCGTGTGGTTACGCAAACCCAGCAACAGCGCAGCGTCAACAACTGGGTCTACTCGCTGGATTTCAACGAGAAATGCCCCAACGTCGAGTACCTCTTAGACTTTCTGCGCGAGGTGAAGCAGAAGACGCCCGGCGGATATGAGCGCATCCAGTACGTCGAACAGCCCACCGCCCGTGATCTGAAATCGCACCCGGAAAATGTGATGCATGAGGCGGCAAAGCTGCGGCCGGTCGTGATTGACGAGTCGCTGACTGACGTCGAAGCGTTGCTGCTATCGCGCAAGCAAGGTTATACCGGCGCCGCACTGAAAGCCTGCAAGGGACAGAGCCACATGATGGTGATCGCGTCCCTTGCCGAGAAAGAGAAGATGTTCCTGTGCGTGCAGGACCTCACCTGTCCGGGCGCATCGTTGATCCAGTCGGCTAGCTTGGCCGCTCATGTGCCTGGTGTTGCCGCCATCGAAGCCAATTCCCGCCAGTTCATGCCCGCCGCGAATGAAGCCTGGAAGAGCCGTTTTCCGGGGATCTTTCACATCACGGACGGAACCATGGATACAAGCGAGCTCACCGGGCCCGGGCTCGGTGCGGTATCAGCCTGACTGGCTGAGCCTCGCTCCGATTGGCGAATGTTACAATCATGGTTTCCCTATGGACAACCGGATGTCGCGGCCGCTGGCCGAAGTGGATCCCGAAATTTACGATGCCATCCGCCATGAGACGGAGCGGCAAGGCTCACAAATCGAACTGATTGCCAGTGAAAACTTCGTTTCCGAGGCTGTGCTCGAGGCCACCGGAAGCGTTTTAACCAATAAATATGCCGAGGGTTATCCGGCCAAGCGCTACTACGGCGGATGCGAGTTCGTCGATGTCGTTGAGAACCTCGCCCGTGAGCGTGCCAAGAAAGTGTTTGGCGCTGAATACGTCAACGTACAGCCGCACTCTGGCTCTCAGGCAAATCAGTCCGCATACACCGCCGTGCTCCAGCCGGGCGACACGATCCTGGGCCTGAATCTTTCCCACGGCGGCCACCTGACCCACGGGCATCACCTGAACTTTTCCGGCAAGACGTACAAGGTAATTCCCTACGGCGTCAGCAAAGAGGACGAACGCATCGACTACGATGAGCTCGCCCGCCTGGCGGAAGAGAACAAGCCGAAGCTCATCATTGCCGGCGGCAGCGCTTATCCGCGCACGCTGGATTTTCCCCGCTTCCGCCAGATTGCGGATTCGGTGGGCGCGATTCTGCTGGTAGATATGGCGCATTTCTCGGGGCTGGTTGCGGCGGGAGTACATCCAAATCCGTGCCAGTGGGCTGATATTGTTACCTCCACCACGCACAAGACGCTGCGCGGCCCGCGATCGGGCCTGATTCTGGCCCGCGCCCAGTATGGTCCCGCGATCGACAAAACCGTTTTCCCAGGCATCCAGGGCGGGCCTCTCGAACACGTCATCGCGGCGAAAGCAGTCTGTTTCCTGGAAGCCATGCAGCCCGAGTTCGTGGCGTACCAGAAACAGGTGGTGGCCAATGCCAAGGCGCTGGCGCAGGGCATGATCGACGAGGGCTATCGCGTCGTCGCGGGAGGTACGGACACGCACGTGATGCTGGTCGACGTGTTCTCGAAGGGAGTTCGCGGTAAAGAAGCCGAAGCGGCTCTGGATCGAGCGCGCATTACCGTCAACAAGAACACCATCCCATTCGATGTGAACCCGCCTCTCAACCCCAGCGGAATTCGCCTGGGCAGCCCGGCAGTGACCACGCGCGGTTTTCGCGAACCGGAAATGCGCGAGACGGCCGCGCTCATTGCTGAAGTGCTTAGCCATATCACTTCCGAAGACGCGATCGCGGATGTTCGCCGCAAAGTCCAGAAGCTGACCGATCGCTTTCCGCTGTACAGTTGGAAGCTCGAACAGGCTCCGGCGGTCCGCTAGCCCGCGCGGCGCGGGGCGCGTATGCTGAAGATCGTCATCGATGCGCGCCGCATCCGGGATTTCGGCATCGGTACCTATATCCGCAATCTGGTCCATGCGCTGGCCCACGCAGAGCAGGAGAACCAATATGTGGTGGTGGTTTCCTCCACCCAAGCGCCGCTACTGTCCGGGCTTCCAGAGCATTTCGAAACTGCGATCTTCGATGCCGACGATATGCGTCCCACCGAACACATCGCCTTCCCGCTCTTTCTGCGCGGTCTTTCGGCCGACGTGTATCACATCCCCCTCAATCGCGTGCCGTTCTTCATGCCCAAGCCGTACGTCGTGACGGTGCATGATATGGCCAGCCTGTTGTTCAGCCAGGAGTCTGGATTCCGCATGAACATCCGGCGATATCGTTTCCGGCGCGGTTTGATGAGAGCGGGAAAGGTCTTGGCTGTTTCCGCCGCCACCCGTCGCGATGTTGTCCAGACACTGAGCGTTCCCGCGGATCGAGTGCGCCTGGTTTACAGCGCACCTGCGCCCGAATTCTTCCAGCGCGGCCATTCAGGCGATCGCGAGACCGATGAACAGGAACGCCATCGCATTCTCGAACGGTATCAGATCAACTACCCGTTTCTGCTCTACGCCGGTAACATTCGCCCGCAAAAGAACATACCCCGTCTGGTCGAAGCGTTTGCGGTCGTGCGTAACGAGCTCGCGAATCATCCGGTGTATTCGGATCTGCGGCTCATCATCATCGGGGACCAGATCGCGCGCAACCCGGCGGTCCGGCACGCCGTGATCCACAGCCGGGTGGAGAATTGTGCGCGGTTCCTCGGCTTTGTGCCTTTTGATACGCTGCGCATCTTTTACGAGTGCGCCACCGCGTTTGTGTTTCCATCTCTCTATGAAGGCTTTGGCTTACCGCCCCTGGAAGCCATGGCGTCGGGCACACCGGTGGTCACCTCGAACATCAGCTCGTTGCCGGAAGCTGTGAACGACGCGGCGATGTTGGTGAATCCGGAAAACGTGTTCGACATCGCGCGCGGCATTCGCGAAGTCCTTCTCAACGAGGAACTGCGCCGCAGTCTGGTGTCCAAGGGCCGGGAACAGGCAGCGCGCTTCAGTTGGGAGCGGACGGCGCGCGAAGTAATCGAAATCTACCGGGAGGTGGCCCGGAAATGAGGAGCCTCTAGACCACCTGCTCCATCAACGAGATCAGGTACTCCTGATCGAATGGTCCTGAGCGGTAGGTGCGTGCATCGAAGAACCGCCAGAGGTTCCGCTTCTTCTCCAAGCAGTAGAAAATAAACTGCTCTTCGACAACTTCCCGCTCGAGAATCTCCTGGTTGAAGCAGCGGACCGAGCCTTCGATGATGTGCGGCACGCGAAAGTTCTCTGTCGAGACAGCTTCCGGTGTGGCTGCGAATTCAATCTGTAAGATTCTGCCGCGCACATTAATCTGCAGCAGGTTGACTCCGATTTCTTGAAATGACTCCGGCAAATATTCGACAGGGTCGAAGTCAACTTGAGGAGTCGAAAGATGTTGATTGAGCTCCTTGACGAAGCCGCCGCAGATGGCGTGCAGTTCAACCGCCGCATGGCGACGCATTGACGCTATGGCCAGTGTCTTCTCGACCAGCGCGCTATCCTTCGCCGCGAGAGCTCCGATCGCTTCCGCCAGCTTTTTCAGTCGGTCTCTTGACAAAGTAGGACAGCTCCCACCCGCCGGCCTTTCCCGCTGGTATGGCGGTGTTTCTTTAGGGTAAGCTGTCTGCGGCCGGAAAGCGAGTGTCGCTCGATGCTCCGGCTGGGTGCGACACCGCGAACTCGTCCGCGTGCAGCAAGTCGAGCAAAGTTATGTGCAGGTGACGCAAGAGCAAATCTCCCATTTGTGGCGAAAGCACGCGAGCGCCTTTCAGTACATTGTGCAGGTGCGGCTGGGAAATACCGGTCCGCCGTGCTAGGCCCCGCTCGGTCAATTCCCCGCGCTGCACGCGTTCCTGCACGTGCTCGATCAGTCGAAGCTGTAGCGACTCGAAATACATGAGGCGAGCGGCAGAATGATTTCCCCCTGAAATAGGGGGCAACCCGAAGTAAATGGTAGCAGAAAATATCAGTAATTTAAATAAGAATATAACGATGGCACAAACTGGTACGATTCCATCGTTGATCCAGCAGCTTACAATTCATCAAGAGCTTTCCCTCCAGGATAAATTCCCGAAAAAATACAGTTTGAATATTGAGGCAAAAATATACATGACTAACCACAGCTGCTATACTGGGGATCGGCGTGACAGGCCGGAAAAACCTCCGCAGCGTTATACTGCACCAAGATCTATGACCATAGCGGTGGGGATACTTGGCGCTGACTTTGCCGTTATCGCTGCGGATACGGAAGTTTCGTATGGGGATTGGACCAAGATCTCCAAAACTAAGGTTTTCCCAGTTGTAGATGGCACCACCGGCAGTGACGGCATCATGGAAGTAACCGGCGCTGGCGACACTAACTACATCGAAGCGTTCACCCACGAGGAGCTAACGCGCGAGTTCCTGTGTACGGAAGACCTCGACCACTTCGAGGCCGGATTCAAGAGCAAGTTGGTTAATTTCACCAGAGATCATTCCGTCCCGCAGGAAGCTATTTCCCTGATAGTGGCAGCCCAAAGATGCGGCGAAATGCGCATGTGGACCAGTTACGGAAGCACGGTTCGTTCTTGCCTGGGCAGTATAGCTGTTGGTATCGGTGAATCGTATGCCAGAGACATACTGTTGTCGGGAGTGAACGCCGATGTGACTACGGCTCAACTGGTAGCGACCTTCGCCATTAATCGCGCGAAGGGCTTTGTGCAGAGGTGCGGCCACTTCGGCGCTTTCCAGAAGTAACCCACCCGTGCTTTCCAAAAATGAGCCAGCGATGGCCGGCTGACGGTCTGATGATGGCGGTTACGCCCCCGGAATCCTCATTGAGCGAAGACGTTGTTCTGTCCTTAGGTCCCAGTACTCGATGGTGCCGTCCGCAGTTCCGAAGATGATCGAGGTGCCATCCGGGCCAAGGGCCAGATTGCTGGTGGGTCGTGCTGCTGGCAGAGACCGCCGCTGGCCGGTATCAGGATTCCAGAGTTGCAGTTCCTTGCCGAATGCGGCAAAGACCACCCATCCGTTGGCGGAAACGGCTAAGACATCGACGTAGTCATGCTGTGCCGGCGACACGGCTGTCCGGCGCTTTGTTTTCAGATCCCACGCATATACGCGGCCGTTTTGAGATCCCATGAGGAGAGCGTTTCGGGCGGCGTCGAACACGATGGGGCGAAAGGTGAGGAACTCACGGTTTGCGGTCAAGTGCGCGATGAGTTGTCCGGAACGGGCGTCCCAGAGGCTGGGCCAGTGGCCGGCGTTGGCGATGGTTTGTTCATCCGGGCTGAGAGCGACCTCTCCGTAAATTGTGGAGCAACATATTTTGAGGCGTCGCGCACCGGAGCGGGCGTCGAGTGTTTCGATTATCTCGGCGGCTGTGATGACCAGGAGGATTTTGCCGTTGCGGGTGAATCGCACGGTTCCGTAGTTTTCGTGATCGGAACGGAGAAGGCGCGGAGCGGCCGATTGTGACAGATCGTAGGTTCCCAGATCGCGTGAGGCGATAGCGAGTGTGTGTTCATCGGGGCTGAATTGAAGATCATTTAAGGGACCGCGCGGGAATGCGAACTGCCGCGGGTCATCCAAGCGCATCTGATCCCAAACCGTGATGTTTGCCTGGGCGGTACCGGCGGCAAGCCACCTGCCTGAACTGCTCAAGGCGACATTCGAGATCCTTCGGTCGACCGGCGGATTCTTTAAGTCGATGAAGACGATCCAAGCGCAGAGGAAAATCGCGCACAACGAAACTGCCGCGACGACCGGTTTGCGCGCGATTTCGCCTATCATCCCTACCTCACTTTAGGACACCCGCCATCTGGTCTCAGTTCCAAGCTGATTTCATTTGGGCTAGAGTGTTGATTCTGCTGTGAGCCGGAGGTTTACTGGGCCCCGGAGAGGACTGCATTCCCCTCCAGGGCAAGAGCTTCTGGGAGTAGCCACCTCCCATGGGCCCTCCCGAGAGTCCTACACGTCCGCGCAAAAATCAATCAGCGGGGCGGCGGAAACGCCGGGCCCGCCGACCGCGTGCACGGTTCTGTCTGCTGAAGGGGTGCGAGCAGGGCTTTCATCCGCAGCAACCGCGCCAGCGGTATTGCAGTGAGCGCTGCCGCAAGGAGGCGCGCAAGTGGTCGCGGTGGAAGGCGCAGCAACGATACCGGGAAACGGCGACGGGCCAAGAGAAACGCAACCGCCAAAGCCGCCGTTACCGGGAGCGCGTCAAGAGCCGGAAAGCAGTAGAGCAGGGAGTTAACGAGGCCGCGAGGGTAATCACTCAGGAACATTTTTTTTCGAGCACATCTGTGACCGGCCTGGGTGCTACGAGCGATTCACATTCCAACGGCGAAGTCCATTGCAGCGCTTCTGTTCGCATGCATGCCGACGCGCGCTGGAACGAGTCGTGGAGCGGGAGCGGCGCTGGAAGCAGGCGCGCGTTTAATCCGGACATATTGATCGCCTCGCAAAATTTCCCTTACATTCGGCCTGTCGATGCAACTAGAGTTTCATCAGCTCGCCCGGCGTTGGGAGCATTTGCGCGTGCGCCATCCGGCGCGACAGCGGCGATTGCTAGCGTCGGTAGCCGACACTGGGCAGCAAACGCCCATCGTGGTAGTAGCCGCCGAAGGCCAGGCAGACCGCTATGTGGTGATCGACGGTTATAAGCGGATTGCGGCGCTCGAGCAACTGGGCCGGGACGTGGTGGAAGTGGTGGTGTGGCCGATGAGCGAGGCCGCGGCCGTGCTGCTCGACCGCTCGCTGCGTTTGTCCGAACGCGAGACCGCGCTGGAGGTGGGCTGGCTGCTGGCGGAGTTGGAGCAGCGCTTCGGCTACAGCCTCGATGAACTGGCGCGCCGGTTCGATCGCAGCGTGAGCTGGGTGTCACGGCGACTGGCGCTGGTGGAGGTTCTGCCGGAAGCGATCCAACAGCAGGTGCGCGAGGGCAAAATCCCGGCGCAGGTGGCGTTGAAGTTTCTGGTGCCCGTGGCGCGCCAAAGCCTGGAGGATTGCCAGCGGATGGCGGCGGTTTTCGCCCAGCATCGCTGCCACACGCGTGAAGCCGGCCAACTGTATTCCGCGTGGCGCAAGGGTTCGCCCGCGATCCGCCAACGCATTCTGGATGCTCCCGACCTGTTTTTCAAAGCGCAACGGCAAGCGCGGGAGCAAGGCCCAGGCGGGACCGGCGCCGAACTGTTACGCAATCTGGAAATGGTGGCGGCGATTGTGAGCCGCGCGCACCGCCGGCTGGCGGGTGCAGCGGCCACGGAGTTGGATCGCCAGCAATGCGAAGCCGCGCGGCGTCAGATCCATCACATTCAGAAGCAACTCCATCGCATAGACGAAGGCATCCCACCGGAGAAGGAACCGCATGTTGAGTCAAGCGCAACGCACCACGATTCTGGAACTACAGGCACAGGGAGTGAGCAAACGGGAGATAGCGCGGGTGCTGGGAATCTCGCGCGTGGCGGTACGCAAAGTGCTGCGATCGAACTCCACCGCCGTGCCGGAGTTGCAGCGGCCGGAGAAAGCCGAACCTTACCGGCAACAGATCCTGGAGCTTTTCGAGCAGTGCAAGGGGAATCTCGTGCGAGTCCATGAGGAGTTGGTGGCCTCCGGCGGCGCAGAGTTGTCGTATGCGGCACTAACGGCGTTCTGTCGGCGGCACGGAATCGGGTACGAACCGCCGACGCCAGCGGGCCAGTATGATTTTGCGCCCGGCGAGGAGCTTCAGCATGACACTTCTCCCCACGATCTCGAACTGGCCGGCAGGAAGCGCAGGGTGCAGACCGCGTCGGCGGTGCTGTGCTATTCGCGAATGCTGTTCTTCCAGTGCTACCCCACCTTCCGGCGTTTCGACTGCAAGGTATTTCTTACAGATGCGCTGCGTTACATGGGTGGCGCCACAGGCCGGGTCATGATCGATAACACGCATGTGGTGGTGCTGCGCGGCAGCGGACGCGACATGGTGCCCGTGCCGGAGATGGCCACCTTTGGAGAACGTTTCGGCTTTCAGTTTGTGGCGCACGCGATTGGGAATGCGAACCGTTCCGGGCGCGTGGAGAGACCGTTCAGCTTTATCGAGGGAAACTTCCTAGCCGGGCGCACATTCAGCAGTTGGGAGGATCTGAATCAGCGGGCGCGGGAGTGGTGCGACAAGATCAACTCGACTTACAAGAAACACGTCCGCGCGGTTCCCCGTGAGCTGTTCGCAGTCGAGCGGCTGCACCTGAAGCCGCTGCCGGCGTGGATTCCGGAAGTCTACCGGCTCCATCAGCGACTCGTCGATATCGAAGGGTATGTCGCGCTGAACAGCAACCGCTACTCGGTCCCGGTGGACTGGATCGGTCGCCGCGTGGAGGTGCGCGAGACCAAGGGCAAGATCGAAATTCAACTCGATGCCCGCCGCCTGGTCACGCACCGCCGCATCGCCGAAGCCGAGCACCAACGAGTGATGCTGACCGAACACCGGCCGCCGCGTGGCCACAGAGACGCGCGTCCCGATCCTCATCCCGAAGAAAAGGCCATCGTCACAGCCGTCCCTGAACTGGCCGATTATGTCCTGGGGTTGAAACAACGGAGCCGCAAGGTGGTCACGCTTGCCCTGAGGCAACTGTTGCGCTTGGTGCGGGAGTATCCACGGGAACCGCTGCTGGGGGCCGTGCGCGAGGCCGCCCGCTACGGTCTTTACGATCTGGACCGGCTGGAACGGATGATCCTGCGCCGGGTGACGCGCGAGTACTTTCTGCTCGATGGGGAATCTGACGATGACTGAAGAACTGGAACAACTGCTGAAGAATCTCAAGCTGCGGCGCATCCTGGAGATCTATGACGAACAGTTGCGCGCCGCCGATAAGGGCGACATCAGCTACTCGGACTTCGTCACGCGCCTGGTGCGCGCACAGTGGCAAGCGAAACAGGAGGGCGCGCTGGAGTGGCGCATCCGGCGCGCCAATCTACCGGAGCGCTGGACGCTGGAGACGTTCCCTTTCGCCCGTCAACCAGGCGTGAACCGCAAACAGATTCGCGGGTTTGCGGAACTGGAGTTCATCGCCAAGGCGGAAAACATCGTTCTGGTCGGGAAAACGGGTGTTGGCAAGACGGGAATAGCGTGCGGCTTGCTGCTGAAAGCGCTAGAGAACGGCTACCGCTGCCAGTTCATCCGCGCACAGGATCTGTTCGATGAGATGTATGCCTCTCTGGCCGACCGTTCCACGCGGCAGCTCCTGAAACGCCTTGCCCGCCTCGACGTACTTCTGATCGACGAATTTGGATATCTGACCTTGAAGCCTGAGCAGGGCAACATCTTTTTCAAACTGATGGAGGAGCGGTACCACTGCCATTCCACGATCATTACAACCAATCTGGTCTATGACGAGTGGCACAACTTCCTTGGCAACAAATCGATGGTCGACGCGCTGCTCAGTCGAGTCCGGCATTACTGCCACACCGTGAGCATCGACGGCCCGTCGCTGCGCGAACTGCAAGGTTGAAAGTACCCATCGATGGACGATGGTCGCAGCCAGGAAGAATATATTCGCCAGGTTTTGGAAGGGTATCGCAAAACGCCGGGTACAATGGGGACCGTCCGCAGGCCAGACCGCCTGCTGGCTGCGCAGCTCTTCCAACGCGGAGTCTCCGTGAGCGTGATCGAAAACGCGTTCGTGCTGGCGGCAACGCGCCGATTAATGCGACCCGCCGATGCCCAGCCGCTCGCCACCATTCGTTCGCTGGCTTATTTCCTGCCGGTCATCGAGGAAGTGCGGGAACTGCGCGTCAGACCGGACTACTTCCAGTATCTCCGCCACAAGCTCCAACGCATCGCGCCAACCCGGTAGGCACCCGCCCCGTTCGGCGCGGATGATGGAAAACCAAACCGCACGCCTGCGGCGTGGATGATATCGCCTGCTCCCTCGACTCCACCAACGAACACGCGTTCGGCTTGGATGATGGCCCTCTGAAGCGTATTCCTGTTCCCAGTTTCGTTCTCACGGTGGGTCAGTTCAATCAAGCGCTGCTGGGTCATTCTTGCCGAGCGCCGAAGGCGGCCAGGACACAGAAGTCGTTTCAATGAAGTTCGGGTCAAACGTCGTTGGTGGTTTCAGCAGGGCGCAAACTCGCGGGATTGAAAATGTCTTTGATAGATACCGGTCAATAGAGTCAGCTGCGCTGCTTCGTATGCTACATCCTTCCGACAAACAATCAATCGATAGCCGGATAGATGCCTTGGGTGAGTCTATCAGGCGTATAATCGAGGACGGATCGTAACATGCGGCCACGCATTTTCTCCGCTCCCCCTCAGTCCGCTCACGGCAAGAAGAAGCCAAAGACGGAGTTCGAGCGGTTCGACGCGCTGGCAAAACAGATACTCTCTGCCCCTAAAAAGCAGGTCAGCAAAACCACCAAAACCAAATAACTAAACCGCGCCTTTCCCCCTTCTCTGCCTTCGCAGCCTGCCTAGCTTTCATGCCGCTTTACCCTTACCGGTGACCTCCTCGTATGTGAGGCGCCTTCCGAGGATTCCAGCCAGCACCGCGTCGAACCGCTGAACGTCGGTGTCCTTCCGGTTGTTGTAGCGGAATGCCTGCTCATTGACGTAAGCCTGAAGATGGAACGGTTCGACCGAAACGTAGGTTCCAGCCAAGGAGCGCTTCAGAAGCGACCAGAAGTTTTCAACGCCATTCACATGCACGCGGCCCCGGACGTAGGATTCCGTGTGGTCCACAAACTCGCGAACGTATTCCGGCAAGTATTTGTAATGCTGGGCTTCATCGGTGTATACCGTGGAGCCGGGAGCGACGTTTTCATTGATATGCTCATCCGTCAGACGTTTCAGGAGTTCCGGAAGAACCTTGGCGCGCATTTCACGGTTGTTTCGATCCAGGATTCCCATGACGATAGCCTTGCCGGTAGTGCCACCCTGCGCTATCTCGCCCTTGATGAATTTGCGGATTTTGCGCTCATAGTGCATGTTCTTCGCCTTGCCGCCGATGAAGGTCTCATCCGCTTCTACCTCACCGGCGAACTGTTCCGGGAAATCGTCTCCCATCCCTTCACGAATCCGATGCAACATGAACCACGCGGTTTTCTGGGTGATTCCCAAGTCCCGCTTCAGTTCGTAGGATGAAACGCCGTTCTTGCAGTTTGCGATAAGCCAGATCGCACAGAGCCACTTGTCCAAGCCAATCGCCGAGTCTTCCATGATCGTGCCGACCTTCAAAGAGAACTGGGACTTCGGATGGTCCTCGTAGCACTTCCAGCGGCGCTGCCTTTGCAGGTAGGTGACCTTCTCGGAACCACAGTACGGGCACCGCACCTTGCCGCCCGTGAAGCGGATGTCGAGCAGGTACCGCTGGCAGTTCTCGAAATCTGAGAAGTAAACGATGGCTTCTTGAAGCGTCTTTGGCTTTCTCATAATCCCAGTATGCGCTAAACCGCGTGGTTAGTCAAGTATATTTTTGCCAATATTGAGGCAATAATTAACTTGACGCACAAGACGTGCTAGGCTGGGATCAGCGTGACAGGACAAGCAACTTTGTGGGTATTTTCACCCCACAAATGAGACCACAAGAGCGCAATATTCCCGTGCTACTCTTCTTCCGGCCCCAGATTTTCTCCCGTCTTTTGCAATTCGCACCGGCGAATCGGGCCGGGCTCCGCTGATCTGGGGCCAGCCTTGCTTCGCGTCCATTCTTGTCGCAGCCGGTCCTCGGGGTCAGATGCAGTCATGCGCGTTCACATGGTTATAACACGCACGGCAGGCATCGACTTGTCCGGCGTCAACTATTCTTTTGGGTTGACGACAACTATTTCTCCCTATCAACGACAACTACTTTTTAGCTCTTAGGCGGGGCGCGGAGCGCCCGCCGCTGGGCGGAGGGCGAAGCCCGTTCCGCGGCCCGGTTTTTTTGTTTTTGGAGTACGAGGATCCGTGGCGGTGGGAACGTGAAAAACCTGCTTCTGGTTTTGCACGTTCCCATCCGCCGTCATCGCCGGAGCTGTGGAAATGTGGGAGGCTCGCTCGCTGTTGGCGAGATTTCCAAGGGGGCTCGTGGGAAGAGTGGGAAGCCTGCCTTTGGCTTTCCACTCTTTCCACAGACCCGGCATTTCCACAGCTCTTTTTCCTCCCGGCTTTTGGGTTTTGTGCGGACCTCCGCCTCATTCACTCTCGCCCTGGCTTTCCGCCTGTTGATTCTTCTTGGCGTGCTCCACCCGGTAACTCGGAATGTTCAGTTCGATGATCACGCTATGGTGCACCAGTCGGTCGATGGCTGCCGCCGTCATCATGGCGTCTTTGAAGATGGCTTCCCATTTGGAGAACGGCAGATTGCTGGTCATCAGTACGCTGCCGCGTTCGTAACGCTCGGCCAACAAGGTGAACACGACTTCCATGTCGTCCCGGCTCTGCTGCGAGTAGCCCAGATCGTCGATGATCAAGCCGTCATAGCGCCCCAGTCGTTTGATCTCCCGGCTCAACCGTAGGTCCCGCTTGGCGGCCAGTAAGTTCTGCATGAGCAAGGCGCACTTGGTGAAGTGCATCTTGCGCTCCCGCATCACCACCAGTTCCTGAGCCAGTGCCGTCAGAAGATGGCTCTTCCCCGATCCGGGATTCCCGAAAACCAAAACGTTCTCTTTCCGGTCCAGAAAGCTGCCGTCCAGCAGCGTTCGCAGCTGCCGTGTCGCTTTCCCCGGCAACCTCTTTAGATCGAAACTCTGCAGCGACTTCTCCAGCGGTAGCGCCGAGTCTTTCAGCAGCCGCTGCACCCTGGACTTCCGCCGCTGCTCGCATTCCCGCGAGATCACTTCCAGCAGATACTGCTCATAGCTCAGCGTCTCTCGTTCCGCCCGCCGCGCCGTGTCTTCGTAGCACTCCCGCACCGTCGGCAAGTGCAAATCCTTCAGATGCCCAATCAGCGCCGGGCGTACGTCAGCGACCGCGCTCATTGCCGCACCCCCATCTCCGTGCATAACTGGTCAAAGCTGGCCAGGTTCACCGGCGCCACTTCCACCATCGTCACCGCCGAAATGGTATCGAGTTTGGCCAGCGCTTCCTCGATCGACTCCACCGTAATCACTGTCTCCGCATTCCCCTCCAGGAGCTCACGCAAAGCCTCATCTACCTGGACCTCGCCGGCCACTGCCGCCAGTTTCAGAATCTTCAAGTACTCTTTGCTCGACCGGTTCGGCGTCGTGTCTTTCAGCGCATCGTAAGCCATACGAAACCGGCTGGTCGGAAACAGATCCTGTTGATACCGGTAGTTCTCAAAGGCCCCCGGCTTGCGGACCAGCCATTCGATGATGTGCCGGTAATCGATGCGATGCTTGCCCCGCCCGCGCAGCCGCGGCAGGTCTTCTACCTTCCTCTGCCCGTACCAAACCTCGACATGGTCCAGGTACGACCGCGCTTCCACCTGCGCCCCAATCAGACGGCTGTTCACCGAATACGCGTTCCGCTCTACGTGGATCAGACTGCCAGAGTCCACCTTCACCCGCTCCCGTTTGGCCGATTCCATCCGCCGCGCCGGTAACTCCCGCATCACCGCCATCTCTTCCGACAACCGGGCCCGCCGGCCCGCATTCCGCTGCGCAAACAGATCCTTGAGAAATTGCGCGTACTCGGCCAAGCTCCCAAAGTCACGGCTCCCTCGCAGCAGCAGCGCCTGCTCCACAGCTCGCTTGAACCGGTGGTGGCTCTGCTCGGCATCGCCATTCTCGTTCGGGCTGGCGGGATTGGTATGCTGCGGCTTCACCCCGTAATACCTCATCACCCCTTCATAGCGCCGGTTGAACTCCTCCAGATTGCTCATGTTGTTGACCGCGCTCGACAGGCTGTCGGTGCGGTGCTCGGCCGCTACTGCTCCCAACTCCCAGACCGCGTTCTGCCATCCTTCGCTGAGACTCTCCAGGCTCTCCGAATAGCAGATCGTGCCCGTCTCCCAGTTCGAATACGTCAGCACAAAGTGGTACACCAGGTGCTCGAACGTCTGCCCCGCCAGCGTGATCCCCAGCTCGGTCATGTGCGTGAAGTCCGACGCACACAGTCGCCCCGGTGCGTGTTTCTGGCTGAAGTACACTTCCTGCGCGGGTCCTTCCGTCACCCGCCATAGCTTGACCCGCCGTTGCAGTGTCCGGATCTGCCCGTCACTGAACCGCCCCGGGTATTCCCGCTGCAGCCACGCGAACACCGTCTTGGCTTCCAGTCCTGGACTCTCCTGAATCTGCCGCTGAACAACGTCCCACACCTCGCCAAACGGATCTTCGCGGGTCCGCCACTGGCGCTCCTTCTTCAGTTCGCTGGGCAATCTTTCCAGGCTCAGATACCGCCGCGCTGTTGTCGGGTCCATTCCCGCCTTCGACGCCGCAATCTCTTGATTCTTTTCTGTATTCGACAACTGTCTCAGCCTCCTCACCTGCTCGTCCGTGACCATCCCTTGGCGCTACTTGAGCGCGATTCTCGATGGTCACATTAGTTGTCGTCGAGCGGGAGTTTTAATTGTCGTCAGCCGGGAGTTCTAATTGTCGCCGAACAAAAGCGCGAGCGACGTTCGCGCGAGCGGTCGCCAGATCCCCCTCGTAGAATGCCGCCAGGCCGAGTTGAGCAAGGGCGCGGTTCTGCCATTTCGAATCACCTAGCTCTCCTGCGAGCGCCTGTACTTGCTCCCAATCCTGGCGCATCGCTCGGGAGTCGATTTCTCCATCGATGTCCCCTTTCACAATCAGACAAAACATTCGTAAGGGTTTGTCAGTTTGGAGCAGTGTGTTGGTGTCCAGCTCCTCTGCGAGCTGCACGGACAGTTCGGGTAATGCGCGTTGCTCGGCGCTCGATCGGATCTTTCCCAGCCTGGCATAGAGAGCGTTGCGTTGATCGCCGGCGGCAAGAAACAGCTTTTCGGCCTCGCCGAAGTCCTCCGCTGGATCGGACCAATTGTATAGATCAGCGAGGTGCAGTGCTTGCTGCAGCACGTCAGCCGCAGGTCGTTGCACGTTCTGAGCCAGAAGTGGGAGGCCATGTCCCAGAAGAAGTACTACCGCAAAACAACTTATAGATACACCCGACGGTATCCGCATGACCGATGTCTCCTTAACTTGAATCATCTGGTTGTTCTTCGCCTGTCATTCCAATCGCACCGGATATTTGCGCCACGACGAGCCGTTGCTGCCGATGGCGAGCAGGTATTCGCCAGCGCGGAGGCCGCGCAGGTTGACGGTAGTCGTTAATACTTCGGCGCTTCCATCCCATTTCGCTACGCCGATGGTGTCGACTACGGTTTGATCCAACTGGTTTCGAACTTGCACTGTGTAAACGCCATCTTCCATGCCGATTGCGAGCTTTATCGTCAGCGCCAGCAATGCACGACGTAGATGCGGAATCTCTGCTCCTTCCGGCAAATGTGACTGTCCGGATCTTTCAACGGTCTGGGCGCGAAAATCCAGCGTAGCCGTGAGCGTAGGGTTCGCCGATCTGACCGCGGGCGGCCTTCGAACCGAGAACAGCGCAGGATTGACCCGCCACCAGACGGTGATTGCCAGTACTAGGCTGACAGCGCAAGCCAGTACCGCACTAACAACACGAAGCCGATGACGCCGTCGGTTGTTGGTGTATTCGTCGAAGCAGGCTGCACATGTTGCGATGTGATCGACAACATCCTCTGCTTCGGGAAATGAGAGCCGCCGCCGTTCAATCGCCCTAAGAGCGTCTCTTCCGGGGCATCCAAGCCGGTCAGGATTGGGGAAATCAGAGTGAATAACCTGAATGGCTACCCTCAGGAGGCGACTCTCGTCCCGATGTTTAACGCGTGGAACCCGCTGTTTCTCTTGCATCATTCGCGCTCCTGTTGACCGGCGCGCTTCGTCAGGTCGATGAGTGTCTGATACGCGGTTTCCATACCGTAATAGAACCTGGACTTCGCTTGTTTGGCTGAAATGCCCATGCTCTTACCGATCGCCCTCCAGGAGAAATCCAGCATTCGGTAGTGGAGCATGTGCCTGACTTCATGTGGTAGGCGGGAAAGAAGGCTCTTCATCACCAACTCCGTTTCGATGGCCGCTACCCAGTCGGTCGCTGCAAGCGGATGATTCCTCTCAAGTTCCTTCAGGAGGCCTTCATAGGCTAAACGGTTATCCTTCATCAGTTGTGAGCGAACCCTGTGGTGAAAGGCCGTGATCAAATAGCCATCGAGATTCCGGCTGACCTCCGGTGTAACCTGCAGGCGGGTCGAGACTTCTAGTGCAACCTGTTCGAGAAGTTCGGCAGCGCGCGCGCCGTCTTGCAAATGCTTCTCGACCTGGTGGTAGGCCCAAGGCCAAAGGCGCTGCGATGCCTCCACAACGCGGGAATCAATTGGCTTGCCGCGACGGTCCTCCGGTCGTATCCAAAACGGCGGTATTCGTCCCCCGCCCTTAGGCTTCTGCTGCTGAGACTCCCTCATCGCTTTCCGTCGTACCGAAAACACGGTTGGTACCGGGAGGCCTTTGGCGAACCAAACGCCCCCTCTACATTAATAAGATTTGGCGGAGGACAAAAGTCCGAAGAAATTCACAAAATATTTTGCTGTAAGCCTGAGGTTCGGGAGGCGCGGCGCCCCGGAGGGGACGTAAGGCTGGATTATCGCAGTGGCCCGGTCGCCGACCAACGCGCCAAACATAACGCGTTCTTTGGAATCCTATCCACCTCGCAGTGTAGACGTCGGACCGGTCCGGGTTGCCCACGCGCCGGGATGCAACCTGCGGCCAGCGCTACGAGAATTAACAACAGGGCCACCGCGGCGTGGGTCGAGACATCGGTGGCGCTGACCTGGAACAGACCGATTCCAGCCGAAAGACTCTTCGTCACCCTGGTCAAATCGGCCGCCATGCCGAGCCCAAGTGCCACGCCGTCGACCGCCAAAGTTAAGCCTTGGCCGACGATCAATCGCAGAATATGGGCTCCTGCGCTCCCAATGCGCGCCGGACACCCTGGGTGGCCGCAAGGGGGCCCGCAGGTTGTGATCAGCACCCATGACCCGATTCCGCGACGAATAAACGAGCGCATATTTGCACCAATACGGGCCGCTTGGAACCGAATTGCTTATTAAGTAACTGCGCCTTCAGCGCAGATTTTTTCGAGTTGAACTGTCACGAGAACGCTCTGCCACTCCCTTTAGGGTAGAGGGCCTATTCAGCCCTTTCTATCCGTAAGAACAGGGGACCGGTGATGGAATGGACAGCGGGCGCGGTAAAACACCAGATCGCGGCAATGGGAGCAGAGGTCTTCGAGGTCGGGCTTTTCAAGCCTCGAATTGATCGGAATTCACGGGAACCGGAAATGCTGCCGCGGACCTGGACCATAGAGAACCTGTTTAAATCGCTCTCGTGGCTACAATTTCAGAACCTTAACGGCCGAAATGTCTATATCCGGCCGAAGGGCGAGCACGATTTAAGCTTGATTGATGATCTCACGGCCGCGGCGGTTTCGGAAATGAAAAAATCCGGCTTCCAACCCGCCGTCGTCACCGAAACCTCACCAGGCAATTTTCAGGCTTGGCTGAAGCACGCCGAGATCCTTCCCAAGGATTTAGGAACCGCCGCAGCTCGGGCGTTGGCAGCGAGGTTCCAGGGTGACCGTGGAGCCGCCGACTGGCGGCATTTCGGAAGGCTCGCCGGGTTCACCAATCGAAAAGCTAAGCATCGCCAAAACAACGGACTGTACTCATTTGTCCGCTTGATCGAGGCCACCGGAGAGGTTTACGGTGAGGCGCGACAGTTCATTGAAATGGTGAAAACTGATCTCGAGAAGGAGCGCTCATCCCGGACAAGGCGGGTCTATTCCCACCAGCGCTTCGAAGGCTCACCGTTGAAGAGCATCGAATCGTTTCGGTCAAATCCGGTTTACGGCGGCGACTGTACGAGGATCGATCTAGCGTATGCGATCTACGCCCTATCACGCGGCGTTCCTGAATCAGAGGTGGAGGCCATTGTCGGTTCCCGTGATCTATCACATAAGGGTGACGAAAGGCGTCAGGCGCAGTACCTTGAGCGAACGCTGAGGAAGGCATTTGCCGTGGTCGCCGAGAGATCGAACGTCGGTCGTGAGCGCTAACGTATTCCAGGCCGGGTCAACCACGAGCTCGCTGCGTGATGCGCGTGCGCTACCCGGAAACCTGGTTCGCATGGCCGGGGACCCTTCTCGATCAGTGTATTCGATTGGCCGAATTTTAGGCCTCCGATTTCAGTGCACCATCCATCCGATCCAAAACCCGCAACCGAGCAAGATGACCGCGCAGAGCAGGCCGACCGGCAAGCTACGGTAAAGAGAGGCTTTCGAGTAGGCCTGATGCAGATCAACGACGATTTTCTGTGCGCGCAGGCTGGCAACCTCGACATCGTCGTGTAGCTCCTGCCTGATGGCACCGGCGCACAAACGGACTTCTTGCGCAAGGATGGACCCGGCTCGTCTCTGGACCTTCTCGCCGGCCTTGTCGATCCGCTCTGTTGCCTCGCGTACCTGATTTCCGAGCGTCTTCATCGCCTCTTCGAGCACGAGCTGATTTAACGTCACGATTGCCAACGCAGGGTCGTCAGTGCTCATCCTAATTCCGTGTCGGGCGGACATTTCACCCTGGAGTCGCCGAATATCAAAGGCAGCCATCGATTCTTACCCCCAGTTGCAGTTTGTCGAGCTGGTCGAACAATTCACGCTGGACGATGTGTAGGCGCGACTTTTGAACCAGCATGAACTGCTCTGACTGAATCGCTTCGTCAAAGGTCAGTTTCTTAGTCCGCATGAGCTGGATGCTCTCTCCGAAGGTATCTGGGCTCCTCTGGGGAATACCGATCGATCCCAGCATCTTGTCGTCGTGTGCCTGAAAAACGTTCAACTGGTCGAGCGCCTTGCCGTCTCGCGCCACCGGACCGAAGTATTCATTGATCCAAACGACGACATTCTTATCCGGTGTGCTCTTGGCCAACGTCTCGAATCCCAATAGCGTATCTGTGAGCATTTCACCCCCACTGATCACGCAATGAACGTACAGCTTGCGACCAGCATCTCGGAGAACGCGGATCATGTCGCTTTCGACGATATAACTCCAGAAGGGCAGGAAAGCCGTGGCGCCGCTGTCCATCACGAATACCCCTTCCTCGGTCGCAAACCTCTGTACTAAGGAGTCATACCGGGTTCTGATCACGAGGCCGTCCTCGCTCACCAGGTCGAGTTTCTCCGCGTTGAGGGCCTTGTATTGGGCAAGGGAACGATTCACGGGGTCCCCGTCAATACAGCGGACCTTTTTGCCCCGTTTGAGGAGGTACTCGGCGAGCCAGGTTGCCACCACGCTCTTACCGACCCCTCCCTTTCCTTGTAGGATGAGATGGATTACCGTTCCGTTGGTATCTCCGTTAACCGTTTCATTTTCATTTGGTTTTGCCATTTCCGTTGAGCCTCCTTGCTCAAAACAAATTTCGATCACTGGGGTCACCGTCCCCATGAATCTTCCTGATGTCGAAGCGTCGCTTCGCCAATGCTTCCTGCGCCTGTGCCAGAGGACTTGGTGGGCGATCTGCCACTATGGGTCTGATCACAGGCGATAGCGGCGTCGGCGGACCTGCCGAAGCATTCTGTGGTGTGGCCGCCGGATTAGGGCTGGACGGCGGCATGGCCGCCTCGAGAAACCGTTGGGCGGCCGTCTTCCGCCGTTCTCGACGAATTCGTGAAATGTATGTCCGAAGGTTGTCGGTCGTTAACACAACTCCTTGGTCTTCCAACCAACCTCGGATCGCTCTCGCGCTTTGCCCATCGTCGAGGGCAATCTGAATCTCCGGCCACAGCGCCCGCACTTGTCCAGCCTTTGTGAGTGGCTTTTCTCCGCGACGCGTCGCAAGGTGCCGTCTTGCACGAGCGATCCACTCATCGAGGCGATTTTTGGTTTGATCGTTGTCCATGGCTGGCCAATTGAGAATTCTGGCCCCTCTACCTATAAGGGAATGGCGAAGCCGGTTCGTGACAGCTTCACAGACAAAAATGTGACAGAACGCCACAGATCGCGACAAGGCCATGGGGGCGCCACATTTGCGATACATTTCATAGACGTTTCGCCACAATTCGCAACATCTCAAAGAAGAAAGTCGCCCGGAGGAGGTGCATAATAGGCGAAAAAACGGGTAGTGGAACATAAAGGATCGTCGGACGTTTTCGCTGGACTTCTGACCTTACCCCCATGCTTCATTCGGCTTTCATGGCATGACGATGGAGTGCGCTGTCATGCTCTGCGTCCGACACCCAACTTTTTTTCAAAGAGCCTGTCACGAGGTGCCTCTCCCATTCCCTTATAGGTGAGGGGGCTGTTACGGCCTCGAATTCATGTCAGGGAGAGCGATGTGCGGAAACGAACCATCCGGTTGTCTGAAGAACTTGCGGATCAGATTCGAGAGCAATCCAAGAAACGGGGATTTACGACCGCGAGCGCCTTCATACGAGCGGCTATTGAACGGGACCTTTCGGGCCCGGAGACAACCCGTGATGTAACAGAAGAGCGCCTCGCCGCCACAATTGACCGTCTTGCAGGCGAACTGCGCAGATTGAGAACGGGCCAACAGGGGTTATTTGCGTTTCTGGACGCACTTACCAAGACCGTTCTGACGTGTCTGCCGGAACCGTCAGGAGAGGGTCACGCGCAGGCGGTCGCCCGCGCAAAGGCCCGCTACGAAAGATTCCTGAAGAGCGTCGGTTTGGGCATAGCTGGAGACACCCAAGCGGCACTCGATGAGCTGACAGGTCGCATCCAGTGACCCTAGACCCCAAAGAATTTCGGCTTTATCCCAGGAAACCGCGACAGCGGATCAGGGACGAGTCGAAGGCCTGGTCCATCGCGTTCAAGCGCGTCATGCACTATGCCCACATGTCACGGAAGAAACGTCGAGGGGCATCCGGGAACGCCACCAGACCGCGAAAGCGATTCAACCAGCGGTGTGCAGTCCGGGTTATCTACTCTCGCAACAAAACAGCCGGCCAGTGGCGCGCTCACGGCCGCTACATCATGCGCGAAAGCGCCAGGGGCCGCAGCAGCACACCAACGGCATTCACGGGCGACCAGGAACTTGCAGACCTCTCCGTCACCCTCGGTGCTTGGCAGAAGGCCGGCGATGAGCGCCTGTTCAAGCTCATCCTTTCGCCGGAGTTCGGAGATCGCCTGGATCTGCAGAAGCTGACCCGCGAGCTAATGCGGCGCATGGAAAAGGATCTGCACACCCGGCTTGAGTGGGCAGCCGTGACACATTTCAACACGGAGCACCCTCACGTTCATATCGCTCTGCGGGGAATTCGGGACAACGGTGCGAGCTTGCAGATAAACCGCGATTACATAAAGCACGGTATTCGTGCAGTCGCTGAGGACCTGTGCACTCTTCAGCTCGGGTACCGGACGGAAATGGATGCGGCTGAAGCGGAGCGGCGCGAGATCGACGGACATCGGTACACATCCCTCGACCGCATCATCAGTCGGGCGAACAATCTGGCCCGAGCGCCAGGGGTCGACCAGGAGGCGCCGCATTTCATGATCAGCAGAAGTCCAGGTGACCGTAGTGTGCAAGGTTTTGCAAGAATCCAGGAACAGCACGTGGCGGCTCGCCTGATGACACTGGAGAAGATGGGATTGGCGGAGCCAATCGGTAGCAACTCTTGGCTTGTCCGGCGCGATTTCGAGAGCATCTTGCGTGCCATGCAGCGCGTGAACGACCGGCAGAAGATGCTAGCGGCACATGGCGCCCTGCTCTCTGATGAACGGTTGCAGTTGGTAGTAGCGGACCTGCGCAAGCTGAAGTCGCTGGAAGGCCGGGTCGTCCTTCACGGTGAGGAAGAAGCAGGCCGTGAAGCCGGCCAAGCGTATCTTCTGCTCGAAGGAACCGACGCCAGATTACACCACGTCTACTACACGCCGGAAATCCACCACGCGCGAAGCGTAGGCAAGCTCCGTATAAACTCCTTCATTCGCTTGCGCCGAATGTTCACCCAAGATGGTCACCCTAGATTAGCAATCGACGACCTGGGCGACTCTGAGAAGCTGCTGCGTGATCAGCATTATTTTCAAGGTGCCGCGCGGCGGCAGATCAGGCGCGGCATTATTCCGATTGAGGATGGCTGGAGCGGATGGCTGGGGCGATATCAGTCCCAGCTCGTGACCGCTACGGACGAACTCCAGCACAGCCGTGGCAGGGAAGTTGGAGTCGAGCGGGAGGATCATTCTCGTGGGCGGGGTTGATCACAAATGACTGTTTGGGAAGCCGCGCGCATCGCCAGCACACGTTGTCGGACTTCCATCCTTCTTTACTCAGAGTGCGCGTAAGGCTCGGCTCATCTAGGTGAGTTCATCCTGCGGAACCACAAACGTGAGCTTCTCGCACGCCGGTGTCAACCCTCGACTTCGGCCCGTCCGACAAGAGACAGATTCATGCCGGCACCCGGGAGTCTGTGAAGTGTTCGCGCGGCTGACGCAGTTTCGTTTGGTGATGCTGGATCTTTGACGGCCTCGCCAGAATCTTGTATCCAAATGAGGTGGTACGGCGAGACCGAACATCATTTCGGAACCGACAAGTTTCGCGTCCGGGATAGAGTGAAGCGTTGGTGCGCTGCCGGTCTGCGGGCGTACGGCTCGCTTACGTAGACGAGCGAATCTGCACCGACTTGGACGGCGCACCTTGGTTCCCATGATCGAAGCTGCTGAAGAAGCGCGTCAGCACCAATGCCATGGCGCCGATGAGCGAAGAATCGGCCCCATGTCTCGATGGGAAGATGCGAACCCCGCTCAGGTAGTAGGCCGGGACCCGGCTGCGCAGGACGCTCCAAACCGTCTCTTCTACGAGGTCCCAACCTTCAGCCAAGTAATCGCCTACGATGATCGCCTCAGGGTTCAGGGCCATGATCAGGTTCACGAAACCCATGCCCACATAACGCGCCGTTTCCTGCAAGACACGTAGGGCAACCGGATCGCCTTCGCGCGCCTTGGCTACGATGGCTTCCTGGCCGAGCGGCACGCCGTTGCCCGATTCCCCACCCTGCTCGGCGTACAGGCGGCAGAGCGCCAGATCCGACGCGTATTGTTCCCAACACCCGACATTGCCGCAGGCACACCGCCTTCCGTCGGGATAGAGCGTGACGTGGCCGAACTCGGAAGCTGCCGAGGACGCTCCCTGCAGAATCTGCCCGCGGATGATTACACCAGTGCCGAGGCCGCCCCGCGCAGTGACGGACACAAAATCGCGCAACGGTTTCGGATTCCGCTCCGAAAACCACATCTCCGCTAGTGCCGATAGCTTAGCGCCGTTCTCGTAGTAGAAAGGCAGCGGCAGTGTTTGCCGAAGTAGGCTGCCTGCCTCGACACCGAACCAGTTGAAGTTCTCAGCCGCAACTACCTTGCCGGTGTTTCGATCGATGAACCCCGGCAAGGCGACACCGACGCCCAGAGCCTGCCCGGGGGCGAGCGGTTCAATGAGCCCCCGAATCGCGGCATGCACACGGTCAAAGAAGAGTTTGTAGTTGGGTTGCCAAGGCACTGTTTTCTCCCCGATGATCGCGTCGCTCAAATCGCCAAGAATGATGCGCGCGCCCGCGAGAGTGATCTCTACGCCTGCCGCAATCCGGGCGCCGGGTCGTAAGCTCAAAGCAGTCGGCTGCCTGCCTAGCTGCCCCCGGCTGTCGGTCTTCTCCTCGCAGACCATCTTGTCCCTCTTGAGGCGTTTGACAATGAACGTCACCGAACTCGGAGAGAGCCCGGTGATTCGCACGATGTCTGCCCGGGACACCGAGGGATTCTGCCGAATCGTGTTCAGCACGAGCCGATCGTTGGCTTCGCGCAGGGCCGATTTGTTCAGCGCACCACCGGTGGTAAAAGTCACTGCTGGCATAGAGCTCTTCCTGCCTGCGGCTGTCTCTAGCTGTCGCCTTTCATTATTTCAATCACTGCACTAAATCTCAACTGCTCGGACCTGCGGTGGCTACCCCTCGACAAACGCCGGACCAAGTCGACGCCGAAAGCCGCCCGTCAGCACGGCGGCGTAAATGAACCCAGCGGCACACCAAATTGTGCCGATCAACTTGGCGGTTTGCGACAGGCTCACGAAGATACACAAGCAAGCCAGGAATCCAAAGAACGGCAGCAGCAGGTTCACCAGAAAGGAAACCCCGCGACGCTGGCTCCGTCGTATGTAAAAGTGACTGATGACGCTAAGGTTCACGCAGATAAAGCCAATCAGGGCCCCGTAATTGATGGCCTCGGCGGCAAGCTGGAAGGAAAGGAAGAAGCCTCCGGCGAGCGTGATCACACCCATCGAGAGTATCCCGTAGGTCGGGGTGGAATACTTCGGGTGAATGTAGGCAAAAATCCTGGGTGGAAGCAGCCGATCGCGGCCCATCCCCAGGAGCAGGCGCGATGCGCTGGCCTGGCCGTTGACCGCGCTGGCGATCCCCGCCACCACCAGGACAAAGGAGACCAGTGACAGGAGAGGCGCACCGCCGACAAGTCGGGAGACGTCCAGAAACGCCGTCTCGATGCGAGGATAGCTCGTGTAATCCGGCCACACGAGTTGGCCGAGATAGGCCTGCAGAATAAACATCGCGCCGCATAGAAGACAAACCCAAACGGTGGCGCGACCGATGTCGCGTGTCGGATTATGCGAATCTTCCGCCAGCGTGCTGATGCCGTCAAAACCCAGATAGCTGAATGCGGCGACCGAAGTCGCCGCCATCACCGGGCGAAGCGAGAAGTTGGTGGGATGGTAGAACGGCTTGGTGGACAGCAGGGTACCCTCTCCGATGCCGCCGTGGAGTGCGCGGACGGCTGCAACGACGAAGTACACAACGGCCGCACTCATAATCGCCGTCATGATGAGATTCGCCCGGTTGGTGACTTTGAGACCAAATAGATTAAGGGTGGTAATGCCTGAGGCAAACAACACCAGCCACACGCCTTGTGGCACGTCAGGGACGAACCGCGACGCGGTCAGGGCGAGGTAGATCACACTCATCAGTGGCATCAGCAGATAGTCCAGCAACATTGTCCAGCCCGTCAGAAAGCCAACCAGCGGATGAAGCGTCTGCCGTGCGTACGTGTAGGCTGAGCCGGCTGCGGGAAAGACGCTGGCCATGCGGCCATAACTTCCTGCCGTCAGCGCCATAGCGACCATCGCGATCAGGTAGGCCAGCGCCATATGCCCCCTGGAGATGCTGCTGACGATGCCAAACATCGGAAACGGCGCCGTGGGTCCAACGAAGGTGATGCCGAACAAGATTAGATGGCGCAATGTCAAAATGCGCTTGAGCTTGGCCGGCTGGCCCGTCGCCGTCATGAGCGTGAGATCTCCAGTCCACACCAACGGCTCACGAAGTGCAACAGGACGCGGGTGGCTTCGAACAGCGAAGCGATGTCAACGAATTCATCGGCCTGATGAGCGTTGGCTCCTGACGGGCCCCACATCATCGCGGGAATGTTGAAGCACTTCTGAAAGATGTACATGTCGCTGGGAGCATCTAAACCCTCCAGCCCGGTGGCGACGCCAGCCGAAGCGGCGGCTTCGGCAAACTCAGTTAGTAGCGGCGTGTCCGGCGGTATCGAGCATCCCGGCAGCCAGCGCATGGGAAGCTCCACCTCAGGTTTCACTGCGAACAGATCCGGTCGCTCGCCCAGAATCTCATTCCACCAGCCGCGAAACTCTGCAAGCACGTCCGCGTGCGTCTCTTCTGGCATGGTCTGCCAATAGATCTCGATCCGGCAACGCTCGGGAACCGTGATGGGTTGCGTCCAACCCCAGCGGCCGGTCGCGATGTTGGTTACCCAGACGGCGAAGGGCTCCGCGGAGTCGCGGTAGTACGGATCGACGACCACGCGTTGTTCCCGCCTGCGGGCGAACTCGGGCAGTCTTGCCAGGATATGGGATAGCTGGTCTACCACCGCTCCGGCACGCCTGCCCGGGCCGAGGATGCCGCCGCCCCCGTGCAACAAAATGTGCAAGGTGCGGCCACCGCGCTGGGCAGGGCAAATGCGCAGCGAGGTTGGTTCGCCGATGACCGCCGCGTCGGCGTGGTACCCGCGCAGGCGTGCGGCGAGGGTCCCGTTAACCCCGCCAAATTCCTCGTCCACGACTGTTTCGAAAACCAGGCTCCCGTGCAGCCTCGCCCCTAGAGCGCGGATGGCGCGAAGCACGGTGAGATTCATGGCGACGCCGGCCTTCATGTCCCAGGCGCCCCGGCCGAACAACCTCCCGTCGTCCATCTGTGCGCCGAACGGTGGATGGCGCCACTCGACAGGAGTATCGGCGGGCACCGTATCGATGTGGCCTGACAGAATAAGCGAGCGGCCTTCTCCGCCCTTCAGCACCGCGTTGACGTTGGGCCGGTTTGTATAAGTCCGGCCCGGCCAATACTCGGGATGGCTGGCTAAGCCCGGCACATCGCCAATATCGTACACGTCCGGCTCCAGATCGAGTTGGCGCAAGCAATCGGCCACGTAGCCCTGACACGCCCTCTCGTTTCCCGCCGGGGGAAGATTCTCGGACGGGATGCGGACCAATTCCTGGAGCGTGCCGACCAAATCGGGTTTGAGCCGTTCCATGACCTGATCCAGAGCTTCATCGGTTCGTGACTGCGGCAGATCGACGATCGAACGAGAGAGCTTCACGCGAACCTCCTCTTCAGCGCGCGCGATTCGCGTCCGGCACCGGAGCGGGAAACTGCGGGGCGGAGGCAATCGCAAGAACCTCTGGCCTTGGCGACTTAATATTCATTCACTAACAAAACTGTAAGAGTGTCAAGCAAAAACCGATCTTTCGCTGCGGTTCCGCGCCCGAACAGGCAAAGAAAGCCCCCCCCACCGTTCCTTAACTCACGACGGAACTCTCCAGACCGACATCGCTAAAGTAGTTGCTATCTATTAGTATTAGAGGTGGTTGCGGGAGCAATGGTTTACACAGAGCTGACCGCACCCGGGGAGGATGTGCCCAAATCTGTTTGCACGAACTTTGAGAACTTTGTTCTTGACATTTTCGATGGTCAGCCTTATTTAATTTATATACTGCATTAAATGCCTACTTAGGAGGTTAGTCATGAGTTCCCAGTCGCTGAAACGAGTTTTATCTGTCTTTGCTCTGATTCTCGCAGCAATTGGACTGGCACAGGCACAGGTAGTCCAAAGCAGTGTCGTCGGAACCGTGGCGGATCCCAGCGGTGCCGCCATGGTGAACGCTTCCGTGACCGTCACAAATCAGGACACTAATATTCAGCGCACCGTCACGACAAACGAGCACGGCGACTATCGCGTTGTCGGCCTCGAGCCTGGCCGCTACACGGTTAAGGTCAGCAGCAAGGGATTCAAGACTGTAATGGTATCGGACGTCGCGCTGGTGGCGAGCCAGGAAAGGCGGGTGGACGCCAATCTGGAGGTGGGCGACGTCGCGACTAGCCTGGAAGTCTCGGGCGGCGCGGTGTCCCAGATCGAGACCGAGAGCGCCACGCTGTCGAACGTCAAAAGTGGCAGAGAATTCGAGGAGCTCCCGATGAGTGTCTTGGGGCGCTCGTTTTTCAACGTCACCGCAGTGACGGCCGGGGTGCAGGGTAACCTGACCAACGGCGCCCGTGACGTCGCTAACAACTTCACGATCGACGGATTTACGGCGAACGACCCGCTCGCCAGTTCGCAGACGGCAAATGGCATGATCGCTGGCCCCGAAGAGTTGCAGGAGATCAAGCTCCAGACCGCCAACAATTCGGCGGAGTACCCGCAAGTGGGCCAGTACATCGGTGTGTCCAAGTCGGGAACCAACACGCCTCACGGCGCCTTCTACTGGGGGAACTACAATACGGCAACTGCCGCTCGGAGCTTCTTCGCAGCGAGCAAACCCTCCGTTGCACTCGACAACATGTTCGAGGTGTCCAATGGCGGTCCGGTTTACATCCCCAAGCTCTACGACGGGCGGAACCGGACCTTCTACTTCTTTGGCTACGGCGGGAGCCGGTACCGCACTGGCGACGAGCAGAGTATCGAGGTTCCCACGCCGGCCATGCGGCAAGGCGACTTCTCCTCACTCCTCCCCTCAATCCAAATCGTCGATCCGTTGAATGGGGGTCAGCCGTTCCCCGGCAACAAGATTCCACTCTCCCGGATTAGTCCGGTTTCCAGCGCCGTCCAAAACCTGATATATCCGGATCCGAACCGTACGGGTGGGGGCGCCTTCGGTCTCGCAGCCAACTACTATGCCAATCCC
Organism: Terriglobia bacterium; assembly: GCA_963752965.1. Lineage (GTDB taxonomy): Bacteria > Acidobacteriota > Terriglobia > Bryobacterales > Bryobacteraceae > QHXW01. The sequence goes on along the minus strand of CAVWAJ010000016.1, from coordinate 808,168 downwards.
GGCGGCGCGTTTAATTCCGACTCGGTCACTGCCCGGGTGGACCAGAAGCTGAGCGACAGAAACAATCTCTTCGTGCGGGTCGGCCTCGCCATCCACAACCAAGACAGTTATCCCGGGCCGCTCAAGAATGGTTGGGGTTCGGGCTCGGGGTCGGGCGGCTACTACGACAATCACCCCAGCAGCATCGTGGGGCTCTCCGATACCCACACCTTCAGCTCGACGCTTGTGAATGAGGCAAAGATGGGGTTCGCCCGCGACTTCGGGCGCTATTACCCTTGGAATTACGGTGCCAGCGTGGTTCCACAAATCGGCCTCCAGGGGATTTCGAATCCGGGCAACGAGCCGATTCTGAGGTTCATGCCCGCGTTTACGTTCTATGGGGGAGCGGAGAACTTCGCGGGCACCGATAACGGGGACACCGGACAGTTTTCGGGATCGAATACCTGGCAATGGACAGACAACGTCTCCTGGTTCCACGGGCGCCACAACTTGAAGTTTGGCGGGGATGTCCGGCGCTTCCAGGCCAACAATCAAAACCAGCCGCAGTCGGTTACCGGCGCCTTCTCCTTCGATGACCAACTGAGCGGTTTCGACTACGCTAACTTCCTGCTCGGCCTACCGAGCTACGCCACGCGCAGCGTTGCCCCGCCGAACAACTATTTGCGCAGCACGCTTTTTGGGCTGTACGCGCAGGATGAATTCAAGCTGAACCAGCGCATGACGCTGAGCTATGGGCTGCGGTACGAATACCAGACTCCCTGGGTGGACAAATATAACCGCTTGTTCACATTCGTGCCCAGCCTGAACAGCCTGGTGACGGCTGGGACTGCGATCCCGACGGACCTGGTCCCGGCGGTCGCAGCCACCCTGCCCATCATGTCCGCATCGCAAGCGGGACTCCCGACGCGGAGTCTGATCAAGGCCGACCCCCTTGACATCAGTCCTCGATTGGGCCTGGCGATTCGTCCTTTGAGCGACAGCACCACCGTAGTCCGGCTTGCCTATGGCATTTACACCTCGATGATCAATGGCTATACCGCTCTGTCGGGAACGGGAGGCCCGTGGGAGTCGAATGAGAACTTCTTCATCGTGAACAACCAGCCCAGCATCCAGTTCCCGGCTCCGTTCACCACGACCGGGCAGTACTCGGGACTTCAAGGCATTAACGCCTTGAATGCCTATTTCCCCCACGAAAGGACCCAGCAGTGGAACGTGTCTGTCGGAAGGGAATTTTGGAAGACCGCGATCGATATCGCGTATGTCGGAACCAAGGGCGAGAATTTGCCTTACACCGACGATCTCAACCTGTTGCCGCCGAGCACGATACCTTACAGTTTCTCCCGGGTGCCTTACCCGCAGTACAGTTATATCACCCTGACCGAGACCGGGGCCTCATCCATCTACCACGGTCTCAACATTCAAGCGGACCGCAAGATGCGGGGCGGCTTGTCCTTTAACGTCAACTACACTTGGGACAAGGCCCTGACCGACCTCTACCTCAACAGCGGCAATCAAGGGAGCAGTGTGCAGCAGAACCAATACCAGCGCTACCTCGAACGCGGCGACGATCCCGACATCCGCCGCCAGCAACTCCGGTTCAGCTACATCTACGAGCTGCCCGTCGGACACGGCAAGCAGTTCCTGCCGAACATCTCTCGCCCACTGAACTCCGTTATTGGCGGCTGGCAGTTGAACGGCATCACGACCATGCTCACCGGTGCACGGCTCAGCCCCGGCTACTCGGGGACTGATCCCGCTGACACCAACCAGTTCAGCGGCCTGCGACCCGACCGAATCGGTGACGGCAACCTTGATCCCGGCCAGATGCGTGGCGATATCAAGAGCCATCAGCCGATCTTCAACGAGAGCGCGTTTATAGTGCCCGCAACAGGGCGCGGATACTATGGCAATTCGGCCCGGGACATCCTGACCGGACCGGGACAGGAAACGTGGAACGTCGTGGCCGCGAAGAATTTCCATCTTTCAGAGCAGGCGCGCTTGCAATTCCGTACGGAGTTCTTCAATGCGTTCAACCGGGCGAACTTCAGTAATCCGAGCACCAACATCAGCAGTAGCCATTTTGGCCTGGTCACTGGAGCGGCGGGCGGCAGGAAAATCCTATTCGCGATACGCATCGACTACTAGTGGCCTATGATGGCTGGGGCGGCTAGTTTCCGCCTCAGCCAAGCCGCAAACCCGTGCCACTGAGAAACCGTTGTGCCGTACTCTGCTTGTTAGCCCCGCCGCTTTTCGCGCAGCGTTCCATCACCGCAGAAGAACGGTTTCGCATGTTTCAGCAATACCTCGTCCGCCGTGCCGCGGAGGTGACCCGAGACAATCTCGCCGAGATCAAGACCGCCGCAGACTGGGAGCGCCGCAGGCCAGAGGTGCGGAGGCAGCTCCTGTACATGCTCGGTCTCGATCCGATGCCGGCAAAGACTCCACTCAACGCCCGCACCACCGGCCGCTTCGAGCGCGACGGTTATCGGGTCGAGAACATCGTCTTCGAGAGCATGCCCGGTTTTTATGTGACCAGAAACCTCTATCTGCCGGACAAGAGCGGGCCATCGCCCGCGGTCGTCTACGTTTGCGGCCATTCACCTGGACCCGCTGGCGCCAAAGTGCACTATCAGTACCACGGCAGTTGGTACGCGAGGCACGGCTATGTGGCGTTTTTGCTCGACACAATCGAGTTCGGCGAGATCCCGGGCATTCATCATGGGACGCATAACCTGGGCATGTGGAACTGGCTGTCACTGGGCTACACTCCGGCCGGTCCAGAGGTCTGGAATGCCATCCGCGCGCTTGATTATCTCGAAAGCCGTCCCGAAGTGGATGCCAAGAGAGTGGCCTTGACGGGGGTTTCCGGTGGTGGCGCGATCACCTGGTACGCCGCCGCAGTTGACGAGCGTTTCCAGGTAGCGGTTCCCGTCTGCGCGACATGGACCGCTGAGGACCAGGCCGCGGAAGACGCCGTGCGTGAGAATTGTGACTGCATTTTCTTTCCCAATACGTTTCTAATCGATTTCCCTGCGGTTGCAGCCTTGATCGCTCCCCGGCCGCTGAGAATTCTGAATGCGATGCGGGACCAGATGTTCCCACCGGCCGGCTACCACGACGTGTACCGGCGGGCCCGGGCCGTTTACGAACTTTCCAGCAATAGCGACAAGGTGGAGGAGTACGATCACGACGCGCCCCATGGGGATGGCGTTCCCTTGCGAAAATATGCCCGCGACTGGATCGGTCAGTGGCTATATGGTGTTGCATCTCCTGCTGAGGAGACGGAGAGCACGCCCGAAGAAGCCGCTCGGCTCACCGTCCTCGACCGGCGACCCGCGAACGCCGTCAATGACTCAATCCAAACGACGTTTATTCGCACACATACACTCCAGACGTGGGCAAGCCTCGAGGCGTGGAAGAAGCGCCGTGTGGAGCTGATGGCCGAACTGAAGGACAAGGTGTTTCGCGCGTTTCCCAAAACAAAGGTATCGTTCGCCACCTGGAAGGAGAAAGAAACTGGATGGACCAGCCAGTACGCGGAGGCCTGGAACATTCAGTTTACGACCGAAGAGAACATCCGCGTGACAGGGCAGCTCTTTGTACCGCGCGGGCCAGCGCGCGCCTGGCCGGCGCTGATTCATGTGAAGGGCGCCGAGGACCTCGTCTATCCGGTGGATTACGATTTCATCCTGCCCGCGCTCGGCAATCACGTTGTACTGGTCCTCAATCCGCGGGCTGTCGATTACCCGGTGGACAACTTCAGAATGGCCACGATGAAGCGTACGGCGGCGATGGTCGGTGCAACGATCGAATCCATGCAGGTCTGGGATATTCTGCGGTCAGTGGATTTCCTGATGGATGAGGAGAAGCTTCGGCTTGCATCGATTTCAGTATATGGCCGGAGGGAGATGGGCGCCCTGGGACTCTACGCCGCCGCGCTCGACCAGCGCATCACGCGCGTGATTCTCGATGACCCGCCTTCCTCACACTGGCAAGGGCCGGCGCTGCTGAACATTCTGCGGATCACGGATCTTCCGGAAGCGGCCGCGCTGGTCGCGCCCCGGGAGATCGTCTCACTGACACCCTTGCCGAAGCCGTACGATTATACTGCCTCGATCTTCGCTCTATACACCGCGAAAGCCAGGATTCACCGCGCGGACGGATTGGCGAGGGCGTTGCAAATCGGAGAATTTCCAAGATGAAACACAGTTGGCCGCTTGCCGGCCTGACGCTAACTCTGGGTTCTGCGCTGGCTGTTGTGGCGGCCCAGACGGACACCGTGGTGATTCGGCCGGCTGAGATCCAGGACGTGCTGGTGAACCCAGGAATGGGCATCCAGACTTTCCAGCGCTTTCAAGGCCAGACGCTCTATCCGACACTGGAGTGGTCCGAAGCAGGCCCGGTGGCGAAGGTGGATCAGCCGGCGCTGAAACCGGATTACCCCGAGTCCCCCGTTGCATACTTGCGATGGTTCTGGCACCAGTTAGAGCCCGAGCCGGGGCGGTATCGTTGGGAAATCCTGGATTTGGCTCTCGAAGAGGCTCGCAAGCACCACCAGACGCTCGATATCCGGCTCATGCCGTACGATGGCCGCAACCCTTTGCCCGAGTGGTATCGGAACAGTGGCGCCCGGCGCGCCAACAAGCCGTCCGACAAAGACGGCGACATATGGTCGCCCGATGCCTCCGACCCGCTGTACGTCCGGCAGTGGAGCGCTTTGATCAAGGCGGCTGGAGCCCGCTACGACGGTCACCTGTACTTGAACAGCGTCGACATCTCAACGGTCGGATACTGGGGCGAAGGGTGGGGACCATATCTGCCCGATTGGCCTACGCAGAAGGCGCTGATCGATGTCTACGTTGAGTCGTTCCCGCGCACTCCAGTACTGATGAACTTCGATCAGTTGCCCGCTCTTGAATATGGAGTGCATCGCGGTGCAGGCTGGCGCCTCGACTGCTGGGGAGACCTCGGCGGCGAGTTTGAGAACTTCGCGCACATGCTGGACAGATATCCTCAGCAGGTGGTCCGAGCGGGCATCCAGGACGCTTGGCAGCGCAGTCCCGTTTCGCTGGAAAGCTGCGGCAGCCCCGGTTCCTGGAAGCAGACGGGCTACACGGAACACCAGTTGCGATACATTTTCGACCAAGCGCTGCAGTGGCATGCCTCAACGATTAACCTCAAATCGACGGCCATCCCACGAGAGTGGAGGGGGGATTTCCAGGAATTCCAGAACAAAGTTGGCTACCGCTTCGTTCTGCGCAGGCTGGAGTATCCGCGAGCGGTGCGCGGAGGCGAGATGGCTCTCGTTCACATGTGGTGGCTCAATGCCGGGGTCGCGCCAGTCTACCGTGACTACACGCTCGCGGTGGGGCTGGCTGGCGCCGCCAGCAGCACTGTCATCCGGACTCCTGCCGATGTCAGGAAGTGGCTGCCCGGCGACGCGGTGTTCGACTCCACGATCTACATCCCGGAAACGTTGAAGCCGGGGGAGTACCGTTTCCGTGTGGCGCTACTCGATCCACGGACGGGAGAGCCTGCGATCCGCTTGGCCATAGAGGGCCTGCAACCAGACGGCTGGTACGACCTGGGAGTGATTGATGTGCAGTAAGGCGGGTGCTGAATGAAGCACCGTGGGCCGCTTCTCGTCTACCTGTTGTTGTTGTCCGGTTTGCTCGCCGCGCCCAATCGCGTGCTGGTACTCGAGGATTTCGAAACGGCCGCCTCCCTCAAGAACTGGGAGGGCGACATCCGGCTCGCATCGGAACGGGCTTCGCACGGACGTAGCTCAGCGCTGGTGCGCTTCAACGAGCACAGAGCTGAAATCAGCGCTACAAAGTTTGCCGCGGACTGGCGCGGCTATGACCGCCTGCTATTTGATCTATACAACGAGCAGAAAGAAATCCTGACTGCCACCCTGCGGATCTACGACGATGCCGGCGAGATCGGGCGGGCGCGTCGCGATTACTACGAAGCCGAAGACAAGGTCCTGCTCCTCACCGGCTGGAATCACATTGAACTCAAGCTTACCGGGCTCCACGCGGCTTCTTACGAGCGCGAACTCTCGCTAGGCCAGATACGCAGGATCACGCTCTCGATCGAGCGTGGAGCGCTTCCGTGCGTGCTCTACCTTGATAATCTTCGTCTCGTTGCGGGAGAGGAACTCCGAGAGACTGCCTCGCGCACGCAGCCGCAGGAGCCGGTTATAGTTCTCGAAGACCGCTTCTTCAAGGTCCGTCAGGTCGCGCCACCTGAGAAAGTGCCCGAGAGCGACGACGTCGCACGATTGCGAAAGGAAGCGCAACGCGAAGCCGAGCTACTCGGCAGCACCATCCGCGCGGCTCAAACTCAAGGCATTGAGACGATCTACACCGAGCGGCACCTGGTCACCGCGGACCTCGGCCTGCACGTGCGCCCGCGCCTCGCCTGGTTCAATAACGACACGGCCAAATGCGAGATGTTCGGCTATGTCGCCCAAACCTGCCGAAAGGTGCGCCTCGAACTCGAGCAGAAAATCGACGGGCTGGATCGCTTGCCTGTGTTAGATGATACGCAGGTTGGCGAACCGCTGATCCGGCCTTTCCCGCCGTTGAAGGGACGTCCGATTCGCGATTGGTTCTTCCGCGATGAGCGGGGCGAGCCGATGATCATCATTTCCCTGCACTCGCCGAGCCGCCTTTTGCAACGCTTCTTCGCCACGCCGCAGCAGCACATCGAGAGTTACTCCGTGGGCGGTGGGTCGCGTTGGACGATTGAGCAATCGCCGGTTTACGCCGCGTTCCAGCAAGACCCGGACACCCACCGCGTTGGATGGGACGGGTGGTGCGGCCACTTGGTCCGAGATCTGGATTCGATGGGCACTAGCAAGCCGGAGAACACGGTGATCTGTCTGGAAAGCCCGCGCATCCGGAAAGCCATCGAGGAGTACATCCGGATCAATATCCCAAGATTCCACGCCAATCCCGAGCTGCTGTACAACATCATGGCTTACGAGCTGATGTACATTTGCTACTGCGACCGCAGCCAGCGGATGTTCCGCGAATGGCTCGCAAGGAATCATGGCACGATCGGCCAGGCCAACGAGAAGTGGGGCACTTCCTACAAGCAGTTCAGCGAGGTGATCGCGCCGCCGGTGAAGGACGCGCGGCCGCTCCCGGGCACTAACCGTGGGCTGTGGTACGACTGGGCGCGCTTCAACCAGGACCGCTTCACCGATCATCTGCTCTGGGTCCGAAGCGTCATCCACAAGCTTGACCCGACGGTGCCCCTCGCGGCAGGCGGCAGTTCCAGCATGCTCTCCGGGAACACTGGAACCTCGGGCATCGATGAGGAGCGGATCGTCAACGAGGTGGATGATGTGGTGATACACGAGGGCAGCGGGTCGACGATGGGAATGGATCTGCAACTGGCGCTTTCGGAGAACAAGAAGCCGCTCGCCGACCCTGAGATGAGCCTCGGCTCGGTCAAGTACCTGCTACCCCATGTGCTGCACGGAAAATCGGTCGTGCAGCTCTGGCACTGGCCCGCCCAGCCCAGCAACGAATTCCACAGTAACAACCAAACCTCTCTGGCGCACGGCTGGCAGTATTCGCTTGCGGATGTTGGTGAGCTTCTGCGCGTGGCGCTTGACGTGCGCCGTTTGAACAACGAGCTTGCTGCGTTTGTTGATGTACCCGCAGAAACGGCGATCTTATATTCGCAAACCGCCACGTTGCAGTTGCCTCCCGAGATGCTCACATGGCATACCACGCCGTATCTGGCAGAGCTGCGCAAGACCTACGAGGCCAGCCGGTATTCGGATGCCAAGGTCACCTTCGTGACCGAGCGGCAGATCCGGAAGGGCTGGCTGGCGCGCTACAAGATTCTGCTCGTTCCGGCAGTGAGGAACCTGCCCGCGGACGTCGTCGAGGAAATCTGGGAATACGTTTCGCGGGGCGGCCGCATTCTGGTGCTGCCCGAATCGTTGCTCGGGGATGAATACAACCGGCCTGCCACCTATCTGGAGCGCCTGGGCATTCGGGTGCTGCAGACGGAACGCCCGAAGCCAAGCAGCCAAGGCGGCATGGTTCAAGGTTACGACCAGAGCTTTTCGGAGCAGGTGACGTTCGTCGATACAGCCTCCATTGCGCTGAAACCTGTCGAAAGCGGCATGACTGCCCGGATCGGCGATCTGAGAACGAACGGCGTGCGCCAGGTAGTGAGCGCGCGATCAAACATCGAAATCTTGTGGCGGTACCCCGACGGCAACCCGGCGGTGCTCCGCATTGCCCTCGGGCGCGGCGCAATCTACTATTCGGCAGCATCGCTCGAGGGGGCGAGTTATAGCCGGCTGCTCGAGTTCTTGCTAGGCGAGGCCGGGGTGAGCCAGCCTGTGCGCGTGCAGCCAGTGGACGGAATGGAGAAAGGGCGGGTCGAAGCGCGTTTTGTCGAGGCTGGTACCAGAAAACTGCTGTACATAGTGAATTTCAATGAGCGCCAGATGCATCTGCGGATAGAGGTGGCGTCAGAATCCTTCCGCTTGTTGCGGGAACTGCGCGAAGGGCTTAACATCCAGGGGAACGTGGTTACGGTCCCGGCGCGGCAAACGGCGATCTATGAAATAGTACGGGACAAAGAACAGCAGTAGGAGAGATGCCCGCTGACTTTTCTCGCCGTAGTTCTGCTAGGACTAAACGGTCGCGATTCTGGTAGGGAAGAGGTGGTCCAAAACTGCGTTTATTGCACTGAAGATGACAGTGTTCGCGCCAATGCCGAGTGCCAGAGAGAAGACGACCACAGGCGTGAAGGTGGGGTTTTTTCAGCAGCATGCGGACTGCGTAGCGCACATCTTGCGGTAACGTCTCGCAGTAACGTCTCGATCCAACCGATCGTATCCATGTCGCGAGTCCTTTCTTTCAGGAGCAATTGGTTGCCGAACAGGCGCCGGGCGCGGTACCGATCCTCTTCCGGCGTCATTCCGGTCGCGATGAACTCCTGGGTGCGCATTTCGATGTGGAACTGCAGCTCGTCATCAAGCTGGTCTTCCAGCTTGCTCTTCCGAAGCGAACCAATTAGACGATTGATCCAAGACATTCCAGCTCCTCAGGCGAACCGCAACACCTTGCCTACGGCGCGCGTCAACCGGTCCCAGTTCTCCTCTTCCTTGGCCAGTTGCTTTCGTCCGACCGTCGTCAGCCTGTAATATTTCGCCCTGCGGTTGTTCTCAGACGTGCCCCACTCGGATCTGATCCACCCGGCCTGCTCGATCCGGTGCAGCGCCGGATATAACGACCCCTCCTCCACACGCAAAACCTCGGCGGAGACCTGCTGCACATGGACGACGATGCCGTAGCCGTGCTGCGGACCACGCGCCAGCGTCTTCAGAATCAGCAGGTCGAGCGTGCCCTGCAGCACGTCAGGATTGGCTTTGCTCATGAGTCCTAGATGTCTATGGAAGTATGTACCGAGTCGAATCCCGTGTCAAGCGCGGATTGAAAATGTGCGGGCTCAAGTGGAAAAGGTGGTCGAGTCGACGTGCAGGAGTGTAATAAGCACATTCGGATAAGTTCCAATGGCTCTTGTCTCGTAAGGAGAGAAGGCGCATACTTTATTCGGCGGGATTCAACATGAGACGGGATTGGTGAAAGCCATCCAGCCAGTGGTGGCGGGGAGACGGCAGCGACTTCTCTGCTAAGCAGACATCCAGGCAAGCCGGAGGAACTTTGAGTGGGTTCATCCAGGATGTGAGACACGCGGCACGGATGCTCAGGAAGAACCCGGCCTTCACAGGCGTCGGAGTGCTCGCGCTTGGCCTCGGCATTGGCGCCAATACGGCCATCTTCAGCTTCGTTTACGGACTGTTGCTTCGTCCTCTTGCCTTCAGGGACCTCAATCATGTCGCGCTGGTTTGGGAAACCGTCCCCGACAGCGGGGATCGCAGTGGCGTCTCGCCCGCGAATTTCTTCGACTGGGATAGAGAGAACCATGTCTTTGAGCGAACGGCGTTCTATCGCTCGTGGGACACCGCCCTGACGGCTGCCGGCGAATCGGAACGCGTGGATGCTTGCCAGGTTTCTCAGGAGTTCTTCCGCGTGCTCGAGGTGAAGGCCGCATTGGGCCGAACCTTCCTGCCGGAGGAGTACGAGCCGGGCCGCGATCAGGTCGTGGTCTTAAGTCATGGTCTGTGGCAGCGGCTTTTCAACAGCGACCCGCTGGTCATTGGCAGAACGATTGAACTCGGCGGACGCGGCTACACAGTCGTGGGCGTGTTGCCTCCCGATTTAGACTGGCCTATTGGAAACAACGTATGGTCGCCGTTGGCTCTTACGGACAAGGAGAGACAGGAACGCCAGGAACGCTCGCTGGCGGTAATGGGGCGCATTAAGCCAAACACCTCTTTGTCTGAGGCGCAGGCGGAAATGGGAGTGCTGGGACGCAGGTGGGCGCAACAGTTTCCGGCGACCAACGAGGGTTGGGGGGTGAAGCTGGCGCGGCTACCCGGAGAGGACGAAGAAGTGACGCGCTCGTTTCTGCTAGTGCTCATGGGGGCCGCGGCATTCGTGCTCTTGGTGGCGTGCGCAAATGTGGCCAGCCTCCAACTGGCTCGCGCCATCCGGCGCCAAAAGGAGATCGCACTCCGCACGGCGTTGGGTGCGAGCCGGTGGCGGCTCATGCGGCAGGTTCTTACCGAGAGCTTGTTGCTGTCCCTGCTGGGTGGCACTCTCGCGGTAGTCGTGGCGCTCTTGGGTGTCAGCCTCATAAAGGACAACGTTCCCGCGGCGCAGGCCCGCTACGTCCCCGGATTCTTCCGCCTTCACGTGGGCGCCGCGGAACTCGCTTTTGCGCTCGGGGCCGCACTATTTACGGCCATCTTTTCTGGCCTGGCGCCAGCGGCCCGAATGTCCAAGCTCCAATTGAACGAAACCCTCAAAGAAGCGGCGAGGAGCACGTCGGCAGGTTCGCGTTCCCTCCGGTTGCACAGCCTTCTTGTGGTTTGCCAACTGGCCCTGGCGCTGATTCTGATGGCAGGCACGGGCTCCATGGTCAGCGGCTTCTCAAGCCTAGCCGACAGCCAGAGGCAAGATTTTGATCCCAATCATCTCCTCACCCTGCGCGTCGCGCTCCCGCTTTCCGCGTACCCAACCCCGCATCAGCGAGCCGCCCTCTACACGCGGATTCTTGATGAGGCACAAGCGCTTCCCGGTGTGAGGTCGGCGGCCGCAGTGAGCCTGTTGCCTGCAAGCGCCGACTGGCGTAACCGGGCCTTCAGCCTCGAAGTGCCAGAAGCCACTTCGCGTCGCGCTAAGTTTTTTGCTGACGTGGAGTCAGCTACCGCAGGCTATTTCCACACCATGGGGATTCCTCTGCTCCGGGGGCGTGAGTTTACGCAGCAAGATGGCGAACAAGCGCCGCCAGTCGCCTTGATCAGCAAGTCCCTGGCGCAGCGCTTCCGGAGAGGACGGGATCCAATTGGCCGGCGCCTCAAACTGGGGCCGCGTGAGTCTGCGAATCCGTGGCTCACCATTATCGGGGTTGTGGGTGATGTGAGGCAGTTTGTGCTCGATCCCAAGCCGCCGGCCAAGATCTACGTCTCCAGCGTGCAATCGCCCGATTCTTCAATGAGCCTGGTCATTCGCACTGCGGGAGAGCCTGACGAGGTAGCCCCTAGCGTTCGCGCCTTGCTCGGAACCATCGATCCGAAATTGCCTGTCTCCGGCGTGAAACCCATGGACGAATTCATCGACGAGCAAGCGGCAGGAATCAGCATTGCCAGCGCGCTCGTGGGTAGCTTTGGTTTCGTGGCGTTAATTCTCTCAGCCGTCGGCATCTATAGCCTGATGGCGTATTCTACTTCGCAGCGCACGCATGAGATGGGCATCCGCATGGCGTTGGGTGCGCAGAGGGGTGACGTGATGTGGATGGTTCTGTGGGACGGATTGCAACTTGGCTTAGCGGGCGTCGGTATTGGACTGGCCGCGTCGCTCGGATTGACGAGGCTGCTAGCCGGCTTCCTCTATGGCGCAGTGCCGGCCGACGTGGGGACGCTGGCCGTCAGTGGAACGCTGCTAACCGTGGTGGTGCTGGGCGCTAGCTACATTCCAGCCTGCCGGGCGACCAAAGTTGACCCGGCTGTCACGTTGAGGGTTGAGTAGCTCATGGTGCTTGGCGTCCGGCAGCACGTCAGGGTTAGCTTTGCCAAATGAGTCCTAGATGTCTATGGAGGTATGCGCCCGATACCGGGCGAGTGTCAAGCGTCAGGACAGCCGAGTCAAGCGGGGCAAGCGCGGTTAATATGCGCGACGGGAGAACTTCATGCGCTTATAGCGACGGCCTGGTGCAACCTTGCGGAGGATTGTGCTTGTAGCGGCTTCGGATTCTGCAGGAAAGCGCGTCCAAACCCTGGCGCTGTGTGCCGCCAGTATGCACCTATACCAGTACTCATCCTCGCCTTTGGCCCAGGTCGTTGCTTTACCGTGGGTATCGCTAGCTTCCGAGATGATGGTGTATTGGCAAGCTGGCTCGCCTTCCAATCGAACGCCGCGCGCGTCTGCCGATGGCACTCAACCATTCTCTAGCCAACTGGTTCTCAGGGCAAGGACCTTCGACCGGCGCCGTCGGGGTTGCTGCCATTTCTTGCTTGGAGCACGTCAAACACGCATGTGGAACCGGCCGGGCGTGGTTGATGGCGGACCGCTCTTTCCGTGGGCTAGACGAATGCTAGACTCGCAAAGTCGTGTAGCATTCCGAAAACGACCGCGGGTGCCGCGTCTGCCGATCGGAATCGCTCACGGCATGTTAGAGCGAACGCCGTAGCACGGGCCACGAGTTTCTGCGAGGATGCCGGACGGATCGATTTCCGACGAAGTACGGGCGTGGTTCAATGCCATCGCTTAGGCGCAAGATTGGAGGTGCACCCTGTGCCACAACATGATTCAGGTCGAGGACCGGTACGTGTACTTCCAGAACGGGAGATGCGCCCGATGTGAGCGTGACGACCCGTCCGTGGGATAGATGCTACGCATGGGTCGCCTTGTGTTGATCGAGAATCTCCTGGGCTGCGTCCCGCCTCTGCTGGGCGAGCTTGGTCGGTTCGGCATCTGGCTCGTGATGCAGGATCGCTCGAAGATACTCCAGTGTCGCTTTCTCCAGGCCGGTGGCCAGTTTCTGGCACTCCGGGCACTCTTCCACCTGTGACCTCCCTGTTCCAGAACAAATGAACTTGAACTGAAGGGCCAAGTTTGGCCGTTTCAATTAGAGTAGGCGTATCCTATTGGTGGGTGATTACCGGGAAAACGAAAAACGCGTTAGTTTGTTGGGACTACTGAGTTATAATCGGCTCCGTTACTCGAATACGTGTTCGGCGACAATTAGAACTCCCGACCCAAAAGAATAGTTGACGGAGCGCCGGGATAAACCGGCTTGGAGCAGAGGTTGCAAGAACCTTACGAGAAAGGAGTAGCGAACCACTTGGCCCCGAGTTTTGCACCAAGCACCGTGAGGTGCTCGGCGAAGCATAGACAGGGGGATAGATGGGCTGGGTATCGAGCTTCGAAAAATTCTAATCAGGGCGCTGACTCTGTCGTCAAAGCGGAAGGCAATATGGTCCGGAGCGAAAACGCGAGTTCCGGATCGGTCCTGCGTAGTCATAGACCCCATGCACGTCTAGAAACTCCAAGCACGAGAACCGGGAGACCTCGGAGATGCCTGAAGTGAACCACATGACAGGCCGGTGGGAGAAGGCTAAGGCCGCACGGCCCATACGCACGTCTCTGAGGAGTCGGACAGCGGAGCAGTACCGATGAATCATTCGAACAAAAGCGGGAGACCGCCGGCGGAGAGTGAGGAGGGAAGGCCGCTGATCAAGGAGAACACTCATCAATCCAGCACGCACTCGACACAGAGCGAGGCTCGCGTATCCCAGGGGTTGGCGGGTGTGCGCAAAGTAGCAAGGGAAAGGAAGGGGATGCAGTTCACCGCTTTGTTCCAGCATCTGACAGTCGGGCTCCTCCGGGAAAGCTTTTACGCCCTGAAGCGGAAAGCCGCTCCTGGAGTGGACGGTGTCACGTGGGAAGAGTATGAGCCCGAACTGGAAGGTCGGATAATCGATCTCCAGAGTCGGATTCACCGCGGCGCTTATCGAGCGCAGCCATCCAGGAGAGTATATATTCTGAAGCCTGATGGGCGACAACGGCCATTGGGGGTCGCGGCACTGGAAGATAAAATCGTCCAGCATGCTGTGGTCACAATCCTCAATCAGATTTATGAAGAGGACTTTCGGGGTTTCTCCTATGGCTTCCGACCAGGACGCAGCCAGCATCAAGCGCTGGATGCGTTGTACGTCGCCATCACGCGGAAGAAGGTGAACTTTGTGCTGGATGCAGACATCCGAGGATTTTTCGATAATCTCGACCGAGGTTGGCTGCTAAAGTTTCTCCAGCACCGCGTTGCCGACCCCCGGATGCTCCGGTTGATCCAGAAATGGTTGGAGGCCGGAGTCATGGAGGAAGGCGAATGGAAAGATACGGAGATAGGTACCCCACAAGGTTCGGTGATTTCGCCGTTGCTTGCCAATATCTATCTGCATTACGTATTCGACCTGTGGGTGGACGCCTGGCGTAAGAAGTGCGCGCACGGCGATGTCGTTGCCGTCCGCTATGCGGACGACAACGTACTCGGGTTCCAGCATCAGACCGATGCCGACCGCTTCCTGAGTGATTTCCGGGAACGGTTGGGAAAGTTCGGGCTGGAGCTACATCCAGACAAAACGCGCCGGATCGATTTCGGACGACGTGCCGAGCGAGACCGGAAACAGAGAGGAGAAGGAAAGCCGGAAGCGTTCGACTTTCTGGGATTCACGCATATCAGCGGGAAGGACCGGAACGGGAACTTCGCGGTAAAGCGTCACACGATCGGCAAGCGACTGCGGGGAAAGCTGGCAGAAATTAAGCAGCAATTCCGTCAACGCATGCACGAACCGGTGGCGAAAACCGGAAAGTGGCTCAAGTCGGTCGTGCAATGCTACTTCAACTATTACGCGGTACCGGGCAACGGCAAGAGCCTCCGCGTATTCCGCTGTCGGGTGACTCGGCTGTGGCGCCAAGTTCTGCGCCGTCGCAGCCAGAGGGGCTACCTGAACTGGGCGCGAATGCGAAAACTGGAGGAGCGTTGGATCCCCGGCCCGTGCGTCCTACATCCTTGGCCCGGAACTCGCTTTGACGCCATTCATCCAAGATAAGAGCCTCATGCGGTAATGCCGCCCGTGGGGATCTGTGCGGGGGGTATCGGGTAACCGATATCCCTACCGCGACTCGGACAAATACGCCAAATAGTAGCGAACTAGGAGAGCACTTATATGCCAAGAGGACGAAGAACAGCCGACACATCCTTGCTCGAAGCAGCTTTGATCGGATTCCAGCAGATGAGGCGGAATGTTGAAGAGAAGATAGCCGACATCCGGCGACAGCTCGGTTCCGGAGACGGTATGCAAGCCGCAGCACCGAGCCAAACAGGTAGGCGGCCACTGAGCCCGGCTGCGCGGAGGAGAATAGCGGCGGCTCAATGGAAAAGGTGGGCAGCGATCAAAGCGCAATCGAAACCTTCGAAGCCGGTCGGCGCGAAGCGCACAATGAGTCCCGCAGCCCGAAAGAAGATTGCGGCTGCACAACGGAAGAGATGGGCGCTGGTGAAGGCGAAGACAGGCAGCTAACCAGACGACGACCAGATTATACTTCTGGTCATAACTGCGAAACCGGCGGTTTTCTCTGTAGAAGTCCGACCGTGATATTGTCTCGCCCCACAACAACTCTACCAGGTGACATCTCGGTCAGTACGCCACCTGCCACCGGCGTTTCGTGAGAGTCGGCACGCAGAACTTCTCCGTCGAACACTCGACGCTGACGAGCGCCAAGCCGTCACGGAACAGGTTGGTTGCTGGTGGCGCAGTAACTAGGTCATTTCAGCAGCCATCCGGTTTTGGCAACGAGAATGTGGGGTAGCAGGCAAGGTCCCGGCCGGGTGTGCTTTTTTCCTTTGAACGTCAAAGGAGGTCGGGGCTCGATCTCAATCAAGGAGGCCCGGCGACCCCATGCCACGAATTCTGCACGATCTAAAACGCCTTCCACCCGCCAGCTCTCCGCACGCAATTTACTGATGCTTGGGGTGCGTGTCGCCTTCGCGTGGAAAGAACCGGCATGTAGTTTTCCCTGCGGCCGCGAATTCAGCGGGCAGTACGTACGGGTGGTCCCCACGATCGAACTGATTGGCGAGATACAGTTTCACGCGCTCTAGGATCTGGGCTGCCTCCCGATTCGGCCTAGCCAGGTGACTCAGGCGAATCAACAAGGCCTCCACATCGCGAAAATCAGCCTCTCTCACAACACAAGTATGCGCCCGAACTGATGCCGCCTGTGCCGGAGGCGCCAAAGGCACCCGAGGGGCGGCTACGTGGCGCCGGTGCGTGGCGCGAGTGTGGGAAGTCGGAGGCGGCGGGGAGCAAAGAATTGGGTAGCTAATAGGTTAAGAGTACTTGATCTTGTTTTGTTTTGGGCGCATGATCCTCTTGGAATTCACCCTCTTTCCTTCCTTTTAAGGGTCCCGGTTTCATCACCGAACGATAAAGCACTGCACAGTCTGCGGCTTCAGGCGGGAAGTGGCTCGGGAGAAGCACATGGCGCACAACCACGGTAATGACTATCAGGTCAAAATTGTTCACGAGGACGGAACGGAGGAACTGAGCGGGTGGATGAATAGCGAAGCGCGGGTGGCTCAGGCGATGGCTGCGGTCCACAGGCCACAAGGCTGCGCTTACTGGCTTAGGGAACGGAACGTGGTCTGTCCCAACTGCCTGGATAGGGAACAGAGAATCCTGGAATATCCCCTTGCGGATATCCCGTCTCAACGATGCATCCCACACGACTCCCGTTATCTGGTGACAGTGGGGTACAAGAGCCGGTACGAGTTGGTTGAGGTCAGATATTGAACGTGATCCTCTGGGTGGACACCTACAGCTACCCATGGCTTCAGACCTCGATCGCAGGGGAGGTTTCGTGTGAAGAACGATGCAGATCTACAGCATGATGTTCAGGAGGAATTGCGTTGGGATCCCAGCATTCACGCCGCCGAGCGGATCGGCGTGTCCGTGAAGAACGGCGTGGTCGAACTCGACGGTCATGTTGACAGCGTCTGGGACAAATATGCTGCAGAGCACGCCGCAATGCGCGTCGCCAAAGTCAAGGCGGTCGCGAGCGAAATCAAGGTCGACCCGCCCTCTTCGGCAATCCGAACGGATGAGGATATCGCGAGCGCGGCGTTGAACCACATAGAGTGGAACAGGTTGGTGCCTAAGACCGTAAAGGTGCAGGTGACCGATGGTGTGGTCACTCTTCGGGGCACTGTCGAATGGCAATACCAGAAAGAACAGGCCGAGCGTGGCCTCCTGCCGTTAATCGGCGTGAAAGGCATTCTGAACAAGATCACGCTCAACCCGAAGCCTGGCGCTAGCGCCGGCGGAGTTAAGATCAAGATCGAAGAAGCGTTGAAGCGTAACGCGGAGATCGATGCCAGCCATATCAAGGTCGAGACGTCTGATAGCACGGTGACGCTTCGTGGCAACGTCCGTTCCTGGGTGGAGCGGGAGGAAGCCGAACATGCAGCTTGGGCGGCGCCGGGCGTCACGAAAATCGAAAACCGTCTCACGGTCAGTAGTTAAGTCGCGAATACCGGCTTGAGGAGAAGTTGGCGAAGGGTTTCCGGTACATTCGAGCGAGGGAACGAAATCCGCTCTCGGCAGCCGGTTACGGGGCGAGGCCGAGTCCGTCTTTTTTGGCCAAGGGGCACGCTCTGAATTCAGCAAGCTTCTTGTGTTATCCAAAGGATCGAGAAAGACCGAGATCGTTCGGAGGGCTAGGAGTCTCTTGAGTATCGCAATCGCGGCGGCGGAAAGGGCGCGGAGGAAGGCACTATGTTGGTTGAGTTGAGTACTGACCCGTTGGGCCGGGGGCCCCATCTAAGCCATGATCTGGCGGAGATTCTGAAGATCATCGACGACAGCGGCCTAAGATACTGCTTGACGCCGTTTGGCACCTGCATCGAAGGCGAATGGGATGAAGTCATGGCGCTGGTAAAGCGCTGTCATGAGCAGGCGCGCACGAGTTCCAGCCACGTCATGACCATGCTGCGGATCGATGACGAGGCCGGCGCCACCAACAAGCTGAACGAGAACATCGCGTCGGTGGAACGGGCCGTGGGCCGTAAGCTTCAACCGCCAATGGTGGTGCAATCGGCTTCTCACTGACAATTCTCTCAAAACAACTCTGGAGGTACGCCCATGAAAGTTCAAGATATTATGACCCCGGACGTGAAGTTCTGTGGTCCGGACACCAACCTGGCTGAAGCTACGGAGATCCTGTGGCGCAACAACTGTGGCACGCTGCCGGTTTTGGACACAGGCCGCAAACTTATTGGCCTCGTCACTGATCGTGACATGTGTATCGCCCTGGGCACGAAGAACTGCAGAGCCAGCGACCTCGCTGTCCGTGAGGTCGCCATGAAGCCTGTGTTTACCTGTGGGCCTAACGACGATGTACACGGGGCGCTCAAGACGATGCGCCAGCACCAGGTCAGGCGAGTCCCTGTCGTAGGCGAAGATGGCAAGCTCGCGGGGATTCTATGCCTGGACGAGGTCGTGCACCATGCGGAGAAAGCCACGACCGCAGGCATCTCATACGAGGACGTGGTGAACACCATGAAGGCCATCTGCGAGCACCGCGCGGCGGATGCGCCCAAACCCGCAACCATGGCGGCGGCAGTCGCCATCTAGCTGTCGAGGACAACGAGCGACTGGCCGCTCTCTCAATGGGGCTTCCATAAGCACGAAATCGGCATTCGTTTGGCGCTCGGTGTGCAGCCCTGCGACGTGCTGGGGTCCGTGGTGCGACAGGGGATGATCTAGAGGCGAAACCCTAGATGACCCACTGACGGTAGGCAAGGGTCACGCGTACAGCCTGATTGCGCCTATGGCGGGGGATTACCAGGACGACGGTGAGGAGGGTGCCTGCGTGAGACCCAAAGGCTACTACTGGGTTCGATTCCGGGATGGTGGTTGGGAGCCCGCTCGGTGGGACGGCGAAGCTTGGCAGGTAATCGGAATTGCTGACGCCTATCGAGATGACGAAATCTCTGAAATCGGGCCACCCATCGAGCAACCCAGATGACCACCGCTCCCGCACGGCCCGAACGGACCAACCGACAGAGATTGGGCGCTGTCAGACGATAGCTCTTGGAGCGCCGCCCGATCTATCGATGGGAACAACGTCACCTCAGCCTTTGCGTTCCCGCACACTTTCCGACTCTTCGAGGCCGTAAATGGCCGCGATACTCGGATGGTTCAGCGACGCCAGAACTTGCGCCTCCCGCTCAACGTGCGCCATTCGCAGCATCGTCGGCAAACGCACCGGGCAGGACTTTGATCGCGATATCACACCCGAGCTTGGTATCCAGTGCTCGATAGACCTCGCCCATGCCTCCGGCACCGATCAATGAGAGGATCGGGACCCAGCCCAGCCAGGTAGAGGGAGCAAGCGGCATCGATTCGGTGTAGTTCACCCCATCAGCCCCAAGGCACGGAAACGGCAGCGGCTAAAGGGGCTGAAGACCGGGCTACCGTTAACGGCCGCTTAGCCAGAACACGCAAAACCACCCATCACGCTTTCGAGAGTGAACTGATTGATGCGGGAGATAGCTGTCGCGAACAGCCCGTCCAACAATCCGGATCAGTCCCTTGAACGCCAATTGTGGAAGGAGTCCGTCCGTGTCGGAGTCTAGTTTTCGGATCTGATCCGTCAGAGCAGCCCGAACCGCCGGAACGCTTGCTTAATCGCCGCAACCCTTTCCGTCGGGCATGGATTCTCCCCGGGCGCGGTTCCCGGCGCTACTAGGCCGAACTGCTCTTTGCAGTGCAGAATCCACGCGCTCTCGGGCACAAAGCCGTGCTGGCGCGAGATCCACTTCTGGATTTCCTGATCGGTGACGCGTGGCTGGATGGGTTGCTGCTCGCGGGAATAGCGCGACGGGCGGTCACGTCGTCGGTCGTCATTGCGGTTGCTCATTCGACGCTTCGCCCGGATTGATCAGACTGAGTGTATCAACTCAAGCGCCAGCATTGCGGCCCCTGGCCTCCTCCGACAACTTCCAGGTACGCGGTCATACCCCCGGAATGTCACGTTGTGCGCGACGGATCCTCGGCAAACGCTGAGCAACTTTCGCGGCCCACGCCCGCATCAAACTCCAGCCTAACTCCCTCAGCGGTTGATCCGCGCCAGTTCGTGAAGGATCCGCGGACGAGGCTGAAGATGTTATTCCGGTTTTCCAAGAGCACCTTCACCCACGCGAGCGCGCCCTTTTGCGGGAAGTAGATGCCGCGAAAACAGAGCCGCGCCACAAGGTGGCTGATCTTGTAGGGCACCGGCGCGTCCGCAATCGATTCGAGGGCTCTCTTCGTGGCGGCGGGGCTGTAAGAATTGCTCCATGCGTACTGCACTTCGGTATGCACTTCGGGAATGGTCATCTTCAGTGGCGTATGCGCCATATGGAATGGCGCGAAATCGAGCCAATGCGTGGGACGAGTAAGCCGCCCTTCCTTGGCGAGGCGTGTGTAAAGAGGAGTTGATGGAAACGGTGTGATCTGGCCGAAGACGGGCAGCCCCGGTGGCCATTCACGAATCTGGCTCAGGGTGCGTTCGGCGACGCCGGCCGTATCGTTATCAAGGCCAAAGATGAAAGACGTAATCGCATAAACGTGGCGCTGGGCCAATCGCTCTAGCACGGGACGATACTCATTTGGTTTGTTGAAGCTCTTGTTGACGTTTGCCAGGTTGGCCGGGTCCAGCGATTCCATGCCAATGAAGATCCACTTCCCTCCGGACTCCGCGATGAGATCAACTAGCTCTTCGTCGCGCAGCAAGTTGGCACTGATCTGGGCGACCCATGCAAGCTGAGCGCCGGCGGCGATGATGTCACGCAGCAGCGACTTCGTGCGTTTCACGTTGATGGCGAAATTGTCATCCACGAAGAAGACGGCCACTTTTCCGCGGTTCTGGCGCGCGCATGCTTTCAACCGCAACATCTCATCCACGACGCTCTGGTTGGATCGAAAACGAATGGAGTCTCCAAAGAAGCCCGTGACGGTGCAAAACTCGCACCCGTAGGGGCAGCCGCGTCCGGATTCAATGGGGATGAGGTGGAACTTTTCCCATTGGACCCCAAAATGTCTCATGATTGGGCGGAAGACTGCGGGAATTCTGTTGAACTGATCGAGATCGAGAGATTCCCACGGAATCTTCGGGTACTCTCCAAGGTTGGGTTTGCGATCCTGGCCGAAAGCGTCCACCGGCGCGTACACATCTTTCAATTGGCCGCGGGCGGCATCTCCGACAATCTTCGGCCATGTCTCATCGGCTTCCCCGAGAGCCACGGCGTCGGCATGGCGAGGTCCTCCGCTACGCCCCAGCGCTTCGTCCGGTACCTCCGTGACGTGGGGTCCGCCCATCACTACCTTGACCCCGGCGGCGCGGAGAGCGTCCGCTGCCCGGTAAGCCCTCGCAATCATCCGCGTCATGGCGCCGATTCCGACCAGACCGATCTTCCGGTCCTTCACGAACCGAACGAGTTCAGTGTCATTCATCGGTTGCGCGTTGCCATCCAGGAGCAGGACTTCGTGGCCCGGAGGCGTGCGCGCCTGAAGGAGGAACATCCATAGATGTGGCATGAAGTTGCCGGTCACGCCGTTGTCCGGATTGTAAAGTAGGATTTTCATGAGGTCGCTGGACGTTTTGTCGGCCCGTTGGATCGGGCGCTCCAGCGACGGCAGAGCCGGTCCGGCGTTTGGAGTGTACCCGACAACAATACTATGGTTTGGCCGGAGATGTTGGCCAGTTGTTGAAAATAAGCCGCGCGTGCCGCGAAAACCGGGCGGGCGTCGGATCTCTCAAATTAGAAGCACCGGCAAAGCAGCTCTGACAAGCCAGGTCCGGATGGATTGTCGACATCCGGAAGCTATCTCCAGCTTGCTCGTCTCGGCTGCCCACTTGATCCTCGTGGGTCGTACTCGCTGGAGTGTCCGACGGGACGAGCCTGGTATTGAAATGGCCGCCCATCTCAGTCGTCTCAGCCCGCTGCTACGCGGAAGGGACGGGGTGGGAACTGCTGGGCCGACGGGCTGGATGCGTAGCTCCGCGCGGTAGTTTGGCCCGAATTTGGCTCCAGCACGCTCTTGCGGCTCGATCTGTACGACGCCTTACTGGCGGACACGCGAAGAACAGAAACAGCGCCACTCCAAAAGTGGCCATCCAGAGCATCGACTTGTCCTTCATTGGCTTATGGGGCCCTACCAGATCGCCTGCTCACATTGTCCGGGATCGGCGAGCCATCATCAATTGCACTTAAGTTAAAACGCGCGGCGCTGGCCATCGGCGAGTTCCGGCGCTGCGGATTCAAGCCGTTCGACGGCCTTTTAAGGCCGCTGACTCTTCATCCAGGTGTAGGTCGACGTAGCGATCGCTGCCACGAAAAGTAACAGCGAGGCCTTATATAGGGTCATCGGGGCGAGATCGATCCCTCGGATGGGTCCAAGCCACAGCCTGACCACTCGCCAAACGAAAGAGATAACGAGGCAGACTACACCCAGCCAGTAAGTCCAAGGGGCAATGTGTCTTTCCATCATGGTGCGCTCCTTTCAACGCCCGACGTTATACCTCGAAGGTTGCGCGTGTCAATGCATCAGAGTCGGAGTGGCCCAGGGCGGCGGACGCCGGAAGGGACTCAAACGCCCGCCCGTAGCAGCCATCAGCGCCGCGCTGCCTGGCGCTCAGGTCTCGGGCCACTCAAGCAGAAGGCCGCAACACGTCCAGGCTAGATTCGACACAGCGTATTTCTAGCCGGGTGATCGCCCGATTTCAATGTGCGGGCCCGTTGACCCACAATGCAAACAAGGGCGTTCTCGCGGAAGTTCCGGTTCGCGTCCAACGCTGGCGCACCTGCTCAGCAATTCGCGGAGCGCCCCTGCCACTACATTGGGCGCAGTGTCCGCTTAGCGACACGGTTGAAGCATAAAGCAACGTCCAAGGCTACCGTTTCAAACCAAGAGCGACACCCCATTGCCCACTGAGAGAAAGCTCTCATTCCTCGGTCGAGGCATCGGGGGAAGAGGCCAGGCCCAACAGTTCCTCGGCGGGGATCAGACGGATCTCTTTTCCCGTCTTGCGATTCACTAGGCGGATCAGGGCGCGCCGCGCAGTGCGATCGAATGCGAAGGTCAATTCAGTGTCCTTGCCGAACAACTCGGCAGCGTTGACGGCGTGAACGGCCTGGATCAGTTGCCGATTTTCGGCCTGCTGTTCGGCGGAGATGGAGACGGGGCTGGGCGCTGCGACTTGCGGCGGGGTTTGAATCGGTGCAACGTCCATAACCGAACGCTCCTAGGCCAGGGCTACACGGGGCCAACGGCATTGCGCCTCCTTACTTATTCTTATCGACCAGCCGAGCCAGATTTTTCTGTGGCGAATGTACCCGCCTCCGTCCAGGTACCGGTAGCTGCATAATTCGAGGGCCAGAACTGACGATTTTGGCAGACCCGGAATCACCCCCCTCCCATTGAAGCCACGCGCATCGCATCCACGTAATCCTGCGTCTCCTCGGCACGCTCCACGCACCATGCGCACCAGAGCAGATGCTCCTCCAGCGGAGCCAACTCTTCCTCGTCGATCACCATGCCGAGGTAGTAGCGTTCCAAATCGTGATCGGAGATGTTTTCGGTGGTCATGCGAGAGAAGTGGCTGACGAGTGATTTCCTCTCACTGAAAAGTTACTTCTCCATCCGTATTTGAGCGGGTTCTCCGGCAACGATTTCAGCGACGCCCTGATAGAGCTTGATCTCGCCCGTGGCGCAGATCCGCTTGTCGCGGAACCGAACTTCTGGTTCCCCAAACTTGGGCCGGTCCTCCCCCCCGGATCAGCACCGTGAAAACCGCCTTCGGGTATGGCTCGTCCAGATTGAGAAAGGTTGGTTGCCCCTTGCTGCGCGTGGCGAAGTGAGTACTGGCAACCAGCCCACAAACGGTTGCGCGCTCTCCGACGTGTTTGGAAGCTTCGCGAGCCGAGAGGCTCTCTTCCGCAGGAAGACGCAGAGAACACAACGAGAGAACAAGGGCTAACAGTAGACGCTTCATGTTTTCTCCGTTCGTCCTGACAACGTATCACCAGCGGGCGGAATCGGCAAC
The DNA here is from genome assembly GCA_963752965.1 of Terriglobia bacterium. Lineage (GTDB taxonomy): Bacteria > Acidobacteriota > Terriglobia > Bryobacterales > Bryobacteraceae > QHXW01. The sequence goes on along the minus strand of CAVWAJ010000016.1, from coordinate 783,920 downwards.
ACTGATTCGCGTCTTCATTGCCCTGCCGCTGGATGTTGCTCGGATCGGTCAGCGCCGCCGCGCTTCAGGGGCACCACGTGGTCCACAACGTAGCCGAGGACCGTGCGGACCGATGATCTCTGAGATGGCCGCTTGTATCTTGGCCTTCTCACTTTCGTAGCCGATTAACGCAGCCCGAAGAAAGCCTGCATTGTATCTTGCCATGTCGTAAAGTCTCCCCCGTCGAATGTTGATTTCACATTCGTGGTGCTTACCGAATGCGCCTCGATTTGGGGTGGTCCCCTGGGCTGAGACAAACAGTTAAGACACTGTTGACCGTTCGCTGTAAATTCATTGTGGCCGATCCCGGAACGGATTTAGGATGGGCGTGCCGGTGAAGCGGAGGCGGGCTCTGCTGGCGAGCACCCCGCTGAGGAATAGCCGGTCGGAACTCGTCGCGACGATGAGTAGGGCGTAGAACTTCCGGTGCGTCCTTAACAGTCTGGGCCGACCCCGGCCGGAAAGCGGTACTTCGGTCCAGGCTTTTGAAGTAGGAACACATCGGCCGACAGATTCCGCCATGCCTGAGAAAACGCACGGTCAGTTTCATGCCTGCGCTCCCGCAGCCGCTCGGAGCTTGTCTTCGAACTCCGCCGGCGGCAAGTAACCGAGAGCGGAGTGAAGACGCTTTTGGTTGTAGACCTTCTCCAGAAACGTGCCGATTTCGCACCGCGCTTCGGTCAGATCCCGGTATTCGTTGCGGTGAACCTCCTCATATTTCAGGGTTTTCATGAATGATTCGCAGGCCGCGTTATCCCACGGATTACCCTTGCGCGACATGCTGATCTGAACACCGTTCTCTTTGAGAAGTCCGGTGTAGTCGCCGCTGGCGTATTGCGAGCCGCGATCGGAATGATGCACCAGACCCGGTTCGACTACCCGCCGTGACAAGGCCATGCGCAGTGCGCTCAGCGTCAGTTCATCTTCGAGCGTCCGGTCCAGCGCCCAGCCGATCACGCGGCGCGAGTAAGCGTCCAGAACGACAGCCAGAAACACGAACTCTTCGCGAAGCCTGATGTAGGTGATATCGGCGCGCCAGAGCTGATCGACATCGGTCAGCACCATCTGCCGCGCCAGGTTCGGGTAGACCTTCCGCCCATGATTGGAATCGGTCGTCACGACGAACCTCCGCTTCCGCACACAGAGTAGATTGTCCTCACCCATCAGCCGGTACACACGTTTCCAGTTCACCGCCCGCCCGCGCCGATGCAACTCGCGGGTGATGCGCCGACGTCCGTAACTGGGCCATTCCAGCGCCACCCGCTGGATCGCGTCGCGCAGATCCATATCGGAATCGGAGCCCGATTTCCCATTCTCGTCGAAGCGATAGTAGCTGGCCCGGCTCACCCGGGCCAGTTTCACCATCCGCTTGATCGTCAGTCCGCCGCTGGCCCTCACTTCTTCTTTGACCTTCCGGAAGACCGCGGATTCCCAGCCAGTGCCTGCAACATCCGCTGTTCCTCGATGTGCTGCAAGCACCCCTTCAAAAAATCGATTTCCAGCGCCTGCTGGCCGACCTTCCGTTCCAGTTCCGCCACCCGGCCTTCGGACCAGCGCTGTTTTCCATTACCTGGAAATGCGTTGCCCGGACCCTGGCGGAACTCCCGGCGCCATCGGTGCAGCACGTTCGGGTTCACTTCCAGCCCGCGCGCCACCTCGGCAATTGATACCCCTTGTTCCAGCCGCCGGACGGCGGCCAGCTTAAACTCCTGCGTGAACTGCCTGCGTGACAATCCCATGACTCAATTCTCCATTCAATGAAAAATGAGTCTTAACTGTTTGTCTCAAAAATGGGGACCAGTCCAATTCTATCATTAGCCACTATTCTTTTCGAAGTAGTGGGGAAGAGTACGAGTTGAAGCCGCAACGTTGTTCAGTGCGGCGCACGTCGCCTTGCCACAGGTCATACCCTGCACAGGTATCACCGGAGAGAATCTCGGTCGCCCTGATGTCCCAAGTGACTGTGCCGTAAGCTGGCGACGCTACTTCAACCTGGCGACAAGAGCGCCAAGCAGAAACAGAATGAGGCATCCAAGCATACCGGCGATGCCTAGGATGATGCTGCCCTCGCGGGAGGGTCCCTTCAGAAAAGCAAGCCAAGGCGGAATGTGGTCGTATGCGATGCCAGAGGTGAAGCATACGAGGAAGACAATACACAGAATCCCCGTCTGGATTAGCCCCGGAAACGAAGAGAGTTTGAACCGCGGGGATTCGTCGTTCCCCTGCTTGATTTTACTTGCCGCAAGTTTCATAGCCTCCTCGAACACAGCCCTGATGCGCGTAATTTTCACCCACAGATTAGTCAGTCTGACCTGGCAGCAAGCACGCCGATCAAGAGAGCGGTTCGAAGTACCTTCCGCATATTCTTACTCCGGCAACAATCATATTCCGGCCAACGCCCCAAGAAAAGCCCGATGAGCTTGAGCCTCTGGAAGACTATCGCCCTGCCCCGGCCGCTTCCCCGGTAGCACACTTCCTGGAGTCGGACGCATTCCCCCACCCGCCACCGAGAGTGTCATAGTCGGGTAGCGCCACAGGAGATTGTCGTGCGCTTTTCCAACCTCAGAGTGGAACCGGCTGTGCTGGTGGGCGTCTTCCTTTTGATGGTCGCCGCTTGGCTATTGCTGCGGCGGCGTTGACGGAGAGTGTGTGGGATGAGCATTCGGAGGGTGATCCAGGACCCGATTCCCTTCCTAATACTGCTCGGCCTGGTCCTGCTGACGGTGTGGCTGTGGCGTGTCCTTTCGGCAAGGCTGCGTGGAATCTGAATAGCCGACGTGAAACCGGCGGATAGCTGGATAGGAACTGGTCAGGCTTTACGCTTCGTGTACTTCGCGAAAATGGAATCCATGTCGTCGCCAACGCCATACCCGAGCTTGTGGCTGATGCTACGGACCCGGTCCAGTCTGACTATCAGAGCGTCGCGGCTGCCGACCGGCAACCGGTTCGCGGTCGCAACAGCCTGGTTGAACATTCGGACCAGGGCATCGAAGTAGCTCTCGTCTTGATAGCCGAGATCGCTCGAAAAACCGGACGCCTCCTCGCAATAGAAAACCATCAACTCGGCCAGTCCGGCGGCGTCCGCAATCGCCTTCTTGTAATCGGCAATGGCTTTCTTGGCTTTGAGGACAGACGTATCCTGGTTCCGAAAACTGTCAGGCCAAAGCCACCGAGCGATCGTTTCCCTGTAAGGGCTCAGCGCGTCCTCGCCCAAGCCGAAGCGAGCGTGAAGAAACATCTGATTGTTTTTGTGCGCGGCGTAAAGATGCTGGATCAACCCCAGCAAGCCTTTCCGGTCGAAACTCGCGAGCTTTGCCTTTACGTCGGTCCACGTGGGTTGTGATTTTTCTTGAGATGCCATGGCTCTGTTCGATTCTAACGAGCGAGCGAAAAACGGCAAGGGGGTGCCGGCCTAAAATGCAATCGAAACGAATTCGACCGAGTGACGCGATCCACGGATTGCACCCGCAAATCAGGTTATCGGAATGTGGTCGGCATCAACACTCGTGAGCCAGTCATCTGTGGTTACCGAAAACTCCGTCCGGATTGCAAATGCAGGTTGTTTTCGCTCCATTTGTGAGATCACTTCCGGTTAGCAAGTTCTCTCACATGTAACATTGTTACTTCGTCCCTTGCAACGCTGAATTTGCTCGGAGATTGAGTTTTGGCAACGGACAGGGAGTTCTCGAGCTTGTGGATGCGTTCGCGTTGATCCGACGTCGGACCGGCGCCACGAAGCAGGAACCCTCAGTGGACACCCAAAACCGGCCAGTGATGGACACCAGGTGGGGTCTTCCGCACTTTTGGTGGATCGCGACACCTCATTTCTGCATAAAACAGGTTTAAGCGAGAATGTTCTAAGCTCAAAGAGCAAATGGCTGCTTCCCCCAGCCCTTTGCTTGTATCGCTTCTTCCAGATCCATCATGCCTGACGCTGGATGAAATAGTTCATCACGGCAGCGTCATGATGATGATCGTCTCGGCCACTGCAGGTGGTGCCGCTTGTCCCCGCTGTGGCATCCGCTCTTGTCACGTACACAGCCGATATTTCCGTACCTTGCGTGACCTCCCTTGTCACGGCACAGTGGTTCGGATCTGTCTGCGAACCCATCGTTTCTACTGTCGGGCCCGACATTGTCAGTGCCGGATCTTTACACAACGGCTGCCGATCGTGGCTTCGCCCTACAGTAGACAAACCTGTCGTCATCGTGACGCTTTGCTCGCGATCGGCTACGCCTTGGGTGGCGAAGCTGGCTGTCGTTTGGCAGCGCGGTTGGGTATTGAGTCCTGCGCCGACACGATCCTTCGAGTCATCAGCCAGACCGTCTCTACTGAATCGGCAGGTGATGTAAAGGTCCTCGGGGTAGACGATTGGGCGTGGCGGCGCGGCCATCGCTACGGGACAGTATTGGTGGATTTGGAGCGGCACCAGCCCATTGACCTTCTCCCGGATCGTGAGTCGGAGACGCTAGCCAAATGGCTGCAAGCTCACCCTACCGTGCGCGTCATCAGCCGTGATCGCGCAGGTGCTTATGCCGAGGGTGCCCGTAAGGGTGCGCCGGATGCCATCCAAGTCGCAGATCGATTTCACCTTTATTGCAACCTGACACAGGCGCTCCAACGGGTGCTGGAGCGATTGGCTAATGTATTACAACGGGTCCAGTTGGTGGAACCCGCAGCCTCGCATTCGGCACCGGGTGATGCTGTTGAGCCAAGCGGCCAAGGTATCTCACCGGTCAAAGAAAACACACCAGAAGTACCAATCCAACTCAACCGGCATGAGCAGCAGCGTCACCAGCGACGGGAGAAGCGAAAAGCACTATTTGAGGCAGTCAGGGCGGCCTACCAACGCGGACTCACCAAACGAGCGATCGCTCGCGAACTCGGCATTACCCGCACCACAATCCGACGGTTCCTTAAGGCAGGAGAGTTTCCGGAACGTGCACCACGGCGGCGGCGATCTGAGCTGGATTCCTTTCGTGAGTATTTGGAGAAGCGCTGGGCAGAGGGCTGCCACAATGCGTCCCAACTCTGCCGCGAGTTGCGTCAGCGCGGCTATGGCGGACAGCGAAGCCGGGTGAAGGAATACGTCCAGCCTTGGCGGGCGAAGTCATCGACGCCGATTTCGAAGCCGCGCCGAACCCTCCCCAACCTGCGACTGGTGGCGTTTTGGCTAACGAAACCGCCGATGCATCGCAGCCCTGACGAACAGCGCTGGGTGGAGGCAGTTACCGCCGGTCATGCTCAGCTCGCCACGGCCGAGCACCTAGCTCAACAATTCCGCACGGTTTTCAAGGAGCGGAATTCCGACGCACTGAAATCTTGGTTGACGAGAAGTCTGGCGTCGGAGATCCCCGAACTAAAGTGCTTCGTCACTGGAATCCAACGCGACTACGAGGCGGTGGCGGCCGCGGTCGAACAGCATTGGAGCAATGGACAAGTCGAAGGCCAAGTCCACCGCCTTAAGCTCTTAAAACGGCAGATGTATGGCCGCGGCGGATTTCTGCTTTTGCGCCGACGTGTACTACCCTTTCGACCCCAGCATTCGCAGCACTCTCCGTGAACCTCCACCAAAAGTGCGGAAGACCCACCAGGTGTCCACCGAGGGAACAGCGCGCCTCCGATCAGGAGGCCAGCCAGAGTTCTTAACCATATGTCACAGCGAACGGCAACCTAAGCGGACACTGCACTCCGTTTGGCACAGTGGGAGTGGCCGCGATCACTTCCGAACCCTCACAGTATTCATCGATGGTTTGCCGCAGCGCTTCGCGGCACGTGCTGCAGAGGGATACGCGCGCGCCGAGAAAGTAGGGACGCTCGTGTTTCGTCACGAGGTGTCCCATTGAAATCAAGATCTTCAGACTAATTTCTGCTTAGCGATTGGCAACTCCCGAATCCTTTTGCCGGTGGCGGCGAAGATGGCGTTACAGAGAGCCGGAATCACCGGCGGCACACCCGGTTCGGCGATACCGGTGGGCGGAGCATCACTATCGACAAAATATACGTTGGTCTGGCGCGGGGCATTGACCATGTCGTCAATCGGATAGTCATGATAGTTCGACTGGTCGATCGCGCCGTTGGTGGCGGTGATTTCGCCGGTGCGCGCGATGCTGGTGGCAAACACCGCCGAGCCCTCCATCTGTTGGCGCGCGCCGTCCGGATTGACAATCACTCCAGCGTCCACGGCAAGGTCCACCCTCGGGATTTGCAGCTCGCCCTTGTCGTTCACCTTTACCTCAACCACGGCGGCCACATATGTCAAGGTGTTCTGCGTCGAGGCGATGCCCAATCCCGACCCCTTGCCGAGCTTTCGCCTTCGCGTTTGCCATTCGGCCTTCTCGGCCACCATTTCGGTCACATGGCGAAGCCGGCCCGTATCGATCGGATACTTACTCGCCGAGGTTCCATAGTGCGGGTAGTCTTTGATGTTTAGGATACGAGGCTTTCCGATCAGTTCGAGCAAGTAATCGAGGGGATCGCGGCCCGCGGCGTAGGCGAGCTCATCGGCGAAGGATTGAACCGCAAAGACCTGGTATATGGCGGCAACTGACCGCATCCATCCGATCCGTACATGCGCCTTTGCGGGCCCATTCTCCACTCGAAGGTTCGAAATCTCAAAAGGAACATCGGTCCAGCCCTGCTGCAAGTGACCGGCATCGCCGAGAACCGAAGTCCCATCGAAGGTGGACGGGATCGGCGGGAATGCCGAACGCTGAAGCCAAGCGGTGGGTTTGCCATCTGGACCCAACGCCGCTTTCATATACATGGCGCATACGGCATTGTAGTAACTGAACTTGATGTTATCCTCCTGCGTCCAGACCACCTTCACCGGGCGGCCGACTTTTTTCGAGAGGACCGCCGCCTCGGCAACGAAATCGGGCTGGTCCTTGCGCCCAAATGCGCCGCCCACGAGCGTCACGTGGCAGATCACGTTCTCTTTCGGGATGCTCAGAAGCAAGGAGACGATATCCTGCACAGCTTGGGGATTCTGTACGGGGGCCCAGACAGTAACTCTGCCATTGCGATAATCGGCGACGGCCACCATGGGTTCCATAGGCGCCTGCGCGAGGAGCGGAACATAATAATCGGCCTCGATAATCTTCCCGCCCTTCGCGAAAACAGCATCTGCATCCCCTTCGTTGCGCACGACTCTTACGGGCCTGTGGATCGTTTCCTGGAGTTCCTTTTTATATGCCTCAGAATTATAAGTTTCGTTCGGACCGTGCTCCCAACTAATTTTCAGTTGTTTTCGGCCCTGAAACGCGGCCCACGTGTTGTCCGCAATAACGGCGACTCCGCCGAGTGGTTGATAACCGGCTGGCGGCTTAAAGGGCTCCACCGGGACGACTTGGCACACACCGGACACCTTTAGCGCAGCCGTGTCATCAAGGGATTTTACCTTTCCACCGAAGACCGGAGGATGCTCGATTGAGGCGTATACCATCCCTTCGATTCGCGCATCCATGCCAAACACAGCTTTGCCGGTACAAAGATCGGCAAGGTCATAGCTAGAACACGACTTCCCGATATAACGCCAGGCACTATTAGCCTTCAACTGCAGCTCTTCCTTTTTCGGAACGGGCAGATTCGATGCCGCGGTTGCAAGCTCTCCATAGCCCAACCGGCGCTTCGTGGGCCGATGAACAATGGCATGGAGATCAGATACGCATTCAGCCACCGGGACGTTCCACTGTGCGGCGGCTGCCCGGATCAACATGAGGCGCGCGGTGGCCCCGGCCTCGCGCATGATGGCAAAAAATTCCCGGATCGATTTCGAGCCATCGGTGTCCTGCCTCCCGAAACGCGCATCTCCTATGGCCTGTTCAATCGTGACACGCTTCCAATCGGCGTCCAGTTCATCCGCGACGATGCGAGGGAGCGCTGTGCGAGTGCCTTGACCCAACTCGGAACGATGGGCCACGATAATGACGACACCGTTGGGCTCAATTCCGAGCCATACGTTGGGTTTCATCACGGATTCCGCTTGGCTTGCGGCTAAAGCCTCAATGGGCAGCACCTGAGCGCCGAGAACCAGGGCGCTCGCCGAGAGCATGTCCCCCAGGAAATCACGGCGGCTAGCCAAATCGATCTTATTCATGCTTCCACCGCCGCAGCCAATTTGATAGCCTGCCTGATCCGTTGATACGTCCCACAGCGGCAGAGATTGCCCTCCATCGCTTTGTCGATGTCTTGGTCCGTTGGCTTCGGCTTCTCTTTCAGCAAGGCCACCGCCTGCATGATCTGTCCGCTGTGACAATAACCGCACTGCGGCGCATTCACCCGCATCCACACCTTCTGAACAGGGTGGTCACCCTTCGCGCTCAACCCTTCGATGGTTAAGACTTCTTTGCCGGCCACTTGTTTCGTGGACGTAACGCAACTACGGGTTGGCTCACCGTTCACGTGGACCGTGCACGTTCCGCAGATGCCGATCCCACAGGAGATCTTCGTACCTGTTAACTGCAGCAAATCACGGAGATACCAGAGCAATGGCATGTCGGGATCTCCATTGAACTGACGCGCAACACCGTTTACTTTCAATTGCACCATTCGTTTTTCTCCAGAGCTAACAAATCTTCAGGAGCATCCCCACAACTTAAAATCAAGGCCTCCTTGTTATCAGGATGCTCTTCAGTTCCGAAACGGTGGGCACCCGCCCGGAAATCACGACTTCGCCGTCGATCACCACGGCCGGCGTTCGCATGACACCGAGCTCCAGAATGTCGGCAATATTCGTTACGTGCGAGATGTCGGCTGCGAAATCGAGTTCAGCGCAGGCGTTGACGACATTCCGTTCCGCATTCTGGCAGTTGGGGCAACCTGGCCCTGCGATTTGAATCCTCATAGCTGCACCTCGAAGATGTAGATCAGGCAGTAGCGAACTCCGACGATGACGAAAATCGCTCCTGTGGCGCGCCGGGCCCACTTTTCGAACTGGACAAGCTTCTTGAATGCCTTGCTGACCCACTGGGCGCCCAGGGCGATCAGCACCGCAAAGACGAACACCGGGACACCGGTTCCCGCCCCGTATGCCGAAGGAAGCAGCACGCTGGAGCTATTCTTGACAGCGAGCGGAAGCAGGCTGCTGAAGAGGGCTGCGGACACTGGACAAAAAGATAGGGCAAAGAGAATCCCAAGCAGACCGGCGCCCCAGGAACCGGATTCTCCAAAACGCTCGCCGGCCCTGTCGCTGACACAAGAAGTGGCGAAATTGCCCCGCACCAATTCCAGAAGAACAATCCCGGTTGCAATCAGGACTGGGCCGAGGAACTTGTTCATATACGTGGAGAGCCAGAAGGACAAGTCCGGGATGGCGAATACGCTGGCGATCAAGAGAGCGGCCAACACAGCATAGGCCAGACTCCGCCCGAGGGTGTACAGAACTCCCGTCAATAGAACCCGCCGGGGAGAAGAGAGATCCTTGCCAATAAACGACATCGCGGCCACGTTGGTGGCGAGTGGGCACGGATTGATCGAAGTGAGGATTCCTAGCCAGACCGCAGTTAGCACCGCTGTGGCGGACAAGATCATGAGAGCCTCTTGAGGTAGTCGCTAGTCGCGAACCTCCCGCTCCACGTACCCCTGCATAGCCGATTTATCTCCGACCAGTTCCCAGGTGTCCCTCAGCACCTTGTACTCCGTCTGCCTGCCCTTGTCGAAGCGCACCAGCACCAGCAATTTTGTGAAGAGCTGATAGTCCCTCACAAAGTGCCGGTTCTCCCCGAGTTGAACGTTGACGAGCTTAAACTGCAGGCGGCCCTTCGCGATATCGGCACTGAACTTCTGCTCAATGACTCCACGGGAGTAGCTCTCAATTGTGCGGCATGTAGTGCAGCGGGCAGTTACATGGAAGTAATAGGCGATGACCTTGGTGTCCGTCGTCTGCGGCTGCGACGCCGCCGGGGAATCGGCCCGATCTTTCTCGGAGTGGACATAGATCGCGCCGAGAGTCGTCACCGCGAGAAAGAATAGGACGATGGAGATGAGCTTTCGCGTCACTTATGCCTCCGCAACTTCTAGTCGCCGCCCGAGCAGTTCGCACAATTTCGCCGCAACCATCTCGATCCGCTCATCGGTAACGGCGATCTTGCCTTTCTCCAGTCCCAAATCGCTGACGCGCAGGTGGATGAACCCGGTAAGGCCGCCGAGCTCCATAGTCTTCTTTGCGCAGTCGCTGTCGCAGCCATCCACCAGGAGCAGGCGGTCGGCCCCCTCGCGTGTTGACCTCGATCAACTCGACTTTGCCTGCGATGCCAGCTAGGCAGAACATCTTCGCCTCGCCGGCCTTGTGCAGTGCGCGAACCGCACGGTCACCGATCTCGGCGATGTCAGCCGCGGCAGAACAAGAGAACATCAGGTCTGTAAATCCTGAACATGAGCACTTTGGTCGTATATTCATGTACTTTCTCTGCTCATGGAATGATTACGGTGTGGTACCAGCGTGGACCAGGTCCAATTGCTCACGAGCTTGCTTCTGCAACTCGGATTCAACGCACCCGAAAAACTTGGTGACGCACTTCATGCGAAGGCGATACCAGATCTGGGCGCCCCGCCGTTCATCCCGAACCACGCCGGCGGCCCTCAGTAGGGACAGGTGCTTGGAGACGGTAGACATGTCCGAGCCGACGAGCGCGGTCAAGTCGCAGACGCACCGTTCCGACTGCATGAGTTCATCCACGATCAGCAAACGGGAAGGGTGGGCCAGTGCTTTGAAGACCTGCGCGCGCGCTTCATACCGGGCGAGGGTTTTAGCATCCATCACTGACAATCATAGCGACATTTGGCAAATCTGCCAAGTATGCAATTCCTCTGGGGACGATTGCCCTTGACCGGCTGAGATCGAATGCGCCACTTGTTTGCCGAGATCCGTACCGTGGTGGCGCACCGGCATTCTCTGGTGAATACTGAACCGTGTCAGCCGTTGGTTGAAAATACAGAATTTGGCGTCTATCCCATCGATTCTTGGCGAATCGAGAACACTGGTTTTCAAGCTCTCTCTTGTAGTGACTTCGTTATCCGATGGCTGTCAGCGGTGCTTGACCACTGCGGGGGCGCGTCCGCGGCTAGGGCGGAAAGTTCCGCAAATATTGGCGGATCTGATCGCGAACCATGCGGAAAGCTGAAAGACGCTGCGCTTCCGATCCTTCCACAGCGGCGGGATCTTCGAAGCTGTGGTGAAGCCGATTGGTGTGCCCAGGGTATATCGGACAGCTCTCATTAGCGTTATCGCAAACCGTAAGGACGTAATCGAAGCTCTGGTCGCGGAATTCATCGACACTCTTGGATCGTTGACCCGAGATGTCGATGCCCAGCTCCTTCATGACAGCGATCGCCTCAGGCCTAACCCGGCTGGGCTTGGTACCAGCGCTCTCGACCTTAAAACGGTCACCCGCATCATGACGCAACAGACCCTCGGCCATCTGGCTGCGTGCGGAATTTCCAGTGCAGAGCACCAGTATGCGTTTCTTGGCCAAAACATTTCTAATTGGAATTGTTTTATTAGAATCTTTTCAAGCAGTCAAAGACCTAGAAGAGTGGCGCCTGCCGCCAGCAATCTTTGCGGAACACCTCTCATATCAATTCAATTCTCCTTTTCGGAATGCTGCAAACTTGGGGAAAAGACAAAAACAGACTCATCAACTTCCTCTTGTGATTGCGATTTGTCTGTGGCGTGCGACCAACACCGAGCGGTTCCCCTCAGCGATGCATCGCAGAACAGCAGCGCAGCCTGCCGATGGCTAACAGGAGGGCAGCTGTGTTCAGGAGCAGAAGAGAAGCCGGTTCCGGGATGGTTACGCCCGGATAGATTATATCCACTTGGAAGTAGTCGCTGCGCGTCAGGTCTTACCCCAAGGCCGTTAAAGCCATCTCCGAGGGTGCCACCACCCAGTAGTAAGCGTTGGGTGCATTGGACGCGTAGGTTACAGCGAGAGTGTAGGCCTCCGCCGGCAACCCGTTCAGGATGAGCAACGAGTCGAGGTTGAGGCCGGGTACTGCGTCATCATTCAGGTCCAGGAATGCGGCAGCCGGGCCCGTGCCCTGGAACAGAGATACGATCGGATCGAAGCCGCCAGAGGCCAAACCGGAACTTTGTATGTTAATATCCGAAACACCAGGTAGGACAAATCGCCCCAGGTAAGCGTCGAACTGTGGGTCGAGCCCGAGGCTGCCGAAATTGCCGGAAAAGGAAACGCTGTCGCCGAAGCAGGGAACAACCACGGCCAGAAAAAAGACGGCTACACGAAGTCGGGACAAGAGAAGAGCTCACCATAGCAAGTGTGCCCATAGCGGTTTGTCTCAATGGAAGGGTTCACCCCATAGAGTTGTGCCCGAAACTGTGCCCATGGTGCGGTGACTCGTGGTGACTCCATGCAATGACGCGTGCTGAAGACGATGCCACTTAACCGTGTGGAGCTACCCCGAGCGGCATCGAGAACGGACTCACAATCATGAATCTCTAAACAGGGGATAGATGCCCGCCTGGGGCATTCGACGGGGATTCCTGGTCACCCTGTCACCCATTTCGCCAGGATGCATCATCGTCAGTGGAGACCATTATGCACGCACACACCTTCGAGACAATCCTCGTCCCGATTGATTTTAGTGACATCTCGTCTCACGCACTCCGCACCGCATCGCTGATGGCGGCACACTGTGGGAGTGCGAGGGTTATCGCGATGTACGCCAACTGGTTTGAGGCCCCGCCTTACTTTACCGTGGGCCGGCTAGCTGAACTGCAAGCCGAATTCCGGGAGTCGGTCCAGCTTGCAGAACGATCCCTGAGTGCATTTGTGCGGTCCACCTTGGGTGGTCAGGCCGATTCATTCGAAGTTCGTGTGGTAGAGGCGCTTCCCGCTGATGGCATCCGGCAGTTAGCCATACAAATGAATGCGGACCTGATCGTGATGGGTACCCACGGAAGGAGCGGTCTCAACCGCTGGATGTTGGGGTCCGTAGCGGAACGCGTGCTGCGCGAGAGTCCAGTACCCGTGCTGACCGTAAGATCTGCCCCGCGCGAGCCGATTCGTCAAGTGCTGTGTCCGGTTCACGACACGGAATTGTCGCGGCGATCCCTGCGCTTCGCGGCCGGCATTAGTGCCTGCTTCGATGCCAGCCTGACCGTCCTGTATGTACATGAGCCTTCGGAGAGTAGGCCGGTATCGGATTTGTGTAGTTGGGTTCCTCGAGAAGAGCGGGCGCGGTGTGCTATTCGAGAATTGGTCCGCCACGGAGGGGCCTTCTGGGGCCGGCGGAGGAGATCGTCAAGCTTGCCGCGGAAGAACCATACGACTTGGTAGTTTTGGGCGCGGCTCGCCGGCGGTTTTTTGAAGGAATGGTCCTGGGAACCACCACGTTACGGACGGTGCGCCATGCGCCCTGTCCGGTGCTGACCGTAGGCACCGAGCCCGAACGGAGTCCAGCCATATCCTCGAATAAGGAGTGATCTCACGTGCAAGCTTCCAAATCTCTGCAATATGGATACGTCTCGACAGTGAATCTTCCGTTCGAAGACGCGGTGGCCCGGCTGGAAGCCGGTCTCAAGAACGAAGGCTTCGGCGTTCTTTGCAAAATTGACATTCAGGCGAAGTTGAAGGAAAAGCTCGGCGTCGAATTCCCGCGTTATGTAATTCTCGGCGCGTGTAACCCTCCCCTGGCCTACCAGGCTCTCCAGGGGGAGATCAATCTGGAATTACTGCTTCCCTGCAATGCCGTTGTTTATGAGCGCGACGGGCAGGTCTGCGTGGGAGCGGTCGACGCGGCCAAGATGCTATCGGTCGTCGGCAATCCGGCCATGGAGCCGATGGCGAAAGACGTCAACGAGCGGCTTCGCCGGGCGGTTAACAGCGTCGAAGGCGCTTCACTAGCCTGACGGTGCTGGCTCGCAACGCGTCGATTCAATCGTCGGCGTGCACGCGCGGGCGATTACCCGTATCACCGGCCTTGGCTTCCGCCTTGCTCTCACTACGTCGAGACTCGACGCTGCATGACCTGGACATTCAAGTCTGCACCCCAAACCGCGGCAGCACCCAGCGCAGCAGGATAATGTATCCGCCAAATAGCAACAGCACCCAATAGTTAGACATCAAACTTGTCTCCTCAAGGTTACGCTCATCTTTTCCGCCGCGCATCCGGGCTACGAGAGCTTGGGCGAAGCGCCATGGACGCCTCGGCCTTCTTGTTCGACACCGAGCTTTCGGAGGATGCTCATCATGGGGCACCAGTCGGTGAACGCCGACTGGAACAAGTTCAAGCCGACGAAAGCAGTGAACAGGAACCATGCTGGATGGACCCAATAGCCCAGGGCCACGGTCAGCATCACAAAGAAGCCGGCAATCAGGCGTAAGTAACGTTCGATGGTCATGCGACTTTTCTCCTTCGATTCACAACAAAGTAGACAATGGGCACCGTCATGCGCGACAGGGCCAGAGAAGCGACTTCTCCGGCCATGAGGGCGATGGCCAGACCCTGAAAGATCGGATCGAAAAGGATCACTCCGGCGCCGACAACCACAGCTGCCGCGGTCAACGCCATCGGACGGAACCGGACCGCTCCAGCGTCGATCACCGCTTCATCGAGCGCCATCCCTTCCCGCAAACGGAGCTCAATGAAGTCGACGAGAATGATCGAATTGCGCACCACAATTCCCGCACCGGCGATGAAGCCGATCATCGAGGTGGCCGTGAAAAATGCATTCATCAGACCGTGCGCAGGCAGGATACCAACGAGCGAAAACGGAATTGCCGCCATGATGACGAGCGGCGTAATGAACGATTGAAACCACCCGACCACCAGACCGTAGATCAGGACCAGCACCGCCGCGAAGGCGAATCCCAGATCGCGGAACACTTCGTAGGTGATGTGCCATTCCCCATCCCACTTCATGGAATAGTGCTCCGCATCAGTTGGGAGCGCGGCCATATGTTGCTCAATAGCGTACCCGCCGGGCGCCCGGAACTTGTCCATCTCCGGCCCGAGCTTGAGGATGGCGTACACCGGGCTTTCCATGGCGCCAGCTACGTCGCCCGTGACATACGTGACCGGGAGCAGATTCTTGTGATAGATGCTCTTGTCCGCGGTCACTTCCTCGCTGTGAACCAGTTCGCTTAACGCCACCAGCCGGCCCGTTCGTCCGGCAACTTTGAGGCTCTGGATCTTTTCCAGGTCGGAACGGCTGGCGCGGTCGAGACGCAGCATCAGTGGTACGTCTTCTTTCGCGGAATCCGAATGGAGCAGCCCCGCCTGATAACCGGAGGAGGCCAGCACCATAGTTTCGGCAATGGCGTCCTCGGAAATGCCGTTCAACGCGGCCTTCTCTTTATCCACCACCAGCCGGTACTTCGGCTGGTCATCCTCCACATACCAATCCACGTCCACCACGCCATTCGTGCCCTTCCACAAGTCGCGGATGCGCCGCGCGATGGCAGTGCGCTCGTTCAATTCCGACCCGTAGACTTCGGCCACCAGGGTTTCAAGCACTGGCGGCCCGGGCGGTACCTCCGCCACCTTGATGCGGGCTCCATATTGCTCGGCCACCGGCAGCAGCCGCTGCCGGACCTGTTTGGCGATGGCGTGGCTCTGCAGCTTGCGATCGCCCTTTGGTAGCAGGTTCACCTGGATGTCGGCGACGTTGGACCCTTTGCGCAGGTAGTAGTGCCGCACCAGCCCGTTGAAGTTGAACGGCGACGCGGTGCCCACGTACGTTTGGAGATTCACCACCTGCGGCTGATCGAGAGTGGCTCGCGCCAGAGCGCTGGCGGCGCGCGCCGTCTCCTCGAGAGTGGTTCCGTTCGGCATATCTACAATCACCTGAAACTCGCTCTTGTTGTCGAATGGCAGCATTTTCACTTTCACGAACTCGACGTAGAACAACGAGACGGACCCCAGCAGCAGTACCACTACGCCCAACAGAAAGCCCCAACGCATCACCGGGACGTGCAGCAGCCGCCCCATCACGTGGCGGTAGATTCGCGTCAGCACATCTTCCTTCTCACCGTGAGCCGCGGCATGACTCGACTTGAGTATCCGGACGGCTGCCCATGGCGTTACCATGAAAGCCACTAGCAGCGAGAACACCATGGCGGCGCTCGCCCCGATCGGGATCGGCCGCATGTACGGCCCCATCAGGCCGCCCACGAACGCCATCGGCAGGATGGCCGCAACCACCGTCAGGGTGGCCAGAATAGTGGGATTTCCCACTTCATCCACGGCCTCGATGGCAACTTCGTAGGGCGGCCGCTGGCGGTTCGCGGGCATACGCCAGTGGCGCACGATATTCTCTACCACCACGATGGCGTCGTCCACCAAGATACCGATGGAGAAAATCAGCGCAAACAGCGTGATGCGGTTCAGCGTGTAGCCGTAAAGATAGAACACCGTCAGCGTCAGGGCGAGAGTCACCGGAATGGCGATGAACACAATGAGGGACTCGCGGAAACCCAGCGTGATGGCGATCAGGATGCTTACCGAAACCACCGCGATGAGCATATGGAACAGCAGTTCGTTCGATTTCTCGGCCGCGGTTTCGCCATAATCGCGTGTGATATCCACCTGGACATCCGATGGAATTACGCTGCCCTTCAGCGGCTCGATACGCTGCCGTACATTCTGCGCCACGATGACCGCATTCGTGCCCTTCCGCTTGGCGATCGCGATCGTTACAGCAGGCAAGAACTCACTGGACCCGGCATGCGCCATGCGAACGTAGGAGGAAGGCTCTTCGCCGCCATCGCTGACTGTGGCGACGTCGCGGACGAAAATCGGCTTGTCATTCGCCACGCCCGCCACGACGTTGCGTACGTCTTCGCCGGTTCGCAGAAATTCGCCTGTCTCCAGCAGGTATTCTTTGTTCGCCGTGTCGAACTGTCCGGAAGGCAGGCGCCGGTTGGAAAGCCCGAGCGCACCGGCGACCTGAAGCGGCGAAAGGTTATAAGCCGCCAGCTTCCCTTCATCCAGAACGATGCGGATCTCCCGCCGCTCGCCGCCGATCAACGTAACCGCGGAAACATCCGGCACCTGCTTGATAGTGTCGTCGACCTGGGCCGCAATGCGGCGCAACTCGAAATCTCCGTAGCGCTTGCTCGAAAGCGTCAGCGCCAGAATCGGTACATCATCAATGGACCGCGGCTTCACCAGGGGCCGCGACGCACCCGGCGGGATGATATCGAAGTTGGCAGCCAGTTTCTGGTTCAGGCGGACGACGCTCTTCTCTTCGTCCTGGCCCACGTAGAAACGCACAATTGCCAGCGACTGCCCCGGGCTGGAGGTCGAGTAGATGTACTCCACCCCCGGGATCTCCCACGACAGCTTTTCCATCGGTTTGGTGATGCGCTCTTCTACCTCGTGCGCCGAGGCGCCGGGCATCTGCACGAAGACGTCGATCATCGGCACGATGATTTGCGGCTCTTCTTCGCGCGGCAGTTTCCATACGGCGAAGCCCCCGAGAAGGAGTGCGCCGGCGATGATCAACGGGGTCAGCTTGGAGGCAATCCACGCGTGCGCAAACCGCCCGGCCGGCCCCAGACGGCGCGGCCCAGAGGGCGCCCCGCTCATTGCCGGACCTCCACCCGGGCGCCATCGGTAAGCCCGAGAGGCACCGGGCTTACCAGCTTCTCTCCCTCGCTCAATCCCGAAAGCACTTCGACGGCGGACTGCACGCGCTCGCCGGTGGTCACAAGACGCGTGCGCGCGAAACCGCTTTCAATCACGAAAACCGATTGCAGTTGCCCGCGCTCCGTCATGGCCTGCGGCGGTATCGTCACCACTTTGCGCATGCCCATGGGGAACCAGGCGCGGCCGAACATGCCCGATCGCAGATTCGGCATGGCCGGCAGATCGATTTTCACGATGTAAGCGCGAGAAACCGCATCCACCGCCGGCACGATTTCCGACACGTGGGCAGTAAACCGGCGATCCAACGATTCCAGGGCGACATCGACAGTCTGCCCGGTCTTCACGAACGGAAGGCGTGATTCATCAACGGATGCCTCCAGCCGATAGGCTCCTTCCCGCTCCACAGTGAGGAGCGGCGCACCGGGAGCAGCCAGGTTTCCCGGATCCACGGACTTCGCCGTTACTACGCCGGAAAATGGGGCCGAGATCCGCGAGTAGCCGCGCATGATACTTGCGCCGCGGGTTTCCTGCTGCACTTCGGCCTGTTTGGAATCGAGTTCGGTGCGCTTGGCCCGCGCCATCTCGTATGCGGCCTGGGCCGACTTGAGACGCGCCGACGCTTCATCGAACTCCTGATTCGAAATCGACTTTTTGGCCGCCAGCTCTTCCATGCGCTTGAACGTGCTCTCGGCCAGATCCAGATTGGCTTTGGCGCCCGCCACACCGTTGTCCGCTTCGGGAATGGCGCTCAGCACTTCGGCTTCGCCGGCCTCCGCGCGGCGAACATTGGCGTCGAGATCCTGCGACTCCAGCGTGACCAGCAGTTGGCCTTCCCGCACCCGGTCGCCCACCTGAACCGCAACCTGTTGCACGTACGCCATCACCCTGCTGGAGAGCACCGCGGCCGTGCGCGCGCGAACGGTACCGGTGGCCTGGTAGACATCGGGCCACTGCTGGATGCTAACAGCCGCGGTCTGGACCGGAATAGCGGGCGCGTTAGAGGCCGCTTTCGGAGGCGACTCGCTGCCGCCGCAGCCGCTCAACATCGCAATCGAAGCAAGAATCGGGATAAGAAGGAATCGCATTAGTTTAATACCTCTGAATCAGGAGACAGCCGCCCCGCGGCCAACTCCAACATGCTGGCGGCAATGCGTTGGTCGTGCACCGCGGCCAGGTACCGGGTTCGGCTTTCCAGCAGCGCGGTTTCGTTTCGCAAAAGATCGGTCACGTTGCTCATGCCAGCCTCATAACGGTTCTGAGTGATCCTTAAACTTTCTTCGGCCTCGGCTACCGCTGCTTTGGCCACTTCGATCCGCTGCTGCGCCGCGCGGAGATCGGCCCAGGCGCGGCGCACTTCCAGCCGCACGGCGGAGTCCATGCGCTGCTCGTCGGCATGGGCGCGCGTAAGCCAGTGGCTCGATTCCTCGATGCGCGCCTTGTCGGCCAGACCGTTGAACAGGTTCCATCGCAGTCCGACGGAAGCCAGCCAGTTCGCTCCACCCCTATCGATGAATCGCTGGCGATCCGCCTCGAAGGCTGCCCGGAAAGTGACCTGTGGAAGTAGGCCGCTCCGGGCGGAATCCGCCTGCGTCTTGGCGAGGTCCGCCGCAAAATGCGTTTCACGGGCTTCCGGGCGCGTGGCCGAGGCATCGTGCTCGAGCGAAGCCAGCTCCAAGTCGGGGAGATCCAGTGGACTCAGCGCCGTGGTTAAGTTGTGGCCCGCGTCAAGGGGCAGGCCGAGCGCGTCGTTGAGCGCCGATTTCGCGACATCGAGATCCGCCGCTCTTTGGATGCGCTGCTCGGTAACAGCCGCAAGATGCACCCGGATCGACAACACATCCACATCAGTCGACATCCCGGCCGCCCGGACCGATTCAGCCCGCGTCAGGTCGGCCTCGGCGGATCGCAATGCCTGCTCAGCGGTTTTCAGGCTTTCCGACGCCAGTACCGCGCCGTAATATGCTCTGACGACGCCCGAGATCACTTGCATCTCAGTACGGCGCTTTTCTTCTCCGCTCATTTGCCGTGAAAGGTCGGCCGATTTCACCGCGTTCCGGGTTTGCCCGGCATCATACAGAACCTGGTCAACGGTCAGCAGTGATTGGAAGTTGTTTAAGGAGTCCGGCCGATTCAGAGGACCTATGTTGAAATTTTCAAGGCCGAACTGGTGCTGGGTCAGTAGCGAACTAAAGACGAAGACCGGATTGTCGCTGCGCGCGAAGGATTCGGAATAGTTCACCTTGGGAAGCATGGTGGCGCGGGCCTCGTCAATGCGTGCCGCCGAAGCACGGACGCCCGCGTCAGTAGCGGCAATTGCTTTGTTTTCTTTCAGCGCCACGTGTACCGCCTCCCGCAACGAGAGGGGATCCTGCGCCATCAAAGGTCCAACCAGAACCAGGAATAGTGACTTCTTCATGATTTTCGGCCCTCGAAACTCCGGTTCATTCCTCAGGATGCAAATCGCGGGCATTAGTGACAGCCGTCACGTTTTCGCAGAATCTGCATCTTGGGACATAGATAGAAAGATAGTCCTTTATGGAAGTCGAGATTCTACATTTAGGTGAAGTAAAGTTTGAGGCGATCGCGCGTGGTCACCGCGTGATCTGCGATCAGCCGTTCACAAATGGCGGGAGCGACAGCGGAATGACGCCGCCGGAGTTTCTGTTGGCCTCACTGGGGACATGCGCGGGATTCTACGCGGCACAATACCTCAAGACAAGATCCCTGCCCGCCGTCGGATTGAGAATCAAGGTCACGGCTGAAAAGGCTGCGCAACCGGCAAGGCTCGGGAGCTTTCGGATCGAGGTGACGGCGCCCGAGCTGGATGCACACCATCAGGCGGGCATTCTGCGCGCCGTGAAATCTTGCCTCGTCCACAACACGCTCCTGCATGCCCCTGCAATCGACGTCGTTTTGAACGCGCCCGTCGATACACCGGCCGCCTGATGTGGGGTTTGGTGAGCCGGCATGAGGAGACATCGCTGCATATGCGAACAGGTCCTGGCTGACCTTTCGGACTATTTCGATGGCGACCTGGAGGCAGAAGCCTCGATCGCGCTTGGAAAACATCTCCGCGAGTGCAGCACCTGTCTAGAATTCGCCGCCAGCTTGTGCCGAACTATCGAAATGTGCCATGAATACCAACCTCCTGTAAAACCCCGGCCGCTCACTCCGTCGGCCAGAGCCCAACTCCAGAGGGCATGGCAAAAGGCACTCGCGGACCTTTGCGGCGGTTCGAAGCGAGGGAATTCGTAATCGCTGAGCTGACAAACGATGCCGGGATGCTGTTATGACTCGCGCAACTTGTTGAAAGGCAAGAGCCAGATAGCGGCCCCACTTACCACCGTGAAGGCCAACAGTCCGCCAACCAGGGCAAAATTGAGCCAACGCCGCTCACTGAGAAAGCGGTGGTTGACCGGCAAATCGGAGGAATCACCAGACATCATGGGCAGTTAACGTATCAAGTGTTAAGGCTGCAATTATCTGATTATCGTGACAGCCTGCCGGCGGGTAGATTCTGTCACCCCCACCAAAAGAACTGAATCGTAGCAGGCGGAGGAAGCTTTGATGGCTTGTGAACACTTGATGATGCCACAGCCATCATCGGTTGGCACGCTCGACAGGCGGACGCAGATCGCTTACGATTTTAACGTGCTTGGTGAAGTGAAGTCTGATGCTGAACTTGCGCATGACCTGCTCACAGGCAATGAAGAGGCATTCACTCAATTCGTGAACGCCTTCCATGCCCGGCTATCGCACTACAGTTTCCTCATGTGTGGCCAACGTGAAGACGCAGAGGAGGTTGCCCAGGAGACGCTCATAAAGGTGTTTGAGAGCATCGACGAACTTCGTGATCCCGGCCGGCTGAAGGCGTGGGTCTTCCGGATTGCGAAGAACGAATGCCTCATGAAACGAAGAAAAAGCGCATTCGCGCCCAAAACAGAACTATCGCTGGATGAACTTAGGCCCAGGGCCGACGGTGAGGGTCATATGGCTGGCATTGAAATCGCGGATTGGGACTCCCTGCCCGATAACCTCCTGCTGGATTCCGAGTTACAGAGTGCCCTGATGACGTCGATTCAGCAACTGCCGGAGATTTACAGGAGCGTAGTGTTGCTACGTGATGTTGAGGGACTCAGCACCAATGAAACCGCTGAAGTCCTGGAGCTCACGCCGGATACCGTGAAGACGCGCTTGCATCGTGGCAGGCTGGCCCTGCGCCAGTATATGGATCTTTACCTTCGTAACACGCGAGGAGGTCGTCGAGTGTGAACGAAAACGAATGCGCCCGTGTTTTCGCCCTCTTGTCGGAGTATCTGGACCAGGAGTTACCCGCAGTCACCTGCGATGAACTGGAACAGCACTTAGGCGACTGTCCACAGTGTGTCCAGTTCGTGCGAAGCCTGAGGCGCAGCATCGAACTCTGCCGCCAGTACGGCGGATGCCGGAGCATGACGCAGCTCAATCCAAACGTGATGGACGGTCTCCGCAAGGCGTATGCCGAGATGCTTTCGAAACGGCGCAGGTCCCAAGGGGACCCTTCCGGAACTCGGGACGCTGGTCGTTGATCGATTGCCGCCGAAGCGGGCAAGGACCGTGGTGAGATCCTTGAATCGTGGCCGAAATGGATTCATATTCACTAAATGCGGTGCGAGCAAGAGCTTTGTAGCTTGCGCTCTGGCACAAAAGGTATGCCGGGATGGCTACTCAGCGCTATACACACGCGCGCCCAGTCCCTGTTCCCCGACCTGGCGATGACGCGCGTCGATGGAAGCTTGCGCAGTCCGCTGGCTCGGCTCGGCCACATCGATGTCCTGGTGATCACGATTGGCCATGACGCCGCTGTCGGAACCTGAGCGCCGCGACTTCTGGGAAATATGCGATGACGGTGGGTGTTTCAAAAAGGGTCCGTTGCGGCACGATTAGTGCGGGCAGCGCGCCCCCGCCTCGTTGCCCGGCCCTGAGGTTACGTTGCTGCCAGTCTACGTTCCATGCCGGAAATCGAAAAGGGTCTGCCGTGGGCGGGGAAGACCGTTGTGACGCCGAGCTTTAGCAACTTCCTCCAACTCTCCTTTACCATCCCAATGTCCTCGGCAAAGATTGGCAGGTCCGGTCCACGAGTCAGCGGTAAGCCATTCATGGCCAGATCGCCAACGAAGGCCTCGCCGCTATCGAGGACGATGCTGACCGATCCCGCGGAGTGACCGGGTGTGTAAACTACCCTGCCGGGAACTCCGTAGGGTTCAAGCTATATAGGTGCGCATAAATAATTCGACATCAGCTGCAAATTGAGCGATGATGGGTTATATGCGCCCAACATTTGCGCAAGGGAAGACGGCAGCCATTTCGAAATTGCTGGAACTTCGACGCCAAGCACAGAAGGATAAAGAGCCGCGGGTAGTCCTGCGCATCCAGGGGATCCTGATGAGTTTGGCAGGACACACAACCGGAGAGATAGCCGACCACTTGAAGGTGCATCGGAGTACGGTTCCGCTGTGGATCGATCAATGGAACCAGTACGGTAAGGAAGGCTTACTCGAGGGACACCGCAGCGGGCGGCCGACCGGTCTGAGCCGGGAGAACCGGGAGAGACTGTGCGACATTTTAGATAGCGGACCGGTAGCTTACGGTTTGGAGACTGGGATCTGGACCAGTCCGCTGGTACGCCAAGTCATCGCAGAGGAATTCGGGCAACGCTATCACGCCGGGCATGTGCGCAAGTTGCTCCAGCAGTTGAGCTACTCGGTGCAGCGGCCAACGACCAGGCTGGTTCAGGCCGACGTGAAGCAACAGCGCAAATGGGTGCGCTACACCTACCCGAATCTAAAAAAAACGCCAAAACCGAAGGCGCGGTGATTGTCTTCGAAGACGAGGCTTCGTTTCGGCAGACTCCTACCCTGCATGCGACATGGGCCAAACGGGGAAGTCAGCCTCAGATTCCCACGCGAGGGGAGCGCCATACACAAAAAATCTTCGGAGCTGTGCGTCTGGACAACGCCGGTTTCATCTACCTGCATCAGGAGGATTATTTTCAGTGGGAGACCTATCTGGCTTTCCTGGAGCAAGTGGTGGTGCCGCCTTCTACCACCGCCGCCACCGGATCTACCTGATTCAAGACAATGCGTCATATCACAAAAAACAGGAAACCTATGACTGGTTCAAAGCCAACCGCCGCTACGTGGAGGTCTTCCAACTTCCGCCCTACTGGCCAGAATTGAATGCGACCGAACGCATCTGGAATTACACGCGCAAGTACGTCACACACAATCGGTTCTTTGAAAGACCACAGGATCTTTGTAACGCGCTCTTCAGCAGATTTGACTACGTGCGACACCATCCGCAGGAGATCGAAGACCTGCTCAATCCCTTTTTTTGATTCGGATGTCGAATTATTTATGCGCACCTATATAGCTTCTAATTATCCGGTTGCTTCAGCATGCCCCAAGCGGCTGTGGTTGAGATCTCTCGCTTTGCGAATCTGCTCGTACTCGGTTGACTTGCGGGTAGTTCCGAGACCGAGGAGAGTCTGAAAGGCGGCGGCTGGTGTCTTGCGGCGATTGTGCCGAAAGACGAACTCATCGAGATAAACCTGGAGCTGAGCCTTGCTCACACCGTGATAGGTCCCGATGAGCCACTGCTGGAGGTTGCCAATGGCCCGATCGGCAAGTGGGACGGCGGACTTCGCACCCTTTCGCAGTTCCGAGCGGAGTGGCTGGATGCGGGTTACATGTTCAAAGCCCGCCTCTTTGAGACCGGCGAAGCTCTTGAGGCCGTCTGTATAGATGGTAGAACCAGGGGCAACATTTCGCGTGAGGACCGGAATAATCGTGCTGGCCTTGAAGTCGGGAATCACATTCATGCGAGTTCGACCGGAAGCTCGACCGCGCTTTTCTACAGCCACCAGAACCAGAGCCGCCCGCCGTTCCTTGAGCTGTCGGCTCCCCCGTAGCCCAGCCTGCTCGCCGCCAACCCACGTGTCATCAACCTCTACCTCGCCCTGCAAAGGCTCCCGCGCCGCATTCACCATTGCCCGGCGGAGTTTATGCAGCATCATCCAGGCAGTCTCATAGCGGGAAAGACCGAGTTGACGCTGTAGCAGCAGGGCGGATACACCGCGCTTGTCGGTGGTCATCAAATACGCCGCCCAGAACCAGTAGGTCAGCGGGATCTTGGTTCGATGAAGGATGGTCCCCGAAGTCACCGAAACTTGGTGCCGGCACCTGACGCATTGACGGCGTCGTTGATTCAACAATTCATATGCCTTCGCGTGCCCACATCGAGGACAAAGGAATCCGTCCAGCCAACGGCACGACGTCAGGTACTGTTGGCAAGCTTCCTCCGTGGCGAAGTCGGCCTGGAACTGACGCAGCGTTTTGGGGAACGATGTCCGGGACACCCCTATACACTACCCGTTGGGGCATGCTGAAGCAACCGGATAATCAGAAGCCGCCTTGCGCCCCTTCTTCAGCTTCTTCATGAGCTCGTTGCAAGCCAACAGAGTGGCGCCATACAGGTTCGTGCCGCCGCGCCCGCCGCCCGCATAAGCTCCACCCCGCGGATAGCCACCACCTCCGCCACCGGGATTCCCTTACGTGTATCCCGACAACGAGCTCAGCTACACCAGAAATTTCATGAATATGCTCTGGCCGATGGTCGAACCAAGGTACCTCGGTAACGCGACGCTGACGCGCGCCCTGGACATACTGTTCATTCTACACGCGGATCATGAGCAGAATTGCAGCGCCAATGTGATGCGCAGTGTGGGAAGCTCTCCCGCCGATCCGTACGTGGCAACCGCCGCGGCGGCAGCGGCCTTATCTGGCCCACTGCACGGAGGCGCTAACGAACAGGTCCTGATGATGGCTTCCGGCTTACGTCACTTCGTGCCGTTTGAGCACCGGGCGAGTCAACCTGCTTCAGTCGCGTAGCAGTCACGAAAGCAAGAGAACAACGAGCTCGCTCCAGTAGCTCACTTGCCCCGCATTTCAGATGCGCGCATACTGAGATCGGGGTGACTTTGCAACTGAGTTGCAACAACGGGGCACCGGGAGAGTGGTCCACTCTGGCGGACCTACGGTATGGAGATACCGCTACTTTGGAAGGCATGGACCTCCCCGACGAAGACGCAACGCGCCTGATGGAATTCGGATTTCTGCCCGGTGCCCGGATCACTGCGGGGCTCAGCGCTCCGGGCGGCGACCCGCGCGTTTTTCGGGTGGATGGCTCGGAGGTGGCCCTGCGGCGAGAAACGGCGCGCCGATTAAGGATCAGGCTTGATTTCAACAAGAGGCTCTTGTGAGCCATTGCGACCGTTGCGCCGGCGCGTCCGTGGTAGAGTTCCCACACACAACGGGCACTACGGCGGTGGTCACGGGGGCAGCGCTGGTGGGGCCGCCCAACAGCGGCAAAACCACGCTATTTAACCGCTTGACGGGCCTGCGCCAGAAGGTAGCCAATTTCCCGGGCGTGACGGTAGAGCGGCACACCGGTGTGGCCGTGCTTGGCGATGGGCGTGAAATTCCGGTGATCGATCTCCCCGGCCTTTACAGCCTTTCGCCACGCTCCGAAGACGAGCAGATTGCGCATGACGTACTCACGGGCCGGTATGACGATACCGGCAAGCCCCAAGCCATCCTGCTGGTCCTCGATTCCACAAATCTGGCCCGCCACTTGATGCTGGCAGCTCCTATCCTGGCTCTCGGCATCCCCACGCTCGTTGTTCTGAACATGGCGGACGATTTGCGCCGCCGCGGCGGCCATCTCGATCTGTCCGCGCTCTCAGCGGAACTGGGCGCCCCGGTGGCGCTGGTCAGCGCGCGTCACGGCGAGGGGCTCGACCAAGTCCATCGCTTTTTAGCTGGCGCCATGCCCAAACCGTCCCCCAAGGAACTGCCGGTTTTACAGGACGTTCCCAAGTGCCGCGAATGGGCGGGGCGCGTCGGCAGCCAGGCTCGTTATCGGGCGCCGACCCCGCCAAGGTGGACACGCCGCCTCGACGCCGTCTTTCTCCATCCCGTCGCCGGGCCGCTGATCTTCCTCGCAGTGGTTACCGCAGTCTTCCAGACCCTCTTCAGCCTCGCGGACCCCGCCAAAGATGCCATCGATGCGCTGATCCACATCTCGGGCAACTGGGTTGCATCTGTGCTCCCCGATTCCTGGTTTAGATCCCTGCTCGTCGACGGTGTCTGGAGAGGCGTAGGCTCGGTGGTGGTCTTCCTGCCGCAGGTGCTCCTGCTATTTCTATTCATCGGCATTTTGGAGGACTCCGGATACCTGGCGCGGGCCGCGCTGATCGCCGACCGCACCATGGCGAGGGTCGGCCTGCAAGGCAAATCGTTTGTCCCGTTGCTCTCGGCTTACGGCTGTGCGGTGCCCGCGATCATGGCCACGCGCACCATCGAGAACAAGCGTGACCGCATGGCTACGATCCTGATAGCCCCCTTCATGACTTGCTCCGCACGGCTGCCTGTATATACCCTGATCATCGCCGCCTTCATTCCGAACCGCGAGGTGATGGGCCGATTCCTCGGCACGCGCGCACTGGTCATTCTGGGGCTGTACGCCCTGGGTTTCCTGACCGCGGTGGTGACAGCGCGAGTGCTGAAATCTTCGATCTTGAAGAGCAGTCACTCGCCGTTTCTTCTGGAGATGCCTTCGTACCGCTGGCCCACCGTGCAGTCACTCTCTCTGCGTCTGCTGGATCGCTCAAAGGTTTTCCTGCGCCGCGCAGGTACCGTGATCCTGCTGGCAATGGTGGTTCTCTGGATCATGGCGCACGTGCCCACACAGAATGGCCATGCTCCGGCAATTGAGAACAGCGTGGCGGGGAAGCTCGGCCGCACGATCGAGCCGGCCCTCTGGCCCTTGGGACTCAACTGGAAAATCGGGATCGGGTTAATCGCTTCGCTCGCGGCGCGCGAGACCATCATCGCCACCCTGGGTGCCATCTATGGAATGGATGCGGGGCCAGGCAAGCTCGGTTTGCAGACGGCCCTGCAGCACGACCTAACTTTTGGCGGCGCGGTGGCGCTGCTTTTGTTCTTCGCCTTCGCCATGCAATGCATTTCTACAATCGCCGTGGTCCGGCGTGAGACCGGAGGATGGAAGTGGCCGCTATTGCAGTTCATTTACATGGGAATACTGGCGTACGCGGCGGCGTTCGTTGCAGCTCACGTCATCGCCTGAAATTTCTAATTCACCGCTCGGTCGGGCTGGCTGGTCCGGGTCTTCCGTCAGCTAATGCCACGATGTACACGAGCAGCGGTGCCAAAACCATGCCCGCCAGGACCACAGCGCCAGCGAACACAGCGATCAGTATTTCGAAGCGGCGCAGGTCGCAAGAGGACGCTTCTTTGAACTCGGGACTCGGATCGTTGATCGACTGCCACCGAAGCAGGCAATCGAGAACATGGACAGTAGTGAGATCCTTGAATCGCAACCGGGCTTGATTCATGTTCGCTGATTCCAGTGGGAGTTGTGAGGTCCAAGTTGCATCGCCGGGAGGATTCACTGCGGCAAGGCTTGGAAGGGGCCCCGGACACCTGGTTGGAAGTCTATCCCCGCTTCATCGAAGGGATCACCGCCAATATGGAAGCTGTGGTGCTCACTTGGTTGCATCTGGCCAGGCGGGATCTAGTAAAGGTTCGTCCGCGTCGCGAGACCAATAATCCTCTGTGCGGTGCATGTGCCACCCGTTCGCCGGACAGGCCCAATCCCATCGGAACTCACAGAATGAGAGTAGTGGAAGTCGACAGACTGCGCGGCCTTGTATCCAGCTTTGCGCGCTACGCGTGTTGACCCTGTGGTGGCGCGCGGCCTCAGGCTGCCCTCGTTCTGACCGGAGCCATCTTTCACTGTAGACTGAGCTTCGTTAACGAACCGCATCATATATCTAAACACATGACTTAGGACCGTGACCCACTTCTCAAGATGCTCTCCCCGCGGCATCAGTGCATAAACCCTTCGGACCGGACCGCTGCCCTCCACATCCCACTCGGAGGTGACGCAATTGTTTTGCTCTAATTGGCGAAGCGTTCTGTACAGCGCGGCGACTTCGATTTCGGCGTCGATGAGTGCGACGAGGCATCAATTCAGCCGTTTCGGCACCCGAATGATGCAGAAGCAGGTAAGCCGCTGAGCACGCATAGCAGAATGGAGCTGGCGTAGCCCCTCGCAGAAGACGGCTATTTTCGCGTCCGCGAATTTTGCTGGCCTCGTAGCAATTCTTGTAGTAGTATTACATCAAGATGGATCCACTGCCCAAGGGCCCGGAAGCCGCCCGGCTCCGCCAGCGTAAATTTGCGCTGATCCGCCAGTTCCAGCTCCCTGAGGATTTGCTTCCTGGTTGTCTTTCCGTCAGCCAGACCCGTTGTGGAAAGCCTACCTGCCATTGCGCCGCGGGCGAAGGGCACGCGGCTTGGTCCCTGACCTTTATGGCCGCGGGCCAGAAGCGTGTGGAGCGCATCCCCAAACAGTGGGTGGATGACGTCCGCCGCCGCGTCGAAGCCGGTCGCGCCTTTCAGGACGCTCTGCGCGAGGTCCTCACCGCCAATGCTGAGTTGCTCGTGCTGCGACGAAAACAGCACTCCCGTTGACGGGACCGCATGCCCACCAAATTCAAAACTACGCCTGCCATTGTCTGCATCTGAAATCCTACTTCCAACGACCGGGCGATGGCCGGGCCCAGCCCCACATTGCGGCGCGGGATCTGGTCTGGGCGGTGGTCATGGGCCGCATCCTACGGGTACCGAGCTTCTTCCGCTTGGAGTGGCTGGTGCATTCTCCGGTACGTGCGGAGTTGGACATTGTGGCACCGTTCGGAGATGACGCTTTGGCCTACTGCACCGAGCGTATGGACCCGGAGACGACGCGGTTGGCTCTGGCGGCCACACTGCATCAGGCCAAGCGCAACAAGGCCTTCGAAAACAGCCGCTTGATCGGTTTGGCGCTGGACGGCACCGGTGCGGGACGTACTTACAAAGAACCTTGTCGGTGGTGTGATCCGATCCAAGACGCCAAGGGCGAGGGGCACGGTTCGCTGCATCACTTTGTGCTGATCAGCGTCGTGGGCGCTGGTTTGACGCTGCCGGTCGATGTGGAGCCCTACGGGCCTGGCGATAGCGAGTATGCCGCCGCACAGCGCTTGCTACGGCGCGCGGTAGACCACCTGGGAGCACGCTTTGCCGACTATGTGGTGGGTGATGGGGAATACGCCACCGCTCCTTTCTTGCACACCACTGAGGCGGTCGGACTGCCGGTGGTGGCACGCCTCAAGGAGAACCTTCCCCTGCTGACAGCCGCCGTGCGCGCTCGCTGGGATGGCCAGCCGCCCCAAGCCGTGTTCCAGGAAGGCGACGACCGAGTCGAGGTCTGGGACGCCCACGACTTCGACCCTTGGGAAACCCTGGACTGGCCCGCCGTGCGCGTGCTCCGCTACCGCCAGCACAAACCCGATGGCACGGTGATCCAAGCCGAATGGCTGACCAACTTCTCCCTCGCCAAGCTGGGCAGCCTGAGTTTCTACCGCATGGCCAAGAGCCGTTGGGAGATCGAGAATCGCGGTTTCAACGACGGCAAGAATCGCTATGGGATGGAGCACATCTGCCACCACGAGCCCAACAGCATCCTGATCGTTTGGCTGTTGATCCCTGTTGGCCATGGTGATCGAGCGCCTTTACCGGCTGCGTTATCTGCACCGGGGAGACCATGGCATTCGCTCTGCCATGGACCTGGTTACCTACCTCTGGTTGAGCCTGGGTTCCCGCAGCCCGCCCGATACCGGCTGAAACCGGCGCCGTGCGGACGGCTGGCAGCACTCCGTTGCTCTTTGACAACTCGACCCCTTTCCGTGGAGTGATATCCCGCCGAGCCCGCCGTCGCTCAACGGCGACCAGCAACGCTGCCTCCCCCTCAACTCAAATCCGCTCCACTGCACCGATCCCTGCTTTGCGGAACTTCCGAAGCTACTGGCATGAATTTTGTTCTCTTGTGCAGGCGTATCATTTATGGCATTATATAGGCAAGTTGCATCTAGATGAATCTTTCACGCTCCAGCGTCTTCATGTAGGGTGTAAGCCTCTGGGGCGGCAGTAGTTGGGCCAGCATGGTGCGGTCGGTAACTTGGTCCGTGCCCCAAGAACTGGGTCTGCCGGTTCTGATCTGAAACCGAAGGCCCGGGGAGACAAGGATATGAAGTCATTTGGAATTCTTGTTGTAATCGCATCGTTCTCCTGGTTCGGGGCGGTACCCGCCGCAGGGCAGGGTTGCTGCCACCACGATCATCATGACGGAGACTGCTGGGACGGCGACCATTGTTGGCATCAAGGTTCCACTGCAGGCCGTCCGTTCAGAGGATCAGGGCCGTCCAGTAGCACAGCGAATGTACAGACGGTAGAGGGCAAAATAGCCGAAGTGGTTTACCTGCCCGGAGCGACAGCAGATAGCGGAATGGTGGAAATTCGCTTGCAATCCGGCGGGCAAACAAATCTGATCCGTCTGGCTCCATCGGGATTCCTGAAGCAGAGCGGCCTAGTCTTGAGAGAAGGCGACACCGTCAACGTAAAGGGATTCGCGGTTGCTGGGATGGAGGGCGACCTCATTGTGGCGAGCGAAGTGCGCAAGGGTGAAAAAAGCGTATCGCTCAGAGACACACGCGGGCAGCCAGCCTGGTAACAAATACCTATCCGATAAATGGCGGGTTCTGATCGATTCTGGCTTGGTCGCCGTCGTCAGAGTTGACGATTTCGACCAAGCGTTCAAGATCGCGAACAGTTGCAGAGAAGGAGGCGTAGCAGCCACTGAGACTACGTCTACGGTGCCGCACGCGCCCCATCGTAATTAAAAATATCACGCGCCAGTTCAAGGCGGACGAGATAGTCGTTGGCGCGGGCACAGTACTCGATCCGGAGAGTGCGCGAATCGCCATCCTCGCTGCGGCACTGGTCTGTGGAGAGGCCCTGGCCCACGGTGGCGGGCGGGCGATGCAGTGCAAGGAAAGACGCCCACGCGTAGGCACGTTCAATGCCGTCGGCGCCGGCCATCGTGGCCTCCGTCTCGATTAATCGCTTTCTCCGAGCGGCCACCCACGCTCGAATCTGCAGCGTCTCGCCTGGTGTCACATGGCGGCGGAACCGCACCCGAAGCTCTCCTGTCAAAGCTTCGCATTCCGTCAGCAGAACAGCTTTGGACATTGCCTCGTCGAGTACCGTACTGACGATTCCGCCGTGGATAATGTTCTGAAATCCCTCCCAAGCGTCTGTTGGTGTCCAAAGCGCGGTCACTATTCCATCGGGGGCGGCTGTGTATGTGATGCCGAGTCCGTGAGGATTATCGGTTCCGCAGACAAAACAACGTGACTGGGGTCGTGCTCGGAGCGCGGCTAACTGCTCGATGACCTCCCGCAGTGGTCATCACGCGGTGCCCAACTTCCGCTGTGCCCTGGATTTACTCTGGGGAGGGAGGGCCGGCGGTGTATTCAGCCTCACCGCTGCGTTCACACACTTTTCCGCCGTTCGCACAAACCGCGTCATGCTTTGCGCCATGTGCCCGAGAACAGTCATCCACTCTTCAAGATGTTCCTCGCCGCGTGCAGTGAGACAGTACACGCGGCGCGCCGGTCCGTTGCCATTCACATCCCATTCCGAAGTAACACAATTGTTCTCTTCGAGTTGCCGCAGCGTCTTGTACAGTGCAGCGGCTTCAATGGACGAGTCCGTGAGTGCGTGTTCCGGTAGTTCAGCCGCGAGTTCGTAGCCGTACGATCGCCCCTTCTTTTTCAATAGCAGCAACAGCACGGGTTCGACAAACCGATACAGGTTCCCCATGGCGCAGCTGCAAGGGTGGCCTTCTCCGTGGCGCGGGCATGCTCGACGAGGCATACGGATTGCTTCCTCCTTGCGTTAGGGTAGCAGGTACATCATAATACATGCAACTTGCACTGAGCGAATGCGGCCTTACCGCGGTTCTGCTCGCTGCATGCACAGGGAGGTTGATCACATGAAACAAAGTCAGTTCCTGACCGTGATACTGCGCGACGGTCAGGGGCGTCCGGCCTGGTGATTGGAGGCACGATGTCCGGCTATAAGCAACTCGATCTGGTAAAGCGGGGAGAACGGATCATCTTCGGGCAGGATCAGCTTGATCGACTGCTCGCGGACGGCTGGCAGGTGGTCGAGCAGAGCACCGAAGACGAAGCCACCGCAGAGGATGGTCAGTACACGTGTCTGATCAAGTGCAGGCTAGAGCGGTCCGAGCGCAAAGTAGGCGCGCCGGGTACCCTGAGGGGAACTTTGTCTCGGGAAGACATTCGGTGAGCAGTCTCCGTTGGCGCGCTCTTTGGACCCCCGCGACGCTGGTTGCAATTGCCGCGATTGGCTCGCCCGCCTTGTGTCGGGCCGACGGATCTCAGGACGACACGTTGCAACATGGGCGGAGGCCACTGTTCCCTGTCCTGCTTTTATACTATTGTCGACGAGTTAACGCTATGTCAGTATAGATGGAACTAACATATAGAGTACTAGAGACACTGGTGTGTGCCGCCACACATCCACCTGTCTCACCGGGGTGACGGAGCACGTCTCGATTGACAAGACCGATCAGTTTCTCCATTCCTGACTACTCGAAAGGAACATCGCTTTGCCGATAACCGAGAACGAAATCACCCACGCTGCGGTAGACAAGAAGGCCATCACCGCGCTGGAAGTTCTGAATGAAGCCTTCAGCTACTCTCGTCCGAGTTCGTTCTCGCGCGGGCTGCGGATCGACATCGGCGATTTTGCCGTCCTGCTGATCTCAGGAACCGCTAGCATCGATGCGACCGGGACGTCGATCCACATCGGTGACTTTCGGGCGCAGTGCCGCCGCACGTACCTGAACATCACGAAGTTACTCGAGGCGGAAGGGGCGACCTGGAAGGACATCGTGCGAACCACCTGTTACCTGCGCGACATTGAGCGCGACTACGCGACCTTTAACGAAGAACGGACCGCATTCTACCAGGAACAGGGGCTGGATCCATTACCCGCTTCCACCGGCATCCAGGCCATACTCTGCCGGCCCGAGCTGCTCGTCGAAATCGAAGCAATCGCGTTGTTCCAGCGCAGGCCGGCCGCCAACTGACGGAGAACGGATGCTCCGGCGTTACAACGATCGACTAGTTCAGAGCCGGAGTTGACCGATGCCAAAACTCTGTCTTGGGTGGCTTTCCGTTCTGGCCGGTTTGTTCCTGATCGCTGCCCCTCTGCCGCCGTCCGGTGGCGGCACGAACTCCGCGGCCATCCCCGCCATCATATTCACACAAATCCCGGCGGAGGCAACCAAAGTGGCCAAGCCGAAGGCCGGGGGAATGCTGAGTGCGCCGTGGGGTGAGGACGGGCGCTTGGTGCTACTCCGGGAGGACAGATCGATTCGCATACTGACGCAGGGCTTCGATAGCGCGGCCGATCCATCGGTTTCCTTCGATGGCAAACACGTCCTCTTTGCGGGCAAGAGATCTCGCTCTGATACGTGGAACATTTTCGAAATGGCAGCCGACGGATCCGACATTCGCCAGATCACCAGAGGAATGGGAGACTGCCGCAAGCCGATCTACCAATCGGCGTTGTTCTATCTGAACGATGCCCGGCCGTCGTACCAGTTGGCCTTCGTCAGCGACGCGGCTGGCGAGATGAACGAGTACGGGGCTGTCGCCGCGACGAATCTGTACTCGATGCGCTTCGACGGGTCGGGTTTGCGACGGCTTACCTACCCCGTATCGAGTAGTTACGATCCGTTTCAAATGCAGGATGGCCGCATTCTGTTTTCCAACTGGCAGCGGAGCAACCTGGATTACGGCCCACGGGGTCGCATTGACCTGTTCGGCATCAACCTCGATGGCACGGACTACGCCGCATTCTCGGGCATGCAGGGACGGCGCATCAAACACATGGCCTGCATTACGCCGGCCGGTCTGGTTGTGTTCATCGAGTCTGACGGACTCCCGTGGGACGGAGCCGGTCAGCTCGGAACTATCAGCCTGCGGAGGAACTTGCATTCCTATAAGCCGGTGCCGGCCGCCCGCGGGGAGCTCTTTCATTCACCCTCACCGTTGCCGGACGGATCCATCCTCGTTTCCATGCGGCCGGCCGACGGCACAGGCTCGCATTCGGTGTATCGCATGGACCTTACCACGGGTCGACGAACTCTCGTCGTCGAGGATTCGCATTATCACAACATTCAGGCCGTCGCACTGGTCCCTCGGCCGGAGCCTGATGGACATTCGTCGGTCGTCGAAGACGATCAGAACTGGTCGAAGCTCTACTGCCTCAACGTTTACGACAATGACTTCAAACGCGGGTGGTTGCCGCCGGGGGCGGCTGCGCGCATTCGGGTTCTCGAAGGGTTGCCCCAGAGTACGGCAGATTCCAGAAACTACCTTGATGCAGGTTCCGCACAGCACGGGCCGGGGGCGACGAAGGACAGCCTCTCGGGAATTGTCCAGAAGCGCTTGTTGGGCGATGTCCGCCTTGACGACGACGGCTCGTTCCATTTGAGCGTACCCCCCAACATTCCGATTCAGCTTCAGCTGCTGGACTCCGAAGGGATGGCCTTGCGTAACAGCGCTTGGATCTGGACGAAGAACAAAGAGAACCGCGGCTGCATCGGCTGCCACGAGGATGGCGAGCGCACCCCGGAAAACGTGTTCGCGCAGGCACTATCACACCCGGCCGCTGAGCTTACGCTGCCGCCCGAGCGGCGGCGCGCCGTGGACTTCCGCCGCGACGTCATGCCAATTCTCGAGGCGCGGTGCTCGCAGGCCAGTTGCCACGGCACTGCCGTGCAACCGCTGCTGAGCGGCGGTGCGGCCGCGGCTCATGACGGTTTCAATCGAGCGTACGAGGAACTTCTCGCATTTCGTCCGGTTCCGCGCATGCAGCCCGACCGGCGCATGTACGTCGACCCTGGCCGGGCCCGTACCAGCCTCCTCATCTGGGCGATTTCCGGCAGGAATACCTTGCGGCCGTGGGATAACGCCAATCCCGCCGCCACCGTGAAGCGAATGCCACCGGCGGGGTCCCCGCCTCTTACGGACGAGGAAAGGCAAACGATTATCGAGTGGATCGACTTCGGGGCGTCCTTTAACGCGTTGCCTGCAAAAGTAGCGACCAGGGCCGATCGAGGAGGAGAAGGGCAATGAAGAGCATAGTCGTCGTGTTGTTCCTCATTCTGGTCTCCCTTGCCGCCATTAGCACCGCGACAACGGAGACCAGATCCTTGCCGACGTTTACGGATGTCACCAGACAAGCGGGCATCACATTCAAGCACAGCTACGGGGATCACCACCTGGACAACATCGTCGAAGGCACGGGAGGCGGCGTATGCGTCTTCGACTACAACGGCGACGGATTGATGGACCTTTACTTCGTCACCGGTACGTGGACAAAGAACGTGTCCGACAACGAGGGCCGCGACCTTCGCGGCAAACTGTCCAACAAGCTGTACCGGAACAACGGCGACGGGACCTTCACCGACGTTACGGAGCAGGCCGGCGTCGGGGGGAACGGCGTCTTCAGTTCCGGTTGTTCCGCCGCAGACTACGATAATGACGGACACGTCGACCTCTATCTGCTGAACTATGGACGGAACATCCTTTACCACAACAATGGCGACGGGACGTTCACGGACGTATCGAAGCAGTCGGGTCTTGACGACCCGCGCTGGAGCCTCTCGGCGGTCTGGTTCGACTACAACAATGATGGTTACCTCGACGTGTTTGTCGCCAACTACCTGCTCTACGACGACGGCAAGTTCCGCGACTTCTATCCAGCGGCCGGGTATCCGGGTCCCCTGAGCTACAGTCCCGAACCGAGCGCCCTATACCGGAATAACGGGGACGGAACCTTCACGGAGGTCACCAAAGAAGCGGGTTTGCTCCGGGCGGGCCGCGCGATGGGCGCTACGGCGGCCGATTTTCGCAACAGCGGCGCGCTTGACTTGTTCGTCACCAACGACGCGATGGAGAACTATTTCTTCGAGAACGACGGCCATGGCGCGTTCACCGAGAAGGCGCTGGATTATAGCATCGCCTACGGCGAAAACGGCCAGGGCGTCTCCTCCATGGCGCCTGTTGTAGGAGACGTGAATCGCGATGGCCTGCTCGATATCTTTATTCCGAACCTGAACTACAACGTCCTGTTCCAGCAGACCGTTAAAGATGGCCGTCGGGACTTTGTGGACCGCACGGCGGTCACGGGACTGTCGCAGGCGATGGGTCAGTACGCCGGGTGGGGCGCACTCCTTTTCGATTACGACAATGATGGCTGGCTGGACCTTTTCGTCACGCACGGGGACGCCCATCATGAGTACGTTCAGGAGAACACACTCATGCGCAACCGGGGGGACGGAACATTCGAAGACGTTTCCGATCGCTCCGGCCAGCACTTCCACGAGAAATACGTCGGGCGTGGGGCCGCGCAACTAGACTTCAATAACGATGGCGCCATGGATATCGTGGTGTCCAATCTGAACGACCGGCCGATTCTTCTGCAAAACGACGGCGGCAACCACGTGAACCGCTGGCTGGAAGTGGAGGCAAATCTGCGGTTCCCCACGGGGACGCGAACGGCAGTTGGCGCGCGTGTAACCGTAACGACTGGGACACTGAAACAGATCGCGGACCTGATCCCCTCGCACGGGTACCTCTCCCAGAGCGATCCACGCCTTCATTTCGGACTTGGGGCGGCACAGAAGGCCGATCTGGTGGAAGTGCGATGGCCCGACGGCGTCACTGAGAGATTCGAGAACATAAGGGCAAACCAGTGTCTCCGCCTGTTGCACGAAGCGAAGGCCCATGGAGCTAAACGATGAATCGCACACGGATACGATTGCTCATCGCGTTTGCGACGGTCATGTCCGCCCGTCTGGGATTGCGTGGCGCGTCGAACAAGCCCGTGTACGTGGGCGCCCAAGTCTGCGCGAACTGTCACGCGGCAGCAGCCATGGGCGATCAGTACAGCAAGTGGCTTCACTCCCGCCACAGCCGGGGTTATGCGATGCTGGCCCAGCCTGAAGGACTGGAGATCGCCAAATTGAGCGGTCTGCGGATGCTACCGCAGGAGTCTGCCATCTGCCTCGGATGCCACGCGACGGGCTGGCATGCCGAGGAGTGGGAGAAAGACGAAACCTTTCATATCGAGGACGGCGTGCAGTGCGAGGGTTGCCACGGGCCGGGCAGCGAATACTCGTCCCTGGCCGTAATGAAGGATCGGCAGGCCGCGATGAACGCGGACTTGAGGATGCCGGGGCCGGAGTTCTGCGTTAACTGCCACATCGAGAAAGGGTCACACACGGCGGTGTTGAAGCAACCGCCGCTCGATGTGAAGAAAGGCTGGGATTTGCTCAAGCACCCGTTAGCGCCAAATCCGATTCCGGGGCCGGTCGCCGTCCTCAGCTCCGCCGATGAGAAAGCCGCGGGACCGAAGTACGCAGGCGCCATGGCTTGCGGCAAGTGCCACGGCGGGGCTGCATCCGGGAATCAATGGAGCGTTTGGAGGATGAGCCCTCACGCCGACGCGTGGGCCGTTCTGGGGACACCAGCCGCAAGGGAGAAGGCGCGCGCGCAGAGCATCGATAACCCGCAGAGCAGTCCCAAATGTCTCCAGTGCCACTCAACCGCCGGATCTGGGAGCAGTGCTCGCCTTGCCGGCAGCGGCCTCGATGAAGGCGTGGGCTGCGAGGCGTGTCACGGTCCGGGCAGCGGCTACATGCTGGATGCCGTGATGCGGGACAAGCATGGAGCTATGACCGCTGGTCTGAAAATGCCCGCGCGCGAGGATTGCCTGCGCTGCCACTCGGGCGACAAACCAAAGTTCGATTTCGCGGCGGCAATGAAAAAGATCGTGCACCCGACCAGACCCGCGCCAATTGCCGCCGATCCGCGTTACAAGACGCCGCTCCGTATGGCGCTTCGACCGGATGGGCGCGAGATCTACGTGACTTGCGAAGCTGCCGACACGGTGATTGTGGTCGATACCACGGCTCGGACAAAGGTGGCCGAGATCGCGGTCGGGGGCAATCCAACCGGCATCGCCTTTTCGCCTGACGGCCGTCGAGCCTTCGTTACGAACCGTCTGGACAATACGCTCTCCGTCGTCGATGTCACGGCGCGCAAGACGATCGCAACTCTCAAGACCGGCGACGAACCGCATGGTGTGCTCACGGATCGTTCGGGAAAGTTGCTGTATGTTCTGAACACCTCGTCCAATGACATTACCGTATTCGATGC
The DNA here is from genome assembly GCA_963752965.1 of Terriglobia bacterium. Lineage (GTDB taxonomy): Bacteria > Acidobacteriota > Terriglobia > Bryobacterales > Bryobacteraceae > QHXW01. The sequence goes on along the minus strand of CAVWAJ010000016.1, from coordinate 745,012 downwards.
GCAGAGCCTCAAGTGGCTGAAGAATCTCAGCGCGGGCAACGGGCCTTGGTCGCTGGCCATGTCGCCGGATGCGCAACAGATCCTGGTCACGAACATGAAGTCCGGCTTCGCGCCGCTACGCCAGCCGTTTTCCTCTGAAGTGACGTCCATCGACGCTGAACGCGGAAGAGTCGAGGACAGGTATGTTGTGCCGGGAGCGAACCTGATGATGGGCATTGCGTGGCATCCCGGCGGAGATTTTGCCCTTGCGACTCTGAACCGTACCAAAGGTACAGTTCCGATGACGCGCCTGCTGCAAGGCTGGACGATTACCAACGGACTCGCCGTCCTCTGGCGCGATGGCAGGGTGGACGAGGCGCTGCTTGACGAGACCGACATGGGGTTCGCCGATGCGACCGACATCGCCTGCACGCCGGACGGTCGCTATGCCCTGGTCACCAGTTCCGGCACTGATCGGATTGCCGTTGTCGACATACAGAAACTACTCGAACTCATTCGCGGCCTGCCGGAATACGAGCGAGAACACGTACTGCCCAATCACCTTGGTTATCCAACGCAGTTTATCGTCAGGCACATTCCCACCGGTAAGAGCCCGCGCGGCGTTCTTATAATGCCAGACAACAAAACTCTCTGGGTCGCGAACGGGCTTGACGATACCCTGAGCGTCATCGACATGGCCAAAATGGAGGCCGTCGGCGTCGTTCCGCTGGGCGGCCCGCAGGTCATCACGAAGCAGCGTTGGGGCGAACAACTGTTTCATAACGCGTTCGTGACCTTTCACAGGCAATTCTCCTGTAATTCCTGCCATCCCGATGGACACGTCGACGGCATGACTTACGACATCGAAGCCGACGGCATTGGCATCATGCCCGTCGACAACCGGACGTTGCGAGGCATCCTGGACACGGCGCCATTCAAGTGGGAGGGCACCAATCCCAGCCTGTCTCGGCAGTGCGGTGCCCGGCTCGCGGTGTTTTTCACGCGGCTGGCCCCATTCACGCCCGATCAACTTGCGGCCGTGGATTACTATGTGACCACTATTCCCCGGCCCCCCAACCGCTTTCGTCCTCTGGGAGCGACGCTCACACCCGCGCAACGCCGGGGCAAGGACATGTTTGAGCGCGCCACTACGAATGACGGCCGGGCAATCCCGCCCGGCAACCGCTGCATCACGTGCCATTTCCCACCGTATTACACGGACCGGCAGCGCCATGATGTGGGTACGAAGATGTCCTTTGATCGGACCGGCAACCTCGATGTTCCGCACCTGAACAATATCTACGATTCGGCTCCGTATCTGCATAACGGGATGGCAGCCACTCTTGAACAGATCTGGACCGTCTACAACCCGGACGACAGGCACGGCGTCACCAATGACATGACTAAGGATCAACTCAACGACCTGATCGAGTATCTGAAGACCCTTTGACAGGGGAGGACGAATGAGAGTTCGATGCCTAGCTGTGCTGATGGCGGTTCTGGCCAGTGTTGTGTCAGCCGCCGAGCTGGCGAAACTGCCGTATATATACACAAAGTGGAAGCAGTTCACGATGGCCGATGGGCTGCCGAGCGATCACATATTCGCGGTCAAGGCCGATGGACCGCGCGTCTGGATCGGCACGGAGGACGGCCTGGCGATGCTCGACAAACGCACCGGGAAAATCAAATCCTGGAAGGAGAAGGACGGGCTGCCATGGCGCGTGATCACGGCCATTGATGTCGACAAGAAGACGGGCGACGTCTGGCTGGGTCTCTTCGGCGGCGGCCTGGCGCGATTCAGTGGAGGACGCTTTGAACACTGGCATCAGTTGAACAGCGGTCTCGTCAACGATGTTGTGTATGGCGTCGCCGTACAGGACGAGTATGTCTGGGCGGCGACTACTGCCGGCGCCAGCCGATACAACACCGTGACCGGAGAATGGACCATCTTCACCGAGAAGAACTCTCCGATGGAGGAGATCTGGAACTACAACGTCGCGGTGGGGAAAGGTAAGGTGTACCTGGCCGTCTGGGGCAGCGGCATGCTCGAATATGACATTGCGACCGGACGGTGGAAGGATTATCTCGACCCCGATGGTGAGATGGAAATCGACCTGTATCGCGACGACGGCATCATCCATGTGATTGTCACAGCGGCAAGTCCGGGCGGCGATGCCGTTTGGATCTCGACTTACTTTGGCGCGTGCCGGTACGACGGCCGGCACTGGCGCGGCTACTACAATCAGGACTCGGGACTCGTCAGCGACTTCATCAACAATGCCAAAGGCCGGAGCGACGACGAAGCCTGGTTTGCAACAGACAAAGGCGCCAGCGCCATCACGGATTTCACTACCAATACGTGGGTAACTTACACCCGCGACACCAAAGGCGTGGGCGGCCAGGCGGTCGTGATGCGCGACCGCGATGTGCTGGAGACAGTCGAGATGCCCGTCGGTATCCCGCACAACTTCATCATCAATTACGACATCGACGGCAACGACGTCTGGGTAGCCACGGCCAAGGGCCTGGGCTGGGGAATCGGTGATGGGTATTATCCCGGCTTGAAGGAACGCCCGAAGACAGTGGCCGACGCCGTAGCTGTTACAGGAGGCGCCAGATGAGACTCAGATACTCCTTTATCGGACTGACTGCCGTTCTTGTTAGCGCTCTCGCCAGTGGGCAGGCGGCAGTTCAGCAGCAGGCATCGCCGGCGCAGTCCGAGGCGACGCCTCCGGAACTGAAAGCGCTGATCGATGACGATACCGCCGAGATCCTGCGGCGCATCAACAATCTCTCGCCCTATGAAGTCCCCGACCTGAGACTCAGACAGGACACCGTATACGCTCACACGCCCGTGGACTACGAGCCTTTCGGCGCGATCCGGCCATACAAGGAGTTTTTCCTCAAGCAGATGGAGTACACCGGGCCAAACCGCGCGATTCCCGAACCGGGCCCGGATCTGAAATCGGTGCGAATAGGCTTCATCGGCCCCATCATGTCAACCGTGTCGGTGGCCACCGGCGGGAAGAGCCATGAGGAGCCACTGGGCATTCGGATGCTGCAGGGCACGCGACTCGCCATGGAGGAATGGAATGCGCGTGGCGGTTACTTCCGCCGCCACATACCCTTCGAACTGGATACTCGCAACGACAACGGGCTGTGGGGCGCGTCGGGAAACGAGATCATTAACATGGCGTACAAGTACAACGATTGGGCCATTCTGGGCACCATCGACGGCGCCAACAGCCACATCGCCATTCGAGTTGCCCTGAAGGCCGAAATCGTCATGATGAATACCGGCGACACCGATCCCACATTCATCGAAACCAACATCCCGTGGGTGATGCGCTGCATCGGCGACGACCGGCAGATGGGCTACCTTCTTATGGACTACATGGTCCGCAAGATGAAATACAAACGGATCGGGATTATTCGCTCAAGCAACCGATACGGCAGGTTCGGGGTGCGCAAGCTGATTGACGAGGCACGGCGGCTCGAAAACCCCGTGATCATCGAGATGGCGTACCGGCTGGGGAGCGAAGACTTCTCGCTCCAACTTCAGCGCATGAAGGAAGCAAATCTCGACGCGGTCATTCATTGGGGCGACGCCCCGGAAAGCGCCCAGGTTCTGAACCAGATGCGCAAGATGGGCATGAACCAGCCGTACTTCACCAGCGATCGCTCGGTCTCACCCGAATTCGTGAGGCTGGCCGGCGCCAACGCAGAAGGCGTCATGAGCGGATATCCGTGGAACCCCGACCACAAGGACCCGAAGTACGATGCGTTCCGCACCGCCTTTCGCAAGCGCTTCAACGCCGAGCCGGATACGTACGCCGCGCATGCCTACGACGGTATGAATATGGTGATCTGGGCCATCCAGGTTGCCGGGCTGAACCGCGCCAAAATCCGCGACGTGCTCGCGTACCGCACCAAACCTTGGCCCGGTGTGACCCACGACATTCCGTTCAGCGCGAACCTGGACGACTTGGGGGAGGTCTTCCTCGCAAGATTCGAGCATGGCGGCTGGCGGTATTACGGGCGCGAGGATCTGAAGGTTCCGCGCGGCTACATCCCGTTGCGTGATCGTGTCAACCGCACTACCGGAGTCATCGACCCGATGAAGCCGGTGCCGGCCTCGGAGTAGCAAAGCCATGCGCGCTCGGTACGGATTCGCGGGAGCCATTCTGCTGGCGCTCTCCATCCCCGCGCGGGCGCAGCGGCCCGATGCGCAGCCGTACCATCGCGCGCAGCCGATTCCGACCGTGTACGATGAAGCCGGGCCGGATGATCCGATCCCTGTAAATGTCGTGCGAGTGCCCATCGGTTACTTCGGGCCCTCTGACCCCGGGCAATTCGAGGGCGGCTCCATCTGGCAGGGCACGGTGCTGGCCATCGAACAGGCCAATGCGGCCGGAGGGTGGCACGGCGTTCCTTTCGTTCTGGTCCCGGTGTGGTCCGAAAATCCCTGGACGGCCGGAGCTGCCCGCCTGATCGCCATGGTGTACTCCGAACGAGCGCCCGTGTTGATCGCCGGGATTGACGGCCAGAGTGCGCACCTTGCCGAGCAGGTGACCACGAAGGCTCTGATCCCGATTGTGAATCCGGCTGCGACCGACCGCTCCATCCAAACCGCCGGAGTGCCCTGGATGTTCACCTGTGTGCCGGGGGACCACCTCCAGGCGACGGTGCTGACAGATGCAATCGCGCGGGACGGGCAACCCTTTGCTCTGCTCACTGCCACCGATCACGATTCACGGGCCTTCGCCGGACACCTCAAGACGGCTTTCGCGGAGTCCAGAATCTCACCGAAGTTTCAGGTTGAATTCGAGGCCGGCACGAAAGACTCTCCTGACTTGGGCCAGCGCGTACTCGATTTCGCAGTGCATTCGCTCGTGCTGGTGGCCGGACCGCGCGACACCGCCCGCGTGCTCAGAGTAATACGTGAGAGCGGGTTCACCGGGCGTATCTATACCGGGCCCGCGGCAAGCCGTGCGGCAACCCTGTCTGCGGCAGGCGAGGCTGCCGAAGGAGTCCTCTTCCCTCTGCTCGTGGAGGATGTTGCGGAAACTACATCGTTCCGCGTCGCGTTTCGGACGCGCTTTGGCAGAGAGCCGGATTGGGCCGCAGAAGATGCCTGGGACACCGCCAACATTATAGTTGCGGCGATTAGAAAGGCAGGCATTAATCGGGCGCGAATCCGCGATGCGATCCAGGGGGTGTCGCCTTGGCATGGCGCAACAGGGACTATTCACTGGGACGAACGCGGGCAAAATGACCGCCGTGTGAGGCTTGGCGTCATTCGGAACGGACAACCAGCGGTTGCCGACTGACCCTCATGCCGTGGCTTCGCAGAGTAGCGATAGTCAGACAGAGGCCCACAGTTGAATGACAGTAACGGAGGAGAGTGTCTTCTCGTATCATTGACTTATAACTCGTATTGGTGGTAGGTAAGTACGCACTGCGAATTGCCGGGTTAGCTGTGGTACGCCCCGCTACTGTCACGCAGTGTTCAGGCGTTGATCGTGGACTCCTCGGCTCGAACGAGCCTCGGTGAACGATAGCGCGCTTTTCAAGTTGCGCTTGGGCAATCCGATCCAGCCAGCGCGTGAGGTGCGCTTCGGAGTCGGTGGCCTGTGCTTCGAGCGAGACGGTGCCTACGACAACCAAGAGAATCATACGGGTGAGCATGGGGCTATCTCATTCTAGCCAGAGAGCGTGTACACCTGGCTGCCCACGAGGAGGAACGTGCCGGTCGCATATTCGGGTATGCCGTCCTGCTTCAACGCATGCGGTTCAGAGTCCACCTGCTGGCCTCGTAGGACTCTCACCTCTGGACTCACATTTCCGAGACAAGCCGGCCCAGGTGCGGACCAAGGCGGACAGGTAAGTCGGGCGCTCCAGGGGAAACCGCGTGGTGCTGGCTGAGTTCGGGCAGCTCGCAGCTGATTTTTCCCACGCTCAGAGATCATCAGCGATCAGCCAGCGTTGGCGCTATGAGGTTTTTTGCGGTACGGGGTTTACGCTGGGCTCACGAATAATAATATCATAAGATATGCTGGTGCCAATGGAAAATGGGCGCTTGGCAGAACCCCTGGTCGATCGTCCATGCGCTGCCGAAATCGTTTGATCCTGTATGTGTGCTTGCTGTCCATCGCACTTGTTGGCGTGGGCGCCGCATTAGTGCCCCCGCCCGATTCAGTGAAGGCTTCTGAAAACATCTTTACTGACATTACTGAATCGGCCGGAATTCGATGGAAGCACTCGAATGGCGAGTCGAATGACCGCACGCTCATTGAGCCCATAAGTGGGGGCGTCGCCTTTGCGGACTTTGACAACGATGGGGCATTGGACATCTTCCTGGTAGCTGGCGGGGAAACGCCGCACGGCCGAAGTGCCACTCCCCCGCGCAACGCGCTCTATCGAAATCTGGGCAACGGCAAGTTCGAAGATGTTGCGGCCAAGGCAGGAGTGGATCGGATTCTGTTTTACGGAATGGGAGTGGCGGCGGCCGACTACGATAACGACGGCTTCCAGGATTTGTATGTCACGGGCTACCCATCTAGCGCTCTGTTCCATAACAACGGCGATGGCACATTTACCGACGTGACGGAGAAGGCCGGCGTCAAGAATGCCGGCAAACTTGCGGCAAGCGCCGCCTGGTTTGATTACGACCGGGATGGGCGCCTGGATCTTTTCGTCGCGAACTATGCGAAGTTCTCGTTCGACGGGCCACAACACTGCGAGTTTGAAGGGCAGCCAGTCTATTGCGCGCAGACGGAGTATCAGGGGGATTCACCGAAGCTGTACCACAACAACGGAGACGGCACATTCACCGACGTCACGGAGCAAGCCGGCCTTTCGAAGCTGGTGGGGCGGGCGCTGGGCGTAGTCGCTATTGACGTTGACGGCGACGGCTGGCCAGATCTAATCGTTGCAGGCGACGCCACGCCGAATCTGCTCCTCATGAACAAACGCAATGGCACCTTTGAGGAGGTTGGGCTGAGCGCTGAAGTAGCTCTCAATATGGATGGGGTTGCACGGGCAGGCATGGGTGTGGATGCATGCGACCTGAGCGGCAGCGGACGGCCTGATATTGTGCATACTGCCTTTAGCGACGAGCAACATGCTTTTTTTGTGAATCCCGGGCACTTCCCGTTCGAGGAGCGAACGGTCCAATCGGGTCTCGCCAAGCTGACGCACCCTTATGTGGGTTGGGGAATTCACTGCATCGACTACGATAACGATGGGAACCTGGACCTGATGATTGTGAACGGTCATCTGAACCACATGATCGAGAAGACTCGCCGCGATCTCTCTTATCGAGAACCACCGCTGTTGTTGGGCAATTCCGGAAACGGCATTTTCCGGGACATGGCCAAGGTTGCGGGTCCGGTGTTCCAACAGAAGTTTCGTGCGCGCGGGTTGGCCGTGGGGGACATCGATAACGACGGCAGGACGGATGCTATCTTTACGCGCCTCGACGATACCCCGGTACTGCTGCGGAACACGTGGGGGCCAAACAACTCATGGATCGGGTTCGAACTCCAAGGAACTCGCAGCAACCGCGATGCCATTGGCGCCAAGGTCATCGTGCCGCTGGCTCAACGAAAGCTGGTACGGTGGATTACGGGCGGAGGCAGTTACTTGTCCTCCCACGATAAACGTTTGATCTTCGGGCTGGGGCAAAACGCTGTACCGGGCGGGCTGAATGTGGAAATTCACTGGCCTAGCGGACAGGTACAAAACGTCTCGGCGCTCGCGGCCAACCGTTATCACAAGATTGTGGAACCGCGATGAGACCGTGCGCTAGCCAAGGCATGACATCGCTGCAGGTAAACTTGGCCTTGTTTTCAGGTGCTTGCCTGGTCCCATCTAAACTGTGCTGCCGTTTCTTGACGTGCACGGGGCGCGTGCAAGCTTGTGGCACACGCTGTGAAGTGTAGTTCGAGGCGGCACCGCCGTGCATGGGACCGTCGGTCAGCGGGCGTCCCTCGATGACGAATCCCAGTCCGCGGCCTCCGCGCTGGGAATGGCGTGGATACGGTCGAGCGCCTCACGAGTCATGGTGCGATGGCGGCTGTGCGGTTGAAATGCGTACCGGTGAGTGAGTGTCCATGGTCAAGACATTTTGTGGATCGAAGCCTGGGGCCATACTGTGCAGTTTGATATATAACCCATAAGCTTAGCTTCGCTAAGCATATGGTGGATATTTCAAACTGGACCAACGGTTTATAAAAGTGCTAGATTACTTAGCATGGCTGAGCAAAATGAAGGAAAGTTAAACCACCTGGAACGCCTCCTTCCGGAAGGGCTCCTTGTTGACTCTGCTTGGCTGAGCAGACACGGATACTCAACCTCTCTGCGCAGCCAATACGTTGCCGCCGGTTGGCTGGAGCAGCCCACGCGCCAGGTCTACGGGCGACGGAGAGGCTCTCTGAGCTGGCAACAGGTCGTTATCTCGCTTCAAAAGCTCCTCGGCCAAAACCTGGTCGTCGGAGGGCGTTCTGCCCTGGAGTTAGCGGGCTTTGCCCACTATCTTGCGCATGACAAGAAAGAGGTGCACCTCCACGGACCAAAACGCCCTCCCAATTGGCTGGGCAAGCTGCCCCTCGGAGTCCAATTTGTTTACCACAACAGCGAGCGGCTCTTTACACCCACACCAGCCAGCACCACTCTGAATTTTTCCGAGCCAGACAATGAGTCGCTACCACCTGACCTCGTCGCGCAGCCGTGGGGCCAATGGGGATGGCAACTTGTCCTCTCTTCTCCGGAGCGCGCCGTGCTCGAACTCCTGGACGAGTTGCCGGACCGCGAAAGTTTTCATCAGGTCGACAAGCTGACAGAAGGGCTCGCCAATCTCAGTCCCCGTCGTCTTGAGAATCTGCTGCTCGATTGTCGCAACGTCAAGGTGAAGCGCCTGTTTTTCTTTTTCGCCGATCGCCACCAGCACGCGTGGCTCCGGCATATCAACAAAAGCGCGATCAATCTCGGCAAGGGCAAACGCATGCTCGTGCGCGGCGGCAAACTGAACACTCAATATCAGATAACCGTGCCGGAGGATCTCGATGCCGTTCAATGACGCGTACCGGCGGCAGGTGACACTGCTCATCAAAATCCTGCCCCACGTCGCGCAGGAGGATTGCTTCGCCCTCAAGGGCGGAACGGCCATCAACCTATTCATTCGCGATATGCCGCGACTCTCCGTCGATATCGACCTAACGTACCTGCCGGTTTCACCGCGAACGGAGTCCCTGGCCGCCATCGATGCGGCGATGAAGCGGATTGCTGAGCGCATACGCAAAGCCTTGCGTGGCGCACAGATCAGCGTGTCCGAGACGATACCTGAGAAGGCCGTGACAAAACTTCTCGTTCGCCACGACGGTGCCCAGGTGAAGATCGAAGTCACGCCGGTTCTGCGGGGCTGCGTCTTTGAGCCCGAGCTTCGCAGCGTCTCTGCCTCCGTCGAAGCCGCCTTCGGGTTTGCGGAAGTTTGCGTCGTGTCGTTTGCCGATCTCTACGCCGGGAAAATTGTCGCGGCGCTCGACAGGCAGCATCCGCGCGATCTATTCGACGTGCGCGATCTTCTCGCAAACGAAGGCCTCAACGACTCTTTGCGGCGCGCCTTTATTGTCTATCTTCTGAGTCACAACCGTCCGATGGCGGAAGTCCTTGCTCCCAGGAGGAAGTCGATCTCAGACGAGTTCCTGCGCGGATTCGAAGGGATGACGGCAGAGCCGGTCTCCATGGAGGAGCTCACTACCGCGAGGGAAACCCTCATCCGCGCCATTGTCGGACAGATGTCTGAGCCGCATCGGCGATTTCTGATTTCCTTCAAACGCGGCGAGCCGGACTGGTCTCTGCTGGACGTGCCGGGCGCGAGCGATCTCCCGGCGGTCCGCTGGCGGCAACACAATCTCGACACGCTTGGAAAAGACGAGCGTGAAAAACTCGCCTCTCAACTCGAAAGGGTTCTCCTTAACGACGCGCCCAAGGGATCGGAAGAAGGGTAAACTCAGAACGAGCACAACGCCTTCAAATGCGAGTGCCCTCCGCTCACGAGCCAGTGAAGGACGCTGCGCGCCGCTCGCGCGGTGGCTCCTTCGTCGCCCCTCTTTGACAGCCTCTCCACTTCGGGCATGTTCCTATCATGCCGGAAAGGGTGAAACCGCCCTTTCCGGCCAGTTCAAACAGGACAAAGAGCCTCGCGAAGCCCGGCGGGTATTCCCAAACGGCCGGGATGATGTATCTCATCGCCGACACGTTAAACTGCTCCGTCATCCGCCTGACGCCCTTCGCGAGCGACCTTTTCATCTCCATCGACGAATTCAGCGTCCCCAGCGTGGCCGATCCGCTCCCGCGCTGGCAGGCAGCGCCACCTGCGGCAACCTCCGCGCGCTCGCAGGCGCTGGGCCTGCTCTATCCCGGCGTCGCGGCGACTCACCAGGTTGCCGAGACCTTGATGGTTGCGTTCTATGTGATAATGTGCGACGAATTCGTGAATGGCTTTGCGCAACGAGCCTTCGCCGAACCGGTTGATCATCCCGGATGATTTTCATGCTGGTAATGGTGGAACGATTCTGTACCGTGAGCGGTTGGGCGGGATGCTGAACTACTATTATCGGCAGGCGACCTGAAGGGGAAGGCGTCAGGCGCTGAAAAGATGAGCACTATCAACCGAACTGCGATTGTGGTGAGGCCAGGCCGCCCATTCCTGGATTGGCTGCATCGGGCGGATCCAACGAGCACCGAGTTGAGTCTGGAAGATCTCCGGCGAGAGCCGACGGTGTACCTGCTTCCGGAATGTGAGAACGAGCTAGAGGCCCGCAAGCATCTGGAAGAGGTGTGCGGCCAGCTTTTCGAGGAGCAACTGGATGGGTGGTACCGTGTGCCTTCCTCGTGGCCGAACCGGCGTGATCTGGACGCGTTCGATCGATAGTTCGAGTGGAGCTTTCACTCGATGGTGGTCGATCTCTCCGACCTCCCGCTAATCCAAGAGGAGATGTGAACCGCACGGCTTCATTTTGTGGCCAGGGCGGGCGGAGGTTTGAGATTTTGGACATTACGATGGGGTCGACAGATCTTGCCCATTCCGCGAGCTCTGGCGCCGACCGTCCCGCCAGCGAGCCGGCGGCTGTAAATGACGCAGCAGCCTTCTTGAATGTCGTCGCGGAGAGTGTAAGCGAGACCACAGCGGCCGTCGTCCAGTTGGACTGCCGTGTAGCCCAGCCCTACTCTCACATCCACCACGAAGTGCTTGGCAGCGGGAGAAAGAAGCAAATCGCAGATATCGTCGATGACCACGGTCGACTATGCCTCTCCGTTCCGGCCGTTTAGGTATAGGCCAGGCCGATCTCTTGAAGAAGTGTCTTCAGTTCGGCTCTCTCCTCAGCCGTGAGGTCCTCGCCGGGCCCCAGAACGGGGCCGCCCGCCAGGCCTACGATCTCCAGAGCGGCTTTTAGAATGCCGACGTAGATGTGACCGGAGGTGTATCCCGGCAGAACCCAAGGATCTCGCCCGCGGCGCCGGGCGCACACCCCTGCAAATTCATACAAACGGCCGGTTCTTGCGATGATTTCCCGTATCCGGCGGAACTCGCAGGTATCGGCCGCCTCCAGCAGTTCGATCGAAAGCTCCGGAGCTAGGTTCGCGGTCCAGGAAACGAAACCTGGGCAACCCAGCGCCGCCTCAAATGCGAACAAAAGGTCACCGGGCCCGCAGAGGATCGTCATCTTCGCCGGATCGACGGCGTCTCGCACGGCCTTATACTCACAGACATCGGCTGTGCTCTCCTTGTCGGCCACGATGTTCGGATGCTCCGCGCAGCGGGCCATCAGTGCAGGTGGCATCCACAACTTGGACACCAAGGGGTTGTTGTAGATCATCACCCCGACACTCAAAGCGTCCGCAATTCTGGCGAAGTGCCGGTACAGCCCCTCCTGGCTCGGGACATGGTAGTAGGGCAGCACCACCTGGACTCCATCCGCACCCACGCGCTCGGCGGCCTGGGACAGGGCAATCGTCAGTTCAGTCCCAGCCTTGGCAGTGCCGGCAACAACCGGCACTTTTCCGGCGACGGTGTTGACGACGGTCTCGATAACGCGCAGGCGGTCCTGGTCCGACAAAGCGTAGGCTTCGCCCGTGCTGCCGGTTGGCACCAGGACAATTCTCTTGCCCTTGCCGCGTTCCAGCAGGAACTTCGTATTCGCCTTGAGGCCATCCAGATCCAGACTGCCATCCCGGTTTAAAGGCGTCGCCTGCACGATCACCACAGCCTTGATCTTCTCTCTCATCTCGTTGGGCGATAATGCCATTGGTTTGTTCCCTTCTTTGTCTCTGCCGTTGTGCGCCCTGCTCAGATTCTCGCTGCTCCGGGTTCAACTAGAGCGAGCCGTACTTGGCATACGCGTCCTTCACCGAAATACCACGCCGCAATTCCTCGCGCATGCCGCTTTCGCGCTCGAAGACGCCCTCTGCGGCTACCAGCACATCCATCGTCATGTCCTTCGGGATAACGACGACGCCATCGGTATCGCCGAAGACGAAATCGCCCGGATGAACCACGGTGTTGCCGATTTTGATCGAGATCTGGCAATCGACGATATCCCAGCGCCCGAGCGAACTGGCCGAACACTTGAACTTGGCGAACACCGGGTAGTTCATGGCGTCCACAAAATCCACGTCGCGCACCCCGCCGTCGATCACCGCGCCGGTGCACCCGCGCTGCTTGACCGCCGTGGACATGATCTCTCCCCAGTGCGCACAATCCATGCTGCCGCCGGTGGACCACACCGACACCGTGCCCGGCGTGATGCTGTCGAGCATTTTCAGGCGCGTCGGGGTGTCATCGTTGGCGGTGTCGGCGCAAGGATAACCCTGTCCGGTGAATGCCATGCCAGCCACGCGGTTTGCGGTAGTGAACGGCGTGATGTAGTAAGGCAGAACTTGGCCCCGGTATCCGTTCTTGTCCAGGATGTCAGAGATTGCTCCCGTGTAGAGCCGCAAGAACCGGCTCGCTACTTCAGCAACATTCTGGGGTGTGACCGGTGTCTTGTCCATGCCCTTTTCCTCTCGCGAGATTTCGCTGTACCCGTGAGAGTAGCATGCGGCCCACAAATGGTGCAAGTTGCATCTAAAGGTAAAAGACTGCTAGCCTCATTCTATTCAAGCGGCAAGAGCCGGGAAAGACGGTTTCCGTGAGCCTTAACAACCTTCCGCGTGGCCGCATCCGATGGGTGCTGGTCGGTTGGACTTTCGCGATTAGCGCCATCGCCTACCTGGACCGGGTGAACATCTCGATTGCCGGCGGTTTCATTCAGAAGGAATTCGGCCTTGACAACATCCGGCTTGGCTGGGTGTTCAGCAGTTTCGTGTTGGGCTACGCCCTGTTCCAAGCCCCCGGGGGCCGGCTGGCAGACCGTTTCGGTCCGCGCAACATCCTGGCCATCGCAACTGTCTGGTGGGCCGTGTTCACGGCGCTCGTCGCTATGGTGCCCGCCGGCATCCCCGGCGTGTTGGCGGTGCTGTTGACGACGCGGTTTCTTCTAGGGGTCGGGGAGGCCATGGTATTCCCCGCCTCCAACCGGCTGGTAGCGGGCTGGATCCCCTCGCAGGAGCGGGGCTTGGCCAACGGACTGATCTTCGCCGGAGTGGGTGCTGGCGCGGGAGTCACCCCGCCCCTGATCACTTTTATTCTCCTGCACTACGGCTGGCGCTGGTCCTTTTGGATTTGCGCGGTGACCGGCCTCGCGGCCGGCTTGATCTGGTATCTGATCGCGCGGGACCGTCCGGAGGAACACCCCTGGGTGAAGCCGGCGGAAGCCGAGTACATTCGCTTCGGCATTCCGAAGCAGGCGGCGCTGGAAAGCCGGGAGGCTCTTCCCTGGTGCGTCATCCTGGGCAGCCGGGAGGTCTGGGCGCTCACGGTGAGCTACTTCGCTTTCGGCTACGTCTCCTACATCTTCTTCACTTGGTTCTTCATCTACCTGAACACTGTTCGCGGACTGGACCTCAAGGCGAGCGCGATCTTCGGGATGCTGCCGTTCCTGGCCATGGCAACCTTTTCGCCACTGGGAGGCTACATCAGCGACCGCCTCACGAAGCGCTACGGAAAACGCGTCGGCCGCTGCGGCATCTCGGTGGCGGGCATGGCGGTGGCCGCCGGTTTCCTCTTGTTTGCCATGCAGGCGCAGGATGCCCGCGTGGCCAGCATTGTGCTGGCGGGCGGCGCCGGCGCACTGTATCTCTCGACGAGTTCCTTCTGGTCCGTAACGGCCGACATAGCGGGCTGTTCCGCCGGTTCGGTTTCGGGCGTGATGAACATGGGCAACCAGATCGGCGGCACGACGACGGCCTCCCTGACCGCCATGCTGGCCAACGTCTTCGGTTGGCCTTCGTCCTTCCAGGTGGCGTCCACCCTTTGCGTCGTCGGGTCGCTGGCGTGGCTGTTGGTGGACCCCAACCGGGTACTGCCGCGGAGCGCACTCAAGGATGTCATAGAGACAACTCAATAGGAAAGGAAGCAACACATGGCACGATTCGCAAGACTCAACGTCCTAAATAAGATGGTCGAGACGGGGATGGTACCCGTCTTCTATAACGACGATATCGAAGTGGCCAAGAAGGTCGCTGCGGCTGTTTTCGCCGGTGGCTGCCCGTTTCTGGAATTCACCACCCGGGCGATCACGCCTGGGAAGTCTTTACCGAACTGGAGCGCTACTACGCCAAAGAGATGCCCGATATGATTCTCGGCGTCGGTTCCGTTGTGGACCCGGGCACGGCCTCGCTCTACATCAACTGTGGCGCGAACTTCGTGGTGGGCCCGATTCTCAACCCCGACGTGGCGCGCGCCTGCAACCGGCGCAAGGTCACCTACTCTCCCGGTTGCGGCAGCGCCAGCGAGATCTCGCAGGCCGAAGAGCTGGGCTGTGAGATCGTGAAGGTGTTCCCCGGCGGCGAGGTCGGCGGCCCGAAGTTCGTCAAAGCGGTCAAAGGCCCCTGTCCCTGGGTTTCGATCATGCCCACCGGTGGCGTGGAGAGCACCGAGGCTTCGATGAAGGCCTGGTTCGAGGCGCTGCCTGCGTCGGAATGGGCGCGAACCTGGTCACCAAAGAACTGCTCAAGGCGGGCGACTACGCAGGCATCACCAGCAACGCGAAGCACACGCTCGATCTGATCCGCAAGATCCGGGGAGAAAAGTAGCCATGGCCGTGAACCTCAAACCACGCGAGCGGTGCAAGTGGGACGCGGCGGCGCTGGGCGAGATCATGCTGAGGCCACCACGCTGCGAAACGCCAGGACGGCATCGGTAAACGACTGGGGCGCGATCCTGTGGACCGGTGGCGAATTCTACGAAGCTCCGCTGCCGGAGAACCTGGAGATCTACTACCGGGTGGGCGGAGGAGACAGCTTCGCTTCCGGTCTGGCTTACGGTTTCCTGGCCGGCAACACGTCGCAGCAGGCGGTGGAGGTCGGCGCGGCGCACGGTGCCATGGCCAGGACCACGCCAGGTGACACCAGCATGGCAACGCTCAAGGAAGTCGAGTCTGTCATGAAGGGCAAAGACGCCCGCGTAGTGCGGTAGACAGGCGGGGCGGGCAGCGTCGTCCGCTTCGTAGTTTGCGGCAAAGTAAATACGACGACGGCCTTGATTGTCTCGCGCAAGATTTCAGGTGCGAGTGCCGTTCATTCAGTCCCTTCATTGAAGCCGCGTTCAGAATCCCATGCCCATTACGACGGCTCCCGCGACCAGGCCGACGAGGAGGTCGACTCCCTTGACGGTGAAAAAGGCCCGCCAAGTGGGCCGCCAGTGTAGATCGGGGTTACGAAATGAAAAAAGGCTCCTACGGCAGGCAGTTGGATATACTGTCGATGCGGGCCCCGCTGGCAAAAGGGGAATTTTGGTCATGGCCATGCTCAATTGTGGATTTGAGATTCTCTGCCTGCTCGGCAGAGGAATTGAGCAGGTACGGATTGGATCTGAGCTCGTATGGCGGCCGACTCGATACGTAGAACGGCCCACTCTGGAGGGGCGGCACACGGGCTTGCGGCACAGGTCTGCGGCGCCACACGACAACTCCTCACTTATAGCTGGATCGAATGCGATCATCATCGCTGGTTGTCAGTTGCTGAAGGAGACTAACCGTTTCGGCGAGCTCCACTTGGTTATCTTCACCGCTGGAAGACCATCCTATCTGGATGCACATTCTCCCTTGGGCCTCACAGAGGGTCAGATTATGCTGGAGCGATTTCGCAGATGTTTGGAGGATACCGATTTCGAGTACCTAATTCTCGCCAACAACCGAAATACGCGCGATGAAATGCGCGAGACCTGCCAGGCTGCCGTCTCTCGGGGATTGACGCGAGTTCGCGCAGTGACCGTCTCGGTGCACGTGCCGCGAACCCGGGAGTTCGCCAGGCAGGCGTATCGAGAGTTTCCTGGAGTCTCGATCGACGTCGAGGCTGCGGAGGATGTTCTCAGCAGAAGGTACTCAAATAGGCCTCGTTGCCTGGAAGAAATCCATGCAGTGAAAGACTCACCGTGTTACGCTCGTGCGGTCGAACGAGAACGTCGTGGGCTTGACGCCTTGCGTTCCGGGAATTATGTTTTCTGTTAATGGACGTGACCGCGAGCGCCAGCCGGATGACGATTAGCTTCGATCTCTGAGTTCCCGACGCGCTCTGACGCGATCATGGCATTGCTCATTCCTCTCCCTGCTTCCGCATGGCCTCAGAGTGGAGGACGGGCGCAGGGACGCCAAGCCGTTTCATCCCCACGCACTGCTGCCCCGTCAGCAACAGTTCCAACTCGTTGGTGGCGCACCACCGTATATCCGCGGGATATGCCATGCTCCAGAACTGGTTGGCCTAGGCTTCCGATTCGTTTCGCTGCTGTCGGCAACGCCTGAGGATTCGTAGTGGCCGAAAACGTTTTCGAGCGGGAGAGTAGAATGCGGCAGCAATTAGGCCGCGGCGCGCCGATAAAAGACACGTATGCAAAGGATGGAGCATTCTGAAGGTCGGCCATCGCTCAGGCACACCGGCGCTGCCGTTGCCGCTTCGCGCCCGTGAAGCTATGTAAAACAAGAGGCAATTGAGCCTTCCGGCCAGTAGCGGACCCGCGAGGCGCATTGAATGCACGCAGACTGTGTCAGTGTCCTGTTGACGCAGCGGTTCTGGTAGGAGATGCCACCGAGAGTTACCCTTACAGAGGAGATGGTCATGGTTCTCATGAAGCGCCGCGATTTGTTCAAAGCTGCCGGCATGGCACTCGGGACGATCCGGGAGAGCCGCGCTGCCGCTGATACGAATCACCAGATCAATACTGTGCTCGGGCCAGTCCCTCTGGCAGACTTGGGGCGCACGTTGATGCACGAACACATCCTCATCGACATCGTGGGCGCCAATAGAATAGCCCCGGGTCGATACGATGGCCCAAAGGTCCGTAGCGTCGTTCTCCCTCACCTGAATCAGCTACGATCCCAGGGATGCAGGACCTTTGTCGATTGCACACCCGCCTATCTAGGCCGCGCTCCCGAACTGCTCTCCCAGCTATCGCAATCGAGTGGGTTGCACATCCTGACGAACACCGGTTTCTACGGTGCGGCGGGTGGCAAGTATATCCCTGAGTTCGCGTTCTCCGTGACGGCTGATGATCTTGCCGCACGTTGGACGGGCGAGTTTCAAGCAGGAATCCCACCTACGGGGATTCGCCCGGCTTTTATTAAGATCGGAGTGGATTCGGGCCCGCTCTCGAAGATTAGCAGCAAACTCGTTTCTGCGGCTGCACTCACCCACTTACGGACGGGCCTGGTGATAGCCTCGCACACCGGGGATGGCCTCGCTGCCATGGCTCAATTGAATCTGCTGAAAAGTCATGGAGTGTCACCTGCAGCGTTTATCTGGGTGCACGCTCAGGATGAGAAGGATCGGAGTTTTCATCGGAAAGCGGCCGAGGCCGGTGCCTGGATCGAGTTCGACGGCATATCGTCCGAGACCGTTGACCAGAACATCGGTTTGATTCAGGAAACCAAACGGGCGGGATATCTCCGGCGCGTTCTTATTTCTCAAGATGCCGTGGGTTTTCACGTGGGAGAAGAACGAGGTGGATATTGCCCCGGCTACACTTTCATGTTTTCTGAATTCTTGCCGCAACTTCGCAAAAGTGGTATCAATGAAAACGAAGCACGCATACTTACAGTTGAGAACCCACGGCGTGCACTCGCTCAGAGCAACTGAAAGATTCAGCCGGGTCGTCCTTGGGCGAAGCACCAGATGTCCCGCGACGCCCATACAATCCGAATGGCGACCGCACGGAGCACCGGCGGCAACTGAAGGCCAGAGCCATGTGCACTGGGAATTGAACTTCACATGACAACGCACCGTTTGGGCCTATGAATCGGAGACGCACGTCGCCACGAGGCGTCGCACACGAGTTCAGCGCCGCTGCCCCTTCGCCAATCATACCGGAGCCGTCAATGTCCCGGCAGTTCCACGCGACAAAACCGAAGGAATTCGCGCAAGCCCCTCTCGATGTATTTCTGTCGATGAACCAGTAGCGTGATCTGGCGCCGCAGGTCGAGCCACGGCGCATATACCAGGAGTAGTTGACCGGTTCTCAACTCCGGCGCGACGGCTGAATGGGAAATACAGCCCAGTCCAGCGCCACACATGACCGCTCGTTTGACGGCGCCGATCCCCCCTAATTCAACGGGAACATGGAGCAGGCGGAATCTGCCCTCGATCGCATCCTCGAAAACGGCGCGTGTGCCGGAACCCTTTTCGCGCAACACCCACCGAGAGTCAGACAGCTTGGCCGCCGTGGCCCGACGCCCCGCGAGCGGATGGCCGGGCGCGGCAATGATCACAAGTTTATCCTCGCGCCAGGGAAACGCCTCGAGGTCAGGATGACGGGAGAAGCCCTCAACCCAACCCGCGTCGCTTTCGAACTGCCGCACCGATGCAACCACGTGGTCCGTATTTCCAACAGCCAAATGGAAGCGAGCGTCTCGATGACGCCGTGTGAACCGGGCGATCAGGGAAGGTAGCATATAGTTGCCGACCGTGAGGCTAGCGCAGAGTTTGATGCTCAGCGGTCGGTATCCGGCACCGGCTTCGATGTCTCGAACCCGGTCCAGCACCTGGATCGCCGCCGGCAACAGTTCGCGCCCCGCCGCGTTCCACACGATCCGGCGACCGTTTCTGTCAAAAAGCCGGCGCTGCAATTGGTTTTCGAGTTCGGCGAGTGCCTGGCTGGTGGCGGCCTGGGAAAGCCCGATGCGGCGTGACGCCCGGGTGACGGAGCCTTCCTGATAGATGGCCGCGAAGATCTCCAGTTGGCGAAGCGTGATCTGCATTGGCTGCTATTTTAAATCGGTCTGACCGAATATGAATATTGATATTATCAGTTTTACTTATTTGCGAATGCCAGTTAATCTGAGGGTAGCTTCCCAATGTCCCTTCCGAAGATATCCAGAGAATTCGCCGCAGGTACGGCACTGTGCCTGTCGGCATCCTTGCTGGCATGGGCCGTAGCCATGCTTTCGTGGAATCATAAGCTGCAACTCAGCCCGCTGACACTGGCGATCGTTGTAGGAATGGCGGCGGGAAACGCCATTCCGCGGAGCCTGCTGGAGCGGCTTCATCCCGGCCTGCAATTCTGTCAACAGAAACTGCTGCGCCTGGGCATCGTGCTCTATGGTATCCGGCTGACGGTGTCGGATTTGTCGAACCTCGGCCCACGTGCGCTGGTTTTCGATTTGACTGTAATCAGCAGTGTTCTGCTGGTAGGGTATTGGCTTGGCACCCGGCTACTCGGATTAGATGGGGACACGGCGCTGCTGGTAAGCGCGGGCAGCGGAATTTGTGGCGCGGCGGCTGTGCTGGCCACGGATCGCGTAATCGAAAGCGAATCGCATAAAGTCAGCGTGGCTGTGGCCACGGTGGTGGTCTTTGGAACCGCCGCCATGTTCCTCTATCCGGTGCTCTATCCTCTGACAGGTTTCACCGAACGCCAGTTCGGCATCTATGCCGGCGCGACCGTGCATGAGGTGGCCCAGGCGCTCGCGGCGGGACGCGCTGTCAGCCAGGCGGCTAGCGACACGGCCGTTATCACGAAGATGCTGCGCGTGCTGCTGCTCGCCCCAGTACTCATGATCATCAGCCGTTTGCGCAGAAGCGTCGGAGGCGGCGCATCCCGGCAAATCAAGTTCCCCTGGTTCGTGTTCTGGTTCGGCGCCGTAATCGTCGTGCAGTCTCTCGTAAAATTGCCCTCGGCAGCGCGGGCGCACATCATCGATTTCGATACGGTGCTGTTATCCAGCGCCATGTTCGCGCTAGGTATGGCAACCCGCTGGCACCAGATGAAACAGGCCGGCACGCGGCCTCTGTTGCTGGCTGCCTTGATCTTCGCTGGTCTCGTCTCTGGGGGCTGGGTGATCACGCGGCTGCTGGTGTGACCTGCAAAAGCCGGTCATGCTTTCATATAAAATGCTGTTTGATCGTGATCCGGCAGGAGCTTTATGCGTTTGAGCCGACATCTACTAACGGCGATTCCGCTATTGGGAGCCGTGCTGTTTGGTCAATCCAGTGGCCAGGAGAAGAGCCACGCCGACCACATGGAGCACCGCTTCGACAATCCGAAGGAGTTGGCCAAGCGCTTCGATGATCCGGCGCGGGATGCTTGGCAAATGCCAGATCGGGTGATCGAGGCGCTGGGTTTGAGGCGCGGACAGATCGTGGCCGACATCGGCGCGGGTACCGGATACTTCACGGTCCGGCTAGCGAAATCGGCGGCCGCACCAAAGGTTTATGCGATCGATATCGAACCGTCCATGGTGAGTTACCTCAAAGAGCGCTCAGTCCAAGAACGATTGAACAACGTGGTCGCCGTGCAGGCGGCCGCGGACACTCCGAACTTGCCTGAAACGGTGGATCTCGTCCTGATTGTGGATACCTATCATCACATTGGCGGTCGCGAGGTATATTTCCGAAAACTGGCAGAGTCTCTCAAACCTGGCGGCAGGGTGGCCATTATCGATTTCAAACCGGAGTCGCCCGAAGGCCCACCCAAAGAGTTTCGGTTCACGCCCGAACAGGTGAAGTCAGAAATGTCCAAGGCAGGATACATGCTGACGGCGCAGCATGACTTTCTGTCGCGGCAGCATTTCTTGATTTTCGCAATCGCGGGTCGCCCATCTCAATAGAGCGAGAATGGTCGGCGGATCGGTCATTGACGGTCGATCTGGACAAGGTCACTCGTGCCGCCACCTCACGCGTGCGCACCTCGTCATCAGCGTACGCGGTTTCATCCGTGCGGCCCGGCCTGAAATGCTCCCGTTGACCGCTGAGGGCTTCCAGCTCGTGCCAGTACTCCAGCTCGGCCCGGAGCTGTTCCTCTGCCATGCCCGCGAGTTCGTTATGGCGCTCCTGGAGACTGCACAGGGTTCGGCGATGTATTCGGACGCGCTTTTGAGAATCAGATTCATCTCTCTCGCGGCCCCTGGCCAAAACTGAAAAAATCGGGGGGCCTAAATACGAACACCAGAAATCTGAAATCTCTACCAAACAGGCAAGAGCCATACACTAAAGCTGACGCAGAATAAGAACGCCATTGCGGTAGAGGAATCACGGCAGTAGTCTTGTCCCTGGACAGTGAGAGAGACGGGTTGAACGGAGGCGGTCAGACGTGCCATTGATGGTAGTCAGGAAGCCAAAGCGGAAATCCTCGTTTACAGGAAACTTGCCCGTGCGTGCGTTGCATACTGCCAATCGAAATGTTAGTTTTTTAAGGATAAACGCATGCGGAAAACTTCTTCTATGCCCGCGCTGTTGATTGTCGTCGGAGTCTTCTTAGCCGCCGGTTGCGGAAAGGGGCAGTCGTCAACGATTGACTCAGCTCAACTCTCCATGTTCGCACCCTTGCCGGATGCGTTCCCGGCAAAGACTGGCGTGGCGACGGAGGAGCAGATCAATCTGGGCCGCATGCTGTACTACGAAACCCGCTTGTCCAGGAGCCAGGAGATTTCCTGCAACAGCTGCCATATGCTTGACAAGTACGGCGTCGACAACGAACCGACATCGGACGGCCACAAGGGACAGAAAGGCGATCGTAATTCACCGACTGTCTATAACGCCGCCGGCGAGTTTGTGCAGTTCTGGGACGGACGAGCAGTTGACGTTGAGGAGCAGGCCAAGGGCCCGGTCCTGAACCAGGTCGAGATGGCCATGCCGAGCGAGAAACACGTTGTCGCGGTGCTGAAATCCATGCCCGCGTACGTCATTGCGTTCAAGAAGGCGTTTCCAAAAGATAGAGACCCCGTGACCTACGACAACATGGGCAAGGCCATCGGCGCCTTCGAGCGCAAACTGGTGACCCCGGCGCGTTGGGACAAATTCCTGAAGGGCGACCAGACAGCCCTAACGGCGGAAGAGAAGACCGGCTGCAACCGCTTCCTGGCCGCCGGCTGCCAGAACTGCCACTCGGGCGTGCTGCTGGGTGGGAACATGTATCAGAAGATGGGGGTCGTGAAGGCTTATCCGGACCAATCCGACCCGGGCCGCGCCAAGGTCACCAAGGCCGATGCCGACAAGCTGTTCTTCAAGGTGCCCTCCCTGCGCAACGTGGCGAAAACCGGCCCTTACTTTCACAACGGAAAAGTGGCGGCGCTCGAGCAGGCGGTAACAGAGATGGCCGATTACCAGACTGGCAAGCGATTGAGCCCGGAAGACACCAAGTTAATCGTCGCCTTCCTGAAGACACTGACCGGTGAACTGCCGGTCGAGTACATCAAGCCGCCGGAGCTACCGAAAAGCACGCCCGCGACGCCGAAGCCCGACACGACAGACTAGCCCGACTCGGCCGCAAGCAAGGGCGCCGCAAGCGCGATGACCAGGCTAAACCCCCGCATGGGCTCCTGCAGCGTGCCGGTGAGCAAATAAGCCCCACCGCCCAGGCCCGGATATTTCCGTACCGTTCGAATGGAGCGCGACTGCGGTCGAGGTGACCGAGCGGGTGCGAGTTGGCAGTGGAGGATTGCCACTCATGGCCTTCGCCGCGGCCTATCGCGTGGACGGCAATGCGGTTGAAGCGACCTGTCGCCGGGCCTGCCAGCGGACGCCCTAAGGTCGTTTACCTCGGAACGACGATTCCGAAACCCAGGTCTGCCTCGTCGAAGAAGTGGATGCCACCGAGTTGGATTAGTAATGCTTCGAACGCGACCCTTGTACGTATGCTCGTTTGCCAGCCGACGCATCGGGGTATCTTGAGACATGAACTATCGCACACTTGGTCGCACCGGCTGGAACGTTTCTGAGATTAGTTTTGGGGCTTGGGCTATTGGCGGCGCCTGGGGGAACGTGAGTGACGCCGAGTCTATGGGCGCCCTGCACAAGGCCATCGACTCCGGCGTGAACTTCATTGACACCGCGGACGTCTACGGAATGGGTCGCAGCGAACGGCTCATCGCGCAATTGCGGCGCGAGCGCCACGAGCCAATCGTGGTTGCCACCAAAGCCGGGCGTCGCCTATCTCCGCACACTACCGAGGGCTACAACGCGAAGAACCTCTCCGCGTTTGTCGAGGACAGCCTCCGCAATCTTTCCAGCGACTGCCTGGACTTGGTCCAGCTGCACTGCCCGCCGACGAATGTCTACTACCGGCCGGAGGTCTTCGGCGTGCTCGACCGCCTGACTGAGGCGGGCAAAATCCGCTATTACGGGGTGAGCGTGGAGCGTGTGGAAGAGGCTC
The DNA here is from genome assembly GCA_963752965.1 of Terriglobia bacterium. Classification (GTDB taxonomy): domain Bacteria; phylum Acidobacteriota; class Terriglobia; order Bryobacterales; family Bryobacteraceae; genus QHXW01. Next base: position 721,290 of record CAVWAJ010000016.1, on the reverse strand, counting down.
TTAAGGCCATCGAGTACCCCAACGTGCAGAGCGTCCAAATCATCTTCAACTGTTTTCGCCCCCGCGCGGCAGAGTTATTCTTCGAGCAAGCCCGCAAACGACGGGTGGGAATCCTCGCGCGCGTGCCGTTGGCGAGCGGACTGCTCACCGGCAAGATCAGGCGCAATTCCGAGTTCGCTGCCGACGACCACCGCAACTTCAACCGACACGGCGAGTCGTTCGACGTTGGTGAGACCTTCTCTGGCGTCGACTACGACACGGCGCTTGACGCTGTCGAAGAGTTGCGTCCTCTAGTACCCGAGGGGGCCAGCATGGCGCAGTTCGCTCTGCGCTGGATCCTCATGTTTGATGCCGTGAGCTGCGCCATTCCCGGTGGCAAGCGCCCCGAACAAGTGGCCGACAATTGTGCTGCTTCGAACCTGCCGCCGCTGCCGGAAGAGACCATGCGTGCCGTCCGTGCCGTTTACGATGCACGAATCCGCCCAAGCGTGCACTCGCGCTGGTGAGCACGTTGGCACCGCTGCTACACTGCGTGCAGCCGCCAAGCGGGAGGGGCCAGGGCTGCTGCTTATACAGCCTCTCCATGCAATCCCGATGCCGCTGAGGTTGGTGGTTTTGAGATTCAGTCGATTCTGAAATCGAATCGCTAATCGCCCTTTAAGATCGCCCCAAAGATGCCACCAGGCAGCCCGCCCCACTTCAGCCAGTCGGCACGAATCGCCTCGGCGGTTCCGATGTCGATTGAACGTCCATGAGCTGCGTCGTTTCGGGGCTGTACCTTAGTGAGAGCCCCGTGGACCTCCGTACGGTTCAGGCGCAAGAAGGCCAACAATTCGTCAATTGCTGGCTCCGAGTGGCGTAGCAGGCGCTCCATCTCGCCTAACTGGAGTAGTTCGACTGGATTTTGGAAGCAGCTCGCCGTTTGCCAATGATGTCCACGTCCTGAACCGCTCAAGCGCGTCTGGAGAAGAGGGGCGATAAAATACCGCGAAATGGATGGCCTCAATCAGTTCTTGTTGCCGGGATGGCTTGATGATCACAACGAAACCACCATGCCGGATCGCTTCTTCTCATAGCTATTCTCCGCCACAAATGACTGCAACATGAACGCACTCTCAGGGGCTGTGAAGGTCACAGTGACACGTTCGAATCTACCGACATACACTGGTCTTAGCCTCTCATGACGCGCCGCGCATTACTCGCCCTGCTGGCTACTGATGCATTTGGGCAAATGGCCAGCCGGGGCGTGAAGCCCATGCCCCGTGGCAAACCCTCGGGCCTTCCATTTCACGCACGCTTCACAGATATCGCCGTACAGGCGGGCCTGCGGGCCCCCGTGATCTACGGCGGCCTGGAGCGCAATGCGTACATCATCGAGCCGATGGGTTGCGGCATTGCCTTCCTCGATTACGATAACGACGGCTGGCTGGATATCTTTGTACTTTGTGGCACCCGCCTGGAGGGCCCTCTGCCGGGCGCCACCAACCGGTTGTACAAGAACAACCGGGACGGCACCTTCTCCGACGTCACCGCGAAAGCCGGACTGGCACGTTCCGGCTGGGCATACGGTGTCACCATCGGCGACTACAACAACGACGGCTTTGAAGATATCTTCATTACCTACTGGGGTCAGAACGTTTTGTACCGCAATAACGGAGACGGCACCTTTACGGACGTCACCAAAGAAGCGGGCCTAGCCCCAGACGTGCGTTGGGGCACCGGTTGTACGTTCGTGGATTACGATCGCGATGGCCGCCTGGACCTGTTCATCTCCAATTACCTGAAGTTCGATTTCAAGACCGTTCCAGCCGCGGGCCAAAACGCCAGCTGCAACTGGAAGGGTATTCCAGTGAATTGTGGACCGCGCGGTCTGGCGTCAGAGACGCATCTGCTGTACCAGAATAACGGCGATGGCACCTTTAAAGACGTGTCGGGACCCTCCGGCGTCTCCGCCGCGAAAGGCAGCTATGGGCTGACCGCAGTGGCCGCCGATTTCGACAACGACGGATGGCCCGACATCTACGTGGCTTGTGATTCCACGCCCAGCCTGCTGTTTCGTAACAACCACGACGGCACGTTTGCCGAAGAAGGCCTGGAACGTGGGGTCGCCTTGAACGAAGACGGACAGGAGCAGGCGGGCATGGGATTGGGTATCGGTGACTTCGCCTGTGACGGCAACCTGGATATCCTCAAAACCCATTTCACCGAGGATACCCCTGCCCTGTACCGCAATAACGGCAAGGGCGACTTTCAGGATGTGACCTTGCGCTCGGGTCTCGGTGTGGAGACGCGCTTCATCAGTTGGGGAGCGGGCATTGTGGACCTCGATAACGATGGCCTGCCCGACCTGTTCTGGGTCACGGGCAGCGTGTATCCGGAATTGGAGAAGCACTATCCCCAATTCCCTCACCGCACGCCGCGTGTGATTTTTCGCAACTTAGGCCAGGGCAAGTTCGAGGAGTTGATCGACGAAGGTGGTCCGGGCATCTCGGAGGTGCATGCCAGCCGCGGCGTGGCCTTCGGTGACTTCGATAACGATGGAGATATCGACATCCTGATCATGAACCAGAACGAGCCGCCGTCCCTACTGCGAAACGATGTCACCGGCAACCATCACTGGCTGAAAGTCAAGCTGGTCGGAACGAAATCCAATCGCAGCGCCATCGGCGCTACGGTCATCGCCGGCTATGGCGGCAAGAAGCAGGCCCAGGCGGTGATGGCGCAGTCGGCGTATCTTTCGGTCAGCGACCGGCGCCTGCACTTTGGATTGGGCCAGGCCGCCACAGCAGACCTGGACATCCGCTGGCCCAGCGGCGCGCGGGAAATCATTCCGCAGGTGGCCGCCGGGCAACTCGTCACCATTCAGGAAGGTGCCGGCGTGATCAAACGAGAAGCCTTCGCGCCCACCCCGAATCGGGTGGAGACAATCCACGCGGCAAACCCGGAGAGGTGAAAAGGCGTTGTACAGGCGACAGTCGTCTACTGCCCAATTCTGCTTAATATCCCCTAATTCCTGTATTTGAGCTTGCTCCCTTGTTCTCTAAGATCATGTCTGTAGATCTTAGTGCAGCGATCTCCGACCAGCCGATTGACCGATGCTCGATCTGAGGCGGCTCGTACACATGGGGAGGTCGACGCGTCAACCGGCTGCCGAGCAGATTGAAAGGAAATCGTCCTCGGGTGAACCGTTCTGGTCGGCCCGCACGACGGCGCCATCCAGGCTGACCCCGGCAAAGGCCCTTTTGCTGCGCGAAAAGCTCAGGATCTCCGCATTGAGCTTTATATCCGTGTCGGCGGCTGGTTATCCAGTCTCGACAACCTGAAACCGAAGTGCTTGACCCGCCGATAGCAGGACTATCTGCCGCTAACCCCGGCGAGCTGCTCGCGTTGCGCCGCGTGCACGGAAACTTTCACTGGGTGCGTTGTCTGCATGATGTCCCTAGCCTTGGCCACTTCGTCTGCTGTGCCATGAGCCAGAAGGAGGAACTTGTCGGACTTGAGCGCCACCTCGTATGTCACGATGCTGTTCTTCGGGATGCCGATGCTGTAAAGCCCCGCGCCGACCGTGCTCAATCCGCCCACCACAACGGCTCCTTCGAGTGCGCCGATGATCCAAGCCACCAACGGACCGGCTACTAATATCGGCCCGATACCTGGAATGGCGAAGAAAGCGGCTCCGAACAACATCCCCCAGATACCACCCCAGAAGCCGCCGAGTTTGCCCCAGTACTTCATGCGGTCGCCGGCGTTATAGTATCCGACGACGTGCTCGTCGGTATGATAGTCCTTGCCGACGATGGACATTTTCTTCATGTCAAACCCAGACCTCTGCAGTTCCTTCACTGCTTCCTCTGCTTGGGCGTGGGTTTCGTAAATGGCAACAACCGAGTTCGCTTCAGACATGACTTACGTTCCTTTCTTATCAGATCGATTCGTTACGTTGCTGTGTGAGATTCGAGCAAGCGAGGGAGAAAATCCCCACGCGCGCAGCCTCTACAAACAACAACCGAGTCACCCCTTTGCGCGCTTATTTCACGGCTAGGTGAAGGGCCATGCACGTGCAGCCGTACAGTTCACAGGTGAATATGCCCCAACCAAAATGCGCAGGGCGAATCCTGCTTGCGTTCACGCTCTGTTCTTCATGCGCAATTGACGCTTACGGTTGGTCCTCTGCCTCGCTCTTACATCCATCAACCAGACAGGAAGAAAAGACCATGTCATTTGTGGCGTGGATAGTTCTCGGTCTGGCGGCGGGGTTGATAGGCAGCCGGCTTGGAGACAGGAGCGCGGCGGGCATTCTCCCTGGCATCCTGGTGGGAGTTGTCGGCGCCATGGCGGGAGGCTGGTTGTTCTATACCTTCGGACCCGCCGGTGTAAACGGATTCAACCTCTCCAGCCTCTTCGCGGCCGTGATCGGCTCGTTGGCCTTTCTGCTTACTTATTACGCTTTCAAACGCTGGAGCTGATTAGCATGCAGAAGCGCGCCCTCCGGCCATCCGCCGTGGGATACCTTATTGATGGCTGATCGAGGAGATACCCACCTTCACGTAAATCATGCAGGTTCCTCCTGTTCAACCGCGCGGTTTACTCAGGACTTCCTTCACTTTTTGGAGTAGCTCAGCCGCGGTATATGGCTTTGGGAAGACCTCAAATCCTTGCAGCTCTGCTCGATATTTAAGCCGCTTGTCATCAAGAAGACCCCCGACCATTAGAACCCTCATTGTTGGGCATTTTGTAAGCAGATACATAGCTGCTTCGTGCCCCGGCATGCTCTGAACGTAGGTACGGGTTATCAACAGATCAGGCACGGACTCGTTTAACCGCTCTACCGCTTGCCCCAGGTCGCCGGTAGCCCGGACCAAATATCCTTCGCGCTCCAAGGTCTCCTGAAGAACGGAACGTACAAGAGGATCAGAGACCAAGAGCAGGATCGTCGTTTTCATCAAGGAGTGGTCCGACACGGTCATTCCTCAGCCAATTTCCATTATGAGTTAAAGGCATGATACGCGCCTTATGCCTCAGTGGCTATACCGTCATTGGAGTACCGTCATTGGAGTAGATGTGAGTTTTTTTGAGGGTAGATGCTGTTCGGGGCAAGAGCGGCCAGACACAGCTAGCCCGACGTGTGGAGCACAACCAAGATGCGCAGATTCTATAAGGACCGCCATCACACCAAAGTCTTACGTACCATCCGCAAGGTGGAACGACTGTGGGCGGCGGACGAGTCGGTCGATCGTCTCCTCGAAATGCTGACTCGCCGCGTTGAGCCCCGCGGTGACAAACCGAACAGGCAGAGGGTATGGGGTCCAAGCGACGGGCCGCCATCATTGAGGCTGTTGCGGTGCAAGGGCTGGACTGCCTTGCAGAACTTCCAGGAACAGGAAACGATCCGCCTATCTGGGCTCGAAATCGTTAACAGCAAACTCAACCTAGTTCACAAACTCTGAATTCCAAACGCGGATGCAGTATTCTGGGCGCAGGCCAATCCCGCGTGGGACAAATTCGAATACTGCTCGCTGACGACCACACGATCATTCGATCCGGGTTGCGCCTCCTACTCGAACAGCAGCCAGATTTCAAAGTTGTGGCGGAAGCCTCGGATGGACGGCAAGCCGTGGAACTCGTGTCTAAACATCACCCGGAGATCGCGGTTCTTGATATCGGTATGCCGCAATTGAATGGAATTGAGGCGACTCAGCAGATCGTTTCCCTGGAGCCTCGGACGCACGTCGTGATCCTCAGCATGCATTCGGACGAAGGCTACGTCCTTCGCGCTCTCAAGGCCGGGGCCCAAGCCTACATCCTGAAGAACTCCGCGGAGGCAGATCTGATTCGCGCAGTCCGGACGGTGTCTGAAGGAAAATCGTTCTTCAGTCCGGTGATTAGTAAGATGCTGCTGGAAGACTACGTGCGCCAGATACGCGACAAACAGGTTGAGGACAGCTACGATCTTCTGACCCCCCGCGAACGCGAGGTTCTTCAGCTCCTGGCGGAGGGCAGGACGAACAAGGAAGTGGCCAACATCCTGAAGCTGAGCATCTACACGGTGGAGACTCATCGCGGAAACATTCTCGAGAAGCTTCATCTTCACGGCGTTCCCGAGTTGATCCTCTACGCCGTCCGAAAGGGAATTATCCAGTAACAGCAACCGCAACCGGCAGTGTTACGCGCAACGCCGTGCCCTTCCCAGGCTGGGATTGGATCTCCAGATGCCCCCCAAGTTGCTTGACCCGTTCCTCCATACCCAGCAAGCCCAGCCCGCGCGTTCTTCCAGGGTCAAAGCCGTGGCCGTCGTCTTCGACGCTCAGCTCGAGCGATGCGTCCGTCTGGCGAACAGTCACCGTGGCGCTTCTGGCGCCGGAATGCCTCGACACATTATGAAGCGTTTCCTGAACCACCCGGTAAACGCACGTCCTGACCGCGTCGGGAAGCGAATCCGGCACCTTTTCAGCCAGCACTTTCACCTTGATGCCGCTCCGCCGCGAAACCTCGCGGGCCTGCCACTCCAGAGCGGGAATCAGACCCAGATCGTCCAGCATCGAAGGGCGCAGCAGCAGTGCGATATCCCGCAGCGAATTCACGCTGGAGTCCGCGAAAGCACGAATATTTTCGAGGTATCGCCGGCTAATGCCGTCCTCCTCCGGGATCCGCTTTGCCAGATTTGCGGCGTCCACCAGTAAAGCGTTCAGAGTCTGCCCTACCTGATCGTGCAGCTCCCGCGAAATCGTACGCCGTTCGGTTTCTTGAGCGTCCACAAGCCGCGCCGACAGTTGCTGTAGCGTGCCGCGCGCCTGGACGATTTCCTGATACCGCCGGCTGTCTTGCCGCTCGATACGCAGGATGTATACAATGCACCCCACCGCCAGCAGAAGCGCCGCCCCCAGAGCGATGTTCAGCACCACGCTAAGCCGCCGTCCTAGCTTTTCGAATTCGCTCTGAATTCGGGCTTCCGTTGCGGCGAGTTGTTTGGCGTCGACGTCTTCCACTCGTGTCGTGATTTCGAGAACAGCCGTTCGGAGGGGGACAATTTCATCTCCGTAGAATGATGCGCCTCGGCGCTGTCGATCGGCCGGCGGCCAGTTCATCGCCCGGCTCACTTCCTGCCAGTGCCGTTCCAGCAGACCCTGAAGCTGCTTGAGCAACACCGCCTCACCCAGCGTGGAGCTATGGTAGCCGGCCAAATCGTTCAACATCCGCGACCACGCATCCCGCAGTTGAGCCAGATGTTCTTTCGACCTCTGTTCATCCAAATCGAGTAGATAGTCGCCAATATATGTATGGCTGAGCAGGATATACGAGCGGATCGACGCGAGACGGTGGGATCGCTCCAGAGAAGCATCACGCAGAATCTTGTTCTCGACGCGCATCTCGCGCAGTAGACGTGCTGCGTCCACGCCTGCCACCAGGAAGATCAGGAGCATCCCCCCAAAACCAACGACCAAGGCGAGACGCAACCCGCGAGTGGAATGATCGGCTCCGGCCGAACGGGCTTGTGCCTCTCTCGATTCGACGGACGAAGGTTTCACTGGGCTTAGTGTACCGGACCCGGTCTCCCGACGACACGCATCATGAGCACTCCGACGGCGACAGCTTGGCTGGCCATCCGCCGGATACCTGGAGTCGTGTCGTCAACTCGCACCGCTCTCATGATCGCATCGACCCTCGCCTGTAGCCGGACGGAATCCGCCAATTCCTGGTGGAGCTCGTGCGCCGATTCGACGGCTGCCAACAAGTCGGCAAATCGCGCTGGTTCAACCACCGTCTCCCAGGCGCCGGCCGCGTACATTTGGGCGGCGAATTGGTCATCGCACGGCAAGAGAACAACGGTACCTACGTCGGGAAAATCCGCAGCCAGTTTGCAAAATATCTCGCCGCATGGTCCTCTCGTTCTCCGGTCGATGAGCACGACGCCGGCGCTCGTGATTCTGAGCAGAATCGTGACTTCCGCCAACGTCGAGGCGTGATGGACACGGATACCGGCAACAGATAGCACCCTGGCAAGCTTCGTCGCTCTTCCAATAGACGTCGAGAAAAACACCACGGAGTAGCGCTGGATCCGAGGTCTACGTTCGTCCCAGGCTGGGCTTCGAAGCACCAGCACATAGAGTTTTGTAAAGCCGGATTTCAGCATTCCGCATTCAGTATGAGATCTTCAAACCACGTCGGGCATCACTTCGAGGTGGGAAACAGCAACTGGATCGCAGGGTATAGCCACAGGAGAACCCGCAGGTGACCCACTTTCGTGGGTACCCAGTCCAGGTAGCCTGTTCTACTCAGTGCCGGGTATGGGTCTTCGGCCACTTACACCCTAATCTGGAATTGGATTCGGCGATGGCCTGGTAGCCTGCGCCGGCCCGCCTTCCCGGATAGGGAGGACGCTACGAGGTGGCAAACGTGAAAATCAAGTTCCCTGTACGCCGTCGCTGGCTGGCGACGGTATCCTTAACTACAGTCTTAGCGGCCGTGGGCTTCTTTGCAGTGCGAGCGGCAACGGTCGGACGGCTTCCGGGCGAAAACCCGCCCGCCACCGTCAAAGTGGTCTCGCGGTCCGAAGCCTCACGCGGATATGCCAGCGTCGTGAAGCGAGTGTTACCCGCAGTGGTCAACATTTCGTCATCGAAGGTCGTGAAATCCGACAGGAGCGGCATGCGTGGACCCCAAGGCGTGGATCCATTCTTCCGGCAGTTCTTCGGCGACGACTTCTCCCGGAAATTCGACGTGCCGCGGGAACGGCGCGAAAAGAGCCTTGGCTCGGGCGTCATCGTCAGCCCGGAAGGCTACATTCTCACTAACAATCACGTGGTGGACGGCGCAACCGAAGTCACCGTCACCCTGCACGACAAGCGCGAGCTCAAAGCGCGCGTCGTGGGAACCGATCCCCGGACAGACGTCGCAGTACTTAAGATTGATGGGTCGAACTTCCCTGTTTTGACCTTGGCTGATTCCAGCAAAGTCGAAGCCGGCGATGTCGTTCTCGCGGTCGGCGATCCCTTCGGCGTCGGCCAAACGGTCACCATGGGAATCGTGAGCGCGACCGGTCGCGGCGGACTCGGTATCGAGCAAGTCGAAGACTTCATCCAGATCGATGCGCCTATCAATCCTGGCAATTCGGGCGGTGCCCTGGTCGATGACGAAGGGCATTTGATCGGCATCAACACTGCGATCATGGGCAACTCGGGCGGCAGCCAGGGCATCGGCTTCGCCGTTCCCATCAATATGGCGCGCCATGACATGGACCAGATCCTCGACCATGGCAAAGTGGAAAGGGCCTATCTCGGAATCCTTCCGCAAGATGTCACACCGGCCATGGCCAAGGCCTTCCATACGGGTGATTCCAATGGAGCGCTTGTGGGAGACGTCACTCCCAATAGTCCGGCCTCGCGGGCCAATCTCAAGAATGGCGACATCATTCTCGATATCAATGGACAAGCAATCTCCGATGCCAATCAATTACGGTTGAAGATCGGCATGATGGAGCCAAACACGAGCGTGCATCTGAAGGTGCTTCGTGACGGCAAGACGCAGGATGTTGCCGTGCAGCTTGGCGAGTTCCCCTCCAAGGAAGAGCGCGCCGCCGTCGGCAGTGAGCACTCGGAAAGCGGTCTGGAGGGCGTTAGCGTGTCGAATCTCACCCCGGAAACAGCGCAAGAGCTGAAGCTGCCGGAGACCACAAAAGGCGTGGTCGTCGACGAAGTCAGCCCGGCCAGCCGCGCGGCCGACGCTGGTTTACAGTCCGGTGACGTGATCCAGGAAGTCAATCACCAGGCAGTGAAAACGGTAAAGGACTTCAGCCAGGCGTTGAGTGCCTCCAAGAAGGACGCGCCGGTCCTCTTGCTGGTGGATCGGGACGGTAGCACCATGTTCCTCGCGGTCTAGTCGAGTTGATCCCTCGAGCACAACGGCCGGTTTCAGCCTGATTCTCCGGGCTGAGCCGGCCGTTGCTTTTTGCGTCCGCCATCATCTCTTTTCGTAGTCGGAAAGCCTGCGGTCCTTGATGAGTTTGACCACTGCCAGGGGATGTGTGTAGCCGAAACCGCCCAGAACTTGGTCAGCGCCTTGCATAGTGAATGCAGAGTCGTGTCGGGCACTGCGTTTGGACCGAACTTCTCGAGCCGGCGGAGGACTTAATCGCTTGTGAGGCCGGTCGAGATCGGACATCTTTAGTGGGAGATGGTGGGGCCATTCCTCTTGACGCTCCTGCCTCGCCTCGCCAGGCCCAAACTGAGAGGCCAATTTGGCCTTCACGGCTGCACCGACCAACATTCAAACCAGCAACTTGTTTTTGGGAGGCCTTTCCACGGCTTGGGAAGTCGATTTGTGGGGCCGCATTCGGAGGTCGAACGAAGCAGCCAATGCGGAATATCTCGCTACGGACGAAGGCCGCCGCGGATTGATGCTGGTGCTGATTTCCGAGGTGGCACAGGCTTACCTGGAGTTGGTGGAGTTGGACGGGCGCCTGACTGTAGCCCACAACAGCCGGGATGCCTTCCAATCCACATACACCTTGTTCAGTAAACGGTACGGAGCGGGAATCGTTTCGCGCTTGCAGGTTACGCGCGCTCAAGCGGCCCTTTCCGCAGCGGAAGGAACGCTCAACGATGTTGAGCGGCAAGTCACGGAGAAGGAGAATCAGATCTGCGTTCTTATCGGACGAAATCCGGGACCGGTGCAAAGAACTTCTCCCGAAAAAGAGATGAACCCACCGCCAACCGTTCCCGCCGGAATTCCTTCGCAACTGTTGGAGAGGCGGCCTGATATCCGCGAAGCTGAACAGAATCTCAGAAGCGCATCCGCGAGGATCGGCATCGCCAACGCGAATTTCTTCCCACGCTTTGGATTGACGGCGCTTTTGGGAAGGCTCAGCCCGGCACTCAGTTCGCTTAGCGGCGGAACCGCGGACATCTGGGCTCTTGCCGCTTCTTTTTCGGGCCCAGTCTTCACCGGCGGCCGGCTCACCAACGAGTATCGAGCGGCGGTCGATGTTTTCGATCAGGCCAAATATCAATATTCACAGAGCGCACTGAGAGCGTTTCGGGAGGTTTCGGATGCGCTCATCGCTTCGCAGAAGCTGTCCGCCGTCGAAGAACAACAGAAGCGTGAAGTGGCGGCTCTTGCCGATTCCGTCTCCATTGCCAGACGCCGCTATCTCGGTGGCCTTGCCAGCTATTATGAGGTCTTCGAGGCGCAGCAACTGCTCTACCCTGCCGAAATCAGTCTTTCTGAGACTTCCTGGGACCGGCGGCTTGCGATCGTTCAGCTCTATCGAGCGCTCGGCGGCGGTTGGAATTTTGATAACACGCAGTGGACGAATGGTCGATAGTGGACCAAAAAATACGCACACGGTGCCATGGAGGCGAACGTGGAGCCCGAATCGAAAGCACCGAATGATGGACAAGATAAGAGAGCGACAGAATACCTGACGAATGAGTGCACGTTTGTTGGTGTAGATCAGAACCAGCATTTCGATCCCAACACCGCCTTTCCAACGCGCAAGCGACGTAACAAGTCGGCGAGCCGCCAGCATTCGCGCTAACTCTTCGCAAAACCATCGAGCTTTGCCGCGAATACCAGCCGAAAGAGCTGCCTGGCCCGATGGCACGCGATGCCCGGCAGAAGCTACTGGAAGCGTACCAAAAGATGCTTCCCGGGCGGAAATCCTGACCGACTTCCCGAACCGTCGAGCTTGGCAAGGCAATGGCTTTCTCGCGGCTCGAACAGTCCACGCCACCTCTCGCGCTACCAGGCAGGTCTGCCGTGCTCGCCTCTTAACACGAGGCTCTTGCCGCCTAATTCGAGCTCCGCTGCAACGAAAAGCTCGCTTCCGCGGCTAGTTCGATATCCTCTTACGGATAGAGCGTCGCCAGGTTTCAGGCTGAAGCCATTTTGTTTGAGGAATGGCTCCGGCGCCAGGCGCACAAGTGTCGTATCCTTTCCGACCTTCAACCAAATCTCCACGGCGGGTGAATCGGATAGTGGATTGAATTCTGCAACCGTTTCTTGCAGCGTCTCGAGGGGCGTACCGCTTGCCGGCTGCCGCCAGCAGTTTTGACCTTGTTGCTCACAATCCCGCCAACCGTGATCATACGCATAGTGGCCGCAGCACTCGTCATGATACGCGTGGTGGCCGCAGCAATCATGCGCGGGCAGCGGCATTGCAGCGAGGGCCGCCATTAACGCGAGCCCTAATGGTCGAGTCATTTCTTCCCTCCCGGCTCGTGCACGGTGGATTGCGGCCGTGGCTGAGCCTTAACCGTTACTGGAATGCAAAGGGGCTATGCTGCGTCCCTCCAGACAGGAAAAACTATGCCTCGCCAACCATGGCCTCGACACGAGGGCAAATTTGCTTGCACCTGCGGCATGGGACACTTGTATCGATTCGTGGAGCCTGTGATCTTGCTCCTGCTGTTTCAAAAGGGTGAAGCCCACGGCTACGAACTGGCGAATGAACTCCCAAAATATTCGCTCACCGACGCCGAAGTCGAGGTGGCGGCGCTCTATCGGACTTTGCGCACGCATGAGCAGAACCGCAATGTGACCTCGCGCTGGGATACCAGCAGCAGTGGTCCTGCAAGGCGCCTTTACCGGTTAACTGGCGAAGGAGAGGAGCACCTGCACGAATGGGTGGCTGTGCTTGGTCACATGTCGAATTCGATGACCAGATTCTTGAAAGCGGCGCACAGCGTGAAGCCGCTGGGTCCCAAGCCGGCGGAACAGCAGACGGCATAGTTTCGATCCGCGAGTCCCGGGCCGTGCTGATGAGGCCTCATTTGCCTCTTTCGGATGCACTCGCTAGAACGTGTCCCCGGTGAAACCAACCGACCAGAACAAACAGAATCCGTGGGCCGAAGAACGGCTCGACTATACTCGTTCGATTGGAGCGATATTATATAAACCTCAGTCACACGGTCGACCTATGAACATCCCTCGCAGGAGCTTTTTGCTCGTTGCCGCCGGCGGTCTCCTTGGCGCCGACGATCGCCCGAAGCGCGACATGTTGGTTCGCTCGGTTCGCCCTGAGGATCTGGAGATGCCGCTTTCCGGCTTCTCCTACTACATCACTCCGATCGAACATTTCTTCGTCCGCACGCATGTCTACGTGCCCGCTGTGAATGCGAACGAATGGCGGCTCAAGGTGGAGGGTGAGGTGGCCGCGCCCGTCTCGCTCACCATGGAGGACCTGAAAAAGCTCCCGGCCGTCGAACTGGTGAGCGTCGTCGAGTGTGCGGGCAACGGGCGAGGCTTCTACCAGCCTCCGGTTCCGGGTGTGCAATGGACGAACGGCAGCGTGGGTAACGGGCGCTGGCGGGGTGTGCGGCTGGCCGACGTTCTGAAGCGAGCCGGCATCAAGGATTCTGCGAAGGAGATTTTGTTCGACGGCGCGGATGTCCCGCTCGGTACCATGCCCGACTTTCAGCGGTCGATCCCGGTAAAAAAAGCGCTAGATGGCCAGACGCTGCTGGCGTACGCAATGAACGGCGAGACGCTGCCGGTGAAGCATGGCTTCCCGCTGCGCGTGGTGGCGCCCGGCTGGGCCAGCGATTCGTGGGTCAAGTGGCTGACGTCCATTCGTGTGCTCGCCAAGGAACACGACGGATTCTGGATGAAGAGCGCCTACCGGCATCCGGGAAAGCCGGTCGCACCTGGAACCACCGTGCCGCCTGAGCAAATGCAGCCGGTAACCAGCCTGCGCGTCAAAAGCGTGATCACCACACCCCTGGACGGCGCGCAGGTCGTCACGGGCAACCTGCTCACGATTCGTGGCGTTGCGTGGGCGGGTGACGCCGGCCCCGTAACCGCGGTTGACGTGAGCGTCGACAACGGGCGCACGTGGAAGCCCGCATCGCTCGACCCCGACCAGCGTACCCAATTCGGCTGGCGGCAGTGGGAATTGGATTGGACGCCGTCTCAAGAGGCTTACTACACGATCCTGGCGCGAGCGCGCGACGAGGCGGGCAACACACAGCCATTGCGCCAGGAGTGGAACCCTTCCGGTTATTTGTGGAACGTCGTTCCGCACGTGGGCGTTGATGCCGTCCAGAAACTTTCGGCCACGTCCCCGCCGACACAACCAGCCGGCGCCAGCATCGGGGCGCCCGCCGCGTTCCAGAATGCCTGCGTCGTCTGCCATGAGGACGACGTCATTCGCGGCCAACGGCTCACCCGCGCCCAGTGGGACCGCGAGCTGAAGAAAATGACCGGTTGGGGTGCGCAGGTGAAGGACGCGGATCGCGATGGACTCCTCGAGTATCTGTTCACCAATTACGGCCCGGGCTCGCGAGGCCGCTAAGCGGCGATCCATGGCTCGTCAACACCTTGCATACCCAAGCCCACGGGTCCTCCCTGTCGTCTCCTGGAGAGTCCGCGGTCGCAGCGAGACTAATCTAATCAGCTGATTACGCCCTTACGCACGGCATAGAGGATCAGTTCCGCCACACTATGCAGGTTCAATTTCTGAAAAATGTTGCTCCGGTGAGTTTCAATCGTATAGAGGCTCAGACCCAAAATAGAGGCGACCTCCTTAGCCGGCTTACCTTCAGCAAATAGTTGCAAAACCTCTCGTTCCCGGGTGGTCAGGAGTTCATAGCTATCCTCCACCTCCCGATCGCGCATCTGCCGCATGTAATCCTCGACGAGCATCCTGCTGATGGCGGGACTGAAGAAAGCCTTCCCTTCGCTGACGGCTTTGATCGCGTTGATCAAGTCGTACTCAGCCGAATCCTTCAATAGATACGCCTTGGCTCCGGATTTTAGAGCCTTCAGCACATAACCTTCGTCAGAATGCATACTGAGAAACACAATCGCCGTCTGCGGCAACCGATCGGCAATTTGCCGGGCTGCTTCGATACCGTTTAGCAACGGCATTGCAATATCCAAGACCGCGACGTCAGGTTTGTGGGCTTCCGCCATCGTGACCGCTTCCCGTCCGTTGGATGCTTCGGCAATCACCTTGAATCCTGGATAGCTCTCCAGCAGCAGACAGAGACCCTTGCGAACCACGGTGTGATCATCAGCTAACAGAATTCGGATGACGTTCATGTGGTCGCTTGTAGGTGGCCTTCGACAGGTCTCGTCAGGGGAAGAACGATGCAAACGATTGCGCCGCGTCCGGGCAGGGATTCGACCGAGAAGGTGCCGCCTAGATGACTGACACGTTCCTGCATGCCCAGCAATCCCATCCCACGCTCCTGGTGCGCGTCGAACCCTTTCCCGTCGTCCTGGATGGCGAGCAAGATGCGGCTTGACTCCTGTCGAACCGTCACTCTTACCATAGCGGCCGCGGAGTGCTGCTCGCAGTTGTGAAGGGCCTCTTGTACGATCCGGTAGATGCAGGTCTTATGATCCTCCGGCAGTTCCTCGGAAACTCCTTCCGCCGCCACCTTCACCTTCAGGCCTGTTCTCTTGGATACCTCGCGCGCTTGCCACTGCAACGCCGGGACCAGACCCAAGTCGTCCAGCATGGACGGCCGCAACAACAGTGCCATATTCCGTACGACTCCGACTGAGTCCTCGACCAACTCTTTGATCTCGTCTACTTTCACATCCAGCCCGTCCACCTCTTTGCTCCGGATCTTTCTCGACAGGTTGGCCAACTCGACCCGAATACCCGTCAGCGCCTGGCCGACTTCGTCGTGCAACTCGCGGGAGATCGACCGCCGCTCATTTTCCTGTGCTTCGACCAGACGGGCCGAGAGCCGCTTCAACTCCGCGCGCGCCGTGGCGATCTCCTGATAACGCGCTGCGGTTTCCGCTTCCAGGCGCAAAATCTTGCTCATGCTGAAGGCAGCTAACAGAAGACCCACGCCAATCGTCAATCCGATGGTAATGACCAGCCGGCGGCGGAACTCTGCGAAGGTCCGGCCTACCTTTTCCTTACCCGACGTCAACTGGGATTCGTTGATATGAGCGATTTGATCGGCGATGTGCAGCATGGCCGTGCGCCGTGGGAAGACCTCGTCCCGCAGAAAAGCGTAACCATACCCCTGCCTTTGAGTGGGATTCCAGAGCAGCACTGGCTCCAGCACCTTCCAGTAGACTGCCAGTTCTTGAGTCAGGCTATGAAACGGAACTAGTTCCTGCCTGTTTAGTAGCGCCTTGTATTTCTGTAACGCGGAGTCCATCTCGTTCCGGGTCTGCACCAGACTTAACCGATGGCTGTCCGCCTTCTGGCTCTCGGGCTCCAGCAAGTAGTCCCGGACGTAGGTGCCCGAGAGGTAAAGGTCAGACCGAATCTGTTCCAGTACCCTGGTCCGCGAGAGGAGTCCTCGCGAATATCATCATCGCTTCTCTGAATCTGCCGCAGTGTCTGTATACTGTCGACTCCTGCAAAAGCCATCAAAAGCAGCAGGCCCCCGAATCCAGCAGTGAGAATGAGACGGCTGTGTAGCGCGATAGTTCTAGGTGCTCTAGCGGACTGTTGAGCGGATTCGCTCATACCAAATAATGTTGACCCGGTCCGAATGCGTCGGCCATACGGGACCCCTGCACCATACGAGCGGTGCCAAGCCAGGCCCAAGGAAACGCCCGAGGATATATCGTTGCACCTGACGACTCACTACCCTCGCAAACGCCACCCGCTGACTTGGCAGCCAGGCATAGATCGCGTCCGGTCATAGTTTGCGACTACCTCGGATAGCTAGTTCCAGCTCTTCGGGGCGCGCGGAGCCGATCAGGACCGCACCGCCTTTGACCAGTTCGAGGCGAACGCCGCGGTTGCCGCCTGCGATGTAGGCTTTGCCACGTGTCGTGGTGCGAATGCCGAAGCCGCCGTAGTCGCGTACGGGGTCGTAGGTGATCGTCTTGGCGGACTTGATTTCGCCCAGCGGGATCCGGCGCTCACGCCAAAGGCCGCGCATCGCAACAGAAAGTTCGACGGGCCGGACATCGGTCACCAACCGGACAGTCACCAGACGGAGGTAAACCAGCCAGAGGAACATGGTCCAACCGACGATGCTGGCGTTCGACATCGGTTGCTTACCCCAGGGATGTCCGAGAACCACCTGCCAGAGCACGAGTGCGAGCATCGAGACCGGCGGGATGGCGAGCAAGATGCGCAGGCGCATTAGGCGCAAGCTCTGTACCTCATGAAAAACAGCCTGGGCATTTTGACTCACCGCAGCAAACCAATCGCGTATTGGAGCGCGGAATACTGGCCCTGATAGTCGTACTTGGCGCTGAGATTTTCGATCTCGGCCTGAGTGACGTTTAACTGCGCCTGAGTGAGCTCGACGATGGAGGAAAGGCCGAGATTGTAACGGCCCTGGGCGAGATCGAGGGCGAGACTGGCCTGGCGAAGGAACTGCGCTGTCACGTCGATTCGCTGGTAGGCGGTCATGGCGCTGGCCCAGGCAACACGGACATCGCGCGCAATGCGTTCCTGTTCATTGCGAAGGTTTTGGTCGGCCTCGAGCGCACGGTAGCGGGCGGCTTCGCGGCGCGCCGAGAACAGATGGCCGTTGAAGACGGGAATGCTGACATTCACGGCGGCGCCTTCATACTCGCTGGGGATCTGTTGGCTGGTGAGTTGAGCGATATAGGGGATATAGCCGGCCACACCGACGAGGCTTATCGTGGGACGAGAGAGATCCTTCTCGGCCTCCGCGAACTTGTAGGCTGCCTCGCGGGAATAACGCAAGCCGGCCAGTTCCGGACGGTTACTCACGGCCTGGACAATCAGGTCGTCGGCCTTTGCCGGCGGGCTGGGCGGAAGCGGCTCATCGACGAGTTGATAGTTCACGGCCTGGTCGGAGCCGAGAGCGCGTGACAACTCGGCGAACGCTCCCTGGACAGCATCTTGCGCACGGAGGAGAAGAAGTTTGGCCTCGGATACGTCGACGTCTGCGAAGCTTACGTCAAGCTGCGACCTGAGCTTATTCTGAGCCAGCGAACTCACCTGATCCAGCAGAAGCTGGCGGGCAGCGACAGTCGCCTCGGCAACTCTGACTACGGATTGGGCGTGCAGCGCGTCGAGGTATGCGCGGTTCACCTGCAGGAACACGTCGTAGCGGGTAGCCTGGTAGGTTTGCGACGTAGCTTGCGCCTGGAGGCGAGAGCTGGCGACGAGGTTGGAAGTGCGGCCGACATCGGTGAGAAGCTGCGACAGCGTTATGCCTTGGCCGAACCGATTGAACAGTCGCGAATCCGTCAGGTAGCCCGCGCCGACGCGCGCCCCATGGTTGGCTTGCGAGCCGGTAACGTCAGCACTGAGCGCCGGATAGTAGGCAGACTTAGTTTCGACGATCTGTTGGTTGGCATAGCCAACTTCACTTTCCGCGGCAAGGATCTGGGGATGGTTCTTGAGCGCCAGCGCCTCGGCATCCTGGAGAGTGAGTTTCGGGGGCAATGTCTGGGCGAGGCCGATCTGGGCGGCGCCCAGTGCAAACAAAGCGGCAAACGCAGACTTACGCATTACGATTCCTCCTTCCATAAACGAGCACATAGGCGGCCGGGACAATGAACACCGTGAGCAGGACCGAGGAAGTGAGGCCGCCGATAATGGCCCGGGCCATCGGCGTGTACTGCTCGCCGCCCGTGCCGAGTTTCATCGCCATCGGCAACATCCCGATGATGGTGGCGAGCGACGTCATCAGAATCGGGCGGAGGCGGACACGGCAGGCAGTGATGGCCGCGTCCATGACCGAAAGCCCCTGTTCTTCGAGTTTGTGGGCGAAATCGACGATCAGGATACTGTTGGAGTCCGCGATGCCGACCAGCATCAGGACCCCCATCAATGACATGACGTTCAGTGTGGTGTGCGTGAGAGGCAAAATGATCAGCACGCCGATAAAGCCCATGGGGATGGCCAGCATGATCAGGAACGGATCGATGAAAGAGCGGAACTGCGCAATGAGAATGAGAAAGAGGAGAATGAACGAGAGTGTGAAGCCGAATGCGAAGCTCTTGAAGGATTGCTCCATGCCCTGCACCATCCCGCGCAGGTCCACGCGGACATTGGACGGGAGCTTGGCGTCCGCGATCGTCTGGCGGATGGCTGTCGTCACTTTGCCTAAGTCCTCGCCTGCCGGTGTTACATAGATATCTACGACCCGCTGGATCTGGTAGTGGTCGATTTCAGTGGGCGATTCGGTGGTCTCGAGCTTGACCACGGAATCCAGCGTGGTCGGCTTGGTCAGGTTGGGTGCGCGCAGTGGGATCTGCCGCAGGTCAATGACGTTGTGAATCGAGGGCTGGCCGTGCTCGTAATATTGCACGGTCAAAAAGTAGTCATTGCCACTCTTGTAGTCCACCCAATAGTTGGGCGCGATCATGATGTTGGAGTTCAGCGCCGTGATGACGTTATCGACGACGTCCTTTTGACTCAGGCCGAGCTCACCGGCATGAACGCGGTCGACATTGAGACGCAGGGCCGGGTAGTTCATGTCCTGCGGGATATAGACCTCGCCGACGCCGCGTAGCTTGCGAATGCGGCTGGCGAGATCTTCCGCCAGTCCATAGGTAATCGGTAGATTGCGGCTGGAGACCTGGACGTCTATGGGCGCCGGCATCCCGGAATTCAGAATCGCGTCTACCATCGACCCGCTGGAGAAGAACGTGCGCAGGTCGGGAAACTTCGCCGAGATGGCGTCGCGAACGCGGTCCATGTAGGCGAAGCTCCCAATCTCGTGGTCGTCGGTGAGCTGCGTCTGGATAGTGGCTGTGTACTGTCCGGAATTGGTGGTGTACAGAGAGGAGAAGTCGTTGACCACGCCGATATTGGAGACCACCATCCGGAAGTCATGAGGATCGATGGTGTGGCGGATCAGGTCCTCAACCTTGGCCACATACTCGTTGGTCAATTCGAGACGCGTGCCGGTAGGCGCTTTCAAATTGATGGTGAACTGGCCGGCATCGGTCTGCGGGAAGAAGGCCAGGCCAAGAAAGGGGTAGATCCCTAGGCTGGCGACGAATAGCCCCATCAAGAGGATCACCGTAACAGCCGGATGCTTTAGAGCGTGCCGCACCCAGCGCTCGTAGAAATTCAACAGGCCGTCGAACCTCCGGTTAAACCACAGATTGAACCGGCCGCCCCAGGAGAGTGTTTCCCTCCCCACCGAACCTTCCTCGGAATCCTGCGGGGGAATGGCATGTTGCACTCCCTTGAGGTACTTGGAGCAGAACAGCGGAATAACGGTCATAGCGACGACGAAGGAAGCCAACAGCGAGAGACAGAAAGCCAGGGCGAGCGCCGAGAACAGGAATTTGCTGACGCCGTAAAGAAAGGTGACGGGGAAGAAATCGACGACGTCGACCAAGGTGGCGGCGAGCACGGCGAGATTGACTTCTGCGCCTCCTTGCTCTGCCGCCACCGCGGGGGAGGATCCCATCTCGAGATGCCGGTAGATATTTTCGAGCGAAATGACGGAGTTGTCGATCACACGCGAGAAAGCGAGCGCCAGGCCGCCCAGAATCATGGTATTGACGGTGCCGCCCATAAAATAAAGGCACACGAAGGCGGCCATAGCCGAAAGCGGAATCGACAGCAGAACCGCCACGGTCGCCCGCAAACTCCCCAGGAAGATCAAAATCATCAGGCTGGTGAGGACCAGAC
This sequence comes from Terriglobia bacterium, assembly GCA_963752965.1. GTDB lineage: Bacteria > Acidobacteriota > Terriglobia > Bryobacterales > Bryobacteraceae > QHXW01. The sequence continues at coordinate 700,745 of CAVWAJ010000016.1, read as the reverse complement.
CGATGACACCCTCGTGGAGTACGGTCTTGATGGCTTCCTTTACGAAGACCGACTGGTCGAAGACGATGGCCGTTTTCAACTGTTTGGGGATGTCGAAGAGATGGCTGGTGAGCTCACGAACGGAGTTGACGACTTCGAGGGTATTGCTGTCGCCACCCTGCTTCATGATCGGGATGGTGGCGGACTTCTGGCCATCGACGCGGACGATGTTGTATTGCGTTTGAGCCGCGTCCTTCGCCTCGCCGACGTCGGATACTGTGACCGTTCGCGTGCCCACCGTTTTCAGCGGCAGGTTGTTAAAATCCTCCACCTGCTTCACCAGGCTGTTGGAGTAAACGTAGTAATCGCTGGGGCCAATCTTGACATCCCCGGCGGGCAGGATGACGTTGCTGTTGTTCACCGCATTGACTACGTCCATCACACTCAACTGCCGGGACAGCAGCTTGTACGGATCGACGTACACCATCGCCTGTCGATACTTGCCGCCGAACACGGCAGGAATCGAAGCGCCTTTCGCTACCGCGATCTGGTTGCGGATCGTGAACTGGGCCTCGTCGTGGAGCTGCGTTTCGTTGAGCCCCTGTCCCTTGACTGTGACCAAACAGACGGGAAGGCTGGAGGCGTCGAATTTCAGCACCACGGGCGGCAGAGTTCCGGGGGGCAAGCGCTTCAGATCAGCCAGCGCCAGGTTGGACAGCTGGGTGACATCGGCATCGGCGCTGGTGCCTGGTTGGAAATATACCTTGATGATGCTCACGCCTAGCAGCGAGCGCGATTCGGAGTGGTCCACGCCGCTGGCCAGCGTGAAAAAGCGCTCCAACGGGTTGGTAATGTCGACCTCGATGTCCTCGGGCGGCATGCCCGAATAGAACGTAGCCACGACGACTTCGGGAATATTGATGGTCGGGAACAGGTCCACAGGCATCCGCAAAAGGCTGTTGATGCCGATGACCAGGAGCGCGAGAGAGACGACGATGATGAAGTACGGATTTCGAATGGAGAAGCGTGGCATGAACTTTTTTCGTGATCGGCGCCTATTCTTCCTTCTGGCCCTGGTAGTTAAGTAATTGCACTTCTTGCGGGCGCACCTGCTCGCCCGGTTGCAAGCCGCTCCTGTCGCTCACGACAACCTGTTCGCCTCCGGAAAGACCGGAGACGATCTCGGCGTCCGTCGCAGTTTGCATTCCGACCGTCACGATGCGGCTTTCGATCTTGTTGGTCTGGTTCACGATATACACTTTGGTGGTCCCTACGTCATGATCGATGGCTTGCAGAGGCACAGCCAGCGCGTCTTCCTTGTGTTCGAGCGTCAGCGTCGCCTCGGCGTACATGCCAGGCATCAATAAGCGATCGGAGTTGGAGACGTCGACTTCGCTGTGCATGGTGCGCGTGTCTTCCTTGACATCTACCGAGAAGCGGGCCACCTTGCCCGGGAAACTGCGGTTGAGGGCGGGCACTTCAACGTCGACCGATTCGCCGATGCGGATATATCGAACGTAAGATTCGGGAACCGGGATCACGAGGCGAAATATGTCGTCCTGGGACAGGCGCACGAGCGCCATGGCCTGGGTGCTGGAGTTGGTGCCAGCCTGTAGTAGCGTGCCGAGGTTGGCGAAGCGCTCGGTCACCACGCCGGCAAAAGGTGCTGTGATTTTGGAGTAATCAAACAACACCGTGTCGTGTTCCTTTTTGGCCTGTGCGGCCTGGAGCAGGCTCTGGGCGGATTGGAGACTGGATTTCGTCGCTTCGATTTGAGCTTCCGCGGCGAGATCCTTACCCTGCGCATCGTCTACCTCCTGTTGCGCCACCAGACCGGGTTTCGAGTTGGCGACTTTATTGAGGCGATCGAACTGCAAATGGACAACCTGATGTTGCGCCTCCACGCGGCCGAGTTCGTGTTCGGCGTGCGTCACCATCTCGGCAGCGTTTTTAGTGGCTGCGTCATCCTGACGTAACTGGGCCTCCAGTTCGGGGATCTCGAGCACCGCCATCAACTGACCCTTGCGGACACGCGTGCCATAGTCGACCAGAAGATCACGCACGTAGCCGGATTCTTTGGCATATACGTCGATCTCCTGGAACGGAACCAGTTCCGAAGAGACCGTCAACTGGCGTTCAAGTGTCTTGCGGCCCACCTTCGTAACGCCGACGCTGGTCGCTTTCGGCGCGTCACTTTCCGCGCGCACTTTCTCGCTCTTGGTACAGCCGACTAAGCAGCCGGCCAGAACGGCAGTGAGAGAGCCAATCAGCCACAGAAACTGGATGCCGGCGGGAGTCCTGTCATGCGATCGCTTATACAGCCAAATCATAGAGTCTATTTATCCACAGTGTCGGCACACTTCCAAGGGGGGCTCATAACTGATTCGTCTGCCGGAGCTTGGCGGACAGCTTTTCGAGTGAAAAACCGGGAGAGCGGCACAGTTCGATCAGTGCGCGTTCTTCGGCGAGCAGGTGTGCGGCAACCTTGGGAACTTCGTGGGCGATCTCCAGAGGAATTGTGTGAACGCCGTGGCGGTCGCCGTGAACCAGATCGCCCGGGCTGATCTTGAGACCGCCTATCTCAACTGGCTCGCCAAAGTCGACCATGTGTGCATACGAATGCGAGACGGCCACACTGCCAGCGAACAGTTGAAAACCAGCCTTTTCCACGGCCGTCAGGTCGCGGACAGCGCCGTTGGTGACACAGCCCACACAGTGGAGCGCCAGGCCGATTTGTGCATGGATCTCACCCACGAATGCCCCGATTCCAGTCTGGTGGTCGATGTCTTGCAGGACCATCACCCGCGGCTCAGGGATCGTGACAACGTACTTCCACCAGTCCATGCGGTCGTAATAGCAGCGGCCCGTCATGGGAGCCGACGAGCCCCGGATCCGTGCCGTGGCGGCGTAGCCAAGCATTGGCTGGAAACCTGGAAACTGGCAGTGGGCCGCACCGTAGACGAAGCCCTCATTGCGCAGGCGCACTTTAAGCCGTTCAATGGCGTTAGATACCGTACACGTATCCAAGCCGCGGATCTTTTCGAAGTCATCTTCGGACAAAATACTTTTCGGAATCATAAGGGAGATTCGGTCAGGTCGTAGGTTTTCGCAAAACCCCGGCAGGATACCGATGGGCCCAACCGCGCCACGACCAGGCAAATGTGACTGCGCGCCGTAGTTCCTCAGGCTGAAAGGGCTTCGCGACGACATCGTAGCCGTTGTGGCGAATCACCTGGTGCCACAGGTAGTCGTCCATCACGCTGGATGCGAGGAGCACGCAGACAGCTTGAGGCTGGGCAGCAACTTTCGCGAGCACGTCGGGCCAAGCCTCGCCTGCGAGATCGCGATCACAAATCACAAGGGGTATCGGCTGCTCTTTCAGCAAGGCTATGGCTGCGTCAGATGAGCCGACGATCGAGATCCTCCAACCGTAAATCGCCGCGAGCTGCCGCAGAGTCTCAGAGTCGTACGAATTTTGGATGATCGCTACTAGCCGGACGGGTTCACCCGAGGACGATGTCCTTGCGATCTGCTCGGCAGCGGGTTGACGCGTCGACCTCCCTATGTGAACGAGCCGCCTCAGATCAAACATCAGTCCTGAACTCCGAGCGGATCCAGGCTGCCGAAGCCGGAGCCCGCCACTACTCCTGGAAGCAGCAAACCGGGGTTGCTGGCGGACGGTATCCGCCCGTTCGTCAGGTGTATGTCCATGGCCTTCAAGAATTTACTGGTAACTGTCAATCGGCTAGCCGGAGATGTTGCACTGAGATCTACAGGAATCATCTTAGACAACAAGAGGGCAAGCTCATATACCGTAATTAGGGGATATCAGGCAAAATTGGGCAGTAGAAGGCAAGCGCCATGTCGGCCTTCCGAGGGAAAGGCGCCGCTTGCGGATTCGCGCCAAACTGCAATACACTGCCCCAGTCCCGGATGTGCCGACTACGCTGGGAGGTCGATCCAGCTACTTCCAAAATCCCGTCGAACTACTCCAGTTAGGGGATGTGAATGGTGCCAGTCGTAATCGCTGATTCGGGCATGGCGGACGGCTGCTGGAAGGACCTCCTGTGCACCCTTGGATCATCGCAGCACCCACCACGCCTCGTCGTTGCCTCCCGCCTAGCGGATGCGCACTTGTGGGCCGAGGTTCTCAATTTGGGTGGATACGACGTTCTATCGAAGCCATACGATGCAACGGAGGTGAATTGGGCAGTGGACTCGGCCTTACGGAACTGGATCTGGCTGAACGTAAGCCAGACGGGTTTCATCGCTACCAGCAAGCAAGTGGCTCGGCAACCAGATTAAGGAGGGCATCATGTTCGACAGTCTGGACGAGGAAATCAAACGGGACGAGCAGAATCAGTCGACTCTGGCCGGTCGGTTGCTGCAGTACATGGCGGTTACGCTCATCAGTGCCTTGGTCTTTGGAGGACTGTACGCCGCTATTCGTCTGCTCGAGTGAACGACATCCACGATCGGCCGCTCACTGGCCACGTAGTGAAAAAGACCGGGTTTCGGATTCTTGCACGCAGAAGGTGTTAGCTAGTGTAGTGCGGCATAAATAGTAACGATTATAGAATACGCGTCGTCTTTACAATAGGAGGACCGAAGACGATGCGCGTGGCGCGACCCGTGGTTCTGAGTTCTGACCAGCAAGAGATCCTGGAATCTCGGGCCCGAGCTCGCAGCGCGCCGGCACGGAGCGTGGAACGAGCGCGGATCGTTTTGTTGGCCGGAGCGGGGCTGCAAGATCAGCAGATCGCGGCGGAGTTGAAGATCACACCGGAGAAGGCCGCGCGCTGGCGGAATCGGTTTCTGGACGGTGGTTTTGCGGCGCTGGACAAAGATGCGCCGCGCCCGGGAAGAACACCAACCATCACACCGGCCCAGGTGCAAGAGGTGATCCGGAGAACCACGCAGGAGAAGCCCGACAACGCGACCCACTGGAGCACGCGCACCATGGCAGAGGCCGCAGGCGTCAGTGAAAAGAGCGTGCGCCGGATCTGGCAGAAACATGGTCTGAAGCCGCACTTGGCGCGGACCTTCAAGGTGAGCCACGATCCCGAGTTCGCCGAGAAACTGGACGCCATCATCGGGCTTTATCTCAACCCGCCAGAACACGCCATCGTCCTCTGCGCCGATGAGAAGAGCCAGATCCAAGCACTGGACCGCACGCAACCTGGCCTGCCGCTGAAGAAGGGACGCTGCGGAACGATGACCCACGACTACAAGCGCAACGGAACGGCAACCCTGTTTGCGGCCATGAGCACGCTCGATGGCACCGTAATCAGCATGTGCGACGACCGGCACCGGCATCAGGAGTGGCTGAAATTCCTGCGCGTGATTGACCAAGTCACCCCTGCAGGCAAGCAAATCCATCTGATCGCGGATAACTATGCCACGCACAAACATCCCAAGGTTGAGAAGTGGCTGGCCCGCCATCCGCGCTTCCACGTGTACTTCACTCCCACCAGCAGTTCATGGCTGAACATGGTGGAGCGTTTCTTCCGTGACCTCACTCAGAATCGGCTGCGGCGAGGCATCTTCCGCGACGTCGAGGAACTGATCATGGCCATTGGCGACTACATTGACCAGCACAACGACCATCCCAAACCGTTTGTCTGGACCGCCAAAGCGTCCGATATTCTGGAAAAGGTCAAGCGCGCCCGCCACGCGCTGCATAATCGTTAATCTGCATGCCGCACTACACTAGGAAGACAATGCGGAACTAAACTCGAACAGCACATCGCGATGCCGGCCGCGTTAGAGGAAACTCGGACGACTGAAAGAGGGGACAAATGACATTGATAGTGAGATTAATCATGGTGGCTGCGTTGGCTCTCACGCCATTGCCGGCTAAAGACAACGAGCCTGTAAAGCGGCTGGATGAGGCCGCAGCTGTGTTTTCAGAGGTCATGGCAACGCCGGATAGGGGCATTCCTCAGGAACTGCTCGATCACGCCCACTGCATCGTCATTGTGCCGGACCTCAAGACCGCGGCTTTCGTATTTGGCGGGAAATATGGAAAAGGGTACATGTCCTGTAGAAACAAACGTGGCACCGGTTGGTCCGCGCCAGGCACGGTCCGCATCGAGGGTGGCAGTGTGGGCTTCCAGATCGGCGGCTCTTCGACGGACTTGATCATGCTGGTCATGAGTGAACGGGGTGCAAGTAAACTGCTTTCGAGTAAATTCACTTTGGGCGCGGAAGGCTCCGTTGCGGCAGGCCCAGTGGGACGCACGGCAACGGCTCAAACCGACGCGCAAATGCACGCGGATATTCTTTCGTGGTCGCGATCGCAAGGATTGTTTGCCGGCCTTGCTCTGCAAGGAGCCACTTTGCGGCAGGACTTAGACGATAACGCCACCCTCTATGGCAAGAAGCTGGAAAACCGCGACATCGTGACCAAGGGAGTGCGTGCGCCTCAGGCGTCCGCGCAACTGATCGCTCTGCTGAACCGGTACTCGATTCGAGAACACGAAGAATAGAAAACTGACGGAGGCTTTCTACCTGGCTGTGCGGCGACGAGCGGCGTCCGTTTGGGTTGTGGCCCCGAGGTATTGAACGCACTCGAACTCAACGCCGGCCTTCGCAGGCCATAGGAAGTGACGCCTGAAGAAATCCCCGGGTGGTGCCGCTTGGCATTCGTTCGAATCGGAAGATCGTTGGGCAGTCCTGCAGAAGCGGCGAGTGATTCATTTGAGGAGCGCTTCCACCAAGGCGTCTCTTCTATAGGCGTCACCAATGCGTCGACTTAGCCGCTTGTGTGCAGACTCAAACAACGGGTATAGCGGAGGCCACTAACGATGAAACCGTTCCGGTCATCAAGATGGAGACTGTCGGTTTTTGGTTTGCGCGGCCATGGCTCCTCAGTTTGTTGCCGCTGGACGGTTCGGACCTTCGTAAGCGAGCAGGCCACCATGCCGGAAATTCGACTAGGAGACGAAACATGAAGATCACTTTGCCGCAGAAGTTCGCCAAGATTGTATGCACGATTCTGCTAGTCACGCTCCCCGTCCTCGGACAGGAGCACAAATGGGCCGGGCGGACATTCGATTCTACCGAGTGGAGAATCCATGAAGAACTCGCCATGCTTCCATTCAACGGAGTATTTGACACACTCCGCTTCGAATTGCGAGACAAGACTGTCATCCTGTCAGGTCATGTCGTGCGCGAGACGGTCAAAACGAATGCCGAGCGTGTGGTCAAAAGGTTAGACGGCATAGAGAATGTCGTTAACCAGATCGAGGTGCTCCCTTCATCCAGGCAACGGCGGCCACCCGTCTCGTCACGCAGATACGTGCTGTGATTTACCGTTCCAGCGAAGACGCACTGGCGCGGTGATTCCACCAGTCGCATGCCGTAAGGCGGACGAAAGCGGTCCGTCGTTCGGCTCATGAACGCCTTAATCCGGGCCACCTCGGAGTGGCTCAGACTGTCGAGCTCGGAAAGCTCGATGATCCAGACCCCGCGGGTTTGCATCGCCGCATCTTTGCTGCCCAGATCCGCCAGTTCATCGGTGAAGTACTCGCCGGCGAGAGTACGCAGCGCCGTCGACTTCCGGATGCCTTGCGGCCCTTCCAGGATCAGGCAGCAATCCGCTTTCGCCCCTGGCCGGAGGATCCGGGCCACCGCTGAGATGAGCCAACGCGAGCCTACGGCACGCGAGTATTCGGTCTCCGCCGCGCCGAGGTAGACTGTGAGCCAACGGTCCACACGCTCCACCCCATCCCAACGAAGGCCCTGCAAGTATGCTCGAACCGGATGGAAGGGCCGATCCCTGGCGGCGGTCTGCACTGCTTGCCCGGCCACTTCCACCGAGACCAGAATGCCCTGTTTTTGCAACCAGTCGGCGGCGAGCCGGTCCTCGTGGTCGGTCCATTCTCCTTTGGGGACAATGCCCCAGGGCGTCGGCTTCAGCACGACAATGCCGAATCCGAATTCATTAAACGCCAGCACGCCACCCCACTCCGGGGCGTGACGAAATGCGGCAATGGCGTTGGCTAATACGGGCAAGATACGACCCTCAGTCGTGTTCATAGGCGGTTTGGAGCGCAGCAAGTCTTTCTTCCATGCGGCACTGGCGAAATTGGCATGCGCGATGGCATCGAGAACCACCTCGGGACCGACCGTGGCGAGATGATCGTCGATGCCTTTGCCTTTGGCGCCATCCCATTCCAGGAAGCCAACCAGGGCGCCACGTCCGCGCAGGTGCGCCGCTAGTTCCGAGCGTGCGATGCGAACCAGTTCTTTGGTCACGGCATCGGCGTCATAGGCAATGACGACGTGTCGCCGGTCCCAGGTGATCCAGTCGAGATCGCGGATCGCACCCTTCACATCCAGACGACTGCCGTCGGGACCGATTGTCTTTCCGATCGTGCCGCGCCAGTTGTAGACGCCGGAGACCCCCAGGGGAAGAAACCTCGGTCGATTCGGTGAGGCGTGATTGGCCAGACGCCACAGGGCCAGCGTCTTGAATTCACCCTCGGTGACGATGATGGGCAGCTCGGGTTCGTTGAACAGCGATTGAGCGACTCCGGGTACCACGTAGAGCATATTGGAACGGCCTGGAGGACTTAGGTACTTCTGTCTGGGCTTCAGGTTGCCGGCGGAATCATACTCGAGATCCGGCTGATCGCGCCGCAGCCTGTACTCGCGAACGTGGTCCGAGCCCGGCAGGAAGTAGGGAATGATGATGCCGGCGTAGTTGCCGCCTCTTCGGCCGACGATTTCGCAGCCCGTCATGGAATCCACTCGTCGCAAATGGGCACAATCGGCCAGACCGCGATCGATCCAACAGGCATTCCGAGATTGACTGTAGGTCGATAGCTCAACCCGCCGAACCGCCGTATGCGGACCCGCATGTACGGTGGTGTGGGAGGGGCGGGGCCGCAAGGCCTCCTCCTATCCCGATTGTGGCCATCGGCGTATCTGCTCAACTTCACAAGAAGATCTATTAGCTGCTCGGACCTTGCCCGATGCCCCCTCTGAAAAAGGCCTCCGGCACCCTGGCTTGTCCCGCTTGTCCCAATTGCTTTCCTCATCGTGAGGCGCGTTTTCGTACCATACTGACCGCGTCAGCAAGGCGGCATTTCGCCGCGTGATTCTCGAGGCTTATTGAGGCTTGCTCGACACTTTCGAGGCTCAATTCTGGCTTATCCGGAGCGGTCGTAAATCCTTTGTTTTCGTCCGAAAGTCTGCAAGTTCAATGGAAAAATACTCTGTTAGAGTATGCACGCAACGTGATGGGGCTCGCGGACGCGGATTCCGCCGAACACTCGACCAGTTCCCGAAACATCATCATCGCGCCGGTGACGTGTCCGGTTCCCGATCGCCGCGCGGGAGCGCCGAAGCTGTCCGGTGCCTGCCGGCTGCACATCCAGCCGGGTTGCCGTCTCAGCGCAATCTACAAAGCGAGCGAAGTCGAAGAAGAGTATTTCTGCAACTTCGAAGTGAATCGCCAGTACCTGGGGCAGTTGGAGAGTTCCGGCCTGCGGTTGAGCGCGTTTGACGATAACGGGGAATTGCGCGCGATCGAGCTGCCGGCGAACCGATTCTTCGTCGCCACGCTGTTTCAGCCGCAGTTATCGTCTACCGAGGAACGGCCGCACCCGCTGATCGTTGAATTTCTGGCGGAATCGGCCGGCTTGGTAAAATCGCCTGCGTGAAGCTTCCATTGGACTCGAAGACCGCGCTCGTGACCGGCGCGAGCAAGGGCGTTGGTAAGGGGATCGCGCTGGAACTGGGGCGGGCTGGCGCCAGTGTCGTCGTCAACTACCATCGCGACGGTGCTGGAGCGGAAGCTACCGTGGCGGAAATCCGCGAGATGGGGCGGGACGCGTTTGCGGTGCAAGGGGATGTCGGTGTCGCGGCGGATGTGGACCGCATGTTCGGCGCGGCGCTCGAACGATTCCCGCGGCTCGACATCCTCATAAACAACGCCGGTGTGCAGACCTGGAAGCCGCTGCTGGAACTCACCGAAGCCGAGTGGGACCGCACCATTCAGACCAACTTGAAGGGCTGCTTCCTCTGCACGCAGCGCGCGGCGCAGCACATGCGCGAGCGTGGCAGCGGACGCATCGTCAACATCGGGTCAGGCTCCAACAAGATCGCGTTTCCCAATCTAGTGGATTACACGGCGAGCAAGGGCGGCATCGAAATGTTCACCAAAGTGGCGGCGGTGGAGTTGGGCAAGCATCGCATCACCGTGAATTGCGTGGCGCCGGGTGCGGTGGAGATCGAGCGCACCAAGAACGAAGCGGGCGATTATGCGGGCACCTGGGCGAAACTCACGCCGCTCGGGCGCGTCGGCCTGCCGGCTGATGTGGCACGCGCCGTGGTGTTTCTCGCGAGCGATGCGGCGGAGTTCATTACGGGGCAGACGATTTGGGTGGATGGCGGGCTGTTTAGTAAGCCGAGCTGGCCGTATGAGTAGGAAGATTGGACGAGTCCGTCACATCAAAGGCCTTTTGGTACACTACGTCCTAACGTGGACAACCCCACATCGGACCACCGGGCCGCCATTGCACGACTAGAAGCCGAGGCAGCGAAGCTGCTGGCTCAATTGAATGGGGGCTTGGCGAAACGCCCCTTAATAATCGAATTCAGCGGACTTCCGAAGGCAGGCAAGACAAGAACCATCAGCGTGCTTGAGCTTTTCTTAAAGCGCAACGGCATACGAGTCGATGTGTTCGTTGAGAGGGCCTCGATTGCTCCGATTCGGACCAAGGGACACCTCAACTTCAACACGTGGGTATCATGTGCCAGCCTCCAGGGGATGCTTGAGGCGTTGTCGAAGCCAGAGCTCGATGTATTCATCTTAGATCGCGGCATATTCGATGCACTCGTTTGGACGCGTTGGCTTGCGCAAACCGGAAAGATCACGCAAGAGGAGGCGGCCACCTGTGACAGGTTCTTCGCGATGGATAGATGGACGGAACTGGTGGATCTGGTGATCGTAATGGCATGCGATCCCAAAACGTCTATCGAAAGGGAATATTTGAACCAACTGACGACTAAAGGAGGTACGATCATGTCTGAGGATACTCTTCGTCAGATAAATGAAGCCATTGAGACCACGAGACAAGCGTACGGCGCCAGCTTCCGGGCGATCGAATATATCGACACGACGGGCACACAATCCCGAGAGACCGCAATGAAGGTTGCAGAGAAGACCCTGGGAGTGCTGACGAATTTCCTTGATGAAGAGATCTGCGTGGTGCCATCTGGCCTCGTCTCAAGCAAAATCCCGGCTAAGGGCCTAATCGACGAGCGTGAGGTTATTGACGAGTTCGTTGATCTCGTAAACCGCCACAAGCGTTTCGTTCGCAGATCAGAGGCCGAAGGCGATCCCAATGTGATCCAGCCTATTCCCTGTGCCATCATCCGGTGGAAAGAGCAGGTCCTGCTATTGCGACGAAACAAAAAAGGACACGCTCTACATGAAAAGTACCTGCTCTGGGCTGGCGGTCACGTGAACATTGCAGATAACTCTCCCGATATCTGTTCGTCGGCTCTTGAAAGGGAACTGTCAGAGGAAATTTTCATCAAAGGGTCGTATAGGGTCAGCGAGAAGCCTATTGCACTTGTGAGGACGAACGAAAACTCAAGGGCATCGCGGCACGTCGGAGTACTGTATGAACTCAGCTTGGACAATCAAAATGTCGCGCTTGCGATGAACCAAAAGGAGTTCAAGGAAACGAGAGGCTCGTCAATGAGCGGACGGCTCGTGCGGCCAGAAGACCTGCCAGCAGTCTATGACAAGCTCAACGACTGGTCCAAGTCGATGGTGCAGAGGTTTTGGCCGGATCTTCGGGTTGGCGCCGAGACGCCAATTCTTTCAGATTAGTTTTTTCGTCCTCCACGTATCGAGAAATCCAGCGAGCAGAATGCATTATCGCGCTGACTCGCATTGCACCCCCGCCCTCAATCACGCGACAATAAATATCTGTCCTCTCCCGCTCGGGTTTCCCTATGCTGAAGCAGATTTCGGTGCATGGCGCGCGCCAGCATAATCTCAAGAACATCGATGTCGAGATTCCGCGCAACAGCCTCACCGTGATCACGGGGCTGAGCGGGTCGGGCAAGTCTTCGCTGGCGTTTGACACCATCTACGCGGAGGGGCAGCGGCGCTATGTCGAGACGCTTTCCACTTACGCGCGGCAGTTTCTCGACCAGATGGAGCGGCCCGACGTGGATTCGATTGAAGGCCTGAGCCCGGCCATTTCCATCGAGCAGAAAACTACCAGCCGCAGCCCGCGCTCGACCGTCGGGACCATCACGGAAATCTACGATTATCTGCGCGTGCTGTACTCGTCGATCGGCATTCCGCATTGCCCGGTTTGCGGCAACCCGATTTCGCGGCAGACCACCGAACAGATTTTACAGCACGTACTCGCGCTCAGGCCGGAAGACCGTGTCATCGTGATGGCGCCCATCGTGCGCGGGCGCAAGGGCGAGTACAAGAAAGATCTGGAAAAACTCGCGCGCCAGGGCTTCGTGCGGGCGCGGATTGACGGCATACTGCGCTCGCTCGATGAGGATATTCCACCGCTCGATAAGCGGCGCAATCACAGCATCGAAGTGGTGATTGACCGGCTGCTGGTGAAGGCGGGGATCGAGAAGCGTTTGGAAGCTGCGATTGATACGGCGACGAAACTGGCCAACGGCCTAGTGGTGATTGCGGTGGTGAACGGTGAAGAGCGGCTGTATTCGCAGAAGCTCGCGTGCACGGAGTGCGGGACAAGCATCCCACAGCTCGAGCCGCGGTCGTTCTCATTCAACAGCCCGTACGGCGCGTGCGAAACCTGCTCGGGCCTGGGCAGCCGGTGGTCGTTCGATCCCGGCAAGGTCATCGTAGACGAATCGAAGCCGCTGCTGGAGGGCGGGCTGGGGCCGGGCGCGAGCTCGGCGCATATGACCCACTGGCTCAACGAAGCGGCGCGCATCCTGAAGATTCAGCTCGCGACGCCGTTCGACGAGTTTCCCAAGAAAACGCAGAAGCTGCTGCTCGAGGGCGGCAACGGATTTCCCGGCATCCTCAAGATTCTGGATCAGAGCTTTCAGGAAGCGGGGGAAGGGTATCGCGAGTGGCTGACGGATTACATGTCGCCCGCGGAATGCGAGGACTGCCACGGGAAGCGGTTGCGGCCATCGAGTCTGGCGGTGCGGGTGAAGGGGCGTTCGATCGCGGAATTCACGGCGATGCCGGTGGCGCGCGCGTTGCTGACCGTGAAGACCTGGGAGTTCGGCGAGCGCGAAATGCAGATTGCAGGCCGTGTGCTGGATGAGATCCGGCGACGGCTCGAATTTCTCTCCAGGGTCGGGCTGGATTATCTGAGCCTGGAACGTTCGGCTGCTACGCTTTCGGGCGGGGAAGCGCAGCGCATCCGGCTCGCAACGCAGATCGGTTCCAAGCTGCGCGGCGTGCTGTACGTGCTGGACGAACCTTCCATCGGCCTGCACCCGCGCGATAACGGGCGGCTTCTGGAAACGCTCACTCATTTGCGCGACATGGGCAACACGGTGATTGTGGTGGAGCATGACGCCGAGACGATTGAGCGCGCGGATTACGTGGTGGACCTCGGCCCGGGCGCGGGTCGGCTGGGCGGGGAACTGGTGGCGACCGGGACGCCTGTACTGATTGCCAAGAATCCGGCTTCGCTCACGGGGCGTTATCTCGCAGGGGAGCTACAAATCGCCGTGCCGGCCACGCGGCGGCGTGCGAACGGGAAGAAGCTGACGGTGTTGGGTGCGCGCGAGCACAACCTGAAAAATATCGACGTGGAGATTCCGCTCGCCGTGCTGACGGTGGTCACGGGCGTCTCCGGCAGCGGCAAATCGACGCTCATCAACGAGATCGTGTATCGCGCGCTGGCCGGGCAGCTTTACCGATCGCACGATTTGGCAGGCGCGCACGACCGGATCACAGGCATCGAGCACATCGATAAAGTAATTCGCATCGATCAATCGCCGATCGGGCGCACGCCGCGGTCAAATCCCGCCACGTACACCGGTCTATTTGCGCCGATCCGCGATCTTTACTCGCGGCTGCCGGAATCGCGCGAGCGCGGTTACAAGCCGGGGCGGTTCAGCTTCAACGTGAAAGGCGGGCGTTGCGAGGCGTGCCAGGGCGACGGGCTGAAACGCATCGAAATGAACTTTCTGCCCGACGTTTACGTGACGTGCGACGTCTGCCACGGCCGGCGGTACAATCGCGAGACGCTGGAGGTAAAGTACAAGGGGCTCTCGATCGCGGACCTGCTGGATACGACGGTGGAAGACGCGCTGCCGGTACTCGAAAACATTCCGCAGATTCACGCGAAACTCGCGACGCTCCACGACGTGGGGCTGGGCTACATTCACCTAGGCCAGTCGTCGACGACGCTTTCGGGCGGCGAGGCGCAACGCATCAAGCTGGCGCGCGAGCTGAGCAAGCGGCAGACGGGGCGCACGTTTTACCTACTGGACGAACCGACGACGGGCCTACATTTCGACGATGTGCGGAAGCTGCTCGACGTTTTGCAGCGGCTCGTGGGGCTGGGCAACACGGTGGTGGTGATCGAGCATAATCTGGATGTGATCAAAACGGCGGATTGGATTATCGACCTCGGCCCGGACGGCGGTGAAGAAGGAGGGCGCGTAGTGGCGTCGGGAACGCCGGAGCAGGTGATGCGCTCGAAGAAGAGCTACACGGCGGAAGCACTGCGCCGATTGCTTGGCGGCCCCGGGGTTTTGGCCAGCGCGTTCGCGAATTAACTCATGAGCCGATACAAAGTCCAGCCCATTGACTTCACGGGCCTCAAAACGATCTCGCTCGCGGCGCGAGGCGGCAAGGTGCGCGTCGAGGATTTCGCCACTCCTTACAGAAAGGGCGGCGGAATCGGCGCATGGCTAGACTCTCTTCCGAAGATTCTGGCGGGCGAGTCTTTTCGCGGGGTGGTGGACGCGCTGTTGAAAGCGCGAGCGAGCGGTAAGGCGATTGTCTGGGGCATGGGTGGCCACGTCATCAAGTGCGGGTTGGCGCCGGTGCTGATCGATCTGATGGAGCGGCGGTACGCCACGGCGTTCGCTATGAATGGGTCAGCCGCGATCCACGATTTCGAAATCGCGCTCGCCGGGCACACGAGCGAAGACGTGGAGGCCGTGCTGCCGGACGGTAGCTTCGGCACGGCGGAAGAAACCGGCCGCGAGATGAACCGGGCAATTGCATGCGGCGCGCGAGACGGCATCGGCATCGGTGAGGCGCTGGGACGTGCGCTCGAGAAGGCTCCGCGCGCGGCTCAGAGTCTGGTGGCGGCGGCGTACCAGCGCTCAGTTCCTGTGACAGTGCATGTCGCGATGGGCACCGATACGCCGCACACGCACCCTGCCGCCGAACCCGCGGCCATTGGCAGCGCGACACATCACGATTTCCGCTTGTTCTGCTCGTTGGTAGCGGGGCTGCATGATGGCGGCGTCTATTTGAACGTCGGTTCCGCGGTGGTGATGCCGGAGGTTTTTCTGAAAGCCGTCTCGGCGGTGCGCAACCTCGGCAATCCACTGGCGAACTTCACCACCGTGAATCTTGATTTTCTCCAGCACTATCGTCCGCGCGTGAACGTGGTGGAGCGTCCGCATTCCAAATCCGGCGGCCGCGGATACGCCCTCACCGGACATCACGAGCTGATGGTGCCGCTCCTGGCCGCGGCGCTGATCGAGAACGAGCGGTGATCGAGAACGAACCGAGCATTCCGCCAGTGGAGCCGGCGCCAGGCGATGCCGGCGGCCCGCCCGAAGCGCCGCTCCCGCAAGCCGCCCCGGCCGAGTCTTATCCTTTCTGGAGCTACGCCGATTTGGTGGTGTTCTTCGGTCTCGCGCTCCCGTGTCTTCTTCTTGGAGCCTTCACGGTCAAGTTGTTCCTCTGGGTGCTTCACTTGCACGTGCACAGCCAGGCGCTGCAACTGGTGCCCGCCCAATTTCTGGGATACGGCTTTCTGTTCTTCGCGCTGTACCTGCTCTTGAAGCTGCATTACGGGCGCCCCTTCTGGCCGTCGCTCCGGTGGGTGCGCACGCGGCCCGGCGAGGCTCGGGCTGTATTGTATGGTTTCGTGCTCGCGTTCGGCGTGGCGCTGCTCGGAGGCGTGTTGCGCACTCCTGATATCCAGACGCCCATGAAAGACCTGCTGTCCGACCGCAGCTCGATCGTGCTGATTGCGGTGTTCGCCATTACGCTCGGGCCGCTGTGCGAAGAGCTGGCGTTCCGCGGATTTCTGCAACCCGTTCTGGTGCGCTCGTTCGGCGCCATTGCGGGGATCGTGCTGGCCGCTATTCCGTTCGGCCTGTTGCACCTTTCGCAGTATGGCGGATCGTGGCACCACGGATTGCTGATCACGCTGGCCGGCGTTGCCTTCGGCTGGATGCGCCAGGCGTCGGGCTCCACCAGGGCGGCCGCCATCATGCACGGCGCTTACAACTTCATTTTCTTCGCCGCCATGTTTTCGCAGAAAGGAATGATTCCCCGCGCATGGTAGAGACCATCCAGTGGACCGAGGCCGGCGTCGTCATGATCGATCAGACGCGCCTGCCACGAGAGGAGCACTACGTCACCTGCAATACGTACGAGGAAGTGGCCGAAGCGATCCGCTCTATGGTGATTCGTGGCGCGCCGGCTATCGGGGTCGCCGCGGCGATGGGAGTTGCGCTGGGCATCGAGCACGCGGACGCCAAGGATCTGGACGCGCAGTTCGAAACGATCTGCGAAACACTGGCCGCCACACGGCCCACTGCCGTGAATCTGTTCTGGGCCATTCAACGGATGAAGCGCGTTTATGCCGAATCACACTCGCTTCCGCTGGCTCAATTGCGTGCACGGCTCACCAACGAAGCCCAGCAGATCCGTCTTGAGGATATCGCCATCAATCAGGCAATCGGCCGCAACGGCGCGCCGCTCGTGCCGGATGGCAAGACCGTACTCACGCATTGCAATGCCGGCGCGCTGGCTACGGCGGGTTATGGCACTGCCTTGGGCGTGATCCGGGCAGCCATCTCGGCAGGCAAGAAGATCGATGTTTTCGCCGATGAAACGCGCCCGTTTCTGCAAGGCTCCAGGCTCACGGTTTGGGAACTCCAGCAGGATGGCATCCCCGCGACACTGATTACCGACAACATGGCGGGCCATTTCCTCAAGAGCGGGCGCATTGGCTGCGTGGTTGTTGGCGCGGACCGCATCGCAGCAAACGGCGACGTCGCGAACAAAGTCGGCACGTACTCCGTAGCCGTGCTGGCGAAGGAAAATGGCGTTCCGTTCTTTGTCGCAGCGCCGATATCCACGCTCGACCTGACGCTGCGCTCGGGCGATGAAATCCCCATTGAGCAGCGCGCCGCGGCGGAAGTCACTCACGTGTTCGGTGTGCCGGTGGCCCCCGAAGGAACGGCGGTCCAGAACCCGGCGTTCGACGTGACGCCGAATCGCTACGTGACCGCCATCATCACCGAGCGTGGCGTGGCGCGCGCGCCGTACGAGAAATCTTTGAAGGAATTCCTTCTCGGCGTCTCTGCGTCTCGGCGATGAAAAGCGTTTTCAAGCCATCTGCATCTGCATCTGTTCTTCCACCACGCGGCCATCGAAGATGCGCACGGTCCGATCGGCATATCGTGCGTAACGTGGGTCGTGTGTGACCATGCAGATGGTTGCACCGGCGTGATGCAGGTTGCGCAGAATCTCGATGACCGCTTCGCCGTTTGCGGAATCCAGGTTACCCGTGGGCTCGTCTGCCAGCAGGATGGACGGCTCGCCCACAAGCGCACGTGCTACGGCCACACGCTGCTGCTGGCCGCCGGAGAGCTGCGAAGGATAGTGCTTCTGCCGGTGCGACATGCCGACTTTCTCCAATGCCGCGCGCGCCATTCTCTTGCGCTCCGCCGCCGGTACATGCCGGTAGGTGAGCGGCAGTTCCACGTTTTCGAACACAGTGAGATCGCCGATCAGATTGAAAGCCTGAAAAATGAAGCCGATCTCCCGGTTGCGGATGCGCGCACGTTCCGACCGATCGAGGCGCTCGACCGGTGTGCCCTTCAGCACGTAGCGCCCGTTCGAGGGGGAATCGAGCAGTCCCAGGATTGCGAGCAGCGTCGACTTTCCGCAGCCTGATGGCCCAGAGATGGAGACGAACTCGCCGCGCTCGATCTCCAGATGCACGCCCGCCAGCGCATGCGTTTCGACTTCATCGGTCGTGAATACCTTGGTGAGGTTTTCCATCTGAATCAGCGCCGCCATGGTTCACTTCGCTTTCCGGATATAGATACTCCCGTTGAATGTCTGGAATTGAAATTCCGGACCACCGCCATTGATGGTGCCGTACATGGCGTGGTCCACACGCACGCGGTACTTCCCGTGATTTGCCCGGCCATCCTCGATCACCGGTTTCTGGCCGCTGGCGTCCAGACGGATATCGAAATCGGTGTAGATCTCTCCGTTATCCGTTTTGAGCTTCACGCGAGCTTTCGTATCGGCGGGAAACGTGACGTCGATGTCTCCGTTCAGCGAAGTGAACGACATCGACTTATCCGGCGCCACCTGACTCAGCTTCGCCACGACATCTTTGTTTAAGGCATGCGCGATCACGGACCCCGAAACATTTGTCAGCTTGACTCCGCCATTGGTGTTGTTGACTTCGATCTCACCCGAGATGCGGTCCACAACGATATCGCCGCCGTTGATGCAGTTCAGCTTGAGTGAGGTGTTCACGGGCACCTGGATCACTAGGTCCACATTGCGGCCCGGGTGCGTGCCGATCGTCAGCACGTTGTCTTCCTCCTCAGCAGTGAGACCCATAGCCGTGTTCGTGATGCGCTTCATGCCTTCCGCGCCGCGTGGTGGGCGCTCGTGGCGGTGCTCGTCGCCATCCGAAGAGCCGCGTGACTCAATGATGGCTTCCTTGCCGTCGTAGCCTTTGACTGTGATGCCGCCGTTAATTAGGTTCACCTTGAGAGTGTGGGGGCGCGAAGGGTCGCTGAACGGCACCGTGATGCGGTCGCCCGAATCCTGCGGCCACGCCAAACCTGCGCCTAGCAACACTAGAATGAAAACTGACTTCTTCATAATCTTTCTCCTGACAACTATTTCTCCCGGTTACGAATCCGGATATCGCCGTTGAACGCGTCGAACTTCAGCTCCGGGCCGCCCGGTCCGACGCGCACTGCATAAAACTGATTGCCTTTGTAAACGTACTTGCCGTCCCTTTGCTCGCGTACCGCCGGACGGCTGGGCAGCGTCGTCACATCAAAATCGGTGTACGCGTTCCCGTTGAACGTCTTCAGCCACACGTCGGCGGCGAGGCCTGGGCGAAACCCAACTTCCACATCGCCGTTCAGCGATCCGAAATCGCTCGCGCTCGTGGGGTTGCGCCGGAACGACGCGTGCAGAGGCCGGTTCAGCGCGTACGCATGGCCCGATCCCGCCACATCCACCAGGTCTAGCCCACCGTTGACGTTCTCTACATCGAACGCGCCGTCGATATCCTGCACGCGAATATCTCCACGATTCACCGTCCGCAGCCGCGGATTCGTGTCGCGCGGCACGCGGAGCGTGAAATCGAAACTCACTTCGTATCCGTAGAATCGTGCGCCGCGATAGTTGATCGACCCGTCCGGGCACTTGCAGCGAAACGGCCCATCGACGTACAGCCGCAGCTCGTCGTTCTGTTGCGTCACTTCCAGCCGCACTTCGCGCTTTGATTCCTGCACTTTATCCGCTGATCGCGCGCGAATCGTCTTATGTATCTCGACCTTGATATCGTGCGAATCCGAGCCCACCACTGTGACCGAGCCGTCGAAGTTGTCGACGTCGATCCTCTTCGCCGCAGGGAACGTCCGTTCGCTGTTCTCTTTCTCCTGGACGGTCAGGCTGTCATCCCAATCCGCCGCCCTAGCTGCGCCGAAAGCGAACAGAGCGAGAACCACAAGCCTCGCGTTCATTGGAGTTGCTTCAGCGCCCAATCGGCGCGCTCCCGCACTTCCGGATTCAACCCAGCCTCCTGCATCAGGCCCTTCATCGGATTCGCCGCCTCTTTGTCGCGGATATCGACCAGCAGGTCGATCAGCGCGATTTGCACCAGCGGCGACTTTTGCCGGTCCAGCGACTCAATCAGGCCGCGCCGCACCATCTCGTTCGATGCCGAGGGATGCAGCGCATCGAGCGCCGCCAGCCGCACGTTCACGTTCTGGTCGTAGTCCACTGTGTGCAATAGTGCGGAAAGCACCTGCGGATCGGGTTGTGGAATGCGATTGCTCCAGTCCACGCCCTTCAGCCGCTCGCTCGCTGATTGTTGCTGCAACAGCGACAACGCCACCAACTCCCGAGTGTGCTGCACTTCTTCGCGCAGGTGCGCTACTTCCCCATCGCCGTGGGAACTTCGCGTGAGCGAGTATCCCGCCAGAAGCCCCACGGCCAGAAACGCCATGGCGAACCCGAACTGAAATACTGGCTCGCGCGGCCACCAACCACCCAGCCACTTGTCGAGCTTCTCGCGCGTCGAGGGTCCTCGCTCCGCCTGCCGCAAACCCTGCACGTAGGCCTCGAGCGTGGCTTCAAACCGCGCGCGCATCGCACGGCCGGGCCGCTCTTCGGGGAGAGCCCCGAGCTTTTGCCAGATCGCGCCCAGCGTCTCGGCTTCCGCGCGGCACCCCGGACACGCAGTAAAATGCGCCTGCATCTCGGATTGCCCGGCCTCGTCCATCGCGCCGGTCCAATACTCCGGCAATAGTTCTCTTACGTCATCGCACTTCATGATGCCTTCTCGCCTGTTAGTTCCCCGAAAATCTCGCCTAACTCGCGGATGGCGCGAAACACCCGCGCCTTCACCGCTCCCACTTCGCACCCCAGTATCTCCGCAATCTCGCTGTACTTGAGATTCTGAAACCGGCTCATCACCAGAACCTCGCGCTTCTCAATCGGCAGCCGGTCAAGCGCGCGGCGCAGCAGCCTCACTTCCTGCGCGTGTTCCAACCGCTCCTGCGGGCCGGCCTCCACGCTCGCCACGCTGTCCCACGCCGTTTCGTCGTCCGGCACGATCTCCAGCCGCCGCTTGCGCGCCTGGTCAATGTGAGCGTTGCGCGCGATCTGGTACATCCATGACGTGAACCTAGTTCCCGTCTGAAATGTCTGCCGGTATTTCAACATGCGAAAAAACACGTCCTGCACCAGATCCTCACTCAAACCACGATTGGCCGTCAGCCGCAGAAAGAAGTTGAAGAGCATGCGGTGATGGCGGTCGAACAGAACGCCAATGCGTTCCACGTCGCCGTCACGAACCGCGAGCATCTCCAGGTGATCCGCCTGGGCTTCCACTAGAATCTCTGCCTCATCGTGGCCTGCATCTGGGTAAACTGCCCTTCCCGGAAAAGGTTACAACCTTTGACACAATGTGGATACGGAGGCGCCCCTGAGAATCGAGCTGCGTCAGCAGGATGCCGGCAAGCGCCTGGATCACGCGTTGCATGAGCACTTTCCGCACCTCAGCCGCGCGCGCGTCCAGGCCTGGATCAAGAACGGCCATGTGCTAGTTAACGGCGGCGCGCAGCGGGCATCCTACACCGTGCGTTACGGCGACGCCATCGACGTTGAGCCCGCCGAGCCCGCGCCACTCCACGCCGCCCCCGAGCAGATTCCTCTCACCATCCTGTACGAAGACTCCGACGTTGTCGCCATCGATAAGCCCGCTGGCATGGTCGTCCACGCGGGCGCGGGCGTGCATTCGGGAACGCTCGTCAACGCGCTCCTGCACCATTTCAGTTCGCTTTCACGAACGGCAGGTGATCTGCGCCCCGGCATCGTCCACCGTCTCGATCGCTACACCAGCGGCGTTTTGCTCGTGGCAAAAAACGACGCCGCCCACCAGCGCCTGGCCGGCCAGTTCGCCTCACGCCAGGTCGAAAAGACCTATCTCGCGCTGGTGCATGGCAACGTCAAGCAGGAGCATGGCCGCATCGAAAAGCCCATCACCCGCGATCCCAAGCTGCGTACGCGCATGACTGCTCGCCTCGCCCACGGCCGCGCCGCCTGGAGCGAATATCGCGTCCTCCAGCGCTTTACCGGATTCACTTTTCTCGAAGTGCGCATCGGCACCGGCCGCACCCACCAGATTCGCGTGCATCTCGCCAGCATCGGTCACCCTGTCGTTGGCGACCGTCTCTACGGCGCCCCCGCCAAGATCGCCGGCCAGGCCACGCTCCCCCGCTATTTCCTCCACGCACACCGCATCCGGTTCCAGCAACCGTCCACCGGCGAGCCCGTCATCGTGGAGTCCCCGTTCCCTCCCGATCTCAACGCCTGGCTGAAACAGCTCGCCTGAAAACCAGGACGCCCCACCGCCGCTATAATTGATGTCTATGAAACGCCTGCTCGCCGCGGTGATCCTCATCCTCGGTGTATCTCTCGCCGCCCAGCAACCAGCGCAAGCTCCTGCGCCCGAAGGCCCCGAAACGCGCATCACCCTCGAAGTGAATCGCGTCGACATGCTGTTTACCGTCACCGACAAGAAAGGCCGGTTCATTACGGATCTGGGGAAAGACGATTTTCAGGTCCTGGAGAACAAGAAGCCGCAGATCATTCAGGAATTCAGCGCGGAAAGCGATCTGCCTCTGCGCATCGCCATCCTGATCGACACCAGCAACAGTATCCGTGACCGCTTCAAGTTCGAGCAGCAGGCCGCCATCGACTTCGTTAACAGCGTCATCCGCCCCGAGCAGGATCGCGCCATGCTCGTGAGCTTCGATTCCTCCGCCGAACTGGTAGCCGACCTCATCAATGACACCGAAAAGCTTGGCGAGGCCATCCGCAGCCTGCGTCCCGGCGGTGGCACGGCTTTCTATGACGCGCTCTATTACGCCTGCCGCGACAAGCTCCAGCTCGATAAGCCGCGCTACCGTTTCCGCCGCGCCGTGATTATCGTGAGCGATGGCGAAGACAACCAGAGCCGCGTCTCCCGCGACCAGGCCCTCGAAATGGCCCAGAAAGCCGACGCCGTGATCTATTGCATCTCGACCAACATCACACGCATCGAAAGCGACGGCGACAAAGTTCTGAAGTATCTTTCGCAGGAGACCGGCGGCCAGTCATTCTTTCCCTTCAAGCCTGAGGACCTCGCGCAGTCGTTCGAAAACATCGCCAATGAGCTCCGCCACCAGTACGCTATCTTCTATCGCCCCGAGCCCTTCCGCACCGACGGTCTGTATCACAGCGTCGAACTGAAGGTGAAGAACCGCCGCGATCTCGTCGTCCGTGCCCGCAAAGGTTACTACGCCCCAAAGATGTAGCTAGCTTAGCCGCGACGGTGACGAAGCGGTCCGCTAAAACCACCGCATCAGCCGCAAAATCGCCAGAAGCACTACCGTCGTTGCCGCCATCACTCCGCTCACGATCGCGGCTCCATGCGCCGAATCCGTCCACGGCAGCCCTTTCAGGTTCATCCCGTAGATTCCCGAAATCACCAGCGCCGGAAGCGCGATCGTGCCCAGCACCGTCAGCACTTTCATCACCTGGTTAGTGCGATGGGCCACGCTCGAAAGATAGATGTCCAGCGACCCCGTCAACAGATCGCGCTGCATCTCCACCAGGTCGAGGTTGCGCGAGACGTGGTCGTAAACATCGCGGAGAAACGGCCACATCTCGCGGTGGATCAGCTCCGATTCCGTCCGTTGCAAGTGCCCCGCCACGTCGCGTGTATTCACCAGCACGCGCCGCAACAAAATCAGGTTGCGTTTCGTCTCGAAGATCTGCTCGAGCGTCTGCGGCTCCGGACGATCCAGCACCTGATCTTCGAGTCCGTCAATGACCTCGCTGAGACTATCCAGCACCGGCAGATACGAATCCACCACGCCGTCCGTGATGCGGTAGAACAACTGGTCGGGGCGCTGCCCGGCAGCGGCACTCCGCACCGGTTCCAGCACCTGCCGTGCCGGCGGGCAATCCCTTTCCTCGACGGTGATCAGAAAGTCGCGGCCCAGAAAGACGTCCAGATCCGACGTACGCAGCGCGCCATCCTTCGCGGCCGAAACAATCTTCAGCACCGCGAAAAGATAGCCGCGGCTCTCCTCCACCTTCGCGCTCTGGTTGCCGTGACGGCAGTCCTCGATGTGCAGCGGATGCAGGCGGTAGCGTTCAGCCAGACGGTCCAGCTCCGGGTCCTGCGGGTCGCGAATCTCGTGCCAGTCCATCATTACAGGATCAGCATACAATCCCCGTACGAATAAAAGCGATACCGCTCGTCCACGGCGTGACGGTAAGCGTCCAGCACGAAATCCGTGCCGCCGAATGCGCACACCAGCAGCAGCAGGCTCGATCGTGGCAGATGGAAGTTCGTCACCAGCGCTCCCGTGCGCAGAAATGAATAGCCCGGATAGATGAAGATTCCCGTCTCGCCGCTCAGCGCGCCCGTCTCCGCCGCACTCTCAATCGTCCGTACGCTGGTCGTGCCCACCGCCACCACCCGCCGCGCGCCGTTCATCCGGGCCGCGTTTTCACCGGTGATGCTGTACACCTCGTGGTGCAACCGAACCTGCTCGAGTACTTCGCTATGGAGCGGTTGGAACGTCCCCAGCCCGACGTGCAGCGTCACATAAGCGATCCCGGCTCCGGCCGCTTGGCAGCGCTCCAGGACCTCCGGCGTAAAGTGCAGACCGGCCGTCGGCGCGGCCACGGACCCTTTCTCGCGCGCGAACACCGTCTGGTACCGCTCCCGATCCGCCGCCGTGTCGCCGCGTTTGATGTAAGGCGGCAGCGGTACATGGCCGTTCCGCTCCAGCGCATCGTAAATATCGCCCTTTGCCGTGAAACGCAGCGTCCGCTCGCCGAATTCTCCGCGCGACGTGATCTCTGCCTCCAGTTCGTCATCGAAACGAATGCGCTCGCTCGTGCGCATCTTTCTCCCCGGCCGCACCAGCGCCTGCCATTCCTTCGCATCCGGCGAAACCGGGCGCAACAGCAGCACCTCCACTTTCCCGCTCAGGTTCTCCCGCAGCTTCGGGTTATTCTTGCCCACCGGTAGCGCATGCACGCCCTCGCGGTGCCCGTACAAACGGCTCGGAAAGACGCGCGAATCGTTCAGCACCAGGCAGTCGCCCTCGCCCAGAAACTCGGGGAGTTCGCGAAACATCCGGTCCTCCCACCGCCCCGTATCGCGATAAAGCACCAGCATCCGCGCCCCCGCGCGATCCGCCAGCGGCTCCTGCGCAATCAATTCCTCCGGCAAGTGGTAATCGAAATCCGAAACCCGCATTCAGGCACTACTGTAACGCGACCTGGAAAAAAGCCTTGACGCCTCCTGCGCTTTATGTTACAAACTGTAACGTTACAATGCGTAACGACAATAAACCAACCCGAAAAGCCCTGAGCGAGCTCGAGCACGTCGTGATGGACCTCCTCTGGTCTCGCGGTGCATCCACCGCCGAGCAGGTCCGCGAAGCCCTGGCCGCCAAGCACCTCATGAAGGACGCCACCGTCCGCACCATCCTCCGCCGCCTGGAGGCGAAGGGTTACGTGGCCCATCGCGTCGAGGGCCGAACTTACATTTACGCCGGTGCCGAGCGCCCGCACAACGTGGCCGCCAGCGCCGTCCGCCAGATCATCGACCGCCTTTGCGGCGGCTCGGTCGAACAGCTCCTAGTCGGAATGGTCGAGCACGAAGTCATCGATCGCCGCGAACTGGAAAGCCTGGTCAGGAAGATCGCCAGACGCAAAGAGAAAGGAAATTGAGTATGTCCCCGTTCGCCCTCCAAATTCTCGAGCGCCTCGCCGATGTTTCGGTTCGCGTAATACTTCTGACAGGAATCGCGTGGCCGGCTGCCAAGCTCGCCCGCACCGCCGCCGCGCGCCACGGCATCTGGTGCGCTCTGTTGGCTGGGATGCTGGCTCTGCCCATACTCGCGCCGCTGCTTCCCCCCATTCGCTCCGCGGTTGTCACCCGGTATGCTCCGCCGTTCGCTGGCTTCGATGTCAGCGCTCCGAAAGTGTCCCCAGCACGCTCCGCTTTCCGCACGGCGCCCATCACTCTACCCCCGCAGCCGCAACAGCCGCGCTGGATGACGTTGCTCGCGTGGGCGTACCTGGCGATCGTGCTCGCGCTGCTTGTGCGTTTCGTACTCGCCTACCGGCTCTCCCGCTCAATAGTGCGAAAGTCCGAACCCATTCGCGACGAGTGCTCCCTGAACCTCATGGAAGATCTCGCTGGCGCCCAATCGATGCCATGGCCCTTGCCCCAGCTCCGCGCTTCGCCTGATGTCGTCGTCCCTGTAACTATCGGCTGGCGCAATCCTGTAATCCTTCTTCCAGACGGCTGGCAAGCCTGGGACGCCTGGAAGCTCAATGCCGTGCTGGCCCACGAGCTGGCGCACATCCGGCGTGCCGATTGGCTCGTCACCGTCGCCGCCAGTCTGAACCGGTGCGTGTTCTGGTTCCACCCGCTCGCCTGGTGGCTGGAACGCAATCTCTCCGCTCTGTCTGAGCAGGCTTGTGACGAAGCCGCCCTGCGCACCGTCAATGATGCCGCGCGTTACGCCCGCGCCGTTCTCGACTTCGCCGCCGCTCTGCAAGATGGCCGCCGGTTGATCTATGGCGTCGCCATGGCCCGGACAGCGAAAGTCAGCCGCCGCATCGACCGCATTCTGGAACTGCGAACGCCCGGCCCCGGAATCATGACGAAGAGCACTTGGGTTGCGATCCTGGTTTGCGCTCTGCCGCTGGTTTACAGCGCGGCAGCCTTGCAAGTGGCTCCGACCCCCCGGCTGCGGATTCCCGATCCCAGCTTGGCTCAGTTGTCGACAGAAGGCATCAAGCTTTCCGCCAGCGAAGCGCAACAACTCGAGGAACAACTGGTCCGCGATCCCGAGGACTTGATCGCGCGCGGAAAGCTGATTTCGTACTATCTCTCGAACGCGAATCTGCATCGTAGCCTGGATCATGTTGACTGGCTGATCGCCCATCATCCTGAATCCGACATAACGATTTACTATTCACGGTCACTGCACGTGCGCTCCCCAGCCGGCTACGAACACGAGAAAACGCTCTGGCTGGAGCAGGTCGCCGCCCATCCCACTGACGCTAGCGTGCTGGCGAATGCGGCGCGATTTGTTGGGGAAGAGGACCCGTTTGCCGAGAAGAACTTGCTCCTGCGAGCCCGTAAGGCTGAACCGTGGAATCTCCAGTGGACCAAGCGCCTGGCGGATCTCTTTTCGCGGGCCATTGATCGATGGTTGCTGTCGCCTGCCTCCCCATCCCTCGACCCAAGCTTTGCCATTGCAGCCGAATCCGAGTTGGAAGCATCAACGGATGCGACTCTCGTTGGAACGGTCGGCGAGTTCCTTACGGGCGGGCAAGCAACGGGACGCGCTCCGGCGCCGGCCCAGACCGATTTCGCAGAGCGCCTGCTCAACCGTGCGCAATCGCTTGAACCTGACAATCGCGAGTGGTCAGCAGCCCTCGATAGGCTCCATGCGGCGCGCGAAAATCCGTCCACTCGTCCCGCCGCGCCCGCTCCTGCGGGAGTGCGGCGCATTCGTGTTGGAGCGGAAGTCCAGCAGGCTAACCTCATCCAGCAGCCCCGCCCCGTCTATCCGCCGCTCGCGAAACAGGCTCACATCCAGGGCATCGTGCGGTTCAATGTCATTATTGGGAAGGATGGACACATCACCGACACCAATCTGGTCAGCGGTCATCCGCTGTTGGTCGACGCTGCACAAGAGGCTGTC
Source organism: Terriglobia bacterium (assembly GCA_963752965.1). Lineage (GTDB taxonomy): Bacteria > Acidobacteriota > Terriglobia > Bryobacterales > Bryobacteraceae > QHXW01. The sequence goes on along the minus strand of CAVWAJ010000016.1, from coordinate 673,043 downwards.
AAACAATGGGTGTATCGGCCGACGCTTCTGAATGGCGATCCCGTAGAAGTCGCTACTGTCGTCGACGTCCACTTCTGGCTCGTCGACTAATCGAGCGGAAACAGCTCTCCCTGCCCCTCGTCTTCCCACATCTCCGGGCGGTACTCGACCGGCGCGGATGCCAGTCCGTACCGCTCGCGGATCTTCCGCACGCGCGGCCGCAAGTCCTCCAGATACGATCCCCGTAGGTACGGGCTCTTCCGATACCGCTCTTCATACCGCCGCGCCAGGTGCGGGAACCGCTCGCGCAGAAACGGAAAGAAGACCTTCTGCGCTGACGGCATCAGAAACAGCACACCGCCGCCGAAATACTGCGCCCCCGCATCCTTCGCCGCCTTCGCGAGCCGGTCGAGATCGCGCTCGCGGTCTGTAATCAGCGGCAAGATCGGATTCGGATACACGCCCACCGATAGCCCGGCCTCCGCTAGCTTCCGCACGGTCGCGAGGCGCAGATCCGGACGCGGAGCACGCGGCTCGAGCATTCGCGCCAAATCGGCCTTCAGGGTGGTGATCGTCATGTTCACGTCAACTACATTAGCCCGCGCGATCTCCACCAGCAGCGCCACGTCGCGCTGAATCAAGTCGGATTTTGTGGTGATCGAGACGTGCCAGCCTCGCTCCTGAGCGAACACCTCCAGGATCGCCCTGGTCCGCCCAAACCGCCGCTCGGCCGGCTGGTAAGGATCCGTCGCCGTCCCGATTGCGATGCCCTCGCGCTTGTCAATCTTCGGCAACTCGTGCTTCAGCATCTCCGCCACCGCCGCTTTGGCGTAAATCCGGTTCTCGAATTCGTTGACATCCCGCTCCATGAATTCATGGGTATAGCGGGCATAACAGTACTTACATCCGAATTCGCACCCCCGGTACGGATTGATCGTCCAGCGAAACGGCATGCCAGGCTTCGACCGATTCAGCACGCTCCGCGCGGCAATCTCCAGATACTCGACCTGGCTCTTCGCCTCCAGCCGTTCGCTCTCGCTCGCCAGCTTCGCGATTCCCACCAAGCGCGGAGCCGGTTCGATGTCGAACAGCATAACGTCTAGTTTCGCCGTTTATTCGCCTTCGCGCAAGATACAATCGAGGGGTTGCGTTTCTTTGTTCTACTCCTCTTCGCCCTACCCCTTTTCTCTCAAGGGAATTACGAAATCCAGGTTTACGGGGTCGACACCGTCGAACCCGGCAACACCATGGTGGAACTCCACAATAACTTCACCGTCGAAGGCAGCAAAACCACTACTGACGGTACCTATCCCACCGAGCACCAGTGGCACGAAACGATCGAGATTACTCATGGGTTTACAGACTGGTTCGAAACCGGCTTGTACATTTTCACCAGCGCCGCCCCGGACCAAAGCTGGCAGTGGGTGGGCGACCATATCCGCCCCCGCGTCCGCGTCCCGGAGAAGTGGAAATGGCCGGTTGGCGTGAGCCTTTCGACGGAACTTGGGTATCAACGGCGAGTTTTCTCGGCCGACACCTGGACCTGGGAGATACGCCCCATTGTCGATCAAAAAAAAGGCCGCTGGTATTGGGCGGTCAACCCGGCGCTCGAGCGCTCATTTCACGGCCCGAGCGTGAACCAAGGGCTGGCATTCTCGCCTAGCGTAAAAGCCAGCTACGATTTCACACCGAGGATCACCGGCGGCTTCGAATACTATGGCGCTGTCGGTCCGGTCACCGGCTTCTTCCCGTTGCGCCAGCAGGAGCAACAGATTTTTCCCGCCATCGATCTCAATCTCTCACCCAACTGGGAGTTCAACTGCGGAGTCGGCGTCGGCATGACCGGGGGGACTGATCACCTGCTCGTGAAAATGATTTTGGGATACCGGTTCAAGCTGTAGTCAGCGGCTGTTACTCCGCGGCTGTTACTCCGCCTCGTACTTCTTCAGAATCTCGGCCCAGAGGCCCTGGGATTTCAGAATCAGCTCGATCACCTCGCGCACAGCGCCTTGACCGCCCGGCTGCACAGTCACGTAGCGCGCTTGCCGCTGCACTTCCGGCCGGGCGTTGGCAGTCGCGACGGGCAGGCCCACGCGGCGCATCACCACGATGTCGGTGAGGTCGTCGCCGATGTAGGCCACCTCACTGCGATCGACCTTTGCGTCGCGAAGAATCTCCTCCAGGATCGGAATCTTCTCGATGTAGCCCTGATATACATACGTGAACTTAGTCTGTTTCGCGCGCTCGGCCGTCGCCGGCGACACGCGCCCGCTGATCAGGCCGGTCTTGATTCCCTTCCAGCTCAGCCATTGCAGCGCAATGCCATCCTGGGAATCGAAACCCTTGGTTTCCGCCATGTTGCCGTCGGGGCCGGGAACGTTGTACAGCCGGCCGTCGGTCATGACGCCATCCACATCCATCAGCAACAGTTTGATCTTCGAAGCGAGCTGGTTCACATCAACAGGCAATGACAATCTCCTCGATTCAGTCTACCTTCCTTGGCTTGATTGTTAGAATCGTCACTGTGATCGCGCGCGTGATCGAGACGATCGAGCGTTTTCGTATGTTCCAGACGGGCCAGCGCGTGGGCGTGGGCGTTTCGGGCGGTGCCGATTCCGTGTGCCTGCTGCACGTGCTATTCGAGCTCGCGCCGCGCTGGAATTTGCATCTCAGCGTTCTGCATCTCGACCATCGCCTGCGCGGCGAGGAGTCCAGCGAGGACGCGCGGTTTGTTGAGCGGCTGGCCGCGGAACTTGGTCTTCCTTTTTCGCTGGCTGAGGTGGACATAGCCGGCCTGGCTCGGGAGCGCGGCGAAAACCTGGAGCAATGCGCTCGCGATGAGCGCCGCCGGTTTTTTAGCGGGTTCCTGCGTTCCGGTGCGCTGGATCGTGTCGCCGTGGGTCACACGCGCTCCGACCAGGCGGAGACAGTGCTCTTCCGTTTCCTGCGCGGTTCGGGCACGGCGGGTCTTGCGGGCATCCGGCCGGTGACGAAAGAGGGCCTAGTACGGCCGTTGATCGGCATAGAGCGCGATGCTATCGAGCAACTCCTTCGCGAGCGTAAGATCGCCTGGCGCCAGGATTCGACGAATGCCAGTCTCGACTTTGCGCGCAATCGAATCCGCCACGACCTGTTGCCGATGTTGCAGCGCGAGTGGAATCCGGCCATCACCGAAATGCTGGCGCACACGGCTGAGTGGGCGATCGAGGAAGAGGCCTACTGGGAAGCCGAGATCGACCGGCTGACCAGCCGGTTCCTGGTTGTCAAGCCGCCCGCGGTGTATTTTCGCGCCGACGAGTTGCGCAATCTGCCGCCAGCCGCCGCTCGCCGGCTTGCGCGCCGGGCTATCGAGACAGTGAAGGGCGATCTCCGGGCCATCGATTTCGCCCACGTCGCCGCGGTGCTTAAGCTCGCCTCGCAGCCCGAAGGCGATGGGCGGCTTCAGGTTCCGGGAGTGGATGTCTACCGGTCCTTCGAGTGGCTACGCTTGGGGCCACCAGGCATGGATAATCTGGAAAATCGTAATTTTCGGTTTCCAGCTCCGGTCCCGGGAAATGTGATTTTACCAGGCGGTGCCTCCGTGATCGTGCTGGAACTTATTGAAAATACACATGTAACCGAATTGTCAGATTCCAGATATAATGGGGAGGTGAATTGTTTGGATTGGGACCGGATTTCCGGGATACTGGAAGTGCGTAACTGGAGGCCGGGAGACCAATACAGGCCAGTGGGCCACTCCGGGGAAGAGAAGATCAAACTACTGTTCCAGCAGGCCCGTATCCCACTATGGGAGCGGCGCAGCTGGCCGGTGATCACCAGTCAGGACGAAATCATCTGGGCACGGCGTTTTGGGCCGGCGGCAGACCGGGCGGCAACTTCACAAAGTCGAGTACTCCTGAAGATTCAGGAGACGGTCGCGTGAAAGTTGGAATCAATCGCCATGTCAATTGCGTCCATAGCAGTAGAGTCATTTGTCCCCCCGGTAGGGAGGTAGCGTGAATTCCAATATCAAGACGGCGATTTTCTGGGTGGTGCTGATTTGTGTCGCGGTTCTGTTGTGGACCGTCGTCAAGTCGGGCAAGGCCCCGGCGGACGAACAGATCAACTTCAGCCAGTTCCTTGCGGACGTCGACGCCGGCAGAATCAAGCAGGTGACCTTCAGCGGCAGCGAGGTACATGGCGACTACAAGGATGTGGCCAAGCGTTTTCATACGCAGTCGCCCTTGAACTACCCCGATCTCTACAAGACCCTCCAGGACAAGGGCGTCACCATGGAGTTCAAGGAACCGAGCCAAGGCAACTGGGTTTCGCTTCTGGTGAACGCTTCCCCGTTTATTCTGCTGCTCGCATTCTGGATCTTCATGATGCGCCAGATGCAAAGCGGCGGGAACAAAGCTTTGAGTTTTGGCAAGAGCCGCGCACGGCTGCATTCCACGCAGCAGAAGAAGGTAACGTTCAAGGATGTTGCGGGTGTGGAAGAAGCCAAGGAAGAGTTGCAGGAGATCATCGAATTCCTGCGTGAGCCGCAGAAGTTCCAGAAGCTGGGCGGCCGCATTCCGAAGGGCGTGCTGCTCATCGGCTCGCCGGGCACGGGCAAGACCTTATTGGCGCGGGCGATCGCCGGAGAAGCCAGCGTGCCGTTCTTCTCGATCTCCGGGTCGGATTTCGTCGAGATGTTCGTGGGCGTGGGTGCGAGCCGTGTGCGCGATTTGTTCGAGCAGGGCAAAAAGAATGCGCCGTGCATTATTTTCATCGATGAAATTGATGCCGTGGGCCGCCATCGCGGCGCGGGACTGGGTGGCGGGCATGATGAACGCGAACAGACCCTCAACCAGTTGCTGGTGGAGATGGACGGGTTCGAATCGAATGAAGGCGTGATTCTGGTGGCCGCCACCAACCGCCCGGACGTACTCGATCCGGCATTGTTGCGGCCGGGACGATTCGATCGCCGCGTGGTAGTGGGCCGTCCCGATGTGGGTGGTCGCGAAGCCATCCTGAAAGTACACACGAAGAAGATTCCGCTGGGCGATGATGTGGATCTTTCGGTTCTGGCGCGCGGAACACCGGGACTCGCCGGCGCGGACCTGGCCAATCTGGTAAACGAATCCGCGTTGAACGCGGCCCGGCAGAACCGTAAGGTCGTCATGATGGTGGATTTCGAGCTGGCCAAAGACAAAGTTCTGATGGGCGCCGAGCGGAAATCGATGATCCTGAGCGACGCGGAGAAGCGAAACACGGCGTATCACGAGGCTGGCCACACGCTGGTCGCGGCGGTGCTTCCCAACGCGGACCCGCTGCACAAGGTCTCGATCATTCCGCGTGGTATGGCGCTGGGCGTGACCATGCAGTTGCCGATTGACGATAAGCACTCCTACAGCAAGGACTACCTTAACGATCAATTGGCGATTCTGATGGGCGGCCGCATCGCCGAAGAAATCTATATGCAGCACATGACCACCGGCGCGGGCAATGATATCGAGCGCGCGACGGACCTGGCCCGCAAGATGGTCTGCGAGTGGGGCATGAGCGAGCTCGGCCCGCTGAGCTTTGGCAAGAAGGAAGAGCAGATCTTCCTGGGACGCGAGATTGCACAGCATCGCGATTACAGCGAAGACACCGCGATCAAGATCGATGAGCAGGTGAAAAAGTTGGTGCAGAACGGCTACGACCGCGCGCATAAAGTCATCGAAGACAAATCTGATGCGCTAGTCCGCGTGGCCGAAGCGTTGCTCGAGCGCGAAGTGCTAGACGGCGCCGAGGTGAAGCTGATCATCGACGGCCTGCCGCTGGCGCCACGGGTCCTCGGTAAGCCGAAAGACTCCGAGGATCACACGCAACAGGTACTGCGGCCTGAGGGTGGGCGGCGGGTACCGGGGCTGGCTGAAGGCGAGCGTCCCGCGCCGGCTTAAGAGCAGGTGCTAGGTTCTAGGTGTCAGGTGCTAGGGAAACACTGCAGACCTACGACGCGATTCTGCTGATTGCATTCGGCGGGCCGGAACAGCCCGCCGACGTCCTTCCTTTTCTCGAAAATGTGCTGCGGGGCCGGAATGTGCCACGCGAGCGCATGCTCGAAGTCGCGGAACACTACTATCATTTCGGCGGAGTGAGCCCGATCAATGGCCAGATGCGCGAGCTGGTTCCGTTGCTTGAAGCTGAGTTGCGCGAGCGTGGGCCGCGGTTGCCGGTTTACTGGGGGAATCGCAACTGGCATCCGATGCTGGCAGACACGCTGCGCAAAATGCGCGATGACGGCGTGCGGCGCGCGGTTGCGTTCGTGATGTCGGCATACAGTTCGTACTCCGGCTGCCGGCAGTATCTGGAGGACATTGCGCGGTCGCGGGAAATGGTTGGACCCGGCGCCCCGGAGATCGACAAGCTGCGCCTGTTCTACAATCACCCCGGATTCATCGAGCCGATGGCGGAGCGGGTTCGCGAGGCGCTCAACATGCTGTCCGGTGCGGCGCTCGTCTTCACCGCCCACAGTGTTCCGGTTTCCATGGCGGCGAGTTCGCAATACGAAGCGCAGTTGCAGGAAGCCTGCCGTCTGGTCTCGGAACGCGCGGACCGCACGGAATGGCGGCTGGTGTATCAGAGCCGCAGTGGGCCGCCATCGCAGCCGTGGCTTGGTCCGGATATTGGTGCAGATTTGCGTGAACTGCACACGGCGGGAACGCGCGATGTAGTGATAGCTCCGATCGGTTTCATCTCCGACCACCTGGAAGTGCTCTACGATCTCGATACCGAGGCGCGCGCGCTTTGCGACGAATTAGGGCTGAACATGGAGCGCGCCGCGACGGTTGGCAACCATCCGACATTCGTCAGCATGATTGCCGAGCTGGCACGCGAGCGCATGGGGGATGCAGAAGCGCGCTGGCTGGGAGATTTGGGGCCAAGCGCGGATGTGTGCGAGCCGGATTGTTGCGCGCCGCCGCGGAGGGCTTAGACGCTCTTCGCAGCGATACCCTGCTCAACGGTGATCACGACTTTCCCTTGCGCATGTCCTTGTGCAAGATAACGGAGAGCTTCAGCCGCGTCGCTTAGCGGGTAACGCCGGTCTATGACCGGTACGATTTTTCCGGCTGCGAGAAGATCTTTCAGAAAAACCAAATCCGTCTTCTGAAGCTTCGCCAGGAAGTAACGCACCTTCTTGCGCCCAATCAGTGACAGTAATGGTCCGAGTAGCATGACTTGGGGGCTTACTCCGCCTCCGGCCCAGACAAAAATTCCGTCCCGGTTGAGCGCACGCCGGTAATCGAAAACCGAATGATGGGCGTTCGCACCCAGGATCAGATCGTAGTGCTGCCCGCTCCGCGTGAAACCTTCCCCGGTGTAATCGATGACTTGGTCCGCGCCGATCGATCGGGCCGTATTCACATTCCTCGTACTACAGACGGCAGTTACTTCAGCCCCGAACGATTTGGCAATCTGGATCGCAAATGTACCCACGCCGCCAGATGCGCCATCAATTAAAACCTTCTGGCCTGGCCGGATCTGCCCCTTATCGCGAAGACCCTGAAGAGCAGTGATTGCCGCGATTGGTACGGCTGCCGCGGCCTCGAACGATACATTGGCTGGCTTCGGCGCCAGTTTATCTTCAAGGGCGCACACGTACTCGGCAAAGCCTCCGCCGGCGGTAAATTTCGCGCCTAACACATCGTCGCCCGGGTGAAACTCTTTTGCGTGTCTGCCAACCGCTTCAACTCGCCCTGCGAAATCAGAGCCGAGGACCGTGTGTTTTGGTTTGAGCAGTCCCCCGCTCACTAGGCGGGTGTAACCCCGCATGACACCCAAATCCAGTATATTTACGGATGCCGCGTAAACCTTTATCAGGACCTCATCGTCCGTGGGCGTAGGTTTTGCAATCTCCTTGAACTGCAACACATCCGGTGGGCCGTATCGTGTGTAGACAATCGCCTTCATCTAAGAGCGTGCAGGGTGCTGCGGTTGCGGGCAATGTCTAGTGTGCGCGTACCGGCCACGCTGCGCCGTCCCTACTTCTTAAACAACGCGTCGAAGGCACTCCGCGCGTCGCTGGAGCTGCGCGGGCCTTGATTATTGTTGTTGACGGGTATGACGGCAGGCGGCGGAGCGGCGGGGGAGGAGTCGCGGGCCACGGTGACACGCGGTGCGAACAGCGTGCAGTCGTTGGCTTTGTCCTTCACCGCGATACGCACGGGAATCGGTTTCAGGCATTGGAAGCGCGTCGAGGGCTCGAAATGCGCGCACTGCTTGCAACAGTGGAGAGCGGCGCCGCACTTCGGACAGTTGCCGTTGAAGTCGGTTCCATTGGGAAGTTGCGTAGCGCAGTTGTAGCACCGGGACGCGGTCACGGATTGGACCAGGCGGGGGAGCCGCGGACCGGTTACATCAATGGGGGGACGCGGGCCCGGTTGTTTTGGCCGATCGTCTCCGTTTCGTTCGGAACGGTTGTCCGGACGGTTGGTGTCCATGTAGCCCCGCTGTCGGTACTTGCGATCACTATCCATGGGGAATTGAGTTGCTCCTTGAAGTGCTGCTGAGCGAGCTAGTTTACGCCAATCACAGGTGTTTCAGATACGTTTGGACCACCGCAGCGACCGTTCGATATATAGAGCTACCGCAGTCAACGTCGGCTTGCCAGAGGGGTTCTGCGGGAAGGCCGAAGCATCAAACACAAACACGTTCGGGCCCCGCCAAGTACCTATTTACCACACAATCGGTCTCGTTTGCACGAAGAATCGCAACCACGACGAGTGTGTGTTCCCTGGCACGTGCGGCCCCGTACCGATGAAATCCACAGCGATCTTTGTAAGTATATGTAAATACAAATAGTTAGCTTTACCTAATCGCAATCCCAGCCTACAGGATGTACCGGCTCAGGTCCTGGTCCTTCACGATGTCGGCGAGTTGTTTGCGGACGAAGGCGGCGTCGACCTTCACGGTCTTCTTCTTCAAGTCGGGGCCGGCGAAGGAAATCTCCTCGAGCACCTTTTCCATAATGGTATGAAGGCGGCGCGCGCCAATGTTCTCGGAACTCTGATTGACCTGGGCGGCGAATCGGGCCATCTCTTCGAGGGCATCATCGGTCAGAACCAGTTTGATGCCCTCGGTTTCGAGCAGTGCCTCGTACTGCTTGGTCAGGGCGTTCTTCGGCTCTTTGAGGATGCGGATGAAATCCTCGATGGACAGCGATTTCAGCTCAACGCGAATGGGGAATCGGCCTTGGAGCTCGGGAATCATGTCGCTGGGCTTGGAAACGTGGAACGCGCCGGCCGCCATGAACAAGATGTGGTCGGTGCGCACGAAGCCGTGGCGCGTATTGACGGTGGTACCTTCGACGATGGGCAGGATATCGCGTTGCACGCCCTCGCGGCTGACGTCAGGGCCGTGGCCTGTTTCACGGCCGGCGATCTTATCGATCTCGTCGAGGAAGATAATGCCGCTCGATTCCACGCGTTCGAGAGCGATGCGCGTCACCTGGTCCATGTCGATGAGTTTCTGCTCTTCTTCCTGCACCAAATAGTCGAGCGCCTCGTTGACGCGCATCTTGCGCTTGCGGCTGCGTTGGCCGAAGAGGGTGGGCAGCATGTCCTTGAGGTTGATGCCCATCTCTTCGATGCCGGCGGAGGTGGCGAGTTCAATCGTGGCCCCGCGCTCCTTCACTTCCAATTCCACGATGCGATCGTCGAGCTTGCCCTCGCGCAGGCGCTCGCGCAGCTTTTCGCGTGTGCGGTCGGCGCTCTCACTGGTCTCGGGTTGCGGGGGCATCAGCAGGTCCAGCACGCGTTCCTCGGCGTTGGCCTCAGCGCGGTCGGCGACTTCCTCAAGGCGCTCCTCGCGCACCATATCGATGGCGATATCCACCAGGTCGCGGATCATGGATTCGACGTCGCGGCCCACATACCCGACCTCGGTAAACTTGCTGGCTTCAACCTTCAGAAAAGGAGAATTGGACAGCTTCGCGAGGCGGCGCGCGATCTCGGTTTTTCCGACGCCGGTTGGCCCAATCATGAGAATGTTCTTGGGCATGACCTCTTCGGCCATTTCGGGCGCGAGTTTCTGACGGCGAATGCGATTGCGCAGGGCGATAGCGACGGCGCGCTTGGCGTCGGCCTGACCCACGACATGCTTGTCCAACTCGCGCACGATTTCGCGTGGCGTTAACTCATCGAGTATGGGCTCGGAATCGACCGACTGGCTGGGAAGATAGATCACCATGGCTAGCCTAACTCCTCATAGGTGACGCTGTCGTTGGTGTAGATACAGATCTTGGCGGCGATCTGCATGGCCTGTTCGACCACGTGCCTGGCGGACAGCTTGGTATTGCGCAAGAGCGCCGTGGCGGCGGCGAGAGCGAAGGGGCCGCCGGAACCGATGGCGGCGACGGGCTCATCGGGCTCAATGACATCGCCGTTGCCGCTCACCAGATACATGCTCTCCTTGTCCGCGACAAGGAGAAGGGCCTCAAGATGCCGGAGAGCTTTGTCGGTGCGCCAGTCCTTGGCCAATTCCACGACGGAGCGAGAGAGATTGCCGTTGAATTGCTCGAGCTTACCTTCGAAGCGCGCGAACAGCGCGAAGGCGTCGGCGGTCGAGCCGGCGAATCCCGCGATGATCTTGTCGTTGTATAGCCGGCGCAGTTTCTTGGCGGAGCCTTTGAGCACTTCCTGGCCGAGCGTTACCTGGCCATCGCCCGCCATCACGACTTTGCCTTCACGACGGACACAGATCACCGTCGTGGAGCGTATGCGTTGTTTCATTTCGTGTCGTTTTTATTGTGGCACAGGGTCCTAACGAGACGTTACCGCTGCGTATCCTAGCCGAACTGGACGTCGTTTCCTTTGGAGACGACGGAATGCTTTTCGAACGCGGCCTGCTTGTCCGGATAGTCGGTTCGGAAATGCGCGCCGCGGCTCTCGTGCCGTGCGAAGGCGGAACGGGCGATCAACAGGGCGACGGTGTGGATGTTTCGCAGGCAGAACTCGGCCAAGCCCGATTGGGGATTTGGTTCCTGGCGGCCGGTTCCGAGTGCTTTGCAGGCTGCCTCGAGTTGGTCACCAGAACGGATGATGCCGCATTTTTGCCAGGCAAGCTGGCGGATCTGTAGTTCGGTGGTGCAAGGAAAAAGCGGCTCCGGAAGCTGGATCGCAGCCGGCTGAGAATGGCGCGCGGCGGATTCCCGGATGGCTTGACCCGCGCGAGCGCCGAACACTACGCCTTCCAGCAGCGAATTGCTGGCGAGCCGGTTGGCTCCGTGAACGCCCGTGCAAGCGGCTTCGCCGGCGGCATATAGACCGGGCAGGCTGGCACGTCCGTCGAGATCGGTGCGTATGCCACCCATAGCGTAGTGGGCGGCTGGATGCACCGGGGCGGGCTGCGTGGCCAGATCAATACCGTATCGCAGGCAGGTTTCATAAATGCGAGGAAAGCGGGAGCGGATGAAATCTCCGCCGCGGTGCGTGAGGTCGAGAAACACATGGGGCTCGCCCGTGGCCTGCATCTCCGCAACGATGGCGCGCGAAACCACGTCCCGTGGAGCAAGCTCTTCGAGTCGGTGGTACCTGTGCATGAAGCGATCCCCGCACATGTTGATGATATGAGCGCCTTCGCCGCGCAAAGCTTCCGAGAGCAAGAACCGCGGCGCACCCTCGACATGCAGTGCGGTGGGGTGAAACTGCACGAATTCGATATCGCTGATCTCGGCTCCCGCGCGCCAAGCCATGGCGACGCCGTCGCCGGTAGCCACATCGGGATTGGTCGTTTCCAGATACACGCGGCCGAGGCCGCCGGTCGCCAGCAGAACGGCGCGCGCGAAGATCGGGTGGCGTTCGCGCGCCACCTCGTCGTACACCGCCGCTCCACACACCGCGCCGTCATCCATCAGCAGGTCGGTAACGGCGGCATAGCTTTGGAACCGGACATTGGGCAGGGAAGAGGCTTTCTGGTAGAGCGTGCGGGCAATTTCACGGCCGGTGGAATCGCCGTGAGCATGCAGGATGCGGCGGCGGCTGTGCGCGCCCTCCTGGGTGAATGCAAGCCGCGTGCCTTCGCGATCGAACTCGGCGCCCCAGCCGATGAGTTGCTGGATAGAGGCCGGGCCCTCCTCAACGAGCGTGCGTACGGCGCGGTGGTCACAGAGTCCGTCGCCGGCGGCGATGGTGTCCTGCTCATGCAGTTCTACTTCGTCATCGTCACTGAGCGCAACGGCGATCCCGCCCTGCGCATATTCCGAGGAGGATTCGTGCAGCGTATCTTTGGCGATGACCAGCACTGTGCCGGCCGGTGCCAGCTCGATCGCCGCGCGCAATCCGGCCACGCCAGCGCCAACGACGAGAAAATCCGGATTCATGGTTACTGCAATGGTAGCAGGTGATGGCTGCTTGATCAGGCCGATTGCAAGAGTGACGCGAAACTCGAACCCGTCAGTGACTGTCCGCCATCGCAGACGAAGACGCCGCCCGTGATGTAGGCAGCGGCGCCGGTCGAGAGGAAAAGCGCGAGATCGGCGATCTCATCTTTTGTGGCGAAGCGGCGGAGGGGGATGGAGCCGGCGATGCGGTTGCGGATCTCTTCGGTGGGTGCCAGGCGGCGCATGCCTTCAGTATCGTCGACAGGCCCGGGCGTCACGACGTTCAAGCGTACGCCCGCGCCGCCCCATTCGACGGCGAGGGTCTTGATCAGAATGTCGACGCCCGCTTTGCCCGCACATACGTGTGCCTGCATCGGGATGGGGCGGAACGCGTGGGTGGCAGAGATGGCGACCACGGAGGCACCGGGTTTGCGCAGATGCTCGTATGCGGCGCGGCAGGTGTTGAACGTTCCCAGCAGATCGATATCGATCACCGCCTTGAAACCGTTGGCGGACATGCCGAGCGCGGGCGCGGGGAAGTTGCCGGCGGCACCGCAAACGACGATGTCGATTTCGCCATACTGCTCCCGCGTTTTCTGGAGCGCGCCGGAAAGGGCTTCGTAGTCGCGCACGTCGGCGGCGAATCCAGCGGCTTCGCCACCAGCCTGGCGAACGCCCGCGGCGGCGCGATCGAGTTTTTCCTGCGTGCGCCCGACGAGCGCTACTTTGGCGCCTTGCTGCGCGAAACGCTCCGCGATGCGGAGGCAAATGCCGCTGCCGCCACCAGTGATGAAAGCTACTTTACCGGCTAGCAGGGCATCGCGAAAGGGCGAACTCATGGGCGAAACCTCCGCCGATATTGTAACTTGCTTATCGCGCTACCCCGGCTTCGCGTTGCGGGGCGGGTGGAGACTCCAGGAAGAACCACACGGTGACTCCGAGCAGGACGAAGGCACCGCCGAAGTACAACCCCGCGGACCACCCGAACCAGTGGGCAAGGAGCGGAGTCAGCGTGGGCGCCAGCATGCCGCCGATGTTGCCTCCCGTGTTGAAGATCGCACCGCCGGTACCCGAGTGTTTGCCGCTGGCGTCGATCGCGGCGGCCCAGTACGGCGCATCGGTGCCGGCGGCGAAGCCGAGCGAGAGGCACAGCAAAACGACCGTGGGCAGCGTGCCAGTGACGTTCGACCCGATGGTGACCAGAATGGCGCTGATGGCCATGCTGGCCACCACCACGATGCGGCGGCCATTGCGCAGGCCGAAGCGCCTGCCCAGGCGGTCCGACGCCCATCCGCCGAGCGGCGTCATGACCATCCAAGTGAGCCACATCAGCGTGGTGTAGATTGCACTCTGGTCCATCCCCATTTTGCGAATCTGGCCGAAGTAGTAATAGAGCCAGAAGAAGAAAATGTATTCGAAGTAGTTGGCCGTGACATAGCCGGCGGTGAGCAACATGAGATCGTGGTTGCCGAGCAGCTCTTTCCAGGGAGTTGGCGGGCGCACAGCGCGTAGATGCTTGCTTTCCGCCGGATAGTCGCGCACATACCAGTACCAGATGCACGCCAGAACCGCGCTGCCCGCCCCTGCGAGCCAGAAAGATCCACGCCAGCCATAGTGTGCCCGCATCCAGGAGAACAGCAGCGGCGTGCAGGCCCCGCCGATGCCCGCGCCCGACGCGATCCAGCCCCAAACGCCCGCCCTTGCCGAAGGCGGGTTCCAATTCGCGCTCATTCTTCCAGCAGCCGGATACATGGGCGAGGCGCAGATACCCATGGCCAGCCGGAGGATCAGAAAAGCCGGGATGATGCCGATGTACGCCCCGAGTCCGGGCGAGCCGCCCAGCGCTGTCAAACCGGTAAACACGGCCGATCCGAACGCCATCACCGCGAGCGACACACGCGGCCCGGCCACGTCGGTGAACCAGCCGCTGGGAATCATCAGGATCGCGTAGCTGAACAGATAGGCGGAGTACACGGTGCCCATCTGCGTTTCCGAGACGGAATACTCTTTGATGATGCCTGGGCCGGCGATCGTGATGATGATGCGGTCGATGTACGTCATCACGCTGAGCAGCACCATCAGGATGACGACGCCCGAGCGGCGCGGATGCATTAGTGCGATACCCCCTGGGAGAGTTTCGGCCGCGTGCTCATGCGAATTTTAGCTGGGGAAGGTTGTGTGATGCGTACACTTCCGCCTCATGGCCGGAAGGCACTATATCACACCGGCCCTACTTGGCCGCGACTATCGACTGGACCTGAATGGTTTTGCCGTTTACCGTGCCGGTAACCTTCACCTTCTGGGCGGCAAACTTCTCCGGAGTCTTCTGGTCGCTCAGCTCGTAGACGTCATCGCCCACAAGCAGCGCGTATTTGGAGCCCGATTTCACGCACTCGGTAACGCACTTGGCATCCGGCTTGACGCCCATCATGGCGTGATCTTTGCCGCACATGGCGTCGGTGATGACGCCGGTCAAGGTTTTGGGAGCGGCCGCGGCCAGAGTCAGGGCCGCGCCAGCGAACAGAACGATTGTTTTTTTCATAGTTGAGCCTGCCAAATTGCCTTTCCGATGAAAAATGGTCCCATCTGTTGCATGTACTGCGAGGTCTGCTTGGTCTTCCGCATGGCCTGCACGCAGGCGGAAAGCGGAAACAACTCGGCGCCGATCAGTCCGATGACAAAATCGTTGTCGTTCTTGTCCAGGCCAAAACAAGCCAGGCGGACATCGCGCGCCAGGCCGGCTTCGCCAAACGTGTGCCCGATCTTTCCGTGTTCGCGCAGGATCGGCGTTTGCTCTTCGGGCGGCAGCGCGGAAAACGCACCCGAGCGGCGTAGCGGATACCAGACCGCCCAGGGCCATGCCGGATCAGTCACCGTGCGCTTGGGTTTCTCGAACAGCCAGTCATCGAGGTCCGGCTCGTGTCCCAAAGCGTAGGTGCGGCCCAGCATTGAGTACTCCAGCTTGGGCGTGAGTGCCGCGAATTCCGGCTTGAGCAGAAACTCACGCAAACGGCCAACGAAGAAGCCCGCATCGTCGCTCCAGGTCACAAGGCCGATGCCGCGCGGGTCGTTGGCATCGGCGTAAAGCACGCCCGGCAGCCGCTCCGCCTCAAGGGCACGCACCAGTGACGCTGTATCCTCCGCGTCGCCGAACGCCAGAAGCTGCATGAAAAGCCTGCGGTCGGAAGCCTGTTGTACCCCGTTGCGGACACCGCCTTTTTCGCGGAGGTCCGGTTTTTCATCCATGGATTTAATTTACCAGTGTGGCATAGGCGATCCGGTGCCGCGAGTTTACACTCTTGACCTTGACACCAGAGGCCAATGCGCCTACAGTCGCTTGCGAAGAGTCCTCCAACATAGATTCTCGTCATCTGAAAGGAGCAGCCATGAAAGGCCCTTTGGCGAGTGAGAGCGAGAGCTACCGCAAAGCGCGCGCAGAGCTGCTGGAGGCCGAGATCTCGCTGAGAGACCAGTGCGAGCGGGTGGCGGCCCTTCGACGCAAGCTGCCGCTCGAGACGGATGTGCAGGATTACGTTTTTGAGGAGGGTCCCGCCGAGTTGGCGGCGCAGGGTCCGTTCACTAAGGTCCGTCTTTCCGGATTGTTCGCGGATCCCGCCAAGCCGCTGGTGGTCTATCAGTATATGTACGGCGGAGCGCAGAAGAAGCCCTGCCCCATGTGCACGCTCTGGATCGACGGTTTTAACGGGGTCGCCCATCATCTCCGGCAGCGCGTGAATTTCGCTGTCATCGCCCAAGTTGGCATCGGCGAATTGCGTGACTGGGGCCGGCAACGGGGCTGGCAGAGCCTGCGTCTGGTTTCGAGCGCCGGCTCGGATTTCAAGCCGGACCTGCATTTCCAGGATTCGGATGGCAGCCAGCACCCTGGTGTCAGCGTTTTTGTCCGCTCGCTGGATGGCCGCGTGAAACACTTCTATTCGAATTCGGCGATGATGAAGGAAAACGTGAACCGCGGCATTGACCTGCTGTCGCCGGTCTGGAACATCTTCGATTTGACGCCGAAGGGCCGGGGCGATTGGAACGCAAGGCTCGATTATGATTGAGCCGGGAGGCAGCTTTGTGCAGAAGCATTAAGGTTTTGCGAAAGCCGGGAGCGCCCCGTGCGGCCGACGTTGAACTGAACGCCGCCGCGCTCCAGTTCATACGAAAGATCAGCGGGTATCGTCACCCCTCCGAAGCTAACCGGGAGGCGTTCCAACTCGCGGTAGCGGAAGTTGCGGCTGCCAGCCGGCGTTTGCTCGATTCGTTGACGGCTCCCCGGCGCACCCGTACAGCGGAGCCATAGAGAACTGCCGCTCGCCGGCGCACTCGCGGTGCCGCCATATATTGGGTCGCGCCGCTTCCGCCTGCTGGGCAATCACCAGGCGCGAGTCGGTTTGAAACTTCCGGAAGTTCCGGAAGGTGGTCTCCTGTTCGACCCGAATCTTCTTGAAGATCCCGAGCCGCGCGGACGCGCTGATCGAAACGCGCTTGGGCAGCCAGACCTCATCGTTCACCAGCGTCTGGTCAAACCAAATGTGCGCACCGCGATCCAGCCGCACCAGGAACAGACCCCACGACACGGTATCGATCACCTCCGCATCGAGCTTCACCCAGTGATAGGTCCGCTGGTCGATCCACAGCTTCCCGCGCACGTGCGGCAGGATTTTCGCATCCCGGCCGCGAGGGCTGTAGCCCCGGCGCGGTGTGGCATCCAGAATCCAGACGTCTCGTCCCTCAACGCGATCTTGTCCGGCTACGCGGAAATCGAACGCGTCTGCCACCTCGCGCATCGTCTCGCGCTGCCGCTGGCGCCGTCGCTCATAATCGTCAATCCGCCGCTGCCGCTGCGCCGGAGTTTCCTTCTGCCGCTCCGCAATGCTCTTCTCCAGCTTCTCGCGTTCCTTCTTTTCCTCCGCCGGCGCGAGCGGATGGTCGTCGCGCTCCACCAATCGGAGGTAGGGCGAACCTTCCAGTAAGGTGATGTCGTAAGTTTTCACCTCTTTTGACTTCACGCGGCCCTCCGAATCAAGCTGCCGCTCTTCCTCGCGCTCCAGAAAGGTGTAGCTGCGCGCGATTTTCCAGTTCGCATCCGCCGCCGCCAGCGATCGCTCCACAATTTGGTGCGCATCGGGTGTCTGTGCCGCTGCGACGCCCGCGATCACCACCGTCACCACCACGCGCATGCTCGAATGTACGCGCGAGGGAGGGTGCGAGTTGCGGTTTCGGGGTCGCGATATGCATTTTTTTCTTGACATTCTTCTTGAAGCACCTTATATATGAATCACATTGCGATTTTTTCAGTCGCAAAATTTGATGTTAGGGAGAATCACTCGATGAAGAACGCAACCAAGAAAGCTGCGAAGAAGAAAGCCGCCCCCAAGAAGAAAAAGTAGTAAGGCGGCGTCCCGCAGCGGGACACCAAACGAGTTCAACTTGAGGCCCCGACCTTTCGGGGCCTTTTCTTTTTGAGCCCCATTTTTATTGGGTGTTTTTCATTTCTCCCCCGCCTTCCGCTGCACCAGCGTTCGAAACGTTTCCCCCATCCCAAACAGGAGCTGCTTCAACTGCAAGCGGCGCTGCTGCGCTTGTGCCGGCGAGTCTGCCGCCAGCGCGCGCGCGAACTGATCGGCCTCTCCAGCCTCCATCAGCGTGTGCCCGAGCGACTCAAACGCGGCGGTTTCGAGACCCACTTGTTTTCCGTACGCCTCAAGCGCCGAAAAACAGACATGCGCGGTGATGTCCTGCTCTCCCGGGTCTCTGAGCACATCTTCGAATGCCTGATGGCGCCGGTAACTCATCAGCGTCCCGCCCGGGAACCGCGCCAGTTCCGCCGCCCGGTAGCCGTAATCGATGCTAAAAACGTAACCGGCCTCGATTGTTCCCGCAATCCGCTCCATCCAGGTGAGCGCTTCCAGACCCGCCTCGAAAATAGTTCCTTCGGCAAGCATTCCGAGATATGTCTTTCGATAACATTCCACCTCTTCGGGGGCTTCGCCGGTCTCCTGCCACTCGAAACGGTCGTTTGCGAACCCAACCTGTAGCTCTCGCGTCACACCGTTCCGTACGATTGCCACATGCACCGGCAGGGAATCAAAGAACTCGTTCGAGAACACGACCCCGCGAATGCTCTCGGGCATCCTCTCCCCGATCTCGACCGGCACATAGCGAAACTCGCCGAGCGCCGCCGCCATCTCGGTCCGCCCCGCGCCCAGTTCCACCACCGTGAAGTCCTCCGGTGCGCCCATGGAGTCCCACAGCCGCCGGATCCGCTCCGCGATCAGAATGCCGAACACCGGTTGGAGCTGTTCCGCCGTGAAAAAGTCTCCGTGAATCCCGAACGGGTCCGGTCGACGGCGATAGTACCCGAACTCGGGGTGGTAAAGCGCCGCTTCCATGAACCGCGGAAAGGGAATGGGCCCATCCCGCCGGATCTCGTCACGGAGTATTTCCCCGATCGGCGTCATGACCGGCTTTGCGGCGTGCGGATAAACATCTCCACCAGGTAGTCGTGCAGGCAATCGTAAAGATAGCGCTGCAACGTCCACGGGAATTGAGCGTGATCGATGTCGCGCTGGTGGAGCGGCGCGTAGTACGTGTGCAGCCCAAGATTCCGATCCTTCAGCTCGATCACCAGCTCAATCGCGCCGTCCTTCTCGCGAGCCGAAAACTCCACCAGCGCGTGCTCATACCGCGCCAGTTCCGCCCGCACCTTGGACAGCGCCGGACTCACCTGTGTCTCCATAAGTCTTAAGACCGCTTGCTACGCGCGCGGCTCAGAAAAGCACTTACGTATTTACTGCACCTTACCGAGCCGCGACCAAAGGGAGCGGTTTCAATCCCTTCCGCAGTCTCCTATGCTAGCTTGAAAACGGCGCATGTCACTACCCGCCACCGTCCGCGTGAAACTCAGCTCCGAAGCCGCGGATTTTATCGCATTGACGCCAGTAGTCGTGCAGGAAATGCCGGTGCGCGAGCTAGTCGAGCACATGCTCGGCATCACCGGCAAGGACGAAGCGCGCATCCGCGACCTTCTGCTGCGCGGCACGCTCGTCAGCGGCGCCTCACGGTTCCGCTGGACCGGATGGGAAGCCGACGCGGAAAGCATCCGCACCCTGCTCGCCGATTTTCCCGATCCCGACCCCTCGCGCCCGTTCAGCGCCATTCAATGCACGCGCGTGATCCTACGCGGCCCTCGCCAGCCCATCACCATCCCCCGCGAAGCCGCCGCCCGCCAAGGTGCACTTGCACGCCTGTTGCGCCGAAGAAGTTTTTGGGATTTGTTAATGGCGATCGCCGAGTCCGGCAATCCCCGATACGCCGGCTACTCTTATCCTGACCGGGCGGATATCTATCACGCGCAACTCGGCGCGCCGGAGGCCCAACAAGTCAGAAGCGGGTCCCGCCTGATCCGCTACACCGCGCTAGAAGCCCAGATCCGAACCGCCCAGATTGAATCTGTGGGGTTCTACGTGATGCGGCCTTTACCTAACAGCGCCGGGTTCCGATAACCCCGTTTACCTGCCGCGTTGACACGAGAGTACGCTTTAGGTTGCGAAAACGACCGCAGATTACCTGTGCAGAAGCCCGGAGGCACCGCACGCAGCTACGTTCAACAGTGGAAGTAATACTAACCATGGCACCCACCTTCTGAACACCGCCACGATTCCCACCGTGATCGGGTACGTCCAGACCGACCAAACAAAGGTATAAGCTTCCGCAGTGGAGCCCGCATCAAAGGCCATGGCCGACAGGGGCGCAATCAGTAGCCAGGGGAGTAGCAGCACGAGCCAGAAGACGAATACGTATTTCGCCGCAGTTGGAGTCTGCCGCGTTGGATGAGTCTGCCCCCATTTCCAAAGAGCAGCGCCAAAATACAACGCCATTGACCATACGATGACATTCGTCAGCGCCCGCACGGGTTGTGAGGTATTTTGGACTGGCGTGCCGAACAGAAGCAGCGCCACGAGCGCACCAGGAAGCGACAAGAACGATGCGGACGGAAAGGCCAGGGTCAAAAGGGAGGCGGAACTTGCCATCAGGATCGAGAACACCACTCGTTGGACTTTCGACATTTGCCAGTTCAACTCAGTTCTACCGCAAGCGGTCGTGAAGTGGGGTTATCCGAAAATGTCGATTTCCGACGAACGCGCTATCGGAAATTGCCCGGCAAGAGAACCTGTCGTCCTCACTCCTTCGCCGCTCGCTCCAACTCCGCAATATCCAGCTTCTTCATCTTCATCATGGCTTGCATCGCCTTCGGGTGCTTAATGAGCTCGGGCAAGCGCGCAGGCACGATCTGCCAGCAAAGACCGAACTTGTCTTTGAGCCAGCCGCACTGAATCTCTGCGCCTCCGGCGGAGAGCTTCGACCAATATTCATCCACTTCCTGCTGGGAGTCGCATCGCACCACGAACGAGATGGCCTCGGTGAATTTGAACGAGGGGCCGCCGTTGAGCGCAGTGAACCTCTGGCCGTCGAGATCGAAAGAGATGGTGAGGATACCGCCCTTCGGCCCCGGGCCGCCCTCAGCATTGCGCAATTCCGACAGCCGTCGCGAGTTCTTGAACACGGATAGATAGAAATCGACCGCCTCTTCGGCGTTCGAGTCGAACCAAAGAAACGGCGTGATGCGAGGAGAGTCTTGCAGTGCACTCATGAGAACTATTTTGCCACTCTACCCCGCCGCCGACCGCCGCTTGCGCACTTCGTCCAGCGTCACCGCCAGAATGATCACCGCCCCGATGATGGCCTGCTGCAAATACGGCGATACACCCAGCAGATCGCTGCCGTTCGAAAGCAGCCCCATGATGAATGCGCCGATCAGCGTCCCGACCACGCTGCCTTCTCCGCCCTGCAAGCTGCCACCACCGATCACCACCGCGGCGATGGCCTGCAATTCGTAACCCTGGCCAGCCGTGGGCTGCCCGGTCATCAGGCGCGAAGCCTCGATCATTCCCGCGAGCCCGGTCAACATCCCGCCGATGGCGTAAACCGCGGTCGTATGGAAAAGTACCGGGATTCCGGCATAGATCGCAGCCTCGCGGTTACTGCCAATGGCAAATGTGTAACGTCCGAGCCGTGTATTCTCGAGCACGATGTGCGTGAACACCGCACACGCCACCAGGATCCAAAGCACGAACGGCACGCCCAGCAGGTTTCCTTCCCCCAGATACGAGAACTGCGGCGGGATGCGGTGCACGGGCAATCCATTCGAGATGATCAGCGCGGTCCCGCGAAATATGCCGAGCGTGCCGAGCGTCACGATGAACGGCTGGATGCGGAGGCGCGTGATCATCAAACCGTTCGCCAACCCGCAGGCGAGTCCGGTGACGACCCCCACGAGAACTCCCACCGGTATCGGAAAGCCCTTTTCCATGGCCATCGCGCCGATGAGGCTGCTCATCGCCAGGATCGCGCCCACCGAAAGGTCGATGCCACCCGTGATGATGATCATGGTCATGCCCAGCGCCATGATGTTGATGACCGCCGTCTGCCGGACCACGCTCGAAAGGTTGGTGGCGGTGAGGAAATGCGGGGATGCGATCGCCAAAGCGATGAAAAGAATAATCAGGCTGAGGAACGGAAGCAATCTCTGGAGCACGATGCGGTCGCGGCGGCTTTTCGCCGGCACCGCCGGCTGGCTCACCGAATCTCCTCCGCCGCCGTTTCCAGTGCCGCATAGCGCATGATCTCTTCTTGCGTGGTCCGCCCCGGCAATTCTCCCGTGATTTTTCCCTCACGCATCACCAGGATGCGGTCGGCCACTTGCAGCAGCTCCTGCATTTCCGAGCTCACCATAAGGATAGCGGCGCCGGATCGCGCCAGCTCGTGCATCACGTTGAAGACTTCAGCCTTCGCACCTACGTCGATGCCGCGCGTCGGTTCATCGAACAGGAAAACCTGGGCCTGACGGAACAACCACTTAGCGATGACCACTTTCTGCTGGTTGCCGCCGCTCAAGCGTCCGCACAACTGGCGCGACGAGCCGGCGCGGATTTGGAGGCGTCCGATGAAATCGGCGGCGGCGGTATTCTGTGCCGTTCGATCAAGAAACCCGAAGCGGCTGATTCCGCGCACGTTAGCGAGCGTAATGTTGTGCGCGATGGGTAACCGCAAAGCGAGACCCGTGACCTGCCGGTCTTCCGTCACCAGAGCGATGCCCGCTGCCACTGCTTCTTGCGGCGAGTGGATTCTCATTTCCCGCCCGCGAACCCAAACCCTTCCCGAATCAATCGGGTCGACGCCAAACAGCGCCCGGCACAGCTCGGTGCGGCCGGCCCCGATCAGCCCGGCCATCCCCACAATCTCGCCCGCTCGCAGCGAAAACGAGATATCCCGTAATTGCCCCTCTTGATTAAGGTGTTCGACCCGCAATAACTCGTCACCCGGTGGAAGCGAGTCGCGATGGTAGATCGCCGAAAGCTCGCGGCCCACCATGTGCTGGATAATCCGTCCAGTCGTGAGTTCCGCGAGCGGACTGGTGTGCACCGTCCGCCCATCGCGAAATATAGTGACTCTGTCGCCAACGGACTGCAACTCGTCGAGCCGATGGGTGATATAGATGACACCCACTTTCCGCTCACGTAACGTCTTTACAATGCGAAAGACTTCCGCCGCTTCGGAGCCGGAGAGCGATGAAGTCGGCTCATCAAAAATCACCAGGCTGGAGCCATGGAGGATGGCCCGGCAGATTTCCACCAGTTGCTTTCCCGCGGGGGTGAGCTTCTCGACGCGCCATTCCGCTCGCAGAGGGAACTGGTGGTCTGAAATCAATCGGTTGGCCGCTTCCATCATGCGCTGCCGCCGGACCCAGCCGAATGGAAGGCGCTCCTCCCGCCCCAGGTACAGGTTTTCTGCGACGGTCAGGTGCGGAGCGAGCAGCGACTCCTGGTGGACCATCGAGATTCCGATCGCCGCCGCTTCCGCTGGAGTTTTCAGGTGTACTTCGCGGCCCTGCCAGAGCATCTGGCCGGCATCCCGCTCCACAATTCCGGCGATAATCTTCATGAGCGTGGACTTACCCGCTCCGTTCTCGCCAAGTAGTAGATCGACCTCGCCGGCCTCGACGGTCAGGCAACCGTCGCTAAGTGCCGCGACACCGCCGTACCGTTTCTCGATGTGGTTGAGCTCTAAGAGCACCGGAAGGGGACTAGTTTACCGTATTCGGTATCGCTCTTAGCAGAACAAAAAAAGGTTCCAAGTGACCCACTTCTCAGCCGCGCTCCACACCGGCATGCCCGGTTGAAACACCGCAAACAGAACCGCTGGGCGTTTGTTTCCCTGCTCCCCGCCTCGCGTGTTTCTCGCGAAACGGATCAAAGCCCTAGAAACTCTACCTGCATCGCCGTTCTATTCGGAGCCGACATTTCGAAAGGCCTTTCGCTCGCTTCCGGCGGCTTGCTGTTTCCAGGTTTGCCGCTAAAAGGTCAATGCTCCCGGCGACTTCCTTCAATGTCACGCTAACGCTTCTATCGAGCCCGTTCCACTCACTGCTCTTCCACTCAGTTCGGTTTGCCCCGTACTGGGCGGGATCATCGCGATGAGCCCGTTGCCCGACTTCGTTCCAGCGTTTCTTACGGCCACTGTATCTCCACTCCCCTCGGGGGACTTTTACATCCCCTTGCGGATCGCAGCGTTCGACGCAGCCTGCCGCTCGAAAGCTCACCTGTGTGAACTGCCCGATTTCCCTTCGCTCCCCGCCAGCCGTTTGCTTTTGACAACCGGCCTTCGGATCATCGTTCCGGGTTCGCTACGTCTCACCAGGTTCGACTGTTCCGTGAACCTCTTGGAACCTCAGTCATCATGCCCCCAAAGCTTTTTTCCGTCAAAGGAAATCTTTAACACAGATGACTTTTTCCTCAAGATTTTTCCGTCGTGATTTCATTCGTTTAGCGGGGCAGGACGGTGGGAGACCAGTGGAAAAATTGAGCACGCGCGTGGAAAAAACAGAAGGGCGCAGAACTGTTGCGAAATCTAGCTGCGATCAGAAGCACCGGGCATTGAGGCGTTGGCAAGCAGCGGCTCCTGCTTCTTGCGCATGAAGCGCAGGGCGGGACCGGCGGTGAATCCCCACTTTTTGTAGAAGGGGACCATCTCGTCCCGGCAGTAGAGTTCAATGTGCTCGACAAACAGCAGGGCGGGGTGGGCCGTGATGGCGTCCAGCAGCATTCTCCCGAGACCCAGATCGCGATGGGAACGTGCCACGATCACGTCAAAGACGATGGCTTTGTAGACGAAGTCGGTGAGAACGCGAGCAAAGGCCACGAGGTTGCCGGTTTCCGAATCGCAGAAGGCGAAGACCAGGTCCGAATGCTGCACGGCGCGGCGGACGTCGTGAAGCTTGCGGCCGCGGCTCCACCATTCGCTCTGGTACATGCGCCAGAGCTGCTCAATGTGGCCGCTGGTGAGGCGGCTCACGAACTGCGGCGCGCGTGCGTGCAGCGCGATCATGGGGCCTGCGGCGGTCTGCGGAAACGCTTTGGATGCCATGCAGCTTCCCACATGGTACGGTGGGATCGCGAATAAGTACAGATTCAGATTCATTGCAATGTGACCAGTACAGTTGTAAACTTTTAAATCTGATGTCCACGCTCGCAGCGGTCAAGACGCCGCTCTACCTAAAGCTCGCCCGGTCTCTCGAAGAGCAGATGGGGGGTGGCGTGTTACGCCCAGGCGACCGCCTTCCCTCGGTGCGCACCTTCAGCCGTCAGCAAGGGGTCAGCGTTTCGACGGTGCTGGAGGCGTATATATGGCTGGAGAACCGCGGCGCCATCGAATCACGGCCAAAATCCGGGTTCTTCGTGCGCGTTGCGTTCGCGAAATCGATTCCTGAGCCAAGGTTTCAAACGCCGGAGCCCAAGCCGGCGAGTTTCCGGGCCGGCGACATCGTGGCCGAAGTTATACGAGCGGCGAATCAGCCTGGGAATATTCCTCTGGGCAGCGCGCTGCCGGATCCGCAGCTACTGCCGAACGGCAAGCTAAACCAGATTCTGCGGGGCGTGATCCGGCGCGACCCCTGCCACAGCAGCAGCTATGTGTTTCCGCCGGGGGCAGAGAGTCTGCGCCGGCAGATTGCGCGCCGTTCGCTGGCTTACGGGTGCAATCTCTCACCGTCGGAAATCGTCGTAACCACGGGGGCGATGGAGGCACTCAACTTGAGCCTTCGCGCGGTGGCCCGGGCGGGCGACGTGATCGCAGCGGAAAGCCCGACTTATTTCGGCGTGCTCCAAGCCATCCAGTCGTTGGGCATGCAGGCCATCGAGATTCCCACGCATCCGCGCGAGGGGATGAGCCTCGACCGGCTGGAAAGCGCCATACGCAAGCACCGCATCAAAGCGTGTGTATCGATGACGAACGGCCATAATCCGCTGGGCTACGTGCTGCCGGACGATTACAAGAAGGACCTTGCGGAGCTCACGGCGCGACATGATGTCGCGCTGATCGAGGACAACATTTACGGCGAGCTGGCATTCGGGGCACGGCAGCCGAAAGTCGCGAAGGCGTTCGACCGCAAGGGCAATGTGCTACTGTGTGCGTCTTTTTCCAAGGTTCTGACGCCAGGTTTTCGCGTGGGATGGATGCACGCGGGCCGCTATCAAGCGGAAGTCGAGCGGCTTAAGTTCATCAACACCGTTGCCACAGCGTCTCTGCCGCAGTTTGTACTCGCGGAGTTTCTGGAATCAGGCGGATTCGACCGCCACGTCAGCCGGCTTCGTATCGCGTTCGCGGAACAGGTGCGCATCATGAGCCAGGCTGTGGCCAAGTACTTTCCGGAAGGCACGTGTATCACACGGCCCGATGCGGGGTATGTGCTGTGGGTCGAGCTGCCGAAGAAAGTGGACGCGCTGAAATTGTTTCGCGCAGCGGTGGCGGCGAACATCAGCATCGTTCCCGGTCCGATATTTTCCACAACGGGCCGGTTCAGTAACTATGTTCGCATCAGTTGCGGATACCGGTGGTCGGATGCCATTGACCGCGCTGTGTTGACGCTGGGCCGCGCTGCGCACGATCTGGCGCGCGATTCATAACGTTAACGTCACTTTGGTGAGTGTGCGTGGTCGGTCGGGGTCCAGACCTTTCTGGGCGGCCAGACACGCCGCGAACATCTGCGCGGGAATGATGTAGGGGATGGGCGTGTACAGCTCGCTCAAGCGCTGGGGCAGGCGGATCACGCGCGTCCCGACTTCGGCCGCAGCGGGGTTGCCGGCATCCGTGATGATGACCGTTTCCGCTTGGAGTGAATTCAGCTTCTCGATGGCTTCGCGAACCGGCGTCCAGGTGACGCCCGACGGCGCGAAAACGAACACCGGGAAATTGGGTTCCACAAGCGCGATGGGACCGTGCAGGAAGTCGGCCGACGAAAAGCGCTCCGCCACCACGTAGCAGGTCTCCATCAATTTGAGCGACATTTCGAAGGCGTTGGCGTAATTCAGGCCGCGGCCCATGACGACGCAGTGGTCCATGAAACGATAGCGTTCCGAGAGAGCACGGATTTCCGCCTCGAGGCGGAGCGCACTGGCGGCGCGCTCGGGGATGCGCGCCAGGTCGTCGGGCCGAATCTTGGCGCCCAGCGCGTATGCCAGCAGGTAGAGCATGAGAAGCTGGCCGGTGTAGGTCTTGGTGGCGGCCACGCTTTTCTCTTTGCCGGCGTGGACAAAGAAGACATGCTCGGCGAGCTTCGCGAGCGAGCTGGATTGCTCGTTCGTGATGCCGACGGTCAGCGCCCCTTGCTGGCGCGCCTCTGACAAAATGAGATTCGTGTCGGTGGATTCGCCCGATTGCGAAACCGCAACCACCAGGGCGTCGCGGAAATCCACGCGCGCGTTGTAGAGCGTGTAGATCGAGGGCGCGGCAAGCGAGACGGGAATGCGGGTGGTGATTTCGAGAAGATAGCGGCCGAACAGAGCGGCATTGTCGGAGGTGCCGCGCGCCACCAGCACCACCAAACGCGGCCGGCGCTTCTCCACCAGGCGTTTGAAACGCTCCACGCGCTTGAGCTCCCGGCGCAGTGTGCGCTCCAGCCTATCCGGCTGTTGGCGAATCTCTTCCAGCATGCGAGACATGAATTCCAGGATAGCGGAAGGAAGCTCGCCGCGCGCGGTGGTTGACGGGCGCGCCCCCGTGATTCACTATGTTAGGTCTATGACCACCCCTCCACAGCAGCCCAAGATCCAACTGATCAACTCGCCGGAGTACCGCGAAGGCTACGCCAACAGCGTGCAGGTTCGCGTGAGCCTCTGGGATTTTCTCCTGCTGTTCGGGCTGGTGAACCAGACCGCTCCGGATAGCGTGAACATTCACAACTTTCAGGGCATCTACCTCAGCCCGCAACAAGCCAAAGCGCTGCTGAACGTGCTGCAACAAAACGTTACGCAATACGAGTCAGCCTTCGGCGAAATCAAGCTCGAGCCTCAGGCCGGCGCGGGCATCGTGCAGTAGCTTCCAATGGCTGCAGCGCCGGCAGGCGAACACGTCCGCGCTCAATTTTATTTTCTGGCTTCAGCGGGCATTGCGGCGTTCCTCTTTGCCAGCCATCTGCCCTTTCTGAGGCTTCCGTTTTACTGGGATGAGCTGGGCCAGTTTGTGCCGGCCGCGCTCGACATTTTGCAAAAGGGAGCTTGGATTCCGCGCTCGACCGTGCCCAACGTTCATCCACCGGGAGTCATGGCCTACATGGCGGCCGTGTGGTGCGTGACCGGCTACTCGATCGCCGCGACTCGCCTGGCGATGCTGGCGCTGGCGGTGCTCGGCGTGATGGCTACGCTGCGCCTGGGACTCCGCATGGGGCTTTCGACCGGCGCCGCCAGTCTCGCCGCAGGGCTACTTGCAGTGTCGCCGCTGTTTTTCGCGCAATCGATGATGGCGCAGCTCGATATGCCGGCGATGGTGTTTCTGGTGCTCGCACTGCTGCTCTTTCTGGACGATCGAATCGTCGCGGCGGTGCTTGTCTCCGCAGTTCTCGTGCTGGTGAAGGAAACGGGCCTCATTGCGCCCGGCCTGTTCGGCTGGTGGTTGTGGATGGAACGGCGCCGGCGGGATGCGCTGTGGTTTCTCTTGCCGCTCGTGCCGCTGCTCGTTTGGCTCGTTGTGCTCGAGCGCGGGACGGGGCGCTTGTTTGGCAACGCGGCGTTCACGCAGTACAACATCTGGTACCCGCTTCATCCGGTGCGTTTGCCGCTGGCGCTTATGCGGCGCTTGTACTACTTGTTCATCGGGACGGGCCACTGGATCGGAACCACTGCCGTGATCCTGGCACTGCGAAACACGGCAGTGTTCAAGACCCGCGCCTGGCGCGTGGCCGGCGTGCTTGTGGCGGGGCACGTGCTTCTGGTGAGCGTTCTGGGCGGAGCCGTTCTCGAGCGATACCTCGTCCCGGTGCTTCCCGTCCTCTATCTCGGGTTTGCGGCGGCGTTGTGGCAATATCGAACGCGTTGGCGCATCGTGAGCGCAACGGCACTGGGCGCGGCGCTGATCGTGGGGAATTTCGTAAACCCGCCGTACCCGTTCCCGTTGGAGAATAACCTGGCGTTCACCGATTTCGTTGCACTTCAGTCCCAGGCCGCCGAGTACCTGGAAACGCGTCTTCCTCAAGCCAGGATTGCGACGATGTTTCCTCTAGCTTCGGCGTTGCGGCGGCCGGAATTCGGTTATGTGCGGCATAAGCTCCGCGTCCGCGAAATCGACGATTTCTCCGTCGCAAACGTCGAGCCGCTGGTTCGCGCAGATGTGGGCGTCCTCGTGCTCTACTCTCCGGCATGGGACCCGCTGGGTTTAATGGAAAACCAACGGTGGACGTCGTTTCTCCGAAAGTACTACGGATACAGCCCGCCAGTGGATCCGGACGAATTGCACGTGTTGCTGGGCGCGCACCGCGTGGCACGATGGACACGTCACGGCCAGTGGATCGAGATCTATCAAAGATAGAGGGCTCAATACCCCGATTCCTAATGGGCGCAGTAATGATCTAGCGCCGCACCACCAGGTTCCCCGCGTGATCTACATGGAATCGCCAGCCGGGAGGAATGAGCGCGGTCGCACCGTAATCCACCACCAACGCCGGACCCTGTGACTCACGTTCGCGGACCTGCTCCCTCGCAAACAACGGTAGGAGCCGGAACTTGCCGCCGGTCCACACGCGGCGCACCTCCGGTTTGGTTCGTGACCGTGAGCGCGCCCACGCGGGCGCCTCAGTTCTGGCTGCCGCGATCGTCGCGCGCACTCTTACCGTCACGATCTCAGTGGGCCGCCGCGGATCGCAATAACCGTAGATGCGCTGGTGCTCTTCGTGAAACGAGGCGCCCCAAGGAACCGTGAGCTCGTAACTTTGGCCGACATAGCGCACGTCGGCCATTCGCTCGATTGTTGCGCCGCGCATATCGCGCCGGGCCGATCTTTCAAGCTGTGCGAATCGCCTCTCGATCTGCTTCGCGTCCACCACCGCGGCCGAGTAATCGCGCATGCGGTCCGCCAGCAGCATGCCCAGCGCCGAAAGCGCTCCCGCGAAGCGTGGCACGACCACCAACCGGATTCCCAGCTCTTCCGCCATTTCGCACGCATGCAGCCCACCGCAGCCGCCGAACGCGACCAGCGGGAAATCGCGGGGATCGCGCCCACGCTCGACGGAGACCACGCGAATGGCGCGCTCCATGTTGGCATTGGCCACGCGCACAATCCCGGCGGCCGTTGAGACTTGGCCGCGCTTGAGCACACGAGCAATGCGATCGACCGCCGCACCGGCGCGGGCTGCGTCGATTTGCATCTCGCCGCCCAGAAACTGGTGGGACGTGATGCGGCCAAGCGCCACGTGCGCGTCGGTGACCGTGGCTTGATCGCCTGTCCCGTAGCATGCCGGGTCAGGGTCGGCGCCCGCGCTCTCCGGACCCACACGCAGGAGACCGCCTTCATCCACCCGCGCGATCGAGCCTCCGCCCGCACCCACCGTGTGGATATCCAGCATCGGCACTCGTACGGGAAGACCATCGACGAAGGCCTCGGTCGTCAGCCGGAGTTTCCCGTCCCAAAGACTGACGTCGGTGGACGTGCCGCCCATGTCAAAAGTAAGCGCCCGTTCGAAGCCGCTCCACCGCGCTGCCGCGCCCGCACCGACCACGCCGCCCGCCGGTCCCGAGAGAATCGTTCGCACAGCGTGGCGCCGCGCCTCAGCCATGGAGATGAACCCGCCGTTGGATTGCAGAATGGAGACGCGGTGCCGTGTGCCGCGCTCCAGTTCGGACAGATACGCGTCCATGAGCGGACCGACGTACGCATTGATGAGAGTCGCGGAGGCCCTCTCGTACTCGCGAAACTCGGGCGACACTTCGTGCGAACAACAGAGATAATGTCCTCCGCCTAACACACGCGCCGTGGTCTGCTCATTTTCCGGGTTGGCGTATGCGTGAAGGAAGCAAATCGCCACCGAGTCCACTCTGGCCCGGCGCAGACGGTTTCTCAGCCGCACCAACTCCGCGCGCGCAGGACGCTTGGCAATCGAACCATCGAAATAAGCCCGCTCGCCAACGCCGAAGCACAGTTCCGGCGGCACGAGGTGGCGCTTTAGCGGTGGAGTGAGATTGTAGAGTTGCGCCCGGTTCTGCCGCCCGATGCGCACCAGGTCGGTGAAACCTTCGGTCGCGATGAACGCCGTCCGAGCGCCTTTGCGTTCGAGCAGCGCATTGGTGGCTACTGTGGAACCGTGTACCACGTCCGTGCGCGCAGGCGCTGCGATGCGTCGCAATCCCTCCAGAATCACGCTCGCCGGCGAGGCGGGATTTGAGCGCAACTTGAAGGTCTCGACCGCGCCATCATCGCGCAATACGATGAAGTCCGTGAATGTTCCGCCCGTGTCAATGCCGATGCGCACGATTCAGCATGGTAGCAGAGCGCATGGGCCGCCATCACTGTGCTTACTCGTGCGGAATGTCTCCGTGCGGTTTGTGCTGTGAAATCTCTTCGTAAGCGTCGCGAACCTGAGCGGCCAGGTCGTCCCCCACCCAGTTCTTCACACTCTCAGGCAACTGGATGCTGGTGGACAGTTTGGTTCCGTCCTTCTTCACGATGTCATCGAGTTTCTTGCCCTGTTTGACTGCCGTCTCCACGGCGTTGTGCAGTTCTATCATGAACCGGCCCTGCCCCTCCAGAATCTCTTTGCCGCCGGGACCGCCGTGACCCGGTAGCACGTGCTCCGCGCCGAGCTTCGCAGCCGCCGCGGTTACCTTCGGCCAGTTGGCGAGGTTCCCGTCCGCCAGGTAATTGTACGGCCCGTTCACGGCCGCATCGCCGCTGCACAGCACTTTCTCCTTGGGCAGATAAACGAATCCATCGCCGCGCGTGTGCGCCCAGCCGAAGAAGTAAAAGCGAACTTCGCGCGTGTCATCCTTGAGAATGAACGGGCTCTTGTCGAAGGTTTGTTTGGGCGGCTCGACGCTGTCGCTGTGCATGTCGGCAACGTCCCGGCGTTCCTTCGCGGCCTGCTGCCAGCGCTTGGGCTCATAGCGCTTCATCTCCTCGATCACGCCTTTGTAGGCTAGCGTGGTAGCGCCCGCCTGCGTCCACACTGCGTTGCCGTAGGCATGGTCGCCATGATGGTGTGTGTCGAAGACGTACTTCACCGGCTTGTCCGAAACTTTCTTGGCTGCTTCCATCGCAAGCCGCGCCCCGCTCGGGAAATTCGCGTCCACCACGATCAAGTAGTCTCTCATCTCGATGATGACGTTGTTGCAGTGTCCCAGGTTGACAGGGTCGCCCTCGCGGAACCAGACGCCAGGAACAATCTGCTTTACCGTGCCCGGCTGCGCGTCACCAGTGGCCACGAAAAAAGCCACCGCGGTAAGAACCGCGAAGGCACTCAGAATCCAAACCCGTCGCTGCATCATGAAATGTCCGCACTCCTGGCTAGGAGGCTTATGCTATCGCCTGCGCGGTGGGAAAATCAAGAGAAAGCCGGCGTCTAACCGAAAGCCGCGGCCGAACCCATCTTGATCAGTACCCAAATCACCCACGAACCCAACACCCATGTCATCGACGTCGCCCAGGAGATTTTGCGCGCCGCCACGCTCAGGCCGGTAGCTAGCAACGCCAGGATCCAGAGCGAAAAGGCGTCGACCGAGCTGGCCAAGCTGTAAAGCCACTTGGGAGTGCTCACCGCGTCAAGAAACGCGCCGATATTGGTGGGCGTCGCGTTCTGCAAATCGAATTGGTCCGGATCCTTCAGCAGCATCACAGCCAAAGCCATGATGCTTGAAAGGATCAGCGGGACCAGCGCATAACAGCAGACTGCGTACACCTGGCGGAAAGAGACATCCGCGCCTAGAAAGGTCTTGAAGATGAGCAGAAAGATGGCCGCCACAATCAACGCCATCACCGGTGTTCCGATGACGCTGAAGCCGTAGAAAAAGTAGGGGGCAACTTTGACCTGTATGGCAATGGCCTGCTCCCGCTGGGCCGGCTCCATATTCTGTGTGCGCGAGTTGGTCTCCATTTGCTGGCGGTAGAACCGTTCGAATCCCACGCGCTGGCTAAACGTGTATGTGAACACCAAACTCAGCACGATAATGATGGCCATGGGCGGCCACCAACGCGGATACGCGGCGATATCCCGAAAAGTACCACCCGGTTCCCATAGGACACCGGTGAGGCGGCCAAGCTCGCCCATCTGGGCGGGTTGTCCGGGGGCCTCGGGCTGTGCGGCTGTTCCAGTACCCATTTGGCCTGCCATTGTGGCGCGTCAACCGGACGGTGTCAAGGTGGTTATACCTTCGCCTGGTACCTGACGTTGAGATGTGGCGTCTCCAGCCTCCGATGGCTTTGGACGCGCGAAGTGAGGCAGCTTTCCAGCACGCCGCTCACCAGCAGCGTGCGTTCCACGGGGTACGGCGCCTTGCCGGTCACGAACATCTCTTCCACTTTGCTGATCAGGCGCGCCGAGTACGTCACATTCGGTTCGGGCGTTAGTAGAAATTGCGTGGATATGAGACCCCGCCCCTTCAAGCGCGCCGCAAAGTTGAAATCCTGCAAAGCTCCATCCAGCATCAGCAGCGTCGCCTTCAGCCCATCCGCGTACTCGATGAAATAAGCCCACGGGTTCTTCGCCAGCTTGGGCAACTCGCCGTTGTGCACCAGGTCTTGAGTGCGTCCATCTTTCACGGTCAGCCCGAGCGGTGTGTCGCTCCGCGAAAGCGCGGCGGTCAGCAGCTCCTTAGACCAGCGGCCTTCCTCTCCAGCCTTCCAGACCGCATCGCCTTCCACCAACTGCACCGCTTTGACGCCGGTTTCGCCGCCCTTGCGCCGCTCCACCATGCACTGCAAGCCCTCGAGCGCGTGATAATCCATGGCGTCCGACCCGCCTTCGCCCACCATCAGCGCGTCTTCGATCTCGCAGTCAAGCGGCAATTCCACGTCCGGCAGCCTCCACGTTACCGGCAATGACGATCCCGCCAGCACCGGAAATCCCAGCCGCCGCGAGGCGTCCACCATCCATTTGGCTTTTTCGAAACTGTACGAAAGATTCTTGTCGTTGAAAACGGGAATGGTTCTTCCATCTTTCTCGAATACGTCCACACACTGCTGGAAGAACTCGTAGCGTGGATAGAGAATCTGGCCTTTCTCGTTACGCGGATACTCACCATGCTCGCCGATGATCATCACCGCATCGACGGCCAATTTGTCGCCGCCACAGCGCAGCGCTTCCGCCACGCTCGGATACACGTGAAATCCGAACTCGCGCGCACGTGCTTCGCTGAGATCGCCTTCCGGTCTCTGGTCCACGTAGAGCGATACGATTTTCATATCCGGCCGGTGCCACCTTCCGTCGCGCGGGTAGCCCACCAGAATCCGGTCCGCTTCGTGCTGCGCGTGCGAAAGGTACTTGTAGACCGTCGTGATAACCGCAATGCGTTGCATGGCCGGCTAGGTTCTCCAGAACGTGGATTCTTTCGTGGGCGGATAGCGAATGCCCAGGTGCGGAGTCTCGTAGCGCGTTTGATTCCGATACAAGCTCTCGACCCCCGCCGCCGTCAATCCGGTCGTCAACAGCGTCCGCTCCACCGGATACGTGGGCTTCCCCGTCAAATACATCTGCTCCGCTCCGTTCACCAGCGGACTGAAGAAATTCGCCAGCGTGGTGCGCCCATCCGGCATCGGCAGGTACATTTGCGTCGAGAAAGGCTCCGCCCGTCCTTCCAGGCTCGCCGCGAACGTGAAGTCCCGCACAAGCCCGCTCATCAGCAGCATCGTGCACTTGAGCCCGTCCGCATGCTCGTAGCGGTAAGCCACGGGGTTCTTCACCAACCGTCGCATGTCATCGAACGTCGGGAAAACGTCGTTGAAGCCGGCGCGCGCGGGCGTCAGCGTGTGGCTTCGGCACAGCGCAGCCTCCATCAACTCGTGCGGCCAGACGTCCTCCTGATAAGCCTTCCAGAAATTCTCGCCGCGAAACGCCTGTAACCATTTCACGCCGCTCTCGCCGCCCTGCCGCCGCTCCACCATGCACTGAATCGTTTCCAGGCCGTGAAAGTCATAGCTATCCACGCCGCCATAACACACGCTCAGCGCCTCGCGAACCCGCGCGCCCGTGGGCATCTCGACCGACGGCGTACGCCACGTCACCGCCAGGCTCGATCCCGCCATGAACGCGAAGTCCATGCTGCGCGATGTGTCGTACATTTCTTTCGCCCAGTCCCAGTTCCAGGAGAGGTGCTTGTCGTTGAACACCGGCACCGAGCGGCCGCTGTCGCGAAATACCTTCACGATCTGCTGGAAGAATTCGTAGCGTGGATACTTCGTCTGCCCCTTTTCGTTTTCCGGGTAGTGGCCGTGCTCGCCCACCAGCACCACGCCATCCACGGCGAGTTTGCTGCCTCCGAGCGTCAGCGCTTCCGCGATCGTCGGATAAATCTTCATCTCCGGATGCCGCGCGGCCCGCTCCCGGCTCAAGTCACCCTCGCCCACCTGGTCCACGTACAGTGCCACCAGGTCCATCGGCGGATGGTGATGCGTGCCGTTCCATCCGTACCCGTCGAGAAACCGGTCGACGATATGCTGGCTATGCGAGTAGCGAAAGAAGATCGTGCAGACCGCTGCCAGCTTCGGCCGGCGCTGCGCCTGAAGCACAGCAGGAGCCGCGGCCGCACCGGCGATGAATTCTCTTCGGGAAATCGGCATCACTCACCTCTCCAAATCCACCACCGCGTATACGCTCATCTGCGGAATCGTGAACTCCGTCCCGCCATCCGTCACGACGTAATCCGTCAGCGCCACGTCCTTCATCGCGAACGCCTTCAGCGTCCCGTGCCGGTACTCACCGCGAATCCGCACGCGCATCCCGTCCACCTTGCCGCCGCCGTAGTTGATCAGATTCACGCGAAGCCTGTGCTCGTCCCCGTTCAGCCGCCCGAGCACCACATCGCTTCCGTAAATGCGCAACAGCCGTTTTTCGTCCGTTAGCTTTTGGCGGACCAGCGTCGCGAATCCGTAAGCGTCAGCCGCCTCTTCCTTCGGAAACTCCTTCGTTCCGATCTGCACGTTCAGGCCGTACTTCGCGTCCGGCGCGGCAACCACTCGATACAGCAGGTTCCGCCGCGAGAGCAGGTTCAGAACCTCGCCCGTCTCGTCCGACCCGTCATCGATGATCCCAATGTTCGCCTCGACCGGCAGCACCGGCCCGTCAATGCTACGCAGAAATGCCAGCATCTGTCCGAAGGCCGGCATATCGCGCGCTTCCGGATGCACCACGGCATCCACGCCGTACATGTACGCCTCCGCCGCAGCCAGCGCCGCTTTCCGCCACGGTACGTCGTAATAGTACGAATGCCGGCCGTCGCGTTCTAATTGCCAGCCGTTCGCGTCCACCCAAGGCATGCTCGTGGCCGCCGCGACGTCCCTTCGATACTCCACTCCGGGAGCCGGCAGCTTCACGAACTTCTTCGCATCGAATGCCTCGGCGTCAATCCCGGCCGCCTTCCATGCCGCCTTCTGGCCCGCGGGCACATACACTCGCTCCGCACCGGCCTTCTTCACCGCCTCCGCCGTCTGCGGACTCTCGTCCCAATAAAGCCCCGGCAGCAGCGCCGCCAAAAAAAAAGCGAGCATCACAGCTCGACTTTCCTGACTTGAATCTTATCGAGATCGTAGACGCCCAGCCCCAGCGTCGATGCGTACTGAATATGCCCCGGTTCCCGAATAAACCGGTCGATGCTCGGATTGTCATCGTAGTCACGGCCGCTCTTGATATGCGCCATCGAGCGATCCCACACCGAGGTAGCGTGCTCCGCCTTGCGTTTGTCGTCGATCACGTCCAGCAGCAGCCGGTCCATCGCCACCGGGTCCGTCCCGAACATCATT
This sequence comes from Terriglobia bacterium, assembly GCA_963752965.1. GTDB lineage: Bacteria > Acidobacteriota > Terriglobia > Bryobacterales > Bryobacteraceae > QHXW01. Next base: position 636,400 of record CAVWAJ010000016.1, on the reverse strand, counting down.
TGCTTCGGATAGAAACGGAATTTGCGATTCGGCGAGAACGGCCCGCCATGCCACACGCCGCGCAGCCCGTCCATGATGCCGAGCACGGTTCGCGAGCGCACGGGCTCCACCGTAGCCAGTGTGCCGATGAACGAATACGTGTTCGTCTTGATTCCGGAATGCGACCGAGCCACGTTGGAAAAACTTCCGTAGGCGATGTTCTTCAGGCAGCCGGTCACGCCCGATGCCCCGTGGTCCTTCATGTTCGGCACGTTGATGATCTTTGTGAAGTGTTCGATGACGGGCCGCGCCAGATTCGATCGCGTGTCGTCCTCGCCAAAGAAGTTCACATCCACGTAAGTCTGCGGATCGTAGCCCGCAATCGATCCCCGATTATGTTCTGCCGTCCAGATGTGCACGCCCGCGGGCACATAGCGTTCGTAATGCGCGCTGTCCACCTGGCCCTGGAAGCGCTCGTAGATCCAGATTTGAATCGGCTTCACTCCCACCACGCCCAGGTTCCGCACGATCTCACCCACCACCTCGGGTGTGGACATAATCCCCGGGGCGCCCGAGCAGTTCACTTTGATGCCCACCACGTCGGCGGAATTGAAGAAGCGCGCCCAACTGTCGCGGGCGTCAGCGTCCCCAGTGAGCGCGCGTATTCCCTGCGCCATCATTTCCCGCACCGTGGGCACGTCCACCTTTTCCGATTTCTCGTCGATCGATTTCTCGGCATGCACGCGCGCCACGATGCCGGGATACGGTCCAGGCATGCCCGGATTCGCCGCCGGTGCAAAGCGGCTCACGATTCGATACTTGGGTAGGTCCTCATGCAGAGTGGCGGCCAGAGCCACCGGAACCGTGGCTGCGGCCTGCAAAAACGCGCGGCGTTTCATATTTCGATCATAGTCCGTTTTCGGCAGCGGATCGGTTTCCAGGATGATGACCTGCGCTCAAGTGGATTCGCAAACACCGTGCGCGGCGGCCGGAATCGGCCTTTAGAGCGACGACCCCTACTGCGCTACCGCTGAAGCAGGTCGATGAACACGTCTCTTCCTAACCGCACGAACCTGGCGTACCTTTGGCGGAAGCGGCGGCACATTAGACAGGGCCGCTAGAACATTGTTGGCTTCGTAGTGGAGATTTATTTGCCTACGTCCCTTGCCCTCAGTGACCGCCAGAAATATGCCCGCTTGGCGCTTGAGGCTCAGAGCGATGTATGTCTCAAACCCCGCGCCTCCCCCGGTCTTCTCCACCAGCGTCGATGGGCCGTCCGGATCTCCCAGTTGAATCCATGCCAGCCCAATGCCGGTCGGGTCTCCTGCATGGCTCAGACCTTGCACCGACTTCAGTTGTGCCGGCTTCAGATAGACGGCAATCTTCGGCCCAGCCTGAGCAGTAGCTCCTGGAATATGCAGCAGATATTGAAGCACGCGAGCCATATCTGCGGCAGTTGAGTACACGCCTCCGCTGGCTCCCGATGCTTGTGTGTCGGTGCATGGGCCTTCATCCTCGGTTCCACGTAGCAACTGAGCACACTGCTCCGTCGTGGGTGTCAGCGTCGTGTCGCGCAGGCCGAGCGGCCCCACGATGCGTTCATTCAGAAGCTGAGCATAGGTCTCGTTCGCAGCAGTCGCAAGTGCGTCGCCAAGAAAATCAAAGCCAACATTGGAATATAGGGCAGCTGTGCCCGGCCGGGTAATCAGTCTCTGCTTCGGGAGCCATCTCCAGCGAAAAGGCTGATCCGGAAAAGTGAAGTGCGGCGCCTTTGTAGGATAAGGGCCGACTTCGCGCGGCAGTCCGCTCGTGTGCGTAGCAAGATCCTGCAACGTGATAGGTGTTCCGCCGGCGCCTTTGGGCACAATTCTTTTAGGCGGTGCAAACCGCTGCAAAGGATCGCTCAGCCTGACCTTGCCCTCGTTCGTCAGCTCCGTCAGTAATTCGCCAGCAAAGACCTTCGATATGGAGCACAGTCGAATAAGAGAGTTCGAATTCGGTCTAACTCCACTCCCAGGAAATGTCTCCCCATAGCCCTTCATCATGACTTCCTGATTGTGAACAACAACCAGTACCATTCCAGTAACACCGGATTGCTGAAAAATCGTTGCGCCGCGAAGGTCGGCATCTGCGAGTGGCAGTGGTTGCTGTGCCGCCACCCACGCCGCCGAAGCGATCAGCAGTACACCAGAAAGAAAAACTCTCGTCGTAGTCGGGCGCACCTGAGCCACTACCATAGCACGCTGTTTTTACGCGCCTAAATGTGAACATCCGGTCAGCCCCGCAGCAGTGGTTGAAACGCGTCCAGCTTTTCTCCGCGCTCGAGAATGTTATGAGGCTTCACCGTGGAATGGCTTGCCTCCCCTTGGCTTTCTGATGACCTGATTCCTCAGCTCTTCGCTCTCCCAAATAACCGTATCCGCACCACGAAGTGCCGGCCCTCATCACCATAGAATTGCCCGAACGTCGGCGAGCCAAGCACGTTGCTCACCGCCGTCGGATTGCGATGGTCCGTCAGGTTGTTGGCCCCCAAGCGAATGGCGAACCGGTAGCCGCGAAATGTGAAACGGCGCTCCAGGTGCAAATTGAAATCGAGGTTGGAGGGAAAACGGTGCGAGTCCACCGCACCCTGCACATGTCCCGTGTCGTCCGCAATCGAATAAGGAAAGCCCGTCCGCCAATCCAACAGATACGCGACCGCCCAATTTTTCCGGAACCTCTGCAATGGCGGTGGCAGGTACCCCCAGCTCAGGAACCGGTTGGGGGCATCCCACGGCATCGGGCCTAGATTGTTGCCCACCTGAAGTGGCTGGTCTGCGCTCACGTCAAGCACTGCATTGGAAAGCGCCTGCGAGTGTACGTAACTCACCATCCAGCCGTACTGATCACCGAAAGAGTGACGCACCGTCACAGCTTCTTCGTCGTAGGAATCGCGCCGCAGGTTGGATAATTCATACGTTCCGCCGTACGCGTAGCCCAGCGATTGCGGTTGAACGAAAACGGATCCTCCGCTCTCTGGGCTGTACACAAAACCGTCCGTCCCGCGTCTCCGCAGCCAAGCCACCTTCGCATAGATGCGATGGCCCAGGTCCTGCTCCACGCCCGCACTCCAGTTGTCGTATCGCGGCATGCTGAGTCCGTGGCCCGCGATAAAAGTGGTGGTCACTGGAGCCTCGGGCACACCCGCCGCCGAAAAAGGTGTAGTGACCGCCTGCTGATCCAGCGGCCGGCTGAACAGCGACAGGTTTGTTGCGTCGTAGATGACGCTGTATCCTGCCACAATCTTCGTACGTGAGTTCGCAAACGGTGCATAGGCCGCCGAGACGCGCGGCCCGAACGACGCGCGCCGCACCAGTTCGTCCCAGTCCTCGCGCACTCCCACATCAACTACGAGCCTGGGAACCGGCTGCCAGTGATCGTTAATATAGGAGGCCATCGCTACGTTCGGCCGATGGAAGTCGCCGCTCCCGGTAAACATGGTCTCCAAAAGTGGCAGCCCCGAGAGCCCGATCACTTCATAGCCCGTGCGCCGAAGTTGCGCCGAAAACGTGAGCCGTTGCGCATCGGCCCCCACCTGCAATTGGTGCCGGCCCGCCAGGTGAAAAGCCGACGGGAAGAGATTCACGAAAAGCTGCATGCGCCCGCCGTGCTCCCGCGAATCCACAAAGTAGTTTCCGCTGCGTCCTTCCGGCGTCAGCACGTAAAGCGCGGTGCCTTCCGGAACCGAGCTCAGGAACACTCTCTGCCAGGCAAACCCAACCTCCAGCATCGTGCTGTCGTTCCATGAGTGCGTGTCTTTCACCGCCGCCACCCACTCGTTCTCGCTCTGGCCTAATGTGGTCGATTCCGGATCTAGCACACCCAGCCCGGCGTGAGCCTGATGTGTGTAATCGGTCAAGAAGTCCCCGTACAAGATATTGGCCGCCGTCAGGTTCACCTGCGTGTGAAACAGGTTTCCGGCCGCCCAGGTCGTGTTCGTGTCCTCGCCCTTGGGCAACCCATTGACATACCCGCCGTTGAATTCGCCATCGAAACTATCGGAGAACCAGGCGCGGCCCTTGACCAGAGGTCCTGAAAAACCGGCGCGCGGTGTCCAGTCGCCTAGCACCAGTCCGTGGTGCGTATCCAATCCCGGAATGAAGTTCGTCGCCGTGAAGTGATACTCATCCGTGCCGTTTTCCGTGCTGATCGCCAGCGTTCCTGCCGAGCCGCGCCCGTATTGAGGCGACTCAAGCGAGGAGGTCAGGTCGACCGAACGGATTCCCTCCACAGCCAACCTCGTCGCAAAACGTCCGCTGATGGGATCTGTGATGTCGAAGCCGTCCAGCGTGTATTGCGTTTGATACTCGGCGCCGCCGTGGAAGTGTACGCCGGCAGAGGGGTCCTGCACTACACCCGGCGTCAGTTTTAACCCGTTTCGCAAGCTATTGCTAGACGGGTAAGGAACATTGTTGATTTGCGTCCCGCTCAGACGTTGTTCATTATCGGTCGTCGCCGGGTCAACCAATGATGGCGAATCGCCCACCTCGACGCTCTGGAAGACTTCCCGCTCCGGGCTGAGCACCAGCGTCAACTCGGCTTCGCCCTTCTCCACGTGCGCGGGCCGGTCGGTTAGGCGGAAATAGCCTGGGCTCTCGACGCTCACCAGGTAGTCGCCGTCTTCGGGAAGAGAAATCCGAAATGCGCCTGTAGGCCCGGTGAACGTTTCCGCTGGCGCCTGCTCGCCTTTGTGAACCCGCACGTGGGCGTTCGCCACCGGTGCTTCGTTTTCGTCCACGACCCGGCCGCCAAGCGTCACTTGGGCGTTGGCACTAGCCGCAGCCGCGAATACGACCAGCCCTACGCGAACAATCCACGGCATTGCCACGGGCGAACCCTGATCCACTATATCGCTCATCCGCCCGGCCCGAATTCGTAACTTCTGAGGGGAATGAAGCGAATATAGGTAGCGAGAGCCGGCAGTCGCACTATCATGAAGAAAAGGCTTCTTGGAGCACAACGTATGGTAAGCACAAACCGATTCACCTTTTTGCCCCGATGTCTGTGGAAGGCCGCTATCGCAGTGCCATTCCTCACTGTCGCCCTGAGCGCCGCCAACTTTCCCGATCCTACGGTGGATACGCCCCGTACGGCTGGGAAATCAGAAACCGCCGTTTTGGCCGGCGGCTGTTTCTGGGGAATGGAGGGCGTCTTCGAATCGTTGAAGGGCGTTTCTGAGGTTGTCTCCGGCTATGCGGGAGGCAACGCGGACACCGCGCATTACGAAATTGTCAGCACCGGCAACACCGGACACGCCGAGTCAGTCCGGATCAAGTACGATCCTTCGAAGATCTCGTACGGTCAACTGCTCAAGGTCTATTTCTCCGTGGCCCACGACCCCACGGAGTTGAACCGGCAGGGACCGGATTGGGGCACTCAGTATCGCTCGGAGATTTTCTACACCAACGAAGAACAGAAGAAGGTCGCCGAAGCCTACATCCAGCAACTCGAACAGGCGAAGGTGTACCACAAGCCGATCGTCACGAAGCTTGAGCCTTTACAGAAGTTCTATCCGGCTGAAGAACATCACCAACACTTCATGGCGCGCAACCCGAACTACCCCTACATTGTGTATAACGACGCGCCAAAAGTCAGGAACCTTCACAAGGAGTTCCCGGAATTGGTGAAAGGAGACGCGAAATGAACCGGCGATCATTTCTCGGGCTCGTTGGCGGCGTGTCGCTGGCCACCGGCAAACACGCAGGCAAGATGCTGAAAATAGTGGAGTTTGATGCGTCAGGCGTCAGAAAAGGACCGGTTGAAGTGGAAAAGATCGAAAAGTCAGACGCCGAGTGGCAAAAACAGCTCACCCCGGAACAGTTCGAAGTAACCCGGCACGCGGGCACGGAGCGGGCGTTCACCGGGAAGTACTTCAACAACCACGACGACGGCCTCTATAACTGCATTTGTTGCGGCACGAACCTGTTCGACTCCCGCACCAAGTTCGAATCGGGCACCGGGTGGCCGAGCTTCTGGGCACCAATCGCGAAAGAAAACGTGACGATACATGTAGATACAAGCTTCGGAATGCGGCGTGAGGAAGTTTTGTGCACCCGCTGCGACGCTCATCTGGGGCATGTATTTCCGGATGGCCCACCTCCCACTCACCTGCGCTATTGTATGAATTCGGCTTCGCTGAACTTCGTGCCACGGGGCAAGGAGCAGTCCTAGCCGCCGTTCTCATGGCCTTTCTCGACGAAAACTTCCTTCTGAAAAACGAAACGGCGCGTAGGCTCTACCACGACTACGCCGAACCGGAGCCGATCCTCGACTATCACAACCACCTTCCGCCGAAGGACATCAGCGAGGACCGGCGATTCTCTAACCTCTTTGAAATCTGGCTCGAAGGGGATCACTACAAGTGGCGGGCCATGCGCGCCAACGGCGTCGACGAGCGATTTTGCACCGGCGATGCCAAGCCGTATGAGAAGTTTCTGGCGTGGGCGCGGACGGTACCCTACACGTTACGCAACCCTCTGTATCATTGGACCCACCTGGAGCTGCAACGCTATTTCGGCATCCATGAACTGCTGGACGAGCGGACTGCTCCTGGCATCTGGCAGAAAACAAATGAGATGCTGGCTGGCGGCGACTTGACTGCCCGCGGCATTCTGCGCCGGTTTCGTGTCACGGCGCTATGCACCACAGATGACCCGGCTGACGATCTTCGGCATCATCAAGCCATTGCAAAATCAGAGTTTACAGTAGCTGTATATCCCGCCTTCCGGCCGGACCGGGTATTTCAAGTGCACCTGCCTGAGCGCTGGAGCGAGTGGCTGGGGCGCCTCGAAGTAACGGTTAACCGTGAAATCAACAACTTAACCGCCCTGATTGACGCTCTGGAAAAGCGGCACAGCGACTTCCATGCGATGGGGTGCCGGCTCTCCGACCACGGGCTAAACTCCTGTCCATCAGCGGACTGTACGGAAGCCGAGGCCGCCGCAATCTTTCGCAAGGCGCGCAATGGCCAAGCCGCATCCGACGCTGAACAGTCGCAGTTTGCCTCTTATATAATGATCCACCTCGGAAGGCTGGACGCCGCTAAGAACTGGACCAAGCAACTGCATCTGGGCGCGCTGCGGAGCACAAACTCACGAATGCTGGCCGTGACCGGACCGGACACGGGATTTGACTCGATCGGCGATTTCCCACAGACTCAGGCACTTGCGAGGCTGCTGGATTCCCTGGAGCGCGAAAATGCTCTCCCGAAGATGATTCTGTACAACGTCAATCCGCAGGACAACTACGCTCTGGCGACGATGGCGGGCAACTTTCGGAAGGTGCAGTTTGGCAGTGGCTGGTGGTTTCTGGACCAAAAAGAAGGCATCGAGTGGCAGTTGAACGCGCTTTCCAATTGCGGATTGCTGTCGCGGTTCATCGGAATGCTGACCGACTCCCGGTCGTTCTTGTCATTCCCACGCCATGAATATTTCCGGCGCGTGCTGTGCAATCTGGTCGGCGCGGAGACGGAAAGCGGCGAACTACCTGCCGATCTCGATCTTTGCGGCCGGATGATTCGTGACATTTGCTACGGCAATGCACGCGCGTTCCTGGGTCTGCCGAAGGCCTGATGTGCCGAACGGCATAGCCGATCAGTGGTCATTCGGCACTCGCTAACCCCAGGTCCATTTCCTCATACTGAAAGACAAACCGAGAAAACTCATGGACCATTCAACCCCCTCCACGCTCATATCCGAGCGGCCCCCCGCGCCCCCGCACGCCGAAAGTAAGCCGCGCCGATCCTCGCGGGCCTGGGTTTGGCTGCTGCTCCTGGCGGCGATGGGCGCGGCTGCCTATTATTACTGGCCGAAGCTCGCGCCGACAGCACCGACTAGCGCGCCACCAGCGGCCGCGGGCAAGAAAGGAAGAAGCCTTGGCGCGATACCGGTGGTCGCGGTCAAGGCGCAGACCGGCAATATCGGAGTGTACATCGCAGGTTCGGGGAATGTGATCCCCATCTACACGGTTACGTTGAAGTCGCGTGTGGATGGCGAGCTCACGAAAGTCCTCTATACCGAAGGCCAACTGGTTCACCAAGGCGACCTGCTTGTGCAAATCGATCCGCGGCCTTATCAGGTGATGTTAGAACAGGCCGAGGGACAATTGGCCAAGGATCAAGCGACGCTGAACAACGCCCGGGTGGACCAGGATCGCTACCAGAAGCTGCTGGCTCAGAATGCGATTCCGGAACAGCAGCTCACTACGCAGAAGGCCACCGTAGAGTCAGCGGAGGGCGCGGTGAAGTCCGACCAAGGGGCGATCGACAACGCCAAACTGGATTTGATCTACTCCCGCATCACGGCGCCGATCACTGGCAGGGTTGGCTTGCGCCTAGTGGACCCTGGCAACATCGTACACGCGACCGACGCGAATGGATTGGTAGTCATCACGCAGGTCGATCCGATCAGCGTCATCTTCACCATCAGCCAGTCTGACCTTCCGCCGGTTGTGCAAAGGGTACGGGCCGGACAGCACTTGAGGGTCGAGGCCCAGGACAACCTTCTTCACAAGACGCTGGCGACGGGAACTCTCGAAACCATCGACAATCAGATCGACCAGACCACGGGGACGGTAAGGCTGCGAGCGCTGTTCGACAACAAGAACGATGCGTTGTTCCCGAACCAGATGGTGAACCCCCGTCTGCTGGTGGAAGAAAAGCATGGTGTCACGGTCGTGCCCAATGGGGCAATTCAGCGGAACTCGCAAACTGCGTATGCGTGGGTAGTAAAAGCGGACCAGAGCGTGACCGTGCGTCCGGTAACGGTTGGAACCCAGGAAGGGGATCAAACGCAGATTGTGACGGGCCTCGCGCCGGGAGAAGTGGTGATCACGGATGGAGTGGACAAACTCCAGGAGGGAACCAAAGTAATTCCGCGGTTTGCCGGTGATCAAGGCGGGGGCAGCAAGCCAGGTGATACCAAAAAGAGTGGGGGCAGCAAGCAAGGCGGGGGCAAGAAGTAATGAGTCCGTCGCGGACCTTCATCCTGCGGCCGGTAGCGACTTCCCTGTTGATGGTGGCCATTCTCCTGGTGGGCTGGGTGGCCTACCTGCAGTTGCCGGTGTCGGCCTTGCCGGAAGTGGATTATCCGACGATCCAGGTGGTCACGTTTTATCCCGGTGCCAGCCCGGATGTGATGGCGTCGGCTGTCACGGCGCCGCTCGAGCGGCAGTTCGGCCAAGTACCGGGCCTGCAGCAGATGACTTCAACCAGCTCGGACGGAAGCTCTGTCATCACCTTACAGTTCAATTTGAGTTTGAATATCGACGTTGCGGAGCAGGAGGTGCAGCAATCGATTAACGCCTCGGGAACTTATCTGCCGGCAGACCTTCCCACGCCGCCGATCTACAGCAAGATCAACCCCGCGGACACGCCGATCCTGACGCTGGCGCTCAGTTCCAAGACTCTTCCGCTTTCGAAGGTGGAAGACCTGGCGGATACGCGGCTGGCGCCAAAGATTTCGCAGTTGCCCGGCGTCGGCCTCGTGAGCATCAGCGGCGGGCAGAAGCCGGCAGTGCGGATCCAGGGGAATCCAACGGTGCTGGCGTCTTACGGCTTGAACCTGGAGGACCTAAGAAGCGCGCTGGTGGCCGCCAACGTGAACCAGGCCAAGGGGAATTTTGACGGGCCACACCAGGCCTACACCATTGGCGCCAACGATCAGTTGCTAACCAGCAGCGACTACGCGGCGTTGGTTCTCGCGTACCGCAACGGCGCACCGGTGAAACTGACGGATGTGGCGAGTGTCTTCGACGGCACCGAGAACGTCCGCCAGGCCGCCTGGATGAACGAGACGCCCGCCGTGATCATGAACATCCAGCGGCAGCCAGGGGCGAACATCATTGCCGTGGTAGATCGCATCAAGCGCGTTCTGCCGCAGCTCCAGAGCTCATTGCCCTCTTCGATTGTGGTCAAGATTCTGACGGACCGGACGACTACGATTCGTGCGTCAGTGGCGGACGTGCAGTACGAACTCATGCTCACCGTCGCTCTGGTGGTGATGGTCATCTTCGTGTTCCTGCGCAACTTTTACGCGACCATCATCCCCGGCGTTGCGGTACCGCTGTCGCTAGTCGGTACGTTCGGGGTGATGTATCTGCTGGGTTACAGCTTGAACAATTTGTCGCTGATGGCGCTGACCATTTCGACCGGCTTCGTGGTGGACGATGCGATCGTCATGATCGAAAACATTACGCGATATATCGAAGAAGGCGAGCGGCCGCTCGCAGCGGCATTGAAAGGATCGGAGCAGATCGGGTTCACCATCGTTTCGCTGACGATCTCGCTAATTGCCGTGCTGATTCCTCTGCTGTTCATGGGCGACATCGTGGGCCGGCTGTTCCGCGAATTCGCCGTGACGCTGGCGGTGACGATTCTAGTTTCAGCGGTAGTTTCGCTGACGCTAACGCCGATGATGTGTTCGAAGCTGTTGAAGCATAAGCCGGAGGCCCAGCAGGGACGCTTCTTCCGCATCTCCGAGCGGGCCTTCGACGGTGTGATTTCGCTGTATGGCAAAACGCTTACGTGGGTGTTGCGCCATCAGACCATGACACTGATGGTGGCGGCGGCCACCCTGGGGTTGACGATCATCATGTTCATCCACATCCCGAAGGGCTTCTTCCCCATTCAGGATACAGGCGTCATTCAGGGAGTTTCCGAGGCGGAGCAGACCGTATCGTTTGAGGCCATGTCACAAAGACAGCAAGAATTGGGGCGGGTGATCTTGCAAGACCCGGCTGTCGAGAGCCTTTCGTCGTTCATCGGCATTGACGGAACCAACACAACGCTGAACAGCGGGCGCATTCAAATCAACCTGAAGCCGCTCGAGGAGCGCAAGATCAGCGCGAGCGAGGTGATTCGCCGACTGCAGCCCGAACTGGCGCAAGTGGCCGGCATTACTCTATTCATGCAGCCGGTGCAGGATATCTCGGTGGACGATCGTGTAAGCCGGACGCAGTTTCAATACACGCTGGAGGACCCGAACGCGGCTGAGTTGAACACCTATGCTCCGCGCTTGCTGGCCAGCTTGCAGAAGCTGCCGGAGCTTCGTGATGTGGCGAGCGACCAACAGGTGGGCGGGCTCCGGGTGAAGCTCGTCTACGACCGCGACACGGCATCCCGCCTGGGTATTACAGCGTCCATGATCGACAACACGCTCTACGATGCATTCGGCCAACGCCAAGTATCGACCATGTTCACGCAATTAAACCAGTATCACGTGGTACTGGAGGTGAGGCCGGATTTCGAGAAGGATCCCGAGTCTTTGCGCCACATGTTCATCCGTTCTTCGGCGAATTCGACGGGATCCACGGGGTTGGTATCGGGAGGGTCGGCGACCACGATTCTATTCGGGCCATCGAGCTCGTCGGCTTCGACCTCCTTGGCTCCCGGTTCGAGTGTCTCGACGGGGGCAAACTCATCGGTCGCGGGCGGAACATCGAGCTCGGCCGCGAGTACTGTATTCTCGTCGGCTCCGGCGTCGGCCACGGCTTACCCGACCGGAAGCCAGGTGCCGCTGAGCGCGTTCACGCATTTGGAGCAGACCACGGTGCCGATCACGGTGAACCACCAGGGACAGTTTCCAGTGGTGACGCTGTCCTTCAATCTGGCACCAAGTGCGTCTTTGGGTGATGCCGTGGATGCGGTCAACCGGGCGAAGCAGGAAATCGGCCTGCCGGCAAGTATTCAGGGGGATTTCCAGGGCACAGCGCAGGCGTTTCTGGCGTCTCTGGCGAACGAACCGGTGTTGATTATGGCGGCGCTGATTACGGTTTACATCGTGCTAGGCGTCCTGTACGAAAGCTACATTCACCCGATTACGATTCTGTCGACGCTGCCCTCGGCAGGAGTGGGCGCACTACTGGCTCTGTACATTTGCCGCGAAGACTTCAGCGTGATCGCGCTGATCGGCATCGTGCTGCTAATCGGCATTGTGAAGAAAAACGGGATCATGATGATCGATTTCGCACTGGATGCGGAACGAAGAGAGGGGAAGCCGCCTGAGGAAGCGATCTTTCAGGCGTGCTTGTTGCGTTTCCGGCCGATCATGATGACCACGATGGCGGCGCTGCTTGGAGGCTTGCCGCTGGCACTAGGAACGGGAGTGGGGTCGGAATTGCGGCGGCCGCTGGGCATCACGATGGTCGGGGGACTGATTTTGAGCCAGGCGTTGACGCTGTACACGACGCCGGTGATTTATCTGTGGTTCGACCGGCTGGCGCGACGGCTCCGTACATCGCCTGAGACTAGCGATGGGCCGGAGCTGATTCCCGCGGACTAAGCGATGAATATTTCCAAACCATTCATCCATAGACCGGTGGCCACGACGCTGCTAACCGTCGCGGTGGCGCTCTCGGGGGTCGTTGCTTTCCGGCTGCTTCCGGTATCGCCGTTGCCGCATGTGGATTTCCCAACCATCTCAGTGTCGGCACAGCTACCCGGCGCGAGTCCCGAGACCATGGCCTCCTCGGTGGCGACTCCGCTCGAACGCCAGTTTGGCCGCATCGCGGGTGTCACCGAGATGACCTCCGCCAGCTACCTGGGAACGTGCAGTGTCACGCTGCAATTCGATCTGAACCGCAACATCGACGCCGCGGCGCGCGACGTACAGGCTGCCATCAACGCTGCCGCCGGCTATCTACCGGCGAATCTGCCGATGCATCCGACGTATCGCAAGATCAATCCGGCTGATTCTCCGATCTTCATGATGGCGCTGACCTCCGAAGTGCTCAGCAAGGGCCAAATGTATGACGCGGCCTCGACGATCATGGCACAGAAGCTGGCGCAGGTGAAGGGTGTCGGACAGGTGTTCTCGTGGGGTAGCGCGCTGCCCAGCGTACGCATTGAGCTGAATCCGACGGCCCTGAACAACTACGGGATCGGGCTGGAGGATGTGCGGACGGCTCTGGCCGGCGCAAACGCCAACACGCCGAAGGGCCATTTTTCGGATGGCCATCATATCTGGGAAGTGGGCGCGAACGACCAGCTTTTCAAAGCCGCCGATTACAAACCGCTCGTGGTGGCTTACCGGCATGGGTCGGCAGTAAAGGTCTCGGACGTAGGCGACGCCGTGGACTCGGTCGAGGACTTGCGCAACGCGGGCTACGCCAACGGCAAGCCATCTGTGATGTTAGCCATCTTCCGCCAGCCGGACGCCAACATCATCGACACGGTGGACCGCATCCGGGCGATTCTTCCCCAGCTTCAGGCCGAGATCCCTCAGACCATCAAGATCAACGTGAGCCTGGACCAGACGGTGTCCATCCGGGCTTCGGTCCACGAGGTGGAGAAGTCGTTGTCGATTTCGGTGATGCTGGTGATCCTGGTGGTGTTCGTATTTCTGCGCAGCGTGCGCACCACGATCATCCCCAGCGTGGCGGTTCCGGTATCGCTGATCGGAACGTTCGGGGTGATGTACCTGTTGGGTTACAGCATCGACAATCTGTCGCTGATGGCCCTGACCATCTCCACGGGCTTCGTGGTGGACGACGCCATCGTGGTGATCGAGAACATCACGCGCTATTTGGAGCAGGGGATGAGACCGATGGCGGCGGCGCTGCGGGGTGCGCGAGAGATCGGCTTTACGGTGCTCAGCATCAGCGTTTCACTGGTGGCTGTGTTCATTCCGCTGCTGATGATGGGCGGCATCGTGGGGCGACTGTTCCGGGAATTCGCAGTGACGCTGTCGGTAGCGATTCTGGTCTCGCTGGGGGTTTCGCTCAGCACGACGCCCATGATGTGCGCGCATATGCTGCGGGAGCACACGACGCACGGCTGGCTCTACCGCACGAGCGAGCGCGGGTTCAATTGGGTCATCTCGATATATGGGCGAACGCTGTCCAAGGTGCTGCGGCACCCGGCGATCACGCTTGCAGTCCTCGTGGCGACCATCGCTCTGAACGTCTACTTGTTCTATCGCACGCCCAAGGGGTTCTTTCCGCAGCAGGACGGCGGGCGGCTGATGGGCCAGATACTGGCCGACCAGGATACTTCCTTTCAGACGATGCAGAAGCTGTTGCTTCGGATGGGCAAGATCGTCCAGGACGATCCGGCGGTTGATGTCGTCAACGCTTCCACCGGCGGCGGAGGTGGGGGCGGATCCAGCACGAACACGGCGCGCTTGTTCATATCCTTGAAACCGCTGGAGGAGCGAAAGATCAGCGCGGACTACGTTATTGCGCGGCTGCGCCCGAAGCTGGCGGTGGTGCCAGGCGCCACACTGTACCTGCAGGCGTCGCAGGATCTGCGCATCGGCGGGCGGATGAGCAGTGCACTCTACCAGTTCACTTTGCGAGGCGATAATCTACAGGACCTGATGGTCTATGGGCCGCGCATGCTGCAAGCACTGCGCCGGATCCCACAGATCACAGACGTGAATACGGACCAGCAAAACAACGGTTTGCAATCGGTTGAGCAGTACGATCGGGCCGCCGCGGCGCGCTTCGCCATCTCACCGCAGTTGATCGACAACGTGCTCTACGACGCATTCGGGCAGCGCCAGGTGTCGACGATGTACACCCCGCTGAATCAATATCACGTGGTGATGGAAGCGGCACCGCAGTTTTGGCAGGATCCACAGACCTTGCGCCAGGTCTATGTGCGCGCTCCCGGCGGGACAGAGGTTCCTTTGACCGCGCTCGCGCGCTACGAGGCGGTGACCGCACCGTTGGCGGTAAACCACCAGGGCTTGTTTCCGGCGGTCACGATCTCGTTCAACCTGGCGCCGGGCGTGGCGTTGGGAGACGCCGTGGAGGTAATTCTGGAAACCGCCCAAAAGGTCGGCGTGCCGCCCACGATCCATACGGCTTTCGCGGGAACAGCGCAAGCCTTTCAGGATTCGTTAAGCAACGAGCCGTTGCTGATTGCGGCGGCGCTGGCCGCGGTGTACATCGTGCTGGGGATCCTTTATGAAAGCTACGTTCACCCCATCACGATCCTGTCGACGCTGCCGTCAGCGGGCGTGGGCGCGCTGCTGGCGCTGATGATCTGCCACATGGATCTGAGCATTATCGCCATGATTGGCATCATCCTTTTGATTGGCATTGTCAAGAAGAACGCGATCATGATGATCGACTTCGCGCTGGCGGCCGAGCGTAATGAACACAAGAGCTCACGGGACGCCATCTACGAGGCCTGCCTGTTACGCTTCCGTCCGATTCTGATGACCACGATGGCGGCCCTGCTGGGCGCATTGCCGCTCGCGCTGGGAACAGGAGTCGGGTCGGAGCTTCGGCGGCCGCTGGGGATCACGATCATCGGGGGTTTGATTGTCAGCCAGTTGTTGACGCTCTATACAACGCCGGTGGTGTATCTATTCATGGACCGTTTGCAGGTGCGCTTAGGGCGGTCTCACGCGCTGGAAAGCGGGGGAGCGGGTCCGGTGGGCTCGGAGGCGTAGGGGCGAGTGTCATGTTTACCGTTACGGTGCACCCCAATTCGACTGGCAGCCGGACGCTGGCGCTGGCCGGAAGCGTAAGCGCCGACGCCGTGCCGGAGATTGACCGCCTCATCAAGGATGTCCGGCAGGCGCGGAGCCAGGTGGTGCTCGATATGGGAGAAGTGACGTTGATGGACCGCGTGGCCGTGCGGTTCTTCGCCCGCCAGCAGAAACGCGGCGTGGCGCTAGTGAACTGCCCGGGATACATTGCACATTGGATTTCACAAGAGACGACTACTCATGAATCACCGAAGTAACATGTTCGACGGAGATCGCGCGGGTACCACTTTGGCGCTGGCCGGAATCCTGGTGGTGTCGAGCGGGTGCATGGTTGGGCCGAAGTATCAGCGGCCCACTGCTCCGGTGCCGTCCACTTACAAGGAACTCCCGCCGCCCGGCTGGAAGGAGGCGCAGCCGAACGATGGAGTGCTTCGTGGCAGATGGTGGGAGATATATGGCGACCCACAGCTCAATGCCCTCGAGGAGCAGGTCAGTATTTCCAACCAGAATGTGCTGATGGCCGAAGCGCAATACCGCGAGGCGAAGGATGCGGTGCGGATCGCGAGAAGCGGCCTGTATCCCACCGTCAGCGCAGCGCCGTCCATCGTTAGCACGCGCACGCCGTCACAGGTAACAGGCAGCGTTTCGTCCGGCGCCGGCGCAGCGCCCCACGGCTTTTATTCCCTGCCCGTTGACTTATCATACACGGCCGATCTCTGGGGGAGCATCCGGCGCACCATTGCAGCGAGTGCGAACGCTGCGCAAGTTTCGGCGGCGGTTTTGGAGAGTGCCCGGCTGATCTATCAGGCGGACCTGGCGTCGGATTATTTTCAGCTCCATGGGCTGGATGGTGGCGCGGACCTGCTGGCGAGAGCCGTGAAGTCATACGAGGAATTTCTGGTATTGACAAAAAACCGGTACGCTGGCGGCATCGCGTCACTGGGCGACGTGGCGCAGGCGCAAACTCAGCTCGAAACTACGCGCGCGCAGTTAGTCGACGTCGGTGTGCAGCGGGCACAGCTTGAGCATGCGATTGCGATTCTCACCGGCAAGCCACCGGCGGGTTTTTCGATTCCCACAGCTACGCTGAAAATGCCGCCTCCTCCGATTCCTCTCGGTGTCGCATCCGCCTTGCTGGAACGGAGACCGGACATCGCGGAGACGGAACGGCAGGTGGCCGCCGCCAACGAGCAGATCGGTATCGCGAAGGCTGCATTTTATCCGACGCTCACTTTGAGTGTATCGGCCGGTCTCGAAAGTGCGGACTTCCTGAAGTGGTTTACCTGGCCGAGCCGCTTCTGGTCTGTGGGCCCGCAATTGGCGGAGACGCTGTTCGACGCGGGCAAGCGCCATGCGCAGGTGTCGCAGGCGGAAGCCGCGTATGATGCCACCGTAGCCAATTACCGCCAGACGGTGCTGACCGCCTTTCAGCAAGTGGAAGACAATCTGGCGGCGCTACGCATCCTGGCCGAAGAAGCGGATGTCACGGACCGGGCGGTGAAGGCCGCCGAGGAGTCGTTGACCATATCCACCGATCAATACAAGGGCGGAATCGTGGCCTATTTGCAGGTAATCACGGCGCAGACCGCGGCGCTCCAGGATGAAAAGACCGCGGTCGACCTTCTGACCCGCCGCATGACCGCGAGCGTGCTCCTGATTGAGGCCCTGGGCGGAGGATGGGACGCTTCCAAGCTGCCGACCGTCAACGACGTCATGGCGGCGAACAAGTAAAGGCTACGAGTCGAGGTGGAGAATGCCGCGGCGGATGGCGATGGTCACGGCCTGCGTGCGGTCGGAGGCCTTGAGTTTACCGAGGATGGTCTGGATCTGATTTTTCACGGTGCCGCTGGCCGTGCCCAACCGGTCGGCGATTTCCTTGTTGCCCAGACCCTCGGCCACCCACGCCAAGACCTCGGTTTCGCGAGGAGTCAGGGCGATCTGCGGGAAGTATTCGCTCAGCCGTTCCGAGACCTCGGGCGGGATAAGCCGCTTGCCCGCATGGACACGGCGGATGGCCCGCAGGACATCGGTGTGCACCATCTCCTTCAATAGATACCCGCGCACGCCGGCTTCGAGTGCCCGATAGATCTCCTGATCTCCGTCATAACTGGTGAGGGCAATGATGCGGGCTTCGGGGTATTCCTGGA
Source organism: Terriglobia bacterium (assembly GCA_963752965.1). Lineage (GTDB taxonomy): Bacteria > Acidobacteriota > Terriglobia > Bryobacterales > Bryobacteraceae > QHXW01. Next base: position 618,801 of record CAVWAJ010000016.1, on the reverse strand, counting down.
GGATGATCTTGGTGGCGGAGACCCCGTCCAATTCCGGCATGCGGAGATCCAAGAGAGTGACGTCGGGACGGTGCAGGCGAAACTGTTCCACGGCTTCGCGGCCATTGGAGGCTTCGGCGACCAAGCGCGTATCGGCTTCGTTAGCCAGAATCGAAGCGATTCCCTTGCGCACGAGAGGGTGGTCGTCGGCGCATAAGACGCGAATGATTGACGCTGGCTGCGCTTCCGCCATCTACTAGGAATCCATCTCCCCGGCGGCTTTGCCAGCCGGCAGCACAACACGCACCGTGGTTCCCTCGCCCGGCGAGCTATCCAACTGGAGTTGCGCGCCGATTTGCGTAGCCCGTTCTCTCATTCCTGTAAGCCCGTAGTGGCCGGGCACGCTGCGAGCATGGTCTTCCGAGGGCAAGCCCGTGCCATCGTCCCTTACTGATAGACGCACCGCATCCCGTTCCGATTGTAAAGCTACTTCGATGTTGCGGGCGCCGGAGTGCTTTACGGAGTTGGTGACGGCCTCCTGCGCGATGCGCAGCAGGTTGTACTCGGCTTCCGCGCCCAAGTCCGATGGCCCCTCATCCAGATTCAGCCGCAGACGCACATCGCCGGTTTCGGTAATCTGCCGCGCGGCCTGGGCGATGGCGGAGGAAAGCCCGGACTTTGACCCGGCCGAATTGCGCAGGCCTGCCACGGACCGGCGCGCTTCACGCAGGCAAGTGCCTGCATCCTGGATGATCTCCTCCAAAACCTTGCTCTCACCGGAACCGGGCCAACGCGCGGCCAGAGCCTGCATCTGCATGGTGACTCCGGAAAAGCCCTGGATCAACGTATCGTGAAGCTCCCGCGCGATGCGATTCCTCTCCGCCAGAATGATCCGGAAATGCTTCTTGAGCGCCTGTATACGGATCTGATAGACGAGCCACGCGGCAAGTGCAGCCGCAAGCGCCACTATCGGCCAAAACCAGGCCCGCTGATAGTATTGAGGTGCGAGCGTGAAGGCCACCGTGCCCCCGGTGTCGTTGCAGGTTCCATCTATATTGCACGCCGTAACGCGAAACCGGTACTTGCCAGGCGGCAGATTGGCGTAGTAAGCTTCCCGCCGGGTTCCTGCGTCGATCCAGTTCTTGTCGAAACCCTCCAGCTTGTGCCGAAACGTAATGCGGCCCGGCAGCCGGTAGGCGAGGCCAGTGTAGCGAAACTCGAGGTTCTTTTGACCTGGGGGGAGCCGATCGATCTCCGCGGGGGGTTCACTCTGGCCGTTTACGGTGACCTCTTCGATCACGACTTCGGGGGGCTGCAACTTACGCAGCAGGTTCTTGGGATCAATAACCATCAGGCCGCGGATGGTTGAGAACCACAAACTGCCGTCCTGCATCTTCCACGCGGCGGGTTGCACGCCGGACTTGCACTCAATCGTCCGTAAAACGTCGGTTGGGCTGTAAGGGGTGCTCTTGAAATTGGGGATTTCGCCGGCAGCGAAGCGCAGCAGATCCGACCGATTGACGCCGAAGATACCTTTGCTGCAGGCCATCCAAAGCCGGTCTTGCGCATCGCGAGCGATACCGTAGACCTCATCATCGAACAACCCGTCTTTGACACCGTACAGGAACAGTCTTCCGTCTTTCCAGAGCCGTAATCCGCTTCCGAGTGTTCCCATCCACAACGAACCGTCGGGATCCTGGTAAAGCGCATCCACATCGCGCAAGGGGACTCCATCGGGCGCGAACTCACGCAACTGGCCACTTTCGAGCACGCGCAGGCCACCACCATCGGTCGCGACGAAAAGATGCTTTGCGCTGTCCTCGCCGAGGGTGAGAATGGAGAGGCCCATAGCGCCTGGTCCGCCAGCGGGTGCGCTTAGCCGGCCGTTTTGCAGTGTGACGAGACCGGCTGAAGTGCCAATCCAGAGCCGGTTCGCATGATCGCGGAAGAGGCATTGCACGCGGCCGGCGGGCAAGCCCTGCACCGGCGTGAAGGTTTCGGCCACGCGGCCGTCACGAAGCCTGCTCAGGCCATCCCCGGTCCCCACCCACAAGTCACCGGCGGCGTCCTCGGCGAGCGCGTAGATGGAGTTGGAGAGCAGACCGTCCTTGGTGGTGAGGACCGTGAACCGGCGGCCGTCGAGGCGCCCCAGGCCAGCATCCAGTGTGCCAACCCAAATGGTTCCCTGACGGTCCTGAAAAACTGGTCCCGTCTCGTTGCTGGGCAGTCCTTCGCTTGCCGTGAACGGAATGGCGCGGCCGTCCATGAATTGGTTGAGGCCGTGTTTGGTGCCCACCCACAGGTCGCCTTCCTGGTCTTCATACATCGCGAATACCGTGCTCTGCGACAGACCCTGGTTCGCGCGGAAGCTTTCGATCTCGCTTTTGCGCATCCGGCTGAAACCGTTCTGAGTGCCGATCCAAAGGCTGCCATCCGGGCTCTGGGCGAGCGAGAAGACTCCGTTATCGGGCAGGCCATCCTTGACCGTAAAGAGGTGTTCTTGGCCAGCCTGGATGCGAATGAGGCCATTGGTCGTGCCGACCCAGATCGCGCCATCGCCGGAGCTGAGCAAGGCGCGCACGCTGCCGTATTCGGGCAAGGATTTCAATGGATGGTTCCGTAGTTGCTTTCCGTTCCAGACACCCAGTCGCGACTGCTCGTCCGCGATCCACAGGGTTCCGTCGCGGGTTTGGGCGGCGGCCAGAATCACATCGGTAGGAAGCCCTTGCGCCGCTCCGTACGCAACTATTTTTTCACCAGAAATTCGGGCCAAGCCTCGCGAGGTGCAAACCCAAAGATCGCCGGTTCGGCCTGGCACCAGGCAGTGGACGCTATCCGAAGGCAATCCGTCCGCGAACGTAAAGCGCTTGACAACGCCATCGCGCAGCCGGAATAGACCCGCATCGTTGGTGCCGATCCAGAGATTGTGCTGTTGGTCCTCGAGCAGATTCCCGATCCAGGCGTTCTTGAGCGCGGGCACGCTCGGGTTGTCATAGGTAGTGAAGCGCACGCCGTCGAAGCGAACCAGCCCGGTCTGCGTGCCCAGCCATAGATAGCCTTCATGTGTCTGCCAGATCGAATAGATGGCAGCTTGCGGCAGACCTTGCGTCACCTGCCAAATGCGGTGGATGTATTGCGTGAGAGCGAGAGAAGGATCAAGAGCATAGAGCGGCGCCACCATAGCCAAGGTGCAACCCAACGAAACCAGCAACCGGACGAGCCGGGCTTGCAGAGTGCTCACTTACCTTCATTTTACGTCTCTTAACCAATCAAAGGGCTAACCGGGGCGTGGTACGCTGCATGGTGTGAAATTTCGGCAAAACTGCGTTCTTCTTGTGGTGCTGGGTTCTGTGGCGCTGGCGGCGCCCCCTGCCGCCAGTGTTGACGGCAAGAATATCAGGATCGAGTTTGACGCCTCGATGCACAGTCGCGTGATCGCCAAGTTCGACGGCAAGGAAATACCCGTTGGCGACTTCGCGCCCTCAGAGTTCATCACGGTGGATGGCAAACCGGTGCAGGATTTTGTTTTGGGCAAGCAGGCCGTCTTTGCGATGGGAGCGCCCCAGCAGTTTGTGTTCACCGGCACTCAATCGTCGCTGGAGAAGACAGTCAGGGTGACGATGAGCGAATTCGACAACCCACGCACGGCGATCTTCGACGTCGAATACGCCAATAAGGGCACCCGCGATTTGCATGTCAGTTCCTGGACCAACAACGCCTATTCGATCAACGGCCGCGCATTCTGGTCGTACCAGACCGGCTCGTACGAAAAGCGTCCGGACTGGGTTCTACCTCTCAAACCCGGCTTCCACCAGGAGAACTTCATGGGGATGAACGCCAGTGATTATGGCGGCGGCACGCCGGTCTCAGACGTGTGGCGGCGCGACGTGGGTATCGGCGTGGGCCACCTGGAAATGGTGCCCAAGCTGGTTTCGCTGCCGGTAGCGATGCCGGATGCGGAGCATGCCACGGTTGCGGTGACCTACAAGAAAGACCAGGTGCTCAGGCCGGGCGAGACGCTGAAGACGTTCCGAACCTTCGTTACGGTGCATCAGGGCGACTACTTCCAGACGCTGGTGGACTACCGTCGCGCCATGGTGCGGAACGGCGTTGCGTTTAACAAGTCGCCGGAGAGCGCTTTTGGCCCGATCTGGTGCGCCTGGGGATTCGAGCGGCACTTCAAGCCGAGCCAGATCGTGAATGCACTGCCGACGGTGAAGAAGCTGGGGTTCGACTGGGTTGGAGTGGACTACGGTTGGGAGACGGTCGACGGTGACTGGTCGCTTGCACCCGACAAGTTTCCGCGGGGCGACGCCGATATGAAGGCACTGGTGGATAAGATCCACGCCGCGGGCTTTCGGGCGCAACTCTGGTGGCTGCCTTTGGGGACGCGGCCAGAAGCGGAGCTGACGCGGAAACACCCGGAAATGCTCCTGCTCAACGCGGACGGCTCGAAGGAAGAAATCTCCTTTTTCAATGACTGGTACCTGTGCCCGGCCGATGCGGATGTGATTGCATACCATCGCAAACTGGTCGAGAAAATTATCGGTGAGTGGGGTTTCGACGGGCTGAAACTCGACGGTATGCACATGAACGGCGCGCCGCCTTGCTACAATCCGGCGCACAAACATGCACGGCCGGAAGATTCCGTGGAGGCGATGCCGCGTTTTTTCCAGATGATTTATGACACGGCGCGCAGCATCAAGCCGGATGTGCTGGTGGAGTGGTGCCCTTGCGGCACGGCCGCTAATTTTTTCACTCTGCCCTATATCAACATGAGTGTGGCTTCGGATCCTGCCAGTTCGTTCCAGGTGCGGTCCAAAGGCAAGACGCTCAAGGCGCTGCACGGGGACGAGACAGCGTACTTTGGCGATCACGTGGAATTAAGCACGGGCCACGATGATTTTGCCTCGACCATTGGCGTGGGAGGTATCGTAGGCTCGGAGTTCACGTGGCCGCCTAACTCGACCGGGCGCAATCGCGATGACCTCACGCCCGCCAAGGAGCTGGTTTGGGCGAAGTGGATCGGCATTTACAAGGACAAGATGCTCTCGCGAGGCGAGTATCTGGGCGGGCTCTACGACATCGGCTTCGATCACCCGGAAGCCCACGCCATCCGCAAAACGGCTGATATGTACTATGCGTTTTACGCCCCGGAGTGGCAAGGAAAAGTCGAGCTGCGCGGCTTGGAGAATCGCAGCTACCGCGTCACTGACTACGAAAATGGCAGAGATTTGGGAATAGTGCGCGGCCCGAAGGCGCCGCTGGAAGTGTCGTTCCACAAGCATTTGCTGTTGGAAGCGAAGGCGGAATAGGCCGCGCGAACAGGCTGATTTGACCCACTCAGTGCGCAAAATGGCTCTTTGTGCCCAGATCGTGTTTGACCCGACTTTGTTAGCGTGTGGCATGTGAAGTGCACTCCAATGATTGGAGCCTTCACATGCTCAACATTCGCCACATCTTGTTCCCTGTAGATTTGTCTGAGCGCTGCACTGCTTCGGCGGGTCATGTGGCACGCATGGCCGCACACTTCCACGCCAGGGTGACGATGCTGAACGCAGTGCAGTTCGCGCCAGTGTGGTACAGCCGAATTGCCGTAGAATCCTATGCGGCGGCGGTAGACAACAAAGATCTGATGCAGGAATGCCGGGCGGCTTTGGATGCCTACCTGCGGCATCCGGATGAATTGTGCCAGTCGCGCCGGGTACTGATCGAGGGGGACCCGGCGGAAGTGATCGCGGAGTACGCGCGAAACGAGAAGCCCGATCTCATTATGATGCCAACGCACGGGTGCGGCCCGTTTCGCCGGTTTCTCCTGGGTTCCGTTACCGCCAAGGTTCTTCATGATGTGGAGTGTCCAGTCTGGACCGACGTCCACCGCGAACGCAGTTATGCGCCACAAGGCTGCGGGATGGTCTTGTATGCGGTGGATGCGCGCCAGGAAAGTATGGCGCCACTGCGGTGGGCTGCAGAATACGCCGCCTCGCTGGGCGCGCAGTTGAAGCTGGTACACGTCATTCCGCCGACGGTTTCCAGTCCTGAGCTGCCGGAGGAGGCCGCGTTCCGGCGCTATCTTGTGGATTACGCCAGCACGCGGATTGAAGACCTGAAGCGCCGGGCCGGAGTAGACGCCAAGCTCATCATCGAAGTGGGAAAGATCTCAGCCACGGTACGTGAGGTGGCGCTTCGGGAGGGTGCGGACCTGATCGTGATCGGCCCTGGACGTATTCACGAACCCCTGGGCGGGCTGCGGACCCATGCGTATGCCATCCTTCGCGAAGCTCCCTGCCCGGTGGTTCGGGTGTAGCGTGGGATCGCCCAGACCTTGACGCCTGTAGTCGAGGTGCGGCTCCGTTCCGAATCGATTCAGAGCGGACCATGGTACATGGGGCCGTAATCATACGGCGATTCGGGGTTCACTTTGACCTGAATATCCCTGAACTGTTGGACGACTAGTTGGGCCGGGAATGCCCCCAAATGGCCATATCCGGGGTACCAGCCGCTGCCAATCTTGTCGCATAGACCGAGAGGCGATCGCCGCGCTCTTGTCCTAAGTTGGCCGACGGCCGTCACCCAGATATCGAGTCGCTTGCCCTCCTTTGCTGCGAGTTCAGCCGTCTGTTCCGCCTTATCCAGAGCACCCCAGTTCGCCTCCGATCCTGCAGATCCAGTCCCGGTCAAATCTAGAAAGGAGGGCCACGGTCCGGCAGCACATTTCTGCGGACAAGCCTGCCGCAGGCCCCAATAGTAGATCCCTCTAACAGCGACCAGCTTGTCGCTATATGCAGCGAAATCCTTCGAAAGATCACAGACAGTCAGAACTTCCTGACCACGTTGCGGACGGCAGCCTGACGTGACCGAGACAACGACCAGCAGACCTACAACTGACCGCACCATTACTCATAAGATACCGCCATGCCACCTTTTGTTTCCGTCCGTGACCGCTGTGACTTGAGTGGCCCTGTCGTTAGTGCGGCGGTCTTCTCGATCGGCTCGGTGGTGTTAGCTCGAGCAAGTCCGCGACGCGAGGCCCCACGCCGTCGTTGGCGCGCATCCGGTTGCCGATGGCGATCACCAAAGCGCGCAACGACATTAGCTCCCTTCGAGAATAAGCATTCGTCAATCTCTATTACGCTTCTCCGCTGTGCGTTGCATCACCGAACAATCTCCTGAAGGCCAGGCGGTCGGGATACGCTGGAAGGATGCCCACCAACCCTGCCGCCGGGCGTCCGGCCTCTCCGTTAGATCTTGTTAACATCCCGCGCCTGGTGACTGCCTACTACGCGCTGCGCCCCGATCCAGGCGTCCCGGAACAGCGAGTCTCTTTCGGCACATCGGGCCATCGTGGCTCTTCTTTTGACTGCGCCTTTAATGAGTGGCATATTCTGGCGATCACGCAGGCCATCTGCCTGTATCGCAGGCAAGAGGGAATCGAAGGTCCGCTGTTTTTGGGGGCGGACACACACGCTCTCGCGGAGCCAGCGTTTGCCAGCGCTCTGGAGGTTCTCGCGGCCAACGACATTCCCGTCATGATCTCGAAGGGGCAAGAATACACGCCGACACCGGCGGTTTCGCTCGCCATCCTGAACTACAACCGAGGAAGAAAGACCGGACTTGCGGATGGAGTCGTCATCACTCCGTCGCACAATCCGCCTCCGGATGGAGGGTTTAAGTACAACCCGCCGAGCGGCGGGCCTGCCAGCAGCCAGATCACGTCGTTCATTCAGTCGAAGGCCAACGAGTTTTTGGTGGCCAGGCTCAGCGGCGTGAAGCGTGTCTTGTTCGAGAAAGCTGTTCACGCTTCGGGCACGCACGAGCATGACTTTGTGGCGGAATATGTGCAGGATCTGGGGAACGTAATCGACATGGGCGCAATCCGTAGCGCCGGGCTCAAACTCGGCGTCGACCCCCTCGGAGGCGCGGGCGTGCACTACTGGGGTCCCATCGCCGAGCACTACGGTTTGAACCTTACGGTGGTGAACGATGCGGTCGATCCGACCTTCCGTTTCATGACACTGGATTGGGATGGCAAAATCCGGATGGACCCCTCGTCACCTTACGCCATGCGGCGGCTCATCGACCTGAGAGACAAGTTCGACATCGCGACGGGATGTGATACGGATCACGATCGTCACGGAATTGTTACAAAAGGTGCCGGGCTGCTTCCACCGAATCATTACCTTTCTGTGTGCATCCATTATTTGTTCGGTAACCGGCCGAAGTGGCGGAAAGATTCGGCTGTGGGAAAGACTGTGGTGAGCAGCAGCATGATCGACCGCGTAGCGCAAAAACTGGGCCGTCGGCTGCATGAGGTGCCGGTTGGTTTCAAGTGGTTTGTCGATGGCTTGCTGGACGGCTCGCTGGGCTTCGCGGGCGAAGAAAGTGCTGGCGCCTCCTTCCTACGGTTGGATGGGACGGTGTGGACCACGGACAAAGACGGCTTGATTGCGGCGCTGTTGGCCGCGGAAATCACCTCAATAGTGCAACGTGATCCGGGTGAGATCTACTGGGCGCTGACGCAAGAATTTGGCGCACCTGTTTATGACCGCATAGATGCACCTGCCTCCGCGCAGCAGAAGGCAGTCCTGCAAAATCTCTCACCCGAGCACATCCGCGCGTCGTCTCTCGGTGGCGAGAAAATCCAAAAAATCCTGACCAAGGCGCCGGGGGATGGCAACGCCATTGGCGGCGTGAAGGTAATCACAGAGGGAGGCTGGTTTGCCGCGCGGCCATCGGGGACCGAAGAGATCTACAAGCTCTATGCCGAAAGTTTCCGCAACCGCGAGCATCTGGAGCGTATCGAAGCGGAAGCGCAAGCCATCATCGGCGAAGCCTTCGCTGCGGCCTCCACCACTGCCTGAGGAGCGATCATGAGCGACTCGAAGATCACAAACATTCCTTCCGAGATACCTGCCTCCGAGGCACTGGCCGAGCTGGCGCTCAATCTCCGGTGGACCTGGAATCGTTCTTCGCACGAGCTGTGGGGGCAGCTTGATCCCGAGCTGTGGGAGCTCACCGAGAATCCCTGGGTCGTGTTGCAGACCGTCTCGCGGGAGAAACTGCAAATGGCGTGCGCCGACCCCGCCTTCCGCCAAAGAGTGGACGAACTGCTGCGGGAGCAGCGCGAAGAACACGAGTCGCCAGCTTGGTTTCAAAAGGCGCATCCGAACACGAACTTGACGCTGGTGGCGTACTTCAGCATGGAATACATGTTGAGCGAGGGCCTGCCCATTTATTCCGGAGGCCTTGGCAACGTAGCCGGGGATCAGCTCAAGGCAGCCAGCGATCTGGGAGTGCCAGTTGCGGCCGTGGGTCTGCTCTATCAGCGGGGCTATTTTCGGCAGGAGATTGACTCATGGGGTGCACAACAGGCACTTTATCCATATAACGATCCAGGTCAATTGCCCATCACGCCGCTGCGCCAGGCGAATGGCGAATGGGTGCGTCTGCCCATCGCGCTGCCTGGTCTGAAGCTCTGGATCCGCGCCTGGCAGGTCCAGGTAGGCCGGGCGAAGCTTTACCTGCTCGATTCCAATGACCCGGCGAATCCGCCCGCGTATCGGGGCATTACGAGCGAGCTCTACGGCGGCGGGCCGGAATTGCGGCTGAAACAGGAAATCATTCTGGGTATCGCCGGATGGCGACTATTACGCCGGTTGGGTCTGCATCCCGAAGTGTGCCATCTAAACGAAGGCCACGCCGCCTTTGCCGTGCTGGAACGGGCACGTTCCTACATGAAGGACCACAAGCAGCCGTTCGAAGTGGCCATGGCAGCGACGCGTGCCGGCAACCTTTTCACGACGCACACGCCAGTCGAGGCCGGCTTCGACCGCTTTTCCCCGGACCTGATCGAGCAGTACGTGAAAAGTTATGCCGAACAATTACTCGGCATCTCCGTCCGCGATCTGCTGGCGATGGGCCGGCGTAATCCCGGCGATGCCTCCGAGCCCTTCAATATGGCGTATCTGGCCACGCGCGGGAGCGGCGCGGTAAATGGCGTCAGCCGTCTGCATGGGCAGGTTAGCCGCAGGATATTCCAAGTGCTTTTTCCACGATGGCCGGAACGCGAAGTGCCTGTGAGCCACGTAACCAACGGCGTGCACGTTCCGACCTGGGAGTCGCCGGACGCCAACAAACTCTGGGCAGGCGTATGTGGCGACGAACGGTGGATGGGAGCGCTCGAATGCGTGGAGGCGGATTTCCGCAAGCTCACCGACGCGCAGTTGTGGCAACTTCGCACCAGTGCGACAAAGGCCCTCATCGAGTACACGCGCACACGCTTGGCTCGCCAGCGCGGAACACAGGGTGCGTCCGAAGAGGAGATTGCGGAAGCTGGACGCATTTTCGATGTCGACATTTTGACCCTGGGTTTCGCGCGGCGCTTCGCAACCTACAAGCGGCCCAATCTGCTGTTGCACGACCCCGACAGGCTCATCCGCATTCTGAACGATCCGCAACGCCCGGTTCAGTTGATTTTGGCGGGCAAAGCACACCCGCAGGACGGCGGCGGCCAAGCCATGATCAAACAGTGGAACGACTTCATTCGCCGGCCCGAAGTGCGCTCCCGCGTTGTGTTCTTGAGTGACTACGACATGCTCCTGACGCAGCAACTGGTGCAGGGGGTCGATGTGTGGGTCAACACGCCGCGCCGTCCGTGGGAAGCGAGCGGCACGAGCGGCATGAAAGTGTTGGTGAACGGCGGTCTGAATCTATCGGAGTTGGATGGCTGGTGGGTGGAAGCATATTCACCGGATCTGGGCTGGGCGCTGGGCGACGGTAAAGAGCACGGGGACGATCCTGCTTGGGACCGGGCGGAAGCCGAAGCTCTGTACAATTTGATCGAGCGCGAGGTGGTTCCCGATTTCTACAAGCGGGATGAGCAGGGCATCGCGCGCGGATGGGTGGCGAGAATGCGTGAGAGCATGGCGCGGCTGACCACAGTTTTTTCGGCCAACCGCACGGTTCGCGAATACACGGAGGAACACTACCTGCCGGCGGCGGCTGCGTATTGCCAACGTAGTTCCCAGGATGGTAAGTTCGGCGCCGATCTGATCGAGTGGCAGCGCGCACTCGCTACTCACTGGGCTAACATCCGATTCGGCGCCGTCAAGGTGGAGACACGCGATCAAAGCCACACTTTCGAGGCTCACGTCTACCTGGACGAACTGGATCCCGAAGCCGTGCGGGTAGAACTCTACTCCGATCCGCGGGATTCTGGCGAGCCTGCGCGGCAGCTCATGACGCGCACCCAACCGCTGGTTGGCTCTGCGAGCGGCTATCTCTATACGGCGACAGTGCCGGCGACTCGCCCTGCCAGTGACTACACGCCACGCGTCGTCCCGTTCAAGGACGGAGCGCTCGTGCCGCTTGAAGCTTCACAGATCCTCTGGCAGCGCTGAGCGGTGCTTAGAAGCCCTCGCGCTGGGAACTCCATCGGATCCCCACGCCGACCGTCGGCTTGTAAAACTCGCGCTGGTTGTCCCACATCGGGCTGCCATAATAGAACCCGAAAACTTCGTTCGTCAGGTTCAATCCGTATACCAGAACGGTGAAGCCCTTGTTAAGCCGGTAGCTTCCCTGCGCGTCCACCTGCATGTGTGTATAGAACCAATGATCGCCGTTGGGACCCGTGACCCCCATGGGCGCGCCGTCCTGGTAGTTGTAGGCGTCAATGAAGGCTTGGTTGTATGAAATGCCAAGCCGCATAGAGAGACGGCCGTAATCGAAGGTAGGGCTGAAGTTCCAGGTGTTCGGCGCCTGGCGTATCAGCCGCGGATGATCTGAACGGCCGGGTACTCCGTTGGCTTGCGAGGCGGTATAGCTGTAATTTGCTGAGATGCCAATTCCGGTTAGTAGGCCGGGCAGGAACCCCAGGTGCTGTTGGTAGGCCGTCTCGAATCCGTACAGCCACGCGCTGGAGCCGTTCTGCGGCTGATCCTGCCGGTATCCCTGTCCCGCGTAGGGTTGTAAAGTCGCAGCCGATTCAATCGGATAGATCGGATCGCCGATGTCCTTATAGAAAAAGCCTCCCTGGATCAGGCCTATCGGCTTCAGATATTGCTCGAAGAGCAGGTCGTAGTTGTTGGCGTGCGTCGCTTTCAGGGCTGGATTACCGAGACTGAGCAGCTTATTTTGGTCGTCAATGGTCAGGGACGGCGCGAGATCCCCAAAGTTAGGCCGCGCGACGCCGCGCCCATATGCCAGACGAATGTCGGAATCGGACGTGGTCCGATAGCGGAGCTCCGCGCTGGGCAGAGGATCGACCCTTGTGGAGTTAACGTGCAGCGGGGAAACGCCGGAATAGCCGAGTGGGGCGTTACTGTCGAGCACTACCTGATAACCCGCCGCGTATTCCGTGGTGGTTTCGAACCGGATACCGGTATTCAAGCGCCAGCGGTCGAAATTAATCGTGTTCATGACATAGCCGGCACCCACTCGCTCGATCAGGTCGTTATTGCTCTCCAGTTGGTTCAAGGGACTGTAATCCACCGAAAATGCATTCGGGTTGGCCGTAACGGCAGCGAGTATCTGACTGTATTGGATCAGTGGTGGCGCTGTGTAGCTACCGCCGTAATAGTGTTGGTTCTGCAAGGTTACGGGAAAACTGCTTAAGGCAAACTGCGTGGCGTTGGTTGCCGTATATACCGGGTCCTTAAATTCACTGAACTTGTGAGCGTTCCGCAGCTTTCCGCCAATCTCGAAGGTTCCGTAGGCTCCGCCTAGATGGTACGGTTTTGCGAACGATACCGCTCCGTTGATGTTGACTTGTGGGCTATAGTCTCTACCAATATCAAGGTTCTGGAGGTAATACTGGGTCGTGTCGTAAATGTTGACTCCATTCTGCACGATGAAATGGGGGTAAAGGGGATTACTGATGTTGACGCCATATTGGATGTTATTGAGGGGGGAGTTGGGACCCGGCCCAAAGCTGGCGCCCGAGTAGCCGTGGTCTTCCGAAGAGGCACGCGACACCGAGAATTCCCAGATCATCCAAGCTGTGCCGAAATCGTGACGGCCGCCTGTGGCCATGCTTCCGATCACTTCCACGGGACGTCGGATTTCCGTGTTGAAGGACGCGGTGCCGTCCGTGCCGCCTTGGTATGGGGATGTCGTGAAGGAGTTGATGGTGGGGGTGAGAACCGACCGGTCGCCGAAATTATCGAAATGGGAGTACAACCCGCGGATCCAGATGTTGGTGCTATCACTGAACTTGTAGTCAATGCTACCCGTATAGCCGTAGCGAGTTCGATAGTAGCGATATTCGCGAATATCGTAGCTGTTGTAGGTCCCGAAGTAAGGAGCGTTCGCGCTGGGCGAACCGCAATTGCCCGGACTGCACTGCAACGCAATCGGGTTCGGTTCCAAGTCGTCGATGCCGCGGCCGTTCCAGTCGTAGGCAAAGCCGAAGAGCGTGCCGAGTTTCTTCTCCTTACCCCAGCGTTTGCCGATCGTGGCGCCGCTCTGGTAGGCCTCGCGGCCATCCAAGATTGGCGTGTGGCCGCCTATGCCGAACAGCGAGATGGTCGGCTCGTCGCCCGCGGTCTTGGTCCTGAGATTCACTGAGCCACCGATGCCGTCGCCATCCATGTTGGCCAATAGAGTCTTGTTAATCTCGACTGACTCAACGAGATCCGACGGAATAATGTCCAGCTTGATCTGGCGCACGCCGCTTTCAGGCGCCGGAACGTTCACACCATCAATCGTCACGTTGGTGTAACGCGGTTCCGTGCCGCGGACCTGCACGTACTTGCCTTCGCCCTCGTCGCGTTCCAGAGTGACGCTGGGCAGACGGCCGATGGCGTCGGCTACGTTGGCGTTGGGCAGACTCACGATGACATCATGAGGTAACACTTGCAGAATGTTCTCCGCGGTGCGTTCGCGGTTAATGGCCTCCGCCTCGCCGTGTGCGCGCTCCGCAGTGACCGTTATGGAGTCACTTTGCGAGGCCACATGGAGCTCGGCGTCCACGCGGGTTACCTGTCCGCCAGTGACCGTAACCTTCTGCGAAAACGGATCCAGCCCAACGTAAGAAATCGTCAGGATGTATTCGCCCGGCGCCAGCTCATTGATTATGAACTGCCCCAGGGTGTCGGTTACTGTGGGCTTCCCGGCCGGTTGCAGGTCCACCGCTGCGCCTTTCAATAAGCCTTTACCGGTATCCGTTACGGTTCCGCTAATGGTGCCCCTACTTCCCTGCGCGTTGGCCGGAGTGGGTCCCGCCAGGCTGGCCATAATGGCCACAAGAAACACTGAATTCAATAGCGTGCGCATCTATGAACCTCCCTCTTGAATTTCAGGCTTATCACCGGCAAAACATGCCGTCTGCGAATCCGCACTCTCGCTCTTTTTGCGTAACGGGCCGACACCGCCGCCCTGAGTTACGCACACGAACACCAAGGATTTTGCAACTGCGAGTGAGTGTGAATGCCAATATTAGGCGAAGGAGTGTTACGAACTAATGAAGGTGCAGTTCAGGGCGTATTAAATTAAGGGTGGCTGATCCGCTTGTCTTAGTGTTCTTTCACACCAATTCCGTCATTTACATTCGCCCCTTGTACGCTGCGTCTAATGAGATCCTGTTGTCCGAGAGAATGCTTCCTGTGGCGCGTTGTAGAGCCGCCCGCGCTTTTACGTACGCGCTTTTGGCCGCCACCTCGGTGGAACGCGCTTGAGCCAGAAGACTCTCGTACTGGATGACGAAGAAGCTGGTGGAGGCGCCCACTTCGTATTTGGCTTGCTCCGCCTCCAAGGATTCCTGCTGGAGCAGGCGCGTCTGCACGGCCGCCTCGTAGGAGGATCGTGCGCGGCGCATCGCGATCAGCGCGTCTTCCACTTCCAGCCGCACCTGATTCTGCAACTGCCGGACGCGCACCTCGGATTGGCGGACTTGAAGCTCGTCCCGCGCCACATCGGCTTCGGCCACACGGTTGCGTATGGGCAGAGTGACCTGCACGCCGATCTCGTACGTCGGGAACTTCCGAGTGAACAGTTGGTTGAGCACATCGCCGTAGCCGCCGGCATAGGGAATGCTGGGAGCCGTTGACAATGGATTGGTCACACCGGCTAGGCCATTATTCTGTGCCACGCCAACCAGATCGACCTCGGGCCGGAGCAGGTTCCGCGAGCCCTCCAGGCCAATCTGCGAATTTTCGACTTGCAGGCGCGCCTGCCCCAGATCGGGCCGGTTTGTGACAGCCGATGACAGCACGTCCTGAATCGGGCGGACTTCTTCCTTTTCCGGGATGACCAGCGGGTCGGTCGGAACGACGCGCGCACCGGCCACCTCCGCATCTTGATTACCGCGCTTGGTGAGCACGGTCTTGAGGATCGCTTCCTGTTCCTCGAGCAATCCGCGCGAGTTTATCAGATCCTGGCGGGTGGCGAAGACTTGGGCGTTGGCCCTCGTCAGTTCCACCGGCGCCAGCGTTCCCTCGTCTACCTGAGCTTTGGTGTCGTCATACAGCTTCTGCGCCAGCGCCACGGCTTCCTCTTTCACCTTCACGTCTTCGCTCAAAGCCACCAGGTCGGTATAGAGGCGGATGACGCCGTAGACGGTTTCGATCAATTGCTGTTGGAATAACAGGCTCGTAATCTTTTGCTGGTTATACGCAATGCGGATGAAACGCCGGTTGAGGTTCATTCCGAACCCGCGGAGCAATGGCTGTGTAACGGTGAGGCCCAGCGAAGAGGCCGTAAATGGGTTGTAGGAGGTGCTCAACGAGTTCCAGCCGGTACGGCTGTTGTCGAAAGCCAAGTTGACCTGCGTGCCGGTGCTGAAACCCTGCTGAAAGGTCGCGTCGGCCGTGGTGGTTCTGGTGACCAGTGAGTTTGTATCGTACGAGAAATAATCGATTTGCGGTGTGGTTTGGTGGGCCCAGCTGACCAGGCCGGTTAGCGTGGGGTCAAACGCCGGCACCGGTGTGCCGGTTGATTGCGGGATAGTGCCCTGCACCGACAAGTTGGTCTGCGCCTCGCCCAACACGCCAAGCTCGAGGGCGTTGCTGGCTACCGTGCTTCCGGGAGTCACAGAACTGGAAGTGGCGGCATTCGTGACGAGGGGGCTGAGCGGGCCACCGACGCCCGCCGGGGTCTCCGAAAGAGTGAACAGAACGCCGCGCAACGTACCGCCTCCTTTGGCGCGCAGCACGTCGGTCTCGGCGATCGGCAGCGTGAAGCGATCGAGTTCGATGTCCAGGTTGTTCTCGATCGCGAGCGCCAGCGCGTCGGCGAGCGAGAGATACAAGTTGCCGGCGCGCAGCAGATCGTGAAAGCGCTGCGAGTTCGCGAAATCCGAGTGGGGCCGGCCGGCCAAGCCCGGTGGAAGCCGCGGCTGCGGAGACCCCGCAGGGGCCGGGGTTTCCGGAATTTGTCCGCCGGGCGCAGCCATGCCTTCGCCGACAGTAACTAGAATCGCAAGAAGAGTGCTTAGAGTGGCTCGAAACATCAGTCTGTCACGTATTTTCTTAGTGTCCCGCAGAAGGGGGCCCGCCTCCAAGAACGGAGGAGGCCTGCGCTTTATCTTTTAGCAGCATGGGGTTCACCTGGACCCCATCGCGAACCGTGTCGCCCGGGTTTACGACCACCCTCTGGCCCTCCTGCAAGCCAGCCACGACCTCGATCTGGTCTCCGTAATCCCGTCCCAGTGTGATGCGCTGGAAGTGGACGGCGCGGTCATTCCCCACGAGCGCTACTTGCGTACCATCCGGCCGAACGACCAGTGTATCGCCGGGAATCAGCAGCGGTGGGTTACTGCGCGGCGCGGTCAGGCTTACCTGGCAATACGTGCCAGGCAGCAACGTGCCTTCGGAATTCGGAACCTGCACCTCAACGAGCAGTGTCCGGCTGGCGGGGTCCAACGCGTTCGCTGTGCGGGTCACAGCACCGTGGAACTGCCGGCCGGGAAGGTCTGGAAGGCTAAGGATTGCCGTCTGGCCAACCCGCACCGCGTCGGCGTCCGATTGCGGCACATTGATGTAGGTGCGCAGCATGTTGGTCTGCGCGATTCGATAGAGCAGCGTGTTGCTGTTGGTCACCAGCGTGCCAACGTCGATGTTCCTCAGCGTGATCACGCCGCCGAAGGGCGCGCGCACACTTTCATAGCTCTGCAATTCGGTTAATCTCGCCAGGTTGGCTTCAGCGGCCGACACGTTGCTTCGGGCTGCCGCCACGGCCTTCTGCAGTGACTGCACACTGGAGGCCTGCGCCTTGAACTGCGTCTGGTATTGGTCATTCTCCTGGCGCGAGACGGCCCCCTTCACGACCAGATTGTTCCAGCGAGCCGCGGTGACGCGCGCCAGCTCCTCGTTGGCCTTGCCCTGTTCCAGGTTGGCGTTGGCGGCTTCCAGCTCGGATCGCGACTGATCGGCTGAGGCCCGCGCCTGTTGCACCTGCTGGTCGAGCTCTGGCGCTTCGAGTTCCGCCAGAAGCTGGCCCGCTTTGACCCGATCGCCAATGTCCGCGTACCGTTTCTTGATGTAACCATCGGCACGAGCCAGGACCGGCGCCTCAGCCACTGCCTGGATATTGCCCGGCAGCGTAAGCTCTACTTTGGCCGTAGCCCGCCGCACTGGCGCTACGGTTACCGAGGGCCGCGTTTCCGCTTCCGTCTTAGCTTCCGCGATGAGCATGTGCTCGCGCTTTTGATGTGGAACATAACCCGCGAAGAAGGCTGCTGCCACAGCGATCAAGCCCACGCCTGACAGAGCTCCGAGCGTCATGCGCGACGGAGGCGGTGGTGCGGTATGTTGCAACTGGCTTTGCTGCTGTTCCAGCTGGCGCTTGAGATCCTCGACCTCGGCCCGTAAACGCTCTTCCGTGCTGAGTTCTTTTTCCATCTGGCTCATAGAAAATATCAGGCAAACTTCAGGATGTCTGCGACGCTCTGCTTCGCCTCCTCCTCAAGCTCCTTTTCATGATCGACCGGCGGCTTGCCCCGTAGCAAGCTGTAGACCAAGGGTACGATAAACAGGGTGGTGATCGTAGCCAGAAGAAGGCCGCCGATCACCGCGCGTCCCAGCGGAGCATTCTGCTCTCCGCCTTCACCGAATCCCAATGCCATTGGCAGCATGCCGATGATCATCGCGAGCGCCGTCATGGCGACGGGGCGAATGCGCGTGTAACCCGCAGCCAAAGCCGCGGCGCGTGGGCCCATGCCCTCGTTGCGCTGATCATTGGCGAAAACGACCAGCAAAATACTATTGGCGGTCGCCACGCCGATACTCATGATGCTGCCCATCAGAGACGGCACGCTGAACGTTGTCTGCGTGACGAATAGCATCCAGACGATGCCCGCCAGCGCTCCAGGCAGCGCCATCAGAATGATGAACGGGTCCACCCAAGACTGGAAGTTCACCGCCATTAGCAGGTAAACCAGCACGACGGCGAAGATCAGGCCGAGTTCCAGGCGAACGAAGGAGTTCCGCATGGTGTTCACCTGGCCGCGCAAGGCCAGTGTCGTCCCACGGGGCAGCCTCTTGGCCACGTCGTTCATGATCTGTTCCACCGCGCCTCCCACACTGCCCAGGTCGCGCCGGTCCACGTTCGCGTAAACGTCGAAAACGGGTTGAACGTTGTAATGATTGATAATCTCGTTGGTAACACCGCGCTCCAGCGAGGCGAGATTCGTCAGCAGTTGCGCGGTCGCTGGCGCCGCGCCGGGGTTTCCGAATGCCTGGGAAGCCTGGCTCGGGGCCGCGCCCACGGAGGCGCTGGAGGCATTCGCCGATCCAGACTGAGAATAGGGCGTATTCGAGTTCACCGCGGTCAAGACCGGTGTAATCGGCGTCCGCATCATCGCGCTCAGCGAGTCCATGCGGTATTGCGGAGTCTGCACGGCTACGCTGTAAGTGACTCCGTTGGCCCAGTTCACCCATTCCGTGGGAGCCACCTGTCCGCTCGACGCGAGCGAAATCAGCAGGCTGTTGCTGACATCGCGCTGTGTCAGTCCCACCAGTCCCGCTTTGTTGCGGTCCACGTTCACCCGGATTTCCGGATAGTTCACCACCTGGTGGATGTGCACATCGGCGGCGCCCGGAATCCGCGCAATGCGGCTTTCCAACTCGCGGCATGTACGGTAGCTGACCGCGGCGTCCCTGCCCACCACCTGGACATCGATGGGAGCGGGAAGGCCGAAATTCAGGATCTGGTTCGTGATATTCGCTGCCTCGAAGAAAAACGTGACGTCTGGAAACCTCTCGTGCAGCCGTTTGCGCAAAACGTTGACGTACTCGTCGGTGGGACCGTGCTTCTCGCCCTTCAACGAAATCAAAATGTCACCGTCATCGCTCCCGATCGTCGTGTTATCCCCGAAAGCGAGATTGAAGCCGCCGAAAGGAATCCCGATATTGTCGATGATCGTATCGATCTCGTCCGGCGGAATCACCTGCCGGATCTCGTTGTCGATATCCGCGAAAATCAGCTCCGTCTTCTCGATGCGCGTGCCGACGGGCGCGCGGGCGTGCAAGCGCAACTGGCCGGAATCCACTGTGGGGAAGAAATCCTGGCCTACGAATGGCGCCAGGCACAGGGAGCCCACTACGAAAAGCGCAAAAATCGTCAGCACACGGCCGCGATGTTTCAGGGCCCAGTCCAGCAAGCCCGTATACGCCATCCGTAGCTGCTCGAAGCGCCGGTTGAACAGATGATGGACGTGCCAGATGATGCCGCTGCCGCCCGCCGCTTCGCCATGCTCTCCCAGCAGATATAACTTCAGCTCGGGCTTGAGCAAGTAGTGCACCATGTTCGGAATTAACGTGCGCGAGAGCAGGTACGACGCCAGCATGGCGAACACCACCGCCAGGGCAAGGGGCGTAAACAGGTACTTTGCAGCTCCGGTGAGCAGCAATACCGGCACGAATACGATGCAGATCGCGAGCGTGGAGACGAACGCGGGAGCCGCGATCTGATGCGCTCCGTCGAGCACCGCCTGCACCAACGGCTTCTTCATCGCCATGTTGCGGTGTGTGTTTTCGATCTCGACCGTGGCATCATCCACCAGGATGCCAACCGCCAGCGCCATCCCGCCAAGCGTCATCACGTTGATCGTATGGCCCATCAGGTCGAGAACGATCAGCGACGTCAGAATGGAGAGCGGAATCGAGATGCACACGATGATCGTGCTGCGCCAGCTTCCCAGGAACAGCAGGATCATCATGCCCGTGAGGAAAGCCGCAATCAAGGCTTCGCGCACCACGCCCGCAATCGTTGCACGCACGAACAGCGACTGATCGAAAAACTGCCGTACGTTCAACTCCGGGGGTAGTCCCGCCAGGATCTTAGGCAGCGTTGCCTTGACTTTTTGCACGATGTCCAGCGTCGACGCTTGGCCGTTGCGCAGAACCGTCAGCAGGGCGCCGCGCGTTCCGTTGGTCCGGACGATGCTCGTCTGCACGGCGTAGCCGTCCCGCACCTGGGCTACGTCCCTCATGTACACGGTCGCGCCGTTGACCACTTTGACCGGCAGATCGTTAAGCTGGTCGAGGATCACCGGGCTGTTGTTCAGCTTCACCTGGTAATCGATGTCGCCGATTTTGGCGTCGCCCGCCGGCAGAATCAGGCTTTGCTGTGCGAACGCGTTGGAAACATCCGTTGGCGAAAGTTGCTTGGCGTAGAGCGCCTCGGGATTGAGGTCCACCATCACTTCGCGGAATTTGCCCCCGTATGGCAGCGGCACCGCGGCGCCCTGCACGGTGGCGAGTTGGGTGCGGATGAAGTTCAAGCCCAGGTCGAAAATCTGCTGCTCGCTGAGCGTCTTACTCTCCAGGCCCAGTTGCAGAACCGGCACACTGGAGGCGTCGTATTTGATGATGTTGGGTGGAAAGGTTCCCGGCGGGAAAATGCGCAGCAGCGTCTGGCATATGGCTGTCACCTGCGCCATCGCCATTTCCACTTTCACGTTGGGCTGGAAGTAAACGCGCGTGACGGAAACGCCGCTGTAAGCCTGCGTCTCGATGTGCTCGATATCGTTGACCGTCGTCGTCATCGAGCGCTCGAAGATGGTGTCGATGCGCTTTTCCATCTCATCCGGCGACATGCCGGAGTAGCTCCAGATCACGCTGATTACGGGGATGTCGATGTAAGGAAAAATATCCACCGGCATGGTGACCATGGCGACCCCACCGAGGATCGCAATAAGCACCGCCATCACCACGAAGGTGTAGGGCCGGCGAAGAGCTAGTCGGACAATCCACATACTTAGTTCAGAACCCCAGCGGTTTCAATGCCTTAACTTGGCCGTAACTTGATTGGTGCCGGCTGAGTTTAATGCCCATTATCCAACACCCGGTTCTTTTATTGATGACCCTAACGGGCTATTGGTCGCCAGCTATTTGGCATATCCGGCCGTAGGACGGAAGGCATGCCACGGCGGATCAGGCCGCCAGATCACTCGCCGAGTTTGCCGCGGATGACCACAACCGACGCTTTCGGCAGCTCGAACAGTGTCTGTGAATCCGCGTGGATCGCAGACGTCACCGGCGGCCCATCCGGATCCGCCCAACTGTTCGCGCCATCGGCATGCCACTGATACTGCGCCGCGCCGAAAGTGACCTGAGTGACCGGCCCGGAGAACACGCGGCCGGCTTTGGCGGCTGAATCCCGAAATGCAATGCGCACGCGATGCGGGCTGTCGTGGTCTTTGTTCACGATCAGAAGTGACCATTGGCCATCCGGGCGCAGTACCGCGTATGCCGTCACCAGCGTGTTCGCCTCCGCGTCGCGCACATCGCTCGACACGCGGAATATGCGGTGGCTGGCGTCCACCGGCTGCGCCCATTCGCGTGTAATGAGCTGGCTGGCGAAGTACTGCGACAATCGGTCTTTCATGCGGTACTCGCGGTCGGTGTTGATGAAGCTGAACGTGCCGCCGCCCCCGTCACACCCGCTTCCCATCGGCTCCGGAATGTAGTGGAAAAAGTAACTGGCGGTTCCACCTGCCGTCAAAAAGGCTCCCTCGAAGTCCGCCAGCCACAGAGCGCCCATGATGTCGAGGAAAATTCCGCCGTCGCGTGACGACATGTTCCCTTCGCTCATCAACAGCGGAACGTTTGCCGGCAGGCCGTCGTTTCTCCACACCTCCATGATGTGCG
Organism: Terriglobia bacterium; assembly: GCA_963752965.1. Taxonomy (GTDB): domain Bacteria; phylum Acidobacteriota; class Terriglobia; order Bryobacterales; family Bryobacteraceae; genus QHXW01. The sequence goes on along the minus strand of CAVWAJ010000016.1, from coordinate 596,737 downwards.
TGATCAGCCCGGCTTCCTTGTACAGCACCGGCCACTTCGATTGGCACGGGTACGGATAGTGTTCGAAGGACATGAAAGCCAGATCGTTCATCCTGCCGTGCGCCTTCAAGTAATCCAGAAAGCGGCCCAGCCACGAAACGCGGCCGTCGGCAGTCGGTGCCATTTCGATGTCTTCGTTCTCGCCCTCGAAAACCGGCCCGCCCAGTTTCAACGTCGGATCAATCTTGTGAATGGCCGCCGCAAACTGCAAGTAGAGAGCCGCGTAATCTTCCGGAACCATGCGCTGGCCATCCGGTTCCTCTCCCATCTCCACGTAGGAAATCGGATAGCCGCGCTTCTCGATGTAGGCGATCTCCGCCGCCGCGTCTTCCGGCGTGCTGTACAGCATCGCGATGGGAATCATGGCCGGGAGGCCGCGCGTGATGCCGCTCGTATAGAAGAAATCGAACCCGACCTGCTCTCCGCCCTTTTCATTAATGTCGGACGCTTCGTGCCACGGATCGACCGACGAGCAGATCGTATGGCTCTGCCCACCGCCGGTCTCATGTTTCACGAGATCTTCAAAGCCGCCATCCGCGGCGAGATTGCCAATATCCACTTCGCGAATCGCATATCCCACGCAGTTGCGGCGGTCGCCCGAGCCGTGCGTGTCGCACGTGTTGGACGACTCTGTCATCCAGATGCGAATGTACCGGGCGGAAACGGGGAATGCGGTCAGCCGGAGGGTCGCTTCGCCGCCTTTTCCATCATCTATCGCGCCAGCCGGGAAAGTCTGCCAGATGCCCTTCGTCGCATTTCTCCGGGGATTGTCTTCGCCGGCCGTCCAGAATTGCACGCGATAGTTTTTGGCGTAGGGTTCGGCCCAGGCAACCCGGACTGCGCTCACTTTCTGCAAGCTACCCAAGTCCACCATCACCCACTGCGGTAGCAGCGAATCGTCTTCGCCTGTGAAGGCGCGGGTCAGGTAAGGATTGCTCTTCCAGTACGTGCTCGCATCGCCGTCCGTCAGGCGGGAGTAATTGCGCGAGTCGGTTCCACCCCTTGTCGAACCGCGATGGGGCAGCGTATATCCGAACGAATGCCGCAGCGTCTCCGCGGGCGTCGCGTTCCCGACGAAGTAACCTCGCCCCGCTGGATCACTCCAGGTCCCCTGTGGATTCCAATGCCAGGCCTCTGCCGCAAGTTCCGTATTCTGGCGGTAGCTTGCGGTTTGCCAGCCCGCCGACAGAATTTCCTTGAGCCTGGGCTCCACGAGCATCTTGTCCGCCAGGCCCACGGCGATTCTGTCCACACCCGCGCCCAGCGCGCGTACAGGACTGAACGAGTTCACCTCGTGCGTCGAATCAACAATCAGGTTTTGTGCTGTCAGTGTTCCAGCCAGCAAAACCGGCAACAAAAACGTTCCACGGAGAATCATCGTGGATCACTCTATCACGGCAGCGCGAACGCGATGATGTTCGACCCCACCGACACGCCGAGATATTGTTTACCATCCACCGCGTACGTCATAGGTGAAGAATGCCAGGATTCGTTGGTGTGGAAATGCCAGAGCGCCTGCCCTGTCTTCGCGTCCACCGCAGCAAACGCACCACTATCGTCACCGAAGAACACCAAACCGCCGGCAGTGGTTAGCACTCCTGCCAGGCCGAAGCCCGACGCAAGCTGCGGAACCTCCCAGGCAATCTTCCCCGTTTGCAGATCGATCGCGCGCAGGAACTTTTCACTGGTCTCGCCGGGAACGCGGCGCGTACCGCCACCGTAGAATGATTTCCCCGGTTCCCACCACGCGGACGATTTGGTATAGATGTTGCACGATTCGAGAGCCAGTACGTAAAAGAGTCCCGTGGCCGGATTGTATGCCGTCGAATTCCAGTTGGTCGCCCCGACCAGCGACGGGCAGACTGTCGTTCCTTGCAGGCTCGGCTCCGAGCCCGCCAAAACTTGCGGCCGCCCTTTTGCATCGAGCCCGCTGGCCCAAGTCAGTTTGTGGACGAACGGCTGGCCCAGCAGAAACTCGCCTGTTACGCGGTCCAGCACGTAGAAAAATCCGTTGCGGTTCGCCTGCGCCATCAGTTTTCGCGGCCGCCCCTGGAACTCGGCGTCGATCAGCATGGGTGTTTCGGTGGCATCCCAATCGTGCAGATCGTGCGGCGTGAATTGGAAGTACCAGCGCAACTTTCCTGTCTTCGCTTCCAATGCAACGACCGAGCTTGAGTACAGATTGTCGCCTTTGCGCTCGTCACCGTTGAAATCCGGACAGGGATTGCCCGTCGGCCAGTAGACCAAATCGGTTGTCGGATCGTACGTGCCGGTGAGCCATCCAGTCACGCATCCGTGTTCTATGGCCCGCCCCACCCAGGTCTCCGACCCCGGTTCACCCGGCGCGGGCATCGTCCAGAACTGCCACACGCGCCGTCCCGTTTCCGCGCTGAAGGCAGCCACATACCCTCGTGCACCTTCGTCTCCGCCCGAAGTACCCGAAATCACCAGATCGTTCACCACCAACGGCGCCGAGGTTGTGCCGTACCCCTTGCGAAAGTCGGCCATCTCCGTGTCCCAAAGCAGATGGCCGGTGGTTCGATCGAGTGCGATTAGGTGCGCGTTGTCGGTGGCCATGAATACCCTGCCGCCCAGCACGGCTACGCCTCGATTGATACCCGACTCGGCATCGCCAATCACGCCCTTCGTTAACGGGCGCCCGTAATGCCAGATTTGCCGCCCGGAGCGCGCGTCCAGCGCGTACACTTCGTTCGCCGCGGTTACGTACATCACGCCGTCCACAACCACCGGCGTCACCTCCAGCCGCTTCGAGTTACCGATGGGGAACATCCACTTGGCTGCCAGGTGCGCAACATTTTCCGCATTGACCTCGTCGAGCGGGCTGTAGCGGTTGCCGCTCAGATGTCCGTGATAGCTGGGCCATTCGCCGGGTTTTGGATCGGTGATCGCAGCAAACGGCACGCCGCTCCCCGAGGCCGTTGTCCCCGCCAGCGTCGCATCCGGCGAATCATCCAGTGCTAGCCAGCTGAGAAACGCGACCAGATCGCGCATTTCCTCGTCCGTCGCTTTCACTGCCGGCATCAGTGGCGCTGGTTCTCGTATCTCGTCCGCAATCTGCTCGCGTTTGAGCAGATGTAAACCTCCGTCGAGCGTCTGTAACTGTAGATCGAAGTTGCTTTCGTTCTTCACCAGGCCTCGAAATGTAGCGCCGTCACGCAAACGCACCGAGACCAGACGATATCCCGTTGTCTGTAGCGCCGCCGGATTTCGCAGCGCCTGCGTGATCTGCCCAAGCCGCAGCTCGCGGCCCAGGTTCGAGAGGTCAGGCCCCAGATTGCCGCCGCGGCCTTTCACCATGTGGCAACTCGAACAGCTTCCCTTTCCGAAGAAGAAGCGCTCGCCCGCCGCGGCGTCTCCCGGCGCGGGATGATCGGCCGCCGGAGCACGCAACGAATTGACGAACGCTACCAGGAACCCAATCTCTGCCTGCGGGAGCGGAAAAGCGGGCATGCCGGAATCCTGGATGCCGTTCTTAATCACATCCGCGAGGTTGCGTCCAGACCTCCGCCCGAATCGCCGCGTGTCCACAATGTCGGGGCCGTACTCACCGCCGCCGCCATCCACACCGTGGCAGCCGGCGCAGAGCGAGGCAAATTGCTTTTTGCCCGCTGCGATATCTTGCGCACTTCCGGGCGACCGCAGCAGCACCGCCACAAATAGAACCAGAGCGATTTTCATTCGATGTCGATCAGAGTGGAGCTCAACCCTGCCTGCGGGAGACCCCAAACGGATGCCGGGTCGCGGTCCATTTCGCTTTCAGGTATTCGTCCATGTCGAGGTCGCCCGACATGCTGTCTCCGCTGACTGTGCCGGAAAACTTGAAATTCAGTGCCGCGCCATGCTGCTCACCGACTCGGCTGGTCATTTCGACCGAATCGCCGTTAATCGCGCCGGACACTTCGCGCGCAACGTAATCGCCTTGATGTGTCCCTTCGATGCGCCCGCTATCCTGTCGAAGAAACAAAGTGTGGGTCGAACTGCCCGCGGCAAAATCAATGTGAACGTCCCACTGTCCGCTCAAATCCGCCGCCGGTGCCCTGGTGTCCTTCACAAGCTTGCTCTTCGGGGCAGCCGACAGAACCGCGTGGAGCCGGTCTGCGACAATCCGCTCATCTCCGGGCTGCATCATGTAAGCCAGGATGCTCACGCCCGTTTCGGTGGGCGATGCGTTCGCGTTGCCCCGGCCAAACCCGCCTGCCCCGGCTAGTGTGATCCGCGGCTCGGTAGTGAAAAGCGTGTGCGAGACCTGCTCACCCCTGATGCCGATCTTGTCTGTGTCCCAGCGAATCGACAGCCCCGGACTGTGATTACTCAACCCGCTTGGCTCGCGCACAGTCGCCTTCACGCCGTCGATCGCCGACACGCGCTGGGAAATGTGCTCCATCCACGACATCCATTGCTTGTACTCCGCCTCATGGTCGCGCTTCACCCACATCTCGACGGCCATCAGCATACCCATGGCTTCTTCCTTGCCAACCTTCATGCTTCGCCCGTAGCCATGATGCGGAGCGCTGTGCACCCATGCTGCCTGAAGCAAGTCCTTGCGGCCCAGCACCAGCCCGGCACACTGCGGCCCGCGAATGCATTTGCCGCCGCTGTATCCCACAAGCGTTGCCCCGCGTTGCAAGTGAACATTCGGAATGGTGAGCATTTCCGCCGCCGCGTCCACCAGTACCGGAATGTTCCTCTGCTTCGCTAGCCGAATGATGTCGTCGTAGCTAGGCCGCCCATTGGGGACCTCCGCCAAGAAATACACCATCGCCACGCGCGGCCCAAGTGCGGCCTCCAGTTCCTCGGTCGTCCCCACTTCAACGATCCGCACGCCAATCGATCGCACCGCGGCGTCGTAGACGTTGCGCGAATGCTTCGGGATGACCACCTCATCCTTGGGGAATCCGGTCAAATCCGGAATCCTGACGTGACGGTCCGGATTCCCACCGGCCACGCAAGCCGCCGTGCAGTGTGCCAGTCCCGCCGCGCAGCCCGACGTCACCACGCCCCATTCCGCGCCCGTCAATTCCGCCAACCGCCCGCCGATCGCCGCCATCATCTCGTCTAACTGCACGTAGTGCTGCGCGGCTGCTTCCTTGGCTGCACGCACCTCGGGCAGCTCCAGCGATCCCCCCACCACCGTGAAAGTGCCGCGGCAGTTGATGATCGGCCGTATACCCACCGATTCGTAGATGTCCGGCCCCACCTTGAGCCCCGGTGCCACCGACGCCGGCGCCGCCTTGGCATTGCCCAACCACGCGGGCAGCGCCAGTAAACCGCCTGTGCGAAATAAATCGCGCCGGCTCACCGTACCCAGGTAGCGCTCAAATAGATTCGTAAACGAACTCGGCATGAATGCCTCCCACTCTCAACGACCGGCCTGTGCGACTTCCTGATTCCCCGCCAGAGTCGGTTCCACGTTCCACCCATCCACTTCCACAACCGGGTTCTTGCCGTCTCGCGCATTGTACGTCGCGGTCACCTCGCGGCTTTCCCCTGGCAGCAGCGGAAAATAGTTATCCTGCCAGAGCACTGGCAGAACCTCATCACCATCCGGTCCCTTCTTGACCTTCAGGTGAACGGCAAAAGCAATCGACCGGCTCGTATTGCGCAACGTCACCGTGGTGACGCTCTCCGATGCCCGCATTTCCGATTTCGCCGTCAACTTCACGCCCGCGAGCGGCAGCCCGTTCAGCGCTTTGAAGTCGGCAAAAGTCTTCGTCGGCGTGTGATACCAATCAGTCTTGTCCCAATCGAGTGTCTCCGGCTTGGTCGAGAGCCAGTAGAAATTGCGGCTCACCGTGTTCCCCGATGCTTCATCGAGCCTAAGACTCACGAAGTAAGTGGAGCTCAGCCCGTCGATCTCCGGAAGCGTAAGCACGCGCGTGCTGCTGTCCGGCCCAACATCGAGCGTCGCTTCTTTGGAAAACTTCTCCACCGTGTTGATGTTGTAAACTTTCACCCCGACCTTTAGGTTTTCGAATGTCTTGTAGTATGAATTAACCACTATAATCGACCTGTCATCGTTCGAGTATTGGACGTGGAGTGGCTCGCACGCCTTCTTGGCCCCGAAGTAGGAACCGCCCGGTCGCAGATACCAGTCGTACAAGTGCCAGATCGTTCCCGGCCACGCGGTGTTCAACATCCACTGGATCACGCCTGTTGCCGTGTATTTGTTTCGCCCGAAGGCCTCGAACATGGCCCGGTGGCTCTCATAAGCCATCACCTGCGCTTTCCGGGAAAAATCCTGCACGGACACCGGAGCCCCGTAGCGCTCGTCCAATGCTTCCGTGAACACCTTGATATTGCGGAATACACCGCCGCCCGCGTGATAATCCCACCACGAGTCAATCGGCCAGAGATGATCCTCCGGCAGCATGCGCCGCAGGCTCTCTAGAGGCGGTGGCGCAGGCCCCGGACCAGTCTCCGTGTTGAAGCCATGCGCGCCCCCGTTCTTCGTATCCAGATACCAGTAACACGGCGCGACGTAGTCGTATGGGCCCAGCATCTTCACGCCGGTCTTCCCCGTAACGCTCGTCGGCTTGTCCGTTGCGGAGGACTGATGCGGATTCGGCCAGTCGGTCTCTTCCAGAATCTTGAGGTACATGCTCTCGATCTTGGCCGGCGGCGGGTTGTCGCTGCCGTTCATCCAGTCGAACACCGAGGGGTGCCGCTCAATCCGCCGGATCTGGTCGCGCAACGATTCTGCGGCGATCCGTTCGTCTTCGTCATCCCAGGTGCCCCACCGCTCCCAATGATCGCAGCAGCACCACCCCGCCATCACCAGGATGCCGTAGCGGTCGCACAGTTCCAGGAAATGGTCGTCCTCAATCTTGCCCTCCAGTCGTACCGTGTTCAGGTTCATGTCGCGGACATACTTCAGCTCGTTTTCCTGCCGCTCGGGCGAAGCACGCAGCATCATGTCGAACGTATATCCCGCGCCGCGAATCAGAATGTTCTTTCCGTTGATGCGAAACAGCAGGTGTCCTTTGTCATCCACCTGCGCGGCCACTTCCCGAATCCCGAACTGGATGTGCGATACATCGGACACCTGGCCGCCGGTCTCGAACTGCAGGTCGAGCGGATAAAGATCCTGGCTCCCCACCTGAGCCGGCCACCAGAGCTTGGCTTTCACCAGCTTCAGTTGCGCGAATTTGTCCGGCGTAAAACGAACCACCCGTGTCTCGTGCGGTCCAAGCTGCACTGGCTGCGAAAACTCGATGCCCTCGATTTTGCCCTTCAGCACGCCATCCACGTTCACGCCGGACGCGTTCTTCAACTGCGCTGTCACAGTGAGCTGCGCCGAATCTACAGACAGCACGTTGAGATGCGTGATGACATTCGGAAAACGAACTGCAACTGGCCCCGTCGCGCTGATGTAAACGTCTCGCCAGATCCCCATGTCCTTGTCCGGCGGCATCGGATTCCAGTCCACGAACGTGATTGCCAGGTCGTGCGGATCTGGCGGGAACACTTCGATCGCGAGCGAATTCTTGCTGCCGGGTTGCGCCGCGGCCGTTACGTCGAATTCGAACAGTCGCCATGCGCCCGCCATCTTATCGGCTGCCGCGATCTGCTTCCCGTTCATCCACACGTTGGCCCGGAAATTGATGCCGTCGAAGCCCAGCCAAAGCGTTTTGCCGCGATACTCGGCGGGCAACTCAAAATCCGTGCGGTACCACCAGGAATGACGGAACGGACTGTCCGGCGGCATCTGCTCACCCGAGAAGTTAGTCGAGATCGGATAAGACGTGCCGGAGATAGAACGCAGGTTCATCCCGGAGTACGGATCGGCGTAAACCCGGTCGGCTACCAGGGCACTCAGCACGGTAGAGGGAAGCGTCGCGCGGTACCAGCTCCGCGTGTTGACGTCTGGCGTGGACAGCACCGCACCGGATTCGTGCACATCCGCCGATGAGCGGATGGCCCAACCCTGGCGGAGCAGCATTCGCCCACCGGGTTGCTCCGCTGCGGCGGAGACGATAGCGGAAATACTGAGCAAAATGGCGAATCGCTTAATGGACATAAATCAGCCAGTAGCATTCTATCGCTTAAGTTCCACTACCAAAACCTCGAACGGCAGCAAACTCAGGTTCTCCTCCCGGTGCTTGGCAGTGCCGCCCATGCGCACGTCACCCGCTGCGGCTTGCGCGACCTGCACATTCCCGTCGGGTGTCGTGACTTTGACGTTCGCGTCCGTGAGGTAAACCATCACGCGATTGAGAATGTGCTCGTGCTCAGGTCCCGCCTCGCGCGGTCCGTAGTGTGCCCGCAACACGCGCACCTGCGGGTTCTCGAATTCAACCTTATAATGATCCGGCGCAACCCGCACCGGATCCAGATCGTTCGCCGGCAGCATGCCGGGCCCACTCTTTAACTCCACCTCGATGATCCGGTAAGTGGTCCCGCCCACGTTCTCGCTGATATGCTGCGCTCCCGCCGCGCCCCAGCTTACGGTACCGGCCTTCCAGCGGACATCCTCCACATGACCCGCTGCATCGGTCAGCGTCTGGTGCCCATCGTCGAGGTAAATCAGCACGCGATTCGTCTTGTGCTCGTGCAATGCGCTTCTTTGGCCTGGCGAAGTCACCACTTCAATCACCCGCGCCTCCGGCGTGTCGAACTTTACCTCTTGCGCTACGAGCGGTGCCGCCGCAACTACCAAGGTCATCCAGACGCTGATTTGCATCCGTACATGATGCCACGATCACGATCGAGCGTGGAGCCGCCGGCCATATACTCCCAAGATAACCGCGCAAACCCCCGCACCTACCCACCCCACCAGCGCTTCCGGTAGGTCGGGATAGATGAGCTTATCAAGGTAATGAACCAGAAACCCCTGCTGGTATGCCGGGGTGCCGGATCGGACTTCAAGCCACTGCTCCAGAATCGTGAGGGGACATGGCCAGGGGCCCAGTTCGACCACAACGCCCCACACCAATGAAGCGATATGCACCCCAGCCAGGAGCCGCCGGTCGCGCGTGAACAGCCAACCCAGCAGAATCCAGCCAATCCAGAGTAAGTGGAATGCTAAGACAGCGGCCTCAAGCGCGCTGTACATAAGGCGCTGCTCTCAATACCTCCAGCTCTTCACATCCGCACCCTTCGGCGCAGTCTTCAACATCCACGCCTCCATCTGCGGCATGAAACGCTGATTGAGCGTCAGACGCGAAATCTTCACAGGCACGGAAGGATCGCCTCCGTAGCAATGCGGCTGGCCAGGCCCGTAGTCAAAATCACCACCATAATAAAAACCGCTGCCGGGCTCCTTGGTACTTTCGAGAAAGCTTTCGAGTAAGTGTACCGCCCGATCCAGATAGTAAGTATCGCTCGTCCCCACTTTGATATGTAACTTACCGATTAGCGTCGGTCCTAACGTTTTCCAGTCGCGTTCCATGATATACCGGAGATCGTAGTGCTCCTTCCAGTACGCCGCTACTTCATGGTCGATCGCCCCTGTGCGTTTATCGAAGATCGCCTTCGGATACCCGTCCGAGCCAACGGGACTGTAGACCGCCTGCCAGGCGTCGAGCTGTTCGGTCGATCGGCCATGGCTGCCCAACGTCGCCTCCATGCGCGCATCATCCTGAAAGGTGGAAACCAGCATCCCATCGGTCTCTCGCGCAGATGGCCGCGGCACCATCTTCCACAGGCTGTCCATCCAGTAAATATTCCTGTCTTTGTAGATGTCCACGGTCTGATATGCCCGGAAATCCACTGGGTCGGGGCAATTGCACCAAGCGCCGTTGAACACATCGGGATAGAATACCTGTTGCGCTAGCGCCTCCCATCCCCCCGTCGATCCGCCGTACAGCACCCGCGCCCATGGCTCGCCGATCGCGCGGTACTTCTTCTCCACATACGGCATGAACTCTTGAACAATCGCGTCGCCATAAGGCCCTATATTCGCCGAGTTCACCGCGTACGAATCGTCATAGTAAGGATTCGCGTGCTGGATGCTCACGATCAGCATCCGCGGTAACCGCCCAGCCGTCCAATCCTGATAGAACTTGTAACTATACTCCGCCACAGTCCGGTCGTAGTCTTTCAACTCCGGCGTCGGCGGCGCATCGCGAAATTCCACCGGAGTCGCGAAGCTCCGCGTAAAGTGCCCTTGATAGTACATCACCGGATAACGTGCATCCGGGTGTTCATCGAACCCCTCCGGCAGTAACACAACGCCGCCGATATACATCGGCCGCCCCCAGAACTTAGAAAGCAACTTACTCTCGATCCGGAAATGCTTCACATACTTTGTATCTTTCGGCGGTACGATCGGCGGGATAGCCTTGGTAAGTTCCACACTAAGTATATTTCCACTCGGTCGCTCGATCCGTACCTTCTTCGGCTCGCTGTAAAGGTTGCCCGGCGACAAGTTCCAATGCTGCCCTTCCCCCTGGTCCATGTGAAACTTCACCGTGTGCCCATCGGAGCGGTGAAACGTATCGTACACGCTCAGCACCGCCTGCACATAGTATTCGCCGTCGGGCACGTCGCGCAGGCTTTCGTGGGGATACCCCGGTGCGGATTCATCAATCACCACCGCCCGCCCCGGCGCCAGGCCCTCCGCGTCCGTCCCAAAGATCTGTGCGGTACCCAGCGATTCACCCACCTGGAACCGCGGTTCCGGATCGCGCTTGGTCGAGATGATCAGGAGCACACGGCCATCTACGGGCGCTTCCCGTACCGAGGCTGGAAACGCAATCTCGAACCGCAGCGCCCTCGGCGCCTGCCCGGCCGAAGAACCGGCGAGCGCCAGGCTCAGAGCCAGAATCGCACCGAACCCGCTGCGCTCTTTCATCGGACCCACCCGTGCAATCTCATCCACGGTTCGAGCTGCCTCGACCATGCCGAGAGTATCGGATCAAATAGCGCCAGTCCCACGCCGTGCGGCCCTTGTTCGTAAATATGCATCTCCGCCGGCACCCCCGCCTTGCGTAGCGCCAGGTAGAACAGCACACTGTTTTCTGCCGGGACACCGGAGTCACTATTCGTGAGGAACAAGAAAGTAGGCGGCGTCTGCGGCGTCACCTGCGTCTCATTCGAGAGGCTCGCGGCGAGCTGTGGGTCGGGGTTATCACCCAGCAGGTTCTTCATCGACCCGCGATGCACGTACGGCGTCGTGAACGAAATCACCGGATAGCACAGAATCATGAAGTCCGGCCGCGAGCTCACCCGGTCGATGGGCTCCGCCGCGCCCGTCTGGCCCGCGTCAAAGTGCGTGCCCGCGGTCGAAGCCAGGTGTCCGCCCGCGGAAAATCCCCAAATGCCGATTTTGTCCGCCGCGATGCCGTAATCAGCGGCGTGATATCGCACAAATCGCAGCGCCCGCTGGGCATCCCCCAGTTCGATCGGGTGATGGTAGCGGGGTCCCAAGCGATACCGCAGAACGAACGCCGCCACCCCGCGCGCATTCAACCAGTCCGCAATCTGCTTGCCCTCATGGTCCACCGCCAGCATGCCGTACCCTCCGCCCGGACAAACCACCACTCCGCTTTGCACGCCGTTTGTCTGGGGCAGATAGATCGTCAGGTTCGGCCGGTCGGTGTCTTCATTGCCCAACGCACCCGGCGCGCCGCCAGGCCACAGTAACTCCACCTTCGCCGCCGCCGGCTTCTGTGCAAACGCCGCCGCTCCCCACAGTGTCACAATCACTACCGGCAATATTTTTCTCATGTCAGCTCGCGTTCTAATTTCGCACCACAACCCAGAGCGTCCCGGCGCCCCCGCAGAAATGGCAACGGCCCCCGTCCTGGCTTCCTGTGGCATCGCATTCCTGGCACGCCGCCACAATCCGCAACTCGTGCGGTTCAGGTTCGGGCAGGCTCTTGGTTTGCGGGATGACCACGGCGTTGTGATGGCCCACCAGCCAGCGCATGAGCTTGTGCTCGATCGCCTGGCGCTCCTTCACGCCAAGTTCCGGGCATCGATGCAGCCACCAGTCGTGAAGACAACCGTAACAAACCAGTTGGTCGCATTCGAACAGTGCACCCGGGTCCGAGAATCGGAAGAACTTCCGGCACCACGTGCACGGTTTGATGCCGAGCAATCCCAGGCCGCCGCTCAAATGCTCCAGTTCACGCTCCATGCGCGCCAGCTTTTCGGATAGCAAGTTTTCTGAATCGTCCGCCATTTCATTCCACCCGAACGGTCACAACATCTTTCCGATTTTATACTCCTTTTCCTTCAGCGACTTAAACGCAGGATGCCCAAGTTCCGTTCATGCGCGGTTCGTACAATCGGGATAAATGAAGGCTCACCGAGTCCTGGTCATGGCGATTGGCGTCACCGGGCTGCTGGCCCAAACGAAAGTGGACTTGCGCACGCAAAGTAAGTCGGTCGATTTCACGGGAGCGACCCTTACCAAGCCTGCCAGAAGCGCCGCTTCATTGCCTGGCACATGCACCGCGGGGGAGATGTTCTATTTGAACGGTGCAGGCATGTACTACTGCCCAACCACCAACAACTGGGCGAAACTGGAAACCGTCAGCGGCAACACGACTTCGGGGGATTGCGCCAGGTTTGACGCAAACGGAAATGTCGTCGATGGCGGCGCCGCCTGCGGGGGTGGGCCCAACTTTCAGCAGGCCTTCACCAGCGCCACTTCCGTAACTCTCCCCCACAATCTGAACTCCACCGGAGTCGTGTTTGCTTGTTTCGACAACAGCGCTCCCCCGCTGTGGATCCTGCCCAAGTCGGTCGCTGTGACCAACGCGAACACCTTGACAGTGACTTTTGCCTCCTCGCAATCCGGTTCATGCGTAGTGAATGCGAACGGAGGTGGCACGACGCCGGCATTTCTGTCAGCTTCGGCCTCACTCTCGTTCGGAGCCATCTCTCAGGCCGCGTGCGCCCAGTTGACGTTCACCCTCACCGGGGCGAATCCGGGTGACGTGGTGGCGCCGGGATGGCCGACAGCGCTGGAGTCAGGGCTTACCGGCAGTATGATCGTGACGTCCTCGAACACCATCGCTGTGCGGCTCTGTAACCTCTCTGGTGCGACACTCACCCCGGCGGCGGAATCGTTCAAAGCCACCGTCATTCATTAATTCACCTGCCAAAAATGAAGCGCGCGCGGCGCGGGTCGGCGCCGCCATCCAGCACGCCATCGGAGATTTTGATCACGGTCGGGGCAGATGCGTTGCTCCACTCCCCAGCGACAGTCACGGAATGGCCCAACGCCATCAGCTTGTCAGTTGTGGATTTTGGGATACGGTTTTCGAGACTGAGCTTTCCGGGCGTGAATTCGTGATTGCCGAACGAGCTATAGAAATGCTCAGTCTGGAAGCGCGGCGCTTCGACCGCCTCCTGGGGCGACATCCCGAATTCGATGATATTCAGAAGCACTTGCAGCAAGGCCTGGTCCTGATTGTCACCGCCGGGTGTTGACAGCGCGAGGAACGGCTTTCCATCCTTCAAAACAATTGTTGGACTGAGCGTGACGCGCGGACGTTTGCCCGGCGCGACCTGATTGGGATGGCCGGGCGTGAGCACAAATGACTGCATGCGCGTGCTGAACGGAACGCCGGTATCGCCCGCAATCACCGAAGGCAGCCAGGCGCCGCTGGGCGTGGCAGAGAAGACGTTGCCGTGCCGATCGACGACGTTCACGCACGTGGTGTCGTGCGCGGGCATGAGCGACGCCACTGAAACCTTTTCCATTTGCAGCGGCGCCCCGAACGTGCCGGGACGATGTTCCATCGAAGCGTGCGCGGGATCAATCAGCTTGCGGCGATCGGCGGCGTAATCCTTCGATAGCAGAATCTCTTCCGGGATGTGCGAGAATTTGGGGTCACCGTAGTAGCGGTCGCGGTCGGCGAAGGCCAGCTTCACGGCTTCCACCACGGTGTGCAGATACTCCGGCGAATTTTGCCCCATGGAACGCAGATCGAAGCCTTCCAGAAGATTCAGGGCTTCGAGCATCACGGGGCCCTGCGTCCAGAATCCCGGTTTGACGACTTCATAGCCGCGGTAACTGGTGCTGCGCGGGGTGTCGGTCTCGGCGTGGAAGCCGGCGAGATCGCGGTATGTGATGAGGCCGCCGTTGTGCTCGGAAAAGGCCGCGATCTGGCGGGCCAGCGTTCCCTTATAGAAATAGTCGCGCACGGCGCGGAGCTTGGCGGCGCGGTTGCCCGGCGTTTTCTTCTCGATGGCGACCAGCACACGGAGCGTTTTGGCGAGAGTGGGCTCGCGGAAAATAGTTCCGCGTTCGGGCGCAACGCCGCCGGGGAGGAAGAAAGCTTTCGAGGCGGGCCACAACTCCAAAAAGCGCTGGTTTGCGCGAATAAACGCCGCGAACTCCTCAGCGATAGGAAAGCCGCCGGCGTATTCGATCGCAGGCGCCACGACCTGCGCGAACGACATTGTGCCGTAACGGGAAAGCGCAAGGATCAATCCGTCAAAGACGCCGGGCAGAGGAGCAGCGAGAATGCCGATGGCGGGAATGGCCGGGATGTGCGCTTCCTCCTCCCATGGTTCCAGCTTTCGGTTCTGGTAGAACTCGACGGTAGCTTTGGCGGGGGCGGTTCCGATGCCGCTCACGGCGACGACTGGTTTGCCAGCGAGTTTCACGAGCAGTGGCATTTCGCCGCCGATCCCAAAACGGGATTGCTCGGTGACGGCCGCGGCGAGGACCGTTGCGACACCAGCGTCGATGGCATTCCCGCCCTCGGTGAGCATGCGGAAGCCGGCCTCGACTTCGAGGTTGTTGGCGGCACGCACCATTTCATGCGTGCCGCGAACGGGGGGGAACATGGTGTGGCGGAGCTGGGAGGAGAGAGGAAGCGAGAAGAGAAGAAGACTCACCGCAGAGACGCGGAGGCGCAGAGAAAACTCACACCTCATACTTATACAGGGCTTGGGCGATGGGAACGCCGGCGACTTCGATGCGTTTTAGATCGGTGGTGCCGATGCCGTGGCTCTCGGCGAGCAGTAGCGTGTTATCGCAGGTGGTGAAAGGGGCGGTTCCGCGTTGCGCGCGGGGGTCGTAGCCCATGACGGCGGTGGCGACGGAATCGGTGGTGACGGGGTTGGTTCCGGCGACCAGGACGCCGGGCTGCACCAGGCGTAGCGGCTTGCTGCGAATCCAAGGGCCTTCGCCGCCGGCCATGGATTCAATGCCATCGATGATGGCGAGATCCACGGGACGCGCGGCCACGACATCGGCAACGATGTGCGGGACGCGATAGCCGGGATCGTGATTCGCACCGAAGTTGATTTCTTGCGGCGCGGAGCGCGAGGGCTGACGCTTACCCTCGTGGCACACGGCGTCGCGGCCACTGGTGGGTGTTTCATTCGGCTCGTCCTTACCGGAATCATCACCGTAGATGGCGGCCGGGGTGTTGCCGAAGCAGTTCTTGAGCGACAGAGTGACACCGCAAGTTTCGTGATTCTTGAGTTTCGCCATGCTCACGAAGACGTCGGTTTCCTCAAACGCATGATTGAGGTCAAAGGCCGGATAGATGTAAGGCGTAACCGGAACCTTGAGGCGTGCATAGCGCTTACCCTTGCCGAGGTTGTTGGTGTTTTCGAACTCGACACCGGGGGCGGCACTAACAAGAGAGCGCACGTTCCAGCCGGAATCGAGCAAGTACTCTTCGAGGGGACCGCTTAGGGCCCAGCCGCTTTCGACGAAGCGGATGCGCTTAGCCCCGGCACGGCCCATCAGATACGCGGTTGCTCCGACCACTTTCGGATGCGTGTAATGCGTGACACCGAGCGGACGGCCTTTGAGCCGCAGGCCCGGGCTACCGGTGAGGTTCAGCTTGACGGTGACGGTCTTGTTTTTGACGATGCGATCGAGGCCGCCAATTTGATCGAACATGGTGGCAAGCGTCGCGGTGACATCGTCGTTATAGGAAGCGCATTTCGCAATCGAAACCGGAGCGGTGGGAGCCTCCGGCGCAGCCTTGAGCAGTGGCGCCGAGCCGATGAGCGCCAGCAGTTCGCGTCGGGTCATATGCTTTTTAGTCTAACCCAGGTTGGGGGAGCGTCTGACTGCCGGCTGAAGCCGGGCAGCGGCACGCTGAAGGCGTGCGCCACGAGGTCATCCCGACAGTCAAAGGCCTCGTCGCCTAGCCTTTGACGCATGTCGAGTACGCGCCGGCCACTGATCTTATCGCCGAATTGGAGCATGAAGCGAACCCTACGGCTTCTTAAGACACTTCTCCGGCATGAGAACCGGGCGCCTAAGGATCAGCTTGAATTGGCTTCCGGTCCACCTGTAGTATCGCCTGGCGCAGTCGCAGCTGTCCTCGACGCAGCCCTCCACAATCAGAAGGTCACTGTTCAGCTGATACTGCTCGCCCTTGTAAATAATCCCCGGCGGTTGGGCTCCGTGTCTTGCGTAGGGCCCGACGTCAATCACGCCCGGGGGTAGCCGCTGGTAAAACTTACCGCTGACTGCGTCCCACATGAAGAGATAGTGACATCCGGATCCACACGTGCAGATACCGATCACAAAATGGCCAGCGAAATTCACCTGCTCGTTGGCATAGCCCGCTGGATCCCCACCAAAACAGCGCAGATCCGTTCCCTCGAACCGGTCGGAATTGCCAAAATCAGGCGACTTCACCGCGCCATGATAAACGTTGGAAACAAGATAGTCCTCGAATCGCGGCGACACGGCCGACTTCCCATTTCCGCTGGGAGGGAGCCCCATTGTGACAAGGAAAATCGCTACAAGACAACGCCTAACCCAGTTAGCTGGCAACGACCGTGCTGAACGCAGTGTTTGCCACATTGACGTCTCCGTTGTTGCTCGGATTAGTGTCTCAGTATATTCCAGCTCCGTCTTCGCCGGCGCGACAGCTATGAGTTCTGCTTCCCTCGATTCCTGCGCATTGAATCGCCGCGCGTCTCGATGCGCGTTGTGGACAATATCTTCACAAGTCGAGAGCCATTGTGCCATTGAAGCACGGTTGCTGACTTGCGCTGAACTGCCGGCTGAAGCCGGCAGCGGCACGCTGAAGGCGTGCGCCACGTCTACTCTAGCCGCAGAGTAGCGCTGACGGTGACTAAGTCGATGTCTACGCCGGTGCCGTCTTCGGCTTTATAGGTTTCTAACTTCTTTTCCGCGGATTCGGGGCGATAGAGAGTGGCTTGGTGGAAGTCGCCGAGGACATGGACAGTGACTGAGTCGACGGGATAGTTCGAGTAATTTACAAGGTGGACGAGAATCTGCTTGCCATCGGGGGAAACCAGCAAGTTTGAAAGCATCGAGGAAACATTGAACAGGCGCGCGCCGAGGTTGCCGCGGCCGATCATGGAGTTGATATCGTGCCAGATGTCGTCGAGGCGTTTGGTTTGCGCGTCGTCGAGGGTGATCTGGTCGGGCTTGGTGGCGGCGCTTTCCTTCCAATCGGCGGGGCCGGTGAGGAGAGTGCCGCCGGCGCGGGTGAAGGCTTTGAGCGTGTCGCGCTGCTCAGGAGTAAGGGAAGCCGCGTCGACATCGACGGCCATGGTTGCGTCAGCGAGCGTGCCGGGGCGGAGGCGGTCGGGCGGAACGAACAGGACGGGCGTGTGGCGCGCGCCCATCATGTCGAGAATGCCGCCGGAGAGAAGTGCGCCATCGCCGACGCCCTGGACGACGGCGAGTTTGCCGTAGGGGCGGAAGGCGCGCCAGTCGCGATGGGATTCGTAGAAATCGAGCTGGTGGGCGATGCGGGTCCATTGTTCGAGTGCAGCTTTGTCGCCATCGTGGATGCGGCGGGCGAGATCGTCATCAAGCGCGATGACCCAGCGCGCGCCGACCATGGCAGCGTCCCCGATTACCTGCGCGTAGTTTTCGTTGGGGATGACGGTCTTGGGCGGCGGCAGATTGGCAATCCAGACGGTGCTGGAACCGAAGGCACGGGCTGCGCGCAGAAAACCGGCGTTAGTGTTGATCCAGGGTGAACCGGAAGGGCCGGCTTTGGCGGCGCCATCTTCCATGACCGGGATGCCGGGCCAGACGCCTTGATAAGTACCGATGACCGGTGCGTCGGAGCCGAGCGGCATGCGGCTGCGCAGAGTGAGCTCAATAATGGGCGCGGGAGTGATGGCGGCTTTGACACGATCGGCGGCCTCCTTGGCGAAATCGCCTTCGAGGACCACGCCGGTGAGCTTGGCGTGGACAGCGTCGCGCGCGGGTTCGGAGGGATCGATGCCGGGGCGAATGACGGCGAGAGTCGCGATTCCTTTTTCGGCAGCGGCGGCGGCGAAGGTGGCGGCCTGCGCTTTCTGCTGGGAGTCCCAATCGATTAAGAGGCAGTTGACGGGCGTACCGCGGAGCAGGTCCAGGGTTTTGGTTTCGAGCCAGCGCCAGCGCGCGGGAACCCAATCGGGCGGCGCGGAGAGAGTGAGAAGGAGGGCGAGAAACATATCTTCAATGTACGACAGGGCCAGGGAGGTCCGTGTGATGCTAAAATGTATCACATGAAGCGTGCGACACTGCGAGACCTGCGGTACAAATTCGCGGCTGTGGAGCATCTGCTCGAAGACGGGGAGGAGATTGAAATCACCCGGCGGAAGCGCGTCATTGCGCGATTGCTGCCGCCGGCGAAGACAAGCCGCGCCAGGCGGCCCGACTTCCTCGATCGACTCCAGCGGATTTACGGCAACAAGCGGCTCGAAACAAGTGGAGCGGAACTCCTGGCCAAAGAACGGGCGCGGTTTTGAAAGCCTACTGCGATCCGAGTTTCCTTGTTTCTCTCTATGCGCCCGATGCGAACTCCGCGGTATCAGCGGCAGAGATGCGGCGAGCGTCAACCACGTTCTTCATCAGTCCACTTTGTGAATTAGAACTGGTGAATGCCTTGCAGCTACGCCTATTCCGCAAGGAATTGACCGCGGCGGAGGCGCAGGCAGCCTACGCGGCGGTGCAAAGCGACATTGCTGCCGGCATTTACGTGTTGCAGCCGCTGTCCGCCGTGGTTTTCGAAGGCGCAAAACGGCTTTCCTTGAAATATGTGGCTGGGATCGGCAGCCGGTCACTGGATGTACTGCACGTGGCGGCAGCCCTTGCGATGGGTGCCGAGGCTCTTTTGTCGTTCGATGACAAACAAAGAAAGCTAGCAAAGGCAGCCGGATTGCGAGTGGCGCCGGCAATGCGGGCGGAGAAGCGGAGTTAGGTTTGCAGGCGTTGTCTATGCCTGCGCTCCTAGCAGCGCCTCAACCCGATCACGAAGTGACGGCAAGTCTTCCTCCACGACGTTCCAGATTCGAGTCGTATTGATCTCGAAGTAATGGTGTGCCAGGATGTTACGCATCCCGGCGGCTTTAACCCACACTTTGTCGGGGTGCCGCTGACGAAACTCCGCGGAAAGCGAACGCGCAGCTTCACCGACAATCTGCAGGTGATGTAGGACCCAGACCTGCAGCATCTCGTCGTTGTTGAATGCAGATGGCCCTCCGACGGTTTTGTTAAGGATATGATCGATGGCGTTCAAGATGTCTCTTAAGCGCTCGATATCATCTCTCATAGAGGGACCGCGTCGAGGAGTGCTCTCTTGCGCACCTTGGGGCGCAGCATATCCTCGGTAGCCACATCGACCGGCAGATGGAGTACGTCTTGGAGGTCCATCAACAATCCTCCGAGGTCCATGAGGCTGCGATTTGGATCCAGATCAACCAGGATGTCCACGTCGCTGGAGGGTGAATGCTCACCTCGCGCAAGTGAGCCGAACACACGGACGTTGCTTGCGCCGTAGTTAGCGGCTATACGGAGTATTTCGTCCCGCTTTGATCGCCGAAGCTCATCGAGCGTCATAACACCATTTTGCCTTATCGCGGGAGCAGTATCACGCCGCTTTGATTTCCGTCCAGATGCGATCGCGCAACCGTTGCGCTGCGGCGGGCAGCGTTCCCGGCCACTCGCCGCGCTGCATTACATCGGGCGGAGGATAAAGCGCGGGGCTGGTGCGGAGCTTATCGGGCAGAAGCGCGCGGCCGGCGGCGTTGGCTGTTGCGGTGAGGGTGGATTGGGCGATGGCGGCGGAAACGGGCGGGCGCAGCAGGTAATCGAGAAAAGTGTGGGCGAGCGTCTGGCGGCGGCTTTCGCGCAGGATGACGGCGTTGTCGCAATAGAGCGGAAAACCTTCGGCGGGAAAAACGAAATCGAGCGACGGAGCGGCGTCGAGCGCCTGGGCGGCGGTGGTGGACCACAACTGGGCCGCGAGGACGTCGCCGGAGACGAGCTGGTCGCGCACTTCGGCGTTGAGATAGGCGCGCACGAGCGGCTTCTGTTCGACGAGCGCGCGCTGGGCTTGGCGGAGCTGGGCGGGGTCTGTGGATTCGAACGGGAGACCCAATTTCAATAGCGACGCGCCGATCACGTCTTCGGGATCGTCGAGCATGGTGAGGCGGCCTTTGAAGCGCGGGCTCCAGAGATCGGCCCAGGAGCGCGGCGCGGGCGCGACCGATCGGTTGAACGCGATGCCGGTTCCGTACCACATGTAGGGAACGCCCCAGCGGAGGCCGCGGTCCCACGACGGCGATTGAAACTGCGCTTCGAGGTTGCCGAGATTCTTCAGGCGCGTGTGATCGAGCGGCGCGAGCAGGCCCATGGCGGACATCGGCGCGACGCGGTTGTGCGTGGGGAAGACGACGTCCCAGCCGGAGTTGCCGGTGATGACCTGGGCGAGCATCTCCTCATTGCTCTCGTAAGTGACGTAGCGGACGCGCACGCCGAATTCCTTTTCAAAATTGGGGATAGTATCGGGCGCGACGTAGGCGGACCAGTTGTAGACGTTGAGTCGCGGGCGGCGGTCGCGGCGGCAGGCGGTGGTGGCGAGCGCACCGGAGAGGAACGTGCGGCGGGTCATGCTTTCCTCAACCGCTCGGAAATCAGGATGAGTGCACCGAAGATGACGACGATCAGCGCGGAGATGGCGTTGATGGAAGGATTGGCGCCGCGGCGGGCCAGGGCGTAGATGACCATGGGCAGAGTGGTGGAATCGACGCCGGCGACGAGGCTGGTGATGACGTAATCGTCAAAAGAGATGGTGAGCGCGAGCAGGGCGGCGGCGACGATGCCGGGGGTGAGCGCGGGAACGGTGACGCGCCAGAAGGCACGCCACTCGGTAGCGCCGAGGTCCATGGCGGCTTCTTCGAGCGCGGGGTCGAAGGTGCGGAGGCGCGCGGCGACGACGATGGCGACGTAGGCGATGGAGAACGAAATGTGGGCCAGGATGACGGTGTAGAGTCCCAGGTGCCAGCCGAGCCAGCGGAAAGCCCACTGAAAAAACGCCAATAGCGAAATGCCGGTTACGATCTCAGGCGTCACGAGCGACAGATAGAGTGAGCCGGAGATGAGCCGCGAGCCGCGCTTCCACAGGGCGTAGGCGGCGAGCGTGCCGGCGATGGTGGAGATGACGGTGGAGACGATGGCGATGATGACGCTGTTCCAGGCGGCGTCGGCCATTTCGGCGTCGGTGAAGACAGTGTGGTACCAGCGCAGGGAGAATCCTTCCCAGAGCGTGAAGCGCGAGGCGTTGAAGCTGAAGACGACGAGCGTAGCAAGCGGCACGTGGAGAAACGCGTAGGCGATGGCGGCGTAGATGGCGAGGCCGCGCTTCACAGCATTTCCTTGGGCCCGCGAAGGTAGACGACGGCCAGCGCGGCGAGCGTAAGGAGCATCAGCGTGAGTGAGACGGCTGAGCCGAAGGGCCAATCGCGCGCGTTGGTGAACTGGCTCTGGACGAGGTTGCCGATCATGACGGACTTGCCGCCGCCGAGGAGGTCGGGCGTGAGGTAGGAGCCGAGGCACGGAATGAAGACCAGGACGGCGCCAGCCCAGATGCCCGGCTTCGCGAGCGGCACGATGACGCGGAAGAAGGTCGCCCAGGGGCGCGCGCCGAGATCGGCAGCGGCTTCGAGCAGCGCGGGGTCCATGCGCTCGAGAGTGGCATAGAGCGGCAGCACCATGAAGGGCAAAAAGCCATAAACCAGGCCGAGCAGCACGGCGCCTTCGTTATAGAGCAGCGGCAGCGGTTGGCGCAGAAAGCCCAGGCCGATGAGCGTGGTGTTGACCAGGCCGGTGTCGCGCAGAAGGAACATCCAGGCGTAGGTGCGGACGAGGAAGCTGGTCCAGAACGGGAGAATCACCAGGTGCAGGTAGAGGCTCTTGCGGCGCGTGGCGCGCGAGATGAACAGCGCGAGCGGAAAGGCGAGCACGATGCAGATGGCAGTGGCCGCGGCAGAGAGCAGGATGGAGCGCAGCAGGATGGCGCCGTAAAGCGGGTCAATGAGGCGGCTGTAGTTTTCGAGCGTCCAGGGGCGCTCGACGCCGCCGTAGACGCCGCGCGTGAGCAGGCTGTAGGCGCAGATGATGGCGAGCGGAGCGAAGAAGAGGGCGAGGAACCAGACGCGGGCGGGGAGGAGGAAATAGGAGCGGAGGCGGGTCATGGAGTGGCTCGGGTTGGTTTTCAGAATAGTTGACTATACGACGGGTTGAGGGGACGGGCAAGAGCGGAGTTGGGGGCCCAAGTAGCCAGCCACGGGCCGTTAGTCTATACGCGGGCGCCAGTGTTCCACTTTGACTTTGGTGTATTCACCGGTAGAACAATCAAAGCGCCAATGAACCATGTAGCCCCCTGAAACCCCCAGCATAAGTTTTCGTTTGTGAAGGCCCACGCGGTATACGGCACAGTCCACGGTCAAGACGTCACCCGAGTTCTGAATGGGTGCGATTCCCAAAACTACGAACTTCTTACGGAGCCTTTTATATCTCTCCTTCACGGCCTTGTCAGTTAGATATTCAATGTTGGCTGAGCCAATCTTAGATGGCATGGCGGCGACTGGTTCCAAGCCACCGAAAACGCTGTTCTGAAGGACAACAACATTGTCGCTGCTGGAATCCGCCAAGGCTTTGGCCTCGATGCACGCGGAGAGCGAGCGTGCATACAGGCTCTCAGACCAATGAGCGAGCAGGGCCTTTCTGGTACTTTCAGATAGTTCGTTTTGGCCTGAGGCTGGGATGACCGAACTCAGCGTGATCAGGAGCAGAAAGCTCGCGTGAGGTCTCATCTGTAATTCGCAGCGTTTCCGGCGTCGGCCGGGGATTATGTACGCTTGCGCGTTTCCGTTCGTTTTGCGATTGCGAGCAGTGCGCGTAGGGCGTCGTTGACAGAAGTTGAATCCGGGAAAGCAGCGGCCACTTCCGGGTCGAGCAGCACGACGTTGGTGCCCTTGCGGTAGCGATCGGCATACTTTCCGCGAACTCCGCCAGAGAAATCGTACTCTGGCCTCATTTCATCGCGGCTTCGACTAGAACCGAGCTTCCTGGTAGACGTGCTTTTCATTTATAGTGGCGGTCCGAGCGCTGATCAGCCGAATTCGCTCTCCCCTCATAGTATGGACTACTACCAGCAGCCTTTGCGACGCTGACGTTCCGACTATCACGAAACGCTCTTCGCCGATTGCATGATCGGGATCAGAAATCGTGACTGAAAGGGGATCGCCGAATACCGTCGACGCCTCAGCAAATCCAACGCCGTGCTTGCGAAGGTTTGCGGAATCCTTGTTCGGATCCCATTCGAATGCGGCACCGTCCACTGCAACTCAGTCTATCGGATCGACGAAGTGGGCTCTGGCGTCACGCCCCGACTTCTACGTAATCGACCGACGCACGGGGTTCAGGGATCGGCTCGCCAATCTCGCGCATCGCCTCGAAGTGAGCAGCCAAAGCGTCTTGGAAGTTTTGGCGGGTTTCTTCCTCGGTGTCTCCAACGGCCGCGCATCCTGGCACGTCGGGCGAGAACGCAGAGTAACCTGTGCTCGTCGGCTCGATCACCAGGGGGTAGCGTTTGATACTCATTTCAAGCCTGCCTTCTTAAGTATAGCGTTTAAGGTTCCCGGCGCCAGTTCTTTGCCTGCATTGCCTGGAACTGTGATCACGTACGGTTGATCGGGATGTCTGAAATGCCGATGACTGCCCTTCGTGCGCATCTCCGTCCACCCGTTTTGCTCGAGCAGACGGATCACCTCGCGCACCTTCATGGGCATGGTGGGCTTCTTCGCTCCTCTAAAACCGCATTTCGTCGTCGTGCTTCCACCAGATGTGGATGGGTTCGCCGACGCGGTAGGCGCCGTTGTTGCGCAGGGCCTCTTCGCGGGAGACCTCGGCGACGGCTTCTTCGCCGGTGTCTAAACGCGCGGCGATGTGGATGCAGTTGCCGAGGAAGACGGTCCGTGTGATAGTGGCCTGGCGCGCGGGGTAGCCGTTGACGGGTCCGCGGGGTGAGAGCCGCGTGGTTTCGGGACGCACGCCGACGCCATCGATCCAGTTCACGGCGCCAAGGAAACCGGCGACGAAGCGCGTCGCGGGGCGAAGGTAGACCTCTTCGGGCGTGCCCACCTGCTCCACGCGTCCCTGGTTCATGACGGCGATGGAGTCCGACATGGACATGGCTTCTTCCTGGTCGTGCGTGACGAACAGGAAGGTGATGCCGACGCGCCGCTGGAGTTCTTTCAGTTCGACGCGCATTTCGTGGCGGAGCTTGGGGTCGAGCGCGGCGAGCGGCTCGTCTAGCAGGAGTACTTCCGGTTCGAGCACCAAAGAGCGGGCGAGGGCTACGCGCTGGCGTTCGCCACCCGAAAGCTGCGAGGGGTAGCGCGACTCCTTGCCGGCTAGCCGCACCATTTCGAGAGCGGCTCGGACGCGCGACGCGCGGTCGCGAATGCCACGCTCGCGCAGGCCGAATTCGATATTCTCCTGCGCGGTGAGGTGCGGGAACAGGGCGTAGTTCTGAAACACCGTGCTGACGTTGCGTTCGTAGGGACGGCGTCCATTGACCAGCGTGCCGTTGAGCCAGACTTGGCCGGCGGAAGGCTCCTCGAAGCCCGCGATCATGCGGAGGGTCGTGGTCTTGCCGCAGCCGGAAGGGCCCAGCAGCGAGAAGAAGCCGCCTTTGGGGATACGGAGCGAAACTGCGGTTACCGCCACGTGGCCGGGATAGTGTTTGGCGAGATCCTGGAGTTCGAGGCTAAAATCCACTGGAAAAAATATAACGCAAATGAAACAGTGGGGACACGGAAAAATGCGGCGGCAGCCTGCTTGCCTCCGGCGTGCCACGGGTGTGTACTGCTAGGAATGAGGCGGACACTGCTGGTTGCGGCGTTTTTCACCGGCGCCTGCCTGGGGCAGGATCAGCCGTATGAGTTGGGCGGCACCATCGGATATGGTTTCTACAGGCACGCCACCGTGTTCTCGCCCGATGGCGATGCCACCGCGGGAGTCAAGAACCGGTTTGTAACGGGCATGGTCTTTACTGAAGACCTGTACCAATACCTTTCGGGGGAAGTCCGCTATCTCTACCAGGACGGCGACCCGTATCTTTCGGCGGGGGGCATTCGAGCCTACGTGCAGGGGCAGTCACACGCTTTGAACTACGATCTGCTGTTTCACTTTCGCCCGCGCGCGGCGCGCATCCGGCCGTATATGGCAGCGGGGATGGGAGCGAAGGATTACGTAGTGACAGGACCGGAGCCGTTTCCACAACCTTTGCCGGGCATCGCGAAGCTGACCAATCACAACCAGTGGCGGCTCCTCTACAGCGTGGGATTCGGCGTCAAGTATAACTGGGGGCGGTACGTAGTGCTGCGCTTCGACTTCCGCGACTACCTGACGCCGTTCCCGAACCAGGTGATCGTACCCGCGCCACACGGTACTGATCGGGGCATCTTCGAGCAATTTACACCCATGTTTGGAGTAGGTTACCGGTTCTGACGGGCGGCCGTCGCGGTGTCATCAGGCGCATACCCGCTGGCTAGGGGACGGCGGCCCCTTGTATACTAACGGCTTTGGGCGAGGATTCGGCCTATGAGTGCTCCGGCAATCTTACAATCCGAGGCAGGAGTGGAACCAGATCGTGCGCTGGCCCTGGCGTCGTTGCGCTACATGGCCATGATGCGGGAGGTTGAGGACCGCATCGAGCGCAAGCTCTACCGGCAAGGCAAGATCCTGGGTGGCGTGTACGTGGGGCGCGGCCAGGAAGCCATTCCGGTGGGTGTGGGGCTTACGGCCGAGCCGGACGATGTGCTGTGCCCGTCGCACCGGGACATGGCGCTGTTTCTGATCCGGGGCGTGCATCCGCGGCAGATTTTCGCACAGTACATGGGGCGCGTGGGCGGGCTGACGCGCGGCAAAGACGGCAACATGCACATGGGCGATATGAGCCGGCGGCTCATCGCCATCATCAGCGCCATGGCGGCGTCGGTACCGGTGGCCGCGGGAGCGGCGCTGGCCCTGAAATACAGGGGCACGCGGAACATTGCTTATTGCTTTTTTGGTGATGGCGCGACCAGCCGCGGGGACTGGCACGAAGGGCTGAACCTGGCGTCGGTGCTGAAGCTGCCCGTGGTGTACGTCTGCAACAACAACCAGTACGCTTACTCTACGCCGGTCTCGAAGCAAATGGCCTGCGCGAATGTGGCGGATCGCGCGCCAGGGTACGGGATTCCGGCCGAGATTGTGGACGGCAATGACGTGCTGGCGGTGCACAAGGCGGCTGAGCGGGCTGCCCAGCATGCGCGGGCGGGCAAAGGGCCCTACCTGATTGAGTGCAAGACGTTTCGCATGACCGGGCACTCCGCGCACGATCCGGCGGACTATGTGCCGCCAGGGCTGCGCGAGGAATGGGAGAAGAAAGACCCCATCGAGCGGATCGAGAGGAAGATGGTCCGCAAGGGGTGGGCGTCGCGAGACGAGATCAGCCGGCTGCACGAAGAAATCCGGCAAGAGGTGGATGCCGCCATTGAGTGGGCTGAGAACAGCCCGTATCCCGATGCTTCAGAACTTCTCGACAACGTGTACGAGCGGAGCTAGCCGATGCAGATGACCTACCTCGAGGCCATCCGGCAGGGTATCCGCGAGGAGATGCAGCGCGATCCGGATGTCTTCCTGATGGGGGAAGACATTGGCATCTACGGCGGCGCATTTAAGATCACGGCGGGGATGCTCGAAGAATTCGGCGAGAAGCGGGTGATTGATACGCCGATTTCGGAATCGGCCATTGTGGGCGCGGCCATTGGGGCGAGCCTGATGGGGTTGCGGCCAGTGGCGGAGATGCAGTTCTCCGATTTCATCACCTGCGGTTACGACCAGATCGTGAACTTCGCGGCCAAGTGCCGTTACCGGTGGGGCGCGGGTGTGCCCATGGTAATCCGGGCGCCATCGGGCGGCGGAATTCATGGCGGGCCCTTCCACTCGCAAAACCCCGAAGCGTGGTTCACGCACACTCCGGGGCTAAAGGTAGTAGCGCCGTCGACGGCGGCGGACGCCAAGGGGCTGATCAAATCCGCGATCCGCGACAACGATCCGGTCTTGTACTTCGAGCATAAGGCGCTGTACCGGCGGATCAAGGAAGAAATCCCCGACGGCGACTTCACGGTGCCGATCGGCAAGGCGGCGGTGGTGAGAGAGGGCCGCGACCTTTCGATCATAACTTACGGGGCCATGGTGCATGTAGCGCGGGAAGTCGCCGAAGTGCTTGAAAAGGAAGGAATTTCGGTCGAGATCGTGGACCTGCGGACGCTTGCGCCCTTGGACGAAGAGACCGTCCTGGCGAGTGTGCGCAAGACGTCGAAGGTGTTGCTTTTGCACGAGGATGTACTGACCGGAGGCATTGGCGGCGAACTGGCGGGCCGGATTTCCGAAAAGGCGTTCGAGTATCTAGATGGGCCGATCGTGAGGGTGACGGCGCCCGATACTCCGGTGCCTTACAGTCCACCTCTCGAGGAGGCATTCCTACCCAATGCCGCGAAGGTGGCGGAACGGGCGCGGTGGCTCGCGCGCTACTGAGCCGCTTTGCACTTCACTGGCATCCGCTTGGTGAGCAGTTTCTTCAGGTCTAGCAAGTATTTAGGGCGATATTGCTTCGGCGACCATTTTGTGTGGGGCTTGAAGTGGACGCCGACGTAATACCCGATGTCGCGAAAGAAGCAGTAGGACACTGAGCCTTCCAGCCGCCCTCTGCGATACCGAATCACGACAGCGGTCTCGATCGCCAGGGGGTTATCCACATTCAGACACGCCCCCGAGGGTGAAATATCGTCAAGAAGGGCAGTTGTTTGTTGATGTTGGCCCGATTCGTCGGTCCACTGAACCTCTACCATGTCGGCGCACAGCAGTCGCGGTTCCGCACGGCGATCTAGCATACGTAAACAGGATCGGTTCTTTGGACTCAGAGCTTTAGGGGCCTACACGCCCCGGCGGTTGCCCCATAGCTCAATATGCAGGCGCGGGCTGAATCGGAAGCCCTCGCGCTTCGCGATTTCCGCGAGCCATGCGCCGCGTTCGTGGAGCACGGATGCGTCAATCCCTTCGGGCATCAAGATGACTTTGGCACGATCGGCGGCGACTTGGTCCAGCGTGCGCTGGATTTCGTCTAGATCACCCGGCTCGGCGACCACGAACTTGAGCTGGTAATCGCAGTGTTCCATCAACCTCCGCAGTACGTCGGGCTGGAAGCGGAGCCGGTCGTGTTGCGTGGCCCAGGAGCCCTCCGGCGTGGAGTTGGCGAGTTTAGGGCTGATGCTCATGAGATCGCAGGCGACCGGCGCGAAGACAGTGCCGGCGGTTTCGATGGTGATGTGCAGGCCGCAGGCTCGCAAACGCTCGGTTAGCGGGACGATCTCGGGCGCAATCATGGGCTCGCCGCCGGTGACTACCGCGTGATGCGCCGGGTAAGCCGCTACGTGTTCGAGGATCTGGTCGAGCGAGCGCTCCTCGCCTTGAGGCTCCCAGGAGGTGTAAGGCGTGTCGCACCAGGAGCAGCGCAGATTGCAGCCGCTCGTGCGGATGAAGACCGATGGCACGCCGAGCAGCGAGCCTTCGCCCTGGATGGAGTGGAAGATTTCGGAGATCTTCATTGTGAAACAGGTGTCAGGTGCCAGGTTTCAGGCGTCAGCAACCAACGGATCAACTATCCTCGCCTCCTCGAACCCTTTCCGCCGCAGCAGGCACGAATCGCACTGGCCGCAGGGGCGGCCGGTGGGGCCGGGATCATAGCAACTGTGCGTCAGACCGAAATCGAGGCCCAACTCAGCTCCCAGCTTCACGATCTCAGCTTTTGAGAGCTGGATCAATGGTGTGTGAATTTTGATGTGCGTGCGGCCTTCGACGCCGGCTTTGGTAGCGAGGTTGGCCATGCGCTCATAGGCTTCGATGTATTCAGGACGGCAGTCGGGATAGCCGGAGTAATCGAGAGCATTCACGCCGATGAAGATGTCGGACGCGGCGAGGACTTCGGCCCACGCGAGGGCGAACGACAGGAACACGGTGTTGCGCGCGGGCACGTAGGTGACCGGGATATCGGCACCCATGTCCGCGGCCGTACGGCCCTTGGGAACGGCGATGTCACTGGTGAGGGCTGAGCCGCCGAAGACGCGCAGATCGATGCGGGTGACGAGATGCTGCACCGCGCCCAGGCTTTGGGCAACGCGCGTGGCCGACTCCAGTTCAGCGCGGTGGCGCTGGCCGTAGTCGAACGACAGCGCGTAGCAATCGAAACCATCGCGGCGGGCGAGGGCGAGGGTTGTGGAGGAATCGAGGCCCCCGCTCAACAAGCAGACAGCGATCATGCCACCTGCTTTGGCAGTTTCAGGGCCAGCAGGAATCCTAGCAGGGGAAAGAGCGAAAGCGCGATGAAGGCGGTCTGCATGGAGAACAGGTCGGAGATCCAGCCGGTCAGCGGGATGAACAGCAGGCCGGCGGTGCCCCAGGCAAAACCCATCATGAGCGCGGATACGGTGCCGGTCTGCGAAGGCGCGAGCTGTTGGGCCATCACGACGTTCACGGGCATCGTAGACAGCAAAATCAGGCCGCCAAGGGCTAAGGCGAACGATGACATCCATCCGCTCGTGAAAACGAACAGAGCGAGGAACGGAACGGAGACGATCATGGAAAAAAGAATGACGCGGCGGCCCCCGAAGCGGTCCGCGAGATTGCCGCCGAGAATGCCGCCGATCGCTCCGGTACCGAGATAGAGCGCCAGGTTCAGGGTCGAACTGGCCAGGGAATAGCCGCGCACAGTGTGCAGATAGAGCGGCAGGAATTGGGCGAAGTTGACCTGCACGATGGAGCGGATGAACACGAGCAGGAATAGCGTCGTCATCGGCTTCCAGACGGTGCGCAGAGGCTTCCAGTCAAAACGCGGGTGGTCCTCCTCCACCTGGCGGATGGCAGGCCGCAAGAACAGCAGCAGGACGGCAGATAAGCCCACGCCCGGCAGCGCGGCCCAGTAAGTTCCTGAAAGGCCCAGACGGCCAGACATGGCAGAGAAGAACAATGGCCCCATGGCAGAGCCCGCGGTGCCCGAGCTGATGAAAATGGCCATGGCACGGGCGTGGTGGCGTATGAAGCCGTGAGTAGCGTTCGACGCCGCGTGCGGATGAAACGAGGCGATGCCCGCCCCGCCCAGGAACACCATCATCAGGAGCATGCCGTAGTTCGGCGCCCAGCCAAGTGACGAGATGAAGATCCCGGCCACCGCGGGTGCGAAAGCGGTGAACAAACGCGAATGGAAACGATCGGACAGATAGCCCCAACACGGCTGCAACATCGAGGAGGAGAACGAGAGAACGCCCGCCAGAATGCCCGCCTGGGTGAAGTTCATGTGAAACGGGGCGATCAACAGCGGCTGCAAAGCGCCGAGCGCGCCCGAGTAGAGATCGACCATGAAATGAGTCAGGCAGAATAGCGTCAGCGTGAAGAGGGCGGCCCGCGCGACTGGGGCGAATTCCCGTTGGATTGCGGGTTCGAGCAGAGCTGCTCTATGCGGCATGCGTTGGATACTGCGCTCATTATAACCGTCCACCCGCGCATGGCGGGCGATGCCGGCAGCCCACCTACAATGGTTCGTGATGAGCAAGCGAGCGGGATGGTCTCTGTGGCTGGCGGCGGTGGTGTTGTTTTTCGTTCTCAACCGTCCGGCGTACAAGGGCTACTTTCAAGCCGACGACCTGGACACGCTGGGGTGGGCTCGCGCGTTGTCGGTGGGTCATCTTGCCAAGTGGCTGGTCACGCCGCAGTTGTCACCGTCCAATTTCCGGCCGGTAGGCGCTGTTTACTATCACGCGATCGCGGGCCGCTTCGGTTTGGATTTTCCGAAGTATCTGGTTCCCCTGCACGCCCTGCATCTGTTCAACATGTGGCTGGTGTGGCTGCTGATTCGCAAACTCGGGATTGGCCCGTGGGCTGCGGCGGCCGGTGCGTTCTTCTTCGGCTTCCACGCCGCGCTGATCGATGCCTGGTGGAAGCCGATGTTCGTATTCGACGTTCTGTGCGGGACGTTCTTGCTTCTCGCGCTGCTGCTCTATGCGTACGATCGGTGGCTTCTCAGCCTGATCGCCTTTTGGCTGGCGTTCAAGTCAAAAGAGCTGGCCATCATGTTGCCCGTGGTGCTGGCTGCTTATGAGCTGTGGTTCGGCGGAAGGCGCTGGAAGCGGTTGATTCCTTTCTTTGCCGTCTCGATGCTGTTTGGCGTGCAGGCGCTCATCGTGCGGCCGGGCAGGGGAGACTATCAATTGCAATTCGGATGGGGCGCGCAGATGGCGACCATCGGCTATTACGCATCACAGCTTTTCTTCGTGCCGTATGCCGGTCTCGCGGTGCTCGTGCTGCCTTTCGTGATTCGTGGCCGGCAGGTTTGGTTCGGCCTTGCGACGGCGTGCGCGCTGTTGTCTCTTCTTCTCCTGCTGCCCGGACGTCTATTTGCCGTCTACTGGTATGTCCCGCTCATCGGCGTAGCGATCATGCTGGCGAGCGCCGCGGCAGGCCGGTGGCGTGCGGCAGCCGTGGCTGTTTTGCTGGCGCTGTGGATTCCGTGGGACTTTCTGAATTTCCGCGACGCGCGGCGGGTCATTGAGCGGCAGGAGCAGCAGTATCGCGCGTACGTGGCATCGATAGAGAAGTTCGCGCGGGCGAACCCGCAGGAGCGCCTGTTTGTGTGGGACCACCTTCCTGACGGATTCCAGGGTTCCGGGGTTTCCGGCGCGCTGGCGTGCATTTACGACAGGATGGACATCACGACGCGGTTCATCGGCGATCCGGGAATGGAAGCACTTCTGCAATCGGGCGATGCCGTCCTGCTGCGGTGGATTGAAGTTTTCCGGCGGCTGGACGCCGTCCACTTCGCGCGCCTGCCGAAACCGGCGCCCTACATCACGATGGGTGAAGATATGCCTGGGGGCCAGTTGATTTCCGGCTGGTACGGACTCGAATGGAACACGCGCTGGGCGCAGCCGGATGCGGTGACCGTGCTCTCACGGCCCGGCGATGCCCGGAGTTTCGAGGTGACGGCATGTCCGGCCCCGAAGCAGATCAGCACGCTGCACACCGTGGATTTCGACGTTCTGTTTGACGGACAAACGGTGGGGCATCACGAATTTGTCACACCCGGATGCGTGACCGTGCGCTGGCCGTTGCCACCCGGGCCCGCGGGCACCGTGAAGGTTGGGTTCCACACGAGCCCGCCCTTTCACGATCCGCCGGACAACCGTAACTTCGGGATTCAGATCCAGGCTTTTGGGTTCGTGGGTCGTGGGTCAGGGGAAGTCGCCAATTAGTCAGGAATTCGAATACTTCCGTCCTCCGCGATCGGGAAGGATGGATTCCAGGCGACCTCCCATAGAAACCCATCCGGATCAGAGAAGTACCCCGAATAACCGCCCCAAAAGGCTTCCTGAGCAGGCTTGAGGATCATGGCGCCTGCGGCTTCAGCATCTTCGAGTACCGACTCAACTTCCGCCCGACTGCGGGCATTGTATGCGAGCGATATCCCATGGAAGCCGTGCCCGTCAGGAGCAATATTCGCATCCTTTGCAAGCTCGTGTCGCGGGTAGAGGGCAAGGGCCATCCCTCCCGCCTGGAAGAATACGACGCCTTCAGCCTCGGCCATTGACCGCCGCCATCCGAGGCGCTCATAGAATTCCCTGCTGCGGTTTAGATCCGCCACGCCAAGCGTGATGAGGCTCACGCGCTGTTCCATCTCTCTGCCTCCTGCTACCGCTTCTCTGCGCCCGGAGCTAATCAGTTCGTGATGCCAACCTGGCTCAGCAGCCAGGCATACTCGAAGGCCTGGTCCTTCAGCCGGTCATAGCGTCCCGATGCGCCGCCGTGGCCCGCGGGGTCCATTTTGATTTTGAGCAGAAGCGGGTTGGAATCAGTCTTCAAGGTGCGCAATCGCGCCACATACTTTGCCGGCTCCCAGTACATCACCTGGCTGTCGTTCAGGCTGGTGGTTACGAGTATGGCCGGGTACGCGCGCTTCTCGAGATTGTCATAGGGGCTGTACGACTCCATGTAATCGTACGCCGCCTTCTCATTGGGGTTGCCCCACTCCAGGTATTCGCCGACGGTGAGGGGGAGCGATGCGTCCATCATGGTATTCATCACGTCGACAAACGGCACTGCGAGGTGGACGGCGTGGAAAAGATCGGGCCTCATGTTCACGACGGCGCCCATCAGCAGGCCGCCCGCGCTGCCGCCCTCGATCACCAAACGGCCCTTCGAGGTCCAGTGTTCCTGGATGAGGTACTCGGCGCTATCGATGAAGTCGAAGAAAGTGTTCTTCTTCATGAGCATGCCGTCCTCTTTCCACCGCTCGCCCATCTCGTCGCCGCCGCGGATGTGTGCGATCACGTAGGCCATGCCGCGATCTAGCAGGGCGAGCCGCGAACTGGAGAACGCGGCCGGCATCCCGAACCCATAAGATCCGTAGCCGTAGAGAAACAGCGGGCCACTACTGTCGCGCTTGAATCCCTTCTTGTAGACGATGGACAGCGGTACCTTCACGCCATCGCGTGCCGTGGCCCATTGGCGCTCGGAGACGTATTGAGAGGGATCGTAACCGCCTAAGACTTCCTGCTGTTTCAATAAAGTCGACTTGCCGGTTTGCGTGTCGTAGTCGAAGATGCTGGGCGGCGTGATCAGGCTCTGGTAGCTGTAGCGGTAGGTTTTGGAATCGTAGTCGGGGGTACCGCCGGGAAATGCCGAATAGACCGGCTCGGGAAATGCGATGTTGTTCCAGGTGGCGGATTTGAAGTCATAAATCCGCATGCGGTTGAGTGCTTGCGACTTTTCGACCGACACCGCGAAGTCACGAAATAGATCGATGTTTTCAACGAGCACGTTGTCGTTGTGGGGAATGAAAACCTCCCAATTCTTTGGGCTTGGGTCGGCCACCGGCGCAGTCACGACCTGGAAGTTCTTTGCATCTTTGTTGGTCCGGATGTAGAAAAGGTTCTCGCGATAGTCGACGTCGTAGCGATGGTTCTTTTCGCGCGGGCGAAAAACTGCAAAGTTCGCTCGCGGCCCGGTGGCGCGCAGGTAGCGGACCTCGGTCGAATCAGTGCTAGTGATGTCCAACATCAGGTATTCTTTATCGCGCGTCTTACTTGCCCGGATACGAAACAGCTCATCTTTTTCTTCGTAGACCGGTTCGGATGCTTTCTCTCCGAGCGTGTGGCGCCACAGGTGGTCCGCGCGCTTGGTCACGGCATCTTCGGTGGTGAGAAACAGGGTTCGGTTGTCGGCGGCCCATTGCACGCTGTCGATGCGCTCCATCGTATCCGGCAGGACCTCGCCTGTGCGCAGATCCTTGACGTGGAGGCTGAACTGCCGGAATCCAACGTAGTCGGTCGTGTAGGCGAGCAGATTCTGATCGTCGCTCACTTCAAAAGCGCCGAGACCCACGAACTGCTTCCCTTGGGCGAGCTCGTTCAGGTCGAGCAGCACGTCTTCTTTTCCGTCGAGCCCCTTCTTGCGGCATTGGATGGGATACTGTTTTCCTTCCTCCGTGCGTGAGTAATAGAAAAAGTCGCCACGCCGCTCCGGCACGCTCAGATCGGTCTGCTTGATGTGGCCCAGCATCTCCTTGTAGAGCGCTTCCTGAAAGGGCTTCAGGTCCTTGGTCATTGCTTCGGTGTAGGCGTTCTCCGCCTCAAGGTACTGGATCACATCCGGATTGGATTTTTCGCGAAGCCAGAAATAGTCGTCGATGACTGTGGCGCCGTGACGGACCTCCCGGTGTTCGACGCGCTTGGCCGCCGGAGGCGCCGGCACTATCTGCGCGGTCAGAGCAAAGCCGAAAGTAATAACAAAGACAACGACGGGTCCGGAAATGGAATGCCATGGGATGAACATTGTTTCAATTCTATGATGCGGGGGCGGGAGCACGGGAGAAGCGCTTGTGCATGCGCGAGAGCTAACGGTACCCTGGAAGGCCGGTGAAAATTCCCAAACTCCGCTGGGTCATCGCGGCTCTGTTGTTTCTGTCGACGATGATCAACTACGCCGACCGGCTGGCCCTCTCGATCGTGTCGCGCGACCTCCGCGTCGAATTCCACATGACCGAGCAGGACTACTCCTACGTCATCACTGCGTTTTTCGTGGCCTACGCCATCATGTATGCCGGCTCCGGGTATCTGGTGGACCGGCTTGGAACGCGGCGGGCGTTTGCGGTCTTCATTTCCACGTGGTCGATTGCCGCCATGTTGCACGCTTTCACCAGGGGAATCTGGTCGCTGGGCGCCGCACGGTTTCTGCTGGGTCTGAGCGAGCCCGGCAACTGGCCGGCAGCAGCCAAGGCCGTGGCCGAGTGGTTTCCGCCCAGGCACCGGGCGCTAGGCGTCGGCATCTTCAACGCGGGCTCGTCGCTGGGATCGGCTATTGCTCCGCCGATGGTTGCGTATCTGACGCTGCGCTTCGGGTGGCGGTTCGCGTTCCTGGCGGTCGGGTCGATGGGCTTGGTCTGGCTGGTAGCGTGGCTGTTTCTATATCAGCCGCCACATCGGAACCGTTGGCTGCGCGCGGAAGAGTACGTGCAGCTCAAAGACGAGGTCCACTCGCCCGAGGAAGCTTCGGCGGCCGCGCACGTCGACTGGCGAAAAGTCATTCGCATGCGCCAGTGTTACACCCTGATCCTGGCACGCTTCATCACCGACCCCGTGATTTATTTCGTGATCTTCTGGTTCCCGGAATATCTGCGCAAGGAGCGCGGCTTCGATCTCAAAATGGTAGGCGATTACGCCTGGGTGCCGTTCACTGCGGCCAGCGTGGGCTACCTGTTCAGCGGTTGGCTTTCGGGAAGGCTGATGCAGGCCGGCTGGAAGCTGCCGAATGCGCGCAAATTCGGCCTGCTACTGGGTACGCTGCTGATGCCGGTCGCGATCCTGGCTCCGCTGGTTCCCACCGCAGGGCTCGCCATCGCCGCGACTTGCTTCGTCACCGTGGGGCACGCGTTCTTCGTGGCCAACATCCAGACCCTGCCGGCCGACCTGTTTCACGGCCACGAGATGGGAACCGCCTCCGGCTTCTCCGGCATGGGCGGCGCAATCGGCGGCATCCTGGCCAACCTCGGGACGGGCTACGTCGTGCAGCACTTCTCCTACGCGCCGATCTTCTTTCTCGCCGGCCTGGTGCACCCGTTCGCAACCGCGTTGGTCTACTGGCTGCTACCGAACCGGTATTTTCTAAGGGAGTAATATGACGAGAAGCTGACTACGCGAACAGAAGCCGGCCTTTAGGTTCGGGAATGGGACGACCCAGTTCCCGGGCGGTTTCCAGCCACTCTGCGATCACAATCTCGGCGTTCGCAAGAGCTTCCTGTCGCGTGGGACCATCGGCCGCGCACCCCGCCAGTTCGGGCACTTCAGCGACAAAAGCTTGATCTTCGTCGCTCCAATACAGAATGATCTCGTACTTTGTCATTCAGCCCCTTCTGTCAGTTTATACTGAACCAGAATTTTACGTACTTGTCTAACCTGGTAGGGTTTCGCCAACGAGTCCTTCGGCTGGAGATTAAGAATCTCGACGACACCCTCACGAGTGAATATGTGGTGGCTGCCCTTGACACGCTCCTCGAATCCAAGCCGCAAAAGGAGAGTGCGTAGTTCGCCGAAGCGGATGTTCCGATCGGACGATCCTCGGAGCACTCTTAGTAGAACCGACTCCGTCACAAGTTGATTATGCGCACAGGGGAGTGCGGTCTACGCGAACAGCTTCGCAAACCGCGATTCGCGCCGGACAATCGTCTGGTTCCGCTCGGGTCCGGTCGAGATGCAGCCGATCTCTACGCCCGTGCGCTTCTCCAGGTACGACACGTAATCCCGAGCCTGCTGCGGCAGGTCTTCGTAGTTTGAGATGCCCGCAGTGGACGTGCGCCATCCGGGAAGACATTCAAAAACCGGCTCGATGGCTTCGAGAGCGGAGGCGGTTGCGGGCACCTCGGTCACCTCGCGGCGCCCGGAACGGTAAGCCACGCAGACCGGGATCTTTTCCAGTTCATCCATGACGTCGAGCTTGGTAACCACGAGAGAATCGAGCCCATTCAGCATGGCCGAATAGCGGACTTGCGGAATATCGAACCAGCCGCAGCGGCGTGGACGGCCCGTTACGGAGCCGAACTCGTTGCCCCGTTTCCGGATCTGGTCGCCCGTGGCATCCAGGGCCTCCGTGGGGAACGGGCCGCCGCCTACGCGGGTAGTATAGGCTTTCGCCACGCCGACGATGGCGTGGATGCGCGTGGGCGGAACGCCGGTCCCTGTGCAGGCGCCGCCGGCCGAGGCGCTCGATGAGGTAACGAAGGGATACGTGCCATGGTCTAAATCGAGCATGGTCGCCTGCGCGCCTTCGAACATCACGCTCTTACCGGCGTTGATGGCCTCATTCAATAGGCGCGCCGTGTCGCACACCATGGGACGGAGCCGTTCCGCGAACCCTTCATACTCGGTGCGGATGCGCGCGAGGTCGAGTTCTTCGGCAATGCCGAAGGCGCGGGCTACGGTCTCTTTCTCCGCCGCCACCGCCGCGAACTGCGCGCCGAAACGTTCTCTGTCCAGCAGGTCGGCCACACGGAGCCCGCGCCGGCCGGCTTTGTCTTCGTAGCACGGGCCGATGCCTCGCGAAGTCGTGCCGATCGCGTTCAGCATCCGCTCCATGGTGCGGTGATGCGGAAACAAAACATGGGCGCGGTTGCTGATGGAAAGCTGCGCCGCCACGTTGATGCCCGCCTCCTCGAGCGATTGCATCTCGCTCAGCAGCGCGGCCGGATCAATCACCAGGCCGTTGCCGATGACCGCGCGCTTCCCCGCGTGGAGAATCCCGGAGGGAATCAGTTTCAGAACGAATTTCTTCGGGCCGATCTGCACCGTGTGGCCGGCATTATGGCCGCCCTGATAACGCGCCACAATGTCGAAACGATCGCAAAACAAATCGACGATCTTCCCCTTGCCTTCGTCTCCCCACTGCGCGCCAAGAATAATAATATTGCTCATGACTCAAACCCGATCATTGTAGCGCGATGGCGCCCGCGCCGTGCTGTGTTACGCTGCGATCATGCAGCTTTACGAGGTCTATCAGAAGCTCGGAGAGGACGGATTTGCCCAACTGGTGCGAGGTATTTCCATGGGCAAGCTAAGAACGTATCAGCTTTTCGATCCCTTGAAGACCCGGGCGCATATGGTCAAACTCAACACCGAACACCTGCGCAAGGCCGCCCCCCGGCTCTGGGCAAGGATCAACGAAGGCGATGAAGAATTCGCCAAAGACTTCGCCCAGGCGGTGCTCGTCTCGCATCTGGACCTGATTGCGGCTGTGCTCGACTTTCTGAGTATTCCTAACCAGAACGGATTCTTCGAGAAAGATCTGAACGCCAGCCAATATTTGACGGAAGGCTGGGCCCAGCGCACCTTCGAGAAATTCCGCGGCTCGTATCCCGAGCCCTTACTACTGTTTTATCTCAACCATCTTGCTTGGGAGTTGAAGGGCGCCGAACAACCCTTCGCGCCGGCCGCATAAGACCTATTCCGGACCTATACCACCCTCCATAACAGAGGTTCCTGGAGGTTATCGTGCGGATAAAAACGTTTTTTGCAGACGGCGCGCGCGGGCTTTGATAAAATAGACCGTGAAACCAAGTGGGGGGAAATTTTAATGCCCAAAAAGCATCACGCAATTTACTCCGATCCCACCGGTGCTGCCGCCTCTGCAAGCTCTGCAAAACGTCGCTCACCGCGTGCCAAGCGTACTGAATCTCCGGCTAACGGAACATCCGTCTCGGCTGCCGAACTCGCTGTTACACAAGAACCGGCCGTTGACCGCGACGCCGTCGCTCGCCTTGCATACTCGTACTGGGAATCGCGAGGTTTCATCGGTGGATCGCCGGAAGAAGACTGGCTGCGAGCCGAGAACGAGATTCGCAACAATCACGCGGCGAGCGCCGTCGCGTAAACCGTTGCTGCCCCAAGGCGCGGTTGACTACAACTTACTTGTACTTGCGGAGGACGGCCAGAAGTCGTCCCTGTATCTGTAGTTCGGACGCCTGCACGTAAATCGGTTGTAGCGACGCATTCGCCGGTTGCAAGCGCACGCGCCCGCCCGGTTCCCGATAGATGCGCTTAAGCGTCGTTTCCGCCCCGGAAACCAGTGCCACGACAATCTCACCGTCGCGCACCTCTGTCGTGCGCTCCACCAGGATCATGTCTCCATCGCAGATGTGGTCTTCAATCATGGAATCCCCACGCACTTCGAGCGCGTAGGTGTCGCGGTGTCCGGCGAAGTCCGCAAAACTAAGGGTCGCGCGCTGCTCTACCGCTTCCACCGGCCTGCCTGCCGCGATTCTGCCCAATAACGGAATCTCCATCTCCCGCTGCCGCCGGTGTTCCTGCACATATTTCGGACCTAGATCGAGCGAACGGCTGCGATTGAACCCGCGCTTGAGATAGTTCTTGGCTTCCAGAGCCAGAATGTGTTTGTGAACCGTAGCCAGCGACGCCAGGTTCAGTCCTTGCGCTATCTCTTCGTAGCTCGGGCTATAGCCGTTCTCATCGACAAACCGAGCGATAAAGTCCATCGCCTGCTTCTGCCGCTTGGTGAGTGCCATGCAAGTATTGTGGGCGAACAAAAGGGAAAAGTAAAGTACTTAGTGGACCAATCTTCCTCCCACGATTGTGTGCTCCACCTTGGTCTTCGGAATCTCCTCCGCATCGATCCGAAAAATGTCTTGTGAGAGCACCACGATATCCGCTAGCTTGCCGGGTTCCAGCGTGCCCTTCTCGCGTTCTCCAAATTCAGCGCAGGCCGAGGTTGTGGTGTAAGCGCGCACCGCCTCTTCGACTGTGATCTTCTGCTCCGGCACCCAGCCGCGCGGGTTCTTGCCGTCGTTAGTCTCCCGCGTTACGGCGGCGTAGATGCCGAGAAGCGGATTCAGCGGCGCCACCGGCCAGTCGGTCCCAAACGCTAGCTTTGCGCCGGAATCAAGCAGCGAACGAAACGCATAGGTTGTCTTGATACGCACCGGACCGATGCGTTTTTCCGCCCACCGGCCGTCGTCGATCGCGTGGCTCGGCTGCATGGAGGCGATCACACCGAGTTGTGCGAATCGCGGAATGTCCGCTGCCAGCAGGTGCTGCGCGTGTTCGATGCGGAGTCGCCGGTCGCGCGGGCCGTTGTCCTTCTCCACCTGCTCGAAATAATTCAGGAGCAAATGGTTCGCCTTGTCGCCGATCGCGTGCACCGAACATTGCAGCCCGGCTCTGTCGGCATCGCGAATGTCTTTTTCCAGCTTGCCCTCAGGCAGGTTGTCGCTTGCCATCAGTCCCGCCGTGTTGGGCGAGTCATTGAAAACGTCGAAAAACAGAGCCGTCGTCGAGCCGAGCGAACCGTCCATGAACGCTTTGAGGCCACCGAGGCGCAGCCAGGAATCGCCAGGGCTTTGACGCCCCACGAGTTCTGCCTGCCGTTTCCACTGGCTCATCGGTGTCCTCGCGTAAATGTGGACCGTCAGCCGCCCCGTATCGCGGAAGCGTTTGTAGACCTCGTAGTGATCCCACAGCGTGATGTCCTGAATGGAAGTGACGCCCACGCGCGCCGCCTCCGCCAGCGCTGCCCGCAAGGCCTCGTCATACTCGGCGCCGCTCGGCTTTGGCATGACTGCTTCGATCAGACCTTGTGCCGCGTCTTTCAGCACGCCCGTCGGTTCGCCGCTTTTGGGATCGCGCACGATCGTTCCTCCGGGTGGATCGTGCGTTTCCCGCGTGATGCCCGCCAGGCGCAAGGCCACCGAATTTGCCAGGCCCATGTGTCCGTCGAGCCGCGAGACAAAAACAGGATTCTGCCCGGTCACCCCATCGATCAGCTCTCGCGTGGGCAGCGGCGCGCCTGGCCACAGCTCGTGATCCCAGTTGCCGCCTGTGATCCAGTGTCCCGCGCCAAGCTTCCGCGCCTGCTCGCTGATTCTGCGCGCGAACTCCGCCTGGGTGCGGGCATCGCGCAAGTCGACCGAGAGCAACTGGAAGCCGCCGTACATGAAGTGCGTGTGGTCATCGATGAAGCCCGGAAGCGCGAGCTTGCCCTGAAGATCGATCACACGCGTGCCGCTCGAAACCAGCTTCTGAATCTCCGCATTCGCCCCCACTGCGATGATCCGCTCGCCCCTCGCCGCCACCGCCTCCGCCCAAGGTTGCGTGGGATTTCCTGTCCAGACGCGCCCGTTGATCAGCGCCAGCTCCGCCTTTGGCGCGGCCTTCGAAAACTCCTGCGCCACCAGTTGAGACACGAACGGAATGATGTCCGCTTGCTTGCTGTTGCCGACCGTGAACACTGCTAGGATGTACTCCGCGCCGTTAGGCAGGCGAATGTACCCGGTGTCATGCCGCGTCTCCGATGTCCAGCCGGCCTTCGAGTAGTACTGCGAACCCGGCGGCAGCGATTTTCCCGAGTAAGCGGTCGCCTGGTCGTCGGGGTCTTCCGATTTCACCCACGGGTCGCGATGCAGCAGGTTCAGCATCTCGCGCGTGTCCCCGGGTGAGGCGGCGCGCCCAGTGACAATCTCGTACCAAAGCCGCGTGACGGCGTCGGTCGTGAGCCGGTTCCGGTTCTCGAAATCGGCGCCCAGCCCCTGCCGCTCGCGCCCATACGGTCCTTCACACCAGGTCTTCTGATTGACGTTGATATTCTCGTAACCGAGTGAGGCGAAGTAGCGGTTCATGAGGTTCCGCTTCTCCAGCCACTCGTGCAGCGCAGTGTCGTCGAGCTCCGGTCCGCTCGTCGTCCCCGTCAGCAAATCCATCACGTGCGCCGTCGCATCGTTTGACGAGTCAACTATCATGTCGTGCATCGCGCGCTCCAGTTCCGGAGTCCGCGCCAATGCTCCCGTCTCGATCTGGTGATGCGCCGCCACGAGATAGAAGAGTTTGACCACGCTCGCCGGGTAGGTGGGCGCGTCGCCGCGATAAGACCCTCGCGCCGGGTTCTGAGCGTCGGCCAGATCGATCACCGTGATCGCGATTTTGTCGGCGGTTAGGCCACCTTTGCCGAAACGTTCCACCGCCGCCCCAGCAGTATCGCGGACGAGCTTATCGAGTTGTTCGGATGTGCGAAACGACGGCACTTCCGCTGCTAGTGGCATAGCGAAAAACATCAGATAGGCGAACGAGTAGATTCTGCGCATAAGATTCGCGTGGCTTGATTTTAGAAGGAACTGGCGTGAGGTGGAACGCTGTCTAATTTGTAATCCTAGCCAGCCTAGCGTCTGCGGGTAGTGGTGCAAAAGTCTGTGGACCAGGGATGTTGAACGTCAATTCGGCCTCATCTCCAAGAACTCTTCGGTGCAAGGCCCGTATAGTGGAGGTCGGAATGTCTTCTGACTGATTTCATCCTTAAACCGCACCAAGTTACACGATACCCATCTATAATGCGTGCCGCCAAAGCGACAAAGGTGTCGGGCACTACGGGATGCGTTGTCGTGCTGCCAAAAAACGATATCATGCCAGCCGTTCGTCGTTGTGGGGGCAAGTTCCAACGTATCGCCAACGCCATCGAAGACTTTGCGCCAATCGCCGCCAAACCGAGCGTACAAGAGCTTGGTGCCGTTGTCGTTTCCCGCAAGACACGGGACAAGTCCCTCCACAAGCAATGCGGGTTCCTGAGTTCGATTTAGCACCAGCCACTTGGTGTGAATCATCTTCTCGAATGGTACGCCTGTGCTCTCCAAACATCTCT
Source organism: Terriglobia bacterium (assembly GCA_963752965.1). Taxonomy (GTDB): domain Bacteria; phylum Acidobacteriota; class Terriglobia; order Bryobacterales; family Bryobacteraceae; genus QHXW01. The sequence goes on along the minus strand of CAVWAJ010000016.1, from coordinate 553,707 downwards.
TTACGTCTGGCAAACCCATACCGAGATCCTTTTGGACTACCTCGAAAAGAACGGGCGGAATCTCGGCGCTATTTCGCTGGTCTTGATTCTGCCCACGCGCCAACTGGTAGAACACCGTGGCGACGATTATCATGATTGTGACAGACAGTTTCACGCTATTGGTCGGCTTCTGTACGGCGTTTTGACTTAACGGACTGCACGGTGCGAGAAGCCTACTCCCACGCCCTCTTCACCACTCCGTGATCCCGGTCCTTCACCCGGTCATACAAATAGAACGTCGATACCGTCCCGAGCGATTCGTTGTACAAACTGGTCTCACCCAGCGCCTCTCGCAAATCCTCCTGGAAATCGTGCAGCGCGGTGAGATCTCGTGCCAGTGCCGGCTTGCGTTTCCCGCTGGGCGTCAGAAAAAACTTCTGGTAGCCGCCGTCAGTCAACGCGCCGATCTCCGTGTTCATCGCAACTCCAGGCCGCTCCACCACCTTCGGCGAGGCGTCTTCGAGATCAAGCACGATCGCGCACCCCGCGCGGCTGATGCGCACACGCCGTGATCCAGGCCGCGCCTCCACCGTAAACCCAGCCTGCCGGACCTTATCCAGCCGCTCTTCAAACGTCAATTCCTTCGTGTGTGCCCGGCGAAAAAACATTCCTCTATTATAATTGCCCCCATGCCGTTCATCCTCTCGCTTGACGAAGGCACCACCAGCGCGCGCTCCGCTCTCTACGATGAAGAGGGCCGCCGCGTGGCCATGGAGTCGGTGGCGTTTGCCTGCCGCTATCCGCAACCGGGATGGGTTGAGCAGGATGCGCTCGAAATCTGGCGTGCGCAGTTGGAATCCGCGCGCACCGTGCTGACGCGAGCCCGAGTGGCGGCATCCGACATCGTCGCCATCGGCATTACCAATCAGCGCGAAACCACCGTCGTTTGGGACCGCTCGACCGGTGAGCCTGTCGCTCCCGCCATTGTTTGGCAGTGCCGCCGCACCGCGGAGTTCTGCACCAAGCTCGCAGCGTCTCGCGAGGCGGCCGAGATCACGCGCAAGACCGGCCTCGTGATCGACGCCTATTTTTCCGCCAGCAAGATTCGCTGGATTCTCGAAAACGTTCCCGGCGTTCGAAGCCGCGCGCTCAACGGCGACCTGCTGTTCGGCAACATCGATACCTGGCTCATCTGGAAGCTGACCAATGGCGCGGTCCATGCCACCGATCCCTCGAACGCGTCGCGCACCATGCTCATGAACCTGGCCACCGGTGACTGGGACGACGAGCTGCTGCGTATCTTCGATATTCCCCGCGCCATGCTGCCGCGCATCGTACCTTCGAGCGCCATCGCCGGCGAGACTGCTGCGGAGCACCTGGGCGGTAACATTCCGATCGCTGGTATTGCGGGCGATCAGCAGGCCGCGCTCGCGGGCCAGGCGTGTTTCCGCTCGGGTCTTTCCAAGAACACTTACGGCACCGGCTGTTTTGCACTGCTGCACACGGGCGGGCGCGAGCCCGTGTCGAAGAACCGCCTGCTTGCCACTCGCGCCGCCTCCACCAACGCGCAGCCCCAATTTGCTATAGAGGGCAGCGTGTTCGTCGCCGGTGCCGCCATTCAATGGGTGCGCGACGAACTGAAGGCCATCGCCACCGCGGCCGAATCGGAAGCCCTCGCCACATCCATTCCCGATAACGGCGGCGTCTATTTCGTGCCGGCGTTCGTTGGGCTGGGCGCGCCGCACTGGGATCCCGATGCTCGTGGTCTCATCACCGGCCTCACGCGATCCACCGGACCCGCCCACATCGTGCGCGCCGCGCTTGAAAGCATCGCCTACCAAACGCGCGAGCTGGTGGAAGCCATGCAGGCCGATTCCGGCGAACAGTTGCGCGAGCTCCGCGTGGATGGTGGCGCCGCCGTGAACGATCACCTCATGCAATTCCAGTCGGACATTCTCGGCAAGCCGTTAGTGCGTCCCGTTGATGTGGAAACGACAGCTCTCGGCGCGGCCTATCTGGCCGGCCTCGCCGCCGGCTTCTGGAAGAGCCTGGCCGAGGTCGAGAGCTTCTGGCGCGCTGAACGCCGCTTCGAGCCTAAGATGCCCGCCGCCACCCGCGAGCGCCTATTCGGCGAATGGAAAGCTGCGGTCGCCCGCGCCCGCAGATAACAACCGCATGTGCCGGGCACGCTGGCCCTTCGTCAACTGATCGGCGTTGCAGTGAGCTCCAGCTGCGTCTGGCGCTTGCCGTTGAGGTCGTCCGATGAAAAGACCACGGTTGGCTTCTTGAGCGGCACAAGCTAAGACCACCGGCACGCCCCAAGTGTTCAGGTTCTTTTCAGAAACATGTGTTTCCGGCTTTAATGAGTGTGAAGAAAAAGTTAATTCCAATCCTCCCGTGCGAATAAGGCGGGCTTTTTGCCTTATTCTGAGCGACGGAATCGCCCCTATGATCAAACAAACAACCGCGTCGATTACTCTGTGTCTTCTTGCGCTGGTAGCCCCCGGTACTCTCCAAGCCGACAATGCCTACCTGGTACGCAACCTGGTCTCCGACATCCCCGATCTCGCGGACTACACTGATCCGAACCTCATGGGCGCGTGGGGCATCTCTGAATCGTCCGGTAGCCCCTTTTGGATTTCCGATGCAGGGTCCGGGTTCTCGACGCTGTACAGCGCCAATGGCAGCCCCATCCCGCTGGTCGTCGCGATTCCGGTTTCGAAGGCTGGCGGCTCCGCGGGTATTCCCACCGGCACGGTGTATAACGGGACCACCGGTTTCGCCTTGACCAAGGGGAATCCCGCGCATTTCCTCTGGGCGACTCTGGACGGAACCATACAAGGCTGGAACCCGGCGGTGAATGCAAACGCCGTGATCATGGTGGATAACTCGAGCGCGGGCGCCGAGTACACGGGGCTTGCCATTGCCAGCAACAACGGCAGCACGTATCTCTACGCCGCCAATTTTCACACCGGGAGAATTGATGTGTTTGATAGCAATTTCGCCCCGGTCTTTAACTTCGCGGGTTTCCGGGACGAGTTGGTGCCATCCACCTACGCGCCGTTCAACGTGCAGATGCTGAACGGCAATCTGTATGTAGCCTTCGCACAGCAGAACTCCGGACAGAATTTTTCTAACAGTGGTCCGGGCCTCGGAGTCGTTGACGTCTTCGCGCCGAACGGCGTCTTGATTCAACGGCTGGCGTCGGGAGGGACGCTCAACGCGCCATGGGGTCTGGCGCTAGCGCCTGCGGGCTTTGGCGACTTCGCAGGCGATGTGCTGGTGGGCAATTTCGGGGATGGCACCATCAACGTATTCAACCCAACCACCGGCGCCTTTATCGCCCAGTTGAACGACGTGCTTGGTGCTCCAATTATGATTCCCGGCCTCTGGGCTTTGCAGGCTGGGAATGGAGGTAAAGGCGGCGAGCTCGGCGCTGTGTACTTCACCGCGGGCATCCCCGGTCCGGACAACGGGAACCATGGACTTTTCGGCCGGTTGCACGCTGCGCCTCAGCTTACGGCCAGCGGTGTTGTCAATGGCGGCGACCTCCGAGGCGGAATCGCACCCAACACTTGGATCACCATCAACGGGGCAAATCTTGCGGAAACGACCCGTTCGTCGAACAACGGCGATATCGTGAACGGCGCACTGCCCACCGAGTTGGGCGGCGTCAGCGTCACCGTGAATGGCGCCAATGCCTACCTCAGCTACATCAGCCCAACCCAAATCAATGCGCTGATTCCGACAACTACAGTTGTCGGACCGGCAAAGCTGTGGACCAATAACGGTGGCTTGGTCAGCAGCACAGTCACGATTCAGGTGGCCGCGCTCGCCCCGGCGTTCATGCTGGGCAGCGACGGCAAGAATGTTGTGGCGATGCACGCTGACGGTACACTGGTGGGCCCAACAGCCCCGGCGCCCAATGCCGCCAGTCCGGCGCAGCTCGGCGAGACCATTACGCTATGGGGGGTCGGGTTCGGTCCGACCAGTCCGGCCACTCCCAACGGCCAAGTGATAACCACGCCCCTACCCGTAACCGACCAGCCGACCATTCTGATTGGCGGTGGTACGGCACAAGTGATCTCTGCGGACCTGACCGGTGCTGGCCAGTATCAGTTCAAAGTCACGGTTCCCAGCAACTCAGTGATTGGGGATGTACCAATATCCGCGCAAGTGAATGGAGTTAACTCACCCGTCGCACTGATCACGGTTCAGTAGCAGACGCACAAACCGATAGGACGGGAACTAAAACCCCGCTCGCGCATCCAATCAGTTTGATTACAACCTCGACTGATTGGTAAACTAAAGCATTGCAAACACATATCAGGTTTTGGAGCTGTCTGGCCGTATTCGTTCCGTTCATTTGTCTGCTGCACGCGGTGCCGCCTGCCGCGTCGCCTCTGTCCCTAATCGACACCTACGCGGCGATGTCCTTATCGCAGAACGCCAGGTTACGCGGGGCGACGATGCAGGTGGAAATTGAAGCCAGCCTGCCGCAACTGAAGAAGCACGGGCGGTTGCATGCGCTGCGGCGCATCTCGGAATTGGGGCGCATTACCTATGAAATGCTTCATTTCGAGGGAGATAGCGCCGTAAAGAGCGAGGTCATCGCGCGTTACCTGGCCGCCGACGTGAAGGCTCAGGCGGATGACGATCCCTCGCTGGCGGTGACCCCGGCGAACTACAAGTTCCAATACAAAGGGCTGGTCGCGGACGCTGGCCGGCACGTCTATGTCTTTCATTTGACGCCGAAAAAGAAGCGCGTGGGGACGTTTAAAGGTGACCTGTGGCTGGACGCCGAAACCTGCCTCCCGGTGCGGGAATCGGGACGACTGGCGAAGAATCCGTCTTTTTTTGTCAAGCGGATAGATTTCGTTCGGGAGTACGATATTCAAGACGGGCTCGCGATCCCTCGGCAGATCCAGAGCACGGCGGAAACTCGGCTGGTGGGTAAGGCGGAGCTGACAGTTCGGTTCCACGACGTCTCGCTGGCTGGAAGTCCTTCGCTTTCAGTGGCCGGCTCGGGCCAGTAATTTCGGAGAGAACGGGAATCGAATGCGAACACTATTCTTAAATCCACCCTCGTTCGAGAAGTTTGACGGCGGCGCCAGCTCGCGCTGGCCTGCGACCCGCGAAATCGAATCCTACTGGTACCCGGTGTGGTTGTGCTATCCGGCGGGGATGCTCGCGGATAGCAAGGTGGTAGACGCACCGCCGCATGGGATCTCGATCGAGCAGACCGTGGCCATGGCCAAGGAATTCGAGCTCCTGGTACTGTTCACCTCGGCTCCGGGGTTCCATGTGGATGTCGAGATGGCGGGGATGATGAAGGACTCCAATCCCAAGCTGAAGGTGGCCTTCGTGGGACCGCCGGTGACCATCGAGCCGGACAAGACTCTGAGCAATAAAGCCATTGATTTCATCGTCCGCCGGGAGTTTGACTACCAGATTGCGGATTACGCCAAAGGCAAGCCGCTCGAAGAGCTTCCGGGTGTGAGTTTCCGCAAGAACGGTAGCGTAGTCAATAACATGGAAGGCGGATACATCGAGGACCTGGACGCTCTTCCGTGGGTGACCAAGGTTTATAAGCGCGATCTGGATATCACGCGCTACAACGTCCCGTTCCTGCTCAATCCGTTCATTTCGATGTACACGACGCGGGGATGTCCGGCGATGTGTACGTTCTGTTTGTGGCCGCAGACACATTCCGGGCACCGCTGGCGGCAGCGATCCACTGATGATGTAGTCAACGAAGTGCGTTACGCGCTCGAAGCCCATCCGCAAGCCAAGGAAATCTTCTTCGACGACGACACCTTCAACTATCAGAAGGCGCGAACCATTGAGCTGTGCAAGAAGCTTGCGCCACTGAACTTCACGTGGTCCTGCAATTCGCGCGTGACGACCGATTACGACACGCTCAAAGCGATGAAGGACGCCGGTTGCCGGCTCATGATCGTCGGGTACGAATCGGGCGAGCAGCAAATCCTGAAAAACATTAAGAAGGGCGCGACTATCGACATGGCGGTGCGCTTCACCGACAACGCCAAGAAGGTCGGTCTCACGATTCACGGCGATTTCATCATCGGGCTGCCGGGAGAGACGCACGAAAGCATCCGCAAGACGATCGATTTCGCCAAGCGCCTGGACACCGAGACGATACAAGTGTCGGTCGCCCACCCGTATCCGGGCACGGAGTTCTACGATTACGCCAAGCAGAATGGCTTGATTACCATCGAATCGCTCACCGACGATACCGGGCACCAGCTCCCGAACGTCATTTACCCGGGCCTCGACAGGGCGGAGCTGATGGACTCGGTCGAGCAGTTTTACGCGGAGTATTACTTCCGGCCGCGGGTGATCTGGCGGATGGTGCGCAAAGCGATGTTTGACGGGGCCGAGCGGCGCCGGCTGGCCAAAGAAGCGCGGGAATACTTGTCGCTGCGTATCAAGCGGAGACGCTTCATCAACGAACAGCGGGAGGCGGCCGCGGCGGCCACGAGCGCGGGCGACTAGCCTCGCTCCCCACGTATGACCTCCGCATCGCCTCGCTCGAAAACCCGCATCTTCACGGCGATCGTAGTAGTGACCAACGTGCTGGGGAATTCGTTTCTCAGCCGCGGCATGCAGTCGATCGGCGAGCTGGTGTCGCTTTCTCCGGTACCCTATATCCGGGCGTTATTCAATCCTTGGGTCGCGGTGGGAACATCCCTGCTCATTGTGTGGCTGCTCTCAACCATGGCGCTGCTGAGCTGGGCGGATCTCAGTTATGTGTTGCCCGTGACTTCGATGGCCTATGTGCTGGTGGCGCTAGCGGGGCGGTTCGTCCTGCATGAAGCGGTTTCGGTAGCGCACTGGTCGGGCATCATATTGATCATGCTTGGCGTTGCCCTGGTGGGCAGCACGAATCCGAATAGCGTGGGCAAACCTCGCGAGGGGGCGCGCTCATGAGGTGGCTGCTGGTTTGGATCATCGTGCTGGCGACCACCGCGGGGAACGTTCTGCAAGCCCTGGGCATGCGGCATCATGGGGAGATCCACGACTTCCGGCTGGGTGCGCTGGGGCGTGTGGCCGCGGCCCTGGTGCAATCGCGCTATATTGTGGCGTCGGTTGTGGCCATGGCTATTTCGTTTTTCGCCTTCATGGCGCTGGTTTCGATTGCCGAGCTGAGTTTCGCGGTGCCGGCGACAGCGGCCAGCTACATTCTGGAAACCATCCTGGCGAAGTATTTGCTCAAAGAGCAGGTGGGGGCGAAGCGCTGGGTGGGCGTGCTGCTGGTAGCCGCCGGCGTCGGGCTCCTGACGGTCTAGTGTTCTACCTCGCCGTTCCCGCCATTCTTGCGGGCATCTATCATTTGATCGTGCTGGTGGCGGCGCTGCGGCGTGCATGCGCGACGCGGGGGCCGGAATCCCGGTTCCATCCGCCGGTCTCCATTCTTAAGCCGGTGCATGGGCGGGACGCGCAGTTCTACGCGGCGATCCGGTCGCACGCACTGCTGGATTATCCCCAGTACGAGATCCTGTTCGGGTTGAACGACCCGCAAGATGCGGCGCGGAAGGACATTGAGCGGCTGGCCGCGGAGTTTCCGAAGCTTGCCATTCGGCTGCTGGATTGTCCACGCAACATGCCAAACGGGAAGGTCGCGACACTGGCGGAACTGGCGCGGGTGGCGCGGCATCCGGTGCTGGTGATTAACGACAGCGACATCGTGGTGGATCGGGACTACCTGCGCCGCGTGGTGGCGCCGCTCGAAAGACCGAAAATTGGCCTGGTGACGTGTCTCTATCGAGCGACGGGGTCGAGCTGGCCGGCGCGTTGGGAGGCGCTCGGGATTGCGACCGACTTTGCCGCGGGGGTGCTGGTGGCGAGGGCGATCGGCATCGCGGAATTCGCGCTGGGCTCGACCATGGCGCTACGCGCGGCTGATCTCGAACGCATCGGCGGGTTCGCCGCGATTGGCGATTACCTGGCGGACGATTATCAACTTGGGCGGCACATCACGGAGCTGGGCTATCGCATTCATCTCGCGCCGGCGGTGGTGGAGACGGGGCTTTCGGACGACACGTGGGGCGGCGTCTGGCGGCACCAGGTGCGGTGGTCGCGCACGATCCGGGTATCGCGCGCCGCCGGTTACTTCGGATATGCGATCACGAACACGAGCGTGTGGGCGGCACTGGCGGCGGCAGCAGGCGCGTGGCCGATTGCGGCGGCGGCGCTTGGCATCCGTTTGGTGGCCGGCGTTGTGATGGGCAGGCTTGTGCTCGGGGATCGGGAGACGACGCGGTTATGGTTTCTCATTCCGTTTCGCGATCTCTGGGGTTTTGCGGTGTGGCTGGCGGGGTTAGTCGGATCGACGGTGGAGTGGCGCGGGATGAAGTTGCGGCTGAATAGAGAGGGAAGGATTGTTGAGGAGTAAAGTACTCGCCGTCAGAAGTGCGCAGACGCGTGGCGCGGTACCCCTATTATTCGGACTTCTGCGCCGCTCCGTACTCTGGTGGCTCGGGAATCCGCATATCCCAAGCCATGCTCCGCTGCCATTGCGCCTTCAATTGGCGGGCAGTCATCCGCATCACGATCGTTCCGTCGGGCACGTTTAGCTCGTAGCCCTGAACTTGGCACATGATGCCTCCGTAAGACGAACTGCACGGAACTTCGGCCATGACAATAATCGCCGACGATCCCCTGGCCCATGCCAGCCCGGACATGTTGAATTCCGGGTGTCTGGCGATTTCCACGCAAGTGCTTTCATCTCGATTAAGGGCTTTACAAGGAGGGAACCTCCTGACCATATCGGTTTGAGCGGCTTCAGTCACACGTAGCTTTTGTACGGCATCGTCAGCCAGAGTGTAGACAGTCGCGGAGAAACCTGCGTAGGCGCTTGTTCCGCCGTTGACGAGAAACGCTCTTGAATCTGGTGACCACAGCACCTCATGCGCTCCTTCATCTACTTCGACATCATGCCAGTTACCGCTAGATGTCCTCACGTGGAGGTACGGAACGGGATCATCGTCTCTCTGCGAAGGGTGGCACCTTAACTCAACAACGATGTTAGCGTCTGGGGCCGGTATTCCGGGGCCGTGTAGGTTTCCCGAGCATTCCCCAATTGGAATAGCCTTCCTTGCCCAGATTGGTTTATCTGCTGCCACAGCCAGCAACCCACAGTTCAAGCTGACGCAAAACAGCAATAGTCGGCGCATCATTAGGCTCGACGGTTTCTTCCGTGAAACAAAGCCTGGCAACATGGATGCCTTCGACTCTCATTCTATTCTCAATGGGCCACTGCCGTTCAAACAGAAGCGGGACTGTTCGAAGAATGTTGCGCAAAGGACCCTTTGTGAAACGCGCAAGGCGACGGGGCGAATTGACCCTATCGACAACCCCTGCCTGCTTAATGTGCGTGTCTTGGATTTCCTAATGGTGGTAAAGCTTCCCACTGGCCGGATTGGGAAGGGTGCATGCTGTGCAGGCGCCAGGCCAGCCCTAGCATGCAGATTGCGCTGAAACCGAAGTAGAAGCAAAGCCAAAGAAAAACTGACGGGTGAAAAGGCCTGCGTTCCAGTTGAATCCAGCGATTCACCAAAGCAAGAAACACCAAAGCAAAGCCAACCGAGCCCGCTCCGCCCAAGCCAAAAAACCATTGGTCCGGACTATTGCGCCGCAGGGTTCGCGCGATTGCCAATGCGAGGATAGCGATGGCCATCGCCATCAGCACAAGCAGGAGCGCGAAGAAATCAAAGCTAACTGGGCCTCTCCAGAAGAGTGGGACGAGTCCGTATGCGATGAAAGCAAGGCCATTCAGGACCAGAAGCCAGGACTTGCCTTTTGCGGACCTCCAAATGCCGGCTGCGATGGTGCAAGCTCCCGCCGCCAGTGCGAGCCAAGCCAGGAACACAGCCGTGCCGTTCCAAGAATAGAAGGTGAGGGGTCCATTCGGGCCGGAGTCGTACATGACTAGGTAGATAACCGAAATCATCGCGTCAAGTACGCCGCACAATGCCAGTAACCACCAGTTCTTACTCAGCGTTTGGATCATGGGCAACCTCCCGGATTGCGATGGAGCGCTACCTTAGAGTGCGAGGGCTATCTGCGCAATCGTAGCACACGATGTATCAGGTGGGCTCATCGCCCAACGGGTCCCGAATCGCTCTGCGTCTGCCAGATCATGCGCAGTCCGCGGCTGAGGCGGAGGCTGCCTCCGCGCACGCGGAAAACCCCGAAACGGGGCGAAGAGTCGTCGATGTCGAAGCCACTCGGTTCCGAGTGTAGGGAGCCAGGCGTGGAAATGTCGGCTTCCGCGGCCATTCCGCTCGAGTCCAAGTGCTTCTCCACCTGAAGGCGGGGGCCCACCAGCCGGGCACGGAACAGACCGCGCGTGCCGCCAAAGGTCAGCGACGAAAACTCCAGGCTCACGAGGAAGCATTTCTGCGGCTCGAAATATTGTTCCAGGCCCCGGATACGGCCGGATACGATAGCGTCTTTCGGAATGGACAGGCCCGGCGCCTTGATGGCGCGATCGAGACGCGCGGTAATCGGGTCACCGACGGCAGATTCTTCGAAGGTGATGGGAGTCTCGAGTTTCAGATCCATGGAAACTCCCGGAGGGATTTGCAGCTCCTCGGCCTTCACCTGCTGGCCGGTTGCGGCTGGGTGCTCCATGTCAAAACTGATAGACGATTGGCTGGCGTATTCCCGGCAGGAAGTAAAGCTGGTGAGGTTGCGGTTTTCATTCCCTTCCAGATCGGTCACCACCAACTCGTGGTCTCTTGGCAGCAGAAAATCTGCGGAGCCGATGCGAGCGCGCCCATAGTGGATCGACTCTGAAATACTGGCCACCGGCGGCGGGGTTTGGCCGGTAGTAATTTCCAGCAGCATGATATCCAACGAGCCTGGATCAATACAGACGGACCCTGAATAGGGCGACATGGCTACGCCGCGTTCGGATCGGACCTCATAAGTGCTGGACTGCACCGGCACGCGGAAGGTGTACTTCGATCCACGCCGCTTGTCGACCATGCACTCGCCTGCGTAGGTGAAATCGGGAGCGGAAGGACCGAAGAGCGTGCGAGTCCAGCCGCCGAAACCGCCTGCGCCGCTTGCGCCCACTTGAGGAATCTGTTCCAGCAGACCAGATTCGAAGCTGCCTGAGCCGGGCCAGGAGAACATCTCGTTCGCTTCAATGAACGCTACTTCCAGGTGTATCCTGTCGCGAAACAAGAGCTTCTGCTTCGCTACGCGGCGTACGGAACGGTCAATGACTTCCAAGCAAGTGTAGTTAGGAAGGCTTGCCAGGTTTGCTGCCATCCGCTGCCGGGCCCCGTTAATGAGTGCCAGTTCCGGGTTCTCCTGCGGCGCTGGCCAAGCGCTCCGGATGACGGCAACCAGCAGCAGGCATGCGCGCGGCAACGTTACTCCCATACCGACGGCAGAACTAGAATATCACTATCTCCGATAATCCCGTGCCAGCCTCGTCTGCGCCGAATAGGGCCGAATCTCCTTCAGGCTAAGGCAATTACCAAACAGTAGTAGTGTCTTTATGTTCATGGTTAGCCTTGACCTGCTGTTTCGGAGACGATAGCCTGAAATTAACTGTCGAGACAGGTAACGGGTCTCCGGGCCGGGTGTCGTCCCAGGCTAGTGCAGGCCACGTCGGAGGGGATCGATGATTGTTCTGCTGTTCGGAGCCCCGGGTTCCGGCAAAGGTACGCAAGCCAGGTTCATTTCTGAGTGCAGAAAAATTCCAGCCATTTCAACGGGGGACATGCTGCGCGCCGAGTGTCGCGCGGGGACGGATCTGGGTAAGACGGCCTGCTCGGTGCTGGGGAGCGGCGGTTTGCTGGACGATGCAACGATGAACGCGATCGTGGCCAAGAGGCTGCAACAGCCAGATTGCCGCGAGGGATATATTCTGGATGGCTATCCGCGGACCGTCCCTCAAGCTATTTTTCTGACACGTTTCCTCGAAGACCACGGCTTCGCGGAGCCGGTGATCGTGCATTTAGATGTTCCGGACCGGGCACTGGTGGCGCGTCTTTCCTCCCGGCGATATTGCCCGCGTTGCGGACGCACCTACAACCTGCTGGCACAGCCCCCGGCGCTTCCCGGCCAATGCGATGACGATGGAGAAGCGCTAGTCCACAGAAGCGACGATGACGAAAAGGTAGTGATTGAGCGTTTGAAGGCCTACCATCAGCTCACCGAACCGTTGATCGAGTATTACCAGGGTCCACACTACCATCGCATTGATGGCGACTGCACGCCGGCGGAAATCTCAGCGCGCATCGAAGCCGTGATCATGGCGGACACGCACCTGGAAGATCCCGTGCCGGTTCCCTGCATGAAACGCTAGCACTCGACCAGCCGCTGAGCTGTCACCGGGCAAAGACCGTTGTGCAAAGCCTATAATGGCCAAGTAGGAGTTTTTTTCGGTCGATGGCCGATTTCAAGAAAAAATTGCAGGATGAGATTGCGACGCTCGAATACGAGCTACGCAATGAGCTTCCCCGAGAGATTCTGAAGGCGAGAGCGCACGGCGACCTCAGCGAGAATGCGGAATATCACGCCGCTAAGGAGCGCCAGGGCTTCGTCAACGCGCGCCTGAATCACCTGAAGCAGCGGTTGGCGGACCTCTCGATGATCGACTTCTCGAAGATTCCCCACGATCGCGTGGGCCTTGGTTCGCGCGTCACGCTGCTTGACGTGAATAAGGACGAGAAGATTACGTATAATCTGGTAACGAGCGAGGAAGCCGACGCCGCCAACGGCAAGATTTCGACTACCTCACCGATCGGCCGCTGCTTGCTTGGAAAAGAAGTGGGTGACGTCGTGAAGGCGCAGATCCCCGGCGGGACGCGAGATTTCGAAATCCTGGAGCTGGCCACGATCCACGAGATAGCCGAGAAGCCATGACTTTTACGCGCGGGATCGGCTTCGTTTGCGGCAAGATCATCGACCGGATTGTGGGTGCGCTGGCGCTGTCTCGCATTCATCCGAATGTCCTGACATTCCTGGGCCTGGTGATTAACATCTGGGCTGCCTTCCTGTTTGCCGCGGGGAGTTTTCGCTGGGCGGGCGGGGTGGTGATCCTGGCGGGCCTGTTCGATATGGTGGATGGGCGAGTCGCGCGCGAGACCAATCGAGTAACGCGCTTCGGGGGCTTCTTCGACTCGGTGTTGGACCGCTATTCGGATCTGGCTTTGTTCATGGGCCTGCTGGTTTACTACGCTTCCATCAACCGGTTCTTTTACATCGTTCTGACGGCGATTGTGATGACGGGATCGGTGATGGTGAGCTACACGCGGGCGCGCGCCGAGTGTACGATTCCCAAGTGCAAAGTGGGCTTCCTCGAGCGGCCGGAACGTGTGGTGCTGATCATTATCGGAGCCCTGTTCGACCGCATGGCGCCGGTACTGTGGGTCATCGCCATCCTCTCGAATCTTACCGTGGTCCACCGCATGATCTATACCTGGCAGGAAGCTAAGCGGCTGGAAGAAGCGCAACTGCACGCGGTGCCGGAAGCGGAGACGGCGCGAAGCGCAAAGGGGTGAAAGCTGGGTCCCTCGGGAATCCGACCCGGCTGTCCCTTCCTGTTCTTGCGTTCTGAGTTCCTGTGCTATACACCCGTCGGCCGAATGCTCTTGAGGATCGATAGAAGCACCTTTTCGTACCGCGTAGCACTTGGATCGCCCTTCCAATAGTTGAGTGTTACGTGAAACAACTGTCCCCCAAGCGAGAAGTAATAGTCGACGGAATGCTCCGTCGCCCCATCTGGTACCGCTTGAATGTCGTAGGAGGCACGAACCACGTTGGAGATCTTCGGGTTTCCAATGTCATCGATATGCTCGATCGAGGCGCGATCACGGGCCAGCACGCGTACTTCCTCCTTTACCCATTGACTCTCCGTCCAGTCGCGTTTCCTGCCGTGAAACGCTGCGAGGGGCACGACATGGATCTCGGCCCCACCCGATGGAAAGAGACCTTGGGGAGCAAGCTCCTCGGGAGAATAATTGAATATTCTCGGAATGCCGTTAGGACTAACAGAGAGATGCCAGTCAGTAGGAATTGAGAGATGATATCGAAACTCTCGGCTATCGAAAGTGCGCAGTTGCTCGCAGACCGCCAAAACGACACAGGTCGAAAAAACGATCGCACAAATGCCGAGGTTTAGAGCACGCAGGACGATCGCCAAGACGCGTTTACTCATCACATGTAAACTCCAGGTCGTTGCGGTATCCGTTACAGCGCGTCACCCTTCCAGTATCACGTGCGCCATTCCTAATTCGGCGGTGTGCGTGATCGAGAGCGAAATCAGCTTCACGCCCAATTGTTCGGCGATGCGAGCGGCTTCGCCGTGGAGTTGTAGCGTGGGGCGGCCGGAGGGTAAGTTGGTCACCTCGAAATCCTGCCAGCGGACGCCGCGCCTCCACCCGGTGCCGATGGCTTTCATGCCCGCTTCCTTGGCGGCGAAGCGGCCGGCGTAGCGCTCGAAGCGGTTGGCCTTGCGTTCCACGTAGGCGATTTCGGCTGGAGTATAGATCCTGTCGATGAAGCGCCGGCCGTACCGCGTGATGGCGTCCCGAATGCGGCCCACTTCGGCCAGGTCGACACCCGTGCCCACAATCATGGCAACTCCGCGCGCGCAGCTATAGCACTTCGGCAAGGCATCTATACCCGATTATAGCTACAGCCACAGCCGGTGTTAGCGTCAACGCTGATTATCGGAACTTACGCTTTGGCGGCTTGCGCCTGTTTCTTGTGATGTTCGGCCCAGCGTTTTCGCTGTGCCGCGGCGATCCGCTTCCGGGCGGAGGCGCTCATGGTGCGCTTGCGCTTTGGGCCGGCGTCCTTTTTTGCCACAGCTACCGCTGCGCGAGCGCCAGCACTACGTGCTCCGAGTTGCGCGCGTATCTCGCGAATCCTGTCCTCTATCTTCTGCTTTTCAATTTCGTAACCGACTAATGCCATTGCTAGGGTAGTCGGATCGGTTGATGATCTGCCTCTTGGCATGGATTCTCCCTCGCACACTATATCATAAGCGCTACTTAGCTGTGTCAAGATGAGTGAAGCAATCTTATGCGAATTGTGATTCAGAGAGTTAAGGAAGCCCGTGTCGAGGTGGATGGCCGAGTAAGCGGTTCTATCGGAGCAGGCCTGGTCTTGCTCCTAGGTATTTCCAAAACCGATACCTATAGGGACGCCGATTACCTAGTGGATAAGATACTCGGGCTTCGGATTTTTTCCGATGACGCGGGGAAGATGAACCTTAGCGTACTGGATGTGAAGGGTGGATTACTGATCGTATCTAATTTCACAGTGTATGGAGACTGCCGCAAGGGTCGAAGGCCCAGTTTTGACTTAGCCGCCGATCCGGAAACAGCGCAAGAGCTCTATCAGTATTTTCTCAGCCGCGCCCGATCGGCGCCGGTCAAGGTGGAAAGCGGGGTTTTCAGGGCATCCATGAGCGTTCACCTTGTGAACGACGGCCCCGTGACTCTATTATGTGATTCGGTTCACCCATGAATTCCATTATTGAAACCTATGGCTACGCGAGGGCCGGCTTTCTGGGCAATCCTAGTGACGGTTACTTTGGCAAGACGATTTCCTTCGCCTTCGCCGATTTTCGAGCGCGCGTGCTGTTATTTCCCAGCGCACGGCTGGAGATCAAGTTCTCGAAGGCAGACCTTCCGGTTTTCGAAAGTCTGGAAGACCTGTACCAGACAACGCGCTGGCGCGGATATTACGGAGGGATACGCATCACACAGGCGCTGATCGTGCGGTTCATGGACTACTGCCAGGAGCAGGGAATCACTCTCCCGAATCGCAACTTCACCATCGAGTACGAATCGAACATTCCGCAACGGCTGGGGCTGGGAGGATCGAGCGCGATTATTACAGCGGCATTGCGGGCGCTGTGCCAGTACTATGGCGTCGCCATCCCGCTGCCGGTCCAGGCGAATCTGGCACTGGAGACAGAGACCCGGGAACTCGGTGTCCCCGCGGGACTGCAAGACCGCGTAATCCAAACCTATGAGGGTTTGGTCTATATGGACTTTGCGCAGGAGACCATCCGCCGTCAGGGTTACGGCACTTACGAGCGTTTGGACCGCACTCTGTTACCGCCTATCTACATTGCTTACCGCACAAGCCTCAGCGAAGGTACGGAAGTATTCCATAACAACGTTCGTGAGCGGTGGCTGGCCGGCGATCCCGAAGTGATCGAGGCGATGAAGACCTGGGCCAGTTATGCTGAGCAAGGGCGCCAGGCGTTGCTCACGCGGGATTACAAAACGCTCGATCAGTTAATCGATGCGAATTTCGATCTGCGGGCACGGATATTCAGGCTGAGCGAGGGAAATCTGGAGATGGTACGTGTGGCGCGGCAAACAGGCGCTACCGCCAAATTCGCGGGCTCCGGGGGGGCCATCGTCGGCACTTACAAAGATGAAGATGCATTTCAACGGCTGCACGCCGCACTTCGAACGATTGGTGTTGCGGTGTTCAAGCCGCAGATCCAAGCGGCGCCCACTTAGTCACCCCACTTAGTTTCTCTCCTGGAATGAGCCATTCGCAGGGGCAGGCGCGATATACTGAAAATATTCACCCGCAGATGACTACAACCCGGAGAATTCGCTATCGCGACGCAGGCGTTAACATCGACGAAGCCGACCGTGCCGTAGGCGCCATCAAGAAAATGGCCCAACGGACGTTTACGCCCAGCGTCCTCACCGACATCGGCACGTTCGGAGCTTGTTACGCGCTAACGGGGTTTAAGAAGCCCGTGTTAGTGAGCTCGGTGGATGGCGTTGGCACGAAACTCAAGATCGCTTTCGCCACGGGCCGGCATGACACAATCGGCCAGGACCTGGTGAACCATTGCGTCAATGACATCGCGGTGCAGGGCGCGCGGCCGCTGTTTTTTCTGGACTATCTGGCGGTGGGTAAGCTCGCCGCTGAGGTTGCGGCAAGTGTCATCTCGGGCATTGCGCGAGCGTGCCGCGAAAACGGATGTGCGCTCATCGGGGGTGAAACAGCCGAGATGCCAGGCCTTTACGGGAACGGTGAGTACGACCTCGCCGGGATGATCGTGGGCGCCTCGGAGAAGGCTGATTTGCTCACCGGACGGGCGATTCGCGCTGGGGACATTCTGATCGGGCTGCCTTCCACCGGCCTCCATACCAACGGCTATTCGCTCGCACGCAAGCTGCTGTTTGAGATTGCCGGATACCAGCCGAACACGTGGCGGCATGAGCTCGGTACAACCCTGGCCGAAGAGCTGTTAAAGATCCATCGCAGCTATCTGAAACCCATCCGCGCATTGCTCGCGGCGGGCGCCCTGAAGGGAGCGGCGCATATCACGGGAGGCGGTATCACTGACAACGCGCCCCGCATGCTGCCCGCCGATCTGGGAGCGGCCATCGATGTCGCGTCGTGGAGCGTCCCGCCCATCTTCCGGCTGTTGCGCGAGCTCGGAAACATGCCGGAGGACGACTGGCGCCGCACTCTCAACCTAGGGATTGGGATGATCCTGGCGATCAGCGAAAAGGATACCGTCCGCGCGGAGCGCCTGCTGAAAAAGATGGGCGAGCCGTGCTACACCATTGGGCGCGTGGTGAAGGCACGTCGCGGAGGACCGCGCGTGGAGTACCGTTGAGGCGCCTTGGGATCCTGCTGTCCGGGCGCGGATCCAATTTTGCAGCCATCGCCGATCAAGTGGCGGCGGGGCGCATTGACGCGGAGATCGCGGTCGTCCTCAGTAACCGTCCCGAGGCGCGCGGACTGGAAGTTGCCGGCCAGCGCGGAATCAAAGCCGTATGCATCCCCTCGAAGGGGCTGGATCGCGAGACCTACGATCTGTCGCTGATTCGGGAACTTCAGGCGAATCAGGTGGATCTGGTTTGCCTGGCGGGTTTCATGCGCTTGTTGAGCGCATCGTTCGTGCGCGCCTTCCCCGAGCGCATTCTCAACATCCACCCGTCCCTGTTGCCCGCGTTTCCCGGGCTGGACGCGCAGAAGCAGGCGCTGGAGCATGGCGTCAAGATCACGGGATGCACGGTGCACATGGTCGATGAGTTTCTGGACGCCGGGCCGATCCTGCTTCAGGCTGCGGTGCCGGTGCTCGATACCGATACGGTCGAATCGCTGTCGGCGCGCATCCTTGTCGAGGAGCACATTATCTATAGCCAGGCCATCCGCATTATGCTCGGGCAGAACTTCCGCATCGAAGGCCGACGGGTAATCACGGCCGCACAACAGGGTTAGGTTTAAGGTTTCCCGGCAGAAAAGCCGATCATTGATGCAGTGAGCCTGACCGAACCCATCTCGACGACGGCAACGGCCGATCCACTGAAAACAAGGGAGTTACGGCACATACTGAGCCTCGCCGCCGGAGTGGTTTCCAATATCTGTTCAGCCAATGATGAGTGTACCGCGCGCCTGGACCAGATCGAGGAGCAAATTGAGGAGACTTCCGGGATTGAGGGTGTTCGGGTGCTCCGGTTTCGGCTGGAGGAGTGCCTGCAAAGCCTGCGGGAGCATTCCCGCCATCAAAAGGAAGAGATGTCGCGGTTGCTGGCGCAACTGCGCGAACAACTGGAAGTCGCGAACGGTGCTAAATGCCCAGATGGTAAGGAGTTATCTCCTACAGTTGACAGGCTTTCCGGCTTGGAAATGCGCGAGGCTGCCGAGCAGGCCTTGGCCGCCGCCATGGAACGGGGTGGGCCGTCGTATGCCGCCCTGTTTGTGGTGGACCGTCTGCATTTGATCAATGCTCAGTTTGGGTACTCGACCGGAGATCGGGTTCTCCGTGCATTCTGCGGCCACTTGAAATCGTTCCTATCGCCCCAGGACCAGTTGTTCCGCTGGACCGGTCCGGCGTTCGTCGGCTTAGTGGATCGAGGGGAAGACCCCGCCGAGATCCAGGCCGACATCGAACGGATTGCCGGTTTCAAACTGGAAGCGGCCGTGCAAATCGGGAACCGCTCAATCCTGGTTCCAGTGAATTGCGCCTCGGTGCTGGTGCCGCTCACCGAAGCGACCACATTGGCGGATGTAACCGCGCGGCTGGATGCCTTTACCAGCGAGCGGGTGCGTCACTGAGCTCCTGCGCAGCTCCTACAGTTCGATTTCGTCGACGTAACACCAGCGCCAGTTCTCACCCGGCTCGATCGACTGCATGATGGCATGCTTGGTGGCGTGAAAATGCTTGGTTGCATGCTTGTTCTTGGAAGAATCGCAGCAGCCTACATGGCCACACGAGAGACAAAGCCGCAGGTGTACCCAGCTATCTCCCATCTTGAGGCATTCCTCGCAACCGTGGGTCTTGGGTTTGACGTTGTGAATCTGATCGAGATGCGTGCAGGTTGCCACAGGAGTCTCCTCTTTCAATGCGCCTGCCGCACGGCGCCTGGTTTGAGCTTATGCGCGAACTTCTCGCGGAACTTCCTGGCTTTTGGGGCCACGACAAAGGCGCAGTACGGCTGATTGGGGTTACTGCGGAAGTAATCCTGATGGTAATCTTCCGCACGATAGAATGTCTCAGCCGGCCGAACCTCAGTCACAACCGGATCCGTCCAAATGCGTTCGGCATCGAGTTCACGGATCAACTGTTCCGCTGTTGAGCGCTGCTCGTTGGACGTGTAGAAAATCACCGACCGGTACTGGCTGCCAGCATCGTTGCCTTGGCGGTCGCGTGTATTGGGGTCGTGAATGGCGAAAAAGACGTCGAGAATTTCGCGGTAGGGCGTGATACCCGGATCGAAGGTCACCTGCACTACCTCGATGTGCCCTGTAGCACCGCTGCATACTTGCTGATAAGTGGGATCAGGCCTGCGCCCGCCCATATAACCGGAAACGACGCTGAGCACGCCTTCCATCTGTTGATAAACGGCTTCCAGACACCAAAAGCAGCCGCCACCGAGCACAGCGACCTCGGGTTGAGACATCCCTCTACGTTACGACATTTCAGTCCGGCAGGACTTCCAGCTTCGTCCAGCCGGGCAGACTGGCGGGCTGGTCGTTCAGAAAGACAACGCGCCGCGTCTTCGGAAACGGGAGTCCTGACGCCAAAGCGCTGTTGTATACCGCGACGCTCTTAAGAACCTGGCGGTAATCGGCGTTCGCCGTGTCGAGCCACGCGGACTTGCCGATCAATCCGGCGCCCCATCCGAGCGGGAGCAGGCATGCTCCGGAATCGCGGGCCTCCGCCAACCGGGTTTCCATCTCGTCGAGCGCCTTCGACAACAACGGCAACCCGATACGCGAAGCGTAGTTCTTGTGAAGAGTCAATAGGCCGGCGGCGTACTGATTCGCTGCTTCGAAGACTTGCGCTCGCGCCATCGGCTCGCGCCAGCCCAGCAGGCGGCGAACCTCGGATTGACTGAAGAATTCCTTCTCCTGCCACGATCCTTCGAACATGCTTCCTGGCGCCGCCATCTCCGCGAAAGCCGGCGCACCGTCTTCGGGCCTGCGGCCATCGGCAGCGCCGCGCGAGGTTTGCTTCCACCCGAGCGAGTACTCGTCGTGCCCGCGGCTGACGAGGGTGGAGACGCGCAGCAAGTAAATCTTGAAGCGGGAATGATCCACCGGCGCGGAATCCGCTACTCCGAAAAACCTTGTACGGCTGTTCCCGCCTGTCCCCAACAACTGCTCTTCGGCGGGCTCCGCCGGACGGCGTGAGGGGCGCTCGGGACGGATGCGGGCGGCCACGTCGTGCAGGACGCCCTCGGTCATACGCGCAAACAACATGCCCGTGCGAAGCGCACCCTTGATGGCCGAGCCCGGCAGATACGGACCCGAAGCGCCGCACGCAAACGTGGGTATGTTGAGAGTGTCGCCCATGGCACGACTCCAGTAGTTCGTGTAGGCGGCATGCTCGAAGGGAATGCGCCGATCGGCGAAGTTCTGGGCAAAGCCGCCCCACGACGCGAAATCGAGCTTGGTGGCTTTTCTGAGCTGCGCGAGATAACCGTCGAGGCGCGGGCCCTTGGATAGCAGTTTGAAGATGCGGTTCTGGTCGAGAACGTTGACATGGTCTTTCCAGACCATGTAGTCGATGGCGGAGAGCCGGCCGCCATCACCGACTAGCAGGGGAGTCAGACAGGTGAGCCGATACTTCATGACGCCGCCTGCCAGGGGATCGGAATCGCGAGCGCAAATCCCGCGCGATAGACCGGGTGGGCGAAACCTTCGGGAGCGACATCGGGGGCCTCGCCATTCACCGGGTTCTCCGCCAGCAAAACCGAACCTTCGGTAACCATCTTCAGAGACTTTTTCAGATCGCCAGACCTTACAGGACTTTCCACACGTCCGCTGCGCGTCAAGATGGAGTAGCTGCCCCGGTTCCAATCGACTAAATCGCCCGCCGCGGGACTGAACAGCGAAAGCAGCCAGAAGGCGCTGGAGGATTCGGCTGGCGAAGGTGCGGTGACAGCCGGCGCTTCCGCCTCAGGGGCCACCACAGGCTCGGCCGCCGGCACCGGCAGGATCATCTGCGGTAGGGACCCTTCGATGAATTCCGGTGTTTCCGCGCGACCCCAGCCGCGACCGCGCTCCCCGCCGAACCCGGAGTCAGCTAGCAATCGCAACGCCGCGCGCACGGGTCCATCCCACTTTTCCTTCTGTTCTTCGTCCGCGAAGGAAATCACCGCCCAAAGCCCGGCCCCTGTAAGAAACTCGACGCACGCCACTTCGTGCGGCTCGATGTTACCCGACAGCCGGTCAACCGCGGCTCCCGAGCGATTGCCCAAGCGCAGCGGGCCGAGCCTGCCCACGGGCACCAGGCACTGGCTTTCACCATCCACATCCCAGCGGTCCTCTTCGAGCGCATGGCCGCCCAGCAGAGTTGTGATCAATCCCAATGGGATGAAACGGGCTCCTTTCCAGCGAACCTTGCTGGATGGCGGGGGAGGCCAGACGCTGCGCGGCGGAACCACGTAACCGATTTCGTTTTGAAATGGAAATAGCGAGCTGAAGCGGACAGACGCACCCGCCGGTTGGCGCGCCGTGGCATCGAGCCATTCTTCCAGATGGCCCAGCAGACGCATGGCGTTTGTTACGGCGGAGTAGAGCGAGTCGCTATGGTAAAGCAGGTCCACGGCATCGCGCGCGCCCGAGTCCGGACCCACGCGCCATGGTCCGCTGGGGCGGAGCTTTACCACAAGCCCTGGCTGTGAAGCCGGCATCATTCCTTTACAAATGACATGGCGGATTCCTGAACCAGCTTTTGCAGCCCCGCCACGTCCGCGCCCGCGATCAGTTCCTTCTCGGCACCGCCGGAGGCGTAATACTCCCGGTTGCGCCACACGAGCTTGAGATTCGAGAAGCGCACGCGTCCGCTGCCGCGCGAGCCGCCTCCTCCCAGCGCGTCATCTTCGAGGAGCCGCAAGCCTTGCACCAGTTGGCCGAACAGTGGCGTATCCTCCTCGCAGAGGAGGTCCACGACGAACCGCACGTGGAAGCGCGCACCCGCGGGAACGCGTTCGAGTGTGCGCGGATTGGCCTGCGACGTGATGCGGTCGATGGCGTTTTCGCTTTTCACTTCGGTGAGCTCGTCGTCCAGGTTCTCGCGCATGGGCGCCGTAATGCTTTCCACTTCGAGCGGGGCATCGAAAACGGCCAGCCGCGCCGGCGTAGCGTGGTGGCCATCCACCGGCTCGCCCGTGACACGCTCCATGCGCCCGGCATTGCGGCCGAACAGCAGGCAGATGTCATCATCGGGGCGGTCGCTTTGATGAATCCGCACTTCCTGGCCTTTACGACGGGAAAGATAAACCAGCTCGGCGGGCACGGCCGCGCCCGAAAACTGTTCCAGGAGCGAGCGGATCTTACCGCGCAGGGAGCTGCCGGGAATGTAGGGCCGGCCCGCTGCATCCTTGACCACCGGATTATCCGAGCCGCCGATTTCGAGCGATCCCTTTCCCGCGCCAATGTGCAGTCCCGTTTCGCAATGGAGCTGTCCCTCAAGAATCAGCTTGCCAATCAGTTTCAATTCAGTTTGCGTAGTATGCGCGCTCATTCGTCCTCGCGTGTGTGCTCTCGATGCAACGGCTATTCGTTGTACGCCACGATGGCTTCGAACAAGTCCCGGAAGCGTTCATAGCCGCGGCTGTCGTTCTTGCGTGTCACCTGCAGCAGCAGTTTTTCCATCTGATCGAGGCTGCGGAGCGAGTGCCGCGCGATGGTGTATGCCAGGCGCGCGCGCAGCATGACGAACTCGTGCTGCCGCTCGTTTTCGGGCGCGCGATTAGCCCGGCGTACCGCGTTATAGAGGCGGCGCAACTGGCTCTTGGTGGCGGAATCCATGTCCCGCATGCGGCTGACGATGCCGTGCGCCTGGTTGTCGAGATACAAGCTGTCGCTGATCAGCTTCTCGATGTCGATCTCGGGAGGTCCTTCGGGACGGCCCCGATCTCCGCGGTCGCCTCGCCGGTCGTCGCGGCGGCCTTCGTCACGCGGCCGTCCGCCTGGGCCTTCGCGAGGCGGCCGGTTTTCACGATTTCTGGTTTCCTGCTCTTGTGCCATGCTGATCTAGACCTCGCTGGCAAGCCGGGCCCATTCCATGGCCACCAGGCCTGCCGGCCTCAATTTTACTCGTGCTCCGGGCTTCCCCTGCGGGACTGCTTTTCTTCCTACGATCTCATTCACCAGGTGCGCACGCAACTTTTGAAACTCGCGGTCACGGGCCGTGCCCAACGCCCGGTGATACCGGCGCTGGAACCGGCCCAGCCGGCTGATGGCGGCATCCGCGTCCGGCGATGCGCCCACGACAATTTCCTTTTGATAGAAACCACGCAACTGCGCCAGAAACTGCCGGGAGCCCTGGAACTCCTCGAGCATCCGCGTGATGGTGTCCTTGAGCTCGGAAGCATCGGCCAGGCGCTTCCATTCCAGTACGCGGCCGAGCAGATAGATGCAGTCTTTGTCCGACGATTTTGCCAGATCGAGATTCGCGCCCGCCTGCCCGTAGAGCGCCGCGAGCGTCGCATCCGGGTCAGTCGCTAGCGCCAGTGCCATGGAGATGGTCTTGGCTTCCGGCCCGGGGAAATCTTTCAGATTCTCTTCGGTGAAACGGTGGAATAGCCTTTGCAACTCCCGTGCCAGCAGGATGAGCGCGTCCCACGACCCGTACACCGCGAAATCATCGCCGCCCGAATACAGGATGGTCACCTTCCTCCAGAATTCGGGCATGGAGCACAACACCTCGAGCTCGCCGGCGAAAAACTGCTTATAGAGAACGGAGATCTGGACGTGCTCCTCAATCGTCTGTAGCCGCCGCATACGCACCGCGAAATGATCGACGTCGCCGCGCAGCACGCCCCAGAGCTGCCTGCCTTGTGCGCGGCTGGCCAGGACGGAAACGCTGGCGGCGCTCGTGCCGTCATCGGTCGGCGCGGCGTGGCGCGCCAGCGTGATGCCATCGAGCGATAGGTTCGAGGATAGCGTCCACGTGTGCTTCCCGGCGCCAGGCGTTACCGTCGCCGGCGATTCGGGCGACCAGCCAATGGTGGCAGCTTCGCGAACCTTCAGACCTAATTCGTTTGAGAAGTAGCGATCCGCATCAGAACCCGCGGACTCCGCCGCCGGCTGGAAGGGCTGAAAGCCTTCGCTCCCCGTCCCCGCGAGCGGAGTCGCGCGCTTCCGCAACAGCTCCTCATTCAGGCGCTTGCGGACCACGCTCCAATCGCCAAGGTTTTCGGTGACGCTCCACAATAGCTGCAAGTGGCCGCCTCCGAGGGCAGCCATCTGCTGTGCCGCGGTCGTCAGAAATTGCTCGGCAGCACTTCGCGCCTCACCCGGCAGCACCAGCACGAACTGCCCACCGCCGCTCGTGCCTAACAGAATGCGTGAAAGGCCCAACTCCGCCAGTAGAGCGCGCGGCAGCACTTCGGAGATGAGCGTCAGCCACTGCGAGCGTCCGGCGAAGAGTTCCTCGGCAGCCGTACCGGCGGCATTGCCGGACTGGAGAAACGCTTCTATACCCAGAACTCTTCCTTGTAACAGGATCTGCTCGGACATCTGATTTTGGGAACTCGCGGAAACGGCCAGTCTATCACAGCGGGTTGCCTACGCGGAGCGCAACCCGGCATAGAATAGCTGCATGGCCGCCACTTCGCTTCGCCCGCTGTTTTCCGCCCAGCAGATCCAGCAACGAATTCAGGAGATGGGCGCGCAGATTGAAGCCGACTATCCCGACGGCAGTCTGCACCTGGTCTGCATCTTAAAAGGCGCGTGTTTCTTCCTGGCTGACCTGGCCCGCGCCATCGAGCGCGACGTGGTTATCGATTTCATGGGCATATCGAGCTACGGGCGTGGCACCACGACCTCCGGCGCCGTGAAAGTGACCAAGGACCTGGACCTGGCGGTGGAAGGCGTCGACGTTCTGATAGTGGAAGATATAGTCGATACCGGCATCACGCTGAACTATCTGGTGAACATTCTGCAACAGCGGAAGCCGCGATCGATCCGCATCGCCGCGCTCCTGGATAAGCCGGAACGGCGGCTGCGTCCGGTCAAAGTCACCTACGTAGGTTTTCAGATTCCCGATGAATTCGTGGTTGGCTATGGCCTGGACTTCGCCGAACGCTACCGCAATCTGCAAGATGTGTGCGTGCTGGAAGGGCCACGGGTCGCGTAAATATCCCAGTTTCCCGGCGAGTACATTTGACCACTCCGGCTCAAATGCTATGATCTAGTTAGATTTCTGAAAGTTTGGAGGAAGTAGCAAGATGGGTCCGCTAGGCGTACAGGAAATGGTCTTCATCTTTATCCTGGCGCTTCTTCTATTTGGGCCAAAGAAACTGCCCGAACTAGGGAAGCATCTGGCAAAAGGTCTGGCCGAATTCCGCCGCGCGCAGAACGAGCTGAAAAGCACGTTTGATCGCGAGATGAAAAGCCTCGAGCGGGAAAATGAATCGTTGAAGGAAGTGACCAGCAGTTACCGGCCTGACACGTACAATTACGAGTATTCTTCCTACGACTCGGGGTCATATAACTCCGAATCGTACGATTCCACCGCAAACACCGCTGTAACCACTGCAAGCGCATCCGCACCTCAGGGCGCTGAGTTAACGTCGGGAGCCGTCCCGGAAGGGGCTATCGCCAGCGGGAGTTTGACCGCTGAGGGAACGGAAAGTTCCAGCGCGACAGCCACCGAGCCGGACGCCTCCGAATCTGGAGCGTCTTCTCATCCGGAGAGCGATTCACCGGCGACTGAGCATCAGGCGTTGAAGACTTAACAATGGCTTCATCCGAAGATCAAAACGGAGCGCCCGCTCCTAGTGCCGAAGGTGTGTCCTCTTCCACCGCGATGGTTCCCGTCAGTTCCCGTGCGGGAGGATCCGGTGGGTCTACTCCCCCTCCTCCGCCCCCGGATTCCGAGGGCGGCGAGGAAGAGGAAGGTATGGTGCGGATGTCCTTTCTCGAACATCTGGAAGAGCTGCGTTCGCGGATTTTGCGCTCTCTCGGTGGCGTAGGCATCGCGTTCGTTCTCAGTCTGACATTCTGCGACAGGCTGTGGACCGTGGCGACCGCGCCCGCGACGGATGCCTTGAAAAGGATCGGTGCTGTACCCAACAAGCTCGTGCAAATCGCGCCGATGGATGCCTTCAACATCATATGGGTCAAGTTGCCCATTCTGACGGCCATCTTCGTCGCTTCGCCGTGGATCCTGTATCAAGTCTGGGCCTTTATCGCGCCGGGACTTTACAAGCGGGAACGCCGTTGGGCCGCGCCGTTTGTCATCTGTTCGGCGGGCCTGTTCATCATCGGGGGGCTGTTTGGCTATTTCGTCGCGTTCCGCTACGGTCTGACCTTCCTCCTTGGACTGGCCGCGATGAACAACGTCACGCCCATGGTATCGATGACCGAATATTTCGATCTCTTCGTCGATGTCATGCTCGGCATCGGCCTGATCTTCGAGATGCCGGTGCTGATCTTCTTCCTGACCTTGCTGCACATTACCAGCCCGCGCTTTCTGATCGCGCACAGCCGTTACGCGATCCTCGCGATCACGATCATTGCGGCGGTAGTGACGCCAACCCCGGACATCTTCAACATGATGTTGTTCGCGGTTCCGATGTGTCTGTTGTTCTACTTCGGTATATTCGCCAGTTATCTACTCGTGTTGCACCGCGAGCATCGCGCGTTCCCGTGGCGTAAAGCGCTCAACTGGATCGTGCCGATCTCACTTTTGTTAGCAGCGATAGCTTACTTTGTGGCCACGCGGTACGGGTACCACATGGCGGCGCATTGGCCTTTCTTGGTCCGCTAAAGTAAACATTTGTGGACTTGGAATCGATTGGCCGAATCGGGTAACATCAGGGCGAACACGCTTGCGCCTCGAGCCGGAGGGGAGGCGCCATGAACATTAACAAGGCCATTCGCGAGCTGTACGAGGAGAAGAAGCGGCTGGACCGTGTCATTGCTTCGCTCGAGGAAATGCAGCGCAGTGGCGCCGTCCTCGCGAATGCGGTTATTCCGGAAAAGAGGCGCGGCCGGAAGTTCATGGACCCGAAAGCGCGCCAGGAAGTATCTGAGCGCATGAAGCGGTACTGGGAAGCCCGTCGAAAGCAGGAACAGACCGCTCCACACGGCAAGAGCTGACACGCGCAACTCCGGCTTCGCGGTGATATCATAAGTGAGAATAGAACAAGTGGGCGACTAGCTCAGTTGGGAGAGCGCTGCGTTCGCAATGCAGAGGTCGGGGGTTCGACTCCCCCGTCGTCCACCAATCCGTTCTCGCTTCGATGTATACTGCTTTCGACCGGGAGTCTGAACATGGGAGTCCCGGAAAACTGATCCAGGCGTTCTCTTCACCCTAGGTCCCAATCCTTATGTGGATCGTCCGGCTTGCTCTCCGTCGTCCATACACCTTCGTCGTGGTGGCTGTCCTCATCGCCATCCTGGGCTGCACGGCTATCGTCACCATGCCCGTCGATATCTTTCCGTACATCGACATCCCCATCGTAAGCGTGCTGTGGGCGTATTCGGGTCTGTCCCCGGAGGAGATGGAGAAGCGGGTCGTCACCCCCTTCGAGCGCAGCGTCACCTCGAATGTCAGCGATATCGAACACATTGAGTCGCAGGCGTTCAACGGCTATGCGGTGATTCGGGTTTACTTCCATCCCAACGTGAAGATCGATATGGCTGTCGCTCAGGTGACTGCCACCGTGCAAACCTCGGTCCGCCAGATGCCTCCGGGGATGTATCCGGCCAACGTGCTCAAATACGATGCCGCGAGTGTCCCTATCTTGCAGTTGGGCCTGTCCAGCAAAACCCTGCGTGAGCAGGAGATGTTCGACTTGGGAAATAACTTCATCCGTACCCCGCTCGGCACCGTGCAGGGCGCCTCTGTTTCCTATCCTTTCGGCGGAAAACAGCGGGCCGTGATGGTGGATTTGAACCTGGACGAACTCTACGCCAAGCAGCTTGCGCCGATCGACATTTCCAATGCATTGTCGTTGCAGAACCTGATCCTTCCCGCGGGCACGGCGAAGTTGGCCGGCACCGAATACCAGATCAGGGTCAACAGTAGCCCGCTCCAGTTGGACGAGTTGAACAACCTGCCGGTCAAAACGGTGAACGGCGCGACGGTCTACATCAAAGATGTGGCGCAGGTGCACGACGGGTTCTCAGTCCAGACCAATATCGTCCGCACCAACGGATCTCGCGGTGTGCTGCTCACCATTACCAGGAACGGCCAGGCCTCCACGCTGGCCATCGTCGATGCTGTGAAGGCGGCGCTTCCCAGGATTCTCGCTACGGTTCCTCCGGCATTGAAGGTGGATGCGCTCTTCGACCAGTCGATTTTTGTGCGGTCCGCGATTCAGGGAGTGGAACACGAAGCGGCCATTGCCGCCGGTTTGACCGGCCTCATGATCCTTCTCTTCCTGGGGAGCTGGCGGAGCACTCTGATCGTCTGTACCTCGATTCCGCTCTCAGTCCTCTCCTCTTTGTGCATTCTGAGCCTATTGGGGCAGACCATTAATGTGATGACGCTCGGCGGCCTCGCCCTCGCGGTCGGCATTCTGGTGGACGACGCCACCGTGGAGATTGAGAATACGCACCGCAACATGGCTATGCGGAAGCCGCTGCTCCGCGCCGTGCTCGATGGCGCGAGTCAGATCGCTGTCCCGACATTTGTCGCCACCCTTTCCATTTGCATTGTATTCGTGCCGGTATTGTTGTTGACGGGAACGGCGAGGTACTTGTTCACGCCCATGGCTATGGCGGTCGTCTTCGCCATGCTGGCTTCTTATTTCCTCTCCCGCACGTTGGTTCCAACCATGGTGGCCTTTCTTCTGAAATCGGAGGTCGATCAGTACCGGCGTGGGATGCACGGCGAGGAAGCCGGCGGCCAGGGGTTATTTCGCCGCGCCCACCATCTGTTCAATGTTCTATTTGAGAAGCTCCGCTACCGCTACGTTGGCCTGCTCGATTGGTCGTTGGGGCATCGCGGCCGGGTACTCGCCGCTTTCATGGGCGTCTCCATTGCTTCGCTCGGCCTCGTATGGCTGGTGGGCGAGGATTTCTTCCCCAACGTGGATTCCGGCCAGATGCGGCTTCATGTGCGCGCTCCGGCAGGCACCCGCATCGAGCAGACTGAGTTGCGATTCGCGGCGATTGATCGCGACATCCGGAATGTCATCCCCTCCGGCGAGATTGACTCTCTGATTGACAACATCGGCATCCCCAACAGTTGGACCAGCATCGCCCAGGGAGACATCCCAACCATTTCGAGCGCCGATGGCGAGATCCTCATTTCACTCAAGAAAGAGAAGCACGGCCCTACCCGCGATTACGAAGTCCTCCTGCGAAAACGCCTGCGCGAGGAGTTCCCCGACACGTCCTTCTTCTTCCAACCAGCCAACATCACCACCCAGATCTTGAGCTTCGGCCTTCCGGCGCCGATCGATTTGCAGGTCGTCGGCCGCGACGCCGATGCTAATTACAAAATCGCCCAGAATCTCGCCGCGAGGATTGCGCGTATTCCCGGGGCGGCGGATGTTCATGTCCACCAGGTGGTTGACCAGCCCCTAATCCGCCTGTCAGTGGATCGTGTCAAAGCCTCGCAACTGGGTTTGACGCAGCGCGATGTGACCAGCAGCATGCTCATCTCTCTTAGCGGCAATGGCGCACTGGCGCCGAATTTCTGGGTGAACTGGGAAAACGGAGTGAACTACAACGTGGGTGTGCAGACGCCTCAGTACCGCATCGGTTCCCTCGATGCCTTGCTGCGCACTCCCATTTCCGTGGCGACGAGCGACGTCACCACCACGACCTCGGCATCGCAACAGGGCGCGGCAGCGAGTTGGAACGGCTCCGTCGGCGCCTCGCCCAGCGGTTCCTCGATGGCCTATGGAAATCCGGGAGCTATGGCTGGCAACACGCAGCTTCTTTCCAATTTGGTCACGGCCCGGCGCGGTTACGCTCCGGTGATCGTGAATCACTATAATGTCTGGCCGGTTTTTGACGTGTACGCAAACGTGGACCGCCGCGACCTGGGTGGCGTCGGCGCCGAGGTGGAGAGGATCATGCGCGAGGAAGAGCCGCACCTGCCCCGAGGAACCTCTTTCAAGCTGCGCGGGCAGATCGAGACCATGCAGTCCTCCTTCTTCCGCCTGGGATTGGGTATGGCCTTCGCCGTTGTCCTCGTCTATCTTTTAATGACGGTCAACTTTCAGTCGTGGCTGGATCCGTTCATCATTCTCATGGCTCTGCCGGGCGCAATGGCCGGTATTCTGTGGATGTTGTTCGTCACCGGCACCACCCTGAGTGTCCCTTCTCTGATGGGTTCCATCATGTGCGTGGGCGTTGCCACCGCCAACAGCATCCTGATGGTTACCTTCGCCAACGATGAGCGCGCCACTGTGCCGTCCGCCCGGCAGGCGATGCTCTCCGCTGGATACGCCCGCATCCGGCCCGTGCTCATGACCGCGACTGCCATGATTCTCGGCATGCTTCCCATGTCGCTGGGGCTGGGGGAAGGCGGAGAGCAGAACGCTCCGCTCGGGCGCGCCGTGATTGGTGGCCTGTTGTTCGCCACCGTGACCACGCTGTTCGTTGTCCCGATTATCTATAGCTATCTGCGGACGAAACCCCCGGTCGACTACGAGGTCCGGTTCGACGAGCAGGAACAGCTCGCGGCACTGGAAACGACGTGGGATAGTGATTAAAGAGCCGTTGAGCGCCTGATGCGACACATCGAACCCGATCAGCCTGGATCTGAAGTCGAGCCTTCAACCACCGAAGAGCTACTCAGGGAAAACCAAGATCTCAAACGGCAGCTTCAGGAGCTAAAGGCCTCCCCCCACGGCCCGGCGCACACGGGGCCGCCGGTGAACCTTTGGCATCCGTCCGGCACTGCAATCTGGGCCATTGTTCTAACGGTCGCTGTCCTCATCACCATTGCATTCCTGGCCGGCTACATTCCGCTTCAGAAACGGCGGGCCCTCATCGTCAGTGAGGCGCACGAGCAGGAGGACGCTCTGCCCCGCGTCGAAGTAGTCCAGGTTGTGCGCTCGTCGCAAAACAGTCAGTTGGATCTCCCGGGCAGCATCCAGGCGATTACCGAAGCCCCCATCCTTGCCCGAGCCGATGGATACCTCAAGCGCCGCATGGTGGACATTGGCGATCGCGTTCGCGCCGGCCAGCCGGTTGCCGAGATCGAAGCGCCCGAAACGGATGAGCAAGTCCGCCAGGCCCAGGCCAACCTGCTCCAAGCCCAAGCGGAGCTGGATGAGGCGCTTGCTAATTACGAGCAGGGCAAATCGTCGATGCAACTGGCTAGAGTCACGGCACAGCGTTGGAATAACCTGGTCGCCAAGGGCGCCGTCTCGAAGCAGGAAAACGACCAATACCAGACCCAGTTTCAGACGCAGGCTTCGAGCCTCCAGTCGCTCGAGAAGGCCATCGCCGCACGGCGCAGCAACGTGGCTGCGGCGGAAGCGGCCGTAGCTCGCCTCGACAAGGTGCAAGAATACCGGGTGGTGAAAGCACCGTTCGATGGCGTTATCACCTTGCGCAATGTGGACGTCGGCGCGCTGGTGAATGCCGGCAACACGCTGCTGTACCGAATCGCGCAGACCGCTACGCTCCGTACGTATGTCAACGTCCCCCAGGCCAACGCCAGTTCGATAAAACCCGGCCAAGTCGCGCGTCTGAGCATTTCCAATCTGCCCGGCCGCGAGTTCGCTGGAACCGTCGCGCGCACCGCGAACGCGCTCGATCCCACCAGCCGCACGCTGCTGGTGGAAGTGCACGTGCCGAACGCGGAAGGTCTGCTCCTGCCTGGCATGTACGCGCAGGTGGACTTGAGCTACGCGCGAGCGCATCCCCCTCTTCTGATTCCGAGCGATGCTATGGTCTCTCGCGGCGATGGTCCGGTCGTCGCGGTGGTCCTCCCCGGTAATGCCGTGCATCTGGCAAAAATTGCAGTTGGCCGCGACTATGGCGACCGGCTCGAGGTCCTCAGCGGCCTTCAGGAGGGCGACACGATCATCGCCAACCCTGGCGATTTCGCGGCCGAGGGGCTCAAGGTGAACCCGGTCGCTCAGCCGCCACGATCCCCCGCCACCGCAGGGAAATGATGGCCCGATCAGCGTCGGCTCTTTGAGGCAGCTTTCCGTCCAAATAGGTCCAGAACCACCGCAGTGATATCTTCCAGCCTCGGGTGCTCCAGATGCATCGGCCGGCTCATGAACAGCACGCCAGGAACGTCCGCGGGGTTGATGCAGTGATCCGCGATCCACGCGTCGTTGTTGTCTTCTATCTCCTGCGGTGGAACTCCGCCCAGGGCCGTTTGCCACGACCCGCGGTATCCTGCTGCGTAACCCACAATCAGATCCGGCGCGGCCGCGGCGTTCTCCGCCGCCGGATTGGATTCATACACCGCCTCCACCACCTGCCGGCCATTCGCCGGATCGCGCAGCGCCAGCAGTTGCTGCCGCAGCTTTTCTAGCAGCGCCTTGCTCTGCGGCCCACGCTCCACGTTCCCATACTCTTCCCGGCCGCGGAGATTCAGATACAAGCCATTCAGCCCGAGCGCGTAAGATTGGGTCGATGACCAGTCCAGATCCGCTAGCGTCGTCTCGTCACCCGGCGCGCCGTTCAGTTTGAGAAAACCTTGATCGCGGAGCCATGTATTGAGGTGTACGGCCCGATCAAAGGCGGCGAAGCCGTGGTCGGAGAGCACGATCAGCTCCGCTGTGGGCTCCTGGCGCATCACTTCACCGATGCATTCATCCACTTCGCGGTAAGCCCCCAGCAGCTCGGCATCGTGGCGGCCCCACAGAATATGGGAATTTTGATCGACGGTCGAAAAATAAAAAAACAGCAGGCCCTCGCCGAAATGGGCCAGCGAGTACCGCAGCAGCCGGTGCTCATCTTCAAAAACTTGATGGGTTTGCGACAGGAACTCGGGAAGCGTAAAGGCGCCCTGGCGCAGCACGGCGGTGTCTTCGGGAATTCCCAGCGTGTAGTAGCGCCCGGTTTCACGGGCCATGTCGCTTCCGAACGAAGCCGGCGCCGCCACCGGCAGCGCGGGCGATTCAGGATCGACATTCACGGCTGAGACGTACATCTCGAAACGGGGATGAAGTTGTTTCGCGAAGACGCGAAACATGCCGCGGGCCGAAGCCAGGTGCGGGATAAGCGGAAAATCGGCCCCCAGCCACCCGGACCACTCGCCCTGCCGGATTACAACTGTGTCGTCGCCAACTTCAATCCGCCCCGCGGGACTTGCCGGGTCCACGTCGACAATCAGATCGGCCGTCGAGTATGGATGGTCCCTGCGGAGCGAATTCGGCGGCCCCTCCACGCGCAGCACGGCACGGGCGCCCGTCAAGTTCACCTTCACAATACGCCCGCCCGGAACGGATCGTGAGATCTCCTCCGGATCGTCGGTGTAGAACGTGAAAGTCCCGAGCGTTCCGCGCAGATCGGGAGTGCCCATGCCGGAAAGCGCGCGTCCGGCTTCGAGCGGCGGATAGTTCGTCGGCATGCGCATCACCGTCACCGGGATGCCGCGATCGGCCAGCGTCTGCCAGAACGCGGTCCCTTTGCGAAACGAAATCACCCGCGACTTCGATAACGGCAGAATATACGGCCCCAGCGGCAACACCGCCCGTGGCTCCTCCGTCCCACCCATCGAGGAAAAAGGTTGCAACGTCGACGCGTTGCGATGGACGAAATCAAAAATACCGTGCTCGTCCGGCTCCAGGCCCGTTATGAACGACGACCAGGCGACCGGACTTTGCGGCGGCATCGTGGTTCCCAGCCGTTGAAAGCTGCCCCGGTCGCGGAGCCGCGCCAGGTTCGGCAAATCGTTCCAATGCCGTTCCACGAAACCCGGGTCCATCCCATCGATGCCGAGAACAATTACCTTCGGAATGGTTCCCGGCGAGCGCCCACCACCGCAGCCGGCTGTGCCTAGGACCAACGCGCACAAGAAAGTCAGAGCAAGGCGGTGGGTGCGCAACGTGTTCATCGCCTCATCTCCCGGACGATCCGAATCCCCCTGCCCCGCGCGCCGAGTTGCTCAGATCTCCCTCCTCCCACTCGACGCTCTCATACCGCGCGATCACCATCTGTGCGATGCGATCGCCCCTGTGGACCACGTAATTCTCTTTGCCTAGATTCAGCAGAATCACGCGGATCTCGCCGCGGTATCCCGGGTCAATGGTCGCCGGGCTGTTCGGCAGCGTGATGGCATGCTTGAGTGCGAGGCCGCTGCGCGGGCGGATTTGCGCCTCGTGGCCCGGCGGCAGTTCGATCGCGATCCCAGTAGGTACAAGCTGTGGCACTCCCGGCGCCAGTGTCACTTCTTCTGCCGCGCGCAAGTCCATGCCGGCGTCTTCCGCCGGACCATGCGCGTATTCTGGAACGTAAGCCTCTTCGCACAACCGTTTGATTCGCACCATCATCGAATCCGATAATAGCTGATCACCATGCTCGATCGAATCAAGCGCGTCATCACCATCTCACCCATGCCGCCGGAAAAATGTGCCTTCGCCCTGGCGCGTTACAGCCGGTCGCCGGATTCCATCCGTCAGTCGCTCGACTGGGTGCGCACTCACGACTCCCAGAAATTTCTCGAAAGCTTCTACTTTCAGTACGGACACGCCTCCATCGCCGACCTCGGCCACGCCGTGGTGTGCTTCGAAGGCCTTTCGGAACTGGCGGCCAGCGAAGCGGAAGATGAAGTCTTGTGGGACGGTCAGGCGAAATCGTCACGCTACCAGGACTTTTCACGTTCCGGATTCATCACGCCTTCCGAACTGGCCGGGGCTGATGCCGCACGCTACCACCAGGCCGGTGAAAAGCTTCTCGCCGCCTACAAAGCAGTCAACGCGCTCGTTGTCGATTATCTTTCTGAAAAACTCCCCCGCCCGGAGGAGATGAAACCGGACGCTTACAAACGCAATATTGCCGCCCGCGCCTTCGACGTGGCGCGCTACCTGCTGTTCTGGGGCGTTCCTACAAACGTGGGCCAGGTCACCAGCATCCGCACGCTCGAGAAGCAGATCAAGCGTCTGCGAGCTTCCGAGTACGAAGAGGTCCGCAGCCTCGGTGACGAAATCGCCGCCGCTTGCGCGGCGGAGCCCGATTGCTCTTGGGATGAATCGGATCGCGAGCCGCTCGCCCCCACTTTGGCGCGCCACGCCGAGCCCGATGAGTACCTCCGTCACTCCCGCGCTGATCTGAGACTATGGGCCGAACAGAATCTGCCGCCCGCCGCCGGCCTTCAGGTGGATTCGGTCGATCTCGTGCGGCCAACGAGCGTGGCGGTCGACATTGTCGCGACCCTCCTCTACACCGTCACCAACCGCCCGTTTCGTGAGCTCTATGAAACCGTGGCCGGTTGGAGCCATGCACGCCGCCAGGAAGTGATCGGCGTGGCGCTCCAGTCCCGCGGCCGTCGCGACGACTTTCTGCGCGCCTTTCGCGGTAGCCCTTATGCTTTCGATTTTGTCATCGACATTGGCGCCTACCGGGACCTGCATCGTCACCGCCGCTGCCATCAATATCGCCAGGCTTACGACGGCCAGCTAGGCTACGACACGCCGGACGCGATGGCCCAAGCCGGCGCCGCCGAAATTTACGATAGTGCGATGCGCTCCGCCTTCGAGGACATGCACGCCCTCGCCGCTCCGGGAGCCCATTACCTTTTGCCCTTCGGCGCCCGCTCGCGCTTTCTTTTTAAGATGGATTTCGCCGAGGCCGAATACATCGCCCGCGTGCGCAGCAGCGTAAAGGGCCACTTCAGCTATCGAAACATCGCCTGGCAGATGAAGCTCAAGCTCGAGCAACTTGAACCTGAACTTGGCAGGCTGATCGACGCCACCCCGCCCTGGGTCGAGGACCCTTTAGTTCGCTGATCCCGCCACTTTGACCTTAGCGGTCGCTCGCGTACGGAAGTCGTACTTGTCAATACGAATCGCGCTAGATTCGTCGCTGGAGCGCACCACTCTGCCGAGCGCCACCAGTTTCAAGCCGCAAACCTCATTCAACTGTGCCGGCCATTCCACGGAAAGCTCCACCCGGCGGCCTATCGGCAACCGCGCTGCCGTGGTAAACAGGATGCCGCTGCTGCTCATATTTAGCGTCCGGCCCGCTCCTGGCTCGGTAACTTCCTTGTTTTCCACCAGCTTGTAACGCAGCTCGCTTTCGATGGGAAACCGGTCGGTTCCGCGTCGTTCCGGGTCGAAAATCTGTTCGTCTCGCATGGGCATCAATTGTCTCCGGTCCCATCATGCCGGGGTTTGGCCGCGCCTACAATAGACCCGCCGTCTCATTTGAATCGGTACTTCTGATTTCACAGTTATGGTACTTCGGTTGGATCGGGTTGACAGTAACTTTCCCCCCTGGCCGGGAACTGTTATCCTCGCGATGTTGATCCCAAAGGCTACGAGCGTCAATTTAGGGATGGTGACTTCATGAGTGGATCTGTAGGAAAGGGGCTGGCGGCCAAACATTGCGTGCCTTGCCGCGGCGGTGTTCCGCCGCTGAAGGGCGGAGAGTTGAACAAGCTCTCTTCTCAGTTGCCGGATTGGAAGGTGATTGATGAGCATTACATCACCAAGACTTACGTTTTTCCCGACTTCAAGACGGCTCTCGATTTTGTGAACCGCGTGGGAGCCGTGGCGGAAGCCGAGGGGCACCACCCCGACATTGCCCTGGCGTGGGGCCGTGTGGACGTGAAAACCTACACCCACAAGATCAACGGCCTGACCGAGAGCGATTTCATCCTGGCTGCCAAGGTCGACGACGCTTTCGTCAATCCGTCGAAGCCTTAGCGTACTTACGAAGAACGCGCGTGATATACGCCAGCGTCTCCTGGTAGGGTGGCACGCCATGGTAGCGGTCCACCGCACCCGGTCCCGCATTGTAGGCGGCCAACGCCCGGACCACCTGATGGTCATCGTGCTGGTACTTGAGCAGAAGATCTCGTAAGTATCGTGTCCCGGCCTCCACGTTCTGGCGGGGGTCGCTGGCGTCGGCGCCATACTCGCGAGCGGTTGCGGGCATCAACTGCATCAAGCCGCGAGCGCCTTTCGGCGAAACGGCGTCAGCGCGAAAAGCCGACTCCGCCGCCACCACGCTTTTTACGAACTCGGGTGGCAAGCCGTTCCGCTTGGCGGCAGCCGTCACCAGTTCTTCCGAAGTGGGTACTTGCAGGACCGCCGGCGGCGTGACGGGCACAACTTCTTCCGCCTCAAACCCGCTCACGCGGGCAGCAGGCACCTCGGTGACACCGCCGTTCGCATAAAGCCGCACGATGCCGCCTTCGGTTTCGTGCCGGTCGGCATGAATCCGGAAACCGCTGGAGAGCACTGCATACTCGCCCGCCAGGCAGGATCCCGAAAACACTGTCAGCACCGTGAAGAGCAGTATCATGAACTCTGTGACGTCTCTCGAATGCAGTCTGTGCAGCCGGAAATTCGAGGCCGGCAAAGTGCACAACCTTTGCGAATGCGGCGGACCGCTACTCGTCCGCTACGACCTCGAAAAACTCCGCCGCACCTGGAACCGCGAGCAAATCGCCTCCGGTCCCAACAGCATGTGGCGCTACGGCCCCGTGCTGCCACCAACGCGAGAAACTTCTATTATCTCACTCGGGGAAGGCATGACGCCTCTGGTGCGCACCTCGCGCCTGGGCCAACGCATTGGTGCCAATCAACTTTGGTTAAAAGACGAAGGTTTGAATCCGACGGGATCGTTCAAAGCGCGCGGGCTTTCCTGTGCTGTTTCGATGGCTGTCGAGCTGGGAATTCGTAAGCTCGCCATTCCGTCCGCCGGAAACGCGGCCAGCGCTATGGCGGCGTACGCGGCGGCGGCGGGCATCGAGTCCCATATCTTCATGCCGCGTGACGTTCCACAGGCAAACTTCGTGGAATGTAAGGCTTACGGCGCCTATGTGACGCTGGTGGATGGGTTGATCAGCGACTGCGCGAAGCTTGTCGCCGCTGGAGCGCAACGCGAAGGCTGGTTTGATGTGACTACACTCAAGGAACCGTATCGCGTTGAAGGCAAGAAAACGATGGGCTACGAGTTGGCGGAGCAGATGGACTGGCAACTGCCAGACGCCATCTTCTATCCCACCGGCGGCGGTGTTGGCCTGATCGGGATGTGGAAAGCTTTCAACGAAATGGAAGCACTGGGCTGGATCGGGGCTAAGCGGCCTAAAATGATTGCGGTACAGGTGGAAGGGTGCCAGCCGGTGGTGCGGGCGTTCGAAAAAGGTGCCCAGCGCAGCGAGTTTTGGGAAAATGCGCACACGGTAGCCAGCGGGCTGCGGGTACCCAAACCGCTGGGCGATTTCCTGATCCTCAGCGCGGTGCGTGAGAGTGGCGGGACGGCGATCGCGGTCAGCGATGTCGAATTGCTGGATGCCGGCATCCGGTTGGCTTCTGACGAGGGGTTGTTTGTCGCACCGGAGGGTGCGGCGTGCGTTTCCGCGCTCGAGAAGCTACTGGGGACGGGCTTCCTCAAAAAAGATGAGAAGATCGTCATCTACAACACAGGCAACGGGTTGAAGTATCTGGAGGCGTATTCCACGCGGTTCCCACGCTCGGCTTCGGGCGAGCAGGACAAGTTGGGCGGCCTCATCACGCCTCGATGAACGATATCGCGGTCAACGCTCTGGATGCCGCGGTGCGGCGCGCCATTTCTTATGCGGACGTGCGGCTCGTCGAGACCGAGGAGCGCCACGTCTCGACAAAGAACGGGCAAATCGGCGAGCTTGCGAGTGCCACTTCGGTGGGGTTGGGTATCCGGGTTCTAGATCGCGGCTCCTGGGGATTTGCGGCGACGGATGACTTGACGGCGGAGGGCGTCGAAGCGGCGGCGGAGCTGGCGGTCGAGATCGCTCGCGCCAGCGCTCTCGCCAAGAAGCACGATGTGGCTCTCGCGCCGGAAAAGAAGTACGAGGCGCAATGGACGTCACCGATTCGCATCGACCCGTTTTCGATTTCCGTGGATCAGAACCTGGCGCTATTGTTTGCGATCGACCAGGAACTGCGGCGCAACCCTGGCGTCACGCTGGCCGAGGCCGCGCTGGTGTTCACCCGCCAACGGCAGATCTTCGCATCTTCAGCAGGCAGCCTCATCGACCAGACTCGCTACACGAGCGGTGCGGGATTCTCGGCGTACAGCTTTCGCGATGGAGAAATACAGAAGCGCTCGTATCCGAATTCTTTCGGCGGGCAACATCAGCTCAAGGGCTATGAACTGGTGGAGGAGCTCAAGCTTCTGGAAAATGCCCCACGCATCGCGGAGGAAGCGGTAGCCTTGCATGCGGCGGACCAGTGTCCGGAGGGGCGCTTCGATTTGATCCTTGACAGCTCGCAGCTCGGGCTGCAAATCCACGAATCCATCGGCCATCCGATTGAGTTGGACCGCGTGTTGGGCGCCGAAGCCAACTACGCGGGGATGAGCTTTTTGACGCTCGACAATTTGCATCGCCTGCGATACGGATCGGACATAGTGAACGTGGTTTGCGATGCGCGGGTGGAGCACGGGCCGGGCCTGGGCACGTTCGCGTTTGACGATGAGGGCGTGCCGGCGCAATCGACCGACATCATTCGCGGCGGGCAGTTTGCCGGCTATATGACTTCCCGCGAGACGGCGGGAGCGGTGGGGGAGCAACGATCGAACGGCACGATGCGCGCAGACGGGTGGGCGCGGATTCCGCTGATCCGCATGACGAACGTGAGCCTCAAGCCGGGCGACCAGACGCTGGAGGAAGTTTTCGGAGCGGATCACGGCATCTACATGGAGACTAACAAGAGCTGGTCGATCGACGACAAGCGCTACAACTTTCAGTTTGGATGCGAGATCGCCTGGGAGATTCGCAACGGCAAGCGCGTGCGTATGCTGAGGAACCCGAGTTATAGCGGCATCACCACGGAATTCTGGAACGCGTGCACGGCGATTGCCGGCCCCGACCACTGGACCCTGTGGGGAACGCCGAATTGCGGCAAGGGCCAGCCCGAGCAGGTGATGGGTACGGGCCATGGTGCCAGCCCGGCGCGGTTTCACAACGTCAAAATCGGAAGCGCGTATGCCGGCTAGCGGCGGGTTGGAGGCTGCTTCGCTCACTCGAAAACGGGTGGAGGAGATCTTTGCCACCGCGGCCACGGCTGCCCGATCGATGGGCGTGCGTGATCTGGAAGTGATGATCGGAGCGGGCACGCAGGCGCTTACACGGTTTGCCAATAACACGATTCATCAAAACATGGCGGAGCGCAGCGGCTATATCTCGGTTCGCGCGATCGAGAACGGGCGTACAGCGCGGGCCAGCACGAATCGGCTGGACCAGGACGGAATTCGGCGGGCCGTGGAACAGGCCATTGCCGTCGCGAGATTGCAAGCCCTGGATGCGGGATTGCTGCCGCTTGCGGAGGCGGCTGAGTACGCAACTATCGAGCGATACCTCGGCGGGACAGCCTCGATCACACCGGACGAGCGAGCACGGGCGGTATGCGAGGCGATTCGCGTTGTGGAGGCCGAGTCACAGACCGCGGCTGGAATTTATTCGACCGGCGAATCGGCTCTCGCCATTCTAAATACCAACGGCGTATTCGATTACCACGCCGAAACCATGGCGGTGTTCTCGATTACGGCGATGGCCGAGGATAGCTCGGGGTGGGTTAAGGAATCGTCTTGCGACGCCGGCGATCTGAACCCGCAAGAGATGGCTCAAACGGCGGCGCGCAAGGCGCACTATTCCCGCCGGCCAGAGGAGATTTCCCCCGGGCGTTACACGGTGATACTGGAGCCTGCCGCGGTGCTTGACCTGGTGGGACAACTGGCGGGCGACTTCAGTGGGACGGCCATCCGTGATGAACGCAGCTTTCTTACGGGCCGCATGGGCAAGAAACTCTTCGGTGGGAACATCAGCATTTCCGACGATTGCGAACATCCGTTGCAGTCGGGCGCTGCTTTTGACGGCGAGGGGGTTCCACGGCAGAGAGTGGCGTTGGTGGAAAACGGCGTGGTGCGCAGGGTGGTTTACAGCCGCCAAGCCGCGGCTCAGGCCGGCGTGAAACCGACGGGGCATGGTCTCCCTGTGCCGAATGATTCAGGCGAAGCCCCGGTAAACATCGTGATTGCCGGAGGGGAGACGTCCGTGGACGCCATGATCGCATCAACCGATCGCGGCATTCTGGTGACGCGCGTGTGGTACATCCGGGAAGTGGATCCGTATCAAA
The DNA here is from genome assembly GCA_963752965.1 of Terriglobia bacterium. Taxonomy (GTDB): domain Bacteria; phylum Acidobacteriota; class Terriglobia; order Bryobacterales; family Bryobacteraceae; genus QHXW01. The sequence goes on along the minus strand of CAVWAJ010000016.1, from coordinate 512,026 downwards.
AGATCATGACTGGCATGACCCGCGACGGTACGTTCCTTATCGAAGGCGGGAAACTCACTCGGGGTGTGAAGAACTTGCGATTTAATCAAAACCTGGTGGAGTTGCTTGCGAATGTGGAGGCGCTTTCACCGAGCGTCCGCGCGTCAGGCGAAGAGGCGTCCGACATGGTGGCGCCGGCCATGAAGGTTCGCGATTTCAATTTTACGGAGGTTACCAGGTTTTAGAGGACATTGCGGCATCCGCAGTAAACTAGAAGAGAGGATTTTCGTGCACTCGCATAGCCACGGCACAGGAACGGGGCGGGTACTTTGGTGGTCACTCGTCGCCACCGGTGTGTTTGTGGTGTTCGAGTTTTTCGCGGGGATCCAGGCTCACAGCCTGGCGCTTCTCTCTGATGCCGGCCACAATTTCACGGACGCGCTGGCGCTGCTGCTGGCGTGGTTTGGTTTTTATCTTCAGTCGAAGCCGGCGAACGAGACGAAGACGTTCGGATACCAGCGAGCCGGCGTTCTGACAGCGTTTGTCAACGCGCTGACGCTGGTGGCGCTGGCGGCGTGGATTTTCTACGAAGGCTACCAAAGGCTGCTACGGCCGGAGCCGGTGCGTGAGACCGTGATGATGGTTGTCGCGGGAGCAGGCCTTGTGCTGAATGGCGGCATCATGTGGGGGCTACGTGTCGCGCGCCACAACGACATCAATGTACGCAGCGCTTTTGTCCACATGATGGGAGACTTGCTTGGATCGGTGGGTATCGTCATCGGTGCGGTGGCCATCCGGTACACGGGCTGGCAGCAGATTGATCCCGTTCTTTCCATCCTAATCGGCGTGCTGATCGTATGGACGGCGTGGGACATCATTCAGGAGTCGCTGAATATTTTACTGGAGGGTTTGCCGCGCGGGCTGGACCTGCAATCGGTGACGGCGGCAATGCGGCAGGTGGAGGGCGTGATGGATGTGCACGATCTGCACATCTGGTGTTTGAGTTCCAATACGCGGGCTCTGAGTTGTCACGTGCTCATCGAGGACCTGCCACCTTCCGCCAGCGATTGCACGCTGAAGTGCTTGAACGACCTGCTGGCCGAACGCTTTCAGATTTGCCACACGACGGTGCAGTTCGAGCACGCAAGCTGCGCGGTCTCGGAGAACGGTTGTGTGATTCCGGTGGGCGTGGAAGAAGGCCACGACCACTCTCACCACCATCACTAATCAGCGTTTGGCTTGGACGATCTTGTCCAGTTTTTCGATCGCGGGTTCCAGGCGCTGCGGCTTTTTCAAGACAGCTTCAAACAAATCACCGACGCGGGAGAAACGGTCTAGAGCGTTACGCAAGTGGAATTGCGACGGCAGCAGGCCGGGGATGACCTCGCGCCAGGCGAGCGGCGTGGCCACGGGCGCGCCGGGATACGCGCGCGTGACATAGGGGGCGGCGATGGTCTTGGATTCGCCGATTTGCAAATAGTCGAAATAGACTTTGCCTTGCTCGCGACGAGCTACCGCACGCGGCGTAGTGAATAAGTCGGGGCGTTCGGCTGCGACCACGCGGGCGATGATCTCGGCAAACGAGCGCACCTGCTCATAGGAGTAGGCGGGCTCGACCGGCACGTAGACATGCATGCCGTCGCCGCCAGTGGTCTTCGGATAGCCTTCCAAGCCGACCACGTCGAGCTTCTTGCGCACCAGTTGCGCGGCCTCGATGATGCGGTCGAACTCACAGCCCTGCGGGTCGAGATCGATCAGTATGAAGTCCGGGCACTCGAGCGAACTGACGCGGCTCATCCAGGGATTTTGATCGATGCAGCCGAGATTAGTGAGATAAAGCAGCGTCGCGCGATTGTCCGCCAGGACCCAGCGCGTGGCCGCTTTCTTGTGGCCAGAATCAATCGGCTCCACGCGAACCCAGGAAGGGACACGATCGTGCGCGTCTTTTTGAAAGAAATACTCACCCGCGATTCCGTCGGGATAGCGCTTCAGAGAAAGCGGGCGATCGCGGAGATAGGGAAGCAAGAGATCGGCAACGGCGTCATAGTAATTCAGGAGATCGCGCTTAGTGTAGCCTTCCGCGGGGTAGAAGACTTTGTTCAGGTGCGTGAATTTGAGGCGCTGGCCGTCCATGGTGAGCACCGCTTCTTCCGCTTTACTGGAGAGTAGAGGCGGGCGTATGGCGGCCGCGGGTTTTTCTTCCATCGGTGCAGTTGATTCTCGCACGCACTCGGTGGGGTCGACGTCGGGCCGCAAGCCAAGGAAGACGGGTGCACGGAGACGCTGGTCTTCGGTCCAACTTGCAAACTTCACCTCGCAGACGACTTCGGGGCGCAACCAGATAGCGGCGCGCAACATCTGCGGCGTGTCGGCGAACGGCGAATTCGCCGTCGTGAGTGGCTCGATGCGGTGGTAAACCAACTCCAGCAGGTTCTGGTCGAATCCAGTGCCGACGTTGCCTACGTAGATCAGTTTGCCGCTGTCATAGAGACCAAGCACGAGCGAGCTGAAGTAATCACGCTCCCCCGTGGTGTAGCCGCAGATGACGAACTCCTGCTGAGAGACGATCTTTATCTTGAGCCAGTCCTGGCTGCGCTTGGGTTCGTATTTACTCGTGGCGCGCTTGGCGATAATGCCTTCGAGGCCGGCGGCGCGGGCGGCCCGCAACATCTCCGCACCTTGATTGGCGAAGTGCTCGGAGTAACGCATGACGGGTGAAGGGTGCAGGATGCTGGCCAGAGCGCGTTTACGCTCGATGAGAGGCACGTTGCGCAGATCGTAACCGTCAAGGTAGAGCAGGTCAAAGACGAATAAGATCACAGGCGTGCGGCGCGCGAGATGCGCGATGGTGTTCGGGTCGGCGACGGCAATGCGCGGCTGAATAAGGCCGAAACTGGAAACACCGTTCTTATCGAGGACGCAAATTTCGCCATCCAGAATGACTTGCTTCGCGGCGATCTGATGGCCGATGACGCTGAGTTCCGGATATTGCCGTTCACACGAATGGCCTGTGCGGGAAGTCATGCGTACGGATTTGTCATCGACGAAACAAATGGTGCGAACACCATCCCATTTCACTTCGAATAGCCACTCATCGCCCTTGGGAGGAGCATCCGCGAGGAAGGACTTCATAGGTACTACGGCAGTGGGCATGGGAGCGCGGACGCCTCCAGGAAGAGAGGCAGGGTCAGTTACCGGCTTGCCGGCAGTTTTTTTTTTGCTTGACTCGCCGAATGTTCCCGCGCCGGCATGTCTTTGGCGATTTCTTGTTGTGTGCGGCCGGTGGCTACGCTGTAAGCGAACTGCTCGACATCCCAGCCAGCCCGCGCTTCAGCATCTTTCTTTTTGATCAACAACCAATCGTTACCCTTGCCGCGAACCTTCATGTGGACGATGGCAAACTCGCCCTTCAGTTTTTCGCCGTGTAACTTGAATTTAAAGTCGCCGCGCGCGAGCTGTTCTTGCGCGGGCTTATCGCCCAAAAGCTCATAAGTTCCGCGATCCCACAGCATCACGCTGCCGGCACCGTAGTTGCCGGCGGGTATATTGCCTTCGAAGCCGCCGTAGTCGAGGGGATGGTCTTCCACCATGGCCGCCAGACGCTTAGCCGCAGGGTCGAGCGTGGGGCCTTTGGGAATGGCCCAGGACTTAAGCGTGCCGTCCACTTCGAGCCGGAAATCGTAATGCAACCGCGTGGCGTCGTGCCGTTGCACACAAAACGTTCTACCCGCGGCCGGAATGGGCGGTTCGGCCGGTTTCGGCTCGGGAGTAGATTGAAACGACCGCTTACGGGCGTATTCTTTCAAAGACATTCGAAAATGTTGAAAACTATCTTATCTCATGATATCGATGTTAGAAGGCGATCTAGCCCATTGTAGCTGCGGAATTGAGGTTACACCATGGCAAGCAGCGTTTGGAAGGGACATCTTACTTTCGGTCTTGTATCTTTTCCCGTGCGGTTATTCAGTGCCGCGCGCGGCGAGACCATCAGTTTCAACATGCTTCACAAAGCGGACCACTCGCGCATCAAGCAAGTGATTTACTGCCAGGCGGAAGACAAGCCGGTTCCTCGCAGCGAATTGGTCAAAGGTTATGAGTACGAGAAGGACCGCTATGTCGAGATTGACGACGAGGACATCAAGAAGGTGGCGCCCCAAACCGCGAAGGTCATGGAGATTCTGGAATTCGTCAAAGCCGAGCAGGTGGACCCGATCTATCTCGAAAGTTCCTACTACATGGCGCCGGACGAAGGCGGCGAAAAGCCTTACGCGTTACTCTTTGAAGCATTGCGGGAGACAAAGTACTACGGCATCGCAAAGGTGGCGATGCACAATCGGGAACACATTGTTATTTTGCGTCCGGGCGGAAAAGGCGTGCTGCTGCACACAATGTATTACACGGACGAAATCCGCCAGGTGGAGGAGTTCCGCACCGATACAACCCAGGTAAAAGAGAAGGAACTCAGCCTGGCGAAGATGCTGATTGAATCCCTAATCGCCGAGTTCGAGCCGGGGAAGTACGCGGACACTTATCGTGCAAACTTGCAGAAAATGATCGAGGCGAAGTTGGAAGGTCAAAACGTAGTGGAGACCCCGACGCCACATATTGCGCCGGTGATTGACATCATGGAGGCGCTCAAGAAGAGTCTGGCAGAGCAGAAGAAGCCAGTTCATTCGGCAACCGCGGCGTTGGCGGAGGAAGAGGCCGCAACTGAAGCAGCGGCCGAACCTGCCGCCAAAAGACGCCGAAAGTCACAAGCGGGACGCTAATTCCTCCGCATAGAGTGCGCCCTCCGGCGTTTCCTCGTGCTTGAAGAATAGATAGAGATCCTTGCCCTGCGAGAGTAACTGTTGCGCCCGTTCCGCGATCAACTTACGTTCCTCTTCGGAATATTCCGGTTTTCTCAGCCTATAGTAAACAAAGTCCGCTGTGATTACCTCAGGAATTTCCAGCCGCTCGGATTCTGCTAGGCACAATGAGATATTTTGCTTACTGAGAGCCTCGTATACCGATGTTTGCAGCCAAGATGTGTGCCGGAATTCGATGCTGATACGTAAGTCGGACGGCAGAAGTGCGAGAAAGCCAGTCAGCAATGTTATGTCGAACTTTAGATTGGGCGGAAGTTGAAACAGAATTGGCCCGAGACGCCGCGCGGAACGCAAAGGATCGATCGAGCGTAAGAACAACTCAACCGCGGCGCCTGCATCTTTGAGCCGGAGAATGTGCGTGATTCGCTGGTTCGCCTTACACGCAAAACGAAAGCTCGCAGGCGTCGATTTGACCCAGTTTTCGAGCGTCGTCGCGGCCGGCAATCGGCGAAACGTGTAGTTGATCTCAACGCAATTGAGGCGGCTCGCGTAATGTTCCAGGAACTTCTTGTCGGGCAGATTTGCCGGGTAAAAACGCGGTTTCCAGCCTGGGTACGCAAATCCTGAGGTGCCGGTGTAGAGTTGCGCCATAGAGTACAATCGAAAACCATGCGGCACCTGCTCGTCAACTGGCTGTTGAATGCAGTAAGCCTGGCCATCGTGGCGGCCATCGTGCCAGGAATCGAGATCGCTGGTTTCGGCACTGCTCTGATCGCGGCGGTGGTGATCGGGCTGGTCAACGCGACGCTCGGATTCTTGCTCAAGATCATCACATTCCCGCTGACCCTGGTCACTCTGGGCGCGTTTCTCATCGTGATCAATGCGCTGATGCTCAAGGTTGCCGCTGCGTTGATGCCGGGGTTTCGCGTGAAAGGATTTGTTCCGGCGATTCTGGGCGCGATACTCCTGAGCCTTGTGCACATGCTGTTGCGGTGGCTCGTCTAACCGCCGTCCCGCTGCCGCTAGAAGAGCTTCGGGCTCAGAAATTTCTTCGGGTTCTCGCGCACGGCACGCACCATGTCTTGCAGGGTCTTCGTGCCGCCTTGCAGGCTCTCGTAGAGACTTGAACTAATCATCAGTTGTCCCAGGACGCCTTCGCCGGAGTTGAGCGCGTCCACCTCGGCATTCAGGTTCGCGACGAGCCGGCTGATGCGCCGGTACAGCTCGTCATCCTTGAGCAATTTCCCCGTCTGGCCTTTCCCCGCAGTGAGCTTCGCGAGCGCACGGTTGAGGTCGCCGACGGATTTGCGCAGCCGCTCATATTGGGCGGGGTCCTTCAGTAACTTGCCGCCCGCGCCTTGGCCGGCCTGCAAGTCCGTTAGCTGCCGGTCGAGACGCTTCACCGGCACTTGCAGCTCGTCATAATACGTTTCGTCGTTCAGCAGCCGTCCTATTCGGCTGTCCTTGCTGCTCACTGCATGAATGGCTCTCTGAAATTCACTGATCTTACCTAACAGGGTATCGTAGACCTCTTCACCTTTGACGAGCTTTCCAACGTTCCCATGACCGGTCTCGATGTCGCGGACAACCGCGTCGACCTGTTTGAGGATGTCACGTCCACCTTTCAGCATGTCCGCCGGATTGATGTTAGGCGGCGGCGGCGTGAGCAACGCATCCCCGGCCGCCAGGTGGTGCGCACTCTTGCCTTCATTGACGTTGACGAATTTGTCACCCAGAACGTTTTGCGCGGTCACTTCCAGCGTGGAATCCTCGGGAATGAACTTCAAATACTGGCGCATAATCGCCATGTCGATTCGCACGATCTTCTTTGGATCTTTCAAGCCGGAGAGAGCAGCATCCGTCACCTCGCCTACGTGAATTCCGTTGAACTGAACGGCGGATTTCTTCCCCAGCCCCGCAAGGTCCGTCATGTAGCCGTAAACAGTAACGGCTGGCTGAAATGCGTCCGCGCCGCCCAGCAGCAGGTAGACGAGCACGGATAGAATGCCCATGGCGCAGGCGATCATCGTGGCGACGCGGAACTTCGCCCAGGCTACGTGTGCGGCGGACGGCATAAGCGGGCGCTATATTTCATTGTGGCTGATTCCAAGAGCAAAGAAGGGATTGGCCCACGCCGGCTAGCCCTCTGGCTTGGCGCCCAGGCCGATGCAAGCCGTCTCCACCGAACTGTACAAAGGCAGCACGTTGTCCAGTCTGGTGATTTGCAGCAGGTGCAGCACCTTGCCTTGGGCGCCCGCGATCCGCATTTCTCCACCGATCCGGTTCAGCGTGCCAAAGCAATATGCCAAAATGCCGATGCCGGTGCTGTCCAAATGGTCGACACGCGAGACATCCAAGATGATCTTCTTCTCGTTCTGGCGTAGCAGATCCTGCACCAGGGCCTCGATACGCTGGCTTTCCCGGCCCAGTGAGATTTTGCCAGTCAACTCCACTAGCGTGATGTCCGGCTCGATCCGTTTGGTGTCAATCTGCAACGGCATGGCGTCGAAATTCAGCATACACTAACCAACGGCAGCCGATGCGGATGTAAGCTGTAAGCAAGTATGAATACCGCGCTCGCAGTCGATCGTTTTCAATTCGCTTTCACAGTCACTTTTCACTACATTTTCCCGCAGCTCACGATGGGCCTGGCGCTGCTGCTGGTGGTTCTGAAGACCATGGCGTTGCGCACGGGCAATGAGCACTACAATCGTTGTGCACGATTCTGGACCAAGATCTTCGCCATCAACTTCGCCATGGGTGTGGTCACCGGCATCCCGATGGAATTTCAGTTCGGCACGAACTGGGCAAAGTTTTCAAGAGCGGCCGGCGGGGTGCTTGGCCAGACGCTCGCCATGGAGGGCGTTTTCTCGTTCTTTCTCGAGTCGACTTTCCTCGGTCTTCTGATCTTCGGCGAAAAACGGCTCGGAGCCTGGCTGCACTGGCTGGCCGCGGTTCTGGTCTTCGCTGGTTCCTGGCTCTCGGGTTTCTTCATCATCGCCACCGACGCCTGGATGCAGAATCCGGTGGGCTATGCCGTGGGCCACGATGGCCAGATCCTGCTGCGCAGCTTTCGAGAATTGATCTTCAACCCGTGGGTCTTTTGGCAGTATCTCCACAACATGACCGGCGCGGTGGTGACTGCCAGCTTCGTGATGGCCGCGGTGGGCGCGTTTTACCTGCTAACCGATAAGCATGACGCGTATGGCCGCACGTTTGTGCGCGTGGGCGTCACCGCCGGCTTCTTCGCGACTTTGCTCATGATCTTTCCCACCGGCGATGGACAGGCCAAGATGATTGCCAACCAGCAGCCGGCGACGCTGGCTGCGATGGAAGGCTTGTTCGAAACCGCCGAGGGCGCGCCGCTGGCACTCATCGGCCAGCCGGACACCGATAACCGCAAGCTCGATAATCCGCTGTTGATCCCGCGAGCGCTGAGCTTTCTCACGTACCGCCGTTGGGGTGCGCAGGTCAAGGGCCTCAATGCCTTCCCGGAAAACATTTGGCCCGACAACATCCCGCTGCTGTATTTCAGTTATCACATCATGGTTGGGCTGGGAACGATTTTCATCGTGGTGATGACGCTCTCTATGATTCAGCTCGTGCGCCAGAAACTCTTTGACACACGCTTGCTGCTTTGGATTCTCATGCTGATGTTTCCATTCCCCTACATCGCAACCACCGCGGGCTGGATCACCGCTGAAGTGGGCCGCCAGCCGTGGCTGATCTACGGGCTGATGCGCACCGCCGAGGGCCCTTCGCCGCGCGTATCGGCAGGCAACGGGCTGTTCACGCTTCTTGGTTTCATGGGCATGTACGCGCTGCTCGCGATCCTGTTCCTGTTCCTAATCTATCGCGAGATCGAGCACGGACCGGACCCCCATCACACGGCGGCGAGGTCCTAAGGAGAAATCGCGATGCTCGAAACTCTCTGGTTTTGCCTGGTTGCACTGATGCTCGCCACTTACGTGGTTCTTGACGGCTATGATCTCGGTGCCGGAATCATTCACTTATTCGTCGCGCGATCCGACGACGAGCGCCGCCAGGTGCTCCGGTCCATCGGTCCGTTTTGGGACGGCAACGAAGTGTGGCTGCTGGCCGGCGGCGGCACCCTTTACTTCGCGTTTCCAGCGCTCTATGCCGCCAGCTTCAGCGGCTTTTACCTTCCGTTGATGATGGTGCTGTGGCTGCTCATGCTGCGCGGCATCTCGATCGAATTTCGCAGCCACGTGGAGAGCCCCATCTGGCGGCCGCTCTGGGATGCCGTCTTCGGTGGTGCGAGCGCATTGCTCGCCATCTTCTTCGGCGCGGCGCTGGGAAATGTCGTGAGGGGCGTGCCACTGGACGCTTCCGGCTTTTTCTTCTTGCCGCTTTGGACCAATTTCGGGCTCAGCGGCGCGCTCGGGATTTTGGATTGGTATACCGTGATCATCGGCGTCGCTGCTTTTGCCACCCTGACATTGCATGGTGCGCTCTGGGTCGCATGGAAAACCGAGGGGCCGCTGGAAGAAAGATGCCGGCAGCTGGCTGCGCGCGCGTGGTGGGCGGTCGGGATTTTGATAGTGCTCATCACCGGCTTGAGTTTCCTGATCCAGCCGCAGCTTGCAGCCAGCTTCTCGGCGCGGCCCTGGGGCTATGTTTTTCCCGCCGCGGCCTTGATTGCGCTCGCTCTGGTGCGTTTGTGGATTCCACGGACCACCGCCGCGGCGTTTCTGGCTTCCTCGGCGTTCATTGCGGCCATGCTGGTGAGCGCCGCTTTCGGTCTCTACCCCTATGTGCTGCCGTCACGCGCCGATCCGCAGTTTGGGCTGACCATCTCCAATGCGGCCGCTGCCAGCTACGGACTCCGCGTCGGTCTATGGTGGTTTCTCCCCGGCATGGCGCTGGCGATTGGCTATTTTGTTTTCACCTATCGCCGCTTTTCCGGGAAAGTGCATCCCACCGAAGAAGGCTATTGATTGAACCGGAACTCCACTTTAACGGTGGCGTTCTCGGCATCGTACTTCAGTTGGAAACCTAGCCGCTCGCAGACCGTTTGCATGGAGCGGTTCTCGGCAAGAATATCGGCGGTAATACGTTCGAGTTTCTCCTGCCGGCCGACCTCAAGCAGCCGCCGCAGTAGTTCCGTGCCGAGCCCGCGCCCCTGAAAATCATCGCTCACCAGCACGGCCATCTCCGCGTCGTTGGTGCCGTGCACGCGCGTTAGCCGGCCGACGCCCAACAGCTCGTGGACGCCATCCGCATTTTCGCGCTCCGCTACCAAAGCCATGCCGCGGTCATAATCGATGAAGCACATGCGCGTTAGCCGTTCGTGCGCCGTGCGCTGGCCCAGATTCAGCAAGTGGAAATAGCGAAAGTACACGCTGCGTTCCGACAGCCGCTCGTGGAACGCCACCATGAGCGGCTCGTCCTCGGGACGAATCGGCCGTATGGCGACGCTCGTGCCATCCTTGGTCGTCCACGTGCCAACATACTGCATAGGATATGGGCGGATCGCCGGGCGCGGCAAGTCCTGCTCGCACGTCTCCTGCCCGAAGAGAATCACGCGCGCATCGAGCGCGATCAGCCGTTCCTCCGATGCCACCAGGGGGTTGATATCGATCTCCTTGATCCACGGCTGTTCTACCACCAGCCGGCTAAAGCGCACCAGAAGCTGCTCCAGGTCCGCCAGCGGCACCGGCTTGCGGCCGCGCACTCCTTGCAGCGCGATGAAGATTTTCGTCTGCTCCATCATGCGGCGCGCCAGCGTGGTGTTTAGCGGCGGCAGTGCCAGAGCACGGTCCTTGTAAACCTCCACCAACTGGCCGCCCGACCCGAACAGCAGCACGGGCCCGAATTGCGGATCAATGCTGCTCCCCACAATCAGCTCGTAGCCGTCGCGCGAAATCATGGGCTGAACCGTCACGCCTTGGAAGTGGCCGGGACCCGCCTTCTCGGTGACTCCCCGTTCAATGGCCGTCCAGGCACGCCGCACCGCAGCCTCGCCGTCCAGATTCAATTGGACGCCGCCGACGTCAGTTTTGTGCGTCACGGTTTCCGAATGCAGCTTCAGCACCACGGGATACCCGATCTCGCCCGCGAATTTCACGGCCTCGTCCGGCGTCGTCGCCACCAGCGTACGCACGGTCGGAATGCCGTACAGCGCCAGCAACTCTTTGGACTCCGCCTCGGTCAACAGATTGCGCCCGGACTGGCGGACCTTCGCGATCATCGCTGCCACCTGCTCGCGCGCCGTGGAACCCGCGCTGGGCGCAAGGGCCGGCGTTTCGTACAGGGCGCGCAGGTTGTAGGTGTAGTGCCACATGTACTCGAACAACTTGACGGCCGTGTCGGGGTACGGGAAGGTCGGAATTCCCGCGTGGTTCAGAATGTCTTCGCCACCCGCGGCCTCTACGCCTCCCATCCAGCTCGCCAGTAGCGGCTTGCCATCCAGCTTGGCGTAGGGTTTCAGCTTTTCCGCAATAGCCGTCGGATCGGTCATCCCCTGCGGCGTCATAATCACCAGTAGCCCGTCCGTCCCCGGGTCCTTCGCCGCTATTTCGAGAGCTTTGGCGTAGCGCTCCGGTTCGGCGTCGCCCAAAATATCGATCGGGTTGCCGTGACTCCAGGCCGCCGGCAGAATCTGGTTCAAGGCGGCGGTGGTTTCTTCGGAAAGCTCCGCCAGTTTGCCATCGAGCGCCATCAGCGCGTCGGTCGCCAGCACGCCAGGGCCGCCGGCGTTGGTGAGAATCGTCAGACGCGGTCCCGCTGGCCGCGGTTGTTTGGCCAGGACCTCCGACATGTAGAACAGATCCGAGATGTTCGTTACGCGCAACACACCACACCGGCGAAACGCGGCTTCGAGCACTTCGTCGCTGCCGGCCAGCGAGCCGGTGTGCGATGCCGCTGCCTTAGCTGCCGCGGCGCTGCGGCCTGCTTTGATCACAATGATCGGCTTGGTGAGCGCTACCTCGCGCGCGGCTGAGAGGAACGCGCGCGCATCGCCAACCGATTCCATATAGATGATGATGCTGCGCGTGCGCGGGTCATCCCCCAGGTATTCGATCAGATCGCCCCATCCCACGTCCAACATCGAGCCGATGGAAAGGAACGCGCTGAAGCCCACCTGCTCGCGCAGGCTCCAATCCAGAATCGCGGTGCACAGTGCGCCGCTCTGGCTGATCAGCGCAACATTCCCCGGTCTTGCCATGGCCGTGGCGAACGTGGCGTTCAAGCCGCTGAGCGGGCTCATCACGCCCAGACAGTTCGGCCCGATGATGCGCATCCGTCCACGCCGCGCTTCCTGCAACACCTGCTGTTCCAGCTCCGCCCCGGCCTTGCCCACTTCCTTGAATCCCGCGGAAATGACAATCGCCGCCTTGATCCCGCTGTCCACGCATTCCCGTATCACGCCTGGAACCGTCTTGGCCGGCGTGACCACCACCGCCAAATCCACTTTGTCGGGCACTGCCGCGACGTTTGGATATGCGCGGATGCCTAAAACACTCGGGCGCTTCGTATTCACCGGGAACACAGTTCCGCCGAACGGGCTGTTGATCAGGTTCCACAAGACCGTACGGCCCGCACTTCCCGGAGTCTCCGTCGCGCCGATCACCGCCACATTGTGCGGCGCAAAAAATACGTCCAATGGGCTGCGAGTTTGCAACCCGAGGATGTCGTGTGCCTTTTCACCAGATCGAGTCTCTTTTACCATTACAGTTATTGTCCGCAATTCTGGGCGTCTTGGCGATCACGCCGATGCACTAAAGGGTTTTGCTCGCGGCGGAGAGATCCCGGCATGTTACGATTGTGCAAGTCCAGCGTATCTTCTCGCGCTTCAGCCCTCCAAGGCGGCCATTGTGATTCGTTACTTCGCTACCCTTCGGCAGGAACTTCGTCCCATGCTCCGGCTGGCTACTCCGCTGGTTATGGCGGAATTGGGCTGGATGGGCATGGGCACTGTCGACACCATGATGGTCGGCCGTGTGAGCGCGCAGGCGATCGGCGCCGTCAGTCTGGGCAGCGTGCTTTTTTACGCGGTCGCGATGTTCGGCAGCGGCCTGATGCTCGGTCTGGATACGCTGGTCTCGCGAGCCTACGGCTCCCGCCGGCTGATGGATTGCCACCGGTCTCTGGTCAGCGCCATCTATCTGAGTCTGCCGCTCGCCCCCGTGCTGATGCTGCTGGTCTGGTGCTGGGTTCCGTTGCTGGCGCGATTCGGAATCGATCCCTCCGTGCTGCGCCAGGCCGTACCGTACTTGATGGCGATCATGTGGAGTACGTTTCCGCTCCTCTTGTATTTCGCGCTGCGCCGTTATCTGCAAGCCATGAATCGCGCCACCCCCATCATGTTCGCTCTGATCACCGCCAACCTGGTGAATCTGGCGGGGAACTGGATCCTGGTCTACGGCCATTTCGGCGCGCCCGCCATGGGTGCGGAGGGCTCTGGATGGGCCACGTGCATTTCGCGCATCTATATGGTTCTGGCGCTCGTGATTTACCTGCTCTATGACGCTGCCCGAAGCCGCACCGGGCTGTTTGATGCGCCGCTCGCGATCGATTGCAACCGAATTGGCGATCTGGTCCGCCTGGGACTCCCGGCGGCGACGCAGATTTCGCTCGAAATCGGTGTTTTCGCGGCGGCCACTGCGCTCATCGGCACGCTCGATCCGCTGTCGCTGGCTGCGCACCAGATCGCGCTCAATACCGCGAGCTTCACTTACATGGTTCCGCTCGGCATCAGCTCAGCGGCCGCGGTGCGCGTGGGACAGGCGCTCGGTCGCGGCGATGTGCACGCCGCCGGACGCGCTGGGTGGACCGCCATAGGCCTCGGCGCCGCGTTTATGGCGGGCGCCGGCGTGGTTCTCGTCACTGTGCCTCAGTATGTGGCGCGTGTTTTTACCACCGACCGTGCCGTGATCCGGACCGCCGTCTCCCTGCTGGCCGTCGCCGCCGCGTTCCAGCTTTTCGATGGATTGCAAACCGTGGCCACCGGCGCGCTCCGTGGCACGGGCGATACCCGCACACCCATGCTTTGCCACATGCTGCTCTACTGGCTGCTCGGCCTGCCGTTGGGTTACCTGCTTTGTTTCACGATGGGTTGGGGCGCCGTGGGGCTTTGGCTTGGGCTGTGCGTGGCGCTTATCTTGATCGGCTCGGTTCTGCTGGTCGTGTGGACCCGCAAGGTTCATGCCATGGCGGGCCACTACGCGGCGGTGCGCTGAATATTATTCTTTGGGATTCACCGAACGGTAGGCATTGACAAATTCGTTCACCAGGTCGTCGACAGCGTCTGAAACCGTGCGCTCAATCGCTCGCGATGCCGCCGGCGCCACTCTCTGATCGCCCCAGGTCTCCGTCACCGTCCTGGTAGTCTTATCGCGATTCAATAGTACGATCTGGTATAGGCCCACATTTACGACGAGAGAGACGGGACCTTTAGACAGCAGGGTCTTCCTCGGCGGCCGGGCCGACGAGATGTTCACGCCCAGGAACTCGACCGCGTCGTGATCAACGATGATCCCTGCGTCGCGGAGCTTCTGCTCGATCGTGATGCGTAAGCCGTCCGCTGAGACGCCCTCGCGCTCGATCTCATTGGCAGGGGAATCAACGACGACTTTGACGGCCTTTAGACTGCGCAGAGTCGAGCGATCCATCGACGAGTCGCTCGCCGCGCAATGTGTGGCCACAGCCGTCACCAAAGCCAAACAGGCGTACATGCTACGCGACATCATACTGATCATTCTATAGGCTCACGGAGTGTGATTACACGGTCCGCGTCGAGGCCGCGCTCTACTTGCCGGATTCCGCTCGGCCACCGGATCTCAACCCGTTCCATCTTTGTAGCAAACCCCAGCCCGAAATGCAGGCGCAGATCGTTCTCCGAAAGGTAACTTCCGCCGCTGCGCACTTCCTCGATCTGTGTGTGGCCTTCCGCTGTCACGCGCACCTGAGCGCCAATGGCGCTGCGATTCGACTTCACGCCTTCCAGCTTCAGAATCGCCCAATGGCCGGCGGGCTTGTGCGCGGCCTTGAGCAGCGTGGGCGGCTCATTCTGGTTGTTGACTACGATTTCGACCGCGCCGTCGTTATCGTAGTCGCCGAATGCCGCGCCGCGTGCGGCGTGCCGCTCCAGAATTCCCGGCCCCGCGCGTTCGGAGATGTCGGTAAACGTGCCGTTGCGATTGTTGCGATAGAGGATCGCGCGGTCCTTGTAGCGGATATCGATCTTCAGGCGATCCACCTCGGGAAACACATGGCCGCTGACCAGCAGCAGATCTTTCCAGCCGTCGTTATCGAAATCGAAGAAGCCGCATCCCCAGCCTACCCAGCGCGTGTTGTGGGCGAGACCGGCGGCGATCGTGACGTCGTCAAAATCGGCGCCGCCGCGGTTGCGGTACAGCGTTTCGCGTTCGTCGGAGAAATTCGTGCGGAAAATGTCGGGGTTGCCATCGCCATCATAGTCGGCGGATGTGGCTCCCATGCCCGACATGGCTTTTCCGTTCTCATCGAGTGCGGCGCCGCGCACGAGTGCCTCCTCGCTGAATGTGCCGTCGCCGCGATTGATATACAGCAGCGAGGGCGTCTGATCGCAGGCGACGAAAATATCGGTTCGTCCATCCTGATTGAAATCGCCCGTCAGCACGCCGAGGCAGTAGCTTTGGTTGGGCTTCGAGATTCCCGAAACATCGGAGACATCCGTGAATGTGCCGTCGCCGTTGTTGTGATATAGAATGTTGCGATCGAACGGGAGCCCGCGCGGGCCGCAGTTCACCGCGATGTCGCGATACCAGCAATAGGGATTCTCGCCCGGTTTCGGCGTGGTGGCGAAATCGAACTTCAGGTAATTCGCGACGAATATGTCGAGGTGCCCGTCATTATCGTAATCGAGAAAGGCGCAGCCGGTGTTGTAGCGTGCGCGATCCTGCTTGAGGCCGGCCTTGGCGGTGACGTTTTCAAACCGGCGGCCGCCCACATTCCGGTAGAGAGCCAAGCCGCCCCACGACGTGACCAGCAGGTCGGTGAAACCGTCGTTATCGAAATCGCCGGCGCAAACGCCTTGACTCCAGCCGCTACTCTTGAGCCCGGTCTCTTCGGTGACGTCGGTGAAATGGCCGTTGCCGTCGTTCCTGTAGAGCCGGTTCGTGCCGCCCGGGCCCGAAAGCAGGAAGATATCGAGCAGCCCGTCGTTGTTGTAGTCGATAAACGCAGCGCCGCTGCCGGTGGTTTCGACAATGTATTTCTTCGACTCGATGCCACCGTTTGGAAAACTCTGAACCAGGCCGGCCTCCGCGGCGATGTTGCGGAAGTCCGGCAGCTCGGGAGAATCCGCCGCGAGTGTGCACGCCATCAGCAGAACGACGGCGCGTTTCACTGGTTGGGGGCTTTTTCACCGAGCTTCTTGAGAAACTCGGTAAACTCGCCGGCCGGCGGGCGTTGCAACTTGTCGATCACGTCTTTCTCGCGCAACGCATCCACATTTCGCCCCGCATTGCGGTAGGCGAGCATCAGGTTGTAGTGGACGGACTCGTTCTCCGGCTGTAGGCGCGCCGCCCGCTCCAATAATTGGATGGCGTCCGTGTAGCGCTTGGCGTCGGATCGCATCCTGGCCACCGCGACCAGCGCCTCGGCGAAGTCAGGAGCCAACGTCAGCGCGCGCTCGAATCGCGGCGCCGCCTCTTGCGGCTTGTTTTCCGCCAGCAGAATCTGGCCGGTCTCGTACTCTGCCACTGCGTCGTTCGGATTCAACTTCAGCTCCGCCGCAAATTCCTCCTGCGCTTCGTTCATCGCTTCCGGCGTGTGCGACTGCATCAGCAGAGCCCGCGCGAGCCGGAAGTGAAGATTCACCGCCGCAGGGTTTTTCTCGATCGCTTTGCGATATTCGGCAACCGCGTCGGCGTACCGGCCCTGCACCTCGAAAATTTCGGCGGAAACCTGGTTCACCCGATACGAAGCCGGCGTCTTCTGAAACATCTGGAACACCACGTCGTTCCATGCCTTCATGTGCAGCTTGGCGGCTTCGTACAGCACATCGGCGTCGGCCGGGAACTGTTTTTCCAGCTCCAGTACAACGGGTAGCGCCGCGTCGAGGCGATTGTGCGCCAAATGGCATTGCGCGAGCGCGAGCCCCGCCAAGCGCCGAAGATCGGCATCCTGACTCGTTGTAAACGCTGCGGAAAGGTCGTTCGCCGCCAAATCGCACCCGCCCAACGCCGCCCGCGAAAGTGCGAGAAATGTGCGTGCGTGCGAATCGCCTGGCTTCTGCCTAAGTGCTTGCTCTAGCGTCGCTTGTGCGTCGGCACACCTGCCTTGGCGGAATTCCTCGATCCCTTTCGCAACCGGATCCTGCGCAAAAGCCGCCGCCGCGAAAAACAACGTGGCCAGACTAATGCCCCGCATCGTCCATGACCAGATCGAGATTGCTGAAACGGTGGCGCATCCTGCCGTCGAACAGCCGGAAGCTGACCAGCGGTGGGGCGCCGGGGGCGATTTTCGGTGGCGGAGCGAGCCGTTCCGAAGGCGGAGTCGCGATTTCGACCACGCGGCCGGACTCGATCACAAGCTTCGTTAATTTTTCCACATCACCCGAAGCGAGAAACGCCAATAGCAGTAGCGGCGTCATAGGCCACTGATATTCTACAATGATAGATTACCTATGGCAGAAAAAGAGAAGGCGGTGAAGGAACCGATGCCGCCGTTAAACGTCTGGCTGGCGCCGGTCGCGGTCGGCTGGCTGGTGCCTGGCGGCGGACATTTTCTGTTGAAGCGCCGGGGCCGCGGCGTTTTGCTGGCGGTCTCAATCACCTGCATGTTCGCGCTCGGTCTGCTGATGCGGGGCGCGATGTTCAAGCCGCAGTCCGGAGACATTCTAACCATTTTGATCAACTGGGGGGGATTTGCCGGCGACATCGCTTCCGGCATTCTGTACCTACTGACCACATGGCTCGGATATGCCCAACCGGACTTGGCCGGCGCGGTTCACGACTACGGCACTAAGTTTCTGGTGACGGCCGGTCTGCTCAATATCCTGGCGATGGTGGACGCCTATGAAATCGCGGGAGGGAGAAAGAGCTGATGCCTAAAATGACCCTTTCGCACTTCGAGGCTTCATTTTTGTTTGCGCTATTTGCTTCTGTGGTACTCGGAGTGGTGAGCAAGCGTACGGACCGCGAACGCCTCAATTATGGCCTATATGTCTTCGGATGTTTCATCGCGGCATTATTCGCGATTGGCTGGCTGATGCACTTCGGCCACGGATGAAGTTGGAGCGTGCCACTGGGCCGTGCGACCCCCGTTTTGACCCCCACTTTGTGGACGGGGCGGGTATCCGCCGAGCGCCTTTAGGCTTCTCCATTCAGGGCTGCCCCTGCCGGAGCCTGCTCACCAGCGCGATTTGATCGAGCCGGACTCCCTATTTTTGACTGTTGGATCAAAAATGAGAGGCCGTCACCTGCTTTGCAGACACGCTCCACTAAGATCTTACACTGTTCTCGAGCCAGGCATCTACCGCGCCGGCACCTGGGCGTCGATGCCATGGGCGAGTCGGTAAAACACCTTTTACTGCGGATGTTTTTTCACAGCTAATCCACCGCTCATTCCGGGCAATTGTCTGAAAATACACCAAGCAATTTCTGAGGAAATACGGACTAAATTTTTCAAATTCTGCTTTGAAGAACGGCGTTCGGAGTGTATAAATAAGAGGTGGGGGAAGTTTTACGGACGTGTTAAATACCGGGAGGCGTGATGGATGTAAATAGAATATTGGCAGCACTGCGCCAGGAGCGTGAGCAACTGGATGCGGTAATCATGAACCTGGAACAGCTGGCGCAGAGCCGCGAGCATCGTCGCGGCAGACCGCCGGCCATCCTCTCCGCCGCGAGGAAACGCGGCCGTCCGCGGGGCAGCAAGAATCGAATGCCGCGCGTCAACCGTCCGCTTGCCGGTGTAGCGGAGCGCCCGGTTCGAGCCATGGCGGCGGGTCAATCCGTTCTACTGGACGAATCCCCTCAGGCGGGACCGTTCGAAGCAGCCTGATCTGAGTCACCGCATCTCCCGCGCGCGAGAAAATGCGGGAGACGCAAACCGCAATCGCCTCCCCGAACAAAACTAGGTACGGCCGTTCCCGCTCCGGGCCTTCCGGCATGGGCGAAACCGGACTTCCGCCGTCACAGCATACTTTTACATGAGGCTCGGCAAGAACTTTAAGTTATTTATTTTCATATGGTTGATGGGTCTATTTGTTTTGGCACTCGTCTTGCCATGCGATACTAAAAGCATCAATTTCAATCGGTGTTTTTTATAAATGTCGCACCTTCAAGAGGCGATCAGCCGTTACAACAAGATCCTGGAAGCGCCTCCACACAAGGATCTCTCGTGGGTCAAAATCCTGCATGAGCAGATGGAGGCCGAGCGGCTATCCGCGGGTGGCCGCCTGCTTTGCCCTTTTCTTCGCCCCAACTTCGTGACTCGCAAGCAGTATGAGTCGATGGTGAAGACTGGTGAAGCGCTCATGTCGGCCATCGAGCGCATGGAGCAGATGACCCTGGCCACGCCCGCGCTGCTGGCGCGTGTGCAGTTGCTGCCGGCCGAGAAAATGCTGGCGGCGGTGGACCCGGGGTATCACATGTCGGAGGTGGCGGCGCGATTCGACCTGCATCTTTCGAACGGGACACTGCAGGTAGTGCAGTATAACGCCGACTCGCCCTCGGGCTTGGCGTGGGCCGAAGGGCTCGCCGATATTTTCTACGACTGCCCGCCGGTGAAGGAATTTCGCAAGCAGTACACGCTGACGCGCATTGGAGGGAAGAAATACTTTTTGTCGGCGCTGCTCAAGGCGTACAAACAGTTCGCCGGGCCCAAGAAGCCCAACATCGCCATTCTGGAATTCCGGGCGCCGTTTGCGGGGAACGGGCAGGGCGAATACCAGTTATTCCGTGACTTCTTCCGGGAAGCGGGTTATGAGACGGAAATTGTCTCCCCTGAACAACTGGAATACCGCAACGGCGTGCTGCGCAGCGGCAATTTCGAGATCAACCTGATCTACCGCCGCATCAGCGTCCAAGAGTTCCTGATGCGTTTCGACCTTTCGCATCCGCTGGTGCAGGCGTATCGAGATCACGTGGTTTGCGTAGTGAACAGTTTCCGGTCGGAAATGACCCACAAGAAGGCGCTGTTTGGCTTGCTCACCGACGAAACGTTGACCGCGAAGTTCCCAGCAGTGGAACGCAAGGCCATTCGTGACCACGTGCCGTGGACGCGCCTCGTGACGCCGGGCAAGACGGCTTACCGGGAGCGGACCATCGACCTGCTTGATTTCATTCACCAGCATCGCGAAAAGCTGGTGCTCAAGCCCAACGACGATTACAGCGATCAGCAGAGCTTTGTGGGCTCGGACCTGGATCAGATGGCGTGGGAGCGGGCGGTCCGGCAGTCGCAGCGGTCGCCGTACGTAGTTCAGGAAAGAGTGGAACCGGCGATGTCGGTCTTCCCGATGATGACTTACGGGCATCTGGAGTATCGCGAGATGCAGGTGGACGTGCATCCCCAGACGTTTCTGGGAAAGGTCTCTGGGTGTGCGAGCTGGCTCTCGGGGGGGGCTGCCGGCGCTTATTCCTCGTCAGGCGGTCTCGCGGCGACCTTCATTCTCGACCAGAAGTAGTTGGGCCGGAGATATCCGGCCCCTACTGTTATCGATCGACGCTACGGGGTTGCGCGATTTAATTTCACTTTGCCGACGATTTCACCGTCGTCGACGGATCCCTTCATTTCACCTTCGAGGTGACCGTTCACCAAGGTCAGCGTGAACTTGAAAGGGTTGGTGGCCTGAGCGGAGACAACCTCAAAGGAAACCTTCTCGCCGTCCACCTTGCCGTTGCGGATGGTGCCTTCGTCTCCGCCGCCGGTGCGGCCGATTTTTCCAGAGACCGTATCCGCCTTCTGCACCAGCTCGACTTGCACCTCCGTCGTGTTCCCCGCATCTTCGACATCAATGGTGCCGGACCACTTTCCTGAAATATCCGCACCGCTTAGGGCCAGCGCCAGAAATGGCAAAATCAAAAATGCTCTTTTCATACACAACCTTCCCTGATCCTTATTCAATCGAATCATCATACCCCGGTTTCCCAGTGAAGGGCGAACGCTTCGAAGCCGGGGTTACCTCCGCCAGGGACCGCATTTCAGTATAATGCTTCGTTACTCTATACTTTCGTAGCGAGGATTAACCGCAATGATTCGATTGGCAGCTCTAGTTTTGATTGGAGGCACACTCGCGGCGCAGACGCCGCCGGCGGCACAAGGTGACGCAGCGCAGCCGAAACCAGCGCGCGAGAACGGCCTATACGCCGTGATGACGACCTCGCAGGGCGTCATCACCCTACGGTTGTTCGAGAAGGAAACTCCCATTACTGTGCGGAACTTCACGAGCCTGGTCCGAGGGACGAGAGAGTTTCGCGATCCCAAGACAGGGCAAATGGTGAAGCGGCCGTTTTTCACGGGAGTAGCATTTCATCGCGTGATTCCGGGGTTCATGATTCAGGGGGGTGACCCAATCGGCAAGGGTACCTACGACGCCGGTTATACCATTGCGGACGAATTTGTCCCGACACTCCAGTTCGACGTCCCAGGGCGCCTAGCCATGGCCAACATTGGTGAACCGCATACGGGCAGCACGCAGTTCTTTATCACGGATGGTACGCCTACTTATTTGAACGGGAAGCACACCATTTTCGGGCAAGTGATCGAAGGTCAGGATGTAGTGCACAAGATCGGTGCGGTGCCGCGCGATTCCAATGACAAGCCGAAGACTCCGGTGAAGATCCTGAGCATCAAGCTCGAGCGCGTTGGGCCGCCACCGGCGCCAGCCCCGACCAAGAAGACGGGCACAGCCAAGAAGGCAGCCGCGCCGGCGAAGAACTGATTAGGCCGGTTGGTGGAAGGGGTTGAACTGAAGTTCAACCCGGCACGCTGAAGCGTGCGCCACGATCAGCTCGCCAGTTCGAGCTCGATTTTCTTCTGACCAGGATCGAGTTTCAGAATGCGGAAACTGCGAATCTGACCGGAACGGGCAGGTTCACGTTTGCCTTCCGATGCTCCGCCCGCCTGACTGTGTTTCCATTTGGCGGCGAGCATGGAACTGAGAGCGGAGAGATCGGCTTTCGCGGGCTCGGCGCTAAGCGGAGCCTGCTTCGAGTCGGCTTGCCCGATGTTGCAATAGGCCTGAATGCCTTCGCCGAGCTCGACAACCGCCTTGCCGCGCGAAACGTCCGCCACCCGTCCGCTCACCACATCGCCTTCCTTGTGCTCGGCGATATACTCGTCGATCGAGGTGGGCTGAAGCTGTTTGAGGCCCAGGCGAATGCGGCGCTTGGCGCGATCGACTTCCAACACGGCAGCCCGGACGGCCTGGCCGACTTTGAGTGCTTCCTGGGGATGATTGATGCGTTTTTCCGCGCTGATATCGCCGACGTGGATCATGCCCTCGATACCTTCATCGAGCTGCACGAAGGCGCCGAAGTTGGTGAGGCTGGTGATGGGTCCCTCGACAACGCTGCCGGCCGGAAATCTTTTCTCCGCTTGCTCCCAAGGGTCGCCCAGGGCCTGCTTCAAGCCGAGAGAGATCCGACGCTCGCCGGCACTCACGCCGAGCACCACGACCTCGACCGAATCACCCGGCTTAACGACGTCAGACGGTTTGCGCACTTTCCTGGACCAGGAAAGCTCTGACAGGTGAATGAGGCCTTCGACGCCGGGTTCCAGTTCGACAAACGCACCAAAATCGGTGACGCGCGTGACCACCCCTCGAATCCGCTCACCGGCTGTGTACTTTTCGGCCGCAGCGGTCCACGGGTCGGCCTGGAGCTGTTTCAAGCCGAGCGAGATGCGGCGCCCGCGCTTGCCTGTGCCGTGCTGCTCAATTTTGAGAATCTGGACATCGACCTGGTCGCCGGCCTTGAGCAGATCGGCGGGCTTGTTGACACGGCCCCAGGACATGTCGGTCACATGAAGCAGACCATCGACGCCGCCGATATCGACGAAGGCGCCGAAATCGGTCAAGGTGCGCACCGTGCCGGGAACGACCATGCCTTCCTTGAGGTCCGCTAGGCGCTGGTCGCGCGCTTTGGCTTCTTCTTCCTCGACGACCACGCGACGGTCGACCACCACATCCTCGTCGGCGACATCGAGCTTGATGATCTTGCAGGTGATTTCCTGCCCGACGAGCTTCTCCATCTCGGCAGCGTCTTTGGCTCCACTGCGTGAGGCGGGCATGAATGCGCGCACGCCGACATCGACGCTGAGACCACCCTTGATCACACCGCTGACGACACCCGCGATGGCGCGCTTTTCCTGAAACGCTTTCTCGAGGCCGCTCCAGTCCTTGGGCCGCTGCACTTTGAGCTTGGAGAGCCGATAATAACCCTCTTCATTGCGCCCGTTGACGCCGACGCGGAGCTTGTCGCCGGGATGAATTCCCTCGGGGAACTCAGAAGCGGGCAGGATGCCCTCGATCTTCCAGCCGATATCGACGAGGACCGAGTCTCCGGTGACGGCAATCACAACGCCTTCGCGTCCGCTATCGGCCTCGGCGGGTGAGGCGTGGGCCTGTTCGAACTGGGAAAGAATATCGCCGAAAGAAGGGTCTGGGTCCGCACCGCTGGCTTCGGGATTGCGGCTCACTACTGGATTGGGCATGAGACTTTCTTTTTATTGTGGCACAATCGCGGATGAGATCACACTTGGCTCCAGGGGAACCCACGATGAGCTGGATGAGGGTGCTGCGTCCGCAGGACGTTCTCCTGCTGGTGTTGTTTGCTGGTCTCGCGGCCGCAAGCCCAACCCGGGACGCACACGAAATTGTTCTGCTGCTGGCGCTGGCAGCTTTGCAGATTGCCGGTCCGAAAATACCCGCATTGGGAACGGCGCCCGGTAAGGTGCTGTGGATCGTACTGGAATTGTTGCTGGCCTACCTGCTGATCGGGCATTCGGGCGTGCAAACGGGGGAAGGCTGGGGCGTGGGAGGCCTGAACGGCAATTACTACCTGGTCCTGCTTCTCCCGATGATTTCGGCCGCCACGTATTTGGGGGTGGTTGGCTCCTGGCTGATTACGTTGCTGTGCTGCGGCTCCTACCTCTCATTCGTTTTGTTTGTGGATTTTGTGCGATACACGATTGACCCGGATCAGGTGCAGGTTCTGGTGATGCGGTTGTGCTTTCTCGCTGTGGTCGGAAACCTGGTGAATGTGCTGGCGGAAGCGCTACGCGTACAATCCGCCAATTATCGCAGGGCGGCGGAGGAGTTGGCGGAGGCCAACCGGAACCTGAACGAAGCCGAGGCCGCGGTGCGGCGTTCGGACCGGTTGGCGGCGCTGGGACAGCTTTCCGCCGGCCTCGCGCACGAGCTGCGGAACCCGCTGGGGACGATCCGGGCATCGGCGGAAATGCTGTCGCGCAGCGTGCCGGCGGACAACGCAGTGGCGCGAGAGGTTGCCGGGTTCATTGCGAGCGAAGTGGACCGGTCGAACTCGCTCGTGACGCGATTCTTGGATTTCGCGCGACCGATGCAATTGAAGCTCGCGCCGGCGGATCTGGCTGAGGTGCTGGATCGCGCGGTGGCTCTGGTGGAGCGCGATGCGCCGCAACATCGAGTGACGGTTTACAAAAACTATTCCCCGGATCTGGCGCCGTTTCCGTTCGACGCCGAGTTGATGGAGCGCGTTTTCTATAACCTGCTGCTTAACGCGGCGCAGGCGAGTGAGGAAGGCGGGGCGATCACGCTGAAGACGCGGCGCGTGGACGGGACGGCGGAGGTGGCGGTGATTGACCGCGGCCCGGGCATCGATCCGAAGATCAAAGAGCAGATTTTTAATCCGTTTTTCACCACCAAAAGTAACGGTGTGGGGCTGGGGCTCGCCATTGTTTCGAAGATCGTGGACGAACACGGCGGTAGAATGGCGGTGGAAAGCGAACCCGGCAAGGGTAGCATCTTCCGGGTGTTCCTGCCCATCCAACAGAAAACATGAAGCCTCGCATCCTGGTGGTGGACGATGAAGAAAAGCTGCGCCGCGTCATTGAGCTGCAACTTTTGGCGGCCGGGTATGACGTGGACAAAGCGGCGTCGGCCGAAGAAGGCCTCAAGCTGGCGGAGCGGGCGGATCTGGTCCTGACGGATCTGAAGTTACCGGGCATGGATGGGCTGGAACTGCTGGCGGCCATTCGGCGGCAGAACATGCAAGCGCCCGTGATCGTGATGACGGCGTTTGGCACGATTGAAGTGGCCGTACAGGCGATGAAGTCAGGCGCGGCCGAATTCCTCCTGAAGCCTTTCTCGCTCGATCACCTGATGGCGGTTGTTCAGAAGGCGCTGGAGGTGCGCGCGCTGCGGGACGAGAACCGCCAACTGCGCGAGGAGCTGGGAAAACGCTACGAATTCGACAACATCATCGGGCGCAGCCCAGCGATGCAGGAAATCTTCGCGACGATCGAGCGGGTGGCGCCTTCCCGAGCGACCGTGCTGCTGGCGGGCGAGAGTGGCGTGGGCAAGGACCTGATCGCGCGCGCGATTCATTTTCACTCGCCGCGCCGCGACCGGCCCTTCGTGAAGATCAATTGCACGGCGCTTCCGGAAAACCTGATGGAGAGCGAGTTATTCGGATACGAGAAGGGCGCCTTCACGGGAGCGAACACAACCAAGCCCGGTAAGTTCGAGCAGGCGGACACGGGCACGGTGTTTCTGGACGAGATCGGCGATGTACCGGCTTCGATTCAGGTGAAGCTGCTGCGGATTCTGCAAGAGCGTGAGTTTGAGCGCCTGGGCAGCAACAAGACGCGCCACATCGATGTGCGTGTGATCGCCGCGACGAATCAGGATCTGCGGGCGGCGCTCGAGCAAGGGACGTTTCGGGAAGACCTTTACTACCGACTGAACGTGGTGCCGATCAACATCATTCCTTTGCGCGAACGGATGCAGGATATCCCGTTTCTGGCGGAGCACTTTCTGCGCAAATATGCGGCGGAGGCGGAAAACCGGATCGAGACTATCACACCGGCGGCGATGAGCAAGCTGATGTCGTACCATTGGCCGGGTAACGTGCGGGAATTGGAGAACGTGATCGAACGCAGCGTGGTGATGTGCACCGGGGAGACTCTCGATTCGGCCGACATCAAGCTGGACAACGCACCGCGTCCGCGCAACGCCGGCACGGAACTCGCACTGCCGCCGGGCATGACGCTCGATCAATACGAGCAGGAGCTCATTCGT
Organism: Terriglobia bacterium; assembly: GCA_963752965.1. Taxonomy (GTDB): domain Bacteria; phylum Acidobacteriota; class Terriglobia; order Bryobacterales; family Bryobacteraceae; genus QHXW01. The sequence continues at coordinate 486,007 of CAVWAJ010000016.1, read as the reverse complement.
GAGGCGCTCAAGAGAGCCAACGGAAACAAAAGCCAGGCGGCACGGGCTCTGGGGCTCACGCGCAACGCTCTACGCTACCGGCTGGCGCAGATGGGATTGGAACCGGACGGCGGGCAGACTGAGGAATGATCGGCGCTACTTGGGCGACGACCACACCGACGCGCCGCCGCGACCCGCGGGCGGTTCCATGCTGCCCTTGAGAATGGCGCGCGCGGCGTTATAGCCGGGAGCGCCCATGACGCCGCCGCCGGGATGCGCGCCGGACCCGCATAAATAAAGGCCTTGAATGGGTGTCCGGTAGCGCGCCCAGCCCGCGACGGGGCGCATGGAGAACATCTGGTCCAGGCTCATCTCGCCGTGAAAGATGTTTCCACCGGTGATGCCGAATCGTCGCTCGAGATCGAGAGGCGTGAGCACCTCACGCGCCAGGACGAGGGACCGAAAGTTGGGTGCGTATTCTTCGATGAGACTCAGGATGTGATCGGCATATGGCTCACGGACGTCGTCCCAGCTTGCGTCCCGGAGCGTGTAGGGCGCGTACTGGAGGAAGATTCCCATGATGTGGTGGCCGGGGGGAGCGAGCGACGGATCGTACATCGTGGGTACCGTCATTTCGAGCATGGGGCGGTCGGAGGGGCGGCCGTATTTGGCATCATCCCAGGCGCGTTCCACGTAATCGATTGACGGGCAGATGTGCATGGTGGCGCGATGTTGCGGCCCGGCGCCGGGTAGCGCGCGAAAATCAGGAAGACCGGCCAGCGCCAGGTTGATTTTGAGCGAGGTGCCCTCAGTGCGAAACCGGCGGATGGACTCGCGAAATTCGGGATCGAGCTCGGCTTCCTCAACGAGCCGCAAGAATGTCACGTGAGGATCGAGATTGGATGCCACGATGGGCGCTTCAATTTCCTCGCCGTCTTCAAGCACGACGCCCCGCACGCGCCCGTTGCCGGTGAGAATGCGCTGGACGGGAGCACTGACGCGGATTTCAGCTCCGCGGCTGCGCGCGGATTCGGCAATGGCGTCCGAGATTGCGCCCATGCCGCCGCGCACGAAACCCCAAAGGCCGCGCTTGCCGCCGACGCCGCCCATGCAATGATGCAACAGGATGTACGCTGTGCCGGGCGAGCGTGGCCCGCCATTGGCGCCAATCACGCCGTCGGTAGCGAGCGTTACCTTCACTTCGGGCGACTCGAACCACTCGTCTAGAAAATCCGCGGCGCTCTGCGTAAAAATCTTGACCAGACCGGCCAGTTCACGGCGGCCTAGTTTGAGCATTTTGGCGGATAGTTTCAGGCACTCGATGAAATCGCCCGGACCCCGCGGCGGCAGATTTGGAGGCGTCGTAAGCAGCAGCGACTCCACCACCTTGGCGAGTTTCTCCAGGTGCTCCTCGAACTTGGGAAAGGTTTCGGCGTCGCGCGTCGAAAACTTGGCGATCTCGTCGAGCGTCTTGCGTTCGTCCTGCCACATGAAGAAGTGGCGGCCGTCGGGGAACGCAGAGAAAAATGCCGGGTCCTTGGCATCGACGAGGTAGCCGAAGCGGGCCAGTTCCAGGTCGCGCACGATACGCTCCTGCAAGAGGCTCGCCAAGTACGCGGCGGTGGAAACGTGGAACCCGGGCCAGATCTCCTCGGTGACGCAACACCCACCCACGAGTCCGCGGCGCTCAAGAACCAGGACCTTGCGGCCGGCGCGCGCCAGGTATGCCGCGGTGACCAGGCCGTTGTGGCCTCCGCCGACGATGACAGCATCAAATCGATTGGAGCTCATGCGAGAAAAATGTTACTGGCGGCGCCGGAATGCCACCACGGCCAATGGAGGCAACGTGATTTCAATACTATTCGGCCGACTGTGGCGCTCGATGGGCCGGGACGGGATGCCGCCGCTATTCGTCACATTACTGCCGCCGAAACAGTCTGCATCGGTGGTGAAGACTTCGTCATAGATCCCGGCGGCGGGCACGCCGAACTGGTATCCGGCGCGGACAACCGGTGTGAAATTGCAACAGAAGAGCAGAAAATCAGTGGGATCGGTGGCCTTCCGGAGAAAAGCGATCACGGAGTTCTCCACGTCGTGAAAGTCGATCCACTCAAATCCGGAGTAATGAAAGTCGACTTCATAGAGCGCGGGGTTCCGGCTATAAAAGTGATTTAACTCGCGCGCGAAGTTTTGCAGCTTGCGGTGGTAGTCGAATTGGACGAGTTCCCACGGAATGCTGGAAGCGTAATTCCACTCTTCGTACTGTCCGATCTCTGATCCCATGAACAACAGCTTCTTGCCGGGGTGCGCATACATGTACGCCAGAAACGCGCGCGCATTGGCGAATCGCTGCCATTCGTCGCCGGGCATCTTACTGAGCAACGAACGCTTTCCGTGCACGACTTCATCGTGCGAGATCGGCAGGACGAAATTCTCCGTAAAGGCGTAGAGCATGCTGAACGTGATGCTGTTGTGGTGATGTTTGCGGTAGATCGCGTCCAAACTGAAATACTCCAGCATGTCGTGCATCCAGCCCATGTTCCACTTCATGGTGAAACCCAAGCCGTTCAGATACACGGGCCGCGAGACGCCGGAGAAGGCCGTGGATTCCTCGGCGATTGTGACGGCGCCCGGCACCTTGTGCGCCAGCTCATTGAAGCGCCGGATGAAGTCGATGGCCTCGAGGTTCTCATTGCCGCCGTATTGGTTGGGGATCCATTCGCCGGCGGCGCGCGAGTAGTCGAGGTAGATCATGGAAGCCACGGCGTCGACCCGCAGGCCGTCAATATGATACTGCTTCAACCAGAACAGGGCGTTCGAAATGAGAAACTCGCGCACCTCATTGCGTCCATAGTTGAAAATGAGGGTGCCCCAGTCGTGATGCTCGCCCTTACGGGGATCGGCATGTTCGTAGAGCGCCGTGCCGTCGAAGTACGCTAGGCCGTGAGCGTCTTTTGGAAAGTGCGCGGGAACCCAATCGACGAGGACCGCCAGTCCTTCCTGATGGCAGCGATCGACCAGGTACATGAAGTCTTCGGGAGAACCGAAGCGAGACGTGGGCGCGTAATAGCCGATCAACTGGTAGCCCCAGGAACCAGAGAACGGATGCTCCATGATGGGCAGAAACTCGAGGTGCGTGTAGCCCATGCCTTTGGCGTAAGTGACCAGGTTTTGCGCAAACTCGCGATAAGTCAGGATTTCGCCGTGCGGCCCACGCAGCCAGCTCTCCAAGTGGACTTCGTAAACCGAGATGGGCGCGTGGAGCCAATCCTTGCGAGCGCGAGCTTCCATCCAGGCCTGGTCGTTCCACTGGTACTTATCCAGATCGGCGACCAGCGAGGCTGATTTCGGCGGCGTTTCGCAGTGAAAGGCATACGGATCGGCCTTCAGTTGGCGGTAGGCGCGAACTCGCGAACGGACGTTGTACTTGTAGGCGCAGCCCTCGCCGGCGCCGGGCAAGAAGAATTCCCAGATGCCACCGTCGCGAACCCGCATCGGGTGGCGGCGTGTGTCCCACTGGTTGAAATCCCCGACCAGTGTGACCGTTTCGGCGTTGGGCGCCCAAACAGCAAAGCGCGTGCCACGTACTCCCTCGATCTCGGTCAGGTGCGCGCCGAGCATGGCGTAGCTTTCGTAATTGGTGCCTTCGGCGTGCAAATGGAGCTGAAAACTGGAAAGTATGGGCGGGAAGCGGTAGGGGTCTTCCAGCTCTATTGTGCCGCCATCGTAAAGGCTAGCGCGGAGGCGGTAGGGTTGCTGATCTCCATCCAGAACCGCAACGTAAAGACCTTCCTTGTGCCGCTTCGTCATGGGCCAGGCGGTTTCGCCGATGAGAACCTCGGCGGCGGTGGCTTGCGGCAGGAACGCGCGAACCTCCCAATGCCGCTGGCCATCGCGCTTCTGGACGACGTGAGGTCCGAGCACGCGAAAGGCGTCGCCGTGATATCCGCCCACCAAAGCTTCGATGTCCGCTACAGTCATGCGACCCTATATTATTACAGCGATGGCATCGTACCACGAACTGCCGAAAGCGGAACTGCATTTACATCTGGAAGGGTCGGTGACACCGGAGCTGATGCACGAGCTAGCGCCCGAAGCTTCCGCTGACGAGATTCACGGGAAATTCGGTTTTCACACGTTCCCGGATTTCCTGGAATGCTACAAGTGGGTGGTTGGGTATCTGCGCACGCCGGACGACTATGCGCTCGTAACGCGCCGCCTGCTGGAGTCCTTAGCGCAGCAGAATGTGCGGTACGCGGAAATCACGCTATCGGCGGGCGTAATCATTTGGAAAAAGCAGGAGCTGGGGCCGATCTACGAGGCGGTCCAGCGAGAGGCCACGCAGTCGACTGTGGAAGTGCGGTGGAATCTGGACGCGGTAAGGCACTTTGGCACGGATCGTGCGATGCGCGTCGCCGAGCTGGCCGCTGAACGCACGGGTGACGGAGTGGTGTCGTTCGGTATCGGAGGCGATGAGGAACGCGGTCCGGCTGAGTGGTTCACGGAGGTCTATCGGTTCGCTAGTGCGCATGGGCTGCGGCTAACGGCGCACGCGGGCGAGACGGCTGGTCCGGAGTCGGTGTGGGCTGCTCTGCGGATCGGCGCCGAAAGGATCGGCCACGGGATTCACGCGGTGGACGACCAAGCCTTGGTGCGCCATCTCCGGGATCGCCAGGTCCCGCTTGAAATCTGTATCTCGAGTAATGTGGCCACCGGCGCAGTGTCCTCGCTGAGCGAGCACCCCGTGAGGCGGCTTTACGATGCCGGAGTGCCGATCATCTTGAATACTGATGATCCGGGGCTGTTCGGCACAACCCTCGATCGTGAGTATGGGCTCGCAGCCAGCGAGTTCGGGTTTTCGGAAGCGGAACTGGCACAGATCATCGAGAATGGGTTTCGGTACGCATTTGTGCCGATGGAGCGCTAGTCTCGGATCGCCGCGGCCGCAATCTGCGCTATGTCCAGCAACTGGGGCGGCTTGTCGGAAACGGCGGCCAGCGCATCGCGGAACATCGATTGGCAGAACGGGCACGCGACTCCGACCGTTGCAGCTCCGGTGCCTGCCAGTTCCTCGGCACGCTCCAGGTTGATGCGCTTACCTTTTTCCTCGCCGAGAAACATTTGGCCGCCCCCCGCGCCACAACAGAACGAATGGGCGCGGGTGCGCGGCGGATCGGTCCGGTGGGCGAATTGTCCGATGACCGCGCGCGGCTCATCATAAATATTGCGATATCGCCCGAGAAAGCACGGATCGTGGTACACGACCGTTTCGCGCGTGCCATAGTTGGCAGGCAGCCGGTCGCGCAATCGCGCTAACAGTTCGCTGTGATGCTCGATCGGGATTGACGCTCCGAATTCTTTCCAGTCTTCGCCGATGGTACGCACACAGTGCGGGCAGATGGAAATCATTTTCTTGACGCCTGCTTCCCGCACATGATCGATGTTCGGCTCCGCTAGTTGGGAAAACAGGTAATCGTTCCCTAACCGGCGAATGGGGTCGCCGGTACACTTTTCTTTTCGCAAGACGCCAAAACTGATTCCCACGTGCCGCATGACGCGAACCAGCGCGAGCACGATCTCGCGGCCATGCGGATCGTAAGCGCCCATGCAGCCCAGCCAGAGGCAGTATTCCTGGGTGCCATCGTAAATCGGCAGCGCATGCTTCTCAATGAACTTCTGCCGCTCGCTGGAGGGAAAACCGAGAGAATTGCCATTGCGCTCGAGTGTGAGGAACAACTTGGTACCGTATTCGTCTTCCCATTTGCCAGTGTTCACGGCACCGCGGCGCAGGCCAATGATGATGGGAAGATGTTGAATCCCGACAGGGCAGGAGTACTCGCAGCCACCACAAGTCGTGCACTGAAACGCTGCCTCGCTCGAAATGTATTTGCCTATCAGCGGCTGGTCTGAGCGTGCGCCGAACTCATTCAGGTATCCGCGCACGCCCAGAATAATTTCTTTGGGATTGAGCACCTTGCCCGTGTTATAGGCGGGACAGAGCTCCGTGCAGCGCCCGCACTCGACGCAGGTGTACGCCTGGAGCGCAATCAGCTTGGTGATGTCCTTTCCGGCGTCGAGGCCGAAATCCTCGTCTCCGGCGAGTGGCGGAATCTGGCTAAAGCCTTCGCGGCGCGCAAACACAGTCGCCGGGCTCAGCACCAGGTGCAAATGCTTGGTGTGGGGAATGAGTGGCAGGAACGAGAGCAGAGTGAGGGTATGCAGCCACCAGTTGATCCGGGCTCCGATGGAGCCTTCCGCGATCCAGAACTCGGCGAGATACGTCACCATGAGGATGAAAATCAGGAGGGCGATGACGCCCGATTCGCCGGACACCTTGCCCAGCCACACAGGGCGCGCGATAAAGCGGCGTGCCGCCAGTCCGGCAATGGAAACCGCAACCAGTACCGCAAACACTGCGATGAAGCCGAAATACACCTCGGCAAAAACGCTATCCGGAGGAATCAGCGTGACGCCGAAGCCGGCTGCCAAGTGGTTGACCGTGACGATCCCGAATCCACAAAAACCCCAAAATACGAAGGCGTGCGCGATCCCGGGCAGCGGGCGGTCCAGGATTACTTTGCCTTGCAAAAGCACTTCCCAAATGAACCGGCCGATACGCGGGGCTAGCGGACGCAAGGTCCATGTCGGGTCCGGCTTGGCCGACTGAATGGTGCGGATAACTCGATGGAAACGGAACCAGAATGCATATGCCGATGCGCACAGCAGCACCGTAAAGATCAGTACTTCGGCCAGGGATAGCTGCATCGTTACCTGAATAGCCTATCATCATGGGGCGCAACCCCGAGCTACTGGTAAAATAGAAAGTTTTGGGGGATTTCCACATCTTGCGAATCATTGTTTCGGGGGCGGCGGGATTTATCGGCTCACACATGTGTGACCGGCTACTGGCCGAAGGTCACACGGTCGTGGCGCTGGACAATTTCTTGACGGGCTCGAAGCAGAACCTGGCGCATCTGTCCGGCAACTCTGCCTTTCAGTTTGTCGAGCATGACGTCACGCGGGCCGTGGCATTGGATGGAACGGTTGATGCCGTTATCCATATGGCCTCGCCGGCGAGTCCGAAAGATTACCTCGAGCACCCGATCGAAACGCTGGACGTGGGCTCCGCCGGCACGCGGAATATGCTCGAACTGGCGCTGGCGCACCAGGCGCGTTTTCTGGTTACGTCTACCTCGGAAACTTATGGGGATCCGGCCGTGCATCCGCAAGTCGAAACCTACTGGGGCAACGTGAACCCCGTGGGACCGCGCTCCTGTTATGACGAGAGCAAGCGCTTCGCTGAGGCTCTGACCATGGCGTATCATCGCGCCCACAACCTGCGCACAAACATCGCGCGCATCTTCAATACCTACGGTCCGCGTATGAAGCTCAACGATGGCCGTGTCGTCCCGGCGTTCCTGGACCAGGCTTTGCGCGGCGAGCCGATCACGGTGTTCGGCGACGGCTTGCAAACTCGCAGCTTTTGTTATGTGAGCGACTTGGTGGACGGACTATACCGTCTCATGCAATCGGACGAACGCTATCCGGTGAATCTCGGAAATCCGAACGAGATGACCATTCTCGAATTCGTGGAACGCATCCGGCGCCTGACGGGATCGAAATCCGGCCTGGTTCACCAGCCGCTTCCCCAGGACGACCCCAAGCAGCGGAAGCCAGACATTACAAAGGCGAAGAGCATCCTGGGATGGGAACCCCGGGTACCGCTGGAAGAAGGATTGCGCGAGACCATTGAGTATTTTCGAAAATTGCAAGCCGTGGTAGTGTGAGCCGCGGTGCGCACTGCTTCCCGCATCGTGCGAACCTAACAACGAGGAGTACCGAAATGCGCATCGGAGTTCTGGGAACAGGTGATGTCGGCCGGGCGCTCGCGAATGGCTTGGTGAAGCTGAGTCATGAAGTGAAAATGGGTTCCCGTGAAACCGGCAACCCAAAGGCGGTGGCGTGGGCTGCTGAGGTGGGACCGCGCGCCTCATCAGGCTCCTTTGCCGATGCCGCGCAATTTGGCGAGCTCGTGGTGCTGGCCACTGCATGGAGCGGCGCCGAAAACGCTTTGCGTTTAGCCGGCGGATCAAGCCTGGCTGGCAAGGTGCTGATTGACGCAACCAATCCGTTGGCCATCCAAGCTGGGGCTCCCCCCATGCTTGTGCTGGGACACACGGACTCGGGCGGCGAACAAGCCCAGCGCTGGGCTTCTGAGGCGCGCGTTGTCAAGGCCTTCAACACCGTCGGCTACGCGCATATGGTGAATCCACAATTCCCCGGCGGCCCGCCGGATATGTTTATTTGCGGAAACGACGATGCGGCAAAAAGGACGGTAACTGAAATCCTGACAGGGTTCGGTTGGAACACCATCGATATAGGCGGCATCGAGGGCTCGCGCGTGCTCGAGCCTATGTGCATCCTGTGGGTCACATACGGCGTACGCACGAATTCGTGGAACCACGCGTTCAAATTGCTGAGGAAGTAGAGAAAGCTGTCGCGCGTCAGGCGCCGGCTTCAGGACGTGGCTTGCCGTTCAGGTGGTCCGCGATCCGCTTCGCAATTTGCTCCGAGATGTTTTCCTGCACGGCGAAAACCTGGTCGGTGCTGCGTTCGTAGACCTCGGACCAAAGCAACCCGCCATCGGCCACGTCGATGAGTCCGGCGGAGACTCGCAGGCGATTGCCTTCGGACCGTACGCTACCTTCCACCAGCGCGTCCACGCCCAAGCGCTCGCCAATGCTCCGGATATCGTCGGTCCTTCCTTTGAACGAGAACGCGGATGTGCGCGACATCACGCGCAAGTTCGTTTCACGCGATAATACGTGGGTCAATTCCTCGGTGAGGCCGTCGCTAAAGCGCTCGTTTTCGTCGGGTCCAATGTTCACGAAGGGCAGGACCACCACGGAACGGCGCGTCTCGCCTAACGTCCCGTTCGAAGGGACGGAAATACGCGATGTCTGCGGCGGAGTGGCCGTCCGGAACCGGAAAACTGGAACATAGCCACCGCAAGGGAGTTCGACCAGGACGGAGTCCGCGCGGCCTTCGGTGTCGTAGTAGAGGGCCAGTTTCGAGCGGAGCCGGCGCGCCTGTACGCGCACAATCGGATCCGTGCCGGGGTTGAACGTCTCCCCCCGGTCGAAAACGGTCACGCCAATTAAGTATTCCTTCAGACGCACCGAGCGGTTCCGCAGCTTCTGCTCGACCGCAAACTGAAGGAAGCGGCACAGCTCCTTGGAGCGGGCGAAGATTCGGCTCTTGATGATGCGGTGCAGTTGCTGATGAACGGCGTCGGCGGCGGGAACAGTCGCAGGGACACCGCCCAGAGCTAGTGTTTCGAGCGCAACTGTCATGGTCTCTGGGGCTAGATTCGCGATCACCGTAGTTTCTCCGGGGTCTTAGCTTGCCAGGATGGTCTCGCGGAGCCGCTTCGGAAGATCCTGACGCTTGTGCCAACGCAGAAACGCATCCACGAGGCGCGGATCAAATTGCTGCCCACGTTGCCGGGCAACTTCCGCCAGCGCGTCCTCTTTGGAAACTGCCGCCCGGAAAGGGCGGTCGTGCGTCATCACATCGAACGTATCGGCAATGGCCACGATGCGCGCTGCCATCGGAATCGATTGGCCTTCTACGTTGGCGTAGCCCGTGCCGTCCCAGCGTTCGTGATGGTAGAGCGCTATTTCCTCGGCCAGTTGGAGCAGTGGCACTTGCGTTCCGGATAGAATGCGCCCGCCGAGTGAGGCGTGCTGTTTTACCTGCTCGAATTCCTCCGGGGTCAGTGGCGCCGGCTTCCGCAGAATCGCATCTGGCACACCGATCTTGCCCACGTCGTGCAGCGGGGCGGCCAGCCGGATCATTTCCACCTGGGCTTTGGGCAGCCCTGCGGCCCGCGCCAGCACCGCCGCGGTCTCGGCAACCCGCTTGGGATGCTCGCCGGTCGGATCGTCGCGGTATTCGGCAGCCATGGCCAATTTCTGGAGGATTTCGACGCGCGCGTCTTCGAGTTCGCGCGTTTTCTCGCGAACCTGCTCTTCGAGAAGATGTTTCTGATCTTGCATCCGTAAGTGCAGGAATCTCGTTTCGAGCAGGTTCTTGATGCGCAGGAGCACCTCGGTGGCGTCGAGCGGCTTGGTCAAGAAGTCCTTGGCGCCGATGGTGAGCGCTTTCTGCTTGGCTTCGGCATTCATCTCGGCCGTGAGCACGAGGATGGGCAGATAGGCCCCTTCCGGCACACGTGGTCCGATTTGCTGCATCACCGAATAGCCATCGAGGTACGGCATCATCAGATCCAACAGGATCAGATCGGGTTGGAACTTGCCGAACAGAGGCAATACCTGCCGGGGATCATTCGTACTGATGAAATTCGTGTATCCGGAGACCCCAAGCAGCCGCTCGAGCAGCAGCACGTTCGCTTCCTGATCATCCACAATGAGGATACGGGCACTCTTCAAGGTTTCTTCTTTAATCATTTCGAATTGTCCATTCCGTCCAGGCAGCTATCCAGCAGTTGCAGGAATCTCTTGATGTCCAGGGGCTTCGGCAGGTAGTCCAGCACTCCCATCGACTGCAAACGCTCGATACGGCCGCGTGTGGCGTCGGCGCTGATTATGATCACGGGAGTATTTTGCAGCGCAGGCTCCTGGCGGAGACCGTGTAAAACATCTTCGCCGGAAATATCAGGGAGGTGCAGATCCAAAAGCACGAGGTCAGGCCGGTGCTCTCTCGCCAGGTCCAGGCCCAGCCGGCCCTGCATGGCAGCAACCAGCTTTACGTGCGGCCGGTGCACGATGATGTGCTCGATCAGCGTGATGTTGGAAAGGTTGTCCTCGACATACAGGACGATGCGCTGGCGCTGATGGTTGGCCGGCGCCACGGGAGCGGCAACGACCGGCATCGCGGTTTCGAGCTCGGCCACAGGATCCTGTACCAGCGGCAATTCCATCCAAAAGGTGGCGCCGCGATCGGGATTGTTCAGCACGCCAATCGAGCCGCCCATCATTTCGAGCAGCCTTTTTGACAGAGCCAGCCCCAGACCCGTGCCTTCGACCCCGGTTTGTTCCGCTCCTAGCCGCTCGAAGGGAGTGAACAGCTTCGCCTGATTCTCGGGCTTGACGCCCGGTCCGGTGTCCCGCACCTTCACCCGCAGGCGCGTGCCGTCGATTTCTTCCGCCGAAATCGTGACCGTGCCATCGTCGCTGTTGTACTTGATGGCGTTGGAAACCAGGTTCAGCAGAACCTGTTTGAGCCGCTGTTGATCGGCCACCACGTAGCGCCGCCGCTCCTTGCCCACTTCGTCGCGGAGCATTATCTTCCGTCGCGCCGCCATGGGGGTCAACAGATCGAGCGTCTCCTGGATCGCCGAGCTGACGAGGACCGGTTCGGGAGAAAGCGACAGGCGCCCCGCCTCGATGCGGGAAATCTCCAGAACCTCGTTGATCAGGCCGAGGAGATGCTGGCCCGCCTTGAGTATCTGGCCCACAGCCTCGCGCTTGTCACGATCGAGAGGGCTCATTTCCAGCAACTGCGCGAACCCAAGAATGGCGTTCAGGGGCGTCCGCAACTCGTGACTCATACGGGAGAGAAATTCGCTTTTTGCCCGGTTCGCCTTCTCGGCTTCTTCTTTGGAGCGGCGCAGCGCCACGGTGAGCCGCTCACGCTCCGTGACCTCGTTGGCGAGCAACTGCTCCGCCAGCCGCCGGTCCGTTACGTCCAGTAGCACCGATCGGATGCCCGTGACTTCTCCGGCACGGTCATAAATCAGGCTGTCGTAGATTTCAAGGATCAAGTAACCGCCGTCCCGGCGGAGAAAATCACGCTCGAACGGCGTCGGCGATCCGTCACCCGCCACCTTCTGGCGGATCGACTCGCGAGCTTGCTCCTGCTGGTCCGCGGCCACAAACTGCCATACAGGCCGGCCGATCATCTCCTCGCGCGTGTACCCGAGCAGGCGGCATTCGGTCTGGTTGACGCGCCGCAAAGTCCCGTTCGCGTCGATTTCGTGGTAGGCGACCGGAGCAAATTCAAATAATTCACGAAAAGGGGAGTCGAATTGCTGAGGATCTCGTGAGCCAAGCAGATCTTGCGAAGCGACCGGCGGTGCGGAATCCCTGGGCGTGCTGGTGGGGAGCATCTTTAAATCTTTTACCGCAAATGCCGATTATTTGCAACCTTTATCGGGATGAAACGCCGCATTTGCTGTGAAAATACGGCAATTCGATCCTGCGGTCTGGCAGCAGGCGTAACAAGTAAAATTATTGATTTTACGGTAAATACACTGTGCGCAGAGTGGATCTCGCGTGTCTCTAGTAACTTTAAATAGCTTAGAATTATTGGTAAAGAATAACGCCATATAACTAAAGAAATATAGACCCAGGCAAATTGCGGACTCTAACATGGGCTAGGGAGACCTAGCTCCGTTCATGGCGACGCGCGCGTTGGCGAGTATCAATCAGTTCTGGGCTGGCCGGTCGTTGCGGACTAAAGCGCTGGCGGTGCTGCTCCTGCCGTTGCCCATCCTGCTTACCGCTTCGGCCGCGATGTACCGGGCGCAGCGTGGCGAGCAACAGGCGCGCGCCTGGGTGCAACGCACCTTGGGAGCCCGCGGCGACATCCAGGAGATCCTGGTCCGGCTGTCTGACGCAGAATCTTCGGTTCGCGACTTTTTGCTCGCTGGAGATGCGTCCACGCTGCACCCCTACTGGGAGTCCAGAGAGATTCTCGGTCCCCTGGTGGAGCACCTCACGGCACTCGAAGCCGGCAATCCTTCCCAACGCCAACGTGGCATCGAGATTGGCGTGTTGGTACAGAATGAGCTGGATGATTTCGCCGCGTTGTGCGAGAGCGCCCCGAAACTAGGCAAGACAGTTCGGGGCGGCATCAGTGGCATCGACATGTTGGATGGCGGCCGTGACATTGCCAGCCGTGTGCGCGGCAAACTTGCCGCTATGCAGATGGAGGAAGACCGGCTGCTCCAGGCGCGCTCGCAAGCTGCCGAAGGCGCCCGGCTGCGGCTCTGGAGCTTGTTGGTCGAGAGCATCCTAATCGCCTTGTTCTTTCAACTGGTGGGGGTACTCCTGTTGACCGGGACGCTGAGCTCCCAAATCCGCGCCCTCGAGACGAATGCCCGGTTATTCTGGAGCGGTCTGCCGCCCCTGCCCTTTGTTGCCGATACCCGAGAAGTGCACGAGCTCGAAAAAGGGCTTCGGCTGGCCTCAACGCGTCTGGCGGAACATGAGCGAGAACTCCGCCTCGGTGAGGAACGTCTCCGGGCCCTGTTCAAAGATGCCCCGATTGCCAGCCACGAGATCGATTGCGAGGGCGTCATCCGGCGCGTCAACCCGGCTGAATGCGCACTTCTTGGCTATCGAGTGGACGAGATTATCGGCAAGCACGTCTGGGATCTGGTCAGCCGCGACTCGCGCGACGTAGTCCGCCGCAACATTATGGACCGCATCGATCAAGTCCGGCCGGCGACCCCCTATGAGTGTGATTTCCTGTGTCGCGACGGGTCACTGGTGACGGTGGAGGTTCACGAGAGCCTGATACCCGGCAAGCAAGGTGGTATAGCCGGCATCCGTTCCGGTCTGCTGGACGTCACCGCCCGCAAAATGGTCGGCATGGCGGTGAAGAAAGTTGAGCAGTACGCACGGGAGCTTCGGACGAAAAATGAGGAACTGCTGCTGGCGCTCGGTGCGGCCCGTGAGGCTGGCGCCACGAAAGGGAGGTTCCTCGCCGCGATGTCTCATGAGTTTCGGACTCCCTTGAATGGCATCATCGGACTTGCCGAGCTGATGTTCGACACGGTGGCTGGTCCGGTGTCGGAGGAACAAAAGGAGTATCTTGGCGACATTTTGGCCAGTTCCCGGCACCTCCTTCACCTGGTTAACGATGTGCTCGACATGGCGAAAGTGGAATCCGGCAAGATGGAATTCCGCATGGAGACAGTCACGCTGCCTGCCTTACTTTGCGAAGTGCGCGACGTGTTGCGAATTCTGGCGGAACGAAAAGGAATTTTTGTATCCATCGATACCGGCGATGTCGACCAGGTGGTGACGGACGCATCCCGCCTCAAACAAGTGGTCTACAACTACCTATCCAACGCAATCAAGTTCACCCCGGAGGGCGGAGCCATTCAGATCCGGGCACGATGGGAAGGCGGCCGCGCCTTCCGCGTGGAAGTGGAAGACACCGGGCCGGGCATCCACGAGGCCGACATCGAGCGTCTTTTTGCGGACTTTCAGCAACTCGACAGCGCCAAATCGGGGCTGGGGACGGGCTTGGGGCTGGCTTTGACCAAACACATCGTCGAACAGCAGGGCGGTGACGTCGGCGTGCGCAGCCAGTTGGGATCTGGCAGCGTCTTCTTTGCCGTACTACCCATCAAATTTCCCACGGACTCCTCTGCGCTTCGATCGAGAAACGCAGAGAACGGTACTGGTGTGATTAAGCAGGATGCCACGCTGGCGGGGCCGGACCAGGCCGCACCGCCGATCGAAGTACTGCGTCCGCTTTAACTAAAGGCAATGGAATTATATATAAAATGGCTAGACTTTTACCGTTAAACAACGCTAATTTTACTTTTTCCGGTACTGTCCGGAAAAATACAATGAAATCGCTGCTCTGTGGCCGCGTTTCGATATCGATCGCCCACCGACGGAGGCTTTCCTATGCCTAGCAATTCAGTTCTCATCGTCGATGACACGCCGGTGAACTTGAAACTCGTGCGTGTCCTTCTCTCCCGGCAGGGCTTTGAAGTCCGCACGGCCAGCACGGCAGAGGAGGCTCTGGAGATGGCGCAGAGTTTTCGGCCCGGTCTGGTGCTGGCTGACATTCAATTGCCTGGCATGGATGGCCTCGAGATGACCCGGCGTCTGAAGGCCGCGCCAGAGACACAGGACACGGTCGTTCTGGCGCTTACCGCTTTCGCCATGAAGGGAGATGAGGAGAAGGCTTTCGCGGCAGGCTGTGATGGCTACATCACAAAGCCAATCGACACCCGCACCTTTCCTACCCTCATCCGGCAATACATGTCGAAAACTGCAGGCTTCCCGGCCGCTGCATCTTATACGCAAGCGACAACGTCCCAGGGCCCCCTGGCGGCGCCGTCCCCGAACCAGGAAAGCCGGCAGGCCTTCTTGACGGAGGGCATGCAGCAAAGTGGGAAGCTCATCAGCAGCCTGGGCTCCGGGTTCGACAGCATGGAAGCGCTCTCCATTGTCCGGCGCTGGGCTGGCACGGCCGCTTCGGTCGGCCTTTCCGAGATCAGCCATTACGCGCGCGAATTGGAATCCCTGCTCCAGCAGAACGGCCGGGGTTCCATGGTACGCACGCGAGAGCTTCTCGTGCGTCTGGCGCGCGCCTTCGCGGAAGGCATCGCCTAAAAGGCCGCAAACAGTCTTCTCTGGCCTTCGCCTCATCGGCATCACCGGGTCAGGCCTGCGTCCACAATCGATAGGATTATTCCGCTAACTCTTTTCAATATTGTGCTAATGGCGCGTCCACCAGCAGACTTAATCGTACGGGTGTGTTCCATCCAGAACCGGAAACACCACCAGTGAGTGAGTGTCGATGTCGGCATACGGTCGTGCTGAGGTGCCTGTCCTCGTCGCGGCTCTGATCGTCAGTCGGTGCAAGGTGCGAAACAAACTCAGATACCGGACTTTTCTGATAAACAGTGCGGTCGCACTGCTCGGCGGCGCGTTGTCTTACGCCCAGCCATCGTCCGCGCCGGCTGGTTTGCGAACTCTCACTCACCTCGCGGAGATCCACAGCCTTTCTCCCGCTGAGGCCAAGCGCGGCTATCCCGTTCATCTGCGCGCCGTGGTTACGTATTTTGAACCGACCGCTCCGGACCTGTTCGTACAAGATGCGACCGGTGGTATCTGGGTGCATTGGTCGAACAAGTTGCCAACACCCAAGCCTGGCCAGTTGCTCGATCTGCGGGGCACAACCACGCAGGCCGATTTCGCGCCAGATATCATGAATCCCTATTGGGATGTCGTCGGTTCCGCGCCTATGCCTAGACCCCAGAAAGGGGCGCTCGAGGAAATGGCTTCCACTCGCCTGGACAGTCAGTGGGTGGAGGTCGAAGGCATTGTCCGCTCGGCGGCGGTTGTGCCTAACCACTTGCCGCTCCAATTCGTGGTGGAAGTCATGGGCGGGCGCGTCATCGGCTACATCCCCAACCTGACCGAAGTTCCCCCGGGATTCGTCGATTCGCGCGTTCGCATCAACGGTGTCTGTGGCGCCATCTTCAATCAAAAGAATCAGATGACCGGCGTTGCCCTGTATGTGCCATCGCTTTCCTGGGTCAATGTGCTGAACCCCGGTTCACCAAACCCCTTTGCGATGGCCTCAAGTCCCATCGCCACCCTGCAGAGATATACGTTCGGAGGGCTGCCCAGACACCGCGTCAAAGTGTCCGGAGTTGTGGCCGGACAGTTTGCAAGCAAGCAATTATACATTTCCGACCCCACCGGCAATCTCTACATCGAGGCCAACCAAACGGTTCCTCTTCGGCCCGGAGATCGGGTCGAGGCGGTAGGGTTTGCCGGCAGTATCGATTTCACACCGGCTCTGCTAGACGCCGTATGCCGGCGTGCCGGAGTCGGTACACCGCCTGTTCCGGTGGTGCTCCAGGCCGAGCGGGCGTTGGATGATACCTACGATTCCGCGCTGGTTACGTTGGAAGGCACTCTCACCGGCCGTTCCGCCTTCGGGCAGGAAGAGGTGATGATCATCAGTCACGGCCAAACCACCTTCCGGGCTGTGGCGGGACCGGCGGCGAGTGATCCCCAACGTTCTCTTCGGGAAGGCAGCCGGGTCCGCGTCACCGGCATCTGCGTCCTCCAGAAAGGGGTCGTCGGAACGCCGGAGTCCATCAAACTGCGGCTCCGGTCTCCCGCGGATCTCGTGCTGGTCGAAAGCCCGTCGTGGTGGACCCGGGAGCACACGTTATTTGTTTTGGCATTCGTGGCGCTGGTAACAATCGCCACCTCAACCTGGGTGCTCATTTTGCGCCGCCGCGTGCGGTCGCAGATGGTGGAACTGCAAAAAAAGAATCAGGCGCTCGCCCAGGCGGTGGAGGACGCGAAACAGGCCACGCGCCTCAAGAGCGAATTCCTCGCCAACATGAGCCACGAGATTCGCACTCCTATGAACGCCATCCTGGGCATGACGGCGTTGGCGATCGATTCTTCATCGCGCGATGAGCAGCAGGAGTATCTGACCGATGTCATGAGCTCCGCCGAATCTCTGCTCTCGCTGCTGAACGACATCCTGGATCTTTCCAAGATTGAAGCGGGCCGCATGGAACTTGCGCCCACTCCGGTCTCCCTGCTTCCCGTGGTCGAGGATGCGGCACGGTTCCTAAGCCGTGCCGCCAACCAGAAAGGCCTCCGGCTCATCTGCAACGTCTCCCCAGACATCCCCAATCAACTGCTGGCCGACCCGCTCCGCCTGCGGCAGGTGTTGTTGAATCTGCTGGGCAACGCGATCAAGTTCACGGAAAACGGCGGAGTCACATTGGACGCTCAACTGGAGTCGGAAGATCAGAATACGGTTCTCGTCCAATTCGCGGTCCGCGACACCGGCCCCGGCATTCCTGAAGACAAACAAGCTCTCATCTTCGAGTCCTTCTGCCAGGCCGATGGTTCCACGAGCCGAAAACACGGAGGTACCGGGCTGGGCTTGACCATCTCGTTACGTCTGGTGGAGTTGATGGGTGGAAAGGTTTGGGTGGAGAGCAAACTGGGAGAGGGCAGCACATTCTACTTTACGGCGCGATTTGCTAGGAGAGTTCCGGGGGAGGCCGACACGCAACGAGAAGGCGCGGGAACGGTGTCACCGATAGCGGTGGACTCCGAAGCTCGTGACCAGCTTGGCTCGCTCGAAATCCTGGTCGCCGAGGACAATTTCGTGAATCTCAAGTTGCTCACTCGCTTACTGGAACGATGGGGCCAGCGGGTGACTCTGGCCGCCAACGGACGCGAAGCGCTCGGGGCGTACGAAAAGCAAAACTTTGACCTGGTCATCCTCGATATCCAAATGCCGGAGCTTGACGGATTCGAAGTGGCTGCCGCTATCCGCCAGATGGAAAGTGAAACCGGCAAACACACTCCCATTGTGGCTGTGACCGCTCATGCATTGGCCGGAAAGCGCGAGGAGTGCTTGGCTCACGGCATCGACGCGTTTGTAAGCAAGCCGATCGCCCCACGAGAGCTCCTCAAGACTCTTGCCAGCCTGGCCACCCGTGCGCCTCGCTAGTTTTCAATAGACGATTTGGCGGATATCGTACGTCGCGATCCGGACCCCGTTCGTCCGCATCGGCGCAAACGTGCTGCGTAACTCCTCCGTCTGCTCCGTGCCGTCGTTGGATCGAATCAGAGGAGAAATATAGATGAAGTCGTCTTCACCGAGCCCAAGGCGGGCCACCAGCCGGTGCGTGTCTCGAAGGTGTGCTTCCGCGAATTCCTTTGGCACTCCCGCGAGGAAAATCACACTCACCGCATAGCCTGCATGCTTCAATGCGGCCACCGCCTCGGCCACGTCGCCCGATCGAGAACGTTTGTTCCAATGCGCCAATAGGGGGTTGTGCCCGCTCTCTGCCCCGATGGCTAATCGCGCGAGTCCGAGTTCGTGCAGGTCTTCCAGCTCCGCCCTGCTTCTCCGCAGCACAGATGCCGCTTCGCAAAATCCCTGCATCGGACGCCCGGGAAAGACCTCGGCGACGGTACGAAGATCATCGGCCAGCCACGCGCTGCCTACCCCTAGCACATCGGCGTCCCCCAGAAATACCCGTTTGCGGAGCGCCGCGGAATCCCCGAGAAAGTCGCGAACCGCAATCGCATGTGCCCGGAATTGGTCCGGCGTGCGGACTCGATACGATATGTCTCGATAGAAGTTGCAGAACGTACACCGGTTCCATGCGCACCCAATCGTGGTCTGCAACACCACGGACAGGTACGCATCCGGCGGGAAAATGGGGACCTTACCGTAGAGCCTCAAGTAGTCGTGATGGTCTTTTGCGGGATCGTGATAGCGGATTCGATCGTATGCTGCCGGATCGAGCTCGCGCCACGCGAGCGAAGAACAGCGGCGCTGCGCCTCACTCACAACGGTGTCCGCGTACGCCGCCGGGAGCCGTTGCACGTGCTTCTGATGATCCGAGGTAGTGCGCCGGAGGATCGCTTCTCCGCTCAACCCGCGCCAGAAATGCGATGCGCCGTCAAAATAGGAAACCAGGCGCCCGCCGCGATCCCAACTATAGATCTCGGAGCCGCTGCACATCAGCGCCACGTGGCTCGGCGTACAGTCGATTGAGGCGCAGCCACTGTCAATTTCGATGGAGTGGCGCACGCGCCTCCCGTGCTACTTCACTCCCAGGCTCGCGGCGCTGACCCGGAAAGATTGGAGTGCCAGGTAGTTCAGACCAAATCGCTTGATGTTCTCTTGCTGCTTTTCGAAAGCCTCGAAATGGCCTTCCTCGTCATTGACCAGCTTTTCGAAAAGCTGTTTCGATGCGGCGTCCGCGTTCTTGCCGCACTCCATCGCCCACTGGTTATAATCCTTTGCGCTCCCCTCCTCCATCGCCATGGCTTTCGCAAGCATGGCCACCGGCTCCGTGATCTTCTCCACTTTGCCGGCGGCGATCATGTCCGTGTCGCCTTTTAGAAACAGGATGCGCTCCGACAACGCTTCCACATGTCCCATCTCCTGAATCGCTGTCTGCTTAAACAGCGCAGCCAATGGTGCGAAACCCTGATCGTCCAGGTGAATGTGAAAGTACATGTACTGGTGAACGGCCGCCAGTTCATCGGCCACCGCCTTATTGAGCAACGCAATGCTGTGTTCACGATTCATGAGCGTCTCCTCTGTTCCTGTCCCATGCCGGTCCGTGCGAACTCACGCACCCGCAGATGTAAACTTCGCCCGGCCGAGCCTCGACGTACTCTCCGGCAACGATCGAATTGGATTTTCCGGAGATTCGGACTGAGACGAGGAGGCCGAGCCCGAGAACATAAACCAGTCTCATGGCCTTCACCTCTGTCTTGAATTCTAACACCGTATGAGATAAGGAGACCCTATGACCCTTTAAATGCAAGCCTCTTTGTGATAAGCTTCTGCTGGGTTAAGTCTGGATTCCCTCCGAGAGCGGGCCCAGTCTGACAATCTCGCCCGGCCGGCCTTCTCTGGGATCGGGGAAAACAGTGCACGCTGCTCGCCACAGGAGGTATATATGCCGGTCGAATTCGTTTGGCTTGGCGGCATTGTGGTGGTCGTGGTTGGAGTCTTGATTTCCGTCCTGCTTACGCGGCGGAAACCTACTGAGCCGACGCACCTTCGGTGACCGGCGGGACTCCAGATTCGCCGTCCGCGGCGATCCAGAGGTGCGTGTTTTGCCCCGAAGTTGAGGGCCTGCCGCACCGATCGGGGGACTCTTAGCCCATAAGCCATTCATAAATCTGGTGTTCTACCTGGCAGCCGACGTGCACTTGGCGAAATTCCTTTGCTATGCCGAGGCTAGGTATGAGAAATCCATCCAGACGGAGCTTCATTGGTGGCGCCGCAGCACTGGCTGGCACCGCATCGAACCTTGCTTGCGATCGGCGCAAGAGTTCTTGGCGGTTCTTCAGCCTTGAAGAAGCCAGGACGGTAGAAGCGATTTGTGGCCGCATCGTCCCCGAAGACCAGGATGCCGGCGCCATCCGGGCGGGGGTCGTCCACTTCATCGACACGCAGTTGACCGGCTTCTACAAGCCGCTGCAAAAGACGTACCGCCTGGGAATCTCCGCCATCGATCAAGCAAGTGTCCATTACGCGGGGAAGAAGTTTGCGGAGCTTCCGTCCGATTCCCAGATCGCACTCCTCGAGCAGATCCAGAAGGACGCCAGCCTTAAGCCGTTCTTCAACCTTCTTGTCGATCATTGCATGCAGGGCTTCTATGGCGATCCCCGCCATGGCGGCAATCGGGATCGCGTGAGCTGGAAAATGCTGGGCGTGCCGTATCCCCCGGTTCGCGGGCGGCTCCGATCCGACCTCACTGATCCTTCGAAAGGCGAGAAGCCATGGCTCTGAAGCGAGTCAATGCCGTGATCATCGGCGCCGGCGCCGGCGGAGGTATCGTTGCCAAAGAACTCGCCGAAGCCGGCCTCAGCGTGGTTCTGCTCGAACGCGGCAAATGGTACTCGGCGTTTGACTGCCGCAAGGATGACCTGCGCAATCAGCGCACCTGCGTGCTTGGGAACGCCTTCGGACCGGACGATGATCGCAATCCGCGCGTGGCGGTAGACTTGCAAGGCCGCGAGCGCGTCGTTCGAGCCAGCGGTCCCGGGTATAACAACAACGCCGCCTGTGTGGGTGGCGGCACTTTCAGCTATGGCGCTATGGCGTGGCGCTACATGGAAAAAGACTTCCGCCTGCGCACGGCCTACGGCCACGTCCCCGGCAGCACGCTCGCGGACTGGCCCATCACGTACGACGATCTCGAACCTTATTATGAGAAGGCTGAATGGGAGATCGGTGTTTCCGGCGATGTTTCCGGAGATCCGTTTCACGGGCCGCGGCGCAAACCCCTTCCCATGCCGCCGCTGCCGCCGAATCGGGAGTACCAGATTCTTCAACCTGCGGCCAAACGCCTGGGATTGCACCCGTTCGACCTCCCCATGCTGCGCAACAGTGTTCCGTACAACGGACGGTCCGCATGTATGCGGTGCCGCTGGTGCGTGGGATTCGCCTGCGAGGTGGACGCCAAGTGCGGCACGCATAACACCGTCATCCCGAAAGCGCTCGCGACAAAGAATTGCGAGCTTCGTACCGAATGCGTGGTGAAGGAAATCGTCACGAATGATCGTGGCCGCGCCACCGGAGTTGCTTATTTCGATGCCGATGATCGCCTCCAGCATCAAGACGCGGATTTGGTCGTCGTCTCCTGTGGCGCTATCGAGTCCGCCCGCCTGCTGCTGAATTCGAAAAGCAAGTTGTTTCCGAACGGGCTCGGCAACCGGCACGATTGGGTGGGCCGCAATCTGCAAGGGCACACTTATACCGGCGCCATAGGACTGATGCCCACCGACATTTACGACGACCTTGGTCCCGGCGCGAGCATTGCCATCTGCGATTACAACCACGGCACTCCTGGCCTTGTGGGCGGCGCCATGCTCTGCAATGAGTTCATCCGTCTGCCCTACCAATTCGTGGCCATGGTTCCCGCGGGTGTGCCGCGATGGGGCAAGACGCACAAAGATTTCATGCGAAACGCTTATCGCCGGGTCATTGCCGTCCAAGGACCGACGCAGGAGATGCCCGTCTTCGACTCCCGCGTGCAGGTCGATCCTGTGGTGAAAGACTTCTGGGGCATCCCCGTAGCGCGCCTTTCCGGCGGTAAACATCCCCACACCATCGAAGTCAGCGCCGTGATGGCCCGCAAGGCCCAGGCATGGCTCAAAGAGGCTGGCGCAGTCGAAACCTGGCTAAAGCTCTCCGGCCCGGGATTGAGTGCGGGGCAGCACCAGGCCGGCACCTGCCGCATGGGAGATGATCCCGCCACTTCCGTCGTGAATCGCTATTGCCAGGTGCACGACATTGACAACCTGTTTGTGATCGATGCCAGCGTGCACGTCAACAACGGCGGATTCAACCCAGTCCTAACCATAATGGCCATTGCCTACCGCGCGTCCGGCCACCTGGTAAAGCAATCGAAAGGCGCCGGGCTCTCCTGATGCCAAAATCTCGATATCTGTGGATGGCGGCGCCGCTGCTGCTCGCGCTCCTGTTGCTGCCGGCGTCGAGCCTGTACTACCACTCCACTGCCGGTGAGGGCTGCGCGCGCTGTCACGAAATCCGCGCAAGCTACGACCTGTGGCGCCAATCGACCCACCGTTCCGTAAGTTGTTCAGCCTGCCACGGAGACTCGCTCAACGCCGACGTCTCGTTTTACACGGCAAATGCGCGGCGTCTCATCAAGCACGTGCGTGGCGATGTTCCCGAGGATATCCGAATCAAAGGTCTGGACGTCGCGCGCATGACCGAACGTTGCAAGACCTGCCATCGCCAGGAATTTGCCGACTGGCAAGCGGGCCCACACAGCTCGGCATTTTCTAAAATCTTCCTGGATCAAAAACACAATTCACAGCGGATCTTGATGGATGATTGCCTGCGCTGCCACGGGTCTTACTTCGAAGGCGGCATCCGCCGGCTTGTGGCGCCGGTCGATACGCGCGGCCCGTGGAAGGTCATCGCCTCCGGCTGGGCCAATGCGCCCGTGATGCCCTGCTTCGCCTGCCACCAGGTGCATCGCCGCGGCGAGCCTCTCGCAAAGCCCACGCTCGCAAGACCGCGGCCCGCCACCGGCGAGGAAATCCAACGGCCCTCGTTAGCTCTTTTCGATCGTCGCGAATTGGCGCACGTGGCGGCTGCCGAGTTGCCACTGCCCGTGATGCAGGACGGCGCGAGGGTCGTCAAGATGAGCCCTGACCCGCGCCAGGCGCTCTGCTATCAATGCCACGCGCCTCTGGCAACGCGGCAAGTCGCTTCCGGTGATGACCGCACCGGTATCGGCGTACACGAAGGCCTCAGTTGCCTCGCGTGCCATCAGAAGCACATGCAGACAACGCGCGCTTCCTGCTCCTCGTGCCATCCGCGGCTATCCAATTGCGGCCTGGACGTCGAGAAAATGGACACCAGCTTTCGCTCCGCCCAGAGCAAGCACAACATACACTTCGTGAAGTGTGCGGACTGCCACACCAAGGGCGTTCCCAAACGGCCCGAGCGCGCCCGCGCAGATTAAAGGAGAAGTCTCATGAGCGCATCCCGATGGCATCCTGCCCGCGTGATCGCCGTCTTACTTGTCAGTGCCGCAGGCCTAGTGGCGGAAGAGTTGAAAACCATTGTTCTTCCGGCGCCTGAAACCGAAAGCGGCAAGCCGCTCATGCAGGCGCTGAAGCTCAGGCAGTCCACGCGTGAATTCAGCAGCCGGAAACTCCCGCTCGGGGTGCTTTCCAACCTGCTCTGGGCTGCCTGGGGCATTAACCGCCCCGAGTCCGGTAAGCGCACGGCTCCTTCCGCGTCGAACCGCGAGGAGATCGACATCTATGTCGCCACCGCGGATGGTTTGTACCTCTATGACGCGAAGAACCATTCCCTCCAGCCCGTTTTGACCGGGGACGTGCGCTCGCAAACGGGAACACAGGCCTACGTGCAAACAGCTCCTGTGAATCTTGTCTACGTGGCCGACTTCGCGAAGATGGGATCAGAAGCGCTCGACGAAAAGGTCTTCTACTCGGCGTGCGACACCGGATTCATCAGCCAGAACGTGTATCTGTACAGTGCTTCGGAGGGGCTCGCGACGGTGGTCCGCGGTTCCATCGACCGATCCGCCCTGGCCAAAGCGATGAAGCTGCGGCCGGAACAACACATCACTCTCTCTCAATCGATTGGCTACCCGGCAAAGTAACCACTTCACTTCGCCTGGATCTTCTCGATGTACTTCGCCAGATTGTAAACCCGTATCTGCCCCAGATCCTGGTCCCACACGATTTGCGAAAAGATCGGTCCCCATACCGGCATCTCGCGCGTTCCGTGACCTGCCGGGACCTGTTCTTTGCTGGCGATAATCTTCTGCACTCGCTCCCTCGGAAACTTGCCCCGATTGCGCCCCGCCAGGCGCGTCAAATCCGGCGGCGGCGTCTTGAGTGACTTTGCCATAGGCCCGTCACCCTTGCCGCCCTCGCCGTGGCACACCGCGCAGTATGTGGCGTACAACGCCGGGCCCTGGATCGAGTCAATCAGGCGCGTCGTCTCCGGGCTTTGCGACTCCTTCTGCCCGCGCGCCATTGACACTGCGAGAAAGGAACAAGCTATGAGACTGACAACCTGCGTTCCACCATTCATAGCTTTGTTTCTCCTCGCCTACTCCGGATAGTAAAGATAGAGTTTCGACTTCCGCTCGCTCTGTCCCAGATACACGGTGCCATCGGCGCCGATCGCCATCGCGTCGATGACGTAAGCCTGCCAAGCATAATAAGGACGCCGGTTGACGTCAATCATCCCCAGCATCTGGTAAGCGCCATTCGCCGGATCGTACGAGAACAGGCGCGCCATCTCGTCGTCGTCCCCGCCCACGCCGTACAGCTTTCCGGCCGGCGCGCACACCAGGCCGCGAATACGATATTGATTCAGCGGCTTGCCGAGGTTTTGCAGCTCTAAAGTTTTCGGATCCAGCCGGAACAGGTACCCGTCCGACGTGCCGCCATAAACCATTCCCTTGCTGTCCGTGGTCCAGGCATCCACCCGGTTGTAGGGCTCCCGTCCAAGCACTGTGGGCGCAGTCACTCGCAACTTTTCGAGCTTCTGCGTGGCCTCGGTGAATCGGTATAGCGCACCCGACTCTCCCGACGCAAACACGTAACCCGCCACGAGTAGCTCCCGCCCGATGTTCGTGTCTTTCTCGAACTTCTCGCCGGGGAATGGGTGTTCTGCCACTTTGCCGTGAATCGTGAACTTTCCCGCCGCAATGTTGTAGCTGAAGAATTGTCCGTTCGGATAACTCAGCCCGTAGATTACATCGTGCGTGCGGTCGATCGCCATCGCATACACGCCTTCGCCCGGCACCGGGATACCCAAGTCCGCCACATCACATGCCGCATCCACGCGGATCGGCTTCGCTTCGTCGTTATGCGGCGTGTATCGCAACAGATGGCCGCTCCCGTTGCCGCCTCCGATGTAAACGTCCCCGTTCTTCGAGACGACAACCGCTCTGCGCACCGTCGTCACGCCCTGTAGAAATCCCAGCGGCTGTACGTACCCGTGTTCCGGATACAGCACAAACAGGTGGCTGCGTTTTCCGCTCGTCGCGCCATAAATCGCGCCGTCCGGTCCAACCGTGAGCGCCCGAATGGCGGATTCCTCGGACGGAATCAAGTCCACCGGTGCATAACCCAGGTCGCGCGCGTCGATGCGTACCTGGCTGACGACGGAATGGTCGTACTCCGGCGTTCGCTGCGCCCACACTGCGGCGCACAAGATAAAGGTCAGCGAGAGTTTTCTCATGATCGTTACCGGGGATGGTAAATCATCAGCGCGAGACGGTACGGCACCCCGCCGATGTCCCCCGCCGCTTCGAGTGCCTTGCTGGCCGCCCGCTTGACTTCGATCGCGCCCACCAGATAGATCGTCCCATCAGGCCCCGTATCGGCCGCGTTCGTGCCCAGCACCCGGCTGCCGTCCTCCAACAGCATTTCGCCTAGGTCCTCCTTCTTGCCCGAGTCCAGTTCGTAACTGATCAGATGCGCCGCCGCCGCCCCGGCGCTGCCGCCGTAATCAAACTCTTTGCCCGCCGCCCCGTAATACAACTTGCGATCGTGCCCCAACGTCAAGCTCAGTGTCGCGTACGGGATATCCCGGCGGTCTTCAAAACCGGGAATGCAGAGCTGCCCCAGCGCGTGGACCTCGCCGTCTTTGCCCGCTCGCGGATTGAAGGAAAACAGAATGGTCGCGCTCTCATCCACGCCGTAAAACTGCCGCGTCTTCCGGTCCCACACCAGCGTCCGCCACGCCGTTTCGGATTTGAAATAATCACGGCCCAGCGAGATTCCTTTTTCACGAATCGGCACCCGCACCGAAAGTTCCTGAATTGCATCGGTCCGCGGATCGTACTTGAAAATCTGGCCCGCGCCGAAACTCCCGTACACGTTGCCTTCATCGTCAATGCCCAGCGTCCGGCAAATCGATTCCCAGTTGTCGATGCGGCCCTTGTCCACCGCCCGCCCCGTTTTCACGTCGTAGTACACGAAGTGCGCCCGCGGATGCGTCAGACCGTAGATCCGGTTGAACTGTGGGTCGTACGCGCCGGTGTTCACGCCTTCGTTGGGGACACCCAGGCCGAAATCCTGTACCTGATTCGTTTTCGGATCGAACGCCATCCAGTGCGCGCCCGGATACCCCTCCTTCGTCGCGAAGCGGGCGTAATCCCACCACCAGCCGGCGTGTGTGCCGAAGTAGATCCGTCCGTCTTTGCCTTCGCCGAACTTGGCGTGGATTTTGGATTGCGGCCCGCGCTTCAGATTGCTCTCGCCGCAGAGCTCCGTCAGATTGCCCACGTCGTGCATGCGGTCGGCCTTCGAATCGTAATAGACCAGGTGGCCGTCACCACCGTGATATGCAAGGCCGGCGTAGACTTTGCCGTCGCTGGCCGCAAACAGCGCTGCCCAGTTTCCATCCATCCGTTCCAGACCGGGAAACACACGGTGATCCACTTGGATCGTGCGGCCGCTCGCGATTCCCGCTGCCGCCAACAATATACACAGACTCCGATTCATCCTCACTGGCCTTTCCGCACAGAACTACCAAAATACCACCCGGTAACGGAGAGCCTCGCCAAAAGGCGGCGCGCGCGCCTCCCACTCGGTCAGCTAAGCCGTGAGTGTGGACGATGGTTTGGAATGTACAGCGGTGCGGCCACTCCCCAAACCAGTAAGAACGTGAAGGCCACGCCGGTCATGAGATCGACGCGCGGGTCGTGCCATTGCTCAGGAACGGGTGCGAAACCCAGCGCGAAAGCCAGGCAGATGCTCAGCACGTGCCAGTACCACGCGCGCGCGCCGAAGAAGTGAAGAACTACAAACGGCAAAATGGCCGCGCAACCGTACGCGGCCAGTACCACTCCGGAAGACATAACATCCTCCTTCCTGCTACCTTCTCCAGACTACTCACACCCCCCAAGAGTAGTCCTCCACGGTCGCGCCGGCAAGCGTTCCCCGCCGCTCGTTCAGCCGCATGAGCTCCAAGCGAATCGCATCCAGCAGTGCCAGCCAACTGGCCTCGATCACATTCTCCGAGACGCCTGCCGTCACCCAGCTCTTGTGCCCGCCCGACCACTGAATGGACACGCGGACCTTGGCCGCTGTGCCCTTGTTCGGCTCCAGGACGCGCACCCCGTAGTCGGTTAACCGCACACCGCCGATCTCCGGATAAAAAGTGGCCAGCGCCTGTCGAAGGCACTCGTCCAGCGCATGGAGCGGACCATGGCCCTTCGCCGTCGCCGAATAGCTCGCATTTCGTACCTGGACCGTCACCTTCGCCGTGGTCGTCGTCTCACGTTCCGCAGTCATTCCGGTCGCGACTTCAAAATCCGTCACTTCGAAAAACCGCAAGCCAGGTTCCACCGCTTCGCGGACCAGCAGTTCGAGCGTTCCCGCCGCAGTTTCCAGCTCGTAGCCGTCGCGCTCCATCTGCTGGATGCGATCCAGAAACTCCCGTTGCGCCTGCCCTGTCAGCGCGCGCGCCAGTTCGTCGAGTCCGAGCATATGGAAGATGCTGTCGGTATCGGACAAGTCGTCCCACACGACTCGTGCGCGGTTGCCTACTTCCTCCGGCTGCGTGCGTTCCGACGAAACCGGGTCTTTGAGCACGACTCCCACATGCAAGCCCGCTTCGCGCGTGAAAGCGCTGCGCCCGACGTACGGCTGATCGCCACGCAGCGGCAGGCTGGTGCACTCGGCGACTAGCCGCGCCACGGAACTAAGACGGCGCAGATTCTCCCGTCCCACCGTCGTGTGGCCGAGTTTCAATTCCAGATCCGGAATCAGCGAGCACAGATTGGCATTCCCGCAGCGCTCGCCGTACCCGTTTATGCATCCCTGGAGATGCGTGAAACCCTGCTCGATCGCAGCCAGCGTGTTCGCCACCGCCAGGTCCACGTCGTTGTACGTCTGGATACCCAAGACGCCGTCGAAACGCTTCCGCACCTCGGCGCAAATCTCCGCCAGCCGTTCCGTGACGCTTTCTCCGTTACTGTCGCACAGGCACAGAACGTCCGCGCCAGCCGTCTTTGCGGCTTCTAGCGTGTGCAGTGCAAATCCGGGGTTGGCGTGATAGCCGTCGAAGAAGTGTTCCGCGTCATAGATTACTTCCCGGCCTTCCGCTTTCAATATTCCGACCATCTCCGAGATCAGCCGCAGGTGTTCCTTCTCCGTCATCCGCAGCACCTCGAAAACGTACAGGCTCCAGCCACTCGCGGCAAGCGAGCACGCCGGCGTCCCCGCTGCTAGCAGTGAGCGAACACCGGCATCTCCTTCGGCCGGAGCCCGGGTCAGGCGCACGGAGCCAAAGCCGGTGAGGCGGGCGTGCTGGAACCGCATCGCTCGGGCGCGCGCAAAAAATTCCTCGTCTCGGGTGCCCGCCCCGGGCCAGCCGCCTTCAATGTAGTCGATGCCGAGTTCGTCCAGCTTCTGGGCGATTAGCAGCTTTTCCTCGGTGCGGAACGAGACACCTTCGCCCAAGACCCCGGCGCGGAGAGTCGTGTCCAGCGTGAAGATCTTCATGGCGTACCTCGGACTACGCGGCTTTTCCGACAATCGCCGGATGGTACACGCGCAGCAGCCACTTGTGGTAATGCGATAGGTATCCGCGCGTGGCTTCGAAGTAGAGGCGGCGCAACTGCCGCGCCACCGGCCCGATCGCTCCCGTCTTGACCGGGCGGTGATCCACTTCCACCACCGGCGCCACCTCCACCGCCGTGCCCGTCAGAAACACTTCGTCGCAAGTGTATAACTCGCTCCGGTCGATCGGCCGCTCCACTACTTCCAGGTTCAGTTCGCGATGCGCCAGTTCCATCACGCAGTCGCGTGTGAGCCCCTCGAGAATGTTCTCCGTCCCCGGCGGCGTAATCAGCTTACCGGCGCGCACGATAAAAAGATTACAGGTGGCGCCTTCCGCCACGTGCCCGCTCTCGTTGAGGAAAATTGCTTCGTCGAAACCGTTGCGCCGCGCCTCATCGCTAGCGAGCGCGCTGTTCACATACGCACCGCAGATCTTCGCCCGCGCTGGAATGGCGGTGTCCTCAATCCTCCGCCACGAGACCACACCGGCATGCAGCCCCTTGCGGCTGTCCAGGTAGTCGCCAAAAGGCACCGCCATCACCGCGAATGCATCCCGGTCATCCGGGTACACTCCAATCCTCTGTGCCGACTTGTACGCCAGAGGCCGTACGTACAAGTTCGACCGGAATTGGTTCCGGCGGATCAGCTCCGCCGTGATATCCGTCAGTTCCTCCGCCGTCAGCGGCACGTCGATGCGCAGAATGCCGCAATTGGTTTTCCAGCGCTGATAATGATCCTGCGGGCGCACCAGGAAAAGCTCTTGCTGCTTGTCATCCCAGTAACCCCGGATGCCGTCGAACACTCCTGTGCCATAGTGCAGCGCATGCGTTAGAATACTGACACGAGCCTCGCCCAGCGGAACGTACTGGTTATCGAAATATACAACGACGTTTTGGTTCACCTCAGCTTGCATGAGGCCCTCCTCCCCGGGCCAATTCGCGGCCACGGGCCAGCGCCTGGCGATCGATCTCCAGCCAGCGCTCGCTTTTCACCACCCTATCGAGGGCGGTCAGTATGTAATCCGGCGGGAGCATCCCTGTCGCTTCCAGAAGCGCTCCCAGCATCACCATATTGCCGGCGCGGGCGTCACCCAGTTCATCCGCCAGTTTCGTAAACGGCCGGACAATCATATGGACGTCCGCTCGCTCGCAACCATCCGGTAAGGCTTCCCCGTTGTACAAAACCCATCCGCCCGCTTCCACGCTCCCGAGAAACTTGCGCAGAGATGGCTCGTTCAGCGCCACGAGCGCATTGGGGCGCGACACTAAAGGCGAGTCGATGGGAACGTTCCCGAGGCGCACGTGGCAATTCGAAGTGCCCGACCGCATCTCCGGTCCGTAAGAAGGCAGCCACGAAACCTCCAGCCCCGCATCGAGCCCCGCTTCCGCGAGTACCTCCCCCAGCATCAGAACGCCCTGCCCTCCGAAGCCCGCGATCTTGACCCGCAGATCCAGAACCCTTGCGGGCCCCGCAGGCGCCACGCCCCCGCTGGGTAGACCGTTGGCAATGCCCAGGATTTTCGGGAGTTCCGCGATCGGCGGCGGCGTCGAAGGACGAGGCCGCGCCGCCGCCTCTTTGGTTCGATCGCGGAATATCCCCAGCGGAAACGTTTTGGGCATCTCGTCCCGCACGTGTCGCTGCGCATCCACCGGATCCATTTTCCAGATGGTGGGGCAGGGCGAAAGCACTTCCACCAGCGAAAAGCCCACACCCCGCACCTGGTTCTCCAGAGCACGCCGCACCGCGCGGCCCGCCTGCATGATCTGTTTGTTGTTCCCCAAGCCCACGCGTTCGATGTAAACCGGCGCTTCGAGCGATGCCAGCAGCTCCGCAACCCGCAGCGGGTAACCTTCGTTCCAGACGTTGCGGCCAAATGGTGTGGTGGTGCTCTTCTGGCCCACTAACGTTGTGGGAGCCATCTGCCCGCCGGTCATCCCGTAGATCGCGTTGTTCATGAAGATGACGCTGATGCTCTCGCCCCGGTTGGCCGCGTGCAGGATTTCCGCCGACCCGATGGCCGCCAGGTCCCCGTCTCCCTGGTAGCTCACCACGATGCTGTCCGGCCGCGCCCGTTTCACCGCCGTCGCTACCGCCGGAGCCCGTCCGTGTGCCGCCTGGATGTTACCCACGTCGAGGTAATAGTAGGCAAACACCGAGCAACCCACCGGGCTGATCAATATGGTCCGGTTCTGAATGCCCAGCTCATCGATCGCCCGCGCTATCAGCTTGAGTACGATCCCGTGCCCGCAGCCCGGACAGTAATGCGTCTGGTGCTGCAATTCCGCTTTGCGCTCGTAAAGATCGAAAAAGCTCTTGGCCTTCTCGTGCGTGATGGTATAGCTAGCCATGCACCATCTGCTCCTCCGGTTCGCCGACCGGCGCAATCTTGCCCCAGATGTAAGCCAATACTTCTTCGGAGGAAGGAACATTGCCGCCAACCCGGCTGTATAGTTCCACCGGTTTGCGTCCCTCCACCGCCAGGCGCACGTCTTCCCACAACTGCCCGTTGCTGAGTTCCACAACAAGGAAGATCCGCGCGCGCCGGCTCAACTGCTGCAATTCAATCGTCGGAAACGGATACAGCGTGATCGGCCGCAGCAGTCCCACCGCCAGGCCGCAAGCCCTCGCCTGCTCCACCACCGCTTTCAAAACCCGCGCCACAATTCCGTACCCTACCAGCACGATCTCCGCATCTTCGGTCCGCCACGATTCGGCCCGAACCTCGTGTTGCTCCGCCCGCCGGTATTTGGCGTCCAGTCTGCGAACGTGCGCTTCGAGCTCGTCAGGCTCGAGGTAGATCGAGGTGATCAGATTGCGCCGCGTTTCCGCCGTGCCCAGGACGGCCCAGTCGGGTTGCCGTCGCTCCACCGTGGCGGGCGGGAAATCCACCGGCTCCATCATCTGCCCGATGTAGCCGTCCGCCAGCACAACCACCGGGTTGCGATAATTGTCCGCCAGGTCAAAGGCCAGTGCGGTAAGCTGAGCCATTTCCTGTACCGAGTCCGGCGCGAGCACGATCGTGCGATAGTTGCCGTGGCCGCCGCCCTTCACCACCTGGTGATAATCCCCCTGTTCCGGCGCGATGTTGCCCAAGCCGGGACCGCCCCGCATGATATCGGCGATCACACAGGGCAGCTCCGCTCCCGCCAGGTAGCTCATTCCCTCCTGCATCAAACTCACGCCCGGTCCGCTCGATGCGGTCATGCATCGCACCCCAGCCGACGCCGCGCCATAGAGCATGTTGATCGCAGCCACTTCGCTTTCGGCTTGTACGAAGACGCCGCCCGCTTGGGGTAGGTAAAGCGCCGCCGCTTCCGTGATTTCGCTGGCCGGCGTGATGGGGTATCCGTAAAATGCCCGGCAACCCGCCAGGACGGCGCTCTTCACGATGGCTTCGTTGCCCTTGGTCAGTTGTTTACGCATAGACGCTCCACGGCAACGGCACCGGGTTCTGGACAAACAAAGAAGCAGATGCCACAGCCCGTGCACCCCGTTGAGCAACACGTTACGGGATGGTATCCGCAGCGATTGAGGTGGCCAGCCAGACGAAGCACCTTGGGAGGACAGGCTTCGACGCACAGCCCACATCCCTTGCATTCCTCTGCATTGAGTTCCACCCGGCCGCGGTCGGGCTTCTGAATATTCGCGGTCATTCGGCCTCCTAAGCCACCAGAGCGGGTCTGGGCTCGAGATACCTGGCGCGAGCGGCGAATTCTTCGAGTTCGCCGCGAAATTTCGGATCGGCAATGGCGATCAGCGCTTCCGCGCGCTGCCGTAGCGTCTTGCCATGCAGGTACGCCACACCGTGCTCCGTTACCACGTAGTGCACATCGGCGCGCGAGGTCACAACTCCCGCGCCCGGGTCGAGAACCGGCACAATTCGCGATATACTGTCGTCCTTTGCCGTCGACGGCAACGCGATAATCGGCTTGCCACCCTTTGACCGTGCGGCGCCGCGCACGAAATCCAGTTGCCCGCCGAAACCGCTATAGGGTCTGGTGCCGATCGAATCCGCGCAAACCTGCCCGGTCAGGTCCACCTGGATGGCCGAGTTGATGGCCACCATCTTCTCGTTCTGCGCGATGACGAATGGATCGTTGGTGTAGGCCGTGGGGTGGAATTCGAAGATCGGGTTCTCGTGGACGAACTGGAATAGGCGCTTCGTCCCCAGTACAAAACCGGCCACGACCTTGCCCCGGTGGATGGTCTTGCGATCGCCCGTGATCACGCCGGCCTCGATTAGCGAAATCACGCCGTCGGAACACATCTCGCTGTGAACTCCGAGATCCCTCCGGTCGCGCAGGCAGCTCAAAACCGCATCGGGAATCCCCCCAATCCCGATCTGTAGCGTCGCACCGTCGGGAACCAGCGATGCCACGTTTTCGGCGATGCGGTGCTGAAGCGGTGTGAAAGGAGGGCATTGGAGTTCGGGCAGCGGGTGAGAAGTCTCGACAATTGCCGATATCTTACTGATATGAAGGAACGTATCCCCCAGAGTGCGGGGCATTTCGTGGTTCACTTCGGCGATCACAAGCCGGGCGCAGCGCGCGGCTGTCAAGGTGCAATCGATGCCCACCCCCAGGCTCACGTAACCGTGCTCATCGGGGGGAGAAACCTGTATAAATGCAACATCCAAAGGCAGTTCGCCCGACGAGAACAGCTCTTCGATTTCACTCAGGAAAATCGGTGTGTAGTCCGCCCGGCCTTCCGCGACAGCTCCTCGGACGTTGGCGCCTAAAAACAGGCCGTTGTGGCGAAAGTGGCCTTCGTACTCCGGCCGGGTGTAATCGGCCGCGCCGAAAGTCAGCATGTGGATAATTTCTACATTCCGCAGTTCGTGGGCGCGTTTTAGCAGTGCATCCACCAGAATTTCAGGGGTTGCGCAGCCCTCGTGGATCCAAACGCGGTCGCCGGAGCGCACTGCTTCGACTGCCCGCTCGGGGGTTGTGACAGTTCTGTCCATAGCCTCGCCAAAAGGGCCATGTGCAGGTTGGCTACCAGGCTTCTATCTGATTGATTCTTATGGGTGCAGATGTCGGCGTCGCGTTAAAAGCCCCACGTATAAGTGGTGTATATTTCGCATCACCCAACTGTGACGCCCTGCAAGCGGAACTCGGCCAGGTCGAGCCAGGCGGCGTCGGCCCGCGATTGGACGAAGCAGGCGCGTTCGGCGCGGATGCGGCGCGAAGAGCGAAAAGCAGCCCAGCGTTTCCGCGCAAGTTGGTAGAGCGGCTGGACTTGGTCGGGTGTCAAATCCTGGGCGAGGGTGATATGCGGGTGGTAGGGAAATAGCTCGGTGGAGGCTAACGGACCCTGGTTGAGTGCGCGATAGATTTCGCGCAACTCGCGCTCACCTTCCTTTATGCCGATGTAGATCACATTCGTGGTGCGGAAGATTTCGATGTCACCGGGCACGATGTCGAAGGGTGCAAAACCGGAAGCCACAGCACGCGCGGCATCAGTGGCGGCAGCGGCACCCACGGCGACGGATCGCGGGGGAAGAATGGTCACGTGGGCGCGCGGCAGGCAACCGGGAGTCAGTTCCTTTCGCAGGCCATCCAGAAATCTTGCCAGAGGATCTGGGATATAAACTACGAGGGCGAAGAGGTTAATCCGCTCCGCCCCATTTGTACAACCAGCCATGGGGTCTCATCTATAGTACTCGTTTGTGACGGGGAGCACACTGAGCCCGCTGGTATACTAGAGGATTAATCCCACCCCAAAGTTACAAGCAGTAGGATCGCTCGTGGAAGAATCCATCGACATCCGCGGCGCGCGGGTCCACAACCTCAAGAATATCTCGCTCGCAATCCCGCACAACCAATTGACGGTGATCACGGGTGTTTCGGGATCTGGGAAGTCGTCGCTGGCATTCGACACCATCTACGCGGAGGGGCAGCGGAGGTATGTCGAATCGCTCTCGGCTTACGCGCGGCAGTTTCTGGAGCGTATGGAAAAGCCGGAAGTCGACGAGATTGACGGCATCGCGCCGGCGATTGCGATCCGCCAGAAGAATACGAGCCGCAATCCGCGCTCGACGGTGGCGACGTCGACGGAATGCTACGACTTCTTGCGGTTGCTGTTTGCGCGCGTGGGCCGCACGTTCTGCCCGCAGTGCGGGCGGCGCGTAGAGAAGGACACGGTGGATCAAGTTGCCGCGCAGATGCTAGCGCAGCCGGAGGGTTCGCGTTGGTACGCGCTGTTTCCGGTGACGCACGCGGAGAAGCCGGACACGCAGCAGTTGCGCGATCATCTATTCGAGCTGCGCAAGAAGGGGTTCAACCGGCTATTTCAGGAAGGGCGAACGTTCGAGTTTTCGACTCCGGAGTCATTGCTCGACATCAACTTTTCCAAGCCGCTGTACGTGCTGGCTGACCGGATTGCGATTGCGGCGGATTTACATCAGCGCGTCGTGGATACGACCGAGATCAGCTATCGAGAGGCGGGCGAGGTTGTTTTCGAAAATGCCGCGTCGGGCGAGAAGCTGCGGTTTAGCGAGAAATTCGCGTGCAAGCGGTGCGGGATCACATTCACGGAACCGGAGCCGGCGCTATTCAGCTTCAACAGCCCGGCGGGCGCATGTCCACGATGCCAGGGCTTCGGCAACACCATCGACTACGACATGGACTTGGCGATTCCCGATAAGGGTTTGTCGCTTGAGCAAGGCGCCATAGAGCCTTGGACCAAGCCCAAAGGCCGCGAGTGGTTGTTGAAGCTGAAGAAGGCAGTGGCGTCGCCGAAAGGCCGTAAGGTGCGAATGACGGTGCCGTTCTGCGACCTGACGGACGAGGAGAAGAACTACGTCATCGATGGCGGCCCGGGATTTCCTGGCGTGCGTGGATTCTTCAATTATCTGGAAACGAAAAAGTACAAGCTGCATGTGCGCGTGTTTCTGAGCCGTTATCGCGGCTATGCACGCTGCCCGGAGTGCAACGGCGCGCGGCTGCGGAAGGAAGCGCTGTACGTACGTGTGAGCGGCAAGAATCTCGCCGATGTCGTCCGCATGAACATTGCCGAGGCACAGGCGTTTTTCGAAGTGCTGGAGCTGACGCCGGAAGAAAAGGCCATCGCCGAAAAAATTCTGGTGGAAATCCAGCAGCGATTGAAATTTCTGAACGATGTGGGGCTCGACTACCTGACGCTCGACAGGCTGGCGGCGACGCTTTCGGGCGGGGAAGCGCAGCGCATTCAGCTCGCAACCTGCCTGGGATCGCGGCTGGTGGGTGCGTGCTACGTGCTGGATGAGCCATCGATCGGGCTGCACACGCGCGATACGGGGCGGTTGATCCGGATTCTCGAAGAGTTGCGCGAGTTGGGGAACACGATTGTGGTGGTGGAGCACGATCCGGAGGTGATGCGGTCGGCGGATCACATCGTGGATCTGGGGCCCGGCGCAGGTGAGAACGGCGGCAGAATCATTTACGAGGGCTCGTACAGCGATCTGCTGCGGGACGGCGATGGGTCGCTAACAGGCCGTTACCTGCGCGGGGAGATGCACGTGGCTTCACGGCGCGAGAAGCGGCGCGTGGACCGCAAGCGCATGCTACGGATTTCCGGCGCGCGGCTGCACAACCTCAAGAACATCGACGTCGAGATACCGCTCGGCATGCTGGTGTGCGTGACAGGGGTATCGGGGTCGGGCAAATCGACGCTGGTGCATGACGTGGTGTATCGCTCGCTCGAAGCGCTGTTGCAGAAAACCGAGGCGGCGGTAGAGAACGAAGCGCTGGCAGCGGATGAAGCGCTGGAATCCTCGGGCGCCAAGATGACGTGCCGGCGCGTGGATGGCGCGGAGCGGCTGCGCGAGGTGGTGCTGGTGGACCAATCGCCGATTGGGCGCACGCCGCGCTCGAATCCGGTGACGTACATCAAGGCGTTCGATGTGATTCGCTCGCTGTTTGCGTCAACTAAGGACGCCGAGAAGCGCGGCTACACGGCCGGCCACTTTTCGTTCAACATTCCCGGCGGGCGCTGCGAAACCTGCCAAGGCGACGGCACGGTGACGGTGGAGATGCAGTTTCTGGCGGATGTGGAGCTGATCTGCGAGGAATGCAAGGGCACTCGCTTCAAGAGCAGCATTCTGGATATTCGCTACCAGGGACTGAACGTTCACGAGGTGCTGCAACTGACGGTGGACGAGGCCATCCGGTTTTTTAACGGGACGCCACGCCTCGTTTCGAAGCTGAAGGTGCTGTCAGATGTCGGGCTGGGCTACCTGCGGCTGGGCCAATCGGCGACAACGCTTTCGGGCGGAGAAGCGCAGCGGGTGAAGCTGGCCGCGCACCTCGCGCAGGCATCGTGCGAAGGCACGCTGTACATTTTCGACGAACCGACGACGGGGCTGCACTTCGACGACATCGCCAAACTGCTGGGAGCGTTTCAGCGGCTGATTGAAAACGGTGGATCGCTGCTGGTGATCGAGCACAATCTCGACGTGATCCGTGCGGCGGACTGGGTGATCGACCTGGGGCCAGAGGGCGGAGAGCGGGGCGGTCACATCGTGGCGACGGGGACGCCGGAGCAGATCGCGAAGGCGGAGGGGTCTTGGACAGGGAAGTATTTGAGGTGAGAGATCGCGTCACTTCGAAGTCACGTTTTATGCATTGACTAGACAGGGCCTGACAAATGTCCTAGGGCGGCAAAGTCTTGGTGTAGCGAACAGCAGTAGAAACGGAACCTCTGTTATTCGAGTGCGACTACTATGCTAAGGCAAAAAAGGGGGTTACAGTGTCCTTCCTGTTGTAATCGAGTAGTTGCATCCAAGGGCATATTCTCCGAGGGTGTGCATTGCGTACGGTGCGGCCGTGTCCTCCGAGTACCGACCGCATATGCGCGCACCTTGGTGTTGTTCAGCGGTGTGATCGGACTCCTACTAATGTGGTTAGCCGGGGCTAGGAGTGTGATGACCCTATCGCTATTATGGCTTCCCATTGGGTTTTTGGTTGGGACAGTCGTCGTACCAGTCGCGCTACTTGTAGTACCACCAAAGTTGGCCGTGGGTCCGCCGCCGCGCCAATTTACCACGCTCGGCCTAGAACGCGAACAAGAGGATCGCCACGATTGACGTGCGGCCCCCAGGGGGGCGGGAAGACGCCAAGTTATCTGATGGCGAATTTGCGACGAGCGTGCTCCGGTCAGGAGCAATGCATGTGTCTGGTTCCAGCGCGTGCAGATTCAGACGAGGTTCCTTTGGCTTCCAATACCAGCAACGGTTGGGGAAGTGATCGATGGCTGGCAGGTCGCAACACTAACCTTTCAGTTTCTTCAGAATGTTCCTGGCGACGTGCTCGTTGATCTCTCTGTGACGCGGAACCGGTTGAGATTGGCCGGTTTTAGGATTCCGGTACCAGTCGTGGCGGCCACCATGCCGCACCAGGACACATCCCGATTCTTCGAGACGGCGGATCAGATCCTGCCGCTTCATGGAACAGTTAGTTCAGCTATCTTTCGTATCCCGGGAATCTCGCCACTCGTTAGGTCTTGGTACAGGTCTTTTAGGCTTTCCTGTAAATCCTCGAGGCTCTCGCCCTGAGTCATGTAGTCCGGGTACTCCTCAAAGTATCCGAGCCATTGCTCTCCGTCTTGCCAATAGACGTAGCGGGCCCTGTTCATAGTCCTATTGTAGCGTTTTACTTGCGCACCGTTGACGCCGCTGGTAACCCAGCACATCCATAGACTCTCTGTTCAAACGGTCTGCATTGGCGTTGATGATTCGGATGTCGTCGGCTTGTCGAAGTTGGGAAAGGTAGGCGCGCACTGCCCGTTCGATGAAGGCCGAGCGGTTTGAGTCAGCCGCATCGATCCTCTTCACTAATTCCGCAGGGAGTGTGATGGACGTCCTTACACGCACGATACTGTTATACCTTTCTTCCAATCGCTCCTACCTTACCTTCCACGGCCGCCAAATAATCTTTCGGCGCGAGCAGTATCTGCGTTCCGCGTACGCCGGCGGATACGGAGATCACGTCGAACAGGTCGGCGGTTTCGTCGAGGTAGACGGGATAGTTGCGCTTTGAGGCGAGCGCGGTCACGCCACCGCGAATGTAGCCAGTTAGGGGCTGCACTTCTTTCAGCGGGACCACTTCCACTTTGCGGTCGCCGGTGAGCCGCGCTAGCGCCTTCTCGTCGAGATGCGCGTCGGCGGGCACCACGGCGAGGCAAATGCCATTGCGGTCGCCGCGGGCTACCAAGGTCTTGAAGACCTGCTCGGCGGGCAGGCCGATCTTGGCGGCGACGGTTCCGGCGTCCAGGTCGTCGGGGTCGACTTCGTAGTCGCGGAGTTCGTAGCGGATGCCGAGTTTATCCAGCAGGCGAACGGCGTTGGTTTTCATAATTGGGCCGCGAATGCACGCGAATTTACGCGAATGAAAAACCCTACATCTCCCAGTTCAATATCACTTTGCCTGATTCGCCTTTGCGCATGACCGTGAAGGCCTGCTCGAAGTCGGTGTAGGGGAAGCGGTGGGTGATGACGGGCTTGATGTCGAGGCCGGATTGGAGCATGACGGTCATCTTGTACCAGGTCTCGTACATTTCGCGGCCGTAGATGCCTTTGATGGTGAGCATGCTGAAGATGACGGTGCGCCAATCCATGGCCATGGGCTCGGAGGGAATGCCGAGCATCGCGATTTTGCCGCCGTGGCACATGTTGGCAATCATGTCTCTGAGGGCGGCGGCGTTGCCGGACATTTCGAGGCCGATGTCGAAACCTTCTTTCATACCGAGTTGCTGCTGCACGTCGGCTAGCTTTTCGGAACGTACGTCGACGGCGCGGGTGACACCCACTTTGGATGCGAGCGCCAGGCGGTAAGGATTGACGTCGGTGATCACGACGAAACGCGCGCCCGCGTGGCGAGCGACGGCCGCGGCCATCAGACCGATCGGCCCGGCGCCGGTGACGAGCACGTCTTCGCCCAGCACAGGGAACGAGAGCGCGGTGTGGACGGCGTTGCCGAAGGGATCGAAAATGCTCGCCACATCGAGATCCACGTGCGGGGAATGCACCCACACGTTGCTCATGGGCACCGCGATGTATTCGGCGAAGGCGCCGGGCCGGTTCACGCCAACGCCGCTGGTGCGCGCGCAGAGGTGGCGGCGTCCCGCCAGACAGTTGCGGCAGTGGCCGCAGACCACGTGGCCTTCCCCGCTGACGATTTGGCCCGGGAAGAAGTCGGGAACGTTGGAGCCAACCTGCGCGATCTCTCCGACGAACTCATGCCCGATGACCATCGGCACCGGGATCGCCTGTTGGGCCCAGGCGTCCCAGTTGTAGATGTGGACGTCGGTGCCGCAGACCGAGGCGCGTTTCACGTGAATGAGAACGTCGTTGATCCCGATCTTGGGTTCGGGGACGTCTTCCA
Source organism: Terriglobia bacterium (assembly GCA_963752965.1). GTDB lineage: Bacteria > Acidobacteriota > Terriglobia > Bryobacterales > Bryobacteraceae > QHXW01. The sequence continues at coordinate 445,293 of CAVWAJ010000016.1, read as the reverse complement.
GCCACAATCCGGGCTCGGCGAGTTTCTTGACGAGAGCTTTCATTGCTCTTTCTAGCTTCGCAGAAAGCTACCGGTGCTTGCTATTGAAGGCGGCTGGTACTCGCGGCAGGCCGCTAAAGCCGGATCCCTTCACGGCCGATTGTTTGGTTGGGAGACCGCGCAAGGTCTCCGCCTGGTGATTTGGGCGATTTCTGCGAGGAGCTACGGTAGCAGGAATCCTGCAAGGTAGGAAGGAGCAAGGGGTTTCATGAAATCCCAAGTGACGATCGGCAAGAAGCTGGCGGCGTGTTTCGCGATGATGGGAGTGTTATCTGTCGCAATGGGGGTGTGCACATGGGTTTACATCGCGAAACTGAAAAATGAACTCGACACGGCCGTCCATCGGGCAGCGAAAAAGGTCGAGATCATGGCGGATATAAAGACCGCTGCTCTGACTTTCCGGCTGGCGCAGCGCGGCATTCTGCTCTTCTCGAGCATCAACAACGCCGAAAAAGTGCAGTTGAACAAGGAGCTGTTCGCCAAATCGATGGCGGGGATTGGCGAGAAGATTCGCGCGTTGAGGCCTCTGTTGGTCTTAGAACGGGGCCGCCAGTTGGCCGACAGCATCGAGAGCGGTGCCGCGGAGTATGCGCGAATCCAACCCGAGATTGTCAAGATGTGCACCGATGGGCAAGTCCGCGAAGCGGTTCAAATGGACGCGGACCGGCTGGTGCCGGTCGGAGCGGGCGTTACGAAGAATATCGACGAATTGCTTTCATTACAACAACGGTTGAGTCTGGACGCCTTTGATCGTGCTGACGAAGTCTCTCGCAAAGCCCGCGTGGCTGTGGGAATTCTGCTGGCGCTCGGCATGGCTCTGATCGCGGTGGCTGCGGTCGTCATCCGGCGGAGCACGCGCGACCTCCATGCGATTGCGTCGGAATTGGCAGAGGGGGCCGATCAGATTTCGAGCGCCGCATCCCAGGTTTCCGCATCCAGCCAATCGCTGGCGCAGGCATCGTCAGAGCAGGCGGCGTCGCTCGAAGAGACCTCGGCGTCGAGCGAACAGATCAATTCCATGACGCAGAGGAACGCACAGAACTCCGGGACCGCGGCTGACAATATGGCCGAAGCTTCCGATCGCATCGGCGATGCCAACCGGAACCTGGATCAAATGGCCGTATCGATGAACGAGATCAACGCCTCCAGTGACAAGATTTCTAAAATCATCAAGGTCATCGACGAGATCGCCTTCCAAACCAACATTCTGGCGCTGAACGCGGCGGTGGAAGCAGCGCGGGCCGGTGAGGCGGGCATGGGATTTGCCGTAGTCGCTGACGAAGTTCGGAACCTGGCGCAACGCTGCGCGCAGGCGGCCAAGGATACCACTGAGTTGATCGAGGAGTCGGTAGCGAGATCAAATGACGGCAAAGCCAAGCTCGATCACGTGGCGGCTGCGGTACGGTCCATCACCGAGAGTGCCGTCAGTGTGAAAACGCTGGTAGACGAAGTGAAGCTGGGAAGCCAGGAGCAGGCGCGCGGGATCGAACAAGTTGCCAAGGCCGTACTCCAGATGCAGCAGGTGACCCAAACCACGGCAGCGCATGCGGAGGAGAGTGCCTCAGCCTGCGAAGAGTTGAGTGCGCAATCCGACACGCTCCGGGCCCTGGTTCTACGTTTACATGGCATGGTGGGAGGCACGTCAGGGGCGGGTACCCGCTCGCGGCCGTTCGAAAGGAAGCAGACCGCACGGCTCGCGATGGCGGAGCGCCCTCACACGCAGCCGCCAAAACGCGTTTCCGCAGTACCTTACGTCAAGCCTGCGTCGTTGGCAGCCGTGCACGCCGGCAAAGATGCGTTCCCCCTCGACGAAGACTTCAAGGAGTTTTGATGCCGGATTCACTGGCATCGCAGAGCGCGGGAAGATGCCATCGCGGGTTAATCCGCCGGAGCGTAATAGCCGCGCCGCCAATACGTCGATAGCTTGGGCTGGCCCGGCGATCGCAGAACCTTCACCTCGACACGCCGGTACCTGCCGTCGCGCCCCTGGTTGGTGGAGGTGTAGCCCAGCACATACTCATGGCGGAGTTCGCGGCCGATCCTCTCCGCGGTTGCGGGCAGGTCCCGCGAGCGGTCGATCCCGTAATACCGCCCTCCGCCCTGCTCGCTGATTTCATCCAGCAGACGAGCTCCTGGCATCTCATATTCCGCAAGACCCCGCGAAGTCTGAGCCCCGATGCCGATCGTGTAAGTTTCGACATCCGATTCTCGCGCGAGATTCTCGACTTCCCGCGCACTGTACCGGCTGTGATTATCGCCGCCGTCGGAAACGATAAGGAGCGCCTTGCGCGCGTTGTGCGCCTTCTTCATCTGGCGCAGAGCCAAATAGACGGCGTCTAGTAGAGCCGTACTGCCGGATGGCTGGGCAAGCACCACGCGATTTTGAATCTCCTCTGGCGCGTGGGTGAAGCCAATGGTCAACTCGGCACGGTCCCGGAACTCTACCAGGCAAAATTCGTCCGCCGGATTGGTGGTTCTCAGAAACTGGGCGACTGCTTCCTGAAGCTGGCTGAAGTTGCTGGACATGCTACGGCTGAAGTCCAGCACTAATCCGATGGAAACGGGCATTTCTTCGGCGGAGAAATAGCGCAAATGTTGCTCGGTCTTGTTTTCGAAGATCCGAAAATCTTCGCGCTGCAAACCGGTAATGAAACGTCCGTGCGAATCGGTAACGGAAGCATGGATGAGTACGACGTTGCTGTCAATGCGGAAATTCGACTGTATGACGTCCTGGCCCGGCGTGATGGAACCGGGCCGTTTCCGCGCGACGGTATCTTGCGCCCGGCCGAGCGGCGCGAGCAAGCCCGCGAGCAGCACCAGCGGCAAAGCGACGCAAGTGTCCTGACGGCAGCAGTTGAACATCTGTGGTTAAGATATCGCGGGCGAATCGAAGGCACAAGACGAAAGCGTGCTAAGGCGTACCAGTACCAGGAGGGAACGATTAGCAATTCATCTCGTCGGCAAGGTACGCGACGAGTTTGGCCGCTGGCGGAGAGTGCGACCGGGCCACGCCCTTCCCGGCCCAGAGCGACAGGAATCCCGCGTCGCCTCGCTTCGCCGCGGCTGCGCGCATGGCCCGAGTGAGAGCGTTCTGCAAGGGGTAAGGCAGGATGATGTGCTCCTTCCCCGCCAGTTTCGCAATGAAGGCATTGGCCAGTCCGCGCGCCGGCCGTCCGGAGAAAGCGCGCGTGATCACGGTGGTATCCGCGCGTGCCGTCAGGATCGCCCGTTTGTGCGTCTCGGGCGCGCCCGACTCCGGGCAAGGTAGAAACGCAGTGCCGAGTTGAGCCGCGGATGCTCCGAGCGCCATTGCGGCCCTCACATCCTGGCCACTCATCAGCCCACCTGAGGCGATTACCGGCGTCTCCACCACGCGGCGGATTCCCTGTACCAGATCGAAGGTTGGGATCATGGCTTCCTCAAACGGCCCGGCGAAAGTGCCGCGGTGCGCTCCCGCTTCGGCGCCTTGCGCGACAATCGCGTCGACGCCGGCATCCACCAGCATTCGAGCTTCTGCGACGATGGTCGCCGTGCCTAGGATCACAATTCCTGCCGCCTTAAGGCGGGCCATCGCGTCGACTCCCGGTATGCCGAAGGTGAAACTGAAAACGGGTGGCCGCGCCTCCAACACGGCCTCGAGCTGCTTGGGGAAGGGGTCGGCCGGCAGAACGGGCAGCACTGGAGCCGGCAATCCGAACGCCTCGTGAATCTCGGCGAGAACAGCCAGCATCGGTGCGGGATCGATCTTCGGGTCGGGCTCGGGAGCTCTGGCGAAAAGGTTAACGTTGAAGGGCCTGTTTGTCTGCGTGCGAACCTGCCGGATCGACTCCGCAATCTGATCCGGCACAAGATAACTAACTCCCAGCGACCCAAGACCGCCGGCATTCGAGACGGCCGCAGCTAACTCGGGTGTGTCGCTGCCTCCCGCCATCGGAGCCTGGATGATGGGGAGCTGAATACCCAACTGCTCGAGGAGAGCGTTCATGCTTGCAGCGTGTCCGAGGGTACGCCTGCGTCCTGCGGTCGATTCTGTTCGCGCCATACGATATCGTCCCACTGAACGGGACAGATCTCGGATTGAAATCGTTTCTCGATATCCCGCGCCACAAGAGACTGCAGCGCTTCGTACTGCTCGCGATCCACATCCTCGATGCTTTTTGCACTTACGCCGCCATGACCATTTGCCAAATATTTCATCAGCCCGTTGTCCAATGCACCGTGCAGCATCGGGACAAGCCTTCGTGCTACATCGGCAGTAGGCTGATCACAATAGTAGGCGTAGACCTTGGCTGCAATATCCGGTACCTTGGCCCCCTGTCCGAATGAGCAGGCATGGCTTGGTTTTACCCGCCCATCCTTCAACTTTTTCTCGGCAGTGCGAATTGTCTGGCTAAACCGATAGCAAAAGTCCGCATAGACTCTTTCATAAGATTCTCGGTCGCGGATGCGATCCAGACCCTTAAGCAGTTGTTCAAGCTGCTTCGTGATTTCCGCATTTGAGCCTTTGGAAAATACTCTCGTCATCGACGAGAAGCCCAAGGCAATGTCGATGATGTTCTTGACTTTAATTTCCTGAGCTAGTGCTTTGGCCGGCATGATAAGCCCGACCTTTCTGGCGTCAACCTCACGTCACGGCAGGCGATGAGTAGTCAGTCCTCGTACGAGCCACGTTCGTTAAGGGCGACACGAAGGATGCGATCCGCCTGAATTGCGTCGCAGCCGTGAGGTTCTTACCCGCATCTCCCGCAAGTTATAGTACGATACCGTGTAGGAGCGCTTCTGAGCAGGACCGAACGAACCCATCACGAAATCCCCGCGTGGCTCACGGCAGTCCGTGCCGCTGAATCGAAAAAAGCGACCGACATCAAGGTGCTGGATCTTACCGGTATCACCTCTTTCGCGGACTATTTTGTTGTTTGCACCGGTGGCAATAACCGGCAGATTCAGGCCATCAGTGACGAGATCGGGCTGCAACTCAAGGAACGAGGCGAGTTTCCGCTGAGTGTGGAAGGCTATAACCAGGCCGAGTGGGTGCTGCTCGACTACGGCGATTTTCTGATTCACGTCTTCTCGCCCCATGCCCGCACCTACTACGATCTCGAACGTCTCTGGCGCAACGCCAAAACTCTCGACATCCCCGCGTGAAGGTTTTTCTTTACTACATCGGGAAGGCGCGCGATCCGGCGGCCAATCGAATCGCCGCGGATTTCATCGATCGTAGCGCGCATTATGCTCCATGTGAGATGCGCGAAATCCGGCCCGATCGCTTCGATCCCTGGTCACGGCACCCGTCGGCGCGCAAAGTCCTTCTCGATCCCGCGGGCCGTGAGATGGATTCGCGCCAGTTCACCACACTGGTCGAGAAAGCCGAGATGGAGGGCCGCGACCTGTTGTTTCTGATGGGTGGCGCCGACGGTCTTCCGCCTGCCTGGCGCGATCGCTCCGATCTGCTCGTTTCGCTTTCCCGCATGACGTTTCCGCACGAACTGGCGCGCGCCATGCTCGCCGAGCAGATCTACCGGGCCTTCACCACGTTGCGGGGCCATCCTTACCCGCGCTAAGGTAGGTGGTTTCATGTCCTGGTTTAAGCGTGAAAGCGGCGGTCCGGAGAAAAAACAATCGAAGCCTGACGAGCGCGACCGGAAGGTCAAGACCGAGGGGCTCTGGCAGAAGTGTGAAAGCTGTAAAGAGATTATCTGGAAAAAGGATCTCGAAGAGAGCCACAGTGTCTGTCCAAAGTGTGGCGCGCATTTCCGCATTGACGCGGTAGCGCGGCTGCAATTGCTTCTCGACGGCCCTTACCAACAGTTTGACGCGGAATTATCCTCGTCCGACCCTCTGGAGTTCGTGGACCAACGTTCTTATCGCGAGCGTCTGGCCACCGCACAAGCGGCCACTTCTCTTGCGGATGCGCTCATCTCCGCGGCCGGCACCATCGACGGCCGCAAAGTGCAGATCTGCGCCATGGAACCCAAGTTCATCGGTGGCAGTATGGGCGCGGTGATGGGTGAAAAAATCACCCGCGCCATCGAAAGGTCCATCGCCTCGCGGCAGCCGCTGGTCATTATCTCTGCTTCGGGCGGCGCGCGCATGCAAGAGGGCGCCATCAGCCTCATGCAACTGGCCAAGATTTCCGCGGCCCTCATGCGCCTCGACGAAGCGCGCGTCCCTTATATCAGTGTCCTCACCGACCCCACCACCGGGGGCGTCACCGCCAGCCTCGCCATGCTGGGTGATCTCAACATCGCCGAGCCGGGCGCGCTGATTGGTTTCGCCGGTCCGCGCGTCATCGAGCAGACCATCCGCCAGAAACTCCCCGAAGGCTTTCAGCGGAGCGAATTCCTGCTGAAACACGGCATGCTCGATGCCGTGGTGCCGCGTATGGAGCTCAAGCCTTACATTTCCAAAGCTCTGACCTTCTTCAGCGGCCCGGTGCAGTAATGACCTACCCGGATTCGGTCCGGTTCCTGTACTCACTCGGCAACGAAGTCAAAACCGCCAAGTACGGGCTCGAGCGCATCACCACCCTACTCGTGGCTTTGGGAAACCCTGAGCGTCTGCCGCGCATCGTGCACGTCGCCGGCACCAATGGCAAGGGTTCGGTTTGCGCCATGATTGAATCCGGTCTCCGCGCCGCCGGTTTGCGGACTGGCCTGTTCACCTCGCCGCATCTGGTCGAGCCCACGGAGCGCATTCGCATCGACGGGTGCCCTGTCCTGGCTTCCGAGTTCAGTGCTGCCTTCGATCGCGTCCATGCAGGCGCCGAGCAGCTTCTCAATCAGGGCGCCATCGACTTCCACCCCACTTACTTCGAAACCGTAACCGCCATGGCCTTCCTGGTATTTCAGGATCGCGAGACCCAGGCCGTCGTGCTCGAAGTCGGTTTGGGCGGACGTCTGGACGCGACCAACGTCGTCCGTCCGGAGCTGTGCGTCATCACGCCCGTGGATTTCGACCACGAGGCATTGCTGGGCAAGAGTCTGGAATCCATCGCCGGAGAGAAGGCCGGCATTCTCAAGGCGAGTGTGCCCGCCGTGTTCGCCGCGCAGCGGCCGGAAGCGCAGCAGACGCTGGATCGGCGCGCCGCGGAGCTGGGAATTGAGGTAATCCACGCGCAGGAGCGTTGGCGAATAGACAACGTTGCGTATTCTGCCCGCGGCAGCCACTTCGCTTTGCGCGATGGCTCCACGATGCAGATCGATTGCCCTCTTGCCGGCGAGCACCAGGCATCCAATGCCGTCGTCGCCATCGCTGCGCTCCACCACTTAGGTATAGCTTCAGACGCGATCCAGCGCGGCATCGCCAACACCCGCTGGCCCGGACGTCTGGACCGCGTTTCGGAATCGCCCGAGATCATCCTGGATGGCGCACACAACCCCGCCGGGGCTCGCGCTCTCGCGGCCTACATCGAGCGCTTTTACGTTGCGCGGCCTGTGGTCTTGATCTACGGCGCCATGCGCGACAAGGCCGTCGAGGAAATCACCAGCATTCTATTTCCGCATGCCAAGGAAGTAATTGCTACCGCGCCGCCGCAAACCCGCGCGGTCGATCCTGCAACCATCCGCGCTCTGTCCGGGCACCCCAACCTGCGCACCGCGCCGGATCTTCGCAAGGCGCTGGAGATGGCCCGTTCCGGCGCCCCCGATCGCGCGATTTTCATCACTGGCTCGCTTTTCCTGGTGGGCGAGGCCATGACCCTGCTGAATGGGTAGAATACTCTCACCGGCAATGTCTCTTGGCCATTTGCGGTCGCTCCTGTTTACCGATCCCCTCATCGTGCTGGTCACCGTTGTCTTCGGCACAGCCTCCTTCATCGTCAGCCTTTTCGATACAACCGGCCGCCGGTGCAACGAGCTCGCGGGTCCTTGGGGGCGCTGGCTGCTGCGTGTGGCACGTGTGCAACTGATGGTTCACGGCCTCGAGAAAATCGATCCCAGCCAAAGCTACGTCTTTGTTTCCAATCACCGCAGCTACATGGATATTCCGGCAATCCTGGCTACCATTCCGGTGGAGTTCCGCTTCTACGCCAAGAAAGGCTTGTTTCTGATTCCGTTCCTGGGCACCCACTTGAAGCGCGCTGGCCACCTTCCCGTGGTGCGCGGTGATGCCCGCGAATCGGTCAAAAGCATGGCGCTGGGTGCGCGCCTCATTCAGGAGCGCAAGATTTCCATGTTGTTGTTCCCCGAAGGTGGCCGTTCGCGTGGCGGCATGCGTGAATTCAAAGAAGGCGCTGCTTATATCGCGATCAAGGCCGGTGTTCCGATCGTGCCGCTGGGTCTGGTAGGTACTCGTGACGTGCTGCCCATGGGGTCCAATTACGTGCGTGGCGGCCCTGTCACATTGAACATTGGGGACCCGATTCCGACCACGGGCATGCAGCTCAAGGATCGGGCGCAATTGACCGAAACCATTGCCCGGCAGGTCGCCGAGCTGGCGGGTGAGGTACCGGCCCCGGTGGAGACTCCGCGGCCCGCTTGATCTTCACAAATAGAGCCAGCCGCCATCTAACCCGCGTGATTCGATCCGGTGCCCTGAAGTATACTATACACATGAAGCGCACAAATCTTGTGTTGGATGCGCCCTTGCTTGAAACTGCCATGCGTGAGCTCCAGACCAAGACGTATTCAGGCACCGTGAATCTCGCACTTCAGGAAGTTCTACGTATGCGAAAAATTCAGCGCCTGTCCGGCTTCTTCGGCAAAGGTCTCTGGGAAGGCGATCTATCGGAGATGCGCGAGGACCTTCCCGCTCGTAAGCGCCGGCCCGTATCTTCGTCACGACGGCCGAGGAGCCGTTGATACTGGTCGACACGTCCGTTTGGATCGAACTGATGAACCGCCGGCTAGGCCGTGCGCTCGCCGGTGATCGCCTTCTCCAATTTGTGACGTGCGGGCCGATCGTCCAGGAGGTTCTGCAGGGTCTCTGCGAGCTCCCTGCCAGCGGCTCCTTTCGTGATAGCCTCCTTGCCATTCCCCGCCTCAGCGACCCTCTGCCATGCGACATCTTTCTGCAAGCGGCCGATATCTATCGGCGAGGACGGCAGAAGGGCTATACCGTTCGCTCGTCAGCAGACTGTTTGATCGCTGCTATTGCCATCGAGAATAAAGTCCCCGTGTGGCACAGGGACAGAGATTTCGACGTGATCGCCAGATACACTGGTTTGCAAGCTTCACAGCACTTGGAGCGCCTCACGGTCGGCTGAGCGTCCCCTATGCCGGAACTACCCGACATCGTCGTCTATATCGAGGCGCTCGAATCGCGGATACTCGGCCAGGTTCTCGATCGCGTGCGCCTCGCCAGCCCATTCCTGCTGCGCACCGTCGCGCCACCGCTCGCCGCCGTCAACGGGAAAAAGGTCGGCGCGCTCCGCCGCGTCGGCAAGCGCATAGCCATCGGGCTGGAGGATGACTACTGGCTCGTCCTGCATCTCATGATCGCCGGCCGCTTGCATTGGCGCGAGCCAGGCGCCAAGCTCGCCCGTAAGAACGCGCCCGCGGCCTTCGATTTTTCCAACGGTACTCTGGTGCTCACCGAGGCCGGTTCGCAAAAGCGCGCGTCGCTGCACCTTGTGCGCGGCGACGATGGCCTCCGATCTCTCGACGCCGGAGGCATCGAGGTTCTCGATTCCGGCATCGCCGCTTTTTCGGCTGCCCTTACCTCGGCCAATCACACGCTCAAACGCGCGCTCACCGATCCGCGCCTGTTCAGCGGCATTGGCAATGCGTACTCGGATGAGATCCTGCATCGCGCTCAGCTTTCCCCGGTCGCGCTCACCCAGAAACTTTCGTCCGAGCAGATCCAGCGTCTCTACGATGCCACCCAAGCCGTCCTCATCGAATGGGCCGGTCGCCTGCGCGCGGATGCTCGGGGCGCATTCCCCGAGAAAGTCACCGCTTTCCGGGAAGGCATGGCCGTCCACGGCCGCTACGGCCAGCCCTGCCCCGTTTGCGGCGCCAAAGTGCAGCGTATCCGCTACGCATCCAACGAAACCAACTACTGTGCGCGCTGCCAGACCGGCGGCAAATTGCTTGCCGACCGCGCGCTCTCCCGCCTGTGGCGCGAAGATTGGCCCCGCACACTTGAGGAACTCGAGGCTTTGCCGCGTCTCGCCGCTCTGCGCTAGCCCGGCTAGGTCGCTCCAGGCCTCCGTGGTAGCCTTTTTTTGATGGCCGATCGCACAGTCTTCCGTGTCCTTGAAGAAGCCGCCGAAGTGTTTGGGCATGCTCCCGCTCTGCACCAGCCCTACACCGAGGACGGCAAGAGAAAGGTGCGGACGCTGCATTGGGTGGAGTACCGCACCGCGGTCGAGGAGGTCGCCGCCGGCCTGCGCACGCTGGGCATTCGCAAGGGTGATATCGTTGCTCTCGATTCCGAAACACGCCTGGAATTCTATCTTGCTGATCTCGGCATACTGGCCAACGGTTCCATCGCGGCCGCGCTATATCCCAACTATCCAGTCAGGGAAACGATTCGCACCCTGCAAGCGTGCGATGCAAAGGCGTTGTTCGCGGAGGATCCCAAGACCCTCGAGCAGCTCAAGGATGCGCCCATAGAGAAACGCTTTCTCCTGACCGGCGAGGCTCCCGGTGTCATCACGCTCGACCAGCTTCGCGAGTTTGGCCGCTCCGCCATCGCGCGCGATCCGGCCTTGCTCAGCACCATTCGCGCCGAAGTGCAGCCCACCGACGACGCTATTCTCTACCTCACCTCTGGCGCCACCGGCGAGCCGAAAATGGTCATGGTCACCCACAACGCCCTGGTGTCGAATATCGATATGGCGCCCGTCGCGCTGCCTGTTGGCCCCAAAGATCGCACCCTCGCCTTTCTGCCCTCGGCGCACATCGCACAGCGCGTCGTGTTGGAACTGCTGCCCATTCGTTGCGGCCTGCCCGTCAACTTCACCGAGAGTCTAATCAAGCTGCCGCAGGAGATCAAAATCGTGCGGCCCACGTTCTTCCTCGCACCCCCGCGCCTGTGGGAACGCATCTATGCCACCATCTGCGCTGAGCTGAAAAAGAAACCGGCCGCCATTCAGAAACTTTTTTGGGGTGGCCTGGGGCTCGGCCTGGCGGCGATGCGCCATCGACGCCTCGGTGAACCCGTGCCGTGGAGGATTCGTGGCCCCCTCGCGCTGATTGACCGCGTGGTTTTCGCTAAGGTTCGGGCGCGCTTCGGTGGCAAGATGGCAATTCCAGCTTCCGGCGCCGCTCCGCTCGGAACCGATTTGGCCGAGTTCTACGAAGCCGCTGGTATGCCGCTCGTCGAGGGCTACGGCCTCACTGAAGGCGGCGTGGCCATGTTAAATCCGATCGACAACCCCAGGCCCGGCAGCATTGGCAAGCCTCTGCCCGGGGTCGAGGTGCGCATTGCCGGGGACGGAGAGCTGTTGATCCGAACCCCCAGCCTGTTTTCCCGTTATTACAAGGACCCCGACGCCACCGCCGAGGTCCTGCGCGATGGCTGGCTGCACACCGGCGATATTGCTTCTATGGATGCCGACGGCTATCTGTTCATCACCGGCCGCAAGAAAGAACTCATCGTCACCTCGTCCGGCAAAAAGATCTATCCTTCCCGCGTCGAGAGCCTGTTCAAGTTTGAGCCGCTAATTAGCCAGGTCATCCTCATCGGCGACCGCCTGCCCTACCTGGCCGCGCTGTTCACCATCAACACCAGCATTGCTGAGTTGCTGGATGGGATGAAGGACTACCCAGGCCGTTCCCCTGCCGCCATCGCCGAAGCTCCGCCGGTGCAGGCCGAAGTGCGGCGCATTGTGAGTCGCGTGAACAAACAGCTCGCGCAGTTCGAACAGGTCCGCAAATTCCGCGTCATCGCGCGTGAGTTCTCCATCGAGCAAGGCGAGTTGACCGCCACCATGAAAGTCCGCCGTATGCGCGTGCTCGAAAACTTCCGCGACGACATCGAAGAGCTATACGCCGGCAAGGAAGAATCGCACTGAAGGGCGTGACAGTCACCTCAGCCCCTCCTACCCCTTCGCCTTCTTGATCTCCTCCACCAGCGCCGGTACCACCTGGAACAGATCGCCGACAATGCCGTAATCCGCCACCTCGAATATCGGCGCTTCCGCATCCTTGTTGATCGCGACGATCGTCTTCGATCCCTTCATGCCCACCAGGTGCTGGATCGCGCCTGAAATCCCCACTGCCAGGTACAGCTTCGGCGAAACCGTCTGCCCCGAGCTTCCGACTTGCCGCTCCATCGGCAGCCAGCCGTTATCGCAGATGGGCCGCGATGCCGCCAGCTCCGCTCCCAGCGCCTCCGCCAGGTCCTTCACAATGGGAATGTTCTCGGCCTCTTTGATACCGCGGCCCACCGAGACGATGATCTCCGCCGCCGTCAGATCCACCGCCCGCTGCGACTCCCGGAACAGATCCAGCGGCTTGGTGCGAATCGCCGCCGCCGAAAGCTCTGGCCGAAACTTCTCCACAGTCGCCGATCCCGCAGCCACCTGATCCGCCCTGTACGCGCCCGCCTGCACCGACGCGAAGTACGGCGGCTCGCCCACGAACCGCACATCGACATTCATTTTTCCCTGGAAGAGCTGGCGCACCAGAACCGCCTCGCCGCCCTCCACCCGATGTGCCACCACATCGCTCACGAGCACGCGTCCGAGCGCCGTCGCCAGCTTAGGCGCAAAATCCCGCACTTGGTACGTGTGCGGCAACAGCACGACTCGCGGTTTCGCCACCGCGATAAGTTGTCCGAGCGCCGCTGCGTACCCGTCGGGCGTGTAGTCTTTCAGTAACTCGTGCTCCACCGCATACACGCGCTCGAGCTTCTTTCCCGCCAGTTCCGCCGCGAGCCCGCCCACTTCGCCGCCCCCCACGGCCGCGCTTACCGGCTGCTGTAAATCGGCGCCCAGTTGCTGTGCCGCCGCCAGCGTCTCCCACGACATGCGGTGCCACGCGCCGGCCCTCTGTTCCAGAATCGCCAGAATACTCATAACACGCGCGCCTCGAATTTCAGCTTTTCCACCAGCTTCGCCGCGGCCTCTTTGGGCGAGCCTTCCAGAATCTGCGTATGTTTGCTCTTCTCCGGCAGATACACGCGCGAAAAGCGAATCGACGCCGCCGGCGTCACGCCCAGCTCCGCCGCCGTCAGCCGCTTCACTTCTTTGCTCTTGGCTTTCTTGATTCCCATCAGCGTCGCATAGCGCAGCTTGTTGATGCCCGATTGGATCGTCAGCAGCGCCGGCAGCGGCATCTCCACATGCTGGAACCAGCCGTCCTCCAGCTCGCGCTTCACGCGAATCCCGCCGTTCTGTTTCTCTACCTGCATGATGATCGTGGCGTGCGGAACGCCCAGAAGCTCCGCCAGGATCACGCCCGTCTGCCCATAGCCCAAATCGTCGGATTGCAGCCCCGTCAGCACCAGGTCGGGCTTTTCCAATTTGAGCGCCCCTGCCATCAGCCGCGCCAGGCTCAGCGGATCGAACGCGCCCAGGTTTTCTTCTTCGATGTGCAACGCCCGGTCCGCGCCCTTGGCCAGCGCCTCGCGAATCGTCTGCGCGGCGCGTGCCGGTCCCGCGCACACGACCACAACCTCGCCGCCGTGTTTCTCTTTCAACTGCAGACCTTCTTCGAGAGCGTATGCGTCCGGCTCGTTGATCTCGTACGCCAGATCCGTTTCCTGAATCCAAGCGCCCGATGCGTCCACACGCAAGACCGAATCGCGCGAGGGAACTTCCTTGATCGAAACAACGATTTTCATCGGAGTCACTCCGAGTAGCGTTTGAAAATGAGAGCCCCGTTTGTACCGCCAAATCCGAACGAATTGGAGAGCGCGTACTCGATGGCGAGCGGCCGCGCGTGGTTAGGTACGTAATCGAGATCGCATTCCGGATCTGGTACTTCGTGATTCGTCGTTGGCGGCGCAATCTGATCGCGAATCGCCAGCACTGTCAAACCCGCTTCCAATCCGCCCGCGCCCCCCAGCAAATGCCCGGTCATCGACTTCGTTGAGCTCACTGCAATCTGATACGCGCGCTCACCGAAGCACCTCTTGATGGCCTTGGTCTCAATCCGGTCGCCCATGGCCGTCGATGTCCCGTGCGCGTTAATGTAGTCGATCTGCACCGGCTCCAGGCCCGCGTCCCGCAGCGCGTTGCGCATCACGCGAAAAGCCCCGTCGCCATTTTCCGAAGGCGCCGTCACGTGGAACGCGTCCGCGCTCATGCCATATCCCACCATCTCGGCCAGAATGTGGGCGCCGCGGCGCTTGGCCGTATCCAGCTCCTCCAGCACCACAATTCCCGCGCCTTCCCCCACCACGAATCCGTCCCGCTCGTGGTCCCACGGCCGCGACGCGTGCTCTGGATCATCGTTGCGCGTCGATAGCGCGCGCATGGCGGCAAATCCGCCAATACCCATTGGCGAAATACACGCCTCCGCGCCGCCGCAGATCATCACATCCGCATCACCCCTCTGGATGATCTTAAACGAGTCGCCAATCGAGTGCGCGCTCGTCGTGCACGCAGTCGCCGTCGCCGAGTTCGGGCCTTTCGCGCCGGTCCGGATGGAAACGGACCCCGAAGCCAGGTTCACAATCGTCGCCGGGATGAAAAACGGGGAAATGCGCCGCGGACCGTGCTCCAGCAGGTTCTTGTGCTCCCGTTCGATGACCTCGAACCCGCCGATGCCGCTGCCAATGTAAACGCCTACCTGCTCTTCGTTTTCCGCGTCCACCTTCAGCCCGGAACCCGAGAGCGCGTATTCGCTCGCCGCAATGGCGAACTGAATAAAGCGCCCCATCTTCTTGACTTCTTTTTTCTCGATGTACTTGAGCGGATCGAAGCCCTTTACTTCACCGGCGATCCGGCACGCGAACTCCGTGGCGTCAAACGCCGTGATGGGACCGATGCCGCTCTTGCCTTGCAGCACCGCTTGCCAGGTCTCTTCCGTCCCAATGCCAAGCGGGGACACCAACCCCACACCTGTTACTACGACTCTGCGCGACAAAACATGCTCCTGGTGAACTGTGGCTGGCTACTTCTTGGACGCACGCGCCTCGATATAATCGATGGCTTCCTTGACGGTGGTGATTTTCTCGGCGTCTTCGTCGGGAATCTCAATCTCAAACGCTTCTTCAAAGGCCATTACTAGCTCGACAATGTCGAGCGAGTCGGCGCCGAGGTCCTCCACAAACGAAGCGGAGTTGTCCACTTGGCTCTCGTCGACTCCCAACTGCTCGACAATAATCTGCTTGACCTTCTGTTCAACGGCCATGATTCCTCCTGGATCTGTGTGAACCCTTGATTCTAGCGAGCTTGCGGTACTCTGGCAAGTCGCGGGAAAGGCAGGCCACAGATTAACCTGGAGGTTATCTACGTGGGGCGGACCCCCTGGTCCGCGGCCGGCGCCCTCGCCGGCCAGATTATTCACACCGCAAAGCCCGCATCGGGTCCACCCGCGCCGCGCGCCGCGCCGGTATCCACGCCGCGATCACCGCCACCACCACCAATACTGCCGCCGCGGCAACCTCGATCCGCGGATCTCCGGATTTCATCTGAAAGACCAGACCCTCTACCAGCCCGGACATCACGAGCGCCATAGCCGATCCGATCGTGAGTCCCAAACCACACACGAGGATCACCTCTTGCATCACCAAAGCGACGATATCGCTCTTCCGAGCTCCAATCGCCATCCGAATCCCTATCTCCCCCGTTCGGCGGGTCACATCACAAGAGAGCAGCCCGTAGATCCCGACCGCTGCCAGGATGATCGCCAACCCTCCGAATCCCCATGCCAGCGCCGCGATTAATCGATCCGTGGTCAATGTGCGATCGAATAGTTCCTCTGCGGAGTCGATCTGGTCCACGCGCAAAGCGGGGTCCTCCGCCCGCACCGCCGCCCGCAATGCTGGGATCACCGCCGGCGAATCCAGGCGCGTCCGTACCAGGAATCGCGTGCTGAAAGCCTGTTCCTGGGTTTGCAGTTGGCAGAGGTAGAACATCGGCTGTGGCTGGCGGACGTCGTTCCGAATGTCTTGAACCACCCCCACGATCTGATGGGTGTCAGCCGTCTGAGAGGAGGTGGCAATACGAAGGTTGCGGCCCACGGGGTTGCGCCCATCAAACACGCGGCGTGCAAACTCGCGGGTGACAATCGCAACCTTTGGCGCGCCGGCATCGTCTCGCTCGTTGAAATCACGTCCCGCAATGACGCGAGCGCCCGCCGTGGTGAAGAAATACGGCCCGACCTGATCGTAGATTGAAA
The DNA here is from genome assembly GCA_963752965.1 of Terriglobia bacterium. Classification (GTDB taxonomy): domain Bacteria; phylum Acidobacteriota; class Terriglobia; order Bryobacterales; family Bryobacteraceae; genus QHXW01. Next base: position 429,022 of record CAVWAJ010000016.1, on the reverse strand, counting down.
AGTGGCTGTCCTCATCCGTGCTGGAAAACCCATCGGCATCGAAGCGGGTATCGTAGTTCCGCCCCGCATAAAGGCCGTTTTGCGAGAAACTCACCGCCTCCACACCCGGGAGACCCGCCAGACGCTCCCGCAGTCGAGCGTTGAGCGAAGTCGCTTGTGCGGCCTTGTAGCCTGCGTCCGCCGGATTCACATCCACCACCAGCAGCCGGTTGCGATTGACTCCGGCATCGAACTGCCGCAAATGGTTCAGGCTGGACGCGAACAAGCACGTGCCCGCCACGAGCACAAGGGAAAGCGCGATCTGCACCACCGCCGCCGTGCGTCCCAGCAGCCTGCGAACCGGACCTGCGGTTACCCCGCGCGATGCCTGTTGCAGTCCAGGCAGCAGGTCCCCGCGTGTCGCTCGCATGGCCGGCAAAACTCCCGATACCAGCGCTGCTGCGATCGAGATGCCAACGGCAAACAGCAGGATTCCCCAGTGGGTGTCCAGGTTCAGCTGCGCCGGCCGATCGTCAAAAACGACGATCAGCCGTACCATCGCCTCCGCCAGAGGCTTGCGTAATGCCACGCCAATCAAACCGCTCGCCAGCGCCACAACCATCGACTCGGTCAACAATTGCCGCGCAATGCGCCAGCGGCCCGCGCCGATCGCCAGCCGCACCGTCAACTCTTTTCGCCGCTCGTCAGCGCGCGCGAACTGTAGGCCCATAACGTTGACGCAAGCCAGTAACAACCCGGCCGCCACCATCCAGAACACCACCCGCAAAGGCTCTGAGAACCGGTAGCGAAGGAAGGAAAGGCCCTTTGACGCGGGTGCGAGTTTGAGCTTGCTCTCGAACAGCTTCCTGCGCTCCTCCGCATTCGGCGGCGGCCCATTCCGTTCGATATCGATCTGAATACTGACGGGCGTCAGAGCGGCGGCGGCTTGCTGCCGGCTGACATCGGGCCGGAGCCTCCCAATGATCGTCAGGAAGTTGGTATTCTTCTGGTCTAACCAACTCGGCCCCGGAAAGACGCTGGCAATCGCGCTAACGGGCAGCCATACGTCGGGAGCTTCGCCCACGCTCACGCCGAAGAATTCGGCGGGAGCCACCCCGATAATCGTGAACGGAGTTTTTTCGATACGGATTGACTGCCCCAGCACTGGTCGTCCGCCGTAGGCTCGGCTCCAGTATGCATGGCTCAACACCGCCACCAGCGCGGGATTGCTGCGCCGGTCATCAGCGGGAGTAATCGGCCGTCCCATCTCCGTGCCAACCCCCAGCGCACCAAAGAAGTCACCACTGACCAGTTCGACCTGCCCGCGCTCCGGTCCCCCTCCGCTATCCAGAAGGCGCACCATGGCGGGGGACGCGGCAACGACACTCTCCATCGCCTTGCCGGCATTCTCCGCAAAGCGCGTGTAACCGAAATACGAGCCGGAACTGTTGACAAAGGTCACCAGCCTCTCCGGATTGCGCACCGGAAGATCGCGCCAGAGCAAAGCATCCATCAGGCTGAAAATCGCTGTATTCGCGCCGATCCCAATGGCGAGCGAAGCGATCGCCACCACAGTAAAGCCGGGGCTACGCCCGAGTATCCGCACCGCGTACCGAACGTCGTGCCAAATAGTCTCGATCGCGCGAAACGTCCACTGATCCCGCAAATCTTCCTTCACCAGCTCGACATTCCCAAACGCCCGCCGCGCGCCGTCGCCCTTCTTCTCTTCTCTCATCGCCAGATGGAACGCCAGCTCGTCTTCCAGATCGCTTTCAAGCTGCCGCCGCCTCCACAGCGCCCGCCATCTGAGACGCAAATTCGTGAGCATATTAAGCCTCCATCACGCGACCGATCGCTCCGCTTAACCGCACCCACTCGGACGATTCCGCCGCCAGTTGCTTCCGTCCCGCCGCCGTCAGACGGTAGTACTTGGCCCGCCGGTTGTTCGCCGAAACGCCCCATTCGCTCGCCAAAAGTCCGCGCAGCTCCAGACGATGCAGCGCCGGATACAGCGCTCCTTCCTCCACTTTCAAAACATCGCCCGACCACGCCAGAATGTACTCGGCCACGTCATATCCATGCAACGGCCCGCGCGCCAAAGCCTTGAGTACCAGCATGTCGAGCGTGCCTTGTAACACACCAGTCGATCGTTCAGTTTTTTCTCCCATAAGTCCTTTATGGGAAGTATGCGCGCATTTGGCGCAGGACTGCAAGGGGGATGTCAGGCCAGCGTCAGGTTCGCCGAAGCTGCAGCGTTCAAACTCGTGAATTCGCCGCGTTTCAGCTTGGGGAATGCCGCCGCGGCAATCATCGCCGCATTGTCGGTGGATAGACCAGGAGAAGGGAAGTAGACAGGATAGGGCAGATGCAAATCACGAGCCGCCGTGCGCAGCCCGGAATTACACGACACACCGCCCGAGATGATCAGCGCCCGCGCTGCGATCGATTCCGCCGCGGCCGCTGCGCGCCGGAGCAGTTCCTCAATGACCGTGCGTTGAAAGGACGCCAGCAAATCGCGCGTCGTCTGCGGCGTCACCGCGAGCCACTCTTCAATCGATGGCTGTGGTTGCGCCGCCAGCAATTCCTTCCGCGCCTGCGTCTCAGCCGTCAAATCACGAGCCTGCGTCCAGCGCAGTACCGCCGTTTTCAGCCCGCTGAAGCTGAAATCGAGCGTATTTCCCTTCATTTTCGCCAGCGTAAACTTCACCGCACCTGGATTCCCATAGGGTGTGAGCTGATCGATCACCGGTCCGCCCGGATACCCAAATCCCAGCAGCTTCGCGACTTTGTCAAAAGCTTCTCCCGCCGCGTCGTCCCGCGTCTTGCCAATCAGCCTGTACGAAAAACCTGGGTTCACTTCGAAAAGGTGCGTGTGGCCCCCGCTCACGATGAGCGCCACCGCCGGAAACTCGACCGGCGCATCCAGTATCGCCGCGTGAACGTGTCCTTCGATGTGATTTACGCCAATGAGAGGAATGCCGCGCGCAAAGGAGAGGGATTTGGCGAAGGTGAGCCCGACCAGCAGCGATCCCACCAAGCCGGGGCCAATGGTTACCGCGATCGCAGAAAGTTCGGAGTAGCCGCTTTTTGCTTCGTCCAGCGCCAGCCGCACTACCGGCACGATGGCGCGCAGGTGTTCCCGAGACGCCAGTTCCGGCACCACGCCGCCATAGCGCGCGTGTGTGGCTAATTGGGAAGCAACAACCGAGGAGAGAATCGTGACGCCGTCGTCCACAACCGCGGCGGCAGTTTCGTCACAAGAGGATTCGATGCCCAGAATGCGCACTCATTTCATTATGCGCTTGCCGGCTCATCGGTACCGTTCAAAACGTCCTGAATCCGCCGCACTAAGTCGAGGGGCGAGTAGGGTTTCGCAAGGAAACTCGCGTGGGCGACTTCCTGCGGATATCCGCTCGCCACCAGCGCCTTGATTTTCGGCCGGATCTCGCGCATTTGTTCCAATGCTTCGAGTCCCGAAAGCCCCGGCATCGTCATGTCGAGAAACACCAGATCGATGGCGTCCACGTTTTCGTTAAAAACGCGCACTGCTTCTTCGCCGTCGCCCGCCTCCATGACGTTGTAGCCCTTGCGCAGCAGAATTTGTACCGCCGCCCGCCGGACCGGGCCCTCGTCATCCGCGATCAGCACGCAAGCCGAGCCTTCCGCCACCGTTTTCATCCTCCCCTTGGTTTGCTCGGAACGGACGCTGGCCGGCAACGACATCCGGAAAGTCACCGAAGTCTCGTCGCGCGCCATGTCTATCGATCCCCCGTGGGCGCGCACGATTTCGATGTCCCGGCCCAGTCCGAACGTGCTGGCTTGATGGTTGGCTTTCGAGGCCGAAAGCGGAACATATAGCCGTTTGGTATTTTCCGGCAGCCGTCCCACACTCGAAACCGAAATCAGAATGGTCACGAACTTCGGGCCATTCCTGGCCTGGACTTCGAGCAGGCTCTCTTCCGGCATGGAGCGGCTGGCGTTCGCGGCCAGATTCATGATCACCTGCTGGATTTGCGTCGCATCCGCCATGATCGCCGGCAGATGGGTGTGTTTGGCAAACTTGGTGGGAACGGTGGAGGGTAGGACCTTGCGCAGAATGCGCTCGGTCCCTTTCAGCAGTTGATCCAGCTCGACGGGCTTGATCTCCGGTTTCACGCCCTGTCCTAAACCGAGCAGCGCGTGCGTCATGTCCACGCAGCGGTGACAGGCGCGCTGGGCTTCGATCAGCCCCTCGTAAAGCGGATGATCCTCGTCGACGGAATCGAGCGCCAAGCCGACGTTCCCCAGAATTACCGTCAGCTCGTTGTTGAGGTCATGGGCGATGAAGCCGGCCAGAGCCCCCATCATTTCGAGTTTCTGCTCTTTGCGGAGCTCGTGTTCCAGCTCCGGCTCTCCCCCCGGTTGTTGCGCGGTCAAATGCTCATCCATTGCCGATTCCATACTAGAGAGGGGTAGTCAGCACCCGCCGGAGCGGCCGTGCCGATGCGCTTGAACTGCAAGGGATTAAAATTGTCGACGTAGCGTGAACGGCGATTCATGAAATGATGAAGAAGATGCTGCCTCTGATTCTGGCTGTTGCCAGCGCGGGTTCGGACACCAAAAGCCCGACGCTTCCCGAGCTAAACAGCATGATTGCGCGGTTTGCCCGCACCGAGTTGCGGGTGGACACGTCGGCGCTTTCCGCGGGAGATTGTAAAGCGTTGACTAAGCTGATCGAAGCCTCGCGGATCATCGACGATATTTTTCTTACGCAGTTGTGGAGCGGGAATCACGGCTTGCTGCGCGAACTCGAGAAGGACCAATCGCCGCTAGGCCGAGCGCGCCTGCACTACTTCCTGATCAACAAGGGACCGTGGTCGGACCTGGACGCGCACGCGGCGTTTTTGCCGGGCGTTCCACCGAAGAAATTACCAGGCGCGAATTTCTATCCGCCGGATATGACGAAAGCGGAATTTGAAGCCTGGAACAACACGGCGCAGGATTTCTTCTCGGTCATCGTGCGGGATTCCGCCAAGCATCTGCGGCAGGTGCCGTACAGCGAAGCGTATCGGAAGGACCTGGAGCGAGCCGCGAGCCGACTGCGCGAGGCCGCGGCGGCGACCGATAACGAAAGCCTGAAACGATTTCTCACGTTGCGGGCGGACGCGTTTCTTTCGAACGACTACTACGCGAGCGACGTGGCGTGGATGGATCTGGACGCGCCGATCGACGTCACGATCGGGCCATACGAGACGTACAACGACGAAGTTTTCGGCTACAAGGCGGCGTTTGAGGCCTACGTGAATTTGAGGGACGAGCAGGAAACCGCCAAGTTGAAGTTTTTCGCAGACCATATGCAGGAGATCGAGGACAACCTGCCCATTGAGCCGCGATTTCGCAATCCGAAGATCGGCGCCGCCGCGCCCATTCGCGTGGTGAACGAAATCTTCTCCGCCGGTGACGGGAACCATGGGGTGCAGACCGCCGCGTATAATCTGCCGAACGATGAGCGCGTGGTGCAGGAAAAGGGATCGAAGCGGGTGATGCTGAAGAATGTGCAGGAAGCCAAGTTTCAAAGCATACTGGCTCCGATTTCGAAACGCATGCTGGCGGCGGAGTCGCAGGGGGACCTGAGCTTCGACCTGTTCTTCACGCACATCCTGGCACACGAGATGACGCACGGCATCGGTCCGCACCAGATCGACGTGGCGGGGCGCGCGACCACGCCGCGCCAGGAGTTGAAGGAGCTTTACAGCGCGATCGAAGAAGCCAAAGCCGACGTAACTGGCCTCTACATGGTGCAGTATCTGTTCGACCGTGGTCTGCTGCCTGGCGGAGCGGCGAGGGAGCGGCAGCTTTACAACACGTATCTCGCCTCGGCGTTTCGCTCGCTACGATTTGGTTTGCACGAAGCCCACGGAAAAGGCCAGGCGGTGCAGTTCAACTATCTGGTGGACCGGGGGGCTTTCGTGGCGCACGACGGCGGCACTTACGAGGTGAACTTCGCGAAGATCAAGTCCGCGGTGAAGGAACTCGACCATGACCTGCTCACGCTCGAAGCCACGGGCGACTACGCAGGCACGAAGAAGATGTTGGACGAGCTGGGAGTTTTGCGGCCGGAACTCGCCCGGGCACTCGACCGGCTGAAAGACATTCCGACGGACATAGAACCAGTGTTTGGAACGGCGGACAGAGTCGCGCCGCGTTAAGTAACGTTTAATGTGCCGCGGCCACTTTCGCCGGTGGATCGAGCAACTTGAGTTTCGCGTCCAGATCCGCCAGGGCCTTGCGCAGAATCTGCTGGTAGCGGGGATTCTTGCTCGTGGCCAGCTCTCGTGTGACTCGGGTACGCGAAAGCTCCAGATTCTCTCTGTCGCGCAGCAACTGGATTTGTTCGGGGCTCAACTCTGGTTCGCGATCTGCGGTTTGTTTGCTGGCGGCGGATTCGATCTGGGCTTCGACCGACTTACTTTCCCAGCCTCTCGCCATAACTCTATTATGGACTATTTCGAGATGTAGGGAGTACCCTTTCACCGTGCTAGGCCTACATTGACACTGCAAAGAAAAGCCTTAGGCTTAAAACCATGATCGAGAAGAAAGCGACGAGCCAAGCTCTTGTACCCGTCGAAATCGTTGAGCGGCGTATTCTCCTCATTCGGGGGCACAAAGTGATCCTCGATGCCGACCTAGCCGCACTCTACGAGGTGCCAACCCGCGCGTTGAACCAGGCCGTGCGCCGGAATATCGAGCGTTTTCCGGAAGATTTCATGTTCCAACTGAACAAGGCGGAGTTCGAGAATTGGAGGTCACAGATTGTGATGTCCAATTTGGGGGCCAAGATGGGCCTCCGCAGAAGCCCTTATGCTTTCACCGAGCAGGGCGTCGCGATGCTCTCCAGTGTCCTCAAGAGCAAGCGCGCGATCGCCGTGAACATCGCGATCATGCGTACGTTCGTGCGGCTCCGCCGGTTACTGGCAACGCATAAGCAGCTCGCTGAACGGCTCGCCGCGATGGAAAAGAAGTTCGACGAGCGGTCTAAGGTCGTGTTCGATATTCTCAGGCAACTCATGGAGCTGCCTCCCGAGCCACCGAAGCGCCCTATCGGATTCGTGCCAGCGAAGGGGAAATAGAAATCATTGTAGGCGGCGGATTCGATCCGGGCTTCGACTGAATAACGCCGAGCTCGGAAATTGGAGATCACGAATTGTAATGTCCAATCCAGCAGCACGACGAACTCAAGTTGGCCGCTGCGCGATGAATCGCACGCCACGGGGTGGCGAAATGGCGGAAAATGGCAGGCATGCGAACTTCCGTGAAGCTCGCGCCGATGCTGGGATGCGTGGGAGTGGCGCTGCCGGGTCATGACGCGCTGCGGTCGGGCCACCTGGGCAGCTTCGGCGGCAACATGGATTACAACCAGATTCGGGAAGGCGTGACGATGTATTTTCCGGTGTATCATCCGGGCGCGCTGCTGTTCGTGGGCGATGGGCACGCGGTGGAAGGCGATGGCGAGTTGACGGGCGATGCGCTGGAGACGTCGATGGATGTGGAGTTCACGGTGGACGTGATTGAAGGGCAATCGGCGGACATGCCGCGGGCGGAGAACGGCGAGTACTTGATGGCGCTGGGCATCGGGAATTCGCTCACGGACGCGTTGCAGACGGCGACAACGAATCTGTCACAGTGGCTGGAGCGCGATTACAAGCTCAGCGCCAATGAAGTGGCGATGCTGCTAGGGACGTCGATGCGCTACGACATCGCGGAAGTGGTGGACCCGGAAGTGAACGTGGTGGCCAAGGTGCCGAAGAGTGTTCTTTCCCAACTACGGCAGTAAGCGGAGCCCGTGGCCGGCGGCCATCCCGCCGGTGACAGGGCGGCCGGTGCGCGTGGAATTTCAGAGAACAGTTTTGGATGCGTCGGGTGCTGCGGCGCACGCGGCGACGTTTCTGCGCGAGCGGCGGATGGTGATGGAAGAAGCGCTCATGGCGGATGCGGACGACTTCGCGCGGGTCTTCGTGCATGAGCTATTTCACTTCGTGTGGCTGCGGCTGGGGAACGCGAAGCGGCGCGCGTACGAGCGGGTGGTGGCACGCGAACTGCGCGGCGGCGTGCGGGGAGAGCTGGGATGGTCAGCGGAGTGGCGGAAGCGGGAGCTCACAGGGCGGGACCGGATGGAGCGAACGCGGCGATGGCGGGAGTATTGTTGCGAAAGCTTCTGTGATACGGCGGCGTGGCAGTATGCGGGGGTGAGGCGGCATAAGGAGTTTACACTTGTGGCGGCGGCGCGGGCGGTTCGGGGGGAGTGGTTTGAGGACACGGGGGTGGATGGGGGGATTGCGATCTAAGGCGGAGAGTTTCGGGGCGCAACGGGAACAAATACTTTGGGCCGCGAATGGACGCGAATACACGCGAATGGGAAAAGCTGAACGAGTTGGCGGAACGGGTCATTGGGGCCGTTTACGAGGTTGCTAACGTTTTGGGGGCGGGGTTTTTGGAGAAGGTGTACGAGCGGGCACTTGTCCGAGAACTTGGGTTGCGAGGTCTCCAGGCTAAAGCGCAGGCTTCGTTTCCGGTAGAGTACAAGGGTCAGTGCGTAGGAGATTACATGGCTGACATACTTGTGGAGGAACGGCTCATTGTGGAATTGAAGTGTGTGGATCGATTTGCTAACGAACACATTGCGCAGTGCGTCAATTACTTGAAGGCATCGAGTATCAAGCTGGCGTTGTTGGTCAACTTTCAGAAGCCGCGAGTGGAATGGAAGCGGGTCGTTTACGATCCCTGAACTATAATGGGTGTAGAGGAGATTTTGTGCACGTTGCTCGGGTGAGCGCCGCGGTGGCCATTGCGCTGTTGGTTGGTTCAGGGTGTTCGAGTTCGCCGCGGACGGTGAGGGCGGCTTCGCTGAGGCCTCACAAGGAGCGCAAGAAGGCGCCGGATTTTGCGCTGAAGGATGCGAACGGGCAGACGGTGCATCTGTCGGATTACCGCGGCAAAGTGGTTCTGCTGGACTTCTGGGCGACGTGGTGTGGACCGTGCAAGGTGGAGATTCCATGGTTCCAGGAGTTCGAGCGGCAGAATAAGGACAAGGGATTCGCAGTGCTCGGCGTGGCCATGGACGACGACGGCTGGGACGCGGTGAAGCCGTTTGCGCAAGAGCGCGGCATCAATTACCGGCTGGTGCTGGGCAACGATGACGTGGCCAGGCTGTATGGCGATCTGGAGGCGCTGCCCACGACGCTGCTGATCGATCGCGACGGCGGCATAGCTTCCATTCACGTGGGGCTGACGGGAAAAAGTGAATTCGAAGATGGCATACAAGAACTGCTCCAGGCTCCTAGCGATCCTTCCGCTCCTGCCCTGTTTGTTCGCGCAAAGTAACGCGATCCTGACGGTGGCGCCGCCCCAAAAAGTGGTGGCCAAGCGAAACTCAGAGGTGACGGCGAAGATCGCGGTGACGCTTCGGCCAGGCTACCACGTGAACAGCGATGCGCCGCACGAATCGTATTTGATTCCGCTCAAACTGAACTGGACGGCTGCGCCGCTCGAAGTGGAAGCGGTGGCCTACCCGAAGGCGCACGACGAGAAGTACCAGTTCTCACCCGATCAGCCGCTCTCGGTATTCACCGGCAATTTCGAGATAGCGACGAAATTCAAAGTTCCGGCGGATGCGACCGGTGGCCAGGCGATTCTGGCAGGCAAGCTAAGGTACCAGGCTTGCAACGACACAATGTGTTTTCCACCGAAGACGGTGGAAGTGAGCCTGCCGGTGGACGTCCGATAGTTTCGCTACTGGATGCTCCTGAGCCAGGTGATGATCTGCCAGCGCTGCTCGGCGGGCAGCTTGGACCAGGCGGGCATGCCGCGCCGCACAACCCCGTTCGTGAGAATCCAAAATATCTCTCCCGACGTTGCTCGCTGCACCGCTTTGGCACGCAGGCTTGGGCCCCTCTTTGCGCCATTGGCCCCCTCGCCGTGGCACTCGGCGCAATGCTGTTCGAAAAGCTTCTTGCCTGCGGCCGGCGCATTGGGATCGTTTGCAAATGGGTTGCATTTGGCTTGGGCCTTGCCCGGAACTCTCGCGAATACCACATCGGCAGATTCATCATTCCTCGACCTTCGCTGCTGTCCGGAAGCCAGGCATGTAACCGCCACTGTGACCAGCACCGTGAGCCGCACCGAATTTGTCTTCATGGGCGGCCTCCGAACAAGCCGTGCAGTATCTCTCCGAAGCCGAAGAACTCCCTGGAAAGGCCCCACCGCAACAGAAGGCGGTGGCTGCTATCATTCAAACCAAATCCAGGCGACAGCCGCACAGTCCAGCCGGAAGGCAGATTCCAGGCCACTGCGGGGGCGAGGTAATGCGAAGTTTGGTGGAGGCCGAAACTCTGCGTGTCGCCGAGGCCTCCGTAAAGCTCTACAGCGGCGATGAAATTCTCCAGGCAGAAGGCGCATCTTCTGGCGGAAGCCCTGAGTGCCAACGGACGGCTGAGGCCCATCGCGTAGCCGAATTCCCAGGGGTTATTGGGAGACAGGTTCTTGGTGGCCAGGGGATTGACGGCGAAGTTCCAGCCATGGAAGTCCTTCGAGAGGATGGGCTTGAATTCGAGTTCGTGGTTGTGAGTCTTCCTCAGGGCTGCATTCGAATCGGCGTGATCGGATGCGACATCGTGGCCCTCGACTTCTTTGATGATCTTGTCGGCCTCGCTGATATTCTCGTACTCGATATAGACCACCGGATTGATGAAGTGCTCGGTCCGGAGAGGGCGGAAACGGTTCTCCCAGCGGAAGCCGGTGAAGAGCGTACTGTCCTGGAAAGTGGTTTGTCCGTCAAGGTAGAACTCGGTGGTCCACCAAGCCGTGGTGCCGTATTCAAACTCCATCCAATACGCATGAAAGTCATTGCCGGCGCGCTGAGTTCCGAACGTGGAGAAATACTCGACCTCGAGGTTTCCGGGCTCTTCCAGGTGGTGGTCGTATGTCACGATATAGGGGCTCTCTTGCGCGAACAACTGAGAGCAAGGCCACAACAGAACGAGGAGCAGGGCAAGACACCTGCGAATTCCAAGTGCAGTGACCGAAACGATGTTTGCAAATGAGTTGCTAATATCAGGCCTCCCTGGCGGGCTCAGCGAATAGATTTCCAGGTTGTCGGGGTTCCTTGACCGCGTGGCTATAAGCGACGAAATGGGGCAAATCCACAGCGAATAGCGGCAGGCTAGACCAACAAGCAGGAGCCAAAAATTCGGTCTTCATCGCGATTAAGCAATAGTACGGCAAGCCCATTACTTATTGCAAGTGATTTGCAAAAATGATCTATGCCACGGAGGAGGCGGACGTGGGGCAGGTTGAAGAGAGTGAGCATCAGAGGCCGAGTTGACGACACGGCGGCTTGGCTGCGCTTATGGGTGTGCGGATACCTACAACTTAGTTGCAACTAAAATGGAGCGACCGCGGAGGCGTGGCAGTATCGACCCGGCTCTACTTGCCCGCCAGCACCGGTTTGCGAGCCAGGAACTGCTTGATGGAGCGTAAGGCCTGGCGAGTGCGCTGATCGTTTTCGACCAGGGCGAAGCGCACGAAGCCTTCCCCGAGCGGGCCGAAGCCGATACCCGGCGAAACGGCGACGAGCGCTTCCTTCATAAGCAGCTTGGCGAATTCGAGCGAGCCTTCGGCGCGATAGGGCTCGGGCACGGGCGCCCAGACGAACATGGTGCCGCGGGGCGGATCGACGGTCCAGCCTGCGCGGTGCAGGCCTTGGATCAGCACGTCCCGGCGATGCTGGTAGAGCGTGCGGATCTTTTCGGTATCCTCATCACACTCGCGCAACGCGATGATGGAGGCAATCTGGATGGGCTGGAAGACGCCGTAATCGAGATAGCTCTTGATGCGGGCGAGCGCGCCGATGACCTTCGGATTGCCGAGGCAGAATCCCACACGCCAGCCGGCCATGTTGTAACTCTTTGACATGGAGAAGATCTCGACGGCGACGTCCTTGGCGCCTTCGACCTGGAGGATGCTGGGCGGCACGTAACCGTCGAAGCCGAGATCGGCATAGGCGAAATCGTGCACCACGTAGGAGCCGTAATGGCGGGCCAGGCGAATGATTTCGCGGAGGAAATCGAGACCGACGCAAACTGTAGTGGGATTATGCGGGAACGAAATCAGGATCACCTTGGGACGCGAACCGGAGCGGTAAACGTCTTCGAGGCCGTTTAGGAACGTGGCGGCGTCGGGCATGGGCAGCATGCAGGCCTGGCCTTCGGCCATAAGGACGCCGTACTGGTGGATGGGATACGCCGGGTTGGGTGAGACCACGACGTCGCCCGGGCCGATGATGGCGAACAGCAGGTGCGCGAGGGCGTCCTTGGCGCCGATAGTGACGATGGCTTCGGATTCGGGGTCGAGCGCGACGTTGTACTTGCGCTGATAGCGCTTGACGATTTCCTCGCGGAGCCGGGCGATGCCGCGCGATTGCGAGTAGCGATGATTCTTGGCGTTGCGTGAAGCTTCGACGAGCTTGTTAACGACCGCGCGCGGGGTTGCGCCATCGGGATTGCCCATGCCGAGATCGATGACATCCTGCTGTGCCGCGCGTGCCTTGGCCTTCATCTCATTGATGACGGCAAACACGTAGGGGGGCAGCTTCTGGATGCGATAGAAATTGTCGGATGGACTAGCCATTACGCTATTTTACGCGGTGGAGCGCGTGGCGCGCTAGTTGCTAACGGTGTCGCGCAATGTGCTGCGGTGTCGGCCGAACAGGAAGTAGATGACGAGGCCGATGACGAGCCAGGCGAAGAAACGGATCCAGGTTTCGAGCGGCAGGCTGATCATGAGGACGAGGCAGCAGACGATGGACACGATGGGTGTGAAAGGAACCCAGGGCACGCGGAATCCACGGGGACGGGCGGGCTGGTTCTTACGGAGGACGATGACGCCCATCGAAACGACGATGAAGGCGAAGAGCGTGCCGATGTTCGAGAGATCCGCGAACCAGCTGATGTCGAATATACCAGCAGGGATTCCGACGAGGAGTCCGGCGAGCCAGGTGCTGACGTGAGGGGTCTGGAAACGCGGATGGACGCGCGAGAACAAGCTGGGCAGGAGGCGGTCGCGCGACATGGCGAACCAGATGCGCGCCTGGCCGTACTGAAAAACGAGCAGCGACGACAGCATGCCGAGTAAGGCACCGGCCGTGACGATCAGGCGGAGGCGGTTCATGCCGAGAGCTTTGAGGGCGTTGGCGACGGGCGCATCGTTGTTCAAAGAGCGCCAATCGGCGATTCCGGTGAGAACGAGCGCAACGGAGGCATAGAGTAAAGCACAAATTACGAGTGTGCCGAAAATGCCCCAAGGCATGTCGCGCTGCGGTTTCTTGCACTCCTCGGCCGCAGTGGAGACGGAATCGAAACCGATATAGGTGAAGAAGACGATGGCGCCGCCGGTGAGCACGCCGGAATACCCGTTGGGCATGAAGGGATGCCAGTGGCCGGTGTTGACGGCTCCGGCGGCTCCGAAGACGAACAGGAGAATTGCGCCAATCTTGACGAGGACGATCACGTTGTTGGCTTCCGCGCTCTCGCGGACACCGCGCACGAGTAGATAGCTGAGCGCCAGGAGAATCAGCAACGCCGGAACGTTGAACCAACTGCCGGTGAACTGGCCCTCGACAATGGCGGGTTCAGAGAGTTGTTTCGGCAAATGAAAGCCGAATAAGTTATCGAGGATGTCGTTGAAGTAGGCCGAGAAGCCGACAGCGACGCTCATATTGGAGAAGGCGTATTCGAGGATGAGGTCCCAGCCAATGATCCAGGCGAAGATCTCGCCGAGCGTGGCGTAGGCGTACGTGTAGGCGCTGCCGGCGATGGGGATCATCGAGGCGAGCTCGGCGTAGCAGAGCGCAGCGAACCCGCAGGCGATAGCCACGAGCACGAACGAGAGCGAAATGGCTGGCCCGGCGCCGGCGCGTCCGGTGAGTGTCGCCGCGTTGCCGCCGTTCAGTAGCAGGTCGAGAACAGGAGCTTTGAAGACGGACTTGACGACGTAGTGTTCGCCGGCGGCCGCGGTGCCGGTGACGGTGAAAATGCCCGAACCGATGACGGCACCGATACCGAGCGCCATGAGGCTCCAGACACCGAGCGATTTGCGGAGGCGGACGGCCGGATCCTCGGACCCGGCAATCAGCGCGTCAATGCTCTTGGTACGAAGGAGCTGATTCATGGACGGCACGCCGTCAAGCGTGCACGGTTACCGTTTTCGCTGGCCCTGCACCATCTTCTTGACTTTCCTCTTTTGGGAACCGCGCGCGACCCCGGCGGCTCGCTTCGCTTTCGGCGCGGCTTTCTTACGGGCGGCGCGCTTCACTTTCTTGCGTTCGGCTTTATCGGTAATGTTCTTGGTGTTCATTCAGCTTTTTTTCAATCCTGCGTATTTTTCTACGAGCTTCTTTAAACCGTAACGAGGGAAGCTCACGGTGATCTTAGCATCATCGCCCTCGCCTTCGCGCCGGACCACGGTGCCGGTGCCGTATTTGGGGTGTTCGACGGTCATGCCAGTGCGTGCGGGCTTCTTGGGAGGCGGAGGTGCCTGGTAGGGCAGAGCGCGGCTGGCCGGCGGCTGCTTGGGCAGGGGCTGCTTGGCAGGAAACGGGACGCCGCGCTCGGAGAAGAACTGCGATATATTCTCCAGCGAGTTGTAGGTCTTGCCGGTGAACAGGTTCTTCTTGACACTCTCGCGGACTTCGTCGCGCTCCGCGATGAGATCGACCTGATGAGCCGGTTGATCGTCGCCGCCCAGCTTGACGACCAGGTTGGACGGCAACTCACTGAGGAAGCGCGAGGGGATGGAGCGCTCCTGCTCGCCGCCACCGAAACGGCGGCGATAGCGCGCCCACGTCAGGATAAGGCGCTTTTCCGCCCGTGTCATGCCGACGTAGCAAAGCCGCCGCTCTTCTTCCATCATGGCCTCGGAGTTGAATGAGCGGCTGTGGGGAAACAGGCCTTCTTCGAGGCCGGCGAGAAACACGAAGGGAAACTCGAGACCTTTGGCGTTGTGCAGCGTGAGCAGATTGACCTGGGCCCGCTCGTCGACGGAGTCCGCGTCGGCTACCAACGCGGCATGGTCCAGGAAATCCGCGGCAGTCTCGCCACGCTCGGCTGCTTCAGCCGCGGCGCTTGCGAGCTCGCCCAGGTTTTCGATGCGGCCTTCGGCTTCGATGCTGTTTTCCTGCTCGAGCATCTTGCGATAACCGGTGCGGTCCTCGACAAATCGGAGAGCGTCGTGCAGAGGCAAGGACGGCAGCGTTTCCGCCAGTTCCTGGATGAGCTTGCGAAAGACATCGAGAGCGGCGTGGGCGCGCGTGGGGAACTGGTGCTCGTCGAGCATGCGGCCAATGGCGGCCCATAGATCCAGGCTGTTCTCCAGCGCGTAGCGCTCGATCTGCTCGACGGTGGTTTTGCCGATGCCACGCGCGGGCGTGTTGATGACGCGCAGCAGGCTGATGGAATCGCGCAGAGAGAGCGCCAGCTTCAGGTAGGCGATGACGTCCTTTACTTCGGCGCGCTGATAGAAGCTGAATCCGCCCACGACGACGTATTTGCGGCCGTAACGGCGGAGAGCTTCCTCGATCTGCCGCGACTGGAAATTGGTGCGGTAGAGAATGGCGACGCGCTCGGTGGGGTTTTCGGTGAGGAGGCGTTCGATGGTGTCGGCGATGAAGAGCGCTTCGTTCTCGGCGTCGAAACCGCTATAGAGACCCAGGGGATCGCCAGCGCCGGAGTCGGTCCATAGCCATTTGCCCTTGCGCTCTTTGTTGTTGGCCACGAGCGCGCTGGCGGCTTCGAGGATGTTCTTGGTGGAACGGTAATTCTGCTCCAGGCGGATGGTACGAGCGTTCGGATAGTCGCGCTCGAAATCGAGGATGTTGCGGATATCGGCGCCGCGCCAACTGTAGATGGATTGATCCTCGTCGCCCACCACGCAGACGTTCTTGTGCGCCTGGCTCAGCAAACGCATCAGCTCATACTGGCTGCGATTGGTGTCCTGATACTCGTCGATCATGAGGTAGCTCAGGCGGCGGTTGTAGCTTTCGCGCGTGGCCTGGTCATGATAGAGAAGGCGCACGCTCTCGAGCAGGAGGTCGTCGAAATCGAGCGCGTTGGCCTGATGCAGGGCCTTTTCGTAATCCTCAAAAATAACGGCGATCTTGGTGAGGTTGGGCTCCGTGGCTTCCTGGTAGAGGTCTTGCGGCGTCTTCTTCAGGTTCTTGGCGTGGCTGATGCGCGAGAGCACGGCGCGGGGCTGCATGAATTTTTCGTCGAGCCCGAGACGGCGATAGGAGGCTTTGATGATGGTGAGCTGGTCGTCATCGTCGTAGATGGAAAACCGGCGCGTGAACCCGGGGCGGATCTGCTGCAAAGGATCGCCATCCCGGCGCAGCAGGCGCACGCAGAACGAATGGAAAGTGGAGACGTTGGGGGTCGAAGACAAGTTCTCACCCGCGAGGAGTGAGGCGACGCGGTTGCGCATCTCATCAGCGGCCTTGTTGGTGAAAGTGACGGCGAGAATGGCCGAGGGAGGAACGTGATGGTGGCTGACGAGGTGCGCGATGCGGTGCGTGATCACGCGGGTTTTACCGCTCCCGGCACCGGCGAGGATGAGAAGCGGACCTTCGGTATGAGCGACGGCTTCGCGCTGTTGTGGGTTTAGGCCTTCGAGAAAATCCATCAGATGGGGGTCAACTGAGATTTTATCATGAGCCCACTTTGCTTCCTGCGCGATGAGGCGCGGCGGAGAGAGAATGTAGGGAGTCTTATGCTCGACAAAACAAGCCGCAACATTTCGCGCCGCAGTGCTCTGATGGTTATTGGCGCTGTTCCGGCACTCGCATCGATTTACGGCTCTCGGCAGGTTACTGCCTTCACGCTGGCCGGAGACCGGTACCACAACCTCGATTACATTCGGACTGCGTTAGGGAAGACACTCGTGCGGGGGTTAGGGATCTCGATTGACTTCACCGATGAGTTGAGCTTGCTCGACGCGAAGAATCTGAAAGACTACAAGCTGCTCATCGTGTTTCGCGACGGGATGATCTGGCCGAACGGATATTCGGATGACGGCCCAGGACAGGCGGGCGGAGGGTTGCGAGGGATCGTGAGCGAGCCGCCCGTGCCGCATTGGGAAGGGAACGCAGTCTACTGGATTACGCCGGAACAGGGCAAGGCAGTGAAAGCGTTTGTCGAAAAAGGCGGCGGCGCACTTTTCTACCACAACACCACATACATCAGCCCGCATAATGCGGATTTCCGCGATGTTTTGGGCGCGGTCACCGAAGAACACCCACCGCTTCGCCCATTCAAGGTCAGGATCACGAACAAGAGCCATCCCATCACGCGAGGCGTTAGCGATTTCGTGGTGACCGATGAACAGCACTTCGTCAAGTATGAGAAGGACCCGAAGTACATCCTGATGGAGAGCGTGAACGAAGACGGCAAGACGTGGAAGGATCTGGGGACGACGGCGGTGGCAGGTTGGGCATACGACTACGGCAAGGGCAGGGTCTGCTACCTGGCGCCAGGGCACCTGATCAGCGCTCTTTGGAACCCGGAGTACGTGAAGATTCAGCAGAATGCCGTGAGGTGGCTGCTGCGGCAGTTGTGACATGATCAAGAGTCACAACCGAAGTGTGGTGTCATGCGTCAAATTGGAATTGGAGCATTGTCAGCAATGAATCAAAATCAGTTTTATCGCGCAACACTGGCGTTGCTACTGTGCGGCGCCTTTCTCTATCCGGCTCTTTCACGTGCTGATGAAGGGATGTGGACGTTTGACAATCCGCCTGTCAAACAACTCAGCGAGCGGTACGGCTTCACACCGACCGCGGAGTGGCTGGATCATGTCCGGCTTTCGAGCGCGCGGTTCAATGACGGCGGCTCGGGCTCCTTTGTGAGCCCGCACGGCCTGGTACTCACGAACCATCACGTGGCGCTGGGACAGTTGCAGAAAAACTCGGGCGCGGGCAGGGATTACGTAAAAGACGGTTTCTATGCGGCGACGCCGGGGGAGGAGATGAAGTCGCCGGACCTGGAAGTGAACGTTCTGGTCTCCATGGAGAACGTAACCGGGAGGGTGCTGGAGGCCCTGCAGGGCGCCAAGACGCCGGAAAAAGAGTTCGCGGCCAGGAAAGCGGTGATCGCCGGCATTGAGCGGGAGAGCTTGCAGAAGACCGGTTTCCGGTCCGACGTCGTGACGCTCTATCAAGGTGGAGAATACTGGCTGTACCGGTACAAGAAGTACACGGATGTGCGGCTGGTGTTTGCGCCGGAGCAGCAGATCGCGTTCTTCGGCGGAGACCCGGACAACTTTACCTATCCGCGCTACGACCTGGACATGGCACTGTTTCGCGTGTACGAGAACGGCGCGCCGATAGAGACCAAGCAATTTCTGCAATGGAATCCAAAAGGCGCGGGCAATAACGAGTTGGTATTTGTATCCGGCCATCCGGGGTCCACGCAGAGGCTGGATACGACGGCGCAACTGGCCTTCGAACGGGACGTTGTCGAGCCCGATGTCCTGAAGCTCATCCGGAGCCGGATCGCCGTGTTGAAAGAGTATTCGGCCGAAGGGGCGGAGCAGGCCAGGCAGGCCACCGAGCAGATTTTCATGCTCGAAAACTCGCGGAAGGCATACGAGGGGCGCTACGAGGGCCTGCTGGACAAGAACGTGATGGGCAAGAAGGAGAAGGAGGAAGGCGAGTTTCAAGCGAAAGTGGCGGCGAATCCGGAATGGAAAGCGGCTTATGGCGGCGCGTGGCAGGCGACTGCCGAGGCGGAGAAGAAAATGGCTTCGCGCGCGGGCGAGCGGTTCTTCCACGGAACGGATTCGGAGCTCGCGGGTCTAGCTAAAACCATCGTGGAGTACGTGGCTGAGATCAAGAAACCGGACGGGGAACGGCTCCCGGGCTATCACGAGGCGCAGCTTGAGTCGCTGCGGTTCCAGTTGGCATCACCGGCGCCCATCTACAAAGGAATGGAGATCGCAAGGATTACGGGCGCGCTCGATCAGGACAGGGCCGAGGTGGGAGAGGATGATCCGTTCGTGAAAATGGTGCTGAACGGAAGAACGCCGAAAGAGGTTGCCACGGAACTGGTGAATGGCAGCAAGCTGGAAGATCCGGAAGTGCGCAAGAAGCTGATGGAAGGCGGCCAGGCAGCGGTGGATGCGTCGAGTGATTCGATGATCGTGATGGCGCGAAAGCTAGACCCCATGCGGCGCGCATACAGGAAGTGGGTGGAAGACAACATCCAGAGCGTGGAGCAAAGGGCCGGCGAGCAACTTGGCAAAGCGCGGTTTGCGGCCTACGGCAAAACAACGTACCCCGACGCGACCTTTACGCTGCGGCTGTCCTATGGACAGGTGAAGGGCTATCCGATGAACGGCACGGAAGCGCCGTACAAGACCACGCTCTACGGTCTGTATGACCGCGCCACGAGCTTCGATTTCGATGGACCGTTCTATTTGCCGTCCCGTTACCTGGAAGGGCGGGAGAAGCTGGATTTGGCGACGCCCCTGAATTTCGTCACGACGAACGATATCATCGGCGGCAACTCCGGCTCGCCGGTGATTAACCGCAAAGGTGAGATCGTCGGCTTGATCTTCGACGGTAACATCGAGTCCCTGGTTGGCGATTTTGTCTACGATCCGGCGAAGAATCGCGCTGTCGCCGTGCACACGGCGGCGATGACCGAAGCACTGCGCAAGCTATACGGCACGCAGAAGCTGGTGGACGAGTTGCTGGCGGGTGCGGCGAAGTAACTAAATCTTCGCGACCGTTTCGACGATTGCGTCGCCGCTACGAAAGAGTTCCGGCTTGATCTCCGCGCCGATGCCTGGCAGCTCCGGCGGGGTGACGTGGCCGTCATTCGGCCGCGGAACATTGTTCACGAAATAGGGGTACTGGTGGGCCCACTTCCAGTAGTTGCTCTCCATGATGAGGAAGTCGGGGAGCACGGTTGCGAGATGTGCGGAGCAGATATAGAGGAGCGGCCCGCCGCAGGTGTGCGGTGAGGTGGGAATTCTGTACGTCTCCGCCATGTCAGATATTCTCTTGGCTTCGGACGGACCACCGCACCAGGTAACGTCATACATAATCACGTCGCAAGCCTTCAGCTCGAAGAACTCACGGTACTGGTAGCGGGTGGCCAAGGTCTCGCTAATGCAGATGGGTACACTGGTCTCAGCCGCGAGCCGCGCATAAGCCTTGGCGTTGCCGCTCAGCATGGCGTCTTCCAGATACATGATGTTGTATGGCTCGAGCGCCTTGGCAATGCGCATGGCGCTCGGAAAGTCGAAGCGGCCCCAGCAATCTACGCAGATGTCCATGGCGTTTCCGACGCCGTCGCGAATCTCACGGATCCAGCGCAGTCCCTGCTCCAGCGCCTGGTTCGAGATGTAGTGATCCGGGGCTTCGAACGGGTAGATCTTCATGCCGGTGATGCCGAGGTCGAGGAGGAACCGCACGATCTTCGTGGTATCCCGGCCCATCTTCATATCGTTGATTGCCCAATAATCGGTGGTGGTATTGTAGACGCGCACGCGCGAGCGGGTCCTGCCACCGAGCAGCCGGTATAGTGGGAGGTTCGAGGCCTGGCCCAGGATATCGAGCTGCGCCATATTGACGGCGCTCAGCACACGCATGTCGGCGCCGCCGGCGACGCGCATCGCGCCCTCGAAGTGCAGGTTGCGCCAGATTGCATCCACGTCGCGGGGGTCTTTTCCGAGAATCAGTTCCGCGTGGTCTTTGAGCGCACCGACCTCCGCTTGTGAAAACGGATAGGTTTCTCCGGTACCGATGAGGCCCTTATCGGTGTGCAGCCGGACCCACCAGAATTCGGCGCCATCTTCCTGGCCGCCTGAGCCGCCCCCAATGTGGAGGTCCTTCCGGAAGGTCACGGCGTCGATGCGCGTAATCTTCATGGGCTCGGTGTTGTCGATCGCGGCGCGGGTGGCGGCGGAGAGACTGCCGACGCCCATCGCGGTCAGGAACGATCTTCTCGTCAATGGATACGTTATCATCATCGGAGTTTGTGTTCAGCCCCGGACAGTATACATCTGCCTGTGGCTCCGCCATGGCAACCGTACAGGACAGCACGCAAAATTCCTGCGACATTCGGGTCACGAAAAGGGAAATCGCTCAGGTAAATTAACCGAACCTTGACCTTACCTTCATTCCGCGATAACATTTCTGACCTACCATCAGCGTTCCGGGGTCGTGTTTCATTCGGTGGCAGGGCCGGCGCAGCGTGGTCGTGTGACTCGCCGGAAGCGATGGCCATAAGAAGAGGTCTGTTCGCGAGGCCAGCCGCGTCACCGGAGCCTCGCTTACTCGCGCAGTCAGAATTCTTCCAGGCGGAGGCGGGCTTGCAAGTCTCTAAATCTAAGACGATGGAGGAAAGTCTTTAATGAGTTCATATAAGCATTCGGTGGGGCAAGTTATTTGCGCCATTTTTGTTTTGTGTCTGGCCTTTCAGCCTTTGGATGCCCAGCAGATTCTGGGCGCCATCACGGGCACAGTTAAAGATTCAACGGGCGCGTCGGTACCAGGTGCCACGGTGAAAGCGCGTAACGCAGGGACCAACCTGGAGGTGACGGCCCACTCTCAGGGGAATGGCTCCTATTCGATTCCGAATCTTCCGGCGGGAACATACAGGTTGACGATCACGAAGGAAGGCTTCGACACCGAGACACATACCGAAGTTATAGTGAACGGCGACCGGACAGCCACGGTGGATGGCAGCCTGCGTGTGGGCACGGTAGCGACGACGGTTGAGGTGACGGCGACGCCCCTGATGAACCAGGTGGACACGACCAACGGCTACGTGGTTGACCAATTGACCATTGAAGAAACACCGCTTGGGACGGGGAGCTTCACGCAACTGGCGATTCTGAGCCCCGGCGTTCATGCGGATTTTCTCCAGGGATCGGGCGCAAATTCCGGACTTGGCAACCAGGCCATTTTCGCGAACGGGCAGCGCGACACCAGCAATAGCTTTGCACTGAACGGGATCGGCACGAATAATCTGTTCAATGGAAACTCCACGAGCCAGGTGGGAGAAAACCGGTTTGTGCTGAATACAGGCGAGAACTTCGGCCCCGGCGGCCAGATCCAAACCAGTACCTCTGTTTACGCGGCGATCGGGCAGGCTCTGCCTACGCCGCCAGCGGAAGCAATTCAGGAAATCGCTGTGAACGCGGCGATGTATGATGCCACGCAGGGAGCGAACAGCGGAGCCCACATCCTCGTGACCACGAAATCGGGCACCAACGAGTTGCATGGGGAGGTCTACGAAAAATTCCAGAATAGCGCGATGAACGCAGCCCCGTTTTTCTATAATGCGGCGGGAATCCCATCGCCGTTCCAGAATCGCAACCAGTTCGGAGCCACCATAGGCGGCCCTATCAAGAAAGACAAGCTCTTCTATTTCCTCTCGTATCAGGGTGTGCGCATCGCGGATTCGACGAACGCCACGCAAGACGCAGTTGTCCCGCTGGGTCTGACGAATGACAGATCCGCGCAAGGTATCGTGAACATGATTCAAAGTAGCTTCGGGACGACGATCACACCCGGTCAGATTAGTCCTGTGGCGTTGTCCATGCTACAGGCCAAGCTGCCCAATGGGCAGTATTTCATTCCTAGCGCGCAATTCAGTGCAAATACGGCCGTAGCCCTGGGGTATGACGCGGTTGTGCAAGGGCCCAATGCTCAATCTAGAGTGGATCAGGGTATCGCTGATGTGGATTACATCGTAAACGATCGCGACCGCCTGGGAGCGAAATTGTATATCCAGAAGAACCCCACAGCGAATCCATTTGGTTACCAGGAGCCCTTGCTTGGTTTCCCACAGCAGCTTCAGGGCGAAGGTGACGTATTTTCCGTGAACAACACGGTCATCCTGTCACCCAGTCTTACTTGGGAACAGCGCGCGGGGTTCACGCGGTTACAGGCCTACGCGACCACTTCGCAGCAATTTAGTCCCAGCCAATTCGGGATGAACCTGCTGGGGGCGACGGGCTTCCCTCAGATGGAGATCAACACCGCCGATAACACGATTGGGTCAGGACTGCAGTTCGGCCAGGCGGCCAGTTTCGGAAATGCCGGCATGTTCCAAAATCAGTGGGAACTCAGTTCCAGCCTGAATTGGGTAAAGGGCCGCCACACGGTTTCATTTGGTGGACTAGTGGACCACACGCAATTGAACATCATCAATCACAACACCAACACCGATGTGATCGCCTTCAGGACGTTTACCGATTTCGTCGAAGGAAACGTACGAACCGGCGGCACCAACTCCACCGCCTTCAACGGTTCGGCGAGCCGCTATTACCGTTCCGATACGGCGGGGCTGTTTGTGAACGACAACTTCAAGCTTCGGAGTAATCTGACCCTTACCTTGGGCCTTCGCTGGGATTTCGATGGCCCGCTTTCCGAAAAATACGGCCGGCTAAGCGATTTCAACGCGAGCATGTATTCGTACGATGCGGCCACGGACACAATTACCGGTTCCGGACTCGAAGTGGCTGGAAACAATAAGACCTTAGGCACGCCGGGGGCGAGTGACACCCTTATGAAGCAGCGTCAATGGGGGTTGGCTCCGCGCATTGGGTTCGCCTGGACTCCCCTTCCGAAGCTGACGGTACGCACCGGCTTCGGTATCTACTACGACCGCGGCGAATTCTTCAGTTATCTGTCGCCCAGCGCAGGTGGTGGATTCAATGGACCTTTTGGCGTGACACTGGAGCCGCCCTTCGTTTCGGTCATCGCCGCCCAGAAAGGCGCTACTCTCCAGGCTCCATTTGGAACCACACCATTCCCACCGGCCGCCAGCAGCGCCGCAGCGTTCCAGGGGCAGCTTCCGAATATCGCGCAGACGGAATCCGGCAGCTATCCAGGCGGTAATTTGTTCGGGCCATTCCTTTTTGGTGGATACAACATCAACAACAAGCTTCCATACACAGAGAACTGGACCTTCGACGTGCAGTACCAGGCTTCGAATAATTGGCTGTTTAGTGCGGGGTATGTGGGGAACCACGGCCAGCACGAAATTCTGCCCATTCCGTTTAATCAGCCGCTCATCGCAACGCCCCAACATCCGGTGAACGGACAGATTTACTCCTACGGCGGCGTCTCGCCCAACTATAACCTGGATCTCGAGCCCGTTTCCACCAGTGAGTACGCTGGAAACGCTCCCATACGCGTGCCCTACGTTGGCTACGACATGAATTCGGTTCTGTTCAGCGCGGAAGGCATTTCGAACTATAGCGCTCTGCAGTTACAGGTTCGCAAGCGGCTCTCGAACGGGCTTCAATTCACGGGCACTTACACGTGGTCGCACGCTCTGGATGAGCAAAGCGGGCTGGGCTTATTCTTCACGGGAAACAACCCTCTGGTTCCACGGTCCAACTATGGCTCGGCGGATTTCGATCAGACGCACGTCTTCTTGATCAACTACAGCTACACGATACCCAAGCTGACGTCTAACCGGGCCCTGAGCAACTTCGTGAATGGCTGGATCATCGGCGGACAGACCGTGCTGCAGAGCGGCCAGCCTTACAGCGTCTACGATTACTCCGGTTCCGTGGGAAGCTTGTATTACGGCACCTCGGATTACATCACCAACCCGATTGTGCCGCTCAAACCTGGCATCACCAACTCACAGGCGCAGCTTCAGGGAACGACTGGTGTTAACGCGGGGAAACCGGTGCTCAACGAAAATGATTTCTTCCCGCCGTTTCTTGCACCGGGCCAGAGCGGAGTTCCTCCTTGCGATGCAACCGGCTGTGACCTTTACGAATCACTCTACGGAAATACGGGACGCAACACTTTCCGCGGTCCGTTCCAAAAGCGCTTCGATATGACGATTGGCAAGACGTTCACGATTAGGGAGCGTTACCGGCTGCGGTTCAACTTTGATGCGTTCAATGTTTTCAACCAGCCGGACTTTGACACGCCCAACAACGACGTGGACTTCTTCCCCAACTATTCTGGGCCGCCCTCGATTCCGCCCAAGGGAAGTCTGGGGATGATCCAGCACACCATTGGCAGCTCGCGCTTCTTGCAACTATCGCTGCATCTATCGTTCTAGCGGAGAGCGGCCAGTCGCTTTGGCTGGCCGCCTTCCTCAGCTCCAATAGTTTCGGTCCAAGCTGTGGTACTGTACTGCCTCCGCCAGGTGCTTAGCGGAGACGGTTTCGGAGTGATCGAGATCGGCGACGGTGCGAGCGACTTTCAAGATACGGTCGTGCGCGCGCGCTGAGAGTCCCATGCGCCGTACGGCCATTTCGAGTGTTCGCTCACCCGCCTCATCCAGGGCGCACTGCTTGCGAATCATACGCACTGGCATGCGCGCGTTGACAAAGCCACGGGCCAGTTGTGTTGCACGAGCCTGCTCCACGCGCTCCCGGATTTCAGCCGACGATTCACTCGTTCCGTTTGAGCGCAGTTCCTTGTACGGCACTGCTGGCACCTCAATGTGGATATCGATGCGGTCGAGCAGCGGCCCGGAGATCTTGCCCAGATAGCGCTGAATGATGCCGGGCGTGCAGCGGCACTCGCGCGTGGCGTCGCCGAAAAACCCGCAAGGACATGGGTTCATGGCCGCAACCAGCATGAAACTGGATGGAAAGCGAAGCGTCATGATGGAGCGTGCGATGGTCACCGATGCGTCCTCGAGTGGCTGGCGCAGCAGCTCAAGGACGTTTCGCGGAAACTCCGGGAACTCGTCGAGGAACAGGACGCCGTTGTGCGCGAGACTGACCTCGCCCGGCCGCGGCATCCCAGGCCCGCCGCCAATCAGTCCGGCATCCGAGATGCTATGGTGCGGCGCGCGGAACGGCCGTTCGCGCAGAAGGCCAGCGCCGGCGGGCAGGATACCGGCGATGCTATGCACTTTGGTCGTCTCAATCGCCTCGGCAAAGCTCAATGGCGGCAGCACGCCGGCAAGACGCTTGGCGAGCATGGTCTTGCCCGATCCCGGGGGACCAATCATGAGCACGTTGTGATCCCCCGCGGCCGCGACTTGCAGGCACGCTTAGCGCTGGTTTGGCCGCGTACGTCGCGAAAATCGGGGGCGGATGAGTCAGGCGAGAACTGCGCGGCGCTCTGCGGCGCCACAGGCGAAAATTCCAGAGGCCGCGAAATGAGCGCGACCACCTCCGCCAGGTGGCGCACGCCGAAGACACGAACGCCTTCCACCACCGCGGCCTCGGCGGCATTTTCCGCGGGGAGCACGAGATTCGTCACGCCCTTTTTGCTAGCGCAGACCGCGATCGAAAGCGCCCCATGCACCGGCCGTACAGCGCCGTCGAGCGACAACTCACCAACGAGCAGGTGCTCATCCAGTGCTGGCACCGTACCCATTGCCCCGAGAATGCCGAGCGCCATGGGAAGATCGAACGCCGCGCCTTCTTTTCGGACATCGGCCGGCGCAAGATTGATCGTGACGGCCTTATTTGGATATCCGAAGCCGGAGTTGATCAGGGCGGACTTGATGCGCTCGCGGCTCTCGCGCACTGCGGTGTCGGGCATCCCGACCGTGATGAAGTCGCGCGCCGTGCCTGACTTGTACATGTCGACTTCGACATCGATCAGATGAGCATCGATGCCGTATACGGCGGCGCTGCGTGTCTTGAACAGCGCCATGGTGGAAGGTTCGCCCACAAGTATAGCGAAAAACGCCGGATGCTATACTGAATGCGAAATCCCCAAGCTGGAGTGGCGGAACTGGCAGACGCACGGGACTCAAAATCCCGCGGCCTTCACTGGTCATGAGGGTTCGACCCCCTCCTCCAGCACCATAAAATTTCTTTTATAATCAATATGTTATCGTAGATCTCCTTGAACTGTACACGATTTTGTACAATACTGCGCTTCAGTGCTTACAATGTACCGGCGACACCGCGCCACATGCAAATTCGCTGCTGACCGTATCAGCAAGAAATGCCGCTGCACGATCTGGGCAAGCGGAACGCTCGAAGGAAAGCCGTACCGGAGAACTTTGAAGACCCGTTCATGGGAACGGGCGGAAAAAATCAAACGGGAGATCGAAAATGGCACGATAGCCCAAAAACAAATCGGGCTGTCGCAAGCCCTCGACGCATTCATCGCGGACTGCGAAGCCCGCAACCTCTCGCAAGCGACCCTGCGCAAGTACTCCTACCTTTGTTCTCGGCTCCGAGAATTTTCGGCAGCTTCCCAGTGCCGACATCTTGGTGACTTCACTACCGAATCCGTGCGAGCTTTCCGAAGCTTTCGAACCTCTCTTTCGCCGCGTACGTCAGGGAAAGAGCTCGAACGCATACGGACGTTCTTCTCGTTCTGCGTCCAAAACGACTGGATTGCAAAGAACCCGGCGACGACCATCAAGGCACCGGAAGTGAAACCCAATCCGACACTGCCTTTCAGTGACGCTGAAGTTTCGAAAATATTGGCCACCGCCGATTTCCGGTCACAGGTGTTCTTCCGAATACTCCTCCACAGCGGACTGAGGATTATCGATGCTGCCATGCTCCGTCCGGAACGAATCCAGAACGGCCGCGTTTTCCTATACACCCAGAAGACAGGCGTGCCCGTTTTTGTTCCGGTGCCCCCGGACCTTCTTACCGACCTTGGCAATTTGGCTCTGACCGCCGGTTACTACTTCGCGGTTGAATCCGACAAACCTTCCACTGTGGCCGAGTATTACCGCATCAAGCTGAGAAAGGCTGCCCACGCTTGCGGCGTGAAAAATGCTCATCCTCACCGCTGGCGCGACACGTTTGCTGTGCGCCTACTCGAAAAAGGCGTTCCACTCGAAACGGTATCGATCCTGCTCGGACATACCGACCTCAAAACCACGCAGCGCGCTTACTATCCGTGGATCAAGTCGCTTCAGGACAATCTGGAGCGCGCGGTTGCCCTAACCTGGACGCCGACGCTCGTCCGGGTGAAATAGGAATGCCGTAGCCTCACACGTTCCAGCAGTCCAAGCACAAGCAACGACCGCTTGGTTGCCGGTACTGTTCCAATCTGGTCGGACCGAATCTTGCCGCAGAAATGGGTACCGGGTATACTTCAGAAGAAGGTCTTTCGCAACAACCCCCTACCTCCCAAATCTGATCATGGAAAAACTCTTTCAATTCCCTCCCGGCGGAGAAAGAATCGAACCCTTCGAAGGGTCTGATTACACGAAGGAAACGGAGCAGCACTGGCCGCTCATCAATGCCGAAGAGTCTCGATTCCTTGAGAATACCGGCGGCGAATACGAAGGCTACACCGAAACCGAGGGAGGCACGAAGCAATTCCTAGATGTCAGAATAAGCCGGATCGCGTATTACGATCCCGACCACCGGACCATCATCGAAGCATTTGTATCAAGCGAAGGCGTGAATGACGAAGGCGGTAATGAGCTCCGTGGCCCGAGCGATATCGCCGAGTTCACTTTGATGATAGTACGGCGATCACGCTCCGGCCAGGAGATCGGAAGTCCGGATATCATTCCACTTCGCGCCGCCGATTTTCCTGACCGCCCCATAAGCACGAACGACCTGCGCGTCGTCGCACGGGAAGCGCATGACCTTATCACGGGGCAAGTATCTCGACTCAAGAGTAGCGAGTCATTACAACGCGTCAAAACCTATCTAATGTCCAGAGGTTGGAGACCTCCCGAGTCCTAGCCGAAACCTAGGGTATCACGCCGTGCCGGGTGGCCCTTAGGGAAGTCGGCATGATGCCGTTTGTGCAGCCAATGCTTAAGGCGAGCACACTCCCGAATCACGTCGTCGAGCGCCGGAATCGTGTCGTCCAGCTCGTGCTTCTCCACGATCCCGTCCTCTAGCGTTTTTGACAACGATTCGAGGGCTTCGCCAACTTCCTTTACAAGCCGCTGCACTGCACGGACATCTTCAAGGTTCTCCAGGTGCGCGAGCTCGGGCACGGGATACGCAATACGACCAGCCTCTCGTTCAAGCAAATCAAGTAGCTCGTAATTCCCTAGAACCGTGCAAAGCTTAGGCAAAAACTCAGCCGGGAATTTTGAGCGCCCTTCCAACCAATACATGAAGCTCCTGTAACCCGGCCCGAGTGTCTCCGCAAGAGTCCGAGTGGATATCTTCAGCTTTTCAGTTTCTTGCCCAACCACGCGTATCAGCAAGCCGCGAAATGGTTCGCACATCCCGTCCATTTCAAACCTCCATGGCGCAATGTTGCAATTCTCTTTCTGTTCATTTTCAAAGTCAAATTGAACGCTCACCTTCAACGTTCAATCACCACAACGTAAATGGGTTTCCCGGTTCCCAGAAAGACCCTAATCTGAAACCTGTCTGAAAGCCACTAGGAGGGCGAACGACATGGAAGAGACGACATCGACCGCGCCGCTTCAGACGCGCCGCGCTGCGCGGCTCAAGGTGCGCGCGTTTTCCGCGAATCATCGCGCAAAAGCTAGCGAAGGACAAACCCGTGCAGCCTTCTATCGAGAGAAGGCGGCGGCAATTAACGCCGCGTTGGAAGCGGGATATGCCTTCGTAGGCGAGATTGACTGGTGGGCCCCAGATCCAGTGTTCAGTATTGAGTTCATCGGAGGTGGCAAGATCCACACAAAACTCTCTTCCCTCGATTCGAGGGCTTTGAAAAGCGTTCGATGCCAGTTGGGAGGTCATCCCCAACCCCAGAAGCGCCCGATTTCGTCGGGCACCACGTAGAAACGACGGGCGGGAACGAGAAAAGGGCGCGGGAGACGAGAAATTATGTCGGAACTCATCGAACAGCATTTCACGGTTCAGGAACTCGCGAAGCAGTGGCGCGTGTCCGCGGACACGATTCGCCGAGCGTTCCGTGACGAGAACGGGGTCCTGCACCTTGGTCGCCCCAAACATACGAGACGTATTTACGATTCCATCCGGATTCCGCAGACCGTCGCCGAACGCGTTTACCGCCGCCTCACTACGGGGCGCCTACGGAACACTACTCTCACACTACGAACTCCCAAACATCAACTTACTAACTCTTTTTAAGGAGGACAGTGCGATGCCACTCGAATTCGATACCTCAAATGCTTTTCAGCTTGCGAACTCAGGAATCAACCAGAACATCGCTTGGGCCGAACGGATCTGCGCTGAAGAGCAGCGGCGCATCGAGCTCGCTAACCAGCCCGAGGTAAACCGCCTCCGGGCAAGGTTCACCATCCTCGTGCGCGAACAGAGTGACCGGCACGCCATACAACGGGCGACGCCGGCGTGCAACATGTCACGTCCTAGCCTGCCCGTTTTCTCCGCTGCCACAGTCCTGCTTTTCGCAATCGCGGGACTCGCGCTCGCCCACCTCGCACTTCAGCCTTATGGCTTTGGCTGGCAGATCTGGCCGTGCAGCATCGCATTGGCCTTGCTCTGCGCCTTCGCAACGGCGGAGCTCCTCAACCGGTTCGATTACAACGTCGTTGTCCGCTCAATGGTCGCCGCCCTATTTCTCGGGAGCATCGGTACGGTCGCCGTACTCGCCATCGTGCGAGGCGACGTTTTCGCGCTTGCCCTGAAAGGCCTTCTCGCGACTTCCGATGGCGGACAAGCGACAACAGAAGCCTCCGCCATCTCCTTTTACGCCGACACGGCCCCGAAGATCCGCCTGTTCCTCGTTTTGCTTGCTGTGTCGTTAGAACTGGCAAGCGGCGTCGCCTTGCATAAGGTGCAGCTGGCTCTCACTGCGAGGAGGATCTCGCCGGACGAGAACAGTCGGAGGCTTGAAGGCATCGAGCGAGAAATCGGATTGATTATCGAGCAACTCACTTTTCTTCACAATCAGCCGGAAGCATACGGACGCGAGTTCATGCGGAACGTGTACGTCGGCCTCCTCGACGGCGCCAGCCGCCACGCGAGGAGACCGAGGAGTGTGGGCTGTAGCGCTCGCGCTTTTCGTGACTTTGGGTTCCGGTCCAGCCTCGATGGCGCAGCCGCTCTATGTCATCCAAGGCATCGACCTCTCGGCGTCGTCGAAGACGATGAACTACGACGGCAGCGCCGAATACGCCAAAAACATCGATGCCGCCGCGGAGCTCATAACCCGTCTGCCGCCAGGCGCGCGCTTCAGGGCGTTTGGCATAACCGACGAGAGCTTTTCACGCCCGTACGTGCTTCTCTCCGGGGAGATCCCCGGCGATCCCGGCCGCCTTCCGGTTCCGCGCCGAAATGCGGCGGATAGGCCACTCGGTAAAGCCCCAATTTCAGGTGACGGATGTTTTAGGGTTCATGCTGATCGCCGGCGAGGCCTTTCGTGAGTCACCGAAGACCCGCAATGCCCTATGGATTTTCGGTGACATGAGGCAGTCCGCGCCCCCTGTCGACATCGAGCATGCCCTGACGGTACCGTCGGCTGCAGCGCTCCGCACCGCGGAACATGCGAACCTTATCGCCGACCTCTCGGGCGTCGACGTGTATGTCCTGGGCGTGCACGGGGCGGGCCGGAGCGTTCACTATTGGCAAAGCCTGCGCGATTTCTGGGCGACGTACTTCGAGAAATGCCACGCAAATCTGCGTGAGTTCTCGATGATGCGGGACGTGAGAGACTTTGCGCCCGTGCAGTACGCCAACGGATCGGATGTGAAGGATGCTCGATAAGCTCGTGCAAACGTTTGAGCGCTTAGTCATGGCATTGATCATTCTCGCCCTCCTCCCCTGCCTCGTCAGCGCGATCGTCCGGGCGATCGGAACGTTTGACCTGCTCCTCATCCTCAGCATCCTCGCCGTTGTGGCGTATCTGAGACAAGGAGCAGGGGCTCCCGCGGCCGGGCGACGCAGGACCGTCTCGGGAGCTGAACGCACGCCGCTCGCGCCGAAAGGAGACGAGTAAATGCGCTGGCTTTTCGATCGGCTTTTCGGCGCGCGTCTGGAGGCCTGCACCACGCAATATCTCGAAAATTTGGCAAACATGCGAATCCGCGCATCACGCGAACGGACTCGTCGCCTAGTGAACGCGCTCGCGAGCGCTGACGGTCCCCTGCTTCCTATGGGCGAGACTGATTCAGGTGAAACCCTTGCCATGCCCCTCGGGGACTTCGTTCGATCGCATGCTTTGGTGAGCGGCGCAAGCGGCTCGGGGAAAACGACCTTTCTCCTCGACAAACAGGCGTCTCTCCTCAGCCACTGCCCGGACATCCGATCGGTCGGATTTGGCACGCTCGACGCAAAGCAGGATCTCTTCAACGGCAGCGTGTATCTCGTCGGACGCAGGATCGCCGAACTGGAGCGTGCGAAGGCGCGCGAGCTCCGGAAGCGGATCATGGTGCTGGATTTTTCCTTGAAAGATCCGATTTCTCCCTACAATGTGCTCGCCCGCTGGCCCGGCGCCGACCCGGAGTTTTTCGCCCAGTCCCGCGCTGATCTCCTCCTGGAACTCCTCCCCGGCACCGACGCCGTGAGCCTCGGCGCAACCGCTCTGTTGCGCCGGGCGCTCCTCCTGCTTTCCGAATTCGACTTGCCGATCACCAGGCTCGACAGCCTTCTCTATGATGAGGAACTCCGGGGCCGCCTGGTCGCCCGCTCCAAGCACCCCGGTGCGGCGGCGTACTTCTCCCATCAGTTCCCGGCCCTTCCCAAACAGACGGTAGCCGCTCTCTCCCGCCGCATGGAAGCCTTGTTCGCGTCCGAGACGGTCCGGCTCGCCCTCTCCGCGCCGAGTGCTCCCGATTTTCGGGCGATTCAGGACGAAGGGAAAATCGTTCTCATCAATTGCTTTGGTCCGGATATCAGCCGCAGCGTCCGCCAGCTCCTGCAAGCCCTGGTCCTCTCCGACCTCGCGCACGCCACCTTCGCCCGCCGCAGCCACGACGTTGGGTTCCTCCTCATGGCCGACGAGGCGCAGAATTTCTTTCTGACGCAGCATCTCCGGGACCACATGATGGACTTGCTCACGATGGCCAGATCCTTTGGCACTCACCTCTTGCTCGTAAGCCAGAATATGGCGACCGCGCTTCAGGATGTCCGGATGCTCAGCGTCCTGCACACGAATATCCGCTGGTGTCTCGCGATGCGCGGTGAACCGAGCGATTGCTCATTCCTCCGCTCTGCGCTGCCCGTGACCGGCCGGCGGCGCAAACCACAGTTCCACCCCTTCGAGGAGCCGGGCTTCTGCTCGCTGAGCGAGGAACGCGCAACCGTGCTTGATGAGATCGCCAACCTGCCCGACCGCGTCGGCTACGTATGGTTCAAGAGCCGATCGCAGGAGGCCGTGCGCATCACCGTGCCGCCACTCTCCTTGCCCCACGGCACCGAACTTGAGGC
This sequence comes from Terriglobia bacterium, assembly GCA_963752965.1. Lineage (GTDB taxonomy): Bacteria > Acidobacteriota > Terriglobia > Bryobacterales > Bryobacteraceae > QHXW01. The sequence continues at coordinate 395,761 of CAVWAJ010000016.1, read as the reverse complement.
GGCTATTGACCCTTTACGGCGCGATCCAACATTTGGAATGCGCCTCTCGCGGCGGGAGTACGAGCAGCGCATTGCCGCCCGCGATCGGGAATGGTCCCCGGCACCCGCAAGGGACATTGGCGCAACGCTCACCGGAGCATACCAGCGCGCCCGCGGGGGCGAAGCATGACCAACTGGCCCCTCGAACTTTTCTGGTGGACCATGGCGAGTCCCCTGTTCTTCGCCCGGTGGCTCGTGCGGACGATCCGACGCCTCGCATTTTGGAGGGTGGCCTATGCGCCAGAAATTCGGTGCGGCAACTGCGGTGCGTCCATTTCGCTCGTGGGGATCTGGAAGTGCAGCTGCCACTTTACGTATCGAGGGCATCTGTTGCGCAAATGCCCGGTATGCGGCTCGCTGCCGCGTATGGTCCGGTGTTTCACCTGTGGCGTCACGGAGCGCCTTCCTGAGCTATGCGATTGACCCACAGGTGTACCGACCTCTTGCGACTTCTCCAGCGCGCTCGGTGGCTTTCCACGAGCCAAGTCCGCCGCCGCTTCTTTGCGCAGGTGTCGGTAAGCGCGGCCCGCAGGAGGCTTCGCCAATTGGCCAATGCCGGTTACCTGCGGAAACATCAGGAGGACCGGATGCGGGAAGCGCTCTTTACGCTTGGTCCTAAAGGGAAGCACGTGCTCGAAAAGGCCGACACTACTGAAACCGCCTTGGAGCGACACCCGCCGAAGCAATTGGAGCACATGACCGGCATCAACGACATCCGTATTGCGGCCGAGATGACCGGCCGGATCGCGTATTTTTTCGCCGCCTGGGAATTGCTCGGTATCGGCTGGCAGCACCAGATCGTGCCCGACGCCGTCTTCCGCATCGGGGACTGCACATTCGCGGTCGAGTACGACCGTGGCCTCGAAGGGCTGCGGTATTTCATTAGCTCAAAAACTGTTTCGTACCGCCGCGGCCTGCCTGGTTTTCCGCTGGCGGCTGTCCTTGTCGTGGTGGACCGGGAAGTCCGGATGAGGGCATTGGGCCGCGCGATCGCAGACGATCGCGGCCACTTTCTCTTCACCACCCTTGATCTCATCCGTCGGCAAGGAATTCTCTCTCCCATTTTCTACCGTAATCCTGGCTGCGTCGAAGGGCTGCCCCGCGCCTGTTCTCTCGAACTGTTCTCACGGCAGGACGGTCCTGCTGCGCCAAACTGTATTCATCCAACGAGTTACGAGGAATCCCTCACAACCTCTTAAGGCAGGAGAAAGACTTATGTCAAAAGAAACTATGGCGAACGAAATTCAGGTGCTGCGTTTCTTCGAGAACCAGCCGATTGAAACAGCTCGGCCCGTCTTCAACATCGTTGCGGAGAAGATGCGGAATCGCCTGCGCGGCCGCGAACGGAGCACGAGCGAACCACTTGAGCGCAATCCCGTCCGCAAGGGCCGCGCGAGGACAAACGCGGACGCGCCACGGGAAAACTCCGAATCGCCGCCGTCCACTTGAGCCACGTCATTCGTGGTCCAGGCTTATCACGTAACCAAAGGTGCAGATTATGTTGTGGGGCGAGGGGCACAATCCAATCACAACCATGGAAACACAACCATACAACCAAAGGCAGCGCGACGTCTTTGCGCGCATGCTTGTTCAAGCGAAAGAACGTGCCCAAGCGGAACTTGAATCTGACAGCGATCTCGACCGTCGGGTGGAGGGTGAAGTGCTGCCGAAGCTGGCGGAGGAAAAGGGAGCCACTGCGCTGATCACGAAAGTCCGAAAACTGCGTAAAGAAGTCGAGGACACCGAGGGAGCCCTTGAGTGCCTCGGCTTCAATTGCAGCGACGACTCGATCAGCCTCCGGTGGGATGCCCCTAAATCCCTAAGCCATGCATTGGAAGCGGCCAAGCGTTCGGCCCGGACGGAACGTCAAAGGTCCCTCAAGAAGTTTGATCTCGCGATTCTCGGTGTCTGGGCGGCTGAAACCGCCGTCGATGCCCGGAAGACCGTGGAAGGACTTCTGTAGAAAACTCTAGATTCGCGCCCTTCGACCCCACAACGCCAGATGTCGGGTAGCCTCCCAAAAACAGCACGGCGTGTCTGCATCCTGTGCTGCCGCACTCTACCGCCAACACACAGAGTGAATCCCTTTACCGACGGGTCTCGTCCCCGTAGAATTACAACCAATCCCTTACCTATGCCGACGAAGAACGGATTCCAACTCCAGGACCGCGACATCGAACTCCTACACTACGTGTACCAGCTTCGCATCGCGACTATTGATCACGTGGCCGCTCTCTCTGGCCGGTCCGTGCGGGCGCTCTGGGGCAGACTTCTCAAACTCAAGGAGCGTCGCTATCTCGCCTCCGTCGCGCGCTTCATGCAGAAACAGGTTTATGCGATCGGCTCCGAAGGCGTGCCGGTCTTGATCGAGCACGGGTACGCCCCGCGAGACTTGGCGGATAAGCGGCTCCGGCACCACGAGCTCACCGACATCGGCATCCGCCATTCCCTCTTTGTCGCCGACGTCCATGCGCGCATGCTCCTTCTCACCCACACCGGTCCTATTAAACTCGCCCATTGGCAGGAGGGTCCCGCGCTTTGGGATTCGGTCGTCCCCGGTAAGGATGATCCGCCGATCCCGGTCCGTCCAGACGCCTATTTCATCCTCAAACACACTGGGCGGCCAGACGGGAGAGATAAATTCCATATTTTCTTGGAAGCGGATCGATCGACCATGAGCCATGAGCGCATGGCAGCCAAGATCGCGGGATACGTCGCCTACTATGAGCAGCAAGGCCACATGGTGAAGTATCCCGGCATGAGAGCATTTCTTGTTGCCACGGTGACACAGACGCGGCAGCGCGCCGAGGAACTCCGCAAGGATCTCCATCCCCTGATCCCCCATGCCGCCTGGCGCGACGCGTACCTCTTCATTCCGTTCGAAAATCTCACGCTCACGTCGCTTCTGCCGAAGGCCACGGCTCATACCGGATGACGCACACAGGCATTGACGGATCGGCCCTTGCCACTTACACTGAAAGCGAAACCTAACCTACCTGTAGTAATGGACATGAAGACCTACAATTTCAAAGTGGTCGTGGAACCCGACGAGGATTTTGATGGGAATCCTTCGGGATGGCACGCCTTCTGCCCGGTCTTGGAACAGCAGGGAGCGTCAACCTGGGGCGCTACCGAGGCTGAAGCGCTCAAGAGCATCGATGATCTCGTTCACATGGTTGTGGAGAGTATGCTTGAGCACGGCGAACCGATTCCGGAAGAACCGCCCGATCAGGTACAGGTCACCGTCGAACCTCGTGTGGCAGTTACGGTCTAATCCGTGGGTCTCAACTACGGGCTGCTTCGAAATCTCACCGCCCGTGAACTTATTTCTGCCCTCATCCGTGACGGGTTTAGCTACGACCGGGGCGACGGTTCCCACCAGATCTATTACCATCAGGACGGTCGAAGGGTCACTGTGGTTTTTCACGGCGGGAGTAGCACCTTCAAACGCAAAACCCTGAAAAGCATGATCGACCAGGCCCGCTGGACCGAAGAGGACCTCAAGCGCCTTAAACTGATCCGCTAAGCCATGGACATAGAACTCGTTTCGCCTTGCGCGATTCCCCCGCCTCTGCTATAAAACGGGCAACCGCCCATCCTGCAACCTCGGCGGGGGAAATCCCGCTTTGCGGCGAAGCCCGTTGAGTTCACGCGGTGACTCTTGGCAAGGAACCTCATCGCGCGCTCGGCGGCAACGCAGCGTGCATGGCTTGTATCGGCCCGGTCCGCGGAAGAACGCTCCGGGCCGTAATGGTCTGGCGGCTTTCTTCGGCCGCCCGACCGTTGGATGAGCGGTCCCCTGCCTCCATGGCGCGCACCATGCGCTGCCATGGGGGAGTCCAGGGGCTCAGATGTTTCTCAAAACTCCTTCGTATCCCCAGAACTCGTTCGACCTCATCCGGCACTGCCCTTTATAATTTCTTGATGCTCCACTCCGTGCCCATCGGCGTCAGCGAACATGCGTACCACCAAGGCCGCCCGGTCCGCATCGTGCCGGCTGCGCGCCGCCGGCATCTCGCCGTCTTTGGTGGGTCCGGCTCGGGCAAGAGCACCCTGTTCAGGAACATGCTCGCCGTGGACATCGCCGCCGGCCACGGCGTAACCGTGGTCGATCCCCACGGGCAACTCGTTGAGGAGATTTTGGAGAATCACATCCCCCGGAATCGAACGAACGACATCATCTATTTCAATCCCAAGGACCGCGAGCGCGCCTTTGCGCTCAACATGCTCGACTGCCGACGCAAGGAACAGCGTGGCCTCGTCGTCTCGAATGTCATCGGCATTTTCAAGAAATTGTGGGCTGAATCGTGGGGCCCGCGGATGGAGGATATCCTCCGCAATTCGCTCCACGCGCTCATCGAGCAGCCTCGGCCGGTATCCATCCTTGCGCTCACGAAGCTTCTCACGGACTCGTCGTACCGCCGCGAAGCGCTTCGCGATGTCGAGAACCCGGCCGTGCTCGACTTTTTCCACACCACGTACGATCGGTGGACGACGTCCTTCCGCGAGGAAGCCATCTCTCCGGTGCTCAATAAGTGTCGGGCATTCGCCACCGATCCCCTGCTGCGCGCCGTGATTGGCCAGGCTCGGTCGAGTTTCGATTTCCGTCAGGCAATCGACGAACGGAAAGTCATCTTGTGCGACCTCTCGAAGGGCGCCATCGGCGCGGACAACGCGATGCTTCTCGGATCGCTCATCGTTATGCAGGAGAAGCTCGCGGCCCTCTCCCGGAGCGACATTCCGGAATCCGAACGGGTACCCCATCTTCTCTTCGCCGAGGAAGCGCAGAACTACATCGGCGACTTCGAATCCATCCTTTCCGAAACCAGGAAATTCAACTTGATATTGGCGATCGCGACGCAAGCCATCGAGAGCCTCACCCGCGAGACCGCGACCGCGATCTTCACGAACGCGGCGAACCTGATCGCGTTCCGTGTATCGAGCACCGATGCCGAGCGGCTCAGGGATGAATTCACGATGGTGTTTCCCGGCGCGGTGATCCAGGACCTTCCCGACTACACCGCGTACGTCCGTACGCTCACGTGCGACGAGAAGGGCTGCCGTCCGGCCGACGTGGAACGGGTTGCCACCTATCCCCCGTTCATGAAGACCCGAAACGCCGAATGGCGGAGCAGGATCGAATGCACGAGCAACGAGCGGTACACGAAGCCGCGAGCGGAAGTTGAAGCGAAGATTGCACAGTTTCTTCTGGGAGGAATCAAAGAGAAGGAATAACGAGTAATAACTCGACCCGACACTACGGCCGACAACATCCGCTTCAGGCGAAGGAGAAACCGAACCGCACTGCGATGCGTTCGAGCTCCTTTTCGGGAAACTCCTGCACCCATTGTGGCCGCAAACGGTAGGGCATTGATGCGAGTTGGTCATATATCATGAGTACCTCGGGCTGAAACATGAAGGCGCTCCGACCAATAGCAGCGGTCGCTGCTTCGTCGAAGATCCTTATGAGCATCGCTTTGTTGTGAGTGACCACTTGTTCAAAGTGGGTTTCAATTGTTCGGGAGTCTTGCCATACAGCGGCCAGAGTAATCGGATCACGCGCATGGAGAGCTCGGTGTCTCCTGGGCGGCTCGCCAGTTTGTAGTACTGGCGTTCCAGGGCGCGCAGAACCTTGAACTCGGGCATGTCGGGTAGCGCTGCGATGTCATCCTCCGCCCGCTGATAGTCGTTGTCCGCAACTTCAATTAGCGCGGCGAGCAAGTGCAAGCGTCGCTTAATTCCATTGTGCACAACATTACCACTTTTGTAGGTAGTGTCGTGCGCCATCTCGGACCACACATTTTGAGCCAACGTACGCACCTGCAACTCCGCGCGAAACAAGTGCTGAGGGAACTCGTCGATACGCGCGTCCGTCGCAAGCAGGGCGATGTCAACGTGAATGCTAAGGTATCCGACTCGGTCCTCGGCGAGCCGGTCGGCCGTGTTCTCGAACGGACCACACACGAATGTCTGTGCTACCGCATCGCAAACCGATTGCACATCGCCAAGGCGCCTTACAACGATGCGCGCGCCGAGTTTGTCCCCTAGGAGTTTGTTGAAAAACTGGGGTAACAAGATACCTGCGTGATGTTTTGATCGTCTTTGAAATATGCGCGGAGACGAGAAACAGCAAGGCGGGATGTTCAGCTACGTGTCGATGGAGGAGCGGGTGCCAGCCGACCACCCGCTGCGAGCGATCCGGCGGTTGGTGGATCAGATTCTGGCGAGGATGTCGAAGCGGTTCGACAAAATGTATGCCGACAATGGCCGGCCGTCGATCCCTCCAGAGCGTTTGTTGCGGGCGCTGCTTTTGCCGACGTTCTATTCGATCCGCAGCGAACGGATGCTGATGGAGCAACTGGATTACAACCTGTTGTTCCGTTGGTTCGTGGGTCTGGAGATGGACGAGCCGGTATGGAATCACGCGGTGTTCAGCAAGAATCGCGAGCGGCTGCTGAATGAGACGGTGGCACGCGAGTTCTTTAGCGAAGTGCTCGAGCAAGCCAAACCGCATCTGTCGCAGGAGCACTTCACGGTGGACGGGACGATGATCGAAGCCTGGGCCAGTCAGAAGAGCTTCCAGCGCAAGGATGGCGGCGACAGCGACAGCCAAGGTAGCGCGAGCTTCCACGGGGACAAGCGCAGCAATGCAACGCACGCCTCGAAAACCGATCCCGAGGCGCGGCTCTATAAGAAGTCGCGGGGCAGCGAAGCGAAGTTGAGCTACCTGGGACATGTGATGGTGGAGAACCGGCACGGGTTCATTGTCGAGGCGATGCTGACGCAGGCCGACGGAACGGCGGAGGCGGACGCAGCGATCTTGGCGGATGCGATGCGGAAGACAAGGCGCGGCCAGCGCTTCACATTGGGAGCGGACAAGGCGTACGACAGCCGGGACTTGGCCACGACCTTGCAGGGGATGAATATCACGCCGCACGTGGCGCAAAACAACAAGAACCGCCGCAGCGCCATCGACGGACGGACGACCCGGCACTGCGGCTACGCGATGAGCCAAGCGCGGCGTCCGATTATCGAACGGGCATTTGGGTGGCTGAAAACGGTGGCGGGGATGAGGAAGGTCAAGCTCCGCGGGCTGGAAAAAGTGAGTTGGTTGTTCCAGTACGCGGTAGCCGCATACAATCTGTGGCGAATGCCGCGACTAAGGCCGGCGGGAGCCTAGTGCAGAGCGGCGAGCGGTGCCGACTGCGAGGCTTGGAGAGCCAACCAAGCACCGCAAGTATGTCCCATCCACGCGGAAACTCGAGTCGGAATGCCTGTGGATGGGCTATTTCAACAAGTTCCTAGACCGGCGTACATATGATGATCAGGCCTTCGGATCAGCTTCTTGAGCAGACTATCGATTTCTTTGGTCCGTGTACTGACAGTGGCGGGAAGCCCAAGCGCACGAACGACGCTCCGCAGACGCTCTTCTACACACTCCCCGAACGCCGCAAACCGCGGTTCATCTTGCAGCCATTGCTGGCGAGCATACTCAAGGTCCTCCACGCTTATGGCCCAACGGAAACCACGGTGTCTGCAATGACGACGTGCGTCTTCTGCACGTCGACCACTTCGTTGGCCTCCGCGGGCACGGTAATCCGGACGCCGACCGACGTTTGGAGGGAGCGGCGCTTCAGATGGGATTTGATCTCTGTAATGTCAACGGGAAACTGCCGCATCGAGATCTGTTGTTCCTCAAGAAACTGATGAAACGTCGCCCGGTGTTCTTCGGGAACATAATCTTCGATGAACTTCTTGGGTGAAAATGTTCGCTTTTGGCTCTTCATCTCCGAGACGATGTTGTCGTACAGATCGTTCTTCAATTCTGCGTCATCACCCACTTGCTTGTTGATGTAATCCAGCGTGGCGTCAAAAAACTTCTTTGTCGTGATGCGTGGTGCTTCGCGGAGTTTGCACCCGAGAAAGCGAATCCAGAACTGCGCGACTTCATCATTCCAGATGTACGAACGCTGACCATCGCAGGCCAGGACTGCAATGCCCGGTACAGCCGTACGAGCAAACAACGCTGATTTGAATAGCTTCGTGCCGTCGGTCAGTACCAAGTTGCCGAGCACGTCCATTTCGAACGTCTTTTTTCCGTCGCGGTCGCTGAGTTTTAGCTGGGCGCCTTCCTCACGCTCCAGCTTGAGCAGGGCAACGCCGGAGTGTCCCGCCACCACGCAACCAACGACCGCGAGCAGTCCCGGCGATGCTGAACCAGGTTGATGTTGCAGCAAGGCGACAGCCATAGCTTGGGACGTAGCCACGAACTGCGCCCCGTTTTGTCCTTCTTGTGTTACGTCCACGACGAGTGTCGGAATTGAGGACTCTGGTTGTGGGTTGAGTTCGAGGTCATACGCGGCACTAGAAGCAAGGACACTCACGAGTTTGTCCTTAAGGAGCGCTACCTTATTTGGGTCAATGCCGCACTCCACCTCGCTCAATATGGGCAACTGATCCTGCCCTTTGAGCTTTCGTGGAACATCATGAAAGATTACCCTGCGAATCTGAAGCGTAGCTAGCTGCTCACGCTCGATAACTGGCGCGACGGGGACAGGCGCCGCCGCTGGCACTGCTTTACCGGCCATTCTGTAAGTTCATTCTATCACTTAGAATCTATCCGGGCAGTCCGGTTCCCTTACTGAGTCTGGAGAGTTATGGCTCAGGCAAGGTGGAGGGATCACGTTGGGCTGCGGTGTTGTCGAGGAATAACGCATACACACTCGGAGTCGGGCCGACGATTTGTTATCACGGAGAGTTGCCTTTCCAGATTCGAGGGCAAAGACGAAAAAAAGGCGCCTGGGAACGAACGTCCGCAAGCGCCCGAGTTTAATGCACGCTCGGAATTCAATCAAGGAGCCGGTGAAGCTCCTCACCCGAAAGGTGATCGGGTTGCACACCCTGCGACAAATCCACCAGATGGACTTGGTACACGATGCGCTGCAACCTGTCCGCAATTCCCGCGCCAGCTTCCTTTCCAGTCTCATCGCCGTCGAGCATCACGACGATGTGAGCGAAATACTCCGCGAGCAGATCCTCTTGCGTCTTGCTCATCGTAGATCCCATGAGCGCAACGCACGGGAACCCCGCTTGGGTCACCTTCATGCAATCGAAGAATCCCTCCACGAGAACGACGCTCAACTCCCCTCTCACGTGATGCAGATTAAACAGTTCGAGTGACTTGTGGAATCCCGCCGGAAACTTGTAGCGTGGCTCCGATTCATCGATTGCTCTCCCGGCGTATGCGACGAGTTCGCCCTTGCGGTTATGGATCGGAATCGCGATGCGATCATGCATCGATCCCTTTCCTGAAAAGAAACCGACGCCGAAGGTTCGCGTCGTCTCTTCCGTGAGTCCCCGTTGCGCGAGGTATGGGTGAGCGCAATCAATCTTCTGAAGCTCGAACGACAGCGGTTTGTTACACTCACTCTCCCCTCCTGCTCCATTCCGCTTTTCTTCTGAAATTAGTTGCGACTTCGGTTCCTTGCCTGCCGGTCCGCGCGGCTTGCCCGCGGCCGGCACGAGAAACCACGTTTGGAGTTTGATCGCTGCTTCGCGGACCGAACACCCTTCCATCACAGCGACAAAATCGAGAACGTTCCCGCCGGCGCGACCGCGCGCCTTCGCGCAGGATTGCGACTGACATGCCCATGCGCCCCCCGTGCCTTTGTTGAGTGTGGCCGTGAAGCTCTCCTTGCTTTTCTCCGAATGGTGCGTTGGCAGCGGGCACCTGCCGCGCAGTGTGTGGGCGTTCATGCGGCGCAGCGGAATGCCATAGTGCTCGATCACCATTTGTAGCAAAACCGTCTTTTTGATTTCGTCGAAATTCACCCAGTCCATATTGATTTCACCCTCCTTTGGAGTACCGGGTAAACCCTATTCCGACTCCCCTATTCTGTCAATAGGATCAATGGCTTACATGCCATAGCTCCTCTTCAATGGCGACGGTGCACTTGGAAACAAACTCGCCTAAAACCTCTCATTTTTCCAGTGCACCACGAATCAAATCAGCACGGTGCACTTGGAGCAACTAGTGCACTCCAAAACAAGAAACAGTGCACTCTGAAGCAAATGTTGGTGCACTCCGAAGCAAGGAATGGTGCACTCTGAGTCAAGTTTTAGTGCACTCCGAAGCAACGGCAGTGGTTAGAAATCCTAGATTTATGGCATGTAAAAAGCCCGCTCAGCTGCCGTTAGATTCTCTTAGATATATCTAACTATTCTCAGACAATCAACACGCATGATGTTGATGATAAAAGGCTTATATGAAAGAATTAAGACTATGGAAGAGGGAGGAGAAATAACCAAAAAAGACGCGGCCCAAGAAGGGGAGGTTTCGACAGCGCTTCCGCCCCAGTCAGAGATACTACCATCAACCGAGTTTGTAAAGGTTGAAAAGAATCTGGCGTCACTCGGCTTCTTTACGCCGTCCAGTAAGCGCCTCCGGAACGCCCAAGAAAAGTCATTCACAATCACAACCATCACTGACGGAAAACGGTTGGAGTTGAAAGGCACGATCATACCATCCGCGAAGTACGGCCTTCCCATCACTGCGGACCAAGACAAGTGGATCGCCCTCTGCAAAATCCTCAATGACATCCTTCAGAAAGAGGGAAGAGTGACAAACCCAATCTCATTCACTTCCGCGGAGATCCTCCGGCTCTTGCGCAAACACCGGCACAGCGGAAAGAATTACAGGGAAGTGGAAGAGTGGCTCGATGTCCTCTTCTCAACCACGATTTTTTCCGAAGGAGTGGTCTATCTCGCGAGCGAAAGGCGCCGCGTCAAAGATCGCTTCCGTGTGTTTGAGCGCGCGGTGAGTCTTGGTAAGGAACTTCCCGACGGAAAGACGGCCGACAAGAATTATGTCTGGTTCTCGGACTGGCAATTGCAGAACATTAACAGTAATCACTTACTACCCATCGATCTCGAAGCATACCGTCAACTAAAAAACCACATCGCGAAGGCCCTTGTTCCGCTACTGCAGGTCTGGCTCTACGCAACGCGCGAGCAGGGTGTGTTCGAAAAACGCTATGACGAGCTCTGCCAATTCCTAAACATCCAGCAGTACCGATATCTTTCGCTCATTACGCGGACGCTCGCCCCGTCCCTTGATGAGCTGAAGCAGTTCGGCTATCTCACCGACTGGCGAGTGGAGGAGACGAGCGACGGGGAGAACTACAAAATTGTTTTTTATCACGGCGAGAAATTTCATCGGGATCGCCGCGCCCGCCTCAGCAGAAAGCAAACGTCCACTTCCGTGGTGCAACATCATCTCGACGTTCGTGAACCCAATGGCCTGCGATCGTCACCAGAAGCGCCGCGCGAGCGCGTCCATCAGCGTGGCGTAAAGTCTGAATCTGCTATCAACGAGAAATTTCTTGCGGAACTGGTCAAGCGCGGTATCAGTGAAACGCACGCGCGAAAAATTCTCGCTGGCGTGAGCGCGGACCAACGAGTCATCGATCAGCTTGAATGGGGCGACGTTCAGATCCTACAGTCCGGCGGTAAGATTACCAATCCTGCCGGCTTCTATATTTCTCTCGTGAGCGGAAACGTCATTCCGCCGCCGACCTTCGAAACCACCAGCCAACGTAAAGCTCGCGAGGAACAAGAACAGCGCCGTGAAAACGAGCGCCGCGCGCAATCGGAACTCGAAACTGAATACTACTGGTACTGCGACGACGAGATCCAGCACTACATCGCCGCGCTTGATCCCACTGCGGTCGCCGCCGTTCGCGAAGCGAAATGGCAAGAGCTTCGCGAGAAACACAAAGGCCTCTCGTCTGAAATGATCGATGCATTCGCCGACCAGGAGACCAAGCGTGAGCTTGGGACGCGGGCACCTCTCCTCACGATCGAAGAGTATAAAACGAAGCGCGAGCAAGGGACTGTTCTCCTTTCCAAACTAGCTCCCGAACCCCCGCCCGCCGAAGAGGTCTCAGCGGAGCCCGCCGTCGCTTTGCCATTTTCAGAAATAGCGCTTAACCAGACGCCCGCAGGCACAGAGCCCGATCCGGCGCCTGCACCCGAGGAGAGGGGAGCGGCACTAGAACAGAGACTCGATCCGGCAACGCATTCGGCAATTGCCGGGGAACCGGCAATTGAACTCTCCCAACCGTTGCCCGAGGCGGCAAGCCTTCCGGCAATTGCAGAACCCGCGATCGAATTAGTTTCCGAACCGCCACAACAGGAGCCCAGTGCCGGTCCTATCGAACCTCGCCTGCTTTAACCCGCCGCCGCTCTACCAGACCGAACTTGGAACGCCTACCAGCGCCTTTCAGACATACTTCGGGTCTAGGATCGGGTATGGGGCAGGGTCTAGAGTCGTCCCCATACCCAACGCGAACTACCGCAGGGGCCGGAAGGCCCGTAATTATTGCGCTCACCGCGCACAACTGGTGCGCGCATGGTGGCCTGCTTACCGCCGGCTGCCCGCATTTTTGGCTATCACCACTCACTACCGTTCGGGATGACCGTCCTATCAGACGCTCACCAAAGTGCGGGCAGCCGTCGCTAGCGCCCCTCAGTCATCGCCTACCGGCGAGGCTTCGGCTACGGCTGACCGCCTCCGGGCCACCATGCGCGAAACTGGCAACGAATGGTTTCTGCCAACCGGCAAATTTGCCGGTTTATGGTTCCTTGCCGGATACAACCGCCGCCGTAGGAGGCGAACTAGTTCCAAGAAAGATAGGAGAGTGCCGCCAGATTGTCTCAGCTCAAGGGGGTCACCCCGGGGCTCACCGAAAAACGAGAAACCGTGACGGTCCTTCGTCTGGGGAGTTGACGCTGATGCCATACTACCGTACTCTCAACAGAGCGAACGAGAAAAGGGAATCGAGCCTCCTGGGTTCCATTCCCAGTCGGCTCGTTTTCTCCTTTTCAACAAGGAGGATGATAATGGGCTGGTTTTGCTCTTTGGTTGGTTTGATCGTTATCGCGATGGCAATCAGCGGCATCTGGCTAGTGATTTCCATTGCATATTTAGGTGAATGGCTCTTGGCATTCGGAGTCTTGATGACTGTTGCGATCGGATTAGTCCTAGTCGTCCACGGAGCAAATCGCGTTTTGTGAGAGTGGCATGACACCACACGCAATCGACGGTTTCTTCGAAGGCCCTCCTCTTGGGGCCTTCTTTTTGCAGAGGGCGCTGTTCGGTGGCCAATACGCGATAATGTGGATCGTCCTCAGCCTTGGTGTTTGGGCATTGTTAGCTCTTCAGCTCTGGGCCCTCATCAAGAGCATCACGGCGGCTACCGAGCAACAGTCGATGGCGATGCTAAACGAAACCCGGTTCTTTCTTATTGATCACCCGGACTTAGTGGATCGCCATCCCGACCCGGAGTTCAACCGGTTCATTGAGGAGACAGGGGGGTTGCCAAAGTACTTCCTCCGTCGGACCATCATTACTACATTGGAACTTTTGTATTTTCACCGGAAACGCGGTGCCATCGGTAAAGCATTTTTCATTTCCCACTGCAATTACACGCGACCCTGGTTCAAGATTCCCGCCTTCGCAGCCACATGGGACAGAACACGATCAATGCACACACCTGAATTCGTTGGGTTTGTCGATATGCTCAAAGACAGACCCGCCGAGGAGATCGATCCCTGGAGATCACTCTGGCATCGGGTGGGGGATTTCTCCCCAAGAAAACAACGCAGATAGAGCAGGACCCTTGCGCAACCGGCAAATTTGCCGGTTTATGGTTCCTTGCCCGGCGCGACCGCCGCAGGCGTGCGACCTAGTTTCAAGGAAAGCAGGGGGGTAATCGTTCATGTTTGACGTAAGCGAGGAATACCCCTACACTGAAAGCGAAACGGCCTTCTAACCGCATCATCCATCATGACCGTCACCGTTAAATCCAAAGATGAGTTGGTGGTGCCCCGCAGCGTGCGCCGCCAAGCTGGAATAAAATCCGGAGCTCGGGTGGAGTTCAAGGTGTCCGGCGGCATCATCAACATCATCCCTGAACTTCCGAATGCCGATGACGAGTACACGCCGGCCGAGCGCCGCGTAATTGACGCCCGCCTGGCTGAAGCGCGCAAAGGGCCTTACTACGGACCGTTTAAAACGGCCGACGAAGCCATCACCTTTCTCGGCAAAGAGATCAGGAAGAGAAAAGCCGCCAAGCGCAAGACAACGTAACCGATGGAGATCGTCCTATCCGATCGCGCCATCGACGCTTTGCAAGACGCTCCGCGGAATGTTCGGCAGGCGTTTCAAAAGCAATTGCGGTTTCTGGCCGCGAACCTCCAACACCCGTCACTCCACGCCAAGAAGTACGATGAGGCCAAAGACCTGTGGCAGGCCCGCGTCAACAAGTCTTGGCGCTTTTTTTTCACGATCAAAAATAACTCCTACCGCATAGAAGATGTCATCCCGCACCCGAAATAGTTGGGTTCTCCTGAGTCTTAGATGCAGCGCGCAGTACAGACCATCACCGCCGGAGCCCTCGTAGCGCAATTGTCCACCCCCCAAGCCCAATGCATTCCTCGCAACTCCTGCTTGGCCCTGTCGCCCCTTGACAAAAATCAGCAAAGTGATAGCATACCGGCATCAATTAAAGGAGGCGCCGATGCTCGCGTCTCGTATCTGCCGCGCCGCTCTCGTCCTGCTAGCGGTCGGCACGTGTGGCCGTGTCTACGGCGACACAGTCATCACGTTCGAGGGCTTTCCCGATAGTACAATCCTGACGAACCAATACCCTAGGTTCACGTTTACTAACGTGATTATCTTCTCCGCTGGAATCTCACTCAACGAATTCGAGTTTCCGCCGCACTCGGGAACGAATGTCGCAGTAGACAATGGCGGCCCGATGACCATCGACTTCGCGAGTCCCGTCACGAGCTTTGGCGGATACTTTACCTATCTCGAACCCCTCACGCTCGCTGGGTTCAATGCGTCGGACCTTCAGGTCGCCACAGCTAGCTCTGCGTTTTCAACCAACGATGCTTTGTTTGGCGACCCTGGCAGCAGCCCGAATGAATTTATCGACGTGAGTTTTACAGGTGGGATTTCGAGCGTTACCATCACGGGCGATCCGGCGGGCTTTTCGTTCACGCTCGATGATGCTACGATTTCAGGGTCGGCCACCGTACCGGAGACAGGAACGGTGTTCCTCCTGCTGACGAGCACTGTCGGCATCCTCACTTTCCGAAGAACCTTCAACCGATGAAAAAAATTGCCGTCGTTACTCTCATCCTAGCCGCAAGTGTTTTAGGCGTGGCAGCGTCATGGCTCTACGAACAGCCGGTACGTGGGCCTTCTTCCCCAACCCCGACGCAAGAGCCTCAGCAGCAAACAGCAGTCACATCAACGGCATCTTCAAGCTCAGCATTGCAAATCAGTACTACTATCGCTCTCGGGTCAATGCCCTTAGCTGCCACTACGAGCCACACTATTGATTGGGCTAGTATTTCTCCGTCAAGCATTACTTCAGGCGCCGGCACTCCGGTCACTATCACGACACAGATCAGTGACCCGGCCGTCATCAGAAACAGCGTGAATCTCCTTTATGTTTCCTCAAGCGGCACCTCGCAGATTATCGGTTCTTTGAACGACAACGGAGTTAACGGCGACGCGGTTGCCGGAGACAACATTTTTACGACCGTCACCTCCTTCGCTCAGTATCCGGTTGGGACGTTGAACCTTCGCATTTCAGCCGCATTTCGCGGTTCGCTTCTCCGTACGCAAACCGGAGTTTTTGAACTGAACGTTCTGCCGGCGACCTCAACTACCAATTGGGTGACGCTGACCGATTCCCAGCGGCTGTTTTCTGTCCAGGTGCCCTCGGCGTGGGGGCTTGTCGTGGCAGAAACCCCCGGAGACGATCCGGGAACACTCAAGAATGTGCACTTTCAGTTTCCAGATGGCACCATAGTCTTTACGATAAGTGTCGATCCCACATCCTCATTGGATGCCATTCAAAACGGCGTTGGCCCCCAGCCGATATTTCTTGGCGAGACCGGTCAATACGTTTTCGGGGCATCGGAAATGCAAGTTGCCATTGACGGCGAGGTAGTCAGCGGGGAAGAGATATTCCAAACCCTTCCCCAAATCTTGGCTACATTCAAACCATTGTAAATTCCGCGAAGAGGCTGCCTAATGCGATGCGATCGACGCTTCTTGCTAATCACGCCTTTGATGGCTGTCACAATTTGCCGGTCTCAACAACCTCCACCGTGCGTTGTTGGTAATTCCAGTAATTATACTTGCGGCTGTGTTTTAGACACGTGGAAAACCATTCCGGCTCAGTATAATGGCAGCGTCCATGCCGATTCGTGCGGGGGAGTCGTAGAATCTCCAATCCAACTCAAGGGTTCCCTGCTATATCAGTGTGCCGAATACGCGCGCCGCTTCTATTACGCCAGTAAAGGAGTTGATACTACCCATTGGAACATATTGGCTGTTGATTATTTTCGGCGGGCGCCTGATCTGGGGTTGACGGTGTATCCCAATTGCATCACCGGTGCTGCCCCTGGTCAGCCAGAGACTGGCTGTACCAGCAACACGCTGCCTCAAGCGGATGATATTGTCAGCTTTTGTCGACTCTTTCAGAGTACGCTGAGTCAATGTGATCTAAGTGACCCCGGTCACGCGGCAGTTATCAAAGGCAGTCCAAGCATAAACGGTAAGACATTTTCCGTTACACTGATCGAGCAAAATTGGTCGAAATCTATCAATCTGGGACTGACCGGTAGCATTAACCCAGACGGCAGTTATACGATTTTAGATCGCCAAGGAGCTTGCGAACCGACGCCATCCAATTGCCAAAGCTATGCGTATTTCAGAATTCAGGGATGGCTCCGCTTGCCCCCTCGGCCGCCGACTCACTACTCCATCACCGACCTCGGAACCCTCGGTGGACCAACCGCCGTCGCGCACGGCATCAACAGCGCTGGCCAGGTAGTCGGCGAAGCAGATACCGCGGGCCGCATACGGCACGCATTCCTTTGGACGAACGGCAGCATCAAGGACCTCAACGCACCGCTTGAGCCAAGCGTTGCTTTTGCAATCAACGCGCTCAATCAAGTAGTGGGTTCCGAAGGTCCTACTCCACTCCAGAACCCTGCGCCGCCTGGCCCGGCCAGCGCATTCCTTTGGACGAGCGTCGGGGGGATACAGACATTGACACCTCTTCCAGGTGCCCCGTACACGATTGGACTAGCGATTAACGCCGTCGGCCAAATTGCGGGCACATCAACAACCCCACGCGCTAATACGCGGGCTGTCGTGTGGTTGAGCGCCGCTTCGGCTCCGCAGGATATTGGCGGCGCCGGCCCATCTTCCCTTGCGTACGGCATCAATAGTTCGGAACAGGTCGTCGGGTGGACAAACAACTGGGGTGGCTCGATAGCATTTTCATGGACGAGCGCCGGGGGCTTGCAGGATCTGGGCACTCTGTCCGGAGACAACACGAGCAGAGCGGCGGGGATCAACGATCTTGGTCAAGTGGTCGGTTTCTCTTCGGTCGACGGCACCACCACTTATCATGCGTTCCTATGGACGAGTAGCGGGGGAATCCAAGGCTTGGGAACGCTAGGAGGAAGTTCAAGCATTGCTGACGCCATAAATGCCTCCGAGCAAGTGGTGGGATGGGCGAATACCGCCTCTGGAGCCATGCACGCCTTTCTCTCACAGAACGGCTCCATGATCGACCTCAACACGCTCATCTCCGACCCGAGCTGGACGCTCATCGAGGCCACCGCTATCAACGATGCGGGCCAGATCGTTGGCTGGGGAATACTCAACGGACAGGTTCGCGGATATCTTCTCACGCCGCAATAGCAAACCTAGCTCTGACTTCTGTCGCCTTCCACCCTACACTGCGACAGCCGGGGACTGGGGCCTCTCCAAATGCACGATTTCCGAGGGTGTGGATAACAGGGATGGCGACAAGATGACGCCTTTCGCCTATAATCACGCCAACGGTGGCCACAGACCTAGCACCAGCCCAGAGGGCAGGAGATCCATTAACCGCTCCTCGCAATGTGGAACCTGATCTCCTGGCTGAAAATCGGGTCCTTGTCGTGAGGTGGTTCTGCCAGATAGTCGTTAAATTCGATCCGGGTCGCATAATACTGCAACCCAGACTCATCCGCCACGCGCTCATGGGCGACCCCATGAAGATTGTCCCCACAGAACGCGATATACCCGTGTGCCGTCTGCCGGGGCTGCAGGTTTAAGGGAAAGATTAGAGGTTGGTTCGTATACGTCCTCCGAGAACTTTCCCAGGCGATAAACGGCTTCGTTTCCGGTGGGCAATAGGTCTCACCGCCGCCACTGATCCTGGCCCAGAGAACAGCACCAATACTCACGTTTTTTGCGTGAGCACGGTTTGCGATGGTGACTTCTGGAACGATGAAGAAGGGCCGTGTGCCATTTGTAACAAGAAGTTCCGGGATACCCTGTACCTCTATTCGCGGCGGGACATTTTCTTGGAGGTCAACCACCGTGTGGTGCTCTTTCTGCCAGACCCGAAACGCGGCGAAGAGAACGCAGGTTCCAGCGGCCATCCAAAAGAACCAGTTGGGAATGACTGCAAGAACTCCCGTTGCGCTGATCGCTGATAGGATCACCGAGGCTATGCCGCTCAAGAGCGCTATGCTGTCACGAGCAAGCGCGCGGAGAAATTGTCCAAGATCCGCCAACATCGGTAGAATCTCACATTTTGTTGCCGTAGCGCATCAAATCGCAATCCGCTCCACCTCATCAAGCGTGATCTCGTCGCTTGTGCGATCGTAGAGCTTCGTGGTCCGCGGTGATTCGTGCGCCGCGATCGCCTGGGCGTTCTCGATGGTGCCGCCGTTCTCAAGGTATGCGGTGATGCCGGTCGCCCGGAAGGTGTGGCAACACGTGGAAGAGGGGAGTCCCGCTTCAAGCGCCCGGCGCTTCACCATCCGGAGCACGTCCGTGCGCGTCATGGGGTTCGCCGTAATCTGCCGCCGCTTGTCCACACTCCGGAAGAGCGGTGATTTCGCTTCTTCCCAGATGCCGGCAGTGTCGAGATACACGTCAAGGTAGGCCTCGGCATTGTGGTGAGCGGGGACCTCGTGCCGCTTGCCGCCCTTCTCGTGGAGCCGGACCCACCAGCGCTTCCCGTTCTGGTAATAATCCTCGACGCCCATGTGCACCATGGCCGAGACCCGCGCGAAAGTGTAGCACATGAGGCCGATGATGGCGCGATCGCGGAGGCCAACGATCGAATCCGTTTTGATCGAATCGAGGAGCGTCCGGGCCTGGTCAGCTTTTAAGACGGGGGTCTTGCCGCGCCGCACGACGTGCTTTGGCCCCCGGACGGAGGCCGCGGGGTTCATGGGGACGACCTGGCCGGTCACAAGGAAATCGAAGAGCATCCGGATCGCTGCGAGGTGCTGTTTTACGGTCGGCGTCGCCGCGGGGTGTTGCTCGATATAGGCGGCGACCACAACCGGATTGATTTGGTCAAGCGCCCGGATGCGGTGCTCGTCGCACCAGGCGAAGAACTGCTTAACCGCCTCCGCGTAGGCGGCCCGCGTGTTCCGGTTCCGGATCGTCGCCGTGAAGAACTCGATGAAGCGCCAAGCGGCCCGCTCACCGGCGCGCGCAATGACGGCCGGTAGGTTTTCGAGCCCGGCGCGCGCGAGCTCGCGAGATGGAATTCGAACCATCTCCGAGCTCATGGATGTGATGCATTAAAGCCTCGACGGAGTATGCCGAACTCCTCGGGATCGAAAAAGTCCGCCGGATCTATTTCGTCATCCACGAAAGCATCCGCCGGTTCGCTTTCATGCGAACCAGTTGCCGGCCGTTCGGTTACCCGTTTGCGCCGATTTTCGAGCCCGCCCCCATTCCTGGATTGACGTATCATAACGTCCTGCTATGACGGTCTCCTGTCAAGCTGCGGAACGGGATGTGGTTTGTTTTTGTTTTGCAGACGCCGGAAATTCCATTTCAGGAAGCCCCTTTCCCCTTGTTAGATAGGTCTTTCGCAACGGCCCGGAGCGGTCAAGGGCGCGCGGGTTTTGCGCGGCGAAGCGAACCCTTGACGGCGAGGACCGTTGTGGAATGCGTCGAGAGGGGGAAAGGGGCGTAATCACTTCTCGCTGGGTTTGAGTTGTGTCCGGAGAACTCAGGGCACACTTATCCGTCGTCGTCTGACGAGACTCTGTGGTCATCCTGCTATGGGTGCCCAGATGGCACAAGTAACGATTGGACCCGCGGTTCCCTAACCTTTATCAGCGGCCATTATGCCCAGGACGTTATAGAGGGCAACCGGAGTCTTTTGGAGCAAGTCAGCTGCGTGTCTCCTCCCAGCAGCGTTGTTCGCTCCAAACCGTGTAAGTGATCTCTGCAATCTTTCGTGCTGCCGAACAGCGTGCGTCTTTTGTTCCGCGGCGGCTTTTCACTTTCATGTAGTGGTCGCGGACGAACTCCGACGAACGCACAGCCGGCGTCACCGCCTCGATGAATGCCCACCGGAGCCATTTGTTTCCCTGCTTGGTCAGCGCTCCATGAACGAGCCGAGAGCTGGATGCGTAGGTCGATGGTGCCAGACCGGTATAACTCACGAAATGTTTGGCGTCCGGGAACCGATGAATGTCGTCCGCTTCCCAGCGGATCAGAACAGACAGAAAACGCCCAATGCCTGGCAGGCTAATCAGCCACTTAACCGAGGGATCCTGGGCGGCGAGCTTGTTGATCAGAGTATCGGTCGATGCAATCTGGACTTCGATGCTGTCATGGAGTTCGCAGTCTGCCTGGAGAAGATGCGCATCGGAACCTGGCAGGGCGACCCGATCAAGCCAGGCCCGGCCTTCCCTGGTATAAATTCTTTCGTTCTCTGGAAGTTTGACGGAATGTTGGGCAAGCAGGGCACGTATCCGGTTTCGGAGCATCGTGCGCAGTTGAACAAAGAACATTCGTTGCCGGAGAACACGCCGGAGCGCACGGATCTCTCGCGACGGCGCATGCGCTGCCGGAATCAGATTTGCGCGCAGAAGATGGGCCAGCACTTCGGAATCGATGCGATCGTTCTTAATCCGGGCAGATGCGATGGCTCTGACCTTCAACGGATGGGCGAGCAACACTTCCTCGCTCACGTCGTCGAGCCAGTCGTACATTGGTCCCCAGCTGTAGCTCGCTTCAAGAACAGCCTTGAACGGCTCATTGAATCCGGCGAGGGCTCCTTTGAAACCCTCGCTCGTACTGTGTACGTTTTTTCGCCGGAGGATCACTCCAGCCTCATTCATGACGGTAATTTGCGATGTGCTCTTGTGAGCGTCGACTCCAACGTAAAGCATCGGGCGCCTCCTTCGTAGCCGCCCGTCATCGTACCTTTATGATACGCCGTGGCGGTCGGGTGTCAAGGCGCAATTAGCAGAAAACGAACTACTTGTAAAGAGTCACTTATCCACAGCCTCTACAAACGAATGCCGCAAGAAAAAGAGGGCACAAGAACGGCTGAGGCACAGCAAGTGACAAAACTCGCGGAGCAACGTACCCGCATCTGCGTGTGACCGCCTACCCTATTGCGATCTGGCCACCGGATCTCCGAGCCCTAGATAATTCGTTAGAGCGCCGATTATTGCCCCGCACATCAGAGACCAACGGGGTTCCTCTAAAGCGAAATGTGACAAAACTTAAACTTGCACTAGCGACAAAGAATAGAGTATTCAAATAATCTATCGAAAAATACCTTTGCTCTGGAGGATAATAAGCTTGACGGATGCCCTAATATTTTTTGTGCTAGCGACACACCAAAGCCTTGATTCTTCAAAACATGTATGAGTGAGTGTGCGCCATCATTCCTCTGGGTGGGTCTGCCACATCGCGGGGCGAGCCTGGCGTTTTCGACTGCGCTCCCTCAGCCGCGGCCACTGACGCCAGTATTCAGCTCACCTCGTGAGCCGCGGCCCGGGATATCTCAATATTGATGTCAAGTAATGAGGCGTAGGCGCGCAAAATTCACAATTAACGGCTTGAAAGGCGGAGAACAACATGGAATCCGATTTGAAGAAGACGATGCTCTTGTCGACAGCGGACGCCGCAATGTGGTTGGGCATTTCTATCCGAACACTGTGCTTGTGGGCTGAATGCCGTGAGATTCCAGCCGTCAAAATCGGACGGCACTGGCGATTCGACGAGCAGGAACTGCGAGAGTGGCTGAAAACAAAAAAGCGAGGTCAGTCGTCAAAGCTAAACGTCGCGGGGAATGGTCGGTAGGAGTTGATATAATAGCGATTCTCCGCTCACGGGTTTAGCGTTCCGTTCGCTCGCCGCGATAACCTCAGTCTCTGGCCGTTCCCTCGCGGATCCGAGCGGCTCGTTATCGCCGGAGGATTCTGTTATATTGCAGGGAGTTAGGCGTGATGGAATTGGCGGCTGGAACGGATCTATCAGCTACGAGGTCATGATCAAAGAACACCTAATTCAACGCATGCGAGAGGAGTGGGAGAAGCGTGCGGTGACGAACGCTCGCCATTATGTAGCGAACTCCAAGGAAGACTGGACTGACCGCGAATTCTTTCGCTCAGGTGAGATCAATGTCGCAAACGAGGTGATGACTGACATGGCGCGAATTTGCGGCGGAACGCGATCTCCTTTAGATCTGAGTATGCTTGAAATTGGATGTGGTGTGGGTCGCATGACGCGAGCATTGGCTCGCATATTTGGACACGTAACAGCCTTAGATATCAGCCCCGAGATGATTCGACAGGCGCGACGTAACTTGAAACGCGTGCCTAACGTTCATTTCGTTGTGGGGGATGGGTACTCACTGGCCGGGCTAGCGCCCGAACACTTTGATTTCGCCTTTTCATTCATTGTGTTTCAGCATGTGCCAACATATGACGTAATTCTTTCCTATTGTAAGGAAGCCTTCCGAACCCTCCGTCCCGGATCCCTGTTCAAATTCCAGGTTCAGGGAGCCCAATCTTTGTCTCGCCCTGAGGAGGATACCTGGCTCGGCGTTCCGGTCACAGAATCTGACGTGCAACGACTGGCCGATGATTCAGGGTTTACTGTTGAGCATACTGAGGGTGCTGGCTCCCAGTATTATTGGCTCTGGTTTAGAAAGCCTATCATCGGAGGACCGAACGATAAACCATAATGTTCGACTTCAATTGCGATCCCAGGAGGTTGATGACCGCAGCCGTTTCGGACAGCATTGTGAAATTATTAGGGAAGTGGGTCTATTGGGTCACCCTTCCGGCGACTGGTAGTGGAGCATTTGCACGCCTGCTCTGAAACTCACCAACAAGACAGGGAGTACCCCCTATCCTGTTGGTGAGCTTTTAGCGCCGACTTATCGAACGCCCAATCGAGTGCGCCCGCTGCCTCTCAATGCGCATTGTAAGCGGATGCAACTGCAAACCCTGCTGTAGTTGAGGTGCTGTAGGTGATCGGGCCGTAGCCGATGGTAAATAGGCATTGTTCCGCGTACTGCGGATTGCTGCCACATTGATGTATGTACGGCCCGGTAGATCCGTTAATGCACACGTCTCCGACTGACGTGTTGCAGTACGGTACAACCGGATTACAAGTGGGGCATGGAGTGAGTATATAGTGCCACTCCTTTGGTGGGCCTGCATAGGATCGGCAGCCGTCTATCGGAATCGGTGAGGAAGTATTCACTCCGAGCGAAAAGCACTTCTGGTGGGTACTAGGACAGCTTCCAGTGTCATCCGCACTGCTGCAGGTACCGCTGTTCACATTGGGGTCGCTCAACCACAACGATACTCCGGATAGCCCAAGGTTCGCCGTTTCGTTGATGAGGTCGGTGTAGAATTGAGACAAGCCACTTGCTCCACTCTGGTTAGTACCTGCTTCCATTAGTTGAATGTTCGAGTTTGCTACAGAAAAGCTAGCTGTGCTCATGGTATTCGCTAGGGTCGCAAGATCCGTTTTGATATTGGCCAGATTATACGAATTGTTGCCGTACCCTTCGAATCCATACTGATCCGGACGCTCGTTCGAGGGGATATTATTGGCAAAAAACTGCTTGAACGTGGTGATCGTCGCCTGCGCAGCGGAGATCCCTTCGTCAGGCGCAGCGGCTACGTATGCACCTGCAAATGAAGTGCTTGCGCCGTTGTAGT
This sequence comes from Terriglobia bacterium, assembly GCA_963752965.1. GTDB lineage: Bacteria > Acidobacteriota > Terriglobia > Bryobacterales > Bryobacteraceae > QHXW01. The sequence goes on along the minus strand of CAVWAJ010000016.1, from coordinate 371,641 downwards.
GGATCGTGTTGCGGAAGAATGGAAAGTATTTTTTCCAGAACGTCACCTGATAAGGAATACCAAGGTTCCACTCGCCGTCGAGATACCAGCCTGCAATCCGCGAGTCTCCGATAAAGCTACGGGTCGCATGATCTGTTAGCCCAACTGACGCCAGATCCGTGGTCATAAGGGATCCATAATACACCGTGGGATCAATGAGGCTATGAATGAATGAGTAGGCACCCGTCGCATCATGCGAGTTGGGTACGTAATCGAAGGAGTCACTCACACTTTTGTGATAATCTGATATGCCGAGAACAAAGATCACCTTCATTCCATACTTTTGAGCTAACGAAACGATCAATTCCTGTGCGACGCTAAACTGTGGTTTTGGCCTGCTCCAAGGGTCGTAAGGGAATGCGCTCCCCTGCTGTGACCAGTATGCGTCGTCTTCGATGAGCCGCACAAGGACGGTATTGGCATGCCAGTTGTTAGCAATACCAAAAAAGTTTTGATCTATTGTCTTCAGGGCTTCTTGTCTTGGCGTTAGGTGTCCTGAAGTCGGACTGGTATCTGCAAGTTCGGCCATTGTGCTGATCTTTGCGGCTCGGTACCAAACGGATTTGTATGTTATGGTCTGCGCAGATACTCCTCGCGCTATCGCTATTGCGGCGGTAAATGCAATTAGCGTTCTCTTTAGCATGGCTGAGTCCTTTCTTTTCGATCGGCGCCTCAAAGCAATACGAACACTATGGTTTGGCCACCAACACACTGTTGGCGGCCACGTGGAGGGTCACTTGTTCGTTATAGGAGTGAAAACCCGACCACGACAGGCCAGAATGTCTTTTCCAGTTGCGCCAACACAAGGATGCCACGGCATTCGTAGATATGTATGCCGCAAGTGCGGCAATTGCCGCAGACAGATTATGATGACATTGGCGCGAACGCGCCGAGGCGACTCGCAGCCGGTGAGATCGGCAGTGTTGAGCGCGATAATGTTGTGAGCGCGCCTGTTTGCAGCAGAAACAAGGGGGGGAGATACACGCTTCATGGCTGTTCTGCACGTGCCGTCTGGAGGAGCCAGCTAACCGCCTAGGTAACGATAGCACGGCTGTCTTCCCTAGCCCTGGAGGCGAAAGGATTGATCGTGATGATGGATTCCAAAAAGGCATCGACAGATCCAGACAAGAGCGATACGCTTTCACGGATGGAGAGAGACTGGGACGCGAGGGCGCGCGAAGCCCCTGAATACTACATCGCCACCGGCCGCAGGCAATGGCGGATGGACGATTTCTTCCAGGGCGGCGAGAGTAACGTCAACAATGAGATCCTGGCAGATGCAGACCTCATCCGCCAAGGCAGAAGGCTTAGTCAGATGCGCGTCCTGGAGATTGGATGCGGAGTGGGTCGCATGACAAGAGCCATGGCAGCTTATTTCGGTGAGGTCCACGCAGTGGACATTAGCGCCGAAATGATAGCGTTAGCCAAAAAGAATCTTTCTGATCTGCAAAACGTGTTCTTGTATAAGAACAGCGGCATGGATCTCTCGGAGTTCCCGGACCGTGGGTTCGACTTTGCATTCTCATTCATTGTTTTCCAGCATATACCTGACCTCGACATTATTGAGAACTACGTTCGGGAGGTACACCGATGCTTAAAGCCAGGCGCGGTTTTCAAGTTTCAGGTACACGGAGGCACGAACCTGAAGCCCACTCGGGATGACACCTGGAACGGTTGGCCCCTATCGATGGCCGACGCCCGAGCACTAGCAGACGGTTGCGGCTTTGAGTTGCTACGCGCAGCCGGAGAGGGCACGCAGTACTTCTGGTTGTGGTTCCGGAAGGTAAGGTGTCCTTGGGTTCCTACAATGATCCGGTACAACTCCGCCCGGGCCCATACTCGCCTGCAGGGAGTTATCGAAGCGGGCCGATTGTGGTGCGCAAAGCGAGTCGCGATAACCTTCTCACCTCAAAGTGTTCGGGTAGGCGATTGGTATTCTGTCAGTATTCCAACTATGGCCAATCAGACGATCGACGTAGCTTACGAACTCACAGTACCACAATGCCCGACTCCTATCAGCGGCGTGGTTAGTAACTGGTGTGAGTTAGATTCACAAGGTGAAACTCGAATCGTCGTACCTGCCGAACACCCCATCGGCATAGTTCGAATAACCAGGGTGCGGTCGCGAACGAAGGACGGTCGCTGGCATCTGGTTCGAGCCGAAATTCAGGTTGCCGGAGTAGAGTAAGCGTCCGAGGGCGAACGAAACCTCTTCCGGTCCGCCTCTTTTTAGTCACCGCGAGCGTTCACTTTCGCACTTTAGTAGTGCTGCGCGAAACGGTCAGCGATCGTGACTCCGGCTGTTGTGGGAGTGTTGTAGTTGATTACTTCACAACTTCAAATCCTCAAATCCAACCGTTGACCCGAAAACGAGACAGCCGGAAAGTTGAGAGTGGCACCGCCAGAGGAGGAGCGGCACACCAACTGGGTGCACTCGTCGTCAAATGCGTCTTTTAAGACGGATAGCGCAAAAAGAGCAATGAGGACGGCCTGTCTTGACTGGGCCGGCGTCACGCAGTTCGTGCTGATCGGCTGTAAGCTGCGACATCTTGGCGTTGGTATTGTTGACCTTACCATCACCACAACGAAGGTCGAGCGGATCCTCCAAGAAGCGATGTATTTACATTAGCTATGGTATGAGTCCCTTCGTTCCCTCCAAAGGCGAAAAGCAGAAATACCGCCGGAAAGCCGCCAGCCCGCAGCGTGAGTCCGGCAGCAAAGCTATGCACCCATGGAGCTGAGCCCAGATCGCTACGCTTCATCCCCAATTTGCCCTCGTCGGCCATGAAGACGAAGCCGATGGGCCATTTGCCTATTGAATGCTCGAAACTCTCCCGAAGCAGAAGGACATTGGGAGCACGGAAGCGATAGTCCTGATAGCTGGTCAACGACGCGTTGCCGTTGATATCAGAACCACCCAACGTCGGTTGAAAATAGAACGGCACGACATCTCCGCCCGGCGTCATGGAAAGGATGTTGAAAACCCGCAACCCGATGCTGCCCTCCAGGTTCCTCGTGAATGCTGCCGGGCATTCTGAAATCTTCGTACCTGGATCCAGCGAGCAGTCGTCAGGCCCGTTCCCGGCTCTTGGAGTCGGTAGTCGGGTGGTTCTTCCATAGAGGGCGAACTGATGGCCGAAATCGAAAGTGAGCCGCTGGAACGAAAAGCTGGAGCTTGGGGCAATATATTGCTGATAGGTCACACTGTAATTCAGGCGTACAACGTCATTTGCGAGCACCGGAGTCATACGCAGGCCTTCCCCCAACTGCAGAGTCCCCGGTTCGGTGGTGAGGCCCGGCGCTGTGGCCTCCGTATACAATTGGCCAATCGAAAGACTCGGCTGTCCATTGCTCGGACGCAGATCCACAAATCGGCCGTTCGCCTCGCCGTACAGCGAAACCTTTAAGGGCTGATACACGGACTTGACGGTGTACCCTCCAGCGACGGTTTCACGCATGCCATAAAAGGATCGGCCCTCCTCAGTCGTTGCGGGACCCAGCCCAAAGTAAGTGAGCTTGTTGAGAGAAATCGTTTGAGCGTACAGAGAGAACACTGTGTGCTCGGGGAGATCGGTCAAATTGGGCTTGTACTTCTTGGTGCCAAGATGGGAGGTAATCGTTTTGCCGCCGACATGTACAAAGTTAACGTAGACTCCGGCGCGCCACGATAGATTGTTGGAAGCGACCGCGTCAGCATCCCAAGAGATTCTCCAGTTGTCGGTATTCTTGGCGCCCACATATGCCAAGCCTGCGCCAAACCCATTCTGCGGAGCGATGCTGCCCACGGCAATGTGGATTGGGACCCCGGTGAACAACTCTTCGACGCACCCTGGCACCCCCTTAAAGTTGAATGCCCCACAAGAATTCTTCAATTTTTCGAGTTCATCGGGGGAGTCGACCTGCGCAGGATTCGGTGTCGGCGGACTCTGCTGGCCCCAGCCTAATCCGGCTAACAGCAAGGTGAAGAGAAGGACCACGTTACGCTCCATCGGATTCTCACTTTCGTTGTCGCTTTGCCGCGTGCGGGTGCAGTATGCGGGAGACCCTCCTGGCATATTCGCTTACTTCGCGCTCAGTCAGGAGCCGTCTCGGGTTGATCGCCAGGGCCGCTTGCGCTTCTGCGACGTGCCACTTCAGCGCCTCGTGCAGATGAAGTATCTGTGACCGCAGCAAGCTCGATGCCCGGCGGTCGGGATTGTAGGATTCCTTCGGAGTTTTCGGAACTGGGACGATGCGGGGCGGCATAATTGTCCTCACAAATTGAAAACGATGCAGTCATCATCTGGCCGCATCTGATTGGTCAGTACATCCAGAAACGTTGCGGCACCCTTCTCGCGAACGGTGCGCTTGTTGCTCTGATCAAAGTTGGGCAGGAATTGATCCGTCACGGTCGCGGGAATTGAGGCATGCTCGAAGACGCGTCCATTGGCCAGATCCTCAGGGCCTGGCACAACCGTTCCCCTCGGAATCCAGGGCGATACGAGGATCGCAGGCACACGAATCCCCAGTCGGTCGAATGTGAAGGGCCTTCCGGTTCCGGTATCCGCCGGCTGGGCAGTGTACCCATCCGGCGTACAGGACGGTGGCACGACGTGATCGTAGAGGCCGCCATGCTCGTCGTACACCACCAGCAGCGCCGTGCTCTGCCAAATGTCCGGATTCGTTCGGATCGCGTTGAAGACTGTGGCGATGAATCGCTCGCCCTCCCGCACATCGTGGTCCGGATGCTGGTCAGATGCCAGGATTTCGCCGCCGTCATCGCCCGGATGGTCGCTGTAGCAGGGTTCGATGAAACTGTACTGGGGGAGAGTTCCTGATTTGCAGTCTGCGAGAAATTGATCGAATGTCCCGAACCCCTGGGGTTCGTTTTTAAGAAGATTAACGACCTCCATGGTCGAACTCTGCTGGTCGTAATAATAGATTTTGCTGGTCTGCCCAGCGTTCACCATGCGCTCATAAATGCTCAAGATCGGGTCCAGCAGATAGAAGATATCCATACTCACCTGGCCGAAGGACGTGCCATAGTGCGCGAACGCGCGGTTGCAGATAGTCGGTCCGGGAATGGAAGAGAACCATCCATTGAATAGGGCAAATTCACTGGCAAGTTCCGTAAGTACGGGCAGTTGGTCGGGAGTGAAGTGGTTCATGATCGCGTGGGAGCGGCCCACGTCTTTGGTCTGCGTGAAATAGCTCTTCACGAAGCCTTGCATGTTGGCGACCCGATTATCGTCTTGCTGACCCCCGAAAATCTGGAGGTCAACGCCCGGAAAATGATGGTCAGGATCGTTTTCGAGCTGCCCTTGAAATTTGGCGGACGCCTGGACCTTCACAACGGCTCCAGTTGTGTCGGGGTTGGATTCATTGCCGGTGAGGCCGTTAATCTGGGGATTCTTGGCCTTTAGGGCGCCGAGCATGTGGTCGAAGGAGCGATTCTCCATCATCAGGACTACAATCTGTTTGACCTTGTCATTCGCCATGAGACCCTCCAGTCGGGTTACGCCTTCGCCTTGTTTGCTGTCGCGTCAAAGAAACTGGTGACAGCGTTGACTATCGAGTGTATGCCGTCCGCGCCGCCTGCCAGCAAGGCAGCCGAAAGTCCTACATCGATACAGAGAAAGAACAGATGTTGCGCTTGCGGCGTGATCTTGACGTCATTGAGTTTTGACGCGTCGGCAAAAGGCCCGAGCGCACGCACGCCAGCTATGCTTACCAAGATGGATAGCATGATCGAAACAGCAAAAGCATACCGCTGCGTATCTCCCCGGTATTCATCGAGGGCATCGGTGGCGGTCTTCAGGTCCGCCGCCTTCTGTGCGCTCGCAGCCGGGTCAGCAGGTCTCGCTTTGATGGCGTCCACTGCTCTTTCAAGCTTGCTTGCTTCCGCGTCGCGCCAGGGGCTCACCAGGATCTCAACTGCCCGTTCGACGACGGTTGCGGCGAAGGCAAGGGGCGCCAACAAGCCGGTCAGGTCCGTCAACTTAACCGTAAGACTCAGGCTATCCCACTCCAGAAACCACCAAAAGACGGCTACGCCCGAAAGCGCGAGTGCTCCGGAGGCGAAAATGGGCCAATTTTTCTTGATGATGGACGGTAAGGGCATAGAAACCAAAACCTCCTAGGGAAGCTTCACCTGGGGCACATCAAGCGCCCGTTCCGTCGTCCCCAGGTTGTTTGTCGACGTTGAGGATCTTGGTTGTGGCCTGCTGAGATCCGGTAGCCGAAACTGTCACCGTCCCTTTGCCGAAGGCGGTATGGTTCACGGAAACCGTTTGCTCCTGGTTCGCAGAAAAAGTCACCTTGACTGTTTTGGTCTGGTTAATGATCACAAACTTGATTTCCTCTTCCCCTCCGGTAGCATTCTCCAGTGCCGAGACCGAAACGGACTTGGTCGTGCCGTCGTTGAATGACTGTAAATTGCGAAAACCGGCGATCATGGAACCTCCTATTCTTTCGGGTCAGTTCGATTTGGATTTTGCGAAGATTGATTGCAGCGCCGGAAGCGCCGTGACGTCGATTGATGGACCCACGAAAAACTCCTGGCGGAGCGTTCCGCTGGCCGGACTTGTGGAACCATTCGCCGCGGGTAGCGTAGTCCGGTACAGCAATCCCCCAGCGCTAAGACGGAAATATTTGTTCAGGCGGAATCCCACACCGTATGCGAAAGCGTTCTCCGAGGATACCTTGCTCTTGCTGCTGCCGCTCAGATCTTTGAGCGCAACTCCGAATGTCAGCGACAACCGCTGTTTGAGCCAGCCCGCTTTACCCGGATCGGATGGGGGCGCGTCGGTCTTGAGCTGTACCGGACCAAAATAGATATGCACCATGGCGAAGCTGCGAAGTTCGCTCAACCGATAGGCATACAGCGCGCCGACGTCGAATCCCGCATACTTTTTCAGATCGGAGACGATGTCCGACTGCTGGTCGTTGCCCACGGCCAGTGCCGACGTGCCGATGAAGATGGCGGCCTTCAGCGCGGTGTTGATGACGGCCACATCGTTCTTGTACGTGGTCAGGAATCGCTCCACCGACAGCTTGGTTTGCGCCGCGTCGCCTCCCGTCCGGGAGAAGTCCGCTACGCCCTTGAGTTTTTCGCTGAGCTGCTCAGGGGAGAGGGCCTCGAATTGTGCCGGCGGCATGTCCACCAGGCGATCGTAATGGAAACTTGGGTTACGGAGTTCCGCCAACGAGGCGTTTAGGTTAAAGATCGGCTCGATGTTCGCCGGCATGGCGGCGCCAAGCGTCGTCTTCAGACCGGCCGGATCCTTAGGCGTGAGGCCTTTGCCGTTAAGGATGGCGGTGAAGACATCGGTAGCCGCCTGTGCCAGCAGGGTCGCCGCCTGCATCTGTACCGCAGAGGGCCGTCCTTGAGCCGCGGCTACGAAATGCCCGACCGCGGCTTGGTAGGCCGGGTCGGCAACCATCGCGCTGAGGACGTCTTCCTGGACTTTCGAGCTCAAGATACCAGTGAACTGGAAGTTGATGGTTACCGAAGTATCGGCATTCAGCTTGCCAATCGCAGCCTGCCACGTAGTACCGGTAATAGCGGCTGACGGTATGTCTCCCTTATTGCCGTCGCCGGTGCTGTAGTTTCCGGCCACGCTCTGCGCCTGCATGAGGTCGACGAGTGCTCCTCCGCTAAGTTGGACGTCCTTGGTATCTCCGGTGACGGTGAACGGCTCGCCATAGGGAACGCTGACTTTCTTGCTTTTGAGGTCTGGGTAAGCAACCGTTCCGGCGCCGGTTTTGGGCGTCTCGGCCCAGGTGCGGCTACTGTCGAGCATTAGAATCCAGATACTGACTGCTGTTACCAGCCACACTCGTTTCATAGTTTCAACCCTTGAATATTTCTCTAAACAGTTCGCGCATGCCCGTTGGTCCAGACGGTATGTCAGACGAACTATAGGGACAAACATCAGGGAGTGCAATACACCTATAAATGGGTATAGCATCCCCGAAATGGTAGGCTATTACCACACAATCGACGCACTGTGACGTGCGCGCCGCGGGGCGCGAGAAAAGCGTCGTTATACAACAGTGTTTATCCGCAGCATGGTTCGGATTCCCGGAAGTTTATATGCTGGGATTGGGGCCTTAATGGCATCCATGTTTCTGTGCACACTGATTCCCAACTAGCGAATATACCCCCATTTGTGTGTATAAAAGCCGCAAGGATGTTGCACCAACTGAGCCCAGAAGGCCTCCAATCCATATAGACTATTAGAATCAATGCTTTGGCTGCGGGCGTGCCAGTCATGCCTCCTCGAAATAGCCGAACTTATGGGACCTCTAGAGCCCCTCCTGTGTGGTAGTCCTTCTATCCAGGTTCGAGTTCGAAACGGTGACGCGGTGACGCGGGTAGATGATTGATCTTGGATGTGTATTGTGATAGCTTACGGAGCGCATTAAGAACGCGTTGCGCTCCGCCCAAGCGCCAAGGCGGCGCAATTACCCCGGGGCTGGCGTCGGAACCCTGAAACTGTATCGAGGAGGATTGCGTTGCTTCACGGATTGATCCATCAGATCAAGGCTGTTCTATCAAATTTCGCCGACGAATTGTCGGATCTCATCGACTGCGGGTTGGATGATGCGGAGTGTCTTAAAGTCCGTACTATACTGCAACGGCTTCATGACCATCTCGCTAGCCACCCCGGAGTGCAGGCTGGACTCGCAGATGTATTGCACGTGGCGGAACATTACTTCCACTGGAACAATGCTAGCGTGGAGGCCAACCCACGCGATGCCAGGAGAGAGCATCTTCACCGGCTACGGGTGTCGCGAAGAGCCATGTTCCGACGCTATGCCTTTCGGTCGTCGTCGAAACCTTCTGTTGAGAACGCACCTTTTTGTAAAACTGCTTTCGAGATCCTATCGGAGTTCGACGGGGTGACGAGACCCCCAATGTCACGTGGAGAAGCTGAGCCAGACTCAAGAGACTTGCCGCGAAAAGTCTTGATATACCTGAAGAGGCATGGCGTACCGCGACCGGAGAAAGTTGTTCCGCCGATCGATCTCAAGAGGCCACCGGCCTTTCGAAAGACAGCGCAAAGCGCCCGAGATAGAATTCGTCATTACAGCAGTTGAGTGCGAATGGCACGGAAGATTATAGTTGGCCTGTTCTTCACCACTTTCATAGCGGGAGTCATTCTTCTGGTTGTTTGGGTGCCGGAGGTGTGGATTCGACAGTACGGCCGCCTAAATTGCGATGCTGCGGTTATCACGGATCAATACCGGCGTACGATTATCCAGGGTTTGGGCGGCTTGGCTCTTCTTATCGGTCTATACTTTACGAACCGAAACATAAAGATATCCGAGGAGGGTAAGTTCACTGAACGGTTTTCACAAGCGATAGATAAGCTCGGTGGCCAGGACAAGGACGGCAGCAAGATAACGTCTCTCCGGTTGGGAGGAATATATGGTCTTCAAAGGCTAGCCTACGATTCTAGAGTAGATCTGAATTTTATCGTCGAAGTACTTGTATCCTACATACGCGAGAATGGCCCTCGCGACGATACGCCTCAAAGCACGACGCCGTTGCTCGTACAACAGGACTGCTTGGCAGCCATACGAATACTGGGAGAGATGGGCCACAAGCGCGATCGCCGGAAACGGGCTCTGGATCTTAGCTATGTGAGTTGCGTCGGCGCAGATTGTAGTGGATGCAAGTTTGTAAATGTCAACTTTGACCATTCACAACTTACAGCTGCGGAGTTTTCGTCGGCCGAATTTGCCCAAGTTTCATTTCAACAGTCGGAATTATCCGATGCTTCATTTGAGTCAGCAAAGATCAGCGGAAGTGAGTCCAGCTTTCGGGATGCGACGCTCATGGGCACAAGCTTCACCGATAGCACGGTTCGACATACCAGCTTTGCGGGCGCTAGACTCGATGAAGCGGATTTCACGAGCGCCAGACTTGAGAACGTCTCATTTTACGCCTCTTCTTTGAAGCGCGCGAATTTTCGTGGGGTGACGCTACGCAACGTTAGTTTCGAGGGCTGCGATCTTTTGGATGTTACCTTCAACGAGGCCGATTTAACTGGCGCCGACTTCAGATTAGCCGAGAATTTGACGGCGACTCAACTGGGGCTTGCTAAGTCTCAACCGGCTCAGGATCGTATTCCGCCGACGGCGAGAGCGTGAATGGAAGAGGAGCAAGAAAAGAGCAGGCTACACAGCCTGCTCAAATGACTCTACAGGACCCTTTTTGTGCGGAGTTCCACGCCGTGCTCCTGTCGGAGCAGTTCACGAAGGGGTCTCGGGCTGAAATTGTCTTCTCGGAAGATCCGGCCGCCGGTGGCCCTACACAATTGCTCCAGCGAGGATCGCCAGATGAAGCACCAATCGCCCTCATCATCGGCTTTGAAATATCCATAGAGTCCCATATCGGTGCCATGCCGATTAGGCGACCCCTCGCAAATGTACCAACAGGCACCAGTGGCGTCATCGCGATATTTCCAATAGACAATCGGCTCTCGGCTGCCTCGTTGGCCGTAGAGTGGCGGCAAACCCATGACTTCTTGCTCATTCTGAGTAACGACTGCCACGCAGGTTCCTCCCTTCTTTCCAAATTCTATGGCAACATAGACGCAATATCAAGGGGGCATGTATGAATAACCCCAACATATGGCGTCGCACTAGTACAGCGGCGAATTACACATAGCGATCTCACCCGAGAACCGCCCTGCACGAGCAAGGCATAGTCCACTCAAGAGAGTCTCAGGAATCTGTCGGTTATGGCCAAACCTGCCTTTCCGGGATGCCGCCCTCTGAGTTCCCTCATCGGCCAATATTACTCGACTAGCCGAGCAAAAACTGGATTATGGTGGGCCAGTACGGTACTTAAATGCTTTGGCGGACCTGGAGACCAGATCGGCATCGCTAAACGAGAATGCGAAACGAGTGGCGACCGTGTCGCTGTACACGATTTTGTACAGAGAAACCGTGAAAGTGGCGATTCGGGCTCATTGAGCGATTTGTAGAATCAATAACTTGCGCAGCATCAACGATGGCCTGAAGTTCGACCCCCTCCTCCAGCACTAATTATTTCAACGCGTTAGCGGGTATAATCAAGTTCGTATTCTAGGTGCTATCTGCTCCAATGTAACTGTTTTGTCACTGTCGCGCTTTGATTCACTCTTCGCAGCGACGGCGGGCCTGATTGTCTACTCACAGCTTACGGGAAAACTTGCTCGATGTGATTTGCCGTTGACGCGAGCCTGCCGAGGCCCACCGAGTTTTTTCCAGCGTGCCACGAAATCAGCGGCTACCCTCTGACGATCGCTGCGTCCAGCAGGCCTTGGGCCGTGAGCCAGGTTTGCATTTGATGCCGGAACAGGTATGGTATTCGCCCGATACTGACGCAATCACCCTACCGCCGTTTGCCGCGTTCTTCACGCCAGTCGATTACTACAGCACGCGTGCGCACGAAACAGGGCATTGGAGTTCGAGGGCTGACCGCTGCAATCGCGAATTGGGCAAGCGATTCGGCGATAACGCCAACAGCGTTGAGGAACTGATAGCCGAACTGACGGCTGCTTTCACAATCCGAGCGAAGAACGTCCGGATTTCATATTTATCATCGACTACGAGAATACGTGGCGCGTTTCTCAATGGTAGGCCCCCGTTCCCACAGCCAGGCCAATCTTCACAAATAGCCAACTAACGGCATGCTGAATGCCAAAGAAGCGCGGTGGCATTAAACCGACTTATCGGCTGAACGAGGTTATCTACGTGAAATCCCCCAGATTCGGGCGCATAATCGCATGGGAATTACACGCAGCGTACCTACAGGCGGCGCAGGTTGCACCGCCTCGCAAGATGTGATTGAGAAACGGTGAGCCTGATGGCTCCACACAGGAACTCGGTAGCCCTTGACGTACCAAAAAGCATTATGAAAACGGGCAAGCCGACGATTGAAAAGACAGTTGGTTTCTTCGCCACCCGGATACGAGGCCAAGTAGACTTCATGGCGGCTACTGACGCTGCGAAATCGGCCTTGCCAAATTGTCATACAAATGGCACATTAAGACTTTTAGCGCCCTTTTGGGACAGGCAACATGAATGTGCACTCTTATATCCCGAATCGCAGCTGCTCCAACAAGGCCCATATGCCGGAGGAGTTTGAAATTCGAGATATTGCGGAATCCACATTCGTCAGCGGGAGGCCCGGCCTTACGGCCGATCCGGCGGTGGAAGGGTTTCCGCAGGACCCCGTTGAAGCCGCGGGAGAGGCAGACGTTCCGCTTCCCGCCTGGCAGGAACGAGCTGACGTACTGGAGCCGGCACGCTAAGGGGCGGATGGTCGAAGCGGGCACACTCGATGCTTAGGCGGGAGCGGATTCGACGAGTTGCACCGCGGGTTTGTAGTAACCGGATATGAGTCAAGTCTCCATGCGGAGTGCGAAGCTCTTTGCCTTAGCCAGGGTCGCGGCGACTACCTGGATTCTGGCGTGTGGGGCGGCCGGAGGGCAGGTTCAGACATCTCAGGATTGGAGCGGTTCGGTGCGCGACGTCTCGGGCGGCGTGGCAGCGAAAGCCGAACTGGTGTTGCAGGGCAACGGCAATCGTTACTCGGCGGTGGCGACGGAGAGTGGAAGCTTTCATTTCGGCACACCGGCAAGGGGCTCGTACGAACTGACGGTGAGCTTCGGAGGACGGCTGTTCCGGATGGCGGCTTCGATCGCGATTCCAATCGAAAGCACCTCGAAAGTTACGCTGCTGGCCGATGGGTCCATTGCGCTGGAGCGAGAAGGCCCAACGCAGGCGAGCGGCGGCGAGATCCTCAACAGCAAGTCGGTGACCTCGATTCCGCTCAACAAGCGGGATTTCAGCCAACTGCTTCTGCTCGCGGCCGGCACCATGACGGATACGAACGGCACTACGAACTTCACGCAACAGTTCGCGGTGAACGGGCAGCGCGGCGTGGAGGCCGTCTTCGCTTTGGATGGCGGTGATACGAGCGATCCGGAGATGGGCGGCGCTACGTTTTCGAACTTCAACGTGGATGCGGTCCAGGAGATCCAGTCGTCGTCGGGCTGGATGCCGGCGGAGATCGGAAGGGGAGCGGCGGGGTTCACGAACATCATCACGCGCTCGGGCACGGACGATTTACACGGGTCGGTGTTCGAGTTCCTGCGCAACTCGGCTCTGGACGCGCGCAACTTCTTCGACCGCAGCACGCCGGAAAATCCGGAGCGCATCCCGCCGTTCCAGCGCAACGAATTCGGGTTTACGCTGGGCGGGCCTCTGGTGCTGCCCGGATACAAGGGGCACGACAAAACGGCATTTTTCTTGGAGTATCAAGGCTTCCGGCAGATGCTGGGTACTACCCAGGTGTTGGCGGTTCCCACGGCAGATGAGCGGAAAGGAATCGACACCACGGCGTTTCCGGGAGACACGCTTTATGTGCCCGTCAACCCGATCGTGGCACGCATCCTGAGCCGCTATCCGCTGCCAAACGATCCGGGCGGAGCGTTCGGAGCGCGGACTTACGCGACGTCGGCGAAGGTTGGGACGAGTGCGGACCAGATCTCGGTTCGGCTTGACCACGAACTGTCACCCAAAGACAAGCTGTTTGCGCGGTTCAGTTGGGACAACCTGCGCGGGCCCACGACCAACCCGGATCAGACCGCCATCGATCCGGCGTTCGGAATACGCTACGTCGACCACCAGCGGAACGGGGTGATCGCGTGGTCGCACACTTCGTCTCCCAATTTCATCAGCGAGTCGTCACTGAGCGTGACGCGGACGACGCCGAACTTCAAGACCGCGGACCACACGGATCCATCGGTGGTATTCAGCGACAGCCTGTTCGGAGCATTCAACGCCCCTGGCGGAACGGTCACCGCATCGCTGGGCAATCTGTTCCTGGGGCGGCAGAATTTCACCTTGAGGCGGGGGCAGCACGAGTTCAAATTCGGTGCGGAGTTCCGGGCCAACCGCGACACGCAATACCTCGGCAATTTTCCCAACGGGCAATACGTCTTCGGCGGGGGAGCAGCTTTCGCGACGAGCCCGATCGTGTCAGCCAGCGGAGGGCACAACATCGCGGTCGGACAGCAATTGCCCGACACGCAGAGCGCGTTCCTTTCGGGCAGCGCGTTCTCCTATACTGTGGCCGTTGCGCCGTCGCAGTTTCCACAAGGCGATCAAATCGGCGTCGCGGCGGTTTCGCGCTACAACTTGAACTTTTACGCGCAGGACACGTGGAAGATTTCGCCGGACTTGGTGCTGGATTACGGTGTGCGGTATGAGCTGTACTCGCCGATCACGGAACGCTCGCGGCGGACAGCGGGAATGGATTTCGTCGACGGGCCGTCTGGACCGGAGCAGCTTTATCTGATCAATCCGGAACCGCTGTATCACTGGCTCGGCAACGACTGGGGACCGCGCGTTCGCGTGAATTGGCAGCTATCGAAAGATCTTTGGGTCCGAGCGGGCGGCGCTCTGACGACGCTTCCACCCAATATCTGGTGGTGCAGCGTGTTCGTGGGGCAGGCGCCATATGTCGATTACCCGCGCATTACCGCGGCCGCGGGCGCGCCGCTGCCGATCGGGACGGCGATCCGACCCGCGGACCTTCCCGGCGCGTATACACCCGAGGGAGTTGACATCCTGGCGTCCGGCGACTCGAAGGCGGTACCGGACAACACGGTGTGGGACGTGACCCGCTTCGACCAGGCGCTGGCCAACCTCTCGCCCAGCCATCTCATCAGCCCGCTGAACGAGAATTCGATCGCACGGAACTTCCGCAACTCATATCTGGGAACGTGGTCGCTCAGCGTGGAGCGTGCGGTGCACGGGCTGAACCTCACCGCGGGATACATCGGCACGGCGGGCATGTACCTGCCCGCCATGGACTTCCCGAACGCCTACCCGGGAGCCACCCCGGCGTTCGCACGCTATACGCAGTTCAATTCCGCGGGGCAGATTACCGGCGGATTCGGCACGGACATGCTCGTCACCAACCGTTCGCACTCCTCGTATCATGCGCTGCAGACCTCGGCGCAGGGGGCGCTCGGCAACGGCGGTCCACAGATTCAGGTGAATTTCACCTGGTCCAAGTCGCTGGACGACACCAGTAGCATAAACGGGCCCGGAGTGGGGAGCACCTCGGGAGCGTCCTCACCGGCCTACCCGCAGAATCCGTTCAATCCCGAAGCGGATAAAGGACCGTCTACTTTCGATGTCAATCTCGCGTTGACCGCGACGGTGGTGCAGGATTTGCATGTGGAGCGGGCACCGGGGTTGAAGCGGCTCGGCCCGAAACTGACGGGTGGTTGGCAGTTGCTCAGCATCTCGACCTTGACTAGCGGATTGCCGTTTACGGTGTATTCGGGGGTGCAGCAGACCGGCGTAGGCTCAATCGGCACGGATCGGCCGGATCAGATCGGCACTCCTGTGCTGTCCACGAGCCGCACGGTGCGGGAAGACTATTTCGGCCTGGGCTCGGCCAACGCTTCGTATTTTTCGATCCCGGTGAATGTATCAGGAGGGACGGGACCCAACAGCGGCGTCTTCGGCACTCTCGGACGCAACACGTTTCGGGGCCCGGCACTGTACAACTTCGATTTCGCGCTGATCAAGGATACGGCCTGGGAGGTGGGACGGTCCAACAGGTCCGTGAACCTGCAGTTCCGAGCCGAATTCTTCAACCTGTTCAACATTACCAACTTGGGGCTGCCGTCGAACATTCTCACCGGATCGGGATTCGGAATGATCAGCCGGACGGCGAACAACTCGCGGCAGGTGCAGTTCTCGCTGAAGACGATGTTCTGAAGGGCGCCAACAGCGCTTCGGCGCCTGCTACGATGCGATAGCTAGCGCGTTGGGCAGGCTGATGCAACAGCGCGCGCCCAGCTCAGCACAACCGCGGCCGGATCGGTAAGCTTGTGACGAAGCCAGCCAGTCAGCGGATCCATCTGGACACGCGTCGTGTCTCGATTGCGGGAATCACCGAGCACCCCGATTCCACCTGGATGGAGCATTTACTGTTCATGGCGAATTGATAGAATCACGCGGCGATTGGAGTCTGATACAAGCCTCGACAGTGCCTCCTCCACTGATACGAATCAAAACCTATTGGTGACATAGATCCGGCAATAGCCGGTTCTGGCAGGCGTCCTTCCAGCCCAGCATGCGTTCGGTGGCCGTTATAGTAATGCTGAAAATCGATCAACTTCGTCTCCAGATCGGCCGTGGTCCAGAACAGGATCCGGTCGAGGTACTCGCTCCGAACTGTCCCGATCAGTCGCTCTACGAAGGGATGCGAAAGTGGCGTGTAAGGAACAGTCTTGATTTCGGTGACCCCGAGTACCCGAAGATTGGCTTGCCATTGGTGGAAGCGAGACAGCGGATCATGATCCGAGCTGAGGTATTTTGGCAGACTGTGCCCGCAAATCGCTTGGCAGAACATCCGGCACAGCGCCACTCCATCCACGATGCCGCTGTGGACGCCAAACCCAATGACGCGACGTGTAAATTGGTCCATCACAACGAGGCCCCAATGTGTTCTCAGTGTTGCCGATTCGCATGGGAATAAATCGGTGTGCCCCAAAGGGGCAGATTGCCAATGGGGGAAGGACCCACTCGAACAGTTGATGGTTAGGTTCGATAGCTATCGAGCGGTGAGTCTGGGTAACTAGGCCAGCCGAAACCTCGTGACAAAGTCCACTTTACGTGGGCGAGCAACCTTGCAGGCCGTAACGCGAGTAAAGCTTGAGCAGGCCTCGAAAGCGATAATGTGGACGCCAACCCGGCCGATTTACGGGGAAGGCCGAGCCAACTGGGAAGAACCCGGCGCCGGAGCGCGCTATAGAATGGTCTGCGTCAGTGGGGGAGGCTCGGGATGGTCGGGGAGTCGCGTGCCTCGAACGTCGTCTACGGGATGACGGATCATCTGGACGTCGGAGAGGGTCAGATGTACCGGCGAAGCCGGGTAACTCCGGTGGAGGGAAGGGCCCTCACTTCTGCTGTAGCGAGCAAGAAGCGGAGGGCCTCAAGGCGGAGCTCCAAGCGCGTTTGGCGGAATGCCGTCTGGAGATGCATCCGACGAAAACCAAAGTTGTCTACTGCAAAGACGGGAACCGCAAGGGCAAGTACCCGAATGTCAAATTTGATTTCCTTGGGTACTGCTTTCGGCCTCGGCTGGTACGACGTTTCCGGGACAACGCGCTGTTCTGCGGATTTAATCCGGCAGTGAGTGCCTCGGCGATGAAGGCCATGCAGGAGGCGATACGTGACTTGAACCTACGACGTCAAACACAGCTGTCCCTACAGGACATCGCCCGCCAGCTCAATCCGCTCCTAAGGGGATGGATAGAGTACTACGGACGCTATGCTCCCTCGGCGCTGTATCCTCTGCTGCGATACGTCAATCACACGCTCGTGGCATGGGCAATGCGTAAGTTCAAGCGCTTTAAAGGCCGCAAAATCGTGGCAGGCCGGTTTTTTGAACGGCTCGCTCAGGCGCGGTCTGATCTCTTCGTCCACTGGCAAAACCGTATGGTCGGTGTGTTTGCCTGATGGGAGCCGAGTGAGGCGAGAGTCTCACGCTCGGTTCTGCGAGAGGTTGTGTCAAGAAGACGCGAAAGCGTCATGCTGTACGAAAGATGAAGGTGGGCCCTTCGGAGCCGCTCTGTAGGGGGAGGCTTCAAACTGCCGGAAGCTGCTTCGGACAAAAGCCGCGGTGGTGAACGTTCCGGTTAAAAGGCGTGGAAATTGATCACGTCATGTGGGGATCATGTCAGCGCCGGTCGTAAAATGGGTCTTCCGCACTTTTGGTGGATCGCGACACCTCATTTCTGCATAAAACAGGTTTAAGCGAGAATGTTCTAAGCTCAAAGAGCAAATGGCTGCTTCCCCCAGCCCTTTGCTTGTATCGCTTCTTCCAGATCCATCATGCCTGACGCTGGATGAAATAGTTCATCACGGCAGCGTCATGATGATGATCGTCTCGGCCACTGCAGGTGGTGCCGCTTGTCCCCGCTGTGGCATCCGCTCTTGTCACGTACACAGCCGATATTTCCGTACCTTGCGTGACCTCCCTTGTCACGGCACAGTGGTTCGGATCTGTCTGCGAACCCATCGTTTCTACTGTCGGGCCCGACATTGTCAGTGCCGGATCTTTACACAACGGCTGCCGATCGTGGCTTCGCCCTACAGTAGACAAACCTGTCGTCATCGTGACGCTTTGCTCGCGATCGGCTACGCCTTGGGTGGCGAAGCTGGCTGTCGTTTGGCAGCGCGGTTGGGTATTGAGTCCTGCGCCGACACGATCCTTCGAGTCATCAGCCAGACCGTCTCTACTGAATCGGCAGGTGATGTAAAGGTCCTCGGGGTAGACGATTGGGCGTGGCGGCGCGGCCATCGCTACGGGACAGTATTGGTGGATTTGGAGCGGCACCAGCCCATTGACCTTCTCCCGGATCGTGAGTCGGAGACGCTAGCCAAATGGCTGCAAGCTCACCCTACCGTGCGCGTCATCAGCCGTGATCGCGCAGGTGCTTATGCCGAGGGTGCCCGTAAGGGTGCGCCGGATGCCATCCAAGTCGCAGATCGATTTCACCTTTATTGCAACCTGACACAGGCGCTCCAACGGGTGCTGGAGCGATTGGCTAATGTATTACAACGGGTCCAGTTGGTGGAACCCGCAGCCTCGCATTCGGCACCGGGTGATGCTGTTGAGCCAAGCGGCCAAGGTATCTCACCGGTCAAAGAAAACACACCAGAAGTACCAATCCAACTCAACCGGCATGAGCAGCAGCGTCACCAGCGACGGGAGAAGCGAAAAGCACTATTTGAGGCAGTCAGGGCGGCCTACCAACGCGGACTCACCAAACGAGCGATCGCTCGCGAACTCGGCATTACCCGCACCACAATCCGACGGTTCCTTAAGGCAGGAGAGTTTCCGGAACGTGCACCACGGCGGCGGCGATCTGAGCTGGATTCCTTTCGTGAGTATTTGGAGAAGCGCTGGGCAGAGGGCTGCCACAATGCGTCCCAACTCTGCCGCGAGTTGCGTCAGCGCGGCTATGGCGGACAGCGAAGCCGGGTGAAGGAATACGTCCAGCCTTGGCGGGCGAAGTCATCGACGCCGATTTCGAAGCCGCGCCGAACCCTCCCCAACCTGCGACTGGTGGCGTTTTGGCTAACGAAACCGCCGATGCATCGCAGCCCTGACGAACAGCGCTGGGTGGAGGCAGTTACCGCCGGTCATGCTCAGCTCGCCACGGCCGAGCACCTAGCTCAACAATTCCGCACGGTTTTCAAGGAGCGGAATTCCGACGCACTGAAATCTTGGTTGACGAGAAGTCTGGCGTCGGAGATCCCCGAACTAAAGTGCTTCGTCACTGGAATCCAACGCGACTACGAGGCGGTGGCGGCCGCGGTCGAACAGCATTGGAGCAATGGACAAGTCGAAGGCCAAGTCCACCGCCTTAAGCTCTTAAAACGGCAGATGTATGGCCGCGGCGGATTTCTGCTTTTGCGCCGACGTGTACTACCCTTTCGACCCCAGCATTCGCAGCACTCTCCGTGAACCTCCACCAAAAGTGCGGAAGACCCCGTAAAATCCCCATAGTGCCGGACGAAAAATCCCCCACCCCTGACAAGGGCTAAGGCCGGCACCGATTCTGAAGTAGGAGGTGCCGGGATGTGTTGCGGGGGAGAGACGTGCAAGATATCGAGGAACTGAAACGACAGGGGCTGAGCATCCGAGCGATCAGCGTGCTGACCGGGTACGACCGGAAAACCATTCGCAAGTATCTGATCCAGCCGGAAAGCGCACCGACCTACGGACCACGACCGACAGCACCGAGCAAGCTGGATGCATTCAAGCCGTATCTGGATGAGCGGCTGAAGGCTGGCGTTTGGAATGCGCAGGTACTACTGCGGGAGTTGCGGGCCCGTGGGTATCCCGGGGGCTACACGATTCTGAAAGACTGGCTGCAACCGCAACGCGAATCGGCACGCACGGTTGCGGTAAGACGGTTCGAAACGCCACCAGGCAAGCAGGCGCAAGTGGACTGGGGGCACCTGGGCACCATCGAGATGGATGGCCAACAGCGGGCGCTGAATGGTTTCACCTTCACCCTGGGCTATAGCCGGGCAATGATGGCCGAGGCGGCGCTGGACCAGAAGCTGGGCACGTTGCTGAAGATGCACGAGGAAGCCTTCCGGCAGTTGGGTGGGGTGCCCGAGGAGATTCTCTATGACCGCATGAAAACAGTGTGGCTGGAGATCGACGAGCGCGGCGAAGTGATCTGGCATCCGGTGTTTGTTGACTTCGCTCGCTACTGGGGCTTCCAGCCTCGGCTGTGCCGGCCGTATCGCGCACAGACCAAGGGCAAGGTGGAATCGGGAGTGAAGTATGTGCGGCGGAACTTCCTGTGTGGATTACAGGGACGCGAGCCGAGTTGCCTCAGTGATCTGAATGCGCAGTTGCGTGCTTGGGTGTGGGAAGTAGCCAACCAGCGGGTGCACGGCACGACGCATGAGCAAGTAGCGGTGCGCTGGAATGTGGATCAGTTTAGCCTGCAGCCGATGGATGGGCGTCCACCTTATCCCTATATAGACGATGAGCTGCGCAAGGTGGCACGAGATGCGTATGTGTCCTGGCAAGGCAGCCGGTATTCCGTGCCGTGGGAATATGCCGGCCGATCGGTGTGGGTGCGCGAACGCGGCCGTGAAGTCGAAGTGCATTACGGCCGGGAGCGGATCGCGATCCACAGCCAGGCTCCGCGCAAGCACGTCGTGGTGACGCAAGCCGATCATCATCGGGGGATTCCACTGGGAGCCCGACAGGAGCGCAAGATTCTGATTCGCATTCAAGATACCGCGCCGGTGGTGGAGATCCGCCCCTTGGCGGCGTATGAGAGTGCGGCCATCGGAGGTGCGCTATGACTGCGGTGGAGCGATTACAAACCGCACTGAATGGACTGGGACTGAAGGCAGTCGAGGCACGGCTAGAGAGTCTGCTCGAGCAGGCTTCCAAAAAGGAGCCGAGCTACGCGGATTTTCTCGATGAGCTGCTGAGTTGTGAGGTGGATGCGCGGCGGACCCGGTATCTGCGCGCCCGGCTGCAACTGGCGCACCTGCCGTTTGTGAAGACCTTCGATCAGTTCGACTTCGGTTTTCAGCCATCGATCGACGAACGGCAGATCCGCGAGTTGCGCACGTTGCGATTCATCCACGAGGCTAGCAACGTGGTGTTTCTCGGCCCACCTGGTGTGGGCAAAACACACCTGAGTGTCGCCCTGGCGGAAGCCGCGATTCAGGCCGGTTTCGGAGCTTACTTTATGACGGCGCATGATCTGGTCACCGATCTCGCCAGGGCTTACCGCGAAGGCCGACTGGACCGGAGGATGCGGGTGTACCTGGCGCCCAAGGTTCTGATCATCGATGAGATGGGCTACTTGCCGCTGGACGATATGGGCGCCACCATCTTCTTTCAGTTGGTGAGCGCACGTTACGAGCGTGGCAGCATCATTCTGACCTCGAACAAAAGCTACGGTGACTGGGGCACCATCTTCGGCGATCCGATCATCGCAACCGCAATCCTGGACCGGTTGTTGCATCACTCGACGACGATCAACATCCGTGGGGAGAGTTACCGTCTAAAGGACCGGCGCAAGGCTGGGTTGTTTCCGCGGCCAGAGGAAGAAGCGGACCGCCCAGCCCCCTTTCCCTCACCAGAAATCTTGCAGAACGGTCCTCGCCGTCAAGGCTCCACTTCGTCGCGCAAAACCAGCGCGGCCTTGACTGCTCCGGGCTGTTCTACGAACACCGTTCCGTCATGAGGGAAAGGGGGCTCATGTAAAGCTGCTTCTCTGGCGCCTCCCGCTGGTCGGCGTCGGAGAGTTTCCGGGTGGAGGAATTTTCAACCGGCGATGTGAGGAAATTTCATCCGGCGTTGACAATCAGAAAGACGAGCGGAAGCGAACCTGTGGGCAAAACATCGAAACAGAACTATGACGGCACCGAAACCGGAGCTCACTCTCGGCGCCGGGAATAGCATGGAAGGTACCTACTTACTGGCCATGCGGTGTCCGGTGCAGAGCAGGCGTGAATCTGATCCGGGCTTTCGGACGGAACTTGAGAACCTGGTCGGCCCTGTCAAGGGAAAAGGCACAAGCGGCAGAACCGCGAGGCTGAAAAGTACCGATGGGCCAGTCAGGGGCGGACTGCTTCGTAGTAGCGGAGAAAAGGGGGGTGACGCCCGTGGAGCGAAGGGAGCAGGTCACCCGCATCGGGATCGTAAGGGTCAACGGGCAACCGGAGGAACTTGATGGTTCTGATGGGAGGCGGCAGCCTTCAATGGGTGGCACGAGCCGGATAAGTCGAGAGGCTTACGTCCGGAATCTGTGAGCGCCTCGGGGTGAAATTCCCCGGGGCGACTCGGCCCGGTGGTGAAATTCCATCGGCCTACTCAACCGTTTCGGCCTCGAAGATCGAAGAATTGGAAGGAGATGTTCTTCATCAGCTGTCAGCCCGGCAGTCTCGGATAAAGCGGTGAAAGCTGGCTGATCTGCTTTGGTCCGGGAAAGTTCAGTGTCGATTACTGGCTCGCCGGCAAGTTACTGAGGTGATCGATCGACGAAGCAGCTTGTTGCTAAATTAGGATAATGCCAGAACATCGATGCGGATGCCTCGCAAGCGTATTCGCTGAGGGCCCGATTGGAGCTGAGCTCAAGTTGCTTCAACCTCTCGTTTGTATATCGCGGCCTCCCATAAGAGTAAGGGGGCCAGCCAAGCCTTGCCCCAAGCGTATTAAGGTCGCAATCAGGTCCGGGAGTGAAGAGTATATAGACAATTGTTGTGGCCGGGCCAAGATCGAGCGGTAGATCTTGTTGGTTGTGCGAGCCGCTATAAACCTCAATCTTGAGCTGCGTGGCATCAGCCCAACTGCGCAGTACACTGCCCTCCCTGCGCAGGGAAACGATATATCGCTTGCCTGGGTCTTGTGCGGTCAACGTGCAGCATTCTGCCGGACTCCCTGATCGAATATCGGAGCGAGTACAACGGGAAGATGATTGGCTGTTAGGGGTACTCTCGTAGGCACGAGTGAAGGGACATGGTTGACAGCGGCCAAGAGCTGCGGAGGAAGGTGGGGGCGGCGAAGATGGAGGAAGTGGCAGGGTAGGAAGTCAGAGAACGCGCGGAGACGGCGTCTGCCCCGCGTAAAGGGACAGACGCCGTGTGTGACTCCGCTACTGTCTAGGTCCCGCTACGGAATATAGGAATTTGATTTTAGCGTCGCCGAAGTTGATATTGGTGTGGGTCGACGCGCCATCCGGACGAATCATGTATGCCATCCCGGGGCGTTGCAGGCGCAGCCCCGTTGCTTCCCAAGCCAGGCTGTTGCCTTCGAGGGCCGTCCAGACCTCCTCTTGAAGCGGGCCATGCGGGTGCGGTTCGCCAAGGCTCAACGGCGGCAGTTCCACAGTGAGAATGCTGCTCAGCGAGGCCAGCCCGTCGCGCTGCGCGAAAAGTTCTCTCACGATGTGCGCCCAATGACCCGACGAGCCGGGAACGATGTATGGATCCGGTCCGGCGGGAGTCCTGAAATGAGCCTTTCTCTCGTCGATCATCAGCAGCTTGTTATTCGGTTTGAACCCCGGAGGAGTGGGTTCGCTGATGATGTACATAGTAAGGGGCTGATCGCCGCTGTTGCGCATCACAAATTCGAGATTGGCCGGCATGAAGGCGGCGACGTCTTTCTGAAGCTGGCCGGTAGCTCCACCAGCAGTCAACGTTCCGGTGCCTCCGATGAAATAAAACACCTCCTGCTCTTTGTTCAGCTTGGTGGGCGTAGTTGAGGCGTAAGCACTCAGGGTTGCATAGGCAACGAAGTTGGTGTATTTGAGGATGGCGGCTTTCGACGGCGGCGCGAAGTTGTCTCCCTTGGTTAACAAATCACGCACCACCAGCGAACCGTGCAGGCTGCGAGGCATGGACTCGTGCCAATCGCCCATAAACATATCGATTCGTCGATCCTGAAAGTCCCTGGCCGGCATATATTTGATCGCCGAAGGACTGGGATACGAGTTGATGCCGCCACCGCGGCCATGGTTATAGCCCGGATCGTTCGAGCTCTGATCTGGCGACGCGGGCGCAGTCTGGGCGATCGCCGGAGCAGAGACCGCAAGAAGCAAAAGCGCTGCCGTTAATACTACAAGTAATGTCCTGGTCATAAAGTGTTCTCCTTTCGCCTTCGCTCGCATTACTTCCTTGGTGGCTCTCCCTGGTATCGGGCAATGTACAGGAACTTCGCCTGTCGATCCTCGGAGTAATTGATGTTGGTGTGAGGCGCCAGGTTGTCCGGGGGATGCAGATAGGCCACTCCGGGGCCCTGCCTGCGCAGGAACGGCCCAACCAGCGCCAGGGTGGTTCCGTCTATTCCCGCCCATATCTCCTCGATATCGTGATCGACTAGGTGGGGCTGGCCAATCGTCATCGGGTCCATCACCACCGTCAGGACGCTCTGCAGCGTTCCCAAACCGTCGGCGGTGGTGTAAAGCGGTTTGACAATGTGGGCCCAGTGACCGTCGGTGGAACTAATCGCCGTTGTGTTTTCGTCCCTGACCAGCATGTTCGAATTGGGTCGGAAGCCCGCCGGTGTCGGCTCTACGACCAGGTACATCGTCAGCGGCTGGTCACCGGTATTCCTTATAGTGAACTCCAGGTTCGCCGGCATCAGGATTGCGATATTAGGAAACAACTCCACGGTTTGCCCGCCGGCCACGGCGTTGCCGCGGCCCGACAGGAAATAGAAAATCTCCTGTTTCTGGTCCAGCCGCGTAGGCGCAGTCGCGGAACCCGGCGCCAGCGAGCCGTAGGAGAAGGAATTGATGTGACGAAGAACCGCGCCTTTCTTCGTGGGTTTCAGACCGTCGCCCCTCGTAAGAATGTCCCGCTCCTCGAGCGAGCCGAGCGTGGAGTGGGGCGTGGACGCGTGCCAATCTCCAAAAAACATATCCACATAAGCGTTGCTTCCCACCTCCTGCGCGAGCGTCAGGGGCGACAGCACAGCGAACCCCACCAGGGCGGGAGCAATCCATCTGCTGAACATAACACCTCTCCTTTTTTGTTCTTTGTCCTACCGGATGGCCTTTACTTTATTCATTCCAGTGCCGGCCATCCTATGGTTGAACACACATCGGTCGCATTTTCAGAACACTGGAGCCGGCAACGCGAAGGCCGAAGTAACGTCAGAAACAACGGATCTTCATTCCACTAAAGTATCTTTATGGGCCTTTTACTCCATAATCCTAATTCCTGGGGCGAGTGTAACTCTTCGAGACCCCGCCGGTCAATCGACTCTTTCCGAAGAGGCCGGCGCGGGCCAAAGCGTGGGTGGGCCGCAAACGCCGGAATCTCACTCCATGGGCAGATCGATTCTTGCGAATTTGACGCACGTGGGGCTATCTATCTTCAGAATGTTATAGGTCGGCGCAAGCAGTCCGCTTTGGGCGTCAATCTCGAAGGCGATCACGTTATCCGTAACCTCGTTGGCAACCAGCAGGTATTTGCCGGTTGGATCGACCGCGAAACCCCGCGGCGCCATGCCGCGAGTGGGCTCCTGCTGCACCCTGGTCAAGGTGCCCTTTGTGGCGTCGATAGCAAAGACGCTGATGACGTCGGAGCCGCGGTGGCCGGCGTATAGAAACTTCCCGTTCACGTGCATCGCCATTTCAGATCCGCCGCCCAAAACCCGCAGCACGTCGGCCTTTGCGCTCACCGTCTGGATGAGCTTGAGAGTGCCCGCAATGGGATCCCACGAGTAAGCCATCACCTCGCCGCTGAACTCGGTAATCGCATAGCCAAACTTGCCGGTAGGGCCGAACATGAAATGCCGAGGGCCGGAACCCGGAGGCAGACTTACGGAGTGAGGCTCATTCGGGGTCAACGAGCCGTTGGTCATATCGAACCGGTCAACCAGCAACTGATCCGTCCCCAGGTCTGTCGAAACGGCGAAGCGGCTGTCGGGCGAAAGTCCCACCCAATGCGCACGGGGACCAAACAACAACGCGCTTTTGCCGGTGTGCTGCATAAACCCCGTCTGCTCGCCGATGGAACCGTCTTCCTTCAGGCGCCATACGACAATGCTGCCGGTGGTGAAGTTCGCCACCATCAAGTACTTGCCGGACTTCTCCACTGTGATGTAACAACTGCTGCCGCCCTTTGCAGGCACTGTGTTCAGCGGGCCGAGTTTGCCGGTGGCCCGGTTGATAGCAAAGGCGCGAATCGACGAGGCCTTGTCGCGCAGATTGCCCAGGGCGAGCGGGTCTTCCACTACCGCATATAGATAGCGCTGGTTCGGATGAATGGCGATATACGAAGGATTGACAGTTTCGGCGGCCAATTCGGGTGTGCTGATCTCCCCTGTGTCCGGCCGGAAGCGGCTGACATAGATCCCCTTGCTCTGACTCTTCATCAAGTGGTTAAAACTGGGCAATTTGAATTCCGTGTAAGTGCCGAAATACACGAAGTACTCTTCTACTGGAGTCTCTGCCGCCCAGCATCCGCCCGCCACCGCGAGAGCAGCGGTCCAGGCTGTAATCAAAACACGCAATAGGTACTTCATAATCGGTTCTATAGAATGGACAAACTTGTTTTGGGCTTAGTCACGTCAATTATGTAAGAGTTCTCGGACTGTTGTTCGGTAAACTCGAAGCCCAGACCTTGCAAGATGGATCGCATTTTGTCGTTTGAGCCTTCAGTCATGATCTCGGGTGATCGTGTTTGCGCGTGTGAGAAAGATGTGAAGACAAGGAATGCTGCTACGAAACGCGCGAGCATATACGGTCGCAACCTTTCCGGCCTCCAGCGGCGACAAAGGCCAAGGCAAATATGTGAATTCTGCGTCTTATTGTACGCTACTGAGGCACGCTCGGTGGCCAACGGGGAGGTTTGTGTCCCGTTAAGCCCTGCGGAGGGGCTATGGAGTGGCGTCCCCCAGGGCACAAAGGCTGAACGGCGCTGTTTCACCCATTTACCGCAATTGTCATTCGCCAAAACTGCGTCAGCGGCCATGTCATTACGCTGCAACGCGTTCGTAACGGTGATGAAGACCGCCGAGCTGCGGGATTGCGATAATTCTGCCGATACTCGAGACCCGCCGAGGGAACGGACATTGCTTGTCGAGACCCAAATGGGTTCGGGACGCATGGTAGTAACCGAAATACGAGGCCAGGGCTCTCTTCAGATGCCTCGCGTTCAGGATGACGAAATGGTTCAAGCATTCTCTTCGTTTCGAGCCGATCAGGCGTTCGGCGTAGGGGTTCTGCCAGGGACTCCGGGGCGCGGTGAGTACCTCTTCAATGCCCATTGACGAGATCCGCAGATGGACGTCATTGCCGTAGACACTATCTCGATCTCGTATCAGATACCTCGGCGCATCCCGATCAGCGAAGGCCTCGATGATCTGCTGGGATGTCCAGGCCGCGGTGGGATGCTCAGTTACATTGAAGTGCAGTACCTCGCGACGACGGTGTTCCAATGCGATGAAGACGAACAGCACCCTTAGGGTGACCGTCGGCACCGTGAAAAAATCAATCGACACCAGTTGGCCGAGGTGGTTGTGAAGAAACGTCTTCCACCTCTGAGTCGGTGGCTGGCGAAGCCCTCGCAGAATTCGCGAGACAGTGCGTTCGGAGATTGCGATGCCGAGCATCTTCAGTTCGCCATGAATCCGCGGCGCACGCCACAGGGGATTGGCAACAACCATCTGCTCAATCAACCGGGGAAGCTCGACGGCTGTAGTGGGCCAACCTCGCCGACGGCCATGACGCTTCGATAGCCGCGCC
The DNA here is from genome assembly GCA_963752965.1 of Terriglobia bacterium. Classification (GTDB taxonomy): domain Bacteria; phylum Acidobacteriota; class Terriglobia; order Bryobacterales; family Bryobacteraceae; genus QHXW01. The sequence continues at coordinate 343,799 of CAVWAJ010000016.1, read as the reverse complement.
CAGAATCTACGAAACCGTTCTCGCTGCCAGCGGGCGACGGTGTCAGCCTGGACCTAGAGCAACGGCTGGCGCCAGCCGGACCACAAGCGGCGGAGAGTGATTCAAAATACTCGATTGAAGCTCGTCAGAATGGGTCGCTTACGGCTTCGCTGGAAGGCCGCGAGTTGCCGCCGCAGGGCAGCATTTCAGATTGCGACGGCTTGGTGACCGCTCAGCAGGAGTCGGACGAATCGAAAGATAAACAGGAGAAGGGCTGGCATGTACTCCGATTGTTCGGAAGCAATCCATTCCGAGTCAATCTGCTACGAGCGGACGCAATAATGGCGAACGACAGCATGGCACTACGGCAAGCAGCGGCCCGTCTCGGTCAAAGAAACGGCGCAGTAGCCAGAGTTGTTTTCCAGGGCTACGGCCTTCGTGAAATCCATGCGAAGCCTGCACGCGTCCGGCCCAAAAGCGAGACTCCAACCATCCCTTGCTGCCTTCCCGCCAGCGAACTTTCTTCCAGCCCTGAGCCTGGTGGAGTGGCCCAAAGAGGCGGCTGAGCCGACGAAGTACTTCCTGTGTGATTTGCCCGCCGACTACAGCCTACGTCGTCTCGTGCGAGTAGCCAAATCGCGTTGGAAAATCGAGCAGGACTATCAACAGCTCAAAGAGGAACTCGGGCTAGATCACTATGAAGGTCGCAGTTGGAGCGGATGGCATCACCATGTGACGCTGGTCATGCTGGCACACAGCTTTCTAACATTAGAAACGCTCCGCAACCCAAAAAACTTCTGGCTGGACCCTGCCGAGGACGCGTCGTGAGATTCAACAGCTGCTTTGCACCTGGACCGGCTCGTGCTGCTATTGCGGCGGGCTCGTGCGAGCACCCTAAAGTTAACTTAACGAAGTAATACTAGCCCCCTATTCCTTCGCCGGCATGGGCGCAGACGTTCCTCTCCGTGTTGTCGTCCCATCAATCACCGTGAGACTGTCTTCAGCGATGTTTGTGACGAAGGCCTTATTGGCTGCGGTGTCCACCGCGATCGCATAGGGCCCATTTCCAGCATTGACCGTTGCAGTCACTGAATTGCTTATCCCATCGATCACGGTCACGTTGTTACTGTGCGTGTTCGCGACGTAGACGGTGTGAGTCACCGTGTCTATCGCGATAGCTTGAGGACGCACTCCCACATTCACTGTTGCGATCACCGAGTTGTTAGCTCCGTCGATCACCGTTACGCTATCGCTCGCGTAGTTCACGGCATAAACTTTATTCGCGCCCGGATCAACCGCAACTGCGCAAGGCATATTTCCCGTGTCCATTGAGGTGATGGCATTGGTTGCCGCATTGATAACCGTGATATTCGACCTGCCTATGTTTGCAAGGTACACTCTGTCTGTTACTGGGTTTACAGCCATTCCCCAGAGATGAGTTCCCGCGGTTACCCTTGTGACGTTATCGGTCGCCCCATCGATTACCGTCACGTTTTCGGCCTGATAGCTGGTCAGGTAGATCTTGTTGGTTACCGGGTTCACGGCAATGGCATCTGCCTGTACTCCCGCCTCAAGGGGAGTCGTACCATTGGTTGCTCCATCAATCACCGTCAGACTGTTGCTGAAGATCTTCGAGACGTAGACCTTGTTGGTCACCGGATTCACCGCGACCACGTAGGGAAAATCTCCAACCTTAACAGTTGCGACGACCGTGTCGGTTGCTCCCTCGATCACCGTTACCGTGCCGTCGCCTGCGTTCCCTACATAAATTCTGTTGGTGAGCGGATTCACCGCGATTGTTTTGGGCTCCGATCCTACCTTCACCATCGCGGTGGAGTGGTTGCCGCCATCGACTACCGTTATAGCACTGCTCCGAGGGCTCACCGCGTAGACTGTGTTGGTTCTCGCATTCACTACGACCGCGTTAGCGCTGATTTCCACTCCGGCCGCTGCTGGGACCTCTGCTTGAGTGGAAATTGTACCGAGCCAATTCGTCGCGTCTTCTATGAGCCTGTTCTGAATGGCACTGGTAAAGATCTTGTCTCCATGCCCGATGTTCATATAAATCATCTTATATTTCGTGTTTGTCCACACAACTGGTAAATCTCCACTGGCGAGAACGTTCTTCAGCCCGAGTGGATAATTTGAGGGATCTAGAGTGACCAACACTCGCACATCTCTATTCAGGCGAGGACTTGGTTTCCAGGTGTTCCATTCGTTGGCAGGCGATACGTAGGCGTCCGGCAGATTCCGGGTGACGGGGTGCGTCCGGTCATCGACGACCAGCCTTGCTGGCAATGGTGGCCAATTATTCATATGAAATACTCCACCCCCTAAGAAATCGACGAACCACGGCCAATTTGTATCTTTATCGTTGTATCCGGCCACATGAAAGCCCAGCCATGTACCCCCGGCTTCAATGTACCTTTGAAAAGCGCGCCTCTGCTCTGTATTGGTGGGGAAATAGTTAAGCCAGATGACCACTTGGTATGCTTTCAAGTGTTCCTCGTTCATGTCTTCCCAATGAGTAGTCGCATCAAATCTGAAGTTGTCCGTTGCCGCAAGAGCGGCAAAGAACTTCAGAGCGTCTTCCGCAAACTGAACGTGGTCGAGCGATACACTCGTCGAATAAAAAGCGAGCACTTGAAATCGTGGTTGTTGGCCCGAAGCTGCTGTCGCGAAGTGTAAGGCGGCAAATAATAGGATGAATACAAGGTATCTGTTCATTGGTGGGCCGCCCAAATAAGTGAATTGCGGAAAATGCTTGTGAAAGCAGGATTCTGAAATAGCTCTGGGTGGTGCCCCATAAAGACGTAGATATTCCTGGCCTTGTAGTGCTCGTTTGTCCAAACTACAGGATGGTCTCCCATCTTGGTACGTGTATCTGGCGAGTAAGTGGCCTCGTCAACGCGGGCCAATACGTGCACATTCGGGCGCGGCGAGTGATCGTAGGTGTACCACTCCTCTTGATCGACTACGAAGGATCCGGCTACACTGTTCATCGCCGGGTGCGATGGGTCTTCTACAATGACGGTCGCAGTGGCGAACTTCGGAATGTAGCCGGTGAATCTGATGTTTCCCATAAATTGGGAGAACCAGGGCCACATTTTGTATCCGTCAAATTCCCCGAGCAGCGTAGCATGATGGAACCCTATCCATCCACCTCGACCCTCCTCGATGTATTTCGTGAATGCAGCCATAGCGTTCGGAGTCCAGATGTAGGGAGGATAGTTCAGTTGTATGAACAACTGGTAGTGAGACAGGAATGCATCGTCAATTTTCTCCGTGTTCTGGATGTAGTCGATGGAGAAGTCCTTTTCGGTTGCCAGTTTTTGCAGCCACACCTTCGCTGCGTCGACAAAGGGCTGATGTATCCCATCCGCCTCCGCCAGGGCAATGACCGTGAATCTGTGATTGGCGTTTTGGGCATTGCTTAGACTTGTGGGCAGGAGCAAAAGCAAAACTACTAGCCATGGATACGGACGGGATTCAATCCCTGAAAACAGTAGCGAAATGGACATTGGAAGTTCTCACCTTTCGGCAGTTTAGTAATAGCATTTTCGATGTGGCCGGAGTTTAATGCAACGGGGAATCAAAGCAGTCGCCGCCACGGGTACGGCACGTTGCAGGCCACCACGCTCAGCCACAGCACCAAGTGGTTGGAACGGAACCGATGGCAACTGTGCCGGTCGTCAGCTCGGAGTAATTGATTCGTTAGGGCTTCGCAACGCAGGTGCTATCGAGGCAGTCTTCCACCCCCTTACTCAAAGGCCTTAGCGCGGGTTATAGTTCATCCTGCCGCACGCAGTGTGACACACCGGCCAGACACCTATTTCATTCACATGCATGGCCGTGATACATCCATGCCCGAGCACCCGGAGGACCCGGGCCCTCGCTATTAGAATCGTACTTGAGGCGGTGGGCCCAGGCAGAGAGCACTGCCTGGGCCTACCGCCGGCCGGGCCGGTCATCGTTAGTCCGACGCAGGACTCAGAAGTACAGCTTCGCTCCGAATTCGACCTGGCGAGGCGAGTTCCACTGGCCGGTTGTCGTACCGAACGAGTCTGAACCAACCGTCATGTTCGGGGGAGCGAACTGCGGGTGGTTGAAGCTGTTCAGCGCCTGGACGCGGAACTCCATACGCGCGCCTTCCCGTATCCGGGAAAGCGGGAACTGTTTAAACAGCGACAGATCCGCGTTTCTCACACCCTGCGCACGAACCCATGATAATAGCCGCGGCGCGTCGCCGAGCGCGTAAGGAGCGGGAGACGTGAACACGTTCGGATTGCTAAAATACTGCGTCATCCAATTCGAGCCCGTGTTCCGCGCAGGTGTGCCAACTAAATCGGGCATCTGAGGACCGTAGGTCGGTAGATTGAAGCCCCCGAGCAGAGACGGAATCAGGGGGAAACCACTATCGATCTTCCAGACCCCATTGAACGCCCACCCACCCAGGACCCCATTCACCACCGGGTTCCAGTTAGCACCGACTTTCTTTCCCCGACCGAACGGCAGTTCGTATACATGCGTGAACTCAAGCACGTTGGTGATGTCGAACAACGATACGCTGCGCTCGAGATAGCGCCTGTTGGGATCCTGAAGAGTAGTCGGCATGGTGATATTAGCCATCCAATTGTTGTTACTGCTGACGCTTGAATCATCAATCGCCTTCGAGAACGTGTATGCCAGCAGGAACTGAAGGCCCGAGGAGAACCGTTTCTGGGCGCGCATCTGCAATGCGTGGTAAATCGAGTTGGCAACCGGCAGATCATCGGCCCGGAAGCTGGTGAATTGCGGGTACGGCACTTGCAGCTGATACGCTTGAGTCGTGGGAGCCGATAACGCGCTGGACGGATCTTTGATGACTCCGTAGAACGGGTTCGATACATAGTTGAGGAGGCCCGCGATCTGGTTCGCCGAGTACTGCTCAATCTGGGGGCCAAGAATGTTTTGCTCCCCTGAACCACCGTAATACAGATGGGTACCTTTCCTCCCGACATAGCTGGCTTCGAGCAAAATGCTCCAAGGCAGTTCTCGTTGAATACCCAGGCTCCACGACTGCTCGTAAGGTACCGTGTTCAGCGTTCGAATGGGACCAAGCGCCCGAAACCCCACGTCATTCAACAGTCCTAGAGAACTACCCGGCGGCAGGTTCGGCCCTGTAATGGGCCACGGATCGCTCAGCCGGCCCCACGGAGTCGAGCCGTCATTGTTCAAACTAGTGATCCACGGCGTATCCTTCACGTATCCCTGGTGTCCGTATCCGCTAGTTCCGGCGACGGCGGCCTTGGATTGCGAGTAGAAGATCCCGTATCCACCGCGAACCACCGTCTTCTTGAGGCCGTTCCACGCAAATCCGAATCGCGGCTGGAAATTGGTGAAATTCGGATTGTAGATCTCGCGGTCGTTGGGACTGGCAAAGACCTCGCCACCGTGCAGCGTTCCCAAACTCGGAACCTGTAGCGGTGAAACTACATTGGGGTCCAGCCAGTCCATCCGGTTGTAGCGTTCCGTTCGCGGCATGGTCAGGTCGTAGCGAAGTCCAACATTAAGCGTCAGACTCCGCGTCACTTTCCAGTTGTCCTGGGCGAAACCGGCCCATTGAAAGTTCTGACTGCTGAACGAGCCCGGCACTTCATAATAATTACTAGAAGGATTGGTGTCGTGGTTCGTACCAATACCGGTGAGAAAACTCGCCATTGCATCGCCGCCGCTACCATAGGTAGGGGTTTGGGATGTCGAGGTGTAATCAAAGTTGAAGTAGCCGTCGGTCGGTCCCGGTAGAAAGTAGTTGATGCGGTGCATACGGCCATCAACGCCGAATTTCAGCTCGTGCGAGCCCTTGATCCAGCTCATGGTTGCGAGCAACTGGTGTGTGTCTCCCCCGCTAATGTTGTAACACCAGGGCCACGTTCCGATCGCATCGCCGGTCGGGCCGTTGGCGTAAGCGTCTCCGAGGGTGACTGCCGGAAACATATTCAGACCGGAGCGGTCCATGTAGCTGGGCAGACCAAGCGTTTTCATTGGATCCGCATTCGGATAGTCGCCCATGGCGCTGGGCTCATATCCGTACCCCCGGTTGAAACCATATGATACGGTCAACAACAACGTGGGGCTGAAAGTATGATTCAGGTTCAGCGAAGCCAGATACCCTTTGTTAAGGGAGGCCCCTGCGTCGCACGGGTCGGCCGCGTTCTTGAAGCAGTTCGCGCCGGTATAGACGGCGTGCAAATATGAGAACTTGCCGCTCAACAGAGTCTTGTCGCTGAAGCTCTCATCGATCTTGATATCAAACTGATTGCGATTAGCAGCGCCGCCGCTGGCTCCAATCCAGTTATTCCAGTACGTATAGCTCGGTGTCCCCACATTCAGGTTCGGCAGCGGCATGTATGCCATCAATTTCTGAGCCACCGGATCGATGAGGTTTCCGGCGGTTGGTGCCAACTGGTACCCCGTACCATTCAGGTTTGGGTTCCCCGGACTCACATACGTGGCCAGATTGTCGAACGGTATGTAACCAGACCTTACAGCTCCGCCCGCTGCAGCGCTGAACGTGCCCGAGTAGGGATCCCACAGCTGCCCGGCGGCCGCCGAGCACATGCCGGCGGAATCGAACGTGCCGCCATTATAACCGCACAGTTCCCCAAAGTTTCCCTGACGCTCCGCCGCGCTCGGAACGCCGAACCTGTAAGTCTGGCCGGTTGCCTGGCGTAGTCCGTCGTAATCAGCAAAAAAGAAGGTCTTGTTCTTCTTGATAGGGCCGCCGATGACACCTCCGAAGCTGTTCCGGCGAAGAGGCGGGAGGGGCGTTCCGCTCCCATTGGAGAAAAAGTCATTCGAGTCAAGCTTCTGGTTCCGAAGATACTCATACACGGTGCCGTGGACTGTGTTGGTGCCCGAGCGCATCACCATGTTCACTACGGCGGCGCCGGTAGCACCGAACTCCGCACTGAAGTTCGATGTCTGCACCTTGAACTCTTGTATGGCTTCTGGCGCAGGCAAAAAGGACATCGACAGCACACCACCGTTCTGTTCGTAATTGGTGGTCGTAACCCCGTCCAGCAGAACGTCATTGGTGGAAGCCCGGCCTCCGTTCGAAGAGAAGTTATTCCCACTGCCTCCAAGCCACGGATTACCTCCATAGGCGGTCACCACACCCGGAGTTAAATAGGCGAGGCTCATGATGTCGTGATCCGTCAGCGGCAGATCGTTAATAAATCGTCGATCTATCTCCTGGCCGACGGTTCCGTCCTCTGTCGACAGAATCGGTGCTTCCCCGGTAATGTTTACGTTCTCCGCGCTCGTGGCCAGGGGCAAGGCAAAATCGACCGTCACGTTCTGGTTGACGTCGATCCTGATGCCAGTTCGTACCTGAATCTGAAAGCCTTGGGCGCTAACCGTGATCTTATAGCTAGCTGGCTGCAAGCTCCGGAACAGGTAACGCCCGGAAGCATCGGTTTCGCCGTTAAAGGTAAATCCCCTACCCTCATCGATCAGGCTGACTTTCGCCCCGGGAATCGAGGCGCCGGAAGGGTCGATCACCACCCCGGTCGCCGATCCCGAAGATAGTTGTCCCCAGACCAACGTTGCGCTTACACAAAATAGCAAAACGAATCTACCTGGAGTTGCCATACACACCTTTCTTGTTGAGTTGAAAGGCCTCAAGCCTTTCGATGCCCACTTCCGAGCGCTTTACAAGGCAGCATCCGAATACGGAGCCGCCGAGATTTCGCAGCCCGCGTTGAGTACCATTAAAGTGGTACTTCTAAGCACTGGACAATACTCACACCGTCCAGCACAGACAGGAAACAAACGACTTACGCGTCTGTTCGCTATAGGGACAAGTGAGCCCCAATTAAAAGTTGATACTATTGTAATATTAAATCTACGACAGACCGTACTACAAATCAGAGTGACTGTCAAGAGAATTTGAGACCTAAATATCTGTTTCAGTGTTTAACAATAACGCCGGATGTGCCTGGAGGATCGCCCGATGCTAGCCGAAGTTCGTCACGACTGAGGCCGAAAACCGGCTAAGCCCTCAAAATCAGTCGCACCGTCGCGGTGTCAGTTGGAATCCGCGGGCGTTTCCCGCGTGGCGGCATTAGTTCGATCGGGGCCGCGTCCTCCGTGATTGGCTTCGCTTCCACCTTCAAATGGTGGCATTTCGAACCCGAGATCATTGTTTACGTCGCCGGTCCTCAGTCGTTGCCGCCAGGCGGCGGACCTCGTCCCAGGATCACTTCCTCGACGTCCCAGCGCTGGCCGCGGTTCGTGCATCGGATACACTGCAGCCCCTCAGACTCATTCGCTGAGTTCTTGGAACACTGCCGCTTTAACAAATGTATTCAGATATTATTATCTTCTTAATCTTGCACCGGAGGCACTTGGACTGTATACTCTGCATGGAAACGCGTGAGTGGGATTACACGACGCACCACATCACGGTTCAGTCGCGGTTTTAGCCCACGCACGTCATAGGAGAGACTATGGAACAGATCACGCGAAGAGAACTGGTCGGTACGGGTGTCGGATTGGGCGTGGCGCTGGCGGCCGGAGGCCTCAGCGACTTGCCATTTGCCGAGGCCATGCAACAGCCAGTCGAACGCTTGGCTGAGAACATTCCGACCACCACTCTGGGGCGGACCCTATGGAAGTCGAAGATTATCGGCTTAGGCACAATTTTTCGCCCCGAAACCAAATGGACGGTTCAGGAAAGCGACGAGCTGATCAATACCCTACTTGACAACGGTATCAACCTAATCGAAATTGGCGTCGTCTACAACGAGTCCGAAGATCGGGTTGGCCGCATTCTCCCCAAGCGCCGCCGCGACGAAGTGTACATTTCGTCAAAGTCCACGAAGATCACGAAGGAAGCCTTCATGAAACAGCTGGAGGCCAGTCTGGTAAAGCTGAACACCGACCACGTGGACTGCTACTCGCTGCACAACTACTCGGCATTCGTGGAATTCGATAAGGTGATGGGCGAGGGGGGCGCCTTCGAAGCGCTGCTAGAAGCGCAGAAACAGGGTAAGACGCGGTTCATCGGCTTTACTGGTCATGGATGTCCGGTCACGATGGCCGCGTTACGCTCCGGCAAGTTCGATCAGTTCGTGATCCCATACAATGCAGCGCACCGCGAGTTCGGGCGGGCGCTGGATCTCGCGGCCAAACTCCAGGCCGGCACACTGATCATGAAGCCGCTGGGCGGCTCGGGCTTGGTGAAGTACGACGAAAAGGACCCGCTGCAACTGCCCCAGACGCTTACCGTTCAGGAATGCCTCCGCTACTCGCTGGCCCACCCGGGCGCCCGCATAGCGATCCCCAACATGAGCACCATGGAGCACGTCAAGGTCGCTCTGGCCGCTGCGGCCACCTACAAGCCGCTGAAGCCCGAAGAGAAGCTGGCCATCGAGGCCAAGGCCGCACGGGTGGTGGGCGGCGTGTGCTCGGATTGCTCTAAGCCTTGTGACAGTATCTGTCCCAACAAGGTCCCCGTGAGCATGCTGATGTCCAAGATCCAGGAGCTGCACCGCCTGGGCTACGACAACCGCCGTCACGGCGACGAGTACGCTGTGCTCAAGCATGACTTCATGGACTGCGATCTTTGCGGCAAATGCGAGGAGGTCTGTCCCAAAAAGTTCCCGATCCAGAAGGAGCTGGCCCGGTACGACAAGAGCTACCGCGAGAGCCGTTTCAAGGACGTGATTTCGTTCGCGGCAGTATATCGATGATCCCCGGATGGAGACCCGCCTGGGCACCGGCAATCCTGTTGTTCGCGATTGCCGGTCCGGGGGAACCTCACAACAGCCAGTCGCCGCCGGAGCGCAAGTATGTCGGGTCCAACAGGTGTGTCCAATGCCACCGCACTAGTCGGGCGGGCCTCGTCCTGGGCTGGGATCAGAGCGCTCATCACCGGACAATGACGGTGCTAAGCGCGGGAACTCCTCTGCCCGCCCGCATACAATGGCCGTCTTCACTCACGAGGGAGGACGCCCAGGCGATCGTCGGCCGCACCGACCGAGAGTGCGTCTTCATTACCCGCGACTTCACGGTGATCGCTTCTGGCAACTGGCAGACGGAGGAGGTCTCGGCTCCGCATGACGTAATCGGCGTTCCCGGCCAACCGGTCGACGCCTCACAGCAGTGCCTGGGTTGTCATTCCACGGGATACTCCGTGTCGCGCAAGACTTTCGCCGAACCAGGAATCGGCTGCGAAGCGTGCCATGGCCCCGGCAGCCGGCATATCGATTCCCCGGGCAGCGAGGGCACTATCATCAACCCAGCCAAATTGTCGCCGGAACGCAGCCGGATGGTCTGCGGCCAGTGTCATTCACTGGGCAAGGACCACTCTGGAAACTATCCCTTCCCGGTCATGGGCAAAGGTGACGCCGCACGTCCTTACGTGCCTGGCGAGGACCTGAGTTTAGCCTTCGTCGACGCTCAGCCGAAGCGCGTGCGCCCAGGGTGGGAGTATTCCTTGCTAGTCCAGTCGTCCCGGTTCTTTGCCGACCAACGCTGCACGGACTGCCACGATCCCCACGGCGCCAGGGCTGCTCAATCGTCCATGCTGCTCGACGTCACAAGTGAAACCTGTCTTCGCTGCCATGGTAAGGGCGATGCCCGGCTGGCGTTTGAGAACCATTGGGGCTTGGGCGATGTCGTAAAACGCCCCTGTTGGGAGTGCCACCGTCCCAGCGTGCACTCCCATTAAGCATGGTGTCGCCCGGCCCAGCTCTGGAATCGCGAAGTCATGAGCGTGCACTGGAAGTGTCTTGGTATGGCCCTCCTGACCACCGAACCCGATAAAAAAGCCAGCCTCACCTGCCGGTTAAGCGCGCCACGCTCAGCGTCCCACTCGAACACAACTAAGGGACTGAATCTCTTTTCGTCGATTGCGATCTTCGCGGAAGGACACGGTTGGTCACTTACCCAGTTATGGTCTGGGTTGCACCAGGTGGAGCCTCTAAGCGTCCACGTGCCGCGCAAACCGCCGGTCCAGTGCCAGCTTGTGTTTCGCCGCCAGCCGTCCGGACATTTCCGTCATCTCGGATTTGGCGAGGGGCTGGAACGCGCGTGCGGCGGCCACGTTTTGCTCGATGAAATCCAGCGTCGGCATTCCCACTACCGCTGACGAAACCGGCAGCGACAGCGAATAGTACAACAGCTTGTCGGGCGGTGCTTCGCCAACCAGGCCGTCCTGCGCAAAGATCTTCATGGCGATCACGCCCATCCTCTTGCGCAATGCCACTGGTAGCGCCACCGTCTCAAAGCTAGTCTTCATGGCTTCGTTGATCCCCATGCCCACATCAGTTTCCTTCATGCCCACCAGTGCCGCGTTGAGCGCCATCTGGGTGCAGTCGAAATCATGGCGTTCCAGCGCCTTGGCCAGGACAGTCGGATCGGCGTGGCTCGTGATGCCGATGAATCGTGTCACTTTCTCATCGCGCAGCTTGAGTAAACGATCCAAAATGTTGCCCTTGGCTTCGATTTGGTTCAGATCCTCCTCGTTGGTCAGCATGTGGATGTGAATGAGATCAATCTGGTCGGTCTGGAGCCGTTTCAGGCTCCCCTCGACGGAGCGCATGGCTTCGTCGCCCTGGCGCGCGTCAATCTTCGTCGCCAGAAAGATCCCGTCCTTCTTGCGGCGGACCTTCATGACTTGTCCAATTCGGTCCTCGCTCAGACCGTAACCGTAGGAGGTATCTATGTAAGTGATGCCGAGATCGAAAGCCCGGTTCAGAGCTTCGATCCCTCCATCTTCCTCCTTGCGCGTGAGGAAACGGCTGGCACCGCCCATGGCCAGAATGGAAACGCGTACGCCGGTGCGTCCCAGAGTCCGCTTGGGCAACACACCTGTCCTGCCGCTTTCGGCGCCGATGGCAGTGTTGGCGGCCAGCGTGCCGAGGGTTGTAGTTTCGAGAAATCCACGTCGTGAAATGCGCACTTGCTGCTCCTCGTGGGCCAGCCTACCGCAAACTGTGGATCACCGCAAATCAGCGCCTTGGTCTATCGCACAATCTCGTGCGGGATCCTCGAAGCGTTAAACACGCGTGACCCGCCACGGCTGGGACAACCTTGATGGCGGCCAGTCTCGCGAAGCGAGCCGAGCTCTACGAAGATGCTTGCCCTTCAGAAGGCCACACGCGATCAGTATTGGCCAGAAAGCCCTGGGTTCTTTCGTGTGCCGGAGAGCCGATCCGGAAAATAGGCAAACAAGAGCCTCGACCGGGCATCAATTGACTCGTGGTTATTGCTTGTAAGTATTGATTATAAATGGTGCGGACGGGGAGGGTCGAACTCCCAAGCCCTTTCGAGCGCCAGATCCTAAGTCTTATGGAGCTTTGCTTCCGGCCCTCTCCCGGTCAGTCCGCACACAAAGCTGCACGTTGATTGACCAGACTCGCGACTTGTATGATGGCTTTGCGTTCCTTGTCAGTATGACTAAGCTCTGGCCAAGGAACGATTCGCCGACGTTCATTATGGGATGGCTTTTCTTTTGCTCAGACGGAAGTCTGATCTGTTTTGGACAAGAGTGAAAATGAAATGAACACGATTTGGCAGTCTTTTCTGGTGATCTTTCTCTCCTTGCCTGCAGCCTGTGTTGAGCAATTGGCACCCGGGTCCGGTCAGGAGTTATTCACACGCCACTGTGCAGTCTGTCATGGGGCCACCGGCGAAGGTGCTTCCGGGCCAGACTTAACCAATCCGATTTGGCAAGCCTCGATGAGCGACGAACAATTGGAAAGTACAGTGCGCAACGGACTGCACGGTACCGCTATGCCAGCTTTTGGCGGTCGACTGCAGCCGACCGACTTGCGGTTGCTCATCAAACAACTACGGGCGCTGACGAAGACTGCCATCCAGCCTGCGAACGATCTGCGGACCCCGCATATCCTGGTTAGTCGGTCCCGATTGTTAGGCGCCGCTGACGATCCGGACAACTGGCTTATGTACGGCCGCGACTACGGAAACCAGCGGTTCAGCCCACTCGAAGCCATCCGCCGGGATAACGTCCGCAATCTGGTCACGGCGTGGAGCTTTCAAACGGGCGTTCCGGACGGTCTGGAGGCCACACCACTTTATATCGACGGTGTCATCTTCCTTACTACGTCGTGGAACCATGTATTCGCTATCGACGCGCGCACGGGTGCCGAACTCTGGCACTATCGTCGACGCCTGCCCACAAAGCTGGCCTATTGTTGTGGGCCGGTGAACCGGGGTCCGGCTGTCGCCGGAGGAATGCTGTATTTGGCGACCCTCGATGCGCATCTGGTTGCTATGGACGCGCAGACGGGCCGTGTTCGATGGGATACCGCAATAGGCCGTGTAGACGACAACCTGAGTGCCACATCACCGCCACTGATCGTAAACGACAAAGTGGTGGTCGGCATGGCAGGTGGGGATTACGAGAGCCGGGGGTTCATCGATGCTTACCAGGTAGACACCGGCAAGCGCCTGTGGAGGTTTTACACAGTGGCTGGTCAGGGCGGGGGCGCCACTTGGCTGAACGGGTCGTACGATCCGGACCTAAATCTCATCTACTGGGGAACCGGCAATCCCAATCCAGACTACGACGGCGACGCTCGTCCAGGCGACAACCTGTACACCGATTGTGTTGTCGCGCTCGATGCCGACACCGGCAACCTTCGCTGGCATTATCAGTTCACACCACACGATGTCTGGGATTTCGACGGTGTCAATGAGATGGTGTTCGTTGACTTACCCGTCGACTCACATATCGTAAAGAGCCTGGTGCATGCAGATCGCAACGGTCATTTTTATGCGCTCGACCGTAGCAATGGAAAGTTCCTCTACGCCAAACCCTTCGTTCGTGTGACTTGGACTAGTGGTTTCGACGACGGCCGTCCGATCGTGAATCCTCGGGCTATCCCGACCCTGGAAGGCGTCACGGTCTGCCCGGGCGCAGCCGGAGGCAAGGAATGGAACGCCATGTCGTTCAGTCCGATAACGCGTATGGTCTACCTGCCCGTAATTGAGAACTGCGCGGTGTTCTCCAACTACGGAGTCAAGGCGCGTCGACTCGGCCTCCCAGCCGGACCAAGCGGTTTCAGCTATCTACCAAATCAGGCTTATGGCAAGCTAATGGCCTTGCACGTGGACACGGGCGAAGTGGCTTGGGAAGTGAAGGTCCGTACGCCGATGGGGAGCGGTACCCTGGTCACCGCTGGAGGGTTAGTATTTGCCGGTGATCCCGAAGGCAACTTCATCGCGCACGACGCCCAGGATGGTAAGCGATTGTGGTCCTATCAGACCGGCTCGGGCATTCGCGGAGCGCCGATTGCGTACCGCCTCGACGGCAAGGAGTATATCGCAATTGCGTCTGGGATGTCGGGGGCGGTGGGAGGCTTTACCGGAGCCGGCGCACCCTGGATGCGCGATTACCGCAGTGGAGGAACCCTGTTTGTATTCACGCTCTTCGAAGCTGGCACCAGCGAAGCCGTTCACGGCGGGTCGCGACAACCATGAAACTCCGACGCGATGAAACACTCTTACGGAGACTCGTGCAAGCTACCGAAGACATGCTGTGTCGTTGGACAGTCGTTCTTGACTGAACAAGAGGAGTAGCGCATGACCGCTTTGCGCGGACCAAGGCGGAGAGGTAAGTCGGGCGCTGCAGGATGCCAGGGTTGCCCCCCATTTGGCACGGATCGGGGGGCAAGGGGAAACCGTGGAGTGCTGGTTGAGTTCGGGAAGGTCGGAGCTGATTTTCCCACGCTCAGAGATCATCAGGGATCAGCCAGCGTTGGTGCTGTGAGGTTTTTTAGGGTACGGGGTTACGGTGGGCTTGCTAATCATGAGATACGCGGGCGTCAATAGAAAGCCGGCGCTTGGCAGAATCCCTGGTCGACCGTCCATGCGCTGCCGAAATCGCTTGATCCTGTATATGTGCTTGTTGTCCATCGCACTTCTTGGCGTGGGCGCCGCATTAATGCCATCTCCCGATTCAGTGAAGGCTTCTGAAGACATCTTTACTGACATTACTGAATCGGCCGGCATTCGATGGAAGCACTCGAATGGCGAGTCGAATGACCGCACACTCATTGAGCCGATAAGTGGGGGCGTCGCCTTTGTAGACTTTGACAACGATGGGGCACTGGACATCTTCCTGGTAGCTGGCGGGGAAACACCGCATGGGCGAAGTGCCACTCCCCCGCGCAACGCTCTCTATCGAAATCTGGGCAACGGCAAGTTCGAAGATGTTGCGGCCAAGGCAGGCGTGGATCGAATTCTGTTTTACGGAATGGGAGTGGCGGCGGCCGACTACGATAACGATGGCTTCCAGGATTTGTATGTCACGGGCTACCCATCAAGCGCTCTGTTCCATAACAACGGCGATGGCACATTTACCGACGTGACGGAGAAGGCTGGTGTCAAGAATGCCGGCAAGCTTGCGGCAAGCGCGGCCTGGTTTGATTACGACCGGGATGGGTACCTGGATCTTTTCGTCGCGAACTATGCGAAGTTCTCGTTCGACGGGCCACAACACTGCGAGTTTGAGGGGCAGCCAGTCTATTGCGCGCAGACGGAGTATCAAGGGGATTCACCCAAGCTGTACCACAACAACGGAGACGGCACATTCACAGACGTCACGGCGCAAGCCGGCCTTTCGAAGCTGGTGGGGCGGGCGCTGGGCGTAGTCGCTATTGATGTTGACGGCGACGGCTGGCCAGATCTCTTCGTTGCGAGCGACGCCAATCCCAATCTGCTCCTCATGAACAGACGCAACGGCACCTTTGAGGAGGTTGGACTGAGCGCTGAAGTAGCTCTCACCATGGATGGGGTTGCACGGGCAGGCATGGGTGTGGATGCATGCGACCTGAGCGGCAGCGGACGGCCTGATATTGTGCATACTGCCTTTAGCGACGAGCAACATGCTCTTTTTGTGAATCCCGGGCACTTCCCGTTCGAGGAGCGAACGCTCCAATCGGGTCTCGCTAAGCTGACGCACCTTTATGTGGGTTGGGGAATTCACTGCATCGACTACGATAACGATGGAAACCTGGACCTGATGATTGTGAACGGTCATCTGAACCACATGATCGAAAAGACTCGCCGCAATCTCTCTTATCTAGAACCGCCGCTGCTGTTGGGCAATCCCGGAAACGGCATTTTCCGGGACATGGCCAAGGTTGCGGGTCCGGTGTTTCAACAGAAGTTTCGTGCGCGCGGGTTGGCCGTGGGGGACTTCGATAACGACGGCAGGACGGATGCTATCTTCACGCGCCTCGACGATACCCCGGTACTGCTGCGGAACACGTGGGAGCCAAACAACTCATGGATCGGGTTCGAACTCCAAGGAACTCGCAGCAACCGCGATGCCATTGGCGCCAAGGTCATCGTGCCGCTGGCTCAACGAAAACTGGTTCGGTGGATTACGGGCGGAGGCAGCTACCTCTCCTCACACGATAAACGTTTGATCTTCGGGCTGGGGCAAAACGCTATACCCGGTGGGCTGAGTGTGGAAATTCACTGGCCTAGCGGACAGGTACAAAACGTCTCGGCGCTCGCGGCCAACCGTTATCACAAGATCGTGGAACCGCGATGAGACCGTGTGCCTGGCCCGATACCGATGAAGCACTTGGACAATCATGGAGCATCATCTGCAGAGGGCGCGTAGAGAAGGCTGACGATGCATCCGGCGCGGACCCCATAAGGCGGTGCGAGCATTTGAGAAAGCAATGCGCGACTATCTAGACCGGCGCGATCGCGATCCGAAGCCTTTTGTACGGACGGCGGACGCGGATTTGATGCTTGGTAAGGTCAAAAGGCTTTATAAACTAATTTCTAACTCAGGACACCAGCGGGGCTCCGCCCCAGCCCGACAAGCATGTAGGTGGCTCCGCTTGCGTGCATGATTTGGAGAGTGCAAAATCACCTCCATGAATGGGACCACCGTAAGGCGATCGCCCAGCCGCAAAAGCACCCCACAAATGGAGCCGAAATCGAAACTACCACAGACCGTCGCCGAGGTGTTGGGCAAGCACGACACTTTGGAGGTCGAGTCCATCGAGCGAATGTACCTGAACGCCATCGTTCCACGCCTGCAGATCGTCGAAGGAGCTCTGCGATTCATCCGGCAACAACGGCAGGCCAAAGTCGCCTCCACCAATGCGGTCGAGCCCCTGACGCGGAACTTCGTCAAAGCCATCGAAGAGTTTGTCGAGCAACATCAGATTCCCATGGTCAGTTTTCAAAAAGGGCCGCGCAAGGACGAACTGGCCGCCCAGATGCGTGCGAAGTTTCCCCACCGGGACGGAGTTGTCTTCTTGGGCAAGGCGCAGGAGAAGTGCACGGTGTATCGGACCGAAAAGCGCCACAATCCCAAGACCGGCCGCGCCTACGCCTGGATCGTCAAGGCTACCGCATTGGTCAATCATTACTACTTCTGCGTCGACGAAAACTTCGGCCCGTTCTTTTTGAAGTTTTGTTGCTACTTCCCCTACAACGCCAAGCTATGCTTGAACGGCCACGAGTACGCCAAGCAACAACTGCAGCGCGAAGGCATTGCCTATCAGACTTTGGACAACGGCATCCGGTCCTGCGCCGATCCGAAGCGCTTACAACATATCTGCGATTGTTTGTCGGTCGCCAAGATCGATGCGCTACTGCGCAAGTGGCTCCGCTGTCTTCCGCATCCCTATTCCGCCGCCGACCGCGCCGCGGGTTATCGCTATCAACTTTCCATCTGGCAAATCGAGCTATCTCTCACCCAAGTGCTGGACCGCCCGGTGAGCGGCCGGATGTTCTTCGAGCAAGTGATTCGCGAGAATCTCGATCTGGGACGGCCCAAACAAGTGCAACTGATCTTCGACCGTAGCGTCACCAAAGCCACTCCCGGGCCCTTCCGCACGCGCGTCATTACCGACGGCGTGATTCCTTCGCTGCACATCGATTACAAAGGCACGCGCATCAAGCAATATCACAAGGAAGGCCAAGCGCTGCGCACCGAGACCACCATCAACAGCGCGCGCGACTTCTATATCGGCAAGAGTATTGTCAACCTGCCGGCACTCCGCAGGATCGGGTTTCAGGCTAACCGGCGCGTGCTCGAAGTCCAGACCATCACGCAGGATTCGATCCTCTAGCCGAAGAAACCCTGCAACAGCTCCAACGGCCCAGGATGGTGGAGGGCCAACGCGTATCGGCGTTGCGTTTGGCTGATCCGACCGCGCAAGCACTCTGGAATGCTGTGCTCATGTATGATCTGTTACCCGCCGGCTTTTCCAATCGCCAACTCCGCACGCATCTCGCCCAACTACTGGGCCCGCCGGAAGAGAATCTCACTCAAGGCCGCATGAGCTATCACCTCAGACGCCTCAGGCTCCATGGATTGATCCAGCGCATTCCCAAAACCCATCGTTACCGGCTCACAGACTTCGGTCTTCGCACGACGGTGTTCTGTACGCGCGCTTATGCTCGCATCTTCCGGCACGGGATGGGCATGGTGCTACCCACCACATCGCTCGTTCCCAACCCCTTGCAGCGTTGTTTCGACCAGCTCGCACAACAGATCATCTCTTGGGTGGATCAGGCTAAAATGGTCGCGTGAACTTGACTCAACTACAACAAGTTTCTTGGCTCAAGGATTCTAGCCCCCTATTCCTTCGCCGGCATGGGCGCAGACGTTCCTCTCCGTGTTGTCGTCCCATCAATCACCGTGAGACTGTCTTCAGCGATGTTTGTGACGAAGGCCTTATTGGCTGCGGTGTCCACCGCGATCGCATAGGGCCCATTTCCAGCATTGACCGTTGCAGTCACTGAATTGCTTATCCCATCGATCACGGTCACGTTGTTACTGTGCGTGTTCGCGACGTAGACGGTGTGAGTCATCGTGTCTATCGCGATAGCTTGAGGACGCACTCCCACATTCACTGTTGCGATCACCGAGTTGTTAGCTCCGTCGATCACCGTTACGCTATCGCTCGCGTAGTTCACGGCATAGACTTTATTCGCGCCCGGATCAACCGCAACTGCGCAAGGCATATTTCCCGTGTCCATTGAGGTGATGGCATTGGTTGCCGCATTGATAACCGTGATATTCGACCTGCCTATGTTTGCAAGGTACACTCTGTCTGTTACTGGGTTTACAGCCATTCCCCAGAGATGAGTTCCCGCGGTTACCCTTGTGACGTTATCGGTCGCCCCATCGATTACCGTCACGTTTTCGGCCTGATAGCTGGTCAGGTAGATCTTGTTGGTTACCGGGTTCACGGCAATGGCATCTGCCTGTACTCCCACCTCAAGGGGAGTAGTACTGTTGGTTACTCCATCAATCACCGTCAGACTGTTGCTGAAGATCTTCGAGACGTAGACCTTGTTGGTCACCGGATTCACCGCGACCACGTAGGGAAGATCTCCTACCTTAACAGTTGCGACGACCGTGTCGGTTGCTCCCTCGATCACCGTTACTGTGCCGTCGCCTGCGTTCCCTACATAAATTCTGTTGGTGAGCGGATTCACCGCGATTGTTTTGGGCTCTGATCCCACCTTCACCATCGCGGTGGAGTGGTCGCCGCCATCGACTACCGTTATAGCACTGCTCCAAGGGCTCACCGCGTAGACTTTGTTGGTTCTCGCATTCACTACGACCGCGTTAGCGCTGATTTCCACTCCCGCCGCTGCTGGGACCTCTGCTTGGGTGGAAATTGTACCGAGCCAATTCGTCGCGTCTTCTATGAGCCTGTTCTGAATGGCACTGGTAAAGATCTTGTCTCCATGCCCGATATTCATATAAATCATCTTATATTTCGTGTTTGTCCACACGACTGGTAAATCTCCACTGGCGAGAACGTTCTTCAGCCCGAGTGGATAATTTGAGGGATCTAGAGTGACCAACACTCGCACATCTCTATTCAGGCGAGGACTTGGTTTCCAGGTGTACCATTCGTTGGCAGGCGATACGTAAGCGTCCGGCAGATTCCGGGTGACGGGGTGCGTCCGGTCATCGACGACCAGCCTTGCTGGCAATGGTGGCCAATTATTCATATGAAATACTCCGCCCCCTAAGAAATCGACGAACCACGGCCAGTTTGTATCTTTATCGTTGTATCCGGCCACATGAAAGCCCAGCCATGTGCCCCCGGTTTCAATGTACCTTTGAAAAGCGTGCCTCTGCGCTGCATTGGTGGGGAAATAGTTAAGCCAGATGACCACTTGATATGCTTTCAAGTGTTCCTCGTTCATGTCTTCCCAATGAGTAGTCGCGTCAAATCTGAAGTTGTCCGTTGCCGCGAGAGCGGCAAAGAACTTCAGGGCGCCTTTCGCAAACTGGACGTGGTCGGGCTCTACACTCGTCGAATAAAAAGCGAGCACTTGGAATCGTGGTTGTTGGCCCGAAGCTGCTGTCGCGAAGAGCAAGGCGGCAAATAACAGGATGAATATAGGGAATCTGTTCATTGGTGGGCCGCCCACAAAAGTGAATTGCGGAAAATAGTTGTGAAAGCAGGATTCTGGAATAGCTCTGGGCGGCGCCCCATAAAGACGTAGATATTCCTGGCCTTGTAGTGCTCGTTTGTCCAGATGACAGGATGGTCTCCCATCTTGGTGCGTGTATCTGGCGAGTAAGTGGTTTCGTCAACGCGGGCCAATACGTGCACATTAGGGCGCGGCGAGTGATCGTAGGTGTACCACTCCTCTTGATCGCGTGTGGTCAAAATACTCATGCGGCCTCGCGGTGGTAATACTTCAGGAGGCCGCCCAGTCTCTCTTTGCAGCGCACGCGGCCCGTACTGCTGCCGATGATTTCCTCCTTCCGTGGAAACAACAGAACATTTCCTTTGCCCTGATGGTTCCGCTCCTCAAGGAAATGCCTTACATATTCTCCGACCGCTCGGCGCAACGAACCCTCACCCAACAGCACCAACTTCGATAGGCATTCCTCTTTAACCGAACGCACCCAGCGCTCCGCAAAGGCATTCAAATTCGAACTTCTCGCCGGCAGTTTGAGCGGCTTCACTCCGCCCGCCATTACGGTGTCCTGGAATGAATCGCTGAACTTCACGTCGCGATCGTGCAGCAGATATCGCCGATCTTGCAGAAATCCCCAACCTTCCGAGGCCGCGTTGCGTCCCATCTGCTCCATCCAGGCGGAATCGGGGTGCTCGGTGATTCCCGCAATCGAGACACGACGCGTGTCCAGATGGATGAAAAACAAAACGTAGTACGTCACCAGCCCACGCCACGTCAACACCTCAGTCGTGAAAAAGTCGGTACCCGCCACAACACTCATGTGGGAACGGATGAAGTCCTTCCACGTCGTACTCTTCCCGCGTTCGGATGCGGGCGGAACACCCCGCCGCCGCAGGATGTTCCCGACCGTTTGATCGGAGATCGAATGCCCCAGATTGGCAAGTGCTCCCACAATGCGGTCGTAACCCCAACCGGCATTGTTCCGAGCCAACTTGACCACCAAATCCTCAAGCTCCTGTCCAACCCGTGGCCACCCTCGGGCGGCGCGCTGCTTCGCCCCATCGAACTTCTGGGCAATCAAATTTCGGTACCAAGCCAGGATCGTATCTGGTTTCGCCACGCGCGCAATCTGCGCCAGGGCTTTGCGTCCTACCTGTTTGGCGATCTCGGCCAACGTCGCCTTCTCGCCATCCGACAGCCGCAATCGTCCTCTAGTGTGTGCCTTCAGCATGCGGTTCTCCGCCACCAGGTACTCATTCTTCAGCAGCAACTCCTGGTTCACCAACCCGGTTACATAGCCCAGCAGCCGAAACCAATCCGTCTTCGCCATTCGCAGACTCTATCGTAGAACTGTCCGCCACTCAGCAACTTCGAATTTCTTGGCCTTACAGGGCCATCAACCGCCACTTTGATTCGTGTGCGGTGTTCCGGCCCGGTGCCTCTTGGCGCTCCACTGGGCTGCTAGGTACTCACCCATATCGAGGTCGCCGGACATAGTCTCGCCGTTCACTTTGCCGGTGAACGTGAAGTTCAGGTCATATCCTGCCGTGCGTTCGGTGAGATCGCTGCGCAACCGGACCCTGTCACCATCGATAGTGCCGATAAGATCGCGCGCCACGAATTCCCCCCGGTGACTCCCCTGGATCTCCCCACCCTGCTGCTGCAGGAACAGCGTATGCTCGCCGGTGCTTGCGGCATATTCGATGTGAACGTCCCACTGGCCGCTCAAATCGGCGGACGGTTTAATCCGGTCCGCAGTTCTGAGAGTGTGCGGCGCGGAAAGCACAGCATAGAGGCGATCCGCAACCACCTGGTCTTCGCCTTGTGCAATGTTGAAGGGGTCGATCGAGATCCCTTCTTGAGCGTCCCGCACACCCCCAACCAAGATACGCGGATCGGTGGTGTCGAGGATGCGGGATACCTCTTCTCCCGTGATCCCCAGCTTGGCAGGGTCCCAGCTGATATTCAGCTCGGGGCTTCGGTCTGAGAGCCTGGCGCCAGGCTCCCGGACCTCCGTGCTGACTCCCGGGATGGAAGAAACGCGCGTCGCTATGAGGGCCAGACGGGAGAGCAATTTTTGCCACTCGGCGGCGTGGTCTCGTTGTACCCACGCCTCAACCGCCGCAAGCATCCCTACGATCTCTTCCTTGCCTACCTTCATGCCCCGAGCGAAACCGTGGTGCGGCGAGTTGTGGATCCAAGCAGCCTTGACCAGATCCTTGCGCCCCAGCAACAGTCCCGCGCACTGCGGGCCCCGCAGTTGCTTGCCGCCGCTGTAGCACACCATCGTGGAGTTCCGCTGCAGGTGCACATTCGGTATCGTCAGGACCTCTGCGGCGGCATCCGTCAGCACCGGAACGTTTCTCTGGCGCGCGATGCGCGTGATTTCCTCGAACGCCGGCGGCCCGGCGTCTGCGCGGGAACCCGCGAAGATGTAGATCATTGCGGTCCTTGGCCCGATGGCAGTTTCCAATTCCTGCGCGGTCTCCACCTCGAGGATCCGGACCCCCACGGCCCGGATAGCGGGGTCGTAGTTGTTCCGGGAGTGCTTGGGGATGATCACCTCGTCTCTAGCGATCCCCTCCATGTTCGGCAGCCTGAGGTGCCTGTCCGGATTGCCTCCCGCAACGCAGGCTGCTGTGGCAAGGGTCATTGCCGAGGCGCAACCCGCTGTGACAATTCCCCATTCCGCTCCCGTCAGCTCTGCCAGACGCTTTCCGACAGCTTCCATCAGTTCATCTAACTTCACCATATGCTGGGCTGCGTAGTTCATCGCCGCCCGCACTTCGGGTAGTTCGAGCGTCCCCCCATTGACCGTGATCGTGCCGGTACCACTGACCAAGGGGCGGACACCGATCGAGTGGTATATATCCGGTCCGATTCTCAGCCCTGCGGAAGATGCTATCGGAGAGGCGCCCGCCGGTCTGCGAAGCAGAGCCGGAAGTGCAAGCAGGCTTCCATCCCGGAACAATTCACGCCGGGTGAGGTTC
This sequence comes from Terriglobia bacterium, assembly GCA_963752965.1. GTDB lineage: Bacteria > Acidobacteriota > Terriglobia > Bryobacterales > Bryobacteraceae > QHXW01. Next base: position 320,397 of record CAVWAJ010000016.1, on the reverse strand, counting down.
CCGGTTCGCTGCTTGAGGGAGCATACTAACGAGCTCAGAGACACATGTTCTCCTTGATCTTATGTCATATTGTAATATTTTGTTATTGCTCCTGGGTCACAGTATCGAGCGGGCCTTCCCTGGTGAAGTGGTCCAAGGCCCAAAAAAAGAACCACGTCGAATTCTCGATGGTGTCTGAACTGGCCAAGAAACTGGGCCGCGAGGCACCTTACTGGTGCACAGACAGCCCGGAGAGATGAATTGCTTCGAATCCTTTTTGTCCGCAAATGTCCGCGGCCCGAAAAGCTTTGGAGGGAAAGTATCAAAGCGTAAATGTTGCGGCACCGCAACTTCTTCGAGAGTAAAGGCGCCGGCAACGGGTATACAGGGCTGGCACGAAGCGGAGCACGTGCGTTTGTTCCCAGACGTGCGGGTGGAAGGACAGGAAACGTAGGAGCCGCCGTCTCCAAAAATCAAACAGCCTACCGAGGAGCAGTTAGATGCCGCGCATGGAATAATCGTCAATTACACCATGAGATCTCTACTTATTCTGGCGCTCGCCATGACGCCGGCGCTGTGGCCGCAAGCTGCTCAATACCCTGCTTCCAAGCAGGGCGACAACTACATGTGGAACTACTATTTTCCGCCGTCTCCCAGCAGCACCCCCTGGGCCCCTACATGGGCGCCGGACGGGAAATCGATTGCCGTCGCCATGCAGGGATCCATCTGGAAAGTGGATCCGGACACGGGATCCGCAGTCGAGTTGACCTACGGCCGCAAGTATCATTCGTCGCCGGCCTGGTCACCCGACGGGAACTGGATCGTCTACACCGCCGATGATGACGGCAGAAGTATTCAACTGGAAGTTCTGAATACCGCCACCGGCGAGACAAATGTGCTCACCGCCGACCAGGAAATCTATACCGACCCGGTGTTTTCCCCTGACGGGCAGCGGCTCTGCTACGTCTCAACCCACCCCAACGGGTACTTCAACCTGTACGTGCGACCGATCCGGGACGGGCGCTGGGCGGGTGACGAGATCGCGCTCACGCGAGACAACCGCTATGAGCGCGACCGTCTGTACTTTGGTCCTTGGGACATGCATATCGAGCCAGCATGGACGCCTGACGGCAAGGAAATTGTCTTCGTTTCCAATCGGGGTGTGCCGCTTGGTTCGGGCGACTTGTGGCGTATGCCTGCTCCAGTCGCCGCGAGCGAAGGCGACCCAACGGAGCATGCGCAGCGCATCCTGGGTGAGCAGTCGCTCTACCGTACGCGCCCCGACGTATCCATCGACGGTAAGCGCATCGTGTACTCCTCCACCGCGGGCGCTGGCGACCAGTATGCGCACCTCTATGTCATACCGGTCCAAGGCGGTGCGCCGTACAAGCTGACGTTCGGAAACTTCGACGACTTCCACCCGCGCTGGTCGCCGGACGGAGAATCGATCGCTTACATTTCGAACGAAGGCGGCTTGCCGCAGCTTTGCATCATCGAGACCTATGGCGGCGCCCGCAAGAAGGTGGTAATCAAAGAGCGGCACTGGAAACGTCCCATGGGCCGAATTCAGGTGCGCGTTGTAGATGAAAAAACCGGCAGGCCAACGGCGGCTCGCATCGAGTGCATGGCGACTGATGGCAAGTTCTATGCACCGCATGATGCTTACGCGCGCATCGGCCTCGCCGGCCGGCATTTCTTCCACGCCGCGAGCGAATTCCGCGTCGACGTGCCTCCGGGCAAGATGACGCTCTCGGCCATCAAGGGCTTTGATTATCATGCGGAACGACAGGTTGAAGTGCGAGCCGGTGCGGCCACCGCGGTCACCTTGACCCTGCGTCCTCTGGTGGACATGCATGGGCTCGGCTGGTACAGCGGCTCCACCCACGTGCACATGAACTATGGCGGCAATCTCTCGAATACGCTCGACAACCTGCGCATGATGTCGCGCGCCGAGGACCAGGATGTGCTCAACGAATTGGTCGCCAACAAGGACAATCGCATTCTCGACTGGCAATACTTTGTCCTCGGCGGCGGCGAGCATCCCATCTCAAAGAGCGACCCCCATCTCAAGGTCATCGTGGGGGAAGAGTACCGGCCGCCGTTCTACGGCCACGTGTCGTTTCTTGGGCTCAAGGATCATTTGATCTCCCCGTTTACCACCGGTTACGAAGGCACTGCGATTGAAAGCCTGTATCCGAGCAACACGGATACGTTTCGTAAGGCTGCGGCCCAGGGTGCGTTCACAACCTATGTGCACGCGTTCGCTGGAGACGCCGACCCGCTCGATGGCGCGCTTGGCGTGGCCAAAGGTTTTCCGGTGGATGCCGCGCTGGGGACCGTGCAGGCACTCGAATGGTCGCACTCGACGCGCGCACAATTGCGCGTGTGGCATCACGCACTGAACAATGATCTGCAAATCACGCCCATTGGCGGAGAGGATTCCATCAACAACCTCCACCGCACCACCGTGATCGGCAGCGTCCGGACTTACGTGCACCTCGCCGGCCCGCTTACCGCGGAAGCCTGGTTGGACGGCCTGCGACAGGGCCACACCTTTTTCAGTACCGGACCGTTGCTGGAGTTTCACATCGACGGTCGCTCGCCAGGTGATTCGCTGAGGCTTTCTCCCGCAGGTGGAACCATCTCCGTGGAGGGCACGGTATGGTCGATGGGACCGCTGTCGAGAGTCGTACTCTACTCAAACGGCCAAATTGTGAAGGAACTTCCCACCAGCGGACACTTCGCAGTTCGGTTACCGGTTGCTCGAAGCGGATGGTATTCGCTCTATGCCGAGGGGCCGGCCAGCCCGTATCTCGATGCCGCCTACGCGCAGGCCGCAACCAACGCGATTCGCGTGTACGTGGGCGACCATCCGATCCGGAACCGCGAATCCGCCGAGTACTTCATCCGCTGGATCGACAAACTGCACAAGATGGCGGATGAGTGGCCGTGGTGGCGATCCGAAATTGAGAAACGTCACGTGTTTGCGCAATTTGAGGAGGCCCGCGGCATCTACGAGAGGTTGGCGCGAGAGGCTGAGTAGGCTTTATAGTAACCGCATTTGCAAATTGACTGAAAGGGTCACTGCTTGTCGGTGCGTCGGCAATTTTTTAACACCTGTCCATAGTCAAAATGTCCTGAGGTTTTCAAATCAGCAGTTTGCGGTCCGAGCCGCAGACGTGTCCCTGGCGAATTACCAAATTGGCCTGAACGTGGTGGTTCTTGAGGTGCTGATACCATTGCCGGATGCGCGACTTCCTCATCCTGTTCGTTCATTTGATCGTCACCGTGGCCCTACTGGCAAGGCCGGGCGGGACTCCGTTCCGTTGTTGCCGAATCGATGCTGGTCCGGCATCAACTTCTGGTCCTCAATCGCGGCCGCAAGCGTGCACCCAACCCTCCGCGGTCGTCAAGGTAGCTCGCATGTAAGCGTGCGCCCGTCGGGGCCGATACCGGATGACCACCTCAACGGTAGTTATGCGGTAACGCCGGAACAGTTTGGAATGGTGCAGAGTAAAGGCCGAGGACAGCGGTGGCAGTGCGGAAATCGAAGACCTTGTTGAGATAGCGAGCAAAAGACGGGATCTCATGTGTGGGGCTATCTTGCCTTCTCATAAATGCAAGATCACCGCGCCAACACCCTCCATCCCTTCTTCGCTCGAACCATCTATCCCTTTCGCTTCTGCTGGCGGTCTCGCCGCAACAACTCGCGATTAATCTCGGAGATCTTTTCCAGGTGGTCTTTTAGCTTGTGGTAGTTTTCAATCCAGGCGCGAACTTCGGCGAGTTGCTCCTCGCTGATGATACCGCCGGTAGTACGGCCGCGCCCCAATGTGACGGTCAGATACCAAATCGGGCCGTGTCGCTCGCCCCGTGCGCACTTGCAGGTCGGGTTGCCGCAGGTTACATAGCGTTCGACCAAAGAACCGCGCAGGACTTTGGTCACTGGCGGCAACTGTTTCGCCAGGCCCTGCCTCCGCTGTCGCAAGGCTAGCTTGGAAAGTCGGCCTAACCCGTTACTTGCCTTCACTTAAGTGCAAGTTTACCCCAAAACCGGCCGTTTGCAATCGATGCGAATCTTCCAGAATGCGAATTTCCCTTTACCTCACTGATTCAGAAGGAAATCGAATTGCCGTGCGAAGTCCCTGCGTTTCCGGGTGCTTAACCGATCTGGTGAACCGCTTGCCGGCCGGTGACATCAGCCGATCTTCTGGACCGCTTCCTCATCGTCCTCGCCATCCTCACCACCGGGTTCTACATCCTCGAAAAGGCCGGCTTGCGGTTTCGGCGGCACCGCGCCCAGGTCGAGGCGAAGGGTTGCGTGCGGCCGGTCGTCCGCCCAGGAACTTCGCTGAGTGGCTGCCGCATTCTGCGCCAACCAGTCGCATCGGGTGTTGTCCTCGTGGCCGGCGTGCCCCCTGGTCCATACCCAGGTTGTCTCGTGCAGTGAAGCCAGTTCGTCGAGTTCCATCCAGAGATCGGCGTTGCGCACCGGCCCATGCTTCCGCCACCAGTGCCCCCGCTTCCACTTGATGATCCACTTCGTGATCCCGTAGAGTAGGTTGTCATTCGCAAAGATGCGTCCGCGGCCATGTCATTACGCCGCAACGCGTTCATAACTGTGATGAAGACTGCCCAGATGCGGGATTGCGATGATCCTCCCGACACTCGAGACCTGCCGAGGAATCGGATATTGCTTCTCCAGCCCCAAATGCGTTCGGGACCCGTGGCAGTAACCAAGATAGAAAGTCAGGGTTCTCTTCTGCTTGTCTGCACATGAGCCCGTCGGGCAACATCGGACAAGGCGCCCCGGCAGTCCTGGCAATTATGGCATTAGTAGCAACGTGTAATCTGTAATTTACAGATTCCATTGAGCCCTCAAGGGTTCGACCCCCTCCTCCAGCACCATCAATTCAACACTTTAGCGACGTTTTTGCCTCAAAGACTTTTCTCCGATTCCGGCGTTGTGGCCGTAATTGTGCCCAAACTTTCCAGATGCCGCTCCATCTTTGCCGCCGCTTCGCTGAGGTCCGATCACTCACGATGTGGTAACAGTCGAACACGGAACGTGTCCTATGACCGGAGATTTGTATTGCAACCTTCTCGGGAATGCCAGCCCGTACCATGTTGCGAACCAACGTGCGGCGGAGATCGTGGAACAATAGACCATCCAGCTCCGCCCGCTTGCATTCCTGCTCCCTTTCAAGGCACGCGTAGCGCCCGCTGCCCAGGTCAAATGGGGTTCGCGTATATCAGACGCCGTTGAGCGATGCGAGGCAATCGTTGAGCACCACGTTGATGGGAAACTGCGGCTGGCATGGCATTCGGCTATCCGTAAACGCGACATAGTCGTCCCACTGTAAGTGCCACCTTCCGCACCCAATCCATCATTGGCATGGCTGCTGCTCCGCCAGATTGTTCTTTGACATCCGAGTAGCGGGATGTTAAATCTGAAACGGAAGCGAAATCCCGCACATGTACATCGACTGGATGACCTGGGGCATCTGGGCTCTGGGCTTGGGGCTGCTGGTCTACTGGGGTATGCAGACCGTGCGTGAGCTCAAGTCGCTATTCTCACGTAAACGGGGACTCTAGCGTTTAAACGCAAGGAACGAATGGGCCAACATACTATTGACGAGATTCATTCTCAACCCGACATCTGGCGCCGCACTCTGGAAACAATGCGCGGAGCCGCGAGTCCTCTACTTGAACTCGACAACTACGGCCTGAAGGGCCCAGTGCTATTCACCGGTTGCGGCTCCTCCTATTATCTGGCTTTGGCCGCCGCTGCCGCGTGGAGCCGCTTTACAGGCGTGCCTGGCATGGCGCTCTCGGCCACTGACGTAATGATGTACCCGGAGTGCCACTTTCCCGCCCCCTCGCAAGGCACTGTGGTGGCCATTTCGCGTTCCGGCAAGACCGTCGAGACGCTCGATGCCATCTGCCAGCTCAAGCAAGCGTTGGGATGGCAGGTTGTTGGGATCTCGTGCAACCCGGGAACCCCCGTGGTGGCCGCGTGCGACGCCGCCGTCATTCTGGCGGAAGCTGCCGAAAAAAGCCGTTTCGAAACCCGTGCTTTCACCGCAACGCTGCTCACCGGCTTGCTATGGGCCGCCCGCCGTGGCCATCCTGAGTTAGAACAGGAGTTGCTCCAGGCGCCCGATCTGGCCGCTCGATTGATCCAGCGCTACGAAGGTGCCGCTCAAGATCTAGCCCAGTCGGGAAAGTTCGACCAGTACATCTTTCTGGGCCAAGGCCCGTATTTCGGCCTGGCTTGCGAAGCAATGCTAAAGACCAAAGAGATGGCCTGCACGCCGGCGGAGGCGTATCACTCGCAAGAACTGCTACACGGTCCCAGGTACGCGGTGGGTGCATCCACTTTGATTGTGGTTCTGCTCTCCGATGGCGGGCGCAAATGGCAACTCGAACTGTTGCCTAAGCTCAAAGGCTTCGGTGCGCAGGTACTGGTGATCTGCGATCATGCCGCACCGGAGGTGCGCGAGCATTCCAACTGGGTCTGGGAGCTGAACTCGGGCCTGTCGGATTATGGCCGCATGCTCCTAGTGATGCCGCTGGTGCAGCTCTTCGCTTATTACCGGGCGCTGGCGCTGGGCAAAACAATCGATTGAATTGTGGACATCGCCGTTGTTGGGGATCTCAATATAGACTTGGTGCTGACCGGTGTGCCGGCGCTGCCGGCCTATCGCGAACTGCGCGTAGCGAAGGGTATGCGTTTTGCGCTGGGGGGCTCGTCGGGCATCTTCGCCTGTAACGCGGCCCGCCTGGGCGCCAGCGTCGGCTTCGTAGGCAAGGTTGGCGAAGACGAGTTCGGCGATTTTTTGTGGCGCCGGCTGGAAGAACGCGGCGTCGACACCTCGCACCTGGTCCGCGACCACGGCGAGCGAACCGGCATCTGCATCTCCATGTCGTTTCCCGAAGAGTATGCCATGGTGAGCTACGCGGGAGTCCGTATGACCTTTAGCGTGGAAGATGTCGATTTCGACTACGTCAAGACTGCGCGCCACCTGCACATGTCCGGGTTTTATCTGCTGCCAGCGATGTGGGCAGGTGCCGTCAGACTCTTCCGCGAGGCCAAGCAAGCCGGCCTGAGCACTTCACTCGACCCCGACCATGACCCGTCCGGCAAATGGGACGGCGGTATCCGCGAGTTGTTGCCCTACGTCGACTTTTTTTTCCCCAACGAGCACGAATCGTTAAGCATCACCGGCGCCGGCGACATCGAAACCGCAGCCGCCCGCCTGCGGGGCCTGGCCGCGACCACCGTAATCAAGCGTGGAGCCGAAGGCGTTTTGGTGGTTTCGGGCTCGACCACTGTGTCCGCGCCGGCGTTCCGAGTCACGCCTCTGGATACCACCGGCGCGGGTGACAGCTTCAACGCCGGGTTCGTTTTTCAGTTTCTTCAGGGTGCGCCTCTGGAGCAATGCATCCGCTGGGGCAACGCTTGCGGCGCGCTTTCGACTCAGGCTCTCGGCGGCACCGATGGCTTTCCGAATCCCTCCGAAGTGCAACAGTTTCTGGATAGCCGATGAGCGCCGTCGATTACACTACCATCGTGGTTTTCCTGGCCGGGGTTTTCTGGCTCGGAACGCGATTCTATAAGTGGGTCGGCACGCCGGATGATTTCTACGTAGCCGGCCGCCAGTTGACGCCATTCATTCTGGCAGCGAGCATGACCACCGCCAATGTCAGCCTGTTCAGCCTTATCGGTGTTAGTGGCACCGCTTATCAAAGCGGCATCTCGATCATCTGGCTCACCTGGACCGGCAACATGGCGCTGGTTTTCAGCGGGCTCTTCGTAATCCCAGTGCTGCGACGGCTGCGCATCCGCACCATCCCCGAGTTTCTGGAGATGCGCTACAGCGGCTCGGTCCGAATTCTAGTGAGCGTGCTTTGGGTCTTCCGTCTGGCGTTCTGGATTGCGGTGGTGCTCTACGCCGGGGTTACTGCGGCGCAGCAGCTTACCGGTATCGGGTCGTTCACGCTGTGGATTCTGGTATTCGCATGCATTGTGGTGGCCTACACCACGATGGGTGGCATGTGGTCCGTGGTACTCACCAATAACCTGGGCTTCTTGCTGATGATGTGCGCTGTGCTGACGATTTTCCCGATGGCCATGCACGCGGTGGGCTGGCGGCCGGGACTCGCAGCGCATCTGCCGCCCCATTACCTGGAGTTCGTGACCACGGGCGGAAAGTACAACTGGAAGTTCATTATCGCCATTCTGGCGCTGGGCTTGCAGTGGGCCACACTCGACCAGGGATTGCTGCAATCGGCCTTTTCCGCGCGCGATCCGCGCGTGGTGTCGAAGGGCATGGTGCTGTCGGCGGTGATGATCACGCCGTTCGCGTTTTTGTGGATTCTGCCCGGTCTGGCAGCACGCGTTCTATATCCCGGCTTGGCAAAGGGCGAGTTGGCCATGCCTACATTGATCCTGCACCTGCTGCCGATTGGCGCGTTGGGCTTCGTCACCTGCGGATTCATGGCATCGCTGCTCTCCACCATCGGCTCGAACCTGGGCGCCGTCGCGACACTGATGGCCAACGATATTTACGGTCGCTTCCTGAATCGGCAGGCCTCGCCAAAGCAGTTGTTGATCGCGGTCCGTGTGGCCACGGTTCTGGCCGGGCTTCTGACTATCGGGTTGACATACGTGGTGCCGCGCTTGGGTGGTGCCGTGGACGCCTACCTCACCGTGATCAGCATAATGGATATGCCACTGTTCGTGATCGCCATCCCGTTCGGCCTCCTGTGGAAGCGCACCACGTGGCAGGGCGCCATCAGCGGCTACATCGCGGGTTCCCTCACCGGAGCCGTTCTTAAGTTCGGATTCGGATGGGAGATAGCGCCGGTGACTATCATCAGTGGCGCTATGGCGGCGTTGGTATGCCCGCTGGTGACGCTTGCAACCAAGAGCGGGCCGCCTGCAGTGGTGTTCGATGTCAAGCCGGACGAAAAGGCCGGCGTCCGCCCGCCGGTTTACGCCGCCTGCCGGTGGTTGTTGGCTTTGGGCTTTGCGATCTTTCTTGGCGGCGTCTTCATGGGCAGCCGAAGCGAAAGCATGGCATCCGTGATCGCGTTAAGCGGGATGATTATGTATTTCGTCGCCGGGCTGATCATGGTGAAATTCGCTTAAGTAGAGCCTCCGGCGCGTAGCGGCTACGTTCCACTCTACTCCTCGCCTTCACAATTGCACCACTTGCCGGTTTCATCGTAATGAGGCCAAGGGCCACCGGTACGGTATCCCGAGAGGATGATGTCGTCGAACATGGGGGTTGGATCGAAGTACCCTGGCCGGCGCAAGTGCTCTTTCACAACAACATCGTTCAGCTCGAGACCCAGCCCCGGCCTGTCGTCCGGAACCTTAACGTAGCCCTTATCAATGATCGGTTTGGGAACGCCAGTTACCAGGTCTTGCCACCAAGGCATATCCAGGGCGTGGTTTTCCATGGCCAGAAAGTTGTTTCCGAAAGTGGCGGCGCAATGGTAACCGGCAAATCCGCCGATGGGCGATCCGGCGTGGTGCATGGCGACCTGGATGCCGCAAATTGCTGCGTAGTCGGCAATCCTCTTAGTTTCGAGCAGCCCGCCGGAAGTTTCGATGTCCGGATGGATGGCGTCCACCGCGCGGTGTTCGAGCAGCGGCTGGAAGCCGCCTTGCAGTCCGAAGATATCCTCCCCGGTCAGAACGGGCGTGACTGTGGCGTCCGAGATTGTCTTGTATGCCTGCCAGTTCAGGTACGGGTACTGGTTGACTTCTGAAATCTGGAGGAGATCCTCGGCCCAGGAAAGGTGGTACGGCTCGAAAGCTCGAGCGTAACGGATCGAATCGTTGATATTGAGCGGACCGAAATGATCCGCGGCCAGGGCGGCTCCTGGCGGGAGAACATCGCGGATGGCAGCAATGTATTCGCAGAGGTAGCCTAGGCCCTTTTCCGTGCACACGCCGCGTTCGTCGAGCGCGCCAGGCCGGTCGTGCAGCATGCTCGATTGCAGGTCCATTTTGAAGAAGGTCAAGCCCATTTCCCGGCGCCTGCGCATGCGTTCGGCATAGATCTTGGGATCCGGGTGACTGGTGGTATCGGCGTAGATACGAATGCGATCGTGGTTCTTATTGCCGATCAGGCGATACGCGGGAACGCCGTAAACCTTGCCGGCAATATCATGAAGGGCCATATCGACCGCGCTATAACCGCCGCCCATGCGGCCATGATTGGCGAACTCGCGCAAAATTCTCAGGTTGTCCTCGATGTTCAGCGGGTTCTTGCCTACTAGGTGCGCTTTCAGGGTAAGGGCAATCCCTTCTACTGCCGCGTCGCGCACCTCGCCTAGGCCGTAAACGTCTTGATTGGTATAGATTTTGATCAGCGGATAATCGTAATTGGCGGCCACCCGGCAGGCGCGCATGTCGGTGATCTTTAGGGTGCTGGGCGGGGAGTTGCGATTAATCTTTTCCTGGGCACTTACAGACCCTTCGGTGGCCTTGAACAACGGGCCGAACATAGCCGCAGTCGCGGCGCTTCGAAACATCGACCGGCGTGTCAGCCCGGCTCTCAGTCGTTTTTTCATTGTTAGGTCCCCTTTTCTGGCTACCCTGACGTACAAGGAAAGCGATACTTCGGCCGTATCCAAGACGGCTCTCCACTGCATCCCGGAGACACCCTGGCGTCAGCGTCGGCAGACCGATTCTATCGCAGCGCTGGCAGACAGCAGAACAGCCCAATGACATGTCGGACATGTTCCGTGACCGTCTCTAAGGTGACCAATGCTGGCCAAACGCTTTCGCTGAAGACGCGATGCGTATGCTGCGGCGGATTATTACAATGCCGACACGCAGCGGATCGCCTCGCGACGGTGGCAATCCAACGGCCCTTCACTGGTCATGAGGGTTTGGCCCCCTCCCCCTCCACCAGGCTAGCGTGCGTTGGCCGCCGGTGCGGTCATCTTCGGCAAAGAAAACGCTACATAAGCCCCACGAATCTTTTCTGGTGGCGCCGCGTTGAGTTTCACCGGTGCGGCTGCACAGAACACTACGTACTGCCGGCCATCAACCTCGTAAACCGCGGGCATGCCCTCGAGCGCGGCATCCAATTCGTGTTCCCAGAGGACCTGACCGTTTGTGGCGTCCAATGCGCGAACCTTGCGATCGCGTGTGCCGGTAAAGATCAACCCGCCGGCGGTCGCCACCGGACCCACCTTCGGGAAATGTGCTCCTGTGTTCTTGATCCCTTTGGCCGCCAACTCCGGTACCTCTCCCAGCGGAATCTTCCAGCGGATGGTGCCTTCGTTCAAGTCGTAAGCCGTGAGAGAGGTCCACGGCGGAGCAATCGGAGAAAGTCCATCACTGCCGATCAGGAAGCCAAATCCACTGTAGTACCGCTCACCAATGGAGGTGGTGAGCGCCTGATCAGCCGGCGCGTTTGTTGTCAACTTCAGTATCGCGGGAAGGTCCTTCGACACGACAAACAGCGTGCCACTGGATGGGTCCACCGCGGAGCCGCCCCAGTTAGCGCCACCATTGTTGCCCGGCATCTCGACGGTGTTGCGCTGTCCTGGTGGCGTAAACAACCCTTCGTTCCGTGCGCTCAGGATTTCATCGCGGAAGCGGGCGCGGTCTTCGGGGCTCAGAAATGGGCTGAGGTCGTCGACCGTGAACTTCTGCCGCGCAAATGGCGGCGGCTTTAGGGGAAACGGTTGCGTCGGCCAGGTTTCTTCCCCCGGCATATCGGAGCGGGGCACGGGCCGCTCCTCGATCGGCCAGAGCGGCGCGCCGGTGACACGATCGAACACCCAAACAAATCCCTGTTTCGTGACTTGTGCTACGACGTCGACCAGTTTGCCGTCATGTCGCACGGTGAGGAGTTTCGGAGCCGTCGCATCGTCGTAATCCCAGATGTCGTGATGAACCATTTGGAAGTGCCAAAGGCGCTTGCCGGTTCGGGCATCGAGCGCCAGCAGACAATCGGCGAACAGATCCGAGCCGTTGCGATCGGCGCCATAGAAGTTGTATTTTGCGCTTGCCGTGGGGGCGTAGACGATGCCGCGCTTCTCGTCCACCGAAAGCTCGCCCCACACGTTTGCTCCGCCTACGCGCTTCCATGCGTCCTTGGGCCAGGTGTTGTACCCGAACTCGCCGGGACGCGGAATCGTATGAAAGGTCCAAACCAGTTTCCCAGTGCGCACATTGAAAGCACGTAGGTCTCCAGGAGCCGAACCATAGCCCTGGTTGGTTGCCGATCCCAGAATCAGCAGATCCTCAAACACGCGTCCCGGTGTCGTGGACTGCACCAGGCTGATCGTCTTCGGGTCGCGATCCAGCCCTTCCTTCAGATCGACACTGCCGCCATTGCCGAACGACGATATCGAGGCTCCGGTCCTGGCGTCGATCGCGCGCAGGGAATGGTTGCTCGAGTACAACAAGCGCCGTTCCGCCCGGTCTTTACTTTCCCAGTAGTTAATCCCTCGGTCGGTGATGATGGTTGTGCCGGGCTCGGCGGCATGCGTCCAGATCTGTTTGCCGGTCGCCGCATCCAGCGCCACGATCGAATTGTTTTTCGCAAGAACATACATGACCCGATCCACGACAACGGGATTAAAGAAGTATTTGTGGTCGTCCCCGGTTGGGTAGGCCCAGGCAACCTCGATCTTGCTCACGTTCGAGCGATTGATCTGTGCCAGCGCGGAGTACTGTGCGGCGTCAGGGGCACCTCCGTAGTCGCTCCATGTTTTGTGGTTCTGCGCGGCAAGCGGCAGGCCTGCCAGGAAAACGAGTAATGCAACAGATGCTCCTCCGATAGGGAAACGAGACATTCACATATCATGCCACTCCGCCAGGCGCACATGCCGAAGACAGAGACCCATAGGATTGACAATCCGGATCAGTAGGTATAAATCAGCGGCATAATGGAAATCGCCTTCGGAGGGATTTGATGAGTCTCCAGCGAGTGCTGTTCTCCGTTATAGCCTGCAGTGCCATGCAGGCTGCGACGCCAGATTGTGAGGCGATATCGAAGCTTGTGCTTTCGGGAACGACGATCATCGAGGTGCGCTCGGTGGTCGCGGGTACCTTCAACCCTCCGCACGGTAACCCCATTCCGAACTTGCCGGCGTTTTGCCGTGTAAGAGGGATCATCAAGCCGACGAGCGATTCCAATATCCAATTTGAAGTGTGGATGCCTAGCGCGGAGTGGAATGGAAAATTTCAGGGCGCCGGCAATGGCGGTTTCGCCGGGTCCATAAATTTCGGCGGGATGGCGAACGCGATCAGCCACGGCTACGCCACCGCCTCCACCGATACCGGCCATGAGGGAACCGCTGACGATGGCACCTGGGCGCTGGGGCACCCGGAGAAGATTGTGGACTTCGGTTATCGGGCGGTTCATGAAACCGCCACGCAGGCCAAGACCATCATCCACGCCTTCTATGGCGAGGCTCCGCGGCGGTCCTATTTCAGTTCCTGTTCGAACGGTGGCCGGCAGGCCCTGATGGAAGCCCAGCGCTTTCCCGGAGATTACGACGGGATCATCGCCGGCGCTCCAGCCAATTACTGGACACATCTGCTGACGCAGGCTGTGTGGAACATACAGGCCACGATGCAAGACCCAGCCAGCTACATTCCGGCGAGCAAAATACAGGCGATCGAATCGGCAGCACTGGCCGCTTGTGATGTTCTCGACGGAGTCACAGACAGTGTCATCGATGACCCCACGAAGTGCCACTTCGACCCATCAGGGCTGCTCTGCAAGGGGCAGGAGACCAACAGTTGCCTCACCGCGGCGCAGGTGGGGGCGCTGAAGAAAATCTACGCGGGGCCGCAAGACTCAAAAGGGCGCCAGGTGATGCCCGGTTTTTCCCCGGGTGGCGAAAGCGGGCCGGGCGGCTGGGGGCTATGGATTACGGGTACTGCGCCGGGCAAGAGTCTCCAGTTCGCTTTCGGGACACAGTTCTTCGGAAACATGGTTTACAGCGACGCTGGGTGGGACTTCCGGACGTTCAACGTCGACCGCGATCTGAAAGCGGCTGACGACAAGTTCGCTGCCGTGCTGAATGCGACCGATGCGGACCTGCGCCGCTTCCACGAGCGCGGAGGAAAGCTGATCCTCTATCACGGGTGGAGCGACGCAGCCATTCCGCCCGTGAACGCGATCAACTACTACCAAAGCGTTGTTGCGAAGATGGGCGCGAAGAATACCGAGCCATTCCTGCGCCTATACATGGTGCCGGGCATGCAGCACTGCGGGGGCGGGCCTGGGCCAAATAGTTTCGGGGCGGCTGGCGTAGCCCACGCCGACCCGATGCACGATATGGATGCTGCGCTGGAACGTTGGGTGGAGGAAGGCGTTGCCCCAGACCAGATCATTGCCACGAAATACAAAACAGGGTCCGATTCAGCCAGTGGTATCGCGCGGGCGCGCCCCCTTTGTGCCTACCCCAAAGTGGCCCAGTGGCAAGGCAGCGGCAGCACGGACGACGCTGCCAATTTTGCCTGCGTGAAACCAGGCGATGCCCCGCTCAAAGGAGCCTCCAAAGACGCAATAAAGAAGTAGAGAGCCATGAAGACCGCGATGGCGATCACCAGAGTTCCGAACAACCGAAGCGACATGTCCATTAGCCGCTTCAGCTCCTGTTCATCGGCCCTAACACGCTGCGTGAGGGTATGAAGCATATTTCCTCCTCTACCCGTCGCTGGGGTCCTAGTTGGCGTCGAGTATAGACTCTCTGGCTCGGTCCATCAATAGCGGATTTCTACTAGCTTGGAAGTCTGGTTCAAAGCACCGGCCGGACGGCGGTTATCTTCGCCGCTCTGCCACGATCGTAATCTCCATGTCGCGGGCCAAACGCACCACACGCTGTAGTGTGGAGCCGTGCAGCCGTTGCTTCCAATTCCGGGAAACGCTGCGACCCATGAACACCTGGGTTACGCCGTGCGCGTGCGCAAACTGCACTACACCGGCGGCCAAGTCCAACGCCTCGACGATTTCGGTGTGTATGCGTAGGTTGCGGGCGAAGCCCAGATGCCTTTCGACCGCCTCCCGGTCCTCCGCCGACAGGCTGGCGAGCGACGCGTCCGGGCTTACGTAGATCGCCAGGCATTCGGCACGGAGATAGTCTGCCACCCGCCGGCCTCGCCGGATCAACACGATCGAAGAGGGCCGTTCATCGATACAGATCAGTATGCATTCCTTGCGCCTTTGCGAGCTTACCGGTACGGGCGAAGGTGCCGCGCCATCGCCGGGCGCCAAGTCGTCTTGCGCGGATAGTCTTTCCTCGATTTCATGCGCCGCGTGCCGCATGGCAATTTCCCGCAGGGCGCTGAGGTTCTGCTCCGTGAAGAAATTCTCGAGGGCTTTGTCGGCTTTTTCGCGGGAATAAATGACGCCGCGCTCCAGGCGATGGCGTAGAGCACGAGGCGTGACGTCCACCACCACGATTTCGTCCGCCTGATCCACCACCCAATCCGGGATGGTCTCCCGCACGCGCACGCCGGTCATCTGCCAGATCTGATCGTTCAGACTCTCCAGGTGCTGGACATTCAATGACGTGAGCACGGTGATTCCGGCGTCGAGCAGCACGTGCACATCCTGCCAGCGCTTGATGCGTTCCGAACCCGGCACGTTGGTGTGAGCCAATTCGTCAACCAGACAGACATCGGGCTTGCGCCTGAGAATGGCATCGGTGTCCATCTCCTCGAATAAGGTGCCGCGATATTCGAGCTTGCGGCGGGGCACGGACTCGAGACCCTCAGTCCTCGAAATGGTATCTTTGCGTCCGTGTGGCTCGAAATACCCGATGACCACGTCCACACCTTTTTGGCGCAGCTCCTGGCCCGCATCGAGCATTTGGTAAGTCTTGCCGACGCCGGCGGCGTAGCCTAAGAAAATTTCGAATCTTCCCCGTGGCGGGGTTGCCGGCGTTGTCATGACGATGCCGGATGGGGAAATATGCGTACGTCCATGGTGTCGGCTGCCCGAATCATTTGATCCAGAGGATTGCCAAACAGCATTTCCCGCCATCGGCTGGTGAGGCTGTGGCCCACGAAAAGTTGCGTGACGGCGTGCGCGTGCGCGAAATCTAAAATCGCTTGGGCTGAATCTGTCGCATCTAAAATATGCACATCCGCGCCGAACTCACGTGCGAGTGACAGATGTCTCTGCACCAACTCCTCATCCGGCGGCGCTAGGCCGGTTTGCCGCACGTACACCGCGAGAAAACCGCAATGGAACCTTTCGGCGTTGCGCTGTCCGCTCTCCAGCATGCGTCTGGCATTGCTCCGGGGCGTGATGCATACCAGGATGCGTTCCTGGCTGCCCAAGAACATCTCCACGCCTTGGAGTTGCAGGCATTGGTGCAGTTGCTCGTCCACGACCTCGGCGGCTACCAGCAGTGCCATCTCACGGAGCTCAGAGAGGCGGCGCGTATCAGCGGCGTTTCCCGGCTCACGCTGCTGCAAATCCTCAGGCGGAGCGTCCACGATCACGATCTCGTCGGCCGAGCGAATGAATGCTTCCGGCACGCTCTGCTGTGCCCGCTTGCCCGTGATCTTTTCGATCGCGTCCCGCAGTTCGGCGATATGCTGCAGATTAACGGCCGTGACTACGGTGATCCCGGCATCGAGCAGCTCCTGAACATCCTGCCAGCGCTTGGGGTTGCGGCTCCCCGGCGGGTTATCCCGGGCCAGTTCGTCCACCAGGCACACCTGGGGGTGCCGCCTCAAAATGGCGACGATGTCCAGGACCTCTTCCTCGGTTTCGCCGGTCCTCAGCTTCAAGCCTGGAATGATCTCAAGTGTGCTGACAAGACACTGAACTTCCGGCCCCACCTTGGATTGAATGAAGCCGATCACGACATCCTGGCCGCGCTGCTTGCGGCGGCGGCCCTCGTCGAGCATACGGAACGATTTGCCCACGCGCGAGGCATAACCGAGGAAAATCTTGAGCCGGCCCCGGCCGGCTTGCCGTTCCTCGGCTTCCACGCGCCGAAGCAATTCCTCGGGACTGGGACGTTGATCAGGCATGCAATGACACGAGGTTGGAACGCTTCACCAAGTAGTAGTTTACATTCCTGTGGATAGCTTTGGGCTACCTGATGCCAGTACCTATGGTTCTTCGGGAATCGCGAAGCGGTAACCCACCCAAGGTTCGGTCAGCACGTACTTTGGCCGCGACGGATCTGGCTCGATTTTCCTGCGGAGATGGTTGATGAAGACGCGGAGGTAGTCGGTTTCATCACCGTAGTCGGGGCCCCATACGGCTTGCAGCAGCTCGCGGTGCGGCACCGGCTTGCCCCCGCGCGCCACCAGATGGCGCAACAGTTCGAACTCCTTGGGCGTGAGCCGCACGTTCTTTTCCCGGACGCGCACGCGGCGCTGGTCAAAATCAATCTCCAGATCGTCCGATGCAAAGACTTGCGGGCCATTCTGTGGGGAGCTGGGGGCTCTCCGCAGCGCGGCGCGAATGCGCGCCATCAGCTCCTGCATGCCGAACGGTTTGGACACATAGTCGTCCGCGCCGGCATCCAGTGCTTCCACTTTTTCCTTCTCGGCGTTGCGCACAGTCAGGATGATGATTGGTACTTCCGACCCCTCGCGCATGGACCGGCACGCCTCCAGGCCGCCCATGCCGGGCATATTCAAGTCCAGCAGAACCAGATCCGGCAAGAACGCGCGGAATCTTTCCAGCGCCTCCTCTCCGGTCTTGGCCTCGTCCACCTGGTACCCGCTCGAGGTGAGGGTGGCGCGCATCATGCGGCGGATTTGCGGTTCATCGTCCACCACTAGAATCTTTGCACCGCTCATCGCACGGTCTCTCCTTTGAAAATGGGCACGGCAAAGCTGAACACGGTTCCTTTGCCCGGCTCGCTCGAGACCCAGATCTTGCCTCCATGCGCCTCGACAATTCCTTTCGCGATCGATAATCCCAAGCCTGTGCCTGGCAGTTTATCGCGCCACGTCAGGCCACGGTAGAATTTGTCAAAGATCTTGTGCTGCTCGGCAACCGGGATGCCCCGGCCCTGATCTGCCACGCTGATCACGATCCTTTCCCTAGCTAGTTCGGCGGAAATCACCACGGGGGTTCCGGGCCGCGAGTATTTGACCGAGTTATCCAGGAGCTGCTTCAAAACCTGCAGGATAAACTCGAAATCCACATCAGCCGCCGGCAGTGCCTTCGGGATTTGCAGCCTGACCTGCCGGCCTTTCAATGCTTCCTCGTGCACTCTTAATGTTGCTTCAACGATGTCATCGATGCTGTGTGGCGCACGATCTGGATGCAGCTTCGACGCCTCGATGCGTGCCATCTCCAGAACTTCTACCACCAGGCGGTTCAGCCGGTCTGCTTCTTCATTGGCGATGGTGAGGAGTTCCTCCTCCTCCGCATCGCGCTGTTTGGCGAGCAAGTGCGTGACTGCGCCTTTGATGGACGTAAGTGGCGTTTTGAGGTCGTGCGCCAGCGCGTCCAGCAACGTGGCTTTCAGTACCTCGCTCTGCCGAGCCGCCTCGGCCTTATTGGCTTCGTCGATCGATCTGGCACGTTCGATGCCGATCGCCACCAGATTCGCGAGCGCATGCAAGGCCGCCGTGGAAAGCGTGCAGCCGGCGAAGCCCAAGCTGCCAATCGCCTGGCCGCCTAGTCGAACGGGGACGATAGCGATTTGGTGGTCCGGATCAATCAGCAGATCGCCGCTTTCCGCGATTCTCCGCAGTTGTTCGTCCGAGATGGATGTGGTGCGCTCGTCGGACCGGAAGAATGCGCCGTTCGATTGATCGAAAAAGACTGCGGCTGGAATCTCGAAGGTCCGGATAATGCTGTTGACAATCTCCCGAGCGGCCGTCCGCGCGCTGCCACTGAGGAGCAAAGCCTGGCCCAGCGTGTAGAGTCTTTCCACTTCCCGGCTGCGCGCGATCGCCTCGGCGGCACGCCGCCGCGCACGCACTGAAAGTTCACTGGCGGTGATGGCCGTCAACAGGAACACCGCAAGCGCCACCCAGTTTTCCGGATCAGATATCGTGAATTGGCCGATCGGCGGAAGAAAGAAGTAGTTTAGTCCCAGCACGCCGGCGACAGCGGCGGCAATGGATTCGGTAAAACCCCACCACGTTGCAACACCGAGAATGGCCAGGACTAGCGTCAACGCGACGGTCAAGCTATTGGCCGGCACAAGCCGGCAGTACACAAAAATGATGGCAGCCACCAGCGCTACCGATCCCAGCAGCCGGAATGTTACACGCAGCGATCGACTCACACGTTCCGTAATCACTGTAGCGCAGGCCTGTGCGGAGCGGAGTTGGGCGCGGCGGAACTCGCTCTAGGGCGCGTTGGATTGTATCCTGAAGACTGGAGTAATCCTTGGGACGCATCTGGCTCGCTATCCGTGGCTTCTTTTCGCTTCTGTTTCGTGGGGACCTCCCCGACGGCGCGCTCGCGCAGCTCGGGCTCATCCGCCGTGCCAAGGGTAAGCCACAGGCAGCGGCACCCGCGCCAGCAGCGGTGCGTGTCTCCGACGGTGCGCTACAGATTCTCTCCATCTTGCAGCGGGATTCCCGCTTGGTTGACTTCCTCATGGAAGACATTGCCGGGTACTCGGATGATCAGGTGGGCGCGGCGGTGCGCGGTCTTCACGAGCAGGCGCGAGAGTCGCTCAGCCGTTACGTCAAGCTCGAGCCGGTGATCGACGGCGTAGAGGGCACGTTCACCAAGCCCGCGGTATCCGATCCCGCCGCTGTCAAATTCATCGGCAACGTCCCGGCAGGCAAGCCGTCCGGCGGCCTCTTGCGTCACAAGGGCTGGCGGGCCGGCAAAATAGATCTCCCCGCGCTGAATCCCAAGCAGGACGCCGCCATCATCGCTCCAGCCGAGATCGAAATCGAATAATGAAGTACGTCATCGGCATCGACCTGGGCACCACGAACTCTGCCCTGGCTTACACCGAAGTCAAGCCGAATGCCGGTAGATTTGACACGCCGGAGGTGCGGCTGATGGAAATTCCGCAGCTTGTCAATCCAGGCGAGGTGCGCGACGAGCCCCTATTGCCATCGTCGCTCTACATTCCCGGGGCATCGGATTTTCCCGCCGGCTCGCTCGCCCTGCCCTGGAATCCGGAGCCGGAGTTCGTCACCGGCCGGCTCGCGCAAAAGAGAGGCGTCGAAAATGCGGGGCGTCTCGTAGTATCGGCCAAATCGTGGCTCTCGCACTCGGGCGTGGATCGCACCGCGCCTGTTCTTCCGTGGAACGCGCCGGACGGTGTGTGCAGGGTCTCCCCGGTGGAGGCTTCTGCGGAGTATCTCAAACACCTGCGTGAGGCGTGGGACGCGAAGATGCCAGACGCGCCGTTCGTGGAGCAGCACGTTCTGGTCACGGTTCCCGCCTCGTTCGACGCGGTGGCGCGCGAGTTGACTCTTGATGCCGCAAAGCGTGCCGGTTTCCGCGATGTGGTGCTGCTCGAAGAGCCGCAGGCCGCATTCTATGCCTGGATCGAGCGGCACCAGGACTGGCGCGAGCGCGTCAAACTGGGGGATCTGATTCTGGTAGTCGATATCGGCGGCGGCACTACAGATTTCACGCTCATCGCCGTTACGGAGCAGGCGGGTGAACTGGCTCTCGAGCGCATGGCAGTTGGGGAACACATTCTATTGGGTGGCGACAACATGGACCTTGCGCTGGCCCGCATGGTTGCCGATCGGCTGGCGGAGAAAGGCACCCGCATCGATACGTTCCAGCTCCATGCGCTCTGGCAGAATTGCCGCGTGGCCAAAGAGAAGCTCCTCGCGCCGGGCGCGAAATCCAAAGAGCAGCCCGTTACCATCCTCGGCAAAGGCACCGGGCTCGTTGGTGGGACGATCAAAGCGGCGGTGACGCGCGACGATGTAGACCGCGTGCTCGGCGAAGGTTTCTTTCCCCGGGTCGCCAGTTCCGATCTGCCGCAACGCCAGCGCCATGTCGGTCTACAGGAGATCGGTTTGCCCTACGCGGCCGATGCTGCGGTAACCAAGCATCTGGCCCGGTTCCTGCGGCAGCAGGCCTCCTCCGCCGAGCACCAGCGCGTTCGTCGCGGCGCGTCCGGTCTGGCCGCTCCCACGCATGTTCTGTTCAACGGCGGAGTGCTCTACGCGCGCTTGATTCGCGACCGGCTCATCGAAGTTCTGAACGCGTGGCTTGGCGAGGAAGGCTTCAGCCCCGTCCAGCCGCTCGCGGGTGAGGATCTCATGCACGCGGTTTCGCGCGGCGCGGCCTACTACGGCCTGGCACTGCAAGGCAAAGGCGTCCGCATCCGCGGTGGGGTGCCGCGCACATACTATGTCGGAATCGAAAGCTCCATGCCCGCGGTCCCCGGCATTCCCGCGCCGCTCAAAGCGCTGACGGTTGCCCCGTTTGGCATGGAGGAAGGGACCTCGGCGGCCATTCCAGGCCGCGAATTCGGCCTCATCGTCGGCGAGCCTGCCGAGTTTCGCTTTTTCTCCTCCACCGTGCGCAAGAACGATACACCCGGAGCGCTGATCGAAGACCTTAGCGACGATCTCCAGGAACTCTCGCCCATCGAAGTGAATCTCACATCCGCGGATGGCACTGGCACCGTTCCTGTCTCCTTCGAAACGGTTGTGACAGAAACGGGCGTCCTTCAGCTATGGTGCGTGGCACGCGACGGCCGTCGCTGGAAGCTGGAGTTCAACGTCCGTGAGCGCGTGGCCCAATGAAGATCGGCATCGACCTCGGAACCACCAACTCCGCGCTGGCCTGGGTCGATCCCAGCGAGGCGGAGGATCTGAACTTTCCGCCGATCCACATATTCGAAGTGCCACAACTGGTCGCGCCAGGGAAGATCGAGCCGCGGCGCATGCTGCCCTCGTTCATGTTTCTGGAGGATGGCCGGCCGGTGGGCGTCTACGCGCGCGAGCAAGGGGCGTTGGTGCCGACGCGCCTGGTGCACTCGGCGAAATCCTGGCTCTCGAATCCCGATGTCGATCGCACAGCAAAAATCCTACCGTGGGATTCGCAGGAAACCGGGCGTGTGCTATCGCCTGTCGAAGTGTCGGCGGACTTCCTCCGGAAATTCCGCGAAGCGTGGGATCAAAAGCAAGGCGCGCCGCTTGCCGACCAGGACATCGTTCTCACGGTGCCCGCGTCGTTCGACGAAGAGGCGCGCGAGTTGACCGTGCTGGCCGCAAGCGAGGCCGGCCTGGCAAAACTGACGCTGCTCGAGGAGCCGGCGGCGGCCTTCTACTCTTGGATCGCCAACAATTTCGCGCGATCGCGCAAGCTGCTCTACGATGGCCAGATCGTGCTGGTGTGCGATGTGGGCGGCGGCACGAGCGACTTCAGTCTGATCCGTGTGAGCCGCGAAGGCGATCGCGTCGATTTCACACGAACCGCGGTGGGCAAACATCTGCTGCTTGGCGGCGACAATCTCGATCTCACGCTCGCCTGGCTGGTCGAAACCAAACTCGGCAAGCCGCTCTCACTCCGCCAGCGCAGCGGTTTGCGGCGCCAATGCACCGCGGCAAAAGAGCGTCTGCTTAGCGAACCGAATTTGAAGAGCGTGGAAATCACAGTGCTGGGCGCGGGGGCATCGCTCGTTGGTGGCTCGCTCAAAACGGAGATTCTGCGTGAGGAGGCGCTCGAGCTCACGCTCGAGGGTTTTCTCCCCGTCAGCCAGCGCGGGGACGCACCCAAAGAAGACAAGCGCAGCCTGTTCCGCGAACTCGGCCTGCCTTACGTCACCGACCCGGCCATCACGAAACACCTGAACGCGTTTCTCGAAAGTGCCGGCCAGCAACCCGACGCCATTCTCTTCAACGGTGGCTTCTTCATTCCGGAAATCACGCGCGAGCGCGTGGCTGACGTTGTCGGGCACTGGTACGGCAAACGGCCCGAGATTCTCGAAAACCGCGATCTTGACCTGGCCGTGGCTACTGGCGCCGCCTATTACTCCTACGTCCGCTCCACAGGCAGCGGCGTGCTGGTTCGCGGTGGATTGCCCCGCACGTATTACCTTGGCATCGGCCAGCCCGCGGAAGACAAAGTCGCGGCCGTGTGCCTGGTTCCGCGCGGCGCGGAGGAAGGATCAACGCTCGAAATTGATCGCGACGACCTGCAGTTGATCGCCAACCGGCCGGTGTCATTCCGGCTGTACAGTTCGCTCACCCGCACCGAGGATCGCCCCGGTGAGGTTGTCGAATTCGCCGCGGGCGATGAAAGCCTGCACACCCACGCGCCTCTCCACGCGGTCCTTCGATTCGGAAAAGCCGGCGAGCGGCAGATACCCGTGAAGGTAGGGGCTCGACTCACCGAAATCGGGACCCTCGAAACTTGGTGCGAGTCCAAAATCAGCGACCACCGTTGGCGGCTGCAATTCGAGCTGCGCAAACACGCTGCCGAGCCGGAGAAGGCCAGACCGGCCACGGTTGTCAGCGAAGAGGCGCTGAAGCAGGCGGCCGAGCTCGTCCGCCAGGTTTTTTCCGCGACAGCCAAAGCGCAGATCGCTCCGGAAGAGCTGCCGGCCAAGTTGGAGCAGACTCTCGCCCTGGGCCGTGGATCCTGGCCGCTCGCCGCCATTCGCCAGCTTGCCGACGTGTTCCTCGAATGCGCCGGCGGCCGTAAGAAGAGCCCAGCCTTCGAGGCCCGCTGGTTCAATTTGTGCGGTTTCTGTCTGCGTCCCGGCTTCGGATTTCCTGGAGACGATTTTCGCATCGAGCAGATGCGCCGCATCTACGCGAGCGGTTTGCAATACGCCAACCAGGTGCAGTGCGAGATCGATTGGTGGATCTTCTGGGGCCGCATCGCCGGCGGTCTCAACCGAAATCAGCAGACGGACCTTTATCAGCGCCTGGCGCCAATGTTGCTGCCGCGCGGAGCCAAGAAGGCGCCGCGACTGAACAGTAGCCTCGCGCGTGAGATGTGGCGCGCCTCCGCCAGCCTGGAGCTGTTGCCGATCCAGACCAAGACGGAATTGGGCGACGGGCTCGTCCGCATGGTCAAGGCGGGCACGGCCCGTGAATCCGAGCTGTGGTGCATTTCCCGTGTCGGCGCGCGCGAGCTGTTTTATGGGCCGATCAACCTGGTGCTCCCGCCCGCCACGGTCACCCGATGGGTGGAAGCGCTGTTGCCCGCACCGGCCGCGGCGGAAGCTCTGGCTTCGCTCGCGCGCCGCAGTGACGATCCCACCCGCGACCTCTCTCCCGCCACCCGCGAGTCTGTTCGCCAGAAGCTCGCTGCCCTGCCACGTTCAGAGCAACTGCTGGCCATCTTCGAGGGAGAGGGACAACGCGACGAGCGCGCTCTCGGCCGCATCTTCGGCGAGGAGCTGCCTTCGGGACTGGTCCTATCGCCAATCGCGCCGGCCGAATAGAAATTCTCGCGTAGCAGGGAACTCAACGCTCGGCGCCCGTGTCTAATCTTCAAGACGCAATGTCTCCGCCCCAGAGTAGCGCGCTTTTGGAGGCCAAGAACCTCTCCAAGACCTACGCCGGGCGGCCTGCCGTTGACGACGTGAGTTTCTCGATCCGTGCCGGTGAAGTTCTTGGTTACCTGGGACCCAATGGCTCAGGGAAGAGCACGACGGTCAAGATGCTGGCCGGATTGCTCTCGCCTTCGAGCGGCCAGATCCTGTTTCGCGGCGAGCGCATCGCACACGATCTGGTCGGATACAAGCGTCGGCTCGGCTACGTTCCTGAAGATGCGAACCTGTACTCATTCCTGACGGGCTGGGAATACCTGGATCTGGTTGGCACGCTACGCGGAATGGACCGAAAGCGGCTCGAACAGAAGAGCGCGGCCCTGCTCGAAGGGCTTTCGCTTTACCCGCATCGGCACACGCCCATCTCCGCGTACTCGAAAGGCATGCGCCAGCGCATTTTGCTGATCGCCGCGCTGATGCACGATCCTGAGCTTGTCATTCTCGACGAACCGTTCTCTGGCCTTGACGTCATCAGCGCGCTCATTCTTCGCAAAGTGATCGGGCTGGTGGCGGCCGAGGGCAAGGCCATCTTTTTCTGCTCACACGTTCTGGAGGTTGTGGACAAAGTCTGCTCGCATCTCGTGATCTTGCGCCGCGGCTCGGTGGTGGCGCATGGCTCGATCGAAGAAATCCGCTCAGGCACCCTGATGCCTGCGCTCGAAGACACGTTCCTTCACCTGACGGAGCAAGTGGATGCCGATAAAGTGGCCCGGAATATCCTGGCTGCGGTCAACGCTTGACCGCCCGTTTCCGCGGCTGGTAGCCCACTTCGCAGCCACCATCTTCGAAGGGGAATCGGCCGCCGAGGATGTCGAGTTGGGAGTAGGCGGTCTTTTGGCGTTGCTCGCCGTGCCGGGCGCCTTCCTCTCTATGCTCCTGTTCGACAAATATTCTTCGCTGCTGCTTTGGATGCGCGGGATTCGGCACTTCAATATCTACACCGAGTCGCTACCCGACAAGTACTTCTTCATCGTTTTCTCGATGGCCATCACCGGCGTGGTAGCGGTTCTGAAGTGGGACCGCATCCTTCCCGGCCCCCGGGATTACGCGAATCTCGCCCCTCTTCCGATTTCGGCGTGGCGCATTTTTGCCGCGAATCTGCTGGCCATTCTGATCGCGGCGTTGATATTCGCGGTTGACGTGAATGCGGCCTCGGTAGTGTTGTACCCGATTGCCGTGGTGGGCAACCGGATGACTGTGGGGGAGCTCGCGCGCTTCGCCGGCGTGCACGCCTTTTGCGTCCTATTGGCTAGCGTGTTTGCTTTTCTGGCTTGCTTCTCAATCATGAGTGCGCTGATGGCGCTCGTCCCGTATCGCGCCTTCCGCCGAATCTCACTCTATGTTCGTCTTCTGATCGTTGTCGCGCTGGTGACGTTGTTTGGCACGAGTTTTGCGGTGCCCGATCTGGTGCGACGCTTGCCCGCCCACCCGCGGGTTGCGCTGCTACCGCCCGTCTGGTTTCTGGCTCTCTACCAGTCGATCCAAGGCCATGCCAGCCGTGAGCTTGCCGGTCTGAGCGCCATGAGTATACGCGCGGTAGGGATCGCGCTTGGCTCGGCGCTATTATTTTCTTCCCTGAGTTACCGCCGATGCTTTATGCGAACCTCAGAGTCGACCGAAGGCCCGATGTTCCGCCGTCGAGCGGGCCTGCGCCTGCCTGCCGGCTTCTCACTCCTCTCCAGCCATTTCCAACGCGCTTGTTACGGTTTCGTGATGCGTGCGCTGCTGCGCAGCGAGAAGCATTGCATCTTCTTCGGCGGCTTTGCCGGGATGGGCCTGGTCGCCGCTTCCCAAACCGCACTCTCGGCGCTCGCTGGTCCCAAGCTTACCGTGCCCAGCGCTGAAACGCTTTCGATTCCTCTCATCCTGGCGTATTTCGTCATCTGCGGCCTGCGGTTTGTCTTCGAAATGCCCGTCGAGTTGGAGTCGAACTGGATGTTCCAGGTCGTGCTCGATCCTGACAAGCACGAATCAGCAGCCGTCGCCAGGAACATCATCCTGACCGTCGTTACGGTGGGCATCGTCGCGCCGGCGCTCGCTGCCTACGCCTCGGCGTGGAGCTGGGGCATCGCGATTTTACAGACGGTCTATTTGCTCGCGATATCGCTATTGCTCATCGAGGGTTTGCTCGTCGGTTTTCGAAAAATCCCGTTCACGTGCTCGTTCCCGCCCTTTCGAAACCATGTAGTCATGCTGGCTCTTGTGGGCGTGATCGGCTATTTCCTGTTCACGGGCAGCGGCTCTGAAATCGAGCACTGGATGATGCTTGAGCCCTTGCGTTTCTTCTGGCTCGCACCGGCTGCGTTGGTTGCGTACGATGTTCTGCGGCGCTTTCGAAACGAGATTGCGCCGGTCGATGCCAGCCTCATCTACCGCGAGCAACCGAAAGTCGCTGTGACGACGCTCGACGTGTTCGGGAACTAGCGGCCCGTCGCCGCCAAATTTGGCACCGCTTGCTCACGCGCGCGGCTCAGAACGCGACGGAGCCGCGACCGTGAGGGAGCGCGTGCGACAGGCCACTAGGCCGTGACTCCCGCCCGCAGCCGCCCGTATAGCTTCACCACGTTCTCGATCATGCGCAATCCGCAATCCCCTTCGAGCGTGAGAATGGATTCCGGGTGGAACTGCACCGCTTCCACGGGCAGCTCCTTGTGGCGCAGAGCCATGATCACGCCGTCTTCCGATTCCGCCGTCACTTCCAGACAACTCGGGAACGTTTCGCGCCGTGCGAACAGCGAGTGGTAACGGCCCACCTGAAAGCGCTCTGGCAGGCCTTCGAACACGCCTTTGCCATTGTGCGTGATCCACGACGGCTTGCCGTGCATGGGGTAATCGAGGACGCCCAGCTCGCCGCCGAACGCCTCCACCACTCCCTGCAATCCCAGACAAACGCCGAAAACTGGCACGCCTAGGCGCACCGCGTTCTTCACCAGCTCGGGCACGCCGAAGTCCACAGGCCGCCCCGGGCCGGGGGAAATCAAGATCATGCTGGGCGCGATCTGCCGAATCATCTCCGGCGGAAATCCCGCGCGATACGTCACGACTTCCGCACCCGTCTGGCGCGCATAGTTCGCTAGCGTGTGGATGAAACAGTCGTCATTATCCACCAGCAGCAGCCGCACACCCGCGCCATCGCCTTCGCGGACTTCCACTCGAGGCTTTTCCTGTTCGCCCCCCAAAATGCGGAAGAAGCCTGTCGCCTTGAGGCGCGTCTCGCGCTCCTCCATTTCGGGAACGGAATCGTAAAGCAGCGTGGCGCCCGCCGGATACGTCGCCCTGCCGTTTCGCAAGTACGTTGTGCGAATGAGAATGCCCGTGTTGATATCGCCGGAGAGCGACAGCATGCCGATCGCGCCGCCGTACCACCCGCGCGGTTCTTTTTCCAAGGCCTCGATGGCGATAGCCGCGGCTTTCTTCGGGGCGCCCACAACGGTCACGGCCCACATATGGCTGAGAAACGCGTCGAGTGAATCGAATCCTTCTTTCAGGAATCCTTCCACGTGATCGACGGTATGGAACAGCCCGGCGTAAGCCTCGATTACACGCCGCTCGATCACCTTTACGGTGCCCGGCTCGCAGACGCGCGATTTGTCGTTGCGGTCCACGTCGGTGCACATCGTCAGCTCGGATTCCTCTTTGGTGGAGTCCAGAAGCTGCCTGATGCTCTCCGCGTCGCGGATGGGGTCGCCAGTACGGCGCACGGTGCCGGAAATGGGGCAGGTTTCAACCCGCTGCCCTTCCACGCGCACGAACATCTCCGGCGAGGCTCCCACAAGTTGCTCGTCGCCGAATTGCAGCAGAAATTCGTACGGGCTGGGGCTGGCGCGCTGCATCTGCTCAAACAGCGCGGAGGGTTTGCCCGAGTATGGGGTGCTGAAGGTTTGGCGCAGAATCACTTCGTAGTAATCGCCGCGCCGCATGCCCTCGCGCACCGTCTCCACGCTCGCCATGTACTCCGCCGGCGTGTGGTCGGATTCGATTGGCCCGGATGGAAGCTCTGGGGCCGCCGGAACGGGCTCGGCCGTGCGCGCGAGTGCCAGCGTCGAGAGCCCATGGTAGTCAAAGTCGTACTGGTAGCGCTCGACCTGTTCCTTCTTGCGGTCCATGAAGTAAATGTCGTCGCAGAGGAACAGGTGCAGATCCTTTTGGCCACTGCGCGGCAGGCGCTTCTCGATCGGATCGAACTGGAACAGCAGATCGTAGCCGAACGCACCAACCAGGCCGAGCCGTGTGTCTTGCTCGTACCGGAATTCTTCGATCAGCGCGCGGAGAATCGTGAAGACCGAGGGCTGTTTGCTGCGCTCCTCCTCCGGGAAGAGCTTCGGCAGCGGTTTGAGAACGCCCGCCAGCACTCCGCCACCCTCCAACCCGAACGAGTCCCAGTGCGGATGCTCGCCGAGCACGGCGCGCAGCATCTGGTTGAGAATTTCCCCGCGCACGTTGAGCGGGCGGAATTCCACCCTGCGATCGAACGCCAGGATCTCGAGCGGCGGCCGCGTGGAAGCCAAATCCCAGCGCGAATACCTGCCCGGGAATTCGTAACCGGAAGACAAGTAAATGCCGCGGTATGTATCCAACTCGCGCAGCAAGTGCCGCAGACCTTTGCGGTAACTGGCCTTCGAACAGGTGCGCGTGACGGTTATGTCGTGTGGCGTCGAATACTGTAGCGTGCGCATGACTTGGCCCTGCCGGATGGACAGATCTCTTTAGAATAGCACCCCAAATTCGCCGCTCCAGCTGCGTTAAACTGGCCCTATGCGACTTCGAACTTCATTGGCGGTGCTCGCGCTTTTTTTCGTCGTGGCGGTATCGGCGCAGCAGGTGCCGCGCCGCGCCGGCGAGTTTGCCATTAGTGCGGCCGATGGCAAGCAGATCTTGCTGAGCGAGTACTCGGGCAAGGTCGTTCTGCTGGCATTCATGTTCACCACTTGTCCTCACTGCCAACACACCACGCAGATTTTGAACGGCATCCAGCGAGAATACGCGGACCGGGGCCTACAGATTGTCGGGTCGTTTTTCAACGATAACGCCGCACAGCTGATACCCGGTTTCGTGGCGCAATTTCAGCCGGCATTCCCGGTCGGGTACGCCAACCGCGACCAAGTGAATGAATATTTGCAGCACGCCCCGGGCAAGCCGACCTACGTTCCCGAACTGATCTTCATCGATCGCAATCGTCAGGTTCGCGCCCAGTACACCGGCAACGACGATTTCTTCAAGGATCAGGAGAAGAACATCCGCGCGCTCGTGGAATCGTTGCTCAAGGAGCCGGTGACGGCCAAAAAGAGCGGCCACTCCGCCCCTAAGAAGCAGTCGTAGCAAGCCTCAGGCTGCCACGGAATATTTGCCGCTCTATGCGGAAGTTCCCTAGGGAATCTTACCGATGAAGGGGCCCTAGGACAGAGTGCGAAACGTCACCTTTTAACACGGCAGATACTTTTTGCAGGGAGAAATTGCAGTCTTCAGGCGGGTCGGGGCGGGAGGGAACCCGCCCCTAAGTTCGGTTCTTACTTCGCTTGTGCTTGAGTAGTAGTCTGCGTCATTGCCAGACTTTGGTCGGCACTGAACATACGCACCTCCACCCGGCGGTTCTTTGCCCGCGCGGCGCGATTCCGGCCCGTATCAGCAGGCTTCTCGCTGGCCAAACCGATGTCCTGAACCCGGAACACCGGAATGCTATGCTGCGTGATCAGATAAGCCATCACGTGCTCGGCCCTCCGACGGCTCAGGGCATCGTTGTAAGACTTCGTGCCGGTTTTGTCGGTGAAGCCTTCGATGGTAATAAAGTAACGCTTGGAATTGGAATGCTCCTGAACAAACTGGTCCAACTGCGCCTTCGCGTCCGCAGTCAGTTCGTCCCGGTTAAAACCAAACGGCACCACGGTTTCCGCCTGGAGCTTGTAGTCATCCAGGTTGCCCAGCGCCGTATTAACTGAGTCGTGCAACGACGTGATCGCCTGAGCGTTCTGGTTGGCCGCGTTTTGCGCCGCCACAGCATCCTGGTCGGCCTTGTTGGCCGCCGTCATGGCCTCGTTGGCGCGGTTTTCGGCCGAAAGCGCGCGCTCCTTGGCGGCGTTGATTCCGGTCTCATGCCGCTCTATATCTTTCTTCGCTGCATCAATCTCGGTCCCCTGCTTGTTCGACTGATCGGCGACCTGATCGACCTTCGTCTGGATCGGCGCTGCGGTCTGCTGTACATATTTCTTAGTAGCGCAACCTCCTGACAGCAACGCCCCTGTCAGCACGATGGATACGCCGAGGAATTTTTTCATAGAAGTGACCTCCTGGCGCCTAGATCAGCAATTTGATGGCCCTTCTTCCAGCCGTCGCGTTGGGGGGGTAGAATTAGACTGGTTAACATTCATTCATCTTAGGTCCACCCGGAAAGTGGGTTGTTGCGGAGCCGGACGGCACCAACAGCAGAAAAGGGACAAACATGGCTGAAAACGAAACAGGGGTAAATCGCAGAGACTTCATGAAGCAGGCGGCCGGCGTCGGAACGACGTTGGGAGTTGCCGCCAATGCATTTGCGCGTCCGGCCGCCAAGACTTCTACAGGCAGAGTGTTGGGCGCCAACGACCGCATCAACGTCGCCGTGGTCGGCGTCGGTGGCCGAGGCTCCTATCTGGCGCACACATTTGCGGAAATTGGCGAACGCACCAACGATTGCAAGGTTGTTGCGGTCTGCGACGTCTATGAAAAGCGCAAACGGGAAAGGGCCGAGAAACTGAAGTGCGATGGCTTCCTCGATTACCGCGAAATCATCAGCAAGCCTGAAATTGATGCCGTCGTGGTTGCAACGCCGGATCACTGGCACGCCAAGATCGCGCTCGAAGCCATGGACCACGGCAAGGATGTCTATCTCGAAAAGCCCATGTGCCACACCATCGAAGAGGCTAAGCAACTTGCCAGCACCGTGCATGAGACCAAGCGCGTGCTGCAAGTCGGTTCGCAAACCACTTCCGCCGAACAATGGTGGAAAGCCAAGAAGGCCATCGCCGACGGCATGATCGGCAAGATGCTGATGAGCCAGGGTTCCTATCATCGCAACTCAACGAAGGGCGAGTGGAACTGGCCCATCGATGCCGAAGCCGGCCCGGACGGGAAGGGCGACAACTTCATCGACTGGAAAATGTGGCTGGGTTCCGCTCCCAAACGTCCCTTCAATGCGGACCGCTTCTTCCGCTTCCGCAAGTATTGGGATTATTCGGGAGGCATCGCAACCGATCTCTTCTTCCACGTGGTCGCGCCTCTGAACATTTGTTGGCCTGAGCCGCAGTTCCCCCATCGCGTCATGTCCTCTGGCGGAATCTACGTTTTCAAGGACGAGCGCGAAGTGCCCGACACCTTCAACCTGATGGCGGACTTCCAAAACGATCACACGCTGGTGTTGAGTTCCTCGATGGCGAATTCGCAGCATATCCCCGGTCTGATTCGCGGACACGAAGGTACCATCATCATGGTGGACCACGGCCAGTTCGAGGGAGAAACCGACCACATCACCGTGATTCCCGAGAAACGGGCCATCGATGACGCCTACAAGGCCAAATGGGGCGACGACAAGATCACCATCCCGGTGACCGAAAAACCGGAGTGGGCGCACATGCAGAACTTCCTGGAGTGCGTGCGCAGCCGCCAGAAACCCGTGCTCGATGTGGACACCGCGTTCCGCGCGCAGGTGACCATTTCGATGTCGGTGCAATCCTACCGCGAAGGCCGCGTACTGTATTGGGACGACAAGGCTCTCAAGGTGGTCGCGAAGTCTCCGAAAGCGTGACGGCGGCGGAATCGTGGAATAGACATTCGCGCCTCTAAACTCGCAGCGTGGGTACCTGTTGCCGCGCCGGGCAGCGTACTGCATAATAGGTACCCATGCGCACCTGTCTATTGTTGCTGTTCCTCTCACCTTTGTTTGCTCAGGCTCCCGAAGCGCCCCACGCCGACCACAAGATGCCGGCTCCCAAGAATCTGAAATTGTTACAGCCCGATGAGGTCATGCCTGCTATGCATGCCTTCCGCACGGCGCTAGGCGTCAAGTGCGACTTCTGCCATGTTCCAGGAGATTTCGCCAGCGATGAGAAGCACCACAAGGAGATCGCGCGCCACATGATCGAGCTGGTAAAAGACGTAAACGCCAAGTTCCCGGATGGCAAGATGCACGTCACCTGCTACACCTGCCACCGCGGAGCTGAGGAGCCGGCCACCACCCCACCGGCGGAGAAACCGGAAGCCAAGTAGGCAAGCGTTACCGCTGCGCCTGCTTCGGCGCTGGGCCCATCCACATCAGACGCAGTCCCCAGTCGGCGTCGCTAGGGAAGTCGGGCAACTGGATGACTCCGGTAGAACTCGACGGCACGGTACCGCTCCCCGCGTTGCGTAATGTTCCGTTTCGCGGATCGAACCATTGCGCGCGGTAGACGCTGAGCGGCTGGGCGGCGCGAACCTGGCTGCGCGGGCAGCCCTTCTCGAAATACGCCAGAAACAGCGTCTTGTCGGGGGTGCGCGCGCAGTAGGCCCAGCCTTCATAGCCGTGCGTGACGTGCGTCTTGTTGGGCGACACTAGATTCGCGTCCGGCACGAGATCCTGAAAATGCCTGCCGATCGAGAATGCGAACGCGCGCAAGTGCTGCATCTCAGTCCCGGAGCGCCACTGGAACGCATCCCAGATCTTCACTGGTGAAGCCGATTCTATGTCCGCACCCCAAATGCCTTCCGCGCCGTAGATATGGCCCGCGAGTCCTCCCGAAAGGAAACTTCCGTACATAGCCGAGCGCACGAACTGATTGTCCTTCTCCGATCCACCATCGGCTCCGTACTTGTATCCGCCCTCTCCCAGGCCGAACTCGTCTTTGTATCCGGCATAGTAGGGCTCACCGTTCAAAGCCGGCTTGGGATGCAAAGACTGGAAGATCTCCGTCAGGTACCAATAGAAGTCATGTTCCCGCTCGTTCCCCGACTGGTGCAGCGTCACCCAGGAGTTCTCCCCGAAGTTCACCAGCGTAGACGGATCGGAGTTCGCCGAAAGAAGCGTACCGTAAGGCGGCGGGCCGAACTTGTCCATCACCGTGGCAACTGCGTTATTGAAATCGGCTGCGGGAATCGTGTCCTCATCGATATCAAAATGGATTGGGCTGAACACGCAGTTGTTGGCTTGGTAACGCGCCCACACGTACTGGATGTAGCGCGCGTAGGAGTCCGGCCAGCCGTAATATTTCTTCCAGCACATGCTGACGTCGCGGCGTGCTACCTCGATGAACGGAATGAAGCCCTGTTCGTTCAGATAGTTGATCTTTCGGTCCATGAAACGGAAGTAGTTGGGGTTCAGACGATTGACATCGGGATAGAGATTCTCATAACCCGGCACCTTGCCTGGGAACAAGAACGGACGGCCGCCTTCGTTCTCCATGTTTTTTGCGCTCTTCGTGCCGTATTCGGTCCAGGCGGATCGCACGCAGGTGCGGTCGGCGTCGTTGAGGAAGATGTCTACCGGACTGCCATCCGTCGCCCATGCCGGAAACGCGGCGATGATGGCCACTGCGTTGTATCCCTCCGCTTTGCGGTACCGGACATAGGCCTTGAAGCCAGCCTGCGGACCGAGCGGGTGTTCGCCGTCATCGTCATACCAGCGAAACCGGTTCGTGGCGGCGGAATACCACGTATCGCCGAGAACGAAGAAAGGAGTGCCGTCGGCCAACTCCACGGCGTGCTGATTGGCCGTCGCTTTGAGAAAGCCCCTGCGCAGCGGGTTCGCCTGTTTATCCTGCTCGCTCCAGGCAACCGCGTGGAAGCCGCCATGCTTGCCTTCGAGGCCGGGGTCGGAAGGATTCGAACCGCTCTGCCACGTCCAATCGCCCGGTGCCGTTGCCAGCAGCCGGACGCGGAATGTTCGGCCTCCGTCCCAGAATCCGTAAATTCGCTTCTGAAAACCGGGTCCGGTGAGATCCACCCACACCGTGACGTCAGCGTAAGGATTTGCGAACGGCCGCGAGGATTCGAGCGCCAGCTCCTGTTTCTCCCACACGTGAACGTCGGCCGCAGGAAACGCCGCGGGTGATGCCAGGAACGCGAATGCAACTGATCGAATCCACACAGAACTTCCGCGCATAACGATAAATCTTATCGCTGCGCAGCGCGGGTTGCACCGCTGCGCAATCAGCTATCGCGCCGATGCCTTCGCCGGCAGCAGTTCGTCAATGGCTCTCAATGCGTCTTCCGGCCGGGCGCGGACGCGGATATCATCGGTCAGGTTCACCCAGCGGATCGTTCCCGCGCCATCCACGAGCAACTCGGCCGGGCGCGCGATGTCCTGGTCGTTCATGCCGGCGCGGGCGTGCAACACGCCATAACGGCGAATCACTTCCGCTTTCGGATCAGACAAGAAGGGGAAAGTGTACCCCCGGCTTTGGCAAAGCTTGCGCGACTCCTCGCAAGAATCCACGCTGATGCCGACGACCTCAATACCTCGCGCCCGAAAATCCGGAAGCCGCTTCTCAAAACCCCGTAACTCGGAGTTACAGAACGGTCACCAGTAGCCGCGATAGAAAATCAGCACAACCCCGCGGTTCCTCCGGAGGATTTCCGAAAGAGCCACGGGTTTCCCACCGGCATCGGCCAGCGTGAAATCGGGCGCCTGCTGGCCAGTGTGCAACGCTGCGCTGGCCGGCGGCAAATCCTTGGTGAGAGCGAACGCAAAATATCCGAACAGACAGATAAGCGCGACACTGAGCGTGCTCAGAATGGGCCCGGCGACTCTTCCGCGATATCGATCCGGTTGTTCGAAGGCTCGTTTCACTCCCATCACCAATAACCAGACAGCCGGCACAAAAAGGGCAAACGTCACCCAAGGGATATCCCGCGTCGCGGGAGAACGCAGGAAAACCAGGAAGTAGCTGAGGATGGCCACCAGCGTGACCCCAAACCCCAACCACACGAAACCGTTCCAGCTTCGTTTCATCTGACTGTCTTTAGTTTAGTCTTGTTTGGCCTGCGCGCTGCGCGGTTCGGAAGATGTAACAGATCTTTCGGGCGCGCCACTCTTGCTGTGGCTCGCCACGCGATCCCAGAAAACGTCGCAGTCACCAACCGCGGCCTTCTTGGCGTAGATTTTCGGCAATCCCCACGCGTCGATGGCTTCCGCATCCTCGAAAGTCGCGATGGTGTCGAACTCCCCCGCCGCCACACGCCGGTCTAGCTGTGACTTGGGCACAATGTGCAGCGACGCCGCGAGATTGGCCGGCATCACCTCGAGCTTGTGAGAATCCGCCAGTTCCATCCCGGTGGGTGGCCGCCGTCGACTCACAAAATAGATCAGCTCATCCGCCCACAGTGTTCCATGTGCGGGTGTCACTTCGTTGACTTTGCGCGCGACATCTTCCATCTCTCGCCATGAATACACCTCTCGTCTTTCGTAGAGCGACTTGGAAAGGCTCAGAGCAGTCAGAACCGTCAGCAACAGCACCGGCCACGCCGGCCGGTCCGGATTGTGCATCCGCAAGGTGATTGCGTAAAGTCCGGCGCTGGCGAGAACCGCGAGAAAAGGAACCACAAAGAGAAAGTAGCGTTGAAAGGTCGGCCGCGCGACGCAAAGCTCCGCGGTTGTCGCCAGTGCCAGCCAGCCGCACAGGTAGAATTCGGCGCGGCGCGCGCGATCCCAATCGCTCTTAGCGATGAACAGCGCACCCAGCGCCGCCAGCAGGCCCAAC
The DNA here is from genome assembly GCA_963752965.1 of Terriglobia bacterium. Lineage (GTDB taxonomy): Bacteria > Acidobacteriota > Terriglobia > Bryobacterales > Bryobacteraceae > QHXW01. The sequence goes on along the minus strand of CAVWAJ010000016.1, from coordinate 284,251 downwards.
GCAAGGGCTTGGGAGGAGTCGATCCAGGCAATGAAAACTTCGAAATTGTGGCGGGTGGCGCCGGGCCAATCGACGTAGCGATAAAGGCCGTTGTATTCGAAGATGCCGAACCAGACGGCGCGAGCATTCAAGGCGAAGAGCCACACGAGCGGCAGAAAGGCAATCGCTCCGCTGCCCGCGAAGGCGGCGAACTTGATCCATCGGCTGCCAGCGCGGTTATGAATCAGGATCCAGACCAGCAGAACCGGGGCGACGGTGGCTGTTAAAAGCGAAGAGTTTGCAGCGGCACAGGCCAGAAAGCCGGCCGCAGCCGGCACGAGCCACCCTGTACGATCCGGAGCCACAACGGCGAGACGAAATGCCGCCACGATCAGTAACAGGCATAGCCCATAGGCCTGCCCGATCGTTCCATACTCCAGAACCATTGTGTTCAAGCCCACGAGCACGGCAGCCACTAGCGCACCCGCACGCCGCCAGCCCGATACGGGGAAATGAGAGAGGATGAAATCCGCCGTCAGCAGCACGGCGCCCGCTGTGCAAACTGCCGCCACCGCATGAGCCGTCCGCCAGCTCTCGCCGAATACCCACATCCAGCCAGCGCTCCAATAAGCATTCAGGGGCGTCTGCGAAAAGCAGAAATCCAGATAGGGCTTGCGGCCGGCCTTGATCAGTTGCGCAGTCAGCAGATGGAAGCCTTCGTCCCACGCAAAGGCCATGGTCTGGGAATAGAGAACGAGTCCCGCGGCCACAAGCGCCACGACCACGTAGAGCAGGAAAAACGGGCGCTGGGTATGATCTCGATAGTCGGCTGAAGTCACCGCTGCCTCTATGCCGCCACCGCGATCTCGCCTTTACCCCACACTGTTTGCCGGCCCACGCCGGTCCAGTGGGCGACGTGCAAATAGGGAAGGAACTCGCCTAGGCCCCCTCGGTATTCAGCCTCGCCGGTAAAGCCGCCCAGGGAATGCACCTGGCCCGTGCGGCTCGATCGCCGTTCGTTGCGCACGGTTTTAATTTGGCAACGCGACATGACGATCGTCGCAGTGCGCTCGCCGATGCCGCGAAAGTCAATCTCGAGCGGCCCCGGCCCATAGAGCGTCCGCAGCGTGCTGATCCGGTCTCGGATCCGAGCAAACAGTATAGGGAAGTCGGGCTGTGTGGCCAATTCTCCCTCGCACTTGAGCTCGGTGGGCGTCAAGAACTGAACGCATAAGGAGGAGACCGCGCCGTTATCTGCCATCGCTACGGAAACCGGTTCGAACAGGGCCGAGCATTTCTGGCCGTCGAACACGCGGCCCAGCACTCTGTCATCCGCGCCTAGCTGCTCGACTGCTGTGAGCTTTGCCTGCCGCCGGCCGATGCCGATCCCCTGTTGCGCCACGAGTGCGAGGGCCTGCGCGAAATGTGGAAACGAGGGATTTCGCAGGTCGAACAAGTGCAGGTCGAGGTGGAAGCGCTTCAGCGGGGAAAAGACCTGCCCATCCAGATGGCGGGTCCGAAAGACGAATGGCCGCGGCCACTCCGCAAATCCGCTGGGTCCCTGGCGGGCAAGAGCGCGCGGTTCAAAGATCCGTGCGTAGGCGCAATCCGTGGCGTGACCACCCAGATCGCATCGGCATGCCACCTGCCGCAAGGCATACCCAAACGCCCCACGCACCGTATTGGCGGTATTGTCCGCGGGAAACCAGAGCGGCTCAACGGCTTGAAAGTGGAAGCGCAGCCGGAAAAACTCGAACGTCACCTCCCCCAAGTATACCTGCCAGCCAGCCCTGTTCCTGTCTCTCACACTTCCAGTTTCCATGGGCCGCGATACTCGCGGTGCAGATACTTTTCCGCCTCCTTCTGCAGCACGGTCTTGTTTCGATCGTCCCAATCGACGCGCAGTTGGCTCCGATACGCAATGTTGCCTAACAGGCATGCGGCGGACGAGCGGAAGCACTTCTCGATGTCGCTATTAGGCCGCTCCCGCGATTTGACGCATTCGAGGAAGTTTGTCCAGTGCAACGGATGTGGATCAGTGACGCGCTTCATCTCGCTCGCCTGTAGATCCGAGCCTTTTTCCGGAGTGACCGAATAAAGTTCGCGATCGACGTAGAGCGTGCCGCGCGTTCCGTAGAAGGTCAGTCCCATCAGCCGCGACTTGGTTCCGTCCGTGTTGTTGCACCGGTGTTCCCAGGAGCCCACAAAGCCGGGGTATTGGTAGGTCACCTGCATGGTGTCGGGCGTCTCGCGATTGTCTTTGAACCAGAACTTTCCGCCGAGCGCCGTAATCGCCGTGGGCATGGCCTCATCGAACGCCATTTGCAGAATGTCAATCATGTGCACGCCGGAATCTGTAATCTGGCCTCCGGCGTAATCCCAGAACCAGCGGAAGTAGGAGTAGGCGTCTGGATAAACGCCGAATCGGTTGGGATTGAACACCCGCTTCGGGGTCGGGCCGAGCCACAATTCCCAGTCGAGTCCCGCGGGAGGAGCAGCGTCCGGCGGATTACCGATGCCTTCCTGCGGCTCGTTGGAATAGATCCACGTACGGGCAAAAGTGACCTTCCCCAGTTGGCCGCTGCGAACGATTTCGCAAGCCTTCTGGAAGTGCTGGCCGGAGCGCTGCCACGTGCCGGCCTGCACTACGCGATTGTACTTGCGCGCAGCCTCCACCATCTTGAGACCCTCGTCGATCGCCACGCACACCGGCTTTTCGACGTAAACATCCTTGCCCGCTTTGCAGCCCTCCACGGTCATGTAAGGATGCCAGTGGTCGGGCGTCGAGATGCAGACGAAGTCGATCGACTTATCAGCCAGCACCTCGCGAAAATCCTTGACCTCCTTCGCCTTCTGTCCGGTTCTCGCCACGACGGCCCCGGCTCTTTCCAGATGCGGTTGATAAACATCGCACACCGCCTTCACCTCGACGCCGTGCTGTAGCGCGACTTCCAGATTCTCGGAGCCCATCACGCCGATGCCGATGAAACCCCCGGTGATGCGGTCGTTGGCTCCCTTCACATTGCCCGTGAAGATGGAAGTGGTGAATGCGGCGCCCGCTGTCTTCAGAAAGTCCCGGCGTGCGGTCTTGGAGTCGTCCATGTCATATCTCCTTATGAGTGCTCACGAATGACATTCTACTTCTGCTCAGTGGCTAGTTCGTAGAAGCGGGCCCACGGTTGTGCGGCGCCGCCGGCACGACAAATGCAATCAGAACGAGAAGGCATTTCGTCGGGAACATGCCGCCCGCTATTCTACTGCCATGGGACGGCGGCTTAGAAGCGATGCGTCAGCGGGGCCGCGAATTGCAGGCCGATTTGGTAGGAGAAAAGTTGCGCGTCACAGCGGCGGACATGAGCGCTGCCCATCATCCCAAGGTTCGGCTCTTGGATATAGACGAACGACCCGGGAGGGATCGGCATGCCGGATGCGACCAGAGCGCCGTCACCGTTCATGTCCAGCACCCTAACGCCCTTGCGATGGGTTTTACCGCGCTTGTCCTGCCACGACAGCCGGAACCGCATGCTGCCGCTGCGAAGCCGCGGGTAGTAGCGGTGGTCCGCTTGGCCGGCTTCGCCTGTCGTACCCGGCGAAGCCGTGCCCTGCGAGGAGTGACCGAGAAGTGAACGCAACCAGCTCATCTGTGTCTACTAAGAGTTTTCCACGATCTTGCTCCGCAAATAAATCAGGTCAATTCCTGGGCGCTTCTAGACAACGTTAACCGGAGAACTAACTAACGCGGGGCCGCACGGGGAACGCTTCACAGAGTCTTCCTCGTCGCATCTCTATTCCGGGTCGCCGTTCTCCACCTCGCCTGCGTTCATGCTCCGATAGAATAACTCTGTGCCCACTGTAACCTTCGGCCAGGCGCGTGCAACCGTGATCGAGCGTGTGATGGCCGGGCGGCTGTTCAATCCACCGGAACTGGCCGCGCTCGAGGGCGCGGCGGGGCGCGTGCTGGCGGAGAAAATTCGGGCGGACCGGGATTTTCCCCCGTTGGCTCGATCCGTGCGCGATGGTTTTGCCGTGCGCGCTCAGGACGTGCCGGGATCGTTGCGCGTGATTGGTGAGGTGCGTGCCGGAGATCGCTTCGATGGCACCGTAAAAGAAGGAGAGGCCGTCGAAATCATGACCGGCGCTCCGGTGCCGCGTGGCGCCGATGCCGTCATCATGGTGGAGCACGCCACGCGCGCGGACAACGGCCTGGTCTCGACGGATCGCTCAGCCGCTTCCGGTCAGTTCATCAATCCTGCCGGATGTGAGGCGCATGCAGGGGAGCCTTTGCTCTCGCCCGGCAAGCGGCTTGGCTTCGCCGATGTGGCACTCCTGGCGGCCGTGGGAAAAGTGCAGGTTGCGGTGTGCGTGAAGCCTCGCGTCGCGCTGCTCGCCACGGGTGATGAGATTGTTCCCGTTTCCGAAAAGCCGCGGGAGCACCAAATTCGCAACTCCAACGCCTATTCACTCGCGGCACAGGTGGCACGCGCCGGCGGCGTGCCGCTGATTCTGCCCGTGGCGCGGGACGACCACGAGGATACACTCAGCCTGGTAAATCGCGGGCTCGCGGCCGACCTCTTGCTCATTTCCGGGGGCGTCTCGGCCGGCAAGTACGACATCGTTGAGCGCGTACTGTCTAGCGTGGGCGCGGAGTTTTTCTTTGATCGCGTGCTGATCCAGCCAGGCCAGCCCCTCGTGTTCGGCCGCGCGGGCCAGAAGTTCTTCTTCGGCCTGCCGGGAAATCCGGCTTCCACCATGGTAACGTTCGAGCTGTTTGCGCGGGCCGCACTGGAATTGATCGGCGGCCAGTCATCATCCACTCTGCCGTTCTTGCTCGCCCCGCTCACGCGCGACTTCCGTCACAAAACCGGTCTCACGCGCTTCCTTCCGGCGTCGCTCGTGTGGGAAGGGACTGAGCCGCAATTGACGCCGCTCGGCTGGAGCGGATCAGGCGACGTGCCCGCGCTCACCCGTGCCAATGCGTTTCTTGTCGCCGATGCCGATCGCGCCGAATGGAAAGCCGGGGAACTAATGCCCGTCCTAGTCAAATGAAAAAACTCTCACACTACGATTCCGCCGGCAGTCCGCGCATGGTGGACGTTTCGGCCAAGCCCGAGACCAAGCGCACCGCCCGGGCCCACGCATTCCTTCGCATAGCGCCGGCAGTGCTGGCGCGATTGCCCGAAAACCCCAAGGGCAATCCGCTGGAGATTGCACGCATCGCCGGAATCGCCGCCGCCAAGAAAACGTCTGAGCTGATCCCGTTATGTCACCCACTGATGCTTTCCCACGCTGACGTGAACGTCCAAGTGGAAAAGGAAGGCGTGCGGATCACCGCCACCGCGTCCACCACCGCGCAGACGGGAGTTGAGATGGAGGCGCTCACCGCCGCGGCAGTTGCGGCCCTCACCGTCTACGACATGACCAAGGCGCTGGACAAATCGATTTCCATCGAGGAAATCCACCTGCTCGAAAAGACCGGTGGAAAAAGCGGCGACTATCGCCGTAAGGCGCGGAAATGAAATCCGCGGCCGTCCTCACCATCAGCGATTCGGTTTCCCTAGGAAAACGTACAGACGCATCGGGGCCGGCCGTCAAGGCCCATCTCGAGCGCCTGGGTTGGCGCGTGGAGGTAACCGGTGTCGTCGCGGATGATGTCGAGGCCATCCGTCAGCGTTTAATTTCTCTCGCCGGTGCCGGCCAGCTGTCCGTTATTTTCACAACGGGCGGTACAGGCGTGGCATTGCGTGATGTGACGCCCGAAGCCACGCGGTCCGTCATTGATCGCGAAATCCCCGGCATCGGCGAACTCATGCGGGCCAAGGGTCGTAGTTCCACGCCGTTGGCGGCTCTCTCGCGCGCCATCGCGGGTACACGCGGCCAAGTTCTGATCGTGAATCTGCCCGGTTCCCCCCGAGGCGCGGTCGAGTCTCTGGATGCTATCTTGGAATTGGTGCCACACGTGCTGGATCTTCTGAGTGGCCAGACCGAACACCCCGTAACGTGACCCTAAACCACAACGTCGACAACTATATGCTGCGTGCCGTTCTGATTCTTGCACTTCTTGTGGGCGCCGGGCAGATTCCGGCGCAGGAACCCGCGGCGGACGCGGGTGCCGACGTACGCTTTGGGACGACAGTCCACGTGGTGGAGGCGCCGGTTACCGTCGTCACCAGGCACGGCGGCTCGTACGTGGACGGTCTCCAGCCACAGGACTTCAAACTCTTCGACAACGGCAAAGAGCAGAACATTAACGTGGACGTCACATTCCAGCCCATCTCCATGGTTATCGCCGTTCAGGCGAGCGACCAGGTTGAGGGCATACTGCCCAAGATCAATAAAATCGGCTCGCTCATCCAGCCGATGTTGATCGGCGAGCAGGGCGAAGCGGCTGTGCTCGCGTTCGACCATCGCTTCCAGAAGCTGCAGGACTTCACCTCGGATGCCACGAAAATCGAGGCAGCCATCAAGAAGATCAAGCCGGGCAGTCAGAGCAGCCGTCTGACCGACGCGGTTATCGAGTCGGTACACATGTTGCGCTCGCGGCCCGCCAACCGCCGGCGGATTCTCTTGATAATCTCCGAAGTTCGCGACAAAGGCAGTGAAGGCAAAGTACGGGAAGCCTTGCTCGATATTCAGTTGAACAACGTCAGCGTCTACGGTGTGGATATCTCGCGAATGATGGCAGGCCTCACCTCGACAGGGCCCGATCCACGCCCCGATACCCTACCGCCCGCCATGACCCCACTGCCCGGCGGCCAGCCCGCCACGCCGAACACGATCATGCAGGCCACTGGCGGCCAGGGCAACTCCGCGCAATTCGTTCCCCTGTTAGTCGAGATATATAAAGACACCAAAGCCATCTTCGTGGACAACCCGGTTGAGGTTTATTCTAAAGGCACCGGCGGCACACAGTTTTCTTTCGCCAAGCAAAAAGGCCTCGAAGACGCAATTGAGAAAATCGGCCTCGAAATTCACAGCCAGTACATCATCACGTACCATCCGAACAACCTGCAGGAAGGCGGCTTCCACCAGATCGAGGTGGAAGTGAACCACCCCGATGTCAGGGTGCGCACTCGGCCCGGCTATTGGATGGCGTCCCTGACCAAGTAGTTTCCACGCTCAACCCCACGCAGGGTATCATTCAGGGTCGGGACCCTTCCCCCCGAGGTGATATGAACCTTTCCGCCCTGCTTTTGTTGTCCACCTCAGCCAACTCGCGAATCTCCGCGCTCGACTGGCTAGCTATTTCTCTCTACTTCGGCATCTTGCTTTGCGTCGCCTGGTGGGTGGTCCGTAAGGGAAAGGACTCCGCCACCGACTATTTCCTGGCGGGTCGCAACCTGGGCTGGTGGATCATCGGCGCCTCCATCTTCGCTTCGAACATTGGATCGGAGCACATCGTAGGACTCGCCGGATCGGGCGCGACCAGCGGCGTCGCCATGGCGCACTATGAACTGCATGCCTGGTGTCTGCTGGTACTCGCGTGGGTGTTCGTGCCGTTCTACATGCGCTCCATGGTATTCACGATGCCGGAATTTCTGGAGCGGCGCTTCAATGAACACTCCCGCTACGTACTCTCTATCGTTTCTCTGATCACCTTTGTCATCTCGAAGATAGCGGTCGGCATTTTCGCCGGCGGCGTGGTCTTCGCCACGCTCTTTCCCGAAATGCGCCTAGATATCGGCGGCATTTCCATCGACAGCTTCTGGATCGGCTCGGTGCTCGTGATCGTGCTGACCGGGCTGTACACGACTCTCGGTGGGATGCGCGCCGTCGCGTACAACGACGCCGTGCAGGTGACCGTCCTCATCGCTGGATCGGCTCTGTTAACTACCTATGGATTGATACGCTTAGGGGGTTGGAGCGAGCTCCGGCACTGGTGCGGCTCCGACATGTTCAATTTGTGGAAACCCCTGATACCCGCTGGAGTTCAGGGAACTTGGGCGCCGGTCATCGAAACGAATCAGGCCGGCGAAGTCGTTAAGCAGGCGTGGTATTTCAACGGAAACTTTCCGTGGCTGGGAATGCTGTTCTGCGCCCCGATAATCGGCCTCTGGTACTGGTGCACCGACCAATACATTGTCCAGCGCGCCTTAGGCGCACCGAACGAGACGGTCGCGCGCCGCGGCAGCATCTTCGCCGCGTTTCTCAAGCTCTTCCCCGTATACCTCTTCATTATCCCTGGCCTAATCTGCTTCGCCTTGGCCCGGAGCGGAAAAGTCCCCGAACTCACCCAGATGATCGGCCCCGATGGCCGGGCGATTCCGGCGGTCTCGAACGGCGCTTTTCCTATGATGGTTCAATACCTTCTGCCGCCGGGAATTCGCGGAATTGTCGTCGCAGGGCTCCTTTCCGCGCTAATGGGGTCCTTGGCGGGAGTTTTCAATGCTTGTTCCACGCTCTTCACGGTTGATCTCTATGAAAAATGGAAGAAGGGCGCGTCTCAACATCAACTCGTGCGCACCGGCCGGATCGCCACCATCATCATGGTGTTGATCGCCTTAGCATGGATTCCGGTCATCAAGAATGCAAAGGGGCTGTACACGTATCTCCAAGCGGTTCAAGGATATCTGGCGCCACCCATCTTCGTGGTGTTCTTTTTCGGCGTTTTCTTCAAGCGCCTGAACGGGCGTGGAGCGCTTTGGGCGATGATCGTCGGCTTCGCCCTGGGCCTGTTCCGGATGGCGGTCGATACGCCGGTCACACTCGGGTTGCAAAGCGGTTATACCCCGGGCTCATTTCTATGGATCGTTAATAATATTTATTTTCAATACTTTAGCGTTCTGATCACGATTGTCTCGGCGGTGGTCATGGTGGCGGTAAGCTACATGACCGCTCCGCAGGCCGACGCCTCGATTCAAAGTCTGACATTCGGGACCGCGACCGCGGACGACCTCGACCGGACACGCGCGAGCTGGAGCTGGCGGGAGGTGGCCGCCTCGGGCGCGGTTTTGGTGTTCATCCTCGGCGCGTATCTGTATTTCCGCGGATAAGCTAGCTGATAATGCCTTTGCGCACGGCCTAGAGGATCAACTCCGGCACGTTGTGTAAATTTAGCTTTTGCAGAATGTGGGTGCGATGGTTTCGACGGTGTAGGTACTCAGGTTGAGCATGGCGGCGGCTTCTTTATTGGATTTTCCTTCCGCCAACAGTTGCAGGATCTCCCGCTCCCGGGCAGTGAGCAACTCATATGTATCCTCGACGTGCCGCTGCTCGAGCTGGCGCATATAGTCTTCCACCAGAATGCGGCTGATGGCGGGGCTGAAGAATGATTTGCCTTCCGTGATGGCGTGAATGGCGGCGATCAGATCGCCTTCCGCGGAATCCTTGAGCAAATACGCTCGCGCGCCGGCTTTGAGCGCGCGGATCACGTAACTCTCGTCGGAGTGCATGCTCAGGATCACGATGGCTGTTTCGGGACGGGCGCTGGTGATCTAGCGCGCCGCCTCGATCCCGTTCAGGTTGGGCATGGCGATATCCATCACGACCACATCAGGCGAGACGGCATCGGCCGCGCGCACGGTTTCACGGCCGTCCGAAGCTTCGCCTACCACCGTGAGGTTCGGCTGGCGTTCGAGCAATAGGCGCAGGCCATTGCGCATTACGGTGTGGTCATCTGCTAACAGAATGCGTATCGGATTCATGGGAAAGGTTCACAGGAAGTTCCACTGTCAGCAACGTGCCGTGGCCCGGCTCGGATTTCACTTCGAACGCGCCGCCGAGATGATGGACGCGCTCCTCCATGCCGACCAGGCCAGACCACGGACGCGGAGCGAGTCAAAGCCCCTGCCATCGTCCTGGATCGAGAGCACGATACGGCCTTCCTGCTGACGAACGCCAATGCGCACCGAGCGCGCCTGCGCGTGGCGCACGCAATTGTGCAGCGCCTCCTGGACCACGCGGTCGACGCAGGTGTTGTGATCATCCGGCAAATCCTCGGAGAGATCATCCGCATCGACGCTCACGGCAATCCCGCTGCGCTTGGAAATCTCGCGCGCTTGCCACTCCAGAGCCGGCACCAGACCGAAATCGTCCAGCATGGACGGCCGCAACAGCAGCGACATATTGCGCGCCACCTGGACGCTCGATTCCGCCAGCTTACGAATGGATTCCAGATGACGCTGGAGGGGTTCGAGATTGCGCGGCGCCACCGCCGCCAGGTTGCCCAGCTCCATCAGCAAAGCGCTCAGGGATTGCCCCACCTCATCGTGCAGCTCGCGAGAGATGGCGCGACGTTCCCCTCCTGCGCCTACCTTCGTCGCTGAAAGGGCAGCGACTCTGATGCAAGATTTCAGCAAGGCGTTGCTAGCCGCTGGGTGCCCTGATGGTGCGGAGGAGGTCTTTAGCAACAACCTGCCCGGTCAAAACAGCGCTGTTGACCGCATCTATTTTTTCCCCCCAAGATCCGCTGAAATAGCAAAAGATGTGCTGCACAAGTTTTCGTCCCAGCCGTGCCAGCAACCCGATGTCGGCGCGTTACGAAAAATGCGGTTGTAACGTGGGGCGAATCTATGCGCTGACTGGGCGAGGTGGAGAGGGTCGGGATTTGAACACTTCTCGGGGACAGGAGGGAATCTCATGTTGAAGACAACTTATGAAGGTAAGGAACTTATTCACCGCCATCTTTGGGAAATCGTCGAAGCAGAAGCGAAGCTTGCCAACGAGCAGGAGCAGGGATGGCGTAACCCAACCCTCGTAGCTATGGTTTTTGCATTTCACACCGTGGAAGCATACCTGAATTATGTAGGTGAACAGCTGGCCCCGGAGATTTGGCAAGACGAACGGAACTTCTTTCGAAAGGAACCTTATCGAGGCTGGGATGGCAAACTTCGAAAGGTTATGGAATTGGTGGCTCTGCCGTGGCCGGAACCCGTTGCGCGGCCGCTAAAAACAATTCTCGAGCTGAAACAACTGCGGGACTTGATCGCTCACGGGAAGTCTGAGGCGCTGACGGGCGAGGTTGTCCACGCCTCTGGTACGCTGTCACCATTTCCTTCATCGACCCTAGTTTCGATGATCACCCCACGGGATAAATTGACGCCGGTTCTGCCAGACGTCGAGCAGTTCCTCGATCAGATTCACAATCTCGCGGCGGCGAAGACGAAAGACATATGGTTCGGCAAAAGCGCTTTACGGGGGCCCCAATCTTACAGCGGACGCTCAACGTCCCCGATTTGAAGTAGACCTATGAGATATGTCAACCCAGCCAGGTTACCGTTTTGTCGAGACGTACTCGTGGTCCGCTCCCGTGGCCTCGAAGCCGGCGGACACGAGGTCTGGGACACTGAACATCCGATTCACGCCTGAAAAACCGCCGCCGATAGAAACCTCACCACCATTTTTTAGGTCGCTGCGGATGGCGGCGATCTGCGCTTCAGGGACATGGAGGGCCTTCAAAGCCTTCGTGAAGCCCGCGGCCTTGAATGCTCTAGTTGACAACTCTTCCCCTTGAGGAAGACATGGGCGGGCAAGCAACCGGTAGGTTCCTTCGCCATCCGCGCGAGCCATGACCGAATAATACGGCTGATCCTCGTAGTCTCCGAACCGGCTTATGACCACTGCGCCTCCATCGGGAAAGATAGCTTGAATCTGGAGCACGCCACCCATGGCATGAATATAGTTCCTGAGTGTGCTGAGATACATGTCCGTCCGCTGCTCGATACGCGAAATAGAACTTTGCGGCACGTTCAGCATTTCCGCCATATCGGTTTGTGTGAGTTGCTTCGCGCTCCGCAGTTCCTCCAGCGCCATTCGCTCAAGCTCCTCGCGCACGAGCCGAGTGTTCTCCGCGCGGCTCGCGGGGTCCATTCTTGCTTGCAGTTCTTTGTAGTTTTTCGCCATAGAGTCACCCAAGATCTTGTAAGTGCCGGTCATAAATTGAATCTGCAATGGGCACGTACTCCTCATACCAGCGATCGTTGCCTGTCTTGTCCCCGCCGATGAGCAGCAACGCCACACGACGGGGATCGAATGCATAAAGGACGCGATAAGGCCGCCCCTCATGCTGGATTCGCAACTCGCGCATGTGCCGGTGGCGCGAACTCTCAACGCCAGAAGAGTGCGGCATCTTCAACGTCGGGCCAACTTCCTGCAAAAGGCTGACGGTGAAATCGACGCTCTTCTGTTCCGCCGCGTTCAGGCTGTCCCACCATTTGCCGAACTCATCGGAAAACTCCACCTCCCACGCCACATTTTCAGTATGTCATAGGAGGCATTATGTCGTCAACAGCATATTGCCTGGCGCCAGTTTGGCCGCTGACACCGAAAACTGCGTTGGGCGACCGGCGCGCGACAGAGGCCAAGGATTATTTGGTCGAGTTTGGCGTGCCGGCCTCACAGTTGACCACCATCAGCTACGGCAAAGAACGGCCGCAGTGCACCGATCACAACGAAGAGTGCTGGCAGAAGAACCGGCGTGTACACTTGTTCGCGGCCGCAGGACAACCGGGCGGACAGCAGTAACGATCTCATCCGCGTCGAGCCTGTGACAGCCGGTCCGCGCGCCTCGGTAACGGGTACGCCGCCGGCTCGCGACTGGCTACACTGGGGGCATGCGCATCGGCCAGAAGGTCGCGCTCGCGGGCATGATCGTGAGCAGCGGCCTTGCGGTGGTGAAGATTGTTACGGGTCTGATGGCCGGCTCAACGTCGGTGGTGGCGGACGGGCTGGAATCGGCTGGCGACGTCTTCGCGTCCGGCTTCGTCTTTCTAGGATTGACGCTCGCGGCGAAGCCGGCCGATTCCGACCATCCTTATGGCCACGGCCGCGCCGAGACCCTGACCGGGCTGCTGGTGGGGCTGATGTTAGTGGCCGCCGGCTTGGCCATTTCTTTCCATGCCCTGCAACTGGTGGGTGAGCCGAGCCTGCCGCCCGCGGCCTACGCCGTTTGGCCGCTAATCGGGTCCATCGTGGTGAAGGGCGTTCTGAGCGCGGTGAAGTATCGCATCGGTAAAGCGATCGGAAGCGCGGCGCTAGCGGCCGACGCCTGGAATGATGCCGTAGACATTGTCTCCGGCTTCGCAGCGCTGTCAGCGGTGAGTCTGACGCTCTACGATCCCCAACGTTTTCTCGCGGCTGACCACTACGGCGGGTTCGCGGTGGGAATGATCGTCATCTTCACCGGGCTGCGCGTGGCCAGAGACACAGGCTTGCAGTTGATGGACACCATGCCCAGCGAACCCATGATGCGAACCATTCGCGAGGTAGCGCAAAAGGTGTCTGGTGTGGAGGGCGTAGAGAAATGCTTCGCGCGCAAGACGGGACTGCAATATCACGTGGACCTGCATCTGGAGGTCGACCCGGATATTAGTGTGCGGTCTTCGCATGACATTGCCGAACGGGTGCGCCAACGAATCCGCCAGGATGTGGATTGGGTGGCCGATGTGCTCGTACACGTGGAGCCATCTCCGCGTAATCAGCGAATGAACGGAATGTAGGCGCGCACACGCGAGCGGTAGGCAGTGAAGGATTTCTGGAAGCGCTCCGCCAGCAGGCGGTCCTCCGCGCGCACGCGAATCTCGGTTCCCGCGATGAAAACGATGAGCGCCGCCAGGAACATCGGCCACCATGTCCAGGCGAGCCCGGTGGCCAGCAGCATCCCCAACATCGAGGCGTAAATGGGATGCCGAACCCAGCGGTACGGGCCTGTCTGGACGAGTTCGTGATCTTCACTGAGCGCTGCTTCGAGGCGGAACTGCTTGCCAAGATGGCGAGCGGCCGCCCAGCCGAGTGCGGCCGATGGGGGTGCGAGAATCATGGAAGCGATCAAGGACGGGGCAGATTTCTCAAAGCCTACGGGCCGAACGTAAGCCCAGACTAGCGCGAAGCCGAACATTTCCAGAATAATTCCCCACTTCGATGCGGGCGCGGTGACAACCTTCTTTTGCCTCGCCGACTGTTTGCGCGGCTGTACAAACCCCAGAGACCATAACACCCAACAAATGATGAGTTCGACGAACGCAGCGATCTGGAGCATGGGCTATATGATGTCCGCGAACGATTTCCGCAGCTTGTAGAACCAGGCGTGGCCGAGGATGAACACCGCCGCGGCGACGACGCACAGCTTCCAATACGAACCGAAAGCGGGTGCGCGTCCTTCGAGGAGCGCGTCGCGATAGCCGCGGACTAAAACGAACATCGGATTCTTCGCCAGGATTCGCAGGGCAGGCGCCGGCAGCGAGCCTTCGGGGTAGCAGATCGGCGTCAGGAAAAACCAGAGGGTCAAAAGGAATCCGTTGATATGCGCAAGGTCGCGGACGAACACGCCCAGCGCGGCTAGAAACCAGCAGATCCCAGCCGTCAGCAGAATTTGCGGAACCAGGAGCACCGGCAGCCAGACAATCGAGACGTGAACGAAGCCGTGCGCCACATAGAAGCCGGCAAGAAACAGCACCACGCCGAAGATTTCGCTGATCAACCCGGCGATCACGAGGTTGAGCGGCAGCGTCTCCACGGGAAAAACCAGCTTCTTCACGAAGTTGCGATGTTCCAGCATCACCGTGGGTGCACGGCCCGCGGCTTCGCTGACGGCGAGCCACGGCAGCATTCCGGCGAGGAAGTAGAGCGCAAAGCCGGCGCGGCTGGGATCGTTGGGGAACTTCGCCCGCAGCACCACCCCGAAAACGAAGAAATAGGTCAGCATCAGGATCAGCGGATTGAGCACGGTCCAGAAGGCGCCGCCGAACGATCCGCGATAGCGCCCCAGGACGTCGCGCCGGACCATGGTGCGGATCAGGCTGCGGTTGCGGGAGATGCTCTCGAACGGCAGCGTGAATGCACGACGGAGCGAGCGCAGCACCCGCTCACGCCGCACTGTGCCTTGGGTGGCGACGCGAAATCTTTCCACGGTAACGCGTTCCTCTTCGACCACGGCGTCCACCAGCAGAAACTCGGCGCCGCACTCGTAAAACCAGTGGCTGTGCTCCTGCATGCCGGAAAAGAAAATGCGATAGCGGCCTGGCTCGGGAGGGAGATCGAGGTGCAACTCGAACCGGCGCGTTTCCCCGGGCGCGATGTCGCCCTGGGGCTCAGTGCGCGGGCCATCCACCACGAGCGTGTCCGTCGCGGGATCGAAGATGTGGTACCCGACGGCGAAACCCTCGGCAGCACGCCAGGCTTCGCGCGACCGGTTTTGGATTTCGAACTGCGCGGTGATGGAACGGCCGCTGTCCGCCCGCACCTGCACGTCATTGAGACGAGCTTTCATGTATACAACCAGGCTGGATAGCGCTCGCGCACCGTACCTGTTTTGCGGCCAACCGCGTAAATGCCTTCGCCGCGAAGGCTGGTATCGAGATGATAGTGATCGAGCAGATGGTGCACCCAAGCATACTCGGGCGCCGGTTCATCGCGGAACGGACCCGTTTCGAGGCGCACGACTTCGAATCCGGAGTTCTGGAGCAACTGGCGAATCTCGCCTGGCGTGTATTCACGATTGTGGCGTGCGTCGGTGCCGCCATCGGCTGCCGGCCGGATGTAAGCGTTAAAAAAACCCGGCTGATGGCCTTGCAAAATGGCTGAGATGGCTCGCAGCGACGCTATGTTGGGGGTGGTCAGCACCAGCTGGCCGCCGGGCTTGAGGATCCGATTCACCTCCGCCATGAGGTGCATGGGGTCATGGAACAGATGTTCGATCAACTCGCAGCAGAGCACGGTTGCGAAGCCGCCATCCGCGTAGGGGAAGGCGTCCTTCTCCGCGTTGAAATGGTCGATGTCGCACGCGAAGCTCTCACCCTCCGCGGAAGTCACGCTGCGGTGGTCGATGCGTCCGGTTGGCCCGTAATAGCAGCCGCGCACGGTGCCGTAGCCGAGCTTGGTGTGGAGCGCTGGCGTAATCTGCAAATACGCGCCCATTTCGAGAATGCAGTCGCCGGGCCCGCCCGGGGGCGTGATATCGAGGGTTCGTGCGAGACGAGAATGATGCGCCTGGAGATACTCGCGCGCCGCGGGCCCAACAGTCCAGCCAGCGATGTACTCCGGCGTAACCGGCTGAGAGGCAGGCTGCACTGGTTCGGCGTTGGCCGGCGGCTCTTCAGAATCGTGACCGTCCTTGACCGCGCGCAGAAACGACGCATAACGCTGGGCGACGGCATCCCAGTTGCATTCCCGCTCCACGTAGGCTCGCGCGCGGTCGCCCAGCGATTGCGTCAGATCGCGGCGCGAAACCAGGAGATTGAGGTATTCGAAGATGAGATCTTCTTCTTCCGCGCCCACGGGTACCTTCAGGCACACATCATCCGGCAGCTCCGCGAAAGCGCCGATGTCCGAGACCAGCACGGCGCGTCCCAGACCCAGCGCCCGCAGCAGACTGCCCGAGGTCTCGCCCACGGTGGGGCAGCGAAGATTCAACACGATGTCGCTGGCTGCGATGTAACCAGCGAAATCTTCGATGGGTGTGAACCCGAGCATGCGCACATCGGGCGAGAGATCGAGCGTGCGGATCAGTGTGTCCACAGGAAAGTCGGGATGCTTCTCACCCGCGAGAATCATCTTCGCGCGGGGCTCGACACGCAACAGCCGGCGGAAGGCCCGCAGAGATTCGGCAATGCGCTTGTAGGGCTTGAGATGTCCGAAGATGCCGATGAGCGGCGCGTCTTCGGCCAGACCGAGGCGCTCGCGGTACCTGAAGCGATCCACTTCGGGAATCCAGGCGCCGTGCGGGATGCACGCAATGGGGCCGGCGAATCCTGCGGCCCGCATCTCGCGCCGCATGAATTCGCTGTGGACGATGAGGCCCTTGGCCGATTCCAGCAACCGGCGGGTCATGGCCAGGCCCTCATAATCAGGGGCAATTTCTCCCGCCATCACCCGTTGTGCGCGCGTCAGAGCCGGTGCGCCGCCGTTATACTCTGCTTCGCGCAAGTACCGGTCCCAATCTCCTCGCCGGATGGTGATATTCGCCATCAGGTGATGCAAGTTGGATTCGTGCATGACGACGACGCCGGGATGGCGCAAGGCGGCCTCGTAAACAAAATCGTGGTGTGGATTGTTGCCGATTTGGTATAGCGCGAGGTCGAACTCCTGGGGACGGAATTCGCGCGCGGCATCGGCAAAAACGTCGAGATCCGCTAAGCGGCCAAGCGAATGAAGCAACGCCTGCGAATAATCCGCGATGCCGGTACGTGAAGGCGGCAGCGGAGAGAAGAACGCCACGAGCATGATCTTAGCGTGCCAGCTCCATAGACAGAGTGCCCAGGCTCAGTGGGACACGGACCAGCAGCGGTCTTCGCGCCGCATCGCGCGCAAAGAACATTTCGAAGGTGATTTGGGAGGCCGGACCCTTCAGGGTAACCAGCACGCGGTCGGCCTCGGCATTCAGGCCGTGCACCTTCACGGTTTGCGCATCCTTGTATTCCAGTTGTACCCGGTAAGACGCCCCGCACAGAACGTCCTCGCGCGGCGGGACACGGCCCTGTCCCAGTTCGCGCCTGGCAAAGTAGAGAAACGTGAGCGCGTCCCGGGCGCACGACGAGACGGCGACTTCCGAGTTTCCCCCGCCATCCGTGTACCGGCGCGCCACCCCGTTCTGAGAATCGAAGTAGGTGAGTTCATGCGAGTTTCGCGCACCGTGCACGAATGCTTTCTCGAACGTGACGGCGCAAAGGTCCAGGGTTGAATCCGCGCGATAGCTGTCGGAAATGAGGAATCCCGGAACCGAAACGTTCAGGGTGAGTTGGAAGTCCCAGCGCTCTGCTCCGTTCGCAGACTTCCTGCGCACGGCAGTCATGTGAGCGTCACCCAGGCTCAAACCACTGGGCCCGTTTACGGCGTAGTGTAGGGACTCATCGGTAAACGGAAAGCCCGACAACTCAGGAGCCAGAGCCGCCCGCGTCACCAGGGCATACATACACGTAAGCGACGCGAGCCGCCACAAGCGCAAAAAGCGACTCATCGCAGAGAAATCGACGCGGCCGCGGCGCGGCGCACCGGTTCACGTTGCTCGGCCACGCTGTGATACACCTCCAGAGTCTCCTGTGCCGTCTTCCGCCAGCTGAACTGCGTCGCGCGATGCAGGCCCAGCCTTCGCATCCGAAGCTTCAGCTCCGGAAGAAGAATCAGGTCCAGCATGGCGCGAGTAATCTCGTCGGTATTGTAGGGGTTGAACAAGAGCGCGGCCCCGTCCGCTACTTCCGGAACAGCGGAGGTGTTCGAGCAGCACACAGGCACGCCGCACGCCATGGCTTCGAGGACCGGCAGGCCGAAACCTTCGTAATACGAGGGGAAACAAAACAGCTCGCACGCGTTGTACAGATGGAGCAGATCGTCGTCCGAAACGAAGCCTAGGAACCGAATCCGGCCTCCAAGACCGGAGTTCTTGGCGGCATCGTGTACGCGCCCGGCAAACCATGTTTCTTTCCCTGCCAGCACGAGCCGGTGCGGGAGATGCGGTTGGCTGCGGAGCAGGCCGGCAAACGCCTCAATCAAACCAGTATGGTTCTTGCGCGGCTGGAGGTCGCCCACCGCCAGAATGAACGGGGCCGCCAGATCAAACCGCCGGCGCACCTGGGCCAGTGCCGCTTCGCGGCGGACCGGATGATAGCAGTCCGCGGCAGCGTTGGGAACGACCGCAATGCGGGCCGGATCGAGATTGTAGGCGCGCGCGATCGCATCGCGGGAGAACTCGCTGCCAGTCAATATGTGGGCGGCTTTCTGGATCGTCCGGCGGACCGTCATCCGCAACTGTAGCGAGCGATGGAACGGAAAGTAATCGGGATGTTCGAGGAAACTCACGTCATGCACGCTGACCACGACCGGCACCGGACAGGATAGCGGCGCGGTGTACTGGACGTGCAGAAGTCCCGGGCGGTCCCGGCGCAGCTTCAGAGCAAAATCACATCCCAGACGGACGAACGGATTGCCCGAGATCCGGCGCACAGGAAATTGTGGGGGCACCCAGGATTCGACGTCTTCCATCGACAAGTACGTGATGAATTCCGACTCCTGGTCCAAACCTGCGAAGCCGTTCAACAGGCTCCGGACGTAAACTTCGTTTCCGGTGAGATGACGGCCTATCGCATGGGCGTCAACAGCGAACCGCATTGAGAATCAACCAGTATAGCGATACCGCAAGCACTTATTTTGCCAGTCTCTCACAGATCCAGTCTTTGCCACGCGGCCTCCCATGTAAAGTCTGACTCAAATAATGCGCGGCCGGTTTCGCCCAATCGAGCGCGAAGAGCGGGGTTGGTGAGTAATCGTGACACGCTGTCGGCAAAATGCCACGCGTCATCGGCGATGAGCAGGTTCTCCCCGTGGCGGGCCGTCAGACCCTCCGCGCCGATCGCCGTCGCGACCACGGCCCGCCCGGCCGCCCAAGCCTCAATCACCTTGAACCGCGTGCCGCTTCCAGCAAGCAATGGAACGACGACGACTTTAGCGGCCGCCAACTCGTCAATCGCGCTCTCCACCGGCCCAGAGAACTCGATGCGCGGGTTGTCACCGGTGTATTGCCGCACTGTTCCAGGATTCTTGCCGATCAACCGCCAGGTCAGCGCCGGCCACTTCTCGCTCAAAATCGGCCAAATTTCGTCGCGAAAGTAACGGACTGCCGAGACGTTGGGGTGGTATTCCAGATTGCCGGAAAAGGCCACCACGTCGCGTTCCACCGCCGCTGGCCGCGGAACGAAAGGAATGGCATTGGGGTAAACGGTGATTTTGGTCTCCGGAGCAATCGCTCGCACGATTTCCGCATCCTCTGAGGATGCGACTAACAGTTCTTCATACCGCGGCAGCCAAGCCGTTTCCAGATAGCGCGCGGCCTGCTGAAAAATGCTGTGCGCCAGAGCTTGCGGGCCGTTCTCGCTACGCGCGCATCGCGCGTGGAGGACCGATTCGATATTGTGCAGATTGAGCACCGTCCTCCGACTCACCGGCGCGATCTGCTCCCAGTACGGCGCGCACCAGAAGTGCTCGATGACCGCGATTTCGTAACGGCGGCCCCGCACAAATGCCGCTACGGAATCTCCAAAATCGCTGAAACGGTCCATGAGCGGTGGCATTCCGCGCACCAATCGCCCGGCGTTGCGCGCGGCCCGGGAGATCGGTTCCTTGCGATGATAGGGCAGATTAAGAACTTGAATCTCATGCGCCAGTCCGGCGGGAAATAGAGACGCGGGGTCGGGCGCGCCCGGCTCCCGGAACACGATGACGTCTACTTCATAGCGACGCGCCAAATACGCGAGGACCGAGGCGGATCGCAGCGCACCGCCGCCATGGGTAGGGTAGGGAGCCTCGGGAACCAGAAGCAGCGCGTGGCCCCGGGACATGTCAGAAAGCGAAGCGCCGCCGCGCTTCTTCGTAGACCTCGTGCGTGAGCCGTGCCGTGCGCGCCCAGGAGAACTCGCGCGCGCGTGCCAGCGATGCTTTCCGGCGCGCTTGCCGCCACTCCGGATGGCTGGCCGCCGCACACATCGCCTCCGCCCACGAGCGTACTCCCTCCAGGCTTATCCCAGCGTCCCCCGCCACTTCGCGGAGCGCTGCATCTTTCGAAATGAAAACGCATGCGCCGCACTGCATGGCTTCGAGCACTGGCAGGCCGAATCCTTCATAGCGCGAGGGGTAAACCACGGCCAGCGCCCCAGAATAGAGCCGGGCGAGATCCACGTCACTCACCTCCCCAGTCAGTTGTAACCCTGGCTCCGGTGCCGGTTCGGCGAAATCCACGCGCCGCCGTCCGGCCAGAACCAGTTCCACCGGATACCGATCACGCACCGTGCGCCACGCCGCGATCAATTCGTACAGATTTTTCCGCGGTTCGAGCGTGCCCGCGTAAAGAAAGTAAGGCGGCCGGTCCATCGTCTCAACCGGCCGGAACACATCCGACGCACCAAGCAGCACGGCTATTACTCGAGAAGGCGAGACTTGAAAACGCTCGATCACCTGCGCGCGTACCGCTTCGCTTGGAGTGATGATCATCGTCGCGATACGCAGTCCCACGAGCCGCGGCGTGCGCCGGCGAACACGATCGGCCGCGTGGTGCCATTCCGGATTCATCCAAGGCGATAGATCATGCACAGTGATGACGCTCGGACGCAATGGCGCGTACGGCGCCTCAAAGTTGGTCCCGTGAAACACCTCACAATGCAGCCGGCTCATTTCCCGCTGGACTCCCCACGTCCACCATCGCCGCTCGAAAATATTGCTTGCCGGCCGGCCACAACGCAGGTTGCGCCGCGACGGTTGCGGCATCGGAAACGCCCGGTCGCTGAGCAGGACGAATTCACCTTCCGGAAAGTTCTCGGCCAGCGCGGCGCTCAGCTCCGCGGTGTACCGTGCCAGGCCGCCCGTTGCCAGCACGAGTGGTGTGGCATCCAGGGCCACGCGCATCTGTCAGGCTTTCGAACGCGCGGGCGCGCCCGCGGTTTCGCGGTTTTCGTAATTGCGCGCATAGTAGCGGCGGTACTCGCCCGACTTCACGCGCTCCACCCACGCTGTGTTCTGGCGGTACCAGTCAATCGTGCTCGCCAAGCCGTCCTCGAATGTCACCTCTGGCGCCCAGCCGGTCTCGCGCATGACCTTGGCACTCGACAGCGCATAACGGCGATCGTGCCCCGGGCGGTCCTGGACATATTGGATCAGCGTCTCCGGCGCGCGCGTCGCGGCCACAATCTGGCGCACCACTTCGAGATTTGGCAGTGACCGGCTGCCGCCGATATTATAAATTTCCCCCTCACGACCCTTTTCAAGCACCGCGCGAATGGCACGGCAGTGATCGTCTACGTACAGCCAGTCGCGCACCTGCTGGCCGTCGCCATACACCGGGAGCGCGCGCCGTTCGAGCGCATTCGAGATCATTAGCGGCAGCAGTTTTTCGGGAAACTGGTAAGGCCCGTAGTTGTTCGAGGCGCGCGTGATAATTACGGGCACGCGATACGTTGTGAAGTACGATCGGGCCAGCAAGTCCGAGCCCGCCTTGGATGCCGAGTACGGGCTGCTCGGGTTTAACGGGAACGCCTCATCGGCTTCGAGTGGAACCGTCAGACTGCCGTAAACTTCATCCGTCGAGATGTGCACAAATCGCGGCGTTTCATACGCCCGCGCCGCTTCGAGCAAAGTGAACGTCCCGCGCAGGTTGGTCTCGAACACCGGCCCCGGCGAAAGGATGCTGCGGTCCACGTGGGATTCAGCGGCGAAATGCACGATGGCATCCGGCTTCTCGTTGCCTACCAGCGCGCCCACGACATTGGCGTCACAGATGTCGCCTTGCACGAAACGGTATTTCGGATGCCCGGCTACCGGCGCCAGGTTCTCCGGGTTTCCGGCGTACGTCAGTTTATCCACGTTGATGATCTCGGGCGCATCGGCGGACTCCAGCAGCAGCCGAATAAAACCCGAACCGATAAATCCCGCGCCACCGGTTATTAAGAGCTTCACCTATTTGTACTGCGTCTCCCAGTCATAGCGGATGTGCGGATCATCGTAGGGAATCCGGCCTTCGTCGGCTGGAT
The DNA here is from genome assembly GCA_963752965.1 of Terriglobia bacterium. Classification (GTDB taxonomy): domain Bacteria; phylum Acidobacteriota; class Terriglobia; order Bryobacterales; family Bryobacteraceae; genus QHXW01. The sequence goes on along the minus strand of CAVWAJ010000016.1, from coordinate 261,830 downwards.
TGTAGAACCGGTCGGTCATATAGACCAGCAGCGCGGGGTCGCGCCCCACAACTTTATATCCGTGTCCCACGCCCGGCGGTATCAGAATCTGCCATGGCCGCAACGCTCCCACGTAGAACGTGTTGCGCGCACCATACGTTGCCGAGCCGGCTCTTAAATCCACCAGCGCTACTTGCAGCAAGCCCGCCACGGGCGTCCAACAATCGTGTTGGTGCAGATGGTAGTGAAACGCTTTGACCGTGCCCGGATAGTTCAGCGCCGCCGAAATCTGCGTGCTCTCGGCCGGAAAATGTGCGGCCAACCCTTGGCCCAAACGCTGCACTTCCAGGAAATAGCCGCGATCGTCCGGCCACAGTGCGATCGGCTGGAGACGGACCCCTTCGATCAGTTGCGTGGAATCGAGCGCCGAGATCACCGCGCCGATACCTTTCTCACACTCTGGAATCGCCAGGTCCATGTGCGCGGTGTGCGCGATCCGGCGCGCCTGTGAAATCGCCGTTGCTTTGGTTGCCATTATGCGTTGACTTTTTCCAGCTGCCGGCTCTGCGCCACCAGATTGCCGGCGCGCAGCAGGGAATCGAACGTTCCGGCGTCGGTCCACCACCCATCGAGAAAGGAGAAGGTCATCGTGCCCTCTGCGATGTAGGCGTTATTGACGTCCGTGATCTCCAGTTCACCGCGCCGCGAAGGCACCAGCGTTTTGATCTTGTCGAACACCGTCGCGTCATACATGTAAATACCGGTGACCGCGCAATCTGATTTCGGCCGCTTGGGCTTCTCTTCGATCCCAACGATGCGATTGCCTTCGATTTGTGCCACCCCAAACCGTTCCGCGTCGGGAACTTTCTTAAGCAAAATGCGCGCTCCGCACGACTGCTTCCCGAATTGCTCTACAGCGCTGCGGATGCTGCCCTGGATGATGTTGTCGCCGAGAATGACACAGATCTTGTCGCCATCGGCAAAGTGTTCCGCGAGTGCCAGGGCATCGGCAATGCCGCCTTCGCCTTCCTGGTAGGTGTAGCCGATGTGCTTGAGGCCGAAATTCTTGCCATTAGCCAACAGGCGCAGAAAATCGCCCGCGTTCTTTCCGCCGGTGACGACCTGGATATCCCGGATGCCCGCATCCACCAGCGTCTGGATCGGATAGTAAATCATGGGCTTATCGTAAATCGGCAACAGGTGCTTGTTGGTTATTTTGGTGAGCGGATGCAGTCTACTCCCCGTGCCACCGGCCAGTACGATGCCCTTCATGACCCTCATGATAGAATACCGGTTCACCATGAAGCTTTACAACTGGGCCGAAGTTCCGGAAGAGCAGATGAGCCCAAGCGTCTCGCGGCAGGTGATCCACGCGGAGCGCGTGACCGTCGCCCGCATCCGCTTGCAGAGGGGCGCCGTCGTGCCGCTGCATCAGCACGGCAACGAACAAATCACGATGCTGGAGCGAGGCAGGCTCCGCTTTGTGATCTCAGGTGAGGAGCAAATCCTTCATGGCGGCGAGACGCTGACCATTCCACCCGACGCGCCACACCTGGTGGAGGCTCTGGAAGATTCGCTGGCAACGGATTTATTCTCTCCGGTGCGGGAAGACTGGATTCGCGGCGAGGACGCCTACCTCCGCGGGCAGAAATAGCGCCTCCTCGCGTTCCGCAGCGTTCGCTAGTCATGATGCGGATGGCCGAGTGGGACGCCGAACTGGAGCCAAAGCTCGTTCCCGACGGGTCTGTTTTGTACCAGGAAGTCCTTTTGATACTTCAGAACCATGGCGAAGCGGCTGAAATGATAGCGGATCTCCGGCCCGAAAACCACGGCGCGCCCCCGATTTGTCGCAGCAAAGTGAGAATGTCCTATTTGGGCAAAGTAGAAATGTCCTATTGACTGGGTCCAGCCTGGGGCGTGGACGAAGGACAACTACTGATGAACCAAGCCGACCGAGACCGGCTGGATGCCCTGAAGAGGGCTAAGAAGAAACTGATTACTCAAAAGCAGGCCGCCGAGGAGATCGGCGTCACGGAGCGCCAGGTGCGGCGACTGCTGCGCAAGCTGCGGCGGAAAGGAGACCGGGCGGTAATCCATGAGCTGCGTGGGCGGGCGTCGAATCGGAAGCTGCCAGCAGAGATGGAACAGCGGGCGATCACCGTCCTTTCCGACCCGGTGTACCGGGGATTCGGGCCAACGTTGGCGGCAGAGTACCTGCACAAGCGGCACCAGATTACGGTGAGCAAAGAGACGCTGCGGCGATGGATGGGGAAGGCGAGATTGTGGAGAGCCAGTCAGCGCCGTGTGGTGGAGGTGCACCAATGGCGGCCGCGGAGGAGCCGCTGGGGTGAGTTGGTACAGTGGGACACCAGCGACCACGACTGGCTGGAGGGCCGTGGGGAGCAGATCTATCTGATTTCGATGATCGACGACGCCACCAGCCAGCTGTGGGCGCGATTCGTGCGGCACGACTCGAGCGAGGAGAACATGCGGCTGTTGTGGTCGTACCTGGAGCGGTTCGGCCGACCGCTAGCGTTTTACACGGATAAGGCCGGCATGTTTCAGGTGGCGGTCAAGACCAAACGGCAAGAGCAGCGCGAAGGCCGAGACCGGCCCCAGATGCCGCCGACGCAGATCGAGCGGGCTCTGCGCGAGTTGAATGTAGTTTGGATTCCCGCGCATTCGCCTCAGGCCAAGGGGCGTATCGAGCGCCAGTTTTTGACGGCGCAGGACCGCCTGGTGAAAGGGCTGCGTGTGGCCGGGGCGTGCACGATCGAGCAGGCCAATGCCTACCTGGAGAGAGAATATCTGCCCTGGTGGAACCAGACCTTGGTAGTGCAGGCGACCGACGCTGCAGACGCCCATCGGCCACTAGGTAAAGACCATGATCTGGCGGCAATCCTGAGCCACGTCGAACCGTGGCAAGTGACCAATGATTACACCGTACGGTACGACGGAAAGATCTATCAAATCGACCGCCGGGACATTCAGGTTGGAATGCGCAAAGCCTGGGTGCGCGTGGAGGAGCGATTGGACGGGATCATTGCTGTGCAGTTCCAAGGTCGCTATGTGCGCGCGCGCCGCTGCGCTCCGCCATTGCACGAGTTGCCGTCCCCCAAAACCAGAGAGGCCAAACCCCCGTGCCCAACCGGCAAGGCCAAACGTCCAAGCGATTGGATGAAGAATTTCTCTATTCGGTCTGGCCCCTCTCTGCGCCAGGCCGTCGAGGTGTCTAATGCTCGCAGTTGAGCGCCGGCGCCGTGGCCAAAGGCACATGGATCGCCGGGCAAAACCGGCCCGGCGATCTTCGCGCTTGATTTATCCGAAGACCGCTGCTCGGGGGCTTCACCAAAGCAGATCTGCCCACAAAAACCAAAACCCCCAGAACGGGCAACATAGGGCCCGGTTTGACTGGGGGCTTGGCGCCGTCTGCTTCGGAGCCAGCCCCGTCGCAGCGGTCTTCGGATCTGCCCCAGGGAGCGCGACTCCCCCAGAACATCGATGCCACTCTAATCCCAACCTCCCGGCTGCCCTCCTAAAACAGGACATTTCTACTTTGCTCGGAATAGGACATTTCTACTTTGCCTTGACACGGCGCGCCCCCGATTTCCATCCAAATACATCAACCCGTTCTGTAAATCGTTCGTCGTCTGCTTGTAAAAGTACCCATTGCCACCGATCGCGAGTCTCTTAGTCAGGTTCTGCATGCCGGCGTATTCCCACAAGAATTCGTTGCCGGAACGATATTGGGTAGCATTGTTGGTGTAGTTGACCATGTACTGAAACTTGGAGCTCACTTCGGTGCTTCCGTGGTGGGGCATATACGTAAAGGCGCCTGAGGGAGCCGTCGCGTAGTTATGCTGGCCAATATTGACCAGGTCGTTCTTGTGATAAGAGAAGCCGGGAGTGTAAACCTCGAACCCATACCACCAGCTAAGGGCGCCTTTCTTGTAAGCAATTGCCGTTTCAATGTCCGGGTTTCCAATTCCGGCTTTATCGCCCTTTCCGAATGGAGCGTCGAGGTGAATGTACTCGAGCGGGAGGGCACCCACGCTGACGAGCGTGCCGCCCAATACATGGACGCCCCAGTTGTGCATGAGCTTTCCCGCCACTGCTCCGACTCGAAGATGAAAGCCCGGAAGCAGGGCCCGGCCATTGGAACCTGCGAGCTCATTTGCATCATAAAAAACAGTGAACTCGCAGAACATCGTCCCCCCGGGGGGCAGGCATATGGCCCGGCAAGACCGTCTCAGCTCCTTCCGGGTAGACACTGGCGCTGCCTTCGGTCGCGTACGCTGCACCGATTGTCACCATCGCAACTGCCCAACACATTGCGAATCGGCGCCAAGCCGTTCGCAACGTCGGAACTGACGTACTGCTGCTACTTGATGCGTACATGTTAGACTCCTGGTTTCTTAAGTGCGACACTCCGCAATTCCTTCACGGACGACAGCTCTTTCAAGAGCGCCGCATCGCGTTCCTGACTCTCATCGGCAGGTCGGTCGAAATAATTTAGGGCCGGGTTAATGAAGAGGGCTTCGAATCAGGCTAATCTCCCGAAACATTCCGCCGATCTCCTACATAGGGCCGCCTCGTGGCGTCTCCGGGAGTAATGATCGATGATGCAGCAGACGAGTATGCGGACCAAGCTGTTGGTGTGTTTCAGCTTTGTTGCGATGGTGGCAGCGGCCGCAGCTGTTTATTCTCTATCGACTATCCGGCACCTCCGCACGCAGATGCGGGAGGAGATAGTCGGTAGTTCCTCGCGGCTGGACCAGGCGCGTCAGATCGCGGTTGGCATTGCCAACATGCGTACCGCCATGCGCGGGGTTTCGCTTTTTTCACTGACGCATGCACCAGGGCCGTTTGCCACGGCACGTTCGACATTCGACGCCACCGCAGAGGAGATGCGAAAAACATTCCAACTGATGGAGGCATCCAAACTAAGTCCGGAGGAGCAGGGGGCCGTCAATACGATGCGGTCCGCTTTGGAGCAGTGGGTGGAAAACTTCCGCGACTTCGCTGAGATGTCCGCTGCTGGGCATCCCGAAGAAGCCAGTGCCAGCGCCTTGAAAAAGATAACGCCCCTTCTCGATGCGCTTCAGAAGAACGCCACTGCCTTCGGCCAGGCCAACAGCGTCCGCCGGGATGCCGCCATCGCCGGCACCGAAGCCAGCATCCAGCGCAATGAACTCGTGATGTTGGCGCTAACGGTTCTGGTACTGCTCGCCGACGGTGGAGGAGTCTTTGCGGTCACGGGCCTAGCTCGAACATTGAAAGAGATCTCCGAATCAGTCGCCACCGGCGCTGAGCAAGTAGCCCAGGCTGCCGCGCAGGTTTCCTCTTCCAGCCAGACGCTCGCCCAGGGGGCGTCGGAAAGTGCCGCATCCCTGGAAGAAACTTCCGCCTCTACGGAAGAGATCAGTTCGATGGCCCGTAGAAACACGGAAAACTCACGAAATGCGACCGGGATCGTAGGGCACACCGAAGAGAAATTCCGCGAGACCAATCAAGCGCTGGACGAGATGGTTGTGGCAATGGGAGAAATCAGCGGCTCCAGCCAAAAGATTTCCAAGATCATCAAGGTCATCGATGAGATTGCCTTCCAGACCAACATTCTGGCTCTGAATGCCGCGGTGGAGGCGGCGCGCGCGGGCGAGGCCGGCATGGGCTTCGCGGTGGTTGCCGACGAAGTGCGCAACCTGGCACAGCGCTCTGCCCAAGCTGCTAGGGACACCTCTTCGCTGATCGAGGAATCGATTGCCAAGTCGGATGGCGGCAAATCAAGGGTCGATCGGGTCGCCGAAGCCATCCGCGGCGTCACCGGAGAAGCGGCGCAGATAAAGACACTGGTTGACGAGGTGAGTATAGGGAGCCAGGAGCAAGCGCGCGGCCTCGATCAGATCAGCAAAGCGATCATGCAGATGGAAAAGGCAAGCCAAACAACAGCAGCCACCGCAGAGGAGAGCGCGGCAGCGGCCGAGGAACTCACTGCTCAGTCGGCGACCCTGACGGACATCGGCCAGCAATTGCGCGGGCTTGTGGATGGCGGCAGCCGGAGGGCCTGACGCGGGGGACTGACTTGCTTACAACAGCCGGAAATTCACTTCGATGGTCGCCTGCACGGCTACCGGTTGCCCATTCTTGACCCCTGGACGGAACTTCCACTTGTTGACGGCTTCGATGGCTTTCTCGTCCAGGCCTAAGCCCAGGCTGCGAACCACCCGGATATCCCGGGCCTTGCCGCTGGCGTCCACAATCAACTGTAAGACTACGGTTCCAGAGTACTTAGCCTTGCGGGCCTCTTCCGAATACTCGGGGTCGACTTTGTAGAGGACCTGCGGAGCCGAAACGCCGCCGCCCACACGAAATACGCCGCCGCCGACACCGCCGCCTTCACCTGGACCGAACCCGCCGCCTTTGCCAGAGCCCACACCACCACCGGAACCGCTGCCAATCCCGCCGCCTGAGCCTGGGCCGTTCGAAGGCGGACCCACCTTGGCCAGTGGATCACCCCACACCGGCATATTCACATTCGGCAGGGGGGTATCGGGAGGCGCGATAATCGTCGGATCCATCAACAGCTTCGGATTGGGGTTGTTGACCACCGCCATGGGTGGCGTGAACTGCTTCATCGAAGGCTTCGGCAAACGGCCTTTGCTGGCGGGCGTAGGTGACCGGTCGCCGCCACCACCGCCACCTTGCATCTGCTGCTTCTGCTCCGCCATCTTCGGGACGTAGGGCGCGATATCTGGCACAAACACGGCAATTGCCTGCTTGGCCGAGTTTTGCACCGCCTTGCTAGACGCTACGGTGAACAGCAGGACGATCACGGTCGTGTGGATCGCGAGCGACATCAGGTTGGATTTCTGGTCTTTGCCGTACAAGCCCCAGATGTCCTTAACTACAATCGGCTTAGAAGTCACCTGCAAGGGTGGCAGTTGAGGGGGATGGATCGTCTCTCGGATATTGTTGATTAGAGAGCGGTACCAGGGCACTTCGGCAGTAGGGGAGTAGAGCCTGGCCAAGTGATCATCCGCCTCGGTAGCCGGCTTGATTTCAGGATTCAGTTCAGACATTAGCAATCCACTGGCGTTCGCGTTTTCCCGCTACTAGCCTTCGACGCAAGTGGCAGACCCGGAGTTACAGGTTTTGGAAACCGGCAAAAGTGGGTCTCTGAGCGAGTGTACCACAATGCACTTGTTTGGCGTGTAAGTCCCCGCAACCTCTCGTAAACTTGGCAGTTGTTAACTGTGGCCAAGTGATTCCAATTTTGGAATTTCCGGACTGATCGTCAATGTGGTAAGAAAACTTCATGTTAACTAGAGATGCGGCGCTCCAAATCCTGCACGAGTTTACCAAATCGGAAAGCCTTCGCAAGCATGCCCTTGCCGTGGAAAGTTGTGTGGCGGCCTATGCACGGAAGTTGGGGGAAGACGAAAACAAGTGGTCGGTCACGGCTCTGTTACACGATTTCGATTACGAGATGCATCCAGAGGCTCCCGACCATCCGATGAAGGGCGAACCCATTCTAGCCAGCCGTGGCGTTCCCGAAGAGATCCGGCGCGCCATACTGTCCCACGCAAACTATAGTGGGGTTCCCCGCGAATCGGCTCTCGAAAAAACATTGTTTGCTTGTGACGAACTGGCAGGCTTCATCACCGCGGTTTCGCTCGTCAAGCCCGGGCGTAGTGTCCATGAAGTGGATACGAAATCGGTGCGAAAAAAGATGAAGGACAAGGCCTTCGCGCGCTCTGTGAGCCGCGAGGACATCGTGAATGGCGCTACAGACTTGGGGGTGGATCTGGACGCGCACGTCGATTTCTGCATTCGTGCCATGCAGGGGCGGGCGAAGGAGCTGGAATTGGAAGGGCAGGGCAGCGGTCAGACCACGACCGCATGAATCTCGCCCGGGCCGTGGACACCGCGAACCAGGATCTGCTCGATGTCGGCGGTGCGGCTGGGGCCGGTAATCAACACCATCGAGCTGGTTTGCTCCGCGGGATTCCGCAGAACGGTCAGCAGCTCATCCAGGCCGGTCAGCAGGAACTCGCGTTTTACGATGGCGATGTAAACGGGCGGCAGGAGCGAGATCATGCGAGCTTCCTGCTGACTCGAGAGCAAGACAATCGTTCCGGTGTCGGCCAAGGCATAGTCGGCGCCGGTGATGCCGACGCCAGCGGTCGCGCACAAGGTGCGTAGCTCCTCGCGATCTGTGACACCGGTCTGCACACCAGGGAGCGCCGTAATCCCGCATTCGCGGAGGATGGGCGCATTCGAAGCGACGGCGGTGCGGCCTGCGATGATGGCTGCCACGTATTCGAGCGCGTCCTCGACCGAACGCGCGGCATGCGTTTTTCCCGCCAGTGCTTCGATGCGCGTGCAGAAGGAGGCAATCCGCGCCTCGATATTGACTTGGGCAATGCGCAAGCGAACGGGCGGCGGCTCTGCAATCGGCTGCCCGGCGCTGCGGCCCAACGCGGTCCTCACCTTGTGCAGCACGGTTTCGCGCGACATCAGCGCTCCCTCCACATCTGCCGGAAGCTCTTGGGTGCGGCAGGGGGCAGATCCCGCTGGCTGACCCACGCGCGAAGCGGACCCGCGCTTAGCGGCATGCTGCGCACCCAGCCGCCATCTCTCGAAGGCGCCAGCGATGCGGCCGCCATCCCCGCAATTTCGTAAAGGCGAGGGTGGCGCATCACCCAGGCCCACGCACGAAATGCGAGGCGCTCTAGCCGGTTCGTTCCCTCACGCGTCTCCGCCTTCTTCACTTCCGAGCGCAGATCGAGCAGGATTTGCGGAATATCGATCTTGACCGGGCATACCTCCGCACACGCTCCGCACAAGCTCGATGCGAAAGGCAACCCCGGCTCGTGCCGCACGCCGAGAAACTGCGGCGTCAGGATCGCGCCGATCGGCCCGGAGTACACCCACGGAAAACTGTGGCCGCCGATCTTGCGATAGACGGGACAGTGATTCAGACAGGCACCGCAACGAATACAGTAGAGCGACTGCCGCTTCTCACGGTCGGCTAAGACCTTGGTGCGGCCGTTATCGAGCAGCACCACGTAGAATTCTTCGGGGCCATCGATTTCCTCCGTGCGTCTCGGTCCGGAAAGAAACGACGTGTACACCGTGAGCCGCTGCCCGGTGGCGCTGCGGCCCAGCAGCTTAAGAAACACGGCCAGGTCTTGCGCGCGAGGAATCAGCTTCTCGATGCCCGCCACGGCGATGTGAATCTTCGGTGCCGAGGTTGTGAGGCGTGCGTTGCCCTCGTTTTCCACCAAGACGATGGCTCCCGAGTCGGCGACGAGAAAGTTCGCGCCGCTGATCCCGATATCGGCCGCGAGAAACTTCTCACGCAGCACGGCGCGAGCGATCATGGTCTGCTTCTCGATGACGGTTTCGCGCGGAACACCCAATTTATCGGTGAGCAGGTCAGCCACTTGTTCCCGCGTCTTGTGCAGTGCCGGCGCCACGATGTGATACGGCCGCTCGTGCGCGAGTTGGATGATGTACTCGCCCAGATCGGTCTCGACCGATTCGAGATGCTGGTGCTCGAGACGCTCGTTCAGGTCAATCTCTTCGGTCGTCATCGACTTCGATTTCACAATCAGCCCCGCGCGGCGTTCTTTGGCGAGCGAGAGTACGAAGTCAGAAACCTCTTCGGCGTCTTTGCAAAAGATGACCTTTCCACCGTGCGCCTCGACGTTGCGCGCAAATTCTTCGAGGTAGTAATCCAGATGCTCAATTGTGTGCCGCTTGACGGCGTTGGCTTGGGTACGCAGCTCCTGGTAATCCGGACAGATGTCCGGCTCGATGGCTTTGCGCCGCTCTTCGACCAGGCGGCCGGTGGCCTTGTAGATCGCGAGCTGGAGCTTGGGATCGGCCAGTGTGTCGTGGATCTTCTCGTCGAAGAGGGTGGACATAGGTCAGCGGGAGGCGAGCACCTCGGCCAGATGCATGGTGCGAACGGGAAGGCCCGCCCGCGAAAGCGCTCCCTGCAACTGCATCAGACAACTGGAATCGGCCGAAACGACGGTGGATGCGCCCGTGCGCACAATGGAATCGATCTTGGTGCGGGCCATGCCTCCCGAGACCTCCGGGAACTTGACGGAAAAAGTTCCCCCGAAGCCGCAACATTCCTCGGCCGCATCCATCTCGCGCAGTTCCAATCCCCGCACGTGGCTGAGCAAGCGCCGTGGGCCGTCCTTTACTCCCAGTTCGCGCAGCGCGTGGCAACTATCGTGATAGGTGACGACTTGTTCCAACCGGGCCCCAACATCTTCCACCTTTGCCACGTCCAGTAAGAAACGCGAGAATTCGAATACCTTGGATTCGATCACTCGCGCCCGCTCCAGGTTCTCCGGTTCCTTCTTAAAGATGTCCGCAAAATGATGCGTGATCATCGAGGTGCATGAACCAGATGGAACGACGATGTAGTCCGCGTCGCCAAACACCTTCAGAAAATGCCGCGCGACCTGGCGCGCTTCCTCGCGATACCCGCTGTTAAATGCCGGCTGGCCGCAGCAGGTTTGTTGTTCGGGAAAATGCACCTGATAGCCAAGACGCTCGAGCACGTCAACCACCGCCATCCCCACTTTGGGGAAGAGTTGATCAACGATGCAGGTGACGAACAGCGAGATGCGGGCGGCCATGTGGGAGAAAGACAGATTGTAGCGCCTTCCTCACGCTAAAATGAAATGTATGCAGTTGCTTCGGCTGCTGTCCTGCCTAATTCTTGTGACGGCGTGCTTTGCGGAATCGCCGAAAGCCGTGACCACAACGCCGACGATCATTCGCGGCAAATTGGCCCAGCGTGAGAACCAGCCGCCTGCCATCGAGACCGCTGAACATAAATGGATTGTGCTCGACGGCGATGGAACTACCGAGCACGTTCTGCACGATAAGCGGCTGGCGGGCGACGAATTCGAGGCTCTGGGACACTTCACGAGCGCGGACCACTTTCAGGTGGACCCGGCCTACACGCACGCGCTTCACGTTCTGAAAGACGGCAAGCGTTTTATGGTTACTTATTGGTGTGATGTCTGTTCCATCCGCCAGTACGAACCGGGCCCCTGCATGTGCTGCCAACGCGAAACCCACCTGGACCTGCGCGAGCTAGATCCACAATGAAGAAATTAGTCTGGGCGCTCCTACTTCCCATCATGACTGAAGCCGCCAACTACTCCGCCAAGAAAGCCGTCGCCGACGGCATTGAGATTGTGCAACTCGCCGACCGCGCGCGTGCGATCGAAGTCTCCATCGTGCCCTCTGTCGGGAACATCGCATACGCGATGACGGTGCACGGGAAGAACATTCTCTGGTCGCCCTACCAGAGCGTAGCCGAGATGAAGGCGAACCCGGCGCTTTGCGGCGTGCCATTTCTGGAGCCGTGGGCTAACCGGCTCGATCAGGACGCCTTCTACGCCAACGGCAAGAAGTACCTGTTGAACACCGAACTGGGCAATGTCCGGCGCGACGGGAATCAAAGACCAATCCACGGGTTGCTGCTGTTTTCCTCGGATTGGAAAGTAGTCAAGCTGGAGGCGGACGGCAAGTCCGCGCGCGTGACCAGCCGTCTGGAGTTTTGGCGGCATCCCGAATTGATGGCGCAATTTCCGTTCGCGCACACGATCGAGATGACGTACCGGCTCGCGGACGGCGCGCTCGAAGTCGAAACAGCCGTGGAAAACCAATCCAGCGAGCCAATGCCACTGGGCGCGGGCTACCACCCGTATTTTCAACTGCCGGACATACCGCGCGATCAGTGGAAAGTGCACGTGGCTGCGCGCGAGCATCTGGAGCTTTCGCCGCTGCTGATCCCGACGGGCAAACGGCAGCCGGTGGAGTTTCCGGATCCGGTTTCGCTGGCAACCACGCAGCTCGATGATGTGTTCGGCGGTCTGGTGCGCGGCAACGACAACCACGCGACATTCTGGGTGGAAGGAGGCGGCCGGAAAATTTCCGTGATTTACGGGCCGAAGTATACGGTCGCTGTGATTTACGCGCCACCGGGCAAGGACTTCATCTGCTTTGAGCCGATGTCGGCCATCACCAACGCGTTCAATCTGGCGCACGCGGGGATTTACAAGGAGCTGCAAAGCATCCCGGCCGGCGGCACGTGGCGCGAGAGTTTCTGGATTGAGGCCAGCGGGTTTTGAGCGGATTACTCTGTTGCGCGAACCTGGGCGAGGCGCTGGCGCAGGGGCTCCGGAAGTTGGGCTTCCATTTCTGGGGTGATCAGGCCGACGCCGTCCATATCCTGGATATGGACGCGATCCTTGAGGCGAAAACTGGTCAGCTTCATTCGAACGAGGTCGGCGACGGGAGCGATGAGAGCGCCCTCAATGGCCTCGACTGCTGGTGAGAAGTCCGGCACGGGTTCCATGTCGTTCGCGCGCACTTTTTCTCGCACAAAAATCATGTGGACTGCGCTGCGTTTCTCCGGGTTAGTAGAATCCAACAGCATGTCAACTCCTGCGGCGTGCCGATAAATGAAGCCAAACGATTCGGCGGCGCGAACGATCGAATCGAGATCAGCACGCTGGACAGCGACATCAATGTCATTGGTCAGCCGCGCAGCCATCGGTCTCCGCTCGTAGACGTGGAGGAAAATAGCCACGCCACCGACCACGCGATATTCGATTCCCGCTTGCGACAGCGCCATCGTGAAGCGCTTCATTACGTCGAATAACTGTTCCACGAACCTATCGTAGGCAGTGAGCGCAAGCATGAACTTCTCTCCGATTATCTCACCACCGTCACCCGGCTGAACCCTTCGTCCACGCTCGGCGGTACAAGCTTCGCAGCCATCTTGCGCATGGCGTCTTCCGGAACAATGCGGTCCCGGGTCTGGTTACGCATGAGGCAAACCTCTAGCGGCACATCGAAAAACAGAGCTTCGATTTGGCAGCCGTACCGTTGCGCGATTTTGATGTACGGCCGGCGCTCGGTGGGCGTCAGGTGTGTTGCATCCACGTACGTCACTGGACGGCCGATAGCGAGCCGCTGGCGCACCAGATAGCGGACCGTGCTGAAAACGCGGGCGTGAATCGTTTGATTTGTCGCGTCGTCAGCGAGAAGCTGGCGAACCGGATCGGAAGAGATCGGCGTAATGCCCAGGGAGTCGAGATAGGTCGACTTGCCCGAGCCCGGCAGGCCAACCAGCACGACAATTCGCTGCGTTTCAGACGACGTAGCGTTCGGCATCAATCAGCCGGCTCGCAATCCGCCGCCGCAGCTCGATGGCATTCACCGGCTCGTACTTGGCGAAGCGGCGCAGCATCGCGAGATTGGCGCGCAAGTTGTCGCCATTCGAGCATGCCGCGAGCACCGTACGCGCCGTCACTTCGATGTGCGCCATGGCATCGCGCACCAGCACCGCGCACATGTCCGCGGCCTGCGCTCCTTTGCTCTGCGCCGCGAGCCTTCGCGTACGCAGCAGCGCCGATTCGGCCGCGAACACGTCCATCACGACGTCGGTAATCCCGGCGAGTATTTCCTGCTGCTTTTCGAGTTCCATGAGGAATCTCTGATAAGCCACGCCCATCAGGAGCAGCGCGATTTTCTTGGCGTTCCCCACCAGTTTGATCTCCTCGGCGAACGGGCCCTCGACGGCGCCATCGGAGATGCTCGGCCCGCTCAACACTTCACCGAGCACGCCCTGCGCCGCTTTTACCAAGCCCAACTGCCCGCGCGCGGCGCGCTTGAGCAGCATGCCCGTCACCAGCATCCGGTTGATCTCGTTGGTTCCCTCGAAAATCCGGTTGATACGCGAATCGCGATACGCGCGCTCCACCGCGTAATCCTGGTGGTAGCCGTAGCCGCCGTGGATCTGCACGCCTTCATCCACCACGTAGTCGAGCACCTCCGACCCGTAGACCTTGATGATGGAGCACTCGGCGGCGTACTCCTCCACCGCCTTGAGCATGGTTCCGGAGGCGTTGGGCTGGCTCCACGAGAAACCTTCGAGCTGCGCTTCGATCTGGCCCACCACGCGGTACGTCATGCTCTCCGCGGCAAAAATGCGGATCGCCATTTCGGCCAGTTTGTGCTGGATCATGCCGAACTGCGAAATGGTCGTGCCGAACGCCTTGCGCTCCTTGGCGTACTTGATGGAAATGGCCAGCACGTTTTTCGAGCCGGCCACGGCGAACGGCCCCAGCTTCAGCCGGCCAACGTTCAGAATGTTGAAGGCGATGATGTGCCCGCGCCCGATTTCACCAAGCACGTTCTCGACTGGCACGTGCGCGTTGTCAAGATAGACGGCGGTCGTCGAGCTACCCTTGATGCCCATCTTCTTTTCTTCATGCCCCGAACTCACGCCAGGGAATGCGCGCTCGACAAGAAACGCCGTGAACTTTTCGCCGCCGACTTTGGCAAACACCGTAAACAGATCGGCTGCCCCGCCGTTGGTGATCCACATCTTCTGGCCGTTGAGGATGTAGTGCCGGCCATCGGGACTCAGGTCCGCGCGGGTCTTGGCAGCGAGCGCATCCGATCCGGCCTGCGGCTCGCTTAGCGCATAGGCGGCGAGTAGTTCGGCTTTGGCGAGCCTCGGCAGGTAGCGCTGCTTCTGGTCTTCGGTCCCGAAATACAGGATAGGCAGCGTGCCGATGCCGGTGTGTGCGCCATGCCAGCCCGAGTACGAGCCATCGCGCGACAACTGCTCCGCCACCACCATCGCCGAGGTCAAGTCCATTTCCATGCCGCCGAATCTCTCGGGAATCAGGATCGCCGTCAGGCCCAGCTCCGCCGACTTACGCAGCACCGACAGCGCCACGCCAGGCTTGTGTTGCAGGATGTTCTCGAGATTCGGCTCGACCTCCTTGCGCCAGAACTCATCGGCGGTGCGCGCGATCGCCCGGTGCTCTTCGGTCAGATCTTCGGGTGTGAAAATTTCTTCCGGCACGTGGTCTTCGATCAGGAACGCTCCGCCTTTGGTCTTGGGAAGTGTGGCTGCCGCAGTTGCCATGCGCTCAAATCCTTTCGAAGATTCCCGCAGCGCCCTGGCCGCCGCCCACGCACATCGTAACCATGCCGTACTTCGCTTCGCGGCGCTGCATCTCGCGCAGAATCGTCGCTGTAAGTTTTGCGCCCGTGCAACCCAGCGGATGCCCCAGCGCGATGGCGCCGCCGTTGAGATTGACCTTGTCGAGATTGAGCCCTGCCCGTTGAATCACCGCCAGCGCTTGCACGGCGAAGGCTTCGTTCAGTTCGATCACATCGATATCCTCAAGCTGCAACCCGGCCAGCGCCAGAGCTTTCGGAATCGCCACCACCGGTCCAATGCCCATGATCTCGGGTGGCACTCCGCCCGCAGCGAAGCTCACAAAGCGCGCCATCGGCTTAAGCCGTAGCTCCTGCGCTTTTCGATCCGATAGCACCAGCGCCGCCGCCGCGCCGTCGCTCGTCTGTGAGGAATTTCCGGCGGTCACGGTTCCACTGGCGTGGAACACAGGCTTTAGTTTGCCCAGCGCTTCGAGCGACGTGTCCTCGCGCGGGCCTTCGTCGCGATCGAAGACTTTGCTCGTCACGTGAGGTTTCGCCCCGTTGGGTGTCACGGTCTGTACGACGAATGGCACGATCTCGTCGTTGAACTTGCCTTCGGCTTGCGCCCGTGCCGCATTCTGATGGCTACGGAGCGAGAAAGCGTCCTGCTCCTCGCGCGAGATGCCGTATTTGTGCTGCAACTGCTCCGCGGTCAATCCCATGTTCATGTAAATCTCGGGGCGATGATCGACAAACCACGGATTGGGCGCGATTTTGTTGCCGCCGCGAGGGATCAGGCTCATGGATTCACTGCCGCCCGCGATCACGATGTGTGCACCGCCCGAGCGAATGCGTTCGGCAGCCATCGCGATGGCCTGCAATCCCGAGCTGCAAAATCGGTTGATCGTGACTCCCGGCACGATGTCGGGCAGCCCCGCACGTAACGCTGCTTGCCGCGCCATGTTCATGCCCGATTCGGCTTCCGGCATGGCGCACCCCAGGATCACATCATCCACTTCTTCCTTCGGGACCTCGGGATATTTCTCCAGCAGCGCCCGGATGCACGCCGCGGCCAGGTCATCCGGACGCGCATGGCGCAGCGTGCCCCGCGGTGCCTTTCCGACGGCTGTACGTAAACAATCAACAACGACAGCTTCTTGCATGTTGGACTCCTACGACGCTAATTTCTGAGCGGCTTTCCCGTCTTCAGCATGTGTTGCATGCGCTGCTGCGTTTCCGGCCTGCCGCACAGGCTCAAAAACGCTTCGCGTTCCAGATCGAGCAGATACTGTTCGGAAACCGTCTGCTCACCGGTCGAGCGCCCGCCGCTCAAAACGTAAGCCAGCTTTTCTCCTACGACCGTATCGAACTCAGTGATGTAATTGCCCTGGCGCGCCATGTACAGGCCCAGTTTGAGCAGCGCATATGTGCTGTCTCCTCCCACGCTGATATTCTGGCGCGGCACACCCGGCGCGTAGTTTTCCGCCACGACGAGTGCCTGCGCCTTCGCGTCCGCAATCAGCCGTTCGCGATTCATGGAAACAGCGTCGCCATCGCGTAACAGGCCGAGGTGGCGCGCCTCTTCGGCGCTCGAGGAAACCTTGGCGTAGCCGATCAGCTCGAATGCCCGCTTGGCGTCGCCCAGGCGCAGAATTGCTTCCTTGCAACCCCCGCCGCCCGGAATCACGCCCACGCCGGTCTCGACCATCCCGATGTACAGTTCCGCCGACGCCTGCACGCGCGCCGCATGCATCGCGATCTCGCAACCGCCCCCCAGCGCCATGCCGAACGGCGCCACCACCACCGGTTTGGGCGCATATTTCAGCGCCATGTTGGCCTGTTGAAACGCATTGACGGCGGCGTTCAGCTCATCCCACTCGCCTTCTTGCGCCGCCAGAAGCACCAGCATCAGGTTCGCGCCGACGCTGAAATTCTCGCCTTCGTTGGCAATCACCATTGCCTGAAAATTGCGCGTGGTCTCCTCGATGCCGGCATGAATCATGGCCACCTGGTCGCCGCCAATCGAATTCATCTTGCTGTGAAACTCGAGGCACAACACACCGTCGCCGATATCCACGAGCGATGCGCCCGCGTTCTTCTTCACCACCCCCCGTGCGCGCTTGACGTCAGCCAGCGTCAGAATGCCGGGCCGCTCTTCGATCTCGCCGTAGCCCGCGCGGCACAGGTCAAAGTATTCCGTGTGCGGAGCGCCATCGCGATCCGCCGGCCGGTAAAATGATTTCGCCCCTGAGGAAAGCATGCGCTGCACGTTCTCGGGAAGCGCCCGCCCTTCGCTTTCGATGCGCCGCGCCGTCGCTTCAAAGCCCAGTGCGTCCCACGCTTCGAACGGCCCCAGCTTATTGGCGTAGCCCCAGCGCATGGCGCGATCGACCTCCACCACGCGGTCGGAAATCTCCGGTACAACGCTCGCCGAGTAGAGGAACAAATCGCTGAACAGCTTCCACAAAAACGATCCCACTCGATCCGGCGCCGCCACCAGCATTCGTAGCCGCTCGCCCAGATCCTCCGCATTCTTCGCCGCGTCCAGCGACGCAAACCGCGCCTTCTGCACCGGGTGATATTCGAGCGTCTTCCAATCGATGGCCCAGATCTCCCTGTCCGCGCCCTTCCCGACTCTCTTGTAGAGACCCTGGCCACGCTTCTCCCCCAGCCAGCCCCGCTTCACCATCTCGTCCAGAAACGGTTGTAATACGAAGCGGTCGCGCCACGGGTCGTGTGCCGCCATATCGTACAAGTTGCGCGTCACGAACGCCCATACGTCGAGACCTACGATGTCCAACAGCCGGTAACTGGCGCTCTTCGGCAGCCCGATCGCCGTCCCCGTCAGCGCGTCCACTTCCTCAACGGTGTAATCGTCCTCCACCGCAATCTTGTGGATGGTCGAACCAAAAAACGTCCCGATGCGGTTGGCGATAAAATTCGGCGTGTCCTTGCAAAGCACCACGCCCTTGCCCAGCCGCCGGTCGCCGAACTCGCGCACCGTTCCCAGTACCTCCGGCAGCGTCTCCGCGCCAGGAATCACCTCCAGCAAATGCAGATACCGCGGCGGATTGAAAAAATGCGTGCCCAGGAAGTGCCGGCGGAACTCGCCGTCGAAACCATCGGAAATCGCCGCCAGCGGGATGCCGCTCGTGTTACTCGAAATGACGGTGCCCGGCGTGCGCAGGATCGACACCTTGGCCATCAGCTCGCGCTTGATGTCTAGGTTTTCGGTTACCGCCTCGATGACCCAGTCGCACCGCCTGATGTCCTTGAGGTTGTCTTCAAAGTTGCCCGCTGTGATCAGCTTCGCCGCGTCCGGCGTGAAAAATGCCGTCGGCTTTTGCTTGGTGGCATTCTCGATCCCCGCCAGCGCTGCTGCGCTACGGCTCGGGTTTCCGGGTAGAACGATGTCGAGCAACAGCGCCGGAACTCCGGCATTGGCAAAATGACCCGCGATGCGCGAGCCCATCGTCCCCGCGCCCAGTACGGCCACTCGTTGGATTGGCTTCACCGAGGGATTTTACCGCGAACCGGGCGCGGCGCGGAAGGGGCCGTGGAACTACTAGCTGATCGAAGTCACCGTGATTGTGTCGCCGTTGAGGACGCCCGAGACTTTGGCGCGAATTGGCTTCCCCGCGCTCAGGTCCTTCGTCCACGCGCCCTTGGTCTTAAGTTCCTCCGCCACACGTGCACTGCCAACGGCATCAATCTTCATGACTTGGCCGCCGTCGGTCTTGAGAGCAAACCCGTTAGTTGACGTGCTCACTGGGCAGCTTGGCGTTTGTGCGTTGTCCTTCTTGTGGCCTTTCTCGGGACGCCCCGAGTCCACGCTCGTGCTCTCGCTCTTCGTGCTGCTCTCATCGGCGGCGTGCTCGCTCGCTCCGCCTCCGCTCGCGCAACGGGCATCCACCAGGGTCCCGCGCCAATGCTGGATCACCACCGGAGTGCTGCCTGAAGATCGGTCGGCTTGTTTGCTAGCAGTAGCCGCCGTTTGCTGTGTATCCGTTTGTGCGACCGCCACGCCAGACAACAACAGAAGTACCGCGAAAGACCCTGCAATTTTTACCATAAAGCACACCTCTCGGCCCTGAGCGAGCATTTTTGCGGCCTCTGTATGCCGGAGCACGGACGCGCACACATGGCGCCCGGCAACCGGCTGGTATCATGAACACTTCGGAAGCCCTACCTGGCATGGAATCCAATCCAGCGAAACGCGCGCGCCGCAAGTTCCCGCGGTGGCTCGCCGTTCTTCTGACCTACGCCATCTCTATCGCCAGCCTGCTGTGGGCCTTGCGCGGTTATGATTTCTCCCAGATTCAGGCCGCGATTCTCTCCGTCAGGTGGGGATGGGTCCTCGTGGCTGTCTTGCTCGATCTCGCCGTTTATATCGTACAAGCCTGGCGATGGCTCACATTGCTCCGTCCCATCGAGCGTATGGGTCTTTGGGAGACCGCTCACGCCATTTTCATCGGCCTGTTCGCCAGTGGAGTACTGCCATTGCGTCCCGGGGAGGTTATCCGCTGTTACCTGCTGGCGATCTGGGGAGAGATCCCTATCTCGCTGACTCTCACCTCCGCCGCCATCGAACGCGTACTCGACGGCATCTTCCTGGTGGCTTCCTTCTGGATCTGCGCGTGGCTCATGAGTATGCCGCGGGCACTCATCGACTTCGTGCAGGTCCTCGCAGCCGGCGTAGCCGCCCTTACGGCGCTGTTCCTGTACATCCTGTTTCATAAGCAGCACGCCCATTCGTTCCTCTCCAGCCGCGGTTGGGGTAAGAGGTTTCTGCACGTTCTGGATCAAGTCCACCAGATGGGCAACCGGCGCACGCTCGCCGAAGCGTTCGGCATTACTTTTCTCTACTGGCTGTTTCAGGCTCTTTCGGTATGGGCGCTCCTGCTCGCCTACGACATGGATCTCTCCGTCTGGCAAGCATCGGTGGTCACTCTGATAAAGTCGATCGGTACGTCCATCCCCAGCGCTCCCGGCAACCTGGGTGTATTCCAGTCCGTCGTCAGAATGGCGCTTACCCTGTTTAACGTCGAGCCCAGCGTCGCTGTGGAACTGTCGGTGTTGATGTGGGTGGCCATGACCCTGCCGCTATTGATCGTCGGATTCATCGCCGTCTTCCTTACCGGTTCGAGCCTCCGCGACATCCACCACCACGCGCACACGCACCGTTGATCGCGGCTGGTATAATTTCCACGTCATGCTGCGCATCTTAAATATCAGTCTATTGTCCGTCCTCTGCGCCGCCGTGCTGTCGGCCCAAGATTCCGATGGCAAGCTCCGCATCATTGCCTTCGGCGCACACCCCGACGATTGCGATAACCGCGCCGCCGGCACCGCCGCCCTGTTCGCTCAAATGGGGCACCACGTCAAATTCGTTTCCGTGACCAATGGTGACGCCGGCCATCAAAGTGAAGGTGGCGGCATGCTCGCCAAGCGCCGCCGCGCCGAAGCCATGGAGTCCGGCCGCCGTCTGGGCATTACTTACGACGTCCTCGACAACCACGATGGCGAACTGCTGCCCACTCTCAACGTGCGTGAGCAGATCATCCGCGAGATCCGCCAGTGGAAAGCCGACATCGTGCTCGCGCCGCGCCCCAACGACTACCATCCCGACCATCGCTACACCGGCGTGCTCGTGCAGGATGCCGCCTACATGGTGGTCGTGCCCAACATCTGTCCCGATACACCGCCCTTGCACGACAACCCCGTCTTTTTTTATTTTGAAGACCACTTCCAGCGCCCCAACCCCTTCCGTCCCGACGTCTCCATCGACATCGATTCGGTGTTTGAGAAGAAAGTTTCCGCGCTCGATTCCCATGTCTCGCAGGTCTACGAATGGTTGCGCTGGGTAGACCACGACCTGGATCAGATTTCCAAAGATCCCGTCGAGCGCAAAAAGTGGCTGGCCATCCACACTGCGGTACCGATTAAGCCCGCCGTGCGCAAGACGCTCGAGAAATGGTACGGCGCCGAAAAAGCCGCCGGCGTAAAGGTTGCCGAGTCGTTCGAACTCTGCGAGTACGGCAAGCAGCCGACTGACGACGAGCTCCGCCGTCTTTTCCCCATGCTGGGGAAGTGAGCAGCTTCGATCAGTAGATCAAGCGCGGATTTTGAGCACAAACGTGACATAATCTCTCCCGAGAGCCTCGATATGAAAATCAGTTCTTCCCGTCGTGAGTTTTTCCAGAACAGCGCCATCGCCGCTGGCGGCCTGATGGCAGCTAAGACCATCCTGCTAGAGCCGCTCGCCCTGAGCGCCAAGCCCGTCCCCGCCAGCGATCGCGTTCGCTTCGGCCAGATCGGCATTGGCATGCAGGGCTCCGGCCTGCTGCCCGCCGCGATTAGCTTGCCTGGCATTGAGTGCGTAGCCGCCGCCGATCTCTACGACGGCCGCCACACCCTCGCCAAAGAGCTCACGAACAATCCCAGCCTGCCCACGACGCGTCACTACCAGGAGTTGCTCGATCGCAAAGATATCGACTGCATCGTTGCCGCCGTTCCCGATCACTGGCACAAACGCGTCGTCGTCGATGCCTGCAACGCCGGCAAGGACATTTACTGTGAAAAGCCCATGTCGCACACCGCCGAGCAGGGCTTCGAAATGGTCGAGGCTGCGAAACGCAACAACCGCATCGTGCAGATCGGCTCCCAGCGCGTCAGTTCCGTGCTCTGCGCCAAGGCCAGGGAGCTCTATCACGCCGGCGCTATCGGCGACGTCGAGTTAGTCGAACTCAGTCTGGGACGCAACGATCCCAACGGCGCGTGGGTTTATCCGCCGCCCACAGACGCCTCTCCGCAAACCGTCGACTGGGATACTTGGCTCAACGACGCGCCGAAAATCCCCTTCGATAAGTACCGCTTCGCGCGATGGCGCTGCTGGAAAGAGTACGGCACCGGCGTCGGCGGTGACCTCATGGTCCACCTGATCAGCGGCATGCAGGTCACGCTCGGCTGGAACGAGCCACCACGCTCCGCCCAGGCGCTCGGTGGAATTTTCCGTTTCCCCGATGGCCGCAACATGCCCGACTTCCACGTCGTGCTATTCGACTATCATGGCATTCCTGTCTATGTCCGTCTCGACCTGGGTTGCGAGACGCCCGAACAAGCCCGTTTCCTCGGTCCGAAAGGCATTCTCGACGCCGGCGAATTTGATCTCCGCTATTCGCGGCAGCGCGGCATCGACGTCGCCCCCAGCTACTACACGAGTAGCTTCCCGTCAAAAATGCGCGAAGAGTACTTCAACGAGTGGCACAAGGAACATGATCCTCAGCCCGGCCAGGAGCCCCTCGTCGGCGAAGAAGTCTATCACGGCAACGACTGGGACGATGTGCGCCCTCACCTCTGGAATTTCTTCCAGGCCGTGAAATCCCGCAAGCAGGTCACCGAGGATGCCGTCTTCGGCAACCACGCCGCCATCGCCTGCCACATGGCCAACGAATCCTATTTCCGCAAGAAGCCCGTATACTGGGACGCCGCTTCCCGCAGCATCAAGAGCTAGCTGAGCCGCTATTGATCTTTGCTCGACACAAGCCGATTCCGAGCCGCGACTACAAGGAGCGGTTGTCGGGCGCATTGCAGTGTCCGGCACAAGAGCTAGTTGGGTTAAGAAGACGCTGGGAGATTTACACATCTAAACCCGACTGATCGCCAGATCGCGCGCTAACCTGGAAATCATGTTGCTGTCGCTCCTCCTACTCAGTGCGTCAATCCTTTCTGCGCAGGGAGTATCCATGGATTGCTCAAACCCCGCCACTGCTCAGACCCAATCAGTCACAGGCCCAGCGGGATTGTCTGCCGTAGTTAAGGTTTCCGCCGAGGACGATCATAGTAAGGACTCACACAACTGCATGGCCGAGTACAAACTCGTCGTCCAGCCCGCTAGCGGCGCGCCGGTCATCGCTGACCTGCTTTCGAGCGACGGCGACTGGGGCCGCAAGCTATCTGTGCACTTGGATGGCTTCTCTCCGGACGGCAAACGAGTTTTCGGAACCCTTTCGGAGGGCGGACCCACACCAGTCGACATGGTCTTTGACTACCACACAACCGATCAGCATGTAAAACTGCTTGACATGAAGAAAGCACTCAAACAGATGGCGGCCGCAAAATGCGGCACGTCAGCCGCCGTCGCCGGGACCACTGACTCCGGAGCAATCGTCCTTGAGTCAATTCCTGCGACTCAATGCGGAACCCGCTGGGTGTTCGACCCCGCCGCCAAAACGCTGCACCGCGTTCCGCAAGGTCAGGCTTTTCGTGCTCTCTTCAATTGAAAAAGTGGATGTGCTGGAGTGCTCCTTGCCCCCACCACGCTCACCAGATGATCGGCACTTCGTAATGCGCTATGGCCTCGTCTTTGGTGGCCAACGTTGCACCCTCTGCCAAGGCCTGCCCAATCAGCAACCGGTCCCACGGATCTTTGTGGTGGACCGGTAGCCGGAAAGCAGCGTAAACGTGATCCGCTCGTAGTGGCAGAATCAGTGCCTGCAAATTGTCCAGATGCTCTCGCAGGGACGATTCGGCTTCGGCAGCAAAGCGAAGCTTACCGGCTTTGACCTTTGCCAGGATTTCCCATAAACTTACCGTGCTCACAAACGGAACGAAGGAACTGTCACGGAAAAGCCGGCGAAGCTGCGCACCCAGCCTCTGCGGTTCGGTCAGCGACCAGATCACCGCATGCGTGTCGAGCAACACGCGACGGTTCATATTCCGAACTGCTCCTCGGCTTCCCGGTCGTCGATGGGCGCGTCCCACCCTTCGTCCAACTTGAGAAGCCCGCGCATCGAGCCCAGCACTCGCTTCTTGCGTATCACCGGAACTAGCTTCGCCACCGGGGTGCCATGGCGGGCAATAATGACCTCCTCACCCTCCTCGACCCGCTCGAGTAGCTTAGACAGGCTCGACTTGGCTTCGTGGACATTGTAAGCAGCCATGCTTCAAGGTTAGTCCTATTTTCTAGCTAAGGCAAGCGGAGGCGCCGTAATCTCCTCCCTCACACCGCCCCACCTCCACCTCCCGCCCCCGCTCCTCCGCCGAAACATACCCCGCGTAAATCGTCAGCGTCACATCCAGCGCCAGTTCCAGATCGCTCTCTGGCTGTCGCCCCTCGCGCACGCAGTCAATGAAGTTCCGCAGCTCGCGCCCGTATCCCAGGCTCCACCCTTCTTCGGGCGACGCCGGAATCCACCCTTCGTTCGAGCTGAGCTTCTCCACCAGGTAGATGTCTTTGAACTGCTCGTGCCGCGGATTGTAAACGTCCAGCACGCTCACCGGGCTGATGCGGCACCGCGTCCGGTGATTGTTCGCGAACACTTCCACGTAGTCGTAAATCCCGCCCATCACGATTTCCGAAGCCGTCACGTCCGCCACCGTGCCGTCTTCGAACGTCAGGTGCAGCAGCGCGTAATCTTCGGTGTCCTGGTATTTCGTGCGCAGAAAGCCGCGGTCCTCAAATCCTGGAATGCTTGTGATCGAATGCGTGCGCGCCGAAACTGTCGCCGGACGCAGTGGCCGCCCCAGCCGCGCGAGGCCCTCCTTGCGCTTGAGATATAAAATAGCGCCCAGCGGATGGCATCCCTTCGCGATCAGCGACCCGCCGCCTTGCACGCTCCAGATTCCATAAACCGGCGAGTGCGAGCCACTGTGCGATTCTTCACCCTGCATCCGCAGAATCTGCGCCCGCGTTCGTTCGATGATCTCCCGCTCCTTCTGCACCGAAGGCGCATACACGAAATTCTCCGCGTAGCCCAGTATGATCCCCGATCCCCGTACCGCCTCCCGCAGTTCGTGTCCGGTCGCGGCCACTGCTTCGAGCATCGCCCGCTTGCTCGTCTTCTCCGGCGATCCGTAGAATCCCGTGAGCGGCTTCTCCACAATCACGTGTTTCCCAGCCCGGGCCGCCGCGAAAATGTATTCCTGATGTGACGACGGCGGCGTACAGATGTCCAGCACGTCGATCTCGGGCAGCATCTCCGCCACCGAGTCAAACGCCCGCATCTTGTGCTTCACCGCAAACGCATCCCGGGTCTCTGCCCGCGCCGAGGTCACACCCACAACCTCCACGCCCACCTCGGGCAAATTCTCCAGGTGAAACCGGGCCGCGAACCCTGCGCCGGCCATTCCGAGTTTCAAAGTCTTCATTGTCGTAGGGAAAGTCAGGAAGCCTTGCGGCCCGGCCCGGATTGGCCCGCGGGTCTTCCAGGTCCCGCGTGTCCAGCAGGTGCGGGAGGTCCGGCGGGCCGCGGAGGACCAGGCGGCCGTCCCGGTCCCGGAGGCCGTCCCGGCCCAGCAGGTACAACCGGCTCCTCCGGCGGTGGCGGCGCTGGCTTCTTCCGCGCGTTCAGCCGCGCTACGATCAGCTCTTCCTTCAGCTTGAGATACTTCGGAGTGCCCGGTTTGCCCCCCGCTTTTTCGACATCCGCATCGGTCACTTCCTGCGCCGTCGGATAGTACTTCTGCAAATAATTCCGGATCCTGTCCTGCACCGTGCGCTGCTGCGAACGATACAGCAGGAACAGCAGTTCATCGCCAGGCGCCTTGATCAGCGTCTGGTACACCTGCGATGGCTGCTTCAATCGCGCCGATTGCAGCGCCTGCTCCAGTTTCTTCGCGCGCGGTTCGAGTTTCTGCCACAAGTCCACTTCCGCCTTGTGCATGTCCAGCGTGCGGACCAGATCCGTCCTCTCTCTCGCCGTCAGCTTTTCGGTAAGAACGAACAGAAACGGTCCAGCGCCCGCCGGCCGTATGCCATTGCCTGCTGGCAGCAGCTTGCGCAGCTTCTCCAGTTTCGCGATCGAAACCACGCTCAGCTTCGGCCCCGCCAGCGCTTCCGAGAAAATCACCAGTAGCCGCGCCTGTTCCAGTTCGCGCATGATCTCGCCCGCGTTCGGTTCTTCGGCGATGTTGCGCAGTTCTTCGAATAGCGTCCTGCCGGGGATCAGCTTTTCCAGCTCCGCCTCGCGCGCGTTGTCGTATTGCCGCTGCGTCCGCTCTTCCACCACGAAGCCGAATCGCGCCCGGAATCGGATCAGCCGCAGCAACCGCGCCGGGTCTTCATAGAAGGCGTAGGAATGCGTCGCCCGGAGTTCGCGCGCGGTCAAATCCGCCAGCCCATTCGTCGGGTCAATCAGCAGCCCTCGCGCTCCCCGGTTGAGCGAGAGTGCAATCGCATTGATGGTTAGATCGCGCCGGCGCAAATCGTCCTGAATGAATGCCGGCGTCACCTGCGGCTTGCTTCCCGGCTTGGCGAACTTCTCTGTCCGCGACATCCCGACTTCGGCCGTCACCGCGCCCGGAAAAATCAGTTCCACCACGCGCCGGTTCTCGTCGATCGAAACGATGTGCGCCCGAGCCTTCTCTGCCACGGCCTTGGCTACCTTGATTGCGTTGCCTTCAACTACAAAGTCCAGGTCGCGCAGCGGAAACCCGCCCAGCATGTCCCGCATCGCCCCGCCCGCCAGAAACAGGTTCACGCTGGCGTGGTTGGCCGCGGCCTGCAACTCCGCCACCACGCGGTTCTGGTCCGCGTTCAGGTGGCTCTCCAACATGAACATGTAGTCGCTCATCGAATTATTCAGGCTCGGGGATGGTGCTCATCTAGCGTCCTCCGCAATCGGGATCGCATCACGTGTGTATAGATTTGCGTCGTCGAGATGTCGGCATGCCCCAGCATCGTTTGCACGCTGCGCAAGTCTGCGCCGCCTTCCAGCAGGTGCGTGGCAAAACTGTGCCGCAGCACGTGCGGTGTCAAATTGCGAAAAATGCCCGCTCGCTTCCCGTGCCCGAGGAGCAGTTTCCAAAAAGCCTGCCGCGTCATGGCCCCGCCGCGTGCCGTAACGAACAGATACCGGCTGCCCTTTCCCTTTAGAATCTTTGCCCGCCCCGTTTCCAGATAGCGCCTCACCGCGTCGACCGCCGACCGCCCAACCGGTACCACCCTCTGCTTATTTCCTTTCCCGGTTGTCCGCAGAATCCCCAGCTCAAGGTTCAAATCGGAAATCGCCACACGGCACAGCTCGGAAACTCGCAACCCCGTCGCATACAACAGTTCCAGCATCGCCCGATCCCGCACGCCCGTCGGCATGGATACGTCCGGAGTCTGTAGAATCTTATCTATCTGGCTTAGATTCAAAAACTTAGGTATCGTCTTCCACTGCTTGGGACTGCGCACGTACTCCGTCGGGTCATTTGTCACCTGACCCTCCCGCAACAGAAAACTGTAGAAATTGCGCAGCGTCGCCAGGTGCCGCGCGATCGAACGGCTGCTGAGCTTCGACCGGTAGAGCGAGGTCAAGTACTCATTTACGGTGTCTGTATGATTTCCGGATGAATGCCGGCCACAATACTCGCCATACCGCTCGAGGTCGGACTGGTACGCAGCCAATGAGTTTGCAGCTAACCCCTTTTCTATCTTACAGAAGTTGAGAAACTGCACAATCTGGTTGGCGAATTCCGCATCGCGCTCCTCCACCTTTGCGGTTGTTGAGCCGTCTGGCATTCCTGCCAATGATACAATAATCGCGAAAATGTTTGAAACAGTTTAGTTACAGGTGACCATTGGCGGGTTCCACAACCAAGAAGGTTCTCATCCGGCGATTCGACCGCGAGCCTCTTACCGGCTTCGTCAATCCCCAAGCCTACCTGTCGCCCGGCGGTGTGGAGCTCCTGAAAACCGAGGGAACCGTCACCGTCATCCCCTACCGCGAGATCAAAACCGTTTGTTTTGTTAAGGATTTCGACGCCCCTGAGGCTTCTCCCGAGCCCCGCGTCTTTCACACCCGGCCCAAAATGGATGGCCTCTGGGTCCGCATGCGGTTCCGCGACGGCGAAATCATGGACGGTATTCTCTCCAATAACCTCCTCCAAATCGAGCCCTACGGATTCACCTTCATACCCCCGGAACCGTATTCCAATAATCAGCGAATTTTTTCTCCACGCGAGGCGCTCAGCGAATTACACGTCCTTGGGGTGGTCGGCAGCCCCTTAACCCGCCGCCGGCGCAAAGAGGTTCCCAAGGAACAGATTGGCTTGTTCGAACAGGAGCAGTAGGCTAAGCCAGCGCGCGGCAGTCGGCTTCCACCATCTCACGGACCAGCGCCTCGAACGAAACGCCGTGCGACCATCCCAATTGCTTCCTGGCCTTGCTTGCGTCACCCCGTAGCTGATTGGTTTCGGCCGGGCGAAGCAGACTCGCGTCCGCCTTCACGTATTCGCGGTAGTCGAGGCCCACATGCGCGAACGCCAGCTCGGCAAACTCCCGCACAGTGTGCGTTTCGCCAGTGGCAATTACGTAATCGTCCGGCGTATCCTGTTGCAGCATCCTCCACATGGCTTCCACATATTCCCGCGCGTGACCCCAGTCGCGTTGTGGTTCTAAGCTCCCTAGCTGCAACTCTTTAGAGCGACCCGCCACAATCCGTGCCACCGCCGCCGTGATCTTCCGCGTGACGAATTCAAACCCGCGCCGCGGCGATTCGTGGTTGAACAGAATCCCGCTCGACGCGTGCATGCCGTGTGCTTCTCTGTAGTTTCGAGTTAACTCGAACGCCGCCACCTTGCTGATCCCGTAACTCGACCGCGGATGAAACCGCGTGCGCTCGTTCTGCGGAATTTCTTCTGCCTTGCCGAACATCTCGCTCGATCCGGCGAAATAAAAACGGCAGCGCGGCGCCAGCTTTTTCAGTGCCGCCAGCACGAAATGCGTGCCGTTGATGTTCGTGTTTAGTGTGGAGAATTCGTCTTCGAATGAATAACTTACGAAGCTCTGCGCCGCCAAGTGATAGCATTCCTCCGGAACGACGTTTTCCACCACCTGGTGGATGCTGGCATAACTTTCGAGCGACCCCGCATGCAATTTGATCCGTGAGCGGACAGCCTCCAGCCGCGCCAGTCGATGTTCCGGGTCTTCGATCGCTACGCGCCGCACTATGCCGTGCACTTCGTAGCCTTTTCCGACCAGCAATTCCGCCAGATACGACCCATCCTGGCCGGTAATCCCCGTAATCAACGCTTTTGGCGCCGGCATAGCGAACAGGTTAGCATACGGCGTACATCCCTCCCGCTTGACTAAGTTTAATCAGGTGAATACCTTAGCTCGTTATAAATCCACTTGCCGTGTTAACCGAAGTTATGTCGCTTACTTTCTTATATTTACATCAAAGAATACTATTGCAATTACCCATTAGATCAGGTATACCTTATGACTATCGGAATTAACTGGTAAGGAGGATCGGAAAAGGGCGTATGCCACGCGCAAATCGAGTTGAACTGGACAATTCTATTGCTTCCGCACTGGGAGCTCTCTATCAAAGAAAGGAACGCGGAACCACGTTGATCCGGGTTCTGGAAGATTACCGCCGCTTCGAGGAAAGCCAGAAACCCGGCCCTCGCCTTGCGCGGACGTCGACCCACTGCGGCTCCATGGGTCCACAAAGCGAGCTGGCTCGGCTGCGCATGCGCCGTGCCGCCGTAGACCAGGTGATTCGTTCCATTGAAGAGTACTCCGCCACACAGATGTCAGCTTAGACTCCACGCGGATCACCGCAGCCCGCGTGTGTCGTGAGCATGGGCTGCGGCGACAGCGCCAAGGCAGCGAGGCTGATCGCGGGCTACCAGCGGGAGATGAGTATCCGCTCCGCGATGATCAGTGGTCACCCTCGACCCCGAAGGCGGTCGATTTTACGGCGATCGCGTTTCGATGGTTTGCCTTCCCGCGCTTCAAAATGCGGCATGGCTTTGCGCTCTTCCGCTAACTTGAGCCGCAACTCGCGGCTCGCCTCGGTCTCGCGGTAAAGCATTTGCGCAATCGCCGCCGGGCCGCGCATTTCACTGAGACCGAGGGCCTCCACGTGAAATTCACCGCTGTCGTTCTTGACTCGCAGCATGTCTCCGACGCGGACCTCACGCGCCGCCTTGGCGGTTTGTCCGTTGGACTCAATCCTGCCGAGCTCACAGGCACGCGCAGCGAGCGAACGCGTCTTGAAGAACCGTGCGGCCCATAGCCACTTGTCCATTCTCACGCCGGTCATGATTTCATTTTCGTACCAGAGAGTATTCCTCCGGCACGAGATACCGGTCGAAGCTGTGGTGCAATCCGCTATAATCCTCTTCGAGCGAAACCGAATGGAGGATTCACGTTGAGCTTCTTTCACCACGACCACCCGCACTCTCATCCATCTCCGCGCCGCCAATTCGTGAAGAAAGGGTTCACGTTTTTCGGAGCCTTGGCGTCCGCTGCCGTTCCACGCGGCCTCCGCGGCGCGAACGCGGCTCAACAGCCCGCTGCCCCTCCGCGGAATCCTCCGGCCAAGCGCGAGCCTCCGCAAGTGTTCGATGCCCACCTGCATTGCCCGAGTAAGAGTGGCGACGTCTGGCAATGGTATCCCGTCACGAAGACTTTCGATGAGTTTTCCCGTTACCTCGACCGCACCGGCGTACAGCGGGGCATCATCAATAATGTGCGCTGCCAGTTGGCGAAGACCCCCAAAGACTTCATCGAGGGCAATCGTGAAGTAGCGCGCTATGTGGAACAGTACAAGGGAAAGTTCCTGGGCGCCTGCGTGGTCAACCCGCTTTTTATCGACGAAGCGCTACGCGAAATTGAAGATTGCCGGAAGCAACTCGGCTTCGTCTGGGTTGGCGAGCTCTGCAATTACACGGTTCCTTACCAGTACACCGTGAAGGAATTCGAACTGCTCGTGCAACAGGTGGTCAAGCTCAATATGGTGCTCGACGTCCATACGGAGCTCGAAGAGATGGAATACGTCATCCAGAAGTTTCCCCAGGCGACAATTGTGTTTCCGCATTTCGGCGACAGCAATGAGCATGACCATATATTCAAACGCATCGACGCGATCGCCGCGCATCCCAACACGTATCTCGACACTTCCGGTTACGGGCATGATCGCGTGGGCATGCTGGAATACGCGGTGAAAACCATCGGGGCCGACCGCGTGCTATTCGGTTCGGACTTCTCTATCAACTGCCCGGCCACTGTGATCGCGCGCATCGAGAATGCCTTCCTCACCGAAGAGCAAAAGAAGAAGATCTTCTCCGGGAACTTGCAGGCCTTGCTGCGGAAGGTGACGGTTTAAGCCTGCACCCTTCTGGCTAGGGCAGGCGCTGCCGGATCACGTGCCGCTGCGATATGCTTGGGCGGGCAGTTCCAAGTGCGGTTCGCACAAGGCACCGGATTTCCGGCGGCGCCATTCCGTTCACGGAGGTAAATCATGCGGTGGATATTGCTACTTGGTTTGTGTGCCGTTCAGATATGGGCGCAATTGCCCGTTCCAGTCAAAGTGAACATCGCGGCTGCCACGCCGGTCCACAGTATGCGTGGCGGGATAGGCGCTTCGTTTCACATCATCGAGACCGAACTCCCCGGCATACATGCAGGTGGTGACTCGTGGTCAGGCAGCGGATGGGGCGGCAATCCGGGCGCGGACGACGACCGGCACTGGCAGGAGCTGTTCAAACATGCGGAGTGGCTCGGCTTGGACTGGTGCCGCGTCGAGCTGGAGCAGCGCGTTTATGAGCCCAGGCGGGGCGTCTTCGACTGGGACAACCCCGAGATGCGCGTTTTGTACCGCATCCTCGATTGGGCTGAGCACCGTGGTGTGGACGTCTTCCTGCAACAGATGTGGGGCGATGTCGCCTGGAACGCTTACCCCGGCAACGCGGAGGACCCGGTGAAGCGTCTGCGCAGCGCGCCATATTCTCTTCCGGATTGGGCGCAAGGCCTCGGGGAGCTAGTCGACCACCTGGTGCGTGTGAAGGGATACAAGTGCATCCGCTGGGTGTCGGTCTCGAACGAGCCAGGCCACGACGAGTTCTCCTGGTGGCAGGACTCCAACATGAAGGCGGCTCCGTTCACGCCGGGGTTGAAAGCCGTGCGCGAGGAGTTTGACCGCCGCCACTTGACCGTACCCATTTCCGGCCCCGACTGGACCGATCTGCCGGACCTCAATCCCGCCGAGGTCGATTTCGACGCCTACATTGGCGCTTACGATCTGCACTCTTACAATGCCGTTTTTGATTCGATGGACGGCAGCTACAACCTCACGCAGGCCGAGCAGCGTATGGCCCGCTGGGCCCAATGGGCGCACGCCCGGAACAAGCCCTTCTTCCTTTCCGAGTTCGGCACCATGGCTTTCGGTTGGGGCAACGAGGATGTAGGTCCCGCCAGCTACCAATCCGGTTTGAAGAACGCTTCTCTGGTGGTGCGCGGCATCAACGCCGGTGTGGACGGATTCAATCGCTGGAGCTTTACAAATCGCGGCGACCTGGACGGCCAGTGGCAACTGGTGCGTACCTGGGATATCGACCGCAACAAGCTGCTCGATTCCTTCACGCCCCAGCCCAACGCTTACTACCAGTTCGCCATGCTCTCGCGCTTCCTGCCCAAGGACTCGAGCGTGCTCGCCACCCGCATCGAAGCGCACTTCGCCGAGAGGGAGCGAAGGCTGGTGGCCACCGCGCTACGCACGCCCAAAGGCAACCTCACCGTGATCGTGGTGAACGAAAGCCACCGCGCCGCTGACGCCGCCTTCACATTCGAAGGCCTGCCCGAGCCCATGCGGTTCGAGCGCTACTCGCTCACCAGGGAGGCTGAGGACAAAACCAACGTGGAACTGCGCCCGGAACACAGCCTGGAGGTCAGTAAAACGATGTCCGACCGCATCCCGCCCATGAGCATTGTTGTCTACTCGACCTACCGGCTGAATCCCGAGGACCCTGGGTTAATCGCGGAGTAGAGCCGTCTCTTCTCCTGCTACGAGAAATGGCGCAGGCGTTGGGGCAGATGGTATGGAACCAGCGCAGGCCCCGCGCCGCAAGGGGGAGGAGGAGCGGCCAGTCGGAATAGCGCCCGTCATCCATGACAGCATCGCGAGGGCCCGTGCCAGGGATGTGACCCTACGTGCCAGTTGCTCATTCAG
This sequence comes from Terriglobia bacterium, assembly GCA_963752965.1. Lineage (GTDB taxonomy): Bacteria > Acidobacteriota > Terriglobia > Bryobacterales > Bryobacteraceae > QHXW01. Next base: position 228,915 of record CAVWAJ010000016.1, on the reverse strand, counting down.
AGAATGGAGCGTCTCGGTTTGCCGGCCCAGCTTTTCCGCGAGTGCGGCTCCCTGAAGTAAGAACTTCAGCCGAGATTCAGCGGCGGGTTGCCAGCAGAGGTCTTCGACTTCGTGCCGCGGTTCGAGTAGGGCGCCGAAACCGGACATCCCGGCCGCCCCCATCACCTCTTCGAAGCTGATTTTCTCTAATTTCTTAGGCCGAGGCCGCGAGCCGTCTTTCATCCATCTGTTCCTGGAGCAGACTTGCGAGTTCCTGGGCGGCAATCTGGTAATCTTCCGCGGCTCTCGATGCCGGATCGTAGTTCACCAGAAACTGCCGCGCCCGGCTGGCTTTGGTAACCGCGGCGTCCACCCGGATCCCATGGAGCACGGGGATGCGTAGTCTCTCGGCAATCTCTACAAGCGACTCCATCACGATGGCGGTCATTTGCAGACGGCGATCCACCATGACCGGCAAAATCGCAACCGGCCGGATGTCCAGATGGAACGCCGCATTTAACAAACGGCACGTTTCTACGTTGGCGCCGACACCCTGGAGACTGAGTGGGTCCATCGCCACCGGGATCAGCATTTGCTTGGCATAAACCAGAGCACAATTCTGTAGCATGCTGATCGACGGGGCGACATCGATCAGAACCACATCGTAATCACGGTCAACCTGCGAGAACAGGTTCTCCAGAACCATCTCGCGCCCGACCATTCCGTGGAGAATCTGCTCCGTCATGGCTGTTTCCCGGTTGCTGCACAGGACGTGGATGCCGGGACAAGCCTCGACAATGCACTCCGCAAACGGGTAGTTGTGCACCACAAACTGATGCAAGTAATGACGGGGTTTCAAACCAAGCACCGCACCTAGGGAACCTTGCGGGTCGGCGTCAACCAGCAGGACTCTGAGCCCCTGGCCCGCAAAATAGCGCGCCAAGGTGTGCGTGGTGGTGGTTTTAGCAACACCGCCGCGCTGATTCGATAGCACCAAGCGAATCATTCTTGTCTCTCCTTGATGGACAAGGTGCGGACGTGGCTCGGGAGAACCCCCTGCTCACCACTAGGTTTGGTGTGACGCTGGCAACGGCTGCGGGTCTTTCAGTGACTTGGGGCATCCTGAACCACAAAGACACAATATATTGTGCCTACGGTCAATACTATGCCGTATGATGTATGACTAAAGCTAAGATGATCATAGACCTGCTCTGAAAGCCCGTCAACAGAAAAGTTGGATGAAACCGGGGCGAAACCGGCTAATTCGTACCCGAATCCCTGAAAACCCCGCGATTTGAGCGGTCTATCGCAGAGCGTGCGGCGGGCGGCGTCCCCAAACCAGCCGCTCCATCAGAACTTCCTGCTCGGCCCTAAACCAGTCCTCTTCCGGTGAGCCCACTGGCCGCCCGCGAGCTTCCCAGTACCGGTAGGCGAGCTCAGCGACCTCTTCGTGCGTCGGGGCACCGGATTCAGGCGCGGTAGCCACAGAATCTGCCGGCTGATCAGCTGTTGCACCGGCGGTTGGACTCAAAGCCATCTTTGCTGCTGTTGACATGGCGGCGATCCCCTCGTGCCCAAGTATAGTTCACGAGATGTAGAATGGCTTACCTAATTTGTGGGACGAGCTCGGCACAGCGCGTGCGTGCTTGAATGAAGAAATAGAATGTGGTGCAGAACAGCGCCGGAACGGAGAATAGTCCGCTATGTTTTCAACGCAGCCGGTCGGGTATGTAAGAAGCCCTTACAAGCATACTCAGGAGATCCCGAAAGGGCTGGGCGCAAAGCACGAGGCGGAGGGGGTCCTCGAGATCCTGGCCGAATTCGCACCGGGTCTCACGGATATCGAGGGTTTTTCTCACCTGATCGTCATCTGGGAATTCGATCGCTCCGATGGCTTCAGCCTGCTGGGGAATCCGCCGAGCGACGACCGGCCGCACGGCGTGTTCGCGACTCGCTCCCCGCGACGTCCGAATCCGATTGGGTTGACCGTGGTCGAGCTGCTGGGCCGGGATGGCACGGCACTCCGGGTTCGCGGAATCGACATGCTCGACGGAACCCCGATTCTCGACATCAAGCCCTATCTCTCAAACGTGCCACCAGAAAGATTACGCCGCGGTTGGCTGGCGGAAGCCGAAGCGCGCGCCGGAGGGAAAGCGCAGGGCGATCCGGCGCTTTAGTAGCGCCATGTGAGTCCGCCCGGCCCTCAGCGCGGCTGCTCAGCGTTTGACGTGACAAGGGGGCTGGTGGCAAGCGACGCCGGATAGGGGAAGTAGAGCTCGTTGCCGTCCGGGTCCGCGATGACCATGAGCCGGTAGCCCCACTGCCCGTCCTTCACATCCACGCCGCGCCCTTCCAGCTCTGCGTGCAAGGCATCCAGCACGCTGACATCGAGCGAGATGAACATCAGGCCCTTGCCCACTTTATTGGGCCATTGAGAAGAGAGAATGAGCTCGCAGCCCTGCCGGTCGACCTGCGCGACCCACGCTTTCCCCTCCTCCTCATATCGCCACGCTTGCGTGAACCCGAGCTGCTTCACGTAAAAATCGACGGACCTGTCGATGTCCGCTACGAACAGCACCGGCCGCGCGTACCATTTATTGCTCATGACGTTCTGCTCCCCGCACGCCGTGATCGCCTTCGAGGTTCCGCCAACGGCGAGTCATCAGAATAACTCCGCGAAATTGGTCCGTGCAAACGCGCCTGGCTCCGACGATATTGAGAACACGGACTGGCTCGCATTCCAGTAGCCATGACGGTCGGAATCGGGCCAGAAACGGGCCGTCTGTCCCCCCTCGAATCCGCAGAGTGCTCTTGCTGTTGCCGTGACGGTGGGGGGCCGCACTGTGACAACATAGATGCATGGTTGTGTTTTGCTAGACACTCCAGGAGAGTACGGTGAAGGAGCACAGATTCGGCGGCAACTGGACCGAGGTCAAGCTCGCTCGCCTGCGCAAGTACCTCACGGCGTATAGGCAGATTTTCACTCGTAATGAGCGTGCGCGCTACTTCAAGACGTGGTTCGTCGATGCGTTCGCAGGCACCGGCTCAAGGATCGACCCCACGGCTGGTAGCGGGTCAACGCTTCTCAAAGATGTTTATGGAGACGAAGAGACTGCCGGCTACCGTGAGGGCAGCGCAAAGATAGCCTTGGGATTGCCGGACCCTTTTGACTATTACCTCTTCATTGAAAAGTCCAATATCCGCGTGGCGGCATTAAGAGAGCAGCTTGGAAGGGATTACGTCGAGCGCCTCGGGCGCTGCTCATTTCAGCACGGCGATGCTAACGACGTTCTAAAGGCGTGGTGTCGCGAACGAAATTGGAAGAAGGAACGCGCTGTTGTATTCCTAGACCCATATGGCATGCAAGTTGAATGGAGCACCGTTGAGGCCCTTGCTGCAACAAAAGCGATTGACCTCTGGTATCTTTTTCCTCTTGGGGTGGGCGTTTCGCGATTGCTCACTCATAGTGGCCGCATCGACGAATCCTGGCAAGCCAGCCTGGATCGGATCTTCGGAACAAGTGAATGGCGAGACAGATTCTACCGGCTCGACACTAGGTTGAATCTATTCGGCGAGAGACACCAGACACTGGAACGGACTGCAACTCCAGTGAGCATAGAAGCCTTCATCAACGAGCGCCTCGCCTCGTGCTTTGAGGCGGTTGCTAAAGGACTAGTTCTTAGAAACTCGCGATCAAGCCCACTATATTTGCTCTGCTTCGCGGCCGCTAACAAGCGCGGCGCGCCGGTCGCACTGAAGATCGCGCAGGACATTCTGGACGAATAGACGGAGCAAGTCGCACATGTATCTCAGCCAAGTGTCTGGCCCGTGACGACGTGCATGCTGCGGAGCTAGGCTACGATGCGCTGGTCGATCCGGACGAGTGGAGCAATTGCCCACTGTTGAGTGAGCGGTTCGAGCGAGCGGGCGAGTTCTTGGCGAAGTATCCGGGAAGGAACTGGCATGACCGCTCGCGATGGCATCTCATCGTAAGTTCTGCCGTTGAGAGTTCGGCCGTGCCTGCCCTTCCTAACGCCGCCCCACTGCTTAAAGAAGAACAACGAATTCGAGACCCGACAGCGCCTTCTAATGGCTTCTACCCAGTCTCTCTTCATAGGTCTGGCTCCTGCTCCGCTTTCGCCGCCTACGATGACCCAATGAATACCGAAGAGGTCAATCGCGCCAAGGTCTTCAAGAAGAGGTTCAACACTCAAAAACCGGGTTTGCGCCGGTGAATCGCGCAGATAGGTGATGCGCGGCAACCCGTATCTTCTGTCTTCCACGCTAACACCCCACCAGATGTGACAGGCCTCGGCTGCAGCCCGAAGATTGCCGGCCAGGAGGCGTTGGAGGCGATCTGCGCGCTTCGTGAGGACTTGATACGTGTGCCACGGAGTACAGAGCATGACTGCTGCGACTGCGGCAACGTACTCGTCCGGGACGGCATCCTGGAACAGGTCGCTCATGCTGTTCACAAAAACTGTTTTCGGTACCGCCCATGATAGCGGCTCCAGTAGCTTATTCGGAACGAGACGGGGGTCGAAACCGTGCTCGTACGGATGACCACCAACGCCGCGGAATCGCTCAGCGAAGGTTTCGGCGTAACAGTGTTTACAACCCGGACTGATTTTCAAGCACCCTCGAACGGGGTTCCATGTCGCCTCGGTCCACTCGATCTTCGAGTACTCACTCATCGGCGAGCCAACCTGCCACGTTGACAATAATACATTATTTCTCGGAATTGTTTTAGCATACTGCATCACGGGCTTGACGAACGGATTCTTGCCCCCGTGTCGGCATCGTGGCCTAAACTGCGAATATCCGTCACCAGTTCAACAGGGATGTTCTCGTCAAGCTTGAACTTCACAGCGCCCGGATCGGCACGAGCCGTTCTTCGTGCGCCAATTCCGCGGCGTAGGCCAGAGCGGCATTGATGTGGTCAACGCAAAGGGAGGGATAGCTCGCCAGGATCTCATCCTTGGTGGCGCCCTCGGCAAGACTGTCGAGTATCACGGTAACGGGAATTCGGGTACCGGTCGCACAGATCTCGCCGCCACAGACTTGTGGGCTACCGCTAAGGAACTCTTGCCACACCGGCATATGTTCAGTTTACGTGGATGCCGCCCCGACAGTCTACTCGATGACTCGCATTACCACAACAGTTTCAGCCCAAACTGAATCTGCCGGGAGGTGGTCGAGGTTGAGGTTATCACGCCGGCGGTGGGGGAGACGCCCGAGGTGGCGGAGGAGTAGACGACTGCATTCGGCGAGTTGAAGTTCGCGCGGTTGGCGACGTTGAAGAACTCGGCGCGGAATTGCAGCTTCACTTTTTCCGTGATGGCGGTGTCTTTCAGCGCGGAGAAGTCGATGGTCGCCGTACCTGGGCCGATGAGGGTCTCGCGTCCGACGTTTCCATAAGTGCCGGCGAAGGGTACCGCGAACGCGTTCGGATTGAAATACTCGTTCGGGCCGCCCAGGATCACAGGGCCCTGAAACGCGGAATTCCACGACGGACGCACGGGGTTGCGCGTATCGCCGTTGTTGGATGGATTGAAGCCCAACTGCGGCGTAAACGGGAAACCCGATTGCACCGTGGCGATGCTGCTGACCGACCAGCCGCTGGCCAGCTTATCCTGCCAGCCGCTCACGCCACGCAGAAAGGTCCGGCCGCGGCCAAACGGCAGCTCGTACGTTCCGTTGATGATGCCCGAGTTGCGGACGTTGAACGTCGAGAGTCCCCAGTCCACTTTGGGGTACGCCGGGTAACTCACGAATCCCGGCGCGTTGGCGCCCACGCTGCTGTTCAACGTCGCGCCGTCATCCAGGCTCTTAGAGAAGGTGTAAACGCCGCGTAGTTGCACGCCATGGCTGAAGCGGTGATTCACGTCGACTTCGAGCGCATTGTAGTTGCTGTTCGCGTCGGAGAACCAGGTCGTCGTGTTCGCGAGCTTCGGGTTGGCCAGCTTCACGCCCGTCGGATAGTAGGCGGTACCCGCGGCGAGACTAGCCGGGCAAGGGGCCGCGGGGCAAATCGTAGGTGTGGGCTCATTGGCGTCCGCGGCGAGAATCTCGTGGCGCCCGCTCGAACCCACATATCCCAGGGTGAGTGAGGTGTTCGGCGCAATCTTCTGTTCAATCTTGAACGTGTAGGACTGGATGGTGGCGGTGCGCAGATCGGGCTGCACACCGGATGGCGAAATCAGGCCGCCCGCGGGAAGGGGCGCACCCGGAACCAGGTCGACGCTGCCAATCGCCACCTTCTTCAACGACAGCGTCGTGTTGAAGGGCGCGTTTTGATCCATCCGGTAGCTCAGGTCATCCAGCAGATTGTGATAGATTCCGTAGCCCGCGTGAATCACCGTGGTGCCCTTGCCGAACGGGTCCCACGCGATTCCGGCGCGAGGCTCTGGCAGGAACAGCGCGTTATTCGTGGTAAATGCCGAATTCCCCACGTTCGGTTGGGTCTCGATCACGCCGTTGGCACCAAACAAGTAGTTCGAGGCCCGGCCGTGCACTTCGTTCCATCCGTTGGTGGACTCGAAGCGGAAGCCGGCCGTCAGTTCCAGCCGAGGTGTGAGCTTGATCGTGTCCTGCACAAAGGCCGCGGATTCGATCGACCTCCAGCCGAGTAGCGTGGGGCTGGGAACGGCAGTGAATGTGTTGACGGTTCCGGCGAGGAAGCTCGATAGGCTGCTGAACGACGCCTGCCCGTTTTGCGCCTGGGCCATGTTGTCATTGGCTTGCACTCGCTGGACCCAAACACCGACCTGCAACTGGTGGATGCCGCGGTTGATGCTGATATTGTCGTCAACGGTAAATAGATTCCGTGCGGCGGTGAGATTGCTGCCGGCATTGGTTCCCGCCTGCGTGATTTGCGAAGCACCGTTGGAAGCCGTGCCGCCGCCGATGATCAGCGTGCCTATGGGTTTACCCTCCACCCATCCCGGCACATCGACCAGCGACTCTCCATTGAAGAAGTACGACGCTCGTGAAAACCCGAGTCGCGCCGTGTTGAGAACGGTTGGAGAGAAGACGTGCGTCTCTTCTATGCTCGCCACCTGCTCGCGCAGACTTTCGATGTCGAGGCTGAGCGGATTGGCAGTGGGGGTGTGGTCGGAGCTGTCATCGATGGTGTAAACGCCGAAGAGTGTGTCATTTGCAGAAAACGTGTGGTCCACGCGCGCGGTGCCGAAATCTTCGCGGATGTTCTGCAATGGATGGCTGAACGCTTCTCCGATGCCGGCGCCGAGAGACGGCCCGTTTTGCACCGGCCACAGGGACAGGAGCGGCTCGACGGCGGGCGCAACACCGACATGGACCAGCTTTCCGCTGGCATTGGGCAAATAGCCTTTGCGCGCGTTGTCGTCGGGAACGAGGGTAACATCGCTCAGCCCGAGGTGCTGGTCAAATCCTTCGAAGTTGCCGAAAATAAACGTCTTGTCCTTCTGGATCGGTCCTCCCAGCGCGGCTCCGTATTCGTTTCGCTGGAATTGCGGAATGTTTCCCTGGTCAAAGAAATTGCGCGCATCCAGGTCGCTGTTGCGGAGAAACTCGTAGACGCTGCCATGCAGTTGGTTGGTGCCGGAGGCGGTAACGATGCCGATCTGCGCACCAGGACGTTTTCCGTATTCCGCGCCATAAGCATCGGTCACGACATTGAATTCGCGCACGGCGTCGACGCCCAGGAGTTGGCCGCTCGCGCCACCCGGGGTGAGATTGATTTCGGAAGCGCTAGTGTACTCTATCCCATTGAGCAGAAATAGGTTTTCCTGCGGACGGTGACCTGAAACGGCGAACATGTTGCCGACGGCCGAGTTCGATACGCCGACGCCGCCGGACCGTTCGGAAGTGTAGTTGACGATGCCGGGGTTCAGATTCACCAGCTCGTCGTAACTTCGGCCGTTCAGCGGCAAATCCTTTACCTGGCGCTCGCCAACTAGGCCGGAAGTGTCTTTGGTGGAGGGGTTTACGACCGGCGGAGCCTCTTCGACCTCGACCATTTGGCGCAACTCGCCGACCTGGAGCGTGAGGCTGACCTCGGCGTGCTGGCCGACCACCAGCGCTATCCCTTTCTTTAATTGGGAGTTAAAGCCAGTCTTCTCGGCTGAGACCTCGTACGGACCGATGACCAGCGAAACGGCGGCGTAGCGTCCGGCATCGTCGGTCACCACCATACGGACGGCACCGGTTTCTACGTTCTTGACTCGGACCGTGGCTTCGGGAAGCCCAGCGCCGGTTGCGTCCGTGACGGTACCGGAAATCGACGCGTCTACTTGCCCCCAAGCGATAGAAGCCAAGCCAAATGTGGCGGTCAACAGCAGCCTGTTAATCATAACAATGTCTATAGAGATTACTATAATTGTCCGAGGGGTGCAACTTTCTTCTATTGACCCGAGGTTCGGACCTCGACGCGGACGTTGTCGCGAACCTGATCGGTGGGATTGAGGACGACCAGATCTCCGGTCGAGAGACCGGAATCGACATCAAGATCGGCGCCGTAATCGTGGGCAATATGGATGCGGCGCAAGTGGATGGTGTGGTCCGGGGTGACTACGGCGACCCGCGGGCCTTCCCGGCCGAGCAACAGAGCGTCACCGGGTACAAGTAATCCGGTTTTGTCTCCCGGGAACGAAAACTTCACTTGCGAGTACATACCTGGGAGCAAAGAGGCGCGGGGGTTGGGAGTTTCGAGGATGGCGAGCATGGTGCGAGCGCTGGCGTCCACGGAATGAGCGGTGCGGATGACGGTAGCGGCGAAAAGCTGGCCCGGCAACTCCTGTACGCGGAGCTCGGCGCGCAAGCCATCATGTACCAGAGGCGCGTAGGTCTGCGGCACGTTGACGAAAATGCGCATGGTCCGAACCTGCGCGATGCGGAACATTTCCCCATTGGGGCCACCGTTGCCGGAATTGATGAGTGTACCCGGATCCATGCTCATGTTCCGACTGGTGACCACGCCATCGAAAGGCGCGAGGACGCGGGCGAACGCTTTCAGCTCTTCCAGGCGGTGCACGTTGGCGGCGTTGGCGTCGACCAATTTCCGTGTGGCGTCGACGGTGGCGACCGCGGCATCGACATCGGCTTTGCGCGCGTCAAAGGCCGACTCGCGTTCGTCGGCATCCTGGCGGGAGAAGACGCCGCGATCAGCCAGGCGTTTCCAACGTTCCCAGGTGACCTGAGCGAGTTTGAGGTTGGCACGCGCCTGGGCGAGGTTCGCCTGAAGTTGCACGAGCGACGCTTGCGATTGAGCTAGGCTCGCCTGCGCCTGGCTAACCTGCTGGTCCAGTTCCGGCGTTTCGATTTCCGCAAGAAGCTGGCCGGCGCGGACGCGGTCGCCGATGTCGACCAGGCGCGTGCGCATGTAGCCGTCGGCGCGGGCGAAGATGGGGGACTCCACTTTGGCTTGCAAATCACCGGGCAGTTCCAGCTCGGTTTTGGCCGGGGACTGGCGCGCGGGCGCGACATGAACCACGGGCAGGTTGTCTTCGACCGCTTCGGAAGCCGCAGCCAGGGCCTTCTGGCGCGCGAGACGGGGGCGCAAGCCGAATGCGATGGCCACCACGACCACCGCCGCGAGGACGACAAAAACACCAAGAAGCGCACTACGGCTGGCGTGCCGTGGCGGCGCGGCCTTCTTTCGTTCCGGGACGATGGGTTCGTGGATCGCCAAACGAGCTCCTTAACCTTCCGCGTCGACTTCGAGTTCATCGAAGCTCTGAGGCGGTTTGCGCCGCAACACGCTATAAACCACAGGGACAAAAAACAACGTCGCAAACGTCGCCATGAGCAAACCACCGATCACGGCGCGTCCGAGAGGCGCATTCTGCTCGCCGCCTTCACCAATTCCAAGCGCCATCGGCACCATGCCTACGATCATGGCGAGAGCGGTCATGATCACCGGGCGAAGGCGCGTGAAACCGGCTTCCAGAGCGGCTGTGCGAGCATCTTCGCCGGTGCGGCGCAGGTCGTTGGCGAAGTTCACCAACAGGATACTGTTGGCGGTTGCCACCCCAATGCTCATGATAGCGCCCATCAAGGACGGGACGCACACGGTGGTCTGGGTCAAGAACAGCATGAGCAGGATGCCGGAGAGCGCGCCGGGAAGAGCCATCAGAATGATGAACGGGTCAAGCCACGACTGGAAGTTGACGACCATCACGAAATAGACCAGGAGGATGGCGAAGAGCAGTCCGACACCCATGCCGATGAAGGAAGTTCGCATGGTTTCGACCTGGCCGCGTGTCGAGAAAAAGCTGCCTCGGGGAAGCTTGGGACGAAACTCGTCGAGCACGCGATCGACCTCACCGGCCACGCCGCCGAGATCGCGATCCTGGACACCAGCGAACACGTCATACACGGGCTGCACGTTGTAGTGATCGACTACGGAAGCAGTGGTCCCGCGATCGAGCTTCGCCAGATTGCTTAATAGTTGCGTCGAGCGGTTGCCGGCGGTATGCACGGGCGTGGAGAGCAGCGCTTCGGTGGAGTCGACGCGATACTCGGGCGTCTGCACGGCGACGGGATAGTCGATTTGATTCGCGGGATTGATCCAGTAGTTCGGGGTGACTTGCATGCTGGAACTGAGCGAAACCAGAAGGCTGTTGGCAACGCTGCGCTGGGTGAGGCCCAATTGCTCCGCGCGAACGCGATCGACATTGAGCCGCATTTCGGGGACGTCGAGAACCTGGTGCACGTGGACATCCACCGCACCCGGAATGAGCGAGAAGCGCCGCTCGATTTGTTTCGCGATCCTGTAATTGGCCGGCGCGTTGGACAGGGGCCCGGCCACCTGCACATCGATGGGCGCGGGCAGGCCGAAGTTCAGCGTTTGGCCCACAATATCGGCGGGCTGAAAGAAAACGGTGAGATCGGGATACTCGGCCTTCAGACGCCGGCGCAGAGTGCGGATGTAGCCGGCGGTCGAGCCGTGTTCCCCGGGCTTCAACGAGACCAGAATTTCGCCATCGAAATCGCCAATGATTCCGGAGTCGCTGAATGCGACGTTGAAGCCACTGTAGGGAAGGCCGATGTCGTCGAGGATGTCAGACAGCTCGCTGGCGGGAATCACAGCGCGGATGGTCTTCTCCACACGCGCGTAAATCTGTTCGGTCTCTTCGACGCGCGTACCGGCGGGGGCGCGCACGTGCACCCGGAGCTGGCCCGCATCCACCTGAGGGAAGAAGTCCGTGCCGATGAACGGATACAGCGACGCACACGCAGCAGTGATGAGGAAAAAGCAGAACGCGACCAGTTTGCGATGACGCAGTGCCGTGGCCAGCAAGCGCCGGTAACCTTCGCGCATGCGCTCAAAGCGGCGATTGAAGGCGTGATGCACGTCCCAGAAAATGCCTCCGCCGTGTTCGCCGCCCTCGTGAACCCGATAGCGGTCGACCTCGCCGCGGACGAGGTACTTCACCATGGTCGGCACAAGCGTTCGCGAGAGGATGTAAGAGGCCATCATTGCCAGGGCGACGGCCAGAGCCAGGGGCGTGAACAAATATTTCGCCGCGCCAGTCAGGAAAACCACGGGCACGAAGACGATGCAGATACACAGGGTGGAAACGAAGGCAGGGACGGCTATTTGCTGCGCACCGTCGAGAATCGCGCGGACGATGGGTTTTCCCTGCCCGAGATTGCGGTGAATATTTTCGATTTCGACGGTGGCGTCGTCAACCAGGATGCCCACGGCGAGCGCGAGGCCGCCGAGCGTCATGACATTGACGGTTTCATTCAGCATATGCAGAATGGCCAGCGAAGTCAGGATGGATAGCGGGATGGAGATGCAAACGATGAGCGTGCTGCGCCAGCTACCCAGGAAAAGCAGAATCATGAGGGCGGTGAGCAGCGCGGCGATGACTGCTTCCTTGACCACTCCGTCGATGGCGGCGCGAACGAAAATGGACTGGTCGAACAGCAGCTTCACGCGCAACTCACGAGGCAGGGTAGATTGGATGCGCGGCAAAATTTCCTTGAGCCGCCGCACGATTTCGAGCGTAGAGGAGCCGCCGCTTTTGAGCACCGTGAGCAGAGCGCCGCGCGTGCCGTTGTGCCTCACGATGTTGGTTTGCACGGCGTAGCCATCGCGCACATGGGCCACATCGCGGATATAGACGGTCGAGCCGTTGGTCTGCTTGACAGGCAGATTGTTGAAACCCTCGACGAGTTCCGGGCTGCCATTTAAGCGCACGTTGTACTCGCGGGTGCCGATCTTGGCAGTGCCGGAGGGGAGGATGATGTTCTGCGCGTCGATGGCGGTGGCGATGTCGGCTGCCGAGAGCCCCTGCGCATAGAGCGCCCGAGGATCGATGTCCACCATAATCTGCCGCGGGCGGCCGCCGAACGGCAGCGGAAAGCTCGCGCCCTGCACGTTGGCCATCTGCGTACGGATGTAGTTGTAGCCGTAATCGTAAATGGCCTGCTCGCTCATGGTGTCGCTCGAGAGGCTCAGTTGCAGGATCGGTACGCTGGACGCGTTGTAACGAATAATGGAGGGCGGAAAAATGCCCAGCGGCAGAGAATGCAAGACCGACTGCGAACTGGCGGCGAGCTGTGCGATGGCGGCCTCGATTTTGGCATTGGGATGGAAAAAGACTTTGATAATGGCGAGTCCGGGGAGAGACTGCGATTCCATGTGCTCGATGTCATTCACCGAAGTGGTGAAGCTGCGCTCGCACCGGATGGTGATGACTTCGGCCACCTCTTCGGGCGAGAGGCCGGTGTAACTCCAGATCACGCTGGCCACCGGAATATCGATCTCGGGAAAAATGTCCGTGGGCATGCGCAGGACCGCCAGCACGCCCAGGATGACGATCACCATGGACATGACAACGAAGGTGTAGGGACGTTTTAATGCGAGCCTTACGATCCACATAGCGCGATGATTCTTCCCTTACATGCTAGCGCAATCATACGCAGCGCTCGTTTTTTCGGCGTGGCGCGCGAAGTGATGGGGCGGCGGCTATGACGAGTTAGTGGTCGAGCGCGAACACCACGACGGCGCTACCGGCTGCGACGGCGACAAACTGCTTGCCTTCGCTGACGTAAGTGACGGGTGCGGCCCAAACGGCTCCGCCTGTTTGAATGCGCCAGAGTAGTTTGCCATCCGCGGCGTCCAGCGCAAAGAAGTTACCTTCCATGTCGCCCGAGAACACCAGACCACCGGCTGTGGAAAGAATTCCAGACCAAGGTGGCGTGGGCAGTGGGAACTCCCACTTTTTCTCGCCGGTCAGGGCATCGAGGGCACGCAGAGCGCCCCAGGGCTCTACTCCGGACAGCGAGCGCCGGCTGGCACCCAGAAATTGGCGGCCGGGTATATACGGCGCCTCGGTCAGAAAGTAAGTCGCGCCTTTTTCCCGGCAGTTCTGGTAGAAGAGTCCGGTCTGCGGATTATAAGATGGGCTGAACCAGTTCGTGGCGCCGTCGTCATCGGGATAAACCGTCGCACCTTCGGGGCTCGGTGCGGTCGAGGGGTTAGGAATCGGGCGGCCGCGTTCGTCGATACCTTTTGCCCAAGTCTGGGTGGCAAACTGCTTCCCGAGAAGAAACTCGCCGGTCAGACGATCAAGAATATAGTAAAAACCATTCCGATTGCCGAAAAGAACCAACTTACGCGCCTTGCCATGGAACTGGGCATCAACTAACACGGGAATTTCATTGGCATCGATGTCGTTTACATCATGCGGAGTAAATTGGAAATGCCACTTTAACTTACCTGTGTCAGCGTCGAGCGCGAGCAGGCAATCGGAATATAGATTATCTCCTTTGCGCAGGTCTCCTCTATAGTTTGGCCCAGGGTTACCGGTGCCCCAGTAGAGTAAGTTCGCTTCTGGATCATAAGATCCTGTAAGCCAGGTGGGAGCGCCACCATGCTGCCAACTGTCTCCGGACCAAGTTTCACTGCCGGGTTCGCCGGGTGCGGGAACGGTCCAGAAGCGCCAGACCCGTTTACCGGTCTTGGCATCGTAGGCATCCAAAAATCCGCGGATGCCGTATTCGGCGCCGGCAATTCCGACGATGACTTTGTCTTTGATGGCCAGGGGCGCGAGGGTGATCGAATTGGCCGTCTTGTAATCGGCGACGTTGACGTCCCAGCGCACGCGGCCGGTCTTCATGTCGAGAGCGACCAAATGAGAATCCAGCGTGCCGATGAATAGCTGGTCATCGAGGGCCGCCACGCCGCGATTGACCTGGCCGCAGCAGACCGGGACTTGCGGGATAGGGCGACGATAACTCCAGATAGGCCGGCCCGTGCGGAGGTCTAGCGCAGTTACATCGCTCGGAGGTTCACTGATGTACATGACGCCATCGAACACAAGCGGTGAGGTCTCCACCTTGTGCAGCGCTTTGATCTGATACATCCAGGCGACCTTGAGACGGCTTATATTGGCGCGAGTGATTTGATCCAACGTGGAGTAACGTTGGGAATGATAGGCGCCGGAGTAAGTGAGCCAATTGTCAGGCTGAGCGGCGGACTGTAAAATTCTTTCGTAAGGTACCTGGGCATTCAAGCATAACGCAAGCAGTAGAGATAAGGCCGCCCGTTTCATGGATTACCTCGCAGGGAATCGAGATAGGCAACAAGATCAGTCAGATCACTGGAAGTAAGTGCACTTTTGTAACTCGGCATCGGCGACTTACCGGGCTGTTTGTCCAGTTTTTGGAGTTCACTTCGGAAGAAAGAGTGGAAGTTGCCAGCTAAGTCGCGTATCTGGATGGAGAATGTATCTTCATTGAGGCGGACTCCTTGGATACGCCGGCCGTCACGGGTAAGCAGCTCCACTTGCAGGAAACCGTCGGGCACGGCGGCTTCGGGCTCGATCAGAGACTCACGCAGGTAGGACGGGCTGCGGCGCGCGCCGATGTCGGTCAAGTCGGGGCCCAGCGCTCCGCCACGCCCGTTCACCGTATGGCAGTGCGAGCAGCCGCCTTTGCCGGCGTAGAGTTTCTCGCCGCGCGTAGGGTCGCCTGCGATCTCTTGGGGAGCCATACGGCCCAAACTCTCCACGAAAGCTGCCACCTGCCGGATTTCGCGCGGCGTGAACCAGTGGCCGGGCATCTCCGTGCCGGGGATGCCGTGCTCGATGACGTCAGAGAGCGCCTGGGCATCCGGCGCATGCAACAGACGCGGGCGCGCGAGGGTGGCGCCGCGCCCTCCTTCGCCGCGGGGACCATGACAGTAACCGCACTCGGTGCGGTAGAGGCGCTTGCCGGCCGCAAGATCTTCGGGTGTAGCGGGGGCCTGCGCCGAAGCGAGGCGAGCAGCGAGCAGGATACCGGCGATGGGCAGAGTGATGCGCATCGAATGGAAGGCAGTATAGCATCGGCAACACGGCCATCGCGTATGCTGGCTGTGTGGCGGTTTACCGAAAAACAGTAGGGCTAAGAGCGAAGCGGCCGTCGCGGCCTGGGCTCTGGCTTCGCGGCTTGCTTTGGCTGGCCGCAGCGCTGATTCTCGGATTCTACCTACTGGCAGCGCTGGCGCTGGCCGGGCTGCGCTGGGTCAACCCGCCGTTCACCGCCGTGCAGGCGCAACGCCGCATCGAGGCAAGGTTGCACAGGACGCCGTATCACAAGCGATACACGTTCGTTTCTCTCAACCGTATCTCGCGCGATTTTCAGCACGCGGTCATCGCGGCGGAAGACGCGCGCTTCTACGAGCACCACGGATTTGATTGGAACCAGGTGCAGATCGCCTTCGACGAAAGCATGGAAGGCGGCCGGACGCGGGGCGCGTCCACGATCACGCAGCAGCTTGTGAAGAATCTGTTGCTGACGACCAGCCGGTCAGCGGTTCGGAAAGGCGTCGAATTCACGCTGGTGCCGATGGCGGAATACATCCTCGGCAAGCGGCGCATCCTGGAGCTTTACTTGAACGTGATCGAATGGGGGCCGGGAGTTTATGGCGCGGAGGCCGCCGCCCAGTATCATTACGGGACGAGCGCCGCGAGAGTCAATCGGGAGCAGGGGGCCCGGCTGGCGGCGATCCTGCCCGCGCCCCTACGGCGCAAGCCTGCACGCATGAACGATTACAGCACACGCATCCTGGAACGTATGCGCCAAATGAGTTGGTAACCTGCCGCGCTCAGAACGGGAAACGGCGCGCCGGAATTATTCCGGAATTCTTCTTGCCGGACGTCGGGCCGCCGTCGGAAACCTGCACCGGCTGCAAGGCGCCGAAGTTCAGCTCGCTATCCTGAAAGTGCAACTGGCGGTCCAGGATCATCTCGATGGTGCTGCCCTTGGCCAGCACGGCATCCGGCCCGCGCGTGAGCAGCACGCCCATGAGTCCCGCGGCAGCGCCCGCGGCGGCTCCGATGCCGGCGCCCATTCCGTAGTGGCCGGTTGCCGCACCCGCGATTACGCCCACCGAGGCACCGGCGGCAGCAGCCTCACCGACCGTGCGCGCATCGCCGCTCTTGTTCCCTTCGCTCTTGATTTTGCCTTCCGCGCGGTCAAAATCCTCGCTGGCGCGCCCGTCCATCGTGCCGATGCGTGCCCGAAAGTCGCGTGTGACCCCGTTCGGGAGCGTAAGCGAATCGAAGCGCAGAAACAGCTCACCACGGCCCTTCACTTTGCCCGGACGCTTGACTTCGGTGACTGTGCCGGCAACGTAACTGCCGGGCGGAATCACAATTCGGCCGTTCGCCATGATGGGAAATACGGTTTCGAGATAAACGCGGTCGCCTTCGGCCGAATGCTTGGTACTGACGCTGTTGATGAGAGTCAGGGGAACTTTGGTTCCGGACTCAATCACATAGTCGTTGGTTTTCGCTGCATCCGTGTTCGGCGGGCTTGAAGCCGGTGCGGCGGCGTCCTGCGCGAGCAGACTGCAAGCGGCCACTGCCATCGCTGCGAACGAGATGGACAACCGCATGAAAGCTCCTTCCCTACATTCTAGCCAATTGCTGGACGCAGCCGCGCGGTTTACAGTTACGGATACGTTGTCCCTATTGAACCGGCAACTTGAGATCCGCCGGGCTGGACTGGCCGCCCATGGCAATGCGGATTTCCGGATTGGGAGTTACGGACTTAGGTAACTGGAATCTAACTTGATAAAGGCCGGGCCATTGCGGCGTCGATCCCGCATAAAGCACACTCGTTGAGGGGAGCGGCGCCCCGTTGACGAGTACGTGGAAGTCTTTCAGGTCCGCAAGCGGCGCGGGGATTATGCTGATCTGGCCACTGACGGCGGGGGGCGTGGTTTGCCCCCACCCGGTACCGTAAATCAACACCGTTTCGCCGGGCTGCGCCGGATGGCTTGCCGTGATCGCATTGCCGTTGGCGTGGATCGCGGAGATGAGTCCCGGCTCGAGCTGAAAAAGCCCGAGGCCGACCGGCGCGACTGTGATCGACACGTGGGGACCGTTGGTTCCGTCTACCGTCACGAAACAGTCCAGTGTGCCGGGGCGTAGGTTGGCGGGAATGAGGAAGTTAATCTGTTTCGGTGAAACGTAGTAGAGGCTGGCGGTGATTCCGCCCACGTATACACGCACCCCGGCCAATTCCTGAGGCAGGGCGCCCACATTACCACTGGGAACGCCGGTTGCTGTGTCGAAAGAAAGATTCGTTCCGTAGATGCTGCCGATGGCGTTCGGCGCCAAATCATCCGGCGTGGAACTTGCGGAGTTTACGATGCTGGCTGCAGTATATGCCGGTGACGTGGAGCCCGGCGAGCCTTGGGCGCATAGCGGCAACCCGCAAGCCAGCGCCGCCAGCAATGGCAAGGTGCGATGCATAAGAATTTATGGTCTTCACCAACAGAGTGCCGGGGAGGAATTGAAATTCTCTTATCCGGACCCAACGGCGCTCTGTTTGCCTTTCGCAGCCAACTGCAATGCCTTCCGGGCGACCGTGGTGAGCGGAATCCGGGTGAGCATGCGTGCGCACCGCCAACGAAAACCCTTAGGCGCCGCTGGGATCTTTCCCGTCAACACCGTGATGATGTAGTCATGGTGCGTGATGGTGTGGCGAAACGATCCGAGGACCTCGCTGGGATGCCAGCCGGGCAAGTCCTCCGGCTCCGGCAGTTCCCAGAACCCGGCCATGAGCGATGCCGTGGCTGCACGGCGCCGCAACAAAACGTTCCCATTGTTCTCGACAACGGCTACTGTCAGGGCAATGTGCCGCACAGCCGTTTTGCGGCCCTTAACGGGGAGTGCCAGTTGGCGGCCCGTCTCGCGCGCGCGGCAGAGCTGCGCAACCGGGCAAGCGGAACAAAGCGGGGCGCGTGGCACACACACGGTTGCGCCGAGCTCCATCATGGCCTGATTGAATTGGCCGGGATTCTGGCGGTCCAGCAAATCGTCCGCGATCTGCTGGAAACGCACCCGCGTCCGGGCCGATTGGATGTCGGCCGCGTCGTCGTGGACGCGCGCGATCACGCGCAACACGTTCCCGTCAACGACGGCATGCGGCGCTCCGAACGCAATGCTGGCTACCGCGGCGGCGGTGTAGGGCCCGACCCCGGGCAACTCGTGGATGGACTCGTAGTCACGGGGAAATCCCCCCTGGGCCACGATCGCGAGAGCTGCACGTTGCAGGTTACGTGCGCGTGAGTAGTAACCGAGGCCGCTCCACACCGCGAGGACGTCCGCTTCACGCGCCACGGCCACGCTCTGGACGTCGGGAAATCGGTCGAGGAAGCGCTGGTAGTACGGAATCACCGCCTGCGCGCGGGTCTGCTGGAGCATCACTTCCGAAACCAGAATGCGGTAGGGATCCTGAGTGGCGCGCCACGGCAGCTCGCGATGTTCGCGCGCGTACCAGCGCATGAGCGCCGCGGCGAACCGGCTCGATTCGTTTTGCCGCTTGCTTGTTGCCTGGATCTTGGGCAGCGTTACTCCAGCACCTGAATGAATTCGGCGATCACGCGGGCTTCGCCTTCCTTCAGCTCAAACCCTTCGAATTCCGGATTGAGGGGCTCGAGGCGCACCGAGGCGTGCTCCCATTGCTCCTCGCCGGATGGTACCTTCCTGCTGGTGTACTTCTTGATGGTGTACCGCGCGCTGGTCTCGGTGGTCCCAAACCGCTCTACCAGCAACAGCTTACCCTGCCGCGAGCCCACCACACCATGCCGGAACACACATAAGCTGCCGTCTGGAATGCGAGGCTCCATGGAGCGGCCCACCACGCGCGCCACGAACATGTCGGAGGTGAGCCGCAATTTTGGCGGGGCCTTCACCCAACCCTCTGCTTCCACTTCCTCGTCGGCGCCGAATTTTGTGGCGGCTGCCCGGAGCGAGTAGAGCGGGAGATGGGTGACAAACGGTTGCGCCGGCTCGGCCTCCACGTGCTCTTCGTAAAGGCGGGCGAGCGTCCGGGGGAAATCATCCACCGCGACCGCCGTGCGCTCGCTCAACCGCAGCGTGTTCGAGAGGGAATCTTCGAGCTGCCGCAGAAACTCGTCGCCGCCCATCTCGCGGATCTTGGCGTCAAAATCCTGGTCGAGCGCCTGCAGAAGCGCGGCTTCCTCGGCATCCGGAATCTCTTCCCAATGGCCGCGAATCTTATGGTAGACTTCGCCCGTCTCAGAGTCGCGTAAAAGCACGCCGATGTTCCGCGGCGGCGCGTCCGGCAGCGCCAGCTCAACCAGGACGTACTCACCTTGGCGCTGGGGCCGCGGCCTGCGCCCGGTGGTGATGGAAACGACGGAGGGCATCTCAGGCCATCTTAGTTGCTTTTCGGCCGAACTGGCAGATTTATGAGCCGCCCGGTACGGGCATGCTCAGCGGGTAGTACCCCTTGCGCGCCCGTATCCTCACATTGGCCAGATTCACCGCTATCCGGATGTTCCGGTAGGCCTTGCCCTCGTTCTTTGGATCCGTGGAAGGTATGTAGCGAAGAATGTATTGTGTGGTCACTTCCCCGGCAATGTGGGCCACCGCGCGGAAGATGCCGCCGGAAACCTCGGACGTATAACCGCCCGTGCCCACCTGAATCGCATAGTTGCCTTCGTCGGAGGGCGTGGATAAATAGCCCGAGACATCCGAGTACAGTCCCTGCAAGGGATACTCGACGCGGCCGCCGGTCGCCTCCGCCAGACGGATGAGGTTCTGGTCGCCTTCGTTGCTGAAACCAAAGGCCACCGTGCTCATCCCGTAGATGGTAACCAGGTTGCGCTGGGCGATCTCCAGAACCTCGTCCAGGGTCTTCTTGCTTGCGCTATCATGACCGTCACCAATGATGATGAGAACGCGCCGGGGATCGTACGGCTCTCCGTTGACCATGTGACGCTTCTGGCAGGCCAGATAAATCGCATCAAACAAAGCCGCACCGCCGCCAGGTTTTACCTTGCGCAGTTTTTCCACGATGGGTTCCGCGTCGCCGGTCGTATCGACCGCCAGCTCCGCCTCGTTGCCATAGGTCACCAGATAGCCACTGAACTTCGGGTCGCCCGGCAGCATATTCAGCGCCATCTCGATGGCCGCATCCTGAAAGTTCTTCCAGTGGACACGGGTCGCGTTGCTCAAATCGATCAGGAAGCCCACCACCACGGGCTGGTTGCGCTCGCGATTGAAATACTGCAACGTCTGTTCCTTGCCCTCGTCGAAGATGCGGAAATCATTGGCGTCCAGGTTGGACACGAACCGGCCTTTGTCGTCCGTCACCGTAACCGGTACGATGACCTCGTTCACCTGGACCTGAATCGGCCGGGGCTCCGGTGTGGTGGTGGCGGCCTTTTGGGGCTCGGCTGACGCCGCCGGCTTGGGCTCGGGAACGGGCGCGGGCGCGGGCGTTTTCTGCTCCGCACTTTGAGAAAAAGCCAGCGCCACCAGCGTCAATACAATCGGGAAACGGCCCACCATAGGATTCGCTTTCCTGCTATTTTAGCTCACGCGCGGTGTGAGCCGGGCGCACCCGTGTATTAACGCTGCACGCGGCCCGAGCCGCCGCCCTTCACGAGAGCCTGCACTTCGTCCACACTGAAGCGGTTGAAGTCGCCGGGAATGGAATGTTTCAAGCAGGACGCCGCCACCGCGAACTCCAGCGCTTCCTGATGGCTTCCGAACGTCTGCAAGCCGTAAATCAAGCCGCCCGCGAAGCAATCTCCCCCGCCCACCCGGTCGACAATATGCGTGATGTCGTAGTGCCGGCTGGTGAGGAACTGTTTGCCGTCCGCGAGACAGGCGGACCAGCCGTTGTGCGAGGCGTTGAAGGATTCGCGCAGCGTGATGGCGATCAGTTTCAGATTGCCGAACTCCCGAAGCACTTTCTCCGCCAGGCCGCGGTATTGTTCGCGGTCCAGCTTGCCCGAGTGCACGTCCACATCCGCCTGGATGCCGAGCGCCATCTGCACGTCCTCTTCATTGGCAATGGCCACGTCCACGAACTTCACCAGCTCGCGCATCACTTCCGATGCCGGTTTCCCGTATTTCCAGAGGTTCTTGCGGTAATTCAGATCGCACGAAACCGTCAGACCCTTCTCCCGCGCCTTGCGCACCGCTTCGAGCGACAGCTCAGCCGCCGAAGCGCTTAGAGCAGGCGTGATTCCGGTGATGTGGAACCAGCCGGCGCCATCGAAGGTGCGATCCCAATCGATATCGCCGGGCTTGGCGAGCGCAATGGCGGCGCCGTCACGGTCGTATTGGACTTTCGAGGGCCGCTGATTGGCGCCCGTCTCGACGTAATACACGCCCATGCGTCCTTTGCCCCGCACGATACGCGACGCATCCACACCAAAGCGCCGCAGCTCGCCGATCACGGCGTCGGCGATCACATGATTTGCCGGAAGCACCGTAACGTACGCGGCCGGCCACCCGAAGCCCGCCAACGCCACCGCGACGTTAGCTTCTCCGCCACCGAAGGTCGCCACGAACTCGGGCGATTGCAGGAAGCGCTCAAAGCCCGGCGGCGCCAGGCGCAACATGATTTCCCCAAACGTAACGACTGTCTTTTTCATTTATCTGCTCACAGCGGCAATAGCGTCCACCGCAAAACTTGCATCGAGCGAGGGCAGTCCCTCGAAGGGCACGAGCGTGCTCGCCGGGGGGCGGGCCGCATCGTAATACTCGAAGCGGATCTTGCGCACCTCATCCGCCATCGTATTCGACAGCGGATAAATGCTGGACCACGCAATTTCCTTGATGGATGCGCCTACCCCTTCCAGTGCCTTCTGCAGCCGGCCAAACGCCAGCCGCACGTCCGCGTCCTGGCTCCCAAATGCCACCTGCGTGCCGGTAATCGCTACACGCGGCGCGCCAACGAGCGCGATCTGCGAGTAGTTGGGGGATTTCGCGAGACCCTCGGGATTCACGAACTCGACAGCCTGATCGATCCTAACCCGTGCACGCGCCACTGCCTCGCACTCCACCACGGCATTGGCCGGCGCCCTCTGGATTTGCACAAAATTCCACGTCGCGCCCCGGTACTCCGCGTCCACCAGTTCGCGCACCTTCGCGAATCCCTCGAGAGAACTGAGAAAGCAGGTGCCGCGGAGCACGTCCTCTGGTTCGGACCCCGCGCCACGCAGCGCCGCCCGCAAACCGGCCAGAGCCTTTTCAGCCAGAGGCTGGACAGGCTCCAGGGGATTGGGCGCGGAAGCCTGCTGGCCCGCGATAAACACCAGCCCGTTCGGATTCACGTCTTTCTTGCCCACGGAGATGGCCTCCAGCACGACCTGCGCACCGTCCAATGGCAACCCGCCAACTTGCACCACACTCAGCGCCGGCAGCGGCTGGTGACGATCGGTGAAGGTTTCGCTCACGATGGCTTGCACGCGGCGGACGTCGCCCGAACCCGCCACAAATGCACGCAGCTTCACAATCGTGGCGCCGCCTACGCCGCGCTGCAATGCCTTCAATGCGTCGCGCACTTGCGGCGAAAGCAAACCTTTGGAGGAGAGCGGCGATACGTGGAATACCAGGCGCTTGGTCTCGGCTACTACCGCGCTCGGAGGATCTTTCGGCAGTTGCAGGACCTGCGTGGTGTCGTCCGATTTTTTCTTCTTGTCAAAGGGCCCGGCGTGGGCAGACAGTGCGCAGAGCACCAACACGCCAATCTTTCTCATATTTAGGGTGAACATCAAATTCTAACAAACGCTGGCGAGAGGGCTGCCTTATCGCTCGCCGGTCACGCGCGGAATGGATCCCGAATAGTTTGGCGCGGCGCTCTCGCTGCCGTCGCCGATGGGCACCGATCCAGTCGATGCGGGATTACTCGCGGTTTCTGTGGCGGGCGCGGTCAGGTGGTCTGGCGGGGCCGGCGTCCGCCCTTTGTACGGATCGGCCGAGCAGCCTGCCATAGCCGCAGCACAAGTAAGAACCAGGCCAAGCTTTCGGATATGCAAACGAACTCCCTTCTCTTTAACCATACTCGAAACCCGCGGTCGCGAAGACCAAGGCATCCTTGCTGTTGAGAGGCGCTGGATCGCCGGCGCCGGCCAGCGTCATTCGCACCAGCTCTCTTACACGCTCGAATCCTAAATCGCGAGCGATCCGAACGGCCTCGCTGTTCCCCGGCAGGATGTCCCAATAGACGCTCTCTTCAGCGTGCCTTTCGAGGAACCAGACAAGCAGGTCTCGCGCCACATCCGCCGAACGCGCGGCGCAAGGTCCGAAGTACACCGCCCGCGATCCAGCGCGCCCCATGGCAAATCCCGCCCCGGCGATGGATGTCGATTCGATCCCGGCCAGAACGCGCAGTAGTTCGGAACGGTCCGCGCCGAACGCCTCGCGGTCGAGTGCTGAGTCCAATACGAATGGGCCCGCCGACGCGCTACGCGTTGGAAATGGCTGCGGCTTGCGAATCCAGCGCTCGATGGCTGCCTCATCCCGGAAGCCGAGCTGCGCATAAAGAGGCCGCCCCATATCGGTGGCGTCCAATTTGATCCAATTCACTCGCCGGAGCCTTAGGTACTCGATCGCGTGTTCCATCAGGCGGCGCGCAAAGCCTCGCCCGCGATACGACACGTCGGTCAGCACCATGCCAATCCACGCCAGTTCCCGCCCGTAACACACGGCTGTGGCCGTCGCCCGCACGTCTCCGTCGCATTCGATCCCAAAGCAGCCATCCGGCGCCAGGCTCAGCACGTTGCGCCAGTCTGTCTCCGTCTGGTTCCAGCACGCGGCTTCCTTGAGGCGCATGCCGGCCGGGATGTCGGCGGTGGTGAGAAGGCGCGGGGTCAGCTTATCGGCCGGTGTCATAACTCTTTCGGTACCGGCACGGATGCCCATTTCTTGCCGACTCGAATTATATGCTGTCCGTGTGGGAGGAAATGGGTTGGCTCTTTGACACGGGCATTGTCGATGCTAACCGCTCCCTCCATGCGTTTACGCGCCGCGTCACTGGTGGATTCCACCAGGTTGGTGCCTACCAGTAATCGGTCGACTCGAACGGTAAGCCCGTCTATGTTCGGAGCACCGGCAACTATCGCGTTCTGCGGGACCGAGTAGCTGACAACGTCCGCTGGCATCTCGCCCTGCCGCACCACGCGTGTGAACTCCTCCACCGCCCGGGCCGCATCGGCCGCCGAATGAAAATCGGTCACGATCTGGCGCCCCAAATCCATCTTGGCGTCCATCGGATTCATCTCACCCGCCGAGGTCCGCCGCTTCAGCTCCACAATCTCCGCCGCGCTCCTGTCCGTCAGCAGCTCCCAGTACTCCCACATCAGCTCATCCGAGATTTGCATCACCTTCCGGAACATCACCTCCGGCGTCTCGGTAATGCCGATGTAATTGCCCAGCGATTTCGACATCTTGTTGACGCCGTCGAGGCCGCGAAGGATTGGCACTGTCGCCACGATCTGCGCCTGTTGCCCGTAATCCTTTTGGACCTCACGCCCCACTAGGAGATTGAACTTTTGATCCGTGCCGCCCATCTCGACATCGCACCGCAGCATCACCGAGTCGTAGGCCTGCGCCAGGGGGTAGAGCAGCTCGTGCATGGAAATCGGCGTGCCTTCTTTGTAGCGCTTCGCAAAATCGTCCCGCTCCAAAATGCGCGCCACCGTGTAATGGGATGCCAGCCGTACTGCCTCCTGGAATCCCAGCGGATCCAGCCATTCGCTGTTGTAGCGCACCTCGGTCTTTTCGCGATCCAGAATCTTATAGACCTGCTCCAGGTATGTCGCGGTGTTGGCTTTGATCTGCTCGCGCGTTAACGGTGGCCGCGTCACGTTGCGCCCCGTGGGGTCGCCGATCATCGCCGTCGTGTCGCCCACCAGAAAAATGACCGTGTGGCCCAGGTCCTGAAAGTGCTTCATCTTGCGCAACAGAACCGTGTGGCCCAGGTGCAGATCGGGCGCAGTCGGGTCAAATCCGGCTTTCACACGCAATGGCCGGCCTTGCTTCTCGGCCTCCACCAGCCGTTCGCGCAAATCTTCTTCGCGGATCAGCTCCGCCAGGCCTTTTTTGATGTAGGTGAGTTGTTCGTCAACGGACACAGTTTTATTGTACGGGCCGCGCAGCAGGGGAACGAGAAAGGCGAGGCGGGTGAGGATCGCTTCACCCGCCCCAGGAATTCACCGGTGCAGAAACGGCCTTACGACGTTTTCTTCGCTGAATACTTGTTCAATAGCGAATTCAGCTTGGCCGCCGCGGGAGGCGCGGGCACCTTTCCGTTCAAAATGTCCTGGTTCTCATAGGCCTGGCCGTAGAGTTCCTTGTTGTCGTCCGCATCTGGGCGGAGCGTCGCACCTTGCAGCGAAACGCCGGCGAACACACCACGCGAGCGGGACCACGAGAGGATCTCGGCGTGCATCAACGCGTCGGTCTCCGCCGTAGCGTTGCGGCCCACTGGTCC
This sequence comes from Terriglobia bacterium, assembly GCA_963752965.1. Lineage (GTDB taxonomy): Bacteria > Acidobacteriota > Terriglobia > Bryobacterales > Bryobacteraceae > QHXW01. Next base: position 203,196 of record CAVWAJ010000016.1, on the reverse strand, counting down.
CGCGGCCACTTCGCCTTCCGCACCCAAAGTGAACTTGCTCGTCAGCAGCTTTTTCATACCGCGCTCATTCATAACCAGCAGTACGACGTCGGTCTCGGCGCCGCCAATCTGAAATCCGAAGCTGCCTCCTTCCACTCGAATAGCGGCTGGCGCAGTCCATCCCTGCCCATCTTCCTTGCGGCAGTTCACGAAACCCTTCCCGTACTTGCCGCCGACGATGAACGCGCCCTTTTTCAGACCCGGGACAATGACGATGCATTGGGACTTATCCAACAGATCTTGCGGGATGCCCTTATCGGACGTCTCCATAATCTCGGAGATCACCGAGGCGGCATCGTCCAGGCGCTCCGCGGTCTTGTTCTTCTCTTTGGCCAGCACGACGGAGCTGGCGGCCAGCGTTATCAGTAGAGCAACTTGCAATCGCATGTGTTTTTCACTCCTTCGAAACTCGTGAGTATCCCCCCATCGCGCAGCGGCTCCCTGATGGTTGGGGAATTTCCTAGTGTAGCTATTTTGCGCCTCCAGTTTGGAGTGTGGGTTCATTTTTCTCCGGGAAATGTGCGTAACCGAACCGCAAGACAAGCGAACCCCACCGTTGGTGCCGCGCGCATTACACTGGTAGCAGTCCCCCATTTATGAATATCGAGGTTTTCCTCACCGAGGCGGAAATCGCGCAAGAGTTCGTGGAGTCAATCGAGGCGCGTGATCTGCCGGAGAAGTTCTTCTATTGGTTTCCGCGCTCCGTCCGGGCGTGGCTCGATCTCTCACAGAATTCAGCCACGGCTGGTCTCCGCCACTGCTGGGAAGGCCTTGCCCACAGTACCCTCAAGCTCGCGACCGGGGATGGCCCTGCCTCTGTGATCAGCCTTGGCGCGGGCGATGGCGTGAAGGACCGGATGCTCATCGAACTTCTGGAGCCCGCTCGCCGCGCCGTGAAGTATTTCCCGGTGGACGCCAGCCAGACTCTGCTCGAGCTGGCTTGCTCCGCGGCGGAAGACGCGGAAATCGAAACCATGGGGATCAAGGCTGATATTTCGAGTCCCATGCACCTGGTGCTGGCGGCCGATGCCGCTGAGTCTCCGAAGATTTTCGTAATGGCGGGCAATACTCTGGGAGGCTTCGACCCCCTCGACCAGGTCCGGCATCTGGCGGAGTGCATGCACGAGGGCGATCGCTTGATCATCGATGTGGAGAGTTCTCACGAGGCGATGCTCGCGCGGGGTGAAGATCCGCTGGTCCGGTGCTTTGCCATGGCGCCTCTGGCCACGGCGGGAATTGCAGAGGAAGACGGCGAGCTGCGTTTCGAGCACAAGCGCGACGAGCGCCACGCAGGGCTGCATTTGATCACGCGCTTTTTCCGCGCGGACCGCGATCTCACCCTGGCGCTTCCGGGCGCGCACACGCTGCCGAGGGGCGAACGGATTCTGCTGAATTTCCGCTACACCTGCACGCCAGAATCATTCCGCTGGCTGCTCACGAAACACGCCGGCTTGAAAATATTGGAAGAGATGCGCGGGGCGGACGGCAATTCCATCCTGGCCGTCTGCTCGCTCTGAATCGTGCTTTACCGTCCGCCGGCTCCGGCCGCGGGCGTCAGCCGGCTGCGGATCTGGTTCATGACGTCGGAGGCCAGAAACGGTTTGCGCAGAACCGGGAAATCGTGCTCTTCGCAGATCGCTTCTTCTTCGGGCGGCAACACCGAGCCGGTCATTACGATTACCTGCATGCGCGGCACGCTCTGCCGTAACTGCACCCCCAGCTCTACACCGTTGCCATCGGGCAGCATATAGTCCAACAGAGCGGCGTTCGGCTTTTCCGAATTCAGCAGCTTGCGAGCGCCGTTCGCGGATTCAGCGGTCAGCAGCTTCCATCCCGCCTCCGCCATCAACCGCTCAAGGAAATGCAGCAGGTCGCGATTATCGTCCACCAGCAGGACCGTGGGATGCGCCGGGATCTCGGCTTCGTCCGGACCGGTCGTGCGCAATACCAGCGTTTCTCCGTCTTCGGCGGCTTCGACGCGCACGCGCGAACCTGGATCCACCTGGCCCGTCGCCACCATCGTGGCCAGCGGCTGCGTGAGATTACGGTGAATCGTACGGTTCAGCTCGCGAGCGCCGTATTCCGGGCTGGTTCCCTTGCGCAACAGCCACTGCCGGGTCTCGAAAGGAACTTCGATGGTGAAACAGCGCGGCCCCAGCCTGGTGTTGACGTGGTTCTGCAAATCGGAGATCTGGTGGTCCAGAATCGCCGATAGGGACTCCGGGTTCAACGGCTGGTAGGTGATCACGCAGTCGAGGCGGTTCACAAATTCCGGTGAGAATTTCTTCCGCACCGCCACCAGCGCGATGTTCTGCAGCTTGCTGGTCAGGTCCGGCCGCTCCATTCCCGCGCCCGCCCCAAAACCGAAGTCGGGATTGATCTCCTTCATCATCTCCCGCGCACCCAGGTTGCTCGTCAAGAACACGAGGCTTTTTTCGAAATTTACCGTCGAATTATCGCCTAGACGCAAAACACCTTTGTCCAGCACGCCCAGCAGCAAACGGGTGAGCGACGGCGCCGCTTTTTCGATTTCGTCGAATAGCACGAGTGAAAGGCCGCAGCGATCGCTCGTTACGCCATTCAGCTTCTGCTGCGTCAGCATGGGCTGCGTTTCACGGTGACCCAAGTATCCGGGTGGGGCGCCGATCAGCTTGGCCACCTCGTGCTCCATCTGGAACTCGCCGCAGTCGACTTTTAGAACGTTCTTCTCGCTGCCGTGAAGAATTTCCGCCAGCGCCTCGACCGTCTTGGTCTTGCCGGTTCCTGTCGGTCCCAGCAGCAGAAACACGCCGACTGGTCTCCCTTCAGGCGCGAGGCCAGCCTGAAACATCTGGATGTACGGAACGATAACGCGCGTGGCCGCGGGCTGCCCCACCACTTTCTGCGCAAGAATAGCCGTCAGGTTTTCCGCCGGCTCCACCGGCTGCTTCCTGGGCCGCGCGGGGGGCTGCGGATTTTTGGTTCGGTCCACCATAGGGCTGTTCTTATTATATCCGGCCGGAGGGTCCGCGCCCCTGCCGTGATCGCCGGTAAGTGACACTTGGGAACTCGATTTATCCCTGCTTGGCTTCGAAGAATGAATGGATTGCATCGCCAATCCGGGTGCTCGCGCACCCGTCGCCGTAAGGATTGTGAACGCGTGAACATTGTGCGTATTCGTACGAATTATCGAGCAACAGGCTGGCTTCGCTCACGATTTTCGCCGGGTCGGTGCCGACCAGCTTTGCCGTTGCGGCCTCGACGGCTTCCGGCCGCTCGGTCTTATCGCGCAATACCAGGATCGGCTTCCCGAGCGACGGTGCTTCCTCCTGCACGCCGCCAGAGTCGGAAATCAGAAGATAGGCGCGGCACATCAAATCGACGAAAGGAACGTAGTCGAGGGGTGGCACAAGAAACACATTAGCCAGATTCGCCAACTTGCGCTTGACCGGATCGAGAACGTTCGGGTTGCGGTGCACGGGATAAACGATCTGCACACCGTCGCGCTGGGCCAATTCAGCCAGGGCAGCGCAAATGTTTTCGAAGCCGTCCCCAAAGCTCTCGCGGCGATGGGCGGTAACGACGATCAGCTTCTTTGCGCTATCCAACTGCGGCCACTCCGCTCCGCGCAGAGTTCCCTTTTCGAGACCGGCCTTCACGTGCAACACGGCATCGATGCCGGAGTTACCCGTAACGTGGATATGAGCCCGCCCGATGCCTTCTGTCTCCAGATTACGCGCGGCTCCTTCAGTCGCGGCAAAGTGCAACTGCGTCATGCGCGTAGTCAGGACGCGGTTCATTTCCTCGGGAAACGGCTGCCATGGATCGCCCGTCCGAAGCCCCGCTTCCACGTGGCCCACGGGAACCTTGCAATAGAACGCCGCCAGAGCGCCACAGAGCGTGGTAGTGGTGTCACCCTGCACCACCACCATGTCGGGCCGCTCCTCGCTGACCACTGGCTCGAGCGCCGCCATCATTCGGGCCGTGGATTGAGAGAGCGTCTGCGCCGGCTGCATCACGTCCAGATCGTATTCCGGGGTGACCCCAAACGCGGACAATACCTGGTCCAACATGGAACGATGCTGCGCCGTGACGCAAACGCGCACCTCGAAGTTCTGCGTCCGGCGGCGCATGTGAAGCAAAACAGGACACAACTTGACGGCTTCGGGCCGGGTACCCAGAACAAACAAGATCTTCGGCATAGGGGAGAACCGCCAAACTTAGTCAGGCGGAGGCCGAATCTTTCTCAGAATTTGTGGTGGGGTAGCTGATCGGGAGAAGCGGCGCTATCGGTGACGGAAGGTGATCCGGCCCTTGGTGAGATCGTAAGGGGAAAGCTCGAGGGTGACGCGGTCCCCAGCCAATACGCGGATTCGGTTGCGCCGCAGGCGGCCGGCTAAATGCGCCAGCACGACACGATTATGATCAAGCTGTACGCTGAACAATCCGCTGGGAAACTTCTCCAACACCACTCCGGTGACTTCAATATTGTCTTCCTTACTCATCCAATCCTTTCAGGTATTCGGGAACCGGCGAGCAGGCCGCCCGCCGGTTCATGCGAACTTGAGGCGGGACCAGCCGCTCAGCCGCCTACCGTCACATTCGCCGCTTGCAGCCCTTTCGGACCTTTGGTCACTTCGAACTCGACTTTCGCGCCTTCTTCGAGACTGCGATACCCGTCTGACTGAATGGCTGAGAAGTGCACGAACACATCCTCGCCATTCTCGCGCTGAATAAATCCGTAGCCCTTGGCTGCGTTAAACCATTTCACTGTGCCTTTTTCTTTCATGTGCTTCCTTTTTCCACTGTATTGCAGTCGGAACTCCTAACCAGCCTTCCAAAAAAGAAAAGGGGGCCGCGGTTACACACGCGCAACCCCCGTTCTTAGATCTCGCTGAAAGACGGTAAGAGTCAAATGCCCCCTCATTATACCCAAAACGCAGCGGGGGGCCGCTAGCGCGAATCGGGCCACCTAAAATGTGCCACGGGGAGACTCGGCCGTTTCGCCACCGCGAGCGAATTGCGCGAGGTTACCGCAGCATGGCTTCCACCGGCGTGGGGCCGATCTCCAGAGGGCCGCCCTTCCGGCGGCGCAGCCAAGCCTGGAAGGCTTCCATATAGAGATAGATCACCGGTGTGATGTAGAGCGTCAGCAACTGCGAGACCAGAAGCCCACCGACCACTGCCAGGCCGAGTGGACGCCGCGATTCGGCACCAGCGCCGGCGCCCAGCGCAATGGGCAGCGTGCCGAACAGCGCGGCCAGCGTAGTCATCATGATTGGCCGGAAGCGCAACAGGCAGCCTTCGTAGATGGCGTCGAGCGGCTTCTTCCCTTCCTTGCGCTGGGCTTCGAGCGCAAAATCGATCATCATGATGGCGTTCTTCTTAACAATGCCGAACAGCATGATCAGGCCGACGAACGCGTAAAGATCGATCTCCAGATGGAAGATCTTGAGCGTCAATAAGGCGCCGAACATGGCCGGAGGCAGACCGGACAGAATCGTCAGGGGATGGATCAAGCTCTCATACAGAATGCCCAGAACTATGTAGATCACCAGCACCGCAACCACCAGCAGAATCGTCAATCCGCGGAAGGAATTTTGGAACGCTTCCACGGTGCCATGGAAATTGGTGGTGATGGTGGCGGGCAGCCGCATTTTGCGGAGCATGTCATCCACCGCATTGGCCGCATCTCCGAGTGCCATGCCGGGCGCGAGGTTGAAGGAGACAGTCACTGCCGGCAACTGGCCCCAGTGATTAATGGTGAGCGGGCCCACGGTGCGGGTCAGTTTCGCGACGGTATCGAGCGGCACAAGTTGCCCGCCTGACGACCGGATGTAAAGCTTCGAGAGCGCCTCGGGCGTGCGCTGGTACTGCGGCTCGACCTCCACGATGACGTGATACTCATTGGCTGGCGTGTATATCGTCGAGACCTGTCGGCTGCCGTAAGCCGTATAGAGGGCGTCTTGCACTTGCTGCGGCGACACTCCCAGGGCCAGGGCTTTGTCTCGATCGATGTCCACGAAGACCTGCGGGCTGGCGATCTGCAAGTCGCTATTGACATCGAGAAAGCCTGGCAGCGCGCGCATCTGTCCTGTGATCCGCGGCTCCCAGCGATAGATCTCCTGCGGATCGGTACCTTGCAACGTCAGTTGATAGGGCGCGCGGGTGAGCTGGCCGCCGATCTGAATCGGTGGAGGGTTTTGCATGAAGGCAAGAATGCCCGGGATGCTGAACAGCTTGCCGCGCATGCGGTTGATGAACTGGTCGACGGACTCGCTGCGCTGCGAGCGGGGCTTGAGGGTGATGAAGAAGACACCGGTGTTGCCCGCTAGCCCGCCACCGCCGCCGGTAAAGGACATCATGTTCTCGATCGCTGGCTCTCTCAGGAGGATCTTGTTCAGATCGTGCTGATGCTCTTTCATCGACTCAAACGAAATGTCCTGTGCCGCCAACGTAAAGCCCATCAGATTTCCCGCGTCATAGCTCGGGATGAAGCCTTTCGGCAAAACGTAAAACAGGTAACCGGTGGCAAGGAGCAAGATCACCGAGAAAGCCACCGTCGCCAGGCGATGGCGTAACACAGACTGGAGCGTACGATCGTACAGATGCGTCATGCCGTTGAAGAAGCGTTCAAACGACATGTAAACGGCGCCATGTTTCGTCTTGGGCGACTTCAGAAACCGGCTGCACAGCATGGGCGTCAAGCTGAGCGATACGAATCCGGAGACCAGAATGGCGATGCTGATGGTGACGGCGAATTCATGCAGCAGACGGCCCACAATCCCGCCCAAGAACAGAACCGGAATGAAGACCGCGACTAGCGACAGCGTCATGGAAACGATGGTGAAGCCGATCTCGCGCGATCCGCGCAACGCGGCCTCCATGCGGCCCTCGCCCAGCTCCATGTGCCGCACAATGTTCTCCAGCATGACGATGGCGTCGTCCACGACGAAACCTACGGAGAGCGTGAGCGCCATCAACGACAAGTTGTCCACCGTGTACCCGAGCAGATACATGGCGGCGAATGTCCCCACGATGGCCAGCGGCACGGCAAAGCTGGGGATGGCGGTGGCGGAAATGTTTCGCAAGAACAAGAAAATGACCAGTACCACAAGGCAGATCGTCAACAGAAGGGTAAACTTGACGTCGGCAATCGATTCGCGAATGGAGATGGAGCGATCGTAGAGAATGGTCAGCTTCACCGACGCCGGAATCTGTGAGCGGAACTGCGGCAACAACTGCCGGATCCCGTCTACTACCTCAATGGTGTTGGTTCCGGGCTGCCGTTGGATGCCCAACACGATGGACTGGGTGTCCATGAACCAGCTCACGCTCTTGTCGTTCTCAGTGCTGTCGATGACGTTGCCCAGCTCCCCGAGGCGCACCGGATTTCCGTTGCGATACGCCACGATGACGGGACGATAAGCGGCCGCATTGAAAAGCTGCCCGTTGGACTGTACGGTGAATGACTGCTTGCTCCCGAACAGCGTCCCCGTCGGGAGGTTCGTATTGGCCCTCTGGATGGCCGTCTGGACCTCGTCCACACCCACACCGCGCGCAGCCAACGCATCGGGATCGAGCTGCACGCGGACCGCGTATTTCGAACCGTAAACCTGCACCTGCGCCACGCCGCTGACCATGGAGATACGCTCCGCCATCAAGGTTTCAGCGTATTCATCCACCTGGTATAGCGGCAGCGTTGGGGAACTGACGGCGACGTACATGATCGGCTGGTCGGCCGGATTCACCTTTTGATAGGAAGGCGGAGTGGGCATGTTCGGCGGCAACTGCTGTGCCGCCTTTGAAATCGCCGCCTGCACGTCTTGCGCGGCGGCGTCAATGTTCCGGCTGAGAGCAAACTGCACCGTGATGCTGGTGTAGCCCATGCCGTTGGTGGAGTTCATTGACTCGATGCCAGCGATTGTGGAGAACTGGCGCTCGAGCGGAGTGGCCACCGACGACGCCATGGTATCCGGATTGGCGCCGGGCAAGCTGGCGCTCACCTGGATCGTGGGGTAATCGATATTCGGCAGATCGCTCACCGGCAGCGAACGGTAAGCCACAATGCCGAACAGCAAGATCGCGGCGGTGACGAGTGTGGTGGTAATGGGCCGGCGGATGAAGAGTTCCGAGATGCTCACTGGGACACTCCTCCGGTTGCGCCTCCGCTTCCAGTGACAATCTCCACTTTGAAGCCGGGAATCAGACGGAGCTGGCCGTCGGTCACTACCGTTTCACCCGGCGCGATGCCTTTCGTGATCACCGTTTCCCGGCCGATGGTCCGGCCGATCGACACGACACGGTTCTCCACGGTGTGGTCCTGTTTCACGACGAAAGCGTACTGGCCCTGCTGGCCGGTCTGAATGGCTTCCGAGGGAACGACCGTGGCGTTAGCGTCCTTGCCAATGGTCAACACTACGTTGACAAACTGCCCGGGCCAAAGCTTGCGCTCCTGGTTGGGAAACATGGCCTTCAGCTTGATTTCGCCGGTGGTGCTGTCGACGGTGTTGTCGATGAAGCTGAGCTGCCCTCGCGCCGGTCCGCTCGCATCGTTGGGAGCGCGGGCTTCCACTTCGAGAGGCCCCTGAGCCATGGACCCGCGGATCTGTGTGAGCTGACCTTCGGGAACCGAGAAGGTGACATACGCCGGCGAGACCTGATTGATGGTCACCATCGCTGTGTCGGCCTGCGCCTTAATGAGCGTCCCAACCTTCACTTGCAGGCTTCCGGTGCGTCCATTGATGGGAGAACGGATCTCGCAATATTCGAGGTTTAGGTTAGCCGTCTCGACCGCGGCTTTGTCAGCGCCCACGGCCGCGCGGGCGCTTTCGATGGCGGCCTGGTCGGCGCGAACGGCTTCCTCGTCCGTGCTGGAAGTGGTCCGCATCTGCTCGTTCTGCTCTTTGGAAACGATGCCTTCCGACGCGAGCTTGCTGTACCGGGCCGCCTGCGTGCGCGCGTTCTGGGCCTGCGCCTGGTCGCGAGCCAGATTCGCCTCGGCCTGCTTTTCCTGAGCGACGTCGCGATTGAGATTGGCTTCGGCCTGGCGCAGCGCCTGCTCGTACGGCCGGCGATCGATCTCGAAGAGCAGGTCGCCTTTCTTGACGTCCTGGCCCTCGGTGAAGTGGATGCGTACCAGTTCGCCAGCGATTTGCGCCTTGACGGGAATAGAGGAGTACGCTTCCACGTTGCCGATGACCCGTAACTGGATGGGAATGTCGCGCTCGGTGGCGGTGGCGACAGTGACCGGAACTGGCGGCATCTGCGGCGCCGGCGCGGACTGCGAACCGCAGCCGGCTGAAAATAGACATACCGCGATCACCACGGAGAACTGAGACGCCGAAGGGTTGAAACGGAGCAAGGCTGACCTCTTCCAGATGCTTAAACCAGCTTACCTTATCGGCCCGCGCCGGCTTGCACCAGCTCCCAGGCCTTTTGTACGTGCTGGCGCGTTGTTTGCATATTGCCAATGGCGAGGCGCAGCGAGTATTTGCCGCGGAGCACGGTGTGCGAAAGGAAAATTTCGCCCGAGGCGTTCACACGCTCCAGCACTTGGCGGTTCTCCTCGTCAGTACCGTTGCAGCGGAAACAGACGGTGGAGAACGGCGTGGGGGCGGTGCGCTCGAAATTCGGGTGAGCGTCGATCTGCTGTGCAAGCTCCTGGGCCCAGCCGATCTGTTTGCGGATCATTTCGGCGAGGCCTTCGCGGCCGTAGTAGCGCAGCACGAACCACAGTTTCAAGGCGCGAAAGCGGCGCCCGAGAGGCACGCCGTAGTCCATATAGTTCACCGCGCGCGGATCGTCGGCGGTGCGCAGGTATTCCGGCACGAGCGAAAAGGCGCGGCGCAGAATCTCCGGCCGGCGCGTGTACAGGACGCTGATATCCACCGGGGTGAACAGCCACTTGTGGGGATTGGTCACGAGCGAATCGGCGCGTTCGCAGCCGCGGAGAATGTGCTGGAACTCCGGTGCGATGGCCGCGGCGCCCGCGTAGGCTGCGTCCACATGCAGCCAGAGATTGTGGCGCTCGGCGATCGCCGCGATTTCTTCGACGGGATCGATGCTGGTAGTCGACGTTGTGCCCACCGTCGCGACCACGCAGAATGGCCGTAGCCCGGCTGCGCGGTCCTGCTCGATTGCGGCGGCGAGCGCATCGGGGCGCATGCGGTAGTCGGCATCCACGGGAATCTTGCGCACGTTCTTCTGGCCAATACCGATGGAAATGGCGCCCTTCTCGATGGAGGAGTGCGATTGTTCGGAAGTGTACAGCACCAGCCCCGCGCCGGCTCCCTCGGTGCGCACCTCGGGCGCGATCCTCTCGCGCGCGGCGGCGATTGCGTGCATGCTGCTGGTGGAAGCGGTGTCAAAGATGATGCCGAACAAAGGCTCGGGTAGTCCAACCCAGCGGCGGAGCCAATCGAGCGCCACCTGCTCGAGTTCGACCACGGCTGGAGACGTCTTCCACAACATGCCGTTCATGTTCAGAGCCGCGGCCAGCATCTCACCCAGAATCCCCGGGCCGGAAGCAGAGGTCGCGAAGTAAGCCATGAAGCCAGGATGGTTCCAGTGCGTGGCGGCGGGGACGATTATGCGGCGGAAGTCTTCGAGGATTGCGGCCATCGGCTCGCCGCGTTCGGGACCCAACAGCGGCAGTGCGTCGATCAACTCACCGGGTTTTGTCCGTGGCAGAACGGGGTAGCTGTGCGCCTGGGCGAGATAGTCGGCCATCCAATCCACGGCCTCGTGTGCGAATTTGCGGAATTCTTCGGGGGACAATGGTCTATTTTAGTACTACCGATCGAGTGGATTTGCGGCCTCCCGCTGCACATCAGGCAACCACGCCCGGAACCACTCGCGAAACTCTTCCAACCGCTTCTGCGCAGCCGGACCAAGCGGCGATGCAAGCGGTCCGATCTTCAATCCCCGCTCGCTTACCGCGGTTTTGATCACGACCGGTGTCGGAAACCGGTCGTGCCAGGCGATGAACTCCTGCAACCTCGCATCCAGGCGTTCGATCTGGGCGGAAAGATTTTTGGCGATTGCGTGATCGAGCGCCACCAGCAGCTCCGGCGCCGCGCATGCCACGCCGGAAACGATGCCGTGCGCGCCTTGCGGCCGCGCGCGCGTATAGATGCGGTCATTGCCGATCAGCAAAGTGAAAGGCTTCTGCTGGGAAATGGCGACCAAACGCTCGAAAAAGCCGTACTGGCCACCGGAATCCTTGATACCTGCGAACAGGCCGGTCCGGAGCAGGGAAACTGCTGTCTCCACGGGGATTTCATTGGTGAACGCCGGAATATTGTAGAGAAAAATGCGTGCCGCTCCACCCAGGGCCGCGGCGAATTGCAGGTAGAATTCGTGGATCTCTTCCTGGCCGTAACGGAAGAAGTACGGCGGCATGAGAAGCAGTCCTTCCGCTCCGGCTGACGCGGCGTCCCGGCCCAGTTCGATGGCGCCGTCGAGTGTCGAGTGCGCGACCCCAACCAGCACGGGCACACGGCTGCGCTTTACGACCAACTGCACGAGGCGCATGCGGTCCTCGAAAGCGAGGTGCAGAAACTCGCCGGTCGAGCCCAGCAAAGCGATCCCGTCCACTCCCGCGGCGGCGAGAAAGTCCACGAGATCCAGCGTGGCGCCCACATCGGCCTCATAGGTCTTCTCGCGATGCGGCGTGACGGCGGCTACGAAAACACCGCCAATAGAAGTATCTGGATTCATCACAGGCCAGGGGCTATCGGATTAGCGGAGTCAGGAGAATCTTGCGAAACTCGACGGGGCCGTGGTCGCCTTGCAGGATGATGGGACCGGGCTTGCCCTCGTCGGCGTTGCCGGCAATCGCAGTGAGGCCTTCGATTTCCTGTTTGTCGATCACTTTCTGATCGTTTAGCACCACCGTTACCGTGCGTCCAATCAGCCGGATATCGTACGACTGCCACTCTCCCGGCGGCTTGCTGGCGTTTACGGCAGGAGCGATGCGGCTATAAAGGGCGCCATTGCTGTGTTTGTTCGGCGGTTTTCCGTAGTCCTCGAGGATCTGCACCTCGTAGCGGCCGCGCAGTCCGATTCCGCTGTTGCTGCCCTTGCCGACGCGATACTCGGCGTGCAGCTTGAAATTCCAGAACGACTCACTGGACACCAGGTTATTGGCGCCGGCGGCGTTTCCCATGGCGTCATCCTTGACAGTCCAGCCGAGAGGCAGATTTGAGATCAGCCCCTGCCAGCCCGAAAGGTCTTTATGGTTGAATAACTCGACCGGCGCGCCGTCGTGCCAGGTGCCGTCATCTTTGTCCGTAATAGCAGGTGCGGCGACGCCGGTCCACTGCAACACTGGGCCATCCGAGGATCGCATCTCGCCGGCGAGCTTGCCCTCCGGCGTAAGGTGCGCGCGGTAATCGCGATGCACCGGCTGGCCGCTTCGATCCTTGGAGTCGAAACTGAAGCGCAGCTCTCCGTCCTGAATAGTGAGCTGCGGGATATCGTTCATATCGCCGCCAGGGAAGCCGACGAACTTGCCTTTGAGTGAAGGTGTCCCGGCCCCGGCGATCTCCAGCCACCAGGCGCGCGCGCGGGCCTCCTGGGGCACCGTGATGTCCCATCGCCCATTGAACTGCGCATCGCCGGCAAATGCCGGAACGAGGAACAGCAGCCGCAGTAGCTTATGCATAAGAGGCTGCGCTTAATCTAACACATTGCAAAAGCCACCTAGACCACATTGAACAGCAGCTTGAAACCGTAATCCATGTGAAGCTGCTGATGGCAATGGAACAGCGTCAAGCCGTCCAATGCCGGCGTGAAATCGGCTTCGATTTTCCGGAAACCCTTCACCAGCACGACATCCTTCATCACCCCTGCTGTCGGCTTTCCGTAGACATTGGTGAGCTCAAAACTGTTGCGATGCAGATGGACGGGATGCGCGTCGTCAGTCTGGTTGTCGAAGACCAGTCGATAGCGCGTGCCCTTTCTGAGCAGTCGCGGTTCATCCTTCGCCTCGTAGCTCTTGCCATTGACGGTCCAGCGGTTGAACCCCCCGGTGCCGCCGTTGATCTTGCCAAAGACAAGAGGGATCACTTCGTTGGGCTTCGCAGCCGGCCGGTTGTCGCCAAAAGCCGTGTAATCCCAGGTCGTTTTTGGTTGCTTGATCCAACGCGCAGCACCGCTCTTGTTGGCATACTCGACCACGATTCCCATGCCGTTCTTGCGATCGTCATCCTTGGGAGTTCCGAGAATCCAGACTCCTGGATTCTTCATCTCGACCACGGCATCGATACGTTCCGCTGTGCCCAGCTCCAGCACTTCCGCATATTGTGGATGCGGCACCGGATTCCCATCCAGGCCGACGACCTGGAACCGATGGCCCGCGAGCGCCAGCTTGATGTTCTCGGTGGCACTGGCGTTGAGAAAGTGAAACAAGACGCGCTGGCCCTGTTTGACGCGCACGGGATCGCCGTGCCCCAGGCATTTCCCGTTGATCGTGAAGCGCTGATATCCAATCTCCCAGCCGTTCGGCGTCTCGTCCTTCTTTGCCGCCGTGGAGCGTTGGGGAGGCCCGGCGTCGTCTTCCTCGTCCTCCGCTGTTGTGAAGTACGGTTCCCATTCATGCGCCGCCAGGAAAATTTCTTGATCATACAGGCCTGGATTGTTTTTCGGCTCGATGTACACAAAGGCGAACTGCCCGCTATAAGTGCCCCTGCTCAGGTCAGACATGGGCATCACGTGCGAATGCACGAACCGAGCACCGGAAGGCTGCGGCGTTAGACGATAACGCAGGCGGCCGCGAGCCGGAACCACGAGGCTCTTCTCCTCTTCCGCCCCGTCCACATCCGCGGGGATAATCTGCCCATGCCAATGCACGAACTCTGGGGCCTCCGTGTCATTGACGAGATCCACGGTCACCGCTACGCCTTCTCGAAGTCGAATGAGTGGCGCGGGCGCTGACCCGTTGTATCCGATCGTGCTGATGGTGTGGTCCTTGGCGATATCCACCAGCGCCGGACCAATACGCAGCGTGACGTCCGCAGCGCCGGCCGGTGCGGTGAGCTCCCCAGGTGGCGCAGCTTCTCGCGATCCCGTATCGCGACTGCAACCCCCCGATAAAAGGCCGGTCCCAATCGCGATATCCGAAAGGAAGTGCCGTCGTGTTTTCTGTAGCTCGTGCATCGAGGATTTCTGCCTATATATTAAGGTACGCGCGTGGACGGGGGATCCGCTCCTGCGGCAGAAGGCCTATGGTAAGCTGAATTACAAAATTGAGCTTAATGCAGCGCCGCCCACGATCATCCGTTCGTACACGTCAGTCTTCATAAGGCAGCGCATTGATGTCGCAGGAAATGAATCGCCTCTTTCACGATTGCCGCTGAGCCATGGACGCCGTCAGTTTCGTCTCGGTCACCAAAACGTTTTCCATGAACGCGCAGCGAATGCTCATGCGCGGCCATCTCGCGCGCCTGATCAAGCGGAGAAATAAGCAGCGGTTTGTAGCCTTGCGAGACATTTCGTTCCGTATCCCGCGCGGACAGACGGTGGGTATCGTGGGTTCGAACGGAGCCGGCAAAAGCACCTTGTTAAGTCTGGTGGCGGGCCTCTGTCCACCTGATACAGGCACGGTAACTGTGAATGGACGGGTGGCTGCTCTGCTGCAAATGGGCGCCGGCTTTCATCCCGATTTGACCGGCGCCGAGAACGTTGAGATGAACGCTGCCTTACTGGGCTTGTCGGCCGCGAAAACAGCTCAAGCCTTTGACGCCATCGTCGAGTTCTCGGAGATTGGCGAATTCATCGACGAACCGTTGCGGACCTATTCTTCGGGTATGACCATGCGGCTCGCATTTTCCGTGGCCGTCCATGTCGATCCGGATCTTCTCATCATTGACGAGGTTCTCGCCGTGGGCGATCAGGCGTTCCAGGCAAAATGCATGGAGAAGATCATGGAGTTTAAGCGGCAAGGCAGGACGCTGCTATTTGTCTCGCATTCCACCGGAGTGGTACAACAACTCTGCGAGCGCGCGCTGTGGCTGAATCAAGGGGAACTGGCGATGGACGGCGAAGCAGCGGAGGTCGTCGCGGCCTACGAAGCCGGTGCCCGCGTGCCCGCGGTAAGTCTCTAAGCTTTCTATTACGTAAAGGACAACGCCGATGATTCGATTTGACGTCCTCGCGCGCGGACGAAGCATGGCCGCGCTAGCCGCTCTACTTTTGCTCATTGGGGTACATCCCCTGCTGGCCGATACCGTTTCCCCATTGACGTCACGCGGCTACACCGTTCTGCCGATTCCGCAAAAGGTGACGTTGGGGCCGAACGATTTTGCGTTGGCGGACGGATGGCAGGTTGTTGTGGAACGCGGGGTGAAGGCGGACGACGTCGCGGTTCAGTCGTTGAAAGAGCTGTTGAGTGAACGATTTGGCCTGCGTCTTGCCGAGGCAGGTGCGGGCCGAGGCGTGATCCGGCTGGCGGTGGCCCCAAAATCCGTCACCATCGACGGAGCCACCGACAACAACAGCGACGCTATCGCGGAACAGGCGTACCGGCTCACGCTGGCGCCGCGGGAAATCCGCGTGACGGCTAATGCAGCGCCGGGCCTGTTCTACGGAGTGCAGACACTGGTGCAGTTGATCAAGCCGAGCGCTGGCCGGTTTTTGGTGCCGGAGGGCGAGATCACCGATTGGCCCGATCTTGAAATGCGCATCATCTACTGGGACGATGCTCATCACCTGGAGCCTCTGCCCATCCTGAAGCAAGCGCTGCGCCAGGCGTCTTTCTATAAGATCAACGGGTTCTCCATCAAACTGGAGGGCCATTTCCAATACAAGAGCGCGGCGCCGCTGGTTGAACCCTACGCACTTTCTCCCGCCGAGTTGCAAGAGCTCACCGATTACGGCCTGAAGTACCACATCCAGGTGATCCCCTATCTGGACGGGCCCGCCCACATCGCCTTCATCCTGAAGCACCCGGAATACGCGGCTCTGCGCGAGTATCCGGAAAGTAACTACGAGGCCTGCGCAACCAATCCGGAAACCTACAAGCTGTACGAAGGAATGTTCCAGGATCTGCTGGACGCCAACAAGGGCGGGAAGTACTTTGTGCTCTCCACCGACGAGGCATATTACGTCGGGCTCGCGAAAAATGACCAGTGCAATGAAGCGGATGCCGCGAAAGAAAAAGGTAGTGTCGGCAAACTGCTGGCAGAGTTCGTGACCAAGACGGCCGGTTACCTGCATGACCGAGGCCGCACCGTGCTGTTCTGGGGCGAGTACCCCATGAAGCCCGACGACATCGCTTCGCTGCCCAGCCACATGGTGAACGGCGAGGTCTATGGGCCGGAATTTGATCCCGTTTTCAAGGCGCACGGCATCCGGCAAACGATCTTCACTTCCACGGTGGGCTGGAAGGAGTTCCTGTTCTCGAACTATTACATGCTGCCCCTGGAGGACCACATTCCCAGCGGTTCCGGCGGGGCCTACGGAGTAGTGGAATACGGTCCCGGTTACGTGGGCCAGATGCTCGACACGATCGAGAACGCACCGGCACGGAAAAACGCCGACTTGATGGGAACGTTTGTCGCCGGCTGGGCGGACACGGGAATTCATCCCGAGGTGATGTGGCTGGGCTATGCGACGGGCTCAGCGGCCGCGTGGCACCCCAAGGCTGCCGGCGAGCAGGAGCTCATGAACCTGTTCTATCCGCTCTTCTACGGGCCTGGCGCGAGCAGCATGGGCCGCGTTTACCAACTGCTGAGTGAACAGGGGCAGTTTTGGAAGGAGAGCTGGGAGACCGTGGCTTCCGATACGCGCACGCCGATCTGGGGTGACTGGGATCGCATCAACCATCCGCCACAACCGGCCGAGGACCAGACGCTGCCGTTGCCTTCGGTGCCTTCGGCGGGTGCTCTCACAATGAGTTACGACTGGGCTTCGCTGAGCCAGCGGCGTTTGCAACTGGCCGGCCGTTTCCTCGCTGATAACGACGAACTGCTGGACCGGCTGCACCAAGATCTCCAGCAGGTCCAGTTCAACCGCTACAACCTGGAGCTTTACATTGGAATCGCCCAGCTTTACCGGCAAAACATTGAGATGCTGCTGGACCTCGCGCGTATCAACACGGCGCTGCAAGCGGCCCAGACTGCGGCGGCGAAGGCCGATGCCAAGCGTGCGGTGGCGGCTCTCGACCGTGCGCTCGATATCGCCGAGAATATCCGCGAGCAGCGGAACCAGGCATTCTCAGATGCCGTGTCCACTTGGTACAAGAGTTGGTACCCGCGAGTGGCTGAGGCCAACGGCCGGCGGTTTGTGGACAAGGTCGATGACGTCAAGGATCATCTCCCTGTTCGCACCGTGGATATGACCTATCTGATCTATCGCCAGTTGTTGTACCCGCTCGGCGATTGGGAGTCGAAAACGCAAGCCACTCGCAACCAGTACGCCGGCGCCCACGACCTGCCGGCCCGCTCGGGTTCATGGGACTGGAAGGACACATCGGTGATGGTCAGCACGCCCCGTGCAAGTGACGGCGACAATGATTGACCCGTCTACGTGATGCGGTGACAGTTTTGCAAGTGGTTGGGGAATGGTAGATTAAAGGAACGGTGAGGTGCGAGAGCGGTTGAATCGGGCGGTCTCGAAAACCGTTGAGCCTTTACGGGTTCCGTGGGTTCGAATCCCACCCTCACCGCCAGAGTATCTTGTTCTGAACCAATATCTTACGAGAGGGCTCTCAGAAATTCGTAATAAATTCGTGCCTCGTTCCCATAGAATGGAAGGGTGCTGAGCATCTTCCGCCTCCACGGGCCGCGCTGCGCCAGTAAGAAACCGAAGCACGACCGAACCCACCGGCGTTGCTCCTGTCCGATCCACGTAGAGGGCAAGTGCGGCGACCGTTTCCTCCGAAAGAGCCTACACACATCGAATTGGCAGAGGGCGCAGAGGCAGGTTGCGGAGGCGGAAGCGCGGGGTTCGTGGGACCCGTTGCCCGAGGAGGGGCAGGCGCAACCGATCACAATCGTTGAGGCAAAGGAGCGATTCCTCAAAGACGCGGAGTCGGGGCGGCGGCTCGGCGAGTCCACTCTTCGCAAGTATCGCTTGATGCTGCGTCATCTGGAGGAGTTCGCCGCCAAGCAAGGCTTTCTGTACCTGAAGCAGCTCGACGGAGAGGCGCTCCGTGAGTTCCGTGATTCCTGGAAGCTCAGCCCGCGGACGGCGCTGAAGAAACTCGAACGGGTCAAGGCTTTCTTCCGATTCGCCAGCGAGAACGACTGGATCGGCGCGAATCCAGCGAAACTCGTCCGCGGGCCGGCCAATATCCGTGACACTCAAAAGCTTCCGTTCGAGCCTGCTGAGATGGAACGTATTGTGAAGGCTTGCCGGGAAGTTCGACTTCAGGGTTGTACGAATGACGACTTGCTCGCGTTCGTGCTAGTGCTCCGGTATTCCGGGCTGCGCATCGGCGATGCCTCGATGCTCACGCTCGAACGCTTCAAAGAGAACGATCTCTTCCTCTACACGCAGAAAAGCGGCACGCACGTCTATGTGCCGCTTCCTCCCTTCGTGATGAGCCTGGTCAGGGCGATCCAAGTTCGGCACGGCCAGTATCTGTTTACCGGCCCAGAGTCCCTCCGCATGGAGACGGCGAGCGATCTCTGGCGCCGCAAGCTGGCCCAAGTCTTCATCACAGCTAAAGTCCGGGGCGGCCACCCGCACCGGTTCCGGCACACATTTGCGGTAGAACTGCTCAAGAAGGGAGTACCGATGGAGGAGGTGTCCGTTCTCCTCGGTCACAGCAGCGTGCGGATCACGGAGAAGCATTACGCCTCCTGGGTCCAGGCCCGGCAGGAAATCCTCAAAGCCCATGTGGCCAAGACCTGGGAGACATTCGGCGTGATCGAGGGCGGCAAGGCGAAGGCCAAGTAACGCCTAACAAACGCCATGGAAGTCGTCGTCCTCGATACGAACGTGGTCATCTCGGCGCTTCGGTCCCGACGCGGAGCTTCCGTCGCGATCCTCCGCAGGATCGGCCAGGGGTGGGTACCTTTGATTTCGGTACCGCTGATTCTCGAGTACGAGGCCGTCGGAAAGCGTCAAGCGCAACTGCTTAAGATTCCCGAGTCAACGGTCGAAGCCATCATCCGCGCCTTCTGTTTCTTCGGCCGCGAGACCGATATTCACTTCCGGCTGCGGCCGTTTCTCCCGGACCCCAGCGACGAATTCCTCCTGGAACTAGCCGTAGCCGGCCGGGCGCATGCGATTGTCACGCACAACGTCCGTCATTTCGTGGGTGTTGAGGGATTTGGAATTCGGGTACTGACACCGCGCGAATTTTTGCGGACAATAGAAGAGGGGATATGAGCAAGACTATCGCCGTACCCGAGGATTTGTACAACAGGGCTGCTGAGCTTGCAGCCAAGGACCACGTCTCCGTTGAAGAATTCGTGTCCGCAGTGCTTGTAAATCGCCTGGCCAGCCGCGAGTACATCGAGTCCCGTGCCAGGCTCTTCAATAGGGAAGAGTTCGAGCGAGCATTGGAAGAACTCCCCGACGCGGAACCCGAGGACCAGGATCGTCCGTAGCTTGTCCTGCAGACTCCGGAAACTCAAGCCACAAACGACATCCTACGGTGAACGCGCTCCAAAACGCTCCTTGGGATTCTAATCGTCGTGTATGCCCGTTTGAAGCGAGACTTCGGACGTTGAATTCGGACGACACCCGGCTCCGTCTTGAAGAGTTCTCGGACTGAGTTCTCAGACAGACCCCACAGCTCGGCAATTTCTTGAATCGAGAAGTGCCGTTCGAGAGCGCCGTCCTGATGGGGGACGTTTCTTGCGTCCGCCATCGGCCTATCCATCGGCGAAACCTGCACGAAGCGCTGCGAGATTGGTGGTGCGGACGAACTCACGATGACTCTCCCAGCCTCATTGCGGCTCCTTGGTCGTTCAATGGTAATTCTTGCCCCTCTACCTATAAGGGAGTGGCGAAGCCGGTTCGTGACACCTTCACACAAAAAAAGTGCGAGGGAACGAAACCGAGACAGAATGTGTACAGAACGTGTACAGAGCGAGACGGATCGCGACAAAAGCATGGGGGCGCGACATTCTGGGGACATTTCGTGTACAGAACGCGACAATTCGCAACATGTCGCGGAAGAAAATGCCGCACGCCAGCTGAATAATCATCAAAAAATCGGGTAGTGGAACATAAAGGATCAAACAGCTACCGTCGCTTTGGTGTCTATGTTTCGTTGTTCCAGTGCGTTACTCGGTTCAACAAAACAGCTCCATCGTAAAACAGCTGTTCAACGGCTCAAAATTTTTCGTTCCAGCTGTCACGGAAGGCCTCTGCCATTCCCTTTAAGGTAGAGGGATCAAACGCATGTCAAACCTGACTGTCTACCGAGGCATGAAACTGACGAAGGACCTGGCTCAGAAACTGGAGGCCGCTGCCAGAGAAAAGGGATTCTCCTCCCCCAGCGCCTTTATCCGTGCAGCCATTGAAAATGAACTAACCAGCAGAAAACCGGTCTTTGATGAATCGGAGGAGCGTATCATCGCCACCATCGACCGGCTGGCCCAGGAGATGCGGAAAATGTCCACCGGCCAGCAGGCGTTGTTTGCGTTCGTAGACTCGTTAACAAAGACTCTATTGACATGCCTGCAGGAACCATCTGGTGAGGCCTATGCGCAAGCCGTGGCGCGCGGCAAGGCTCGTTACGAACGGTTCATCAAAACCGTCGGCATGAGCATGGCTGGAGATTCCCGCGCCGCGTTGGCCGAGCTGATGGATCGCATACAGTGAACATGGACGAACGGGAGTTCCGCCTCTATCCGAGGAGGCCGCGGCGGTCGCGCTCCAACGAGCCACGGGCTTGGTCTCTGGCGTTCAAGCAGGTCCTTTACTTTGCTCGCATGTCCAGGAAGGCTCGCCGAAATGCATCGTCGGGCTCTTCGGGCCGTCCGCGCAAGCCCTACCGCCAACGTTGTGCCGTTCGCGTCATTTACTCCCAAAACAAGACCCACGGCCAATGGAAAGCCCACGGTCGGTACCTCATGCGCGAAGCCGCCATTCGCAACAGCGACGGGCGCGGCGCTTTCAACGAAGGCGCACGAGCCAAGGACCTTGTGGCCATGCTGGACGATTGGCAGAAGTCAGGCGATAGGCGCCTGTTTAAATTCATCATCTCGCCGGAGTTTGGCGATCGGGTGGACCTGGAACGATTAACCCGCGACTTGATGACACGGATGGAACGAGACTTGGCGACGCGTCTCGAGTGGGTGGCCGTATCCCACTTCAACACTGGGCATCCCCACGTTCATGTCGCCTTGCGGGGGAGAAGAGCCGATGGTTCGGCTCTCATGCTGGGTCGGGATTACGTGAAGCACGGAATCCGGGCTGTGGCTGAGGACCTGTGCACCATGCAACTGGGGTATCGAACATCGCTCGATGCCGCCGAGGCCTATCGGCGTGAGGTCAGTCAATTCCGGTATACGTCGCTCGACCGGATGATCAATCGAAGTAACGATGCACGACGGGTACCCGGAGACGATGACGCGTCTCTTTACTTCACGATCCACATAAACCCGAACGATCCCCATCCCCAAGGCTTTCCAAAGAGCGTGGCACACCATATCGCGGCACGCCTTCTCACACTGAGAGATATGGGCTTGGCGGAAACAAGTGATGGCGACTCCTGGCGTGTCCGGTGCGATTTCGAAAGCATCTTGCGAGCCATGCAGCGCGCCAACGACCGGCAGAAGATGCTGGCAGCGCATGGCGCCCTCCTCTCCGATGAAAGGCTGCAACTGGTCGTCGAGGACCTGCGAAAACTGAAGTTGCTGGAGGGCCGTGTCGTCCTGCATGGAGAAGAGGAAGCGGGCCGGGAAACCGGCGGGATTTACCTGTTGCTCGAAGGGACCGACGGCAGACTTCACCACGTCTACTACACACCCGAAATCCACTACGCGCGAAGCCTCGGCAAGCTCCGGACGAACTCTTTCATTCGCTTGCGCAGAATGTCTGCCGAAGATGGCCGCCCCACACTACAAGTTGACGACCTCGGTGATGCCGAAGAGCTACTCCAGAATAAGCGCCACTTTCTCGAGGGCGCACAACGGCTGATGAAGCACGACATTATCCCCGTCGAAAGTGGCTGGAACGGATGGTTGGGACGATATCAGTCTGCGCTCGTTCACGTTGCCGAGGAAATCCACAAGGACCGCGACAGGAAAGTCGAGATCGAGGTGGACTTTGGTTCCCGCGGCCTGCGTTGATTTGAAACGAGGGTATCTCCCGTTTCGAACCAGTGAACGACCAATTCTTCGCCCTCACTTGCCAGGCGGTTCGGAATAGACATTAGAGAATAGTCACACATGCGCAGTCTCCTTCCTTGAACTTACCGTTGATTGTTTCAGCACCTGGACGTGGATCGTTGGAAGAGCACCTTGATCCTCTCCCACGGGTGATAGTCACGGTCGTGATCACGCTTGCCGTCGATACGAGCTGCTCGCAAACAGTGGCCGCACATTTCTGTTTCCCATTCTGGTGTTGGCTTATTCTAAGTAAGATCCCCAGGGCGAACCACTAGGCAGATACCCGGTCCTGGTGGTGACGTCCAGGCCATGGTGGAAAGGAACTTCACCTTGGCGACTGCCCTAAACTCAGATTTTGCTGTCTGAAGCTACTGGGCCGAAGTTTACTTGGCACAAACTCTGCGACAACCGCAGTGACAGGGAATAAGGCCCAGCCCCACCGTCTGAAAGAATCGACGATCACCGTGCAAGTCCCGACCAGCCCCGGCGCGGATCTGGGTCTGGCCGACAGCTACCCGTTCGACAAGGAAGCGATCGACTGCCGCGGCAAGCTGCGATTGCAGGCGAAGGTATCTCAAACCATTTCCGGCTGGAAGCGATGGGCGCTGAGCCGGCAGACTTGTTCTTCGCCAAGGAACGCGCGGGGGCGCAACTACAGGTCCGGATCGACCGCACGCGCGGACAGCCGCACTTCGAACGGGACCGGAGAAATAGCGGTCATAGGTACTCTCGGCTGGGCGAGACCAACTCTTGAATCTCCTTCAGCAGTGCAGCGACTAGCGAAACCACCAGGGGGCCCAGAAGAATTCCCAGAACGCCAAATGCGTACGTGCCACCAATTGCCGCCAGCGCGATGAGCATCGGGTGCTGTTTGTCGCGTGCGCGGACCACGAACGGCCGCAGCACGTTGTCTACGACACCGACGACGAGGGCGCCCCAGAGGCCCAGAAGCAGCGCTTTCCAATAGGAACCCATGAAGACAAAGGCGATTACGACCGGAACCCAGACCAGCGGACTGCCCACCACCGGAATGATCGAGGCCAGTCCAGCGATCGCGCCCCAGAGCACGGGAGACCGAACGCCGACAAACCAGAAACCTAGGCTGAGAAACAGGCCTTGGGCGAAAGCGACGGCCAGCACGCCGTTCACGTTCGCCACGACCGAGTCATGCACTGTATGAAAGAGGCTGGCGGTGACACGGGGATCGAGCGGAGTCAGAGCGGCCAGCCGGCCGATCCAGTTTTCGCCATGCCGGAGCAGGAAGTAGAGAAAGATTGTTGTTAGCAGCCCCGTGATCAAAACGTATGTCACGCCACCAACCGCGGCGCCGACATTGTTTCGCAGGTAGCCGGTAACAGTCCTCATGTCGTCGATGAGCTCCGTCCGAATCGCATCTTTGTTGAGAGGCAGACGAGTGGCCAATGCGTCGACAACCCGATCGGCAGTGTGTGTGACCAGAGCCGGCCAACCACCTTCCTCAAGAGAACGCCGGCTAAGCCCGTCGTAAGTGGTCGTCAGTTCCTCGGTCAGAGCAAGGCCGGCAAACGCGAGGATTATTCCCAGTAGAAACACGGTTGCGAAGGTGGTGAAGAATGTGGCTAATCCAGGCCGATGGACTCGCCGGCTGAGCCATTTGTTTGCCGGGTTAATCACAATGGCAAGAATCGAAGCCAGGATGAATGAGGTGAGGAACGGCCAGGCAATCCGTAACAGGCTGGGCAGGAGCGATGCCAGCAGGACGGCGAGGAAGATCAGAGGTCCTCGTTTCGACATCCAGGATGCGCTCATTCGCTAAGTTTCCAGTATCCCCGATCCGCACCAACAACTCCGAGTCTATCCCAGGCGTGCAATCGGAGAGGGAGGCGCAACTGGTTGCTTGAGGGCGCGCAGCGCGGAGAAGCCCGCTAGGGAAAGAGACACTCACGTCCCGCCGCGTTGTGCGCGATGTTACTGAGTCGCAGCGAGGAATGCGGCGATGCCATGTCCAGGCGTAGCCGCGTGAGTCTGCTGATGAGCGTCTTGGAAGTGCTCGTGGGCTTGCCCTGAATGCTCGTATCCCCTCGGGTGATCTGCTGTAGGGCGCATTCACCGAAAAGATCCCACCCAGACAACTAAACCGAGCGCTGGGACGCGCTATTGTACTCGCTTCCGTATCCGAATGCCGGCCCTATCGGCTGCGATGCGCCGACTCCCGATTCAGCGCCCTTTCAAACTTTCTCGCCGCCGCCGGGGCCTTGAACTTTCCGGTTAGAATTTCACGATTGGTTACATCGTGGCCGTAGAGTTCTTTGTTCGTATCGTCATCCGGACGAAGCGTCGCGCCTGATAGCGAGATGCCTGCGAACACCCCGTGCGACCGGGAATACGACAGCATTTCCGCTTGCAACTCCACGTCCGTCTGAGCAGTCAAGGAGCGGCCAATCGGGCCTGCCGCCACGGATGCATCTCCGCCAAGGGTAAACTTATCGGATAATAAGTGCTTCATTCCGCCGTCATTCATCACGAGCAACACAACATCGGTGTCCGAAACGCCAATCTGGAATCCGAAACTACCGCCTTCCGACCGCATGCCGGCCGGGGCGCTCCAGCCCGAGCCACCGTGCCGGCGGCATACCGCGAACCCGCGGCCATACTGGCCGCCGAAGATGAATCCGGCCTTCTTCATACCAGGGATGACAACGACGCAGTGCGCCTTATCGATCAGATCGTGGGGGATACCGTGATCGGAAGCCCTCATCATATCGGTCAGCGTTTCGGCCGAAGCATCCAGCCTGTCATCAACCTTGATTTCTCTGTCCGCCGCGAAAGCGGCCGTACTCATGGAACCGGCAATTGCCAGAACCCAGACACTTTGTTTTAAATTCATTCTCATAAAAAGTCATCCCTTCATCTTTCTTCCTGAAGCCAGGATTTCGCTCTCCTGGCACCATCGCTCCGAGCTTTCCGCTGAAACGAACCCACAGCCATTTCGGAAAAAGCAGGCCCGTGGCCATTGCTTCTCGATTTCGTCGAATAACACGAAGCTCAGCTTGATTTATATCGAAAGAAGGCGTCCGAAAAATGACCGGTAACGGCGCAGTGCGAGACGGAGATCCTCGGTCGAGACACTGTCGCCGCGACCCCACTGACCTTCAAGTTTCGCCCTTTCATCCGCAAACATTTCCGCCAGGCGCTTCATCGCCCCCGCGACCAGACTATCAGCCTGCTCCACCGCTTGGCGCGGCTCATCCACAAAGCCCCCCTGGATGGCGTCCCAGCGAGCGCGAAATTCCCTCGCTTCTTCGGGCGAAAAGAGGGGCGCTGCCTGTTCGTCCGTGGCTAAAGCAGTTGCAACCCCTGCGGCTGCAACGCCGCTACCATCCATGGGTGAGGCACCGCCCGCGCGAGCCTCTTTTCGCTTTGGTTCTGTCTTCGACGCTGTTGGCGCGCCGGCAGCAGCCAGAGCAGCAGTCGTAAGTCCTGCATCTCTCGGTTCTTCTTTCTTGTATTCTTCGTTCACAGCATTGTCTCCAGTTTGTCTTCGGCGTTCTCAACGCTCCAACACGCGTTCATAGCTCTCCGCAAGCCAAGTTCATGACGCCGCCTTCATGTGGGTCGTTTCCGGCTCGCTGACTAGTTCTTCGAAAAGGGTCCGGTAATGGATCATTGCTTGGCGCAAGTCTTCCGTGCTGGCTTGCCCTTTCGTTTGGCGAAGCGCGATTTCGTGGGCTGTTCGATAATTCTCCAGAACGAGTGGATGGTCTACGGAGATATCAGCCGCGCGCTGTTCAAACTCGCTTACGGGATAGCCACGCATGGACATCACATCACCAAGTAATTGGTCGGCTTCGGCTACTGCGCCGGCGGGGCCGTCCACAAACCGCGCCTGAATTTTGCGCCAGGAGTCCATAAAGCGCGCGCGATCGCCGGGCGCTAGCGTCCGGACATGGAAACTTTCGACTCGTTCCGTGCGCTGTTCGAGCCCGGCTTCCGCATGGCGCCGGTTACCGCCTTCCTTCATGGTGCGGGCATATTCAGCGCCACCGAACTTGCTGCGCAGTCTTTCGGTCCGGCGCTTGCGGAGAATGAGCCACGTCGCGATGCCTGCAACCACAATCACGACCAAAGCGACGATCGCGGCCAATTCTGTCGTAGTTAACTCTGTTATGCTCATGACCTGCCTCCAGCTCTAGTGCGACTCTGTCAGTCCAAAGATTCACGCGGTGGAGCGGAGCCGGAACTCCCTGATGTCGACGTGCAAAAGTTGAAAATCGACCAAAACGAACTCACCGGGTGACATTGGCTTCCCGCCCAGCCATCATCATAGGGGCGGCGAAGCCCAATCAAATTCTCCTTACGCTCCCACTCGCCGTTCTCGGGGGGCCAGGTTCCTGGGCCTGCCTACACTGGAAACGAGAACTGCGAAGCTGTCAAATTCGCTCAATGCACCGACTCCCTCACGCTCGAGGCAATTAACCAAACGATCAACTGCTTCCAGGAGATAGACGTCGGTCTTCCTCGCGATTCTTTCACCGGTTCTTGGCCGTATTATCCCGGATTCACGTACTATCGTCTGTTCAAGATTGCTCACTACCATTGAACGTCGTGTCCTTTCGGTGAGGTCGCGTAAGGGCACCCATTCGCAGCTGTTAACGTCTCGGCCTGTGGTTCCTTTTCGCGGGTCGGTTTTTCGCAATCAGTCCGCCTCGATATACACGGCCCCGACATTCTGGACGAAAAAGGTCCGCCTAGTGGACCGTCCCAGTGATACCTACAGCATTATGGGAGCGTCATTATGATGTGGCCGATAATCAGAGATTGCTGCAGGTCAGTGCCGAACAACGAAACGAGTTAGAGTTGGGGCAATCACGGAGTTTACCCGCCGGCGATGTGTTTCGCGCGCGATTGATCTTGGCGCTGGCGGACGGCCTGACCTATCGCGAAATCGAGCGTAAGCTGGGCGCCAGCGCGCCCACCGTGTCGAAGTGGAAGGGCAAGGTTCGAGCAGGCAGGCATGGAAGGCTTACAGGGCCGGCATCCTTACAGGGCCGGCATCAAGGAAGCAAGCCGCGTCGGGCGACACCAGCCGTGCAGGCGCGCGTGATCCGGCGAGCCCAACAGAAACCATCCGATGGCAGCACCCACTGGTCGTGCCGCAAGCTGTCGGAGGAGTTGGGCGTCAGCAAGTCGACGGTGCAGCGAATTCTGGCGCGCCGAACGCGTCTTCATGATTTCCTTCCAGGGGCTACAGTTTTCAGCGGAATCGTATGTAGCCTTGGAAACGAAAGAGCACGCGCGGAACCGTTCCGCTTCCTAGTTCAAGGAACGGAAGTTGTGTTGAACCGGCAGCAGCACGAGCGAAAGTATGAGCGCCCGGTTTACCGGGCGCCCAACGCCCTTAACTTAAACGCCGCTCAGAGAATACGAAGACTTGTGTTCGGCTTCGTGCAGCCAATACGGCGGCCGGCCGTAGTGAAAAGTAGAGCCGGCTTTCATACTCTCGAGTGATCGCCGTGGACTCGATGTACTCCGGGGCGTCCTTGATGGCTTCACGGGAGAGGCCGACGTAGACTCTAGAATTCGTCCAGCTCACGCGTTCAATCCACGCGGGTGAAACCAGTACCTTCTTGCCCGGCAACCAATTCCGTGTTGCCACCTCGATGTAGCGGATCGCCCAGGCTTCATCGTCCACGACAAACCCATCCACATGACCGATTTCACCGTCAGCCGCCTCAATGTTATAACCGGTCACGGCCTCGCTACTTCGCAGATGCGAGTCCGTCGACTCTCTCCGGATCCTGTCCGCCATCGCCTCCGTAGAAGCAGTTGGTGGTATAGCCAAGCCCGCCGGGTAGGCCGCCGAGCCCCACAGATACGGACCGCCCCAATAATAGGGATAGCCGTAATACCCGACGTACGCAGCCTCGTGCTGACGGGAAACGGGCTTGTGCGTGTCGATGTCGGGGCTATGCTCAACCTGCCTTTTTGTCAGCACCACATCCAGCCGCTTGGCCTCCCAATCCGTATGGACTACGGATATTGGCGAAATCAGCACTCGCCGTCCGCCAAGCCAGCCGCCGGTATCTACAATGAGGTGGCGGATGGCCCACGTCTCGTCGTCGAAATAAATGTCATCTACGGTTCCAAGCTCGCCGTCCGTAGCTCGGATCGCAAAATCTTTCAAATGCTTATTCGTTAACATTGTCTGTGCCCTCCTTGGGGCGGTTGTTGGGCGCTATCTTATGGCTGCGCCTACTACTTCGACTGCGGGGTCACGTTGATGGGCCGTGTGTTTTCGATGATATCTCTCGCTTTTTCGACTTCCGCGGCCGTGCTATGCACCATTGGCAAGAACTTCTCCGTCTTCGACGCCATTTCGTACTGAACGACACTACCCTTCGGAATACCCATGCCATAGAGCCCCGCTTCGACGTGCGAGCCATAAACAGCTACCACCGCGTTCACTTCAGACATTTCCCGGCTCCTTTGGTATTTGAATCCAGCAACGACTGACCCGATTCGGTCGCAGCGCAGCAACCAGTGCACGCGTAGGACCAACCGTTTTGTGAGGAAGACTCTTTCGTGCCACTGGCTTACAGGATTCTGTGCCCTTGATCGATACGCTAAGCAGCAAAGGTGCAGAATCTGCCCTTGCGAATGCAAAGTCCGCACCGGAAGCCAGTCGGCAAAGCGGCGTCAAACCACTCTGGCGCTATTGAAACTGAAAGAGGTCGTCAGGGTGACGGGCCTTTTCAACGCGAGCGGCGGTTTACGTTCGATGGCCCTTCAGCGCGCGTTTCGCCATTTCACGGTTGACGCTTCGTTGGCGCCGGAAACCGACCACCCGATTACACACTCGTTAAGATTACGGCGATCCAAGTACCATCCCAGAGAGACATCTCCGATCCGGAAGAGATTGGTCCGCCTCGTGCAGATGAGAGAGTTGACTACGCTTCCCCCGGAGGAAACGCCATGCACCAGGCACACCGGAGAGCCGCCGAGCTGCACGAACTTGCGGCACCGGCCCATCGTACTGCTGCCGAACATAACGAAAAAAAGGATTACGCAGCGGCAATCTGGCATTCGCAACGAGCGCTGGAGTACTCGGATCACGCTTACAAGCTGGCAAAGGAAGCCCACAACAAGTCAGCACAGATAGAAAGTCTTTAAATGTCTACTCGCTATAACCACGGATCACATTACGAAAACCATCAGCGAGCTGCCGAGTTGCACGATAGCGCCGCCCACGCGCATCGCTGTGCTGCGGAAGCCTACGAGAAAGAAGATCATCAAACCGGGCAAGAGCGCTCCAGGCAGGCACTTGAGCACTCCCGACAGGCTTACCAGCATACCGAGCAGGCGCACCGGAATCGCCCAGAGCCTCCTTCAGATCCTCTCCGTTAGCCTTTCGGTCCCGCGGCTCTTACGTCGGCGCTCGCGCCTACACTGTAAGTCTCGAAGTTCTTGTTAAACCGCTCCGCGAGTTTCTTGGCGGTGGCGTCGTAAGCGGTCTTGTCGGCCCAGCTTTCACGCGGTCGTAGAATCTCCCTAGTCTAGTTAAATTGGCTTGGGGAAAATCTCAAACCCTTGAAGGGCCTCCCGATTTTCGAGGCCAACATCGTCGAGAATGCCGCCTACTATGAGAACAGGAATTCCGGGGCACATCCTGCGCAGGTACAGCGCGGCCTTATGCCCCGACAAGCTTCTGTATAGTGTCGGACCATCAACAGATTGGGTGTAAGTTCTTTCAACCGGTCTACGGCACTACTTATATCGCTTGCCGGTAGAACGCAATACCCTTCGGATTCCAGTGCATTGCAGATGACCTGCGGATAACCGGGTCCGACGCCAGAAACAGAGTTGTGCTCATCGGAATTGTGCTCATCGGCTTTTCGCCATTATTAGCACGGCCCGGTTCTGGCGCTTCCGCTGTCTGTTATAAGTATAGGAACTGCGAGGCGCTTCTTGTGCGCGGAGGTCGAGATTGATAGGAACGAAGTAACATTTGCGCGTTCTCCAAATCGCGCTAAACAACCCAGACAGCGGAAGCGCACTCGACATCAAGCTTTGCAACGAGTTGTTGGACGCGTTTGATCGCGCAAAAGGCGATCGCTCAGTCGGCGCCATTCTCTTCACGGCTCGATGCCACCAGCGCCTCTTCGGCACTATTCAGCGCATTCATAAACCGATTGTCGCCGCAGTTCACGGCTCCGTTTTCGACGGCGGTACCGGTCTGGCAGATAACGCTCACGTGGTGGTCGCGCATCAGGAAACGCGCTTTGCGCTTACCGAGGTTCGGACTGGATATTGGCCGGTTTTCATTTTCCGCGCCGTCGAACATGCGATAGGCGAGCGCCGGGCGATGGAACTCAGCCTGACCGGCCGTGAGTTCAAGGCCGAAGAGGCGTTCCGCTTTGGACTCGTCACCGAGATCTCGTCCAACCCTGTCCAAACGCGCCGCCGATATTGCAGCTCAAATTGGCGCTCATAATCCAAGCGCGACTAAACTAGGACTCACCTACGCGCACCAGATTCGCGGTCGGGATTGGGAACACGCGGGTGAAGTCGGCTGCAAGTCCGTGCCGGGCTTCTCGCCACCAAGGATTACCGGGAAGGAGTTCGCGCCTGCATGGAAAAGCGGCAGCCGGAGTGGCCGTCACTCAGCGAGTAGCAGATTGGGAAAGTACCAATAGCATGACCCGTTGGCTGTCACGACCAATGAGGTTCAGACAAATCAAGGTTTGTCGCCCACGGCGTCATCCGAGTAGCCGGGCGCGATCGATAGGTTATTATTCACACTGACTACCTGCTCGACGTTCCGGGCAATTTCACCCGCCTTGGCCTTCGCCCGTTTACCTCCCACTTCGCCGCTTAAGGTGACGACTCCATGGGCTGAACTCACTGAGATATAGGTTACGGTCTGTTGATCTGCGCCTCGGTCCAATTGACGGACTTGCTTGTGTTCAATTGGCCCAAACACTGTGGCCAACTTGGCTTTCACATGATTCGTAATGGCTGCATCGTCGACCGGCTTCTCTGGCACGCGGGAGCTTCGGCACCCGCCAAGAAGTGCGACAGCGCAAATCGCGACGGACGAAAGAATAGCTCCGATTGCGCGGAGTGTTTTGTCTTGCCGGCCATGGGCTCCGAATTCTTTGGACGTGGTCACAGGATTATCTCTCTCCATATTATATTCGCAGCGATTTAGGCATCGGCGATCAAGTAAGCACCTTTTCACGTTTTGACTCGAGGAGAATTCGAATAGGTCACCGGCATGAGATGGTCCAAAATAGAAGCCCCCGCTATCCGGGGCTGAGGACGCCGAAGCTTCTGAAGGAGTCTAACTACCTAAAGTGAGCACTTTTGAACAGACCCAGCACTGCGAGTGTGCGTTAATTGCAATCGGCGCTTCCAAAAGGGGAAGCTTTGTCGGTGTGTAGCCAGCCGTGGAAGCCCAAAAGGGAAATCCGCGATAAGAATCTTCAAACTGCATCCAGCCCGATAATAGCCTGCGAGCTTGGACTAAACGCGATGTCAAGGAAGCGGAGGCTGCGGACCACTCAATTGGGGCCACCGGAAACTGTTGTCACAACGGACGGTTGGGGCCGTAAAGTGAATGGCCTGGTTGAAGCGGTCCGTAAGCGTTAGACCGCACTTCGGACCGAAGAAGGCTGGTAAGAACAATGATCGAGAAACTAACGCCCATCGAGCCGTCAAGGCCGCTTGCGGACGAAAAGCGTAGCGCCAACGGTCACCATCCCCTCCGGGGACGGCGCCCAATGAGGCTGCTGAGACTGCTGATTGTTGGAGCGATCTCGGTCATCGCTATGCTGGCGTTTATCCCGAGCTGGATACAGAAGTGGCTCTGGATGCGGCAGCTTGGCTACACCGGCGTTTTCTGGACACTGGTGTCCGTGCGGTGGGGACTGTTCTGCGCGGCTTTCG
Organism: Terriglobia bacterium; assembly: GCA_963752965.1. Taxonomy (GTDB): domain Bacteria; phylum Acidobacteriota; class Terriglobia; order Bryobacterales; family Bryobacteraceae; genus QHXW01. Next base: position 170,962 of record CAVWAJ010000016.1, on the reverse strand, counting down.
CTGTCGCACTTATGTACCTCTGGATCAATCTTCGCCTTGCGGCGAGAAACGGCGCCACTTTCCGCGCGGGTAATCTGACAAGCCAGTCCACCGTTGCCGCGAAACTGAAAATCCAGATCTCTCCTTCGGTTTTGAACCTGGCTATGGCCACGGTCGCTGCTTTCCCCGCTCTGATCTTTGGGCTCATCTTCTACGTGCAATGGGATACGTACCTCCGCTTTCGTTATGGCGGATCCGTTGGGTTGTCCGATCCTCTCTTTGGGGCCGATGTCGGATTTTATCTTTTTCATCTCCCCTTTTATGAGCTCATACAGAGCAGCCTGACTGGATTGACACTGATCACGCTCCTGGCCGTCCTTGTCTTCTACGCGTACTTCGGGTCACTGCGGTTTAGTGGCAGCAGACAGATGCAGGTCTGGAGCGCGAAGGCCGTTCCACATCTGTCCGTTCTGTTCTTCGTGCTGGTCGCCAATTGGGGATCGGGGTTTTACCTGGATCACTACCAACTTCTCTACTCTACTCAAGGAGTAGTTTACGGAGCCGGTTATACGGCGGACCATGTGACCCGGATCGCCTTCTGGATCATGACGGCCGCCGCAGCCTCGCTATGCGCGCTGCTTGTGCTCAATATCTTCCGGCCGCGATTCAGAGCAGTGGTTATTGGATGTGGAATTTACGTTGGTTTGTACTTCCTCGCCGTTTGGCTGGCACCGGCCCTCTTCCAGAGGTTCATGGTGCAGCCGAACGAGCTGGCTCGCGAAGCTCCGTATCTCAAGAGCAACATAGAATTCACCCGGAAGGCCTACAGCCTCGATACGATTCAGGAAACATCCTACCCGGCGCTGTCGGATTTGACGGCCGAGGTGATCGCAAGAAATCAAGACACGATCCAGAACATCCGTCTCTGGGACTGGCGCCCGTTGCTGCAGATGTACCAACAAGCCCAGGAGATACGCCTCTATTATCAGTTCTACCAGGTTGATGTAGATCGCTACCACCTGCCGGATGGTTATCACCAAGTGATGCTTTCGGCTCGCGAGCTCTCCCCCGAACTCCCCGCTCAAGCGCAAACCTGGGTTAACCAGAAGTTGCAGTTCACCCATGGGTATGGCTTGGCCATGAGCTTCGTCTCAAAGACTATGGGGGGAGGTTTTCCGCAGTACGTGCTTGAGAATATTCCGCCCGAATCCGCGTACGGCCTAACTATAAACCAGCCTTCCATATACTACGGCGAGTCGATGCCTGGATATCGGATCGTCGCGACCGGCGTCAAAGAGTTCGACTATCCCAAGGGAAATCAGAATGTGTACACGAGTTACCAAGGAACCGGAGGCATCCCGCTGGACAGCTTGTGGAAGCGCCTCCTGTTCGCGTGGACTCAGACCGATGTCAACATACTGTTCACGTCCTATCTTCGGCCGGAAAGCAGGATTCAAATTTGGAGGCGTGTTCAAGAGCGTGTGGGGCAGATCGCTCCATTCTTACGGTTCGACCAGGATCCCTACGCCGTGGTGAGCGAGGGCAAACAGTTCTGGATTCAGGACGCCTACACCGTCTCGGATCACTTTCCCTACTCCACTCCCCATGGGGCGGCCTTTGAAGAAGGGTTGAACTACATTCGAAACTCCGTAAAGATCGTGGTGGACATGTACGACGGAACGGTTCTGTTTTACGTCATGGATCCGAACGACCCCGTCCTGGCGGCCTACCGGCGTGCGTTTCCAGGCGTCTTCATGGATCTGAATCAGCTTTCGGCGGATCTGAAAACACATCTGCGGTATCCAGAGGATCTCTTTTCCATCCAGGCCGACCAGTACAGAACCTTCCACATGACGGTTCCGCAGGTCTTCTATAACCGGGAGGACCTCTGGGTGCTCCCTCAAGAGAATTACTCGGGCACGGTCGCGCCGATGAAGCCCTATTACATCCTGATGAAGCTCCCCGGAAGCGACCAGCTTGAGTACCTTCTCATGACGCCATTCACTCCTCAAAAGCGAAACAACATGATCTCCTGGTTGGCCGCCAGGTGCGATTTCCCCGAATACGGGAAGATGCTCTTCTACCAGCTTCCCAAGGAGAAGCTGATCTACGGCCCGATGCAAATCGAGGCGATGATCGACCAGAACACTACGATCGCCCAGCAACTAACCCTCTGGGACCAAAAAGGGTCGAGAGTCATTCGTGGAAACCTGATCGCGGTACCGATCGAGAACTCCTTTATGTATGTGGTGCCGGTGTACCTGACGGCGGAAGGCACAGACTTCCCCCAACTCAAGCGCGTAATCGTGATCTCGGGGGACAAAGTGGCGATGGAGCCTACTCTCGATCAGGCAATCCAATCCGTATTCGGGACGCAGCAACCCCAGAATCCTGCGCAGGCTCCCCGCCGGCAACCGGAATTGGGCCAGGCGAGGGCGCAGTTCGATGAGGTCCAGAAGGCAATGCAGCAGGGGGATTGGGGAAAATTTGGCAAGGCGATGGACGCGCTCAAGCGCTCGCTGGTTGGTCCGGCACAATCAGTGGTTCAACAATGAGGAATCTTACAGCAGCGGATCGAAGGCGATCTCGCCTCACCGCCGGGAGCCAGTTGGTCGTAGAGGATATTCCCGAGACTTTGCGATGGAGGACTTAATATGCCAAAGACAGCAGTTGGATTATTTGAGAATCCTAACCTCGTGGACGATGTCGTCCGCGAGATCGAGGACCTTGGGTTTCCCCGGAAAGAGGTTCGCACCCTGGAGGAGCCGGCGACCTTCGATGCCACGGGCGTGATGAGCTTCCCACGCCTCGATTTCGAAGTCGATTCGATCCGCGCCCTTAAGAGGATTGGGGCGACCAAAGCTGAGTCCCAGGCTTACGTTGAGGGACTGCGGCGCGGAGGGGCTCTGATTTTCGCCACGGGCTCCGACGAGAAGGTGGAGGCCGCTGCGAGCATCATGAATCGGCGCGGCGCGGTGGAGATCGAACGGACCAGTGGTCCCGAACCGCAGTTAGCCCAGGTGGCTCGCGCGAGCATGACTCCCATGGGCGATAGTCCGGTCCAGGCCGGACGCATCCGCGAGCCGAGCGGCGGCGCCTGCTTCTTCGTGTGGTAACTAAGGGCTTATTATTAGTAGATAGCGTTGCCAACGGAGCAACGCTTGCCTACGCGCGCGGCTCGGAAGTGCCCTTCTGCGCCGCGACCGTGAAGGTGCGGTTGGGAACGCTTATTTCCTCGCTTGCTCGAATCTCGCACAGAAACGCAATTAAATTCATCAGGAAAGAAAGGAACGCAAGTAATGTCTGAAACGAACTCGGTTGTAGCCATTTACGCAACCCACACCCAAGCAGAGGAAGCAGTGAAGGAACTGCAGAGATCTGGGTTTGACATGAAGAAAATGTCCATCGTCGGCAAGGATTATCATACTGACGAGCACGTCGTCGGATACTATAATGCCGGCGACCGCATGAAGTACTGGGGCAAACTCGGCGGCTTCTGGGGTGGTATCTGGGGGATGTTGTTCGGAGCCGCGTTCTTCGCCATTCCAGGTATCGGGCCGGTATTAGTAGCCGGTCCGTTGGTGGCTTGGATCATCGGCGCACTGGAAGGCGCCGTTGTGGTAGGCGGATTGAGCGCGGTCGGCGCGGGACTGTACAGCATTGGCATCCCCAAGAACAGCATCGTGACATACGAGGTGGCGCTCAAGTCTGACAAGTTCCTCCTTCTGGCTCATGGCACAGCGGACGAGGTGGCCAAGGCCAGGGACATCATGCAGACGACGCACCCAGTGGAGGTTTCAGTACACGCGGCGAAACAAGAGCAACGCGCCGGGGCTAGTGGCAGATAGTCCTGCGATCGGCAGGTGAAGCAGTTCGCCTTCAGGTCGTTGGGCCTGGATAACTCGGGCTTCACCTGCCCTGAGCGCGACGATGGTCTATCAAATCTACAAAGAAATCTTCCGCAGCGACGGTTTTAGGACGTTGATTGCTCAGGGCGCTCGTCTCCAGCGGCTGCTCTGGGCCAGCACCAGCACCAGACCCCGGCGCAACGGTCACCACAGCACTTGGCGAGAGAGGCATGAAAGTTAGTCCACATGCAGGGAAGCCGGCCGAAGCATCGATGCTGGTGAACGTACCCAGACTTGTCACGGCCTACTATGTGGAGACTCCTGATCCTTCAGTGCCGGAACAACGGGTTGCCTTCGGTACCTCAGGACATCGTGGTTCGGCATTCGACAAGGCTTTCAACGAATGGCATATCCTCGCCATCAGCCAGGCTATTTGCCTGTACCGGGAACAGAAAAAGATCGATGGCCCGCTGTTTCTCGGCATGGACACGCATGCGCTTTCGGTGCCGGCTCTTGCCAGCGCACTTGAGGTGCTGGCGGCCAACGGGGTGGAAGTCATGTTAGCGGGGGGCGATGAATATACTCCAACCCCGGCGGTTTCCCACGCGATTCTCACGTACAACCACGGGCGCAAGACAGGCCTCGCCGACGGCTTCGTCATCACGCCGTCACACAATCCGCCACATGACGGCGGGTTCAAATACAATCCCCCAAACGGTGGGCCGGCGGAATCCGCCGTCACCGGCGGGATCGGAGCGAAGGCAAACGAGTTTCTCGAGAATGGCCTCCGGGGAATGAGAAGGATCCCTTTTGAGAGGGCCCTTCATGCTTCTACGACGCACCGGCACGACTATCTCAATGCTTACATTGCTGATCTCGCCAATGTGATCGATATGGATGCTATTCGCGGCGCGAAGATCAGCATGGGGGTCGATCCGCTCGGCGGCGCCGGGGTCCACTACTGGGGTCCGATTGCGGAGCGTTACGGGTTGAACCTCACGGTCGTGAATGAGGCCGTCGACCCAACCTTCCGCTTTATGACTGTGGATTGGGACGGCCAAATCCGCATGGACCCATCCTCAACCTATGCGATGCAGCGGTTAATCGGCCTGAAGGATCGCTTCGAGATTGCCTTTGCCTGCGATACCGACCACGACCGGCACGGGATTGTCACGAGGAGCACAGGGCTACTTCCACCCAATCACTATCTTTCAGTCGCCATCTTCTACCTCTTCCAACATCGCCCAAAGTGGCGCAAAGAGGCGGCGGTGGGCAAGACGGTGGTGAGCAGCCAGATGATTGATCGGGTCACGGCGAAGGTTGGCCGCAAGCTGTACGAAGTGCCGGTTGGTTTCAAGTGGTTTGTTGATGGCCTGCTCGACGGCTCGCTTGGATTCGGCGGTGAAGAGAGCGCGGGCGCGTCTTTTGCCCGTCTCGATGGCAGTGTCTGGACGACTGACAAAGACGGAATCGTCCCGGCTTTGCTTGCGGCGGAGATCACGGCGCGCATGGACCGCGACCCCGGCGAGATTTACCACGAACTCACACGCGAGTTCGGCGAGCCTGTGTACGACCTCGTTGAGGCTCCGGCCACCGGGGAGCAAAAGGAGATGCTGGACAAACTCTCACCACAACAGGTCCAGTCCAAGGATCTGGCCGACGAGAAGATCCAGGCGATCCTCACGCGCGCGCCGGGGGACGGCGCTCCTATCGGCGGGTTGAAGGTGATTGCAAAGAGTGGGTGGTTCGCAGCGCGCCCGTCAGGAACTGAGGATATCTACAAGATTTACGCGGAGAGCTTCCGGGGAGCAGATCATCTGCGCCGCATCCTGGAGGAAGCACAGGCAATCGTCAACGACGCTCTTGCGGTAGGGGCATCACCGTAATTGGCTTAAGGAAAGAACCTGATCGAACCGAGAAACACGCTTGATTTTGCGCTACCGTCGCACACCGTTAACCCGGCAGTTCAGGAAAAACCATGAGCAGCAGGAAACTAGTCGCCGACGAGGAGCTGGAAATGCTTCAGCGCAAGTCATTCAGCTACTTTCTGCATGAGACGAATCCAGACAATGGGCTGGTGGTCGACAAGACCGCAGCGGATTGGCCTGCCAGTATTGCCGCCACCGGCTTCGCGTTGGCGGTATACCCAGTGGCTGTCGAGCGCGGCTTTATGCCGCGTGCCTTGGCGGTAGAACGAACGCTGACCACGCTGCGTTTTTTCTGGAATAGCCCGCAAGGCCCCGAACCCGACGCCACCGGCTATCAGGGCTTCTATTATCATTTTCTCGACATGAGGACCGGCCGGCGCGCCTGGCAATGCGAATTGTCAACGATAGATAGCGCCTTTCTGCTGGCGGGTGCGTTGACGGCGGGAGTTTATTTTGACGCGGATACGGACGACGAGCATGAAATCCGATCGCTCGCCGACAGCCTCTATCGCCGCGCGGACTGGCAATGGGCGCAAAACCGTGGCGCAACGGTTACTCATGGCTGGAAGCCCGAAAACGGATTTATCAGATACCGTTGGGAAGGCTACGATGAGGCGATGCTGTTGTATATCCTGGGGCTGGCCTCGCCCGATCATCCTCTGCCCGCGAGCTGCTACGTCGCATGGACGTCGACCTACCGGTGGGAACACAGTCACGGATATCAATATCTTTACGCGGGACCCTTATTCACGCACCAGCTCTCGCATATGTGGATTGATTTTCGCGGCATCCAGGACGTGTTCATGCGCGTCAAGGGCATCGACTATTTCGAGAACAGCCGTCGCGCGACTTATGTGCAACAACAGTACGCGATGGACAACCCGCTCAAGTTCGTCGGCTATGGCCGCAATTGCTGGGGAATCACCGCGAGCGACGGCCCCGGCCCCAACACGATCAAAGTGAGCGGCATCGAGCGCCAATTCTTCGGTTACCTGGGACGAGGCGTGCCGTATGGTCCCGACGACGGCACCATAGCGCCGTGGGCGGTGGTATCTTCGCTGCCGTTTGCGCCCGAGATCGTGCTCCCAGCGATAGACCATTTTATTAACCAGGTCAAGTTAATAGAATTCAACCCCTACGGCTTCAAGGCGACTTTTAATCCGACCTACCCGGAAAATTCCGGTAATCCCTACGGCTGGGTATCACCATGGCATTGCGGGCTCAATCAAGGGCCGATTATTTTGATGATCGAGAATTATCGTAGCGGCTTATTGTGGCGCTTGATGCGGGACTGTCCTCATGTCGCGAGCGGGTTGGTGCGAGCGAGTTTTGGCGGGGGTTGGTTATGAACTCTGTACTATCTACTGGAATCAGTCTTTTCAGTCTTTTCTGGGCCCCGGCTTTTTGCAAGGGTGGCAGAAACAACGGCACTTTAGCAGCAACGCGAGATCCGAGGGAGAAATCATGAGCAAACAAACCCGTGCCAGCCACCCCATATACAATCTCCTACCCACGGAAATCGACGGGTTCGATTCCCTGGCGGAACTCGCCCTGGATATGCGCTGGTCGTGGAATCACGCTACCGACGAAGTGTGGCGGAAGCTTGATCCCGGCCTGTGGGAGATGACGCATAACCCCTGGGTCGTCCTGCAGACGGTCTCGCGCGATCAGATCGAGCGCGTGTTGGCCGATCCCGTTTTCCGGAAGAACGTCGATGGTTTGGTAGAAGCCAGCCGGCAAGCGGCGAAGGCGCCCGCTTGGTTTCAAAAGAATCATTCCGACTCTCCCCTGACATGCGTTGCCTATTTCAGCATGGAATTTATGTTGAGTGAGGCCCTGCCCATCTACTCGGGCGGGCTTGGCAATGTGGCCGGCGATCAACTGAAAGCAGCCAGCGATCTGGGTGTGCCAGTGGTGGGCGTGGGGCTGCTCTACCAGCAAGGCTATTTTCGCCAGGTGATCGATAAAGATGGAGCGCAGCAAGCTCTTTTCCCGTATAACGATCCCGGACAGTTGCCGATCACGCCGCTGCGCCAACCGAACGGGGAGTGGCTACGGTTGGAGATCGCGTTGCCGGGATACTCGGTCTGGCTGCGCGCTTGGCAGGTCCAGGTCGGCAGAGTGAAGCTCTACTTGCTGGACAGCAATGACGCGGCGAACATCCCGGCTCATCGAGCGATCACCAGCGAGCTCTATGGCGGCGGCCCGGAGCTCCGCCTCAAGCAGGAACTGCTGCTCGGGATCGGCGGATGGCGGTTGCTCCGCGCGCTCGGAATCCAACCGGAGGTCTGTCACCTGAATGAAGGGCATGCGGCCTTCGCAGTGTTAGAGCGTGCCCACAACTTCATGGAAGATGCCGGGCAGCCATTCGAAGTCGCACTAGCCGCTACCCGAGTCGGCAATCTCTTCACCACGCACACTGCGGTAGCGGCGGGCTTTGACCGTTTTGCGCCAGCCCTCATCGAGCAATACGGGGGAGGATACGCCCAGCAAAAGCTCGGCATTTCGCTCCATGACTTGCTGGCTCTTGGCCGCCAAAATCCGGACGACTTGTCGGAGCCTTTCAATATGGCGTATCTAGCAATTCGCGGGAGCGGAGCGTCGAATGGTGTAAGCCGCTTGCATGGGAAAGTCAGCCGACACCTCTTTCTGCCTCTCTTCCCGCACTGGCCGGAGGACGAAGTCCCGGTCGGACACGTGACCAACGGAGTCCACATGCCCACCTGGGACTCGGCCCCGTCCGACGATTTGTGGACGGAGGCCTGTGGCAAGGGGCGTTGGCTGGGGACGGCAGAAACCCTAGACCAGGACATTCGCCGCGTCTCCGACGCCAAGCTCTGGCAACTTCGCTCCGCCGCCAGAGTGTCTCTTGTTGAATACGCTCGCGAACGACTTTCCCGGCAACTGGCTGCTTCGGGTGCATCGGCTGAGGCGGTCGACGGTGCGAAGCATCTTTTTGATCCCAACACCCTGACGCTCGGCTTTGCGCGACGCTTCGCAACCTACAAGAGACCTAACCTATTGCTACACGACCGGCGGCGGCTGCTTCGCTTGTTGACCAATCCTCAGCGTCCGGTGCAACTCATCATCGCGGGAAAGGCGCATCCGGCGGACCAGGCGGGGCAAGCCCTGATTCAGGAATGGATTCATTTCATCCGCCGGCCCGAGACCCGCCCCCATGCGATCTTTCTCAGTGACGACGACATGCTTCTGACCGAGGATCTGGTGCAGGGGGTGGATGTCTGGATCAACACGCCACGACGGCCCTGGGAGGCTTGTGGGACGAGCGGCATGAAGGTGCTCGTCAACGGAGGGATCAATTTGTCCGAGTTGGATGGCTGGTGGGCGGAAGCCTACACGCCCGAAGTCGGGTGGGCGTTGGGAGACGGCCAGGAACATGGCGAGGACCCGGCTTGGGACGCTGTCGAAGCCGACGCGCTCTACGCCCTGATCGAGAGGGAGGTGATCCCGGAGTTTTATTCCCGTGACGAGAGCGGCATTCCCACCGCATGGGTCAAGCGGATGCGGGAAAGCATGGCACAGTTGACCCCGCGCTTTTCCGCAAGCCGCGCGGTGCAGGAATATTCGGAGCAACACTATCTCCCGGCTGCAGCCGCCTACCGCGAGCGCGCTGCCGACAAAGGCACGGTAGGCAGGCAGGTGGTCGATTGGCAGCATGCGGTGGATAGGAAGTGGAATTCGTTGCGCTTCGGAGACTTGCGGGTCGAAACCAACGCGGACCGCCACGCGTTTGAAGTCGAGATCTTTCTGAACGATCTCGACCCGAATGCCGCGCGAGTCGAGCTGTATGCGGACGGAGTCAATGGCGGCGATCCGGTCCGCGTGGAAATGAAGTGCGCGGGATCGGTGTCTGACCCATCCGGCGGCTGCCTTTATCGCGCAACGGTATCCGCTACACGCCCAGCCAGTGAATACACGGCACGAGTGATACCTCAGCACCCGGGGGTGGCGGTTCCGTTGGAATCCACTCGAATCCTATGGCAACGATGATCAAGACCCACCAACGCGAGTTGCACGACTACATCTCGGAGATCTCCGAGCGCACCGATGTTCGGACGGGCTCTCCTCTGCCTTTGGGAACCCTGGAAACGGGAGGAGGAGTTAATTTCGCTATTTTCAGCCGTTACGCCAGCCACGTTCGGCTCGAGCTGTTCGATCATCCCGAAGACGCCGCGCCCGCCCGAACAATCGATCTGGATTCAGCGCGCAATCGCACTGGCGACGTGTGGCACGTTTGGGTGGAGGGTATCGGTTCCGGTCAACTCTATGCTTACCGCGTGGACGGCCCTTACGAACCCTGCGAAGGACATCGTTTCAATTTCAACCGGCTTCTTCTCGATCCCTTCGCAACCGCGATTTCACAGCTGCCCGCGTGGGATTTTACTTCCGCGCTTGGATACGACCCATCGGCGCCGAAAAAAGACTTGGTTCTCTCGAAGCTGGACAATGCCAGCTCGATGCCGAAATGCGTTTTCGTCAACGAGCCCTTCGAGTGGGATGGAGACCAGCCACTCCGGCATCCATGGTCGAAGACCGTCATTTACGAAACGCATGTTCGCGGCTTTACGATTCACCACAAGTCGGGCGTGGACCATCCGGGAACTTACCGAGGCCTGATGGAAAAGATTCCCCACCTCAAAACCCTCGGAGTGACCGCTGTGGAACTCATGCCGGTGCAGGAGTTCAATGAAACTTCTGTCACGCGCAGCAATCCGCAAACACATCAACCGCTGAGGAATTATTGGGGTTACGATCCCGTAGCGTTCTTCGCCCCCAAAGCTTCCTACAGCAGTTCGGGAGGTTTGGGTCAGCAGAAGCTGGAGTTCAAGGAAATGGTCCGGGCGTTTCACAACGCCGGTATCGAAGTGATTCTGGACGTGGTATTCAATCACACGGCGGAGGGAAGCGAACTTGGGCCTACGCTCTGTTTCCGTGGGATGGATAACGCGATCTTCTACACGTTGGCGAGTGACAAACGCTACTACAAGGACTTCACCGGGACCGGCAACACCATCAACGCCAATCATCCCGTTGTGCGAGACCACATCTTGGCTGCGCTTCGTTATTGGATGGTCGAAATGCATGTCGATGGATTTCGTTTTGATCTAGCGTCGGTGCTCGGCCGGGACGGTTCCGGTAAGTTGCTAGCCAACGCTCCGCTTCTCGAACGGATCGCCGAGGACGCGATCTTGAGAGACGTGAAAATCATCGCCGAGGCTTGGGACGCCGCCGGTGCATACCAGGTGGGTAGTTTTTCAGAGCGGCGGTGGGCGGAGTGGAACGGCCGATACCGGGATGATGTTCGCCGTTTCTGGCGCGGAGATGAAGGGATGCTCGGTTCATTTGCCAGCCGCATCTGCGGCAGTGCTGACATCTACAGCAGGTCGGGTAAAGGCCCCGAAGGCAGCATCAACTTCGTAACCTGCCACGACGGCTTCACTCTGAACGACCTGGTCAGTTATCTCTACAAGCACAACGAAGCAAACGGAGAAAGCAACCATGACGGGACCGACGCCAACTTCAGCCAGAACTACGGCTCCGAAGGCGAGACGGCGGATGCCGGGATCGAGTCCGTCCGGAAGCGCCAGATCAAGAACTTCCTGCTGACCTTGCTTATGTCGCGCGGCGTGCCGATGCTGCTCGGCGGCGACGAATTTCGCCGCACGCAAGGCGGCAACAACAATGCCTACTGCCAGGACAACGAAACCGGCTGGCATGACTGGAGCTGCCTGGAACGGCACAGCGAAATCCTCCGTTTCACCCGCGGCCTGATCGCCTTTCGTCGCGCGCATCCAATTCTGAGTAAGGAGCAATTCTACACGGACGCCGACATCCATTGGTTTAGCCCGCAAGGAGGATTGCCCAACTGGGCCGACCCGAAGGCCCAGCAGTTTGCCTGTCTGATTCAGGAGGATGAACAGCGCGCACTTTGCCTGATGTTCAATGCTGGCGCCGATGCCGTCGAGTTCGGTTTGCCCCCCGTACTGCCGGGGGCTCGGTGGCATCTGGCCGTCGACACCTCTCGCGGAACGCCACAAGATTTGTCTGCCGCGGGTGAAGAACCCCTCTGGGAAGATCCACAAACCTACCACTTGAGCCCCCGATCCAGCGCCATCCTTCTGGCTCGAAGAACGGAGGCCAAATGAAAGGCGCGATGCCGATCACGACGCTATTTCTGGATATCGGCGGCGTCCTGCTGAACAACGGGTGGGATCATATTGCCCGCAGAAAGGTGGCGAAGTACTTCAAGCTGGACTGGGCCGAGATGGAGGAACGGCATCGCCTAACCTTCGAAACCCACGAGGAAGGGAAGCTTCCCTTTGAAGAATATGTAGGTCGGGTAGTCTTCTACCAAAAACGACCGTTCACCCGGGCTCAGTTTCGACGCTTCATGTGCGAGCAATCGACATCTTTCCCCGAGATGATTGAGCTGATCACGCAGCTCAAGGTCCGGTACGGGCTGAAGATCATCGTTGTCAGCAACGAAGCGCGTGTAGTGAATGATTATCGGATGTTCGGCGACAATTAGAACTCCCGGCTGACGACAATTAAAACTCCCGCTCGACGACAACTAATGTGACCATCGAGAATCGCGCTCAAGTAGCGCCAAGGGATGGTCACGGACGAGCAGGTGAGGAGGCTGAGACAGTTGTCGAATACAGAAAAGAATCAAGAGATTGCGGCGTCGAAGGCGGGAATGGACCCGACAACAGCGCGGCGGTATCTGAGCCTGGAAAGATTGCCCAGCGAACTGAAGAAGGAGCGCCAGTGGCGGACCCGCGAAGATCCGTTTGGCGAGGTGTGGGACGTTGTTCAGCGGCAGATTCAGGAGAGTCCAGGACTGGAAGCCAAGACGGTGTTCGCGTGGCTGCAGCGGGAATACCCGGGGCGGTTCAGTGACGGGCAGATCCGGACACTGCAACGGCGGGTCAAGCTATGGCGGGTGACGGAAGGACCCGCGCAGGAAGTGTACTTCAGCCAGAAACACGCACCGGGGCGACTGTGTGCGTCGGACTTCACGCACATGACCGAGCTGGGGATCACGCTGGCGGGGCAGACGTTCGAGCACCTGGTGTACCACTTTGTGCTGACGTATTCGAACTGGGAGACGGGCACGATCTGCTATTCGGAGAGCCTGGAGAGTCTCAGCGAAGGATGGCAGAACGCGGTCTGGGAGTTGGGAGCAGTAGCGGCCGAGCACCGCACCGACAGCCTGTCGAGCGCGGTCAACAACATGAGCAATCTGGAGGAGTTCAACCGGCGCTATGAAGGGGTGATGAGGTATTACGGGGTGAAGCCGCAGCATACCAATCCCGCCAGCCCGAACGAGAATGGCGATGCCGAGCAGAGCCACCACCGGTTCAAGCGAGCTGTGGAGCAGGCGCTGCTGCTGCGAGGGAGCCGTGACTTTGGGAGCTTGGCCGAGTACGCGCAATTTCTCAAGGATCTGTTTGCGCAGCGGAATGCGGGCCGGCGGGCCCGGTTGTCGGAAGAGATGGCGGTGATGCGGGAGTTACCGGCGCGGCGGATGGAATCGGCCAAACGGGAGCGGGTGAAGGTGGACTCTGGCAGTCTGATCCACGTAGAGCGGAACGCGTATTCGGTGAACAGCCGTCTGATTGGGGCGCAGGTGGAAGCGCGGTCGTACCTGGACCATGTCGAGGTTTGGTACGGGCAGAGGAAGGTAGAAGACCTGCCGCGGCTGCGCGGGCGGGGCAAGCATCGCATCGATTACCGGCACATCATCGAATGGCTGGTCCGCAAGCCGGGGGCCTTTGAGAACTACCGGTATCAACAGGATCTGTTTCCGACCAGCCGGTTTCGTATGGCTTACGATGCGCTGAAAGACACGACGCCGAACCGGTCGAGCAAAGAGTACTTGAAGATTCTGAAACTGGCGGCAGTGGCCGGCGAGGTCCAGGTAGATGAGGCTTTGCGTGAGCTCCTGGAGGGGAATGCGGAGACAGTGATTACGGTGGAGTCGATCGAGGAAGCGCTGGCCAAACTCGATACCATTTCGGCGGTGACGATGGTGGAAGTGGCGCCGGTGAACCTGGCCAGCTTTGACCAGTTATGCACGGAGATGGGGGTGCGGCAATGAGCGCGGTCGCTGACGTACGCCCGGCGCTGATTGGGCATCTGAAGGATTTGCACTTGCCGACGGTGCGGGAGTGCTACGAAGACACGGCGCGGCGGGCGGAACGAGAGACGCTGAGCTATGAGCAGTATCTGCTGGAAGTGATCTCGCGGGAATGCGAGCAGCGGCGGAAGTCCAGGGTGCAGCGGCTGCTGAAAGACTCGGCGCTACCGCTGGAGAAGTCGCTGCAGAGTTTCGATCTAAAGAGGTTGCCGGGGAAAGCGACACGGCAGCTGCGAACGCTGCTGGACGGCAGCTTTCTGGACCGGAAAGAGAACGTTTTGGTTTTCGGGAATCCCGGATCGGGGAAGAGCCATCTTCTGACGGCACTGGCTCAGGAACTGGTGGTGATGCGGGAGCGCAAGATGCACTTCACCAAGTGCGCCTTGCTCATGCAGAACTTACTGGCCGCCAAGCGGGACCTACGGTTGAGCCGGGAGATCAAACGACTGGGGCGCTATGACGGCTTGATCATCGACGATCTGGGCTACTCGCAGCAGAGCCGGGACGACATGGAAGTCGTGTTCACCTTGTTGGCCGAGCGTTACGAACGCGGCAGCGTACTGATGACCAGCAATCTGCCGTTCTCCAAATGGGAAGCCATCTTCAAAGACGCCATGATGACGGCGGCAGCCATCGACCGACTGGTGCACCATAGCGTGATCATCGAACTGAACATTCCGAGTTACCGGGTGGAGCACGCCAAGAAGAATCAACAGGCGGAAAGCCAGGGCGAGAGTGAATGAGGCGGAGGTCCGCACAAAACCCAAAAGCCGGGAGGAAAAAGAGCTGTGGAAATGCCGGGTCTGTGGAAAGAGTGGAAAGCCAAAGGCAGGCTTCCCACTCTTCCCACGAGCCCCCTTGGAAATCTCGCCAACAGCGAGCGAGCCTCCCACATTTCCACAGCTCCGGCGATGACGGCGGATGGGAACGTGCAAAACCAGAAGCAGGTTTTTCACGTTCCCACCGCCACGGATCCTCGTACTCCAAAAACAAAAAAACCGGGCCGCGGAACGGGCTTCGCCCTCCGCCCAGCGGCGGGCGCTCCGCGCCCCGCCTAAGAGCTAAAAAGTAGTTGTCGTTGATAGGGAGAAATAGTTGTCGTCAACCCAAAAGAATAGTTGACGCCGGACAATCGGATTCACAAGTTCAAGCTGGACGAGTTCGTGGATGCCTTTATCTCGTCCTGCTTCGTCCACATCCGTAAGCCCGATGCCGACATCTTTCGGCTTGCGCTGGACATCGCCCAGACGCCGGCCCGGCAGGTGGTCTACATCGAAAACACCCCGATGTTCGTCGAGGTCGCCGAAGGTCTGGGCATTCCAAGCGTTCTTCACATGGATTACAAGTCCACCTGCGCGAATTTGGCTTCGTTCGGATTGGCGAACGAAGGAGCCCTGCATGAAACCCGCTAACCCATCCATTCTGACGATCAACGGCGGCTCCTCCAGCATCAAGTTCGCGGTGTACCCGGCCGGCGAACCGCTGAAGAGAAGGCTCTATGGAACGGTGGATCGCATCGGCATGAGCGGGACGAACCTGACGTTCCATGTCCCGACCACAAATCGGCAGAACAGCCGGTGGATCGACGCCTCCGACCACAAATCGGCAGCGACTTTTCTGATGGATTGGCTCGAAGAACAGCATGGTTTCGAATCCATCCGGGCTGTGGGACATCGCGTGGTCCACGGCATGCAACACACCGCGCCCGAGCTGGTCACTCAGGAATTGTTGGAGGAACTGCATCGCATCAGCCCGTACGACCCGGACCATCTGCCCAGCGAGATCGAACTGATCGAGGTATTCCGCCAGCGTCATCCGAAATTGCCCCAGGTGGCCTGTTTTGACACGGCGTTTCACCGTACCATGCCGCGTGTTGCCAAGCTGCTTCCAATTCCACGTCACTACGATGCGAAGGGCGTGCAACGCTACGGTTTCCACGGTTTGTCCTATTCGTATCTGATGGAAGAACTCGCGCGCTTGGGCGACCCGGCAGCAACCGCTGGCCGCGTCATTCTCGCTCATCTGGGCAACGGTGCAAGCTTGGCCGCCGTGCTCGATGGCAAGAGCATTGACACCAGCATGAGCTTCACTCCGACGGCGGGATTGGTGATGAGTACGCGCTCTGGCGATTTGGATCCCAGCCTGGCGCCGTATCTGGCGCGAACCGAGCACATGACCACAAGACAGTTTTACGAAATGGTCAACCACAAGTCTGGTCTGCTCGGAGTTTCGGAGATCAGTTCCGACATGCGAGACCTGCTCGCGCAGGAGGCCCATGATATCCGGGCGGCGGAAGCCGTGGCGCTGTTCTGTTATCAGGCGAAAAAGTGGATCGGCTGCTTCGCCGCTGCGCTCGGTGGCTTGGACACGTTCGTGTTCGCTGGAGGCATCGGCGAAAATGCGCCCTGCGTCCGCGCGCGCATCTGCGATAGCCTGGGCTTCCTCGGCATCGCACTGAGTGAGTCGCGCAATGCCGAAACTGCGGGAGTGATTTCTACGGACGCCAGCCGGGCCACGGTTCGCGTCATTCGAACGGACGAAGATCTGATGATTGCGCGCTCAGTGGGTCGCATTCTGGAAACCGATGCGGGAAACGGAAAGGAATGAACTATGAAAACCAACACAGTTACATCGGAGCAGCCTCACAAGAAACCCGAGGCGATCGACGCTAAGGACGTAAGGACAAACACCAACACACTCACGCCGGAACTGCTCCACAAGATGGATGCCTACTGGCGTGCCGCCAACTATCTGTCAGTCGGCCAAATTTATCTTTACGACAACCCGTTGCTGAAAGAGCCGTTGAAACTGTGTCACGTGAAGCCTCTGGTGGTCGGCCATTGGGGCACCACGCCGGGCCAGAACTTCATCTACGTGCACCTGAACCGGGTAATCAAAAAGTACGACTTGGACATGTTCTACATAGCCGGTCCCGGTCACGGCGGTCCGGCGATTGTCGGCAACGTCTACCTCGAAGGTACCTGGAGCGAGGTCTATCCGAATGTCACCCAGGACGAGGCCGGGCTCAAGAAGCTGTTCATGCAGTTCTCTTTCCCCGGCGGAATTTCCAGCCACGTGGCGCCGACCACGCCTGGGTCGATTCACGAAGGCGGCGAACTGGGGTACTCCGTCAGCCATGCTTTCGGGGCGGCGTTCGATAATCCCGGCCTGATCGTCGCCTGCGTCGTCGGCGACGGTGAAGCGGAAACCGGGCCCTTGGCCACCGCATGGCAGTCCAACAAGTTTCTCAGCCCCGTTACCGACGGAGCCGTACTGCCGATCCTGCACCTCAATGGCTACAAGATCAGCAACCCGACCGTCCTGGCCCGCATCGAGCATGAGGAACTGGAGCAATTTCTCCGAGGCTGCGGTTGGGAGGCTCGTTTTGTGGAAGGCGATGACCCGGAGACGATGCATCAACTCATGGCCGCCACCTTGGACAACGCCATCGAGAGAATCCGCGAAATCCAAAACAACGCACGGAAAAACGACGATACAACCCGGCCGCGCTGGCCGATGATCGTCCTGAGGTCGCCCAAGGGTTGGACGGGACCAAAAGTAATCGATGGCCTGCAAATCGAGGGCACCTTCCGGGCCCACCAGGTGCCGATTCTTGTGGATTCGGAGCACCCCGATCATATCAAGGATCTGGAAAGCTGGATGAAAAGCTACAAGGCCGAGGAGTTATTCGACCAAAATGGCCGTCTCATGCCGGAACTGGCCGAACTGGCGCCGAAGGGCAACCGGCGGATGGGCGCCAATCCGCACGCCAACGGCGGCGTTCTGCTACGAGACCTGCGCATGCCGGACTTCCACGCCCACGCCGTCAATGTGCCCTCGCCCGGCGCCGTGGACGCCCAGGACACGCTCGTGCTGGGCAATTTCCTGCGTGACGTGACCAGGCTGAATCAGGATCACAGTAATTTCCGTGTCTTCGGTCCCGATGAGACAGTCTCGAATCTGCTGGGCGCGGTCTTTGAAGTTACTAACCGTCAGTGGGAGGCCCGAAAAGTAAAGAATGACGAATTCCTCGAGCCGGCCGGACGCGTGTTGGATTCGATGCTGAGCGAGCACCAGTGTGAGGGTTGGTTGGAAGGATACCTGCTGACCGGGCGGCACGGCCTGTTCAACAGCTATGAGGCCTTCATTCGAATCGTCGACTCAATGTTCAGCCAGCACGCCAAGTGGCTGAAGGTAACGTTGGAACTGCCCTGGCGCCGCAAAATCGCATCGCTGAACTATCTGCTGGCCTCCCACGTCTGGCAGCAGGATCACAACGGATTCACTCACCAGGATCCCGGCTTCCTCGACCATGTGATCAACAAGAAGGCCGATATCGTGCGCGTTTACCTGCCCCCCGACGCTAACTGTCTGCTGTCGGTCTTCGATCACTGCCTGCGCAGCCGCCATTACGTCAACGTGGTAGTTGCCGGCAAACACGCTCTGCCGCAATGGCTGAACATGGACGAAGCGGTGGTGCATTGCACGGAAGGAATCGGCATCTGGCAATGGGCCAGCAACGACCAGGACGGCGAGCCGGACGTAGTTATGGCCTGTTGCGGAGACACACCCACGTTGGAGATTCTGGCCGCCGTTTCCATTCTTCGCGAGCATCTGCCCGATCTTAAGATCCGGGTGATCAATGTCGTCGACCTGATGAAGCTACAGTCCAGTAGCGAGCACCCGCATGGGCTAAGCGAGACGGATTACGATTCGCTTTTCACCAAAGAGAAGCACATCATCTTTGGCTTCCATGGGTACCCCTGGCTTGTCCACCGGCTAACCTACCGCCGGAGCAACCGCAACCTGCACGTCCGGGGCTACAAGGAAGAAGGCACGATCACTACGGCTTTTGACATGAGGGTGCAGAATGACCTGGACCGCTTTCATCTGGTGCAAGATGTGGTCGATCGCTTACCGAACTTGGGGTCCAAGGGGGCCTACTTGAAGCAGACGATGCAGGACAAGCTGATCGAGCACAAGCACTACATTGACAAGTACGGCCAAGACTTACCCGAGATTCGTAACTGGAAGTGGAGTCTGGGCGAAACGCACAAGGGGAAACCGCTGTTGGAAAAGACGCGGGTGCCTGAACCAAACTGACGGTGCGTCAGCGGGAAAACATGCATTGACCTGAAACGAACCAAAGGAGTTCAAGATGCCCATTCAACTCAATGAAGAAAACGACGGGAAGATTCTCGTCGTTCACGTCGGCGGAAAGCTGGCAAGATCAGATTACGAGCACTTCGTGCCCGAGTTCGAGCGACTCGTCCGGCAGCACGGAAAACTGCGCGTGCTGTTCGACATGACCGGTTTCCACGGCTGGGACGGCGGCGCGCTGTGGGAGGACATCAAGTTCGACATTAAACACTTCGCCGACATCGAACGGCTTGCGATGGTCGGGGAAAAGAAGTGGCAGCAGGGCATGGCGACGTTCTGCAAGCCGTTCACGAAAGCGACGATCCGATACTTCGATCGCGCCAACGCCGCTGAGGCGCGGAATTGGTTGGGCGAAGTGTAGCCGCTTCCGCCGCGACCGACACAAATGAGCACGCCTTGGCAAGATCGCCGACGGACGCTGCCAGACGGCGAAAGCACGCCATCGAATTCGGGTGGGGCCGTCTCGGTGCGCGGCAGCGACGTGGATAACGGTTCAATGATCATTTGCCGCCGATCCACTCGGTGCTGCGCGCAGGAAATCCGGAATTGGAATTGGAGCAACCCAAAATGAACGCACAGGAGCTGGACACCGCGAGGAAGCTGGTTGCCGGCGACAAGGGCCTGCTGACGATGGATGAAAGTAATCCAACCTGTAACAAACGATTCGCCAAGTTGGGGATTCCCCAGACCGAGGAGGCCCGGCGCGCCTACCGGGAGTTGATTGTGACCACGCCCGGTCTCGGTGACAGCATTAGTGGTGCGATCCTCTATGACGAGACGATCCGCCAACGGAAGAAAGATGGCACTCCCATAGTTAAAGCCATCACCGATGCGGGAATCATTCCCGGCATCAAAGTCGACACGGGTGCAAAAGACATGGCGGGTCATCCGGGAGAAAAAATCACCGAAGGGCTGGACGGATTGCGCGACCGCCTAAGGGAATACTTTCGACTGGGTGCGCGTTTTGCCAAGTGGCGCGCTGTGATTGCCGTGGGCGATGGCATTCCCAGCCGGGGCTGCATCGAGGCCAACGCGCAAGCGTTGGCTCGGTATGCCGCGTTGTGCCAGGAAGCCGGACTGGTCCCCGTCGTCGAGCCCGAAGTGCTTATGGACGGCGAGCATTCGCTCGACCGGTGCAGCGAGGTAACGGAGGACTTTCTACGAACGGTTTTCCGCCAGCTTTACGTACAACGGGTGATACTGGAGGGCATGATCCTGAAGCCCAATATGGTACTTCCAGGATCGACCTGCCCCAAGCAAGAAGCGGCGGACAAGGTGGCCGACGCCACGGTGATGTGTCTCTTGCGAGCCGTCCCCGCTGCCGTTCCGGGGATTGCGTTCTTGTCGGGCGGCCAGCCCGCTGAACTGGCTTCGGCACGTTTGAATGCCATGAATGTCAGATTCAAGTCGCGACTGCCTTGGGCGTTGGCTTTTTCGTTCGCCCGCGCCATTCAGCAACCCGCGTTGGAGATTTGGCGAGGCGAGGAGTCCAATGCGTTGGCGGCACAGCAAGCTCTGTATCACCGAGCCAGATGCAACCGCGCTGCGCGCCGTGGCGAATACAATTCCACAATGGAAAGGATAAGCCTGACAACTCGCGAAACCTGCGGCATGGCACTGCCCTTGCCGGAAGCGGAGAACAAAATGGGGACGTCGCCGGACGGCGTCAATCAAGCCGCGGCGCAGAAGCGGCTGACCCAAGATGGGCCTAACGCAACTGAAGAAAAGAAACCCGATCCGTTCCCGAAACTCCTCGACGATTTGTGGGGGCCCATCCGTGGATGATCGAACGGGGCGGATGGAGCATTGGAGATGGAAGCGCAATCAAAACCGACTCATGACCGGATTGCGACAGTGGCACAGGCACTAAGCCGAATGCAGTTACGGATCAGGACGGTTTTTGATACCTGAAGCAGATGGTTCGGGACAAGCTCGTGATTACGAGAAGTTCATTGACAAGCTCGGTCAAGACTTGTCGGAGAGTCATAACTGGAAGTGGAGTCGGAACGTGGAATGAGAAAGCGCTGGTGGGAAAAGACGTGAATGCCCAAATTCAACTGACGGTGGATCAGCGAAAGCAAACATGAAAAGCCAAACCGCTCGTTCGGACCTCGGCGCAGTGGTCTCGGTGCGTGGCAGTGTCGTGGATATACGGTTCGACGCACATTTGCCGAACATCTACTCGTTGCTGCACGCGAAGGACGGGGAAATTGCCATCGAGGTCTTAGCTCAACTCGACGCGCATCGCGTGCGTGGAATCGCGCTTACCGATACCCAGGGCCTCGTCCGCGGCAGTGCGGTCGAAAACACGGGCGGGCAGTTGAAGGCGCCGGTCGGCAAGGGAATTCTCTCGCGGATGTTCGACGTTTTCGGAAACGCCATCGACCGTGAAGCCCCGCCGACAGATGTCCAATGGCGCACCGTCCATCGAGCCCCGCCGGCGTTAGCAAGGCGTTCCACCAAATCCGAGATCTTCGAGACGGGGATCAAGGTCATCGATGTGCTGGTGCCGATCGAGCGTGGCGGCAAAGCGGGTCTGTTCGGCGGGGCGGGCGTGGGCAAGACGGTATTGCTCACCGAAATGATCCACAACATGATCGCGCACCAGAAGGGCATCAGCATCTTTTGCGGGATCGGCGAACGATGCCGTGAAGGGGAGGAACTTTCATCGTGGCATGAAGGACGCAGGCGTACTGCCGAACATGGTGATGGTGTACGGGCAGATGAACGAGCCGCCGGGTGGCCGGTTCCGCGTGGGCCTCGCGGCGCTGACCATGGCCGAGTATTTCCGGGACGACGAGCATCGCGACGTGTTGCTGCTGATCGATAATATCTTCCGGTTCATCCAGGCCGGCATGGAGGTGTCCGGGTTGATGGGCCAAATGCCGTCGCGACTGGGCTATCAGCCCACGATGGGTACCGAGTTGTCGCAACTGGAGGAACGCATCGCCAACACCGACACCGGAGCCATCACCTCCATTCAGGCGGTGTATGTGCCGGCGGACGATTTGACCGACCCGGCGGCGGTACACACGTTTTCGCATCTCTCCGCCTCCATCGTGCTTTCGCGCAAACGGGCGAGTGAAGGACTTTACCCGGCTATCGATCTGCTGCAATCCAGCTCCAAAATGGCTACGCCCGGCATTGTCGGCGAACGACATTATCTTCTGGCGCAGGAAATCAGGCGGACGCTCGCGCAATACGAAGATCTCAAGGACATCATCGCCATGCTCGGCTTGGAACAACTGGCGCCAGAAGACCGCAAAGTGGTCGCCCGCGCCCGGCGGCTGGAGCGATTCCTCACGCAGCCGTTTTTCGCCACCGAGCAGTTTAGCGGCATCAAGGGAAAACTCGTCAGCCTCAAAGATTCGCTCGATGGCTGCGAACGAATCCTGCGCGATGAATTCAAAGACTACCCGGAAAGCGCTCTCTACATGATCGGGGCGATTGACGAAGCGAAGGAAAAAGCCAAAACCGTCAAGCCAGCAGCTAAAGCCGAACCTGGGTCCAAACTCGAAGCCAAGGGCGACCCGAAGCCTGCCGCCGATTCCAAGCCCAAGAGCAAAGCCGAACCGCAGCCGAAGGCCGAGCCGAAACCTAAACCGGAGGTCGAACATGCAGCAGCCGACGCTCATGAATCTTAAGGTTCTCCTGCCGTTTCAAATCTTCGCCGAGAAGACCGGCGTTTCGCGCATCGTTGCGGAGACCCGCGAGGGCTCGTTCGGACTCTTGCCACACCGGCTGGACTGCGTTGCAGCGCTCGCGCCCGGGATTCTGATCTACGAAAACGAAGCGGAAGGCGAGGTTTATGTGGCCGTCGATGAAGGGGTGCTGGTCAAGACCGGCTTGGACGTGCTCGTCTCCGTGCGCAACGCAATTGGCGGAACGGACCTCGGCCAACTGCATGAGGCGGTGGAGCGGGAGTTTCTGAACCTGAACGAACGGGAGCAGAACGTCCGCTCGGTGATGGCGAAAATGGAGAGCGATTTCATCCGCCGCTTAGCGGAGTTTCATCATGAGTGAAAAATCGGAAATCAAGAGCGCGAAAGACCGGACTGCGTTCAGTCGGGAGGTCGGCGCGAAGGCGGCGCGCAAGCTCAAGGCGCGGCGTAACTCCACGCAGGGCGTCTGGTTTGGCTTGGGCATGATGGGGCTTATCGGCTGGTCGGTGGTGGTTCCGACGCTGCTCGGCGCGGCGCTCGGTATCTGGCTGGACAATCGCCATCCGGGAAGCCATTCCTGGACGCTGATGCTGCTGGTCATCGGCCTGGTCATCGGCTGTTTGAATGCCTGGCATTGGGTGGTCAAGGAAGACAAGGAAATGCGAGAGGAACAGGAGGATAATGATGAATGAAACTTTGAGTCTGGTGCTGGCTTTGGTGACGGGCGTTTTGCTCGGTGCGATGTTCTTCGGCGGCCTTTGGTGGACGGTTCGCAAGGGCGTTTCGTCCAAACAGCCGGCGCTTTGGTTCTTCGGCAGCCTGTTGCTGCGAACGAGCGTTGCCCTGGCTGGTTTCTATTTTGTCGCGCGCGGTCATTGGGAGAGGCTGCTGGTGTGCCTCCTTGGATTTGTCATTGCGCGCCTTATCGTGACGCGGCTCACCCGAGCGGCGGAAAAGCCAACTTACTTGGCACAGGAGGCCAGCCATGCACCTTAGTCCCGATGAGATGATCTTCTGGCAACACGGGTTTCTTAAACTCAACGCCACGATTGTGTTCACGTGGGGACTGATGCTCGTGCTGGCCGTCGGTTCAAGACTCATCACGCGCAAACTTTCCATCGGGCTGGAACGTTCCCGCTGGCAGAACCTTCTGGAAATCGTCGTCACCGGCATCGAGAAACAAATTGAAGAGGTAGGCCTGAGTCAGCCGCAGAAATATCTCGGCTTTCTGGGCACGCTCTTCCTGTTTGTCGCCGCAGCCAGCCTCTGCACCGTCATTCCCGGCTACGAGCCGCCGACTGGCTCGCTCTCGACCACGGCGGCACTCGCGCTGTGCGTGTTTGTGGCCGTGCCGTTCTTCGGCATCGAGGAGCAAGGGGTGGGCAACTACCTCAAGTCCTATGTGAAGCCGACGTTCATCATGCTGCCGTTTAACATCATCAGCGAACTTTCGCGCACGCTGGCCCTGGCCGTCCGTTTGTTCGGCAACATGATGAGCGGGGCGATGATTATCGCCATCCTGCTCACGATTACGCCCTTCATCTTCCCGATCATCATGACGGTGCTCGGTCTGCTCACCGGCATGGTGCAGGCCTACATCTTCAGCATCCTGGCAGCGGTTTACATCGCGGCCGCCACGCGAGTCCGTAAGCCCAAGCCTGAACCCGTGCCAAAACATTGAAGCATGAACTACGACAACAAAAGGAGAACACTATGGATAACATGACTATTATCGCGGTGGCATCAATTGTCATCGCCGGCATCACCACCGGTTTCGGCACCATGGGGCCTGCGCTGGCGGAAGGGAGGGCGGTCGCGACGGCGCTGAGTTCGCTGGCCCAGCAGCCTGATGCCTCCGCTACCATCACCCGGACCTTGTTCGTGGGCCTGGCGATGATCGAGTCCATCGGCCATCTACTGCTTCGTGGTCTCGATGATTCTCATCTTCGCCAACCCGTTCTGGAACCACGTCATCGCCCAAGCCGCAGGAAAGTAAACCTATGTTAATCGATTGGTTCACGGTCGGTGCGCAGGCGCTCAACTTTCTCATCCTGGTGTGGTTGATGAAGCGCTTCTTTACAAGCCTATCCTCCACGCCATCGATGAGCGGGAGAAGCGGATCGCCGCGGAACTCGCGAACGCCGACGCGAAAAAGGCCGAAGCCCAAAAGGAGCAGCGACGAGTTCCAGCACAAGAACGCGGAGTTCGACCAGCAGCGCGCCGCGCTTTTGAGCAAAGCGACAGACGAGGCGAAGGCCGAACGTCAGCGGCTCCTCGACGAAGCGCGGAAGGCCGCCGAGGCTCTTGAGTTCAAAGCGGCAGGAAACGTTGAGAAACGAAGAACATAACTTACATCAAGCAATCAGCCGCCGGACACAGCAGGAAGTATTTGCCATCGCACGAAAGGCGCTGACGGATCTCGCCACGACGAGTCTGGAAGAACGCCTGGGCGAGGTGTTCACTCGCCGCTTGCGAGAGATGGACGGCAAGGCGAAAGAAGGCCTCGGCGAGGCCCTTAAGACAGCGTCTGACCCGGCGGTCGTGCGCAGCGCGTTTGACCTGCCTGCGGAGCAACGCGCGGCGATACAAAATGCGCTCAACGAAACCTTCTCGGCTGAAATCCGCGTCCGGTTCGAGACCGCGCCAGACCTGATCAGCGGCATTGAACTCACCACGAATGGACAAAAGGTGGCGTGGAGCATCGCGGATTATCTGGCGTCGCTGGAAAAGGGCGTCGACGAACTTCTGAAAGAGAAGGACAAACCTGAAGCCAAAGCCGAGCCTAAACCTGAGTCAAAGCCGGAAGTCCAAGAAGCCAAGGCCAAGCCTGAACCTGAAGAACTTAAGCCCGAAACAAAGAGCCAATGAACATGGAACCTGAGAGCCTCCAGAACGTTTTCGACAGCGCGTTTGCTGGAATAAGCCAAGTGCGAGAAGCATTCACGCCGCAACTGACGCCACGGGAGGTGGGCACGATCACCAGTGTCGCCACCGGCATCGCCAAGGTGTCGGGTCTCCCCGGCGTGGGCTTTGATGAATTGGTGACGTTTCCCGGCGATGTGCTCGGCATTGCGTTCAACGTGGACGCGGACGAAATTGGCGTCGTTCTGCTCGGCGAATACTGGCATCTCCACGCGGGAGATGAAGTCCAGCGCACGGGCCGGGTCATGGACGTGGCCGTGGGCGATGGATTGCTGGGGCGCGTCATCGACCCGCTCGGCCGGCCACTCGATGGCAACGGGCCGGTGGCCTCCAGCAAGCGCCTGCCCATCGAACGCCCCGCCCCGCCCATCATGGACCGCGCGCCCGTCACGGTGCCTCTCCAGACCGGCCTCAAAGTCATCGATGCGCTCATTCCCGTTGGGCGCGGCCAGCGCGAGTTGATTCTCGGCGACCGCCAGACGGGCAAGACCGCCATTGCGATCGACACCATCCTCAACCAGCGCGGCCAGAATGTGCTGTGCGTTTATTGTGCCATCGGTCAGCGCGCGTCCGCCGTCGCGAAGGCCGTGGCAACCTTGCGGGAAAAGGGCGCGATGGATTACACCGTCGTCGTCGTGACCGAGGGCAACGACCCGCCGGGTCTCGCTTACATCGCTCCTTACGCCGCGACCAGCATCGCGGAGTCTTTCATGGAAGCGGGCCGAGATGTGCTGATCGTTTACGACGACCTCACCCATCACGCGCGCGCCTACCGCGAACTCTCTCTCTTGCTGCGCCGTCCGCCCGGTCGCGAAGCGTTTCCCGGCGACATCTTTTATATCCACTCGCGGCTGCTCGAACGTGCGACGCACTTGCGCAAGGAACTCGGCGGCGGCTCCCTCACCGCGCTGCCCATCATCGAAACCGAAGCGCAGGACATTTCCGCCTATATTCCGACCAACTTGATTTCCATCACGGATGGGCAGATCTACCTCTCGCCGTCGCTATTCGAATTGGGCGTGCTGCCCGCGGTCGATGTCGGAAAATCCGTTTCGCGCGTTGGCGGTAAAGCGCAACGCGCGGCCTACCGCGCGGTGGCGGGCGACCTCAAGCTCGCCTACGCGCAGTTTGAGGAACTCGAAACCTTTTCCCGGTTCGGAGCCCGCCTGGATGAAGACACCCGCAAGACCATCGAGCACGGACGGCGAATTCGCGCCTGCCTCAAACAGCCGGAATTCGCCCCGGTGTCCGTGCCCGCGCAAATCGCCGTGCTGCTGGCGTTGACCGCGGAACTCTTCGACCGCGTGCCGCTTGACCAGATGACGGACGCCGAGCACGCCCTACGCGAGGCGGCGGCGGATATCCCGGCGGAGGTGCGCGAGCGATTGGATACCGCCGAAAAATTGAGCGACGAGGATCGCGAAACGATTATCGAAATCGCCCGCAAATCGCTTGCTCGCTTCCAGCCCAAGCCTGAACCCAAGTCCGAAGCCGGAAGTCCAAACCGGAGGTCAAGCGCGAGTCCAAGCCGGAAGTCCAAAAGGAGGCCAAGCCTAAGCCTGAACCCGAGGAGAAGTCATGAGCGACACCACGGCGAGTCTGCGCCGAAAGATCGGCGGAGCCGGGGATCTCCAATCCGTCGTCCGCACGATGAAGGCCGTGGCCGCCTCGAGCATCGGACAATACGAGAAATCGGTGCGCGCGTTGGCCGACTACTATCGCACTGTGGAGCTGGGGTTGGGCGCATGCTTCCGGGAAAGCGGGCCGGCGCCCTTGATTGCAGAACGGAAAAGACAAACCGTTGCGGGTGCGATTGGCGCGGTTGTGTTCGGTTCAGACCAGGGACTGGTGGGCCAGTTTAATGATGTGGTGGCCGATTATGCGGTCAAGACGCTGGCGGCTCTGCCGGCCAAACCCGAGGTCTGGGCCGTCGGTGAGCGCGTTCATGCGCGCCTGGCGGACGCGGGCCTGCCGCTGATGGGACTCTTCACCGTGCCGAACTCCGTCAAGGCCATCACCCCGCTCGTCGGGCAGATTCTCGTGGAGAGCGAGACGCGCCACAGCCAGGGTGAAGTCACCGAACTCCACCTCTTCTACAACCGCCCCACGTCCGGGGCGGTTTATGCGCCCGTCAGTCAGCGACTGCTACCGCTGGACGAAACCTGGCGACGCAAGCTGGCCGAACTTCCCTGGCCGACGGGAAACTTGCCCGAGGTCATGGGTGGCGGCACCGCGACCTTGCGGGCGCTCATCCGCGAATATCTTTTCGTCTCGCTCTTCCGGGCGTGCGCCGAATCCCTCGCGAGCGAGAACGCGAGCCGCCTGGCGGCGATGCAACGCGCCGACAAAAACATCGACGAATTGCTGGAGGACCTCAACCGGACATTCCATCGTTTGCGCCAGAGTGGCATCGACGAGGAACTGTTCGACGTCGTCTCCGGCTTCGAAGCGCTGAGCGGAGAGGAGAAATAATAACGGGCCAAGACTGTATCAACGTCCTCCTGAGCCTTAGGAGTGATGTGTGCAACCGACGCGGCTGGTGACACCGAAGGGATGAAGATGAAAATCAATTCAAAGGATTTCCGTGTGCGGCCTGGAGAGAAGGTCAAACTTAGTGAGTGGCCGACGCTTGTGAAGCCCTTTTGCAAGTCGAAGGAGCAGTATCAAAAACTTCTGGGAGAACACGTTGAGGAGTTGAGCTCGCTGCAACAGCTTCACTACGCGTCCAACCGCTATGCGTTGCTGCTGATTTTTCAAGGGATGGACGCCGGGGGCAAGGACGGCGCCATCCGGCACGTCATGTCCGGGGTCAATCCGCAAGGCTGCCAGGTGTTCAGCTTCAAACAGCCGAGCGCCGACGAGCTGGAACATGATTTTCTCTGGCGCACGACGCGCTGTCTGCCCGAACGCGGGCGGATTGGCATATTCAATCGTTCCTATTACGAGGAAGTGCTGGTCGTTCGGGTACATCCGGAGATTCTCCGCGGCCAGGGGCTTTCAGAAGAGTTGCGCGACGAGAAGAGCATTTGGAAGGAGCGGTATCGTTCCATCGTGGATCTGGAAAGCCACCTCTATCAGAATGGAACGCGGACCATCAAAGTATTCCTCCACTTGTCGAAGGACGAACAACGAAAGCGCTTCCTCGAGCGC
Source organism: Terriglobia bacterium (assembly GCA_963752965.1). Taxonomy (GTDB): domain Bacteria; phylum Acidobacteriota; class Terriglobia; order Bryobacterales; family Bryobacteraceae; genus QHXW01. Next base: position 142,152 of record CAVWAJ010000016.1, on the reverse strand, counting down.
ATTGATGAGCCTAACCATAACTGGAAATTCAGCCTCGCGGACATTCACGAGAGGAAATACTGGAAGGATTACATGAAGGCCTATGAGGAATGCCTGAACGCGACCAGCACCCATCACGCGCCATGGTACGTCGTTCCCGCCGACGATAAGGAGAATGCCCGGTTGATTGTTTCCCAGATTGTCCTTGATGCGCTCAACGACCTTAGGATGGCATATCCCAAGACCACCGCGAAACGTCGGCGGGAATTGAAATCTATCCGCAAGCTACTGGCGAAGTAACGGCCTCAATCTGTTGCCGGTGCGGGATGGCCACTTCTACTTTTACAACCACCAGCGCGCGCATCAAGCGCTCGACTCCGCGCGACGGCCGACGTGCTCCCGCACAGGTCAAAAAGGAAGACGCCATTGTCATGATGGGGACTCTGCCCCCAAGCCCCCGGAGCGGAAGTTCAAGGACATCCACCAATCCTGAGAACCGGACGTGCACAAGGGTTTCCGGAGGGAACCCATGCGACTGTCATTGAAGGCCTTGGCAATCACCTTCGGACTGCTTTGGGGAGGGTTGATGCTGGTCGTGGGGCTGGCAAAACTGACGGTCCCCAACTAAAGCTCGGCTTTCCTTCACGGCCTGAGCTCCGCCTACCCATAGCTTGGCTTCTCTTGAATCGCGGCAAGAAGCGTCTGAAGGTCTGACTTGGTTTTCGCCTCTGCTTCAAGATGCCTGTTTGTAACTTCCATGAACTTCCCGCGCGACCACCGCAACTGCTTGTTGCTCGGCGTGCTGGCCGGCTGCGATCAGGGCGGGCAGAAACGCGGCTGGGGCAAGCTCGTCATCCGGATGCCTCCTTGGATTCTGGGTTGTGCCAACAGCCGTGTGAAGCGATAATCGCGTCCGCCTCTTTCGGCCCCCAGCTGTAGCGCCTATAAGGGCGGGCCCGGTGGTGCGTCTTCAGGACCGGATCGACCACCGCCCAGGCGGCCTCGACCGCGTCCTCACGGGTGAAAAGCGCTCCATCACCAGCCATGGCGTCGCTCAAAAGCCGCTCGTAGGGTGCTTCCTCTCCGGGCCGTTCTTCGAACAGGTAGAGCTCTCGCTGGTCCCCGACGAACTCCTTCCCCGCGAGCTTGACGCGAGCGGCGAGAGCGACGGCCGAGTTGGGGGAGAGCCGGAATCGCAGGTAGTTGGCCCGGCCGGTTGTCGGCGCTGAGTCGGCGAAAAGCCTCTGCGGCGGCGGCTTCAGCTCCACCAGGACCTCCGTCGCGGTATCTGCCAGGTACTTGCCGGAGCGCAGGTACCACGGCACTCCCTCCCAACGCCATGAGTCGATGAAGAGCCGCAAGGCGCAGAACGTCTCCACGTCGGAGTTCTTCGCCACGCCGGGCTCCTTCCGATAGCCAGCGTACTGGCCGCGCACCACGTCGTCGGGGTTCAGAGGACGCATGGCTTGAAAGACCTTGGCTTTCTCGCTGTGCACGGCTCCGAAGTCCCTGCCAGACGGCGCCTCCATGGCAAGTAGCGCGACGATCTGAAAGAGGTGGTTCTCGATCACATCGCGCAGACAGCCGGCGCTTTCGTAAAACGCCCCGCGGCCCTGCACGCCGAAATCCTCGGATAGTGTTACCTGGACGCTGGCCACGTAGTTGCGATTCCAGATCGGCTCCAGGAACGAATTGGCGAAGCGGAAATAGAGGATATTCATGATCGCCTCCTTCCCCAGGAAGTGGTCGATGCGAAAGATCGAGTCTTCCGGGAACACCGTCCGCGCGACCTGGTTGAGTTCCCGCGCGGAGGCCAGGTCACGTCCGAAAGGCTTTTCGACAATGACGCGCGCCTGCTCGGCCAAGTTCGCGGCACCAAGTCCTTTGATGACTGTCTCGAAGAGCGAGGGCGGGATAGCCAGGTAGTACGCCGGGCGCCGAGCCTTATCCAGCGCCTTCTTTATCGCCGTGAACGTGTTAGGGTCTTTATAATCCCCACTCACGTAACTGAGCAGGGACAGAAGATGGTGGAGGGCACGCTTGTCATCGATTCCGCCCGATCGCTTTATGCTGTCCGTCACGCGTTTGCGCAGACGCGTCAGGCTCCAATTCGGGAGTGCGACTCCGATTACCGGGACCTTGAGGGTGCCTCGCTTCACCATCGCGTAGAGTGCCGGGAAGATCATCTTGTGGGCGAGATCGCCCGTCACACCGAAAATCACGAGCGCATCCGAACGGGACGCGGTCATCAGGCATCTCCTTTCTTGGCGGCGGCCTTTTCCTCATGACCACCGAACTGGTAACGAAGAGCGGACAACGCGCTGTCGACGAAGTCGTTCTCGCCGCGCGGGTTTAACCGTTTGTACGGCGCAGCATTGAGCATAGGGGCCGGAACCAACTCGTCGATGGCCGCCGTGAGCGTCCAGCGCTCATCAGTCGAGTCTGATACTCGGACGACGAACTTTGCCAGGTGCGCGCCATCGAGGAGCGCCATGGCGCGAGCCGATTCGGGGGCCACATCTTACCAATGCGAGTTCGTGAAATCATAACCTACCCCCCTTGGTTGAGGCAAGGAGACTCACAAGTCGCGGAGCGCATCCATTCCCGCTTCGAGCTGGTTGTCACGACCGGCAGCGAAAGCTTCTGGCAGTGATCGCAGCATCGAGTCGTATCGATTCGTTCCTGAAAAAAAGAGAGGCCGCCCCGAGCCACAGGGCTCGCGTCCTCGCACATCTCTTGGGTTCGCTTTTGGTTACTTAGGCAGTTCAGTTCAGATACCCCTAGTGGGGCGTCACCGCCCCGCAGAAATCGGCTCCAAGAAGCTAAAGGTTCGAAACGTGTCCAACGTGGGGGCCCGCCATGGACAGGCGTCGGCGGTCCAGACGGATCATTCTGAAAGCATTAAACGTTAATAGGTTCGATCACAGTGCCAGTTCGGCCGCGTAAGTTCGAAACGAGGTTCTGCAGAGAGAATCTCATATCCTTGGCTTCATTCGGCTGAGGCGCAGGCGGCAGACTCCTTTCACGTCGCAAACCCCGCGCTGGGGCAAAGAGCCCGCGACTTGTCCTCGTTCGTTGCTTGAACCCTTTTCTCATTTGTGCCTCATTTGGGATGAAGGTTTTTGCAAAGTACTGATTCGGCGAGGTGCTGCAGATTCCGGAATTCGCGACAGAAACGCGCAAGTGATTTGGATCCAATTTACTATGGATTCCCAAGCCGGACGTTTTTGGGGCTCTGGAAAAGCAGACTGACTGGTGGTAAGTCGGCAATCCGCATATGCTGGCGAAGGTGACGAATTTCGTGGCAGGGGTAGTCATGGCGTTCACTCGGGTCGGTTCTCCTGAGCGGCGTTAAACTTAGGGTGTGGGCGTCCGGCGCGGAGCAGCCAGTGGGTGCTTCGGACGCTCCAAGGCGCAATCGCCATGTCGGTTTGGCGTCAGTTCTCCTGTGGAGGTCCGCCGTGGACATCAATCGTTTCACCGAAAAGATGCAGGAGGCCCTTCGCTCTGCGCAATCGGAAGCGACTCGGCTTAGCCATCAGCAACTCGACGTCGAACATCTGTTGGCGTCGCTCCTGGAACAGGAAGGCGGACTCGCCGGCGCCATCCTCGCCAAGACGGGGGTGGCCACCGACCTTTTGTTGCAGCGGCTGGAAGAGGAATTGGGCCGGATGCCGAAGGTTACCAGCGCCGCCGGCGGCCCTCCCGACCAGGTGTATGTCAGCGGACGCCTGAACCGGTTGTTCGTGCAAGCCGAGGACGAAGCCAAGCGGCTCAAGGACGAATATGTGTCGGTCGAACACTTCTTGCTGGCCATGACGGACGACAAGGGTGTTGCCGGGCGGCTTCTGGCCCAGATGGGAGTCACCCGCGAACGGCTGACCCAAGCGTTGCGTGAGGTTCGTGGCAACCAGCGAGTTACTTCGCCCACTCCCGAGACTACTTACCAGTCGCTGGAACGATACGGCCGCGACCTGACCGAAGCGGCCCGCCATGGCAAGCTGGATCCGGTCATCGGCCGCGATGACGAAATTCGTCGCGTTATTCAGGTCCTGTCCCGCCGCACCAAGAACAACCCCGTTCTGATCGGTGAACCGGGAGTCGGAAAAACCGCGATCGTGGAAGGGCTGGCGCAGCGGATAGTCCGCGGGGACGTCCCCGAAGGGATCAAGGACAAGCGGATCATCGCGCTGGATATGGGGGCATTGATTGCCGGGGCCAAGTATCGGGGCGAATTCGAGGAGCGCCTCAAGGCGGTGCTCAAAGAAGTGCAGGAATCCGCGGGCGGCATCATCCTTTTCATCGACGAGCTCCACACCGTGGTCGGCGCCGGAAAGGTCGAGGGCGCGATGGATGCCGGCAATCTTCTCAAACCGATGCTCGCGCGTGGCGAGTTGCACTGCATCGGCGCTACCACGCTCAATGAGTACCGGAAAAACATCGAAAAGGATGCCGCGCTGGAACGCCGGTTCCAGCCAGTTCTTGTGAATCAGCCTTCTGTGGAAGACACGGTCTCCATCCTACGCGGGCTCAAGGACCGGTATGAAGTCCACCATGGAGTACGCATCAAGGACTCAGCGCTGGTGGCCGCCGCCGTCCTGTCGAACCGTTACATCTCGGACCGCTTTCTGCCGGACAAAGCCATCGACCTGGTTGACGAAGCCGCCGCCAAGCTCCGCACCGAGATCGACTCCATGCCCTCGGAACTCGATGAGAGCCTGCGCCGCGTGATGCAGCTCGAGATCGAACGAGAGGCACTGAAAAAGGAGAAGGACGCTGCTTCCAAGGAACGCCTCACCAAGCTTGAGAAGGAACTCGCCGACCTACGCGCAGAATCGGACGCCACGAAAGCCAAGTGGCAGACGGAGAAACGCGCGGTGCTGCGGCTGCGCTCGCTTCGCGAGCAGATTGAACAAGTCAAAATCGAGATTGAGAAGTACGAAAGGCAGTATGACCTCAACAAAGTGGCCGAGCTGAAATACGGCAAGCTGGTGCAATTGGAGCATCAGCTGAAGACCGAATTGGAGCAATTCTCAAAGAAGCAAGCCGGCACGCCGCTGATCAAGGAGGAGGTTGACGAACAGGACATCGCCGAAGTGGTGAGCCGGTGGACGGCGATTCCCGTTTCGCGGCTGATGGAGGGAGAAGTACAAAAGTTGCTTCACTTGGACGTGGAGCTGCATAAGCGGGTCATCGGCCAAGACGAAGCGGTGGAGGCCGTTGCGGATGCCGTCGTCCGCGCCCGATCGGGCCTCAAGGATCCGAACCGGCCGGTCGGTAGCTTCATCTTCCTCGGCCCCACAGGCGTCGGCAAAACTGAATTGGCCCGGACCCTGGCCGAGTTCCTGTTCAATGATGAGCGCGCCATGATTCGCATCGACATGTCGGAGTACCAGGAGAGACACGCGGTCGCGCGGCTCATCGGGGCTCCCCCAGGCTACGTGGGTTTTGAAGAGGGCGGACAGCTCACGGAAGCCGTGCGGCGGCGGCCTTATTGCGTGATTCTGTTTGACGAGATTGAAAAGGCCCACCTGGACGTCTTCAACGTCATGCTGCAGATTCTCGACGACGGGCGGCTGACCGACGGCCAAGGACGGACGGTGGACTTCAAGAACACGATTCTGATCATGACTTCCAACATCGGCAGCCAGCGAATTCTCGAATATCGCGGCGCGTTCGATGGATCCGAGTTTGAGCGTATGAACGAGGCCGTCCTGGAAGAGGTGCGCCATTTCTTCCGGCCTGAATTCCTGAACCGCGTGGACGAAATCATTGTTTTCCATGGGCTGTCCGAGGATCATTTGATGCAGATCGTGGACATCCAACTGGAGCGGTTGCGCGCGAGGCTCGCTGAACGTCACATTACGATCGAGCTGACACCGGACGCGAAACGGCATCTGGTCCGCACCGGGTCCGATTCCGCTTACGGAGCGCGCCCTTTGAAGCGGGCGATCCAGAAGAACGTCGAAACGCAGTTGGGACGATTGCTCTTGGATGGGACCATCCGGGACGGGCAGCTCGTGCGGATTGATTATGACCGCACTGACGGAAAGCTGGTCTTCTCCTCCCAGATGGTACCCACCAGACAAACGCAAGCCGCCAGGGGCTAAACGTTCATCGAGAGGCCGGACCAGTAAGATCGGGCACGGTCCTGCGCGCCGTTTTCTTGGATAGATCGTCAGAAGGAATACGAAGCGGATCGGCCAAACCGAGGCGTCCGGCAGTCACGAACTAGACGCTGACGGCACTAACATGTCGCTTGAAATCGTTGTCGTTCGCCAATAATCAAACCGTGTTGAAGGGATTCGTTTGCCGAACATGCGCGGATCCTTTAACTGACGACCACAAGCCTTGATCATGTGAGCCAACCCGCGTGTAACATTGTTACATGGTCATCCGCAATATCGCAGGTCACCCGGCTCTTCCTTGTAGCCTTCTGGCGCGACGGGTCTTAGGTTCGGACCCATTATTGGCGATAGACAGGGTCCTGAAGTTACGGCTTGCGTGAAATTTCCGACGGTCACTGGCGTCGTGGCATACGTCATTGAATATGCCTAAATGTAACGACTAATCTGGTCGAGCCGCGAGACCGCTACATCAGCGGGGAACCCTATGCGTTCCGCTTCCCTGCCTTCTCGATTGCACCAACAAACTCTGTATCCGAAGGCCTTGGCTCCCGCTGCGTCCCATGAGTTCGACGAAACAAACAGAATCTCTTTAGCCGAGAGATCGAGGATTTCGGGGCCGAGACCATAGACCCGCGGGGACGGTTTGTAAGTCTTCACTCGATCCACCGAGATGATCTCCGCAAAGTGGGGTTCCAGGCCGCTACTCCGAACCACGCTCTGCAGCATCCTGGGGGAACCGTTGGAGAGAATGGCTAATGGCACTCCCGCCAGAGACTCGAGCGCCGGCCGCGCGTCTGGAAATGCCGCCGTAGAAAGGTACCCCTGCATGAGGCGGTCGAGCTGGGCTTCGCTCGCTTCGATTCCAAGCTGGCTGACGGATGAACGCAAAGCGGCGCTTGTGATCTCCCAGAAGTCCTCGTAGCGTTCCATGAGTGATCGCAACCAGGTGTATTCGAGTTGCTTCTGCCGCCAGAGTGCCGCGAGAGCCCGCAAATCCCCTGGGATGTAGTCGCACCGTAGCACAAAGGAGTGTACGTCGAAGAGAGTGCCATAGGCCTCAAATATGAAAGCCCGAGGTTTCATTTGTGTCAGACCTCAGACCGGCGCTCCAGTCCAGATCCAGTGGTCTGCGGCACCGGCCTGCCACCTTTCATCAGATCCACAACGAGCCGGTACGCCAGGAGAACGGTCACTATTGCCCCGTACATCAGTGGCAGCCGGATGTCCGACTTGACCAGCCAGTAGTAGTGCACCACTCCTGCGCACGCGCTCACGTAAATCAGCCGGTGAAGCATCTGCCATCGCTTGCCGCCCAGCCGGCGAATCCAACCTGTGGTTGACGTGGCCGCGAGCGGGATAAGCAGCACAAACGCCGTAAACCCGGCGGTAATGAACGGGCGCTTCACAACATCCTTTGCGATCTCGTTCCAGTCAAAAAATTTGTCCAACACGAACCAGGTCAGAAAATGCAGGCTTGCGTAGAAGAACGCAAATAGTCCCAGCATGCGGCGAAAACGAATGAGCTCGGGCAAACCCAACAGCTTGCGCAGCGGTGTGATGGAGAGCGTGATGCAAAGGAAGCGGATGGTCCAGTCGCCTGTCCAATGCGTGATGAACTCAATTGGGTTGGCGCCCAAGTCCCCCGCAAACGCCTTCCAAGCCAACAGCAGTCCGGGAAACAGGCAGAGCGCGAACACAGGAATCTTCGACCACCGGTTGCCGAGGATGCGTCTCAACGGCATCCTTAGTAGTTCTTCCGCAGGTCCATGCCGGCATAGAGCTGTGCGACCTGATCGCCGTATCCGTTGAACATTAGCGTCTTGCGCCGAAAGAATTCGCCTAGCCTCCGCTCCGAAGCCTGGCTCCAGCGCGGATGATCCACCTCGGGATTTACGTTCGAATAGAATCCGTACTCGCGGGCGTTCGTGATATTCCAAGTGGTGGGCGGCTGCTTTTCCACGAACTTGATTTTCACGATGGACTTGATGCTCTTGAAGCCGTACTTCCAAGGCACCACCAGCCGTACCGGCGCTCCGTCCTGCTTCGGCAGCGCTTCGCCGTACATGCCCACGCACAGAATCGCTAGCGGGTGCACGGCCTCATCCATGCGCAAGCCTTCGACATACGGCAGCGGAATGCCCGCCGCGCTTTCCGATAGCATGACTCTCTGGTCAAGCACAGTCTGAAATGCCACGAACTTGGCCTTCTCCGTCGGCTCGACTTTTTTGATCAGTGCGTTCAACGGAAACCCGATCCACGGTACTACGATCGACCAAGCTTCCACGCAGCGATGCCGATAGATGCGCTCCTCGAGCGGAGCCATTTTCATGATGGCGTCGATGTCGAAGGTTTGCGGCTCACTGACCGCGCCTTCCACCTTGACCGTCCACGGCGAAGTTTTGAGCTTTTGCGCCAGCGAGGCCGGCTGGTCTTTGCCGGTGCCGAATTCGTAGTAGTTATTGTAGTGCGTAACGTCGTTGTATGGCGTTATCTTCTCGGTGGTGCTGAACGGGCTCTTAGTGACTCCGCTCAGCTTGTTGTCTGCCAGAGCATTGCCAGCAGACAGCACGGCCCCGGCCAGAGGCAGCCCCACCAGGAAGCTGCGCCGGTTCAGATACACGTGTTTCGGCGTGATCTCGGAAGACGGGATGTCGGGCGCTCTTTTGATCAGCATACTTTCATCTTGCACGTTTTCCCGCATAGGTGTCGCCCTGGCCGTTTACGCTTTGAGTCGGGGAGTCGGGCGCGCCTCGAACCCAAGGGATCGACTCAGCGCATTGGTCTATGTTACCGGCACACTCTCCGCTCGCCCCACCGATGAACCCGCGAGCAATGCCCGCGGGGAGGGTGAAAAAAGAAAGAACCGCTATTGGCTGATCGCCACCCCGTTAAAGGCGGCGACACCAATTGGGTTGGAAGTCGCCACTGGCGAAAGGTCGCCGTACACGTCGATAGCATAGACGGCGACACGCGCGCCACTGCCGTCCGCGGCGGTGTAAATGACGGCAAGCCAGTTTTGGTCGCCGGACACCGTGATGTCTGTCGGCACGCCCGGCACAGACACCGATTTATAGAACGCCCCTCCTTGGCTATCGCTGAAGAATATGGAGATGGCCTGACCAGGGGAATTACCCGAATACCAGATGTTTCCGGGTCCCTTAGCCAACCAGCACGGGGCGTTGCTCGGATACGGCGGTGGCGGCCCGTTTACTGGAAAAACAGCCCCGTTCTTGTCCAGCAGAGCAAAGCTCTGTGGACTGTGAGCCGGATTGAATCCCAGGATGTCCATCCAGAATGTGGCTCCGAGAGGAGTGTTGTTCGCGCCGCTGGGGAGCGTTACTGTCACGCTTGTCCCGTTGAGATCCCCTCCCCAGGTAAGCGGCAGTTGCACGACGGACCCTGACTTTAGAGTAACGGCCGCCCAACTCTGGCCGACGGCTATTTGTCCGGCCGAAGTGTCAGGGAGGGCGACAACGGCGCCATCAACGTTTCCTGACGGCCATGCGTGGCCCTCGGCGCAATTTGCGCCCGCCACGAAGAGATCACGATCGGTGAGTGCGACGGAAACCGGGTTGCCGCAACCTGGCGCCAGTGGGATCGTTCCAACAACACTAATGAAGTCGCCATGCCGGACTAATTGGGTAACATTGTTTGAGCCGTAGTTCGCAACGGCCCCGAAGGCGTCTCTGAACTGCACCGAACCTCCGTTTCCGCTAGCGCCGCCGGCACCGCCTGTTGGCAACATGCTCACCAGGGACAGCGAGGGCGTACCAGCCGTATTCAGTTTGAACACAACAACATCGTTGGGTGTGTTATTTGTGCTCGTCAGCACGAACATATCGTGCTGGGCTGCAGCCGGTAGCGCGGCCGTCAGGAACATAACCGCCAGTATTCCACCGACGCGACACAGAGTGGTTTTCAAGGTGCTGCTCTGCTTTCTCAATCCTCTTGGCATAACTGCTGCTAGTCCTTTCACGTTGAATTCGCGGCTGGGTGCCGCTTTCATCAGGACGATTCGTTCGATCTCCGTAGTTGGTTACGCATCCCCCGGCATTTTTCTTGAGATTCGAGGGTGCGCCCAGAGCGTTCTTTCCTCCGCCGGCGTGATGACGAGATGCTCGTTCTATTGAGCTAGTCTCGTCAGGACCAAGGCAAGCGGACTATCCGTAGCTGGTGGCGACTTGCATCCTTTGCGAGCCTGCCAGAGCTGTTCGGCAAGATCCAGATTGGACTCGGAAACTTCGCTTTCGTGGGCGGCGCTCACATGAGCTTTCAGCGCCTTCCCGGCCTTGTCGAGCAATCCCTGCAATTCCGGCGATGGGTTCTGGACCGATGCATTGCCTGGCCTCGTCCAGCGTAAGCTCGACCAGCTTGAGGCTCCGGCGGAAACGCTCCGCCGGACCGAGGCCTCTCATCGTAGGATCAAGCATGAGCAGTTCGTTGCAGACGTCGAGGCGTCGGCGCGTGGCCTGGTCATCGGGCGCCAACCGTAGCGTGGTCTGAAAATCCCGCTGGGCCGCGCGATAGTTGCCTCGAGCGAATTCCGCCTCGCCGAGGCCGGCATATGCTTCCGCGTTCGCAGGGGCATCGTGCAGGATCACCGCGAAATACATCGACCGCGCGGGCTGGAGAGCCCGCCAGGAGGAACAGTTGTCCCAGCCGTGTTCGAGTCTTCAGATCGCGAGGAGCAGCATCCTGAACTGGGAGTAACTCGGCGAGCAGCTCTTCTTTGGAGTTACGCTGCGCCAGCAGATCGATCAGTTCGAACCTGCACGCGGAGTCGGTTTTCCGCTGCGTTCTCGTTCCAATGACCATACATTGCGCGGTGAAAATACGAGATTGCTTCCGCGGATCGGCCCTCTTTCACCATGACGCGGCCCATGATCAAATTGGCGAGACCGTCGGTGGAGTCGCTCTGCAGCAATTCCGTCAGAGTCGATTCGGCGTCGGCAGTCTTTCCAGCCGCGAACTGCGCCTGTGCGAGTGTCCGCAGATAGTCGCGATTGCCGCGCTCAATCGCAATCGCGTCTTTGATCCGTTCGATCGCCTCCGCGTTCTCTCCACGCTGCATCAAGCGCCCGCCCCTGCTCGAACAGGCGCGCCGCCTCGACCTGGCTCTCCACCCGCTCCATCTTGGCGAGAAACATATCGGCCGCAAAGAGTGCCGCCATTGCGAGGCAGACCAACCCGAAGGTTCCCAAGAAAGATCGTCCTGCGAAGGGTATTGCCATCAATCGCTTGGCTCCATAGAGTCGGACCCGTTTCGCCACGCCGTAGGCGTCCAGGATGTCGTCCAGAGCGATAATCCCGATCAACTGGCGCATGTTCGCGCGGCTGACGACGGGAAGAACATTCAGTCCGCTGGCTCCCATCCGTTCGAGCGCCAGGCTCAGGCTGTGGTCGGGATGAATGTGCGGAGCTCTTCGGCAGTGGATTCGCCGCTCCGGGAAGCCTTCGCGCAGAATCTCCGCGACCTTCTGATTCGATGCTCCATCGTCCGCGGCCTGTTCGAGTTCGCTGCTCCGGATCATTCCGCCACAGCCCTTCCGCATCGGCGACAGGCCAGGCATCGAACCCGCCGTCCTTCATTTGACGCAGAACCACCGCAATCAGCAGGTCCGGCGATAAGACCGCTGACGCCGAGCGCATTGCCTGGCGCACCTGCATCCGCTCGGCGTGGGAACGGGAATGCGCAGTAGGCAGATGCACACCTTCCTGGCGGGCAAGCGCTTCGTAGATCGGTTGTTTCTGGAGCTTGTACGAAATGAAGTACGCGATCAGGTTGGAGATCATCAGGGGAACGATGATCGTATAATCGCGTGTGATCTCGAAAATCATGAACACCGACGTCAACGGCGTACGCACGATTCCGGCGAACGCGGTTCCCATGCCGACCAGTGCATACGCGCCGGGACCCGCTGTGTAGCTGGGGAACAGCGTGTGGGCGACGCCTCCGACCGACGCGCCCATCATTGCGCCGATGAACAGGGCCGGACCAAAAATGCCGCCCGCGTTGCCGGAAGCATAGCAGACTGCGGTCGCAACGATCTTGAGCATAGCCAGCAGCACGACGACTTTCAGAACAATGTCACCGTTCAACACTTTTTCGACGTGGTTGTAGCCGACCCCTAACACTTCGGGCACGAAGTAACCAATCAGCCCGACCGTCAGGCCGCCTGCGACCGGCTGAAACCAAACCGTCCATTTCGGCAACCGCATGAACCACGCGCGGAGTCCCAGAAGAAGTTTGACGAAGCAAACCGATCCCAGCCCACCAACCAAACCGAGCACCGCGTAGACACCAAATTCCACTGGATGGACCGCCCGATAACCGGCGACGTGGAAGAGAGGATCGTCGCCCAGAATCAGGTGCAGGACCATCCAGGAGGTGGCTGAGCTAAGCACGACGGAACCCAGCACCGATGCATGCAAATCGCCCATGATCTCTTCGAGCGAGAACAGGACCGCCGCGATTGGCGTATTGAACGCCGCAGCCAGTGCCGCGGCACAACCTGCCGGCACGAGCGCCTTTACTTGTTTTGGATTGAGTCCCAGATTCCGCGCAATCACCGAGGCGAGCCCCGCGCCCACCTGGACGGATGGTCCTTCACGCCCGAGCGCAATTCCACTGGCAAGCGAGGCCGAGCAGCAGAAGAACTTACCAAGCACGGTTCGAAACAGGATTCGTCCGTCGTCAATGAAGAGTGCGAACCTCGTTTGCGGGATTCCGCTGCCTCGCGCAAACGGGAAATAACGCCACAGAAGATAGCCGGTGCTGAGCGAACCGAGCACCGGAACCAAAATCCGCCGCCAGCCCGATCCACCAGCCGGATACATACGAGCCGCGAGCCGTCCGGTCAGCAGAATGAACGCCACTACGACCAAGCCGACTAGCGCGCCGATCACCAGGCTGAGCACGAGCGACAACTGGTCTTCGCTCTGTCGAAGTCGTTCCAGACTTCTGCTGAGCTTTGCCATCCGGGATGGTCGCTGGTTGCTACCCATTGTTTCGCGCGTCGAACGGAAGCGGGGATCCTACCTTTCACTCCGCCGTTCAGAGCGGGCAGGAAAATGAAGTATTGTCGGCTTCACGGATGAGTTCCAGCCCTGAGACAGATTATCGCCGGCGCGAGAGTCCCACAACCTATTGTTTCGCGACTACTGAAGGAACGCGTCTGAAATGCGTTATCTCGCTTTTGCCGGTTGGGACAATTGGGATGGTCTCCAGGTCCATGGTGTCGCCATCGCCAGTAATGCTGAAACGCCGTTTCATAACCTGGTTCCCCCTGGTCTCCAACTCAACGAGTTTTGGCCCGTTGAACCACAGAGACACTTTCGACGGCCGACCGGCATCTTTACCTGCACATTCCTTGCCCACCGTATTACACTTGAACTCCTCCACGGTTTGTGTGCCGTTGGAGCTGGTCACATGTATGGCTCCACCCAAGCTCTCCAGGGCCCAGGTGGATTTGGTCTCCGCATTTTCGTCGCTCTGCTGCCACCTGCCCATGAGCCGGGCGCGGCCGGAATCGTCGTCCGCAAGTGCGGAACCCGCCAACAGCAGTGCACTCAAAGTAAGAATCGAAACTCTCATCAAGCCTCCTATGCTCAACCGGCATCTCGTATTTGGACCCGTTCGGAAGTGGGCAACGGGCTGGTGACAGAGCGCTTCCTCAAGACCCCTAAAAGTTCATCCCTGTGCGAGCCATGGCAACAATGTGGATGCGGCGATTCCGCTGCCAGCAGGCTTCGTCGTGCTCCTGGCAGACGGGGTGCTCTTTGCCGTAGCTGATCAGGTTGAGTTGAGCTGCGGGTATACCGACCTGGACCAGGTAGTCCTTGGCGGCCTGGGCACGCCGGTCGCCGAGCGCGAGATTGTACTCATCGGAACCGCGTTCATCGCAATGGCCCTCGATGGTCAGCTTGTAGTCGGGGTAGTCTTTCATGATGTCCCGCAGTTCAGTCGAGTCGGCCTCGAGCGCTTTCAGGGCATCGGGACGAAGTGAAGCCTTGTCGTAGTCGAAGTAGGCGTCTTCGATTCTGGCCAGAAGCTGGTCAATCCGGGCGCGTGTCGCCGCATTCGGATACCGTGGCGCCGGCGTAGTGGTGGCGGAAGGCTGCGTAGTGGCTGTCCGCGCTGGCGGGACCGCTTTTTGTGCGGCCGCAGGCGTAGAGGTCGAGGCTGGCGGAGGCGGCGAAGCGGCGGCAACTTTCTTCCTGGCGCAACCCGCAGTAAGCAAAGCGAGGGTAGCAACTGCCATCAGCGTTAGTTTCTGAGCTTGGTTCATGTGGCGTCCTTTCTCTACATATGATTGAACCCGTTTGTCAGGTGTGAGCGAAATCCTGTTCGGACAGGATTTTTCGCGGCCCCACCGGTAAACTACACTCAAAACTGGAAGAGGTTGCCTTCCTTATTGCTTTCCTACTCGGGCAGTCCGGTGACCGGTTCGGGCGAGAAGCGCCGTAAGCCTTCGTGGCTGATCCTGACTCTCGGCTTTGGAGGACTGCTGACCTGTATCGTGGCGGGCGCCATGGGCACGCTGGTGGCTTTTCAGAGGGCTCGCAATACCGAGGCGCAATCGCGAAAGGCGTTTCTGGAGCGACTCGGCGCTCTCGATCAGATTCGCGCCCAGATCTACTTGTCGGGCACCTACGTGCGCGACTTCCTGCTCTCGCCAGACCCGGATACTGCCAAGGCGCAGGCTACGCACCTGGCCACGCTAAAAAGTGAGACTCGCAACGCCCTGGCTGCTTACGGGCGTGAACTGGAGCCCGACGAACGTGAGCCGTTTCTTGCGCTACGCAGCGAGATTGATGCCTACTGGCGGGTACTCGATGCCACCGTCGGCTGGTCGCCGCAGCAGCGGAACCGCCTGAGATTCTCGTTCTTTTATACGGAATTGGTTCCCCGGCGCACGGCCATGCTTCAAATTGCGGACCGCATCACCTCGGTGAACGAACGTGGCCTAACACGGTCGGAAGAGCGGTCTGCCGCCGCGGCGGACAGCCTGCGACGTTACCTTATGTTGACATTCGTGGGTACTTTCGGCGGTGGCCTGATCCTTGCGCTGCTGACGATTGGCTTTACCCTTCGGCTTGAACGGGAGCTCGACCGGCGCCGAGCCGATTTGCAGGAACTGTCGACACTGCTCCTGCGTGCGCAGGAAAACGAGCGCCGCGCACTCGCGCGGGAGCTTCACGACGAAGTTGGGCAATCTCTGTCGGCGATCCTCATGGAGACGGAAGGCGCCGAAGTCGCGGAGCAGCCGGTCGAGATCCGCGAGCACCTCGGTTCGATCAAGGAGCTGGCGGAAAAGACGGTCAACCAGGTGCGCGATCTAGCGCTCCTGCTTCGGCCGTCGATGCTTGATGACCTAGGTCTCGCGCCGGCGTTGAACTGGCATGCGCGTGAAACCAGTAAGCGCACGGGACTGAACGTGCTGGTCTCTGCCGACGATGCGATCGACCGCCTGCCGGACGAGCATCGAACGTGCATCTACCGCGTGGTCCAAGAGGCGGTGAACAATGCAGTCCGCCATGCCAAAGCACGCACCGTTGAGGTGGCAGTGCGAAAGGAGGCCCAGAAAGTGAAGGTAACCGTGCAGGATGACGGAGTGGGTTTCGATACACGCTTCATGCGCGGCCTTGGCCTGCTGGGCATGGAAGAGCGAGTACGACGCCTCGGAGGGTATCTCAAGGTTAGTTCTGAGCCAGGGCGAGGGACACTGGTTCACGCGGCACTGCCGGTGGCCGAACTGGACCAAAGGAACGGACATGGAGCTAATTCGTATCTTGTTGGCTGACGACCATACGGTTGTCCGTGACGGCCTCCGGGCCATGCTCGATCGCGAGCCCGATATGACGGTGGTAGCGGAAGCGGCCGACGGACGGGAAAGCGTCCGGTTGGCCGAGGCAGAAGCGCCCGACGTTGTCGTAATGGACTTGGCGATGCCCAACTTGAACGGTATGGAGGCCACGCGCCGGATTCTGGCGGCAAACTCACGAGTCGGCGTCGTGATCCTGAGCATGCACCAGGACGAGAGCTACGTCCTGGGCGCGCTCAAAGCCGGCGCGAAGGGGTACTTACTCAAGGATTCGATGCGCAGCGAGGTGGTAGAGGCGATTCGAGCGGTGTCTCAAGGGCGTTCCTTCCTAACCCGCAAGGTCGCCCGAATCCTCCAGGAGGACTATGTCGGTCAGCTGCAGCGGCGCGGCCTGGAAGATAGTTACGACCTGCTCTCGGATCGCGAGCGCGAGGTTCTACAAATGATTGCCGAGGGGCGCTCTAACAAGGAAGTTGCGAACCTGCTGAATGTCAGTCTGACCACCATCGAAACTCATCGCGGCCATATCCTCCAAAAGCTCGATATCCATAGCATTCCGGAGCTCATTCTCTATGCTGTGCGCAAGGGCATCATCTCTTAATGCTCTTGCCCGAAACCGAGCCCAACGTTTTAACCGAGATCGTCCTGTTAATATCCCCGATCGGGTCTTTGAGAGTGATGGTCTGATCACCGGAATTGATCCGGGTCTTCGGGGTGACGACCATATCCAAGGTAACTCCATTTGGAGTTTGAACCACCACCAGATTCTGAGCTGGATCGATCAGGGTGATCTTCCCGGAGAGGGTTGCCGGCGAAACTCGCCGCATGGCCGCGATCGTCGTCATTTACTTGTTCGTTTTCCCGTAGGTACGTTTGCCAGTTTAGGGTTCCACCTGCTTGCCTAACTGACGTAAGATTCAGGAAAAGCGGAAGTCGGCTTAGTGCAGTCAAAAGAACCTCAACCCTCTCAAGGCGGCGTGCTTCGCGTGCTCCAATCGAAGAAAGAAACGCGGGCTTTCTACGACAAGATTAGCGGCGTCTACGATGTCCTGGCCGAGCACAGTGAAGGGCCGGTCCGTCAAATCGGCCTCGACAAGCTTGCCCTGGCCCCGGGGGAACGCGTCCTTGAGATCGGCTACGGAACCGGCCACTGCCTTGTGCAATTGGCCAAGGCGGTTGGACCGGAAGGCAAGGTATTCGGCATTGATCTTTCGGAAGGAATGCGGGCTCAGGCGCGAGTCCGATTGCAAAAAGGACATTTGGTCGACAGAGTCGAGCTTTCTAGCGGTGACGCCACGCACCTTCCGTATCCCGGCGGCAGCATGGACGCAGTGTTCATGAGTTTTACGCTGGAACTGTTCGATACGCCTGAAATCCCCCAGGTGCTGGCCGAGTGCAGGCGCGCGCTGCGCATCGGCGGACGAATCGGAGTGGTCGCGCTCACTAAGGAGGGATTCGCCGTGGAGGCGTACGAGTGGACCCTCCAGCAAGAAAGTGCGTTGGACGAGCGATGCCAGCAAATAGGCCGCGTGAAGCGGCACAATATCAAAGGTCCCGAGAAACCGGGTTCGCATAAGTTGAAACAGTGAAAGAATTCTGACGCCGTTCACTGATGCCCATTGCCCCTCTGGAGCAGGTATGTCGCCTACCCTCAAGTCTGGTGATTTCAGACGCATCCGGACGTCACTCCGGCAGCACGGGGAGAGTGACGGTGCTGATCACGGACGGGTCGTCGCACCCATACGAAGGTGAAACGAACCCGAAATACACCGGCCCCAAACCTCCTTACGAATATCTCGCAGTGGACCAGAAGTAACGGATCGTCCTTCGTGCGTTCAATCGGATAGGCGTGCGCACCCGCACCGCCAGTCACAAAATCCCGACTGAAGGTGCTGCAGCTAGGAAAATTCGTAATAAATTCGTAATGAGACTATGCTTCGATGAGTTCTACGCGTTTTCCGAGGTCCTAAAATCAATAACTTACGATTTATCAATGGCCCGACAGGGTTCGAATCCCACCCTCACCGCCAAACAATTGAAAATAATATAGTTACTTTTAGGCTACGACTTTTTGAGCTTCGCATCTTCTTGATTTATTAGGAAGGCAGTGAGGGTGCACTGCGCCACCCACGGATCCACAGGTGATCCATTAAAATCAGCAACTTACGATAACGTACGAGAAGGCGTGGGTAATGACGCCCGAGAATAGATCTGAGAGTGCAAATGCAGGCAAGAACTCACGGCAAAGTGGCGTGGCCCAGTTGAGGGTGACTGGAACGGCTAGCTCGGTGGTTATCAAGAGCTGCACTTCAGCGCACGGCACTCAACCTTGAGGAGCGGCGCTGTTTGCAAGCTGGCCGTGCATCACCGCAAGCGCGATCTGGGAAACGCTGGTCACGTCCGAAACGATAAATGTCTTGGAGGTGCGGCATCATGATGATGAGCTCGCCCATGTCGGGGCATGGTCCTGTGGGGTTGCGCGGGCGACAACGGCGTTTGTCGGTCCTTATCCGGTCGGTTGGTCCTCGGCAGGTGGCCTATGTCCGAGTGGCGCGTGAGAACTAAGCCGCTGGCGCGGCGGACGCAGGAGCGTGCGTGTTTGCGGGCATAAACAGCGGTAGCGTCGAGGTCACAGAAAGGAGCTTCTGTGACCCCACTTCGTCAACGGATGCTGGAGGAACTCCGGCGCCGTAACTACAGCACCGATACCATTCGCGGCTACGTGCATGCTGTCGAGCAGTTCGCCGCGTACTTCAACAAGTCGCCCGAGTTGTTGGGCCTCGAGGAGGTCGGCCGCTTTCAGCTGCATCTACTCGAAGAAAAGCACCTGGCGCTCGGGACTATCGCCCTGCGCATGGGCGCCTTGCGCTTTCTGTACAAGAGGGTTTTGAAGCGGCGTGATCTGGATTTTGAGAATCTGCCACTGCTCAGGACGCCGAAGAAACTGCCGGTCGTGCTGAGTCCCGAAGAAGTGACCCGCCTGATTGAAGCCGCACCGAACTTGCTGTATCGGACTCTGTTGATGCTGCTATATGCCACTGGCTTACGGCGCACAGAAGCGGCAAATCTGAAGGTGAGCGACGTCGACAGTTCCCTCATGTTGATCCATGTTCATCAAGGCAAGGGCTCACGGGACCGGGAACTGCCACTGACCCAGAAACTGCTCGACGCGCTACGCCAGTACTGGCGCGCATGCAAGATCAAGCCCCGGATGTACCTGTTCCCCAGCCACTGGGAAGAGACAGCGGAAGAGAAGCCAATCTCCGACAAAACCGTGTGGAATGCGTGTCACGAAGCAGCACTTCGTGCCGGCATCACCAAACGCATGGGCCCGCACACGCTTCGACACTGCTTCGCGACGCACATGCTAGAAGCCGGCACCGACCTGCGCACGATCCAACTACTCCTCGGGCATCGGCGCCTAAAGGACACGGCCATCTATCTGCACTTGTCGCGCCGGCATCTGCACGCCGCGATCAATCCTCTCGACCAGCTCTCATTGTGTGACTTTTCCAGACAGGCTCGGCCGCCGGAGAATGCTCATCCGTGAATCGGCCACCCTGGGAGGTGGCTGATCTCATCCGCAAGTCTGGCCGGCGATTCATGGACCGCTTTGAGAAATACCTCTCCTGGCCGCAGGTGAAGGTACTCAACGCGATCGAACGCTGCCGGACGGCCGCGCTGGGTGGACACCGCGACCAGTGCGATCGCTGCGGCCATCAGGCCATCTCTTACAATTCCTGCCGAAACCGCCATTGCCCGAAGTGCCAGACTAACGCCCGTGATCGGTGGTTGGCCGCTCGCCAGCAAGAGTTGCTGCCTGTGGATTACTACCACCTGGTGTTCAGCGTACCGCATTCGCTGGTTCCCCTCGTTTGGCAGAACAAGAAAGTGCTGTTCAAGCTGCTATTCGAGGCCAGTGCCGAGGCGCTCCTGGAGGTAGCTGCCGATCCGAAGCACATCGGCGCCGAGATCGGTTTCCTGAGCGTGCTGCATACCTGGGGCCAGACTCTGCAGCCGCATCCCCACATTCACTGCGTGGTTCCCGGCGGCGGGTTGTCACCGGATCACCAACATTGGATCAGCGCGCCGAATCATTTCTTCCTGCCGGTGCGAGTGCTGAGCCGGGTCTTTCGCGGCAAGTTCGTAGCGGGACTCCGGCGCGCCTTTCGCCAGGACAAGCTCGTCTTCTTCGGAACCTGCGGATCACTGGCTCAGCAGAAGGCGTTTTCTGCTTTCCTGCGAACGCTATTCCGCGACGACTGGGTCGTGTACACCAAGAAACCCTTCGGCGGTCCGGAATATGTGCTTCATTATCTGGCACGCTACACACATCGCGTCGCGATCTCAAACCATCGCATTGTCGACATGACCGATGCTCAAGTGACATTCCGTTGGAAAGACTATGCCCACCACAGCAAGCGCCGCACGACGACGCTGACACATGAGGAGTTCTTGCGGCGTTTCCTCCTACACATCTTGCCCCGCGCGTTTCCCCGCATCCGCCACTTCGGGTTGTTTGCCAACCGGCGGCGCGGAGCACTACTTCCACTCTGCCGTACGCTGCTGGCCCTCCAACCGCCGCCAGTTCTGACAACGTCAGCCGTTAAACCGATCCTCTGGCGCTGTCCTTGCTGTCAGGGCCCCATGCGGGTTGTCGAACGGCTGACTGCCAATGAGCTGCTCCGGGAGGAAAGCCGCTCGCCCCAACACCTTGACAGCTCTTAACGCCCAACCACTTTTGCTCACCGGGTGTGGCTTCGGCGACGCCTTCCTCCACGTGTGCCTGCTCCCTGTAACGACTCACCTGTTCTGGCACAAATCGCTCGCCGCCTTGGTCCTCGCGGCCTCTTCCACCGGGATCTCACCGTGCCCCAGCCCGGCAAGTCATCTGTCTCCCGCAGCTGCACTCGAAGGATCACCATTCAAACCCCATAGCTAGCAGCCTCCAGCGCGCCACGCCAGCCGCTTCCTTCTTACGACTCGATCCGAAACGGCCCGGCCTCAGCCTTGTCCCGTTTCCTCGAAACTGTTCAGCCGGGCCGCTTCCGATAGAGATCTACCGTGATACGCCCTGAGCGCACTCGCGACTGGTACATCGGTAAACGCTGCGCGACCAGGTAGGATCTGAGGACCTGTTCCCCGAGTTGCCTCTCGGACTTTCCGGCAAGGCGGAGGCTTCGTCGGCGCGTCCGGCGCCCCCGAAGCCCTCCGCCTGGAACCCCGCTATCCGCTAGGCTATTTTGCGGCCAATACACCCGCTGCGGCCTTTTCTTGCACTGCCGCCAAGGCACCCGTTGCGGCCTGTTCGATGAAATGAGCGACGGCCTGCGGCTGCGACACGTACACGGCGTGGCTGCCTTTGACCTCGACGACCGTTGAGCCGGCGCGTTTGGACATGGCCCGCTGGGCGTCAGGCGGGATCATTTTGTCTTCCGTTGTGACCAGGTACCAGCTTGGCTTTGTTCGCCACGCCGGCTGGCTGATCGCACCACCGAGCGCATCGAGACCCCACGGTACTTGGGAGTCGGCCATGAACGAGGCAGCCTCTGGATTTACATCCCCAGCGAATGCGGCCGGGAACTTCGCCCTATCGAGCAACAGGAATCCATCCTGAGGCGGCAGGATCGGCGGAACGGGCGCGCCGGGCGGCGGATCCTTGAGGAGCGACGACACCGATTCGCCCTTGTCCAGTGCAAACGCTGTGATGTAGACCAAGCCAGCGACCTTCGGGTCGTTGCCCGCTTCCGTGATCACGGCTCCGCCATACGAGTGACCGACGAGAATCACGGGGCCGTTCAGCGCCGCGATCGCACGCTTCGTGACCGCCACGTCGTCTGGCAGCGAAATGGTCGGATTCTGGACGATCGCGACCGTGTAGCCGTCCTTCTTCAGCGTTTTGTAGACGCCATCCCAACCGGACCCGTCTACAAAACCGCCGTGGACGAGCACGATGTTCTTCACGACTGTCGATGTGTTTGTTTGTGCCATAAGGTCCTTTCCTATGCTGAACGTGATTGTCATGATCGCCAGCGCACTGTAGATGATTCGTGTTCTGACGTCGATTGCCATTGCGTTGTGCTTCATCGGATATCCTTTCTTGAATTTGTCTAAAAATCTCCACTCACACCCTTCCATCACCGCTGCCCACTCACGCGGCCCATCCATTCCCGGATATACGCCGGACAGTTCATGAGGCGTAGGCCGTTCGTTTCGCACTGCGCCAGAAATCGAACGACTTCGCTGTCGACGAGAGTCACCTCCATCAAATCGAGCACGACGTCATGAGCCGATTCCGATCAGACGAGGTCCTGCTTGTCTATTCGTCAAGCTTTTCTGTCTCTCAATCGCCGGCAGCTCCAACATGGCAGTGCATGTTCGCTCGTCGATTTGGCCGTCATCGAGGCGCAATAACCGTGCGCAGGCTTGGCGTGGCAAGCCCATGAGCACGCGCAGTACAAAGCAGTGGCGAAGATCCGTTGAGAGATGCAACACGCGCCGCAGTTCGAGCGGGAGCATCGACGAAGCGCGCTCTAGTTGTTCCGGTGTCCGTTCCGAGGCTTCCCGTTGCGGTTCGAGCGCAGCATTCACGGTCGCTCGAAGCAGCGCGTCCCCGGGAGTATCGTCGAGATCCATCACTCTAGTGCCATTCAAAATTGCAGCTTCGGCCCGCTCCGCGTTTGCGGTGAGCAGAAGGGCCGTGATGAAGGCTCTATCGACGGTTTTGTGGAGATTTTGGGCCGTCACATAGGCGCGTGAGGTACACGCAGGGGGCCATCTCAGGACGCTGCTGAATGGAATCGCGCTCGTCATTGTTGTAGCTCCTTTCGGTTACTCCACACTATGCCGGATCAGAACAGAAGAACCATCACGAGATCGAATGGTTTTTCGCTACCACTGCCGACGGTAGCCGCGGATACCACCATCGTGGTACCGGGCAGTCACGCCGCTGGGGCGTACTATTTCGGCGAACGAGAAACGGGAGGGATGATGATCTCGCGGCGTCCGAACAGGCGGGCATCGATCGAAAATGCTCCGGGACCCAGGAAAACGAGAGCGGTGCTCATGATCACCGCAAACACCGAAGGCAGCTTGGTAGCGAACAGATTCTCCGTGGCCGCGGGCAACCAGGCAGGCGCGATGCCGAGTGTGCCTAGTCCCATCAGACTGCCCGCAACCGGTGTCAGAAGCCCGATCAACAGCAACGTGCCACTCGCGATCGCCCCCAAGCCGACTGCCACGGTTCCTAGAGTCGGCATTCCGGAGTCAGCGAAATAGAGTCCCCCCTGAATGATCGCCGTTATGCCGATCGCCGCTCTCAGCAGGAGCAGCCCTGCGCCGGGCCACCCGCCCGGGAACGTGGAAAACAACCGTTGCAGCTCGTGTCTCCTTGGTGTCGTTTGGTATTTTCGAGCACGCTACACTGTAGGGTAACCGCTTGGACGGCAAAGGCGAATCCCCAGGGCTTGGAGTTTTTACATACCACTTTCGTGGTATCAGGTCTTCACAATTGAATGATTCCGCGCCGCACGGCAATTGCCACCGCCTGCGTGCGATCACTGGCGCCAAGTTTCTCCATGATGTGCTTGACGTGAACCTTTACGGTCTCTTCTGAAATGAAGAGCCGCTCTGCGATGTCCCGATTCCGGTTCCCACCCGCGAGGTGCCGGAGGACATCTACCTCACGCTCTGTCAGGGCTTCGTCGCTCAGGTGCTCGGCAAGCTGGGCCGCAAGTTGGGCAGGGACGCGCTTCTTTCCGGCGTGGACCTGGCGAATCGCGTCGACCAGATCCTTGGGCGGCATGCTCTTGAGCAGATAGCCACGAGCCCCTGCCTCCAGGGCCCGCTGGACCTCAACGTCGCCTTCGAACGTTGTCAGCATGATAATGCGGGCGCCGGAGAACTCCGAGCGGATGCCGATCATCGTGTCAATGCCGCTCATGTCGGGAAGTCTCAGGTCCATCAGCGTAACGTCAGGCTGATGCTGCCGAAACTTTTGGATGGCTTCGCAGCCGCTCGAAGCCTCGGCTGCCAACAACATATCCGATTGACTGTTGATGACGGCGGCGATCCCCTGGCGCAAGAGAGGGTGATCGTCGACGCTCAAAACCCGGATTCGCGCCTGATCGCTCATCGATCTCTCTCACTTCCTGGCTCCGGAGCCAGCGTTCCCGCTTTGCGCGGATGCCACTTGGCAAACCATCTCCGCAGGCGATTCGCAGACGAGAATTGGAAGGCAATATGGCTTGGGACGGTCAACTCGACCTCGGTTCCGGCCGCAGCGCGGCTCCAAACCTTGAGCCGGGCGCCAATTCGCTCCGTCCTCTCGCGCATGCCAGAAAGTCCCCAGTGCCCTTCGCGCCCCGCTTGCAGCACCTGCGGGTCGATCCCTTGACCGTTATCGCGCACAAGAATGCGTAGGTGGTTGGCCGAATATTCGAGTTCAACTTCCACACTTGTTGCGCGTGAGTGGCGGAATGCATTGACCAAGGCTTCCCGGCCGATCCGGTAGACCTCATCGCGGAGGACCGGGTGTAACGGCCGGGGCTCTCCGTCAACGATGATTCTAAAACCAATGTCCTCCTGGATGCCGAGCTCCTGCTGGATCCGGGAGAATGCCTGCTCGAGATCCAGGGATCCGCTTTGAGACGAGCGCAGTCCTCGAACCGCGTTTCGGCCCTCATCAATTACCAGCGCCATTAGGTCAAGGATACGGCTTAGCGGTGGCTTCGCGGGCGAATCCCATGGCAGGCGGTCAACTTCGACATGGAGTTGCATGGAGGCGCTCAGAAACCCCTGCAAGAGAGTATCGTGCAGATCCTGCGCGATCCGGGTCCGCTCCGCGAGCCGTTCTTCGAAGCGAACATTAAGTTGCCTGGTCAGTTGGTGCAAACGAAAACGATAGATACCAATGACGGCCAGAATAACAGTCAGTACACTAGAGAAGCGGAACCACCGGGTCTGCCAGAGCACAGGCTCAATTTCGAACCCGATTGCGGTGACGGCCGGATTCCAAACGCCGTCAGGGTTGCTCGCCATGACGCGAAAGCGATACGAGCCTGGACTCAGATTGGTGTAAACGGCCTCGCGCGCCGCGGTTGGTTCGCTCCAGCCGCGATCGAATCCGCCGAGCATGTACCGATATCTGACGCGATCGGGATCTGACAGACTCAACCCCGTATAACTGAACGTGAACCTCTGGCGGGTGGGCGGAATGTGAACCGGATTTTGTTGCAAGTCGACCGGAAGGCCATCGGCTGAAACCGCGTCAATGTGAACCGGCGCCGGGGCCGAATTGCCCGTCAGCCGAGCGGGATTGGCAACGGAAAGTCCACGATTCAGCGAGAACCAGATCCGCCCAAGCGAATCGGTTACCACGGAGCGGTTTCGCTTCACACCGCCAGTGCCACGCAGGCCGTCCGCAAGGCCGAACTCGCGTACATCGGCATCACTGAGCGAGTCATGCAGCAAGTTCTCGCGATTCACACGTAGCACATGACTCGAAGTTGCGATCCAGAGCCATCCGTTCCTGTCTTCCGCAATGCCGAATGCCGGTTCACGCAACGGTTCAGGCATATCGCGAGGGATATGGATTCGGCCGGCATTGAGGAACGCGAGGCCCTCGGAAGTGCCCATCCACAACACGCCAGCTGAATCCTCGAGGAGACAATTCACGCTCCCCGGAGGTAAGCCGTCGCGGCCGGTATAGTTCCGCGAACCGTCTTTCGACAGCGCAGTCAAACCATTCGGAGTGGCAAACCACATCGTGCCGTCGGAACTCTCCTCGATTGCGCCGACGGCGTTAGATGCCAGACCATTGGCGGTGGTGTAAGTTGTGAAATGGCCGTTAGTGAACCGGCTGGCGCCGCCATTGAGGGTCCCTGCCCACACCGTTCCGTCACGATTCCGATGAACGGCGTACACGCTGTTTTGAGCGAGCCCTTCCGCTTGCGTGTAAGTCTCGGCCGTCAGCAAGCCGCCTTTGGTAATCAGGTGGGTCAGTCCTCCGCGTTGTCTGCCGACCCACAATTCTCCCGGCCCGCCCGCGATCGAATAGATCACATCCGTGCCCAAGCCCGCGCTGGTGATGTGTTCGACGTGTTCTCCCCTCATCCAAAAGAGTCCGCCCTCTGAAGGAGCGAACCAGGTGCGGTTCTCGATGTCGACGTAAAGAGGTCCGTTATTCTCCGCCCGCGAACTTGCCGGAGTGGAATAGGTCATAAACACACTGTCCCGCAATCGCTCAATCCCTCGCGCACTTCCGACCCAGAGATCTCCCTCGCGATCTTCAAACAGTGCGGTCACTGGCTCGCCCGGCTGGCGGCCGCGTTCCTCCCGCGAAAAAACGCCCTTGGCGTTGACCCGCAACAGCCCGCGCGCAGTTCCAACGAGAATGCCCGGATCTCCGTTGAAAGTTAGCGACCCTCGACCCTCATAGGCTACGCGACGGCAGTTCGCTTCGCAATCGGCTTCTGGGAAACCGCATTGGTCATGGCGGACAGGAGCACTGGAATCTGGCGATGGCCGATGACTTTGCGGAACTGCCGCTCGGCAACCAGCAATCCAGATCCAACCCAGCGCTCGATCTGATCGCCGGGCTGCCAGCGTTTCACGTTCCGGCAGACGGTTTCGACGATGGAGAAGGCAGATTCGATGACGTTGGTGCAGCTCAGTGTCCGGCGGAGTTGATCCGGTACCCGCAGCCGATGGACTGTGAGCGTCTCCTCCATGCCCTCTTCCAGGCTGCGCGCCGCGCTCGGATTGAGATCCATCAGTTCACGGTGCAATTTCTCCAAGGCGCGTTTGGCGTCGGAGTACTCCGACATGGCGTAGGCGTTCTGGAGTTTCTTTTTGATATCGCCTTTATGTTCGTCGGGCAAGTGATCCACGACGTTCCGTTTCTTATGGACCTGACAACGTTGGATGAAAGCCGCTTCCCCGGCATGGCGGCGCACCGCCGCGTGCAGCGCTTTGCCACCGTCCAGAATGTAAAGCCGCGGCGTCGAAAAGTCCAACCCTCGCTCCACCAACTCGCCCAACAGAGCGCTCACCACGGTCGCGTTCTCCGTCGCCCCCTCGCGGATGCCCAGCACGGTCTTGGTTCCATCGCAGCCAATGCCAAGGGCTACGATCATCTGCCGGTCTTTGAATGGAGTCCCGTCGATCAGCACCGCGCATAAGCGCAACTCGCCCAGCGGCCGCTCCATCAACTGTTTCACCTTCTCCCGGCTGGCTTCGATGAAGTTCTCACTAACCGCCGACTTCTCGATTCCGTAGGCATTCTGGAAATCCTTCACCACGGCTCCGTAGTTGCGCGTCGAGAGTCCGCGCATCATCTTGTCCCACACGCTCGCTTGCATTGGCCCACTACGCTGAAACAATTCGTAGCTGCCTAAATGCTGTTCCCGTTTGTCAGCCGTGCGTAGGCGCGTTCTGCGGATCGGCACCTTCTGGCCGTCCACCACGCAATAACCATCTTCCTTGCCCCAACGCTGTGCCCTGCGCCCTTCGTGTTGCTGGTGGCGCTCACCGGCCAGCGACTTTACTTCCTCGTCCATCACCAGGTGCATCAGTTCCAGACCAGCCTGCCGCAGCAAGTTGCCCACGCCCTGCTGTAACAAGCCGACGATCTCGGCCAGCGGAAGGATCATCTGGATGTTGGGATTCTGTTCGATGGCGATCCGGCGGAACTGCTGCACGGCCCGTTGTTGTTCTATCTGGTATCGTCTCTTCATAGCGACTCTCTCCTTTTTCTTGGCAGAAAAATCGACCCTCGGCCCATTATGGCCGGGGGTTTGAGAGTCGCTACTTTCTACGAACTATCGGGCATCCTCGTTCCAACCCAGATGTTCGATTCACGATCCTTGATCATGCTGAGAATCTGAGTGTGCTCAAGCGAGTGAGACAGACCAGCCTCGGTGAGTTCGGTCCCGTTCCAGCGCACGAGCCCGTTGTCGGTACCGATCCATAACTCCCGATCGCCGACAGGCAGGAGAGTATTTATCTTCCTGTCAGGCAATCCCTGCGTAACGCTCGAGACCGCACCCTGGCTCATGGAGAAGAGGCCGGCATCTCGCGTACCCATCCAGATTCTGCCGTCGGCCGTTTCCGCCATGGAAATCACTAAGGGGTTAGGCCGGCCGGCTGTGAGTGCGAGCGGCGCCAGTTTTCCTCCGTGGTATCTAAGATCGCCATTTGGGCGTGCTATATGTCCGCGCATAATTAAAGGGACATAACGGTCAACAAAAAGAAGTCAGATAAGATCGGATCAGTTGGGGGTGCGACTGCATCTCCCCAAAGACGCGTGTCAGCGTAGCGAGTAATGCGTCCAGGCCGCCGAAGAAACGGTTGTGCGTCCCAGTCCTCCGGGTGTGCTGCCACAGGCGCTCGGTAGGGTTCAGTTCCGGCGAATAGGGCGGCAACTGATGCACTTCCAGCCAATGTCGGTTGGACTTGAACCATGCCCAGACCTCGACGTCCTTGTGGTAGGAGGCGTTGTCCTGAATCAGGACCGCTCCCTGGCGGCGGTATCGCCGAGCCAGTTGTTCGAGAAAGCCGAGGTACGTGGTGGCATTGAAGACTGTGTCCTGGCGATAATCGAACCGCGTGCGCCAAAGTTCGATGGCGCCGAGGATCTTCACGTTCTTGCGTTCTCCCGTCACGGGAACTTCCGGTGGGCAACCCACGCGGCTCCAGGTGGCGTGGAGTGTCGAATCTTGCCGGAAGCTGGCTTCGTCGGTGAAGATCAGCGCCCAGTGTCGCGATTGGGCTTTTTTTTAAGGGCGGGATAGGTACGGCGGTGCCATCGGTCCTGCGCCGCGGCATCGGCGCGCGCCAGCACGCGGCGGGGTCGCTGCACCGAAAACCCCCAGCCGTGCAGCAGTTTGCGCACATGGCCCGGATGATACTGAACCCGGAACTCCTCCTCGATCACCCAGGCAATCATGGGGGACGTCCAGATGCCGCTGTCCAGACCGTAAGCTACAGGACCACTGTCGAGAATGTCTCCTAACTGTTGCTGTTGCTTCTCGGTCAGCTCCGATGGCCGACCGGAGCGATACCCTTCCAGCAGACCATCGATTCCCTCGGTCTGATAACGCTTGAGCCACTCAGACACCTTGGATCGTGGCGCCTGCAGGATCTCCGCCAGTTCGCCACTGGTATGCCCTTCCGAATTCATCACCACCGCGCGCAATCGCTTCGCCACGCGGTAGGCCCCATCTCTTTCCGCTTCCTTGCTCAAGCGGGTCAATCGCTGATGAGTGCTGGGATGTAACCGCAACAAGCGTGGCACCATAGGCCCTCCGATCCCAGTATGCCACAGATGTCCCGTTAATTATGCGCGGATGTATAGCAATACCTCGCCATTCCTTCCCGTACACATCGCCGTGACACCGCTCTCGTCCCGTGCGAGACCTGGCAAGACATCATGAAATATTCCAGCGTTGTAACGCACGAGACCCGCACTTTGTGGCAGTATCCACAGATTTCCCTCGGTATCCGCCGTCAAACCCAGAACCGGACCGGCTGGCGCCGCCGTTGAGTTCGCGTGATTCAAGAGGCGGAAGTTCAATCCGTCGAAACGAACCAGGCCCTGCTCCGCGCCAATCCAGAGGTAGCCGTCATCAGTGCCGGCGACGGCGTAAACGGCCCCGCCTGGAAATCCCTGCTCGGCGCCCCATTGGTCGCGGATGTACTGCGACATTGCGCGATTTGGATCCAGGGCGTGTGCCGTGTCAGCGAAATGCGCCGCCGCGAGCCCGGCGAGAAGCCATCGCAATGCCCAATACTGTCTCAAACCTTTCATCACGGCAGGTATTCGAATTTCTCGATCACAACCTCGGCCCCGTTTTCAAGAGGGACCTGGGCACTGCCGTAAACGTACAAATTCATCCGGATCGATTCGATGCCATGGGAAGGAACTCCCGAGGTGAAAACGTGTTCGGCCACCGCACGTGCTCCGCCGCCGGCTTGGGACCCACGGACGGTCCTGAAGGAAACGCGCCCGGGCTCCCAGTGAAACGAATGCGTGAGCGCTCCGGAAGGCGCTGCAAATCGGGCGACGTTCGCCGGCACATAGTAAGGCTGGACCACATATTCCGCATTCTTGCTGGCTGGATCGCCAAAGCGGCTGATCTCAATGTCGACCTCGCGGTAGTTCTGGTCTGCTCCTGAGTAATCCCAGGTGAACATGCCGAAAACGGCCGCAGGCTCCAGATGAGAAGCATCCCGCACAACGAATGAATACGTGCCATATCCCAGACTGCGCGTGAGGCTCACTTCGGCGCACGTCCATTTACCAGCCGCTTTCGCAATGCGAAGATGCAGTGCTCCGCTCGCGTCCGTCCATGCATTCGCCGGATCGTAGTTGTTCACGCCTCCGCGGCTGCTGGGAGCGTCGCGGACCCTCCACTCATATCCGCTGAAGTGAACAGAGACCGAAGGGGGAGAACTCGCGCCCTTCGCAATGGCCACGGCGGACACGGCTCCACCCGGCGTGGGCAGCGCGGTCGTCGAGGGCGGCGGACGATAGGCTGGGTCGACCAACAGGGCTGCATATTCCGTGCCGAGGTGGGTCGCGTTAGTCCATTTTGAGTTCGCCTGAATCTTCGTGAACGGGTGGCTGACGAGCGGCTGCACCCACCATGTTCCGCTCCGGGCGTACAAAACGATCAGCTGCCCGGGGCGAGCGCCGGCCACCCGCCCTTCAATGATGTCGTGTTTCTCGCGGCCGCCCTCGTCCGCTTGAGGAATCCTGGTGAATTCGATGGAAGGCTGGTTTCTTGCTTGCCGCAAGCCGCAGCCTACAAGTAGAAGACTTGTCACCGCAAGCACCGCGCTCCTCCGATGGAGGGCCCTTGGAGATCTCATCCTTATCCTCGCCGCCAAGCCGAATCTTTGTATGAGAATACAATTCGCTGGCGACGGCAACTGCCATCAGGGGCGTTCTGAAGATGAGGAGCCTTGCTCAAGGTCGCCGCTGCCGACCCGGTTGGAATCTCCCATCCAGTGCGATTCCGTTGACGTGAATGGTCCGGCTGCCGGTTGGCACAACAGAACCTGCCGGATCGACGGAATCCACCGGGTTGCTATCGACCTGCGCCCGTTCTTGCCGGAAACCAGCCAAAAGATGATCGATGCACTCAACACGAGGCCGATTCAAGCTGCGAAGCCGCTGTTCCCTAGGATTGAGTTGGAAATGCCAGCCAGTCGACGGCCTCCGAATGGCGGTCAGGTGGTGCTTGAGAACATTACGGCTGAAAGTGTACTCCATGATCGCGAGTAACGCCGTAGCGTTTACTGACCTCCGGGCGTGTTGTCGGGGGACTCGTACGCGGCTTGGCCGAGAACGGCATTTTTGAATGTGAAGACGTTCTGAACGAATTGTCGGCCACTCGGAGAATGCCTCCGAAAGGATCTTTTTGAAGATCGGTCCCGTGAAGTCCGGTTCTAGTAGATCATCCCGGCTTAGAAGCCTTCCGCAGAAAACAACTAGCGATAATGGTGAATAACGCGTCCTTATCGGGGCCGTCACAGCCCCGATCCCCGACTGGAATCTAGGCGGAATGCGCCGGCGCTGGACGCCTATCTCGAAGAGCCGCGCGCCACTGAAGCTGACCATCGACTATCGGAAGAACAGTACTGCTTTATTATGCGGGATTCAATAAGCCACGTTCACCACTCGATCACCGCTATGGAGTAGGTTTTGACAGGCACCGCAAAACCTACCTCGGCGTTGTTTTGCTTCGCCTCGACGGTGAGGGGCTCGTCAGCGTCGGGAGAATAGATTGTGACCGCTTTGACTGTCTGGCCCTGCGGCATCCGGCACACCACCTGCACCGGATCTAGCGAAGCAATCCGTTTTGCGTTGTAGTTCACCAGATGGACCATGGTGCGCCGCTTTCCCGGTTGCTCGACCAGATTCGAGACCAAGTACACCGGACCGCTGACCTGAACCGGGATGTCGTTATGTGCAGCCCAGCGCACTCCCTCAGCGATTTCCTGCGCGTTTTTCGGCAACCTCCAGAAGCGGAAATCGACATGGAAGTACGCTCCGAACTCGGGTAGCGGACCATCGAACCTCACTGCCGGAATGTAGACCACCCTGCCCTTCTCATACTCTTTTCGCGCGGGTGGGGCGGTGTGTTTAACAGAGCCTGCCGTGGCATCGCTACCGAGGCCGAGACGGGCGTTCTCGGCCAGTTCGACTTCCTCTCCGAAATCGCGCGCGGACGGTTGCGATTCGATCAGACCTTTCAGCCCGGGCTGGACTCGCACCCTTCTCCACTGATCGTAGAGGCCGGCCTGGCCCGTTGCGACCAGCCCTCCGCCCTTGGCGACAAAGCTCCGGATCGAAGTGAGCTGCGCGTCGCTCAGACATTCCGTTTCGGGCAGCACAAGCACTTTGTACTTCGAGAGGTCCGACAGGTGTTCATCGAAGATGAGGTCGAACGGAATCCTTGCCTGGATAAGCGCCTGCTCGGTAAGAATCGTGGCCAGCTGCACGCGGGAATGGTTGTACGTGATCGAAGGGTACGAGCGAAGGACTGCAACCGTCGCGACGTCCCGGGTTCCGGTGAACAGCTCCCGGTTCTTTCTGTAAAAATCGATATAACGTACCATGTCCCGCGTCAATGGTTGGACGCCGGCGTCCCCGATGGTCTGGTTAAATGCGAGACCTTCGGCCATGGCGACTGGTTCTGACCGCTCCACCAACAGGACGTTTTGATAGGCGCGCGCCAGTTTGTAGCTCCGGATGCGCGTAAGTAGCTGGCCATCCTTGGTGAAGCCGGGGTCGGGATCCTCCTCGGTAACGAACATCTCGGTCCACTTCAGAATCCGCGAGTGGTCGATTCCGGCTTCCCAGGCACGGTTGCCCCCGGTAATGCCGTGCGGGTTCACCTCAATCGCCACCTCCGGGTTTAGCGACTTGGCATAGAGCGCAATCTGCCGCAACGCGTCCGCCATCACCCGGCAGCGATAGTCGATCCACTCCTGGATCGCCGGATCGGAGATAATCCCCATCTTCGCGGGCGGATTCCACTGGTTCCACTCCGGCGGGTTCACGAAATCGACGTTTTCAAACCCAAACCGCTCGCGACGCTGCTCAGGCGAATACTTCTCGCGCAGGTACTTGCGGAAGCCGAGCGTGCACGTCTTGTCGTGGCAGGAATCGGGCTCGGGACTCAGATCGAAGTTATCGAAGTCGATGAAATCGGTTTTCACTTCCTCGACTGCGTACCGCACGATTCTCTTGAGGTAGTCGAGGTATTCCTGGTTTGCGAAGCAGGGCCTGTAACGGTACGACTGCTCATAACCGTAGGTAAGCATGATCGGCCGGCCAACTGCGTCGCGCTGAATCCAGTTCTGGGCCCGCGGCTCCTCGGCAAAGAACGTCTCATACATCATGCTGTTCCACTGGATGTACGTGTCTACCTTGAGCCCCAGCAGGTGGGCCATCGCTGCCGCCCGCTTGGTCGCTTCCATATCAGGCTTTTCGGCAGCCATGCCGAAGCCTTTGTACAAGTGGGTGTAGAAGACCTCCACTCCCTGAGCTTTGAGAGTGCGGAGAGCGTTTTCGCTCTCTGCTTTCTCAAGCCGCTCTTTTGCGTCGAGCCGCTGGCCGCCGGATCGCGCAACGAAGATGTAGGGCTCGTGGTTTCCGCCCGCGACGATGACACCGTTTTCGAGCCACTTCGCCCGCGGCATCTCGTCGGGCATGGCCACGGCGGCCATCGCGACTGCCAGCAGAATTAAGCGCATGGCGTCATTCCAATCCCTGTGTCAGGGAAAGGTGATTTGGCCTCTGATGCTGCCGCGATCGTCCTGTGCGAAAAGCCGGCGTAGCCAAGCACAGAAACGCAATCGAAAGCAGTGAAAGCGCGAACAGTCTAGTCTTCATGATGATCTCCCATTGCCTGTAACACCGATGGATCTGGACCAACGTTCCCGTTTCCTGACCTTTTCTCCGAATCCGCTGCGGGAGCAGTTCCCAGCCGTTGTGCACCATCGAATCGAGCGGAACCTCAACGCTGCCGCCCTGGGCGAACCGGTCATTCAGCGGGCGCGTAGTCGCGGCTTTGATCTCCGGCCGTGTCTTGACGCTGGCCTCGAGCAAAATGCATCATGGTTTTGATCGCCAGCCTTCCCAAACTTGCCACGTTTCGACGTTGCTACTCCTTCAACTCCCGAAACGATTCCAGACTCCACTCGCCATCGGAAGTTGATTGTCGAAGGATGTAGAGATTACCGTCATCCGCACGCACTTTGAAGAAGGCCGCATCTGGACCATACCAGCGATCGACTACCTCCTCGACCATGTAGTCATGTCCATCAAGAGCAAAGCGGATCGGCCGCTCATCCCCCTTTCGGCCCGCATAACACTCTACCCGCAGCGTCATCACTTTTCTTAAGCCGTGAAGTCAGTAGCGGGACAACAGATAGGCGATTCCCACGATCATGACTCGCTCCCAGGCTTCCTGGACCTCGGGACTGCTCTTAGGATCACACTCTTTGACCGCAGCCAGGAGGCTGTCGAGCCAGAGGTCATAGAGTTCAGAGCCGATGTTGAGTTGTCGGCTACTATGCCTTTCCGCAAGATCGCCGAGGTATTGCGCGGGCCGTAGTTCCCCATCCCGGGCGGCCAGAAGCATTGCGTCCAACGAAGCCCGGAGGGCGCGTTTCTGGCGGGCAAAGTCGGTCTGAGCGAACTTCTCCCTGACTTTCGGCGACGAGACCAAGAAGATCTCGTAAAACCGATCCAGGAGCCCCGAGTTTTCGTTGCAGCGCGCCAAGCTGTCAGCGCAAGTTCTTAGGCTTCGCTCATCGATCGGCATCGGCATCCATTGTATGCTGTGACCGATCCGGCGCGCCGCCGGGAGAGGGTTACTGATTGAATTCTGGCACGCCAGCGTCTTCTGGCTTCAGTATAGAGAGCGGGGGAGGGCAAGATCGGGGCGAAATAGTGGCAGATACTTCACAACGGGCGCCATCCTACTAGCCGTGGGGAATCCGCGCCACCAGCCAGGCGGGGCGCCAGAGCGTCATGTATTTTCAGGTTCTCGGGAGATCGCTTGCGGCGGAACCTGAACAATCCGTTAATTCACGCGCAAGACACGGCTGCTAGAGGGTAGATGTGACAGTGAGGCGACCGAAAGGAAACGGAGCTGTTGAAGAAGCAGGGCGGCCCGTCTATTGACGGGCCGCAATCGTCAAGACTTAGTAGCCGTAAGGAACCGCGCAACCGGGATAGTAATGCCAGTTGCCGAACTGGTCATAGAAGCCTGCGGGGTTGCAGACTGGAGCGGCGTATCCATACGGAGCGACGCCGAAACCGAATCCAAATCCGGGGCCGTAATATCCAGGACCGCCATAGTAACCGCGTCCGCCGTAATAGGCGCGTCTACCGGAATACGCGCGAACGCCCCCATTGAAACCGCGGGCTGGTGCGGAGAACGACCGGCCACCGCCGGTGTTTCCACGTGCCGGCGCGGAGAAGCTGTGGCCACCTCCTGCGTGGCCTCCGCCATGACTGGCAGCTGACAGCGGACTGAAAGCCGCCATCGCCACGGCGAGAGCCAACGGAACAAAGGCCGTCTTAGCTAGTTTCAAGAATCCTTGTTTCATGATGACCTCCAACACACCTTCCTAAATGCATGCGGATGGCCTTTCCTAAGCGATTGAAAGCATTGGTGAGATGAACGAAATTAAATGTTGAAAAGCACCAGAACGGTGAGATGCAACCACCATTCAATTTCGCCGCCTTGACGGGCTATCATCGCCAACATGGCTGAATGGAATATTGTCCGCAATGATCCCAGTTGCGAAGAGTCAAATGGGACGTGCCTAGAAAACGCGGACGAGTGGTACCCGCCGTCGCCGCTGCGCTGTATGCTGTCGTCTGGTTCCGGCTGTTAACAGGCATTATCGGTAGCAGTTTCTTTATTCAACGTGGTCTCGCCGGGCATATCCCAGGGATGGGTCAGCTTTCGC
Organism: Terriglobia bacterium; assembly: GCA_963752965.1. GTDB lineage: Bacteria > Acidobacteriota > Terriglobia > Bryobacterales > Bryobacteraceae > QHXW01. Next base: position 106,229 of record CAVWAJ010000016.1, on the reverse strand, counting down.
TTGGCCCACGTCCGGGCCGGGTAGCTGAACGCTCGCGGTCATAGGTGCGGCAACATCGCGGAAACGACGCGGCGGTTGGGGATCGCGAAAGTGACGCCGTACCAGAAAATCAGCGCCCCGCTTTGACGCTGCCTGACCACTCAACCAAGGCGCGCAGCCGCCCCGCCTCACCGCCGCAGCTTCAGCACTTCCGCAACCCTGGTCAGCAGCAAATCAGGACTCACCGGCTTGCTCAGCACCGCGTCGGCTCCCAGCAACTGAGCCGTCTTTAGGTACTGGCTTCCGAACGCGCCCGAGATGGCGATGACCCTGGCACCGGGCACATCCCTGCGCAAAGCCTGGATGGTCTCGATCCCTTCCTGCTCCGGCATGACGAGGTCAGTGATCACCAGGTCCACATGACCCGCACGAGACTGCCGGAGCACTTGCCGTCCGTCCGCCGCTTCGACCACGTCGTAGCCGTCCCCCTCCAGCACTGTCCGCAGGAAACCGCGCACCCCAGCTTCATCGTCGGCCACGAGGATACGAGCCGCCGGCGCGGGTGGCACCGACGGCCCCAGCACCGTGCGAACCTTCCCGGCCAGCTGCTCCGGACTGAACGGCTTGTGGATGAGCTGCTCCAAGACCCCATGCTGCTGGATGACTTTGTCAGTGTAGCCGGACATGAACAGTACCTTGATGCCGGGCTGAAGTTTCTCCAACCGATCGGCCAGTTCCCGGCCGCTTAAGTGCGGCATCACAACGTCGGTCAACACCAGATCGATGTGCTCCCGCTCGCAGAGTAGCAGCGCTTCGCCGGCGTTCTCCGCTGGGATCGCCCGGTAGCCTTTTGCCTTCAGCACCGCGACGGCGTACTTGCGGACCTCCGCCTGGTCCTCCACCACCAGCACGGTTTCCTTTCCCTCCAGCTCAGGCGCGACCGCGAGCATCCCGTCATCGACTGCCTCACCGTCGAGCGCGGGGAGGTAAATCTTGAAAGTCGTTCCCTGACCCGATTCGCTGAAGACGTCGATGTGGCCGCCGCTCTGCGCCACGATACCTTGGACCATAGACAGCCCAAGGCCAGTCCCTTTGCCGGGTTCCTTGGTGGTGAAGAACGGCTCGAAGATCTGACGCCGGGTCTCTTCGTCCATGCCGATCCCGGTGTCACTCACCGCCAGCATGACGTAGCGTCCAGCCCGTAGCTCTGGATGCGATCGGGCATAGCCATCGTCCCACTCCATGTGCGCCGTCTCGATCAGCAACTTACCCCCTCCCGGCATGGCGTCACGGGCGTTGACCACTAGATTCATTACGACCTGCTCCAGCTGATGCAGATCAGCGTGGATCGTCCCGACCTCCGCGTGTAGCGCGACACGAACCTCGACGTCCTCCCCCACTAATCGCTCCAGCATCGGCCGCATCTCCGCCAGCACCCGGTTGACATCCAACCTGCGTGGTTCGAGGACCTGCTTGCGGCTGAAGGCCAGCAGTTGCCGGGTCAATCCCGCGGCGCGTTCCCCGGCTTTGTGGATCTCGCTAAGGTTGTCCCGCATCGGGTCGCCAGCGCTCAGTTTGGCAAGCAGCATCTGGCTGTAGCCGTTGATTACCGTCAATAAGTTGTTGAAGTCGTGGGCTACGCCACCCGCCAGGCGTCCAATGGACTCCATCTTCTGCGCCTGGCGGAACTGCTGTTCAAGCCGCATGCGCTCTTCCTCCGCCTGCTTGGAGCCGGTCAGATCCGTGATGAAGGCCACCAGGGCCGGCCCTTCGGTGAACTGCATCGTGAACACGGCCAGCAGCGCTGGGAATTCCGAACCATCGCCACGCCGGCAGATGGCTTCGTATTCCCTGGGAACGGGCAGGCCTTGAGCGCGCCGTTGGGCCCGAGCGCTCACTTCGTCGCGGCATTGCGGCGCGAACAGTTCGATGGTAGGGCGGTCGTTCAGTTCCTCAGCCCGTTGGAAGCCGAACATCTGCAAGTACATCGGGTTGGCATAGACGATTCTGCCCAGGCGTGACATGGAAATCGCGATGGGCGCATCTTCGGTCAGAGTCCGGAACCTCGCTTCGCTAGTTCGCAACTCCTGTTCGGTCTGCTTCCGGCTGGTGATATCCAGAACAGAGACTAGGGCCTTCCGCTTCCCGTGGACTTCCAGCGGCGCGGTGAACACCAGGAGGCATCGCCTTGCGGCATCGCCGTCGGCTACAAGCGGCAGCCACGCTTCAATGTTGTCATGCTGGTTCCCGTTCTCAACGGTATCCAACACCGCCAGGCGTATGGCACATTCACCGCACGAGGGCCCGTATCCGCAGCCCCTCGAATCGGCCAGCGAATTCAAACACCCGATCGCTCCGCCCGGCCGCAGCCCGAGCATCTCACTCTCCAGCCGTCCCGCGAGTTTGATCGCCGTTTCATTCACTTTCTGAACTCGCAGATCCTCGTCCACCACTAGAAAAACTACCGGAGCGTGGGCATGAATCACTGCAAGTTCCACGTGCGCCGCGCGCGCTTCGAACTCCGCTAATTTGCGATCTGTGATATCCAGGAGGGCGGTGCGGATGCCGACTGTGTCGCCCATCGGGTTACGCACCAGGACGTCGTGGACTTCGAGATACAACTCACCGCCGTCGCGCCGGACGACACGTCGCTGGACGGGTTCCAGTGGTTGTTCCCCGGACAGTTTCCGGAGGACCGCCTCGCGGCTGGCCTCCCGGTCCGTCTCAGCGACGAACTCCCATATCGGCCGCCCCAACATATCGCCCGCCTCGTAACCAAGCAGGGCGCACTCGGCGCGGTTCACCCGGCGGATCACGCCGTCCTGGTCCAATTCGTGATACGCCACGGGAGCGCTCTCGAACAGGTCGCGAAACTGCGCTTCGCTCATCTGCAGCGCATCATCCACCCGCTTGCGGTCGGTGATGTCCACCGTGCGGATCACGATCCCGCAGTCGGAATCGGGCGTGACGGTGATCGCATACCAGCGTTGCCAGGGTTCGTAGTAATCATCGAACGTAACGGGGACGCGCTCGACCATCGCACGGCGGTAGTTCCTTTCGAAGGCCGTCCCGACGAGTTCGGGGTAGACCTCCCAGAGCACCTTACCGAGTAGATCGGCGCGGACCTTACCCAAGAGTTGTTCCGTCGCCCGATTCACCAACGTGTACCGGAATTCACTGTCGAAGTGGACATAAGCCTCCAACGCGGCATCGAGTATGTTGGCGGTGTCTTGGGGCGTGGATGGCGTCCAAGTCATGATGTGCCCTGCCTTTCGTTCATCACAACCAAGCAACCTGTGATCTCGGGTTGGTCACTTTAGAATTAGCATGCCTGATAATCTGCTTCATGCCTAGTCGAGGCACAGAGCCGCCCCCCCGCGGCTTCGTCGATACCGACTCGGCACGTATCAGGCGAACTGGAACACTAGGCATGCCAATTTCTATCATCGGCCAGGCGGAGTGGTTTTCGTGGCGAATTCACGCCAGCAACCGCATTCACTCCAGATTACCCGCAGGTAGTCGCGCAGGCTTTTAGGCAATCGCGCTCCGTTCCCCAACGGCGGTCATCCGGACAGATAGCGCCCAATGTGCGTCATTAACGGACACTATTTCTGCAGCGTACCGAAGACTTCCGGCACGGGGCTGATGGTATAGGGCGGGCTCTTCCTTTTTAAAAGCGCAAACAGTGCGAAGCTGTAGGTACATGAGGTCTCTGCCGCATTCCATGGCGCTGGTCTGGGCCGGCTGCGCGGTGCTGTGCGCGCAGGGCACAACCGGCCAGTCGCCGGTACCCGGTCAGGTGCAAACAGCGGCGAGTCAGAATGGACCCGAGATGGCCACCCACGATGAGCCCACGGCGTTCCAGGCCAAGGTGAATCTGGTCATGGTGCCGGTAGTGGTGCGCGACACTCAGGGGCGCGCCATCGGGAACCTCAGCAAGGAGAACTTTCAGCTTTTCGATAAGGGCAAGCCGCAGGAAATCTCCCGGTTCACAGTGGAAAAGACAGGCGCGACGGGTAGTCAGGAATCGAAGGCTTCGGCAGATAAGCCGGCCGTGGCGGCGGAAGAAAAAGCGACGCCACCAGTTGCTCCGGAACGCTTTGTGGCCTATCTCTTCGACGACGTTCATCTCAATTCGGGCGATCTGACTCGCGTGCGGGACGCTGCCGAACGCCACATGGCAACTCTGCAACCCACGGATCGCGCGGCGGTTTATGCCATGTCCGGCGAGGTCAACCTGGATTTTACGGATAACCAGGCGAAGTTGCACGATGCGCTGCTGCGTTTGCGGCCCGGCGTCATGGTTCGCGCGGGCGCTCTCAACGATTTGGAGCTGAGAACCCTCTCATCTTTTGCCAATCTGAAGGAGGTGATAAAGAGAATGGCGCTGGCGCCTGGACAGCGCACGATCATGTTCGTTTCTCCCGGCTTCAACACGCTAGCGCCGGAGTACATGCAGGAAAAGACAGATGTTCTGGAGCGTGCCATCAAGGCCAACGTGATCATCAGCACTCTGGACGCCCGCGGGCTTTTTACCGATCCCGCTTTTGATGTGAGCACCAGTGGCGGAGGTGGATCGCTCAACGCGGCAATTCTTCGCGCCGATTTTCTGGCGGAATTGGCCGCGGGTACCGGCGGAACATTCTTCCAGAACAGCAACGACCTGGATGAAGGGTTCAGGCGGTTGGCGGCCGCGCCGGAATATATCTATCTGTTGGGCTTCTCCCCGCAAAACCTGAAGCTGGACGGCAATTTTCACAGTCTGAAAGTTACCTTAAAGAATGGGAGCGGCGTCACCATACAGGCGCGGCGCGGTTATTACGCTCCGAAACATCTTGACGATGAAGCGGAGAATGTGAAGCAGGAGATTGAATCGGCGCTCTTCTCACGAGAGGAGATACTCGAATTCCCCATCGAGGTGCACGCTCAGTTCTTCAAGGCCAGCGAACAGTCTGCCAAAGTCACCGTTCTGGCCCATTTGAGTCTGAAGCTGCTCAAGTTTCGAAAAGTGGAAGGCCGCAATCATAACGAAGTCACACTCGTCTACGGTTTATTCGATCGCAATGGAAACTACACGCAAGGGATTAAGAAGGTGGTGGAAATGCGCCTCAAGGATGAAACGTTGGAGCGGCTGAGCCAAGGGATAACAGTCCGGGCCAGCTTCGACGTGCCCCCGGGGACCTACCTGATCCGGCTGGTGGCGAGAGAGGCAGAGGGTCAGAAGCTATCGGCGACAAATGGCGCTGTCGAGATTCAGTAAACGACGCCGGCTAGTCGGACTCTTGGCCTTCCGGATGGGTTTGCGCGGACGTACTATCTGGCCGGGGTATTCAACGCTCGCTTTCCAACTTAATCGTTCACGTCCACGGCGCGGTATTTTCTCCTGGGATCTCTTCGATGATCGCGCAAACGTCGCTGGTCGCCGCCGGTTGTGCCTGAGCAACACCTCGTTCGAGCAATCAGACTGCCGGTCGATCCAGGGGAAGCTTCGCTTTCAGTGATGGCACTCCGAAGAAGGAGGCGTTAACGCACATTGTCGGTAGCTATTTCTTGCCGAGTCCCGAAGACTCATGCGCCCGAACCCGACCTCCAGCTTGTGAAGGTTGGCGCATATCCACGGATAGGGCGTTTCCCGGTCATGTGCGGTAGCATTTTGAGAAGAGCTGCCATGATCGCGAATTCTTGGTGGGAAAACGAAAAGCCAGGGTCACAACACCAGGTCGTCTTCGTGCAGGTTGATGTGTCTGGTTCCTCGAAGTGGCTCGAAACGGCAGAAACGGTGAGCTCCGTGTCCGGCCCGCTCCGCCAATTCGCCGAATCACTGACAAAAGCGCTAAAGTCCATCAGCTTTGACCGCCTCTTCTGGGCGGGCGACGGCGGCGTATTTTGCCGACAGTGGAGCGGCAGCGAAACTAATGCCGTGTTTTTTGCGGTGGACGGGATTTTTCGATGCTTCGGCACCTTGCATAACTGCAACCCCACCCTGAAAGTTCGTGTCACCTCGACGATAGCCCCGTTTGTCGTCTCGTACCATGACGCCAGCAACATGTGTTCGAGCCGACTCAGTGCTTTCATAAAGTACGAGAGGCACATAGCCCTGAACGGCGCATTTGTGCTAACTGACGACCTATACCACTGTATGGACCCTTCCCATCCAAGAGTCGCGAGCCTGACGAAAGATCCCCACAAAATCCAACTGCCGTCGACGGAGTTTATTGGGAGGTGGATGGACTCCACACACCCATTTGCCGTCGTAACGTCAAAGCAGAGCTTTGCCGCATGGTTATCCGCCAAAAATGCGGCCCACCTTCTTCCGGGTAGCTCTGCTAATGGCGCCTCATTCCCTCATCCGCTTGTGCCAGTGGGCGAGTCCATCGTTCTCGACGTTGCGCCGGAGCCGACAGGGTATGGAGAGATCCACCTTGAGCCGCTTGCGTCCAAACCGGCTGATGAAATCATTCAGCCAAAGGACAAGGAAGCTTGGTTCGCCGCAAAAAAGAGCTCGTCGACCGGAACGAGCGAGGCGTCAAGCTGACCGTGTCTTACTTCCAGGGTGAGTTGTCAGACCATCCGCACGCTGAACTAGGATGGCGGCAAGGGTTTTATGAAGATGCAAAGGCTTTTAATGCATTGCTTGGGGCTCCGGGCGGTCACGTGGTCCGGGATAGATACCTTGCAAACGCCCTCGCAGTCGACCGAGAAGAGGCGTACACGTTAGGACTGCTCGGAAATTTCGTCGTTGTTCTTCTAACCGCAGGGTCAAATGGTCGTGATGTTCTCATGGCCCATCGCCGAAAACCGTTGAGAGAGGGTGGGAGGAGGGGTGGTTTTTTCGGTAACAGCTGGTCAGTTTCGATGGAGGAGCAAATGACTCCTTCGATGCGGCCTTCGCGAAGCCATTGCAGACCTACCTCACACTGGTGTTTCATGGCCGGAACGGGCAGAGGCAGCCACATTGGATTTCGGTGTTTGTCATACTCGGCCGTATAGCAGCCCAACAGCTTTCGGGATTTGGGAGCCAGTTTTTCCAGCCTAGTTAGATTCTGGTCCAGATTGGCCAGTTCGGCGGTCTCCCCAGTCCAAAGCGTAATAACGTCAATCAGCTTTAGGTATTCGCCGATTGGGCGGTTCAACATCTGGGTATAGAGTGTCACATAAAGGTCCAGCTTCTTGTCAGACCCCTTGAGTTCCCGCTGTACAGCTCGCAGTTCGTCCAGCGTCAAGCTCGCCAGCTTGGGGTCCGGTTCCTCCCTGAAGAAGTCATCCATGAACACGCCGACAAAGTTGGGAGTGCTGCGGGCCATGGCCAGCACCTGTTCTCTCTCCCAGTCCTTGGTCACTCCGCCTGCGTCCACAATGGACCACACCACGCGCTTCTCCAATTTCAACGGGTAAGCATACTGTTCGAACGGTGGCTCCCACGGCTTATACCATCCCTCCTGGCCGGCTTCGGGATATTGATTGACCATGATTATGTTCGGCACGCCAAGGTAGATGGCACTCTCTAACGGCGACATCACGGAGCGCTTGCGGACGTACTCATAGTCGGCGTTCACCGGATTACAAAACAGCCATAACCGGTCTCGCACCGTCCCCTCCTTGACTGGACAGACTTGGCTGAAGGCGAAGGACGAAAGCTCGTGGCCGGCCGTCAGCCCTGCCGCGGTTTGAAGAAACTGTCGACGGCGCATGATTCAAACAGTATATTCACGGCTCGGGCTGCGAGGAAAACATCCTCCGATAATGGCGGACATCGTCACCCTATTCTGTTTATTCGTGGATGGGTCAAAGACTACGACGTTGATGCGAGGCGACCTGGATGCCACGGCGTCACCCTGCGGAACCACTACACAGACGAGGGGCTGGCATTGGAGGGTACCGGCAAATGCCCTCGTCCTATAACCGGCTGCGGGAATCGCAGCACCTCCCAGCTCTTCCATAAAGCCATGGCCCAACTGTACGAGCGATAGGACAGCCCATGCGCAGCGCAGAACTCTTGCACCACCGCGCTGACTGCCGGATAGTGGACGTGGCTGATATTCGGAAACAAATGATGCTCAACCTGGTACTCCAGACCCGAGCACAAGAACCTGCCTAACCTGCCCGTCCGGAAACTCACAGTCCCCGCTGTCTGGACCGCGAAGAAATCCGCACCGTGCCGGGCTTCATCTGTCATACGCTGCGCCTCAGCCGGAAAATGTCCAGGCGCTAGGATGGCGTACATGGCGTACCCTAGCAGAATGCCTCGCAGAATATAGAATCCGGCAACTGCCGCCAGCGGCCAGAATAAGAGCGGCACTCCGATCCAGATCACATAATGCAGGGTCAGGGCGCTGAGGTCGATCCAGTGGGCAGACTTTCGCCCCTTGGATTCGCAGAGCATTCGCATAAGGTGCGCCCATCCGGCCCTCTGTATACTGAAATTGTTCAGCGCGAGCGCCAACGGAAACAGCCAGAATTGCAGGCGCTCGTAATAGAAACGACGCAGGCCGGAGCTGGCGTGAACCTCGTCCGCTGTGATCGCGAACCACGGTAACAGGTCGGCGTCGCTGTCCACTCCGACAACGTTCGGCGCCGGGTGATGCAGCACCACGTGCTTGTGCCACCAATACGTAGCCGATAGGCCTAGGAACATCGGATACCCGAGATAGCTGAGGGCTTCGTTCATCCAGCGCTTATCGCTGGTGCCGTAATGGGTGGAGGTGTGGGTATTAGTGCCGACGCCCATGCATCCGAAACTCGAGATTAGGATTCCCAAGACTCGCACAGCCGGGTCTTGGCAGGTCATGAAGATGGCAATGCCTGCCACCGCGATTGCCACGTGGATCGATAGCTCGAATACGATTCGGTTCGTGGCTTTCTTGTCCCAGCCGCGGCGGGCGAATTCTAGGCGCAATTCCGCAACTGCTTCGATCGTCGACATTAGGCAAGGTGCACTTTCAGGCTAAGGGGAAATGCATCAAGGGTTTGTAAGACTTGTGTAATTTTATGAAGTCCTTCGAGGAATTGCAGCGGCTTGGCGCTCCTCGCAGCCTTTGGATTGAGTTTCGAACAGAAGTACGAAGGCCGCTATGCTGCCTGGTTCTTTACCGGGGTGATGCTTGGCTGTATGTCTCCCTCGCGTGGAAAGAACCGGAATGTCGTTGTCCCTGCGACCGCAAGTTCCGCAGGCAGTATGTAGGGGCGGTCGCCGCGATCGAACTGATTGGCGAGATATAGTTTCACGCGGTCTAGGATGAGAGCAGCCTGCCGGTTCGGTCTGGCCAGATACTTTAGCCGAATCAACAGTGCATCTGCGTCGCGAAAGTCGCTTTCTCTCATAACACAAGTGTCCGCCCGTACTGATTTCAACCCGGGCCACGGCCTTCTCCTCGTGGCACCCCCTGATGCTTCGGAGATACTCTCAGGCTCCGCGTACGGTCGATTCCCGTCACGCTGGGTTCAGGTCGCTCCTCTAAGAGGAAGAAACGCCGAGCGTGGGTGGATTCGAGGCGGTCCATGTCGCTTGAAAAGTACACCTGCGCGTTGCGCTCATCCATCTGACCCTACGCTGTCAAGTTAATTTAGATGCGGGCCCATCCAGAAATGAGCGCCTTAACCGCACTCAGTCTCCGAATCATCCGGGTTGGCGAACTGTCGCGCGAAACGTCAGGAAGGCCGGGCCAGCCGGGCAGGTATTGCCGTCTCATGCTGAGGTTGCATTTCATGCAATAGGATGGAATGCCGCTTCGGGACGTGAATGCCTTGCGTATCTCCCGAAACTCTTTGCCGTTCCAGACTTCTTCTAGAGACTTCCCATTCATTGAACACACAGGCTCGTGATAGTACGGACAGATCTTGACGTCCCCATTGGCCTTAAGCTCGAAGTGCTGCCACGGAACCGTGCAGAATACCGGAGACTCCATAACTGACCACTCTTCATTCTTGCCAGCAGACAGCCCGATGGAAGAGTCAAACACCGTCCAGTAGCACGAGCCGTAATCCCGCATGATATCCGCCTTGATCGACTCTAATTCAGCCAGATCTTCTGCGGTCAGACGCAGGCGATCACGACCGGCATTGTGAGGATATTCCGCGTTGATGTACCAATAAGAGAAATCGTATTCTTTGGCGAATTTGGCTAACAGGGGAAGTTCCCGAAAGTTTTGCCTCGAGATTACAGTAGCAAGGTGGAGCCGCGGATATCGCATGTTCGATCGCCGACGAAAGGTCGCTATCCCTTCAAGATTGAGAAGAAGTTCGTCAAAGTTGCCTCCGCGGCGCATTGTCTCATAAAGTCCTTTGTTGCCCGCATCCACTGAGACTTGAATGTACTCAACGCCTGCCGTGGAATACAGCTCGTAGACTTCGGGCGTGAGCAGCTTCCCATTCGTCGAAAACCCAAGTCGGCACTCGGGATCCTGCTGATAGATACGCCGAATCATAGCCAGATGCCGCGAGACGTCCAGCAGCACCTCCCCATCGCCAAACAGATAAAGCTCGTATGCCGTCCGCGAGGCTTCAACAACCCTCTCAAATAGTTCCAAGCTCATATCGCTCGAAGCCTGATTTGCAAATGCCCGGGAGCAATGGACACAGCGGAAATTGCATCTCGTCGTTGGCTCTAATGCCAGGAGCAACGGACCATTGGACGTAAACCCGTGTTTGTTCGGCGAATTGACCTCTTGCTGAAATAACCGGAGATTGGCGATTTTCTCCGCGGAAAGAGGCATGGTCTAGAGATTATTCTCACCCGTTGCGGGTCCGATTGCCAACACTAAGAGCGCTTGGGTGGACGGTTCGAGACAGTAGCCGTCGCAAAGGACGGACCCAGGGCGCTTCGGCTCCCGTCTTCCTAGCACAGGGCAGTCGACGAATGCCCTGGGACGGCATTGCGACCCAGCCCAATCGACAGGAGCCCTAACGGGGAGCGACGCCGCGATTCCGGCCAGGTCGGCAATCCGGAAGCAATCCATATGGCCGAGAAGTCGCTGAGCCGAACACTGGCCCTATACGGCGATGTGGGAACGAAGGTAAAGCCAAAGGCGGCATTATATACTGCGTGTTTGGCCAAAAAAGTCATGCGTATCAGATTTCTTCGCACCATTCTTTGCGCTTTGTTTGCGACAGTTCACTTCGTTTCGGCCGCGGATGCGGGCATGGAGGTGTGGGCCGTCAGCGATTCGGTGCGCGTTGATCCTGTCCGCAACCAGCCGTTCGAGGATAATCATAAACTCTTCCCGGACGGAATTCGCGAAGGTTACAAGCAGTCCAATCTGATCTGGGATGGAACCGCGCGGCGCATCACGTTGAAGGCCGCTCGAAACGAGACCATCGCGTTCCAGATCGTCATCGAGCGCACTGGCGAAAAGCTGTCGAACGTCAGGATGTCGCCGCCGGAACTCAGAGCGCCGAATGGCGCGAAGATCTTGCCGGAGAATGTGGACCTCTTTCGGGAGTGGTACGTGCATGTCAGCAACCCGGCGAAGGAGGGTTACACGCTCGGTGCGGGGTGGTATGCCGATGGCTTGCTCCCGTGCCTCCGTTGGATCGGTAATCTCTACCCGCACACGTACGTGATGCCTTTCGACGTACCCGATCCCCTCAACAACGTCGGCCCGGAGCAGAAGAGCCAGGCATTGTGGGTGGATGTCTACGTGCCGAGATCGCGCCAGGCAGCGCCGCCGGGCAGGTACACTGCGCCGATTACCATTTCTAGCGACCAAGGGCAGACCCAGTTAATGCTGGAGCTCCAGGTATGGGATTTCGCGCTGCCCGACGAGAGTCACCTCAAGCCGAACATTCACACCGACACGGAGATCAACACTTTTCCGGAGCAGATGGAGGTCAAGTATTATCAGCTCCTGCGCAAACACCGGATATCGATGTACCCTCTCGGTTACGCACCGAGGTTGACGATATCCGGCACGAGTGTACAGATCGACTGGAGCAAATACGACGCCCGTCTGGCAAAGTACCTCGACGGAAGCGTCTTCACCAGCAAGTATGGGTACAGCGGCCCCGGTTACGGCGTGCCAATCGAGTATCTGGTATTGCCGTTCGACGCCTATCCGATGAACCTCTACAAGCAGGCGCGAGGCATTCAGCTCAGCGGAAAAGAGTTCAAGTTTTATGCTCCTTGGCCGGTCGCGATGCCGAGAGAAGGCCCCACGCCCGAATACAGAGAAATCTGGAAGAATGCGTTTCGGGCTTACCAGGCCCATTTCGACCAGCATCCGACCTGGAATAAGACGCGGCTGCTCGTCTACTTTCTAAGCCTCGATGAAGCGTACGATGACGTCGCTCGTGAACGCATGTTGTACTTCGGAGAGTTGCTCAAGGAATCCGGGACGCCGCGTCTACAGTACCGCGTGGATGGGTGGTACCCGAAGGAGACGATGGTGCGCCTGGAGAAAGTATTGAACATAGTGATTCTCGGCCTCGGCGGATGGGATCCGGTAACCGTCGATGAAATCAAGACCCACGGAGTCGACCCCTGGTTCTATACAGACGCTTCTCGGATCGACGGCGATGGGCTGCAATGCCGCGCCTTGAGCTGGATCGCCTGGAAACTGCGAGCCGGTTCTTGGACGCTTTGGGAACTGGATTTCAACTCGCTGCGTGCCTGGCAGTATCCGCAGACTTATGAAACGCAGAATGGGAGCGGGATGCTGGTCTATCGCGGCGAGACCATGGGCTTGGACGAGCCGGCTGCCAGCATCCGTATGAAGGCTCTGCGCCGCGGCAGCCAGGATTACGAATACTTCTGGCTTCTCTCACAGGCCAGTGCGGGCGGTAAAGAAATGGTGGACGGCGCCGTGAGAGCGCTGTTGCCCGGCTCAATTGACGACAAAGTTGCATTAGGCGCTCCTGGCATGTGGGTGCACGATCCCGACGAGTGGGAGCGCGTGCGCATGAAATTCGGCGAAGCCATCGAAAGGATTCGAGGAGTTCCCGCTGGAGGACATTGACACGGTGCATGACGTGTCGGATCAATGGGTTGCAGCCAGTCGAAGAGGAGCCGAATTTCCGGGGCGCACTGACACGTCGCGATCGTCGATTGCAGTGGTTAGCTCGTAACGTGATTGTCCAGATACGGCGTTCTCGCAACTTGCTCCCAAAAACCCCCAGTGTTCGTGCCAACTGACTAGATGCGGATTTAGAGGGCCGCGTAGTGGGAAATGTTGAAGGGCGCAGCGCACTAGGATTGTGGCCGCCGACGGCAAAACGACCCAGGCGTGCTCCGTGGCGCCGCGATACATCATCCGTCGGTGCCAGTTCCGAAAACCATCCGACCACAGAGCTGTTTTTCCAAGTGGCCATGCTCTAGTAGATCCGCTTTGGTAGTGGGTCTGCTATAGTAAAATATAACAGTCATGCCCAACCGCATCGAATTCATCCAGGGTACGCTCGAATTGCTGATCCTCCAGGTGCTCCAGTGGGGGCCGCAACATGGCCATGGCATCGGACAGGCAATTCGTATCCGGTCTCAGGAGGTGCTGCAGGTTGAGCATGGCTCCCTCTATCCCGCGCTGCACCGGCTGGAACATCAGGGCTGGCTCGCTTCGGAATGGAAAATGTCGGAAGCCAATCGCCGCGCCCGCTATTACAGGCTCACGCCGAAGGGCAGGCGGCAACTGGTCGAAGAACAATCCAGGTGGAAACAACTCGTGCGCGCGGTGGCTCGCACCATGAAACCCGTCAAGGAGTAGACCCATGTGGCGGCTCTCGCCGCGAAACCTCGGCGGACAGCTCCACTTTTTCAGGGCGGCCGTATGTGACGGCATTCGATACTCTCTCTCGAACCCGAGCGTCTCAACAACCCGATTGGCATCGCCACCGATGAACTCAGTGGATGGAAACGGATCGGAGACGCTCAAGCTGCTGCTTGTCTTGTTAGCTGTTCCGCGTCGAAATGCGCTCCTTTCTTCCAGACGGTCAAGGTGATCGCCGCGATCTTGCGTGCCAAAGTGAGCCGGGCCATCGCGGGCCTTGCGCCTTTGCCAAGTAAAACCTGGTAAAAGTCGTGGAAAGGTCCGGCTCCGCAGCTGGCTTTCGTCGCCGCACTTTTGAAGATGTCCTTTAGGTCATGGTTGTGATTTTCATTGAGCCCACGAAGCGCTACTGCCTTTTTGGAACGTTGTAGCTGGCCTTCCACGTAGCGGTACTGCGCACTGCCGTGCGTCTCGAGAGCCAGGCCACAGTAGGCCCATAGTTGGCGCTTGGTGCGGAACCGGTGAGGAGTTTGGATCAGTGCGATCAACAGAGCAGCTCGAATCGGACCGATGTAGGGAATCTGGCGCAGCAAGCTGGTCGCGGCGTGCTTCCGGCTCTCGGCCAACAGATCCCGTCGAGCTTGTTGGCGCAACTCCCGCAATACGTCGAGTTGCTGGTAAAAGAGCTCGGCCCGACGACGTACGCCGGCTTCCGTGATCTTGCTCAACCATTCCGACCGATGACGCGATCCATAGACGGATGTACCGGCGCAGGGAATCGCCCAGCTTCGATACAGCGCTTTGAGCCGATTCATGACGCGCGTGAGGTCCTTGTTGATCGTCAGATAACCGCGGCACAACTCCTTCAAGGTGCGTATGCCACTCTCGCCATGGTAGACCGCCGACAGAAGGCCGGCACGCAGCAGCCCAGCCAGTTTTCGAGCGTCAATCCGATCGCTCTTGTTGCCCTCTTTCAGCAGTGCATTCCTTCGTGGATTGCACACCACGACTTTCGTCACGTGAGGCTTCAGCAAGTCGTATAACCAACTGGCCCAGGTTCCTTCTTCCACGGTCACGTGCAAGTCACCGTGTAGCCCTTGGATAAACTGCACAATGGTGGCGGTCTTCGTTTCGACGACGGACTCGATTACCAGCTTGCCCGTGGTGTTGATCACGGCAATCGAAATCGTTTCTTTGTGCACGTCCATGCCGATATACTTTGTCCTATCCATGCAGGGCCTCCTTTCGGTAGAGTTCCGGACGACTCTCAACCTTACCTGAAAGGGGCGCCTTTTTATAATGCGTGCTCCGGCAGTGAAACTTACGGGTGTGTGGGTAGGCTCGGGCCGAGGCACTTTCGATAGAGCGACTTGAAGGAAGCCGCTGACACATGCGGCGGACGCGACTTTATGGAGTTTCAATCGGGTTTTGGTACTTTTGGGGTGGGGCGTCGGCTGGTGATCTGGTGAGAAATGCGTGGAAGTGGTGGTCGTGATGCAAGCTGAGCGGGGTCGAGGAAGGGACCCGGGGCCGCGCGCGAGAGCAACACCAGTGAGCGAACACACTGATACGGTGCGTCCTGAATATGCCTCTGGTGTATTCGAGTTGTTGCGGGACTTTAAGAGCTGTCGAGACACTCGCGCCGCTGCATGATGCGAGTGGAGGTCAGTTTTTCGATGAGCCGCATTGGAGTGCCACAATGCGGGCAGGACCAGAAAGGCCCATTCCGCGATGTTGGCAGCGATGAAGCGGCGGGTGACGGGCCCAACAGCTGCTGGCATATAGGCAGCAAAGACTGACGTTGGCGATTGGCGAGGAAGCCAAAGTATCGGATGCGGACGAAACCTCTGGGCAGTACATACTGGACAAAGCGGCGGAGGAACTCTGTCGCCGCCAGAGTCATTTTGCGGTGCTTGTTGCCGTGCGCGTAGTCCTTCCAGCGGAATGTGACGCGCTCTCCATCAAATGCCAGAAGGCGGTGATTGGAGATGGCGACGCGATGGGGTATAGCGGCCGAGATAGCGCAGAACGTGCTCCGGCCCGCCGAACGCCGGTTTAGCGTAAACGACCCAATCCTGACGAAACAGAGTGCGCAAGAATGCGGCGAACCGTCTCGGGTCTCGCAGCGGTTCGAGTGGGCCATCCAGGCGCAGTTTATGCTGGCGATAGAGCCGGCGGAGGCCGGAAACATACTTGTGCCTCGGAAGACGCGGCTGAGGGCCTTGACCGGCAAGAAGAACGCGTATCGCGGGCGAATCCAGCGGGAGTGATCCGGAGAAAGTCCTCCCGCCGGCACGACACAATGCACGTGGGGATGGTGCGAGAGGTTATGTCCCCATGTGTGCAGAATGCTGAAGAATCCAACCTCCGCGCCCAGAATGCCGAGGATCCGACGAGACCTCGAGCAACGTAGCGGCGGTGGTGGAGAATAACAGCGCATAGAGAACCCGCGGGTTCTCCCTGGCGAGCGTACTCAACTCGTGTGGCAGTGTGAAAACCAGATGAAAGTAGCTGGTGGCGAGCAGTTGTTGCTCGCGTGCGTCCAGCCAACGTTGACGCGCTTGTGCTTGGCACTTTGGACAGTGCCGATTACGGCAGGAATGGCGTCACCGGCTTATCGATGCCGGCACGTTTAGCCGCTCCGCGGACCGCATGCCAGATGGCTTTGGAGGTGATCGGGTGGTCAGCCCGGCGACTCCTGAGCCCACTGGGAAATAAATAGGTCTTGGGCTTCATCCAACGCCAGTACTCGCGCAACGTCTCCAGCAATTTCGGCGTCAGCGGCAGGTCGCGATCACGGTTGCCTTTGCCCTGGTGAACATGGACGATCATGCGCCGGCTGTCGATATCGCTTACCTTTAACCGGCACAGTTCCGCTCGGCGCAGTCCCGTGCCGTAGAGGTCGTAAGGATGGCGCGATGGAACAGGTTGTTGGCGGAGTCGATCAATCGCGTCACCTCCTCCTGACTCAGCACCAAGGGAAGCCGCTTGGGACGTTTTGGGAACGGTAAGTCCTCCCGCATGTACGGACGTTTTAGTGTTTTGACAAAGAAGAACCGCAACGCCGACATGCGAACCACGACGGTGTTGGTGGCGAGTTTCCGTTGTTGCACCAGGTGGAGCTGATAGCGACGGATGTGCTCGACATCCAGTTGATCGGGGCGCTTGCCGAAAAACTCGGCGAAGTCCTCGACCGCATGCAGATAGCTTTCAATCGTACTCTGGGAATAATTACGGCGTTGGTGTTCCTCCAGCATCCGTTTTCGTAAATGGGTCACAGGGACCTCCTTTGCTGTGACCCGACACTACTGCTCTCGACACCCTGCTGGATTACCAAACGCGAAGCGTCCGCCGCTCAGCGGCTTCGTTGTGTGCTGGGCATGCCCAGCAGCTTGGAGGTGAAAGTCCTCTGCCCAACCTGATGGAGGTGAAGGGCTAGTGATGATGCAAGGGCTATCGCCGTGAGGCGGGGCCCGAAAGAAGTATGGATCAAATGTGCGAGTCGATGGACAAGAACCGGATATAAGGCGCCAGCATCGGACGAGCGGGCAACTTACCGCGAAGTCCATATCCATCAAGGGTGCGAAGCGTAGATCCGGCGACTGTGCACAGAAGGCGGCTGAGCTTACCCCAGGAGATCTGGCGTTCGTGTTGGAAAAGGCGAGCGGAACCACCGCCGCGCCCGCGTCTCCGGCTGCCGCCGCGCCGCGGCGGCTGTTTCTACCGGCTGCGGTAGCAGCGGCTTGTTTTCTGGCCATTGTCGCGCTGGCAGCCATCGCGTTTTTCAGGTCGAGCCATCGTCCCCTGCCGGTGTTTCAACAACTCGCCGCCAACCGCGGCGGCATTCGCCGGGCACGATTTTCACCGGCAGACCATCGTGTTTGGCGGCGCATGGAATGGCGATCCGGCGAAGCTCTGGCTGGATCGCGCCGATGACAATTCGTCCAGTCCACTTACCGCGCCCGATGCGGACCTGCTGTCGGTTTCATCCAAAGGCGACCTCGCCATCGCTCTGAATTACGCGGGCATCATCGAAGATCCGGAGGGCACCTTGGCCCTGACCGGGTTCACCGGCGGCGCGCCGCGGGAGGGACTCGAGCATGTTCTGGATGTGGACTGTCCCCAGCGCGTCAACACCTGCACGAAAAGTTCTTGGTGCCGATCAGATTCTTGAGGTAAACAAAGCAGTCCATGAGGAATTCTGCACTGGGCACACGAGATGAATGAACTCGCAGCCACCTTAATCTCAAAATGCCGCTGACGTTCTTGCGGACACTCACAAGGCGGGCAAGCGGATCAGCGGCCTGCTGGCTGCTTCTCGTGCGCGCCAATCGAGGGCATTTTTCCTTCGTGCAGCAGATTGCCCCAGAAGTCTCGGCCACCGTTGTTCTCGATGGGAACACCGGCACCTACACATCGTGACCCGGCTTGCAGCAAGTAACCTGCCAGGGACGCACGGCCCTCAGTGCCACTGCCCGGCTTAACC
This sequence comes from Terriglobia bacterium, assembly GCA_963752965.1. Classification (GTDB taxonomy): domain Bacteria; phylum Acidobacteriota; class Terriglobia; order Bryobacterales; family Bryobacteraceae; genus QHXW01. The sequence goes on along the minus strand of CAVWAJ010000016.1, from coordinate 88,070 downwards.
AGCAGCGGATCGAACGAGAACGTTCTCCAGTCGTCAGGCACATCTTCGAAGTTGCCGTAGAAAACGTTCTTCGCGAAGGCCACGCGGGTCGCGCCGCCGATACCCGGCCGCATCACATAGGTGCCGTCATCTGGCCGTTTCCTATGCAGTCCCTCGCTGCTTCTGCCGATTCCCTCCGCGTAGAAGATGTTGTTGGAAACGGCAGTGTTATCAGGCCACAGGTTGCGCTCTTCGGACCACAGAAACATGTGGATGTCGATTCCTTTCCCGATGTAGAAGACGTTGTTGTAGATTGCGATGTCTTTTATGGGACCGGCCATGTGGAAGAGGCGTTCAAGGTCGTTCTGGCTGATGTTGTAGCGCACCACCGTGCCCACACTGCCGCTGCCGCATATCAGCATAAAACCACCATCATTGTCGTGCGAGTAGTTGTATTGGAAGGTGGTGTTGGTACAAAAGCCATCGGAGTCGAATGCCTCGCCGTCCTTCATGCCCTTCAAGCCGCTGACTTCGTTGAACTGGATCAGAGTATTGTCGGAACTCCAGGGCCAAATCCCGGCGGCATAGTCATCGCATCTCCGCCGCGCGCCAGGCACGATGTTGTGCTCCACCAGCGCCCCGTCGCAGCCCCACACCTTGATGGCGTCGCCGCCGATATCCTCGAGCAAGTTCTTCCGGACGACCACGTTTAAACTGGGGAACCACCTCTCCGTCTTGGGATAGGCTGCGAAACCGCAGATGCCGTTGCGATCCGTGCGCTGCAGGCGGCAGTTCTCGATTAGGAGCCCGTCAAAACGGCTCTTCACCTTATCGCCGCCGTTTTCCCAAACGATGCCGTGGCCCTCGCCGCGATCCTTCTTGACGAGCGAACCATTCACGTCGTGCACAAACAGGTTCTTCAGCAGGATATGGTGGACCGTGCCGTAGTCCCACGACATGACCCGCACCCCGTAGCGGAACGGCTCCCGGCTTGGTCCCGTGTTTGTGAACTGTAGGTTGCCGATTTCCCAATACTCCTGGTTTTTGAGGAGCAACGCTTCATGAAATTTCCCCTCAGCGGCGATCAGAGGTTTATCGCCGTGCCCGAACATGTCCACCATGATCGGCTGAGTGGGGCTGCCTGACCCCTGCGGTCGGAGTTGGCCACTATATGCCGTGCCGGCTCTGAAAAGGAGTTTGTCCCCTGGCCGGAAGGTAGTGCCGTTGACCTTGTCGAGGCTCTTCCAAGCGCTTGAGATAGAGAGCCCACTGTTGGCGTCGTTTCCTCCGGAACCATCAACGTAGTAGGTTTGGGGGTGTGGCGCCTGATCTGCAACTTGCGCGAGCAGAACAGGGGCCAACAGGAAGATCAGTTTTAGGTTCATAAAGCTCAGGCGCGAGTGAACACTCTCTTCTCTCCCTTTCTCAACGGGAAGGCGATCACATTGCCGTCGAACGGCGAAACGAGCCGGCACTGTCCGCCGCCTTCCGCCACTATCTCGACTCGCGTCACTACACCGCCGACGCGCTCCGCTGAAACCAGGAAGGCTCCCTGTGCCCGCAGCGACGAGAACGAGATGTCCTTCCAGGAAGCCGGGATTGCCGGAAAGATCCGAAGCGTCCCGCGATGGCTCTGGAGCAGCATTTCCTGCAGCCCGGCCGCAGCGGCGAAGTTCCCCTCCAGCGTAAAAGGGCGGTACGTGAATTTGGAGTAACCCTTGGCAGACTGGTCGCCGTTCGCATGGAAACTATTCCGGAGCGTGAAGGCCGTGGTGAAGATTTCCAGCGCTCTGGCGGCTCTCTCCCCATCCCGCGCCCGCGCCGCCATGCTGGCGAGCCAGGCAAAACTGTAGCCACACCACCACGCACTACCAAGCCGGTCGAGATCCGCCAGAGACGCCGCGACTATTCGTCGCGCCGCCGTGCCATCTTCCGGATCAATCAACCCCAGGGGATGAATCGCCATCAGGTGGGAAAAATGGCGGTGGGACTCCTTCAGCGGATAATCCTTTGCCACGAGGAGCCTGCCGTCGTCTCCCACGCTGAAGTCCCGAAACTCCGCTAGCGTTGCCCGCCAGTGTTTCGCTTCCTGGTCCAGGCCGATTTCACCCGCCAGTTCGGCGGCTGCACTCATCAGCCAGCGCTCCAGCGCAAGATCGTAGTTGGTCACGGATGGGAACCAGGCGTCCTGCCGGTTGTCGTTGATCTCAGGCGATGCACTTAAGGGATGCGTGCGATAGCCATCCTTGTCCTTGTGCGCGGTAAAGGCCTCTATGAATTCGGCGGCGCTGCGCAGGTAAGGGTATGCCCGCTCCAACAAGAACACGCGGTCAGCACTGTATTTCCAGTGCAGATAGAAGTGATGCGCCAGCCAGGCGGCCGTGGTGGCCGAGTGAGTGTACTGCACCCAGCCGCCGATCTGGTTGCCGCGGAGGTCGGCGGTCATCGGCACGTTCAAGCCTGACAGGCCGTAGAAGCGCTGGGTCCAATCAAATGCCGTGTCTCGGGTATTCCACAGCCAGTCCAGGTAGCTCAGGCCCTCTTCCAGATGGTTGGCGCTATAGCAGGGCCAATAGCACAGCTCGGTGTTGAGATCGTGATGATAATCGCCCTTCCAGGGAGGCAGCCCGCCATTGTCGGCGGTCCACACTCCCTGCAAGCTGATGGGCGGCGCACCTCGCCGGCTCGCGGAGCCGAATTTGTACTGGTCGAGGTACCACTGCTTTTCCAGAGTTGGGTTCGATACGCGGACCGAAGATCGGCTCCAATAATGGCGCCACCAAGTTCGGTGAGATTCCTTGGTATCTTCATAACCGCGGGCCAGGGCTTGTTCCGAACATTGCCGGGCGATCGCGAGCGGGTCGCCTCCCGCGAAGCTCGACGCCACAGACCACGCGGCGGTCCACAGCCCTTCAGCCTTCCGCCAACACACAAGAACCGCAAACCGAAAGCCTTCCGCACCCGCTTGGGTGTAAGCAAGCCAGCCATCGCCTGCGGATTTCACGGGCGCCGGATAGCCCAATTGAGCCAAATCGCCTGCGGCGATGCCACCGCTCGCCGCAGTCTTCACCTGCCCCGCAAATGGCGGCACGACAAGGCGAGCCACAACTTCCGCGCCCGTGCGGATCCGTATTATGCCCACTGGTTGTGTGGCGTGTACATACACTTCGACGCGATCCCCACTCGCGAAACTCATGCTTGCGGTTGCGTCGGCCAGCGACAGATCGGTACTGCGAAATACAGGCGTTTGAGTTAGGGTGATCTCGATCCGGCCTGCTGGTATCTTGGTCGGCGCGGGCCGTTCATAGGGAGCTTCGTAAAGACGCCGTAGATCGGCCACCCGGCGGTCTTCATGCCAGCGCCGCATCTGCTCGAACGAATATTCGGCGGAGTGGAACTCCGGAACGGGCCGCAAGTCCCAGAGATCGGCGCGGTCGAGAGAGATATGCAGCGGATTGCCGTCGCCCCACAGCAACGCGCCGAGCATGCCGTTGCCCAAAGGCAGCGCCTCGTCCCACACGGTGGCTGGAACATTGAAGTGCAACCCATGGGCCGGCATGGGTAGCGTACCGGCCGCGTCTCCGGGGGAAGGTAGAGCGGTCACGAAACTGGCCATCGCACCCGCAATAAATTCCCGGCGTCTCACTTCACTCCTGGGTCCCTGCCGTCAATTCGTAGGACGCACGAATATCAGACCTGCGCATCTTGAAAGTTCCGTTCAGCATGTATAATAACTCGGGCTGCTCCCATGCGAAGGCTAGGTTCCACCGCGGCGCTGCTGGTCTTCGCGGCCGCCGGTCACGCCTATAATCCGCCGGTCGATACCGCCGGTCCGCTCACGGTGCGCATTCACGACCCCTCTGTTGGAAGCTACGGCGCCGGCGGGCTCGTACAGCTTACGCGACCCGGGACCGCAATGGCCGTCGAGGTGACTCTCTCGAATGCTGCCAACGCTTCTCTGACCGGAACGCTTCGTTTGGGCGTTATTGATGGCTGGAAGGTCGAGCCTTCCGCAGCGGAATTCCACGCGCCCGCACGGCAAAGCGTGGAGTTGCGCTTTCAAGTAACGGCAGCCTCGAAACTTTACAACGCTGATTACCCGATTCATGCTTACGCCGAATTTGATCACGAGGGCCGGCACTACACGGCGCACCCGATCCTCATCATGGAAGGCAGGCTGGCCAACCCACCAAGGGGCGAGCTGCCGGTGGAGTGGAAGCCCGTTCCGGTTCCGGCAAACGGCGCCCTTGGTCTTCAGCGGCTTCCGGTGCATCGCGAAGTGAGCACGTGCGCAAGTGTGGGAGCTCCCGTCGAAGGAGACGAGATGTTCCAGTCTGCACCCGCGATTGCATTTGACCGGAGCGTGCGGCGCGTCGAATTACGACATGCGATTGCGATGCAACTGGGCAAGCGCGGCCCGTCTTTTCGCGAAAGGATCGAGGGGATCAAAGTCGAATACCCACTGGCGCTTCCTGATACCAAGCCGCTCCGGCTCACGTTCGGGACTGCCATAGCAGATTCCGGCCCTGCCATCTTCCGCGTGATCGTTGCGCCTTTCGCTAACCCCGGTGCCGGCTACACGCTACTCGATCGCACGGTAGACAAACCCGCGTGGCATTCCGAGGAAGTCGACCTCAACCGGTTTGCCGGCCAGAGCATTCTCCTTCAACTTGAGGCGCGGAGCGATGCGAATACAGAGGCGCTCTGGGCGGAGCCTACGCTGATTTCCGGGGTTTCGAAGGAGCCGGAGCCTTTTCCACCCGAATCCGAAACCGGATCCCGCCTGCTCGGCCGTACTTCCGGAGGTTACGAAATCCGCTGCTGGCCCGGCCGGCGTGGGCTTCTGGATGCGACGTTTGGATTTCGCAATGGTCCAAAGCAACTGTTCTTTCGCGGATTTCACGTGCGGGTGATCGATGATGACGTGGATGCCTGGAACTCCGCGAGCCAAGTGATCGACCTCCGCAACGAAAGAGCGAGCGGCAGCTATCGGGTGCGCCACCGGTTCCGAACATGGGCGGGCGAGTACGATTTGCTCGGCGAAGCATCGGTGTCAGGCCCGGCTCTGCGGGTGCGGTTCTGGCTCGAGAACACACCGTCTGCAAAACCATGGCTGGACTTTCACATCGAACAGGCCAGTGCCGGCCAATGGAGCAGGACGCCCATTCGCATATACCTGGGGCCCGGAAACGTAATCGTGAAGCCGTCAGCATTCACACTGGGCTTCGACGGCCATCATATGGCAACATCCTTTGCCGGATTCGATTTCGATAACGGTCTATCAATCTTCCAAGCCTCTGACGTGCCGCCGCTCGGGATTGAGGTTGATCCCGCGTCGCACATTTGCTCACTGATGGCCGCACAGTCTCAAACCGTAACGATGATTCCGGCGGGAACAGTTTGGGAACCGGCCATCAAGGAATGGCCGGAGATGAACGGCATGCGACCGGCGGAAGGGGTTTCCAAACTCGCCGGCCGCTTCGTGTTCGATCTTTGGAGTTTTGAGGGCAGTTACCGCAAAAGTGCGGAAGTTCTTATACACGCGTTCCGTTACGGCCTGACGGATTCCGCAGTTGTTTGGCACAACTGGCAGCGGTGGGGCTACGACTACCGGCTCCCCGACATCTATCCGCCAAATCCGGAAGGCGGCACACTTGATGAGTTCGTCAAATTGGCCGAACTGTGCCGACGGAACGGGGTCTTATTCGCACCGCATGATAATTACATCGATTTCTATCCGGATGCTGATGGCTTTAGCTATGAGAAGATTGCTTTCCAGCGCAATGGGGAGCCGAAGAAGGCGTGGTTTCGCGCGGAGCTGAAAGCCCAATCGTACCGTTTTCGCCCCGACCGCTTGACACCCTTCGTCCAACGCAACGTGGGCCTCATCCGCGACCATCTGCATCCGACGGCCTACTTCATCGACGTCTGGTCGTCCATGGCGCCCTACGACTACTGGACGCCCGATGGCCGTTATGTCAGTGGCCTGGCCACGAGAGATACCTGGCGCGAAACCCTCGCTTGGATCCGGAATTTTCTCGGTGATCATGCGCCCCAGATTTCCGAGGCCGGCCATGACCAGTTGATCGGTTGGCTGGACGGTGCTCAGGCGCAGCACCTGCGCGTGGATGCGGCGAGCACTGCCGGTTTCACCTGGAAAATACAGTGTGCCGACGCGGAGCGCGTGCCATGGTTCGACGCCGCACATCACGACCGCTTCGTCCTTCACGGCGCTGGTTACTCGGACCGTTACGCCGGCGGACTCGACGAGGCAGCGCACGGTATTTATAGCAACGACTACATCACCACGGAGGTGCTGAGCGGGCATCCCGCAATGGTTGCAGACGCATTCGGCCGCAATGTAGTTCGGAAGTACTGGCTTCTGCATGATCTGATGCTCGCGCTGGCGTTGCGCAGGATGGAAGCGTTCGAGTTCGATGGCAACATCCACCGCCAGCATGTGAAATGGGAAGGAGGCGCGGAGGTGTGGGTCAACCGCGGTGAGGCGGATTGGGTAGTTGCCGGCCATACACTCCCGCAATACGGATTTTACGCGCGCGTCAAGGATGCACATGGGCCGGTTGAAGCCGCGATCGAGCGTCGCGACGGAAAAGTAATCGAATGGGCGAGTTCGCCCTCCGCGATTTACCGCGATGGATTCCGCCTGACCCGGGATGGAATGTTGACTCCGTTGCCTGAAAGCGGCACGTTTACGGCTCGTGTCGATCTGACAGCCATCCCATGGGCGACGATTCAGCCGCGCGAAGCTGAGGCGCTGGGTGAAGATGGAAACTCCATTCGCCGGTTTCCGCTGAAGCTGCAGGATGGATGGGCAATCCTCGAATGCGAGCCTTCGGCATTCGCCTATCGCCTTCAGTAGCCACTTGGCAGCGAGGTCAGCCCGCTAGACAAGGGCCAGGGCCATTGGAAAAATGTGAGTATGTCTGTCTCCCGGGGGCGGTCCATCCGCACCATCACCGTCCTCGCTGGTTGCGTCCTCTTGGGGCTATCGTCTTCGATGGTGGCTCAGTCCGGCGATACGGCCGATAAGTGGCGGCGGGCCAATGAACTGGTGCAGGCCGGGAAACCGGACCAGGCTATTCCGCTTTACCGGGAACTGGCGGCAGCATTCCCACAGGACCCGTCGCTCGGAGTCAACCTGGCGATCGCTCAGTACAAAGCCCACCTTTACCGCGATGCAATCGAAGAGTGCTATGCGCTATTGAAAGTCGATCCGAAGTTGTTTTCGGCATGGTTGTTTCTTGGCGCGAGCCAGTTCGAGCTGGGCGATGCAGCAGGTGCGGCGGTGGCGCTGAAAAAAGCCGTTGATCTCAACCCCGAAGATTTCAATGCGCGCCTGATGCTGGCGGATGCGCTGCTGGCTCAAGATCGGTATGCAGAAGCCGTCGCGCAGTACGAACAGGTCGGGCGCTTGATGCCCGATAGCCCACGCGTTTTCTTTGGATTGAACAGGTCCTATGAGGCGCTTGCCATCGCTCTGTACGATCGCCTGGAAAGAGCCGCGTCGGGCTCGCCGGAATTTCTGGCCCTCAACGGCGACTTTGAAGTCGAGCGCCGACAGTTTGCGCGTGCGCTTCAACGATACCGGCAAGCCCTCGCCCTTCGGCCGTCTTTCCCAGGTGCGCACGAATCCGTAGCCCAAATCTATGAGAAGACGGAGCACCCCGACTGGGCATTGGCCGAACGGCAGAAGCAAAAGCCTGGAGTACCCGAGTGCACAAGCCCGTCGCCGGAATGCGAATTCGCCGCTGGACGCTTGCGCGAGATGGCGACGGCTTCTGCGTCCACGCCTAACGAGATCTACTGGCAGGCGAAAGCGTGCTTGCGCCTATCCCAGCAAGCCTATGCACGATTGCAGGAGCTTCCGCCTTCGCAGGAAGAATATGAGGCCGCCGCCCGCGTAGATGAGAGAAGCGGGCGATGGCCGGAAGCTGAAGCGGCATGGAGGGAGGCTCTGAAACTCTCTCCTGGAAACATGCAGATTGCGCAGAAACTGGCTCTGGCTTCGTGCCGAAGCAAGGATTGCGTGTCTGCACTTCCCGTTCTCAAGGAGGCGATAGGGCGGGAACCAACATCGGCCGAACTTAACTTCCTGTACGGCCTCGCCCTCGGCGGCACCCAAGATGCGCGGCGGGCTCTCCCGTATCTCGAGGCCGCGGTCCGGCTCGACGGAAACCTTCTGGACGCGCACGCTGCGCTCGGCGAAGCGTATCTCGAAGCCGGGGAAGCGGAACGGGCGATCCCGCAACTGGAAAAGGCGATCGCGGACGACGCCGACGGCAGCCGTCATTACCAGTTGGCACGCGCGTATCAATCGGCTGGAAAGCAGGAACGATCGGCCGCCGTGCTCCGCGAATATCGCGAGATTCTCGCACGGCGCGAGACGGCGAAAGAGGAGGACGATCGCATCACGCCACCATGATGCAGGCAATCCTGGGCGTCATTCGTCTGGCTCGCGAACGGTGACAATTTGGCTCGTGCGGACTTTCTCGACTTTCTGTTTCACTCCGCTCGGCCAGAAGATATCGAGACTGACCTCCTTGGCTTTGCCGGTGCCAAAGTGAACGGGCGTGTGGCTGGAAGACGCATACCCGGTGTTCGCCGTCATTTGATTCCACTGGTTTCCGATGCGCAGACGCGCGCCAATGCCGTCGCGATTGCTTCTTGTGCCCACCAGCTTGACATCGAGCCAGGTGTTGTCTACGGGACTCACATTCTCCCAAAGCTCCGCGCGCCCGCCGATTAGACTCACCACCGCGTCAACTTTGCCATCGTTATTGAAGTCGGCAAATGCAGCACCCCGGTGGACGCCCGGCGTCTGGAAATCGGCCCCCGCACCGGCGGAATCGTCTCTGAACGTGCTATTGCCCAAGTTGGCGAACACCGCGTTCGGCAAGCGGTACTTGGTGGCCTCGAAGGCTTCCACCGTGTCGTTGACGTGCGCGCAGGAAACGAACAGATCCTTCCACCCATCGTTGTTGAAGTCGATCAGCGCGGGACTCCAGCCGCTACGCTCGTTGCTGAGCGGTCCAATGCCGCTGAGGTAGGTGACATCACTAAAGCCGCGCCTGCCTTCGTTGTGGAACAAAGGGAAGGTCTCTCCGGCCAGGGCAGCGAAGGTGATGTCCGGCAGGCCGTCGTTGTCATAGTCCCGGAAGTCCGCACCCATCGCCGAAACCCCTTTGCCGTGGACCGGCAGGGCTACACCGGCCTCCAAAGCAACTTCCTCGAACGTCCCGTTCCGCAGGTTATGAAAAAGGAAGTTCTCGATCTTGTCGTTGGTGACGAACACGTCGGGGAAGCCGTCCTGATCGTAGTCGGCAATAGCCAAGCTCATGCCTTTCCCGACGTGCTGTCCAATACCGGCCTTCATCGAGACGTCCTCGAAAGTGCCGTCGCCACGATTGCGGTAGAGCGTATTCGGGAGACCTTCGTAAAGCCGCGGATGGCAGTACGCCCGCGCCTTTGCCGGATCGCCGCAAAATGGGGGATTTTCAGGCGACCATTGCAAGTAATTGACCACGAACAGGTCGAGCCGGCCGTCGTTGTCGTAATCCAGCCAGCCTCCGGCAATGGACCAGACGTCGCTTCGGATGCCGGCCCTGGCAGTCACGTCTTCGAATTTTCCACTACCGAGGTTGCGATACAGATGATTGGAGCGCACGCCGGCTACAAAGAGATCCACGTGGCCGTCGTTATCGAAATCGGCAGCTGCCGCTCCCATCGAGTATCCAGCGCCGGCAAGGCCGGCCTCTTCTGTCACATCCTTAAATTTCATCCCGCCGAGGTTACGGAACAGGCGGTTCCTGAACTTGACATGATTCTTTTCTAGGGAAGGGATGGCCGCGCCGTTGGTGAAGAAAATGTCCACCAGGCCGTCGCCATCGTAATCGAACGCCACGACACCGCCGGGCATGGTTTCGATGATTTGCTTCTCCGGCGTGGCGTTGTTCTCGAGCACGAAGTCGATACCCGCGGTCGCCGCCACGTTGTGGAAGCGTATCGGCGGGACGCTTGCGGTTGGCTGCGCCCCGGCCCAGAACCGAACGGCAAGCAGGGCCAAAAATACGGTTGCGATCAATGCTAAACCGCGCCGTAACGTCTCTTTCACAAACCTATCCTCGCGAGTCTAAGAGTTTACATGATCCGCTTACCAGGAAGAGGCCGGAAGGATGGAAGTTTTTGGTTGGGGTAGCCGGAAGCCGCGAACTGCGCCGCGGCTTCCGGGAGTTGAAGTGTGATCAGTTAGAAGTCGATGCGACCATCCAACTGCATGGTGCGTCCCCCGCCACCGCCCAGCACCTGGCCGAAGGCGGAATCGCCGACACCAGTGTCCGGAATGGACGTGTATTGCCGTTTGAACGGGTTGGACATCGTCATGCCGAACCTGAACTTCGCCTTTTCCCTGAAGAAGGGGAAAGACTTGGACAAGCGCACAGTCTCGGCGGGTTCGAAGTAGCTCCTGAGATTCAGGTTCCTGGGAGCGGTACCGACTCTCAGTGGAACCCCCTGGCTGGACATGGGTACCCCCGCGAAGGCGGACTGGTTCATCCACTGAATCGGAACGCTGTAGTCGGCACGGCTAGGGACGCTACCGTTGGCGAGGTTCGAGCTCAGAACGTCCGGGCGGATGACGCCGAAACCGGCAGGAACGTTGTAGCCGGGGCCGTAGGACACGGCGATCGGGAAGCCCGAGGCGTAGTTTTGGAGACCAGCCAGTTGCCAGCCGCCCAGAACGTAGTTCAATTTTCGGAGGTCCCATCTCCGTCCCTTGCCGAACGGAGTGTCGTATGTCCAGGTGAGCTTGAAGTTCTGGGGCTGGTCGAAGCTGGCGAGGCCATACTCCAGCTTGCGATTGTTGTAGTCCTGCGGCACGCCGTAACCGGTGGCGCCGTTGCTGTCCTGGTAGCCCAGCGTTTTCGAGAACGTGTAGGCGGCCAGGAAGCCAAGGCCCTGGGTGAGGTGCTTGGTCACGGTCAACTGGAACGACTGGTAGTTCGAGTTGGTGTTGAAGGCGGTGTAGTTATTGACGCCATAATACTGCGGATACGGCAGCATGGCCTGGGCCACGGAGAGGTTCGTGGGGAAGCCGGCGTAAGGAGTGTACTGAGGGTGATTCGCAACGGTGTCCACGAGTGTGTCACCCATGGCGAGTTTGGTCGCGGGCAGCGTATCGAGCTGGTTGAAGCCCCACACCCGCGTGCCATGGTTGCCCACATAGGCCCCTTCCACGACCATCTGGTAGGGCAACTGGTACTGCAGAGTCAAATTCCAATTCTGCACGTATCCGGGGTGGTCCGAGTCCGGTATGGCGGTCTGGCTGGCGTTGAAGTGGCCGTGGGCCGGGTTGGTGTCGGGCAGCGTGTAGCCAAGACTAGGATAGGGTTGGTTCAGGTACATCGCCGGGTCCTGCACGAAACCGGTGGGGCTGGTGCCCGCAGCCACGGGGACGCTGGCGCTGTAGCCGGTGGCAAATCCGCCAAACCCCCAGTTATTGTTGATTGGCGGGGTGTTCATCATGGCGTAGCCCATGCGCACGACCATCTTGCTGTTGACCTGGTAAGCGGCGCCGAAGCGGGGTCCGATTTCACCCCAGTAGGTATTGGTGGGGCGGTTCTTGAAAACGAGCAGGCCGGGGAGGCCACCGGCCGCCGGATCGGGCTGCCCGAGGTCGATGTAAGAGATACGATTGGTCCGTTCGTAGAACGGCGATATCACTTCCCAGCGGAAGCCGAGGTTAACGGTCAGCCTGGGAGTGATCTTGAAGTCGTCCTGAATCCACGAGGCGTGGTACGGCATGCGATAACCGTCCCACAGGGAGTTGATACCGTGGCTGGCGTTGTGCACCGCGCCCAGCATGAAGCTGGCAAACGCATTCCCCGTTTGCGTCGGAAAACCGGGGAGACCTGTTTGCTGAGCGTTGAAGTAGAAGCTGCCAGAATCCGAGTAGTTCTCCTCGTCGTAACGGTAGATGGTGTATTGGTAGCCGAAGTGGAACGTATGCCGGCCCCAGATTTTGGTGGCGTCGTCCTTGAGGACTTCGGAGCCGTTGGCGCCAGCTCCGTATGAGCCTACGCCCATCCTGGCTATGGTCCCGCCCTGGTAGTCGGCTCCTCCACCCTTGAAATAGAAGGCCGGGAATACGGTTGGCGATGTGTTCTGGATTCCAATCTTATCCGCCCAGTCCTTATTCACGGTATAAAGCGGCGCGCCGTTCTGGTTCAGGAAGCGGCTATAGCCCAACCCAAAGTTGTTAATCAACGTGGGTGTAATCGTCGAGGTGATGCTCAGGCGAGCCATGTTGCTGGGCGTCATTTGATCCTGCCAGGGACTGGTGGGCGAGCCGGGGACAGGCAGGTATTTCGCATCGCCATTGTTGTTGCGCTCGCGATAGCCCTGGTTGTAAAAGAATGAGACGCGGTTCTTGTCGTTGACGATCTGGTCCACCTTAATGCCGATGATGTGCTCATCGAAGAATGGCTGGCCGGTGCTGAGGGTCTGTATGTTGCGGATCATCGCACTGGATGCCGGATCCGCAATGCCGACCTTGAGGATGGCAGCCGCGACCGGATTAATCCTGTTGGCGGGAATGATGTTGCCGGGGAACGGATCGCGGAGGACGGAGCCATTTGGCCCATTCCTTGTAGTGCTCGGATCGTAGATCGCACCGAATTGCACCGGCCGGCCCAGCGCGTCGGTTCCGATCGCTGATCCAGCCTGCGCCTGGCCCGACCAGGTTGGATCCAGCATCTGCGAGAAGTCGCCGGTGCGGTAGGACATGGGCGGGAGTGTGGCGAACCCGGAGGTATTCAACTGGTTCCGCTTATCATGTTCGAAGTTCGTGAACCAGAACGTCCGGTTGCGGCCTTTGTACAGCTTCGGAATCCACACCGGGCCGCCCGCGGAGTAACCCCAGTTGTTGTCGCGATAACGGGCCTTGGTGGCGCCGATATCGAGGGCGTTGAAATCCTCGTTCTGCAGGTACTCAAACGCTGACCCGTGCAGGTCGTTGGTGCCCGACTTGATGCTGAAATTCGCCACCGCGGTCTGTCCACCGTTGTACTCGGCCGAGACGGCGCCCGTCTGCAGCTTGAAGTCGCCAATGGCGTCCAGCGAGGGGCTCATTTCGTTGTTGTTGCCGCCGGAAAGGTCGGCCCGTCCGAGGGCCATTCCGTCGATCAGGATCTCGTGCGAGTATTGCTGTCCGCCGTTGATCGACCCCTGGAAGGTGCTGCCGGTAGTGCCGGGCAGGCTGTCAAAAATGAACTCCTGGATCTGACGTTGGCCGTCCGACGTAAAAATGGGCCAAGCCTTGAACTCTTCCTGATTGATGTAATGGCCCATTTCCGCCGTTCCCGCCTCGATCAGGGGAGGCGTGTCGCTGACAGTCACCTTTTCATTGATCTGGCCAATTTCCAGGCTGATGTTGACCGTCAGAGTCTGCGCAGCGCGCAGGATCACGTTCTCGGCGGTCGCCGTCCGGAACCCCGGCATCGTGACGCGAAGCGTGTACGTCCCTTGCGGGAGGTACGGCAACGTGTAGGCTCCAGCGGTTGTCGTGGTGGTCTTGGTTTCGACTCCAGTTGAGTTTTCGGCGGCTACCACGGTCGCGCCAGGAACCACGGCGCCCGCCGAATCCAATACTGTTCCGTTAAGAGTGCCAACCGCTTGCCCCCACGCAGCCCTCGCGAAGAAGGCAAGGCAGACGGAGATTACACACACTAGACATTTAACAGACATATGCCCCTTTCCCGAGCTGTTTTGTTTAGTCCAACCCCTAGTGACACTGCTCTCTTGCCGCAGTACCCAAGACCTGTTTAAGGTCTGTTCTTACTTTTTCTTGCTAATAAATAGTCCTAGGTCCTTATATATCCTTTCTGTAGCGCTGTCAAGGCATGTGACAGCATTGTGGACATTAGGACGCACCACGCGGAGTGCAGGTGGGATATTTGTTGGCGGCAGAGCACTTACGGGCGTTTTAAGGGGGGAGTGCCAGTGCAGGCGGGAGTATTGCCCAGGCCAGAACGCCGTGGCGGGCTTGCGCTATCGCATCGCGTCCAATTCCTGCTTCACCTGGGGAATGATCTTTGCGTACCGTCCGCGCGGCGCCTTGGCGACGAACGTCTCGAAACAGGCCTTGGCACGCGGCAAGTCACCAGCCATCTTGTAAATGAGACCGAGGTTGAGTTGCGCCTCGAACAGATCGGGATCCAGAGCTAATGCGCGCTCAAAGTTCTCGCGCGCCGCCGCGGGGTCCTGGCGCTGAATTGCGATCAGGCCCAGCCCGTTGTAAGCGGCCGCGTACTCCTCGACGGTGAGGACCCACCGGAAGCAGCGCTCTGCCTCGGCGATTTTGCCTTCCTCGAGATACGCGGTCGCCAGGTTCGATTGGCTTTCGACGTCGGAAGGATTGAACTGCGCCGCTTTCTCATATGCGGCAATGGCGCCGCCTCGATTGCCGCTGTGCAGGTAAAGGTCTCCCATCCGCGACAGCAGCCTGCCGCTGCGGATGTTCTGCCTTTGCGCGTCTTGATACACGAGCATCGCTTGGTCGAAGCGGCCGGCTTTCTCATATTCCGCCCCAAGGTAGAAATACAGAGACGGGTTCGTCGAATCTCCGGCAAGCGCCTGCCGCAACATTTCGATTTTCCGACCCGCGGGAATCGCGTGCGCGCCCGGGCCCAGGGCGGCCTGAAAGGCCCGGAGAGTGGCTACGTGGTCCTTGGGGTCCGGTCCCTTTCCGCTCAGTTCGAATTCGCTCGGCGCAACACCGGAGAGGTAGCCGAGCGACTTGAGTTGTTCCAAGGTGTGCGAGTCCACCTGGCTGGTGGCTACCTTCTCCACGCTGTTCGCACTTTCAGAGCTCAGCTTTTTCAATGCTGCTCCTAATTCCCCGGCCTCCTTCGGGTGGACTCCGATGACATTGGTCATTTCGCCAGGGTCGTTAGACAAGTCATACAGCTCGGGCTTCGGCGCGCGAACGTACTTCCATCGGGCAGTCCGGATACCGCGCAACTCGGCCCAGCCCATGTTCATCTTCGGATACAACGTTTCCTCGTAAGAGTACGTGGTGGCCACGTTACCACCAGAGAAACCGGGCGTCAGGCTGACACCTTGGCAGATGGCCGGCGGTTTGCCGCCCAGCAATTCCAGAATTGTGGGCAAGACGTCGATGGTCCTGGTCTGCTGAGTCACGCGAACGCCTGCCGGGACACCCGGTCCCACCAGCAGGAACGGGATCCGCAGTGTAGCGTCATACAGAAAAACGCCGTGGTTGAATTCGCCATGCTCGCCTAGACTCTCGCCATGATCGGCTAGGACCACGATGAGCGTCTTATCCGCAGGCGACTTCCTGCCGACGGCATCGAGGAAGCGGCCCAGTTGCTGGTCAGTGTAGGCCACCTCCCCATCGTAAAGGTTCTTACGGTATTTCTCCCGGAAGGGAGCGGGGGGATCGTAAGGCTCGTGGGGATCATAGAGGTGGACCCATGCGAAAAACTGCTTTCCCGATTGGGACCGCAGCCAACTTAAAGCGCGGTCCACAACCACGCCCGCGCGCCGCTCTGGGTACTCGCGCTCTTCCTGGCCCCTCTCGGGTTTCGGCATCTGATCGTCATAGACATCGAATCCATGGCCGAACCCGGTGGCTTTTTTCAGTACTGCGGCCCCGACGAACGCGGCGGTGTCCCAGCCTTGCGCTTTCAGAATGGTGGCCAGCGTGATGGAAGAGGATTGCAAGGCGAAGCCGCCTGTATTCCGGACGTGGTGGACGTTCGGGTTGGTCCCAGTGAAGATGCTGGCGTGCGAAGGGGGAGTAAGCGGAGTTTGCGCCACCGCGTTCTCGAAGAGCACGCCTCGTTGCGCCAGAGCGTCGAGGGTTGGGGTCTCGATCTCGTGGTTGCCATAGCAATGCAGTCGGTCGGCGCGCAAGGTGTCGATTGTCACCAAAACGACGTTCAGCGGGCGGAGAGCGGGGCCAACGTCCGCCGCTGCGCAACGATTCGGACCGGATGTTTTACAGGCAGTGAAGGCAATCAACGCCACGGTGCAAAACGCCGGAAATCGACGCCGTGCGGGCGATGTCGCACTCTGGCAAATGATCCTGCGAACCGCTGATCCGCGCATTGTCGAGTTCAGCATAGCAGGCGCGGCCTAGGTTTTCGCCCACGGGCAACCCTTTGGGTACCGGGTCTGTCAACAGTCAGGTGATCGGGGCTCGCCTAAGTCTATAGTACTATCAGACCTGGAAATATCATATGAAGCTGCTATTTCTATTCACTCCCTTGTTGTCCGCTGCCTGCATTGCAGCCGGGCCGGACAAAGTCGTCCCCGCGATCAACGAAGTCGAGCCTTGGCAGCAGGTGGGACAGCAGCCGTACGAAATGACATGGGCCCAGCGGGAAGAGAACCCGCACACGCTGGTGGACTTCGAAGACCTGCGGGGCTGGACGCTCGATCTGTATGGCGGCGCTGCCGGGGAATTGCGCCGCAGTCGCGAGCAGCAGATGTGGGGACAGTACGTGGCAAAGTTCGTCTTCTCCGGCCCGAACCGGCAAAGCCGCGTGATCGCCCGCCCGCCGAAGCCGATCCTAATCCCGGGAGCGTTCGACTCGATCGAGTTGTGGGGATACGGAAACCGCTGGGGCTGGGAAGAAGACAAGACGACTCCGGCCGCGGATGTGGCGGTGCTGATCCTGGACGCGCGCGGCAAGGAGTTACGTATTCCACTCACGGACATCCGCTGGAAGCAATGGTGGCTGATCCACCGCCGCGTCAACAGCGCGATGTTGCGGGACATGAAGCTGCCGGCGGCACTGGCGGGCATCGAGATCTCGAAAATCGGCAACACGGAACCGCGATATTTCTTCTGCGACTCGCTGGCGTTCTACCAGGAGGAGACGAAGCCGCTGCAATTCGCGGCGCAGCCCAAGCGGAACCTGAAGCCGTGGCCGGAACAGATTGCAGGCCTCAACACGGGATCAGGCACGTTGCCGTTTCCCACTCGCGAAGAGACGATTCTGCCTCACAATTTTGAAAGAAATTTCCGGCTGACGGTGCGCCAGACCTCCCCGGAGCGGTTCGAGTTGCGCTATGAGGGCCGTGATGCCACCGTGGTTTACGAATACCGCCCGCGCAACGGGGACCTAGGCGAAATCACCGCCAGCGTCAAGGGAGGAGCGTCGTTCCGGCCCATGGCCGAAGGTGGCGTGCGATTTGCCGACACCGCAGCGGGGAAGATGGCTGAGGGCGAACTAGTTTCCGCCGCGCTCGCCGACGACGTCGTGAGGGCCGTATTTCGCCAGGGTGCTAGGCGCGTGGCGTATGAGTTACGGTTGTGGCAGAAGTCACTCGTTTTGGACGTGCGGTGCGAAGGGGGCGAAGCGGAGGCACTGTCGTTCGGGCGTGTAACCGGCGTTACTTCCCCTAAGCTAATCACCGTGCCGTACCTCACATACGGCGAGAGCAATCCACGAGTGTTAATGTCGGGACCAGCCTCCCGACCGGTTTTCACGTCAGTGTGGTTCGACTGGTACCGGACCAATGCCTCCGCACCGTACTTCATGAAGCAGCCGAAGGTGACGGCCGGTGGCGCACAGGTGAACGGTGGTCTGAAATACATCGCGAACACGGAAGGGCGGCGCAACTCGATGTACGAACGCCTGTTTGTCACAGCTTCCCCAATTTACGAAGAGACGCTGCCGACGATCGCGAACCCGCCGTCGCTGCGGCAGGAGGATGGGAAATCGGTGGTTTGGACGGTGGCTGGGAATGTGGAAACGTTCCAGCGGGACCACGCGCGCTGCCGCGACATCGGCGCGTACGGCCTCGACCGGATCATGCAACACAGCCATGAGATTACGTGGCGCGACGAAGGCGACAGCTTCACGTTGCGCTTGCAGCCCGCGCCACAGAAGGGCGGTGAGGCCAGCCTGCGATGGTACATCACGGCGCAGAACGAGCTGGGATGGCTACAGGGCGTATACACCAATTACACCGACTTTGCGCCGACGAATACCAACTGGAGCCCGGATTGGGTGCAGCGCGAGCCGACTGGCGAATGGCGTCGCGCCTGGATGCGCTGCTATGCGCTGAAGCCTGCCAAAGCCGTGGAATTCGACGCATATTACGCCCCTTTGATCGAGCAGAAGTACGGGGTCAAGATGTCCTACACCGACGTTCACACGGCGGTGGCACCGTGGGAGTACACGGACTTCGATGCGCGCGTGCCTGGCGCGGGCACGATGGCCACCACCTTCTACGCCTACGGGCAGCTCCTGCTTAATGATCAGCGCATATATGGCCCGACGCAGTCGGAAGGCACTTATCAGTGGCTATATGCGGGCCTGGAGTCCGGCAGTTACGGCTGGGTGTACACAGATGTCAACCTGCTCACGTATCCGCTCGACGTGGCGTTTCACCTGATGAAGATCCACCCGCTTCAATGTGATTACGGCATGGGTTACACACCCTACTATCTGGAGAAGATGGATTCCGGCTGGAAGAAGTCGCCGAAGCGGCGGGATTACGTAGATCTTTTCCTGGCGACCACGATCGCCTACGGCAACATGGGATGGCTGGTGACTGATTTCGACGACGAGCCGATTCACATCGAAGCCATGGCCCGTTCCTACTACATGATGCAGCAATTGCAGCAGCAGTACGCTTTCGTGCGCCCGGCGAGAATCGAATACAGCGATAGAACGGGCAAAATGGTTACGCCGAGCGAAGCTCTCGCCACTGGCGCTATTGCGGGTTCGCGACTACACGTCGTATATGAGAACGGAACGAACGTCTTCGTCAACCGGGGTCCCTGGGGTATCTGGAGCGTGAAAAACCATGCTGGCGAAGCTGTGGACCTGCCGGCCAGCGGCTGGATGGTGTTCAACGCGGACAATTCCTTTTACGAAGTCTCGGCTAACGCCGGCGGACGCCGGATGGACTACGTGACAGCGCCCGAGTTTGAGTTTCTCGACGGACGAAGCCACTGGACCGAGCGGGGTAACCTAGCCGCTGCGGGCAGTGTCGCGCTTCGCCACAAGGCGAATGCTCTGGAACTGATCGATATCTACGGCAACGAGCGCATCCGGTTTCGTGCGACGAATACGGGAGCGCTCACGGCCTATGATGCAGATGGCAAGTCCATCGGGCACGTGCAAGTGACGACGGCCGGCAGTTGGATCGAATTCCGACCGATAGCTGGCGCTCACGCCTACCGGTTTGAATAGCCGGCTTTACGGACCTTTCCGGGCGAGTTTGCGCGTTTGCACAATGCCGCGGCCCTCGCGCACGGTGACCCACGTCCCGGAAGACAAGTCCGGAAAGGCCTCGGCTTTGCCGTCAGGCCAACGTACCGTCAGATCGGCTTTCGTGGCAGTGCCCAGTCCGAAGTGCACGCGGAAATCTCCCTGCGAGATGTAATAACCGCCGCTCCGAACCTCATCAATCTGGGTTCTGCCTCCGGCTGTCAGGTTCAGACGCGCCCCAATGGCATCACGCCCGCTCGCCGTTTGCGCCTGAATCAGAATGGAGTTGCCTCGCTCGCCGAAGTTCTTAAGCAGCGAGGGGCCCTCGTGCATATTCACGACCACGATCTCGACATCGCCGTCATTATCCAGATCGCCCACGGCGATGCCGCGCGATGAGTGCCTCGCCAGAATGCCCGGTCCGGCCTCGGTGGATACGTCGAAGAATTCCTTGCCACCGTGGTTCCAGTAGAGCAAGCGTGGTTGGTGGAAAGTCTGGCCGATGCCGCGGCTGTCGATATCCGGATAGACATGCCCGTTGGCAATGAAAATGTCCTTCCAGCCATCGTTATCGAAATCCAGGAAGCCACAGCCCCAACTCACGTACTGCGTGTTCGACGCGAGGCCGGCTTGCGCGGCGACATCGGCGAACAGGCCGTGCCCGAGATTGCGGTAGAGGTTCGGAACATCTTCGGTAAAGTTGGTCTTGACGATATCTAGAAGTCCGTCGCCATCGTAATCGCCCGCCGAGGCTCCCATGCCCGACTGCTCATGTCCATCCTCGCTGTAAGCGATGCCGGCGAAGGCGCCTACTTCCTCGAAAGTGCCATTACGTTGATTGAGAAAATGCAAACTCGGAGTCGAGTCCCCGGTCACATAGACATCCGTCCAGCCGTCATTATCGAAATCGCCGGTAAGAACAGTGAGGCCTGCCGCCTTCGCGCCCCGCAGCCCCGCCTGGTCGGTGACCTCGGTAAAGTGGCCGGTCCCGTCGTTATGGTAGAGCGACATGGTCTCGGCGGGAAGGCCCATCGGCCCGCAAACAACTGGGAAACCTTTCCACATGCATTGCCCGGCGTCGCCCGGCTTCGCGACCTTCGTGGGATCGAAATCAAGGTAATGCGCGACGAAGAGATCGAGAGACCCGTCCCGATCGTAGTCGAGGAACGAACAGCCCGTGCTCCAGCGCTTCGCCGCACTCAGGCCGCGCTCCTTCGTTTCATCGCGGAACGTGCCATTCCCGAGGTTGCGCCACAGCACGTTCTGTCCCCACGAGGTGACGAACAGGTCGATATTGCCGTCGTTATCGATATCGCCGGCACAGACGCCCTGGCCCCAGCCGGTATGCGTGATGCCCGCCTTTTCGGTCACGTCCTCAAATCGCAGGCCACCCAGATTGTGATACAGGAAATGCGCGGGCGCGGCGCCGGTCCGGTCGAAACGGTCGCCATTCACGAAGAAGATATCCGGCAGACCATCATTGTCATAATCAAATATTGCTACACCCGTGCCGGTATTCTCGATGATATAAGCCTGCTGTTTGTCGGACCCGGAAACATTTACGCCAACCAGCCCTGCCTTCGATGCCAGGTCCTCAAATTGAATTGTGGGAGGCTTTACCCCAGGCGGTAACGGCCTCTTCGGCGCAGCCGTGCGCCCTCCCCCGGTCATCTGGGAGAGAGCGTGCGCAATCAGGAACGCCGCGACGGGTATTGCTACCGACCAGACCACCAGCTTCCTCATTTTTTCCGTTCCGCTGCGCTCGCGGGCTCTTTGACATTGATCACGCGGTCCGCCGGAACGTTCTCGAGCTCCTGCACGATCCCGCTTGGCCACGTGATCTCCAAGAGTCGCACGGTCTTGTCCCCACCGAGTCCGAAGTGCACCCGCTTATCGCTCGCTGATTGATAGCTGCCTGCGGTGGTCACCAGGCCAAACTGCTCCAGGCCGGACTCGGAAACGAGGCGAATTTGGGCGCCAATTCCGTCGCGGTTGCTGATTGTTCCGGTTGTATTCACCAGTAGCCAGTGATGGCCGTTGCCCCCCTCGTTATGCAAGATCATGACCGGATAGTTCAAGCAATTCACGGCGATGTCGATGAAGCCATCGTTGTCGAGATCGCCAAATGCTGCGCCCCGCGCCGGGCGTGCGGTACGAAAAGGATCGCCGCTTACCTTCGAGACGTCCTCAAATCCGGTCCGCGTGTTGCGCATCATCAGCATTGGCTCCTGATAATGCACCGACGGGCTGCTCAACTCGATATTGTCCATCACATGCCCCTGTGCCACGAATAGGTCCTTCCAGCCGTCGTTATCGTAGTCGATAAATTTCAATCCCCAACCGGAATGGGCCGACGTGATCGTAGCCACACCGCTTGGCCCGGAGGTGTAGACGAATTTGCCTTTCAGGTTCCGGAACAGCGCATATTTTTCGTTGGCCAGAGCACCTATAAAGACATCGGGCCAGCCGTCGTTATCGTAATCCGCGAAATCGGCGCCCATGCCGGAGAACGTGCGCCCATCTTCGTCGTAGGCCAAGCCGAGCTGGAGCGCAGCTTCTTCGAACTTGCCGTTGCCGAGATTGTGGAAGAGTTGCTCGGGGATGTTGTCGTTGGCGATCAGGATGTCGAGCCATCCGTCGCGGTCATAGTCGTTGAAGGTAATGCCCAACCCATAGCCGGGAGCGGCGCCGATGCCGCACTGCTTCGAAACATCAGTAAAAGTCCTCTTATGGTTATTGTGATACACGAGATGCGTGATGGTCTTGAAGGTGGCCGGATGGCAGTAGCCGCGGTAACCGGGCTGGCGCGGGCCGCACCAGATGTTCTTGGAAACGTCCCAGTCCATGTAACGCGTCGCGACTAGGTCGAGCCAGCCGTCGCGGTCGTAGTCAACGAAACAGGCGCTTGACGACCAGCCGCCACCCGCGACGCCGGCAGCCTCCGTCACATCTTTGAACGTGCCGTCGCCGTTGTTGTGGTACAGAATGTTACGGCCGAAGTTCGTGACGTAGAGGTCCGGGCGGCCGTCGTTATCGTAATCTCCCACTGCAGCGCCCATCCCATAGGAGTGCCCGCGAATACCGGCTTTCTCCGTCACGTCGGTGAACGTGAGGTTGCCGTTGTTATGGTAGAGGCGGTTCCAGATCTTCGGATCGGACTTGTCGGGGGGCTTATCAGGCGGTTGCGGGTCACCCAGAGCCGCGCCGTTGACGAAATACAAGTCCAGAAAGCCATCATCGTCGTAATCAAACATCGCGACGCCGCCCGGCATTGTTTCGATCAAGTACTTTTGCGAGGTTGGGCTGCCGTTGCAGCGGAAATCGATGTGCGACTGGCCCGTCACATCCTGAAAAACAGGTAATGGCGGATTGGCAACCCCATCGGCACGGAGGGAAGGCCTAATGCCGCTGAAGGAAAAAAGATTCAGAAGGAACGTGCGCCGGTCCATTGGGCTCCTACCGGACCCGAGGATATTCTAACAGCTGGGATGGAAAGCACCGCGACAGCGTTCCGCAGGCTGCGTGGGCGTAAACTGATAACCAGATAATCAGATATGCGGATTCTCATAGCTTTATTATTCGCCATGGTGACGACCTTCGCTGCCCTCGCACAGGATGTTGCGATGGGCGCACGCCAGGGTAGCGCCAAGCGGTTTGAAGCGCCCTATACTCTGGACGTCGTGACGCCTCACGTCAATTGGGCCAAGCCTCTGGCCGGCGGCCCGATTCGCCTGCTCGCCGTCCCGACCGTCAGCGAAGGGCGCACACTCGTGGAACTTGCCGAGCGGCTCTCGTTGGATCTCACCACCGTCAGTATTGACCCCGATTGGGACGTGAAC
Organism: Terriglobia bacterium; assembly: GCA_963752965.1. Lineage (GTDB taxonomy): Bacteria > Acidobacteriota > Terriglobia > Bryobacterales > Bryobacteraceae > QHXW01. Next base: position 64,987 of record CAVWAJ010000016.1, on the reverse strand, counting down.
AAATGGACGATGGCATTTGGCAACGACTACGGCGCACGGGCCGAGAAAGGCGATTTGAAGCTGGTCTATTCGTATCTGGAGCAGGAACTCACCAGCGATAAGAAGTTCGATGCCATCCTGCTGCCGCTGAACCACGGGTGGGAGCAGTTGACCACAGCGTCTCGCGAAGCTCTGAAGCGCCGCGTGCGCGAGGGTTGCGGCCTGGTGCTCATCCGGCCATTCGCCGATGAACTTTCCCCGCTGACTCCTCTGAAACTCAATCCGGAAATCGGCGAACTCGAGGAGCCGAAACAGCCCGGGCGCACCGAATCCTCGGCGTGGCACCGCACGAGCGATCATTACATCACCCGCGCCATCCCGGTCGAGAGCTTCCCCTTTCTCGATTTGCAGAACTTCATCTACCGCGCGGAGCCAGGCGCCTCCATCTTGATTCAGGCGGAGTCGGGCAGTCCGATCCTGGCTGTCCGCCAATTTGGAAAAGGCCGCGTCATTGCCTTCGGCTACTACAATGACGGCATTAGCTGGCACATGCCGATGCCGGCGCGCGGTCACTTTGTCGATGCGTATTGGGAGTACTTCTATTCACTGCTTTGCCGGTCCTTGATTTATGCGGCGGGCCGCGAACCCGCGCGAGCCATTAACTGGGAGAAGGCATCCGCAAGCTGGCGCCTCAAGAGCGCGATAGGGGAAACAGAGAAATCTGGAGAAGGCCCTCGTCCGCACTTCTCAGATCTCAGCCCTGGCCGGCATTTCTTTGAGCAGCAGACTTCATCGGATTGGAACATTTCGGTGATCGACGTTTCACAGCCAGACAAGATTGAGAATCTTCGATCATCCGCTGATGTTATCAGCGAGGGCCAATCCGTGGACGTGAACTGGCGGTCGACCCGACCGGCGCGGATTGAGCTGATCGACGGCTTCGGGCGTGTCATCGCCAGCGCGGGGGGATCGGGCTCCGTGCGCCTTGGCGCCGGCCGTGCTCTCACCCACTCGGGTTTTGTGCGCGCGACTTGCGGCACGGCGGTCGAACAGATTCCGGTTCGCTTCGCGGCCTCCGAGCGCGATTGGAGTGACTACGAAATCATGCTGCCGTGGTTCGGTCCAAAGTCCTACCAGCCGTGGATTCCCGCCCTGGACGAACAGTTCCGGCGCATCGGGATCACCACACTCGCCGATCCGGACCGGAATTTCAAAATGATGGTGAGCGCTCACCTGCCTGGCTTCGGCATCTACTGGTACAGGCGCGACGGCTACTTGAAGCGCAAAGCCGAGTACGCGCGGACCAAAGACAAGAGCCAACTGGTCCGGGAGATCGAGCTGGAATCGCCGATTTTCGAGGCTGGTCTTCGCGAGCAGCTCGACAAGAGCCTCCGGCCAGTCGCTCCTCTCAAGCCCATGGCCGTGTACCTGGCGGATGAGTCCTCGTTGACGTTTTACGAGGACGCGTTTGACGTGAGTTGGGCCCCCGAAGCACTCGCCGGTTTCCGTCAGTGGTTACGGCACGAATACGTCGACGTGGCCGCACTGAACGCGTCGTGGGGCACTTCGTTTGAAACCTGGGATTCAGTGGCCCCGATGACCGCCGAAGAGGCGCAGAGACACGGTAATTACGCGCCATGGGCGGACCACCGCGCCTACATGGAGCAGGAATTCGTGCGCGCTTTCAGAAAGGCCAGCACGCTGGTGCACGAGATCGACCCGGGTGCGCGCGCCTCCATTTCCGGAACGCAAATCCCGTCCCCGCACAATGGCTGCAATTGGTTCGAGATCGATCAGCAGATCGACCACTTGCAGCCGTACTCCGACGGCGATCAGGATGCGATGCACTATCTGTTCCGCCCGGGCCTCACCATCACCGGTTTCACGGGATACGGTCTCACGGGCAGTGACGCGCAGTACGAGCAGTGGCGGCGATTATTCTACGGGCACAGCGGCGCATCCATCTTTTGGCACTACACGCTGCTCAACCCGGATCTGACGCCCAGCGACCAGGGGAAGGCGCTGGCGCAGGCCTTCGGTCGGCTACAGTCCGGCATCGGGCGCGTCTTCGTCAACTCGCGCGTGCACGAGGATGGTGTAGCAATCCACTTCTCCATGGCCAGCGCGCGTGGCGCGTGGATCACCGACGGCAAAATCGCCGCGGATCTGGGTGACGCCAGTGAAACCTCGCGGAACTTCTCCGAATTGATGCGGCGCCGCGACGCCTGGGCCAAGGAGCTCGAGCGGCAGGGCGTGCAGTTCCGGTTCCTCGCGACTCCGCAGATAGAGGCCGGCCTGCTCGATACCTATCGCGTTCTGATCCTGCCTTACTCAATCGCCATCTCCGACAAGGAAGCACGCGCGATTGAGCGCTTCATGGAGCGCGGTGGAGTCGTATATGGTGACGATCAGACTGGACGCATGGACGAACGCTGCCACTGGCGTAATCAGGCCCTTTGGGCTGTGGGCCGCAAAGGCTTCGAACGAAGCGGGCCGCGCGACCTAGGGCTCAAACGCGATTTTGGGGGCGAATTCCTCGTCACGGTGCGCGATTTCGGTGAATCGCGGCTGACCGGCTTGTTGCCCACGAAAGCGATGATGGTTCGTGCCCCGGACGGCGCTTATGACCTGTTACACGGCGGCCTCGCCCAGGTGCAGGTTGAGGCGTCGCCAGAAGAGCCGGCGGTCTTTGTCGAGCGCAGATCGAAAATCGCAAAGCTCACCATCGATCACGATCTCAATCTGCGATTGACCGACGAATCAGGAGCGCCAGTGGATCTTTCGGTTGTGCACGTAGAGGTGTTCGATCCCTCTGGACGTCTCGTGCGATATTACTCCGGCAACGTAACAATTCGGGATGGCTGCGCCGCATACAAGATTCCGTGGGCCTTGAACGACCAGCGCGGCCGTTGGCGCGTGCGTGCGCGTGACGTCGTCAGCGGTCACACCGCCGAGGTCACACTGACCCGCTGTGGCACACAGCCGTGTCCGGAGCTTTGACAGCGATGCAGCGCAGCCCGTGGCACTTTAAAGAAGCTGTCGTCACGGCCGCTCTCATTCTTTACCTGTCGCAGTCCTTTTCGCCTGCCCAGGTCCTTAGCGTGACCACTCGTCTCGTTGAAGTCCGCGTCGTTGCCCAAAACAAGCAAGGTGAGCCGGTCACCAACCTGACCCGGGACGGCTTCACGCTCCTCGATGAGGGACGCCCCCAACAAATCTCGTTCTTCCGTACCGAAGCATCCCGGGCCACCCCGATCACTCCTCCACACCTACCGCCGGATGTCTTCTCCAACCGCATCGAGGCAGTTTCCCCAGGGGCTACCGTGATATTGTTCGATGGTCTCAACACGCAGTTCACTGACCAGGCCTACGCCCGGCAGCAGATCTTGAAGTTTCTGCAAGGGGTGAGCGGCGGGGAGCGGGTGGCTCTGTACGTGATGGGCCGCGGACCTCGCATTCTGCAGGACTTCACATCGGATTCGGCCGCTCTGGTGAAGGCTATCGAGTCTTACAAGAGTGGCGCCTCGGCGTCACTGGAAGCGCCCCTGTACGATCCTGGCGTTGCCAGTCCGGCTCACTGGGAAGCGTGGCTCGGTGAGTTATCGTTCGGCCTTTACAACTATTACGGAACCGACCGTGCCTTCCGCACCATCCGTGCGTTGATTGCTATCGCCAATCACCTGGAAGCGTTGCCGGGACGCAAAAATCTGATCTGGGTATCAGGCAGTTTTCCGATTTCACTCGGTGGAAGTTCGGTTCCCTTGCCAAAAAAAGTTGCCACGGAAGATAGAGAGGCCTGGCCGGAATTCGAGCATGCCGCGCGCGCCTTGAACAGGGCCAATCTGGCAATCTACCCAGTAGATGCCCGCGGCCTCATGGCGGCCCAGGACTACATGGGGCCCATCACCAGGCCGGAATTGCGCAATCCCGATACGTCAGAGTTTGCCACCATGCAAGTGCTGGCCGAGCGCACCGGCGGCCGCGCGTTCTACAACAACAACGATTTGCTAGCGGCGCTGCACCGCGCCGTTGACGACTCACGCCTGTTGTACGTTCTTGGCTACTATCCGGCGCATAAGGATTGGAAAGGTAGGTTCCACAAGGTCGTCGTGGAGGTGAAGCGCCCGGATGTGGAAGTCAACTACCGCCGAGGCTATTTTGCGCAACCCGACGAGCCAGCCGAGTCCTGGTATCGCGAGCGAGTGTTGGATGCCGCCTTATGGAGCCCAATCGATGCCGCAGCTTTGGGATTGACCGTCGCAGTCCGGTCCGCTGCCGGAGGCGGTCTCGACTTGGCGTTGCAACTGGGACCACGCGACTTAGCTCTCCAACATACGCAGGAAAAATGGGAATGCCACCTGGATATCTGGCTCGTACAACTGGACCAAAAAGATCGCCGGCTCAAGACCGATGCCCGCACGAATAACTTGGCACTGGATCAGGCGACTTACGAGCGCGTGATGCAGGCGAACGGGCTGATGGTGATCGAGCACGTTGATCCTGCCCCGGAGGCTACGGTTTTGCGCATCCTCGTCCGCGATTTAGCCTCGGGAGCGCTAGGCTCGCTAACGGTGCCATTGCGGCGTTTCACGCCGAAGTAAGAACTGCCTGATATTCTGGACATGAGTGTCGGATATGGGCCGCACCGGTACGCTTGGAGCATTTTGTCTGGCCGTCACAGCTTCCATTTCATTGGCGTGGGGGCAGCAGACGGCGGTCGTGGCGTGTAATTTACTCCGAAGCATTGAGTTGCAACAGAGTGGGCGCGACGCCGTCGAGAAGAAGCAGTATGCTGCGGCCGCGAGTGCATTTCAACAAGCCTTCGACGCGTGCCCCACGCAACACACTGCCCTGCTCGGTCTCGCGGAGGCTAATGTCAATCGGCGTGAGTTTGCGCTGGCGATCGAACAAGCGCAGTACTTTCTCGCACTGGAACCGGACTCCGTGCCGGGCCGACTGGTGCTGGCCAACGCCTACTTCATGGCCCAGCGGTTGTCGAACGCGCTGGAACAGGCCGAAGCCGTCCTGAAGAAGGAGCCGTCGCAGCCAACTGCGCTCAAGCTCAAGGGGAACATTGAGTATTTCTCAGGCCACATCGATAGCGCGCTCAACGCGTTCCTGGTGCTGCTCGATCGTTATCCACAGGATTCCGAAGGCGCCTATATGCTCGGGCGTGTCTATTATCAGGAAGGCCGCATCGATTACGCCATAGGTCAGTTTCAGCGGGTGTTGAAGATCGACCCGGCATCGTATAAAGCGTACGATAATCTCGGATTGTGTTATCAGGCCAACGGCGATACCGAGACTGCGATTCGTTACTTTCTGACTGCCATCAAACTCGTCGAGAAGGACCACCCCGATTACGACTGGGCCTACGCCAACTTGGCGGACCTGCTCGTGGAAAGAGGCGAAGCGGAGCGAGCTTTTGCTGCGGCATCAAAGGCAGCCGATCGCAATCCTCTATCGGCGCGCAATTTTTATCTCGGTGCCAAGGCTCTGTGGAAACTCGGCAAGACTGATCTGTGCCTCAACTGGCTCCAGCGCTCTGTGTCGTTGGACCCGAACTATCCGGAACCGCAATATCTGCTCGCGCGGGTCTACACCCGATTGGGCCAAGACGCCCAGGCCAAAGAAGCGCTGGAAAAATTCCGGGCACTCAGGGCTAGTGCGCCGCAGCAACGGAAGTAGTGCGGGCTCCTCAGTTTCGCAATCGGTCCATATGTCAGATTGATGCCAGGTAGCCCAAGCGAACTCGCCCGTCGATCGCGCATGAGTTGGCGGCGGCTGTCTTTCGGTGCGGCCTGACAATCAGAAGCTGTTCAGGAACGATCGAACACGATCCTCATAGCTACCGCTCGATAACACCGGGCAGTGTACAAGCTTCTGCGCGGCATCTGCCGGCATCCGGTTCCAGTCGCCATCTACTGGATTTACGATCACGCATTGAGCGTCCGTGGCGGCGAGCATTTGCGGAATGTCTGGCTTCCGCAGTCCATCAAACGGCACATATAAGAACGGGATCTCGTGATCGTACGGGCTATTACGGTCATTATCCTCGCGCTTTAGCTGGAACGAAGCTTGGAGCGATCGTGGGCGATCAAGGAATTGCCGGAAAGTGAGAAAGCCATCGCGCAGCGCGTACCAGACGATATCCGGCGAGATCGCAATCGCATACGCGGCCGCTAAGGCCGCGTTGTCGCCGCGTGCATACAGAGCCACACGCTTGCCGGGAAACCCACGGATCACGTGAGCGATATCTTCACCCTGCCGGAGTATGAAATCTTCGTTGAGCAGCAGGCTTGTCGCCGCCAGCCAGCCTTTCTGCGTGGTGGCCGACTCGCCTATGCCGCGGGGATCGATACCGCAAATACTCCAGCCGCGCGCGGCGGCCTCACGGATCAGCGGGTCGGCCGCAAGCTCCTCTTTTCCTCTGTCATCCACCGCGACAAGCACTCCGATTTCCCGTGGCGCAGCGAGATAGAAAGCCGGAAGCGTGATCTGGCCGGATGGAATCAGAATGCGCTGGACCCGCAAACTCCGAAGCAGTGGAATGGGTGTGGGCAGCGGGACCCGCCGTGACTCTAACGGCAGCGGCTCCGCTTTCGCGACCAACTGCCGGACGGCGTCGATGATTCCTGGCCCTGCCGGCGCGTTTTTTTCAAAGCAGCGCAAATCAGGCGCATCATATGGCTCAGTTTCGGTTGCAGGCTCCGGGTATGGCCTGCCGTCGCCTCGGCCCATGAGCCAGCGCAGGAACCAACCGTAGGCAGCTTCGCGTTTCTTCTGCTGATATCCATGGCCGGCGGAGGTGTCTTCGAAAAAACCGAGTTTGTCCGGTGCGCCGAACGAACCGTACAGGTCCCGGCTATAACGGTAGACCGTCCGTACGCCTTCGATCGGGAAGCTCTGGTCCTGGGATGCGGCGATGATCATTAGCGGCCGGGGCGCTACCATGGCTGCGAACTCGTGATTATTCGCGTAGCGGATCAGGCCCGGAACGAAATGGCAATGCTCGGAGGCATGGTACCAATCGAGCGGTCGTGCTACCGCGATCTGCTCGTAGAAGTCGCTCGTGCCGACCACCGGCACCGCGACCTTTATCCGGTCGTCGAGCGCCGAGGTAATCCAGGTGTTGTAGCCGCCTCCCGATGCTCCGGTCATGCCGATGCGCTGTGGATCGACCTCTTTGCGGCTGAGCAGGTATTCGAGCGCGCACTGTGATTCGTATTCAGCGATGCCCTGCTGAGCGACGCCTGCCAATAGGGACTCGACGCGGCGGTGGTCGCGCGTGGAGATCCCGCGCTCGCCCTGGCCGAACGGGTCGAAGGTCAGCACCACGAAGCCCAGCCGCGCCATGTTGATGCAGAAGGCCTGGAAATCCGGGCGCGTCTTGGCGTCCGGCCACCAATGGCCGTTGTAGAAAAGGATGGCGGGCGCGGGCCGGCTAAAGACGTCCGGCATGTAAAGGTGAGCAGCCACAGGCGTCCCGGGCAGCGATTGGTAAACGACTTTTTCAATGTGATAGCCGTCGCGCTGAATGACTCCGGCGACCCGCGCCTGCAAATCGGGCGGCCAGGGAAATTGCCGGAAGCCGAGGGAGTGTTCGAGCTTTTGGCGAAGCAACGGGCGGACCCGCTGCGCATCGTCTTTCGTATGGGCGTGCGGGATCGCATCGAGCGCCTGCTTCGCACGCTGCTGGACCTCGTCAAGCACGGCGGTCTCCTGTGCCCCGGTGTCAGCCGGCCGCAGAGCGCGGATTTCCTTTTCCCAGTCCGCGGCGAAACACGACAATTCACAGATCAGGAAGCCTGCTATGATTCGCCCGAGGTGTCTTGTGCTGGTCATTTTCCTATTGCTTGTTTTTTGTCTTCCGGTGCGTTCTGCGGACTTGTTCCACGATGACTTCTCCCAATTCCCTCCGGGATGGCTGACGAATCCGGTCGGCACGTTGAATGCAGCCATTCAGGAATACCATTATTTGCCGAATCGCGGCGTGCCTCTGGGGAACTGGGAAAATGCCATCTGCCATCTGGACGCCTGGGTCGCTGGCGACGAGGCTGGCAAGAGCTACCTCGAACAGCAGCTCACTCCCGATTCCAACCAGTTTCAGAAAGCGATTTTTCTAACTGGCGACGAGGAGTGGAGTGACTATACGGTTGAGGCTCTGGTCAAACCACTCGCTCTCGGGAACCTGGCTGGTATCGTGTTCCGCTATCACACCAACAGGCACTACTACCTGTTCGCGCTGGAGCGTGGCAAAGCGCGTCTGGCGTTGCACCTACCGCTTGAGAAAGAGTTTCGCGTGCCGGATTTCCGCGAGCTCGGCAGCGTTGCCTTTCCCTACGACACGAAACGATATTACCGTCTGACGGTCGAGAACCGCGGCCCGAGTATCCGTTGCTTTATCGACGGTCGACTGATTCTCGAAGCTACAGATGCCGAGATTCCAAAGGGAAAGGCCGGCATTACAGCGACCGGCCCGGCGCGGTTCCAAGATTTCCGCGTTCAGGCGTCCAATGAGACTATTGACGGCATCAAATCGCGTATCCGCGCCCGCGAAGCGGAGCTGGCTCGTTTGCGCGAGGAGAATCCGAAGCCTAAGCTCTGGAAGAGATTCGAAACGCCAAAATTCGGAGCGGGCCGTAACGTGCGGTTCGGTGATTTGGACGGCGACGGCCAAATCGATATGCTGATTGCGCAGAACGTTCCACATGTGAAAGGTGACGCCTTTGATGCGATCAGTTGTCTGACGGCGGTGAATCTTGACGGCAAGATTTTGTGGCAGATCGGCCGGCCGGATCCTCGCAATGGCTTGCTTACCAACGATACGCCTTTCCAGATCCACGACATCGACGGCGACAGCGGCAGCGAGGTGGTGTTGATCAAGGATTTTAAGCTGCAGATTCTAGACGGCAGAACCGGAAGAGTGAGGCGATGGGCCTGGATGCCGGAGGCGCCGCAGGCGAAGGAGCGGCCCTACGAACTGGTGAACGGGGATTCGATCGCATTCGTGAATCTCTCGGGCAACAAGGAGCGTCACGAAATCTTGGTAAAGGACCGCTACGAGCACTTCTGGATTTTCAACAACCAGCTCGAGCTGTTATGGAAAGGCGATGGCCAAACAGGGCATTATCCATACCCCGTGGACATCGATGCCGACGGCCGGGACATGATTGCGATCGGGTACTCGTTGTGGAATCACACTGGTCGCCAGCTCTGGAGTCACGATCGGGACTTGCGGGATCACGCCGACGGCATCATGGCGGGCAATCTCAGCGGCGATCCAAAGGCCGAACCACGCGTGTACGCGAGCGGTAGTGACGAGGGATTCGTCATGTTCGACATACGCGGCAATATCCTCAAACACGTACGCGCCGGCCACACACAGAGTCCGAGCGTAGCGAAGTACCGCATGGACGTGCCGGGCCTCCAGTACGTTAGCATCAACTTTTGGAAGAATCCGGGCATCGTGACCTTGTTTGACTGGGACGGCAACATTCTGGAACAGAGCGAGCCGGTCCACACAGGCGCGCCTATGCTGCCGGTGAACTGGCGCGGTGATGGGCAGGAGTTCATCCTGCTTTCCGGCAATGTCAAGGAAGGAGGTATGCTCGATGGTCATCTGCGTCGCGTGGTGATGTTTCCCGATGACGGCCACCCGGATCTCGCCGCCAACGTCCTCGATCTGACGGGCGATGCGCGCGATGAGATTGTGCTGTGGGACCAGGAGCGGGTCTGGATCTACACTCAGGACCGGCCCTTTACGGGCGCGCGTATCTATAAACCAGTTCGCAACCCGGACTACAACGAATCCAACTACCGGACGAATGTTTCCCTGGCTGGCTGGGAAGAAGTGCGAGCGCCACAGCAGGCGCGGTAAGGTCGCCGACAATCCAGGACTTGCGACCCTCAGGGCCGGGCCACAACGGCGTTTCCCGTTACTAATCCGGCCCAACCAGCAGCACCAACGATTGCGGTCCTGGGCTGGGTATATACTAAACAGAACCGGCAGTCCGAAATGGAAATTCCGGTTCGGATCCCATCTGGAGGAAACTCCGTGCTCCCCAAGAAAATCCTGTCGTCGCTACCTGCTTACGTGACGGCGCTCGTGATCGGTTGCTCTCCTCTTCTCTCTGCGACCGATGCTTCGTCCGTCAAACTCTGGGAAGAACAGATTACCATCCCTACCTATTTGGCTGGAGCGCCCGAGCCGAACCCGATGTTCTTTTTCGGCCGGGAGTCGCAGGGAGCTCAGGGGCCGGTGTATCCGTATCCAATGTATGACACGCTTACCGGTAAGAAGGTCGACAAGTCCTACACCGCCGTCTACTTGGAAAACGAATATCTCCGCATCGGTGTGCTGCCCGAGATCGGCGGCCGGATCTTCGAAGGCGTGGACAAGACCAACGGCTACAATTTCATTTATCGCCAGCATGTGATCAAGCCCGCGCTGATCGGCCTGATCGGGGCGTGGATCTCCGGCGGCGTGGAATGGAACATCCCCCACCACCACCGGGCCAGCACTTTCATTCCCGTGCAATACAAGGTGGAGGAGAAAGCCGACGGCAGCAAGACTATTTGGGTAGGCGAGCTGGAAGTCCGCCAGCGCATGCGTTGGGCCGTAGGCTATACGCTGCGGCCTGGTAAGGCGTACCTGGAAGCCTCGGTGCGGATCGTGAATCGCACGCCCGTCGTGAACACCATGTTGTGCTTTGCGAACCTGGCGGTCCATGCCAATGAGAATTATCAGGTCATCTTTCCTCCCAGCACGCAATACGGCGTCTACCACGCCAAGCGGGAATTCACGGCCTGGCCCTTCTCGACTACCACGTATGCTGGCGCAGACTTCACCAAAGGCGTCGACATCAGTTGGTACAAGAGCCACATTTCCGCCAACTCCGTGTTCGCCTGGAACTATCAGGACGACTTTTTCGCCGGCTACGACCATGGGAGGGAAGCCGGGACGATGAGCGTCGCCGACCACAATATTGTCCCCGGCAAGAAGTTCTGGACCTGGGGCAACGGCCCGTTTGGCCGCGCTTGGGACAAGATCCTCACAGACGACGATGGGCCCTATATCGAATTGATGGTTGGGGCCTACTCGGACAACCAACCCGACTATAGCTGGCTGCAGCCCTACGAGACGCGGTCGTTTTCGATGAGCTGGTATCCGTTTCGCGACATCGGTGGGGTGAAGAAGGCCAACCTGGATGCCGCCGTGAATCTGGACGTCACCAATGGTTCGGCGAAGGTCGGCTTTTACACAACTTCCGCGCATGCGTCCGCGCAGGTGCGGCTCCAGGCAGTCGGAAAAATGCTGCTCGAAGAAACCGTGGCGATTAATCCCGCCAAGCCGTACCTGAAAACGGTCACGGTGCCGGCAGGAATCGACGAGCACGATCTCGTGGCTTCGATTTCGGATCAAGGCCATGAACTGGTCTCCTATCGCCCGGTTCGCCTCACGCCCGCGCCTATGCCCAAACCGGTGACCGCGCCAGCGCCGCCCAAAGACGTCAAGACGAATGAGGAGCTTTATCTCATCGGGCTGCGCGCGCAGCAATTCCACGATCCTGTAATCGATCCGATCCCCTACTGGCAAGAAGCGCTGAGACGCGACCACGCCGATGCGCGCGTCAACACTGCGCTCGGCATCACCTACTTCAAAAAATCCCGATACGAAGAGGCGGAGCGCCACCTGCGTACGGCACTCGACCGGCTCGCCGAGGGGTATACAAGTCCCAAGGACGGCGAGGCTATTTATTATCTCGGTGCCACACTCAAGGCCGAGGGAAAAGCCGACGAGGCTTATTCGTATCTCTACAAGGCAACGTGGAGCCAGGCGTGGAAAGCAGCCGGTTACTATTCGCTGGCGGAGATTGCGGCATCCCGCGGAGACATGCCTGCCGCTTTGGACCTTGTTGACCGGTCCATCGATTCCAACGCGCTCAATATCCGCGCCCTAAATCTGAAGGCTGCCGTGCTGCGCCACCTTGGGCGTCCGGCAGATGCGTCGCAAGTCTTGAACGCCGCGCACAGGGCCGATCCGCTCGACGTTCGCAGCATGGCGGAGAAATGGCTGGCTTCGCCGAGTTCCGAGGCGGCGCGGATTCTGGCATCTACGATGAACAATCATCCCGCGACGGCGCAAGAGACCGCTGCCGAGTACCTCGACGGCGGTCTTTGGCAGGACGGAACCGACGTGCTCCTGCAACTGGTCGCCGCGGCGCCGGACAAGTCCAAGATTCATCCTCTGGCCTACTACTATCTCGGCTACTTCGCCGGGAAGCTGGGGCAGACGCAGAAGGAATGTGATTACGACGAGCTGGCCATGGCCATGCCGCCGGACTATGTATTTCCGTTCCAAAACGAGGCGATTGAAGTGCTTCGCGCGGCCATGAAAGCCAATTCGCGGGACGCCCGCGCGCCATACTATCTCGGCAATCTCCTATACGACTGGCAGCCGGACGAGGCCACAAAAATGTGGGAAGCTTCCTCAGCCATAGATCCGTCGTTCGCCATCGTGCACCGGAACCTGGCGACGGCCTACGCGCACCAGAAGCCACAGGGCGATCTGCATCGGGCCATTGCCGAAATGGAGAAAGCTGTGGGCGCCGAGCGCAAATACCCGCTGCACTTTACAGAGCTGGCTGAACTATACGAGCAGGCTGGGATTCTGCTGGAACAGCGGCTCCCCTTTTTCGATAAGAACGCAACGGTAGTCGGCCAGCGAGATGATGCGCAGAACGGGTATATCGCGCTCAAGATCGCCGCGGGCGCGTACGACGAAGCCATCCGGATGATGACCGCCAGACAGTTCGCCGTTGCGGAGGGCGCTAACCTCAATGTTACCGAGCATTGGAGCGACGCTCACATCTTGCGCGCCCGGAAGGACATTGAAGCCAAGCGGTACCAAGATGCGCTCGCCGATCTTCGAGCCGCGGTGACGATTCCCTCGAACCTGCCGCTGGGAGCCGCCGGAGCAGGCGCCGGAATGCGTGGTGCGGAGGTGGCTTATTGGACTGGCGTCGCCTATGAAGGCTTGGGCGATCACAAGAAAGCTATCGAAGCCTGGAAGACAGGCGAGGGCTCGGCCGCTGGCACGGACCGGCGCAGGCGTCATATGATCAGCGACGACCTGATGAGTGGCGCGCAGGCCTATTATCAAGCGCTGGCTCTCCTGAAACTGGGTCGAACCGATAACGCCAAAACACTCTTTGCGGGCATTGTTGAGTCTGGAAAAGCCGCTCTCCACGAGACTGCAACCGTGGGGCGAGGCGGCCGGGCGCTGTCGTCTCGCGCTCGGCTGGCTGATGCCCACTACCTGACCGGCCTCGGATACCTGGGCCTCGATGATCGGTCCCAGGCTAAAGCCGAGCTGAGCCAAGCCGTCGAGATCAGCCCCGACCTGGTAGGCGCTCGAGTTGCGCTGGCCGCAATGCGATGATGCGAATCTCAATGGCAAACCGTTGAGGACGCGTAGGCCAAGCATTGGGTGGAAGACAAACAGCGATGGACGGTGAGTTGAATATCGCGCTCGTTCTGTCGGAGTGTCCATTGAGCACGCAGTGTCTCCGGTTTGAATTCTTGGCGCCTGGCTGAGTGGAAGCGTAGGGCCTGCCAGTGCCGCCCCAAAGCCTCGGCGGCCGTACAGCCTCCACGGGCGCGGTTCTCACCGCTCCACTATGACCACACCCCAGGGTTCGAGCGAAATCTCCGCACCCTTGGTCACCGGACGGTTTGAAAGCAACTCCACACCGCCAGCGTAAGGGTACGATACGAGCTCTGGGTCCACAGAGAAATTGAAGTAGTAATGAAGCCTTTTGCCGGCGTGGTTGATACCGTGTTTCACGCGGATGGCGTCAGGCAACTTCTGATCGGCCCTGGTGAGTTGTGTTTGGGCGAGGACGCGCTCCAGCACTTTCCGCTGTAACTCATCGCTCAAAACCGTTCCCTCGTATGTAACCATGCCATTGCCGAAGCGGTTCTCCGTGATGGCGGGATACTTTCCGAAAATTCGTGGTCATACTATGCAAGCGGCATGGCCGTATCAAGCAGAAGGAGTTCCGCCCAGTCGCTGACTTGGTTCGCGGCGCCGGCATGAAAGGTGTCGCCCTTGAGTGCGAGGGGCTTTGCCAGATTCGAAACATTCCTGGTAATGGAAGCCGGCGGCCTCGCGCAGCGGCCCACGAGCCATGGCTGCGCGGACTGTCGAGTACTCGTCGCAAAAACAGCAAGAGGATAGGCTGCAGACTGCCAGCTCTTGCGCCTACTTGAATTCGTGCCGTGCCGGCCCGGTTTTCGTACGAAAATGGGTTTCTGGGCAAAATTCTGGGACCGGCTGGCTTGCCTCATCGAGCGTTTCCGGCATGCGAAGTCACCAAGCCACGTAAAGTGCAGCGTGAATACCCCGACGGCCCGATCCAGCCATCCGCGTAGAACGTCGGCCACCGAATAGATGAAGATCGAATTCGCGCCCACCACGACCAGCGGAAGCGTCCACTTGCGGTAACCCTTCACGCCGAACAACTGTCCCCCACGGGATCTCACGCCGCATCTCGTTTTCCCCCTCTAAGACTTTTCGGCAGACGGACAAAAACGGACAAAAGGGAGAAATTTTGCGACCTGCCGATATATAGATTGGGACAATCGTTACCGGAAAATACGCCGCGCACCTAATTTTCCGGTAGCCGCCGAACCCCCCGTTTGGCGCGGAGTTGAGCGGTTTTCGCGGGGCTCCGCAGCTCGCAAACGAAACACTACGGAAGACCACAAACATGCCGCCGATCAAAAACATTGACCGAAACGCCCCTGTTTCGGCCCCAACGAAACAGAATAGTCAGACTGTTTCGCTCAAACGCCGCATTGCCGCAGAACCACCGAAGTACCTCTCGGCCACGCAGCTCCAGGATCTGTTCCGCGCGATCGATTCGAGACGCGATGAGGCGATCTTCCGCATCATGTACTGCAAACTCGGCGGCATCCCGCTCCGCCTGGCCCATCCGCATGCACTGAAGCACTCGCGCGGGTCGCACCTGCTGGAGGAAACCTGCCCTCAAGCGACCTAGGCGCTCAGCCATGCGTTTTTCACGTATTCGATCGGCAAGATCGATATTAGCTATGCGCATGTGACTACCAATGTTCTGATAATTGTCAACGACTACATCCGGGGGTTCGATCAATACCGAAGCTTGCAGCCAGTCGTCCAGCCAGCCCTTATAATGAAATCCAGCTAGAACTTTGTCCATTTCGAGTTGTTTAAGGGCCTTTTCCAGCCGATCTCGTGTCCGTCTCGGGAAGCGCTCATCAACAGGAAGGTGAATCGCTGTGACGAGTGTCTGCACACGGTACGGCTTGAAATACTCCTCGCCTTTTGCTTCAATTCTCCAGCGCCAACTCAAGTATCTAGCCAGACGTTTTTCATACTTTTGCGTATGATTTCATGAATGTACGCCGCTTCACTTTCGGTTTCCTCCCTTTGGGCATTCAGTAAGGGCTGATATTATAACCGCCCCCATTGTAGTAATCGCGCGAGCGTTCTTAGCTTGGTGGGTGTAAAGCCCCAGCTTTACGATTCGTCCGCACAAACCAGCTCCCTGTGCGCAGAAAACAAACGGTTAACCGAGCGGCAAGCCATGTGCTTGCAGGCCCTTAATTGTCATGAGCATCGAAGTCGGAGTCAATCTGGAGTTCATCCGTTGCGAAGACAAACCATTTGAGTCCGGTGTCGCCCGCGCGGCGGCGCTCGGGTTCCTCTACGTCGAGCCAATGGTGCACAACGGCCGGGAACTACTCAGCGAGGCCGGCTACTTTCACTCGTTCTCCATGGACAACGATCCGATGGAGATGAAGGACGTTCTCGAAAAGCACGGCGTGAGGGCTTCGGGATTGAGTGCACACAGTCCATTGATGCGTCCGGAGATCAGCGTCCCCTATCTGGAAAAGGCGATCCGCCTGGCGGCTGCCGTCGGGGCGCCGGTGGTGAATACCGACGAAGGCATCCGGCCGCCGTGGCTGGAGGACGAAGAATGCTTTCAGGTGATGCGCTACACGCTCAAAAAGGTCCTGCAGGTGGCGGAGCGTTATGGCGTACTGGTTGGCATCGAACCCCACCAGAGCATTACCAAGAAGACAGAAGGCCTGCTCAGGATCGCCACGCTGGTGAAGTCGCCCTGCCTGAAAGTGAACTATGACACGGGAAATGCCTACCTCGGCGGCGAGGATCCCTATGCGGGGCTCAAGGCGGTGTTGCCGCTCGTGGCGCACGTCCATGCGAAGGACATCTCACTGGGGCAGGCCGAAGCGGAGAAAGGTAAAGTGACTGGGACGCCAGTGGGATGCGCTTGCGGCGATGGCGTCATCGATTGGGCGAAGGTTGTGGACATCCTTAAAGTTGACGGTTATGACGGCGTGTTGAGCGTGGAGTGCGGCACTCCTCTGCAGGCCGAGCGCAGCCTGGCGCACCTTCGCAAGGTGATCCATGGCTAAGCTGGCCGTCCTTCTATTGCTCTGCGCGGCGGCTGGCTGGTCCCAGAACACTGCCGCATTCTTCCAGTCGGGCAAGATTCGGGCGCTGATCATTTCCGGACGCAACAATCACGACTGGCGGGCGACTACGCCGCTGCTACGCCAGGAACTGGTCAATACCGGCAAGTTCGACGTGCGTGTCACCGAAGAGCCGTCCGGCATGACCCGCGAGACAGTCGCGGCCTACGACGTGCTGATCCTGGACTACAACGGGCCTCGCTGGGGCGAGACCGCGGAGAAAGCCGTTGAGGAGTTCGTGAAGACGGGCAAGGGTATGGTGCTGGTGCATGGCGCGAGCTATGGCTTCGGGGAAATGGAGCTGCTCGGCGACCGGCACGTAAAAACCGGAATTCATGAGAACCCCTGGCCCGCGTTCGCGGTTATGGCCGGCGGAACCTGGTCCCCGAAGACGGGGCACGGCACGCGCCACGTCTTCACCGTGAAATACACGGACCGTGAGCATCCGATTGCACGCGGTCTCCCGGAAACGTTCCTCACCAGCGACGAACTCTACCACCGCATGAACATGCGGCCCGAGGCTCACGTGATCGCGGCTGCGTTTTCAGCGGTAGATACGGGCGGCACCGGCAGGGACGAGCCCATCATGTGGACCGTCGAGTACGGCAAGGGCCGTGTTTTCCAAACCGTACTGGGCCATGACACAGCAGCAATGATGGAGCCCGGGTTCGCGGCGTCCTTCACGCGTGGCACGGAGTGGGCGGCCACTGGCGATGTGAAGCCGCCGGTGGAGGAGAAGAAGGAACTTCCCATTCGCGTTCTGCTTGTGACCGGCGGCCATGATCACGCACCCAGCTTTTACTCGCTCTTCAACGGACAGGACGATCTGGCGGTGACGGTTGATCCGCAACCCAGCGCTTTCAACCACGATCTTCGGACAATGTGCGACGTGCTCGTGCTATACGACCTGTTCCAGGATGTTCCAGAGGCACAACGCAAAAACCTCCGCGAATTCCTGGAAAGCGGCAAGGGTGTTTTGATTCTCCACCATGCCCTCGCCAGCCTGAATGACTGGCAATGGTGGTGGCAGGACGTGCGCGCCGGAAAGTACTTCCTGAAGGGCGAGCCCGGACACCCGGCATCCACCTATCAGCATGATCAGGAGTTGATCGTCGAGCCCACGGGCAAACATCCGATCACCGACGGCATCGGCGCCATACATATCGTCGACGAGACCTACAAGCACGTCTGGATTTCACCGGAAGCGCACATCCTTCTGGAGACGAATCACCCAAATGCGGACGGGCCGTTGATGTGGATAAGCCCGTACGAGAAGTCTCGCGTTGTTTATTGCATGCTTGGGCACGGACCCGAGGCGCACAACCACCCGCAGTTCCGGCAGTTGATTCACAACGCGGTCAGGTGGGTGGCAGGCAGGTAAGGAGAAATTATGTATCGAAGAGATTTCTTAAAGACGTCAACGCTCACGGGGATGACGGCGGTGTCCGCTTCCCGCGTGATGGGCGCTAATGACCGCATCCGTCTAGGCATCATCGGTACTGGTGACCGTGGGTCTTACCTGATGACCGAGGCCAACAAGTGCGGTGGCATCGAATGGGTGGCGGTCTGTGACGCGTGGGACGTCCGCCGGGACGAAGCGCTGCAACTCACCGGCTCCGGGGTGAAAAAGTGCGCGGACTACCGCGCGCTGCTCGACCGGAAAGATATCGACGGCGTGATCGTCGCCACCTGGGACAACAATCACTCCCGCATTTCGATCGACGCCTGCCAAGCAGGCAAGGACGTGTACGTCGAGAAGCCCATGACGTCACGTCCCGAGCAGGGGCCACCGCTGGCGCGGGCCGTCCGCGAGTGTGGCCGGGTGTTGCAGACAGGTGTGCAGCAGCGCAGCACGCCGCACTTCGCCGAGGCCAAGGAACGGTTCTTCGACAGCGGGTTGATCGGCGAGGTCCACATGGTCCGGACTATCTGGAACTGCAACAGCGGCTACCTCATGAAGCCGCCTGCGGGCATGGAGAAAAAGCCCGAGGGTCTTGATTGGGAGGCCTGCCTGGGTTCGCTACCGAAGATTCCGTGGGACCCAAAGCGCTACTTCAACCACTTTTCTTACATGGACCTGTGTTGCGGGCAGACCGGTGGGCTGTTCGTGCACATGATTGATGTGGTGCAGTGGTTCCTGGGCATAACCAGGTGCAATTCGGTCGTGGCGGGCGGCGGAATCTACCAGTACGATGACGGACGCGATACTCCGGACAACATCAACCTGATTTGTGAGTACCCTGGGAAGCTCGTGGTCACGTTCGAGGCGAGCATTACGGACTCGGTGCCGGCTGAAAGCGAGGACATCGTGTTCATCGGCTCGGGCGGCAGGCTGCAGATCTTCCGGCGCGGCTATCGCTTTCTGCCAAAGGGGACGCGCAATCCGGCTGAAGCCACAATCGCCAAGGGAACCCCGGACCAGCACATGAAGAACTGGCTGGACTCGATCCGCTCGCGCAAGGATCCCAACGCCACCGTCGAGCAAGGCCACTACGGCGCGATGGTCTGCCACATGGGCAACCAGGCCTGGCTCGAGAAGCGCCGGGTGACGTGGCAGCCGGAATGGGACATCTGATTCCAGTGGGAGGCTCAGCATCCCCGGTTCCCTCATACCGGCCCGCATTATAAAAAGGCGCCCCTTTCAGGTAAGGTTGAGAGTCGTCCGGAACTCTACCGAAAGGAGGCCCTGCATGGATAGGACAAAGTATATCGGCATGGACGTGCACAAAGAAACGATTTCGATTGCCGTGATCAACACCACGGGCAAGCTGGTAATCGAGTCCGTCGTCGAAACGAAGACCGCCACCATTGTGCAGTTTATCCAAGGGCTACACGGTGACTTGCACGTGACCGTGGAAGAAGGAACCTGGGCCAGTTGGTTATACGACTTGCTGAAGCCTCACGTGACGAAAGTCGTGGTGTGCAATCCACGAAGGAATGCACTGCTGAAAGAGGGCAACAAGAGCGATCGGATTGACGCTCGAAAACTGGCTGGGCTGCTGCGTGCCGGCCTTCTGTCGGCGGTCTACCATGGCGAGAGTGGCATACGCACCTTGAAGGAGTTGTGCCGCGGTTATCTGACGATCAACAAGGACCTCACGCGCGTCATGAATCGGCTCAAAGCGCTGTATCGAAGCTGGGCGATTCCCTGCGCCGGTACATCCGTCTATGGATCGCGTCATCGGTCGGAATGGTTGAGCAAGATCACGGAAGCCGGCGTACGTCGTCGGGCCGAGCTCTTTTACCAGCAACTCGACGTATTGCGGGAGTTGCGCCAACAAGCTCGACGGGATCTGTTGGCCGAGAGCCGGAAGCACGCCGCGACCAGCTTGCTGCGCCAGATTCCCTACATCGGTCCGATTCGAGCTGCTCTGTTGATCGCACTGATCCAAACTCCTCACCGGTTCCGCACCAAGCGCCAACTATGGGCCTACTGTGGCCTGGCTCTCGAGACGCACGGCAGTGCGCAGTACCGCTACGTGGAAGGCCAGCTACAACGTTCCAAAAAGGCAGTAGCGCTTCGTGGGCTCAATGAAAATCACAACCATGACCTAAAGGACATCTTCAAAAGTGCGGCGACGAAAGCCAGCTGCGGAGCCGGACCTTTCCACGACTTTTACCAGGTTTTACTTGGCAAAGGCGCAAGGCCCGCGATGGCCCGGCTCACTTTGGCACGCAAGATCGCGGCGATCACCTTGACCGTCTGGAAGAAAGGAGCGCATTTCGACGCGGAACAGCTAACAAGACAAGCAGCAGCTTGAGCGTCTCCGATCCGTTTCCATCCACTGAGTTCATCGGTGGCGATGCCAATCGGGTTGTTGAGACGCTCGGGTTCGAGAGAGAGTAATCGAATCGGAAGATAGGCCCACCGTGCTTTGTGCACGAGTCTCTGGGGTACCCTATGCCCTCTCGGACAATCCAAAAAAGCTATCGGCCTCGAGTCTCTGATAGGACCATGATTGCCAACCTGGCAGTCCGTAACGCTTGTCAGTCTCAGACACCACTGGCGCCGTCAATCCGGAGTATGAACCCATTTGAGATGGACACCAATCCGAACCAGGCTGCAAGTACGCACAGGGGGCTGGACGCCACAAAAATATCCGCGCCCTCCTGCGGAGGGGAGAAAAATGTCTCTTGACATCCCTTTTTATAGGGCTTCCGATACAGACCTAACGACATATGGACAACGATGCACCCTGTTGACGGGAAACTGCACCCCGGCGTGAGACGGAGGGCGTTTACTGGCGATCGATGGTGCTGCGGAGACGACGCACGTGGAGACCTTTGGGTTCTTGGATTGGCATCAAAGCGGTAAATCCCAGGGGGCTGGGGACGTGCGTCCGACAGGACTTGATGGACTTGCTGATTGAAAGGAATCAGCTCGGGTAATGATTCGCTCACCCGATAGCCTGGTCTCCTCCGCCGCGGAGCAATCGGCGACGGAGAAGCGAGACAACGCTCATCTGCATAATCGTTTCCAACCGCTGCTCGGTGGATTCGATCTGGGTTTCCAGGAAATCCAGCGCCGCCAGTTCTTGTTCCACGGCTTCGCGACTCTGCGTCGGCAGTTCCGGCAACCGAGCGCCGAGCTGCAAACGAGCTCCGACACCAAAAAGATCCGCTCCCGGCACCTGCAGGTTGTGACGCGCGAGCGTGCCATGGATGCGATTCTTCACGCGCGTGCGCAGATGGACCAGAAAGATACGCAAGCGGAGCAGTTGGCGTTGGTCGCGTAACTCACTCGGCGGAATCCAGACTTCAGATTCAGGGCCTGTGTAAACACCGCTGGACTGGTGGTCGGCAGGCTAGTAGTATCACACTGAACGGTAATGGGGGAAGCGGACCGGCTGAAACCCGAGGAAATCGAAGCAGTTCGGCGCCTTGTCGTGGAAGCCTATGGGCGCCATGCGCAGGAACTCTCCCGAATCGCTCTCGCGGCCACTCGAAATAGAGAGCTCGCCCAAGAGGTCCTGCAAGAGACCTTCCTCCGTTACTTCCTGACTCTCATGCGTCAGGCAGGGCTCTATACGCATGAGAACGTCCTGCTATGACGGTCTCCTGTCAAGCTGCGGAACGGGATGTGGTTTGTTTTTGTTTTGCAGACGCCGGAAATTCCATTTCAGGAAGCCCCTTTCCCCTTGTTAGATAGGTCTTTCGCAACGGCCCGGAGCGGTCAAGGGCGCGCGGGTTTTGCGCGGCGAAGCGAACCCTTGACGGCGAGGACCGTTGTGGAATGCGTCGAGAGGGGGAAAGGGGCGTAATCACTTCTCGCTGGGTTTGAGTTGTGTCCGGAGAACTCAGGGCACACTTATCCGTCGTCGTCTGACGAGACTCTGTGGTCATCCTGCTATGGGTGCCCAGATGGCACAAGTAACGATTGGACCCGCGGTTCCCTAACCTTTATCAGCGGCCATTATGCCCAGGACGTTATAGAGGGCAACCGGAGTCTTTTGGAGCAAGTCAGCTGCGTGTCTCCTCCCAGCAGCGTTGTTCGCTCCAAACCGTGTAAGTGATCTCTGCAATCTTTCGTGCTGCCGAACAGCGTGCGTCTTTTGTTCCGCGGCGGCTTTTCACTTTCATGTAGTGGTCGCGGACGAACTCCGACGAACGCACAGCCGGCGTCACCGCCTCGATGAATGCCCACCGGAGCCATTTGTTTCCCTGCTTGGTCAGCGCTCCATGAACGAGCCGAGAGCTGGATGCGTAGGTCGATGGTGCCAGACCGGTATAACTCACGAAATGTTTGGCGTCCGGGAACCGATGAATGTCGTCCGCTTCCCAGCGGATCAGAACAGACAGAAAACGCCCAATGCCTGGCAGGCTAATCAGCCACTTAACCGAGGGATCCTGGGCGGCGAGCTTGTTGATCAGAGTATCGGTCGATGCAATCTGGACTTCGATGCTGTCATGGAGTTCGCAGTCTGCCTGGAGAAGATGCGCATCGGAACCTGGCAGGGCGACCCGATCAAGCCAGGCCCGGCCTTCCCTGGTATAAATTCTTTCGTTCTCTGGAAGTTTGACGGAATGTTGGGCAAGCAGGGCACGTATCCGGTTTCGGAGCATCGTGCGCAGTTGAACAAAGAACATTCGTTGCCGGAGAACACGCCGGAGCGCACGGATCTCTCGCGACGGCGCATGCGCTGCCGGAATCAGATTTGCGCGCAGAAGATGGGCCAGCACTTCGGAATCGATGCGATCGTTCTTAATCCGGGCAGATGCGATGGCTCTGACCTTCAACGGATGGGCGAGCAACACTTCCTCGCTCACGTCGTCGAGCCAGTCGTACATTGGTCCCCAGCTGTAGCTCGCTTCAAGAACAGCCTTGAACGGCTCATTGAATCCGGCGAGGGCTCCTTTGAAACCCTCGCTCGTACTGTGTACGTTTTTTCGCCGGAGGATCACTCCAGCCTCATTCATGACGGTAATTTGCGATGTGCTCTTGTGAGCGTCGACTCCAACGTAAAGCATCGGGCGCCTCCTTCGTAGCCGCCCGTCATCGTACCTTTATCATACGTTTCAACAGGAGAGTGAGGAAATGTTCTTGAAAGCTATTGGGTGGAAAAGCCCCACCGTAATCGCCAGCGTGCCTTTCTTCCCGGAGGCAAGGTTGCCGACCAGCAGTTTCAGTTCAGCCGCCTTCACCGGAATCTTGAGCTGTTTGTGATAAGTCGCTCCGCTTTGCAACATGGAGGCGTAGGTTGCCGCCTTCAGATTGAAATTCACGGTCTGCGACAGTACGGCACCGGCCCAAACCCCTTCTGGCGTAAGAAAGCGAGCCACTACTTCTGGCGCTACTTCCAGACGCCGCCGCTCGGACTCAGGTCCAAATCGGCCAGATTGAAGGAGAGCGTCAAATCCAGCCGGTCCTGCTCGCGCTTAGCCGAGGCTGTGAGGGCGATCGCCGTGGCATCGGCTCTGGCGATAGCCGCTCCCGGATCGATCAAATCCCATTGACGGTCGGCCATTGGCGGGCAGCGGGTCCTGCGTGGAACGCTTCCGGCGCACGACGAAGCTCTATGACCGGCGGCAGGATGAGATTTCGCTCGACGAAGTGGAGAGGATCGCGATTTAACCCGTCACGCCCTCTCTTCGCGAGAAGCTCTTCCCAGCTTGATTGATGTTTAGGGGGCCGCTTACACAATAGGGTGCCGACCAAAACGTCTCCGCTCTCCCATCGGCTAATCACCAAACGGGATGGCCGGAAGTCCGCTCGATGATGTTGTTTGAAGCCACGTATGAGCAGTGTATCTCAGACCCCGTCGCCTAATGGGCTTGGCTGGAGGGCACTGGCCGATATTCAACCAGTTGACGAGCATGAATATACACCCGGTACGCCATACCAGTCTTAAACTCGGCACTGGGAACGTGCAGTGTCTTCATATTGACAACGTCGTGACCGAGCTTCTTGGCGGTCGCAATGCATCCAGCTTCGACTTCCTCCTCTGTGTGCCGTATACCCTGACCATAACTAACAGCGCGGTGGGTATGTGCGATGCGACCATTGGACGAGTCGTAAAGTACGCAGACATTCGAGTACGTCGGAGCCGGACGTTTGGTCGATGGGTTCTTCGTCATCAGTCCTCCACAGCATCAAACAAACTCGTTGAAAATGATCTGGCAGGTCCCGCTGGCAACGGTCGTATTGCCACCCGTGAAGAGGCCGGAGCCGGCCGCCTGCACACCGACCACAAACGTCACGCTGATTGCGCCGTTTTGAAATAGAGCGGGCACCGACAAAAAAGTGGCGTCGCTGAGGTCAATTCCTTGGGGCGAATTCGTGGCAATGTCGGTAATGCCTGCAAAAACCTCGGTTGGAGTACCAGTGGCCGACACGCCGTTTAGGACGGTCATGACAGCGATGTCCCCCAGTGGCTCGGATTGAGTGCCGATTATAATAGACGCCGTCGTAGCGACGGATCGGTGGAAACCGCTACGAGGGTTTCTAAAAGCATCGGTCCTTACCTCCTGAATCAACCCACAAAAAGCGGGCCGCATATTATGCTAGCACCGGTTTTCGCCGAGAGCAGCGCTCGTTTATATTACGAACTTGCAAGCACATTGTAATCCTAAATTCCTCTGCTTTGTGTTACAGCTCCAAAATGTTCCCATGCCGAGCGACAGCCGCCGATAATCCGGCGTTTTGTTAAATTTCGGCGGGTCGTCGGCCTAGTGGGGTCTACACGTGGACGCAACCACCGGCTTCATCGACTGACGAAACGACCCCGTATAGATCCAGCCCCCTTCTGCTTCCGATGTGCTGCCCATGCTTTCTCAAGAGCGCGGGTCTGCTCAGCCGGGGCGATGCCGAACCGGCCAAGCGACAAAATCATCGCGCGAACGCTGACGTGCGGCTGCGCGCCTTCGCCAACATGGCCACACTGCGGACACCGAAAAACTGCCGGGCGGATGTGCCGCTCGGACCGAATTTGTTGCAGCATCGCGTCCAGGTCATTACGTAATTCAACGATTGCCTCGAAGGACATGCCGGGGTGCCATTGGAACCCCAACCGCTCAATCATCTACCGAAATCACACTCTTTGCGCGTCGCCCGCGGCCATGTCGGAACTATTGTAGGGCAGGTCTTGAGTCTACTCAGTTTAGTCGATCACGAGGAGCATGGTCCTGGATGACGCAGCATCCTTTCACTATCCGTTTCTGCCGTGACCGCCGTTTTCTCGGGACCGATCCCGATTGGTGGATGATAGGGCTGTTATCGCCAGCTACTGCACGTTGTGTGCTTGTCGAAAATTGAAGACTTTCGGCGCCGACTTACTATTACGGTCCACTTTGCGCTGTCTGTTGTCTACCATAAATGCCTCATAACGAGCTGCATTAGGATAAACTTGGGTCACATGTTGACCCTGCCCCGGGCTGAAACCGTGACACCCACCGGGAGCCGGCGAACGTGGGATGAACTCGCGGCTCGATCCAGTCCTTCGTGGTACCTGGATTCCGAGGTCGCTTTGCAGAAAAGGCAGGTGCACCAAGCGCTCATTCGCAAATGGGTCGGCAACAAGCCATCCGGTCGGGTTCTCAAGACCGACCTGTTTGAAGATGCCTGGGGCCTGGACGCGATCATTGTCGACCTTTTTGAACCGGGGGGAGCGACCCTTCTGGGCACGGATATCGCTCTCGCGACGGTAAGGGCCGCTCGAGCCCGTGCGGGTACCTACCCGCTGCATTGCTTTGTGTGCGATGTGCAACGCCTGCCGATCGCGAGTGCTTCCCTGGATATAGTGCTGTCGACGTCAACGCTCGATCACTTCGATAGCCGTGCAGAGTTTGAGTGTGCGATCTTTCAGCTTTGCGCGGCCTTAAAGCCTGGTGGCAGCCTCGTCATCACACTGGACAACCCGCTCAATCCGTTGTACTCAGTGCTCCGTTTGGCGGCCCGCACCGGTCTAGTGCCATTCCCACTCGGTTACACCCCGACAATCGGAGCCTTAGTTCGCGACCTGCGGGAAAGGGGCTTCGAAATCCTCGACCGAGACTGGATGATTCATAATCCACGAATTCTCTCAACTGCCCTGATTTGGCTAGTGCGCCGCACTTGCGGACGCCTGGCCAGTGTACCGATCCGCTGGCTCCTACGTCTGTTTGCTCTCCAGGACCGTCTTTGGACCCGCCGTTTCACAGCGTGCTTCTATGCAGTTTACGCCCGCAAGACGCTCTCTAGTCATGGACAAAACGAACTGGCAGAATCTTCGAGGCAGATGTAGCGATCGGGTCTCCGCGCTCGACAGTCAAGACACGGCCGTCGGCCCAGATAGCGGATTTCATGTCGTCGCCACGCGATTTCGCCGCCAGTCGCCATAGAATTGTGTCCCGGACTGCGGCAGCGTCCAGATCGCCAACCGACATAGAGATGATCAGGCGCACACGATTCAGACCTTCGCACTGCTCATGAATGAACTGATAGTCGGTCGGCGCTCCGCCGAAGTACCGCGGCAGATAGTCCTCTACTAGAGCTGCCAACTCCGCGCCCAGAAAATACATGCCTTCGCTGCTAACTTTCTCGTAGCTTCGGATGGTATGCAAATGCGTCAGGTATCCTACGGCGCCAAACGCGCAGCCGCAGGAACGAGTTTCGACCGATGCCGAGTCACCACTTTCGACGTTGATCATGATACGCGGAGCGCCCGCAAGCAGAGTGGTGACCAACAACGCATCGCGACCGTCTGGGCCGGGCCGAGAAAGAATGGCGATCTTGCCCGAGAGCAGATGCACATCGTCAACACAGCTTCCGGAAGAACACGCAATGCCTATCGGCCCAGTCTCGCTCATGGAATAGTGGCAGGCGAAGGACGTTTTCGCAGACCGCAGCACGGCTGCGCGTGAATCACTGAGTGATTCGCTACCAACCCGAAAGAACGTTCCGGAGATATCGATGCCGTCTGCCCGAGCTGCCTGGCACACACGGACTGCGGAACTAACCATCGTGTCGAGATGGACCGCATCGCATTGCCGCTTCCTGGAGGCGAGCCACTCAGCCACTACTGCGGCGCGCTCGAGGGGAACATGCTCCGGAGTTGGTAGTCGTACGCCCGAACTTCGGGCTCCGGCCAGAGCCGTTTGCAGAAATAACCAGGACTTCGCAGGACTGTAACGAAGCGAGGGATTTGTCTGTGAGAACCACCTTTGCGCGGGCACGCCTAACCGAGCCTGCAAAATTACGCGCTTCAGCCCCGCGGCACCGGGCGGAACAGGCCGCCAGATTGCCATTGTGCGTTGCTCCAGCGCGTAGCTATGCAGGAACAACCTCTGTGCGTGGACATCATGATCGAGCAGCGCAACATCGATAAGTAGACGCCGACGTGGCCCGCTGGACCCACCAGTGAGCGCGTGGAAGGAACCGGGTAGCACTGGGTTATCCAACTCCTCGGGTCTAACATCGATCTCAGTTCCGTTCCGTACCACCGGCTGTACTCCCTTGGCTTCACGAGCCGTAAGAAACACGCCCGCATCATAGAGCTTGGCGAGTGTGCTCTCAACGCCGCCCCGATGAACGAGGTTCCGAATATCGCTCAACTCAATTCGCGCATTGTGCAACAACGAGCGCCAGGGACTGCGAGCTTGACTGTAAACAGACCTGTCGAGAAGATCGAGAAACGAATGTTCGCGGCAATCCAGGTAGTTGCGCAGCGACTGCGCGGCTTCGGCCGCGGAAATCGGCCCGCGCAGAAAATGGCGCACGTCGCGGTGGAATCGCATCAACATCCGGACATCGTCCAGCATGGCGCACCTCAGAATGAAGAGCGATTCAAGTGAAACCTTAAGTTCGTCCAGGAGAACAGCCTCTGCCGGGTTAGAGACCACGACGGACGAGTCATTAAAAGTTAATTTCCGATGCTTATGGGTCCGATCCCAATCAGAGGCCAATAGATCGGCACCAAAAGCAGGAGTTGGATCGAATCCAAAATGCTCATGCAAAAACCCAGTCGCAAAAGGTCTTTGGCCCGGAAGTAGCCGTACGCATATCCTGCAATCATAACCGTCGACTGATATATGAATATCTTCCCACCGGAGGAGAACGTCCAGATCATGCCGACGGCAAGAGCATTCAACCTGTGTGTGTGTGCCATGTTCATTAGCGATGGCATCGACGCGCCCAGCATGGATACTTCACTGCCCAAGAAGATGTGAAAAATGAAGCCAGTCCAGTACAGCACGAAACTCGAAAAATAGGGGTTTCCGAGGAGGGGCCGCATCCAGGAAAACAGTATGTTGGTTAGCTCGTTGAGACTCTTGGTCGCCTTTAACACCTCACCCATGCTGACGGCCGACCCTACAAAAAAGAAGGCCAACAAATAGTTTACTTTCCTGAGATCGCCGCTGTTTAGTACGCCAATCAGCGGCAACACCGCCACGAGCCCAACGCCGAGCCCGATCATTGACGGCGGAATGTGGTGTAGGAAATCGGTCACCCACAGCGCGATGGCCGCCAGCATCAGAGCCAACGCCTTTTTCTCAGCAACCTTCCAAGGGCCCATCTCTTGCAGTTCGCCGCGGAGAGAGTGAATGCCGCCGGGCAGCGAATCGCTCTCCGGAGGGTACAACCAAAGTGTCAAGCGCCAGGCGGCAAAGATCGTGACGATTTGGATAGGCAGGAAAGCCAGGAACCAACGACTCCACAGCACCTCAACGTTGCCGATCTTCTCCATTAGGCCGCGCGCGGTGATCGCCGCCGCCCCTGCAATTATCGTCTTATCGAAGACGCTGGCCGTATAGGTGAGAATGAGAAACATCCCACGACCGGCATTACTGCCGGGGCCGAGCCCAAATGCCTCAATCAGGCTAAGCGCAAGGGCCGCCATGATGACTACGCGTGCCAGTCCGGAGGGCACCAGGAACGTCAGGAGATAACTCAGCAGAATCAGCCCAAGCAAGATGCGGGAATAGCTGGTGCCTGCCCTCATCACGACCAGGTATCCCAACCGCCGCGCCAGACCGGAGGTGGTAGCCATGATCCCGATGAGGATTGCGGCCAATGAAAACCACGGAGTATCGGTGGCAAAGCCGCTGAAGGCGACCTCCATCCGCTCCACTCCGAAAGCCCAAAAAAGATAGCACCCGATCAGTCCCGCTAGTCCGTGGTCTATCGCTTTGGAGATCCACGCAACAATCATGAAGCTGGCGATAGCCAGCGCACGCTGCGACGCTGGTTCCAGGCGCAGTGGCGCGAACCAGAGTGCGGCCGGGACAAGCACTGCGAGAACATACCCAGCTACAATCCGCCGGTGTTTCCCTGATTTCGGTTCATCCGGGCTTGATGAGGCGAATGCACGGGCTACCGCGCTCGATTCAGTCACTGGATCACTGAGCCCGCGTCAATGCGCGCTTCCTTGCCGAAATAGCTCATGATGAACACCTGAGCTGAGAAGTATCCCCAGGCTGACGATCCAGGCACGGAAGTGGTGCAATCATATAAGCAGGAGTATGCTGGTCTCTTGGGTGATGCTGCGGTTACCTAAGGCGGCATCCCTTCAGGCTGCATTATACAGTGCCAGATTCCTGGCGCGAAATCCCCATGTAGCTCGCTAACGGTCAGGTGGCCGCTATTCACGATAGGTAGGCTTCCGGTGTTGATCAGATGCGTTCGCCAGCGCGGCTTCCGCGCAGTTGGCAAATGACGCATGATTGGCGCCTGCGAGGAGGCTCTGCCCATGCCGAAGTTTCTCATTGAAGGTTCCTCTTGAGTGATTGGTCGTGATACCGCGTTGGATTGGGTAAAGATTAGCCGGTTAAGTCGGATTCCAGGAGATGACGACCTGAACCGGCGGGCGGCGGTTCCTCTGGTGGATAGCAGCCCTGCCATCGAACAATCCAGATAGTCTTGTGAAACGCCCCTGGCTCCGGCGATGTTGAGAACACGGACGGGTTCATATTCCAGTAGCTATGCCGACTTCCCGGTACCAATCAGGTCGCGCATTCGAAAGGCTCACGGGCTGCGCACGCCATCAACGGCCGCACGCAGTCTCTCTTCGCGCCCCATGACGACCGTGGCTTTCACCGGGTTGTTTCACCGGCACCCACAGCGGCCATCCGGCTAAGCCTGCCGTTGTGGAACAGCAGGCTCTGCCAGGACCACGCTGGATCGTTCGATTCAGCGCGCGTTCAATGGTTGCGTGAACTCCAACCTTATCGACGAAAGGTTCGGTTTCTGTCGTCTTTTAAGATTCGGACCGCAGACGGAACCGTGATAAATTACATTGAAGGTTGAAACAGCGGGACCAAAGACGGCGTTAGCCAGTCCTTCAAGCGTGATCGTGCCGGTAGCTCCGGCGTACTTGCCCGATCCCCGGTGATCGTCAGGATCGCGTATTCCGTGAAATCGCCATGAGGCCTGCCTGGGATGGGAGTGAGCGTAACAGCTCCAGTGGCAGTCAACAGATCACCCTGGATCGTCACGAAGACATCGAGCGACGTGGCGGTGAGCACGCCACTTGCGGCTTGATTAACGCTATTGACCAACGACGTGCCGGCACCGTTCAGCACGCCATCCACAGTGGACAAGGTCCTGCCATTAGGATCGTTTGGTGCAGAAATCTGATTCTCCCTGATGCCGCCACGGACGTATTGACAGTCTCCCGGTGCCGAGCACCGCCAAGCACAGCGCCAGTGCTGTTTTAGTATTTCTTTTCATAAAGTCTTTCATGCGATTCTCCTTTTTCGTCTTGATCACGGCGCACCTTCATACCCAACTCCAGGCTCGCCACGCCCGACGGCGGCTATCCCGCATACGGACTTCCACGTCCGCGCGGGGAAGCTATGACGCGCGGCGGCTGTGGCTTTCGCCCTAGCACCGCGGCGCTTTGGGCGAGGATGGCGGAGGCCGAAAGAAATACCCACAAGCTGATTCGAAAAAATCGACTCTTTTCTGGGGAGATTTCGCCTATTCGAGCCAATCTTCGAGTTGATCCTTCGGTCTCCGTTCCCACGTGTTTCTTTAGTTGGCTGGTTCGAGTCGGGTCAGGCTTTCAAATGGTTCTTCCTGGATATAGCTTCTTCGCGACGCAAGTGATTACGGAGCCCGGGTCTGTCACGATGATTTCCAATTCGTCCCCGTTGGTATCGATGGCGAAGAAAGCTTGCGAAGTGATACCAAAAGGAGCAATCTGGACCGTGTAAGTTCCGGTGCAATCGGAATTCACCGTATAGGTTCCTGTTTCGGTCGCTTGGGAGCTGTTGCCGTTACTGCTCACGACGAGCGTGCCTGTAAGACCGCCGTTTCCGTCGAAGATAATCGTCCCGACGTTGGCGAACGGGCCGGCTTGGTCGGGCGGGGCTGTAATTACGCCCGTGCCAGTCTGCGCGTAGGTACCCCGCAGAGTGGCGTTAGAGCATCCTTTGTCGTCGGCCTTCGCTGCGGGCGATATGCCCAGAGCAAGTACTGTGACTGCGGCCATTGTGAAAGTCTTTGCGACGGTGCTGCGTTTCATGAGGAATCTCCTTTTTCGTCTTGATCGATCTGGTTTGCCGGTTCCAATCCGGCTCACCACGAATAAGGAATCGCGGGAGTAGAGGTTACAGCGTCTTGGGCGAAAGGCATAAAATAGCTGCTGCGACGCTGGTCCAGATGACAAGCTGCCCTCAGTGTGGAGAGGAATTGGGTTCCGATGATCCTGCGGGATTGTGCCCTAAGTGTCTGATCCAGGGCGCTTTCGATAGTTCGGTTGGCGCCGGCGAGTCCAGAACTCAGGCCATCCAGTCAGCGACAGCCGGCGATGACGATTTCGGCCGTTATCACATCCTTCGCACTCTAGGCGAAGGCGGTATGGGCACTGTGTATCTGGCCGAACAGCGTGAGCCCATCCGACGCCATGTAGCCCTCAAAGTAGTAAAGCTCGGGATGGACACCAGCCAGGTCCTCGCCCGCTTCGACCACGAGCGCCAAGCGCTAGCGATGATGGACCACCCGAATATCGCACGGATCTTCGACGCAGGCGCGACAGCAAAAGGCCGGCCTTACTTCGTAATGGAGTATATCGAGGGCGTGCCCATCACGCAGTACTGCGATGGCGAGCGGATGACAATGGGCCAACGGCTGGAACTGTTCCTCGCGGTGTGCCGTGCCGTTCAACACGCGCATCAGAAAGGCGTGATCCATCGCGACCTCAAGCCGTCGAACGTGCTGGTGACGGAACAAGAGGGCGCCCCGGTTCCTAAAGTGATCGACTTCGGTATCGCAAAAGCTACCGATCAATGGGCCGTGGCGAACACTCTGCTAACCGAATTCGGCCAGATGGTGGGCACGCCGGAGTACGCGAGTCCCGAGCAGGCCGAGGTGACGACAGGGGAGGTCGACGAGAGCTCCGATGTGTATTCGCTCGGAGTGCTTCTGTACGAGCTGCTGATCGGAACGGTCCCTTTCGAGGCGTCCAGAATGCGACAGGCGGGTTTAGCCGAGATGCTCCGCATTATCCGTGAAGAAGAAGCGCCGCCCCTTTCTCTAAGGCTGAGCGCAACGGGGAACGCCGCAGCTGAAATCGCCGGGCGCCGCCAGACCGACGTGGCCTCGCTACGCCGCCTCGTGGATGGCGACCTGAACTGTATCACGCTGAAGGCTCTCGAAAAAGTGCGGGAGCGGCGATACACTTCGGTGGCTGAACTGGCTGCGGATGTTCAGAGACACCTGGAGGACCGGCCCGTGCTCGCCTCACCGCCGAGCCGCTTATACCGGACGCGCAAGTTTCTTCGCAGGCACAGGCCGGCCGTTCTCGGCACAGCCGCCGGCGTCGCGTTCATTCTGTTGAGCGGAGTGACGGTTTGGTCGCTCACGCACCGTGACCCTCGGCCCAAACCCCAGTCGACAGACAAACGCCCCATTGTTCTCGCCGATTTCGCGAATACCACGGGCGATCCGGCATTCGACGGTACGCTTCGCCGGGTAATGGCGGGCGAGCTTGAGAAATCCTCGTACCTCAGCGTGCTTTCCGATGCGCGCATGAGCGAGACACTGCGCCTGATGGTCCGGCCGGCGGATACGAAGTTCACGCCGGACGTTGCGTCCGAAATCTGTGAGCGGACAGCAAGCGGAGCAGTCGTAGAGGGCTCGGTCACGAGTCTCGGAAGCGAGTACGTCTTGGGCTTGCGCGCAAGGAATTGCCGAACTGGAGATGTTCTGGACCAAGAGCAGGCGTCCGCGGCCAAGAAAGAGGAGGTGTTCAAGGAGCTGGGCCAAATGGCGAACCGGTTCGGGACCCGGGCAGGGGAATCGGTTCCACCCGCGAACAAGGAGCCGAGTCAGCCGACCGATGTAACCACGCCTTCACTGGAGGCATGGAGATCCTTCAGCGCGGCAATGAAGGCTAACCAAGGTAGGGCAGTTTCAGCGGAAAACCTCTCATTGCTGCGTCGGGCCGTCGAAGTCGATCCGAAATTTGCGATGGCTTATGCTTACCTGGGCCGGATGTATGACGGCCTCGGCGAATCCGAAACAGCAGCGCAGAATATGGCCAAAGCCTATGAGCTACGGGATCGTGTCAGCGACTGGGAAAACTATTTCATCACTTTCAACTACCACCGGCAGGTAACCAGAAACCTGGAACTGGCGCGACAGACCCTTGAATCGTGGACGCAAAAGTATTCCAGGGATATCGACGCTCACGGACTTATGTCAGGCTTTACGTCCCAGGGTGTTGGACGCTACGAGAAGGCGGTAGAAGAAGGTCAAAAGGCGATCGAACTCGCCCCGAATTTCTCAATCGGTTACGCAAATATCGCTTTTGCCTACGTCTACCAGAACCGCCTGTCAGAAGCCGAGGCAGTGCTTCGTAAGGCATCGGAACGTAGGATCGAAATCATTCCCTTCTCACTTTGCCGGTACTTTATCGCCTTTCTGAGAGGCGACAAAGGGGCAATGGAACGCGAGGTGACCCAACGCCCGGCAAACTTACAGGCTCAGGGATGGTTCGAGCACCAGGAAGCTCTGGCGTTTGCGCATCAGGGGCGTCTGAAAGAAGCGGCCCGGCTATCGGACCTGGCGGTGATCTTAGCTCGCCAGGGAGGTTTGCGCGAACGGGCCGCCCAGTTTGAAGGCGCCCGTGCAGTGTGGAGTGCACTGTTCGGGATTCGGGAGGAGGCACAAAGAAACGCGGCTGCGGTGTTGTCGCTCTATCGAAGCCGGGATGCCGACTATGGCCCTGCCTTCGCGCTAGCGCTGCTGCACGAGTCCGCGCAAGCTCACAAGATCGAGGAAAACCTTGGAAAGCTCTACCCGGAGGATACCTCGGTCCAATTCAGTTACCTGCCTACGCTGCGGGCACTCGAAGCTCTCAACCAGGGTGACGCGCAGAAAGCGCTGCAAATGACACAACGGGCCATTCCATACGAACTTGCCGTTCCGGGCACTGCGTACTACACGGGCGCCTTCTTCGGAGCACTATATCCCGTCTACGTGCGCGGCCTCGCTTATTCCCGAATGCGGCGCCACAATGAGGCTGCGGCCGAGTTTCAAAAAGTTCTGGATCATCCGGGAATCACGCTGAACGATCCGATCGGCCCGATGGCGCGTCTCGGACTTGCCAGGGCGCTGGCCGCTTCCGGAGATCGCGCGAAATCAGCCGCCGCCTACAAGGATCTCCTCACTCTCTGGAAGGATGCCGACCCCGATATTCCCGTGGTCCAAGACGCCAAGGCAGAGTCTGCCAAACAACCCTAGCGGCGGTGTAACTTCTCGCTGCGGATTCCTTATCCTGTTTAGCGGAATGCCCGTGAGGATAAGATCATGACGAACGATCAGACCATGCACACGCTGCCGGGGTCATCCCAGTTTCCGACGACGCGGTGGACCCTGGTGGTCGCTGCCGGTGATCCACATCGAAACGAGGCTCGGTCCGCTCTGGTTTCCCTGTGTGAGAACTACTGGTATCCCTTGTATGCCTATCTGCGACGGCGCGGTTATCCGACAGATCAGGCACAGGATTTCACGCAGGAGTTCTTCGTGCGCGTGCTGGAAGGGCGATATCTCGATCGCGCTGATCCGGGAAAGGGCCGGTTCCGGTCCTTTATTTTGACTTCGTTGAAATTCTTTGTGGCCGACGAAGAAGACCGCCATCGCGCGCGCAAACGCGGCGGCGGGGTACTTGTGCCGCTTGAATTCTCGTCAGGCGAAGAGCGGTACCAACGCGAGCCCGCGCACGATGAGACGCCGGAGCGGATCTTTGAACGGCGCTGGGCGCTTTCGGTGCTCGACCGAGTCGTAGAGAGATTGCGAAACGAGTTCGTGCAGCACGGCAGCCCGGAGCATTTCGAGCGGTTGAAGATCTTCCTGCTCGGGCAGTCCGAGGCGCCCTATGCCGCACTAGCTCGCGAAATGAACACTTCAGAAGGAGCGCTCAAGGTGGCCATTCACAGGCTTCGCAAGCGGTATCGGGAGCTCTTTCGCCAGGAGATCGCCGATACTGTCGCCGATCCCGCCGAAGTGGAGTCCGAACTCCGGTATCTGGCGGCCGTGCTGACGAGGGAGTAGCGAGATCCGAGGATTGGCCCGTATTCGACATTGGCCTATTGGACAGTCAGTGTACAAAGAGGTGCAGTATGAGCCGCAGTCCTCATCGAAGTTCCACACCCCAAAGAGACCTTGTCCTGCGCTCGGATCGTGAAGGTGTTTCTCTCGTCGGGATGGTAGAGGACCGTTGCGGGAGTTTTCGCCAGATAGGTAACGACAAACGCTATGACTCTATCTGGAGTGACCCGGCGGAGAAAGGCCGGGGCTCGGCGAGCTCTTGGCCGCCGGTTCACTTCGGATAGAGACGTTTGAAGGAATCCGCTCGCGTTTAGGGCAGACGCAGGCCATTATTGGAATTTCAATCGATATTCCACTGGAAGTAATGAACTACGAGGCTCTATTGTGAGCATTCCAAATGTAGAGCATCGCCGTTAGTGAACGAAGCCGCTCGCACCGCAGACGCTACGCGTGCTTGTGGTCGAGGCGCTCTCTTCGACCGTTTGCATTCTCCTGACGGTTACGGCGTGTACATTCGGATGCCTTGCCCGCCACCTCCGTGACCACAATTTGAGAGGTTGACGTCCGGTCTGCGCCAGCCACCTAGTCGGAAAACGTTAGATCTGCTGATGTTGTTCCGGCGAAGCGCTCCCCAAGTTTGGTTGGAGGAAGGTTCCTGGATGCTGGCCGACTTGCGGGGAGTATTCTCCCACAACCCCGTATCTGGATAACCATGCGATCTGGAGCCGCCGCAGCCTCCGGGCATGGCAATTTTCCGGGCCGAGAGCATGGGTGTCGTCAAGAACTGATTCACGGTTAGACTGCGGCGTTTGGGTACACTATACGAAGCCTATGTACGTTCGACATCTTGCTGGATTAATCCTGCTGTTGTTGCCCGTAACGTCTCTCGCGCAAAATTACAGGGCGGAAGAGATATCCGATCATGGTGTCCCGATCGTGCGTCTCACGGATATTCCTCACAGCGTAGAAGTCTCAATAGTGCCATCGATCGGCAATCGCGCTTATGAGATGAAAGTGCATGGGAAGAACATTTTGCATTTTCCGTATGCCGACGTCTCTGAGTTTCAGAAGCGGCCAAGACTGTGTGGTATCCCATTTCTGGCGCCGTGGGCAGATCTGCTGGACGAACCAGGCTTCTGGGCGAATGGCAAGGAGTACCTATTCAACATGGGTCTAGGCAATGTCCATGGGGGGAACCTGCCGGGCCATGGCTTGCTGGCTAATTCGCCGCTGTGGCGCGTGACCGAAGTCGCGGCAGATGCACAATCGGCGCACGTGTCAGCCCGGCTCGAGTTCTGGAGATATCCGGACCTGGCCGCGCAATGGCCGTTCGCCCATAAATACGAGATGACCTACAGCCTGGCCGGCGGCGTCCTCGAAGTGAGGACGACGATCACCAACTTGAGCGCGGAGGATATGCCGGTGGCCATTGGATTTCACCCGTTCGTTCTAATCCCGGATATCCCGCGTGATGATTGGACCGCGCACATTCCCGCTCGGGTGCACGTCATACCGGGCGAGCACAATATTCCGACCGGGGAAATGCGGCCGCTGGACATACCCAATCCGCTGCCGCTGCGGGGGCATACCTTAGACGAGGGGTTCACCGATCTGGAGCGCGATGCCGAGGGACGGGCACACTTCTCAATCGAGTCGGGCGGAAAGATGGCGGAAATTCTGTTTGGTCCCAAATACACGGTGGCCACCATCTACCTGCCGCCGTTTGTGCCTGGACAAGACCGGGAATTCATTTGCTTTGAGCCCTTGGCCGCGATCATCAGCGGCGTCAACCTCGCACACGAAGGCAAGTACTCCGGCCTGCAGGCGGTGCCAGCCGGAGGGATGTGGACCGAAAGCTTCTGGATACGCGCCAGCGGAATCTGACTGACCGTATTGTATACACGGGAACTTGGGCGAGAGAATGACGACGCCATCGGACAAAGCCCCCCAAGTCGCTTGTGGTACATCATCCTGCCTGAACCGCCCGAAGCGCCGGTCTCGCCGGGTGCCACCTGACGTTGCCTTTGGGACTCGGGTTACCGGAATGTCCAGTGCCTCAGTACCATGTCGCATTCTTACTATCCTGAGATCCATCCCCTTGACTAACGATGGTCCGCACTAGGTCGGAAACCCGGAGGAGCGGGCATGTCGTCCGTGGCGGCGGAGCGGTCGGTTAAGATGGCCATCGTTGAGCGTTGGTTCTTTACGGTTATTGCAGGCGCGAGGCTCGCCTAGTGATTTTGGGGTTCGTGCTCTCGATCGCTTTTACGTTCGGGGGGCGCAACAGAGCGTCCGAAAGGCACCCTGCTCTTCGCCTTGGCCATCGGATCCTGGAATTTCCGGAACGCATGGCTCCTCGCCGTCACGGCGAGGCCCATGGAGTTGAGCCTGCGCATCGGGATTTGCGACAGCCTAACCGGATGGGGCACACCGTTTTTGTCGGCGCACTGCCAAAACTACTCTTCCGCCTGGGCCTGGGAAAACACGAGCATTCCCGTCCAGCGTGGAATGGCGTGCAATGGACTACGACGACAGTGGCATATTTGGCATCGTGAGCAATGTAGAATCTGTAACTTGCAGAGCGCATGAAGCGGTCATTGGTTCGAATCCCACCCTCGCCGCCAGATATTGAAAAATAAGCTAATTACTTTAGCTGCGGGCAGTTTTTGTATCTTCGCACCTTCCTGATTTATTTGGTACACGGTGAGGGTGCACTCCTCCACCATCGCTGCCAAATAAAATCAATAACTTACGAGCGTCATCGGACAACCAATCAAAACATTTGCTCTCTCTCCGCATTTCCTCCAATCGATCCGTGACACGGTGGCACTCGGCTGTATCGTTGCCTCCAGCCAACAGCGCTCGCAGTCTTAGGTTGGGTTGCTCCGTGACTGGCTGTAGCGTAACAATATTACTGCGTCACAAACCAAATCGCTGATTTCAGAAATGAATGACATTTCCGAGAACGAGTTGCGCTCGAGATCAGAAATCGAGACAGTGTTCTCTAGAGGACCAGAGTTTCTACAATGGTGAAGACATTCAGATTTGCCGTATGCATTGGAGTTCTGTTGCTTGGCAGGCCCCTATTCGCGCAGCAGACGCCACCGCCCAAACCCTGCCCTCCGGAGGGATTTAGCGACGGATTCAGCCACGGTTGTCCGCAGAAACAGTTTGCTAACCCATCTGACATCTCGGCTATGATGGCGGCGCTGCCTGATAAGCCGGTCGCAACGCCGCAAAGCCTTCGCCATGTACTCGTATTGTGCAGGGCGGTCGGCTGGGTACATACTTCCATTCCGTTGGCGGCGAAGATGGTGGAGTACCTCGGAGACAAGACGGGTGCGTGGATGACGGACATCACATACGATTCCGCCATGATCACGCCTGAGAATCTCAAGCACTATGATGCGCTCTTTCTCGACAGCACCACCGGCGAGTTTCTCGATGATCCCAACGACAAAGCGGTGTCCGGCTTGCGCAGGCAAGCACTTCTCAGTTTTGTCAAGGGCGGCAAGGGTCTAGCTGGTATTCACGCCGCGACGGATACGTATCACACGAGCGGCCGCCCGGCTTCAACCGGCGCCGAACCTACTGCGGTAACGGGGACCTGGCCTGAATTCAACGAAATGATCGGCGGCTTTTTCACGTTTCATTGGAGCTACCCGACCTTAATTCCCGTCAAGATTGACGATCCGAACAGCCCGCTGACATCCATGTATCCCGCTCGTGGGTACGAAATTGTCGACGAGACTTACACATTCGCCCAGGACTCGTTCAGCCGCAAGCGTGTTCACGTATTGACCAGCATCAACTACAAAAAGATGAGCGCGGAAGATAAGGACAAGGAGCCCGCCGGTACCAGGCGCACCGATGGCGACTACGCATTGAGTTATATCCAACGCGTTGGCAATGGCCGTGTATTCTACGAAGCGCACGGCCACGATGAGAAGGTTTACTTTTCGCGACCCTTTGTGGCCCACATGCTCGCGGGAATTCAGTACGCGCTCGGCGATCTAAAGGCCGACGATAGCCCAAGCGAAAAATAGAATGCCACAACGGACACCCTGCTTGTATTGAACTACGGCGATTCCAATCTTCCTGACATCTTTGCCGACGCCCAATAGGCAATCGCCTGAGTCGTCAGTGACGGATTAAAGCCGCCATTCGTCACATGGACACTCCCATCCACGACGTACGGGTTGTCCATGTCATGGACTCGGTGAATAGCACTGGGCCCCGCTGGCGAATAGGAAGCTGTTTAGCGATGAGGCCAGTCGTACGCCGCAAGCAATTCGCCTCTCTCTCCGACCAGCAACAGCGCGGCCGAACCGGGTTCCAGTGAGCCGGAGAACTCCTTGTTGCTGGCCGTATCGCGAAACGAGACCTCCCGTTCGCCAGACTCAGAGGTAAGCACGTAAAGCGTAGCGTGCGGGAATCGCGTTGGGCAGATCAAGATTCCAGGGTTTTTTAGTGCTGTCGAATACATGGGAACGGAGCCTGCTACCCCCGCCGCATATCGATAAATATCGCCGATTGCCTGTAAATTGTCATTCAGCTCGAGCGGCAGAGGCGCAAACAGGATCTTACCCTGGCCCAGCTTCGTTTCGCTCCAGCTCTTGCCTCCCGGGAGAACGGCGCGCTCGAGAAAGGTCGTCTTGTCGCCGGAATAGGTCAGCCAAGCCTCACCTCCAGGCCACTGGATCAGGTTGTCACGCGTACTCAACAGCTCCTGTTCGTAATCGATGCCTGTGCTGGCCTCCCGCCTGGCCGGATGGAAATGAGGATCGTCGTCAACCGAGCCCGAGATGAGCAGTGTCGTGCCCCGCTTCACCTTCGCGAGAATTACCTCCCAGGCGCTGTCGTTGAACACCCAGGGAGACGGAACAATGATCAGCTTCGGGTTCCCCAGCAGCTCGATCTGGTACTCTCCGGCCACATAAGCTTCCAGCCGGGCATAATGATAGAGCGCCCGCACGCACTTGGCTTGCTCCTCCAGAGCCGTTGCATTGAAGACGGACAGCTGTAGCGATTGCGGTAGCACGATGGCGATGTCCGGCTCGATGAGGCCGGTCGCCCACGGCGCGGCGCTTTCCGCAAACGCACCCATTTCGCGCATCATGCCCTGCCACAATTTGGCGGACCCGTCGCTGCGCTTCATGCCAAAGTCGCCTTCCCGAGCCCAATCCCATTGCAAGGAACCGCTGTTGGCGGCGGCGAAACCTAGCGCCCACTTTCGCTCCAGCAGCCGATACCCGGTAAGTTCGTCGTAGCGCCATGCGCCATCGGGACGCCACACGGGCTGGTAACCAGTTTCACCGACAATGTTCGGAATGCCAGGTCTTCGCGCGACGACGGAATCCCACAATAATGCATCATCCCGCCAGTAAGTGTGGTTCGTGGTAAACGCGACACCGGCGGCGCCATAGAACTGGTTCAGCACGCGATCGCTCACGCCTCCTTCATCCTGGCCCACATCAACAATCTGACTGCTTCCAGTGGAACGGATGACCGCCACCATCGCGGAGACCCAGTTGCTGAACATCTCCTGCGCGAACAAGTTGTAATCCACTGCCCGCACCTGCCTCGGGTTGCCGGAGCGGCTATGCGAGAGGTCGTCATCGTCGGGCAGAGAAATGTTGTCGAACCCACCAAGCTGATCCGGAGTGACCGACCACGCCGTTGCTAGCGCCTGAATGTTTCTGTATCGATTTTCGAGCCATTTACGCCAAGCGGCGCCTTCCGTCGCATCATGATTTGGCGTGTTGCCCTTCCAGAGCCGCTTCGGATTGGAAAAGCTGGGCTCGTTGATCAAATCCCAGCATAGCCACGGAACGTTCTTGAAGCGGTTCACGATCGAGAGAAGGTAAGCCTGTTCGGCTGCGATCGCAACGGGATCGGTGTACGGGTTTGTGCCGGGTCCCGTGATGAGGGATTCCTCGTCAGGATGCCGCAGAATGGTCTGCGGATCGAAGGCGAAGAAAGTGAAATTGACGATGATGTTGTGGCGCCGGGCGCAGAGAAGATAGGCTTCCAGATTCCTCAGGAACGGCTCGTTCACTCCGCCTGTGGACGGCTCGACGAACCGCATGTTGCCACTCCATACGCCCGTGCGCACAAACGTCACCCCGTGATTTGCCATGTCGGCGAAATCCCTCTCCCAGATCCAGGCGTTCCGTGGAGCCGAGAAATCCCAACTGCTTCGATCAGTGGTGAAATAGTTCGTGCCGAAAGGAAAATAGGGCTTACCATCTCTGGTCAGGAAATCACCCTTCACGCCGAGAACAGGCCCGGACCGCAGCAGTTGTTGATCTTCAACCCAGAAGGCGTTCTGGTAGAACTCGCGGGGCTGGTCCTGATAATAGGTCGCGCGGACGATGTAGAAGCCGGGACGAAGTGCCGCCTGAAATTCGACCGGGGCATCCACCTCATTCCTCGGACACGCTACGTCAACCGATTCCACGACCATGCTGCCTGACAGCAGTTCGACTTTGGCCCGACCCTGCTGCGCCAGCCCTTGCCGTTGCCCGTGCGCGTTTCGCAAGTGGATTACGAGTTGCGGGTGCTCACTAGGCTTCACAGTCGCGAACTGCGTTTCCAGCCAGAATCGAACCGCTCCCTGCCTGGCGTACATGGCGGCTTCGCGGATTAGAGAGGTGCCGTCGGATGACTCCCAATAGCCGGGCTCCGGTTCGAAATCCAGCATGACCACGCGGGAGCCGAACATCGCTTCCACTTTGTCGGTGTGGTCGGCGGCTACTAGTGGGGCTGAAACTTCGTCTCCCGCGGCATTGACCATGTAGGCGACGCCATCGAGGTCTCCTTCGATGACGAAGAACCTTCGCGCTTGGATATCACGTGTGCGGAAAAACTCATATCCTTGCTTCCACACTATACATCCGCGCATAATTAACGGGACATCTGTGGCATACTGGGATCGGAGGGCCTATGGTGCCACGCTTGTTGCGGTTACATCCCAGCACTCATCAGCGATTGACCCGCTTGAGCAAGGAAGCGGAAAGAGATGGGGCCTACCGCGTGGCGAAGCGATTGCGCGCGGTGGTGATGAATTCGGAAGGGCATACCAGTGGCGAACTGGCGGAGATCCTGCAGGCGCCACGATCCAAGGTGTCTGAGTGGCTCAAGCGTTATCAGACCGAGGGAATCGATGGTCTGCTGGAAGGGTATCGCTCCGGTCGGCCATCGGAGCTGACCGAGAAGCAACAGCAACAGTTAGGAGACATTCTCGACAGTGGTCCTGTAGCTTACGGTCTGGACAGCGGCATCTGGACGTCCCCCATGATTGCCTGGGTGATCGAGGAGGAGTTCCGGGTTCAGTATCATCCGGGCCATGTGCGCAAACTGCTGCACGGCTGGGGGTTTTCGGTGCAGCGACCCCGCCGCGTGCTGGCGCGCGCCGATGCCGCGGCGCAGGACCGATGGCACCGCCGTACCTATCCCGCCCTTAAAAAAAAGCCCAATCGCGACACTGGGCGCTGATCTTCACCGACGAAGCCAGCTTCCGGCAAGATTCGACACTCCACGCCACCTGGAGCCGCGTGGGTTGCCCACCGGAAGTTCCCGTGACGGGAGAACGCAAGAACGTGAAGATCCTCGGCGCCATCGAACTTTGGCGCACGCGGTTCGATTATCGCCAGGACACAGTCTTCAATGCCACCACGTACCTCGGCTTTCTCGAACAACTGGCTCGGCGATACCGCCGCCAGGGAGCGGTCCTGATTCAGGACAACGCCTCCTACCACAAGGACGTCGAGGTCTGGGCATGGTTCAAGTCCAACCGACATTGGCTGGAAGTGCATCAGTTGCCGCCCTATTCGCCGGAACTGAACCCTACCGAGCGCCTGTGGCAGCACACCCGGAGGACTGGGACGCACAACCGTTTCTTCGGCGGCCTGGACGCATTACTCGCTACGCTGACACGCGTCTTTGGGGAGATGCAGTCGCACCCCCAACTGATCCGATCTTATCTGACTTCTTTTTGTTGACCGTTATGTCCCTTTAATTATGCGCGGACATATAGCTTCGCGCGGTCTGAGTGGGGCGCCTCATAGGTGTGCCAGATCCCCAGTTCCCGCGAATAGACGTCCTGCGGACGCTGCTGATGAAAAATGCCGCCCTCCGTCGTTACCGGAACGCGAAAAGGTTGCCCGCCAATGACGAGCACGTTACCGCCGGATCTGAGATACGCGAGAATGGCGCTCCAGGCATCGGCCGGAACTGCTGAGCCGTATGGCATGATCAACAGCTCGGCTTTCTCCAGTGCCGCGAGACTCTTCAGAGTATCCAGGCCCGCGAACACCGGCTCCATACCATCCAGACTCTTTTCGAGCGCGACACGTGTGACGGGCTGGCTGGCGACCGTGGGAAAGCCCTCCTGCCAGAAGACCACA
The DNA here is from genome assembly GCA_963752965.1 of Terriglobia bacterium. Classification (GTDB taxonomy): domain Bacteria; phylum Acidobacteriota; class Terriglobia; order Bryobacterales; family Bryobacteraceae; genus QHXW01. The sequence continues at coordinate 21,091 of CAVWAJ010000016.1, read as the reverse complement.
ACGCGGGCAAGAGCCGATGAAGTACTCAGAAGAATCAGCAGAGAACTTGCGATAGAATTGCGCATCGAATTACCTCAGTGAACTCCACAACCCGGAGCCGCCGAAGACCTATCGGTCGGCCACCTCACCACTCTTGGCATTGCCCAGAGTGTTGAATAGTCGGGGAACGGAGAGTGTTCGCTGGCGTTGGATGGCCCGCTCCTCGTTCATGCGCGACCGCACCTGAGCCTGTATCGTCCGCTCCTCCGCGCGTGTGAACAGTAGTCTACGCTGAAGAAGCATTGTGAACTCCTCCAGGTCCCACGGCATGTGCATGATTCCAGCCGCGGAGTGCCCTTCGATTCCTATGAGGAGGTGCCCCAATTCGTGCGCCATCACGCTGCCAAGAATGGCCGCGTGTAATGAATCCCGCTCCATCTCCCGGCCCTTAGCTAAAGCCAGCTCTTCGACGCAGGTGGCACAAACAAAGGCATCGGTGGCCCGCGCCTCGCTATCCGGCCTATCCGGCAGCGCCGCGAAAGCTAAGCAAGCGCGATGACGACGAAAGTGTCGCATCATTTCGCTGGGGAGAAGCTTCAGCACAAACTCGGTCTGACGCAAGGGAGCTTCACAGGAGTCAGGCCGAGGTGCTCGCTCGGACGTAAAGCTGCAATCGACCCATTCGGTAGTGACGCCCGCCTGTTGATACACCCAGGTAGCGTCAGCTTCCGCGGGGGTTAGGACGATACTCGGAACTTCAGCATAGTTGAGGATCCGAACCGTGACACGCAAGTCCGTCTGCGCTACACCGGCTGTGGCGCATTCGGCTGCCACCCAAAAGCACACCGCGATTCGCCAGGTTATCCATTCGATGTGGGATCGAGGAGTTTTCGTGGGGCAGCCTTTCGTTTATACCCGCACGTTTTATTCCGCAGGCAGTTGTATAACAGGATTATGACGAAAGGCCTCTTCAGCGAACCGCGTACAGCGTAATTTCAGCCAAACAATCAATGATCGGGGGAAATGGCCCAATGAGATGTACTCACGGCTTTTTCTGACCACCTTGGTAATGCTCACATTCCGATCGTTGGTTTCCGCGCTGAGGGTTGCTGTAAAGACTGGACGCTACCAAGAGACTCGGGCGTCGCCATCGCGCGGTAATCAGAACCCAGAAATGGGTCAAAACGCCCAGCTACCCTTGGTGACTTCTCAGTCACGACCACTTACTCCCAACCGCGACGCTCATGGACAACCCCTCGGCGGTGAGGTGTTGTCACGTTCCCAACCAGTGACTACAGGTCTGACTTCGGCAAGTGTCGTGCTGCATCAATCAGATAACTCGGGAGGTAGTAGTTTCCGGGTATCAGTATGGGTTCCTGGGAGGTCTACATGCCCATCTTGCTGACGAAACACAATCTCTTGGAGAAGGATGGCCTGGAAGCGCTCACTGCAACTGATCCTCTGCGTTTTCAACATAGTGCCGAGGGGGGAGCGCACCTTAACCTTCAGGGCCTGCCACTCGAACCGCTGCCGGACATTGACGCGGAAAAGATCTCGGCGCTTTGTCGCATTGTCCGGGGTTTGGCATTTGCGGCGGTCGACGGCGCCAAATCAGGCCATCCCGGCGGTTCCTCTTCCAAAACAGAACAGGTGTTGACGCTGCTTTTGAGCGGGGTGGTGGGCTTTGACGCACTCAACCCGAAACACGCCGGTCGAGACCGCGTTGTCTGGTCTGCGGGACATTGCACACCCCTGTTTCATGCGGTTGTGGCGTTGATATACGAGGCGTTACGGCGAAAAGGCTTTGATCTCCGAGCGGAGGCCAGGCAGGCGGCGGTCTATCCCGAACAACTGGCGAGCTTCCGAAGGTTCAATGGGCCCAGCGGGCACGTGGAATCACACTCCGCATTTGCGGACACGTCCACCGGCGCTTCCGGGCATGGGTTCTCTGCCGCATTGGGACTTGCCGTCCTGCACCAGTCGTGCGGGCTGCCGACCAAGGTATTCGTCATTGCGGGCGATGCGGAGACGGAGGAGGGCATGACCTACGAGGCGCGAAACGTGGCGTCGAACCTCGGCATTCGGAACATGCTTGTGACGCTGGATTACAACCGCTTCGGTATCGACGGGCCGATCGCGGAGGTTCTCCCGCCTCCGTACCTCAGCCATTGGCTCGCTCCAGGCTGGAACATCATCGAGGTTGATGGGCACAGCATTCTGGAGCTTGCGTATGCCTATCGTTTGGCGGATCAGGGCTTAGGCAATCAAAGGCCCACCGTAGTCGTTTGCCACACGATCAAGGGCAAATATTACGGCAAGCTCGAAGGGACGGCGGACTCGCACGGCACGCCGCTCTCTCACGAGGAATATGAACAGGCAATGCGGCACCTCGGCTTCGATATTCCCGGCAAGGAGGGGAATGTGGCTGAGGATATCCGGGCGATCACGCAATGTTTGAGCAATGCCGAAGTGGATTACCTGGTCGAACGCCTTCAGGCCATTGCCAGGAAGATACCACCCGAAGACGAACTCGTTGAGCGAATGGGTATCGCCTTAGGCGATAGGCCCATGGTGGATTACACAAGCCTACAGCGGCCGGATGTATTGCCTCCAGAACTAGTGTTTCGCGAAGGCGATGCGGTTCCTACACGAAAGGCCACTGAAGCATGGTTTGCCTGGGCCATGAAGCGCACGGCGTTCTTTTATGTTGGCGCGGGCGACCTGACGAAATCCATTCTCACGGCAAAAGCCGAGAATGTTTATGGAATTATCACTCCAGATAACCGCATGGGGCGAGGAATTCGTTTCGGCATCGCAGAACAGAACATGGCGATGATGTCCACCGCGATGGCACAAGATATCCTACCCGGAGGGTTCCGCCCCATGAGCGCTTTTGCCACTTACGGGGTGTTCACGCCCATGATGGCAAACGCCGTCCGCATGACGTTGATCAACACCGCGGTCAATCCTCACGCAAGCAGCTTCTTTATCATGCTGGCGGCACACGATGGACCGGAAACCGGAGAAGACGGCCCAACCCATCAAGGCCTTTTTTGGATGTCACTTTTCACCGCATATCCCGGGATTAAAGTATTCAAACCACTGGACGCCAACGAGGCTATTGAGATGCTATTCTACGCGGCACATCGAGGCGAGCCCGTGGTGCTTTCCGTCGTGCGGCCACCGACGCCCGTGTTGAGACGGGGCAACGGGGTTCCGCCGGCCATCGAAGCCGTCAACGGCGCGTATGTGTTCAAGCCGTTCCGGGGCACGGGGAAGAAGAAGCTAGTCCTCGTGATCAGCGGCGGGCAGGTGATGGCGAATACGCTCGAGATTCTTTCCGAAATTGAGGAGATGGCGGATGTCAAAATCGTGGCCGTCACCTCGCCTCAACGCTACGAGGAACTGAGACAGCATGACCCCAAGAAAGCGAACGAAATCCTGTCGGACCAAGAGCGGCAGTATGTGGTCACCCTGCACAACGGCTGGCGAGGATTCCTGTATCCTTTCCTGCTCCCGCCCGATTATCCGGGCCGCGTTTTTGGGATTGACAATTTCTCGAGGTCCGGAAAGCCCGGTGAGATCTATCGTCATGCCGGCTTCGATGCCGTCGGAATCAGGGATAAGCTGATCAAATACCTGCAGTGAGTCGGTCTGATTGGTTGCAGGAGATCACCTGATAGCGTCGTTTCACCCAGCCGGCGTCAAAACTCCCTATAAGTCTTTTTCTTGCTTTGAAGGCGCCTCCAGCACTTGATGGTGTGATAGTTGCTCGGCTAGTAGTGAAGTCAATCAAAAGACGGAAGAGTGTCGGGATTCATGGTTAGCGACAGGAGGCTGGCAATGCCTGGGCGTGAGTTGTTAACAAGAGAGATCTTGATAAGGATCCCGGATGACGATGAAGGTTTCGTCTATTCCGTTAAATGTGCCGGAGTCACGTTGCGGCATGGATTCGTGCGCATTCCGTACGAAGAAGACATGAGGGCAAAGCTGCTCGTCCAGCGCGGCGCCGCGGGAAATGACGAGCGCGGAGCGCACAATAACGATGCGAGGTAGAGTCTAGCACAAGACGATCTCCTTTCTTTGCGCACCCATGATTTTGGAGAGACAGGGCGGGCCCTGCATGTGTATCGTCGCTCCGGGGGGTTCGCTGATCAAGTGTGATCTCGCTGGGGTCAGCATCGAGGCCATCGCCATCTCGGCAATGAATTCAAATTTGCTGATCGCAGGGATCCGCCGCTACAGCGCGCGACGAGACAAGCCAGGATCGCGCTAAGTCCTGCGGGTTTGGCAGCCGGCATGCAGCCCGAGAGATCATATTGACTTATTCCACGGTCATCAGGCTGCGGCGGCTTTCCCAGGCTGTCTGCCTCGGACTGTTCGTATGGCACGTATGCAACACGGAATACCGTGGATCGCTTCGTTCCGGCGCGGAGGAGATTCGCCTGGCGTTCCCGGTGCGCTTGCTCCTGGATTTTGACCCGCTGCTCGCCATAACCAACGCGCTGGCGACGCGGGCCCTCTACCAAGGCCTGCTTTGGAGCCTGACGATCCTCATTCCGACCCTGTTCCTGGGCCGTTTTTTCTGCGGCTGGATGTGCCCGCTCGGCACCTTGCACCACTTCTTCAGCAACCTCAGATCGGAGAAAAAACGGGGGCTGCAGCGGATCGCCAGCAACCGTTACAGAAGCTGGCAAGCTCTCAAGTACTATCTTCTGATCGCACTGCTGGTCGCGGCATTTTTTGGCGGATCGCTGGCAGGACTGATGGACCCGCTCTCACTGTTGGTGCGTTCGCTCGCGATCTCGATTCTTCCTGGATTGAACTACGCGCTACAGGCGGTTCTGAAAGTGTCCGTATTCAGCTTTAAACAGCCGCACTTCCGGCAAGGCTTTCTAATCGGGATTGTCTTCCTCACCGTTTTGACGCTGAACGTGCGAATCACACGGTTTTGGTGCCGGGCGCTCTGCCCGTTGGGAGCGCTACTGAGCTTCGTTTCTCGGTGGTCCATCCTGGGGTTGGAGAAACACCCGACGCACTGTGGGGATTGCAACTGCTGCCTGCTCCATTGCCAGGGAGGCGATGATCCCATTCCCGGTGCCCTCTGGCGCAAAGCCGAATGCCATCTTTGCATGAACTGCGTCGCGGATTGTCCGGAAAGCGGGATCCGGTTCCGGTTCTTCCCGCGGACGCTTACCACGGTGCACGGCCCGGACCTGAAGCGTCGAAAGGCACTGACCAGCCTGGCGGCTGGCGCCGTGGTGCTCCCCCTGCTTCGAAGCAACACAGGGTTGGCTGCAGAACCACACGATCGCCTGATCCGCCCGCCCGCCGCCCTGGACGAAGCAGGGTTCTTGTCGCGCTGCATTCGTTGCGGCGAGTGCATGAAGGTTTGTCCCAATAACGCGCTGCATCCGGCGCTGACGGAAGCCGGGTGGGAAGGCATTTGGACGCCGGTACTGGTTCCGCGCGTCGGCTATTGCGAACCCAGTTGCTCATTCTGCGGGCAGGTGTGCCCTACTGGCGCCATTTGGGAGTTCACAGCGAAGGAGAAGGCGTGGGCGGCAGAACAGACCGGCCAGCGTGCGACACCTATAAGGTTGGGGACCGCGTTCTACGACCGCGGCAGATGTTTGCCCTGGTCGATGGCCACCGAGTGTATTGTGTGCGAGGAATGGTGCCCGACCTCTCCCAAGGCCATCTATCTCCGTCCCGCGGAGGTGGCGGACGCACAAGGCCAGATCAAGCAGGTCCGGCAGCCATATATTGAGCCGGAACGGTGCGTAGGATGCGGCGCTTGCGAGTTCGCCTGCCCGGTGAGGGACCGGCCGGCTGTCTATGTCACCTGCATTGGTGAGAGCCGCTCCACGACGAATCAGATCCTGCTGAGGCCGGCCGGCAAGCAGGCGGCTTCGTTCTTTCCCGAAACTGACGTGGTTGCGGGATGGAGCAGGACCGGCGAGACGCGCATTTTCGAAGCTCAGAATCTCTGGCAGTACATTGACGGCGACGCCGACAGGTATGTCCAGGCGGGCGTGGAGAAAACGCTATCCCAGGACTATCGTTACCAGAGCAAGACGGACGCCGTGGCGGACATCTACGTCATGAGAGGCACAGACGGCGCACGGAAGATTCTGGAATCTGAGTCCGCCGCGGGGAGCCTGCCGCTTCAACTGGGCGATAGCGGGCGCTCCTATGGAGCCAGTCTGACATTTCGTCGAGGCCGTTACTTCATGCGTCTGGTTGCCTACCAGGAGACACCGCAGGTGGCGGAGGCCTTGGTGGAATTAGGGCGCGGTATTGACGCGCGGCTTCGCGGTGCCGCTTCGGCCGCGAGTGCGTCATAATAATAAGAACGGGTCTGAAAGGCTGTGATGCCATGGATCATCAAGCCGGAACCAGCCGCCGCGACCTTCTGAAGGCATGTCTAGCCGCGTCTTGGCAAGCCGGCGCCCTCGAAGCCAAGTCAAAGGTGGTCATCGCGCGTGACCCGTTGCTGCAGACCTCCGAGAACAGCCTGGATTCCGCCCGCCTCCTGAAGACTCTGGATCGGGCCTTGCAGTCGTTTTACGCCTGTGACTCGCCCATCGAGGCGTGGAAGCATGTGGTCCGGCCCGGTGAGGTTGTAGGTCTCAAAGTGAACTGCCTCGCCGGCCGTGGCAATTCCACCAGAGTGCAGCTCGTCGAAGCCATCTGCGAGCGGCTTCAGCAAGCAGGTATTCCACAAAACAACATCGTGATCTGGGACCGGTTGAACCGCGATCTGGAGAGCGCCGGCTTCCGCGTCAGTTCCCGAGGCATCCGCTGTCTCGGGAACGACGCATCGGGCTACGAGAACGAATTGTCGATTTACGGCAACGCGGGAAGCCTGCTGTCGAAAACCATTACGCGCGTGTGTGATGCCGTGATCAATCTCCCCGTGCTCAAGGACCATGGCATCGTCGGCGTGACCATGGCTCTCAAGAACATGTTCGGCGCCATCCACAACCCGAATAAATATCACGTGAACGTGGGCGATCCGTACGTAGCCGACGTCAACATGCTGCCGGCCATCCGGGAGAAGGTTCGGCTGCACATCTGCGACGCCACCACCGCGCAGTACGAGGGCGGTCCTTCGTACATGCCGCAATGGACCTGGCCGTATAACGGGTTGATCGTCGCCAGTGACCCGGTGGCTCTCGACTACACGGGCTGGCAGATCATCGAGCACAAGCGTTCCGAGAAAGGCATGAAGACTTTGAGGGAATTGCGGCGCGAGCCAGTTTATATCGCGACTGCCGCAGATCCTCAGCGCCGCCTGGGCACGAACGATCCCCGGCGGATCGAGCGGGTAGAGACATGAGTCTGGACCGCAGGAGTTTCTGCAAGACGGCGGCGCTGTCAGCTTGCGCGGGAGGCCTTATGCCTCTGTTGGCGGTGCCGGCCCAGGAGGATGACGCGCGCTTCACGGTGGAAGCCAGATTCTACGAAAAGCTGCCCTACAAGAAGACCAAGTGCAAGCTCTGCCCGCGGGAATGCGTGGTCGACGACCGCGAGCGCGGCTACTGCGGGGTGCGAGAGAATCGCGGCGGCACCTACTACACACTGGTGCATTCCCGTATCGTGGCCGCCCACATCGATCCCATCGAGAAGAAGCCGTTCTTCCACTACTACCCCGGCTCGATGGCGTTCTCGGTGGCCACCGCGGGCTGCAACGTGAACTGCAGGATGTGCCAGAACTGGGAGATTTCTCAGGTGCGGCCCGAACAGGTTCGCGCCAGCTATCTGCCGCCCAAGCAACTGGCGGAAATGGCCAGGCAGTACGGGTGCCCGTCGATCGCTTACACCTACAGCGAACCGGTCATCTTCTACGAATATGTCGTGGATGCCGCGGATGCGGGCCACGCTGCGGGCATCAAGAGTGCCGTTGTTACCGGCGGATATATTCAGCAGGAGCCTCTCCAGAAGTTGTGCCGGCACGTGGACGCGATCAAAGTCGACCTCAAGGCATTTTCCGAGAAGTATTACCGGGAAATCGTCAACGGCCAGCTGAAGCCTGTGCAGGATGCTCTCGTGGCCATACGCAAACAGGGGATGTGGAGCGAGATCGTATACCTGGTGATTCCCACTCTGAATGACTCCGACCAGGAGTTCCAGGCGCTGGCACGATGGGTGAAAGCGGAACTGGGCGTGGATGTCCCGTTACACTTTTCGCGCTTTCATCCAGATTATCTGTTGAAGAACCTTCCACCAACACCAATCAACACGCTGGAGCGCGCCAAAGCGATCGCCGACAGCGAAGGTCTGCACTATGTTTACATCGGCAATGTGCCTGGCCATCCGGCGGAGAATACCTATTGCCCGAAGTGCCGTCGGGCCGTCGTGGAGCGGGTGGGCCTTACTGTGACGAACATTCGTATCCGCAAAGGCAAGTGCCCCGACTGCCAGCAGGGAATTGCAGGCATTTGGAGCACATAGCATGAGGACCAATTCATGTGGCGTGCCATGATTCTCTCAATTACATTCAGTGCGTTCTCCGCTCACGCTGGCAATATCAATCCGGAAGACAAGGTGCGCGAACCCGCCGTAGCTGGGGCGTTCTATCCAGCGGACCCGTCCGAGCTGGCAAGAATGATCGACGGGCTCCTGTCTCAGGCAAGCGTTCCTACGGTCAAAGATTTTGTGGCGCTGGTTTCGCCGCATGCCGGCTACATATACTCAGGCCCCGTGGCCGCGCACTCCTATGCTTTGCTCAAAGGCCGGAAAGTGGAGAGAGTTGTAGTGATCGCTCCCTCACACTACGAGGCTTTCAATTTTGTGGCTGTGTATGATGGCGCGGTTTACGCCACGCCTCTCGGCCAGATTCCGGTGGACCGGGATTTTGCCTCGCGCCTGGTCGCCTTGAACCACAACATCAAGCTCTCCGATCGCGGTCACGCGGTATCGGCGGGCCGGGGAGAACACGCGCTGGAGGTTCAGCTTCCATTTCTGCAACGAACACTGGGATCGTCATTCAAGCTCGTGCCGATCGTTATGGGCGACCAGAGCTACGATCTGTGCCGCGCGCTGGGGGTTTCACTCGCCAAACTGATTCACGGGCCGGAAACCCTGATCATCGCCAGCTCCGATCTTTCGCATTACCATCCGTACGACGAAGCCGTGAAGATCGACCACAAGACGCTGAAAGCGATCGAGGAGTGGGATTACCTCAGCATGTCGCGGAACTTCGAGCGGCGTGTCTGGGAGGCGTGCGGTGGCGGACCCATAATTGCGGCCATGATCGCCGCCGAACGCCTGGGGGCCAATCAGGCAAAGGTGCTCAGGTATGCCAATTCCGGGGACATCACCAGCGATCGCAGCCGCGTCGTCGGCTATGGCGCTATCGCGTTCATCAAGGCAGAAAAACAGACCGCTTTGACCGATGAGAGCTTTTCGCTCAGCCGGCAGGAAAAAGAACAGTTGCTGCAAATTGCCAGAAAGTCGGTGGAAACAGCCGTAAAGGCAGGCAAATGGTATGAGTGTTCCGCAACCGGTCCGGATGCGCTGATGCAGGAGCGCGGTGCCTTCGTCACTTTGACGGAGAAGGGACAACTGCGGGGCTGTATCGGCAACGTGGCTGCGACGCAGTCGCTATGCCACACCGTGCGGGATGTGGCGGCGCTGGCTGCACTCAGAGACCTGCGGTTCTCGCCGGTCACCCCGCAGGAACTAGGTGAGTTGGAGTATGAGGTCTCGGTGCTGTCCCCCCTTCGCCGGGTGATGGACATCCGGCAGATCCGCGTTGGCAAGCACGGGCTCTTAGTCAAGAAAGGCGACGTCGAAGGCTTGCTCCTCCCCCAAGTGGCCGCCGAGCAACATTGGGATCGCACCACGTTCCTCCAGCAGACCTGCCGCAAGGCTGGACTTCCTCCGGACGCCTGGCAGGACGAGGAGACTGACATCTTCCTCTTTTCAGCCCTAGTATTCGGCGAGCACCGGCTGGAGCAATCCGTCATGCCGGATCAGATTCGGATTCCGAAACCGGCAGGCTGGCCAACACCGCTGGGGCAAGATTCACCATCGCCGTCAGCACCGCTGTTTTGAGAAATCCGAACACCGGGACTAAGTACACGCTGAACACCGCAGCCGCCGCGCACGACCCCACGAGATCCATCGCATAGAGTGTTCCAGGGCTATTTGTTTTGTGCTGCGAGCTGAAGAAGATGCGGCTGGCCAGAGGGAATTGAAGGCCGCCCAGCAAACCGCAGCACAACGCCAGAACGGGAAACACGATCTGGCTCGCCAGGAATAGACCATCCGGATTCTGAATAGGGGCGAGGAAACGAAACAGCAGGTACAGCACAAGCGGAGATAGCGCTGCGAGTGCCTGTAGTGCCGCGAGTGATCGCATGTCTCGGCGGTTCATCTGGCCGTTGGTGGGTGCCCGCCGCAGTGCCCACCAACTCCCCAGGGCCATGCCCGCCATGAAGCCGGCGATTACGATAGCAAGCTGATGGTAGACGTAACCGTAGATTGCCTGGAACGCCAGCAGGATAAGCATCTCAAGGCCGATCAGAGTGAATCCCATGGCCGCTACCGACAGACCAGCGCTCGCCTGGCGGCGGTGTATTGGCGGCAACTGCCAGCCAACCATTACAGCGACCGCAGCCAGAGCCAGGATGCCGCCAGCCAGCGCGCCAAAACTCACACGTGCAACGGATCGGAACAATCTTCGATAGGAGCCGCTGAAGCGCGCGCTCCAGAGGGCGACGTCGAAGTAGTACGCAACCGGTGCAAAGTCCCCATTTATCCTCGTATCAGGCCGCGGCCGAATCTGCGACTCGAGATCGGCCATGCGGTCCGGCATCATGCGAAACGGAACGTAATACTCACGCACGTAGCTTGTCTGAATCCGGCGGGACCGGAGCCGCGCCAGGAGATCTTGGGGATCAGTCACTAAAAGTCCTGCTTGGTTGGAGGCAAAGAAGTGTACTGTGTCGCCCGGAATCGCAATGACATCCGGAAATACCTCGCGCAGAGTCTTGTTCACCGAGCGCAGGAACTCACTCAGCTCCGGGCTGATGTAATTCTCCGACGCAGTCAGCTGGAAAGAGAGGATGCCGCCTGGCGCTAGCTTTTGTGCCGCTTCCCGGAAGAATTCGAGTGTGTAAAAGCGATTTAGTTGTGCGGTCTGAGGGTCCGGTAGATTAACGATGATGACGTCATATCTGAAATTGGCCGTCTTCAGAAACAGGCGCCCGTCAAGATTGTAGACACGCACTCGGGGGTCTGTAGCGATGGGAGCCCATTCCTTAGGAAAATACTGCCGGGCCAGCTCGATTATCGCGGGATCGAGCTCCACGTAGTCCAACCGTTGGAGAGTCGGGTGCTTGAGTGCTTCTCGAACGCTTCCGTTGACGCCGCCTCCGATCAGCAGAACGGTCTTGGGAGAAGGATGCTCCAGCAACGCATAATGAACTGCTTCCTCCGCGGCCGCCGGGTCAGGCACATTGAAAATGACCCACCCGTTTTCGAAAGTGCTGCGGCTTCCTTCCGTCTCAACTACCGCCAGGTTGCCATAGACGGAATTGCGCGTCGCAACCAGATGGAAGCCGCGCCAGAGCCGGGCCAGCGAGATTGCCTCCAGCTTTTCACTTCCGGCCGGAATGATGAGAGAGGCAAAAACTCCAAGTAGCGCCGCTGGGATCGCGCTCCGATGCACAGTGGATGGAAGTGCGATCATCACCGCTGCCAGCAGGTTCAGAAGGCTCAGAAACAAAGCGATCTCCAGAGACGTGAAGTAGCGGATCAGCAGCAGGCTTGCCAGAATGCCGCCCACCGCGGAGCCGACTGCCTCCAACAGGTACACGGTTCCCGTCGCCGCCGCCAGTGATGTTTTGACTTCATCGGCGAAAAGCAGGCTGCCTGCGGAAAACAGCCAGCCTGAGAGAACGCAAAAAAAGCTTAGGACCGCGAGGGAGATGAGGAACATGGCGCCGGGGCCGAGGATTTCACCGGACAGCGACTGAAACGGCCCCTTGCTGGCACGCGCGGCCATGATGGTGGCAGGGAGCGCCAGCGCGATGAGTGCTTCGAGGCTTGCCACCAGCCGGCGTGGATCGTGGAGTCGTGCGGCTGATCGGCCGAAGGTACTGCTGCCTAGGGCCGTCCAGAGGAGCCAACTGGCTAACATGAGCCCGAGGGAGATCTCGTTGCCGCTGAAAACGACGATTAGTTCCCGCATGAGGACGATCTGCGCGATCACCGCCGTGAAGCCGATCAAGAGCAGAACCGCCCGGATCGTTCCCGAAGCCTGTCTGATGCCCGCTATCGCAGTTCGCAAATTCTCTTGGGAGCCCACGGAATTCCTCGTGGTGGCGAGCCCGTGCTACAACTCGATTACCCGGGTTCGCACGCTTTCGAAATTCATGTTGCCGAGGTCGCGGTCGCTGGCCAGCTTGAGATAGCGCAGGTTGACGTAGTCCAGGCCCCAATAAGCCTTTGCAGCATAGGCATCGAGAGCCACGGGATCCGTCCCGGCGATTACGGTCTTCTCAAGCGCCACATCGCCCGGATTGCCTCCACCCGGGCCGTTTCGCAGCAGCACTCGGTAGGCGTCGATAACAGTGATGGTTGGGCGCATGAAATCGGCCAAGTCCACCAGGCTTTCATGGATGCGCTGGTGAAGCCGCTGGCGCTGCCCTCCTAGAATGCCATACCAATTCTTCATTCCCAGTGAGGCGCCGGTGAGGCTGTGATGTTTAGCGATGGGCATGTTGATCATCTTGTCCGCCGCCAGAAACGGCTCGAATACAGGCCAAGCACGCAGAACTGCACCGTGCAGGTCGACTTCTCTGAACTTTCTTTGCTCGGGCAGGATGATCTGAGCGCCCTCAGCGTGCGCAGCCGCGGCGATACCGCTCCGCTCGAAGCAACGCCGGGGCTCGTTGATGCTCACATCCGTAACGATTACGTTCTTTGCGCCAGCTTCCAGGCAAAGCTGGACAGTGGCCGCAACGATGTCGGGGTTCGTGTTCGCGGCCTGGTTGGGTGTGCGGTCCCAGGCCATATTGGGTTTGATCACCACGACGTCACCGCGGGAAATAAACCGTCGGATTCCCCCCAGCTCTTGGATCGCCCGCTGCACCAGTGGCCGCGGTTCGCCCCCTCGTGTGACGGCTATCTCAGGGAGACTGGAATCGGGGGGGACGGTGAACTGGCGTTTCAGGCTGTTGGCGACCGGCTCCTCGGGGCGATGGCTGCGGCTGTTCAACCAAAACCCCAGGCCCGTTGCCGCCGCGCTCAACCCTCCTAGGCGCAGCAGCGCAAGCAGCACTTCACGGCGTCCCGGCGAACTGTCTTCCGGCCTCATGGGTCAAACCGCCTTGACACTCCAGGGGTGTTTTGACTCTTGCACGGCAGATGCCGTTACTGAGTGGGGCCGAGGGTCATCCCGGTCATGCACACGGCAGCGCCTAAATGATCAGTCTGGACTCCCGAAGTTGGGTGGTTTGACCCAGGTGATGGCCATTTCGGACCTTTCGTTCGGCGTTGAGAGATGGTTTGACGGTTGCTAGAGACTTAGGGAAGCGATGAGCTTGAAGGAAACATTGTTCGCCAGTGTTCGTGAAGGCACGCTTTGGGAACCGCTGGATGGCCGCCGCATCCGGTGCTACGCGTGCGGTCATCGTTGCCCGATATTTGAAGGCCAGGCGGGTGTCTGCCGGGTCCGGTTCAACCATGCCGGCAAGCTGTACGTGCCTTGGGGCTACGTCACCGCCCTCCAGTGTGACCCTATCGAGAAGAAGCCATTCTTCCACGTCCGCCCCGGCTCCTCCGCGATGAGCTTCGGCATGTTAGGGTGCGACCTTCACTGCGGCTATTGTCAGAACTGGATCACTTCGCAGGCTCTGCGCGACCAGCAGGCCGTGGCCGCCATACGCCAGATCAAACCGGAGGAGATCGTGGAAGCGGCGCTGCGCCTCGGTGCCGGAGCGGTCGTCAGCACGTACAATGAGCCGCTGATCACGGCCGAGTGGGCGGTCGCCGTTTTCAAGGAAGCGAAGTCGGCGGGCCTGTTGACGGGGTTCGTATCGAACGGCAATGCGACGCCGCAGGTGCTCGAGTATCTGCGCCCGTGGACGGACCTGTATAAAGTGGACCTCAAATCATTCGAGGACCGTCGTTACCGCGAACTCGGCGGACGGCTCGCGCCAATTCTGGAGAGCATCCGGCGGATTCACCAGATGGGCTTCTGGCTCGAGGTGGTCACGCTGATCGTGCCTGGTTTCAACGATTCCGATGACGAGTTGTGTAGCATTGCAGATTTTCTGGCTGGAGTTTCACCGGACATCCCCTGGCACGTGACGGCATTTCACAGCGACTACAAGATGCACGACCGGGGCTCTACTCCTGCAGCCACCATCAAGCGCGCCGTCGAGATCGGCCGCGCCGCCGGTTTGCGTTATGTTTACGCAGGCAACCTCGGGGGGTTGGCTGAACTGGAGAGTACCCGCTGCGCAGCCTGTGGCGGCCTGCTAGTCCGGCGTAGCGGATTCCGTGTGCTGGAGTGCCGCTTGACGAAGGCGGGTAATTGTCCGGTGTGCGGGCTGGCCATTCCTGGACGCTGGTTTGGCGCCCAGTCGTGGCCCGTGGCGACAAACTGACGTTCAAGCCGGTTGTGCAGCAATGACGCGTTATGCTGCCGCTGCAACCTTTTCTCGCAAGTCTTCCTCAGCGCGGAACCAATCTTCTTCCGGTGAGCCGCACGGGCATCTGCGGGCTTCCCAATACGAGTACGCGAGCAGCGCGATTTCGTCGCGCGCGATCGCGGACTTTGCAGTTCCTTGCTCGCCAGCAGGATCGAGTGCCATCGCAGCCGCCGCAGCGCCCGTGCTGGTAGTGCCAGGATTCCTTCTGGCACATTCCTCATGTTTTGTCATCTTGGTCTCCTTTGCTAGCCCGCTTAATACCGGCCGTTAGACGCGGCACGTTCCTTTGCTCCGGACACGCTTTTGTACCCTTCGGACTCCGATGGCTTGTGGACCACCGCCCGCTCTCGTTCCCGTTGGTGCTTAGCGAAATGGCCGGCGGTAGTCAGGGCGTGAAACACTTCCCTTGCGTTGAAAGGTTTCGTCAATAGGTCGTAACCCCCCAGGTTCAACACTTCTGCCCATAACGCTTCATCGGCCAAGCGGTCGGCCACAATGAGCGTCGGTGGGTCCGACATCGCTTGCAGCTCGTAAAGAATGTCCTTCCAACAGTGGCCATCGGACAAGGCTACCGCGATGGGACAGGCACGTAACGCGGTCTGTGTCTCCTCAAGAGTGGGGATTCCGCCGAAGGTGATCACCGATTCCGAAGGGAACGCGGTCAGTATTCCGGAATGATTCCGGTCAGCCGTCGGAGCGAAGCGACGCTGGTTCTCTGATTGTGGAAGAAGTGATCGGATTCGTCAAGAGAAACTATCCGGAGCGCAGCGGAGGAGGAGTGCCGCTAGCGGAGAAAGGGGAGCGGGGAAAGGGGCGGCAGCCCTTGTCCCCGCCTCAGCGCTGAATAACTGGAGCGCGAAGCGCTCCAACTAGCATGTCGCCAAGATCGGTCAACACTGCGCGATGATCGTGAGCTAACCTTGAAAGCGAAGGGCAACACATGCAAAAAGACGTTTTACTCGAGATGTTGAAGCAAAACCAACATACGAGCCACTTCTCTTTTGACAGGGTTACTCAAGACAATGCGAACTTAAGGTTGAACGATGAAACAGCATCGATCGGCTTCATTTATCGCCACATTGGTGAAACCATCAATCTATTCGGTCAATTGCTCGGCACACCAACTGATGTAAAAAACACGACAATAGGTCAAATCGATGACGGGCAGCATCACGATATCAGCCATAGCAGAGAGCTGATTGAGCGAGGATACAAAATGCTTCAAGACCTCGTGGAAAACACCTCTGAAGAAGATTGGCTGAAACCAGTTGATACTCCTTTCTTCGGCACTGTTTCCAGAGTAAGATTGTTCGCTCATGCGCTATTTCACACTTCAAATCATGCAGGACAAATATCTCTGACGTTATGGAAGGGGAAGTAGATAACTTCAGGGCCTCCTCTTCCCTGCGCCCCCTTGGCGTCCGCGCGGCGCTGCGGGCGTGGTGGCTCCGTCTGGCGCTCCGCTTCGCGAAGCGGCAGTTCTTTAGATAAGACCGCAAAGTCGTAGCGTTTACCGATCCCGCAATGTTATGGCCTATGCGTTCGGCTTCCCACGATTCTTGCGCATGGAGTCGCCGCGCATCTCGATGCGATGGGCGTTGTGCACGAGCCGGTCGAGGATGCCGTCAGCGAGTGTGGGATCGCCGATCTGCTCGTGCCAGCGCGAGACCGGCAGTTGCGAAGTCAGAATCGTCGAGCGTACCTGATAGCGATCCTCGCAGATCTCCCAGAAGTCGCGGCGCTCGGGTTCCGACAGCGGAGCCATGGCCCAGTCGTCGATGACCAGCACATCGATGCGACTGACCCGTACGAGCAGACTGCGCAAGCTCCCATCGGCACGCGCCATCGCCAAGTCACGAAACAGCGATTGAGCGCGCGTATACAGCGCCGAATAGCCATCTCGACAAGCCTTTTGCGCCAGCGCTGAAGCCACGAAGCTCTTGCCGACACCCGTGGGTCCCAGCACGAAAATGTTCTCATGTTTGCCGACCCAGGCTGACTCCTGCACCAGCGCGCGGATCACACTCTTGTCCAGGCCACGTGCCGTTCGATAATCGATCTCTTCGACGCAGGCGTTGGTACGAAGCTTGGCGTTCTTCAGCCGCCGGCTGAGTGCTTGATTCTCCCGCCAGTTCCACTGTTGATCGACCAGTAGGCCGAGTCGTTCCACGAAACTCAGTTCATGAAAGGTAGCATCCTGCTCCTGCGTCTTCAATGCCTCAACCATGCCAAGAAGACGCAGGGCCACCAGTTTTTCGATCATCGGTTGTTTCAGCATTGCTATGTCTCCTCAATCGAAGTACTCTGCACCGCGAATGTTGTCATGCGGCGGCGGTGACGATGATGGAGGTGCTACCGGCGGAACGGCATCGAGCGAGTTCTTCAGAATCGACTTCACGCTTTGATAGCGGCAGGCTCCCGTGGCAAGCGCACGCTCGGCGGCGGCTTCCATCCGGGCGGATGAATACTGCCCGGCGAGCCGGATCAGCCCCAGACAGGAGCGGTACCCCATCTCCGGATGCGGCTTATCGGCGAGAATGCGTTCGAACAGGCGCGCTGTGTGCGAGCCGATGGCCTGTGCCCAGTGCACCATCCGCGACGGCGTCCATTCCAGATGCGCCTGGTGGGATCGTGGGCGGTGCTCGGCAATCGTGACCGTATGCCCATGGCCACGTGCCCGTAGGTGAGAGGCCACCCGCTGACCCTTGTGGAAAATCTCGACTGTTGTTGGCGTCGAGCGCACCTCCACGAGTTCCTGCACAAGATTGTACGGAACGCTGTAATAGTTCGTGTCAAACGCAATGTGGTAATCGATGTTGACCCGCGCGCGGGACCATTGGCTGAGATCGAACGGTTCGGCGGGCAGCTGGTTCAGCGCGGGCCGGTCGAGCGCCGCGAACTGTGACGCCCGCGAGCCTTCGCGTTTGCGGAACGGCCGCTGGTTGATGCGGTCGCGCAGCTCGCGAATGGCCTGGTTCAGTTCCTCGATTGAGAAGAACTTCCGATGACGTAGCGCGGCAATGATCCAGCGCTCGGCCAACTGCACTCCCGATTCGACCTTGGCTTTGTCGAGAGTCGTCGAATGCAGGTTGTCTGGGAAACACCCCGGGTCGGTTCCGAATAACGCATCCGTTTCATCCGCTTCGCGGCGCCGAGTACGAGTTGGTGACGCGCAGACTCAACTGGGGTGAGGATCGAGTCTTCTACTACGACCAGACCGGGGCGCTTAAGTCTTTTCTGAGCAACGTGACGGACGTGGTGCCGGAGGATGCCTTCACGCACGTCTCGGCGGGCCGATCCGCGTTTCGTGTCGATGATCTTCTGGAACTGTTTCGTCTCATCGATCGATATGGGCGGCGCGATGACACCGCCAAGGAAATGTAATGAGAATATCGCCGCATATGATAAGGGAACTTCGCCGCATTGTTTTGGCAGGCCCACGAACTCACTTGGACGAAATGACTTCAATATTCCAGTATTATGGCCTAATACAAAGCATAGCCCGAGCGCGATTATCCTTGACAAGCGCGTATTATAGGCATAATAATACTTACATACAGTTGGCTGGAAAATCCTATGGCCAAACTCAAAAAGCCCGATCAAAAGCTGCTGGAACTCAAACGCACCGGTACCCTCCACCCTCACCCGGCCGCGGTCTCCGACACTTTGTTCCGCCAGAATCCGTTCTTCGACCCCAAAGACTTGCTGCAAGTGCGCTACGAGATGCTGCGGCGCCACCTTGTGGAAGGCGCTTCTATCGTCGCTGTCTCTGCGACGTTCGGCGTCTCTCGCCCCACCTTCTATCAGGCTCAGGTTGCATTCCAGCAAGCTGGCCTGAGCGGCCTGCTACCGAAACACCGCGGGCCCAAACAAGGGCACAAGCTGTCCGCCGAGGTCATCGAGTATGTGCGGATCTTGCGAGCTGCCGAGGCCGGCTTGACCACCGTCGCTTGTGTCCAAGCCGTTCAGGAAAAGTTCGGGATCACGGTGCACCGCCGCAGTCTGGAGCGGGCGTTGGCGAGCAAAAAAAAACCGCGCCATTCGGCGTAAGGTCACCCATTCCGGCGGGAACCGTTGAAGCCTACGAAGAACTCCGCCGACAAGTAGTGCGACCGGACAGCCGCGGACAACACCTGGAGGGCCGCGCCGTTCTTACGCGCTGTGGCTTGGCAACTTGGGCCGAGATCAGGCCCGCGGCCGTTCCGACACGTCCACCCGAATCGCATTTTCCATCTGGGGCCGAAGCGCCAGTGCTCGACTCGTTGGGAGCCGAACTCGTCCGCCTGGTAGCAGGTCTGATTCTCGGCAACTCGACAGGAGGGTTTTCTGCATGCCTGAACTGAAAGTTACGCCGCAGCATCTTGAGCACGATGCCTATCTCTACGTTCGACAGTCCACACCCCGTCAGGTCCTGGAGAATACGGAAAGTACGCAACGCCAGTATGCCTTGCGTGATCGCGCCGTGGCGCTGGGCTGGCCGCTCGACCGTATCCACGTGCTCGACTGCGATCTCGGTAAGTCCGGTTCGCAGTCGGCCGGCCGGGACGGGTTTCAGAAGCTGGTCGGTGAGGTCGCCCTCGGCAACGCGGGCTTGGTGATGGGACTGGAGGTCTCGCGCTTGGCCCGGAACTCCGCCGACTGGCACCGGCTGATCGAGTTGTGTTCTTTGGCGGGCGCGCTCATTCTCGACGAGGATGGAATCTACGACCCGGCGAACTTTAATGACAGACTCCTGCTCGGGTTGAAGGGCACTTTATCGGAGGCAGAACTTCATTTCCTCAAGGCGAGGATGAGAGGCGGAATGATCAACAAAGCTCGGCGCGGCGAACTAGAGATGCCTCCGCCCGTCGGTCTAGTTTATAGGGACGACGGCGCCCTGATCCTCGATCCAGACGCTGAACTACAAGCTGCGATGCGCCTGGTCTTCGAGACCTTCGACCGGACCGGATCAGCGATGCAAACCGCGAAGGTGTTCCACGAGCAAGGTCTCCGGTTTCCCCGCCGCATTCGCAAGGGACTGAACAAGGGCGAGTTGCATTGGGTGCGGGCGGCGCACTCTCGAATCCTCCAGGTGCTGCACAACCCTCGCTACGCCGGCGCATTCGTCTACGGACGCGTCCGCACTCGCCTCCTGCCAGACGGCAAGCACCGCTCGACGAAGGTTCCCCGTTCGGAATGGCAGTTCGTGATTCCCGATGTTCATGTCGGCTATATCACCTGGGAGCAGTTCGAGGCGAATCAAAAGCGGCTCGCCGAGAATGCGCTGGGGTTCGGAGGAACACGGAGAGCTGGGCCCGCTCGCGAAGGCCCGGCGCTTCTGCAGGGCCGCGCCATATGCGGCGTTTGCGGCGAGCGGATGAGCATTCATTACAGCATTGCGTACCATCGAGTGACCCCCACCTATGTCTGCCAGGAAGCCTCCGTACGGAGGGCAGAGAAGGTCTGCCAGCGCGTGCCGGGCAGCGTCGTCGATCAGGCCATCAGTAACCTCTTGCTGGAACTGATGCAGCCGATGACCCTACAGGTCGCCCTCGCAATTCAGCAGGAAGTTGAGGCACGGGTAACCGAAACCGACGCCTTGCGGCGGAAGCATGTTGAGCGAGCACAATACGAGGCTGAACTCGCCCGCCGTCGCTACATGAAGGTCGATCCCGATAATCGTCTGGTCGCCGATAGCCTAGAAGCGGAGTGGAATAACAAGCTCCGTACACTGGCCGAGGCGCAGGAACAGTACGAGCGACAGACACAGAGGCAGCGTGTGTTGATTGACTCTCAGACAAGGGAACAACTGCTCTCCCTGGCGGCAGATTTTCCACGTGTCTGGAATGACCCATGCGTCGAATCCCGCGAGCGAAAGCGTATTCTGCGTCTGCTCATCGAGGATGTGACGTTGATCAACGGAGAAATGATCCAGGTCCATGTGCGCCTCCGTGGCGGCGCCACTCGAAGCCTAACTCTCGCCAGGCCATTGCCAATCGCGCAGATTCGAAAGACGAAGCCGGAAGTGGTCGCCGAGATCGACGGGCTGCTGGAACATTACTGTGATCGCGAGGTCGCAGAAGTTCTGAATCGCCAAGGACAGCGGACCTGGCAGGGTGAACCGTTCAACCTGAAAAAGATTGCGCATATCCGGCAGGCCTTCCATCTGCAGTGCCGCTACAACCGGCTGCGAGCTAGGGGACTCCTCACCGCCACAGAGATGAGTGTGCGGCATGGGGTGACGACCACCACAATCAATCTCTGGGCACGAGAAGGGCGGCTGCAAAAGCACCGCTACGACAACGTCCGGCGCTGTTTATACGAACCGCTGGACAAGGGAGCTATTCTAAAGGGCCAGGGCGGCCGACGAGCCAAACAGCCCACTTTCACCGTTGCACAAGCGGGATGAGGTGCAGTATGAAACATACGCTTTGTCGCGCGGCTTGTAGGGGCGTGCCGGAACC
>CAVWAJ010000015.1:0-706216 GCA_963752965.1 Terriglobia bacterium | reverse complement strand
GCATCGTGGCGATAAGACAATATCGGAATCGAGCCGAAACTATGAAATCCACCATGGGTGATTGCGGAAAACTAATTCGTCTTAAGCGCCTCCTCAACCCGAGGACGAACAAGGGCGTAATCGTCGCATTCGATCATGGTCTGATGGTCGGGCCAATACCTGGCACTTCACCGCCGCACGAACGGCTGCAATTGTTTCTCGACGCCGGCGTTGAGGCAATCCTACTGTCGTTGGGCCTCCTTCGCCGATCCGTCGACTTATTTGCAGGAAGGCGCGCAGGGGTCATTTTGCGCCTGGACTGGACGAATCAATGGCGCGAACCTTCGATGCTGGGTTTCGACGAAGGCCGCACATCTGCGCTGGCTGCGGTAGAAGATGCTGTACGCCTGGGTGCTGATGCCGTAATGACATATATGTTTGTCGGCCTCGACGACCCAGCCGCAGAAGCGGAGGGAGTCCGCCGCAACGCGGAAGTAAACCGAGCCTGTGAGCGCTTCGGAATGGTTCACATCATTGAATCCATGGCGAGGGGCCGGCGCCTGGATCAACCGAACCGGAAGGATCTCGTGGCATTCCATACGCGTGTTGCCGGCGAATTGGGCGCCGATCTGATCAAAACTGACATCCTCCCCAACGAGCAAGACACGGCGGAGATTGTCTCGACTAGTTTGGTTCCGATTCTACTTGCCGGCGGACCTAAGGGAGACGAGTCGAGCGTCTTGGACCTTGTTCATCGCCTAGTACGGGCGGGGGCCTCGGGGATCATATTTGGAAGAAACGTTTTCCAATCCACTGACCCTGCCGCCTTCCTGCATGCCGCCCGCACCGCCGTTCATGAGTAACAACATACAAAGAGGATCGAAAGCGCTTCCCACGCGGCCCGAACTCCTCTGGTGGGCTGTACCGGAGTTTGCTCATCATGAAGAAGTTGATCAATGATCCTCGAAAAGTTTGGCGAGGACAAGTCAACCGGCCTCCGCGAATCGCTTGCCGAGCAATCCGCAACGTCTGAACAACGAACGCGGGGACATAGGACCACGACCGAACGCGCAGACGCGCAATGGAAACGAATGGCATAGGTTCCTTCTCCTGCCTGAATACGATTGCGGTCTCTAACGGCCAAGCTCGGCGGCGGCCACGCGGACGCAAACCCTTAGCTGCGGCTGCCAAGTGACAACCCCAGGTCCTGGCGCTTCCGGCCCTACCGCACGCTGCGTTCTCTAAACTCAGCCAGCGATCCAGGCGATCAGCACTCGGGTGACGGATTTTGACTCCGGAATGTTGTTTTACGTGTCAGATTCTCAGAAAGTAGCTCGTCAGGCCAGGTTACCGTGACCTGGGTGTGCATACCGCCTCCGTGCTTCCAAGCATTGCTTGTTATCCAGCATGTCCATCAGCGCTGTCCAACCGTGCCGAAATAACGACAACGTGAGCAGTTCACACGGTCAGGTGCTCTCCGATTTTTCTTGCGAAAAACCCTCGCAGCAGGCATCACTTGGTCGAACGCCCGTTTGCTGACATGCGGCAGGTCGTACAACGGTCCCCCCGCCGCGCAAGACGGTCGAGTTAGCTTCCGATATTGTGCGATAACGCTTGATTCCATGACCGCTACAGCTGAAGGTGAAGCTGCCCTGCCTTCGGGATAGTAGCCTCCGAACCGCCCTACTCAAGATTGGCTTTTTGCCGGGCTACTCCGACGACGAGGAACTCCAGCTCGCCGGAGCCGTCTTTTACGAATGATGTCCATCGTTGAGATGCGCGGGAACGGCATCGCCGGCACTGATGGGTGCCGAGGCAATACGCCCGGTTGCGAGCGAAAACTAGATCGTTAGAATAGGAGCGGTTATGCCCCGAATCTTGACACTTGCACGAAACGCGTTCCTCCTGATGATGTTGATGACAGGCCCTCTTTATGGCGCAAGCTTCAAAGCCGGCGCTGCTAAGGTTGATATTACACCGCCGCCAGGCCTGCCCCTGTATGGATACACGGATCGCACGCAGTTTTCCACGGGGACGCTGGACCCTCTTTATGCGCGAGTTCTGGTGCTGCAGGTCGAGGAGAAACGGCTGGCGCTGGTCACGCTCGACCTGGGCCGCGTTTTCGGGCAGCCCTCTCTGTCCAGATTGCGAGAGCAATTGACCAAAACCAGCGGGATTTCGTTCCTTCTCATCACGGCCTCGCACACGCACTCTGGGCCCAATATCCTTGACGACTACCCCTCAAAGCGCACGCCAGCCTGGGAGACCGCCGCCCTGGACAAGATTGCCCGCGCGGTGGGCGAGGCATGCGAACACCTTACGGAAGCCCGGCTGGGGACAGGGTATGGGAGAGCCTACATTGGCTACAACCGCCGCCGCGTCTACCCGGACGGGACGGTGACGATGTTCTGGCAGAACCCTGATAAGGTACCAACCGAGCCGGTCGATCCCACCGTCTCGGTGCTACGCATCGACACGGCTGCCGGCAAGCCATTGGCGATCCTGGTCAATTACGCCTGCCATCCGGTCGTCCTTGGATCTAACGACCTCGAGTACTCTGCCGATTATGTGGGCGTTATGACCAGGACTGTCGAAGAGTCGTTCGGCGGCAACGGCAGCTCTCCTCTGTGTCTCTTCTTGCAGGGGGGCGACGGCGATATCAATCCCTATTACGCCGACACTTCCCAAGCCGAAGACGCCGTCAAAAAGAGGGATTGGACCGGTGAGGAACTGGGACGGGAGGCCGCACGCGTGGCGCAGGCTATCAAAGCGCTCCCAACCTCCGAGGCCAGCCTGCAATTTACCGAAGACTGGATGACTTTCCCTGTCCGCTGGAATGCACACAAGTTCCGGCAAGGGATGATCGCCACCTACGGACCGAAGGTTTATGAGGACCACGGCGAGCTGCTGAACGGCGACAATCCCCCACTCGAACTGTCGATGCCGGTAACCTCGGTTCTGCTCAACAAAAGCATAGCTTTCGCGGGATTGCCCGGCGAGCCCTTTGTCGATTTCCAAATCGCCTGGCGCAAGCGCTGCCCGGTGCGTGATGCGTTCTTTGTGGGATATGCAAACGCCTACCTGGATTACCTGCCCACTATTCAAGCCGCAACGCAGGGCGGTTACGGAGCCGGCGACTCCAATACTTACGTGGCGGTCGGGGCGGGCGAGCGCATGGTAGATCAGGCTTTGATGCGGGTTTACGAAATGCTGGGCCGGCTGGCTGATGTACCCGAGGATTTGAAAAAATAGCGCTTTGCGAGCCGAAGGAACTTGGTCTGAATGTGCATGGCCAACTCGCGTCCAAAAACATCCATGGCTCGGTTGGAGAGGACAGTCAACAGGATTGTGGAAAGGGAGCAGGCTCGCGCTACCATCAAGAATGACAAGTCTGATCGAGCGAACGTAACGGCGGAGTGCCCGAGCAGCAGGAGTGCCATGAGCGAGCGTATAGATTTCGAAATTGTTTGTCCGAACGATCACGACCAGACAGTTACATTCAGTCAGGAAGAATTCGAAAGAGCATTGAAATCCGATGACCTGGTGTTCCACTGCAATACATGCGATGCGAACTGGCCTCCATCCAGTGCAGACATTGCCATATTCCGGAAGCAGTTCGCGAGGAAGTCAAGCTAGCGCTTAGGCAGGGGTCGGCGACAGAATAGACGCCGATAATACTTCATAACGGGCGCCATCCTACTACGGGAGTGATCCGGATCGGTGGATGGTTGGGCTGTTGTCAGCAGCTATCCGTCAGAACGACCTGAACTTGTCTCCACTGCGCATCTCGATAGCGACCCCCCAAGGCGTCAGCCACGCGAATTCAGACGCGTGCCCCAGGGCAGCCTGGCGCAGTCTTAGCCCGGCAAACAAAGGATGCTGCGGGGCCTAGCCCGCAAGGACAGACAGCTTCTTCAGCATATCGCGGTTGTGAGCCATCAGATGGTCAAGAGTTCCGAAGCGGTTCCAGTGCAGGATGCGATCGAGACCGTAATAATTACTTTCAAGCGCGGCCAGCTTTTCCCGGAGTGCTGGCGACTGATTGGCCTTTTCTTGTAGTTTGGCCAGCAGCAGGTCGCCGTCCCGAATCATGATGTCCAACTCCTTCATACGCTGTCGGCGGGCAGGCACATTGGCGGGTGGCGCCAGCAAGGCCTCCGCCAAGATTCGTCCATCTGCATTCTCGGGTGGCTTTACGCCCATCAGATAGCAGAGCGTGGGAACGATATCAATTTGCTCCGCGTAATCGAAGCGTTGGCCGGAACGGATTCCAGGCCCAGCCACCACCAACGGCATGGCCCAGGCGTCTTCGGCGTCGACGGGATGCGATCCCTCATCCGCCTGGCCGTGATCGGCGGTCACGAAGACCAAGGTTTTGTCCCGGATTCCCAGTTTGTCCAGCTCCTCCACGAACTTACCTACGTACCCGTCGGCTTGGAGTGCAGCTTTGCGATAAGGAGATCCTTCCGCCCAAATATTCCGCCGCCAGGGGACCGAGGGGTTGGTCTCGTCTTGGGAAAGGTGGCCAGCGTTACCGGTGTCCTGTAGGTGAATTTTCATGAAAGCGGGGAGCTCTCTGTGCAGGAACTCCAGCGCCCAGTACATGGTCTCATCATCGTGCTTGGGATGCTCGTCCGAGCCCTTCAGGAAGCTCAGGTGGAAACCGACGTTGAGGCAGCGGTAGGCGATGTCATTGGCAGCATGAGCCGTAACGCGGTCTGGGAAAAAACTTTCCTGCACATAATGCTGGTGGGTACTCAGGAGAACCGTTCCCCCCAGGATCACCGGGTTGGGAAGAGAGGAGGACTGATACTTCATCCACTCTTTGCTGGCGGGGGCCTCCGGAGTATCCGTCGGATCTAACGGGGCAATGTTGTACGATCTCCGATAATAGGCGCCGGCGGCAATCAGATTGTGGATGTTGTGCAGATCCATGCGATCCACGGCCTTGTAGCTGAGGCCGTCGATAATCAGAAGCACGGCGTGCTCCGCATGTCCTGGAGCAGCCGGCAGTTGCGCTGCCGATCCTACTGCGGTGGCAGCGAGAAAGCTTCGACGAGTAAGTCCAATGCTCACAAGTATCCTCCCCTTGAAGACAACGCCAGGCGGCACTTCAGGGACACCTTCCGGAAGATGCGCCAATTATCTTAGCTCTTTTCCGAATCAAGCCCAGCGTTTCCGGCTTAGGCCGTGACGGTGAACATTCAAGCGCGGGTTGCCATTGGATTACACAGCCTCCAGCAACTCACGCATCGACTTGTCCTGGAAAAGCTTAGCGAATTTCATTTCCGCAAAAGGCGACTTCCGATCACTAAACGAAATATCGGTCCGTTTTCGGTTCCCGCCGCAGCATCGAAAGCCGGCATGATCCCGAGTGCTACCGAAATAATCGACTGCCCGACAGGATAGCAATTCCTTCTTCTTATTGCCTTTTTCGCAAATAGGCTGAACTGCCCGTCGGTGTTTCTCCTGTCTCAGAAGCCCGAGCGTCGGCGACAAGCCAACTGGGTTGCCTTTCTGGCTGCGGACACCGGCACGGTTTTTGAGACCGACTATTGCGACGGCGGTCTGGCGCGTAATGCCGGGCGATGGATCTGACTACCGCGCCATTTTTGATATAGCTGAACTTACCCTTCTTGAGACGGAATACTCGGAGGCGAACAATCAGACAAGGACGCATGATTGGCACGCCTTCTGCCGGTACATCCAGA
The DNA here is from genome assembly GCA_963752965.1 of Terriglobia bacterium. Lineage (GTDB taxonomy): Bacteria > Acidobacteriota > Terriglobia > Bryobacterales > Bryobacteraceae > QHXW01. The sequence goes on along the minus strand of CAVWAJ010000015.1, from coordinate 700,526 downwards.
GGGAAAGGATTCCCTTCAGGCTTGATCGGCGAGAGAATCGTGTGCATTGAAGCGCTGAGCGATTTTTCCCTGGCAATACCCGTAAGAGCAGATGCTTGCCGGTTGACTTCGAGAATCATCCCGTCGCCGTTGACGGCCGGCGATCCCGCCCGACATGTGCAAAGCAGCAGCTTTGAACCAATACTTACGGAAATCACGGCGTCCAAACGGCAGTGAATGCCGAAAAACCCGTTGGGCGCATCAGGTCGACCTGAATGCGCGCAATTCCCGCCTGCGTAAACTTCAGTTGCGTCGACCGCGATTCGCCTGGCGCGACGGTTTCGAGCCGGGTGCCGGCGCGCTCCACGGGAATGTTGCCGAACCCGTACGCCACGGTCCTGATCTCATAGCCGCGAAGCGGATAAGAGGGAACCAGGGAGCGCGTTTTCAACTCGATTGCCAGTGCGGTCGGATTGCCGGATACGCGCATCGACTCTACCGGTGATGCCTCGTTCCGAAGTATCTCCCACGACGCCTTCTTCGTGCCGTACACATCCACAACGCCGTGAACGCGTTGTTTCATGACGCCTGTGCCGCGGTCGCCGATGTGGGTGCGGTAATCGTTGTAGTCAAAGAAAATCATCCCTGCTACGTAATCGCGTTCGCGGAATACCTTGTCGTGATTGCGGAGTACCTCGGCCCGCTTGGCGTCGCCTTCGGGCCGGTCTTCCGTGCAGGCGCAGTAGCCGTACTCAGAAATCACAATGGCTTTGTCCGGGAACGCCCGATGGCTATCATCGAGATTGCGGGCCAGACTCTCCGGCGTGCCCTCGTACCAGCTTTCGTAATACTCGTTCCACATGATGTAGTCCATCAGACCGGAGACATCCTTCTCCGGCGAATTCTGGAGCGAGTTGGAAGCGTAGGTGACCAGCCGCCGCGGATCCAGTTTTTTGGCTTCTTCGTACATGCGCTTGGCAAACGCATACGCCGGTGGATTCTGGCCGTCGATTTCGTTGCACATACCCCACGAAAAGATGCAGGGGTGGTTTCGGTCGCGTTCAATCATCTCCCGGAGTTGCTCGAAGCCGTTGTGCATCAGCTCGGGCAGCGGCTCCGGCGTCTTCTCTTGGAAGGTCTGGGGGCCCCATGTGGGGACTTCGGTCTGAATAAGTATCCCATTCCGGTCGCACCAGTCGAGAACGCGCCGGTCCTGCTGCCAGTGAACCCGCGTGTACACGCAGTTCAAGTCCTTCATGTCGGCGTGATCGTGGTCGATCCACGCCCACGGTTCCGCCATTCCGAATTCCGGGTTGCTGCCGGCCATGCGTTCCACGCCCATGAGCCGCACCCGCTCTCCATTCAGATAGAAAGCGGCGCCGCGCGTTTCGATTTTTCGCACGCCGAAGGTGGTCTCGTAGGAATGCCCGTTCGAGAGGGTGACCTCGATCCGGTACAGATGTGGATGGTCGAAGTGCCAGAACTCCGGCGCACGCATTTTCGCTACGGCGAACTTCACCACGCTCTTGTCGCCCGGAGCCAGTTTCACCTCCACCCCAGAAGCCTCCACCGGCACCGCGTTCCCGGTCTTCTCGTCGAATACGAGGAACGTCAGGTGGCCGTCGAAAGGCGCGGAGTGGAGGTTCCGAACCGTCGCAGTCACGTGGATCGACGCTTCGTTAGCGGCGAGGTCCGGCTCTGCATCCACTACAACCGCTTCGACGAACGCCTTTGGCGTAACCAGGAGCTGAACGGGCCGGTAAATGCCGCCGTCCTGTGCCCAATCGCTCGATCTTCCGCGAGGCAGCATCGACTCGTTGAGGGAGTTGTCCGCGCGGACTACCAGCGTATTCCGGCCGTTAAACCGGAGATGCGGTCCGAGATCACAGGTGAATGCGGTGTAGCCCTTCCCGGCGTGGCGGCCCACCTCCGCCCCGTTCAGCCAGACCGTGGCAGTGTGGAACACGGCTTCGAATTCGACCCGGACTGCTCGGCCGGCCCACGCCACGGGCGCGTCGAACGTCCGGCGATACCAGCCAACGCCCATATAGTCCGTCGTTTCCGCTTCGATTTGCCAGGTGTGCGGCACGGTCACCGCACGCCAGCCGTCGGTCGGAGCATCGGCGTGCTGCCAGTTTTCGGTAAGCCCGACATTCTGCCGGTCCAGGCGGAAAGACCAGAGGCCATTCAGTGAAATCTGTTCGGCGCGGACTTTCTCGGTCTCGCTTGCCGGGGCTGCAACGGATGCGAAGGGAATCGAGGAAAACGGGACACCGGCAGTCACTGCTGCGAGAAATCGCCTTCGGGACGAGAGCGGCATCGGAATTCTTGGATGCTGTAAGTCTACGGCTTTCCAGGTCAGGCGTTCAAGCGATTGGGTGGGAACCCATCCTCACGATAGCTGATGACCGCCCATCGAGCTGGCAACCGTCAGCAGGTTCAGTTGCGACCCCGGAGCCCAGACCAAGGGAGTCCGATGAAGCTGGCAGACCATCACGACGAAGAAGGCTCGGCCTTTGTCCCAGGCGCCTAGCCAGCAAACCCGCCAATCACCGATAGGATCGCCCACGAGGGATTCCGAACGCTTCGCAGAACCCTGTATCTCGGGAATTTGAATGGGCGAGGCACTTCTACGGGACGCTAAAATACGTCCATGTGATCCTCGCCGGTAATGGATCGCCAGTGTTCGGGTTGGGACCCGTGACCGATATTCCTTGGGCTGACCTGGATGATTTGAAGAGGAAGTGCGCCGCCGAATGACAGGTCCATTCCAGCGCTATCTGAGGCTCCTCAGGATAGAAGGCTATCCCTCCGGGTTGAGCGGACTGCACAATCTAGTCCGCCAGCATCTATCCATCGTGCCTTTCGAGAACATTTCCAAGTTGTTGCTCCATGATCGAGAAGACACCGGCCGCGTTACAACCCTATCGGAGTTTCTGGATGGTATCGAGTTCTCGGACCTCGGCGGGACTTGCTACACGAACAATCCATTCCTGACGGGCCTGCTGCGGGAACTCGGTTATGACGCAGTCTTGCTCGGAGCCGACATGAGCCGCCCCAACGTCCATACGTGTATTCGCGTGCGAGTCGACTGCGTGGCTTATCACGTCGATGTGGGCTTTGCGGCACCGTTTCGAGAGCCGATCAGGCTCGACCAGCTCCCCGTTCAGGTCGACGAGGGGACGAACCGTTACGTGCTCGACAAGGACGCGGAAAACGATCGATTCCACATGAGCATGTTTTCCGGAGCGGAATACTGCCTGGGGTACATTGTGCACGATCCTCCGAGGCCAAGGGAGTTCTTCGATCAGGCTGTTTTGGACTCATATGCTCTGAGCTCCACATTCATGAAATGCCTTCGGGTCAGCCGCGTTTTCGACGGCTGTTCGCTGGATCTGATCGACCGAGATGTGTATCGTCATGAAGCCGGCAGGTCTACCGTCACCCATCTGGAGAACATGTTTGAGTTGAAAGCCGCGGTTCAAGGCCAGCTTGGGATGCCGCGCTGCCCGATCGAACCCGCGATCGCGATATTGGAGCGGCATATCGGCAAGCCGTTCTTTAGCGGTGGCGGCGCGGCGTAGCATTTCCCGATTCATTTCGCAGGAGCGCAGAAGGAACGATAGACGGCTATACATCCGTTGCACTAAGAACGGACATACTGTACACGGCAACTCTCCGCATCGTTCCAATGCGGGCAGGCATCAAGAGTTCCAGTGGCAGTCACGACATAGGAAGAGAATAGGTAGCGATCATGGCACATATCAGGCTCATGGCAGCTCTCTTCGCCCAACGGAACCGAGAGATCGCTGAACGACTTGCCTGGGGGGGCACGATCAAGCGACCTAAGAGTCGCGGTTGGTACTACGGCCAGCGCAAAAGCCGGTGCAGGAATTCGAACGTGCCTATTCCATTGATCTCGTGTGGGCCGTTGAAGAACTCGATCGCGGTGCGGTCCGGCAGGTGCATTCGCGTGTCGTAGAACCAGCGCACTTTGGCGTACTCGTAGGCGACCCATTCGTCCGGCGCCACCATGTCGCTATGTCCGCGCTCCACCATGAACGGTCTCGGCGCCATCAGCTTCGCAAGATCCGAGTAGTTGACCACGTTGGCAAAATCGAATTCCAGCATGTCGTACTCCGGCGTCAGCATGTAGCTGTAGGTCGAATCGATGCTGGTGGTTTTCCATACCCACTCGTTGAAATCACCGGAGCAGATGGACAGGGCGTACCCATCCAGCAGGGGCGGAACGCGAACCGCCGTCTTGCCTCCATAAGAGAGCCCGTAAAAACCGATGCGCCGCGCATCGGCAAAGGGAAGCGAAGCCAGCCAGTCGAGCATCCTCTGATGCTGCCCTAGCACAAATGAAAACAGAGCCAGCTTGACAGGGTGGCCCTTGCGCTGGATAAGGCGAAACCGATCCTCGCCGATGTATGGGTTCTGCGGAGCATAGGTGACGAAGCCCTGTTCCGCCAGTTTCACAGCGAAGCGATGATAGTAACGTTCGTTGGCTTGCGGACCTGCGACATCGGCAGCATGCCCTTCGAGTCCATGCTGGCAAACCACCACCGGACGCCTCTCACCCGGCCGGAGATCTTTCGGTACAAGCAGAATGCCATAGGCGAACACGTCAGGCCAGACATCCAGAACTACCTCGTACCCACGAAACTTTGGCTCATCGTAAATCAGGCGCGTACGCGGATTCGCCGGCAGGCTGGGAGGCGGTAGCCGTCCGATCACCTCGTTCCAGATATAGTCGCGGAAAGAACTCGTGGTCTGTTTCCATCGTTCCGGCGATGACGAATCGGCTTTCGACCAGAATTCGACGCGACGAGCCGCCGACCGATCGATCAGCTGTTGCGTGTAACTCACGAGTTGGCCGAACTGCCGGTGCATACGCTCGGCCGCGTCGAAATGACGCCCGGTAGCTTCAGGCAATACGTCCATCGCGCGAAGCCTGCTATGAACTCCCAGTAGTTGCACGAAAGCCTGGAGCGCGGCCTCGGAACCCGGCAGGCCATGGCCGTCGCCGCTGACGACCAGGCGCAGATGCTGGTCGGCGGCCAACTTTGCGAAGTGCAGCCTCGCTCGTTCGACTTCGGCGCGCACAGAGTTGAGCGTTGGGTCCGCCAGCGCGCCGTTCGGCGTCGCGCCCCGGCGTTCCTGGGTAGCCGGCGGGGGTCCGGAGATGCGCGGGCCGCGAGTCGCCTCGACGACAAGCGCGCGGGGTGCGATAAGGCTCGCCACTTCGGCATCGCCGAACTCGCGCAGTAGGCCCCAAAGGTCCCTATAGATCGGCTCCTTCCAGAGCTCCGTGCGTCGTTGGAAGTAGCCGCTCACCAGCGTGGCCTGGACGCGCGGATCGAGTGCGGCGCTGTAAAGCGCGATGAGCCCGCCTTCTCCATAGCCGGCCAAGCCGATCGGGACAGCGCGTTCCTCGTTTCGCTTTGTGAGCCAATCGACTGCCGCGAGGACCTTTTGCACTTCATAGCCGACAATGTGACGGCCCACCTCATACGCCATTCAGTAGATCCATTCGCGATGCGGCTGGTTAGTCATGCGAACTCCGGGAATGCCGGACCATGTGTCCGCCCGGTCGATGAGGACCGGAACGAGCACTTCACAGCCGTTCTCCACCAAACGGCGCGCGTACTGCGCGCCTGCATCCACTCCCGGCACCATGCCGGCCAGCATTTCGGGCGACCAGTCGGCATCCGGAACGGCGACAATACGCGCAACCGGCCGGCCTTCAGGTTCGAGCAGCACGCCTTCGCCGTCGACGCCCTCAAAAACCGGCCAGCGCACAGCGTAGATCTTGTAACTGGAGCCGGAGCCGATTTCCGGCGCTTCCGGGGACATCGCCTCGAGCCGAATGGCCTTGGCGGGGAGCCGGTGGTCCACAGCGCCGATGATCTTTCTCAAGTCGTCGCGGTTGGGTGCGACGGACTGGCTGTACCGCTCGGCGGACCGGTAGTCCCGTTTCCAGAGCTTTTCGCGGGATTCAACAGAGGCCGACGTGGCGCGATCGAGGTAGCGGTGGATGCCTTCCACCATCTGCGCCGCCAAGTCGCCGTGTACTTCGAGCCGCGCGGTGTGGTCGAGAAGCTGCGGCTGGCCGACCACGTTCCCCGCCAGAAACACGACACAGAGAACCGCCCAATACATGATTTTCCGATATCGCATGGAGTAACAACATACCGCAGGAGTGATTCGGCCGGGACGGCAATTTGGGGGTTTTGATGAAAGCTTGGGTTTGGCTTTCCGAATAGCTAACGACAGCAGATAGCGTCGGTTAGCGCATCGTAGTGCCGAGACTCACTGCCACGGAACTCTGATGGTACAGCTACTCGGACTCCTCATAAGCACACAGCCGTAGGCCCAGACCACGCTTACAGCACGCTATCGTATCGTGGGCCTCACGGCCTGCGACTGCCTTAACTCCCGACCGATCGCATCTGTCGATCTTCGGCGTCGACGAGGACGGCAACCTGACCCTGCTGCAAGCCGCAGCTACCATCAGCGGTGCGGCAAACGGCGTTGCGGTCGTTCGGGGCGAGGACTGAACGAGCACCATTCAGCCCGCTAGTCGATGCTATAAGGGCGTGATCCAGGCGGGCGCACGCCGATCCGTGTACCGCTCACGGCCCAGCGGATCCCATTCTCAAACCCGGGCTGGATCACGTTCCCTGTCGCGTCTGCAGTCCCGCCGGCGCCCGCGGCCTCTCCGCTTCCCGCGGGCTGGCCGAATTCCTGCAACATCATCCACGACCGCAAGCTCGGGTGCCAATAGCGGTAAGCCAAGAAAGATAGACCGCATCGTGGTGACCTGCCTGGACCGCGAACCGGGCTTAGAGAACGCAACGTGCAGCAGGACGCTCTGTCTGGATGGCACGCTCTTGGAGGTGGTACGCCTTGACCACTGTCGTCCGGGTCGTGAGCGGCTGAGCGAAGACGGAATCCTCGCGGCGCTTGCTCGCTAGGATCGAGGCAGGACAGCGGCGTGTTGCAGAGTCTGATGTGAGGAATACAGAGCAGACTTCGGTAGGCAGCGCTTCTTCTCCTACCGTTCCGGGAACGAATTTGCGTGATTAACCTTCGGCAGCATGGCGTCGCAACGAAAAGCTTCTTACAATGAGGTCCGGAATACGTTAACTCGCAAAAAGAGAGTGGAGGAAGATGTCAGCGGTGGTAGTTGGAGCGGCGTTTGTGGGTAGCCTAGCCGCGGCGTTCGCGGTGCAAAAGGCCATTTTAGGCGCGATGTTCTGTGCGCTAGACCGTGGCAAAAGGAGGCCGTAACAGCTTGGGTTGGAGTTGTGGGCGTGGATTCGAAGTGGCCGGTGATTCCATCCAAGATCGACAAATCAAATAGCACTATCGCGAGGAGATTATGCCTAAATCAGTATGGACCGCACCTCTTGCGCGTTCGCTTATAAGGAGGTCGACACCGTGGTAGCAACGGTCACAGATGAAGAAACGTGGAAAGCAAGAATCCGGGGGCCCGCCATGAATGAACTCCTTAGAATACAAATGAAAGACGAGCACCGGAAGCTCACCAATGCTGGGTGGTCCTACCGCACAAATGATCGCGGGTGGGTCATCTATCACAACCCGCAGGCTGGCAGTTGGCACACGCTGAAAGAGGCGCTAAGTATTATGAGATCCGCGATACGAGTGGCGTATCGACCGCAATAGCATCCAGGCTACGCATGCCCTCAGCCAGCGCAGGGCAGGTGTTGCCGCCATCTGCACGAGGGGCAGCGCAGCACCCATTTTCTCCTGAAGGCCCTGCCTCGAGGACCTACCTCCGCCAAAGACGTCGGCGTTGTTCATCACTGTCCTGCCTGGGGATTCTATTACCTGTGGAATGCGGAATATAGACGCCGATGATACTTGATATCGGGCCGGGCCGTTTCTAAGGCTTCAGTGTCCAGTTTGGCGATTTCGCTCATGTGTAGCGATGCCCGACACGAGTGGTTTGGAGCTGGTTGCCAGACTGAAAAGGATGCGGTCTGGGATCAAGGCTGTGTTCATGTCCGGGTACGCGAGTAAAGCATTCACTTACCTGCAGGACAAGGACTCCCATTTCGTCAAAAAGCCATTCAGTGCCGAGGAGTTAGCCGAAACAGTGCATTCGGCAATACGCGCCGGGGTAGATCTGGGGGCTGAAACAGTGTGATTCAGTCGGGCCGAACACCGAATTGCTCGTGATTCCCCGCGTCTCTACAGATGGAATTCTGATTGCCATGGCGACCGCAGGGTCTGGGCGAAAGCGCTTGCTTAGAAAAACTCACGGAGTCGGTGGATACCGGCAGTCAGAGCAGATATGAACTGCAGTTATTACCATTTGCCTAACCACAGCCGTAGCATTGAAAAGGAATTGCGCACTCCCTGATTCACGCCGACAATTAGGACCGAAGTTAGTAAAGGATTGTCACTATGTCAACGTCTACCAAAATGTTACCCACTCCCGGTCTTCCCGTCGATAGGTACCGAATCCTTGGACATACTAGAGGATCGGCTCGCGGGCGAGTTGACGTACTGGACGATGATGGAAATGCGACGGTTGGCGGGATTCGTAGGGTCCTCAGGCGTGCGGAGCTGCTGATCGGCGAAGCCCCGCACCTGTTTGACCTGAGCCGGTCGCAAACCGTTGGATTCCATCAGGCGGCGCGCGGTATTGGCGCGATCGGTCGAGAGTTCCCAGTTGTTATATTCACCGCCCACGGAGTACGGAGCGCCATCGGTGTGACCTTCAATCAGAATGGTATTGGGGATTTTGCCTAATTCTGTTGCCAGCCGGACCAACAGCTCTTCGCCGTTTTGCGTGGGCCGGGCGTTGCCGATCTCAAAAAACATTCCCTTGGCGGTCTCAAGCAGCTCCACCCGTAAGCCCTCGCCGGTGACACTGAACTCGACACTATCCCTCATCTGCTCAAATTTGGGCATCTGCTTCATTGCCTGTTCAAGTTTTTCTCTGAGCTTCCCCATATTATCTTTGTCTATGGTGAGTGCTTCACCCCCACCGCCCACGTTGCTGCCCATCAACTTGCCAGTGCCGGACGGGTCTTTGAAGTAAGCGGCCACCACCTTCTGAGTTCTACGGTCCGTGTTCAGAAGCCAGAGCACGATAAAGAGGGCCATCATCGCGGTAACGAAGTCGGCGTAGGCTACTTTCCACGCCCTGACCTGCCTCGATTTTCTCTACCAACCGTAACTGAGACGCTCGGTCTACTGTAACTCCTCTTTTCCCATCCCGTCGGAGCCGCCCGTCGCACCATCCTCCAATGCAGAACGGCACGCAGCGGTCAAGGGCGCGCCGGTTTTTGGCGTGGCGTTAGCGAACCCTTGACCGTGAGTACCGTTCTGCGACCGCTCACCTGCGACGGGCGGCTCTGGCGGGATGGGTGTTGTTAACCCCATCCTGTTGGTGGGCTCAGAGCAGGCTTTGGCGAATTCCTCTGGTGTTCGATACGCCAAGCTGCTGTGTGGCCGCTCCCCGTTGTATTCCATACGCCACCGTTCGATCTTTTCTTTTGCGTCCGTCAGCGTCGTGAACCAGTTGTGATTCAGACACTCATCACGGAATCGCCCGTTGAAGCTCTCGACATGACCGTTCTGCATGGGTCGGCCAGGTTGAATGTGCAGCAGCGTGATCTGCCTTTCCTCGCACCAAACGATAAAGTGTCGGCTCGTGAATTCCGGCCCGTTATCACACCGAATCACTTCCGGCTTCCCACGCTGGCTGATGATCCAGTCCAGCACGCGAGTCACTCGGCCACTCGACAAGCCTGTGTCGACCTCGACAGCTGGACACTCGCGCGTGAAACTGTCTACGACGGTCAGCATGCGCAGCCCTCGTCCGGTGGCCAAGCCATCGGACACGAAATCGATGGCCCATTCCTGGTTGGGCTTGTGCAACAACGTGCCTTCCGGCGCCGGTCTCACCAGCCGCTTCCGTTTCAGCCTTCGTACCGCCAGATGTTCTTCGCTGTATATGCGGTACACCCGTTGCGCGCTGGCTTGGCATCCGCTGCGCTCCAGCAGCGCGCACAGACGCCGGTAACCGTAGCGCGGTTTCTGCCGCGCCAGGGCGATCAATTTGCTGCGCAACTCGGCATTGTGGTCCGGCCGCGGCTGATATCGGTAGGTGGTCCGATCCATGGACATGAGCTTGCAGGCTTGGCGCTCCGAGTATTCATACTCGCTCATCACCAACGCCACATCCTGCCGCAGACCTACAAGCTCCAGCCGTTTTTTCGGATCACCGCCTTCAGTGCCTCTTTGTCGAGGCTGAGGTCTGCGACCATGTGCTTCAGCCGGCGGTTCTCATCTTCCAGTTCCTTTAGTCGCCGCGCTTCGCTGACTTCCATGCCACCGTACTTGCTCTTCCAGGTGTAGATCGTCGCCTCGCTGACGCCCAACTCCCGGGCGACCTCCTTCACCGTCCGGCCTGCCTCCACCTGCTTCAGCACGCCGATGATCTGTTCTTCTGGGTGCTTGCCCTTCTTCATCTCGAAGCTCCTTTCCTCGCTGGAGCTTCTCAATTATGACTGGCAGAGATTATCGAGGGCAGGTCAGCCCCACCCCGATGAGGCGCGGGGTCCGGCTTTCTTTTGTTAATGATGAAATAAGGCTGCGAGGATTCATGTTCTGGCATAGGGCTATCAGCAGTAGACCATCACGACATGGCGTGCAGATGGCCATTCACACTTTTGGCGTGACCAGCTTCTGAGGAATCAATGTCTTGTAAAGCCATATCATTGTGTCCATTCCTCGGCTTTCCGATGCGATGTGTTCCTACGCGCCTTATCTTCATGTTGGAATAAGGCAGGCAAATCTCGTATCCGTATTTTTTCGGGAAAGTTTGTTGTGGAAGGATATCGTGCCGGAACGCCCATCCCATGGCGTCGAGGCAGGCGGGGATCTGTCGCAAACAGCGTTGAGAGGCCGCGAGTTAAATCGGCGAGACCGGTTCCGCACGCCGGATCGGACTTCATGCTCTGGTGGCCCGGCGGTACCGCATACGCCCGGCCTCAACGCCCCAACACCGGGCCTGGTGCTCGATGATGCAGGCGCCCGAGCACCTGCCGGATTGTGAGCGCGTTGCGCTTCGGAAAGGCGCGCAGCTGCTGCTCGATTGGGTTGAGAGCGAGGATTGAGACGAACGTCCCTAGGACTTCAGTGTACCCGCCGGGACTATGTGCCGGCATAACGGCCTCGCGACGAAAAGCTGGCAACGCTGATCGTCGCCACCTCCGCGGGGAGAAAAAGGTGGAGCCCAATAAAAGTCCATTATCAGACGACTGAAATCGACTACTGGAAAATTAATGGCTCGGGATCGTCAGCAATCAACCCGGTAGACGCCAAATTCTGTGTTTTCAATCTACGGTCAATTTCCCAAGCTGGTCACGCGGGTTCGAGTCCCATCTCTCGCTCCAATAAAATCCATAGATACCGTAGTTACTGCCGGGCTGTTTTGTACGACAGTACGACGCATCATGCGCGTTGTCGCCGGTCCAGGAACACGTCAGAAAGCAACCAATTGAGAAGCTTTCTTGCTGATTTCATTTGTATTAGCCTGAACTTGGCCGTGCGGAACAGGTCGTTCTGGATCCCGTCTCGTGCTCGCCACAGACGTCCGCAGTGATCGACTCCGCAGCGCTCGCCAAAGCCCGCCCTACCGGGCATTCCGCTTCTTCTCGCGAGTTGCCGGGCGGATTTCCTTGCACTCGTTCATCAATTCGTCTTCGCCCGCACCCCAAGACGAAATCATCTGGTCGAGGTCTTTGGCGGCGGCGCGCATGGCGTCGAGTTCGGCTTTCCTGCTGCGTTTCTGGGCCGGGATGTAGAAGCCTAGCGTTTCACCGTGTCGAGTGATGGCGAGCGGGGTACCCGATTCGAGATAGTCCGCGAGCTTTTCGCGGAACTCGCGCATGCCGACCTTTACAGTCTCCATGATGTGTACTCACTGTACACAATAGCATAGTGAGGGTACACAGTCGCTTCTTGTTGTCACAGTTCACTGATTTGCAGTTTTAGCCCCGCGTGCCGTACACGTGCCGAGGACTTGCAGAACTAGCAGATTCAGCGTCTCTGGCTCCGTTTAGAATCAGGAACTTCGTTGTTTTCAGTAGGCTCCTTTTCTTCGAATCTCACCAGGTCCACCAAACTTTTCAACGAGTTACCGTTCCTGACAGCCAAGAGCCGAGCGTAGTCACCGAGTCCACCTGGCGCAGGCGACTGGAGTACACTAACGGGAACCTGGGATTAAAACGCAAATCCCGGTAAGATCGGATGCGTGGGCGATGGCCTATTCCCGCGTCGCCGTGATTATGGAGGATCAAGACGTGATGAAGCTTTCTCTTGCCATTGTCCTGCTGGCAGTCTCAGCTGCCTGGGCCGCCGATCCTGTCCCCATGGACGTCAAACCGGGCCAATGGGAGGCCACAGTCACCACGCAGTTTGCGGGCATGCCGCAAGGCCGGCAGATTCCTCAGATTCCGCCGGAGCAGCTCGCTAAGCTCCCACCGGAGCAGCGGGCCAAAATCGAAGCTGCTCTGAAACTAGCCGGCGGCGGACCCAGGACCTCCACCAGCAAGAGCTGCGTCAAGAAGGAAGACCTCACCAAGCTGCCGCTGAATAACGATCAGTCCTGCAAGACCACCCTTGTGAGCTCCTCGAGCACCAAGCAGGAGATTCACATGGAATGCGATCGAAACGGCAACAAGCAGACAGGCACAATGACCATCGAGGCTCTCAATTCGGAGTCCATCAAGTTCACCATCCAAGCCGGCGCGGACAACAACGGGAAGAACATGAATATGACCATTACCGGTACGTCCAAGTGGCTGGGACCGGCGTGCTCGGATTCAAAATAGCCACACAAGATAAGCCGGGCCGCGCCACGAGGCTTTTTCAATCGGGCTCAGCGCGCAGGCTCGTCGGTATTCCAATCTGCCGGCATCTTGCCGGCAATCATCGTGGGCGGGGCTTCCATAAATTCAATGATGCGCGGCAGCTTGTACTCAGCCAGTTGCCCGCGGCACTGCGCGATCACGGCTCGCCGGGTAACGTCAAACCCCTGGCGCCTCACCACTCTGGCCCGAATCACCTCGCCGTCCCGCCCGTTCGACACGGCATCCACGCGACACGCCGAGACGCCCACGAGTGCCTCCACCGCCTGTTCGATTTCCGCGGGATCAATCTTGATACCAGCTATATTAATGACTCGGCCCATCCTGCCGGCCAGATAGAGATTTCCCGCCGAATCGAGATACCCGAAATCGCCCGTCCTAAAGAAACCGTCATGGAACCTTTGTTTGTTCAGCTCAGGTTCGCGGACATATCCAGACATCACAGCCTCGGACCGAACGGCAACTTCGCCCACCGCGCCACAACCCAGCTCCGTGCCCTTGGCATCCAGGACTTTGACTTCCACGCCGGGAATGGGCGCGCCGACAGGCCTGCCAGCTCCAGAGTCAGGCTCCTCCCGCGCGCGGTCGATCGAGATCGCGTTCGTTTCCGACATTCCGTACCATTGCCGCACACGAATGCCAAAACGATCTCTCCACTGCTGGGACACGGCGGCCGGTAGGCGCGCTCCCGCCGAAAAGCACAGCTGAAGCGTGGACGTCATTCCGGGGTCCGCTGCACTGTCCGCCAAAACGCTGTAAATGAAGGGTGAGCCAATCAATACATCCACTCGCTCCCGATGTATCAGCTCATGGCATGCGGCAGCGCTGAACTGCCGCATCAGCACCAGCGTGGCTCCGCTGATCAGCGGCATCAACATGCAGTTGTGGAAGCCGTTAGCGTGGAAAAACGGAACCACGCTCAGGAAGCGGCGGCCGGGGCCTGTTGCAAGCGCACGCGTTACATTCCGCGCTCCTGCCTCGAGATTGCGATGTGTGCGCGGAACCACTCGTGGCACACCTGTGGAGCCGGAGGTCGGCAGGTAAAGTACCGGATCGTGTTCCGATCTCCCGGTTGATGGAAGCGGCTTCAGTGCCGCGCTTGGTTCCGAACGCCTTGCCGCGAGATCCACCGTCAATACCGATTCCGGCCTAATGACATCACCAATGCGATCCCATGCCGCGCGGAACTGCGGCTCGGTGATCGCACCGCGGAAACCGAGACGCCCGGCAAACCAGCGCAGTTCCTCTGCCCGCCACTGCGGGTTGCAGGGCATGAGCACACCCCCCAACTCAGAAACCGCAAAGAAGCCGGCAACGAACTGCCAGGTGTTGCTCAGTGACGCGGCAATAACCTCGCCAGCCTTGGGGTCTAACGCGTTCCGCAGCCATTCACGCATCCCGCGCACTCGTTCCAGCAGGTCACCATACGTGATTCTCTGGTCCCCGTCGACGATGGCCAGTTCGTCCCGATGTTGGTGTGCGGTGGCCTGGAGAAGTTCAAAGATCATACGTTGTGGCGCGGTATCATGCCGGCCCGCCGGTCAGTCCGTCGGACGCCGAACCCGTGCCGCCCGGTCCTCGACGTAAGCCGCCAGTTGGGGGAGATCTCTCACGAGGTCAAGCTGCAACATCTCCGGCTCAAGCGTAATACCGAACTCCTTCTCAAGAGCTGTCACAAACTCAAGCACCGCAAGTGAGTCCAGGCCCACTAGCTCATCGAGTCTTTGTTCGTAGTCCAGGTCCACTTCACTCAGGTTCAAGTGCAGCGATCTCACGAAGACTGTCTTGATCCGGTCCATCGTGTCCCGTGAAGCAGCCCTGCGGCTGCTGGTGGCCCCAGCGTCGCTCACCCCCACGTCCATCTCCATTCCTCCGGATGCTCGGCGATCTGCCGCTCGAATACCGCCGTGAAAGCTGGCAGGTTGGCATTCACGAACTCCTCCCTCGAAGCCGCTCTTATTACATCGAGCATGGGACTGAAACGGATGTGTAACCCTGTGCTCCCCCCGAGGCAGAGCATGGGAACCACCGCGCAGCCCGTCAGGCGGGCGAAATCGAAAACGCCCGCCGGGAAGCGCCACCGAACGCCAAGGAATGGCCCCTCCACAACTATTTTCGCTTGCAACACGTCCAAGTGTATGTGCACGATCCCGCGCGAGCGCAGCCTTTGCAGGATCTTGAGAGTGCACTCCGCATCCTGGGCATAAACCACATCGGGGATCGCCTGGTGGCGGAGCTCCATGTAGCGCTGCTTGAGCCTACGTCCTAGACGTCCCTCCGAAGGGTTCCGGCGTGTTCGGTTCTGCACGGAGAGCACTGGATATCCCAGGGTGGCAAGATATCTCACCGCAATTCGAGTCGCACAAAAATGAACGGTCAGCAGGATCACTCCGTTTCCCGCCGCAATGGCCTGGTCCACGTACTGGCTCCCTTCGATGCCCGTGCAGCGCGGCACTTGCCGGTGCGGAGGCCGCAGAAGCACCAGCTCATCCAATTTGCGGAACATGTCGTTGGAGATGGACTGCCGCGCGATTCGCTCCGCTTGCGTGTGCGTGGTGCCTGGACGCAATGCCAAAATCCGGCGGATTGCTCTTTGCCGTCGCCCACGCCCTTCGAATTGCACCAACGGCTTCGCAAGTTTCCCAACCCGGTAGAGCCAGACCGGCGGAATCAATGCCGACAGAAGCCGCAACGGATACAAGTAGAGGAGCCAAAGCACGTCGTTGACCGTACAGAGCGGCACACGGCCAGCTTCTGAAGGAGAGACCGTAAATTCTCCATCTGACCGGCTTGGGACAGCCACTGGGGCGTTCGGCATTCGAGAAACTCTACAAGATGACACTGCTCCCTCCCCGGCATTTACATGACTTAACCGGACCGGGGAGCGATTCATTGTAAGGCATAAGAGAGGTTGTATGACAATGCTTGGGGTGCATCCGGCCCGGTCTTATTGGTTCTCCATTTTCCCGTTGTCGTGGAAACAGCCAAGCCAACGAACGAGTCGGCGCAGCCGTAATAGAGAAAGTACTTGTTGCGGAACAAGACAAGACCTTCCGCGAACGTGGTACCGGCGGCATACTGGCCGCTTTTCTCAAACGGCAGCTCGGGCTTGAAAACCGGCGCGTCGGCACGCGCCACCAGTCTGGCCGGATCGTCGGCGGCGAACAGCCCTTCCCCGACTGCGTAAGCCCCAGGCGCCAGAGCCGCGTCGCCATGCTCGGCGTTCTTTCCGTTGTAGAGCACGACGATTCCGTCTCGCGTGAGGACTGGCGGAGGACCAACCTCCGGAAAGCTACTGTCGAAGTGGCCCGCCCGTTTTCCCAGCACCACGATCGGGTCGCCATGCGAGTCTTCCACCGGCTGCCAGTGGATTAGATCGTCGGAGTTGGCGAGACGGATCGCGCCCTCCCCCCAATACATCCAGTACTTGCCTTTGATCTTTGTCGCAATGAGACGGCCTCGAAAGACGCGGCAGACAATGCCCGCCGATTTGTAGGATAGACCCGAGTATTTGCCGCCGGAAGCTTGCGCGAAAGCCGGACCGTGCTTGGTCCAGCCCAGCAAGTCCACCGATGTGGCGATGGCCGCATCGGTGGACTCTCGGTTCCATTGCGTATAGGTCAGGACATAGGAGCCGTCCTCGCCTTCAACGAGCCGGGGATCTTCGCAGCCCCCTTCCCATTCACGCTTCGTCTGGTCGTCTTCGGCGGGATAGAGTACCGGGGCGCCCCTTCGCGTGAAGTGCAGGCCGTCTTCGCTCTCCGCCAGTCCGAGACGCGATGTATGCCCGCCGATCGTCATACTGCCTGTATCGTCCTCGGCCCGATAGAGAACAAAAACCTTGCCATTGCGAACGATGGCCGCGGGATTGAACGTGTGCAGGGCTTCCCAGTGGACTTGTGTCTTGCGCATTGGGCAGAAAAAGACGGAGTCGCCACGCGGTCTGATGACGGGGTTGACGTCGGCAGGGCGAACGAAGGGACCGAGACCCCAGTCTGGCACGACGTCTGCCGCGTAGCCGGTCACGGCCACAACTATCAGGCACGCTAGTTTCCCGGCTGCCATACCAGATCATTCTAACGTCCGCAAATGCAAGAGAACACGAGAAAACATCATCCGAACAACCTGTAACCTCGGTCCGGCGGGAACCAGCCGGCCAGCAGCTCCAACCGCCGGCGCAACTGCGGTGCCGGAAGGTAGTCCGGCCCCGTTCGCGCAGTGACCTCGTGCCACAGGCAATGGACGTACTCAGCCGCCGTCCCGGCAAAGGCTGCCCGGCCGTAGCGGGCGAGCTGCTGCCGGCTGCGGGCGTGGACCCGGCTGGCCAGCAAGGAGCGCTTTTCCTCCAGTGCCTGCTCGTCAATCTCGCCGCTGATCCCTGCACGGATTTCCTGATCCAGAACGAGCCAGTACTCCCGTAACTCCCCGTCGGAAAGCCTTTCCCACAACGCCTGGCCGAGGCACAGCAGCAGCTCCATTGCGATGTCATGGTCTTCGCTCCCTACAGTCATAACGGACACCTCCAAGCCAGCCTCCGTTTCCGTCCACTGCGAGGCTACGGTAGCATCCGCAATCTCGACCGAGATCCGGCAATGTCCCAGCCGGCGCGCCATCGACGCGGGCACCGCGTGCACAGCCGGACGGATGAACTCGCGCACCAGCGCGTCCGGCAAACCAGGGCTGCGCATCAACTTCCATCCGTGTGCCAGACGCAACGCACTGGAAGGCATAAATGTTCCTGAAGCTATCATCTTCGATTTACTCTGCAGCGCCTCCGCCCTGCCCGGTGTAAGGTATGATGGCCCTCCGGCAATGGAACGCACCGAGTCAACGTTAGCTCCCGCGGCAGACGGCCTCTCGCGGTATCAGATCCTGGTCCTGCTGGTGGCTTGGCTGGGATGGGTCTTCGACTCCATGGACGCCACCATTTACAACCTGGTACTAACGCCCGCCCTTCGCGAGCTGCTGGGCAACCGTGGTACCCCGGAGAATATTGGCTGGTACGGCGGCATCATCCTGGCAATCTTCCTGGTGGGCTGGGCGCTCGGCGGCATTCTCCTCGGAGTTCTGGCGGACTACCTTGGCCGCGCGCGCACGCTCGTCATCGCCATTCTGATCTACGCCGTGTTCACCGGGTTGGCGGGCTTCGCGCACTCCTGGTGGGAACTGGCGATCTATCGCTTCCTGACCGCGCTAGGCGTTGGCGGCGAATGGGCCTCGGGCGCGACGCTGGTGGCCGAAGTGCTGCCCGAATCGTGGCGCGTGAAAGGCGCGGGCATCCTGCAATCCGCCTGGGGCGCGGGCTATTTTCTCGCCGCCGGAGTGTACCTGCTGCTTTCCGGCCAATCCTGGCGCGTCATGTTCTTCGTGGGCCTGCTACCGGCGTTCGTAGGGCTGTTCGCATTGCTGAAGGTGCACGAGCCAGAGCGGTGGAAGGCCGCCCGGCCGTCGGGCGCAGGCCGCCTCACACTGTGGGAGCTGTTCACTCCAGCGCGGCGCCGCGACACCATCGTCGGTTCCGCGCTGGCTTTCGTCGCGGTCTTCGGGCTCTGGGGCGCCACCAACTGGACGCCATCGCTGGTGCGTGAGCTGCTCGAACCGCGTCGTCTCGCCGCCACCGGCATCACCCGGATGGTGAGCTACGCGGTGATGAGCCTGAATGCCGGAGCCATTGTCGGGTATTTCGCGTTCCCGCCGCTCGCCGAGCGCATCGGCCGCCGGCCCGCGTTCGCCTGGATGTTGGCTGGCGCGGCCATCACGCTTCCCGCCATATTTTTCGTCCCCAGATCCTACGCCACCGTCCTCGCTATGCTGCCGGTTCTCGGGTTCTTCACCAACGGCATCTTCAGCGGCTTCCCTGTCTACCTTCCCGAGTTGTTTCCCACGCGCATCCGCGCAACCGGCGCTGGTTTCTGTTTCAACGCCGGCCGCATGCTGGCCGCGGCCGGACCGTTCCTGACGGGTTACCTGGTCGCGCGGCTGGGCACCTTTGCCCGCGCGGCGAGCGCCGTCGCGCTGATCTACGTCGTGGGTATGCTCGTTCTGCTATTCGCGCGCGAGACCAAAGGGCAGTCATTGGCATAACGGATTCGCGCCCATTAATGCCGGAAGGGATTGTGCCGCTTCACCCACGCGCTGAAATCGGGCAAGAACTCGGGCATGAGGTTCGCGAGTCCTGAGCTTGCGACGCTGGTCCACCAGTTTGCGGCCGATTCTCTTACAGTGCGGCTCACCGCGGGATAGTATGCGTTGGAAAGCCCCGCGCTCATCGCTGTCCCGAGCACGTTCGCCCAATTGAACGTCTCGCTGCCGGCATCCCTGCTCACGATCAACGCACGGCTGATCGCGTATCCGATGCGTGGCAACATCCGATGCGTGGGTCCCCTTCGCACGTATCGCGTGTCCTCATGAAACGCCGACGCCAGCAGGAAGTCGCCGAAAAAATTCTGGCTGACGATGTCGCCGATCGACGCGCCGAATCGTTTCGGGTACGCCGTCCAATGCCGCCCGTAAAGCGGAGCGGATCTGGTAGCCTGCGATACCGCGGCGTTGAATGCGCTGGCTTCGAGTGTGAACGGAGCAGCCGTCTCGTGGATGAAGTAATTCCATTTCTCGTCGACGGAAGGTGCCGTGGACCCCGGGGCGGGCTGGGAACTCTGGCCGGCCTGATCCGGACTGCCGCTGGCGTCCTGTGACTGGCTGTCTCCAGTCTGTCCCGTGCTTTGCGCTCCGGCTACGCCAGACAACAGTGCCCCAAGAACAACTAGGACCATCGCTTTCTGTAGATTCGCTAAAGCAATCATGTCCGGTGCGCGTCCTGGGGCAACTCCACCTCCGCTTTTGAAGCACGGCAATATCGAACTTACCATCTGCGCACTGCGGGCGCACGCGAGCTGGCGCACGCCAATCCCATAACCTCCGACAACTTGCCAGCGGCCCCCCCCAATGTCATGACATAGTGGGGTAGAGTCCTTCACGGGGGTTTACCATCTATGCGCATCGTCGGGATCAGCGGGCTCGAAAATGCAATGCGATTTAAGCGGGCGTATTGGCCCGGGCTGGAGGCTCGGGAGTACCGCATCTCTCAGGGGCACGATTCGGCAGCGGCCTTGATCATCGATGGCGAAATCGTAGCCGCCGCCGCCGAGGAGCGCTTCTCGCTCCAAAAGCACACCGGCGACTTTCCTCTGCACGCGATCAACTACTGTCTCGCCGCTGCGGGCATTTCCATCGGGGACGTCGACGCGATCTCCCATGCATTCGATTACTCCCCGTACGAGCAGCTCTATTCGCTCGATCCCATCACCCAGGAACTCTACCGCGAAGTTTTCTCCAAACCGGTTCTCCTCAGTCAAGTGCAGCGAGCCTTTCCGAATTTCCCCCTGGAGCGGGTGCATCAGGTGGGCCACCATCTCGCTCACGCTGCCAGTGCTTACTTCACCTCCGGCTGGACAAACTGCCTCATCGCAGTCATTGATGCCATGGGCGAAGTGCAGAGTACCACCATCTACGAGGCGAGCCCCGCTGGCATAAAGAAACTTCGCGAAGTATCGGCGAATGACTCTATTGGCATCCTGTATTCGCTGGTGACGCTGCATCTCGGCTTCGATTTCAACTCCGATGAGTACAAGATCATGGGTTTGGCTCCTTATGGAAATCCCGAGCGCTTCCGGCCCTTCTTCAGTGAAGCGGTGGAGTTGCGCCCAAACGGGTCCATCCGCATACCCATCTTGCACCTGAATCGCAACCGGGAAGAACGCGAGAACTATCTCGTCACGCGGAATTACTTGTCGGTCAATCTGATTCCCGAGCGAAGGCCGGATGAAGAGATCACCCAGGCGCACCGTGACGCCGCCGCCGCGCTTCAGGAGTGCCTCAACCGGACCGTCCTCCATATTTGTGGGTATTTTGGGGAATCGACGGGCCTGCGCCACCTGGCCATGGCCGGCGGCGTGGCACTGAACTGCACGGCCAATGGTCACCTGATGCGTTCCGGCCTGTTCGACGAAATCTACATACAGCCAGCCGCCGGCGACGATGGCGCAGCGCTGGGTGCCGCCCTGCATCGTGCGTCACTAGCAGGAACCGTCAGCAACCGCCGCATGCCCGTGCCGTTCCTGGGTCCCAAGCACTCCCAGGAGTGCATTGAAGCCGCGCTGCCCGAATTTGCGGATCGAGTCCAAGTGACGCGCCTGAATACTCTGGAGGAAACCTGCGCCGAAGCCGCCCGGCTGATTGCGGACGGGCGCGTGTTGGCCTGGTATCGCGGCAGAATGGAGTTCGGCCCGCGCGCGCTCGGTAACCGCAGCATTCTGGCCGATCCCGGGCATCCCGAAATGCGCGACCGCATCAACGCCATGGTCAAGAAGCGCGAGGCTTTTCGCCCCTTTGCGCCGGCCGTGTCCCTGGAGCAGGTTCATCGTTGGTTCGATGTCCCGCCCGGAACCGACCTGCCCTACATGATCGCAACGGTCAACGTCCGGGAGGAGCACCGCGCCCAGCTTCCCGCCATCACTCACGTAGATGGATCCGCCCGCGTGCAGACTGTCTCAGCCGCTAACAATCCTGATTTCTATGCTTTACTCCGCGCCGTCGGCAAGACGACGGGTCGGGAGATGGTGCTCAACACGAGTTTTAATGTAAAAGGCCAGCCGATCGTCAACACCCCACGCGAGGCGATTACAACCTTTCTGGGGACGGGTATCGAGTTCCTCTTCTTGGAGAATACGTTGGTTGCGCGCCGGTAAAACCAAGAGGAGCATAGCGTTATGGGCGGGTCTGGGCACTTTGTGCCTACTGACCGTCTTTGCAGTAGCGAACGCGGGCAGCTTCCTGATCTGTTCGGAAACCCCACAAAGAGCAGATCTGATCCTCGTGATCGGCGGTGACTTTTACGGCCCCAGAGTATTGAAAGGAGCCGACTTAGCCGTACAAGGATACGCCCCCCTGGTGCTGATCAGCGGCCCGCCTTATCAGCAGGGCCGGCCCGAAGGCGAATTCGCCGTCAACTTCCTGGAAACAAAGGGGCATCCAAGGCGTCTCTTTCAGGTATTTGGGCACAACGCCGGCTCCACGATCGACGAGGCCATTGCCGTGCGTGCCGAGTTGCGTCGGCGTAACATACATCGTGTACTCCTGGTAACGAGTGCCTATCATTCACGCCGTGCGGACATCGTCTTCCGGCTTTTTTGTCCCGGTATACACTTCATATCGGTGCCCGCACCCGACAACCACTACGACCCTTCCAGATGGTGGAGCGATCCTAGCTCGCGGAGGCTGTTTTTCTCAGAATGCGAGAAGATCTTTGGCTCGGTCCTGGTAATGTATCCGCGATATCTGCTGACTCCTTAACATTCCATAATCGAAATCCGGTTTTTTCGCCCGATTCCCGAGGTTTGGGAATTTAGATTCGACGCCGGGGTTCTGTCAGATTTATTGAATCTGTTGCAGGCAGGCCGGTTAGCTGCATCCGCCCTTGTGGAGTCCAAATTGCGTATCAAGACCGCAAGTAGGAGGGCCACAAAGCCCAGCGTCACTTTTGGGAATCAGAGGAGGAAATATGGGCGTCGTCCCCGCCCTAGGTTCTGCTGTTGCGTCACCAGCAGACAAACGCAGTGATCGGCGCTCCAAGCGCCGGTATCCGATTGCTTTGGAAGTCAAGTATAAGCTGATGAAACACCGCCGGGTGGAGCGGCTCGGGTCTGGCCGGACGCTCAACATCAGCAGCGGCGGTGTGCTTATTGAGACCGACGGTCTGTTACCGACCAGCGGCCCGATCGAATTGGCGCTGAATTGGCCATTTTTGCTTCACGGTTCATGCGGTTTGAAGCTGGTGATCCGTGGCCGCATCGTTCGCACGGATGACAAAGTAACTGCTATCAGAGCAGAGTTCCACGAGTTTCGAACGGCGGGCCAGCGCGCTCAGCTAGTCGACACAGTGTACACTCAAGCCGACCTCCGAGTTATGACCGCCTCCTCGGTCTAACCTCTAATTCACTCCAATTCGTCAGCTAAGTTTGCGGGCACAGTCAAGAACGCGCTAAAACAGTTAAAAGGGGAGGTACTGTTCCATGGGGGGCATGCGAGTCACCGTTATCGGTACGGGATATGTTGGAACGGTTACTGGGGCCTGTCTTGCGTACCTTGGGCATCGGGTAACTTGCGTCGATCTGGACGAGGAGAAGATCGCCAAGCTACAGCGTGGCGAAATGCCGATTTACGAACCCCACCTGGCGGAGTTGCTCCGCGACGCGGCGGTGCGAGGAGGCATTGACTTCAGTACCGAACTCACGCCGGCCGCGGCTGCGAGCGATGTCATTTTCATCGCTGTGGGCACACCGCCACGCCCCAGCGGAGAGGCGAATCTTTCTTACCTGGAAGCCGCGGCCCGCAGCATTGGCGCGGCCATGGACGATAGCCGGTTTCGCGTCGTGGTGAACAAGTCAACCGTGCCGGTTGGCTCCGGCAATCTGGTGGAGACATTGGTTCGCGAAGGGATTCGCGAGGCGCATCCGCAAGAAGAAAAGAAAATTTGTTTCGGTGTGGCCAGTAATCCGGAGTTTCTGCGCGAAGGCAGCGCCATTGCCGACTCACTCTATCCCGATCGCATAGTGCTTGGCGCGGAAGAAGAGCGTACTGCCGAAGCCCTGTGCACGCTGTACGGGCCGATGATCGAACAGACCTTTGAGGCGCCGGCCTACTTACCGCGCCCAGCGAGCATGAAGCGGGTGCCGCTGGTGACGACGACGCTGACCAGCGCTGAAATGATCAAGTACGCCGCCAACACTTTCCTCGCCATGAAGATTGGTTTCGCCAATGAGGCTGCTAATCTTTGCGAGCGCGTGGGCGCGGACGTGAAAGAAGTGATGGCGGGCATCGGACTCGATTCGCGGATCGGAGGCAAGTTCCTCAGCGCGGGCTTGGGCTGGGGCGGAAGTTGCTTCGGTAAAGACGTACAGTCGCTGCTGCACACGGCGGAAGAGTACGGGTATCAGGCCAGATTGCTCGAGGCCGCGCTGGCCGTGAATCGCGCCCAGCGGCAGGTAGTGATCCAAAAATTGCAGGAGAAACTGTTCATCCTCAAGGGACGCACGATCGCGTTACTGGGCCTGGCGTTCAAGCCGGACACGGACGATCTCCGCGACGCTCCCAGTTTGCAAATTGCCGAAAGGCTGATCCAGTTGGGCGCACGTGTGAAAGCCTACGATCCCATCGCCATGCCCGCGTGTATGGCCCAGAATCCCGAGCTCAAGATTCAGTATTGCGATTCGGCCCGCGACGCTGTGCTGGAAGCCGATGCGGCTGTGCTGGTCACCGAGTGGGATGAGTTCCGCAGTTTGGATCTGGAGCAGATGGCGCTCTTGATGCAGCAGCCTATTCTGGTGGATGGGCGCAACCTCTACGACCCGGAGGTTGCGAGGAACGCAGGATTCGATTATTGCGGCATCGGCCGCGCAACCCGGGCACGTTCCACGCGAAGTCCCTCCAAGGGAACGTCGCGGCCTGCCAATTCCCCGGCGTCCCCTACTGACCCGGAAGCCACTCTGGTGGATGTCACTCCCAAGTAATCTCTGGCTGATTCGCCACGGCGAAACGGAATGGAGCCGCTCCGGCGCGCATACGGGGCGTACCGACATTCCGCTGACGGCGGCCGGCAAAAGCCAAGCGGCGGCCATCGGAACCTATTTGCGCGGAAAGCAGTTTTCGCTCGTTCTCACCAGTCCACTCGAGCGCGCGCGGGAAACGTGCCGCCTGGCCGGTTACGGAAGTGCCGCCCAACTGGAACCGAATCTAATGGAATGGGACTACGGCGCCTATGAGGGCCGCACGTCCCAGGATATTCGCAAGGAAGAGCCGGGCTGGGACATTTGGGCCAACGGGGTGTCCGGCGGCGAGACAGTCGAACAAGTGGGCGCCCGGGCTCGTCTCGTCATCGATCGCGCATCCGGAGCCAGCGGTGACGTCGCGCTATTTGCGCACGGCCACGTTCTGCGAATTCTGACTGCGTGCTGGCTCGGCCTTGCGCCCGCCGCGGGCCAGTTGTTTGCCTTCGACACTGCGTGCCTCAGCGTGCTTGGCTACGAGCGCGAAACGCGCGTGATCCAACACTGGAATCAGCCGCCCGGCACGCCTGGCGGGGCCGACTCGGGCATTTCCGATTGACACGCTGCTTTTCAGCTTGCCTACAATGGGTTGATGGGGTTGCGCCGTGTCGCGGTGATTATTGCGCTCTCATGTTCGGCGTTGTTGCTGACTTCTTGTCTGGCGCGCCGCCGTGTGATCACGCGCGACAAATCCACGCAGCCGCAAGCGCTCCTTACGGCCAACAAAGAGGCGCTGCTGAAGTTGATCGAAAACCAGACGCGGCTGATCGGCAGCTTGAGCGCCACGGTCAACATGGTGCCGTCGGTGGGCAGTGTGATCAAAGGCAAGATCACCGAGTACACGGATTTTCTGGCGTACATTCGCTACCGGAAGCCGGATGATATTCGCATCATCGGCCTGTATCCGGTGGTGCGGAACACGGCGTTTGACATGGTGGCGGACGGAACGGGATTTCGTCTGTACCTGCCTTCCAAGAACAAATTCATCACAGGGGGTAATGAACCGGTCACCGTGCCGTCGGCCAACAAACTGGAAAACCTGCGCCCCAGCTTTTTTCTGGACGCGTTGTTCATTCCGCCGCCCACGAGCAAACAGATCTGCCTGCCGATCGATTTCACCGACGAAGACAACGCGGTCTACATCATGCACTGCGTGGAAGCGCAGGCGGATGGAACCCTGCGCTTTGTTCGCGATGTCTGGTTCAACCGGCTTAATTTGCACATCATTCGCCAAATGACATTCGACGACAACGGCGAGATTCTCACCGATGCCCGCTACAGCGGCTGGAAGCTGTTTCACGGCGTCGCATTTCCGAAGGTGATCGACATTAATCGTCCTAAAGACGAATACGGTGTGGTGATCACGTTGGAGAAGGTCGAATTCAACAAGCCGATCAGCAACGACCAGTTTGTGCTGGAACAACCAAAGGGTACCGTGCTACAGGTGTTGGGCAACAAGGCCGCGGCGTCTCCGGCCGCGGCCAAGGATTCGCCGGCCTCCCGAAAGAAGAAGACGAATTGACCTTTCGACTGATTCTAGAGAACATGCGGTTCCGGCCGCTGCGAACGCTACTTAGTATTCTGCTGATCGCGATTCCGGTGACGCTCATTCTGACCATTGTGGGCATGAGTCAGGGAATGCTGGAGGAATCGAAGCAGCGGACACGCAGCATTGGCGCCGATATCATGATCCGGCCGCCCGGCAGTTCGATCATCGGCTTCAGTGGTGCCCCTATGTCGGAGACGTTGGTTTCTTGGGCACGGCACCAGCCGCACGTCGCACTTGCGACGGGAATGACTTTGCAACTGATTAATGGAATCACGGCCGTGACCGGAATAGACCTCGACGAGTTCACCAAAATGAGCGGCGGCTTCGAGTACCTGGAGGGCGGTCCGTTCCGAGAGCCCGGCGATATCTTAATTGACGATTATTACGGGGCCGAGAAAAAGGTACACGTGGGCGACACCGTCAACGTGATGAACCGCGACTGGCGCGTACGCGGCATTATTGCCCATGGCAAACTCGCGCGCATCGTCCTGCCGATCACGGTAGTGCAGGACTTGTCGGCCAACCGCGGAAAGGTGAGTTTCATCTATCTAAAATTAGATGACCACAACAACACTGATACAGTCTTGAACTCTCTCAAGAACCAGCTCGCGGGTTATCAAATCTACTCCATGGCCGAGTATCTTTCGTTTGTCTCGGCGGACAAGCTGCCTTACTTCAACTCGTTCCTCCGCGTGGTGGTAGGAATCGCGGTCGTTATCGGTTTCGCAGTTGTGTGCCTTTCGATGTACATGGCGGTATTACAGCGGACGCGAGAGATCGGCATTCTGAAATCGTTAGGCGCCTCGCGTGCTTACGTTCTGGGGCTGATCGTGGCGGAGGCCGTTGTCATGGGAACCTGTGGCACAGTAGCCGGCATCGGTTTGAGTTTCTGCGCCCGTTGGCTGATTCAGAGTCTTGTGCCAGCGTCTTTGACCCAGGCGATCGTGACGGAGTGGTGGCCGATCGCCGGCGCCATCGCACTCCTTGCCGCATTGTTGGGCGCGCTTTATCCCGGTCTGCGCGCGGCGCGCCAGGATCCCATCGAAGCGCTCGCCTATGAGTGACGCGCCGATCATCGAAATCCGCGGCTTGCGCAAGGTCTATCGCGTCGGGAAGGTCGATGTGGAGGCGTTGCGTGGCGTGGACCTGAACGTCAGCCGGGGCGAGTTTCTTTCCATCGTGGGGCCGTCGGGCTCGGGCAAGTCGACGCTGTTTCACATTGTGGGCGGTCTCACGCCACCGACAGCGGGCGCGGTGCGCGTTGCCGGGGAAGATGTCGGCGCCATGTCCGACGCCGGCCGCACGCGCATGCGCAAGCGCACGGTGAGCTTCGTGTTTCAAAAATTCAATCTACTGCCGAATCTGACCGCTGGTGACAACATCGCGCTGGCCCGATATCTCGCGGGCAAGGACCATGACGAAGACGCCGGGTTTCAGGAAGCGATGAAGGTTCTCGGCATCGCTAATCGCCTGAGCCACAAGCCCAGCGAGCTCTCAGGCGGTGAACAGCAGCGTGTGGCTATTGCGCGCGCCATCGTAAACCATCCGGCGATCCTGCTGGCCGACGAGCCGACGGGAAATCTCGACACCGCCAATTCGCGGGCAGTACTCGAGATTTTGCGCGACTTGAATGAGCGGCTGGGGCAGACCATCCTCATGATCACGCACAATCCGGAAGCGGCGGCTTACGGGCATCGAACGGTGCATATGCAGGACGGCCGCGTTATGGAACCGTCGTCACACGAGTGACGTCGCGGTGGCGGTCGATCCACCATCCCCAAAGCGGCACGAGCCAAAGTGCAAGCGCGGCGACGGCGATCGCGTGAGGATTCGGCGGCGGCGGGCCGAGGATGTTCGCGACATACGTCAACAAGCCGAACACTAGGAACGACCACAACGCGTAGGTACCAACACGGTCACGGGCGCGGGTCATGGAGAGATACAGCCAGGCACCCGCGGCGTACATGGTTACCTCAACCGCGATGGTGGCGGACACGGAGTTCCACAAGCCTAAGCCGATGCGCGGCCCACCGGGATAAAGCGGCATGTCCGGGCGATGCGTGACAAAATCAAGAACCCAGTGGCTCATGACGCTGAGGCCGATCACGATGGCGCCGAGGCTGTAGCGCGTTACGGCCCAATAGAGGAGCGCAAACAGCACACCCCAACCGCAGGCCGTGAGGAGGCTGTGCGAGATCGGGTAGCTGACGAAGTCGAGCGGGGTGAAGGCCGTATTGCCGGGATCGATGCGCACCTCCTCCCAACCCAATAGCAGGAAGATCGGCCATAGCAAATCGAGCAGATTCGGCGCGGCCAGCAGGACACCCAAGGACGCGCGCGGCGCCACACGCTTGGATGCCAGTCCGACGGCGAAGTGGCCGATGAACATTAATGCGGCAACCTTCCGAACGGTACGCGACGCTGATACATCTGGTAGATGTGATGGGCTTCGTGATGCACCATGTACTCGATCTGGAAGTGCACATCGTAGTGCGGAAAATCGAGATGCCTGCCGGGAGAGTGCCATTCAGCCGGCGAGAGTTCTTCCCATTGGCCGGCCAGCCGTTCGCGGCTTTCGAGAAACGCTGCGATCGAAGCCTTAGCGGGGCGTGAAAGCATCTTTTCGAATTCGGTATCGCCATCGGGCATGTAAGACGTGATGGCGGGATTTTCTCCCGCGACCATCGACTCCACACGGCGTTCGAAGATGTCCTGGACGCGATGCAGATGGCAGATCAATTCCTTGAGCGACCACTTTTCAGGAGCAATACGCTGCGCGAGCGAGGCTTCGTCGAGACCCGCGGTCAGCCGGTCAACGTCATCGGCTTGCTGGCGCAGGCGTGCGATCAGGCGGTGATGAGCCTCGTGTTTATCGGAATGCGAGTGATGTTCGGGCATGGGATCAGACTCCTTGCAGGTTCAACTCCAGCGGCCGGAAAGCGTCCGCGCGGGCTCGGCGATGGATTGAAACCGAACGAGGCGGACGGCATCGCTGCCCTTGATGGAGACGAGCGGCATCAGGCCCTGGTCGAGAATGGCTTCGGCGGCGTGCTCGGAAAGTAACGCTTCGGCACACGGCTTGAGTTGCGATTCACCATCGGCGCGATACGTGTGAATAGGCAACCCGCTGATTTCCGTAACTTCGCCGGGCCGCAAATCCCATCCCGATTCCAAGAACGCTTCACCCAGCAGGTACGCGCACGCCAGCCCCGCATTTCCCCAGACGTAATGATCGTGGCACGGAGCCGGTCCGAACTCTTCGAAGGTGAAGTTTTCGGTGGCGCCGGTCTCCTTGCCATAAGGAAGACGGAGCAGAAAGCGGGGCAGCGCTAAACCGAGCCAGGTTGCCTGCGGGAGCCGGCGCAAGGCGCGCCAGGAATCAGCCGTCGCTGGGTGCCAACGGCGCGGCTCCGTCTCGGCAAGAGAATCGCATCCCAACACGCGCGGCGAGGCAGCGGCCAGAAACGGAGCGCCGGCGTGACGCGCTACCGCGGCTACACGCCCTAGCAGTTGCGCATCTTCGTCGGTTGCATCGAAGGTGTAATTGCCTGCGAGCACGGCCCAGGGTTCGTCGCGCGGCGTATTCTGGATCAAATGTTCGTAGGTGGCGACCATGTCGGCCGCCAGCTCGGGTTTGGCGATGTCCAGCAGGAAGATTTTCAGGTTTGAGCCGGTCGCGAGGCGCCGCACCAGGAAGAACACCGCGCGCCATGCGGCTTCGAGCGCCTGAAAATCGGGGTGATGCAGCAGCGCGCGCATCTGGCCGCTGATGGCTGCATCGACCTGCGCCACCAACTCCGGCCGCTGGGGATCGGGCTTCGGCTCGACATAAGGGGTCACGATGTCGCTCAGTAGCGCCTGAAAATCATCCATGGCGCGCTTCGGACTCGCGGCGGTGCTGCGGGCTTCGGTTGCGCTGAGTGTCTGTTCAAATAATTCGCTCGCGGAAAGGCGGGAGATGTCGACGGGCGGCGTCACCGGCGGCGCCTGGGGTACGATCGCCCCCGACCACGCTCGCACTTGCGCCGCGGCAGCCTCGTATCGGGCAGGATCGTGCAGCTGTTCGCGAGTTTCGCGCAGTGCCTGGAAGATTTTGAGGCGCTCGAAGATGCGGTCGGGATGAAAATCGTCCAATTCGCGAAAACGAACCGGGACGCGCGGTCCGTCCGGTCCGCCCAGAGGCAGATGCAACTCGGGTGCGAACTGGCTGAGAACGTCGTCAAAATTATCGCGATCGATCAGAATCGGCTTGCGTCCCTGAAGCTTGGCATCGAGCACGCCGCGATTTTCCCGGCCGCTGAAGTCGCCGAGGATGGCGATGTGAAACGGGGAGTCGGGCTCTGGCTGCTCAATGCGCTCGCTTTGCTCGCCAGTCTCGATTTCGACCTGGGCAAAGGAACTGGGTCGTGGCATGGCATCTGCAACGTTAGCGCAAGTTCAGACGGAAATCGAGAGGGATCTCGGACCGAAACAGAGGTAGGCAAAAGCAGGGTTTGGCAGACCTCACGAGCCTGCCAAACCGAGGCAGGCTTTGTTACTTTGCAGGAGCTGGCGCTGGGGTTGTGGCCGCCGTAGAAGCAGCAACTTTCTTCGCGCTCTTTTTGGTGCTCTTCTTGTGGTGCTTTTTGGCAACCTTGGCAGTGGTCGCAGGTTTTGCAGGGGTCGTGGCAGCTTCCTGCGCGGCAAACGCCGAACCGAGCACCATCGCCGCCCCAAGCATCAAAGCTGAAAGTTTGTTCATATCTGTGTCCCTTCCTTCTGAGGGCTTCTCATTGCCCTTCACCTACTAAGACGTTTTGCATTCTTGAGTTCCGATGAACGCACCGTTAAAGTCCGTTAAGCCGGGAAAGGCTGCCGTTGCATGCTAACCTCAAGAGATACATGGGCTTTTCGGATTCGTTCTTTGCTTCGCGGTTCGCGTTGACCGGCGGGGATCTGGAGTCATATCTAGCTGAGGCGCTTTCGCAGGGCGGGGACTACGCGGATCTCTACTTCGAGTACCTCTCGACCAGCCAGATCAGCATCGATGAATCGATCGTGAAAAGCGCGACGCAGGGCGTATCGCTCGGCGTGGGTGTGCGGGTCATCGCGGGCGGGCGGACGGGATACGCCTACAGCGACGATCTCAGCCCCGAGAAGATTCGCCAGGCGGCGCACGTGGCCGCATGCATTGCCGCGGGCCCGGCCAAGGTGGAAAAGACGCCGCTCGAAGAAGGCCGCAGACGGAATCTGTATCCAGTACTCACCGCCCCGAATGAGACGGCATTCCTCGACCGGATGGACCTGGTGAAGCGCGCTGACGCCGCGGCCCGCGCTTTCGATGCCCGCGTCTTCCAGGTGCAGGCAACTTATGCCGATAGTCTCCGCCACGTGATGGTCGCGACCAGCGCCGGTGTCTTGAGTTTTGACCGGCAGCCGCTGGCGCGCATTAGCGTAGCAGCCCTCGCGAAGCAGAATGGCGCGGCTCCGCAGCGCGGATATTCGGGCGGCGGCGGGCGCGTTGAGCTATCGTATTTTTTCGAAGACAGGACGCCCGAGCACTTCGCTCGGGAAGCGGCCCGCCAGGCCATCGTGCAGCTTGATGCCGTGGAAGCTCCCGCGGGGGAGACCACCGTCGTGCTGGGTCCCGGTTGGCCGGGCATTTTGCTGCATGAAGCCGTGGGTCACGGTCTCGAGGCGGACTTCAACCGCAAGAAAGTCTCCGCCTTCAGCGACCGCATCGGGCAGCAGGTGGCCAGCCCGCTGTGCACCGTGATCGATGACGGCGCCATGAGCCATCGCCGCGGATCGCTCAATGTGGACGACGAAGGCAATCCCACGCAGCGCAACGTGCTCATCGAGAACGGCATTCTGCGGGGCTACTTGCAGGACCAGCTTTCCAGCCGGATTCTGAGCGCCGCGCCCACCGGCAACGGCCGGCGCGAAAGCTACGAGCACATTCCCATGCCGCGCATGACCAATACGTTCATGCTGGCGGGCGAAAGCGATCCCGAGGAGATCATTCGCTCCGTGCCGAAAGGAATTTACTGCGCTAGCTTCGGCGGCGGCCAGGTGGATATCACGAGCGGCAATTTTGTCTTCTCGGCATCGGAGAGTTACCTCATCGAAGACGGTAAGCTGACGCGGCCCGTGCGCAACGCTACGCTGATCGGCAACGGCCCCGAAGCGCTGCGCTACGTCAGCATGGTGGGCAACGATCTGCAGCTCGATGAGGGCATCGGCATCTGCGGCAAAGAAGGGCAGAGCGTTCCGGTGGGCGTCGGCATTCCCACGATCAAGATCGATCGGATGACCGTGGGGGGCACTGCTTGAGCCAGAACCATCTTGCCGAGCTGGCCGCGGAGACGGTGAAACAGGCGCTCGATCGTGGCGCGAGCGACGCCGAGTGCACCATTTCCGAGGGTAACGAGTTCTCGGCGAATGTGCGGATGCGCGAAGTGGAGAGCCTGAAGCAAGCCGGCTCGCGCGGCGCGGGGCTGCGCGTTCTCATTGGGCAGCGCGCGGGTTCGGCCTACACCTCCGATCTGTCGGCTGACGGGATGCAGCGCATGGTCGCGTCGGCGCTTGAGCTGGCCGCCATCACGAGCGAAGATCCGTACGCGGGCCTTCCCGAAGCGGAGGAACTCGGGGCCATCCCTAGCGATTTGCAGCTTTATTGCGCCGACGTGGAGGGCCTGGAAACGCCGTTCAAGATCGATCTGGCGCGCGCCGCCGAAGCAGCCGCGCTCGATGCCGACCCGCGCATCACCAACTCCGAGGGTGGCTCTTTCGATTCCCGTCTGGGCCGCCGCATATTCGCCAACTCCCGCGGTTTTGTGGGTGAGTATCGTTCGAGCTACTGCTCGCTCGCCGCGGTTCCCGTCGCGCGCCAGGGCGAATCCATGGAGCGCGATTATTGGGTCTCGATGGCGCGCAGTTTCTCGGGACTCGAGCCCGCGGCGCACGTCGGCCAGGTAGCGGCCGAGCGAGTCCTGCGGCGCTTGGGCGCCCGGAAGGTGGAAACGCAGCGCGTCCCGGTGGTATTCGAACCGCGCACGGCGCGCAGTCTCCTGGGTAGCATCTTCGAGGCGGTGCATGGCGAGTCGGTGTACCGGCAAGCGTCATTTCTTGCGGGCAAGTTGGGCGAAAAGGTTGCCGCGGAAACTGTGACCGTGATCGACGATGGCACCATCCCCGGCTTATTCGGCAGTTCCCCGTTCGATGATGAGGGCGTGCCCTCGCGGCGCACCGCCGTCATTGAGCGCGGCGTGCTGAAGAGCTACCTGCTCAACACCTATACGGCGCGGAAGCTCGGCATGAAGACTACTGGCAACGCCTCGCGCGGGCTCTCGGGCAATGCGGGCATCGGCCACGGTAATCTGTTTCTGGAGCGCGGGGAACGCACGCTGGCCGAGATCATCGCCGGTGTCTCCAATGGTTTCTACGTGACGGAACTGATCGGCTCCGGGGTAAACATTGTCACTGGCGATTACTCGCGCGGCGCCGCCGGCATGTGGATTCGCAATGGCGAGCTGGCGTTCCCGGTCTCGGAAGTTACAATCGCCGGAAATTTGAATAATATGTTGATGGATGTGGAAGCGATCGGATCGGACCTGGAGTTTCGCGGTTCGACAGCCGCTCCCACGCTTCTCATCCGGGAGATGACCGTTGGCGGGCGATAAAGCAGTCACTAAAACCGAAGAGAAGAGCTTCTCCATTCCCATCCCGTTGGTGGTGGGCGCCATCATCGTGATCGTGGGGCTTGGTGCGTGGATGGGCTACGACTACTGGGCGCGCAAACATCCACCGGCGCCGCCGGTGCTGACCGCGGAAGCCAAGCAGTACGTCCACAACCTCCAGTTGAGCGACGTCGAGATGAAGGCCGCCGAAAGCTACATGAAGCAGCAGGTTGTCGAGATTGTCGGCAACATCACGAATAATGGGCCGCGCACACTGAAAGTGATCGAAATCAACTGCGTGTTCTACGACGCGTATGGACAGCTCGTCCTGCGCGAGCGCGTCCCCATCGTGGGCAGCCGCACAGGTGCGCTCGCACCCGGCCAGAAAAAAGGCTTCCGCCTGGCCTTCGATACCATCCCCCAAAGCTGGAACCAGGCCCTGCCGCAGTTGGTGATTGCGCAGATTGTGTTCGGGTGAGGACAAATCAGCGATTGAGCCAGTCCCGAAATATTGTGGCGATCAAGTTCTCGTCCAGATAGAAGCTCGTGGAACGCAGACGGCTAATGACCGCGAGCACGTCGATCATTCCCCGATCAGCGGCGACACGGAGAATCCCCAGTGTCCCAGTTACCCGTAGGTTCCAACGCCGGGCTTCCGCGCGGCCCGCTTGATCGTCGATTAGAATCAGGTCCGCCTGAATTTGTTTGGCAAGCGCAATCGCTTCCCTTTCTCCTTCATCTAAGTCGCCCGAAATCGGCGCGAGCGACTCGGCTGCAACCTGGCGTACGACAAGCCACGCGGGATTTCCCGCCAGCCATTTTGCAACTTCCCGTGGAGCACTCTGGGCGCTTAATTCCCGAACAACAGCCTCGGGAACCACCACTCGGTCGTAGAGAGCGGGAAGTAAGCCCTCCTGTTGTATCAACACAAGGTAGTGCAGCGGAGCGGTGTCCGCAATGACGATCATCGAGCGGGCAGAATACCCAGCTCGCGATGAGCGTCAAGATCATCGGAGACGTCGGCGGCGGTGTAGCGATATGGAACGCCGTGCTCTTTGAGCAACGAATGCACCTGCAAACGGTTCTCGTAGCCTAGCATTCGCCTGATTTGAGATTCCGTGAGCACTCCGGACCGATAACCATCTGCGGCAAGCGCCTCAAGGGCGTACCGGGGCAAGTCCTCACACCGGTTGGTCAGGACTTTCAGCACATCTTCCGGAAGCTCGAGGGTCAACTGCACGCCTTCATTATACGTCGCGTGGGGCGGATCCCCCGATCCGCGCGGGTCCCCCCTGGATGCGCCAAGGAGCCGACGAGGGCGTCTGCCCCACTTCCCCTACTTCCCGATACAGAACGTCGAAAAGATGCGGTTCAGGATGTCGTCGGCCGTTGTGGCCCCTGTGATCGCGTCAATAGGCCGTAGGGCGCCGTACAGATCGAGCAACAGCATCTCATGCGGAATGTTGTCCGCCACGGCGCCGCGCGCCTTCACGATATAGCCGAGTGATTCGCGCAAGAGTTGCTCGTGGCGCAAGCTGGTGATGAAGCCCGTCTCCGGTTCGGCCGCGCCGCCTGGGGCGATGGCTGCGAAGATGGCGTCCCGCAAGCTCTCGATTCCCGCGCCGGTCAATGCGGACACAGCGATCGCGCCTTCGGGCAGCGCGGCTTGATGCGGCAAGTCCGACTTGTTCCCCACGATCAGCGCTCGTCCCTGCGATTTGGCGCGGTCGATCAGCTCGTGATCTTTTGGCTCGATCGCCGCGGATAGGTCGACCACCACCAGCGCCAGGTCGGCATCCGCCATGGCTTGAAAACTGCGCTCGATACCCAGCGTTTCGACCAATCCCTCGCTCGCGCGTATACCGGCCGTGTCAACGAGTTTCACCGGGATGCCGCGAATCGCCGCCACTTCGGAGACGAGATCGCGCGTGGTGCCGGGGATATCGGTCACGATAGCGCGGTCCTGCTCGAGCAGGCGGTTGAACAGACTGCTCTTACCGACGTTGGGCCGCCCAACCAGGGCCAGAGAGAAGCCGGCATGCACCAACTTGCCGTAGGAAAAGCTCGCGGCCATGCTCTCGATCGAGCGCTCGATGGGATCGAGCCGCCGCAGGATTTCCGCCGCCGGCGCCACGCTGACGTCATCCTCGGCGAAATCGATTCCCGCTTCGAGCAGCGAAATCAGCTCGAGCAACTGCTCCTTGGCGGGCGCGATGCGGCGCGACACTGATCCTTCCACCTGTTGCGCCGCGATGTGCGCCTGGTAGAGCGTGGTCGCCTCGATGAGATCGCGCACCGCTTCGGCTTGCGGCAGGTCGATGCGCCCGTTGAGGTAGGCGCGCAAGGTGAATTCGCCAGGCTCGGCGGGACGCGCGCCCTCCGCCATGGCCCGCTCCACGCAATAGCGCAGCACGACCGGCGCGCCGTGGCACGAAATCTCGATCACATCTTCGGCGGTATAGGAGTGGGGGTGTTCGAAAAACGTGACGACGACTTGATCGACGGTACGGCCCTGCTCGTCGGGAAGCTCGGCCAGAGTGCTGGTCCAGGGGTGCCAGGCGTGCTCGCGGGGGAAACGCAGGATCTTGGCGGTAATCGCCGTGGCATCAGTGCCCGAGACACGCACGACTCCGAGGCCGCCACGACCGGGCGGAGTAGAAATAGCGACGATGGTATCGTTCAGGTTCAGCGGCGGCCGCGGCCCTGGGCGCGGGGCCGGCCGCGATCGCGATCCCGGTCGCGTTCGCGCGGACGCCCGGAGTTCTGGTACGTCGGGGGCGGGGCTGTTTCGGGCAAGCTGGCCATACCCGCCGGGTAAATCACCACCTGGCGGAATCCGCCGTGGCCCGTGCTTTCGCTGCGCAGTGCGGTTTCGTTGCGCAAGGCGAGGTGGATCACGCGGCGCTCGCGGCTGTTCATGGGATTGAACTTGAACGGCTGTCCGGTGCGCTTTACCTTTTCCGCGGCCGCGGCGGCGCTCAGGCGCAACTCTTCGATGCGCAATGCCCGGTAATCCTGCGCGTCGAACGAGATGCGCGAGTGGTCCTCGGAAGGCATGCGCAGCGCTTCCATGGTGATGTATTCCAGGGCCAGCAAAAGCTCGGCTTTATTGGCCAGCAGCAGATCCACATCCGCGCCCGAAAACCGCACCACCACCTCCGGGTTTTCGAAATCCGGATTTATCGACTCCCCTTCCGCGGTCTCGTAGTTCAGTTGAAAGCCGCCCTTTTCGAGGAGCGGCTTCAGGAACTGATCGATCCTGGGAGTCACCGAAGTGACGGTATATTTTTTGTCGTTCACCGTCTGTTTCTCGTTTGCTTCTTTGCCGCCAGCACCGGCTGAGGAATGTCGGTTACCGTTGCGGTCTTGTTAAAAAACACCTGCTGTGCGATGCCCACCAAATTTGAAGTCATATAGTATAGCACCAGGCCGCTAGGCAAACTATAGAAGAAAAAGCCCATTACGAGTGGCATCATGAGCATCATGCGCTGCTGGCTGGGGTCCGCCGAGGTGCTTGGGGTCATCTTTTGCATGAAAAATTGCGTGGCGATCATGGCGATCGGAAGAATGTGGATCGGCAGATGTTCCGCCGACGATAAATCCGTTACCCATAACCAGTTCGCATGACGCAGCTCAATCGAGACCGACAGTACCTTGTAGAACGCGATGAAGAACGGAATCTGGACCAGCATGGGGAGGCAGCCGCCCATGGGATTGGCGCCGTGTTTCTTGTATAGCGCCATAACCTCTTCATTCTGCTGCTGCTTGCGCGGGTCGCGCATGCCGATGCCCTTGTACTTGTCGTTGATGGCTGCGATCTGCGGCTGCAGCATCTGCATCTTCTTCATCGACTTCAAGTTAGTGAGTCTGAGCGGAAACAGCAGGAAGTTGATGAGGACGGTGACGACGATGATCGCCCAGCCGTAGTTCGGTATCCAATGATCGGCGACGTAGTGCAGGGCGTAAAACAGCGGCTTGGCCAAGAACCAGAACCAGCCAAAGTCCACTATATTCGCCAGCTTCGCGTTGATTTTCCTGAGAATATCTATATCTTTCGGTCCGACAAATACTTCAAAATCATTGTGCGCCAGGCTGCCGATGCCGGCCCCGACCCGCGGTTGCTCCTTGGGATCGGCGGCGGTCGCGACGGCGTCACCAAACGTGACCACCTTGAGCGGGCTGGCTCCCACCGGTTGAAACACGGCCGTGAAGTACTTGTCCTCTAGGCCGGCGAAGGAGTAATTGCCTTCCGAGGTGACCGGACCGTTCTTGGCGTCCTTGGCGACATGCGTCCTCAACTTCGTTTCATTGACGTCGAAATAAACGACATGTTGCTCCGCTGGATTGATGACGGCCGGATCACCAAAACCTCCGCGCCAGGCGATCAGGTGAGGCAGGGCTGAGCCGTTCTCGCGGACCTCAGTCGAAATCTTGGTAACGTACTGATTCTTTTGAAACTGAAAGGTCTTGCGCGCAGTGACTGCACCGTCGGAGTACTCGTAGGTGACACCGAGGTGATCCTCGGTAGGTTTGGCGGCAAAAAGTACGGTATTCAGGTCGGCCGCCGGCTTCTTCTGTTCGAACACCAACTGGAATGCGTAGCCGGCTTTGGGGGCGGCGGCGGCATTGACGAGTTCCAGTGGCTTGCCTTCGTCGTCGGCGTATTTCTTCAGGATCCACTGCTGGACGACGGCTCCGCGATTAGAGAAGACAACTTTGTACAGGCCGGTTTCGATGACGAAGGTCTCTTCCTTTTGCGCGGCGACGGGCGCTGCCGGCTTCGCATGGGCTGCTGCCGGGGACTCGGCCGGTGCGGCTGGCGCCTCGGGCGGCGTCACCACCGCCGTCTGCTGTTGCGGGGCTGCCGCCTTCTTCGGAACGGGCGGTGGCTCTACCGTCTTGAAGAAATACGGCGTCGCGAATAGTACCAAACCCATGAGCGCGAACGCGATCAGTAGTCGCGTCTCGGTGGTCAACTCGGGTTTGGAACCGGGCTGGCCGGTTTTGGGATCGTCGCTCATGGAACCAGATCTACTCCACCTGCGTGAAAGGGATGGCAGCGGCACAGGCGCTTCACGCCCATCCATGCTCCGCGCCGGACGCCATGCCGCTCTACAGCCTCGCGCATATATTCCGAACAGGTTGGATGAAAGCGGCAGGCCGCGGGCATCCAGGGCGATACAAATCGTTTATACA
This sequence comes from Terriglobia bacterium, assembly GCA_963752965.1. Lineage (GTDB taxonomy): Bacteria > Acidobacteriota > Terriglobia > Bryobacterales > Bryobacteraceae > QHXW01. The sequence continues at coordinate 661,627 of CAVWAJ010000015.1, read as the reverse complement.
GCCTCAAGGAGGTCACGACAAACCGCTGCAACGGAGAAAGAACTTCTCCACCTCGCGGATGAGTTCCGGGAAGGGCGAGTCCATCGCGGCACGGCGCGGGTTGAAGACAATTTCCCACTGTGGATTTATTTGCTCGATCCGCTGGCGGACGGCCTCGCGGACGCGCCTCTTGATCCGGTTGCGAACCACCGACCCGCCGAGTGCCCGGGGAACCGTGAACCCGATCTTCGGCCCGCCGCTGCGCGCCGGATCTGCAGGCTCCGCGCGCCGCGCATAGAACGCCGCAAACGACCGGCTGGAATAACGGTCGCCGTGGTCATACACGCGCCGGAAATCTTTGGGGCGTAACAGGCGAACACTTTTGGGAAAACCTGCGATTCGGACTTACCTTTCGGAACTGACGGTGAGTTTCTTGCGGCCCTGCGCGCGGCGGCGAGAGAGGACCGCACGTCCATCGGCGGTTTTCATGCGCGTACGGAAGCCGTGCGTTTTCGCGCGCCGCCGTCTATTCGGTTGAAACGTTCTTTTCGGCATTTTGCTCTAAGTTATTAGTATAAAGCAGCGTGGCGGGTGGGGCAATGTGCACAGCCGCCGAACAGGGCGATTTTTTGGCGCGGACAAGTGCCGATTTTTGTTAAAATCGGGTTTCACTTCCCCGCACGGGTTCAACTGATGAAATTTGGTGTCGTCGTCTTCCCCGGAAGCAATTGCGATCACGACGCCTGGTATGCCGTCCGCGAAAATCTCGGCCAGGAAGCGGACTTCATCTGGCACGAATCGGACAATCTGGGCGATGTGGACGCGGTCATCCTGCCGGGCGGATTTGCGTATGGTGATTACCTGCGCTGCGGGGCAATCGCCAAATTCTCGCCGGTAATGCAGGCAGTGAAGCGCTTCGCTTGGGACGGCGGCCTGGTGCTCGGCATCTGCAATGGATTCCAGATTCTGGTGGAAGCCGGCCTGTTGCCCGGCGCGCTGGTGCGCAACGCGGGCTTGAAATTCGTCTGCCGCGAAGTACGGCTCAGGACCGAGACCACCGACTCTCCATTCACAGCCGCAGCCACCAGAGGGCAAGTTCTGCGCGTTCCGATCGCACACGGCGAAGGTTGTTATATAGCCGATGAACGCACGCTCGACGAACTGGAAAGCGAGGATCGGGTGGTATTCCGATACATCGAGAACCCCAACGGATCGGCGCGTGATATCGCGGGTGTGCTGAGCCGCGAACGCAACGTGATGGGAATGATGCCGCATCCGGAGCGGGCGTCGGATCCTCTGATGGGCTCAGCCGACGGGCTCGCGGTATTTCGATCCATGGTTTCCGCCCTCGCGCACGCATGACAACCGTCTCGCCCGAGCTGATCGCCACCCACCAGTTGACCGAGGCGGAGTACGGCAAGATCGTCGAGATCCTGGGCCGTGAGCCAAGTTATACCGAACTCGGCATCTTTAGCGTGATGTGGAGCGAGCACTGCTCCTACAAAAGTTCACGGCTGCACCTGAAGAAGCTCCCGACGCGCGGACGGTTCGTCGTGCAGGGCCCGGGAGAGAACGCCGGCATCGTCGATATCGGCGGCGGCTACGTGGCCGCGTTCAAGATTGAATCGCACAATCATCCGAGCTTTATCGAGCCGTTTCAAGGCGCGGCTACTGGCGTTGGCGGTATCTTGCGGGACATCTTCACGATGGGAGCGAGGCCGATTGCGGTAATGGACGCACTGCGCTTCGGTCCGCTCGACGACCCGGCGAACGGGGCGCGCAACCGGCGGATTCTGGCAGGCGTGGTTTCAGGCATTGCGCATTACGGCAACTGCTTCGGCGTGCCGACCGTGGGCGGCGAGTGCGAGTTCGAGGCCTGCTACAACGGCAATCCGCTGGTGAACGTTTTCGCGCTGGGTGTAGCTAATAAGGACGAGATCTTCTACGCCAACGCGTCGGGCGTCGGCAATCCCGTCATCTACGTGGGCGCGAAGACGGGGCGCGACGGCATCCACGGGGCGTCCATGGCGTCGGCCGAGTTCACGGAAGAATCGAAACAGAAGCGGCCCAACGTGCAGGTGGGAGATCCGTTTCTGGAGAAGTTGCTGCTCGAAGCGTGCCTCGAAGCCATGCAGACAGGCGCGATCGTGGGCATTCAAGATATGGGCGCCGCAGGACTGACGTGCTCGACGTGCGAGATGGGCAGCCGCGGCGGCACAGGCATTGAGATCGAATTGGACCGCGTGCCGCAACGCGAAACCGGCATGTCGGCCTACGAGATCATGCTCTCGGAATCGCAGGAGCGCATGCTGCTGGTCGCCGAAAAAGGGCGCGAAGAGGAAGTCTTCCGCGTCTTCCGCAAATGGGGTCTCGACGCGGTGGCGGTGGGGCAAGTCACGGGCGACGGATTGCTGCGCGTGCGGCACCACGGCGAAATCGTCGCCGAGATTCCCAATCAGCCTCTGGCGGACAGCGCTCCGCTTTATGACCGGCCGCATACGGAGCCCTTGCGCATGGCGCCCATGCAAGCGCCGGTGTTCGCCAGTAAGAACCTGACACGCGACCTCGAAACGCTGCTGGCTTCGAGCGACGTCTGTTCCAAGCGTTGGATTTGGGAGCAGTACGATTACCAAGTCCGGACCAACACTCTCGCGGGGCCGGCCGCCGCGGACGCAGCCATCCTGCGCATTAAGGAAACCGGCGCAGCGCTGGCTATGGCGCTCGACGGCAACGCACGCTACTGTTCTCTTTCCCCGCGCGAAGGCACGAAGTTGATGGTCGCCGAGTGCTGCCGCAACCTGGCGGTGGTGGGCGCGGAGCCGGTGGGCGCAACCAATAATTTGAATTTCGGCAACCCCGAGCGGCCGGAAATCATGGCCCAATTGGTTGAATCCGTCGAAGGGCTGGCGGAAGCTTGCCGCTTTTTCGACGTACCGATCACTGGCGGCAATGTCAGCCTGTACAACGAAACGTTGGGAGAAGGCATCTGGCCCACACCCGTCGTGGGCGTGGTTGGGTTGCTGAAGAGCGGCGCACCGGTCGGACTGCACTTCCGGCACCCGGGCCGTTCGCTGGTGCTGGTGGGCGGTGTGGGCACCTGCGACGCGGTGCATTTCGGTGGAACGAAGTATGCCAAAGCGGTGCTGCACCAACTCTGGGGCCTTCCGCCGGCGCTCGATCTCGATTTCGAAAAGCGCGTGCAATCCGCCGTGCGCGAGATTGCCGGGGCAGGACTTGCTGAATCGTCACACGATCTGAGCGATGGCGGACTGGCCGTGGCACTGGCCGAATCCTCGTTGGGGCCGGAAAGCGTGGGCGCCGAGATCGAACTGGCGTCGAATCTGCCGGCGGAGCTGCTGCTGTTCCATGAAGGGCCTTCGCGCGTACTGGTCTCGACCGCAGAGCCGGAACGTGTGGCCGGCATCGCGGCGAAGCACGGGGTGGAGGCGCAGCGCGTGGGCGTTACGGTCCAGGGCGAGATTGTCATTCGTAATTCCGGCGTAGAGCTGATCCGCAGCCAGATCGACGTTCTGCGAAGAATCTTTGAAGAAGCACTCGAAAATAAATTGCGAGCGTGACGATGTTTGACAAATTCCACGAGGAATGCGGAGTCTTCGCCATTTACGGCCACCCCGAAGCGGCCAAGCTGGCATACCTGGGGCTCTATGCGCTGCAACATCGCGGCCAGGAGAGCGCCGGTATCTGCACGAGTGACGGAAACGAGGTCCACTGCGTCAAATCCATGGGCCATGTGGCGGAGATCTTCACCCCAGCCGTCATCAAGACTCTGCCAGGCGAGCAGGCCATCGGACACACGCGTTATTCGACCGCGGGCGACACCGCGTTGCTCAACGCGCAGCCGTTTTCCGTAGCCTGCAACAAAGGCCGCATTGCCGTGGCCCACAACGGCAACATCACCAATGCCGCGGAGCTGAGGCGGGAGCTGGAACGGCAGGGATCGATTTTCCAATCCAACAGCGACACGGAAGTAATTCTGCACCTGGTAGCGCACTCGCGGGAGCGGACACTCTCCGGCGCGTTGCGCGACGCTCTATTGCAGCTCGAAGGCGCATTTTCGCTGGTCTTCCTGGCCGAGGACCGCGTCATCGTGGCGCGCGATCCGCACGGGTTCCGGCCGCTGGCTGCCGGGCAGATGGAGTTTTCGGGCGGCCGCATCGCGCACGTTTTCGCATCGGAAACCTGCGCCTTCGATCTGATCGGAGCGGTGTATCTGAACGAAGTCGAGCCGGGAGAGATGGTGATCGTGGGTCCCGAGGGCGTGACGCGAGAGCGCTTTGCGCCGGAGCAGCCGCTGGCCCAGTGCGTTTTTGAGCACGTCTACTTTTCGCGGCCGGATTCGATCGTGTTCGATCACTCGGTGCAGGCGTCCCGCGAGATGCTGGGGCGGCTGCTCGCGCGAGAGGCGCCGGCTGACGCCGATCTCGTGGTGCCTGTTCCGGACTCGGGAGTGGCTGCGGCTATCGGCTACGCAGCCGAATCCGGTTTGCCATTCCGTCACGGGCTGATTCGCAACCACTATGTGGGCCGCACGTTCATTGAGCCTTCGCAGGTGATCCGCGATTTCGGCGTGAAGCTGAAGCTCAACCCGGTGCGGCATCTGCTCGAAGGCAAGCGTGTCGTGCTGGTCGACGATTCCATCGTGCGCGGCACCACTTCGCGCAAAATCGTCCGCATGGTGCGGCAGGCCGGCGCGCGCGAGGTGCACGTGCGTGTTTCCTGCCCGCCGACCGTCTCACCCTGCTTCTATGGTGTGGACACACCAACCAAGAACGAGCTGATTGGCGCGAACAACACCGTCGAAGAAATCCGCACGTTCGTGGAAGCCGATTCGCTCGCGTACCTGTCGCTCGCTTCCCTGCGGCATGCCGTAGGCGATGACCGTACACACGATTACTGCTACGCGTGCTACACGGGCGACTATCCGACAGAGCTGGTCAACATCGAAGAGCTGATGTCGGCCAAGAAGCGGGGCTAACCACGACGCCACGCGCCTCTGCGCTTACTTGCCCGACGTGAAGCGCTTCTCGATTTCCGCCCAGTTCACTACGTTCCACCACGCCGCAATGTAATCGGGCCGGCGGTTCTGATACTTGAGATAGTAGGCGTGCTCCCAAACATCCAGGCCCATGACCGGGAACTTGCCTTCCATCACAGGGCTGTCCTGGTTAGCAGTCGAATAGATATCGAGCTTCCCAGAGCCATCTTTGACGAGCCACGCCCAGCCTGATCCGAAGCGCGTCGTCGCGGCGCCATTGAATTTCTCTTTGAACGCATCGAAGCCGCCGAACGTGCTCTTGATGGCATCGGCGAGGCCGCCGGACGGTTGGCCGCCGCCCTTCGCGGACAGAATCGTCCAAAACATCGAGTGGTTGATGTGACCGCCGCCGTTGTTGCGTACCGCGGTCTTGATCGCATCAGGTACAATGGCGCAGTTATTGGCGAGTAACTCTTCGACCGTCTTACTGGCCAGGTTGGGCGCCGATTCCAGCGCTTTGTTCAGGTTCGTCACGTAGGCGTTGTGGTGCTTGCCGTGGTGAATCTCCATCGTCATCTTGTCGATGTGAGGCTCTAGAGCGTCAGCAGCGTACGGCAATGGTGGCAGTGAAAATGGCATTTAGCCTCCTCTTGATCTAGGTTTGGTCCGGGGGCGCTAGTTCTGAGCACCACCGGCTCGTTCAAAAGCATCGGCCAGACGAAACATGCGCGCTTCGTCGAAATGCTTGGCCAGAATTTGCATGCCGACCGGCAATCCCTCGGCGGTTTTTCCGCAGGGCACACTCATACAAGGAATGCCGGCCAGACTTCCGGTAATCGTGTAGATGTCCGAAAGATACATCGTCATCGGGTCGTCAATCTTTTCGCCGATCTTGAAAGCCGGGAACGGTGATACGGGCGCGGCAATCGCGTCCACTTCGGCAAATGCGTTGGAAAAATCACGTGCGATCAGCCCGCGGACCTTCTGCGCCTTCAAGTAGTATGCGTCGTAATAGCCCGCACTCAGCACGTACGTTCCGAGCATGATGCGGCGCTTGCATTCCGCGCCGAATCCTTCGCCTCGTGTATTCCGGTACATATCGTTCAGGCTCTCGGAGGAGCCGGAACGGAAGGTATAGCGCACGCCGTCATAACGCGCCAGGTTCGAGCTGGCTTCCGCGGTCGCGATTACGTAGTAGCAAGCGATGGCATAGTCAGTCGTGGGCAAACTGATGTCCCGCACCTCACAACCCACCTTCTTTAGCGTTTTGATCGCCTTGCCAATCAGGTCGCCCGTTTCGCTCGTCAAATCTTTTAGATACTCGCGGGGCAGCCCAAGCTTCAAGCCTTTTACGTTGCCGTCCAGATGTGCTAAATAGTCCGGAACGGGCGCTTCTGCCGAGGTGGAATCGAGTGGATCGCGGCCCGCGATCACATTCAGCAGTCGTGCGGCGTCGCGCACACTGCGCCCAAACGGGCCAATGTGGTCGAGTGAGCTGGCAAAAGCCGTCAGGCCGTAACGGGAAACGCGGCCGTAGGTCGGCGTGACGCCCACTACGCCGCAAAACGACGCTGGCTGCCGGATGGAGCCGCCGGTGTCGGAACCGAGCGCCACCACGGCCGTACCCTGCGCCACCGCCGCTGCTGAGCCGCCACTTGACCCTCCCGGAACGCGATCGAGCGCGTGCGGGTTGCGCACCGGCCCAAACGCCGAGTTCTCGTTCGACGAGCCCATGGCAAACTCATCGCAGTTGGTTTTCCCGATGATGACCCCGCCCACGGCCTCTAGGCGTTCAATGGCGGTCGCGTCGTAAGGCGGGATGTAGTTGGCCAGAAGCTTCGAGCCGCAGGTGGTCCGTACGCCCTTGGTGACGATTACGTCCTTGACGGCAATTGGCACACCGGCAAGCTGGCCGGCATCTTCACCCCGCGCCAGCTTTTCATCTACGTGGCGCGCGGCGTCGAGGGCGCGCTCTTCGGAAAAACTGAGGTATGCGTTGGTCTTCGGGTTCTCGTCGCGCGCAAACTCGAGCGCGGCCGTTGCCAGCTCCACCGCGCTGAATTGGCGCCCGCGCAACCCCTCTTGTACCTGATCGATGGTCAGCGAAGCAATGTCCATGGGCCAGTCAGCGCTTGATCACTTCGGGAACTTTGAAATAACCCGAGCCCGCTAACGGCGCGTTGGCCAGAGCTAACTCATTGCCCAAGCCCGGCCGCTCGCGGTCCGGCCGCAAGGTTGCGGTTTCCTCGGCTTCGTAGAGCACCTGCGCCATGGGATCGAACTGCGACGTTTCGATCTCGTTCAGCCGATCGAAATGCACCAGGATCTCATCTAGGTCCGCTTGAAACTTCCGCACCTCATCGTCGGTCAACTTCAAATTGGCGAGATCCGCCACGTACCGGACCTGCTCTTCTGTGATCTTCACGCCAGCTCCCTTTGGCGTGACGCCTTGTAGAGATTGCGCAGCACGGGGTCCGTGATGCCGTCCGCTTCATCCGCACGCACAGTCGCATGCCGCGCGCGTTGTGGGCCCAGCCGCAAGGGCGTCACGCGAAATTCGATGTCCTCCACTACACCCGCGCCGATACTTTCCTCGATCTTGCGACAGATCTGCCCGCGCAAAGCAAACAGCTGCCGCTGCCAGATCGCGTCCTCCACCTCGACCACCAGATGCGTGCGCACCAGCTTGGCCGCGCGTGCGTGGGCTGCGATCTTCTTGCCCACAGCACCCGCCCAGGCTGCGCACACCATCGCCTCTTGCTTGACGGTCCCCTGAGGAAGGTTCAGTTTCCCGAGAACCTTGCTGGCGCGTTCCATGTTTGCCGGAGGAATCATTCTAGCATGGACCCTATGCTAGACTGGTCGGCAAATCGCGCCGGAAAATGCTCCATGCGCAATAAACTGAATGTTGATCCTGGCTTCGCAGTCCCCGCGCCGCAGTGAAATTCTTCGTGAAGCCGGAATCTCGTTCGTCGTGAGGCCGGCCAATGTCGATGAGACTTTCCTGCCCGCCGAGTCGCCGGATGATTACGTCAAGCGCGTCGCGCAACAGAAGGCAGCGGCAATAGAAGCAGATCCGGCCGACGTCGTGCTTGGCGCCGATACGGTCGTAGTCATCGATGGCCAGATTCTGGGAAAGCCCCTGAACCACGCCGACGCACTCCGCATGCTCGAAGCACTCTCCGGCCGCGAACATGAAGTGCTCACCGGCATCTGCATACGCCGCGGTACTGACACGGTTATCGATCTAGCGACAACACGTGTCTGGTTCCTGCCCCTCGCGCACAAAGATGTCGAGGAATACGTCGCCACCGGCGAGCCGATGGACAAAGCCGGTGCCTACGCCATTCAAGGCCTCGCCTCGAAGTTCATCGAGCGCATCGATGGATCGTACTCTAATGTGGTGGGATTGCCGATCGAGCTCGTCCGCGAACACCTGCGCAAGTACAGGGACGACTTCTATGTGACACAATGACCAGGAACCATCCCCGTGGCCACCCAGTTCCACACCGGTAAGCCCGCCGGACTCCTCCGCCAGCTCGGGTTCATCAGTGCCACCGCTCTGGTGATTTCCAACATGGTCGGGACCGGCATCTTCGCCACCACCGGATTCATGGCGGGAGATCTTGGTGACGCGCGGCTGATCCTGCTCGCCTGGTTCGTTGGCGCTGTGTTCGCACTCTGCGGCGCTCTCAGTTACTCCGAGTTGGGAATCAACTTTCCGAGCTCAGGCGGCGAATACGTTTATCTCACGCGCGCGTTTGGCCCAACCTGGGGATTCATGACCGGCTGGGTCTCCTTCTTCGCGGGCTTCTCCGCGCCCATCGCTTTGGCCGCGCTGGCATTCGCCGATTATGTGGGATACTTCTTCCCTGCGTTCAAGCAGGCAAACGCGCAGTTCACCGTCGGCTCGGGAGCGCTCTCATTGCGTTTTGGCGGCGCGCAGTTACTGGCATCGGCGTTGATCGCGGCATTCACGGTCCTCAACTGTCTCGGCGTGGGCCGAACGGCCAAAGTGCAGAACGTGCTTACAGGAACCAAGCTGGTGGTCATTGTGTCCTTCATCCTGCTCGGGTTCCTCGCCGGCTCCGGGGACTGGAGCCACTTTTCTCAACCCGCCGCACGTACTTCCACGCTCTCCATCCCCGTGCAGTTCATGATCAGTCTTCTCTGGGTGATGGTCGGCTACAGCGGATGGAACGCCGCCACCTACGTGGCCGAGGAACTAAAACAACCCGCACGCACGCTGCCCTTGGCGCTTGCCACCGGCACCGCACTGGTGACCGCGCTCTATCTCGGTCTGAATCTGGTTTTCATTTACTCCACGCCGCTCGAATCCATGAAAGGCGTAGTAGCCATCGGGTCGCTCGCGGCTTCGAATCTGTTCGGCTCGCAGGTGGCCGGTATTTTTGCGGCGCTCATGGCGGTCTCCATCACATCGACGGTCAACGCGATGGTGACGATCGGTCCGCGCGTGTACTATGCCATGGCCAAGAACCGCGCGTTTTTCAGCGTAGCGGCCAACGTCAATCCTAAATGGCACACACCGGTTGCGGCGATTGTCGCACAGGGCGTGTGTTCCATGCTGATGACTTTCACGCCGTTCCCGCAGCTCATGATCTATATCGGGTTCAGCCTGACCTTTTTCAGTGCGATGTCGGTCGCCAGCCTGTTCGTGTTCCGACGCTCACGCGGCTGGCAGCAGACCGGCGCGGTCAGCTTTGCGTTCCCGCTGATCCCCGCTGCATATATTCTGGTTGCCGCTGGGATGATGGTTTATGGAGTAATCTGGCAGCCGAAAGCCTCGCTCACGGCAGCCGCCACCATCGCGGCAGGCGCCGCGGTTTACCACTTCGTCTTCCAGAAACGCGCCCAACCTTAGTTCGCCGCGTCGCCCCGGTGAGACTCCCGGAACTCTTCGTCGATGGCTTTGCGCCCCGCGAAGCCCTCTTGCGTTCCGTGCCAGAACGCGATGCCCGGCTCACCGAGCTTCCAGCAAAGGTACACTTCCTCGCCGCGAAACAGCGTGGGGAAATCAACCAACCCGGTGTCGAGATCCTTGATCAGGCAACCCAATTCCTGAATGTGCTCGACAGCGGCTTTGATACGCTCGGCGCTCTGGTCGCGCCGGATTTTGTGTTGGCGAATGGCCTCGCGGTCTACCAGCACGCCTCCCAGCATGATCACACGTTGCGATATGGATTGCAGCGCACTCTGCTCCTCATCGAACGCAGCTTTCGAGGCAATCGCCTCGCGCATTGTTTTCTCAATGGTTGGGAGAAGGCTCTCTGCCGCCTCGAGCGTGAAGCGCCTGGACATGAAGGGAGGCTGGCTGTCGGCCTCCGTATTCCTAGATGCCCGATACCTGGACGGACATCGAGCGGCTCCGGGGCCCATCGAATTCAGCCAAAATGATGCTCTGCCAGGTCCCCAGCAGCACGGCTGAATTGCGCACCTGTAAGCAAAGGCTCTGGCCCATCAGCATTCCTCGCAGATGCGAGTCGGCGTTCTTGCGCTCGCAATCGGAATATCGCGGGTCATTGTGCCGCCACCCGTTCTCCCGGCACACCACCTCGTCCAAGAAGGACTTTACGTCATGAAGTAGCGCATCCTGCCACTCATTAATGAACACCGCGGTGGTTGTATGCAGCGATTGCAGGTGCACTAACCCTTCGCGAACACCGCTTTTGCGCACGATCTCGTTGATGCGATCGGTAATGTTGATCAGCTGCATCCGGTCGTTGGTGATCCAATCCACGATGCGGTTGAACATCCGAAGGCCGCCTTGCGGCTCGGCTCCACGCGGGCCCTCCAAAAGCAGCTCCTCTTCCGCAAGTTTGACCTGTGTTATACCCATCGAAGCTCCTTCTCAAATTGATCAGATACCGCTATGCCCCGCGCGGTTCCAAAAAAAGTGTGATGCAATCTAATTTCCTATGATTATACCAAGCCCCCGGCTCCTCAAAGGTGTCCGCCTTCTAATACTTATAGCCGCTCTAGTACTCGCCCGCCCTGCGTTTCCCTGGGGATGCGAGGGCCATCGCGTCGTCGCCCTCATCGCTCTCGATCAGCTTAACCCTCACGCGCGCGCTGCCGCCACGCAATTGCTGGAGGGCCGGCCCGTGGACCCCGCGCTGCGGCGATTCTGCCCATCCAACAACCTTCCCGCGTTCGTCGACGTCTCCACATGGGCCGATGACGTCCGCGGCCAGCGAAAGGAGACCGCCGGCTGGCACTTCATCGACATCCCGCTAAGCGCCAAACGGGGCGCCGCGAAAGATGCTTGTCCAGCCGCATCCGGATGCGTAACCACCGCCATCCGTCATCAGCTCGACGTGCTCCGTTCCTCCTCCGCCACCAAGCCGGAACAATCCGAAGCTCTGATGTTTCTAATTCACTTCGTGGGCGATCTGCACCAGCCTCTTCACGCCGCCGACAATGCCGACCGCGGCGGCAATTGCGTAGCCGTCGCGATCGCGGACAAGAAGCCCGAGACCTCCGGTTCCACGCAGAGCTACCGGCCCAATCTTCACGGCGTGTGGGATACCGATCTCGTCGAAGCGGCCGCCCACGGCCTCGAACCCGCAGCTTTCGCTGATGCTCTCCGCGCAGAGTTCGTTCGGGAGATTCCCCGTTGGAAGCGCCGCCCCATCGACGTCGATGCGTGGGCTTGGGAGAGCCACAATCTGGCCATCAAAACCGTCTACGGCAAGTTACCGAAGAAGGTGCCTGTCGAGCCGCCACAGCCGGTCGAGAGCTGCGCAGATCGTAACATGGGCCAGCGCATGTTCGATCTCAACGAAGAGATCAACCAGCGATACGTAGCGGCTGCCTCGCCCGTAATACACCGCCAACTTGCGCGCGCCGGCACCCGTCTGGCCATGCTGCTGAACGAAATCTGGCCGTGACCTCAGCTACCAAAAAGCTCCAGCGTTCCTTTTCACGCGATCGCCGTGAGACACCAGCCGCTCCAGTTCCGCAGCATCCAGCCCACGCCAATCGTTCAACAGTTTCAAGTCTTCTTCCAACTCCGCACGATCTCCCGGCGCCATCAATGCTACCGAGACAGCGGGTTGCGACAGGCAGAAACGATAACAGTCCGCGGCTGACGGCGGCACAAATCCCGGCGGATCGTCCCGAGTCCCCGCAAGCAGCGCCTTCCAGCGCAAGCCCGTGAACGTGACCACGGGAATCTGTCGCTCCTGTGTGATCGGAAAGACCTCCCTCTCGGCGCCTCGATGCGAGGCGTTGTATCTGATCATCAGCAGATCGAGTTTGCCGCATTGCGCCCATTGCGCGGCTATCGCACGCTGGTGACTTGTCAGGCCGATCCGCTTCACTCGCCCGGCCCGCTTCTGTTCCGCCAGATAATCCCACGCACCGCCCGGCGCCACGATCTCACTCCACTCGCTCTCGGATTCCACGTAATAGAGCGTCAGTACGTCGATGGAATCTGTTCTCAGTTCGTCGAGCATCGTCGCCAACTCGCGCTTCGCGTCACCTGCCGACCGCGCTTCGAACTGCGCCGCCAGCACCACCTGTTTTCGCTCCGCACCCAGGCGCGCAATCGCTCGGCTGAGCCCGTCCGGATGGCCGCACCAATTCAAGTAATTGACGCCGCGCTCGATGGCGTATTCCACCTCGTCCACGGTCAAATGCGTATTGCCTCGCGTGGCCAGTCCGAGGCGGCAAACCAATGGCAAACCGCTGCCCAGCGATGCGGTTCTCTCCATATCTTCCGATCGCCTAGCGCTCCGCGTGTAGCCCGGCGCTGTCAAAAGCCTCCGGACCTAACAGATGCGCCGGCGCCCACCCGGCGTCCCGGAAGCGGCTCGGTGACGCGCTAAGCACGATCTGGAAACTCGATTCATCCGCCGGATCCTCCGGAGGCTTCCCCGCCTGCGGGAACACCAGCGCCAGATATTTGAGGATTGCGTACACGTCGCCTTCTTCGGGAACGCGAATATCGAATTGTTGCGAACGAAACCGGATGCCCGCGCCCATCTGCCAAAGGCTCCAGGCCAGAAACGAGCAACATTCGATCGCGTACTCGAACCACCCTTCGAGATGCGGCGGAACATCGCGGTCGAGAAAGATCTCCACCGCACGTTCCTGTTCGCGCGCGAATTCCCGCACCTGCAAGTCTCCCGTGTGAGCCGAGGCCTTCCAATCCAGATGCCGCGCGCTCTCGAAGGCTTCATACGGGCGGATACGATAGAAGTCGCGTCCCAGACCGACCATGTGAGCCTCGATCTCGCCCACAATCGCCGAAAGCAACTCCGGGAACCCAGGCCGCGGCTCAATCGACGGATACACCACCACCTCGCGCCGCAGCGTGACGCGCGCGATTTTGTCCAGAAAGCCGAAGGGAAATCGCGTGGTAAACACAAAGCTGTTCTGGCGCTGCGTACCGCGGCGATCGAATTGGATGTCCACGTTTTCTTCGAGCACCGCGCCTCCTGGAATCACCGGATAATACACCGGCGCGGTTAGCACAGCACGTTGTTGGGTCGGCCGTCCGCTGATTGACGACGAACGTTCCGGCACGCCGGTCACCTGAATGGAAAACGACGGCATCCACCCTTTGAGATTGCGCACGTAGAGCTTGGCGCGTGCGGCGCGTCCGGCCGAGATGTGCTCGGGCAGCAGCAGGTCCAACTCCAGGCCCGCCAGGCACAGCCTGTTGATGAAACCCGAGACCAGCAGCGTGGAAATCATCGTCGCGAGAATCAGAAACAACAGGTTGTTGGCCGAAGCAATCGCGGCCGCCGCCACCAGCACCATCGCGAGCAGGAACAGCAGACCGCCGCGCGTGATCCGGTAGCGGATGCGGCGCCGCATCGCGGTTCGAAGTTTTTGCCAGCTGCTGGGCATGCAAAACGAAGGGAGAAACCGCCTCCTCCCTTCTGTTGTGTCATAAACGGAGGGGCCTGTCGAGTGTGTGCTCCACCGCACTCGCGTTGTAAGATTTATGTCCATGAAGACAGCCGCCGCAATTCTGTTCTTCGCTTGCTTCGAGACTGCGCTGGCATCGGCGGCGCAACCGCTCGACAAGACTTACCGCACTGCCGCTGGCAAGATCATCGACGCCGCCCTTGAGGACACAGCGGGATACGAAAAGCTCAGTTACCTGTGTGACCGCATCGGCAATCGCCTCAGCGGATCGCCGGCGCTCGATCGCGCGACTCAGTGGGCCGCGGCCCAGATGAAGAAAGACGGGCTGGAGAATGTGATGACCCTCCCCGTCAAGGTTCCGCACTGGGTCCGCGGGCACGAAAGCGCATCCATTGTTGAGCCCATCGAAAAGCCGCTGCACTTGCTGGGCCTCGGCGGAAGCATCGGCACTCCTGCGCCAGGCATCACCGCGGAAGTCGCCGTAGTCAGCAGTTTTCGGGACCTGGAGAGCCGCGGTTCGGCGGCCGTGGCAGGTAAGATCGTGCTGTACAACGCGGCCTTCGTGAATTATTCCGAAACCGTGCAGTATCGCACCGCAGGCGCTTCGCGTGCGGCCAAACTGGGCGCGGTTGCGGCGCTCGTTCGATCCGTGACGACGCTCAGTTTACAGAGCCCGCACACCGGCGCCATGGAGTATGCCAAGGATGCGCCGAGGATTCCCACCGCCGCCGTGTCAGTGGAAGACGCGATGCTCCTCCAGCGATTGGCGGATGCCGGCAATCGTGTGGTGGTTCACCTGGCTATGGAGGCGAAAGTGCTTCCTGACGCGGATTCTGCCAACGTGATCGGCGAGATTCCTGGCAGCGAAAGGTCGGAAGAAATCGTCGTCATGGGAGGCCACATCGATTCCTGGGACGTCGGCCAGGGCGCTCAAGACGACGGCTCGGGTTGCATCGCGGCGCTCGAAGCGGCGGCCTTGATCCGCAAGCTTGGGCTAAGACCTAGGCGTACCATTCGTGTGGTCTTCTGGACCAATGAAGAAAACGGATTGGCGGGAGCAAATGCCTATCGCGCGTGGATTGGATCGAAGCTCTCGAATCACGTCGCGGCCATTGAGATGGATGGCGGCGCGGAGAAACCAACCGGCTTCGGGTTGGCGGGCACGCCATATGGCGCGAGCGATTCCGCAACGCAATCGCCCTTCTCACGGCTGCGGGAAATCGGTAAGCTGCTGGACGGCATCGGGGCGGGCGCGATCGAGAGCGGCGAGGGCGAGGCTGATATCGGACCGCTGACCCGCGAAGGTGTTCTCAGTCTGGGTATGCAAACCGCCAGCACGCGTTATTTCCACTGGCACCACAGCGATGCAGACACCGTCGACAAAATCAACCCCGAGGATTTCCGCCTGAATATTGCTGCCATGGCGGTGATGAGTTATGTGCTGGCCGACATGCCCGATCGACTCCCCGGCCACGCGGGTGCCTGGACCAGCCGTTAATGGCCCGGACGCTCCTCCATACGAAACCACCTGTCGCTTTTTTCCAGCTCGCGCCAAGCCTTCTTAACCGCCCGGACTTTCTTCAGATCCAGCGTACGGCCCTCGTTGTATTGCTTCGCGAAGTCCTCCAGAACGCCCAACAGGTGATTGAATTTATCGACAAACTGTCGTTCCTCGTAAGCTGCTTCTCTCTTTTCCGCCTGGTCCGCTACCGGCGAATCCGCCATTTGCTGAGCCTGCCACGCTAGGACATCCCGCTCGACGCGTGGCAAGGTCAGGCCCCCGGCCACCTGGAAGAAGCACAATCCAAATACAATCGCCAACGACATCGCAACCTCTCGAGTGAAATCCATCTCGAACCGGAAGCTTGATGGGAAGTTCCGATCCAAAATGGACCGCGCGCTCCCGCGCCGCACTTCGGTTATCGGCGGATTGCTCAAAAGGCATTAGCCGGCCGGTGATTCGGTCGCGAGCGCACACGGGAATCACGAAAGTAGTGACCTTGTTCATGACCTGTTCTCTACTGTTTGTTTAGAGCCGCCGTGCCAAGCAGACCGCCCAGGCCCATGGTCTCCACCGCCGATGACGGCACAATCACCATCGACCCCTTCTCCTTGATCGCCTCGTATAGCATGTTCATCGCGCGCAGATGCAGCGCCACCGGGTTGTCTTTGTAGAGCTCCGCAGCCTTCGAAAACTTCTCCGAAATCTCCGTTTCCGCGGTGCCTAGAATGATGCGCGCCTGCCGTTCCCGCTCCGCCTGCGCCTGCCGCGACATGGCATCTTCGAGGCTAGAGGGGATCTGCACGTCCCGGATCTCGACCGATTGAACTGTGATGCCCCACGGGTTGGTCTTCTCGTCCAAGATCCGCTGCAGTTCATGCCCAAGCAGCTCGCGCTCGGCCACCATCTGACTCAGCTCATGGCGTCCGATCGATTCGCGCAGCGCCGTTTGCGCACTCATGCCGATGGCATTTTCAAAGTCCTGTACCTCCAGAATGCACTTCTCCGGGTTCCACACCATCCAGAAGATGATCGCGTCTACACTCACAGGCACGGTGTCACGAGTCAGGGTCGACTCAGCGCTGACGCTTACAACTCGCACGCGCTGGTCCACATAGCGGCTCACCGTGTCGATGATCGGTACAATCAGAAACAGTCCGGGGCCCCTCAGCCCGCGATATCGGCCCAGCCTCAGCACTGCTGCCTTTTCCCACTGTTGCGCAACGCGAATCGCCCACAGGAAATAAACCCCGAGCACCGCTCCCGCGATCACTGGACCCGGATTGTTCAGGACTGCAGCTCCAATTACTCCGCCGGCTAGGAACACGGCAAATACGAAGAGGCCAGGTCCGCTCACCGGTAATTCCGGAGCCCCTACCCGCTGTTTGCCCAACGTCAACGTCATCATTTTCCGTTCCTCTCTTTCAGTTGTTCCGCCAACAAATCTCTCAACCGCTCCAAGACCTGCTGCGCCGTAAATCCCTCAGCCCCCGCCCGCGCGATCGACTCGCTCACAATCCCGTCCAGCTTCCGCCGTCGCTCTGCGTCGTCCTGCTCCACCTTCTGCTCGCTGACGAACGTCCCCGACCCTTGATGCATATCCAAGAAACCGCGAATCTCCAGCTCGCGGTACGCCCGGATCACCGTGTTCGGATTAATCGAAAGGTCCACCGCGAGCTGTCGCACCGTCGGAAGCTGATCGCCGTTCACTAGCCGTCCCGACGCCATTCCCGCCAGCACCTGGTCGATAATCTGCCGATAGACCGGAACCCCCGAGCGCAAGTCGAGCTGGAGGCGAAAAGGCGTGCCAGGCTGAATTGTGTTATTCATTTGAATGTATAATGTACTGTTTGACTAATACAGTCAAGAGGCTTCTTGGCATCGCAAGCTACAATTTGCTTTGGCCACCGAGTTTGACCTGCACAGCCCGCTCAAGCGCTACTGGGGGTACGACGGGTTTCGCCCGCTGCAAGAGCGCATCGTCCGCAGTCTGCTGGAGGGCCACGACATCGCCGTGGTTATGCCGACGGGCGGCGGGAAGTCCCTGTGCTATCAGCTTCCTGCAGTCGTGATGGGCCGCACCGTGGTGGTCGTTTCGCCGCTCATCTCGCTCATGCAGGACCAAGCCGCGCAGCTCGATCAGATGGGCATTCCTGCAGCGGTGCTGAACAGCTCCCTCGGCCCGAGCGAGCAGAATCAAGTGATTCGCCGCGCAATCGGCGGCGCCTACCGGCTGCTTTATCTTTCGCCCGAGCGTCTAGCCCGGCAGGATACGGTTGAGTGGCTTTCCCAGGTCTCAATCGCGTTTTTCGCCATCGATGAGGCGCACTGCATTTCCGAATGGGGCCATGAGTTCCGCCCGGAATACCGGCAGCTCAGCGGCCTGCGCCAACATTTCCCTGACCAGCCGATCGCTGCCTTCACCGCCAGCGCCACGCGCCGCGTGCGGCACGACATCCTGGCGCAACTCCGTCTGCGCGAGCCTGATAAGTACATCGCAAGCTTCCACCGTCCGAATCTACGTTACCTGGTGCGGCAGTGCGACGCTCCCACGCAACTGCGCCTGATGGTTTCCGCGCTGCGCGCTCACGCGGGCGAGAACGCGATTGTCTACGCTCCTACCGTGGCCAGAGTTGGTGAGACCGTGCAGTTCCTCAAGCAGCAAGGCATCCGGGCGATTGGCTATCACGGAAAAATGGACACAGCCGAGCGCCAAAGCAACCAGGAATCCTGGATGTCCGACGAAGTCCGCGTGCTCGTGGGCACGCTGGCCTTCGGTCTGGGGATCAATAAGCCTGCTGTGCGCGCAGTCATCCACCTGGCGCTGCCGAAATCCATCGAGCAGTTTTACCAGGAGGCCGGACGTGCTGGCCGCGACGGGCTGCCGGCCGATTGCGCCTTACTCTGGCAGAAGAAAGATGTCGGCCTGCTGGCGTATTTCATCGATAACTTGAACGACCCGGCCGAGAAGGATCGCGCCTGGGAGCGCTATCACGCCATGCGCCGCTTCGCCGAGGCCAGCGAATGCCGTCACCGGCAGATCTGCACGCACTTCGGCGAAACTCCGAAGTGGAATACGTGCAGCATGTGTGATGTCTGCGTACCCCCGCCCGAGTGGATGACGGCACGGGCGGAGCCGGAGACCCGCCGCCGCAATCGAGGCCGCGCCACCGTGGAAGCCTCCGCTCCGCCGGCTCCGGAGCCTCGCACGCCCGGCCTGGCCGATCATATGCGTGAGTGGCGGCGCACCGTGGCCAAAGGCAAGGGCGTACCCGCCTACGTCATCCTGCACGACAGCACGCTCGAGGAGATCTGCTTCCGGCGCCCATCCACCATCGACGAGTTGCTCGAAATCTCTGGAATCGGTGCGCGCAAAGCGGAGTCTTACGGCCGCGAAATCCTCTCCGTGCTCGCGGCGTTCCCGGGCGCCAGGTAGCATCGTTCCTGCTCGGCAGGCCGGCGCCTCGCCGCTGTGATACGTTGTCTGCATGGCTCGACACACCAGACGAGACTTCCTCAAATCTAGCTTCGCTGCTGCCGCCTTTGCGGGTGTCATCCCCGTGCGTGCGAACAACCGATCCGCTACGGATTGGGTGACACTTGGCAAATCCCGCGTGCAAGTGACGCGCCTCGCCTTCGGCACCGGAACTTACGGCGGCCGCGTGCAGCGCGAGCTCGGCCAGGAGCAGTTCACACGCCTGGTCCGCCACGCCTACGATCGTGGCATCCGCTTCTTTGAAACCGCGGATTCGTACACCGGCATGCCACAGATGCTCGCAACTGCCCTCAAGGGCATCCCGCGCGACTCCTACAAACTGATGACCAAGTATCAGCTAGGAGGCACGGACGATCCCCAGGCCACCATCGACCGCTTTCGCAAGGATCTCAATTCCGAGTACTTCGACATCTTGTTGATACACTGCGTGCGCCAGCCGCGTTGGCCGGACGAGACCAAGCGCGTGCAGGACGGGCTTTCCGATGCCAAAGCAAAGAAAATCATCCTGGCGCACGGCGCCTCCTGTCACGGTCTACAGGCTCTCGGAGGCTTCCCCGGCAATCAGTGGCTGGACGTGGCTCTCTTGCGCATCAACCATAACGGCACCAGAATGGACACCCCACTCACCACCGATACCGACGACCGCGGTGATGTAAACGCAGTCGTATCCCATGCGAAGCAAATCCACGCGCAGGGCGCCGGCGTTCTGGGTATGAAACTAGTGGGCGAGGGCCGCTTCACGAAACCGGAAGACCGCGATGCCGCACTCCGGTTCGTCATGGGACTAGGGGCCGTGGACGCCGTGACCATCGGCTACAAGAACACAGCCGAGATCGACGAAGCCATCGATCGGATGAACCGGGTCCTCAACGCATAGAGGCGTCACGCGGTAGCATAGGTCATGCTCGCCGCACGGATCGCCGTGCTGGCCCTCGCCATTCTGGTTGTAGCGCGGGCGCAGGTATTCTCTGATCTCACCACTCCTCTGCCGCTCCCGAAGGGAAGCACACTTGTGATGGGTTTCCTGGGCGGTTGGGATCACTGGGACGATCCGAGTCGCGGCGTGCGAAAGCTCGCGCTGAAGTTGCGCGAGGACGAGCCCCAGGTGGAAGGGCTGATTCGGGGTGCGATTCGAGGGGATTAGGACGCGCAGTTGTGACGCACCCGCCAGCTCGCTGTGAAGCAATCCTACGCGAATCAAGTCCGCGTTTTGCGACCTTTAGTAGTTTCCGAATGCGCCATGCGTCCGAAGTTGGGTAGGAATCGATCGGATTTAGCCGACTTCCCAGAACCGGACTTCTAGCCAGCGTGAGGTCACTTCACATCGGCGGGTGTCTTAACGCCCAAAAGTGGCCGCTGATCCCTATCCGGGTCAGAATTTCTGCCTCGTTGTGTCGGCCCAATACCGCGAGTCCTTTGGGATGTCTTGCCATAAAGGAACACTCAGACCATAGGGGTGATCATATAGGATCTTGCCGCCGAACATTGTCACAACACACTGGAGTTTCTGATCACCTTCGATCTTCCCGCCGCCAGAACCGAGATAGGCGAACTTCCCTTTAACGATTTCAAGCACGGCGATGTCAGCCGTCGACCCAACACTCAGGTTGCCTAGCTCGGGCCGGTGGATCATCTGAGCGGGATTCACTGTTGTGCGCCGGATGATATCCTCCAACGGTACTCCCAGACAGAGGAACTTTGACATCACATTGGCCAGACTGATGCCTACTGTAAATGGTGTATCCGCAAACAGGTCTGCGCTAATGGAATCGGGAATAAAGCCCTGCTGGACCGCAGGCACCACTCGCCTCAGTGTGAAACTCCCGGCCGCATGTCCAAGGTCGAACTTTACACCTCGCGCCCTCGCTTTGGTCACATCCGGATTCAACTTGCCGTCTTCCGTCAGGTACGGATAGCGATCTGCCAGACAGTGGGTCACAATGTCGCCTGGACGCATTTTCTCGAGGAGGAATTCACGGTAGCTCCTTGCGGGGAATTTCCCCTGGGCCGGCATGGGAGTGAAGTCCGCCAATACGGGCCGCCCGGTCAAGCGGCCAGCCTCGACAACGGCGTCGACCGACGCCCAGGGGGGGCGCGTATCACTAAATGTCCCTCCATAATGGCCAGTCTTGAATCCGACGATAAGATTGGGGTACTTACTGGCGGTATCCGCCGCAAGCTGTACTTTAAACTGAGAGGGATCCTGCTCCGCGCGGTTAGCCTCCGCGCCGGGAGCCGCAATATTCAGGAAGGAGAGGATTCTCATTTTCGAGCGGTCAATGATTTTCTTGAAGTCTTCGAAGTTATCGGCCCCTGCGGTTCCGCCGTCGCAGCATGTGGTGACCCCCGAAGGCAAGCAATGATGATCGGCAATGACAGATGGAGCTAGGTCAAGCCGGGTGTAATAACAACAGATGTGCAGATCGATCAAGCCGGGCGTAACATAGTAGCCCGAAACATTAACAGTCGTCTTCCCCGCGGAGCTAGGAATATTTCGGTCCACCCGAGCTATTTTCCCGTCCAGCACGGCCACATCCATTTGCTGATTGATCTGGTTGGCCAAATCGATAACGTGCCCACCCTTGAGGACCGTGTCGTATCGCGGAGTTTCCTGCGCCAAGGCAGATGAAGCTGTTATCGCAGCGGTCACGAGCGGTGTGGAAAGAAACTCTCTTCTGTTCATAGTTCTATTCCTCCTCACACAAGTTCGGCTCGGAGCACGTTTTCGTTCGACTTCTGGCTCCCCGGAAAGTATACACCTGCCTTCCACACCAGGGTTCACTTGAGCTGCTGGCCAGTGGAAACCGGTTGTCCTCTTGCCGCAATCGGATGGCCGGCGAGCCGTAAACGGGGATCGAGGTATTCCGGTCCGATCGTCGCCAGAATCGGGAGCATTCGCGACCGTGGAAGAAAAGTGGCCCGACGGCACCTTTCGCTTAGTGACCAGAACAGGCGCTCAAGGTGACCATGTACCCATGAGGTTCCCATTACGAACGTTGCCCACCTATAATTCAAAAGGGTCCTGACATCGTTCCCCCGGATGCTGAGGAGGTTGCCGATGCGGAGAAAATGTATCTGTTCGTTCGTGTCTTGCAGTCCCTTCCTTGCCGTACTGGCGCTAGCGTTGCTAATTCCATCCCGTGGTGCTGCTCAAGGCAGGCAGTTCTATCTAATTGCCACGGCAGTAGGGTCTGGACCTAGCAACGTCGAGTTTGGCGGCTACGCGGGCGATGGCGGGCCGGCAGTCAGTGCGCTGATCAATTTACCGACGAGTGTAGCGCTCGACGGCGCGGACAACCTGTACTTCTGCGACTGGAATGCGCGGATTCGCAAGGTTGACGCTGTGACGGGCATTATCACAACCGTCGCTGGTATCGGCTTTCCTGGATATAGTGGGGACGGCGGACCCGCTACTAGCGCCGAACTGGGCGGTCCGGGCGATCTGACGGTTGATGCGGTGGGCAATATCTTCTTTGCGGATCCCTACAATCGTCGCGTTCGCCAAATCTCCGCGGAGACGGGCATTATTACAACGGTTGCTGGGAACGGATCCGACCTCGACAGCGGCGACTACGGTTTGGCTATCAACGCTGGAGTTGGTCTCGCTGCCGGGATTGCCGTCGACAAGGCAGGTAACCTCTATTTCACAAACGGCGGCGACCGCGTGCGCAAGGTTGAGGCAGCAACCGGTATCATCACGACGATCGCGGGCGCGGGCGGGTCGCATTACAGCGGTGACGGCGGGCCAGCCGTTCTGGCACAACTGGATCAACCTTCTGATGTTGCAATTGATGAGGAAGGAAACATCTACATCGCGGCTCGTGGGGAGCACTGCATTCGAAAGATCAGTGCGGCGACCGGCATCATCACAACCGTCGCTGGTTCAAGTCCAGGAGCTGATTCGGGCATCATGTCGATTTGGGTGTACCAGGGCGGTTTCAGCGGCGATGGCGGCCCGGCAACTGATGCCTTGCTGGATGGTGCGGAGTACATTGCCTTAGACAAGGCCGGCAATCTGTATATTTCGGATACGTTCAACTTTCGCATCCGTCGGGTCGACGCAATCACTGGCCACATCAACACGATTGCGGGCACAGGCGTCAGGGGCTTCAGCGGCGATGGCGGGCTGGCACAGCGGGCAGAAATAACGACGCCAGCGGGCATCACGGTTGATAGTGCCGGCGAGATCTACTTCGGGGATTTGTTCAATCAACGGATTCGAGTGCTCCGTTCGGTTGAGTTACCGCGGCGTGGCGGTCAACCAATCGCGACGAGTCTGCGGCAGGACTAACAAACGATAAAAATTGTGTGCGTGTTGTGCTTTTGACAATCGGCAAAGCCGTGACGGCGGCGAAGCTCGCAAGTTGCTGATCCTTCTGCCTCGGCGTGGTGGCCCACAGGTTGCTCAAACCCCTCTGCCCGGGAGGACAACGAATGGCTTTGCAGTCGTTCATATCGAGGGTCGCTACGTACCTGCCTAGTGACACAGAAATCGCACGAAATCGCGCCCAGGCTGCGGCCTTCGGCCAAATCGACGAGCGCCGCTACCTTCGGTCCCCGATCAGCGCCCGCATCGAGCTGGGCTGGCAAGACGCCAAAGGCTGGAAAAAGCAGACGCAATCGCGCGGGGTCGACATGAGCAGCGCCGGGGCGTCGGTCCTCTCTCCGGAACCCATCGCCGTCGGCTGCCCGGTGTATCTGCATTCGAAGGAACTCCAGCTCATGGGCGGCGCCATCGTCCGCCACTGCACCGAGCGGGGATCCAAATTCCTCATCGGCATGGAATTTCAAGGCTCCCTCACACGGTCCTTCTAAGCCGGTTCCGTTTCTAGTCCTAAAAGGGTTACGATAGCGGAGTCTACTGATCCCGCCATTTGGGCCCTTAGCTCAGCGGTTAGAGCAGCGGACTCATAATCCGTTGGTCGAAGGTTCAAATCCTTCAGGGCCCACCAATCCTTTAAATGCTGTTGAAATGAATATACTTAGCCACATCTTGCCACGATACTTGACAATGATGCACTAAAGTTTAATAATGGCCTTGTACTCAGCGGCAGCCATCGGCCCGGGTGCAAAGCCATTATCTATATTCAGGAGGCTCCCTAACATGGGCAAAATCATCGGCATCGACCTGGGCACGACCAACTCGGTCGTCGCCGTCATGGAGGCGGGACAACCCACGGTCATCGCCAATCAAGAGGGCGCGCGCACTACCCCGTCGGTCGTGGCGTTTACCAAGACCGGCGAACGGCTCGTGGGCCAGGTCGCCAAACGGCAGTCCATTACCAACCCGGAGAACACCATCTTCTCCATCAAGCGCTTCATGGGGCGGCGCTATGAAGAAGTCAACGAAGAAATGAAGATGGTCCCCTACAAGGTCATTCGCGGCGATAACGGGGACGCGCGCGTGGACATCAACGGAAAGAAATATTCCCCGCCCGAGATTTCGGCGCTGATCCTCACCAAGCTGAAGGAGGCCGCCGAATCCTACCTGGGCGAAAAGGTCACGCAGGCGGTGATCACCGTGCCCGCCTACTTCAATGACGCGCAGCGCCAGGCCACCAAGGACGCCGGCAAGATCGCGGGCCTCGAAGTGATGCGCATCATCAACGAGCCCACTGCCGCGGCGCTGGCCTACGGTCTCGACAAGAAGAAGAACGAAACGATCGCCGTGTACGACTTCGGCGGCGGCACGTTTGACATCTCGGTTCTCGAAGTGGGCGAAGGCGTCGTTGAAGTGAAGTCCACCAACGGCGATACGCACCTGGGCGGTGACAACATTGACCAGCGCATTATCGACTGGATTGTCACCGAGTTCAAAAAAGAGCAGGGCATCGACCTCTCGCGCGACCAGATGGCTCTCCAACGCCTCAAAGAAGCCGCGGAGAAGGCCAAGATGGAGCTCTCGACGCTGCTCGAAGTCGAAATCAACCTGCCCTTCGTCACCGCCGATGCCACAGGCCCCAAGCACCTCATCATGAAGCTCACGCGGTCGCGCTTCGAGCAGATGGTGGAAGACATTGTCCAGCGCTCCGTCGGCCCGTGCAAGCAGGCCTTGTCGGACGCCGGCGTGACGCCGCAGCAGATCGATGAAGTTGTGCTGGTCGGCGGCCAGACGCGCATGCCACGCATCCAGACGCTGGTTCGCGAGCTGTTCGGCAAAGAGCCGCACAGGGGCGTGAATCCCGATGAAGTGGTCGCGGTGGGCGCTGCGGTGCAGGGCGGCGTGCTGGGCGGCGAAGTCAAGGACGTGCTGCTGCTCGACGTGACCCCGCTGTCGCTCGGCATCGAGACCCTCGGCGGCGTGTTCACCAAGCTGATCGACCGCAACACCACCATCCCGACCCGTAAGAGCGAGGTGTTTTCGACCGCCGCCGATAGCCAGACCTCAGTCGAGATCAAGGTCTATCAGGGCGAGCGCGCCATGGCCAAGGACAACCGTCTGCTGGGCGTGTTCCAGCTGGTGGGTATCCCGCCGGCTCCGCGCGGCATCCCGCAGATCGAGGTGACCTTCGACATCGACGCCAACGGCATCCTGAACGTCACGGCGAAGGACCGCGCTACCAACAACGAGCAGAAGATCACCATCACGTCGTCTTCCGGGCTCGCGAAGGACGAGGTCGAGAAGATGGCCAAGGACGCCGAAGCGCATGGCGCCGAAGACCGCAAGCAACGCGACCAGATCGAAGCCCGCAACCGCGCCGACGCCATGGTCTATAACGTCGAGAAAACGCTAAAGGAGCACCGTTCCAAGATCAGCGACTCCGAGGCCAAAGACATCGAAGCCGCCATCGAAGAGACCAAGAAGGCCATGAGCGAGGGCGACGCCGATAAACTCAACGCCGCTACCGACAAGCTAACGCAGGCGAGCCACAAGCTGGCCGAAGCCATGTACAAATCCGCTGGCCAGCCCGGCGCTACTGGAGGCGCGGCCCCTGGGGGCGCACCCGGCGACGGCGGCCAGAGCGGCCAACAGAAACCGAAGGATGACGTCGTCGACGCCGAGTTCGTCGACGTGGACGATAAAGACAAAAAGTAGGTGCCAGGTGTTAGGTTTCAGGTGTCAGCCCGCGTTGCTGACACCTGAAACCTGACACCTGAAACCTGTTATGGCGACCACCCCTAAGCACGACTACTACGAAACCCTCAGCGTCCCCCGGAACGCCTCCGACGAGGACATCAAGAAGTCCTACAGGAAACTTGCGCGCAAATTCCACCCCGATCTGAATCCCGGCGACAAAGTGGCCGAGGAGCGCTTCAAGAACGTGCAGGAAGCGTATGAAGTCTTGAGCGACGCCAAGAAGCGGCAGATGTACGATCAGGTCGGATTCTATTCCGAGAACGGCGGCTATCCCGGCGCTGCGTCTCCTGGAGCCGGTGAGCCGCCGCATGGCATGGATTTCAACGGTTTCGATTTTTCGGATTACTTCAGCTCGCAGGCTGGCCCCGGTCGTGGCCAGGCGCGCCAAACCAGCGGCGGTGGCGGATTCTCGGACATTTTCTCGCACCTGTTTCACCGCGGCGGCGCAGAGGAGACGGCCCATCAGCCGGAAAAAGGCGCGGACCTCGAGTACGCTCTCAATATCGATTTCTGGCAGGCCATCCGCGGAACGCAGGCCAAGATCAACATCACGCGTCACGAAGTTTGCACAACTTGTAACGGCTCGGGCTCGGCCCCAGGCGGGTCGGTCACCTGCCCGCAATGCAGCGGCACTGGTTCGGTCACGCAGATGGCCGGCGCCATGAAGTTCAATCTGAGCTGCCCGCGCTGCGGCGGGAAAGGCAAGCTGCAAAACGCCTGCCCCACCTGTCATGGCGATGGCCGCGTCGCCCGCACCGAGACGGTCACTGTGAACATTCCCGCGGGAGCGCAGAATGGATCCCGCCTGCGCGTTCCCGGAAAGGGCAACGCCGGCACCCAGGGCGCGCCCGCCGGAGACCTCTACATCACCACACGCGTCGAGGAGCATCCGTTCTTCACGCGCAACGGCGATAACATCGAGATCCGCGTTCCCATCAGCGTCACCGAAGCCGGCCTGGGTGCCAAGATCGAAGTGCCCACCATCGATGGCCGCACGCTGCTGAAGATCCCGCCGGGAACGCCCAACGGCCGCAAGTTCCGCCTGAGCGAGAAGGGCGTGTTCAACGCGCGCAAAAATCAGCGGGGCGATCAGATTGTCGAAGTAGCGATCCAGGTCCCGAAGGTGCAGGACGAGCGCACCAAGGAAATCCTGCGCGAGCTCGGGAAACTGCATCCCGAAGATCCGCGCGCAGACATTTGGGCGAAGGTGTAGCGATGCCGAAGAAGCGTTCGAAGGCGGCGTACATGATCTCGGCGGTAGCCGAGCAGTACCAGCTTCATCCGCAAACGCTGCGGCTCTATGAGCGCGAGGGATTGCTGCTGCCATCGCGCAGTGAGGGCAACACGCGTCTGTACACCGACGACGATCTCGAGCGCCTCGAAGTCATCCTGCATCTCACCCGCGAACTGGGCGTGAATCTCGCCGGCGTCGAGATCATTTTGAACATGCGCGAAAAGATGTCCGAGATGCAGCGGCAAATGGAAAGCTTCGTCTCCGACCTGAACCGCGAGTTCGCCCTCCACGCCCGGACTGCCGAGCCCGAGTCCAGGAACTCGCTCGTGCCGGTGATCCAGGTAGGGCCGGGCAGGCGCAGGGCGTAGGCTTCAGGTGCTAGGTTTCAGGTGTTAGGTTCTAGGTGTCAGGTGTTAGAGTTCATCGCGCCATGCCATGGGCAAGCCAGTAGGCCAGCAACTATTGAGTGGCATCCGCCTTACAGGCGTAATCGGCTTGATATTACTCGCTTTGTTCGTTCTGTTCGATGGCGAATTACGGACTGCGGGTGCAATTCGGACCGGGTCACTTGTCACGTGTATCGCCGGACTCATCGAACTCGTGGCCGTCGGCGTTTTGCTGTGGTCAACTGCGGGCACGTGGTCACAAGCAATCGCAGCCGTGTGTTTCCTCGCTGGACTTAAAGCCGCGGTTGGATTGGTAACAGGCACGACTGTTTTTCCTCCACTTCAACCGGTTCCGAGAATCGTCGCCGCGGAGACAGTCACTTTCCTGCTATTAGCGGGACTCCTCTCAATGCGGTTCACGAATCATCGGCCAAAGACGTTGGAAAAGATCGGCCTCATAATGTTTGTATTTTCGATGTGCGCGAATATGCTGTGGGATAGACTGCCCATCGTAGTGGTCGGACTGACTGCCCTCGTGACAGCCCGCTTCGCCCCCGCATCCCTCGTGAATCGACGTGATAAAGAGCCGGGGAGCTGGTAGGTTCCACTACTCAGGGGCGTTCAGATGTAGGTACCGCCAACCGTTAGGCAGCATCATGAGCCGAAAATCATTGCAGAGCTGACTGGCTTGCTAACACCTAGCACCTAACACCTGTCACTTGATCTTCAGCGCGAACGTCACCGCGTGCGTAATTCCCCCTCCGGTGGCCGTGATGGTCAGCGTGTACGATCCCACGCTGGCATTGGAGGACACGGCCACCTTAAGAGGTACTGTGAACGTCGTGCCAGAGACACTGGCGTTCGAGAAAGCCGGGATGACGCCCGGTGGCAGGCCGCTGACCGATACCGTCACGGGAGCGTTGAATCCTACCGTCTCGGCCACGGTCACGTTGAAAGTCGCGCTCGATCCGCGTGCGATCGTTGCTGAAGACGCGCTCTCAGCCAGCGTGAATCCAGGCGGAGGCGCGACGGTGACCACAACGGACGCGGTCTTCGTGACACCACCTCCGGCCGCCGTGATGGTGATCGTGTGGTTGCCGGTGGTCGCACCCGTGGTGGCCGCTAGCGTCAAGATGCTAATGCCGGAGCCCGGCGCAGCTACAACCTGAGGCAGGAAGCTGCCCGTGACGCCCACCGGAAGACCACTCGCGCTCAGCGCCACGTTGGCGTTGAATCCCGGCGTGCCCGTTATCATCAGGAACAAAGTGGCGGTCGCTCCCTCGGCGACGCTCACCGATGGCGCGCCGGCACTCAACGTAAACGCCGGCGGCGGTGTCACCGTGATCACCAACGTCGCGGTGGCCTTGATGCTCCCGCCCGCCGCCGTGATGAGGACCGAGTGGCTGCCTAAGCTAGCGGTCGTGGTGGCAGTGAAGGTCACGACGCTCGCGCCCGAGCCCGGCGCCGCCAAACTGGCCGGTAGGAAGCCGGCGGAAACACCGCTCGGCAGGCCGCTCGCACTCAACGTGACTGGCGCATTGAATCCGTTCGCACCCGCGACACTCAAATTCACGGCTGCGTTCGCACCCTGCGCGAAACTGGCCGATGCCGCCGATGCGCTGATGGCAATCGAAGGCGGCGGCACAACCGTAACGGCCAACGGCAGCGTGTTCGTGAGCCCGCCGCTATTTGCTGTTATCGCGAGCGCGTATGTGCCAGGCGCCGTCTGCGTGGTCGTCGCCAGCGTCAGAGTGCTCGTCCCCGAGCCTGGCGCCGCGAAGCTGGCCGTGGATAACGTCGCCGCCATCCCGCCGGGCTGGCCCGCGACGGTTAGCGCCATCTTGCCGCTGAATCCCCCGAAAACGGTGACACTGATCGTGACGGTGGTGCCGGTTCCTTCGGCCAGCGTGACCGACCCTGTGCTTTCGGAGAGCGTAAAACCGGCTTGCTGGAGTACTGTAACGGTCAGCGCCTGCGTGTGGGTGATGCCGCCGCCCGTCGCCGTGATCTGGATCGGATAACTCCCCGCCGCCGCTTGCGAACCGGCACTCAGGAGGAGCGCGCTCGCACCCGACCCCGGCGCCGTTAGAGTCGCCGGAGAGAAACTGGCTGTGACGCCCGCGGGTAAACCTGTCGCCGAGAGCGCCACCGCGTTATTGAAACCGCCGGAAACACTTACGGTCACACCGGCCGTTATGCTCGAGCCCTGCTTCACACTCACAGACGATGTGGTAAGCGCGAGAGTGAAGTTCGGCGGCGGCGTGATGGCGACGTTCAGGGAGGCATTCTGCGTTACCGTTCCGCCAGTCGCCGCAACCTGGATAGTATAGTTGCCTGCCACGGCCTGTACGCTGGCGGTCAAGGTCAAAGTGCTCGTGCCGGACCCCGGAGCCACCAGGTTGGCCGGAGCGAAGCTGGCCGTCATCCCCGCTGGCAAGCCCGTTGCCGAAAGTGCGACCGCATTGCTGAAACCGCCGGCAACCGCAACATTCACACCCGCCATAGCCACGCTACCCTGGGCCAGAGTGACCGATGGTGTCCCCAGGCTCAGCGTAAATCCCGCCGGCGGCGTAATAGTCAGGTTCAATGACGCGTTCTGCGTTACTGTTCCGCCAGTTGCCGTCACCTGGATCGTGTAACTGCCTGCCACTGTTTGCGAACTGGCAGTCAGGCTCAGCGCACTCACGCCTGATCCGGGCGCGGCGAAGTTAGCTGGCGTGAAGCTGGCCGTCACTCCTGTGGGCAGGCCCGTCGCCGAAAGCGCAACCGTGGAGCTGAATCCTCCGGAAACACCCAGCGTCACGTTGACGTTCGCACTGGCTCCTTGGGCCACCGAGATCGTAGTCGATGACAGGTTGACTTGCAAACCTGGGCCGGACGCGGTGGGCCAATTGTTCACCAGCATCGCGGCGTCTATAGAGCCCAAGCCGCTTCCCTGGTCGTATCCGGCGCCGGCACTGAAGCCGGTCAAACCCGGCACCGAGTTGTTTCCTGTGGTGACGTCGTGGAAAACCGCCACGCCGCCAGATTGCTGGCTCGTTGCCAGGGAATACAGCGTGGGATTCACGTTGCCCTGCCTGGCTCCTGCTTTCTGCACCACCATCGCCATCACGCCCGCGAGCGACGGCGTCGAAGCCGACGTTCCCGCCACGGCGTAGAGCTGGTTATTCAGATAGATCGCATACCCGTCATGGCCCGCCGCCGTGGCCGACACATCGGGCACGTCGCGCATGCCATCCGCGGGCACGCCGGGACCGGTTTGCCAGGCCGGCTTCGAGTAGACTGAGCTCGCGCCGCCACCGCCCGACCACAGGTCCGATCCGCCGGGCATCAGGCCGCTCTCGTTCCAGACCATCTCGGGAATGTACTGCAATGCCGAGGCCTGCGTTATTGGGTTCGATATGCTCGACCAGTAGGCGCTGGGGTTCGACGAGTCGTTGAATTCCGTCCCTCCCACGCAGGTGCTGTAGGGCGTCGAGCAGATGCCGCTCACCGCGAGTCCGTTGACCGCGGTGGCAGACGACGGGGAGTCGCAGCCGGCCGCGCCGCTGTCTCCCGCCGCGATCATAACCGTGATTCCTTCGGCCGCCGCCTGTTGCCAGAGATTGTTTAGGAAACTGTTTGCCGATGACCCGAGCGCCGCTTCGCACAGCCCAAAACTCATCGTCATTACCGGCGCTACGTTGTTGTTGACGATATATTGTGCCGAGAGCATGGCGCCATCGCTCGAGTTGGTCGAGGCCGAAACCACGAATTGGACCGAGGCCTTCTTTGCCACCGCTCCCGCCCACTCCGCATCCAGCTCCGCTTCGGTCTGCTCGTTGGTCGACACGATCCCTGGATCGGTTCCGTTGACGATGATGTTGGGATTGTTGGCCGCGAGCCCAAAGTAGCTGCGGAACGCTTGGACGTCGGAAAGATGGATGTTCGAGCGCGCCACGACCGCCACCGACTGTCCCGTTCCGTCAATCGAATTCTGATAGAGCGGCGCAGCGTCGTAGATCGTCGCAAAATCCGCGGGGGCCAGGAAGTGGGCGCTCCCAGCTGTGAGTTCGGGCCGGGATATCGGTCGCACCTGGGCATGCGCGGGCTGGCTCCGGAAGTCGTGCAGCGCCACGACGCCCCTGACGACGCCCGCCAAAGCCTGTGGAATTTCGGGATCGCTGGCGTTGGCATAGTGCCTTTCGCCGCCCACGTTATAGGTGCGAATCTCGGTGTGGAACGCCGCCTGCACTTGCGCCACATCCCCGCTGAACAGGATCGAACGCCGCCCTACCGCGATCTCCTCCACTTCCAGGCCATGGCTGCGCAGCCAGTTTGCTACCTCGGCCAGATCGTGCTCGGAGACGCCGAACTCGCGGCCAAACACTTCCGGGGTGAGCCACTGGTGATACTCCGGCGAGCGTGGATCCTGCTGATTGGCGAGCAGCGCTTCGAGCGATTTCTCCCGGCCGGCATCCGTGCTCAATGTCAGGATCATCCGCTCCATGCGGAGGTCGATTGGTGCCAGCCCCGTTTCGTACTCCGGCCGCGCCAGAGGATGCATGTTGCCACGAAGCGCCACCCGGACGTTATCGTCAATGCGGCTGGTGATGTGATTCTGAGCAACCAGGGGAAACAACTGACAAAGAAGGATGGGCAGAAAAATACGGACGGGGACAACAACCCGGCGACGCGGCATTAAGCCTCCCAAAATGCGCTAGGGACTCGGGCCGGGGGATGCACAGTCTTCCCTCTGGCCTCTGTTGGACTCATCGACGCGGAAACCGGAGATTTTAGGCTGAATTTAGCTTACGGTGCTTGTAGGCAGAAAGACAGTCAAGTGAATTCCTGTCAACGAGTTGCAGCCATTCGCGCGGTGACAGTTTGGCACTTGGTTTGCAATCTTGGCACTCGGAGGTTCGAAGGCATGGTTTCCCAAATCCATGGGAGTGTAGCGGTATTTTCACCGGAAGCTGTTGCCAGCTCTAGTGTTCCTGCCGCCAGCGACAATATTTTCGAGGAGATCTTGCAGAAGGCCGCCCAGGAGAACCGTCAAAATATTGACGCCAGTTCCGGCGGAATTTCGTCTGCCAAACAAGGTAAGGCAGGTTTGGAGGCGATGTTAGGGAACCAACCTGCGGCCGTTGAGCAGAGCTCCACGGCGGCAAGCACTGACACCTCGGCAGCGCCTTTCGTCCCGACGTTCCAAAGCAATGTCGAGGTCACCAATTCGTACAACGGCCGATC
Source organism: Terriglobia bacterium (assembly GCA_963752965.1). GTDB lineage: Bacteria > Acidobacteriota > Terriglobia > Bryobacterales > Bryobacteraceae > QHXW01. The sequence goes on along the minus strand of CAVWAJ010000015.1, from coordinate 628,833 downwards.
CACGGAGCTGAACTCCTTGTACTTTGCCACGAGCGAAACGGCGCAGTACCTTGCCGACAAGTTCGGCACAGGCCAAGTCAAGGAAGAGGCCGCCTACGGTCCTGGCAATGCTTACTATTCTTCGGCAAGCCTGTACTACATTCAAACGCCGAACGGCCAGTGGCTCAATGCGGGTTTGTTGGCGGAAACCTATGTGCGCATGCCGGAAGCGCAGTGGCCGGGTCTCGCGGATCAGGAGATCCGCAACGCCATCGCGCAGGCCGGAGGCTAGGAGTCTGCGCTACGAAAGGATGGAGTACCAGTTGCACTCCCCGAATGGCAGGGTGCTCTGGTGCCGCATGTACTGGTGTCCGTCGGGCGCCGTGACGATCTCACCGGCCGGCACATTGTCTCCGGCAAGCACCGCATAGATGCCGCCACCACTGGTCGGCCCAATCGCAGCAATGTAGCCGCCCGGCGTTGTGAAAGCATCGATGGGCAGCGTTGCGGCCGGAGCCGGCGGGGGAGATGGCGGCGCGAAGGGGGGATAGTCAGCGATGTCGGTTGATACCTTGATGGATCCCGGAGGCGGGTTGTTTGGATCGTAAGGCAGCTGGCCCCACCCAGGCGTGCCTCCCGGAGCGGCTGTTAAATTGGGCTGTAGCAGGCTGGGCACCCAGGCGTATCCAAACGTCTGGCGCAGGAGCATGACCTTCCATGGGTCCCAGCCCCAGACCATGATCGGGACATCGATGATCTGGCCTTGCTCGGCCAAGGCCTGGGCTGCGGTTTCACGCTGTCCTTCGCCGGGGATGGTCTGGAGCGACGCGACGGCGGGCGGTTGCGAGTTCCAGTAGGCCGTATCAAAAGCGGGATTGCTGTCCATCCAGGTCCGTTTCTCCTGCCTCAGTGTTAGCACGTGAGAGTCGAAGAGACGGCGTGCAACCCGGCGCAACTAGCGCAATAATCAGGGCGTAAGAAACCTGGGAGGCTCGTGACCGTGTTCGCGGGCACGCTAAAATGAGCCTATGCGCTCCTCGATTCTTTCGACTGCCGCGGTGTTGCTCGTGTCAATTCCCCAGATCTCCGCACAGACTGCACCGGCCGAGGTGGACGCCGCATTGCGCGCGCGAATCACGAAGTTCTATCAAGCCCAGATTGACGGAAAACCGCGCCTGGCAGAGCCGTTGGTGGCCGAAGACTCGAAGGACGTCTTCTACGCTATAAGCAAGCCGAGGCTTCTGGGTTTCTCGATCGAGCGGATCGACTATTCGGAGAACTTCACCCACGCCAAGGCGAATATCATGGTGAGAATGTACTTGCCAATTGCCCAATTGGCGAAGGACCCGATCAGTCTGGCCATACCAAGCCTGTGGAGGATGGAGAACGGAGAGTGGTGCTGGTATATCGACCCGGACGTACTCAAGACAACACCATTTGGGAAACCGTCGCCACCATCAAGTGAGGCAAGCGGTCCAGGAGGTGCGCCCGATGGAAAGCGCGGGGTGACCGTGGAGGAGCTGTGGGAGAAGGTGAAGGCGGATAAGCCGGTAGTGGTCCTGCGAATGTCACAGTCATCTGACGATCAGGTCGTGATCCTCAATCAGATGTCCGGCCCCGTCAAGATTCAGGTGAATTTTCCATCTGTTCCGGGGCTGGAAGTGGTGGCCGACCGGTTGGAGATTCCCGCAAACGAGAAGGCGGTCATCAAGTTCCACTTCAAAGCTGGAGTCGGCAAGATGGAGGTCCAGTCGGTGGTTGGGCACGTGGCAGTCGAACCCATTCACTCATCGATTCCGCTACGGGTGGTCTTTCAATAAGCTGGCAACGGGGACGAGCCTTCCGGCTCGCCCCCGGCCGCGTTTACTGCGAGGCTCCGACGGGGAACTTCGATCCCTTGGCTAAGACAGTCTGGCCATTGATTGGGATCCCTATGTCGAAAGGCGTAAGCGCATTTGCCGCGGTGCCTGTGGGAACGACAAACTCCACTTGCCAGACACCGATCATTCCCTCCGCGTAGGTGACCGTTGGTGGAGCGATGCCGGCATGATTTACGCCCACGATAACTGGCGTGGTAATCGCCACGTCGCCGCTCAACGGATCGAATGAATTACTGGAGACGACGGAGGCTCCCGTGGAGGTAAACGGAGGGATCAGGCCGGTGACGTAGGCCCGGAGGGTTTCGCCCGCTATGGCGGGGCTCTGAGGCGTCACCAGGCTGCCATTGGCGTGGAGCATGATGGCATTCTTCGTGACACCATCCGATAGCGTGTATTCGAAGATGCCGGGCGCACCCTGCTGGATGGTTGCCGTAAGGGTGGCTGTCTCACCGTTGGCGTTGATGATTACCGGTACGGTGGTGCCACTCAGCGGATAGAGTTCGAAGGGGACTTGGATGGCGATCGATTGTTGGCCGTTGACGTTGGCGACGTAGTAAATCGGCGCATAGGGTCCCTGTTTAGCCTCGCCGAATTCGACGTATACGTTCTGGACTGTGGTGGGCAAAACCGCGGGCCCAATTCCGTATTCGGCGCTGACCACACCCGTTATTCCATCTGCGATACCGCTGGTGCAATAAATCACGGCTACACCACCGGGCGAGATTTGATTTGGAACAAAGCTGGCACCGTTGTCGATGGCGGAATTGCACACGGGTCCGGGGGGAGTCACGGTGAGATTGTTGAACGTCTGCGTGACGATCAGGTTATTGGTTCCGGACGCCGAAGCTGTGACGGTCACCGGCCCGGGAATAGACCCCGCGGTCACGGTGGTGCTGGCCTGTCCGCTTGCATTTGTGGTAACGGTCGATGCCCCCAAGATTGCCGAGCCGCTCGTGACCGCGAAGGTCACGTTTACGCCGGGCACGGGGGTGGCGCCGTCAAGGACCTGCACGATGAGCGGGGATTCGAACGGGTGGCCCTCAAGAGCAGACTGCGATTGATTGCCGGAAACAATTTGCAGCCCGTTAACGATCACGTTGATGGTGAGATTGAAGGTTGTTGACACTGACCCTGCCGCGAGCTTGACCTGCACTGGCCCCGCTCCAGTTCCCAGCGTGGCGATGGCGGCAACGTTTCCATTGGCATCGGTGGCCGCACTCACACGACTAAAACTGACCGCCCCTGTAGGTATAGAGGTGAACGCCACCGGAGTGTTGGGCACCGGATTCCCGCCCAGATCGGTCAATGTAGCAGAGAGAAAAACCGGCAGTTGCATGCCAGGATTGCCGCTTTGGTTGTTGCCCCCGAGATTGATGAAGGTGGCGGGTGGGCCGGCCGTGACCTGGTAGTCGTATCCGGAGAATTCATAAATTCCACCGATAATGATCGAAAAGCTTCCGGTACCGATCTTTCCCCCAAAGGCTAGATTGCACGTAGCGACACCCGAGGAGCCGGTGTAGATCACACTGCCCTGGGCACAGGCGATGGTTGAGAGGTCCTTTGGATCGTCCTGCACCACTGAGAGCGAGACGTTGGGGATCCCTTGTCCCTGCTGGGTTCCCCCGATGGCTCCCACTACCGCGACCTGGACGGCCCCGAGGGACTGCTCACCCGACTGACCGACCAGAACATTACCGGGGCCTCGCCCTGTGGGTTTGCTGAGGAGGATGTCGTCGTAGTCAGTGACGCCGTTGTTTTCGACCGTTGTAAGAGTGAATTGAACGCTTCCGCCCCCGCCAGTGGCGGTTACTGTACTTTGGATGAAGGAATTGCTTCCAACGCCTGTGGCACTGGTAGTGAAGAAGGTCTTGGCTTGGCCCGTGGCGTCGGTCGTGGTCTGCGGATTCGCCACATTGCCGTGCCCGGCTGGGGTCGCGGACCAGTTCACCGTAGCGCCTTTCACGGGATTCCCGCCTGCGTCACGCAGGAGAACGACCAGCGGCAGGCTTTGGCTGTGCGTGAGTGTATCGAGCAACTGACCGTTGCCGGAGACCAGGGAAATCGACTGTGCGCGTGCTGCGCCCGCACCGAGCAGGCAAATCGCGAGAAAAATCCAGCATTTAGATCTGGCGGAAAACATTATTCACCTCGTGGTTTTAGAGAACACAATTGCTTGAGAGGGACGCGGAGGGAATTCCAGTATAGCACTATCACGCATTTATATAGAAGGTGAATGTGATAGAAATTCTTCGCGTTTATTTGGGCGGGATGTAGAAAGGGGGGCCGTCTTGCTTCCGCTTCCTTTGGTCGCGGCTCGGTAGCCAAAAAAAGGAGGAGAGCTTTCGCTCTCCTCCTTTGTGGTGAACTGCTGTGTAGCTGTTAGTAGCCCAACTGCTCGCCAGTGGTGAGAATTGGGTTGCTGAAAGGTGCTGCGAGACGCGGCTTGGGCGGATCGGGTATGATCAGCGCCAGGTAGCCTTCGGTACCGAGATACGTACCGATCTGCGTAATGAAGGCGAAACCATGCGCGTACTGGAAGTCGCAGTCCGCGATGATGTAGCCGCTGAAGTTCGCGCCGACGATCGGCGTGCTTGCGCCGTCAACCAAGGCTGCCCACGTGGTGCCAGCAGCGATTGAAGGAGAGGCGTAAGAGGCCAAGCCCTTGCCGCCAGCGAACGGATAGATGGTGCAAGCACCGGTTTGCGGCGAAGTTCCATACTCGTCGAGCGATGTATTCGAAATCGCGATACCAGTATCGAACCCGCCGACGTTGGTCACGTACGGGAACAACAGGTGCGTGGCGCAGGAATCGATGATGAAAGCGTTCTGCACTTTCGACAGGTCGACGAAGCGCGGGACCTGATCCTGGGACGCCATCGGAGCAGCGGAATCCGAGAGAACGGGAGCGAAGCTGGCTTCAACACCGGCCTGGACATTGATGGCCGGGGAGTTGGTGCCGGGGCTTGCCGTATAGGTGATCCAGAACGGGATCGTCGGAGCTTCCGTCAAGGACGACGTGTTCGCTGACAACACCTCGTAGACGGCCTCGCCTGAGCCGGAGGAATCCAGCGGGACATCATACAATGTACCGTCGTTGGCATCATTGCCAGCCAACGCGCTAAAGGTGCCGACTTCGCCGGCGGTCAGCGCGATGTACAACCCACCAGGAACGTACGGGGCGCCGGTATTATAACCACCATGGCCATCCGCGTTAGTCGGTACGGCAACAGTGACACCTGCGGGGACGTTAGAGAATTTGATTCTGAACCGGGTACCCGCGTCGGCCAGACCACCGTTGGCGCCGATCACTCCGTCAATGCTGGTGGCTACGCCTTGGGCAGCATTATAGAAGAAGGTTTCTGTATTGAAGGTGGCGCCTGGCAAATCCTGGTTCATGAGAGCCAAAGGCGTCCCTATTGTTGTTGCCTGATTGCGCACCTTGAACGCTGCGCCAAAGCCCTTATTCAGCGTGATAGCCCCCGCTGGGACAAGTGTCTCCGATACGCACTGCGGCCAAGCGGACGGAGCCGGCGTGCCAACCGTAACGAGAAGACCGGTCTGGACGACGCCAATCGTCTGCGTCGCGTTGTTGCTGGTGACCGGCAGCACAGTCGGGTTGCTGACGGCAATCGTTTCCGTGACGGACGACGGCGAGCCACTCACCGCAACAGCCACTTCACTCGCATTGGCGCGAATGTTGGTAATGCGGATGGTGCGCGTGCCACCATTCGTGCCGGGAGGCGCGATCGGTACGCCGCTGAACGTGATGGAGTTTCTGCCGGCAAGACCAACCCACTGGCCCTGGAACACGTTAAATGGCGTGGTTGGGAGAGTGCCATTCAATGAGCCCGGAATATAGGGGCTGCCGGGGGCTATGCCGAGGCCGTAAACCGGGCAGGCGTTGCCCTGCTCGGCAGCTACTGTGCAGACGTGCTGCTGCGTCTCGGTCGGCTCGTCGATCATCAACAGAGCTTCTGACGCGTTGTTGGACGTTGTCAAAATGCGGCTGGTGACGTCAGTAGTGTTCAGGAAGATCGTTACGTTGACCGTCGGCGCGATGTTGGCCGGATTAGAACCCGCACCCACGCCAAGATCGATCGGCGTACCGCCGGTGCACTGCAAAATAAAGTCGCCACCCTTTTCCGTTTGACCTTCCGCCCGCATCTGCACTGACGTAGCGGTTGAGGTGCAGCTGAACGGGGTGGTGGCCGCGCTTACCGTACCGACTGTTGCTAGCAACAGGGCGATAGCGGCGAGCACGATCATGCTTCTGCGAAAATCTGCCATTTCCTTCTCCTTGTAAAGTGCGTTATTGAATCGGTCGAAGTTCTCTTGCAACCTGAGCCTCTGACTATTCACGAAATCGTCTCACAACCTTTGGGAACTTCTCCGTGTCGGGCGGAGTACAGAATCACCGAGGGCCCTCAAGTGGGCCAACGGCTCCAAACCAAAACCCGCGATCAGCACTTGTCAATGCTAATTCGTCCTTAAACTGCAAATTGTGCTTGCGGGGCAAATCCGTACAATTGCAAAATGCATCGCACGTGGTAAAGATATAGATACCTCAGCCCTACAGCCCCTGTCAAGAGAAAATTCTTTAGCTTCAACACGAAAACCCGATTTAGTGGTCCGGAATGGCATTTCAGCATATCGGTTAACGAACGTCAATAGCGGCAGGCCAGGAGTCGCAAAATCTGCATTGAACGGGGCAATGGCACGGCGCAATTGGGGTTAGGCGCAACCTAGAACACTCCTTAAAAAATACTAATCCTGTGGAAAACTGGTGGGCGGAGCCTTCCGGACCCGCCTGAATGAAAAAACGTTCAGAATTGGCGTCTCAGGCAACTTTAAATTTGTCGCGGCAGGCTACTGAGCAAAAGTGAACAAGTTCACCGTTTACGGTCTTCTTGATGGAAGAGCTGGTGGAAACAAAAGTGCCGCAGACGGGGTCCTGCTTCAACTCGCCGGCGATTTCGCTATTCACGGGCTGACGGCCCGGCGGGGGTGAGGCGGCCGGCCGGAATGTCTGTGTGAAGAGGCGGGCTACGGTAGTGACCACAGCCCGGATCACCGCGAAGAAGACCAGCAGCAAGAAAAAGCGGAAAACAAGCCGGAACATAGCAAAGGGCCCGGCGCTTGGAGCCGCCCGGGATCAGTTCTTCTTCTTGCCCTTCGTGCTTTTGGCTGCGTCAGGGTTCACGTAATTCGTCGTGACGGAACCCTCGATGGAAGCGAGCGCGCCCTTGGCGGAATCCGCGAACGGACCGGTAGGCTTCAATTCGAGATATTTCTGGAGCGCCTCTTTGGTGCCGTCGGCCGGAATCACTTTGCCTTCGGGCGTTACCTTGGCCTGACCCAGAAGATACATGCCGTATTGATATTGCGCGTCGGCGTAATTGGGATCGAGTTCGATGGCCTTCTTGAAGGCTTGGCCGGCGGCGTCATTCTGCCCGGTGTTGACCATCACGGCGCCGAGATTGTAGTAGTACTTGCCGGCGTTCGAGGGGTCGAGCTGAGCGGCCTTGGTCAACTCGGCCTGGGCTTCGGGAATTTTCTTGGCTTTGACCAGGGCGAGAGCATAGTTATTGTGATAGCTGGCGTCGTCGGGCTTGAGTTCGAGGGTCTTGGCGTAGGATTCGAGGCCCTTGCTGAACGCAGCCTCCTGATCAGCGCCGGTCTTCACGGACCCAGCCTGCACGTAGGAGTCGGCCAGATGCGCCCAGATGACGGCCTGCTTGGGGTCCATTGCGTTGGCCTTGTTAAACGCCTCTATGGCGGCGTCCCACTGCTTGCCTTCCATGGCGGTCATGCCCTGATTGAAGGCGTCATTCAATGCCTTGTTCTTGGCGAGAGACTGCTCGCGCTCTTTGGTGGCCTTCTCGAGCGCGGCCTTCTGCTCGGCGGACATGCCGCGTTCCTGCTCCTTCGTCAGCGTGCCGGTGGCTGCGGCCTGTTGGAGCGACTGCTGCCGCTTCTTGACCTCTTGCAGATTGAAGTTTATGGGGGTGGAATCGCCGAGCGAGGTGCGGACGTTGTCGACGTTGTCGACATCTTTGCCATCGACTTCTAGCGTGATCTTATATTGGCCCAGAGGAAGACCAGTATGAAAATAATGGCCCTTTTTGTCGGTCTTGACCTGATAGTGGCCCTTGATATCTTTGCGGTCGATTTTGACCAGCGCGCCCTTGAGGGGCTGGCCGTTTTCGTCTTTCACATCTCCTTCGAGCGAGGACACCTGCGCAAAAGCCGCGCAAGAAAAAATCAGGAGAGCCGCAGCGGACAAGGCAGCGGTTTTCAGCCGGGTGGGCATAACGGGGGAACCTCCAGAGGATAAGTTTTTATTTGTTAAATAACAGCATACTACAAGAGGACCGGCCCGATCGAAGCGGAGTTTCAGGTTTGATACGATAAACGTTAATCCAGAAGGACCGTTTTGATCGAAACCGTTCCAGACATATTGGCCCGAATTGTCGCCCGCAAGCGGGAGGAGTATGCTCACGCGACGACGTTGCGAGCGGAATGGGAACGGCGCGCGGAAGCCATGATCCCCTCGCGGCGCGGCTTTCGGGCAGCGCTGCTACGGCGGCCGCCAGCGTTGATCGCGGAGATCAAGAAAGCATCACCCAGCAAGGGAGTACTGCGAGAGGATTTCGATCCGGCGGGCCTTGCCAAGCAGTACGAACGGGGCGGCGCGGCGGCGCTATCGGTGCTGACAGATGAGCCTTTCTTCCAGGGGAAGCTGGAGCACCTGGGGGCGGCGCGGGCGGCGGGTATCCTGCCGGCGCTGCGCAAGGATTTCACGCTCGACGGGTACCACGTGGTTGAGGCGGCGGCGCACGGAGCCGATGCCATTCTGCTGATCGCGGCGATTCTGGAAGAGCAGGAGATCCGCGATTTACGGGAACTGGCCGCGCGCTACCGGATGGCTGCGCTGGTCGAAGTTCACGATCAGAGAGAACTGAAGACGGCGCTTGCCGCGGGGGCGGATATCATCGGCGTGAACAATCGCGACCTGAGGACATTCGAAGTGACGCTCGAAACCTCGTTACGGTTGGCGGATCAGATACCGGACGGAGTTTTGAAGATCAGCGAGAGCGGGATTCACTCGCGCGAGGATATCCAGCGGCTGCGGGACGCCGGGTTCGACGCGTTTCTGATCGGCGAGCATCTGCTGAAAGCGGCAAGCCCGGAAGCGGCGCTGCGCGATTTAGTGGGCCCGGCATGATGGTAAAAGTTTGCGGCATTACCAACCTGGAGGACGCGCTGGCGGCGATCGAGGGCGGGGCGGGGGCGTTAGGTTTCAATTTCTGGCCGCGCAGCCCGAGGTACATCGCGCCGGAATCCGCGCGTCGGCTGATCGAAAAGCTTCCGGTGGAAGTGTGCAAGGCTGGTGTATTCGTGGATGAGGAGCCTGGCGCGGTGGTGGCGATCGCGAGGGAAGCCGGGCTGGATATCGCCCAGTTGCATGGACACGAGACGGCGCGTGATTTTCCCGAGGGGCTGCGAGTTTGGAAAGCGATTCGAATCGGGGAAGAGTTCGACCGCACGACGCTCGATCAGTTCCCCGCGGAGGCGATGTTGCTGGACGGACCGGCGAACGGTGTGCCGTTTGACTGGACGATCGCGGCGGGCATTCCACGAAAAGTGATCGTGGCTGGGGGACTGGACGCGGAGAACGTAGGCCGGGCGATCGAGCAGGCGCGGCCCTGGGGCGTGGATGTGTGTTCGCGGATCGAGAGCGCTCCCGGCAAGAAAGACCACGGCAAGATGGCGCAATTTCTCAAGGCGGCACTGGGATGATGGCTTCACAACCCGACGCGGGCGGGCATTTCGGCATCTACGGCGGGCGCTACGTGCCCGAAGTACTGATGTCGCCACTCGAGGAACTGGAGCGGACGTTTCTCGAAGCGCGCGAAGATCCGGCGTTCCGGACGGAGCTCGACGAACTGCTGCGGACATACGCGGGGCGGCCCACACCGCTCTATTTTGCGCGGCGGCTGACCGAGAAACTGGGCGGCGCGCGCATTTATCTGAAGCGGGAAGACCTGCTCCACACCGGCGCGCACAAGATCAATAACTGCCTGGGCCAGGCGCTGCTCGCGCGGCGCATGGGGAAGAAGCGGATTGTCGCCGAGACGGGCGCGGGCCAGCACGGCGTAGCCAGCGCAACCGTTTGCGCGCTATTCGGCCTCGAGTGCGTGGTGTATATGGGCGAGGAGGACATGCGGCGGCAGCGGCTGAATGTGTTCCGCATGCGCTTGCTGGGCGCCAAAGTAGTGGGCGTGGCGAACGGCAGCCGCACGCTGAAAGATGCCATCAGCGAGGCCATGCGTGACTGGGTGACGAATGTCGCGACGACACATTATCTACTGGGCTCGGCACTGGGCTCGCATCCGTACCCGCTGATGGTGCGGGAATTCCATAAAATCATCGGCGAAGAGGCACGCGAGCAAATTCAGCAAGCCGAGGGGCGTCTGCCTGACTCCGTGATTGCGTGCGTGGGCGGCGGAAGTAATGCAATCGGAATTTTTCACGCGTTCATTCCCGACGCGCGAGTGCAGCTGGTGGGCGTCGAAGCAGGCGGACGCGGGCACGGATTGGGCGAGCATGCGGCGCGTTTTTCAGGAGGTTCGCCGGGCGTGCTGCACGGTGCGCGGAGTTATTTATTGCAGGACGAAAACGGCCAGGTGTCGTTGACACATTCCGTGTCGGCGGGTCTGGATTATGCGCTGGTGGGGCCGGAGCACGCATGGTTGCACGATCAGGGGCGAGCGGAATACGTGTCGGTAGACGACCGGGCGGCGCTCGATGCGGCGCGCCTCTTATCGCAGACCGAAGGGATTATTCCGGCGCTCGAATCGGCGCATGCCGTTGCGGAAGCGCTCACACGGGCGCCAAAAGCGGCGCGGCAGGTGTTCATTGTGAATATTTCGGGGCGCGGGGATAAGGACATTGATATTTATCGGGAGAACTTTCCAGAGCTTGATGAGTAAGGCAAAAGACAAAAGGCAAATGTCAAAAGACAAAAGTGGAGGTGTGTCTTCCGAATTCATTTTTGCCTTTTGCCTTTTGTCTCTTGTCTTTTGCCTTGGTTCTTCCTCATGACTCGCATCGGCTCTCTCTTCCAACATCTGCGGCAATCCGGCCAAAAGGGGCTGATCGCCTATCTGACCGTAGGCGATCCATCGCCTGAGCGCACGCCGGCACTGGTCGAAGCGCTCGTGCGTGGCGGGGCGGATCTGATCGAGCTGGGAGTGCCGTTCTCCGATCCGATTGCGGATGGGCCGGTGATACAGCGTGCCGGTGAGCGCGCTTTGCGGGCGGGAACGACGCTGCGCGGTGTGCTGGAGGTCGCGCGCGAAATTCGTACGCGCTCCGAAGTGCCGCTGTTGTTGTTCACCTATCTAAATCCAGTGCTGCGATATGGACTGGAGGCGCTCGCGCGGGATGCGGCGGCATCGGGCATCGATGGCTGCCTGCTTACGGACGCCAGCGTGGAAGAAGCCGGCGATTACGTGCGCGTGATGCGCGGTGCGGGGCTGGACACGGTTTTTCTAGCGGCGCCGACGAGTTCACCGCGCAGGCTGCAACTGGTGGCGGAGTACTCGAGCGGGTTCGTGTACCTGGTTTCGCGAACCGGCGTGACGGGAGAACGCGAGTCGCTTTCGGGATCGGTGGGGCCGCTGGTGGAGGCCATGCGGGCCATCACGCCGCTACCGCTGGCGGTGGGATTCGGCATCTCGCGGCCGGAACACGTGGCGGAATTGGGCCGTCAGGTAGAAGCGGTGGTGGTCGGCAGCGCCATCGTGCACCTGATCGAACGCAATTTGGATAATCCGTCGCTAGAAATCCAGCTCGAGGCCTTTGCCCGCGAGCTGAAACACGGATTTGCAATGACGGCCGCCGGGGTACGCGAGCCATGACGCGCGAATTCGGAGAAAAGGCGCTGGCGGAGGCGCGCGACCGCATCAACGAACTGGACCGCCGTATTTTGGATCTGTTAAACGATCGCACGCGTATCGTCGAGGAGATCGGGCGCATCAAACGGGAATGCGGAATGCGCATCTACGAACCGAAGCGCGAAGAAGAAGTACTGCGCAACATAGAAGATCACAACGGCGGGCCAATGGCGCACGAGGCGGCACGGCGCATTTTCGAGCGCATTATCGACGAGATGCGTACGCTGCAGCGGCTGCGGATGGAATCGTCGCGGGATGGAGAGAATAGCTGAATGCTGGTTGTCATGCAGGAAGGCGCTACCGAGGCGCAGATTCAAAACGTAATCGACCGGCTGGTGGACTTGGGCTTTGACGTCCATCGCTCGACTGGCGTGGTGCATACGGTACTCGGCGGCGTGGGCGGCAAGCAGGAATTCGACATCGCCACGTTTGAAGTGATGGACGGGGTGAAGGAGGCGCACCGGATCGTTTCGCCGTATAAGCTGGCGAGCCGGTCGTTCCGGCCGGGCGGAACGGTGGTGCGGATCACACGTAATGGGGGGCCGGCGGTGGAGGTGGGCGGCGAACGCGTCACCGTGATGGCGGGCCCGTGCAGCGTCGAGAGCCGGGAGCAGATTGAACGCTCGGCGGAGATCGTGGCGCGGGCGGGAGCGAACATCATTCGCGGCGGGGCATTCAAGCCGCGCACGTCGCCCTACAGTTTTCAGGGCCTGGGCGAGGAAGCGCTGCAATTGTTGCGCGCGGCGGCGGATCGCCACGGCTTGCTGGTCGTGAGCGAAGTGATGGACCTCACGCAGATTCCACTGGTGAGCGCCTACGCCGACTTGCTCCAGGTGGGCGCGCGGAACATGCAGAACTTCAATCTGCTGCGCGAACTGGGCCGCCAGCCGAAACCGGTGCTGCTGAAGCGGGGCATTGCTGCGACCATCGAAGAGCTGCTGCTTTCGGCCGAGTACATCCTCTCTGGGGGCAATTACAACGTGATTCTGTGTGAGCGCGGCATCCGCACGTTTGAGAATTACACGCGCAACACCATGGACATTTCGGCCATCCCGGTGGTGAAGAAGCTATCGCATTTGCCCATCGTGGCCGATCCGTCGCACGGCACCGGACGGCGCGACAAAGTGGCGCCGATGGCGCGGGCCGCGCTGGCCGCGGGCGCCGACGGCCTGCTGATGGAAGTACACCCCGATCCGGATCATGCCCTGAGCGACGGCGCACAGTCGATGAACGCGGCGCAGTTCGAAGACCTGATGGCGCAGTTGCGGCTGATCGCGCCGGTCGTTGGACGGGTGATTTAGCCGGCGATGCAGACGGTGGCGATCGCCGGGGTCGGGCTGATTGGCGGCTCGTTCGGACTGGCGCTGAAAAAAGCCGGATTCGGCGGAACGATTCTAGGGGTGAGCTCGGCCGCGACGCTACGGGCGGCGATCGAGCGCGGGGCGATCGACGAAGGCGCATCACTTGCCGACGCCGCGGCGCGCGCCGACCTGATTTATCTGGCACAGCCCATCGGCCGCATTCTCGATACCCTGCGGCACATCGATGAGCTGGTGCAGCCTGGCACTCTGATCACGGACGCCGGCAGCACCAAGAACGCCATCGTTTCCGCGGCGCGGCAGCACATCCGGCGCGCGGTGTTCCTCGGCGGTCATCCGATGGCGGGAAAAGAGAAACGCGGCGTAGCGGAAGCGGACGCCGATCTGTTTCGCGGCCGGACTTACGTGCTCACGCCGGACGACCCGAGCTCGCTCGAAGCGCCCGCCGCGCAAGAATTCATCGAGTGGATTCGCCGCATTGGCGCGTTGCCCCTGACGATGAATGCGGCCGAACACGACCGCGTGGTTTCGTTCACGTCGCATCTGCCCCAGCTGGCAGCGACGGCGCTCGCGGCGACGGTTGCGGAGCAAGCGGGCGACCACCTGGCCGTGGCAGGCCCGGGCCTAAAGGATACAACGCGCCTCGCGCTCAGCTCGTTCGAGCTCTGGCGGGATATTCTGGCGACGAACAGCGGGCCGATCGAGCAAGCGCTCACGGCGTACATCGGCAAGCTGGAGCACTTGCGCGACAATCTGCGGACGCGCGAGATCGAGGGCGAGTTCGAGATTGCCGCGGCGCTGGCGGCGACACTGCGGAAGTAAAGTCAGAGCAAACGGGCCATCTCCTGCTCGAATGGCGCCAGATTCTCGGGGGTCCACTGGCGCTCATAGCCCCAATAAGTCGAGACGAACATCACATCGGCGAGGCTCTGCGCCATCTCATGATTGACGGCGAAGGCGATCTGCGCAGATTCCAGGCGCGTCAAACCGGCGGGCGCGGTCTCGGGAAGAGCGGCGAGTACATGCGGCGCCTGCACACCGTAGTTTTGAATGACGTGCGTGACCTGCTGCGGCGTGAGCGCATGCCGCACCGCCCATGCATCGGCGGAAGCGAGCAGCTCAATGATGCGCTCCCTGGTGTTGCCGCCCAGCGGCGTCGCAGCCGTTTTCGATTCCACACGCGAGATCAGATCCGCCGCTTCCGCGCTCATCACGCGATAAGTGGTGTACTTGCCTCCCGCCACGTGAACGACACCATCGGCTGCTTTCCAGATGCGGTGCTCGCGGCTGGCTTGCGTCGGGGAACCGGGAGAGGGCACCAGAGGCCGCAACGAGCTGAAGGCCGCGATGGGCTCTCCGTCGCGGGCCGCGGGAAAAAGCCGGCGCACGACGCGTAACAGATACTCCGTCTCTTCGGCGGAGATGTGGACGCTATCGGGGCCGCCAGCGTGGTCAACATCCGTCGTGCCGACGAGCGACAACTGCCGCGCGCTGCCCCAGGGGATCACGAAGATGATGCGGCCGGATTCTTCAAAGTAAGCCACGGCGTTCTCACTGGCATTAATACGCGGAATAACGATATGCGAGCCGCGCACCAACCGCAGGCCGGGCTCCCAAGCGCCGGTTGCGTCGACGAGATGAGTGGCGCGAACCGGGAAGGCATCGCGGGAGAGCGTATCCGTGACTGTGACGCCGCCGCGCTCGTGCTTGGCCTGAGCGTAATTGACGATCGCCGCTCCGAGCCGCGCGGCCTCCCAAATGTTTTCGGTCACAAATCGCGCGGAATGAATCTGACAATCGTAAAAGATCGCGCCGTGCGTCAGGCCCTGAAGCGCAAGACCGGGTTCGAGCTGCGCCACTTCCGCGGAGGACAACACGCGATGGCGGCTGACGTTGTCGCGTCCCGCCAGCCAGTCGTACATAGTGAGACCGGCGCCGTAGAAGATGCGCGCGGGCCATCCGTACATCGGCATCAGAAACGGCTGCGGCTTGACGAGATGCGGAGCCAGGCGCAACAGCGTGGCGCGCTCGTGCAGCGATTCACGCACCAGATTAAATTGGAGCAGCTTCAGGTAACGCAAGCCGCCGTGGATGAGCTGCGAGTTTTTTCCGCTTGTGCCGGAAGCAAAGTGACGCTGCTCAACCAGCGCAACCTTGGCGCCGCGCATGGCAAGATCGCGCGCGATGCCGGCGCCGTTGATGCCGCCGCCCATGATCAAAACATCGAAAGTCTCGCTGCGCAGCCGCTCGATGTTCCGGGCGCGGCTCGCACGCGTAAAGGCTGGGCGCGCGCCAGTGGTTTCGGCCGGAGTACACTCAGGTGGAGCATCCATGAACAGAAGACAATTTATCACGGCAACCGCGGCCGCCCCCTTGATGGCCCAGCCCCAGTCTCCACGCTTCATCAAGAGCATCTGCTCGATCATTTTTCCTGGGCAAATGCCCGTTGATGAGAAATTCCGCCAGGCGAAGAACGCCGGCTTCGATGCAATTGAACTGCGCTTCGGTGAGGAGGTTTCGCCTTCGCTCAGCGCCGATGAAGTGAAGCGCCTCGGCGACGCGGCGCACAAGGCGGGCGTGCAGATTGCGAGCATGTGGATGGGCGGTGCGTTTCGCTCGAATCCGATTAACAGCCCGGACCCGGCGGTGCGCGCGCGGAGTCTGGAAGGACTGAAGCAGGGCCTCGAGTTCGCGAAATATCTCAATTGCGGGGCGACGTTGCTTTATCTATGCCGCCTCGGCGATGGGCCGAAACTGCTGTTCGGCTCCGAAGACACTTGGAACCGCCTGAGCGCCGAGATCCCCAAGGCTCTCCCGTGGGCCCAGGAAGCCAAAGTTTGTCTAACGCCGGAAAACGTGTGGAACAAGTTCCTGCTTAGCCCGCTCGAAATGCGAACGTTTGTGGACCAGTTTCACAGCCCCTGGCTCCAGTCGCACTTCGACGTCGGCAACGTCATGCAGTACGGCTATCCGCAGGATTGGATCCTGACGCTCGGCCCGCGCATCCACCGTGTTCACTTAAAGGACTACAAGCTCTCCGCCCGCTACGAACAAGGGCGTTTCGTTGACCTACTTGAAGGCGACGTGGACTGGAAGGAAGTGATGGCGGCGTTCGTGAAGGTCGGCTATCGCGGATTTATGTCGCCCGAGATCGGCCACGATCCGAACGACCCGGACAAACTGCGCAAAGTCTCGGACGCATTCGACAAGATCATGGCGATGGCGTAACCGGAGGACGCGTCAGTTCTCCCACGGATTGAAGAGCAGCGTGCCGGTTGACGCGATGTCGCTGGTATTTCGTGTCACTAGAGTCAGGTTGTGGTGGATTGCGGTGGCTGCGAGCAGGCCATCGATCACAGGTAACTCCCGGCCATCCTTTTGAGCCTGTCCTGCGAGGATGCCCCAACGGTCGGCAATGTCCTCGTCGATGGCGAGAATTCGCTTCGAGAAACGCAGCCGCAAGTCGGACTCCAGCCAGGCCTCGAGTTCCACGCGGCGCGCCGATTGCGGCAATGCGGCGACACCCTTTCGAATCTCACCGAGCGTGAGAACGCTGAGATACAGGAGATTCTCGTCGCTCTCCTCGACCCAGCGAACCACCGCGGGTTCGGGTCGCGGTTTAACGAGCTCGGAGATGACGTTCGTGTCTAGGAGAAAGCCACTCACAGCTCAACGGGACGGCCGAAATCCGGTTTCCGTTCGAGATCAAGATCCACGCCGGCCAACGGCGATTTCGCGAAGAACTCCACCAAGCTTCCGCTCTGTTTTTTCCGCCGGGTCAGCCGTTCGAACTCCTCGGCCGCTACAACCACCACGGCCTCTTTCCCGCCGCGCGTGACCCATTGCGGGCCCTGCGAACGCGTCAGCCGGAACACTTCGCTGAAACGGGCTTTGGCCGCCTGAAGCTGCCACGGTTCAATTACTACTTTGGCTTTCTTAGCTGCCGTGTCCATAGCTTCTCCCCTGTTAACTAACTAGTCTGACTAGTCTAAATTATAGACTGCGGCACCTTCACTGTCAAGCCCTCTCATTCACTTTCCTTTCTAAGCGTTTCGCCCAATTGTTCATTCCCGCGTACCGCAATTACCCTAGGAACGGGTACTTCATGTTACGAGGGGTCATCATCTGTCCGGACCAGGAACTGAGCGCGGATTTCCAGGACGCGCTGCAAGATAACCGGCGGTTGGGAATACTGCGAACGTTAGATCGCTACCCGGGCGAGCTCGACCTGGCGCGATTCTTGCGGGCGACGGCGCCGGAGATCGTGTTCTTGGGCATGGGGGCGCCCCGACAGGCGCTCGCGGTGGCTGCCAGTATTGAGGCACAGGCGCCAGGAACGCAAATCGTGGCTTTCAGCCGCTCGATCCAGCCCGACGCGTTGATCGAGGCCATGCGCGCGGGGATTCGCGAATTCCTGGCACTGCCATTCGAAGCGGAAGCCCTCGAGCAGATGGCCGACCGGGTCGGGGGAATCCTGGCGCGCAAGCCGCCGTCCATCGAATCGACGAACCGGGTACTGGCGTTCCTACCTTCCAAACCGGGCGTGGGCTGCTCGACCATCGCATTGAATACCAGCATCATGCTGGCGCAACTTCCGGACACAAAGACGCTCCTAGCGGACTTTGACCTGAACTGCGGGATGGTTGCCTTTATGCTGCAGTTGGACGCGATGCATTCGGTCGTCGAGGCGGTGGAAAACGCGCACCAAGTGGACGAGACGCTGTGGCCGAAGCTGGTGACGAGTCTTGGTGAACTAGATGTTCTGCCGGCGGGCAAACTGGTCCCAGGCTATCGGATCGAAGCCCGGCAGATCGCCTATTTAATGGACTTTGCGCGCCGGCACTACAAGGCCATCTGCTTGGATCTCTCCGGAATTCTGGAGAAATTTTCGGTTGAGCTGCTGCACGAAGCCAGGGAGATCTTCCTGGTTTGCACGCCGGAGGTGCCGAGCCTACACCTGGCGCGGGAAAAGTTACAGTTCCTACGCAGTCTCGATCTTGAATCCCGAGTTCGGCTGCTGCTCAACCGGGCGCAGCGCCGGAGTCTGATATCCGTTTCTGAGATCGAGAAAGTTCTGGGGGTTGCGGTTTACATGAGTTTCCCGAACGACTATCTAGGGGTTCACAAAGCGCTCACCTCGGGGAAGCATGTGAGCCCGTCCTCGGAACTGGGAGCAGGGTTTCATACACTTGCCCAAACGATCCGAAACGGGGGCGAACCCAAGCAGGCTCCGAAATCCGGATTGCTGGACATGCTACGCCCGCGCAAGAAGCCTGCGCGCGTAACCAAGGAGCCGGGGCTGCTGGCCTCGTGACGATTCAGGAATTCCGGCCGCTGCCCCACTTGAGCATGCTGGTGCAGGGCCGTGTCAGCGGATCGTCGTAGTGGTTGGGGCTGATGCGTAGCGCATAGCCGAGCCGCCCGGTCTGCTGCGGGACAATCTCTTTCGCGAACGTCGCCGTCGAACCGTTGCGCTCCACCGCAGGCAGCACCATTACCTCGGTATCTTCCAGGCTGCCGTTCGCGCCTACGCGCCCCATCACGAGTTCCACCCGCACATCCTCGGGATCGAGTCCCGCCAGGTCAACGGTGGCGCGCACCGGTACGGTGACGCCGCTTGTCACTGGTCCGGCGGGAGCGGGGCCGGTTTCGACGAAATGGACGCGCTCCCAAACATCGCGCACCTTATCGGTCCATTTCACTCTGCGCCGGGCACTGTCAAAGCGGCTCTGCACCTGAGCGGTAAACGCGAGGTGGGCCGGCTCGTACAGCTCATGGTCGTATTCGTTCAACATGCGGCGGCAATCGAACAGCGGACTAAGCTGACGGAGCGATTGCTTAACGCGGCGCATCCATTCCTGCGTGCCGTGATCGCGGCGCTCGTAGAACATGGGCACGATCTCGTTCTCCAGCAGGTAGTAAATGGCGCTGGCATGCATGTTCTCCTGGTCGTCGGAGTAAGGCTCGCGATCCCCGATGGCCCATCCACCAGATTCCTCGTAAGCCTCGTCAAACCAGCCATCGAGGATGCTCAGGTTGAGAACGCCGTTCATGGCGGCTTTCATCCCACTGGTACCGCAGGCTTCTTCGCCGCGCCGGGGTGTATTGAGCCAGATGTCGACGCTCTGCACCAGCTCGCGCGCCACTTTCATGTCGTAGTCTTCGATGAAAACAATGTGCTTCCACAGTTCCGGATCGCGCGAATACTGGACCACGTCGCGAATTTGTGACTTGCCGGGATGATCCTTGGGGTGGGCCTTGCCGGCGATCACGATCTGCACGGGCCGGTCCTTGCTGGTGAGGATTCGCTTGAGCCGCTCGGGATCGCGGAAAATGAGGTTGGCACGCTTGTAGGTCGCGAAGCGGCGCGCGAATCCAATAGTGAGAACGCTCGGGTCCAGCACCTCGCTCGAATGGCGCAGCTCGGAAGACGCGGCCTTGCGGCGGAAAGCGGATGCGGTCTGTCGATCGCGGACAAACGCGATCAAGCGGCGCTTGCGGCGGCGATGCACTTCGAGCAACTCTTCGTCCGGGATCTCATCCACCAGTTCCCAGGTTTTTGAGTCCGCCGTGTGGTCGCGCCAGTCAGGCTCCAGATACTGATCGTAGAGATCCGCCAGGTCGCTGTTCAGCCAGCTCGGCAGGTGGACGCCGTTGGTGATGGAGGTGAGCGGGACTTCCCAAATGGGAAGATCGGGCCACAGTTCGTGCCACATCTCCTGGGCCACGCGGCGATGCAGGCGGCTCACGGCGTTGCGGTACGAGGAGGTCTTGACCGCCAGGACGGCCATAGAGAAGCGTTCTCCCAAGTCCGCTGGGTTGCGGCGTCCGAGCGACATCAGTTGGTTGAACTCGATGCCCGACTCGCCGCAGTAGTCTTGGAAGTAGTAGTGCATCATGCCGGAATCGAACAGATCGATGCCGGCCGGCACGGGCGTGTGCGTGGTGAAGATGTTATTGGTGCGGGTCGCCTCGAGAGCTTCCTCGAAACTCAGCCGGTGCTCCTCCATCAGGGCACGGATGCGCTCGACCGCCAGAAACGCGGAATGGCCCTCGTTCATGTGATAAACGGTCGGCTCGAGATTCATAGCGCGCAAGGCGCGCAGTCCACCGATGCCGAGCACGATCTCCTGGCGAATGCGCGTGTCCATATCGCCGCCGTAAAGCTGATCGGTGATGTCACGATCCTGCGGCAGCGGGTTGTCGGGAATGTTGGTGTCGAGCAAGTACAGCTTGATGCGGCCGACATCCATGTGCCAAACCTGAATCGCAACCGGACCGGTGGGCAGCTTGACGGTGACCTTGAGGTCCTCACCGAAGCCGTCTTTTACGGGAACGATCGGGAGGGTGTAAAAATCGTTATCGCTATAGCGCTCTTGCTGCCAGCCGTCGGCATTCAGGAACTGGCGGAAATATCCCTGTTGATAGAGCAAGCCCACGCCGATCAGGGGAAGATTCAGATCGCTCGACGACTTCAAATGGTCGCCGGAAAGGATGCCCAAGCCGCCCGAGTAGATGGGCAGGCATTCGCTAAGGCCATATTCCGCGGAGAAGTAGGCGACGAGCTTGCCGTTGCTGGGAGCGCGCCCATGCTGCATGTGGACGTCGTAGCGTTGGCAGGCCTGCGCGTAATGGGCCAGGTAGCGAGGGTCGGCGGCGGCGCGCTCCAAAGCCTCCTGGGAAACTCGCCCCAGCATCACGACCGGGTTGTAGCCGGAATCCTTCCAAAGAGCGGGATCGAGGCGGCGGAACAGGGAGCGAATCAACGGCTCCCAACTCCAGAGGATGTTGTAAGCAAGTTCATTCATCCGCGAGAGGGGGGCGGGAACAGCGGGCCGCACCAGAAATTCGCGAACGGGCTGGATGTGAAACGGCATTTTGAGACGCTTTCTTTATAATAAGTCGTCCGGGCCCTGATCCGCGCGCGATTCATAACCGGAGTGTCACGGAACTTTGAGCGCCCGGCTGCTGACTACTGTGCGAAGGCGAGCAGTACATTGCCCGGTATGCCGCCAAGCTGGCCGTAACCCGAACTGAAGTAAAGCATCCCGGCCGAGATGACCGGTCCGGTGGCGTTCAGCGACCCACCCTGGGCTTTGACGCCATTGACGGTGTCAAACTCGCGCAACGTGTCGAAATCCCAAAGCAGTTTGCCGTCCGCCGCGCCGAACGCGCGCAGGTGGCCGTCCATGGAACCCGAGAAAACCACACCGGGAATAACCGTGACTGGCGCCATCTGCGCGACGCTACAGCCGGGCTTTCCCAGACATACGGGCTTGGGCGGCGCGGCATACCATATCTTTTCACCGGCGGGGATGCGCAAAGCGAACAGGCCACCGCCATGCTCCGGGTGACTGCCGTCAAGATCGGAAACCGCGGCGTAGACGTTCTGCTCGTCGGCGGCAGGACCCCATTCGATTCCGCCCAGCGGGCCGCCATCACCGAGGCGCACCTGCCACAGGATTTTGCCCTGCGCATCCGGATCGAGCGCATGCAGCATGCCTGATTTCTGACCAGCGAGCAAAACACGACGCCCCGGCGCGATGGTGCGCAGGATCGGCGAAGAGCCAAAATCAACGTCAGGGCCTGGGTGTTCCGGGCAACTGGCGCGATTGGGATTGAGGCAGCTGAAATTCCAGCCGTCACCCTCCGCCAACTGGCGGGCCCATTGCAGACTGCCGGTTTCCAGATCGAAAGACAGCACGGCGTCGGTATAGCGCACGGGCGGGTCCGCATAGGCGTTGCCGGTGGCGACGTACACGGCTTTACGTTCGACGTCGATGGTGGGCGAGGACCAGACGGCCGCGCCGGCCGGTCCCAACATCTGCGTCCCCGCGCTATTCACGCGCGTGGGTTTCGGAAGGTCAGGGATAGTGTAAGTCTTCCAAACCTGTTTGCCGGAAGCGGCGTCCAAGGCGACAACGCTGCCGCGGAATGTGCAGCAGGCGTATTTTGGATTTCCGCCGCCCACTTCTTCGATGGAGGAAACCGGCACATAAAGACGGCCCGCATAGAGCTTGGGTGCGCCGGTAATGCGCGCGAAGGGATGCTGCTCCACCTGCACCTTCCAGCGGAGCTCACCAGACGCGGCGTCCACCCGGTAGACGTTCGCCTGCACATCACCGAAGTACACGCTGGCGAGGGAGGTATCGATCGAGATGGCGGTCCGCACGGTTGACGACGCTTTGTAGGCCCAAGCAATGCAACCGGTGCGCGCGTCGAGCGAGTAAACCGTACCGTCCTCGCTGCCAAGAAACAGGCCTCCGCCGGCGATGGCGGGCTGGCCGAATGCCGAAGTGGCGTTGGGAAATCCGAACGCCCACTTGAGCTTGAGCCCGGGAACCTGGGCGGCGGTGAGGCCGGGATCGGGCTGGAATCGCGAGTTGGCGAGATCCACTCCCCAACCATTCCAGCCCACGCCACCGGTCAGCTTAGCAGTCGCGGCGCAGAATCCCGCGCGCGGTTCGGCGGCAGCGTTGATGTTCGAGAGAAATTCCACTAGCGTGCGCCGCTCGGCGGGGGTAAGCGCGGCGGCCTGCGTCTTCATGCTGCCGGTTTCGAGCGCGGCGAGGATCGCCTGTCGCGGCATGCGGGACAGAGCGGCCTGCACGGGGGCGCGGGTGGCGCTTTGCGGGCGGTGGCAGAGGGCGCAATGTTTCTCGAACAGCGCAGGGCCGTCATCCGCAAACGCGGCGCATGCCAATAGCAGAAGGAGCGAAGCCCGCATCTGAGGGAGCATAGCACCGCGCGTCGTTGTATAGTGAGGTTACCGTTGGCATTGCGTTTGTTGATTTTTCTCGGCTGTTTGGCGCTCACGGTCCGCGGGCAGGCTGCGCCGCGAGTGCTGGCGGTGGATATTGATTCGATCGTCCATCCGGTCACGGTGGAGATCGTTTCGCGCGCGCTCGACCAAGCTTCGCGCGAGCACTACGACCTGGTGCTGATTCGTCTGAATACGCCGGGCGGCCTGATGGACGCCATGCGTGAGACGATTCAGAAGATCGTCGCCTCACCCGTACCCGTGGTCACCTACGTAACGCCGAGCGGAGGCCGGGCGGCGTCGGCGGGGTTCTTTCTGCTCGAGGCCGGAGACGTGGCGGCAATGGCGCCGGGCACCAATACCGGCGCGGCGCACCCTGTATTGATCGGGACGGAGATGGACCCGGTCATGAAGCAGAAGGTGGAAAACGACGCCGCGGCGTCGCTGCGCAGCCTGACGGCCAAGCGCGGGCGCAACAGCGATCTGGCGCAAAAGGCCGTGCTCGAAAGCAAGTCCTTCACGGAGAAGGAAGCGCTGGACAATCACCTCATCGAGTTGATCGCGAACAACGAGCAGGATTTGATGCGTCATCTCGATGGCCGCGAGATCACGCGATTCGACGGGCGCAAGGAGACGCTGCACGTGGGCGGCGCGGAGATCATCACCTATGAAAAGAACCTGCGGCAGCGCGTGCTCTGGGCGATTAGCGACCCCAATATCGCGTTGATCCTGCTGGTGCTGGGCGCGCTCGGGATTTATGTTGAGTTCTCAAGCCCGGGTTTGATCTTCCCCGGGGTGGCGGGCGCGATCCTGGTGTTGCTCGGCCTTTCGGCGCTCTCTATGCTGCCGATTAACTGGCTGGGCGCCGCCTTGCTGATTCTGTCCTTCGCATTTTTCATTCTCGAAGCCAAGTTCACGTCACACGGAGTGCTTGCCGCCGGAGGCACGGTCGCCATGATCCTGGGTGCGGTGATACTCATCAACAGCCCGCTGCCCGAGATGCGCATTCATCTTTCGACGGCCGTGGCGCTGGCTGTTCCGTTCGCCGCCATCACCGTTTTTCTACTCTCGCTTGTGATGCGCGCGCGCAGGGGAAAGGTGGTGACCGGCAGCGAGGGCATGATCGGCGAGATCGGCGTCACCATCGGCGATCTGGCTCCGGAAGGCCGAGTCTTTGTGCGCGGCGAATACTGGAATGCGGTGGCGCGAGCGCCGGTGAAATCCGGGGAGCGTGTGCGCGTGACGGCCGTCGATCATCTGCATCTGACCGTGGAACCGGTACAAAATCAGTCGGGAGGCTGACTCATGTTCGATCTTCCAACGCTGGTAATCATCCTGATCCTCGCGATCTACCTGATGTCCTCCATCAAAATCCTGGCCGAGTACGAGCGCGGCGTCATCTTCCGGCTCGGCCGCGTGCTGTCCAAGCCCAAAGGGCCGGGCATCATCCTGGTGTTTGCGCCGATTGACCGCATCGTGCGGGTGTCGCTGCGCATCGACACCCTGGAAGTGCCGGCGCAGGACGTGGTGACCCGCGACAACGTCACCGTGAAAGTAAATGCAGTGATTTATTTCCGAGTGCTCGACGCCAACTTGGCCGTACTCGAAGTTTCGAACTTCCTATATGCCACATCGCAACTCGCGCAGACCACGCTGCGCAGCGTGCTGGGCGAAGTGGAGCTGGATGAACTGCTCAGCCAGCGCGAGAAGCTCAACGTGCGCCTGCAAGCCATTCTCGACCAGCACACCTCGGCCTGGGGCGTGAAAGTGACAATGGTGGAGGTGAAGCAAGTGGACTTGGCCGAGCAGATGATCCGCGCCATTGCGCGCCAGGCTGAGGCGGAACGCGAGAGGCGTGCCAAGATTATCCACGCCGAAGGTGAGTACACGGCGGCGGACAAACTAGCCATGGCGGCAGAGGTGATCCAGAAGCAACCAGCAGCCCTCCAATTACGTTACCTGCAAACTCTGGTGGAAATCGGCACGGAAAAGAACACAACCATTGTTTTTCCCCTGCCTCTCGATATACTTTCTTCTTTAGGGCGGGCGTTGGACCGAATCGGCGAAGCAAAACCACCAGCCGCGACATAAACCGCGACGCGCGCATATTCTTATGAGCAAAACCGAAGGCGAGTACGAGTTAGTCCTGGGAAACCGGCAACTGCTCAGCGCGTTTTTCATTATCGTGATCCTGTTCGGCGTGTTCTTCACGATGGGCTACGTGGTGGGACGGAACTCGGGGCCGGCGGCGGCTGCAGCCGGTGCGCCCGCCACGGTCGCGACGAGTCAGCGTCCGGAAGCGGCAGGCCCTGCTGCGCCTGCTCCCTCTTCGAGCGCAGCGCCGCCGAAGGAAGAGGCGAAAGAGCCTGCTCCTCAGGAGACTAAACCGGTGGAAACGCAGCCGGTCGCGCCGCCGGAGAGGGTGCCGGAGAAGGCCGAAGCCGCGCATGCACCTCCACCCCGTCGCGCGCCGGCGGCCAAGGCTGTTGAAACTTCAGGCGCCGCGGTTGCAGTGAATCCCGGCCCCGGGAACATGTACCTGCAAGTGGAGGCGGTGGCACAGCCACAGGCCAGCGTGGTGGTGGACACGCTCAAGCAGAAAGGTTTCCCCGCTCTGCTGGCTCAAAGTTCGAATCCGAACCTATTCCGCGTGATGGTGGGGCCTTTCCCGAATGCCGCGGCCCTGGGCAAGGCCAAGGCCGGTCTCGAGAACGTGGGTTTCCACCCGATCGTGCGAAAATAGGGCATTGGGAATCCCCCTGGTACAAATTGCCGGCAACACTGGCGAAGTGCGCCTGAGGCCGCGCCTGCCGGAGTGGGCGCGTAAGAGCCCGACCCATTTCGAGTCACTGCACCGCCTGAAGACCGATCTGCGCCGCCTGAACCTTCATACGGTCTGCGAATCCGCCCGCTGCCCCAACATGCACGAGTGTTTCCATCGGGGCGCGGCCACGTTCATGATTCTCGGCAACTTGTGTACGCGAGGGTGCGGATTCTGTTCGGTGCCCAAGGGCAATCCCGCGAAACAGGATATGCGGCTCGATGAGAATGAGCCGGCCAACGTCGCGCGTATGGCGGCCGAGATGAAGTTGCGCTACGTCGTCATCACCAGCGTAAACCGCGACGATCTGGCCGATGGCGGCTCTCACCATTTCAGCGAAACTGTCCGCCAAGTGCGCCGCGCTCTTCCGGAAGCACGAGTCGAAGTGCTGATACCGGATTTCTGCGGCGATCTGGACGCAGTGAAGCGCGTACTCGATTCCGGACTGCACGTCTTCAACCACAACATGGAGACCGTCGCGCGGCTCTATCGCAAGGTTCGTCCACAGGCGGATTACCATCAATCCTTGCGGGTTCTGGCGTTCGCGCGTAAGCATCGCCCGGATGTGCTCACGAAATCCGGCTTCATGGCCGGGCTGGGGGAATCCGGAGGAGAAGTGCAGGCGTTGCTGCGGGATTTGCGTCAGGCGGGGGTTGACGTAGCCACCATCGGCCAGTATTTGCAGCCCACGCGCCGCAATTTGCCTGTTGCGGAGTACGTTGCACCGGCACAGTTTGGCGCCTATCGCGATTACGGGCTTTCCATCGGCTTCCGGATGGTGTTCAGCGGACCGCTCGTCCGCAGTTCCTACATGGCGGACCTTGTCAACGACGAGGCGCTGCGAGCAGAGCTTTGAATCCACGGTGGATGCGGTATCTGCTCGCCGTGCTCACCGCGGTTCTGCTGATTCTGGCTTTTCCTCATTTTGATCTCGCCTGGCTCGCCCCGGTGGCGCTCGCGCCTTTGCTCGTTGCCGTAGCCCGTGAACCCCGCCTGATGCATCAGTTCCTGCTCGGATACGTGTGCGGCATCATCTACTGGTTCGGCGTGTGCTACTGGATTCAGTTCACGCTCGCGGAGTACGCGGGCGTCGGGCCGGTTGTGGCCTGGGCATTGTTCGCTCTATTCTGCCTGGCCAAAGCGATGCACATGGCGGTGTTTGCGTTGCTGGCCGGCATGGCCATACAGACCCCCTGGGCCATTCCGGGAGTCGCGGCACTATGGGTGGCCATTGAAGTGACCCACGGCCCGCTTGGTTTTGCCTGGCTGGCTCTCGGTAACGCCGGCGTGGACATGGGAGTGCCGATGCGCCTCGCACCGTACACCGGCGTTTACGGGCTTTCCTTTGTGTTTGCGATGATGTCCACCGGGCTGGCGGTGGCGTTCCTGCGGCGCTCGCGCTGGCAACTCGCGTGGCTCGTGCCGCTGCCCCTGATGATTCTGCTGCCGCGCCTCCCTGATTTTCATCCAGGTAAGCAGGTGGCGGTCCTCACGCAACCGAACATTTCCGACACCGCGGATTGGACGCCGCAGAGTCTCGCGACGCTCGAGCGCCGGCTGGCGTTCCTTTCGATGAGCGCCGTGCTCAGTGACAAATCACAGCCGCCGCAACTGTTGGTGTGGCCCGAAGTCCCTGCTCCGCTGTACGCCGACGACCCGGAATACTTGCGATTGGCCGCGGATCTCGCGCGTGTGACGCGCACTTACTTTCTCGCCGGCGTGGTTGGGCACACCTCCGAGGGCGCGCCGCTCAACTCCGCGCTGCTCGTCGCTCCGTCCGGTGAACCCGTGGGCCGGTACGACAAAGTCCATCTGGTGCCGTTCGGCGAGTTTGTGCCCTGGCCGTTCGGCTTCGCCAAGAAGATTTCAACCGAGGTAGGCGACTTCCAGCCGGGCGAGAAGGTAGTCGTCTTGCCCGTGGGCGATCACAAGATCGCTACGTTCATTTGCTACGAATCGGTGTTCCCCAGTTTTGTCCGCCAGTTCGCAGCCGGCGGCGCTGAGCTGCTGATCAACGTCTCGAACGACAGTTGGTTCGACAAGAGCGCCGCCCGGTTGCAGCATCTGGAAATTGTGCGCATGCGCGCGGCAGAGAACCGCCGCTGGCTGCTGCGCTCTACCAACGACGGTGTCACCGGTACTATCGACCCGGCCGGCCGGCTGCTGGGTACGCTGCCGAATTATGTGGCCTCGGCTTCCCGCACGGGATATTCGTACGTGAAGGAGACGACGTTCTACACGAGGCACGGAGACTGGTTTCCGGTTGTGTGCGCGCTGCTGGGCGCGGGTATTCTTGCTGGTGCGCTGTTGAAGCGGAAAGTGCAAATAGCTAAAACCGTTCCGACCTCGTCCACGCCTCCATAAAATCCTTGCCGCTATAACGGATGGTACGAGCGTCAATGATTTCCGCGCCGGGGCGCAGCCTGGCGTCCACGCCGAGGGCGTTGCGGGTGGTGTACTCGATCTGGATGGTGACCGGGCCTTCGATCTTATACGGTTTGATCTCGGCAATCCTTTGCATGGCGCGGTGCGCCCGGTCACGGATCAAGTTCTGAGCCGCTGGCGCGGACAACGTCTGACAGACATAGTTCGAAAAGCCTTCTTTGACCACCGCCATTTCGGCGTCCGGGACTACGGCGTGCAAATCATCGGCAGCTGCCTGGTCGCCGCTCAAGAAGATCACCGGCACATTGAACGCTCCCGCGAGCGCGGCGCGTGTTTCGATCTCCCCCACGGGCTTGCCGTTCATGAGCATGGTCTGAATGCCGAGTGAGCTATAGCTATGGGCCATAATGCCGCCCTTGCTATTTGCGCGGGCATGCTGACCGATGAAGCCCATGGCCGCGTAATGGCGCTCGAGCGTCATCGTCACACCCAGGTCGCCGATGATCAGCTTGGACCGCGGATGGATCGTCAGCGCAGAAAGCGTCTGGCTGCCGTCGTGCCCATCCCAGACGATCACATCGTCTGCGCCACCGGCGTATAAGCCATCAACCGCGGCGTTTATCTCGCCCGTGAGGAGCTGGCGCATCTCCTGGTCTTTGGGGTCGGTCTGGTCCTGGCGGCACACGCCGGCAACACCTTCGGCGTCCGTGATGAGAAAAACAGTCTTCTTCGATTGAGCGGAAAGCGCGGCAGCCAGCGCGCAGGCAAGAATGCCTAATCGGCCTAGACTTCTAATTTCCATGGCTTACGATACTCCCTTTTCAACATATGCCGCGCCTCGGTCTGCATGGTGGTTTCGCGTTGCGCGTCCCAATCGAGACGCAGCTTGCTGCGATACGCCATGTTCCCCAGAATCGCGGTGGTCGTCGAGTGATGGCCGATCTCTATATCGCTCGCCGGCCGCTTGCGCGTCTTGATGCAATCGATGAAGTTCTGCCAGTGAGCCGCAAAAGCATCGTTCCCTCTTTTTTCTTCCTCGGCTTCGCTCAATGACGCTGCCAGCTTTGAGCCTTTCTCGGGCACCAACTCGTAACCGGCTCGGTCCACAAATAGCGTACCTTCGGTGCCGTGGAACAATATGCCATAGTCGTGTTTGAACATTGACTGCGCGTTGCACTCGCGGTTCTCATACGTGGCGACCATCCCGTTTGGATATTCGTATGTCACCTGTAGCGTGTCCGGAGTCTCGCGGTTGTCCTTCAGATAAAACTTGCCGCCGAGGCCGGTAATCGCGGTGGGCTCGGTTTCATTGAAGGCCATCTGCACGATGTCCAGCAGATGGATGCCCCAATCGGTCATCATGCCGCCGGCGTAGTCCCAGAACCAGCGGAACCGGGAGTACTCCTTGGGATGCACACCGAACCGGTTGCTGTTAAACGGGCGCGCGGGCGCCGGACCCAGCCACATATTCCAATCGAGGCCGGCGGGTGGCTCGGAGTCCGGCGGATTGCCGATCCCTTCCTGCGGCTGATTGCCGTAGTTGAACGTGCGCACGAACGTGACCTTCCCCAGCCGGCCGCTCGTCACGATTTCCACTGCCTTCTGAAAATGAAGACCCGACCGTTGCCAGGTGCCCACCTGCACGACGCGATCGTATTTGCGCGCGGCCTGCACCATCTTTCGGCCTTCGTCGATGGTGACGGAAATGGGCTTCTCGACGTAGACATCCTTGCCGTTCTTGCACGCTTCGACGGTCATGTAAGCGTGCCAGTGGTCGGGGGTCGAGATATTCACGGCGTCGATCGACTTGTCGGCCAGGACTTCGCGAAAGTCAGTGATGGCCTTGGCTGGTGAGCGTACGCCGGGCGTGCCATTGGCGCCGCGCGCGCTGGCGGCCACAGCCTTCTCCAGGTTCGGCTGGTAGACATCGCACACCACCGGCACTTCCACGTCCGCCATTTGCACTGCGGTCTCCAGGCTGCTCGTACCCATGCGCCCCGTACCGATGAAGGCGACGCGAATCCGGTCATTTGCACCGCGCACATTCCCCGTGAAAATCGAAGTCGTAAGCGCCGCTCCGGCGGCTTTCAAGAACTCCCTGCGATCGCTCATGCCTATCCTTTCACCACAATGTTGACCAGCTTGTCTGGCACCACGATAACTCTTACCACCTGTTTACCCTGAACAAACGGCTGCACCTTCGGCTCATCGAGTGCGCGCTGGCGCAGCACGTCTTCGGGCGTCCCGAACGGAGCCATCAGATGAGCGCGTAGCTTGCCATTCACCTGTACAACAATCTGTGCCTCATCCTCTTTCGCCAGGTCCGGATCGAATGCCGGCCACGATTCCTTGAACACCGGTCCGCTTCTGCCCAGCTCTTCCCACAACTCTTGCGCCAGGTAAGGCGCCAATGGACCGAGCAACAACGCCAGCTTCTCGATCACCTCCGCCAGCACGGCGCCCGACAGCCGCGCCTCCTCGGCGTAGACCTCGTTCATCAGCTCCATGATGGCGGCAATCGAAGTATTGAAATGCCAGCGGGTCTCGAAATCTTCCGTGATCTTCTTGATCGTCTTATGCAGTTTACGCAGAATGTGTTTATCCGCGTCGGTCGAAGCGGCACTCGCCTCGCGCGCGCGATCGACATTGCGCGTGACAAACCGGTAGATGCGGCCCAGGAAACGGTAGATGCCCTCCACGCCGGATTCGGTCCAGTCCATCTCCTTCTCGGGCGGAACCGCGAACAACACGAATAGCCGCGTGGTGTCAGCGCCGTACTGTTCGGCGACAGCGTCACCTCCCACCACGTTGCCCTTCGACTTCGACATCTTCGTGCCTTCGGCGATCACCATGCCCTGCGTGAACAGCCGGGCGGCGGGCTCGTTGTTCTTCACCAGACCGAGATCTCGCATGAACTTGGTGAAGAAGCGCGAATAGATCAGGTGCAGAATCGCGTGCTCCACGCCGCCGATGTACTGATCGATGGGAAACCAATATGCGATCTTGGCCGAATCGAACGGCGCACGATCGTTCTTCGGGTCGCAATAGCGGTAGAAATACCAAGACGAATCGACAAACGTGTCCATCGTGTCGGTTTCGCGGCGCGCGGGGCCGCCGCATTT
The DNA here is from genome assembly GCA_963752965.1 of Terriglobia bacterium. Classification (GTDB taxonomy): domain Bacteria; phylum Acidobacteriota; class Terriglobia; order Bryobacterales; family Bryobacteraceae; genus QHXW01. The sequence continues at coordinate 597,608 of CAVWAJ010000015.1, read as the reverse complement.
GGGACAGTTCATGTTGACGAACTCCGGCACTTCATCGAGGGGCGAACGGCCCTGGCCGGTGATTGCGATGTTCTGCGGTAGCAGAACGGGCAGGTCACTTTCGGGAACCGGCACCACGCCGCATTTCGGACAGTGAATCACGGGGATCGGCGTTCCCCAATACCGCTGCCGCGAAACACCCCAATCTTTGATGCGATAAGTCACCGCGGACGTGCCGAAGCCTTCCTCCTCAGCCTTCGCCGACATGCGACGGCGCGCTTCATAACTCCGGAGCCCCGAAAACTCGCCGGAATTCTCAACGATGCCATCATCCGGAAACGCAGCCTTCATGCTTGCAAGATCGGCGAGCAGTCCGCTCTCGGCACGAATCACAGGACGAATCGCGATACCGTACTTGGTGCAGAACTCATAATCGCGCTGGTCGTGCGCGGGAACAGCCATGATCGCGCCCGTGCCATATCCCATCAGCACAAAGTTCGCGATCCACACCGGCACACGCTCACCGCTGTAAGGGTTGACGGCGTAGCGGCCCGTGAAAAATCCCTCTTTTTCGATATCGCCCGGATCTTGGTTGGCGCGGGCATCGACCATCGCCTTGGCGCGCGCGCGGCCCGGCGCGTCTAGCACCTTTTCGACAAGCGGATGCTCCGGCGCCAGGATCACGCAGGTAGCGCCGAAGATCGTATCAACGCGAGTAGTGAAGACGCGGATCGGCCCGAGCTCGGAGCCGAAATCCACTTCCGTGCCTTCCGAGCGCCCAATCCAGTTGCGCTGCATGGTGAGCACGCGCTCCGGCCAGTTGCCTTCGAGCTGCGCCATGTCAGCCAGCAGCTCGTCCGCGTATTGCGTGATCTTGAAGAACCACTGCTCGAGCGCCCGCTGCTCCACCTGTGTGGTTTCATGCCGCCAGCAGCAGCCATCCACTACTTGCTCATTCGCCAATACAGTGGCACATTGCGGGCACCAGTTCACCAGCGCTTTCTTGCGATAGGCGATTCCCCGCTCCAGCATCTTCAGGAAGAACCACTGGTTCCAGCGGTAGTAATCGGGCTCGCAGGTGGTGGCTTCGCGGCTCCAGTCGTAGCTGAACTGGAAGCGGCGGTGCGTGGCCTTCATCTTCGCGATGTTGGATAGAGTCCACGTGCGCGGCGGCTGCTTGTTGGCGATCGCGGCATTTTCCGCGGGCAGCCCGAACGCATCCCAGCCCATGGGGTGCAGCACGTTGAACCCGCGCATCCACTTGTAGCGCGCGAGCGCGTCGCCGATCGAGTAGTTCCGGATGTGGCCGATGTGCAGCGCGCCCGAAGGATACGGCAGCATCTCGAGCACGTAATACTTCGGGCGGGCGGAATTCTCTTCGGCGCGGTACAGGTCTTCGCCTGCCCAACGGTCAAACCACTTCAACTCGATCTGTTTGTGATCGTAAGACTTTTCTGGCATTTTGGGGGCTAATGCAAACGATGGTAACGAACTGGCGGTTGTAGAATCAAACCATGGGCGTGAAGACGCTGATGAGCGTCGAGGATTTCGACCGGCTGGAAGAACCGGACGAGCTGAGCTACGAGCTCGACGAGGGAGAACTGGTCGTCATGACGAAGCCTCGGCCGCTACACAACCGGATTGTTGCAAACCTGGATTTTGAGCTACGAGCTTATCTAAGAAACCACCCAGTCGGCGAGGTCTTCAACTCCGACAACCTATTCGTCCTCGGCCCCAACACGAAACGCGCTCCGGATGTCTCGTTCCTTCGCGCCGAGCGCGCCAGCCATCTCGATCCCAATGCGGATATCCCCGGCGCTCCGGACTTAGCCGTCGAAGTGCTATCACCCACCGACACCGTCTCCGCCGTCCGGCGCAAGATCCGCCAGTATTTCGCCGCCGGCGGGCAGTGTGTTTGGGTGGTGTACCCGGAGACGCGCGAAGTTGAGGTCTGGCGCGAAGCCGCGCGGCCTCACATCGTCCTTCAGGACACCGACCTTTTGGAAGCGCCGGACATTCTGCCAGGTTTTTCGCTCCGCATCGGCGCCATCTTCGGTTGAGCGAGCTTTTTGAGCATCTCGACATTCAGCCGGTCATCGCCCTCTTCGTCCTTGGGCGTTTCTAAGATGAACGGCTTCTCCCGCAGCTTCGCATGCGTCAGGATGCGATGAAACCCTTCCGCGCCGATGTGCCCTTCCCCGATATTTGCGTGACGATCGAGGTGTGACCCGAGCGGCCCCTTGGAATCGTTGGCGTGAATGACCCGCACGTTATCGAGCCCCAGTGTTCGGTCTGCCGCGGCCACGGTCGTCTCCAGCCCGGCCTCGGTCGCAATGTCAAACCCCGCCGCCAGCAGGTGGCAGGTGTCCAGACAGTAACCGGTTTCGATATCTGTCTCGCGCGCGGCGAGATCGCGGATGAGCCGCAACTCTTCCAGCCGGCCGCCAATATGCGCGCCACCACCAGCCGTGTTCTCCAGGAGCACGGTAACAGAACGCGCCAAACCACTCGCAGCTTCCGCCAGGCCCAGCGCGAACGCCGCGATCGCCTGCTCCACCGCTTGCCCCCGATAGCTGCCAGGATGAGTCACCAGATACTCAGCGCCGATCGCCGCGGCTCGTTCCAGCTCGCCTCGAAAGGCCGTGACCGACTTCTCGCGAATCACCGGATCGAGGGACGCCAGATTGATCAGGTAGTTGACATGGATGGCTAACGGGCGCAGATCCAGCCGCTCTCTGGCCCGGCGCAGCGCGGCAATGTCGTGCGCGGCCGGCATCGAAGCGCGCCACATCCGTGGGCTCGCCGAAAAGATCTGAAAGGTGTTAGCCCCCAGCTCCGCGGCCTTCAGCGCGGAGTTCTCTAGCGACGCGGAGATCGAAGTGTGAATGCCGATCCGCAAGAACCTGCGTCACTCCCATTCGATCGTAGCCGGCGGCTTATGTGTAAGGTCGTAGAACACACTGCAAACGCCCTCGACTTCGAGGAGCTCTCCGGCGATCGCTCGCAGCAGCGGCTCGTCCATCGCGACAGATTGCGCCGTCATGCCGTCCACCGAATCGATCGGCCGCAGCACGACGGAATCCGGCTGAGCGGCCGAGCCGGCGGGAATCAGCACCACCGGGAATTGCCAGACTTTTTGATCGAAACCGCTCTGGTGCGAGAGCCGTCGAACGATGGCATCCGCATGGCGCAACCGCGCCAGACGCTCGGGCGAAAGCAGGCTCGACGAGACCCGCAAGTCGGCCAAGGCGATCCGGCCCGCCACGCGCGCCACCACACGGTTGATGCCGTGTACGCGGTTAATCAGCTCCGTGGCTTCGTTCTGCAACGCGCCGTCGCTTGTTGGAAACCGATCGAGCGCCAGCACCGGTGCGTAGCTGCGCTCGTCGCCCTGCACACCTACCGATCGCACCGGTAGCAGATAGCCATTCGACGTTTGCGAGACCGGTTCATCGTGTTCCGCGCAGAGACAACGGATGGCCAGCCCTGGCCCGGGGAACGGATGTCGTTCAAGCACATCTTCTGCAATGCCCAGTTCGCGGCCAATCTCGCGTACTTCGTCTTTGTAATACGCGCTCAGCGGCTCAACAATCCGCTTGGCCGCCAGCAGTTGCTGTATGCCGGCTACGCGGTTGTGGTGCGTCTTGATAACGGAAGCTTTCTCGGTTCCGCCCGATTCGATGGTATCGGGGTAGATCGTTCCCTGCCCCAGAATCCAGTGACCGTCGAGCAGGTGGCGTGATTCGATGATCAGTTCCTGAACCCGCACGAACTCCTCGCCGATGATCTGGCGCTTTTCCTCCGGATCGCGCACCGCGGCCAGCGCCCCTAGAAACTGCTGCTCCACGCGCTCGATGGAGACCGTGCCCGCGCCCAAGGTGTCGAACATGCTCCGGACGAATTCCGTTTCTCCCTGTCGCATCAGCCCGGTATCAACGTAGATCCCGCGCACGCGCTTCTCGCCGAGCGCGCGCAAGCATAACGTGAACGCCACGGTAGAATCGACGCCGCCGCTCACAAAGAAAAACACGTTGCGATCGCCCACTGTTCGCCGGATGTCCTCTTCAATGAGTGGCACTCGGTTCCGCGGATCCCAATCCTTCACGCACCCGCAGACGTCAAACAAGAAATTCGAGAGGATGCGTTTCCCTTGGGTGGTGTGAACCACCTCGGGATGGAACTGGACGGCGTAAAGCCCACGCTCGGGAGCCGCCATGGCCGCCAACGCGCAGGTGGACGTTGCTCCGAGATTGGAAAATCCCGGCGGAAGGCCCGTCACCAGGTCGCGGTGGCTCATCCATACCTGTTGGCGGTCCGGCAGTCCGGCGAATATCGGCGTCTCCGGTCCTCCCTTCAGTTCCAGGGTGGCCAGGCCGTACTCGCCTTTCGTGCCTTTTTGTACGATCCCACCCAGCAGGTGCGCCATTAACTGCTGGCCGTAGCAAATGCCCAGCACCGCATGGTGGTCATGGAAGATTTGCGGATCAACAGTAGGACTGCCCGGATCGTATACGCTAGACGGGCCACCGGAAATGATCAGCCCTTTGCGCCCGGCGAGCGCGCCCGCTGGCGTCTCACTGGCACGGACTTCCGCGTACACTCCGAGGTCGCGCACCTTGCGGGCGATCAGGTGGCAGTATTGTCCGCCAGCGTCCAGTACTGTGATTTGGGGAACTCTTATTTCAGCCGGTCGCGCCTCAGTCTGCACGAATCCTTATTTCACCATGCGTTCCGCTAGGATCTTTCTGGACGTGTCCAGCAGCGCTTTCGCCTTGGGCATCGCATCCACGGCCTTCTCCACCATCGGATCGGTTTCAATCGCAATGCGCCGGCTTTCGTCGAGACTGAATGCCGTGATGTACATCTCCCGCTGCAAGTACTGCTTAATCCAGTCGTGATCCTGCGTGAATTCGGCCTCAGTGAACTTGAAGCCCTCCTGCAGGATATAGTCGTGGAACTGGTTCAGGATGGCCTCGTCAGGCGCCCATCCTTTGGGAAGCTTGGCTTCTTTGTTACCGAAGTAGTGCTTGACGAAATTGAAGAAGGCGTACTTCCGCACCAAATCCGTCTCGAAGTGGTCCCACTTCGGTACGAAGTGCTCGTCGGGGGAGATACCGCCGCCGCCGTAGACCGTCCTGCCGCCATCCGTCATCTTCACGTCTTGCGGATTCCGCGTGGCCGTGTCCTTGCGGTAGTAGTAGTCGAAGAACGAAACGTTGCTGTAATCGCGCTGGATCAGGCGGCCGCTGGGCGTGTAGTATTTCGCGGTGGTCAGCGCCAGGCCGGCGTTCTCCGAAAGCGGATACACCGTCTGCACGAGGCCCTTGCCAAACGTGTTATCGCCCAGTATCCAGGCCCGGTCGTGGTCCTGCAACGCGCCCGATACAATCTCCGCCGCAGAGGCCGAGTAGCGGTTCACCAGCACCACGATGGGATAGTCATGCCCATTGTTGCCGTGGCGAGCCGTGTAGATTTTCTCCGGCGACGAGCGGCCACGGTGCGACACGATGGTCTGGCCTTTTTGCAGGAAGTGATCAGCCACCGCCACACCTTCATTCAACAGCCCGCCCGGATTCTCGCGCAGATCGAGAATCAGGCCCTTGATACTGCTCTCGCCCAGCTTGCGCAGCGCGTCATCCAACTCCTTGCTGGTATTCTCGTTGAACTGCTCGACATCCACGTAGCCGATCCCAGGCTTCACCCACATGCCGTCCTGCACGCTCTTGCGCGAGATTTCATCGCGGATCACGTTAAACGTAATCGGCTTATCCACGCCCTCGCGCGTCACCACAATCTGCACCGCTGTGCCCCGCGGCCCCTTCAGCATATCGGCGACTTCGGTGGTCGAGAGATTATCGGTTTTCTTATCGTTCACCTCGACAATCACGTCGCCCGGCCGGATGCCCGCCTTGTACGCCGGTGAGCCATTGAATGGCGCCGTCACAATCGTCTTGCCGTTGCGCGGCTGCACCATCATGCCTACGCCGAAATAGTGACCCTTCTGGTCCTCGCGCAGGATCTCGAAATCGTGCGGATCGAAGAAATTGGAGTGCGGATCGAGCGTCCGCAACATGCCCGGGATAGCGCCCTTGTATATCGCCTTATCCGGATCCACCGGATCGGCGAAGTTCGCCTCCACTAGCGCATAGACTTTGGTAAAGCTCCGTTCGCTGGCGCGAACTCCGTCTTCATCGGAAGCGGCCGACGCCACTTCCACACGGGAGCCATAAACGCCTCCCAAAACCGCGAAAATCGCGACCGTGGAAAGAGAAAAAACAAACGAACGCCTCTGCTGGGCCATCCTGTGGAACCGTCCTTGTTTTCAGTATAGCGTGGCCAGACGGTTCCTACCCCGGCCAAATCAACTTTAGAATAGAGTAACCCCAATCAAATGATCGACAAACCAATTGACACCTCCTCCGCAAAATCGCCTTCGCGCATCACTCTGGATCGCCTTCGCGCATCACTCTGGAAGGACGGCTCATCCGGCTAACGCCGCTCGATCCCGTCGCCCACGCCGATTCGCTCTACGAAGGCAGCCATGGAAATGGCAGAGAGGAGCTATGGCGCTACTTGTTCGACGGCCCGTTTCCCGATCGCGCTGCCTTCGACGCGCATCTGAAGCAAAAGGCCGCTTCGGAGGACCCGCTTTTCTTCGCGATCATCGATAAGCGCTCCGGTCTCGCCATCGGCCACGCTTCGTATCTGCGTATCACACCCGCGCACCGCGTGATCGAAGTCGGCAGTATCCTGTTTACGCCCGCGCTCCAGAAAACGCCGGGAGCGACCGAAGCCATGTACCTGATGGCGCGCCATGCGTTCGAAGATCTGAATTACCGCCGCTACGAATGGAAGTGCGACTCTCGCAACGCCCCGTCCCGCCGCGCGGCTCTACGGCTGGGGTTTCAATTCGAAGGCATCTTTCACCAGCACATGATCGTCAAAGGTCACAATCGTGACACCGCCTGGTTCGCCATGCTCGATTCCGAATGGCCCGCCCGTAAAGCCAACTTCGAGCGCTGGCTCGACCCCTCCAACTTCGACGCCGCCGGCAATCAGAAAATGTCCCTGTCCTCGCTCAACGCAGTTTCCGAGCCGCGCGCGTGAGCAAGCGTTTTACAGCGGTATGTTCCCATGCTTCTTCCGCGGCATGGTGTCCACTTTGTTCTCCAGCATCCGCAGCGCGCCGATCACGCGCGGCCGCGTCTCGTGCGGCTCGATCACGTCGTCCACATATCCCCGCTCCGCCGCAATGAACGGGTTGGCGAAGCGCTCGCGAAACTCCGCCACTTTCTCCTTGCGCAGCGCGTCCCCAGCGGCCGCCAGCTCCCGCCGATACACGATGTTCACCGCACCCTCCGGCCCCATCACCGCAATCTCCGCCGTGGGCCAAGCAAAGTTGATATCGGTGCGGATGTGCTTCGATCCCATCACGCAATACGCCCCGCCGTAAGCTTTCCGCGTAATTACCGTGATCTTCGGCACCGTCGCCTCCGCGTACGCGAATAGCAGTTTGGCACCGTGCCGGATGATCCCTCCGAACTCCTGCTCCGTCCCCGGCAGAAAGCCCGGCACGTCTTCGAACGTCACGATCGGGATGTTGAACGCATCGCAGAATCGCACAAAACGCGCGCCCTTCACCGACGAGTTGATATCCAGGCACCCCGCCAGGTACGCCGGCTGGTTCGCCACAATGCCCACCGGCCGCCCATCCATGCGCGCGAACCCGATCACCATGTTCTGCGCGAAATGTTCGTGCACCTCGAAGAAATTGCCCTCGTCCACCACGCGCCGGATCGCGTCCTTGATGTCGTACGGCTGGTTCGATTCCTCCGGCACCAGCGTATCCAGCTCCGTGTCCATCCTGTTCACCGGATCATTCGTCTCGATGCGTGGCGGATCGTCGCGATTGTTCTGCGGCAGGTAGCTCATGAGCTCGCGAATCATGCGCAGGCACTCGGCGTCGTCATGCGCCACGAAATGCCCCACGCCGCTGACCGAGTTGTGCGTCATTGACCCGCCCAGCTTCTCTTTCGTCACATCCTCGTGCGTAACCGTCTTGATTACATCCGGCCCCGTGACGAACATGTAGCTCGTGCCCTGCACCATGAAAACGAAATCCGTGATCGCCGGAGAATACACCGCGCCGCCCGCGCACGGCCCCATGACGGCGGAAATCTGCGGCACCACGCCACTGGCGAGCGTATTGCGCAGAAAAATGTCCGCGTACCCGCCGAGCGAAACCACGCCCTCCTGAATCCGCGCTCCGCCCGAATCGTTCAGCCCGATGATCGGCGTGCCATTCTTCAGCGCGAGGTCCATGATCTTGCAAATCTTCTGCGCATTGGCCTCCGACAGCGACCCGCCGAACACCGTGAAATCCTGCGCAAACACATACACCAGCCGCCCGTCGATGTGCCCCCACCCCGTGACAAACCCATCGCCCGGAACCGTCTGCTCCTCCATCCCAAAATCGTGGCACCGGTGCGTGACCAGCTTGTCGGTTTCTTCGAACGAGCCTTCATCGAGCAGTAGCTCGATCCGCTCCCGCGCCGACAGCTTGCCCTCTTTGTGCTGCCGCTCCTTGCGCTCCGCCCCACCCCCCTGCTCCGCCGCCGCATGCCGCCGCCGAAGTTCATCCAGCCTGTTCATCGGATTCACTGTAGCGCAGGGCACGATCGCGCGGTAAGAAGCGCTCCCTGCGGGGTTGCAAGACGTTTCCGAGCCGCGACTACAAGGAGCGGTTTTCTCGATGAAGACGAGGGCCCGCGCTCTGCACGCGGCCCGAGCGTTGTCGGGGAAGGGCCAGAGTCTCTCGGACTCGAGCAAATACGCCGTCCTCGGCAACACCGCTGGCGTCGCCCTCATCGATGGCCGTCCGAAGCGCGTCGCGCTTAGCATCGTGCCGCTGGTCGTCACGCCCAAGCAGCTGCCGCGGTTCATCCAGTCTTTTCATCAGATTCACTGTACCGCAGGGCGGAATTAGCGGAGGGAAAGACAGACTAAGGGCAATCTGTTTCGGAGCTCCTCCGAAAATCCGGCTGACGCCCAGGCGCATCACTTACATTCTTGCTCATGTGCCTGCGCAACGGCCAAAAGCGCGTCAAGCAGCCCTCGCAGGTATTTCGCCTCAGCTGCGGCCTTCGGTAGGTACTTCCTATACAAGTCACGATGCTTCCAAATCGCCGGGACAAGCGGTTCAGCACGTGCGCCAGTAAATTTGGATAACGGGTTGAACGGATCGCCCCACATCTCGGTAACAAATAGTCCCACAGCTTCTCGCGGCTCGATCGGCTCGCCGTTAAAGTGACGGATGCAAGCGTCACTGCTCACCGGGTCGACGTAACCAGCTAGCCGATCACCACGTGTTCTTAGTGTGGGAACCCAGTACTCGTCGCACCAACGCTCAATAAATAGCTCTTGGAAACCGGACCAACTTAGGAGTGAGACATTTGTATGGGCGGCGACTTCAAACGCGCCAGCTTGAAAACCAGAAGATGAGATAAATAGACCGACGTGAGCTCCCGCATCCGCGAGTATAGTCCTAAACGCTTGGACCTCGGCTTGAGGAACCCGACTACGCCATCGTTTGCACTCGCAGAGATATACTGCCGACGGATTGGTCATCGGATCTACCGCGTGCACATCAATTTCGACTGTGCCCCTAACTGTCCGAAGAGTCTTTCCGACCTCAGCAACGAGCCCACACTCGCGAAGGATAGCGGCGACCCACTCCTGCAAGTCGTGCCAATCAGCACCTGGAGCTTCTTCGATCATGAGATTCGCGTCAAACAGCAGCTTCACTGCGACATACGCTCGCGCCCAAACTGCGACGCATACGCGTAAACCGCCTTGAAGTCAGCTTGCTCCAGATACGGATAGTCCGCCAAGATCTCGGCCTCGGTCATGCCGGATGCCAGCATGTCCAGCACATCCCACACAGTGACGCGCAGACCCCGAATGCAGGGCTGCCCGGAACGCTGTCCCGGAGTGACTGTGATTCGGCTCAAATCTGGATCAGCCGTGACACCCATGCAAGCCTCGTTATTATCATCGCGTTTTGAAACCCGGTTCGCCCCAGCCCCTCACTTCCCCGCCCCCAGCGCCCGCTCCACCTCCGCCCGCAAATCTGTTTGCGGCATGCCCGAAAACCGCGCCGCGATCTTGCCTGCGCGGTCTACCATAAACACCGTTGGGTATCCGTCCACATGGTACTTCGCGGCGATCTCCGGTTCGGCGCCGAGCAGCAGCGTAAACGTGTAATGGTGTTCGCGCGCGAAGTCGCGGACCGTCTCGGCCGATTCGCCCACATCCAGCCCCAGCACCACCAGGCCCCTCTCCCTCAGCTCGCGATGCATCTGCTCCAGGTGCGGCATCTCCTCCTGGCAGGGAGGACACCACGAGGCCCAGAAGTCGACCAGCACAACCTTGCCGCGATAGTTCTTCAAATCGACGCTCTGGCCGTCGACGTCTTTCAAAGTGAAATCGGGAGCCTCCGTGCCAGTCATCGCTGCGCCTTCACTTGCACTCTCAGCAGCACCAAACGCCGCAACTTTCTTCGAGCCCTCCGGCGGATGGAACGCGAAGAGTTCATCCGGCACGGCCTCATTCCATTTCACGAACGAATACAGCAAAGTGTGCGCGCTCGTTGGCGTGTACTCCACCTGCTTATGGACCACGAAGGTCTTCTTATCGATGCGGTACATCGCGAAACTTGTCGCGGGATCAATTCCCGCCGGCCACTCGCGCCGCTCCACGCGAATGACGTAGCAATCCACCGCTTTCCCGGCAATTTGCAGCGTCTCTTCGCGCGCGATGTCCGCTGCGGTGATGTTTTCGTTGATCTGCTCGAGCGCCGCGATAGGCGCGGGCTTGGCAGTTCCAACTTCAGCAGCCGTGTACTCGCCGCGCTCAGGCCGGAATGTCCAAAGCGTGCGGCCGTCAGCAATGCGCAGCTCACCTCCACCTTCCCAACGGAACTTGCCGGGCCGCGCTTCCGCCACATCAATCCGCGATTCCGACACCCGCCCATCACCGCCCAGCGTGTGCAGGCTCCGGATTTCGATCTGGTAGCTGCGCACTTCCCGATAAGTCTTCGCGGTACGTTCCAGGATGGCGCGCGCCGTATCCACCTCGCCAAACGCCGCCAGCGGCAGAAGTAAGCAGAAGAGAACTCGGAAGCGCATAAGGCCTCGCAAACTGGATTGCTCGCCATTGTACCTCTGGCTGCGCAACCTCCTTTAGTACGATGAAACGAGCGTGAAGAACATCATCGTCGGTACCGCCGGGCATATCGACCATGGCAAAACCGCCCTCGTCAAAGCCCTCACCGGCATTGACGCCGACCGCCTCGAAGAAGAAAAACGCCGCGGCATCACCATCGATATCGGCTTCGCTCACCTGCAACTCACGCCCGCGCTTCGCCTCGGTTTCGTCGACGTCCCTGGCCACGAGCGTTTCGTGAAAAACATGCTCGCCGGCGTGGGCGGCATCGATCTCGTCCTGTTCGTGGTCGCCGCCGACGAATCCATCAAACCGCAAACGCGCGAGCACTTCGATATTTGCCGCCTGCTGGGCATCCCGCGTGGCATCATCGTGCTCACCAAAGCCGATCTGGTCGATAAAGACATCCTCGACCTCGTTCGCCTGGAGATGGAAGAGTTCGTCGCCGGGTCATTTCTGGAAGGCGCGCCGATCGTAGCCGTGAGCTCGACAACCGGCGCCGGAATCGACGACCTCCGCCGCGAGCTCGAACGCGTGTCGTTCGAGGTGGTCGAAAAGAGCGCCGCCGGCCACTTCCGGCTTCCCATCGATCGGGCCTTCTCTGCAAAAGGATTCGGCACCGTCGTCACCGGTACGTTGATCTCCGGCAGCATCAGTCGAGAGCAAGAGGTGGAGCTCTATCCCACCTGCCGCAAACTGCGCGTGCGTGGCGTGCAGGTGCATGGCAAACTGGCCGATCGCGCCACTGCCGGGCAGCGCACCGCCGTGAATCTCGCCGATATCGAACCCGCGGAAATCGCTCGCGGAATGGTGCTCGCGGCGCCCGGACGGTTTCGTGTCGCCCGCCTGCTCGATTGCTCTCTCGATTTGCTCCGCTCGGCGAAACCGCTCAAACATCGCGCCCCGGTTCACTTCCACGCTGGAACCGCGGAGATCGAAGCCGAAGTCCGCCTTCTGGCTGGAGCCACCGTGTTGAAACCGGGCGACCGCACCTACGTTCGCATCATCCTCCGCGAACCGGCGCTGCTTTTGCCCGGCGACCGTTTCATCATTCGCATGTTCTCGCCCGTCGTGACCATCGGCGGCGGCACCGTGCTCGATACCGGCGGCTTCCGCTACCGCAAAACAGACGACGCCGTCGCACGCCTCGACATCCTCGCTGGCCCGGATGCCGCCGCCAAGGTTGCATTGCTCGTCCGCGAGTCCAAATTCGGTCTAAGCTTCGCGGATCTGACTTCGCGCACCGGTCTTGTCGAGCGCGACCTCGAAACCGCAGCCCGCGCTGGCCAGCTTGTCTGGCTCCGGCAGCCACAGCCCTGGCTCGCCAGCCGGGCTTGGTTCGAAAACAACAAGAGTCGCCTCATCGAAACGACGCGCAATTTCCACCGCGCCAACCCCTTGCTCCCAGGCATCGCCAAGCAGGACCTGCGGGGTCGCGAACTGGCCAAAGCGCCGCCGTTTGTTTTCGACGCGCTTCTTGCCGAGGCGAAGGATCTGGCCGTCGAAGGCGAGACCGTTCGTTTGCGTACGCACAAAGTCGTGTTTAAGGAAGATGAAGAACAGGCTCGAACGGCCATCGAGCGAGCCTTTGAACAGGCGGGGCTCGCCGCGCCGGCCGTTTCCGAGGTGCTCGCCAAATCCGGCGTCGAATCCGCCCGCGCCCGCTCGCTGCTTCAGATTCTGCTGCGGGAAAAACGCCTCGTCCGCATCAACGAAGACCTGGTCTTTCACCGCTCGGCGCTCGACAGCCTGCGCCACCTGCTCGCCGGCCGCAAGTCGGAGCGCTTCAACGTCAGCGCATTCAAGGACTGGACCGGCATCTCCCGCAAATACGCCATCCCGCTGCTCGAATATCTCGACCGCGAGCATGTCACGCGCCGCGAAGGCGATGAAAGGCTCGTGTTATGAGCCTGATAGAGATCACGCAGAAGCTGGAAATCCAGAATGTGCGCCGCCACATCTTCCTCTGCGCGGATCAAACCACACCCAAATGCTGCACCCGAGAAGACGGCCTGGCATCATGGGAATATCTGAAGAAACGCCTGGCGGAACTGGGCCTCACCCAGGTCTATCGCACCAAGGCCAACTGCCTTCGTATCTGTGAGATGGGTCCCATTGCCGTCGTTTATCCGGACGGTACCTGGTATCACTCAGCGACTCCGGCCGTGATGGAGCGCATCATCCAGGAGCACCTCATCGGAGGCCGCCCCGTCACCGAGTACGTCTTCGCGACACACCCCTTGCCCTAGTCCGAAACCGCGCTCTCGCCCGGCACGATGGGCCGGGTTCTCGGCAACAACCCGAGCCGGGCGAAGTGGCCAAACAAAGCCAAAATTCCCGTAAATACAAGAATTTTAAAGATATCCATGATTTGTGTGCGCGGCAGTACCTTCCACAGCAGACCCAGCACCGGCTGAGCCACGCACACCGCCCACACGGAGCCGTAAAAGTACCGGCGCTCGTGGCCTTCACCCTTAGTCGATGCCTTCACACGGGGCAACTTGCCCAGGGCCCCAGCGGTCCAGACGGTAACCGCAAGCGGAAAATAAGCGTATTCATAGAGTTGCCGCAGGTACCACTTCCCAGTTACCACCGCTACAGCCAGTCCGGTCCAGTTCAGGACGGCAAATACCGCTACCGCGCTCCATGCAAAGGTGTAACAGACGCGGCGGTACAGGGGGTTGGGCTTGTCCTCGGTGAAGCGCAAGATGTAGGGTTTCGGCTCCACGCCTGGCAATCTGCCCCACAATCCGGCAATGCCGGTCCCAATCAGCACAGCGGAAAGCCACGCCGCCATGCGCCAGTCAAATCCGTGCTCGAACAAATCGAAGGTCAAGGGACCGGGCGCAATGAAAAACACCCAAATCCAGATCGGCCAATGGGCGATTCGATAAGTGATTTTGTTTCGCTCGCGCAGTTTGCGCTGGCTGGCCAGTTCGACTTTGATGGCGGGATTCATGAACTTTCCACTACAATACGAAATTCCAAACGCAATGCATAAACACCGTACTCTCTTATTCGCCGGCGCGCTCCTCATGGCGTCTAGTTTGGCGGCGCAGGTCAACCTGAACGTCAACGTATTGACCGACAACTACAACAACGCGCGCACCAACGCGAACCTGAACGAGACCATCCTCAGCACGCTGAACGTGAACGCGACACAATTCGGCAAGCTGTTCTCGCTCCCCGTCAATGGGGCCATCAACACACAGCCGCTGTATGTGCAGGGCGTCGCGATTCCCAATCAAGGCACACACAATGTTGTATATGTGGCCACCCACAATAACGACGTGTACGCGTTTGACGCAGACACCCAGAGCAACCCATTGTGGCATGTGAATCTTGGCCCATCGGTTCCAGGTACGGACTTCAATGTGGCCGACCTGACGCAGATCGGCATTCTAAGCACACCCGTCATCGACATCACCACCAATACGATCTACGTTGTGCCCTTCACCAAGGAAAATGGGATCCACATCTACCGGATTCATGCGCTCGACATCACGACCGGCAACGAGAAATTCGGGGGACCGGCTGTGATTGCCGCCACGGTGACGGGTACCAGCAATTTCGACAGCCTGAACGGCCAGACTGCCTTTAACGCGAGCAACCATCTCCAGCGACCGGGCTTGGCATTACTGAACAACACGGTCTACATTGCGTTCGCTTCGCATGACGACGTGGACATCTGGCACGGCTGGTTGATTGGCTATAACGCTGCCACACTGCAGCAGGTGTCGGCTTTCGATGTCACGCCGAATGGATGGGGAGGAGGGATCTGGCAAGGAGGCCGGGCGCCGGCAATCGACGAGCAGGGGAATATCTATGTCAGCACAGGCAACGGCACGTTCGACACCCAACAGGACTACTCTGAGAGTTTCATAAGGTTCAGCACGTCTACCGGCGTGCCGACGCTGGCTGACTGGTTCACTCCAGACAATTACGGGCACCTCACCGATCTCGACAGTGATCTGGGGTCGTGCGGGCCGCTTCTGTCGCGATTGGGCTGGGTCATCGGCGGAGGCAAGGAGGGCATCGTCTTCCTAATGGACCAGCGCAACCTGGGCCATTTGCAAACGGGTAACAACCAGATTCTACAGCACTTTCAGGCCATCGGGTTCGGGATATTTAATATGGCCCTTTGGGACCGGCTCGGCGGGCCGACGCTGTACTTGCGCGCTGACGCAGATGTGGTGAAAGCTTTCCGAATCGAAAACAACCAGTTCCTGACCACACCGGTTTCGCAGTCCAGTTCCGGCGCGGCTCTGCCGTTCGACGGAATGGCGATTTCAGCCAATGGCAGCGCGGGATATTCCGGAATCTTCTGGATCACAGAGACGCAGAATGGGAACAACGACGGAGCCGGCACGCTCCACGCGTATAACGCGCTCGATCTCTCGCAAGAGCTATGGAACAGCAATATGAATGCCGCGAGGGACGGACTCGGGATGCTGGCGAAGTTCACAGCGCCCACGGTCGTCAATGGAAAGGTCTACGTACCCAACTTTTCGGGCAGCCTGATGGTTTACGGACTGCTTTCACAGAACACGGCCGCCGCTGCTGCTGGCTCAGGTGGATTGGCGGCCATTGGAGAGGTGGTCAATGCGGCCAGCAATTACGGCGGCCCAGTCGCGCCAGGTGAAATGGTGTCTGTCTTTGGAAGTGGCCTGGGCCCCTCCACGCTGACGACAGACGCTGAGGTTTCCACGACGCCCGGCAAGCTCAGCTATAACATTAAAGGCACGCAGGTTATGATCAACGGTGCACCGGCGCCACTACTTTACACGCGAACGGATCAAGTAGCCGCCGTGGTCCCCTATTCCGTGGCCAGCGAAAAGAACCTGAGCTTGCAGGTGCAGTATCAAGGACAGAGCACGCCGACCGTTCACATGCCCGTTGCGCCTGCCGCGCCGGGTTTGTTTACCGTCGACCGAAGTGGCACCGGCCAGGGCGCGATTCTGAACCAGGACACCAGCCTAAATTCCCCGTCGAACCCCGCCTTGCGAGGATCCATCGTGGCTCTCTATGGCACAGGACAGGGGCAGACAGACCCGGAAGGGCAGGAGGATGACATTCCCGGCGATGACTTGGCAACGGTGGCGAGCCCGGTCACGGTGACGATTGGAGGGCAGCCGGCGGACCTACTGTATGCGGGGACCGCACCAACCCTGGCGGGAGTGATGCAGATCAACGTCCGCGTGCCGGCCGGCATCAAACCGGGTAGTGCAGTACCGGTCGTGGTCAACATCGGCGGCGTGAACAGCCCAGCCAGCGTCACACTTGCGGTGCAGTAACCCCGCTGCGAGGGTTCTGGCAGAGCCGGACGAGGGCGTCCGCCCCACTGTCAGTGCTTCACCACAGCCAGGGCATCCGCCAAGCTCTTTTCGACCAGATCACACATTTCGTCAATGGCGGATTCATCGGCCGTGAGGGCCGGACATACGGCGAACCAGGTGGGATCGACACGCAAGATCAGGCCATTGTCGATAGCCGTGCGCTTGAACGCGATTCCGAGCTCGGGGTAGGGTTCCATGGAACGCGTGTCTTTCACCAGCTCAACCCCTCGCAAGACGCCCTTTCCGCGCACTTCGCGCACCACGCCGTATTTCTTGAGGCACTCGAGACGCGACGCCAAATAGCCGCCCAGGCGCACGGCTTTCTCATCCAGCCGGTGCTCGACCATTTCATTCACCACGGCGATCCCCAGGGCGCAGGCCAGAGGGTTGCCGGCGAAGGTGTGGCCGTGAGCGAACTGAACCCCGTCGCCGGGCGCGCCGAAAAACGCGGCAGCCATGTCTTCGCGCGCAATCATGGCGCCGAGCGGAATCACCCCGTTCGAGATGCCCTTGCCGGTGCAGATGATGTCGGGCGTCACTCCGAACGTTTGCGCGGCAAACATATTGCCGGTTTTGGCGAAGCCAGTGATCACTTCATCGAAGATCAAGATCACGTTGTGACGATCGCAAGCGCGGCGAATGATCTGGAAGTACTCCGGAGTGGGAGTGATGATGCCGCCGGTGTTGCCGACGGGCTCGACGATCACGCCCGCTACGGTTTCAGGATCCTCGGCGATGATGGCATCCTCGAAACTCTCAGCCGCGAACCGGTTGGCTTCCTCCCAGGTGGCGAAGCGGTCGCGATAATAGCTGGGCGGGAAAACCTTCACAAAACCCGGCATCTGCGGCTCGAACTTGGTTTTACGAGGTCCGGTGCCGCTGGCCGCCATGCCGCCGAAAGTACCGCCGTGATAACCGAAGTACCGGCTCACGAACTTGTACTTGCCGGGATGGCCGGTCTGTTTGAAATACTGGCGCACGAATTTCAGCGCAGCCTCGACCGCTTCCGATCCGCCGCTGAATGCTTTCACGTATTTCAAATTGCCCGGGGTCACGGTGCCGATCTTCTCGACGAAATCGAGCGTGACCTCGGCGATGCCGTGCAGGGGCGGCGCGAAGGTGATCTGATCGAGCTGGCGGCGCACGGCATCGAGCAAGCGCGGGTGGTGGTGGCCCAGGCTTGCGACGAAGATACCGCCGATCGCGTCGAAGTACCGTTTGCCCTCGACATCCCAGTAGTAAAGACCGTCGGCTCTATTGAAGATCAGAGGGTGTTCGAGGAACTCGGAGGTCTGGTAGTAATCGAGGAACGTGTGTTTGAGGAGATTTTCCTGGCGAGGAGTCAGTTTCATGGGTGGGCCGGCAGTTGGCCGGCTTCAGACAGTGTAACGCGCGGCATCCCGCGTCCGGGGACGGGCCACAGTGGAACAGCTTAGAAACTCCGAAGCCCATTCCGACGATAGAGAGGGAACGGCCGAGACTGAACAGCTCATGAGCCTCCTGATCGTCGATGCGAACCTGGAAAGGCTGAGCGCGGGTCAAACCATGCTCACTGAAGCACGGCGGTGGAATATCGTGTCTGTGGCCACAGTCGCAGATGCTGTGCGCGTTGTGGAGTCGGGCGGGATCCAACTGGTGCTCGCCGATCTAATGGCGCCGCAGATGGGCGGTCTCGACGTCTGCCGGCAAATCGCAGTGCGGCCCGAACTCGGCCATCTGCCTGTGGTCATGTTGGTGTCACCGGAGAATCGCGAACAAGCCGGCCGTATCTACGAGGCCGGCGCTTGCGATTACATCATGAGGCCGCTGTACCTCGATGAGGTGGTGGCTCGTGTAAGTGCGGTCCTCAGGAGCAGGGAAGAGATTCTGCGACGCGCGGAACGCGAGCGGCAGTTGGTGGTGGCGAACCGGAAACTGGAGACAGCCAATCAGCGGCTTCAGCAGCAATCCCTGGTAGATACGGTAACGGGTGTTGCCAACCGGCGCTCGTTCGATCAGACGCTGGACCGCGTGTGGCGCAGTGGCGCGCGGCACGACTTTCCCGCAGCGCTCATCATGATCGATGTTGACTTTTTCAAGCCCTACAACGATCGGCTAGGGCATCCGGCAGGCGACGCTTGCCTCGCGCGCATCGCCACTGGGCTCGCCAGCGGTGTGAAGCGTCCGGACGATTTCGTGGCGCGGTATGGAGGCGAGGAGTTCGCGGTCATTCTGCCGCGAACCGATTTAGCGGGCGCATCAGCGGTGGCGGAACGGCTGCGCCGCGAGATCCAGAATCTTGGCATTCCGCATCCGGCGTCGCTCGTGGGAGGCTGCGTCACGATCAGTCAAGGGGTGGCGAGCCAGATGCCGGAACGCTCATTGACTCCATCTTCCTTGATCGCTGCCGCCGACCAGGCGCTTTACGAGGCAAAGCGGCTGGGGCGAAACCGGTTACATGTTGCGCTGTCCGATTTTGCGGCACGACAATCCCACAATCGGACACCCGACTCGATCGGGGCATTCTTGTCGCGTCCCAAATCATAGATTCTTCGCCAGTTCGAGGCCGTAAGGGCGCGGCATGCGACTTGCCTTACAAGACGCCTCAAGGGAAGATTCCATGCGCCTGGACAAGCGGAGTTTTCGTCTCGTTCTTTTCGCGGCCGCACTGGCAGTTGGCGTCCGCTGGTGCGTGATTTACAAATCGACGGCTATCCGCCACGCAGCACGGGTAGTGCGGGCAGGGGAACAGCTAATCTTACGAGCCAGTTACCCCCAATGGAAGAGCAACCGGCATCACCTATTCGGTGACTTGGAGGCGGTTGTGGACGTTTTCCCGGTGAGCCTGACCAGCCCAGGGAAAAGGGAGCAACTGCTGGCGTGCGCGGTCACGGCGAAATTCTTCGAACGCATCGGCGTGGAGCCGATCATGGGCCGCGCGTTCGAAACGGGTGAAGGTTCGCTTGGGCACGACCACGTCGTGATCCTGAGCCACCGGCTGTGGCGGCGGCATTTCGGCGGTTCCACGCAGGCAGTGGGCCGCAACATCGAGCTGGGAGGAAGACCGTATCGAGTGATCGGGATTCTGCCTCCCGATTTCACTTGGAACAACCGCGAGACGGATGTGTGGGTGCCGGCTGCACCGGCGACCCGTGGGGACATCCAGCCTGCGATATAGGGAGAATTCGATGCGAATCATTCGAGCAATCGTTCTGGCGTTGGTCGCGTTCGGGGCACTGGTTCCGCTGGCGCGCCCCAACGATTTTTCCTGGCACGGTAGCGTGGCGCCGGGCCAATCGATCGAGATCAAGGGCGTCAACGGAACAATCCGCGCGGAACGGGCTTTGGGAGCCGAGGTGGTGGTGGAGGCGATCAAGACGGGGCGACGCAGCGATCCGCGCTCGGTCACGGTGCAGGTGGTCCAGCACGCTGACGGCGTCACCATCTGTGCAATGTACCCATCGAGCGACTGGGGCCGGCCCAACGAATGCGCGGCAGGCTCGGGCGGCCGCATGAACACGAACAACAACGACGTGCGTGTGGAGTTCACGGTGCGTGTGCCGGCTGGAGTGCATTTCGCCGGCCGGACGGTGAATGGAGAGGTGGAGGCGGAGTCGCTCGCGAGCGACGTGGAAGCTCACACGGTGAACGGGAAGATCCGCATCTCGACTTCGGGGCGGGCGGAGGCGCAGACGGTGAACGGGTCGATCAGTGCGCGGCTGGGCCAAACGGCGGGAACGCGGCGCATCGAGTTTCAAACGGTGAACGGGGGAATCGAGATCGAGCTGCCGGCGGCGGCCGACGCCACACTGCACGCCAGCACGGTAAACGGACGCATTTCGACGGATCTTCCTCTCATGATTCGGGGCAGAATCACCGGCAGGGAAATTAGCGGCGCCATTGGGCACGGCGGGCCGGAACTGATCCTGCGGACGGTGAACGGCTCGATCGATCTTCGGCGGGCTGGAAGCTAGCGATGTGGAAAGACGTTCGATACGGACTGCGTACGCTTGTGCGCAGCCCGGGATTCACGGTGGTGGCGGTCGTTGCGCTGGCGTTGGGAATCGGCGCCAATACGGCGGTTTTCACGGTCGTCAATTCGGTGTTGCTGCGGCCGCTGCCGTTTCCGGAGCCGGCGCGGCTGTTTGCGCTGTCGGCCGTGCCTGAGAATCTGCCGTTCGCATCGGGCCCCATGCTTTCCGACGGCCTATACCTCGAGTTTCGGAAACAGGACCGTTTATTTGAAAGACTCTCTGCATTCCACTCGAGCCGCGTCAACATGACCGGCGCTGCCGACGCGCAGAGCGTGATGGCAGGATTCGTGAGCGCGGGTTTCTTTTCGGTGTTGCGTGCGCAGCCGGCGCTGGGACGCATGTTCCTTCCTGGGGAAGACGAGGCCGGACGGGATGACGTGGTAGTGATTAGTAACAAGCTGTGGCGCGCGAATTTCGCGGGCGATTCGGGCGCGATTGGAAAATCACTGAAGCTGGACGGTGTGAGCCACACGATCATCGGCATCATGCCAGCCGGTTTCGCTTTTCCGGCGCCTCTGGACTTGTGGGTTCCGCAGGAGGTCCGCATTGAGAGGCACAATTCCACGCTGGTGTCGGTGATCGGAAGGCTGAAACCTGGCGCAACGCCGGCCCAAGCGGTCGCAGAACTCAGTGTGGCGATCAACCGGATGCCGGGAGAGAGTGCAGAGGACGCAAGCAAGACGCCGGCGCGGGTGATTTCTCTGCTCGAGTATGTGTCGGGCAAAGCTCAGCGTTCGCTCTTGATCTTCCTGGGCGCGGTGGCGTTTGTGCTCCTCATCGGCTGCGCGAACGTGGCCAACCTAATGCTGGCGCGCGCGGCGGGACGTCGCCAGGAGATGGCGGTGCGCGCCGCGATGGGGGCGAGCCGCGGCCGATTAATGCGGCAACTGCTGACGGAAAGCACGCTGGTTGCGCTGGCGGGAGGCGCGGCCGGACTGTTGCTGGCATTGTGGGGTGTGCCCGCGCTGCTCGCGATCGCTCCGGAAGGGACGCTGCCACGTGTCGAGCAGATCGGACTCGACGGCTGGGTGTTCGCGTTCACACTGATTGTGTCGCTCTTGACGGGGTTCGGTTTCGGGATTCTACCGGCGCTCCAAGCCACGCGGTGCGAGCTTCGGGAATCCTTGAACCTTGGCGGCCGCACGATGACGGGGCGGCATGAGACTCTGCGGAGCGCGCTGGTGATATCGGAAATCGCACTGACGCTGGTGCTGCTTACCGGAGCGGGTCTGATGCTCAAGAGCTTTCTGCGGCTGCGGTCGGGCGAGACGGGATTTCGCGCCGAGAACGTGATCACCATGTCGGTCGACTTGCCGGACACTGTCTACCGCACGCTGCCACAGATCCACGCATTTCGGGAGCAGACGCTGGCGAAATTATCGCGTTTGCCGGGAGTGACTGCGGCCTCAGCAGTTAACTGGCTGCCATTCGGCGGGTTTCTGACCGCGGGTGACTTTCACCTCGAAGATGGACGACCTCTCCCGCGGGGAGCTACGTGGGTGGACAAGCCTTGCGTGAGCCCAGGGTATTTTCAGGCAATGGGAATCCGTATGGTGAGTGGGCGTGATTTCAGCGCGCGCGACAACGCAGAGGCGCCGGGCGTGGTGATTCTGAGCCAGTCGGTGGCACGGAGGTTGTGGCCGGACCAAAGCCCGATCGGCAAGCGCATAACGGGGGAGGATGATCCCGAGCCGCAAGACTGGCTCACGATCGTAGGTGTGGTTGAAGATGTGAAGCAAATGGGCATGGCCGACAAGCGGGGGGGCGCTATGTATCAGCCATTGGCACAGATCACACGGACCGCATGGGCTAGCCACGTGGCGTTTGTTGTGCGCACGACGTCCAATCCGGAAGCTCTGGCTTCGACGATGCGCGCGGTGGTCCGCGATGTCGATAAAGATCAGCCCGTACAGACGGTGGCCACCATGACGAACCTGATCGCGTTCACCACCGCCGAACAGCAGTTCCAGACGCGATTGCTGGGCGCTTTCTCGATGTTGGCGCTACTTCTGGCGGCGGTTGGGATTTACGGCGTGATCGCGTACTCGGTGACTCAACGCACGCATGAAATCGGAATCCGGATGGCGCTCGGTGCGGAGGCGCGCGACGTGTTACGCATGGTGCTTCGGCGGACACTGGTTCTGGCGGGCCTCGGCGTGGCAATTGGAGCTGCCGTGGCGCTGGCCGTGACTCGCGTGCTCGAGAAATTCTTGTTTGAAGTAAAGCCCAGCGATCCGGCCACGTTCCTTGCGGTAGCGTTGCTGCTCAGCAGTGTGGCGCTCGGAGCGGGTTGGATTCCAGCATGGCGCGCGACGAAGATCGATCCGATGGAGGCATTAAGATATGAATAAGCCATGGAACCGATGATCCGCCTGAACAACATAGAGAAGTACTACGAAGCCGGTTACGGCAAAACTTTTGTTTTGCGGCGTATCACGCTGGACATCAAGGAAGGCGAATTTGTCACGATCATGGGGCCGTCGGGGGCGGGAAAATCCACGCTCCTGGCTATCCTGGGCATGCTGGACGGCGCGTGGACTGGCGAATTTTATTTTGCCGAGCAGCCCGTACACCGGCTGAACACCAAGCAGCGCGTCGAGATTAACAAGAAGTACATCGGGTTTGTGTTCCAGAGCTACCACCTCATCGACAATCTCACGGTGTACGAGAACCTGGACATTCCGCTTTCATACCGCAATATCAAATCCGCGGAGCGCGCCGGCATGGTGGGAGACATTCTGGACCGGTTTCACATTGTCGGCAAAAAGGACCTGTACCCGAACCAGTTGTCGGGCGGCCAGCAGCAATTGGTGGCGGTGGCGCGCGCAGTGATCGCGAACCCCAAGCTGATCCTGGCGGATGAGCCGACCGGTAACCTGCACTCCTCGCAAGGCAAGGAGATCATGGAGCTGTTCAAACGCCTGAACGACGAGGGCACAACCATCGTGCAGGTGACTCACTCCGAGACCAACGCGCAGTACGGCCGTCGCATCATCAACCTCGCGGATGGCTGGCTGGTGAAGTAGAGATTCCATGAGCGCGACCGTAGAGACAGAGCGGAAGACATCCACGATGAAGAGCGCCGACGCCCCCCGGGTATTGATCGCGGACGACCAGCCGGATGTGCTGGAAGCGCTGCGCCTGCTGCTCAAGGCGGAGGGGTATCAGATCGAGCTGGTGTCTTCGCCGGCGGGTGTATTGAACGCGCTCGATGCGCGCGAGTTTGACGTCGTGTTGATCGACCTCAACTACGCGCGCGATACGACGTCGGGACAGGAAGGGCTGGATCTGCTGTCGCGAATCCAGGCGCTCGACAGCACGCTGCCGGTGGTGGTGATGACGGCGTGGTCGAGCGTAAAAGTGGCGGTGGAAGCGATGCGGCGCGGGGCCCGCGACTTCATTCAAAAGCCCTGGGAGAACGAGCGGCTGGTCAGCATTCTGCGCACGCAGATCGAGTTGAGCCGGGCCTTGCGCAAGGGGCTGCGGCTGGAGGCCGAAAACCGGCTGCTACGCGGCACCGAGCGGCCCACTCTGATTGCGGAAGCGCCAGCCATGCAGCCGGTGCTGCGGCTGGTGGCGAACGTAGGCCCGTCGGACGCGAATGTGCTCATCTCGGGCGAACCCGGCACGGGAAAGGAGGTGGTGGCGCAGACGCTGCACGCCATTTCGCCGCGTTGTTCCAAACCCATGGTGACGGTGAACGCGGGCGGCCTGCCGGAGGGTATTTTTGAAAGCGAGCTATTCGGGCATGTGCGTGGCGCGTTCACGGACGCCAAGGCGGACCGCGTGGGCCGATTCGAGCTGGCCGACGGCAGCACGTTGTTTCTGGATGAGATCGCGAACATCACGGCGAGCCAGCAGGCCAAGCTGCTGCGCGTACTGCAAACGGGGGAACTGGAGCGCGTCGGCTCCTCACGCACGCGCCGGGTGGATGTGCGGATCGTCTCGGCCACGAACGCCGATCTGAACGCCGAAGTCGCCGCGGGCCACTTTCGCGCCGATCTGCAATTCCGTCTGAACACGATCGAGATCCATCTTCCGCCCTTGCGCGACCGGCGCGAGGACATTCCGCTGCTGGCTTCCCACTTTCTGGGGAGGCACGCCCAGCGATATCGCAAGCCACTCACCAGTTTCGACCCGGCCGCGATGCAGGCGCTGCTCGATCACCTTTGGCCTGGCAACATCCGCGAGCTCGATCACGCCATCGAGCGGGCGGTGCTGATGGCGCAGGGCGATACAGTCAAGGCTGCCGATCTCGGGCTGCGGCAGGGCCGTGAGGGCGCGCCACGCCTCGAGGACATGAGCCTCGAGGACGTTGAGTTCTCGCTCATCAAGAAGGCGCTCTCGCGTTTCGATGGGAACGTCAGCCACGCCGCCAAGGCGCTAGGACTCAGCCGTAGCGCACTCTATCGGCGCCTGCAACGTTTCGGGTTATGACCGCGAGGAGCCGGCGCGTCCGGGTGTATTACGAGCGCCGGATCTTTCTTTTCGCGGTACTGGCGGGGCTGCCCGGTTCCGCCGTAGCCCTTATCATGCTGTGGACGGGAGACCATGATCCCAAAACCCAACTCACGCTGACCGTTCTGATCGTGGGCTGCTGGCTGGGTTTTGCCGCAGCGGTGCGCGAGCGCGTGGTGTATCCTCTGCGCACGATCTCGAATCTGCTGGCAGCGTTGCAGGAAGGCGATTTTTCCGTGCGGGCGCGCGGCGCGCAAGTGGACGATGCGCTGGGCGAGGTGATGCAGCAGGTGAATGCCATGGGAGGGACGCTGCGCGAGCAGCGGCTGGGCGCGCTCGAAGCCACGACGCTGCTGCGCAAGGTGATGGAAGAGATCGACGTTGCGATCTTCGCCTTCGATAGCGAGCACCGTCTGCGGCTGGTGAACCGGGCCGGCGAAAAACTCCTGGCAAAGCCCGCCGAGCGCCTGACAGGGCGCAGCGCGGAGGAACTGGATCTGGCGGAGTGCCTGGAGGGTGAGCCCGCGCGCGTTCTGCAAACTACGTTTCCGAGCGGGCCGGGACGCTGGGGCATCCGCCGCAGCATGTTTCGGGAGCACGGCCTGCCGATGCAACTGGTGGTCATTGGCGACCTGACGCGGCCTCTGCGCGAAGAGGAGCTGCAAGCATGGCAGAGGCTAGTGCGCGTGCTGGGGCACGAATTGAACAATTCGCTGACGCCGATCAAGTCCATCGCCGGGAGCCTCGAGACTCTGGTTTCACGCGAATCGCTGCCGCCGGACTGGCAGGAAGACATGCGGCGCGGGTTGGCGGTGATTTCCTCGCGCTCGGAAGCTCTCAGCCGCTTCATCGGCGCGTATGCCCGTTTGGCAAAGTTGCCGCGGCCTACGCTGGCCCCGCTGGATGTAGCGCCATGGATACGTCGCGTGGTGGGCATGGAAACGCGCCTGCACGTGGATGTGCAGCCAGGGCCCAATCTCGTGATTCGCGGCGACGCCGACCAACTCGAGCAGGTTCTGATCAATCTTCTACGCAATGCCACCGATGCCGCGCTCGAAACTCGTGGCGGCGTGCGAGTCGGATGGCGGAAGAATGCAACGTATGTCGAGATCCAGGTGGAAGACGATGGCCCGGGGCTTTCCAATACCGGCAATCTGTTTGTGCCGTTTTTCACGACGAAACCGGGCGGATCGGGGATCGGCCTGCTGCTGAGCCGCCAAATCGCCGAAGCTCACGGGGGCGCGCTCACGCTCGAGAACCGGCGCGAGGGTTCGGGCTGCGATGCGAAGCTGCGGCTGCCGATCTGAGCCGAGAGCCTGCGCTACACTTCTTACTTCGTGCGTTATTTTCTTCGCCGCCGCATCCCGCAGCCGTCACGGATTCTGCTCGTGGAAAGCGGATCGCGGCATATCACCGAGATCATCATTCCGCGCTTAGAGGCGCATTTCGGTGTCCCCATCGATCTGGTGACTTGCTTTCCAGCGGCGCCGGCCGGCATGGCCAACATTTATAACGTGAACGACTTTCGGGGCAGTAAAGGCAGGATTGCGCTGGCACGCGAGTTACGCGGCAATGGATACGCTATCGCCGGCATCGTTTGTTCCAATGAGCGGATTCTGCCCAAGTGGAAGTGGGCGTTGGCTGCCGTGCTGCCCGCCAAGATTCTGATCCTCAATGAAAACGGGGATTGGTTCTGGCTGGATCGCGGGCATTGGGCGCAAATCCGCCGGTTCATCAAGCATCGCGCGGGCTTCGCGGATGCCGGCATCGTGCGCGCGGCGGCCCGCGTTGCCGTCTTTCCGTTTACACTCTCGTATCTGCTACTCTATGCAGCGGCGGCGCACTTCCGGCGCGCTCTCCACCGAGGTTTTCGATGAAAGCAATTCAAGTAAAAGAGACGGGCGGTCCCGAACAGATGCGCCTGGCCGATGTCCCTGTCCCGCAGCCAGGGCCGAAGGAAGCCCTGGTGAAAATTGCGGCCTCAGGTGTCAACTTCATCGACGTGTACTTCCGCATGGGCCTCTACAAGGCCGATCTGCCCATGACACTTGGCAATGAAGCCGCGGGCGTCGTGGAATCGGTGGGACCGGAGGTGACGGAAGTCCGGCCCGGCGACCGCGTGGCCTATGCGATGGCGCGCGGTTCTTACGCGCAGTATGCCGTGGTTCCGGCGTGGCAGCTCGTGAAAGTTCCGGATCATACGGACCTGAACAACGCCGCGGCGGCCATGCTGCAAGGTATGACCGCGCACTACTTGACGCACTCGACCTTTCCGCTGAAACCCGGCCACACGTGCCTGGTGCACGCGGCGGCGGGTGGCGCCGGCCGGCTGATCGTGCAAATGGCGAAGATGCGTGGCGCGCGCGTTCTAGGGACCACTTCGACTGAAGCCAAGGCGGAGCTGGCGCGCCAGGCCGGAATCGACGAAGTGATTTTCTATACCCGCCAGGACTTCGAAGCCGAAGTGAAACGATTGACGGATGGGCACGGGGTCGACGTCGTGTACGACTCGGTCGGCGCGCCGACGTACATGCAGGGATTGAATTGCCTGCGGCCGCGCGGGATGATGGTGCTATTCGGGCAGTCTGGCGGGAAGGTGCCGCCCCTGGATCCGGCAATACTGAACACAAAGGGATCACTGTTCCTCACCCGTCCAAGCCTGGCCCATTATGCCGCCACACGCGAGGAGCTGTTGTGGAGAGCGGGAGACGTCTTAGGGTGGGTTGCCTCGGGAAAACTGAAACTCGCCATCGACCGGATCTATCCGCTGGCGCAGGCGGCGCAGGCTCATCGCGACCTGGAATCGCGAGCTACCGCAGGCAAGTTGCTGCTGATCCCCGAGGGCGCGTAGCGACAGAGCGTCAGCCCGCTGGCCGTTGCACCTGAGACACCCACATGCATCTCCGCGCGCAACTCACGCTGTGGTCGGTCCTGGTGATGGCGATCATCGTGGGCGCCGTCACCGTATTCGACTTGGCGCAAGAGATCAATAACCAGTTCACGTTTACCCTGAAGCTGGCGGACTACTCCAAGGGGGTCGCCGAGGATGCCGTGAACGGCGCGCTAGAGCGCAATCGCACGCTGCCGATTCGCGAGGCTCTGAAGGCCGATTCTCAATTGTCGAACGAGCTCCTCAAGACCATGTCGAGATCCCCAACGCTGCTTGAGATTGCGGTTTGCGATCCGCAGGGAGTGATCCTAGCCGACAGCGAATCCAACCGGATAGGGCTGAGTTTCCAACCGCTCCCCGATTTCCTGGACCTGGTCAAATACAGGAGCCTAGTACAGAAGATCAAAGTGCTGGGAGGAGCCCGGCAAAGATACCAGTTGTCTGAGGAGGTGGCCGTTTCGGGGCCGGCCACGACGGTGATGTACATCCGCGTCGTGGTCTTACCCGGATTAATCGAGAACGAGATAATCCCCAGCATCCAGGCACATGCGAAACTTTCGATTCTCTCTTTGATCGGCACCATCGTAGCTGCCTTCCTGTTCTCGACCATCGCGTTCCGGCCGATCGGAAAACTGGGCAAAATGCTGGATTCCGTCACGAAGGGGGAATTTGAAAGTCCGGAGACATTACCCGCCGCCAAAGCGTCGGACGATGAATTCGCAGTAGTGGTGTCCAAGGTGAATCTGCTCGGCCAGCAACTCCGTGGGGCGAAATACGACTTTTCGGACCTGCGCGGAAACTTCGAACGTCTCCTCGACGATTTGGAGGACGCGGTGCTGGTGTTTGGGCGCGACCGGCGGCTGGTGGTGGCGGCTGGAGCGGTGGAGAGGTTCCTCGGCCGCGACCGCTCCGAGTTGATGGGCAAGACGCTGATCGAGATCTTTCCGGCCGCCACGTCGCTTGGCGTACTCCTTCAGCAAGCGTCGCAAACCGGGCAATCGATCCGAAACCGGCGCGTGCCGCTCGCCGCCAGCGGCAATGGCAGTGCCAGCGTTCCGGTGGCGCTGCTTTCGGTAGACGTGCTGGAGACGCCACCCACTGGCATATCCAGCGGATCCGGTGCCGGGATTCTGGTGCGTTTGCGAGACCCGGAAGCTACGCGGCAGATCGGAAAGCAGTTGCAAACCGCCGAGCGGCTCTCGGCCATCAGCCGGATCACGGGTGGCGTGGCGCACGAGGTGAAAAACCCGCTGAACGCAATCCTCATGCACGTGGAACTGGCGCGCATGAAGCTGGCCAAGGGCGATAACGACCTCGCGCCGCAAATGGACATTATCGGCAGTGAGATTGTGCGCCTCGACCGCGTGGTGAAGACATTTCTCGACTTCACAAGGCCAGTGGAACTGCACCTGACGGACGTGCCGTTAGAAGCGTTTGTGACTGAAATCGCGGAGCTGGCTCGTCCCTTGGCGGAGACCGCCAAGATTGCGGTGACAGTGGAGCAGCAGACCGAAGGCGCGTCGATTGCCGTCGATTTGGATCTGCTGAAGCAGGCCATGCTGAACGTTGTGATCAACGCCATTGAAGCGATGCCGGATGGCGGCCAGTTGCGATTCGAGTCCTCCTTACGGGGGAATGATGCTGAGATCCGCGTGAGCGATACCGGGTGCGGAATCCCGCCGGAAATGAAAAGCAAAGTCTTCGGGCTCTATTTCACCACCAAGCAAAAAGGATCGGGCATCGGCCTCGCGATGACGTTTCGAATCGTCCAATTGCACGATGGTACAATCGACTTCACCAGCGAGCCAGGGAAAGGCGCCACCTTTATCATCCGCATTCCCACGGCTATGTCCTCGATCTGACGAAGCACGCATGCGCCCGGTTTTCAAAACAACGCTTGGTCTGTTGGTTCTGCTGCTCTCCGCGTGCGAGCTGAAGGTCAAGCAAGCGAAAACACCGCCGGCGCCGCAACCGACTGTCGCGCGGGCGGTACCGCCTCCCACTCCGCCTTCGAACGAGCCCCTATCCATCCCTCAGACGCAGGTGAAGTTGCCGGAGCCGCAGCCGATTGCGGCCGAGGCAGTGGCCACGCCACCAACGCCACCCGAGCCGGCCTCGCCGCGGCCGAGATCTCGAAAGCCCCAGCCAAGACCGGCCTCAGCATCCCCGGCCAAACCGGAACCGGCCGAGACCGCCGAAACCCCGCCGGCCACGGACCTGCCGCCTCGGCGCATGGAGCCAGTGCTCCCGGAGGAACAACGCCGCCAGCGGATCGAAGAAATCTCGAACCGCTTGCACGAAGTGGACGAGATGCTCACACGGGTGACAGCCCGTGGCCTCAGTGAATCTCAAAAGCATGCCGTGGAAAGGGTTCGCAACTTCGCCGCTCGTGCGTATAAGGCGAAGGATCAGGGCGACATACAAACGGCTAGCGGCTTGGCGGATCGTGCATTGCTGCTGGCGCAGGAGTTGGATCGTGCCCGGTAGCGAGTTTGCGGCCCGGCGCCAGGTGATCGAGCGTCGCATGGCCGAAGGTAAGCTGGATGCGCTCGTGGTGGGATACGGACCCAACGTCCGGTACCTGACTGGTTTCACCGGCAGCAATGGTCTGATCGTGATGCTTCCCGGCCGCGCGGTGTTCTTCACCGATCCTCGCTATCGGATTCAAGCCGCCCAGGAGGTGGACTGCCCCGCCCGGGTGGCAGCCGGACCTATTCTGCCGCGAGTCGCCGCTTTGCTGAGCCGCGCCAAAAGCCGCCGCGTGGGTTTCGAAAAGAGCCGCCTGAGCGTCGAAGCGTTCCAGACACTGAAAGACGCACCACCCATGCGAAGCTCGCTCGAGCCCGTCACGGGTTGGGTCGAGCGCCAGAGGATGATCAAATCACCGGCCGAGATTGCCGCGATCCGGAGGTCTGTTGAGCTGAATTCAAGAGCGTTCGAGAAGGCCTCGAAGCACGTGCGGCCGGGAATGCGGGAGTCCGAGCTGGCCGCAGAGCTGGATTACCGGGTGCGTCGTGAGGGGGCCGAAGGACCAGCGTT
Organism: Terriglobia bacterium; assembly: GCA_963752965.1. Classification (GTDB taxonomy): domain Bacteria; phylum Acidobacteriota; class Terriglobia; order Bryobacterales; family Bryobacteraceae; genus QHXW01. Next base: position 566,670 of record CAVWAJ010000015.1, on the reverse strand, counting down.
CGAAACCATCGTCGCCACCGGTGCGCGCACGGCTCTGCCCCACGCCCGGCCCACCAGCGCAAAGGTGCCGGCCCGCGGCATGATCCTGGTCGATATGGGCGCCATGCTCGAAGGCTACGCGAGTGACATGACGCGCATGCTGTTCCTGGGCCGGCCGGAGCCCCGAGCCAAGCGGGCATACGACGCGGTTCTCGAAGCCCAGCTCGCTGCGATTGATGCGGTCCGGCCAGGAGTGAGTGCGCATTCAGTGGATCGTGCCGCCCGGCGCGTGTTGGCTCGGTACGGCCTCGATCGCGCCTTTGTACATTCCACTGGACATGGGCTCGGGCTCGAGATCCATGAGCCGCCGCGCATCGGCAACAAAGAGGCAATACCGCTCGAAACAGGTATGGCCATCACCATCGAGCCGGGCGTCTATCTCGAAGGATTTGGCGGCATCCGCATCGAAGATACCGTGGTGGTCACCGGTAACGGCTGCCAGGTGCTCACACCGACCACCAAGGACCTGCGCACTCTGTAAGTCTAATGGCGCCTTAACCAGCCCCGTCCGGTGGTGGCTGTGCCTGCGAAAACTGTTAAGCTATTCGATTGTGACACTCGATGAGATTCGTGAGTTAATCCAGCTAGTTGCGGAGACAGGCGTTGCCGAACTCGAGGTGCAGCGCGGCGAAAACCGCGTACGCATCCGTCGCGCCTTTGGCGGAGAGTTCCAGGACATCGTGGTGCCGGGTCAGCTTTCCGCGTTGAGGAATGTTTCAGGGGCTACGCCCGTGCCTCACAAGCCGGCATCCGAATCGGAGCCAGCGGAAAAGGACCTGATCACGGTGAAATCGCCGATCGTGGGTACCTTCTACGAGAGCGCGTCGCCGGGCACTCCGCCGTTCGTGCGCGTCGGCGAGACTGTACAGCCCGGAAAGGTCCTCTGCATCATCGAATCCATGAAGCTGATGAACGAAATTGAGGCCGAGATCGGCGGGGTCATCGTGAGCAAGTTGGTGCCAAACGGCCAGCCCGTCGAGTATGGAGAGGCCCTGTTTGCCGTCCGCCCCGTTTAGAAAAATCCTGATTGCCAACCGGGGAGAGATCGCGCTGCGCATCATCTGCGCCTGCAAAGACCTCGGGATCGCGACCGTTGCCGTTTACTCCGAAGCCGACCGCTATAGCCTCCCGGTTCGATTCGCCGATGAAGCTATTTGTATCGGGCCGGCGAAGAGTTCGCGCAGTTACCTGGATATCCCTTCTATCATCAGCGCCGCTGAAATCACCAATGTCGATGCGATCCACCCCGGCTACGGCTTCCTCAGCGAGAACGCGCGTTTCGCACAGGTGTGTGAAGCGTCCGGCCTGAAATTCATCGGGCCCACGCCGGACGTGATCCAGTCCATGGGAGTGAAAGAACGTGCGCGCGCCATGATGCGCGACGCCGGCGTGCCCATCCTGCCGGGCTCGGATGGCGTCATTAAGACGGAAGAGGAGGCGCTCGCGACCGCGGAGGCCATCGGATATCCGGTGATCGTGAAGGCGTCTGCGGGCGGTGGCGGGCGCGGCATGCGCGTGGTGAATGGCCCCGCCGAGTTGCCGGCACTGCTGACGCAGGCGCAGCAGGAAGCCGGCGCTGCGTTTAGCTGCCCGGATGTCTACATCGAGAAGTTCATCCGCGGTCCGCGGCACATTGAATTTCAGGTGCTTGCCGACCATCATGGTAATGTCGCCATCCTGGGCGAGCGCGAATGCAGCATTCAGCGGCGGCATCAGAAGCTGCTCGAAGAGTCGCCTTCCCCGGCGCTCAAAGCGGACGTCCGCTGCCGCGTTTCCGAAAAGCTGCGGGACGCCATGCAGAAGGTAGGCTACACCAATGCCGGGACCATCGAGTTTCTCATGGATGAGTCCGGCAACCTGTTTTTCATCGAGGTCAACGCGCGGATTCAGGTAGAACACCCTGTCACCGAAATGGTGACCGGCGTGGACCTGGTCAAGAGCCAAATCCTGATCGCTGCCGGCGAGCCACTCCCTCAGATTCTTCAAGGACCGGTGCAACCGCGAGGCCACGCCATCGAGTGCCGCATCAATGCCGAAAACCCCGAGACGTTCGCGCCGTCGCCCGGGCGCATCACCGCGTTGAATCTGCCCGGTGGCATTGGCGTGCGCGTGGACACCGCGGCCTTTAGCGATTGTGTAATTCCGCCTTATTACGATTCGCTGGTCGCGAAGCTGATTGCCCACGGCCGCGATCGCGCCGAGGCGATCGATCGCATGAACCGCGCGCTCGACTTGTTCATCGTCGAGGGAATCTACACTTCCATCCCCCTGCAAAAGCGTATTCTCGCCGACGCGGATTTCCTGGCCGGGAGATTTGACACCAACTTCGTCCAGCGCTTCCTGCCTCCTGAAAAGCCCGGCCGGAACGGCTCCTGAGAGGTAACACGTGCGGACGTGGGTTCCCGCGGCTTTCCTTGCCGTCATTCTCGTCTTCCTGCTGCCGCCCATTCCGGCGCTGATCAAGAAGAGACTGCGCAGCCGGCCCGCACTGCTGTTCAGCGTGCCCATTGTGCTGGCCTCCATCTTCTGTTTGATGGCCTGGCGCATCGGCTCGTTCAGCTTGCCGCTTGCGCTTTTAATTGCAGGCTACACGCTCGTGCCCACGGTACTCATTTTCTTGCAGGGCGCCGACGCGGGCCCGGCCACTTGGCTCGATCTCATCGTCATTCTCGCCCTCTGGCTGCCAATTGAGCTCAACGCGGGCAGCCACTGGATTCCCACGCACGCGCAGGGTTTTCTGCACACCGTGGCCTATGGCGTGGGCATCACGCTCGCCCTAGTCCTGTTCCTTGGCTTCCGTGGAATGAAAGGCATGAAGTACAACCTGCCCAGCCGCGTGATGGACTTCATCGATCCGCTCGTCGCCTTTGTGCTGGTCGCGCCCATCCTGATTGGACTCGGTCTGGCGCTTTCCTTTCTCCCCTGGTTTCACCTTTCCAGCAACTGGACAGCGGTTCGAGTTGCGAAAACCTTCGGCCTGATCTTCGTCGCCACCGCGCTTCCCGAAGAGATCCTTTTCCGGTCTCTTATTCAGAACTGGCTCATGCAAAAGTTCGGGTCGACCACCGGTGTTCTCATCGTGGCTTCCGTGATCTTCGGCTGCGCTCACCTCAACAACGGTCCGCAGCCATTGCCGAATTGGCGCTACATGATTCTTGCCACCATTGCGGGTTATGCTTATGGAAGGGTGTTTCAGCGGGCGTCGAGCGCAACGGCTTCGATGATTCTGCATGCGCTCGTGGATACGGTCAAACATGTCTTCTTCTAAGCAGCCTCGCGACGCGGACTGGCGCGCCGGTGCAGAAGCAGCTATTGTCTTCTCGCTAATCCTCGCGTACATCTGGCGGCTTCGTTTTATCCACCCCTACTCATGGGTGCCGATCCTGCTGTTGATCGTGATTTCGCATCTCTACCACGGGGAGACGCGGGAAATGTTGGGCCTACGCTGGGACAACGCACCGCGCGGATTTCGCGAACTCTCTGCTGCCCTCGCACTGGTCGCAGTGGCGTTTGTGGCTGTCGGCCTCATCTTTAACACGATCCGCGACGTTTCGTGGCGCGTCGCGCTTTCCGGCTTCCTGCTCTACTGCATCTGGGGGCTGTTCCAGCAATACGTACTGAATGGCTTTTTCGTGAACCGTTTCGCCGCGCTGCTTCCGCACCGCTCCCAAGCCGTTCCGGTGCTCGCCGGCGTCATGTTCTCCCTGGCGCACGCTCCCAACTGGTTCTTGATGATCATTTCGCTGGCCGGCGGGTATGTCTGCGCCGCCATTTACCGCAAGTATCGGAATCTCTATTTCCTTGGGCTCGCGCACGGCGTGATCGGGTTCCTGATCTACCTGGTAGCGCCCGATGCCATCAGCCATCACCTCTACGTCGGACCGAAATGGTTTTCGATGTGAGAACCGCCGCTACCAATTAGTTAGCGATCCGTCCGGCCGGTGGAATAGCGGGATCGGCCGCGATCCTTCGGTCACTTCGAGCACCATCTGTAGCGGCTTGGGATCGAACTCGGCGCCCAGGCCTGGCCGGCGATTGGGCCAGATCTTGCCGTTGCGGAAATCGTAGGCCTGGGGCAGATGCGGCTCTTTCTGCGGTCCGGCGCCTACCATCTCCATCATCACCGGTCCCGAAAAAGTCATGGCCACCTGCGCCACGGCCGCCTCAGCCACCGGTCCCGTGAAGTGCGGGATCAAGCCGACATAGTGCGTCTCGCACAGCGTCGTGATTTTCTTGTATTCGCTGATGCCGCCGACGTTGGGAATGGTGACGCGCGCATAGTCGATCAAGCGGCCCTCAATCAGCTTGTTCACGTCCCAGCGGTCGCCGAATTGCTCGCCCACCGCAATCGGAACTTTCACCTGCCCGCGCAGTTGCCTGTACACATCCGTGTTTTCCGAACGCAGCAGATCTTCGCAGAAGTATGGTTCGAGAGGCTCGATCAACGTGCTCAACCGAATCGCGTCGGCCAGATCGAGCCGCGTGTGATAATCGATCGCCCAGTCACCGTCCTTGCCCACGCCCTCCCGAATCTCGACGCACTCTTCGTAAGTCTTGCGAACCATCTGGTGTGAGTTGAAGGTGACGCCATCGGGAGGGTCAGCGACCGCCGTGCGAAACGCGCGAAATCCCGCCTCGATGCAAGCGTGCGCGGTCCCTTGGGGTGGTCCCCTGGGCTGAGACAAACAGTTAAGACACTGTTGACCGTTCGCTGTAAATTCATTGTGGCCGATCCCGGAACGGATTTAGGATGGGCGTGCCGGTGAAGCGGAGGCGGGCTCTGCTGGCGAGCACCCCGCTGAGGAATAGCCGGTCGGAACTCGTCGCGACGATGAGTAGGGCGTAGAACTTCCGGTGCGTCCTTAACAGTCTGGGCCGACCCCGGCCGGAAAGCGGTACTTCGGTCCAGGCTTTTGAAGTAGGAACACATCGGCCGACAGATTCCGCCATGCCTGAGAAAACGCACGGTCAGTTTCATGCCTGCGCTCCCGCAGCCGCTCGGAGCTTGTCTTCGAACTCCGCCGGCGGCAAGTAACCGAGAGCGGAGTGAAGACGCTTTTGGTTGTAGACCTTCTCCAGAAACGTGCCGATTTCGCACCGCGCTTCGGTCAGATCCCGGTATTCGTTGCGGTGAACCTCCTCATATTTCAGGGTTTTCATGAATGATTCGCAGGCCGCGTTATCCCACGGATTACCCTTGCGCGACATGCTGATCTGAACACCGTTCTCTTTGAGAAGTCCGGTGTAGTCGCCGCTGGCGTATTGCGAGCCGCGATCGGAATGATGCACCAGACCCGGTTCGACTACCCGCCGTGACAAGGCCATGCGCAGTGCGCTCAGCGTCAGTTCATCTTCGAGCGTCCGGTCCAGCGCCCAGCCGATCACGCGGCGCGAGTAAGCGTCCAGAACGACAGCCAGAAACACGAACTCTTCGCGAAGCCTGATGTAGGTGATATCGGCGCGCCAGAGCTGATCGACATCGGTCAGCACCATCTGCCGCGCCAGGTTCGGGTAGACCTTCCGCCCATGATTGGAATCGGTCGTCACGACGAACCTCCGCTTCCGCACACAGAGTAGATTGTCCTCACCCATCAGCCGGTACACACGTTTCCAGTTCACCGCCCGCCCGCGCCGATGCAACTCGCGGGTGATGCGCCGACGTCCGTAACTGGGCCATTCCAGCGCCACCCGCTGGATCGCGTCGCGCAGATCCATATCGGAATCGGAGCCCGATTTCCCATTCTCGTCGAAGCGATAGTAGCTGGCCCGGCTCACCCGGGCCAGTTTCACCATCCGCTTGATCGTCAGTCCGCCGCTGGCCCTCACTTCTTCTTTGACCTTCCGGAAGACCGCGGATTCCCAGCCAGTGCCTGCAACATCCGCTGTTCCTCGATGTGCTGCAAGCACCCCTTCAAAAAATCGATTTCCAGCGCCTGCTGGCCGACCTTCCGTTCCAGTTCCGCCACCCGGCCTTCGGACCAGCGCTGTTTTCCATTACCTGGAAATGCGTTGCCCGGACCCTGGCGGAACTCCCGGCGCCATCGGTGCAGCACGTTCGGGTTCACTTCCAGCCCGCGCGCCACCTCGGCAATTGATACCCCTTGTTCCAGCCGCCGGACGGCGGCCAGCTTAAACTCCTGCGTGAACTGCCTGCGTGACAATCCCATGACTCAATTCTCCATTCAATGAAAAATGAGTCTTAACTGTTTGTCTCAAAAATGGGGACCAGTCCACCTTGAGGCTTCCCTTCTCCGGAAAGCCCGTTGAGTAGCACTCGATGTGATCGCGTGACTGGCCGCCCAGCAGCTCATAGACCGGCACGCCCAGTGCTTTGCCCTTGATGTCCCACAACGCCATATCGAGCGCGCCCAGCGCGTGCAGCTTCTCACGCCCCGCCGGGTAAAAGCGTCCGCGGTACACAAGCTGCCAGAGATGATCGATGCGCGAAGGGTCGTCGCCAATCAGCATTTCCGCACACTCGGCGATGGTGTCGCGCGATCCGCCTTCGCCAATGCCCGTGATGCCCTGGTCGGTCTCCACCGTGACAATGTGGAAACTTTGATTGAACATGGGGCGCGAGTGCGGATTGTGATAGAACCGGATGCGCTTGATCTTCATCTTCGGAAGGTCGGCTAGAAGGGCGATTGGCCTCGAAAGTCCGGCCGCCCCAGCCGCAAGCGTGGACAGAAACCTTCGGCGATTCATGTGGGTCAAGATATCAGAAAGGGGAAGGAGATGTTCAAATCGAAGCAGCCATACGGACCAAAGGCAGTGAGCGTCTCAGAGATCCTGCGACATTACGGCTCCTTCCGAATGGTCGACCATACGGAGGATCATCCAGCCTCGTGACCGGACGGTGCGCCTCGTGCCTCACTACAATAATGGGCATGCGGCTCATCGGAATAGCTCTACTGCTGGTTTGCAACGGATGGGCGCAAACCGACTCTCGATTGGCGGCGCTGCATGAGACCTTGCAGTCATTGCATGCTCAGACTGACGTGTCTGCTGTGATCCCGGGCGGCGGACCGAAACTCACACTCGCAAAGCATCAGCTACGAGATTGGATTGAATCGCAGCTTGGCCCTGTTGAAGAGGAAGGTGACGAGACAAGAGTCTTGGAAAGAATCAATAGGGCATTGGGGAAAGTCAGCGTCGCACCTCCGAAGGATGATCAAAATTTACTGGGTTCCCTTGGCGACGTCGGCCTAACGTGGGAATCGGGACTCCTCATCGTGATCACGCGAGTGGGAATCGTCTGCGAGGAGGACGAGTCCGTGTACGGCTACAAGCGAATCGATGGCAAGTGGCAACGTATCTGGGAATCAGAGCAGAATGATTACCAAAACTACACCCCACAACACATCAATGCGGTGCACATATGGCAATCTTATGAGGGCGGGAAACAAACCGGACCAGCGTACATACTGACGCTCGGGAACGAATGGGGCTGCGCCTCCGCGTGGCACCGGGTCTATTACCGGATCTGGCGGGTGGATTCATCAGGCTCAAAGAGCCTGGTTGATCAATCTGGTGATGGTTATCTGCGCGGTCAGGGCTACGTAGTGGGGAGCATCGTAAATTCGCCAATGCACTTCAGCGGGCCGGTGGATGCCATCATAGAATTCACACAGCGCAGCGTTGATGCCGGCGTGCACAATCGTGAGGCCGTCCGCCACTTCCTTATCGAGGGAGATCGAGTTCGTCGCGTTGCCCCGGTGGCTCTGAGTCCAAGAGACTTCGTGGATGAGTGGATGACTCAGCCGTGGAGCGAGAGCCAGGGGTGGTCTTTGTCACCAGATCTGTTCACGTGGCATCAAAAACTGCATGCCGACTTCGTCGGAGGCGATTTTCTCGGGGATACAATGCACTGTCAGACGCCGGACCTTTGGCAGGTTGGATTCGAGCCTCATGATGCCAAGAGGAATTTTGAGCCCGAGCCAAATGTCTATTTCCTGATTCGTTGGACGCCGCCTTATAGCTTTGCGCTTACGGGCATCAGCGACAATCCGTGGCCACGATGTACGCAGGCGGATCGGGAAGCAGACACATGGAGAACGCTGTTTTCCACTCAGGATTGGCGCTGGTAGCCAAGAGCGAAGCGTTCCGACTGAAAGACTGGCCCTTAGGTTCCGGCTCGGATGACGGGCCACTCGGAAACCGACCCCATCAGCGTCTTCACCCCTCGTACTCCACCATCGCCATAAACCCAAAATCCATATGCAACTGCTGGTGGCAGTGAAACAGCGTCGGGCCGGGATTGTCTGCCACAAAGTCCACGTCCACCTGTTGACGCGCGGGCAGCACCACAACATCCTTGACGACTCCCGCGGTGGCAGCGCCTGCGAATTTCGTCAGCTCGAAGGAATGCCGATGCAGATGCACCGGATGGGTCTCGTCGCTCTGGTTGTCGAACCGCAGCCGGTACCGCTGGTTTGCCCGCACGCGAATCGGGTCCGTCTTCGGGAAAGACTTTCCGTTGATCGTCCAGTTATCCACCCAGCGGTTTCCGGCAAACTTCTTGCGGAACACGAGGGGAACCAACTGCGCCTCTTGGACGGGCTCGTTCCCGCCGCGCCCGAAAATCAGATAGTCCCAGCGCGCCGCCGCCGGAGCCGTCCACTGCGCCTCGCCTGTGCGGTTCGCATATTCCACCACAATCCCCAGTCCGGCTTTCCGCACTTTGTCGTCGGCTTCACCGAGCGTCCATACGCCCGGATGGTCCATTGTGACCAGCGCGTCCACGCGTTCGGCCGGCCCCAGATCCAGTGTGTCCACTTCTCGCGGTACGGGCACCGGGTTTCCATCCAGGGCGACCACGGTGAATTTGTGGCCTGCGAACTCCAGCCGATGCTGCATGGTAGCGTTTGCGTTCAGGATGCGGAACATCACCCGCTGCCCTTCCTTAACGCGTATCGGCTCTCCGTGGCCGAGCACGTGGCTGTTCACCGAGAAATTGTTATATGCCACCTCGAGGCCGCTGTCGTCTCCACCCATGCTGCTGAAGTACGGGTCCCATCCGTGCAGCGCGAGAAAAACTTCGGCGTCGTACCGCCCCGGTTCTTCCTTCGGATCTATGTACAGGAAACCGAACTGCCCGGTATACGTGGCTTTCTTCAGATTCCGGCCGGCCGAAACATGCGAGTGGTACCACCGCGTTCCAGAAGGGCGTGGCACAAATGTATACCGCTGGAAGCCATGCGCGGGGATGAGTGGCGTTCCTTCCTCGGCAGAGCCGTCAACTTCGGAAGGGATAAACAGACCGTGCCAGTGAACCAGTTCCGGGGTTGACGTTTCATTGAAAACATCGATGGTCACGGCCTGGCCTTCCCGAAAACGCAACACCGGACCGGGAGCGGACCCGTTGTATCCCGTCGTCTTGATGATCCTGCGCGGAGCGATTTCGACCCCGACCGCCGAGATATGAAGTGTCGCGTCAGCCCTTGTTCTTTGCTCCGGCGCCTGAGCCGCCACGCCGGCTTGCGCCCCGATCAAAGCCAGAAATTCCCGTCGATTCATCTGGGCCAAAGATATCAGAAACAAACTGACGGCTCTATCGTGGCGCCGCGCGGCCGAACTCGAACCATGCGCGCAGCACTCGCTGTTTGGCATCGACAATCGCCGTGCAGATGAAGGCAGGCACCTGCGGGTCTCCGAAGCGCAGGTCCATGGCTTCTACACGCGTCGCGCCCTCTGGCTCGTCGGCCGGCGTTAATTGCCAGTACGGATACTGTGCGAATCGCAGGTACTGTTGGAAAACCGCATCGCGGCGCGCGGCTTCCAGCATCGGCGAGGGCTCCGGTTTGTAGAACACGTGGCCCGCGTTCGGATCGAATTCACCCAATACATCAACATCCTGAATGCTGAACCCATCCGCGGTTTCGGCCAGTGCGTGCCACCGGAAAATGCTCGCGGACGGAAATGCGCCCACGCGGCGCGGGGCGGCGCCCATGTAGATGCGCGAATCGAGCGTATCCATGGCGCGCGCGTGCATCACGTAGCGGGCACCGTCATAAACGAAAAGAAAGCTGAGGGCAAAAATCGCGAATCCACGGCACGCTCCACCCCGGGTAGGTCCGGTTGCGCCGATCTCGGAGTTGACCAGGCGCGAAAACACTGGTGCAACCAGTGCTGTCAGCAGCGCCCCCCAAATCCAGAAGTCGATCACGTTGGTGATGTCCAGGCGAAACCATGTTGAGGAAAACGGCAGAAGCAGTCGCACGCCGTAAACGTTCGTGACATCCAGCAGCAGGTGGCTGCTCACGCCGATGAACGCGATCGAGTACGCTCCCAGCCAGGGCAACGGCTTTCGGGAAACGAAGCGCACGACCAGAACGCAAAGCAACGGCAATATGGGCAGCGCTACCAGCGAGTGCGTCAGATGGCGATGATAATGGAGGTAATTCAGCGACCCGCCAAACGCGCTGACTACGTCGACATCCGGCGCGTTAGCCGCCAGCAGCAGAATCCACGTGGCGCGCGGCGTGAAGCGATCCAGGCCCGCTCGCGCCAGGAGCACTCCGGTTAGCGAATGTGTCAGGGGATCCACGCGTCACTCAGTCGGGCAGCTTGTCGTGCCGCACATGCGCGATGTTCGGATAACCGTTCATCGCCAGCCGGCACGACGGGCCTTTTCCGTGGTAGCGGGGAGCGTGGAAAGTGAACGGCGGCACGTACACAATGTCACCCTCGCCGGCGATGATCACGCCTTGGCCCTCGATGGGATAGCGAATCTGGCCCAACATGATCAGCCACGATTCCGATGACTCCGGGTGGTAGTGTCCGGGATTCTTAGGATCGAGCGGCGGAAGTTCGCTCTCGTACCCGTAAATGATATTGGCAAACAGGCGGCCATCGGTAACAAAGGCGCGCTCGCGGACCTTCGGGTCCCTGGTCAGTTCGAACAGGTTGACGTGCGGCAGGTTGCCCGTACCGTACGGGGCTGGTTTTCGGTTGAGCTTCGTTTGAATCCATTGGAAGCCGGGCATCTCCGGCGGCTTCACATCGATGGGATACAGCGTCTTGGCGTGGGGAACGTTGACTTCGTAGCGTAGCGCCGGCGCATCGCCGATGGTTTCGATGGAATAGATGGTCTGCGCCGGAACCTGCACCAGCGATCCATGCGTCGCGACAAGCGGCGGTTGCCCTTCGATCGTGAAGCGCAATTGCCCCTCCACCACCGCCCAAAACTCCCGCGTGTCCGGATGGAAGCGGCGCGAAACCGTTGTGCCCGGCGCGGATTGGATGTATTCACCGTGCAGCGTCGCGTCATCGACGATCACTTCGCTCCACTCCGATTGCCCCGCGTATTTCTTTTTCAGATCCCCGAGACGTGTGATCGGTTTGTGCGGCGGGACATATTTCGGGAGTTCGACCGGCTTGGGCGCCCACGAAGGCTCCTCCGGATTTTGCGCAAAGCTGGAACTCGCAATGGTGGCGGCCGCTAGCAGGGTGGCAGCGAATCGCATGGTGGCTCAGGATTGTATCACGCCCTACTTGGCGCTGACTTCCTGGATCCGGATATTGCGGAACAAAGCCACGGCTTTGTGATCGTGCAGTTGCAGTCCGATGGGACCCGTTTTTGACCGCTTGGGATCGCCCGGCGATTCCGCCACCAACTGGCCGTTCAGCTTGACGCGGATCCGGTCGTTGCGCGACTCGATGTCCAGCGTGTTCCAGTCGAAGTCGTGCTGCACACCGGTCTTGGCTTTTGAGAACAGATACACGCTGCCGGTTCCGTATGCATCGCCGTCGTTGGCGATCTGGATTTCGTAACCGATGTGGGAAGGCGTGCGCTTCGGATCCCACTTTGCGCCCTGCGCGAACTGAGCGCGCGACGTATCGCGGATGGACACGCCGCTGTTACCACCCCAGCGCAGCCAGTATTCGACGTGCAGGTCGTACTCGCTAAATTCTTTCTTGGTATAGAGCCAGCATTGACGGTCGGTGGCCTTAGCGGGGTCGCGCTGCCCCACCAGCGTTCCGTCGTTCATCACATTCCAGAACCCTTCTCCCACAACCTCCCAACCCTCGATGTTTTTTCCATTCAGCAGATTCACCCAGGCGGCTGGAGAAAGTTGCGCGAACGTGATGGTGAGGGAAGCGGCGAAAAAAAACTTGGTGGGACAAAACATTTCCCCATTGTAGGCGAGTGGAACCCTCCTGGCCTCCAGGCCCCCACCCGTCCGGCCGGTCGGTGACCATGGGGGTAGGGGCTGAAGGTGACAGCCGGGCGTCACGCGGTTTTGAGGAGCGGCGGCGGGACGGACGGCTTCGGCATCTCGATTACGCACGGTCCCTGGGGAGACGGACCCTTGCGAACCGTTCCGCCAAAGTACTCATCCAGCGGATAGAGACTGTACGGTTTGAGGTCGCGAAATACGCGGCCCAGTTTCTGCTGGATGCGATAGACGGCGTGAAAGAAGGTTCCGCGATCGATCTTCATCTGCCGGCAGCAGAGCCGCCAGTCTGCGCCGAGCAGGAAGTGACAGCGAAACACCTTGTATTCAAAATCATCCAGAGTGCGGCGGCTGACCAGGCAGAAGTCCGCAACGTAGTCTTCGTCCTTTCGGACCCACGTCAGCCGGCGATCCTTACCCGCGCACAGCGTCAGCGTCACTTTGCTCATGTATTTTTCTTTGGTGACGCAATAGCGGAAGCGGGCATAGCAAGCGCGAAAGATGGCCCGCAAAACGCAGTTGCAGGCACTAGGTCTACTACCTCGCCCAGAACGCAATCCGTCTCCGTGGCAGTGCGTACAGGAAGTTTTAGCAAGCGCAAGAGTCTCTGATCTGTCCCAATCCATATACAAAGAATGTTCCTTCCGGGTTTCCCCGTCTATTGAGCCGCGGGGACAACCAACGAAACGCTGTTGTCCAATGTAAAACGAATTGCACTTCCGTCAATATTGGCAATAATTAACTTGACACACAAAGTAACTTGACGCACAATAGAGACATGGAAAGCGAATTCAAGCTCCCGGAAAGCCTGCAAGAAGCGGTTATCTTCTTCTCCGACGTAGGTCGCGCGCACCAGTACGCGGTGTCTCTCCGCTGGCCGCGCGGGATCTCCTGCCCGCGTTGCGGATTCGAAGGCTATTCGTTCATCTCGACTCGCCGGATTTATTTCTGCAAGGGCTGCAAGAAGCAGTTCACCGTCAAGGTAGGGACCATCTTCGAAGATTCTCCGTTGGGCATGGACAAGTGGATGATGGCCGTTTGGCTCATCGTGACCTGCAAGAACGGTATTTCCTCTTACGAACTGGCCAGCGATCTGAACATCAGCCAAAAGTCCGCATGGCACATGTTGCACCGAATCCGTGCGGCGATGGCTTCCGGCTCCTTTGAAAAAAAAATGTCCGGTGAGGTAGAGGCTGACGAATCGTTCATTGGCGGCAAGGTCAAGAACATGCACCAGCTAAAGAAAATCCGTAAGTACGTTGCCGGTGACATTCGACACGGCGGGTATACCGGAAAAGCGATCATCATGGGCCTACTGGAGCGGCACAGCAAAGAGATCCGCGCACGGGTTCTACCGGAACTCCGCAAGGCCAACATTGACGAACATATCGACAGCAACGTTGAACACGGAACCACGATCTATACCGACGACGCACAGCACTATCAATACCTGCCGAATTACGTGCGTGAGTTTGTTGACCACACCGAGGAATACGTGCGCGGCGCTGTCCACACGAACGGTCTGGAAAATTTCTGGTCCCTGCTGAAACGGTCGCTGGCCGGGACTTACGTTTCGGTCGAACCGTACCACTTGCAAGCCTACGTCGATGAGCAAGCCTACCGCTTCAATAACCGGAAGGATACTCCGGCGGAACGGTTCGCCGATGTGATGGCGAACGTGTTCGGAAAGCGTCTCACTTGGAATGAACTGACCGGCAAGGTGATGGATCATCAATCGCCAATCAACTAGTAAGCAACGACGCCGACAAGGACGCGGCAGGCGACACAACACTTAATCCGCATAAAACAAAATTACTACCTTCCGTTTTTGATCGTGGGTTACAATGTGAGTGAGCTTGAACCGCTTTGGGACGCCCCAGTGGGCGTCCCGGTGGGATGAGTGCCTAGACAACCTCATCGTAACCGGGCCTTCCTAAAAAAGTCAAGCCAAAATCCAACAGGTGAAGTGTGCCTGCGGAGAAAAGCGATATGCCAATCACCCATAAGTTTACTCTCGTCTGCGATGATGTGCGGCGCGAGGACAACGGAAAGTTGCTGATACTTGGTGTCTACAACCAGATCATTCTCGTGCCTCAATTCCCGGTCGTCTTGCCGATGTTGACGTTCCTTCACTATCTCGACTCGGACCGGCCCGGAACGTGGAGCGTGCGCATGCGGCTTGAACATCTGGAAACCGGACAAAGACTTTTGGACGCAATGGGGATTATTGGATTCCAGCAACCAGGAGGCGGAACACATCCCGTGAGGATCGCGCCAGCTCAGTTTCAGGTTCCTGGAGTGTACAACTTTGTCTTAGAAGTAGAGGGCCAAGCAAACAATCCTTTTACAACGGAGTTCACTGTTTCATTGCCTCCTATGGGACAGGCAATCCAAGGTAATCTGCCTATGCCTGGGCATTTACCGCCGGGAGGCTGGAATCGCTAAGGGAAAGCCGATCAGTATGCTACTGCTTCTTGTGTTTGATTGTCCGGCAACGTGGCACGCTCTGGTAACGATGGGTTACTCGGAATCAACCGAGTGGAAATCGTACCGCTTGAACCCACGTAGAATGCAGTGCCGTTTACAATTGTCATGTCCGGCGCGTTGTTTATGGATACGACAATTTCTGGCGTACGAATCTGGCTCGCCTGATCCACAATTCGCGCCAGATTCCGTTTTAAGGGACCCTCATCGGTGGCAGCTTCGCTTTCCGAGAAATCTGCGCATGCAGATTCTATCTGAACGACCGCTTGCCAGACGGCCGTATCGGTATTGGCAGTTGCCAAGAACTGCTCAACGAAGGCACGACGAAAATCCGCAAACGACAATTCGCGAATGTAACGCATCACGAGTTCACGTAATTCGTTCATTTTATGCCTCCTAGCGAGTATCGTATCATATCGAAGCCGGATCTCCTTCGCAAATATACTGACGAACGCTGGGAAGAACGGTTAACACCGTACCAGTACGAAGATTGGCGGTTCAAAATCAAGACCATTCGCATCTGGAAGAACGGAAACGACATTATGGCCATCGTCAATGAATACCGGCCACCCCACGGCCCTCCGAGTACTGTCGTTCGTCAACTGCGGGATGGTGACATTATGTACTATATTCCGTAGTGTGACTTCCAGCTCCCTCGTTTCTCATCGTCCAGGAAAATGTTTTTTTATCGGTGATTTGGGTTATGATGGCTGCTGAATGCAGCCTGCCCATCACCCACGTGAACGTCCGGTGTGCGACGAAGGCCCGACAGCCCTACGCAACTTCACGCGTACCATGCAGGCCCTGTTCCGAGTGCCAAAGTCAGAAGTTCAGGAAGTGAAACAGAATCCAGCCCCCAAGAAACCAGCAAAGCTGCATCGTTGACCGCTATGATCTGCGACGAAAAGATGCGGCTCCTCATCGCGTACGGGACCAGCACCGAACGTTTCGCAGTTGCGGTAGCCAAACTCCGGACGGCCACCGATGCAGAATTCAACGAAGCCCTCGCCGCATCCGAGACAGCGCGTGCCGAATGCGGCAAAGTGCGACAAGCGATCCAGGAGCACAGATCCGAGCCGACCTGTCACGTCGATCCCAGCCTAGCCTCTTCAGTCGCCGCCACCTCCCCACAGCCAGTTTACCCACTGTGTGGTAAAAAGCAACACTCCAGATAGGTTCTGGCGTATAATGCTCACCAAGCCCGGTCCGCTCCCTTAACTAAACCGACAATGACACCACCCAAGGTGTCATCAACACCAAGCTGGCCGGGCAACGCTGCGTGATATATGGCAGAATCGATTGGTATTTGCCCAGAGCGCGAACTACTGCTTCGGGTCTGGACCGATTGCTCGGACCGCGTGAAAAGGCTACTGGACGAGCAGCTAGCCGCGATCAGGGATGCGCACCCAGGCGTCGCTATTTTAGAGGAGCGGACCATCCGTAGTGCTAAGAAGGCGGAAGTCGATGTTCGGCGACAATTAGAACTCCCGGCTGACGACAATTAAAACTCCCGCTCGACGACAACTAATGTGACCATCGAGAATCGCGCTCAAGTAGCGCCAAGGGATGGTCACGGACGAGCAGGTGAGGAGGCTGAGACAGTTGTCGAATACAGAAAAGAATCAAGAGATTGCGGCGTCGAAGGCGGGAATGGACCCGACAACAGCGCGGCGGTATCTGAGCCTGGAAAGATTGCCCAGCGAACTGAAGAAGGAGCGCCAGTGGCGGACCCGCGAAGATCCGTTTGGCGAGGTGTGGGACGTTGTTCAGCGGCAGATTCAGGAGAGTCCAGGACTGGAAGCCAAGACGGTGTTCGCGTGGCTGCAGCGGGAATACCCGGGGCGGTTCAGTGACGGGCAGATCCGGACACTGCAACGGCGGGTCAAGCTATGGCGGGTGACGGAAGGACCCGCGCAGGAAGTGTACTTCAGCCAGAAACACGCACCGGGGCGACTGTGTGCGTCGGACTTCACGCACATGACCGAGCTGGGGATCACGCTGGCGGGGCAGACGTTCGAGCACCTGGTGTACCACTTTGTGCTGACGTATTCGAACTGGGAGACGGGCACGATCTGCTATTCGGAGAGCCTGGAGAGTCTCAGCGAAGGATGGCAGAACGCGGTCTGGGAGTTGGGAGCAGTAGCGGCCGAGCACCGCACCGACAGCCTGTCGAGCGCGGTCAACAACATGAGCAATCTGGAGGAGTTCAACCGGCGCTATGAAGGGGTGATGAGGTATTACGGGGTGAAGCCGCAGCATACCAATCCCGCCAGCCCGAACGAGAATGGCGATGCCGAGCAGAGCCACCACCGGTTCAAGCGAGCTGTGGAGCAGGCGCTGCTGCTGCGAGGGAGCCGTGACTTTGGGAGCTTGGCCGAGTACGCGCAATTTCTCAAGGATCTGTTTGCGCAGCGGAATGCGGGCCGGCGGGCCCGGTTGTCGGAAGAGATGGCGGTGATGCGGGAGTTACCGGCGCGGCGGATGGAATCGGCCAAACGGGAGCGGGTGAAGGTGGACTCTGGCAGTCTGATCCACGTAGAGCGGAACGCGTATTCGGTGAACAGCCGTCTGATTGGGGCGCAGGTGGAAGCGCGGTCGTACCTGGACCATGTCGAGGTTTGGTACGGGCAGAGGAAGGTAGAAGACCTGCCGCGGCTGCGCGGGCGGGGCAAGCATCGCATCGATTACCGGCACATCATCGAATGGCTGGTCCGCAAGCCGGGGGCCTTTGAGAACTACCGGTATCAACAGGATCTGTTTCCGACCAGCCGGTTTCGTATGGCTTACGATGCGCTGAAAGACACGACGCCGAACCGGTCGAGCAAAGAGTACTTGAAGATTCTGAAACTGGCGGCAGTGGCCGGCGAGGTCCAGGTAGATGAGGCTTTGCGTGAGCTCCTGGAGGGGAATGCGGAGACAGTGATTACGGTGGAGTCGATCGAGGAAGCGCTGGCCAAACTCGATACCATTTCGGCGGTGACGATGGTGGAAGTGGCGCCGGTGAACCTGGCCAGCTTTGACCAGTTATGCACGGAGATGGGGGTGCGGCAATGAGCGCGGTCGCTGACGTACGCCCGGCGCTGATTGGGCATCTGAAGGATTTGCACTTGCCGACGGTGCGGGAGTGCTACGAAGACACGGCGCGGCGGGCGGAACGAGAGACGCTGAGCTATGAGCAGTATCTGCTGGAAGTGATCTCGCGGGAATGCGAGCAGCGGCGGAAGTCCAGGGTGCAGCGGCTGCTGAAAGACTCGGCGCTACCGCTGGAGAAGTCGCTGCAGAGTTTCGATCTAAAGAGGTTGCCGGGGAAAGCGACACGGCAGCTGCGAACGCTGCTGGACGGCAGCTTTCTGGACCGGAAAGAGAACGTTTTGGTTTTCGGGAATCCCGGATCGGGGAAGAGCCATCTTCTGACGGCACTGGCTCAGGAACTGGTGGTGATGCGGGAGCGCAAGATGCACTTCACCAAGTGCGCCTTGCTCATGCAGAACTTACTGGCCGCCAAGCGGGACCTACGGTTGAGCCGGGAGATCAAACGACTGGGGCGCTATGACGGCTTGATCATCGACGATCTGGGCTACTCGCAGCAGAGCCGGGACGACATGGAAGTCGTGTTCACCTTGTTGGCCGAGCGTTACGAACGCGGCAGCGTACTGATGACCAGCAATCTGCCGTTCTCCAAATGGGAAGCCATCTTCAAAGACGCCATGATGACGGCGGCAGCCATCGACCGACTGGTGCACCATAGCGTGATCATCGAACTGAACATTCCGAGTTACCGGGTGGAGCACGCCAAGAAGAATCAACAGGCGGAAAGCCAGGGCGAGAGTGAATGAGGCGGAGGTCCGCACAAAACCCAAAAGCCGGGAGGAAAAAGAGCTGTGGAAATGCCGGGTCTGTGGAAAGAGTGGAAAGCCAAAGGCAGGCTTCCCACTCTTCCCACGAGCCCCCTTGGAAATCTCGCCAACAGCGAGCGAGCCTCCCACATTTCCACAGCTCCGGCGATGACGGCGGATGGGAACGTGCAAAACCAGAAGCAGGTTTTTCACGTTCCCACCGCCACGGATCCTCGTACTCCAAAAACAAAAAAACCGGGCCGCGGAACGGGCTTCGCCCTCCGCCCAGCGGCGGGCGCTCCGCGCCCCGCCTAAGAGCTAAAAAGTAGTTGTCGTTGATAGGGAGAAATAGTTGTCGTCAACCCAAAAGAATAGTTGACGCCGGACACGCTTTGATGGTCGCCACAGCGAGCGGTGACGTAGGTGCCCAGATTCGCTATTTAACGGTCGTTGGCACTGGTCTGGTCGCAACTGGTATGTACGAACAGGCACCCCCATACTTCGACAAGGCTCTCAAGATTGCCGGCGCGACGCCCGATTCTGGATATCCGTTCTCGACCAACGAGGGGCGGCTCGACATGCTGTTCAGATTAGGGCAACTCGACAATGCTCAGCGTCTGGCGGATGATCTCCTGATTCATGCGCAACAAGGCCACCACGCCGAACATCAGGCAATCGCCTTAGATGAGAAGGCACGTGTAGCGCGAGCTCAGCACGATGACAAAACGGCACTCGCACTACTCAAGCAGTCGGCTTCGCTGGCGGAGGCTGGCGGTTTCGTGCGGGAACTAACTGATGCGCAATCCGCACTCGAGAGCTTGTACCGAGACCGCGGGGATATCGTGAAAGCGGAACAGTTCGCGAAACTCGTGGTGGAGTCGACACAGGCCAGTGGGCGTACGTGGTCGATTCCCCAGCGACTGCAAACACTCGCGGAACTGCAGGTCAGTCAAGGCAAATACGCCGATGCGGAGGCTACCTATGATCGCGCCGGTGCCTTTGTTGATTCCATGATCGGCACATTCCCAAGTGTTCTGGATAAGACGGCGCTCATCAGGGCATCAAGCGAGCTCTACTCGGAGCACTTCTCACTAGTTGCGGAACATCTTCGCGACCCCAGGAAAGCCTATTCCATCGTGGAGCAGGTTCGCGGGCGCGTGACTTCTGACCTGCTGATGGCCGGTTCCGTGACGTCAGACGAAGCAAAGAAAACCGAACGACGCGTTGCCCAGCTCAGGCTTAAATTGAGGGATGCGCGTTCCACCGCCGAAGTGCGTCGGATTGGCGACCAGATCTTCACGGTCGAACAGTCCCGCTGGGTAACTCCGGAGATCAGTATCTTGAAGGCGCAGGCACACAGCACCGTTGGGATCGATCTACTGCAGGACAGTCTCGGGGCGGCTGAGGCCATTCTCGAGTACGTCGTCGCAGATCCGCATTCCTATTGTTTAGTGATTTCGCGCTCGAATGTGCGGATTGTGACATTGGCCGGCAAGCATCAGATCGAAGCGCTCATCGCCGCATACCTGAAGCCCGCGAGGGATAAGCAACCGGCTTTCGCTGAAGCTCGTGCCCTGTACGATGTTCTTCTTCGGCCGGTGCCAGAGGCTGCGGGAAAAGAGGAATTAGTGGTGATACGAGATGGCCAGCTACATCTCGTGCCGTTCGACGGATTGATAGACCCGGCGGGACGCTACGTTGTTGAAACTCGCAACGTGATATACGCGCCTTCCTCGACCGCGTTCTTCTTGCTGACAACACAAAAGAGTCGAACGCGTCCACCTTGGCGTACGTTGTTGGCCGTAGGCGGCATTCCATACAGCCCGGCGGAATTGAAGCAAGTTAGTCTCACCCGTGGGTACGAAGGCAGTGATCTGTCTGATCTGCCTGCGTCGAAAGACGAAGTACTTGCAGCCGACGCTGCCGTTCATGACCGTAGCAACACGCTTTTGTTGGGGTCAAACGGAACAGAGTCTGCGTTCAAGCGCGCAGACCTGTCGGCTTATCGCATTGTGCACCTGGCCGTTCACGGGTTTGCGAGCAAGACGGATCCGAATCGCTCGGCGTTAGTGTTGCTGAGTGATCCATCTGCGGGCGAGGACGGTTTCCTACAGGCCTCGGAGATCGTTCAACTGCGACTCAACGCCGACCTGGTAATTCTTTCGGCCTGCGACACGGCAGTCGGACCGGTTGAAGGCGAAGAAGGCATCGCGACTCTTTCGCGAGCCTTCCTCCTGGCCGGTGCCAAAACGGTTGTTTCGACGTTATGGGCAATCGACGACACTTTTTCGCTCTCCCTAATGAAGCAGTTTTACCGGCACCTTGCCGCGCATGAACCAGCCGCCTATGCGCTCACTGCGGCCAAGCGCGACATGTTGCGAAAGTTCGGTCGCGAAGCGGTCCCGTACTATTGGGCGAGCTTTACCTTCGAAGGGGCAGCCGATCGCACCGCATCACCACACGAAAGCAAGAATGCAAACCATGCCATTCGATCAAAAACAGCGCTCTGAAATTCTGTCTGCGATTAAAAAGCGAATCCTCAAAGACCACGTCGGCGCCGCGGGTGTGAACTACGAGGATTGGTCACGGCTTTTCGACCAGCGCGTGCCGGAATTGCTAAACGCGGACAGGGATGGGTTCGAGGTCGGCGTGCAACAGATTCTAGCCGAACTTCGCAGCAGCCACACAGTCTTTTATCACGAAAGCACTATCCAGGTCCTACCGCAGCATTCGATCAACGCGACCGTGCGCAGGTTCGAACCGCGGGACGGCGACGTGAAGTGGTTTTTCTTGGATGTCTTTGAGGATGGGCCCGCGCATGTGGCTGGTATCAGGCCAGGCGACTTGTTACTCGCGGTTGACGGAACGCCCTACGTGCCCCCATCGATGCCGCGGTTCAAGATCGGGTATTCCCACCGGCTGAGCATATCGAATGTCCAAGGCGAGAACCGTCGGGACGTCACAGTAGAAGTCCCATTCCGAAAGGGAACGAGGGCCCGCCCACCGATCGTCGCACCCAAGAGTCTAGTCCACAGGATCATCGCGCCAAACGTTGGGCTTCTGAGAATCCTCTATTTGCCCGGAGCATTTGGGATGGAGTTCGCTAGGGCGTTGGATGCGGCGGTAGTGGATCTCAAAGCGCAAGGATGCGATCGCCTCGTCATTGACCTGCGCGGCAACATCGGCGGCAGCTTGGGGCTCGCCCGCCTTGCTAGCTACCTCTGTCCGGGACAACTTCCGATCGGCCACAGCTTGACCCGCCAACGGCTGCGCATGGGGTACGATTCGAAGACCTTGCCGCGCGTGCCGATGCCGCAGAGCAAGCGGGAACTCTTTTTCACGCTGGCGCGGTTCGCGTTCCGTGACAAGTCTGTGTTCCTGCTCACACAGGGTTTGGAAGCACAGCCGTTCCACGGCAAGATCGCCGTTCTCGTGAATGAATGGACAAACAGCGCCGCCGAGATGGTGGCCAGCTTTGCCGCCGAGAATCATCTGGCGACAATCGTCGGGACCCACACGGCCGGCAACGTCTTAGGAGCCGCGAACTTCGCTGTTGGCAGTGGTTACTGGCTGCGTCTGCCGGTCTTCGGTTGGTACACGTCGCGGAGTAACTGTCTTGAGGGAAACGGGGTTTCCCCAGATGTGCCAGTGGAGGTTGATCCTCACGTTTTGAACACTGGCAGGGATCAGCAGATGGAAAAGGCCATTGAGATCGTCAATTGCATAACCGAAGGGACGGCACAGCCGTAAGCAAAGCGATCTCGTACCCGTGAGGCTCGTGCGTCTCTATCGCGCGAGAGTTGGTCATAGACGGCTATTCTGCCTGAGACATGACCACTAATCGTGCGCCGCGAAGCGCCCTGACGGCCGACGCAATGAACAGGGCCAAACTCCCCATCCACGAAACGATGTTGGGAGAGCCAAAGAATACGCCGTCGCGCGCATGAAACGCTGCCGGCGCATACTGATCAGCGCTTCTTCTAAGGAACTCACCCAGCCTGTTCGAGGGGAATGAGTTCATAACCCATTGCCTTCGCCCTCGCACGGAGTTCGGCCTCTTGGCGTTTCTGATAGCGGAGCTGATCAGCAGCGAATCGGCTGTCATCGAACTCCTGGCGTGTGGTCACGAGATGGAAGATGATGCGAGCCAACTTGTGAGCGGCCGCTGTGATGGCTTTCGGCGCGCCAAGTTTCGCTCTCATACGTCGGTAGAAATCACCGAACGCGCTCTTGCTGTGGTGGAGAGACTGGGCGGCCATCCGAAGGGCCGTCGCGGCTCGGCAGTTGACCTTCCGTGTGCCGACCCAAAGCACTTTGCCGCCGCTGATGTCGTTGTCCGGACATAGCCCCATCCAGGAGGCAAACGCGGAAGCGCTGCGAAACTTCGTGAAGTCGGGACCGATCTCACCAAACAGAGTCTGACCGATCCCGACCCGGATGCCGGGAATCTTCGTTAGATCGACGCCGAAGATGCGCTTCAGTTCCGATCGCAAGACACCGTCGGTCGAAGGTGGCGTGGGCTGGGGCTTCTGGCTATCGCCGTCGGAGTCATCTGGCTGGCGGGGTGGCTTCAACTGTTCCAGCGATTTCCGAATCTCGCCATCACAGTCATCAATGAGCTTCTGGTAACTGCGATACGCAGCCAGCGATTGTCGCAGAGTGAATAAGTGCTCGGCCCGATAATCGCCACCAGCGACTTGGCGATGACGTCTTCACCGGCCTTGATCCGGTCGTTGCGGAGTTTGGCCAGAACAAACGGATCACGCTCTCCCGCCAGGATCGCATCGACTATGGCCAACCCAGTTTGGCCCGTGATGTCGCTGATCACGTGATGCAGTTGCACATGCATCTGATCCAGCGCCTTCTGCATGTGGTTGACGTGGGTCGCGGCCATTTGCACCGGGCTCTAGCGATGCCGCAACAGCGATCGTACGGCGCAGACTTCTTGCTCGGGTCGATACGACGCCCGCAAGAGTCCAACGGAGTGTAAGAACTGCAACCATTGACAATCGGATACGTCGGTGCGCCGGCCCGGAACGTTCTTTACATGGCGTGCGTTGACCAGGCATACCTCGAACCCGCGCTCCTCCAAAACCTGGAAGAGTGGAATCCAGTACACGCTAGTGGATTCCATGGCAACCGTCTTCACGCCGCATTGCTTGAGCCAGTCCGCCAAAGCGTACAGGTCCTGTGTGAAGGTCGGAAACGAGCGTACATTCTCTGCCGCACGATCCACCGGCACAGCAACGAAAATCTCGGTCGCGCCTATATCGATCCCGGCAGCGTCTGGCCGCATCACTGGCAACATGGCATTGTTCGCCTTGATATCCTTCTTGCGCTTTCTCGCCATCGTTTTTTCCTTCTGCCAACAGACGACGGCCCGGGTCGCGCAAAACGGGCACTCTTCTAATCGGGATCGTCGCCAGCCCAAACCGCGAGCTTGCGAACGTCACCACTGCATTGAGCACGAGACTCGGAACCAGGCTAGCTACCGGGCTTGATAGCTCCATTGCTCGGCCGGTCTAGCAGGCCCAAGCCCGTCACACCCGCTGCCATCATCACAATCGACCCTGCGAGGACGAGAGTCAACATTTTCGCGAGCTGAAAAGGTCGGATCGATACCGCTCGCCCAAAGTGCGTTCAGCTGCTGTTCCGACAGTGTGCTTCTCTGAATCGCTTGCTTGCCGTGGATGAACGCAGGATCGGATCTTGGAAAGTTCGCCTCGTCCGGGGAATTTGTGGGTAACAGGCGGGCTCTGGGCTGAGACTGAGTGAGAAAATGGTGGAGTTTGCGGCAGGTGGAGTCGAAGGAACGTTGTTCCTCCTCCGAGCCGTTATGAACGAGTGGGCCGCCGTCCTCCTGGACCACACGGCGGAGAAGGCGGTCTACAGCCACTTTTCTGAGAGACGGTGGCAGCCCTACCTGGACGTGATTGGCGAGAAATGTTCCCAGGCGCTGCACATCCTCGACCGGTTTCATATCGTGGCCAAGATGAACAAGGCGTTGGACGAGGTCCGCGCCGCCGAATCACGCAAGATGGCCCGAACCGTTCACGATTGCGGTCGCTAAACTCCAGCTGGCCAGCGATGAAGAATTCGATGAAGCCCTCGCAGCGTCAGAGACGGCACGCGCCGAATGTGGCAACGCGCGGCCGCGCCATCCAGAAACACAGGAGCGAGCATTACTGCTAGAGGTGCATCGCCCGGCAGGTCGTCGGGTTATTTCGTACCCTTCAGTCAGTCGCGGCCGGCCAGAATGCGCCGTTCCAGCTCTTCGGTGTGGATGGCCGCAGTCCCTAGGCGCGAGCCTCAGGAATCCTAGATGGCAGAGCTGGTTCGGGGCGCCAACCGGGGCCGCAAAGGAGAGCGCGCGGGCGACACCGCTTTCCCTCAACTTATTGGGCTGGCGACTTCCGCCAAGTCAACCCGCATTCCCCGGGCCGCTGGAATCGGGCGGAATGGAAAAAGAGATAACAAGCTCTGAAAAGCGAGTGATTGGATGTATAATTGATGGCGCCCAGGAAGGCAAAAAGGAAATTCTGGTTAGTTGAGATCCGGGTAGGAACGTCGCCTTAGCGTTCCGGCACGCGCACTCATAAGGAGGTCCGTATGAGTCGCTACTTTCTCTGGATTGGAGTTTTGTTGTTGAGCCTACCCACGATCTCGCTAGCGTAGCGGGACAGTATCGCCGACCTCGTTTACCAACCGCTGGCCGCAACACCCCCCTTGGGCACGGCGTCGGCAGGATGGAGCAGGCTCACTGAGCATAGCGTTTCTTGTTAGTAGAATCCAACCTCGAAGGACGCGAAAGGAAGGTGTCTAGTGAGTTCCAAGGAAGATCCTGACGCCCCCAGAAAGCGCACGGGCGGGTTTTCACGGCGCGGTTTCATGCGCGGCGTGGGCATCAGTACGGGTGCGCTGGGGAGCGGGATTCTCGAGACCGCCGCATTGGCGGCGCCGGCCGGCAATGTCGCCGGGCCGGGGGCGGTGCCCGTCACGCTCAAGATCAATGGCAAGCCTTACAACCTGAATATCGAGCCCCGCGTCACCCTGATCGACGCGCTGCGCAATCATCTGGATCATACCGGCGCGAAGAAAGTTTGCGACCGGGCAGCCTGCGGCGCCTGCACCGTCATCATGGACGGCAAAGTGGTCTATAGCTGCAACGTGCTGGCCATCGAAGCGCAGGGCAAGGACGTCCAGACCATCGAAGGGTTCTCGCAAAACGGCAAGCTGCACCCGGTTTCGGCGGCGTTCGTCAATCATGACGCGCAGCAGTGTGGGTATTGCACGCCGGGATTTGTGGTCGCTGTAAAAGGGTTCCTGGACAAGCACCCCAATCCGACGGGACAAGACGTTGAGGCGGGATTGGGCGGCAACTTGTGCCGGTGCGGAACCTACATGGGAGTCCGCAAAGCCGCGCTCGAAGCCGCCAAGGAAATGAGAGGAGGACGCAATGCCTGATACGCCGAACTATGGCTGGCCTCCGATGGAAAAACGCCGCGTGCTTGGCAAATCAACCAAGCGCGTGGACGGTCCGATTAAGGCCACAGGGCGCGCGAAGTACTCGTCCGATTTTACACAGAAGGACCTGCTGCATGGTGCGCTACTGACTTCGCCGCACGCGCATGCACGCGTTACGAGTATCGACGCAAGCGAAGCGGAAAAACTTCCCGGCGTGACCGCAGTGCGCGTCATCGCGTCACCGGGAACAGAATTGATGTGGGCGGGCCAGGAAGTGGCGTCTGTGGCGGCGGAAACGGAGGAGATCGCCAGAGACGCTACTCGCAAGATCAAGGTCCAGTACGAAGTGCTCCCGCACATGGTGCGCGAGGACGATCTCAAGCAAGCCGGCATGCGCGCCAAGGCCGCGGGCGAGCAGGTGAAGGGCGATCCGGACAAAGCATTTCAGGAAGCCGATGCCGTGGTGGAAGGCCACTATGGCATTCCCGTGATCACGCATTGCTGCCTGGAGCCGCACGGAAACGTGCTCGAGTGGAAGGGGGACCGGCTGAACCTCTACCCCTCCACGCAGAACGTTTCCGGGATCGGCGGCGATCTCTCCCAAAACCTCAAGGTCCCGGCATCGAACGTTCACACCAACATGCAGTATATCGGCGGCGCCTTTGGCAGCAAGTTCGCCGTGGACCTGTGGGGCTTAGAGGCTGCCCGGCTGTCGAAAGCCAGTAATGGCAGGCCTGTCAAGCTGTTCTTGGATCGCGCAACGGAACTGCTGATTGCCGGCAACCGTCCATCGGCTTACGCCAATATCAAGGTGGCGGCCAAGAAAGACGGCACGATCACGGCATGGCAGTCGGAATCATGGTCGACCGGGGGGATTGGAGGCGGCGGCAGCCCGCCCATTCCGTACGTGTTCGACATCCCCAACCAGCGCAAGAATCACACCGCCGTTTCCACCAACTGCGGCGGTGCGCGGGCCTGGCGCGCTCCCAATCACCAGCAAGCCTGCTACCTGACCAACACGGCATTCGATGATCTGGCGGCGAAGCTGAACATGGACCCGCTGGAATTCTATGACAAGAACCTGGGTTTGACGCCGCGAGCCGAAGTTTACCGCGCGCAAATCAAGAAGGGCGCGGAACTGATCGACTGGCAAAAGCTGTGGCATCGCCGCGGGGAGTCGGGGTCTGGAACTGTGAAGCGCGGCCTGGGCCTGGCACTCCACACCTGGGGCGGCGGCGGCCACAACAGCCAGTGCCGCACCAACATCCATCCGGATGGCACAGTGGAAGTGGAGTTGTGCAGTCAGGACCTCGGCACGGGCACACGCACGGTCATCACGATGGTTGCGGCCGAGACCCTCGGTTTGCCTCTGGGTGCGATCACGCTCAAGATTGGTGACAGCTCACTTCCGCCCTCCGGCGCGTCGGGTGGTTCGACCACGGTGGGCGGCGTTTCCTCGTCGACACGCAAGTCAACCATGAACGCACGCGGGAAGCTTTTCGAAGCGGTGGCGCCATCTCTCGACACCACTGCGGATCAGCTCGAAGCGGTGGACGGGCGGATCCAGGTGAAAGGCAATTCATCAAAGAGCCTGACCTGGAAGGCGGCCTGCCAGAAGCTGGGTGTCAGCAAAATCTCCGAAATGGGAGAAAACAACCAGCGGAACCCAGGCGGGCTCAATTCGAGCGGCGTAGGCGGCGTGCAGATGGCCGATGTTTCCGTGGATACGGAAACCGGCATCGTCAGAATCAACAAGCTCGTGGCGGTGCAAGACATGGGTTTGGTCATCAACCCCAAGACAGCCGAAAGCCAGATCCACGGCGCATGCATCATGGGGATCTGCGCGGCTTTGATGGAAGAGCGCGTCATGGACCAGCAAACCGGGCGCATGCTGAACCCTGATATGGAGTTCTACAAGCTGGCGGGAATCGGGGATATCGGCGAAATTATTGTGCACCTGGACATCACGCCGGAGCACGACAAGCTCGGTGTGATCGGACTGGCTGAGCCGCCTGCCATTTCTGGAATTACAGCGATTGCAAACGCAGTTGCCAATGCTATCGGTGTGAGGGTACCGAACGTTCCTCTGACGCCGGATCGCGTCCTGGCAGCGCTCGAAAGGAGGAATGCATAAATGCAACCCTTCGAATACGCAAATCCGACAACCTTGCGGGAAGCTCTGGGAATGCTCGGCAACAAGTGGGGCGAGACTGGCGTGCTGGCTGGCGGCACCGATCTGATCAGCCTTATGAAGGATTATCTCGAAACTCCCAGGCGCCTGGTGAATATCAAGGGCATCAAAGAGCTGGGCGGAATCCAAGATGGCAAGACGGGGCTGCGCATCGGCTCGACCGTGACGATCGAGGAACTGCTCGATCACGCCGAAGTCCGCAAGAGCTTCCCGGCGCTGGCGGAAGCAGCCCGGGGCGTTTCCAGCTCGCAGATCCGCAATATGGGTACGGTGGGTGGCGATCTTTGCCAGCGTCCCAGGTGCTGGTATTTCCGCCAGGGCTTCGGGCTGCTTGCAATGAAGGACGGCAAGTCGCTGGTACCGGACGGCGAAAATCGCTATCACGCCATCCTGGGTAATGGCGGCCCAGCCTACTTTGTGAGTGCGTCGAGCTTTGGTCCGGCACTGGTAGCCATGGGAGCAAAAGTCCGCCTGGCTTCGGCTTCGGGGCATCGCGAGGTAGCGGCATCGAAGTTTTTCGTCGCGCCGCAGAACGAGAATACGCGCGAAATCGCGTTGCTGCCCAACGAGATCCTGACCGAAATCATAGTGCCGCACGACGGGACGAAGAATGCCACGTACGAGGTGCGGCAGAAGCAGGCGCTCGATTGGCCGCTGGCGGCGGCATCGGTGGCGCTCAAAATGAAGGGGAGCACCGTGTCGTCGGCGAAGATTGTCCTGGGGCACGTGGCGCCGACGCCGTGGCAGGCGACCGAGGCCGCGAAGGTGCTCGATGGGAAGGCGGTAACAGCGGAATCGGCGGAGGAAGCTGCAAAGGCCGCTTTGGCGGATGCCAAACCGCTGAACGGTAACGCCTACAAGGTGCAACTGGCGCGCGTGGCTGTCAAGCGCGCGCTGCTCGAAGCCGTTCGAGCGAGGGGATAGTATGCAACCATCCGGTGAGCGCGCCGGGCTGACCAATATCGGCCAAGATCGGTGCGCCAAGCTACGCTGGAAAGGCATGTTCATCGAAGCCGCCTGGGACCCTACCGTCCCGCATGGCAACGATCGGGCCTTCTGGTGCCAGCACACCTATAACTGTCTCGGGCCGGACAGCAAACTCGTAGACGACTACGAGTGCAATCCGGCTCGAAAGTGCTACGAGCCGCTTTAGTTTTTACATCCTTTGCGACTGCTGGGCGCCCCGAAACCTGACGAGCGAGGGACGGCTCTTCCATGGGAATAGTGGTATTCCGACGCCAGCCAGTTGCGGGCTGCCTTCCAAGAGGCAGGACTCATTGGCGTTGAAGTGCAACACACGGCCTATCGCCTGATCCGTCAGAAGCATCCGTCAGAAGCATACTTGGCTATTTGACCAAATAGTAATAGAATCGGATCGTGTTGGACTCTAAGACGCAGGCACGGCTGACAATCCGAGCTAATGTTTTTAAAGCATTAGCCCATCCTTCTCGGCTCTTCATCGTCGAGCAGCTCGCCCAGAGAGAACGCTGCGTCTGCGAGTTGACCGAGATGATTGGGGCCGACATGTCCACGGTCTCCAAGCACTTGTCCGTGCTGAAGGGCGCCGGAATCATCCTGGATCAGAAGCGGGGACTTCAGGTTCACTACCGGCTGAAAATGCCGTGCGTCCTCAGGTTTTTCGACTGCGTCGGCGAAGTCGTCGAAACCAACGCGAAGGAACAGTGGGAGCTCGTCAATCCTCGTTAGCCACTGGAACGGAAAGGAAAACATATGGCCATAATTCAGATATTAGGAACTTTATGTACGAGATGCCGCAATCTGACGGCGAACGCTGAAAAAGCGGTTCGGGAACTCGGCATCAAGGCGGAAATCGAGAAAGTCCAGGACATCATCAAGTTTCAGATCCTCATGACGCCGGGTCTGGTCATCAACGGGCAGGTCAAAGCCGCCGGACGCATCCCCTCTGTCGAGGAGATCAAGCAGATGCTCGTAGCAGCAGGAGGCAACTAAATGATCGGGCAACGTCCAGGACTCCTCATGTGCGTCTGCACCGGCAAGTGCCCTGGGTTCGAAAAAATGGACATTTGGGACTTCATCAACCGCGCGCGCATAGAACTGCCGGTCGAGTACGGCGTCATTCATCCTCAGCTATGCGAGGTGGATGGCGACCGGTTCCTGGCTGATTTCCTTGAGCCAAAGCGGCCACTCGTCATAGCGGCCTGCGCGCCCAATATGCAATACAAGATGTTCCGCGACGCCTTCGCCGAAAAGGGAATGGATGTCAAGCGGGACATGACCCCGCTCGACATCCGGGACATGACCACCGACGAGGCCATCCAGAAAGTTTCCGCCACGCTGCATGGGATGGGGGTGGAAGAAGATGGCTGAGACGACTTTCATGGGGGTCCCTCGGGATCAAATCCCCTGGTTTCCCACGATCGACTATGAAAAGTGCACCTTCTGCATGGAGTGCGACACCTTTTGCCCCCATCATGTCTTTGAGCGGCGCGAGGGCGACCCAAGACTGGTCGTCGCGAACCCATCGAACTGCGTGGTGTTTTGCCGCGCCTGCGCCAAGACGTGCGGGCCGGATGCGATCTCGTTCCCTGGCAAGCCGGAAACTATCGCTCGAATAAAACAGATTCGCGAGGGAGTGACTGTCAAATGAAACGAGTGATTCTCTCCTGCAACGGCCTGGACAAGCCAGAGGGGTCGGTGGCACGGGAGGTGGCCATACGCGGTGCGGACGCAATTGGGGGCGAAATCATCTGCCCCGTCCTCCTGAATCGCGCACCGGCGCGTTACAAGAAAGCCCTCAGCGATAGTTCGCTGATCGTCGTCGATGGATGTTCGACGCGGTGCGCCACGAAACTCGCCACCCGGCTGGAGGCGAATGTGGAGCACAAGGTGCTGGTGTCGGATGCCGTAAAAGCCTCCGGCCAGGCGCTGGAATCCACGCTCAGCCTGGGGCCAAATGGTTTGGCGATTGCCCGGACGATCGTCGATGAACTGATCCGCAACCTAAACGCGCCTGCAGTTGCCGTCCAGGCAGTTGCGGAGTTTGAAACGCCAACAGAATACCTCGTCGTGACGCACGACAAGTTCGAATTCCGCGTTCCCGTAGTGGACTACGTGTTCAACGAGAACGATGTTTGGGCTCGCGTGTTGGATGGCGTGGCGCGCGTGGGCATCTCCGACTTCATGCAGCAGAAGCTGACCGACATCAGCTACTTCGATCCGCCCAGGGTGGATGTAGCGGTGGAGCAGTTCGGCGAACTGGGCAGCGTGGAGTCGGCCAAGGCTGTGTTTGAGATCATTGCACCGGTCGCGGGCATAGTGACCGCCGTCAATCCTGCCGTGGTCGACAACCCCGGCCTCATCAATGAAGATCCTTACGGTGCCGGCTGGTTGGTGGAAGTGAAGTTGGCAGCTTGGCCGCAAGACCAGGAACTGCTGCTGGACCCGGCGGCGTATGCGGAAATCGTCAAGCGCAAGGCCGCCGAGGAGTAAGAGGAACAGTCGAATGGGAAACGAGCCTACTGAGAGTCCCGTGCTGGTCATCCCGTGTAGCGGGATCGGCAAAGTACACGGTCTGATGAGTCGCGAAGTCACGTATCTGGTGACGGATGAACTGGCGCCGAGACGGACAGACACGCTGTGTCTGGCCCTGTTGGTGAAGGGAGACGCCGAAGCGGTTACGGCGGTGCGAAACCACGCCTGCATCACCATTGACGGGTGCGCCAAGGCCTGTGCGGAGAAGAACGTGGCAATGGCCGGCGGACGCGTGGCGAAGGCGATCCAGGTGGCGGAAGCGTTCAAGAACCACCGGGGCGCGAAACCGGGCAACGCAACCGCGCTGGCCGATGACGGGTGGACCATCACACGGGAGATTGCCGAATCGGTCGCATGCGAGGCGGTGCGGTTGTACGCGCGCGAGGAGGTCATCCGATGAGCGTGGAAGTTACCAAGGTCGGCATTATTTCATGCAGCGGCGAGGCGATACCGGAAGGGACGATTTCGCGCCTGGCGACACGCCGGGTGCTCGAACTGCTGCGGCCCAAAGCGACGGTCACTCTTTGTTTGCCGCTGTTCCTCGCTGGGAATGAAGCGGAACGGAACTTCGCCAAGACGCATCCGACAATCACCATCGACGGGTGCGAGAAGCAGTGCGCCAAGTGGGGCACGGAGGAGCACAGCGGCCCGGTCAGTTCCGCCCTGGTGGTAACCGACATCCTCGGAACCCAGGCCGTGGGCTGTCATCGCTCGTCGCGGGACTCTTCTCGGCCAGACAAGGGAGCGGTATGGGCAGTCGCGGAGCGGATTGCCGCCGAGGTCGACACCGTACTGGCGGAGGTGGGCCCGTACGATGGCACCGCGGCTGTGACGAGCGGGGACCAATGTTCGTGCTCAAGGCCCGTACCGGGCGGGAAGCTCAAGATCCGGGGTGCTACCGTCAGTATCCCCGGTTTGGCGCTCATCTTTGAGCAGTGCGTCGCACGCAACATTCCCGCAGACACCTGTGGCTGCGACGCTTTGCTCGGTGCTGTGAGAATCTATCATCGCATTCCGCCGGAGGAAGAAGCCGACTATAGGAGTGCCTTGCTTAAGGCGTACCAGGTTTTCAGGAGCGGCGCCAAGCCGGCGAAATGATGGAAGTGATGTGCTGGTCGGCTCCGACCGTAGCCGAGAACCTCGCCATAGATGATGCTGCCGCACGCTCGGTGTGGGCGACGGGACTCCGCCGCCTGCGGTTCTGGTGGGGAGGGCCGCCAGCCGTGGTGATGGGCTCCAGCGAGCGGTCGCAACAAGTGGTAGACGCCGAGGCGTGCGCCAGACTTGGTGTGGACGTACTCAAACGGTCCACCGGCGGAGGCAGCGTTCTCCAGACCGGCGACGTGCTGAACTATTCGCTGGTGACGCCGGCGCCTGCAAGCCTGGATTTGAAGGCCGGTTTTCGTCCGGCCATAGAACTCATTTGTGCAATCCTCGCGGCCTTCGGCGTGGTTGGAAAGCCGGAAGGGACCTCGGACGTAGCAGTGGAGGACCGAAAAATCTCGGGAAACGCGCAAGCCCGCCGTTGGAGGGCGCTCCTCGTCCATGGGACGTTGCTCGTCGACTTCGATCATGACCTTGCCGAGACGGTACTGAAACATCCGCCGCGAGAGCCTGCGTACCGGCGAGAACGCAATCATAGGGACTTCCTTGTGACATTGCGGTCGCTTGGGGTGAATGCGGACCGCGCCGCCATAGAGCACATAGCGCTCGATGCCGCACGACAGATATTCGGACTGGTAAAGGAGAGCGATTTATGAAGCGTTACGTATGGATGTTGAGTTTTGCGGTTGTGGCTCTGGGGCAAGTGCCCCATCAGCATCACCCACCATCATCGGGCGAGTACGCGAAGGTATTGGAGGATCCTTCGCGTGATGAATGGCAGAAACCTCACGATGTCATCATGGCGCTGGGCCTCAAACCGACCGACATCGTTGCGGACATCGGGGCGGGAACCGGATATTTTGCTCGTCGCTTTGCGCTTCACGCAGGGAAAGTCTACGCGGTCGACATTGATGAGAAATTGCTCACGATCGTGCGCGCCAAAGCGCCCGCCAATTTGGTGACTATTGTTGCCGCGCCAGATGATCCTGGTCTGCCGGAGCAGTCGATCGATATGATCTTCTTCTGTGATGTGCTCCACCACATAGAGAACCGGCCGGCGTACTATGCCAAACTCGCCAAGGTTTTGAAGCCAGGCGGGCGTATTGTGGTCATTGATTTCTATGAGCGACCTCTCCCAATTGGCCCTCCACCATCGATGAAACTCTCGGACCAAGAAGTCATCGCAGAGCTGCAGAAGGCGGGCTTCGCATTGAAACAGCAGCTGGATACGTTGCCCTATCAGTATTTCTTGTTCTTCGAGAAACGGTAAGGGCCGGGGGATTCTATGGTGACTGGAGGCAAGGGAGAGTCGAGCGAGCCTGAAGTGGCTGGCTCGATTTCTCTCGGCCGCCTGGTGCTGGCGTTTCTGAAGATCGGCAGCATCGGCTTCGGCGGCGGCATGGCCGTGATTACTCTGATGGAGCAGGAGTTCGCCAGCAAACGGCGCCTCATCAGTGTGGACGAGTTTGTCCACGGCGTCGGTCTGGGGCAGATCCTCGGACCCTTTGCGGCAAACGCAGCGATATTCATCGGTTATCGACTCTTTGGGCTGGTTGGTGGCCTGCTTTGTGCGGTCGCATTCCTCGCCCCATCGGTTGTGCTCGTCATCGCACTCTCTTACGTGTACTTCGAGTACCACTCGATCCCGGCACTGCAGGGGGTAGTCGCGGGGCTGGGACCCGTCGTGATCGCACTCATCTGCAGTGCTGGATGGAGCATTGCCCGCAACGTGGTGCGGACACCGGCGGCGTTGGTCATCACGGCGGTGGCGGCAGCCGCCGGCATTGCCCGACTGAATTCGATTTGGGTGTTCCTCGCGGCTGGAGCAGCGGGTTTGTTCCTTGGCCGTGGTGACGACGCTGCCGCCAGCACTCCGGCGAGACCCCCATCCGCGTCTGTCTTTGCTGTCGCGCGGATGAGCCTGCCCGCCATGGGGCCTTTGTTCGGTGTCGCGGCCACGTTTCTGAAGATTGGCTTCGTGTTCTTCGGAGGGGGATTTGTGCTCGTGCCGGTGCTTCACCATCACTTGGTCACAGAGCTTCACTGGTTGACTCCGCGGGAATTTCTGGACGGCGTGGCCATCAGCAATTTGACACCCGGACCCATCGCAGTGCTTGCCACGTTCGCCGGATATCGCGTCGCTAACGTCGGCGGCGCTTTGGCTGCGACCCTCGCACTCTTCGCTCCTGGTGTCGCGCTGATGCTAGTGATCAGCCACCAATACGCGCGCTTCCGCGATGATCATCGCGCCAAACGCTTTATGAACGGGATCAACCCGGCAGTGACCGGCCTGATTTTTGCCTCCGCAGTGTTGCTTAGTCCCGCTGGGTTGGCCTCGTGGCGGGGTCTCCTCTTGTCTGGCGTATCTTTCCTACTGTTAACGCGCCTTCGTTGGCACCCGGCCTTTGTTCTTGGGATAGGCGCAGCAACCGGCTACCTGGGAGTATGTCCGTGATCATTCTTCGTGTACGCAGGCGAGCGGCAACGGCCTTTGCGCCTCTCTTGTTGCCAATCTTCGGATCATTCGTGCTCTCGGCCGCAGCCGAGACGTCGAACGAACAAAAGGCAAGGGCGTCGAGGCCGTTTTCGTCTACGCCGAGCGCCACTTTCGCCCTGCAGCAAAGCGTATGTTTCATACTGCACCTCATCCCGCTTGTGCAACGGTGAAAGTGGGCTGTTTGGCTCGTCGGCCGCCCTGGCCCTTTAGAATAGCTCCCTTGTCCAGCGGTTCGTATAAACAGCGCCGGACGTTGTCGTAGCGGTGCTTTTGCAGCCGCCCTTCTCGTGCCCAGAGATTGATTGTGGTGGTCGTCACCCCATGCCGCACACTCATCTCTGTGGCGGTGAGGAGTCCCCTAGCTCGCAGCCGGTTGTAGCGGCACTGCAGATGGAAGGCCTGCCGGATATGCGCAATCTTTTTCAGGTTGAACGGTTCACCCTGCCAGGTCCGCTGTCCTTGGCGATTCAGAACTTCTGCGACCTCGCGATCACAGTAATGTTCCAGCAGCCCGTCGATCTCGGCGACCACTTCCGGCTTCGTCTTTCGAATCTGCGCGATTGGCAATGGCCTGGCGAGAGTTAGGCTTCGAGTGGCGCCGCCACGGAGGCGCACATGGACCTGGATCATTTCTCCGTTGATCAACGTCACATCCTCGATGAGCAGACGCAGAATACGCTTTCGCTCGCGGGATTCGACGCATGGGTCATTCCAGACACGTGGAAAATCTGCCGCCAGGGAGAGCAGTTGTTCCCTTGTCTGAGAGTCAATCAACACACGCTGCCTCTGTGTCTGTCGCTCGTACTGTTCCTGCGCCTCGGCCAGTGTACGGAGCTTGTTATTCCACTCCGCTTCTAGGCTATCGGCGACCAGACGATTATCGGGATCGACCTTCATGTAGCGACGGCGGGCGAGTTCAGCCTCGTATTGTGCTCGCTCAACATGCTTCCGCCGCAAGGCGTCGGTTTCGGTTACCCGTGCCTCAACTTCCTGCTGAATTGCGAGGGCGACCTGTAGGGTCATCGGCTGCATCAGTTCCAGCAAGAGGTTACTGATGGCCTGATCGACGACGCTGCCCGGCACGCGCTGGCAGACCTTCTCTGCCCTCCGTACGGAGGCTTCCTGGCAGACATAGGTGGGGGTCACTCGATGGTACGCAATGCTGTAATGAATGCTCATCCGCTCGCCGCAAACGCCGCATATGGCGCGGCCCTGCAGAAGCGCCGGGCCTTCGCGAGCGGGCCCAGCTCTCCGTGTTCCTCCGAACCCCAGCGCATTCTCGGCGAGCCGCTTTTGATTCGCCTCGAACTGCTCCCAGGTGATATAGCCGACATGAACATCGGGAATCACGAACTGCCATTCCGAACGGGGAACCTTCGTCGAGCGGTGCTTGCCGTCTGGCAGGAGGCGAGTGCGGACGCGTCCGTAGACGAATGCGCCGGCGTAGCGAGGGTTGTGCAGCACCTGGAGGATTCGAGAGTGCGCCGCCCGCACCCAATGCAACTCGCCCTTGTTCAGTCCCTTGCGAATGCGGCGGGGAAACCGGAGACCTTGCTCGTGGAACACCTTCGCGGTTTGCATCGCTGATCCGGTCCGGTCGAAGGTCTCGAAGACCAGGCGCATCGCAGCTTGTAGTTCAGCGTCTGGATCGAGGATCAGGGCGCCGTCGTCCCTATAAACTAGACCGACGGGCGGAGGCATCTCTAGTTCGCCGCGCCGAGCTTTGTTGATCATTCCGCCTCTCATCCTCGCCTTGAGGAAATGAAGTTCTGCCTCCGATAAAGTGCCCTTCAACCCGAGCAGGAGTCTGTCATTAAAGTTCGCCGGGTCGTAGATTCCATCCTCGTCGAGAATGAGCGCGCCCGCCAAAGAACACAACTCGATCAGCCGGTGCCAGTCGGCGGAGTTCCGGGCCAAGCGCGAGACCTCCAGTCCCATCACCAAGCCCGCGTTGCCGAGGGCGACCTCACCGACCAGCTTCTGAAACCCGTCCCGGCCGGCCGACTGCGAACCGGACTTACCGAGATCGCAGTCGAGCACGTGGATACGGTCGAGCGGCCAGCCCAGCGCCACGGCGCGATCACGCAAGGCATACTGGCGTTGCGTACTTTCCGTATTCTCCAGGACCTGACGGGGTGTGGACTGTCGAACGTAGAGATAGGCATCGTGCTCAAGATGCTGCGGCGTAACTTTCAGTTCAGGCATGCAGAAAACCCTCCTGTCGAGTTGCCGAGAATCAGACCTGCTACCAGGCGGACGAGTTCGGCTCCCAACGAGTCGAGCACTGGCGCTTCGGCCCCAGATGGAAAATGCGATTCGGGTGGACGTGTCGGAACGGCCGCGGGCCTGATCTCGGCCCAAGTTGCCAAGCCACAGCGCGTAAGAACGGCGCGGCCCTCCAGGTGTTGTCCGCGGCTGTCCGGTCGCACTACTTGTCGGCGGAGTTCTTCGTAGGCTTCAACGGTTCCCGCCGGAATGGGTGACCTTACGCCGAATGGCGCGGTTTTTTTTTGCTCGCCAACGCCCGCTCCAGACTGCGGCGGTGCACCGTGATCCCGAACTTTTCCTGAACGGCTTGGACACAAGCGACGGTGGTCAAGCCGGCCTCGGCAGCTCGCAAGATCCGCACATACTCGATGACCTCGGCGGACAGCTTGTGCCCTTGTTTGGGCCCGCGGTGTTTCGGTAGCAGGCCGCTCAGGCCAGCTTGCTGGAATGCAACCTGAGCCTGATAGAAGGTGGGGCGAGAGACGCCGAACGTCGCAGAGACAGCGACGATAGAAGCGCCTTCCACAAGGTGGCGCCGCAGCATCTCGTAGCGCACTTGCAGCAAGTCTTTGGGGTCGAAGAACGGATTCTGGCGGAACAAAGTGTCGGAGACCGCGGCCGGGTGAGGGTGGAGGGTACCGGTGCGTTTGAGTTCCAGCAGCTTTTGATCGGGCTTTTTGAGTTTGGCCATAGGATTTTCCAGCCAACTGTATGTAAGTATTATTATGCCTATAATACGCGCTTGTCAAGGATAATCGCGCTCGGGCTATGCTTTGTATTAGGCCATAATACTGGAATATTGAAGTCATTTCGTCCAAGTGAGTTCGTGGGCCTGCCAAAACAATGCGGCGAAGTTCCCTTATCATATGCGGCGATATTCTCATTACATTTCCTTGGCGGTGTCATCGCGCCGCCCATATCGATCGATGAGACGAAACAGTTCCAGAAGATCATCGACACGAAACGCGGATCGGCCCGCCGAGACGTGCGTGAAGGCATCCTCCGGCACCACGTCCGTCACGTTGCTCAGAAAAGACTTAAGCGCCCCGGTCTGGTCGTAGTAGAAGACTCGATCCTCACCCCAGTTGAGTCTGCGCGTCACCAACTCGTACTCGGCGCCGCGAAGCGGATGAAACGGATGCGTTATTCGGAACCGACCCGGGGTGTTTCCCAGACAACCTGCATTCGACGACTCTCGACAAGAAACCAGTGGCACTAATTGTGGATAATGCCATCAAACGTGGGGAGACTTGTAACGATTTGTGGCCCGTGGACCAGCTTTTGGCCTTTCAATCAATCAGTAAGGCCTGATCCAGTGGGGCAAAAAACCCTCGTGCCCGCCCGAGCTGCCGCGTGATCTAACCCAACCCAATCCCAGTCCTGTCTATCCTCTTTAGCACCCGCTCGAGAACGACTCTCGGGCATCGACTTGAGACCGAGCAGAGGGCCGAATACTCGGGCCAATAGCCATACTTGAGGCGACACGTCCTGCACCCTCATCGCTCGGAGGGCCTCGCAATCGCGCACGATCGGCGGATTTGTTCGTTGGGGATTCTGGATTTGAAAGGTTCGGAACTCGCGTTCACACCACGTTGAACAACAGCTTGAATCCGTAGTCCATATGGAGCTGCTGGTGGCAGTGGAAAAGCGTCAGACCGTCCATTGCCGGCGTCACATCCACTTCAACCTTCCAGAAGCCCTTTACAAGCACGACATCTTTCAGAACGCCGGCCGTGGGCTTGCCGTTCACATTCGTCAGTTCGAAGCTGTTCCGGTGCAGGTGGATCGGATGAGCGTCATCAGTCTGATTATCGAACACCAGGCGATAGCGCTTGCCTTTCTGAAGCGTTCTCGGCTGCGCTTTTTCATCGAAGCTGGCCCCGTTGATTGTCCAGCGATTGAAGCCTCCTTCGCCACCGTTGATCTTCCCGAAAACCAGTGGAATCGTTTCATCGGGTTGTGAAACAGCGCGGGCCTGGCCGAAGAGAGTGTAATCCCACGGTTTCTTTTGCGGCTTCACCCAGCGAGGCGCACCAGTTCGGTTGGCGTATTCTACGACGATCCCCATGCCATTCTTGCGGTCATCATCCATCGGAGTACCCAAAATCCACACGCCGGGATTCTTCATCTCAACGATGGCTGAGATTCGCTCGGCTGTGCCCAATTCGAGCACATCCACAGATCGCGGCTGCGGCACCGGATTTCCGTCGAGAGCGATGACCTGAAACTGGTGACCTGGCAATGCGAGCTGAATGTTTTCGGTGGCACTGGCGTTCAGGATGTGGAACAGAACACGCTGGCCTTCCTTTACGCGAACCGGCTCGCCATAGCCGAGAGATTTGCCGTTGATCGTGAACCGCTGATAGCCGATTTCCCAACCGTTCGGCTTTTCCTGCTTCTGTTGGAATTCCTTTGTTTTGCGCGCCGTTTCGGGATCCGCGTCACCTTCCGCCATCTCTTCGGCCCCGAAGAATGGTTCAAATTCGTGGGTCGCCAGGAACACCTCTTGATCGTACTGACCGCCGTTGCTTTTGGGCTCGATGTAGACAAATGCAAATTGCCCAGTGTAGGTGCCACGGTTCATATCAGACATCGACATCACATGGGTATGCACGAAACGCGCTCCCGCGGGCTGCGGCGTCAGTCGGTACCGAATATGGCCATGGGCGGGCACGTCAAGGCTTTTCTCTTCTGAGGCCCCGTCTACTGACGCCGGGATGATCTGACCATGCCAGTGCACGAGTTCCGGGGTGTCCGTGTCGTTGAACAGATCTACAGTGACCGGGACGCCCTCGCGAAAACGGATGAGGGGTCCGGGAACGGTTCCGTTGTATCCAAGAGTGCTGATGGTGTGACCTTTGGCGATATCCGCCAACACGGGACCGATGCGCAGCGTGAGATCGGCCGGACCGCCAGGCGCGGCCTCGTCAGACCCCACGACCTTCGGTCCGTCAGAGCGGTTGCACCCAGCCAATAACAGGCCGGATGCCGCCACGGCGTCTGTGAAGAAGTCACGGCGTGTTTTTTGGGATACGTTCATAGCGCGGTTCCTCCTGCGGGTTCACCCGTCCTTGCTTCGCCGGTCCAAGTCTCGGCCCAGACGGTAATCGATCGCCAATGGGCCGGCGCCTTCAATCAATAGAAACAGCAGACCGAGCAGCATAGACAAATCGGTTCGGGCCTCGTGCACCGCCGCCCATAAACCTTTGTCGACCAGCATTGGGACCTTTGTGGTCGCGATTGCGACAGAGATGTCGATCAGAAGAGGAACGGCGGAAAAACGAGTCAGAAACCCTACGATAATCAACATTCCGAAGAGAATCTCGACACCGCCCACGAAGGGTGCGCTGAACGAAGGATCTGGTATCCCAATTTTGGCAAAGCGGCCCACCCCGAGGCTGTCCGGAAAAAGGAATTTCTGAATCCCTTCGGACAGAAACACCCACCCGACCAATACACGGATGAGCATTGTCGCTTTGGGTGCGGTGGAAGCGAACATCCTATGATTCACTGCCATAGCGTTCTATCCAGCGAGCGCATTGACAAATCTGCTGATCGTTCCTATACTAACACCATTCGTAAACGTATGAAGAAATCGAAGTCAGAGCTAGCAAGCACTGCGGCCGACCGCGATCTGTACTCGGGCTTGATCCGCCTCCATGTGCTCCACCACGCCGTGGAGGGTCCGATCTTCGGTCTGGGAATGATCGAGGAGCTGGCGCGTCACGGATACCGCATCAGTCCGGGGAGCCTGTATC
Organism: Terriglobia bacterium; assembly: GCA_963752965.1. Classification (GTDB taxonomy): domain Bacteria; phylum Acidobacteriota; class Terriglobia; order Bryobacterales; family Bryobacteraceae; genus QHXW01. The sequence continues at coordinate 525,340 of CAVWAJ010000015.1, read as the reverse complement.
CGCTTCTCCAGGGCCTCGAAAAGAAGGGGTACCTGCGATCGACCGAACTGCGAAACGGCAAGTCGCTCCGGCGAGTGTACCGAGCCACTCCACTTGGCCGGAAGGCGCTGGCAGCATCGAAGAGCAAAGTGCGGGAACTTTTTCATGAACTCATTGAAGGTGATTAGCTCAAGTGCCGATTAAGCGAGGATCGGAATTCACATGCGCGGCGAGATGGCTCTCAGCGACGTTCGTATTTGTATGGGCATTGCCGGCGCAACAGGCTCCACCTCCAGCCGGCTTGACGATCAGCCAGGCGGTCGAAAACGCAGTGAAAAACTATCCTGCGATCCGTGTGTCCCTAGAGCAGATCAATGCGGCCGCCGCGGGGATTCAGCTCGCGCGAACCGCTTACCTACCGCGAGTGGACATGCTTGCGCAGGCGAATCGTGCGACCAGGAATAACGTTTTCGGGCTGCTTCTGCCTCAAGGCATTATCCCTTCCATGTCTGGCCCGGTTCTCGGCACGAACAATTTTGGAACCGCGTGGGGTAGTGCCATCGGAACTCTGGTCACCTGGGAACCCTTCGATTTTGGTCTGCGGAAGGCAAGTGTGGCTGCTGCCACGGCGGCGCGAGCCCAGCAGGAGGCTGCTCTTAAGCGGACTCAGTTCGATGTTACTGTGGCAGCCGCGGACGCATACGTTACTTTGGTCGCGGCACAGGAAACAGTACGCGCGGCGCAGGCTGGCGTAGACCGTGCGGAGGTGCTTCTCCGAACAATCGGTGCGCTCGTCAACGCCCAACTGCGCCCTGGTGCAGATGCGTCGCGAGCCCAGGCGGAGCTTGCCGCCGCACGGACGCAACTGATTCAGGCTCAGCAGGCGTCGGAGGTTGCCCGCGCGAACCTCTCCCAGTTCGTGGGCCTGGAACCTGCACAAATTGCGGTTTCTGCACCCAAGTTGCTTCAGTTGCCGCCGGAGCAGACCGTGGCCCCGCTGGACACTGCGACAAATCCCCTCTCACTGGAGCAGAATGCTGCAGTGGAGCAGTTGAGGGCGCAACTCAGAATTCTCGAACGCTCTTACTTTCCGCGCTTCTACTTGCAGGGCGCGGCCTACGCGCGCGGGACCGGGGCAGAGGTCAACGGAACCAACCTGGGAGGGCTCAACGGCCTTGCCCCGACAACTCAGGATTATGCTCTTGGCTTTAGTATGACTTTTCCGGTGTTCGATCTGGCAGCGATTCGAGCAAAGGAGGCTGGACAATCTGCGACGATCCGTGCGGAGACGGCCCGGTACCAACTGATTGCGACCGATTTGAAAGCCCGGTGGAATGTGGCGGTGGCGACCTTGGGCGGAGCCAAGAATGTGGCCGCGAACACACCTGTTCAAGTTGCCGCCGCGCGTGCCGCAACCGAGCAGGCGACGGCTCGTTATCAGTCGGGGCTGGGGAATATCGATGAGGTCGCTGAGGCCCAGCGGCTGCTCACCCAAGCCGAGATTGATGATGCGCTTGCCCGTCTCGGTGTCTGGCGAGGCTTACTCGGCGTAGCTTCTGCGGCGGGAGATCTTCAGCCATTCCTTGCCGAGGCAACCCAATGATCTCGAAAGGTGAAACATGCGTTTCGTCTTAGCTGCGCTCAGCCGGCCGATCACGGTCGTTGTGGCCCTCATTGCCCTGGCACTATTTGCGTTCATCGCCGTTCAGCGAATGCCCGTGGACATCTTCCCGAAGGTAGGCGAGCCCGCAATTTACGTGGCGCAGCCGTACGGAGGCATGGATCCGGCACAGATGGAGGGTTATCTTACCTACTACTACGAGTATCACTTCCTCTACATCACCGGAATTAGTAGAGTCGAAAGCAAAAGCATTCAGGGCGCCGCCCTGATGAAACTGATCTTTCATGAAGGCACTGACATGGCCCAGGCGATGGGTGAGACGGTCGGCTATGTCAACCGCGCCCGAGCATTTATGCCGCCGGGGACGGTGCCGCCTTTCATTACGAGATTTGACGCGGGCAGCGTTGCCGTCGGTCAATTAGTTTTCAGCAGCGCAACGCACACGCAAGGTGAGTTGCAGGATTTCGCGCTCAACCGGGTCCGGCCCCTGTTTGCGACACTACCCGGGGTCTCTGCCCCGCCACCCTTCGGTGGAAACCAGCGGACGATTGTCATAACGCTCGATCCGGACAAGCTCCAGCAGTATCAGATCTCGCCTCAAGAGGCGATCTCAGCGGTTAGCAAAGCCACGCTGGTGATGCCTTCTGGAAATATGTGGACAGGGAAGATCGAGCGCATTGCAAGGACGAACGCAGCGCTTGGGGGAAACCTTGCGGAACTGTTGAGCGCGCCCATTAGGCCGGTGTCTGGGGCAACGATTTACCTCAGAGACATCGCAACCATTGAGAACAGCACGGATATCATTACGGCTTACGCTCATGTCAACGGCAAGAGAACCGTCTACATACCGGTGACCAAGCGTGCGGATGCCTCGACTCTTGCCGTCATCAACGCCGTCAAAGCGGCAATACCGGATTTCAAGAAGGCCGTGCCCGACGATGTGGACGTAAGCCTGCAATTTGACCAGTCGCCGTTCGTCACCAACTCTCTTCGCGGACTAATCACCGAGGGCTTGCTCGGCGCGGGGCTGACTGGCTTGATGGTATTGATCTTTCTCCGCGACTGGCGGAGTGCCGTAATCGTCATCATGAATATCCCGTTCGCCTTGTTGAGCGCTGTGATCCTGTTGTGGGCCGCCGGCCAAACAATCAACATCATGACGCTGGGCGGGCTGGCGCTCGCCGTCGGTGTTCTGGTGGATGAGGCGACGGTCGAGATCGAGAATATTCACACCCAGATGCTTCCGGGAGTTTCGCGGGCGCGCGCGGTGGTGGAGGCATGCAGCCGGACCGCCATGGCACGTTTGCTTTCGATGTTCTGCATCCTGGCGGTATTCCTTCCTTCCTTCTTCATGATCGGGGTGAGCCGGCAGCTCTTCGTGCCCTTATCACTGGCCGTCGCTTTCTCGATGATCGCGTCATACCTGCTCTCCAGCAGCCTGGTACCGGTATTTTCCACCTGGCTCATGCGGGAAGCGCATCGTGGCGAGGAGCATGAGGGAATCTTCGGGCATCTTCGCTCATTCTACGAGCGTTATCTCCGCCTGGTCCTGAGGTTTCGCTGGCCCCTGGCGCTGGGTTATCTGGTAGGGGCGTTCGGCCTGCTCTTTCTGCTGCTGCCGACCATGGGGACCGAATTATTCCCCGATGCCAATGCTCCGCTGTTGCGCGTCCGGCTGCGCGCGCCGGCCGGCACCCGGATCGAGGAGACTGAGCGCATTGTCCTTCGCGCCCTCAATGTCATTCAACAGGACGCCGGCAGGGACAACGTGCAAATTACCAGCGATTTCATAGGTGTGGTGCCCCCCAGCTATCCGGTGCAGTTGATTCATCTGTTCACCAGCGGACCCCAGGAAGCAATCGTACAGGTTGCCGTGAAACCTGATACTCCACGAGGCGAAGCGCTGCGAGAGAGGATCAGACAGGACCTGCGGAAGGAGCTGCCGGCCTGCCAGGTTTCTTTTGAAGCAGCCGACATCGTTTCCCAGGTGATGAGCTTCGGATCGCCCACTCCTGTCGAGGTGGCGGTGCAAGGGCCCAGTCTTGCAGACGATTATGGATACGCCCAGAAGATTCAAGTCGAATTAGCAAAACTGAGCTTCCTCCGGGACTTGCAGTTCGCGCAGGAGTACAACTACCCGACGCTGGACATCAACATTAACCGCGACCGGGCCGGCCAATTCGGACTTACGATGGCGGACGTGGTCCGGTCGGTTGTACCCGCCACCTCCTCCTCCCGCTTCACGGAGCCGAACTACTGGCGCGATCCGAATTCCGGCAACGCGTTCCAGATTCAGGTTGAGCTGCCGCAGAATCGAATTCAGAGCGTAGACGAAATAGGAACTCTCCCAGTAATGCCAAGCGGTCGCCCAGAGCCGCAGCTAGACAATATTGCGGCGCTGAAACTGGGTACGATGCCCGGCCTGATTGAACGCTTCAATGGTCAGCATATAATCAGCCTGACGGCGAATATTCACGGGATCACGCTCGGAGAGGCAGCGCCGAAGTTGAATCAGGTGCTGGCTGCTGTCGGCACCCCGCCACGCGGCGCCAAGGTTGTGATGAAGGGCCAGATCCCGCCGCTGGAGCAGACCATATCCGGACTGCGGATCGGTTTGCTGCTGGCCGTCGCGGCGATCTTCCTGCTGCTCTCAGCCAATTTCCAGTCGATGCGGCTGGCACTTTCGATCGTCCTCACCGTTCCTGCAGTGCTTTGTGGAGTACTGCTGATGTTACGAGCGACCAACACCACGCTGAATATTCAATCCTTCATGGGCGCAATTATGGCCATCGGCATTGCCGTTGCAAACTCCATTCTGTTGATCACGTTCGCCGAGCGGGCGCGGCACGAGAACAGGCCTGTTATGGATGCCGCCCGCGAGGGCGCCGCCAGCCGGCTCCGGGCGATCTTGATGACAGCCGCGGCGATGATCTGCGGCATGGTGCCATTGGCGATCGGATTTGGCGAGGGAGGATCGCAATCGGCGCCGCTGGGCCGCGCCGTCATCGGGGGTCTCCTCGTATCCACATTTGCCACTCTGACCATCCTTCCCTCGATCTACGCCATCCTGCAAGGAAGGGCGTCGGTGACCTCTCCGTCACTCAATCCCATGGATCCCGCGAGCCGATATTATGAAGCGCAATAGAACTTTCTTTTTCCTAATCTGTATTCTCGGGCTGCTCGGCCCGGTTGGCCGGGCACAAACTGGCGAATTGGCTCCGGTCGTTTCCAGACCGGCGTCCCGAACGGTCGAATTGCCGGGCGAGTTTCTACCCTTCCTGAGCGTCTCGCTTCATGCCAAGGTTCCGAGCTACGTGGATCGCGTGTTAGTCGACCGGGGGAGCATCGTCAAACAAGGGGATCTTCTTGTCGAACTGAGCGCTCCGGAAATGGCCGCGCAAATTGCCGAAGCTCAGTCGAAAGTGCAGGCCGCCGAGGCGGACCACCTGCAAGCCGAGGCTCAACTTGCGGCTGCGCAGAGCACATATGACCGCACCAAGCAGGCCGCCCAAACACCTGGCGCTATAGCGGGCAACGAGTTGATCCTGGCGGAAAAGCAGGTGGACGCCGCCAAGGCTCTCCTAAATTCCCGCTTGCAAGCAAGCAAGGCAGCGGAGGCGGCGGTCCGAGCGCTTCAGGATTTGCAGGGCTATCTGAAAATCACTGCGCCTTTCGATGGAGTCGTGACTGACCGCATGGTCCACCCAGGTGCACTGGTGGGCCCTGGGAACGACATCACACTACTGGTGATCCAACAGGTCTCGCATCTTCGGCTCGTGGTGCCGGTCCCGGAGGAGAATGTCAGTGGGATCGTGAACGGAGCGAGCGTGCCATTCCAGGTGCCCGCTTGGCAAGAACGAACCTACTCCGGGACGATCGCGCGAATTTCTCATGCCCTCGATCAAAAGACTCGCACCATGAGCGTCGAGTTGGATGTCATGAATCGTGATGGTTCGTTGGCCCCCGGTATGTATCCGACAGTCAAATGGCCGGTCCGCCGCTTGCGTCCTTCACTCTTCGTGCCAAAGACGAGTGTGGTCACCACCACTGAACGCACGTTCGTGATTCGGGATCAGAGCGGCCAGGCGGAATGGGTGGATGTCAAGAAGGGTGTCAGCGAGGGAGACTTGGTGGAAGTGCTCGGGAATTTGAAACCGGGCGATAAGGTGCTCCGCCGGGCAACGGATGAAATACGGGATCGTACGCCCATCCAGATTGCGGCAAAGTCGAAGTAGCATGTTAGCGCAACGGAGGTGGACGCGATGCCCGGGACCACGCGGCGCCCCAACGGACCCACTTTCGGCGATCTCAATCAGTTTTCTTTTGAGAGTAGTCGGCTTGATCGATACTCCATGTGTCTCGGCTCACTCTTTCTGCTGCTCGTAGGCACCGGGCGGTGGTCGATGCGATCGGGCATTTGCGCGACAAGATCACACTGCCGTGGCACACCGATGATATTTCGCTCAGATGGGTATTTACTTGACTCAGGTATCCCCTATATCTTGTGGTCAGCCGATACCGCCGTTGCGTAGCATTTCACCATTGATTTGTACGGCACCGGTTCGATGACGACAGCCTGCTGGAGAAGCCGGAAGAAGAGCTTGCCCCGGCTGCGCGATTTGCGCCGGTTGAAGCGGAAGGTGAATTCGTCAAGGTAGTAGTCCAAGTGCTCCGGGCTCACTGCTCCTTGGTGCGTGCCCATCAGCCACCGTTTGAGAAGGGACACCACCTGATGGACGCGCGGCATCAGTTCCGACGGCGTTTTCTTCTTTCCGCGCAGGAATGTGATCTCATGCTCGTAGCCCTTCCCCTCCAAGGGAAGGTAGCCGAGCCAACCGTCGGTGTGGATGACGCTGCCCGCTTCCACGGAGTCCTGCACGAAAGGCATGAGGCTGTCCGCCGAAGCGTCCGCAATTCGCCGCATCCGAATTCGGCCGATGCCCGGTCCATCCTCTTGAGCTGCAACCACGATCAGCGCTTTGCCTTCGGTCTGGCGGCCTCGGACGCCTTCTTCCAAGCCGCCCAGGTACGTCTCGTCCACCTCGACTCTCCCAGACAGCCGGTCCCGGCCCGGTCGGACCATAGCGCGTCGCAATTTATGCAGCCAGGTCCAGGCTGTCTTATAGCTCCTCAGCCCCAGCACCCGCTGCAGCCCCATCGCACTGGCACCAGGCTTCTGGCTGGTGACCCACCAGACCGCCCGAAACCAAAGCCTCAGAGGTTTGCGTGTGTCTTGAAAGATCGTCCCGGCGGTCACTGAACTTTGGTAGCTGCAACTCGCGCACTGCAGCAGGACGCCGCGCAACGGCCAAGCCTTCTGCCCGGCGCACCGCGGACAAACAAAGCCGTCGGGCCACCGGAGTCGAAACAGATACTCTCGGCACGCCTCCTCCGTCGAGAAGCGCGCCTCGAATTCCAGCACATCCCGCGGGAAATCCTCCATCGGACGCCATACTACATGTTGTGGCTACCTGAGTCAAGTAAATACCCATCTTCGCTCATATCAGGATCATGTCACTTGAAGGCGCAAGGCGATATGACAGATAGAGAACTGGAAAAACTGGCATTCAGGTTCGTCCTGACTGTCGGTATCGTTAACCTCTTTGCCGACATGACCTACGAAGGCGCCCGCGCGATCAATGGCCCCTTCCTCGGTTCTCTTGGTGCGAGTGCAACTATTGTCGGTTTCGTTGCCGGGTCTGGTGAGCTGCTCGGATACGGCCTGCGGTCAGTCTCTGGATATTTCGCTGACAAAACTCATAAATACTGGGCCGTCACTTTCGTTGGCTATTTCATCAATATGCTGACCGTGCCTGCACTGGCGCTCGCAGGTAATTGGCCGACTGCCGCAGGGCTCATCGTTGCCGAACGAACAGGCCGAGCCATCCGCCGGCCCGCCGTTGAAGCGATGATCTCTCACGCCGGAAAATCAATCGGGCGTGGATGGGTATTTGGATTGAATGAGGCCCTGGATCAGGGAGGCGCAACAGTCACCCTGGGGTGGTCCCCTGGGCTGAGACAAACAGTTAAGACACTGTTGACCGTTCGCTGTAAATTCATTGTGGCCGATCCCGGAACGGATTTAGGATGGGCGTGCCGGTGAAGCGGAGGCGGGCTCTGCTGGCGAGCACCCCGCTGAGGAATAGCCGGTCGGAACTCGTCGCGACGATGAGTAGGGCGTAGAACTTCCGGTGCGTCCTTAACAGTCTGGGCCGACCCCGGCCGGAAAGCGGTACTTCGGTCCAGGCTTTTGAAGTAGGAACACATCGGCCGATAGATTCCGCCATGCCTGAGAAAACGCACGGTCAGTTTCATGCCTGCGCTCCCGCAGCCGCTCGGAGCTTGTCTTCGAACTCCGCCGGCGGCAAGTAACCGAGAGCGGAGTGAAGACGCTTTTGGTTGTAGACCTTCTCCAGAAACGTGCCGATTTCGCACCGCGCTTCGGTCAGATCCCGGTATTCGTTGCGATGCACCTCTTCGTACTTGAGCGTTTTCATGAACGATTCGCAGGCCGCGTTGGCTTGGGCTGTCAACTACAGCGCATGGCGACCGTGCTGACACTACTTTTGAAGTCATCCATCCACATCATCCACTGAGAGGCCAGCGGTTCAAGCTGGTCACGTATCGCCACAACTGGGGTGAGGATCGAGTTTATTTCCACGAAAGCGGAGGGCGCTTGTGCTCGATTCCGGCGTGCTGGACAACGGCGGTGGTGGCAGATCCATTTGTGATGTTGGCAGCAGGACGGTGCCTGTTTCGCCATGAGGATCTGTTGAAGCTTGCCGACTTGCTGGAGAAGGCTCGATGAAGAAGAGTTCGAAGTGTAAAGATAATAACGCCGCAAACGTAAAGGGAATGATGCCGGGCGGGGCTCGGACGGCCACGCTCCAGCGGGCAGCAAATCACCATAAATTCCCAGTAATCACGGACGGTCGATGGCAAAAAGAGCTTGACATTGGTTTGAATGAGAGCATAATTATCTTTACTGATCTGGCCGAGAGTTTTCGAGACGCCCATGGCCGGCAAAGATACCAAGCTCGGGACGCTCCAACAACAAGGGACGCTGAACCCGCGCCCGAAAGATGTCAGCGACGAGCTGTTTCTTCGGGACGACTTTTTCGATCCTCGCGATCTGGTCCAGGTCAAGTACGAGATGCTGCGCCGCGTGCAGACCGAAGGCCAGTCGGTGACGGACGCATCGGCGAACTTCGGTTTCTCGCGACCATCTTTTTATCAAGCGTTATCCGGCTTCGAGCAGGACGGCCTGGCCGGCCTGGTGCCACGCAAGCGCGGTCCGAAGCAGGCGCACAAACTCACCGAAGAAGTCCTCACATTCATCGGAGAGGTGCGCCAGAAAGAACCATCCGTTCGCTTGCCGGATCTGGTGAAGCTGATTCAGGAACGCTTCGGCACGAAGGTTCATCCACGAAGCATCGAACGCAGCTTGCTGCGCCATCAAAAAAAACTCCGCTGACCGGGCGCCCCGGCTTACCGACCACCCGTCAGGATCTGGTTGCCGAGTACGAGCAACTGCGCCGCGATGCCATAGCAACGGTGGCGCATTGCGGCGAAGGCTTGGGCTTAGCGCTTTTTGTTCGGCGCGGAATGACCGCCTGGATGCAGGCCTGGTCGGCATGCGCTTCCCACAGCGAACCAAGCCCGCGCCCTCAGCCCGGTGTCGATGAAACCATCCCAGGCGATGTGCGGCCGCAGATCACCACATTGCTGACCAGCATGATTCTCTGTCTACAACAGGAGGCAACCTCATGACAGGCACCGCACACCAAAAAGTGAATGCCGGGCACCTCAAGCGAAACGCTTATCTTTACGTCCGCCAATCGACGCTTCGCCAGGTCTTTGAAAATACCGAGAGCACCAAGCGACAGTACGGTCTGCGCCAGCATGCCGTTGCCTTGGGCTGGCCCGTGGAGCGCATCATCGTTATCGACACTGATCTGGGGCAGTCCGGCGCCTCGGCTGTGGATCGGGAAGGGTTTCAGAAGCTGGTCACCGAAGTCGGCCTGGGCAAAGCCGGCATCGTGCTTGGCCTGGAAGTTTCCCGCCTGGCGCGAAACTCCACCGACTGGCACCGATTGTTGGAGATCTGCGCTCTGACCGACACGCTCATTCTCGATGAAGACGGCGTGTATGATCCAGCGCACTTCAACGATCGTCTTCTGCTGGGCCTCAAAGGAACCATGAGCGAAGCCGAACTGCACGTGATCCGGGCCCGCCTGCAGGGTGGAATCTTGATTGGCATAGGGGCGGCGGTCACCCGCCGACCCCTGCCACACCACCGTGCGTACGGGTCCGTACACGGCGGTTCGAGATGGTTACGCCGGCACTTCCTCGAACAATGATGGAAGCCCAAGCGATTTGAAGTACGCATTCGAAAGCCCTACAGAAAGAGCTTTGGCCCGTGCGAGGTACCAAGGGCCGAGCCCACTGCCCGCCGTATTATTGGCCAGCCGCGGGAGAACCCCAAGTTCCAAAAGAGCCGCCCGGCGACGACGTTGTGTTTTCCACTGCCGCCACAGAGCTGCCCTGAGTCGTAACCGGACCCAGCGGGTCAAGCCGATCAACACCTCGGGCGTTTCGCAGAAGCCGAAATAGCTGCGCCAGCCCCGCATATACGGTGCCAGTTCCTCCATCGTCGTCTCCATGCTGACGCCTTTTGCCCGTCGCGTGATCTCCCGGACTCGCCGCTTAAACCGATCCAGAGCCTTCGGCGCAATAACGCGCTTGACCTCCGGACCAGCCGTGAAGCTGAACCCAAGAAACTTTCGCTCCTGCGGTCGCGCCACCGCACTCTTCGCCTCGTTCACCTTGAGTTTGAGCTTTTGCGTAATGAATCGCGTAATGCTCTCCATCACCCGTTGCCCCGCCCACTCGCTGCGAACGTAGATATTACAGTCGTCCGCGTATCGAACGAAGCGATGGCCCCGGCGCTCCAACTCTCGGTCGAGTTCGTCGAGCACGAGGTTACTCAGCAGTGGCGAAAGTGGACCACCTTGTGGAGTCCCTTCCACGCTAGGGCTGACCAACCCGTCCTCCATCACCCCAGCATTCAAGAATGCCCGGATGAGCTTCAGCAGCCGCTTGTCCTCGACCCGTTTGGCGATTTGACCCATCAGTTTGTCGTGATTGACTCGATCGAAAAATTTCTCCAGATCAAGATCCACGCACCAGCTGTGACCTTCGGCGATATACTGCTGCGCCTGGGCCACCGCTTGATGAGCCGACCGCCCCGGCCGGAACCCATAGCTGTGATCGGAAAACGTCCGGTCCCACTGCCTCTGCAGAACCTGCATCACCGCCTGCTGGATAAATCGATCCAGCACCGAAGGAATGCCTAATTTTCTGACACCTCCTCCGTCCGGCTTCGGGATTTCCGCCCGTCTCACCGGCTGCGGTTCGTAAGTCCCACTCAACAGTTGTTCCCGGATGGCTGGCCAGTGCTGTTTCAAGTAGTCGGTGATTCCGCCGACGGTCATCCCATCGACGCCCGCACTACCTTTATTCGCCTTCACCCGCCGCAATGCTTCCTTCAGGTTTTCTCGCTCACATACTTCCTCCATCAATCGATTCGTGCTGGCTGGGCTTTCGGATCCATTCGTCGCCCCGAACGACTCGGTCCCTTCCCTTCCGGCCTCTCGGGCTTCACCCGTCAGCACGGTAGAGAAGTCCAGTTCGATCTGGATATTCTGCTGTTCGTCGTCCTTGAGATTCATGGCCTACTGGCCGCTCCTTCTCGTTTGGGCCTTCGGTCGTCGTTCCCGGCTTGGCCTATCCATTTCTCCGCCTTTCGGCATTCGGAGTGCCTCACTAGTCTTGCCGACAGTCACGACCTAATATGCCCTCTGCTGACTTCTGCTCCGCGGTCAGGCCATCTTTCGACAGTCTCAGTCGCCGAAGCGACGCGGAACAGATCTCCTGGGGTAAGCTCAGCCGCCTTCTGTGCACAGTCGCCGGATCTACGCTTCGCACCCTTGATGGATATGGACTTCGCGATAAGTTGCCCGCTCGTCCGATGCTGGCGCCTTGTATCCGGTTCTTGTCCATCGACTCGCACATTTGATCCATGCTTCTTTCGGACCCCGCCTCACGGCGATAGCCCTTGCATCATCACTAGCCCTTCACCTCCATCAGGTTGGGCAGAGGACTTTCACCTCCAAGCTGCTGGGCATGCCCAGCACACAACAAAGCCCGCCGCGGCGAGTTGCAATGCCCCTTGCCGGTTGGCTTTCTCTATAACGCCAGCAATGAGCCGGTGCTGGACCCAGACAAACAGGTGCAGGAGAGCATTCGATTCTTTTTCGATACATTCCGGCGCACGGCATCGGCTTGCGCGGTGGTCAAAGCGTTCCGCCAGAAGGGGCTTCTGTTTCCACGCCGGTTAAAGAAAGGGCCGAATAAAGGCGATCTGGTGTGGGCGGAACTCCCGCACAGCCGGGCACTGCACATTCTGCACAATCCTCGTTACGCGGGCGCATTCGTGTATGGACGCAGCCGTACTCGCAACAACCCTAATGGAGGCACTTCCTACACCAAGTTGCCACGCGAGCAGTGGATGTTATTCAAGGATGCCCACCCCGGCTACGTCTCCTGGCAGCAATACGAGGAGAACCTGTTGCGCCTCCGGGAGAATGCTCAAGCGGTCGGAGCCGACCGCCGCAAAAGTCCTCCACGCGAAGGCCCCGCATTGCTGCAGGGCTTGGTGGTCTGCGGGGTATGCGGGAGCCGCATGACGGTTCGGTACCACACACGCCAAGACCGGCTCGTACCCGAGTACGTCTGCCAACGCGACGGGATCGAACATGCCCTATCAATATGCCAGCGAGTTATCGGAGATCACATCGATAATGCCGTCGGCCAACTGCTGGTGGAAAGTGTGGCTCCGCTAGCGCTCGAAGTCACTCTGTCAGTTCAGCGGGAACTCCAGGCAAGAATCGAGGAAGTGGATAAACTCCGCAAGAAACAAGTGGAACGAGCGCGCTACGAAGCCGACCTGGCTCAACGCCGTTACCTGCATGTCGATCCCGCGAACCGTCTCGTTGCCGACTCGCTCGAGGCGGACTGGAACGAAAAGCTCCGCGCACTAACTCAGGCCCAGGAGCAGTACGAACAGCAGCGGCAAAAGGACCGCATCACTATCGATGAACAGCATCGCGCCCGAATCACCGCCCTCGCCAGTGATTTTCCACGACTCTGGCAAGATCCAAAGACCCCGGATCGGGAGCGGAAACGGATGGTCCGCCTGCTGCTGGCCGACGTGACGCTCATTCGCGGCAATGGAATCACAGCTCATGTCCGCTTCAATGGCGGAGCCTCAAAGACTCTGGAGCTGCCGAGACCGCTGACAGCCTGGGAAATCAGAACAACTCCGGCGGAGGTTGTCGCCGAGATCGATCAGCTGACCGATGGTTGCACCGACAAGAAGATCGTAGAGATCCTGAACCAACGCGGAGCCCTATCCGGCTGCGGTCAGCGCTTCAACAGCCGTATCGTTGCGCGCCTCCGCCGTGAGTATCAGCTCAAACCGCGCTATGATCGGCTACGCGAGAAAGGCTTGCTGACCCTTCAGGAAATGTCTGAACGACTGGAGGTCACTCCCAAGTGCGTCATTCAGTGGCGCAACCACGGTCTGCTTCGGGCCTATCCGTTCAACGATCGCAACGACTGGCTGTATGAGGACCCAGGACCCAACCCTCCGCGCAAGGCACAGGGCGTCAAGCTCGCCAAACGGCGTCTTTTCCCACAGAACGTCGTGCACGGTTCGCAGGAGGTGCAGTATGAAGCGTAAGCCTTGTCCCAGGGGTTGCCCTTGCGCGACATGCTGATGGTGATGCCGTGATCCTTCAGCAGATCCGTGTAGTCGGTGCTGGCGTACTGTGAGCCCCGGTCGGAGTGATGGACCAGTCCAGGCTCGACCACGCGCCGCGCCAGGGCCATGCGTAGCGCGCCGAGGGTCAGCTCGTCCTCTAGCGTTCGGTCCAACGCCCAGCCGATCACACGCCGCGAGCAGGCGTCCAGGATCACGGCCAGGAACACGAACTCGTCGCGCAGCCGGATGTAAGTGATATCGGCCACCCACAGCTGATCGGTGCTGGTGAGCACCATGTTCCGCGCCAGGTTCGGATACACCTTCCGCCCATGATTGGAATCGGTCGTCACGACGAACCTCCGCTTCCGCACACAGAGTAGATTGTCCTCACCCATCAGCCGGTACACACGTTTCCAGTTCACCGCCCGCCCGCGCCGATGCAACTCGCGGGTGATGCGCCGACGTCCGTAACTGGGCCATTCCAGCGCCACCCGCTGGATCGCGTCGCGCAGATCCATATCGGAATCGGAGCCCGATTTCCCATTCTCGTCGAAGCGATAGTAGCTGGCCCGGCTCACCCGGGCCAGTTTCACCATCCGCTTGATCGTCAGTCCGCCGCTGGCCCTCACTTCTTCTTTGACCTTCCGGAAGACCGCGGATTCCCAGCCAGTGCCTGCAACATCCGCTGTTCCTCGATGTGCTGCAAGCACCCCTTCAAAAAATCGATTTCCAGCGCCTGCTGGCCGACCTTCCGTTCCAGTTCCGCCACCCGGCCTTCGGACCAGCGCTGTTTTCCATTACCTGGAAATGCGTTGCCCGGACCCTGGCGGAACTCCCGACGCCATCGGTGCAGCACGTTCGGGTTCACTTCCAGCCCGCGCGCCACCTCGGCAATTGATACCCCTTGTTCCAGCCGCCGGACGGCGGCCAGCTTAAACTCCTGCGTGAACTGCCTGCGTGACAATCCCATGACTCAATTCTCCATTCAATGAAAAATGAGTCTTAACTGTTTGTCTCAAAAATGGGGACCAGTCCAGGCCACTCATAACGGCGTTGGTTCTGTACCTACGTGGAAGCTACCACCATGCTTTCGCCGCCCTCTTGGTCCCTGCCGCGCTGTGTCTCATCATTCTCACCATTGCGAGAGTAGTTTATCCGCGGCCGCAGGAGCTTGAACAGCGTACGCCAGGGTTTTTGCAGGCGAAGGGATTCTCGAAGGCATACTGGACATACCTTGCAGCCGGAGCACTGATTGCCTGTGGATTTGCCGATTTCTCATTGATGGCTTTTCACTTCCACAAGACTGCTACGGTTGAGCAGGACCTTATTCCAGTCTTCTATGCAGTAGCGATGGCCGCCGGAGCACTGGCTTCTCTCGCACTTGGCCGGTTGTTGGACAAAGTTGGCCTGCCAGCCCTTCTACTGGCATTCTCTCTTCCAGCCTTCTCAGCACCCCTGGTCTTTTTCGGCGGGTCAACCATGGCGCTCGCCGGCGTGATCTTGTGGGGCATCGGCATGGGAGCACAGGATTCGTCTCTCAAGGCTGTGTTGGCAGGGATTGTTCCGCCGGAGAAGCGGAGCACAGCGTTTGGCGTTTTTGACACTGGCTTTGGAGTCGCTTGGTTTCTCGGCAGTGCCGCCATGGGCTTGCTGTATGATCGATCCATTCTCGCCCTGGTTCTCTTCTCAAGCGTGCTGCAACTTGCCGCGTTACCGGTTCTGTTTCTTGCCAAGCTCCAAGAGAGCGCGTAGGTTGTGTCTGCGGATGCCTCTAGCGGCCCATGGCAATTATAAGTAGCTCTGCCGCGTCACGCTCTACGCCGCTGAGTTGATCAACGTTGCAACACGAGGCCGAGTCCGTGATAATGCGGTTGATCGAGGACTTGCGGGACCTAATCTCTATGTTTGCAAAAGACACGAAGCCGGCTTAGCAGTAGCCGGCAAGTGCGGATCGGCAGATGGGGGAGTCCATGGGCATTTACGCGAAATATGTTCTGCCGCGCCTTATCGATGTTGCAATGAGGAATGAGGAGACGACCCGCCTGCGCGCAGCTTGGATTCCTCACGCGCGGGGCGAGGTGCTTGAGGTAGGAATCGGCTCAGGCCTGAACTTGCCATTCTATTCGCGGGAGGTTCAGCGAGTGTACGGCCTGGACCCTTCCGTTGAACTCGTGCGAATAGCCTGCAAGCGGGCGGCAGCCGGGTCAATGAAGGTCGAATTCCTCTCTCAATCCGCCGAGGAGCCGTTGCCGCTCGCGAAGGCGGGCATGGACACGGCGGTTGTAACCTGGACCCTTTGTTCCATCCCCAACGCTGCAAGTGCTCTGCAGGAGATGAAGCGCGTTCTGAAACCCAGCGGGCGGCTTATCTTTCTGGAGCATGGCCGTGCTCCAGATCCTGGCGTTGTCGTCTGGCAGGACGGTCTCACACCGTTCTGGAAGCGTTTTACAGGCGGTTGCCACCTAAATCGTAAGATTGATGAGCTGATCACGGAGGCAGGATTCCAGATCGCTGATCTCAGGACCTTTTACCTCCCAGGGCCGCGCCCGATGAGCTTCACGTACCAAGGATTTGCTCAGTTGGGGTAAGCTGCCATTTGTCTTTTCCTATTGTCTTTTGCCTTGGCACCCCTAGTCACGGACCAGCGCTTGGTCTAGGTCCTCGATGAGATCGGCGGCGTTTTGGTGCCGGGACCCTCTATCGACGCGCGGTGCTCTACGAAGCTGTGGGGACCGCCGAGACTCGTCGCCCTTGTGAACAGGCGCAGATTTGCTGCTGCTGCCATGGCCTGTGCGCGAGCACCGCGAACCTGAAACGAAAGCATCCTACCGAAACCCGCCATCTGGCGGGACGCCAGCTCATGCCCGGAATGATCGCGAAGCCCAGGGTAGTGCACGTGTTCGACGGCCGAATGTCCTTTCAGATAGACCGCAATCGCGCTCGCGCTCTCCAGGTGCGCACGCATCCGGCACGAAAGGGTAGACACTCCCCGCAGAATCAGCCAGCAATCGAAGGGCGACGAAACGGCGCCGCCATATCGCTGAGAGTTCCGAACTCGTTCAAACAGGTAATTGTCAAACCGCGTTATCAGCGCTCCACCCACCACGTCACTGTGGCCCCCCAGGTATTTCGTCGTCGAGTGCATCACCATGTCGATGCCGTACTGGAACGGCTGTTGCACTACCGGTGTAGTGAACGTTCCATCACAGATGCTGATCGCGTTTGCCTTCCGTGCAATCTCGGCGATACCGGCCAGGTCGGAGATTTTGAGCAGCGGGTTCGATGGGGTCTCCACCCAGACCAACCGCGTGGCCGGGCGTACTGCGGAACGTACTGCATTGAGGTCCGTCATGTCGACGTAGGTTACTTCCAACGGCCATTTTGCGAAGACGGTGTGTAGAACCTGCCTCAGGCCGTAATACACGTCCTCGGGCACCATGATGTGGTCCCCCGGTTCGAGACCCTGGAGAACGGCCGTCAGTACGGCCAGTCCCGAGGAAAGGACCAGCGCTTCCTTTCCTCCCTCCAGTGCGGCCAAGCACTGTTCCAGCATCCGCCGGTTGGGATTATCCTCCCGTGAATAGGAAAAGCCGAGCGGGTAACCACCGTTTTGGGAGCGCTCGAAAGTTGTGGACAGATGAATGGGTGGCGTCACGTCTCCGCTTGCTGGATCGATGGAGCGTCCCGCATGAACCGCTAGAGTTTCGATTCGCATATCGTTCAGTGTACGGGAGTCACCAACGCACCAGAGCAAGGTGCTTGCGGCAAGCGTGGGTTCTCCTGTGGGCCTCCATCGTGTTCGTGGTAGCTGCGATCTTCTTTCCGCACGTGATGGCGAATGTCGCTGTCAACCGACCTGGTGAATTTCAGGTGAGCCCCGGCAAATACATTCTGGCTGAGGGCGAACTGCTCAATGATTGGGCTCCGCGGGTTGTGCGGAGCTCTGAATGAACGCCGATTGCCTGGAAGCATTCAGGCGGCGCCACAGGGCGTTGTAACGTTCTCCCGTCAGGGGCCCTTTCAGTTGAAAGCGAAACTCACGCCAGCCGGCATTCCAGGCACCTTGATGTTCGCGGGTTACGACGCTGAAATCGAATGGCCCCGCGCTGGCAATGTTCTCGATGTCGGTGAAGCGCCACGTGCGGGATTCCTCCGGCTTCTTGGTCACGTAGACGATCCCGTCCCTACCCACTCGGATCATGCCCTCCGAACCTTGAAATCTTCCCCTCAGCTTTGCCGGAATCTCCCAGAGCGGCGTTACATCCTTATCGGGCAGGCCGGCGATGAACCGTTGATCCAGCTGGTTTTGCCCCGTTGCGCGGCCCGTACCAGCGCCCATGTCCGAATCCGCCCACAAACCCGGCGGCGATCAGCTGGACGGAAATGGATACACAGCGGCATTGGGAACTCGTCTACGGCACGAAAGCACCCACCGAGGTGAGTTGGTTTCGTCCCCATCTCGAAACTTCGCTTGCCCTGATCAAACGGGTGGCGGGTGAGCGTTCCGCCTCGATCATCGACGTGGGCGGCGGTGAATCCACGCTGGTCGATGATTTGATTGCCTGCGGATATCGCAACGTCACGGTCATGGATATAGCCCAGACTGCCATCGAGCACACCAAGAAACGCTTGGGTTTAGCTTCGCAGTTGGCCACTTGGATCGTTGCCGACATTACCCAAGCCGACTTGCCTGCGCGTTCCTACGATGTGTGGCACGACCGGGCGGTGTTTCACTTTCTGACAGAGCGTTCGCAGCGTATTGCTTATGTTCGTCAGGTCGCGTCAACGGTCAAACCCGGTGGCCATGTCATTGTCGGCACGTTCGGGCCGGAGGGGCCTAACAAATGCAGCGGCCTTGATGTCATGCGGTATGACGCCGAGTCGCTTCACGGAGAGTTTGGCCCGCGCTTTCGTCTGATCGAGAGCTCGAAGGAACTACACCACACGCCATTCGGGACCACACAACAGTTTCTCTACTGTTATTGCATCGTGGTATGAAGACTCTCATGGCCTGGGCGCCCAAATTGAGGGGAATCGCGGCAATCGCAGTGCCCGCCACAGATTGTCGATCAATCATCAGAACACTTGCTCGCTGCCCACCGCTACTCGTTGCGCTCGCTCTCGCGACGGCTCAAACCATCGAGCACGAGCCAGAGCGGGAGCACTGGCAGCAAGTCGGTGACATATTCCAGGCGATGGCAATTGGTCCGGGCAGTATTGTCGCGGACGTCGGTGCCGGCGACGGTTTTCTAACGGTGCGGCTTTCGCCTTTGGTGGCCGAAAACGGTCGCGTGTACGCGGAAGACATCGCAGAGGCACGCCTGGAGCGTCTACGGAAGCGTGTGGCCGATGCTCACCTCGACAACGTGGTAA
The DNA here is from genome assembly GCA_963752965.1 of Terriglobia bacterium. Lineage (GTDB taxonomy): Bacteria > Acidobacteriota > Terriglobia > Bryobacterales > Bryobacteraceae > QHXW01. The sequence continues at coordinate 506,543 of CAVWAJ010000015.1, read as the reverse complement.
TCGTCCACGGCGCCGACGACAATCCAGGTCTTCCCGCAGCGCAACTGGACGCCGTCGTCATCCTGAACTCCTACCATGAGATGCCAAAATACGACGAAATGCTGCGACACGTCCGCGAATCATTGAAGCCCGGCGGCCGCCTTGCGATCGCTGAACCTTCGCCTCCATCGACCGAAGAAACGCGGGCACAGCAAATCGCAAAACATCACATTGCCTCCGCATTCGTTGCCGAAGAGATGACCCGCGCCGGTTTCACCATCATCGTTACACGCGACAAGTTCGCGCAGATTCCCGACGCCGGCTATTACTCTTTAGTGGTGGGACGGCGCGCCGAGTAGGGCCCAACATTCATTGAGGTAGGCCATGCTCGCACTGTTCTCTCTGGAAGTGGATATGTTTCTTCGTCATGACGACTGTCACTGTGGTGGGCAGAGGAAGAGTCAACACCCAACGTATGTTACGCCAACAATAGACCACGGCTGGATGGCATAATCAATTCGGTGGTGTCGACAATTCAAACTCCGACCCGAGACACCCTGCAGTATATTCAGCGGGTTCAAACAATAACTATCGCTTGGATGAGCATCGAAGCTGCCTTATCGCTGTGGGCGGCGTGGATGGCGCGTAGCCCTGCTTTGGCTGCCTTTGGCGGTGACAGTACCGTCGAATTGTTGTCAGCAGTGGTCGTACTGTGGCGCTTTCGCACCCATGAATCAGAACACGCGGAGCAGCGTGCTGCGCGTGTCGCAGGCGGCTTGCTTTTTGTGCTGGCTGCATATGTGGTCTTGGCTTCGGCGATGTCCTTGCTCGGGTACAGCGAACCAAAACCCAGCTACCTCGGGATGGCGGTCCTAGTGGGGGCAGCGCTTATCATGCCGGTGCTTGCCAGGGAGAAACGGCGCCTCTCGGTCCTGACCGGAAGCGGTGCTCTAAGAGCCGATGCTGCGGAGTCTGCCTTGTGCGCTTACCTCTCAATCATCGCTCTCCTCGGTCTTGCGATTCATGCAATCTGGCACGTTGCATGGGCGGACCCGGTTGCAGCCTTAGCAATTACGCCGCTCATTGTGTTCGAGGCTCGTGAGGCCATGCACGGCAAAGCTTGTGGCTGCTGTTGACCAGGCGAATCACCACATGGTTGCCGTTATCGCAAATGCGACTGCGCAAACCCTACCTGCAGGAACGATTTCACTATGTCATCACGCTTTGCGATCGGGAGCACGAACGGTCGTGCCCAGTGTTCCCTGGCGCAATCTGGCGACATAGATGGTCGATTGAAAGCCCGGCTGCGTTGGCGGCGACGAGTCTCGGCCATCGCTCGGCGGTGCGCCACGGCTCGTGATGCCATTCGCCGTCACATTGTCAAGTTCGTCGAAGAGCAGCATCACCGAAAAACACGGAAGAGATGATCAACATGGACGTAAAAGAGAACGTGCGCTCTCGCTCCACGTCGCGTGTCTAACGGCCACTGCCATTGAGCTGTTTGAAGAATGTCTTCACGCGATCATGGATCTGATCGCGGATTCGGCGAAAGGATGCTAAACGAATTTCCGCGCTACCCTCCACGGCCGCGGGGTCTTCCAAGCTCCAATGGATGCGCTGCTTCGCCCCAGGAAACACAGGACAGTTGTCGCGTGCGTTGTCACAGACCGTAACAACATAATCGAAAGGCTTTCCAGTAAACTCGTCGACTGATTTTGAGCGGTGGCCGGAGATGTCGATCCCGATCTCGCGCATGACTGCGATAGCTTCGGGCCGAACGGCACTCGGCTTGGTGCCGGCACTGAATATTTCCCAGCCATCACCGCCCTCATGGCGGAAGAGTCCCTCACCCATCTGGCTGCGGGCAGAGTTTCCAGTGCACAGCACTAATATGCGTTTCTTGGTTGTCATTGTTCCGTCACCCGGCCAGTGTCAGAGGAATGTTTCGTACTTTGTGATGCGCTAACGTGCATGCTTCGCAAAGTATTGGGCGAGTGTTTCGGGAGAACCGCAATTCTGTTCAGCAGGCGAATCGCCGTCACCGGGTCATCGACTTTGTGAGCATGATTAACACAGAGAGCCGCAGAAAAATGATGACAAAGGCCAACAGCCTCGCGCGTCCGGCCGTTGTTGCAGCATTCGTAACAGAACATCGGACTTCTCCATATCCTTAAGACGATGCCACCGCTTCCTCCTGTGGGAACCAATGGCGGGTCCGGTTGCAGAAGGAACAGACTGAAAGCATCACCGGAACCTCGATCAGGACCCCAACCACTGTCGCGAGCGCCGCTCCCGAGCCGGCACCGAAGAGCGCTATCGCAGTCGCCACTGCCAGTTCGAAGAAATTGCTGGCGCCTATCAGAGCGCCGGGCGCAGCGACCGCATGCCGGACTTTAAGCACCTTCATGAGCCCATACGCGAGTGAAGAATTGAAATAGACCTGAATAAGAATCGGAATCGCGATTAGGAAAACGTGGAACGGCTTTCCGAGGATATTGTCCGACTGGAAGGCAAAGATGAGGACGAGAGTCGCCAGCAATGCCAGCATGCTGACGGGTGCAAAGTGCGGAAGCAGCTCCTTCTCAAACCACGCCTGGCCATGCCTGCGAATCAGCCAAACCCGCAGAGCGGTGCCAGCGACTAGCGGAATCACGATGAAAATGGTGACGGCGTACAACAGGACCTCAAACGGAACGTGCAGAGACGATGCACCGTTCACGAGAAAGCGAACAATCGGGGCGAAAAGAAACAGCATGATCAGGTCGTTTAACGAGACCTGCACCAGGGTGTACGCGGGGTCTCCATCGGTCAGATAGCTCCAAACGAAGACCATAGCAGTACATGGGGCCGCCGCAAGGATGATGCAACCTGCGATGTACTGGTCGGCATCCGCCGGAGAAACCCAATGAGCGAAAACGTATCGGAAGAACAGCCATGCGATCAGCGCCATCGAGAACGGTTTCACGAGCCAGTTGACGAACAGCGTCACCAGCAACCCTCGCGGCCGGTTTCCAACGTTCCTGATGGAGGCGAAGTCAACCTTCATCATCATGGGGATGATCATCAGCCAGATCAGGATCGCAATGGGAACATTGATCTGGCTACCGGCGCCGAATTCTAGGCGGCGAAGCGCCTGAATGGAAGAAGGCAAGAGCTTTCCGAAGATGACGCCTGTCACCATGCAAAGCGCGACCCACCAGGAAAGGTAACGCTCGAAAAGACCCAGCCGGCGTGTCGCAGATTTGGGGGTGGCTGTAATGGTCTGTGCCATCGTTCTGCCTATGAGCAGCAACCCGGCGTACAGCAGGCAGCCGTGGATTTTGTGGCGCGGACGAAGGCGCTGATGAACTTACCCTCAACTTCTTTCGCCAGAGAATCTACATCGAGGCCCTGACCGGAGAGGAAGGCGCGCACATCTTCAATGCTGTAGACGCGGGTAGGCTCAATATCGATATTGTCAAAACCCGCCTTGGCGAGCTTCGCCACGTATTCGTAATCGCTCAGGGCACCGGCGACGCAGCCCACCCACAGCTCCATATTCTTCTTGATTACCGCAGGCACATCGCCACGGACCACAACGTCCGACACGGCGAACCGCCCGCCCGGTTTCAGAACCCGGAAGGCTTCCTTCAGTACCCTATCCTTGTCGCCAGACAGGTTGATGACGCAGTTCGAAATGATGACATCCACCGAATTGTCAGGCAGGGGAATGCTTTCGATTTCCCCTTTCAGGAATTCGGCATTGGTCAGGCCGCTTTTGCGCTTGTTCTCTTCCGCAAGCGCCAGCATTTCATCCGTCATGTCGAGGCCGTAGGCTTTGCCGGTTGGCCCCACGCGGCGGGCCGATAACAGTACATCAATACCGCCACCCGATCCGAGGTCGAGCACGGTTTCGCCCGGTTTCAGTTCTGCAAGCGCCGTGGGATTGCCGCAGCCCAATGACGCCAAAACCGCTTCCTGGGGCAGTTCACCAGTCTGATCCGAACCGTACAAGTTCGAAGTAATTGGATCGAGGCTGCCGTCACAGCACGCGCTCGCGCCGCAGCATGCCGAACCCGAGCCGGCGGTCACCCGCTGCGCGGCCTGCCCGTACTTCTCTCTGACCACTTCTTTGATGCTCGTAGCATTGGATTCCATATAATGTCCTTCTCGTGGTTACCTTCCGATTCTGATGAGTGCCTCTGGTGCAATGACCCGGTTTCGCGTACAGCATTCCGAGTAAAGGAAGTTGAGGAGCTCCTGGAGGGATTCAATCCTGACTGAATACCAGAGGAACGTGCTCTCTCGGCGTACGGCGATCAGAGCCTGGTGACGTAGTTTATCCAGGTGATGGGAGAGGGTTGAGCCTGGAATGCCCGTTTCGGCCTGGATATCACCGACGATCATCCCCCCAGGGTGCGCGGACAGAAGCAAGCGCATAATCCGCAGCCGTGGTCCCGTACCAATAGCGCTGAACATTTCGGCATACCGATCCACGTCTTCGCTGGATACTGAGCCCTTCACATTTCGATGGTACTAGAAGTATCGCAACAATGCAAGGGCCGAAACAGAAAATCTCTATCGCATCCCTTCCCGATCGCTCGTATGAGTCTTGCTTCGGTTTCATCGCGGATGACGATCGTGGAAACAACAAGCAGATCTCCGCATTGGAAGGCCTCTGCGGCCCGCCGACCTACTTTTCACCGCATTGTCGGAGCACAGCGATGGCCCACTCGCCAATCCAGTCCACCGCTACTCATTTCAGGGGCTGGCCGTTTGCTGTCAACTGTGCCAACAGCGCTTGCCCTTCTTGCTGGACCGACGCCGGCAACTTCGCATACGACAGTTGTTCCGCCGAGTCCTGTCCGGTCGAGATGGCGTACGCTATGAAATCCTTCACGGCCATTTGCTCGTCTTTGTTCTCGCGATCTTTCGGTAGCAGCAGAAATGTGAAGCCTGCTATAGGATAAGCGCTCTTGGCCGAAGCCGGGGGATCGACAATTGGGGCACGCACATCTCGGGCCAAGTCTGCCTGAAAGGCCTCGATTGCTGCTGCAGTCGAACTTGGTGTTGGATCGACGAATGCTCCCGCTCGGTTCTGTATCGACGCGACCGGCACCCCATTCTCTTTTGCGTAGTTGAGCTCAAGGTAGCCAATGGTACCCGGCGTTTGCTTAACGAGGCTCAGCACGGCCTTACTGCCCTCGGCACCCAGTCCAATAGGCCAGGTAACGGAGAGTCCATGACCGGACTTCCACGACCAGTCCTGACTGATTTTACTGAGATACGTTGTCAGAATGTTCGTGGTACCGCTGCCGTCCGAGCGATGTACGACGACTACGGCGGCCCTCGGCAACTTGACTCCTGGATTGTCCCGGCCGATTTCCGGATCTTGCCAGGTGATAATGGTGCCCAGATAGATGCCCGCCAAGGCTTTGGCGCTGAGCCGCAGCGGCCACTCCACACCTGGCAAATTGTAAATGATGCACACGGGGCCGGCAGTGCCCGGTATCTGGATCGTTGGTGACAGCGCCTTGATCTCATCGTCACTCAATGGGGCGTCGCTGGCCGCAAATCCGAGCCAACCCTTCTTGAACTCCTCGATGCCTCCGCCGCTACCGATGGAACGATAGTTAACCGCTGCCTTCGGGTGAACCTTCTGATAGCCGCTGATCCAACTCGACATGAGGGGTGCCACGAAAGTGCTACCTGCAGCACCAATCGCGCTAGCAGGAGCCGTGGGTGAGGTAGAGCCCTCGGCTGAACTAGAGACCGAACCGCAGCCAAGTGTGGCGAGAAGAATTAGACCGGTAGTTACAGCTACCATTGTGGTAATCATGCGACGGTTCATGGCTCGTACCTCCGGTTCGGCGTGCCGCTCTTCAAGCTGTTATCAGTACGGGTTCGAGCTTACTAGAAGTGTAGAATCGTGTCAATAGAGTTATTGTTTCAAAACCGTGAAGATAGAAGTGGGCCAGAGGCTTGAAACGCGTTCTCAACCCGATAGCCGTCAGGATTTCGCCAACCGATCGATGTCTTTGGTTTCCTGCGGGGCCGCCTAGATGAAACGGTCATATCGAACTTCATCCACACTATTTGCAGAGTTGGATCAGCACGTCGCGCTTGATCGCCTTCGAGCGCGAGCAACACTCTGAATAGAGGAACGTGATCAGATCCTGCAGTGCATCCGTATTCGCGCTGTACCAAAGGAATTTCGCGTCGCGGCGAACACTCACCAGCCCTTCGTGCTTCAGTTTTTCCAGGTGGTGCGACAGAGTTGACGGCGCGATCTTGAGCTCAGCCAATACATCACCTACTACCATCCCATTCGGGTGCGCCGATAACAGGAGCCGCATGATCTGCAATCGCTGCTCAGCCCCCATCGCGGCAAACATATCGGCGTAGTCTGCCATGTCTCGGGTTGTCGCGGTTCGCTTCACCACTTCACGATACCAACGAGCGCCAGGTTTAGCGAGTTCTCACGGTGGCAGGGACTCCGAATTGGGCGCCCACATCGAGTGTCCGCCTGCCTGACGACTGGCCCACACTGTCCACACCGCCGTCGCAACAAAGAGGACGCCAATCACAATCCAGATCAGAGTATTCAACCTCTTTTGCACGGGTGCATTCATGAGCTTGTCTATTGGATTCGATCCACGGCTTTTAGCACCCGACTCGCGACATCGCCCGGTAATGGCGCATAGTGCAGCGGGGCTGCCCACTTCTGTCCGTCGCTTAGCACCCAGCGTAGAAAGCCGACAATGGCCTCCCTTTTCGTCCGATCTTCAATGTGAGCGGGCACGAGGAGCCACGTGAAGCTCGATATCGGATAGGCATCTTCATCAGCGGCATTCGTTATAGAGACGCGGAAATCCTCAGGCATATGAGTGGCGGTCGCTGCTGCAGCGGCGGTGATGCCTGCGATGTCGCCTTTTGCAAACTTTCCGGTCGAATTCTGCACAAGCCCCGTCTTCAAATGCCCTTCCATCGCGTACGTCACCTGCAGATAGCCAATCGAATATGGTTTTTCTCTGATCACATCCCGCACCCCTTCGTTGAACCGAGCGCTCACGCCAACGGGGAATTCCACGGATGTGCCCCGGCCAACGCGCTTGGCCCAGCTCGCATTCACCTTTGAAAGGTAGTCCGTCCACACGTAGGTTGTGCCGCTGCCATCGAGGCGGAACACGACCGTGATCTCGTGTGCAGGTAATAGCAGTCCTGGATTGGCGCGGACGAGCTCGGGATCGTTCCACCGGGTGATCGTGCCAAGATAGATCCCCGCAAGCGCCCCCGGCGTGAATCGGAGCTCTTGGGTCACACCGGGGAGGTTGTACGAGGGCACAACGCCCCCCAGCACGACTGGAACGTGGACAATCTTCGCATGAGCATGCTGAATCTGAAGATCGCTCAACGGGCCGTCAGACGCGCCGAAGTCGACCGTGCCGGCGAGTGTTCGAGCAATGCCATGGCTCGATCCAACCGGATCGTAGGAGATCTGCACGTCAGGATGTAGCGTTCGGTATTCGGAGCACCACTTACCCAGGATCGGATAGATAAACGTCGAACCCGCACTGAACAGTGTGACTGGTGTGTCAGCGCCCAATGCCGCAACGGGTGACGCCAATGCTAAAAGAAGAAGCGTACGAATTCTGTGCATTTCAGATCCTCACGACCTTTTCCGATTCCGGCAGCTCTACATTGGGATTTTCTTTCCGCACTGCTTTAGTCCTTACCCGGCATTTCGTTGCCGATCTCGCTGTCCAGACTAGCTTCAAGACACGGATCGGGCCGCCCCGCATACAACAAGCGACTGAGCGCAGCGGCGACTGCTGCCACGGATAGGACAACACCGGCACGCCAGTGAAAACCGTCGAAAGCCAGCAAATATACAGCAGCGACCGCGAAAGCCATCTGCGTCAACCCCAGCACCAGGCGTATCCCAACCCATAACAAATAGTGATCACTTGAGGCCGGAACCATCGGGAACGGGCGTGTCCCATTTGTCCGACGCCACGTCCAAAGCCGTATGTTGATCGTTCGCATACTTAAACCAACGCAGTCGCCTTAACAGCAGGACGGTCCTCGGCGATGTTCACCGCATGGTCCGGTTATTCGCGCCGATGCACGATAAGGTGGTTCTTTCTCCCCAAATAACCCAGAATGCATGTCGGGCTTGATCATCATCGAATTAGCGGTTTAATCGCCGCCTTACTCGTGTGGAATTGCTTGCGCCGCGGTGACGGTAGTGCGCCGCCGCTCGATGCTTGGGACTGAAAGCGGTTTGTGTCGTGCAGCCCGGGATACACGTGCTATTCACCGTTCTATCGGCCAGGAGCGTTATAATCTCGCGTTGTCAGGCGTAACAACAAACTGCCAATAGCTACACCAAAAACTAGGATCAGCGCCGCGCCGTAGGCTTGCTGGTGCCACACGTCATATGGACCGCGCGCATACTTCAGAATGCGCAGGGTAATCTCATCGATCGGTCGAAAAAGTCCCGATGGATAATACTCGTTCCCTAACGCGGTAAGAATCAGCGGCGCGGTCTCTCCCGCCACACGCGCCACTGCCAGGACACCGCCGGTAATGACTCCAGCGCGCGCAGCCGGCAGCACTATCTCTACAGTGACGCGCCATTGCGTTGCTCCGAGAGCATACCCGGCTTCCCGAATGCTGTTCGGAACCAAGCGCAGAACGTCTTCCGTAGTGCGGGCCATGATTGGAATCATAATGATGCCAAGTGCCAGCCCACCTGCGACCGCAGAAAACGTGCTGGTCGGTTTGACAAGGACGAAGTAGACGAATATGCCGATGATAATTGACGGAACGCCGATGAACGTGTTGATCGCAACGCGTGTCATACGGGCGAATGGCGTATCCCCTGCGATTTCGGACAGGTATATCCCGACTCCCACGCCAAGCGGCACTCCGACGATCATGGAGACACCGACGAGGATCGCGGTGCCTAGTAAGGACGGGGCGATGCCGCCGCCAGCTTCGCCGACGGCGGCTGGCTCCTTCACAAGAAAATTCCAGTTGATCGCGCCAACTCCATGAAAGACGAGATAGCCGAGAATCGAGAAAAGCGCGCCAAGAGAAAGTAAAGTCGCCACCGCGGTGAGGCCAAACCCCACGCGGCCGGGCCACTTTGACGGACCTCTCGGGCCACGGGCCGGAGTACTGTCTTTAAGCTCTGAAGCCATGGATACCTGATAGCCTCCGCACAATGAAATACGCGATGATATTCACCACAACGGTGATCACAAATAAGATCAGGCCGCAGTAAATTAACGCTGAAAGGTACATTTCTGAGCTCACCTCATTGAACTCGTTCGCAATTACGCTTGCCAAGGTATATCCTTGGTCCATAATGGTCGTCGGAAGGCGAAAACCACCACCGATCGTCATGGCGACGGCAATCGTTTCGCCAAGTGCCCGACCGAGGGATAGGACGAACGCACCGACAATCCCGTCGCGTGCGAACGGGATCGTGATTCCCCAGACCACGTTCCACCGGTCCGCACCCAAGGCATACCCGCCTTCTTTCAGCTCTCTGGGGACAAGGACCAGAGCTTCTCTCGAAAGGGACACAATGAGAGGGAGAAGCATGATTGCCAGAATCACAATGGCGCTCAAGTACCCGACTCCGTAGGGTGCGCCGTTGAAGAATGCCAATCGCGAGCCGAGATGCTCCAGAAGCCATACTTCGACAGTACGCTGCAGCATCGGCGCCAACACGAGCAAGCCAAACAAGCCGTAGACGACACTTGGAATGAAGGCTAGCAACTCAATCAAATAGGTGACCGGCTCCTGCAGCCATGGCGGCAGCAACTCGGTAACGCAAACGGCGGTCAACAACCCGACCCCCCCTGCAAGGATCATTGCTCCGAAAGCCACGATGATCGTGCCCACGACAAAGGGTGACGCCCCGAAAACTAGGTGTACGGGATCCCAACCCGTGTGGACGATGAAGCCGGGACCGAACCGCCTCATCGCCGGCCAAGCACCGGTGACCACGACGACGAAGACGCCCGCGAAGATTGCGAGCACCACGCACACCATTGACTTGATGAGAGCGCGGTAGATCCAATCCCCCCAGTCGCTGCGCCGCTTTTTCTCCCGAACCCGCGTCATCGGCGCATCGGCGGTGGCAGTTGTCATTTCACTCCAAAGTCAGCAGGGCTTCGGCGGGAACGAAGGAAAGCATGTGTTTCCCCCTCAGCCGATCCTACTTTTGCAGACAGGACTTCCCGCCACATGTGACGGTTCGAAGGGCGGCTTCCGACTTCTGCACCAGATTCCTTGGCAACACAGCGTAGTCCAACTCGTTCGAGTACTTTTGACCATCAGTGATGGCCCAGTGCACGAAGGCCGTAACGAGCTTGCCTCGCTCGGCATCCTGCTGGTTCTTGTAAAGCAATAACCAGACCGACCCCGCGATGGGATAGGCTTGGGGGCCCGCCTGATCCGTGATAGAAAACCGCAGGTCTGCAGGGATGTTCAGAGATGCGCCGGCATTCGTCACATTCTTGGGATCAGGATCGACATAGTTGCCCGCTCGATTCTTCACCGAGCCATAAGCAATCTTGTTCTGGCGGGCATAGGCCAGTTCGATATAACCAACGCCGCCTTCGGTGTTCTTCACCTGGTTGGCGACGCCCTCGTTGCCTTGGCCTCCGATGCCCACCGGAAACTGGACCGAGGTGCCCCGTCCGACTTTTGATTTCCACTCCGCATTGACCTTGGTGAGGTAGTCCGTGAAAATGTCGGTGGTTCCCGACCCCTCCGATCGATGAACCACCAACACAGGCTTTGTCGGCAAGGACACGCCCGGGTTATCGGCGGCAATCTTCGGATCGTTCCACAGCTTAATCGAGCCAAGGAACATACCGGCTATGGTCTCGGGGCTGAACCGAAGCTGCTTGGACACGCCTTGCAGGTTGTACGCAATGACAACCGCGCCCTGGGTCACTGGAATGTGGACGACGTTTGCCTCCCCACCGGCTTGCGCGAACTGTTCGTCGGTCAGCGGCGCATCGCTTGCCCCGAACGCAACAGTCTTAGCAAGGAATTGCTGGCGCCCCCCACCCGAGCCGATCGACTGGTAATTGATTTCGATGTTAGGGTGAAGCGTGTGGTACTCCTTCGACCACTTCGACATCAGCGGATTGACGAATGTGGAGCCGGCGCCAGTCAAGGCGCCAGACTGGGCGAGCACACCAACATTGGCAGTGCTAAAGTAGACCACCAGGACAACAATTAGCGAACCGATCCTGTTCATTTTCATTTATTTTTCTCCTTGCGCGATAGAGAGGTCGTGACTAAGGTCTTCATCTTTCAGAACGTGGCCGAGTGCCCCTGGTTCTATTTCGTTTGGTTGTCCGGCTACCCAATCCTTCGCCGACAGGATTTCCGAAACTGATGGGAGGAAAAACGACTTCCGTCACCTCCAGAGTTCGAGTATGCTAGAACTGTCCAAATGAATGCAACTGGATTCATGTGACGATTTGATGACAACCCCAGTGGAGTCTGGGCGCCCGCACTCTTCCGAGCCGAGCTCCAGTCTTCCAGGTTGTATCGCTGGAGGATCTGGCGCGGATTGTGATTCCCCTTTCTTCGGTAATCACATGAGGATCTCCATGCGCGCACAACCGCCCCCGGTATTGCGTGGTACTGGTCCGCTGTCAGGAGCCCTGGTCGTCTTGATCTCGTTGCATGCCTCTCCTTTGGACACGGCACGGCCGCAACAGCCGCAGCTATCAACAAGTCGCGCGCGAATCAAGTCCGGTGGAACGATCAAGAAGGCGATGGAAGGCAGCATCGATTTCCTGCTCACCGATATGCCCATGACCGACGACGAGCTGAAACAAGTGCAAGACGCCCGAGGCGTACGCCTCCTTCATGTTGCGACGGCCGTCACGGCCGTGGTGCCTTGCTACAACATTGCCGGCCCGAAAGACCCGCTGAACTTTTCTTCCGACACGCTTGCCGGCATCTTCCTCGGTAGGATTACGAAGTGGAACGATCCGGCGCTCGTGGCTTTGAATCCGTCTTCTCACCTCCCGGCCACCGAAATCATCGTCATCGGTCACTCGATTGAAGACGGGAGCACATACGCTTGGACCGATTTCCTATCGAAGACAAACACGCAGTGGCGCCAGTCAGTCGGTAAGGTCCGCTCGCTCGCGACCCTACCGGCGGCGGGGGCCCGCGGTCAACGTGCGGATGACCTCGCGGAACTCGTACAGCAAACGCCTAATTCCATCAGCTATATCGAGCTTTGGGCCGCGAAGGGCCGGAATCTCCAGATTGGCCGGGTCAAGAATCGGGCGGGCAACTTTATCGACCTATCACCCACGTCCGTTGCCGCTGCGGCGCTGACGGCCAGTCAGGAGATAGGTGACGACTTCCGAGCGTCGATTACGGATACAAGCGGAGCTCTCGATTATCCGATTGCCAGTTTCACGTGGATCGTAATCCCCAACCCTTTTCGGGATTCCGAGAAACGGTCAACAGTGTTCTCTTTTTTGAAATGGGTTCTCACTGACGGGCAGAACTCGCCAGAATCAATACACCTTGGTCGCCTACCGTCGCCAATAGCGGAGCGCGAAATTCGCCTGATCGAATCATTGCAATAGACGGTGAGTGGGAGGCCTCTGGTTGTGCAATTGATGGCTCAAACAGTGACATTAACGGCCGTCCTCATGGCGGGTGGCGTACTGCTGGCATGCTGCGTTGGCGTGCTCCTGATGCTGAAAAGTAGACGGCCAGATCCCAAGATGATTTTCCTGATGGGGCTCTTGAACACTGCCGCCGACTTGGAACGTGATTCGGCAACCCTCCCAAAGTGAATTCCGCCGTTTGCTTTCGGAATTACCCTGGAGTCAAAACCAAGATCAAGCGGTAAGGTACGGTCACGTCGTTTGTGCGCTTCCGGTGAACAAAAAATCTTTTCGCCTGTGCCTTTCACTGTCTCCTTAGTGGATAGTAACGGGATAGTAGGTCCAATCGGCCGGCGACTGCCGCAAACCAATCAGAATGGCGCCAGAAGCAACAGGCGTAAGATCGATGCGTGCCCGCAGTATCGTGTTTCCGTGCTCAATGCGAGCTTCGCCTGCCACTGTCATTAGAGGCTCGTCGATTTTCTTCAACAATTGAACCTGGTAAATTCCGGGTTCACTCCCGATTGGGAGATAGATCGTGAGGTCAAGCGGTTTGGGTGGGAGAATGAGAGGCTCGGTCCTTGAGGGGTGCCCGGCTTCACCGCGCGCAACAGACCTGTCCTTCAAGTCGAGAGCCGCCGCCTGAAACGGACCGACCGTGTGGGTCGTGGATTGGTTGCCACGATGAGCAACCTCGTATGTCGTTATACCTCCCGCGATTGCGAGAGCCGCAACGCCCGAAACCATGAACCGCCGGCGTTTGACCAGGGCGCGGCGCGCCCGCTTTACCTCCGACCGGAAATCCAAGAACTCCCGATAGCACGGTGAGCAGTGCGTCACGTGTTCCCAGGCAGCGTCTCGGACCGGTAGCGGTCGGTTGGCAAGTTCTTTCAACACCACCGAACCGACGCACCCTTTGCGGTCGGGATTCGGAAATCCGGTCAGGATTGTCTGTTGAACTATGTCTCGGAACTCTTCAAAAATCTGGTCGGGAGAATCGTCCGGCATCAGTCCATGACATTATGGCATTTCACAACACCGACGCGGCAGTCATGCGAGTCCTAATTCTTTCAGGGCACGTCTGATGGACCGATGCAAGTTCTGGCTTACGGTATTTGCGGTTTTGCCAAAGTATTCGTTGATCTCCGCCCGGTCCATGCCGTGGTGGAGCATCTGCAGTATTTCACAGGCCTGAAGATCGCCCCGCATTTTCATCTTCCTAATCAACGCGGCAAAGAATTCTTTTCGTTCAATCTCTTTCTCAAAGTCCCACTGTCCCCCCGGCATCAACACCGACAGTGCAGCCCGATCCGTCCCTTGGATGATCGTTTCTAATGCAGTCTCGTCTTCCGGCAGCGGCTCATCCCAACCCTTCCGTGCGCGCCATCCTCCTGCCCGGAGGTCTTCAGCATTCCATTTGGCGCGGTGCCATAGCCGCGCGCTGGGAGACAAACCGAGGTTTTCGCCAAACTTGTACCAGATGTCGTGGACCGTGGATTCCGTCAGTTCCGAAACGCGCCATACATCATTGAGCCTTCGGCGAGCCAGACGACGAAGTCCGTTCGCGATAGGCACGACGGCGATGAACCAGCCCCAAGCAATTCGTCTACCTTCGCGATCCGTGTCCTCGATGCAGATGGGTACTACCGAGCTGGGGTCTTCCAACTTGTCGTAATCGAAGGGGATAGTCACTACCGACATCGCCTTCACTGAACTCCAAAAAAAAATTCGCCTGGACTGTCACGGAATGCCTCTGCCATTCCCTTTAAGGTAGAGGGACTGATTTTCCGCATAGCAAGATTTATAACATGGCGCCGCCAGAAGTCAATATGAAGAATTCGGGAAATTCGGGGAATTTAACACAAATTCACAACGAGCAGCACCAACGGCTCGACGTGAAGCTCAGGCGAGAGCTTGGTGAACCGGTGCTCGGGTTGCTCGGGGATGAGCGCACCGAGGACATCGTCCTCAATCCGGACTCGTCGCTCTGGGCCAAGCGGATGGGCGAGGGCTTCATCCGGTTCGGCATTATGACGGAAGCACGTGCCGCGAGCGCGCTTGGGACCATTGCGGCCTGGCGCGGAACCGTTCTGAATCATGAGCACCCCATCCTGGAAACCGAGCTTCCTATCGATGGCAGCCGCTTCGAGGGCCTCACGGCCCCCGTTGTCCGACAGCCGGTTTTCGCGATTCGGCTTCGGCCCAGGAAGATCTTCAGTCTGGACGAGTACGAGGCCGGGGGCATTGTCAGTGGGAAAGATGATCCGCTCAACAGGCGCCGTTGCGGCGAGGATTTTGCCGCTTCCGTGCGTGGGCTGAAGCACGTGGAGATTATCCGCGCGGCCGTTGGCGCAAGAAGGAACATCCTCATCGCTGGGTCCGCCGGGAGCGGAAAGACGACACTCACAAACGGCATCTTGCGGGAGTTGGCACAGTTAACGCCCCATGACCGGGTTCTGGTCATTGAAGATACGACGGAGTTGCAGTGCTCTGTTGCGAACTATGTCGATCTACACACTGCCGGTGAGGTAACGATGATCGACTGCCTGCGTGCCTGCATGCGCCTGCAGCCTACACGCATTGTCGTGGGGGAAGTTCGGGGCGCCGAAGCTCATGCGGTCTTGAAAGCCTGGAATACAGGACATCCCGGCGGCATTGCGACCATTCACGCTAACGATGCGTTGAGCGCGCTCACGCGCCTCGAAAGCCTGCTGACGCAATCGGATGAGGGCCAAAGTATGCCGCATGAGTTCCGTTGCGCGCTGATCGCAGAGGCTGTTGACCTGGTGGTGTTCATCGACGAGGAGCCCGGCATTGCAGCGGGGCGAAAGGTCAGAGAGGTTTTGCTCGTGTCCGGATATTCCAACGGGAAGTATACGGTCGAGCCAGTCTGAAACAACAACGTAGAAGGAGGAAAGGAAACAAAGTCATGAAAATGATTCGTTCGCAAAACAAAGCATTGCTCATGAGCAGATTTGCAGTGCTCGTGACAATCGGTCTGGCATTCAGTCTGAAGGCCCACGCCGGCGTGGCCGCGATGCCATGGGATGCCGGCCTGAAATCGATGGCACTCGATCTGGCTGGTCCGGTGGCCTGGGCCATCGGCGTAATCGGCGTCGTGATGGGGGCGAGCTCAGTAGTGATTCATCACGAGCTGACTGGCTTTGGCCAGAAAGCGCTGATCACCGGAGTTGGCGCCATGATGGCCGGCTTCGCTCCGGGCGTACTGACCGCACTCGGCATCGGCGCGGCAGTGGTTTAAGAGGAGAGAAGAGGACGCAATGACCGCAGACACTCCACGGGTTGTTCTCATCCACCAGTCGGCGCATCGCCCCGCCCAGATCAGGGGTTGCGACCGGGTGTTGATTCTGACCGCTCTGTTCGCGGCGTTTTGCCTGGCTTTCAGCCTGTTGACGGTCTGGGGATTCGCAGTGTCTGCGGCATTCTGGTTCGGAGTGGTGGCCGTGTTGCGCCGGATGGGCAAAGCCGATCCACTGCTGCGGCAGGTTTACATCCGTCACCTGAGATATCGCGAATGGTATCCGGCCAAAAGCGGTGTTCTCTCTCAGCTGGCGGGAGTTCCGAAAGGATGGAGATAAGCAAATGCTGCGTAATGAACATCGCCGGAAACCGCAGGGGCTACCAGATTTGCTGCTGCCCTTTGCGCTGGTCGAGGATGGCATCCTGCTGCAGTACGACGGATCGCTGATGGCCGGCTGGTCATACAGAGGACCGGACACGATAGCGGCTGCTCCTGCGGAGATGGATGCGCTGAGCCAGCGCCTCAATAACGCATTGCGCCTTGGCGGCGGCTGGATGGTGACTTGTGATGCGATCAGGTCTGGCGCTCCGGGCTACCCGGATGAAGGGGCATTCCCGGATCCGATTACCCGGCTGATCGATGAAGAGCGGCGTGAGAAGTTCATGTTCGAGGGAGCGCACTTCGAATCTGAGTATTTCCTCACCCTCACATATCTTCCTCCGCAAGAAAAGGAAGAGCGCATCAAAGGCTGGATGTTCGAAGGAGCGCCGCCGTTTACCAGTTCTCGCGCCGCCGCACAAGTCCTCGAGAGGTTCAAAAGCAAAGTGGAGTCATTCGAGAACATTTTCGGGCACTTGTTCACCACTCAGAGGCTGAAACGCGTGAGCTTTGTGGATGATTTCGGCCGGGAGCATCAACACGACCAGTTGTTGCGTTATTTGCGCCGCTCGATCAGTGGCGTGGATCATCCGTTCGCTTTGCCGGAGATTCCAGTTTTCCTAAACGACGTTTTGGCGTGTGCGGACTTCTGCGGAGGAATCGAGCCTCGCATCGGCAGGAAGCGGATTGCCGTCATCGCGATCGATGGCTTCCCGAGGACAAGCTGGCCCGGCATTTTGAACGCCTTGGATTCATTGCCGCTCGAGTACCGCTGGAATACTCGGGCGATCCTGATGGACCCGGAAGAGGCCGCGGGCCTCTTCGAAACCTTACGCAGGACCTGGCGGGGAATGAAGCTCGGCTGGTGGGACCAGCTCATGCGGACTCAAAACGGTCCGGTCAACCTGCACGCCGCCAACATGGAGGCCGACGCACAACAGGCCATGGGCATCGCACAGTCCGGCGACATGCAGTTCGCCTTGTATTCCTCGAACGTGATCTGCCTGGATGAGAATCGGGACAAGCTGCACGAAGCCGCGCGCCTGATCATGAAGACGATACAGAACGTCGGGTTCAGTTGCCGCCTGGAGGACGTTAATGCCATCGAGGCGTGGCGCGGAAGCCTGCCGGGAGATGGCTACTCGAACGTACGCCGTGTCCCGCTGCACACCCTGAACCTTGCGGATATGCTGCCGATCACCTCGGTGTGGGCGGGCCTGCGCGAGAACCCGTCTGCCCTCATGCCGAAGAACAGTCCGCCGCTGCTTTACGCCGCGACCACGGGCGCCACACCCTTCCGCTTCCATCTGCACGTTTCGGATCTAGGACACACTATCGTCGTGGGCCCTTCCAGTGCCGGCAAGTCCACCTTACTAGGCCTGCTTGCGGCGCAGTGGTTCCGGTATCCGAACGCTCAGGTCTTCTTCTTCGACAAAGGCTACAGCTCGTGGTTCCTGACTCACGCCATAGGCGGAGAGTTTTACGACCTGGCGGGTGCGAAATCGGATCTTGCGTTCTGCCCTTTGCACGAAATAGACAGCGATTCCGATCTGGCTTGGGCCGTTGGTTGGATCGAGTCTCTGTGCGAGCTTAACGGCTTGCACACCGGTCCAAAACACAGGAAGGCGATCACCGAAGCGATGCGGCGGCTTCAGGCATCGCCAGCCAGGACGATGACCGAGTTCAGTGCCTCGGTCCAGGATGAAGAGGTCCGGGCGGCTCTCGATCACTTCACGCTGAGTGGGGCCATGGGCTTCCTGCTAGATGCGGATCACGATTGTCTGGGAAACGGACGGATGCTCGCGTTTGAGACCGAGCGCCTTCTGCAGCTCGACGATAAAGCTGTGCTGCCGGTGCTGTTTTACCTGTTCCGCCGGATCGAGCAGCGCCTAGATGGGTCTCCGACGCTCATTGTGTTGGATGAGGCCTGGGCGTATCTGGCGCACGAGCTATTCGAGCGCCGGATTGGTGACTGGTTGCGGACGATGCGCCGCAAAAACGCCGTGGTGGTCATGGCGACGCAACAACTGGCGGACTTTGCCGATTCGAAGATCGCTCCGGTGATTCTGGATAATTGCCCGACGAAGATCTTTCTGCCGAATGCGGAAGCTCGCAGCTCGCGCGATGTATACGGACGGCTGGGACTGAAGGTTGGAACACCAGATGCACCCCTCGATCGCGAACTGGATCTACTGCGCTACGCCACGCCCAAGATGCAGTACTACGTCGTATCCCAGCTTGGCCGCCGGTTGATCGATCTTGGCCTGGGACCGGCGGCGCTGGCCTTTACCGGAGTCAACGGAAATGAAGAGAGGGCGCTCGCCAGCAAGGTGATGATCGAACACCAGAAGACGTGGCGCGCGGAATGGCTGCGTCTGAGGGGCCTGCCGGAATGGGCCCGGCATCTACAAACTTACCCGGCAGGAGAGCTGGAAAGGGAGTTCATGCTGGCACTCCGTTGCGAAGAAGCAGGAGCTGTCGGAGATGGTTTGAGCACGAGGTTATGAGGAGATTTTTTGTGTTGCGAAGGAGAGTTTATGCGTAAGTTACTCTTATCGATGATGGCGGGCTCGCTTCTGGTATACCCTACAAGCGCCCAAGTGGCCGGCGGCGTGTTTGTGTGCGCGAACTGCGCGACGGAGCCGACGCAGATCAGCATCAAACTCATGCACGATCTGGAGTATGCCAAGCAGCTGTTGCAGTATGCGATTCAGGTGCAGCAACTCGCCGATGCGCTCAAGAACACCGCGCATGGTGGTCCCGCTTCCTTAACCAGCATTGCGGCTGACCTTGGGATGCTAGCCGCTGTCGTGCAGGGCGGCCGGGCACTGGCCTATTCCCTCGGCAATGACGATGTGCTTTTTCGTCAGACCTATCCGGGATATCAACCTCTGGCCTCGGTCGGCCCTCCTCTCCCGGCTGGCAGCTATGCCAACCGGTATGCCGTCTGGGCACAGACAAGCCTTGACACGACGCAGGGTATCCTTCGAGGCGCCGGCTTTCAGGGAAAACTGCTCGCGACCGAACAGGGGGTGCTCGGAATACTGCGAGCGCTCAGCGCTGGGAACCTCCTGAACCGGAATGATGCGATTAACCTTACTGGTCAGCTGGCTTCAGAGCAAGTCGCACAGCTCCAGAAACTACGTGAACTCCAGCTCGAAGATATGACCAGCAAGGCGGCGTATCAGGGATACCAGGTGCAAAAGGACGCCGATATGGTAGCCATCGAGCAACAGTTCTTCGGCCAGACAGTGATCAACGCAGGAGACAGCCGGGTATTCCCGACAACGCCGTAACATGCGTAAGCTTGCGATTTTTTCGGTTCTTGGATTGTTTTTGCTGCCGGCGGCATGGGCACAGTTTGCCCCGACGACTCCCGGTGACATCCTGAACCAATATCATGCTGCCGCAGCGACCTGGGAGGCCACGGTTTTCGGGTACGCCCAAGACTTGTTTTACCTGCTTGCGGTGATTGAACTATCGTGGACGTTTCTCGAGCTGTTTTTGCAGCAGGCGGATCTGCAGGCATGGATGTTTGGCTTCATGCGAAGCATCATGGCCATCATTGCCTTCTATGCGCTGCTGTTGTACGGAAATCAATGGTTTCCCGCGGTGGTCAACAGCTTTACCCAGATCGGTTCGTTGGTCGCAGGAATCCCATCGATCTCACCGACGGTGGTGTTCACACAGGGCCTGAAGATTGCTGGGGCGATGTTGGAGGCCGCTATGGATTCCGGCTTTCTACTGCACATCGGATCGGCGCTCACGATTATTCTTTGCGCGCTGATCATTCTGCTGTGCTGGGGCCTGGTGACGCTGAGCCTGATCATCACCTGGGTAGAAAGCTACGTGGCGTTAGGAGCAGCGTACATCATGCTGGGTTTCGGGGGCAGCCGGTGGACCCGTGAGTACGTCAACCGTTATATATGTCTCGTGATTTCTGTGGGGCTGAAGATCCTAACAATCTATGCGGTCATCAGCGCCGGCATGATTTTGAGCGGCAACTGGATCACCGAAGCGCAGCAGGTGAAACTAACGCCATTCGTGACCACCGCGCCGGTGCTGGTGGCGTTTGATGTGCTGATCGGAACCTTTATATACAGCCTGCTGGTCTGGCACCTGCCCCGGATCATCACGGCGGTTCTCGGAGGAAGTCTGTCGCTGGGACATAACGAGGTAATAGCGCCGGTCATCATCGCGGGCCAGATGGCTGCCGCGACGGCCATGCAGGGGGCAGCCGTTGCTGGTGGGGGCGCGGCCGGCGGTGGCGCCGCGGCAACCTCGTGGGCGTCGAACGGGAGCCTAAATGGTGCTAGCGGAACCGGTGCGCCCGGAAGTCGGTCTGATACAGATGCCGGAATCCGGCGCTTGGTCGAGAGTACGAAGGGCAAAAGCTCATAGGAGGAGAGAAAATGCGATTTCTGAAATTTCTGACGTTCGCACTCGGTGCGCTTGGACTGGTGGTACTGACCGGTCGTGCTCCAGTCGCGCCACCGCGGCCTCCGCGGCTGCGATTCTAATCTAGCGGTCCCGGCGGAATCCGTCGGGCCTGGCAGAGTTTCCTGCATTGCTAGCTCGCTAAACGAATGCTTGGCGAGCGAAAGGGGGAGTTGTGTCGACAAGCGAAGCGGTTAGTCCTTATATCGCGGCTCGCCACGAGTGGGACGAGCGATACGGGTCGCTGATAACGCAGGCCCGTAACTGGCGGGTGGCATTCCAGGTCTCGGCTGCGATCGCGCTCGTGGCAGTGGCCGGCGCGACATGGCTGTCAGTGCACTCGCGCACAAAGGTATTCGTAGTGGCTCTCGATCACCTGGGCCGTTCGGTCGCTGCCGGTTATGCGGACCAGACCAGTGTGGCGAACGATGACCGGGTGCGGCGATCGAGCATTCTCAACTGGGTCGAGAGTTTACGCACCGTCACCAGCGACGCCGTTGCGCAGGCGAAGGCCATCAGGGCAGTGTATGCGCAAATTGCACAAGGCAGCGCGGCCATGAGCGCGATCAACGATTTCTACCGCGGCGATCCGCCGCAAACGCGCGGGAAAACGGAAACAGTGTCGATTGATGTCAATACGGTGCTACCGACGAGCGACCGGAGTTACGAAGTCGATTGGACGGAAACGACACGAGACATGCAGGGTGTGGTGACGGCCACGGCAAGGTGGAAGGGTTCGTTCATGATCGCGGTCGATCCGCCAAACGACGAAGCGACTGCGCGCATGAACCCACTGGGTATTTACGTCACCAATGCCAGCTGGTCTAGGGTGTTGTAAACGGCGATTCATCAGATAGCGCTCCAGGGCGCTTAACAAGTTCCAGTAGGAGGAATAAGACGATGCGAGTAGTGTGTCTGACGCTAGTAGTGTGTGCCGCTGCTTTCGGGCAGGGCCCATCGGTGGTCGTTTCTCCACCACCGGCCGGATATAAACCAAGAACCGATGTAACGCTTTCTCCGACTGCCACGGAGGCCGTGCGTGTCTCGGCGGGGTTCCGGGCGGAGTCGAATCCACCGTCACCCGGCCCTGACGGACGGGTCATATATACGTTCGGTGCCGGACTCGCGACGCTGGTCTGCGCACCGTTGCGGATCTGCATCCTCGAATTGCAGCCTGGCGAGAAACTCAGCGGGGAACCGCAGATCGGGGATTCGCTGCGCTGGCAGATCACGCCAGCGGCCTACGGCACGGGCCTTGATGGCACGCCGGTCATTGTGGTGAAGCCGACGGCACCCGGCCTCGATACGAACCTGCTCGTAACCACCGACCGCCGAGCCTACTATCTCCGGCTCATTTCGAAGCCTGAGGATTACGTTTCACGAGTGGCCTTCGAGTATCCCGCCGAAGACAACAACCGCCGCTGGCAGGAACACATGCTCACCGAGAGGTCCCGGCAGCCGGAAAAGGCCGAGTTGCTCCCGGCGCTCGTTACAGCGGAGCGCTTGAACTTCGGCTACGACATCCATGGCGGCAACGAGCACATCAGACCGTTGCGGGTGTTCGACGACGGTGAGAAGACCTACCTGCAGATGCCTGCCGAGATGAAGAACCGGGAAGCGCCGGTTCTTCTGATCGTGGGAAACGACGGCAAAGGGGAGGTCACGAACTACCGTGTGCAGCACCAGACGTACATCGTAGACCGGTTGTTCGACCGCGCCAACCTGGTGCTCGGGGCCGGTAAGAAGAGCAAGGGACTCACGGTCGAAATCAGCCGTTCGCCCAAGGGCTAGCCATTATGACACCAACCACGAATCAACCCGCCAAGCCGATCGAAGCCCCGACTGGTGTCGATCTGCACCCGAAGTGGGCAGGAATCGTCCGGCTGAGCAAACGTGCCGCCCTGATCGTCGGCGTGGTGGTGCTCGTCGTGATCGTGGGCTGTGCGTATGGACTGATCCAGCGTTCCGTGGCGAAGATGCAGATGGCATCTCAGGGCGAGCCAAAACGCATTACGCCGGCAACGCAAGCCGGGCAGGAGATGGCGTCTTTCAAGGATTCCCGGCCAGCGGCGGCGATGGGAAAGCTCGTGCCACCGTCTTCAGCGGCCGTGGCGCAGTCTCCGTCCGTTCCTGGCTGCGACGTTGACCCGCAGACCGGCCAGCTCGCGAGGTTCAGCAAGCTGACTGGCGCTCCGTGTGCAACGCCGCAACTCCCACAAGAACGGTTCGTGGTCAGGCAGGCTCCGCCGCGCCTCGTGGCGCAATTTCCTGGCTCGTTGACGCAATCTGGATCTCAGTCGTCACCGACACCGGAAGAGCAGCAGTTCGCCATGAGCTGGCAGCAGGAGCAGGCTGCCATCCTGGCACCAACCAGTATTGGGAGGAGTTCTGGTGCGACTCCGTTGGTAGCACCCGGAGGGGCAGTACCTCAGCCAGGCCCCGATCCGCTGTCCACCCTGATCGCTGCTCAGGCCTTGAATAGCACGCCACGGAGTCTCGCGACGGGAGCTGATTCAACTTCGACTGCCTCCAACGACGCCTACGAGGTGCAGAATGGGCAGTCGCGCAAGGAAGCTTTTCTCGCGTACGCGCACAAAACGCAGATTGGGGACTACCTGCAATCGACCCGTGAAGCGCCGCTCAGCCGGTTCGAGATCAAAGCCGGCTGGGAGATTCCGGCGGTACTTGAGCAGGGCCTGAACTCCGACCTACCCGGTGAGGTCAAAGCGCTCGTTACACAGAACGTGTACGACACTGCGACCGGCATGTATCTTCTGATCCCTCAGGGGTCGCGCCTCGTTGGCAGGTACGACTCGCATATCTCTTACGGTCAAGACGGCGTGCAGGTAGCCTGGTCGCGGATCATTTACCCGGATGCATCGTCGGTCGATCTCGACGGCATGGCGGGCCTGGATGCGCACGGCAACGCCGGGCTGCGCTCCGACGTGGATCATCACTACCGGTCGTTGATCGGTGGCATGGCTCTGACCAGTATGTTCAATGCCGCGTTCGCCATCACTCAGGCCCGAAACCAGAATGTGCTCGTTATTAACCCGGCTTCCGCCGCGGAGGCTGCGGTCGGTGCGGAAGTAAGCGAGACTGGCTCGCAGCTGGCGCGCCGGAACCTGAACCGGCAGCCGACGATCAAGGTGCCGGCCGGATACAAGTTCACGGTGCGGGTGAACCGGGACATTCTTTTCGATGCGCCCTACATGCCGATCGAGGTCGATCCGCAGGCTCTGCCGCGAACCACCAGAACCACGGCCCAGGCGAGGAAGTAGATGAGCGCGCAACCAGAGCTTTATCGCAAACCGTCTAAGCCAGGCTACCTCGGCTCCTACAACTGGCCTGCAATGGCCCTTGGCTGCACTCTGTTCCTGCTCACCAACTGGGTGTCAACCCAGTTCATTGCAATGCGCTTCGAGTACCAGCCCGCGCTGGGCGAGCCTCTCTTCCAAGTGGGGCACACGCCTGTTTATCCGCCCTTCGACTGGTTCATGTGGGGACTCCACAACATCACCTCGCACGATCCGGCTGTCCGGCGGCCGCTTGGTGAAGGCATCGTGATCCTGTTCTTCGGTTGCGCGGTGTCGATCTTTCTCTACTTCGGGGCCAACAGCCTGCGCTCCCGACGGTTGTCGGCCAATGCCGAACACCTTCACGGCTCGGCGCGATGGGCAACCGAGAAGGACATCCGGGAGACGGGCCTGCTGGATGCGAGCGAGGGAGTGTATGTCGGAGGCTGGAAACCGAAGCGTGACTCTCGTTTGCATTACCTGCGGCACGATGGCCCCGAGCACGTCCTGGTGTTTGCCCCGACGCGCTCCGGCAAGGGCGTCAGCCTGGTGATTCCGACGCTGCTCGCATGGAACGAGAGCGCGGTCATCTACGACATCAAAGGGGAGAACTGGGCCAAGACTGCCGGCTTTCGCTCCAAGCAGGGGCACATCTGCTTCCGGTTCTGTCCGGTTGAGCAGTCTTACGGATCAAGGTTCAATCCTCTTGCCGAGGTTCGGCTGTTCACGGACCGGGATGTCTCGGATGCCCAGAATATCGCCGAGATTCTGGGCCGGACGCATGGCGCCCATACGCCGTCAGATCCGCACTGGCAGGACACCGGGGTGTCCATCATTTGCGGAATGATCCTCCACGTCTGCTACGAAGCGAAGACCAAAGACCGGACCGCATCGCTCGCGGACCTGACGAACGCGTTCAGCAGGTCAACGGACTTCCGCGACACGTTGACCGACATGGCGGAGTTCTGCCACGACCCGAAGGGCGAAGCCGGGTGGCCGGCGGGAACTCATCCAGTGGTACGCCAGAAGGCCATCGAGTGCCTGACCAAGGAAGAACGGGAGTTGGCGGGCGTGCTGTCCACGATTACCACAGCTCTGCAGGTGTATTGCGATCCCCTGATCGTCCGAAATACTTCGGCGAGCGACTTTTCAATTCAGGATCTGGTTAACCACGAACGGCCCATCTCGTTATATCTGGTGGTGCCGAACAGCGACCGCGACCGGCTCACGCCGCTGATGCGGCTGATCTTTACCATCATCATTCACCGTCTGACCGAGACGATGGAGTTCAACAAGGGCGCTCAAAAAGCGAACCTTCACAAGCTCCTGTTCCTGATTGATGAGTTTCCCTCGCTGAGCCATATGGGCGTGTTCGCACATGCTCTTTCCTACATGGCCGGATACGGACTGAAAGCCTATCTCATCACCCAGGACATCCGGCAGATCGTCGATGCCTATGGGGCAAACGAGAGCATCGTCTCCAACTGCCACGTGCGCGTGGCATTCACGCCGAACCAATACGAAACCGCGGACTTGCTTTCAAAAATGACGGGTACGCAAACCATCCAGAAGGCGACCTACAACTTCAGCGGTAAACGGAATGCGCCGGTCATGAATCACATCAACGCGAGCGTAGAAAACGTCGAGCGCCCGCTGATGACCCCGGACGAGGTGTCCCGGCTCAAGCCTGCCAAGAAGAGCGGCAAGGATGCCGCCGAGCGTATCGTTGCTCCCGGACAGATGCTGATTTTCATTGCAGGCCAGCATCCCATCCTGGGCACCCAAATGCTGTACTTTCTCGATCCGACGCTCAGGGCCTGGTCCGAGATTCCACCGCCTGCAAAGTTAGTTTCGATCCAAGGAGGGAGCATTATGCCGCTACTGGAGACTTTGAAAGTGAATCGGTCCACAAAGAAACCCGGACGGCAGCCGGAGAACGCCGAGCTGCTGGACGAAATGGAGAGAGTGTTCATTGAAGATCGTCAAAAAGAAATGGAGGTCTACGACTATGCCGGTTGATCAGGCAGAATTCAACGCACTGCGAGAGATCGTGCGCGAAAACACGGGTGACGAAATGATGTTGCTGAATCGCTTCACGGTTCGTGGCATGCGACACGCGCTCGGGATAGAACAGGAGTCCGGGATGGAGCCCCTTGTGCGCAACGGAGTGATTGTCGAGAAAGCAGGCCACTACGAATTCGCGCCGGAGATCCAGCGGGCGCTGGTGCGTGAGGAGCTGGGAGAGTCGCTGCGAGTGGCGGAAGCCATAACCAGGCTGCGGCTTGGGAAGCAAACCACCGGTCTCGAGACACCGGACATGCGGAACGGCGTTTACAGGGGCGAGATTCTTGGCAGCTCGAAATGGCACGTTGTGCAGCGTGTCGGGAACTCGCAAACGGTGATGGCCCATCTGAAGAACCGGTTGGAACCACAAGCGGTCCTCGGTACGGTCGAGATCACCTATTCGGAGGGAAAGGGCGCGGTCACGCAGCTCGCGGAACGGCAGCGAAGGCACGCCCACGGCAAAGAGCTGGCGCTCAGGAGGTAGTCAACTATGCAAATGAACAGGGTTGTGATCGCAGGCTATGTCTCGAAGGCGGCGGAAGTGCGGCATCTCCCTTCCGGTACTCCCGTAGCCCATGTCCGCGTGGGCGAGAGCGTCCGACACGCCGATGGCAGCAGGCAAACACGGGAGCACACGAACTGGCACAGCCTCAGTTTTTACGGAAAGCTGGCCGATGTCGCCCTGACGCTCAAGAAGGGCGACAACGTTTACGTCGATGGCCGGATCGAGCAGCGGCAGTTCATCGGGCGCGACGGCAGCAAGCCGGGGACGGTGCACGAGATCGTAGTAAGCCAGTGTCACGTGATCGCGCCCGTCCGACGCGGGAGCAAAGCAGCGGAATCGGCCGTCAGAAAAGATGCTGCGAATGGATCAATGAGCATAGGCGCCGAGGTGCAAAATGACTGGCCAGTTGCGGGCTAACTGGACTCGAGAGATCCAGTCGTGCACGGGTTGGGCGATCAGCCTGCTCGTGCTCGCGTTCGGCGGCGCAGCGCTCGCTCTGGGCTTCGCGGCGGAGTGGGCTGGGTTGCGCTTTAACGACTCACCATCGATGCCGACCGGCCTGTACGTCAGGACCTCCACCGAGTCCAGCGCGAGTTTGGTCGTATTCTGCCCGGCCGAGCCCTTCGCCAAGCTGTCGGTCGAGCGCGGATACAGAAGCCGTGGAAACTGCCCGGATGGTGCCGAGCCACTGGCCAAACCGATAGTGGCTCGCCCAGGTGACACCGTGGAGCTGTCGGCAAAAGGAATGGCAGTGAATGGCCGGCTGCTGCCAAATACAGCGCCTCTGGTGACGGACACTGCCGGGCGGCCTTTGCCCCATTGGCCTTTCGGAAGGTACGTCGTCGCGCCGGGCTCGGTATGGGTGGCAAGCTCCTATAGCCCCCGGAGTTTTGACAGCCGCTACTTCGGACCCGTGGAGGCAAGTCAGGTGCTCGAGCACGTTCGTCCGCTCCTGACGGCTCGTTGAATTGGCGGGGGTTTGGATTTCCGAGGTGAAGATGATTACCGGGCGTAGGAACAACGTGAACTGAAGATGACCTTTGAATGCACCGTAAAGGAGACTTCTATGACTGAGACCGAGCTCAATAGACTTCGGGAATCCATCTGGCCGAGCAGTGTGCGTGCTTTGTACTATACACTGCACCTCTCATCTCTCGATCCAGACCGCGCCGCCGCTATAGCAAAGCTGCCCGAGGATGTGAAAACACTGATGCGAAAGGTGTTCCGCACGGTGCACTTCCTCGAGCCCAGCGAATTGAATCTGGACCTGTACCTGAACGAGCACGAAGTGTTCATCGAAGACCTCGCCTCTTATTCTGGCAAGGTCATACAAGACCAAGTCTGCCGCGAGGACCTTCTCGACGAACAGGATATTGCCGCCTTGCCAAAACTTCTATGTGAAAAGGAGCGGCGACAGAGATACGACGACTTAGACCGGCAACCAGACACCGGCCTGGAGGCCGGCTCAAGTGGGGCCAGTAAGGACACATCAGTACATGTGCCTGCGCAACAGTCGCTAGACGACATAGGCGGGGAGCCGCTGGCCGGATCCGGGTTCGAGAACGAACAAGTGGAACCCGAGTCCACGTCAGCAGGAAAGGAGAACTGAAGCCATGGCGGCGGCAACGAATTCAAACCAACATCCGCTTGTCGAGTTCCCCGAGCTCACCAGGCGGGATTTCCGCCAGGAGGTCACAGATCACATCATCAACATGCTCGAGACCGGCGTGGCTCCGTGGCAGAAGCCATGGAATCCGGCCGATGCTTCGCTCGACATGCCGATGAATCCAACAACCGGCAAAGCATACCGCGGCGGCAACGCGATTCACCTCATGGCGACGGGCCTACAGCGCGGCTACGGGGATCCACGCTGGATGACGTACAGGCAGGCAGCTGCTCGTGCGTGGCAGGTTCGCAAGGGAGAGAAGGGAACGCAAATTGAGTTCTGGGAGGTGAAAGCCGGACGCGACACGAGATCTGAAACAATTCGCGCCGGAGACGGCGATGGGCGCCAACCCGCCGATGAGCCTGACGCGGGTCGCGGAAATCGTCTCATTCACCGCGTTTATACTGTCTTCAGCGCAAAACAGATCGAAGGCATTCCCGAATGGACCCCGGACGAGCGGTCAGTATTCGAAGTGGTCGAAGCGGCCGAGCAGATTTTGAAGAACTCGGGCGCGACCGTCCTCCACGATCAGGCAGATCGCGCTTTCTACAATCGGCCTGCGGACCGCATTCACCTGCCACCAAAGCACGCTTTCAAGGACGCCGCAGGGTATTACGGCACTGCGCTTCACGAGCTTGCCCACTGGAGCGGCCACCCATCACGCCTGGATCGCCCTACCCTCAACGAGTCCTACCGGTTCGGCGATATCAGCTACGCCAAGGAGGAGTTGCGGGCTGAGTTGGCCAGCGTGTTTCTGGCCGCGGAGCGGGGAATTCCGCACGATCCCGAGCAGCACGCCGCGTACGTGAGCTCGTGGATCAACGTTCTGAAGCAGGATAAGAATGAAATCTTCCGCGCGGCGCATGACGCCTCCCGAGCGACCGATTTTCTGCTCGTCTTAGAGCGCGACAGGTCTATTACCGGCGAAGTGCTCCCGGCCGAGCTGGTGCGAGATTCGGCGGAGCTCGGAGTTTTACCCAATGTGCTTCTCGCAGGCGGGACGAAAAATCGCAATCCACGAGAAAGGGAAGCGGGGCTTGCACCATCTGCGGGTTCCGCCGGAAGGGCACCTAACCGAGAGAGGTTGGGGCGCGCAAGAACCATGGGGCGGGGCCGATAGTCTTATGCAACCCGACGCTCGGGTGAAATTCCGACCCTCACCGATAGAGTTCGAATTGGCCTATCAGGTCCGGGTCGCTATTGACCGCATTCGATTTGCGATCAAGGCAACAGACCAGTTTGCACACCATTCAGGGCAACTGCAGGAGGCGGGCCTACAACTCCTGGACGCACTCGATAGACTCGAATCGGCGGAGCGCGGATTTCAGAGGCGCTTTCGGCCAAAGACCGCGAGCGGCGACCCCGAAAACATATTGCAAGGCCCGAACGGTTCGAAAACCGGGAGTAGCAGTGGAGCGCAGCAGTGACTTCAGACACTGTGAATCCTCAGGTCTTTTCGAGACAGAATGGCCAGCCAGAGAAAAGTGAGGGCTGAACGCAGGAGTGGACGATGATCGAAGCAATCACGTCTGCAGTCCGTGCGAAAAACGTGCGGTGGCGACACCAGTATGTCGCGGCACTGGACCGTGCCGTGAAAGTGGCAGCGGCATGAAACCACAGGCGACTCCCCGACCCCGTATAGTACTTTCCTCTATCGGAGGGGAGCGGAGGCCCGCGAGCGAGTGAAAACGTCCGAAACATTTTCTGGCCTCTCCGTGCGCAGTGCGCCGGTATACAATCCAATCACCCGAATCCTCGGGCTTGGAGACGACGTGCCTCGCATTCAGAACCCCAGACTGCAAAAAACTACCGGGCGAAATCCGCGCTGGTACATCAGGCCCTACGTGCCGCTGTTGACCGCGAACGGCATCGAGCCGACGCAGCAGCGGATATTCTTGGGCGTCTGCTCAGAGGTGACGAAGCGCCAGGCGATCGTGCTGAAAAATGGGGCCATGGAAAAAATCAACCGACATCAGTGGATCGTTACGAGTCAGATCTCCTTCGGGGAGTTCATTGACCGATGGCTGAAGACATACGTGCGCGCCAAGGGAAATCTTTCGGCCTCGACGAAGCAGAAGTATGAGAGCCACGTCGAATCGCGGATTCGGCCGGCATTCGGCGCGCTCGCGATGGGCGAAGTTACGACAGAGCGCATCGATGAATGGCTCACCGGGGCGGCGGCGGAAGGAATCTCGTATAACACGCGCAATGACCTACTGAAGACGCTGAGCGGGATATTCACCCGTGCGCGCAAGTGGGGCTTGTGGAAGGAAACGAACCCTTGCGCTGATGCAAATGTGGGCAGGGCTCGCGAAGCACGCGAGAAGCGGAAACTATCGATGCACCAGCTCCACGCGATCCTCGAACTGCTGCCCCGAGAACTCGCCATGATCTGCGATCTGGCGCTGCTGACGTTGAGAATCAGCGAAGTGCTGGGGCTGCAAGAAAAACACCTCGATTTTATTTCGCGCCGCATCCTGGTTTGCCAGCGCTACTACTGCGGCGATATCGACGTGTGCAAGTCCGCGAAGTCGAGGCGCCCAGTTCCGATGGGACTGTTAGCCGATGAACTCAAAGCCATGTGCACGGGCGATCCCGAGCGCTACTTGTTCGCGGACTGGACGTACAACAAAGGCCAAGCGATCTTGCGCGAAACTGCGAAGAAACTGGGCTTGTATTGGGAAGGTTTTGGCTTCCACCAGTTCCGGCGCGAGGCGAAAACCGGTATCGGCGCTGAGGGGCTGGACCCGTTCCAGGTGATGAAGCTCTCGGGGCACGCCGGCGCTGATGAATCCCTGCTCTACACGCTTTCCGATGATGACGCGCAAGAGCGGGCAGTCCGCCAGTTCCAGGAGAAGGTGCGCGTGAACTGATGCATCCGATAAGCCAGATTGAGCCTCTGGAGCGCAAAAACCTGCGCCAATCTGGTGGTATCGATACCCTAACAGAGTATGTTGGAAGCCGCCTCAAGTCGCGACAAACGGCCGGTTACGCATGCGCGCGAGCCGAATACCAGCCAGCATGCCGTCCATGCTCTTGTACGGGCTGCCCGCGGAAGCCCATACACCATCGAAGCTCTCCAGTATCCCTTCAATGCCAGGTTCCAGCAGCGACGGCGTCGGCACCCACTGGGCTTCTACGTCAACCCCCAGGGCTTTCCCGGCCTGCTGCAGCGACGCGTCCGTCGCGAGGTGCGTACGATACTCCGGGTCGAAATCCCCCAGAATGCCGATCTTGATTGTCCTCACCTCTCCTGTTTACCTCGAACGGTGCCCCCGTCAAAGAACGTAACCGTAAGCTACTTCCGCGCCCGCACCGCGTGCCCAATCGTCGCGTCCCACTGCGGATCGCCTTGCGCCGTGTAGCGCGGCCCGAGCTTGTCCCAATCCTCGCGCGTGATGCCGTTGAGATCGTAGACCACCTTGCCGTCGCGCACCGTCAGCTCGCACTCTAGCTTCTGATTGCCGCGCATCCTCGCCCCGTTCACGTCCACGAATCCGAAATCGCCGTGCTCGATCCGCAGCACCGCCACGTCCGCCGGAGCGCCCACTGACAGGTTGCCCAGTTCCTCGTGTTTAATTTCTCGCGCGGGATTCCACGTCGAGCGGCCCACCACCTCGTCCAGCGACATCCCGATATTCAGAAACTTCGACATCACGTTCAGCATGTCCTTCATGCCCGCGTTCATGCTGGTGATGTGCAAGTCCGTCGAAATGGAATCCGGTATCCAGCCTTGATGTATTGCGGGCACCGCCTGCCGGAACAGGAAGCTGCCGCCGCCGTGCCCCACGTCGAAAATCACGCCCCGTTTGCGCGCTTCAAACAGGTACGGCAGCACCTTGCCGTTGTCATCAATCATCGGCACCGCGCCGAGGTACATGTGCGTCGAAATATCACCGGGGCGCAGCTTCTTGGTCACCAGCTCCTGGTAGGGCCGCTCCGGCCGGAAATCGCCGAAATCCACCATCACCGGAATGTTGGCCATGGTCCCCGCCTCCACCGCGCGCTCCACCGGCGTCCACTCCGGCCCGCCGTAATGCGCCGTCTTCACTCCCACGACCACGGCCGGATATCGCTGTGCCAGCTCGGCCGTGGCCTTGGCGTCCATGTCCTCGAGGTTCTGCTCGATCTTGCCTCCGCACATGCCTGTGCCCACGATGTTGAGAAACGCCAGTACGCGCGTTTGCGACCGGTCGATCACGCGGTCTTTGAAATCCGGGAAACTGCGCCAGCCCGAGCTGCCCGCGTCCGCCACCGTGGTCACGCCGGCGCGGAACGTGAAGCCGTCGGGATATACGCTGTTGTCTCCGCAATAGGCGTCACGCTTCCCCGTGCCCGCATAGACGTGAACGTGAATGTCCACCAGGCCTGGCGTGACGTACATCCCCGAAACATCCACCACCTTCGCGGCTTTCGCCGGATCGATGTGGCTCGCCACTTCCGCCACGCGTCCGTTCTGAATGGCCACATCCCGTACCTCGCTAATGTGATTCTTCGCGTCGATCACATGGCCGCCCTTGAGCAACAGATCGTACGGCGACTGCGCCATGGCAGCCGCCGCCAGAACTAGGAACACCAAGAATTTCATGCAATTATTCTACAGGCGAATGGCAGGCGTTTACGCGCCTCGCAGTTCCGGAGCCGTCAGGCCCATCCGGCCGAGCAGCATCGCGAAGCGCGGGTCGTCTCGCAGACAATCCCAAATCGGCGAGACGCCCAGGTGTGGGAGCCGCGGGTCGCGCTCGTCCAAAGCCCGCTCTAAGTACCCGAATGCGCGGTCCTGGTCGAAGCCCAAACACGCCCGCGCCAACAGGTAGTAGGAAGAAACGTTGCAAGTGCGGCTGTACTGCTCAATCGCCTGCCGCAGGCGCTCCGCTTCCACCCGTGCGCCCGAAACGTTGTACGCGTGCGCCAGCAGCGCCAGCGGTACCGGCGAGCTTGGCATCAGCTCGCGCGCCTTTTCGAACATGGCAATCGCCTCCTGGCACATGTTCTGGTGCAGATACGAACGCCCCGCGCTCAAGTGCGCCCGCACAAAACGCGGCTCCATCTCGAGCACCTTCTCGTAGAATTCGCGCGCGCGTTCGTGCTGCCGCTCCATGTCGTAGATCGTGCCCAGTGACGTGGCGATAATGAGCGAGAGCGGATCCAAATAATGCGCCCGCTCCAGCTCCGCCAGCGCCTCCTGAAGCCGCCCCTGCGGCGCGAGATAGTCGTACCCATACCAGTGGTGCGCTGTCGGGTAGCTGGGATTCAGCTCAATGGCGCGCCGGAAGTGCTGCTCCGCCTCCGCCCAGTTCCATTCATACAGCGCGGAAATCGATCCCAGCGAGACGTGCGCCTCCGCGAGCCCGGCGTCGATCTCGAGCGCCCTGCTGGCCGCCGCCCTGGCTTTGCCCATGATGCCGAGCGCGGGAGCCGAGCCGTGCTCACCCAGCATGATGTAGGTATCCGCTATACCCGCGTATGCCGGCGCGTAGTTTGGGTCGCATTGATTCGCCTGCTCGAAAAACCCCAGAGCTTTGTAAAGATCTTCTTCGATGCGCTTGTTCCAGTGAAAGCGCCCCTTGAGATACAGGTGATACGCCTGTAGATTCTCGGTGTAGCGCGTCACCAGCGACCGCCCGGCTGGCCCAGTCAGCTTGATCCGCAGCGCCCCCACGATCGCCGACGAGATCTCATCCTCGATCGCGAAGATGTCCTTCAGCGGGCGCTCGTAAGTCTCCGACCACAGATAGTGCCCGTCCGTCGTATCCACCAACTGCGCCGTGATGCGCAACCGGTCCTGCGTGCGCCGCACGCTTCCGTCCAGCACCGCGCGCACACCCAGTTGCTCTGCAATCCGCCGTACATCCGACGGCTTCCCCTTGAGTTGAAACGCCGAGTTCCACGCCATGACGCGCAGTCCCTCCACCTTGGTGAGCGCGTTGATCAGCTCCTCGGTCAGCCCGTCGCTGAAGTATTCATTTTCCGGTTCCGAGCTCAGGTTCGTAAAGGGAAGCACCGCAATAGCATGGTCCGCCTTCGTACCCGCCTTGGCCGGACCCGCCACCTCTTCCCTTGTCTGCATCAACGGCGCGTAGCTCCCCGTCGGGAACTCGATGTAGACGGGATCGCTGCTGCCGTCCGTCTCGTAATATTTGCGTAGCTTGTCGCGCAGCCGCCGCGCTTCCACGCGAACGATCGGATCCATCCGCGGGTCGTACGTCGCGTCCTTATCGAATACCTCGACGCCGATCACGAACTCTTTGATCTCTTTGCCGCGCCCCGCAAGCGTTTGTTCCACGGCGAAGGTCAGGAAGCGCGCCAGACGCCCGGAACGCGCGAAAATGCGGCTGGATAGAATTTTCCTGAGCTGCGTCCGAACGGACTCAGCGGAAAGAGTACTGGGCTGCACTTGATGTACTCCCGGCGTCGTTAGCTATTAGACTAGCAGCCCCACGTTCCGTCTCGCATTTGTAACACTCCTTAGCGTTACCGTAAGTAACACACGCTCACTTTACCAATCCACACCTCTCGCGTTAAGATTACCGGAATCGACCTACGGAAGGGCCATTTAGCCCTGTAGAGGTTGTCAGGATCTGACGGCGGAAGAAATCATGCGGCGTTGCGCCATGATACATGTCCGAGCTTGCAAGTGCATCGTCGTCCTGTTCCTGGCTTGGCCGCAGTTCGGCCAGACCCAGCCCCCCGACGCCGGCACACTCGCCAATCTGGCGACGGCCTACCGGATGCAGGGCCGCACCCACGAAGCGGAGAAGCTTTACCTGCGTGCCATCGACATCTGGCGCAATGCCGCGGACCCGCCCCAGTCACAAATCGCAGCCGCGCTCAACAACCTAGCCGGGCTCTATCGCCAGGAAGCGCGCTATTCCGAGGCCGAGCCTCTCTATAAGGAAGCCCTGGCCGCACACGAAAAGGTTTCCGGCCCCGAGAGTGCCAGCGCGGCGCTGGTGTTGGACAACCTCGGCGCACTCTATCAGGACGAAGGAAAGCAGGACGCCGCGCAGCAGGTCTATTCGCGCGCCCTCGCCATTCAGGAACACGTCCTCGGACCCGATCACCCGGATGTTGCCGTTACCCTAACTCACCTGGGAGATCTTCTCCGCGAACAGTGGCGCCTCGCTGAAGCGCAGCCGCTCTACGAGCGCGCCATTGCGATCCGCGAAAAAGCCCTGGGACACGATAATCCACAGTTGGCCGAGAGCCTCAACAGTCTTGCGTTACTGTACAAGACCCAGAAGCGCTACGCCGACGCCGAGACGCTCTATCGCCGGTCCTTACGCATCTGTGAAAAAGCGTTCGGTCCCGTGCATCCCCGCGTTGCTGTGGCCCTGAACAACCTGGGAGAGCTCGTTGCCGCTCAGGGCAAGTATTCAGAGGCCAACCAGCTCTTCCATCGCGCCATCTCCATATGGGAGAAAGCGCTCGGTCCCGATCACCCTGATCTCACGCCCGGCCTCGCGAATCTCGCCACCCTCTATACGACGCACCACAAGTTCGCCGAAGCCGAGGAGCTCTATCGCCGGGCCCGGCGCATTGACGAAGCCCATTTCGGGCCCGCCCACACCAGAATCGCTCTGGACCTGAACAACCTCGCCACCGTCTGCCACGCGCGCCATCAAGATGGTGAGGCCGAGGAGCTCTTCCAGCAGTCCATTGCCATGTACGAGCGTGTCCTGGGTCCCGATACCCCCAGCCTCGCCGACCCCCTGCTCAACCTCGCCGGACTCTACGTCGCCCAAAAGCGTTTTTCCGAGGCGGCCGTCCAATACCACCGCGCCCTGCCTCTGCGCGAGCAGGCGTTCGGAGCCGATTCGCCCGTGCTCGCCCAGCCTCTGGAGAACTACGCCTACGCTCTTCGAAAAATCGAGGACTACGCCGAAGCAGAAAAAGCACAGATGCGCGCCACCCGTATCCGCGTCCGCATGGCCCTCCGCGCGGAAGGCGGCGCCGGCGGATAGATTCCGCGGCTGGCACTGGCTCTTCGATATGAGCTCTTTCCGCCATCAATGTAGGTCGGCGAGGAAGGCATCCATCTCTCGCAAAACATCTGCTTCGTTCGAGTTGAAGATGAAGTGCTGGGCATTCTTCAAACGGACAACGTGAGCGGATGGCAGGCCGGCTTCGAAAGCATTTACTTGATCCGTTATTCGAGTGTCGAGGACTTGAGGTTGGGCAAAGATCGCGAGTATTGGAACGTGAATGTCCGTGTGCTTCTCCCATCCGAACTGGATTGCCCTATCGATGGACGAAGGAGTTCGCAGACTCGGCATGGATGCTATCTGCTTCGTCAGTTCCTGTAACGGCTTTTCGAGATGCGAGACGTCAGTTAATATCTCCTGCCAAAGCTGTTTTCGATCGCCCGTGCCTGACTGCAGCTCATCGATCCGCTTCCTGAGGTCGATCATGTCGAGCCACAGGTCTCCGTGTGCGCGATCGTAGTAGGCGAATGCATAGCCGGCTTCCAGGTAGACCAATCCAGCTACTTTTTCGGGGTAACGGCTGCCGACGGAACTCAACTCTTCACCGGCGAGGGAGTGCCCGACTAGTATCGGACGATTGAGCCTCAGGTGATCCATAACAGCCAGCACATCGTCGCCCAGACGCGTGGCTGAGTAGTTACTGACCGACGGGACGGGTTGGCTGGACGCGCCGAAGCCCCTGCGAGTGATCCCATACACGTGATACTTCGGGACAAGTTTTGGAGCGAAGGTGTCGAACACGTGGGCCGTGCTTCCCGCGCCTGCCAGAAGGATCAGCGGCTGCCCGCTGCCGCCCCAGTCAAGAACTTCCAGCTTGACATCTTTATCTACGGTGACAAACTGCACGCTATGCGGAGAAGAGTCCGTCTTGGGAACCGCGTCGTTTGCAGAAGGCCGCTGCTGTGCGGCCACCACGTTCATGCCAAGGAGGACCGCTGCTATGCGAGTGCAGGCGCTGAAAGTCACACATCTCATAAGTAGCGTTGGACACCGAATGCTAGAACCAAGTTCCCGCTAGGAGCAATTGGATTTCCAGTCTAATGTCACGTAGCTGGAAGACTTAGCTCCCGCGTTTCTGCTCGAAGTTCCACGCCGACGCCACAATATCGTGTAAGGCCGACTCCCGCGGCGTCCATTTCAACTCGCGCCGCAGCTTAGTCGAATCCGCCACCAGCTCTGCCGGATCCCCCTCGCGCCGCGGCCCCACCACATACGGCACCTTCTTCCCCGTAACTTCCTCCACGGCTTTCACTACCTCGCGCACCGAGTACCCCGACCCCGTCCCCACGTTGAAAGCGTCCGACCGTCCCCCGGCCAGCAATGACTCCAGCGCCAGAATGTGTGCCTGCGCCAGGTCGTTCACGTGAATGTAGTCGCGGATGCAGGTACCGTCCGGCGTCGGATAATCCTCGCCGAAGATCGTCGCGGGTTCGCCCGTCAAAACCGCGCGAAACAACAGCGGAATCAGATGCGTTTCCGGCTCGTGCTCTTCACCCAGCCCGCTTTCCGCATCGGCGCCCGAAGCATTGAAGTAACGCAGGCTGATGCTGCGCAGCCGATGAATCTCATCGAACCAGCGCAGCAGCTTCTCCACCATCACCTTCGACTCTCCGTACGCGCTCACCGGCACAAAGGGAGAATCCTCCCGGATCGGCACAGTCGCCGGCATACCGTAGACAGCAGCGGTCGATGAGAACACCAAGTGCTTCACGCCCGCGCGCACCATCGCCGTCAACAGCGAGAGTGAGCCCCCCACGTTGTTCGCGAAGTACAGCTCCGGCACGCGCATCGATTCCCCCACCGCGATGTACGCCGCAAAGTGGATCACTGCCGCAAACTCGCGCTCCGCAAAAACCAGGGACAGACCGCCCGTTTCCGCCAGATCCACCACCCGCAGCCGCTCCGCATCCACATTGTGCCGGTGCCCGCGCGAAAGATTGTCCACCACCGTCACGCCGTATCCCTGCCGCACGAGATGTCGCACCGTGTGCGAACCGATATACCCCGCGCCACCAGTAACCAGAATGTTTGGCTTCACCACACCGATTGTAGACCGCTCCGCCGTGGCGCACGCGTCGGCGTGCCGCCCCTGGCCTTCAGCCGGCGGTCTCTCGACTGGCCGTGGAGGTACGATGGCACCTGGGAGGTCCTCCATGTCCCCTGTCCAGGACGCCGCCACCTACCAGCACCTCACCTTGGCCCGCGAAGGCGAGTGCGCCATCGTCACGCTGAATCGTCCCGATCGCCGCAACGCCCTCTCGCTCGAACTAATGCAGGAGCTGATTCGCTGCTTCGACGAAATCGCCGCCGATCGCAGCCTGCGCGCGGTGATTCTCGCGGCCGCCGGAAAAGTATTCTGCTCCGGTCATGACCTTTCCCAGATGACCGGCCGCAACATCGACGCGTACCGCCACATTTTCGACGTCTGCACCCAATTGATGGAGAAGATCCAATCCATCCCGCAGCCTGTCATCGCGGAAGTGCAAGGCGTCGCCACCGCGGCCGGCTGCCAGTTAGTGGCAACGTGCGATCTGGCAATCGCTTCGGACCTGGCCGCCTTCGCCACGCCGGGTGTGAAGATCGGTCTATTCTGCACCACCCCCATGGTGGCCCTCACGCGCGCCATCGGCCGCAAGCGAGCATTTGAAATGCTCGTCACCGGAGAGATGATCGACGCAAAAACCGCCGCCGAGTGGGGCCTGGTCAATCGCGTGATATCCGCGGCGGATCTCCGCGCCGCAACCCGTAAGCTGGCCGAGCGCATCGCTGCTGCCAGCTCAGTCGTCGTAGCTCTTGGCAAACAGGCTTACTACACCCAGATCGATCTCGCCCAGCCCAAGGCCTACGCCTACGCCAAGGAAGTCATGAGTCTGAACGCTCTCGCCGATGACGCCCAGGAAGGCATTTCAGCGTTTCTCGATAAGCGTGCTCCGTCGTGGACGGGCCGCTAATGGATCGAA
This sequence comes from Terriglobia bacterium, assembly GCA_963752965.1. Taxonomy (GTDB): domain Bacteria; phylum Acidobacteriota; class Terriglobia; order Bryobacterales; family Bryobacteraceae; genus QHXW01. The sequence continues at coordinate 467,367 of CAVWAJ010000015.1, read as the reverse complement.
GAGGTTCGAGTGATCGCTGTTAGAAACTCCCGGTCCTGACGACTACCTTGATGTGGAACCAAGCGACTCCATCGGCGCCGCGGAGGTGACCCAGAATCGCCTTTACAGCGAGGCGGTGGAGAAGTACGGCTCCGCGTTCGAACGGCTGGTGCGCGCCTATGAAGCTGATCCGGAAAAGCGTCGGGACCTATTACAGGAAATTCATTTCCAGTTGTGGCGAAGCTTTCAGCGGTTCGACGCCCGCTGTTCGGTCCGGACTTGGGTCTATCGGGTTGCGCACAATGTTGCCGCTTCGCATGTGATTCGCGAGCGACGGACTTTTTCGAATCTGGTGAGTCTCGAAGAACTCGAACGGCTCCCGGACAAGAGCCGGCTTGCCGCGGACGACCGTATGAATCTGGAGCGGCTGTCAGCCCTGATTCGGCAGCTCAAACCTCTCGACCGCCAGATCATCGTTTCGTATCTCGAAGACATGGACGCGGCCGCGATCGGAGAAATCACCGGGCTCTCGCCGGCGAACGTAGCCATGCGAGTGCACCGGATCAAAAGCATCCTGGCGCGCCAGTTTCACGAAGGAGTTGGCCATGCCGAATGATCCTTCCGGAAACGATCCAAAAAAGATTTGGCAAAGCCAAGAGAGGGGGATATCCACCGTGACGTTGGAAAAAATGATTCGTCGAAGGGCGCAGGAGCTGCATGCAAAGACGGTGCGCGAGCGGCTCGGTAGCATCGCGGGACCACTGTGTACCATCGCCCTTTGCGCATTGGGCATCGCTGTGGGCCCCAATCCGGTTCAGCTCGTGGCATTCGCGATAGCCGTTGCCTGGAGTCTGGCCGGAGTGTATGTACTGAATCGGGGAACGTGGCAGGCAAAGCTCCCCGAAGATGCTGCCTTCGCTACCGGTCTCGAATTTTGCCGGAGGGAAATCGAACGGGGGATCTACGTTCAGCGCCGGTTTCTGCTGTGGGTTTTCGCGCCGATCGTTCTTGCCGTCGGCGCGTTGATTGTGCCGGAACTGGGGAGCGGTTTTAAGGCAGGCGGGATGCTAGCAAACTCCATTCCATTCCTATCGCTGTTCGCGCTCTGGGTAGTCCTGATGTTCGTCTTTCGTAGGACACGGTGGAAGGAACTGCGACGGGAGATGGATGAACTGAACGATATCGAAAAGGACAATCGATGATGCGACGGTCTCTCGCACACCTCTCAGCCCTGGCCGCGAGGCCGCTTGGGCTTGCGATGCCCTATGATCGCTCTCGTGAAGCGGCGAGCTCCTTCCATAGTTGCCGGGCGAAATAGGTCGTAAGCGCGATGGACCATAGTATTCCGGCGGCCCCTATCTGCTGATACGGCTGCCACCGACCGGCAACCATCCAAATGGCGTAAGCTCCAGTCAAGGCGCCGAACAAAGCTCCGCACCATTGTCCAATGATCCACACCCAATTAGGCAAATGAGTTCTGGTACCCGGTCCCTTGAGTTGGTCTAGTCTCCACCCGACCCAAAACCAGAAGAGCACTATCCAAAGGAAGAAGCTGACGTCCGCAGGATGGATCACAATATATGTGTATTCGCTATTGTGCTCATATAGGATAGGGTACGTTTTTTTCCTGAGCGGGTAGTTCAACACTAAAGCCGGAAAGTTGATTGCCTTCTCTAGTCTTCCTGCGGGCGCTGGAAAATGCTGAGAGAGGTACTCCTGAAGATCTGCAGCGCCATGCAACATAAATTGCACCCGAAATTCATGCGGATCGTAGAGGTGGCACGCCACTGCCAATGCCAACTGTAAGACCGGCAAAAACCATTTCCAGCCGATATGTCTCATAAACAAGCGCCGCCGCCCCCCTCCTAGCGTATGGCTATTGTCCTTCACGCCCACTTTCTGCTAAGGGATAGTCGGTAGTTTGTAAATCACGATCGTGCGCGTGCGCGAAACCTCTCGATACTCGGCCAGCCATGGACGCAATTCCGGATACCGCTCTATCGCCAGCGTTGGATTATAGAGGCTCAGCCCATCCAATAGCCATGTTGGTCGCGATCGCGCCAGTTCTTCCCGATTGCGGCGCGTAAAATCCGAACCCACCGGTGCGGATTGCGTCAAGTGCCTGTCGGCCGGAACTCCCGTAAGCGCCTGTGAATCCAGAAAGGGCGTTGCTGCCGGCAGGCCCGTGTATACAAACAGATCCGGCCGGAATCCCCAAACGTACAGCGTGTCGCCCGGCCGGGCCATCTCTCGCACGATGCGTGCCGCCGCCTGGCTATCCTGGTCCATGGCCACGTCACTCCACCCGTGCGCCTGGCCCGTAGCCAAATCGCGCGCCAGGAATATGTATCGCGGCCCAAATCGGATCAGCGGAATCAGCAGCAGTGCCAGCGCTAGGGTCCTCCAACGTCCCATGCGCACCATGCCCCGCGAGGCCAGAATCACAAGCGCCGGCAACACCTGGAAAAAATACCGCGGAAAGAAGCGCCATCCCAACGCCGCGGCGCCAAACGAAATCGCTGCCCACGCCAGCAACTTCCACCAACGCCGGTCTGCCTCCCTATGACAGATTGCCGCCACTACAAGTCCCACGTGAAATCCAAGCCAGTTTGCTGTTCGAATCACGCCGTCACGAACCGGATGTGCGAGAAAAGTGCTGCCCGCGTACAGAAACCCCCAGCGCCACACTTGGTCGAGATACGGACCGAGCGCCCCACCCCAAGCGAGGCACGCCGCGCCAATGGCCGTGGCCGCCAGAAACCCGCCCGCCAGCGCCACAACCGCCGGAAAACACCAAACCGCACACGCCGCCAGCACAAACAGCGCCTTTGTATTGACGAGAAACGCAACGCCCACCAGCACGCCGCTCCAAAATGCTTTGCCACGGAACGCCAGCCAAACCGCCGCCAGGTGTGGCACGAGTATCGTCGAGTCCGCGGCCAGTGGAATTACGGCAGAGGGAAAATCGAAAATCAGAAAGAATCCCAGCAGGCCCGCCGCCCAGTAACCTTCCCTCTGGCTCCACAGATCGCGCGCCAGTGCGTACGCCAGGATGCACGCAATCAGCGCATACAGCGCGCCCACCAGTCGCAGCACCCAACCCGCTCGCACACCCCACGCCAGATACTGCCAGGCGAGCAATGGCGGCTTATCGAACCACACGTCGCGGTAGAGCACCTTGCCGAACTGCACCTGCTTGGCTGCCGCCATCGGCAAGTCTTCTTCAGCCCACAGGATGTCGATGTGGCAAAGCCGAGCCGCTAGCAGGATCAGGAATAGCGCGGCGAAGAAGTTGCGCGGGCGCATTACGCTCGGCCGAGCAGCCGCTCCAGGGTCTTGCGGAACCCCGTGCCGTATAGCGGATCGGCCAGCGCGAACTCCACGAAGGTTTCGAAGTAGCTCGGAAAATTCCCGATGTCGTAGCGCTTTTCGCCCGGTTGCAACCGCACGGCCATCACCCTCCGGCCCTCCTCGCACAAAAGCTGGATGGCGTTCGTGAGCTGGATCTCGCCGCGCTGGTCGGGTTGCACGCGGCGGATCATGTCGAAGATCAGCGGGGAAAATACGTACCTCCCGGCGATCGCATAGTTGCTGGGCGCGTCCTCGGGCTTTGGCTTCTCCACCAGGTTTACGACGCGGAACGCATCGTCCACGCTCGTCTCCGGCTGCACGATGCCGTAGTGCTTGGTGTCCTCACGCGGCACTTCTTCGACCGCGATCACACAACTTGCGTGTTTCGATTCAAAGACTTCCGCCAAACGCGACACCACCGTCGATTGCGCGTTCAACCCAAGAATTGAATCGCCCAGAGCCACCAGAAACGGCTGCTCGCCGGCGAAGTTTTCCCCGCACAGCACCGCATCTCCCAAGCCCCGCTGCACGCGTTGCCGGGTGTAGAAAAAATGCGCCGCCAACTCCTTGAAATTCAGACTCTCCAGGAGCTCCTGCCGATTCGACTCGCTCAACACCCGGAACAGCTCCGGATCGTCGTCAAAATGATTCTCAATGGAAGCTTTGTTGCGGCCCGTCACGAACAATACCTGCCGGATGCCGTTCGAAACCAGCTCTTCCACCACGTACTGCACGATCGGCTTGCGTGCCACCGGCAGCATTTCCTTGGGTTGTGACTTGGTCGCGGGCAAAAGACGCGTTCCGTGGCCCGCCACGGGAATCAGGGCACTGGTAATCACTCCCCTTGACTATAGACTAAACTTGAACATCGTCCGATGTCGTTCTATAGTAGGCGAATACAAGGCGAACATGCCCGGTTTCCAAGATCAACTCGCTTTGCTCCGCGAAAAGGTCGCTCGCATCGACCGCAAGTACGCCAATTCCGAGCCAAAACGCGTTCTTCCGTGCCATATCGAAGATGTCGTGTCGGGCCAAGTAGTGGAAACGGCTTTTGGCAAGCACTTCGAAACTGAGCGGTTGTACGAGCGCCACCGGCGGCACGGATCGGTGGGCATTGCGGACCTCGCTGATTTGCCGGAAGATCTGCTGGCAGCGCTTTCCGAAGGTGCAATCACGCAATCTCCCCCCTCGCGCTGGGCATTTCTGGACACCGAAACCACAGGTCTAGCAGGTGGCACCGGCACGTATGCATTTCTGATCGGTGTCGGGTCGATTGGATCAGATGGTTTCCGCTTGCGCCAATTTTTCATGCGCGATTACGACGAGGAAGCCTCGGTGTTGGCGGCGCTGGCTGAGCATCTGGCGCCGTTCGAGGTGCTAATTACTTATAACGGAAAGGCTTACGATCAGCCGCTGCTGGAAACCCGCTATCGCATGGTCCGCTCGCGCCCGCCGTTCACCCATTTGGAGCATCTCGATGTGTTGTTCGGGGCGCGGCGACTCTGGAAACTGCGGCTAGAGAGTTGCCGGCTGGTGGACCTTGAGAATCAAGTACTTGGCGTCGAGCGCCAGGGCGACCTGCCGGGCGAGATGATCCCCTATTACTACTTCGAATACCTGCGGATGCGGCAGGCGTTCCGCCTGGTGCCGATATTTCATCACAACGCCACCGATATCGTTTCGCTCGCGTGTCTGACTGCCATTGTGCCGGCAGCATTCGGCGACAGCGCCAAACTCCGTCACGGCGCGGATATGGTCGGCTTGGCGCGCTGGCTGGCGGCGGCAGGGCGGGACGAAGAAGCGATTGGACTCTATCGCCGCGCGGTGGATGCAGGGCTGCCAGATTCTCTACTATTTCGCTCGCTAGCGGAAGTCGGCGCTCTCGAAAAGCGATTGGGACGTGACGTTGCGGCATTGGAAGTGTTTACCGATCTTGCCGCTTCCCCGAATCCGTATCGCGCTCATGCGTTTACAGAACTGGCGAAACATTACGAGCACCGGGAGCGGAACTACACCTTGGCGATCGAGATGACCCAGAAAGCCCGCGCGATTGAAGATTCACCGGATCTGGCGCATCGGCTAGAGCGGCTTGAGCGGCGGGTGCGCGCTAAACGCTAACATAGTCCTCGTATTCGCCACTTTCATGAGACCTGCCTACCTCCCATTCCTGTTCTGCGCCGCGCTGGCTGCGCAAACGATGTCGATCGAAGAGTACGAGCCGAAATCGACGCTCGTCGTGCCGCAGCACCCGGTGACGCGTGCGAAATACCCGTTCATTGACGTGCACAATCACCAGTACGGGCTGACGCCGGCCAAGGTGGACAAGCTGGTATCCGACATGGACGGCATCAACCTGCGCATCATGGTGAACCTGAGCGGCGGCTACGGAAAGGCGCTCGAACAGAACGTCCGGATCCTCAAGGAGCGCTACCCAGGCCGTTTCGTGGTGTTCGCCAATATGGATTTCTCGAATATCGACGCGCCCGATTACCCGGAGCGCGTGGCAAAGCAGCTCGAACAGGATGTGCACAACGGGGCGCAAGGGTTGAAAATCTTCAAGAACTTCGGCATGGATTTGAAGGACACGAAGGGCCAGCGCATCCACGTGGATGATCCGCGCTTCCACCTGGTATGGGACCTATGCGCCCGGCTAAAGATTCCGGTGTTGATCCATACGGCCGAACCGTGGTCGTTCTTCCAACCGCAAGACCGCTTCAACGAGCGGTGGCTCGAACTGAAACAGTTCCCGCAGCGCGCCCGTCCACCGGAGCGTTATCCGAGTTGGGAGACGCTGATTGGGGAGCAGCACCATCTGTTCGCGTCCCATCCGAACACGATCTTCATCAATGCGCACCTGGGCTGGCTGGGCGGAAATTTGGCGGAGCTGGGCCGGCTGATGGACGAGATGCCGAACATGTACACCGAAATCGGCGCGGTGCTGGCGGAGTTGGGGCGTCAGCCTCGTTTCGCGCACGAATGGTTTATCCGGCATCAGGACCGCGTGCTGTTCGGCAAGGACGTGTGGGAACCCACGGAGTATTACTGCTACTTCCGCGTGCTCGAAACCGCCGATGAATATTTCGACTACTATCGCAAGCGGCACGCGTTCTGGAAAATGTATGGCCTCGATCTCCCCGATGAGGTGCTGAAGAAGCTTTACTATAAGAATGCGTTGCGCATCATCCCGGGGCTGAATGCCGCGGGCTTTCCGCAGTGAGTCCAATGTCACCTGTCCGGTTTGAAAACGTCTCAAAGAGTTATCCCATTTACGACGCGCCGGGCGACCGTCTGAAGGAGTTGATTACTTTCAACCGTCGCGAGTTTCACCGGAACTTCTGGTCGCTGCACGATGTGAGCTTCGAAGTGCGGCGCGGCGAGACGTTCTGCGTGATCGGCGAGAATGGCTCCGGCAAGAGCACGTTGCTACAGCTTGTGGCCGGCATTTTGCAGCCGAGCTCGGGCACGGTGGCGGTGGAAGGGCGCGTTTCCGCGCTGCTCGAACTGGGGGCTGGGTTCAACCCGGAGTTTACGGGCCGTGACAACGTGTATCTGAACGGGGCGATTCTGGGCCTGACGAAGCGCGAGATCGACGCCTGTTACAGGAACATCGAAGAGTTTGCCGAGATCGGCGAGTTCATCAACCGTCCGGTCAAAACGTATTCGAGCGGCATGGCGGTGCGGCTGGCGTTCGCGGTGGCGATCAATGTCGATCCGGAAATTCTGATCGTCGACGAAGCGCTGGCGGTGGGCGACCTCTACTTCCGGCAGCGCTGCATGCGCAAGGTGCACGAGCTGCGGGCACGCGGCATCACGATCCTGTTTGTCTCACACGCCACAGCGGACGTGAAGGCGCTGGGAGACCGGGCGCTGTGGCTGGACAAGGGCCGCGTGGTGGAAATGGGCGCGACCGATCGCGTTGTGGGCAAATACCTGGCCGCGATGCAGGAGAAGGATTCCGCCTATCTCGCGCATCACAAGCCGGAGGTGCGTACGCTGCCGCAAAGCAGCACGCGGGCGCCGGAAATCGTGGAGCACATTCCGAACATCGATCATCGTTTCGGCGACCGGCGGGCCGAGATTCTGGGCATTGCGGTTCTGGATGGGAGTGGAATTCCGGTATCGTATCTGGAACCTTCGGCATCCATCATCGTGCGCATCAGCATCCGGGCGAACGAAAGTATTGCTCATCCGAACGTGGGATTCCTGATACGAAATCATCTGGGGGTGGATTTCGCGGGAACCAACACCGCACGCGAGGGACACGATTTGCCGCCTATGGCCGCCGGCGACATTTACACGGTGGACTTCCACGTACCGCTTCCGGAGTTTTATCCCAGTTCCTTTTCTTTCTCGCCGGCAGTGGCGGATGGGCCGCTGGATGGGTTTCGCGTGTGCGACCTGATCGATAACGCGATCGCGCTCCAGATGGTGGCCGGAGGCGCGGAGGTTTACGGTTTCATGCATCTGCCTTGCCAGGTGAGGGTGAACGCGCGGCTGGGCGTGGGGGAGACGGTGAAGCGATAGGGGCAGTCATAGCTCACGTATGACGAGATTACCGAGGCGGGCTTGCGTAGTGTCTGAAATGTGGGTTGAAGGAAAATGCAGGTGGCCCGCGCGGTTTTGGTCTACCGCTTGGGCCGGGGACCTATAGCAAGGAACTGCAAGAAACCAAGGCCATGGCAGAACAAAGACGGATAAATGAAAACGCCCTTCTTTCGAAGGGCGTACACCCAGAGATGCTATCTCTGGGGCTGTTCGAGTTCAGTGTAATCTAGGAGCTGTTCAGATGTCAATGCCTGGATTGCCGGTTCCGGCCACGCAAAGGCGGGTTATCTCCTATATTGATGGGTTTAACTTGTACTATGGGCTCAAGGAAAGCGGCTGGCATCGATACCTGTGGCTCGATTTGCACGCACTTGCGAGTTCTCTGATCCTTCCAGAGCAGGATCTTGTTCATACCAAATACTTTACATCACGGATCGTAAAACCAGACGGCAAGCGGAAGAGGCAATCCACATACCTAGAGGCGTTGGAAAGTCATTGCGGAGCCCGGCTGAAGATGTATTTTGGACATTATCAGTCTGACCCTTGGATGTGCCGGTCTTGCGGGGCGGTCGAGCAAGTCCCAAGCGAGAAGAAGACCGATGTCAACATCGCAGTCGAGATCATGACGGATGCTTTCGGGAATTCGTTCGATACGGCTCTGATCATCACGGCGGATAGCGATCTCATCCCGCCAGTTCTGGCAGTCAAGAGACTGTTTCCAAACAAGCGCGTTGTAATCGCTTTTCCTCCGAACAGACATTCAGTCGAGCTTCGGCGCGAGGCACACGCCTCTTTCCAGATCGGAAGAGCTAAACTCGCCCAGGCTCAGATGCCGGAAGTAATCACGAAAACAGACGGAACTGAATTGCGACGGCCAGAAAATGGTCGGCAGTCCAGACGGAGTTTGGCAAGGCGTTAAAGAATGCGCTGAAAAATGATGAATGAGAGCAACGCACTTGCAAGAAACTACCTACCCGGGCGTGGCACAGAGCCACAAGAATACAATTGAAGCATTGGACCGAACCGTCGCAAAATTCTCCAGCCATGAGCAGGCCGCAAAGGCCGATCTGGAGTACTATCGCAGCCTGACACCACAACAAAGGGTGGACATTCTGCTCGAGCTGATGGAGAATCTGCGCAAAGAGGGCGGTGCCGCTGCGGAGAGATTTGAGAGGGTTTATCGAATCGTTAAATTCCCGCCACGTTGAGTAGCTGATCCGTGATCCCGCGATGTGAAGAGGCCGACGGAGGGCGTCGGCCGCGGACCAGGGGGGTCCGCCCCACAAAAGCTGTAAACTAACACTTTCAGGAATGACGATTGGCTGAGTTCACGGGCGAGCGTGTGATTCCGGGTGAGGTCGACCGGGATTTATGGAATGAGCACGCGGCGCGATACGCTTTCGCGGTGCGGGTGGCCGGCGGACGGCGAGTGCTGGACGCGGGTTGCGGGGCCGGATATGGCGCCGCCGCTCTCGCCCGGCAGGCTCGCGACGTCGTGGGGATCGACATTGCGGCGGACGCGATTGAATACGCGCGCGCACATTATCCTGCTGCGAACCTGCGGTTCGAGCAAGCTTCGTGCACGGAAATCCCCGCGGCGGACGCGTCGTTCGACCTGGTGGTGGCCTTCGAGATTATCGAACATCTGAGCGACTGGCGGACGTTCCTGGGTGAGGTGCGGCGTGTGCTTGCGCCCGGCGGGCAGTTTCTGGTCTCGACGCCGAACAAGCTCTTTTACGCGGAAGCGCGGGCGGAACTCGGGCCGAATCCTTTTCACGCGCACGAATTCGAATACGAAGAGTTCCGGCAAGAACTTTTGGGTGTGTTTCCGAAAGTGGAGTTGTATCTGGAAAACCACGCGGGGTCGATCGTGTTCGCACAGGCGGGCGCGGCGGGCGAAGTGGAATCTAACGTAGAGGAAGGCGGCGCGAACGCGGCGGAGGCGCACTTCTTTCTTGCGGTTTGCAGCGTGACAGGCGACACGGCGGTTGCTCCATTTGTCTACGTGCCACGCGCGGCCAACATGTTGCGCGAGCGCGAGCGGCACATTGAGGTACTCGAGAGCGAGGTGCGAAGACGCATCGCGCGGGTGGTGGAGCTCCAGGAGGAGCTGGCCACTGAGCAGGACACAGCGCGGAAGCGGATCGGCGAGTTGGAAGGGGAGTTGAGCGAAGCGGTGGCGACTGCGACACGGCTTGCCGGCGAGCTGGATCGGAAAGTGGCGGAGCTGGTGGACTGTGTGGCTCATCTGCACGCGGCTGAGGAGACGGTGGTGGAGCGCACGTTGTGGGCGCAGCGGAACCAAGCCGAGGCAGACGGTCTGCGCGGCCAACTGCAGGCGCTGTGGAGCACGCGGTGGGCCCGGCTGGGAGGCAAGCTGGGATTGCTGCCCAAGCTCGAACCCGGTAAATGAGATTGCTGTTGCGGCTGGCGCGCCTCGTGCCGCTGGTGATTCTCTCGCCTCTGATCCTGATTGTGTGCGTGGCAGCGTTGGCCATCGAAGACGCGGCGTGGAAGCTCTTCGGACGCAGGCGCAAGCCGGATGACACGCGGCCATCGACTGTCTCGGCGAGCGTAGTGATCCCCAACTGGAATGGGCGGGACTTACTGGAGAAGTATTTGCCGTCGGTGGTCACGGCTCTGAGCGGCAATGCGGATAACGAAGTCATCGTGGTGGATAACGGGTCTTCCGACGGCAGCGCGGAATTCGTGCGCCGGCATTTCCCTACCGTGAAACTCGTCGCGCTGGAAAGCAATCTCGGGTTCGGTGGCGGCTCGAATGCGGGCGTGCGCGCGGCGAATAACGATATTGTGGTGCTGCTCAACAGCGACATGCGCGTGGAGCCGGGTTTTCTCACGCCGCTACTGGCGGGGTTCACCGATGAGTGCGTGTTTGCGGTCTCGTGCCAGATTCAGTTTTCAGACCCCGAGAAGCGGCGCGAAGAGACGGGACTCACACAGGGCTGGTGGGAAGAAGGCGGCCTGCGGGTGCGGCACCGCATCGATGAGGAAATCCGCGACTTGTACCCGTGTTTTTACGGCGGCGGTGGATCTTGCGCGTTCGATTGCAGGAAGTTTCTGGAGCTGGGCGGGTTCGATCCGCTGCTGGAGCCGTTCTATTTGGAGGATACGGATCTCGGTTATCAGGCATGGAAACGCGGCTGGAAAATGCTGTACCAACCGCGGAGCGTGGTGTATCACGAGCATCGTGGGACGATCGGCAAGCGGTTCACCGAAGCGCAGATTCAGGCTGTACTAAAGAAAAACTTCATTCTGTTTGCGTGGAAGAATATTCACGAGTGGCGGCGGCTGGGGTCGCACTTCTTCTTCACGTACGCAGGGGCTCTCGTGAGCGTGGTGTTTGGCGAATCGCCGCGGCGAGCCAGCCTGAGCGGGCTGGGGCGTGGGTTCGTGCAACTCGCGGGCGCGATGCGGTCAAGATGGAGGGCGCGGAGCCTGGCCGTGGTCAGCGACACCGAAGCGTTCCGGCGGCCGCTGGGCGGCTATTTTCGCGACCGTTTCGCGGTGATCGAGCGCGATCCGGAACGGCTGCGGGTTCTGTTCGTGTCGCCCTATCCGATCTGTCCGCCGATTCATGGTGGCGGGGTGTTCATGCTGGGGACGCTGCGGGAACTGGCGAAGTTGGCCGAGGTTCACGTGATTGCGCTCTTGGAATTGCCGGAGCAGCGGGAAGCGAATGAGAGTTTGCGGGAGTTTTGCGCGTCGGCCGAGCTGCCGGTGCGGCCGGTAGGAGTGCTGGGAGCGAGCGCATCGATTGCGCCGCATGCCGTGCGGGAATTCGCCGATCCGGACACCGAGTGGCTCATTCACAGGCAAATGTATCTGCGAAAGATCGACGTGCTGCAACTGGAATACACACCGCTGGTGCAATACGCGGGGCGGTTCGAACGGCTGGCGAGCGTGGTTTTCGAGCACGACATTTATTTCCAGTCGATCGCGCGCAGCCTGGCGCACGCCTCGAACGTGCCGCGCTCCAAGGCTGCGTTTGAATACTTGCGCGCCCTGCGCTATGAGCTGAAGCATTTGCCGGATTGTGATCATGTGCAGGTGTGCACGCGGGAGAACCGTGAATACCTGGCGTCGTACCTGCCGCGTTTTGCGGATCACATTCAAGACGGGCTGCGCGCCGGGATTGATGCGCAGCAGTTCACGTTCGGGGCCGGGGGGCGTGAACCCAACACGATTCTGTTCATCGGCGGATTTCGCCACACCCCGAATCTCACGGGGATTCGGTGGTTCGTACGTTCTGTGTTGGCACGAATTCTGGAGCGCCGGCCGGATGCCCGGCTAGTGATCGCTGGTCCGGAGGCGCCGCCGGGTGACCTGCTCGAAAAGACGGGACCGGCGGTGGAGTGGTTGGGATTTGTGGAAGACATTCGACCAGAACTCGCTCGCCGTGCCGTCTTTGTGTGCCCGATCCTCAGCGGGTCAGGCGTGCGTGTAAAGCTGCTGGAGGCGTTTGCGAGCGGAATCCCGGTGGTATCCACGCGAATCGGCGCAGAGGGACTGGCGCGGAAGGATGGCGAATTCTGTGCGCTCGCCGACGAACCCGAAGAGTTCGCCGTCAAAGTGGTCGAGATTCTGAATGACCCGGCGCAGACGCGTGCCATGACGGAACGGGCGCGAGCGGAAGTCGAAACAAATTGGGATATGCCGGTGCTGACCAGGAGGCTGGAAGAAAGCTACCGCGCGGTGCTGCGCGAAAAACGGAGGACTACTTGCCCGCCAGGTCCTGCTTAAGGCGGTTCACGACTTGCTTGGCCGTGCGGTCGAGATGCGCTGGATTGGTGAGGGTGGGCTTCTCGTATATGGACCACAGGATGACGCGGGAATTGGCATCGACCAGGAACAGAGTGCCTTTGCCTCGGCCGAGAGTGGAGGTGTGCGGCGGCTCAGGATCGCTAAACGTTTTCGGACCTGCGGGCTTGTCTTTGCCGGCGGAGCCGTTTTTCTCCTTATCGGGGCTGTCTTTCTCTTTGTCTTTATCGGAGGCGGTCTGGTCTTTTTGCTCGGGCGGCTTCAGAGTGGGGTGGAGTTTCTCCAATTCGGTTTCGAGCGCCTCGCCAAGGCGGTCTGTAAACAGGGCATCGGCCCGCGCGGGATCGGCAACGACATTGAGCACGTGCTCGCGCGTCAGCTGGTTGGCGATGTACTGGTCGAGGCCGTGTTGCATGGGCATGATGTACACCGTGTGGACGTTGGAGGCAGCGGTCTCAGCAGCTCCGGCCATCATCGGAAGCAAAAGCAACACGGTCCATCGCATAACAGTCACCATGATAGCAGTGCGATGGAACAGACATGCCGGATGAGGTGACGGTCATCGTTCCGGTGTGGAACGGACGCGCGCTGGTGGAGCGGCTGATGGGTTCGCTGCGGGCTCAAACTTACGCAGCGGCCGAAATCCTGATCGTGGACAACGGCTCGGAGGATGGCGCTCCGGAAGCGGCCGAGGCTCTGGGAGCGCGCGTGGTGGGCATGGGATCGAACACCGGTTTCGCGCGAGCAGTTAACCGGGGCATCCAAGAATGCAAGACTGCCTGGCTGGCGATCGTGAACAGCGATGTAGAGCTGGCGGCCGACTGGATCGAACGGATGATGGAGGCGGCGCGACAACCGGGTGTTTGGTTCGCGGCGGGTAAGATCCTCGACGCGCACGAACGGGACCGGATCGATGGCACGTACGATGCCCTGTGCCGCGGCGGCTGCGCCTGGCGGATAGGGCAAGGCCGGAGGGACGGGCCGGCGTTCTCGGAAAGTTGTGAGATTCAATTTGCTCCGGGTACGGCCAGCCTGTTTCGCAGGGAGATATTTTCCCGAGCCGGCTTACTGGATGAGAGCTTCGAATCGTACCTGGAAGATGTCGAGTTTGGCCTGCGTTGTGCGAGTCTGGATTGCACGGGCCGCTACGTCCCGGAAGCGGTAGCGTACCACGTGGGCAGCGCGGCTCTGGGCAAATGGCATCCGGAAACCGTGCGGAGGATCTCGCGCAACCAGGTATTTTTGGTGGCGAAATATTACCCTGCGAGTCTTCTTTTCCGCCTGGCATGGCCGATTCTGGTTTCGCAGACGTTATGGGGCCTGGTTGCGCTGCGTCACGGATGTTTCACGGCATTTCTTCGAGGCAAGGTGGCTGGCGTGGCGGGTTTCTCTACAGCGAGCTCGGGCCGGGTGGGGATGGAGCCGAAGCGGCTGTTACAAGTGCTAACGGAATCGGAGCGCGGGATCCGCGACATGCAGCACCGGACCGGGTTTGACTGGTACTGGCGGGTGTACTTCGCGCTCACGGCAGGTGGGTCGGATTGACACACATGAGGGACGTGGGGATCGTCATCGTGACCCACAACTCGGCGGTGGAGATCGGCCCGTGCCTGGAGGCGGCAGTCGCAACGGGAGCGGAGGTGGTGGTCATCGACAATGCTTCCCAGGACCAGACTGGCAGCGAGGTGAGCCGGCGGGGTGTACGGCTGATCACAAATTCCCGCAACCTGGGTTTCGCGGCCGCCGTCAACCAGGGAGTACGCGCCCTAGAAGCGCCTTTTCTACTTCTTCTAAACCCGGATGCCATTCTACAGAACAGCCTGGAGCCCTTACGGGCGGCTTGTGTCGATCCTCAGACAGCGGCAGCGGGTGGCATGTTGGTGGATGAACAGGGGAAGCCGCAGGTGGGTTTCATGGTGCGGCGGTTCCCGTCAGCAGCGGCCCTTTGTTTTGAAGCACTGCTCGTCAATCGGGTCTGGCCGGGGAACCCGGTGAATTGGCAATACCGTTGCTTGGACCTGGATTACCGAGCAACGTCAGATGTGGAACAGCCAGCCGGAGCGTTTCTGATGATCCGCCGCGACGCCTGGGAGAAGTTGTGCGGATTTGACGAAAATTTCTATCCACTTTGGTTCGAGGAGGTGGATTTTTTGAAGCGTGCCAAAGAGAACGGATACCGAATTCGCTTCGTGCCTGAGAGCGTGGCAAAACACATGGGCGGGCATTCCATCCAGAAGATTTTACTGGAGTTCCGGCAGTTTTATTGGTATCGTAGTTTGCTTAGGTACGCGGCCAAGCACTTCCCTCCGGGGGCGGAGAAGTTGGTGTGTCTGGCTGTAATATTCGGCTCCGTAATGCGAGCAGTGTTGGGTATTCCCTACCAAAGGAGCCTAAAGCCCATAGCAGTTTACGGCAAAGTCGTGAAGCTTGCCGGCCGGCAGTTGTTTTTCGGAACGGCAGGGTAAAGTTGGAGTGTTTTCTGTTTTCAAGCTCATGCGGAATGATGTCTTTTCAGGTTCGAGTACATGCGCGATAGCGACTTTGTATCGATCACGATAGTTACCTATAACAGCGGCAGGTTTATCCGGCGGTGCCTAGAGTCGGCGCTGGAGCAAAGGCATCCGCTCAAGGAAATTATCGTCATCGACAACTGTTCGACCGACGGCACAACGGACATTCTGGAGCAGTTCGAAGACCGGTGCCAGATTATCTATAACGAAGAGAACATAGGGTTCGCCGCGGCGCAGAACCAGGCGATCGGCCTCGCGAGCGGCGATTGGGTGCTGACCTTGAATCCGGATGTGCTGCTGCTGCCGGATTTCATCGAAGTGCTTCTGGACGCGGGCCACATGGATCCGAAAGTCGGCTCGGTCTGCGGCAAGCTGCTGACGATGACGGCGGCCTTCGACATTCCGGCCAAACCGGTGGTGGATTCCACTGGCATTTATTTCAACCCGATGCTGCGCCACCTGGACCGCGGCAGCCAGGAAGTGGACAACGGGCACTATCTCAACTATGAGTACGTGTTCGGAGCCACGGCGGCAGCGGCGCTCTACCGCCGCGAAATGATTGACGACATACAGATTGGCGGCGAATTCTTCGACTCCGATTTCTTCGTCTATCGCGAGGACGCCGACGTCGCATGGCGGGCGCAGTTACTGGGATGGCGCTGCCTGTATGCGCCGTATGCCCGCGGCTACCACGTTCGCAACGTGCGGCCGGGAAAGCGCCGGGCTTTGCCGCCGGAGATTAACATGCACTCGGTCAAGAACCGGTTCATGCTGCGCATCAAGAACATATCGGGCGACCTCTACCTCCGCAATTGGTTCTGGATCTCGATGCGCGACGCCATGGTGGTGACATGCTGCGTGGTCTGGGAGCACAGCTCGCTCAAAGCATTCTGGTACCTGGCGAAGAACTGGAACCGCATCCTGGCGAAACGCCGGGAGATTCAAAGGCGGCGTCGGGTGGATAACGAATACATCGCCAGTTGGTTCAAATACGCACCAGTGAGCAAGCCCGCACCGCGGAAGCTGGCCGGGGTTCTGTCGCGTTCCCAAGCCTATCGCAGCTAGTAAATCCGCGTGTGCTGTAATGGGGATTCGATGCGGATCGCCATTCTGGGCACCAGAGGCATCCCCGCAAATTACGGTGGCTTCGAGACTTTTGCGGAAGAGCTCGCCACGCGCCTGGCGCTGGTAGGGAATTCGGTAGCGGTATATTGCCGCGAGCGTCCGCCGGAATCGCCGTGGCGCGGCGTGGAGCTTCGGTATCTGCCCACCATTCGTCACAAGTACCTGGATACTTTGGCGCACACCTTTCTCTCTACGCTCCATCTTTTGTTTCATCGGGCCGATGTGGCGCTCTACTGCAACGCCGCCAACGCGATTTTTACGCCGCTGCCCCGGATGGCAGGCATGGCAGTGGCGCTGAATGTCGACGGTATCGAGCGCAAACGCAAAAAGTGGAACAGGCTGGCCAAGACGTGGTACTTGCTTTCCGAGTGGCTGGCAACGATTCTCCCGACCGCCACCGTGACCGACGCGCAGGCGATCGCCGGCTATTATCGCGAACGCTACGGAAAGGCGACGGACTTCATTCCGTATGGCGCTGACGTCGGGAAAGTGCAGACAACCGATGCGCTGCATACGCTCGGCATCGAACCCGGGCATTACTTTCTCTATGTGAGCCGAATGGAGCCCGAGAATCACGCGCTCGAGGTGCGGCAGGCGTTCGAGACAGTCGACACCGACATGAAGCTGGCGTTAATCGGCGATGCGCCATACTCGGCGGATTACATTCGCCAGGTGCGGTCCACGAGCGATGCGCGCATTGTCATGCCGGGTGCCATTTACGGCCGCGGGTATCAGGAGCTGGGCTCGCACTGCTTCGCCTACATTCACGCGACCACGGTGGGAGGCACGCACCCGGCGCTCATCGAAGCCATGGGCCGCGGCGCGCTGGTGCTCTATCGCGCGACCGCAGAGAATACCGAGGTGGCGGGCGACACCGGGATACCCTTCGGGGAAAATGACCTGGCAGAGAAGATCAGCCAGGTGCTGGCGATGAGCGAGGAGGAGCGGAATGAATTTCGCCGGCGGGCGGCCGAGCGAGTGCAGGAGCGCTACTCGTGGGATACGGTCACGGCGGATTACGAAGAGCTTTTCCGGCGGATCACTGCGCTGCGAGGGGCCGCCAACGAAACGCGCGGACGGCGATAATTAGAAGGTGCCTCTGCTTCCCTACCGTTCGTATGTTTTAATCTCCCGCGAGCAACTCGCGCGCAACTACCGGAGCGTTCGTACGGCGTGTGGCCCCGGAGTCGCGGTAATGGCGGTTGTGAAAGCCAACGCATATGGCCACGGAGCGGTGGAGGTGGCGCGCGTACTGGTAGCAGAGGGAGTGGATTGGCTGGCGGTCAGTTCCGTGAACGAAGGAGTTACGCTGCGGCGCGCCGGGATCGAGAAGCCCATCCTGGTGATGTCAGGTTTTCTGCCGCACGAATGGCCCTCGCTCGCCGACTCCCGCCTTACGCCGGTGGTGCACTCTCTCGAGGGGCTGCGTGCTCTGGACAGCCTGGCTCGGGAGTCGGGCAAGAACGCCGATTATCATCTGAAGATCGATAGCGGCATGTATCGGTTGGGCACACGGGCGCCGGCCGAGGAAATCATCGCGACCCTCGGTGCCACCACGCACGCCAACCTCAACGGGGTAATGACACACTTCGCATCGCCCGCCGACTATACGTCCGAACAATCGGACGAACAGATCGCGTATTTTGCGGGCGTGATCGAAAAGCTCCGCGCGGCGGGGTTTTCACCTTCCCACGTTCACATGTCCAGCACCAACGCCCTTGCATACAAGCGGAATCCGGTCTGGTTGACCATGGTGCGTCCGGGGCACGCGTTATACGGGTATGTTTCGCCGCCGCGCGGCGATGCGCCAAAACCAGTGCTGGATGTCAGACCGGTGCTCACCTGGAAAGCAAAGATTCTCGCGGTGAAAGAGATACCAGAAGGGGCGCGCGTGGGTTATGGCGGCTCATTCCGCGCCCCCGAGCCGATGCGGATCGCGGTGCTCGCGGCGGGCTACGCCGACGGCGTGCCACACCGGCTGGCGAATCGTGGAAAAGTGATCGCTGCCGGCAAACTCGCGCCGATTCTAGGCACGGTGTCCATGGATCTGACCACCATCGACATCAGTCACGCTACGTCGCTCGGACCCGGCGATGAAGTCACGCTGCTGGGCCGCGAGGGCGCGGTCAGCATCGATGCGCAACAGATTGCGCGCATGGCGGGCACCATCTCGTATGCGATACTCTGCGGCATCGGAGACCGGGTGGAACGAGTTTACGTGTGAGCTATTCGCGTCCGACGGGCGACGCTATCGCTGATTCGTTGTGAGCTGTCGCGCGGCTCCGGGGGAGCCGGATAAAGAAACGGGCGCCGCGGCCGGGTTCGGACTCCACCCACATGTCGCCGCCATGATCGAGGATGGTCTGCCGTGAGAGTGCGAGACCGAGGCCGAGGCCGTTCTTCTTGCCGGAGCTGACGAAAGGCTGGAACAAATGTTCCCGGATCTCGGGCGAGATGCCCGGACCGGTGTCGGCGACCTCGATGATGACAGCATCCGGCCGGGCGGAAGCGCTGACGTGAATCGCGCCGCCGGCCGGCACGGCTTCGAGTGCGTTATCGATCAGATTGATGAATACGCGCTCCACACGGGCGCGCTCGAGCGGAAGCTCGATGGAATCGGGAACGTCGAGCGAGACATTGACGCTCCGCGCGTCCGCGGTCGAAGCCAGGGAATCGCGCGCCGCAACGGCCAGTTCGCACAAGCGGCACATCTCGGCCCCTTCGGTTTTGCCGCGGCCGACGTTGACCAAATCCTGGAGTAACTCCTGGATGCGGCGCGAAGCCCGGTAGATGTTGCTGGCGAGGCGCTTGAGCTGCGGCGGCGCGATGCCGGTATCCATCATGATCTCGGCGCCGCCGTAGATGGCGGCGAGTGGATTGCGCAGGTCGTGAACTATGGAGCTGGAAAGGCGTCCAATCGTCGAAATGCGCTCATGGCGGATCAGTTCCTGGCGCGCGCTTTGAATCGAGGCGCACATGCTGTTAAAGGTCTCCGCCAGGCGGCCCAGTTCGTCGTGGCTCTCGACCGGCACGCGATAGGCGTAGTTCTGGCGTCCGACCTCAGCGGCGGCACGATCGAGCTTCTCGACGGGTTGCACAATCCGCCGCGCGAGCAAATACGTGAGGCCGAGGCCCGCCAGCATCGCAAACAGACCGAGCAGAACGATATTGCGCCGCAGAACAGCCAGTTGCTGGCGAGCGTTTTCAAAAGAGCGGAAAATCCACAGCTCGCCGATGTTGCGGCCTTCCATGTCCGTGAGCGAGGTGTGCAGCGGAGCGTATTCGGTGACGCCATCGCTGATCCGGCCGGTATTGCGGCCCGCGCCGCGCGCCACCACGGCCCGTGCCAGTTCGCTCGTGGCGCGGAGGTTCAGTGTGGAGGCGATGACGCGGCCGCCGGAAAGGAAAAGGAATTCGCTGCCGCCGGTGGACTCCTTGAGGCTCTGGGCCACCAGATGGTCTACCTGATAACCGGCGACCAGCACGTTCAGCAGTGCAAGGCCGCGACCGGATTGTACATAGACAGGCGTCACGGCGACCTGGTAGAGGTTCCCGTCCTTGACCATGAATCCGGTAGCCTGTTGATCCTTCAGTGTGAAACCAGAGGCCTGCTGGCCAAAGCGCCGGGCAGCCTCGGGCACAATGTCCAACTCGCGCCAGGCCCTGGACTCGGGCACGGCACCGACCGAGGCGATGAGCCGACCCTTGGGATCTGTCACCAGAAGCAGCGCATTTTCCGAAGCCGTGGACCACAATTCGCCCGCCGTGTCGCGAATGGTTGCCGGATCACCCGTGCCGAAGGCGGCGCGGACGTCGGACATGGTGCTCAGGATGAGACTGACCGAAGCGAGCTTATCGGCCCGCGACCTCCAGAGCGACTGGTACGCCTGGAAACTCGCCTGCACCTCACTTTCCAGACTGCGGGACGTAGTATCCAGCGCGTCATTTTCGACGATCCAGCCGGTTGCGGCGAATAGCAGAGTGATGGCCACGGAAGTGGAGAGCAGGATCTTCCAGAGGAGCGAGAGGCGTGAGAAGCTGAATCCGTTCACTTGTTCGCTCCAGGATACGCCGGCTGCTCCTCAATCACCGGCGGATAATCCTTCCCGTACTTGTTTCTGTGCGGCGCGGGCAAGTAGCCGCTCTCGGAGATAGTAAGCGGCGGCAGTTCCAGGCGCGCCGCTTCCACCGTGATCTTTCGGGTGAGCACATCGAGGGCTTCCGGAGCAGCCCGCTCGTGAAACACATGAAACTGGTAGTCACCGGGCGGGACGTTCAGGATCTCGAATGCACCGCTCTTGCCGGAGACCACAAAGTACGGCGTGCCCAGCACCACAATGACCGCGCTCATCTGCGGATGAATATTGCAGAATACGCGCACGATCCCGTCGCGCTTGAATACGACGGTGCGGCTGGAACCGGGCTTATACAGCCCCACGTCGAAGATCTGTCCGTTGAAATTCGAGAAGGCGTTGTGAAAGATCGGATCGAAATTGGGGAACGCCACACTACCGCCCACGGGGATCGCCAGCACATGCGGGTTGAACATCTTATTCTTCTGCACCATCAGCGCGGGGCGCGAGGGCATGACCGGCGCGATCAGCCGTCCGAGCGGCTCCAACCACACCACAACGCCAGAATAATCTTTGTGTTTGCGCACCATGGGGTCACGCGAGGCCACAAGCTCAATCGATCCCCGTACGGTGGTCGGCGTAGCGGGCAGGGCGAGAGCCGTGAAGGCCCAGGCGCTAAAACAGATACGCAAGACCCAAGTCATAGTGATTGTTCAATCGGATACCAGTGGTGAGGTAGTTGGTTCGTAACTGCTCACTTTCGAAGCTGAGGATGACGTTGGGCGCGATTCGGTACATCAGGTTGGCTCCATATGCCTGGTTCTTCGCCACCTGGCCCCACGCGAGATCGCTGCCACGATTCTGTTGCTCGCCGCCAAAGAAATTGAAAGTGAGTCGCGGCGTGGGCAGGAAGCTGACTTGCTGCCAGCCTCCGTCAGCGTGAACCGGTGCGACATACTCGGCGTCCATGACGGTGAATCCGTTTCCGATGCCGCCCAGATTCGCGACATTCTCACCGCGGAAAAACGACCCGGAAAACTCCAACTTACGCCAAGGCTGCGCCAACCAGTCGAGTGCAAACACCCGAGTAGGCACCGTAGTGCCGGCGACGTTTGTGTTGCTGGCGTCGAAGCCAGTGCCGATTTCGACCCACCGGCTATCGTCCAGACTGGATGCCAGCGAAACCCGGCCCTGCGCCGCGGGGCGCGCCATCTGAGTCGAATATGCATAGGGCACGGGAGTGGAGCCGTAGTTTTCGCGGGTTTCAAACACGCCAGCCTGCGCCCGCAAGGTGGTGCGCTCATTGAAGTGAAACCGCTGCTCGACCCGGGCTTGCGGCTGCCAGACCCACAAGTTGCCGGCACCGGTGAGGGGTGCGACCCAGACTTGGGCTAGCGAATTCGGCTCGCGCGGCGAGAATAGCGGCTTGTCCTGGCCGAACATGATGGTGGTGTTGGCCCAGTTGAACTCGATTCCAGCGGTGCGGATGCGGAAGGAGCCGCCGTAGGGGTCCCCGGGCGCGCCGAAGAAATCCATGTTGATGAAGCCATGGATGGAGCCGCCACCAAAGATTTCCGGGCCGCGAAAATCGAGACCGAGAACAGTCTGCCGCAGGCTGGCGCCCCCCGACAACGCATCGCGCCGAACCGGAACCGCCACAGGTTCACCCGGACCACCCGCCGCGCTTGAGTTTGTAAAGGCATTGAACAGAGCCATGCCGGTGATGCGGATGGGGAAGTGCTGGGAAGACTCCACCTTAGTTTGCGCCTGCTCATTGAGACGATGTTCCTGAACGTCCATCCTTTCGGCGAGATCGGCCGTTGCAGATTCGGGCGGGGCAGGCTTTGCTGCTTCCGCCGCGACCGGTGTATTCTCCGGCGTACCGCGCGCCAGGGCCAGATCTTTGCGCAAGGCACGGACCTCTTCGGTGAGATCGCGGTTTTGCTGTTCCAGGCGGTCGAGCCGTTCCAGGATCTGCCGCAGTGTGCCGGCGTCGTCCGGGGCGGTCTGGGCCCCGATGGCTGTCGCGAAAAAAAAGGGAAGAACGAGGGTAGCGCCGGGCCACCTAGGGAGATTGCGAAGGTGAGTTGGCATCGAGAAGTTGCTCCACTTTCTGCCGTACCTGGGCAGGTGAATAAGGTTTGCCAAAGTACGCATCCGCCCCCAAACGATGAATGCGCTCGGGCGTGCGCGGGTCGGTATCGCCGCTGACGACGACGATCGGCAGCCGCGCCGTCCGGGTGTCCGAACGCACCCGCTCGATCAGCTCAAAGCCGTCCATCGAGGGCATGTTGAGGTCGGTGACCAGCGCACAGATCCCGCCTCCGGTAGACGCGAGTAGTTCGAGCGCCTGGCCGGCGGTGGCCGCCACGCGTACGCGAACATGGGGAATCGCCAAAAGAGCAATCTCGAGCGTAGTGGCGCAAGACTCCGTGTCTTCGACAATCAAGACGGTGCGGTGGAGAGAGTCCGGGAGCGCCACAACCACTCCATTTTGCCTGATGGCGGCTCCGATATCCCCTTGGTGGTGTTAAAAAAATGTTAAAGTTGGCCGCCTCCTCAGGGCTTTGGCTAGATAAGAGGCTGCGCGTCAATGAGTTGCGGCGTGTCATGGCACGAACCGGTAGCCTACACCGTGAACGGTCAAGAAGTGCCGGGGCACGTTGGGATCGGGTTCTAATTTTTGGCGCAGTTTCACGACGTGAGCGTCGACGGTGCGGGTGTTGGGAAACGATTGGTACCCCCACACGGAATTCAGGATCATGTCGCGCGTGAGTGGACGATCGGGGTTTTGCAGGAAATACGTGAGCAGATTGTATTCGGCCGGAGTCAGCTTCAGTTCCTCACCGCGACGTGCGACCGCGCGACGGTCGAGATCGATCTCGGCATCGGCGAAGTGAAAGATCTTTCTCGCGTCGGGCGAGGTGCGGCGCAGAAGGGCCCGAATACGGGCTAGCAGCTCCCGGGTACCGAATGGCTTCACCACATAATCATCGGCGCCGATCTCGAGGAGAATCACCTTGTCGACTTCGTCGCCCACCGCGCTGAGCACGATGATCGGAGTCTGCATCTGCGCGGCACGCAGTTGCTTGCAGATATCGACGCCACTCATGCCGGGCAAACGAAGATCCACCAGCACAAGGTCGGGCTTTAGCAGCAACGCCTTCTCAAACCCTTGCCGGCCGTCCCCCACCAGCACCGGGCGAAAGCCTTCCTCCTCCAGCAAGACCCCGATGGTGTCGCGCAAACTCTCGTCATCATCGATTACCAGGACGGTTTGCATTTTGAGAAGCCTGTGCGACCTTTTCTAAACCGATTGTAACGAAATGGAGTGCCCGGGGAGTCTCGCACCCACGTCATCGATTAAACCAGCGCTTGCGAAGCGCACGGAGGCGGTCTTTCACGCGAGTGTAGAACGAGGCATTCGCCGGCGGAGGTTCGGGTTGGACAACGTGGGATTGGTCGACAAGCGTGGAAACCGGATCGGCGGATTTCTCTAACTCCGGAGCAACGCACGGTTTTTCGCCGGCGGCGCGAACGGTGTTGCCCACCAGAGAATAGACGCGCCGCACGCGGCTTCCATCGGCATTTTCGAGGCAGATGGAAAACCCTGGCGATTCCACCACGGTCGGAAAGTAGCCTTTCACGCGGCGCTGTATGTACGCAGTCTCGTAGCGATGGCGGCGCAAGTTCCACGTAAACACGCGGTAGCTGTCAAAGTCGTAGGGTTGGAGCGATTGTTCGATGGTAGTCCAGAGCCAGATCTTCTTGACCTGATCGCCGTCGCGGATCTCGCCCAAAGGGAAATACGAGGTGATGCGGCGGCCCTCGGCGTACTGGGCAACGTCATCGGGAATCGCCATGAAGGCGCGGCGTGTCAGAATCCAGCCACTCATGCCACCGGCGGTGCGAACGAGCGACCAGTCGTCCATGGGCTCCGGTTCGGTGGTGTCCTTTTCTTCCTCGTGCGGCAGATCGGTCTTCGACAGGGCGAGCCACCCGGGTGGAGGTCCGGGAGGTTCGGGAGCAGGCGGCAGCGGGATCTTAGGAGGCTTGGCGGCCTTGGTCAAGGGCACCGGCTTTGGGGCGGCCTTCACCAGAGGTTGCCGGGGGGGCGCCTTACGCGGCGCCAATTCGTGTCCGAGCACGTCGAACTTTTCACCCTGCTTCACCTGCACAAAACTGGGCGAGTAACGCGAAGGCTCGGTATGGATGTTCAAAGCGTCATAAGTAGTGGCTGTGCCCTGCGAAGGCAGGCTGCGGGCCTGCTGGTTGAAGCGCTTCAATCGCGCGACCTCGGCGGTGCTTAGCAGGAGCCGTTCGTCGGTCCAGCCTTCCTGTCCTTTCCTGGTCCGCACTTTGAGAAAGCGCCGGCGCTGCTGGATAATCTCCAGCCGCTCGCCGTGCTGCGCCGTAGCGACAACTGCCGATCGCGGATTGATTTCCTGACGGAGCACGAGCGTAGAAGGCCCCGCGAAGGCTTCGCCAATCACCGGCGCATGCTCCGAAGACGAGCGACAGCCGATGATTACGAGCGACAGCGACAGAAGGCTAAGCAGGAGACGGTGCATCGTGGCGAGGACGGCGATCCAACTAATAGTCTATCGCTCGGACAGATTGTGCGTTCACGCACGCTATGATGGGTTTGCTGCTGTTGCCTTTCGGATACCCTTGGGGGCCAACCTATTGGACTACGCGCCACGCATTCTAATTGTCGACGATGAGCCAATGGTTCGGGTTTTTTTTGATCAGATACTTTCCGGGGACGGATACTTTGTCGCATCGGCCGGAACGGTACGGCAAGCGCTGCGCGCAATCGCTGACAAGGCCTTTGAACTGGTGCTGGTGGACTTGAGCCTGCCGGATGGGGACGGCCTGGATCTTGTGCGACAGATGCGAGTGGAATTGCCCTATCTGAAGATCCTCGCCACCTCAGGCTTTCTTGTGGGCAACATGCCAGAAGTCGCGATCGCAGCGGGCGCCACGGCAACGCTCTCCAAACCAACGACCGCGTCGAAATTGCGGTATGCGGTATATCGGCTGCTCGAACCGTCCGGACAGTGGTGCGGCGCATCCTGACGCGCTATTGACGGTGTTATGCTCCCGGCCGCGGCCGGATCAACGTTGCGTCACGCAGCTTTTCCAGTTGGCGGCGCGCGATGTTGGCCCAGGTGCCAGTATTATCGAGCTTGAGATAGCTCTTCCAATGACGGACGGCCTTAAGGAAATCGTTCCGCCGTTCCGACAATAGCGCCAGGTTGAAGTGCGCGTCGGCATAGTTCGGATTAAGGTGGAGAGCCGTTGTATAGTGCTGTTCGGCGCGCGTGAAGTCGCCCTGTTCGTCATACAGATTGCCCAGGTTGTAGTGCGCTAGCGGATAGTTGGCGTCGACCTCGATGGCCTTTTGGTATTGGCGTTCGGCCTCGTCATACCTGCGCTGGCGATAGTAGATGGTCCCGAGATTGACCAAAGCGCCGGCGGCGCCGGGGTTTAGCTCGACGGCTTTTCGATAGGCCTCGATGGCTTTTTCGATGGGCGCGCCTGTCTCCTCGAGCGCCAGGCCTTGCTGAAAGTATGTCTCGGCCTGCCGCTCGGCGTTCGCACGGTCTGGGGCTAGCTTGGGTTCGAATGACCGGAGGCTTCCCAGTTCGGCGGTATCGAAGTTAAAGAGCATCTGGCCAGTCAGGGCTTCCATTTTCTGGCCGGCGAGCTGCACGGTTATGGTGCGTCCATCGGAAAAAATCTTTAGCTCCGACAGCGGTTGCTCGACATGCGACAGTTTTTTCTTCAGGGCAGTGAGCGCGCGCCCGATTTTCCGCGGCGGTACACGGTTTTCCCGCAACTTCTGCAAAGTCTTGAGCGCAATCAAGTCGGAAAACGAAAAAGTAAGCTCGGTATGGATGAGTCCGTGCCGCTCCCAGCTCCGGAGCTGCTGCTCGGAAACCCTCAACATGCGGCGCACATCCTGCCGCGTGTATTCCTGCTTGGGCGCAATATCGAGCACGCGAAAATTTTAGCATGCGCGCCGGAACAAGAGAAGGAAATTGGCCGTCACCCGAATTGCGGCGGCGGTATTCGTTCATCGTGGATTCATCCATGGCGCGTCACAATGTGATTAGAGGTACAAGGAAGGCGTGAGGATTTTGCTGGCGGAAGACGAGCCTCGGGTAGCGGGCTTCATCGCCAGGGGTCTGCGCGAGCAGGCGTACGCCGTCGACATCGCACCCGATGGCCAGGAAGCCCTGTACTTCGCGGGCGTCAACGAATATGATCTGATCATTCTCGACGTCATGCTGCCCGCCAAGGACGGCTACTCTGTCTGCCGGGAACTGCGCGGCCAGGGCATGCGCACACCGATCCTGATGCTGACGGCGAGGGATGCCGTGGATGATCGCGTCATGGGTCTTGACTGCGGAGCCGACGACTACCTCACCAAGCCCTTCGACTTCAAAGAACTTCTGGCACGCCTGCGGGCGCTCTCGCGGCGCCCAGCCGAGGTACGTCCGGAGCTGCTCCGTGCACTGGACCTAACGCTCAATACAGCCAATCACGCGGTCAGCCGCGCCGGTAAGAACGTCAGTCTCACGGCAAAAGAATATGCGTTGCTCGAGTTCCTGGTGATGAACCAAAACCGGATCGTCAATCGGGAACAGATCGCACAGCACGTTTGGGATGAAAGTTTCGATCCGTTCTCCAATCTGATCGACGTGTACATCCGGCGGCTGCGCACGAAGATTGATGCGGGTTTTGAACCGGCGCTGATTCACACACGCCGCGGGGAAGGCTATATCCTCACGACAAAACCGGTGGCGACCGATGATTAGAAGCTTGCGCTTGCAGCTCACGGCGTGGTACTTGCTGCTCTTCGCCGCGTTATTCGTGGGTTTCAGCCTCTTTCTCTATGGCCTGCTGGCGCGGGGCCTTTACCAGAGGCTGGATGAGACCTTGTCCGCTCAGGCGCGCACCGCCGCCGGCCTGTTCCAAGACGAGTTGCGCGAGCACAAGGGAGATGCTCCCGCCGCCGCCGCGGAAGTGATCTCGGAAATAGACTCTCGCGGAGCTCTGCTCGCTGTCTTTGAGGGAAAGACGCTACTGGCCGGCAGCGCAGCGGCGGACGATCGTGAATTGCTCGACGTGATCGGCCGAGCTGGTGAGCGGGAGGTCCACGCGACCGTCTCCCGTCGCGGCAAGACGAAAGCACGAGCGGCCGCTTACCCGTTCCTGATTGATGGCCGGCGGTACGTCCTGCTTATCGCGGAATCGTTGCATGCAACACGGGAAGAGCTCGAGCTGGTGCGTGGTGTGCTCTACGTGGCGCTGCCGCTGTTCCTACTGATCGCCGGTGCCGGCGGCTTCATTCTTACGACTCGGAGCCTGGCGCCGCTCCGATGGATGGCCGAGCAGGCCAGAGCCATCACCGACAAGAATCTTCACAAGCGGTTGGAAATCGGCGCTGCCCACGAAGAGCTGCGGGTCCTGGCCGACTCGTTTAACGAGCTGCTTTCGCGCCTCGATCAATCCTTCGAGACCATGCGGAGATTCGTCGCCGATGCCTCGCATGAGCTGCGCACGCCTCTTTCGGTGATCCGCGGCGAAGCCGACGTCGCCCTGACGCACGACCGCAGTTCGGGCGAGTATCAGGAATCGCTCGTCATCATCCAAGACGAGGCCCGGAGGCTATCCAGATTGATAGACGACCTTCTGAACCTCGCGCGCGCCGACGCCGGCCACGTGAGCTTGCGCGTGGAGGAGTTCTATCTAAACGATCTGCTGGCGGACTGCTGCCGGGCGTTTCAGGGAACGGCGAGCGTTAAGAACATCAGTCTCGAATGTCTGTGCCCTGCTAGCGACGTCGCGTTTCGCGGTGACCTGGAATTGATCCGGCGTCTGATGCTGAACCTGCTGGATAACGCTATTCGATACACGCCGCCGGGCGGGAAGGTAACGGCCAGACTCGAGGCCGCTGGAGGCGAACTGCGCATTCAGGTCGCGGACTCCGGAATCGGCATTCCACCCGAGGCCGCACCGCACATCTTCGAGCGCTTTTACAGGGGCGATCAGGCACGCTCGCGGCAAAACGGTGGATTCGGCTTGGGCCTGTCGATCGTGAAGTGGATTGCTGAATCGCATCGGGGCGCGGTAGACTTCACGAGTCTGCCTGGAGAAGGCACCACATTCACCGTACTGCTCCACCGGTAGGATTCATCGTATGTTCATGTCGCACCTCGTACACTCGAACCATCTGATGCGGAATCTCATTCTGATTGCGGCCCTCGGCGCGATGTTCCTTCCCGGCACAACCGCGCAGACCGCAGCACAACCGCCCACTGGAAGTGGCCCGCTCACCATCAGTTTGCAGGATGCTCTGGAGCGGGCCCGGGCCAACAGTCCGCTGTTCCAGTCGGCTAACATAAGTGCACTATTGGCGCGGGAGGACCGGATTCAGGGCAAGTCCGGGCTGTTGCCCACGGTGAACTACTTTAATCAGTACATTTATACGCAGGGAAACAGCACTCCATCCGGCATCTTTGTCGCCAACGACGGCGTGCATATTTACAACAGCCAGGCGCAGGTTCACGGGGACATTTACGCGCCGGGGAAGCTCGCGGACTACCGGAGAACCATTGCAGCGGAAGCGGTGGCTCGGGGCAAAGCGGAAATCGCCGCACGCGGACTCGTGGTGACGGTCGTCCAGAGCTACTACGCCCTCGTCGCGTCGGAGCGCAAGCAAAAGAACGCACAGCAAAGTCTGCGTGAAGCCCAGCAATTCCTCGACATCACGCAGAAACAGGAGCAAGGCGGCGAGGTGGCGCATTCCGACGTTGTGAAAGCACAAATCCAGCTCGAGCAGCGGCAGCGGGACGCGCAAGAGGCTGAACTGGCGGTCGAGAAGAGCCGCGTTGGCCTTGCCGTATTGCTGTTTCCGGATTTCCGACAAGATTTTAGCGTGATGGATGATTTACAGAATCAATTGACGCTGCCGCCGTTCACCGACATCCAGGCGCTGGCCGCCAAGAACAACCCGGACATCCGCGCGGCCCAGGCGGCTGTGGAACAAGAGAAGTGGGGCGTGACGAGTGCGCGCAGCGGCTACCTGCCCTCGCTCTCCTTCGATTACTTCTTTGGCATCGATGCCAACCAGTTCGCGATCTACAATCGTCGTGATGAGCACAACCTCGGCTCGGTAGTGCAAGCGCAGCTCACCATTCCGGTTTGGAACTGGGGAGCGACTCGGAGCAAGCTACGCCAGGCGCAACTGCATCTACAGCAAGCCAAGCTGGATCTGAGCGTGACGCAGCGGCAACTGCTCGCGAACCTCCAGTCGTTTTTCCAAGAGGCGCAGACAGCGGGCTCGCAGGTGTCATCGCTCAGCCATTCGGAAGACCTCGCATCGGAAAGCCTGAAGCTGACACTGCTTCGCTACACATCCGGCGAGGTGTCAGTTCTGGAAGTCGTGGATGCGCAGAGTACTCTGGCACAGGCTAGGAATGCATATGACGACGGTCTGGTGCGATACCGCGTGGCGTTGTCCGATCTCCAGACACTAACGGGGAGCTTTTAGCTGATGCTCAACTTCACAAGATGGGTCTTGCCGGTGTGCCTTGCTGCCGTGGCCGGCTGCGGAAAGAAAGAAGAAAAGGAAGCCGAACCGATCGTTCCTGTGCAAGTGGTTGCGGTACGACAAGATTCGATCCGGCGTATCGTGACGGCCGACGCAGTGCTTTATCCGCAAAACCAGGCCAGCGTAACACCCAAGGTCAGCGCGCCTGTGAAGAAGTTTTATGTGAACCGCGGAGATCATGTAAAAGAAGGCCAGGTATTGGCGGTGCTCGAGAACCGCGATCTTTCGGCGGCGGCGCTGGAGAGCAAGGGTTTGTATGAGCAGGCGGCGGCGAATTATCGGGCTACCTCAGCGGCATCGCTTCCCGAGCAGGTGACGACCGCACAGGCCAATCTGCAAGCCTCCAAAGAGGCGCTGGATGCCGCGAAAAAACTGCTCGACAGCCGCGAAAAGCTCTTTCACGACGGTGCGCTGGCGCATCGGCAAGTGGACGAAGCGCAGGTCGCCTACGCCCAAGCGCGCAGCCAGTACGAAACGGCGCAGGAGCACTTGAAAGGGCTGCAAAACGTCGGCAAAGAGGAACAGATCAAGAGCGCGAAGGGTCAGGCGGATGCTGCGCAGGCGCATTACAATGCCGCCGAGGCCCAGCTCAGTTACACGGAGATCCGCAGCCCGATCACGGGCGTGATTACGGAAAGGGCGGTGTGGGAAGGCGAGATGGCCAGCGCCGGCACGCCTCTGCTGACTGTCATGGACGTGTCGCACGTGGTGGCGCGCGCTAACATCCCGCAGGATCAGGCCAGCGTTCTCAAGGTTGGCGATGATGCGACTCTCACCCCGAGCGACGGCTCGGAACAGGTGCCCGGCAGAGTGATCGTAGTAAGTCCAGCGGTCGATGCCAACACGACCACGGTGCAGGTTTGGGTGCAGGCGGCCAATCCGGGAGAACGTCTCCGGGCGGGCGCAAGCGTTCGTGTTTCGATTGTCGCGGCGAGAGTTTCGAACGCTATCGTAGTCCCACCGGCTGCTTTGCTCCCCACGGCTGAGGGCGAGACTGTCGTGATGGCTGTTGGCTCCGATTCCGTCGCGCACGAAAAGAAGGTCGGGATCGGCATTCGCGAACCGGACAAAGTGCAGATCCTGAGCGGCGTTTCACCCGGAGAGCAGGTGATCACGGTTGGCGGTCTGGGTCTCGAGGACAAAGCCAAGGTCACGATCCAGAAGGCCGGTGCGGAGCCGGCCGGCGAAAAAGCGGACGACAAGGGGGACGAGAAAGGCGCAGGAAAAGAAGAGAAATGAGTCAGCTCTCGACACAGCCGCCCGTAGCCGAGCGCGAGACCGAGCACTGGACTGGGCGCCACGGCAAGCCTATCCTATTCATAATCCTTACGCTGGTGGCGGTGGGGATCTATCTCGCGCTTACGATCCCGATCGCCGTGTTCCCGGAAACTGACTTTCCGCGCATCATCGTCGGCGTGGACAACGGCGTCGCGCCCATCGACCAGATGCTGGTCACGGTGACGAAGCCCATTGAAGAGGCCGTGAACACCGTGCAAGGCGTAGAGCGCGTGTGGTCGATCACCAGCCGTGGATCGGTGGAAATCGACCTATTCTTCTCCTGGAAGGTCGACATTTACCGAACTTTGGAGCTCGTCAACGCGGCTCTGGCGCGTGTCCAAACCAGCTTGCCGCCCACCGCCAAGATCACGGCCAACCGGTTGACGTTTGCCGCCTTTCCCATCATGGGTTACAGCCTCACTTCGGACACCGTCCCGCAAACCAGGCTCTGGGAAATGGCGACCTACGAGATCAAACCGCGGCTCAACCGGATGAATGGCGTTTCCACGGTCATCATACAAGGCGGGCAGGAACCGGAATTCGAAGTTCGCCCCGATCCGGCCAGGCTGCTTCAATCGTCCATCACCATCCCGGGTATTCTGGATTCGATCGGCCGGAGCAACATGATCGATTCACCCGGCCTGTTCGAAAACAATCACCAGCTAGTTCTCAGCCTGGTCAGCGGCCAGGCCAAGACCCCGGCCGAGATTGCGAATATCGTCGTGAAGACGACGCCGGCCGGCGCGCCCATCCGCATCGGAGATGTGGCGACCGTCGCTCCATCCGTCAAGCCGGTTTATACCATCGTGAGCGCGAATCAGAAGCCCGCGGTTCTGTTGAACATCAATCGCCAGCCCGATAGCAACACGGTGGAGGTGGCGAATGCTGTGCACGCCGAAATCGACATCATTCGCAAAGCTCTGCCGCGGGGCGTTAATCTACAGCCGTTCTACGATCAATCGGAAATCGTGAACGACTCGATCAGCAGCGTGCGTGACGCCATTCTCCTCGGCCTCATACTCGCGTCATTCATCATGGTGGTGTTTCTGCGCGACTGGGGAACATCGCTCGTGGCCGGTATGGTGATTCCAGCGACCATCGCAGTCACATTCATCGCCTTGCGGGTGCTTGGCCAGAGCTTCAACCTCATGACGCTGGGCGGACTCGCGGCGGCCGTCGGCCTGGTCATAGATGACGCCATCGTGGTGGTGGAGAACATCGTCATGCACCGCGATTCCGGCCAAACACGCGCGGAAGCGATACGGAATGCGATCCGCGAAATACGGGTTCCGCTGGTCGGCTCGACGATTACGCCTATCGTTGTCTTCCTGCCCTTGATTTCAATGGTAGGTGTATACGGTGTTTTCTTCCGCGCGCTGGCCATCACCGTCGGCATGGCGCTGCTCACTTCACTCGCGCTGGCATTGACGTGGACTCCCACCTTAAGCCATTACTTCATCCGGCAGCGTACGGCGAACAGCGCTCGGGGTCACGAGGGGCTCTCGCCCCGCATCATGCGGCCCTATGCGACGATCCTGCGGACGACTCTGGAACACCCTGTCCTACTGGCGCTATTCAGTGTCGTTCTCATCGGCGCTTCGTATTTTTGCTTTCGCGGCCTCGGCTCGGATCTGCTGCCGCCGATGGACGAAGGCGGCTTCATCCTCGACTACATTATGCCCGCCGGCTCCTCGCTCGCGGAAACGAACCGGGTGGTTACGGACGTCGAGCGCATCCTGCGCGCGACACCGGAGGTCGAGAGCACATCGAGGAGGACCGGCCTGCAGCTCGGTTTAGCTACAGTGACAGAAGCCAATACCGGCGACATCGCGATTAAGTTGAAACGCGACCGTAAGCGGAGCGTGGACGAAGTGATTGCTGACGTACGCGAGAAGGTGACTGCGCAAGAGCCGATGCTGCAAGTCGAATTCCCCCAGCTATTGCAGGACATGATCGGCGATCTCACCAGCGCCCCGGAGCCGGTCGCCATCAAGCTCTTCTGCCCGGATCCCGCCGTTCTGCGCGAATGGGCGCCCCGCGTTGGCGACGCAATCAAGCAGGTCAAGGGAGTAGTGGATATCCTCAACGGCATCGATAACACGATCAGCGGTCCCGCCACGCTGTTCCAGGTGGACCCCGCGATGGCCGCACGCGCCGGTTTTACGCCGCAGGAGATCGAGCTGGACGCAAGCGCCATCATGCAGGGCGAGCCCGCGCCGACGCCGGTAGTGGTGAACGATCGCGCCTACACCATCCGCGTGCGCTTTCCGGAACAGACGCGGTCCTCGGTGGATGCCATACGGAATACATTGCTAGTCAGCTCTACCGGAAAGACCGCCACACTCGGTTCGCTGGCAAGCGTCGTCGAGTTACCGGGGCAAACCGAGATCCGGCGGGAAAACCTGCTCCGGGATGTGACCGTGACTGCCCGCCTGGAGGGCCGCGACCTCGGCAGCGGCATTGCCGAGGTCCAAAAGGCAGTCGCCGAACTGCACATGCCCTCCACGATTCGCGTCGAGTACGGCGGCCAGTATGAAGAACAACAACGCTCCTTTCACGACCTGGTTCTGGTGTTGATCCTGGCCATTCTCCTTGTTTTCATCGTGCTGCTGTTCGAGTTTGGCAGCTTCGCGGCGCCCATTGCGGTGATTTCTTCCGCGCTGCTCTCGACATCGGGTGTATTTCTGGCGCTCCTGATCACAGGCAAAACCTTCAATCTCTCCTCGTTCATGGGGCTCATCATGGTGATCGGCATCGTCGCCAAGAACGGCATTCTCCTGCTGGACGCGGATCAGAAGTTTCGTGCCGAGGGCATTCCCGCGGAGCAAAGCATGCTGGACGCCGGAGAGCGCCGCCTGCGGCCGATCATGATGACTGCTCTGGCTACGGTGGCCGGCATGTTCCCGTTATCGCTCGCATGGGGCGCCGGTTCGCAGATGCTGCAGCCCCTCGCCATCGCGGTGATCGGCGGCATCCTGGCATCCATGGTACTTTCGCTGATCGTGACTCCCGCGGTGCACTACTATATCGCGGACCGTTGACACTTCTTGCCCGACGCGCATTCTCTGGGGTAGGCTGAAAATGGTGGTGGAGTCCACCGCAACCGCCGCTGATAAAGCGGACAATGACTCCTACGGTGGAACTGGCTGTAGGAGTTGCGCACCCCCTTCTGCAGTGATCCTCCGAGATGAGTTCGCAAGGCAGAGGCATATAAGAAATTGATCGAACGATACCTCCTTGTCATGGCGGGCGGGGCAGCGGGCTCGCTCGCGCGTTACGTCGCCGGCGTCGCGATTATGACCCGGCTTGGCGGCCGCTTCCCGTTAGGAACGCTGGTGGTTAACGTCACCGGATCCTTCCTCATCGGCCTGCTGATGGCGCTCCTCACCGAACGTTTTGAGCCGCATCCCTACTGGCGGCCGTTGCTGGTAGTGGGCTTTCTCGGCGGTTACACCACCTTCTCCAGCTTCGAATACGAGACGTTCAGCGCGGTGCGCGCCGGTAGCTCATGGATCGGACTGATCAACGTCGTTGCCAGCGTGGCGCTGGGATATGCAGCCGTCTGGCTCGGTTCTCTCCTCGCCGCGCGCCACTAGCGTGAAACGATTTCCCGGCCCGGTTCACTATTCGGGTAAGCGGGAGCCGTCCGATCCATCCGGTCCGGATGTTCGGAGGAGCGCCGTGCGCGCAAAGGGAAACCTGCCATGGCTTTCTCTCCCTGCGCGTGCGGTTGCGAGTCCGGGCCGGAGGCTCTCCGCACCCCTGCCAGAACGTCTCCGCGCAATCCTGTTACAATGCTAGTTGCAAGCGAGTTGCTATGCTGCAAACCTTCGTTATTGCATTGCGGGAAGGCGTAGAGGCGGCACTGGTCATCGCCATCGCCGTCGCTTATCTCCGTAAGACCGGCCGCGACGCACTGCTATCTTCCGTTTACAAGGCGTTTGGAGCTGCTGTGTTTGCAAGCATTTTGGTGGCGGCGGTCTTGTCTCGCGTCCAGTTTAGCGAGGAGGCGCGGGAGGGACCTTTGCTGCTGGCCAGTGCCGTTTTTGTCCTCACCATGGTGGTGTGGATGAACCGCCACGCCCGCGGAATGAAGGGTGAAATTGAAACTGGGTTGCAACACAGAGCGGCCGGCGGCGCCTCGCGGTGGGGCATTTTTCTCTTCGTCTTTCTGATGGTTTTCCGCGAGGGCGTGGAGTTGGTATTGATGCTCTCCGCAATGCGGTTCGATACGGACAGCCTGATGCAGTCGGTTGGCACGGCCCTGGGCTTGGCTTTAGCCATTCTGTTCGGCGTGAGCTTCGTCCGCGGCACGATTCGCATCGAACTCGGCAGTTTCTTCCGCATGACCACCGTGATCTTGATGATTGTGGTTCTGCAACTTACGATCACCGGGCTGCATGAGCTTTCGGAAGGTCTGATCATCCCCGCCAGCAGCCAGGAGATGGCTTTGATCGGTCCCATTGTACGGAATGACACGTTCTTCTTCGTCATGATCCTGGCGCTTGCGGCTACCATGCTGCTGATGGAGTGGCGCCGGCGGCGTGCTCCGGAGACAGCCAACCTGGAAGGCGCCGCATTGCGCAAAGCAAAGTGGACGGCGCGGCGCGAGCGCATGTGGGTGCTCGCGGCATGCTCGGCTGCGGGCCTTTTCATGCTGACCATGACCGCCGAATTCATCTACGCTAAATCCGAGACGGCGCTCTCGGCGGCGGCGCCACTCGCCGTGGCCGATGGTGTGGCGCGGATTCCGGTCAGCGCGGTCAGCGATGGCCTGTTGCACCGCTTCTCCGTAGAATCGGACGGCGTTATGGTGCGCATCATCGCCATACAGCGTCCCGATCAATCCATTGCCATCGCCTTTGACGCCTGCCAGATCTGCGGACCCCAAGGCTTTTACCAAAAAGGCCCGAACGTGATATGCAAGAATTGCGCCTCCGCGATCAACATTCCCACGATTGGGCAGCCCGGCGGGTGCAACCCGATTCCG
Organism: Terriglobia bacterium; assembly: GCA_963752965.1. Taxonomy (GTDB): domain Bacteria; phylum Acidobacteriota; class Terriglobia; order Bryobacterales; family Bryobacteraceae; genus QHXW01. The sequence goes on along the minus strand of CAVWAJ010000015.1, from coordinate 431,115 downwards.
CTGGAGTCGAAGGTTGAGGGCGGCCAGGTTTTGATCTCCGCAGACAAGCTGTTCGCGGGTTCAAAGTACTTCCGCGGCGGGAGTCACTGAGTTGTTCTTGCGATTTGTGGGGCAGTCTATCCGCCGCGCACCGCGCCGCAAAGCCATGGCAATCGGAGCGGTTGCGCTGGGATCGGCCGTCGCGACCGCGATGCTAGGTGCCATGCTCGACGTTGGCGATCGCGTAAATCGGGAGCTGCGTAATCTCGGCGCGAACCTGTTAGTCACGCCGAAATCGGGTTCGCTCCCGGTGGACATAGGCGGTATCCGCTACCAACCCGCTGCAAAGGACGAATTCATTCCTCTCGCCGGTGTTCCAAAGATCAAATCGATCTTCTGGCAGTTGAATATTACTGCGGTTGCCCCCTCGCTGCACGCCCAGACCAAGGTACAAGGACGTGATGTGCCGGTGGAAGGCGTGTGGTTCAGGCGAGACCTGCGCGCGCCAGACGGGACACACAGCGCTGCGGGGGTGCGCGCGATGAACACTTCGTGGAAAGTGGACGGGCGCTGGATTGACGATCGCCAGGCCAACGAGCACGTCGCCGAGTGCATAGCCGGCGCCGCGCTGGCACGCAGGCTGGGCTTGCGGCCGGGAAGCACCCTCGATCTGTTTGGCGAACCCTTCACAGTAGCGGGCATTCTTTCCACGGGCGGCGAAGAAGAGGATCGCATTCTGGCGCCTCTGGAAGTTGTGGAGCGGCTTACCGGCCGAACCGGGCAGGTGGATGCTATCCAGGTCGGCGCATTGACCAAACCTGAGGACGCGTTCGCGCGCAAAGATCCGTCCAAGATGCAGCAGGAAGAATACGACCGCTGGTATTGCACGCCGTACATCAGCTCCATCGCCCATCAAATCGAAGAGGTGTTGCCGATGGCGGTGGCGCGGCCTATCCGGCGCGTGGCGGACAACGAAGGGCAAGTGCTGAACAAGGTGCGTGGCCTGATGTTGCTGATTGCGATCGCGGCCCTCGCTACGGCCGCACTCACCGTGTGGAGCGTCATGGCAACCACGGTGCTCGAGCGGCGCTACGAAATCGCCGTCATGGAAGCAACCGGCGCTGGGAGCGGCTTGATTGTGGCTCTGCTCGGCGCCGAGGTCGCGATCCAAGGCGCGATCGGTGGATTGATTGGCGCCCTCGCCGGTGTATGGTTATCGGGTGCGGTGAGCCAGACTGTGTTCGGTGTGCACGGCGAAACGCCTGCGGCGCTGGTTCCCCTGGTGGTTGCCGTAGCCACGGCTGTCGCTCTCGCGGGAGGCGCACAGCCTCTACGGCGCGCCCTGGCACTCGAGCCTGCCGTGATTCTCCGGGAGGGTGCGTAGTGTTCTGGCGGTTCGTGCTGGGCGCTGTCAGGTTCCGGCGCCGGCGATTGCTGCTGGCGTTTTCCGGCCTCGCAGTCGCCGCTACGCTCGCCACTGCGCTATTCAGCGTGTATTCAGATATCGATAGAAAGATGCGCCACGAGTTCCGCGGCTATGGCGCCAACCTGCTTGTCGCGCCGGCTGGCAACACCCAATCGGTGCCGGTACGGGCAGTAGCAGAGGCAGAACGGCTGGGCGCGGTAGCCGCCCCATTCGTCTATGCCGTGGATCGCATCGGCGACGAGCGCGTGGTCGTGGCCGGCATCGATTTCCAGCGTGCCGCGCCACTCACAAGCTATTGGCGAATCACGGGCACTCGCGATGCCAGGCCCGGGGAATGCCTCGCGGGAAACGTCCTGGCTGCCCATTTTCACGTGAGCATTGGACAAACTCTCGCGCTCGCATCCGGCTCCTGTGTTGTACGCGGAATCGTGAACACGGGAGGCGACGAAGACAGCCGCCTCATGGTGCCGTTCGAGCGGGCGCAAGCGGAGGCTGGATTTCAAAACTCCGCCAGCCTGGTTGAAGTGCGGGCCGACGGCCAACGAGTCGCTGAGATCCGTGCTGCGCTTGCGCACGCTTTGCCCGAAACGGATGTCCGCGTCCTCCACGCCGTGGCCGAAACCGAAGCCAACGTGGTCCTCAAGGTAAAAGCCGCCGTATTCTCACTGGCGATTGTCATCTTCGCGATCACCACTTTGTGCGTGACGGGTAATTTCAGCGCGCTGGTGATTGAGCGCAGCAAGGAGATCGGCGTGCTAAAGGCCATCGGCGCGGGTGAGGGCAAGATCGCGGCGCTGTTTCTTTCGGAATCGCTGGTGCTGGCGCTTGCGTCCACCATTGCCGGCTATGCGGCCGGTCTGGCGGTGGCGTATGGAATCGGCCGCAAGATCTTTTCGGATTCCGGTTCAGTCGGCGCTATCGGAGTGGACTTCGCGGTATTCGCGCCGGTGATGGCCGTGACGTTGCTCGTGGCCGTGCTCGCGACGTTCATCGCGGCTTCGCGAATCTGGCGAATTGAACCGGCCGTGATTCTTAGGGGAGAGTGATAGGGAATGCCTGAGTTTCTCCGGGTCGATCGCGTCTCCAAGCACTACCGGGTCGCTGGAAATGCGCCGCTGAAGGCGCTGGATGAGGTGAGCCTCACCGCTGATGCGGGCGAGTGGATCGCCATCATGGGCCCGTCCGGCTCGGGAAAAACCACACTGCTCAATATTCTCGGCTGCCTCGACCAACCCACCAGCGGCTCGGTGTACATCGGGCCTACCGACATCGCGAAGCTCACCCGGGCCGAGCTGGTGCGCTTTCGGGCCGAGACGGTCGGACTGGTTTTCCAGCAGTATCATCTGATCCCACATCTGACAGCCCTCGAAAACGTGATGCTGGCGCAATATTTCCACAGCATGACGGACGAATCCGAAGCGCGGCGGGCTCTTGAACACGTGGGGCTCCGGGACCGCGCCGGCCACCTGCCTTCACAACTTTCGGGTGGAGAACAGCAACGTGTTGCGCTCGCTCGCGCGCTGGTCAATGACCCGAAGATCATCCTGGCTGATGAGCCGACCGGCAACCTCGATGCCGCCAACGAGCAGATCGTGCTCGACCTGTTGAGCGATCTGCACGCGCAGGGCAGAACGATCTTGCTAGTCACGCACGACGAGCGCGTCGGCCGGTGCGCCGACCGCCGCATCAATCTCGAGCACGGCCGCATCGTGGAGACGGTCGTGTTTACCGCGGAAGAGAACGAAGACTTCGATGAAATCCTGGAAGAGCTGTGGATGCGGCGCGAAAGCGCTTTGCATCACGAGGGCATGCACTTCACCGAGGTCCAGCGGCGCCGGCTTTTCAATACGATGTCGCGCATCGGCCTGCTGCAAATCGCCGGCGACCAGGTGCGCTTCACCGGCCCAGGTGAGGAGCGGGCGCGCAGTGTGATCCGCCGCCACCGCCTGGCGGAACGCCTGTTCATGGACGTTCTCTCGATTCGCGACGATGCCTCCGTCGAATCGAACGCCTGTACGTTCGAGCACATTCTTAGCCCCGAAGTCACTGACCGAATCTGCACTTTCCTAGGCCATCCAACGACTTGCCCGCACGGTAGCCCCATTCCGCCGGGTGTCTGCTGCGGCAACGGCGCCCACGGCCCCCTGCCAGTCGAAGCCTCGGAACGCGAACTTTAGTAACCGTTGTTGCGTAGCGGAGTATAAACCCCATAGGGAGATTCTCGTGAACGCACTGCTCAACGACGTTCGTTTCGCCCTCCGCATCATCCGCCACAGCCCGGGTTTCACAATCGTGGCGGTACTGACGCTGGCCCTCGGCATAGGCGCTAACACGGCCATCTTCAGCTTCGTCGACGCCGTGCTGCTGAAGCCGCTGCCCTACCCGCATCCGGAAGAGATCGTCAACGTCTGGGAGAAACCGCCCGATGGCGATCGCAACGGCATTTCCACGATGAACTTCCTCGATTGGCAGAAGCAGAATACCGTCTTCACGGCCATGGCGGCGCAGACCGGCGGCTCCGTCACCCTAACTGGCGTCGATGTGCCCGTGCAACTGCGCGGCTCACGCGTCTCAGCGCACTATTTCGACATTCTCGGCGAGAAGCCGGCGCTCGGGCGCACCTTCGCCCCCGATGAGGATCAGCCCGGCAAAGAGCAGGTTGTCGTCCTCAGCAATCGAATTTGGGAAAGCCGGTTTGGTGCGGATCGAACCATCATCGGCAGGACCATTCATCTCGACAACAGACCTTACACGGTGATCGGCGTCTTGACCGCCAACAGTCCGCGCGACCGCGGATACCAGGACGTCTGGATTCCCCTGGCCTTCCAGCCACCCGATATGACGCGCGACTTTCATTGGATGATGTCGTGGGCACGCCTGAAACCCGGCGTGTCGCTCGATCAGGCCCGGGCACAAATGAAGACCATTGGAGCCGCGATCGAACGCAATTACCCCGATTCCAACAAAGGCTGGAGTGTGACCATCGATCGTTTCATGGACCGCGTGGTCGACGATAGCTTACGGCGATCCCTGTGGGTGCTTCTCGCGGCGGTCGGTGCCGTACTGCTGATCGGCTGCGCCAATCTTGCCAACTTGCTGCTGGCACGTGGTGCATGGCGCGAGCGCGAGATCGCCATCCGGTCGGCGTTGGGCGCGGGCCGCTGGCGTCTGGTTCGCCAGCTCCTCACCGAAAGCCTGCTGTTGTCCTTTTTGGGGGGGCTCATGGGCGTGCTGCTCGGCTTCGGATTGATCGCCGCGCTGAAACACTGGATACCGCCATTCGTGCTGCCTTCCGAAGCTGATGTACACCTGGACGCGCGCGTGCTCTTGTTTACCGCTGGGATCATCATCTTGACCGGGGTCCTGTTCGGTATCGTGCCGGCGCTTCATACCGCGCGAACGGACTTGGCGAACTCGCTGAAAGAGGGCGGCCGCGGTGCCACTTCAGGCGTAGTGAGAAACCGTGTTCGCGGCGCCCTGGTGGTGGCCGAGGTGGCGCTGTCGTTTGTACTATTGTCCGGAGCGGCGCTGCTCATCCGAAGCTTCTATCAATTGCAGCAGGTGGACCCCGGCTTCGAAACTACCAACGTCATCACGATGTGGCTTCCCATGACCGAAGCCCAGTATCCCGATGGTGCGCAAGTGACCAGCTACTTAAGCCAGGTGATGGAAAAAATTCAGTCGGTCCCCGGGGTTCGCGACGTGGCCACCACCACCGCGCTTCCGCTCCGAGGTTGGGGTTGGGGTATGCCCTTCCTCATCGAAGGCCAGCCTGTCGTCGACCGCGCCAATCGACCAGACTGCTTTTACAAGATGGTTAGCCCTTCGTATTTTCGCGCGCTCGGGATGCGAGTTAAGAAGGGCCGAACACTGGCCGAAAGCGATACCAAGGGCGCCGTACCGGCAGCCGTCGTTAACGAAACCATGGTCAAACGGTACTTCAAGGGGCAGGAGCCAATCGGAAAGCGCGTCCTGATTCAGGCGATCATTTCCGGTAAACACGAATTGGGTCCTGAGGTTCCGTGGCAGGTTGTGGGCGTGGTGGCCGATGAGAAAGTGGACGGCCTCGACGATACGAGCCCCGGGCTCTACGTTTCCTACAAGCAGAGCCCTTCGATCGGCACCGCATTAGTAGTGCGGGGGGCCCTGGGACCGGCGCAACTCGTGAAAAGCATCCAGCGCGCGGTCTGGGACTTGAACAAGAATCAGGCGCTCGACGACATCAAGCCGCTGGAAGAGATCAAGTCGGAGTCGCTGGGCGAAAATCGCCTGCGGACGGTGCTGTTAGGAGCGTTCGCCGGGCTCGCGCTGCTGCTTGCGGCGATTGGCATTTACGGCGTCATATCCTATTCGGTCGCTCAACGCACACACGAGATGGGCGTGCGAGCAGCTCTCGGCGCGAGCTACTGGGACCAAATCCGGCTGGTGCTCGGCAAGTGGATTGTCGATGACGGCCGTGGGCCTTGTGGCCGGGGTTTTGGGCTCGCTAGGCCTTACTCATCTGTTAGCCAGCCTTTTGTTTGGTGTCAGCCCACACGATCCCTGGACTTTAGTGGTCGTGGGCGCCATCCTCGCCGTGGTCGCAATGGCCGCCTGCTATATCCCCGCGCGCCGGGCTACGCGAGTGGATCCCACTGTCGCCTTGCGCTACGAATAGCCGCCTCAGGCCTTGGCCAGGCTCTCGCGCGACAGCAGCATGCGCTTGCGTTCCGCGCCCCATCGGTAGCCACCGGGCTCGCCGTTGTCCCGCACAATGCGGTGGCACGGAATCACCAGGGCCGCCGGATTCGCAGCGCAGGCGTTGGCCACCGCTCGTACAGCTTTCGGCCGCCCCAGCGCGTTCGCGATTTGCGAATAACTTCTCGTTTCCCCATAAGGAATCTTCCGCAACTCCTGCCAAACACGCCATTGGAACGCCGTCGCACGCACATCGAGCGGCAAATCGAGATGTGGCTCGGTCCCGCACAAATGCGCGACCAGCGCTGCCACCCAAAGCCTGAGCCGGGAATTATCCCGTCGAACGCCGGCTTCCGGATATTCGGCCTTCAGGCCCTGTTCTAGCGACTCGTCGGTATCGCCCAGGCTGACGGCGCATATCCCGCGCTCAGTCGCAGCCACCAGCAGCCGGCCGAGCGGCGAGTGTGCCGTCGTATAGGCAATTTCCATTCCGCGGCCGCCGCGGCGATATGTCGCAGGAGTCATACCGAGCTGCCCTGGTGCGCGCTCGTACAGCCCGCGGCTCGATCCATAACCGGCGTCATAGAGAGACGTGGTCACGTCCCGATCGTCGCGCAGGCTCGATTTCAGCCGGTCGAGCCGCAGTGCGTCGGCATACTGGCGGGGTGTGATGCCCAGAAAACGCTTGAAAGTCCGCTCCAGGTGAAAGGGGCTTGCCTGGAGCGCTTTGCCCAGAGCCGCCAGCGTCACGGGAGCGTCAACTCGCTCTTCAATGAAGTGGCAGGCCCGGCCGATCATCTCGATTTGCGGCGACACCGATCGCGGACCCTGGGGGCGGCAGCGTCGGCATGCCCGGAAACCAGCGCGCTCGGCGGCTTCAGAAAGGGGAAAGAACAGTACGTTTTCGCGCCGCGGCCGCCGGGAGGGGCATCCCGGCCGGCAATACACACCGGTCGAGCGCACCGCATATACAAACCGCTCGTTGCCGCAAACCTCGCGCGCCAGCACGACCTGCCACCGCGCTTCATCGATCACTACCTGGGAAATCGCTTCCATGAACAACAGCCTACGGCTCTTAGATCGATGATACTATCCGAATCTTGCCATCTAATTGCCCGCCGCCGCTGTATCATGGGAAAATATTCTATGATTGACGGCGATATTCGAGAGGGTCTCACTTTCGACGACGTTTTGCTCCAACCGGCTCGCAGCGAAGTCCTCCCCACCGAAGCCGACACCAGAACGCACCTCACGCGCGGCGTCGCTCTGAACATTCCCATAGTAAGTGCCGCTATGGATACGGTCACGGAAGCACACGTGGCTATCGCGCTCGCACAGCAGGGCGGCATCGGCATGATGCACCGCAACATGACCATTGAGCGGCAGGGCGAAGAGGTCGACCGCGTCAAGCGCAGTGAGAGCGGCATGATTGTCGACCCCATCACCATCTCACCGGACAAGAAAATCTCCGATGCCCTGGAGATGATGAAGCGCTATCGCATCTCCGGAATTCCGGTGACGCAGGGGCACAGACTGGTCGGTATTCTCACCAACCGCGATCTGCGTTTTGAGTCGCGGTCCGATCTCCTCATTTCCGAGGTCATGACCAAGGAGAACCTCGTCACCGTCCCGGTGGGCACGACGCTCGAAGAGGCAGAGCAGATTCTGCACCGTCACCGCATAGAGAAGCTGCTGGTAGTCGACGAGAATTACAATCTCAAGGGCCTCATCACCGTCAAAGACATCCAGAAGAAGCTCAAATACCCCAACGCCGCGAAAGACGAGCAGGGCCGGCTGCGCGTGGGAGCTGCCATCGGTGCGACGGGCGATTACCTCGAACGGGCCCAGGAACTAGTAGCCCGGAAGGTCGACGTGCTGGTCATCGACACTGCTCACGGCCACACGTCGCGTGTCATGGACGCCGTGCGCACCATGAAGAGAAAGCTCCCCGATGTGCAGCTCATCACCGGAAACGTGGCCACGCATGAGGCCGCGTGCGAACTGATCTCGCTCGGCGTGGACGGCATCAAGGTCGGGATCGGCCCCGGCTCCATCTGCACCACGCGCGTCGTCAGCGGCGCGGGCGTTCCACAAATCACGGCCATCTCGGAGTGTGCCAGGGCAACGCGCGGAGCCGGTGTCCCGCTGCTCGCCGATGGCGGCATTAAGTATTCGGGTGACATCACCAAAGCCATCGCCGCCGGTGCCGATTGCGTAATGATCGGCGGCCTTTTTGCGGGTACCGACGAGAGTCCTGGCGAAGTGATTCTCTACCAGGGCCGCACGTTCAAAACCTATCGCGGTATGGGATCGCTCGGTGCGATGGCGCAGGGCTCCGACCGGTACGCACAGGATGCGAGCGGCAAGCTGGTGCCTGAAGGCATCGAGGGCCGTGTGGCCTCGAAGGGGCCATTGAGCGACCTCGTCTTTCAGCTCGTCGGCGGTTTGAAAGCCGGCATGGGCTATTGCGGCTGCCAGGATCTCGCCGAGCTTCGGGAAAAGGCCAGGTTCCTGCGCATCTCGCCGGCGGGCCTGCGCGAGAGCCACGTGCACGACGTCATTATCACCAAAGAAGCGCCGAACTACCGGCTGGAGTGAGAACATTCTCGGCGCTCTCGGCGGCGCGGCGTTAGAATCGGCCTTTCCATGTTCCGCAAAGTCCTGATCGCCAACCGAGGGGAAATCGCCGTGCGCGTCATTCGCACGTTGCGCGAAATGGGCATCGTCTCGGTCGCCGTCTACTCCGATGCCGACCGCACTTCCCTGCACGTCCGCATGGCCGATGAGGCGGCGCACGTGGGCCCTTCGCCATCGAGTGAAAGCTATCTCCGCATCGATCGTATTCTCGATGCCGCGCGCGCCCATGGTGCCCAGGCCATCCATCCGGGATATGGATTTCTGAGCGAAAATGCCGATTTCGCCGCCGCTTGCGGCCAGACCGGCCTCGTTTTCATTGGGCCATCGGCGGATACCATTGGCAAGATGGGATCGAAGACCGCCGCGCGCGAGATTGCGATCGCAGCAGGCGCGCCCGTCGTGCCGGGAATGCAGCACGCGGCCGAGAATGCCCGTGCGGCGAGTGCCTTCGCTCGCGATTGCGGATACCCTGTGCTGCTCAAGGCCGTGGCCGGCGGCGGCGGCAAAGGTATGCGGCGCGTGGATCGCGACGGAGATATCGCCGCTGCATTCCGGGATGCATCGAGCGAAGCCGAGCGCTCGTTCGGCAATCCAGCCGTTTACGTCGAAAAACTCATCGAGCGGCCCCGGCACATCGAAATTCAGTTGTTCGGCGACTGCCACGGTCATATCATCCACCTCGGTGAGCGCGAATGTTCGTTGCAGCGGCGGCATCAGAAAATCATGGAGGAGTGCCCCTCGCCTCTCGTGGCCGCGCATCCTGAGATGCGGCGCGCGATGGGTGAGGCAGCGGTCCGCATTGCACGCGCCGCCAGCTACTTCGGCGCCGGCACTATCGAGTTCCTCGTGGATGCCCAGCACAACTTCTATTTTCTCGAAATGAACACGCGTCTCCAGGTGGAACATCCCGTGACTGAGCTCGTAACCGGCCTCGATCTTGTGCGGCTGCAACTGGAAGTCGCGTCCGGAGAGCCGCTTCACCTCAAACAGGAAGATGTCGCGTGGCGCGGTTCTGCCATTGAGTGCCGCATTTACGCCGAGGATCCTGATAATCAGTTCTTCCCCTCGCCCGGCCGCATCGTCCATCTCGACCGTCCGCAGGGCCCCGGCATTCGCCTCGATTCCGGCGTCTATCCGGGCTGGACGGTGCCGCTTGACTACGATCCTCTGCTCGCAAAGCTTGCGGTCTGGGCGGGTTCGCGGGAACAGGCCGTGGAGCGCATGATTCGCGCGCTCGACGAGTATCAGGTTGTGGGGATCAAGACCAATCTCGGCTTCTTTCGCCAGTTGATGGGAGACGCGCAATTCCGCCGCGGCGACCTGGATACCGCACTGGTCGATGATTTTCTCGCCCGCCGCCCGCCGGTAGACCGGGACCCCGAGTTGCAAGCCATCGCCGCATTGGTGGGACAGGCCTTCCTACACACCTATCGTCCGCCGGCGCGCCCGGCTGCCAGATCCTCCAACTGGCGCACCAAAGGGCGGGAGGATCTCCTCCAATGACCTTCGACGTTCAAATTGACGAGACACGGACGCGGCTGGAAGTCGAGCGGGGAAACGATCTCTACCGCTTTCGCCTGGACGATCAACCGGAGCGGTGCGCGCAACTCACCGAAGTGGAACCAGGCGTGTACTCCGTCTTACTCGATGGTCGAAGCTACGAAGCGCACGCCGAGCCCGGCTCCGATTGCGCCTGGGTGACCATTCGCGGCCACCGCTTCTGCGTGGTCGCTTCCGACCCTCGCCGCTGGTCTCGAAAACGCGCGGGCGCGCACGGACCGGAGCGGGAAGATATCGTCGCCCCCATGCCCGGCAAGATCGTGCGCGTGTTGGTCGAGCCAGGTCAAGCCCTCGAAGCCGGCCAGGGCGTGGTCGTGATGGAGGCGATGAAGATGCAGAACGAGCTGAAAACACGCCGCGCCGGCCGTGTGGCCGCGGTTGCCGTGCGTCCCGGCGAGACGGTGAGCGCCGGCGCGATTCTCGCAACCATTGAGTAGTCCGGCGAGTATAACGATAATAGGGAGTCATGGCGGAAGCAGTTTGCTCCGAGTGCGGTGGATCAGGTTGGAAGACCATTGAGCGTGGCGGCGTCTCGGGCGTCGAACGCTGCGAATGCGCCAAAGAGGCGCGGTCGATGCACCTTGAGGAGGCCTCTGGAATTCCGCCGCTCTACCGGGACGCGTCGTTTATCAGCTTTCAGATTCCGACCGACAACGACATAGCCGCGCGTGACCTGAGCACCATCAAGGATCGCGTCTCCAAGTACGCCGGCGACTTTCTTCCCACGCAGCCGAAACCGGGACTGCTGCTGATCGGAGAGCCGGGTAGCGGAAAGACGCACCTGGCAATCGCCGCGCTCCGCGTCATCATCGCGCGAGGCTTTCAGGGCGTCTTCTACGATTACCAGAACCTGATCGACCGCATCCGTTCTGGCTTCGACCCTAACTCCGGGTCGAGCGACCGCGAGGCCTATCGCAACGCGCTGGATGCCGAAGTATTGCTCATCGATGATCTCGGCTCGCACCGTGTGCTCCCCTGGATCGAAGACGTCGTTACGTCAATCATCACCCATCGGTGCAACAACAAAAAGCCGCTGATCGCCACCACGAACCTACCGGACCCCGAGGCCGGACGCCGCATTGCAAAAAAAGGTCCCGACGGCACGGTCGATTACCGCCGCACCTTAGCCGACCAAATCGGAGAGCGCGCTCGCTCGCGCCTGTTTGAGATGTGCAGAGTCGAGCATATGCCCCTTGTTCCTGATTACCGCATTCGCAAGACCGCTGCCTGGTGATGCGCTCTATTGCTTTGTTTTTGTTGCTCGCAGGTTTGGCGCCCGCGCCTGAGACACCGCGCGGGTTCGTCCAGGCTGTCGAATTTCCTTACTATGAGTACGCGCCGCAGTTCTGGGAGCGCGAGCTGATCTGGCTGAAGAATCTGGGGATCGATACCGTTGCGTTCTCCATTCCGTGGAATTGGCACCAGACGGAACCGGAGACGCTCGATCTCACAGGGCGCACCAGCCCACGCCGCGATCTGGTCGGCTTCATCCGGCTCGTGAAGCGCGCCGGTTTACGCGCGTGGATTCGTCCCGCACCACCTGTTAAGGGATGGATCAGTTCCGGGTACCCTGCTGGTCTCGAGTCCGACCGCCGTGCATTGCGGAAATGGCTGTGGGATCTCAACGACGTTCTCGATCCCTTTCTCGCCTCGCATGGCGGGCCTATCGCTTTCGTAGAGGCGTCCGGCGGCGTCCTCAAAGCGCCCGAACCACCGCTTCCGGTGACCCTCGTTTCGGCCAAAGACTCGCGCGCCTTGGTGCAAAGCCGCCAGTTGTTTGCGACCGGCCACGGATCGCTTCTCTGGGAAGAGGTCGAAGACTTGATTCCACCGGTCGGATGGGAAGCCGCCAATGCCCCCATCTTCCGCGCCGGCGCCATCTCGCTTTCGGGTGACGAGCGCACTGCTGTGACGCCCTTGCGCCGCGATGCCCTTCTTTGGCGATACTGGGGCGCAGCTTTGCCCGCGATGCGGCCAACGTTCACAGTGCGCCCCGTTACGGGCGTGCTTCCGGCGGGCGTCCTGGCACACCAGTTGGTGACACCGGATGGGGCGTCCGCGCTCAGCATAGTCAACCAGAGCAACGCCGAGTATGCCGGTGCGCTCCGCGTCTTTTATCCCCCCGCCAGGCGGCGCATCGCCCTGCCCCAAATTCGGCTCGCTCCCGGCGAGGCGCTGTGGCTCCCCGTGCACATTCCGCTCACCGGCACCGATTTCTGCCGCGACTGCTCCGGATTCGCCAATCATGATCACATCATCTACGCCACCGCCGAGCTGAACGTGGTGGAGTACGAGAATGGCATCCTGGCCATGGAGTTTGCCGCACCCAGAGCCGGTGAGGTAGTGCTGCAACTCTCGCAGGAGCCCAGTGGGCCGCTGCTGGCGGCAGGCAAGCCGACCAGTTTCGATTGGGATGACAAAACCTTGCGCGCCCGTCTCCCCATCCCGCAGGGCCAAGGTCCAGGCCATCGCGTCCGTATCGGCCTCGCGATCCAGGCCCCCGATAATTCCGCGTTTTTCGTCGAAGCGAAACGGCTCACCATCGGGCAAAAGAATCGGCTGGAGACTTCGTACTCCTCCGAGCAAGTGGCGCAACGGTCGCGTCTGATCATCGCGCCAGGTTTTCGCGCCCAGAGCCAAGTGAAATCGCCCTTGGAAATCGAGTACGAAATCGATGTCCCCGCCGATTCGCTCCACGGTGACTGGGCTCCCATGGCTCTTGAAGCCGACGGCGTCCTGATGAGCCGCGCCAGTCTGCAACTGTTGCGGCCGTTATCCGTGCGCATTCGTGAAGCCATAGGCCTCCACTACGGTTCCACCGGCGAACTGCCCGTCACGCCCCCGATTGTGCCGGTCGAAGCCAATGCCGGGCGCGAGGTCAGCGTCGTCCTTCATAACAACTCACCCGAGATTCGCAATTTCACAGTGGAGGCCCAGGGCGAGGGCCTGGAGTTCTCGCCTACACGCACCGAGATCGCGATCGCCGGCGCCATGGTGCGCGACGCTCTCATCCGCGTCTTTCCCATTCCGTCCGAGCGCGGGCTCGTGCCGTGGCGGCTGCATATTACCGGTGCGGCGGAAGTCGATCTGCCTATGCGCTTTATCGTAGTTCCGCGCGGCGACACTCTCGCCTATTCCGCCGATCTCGATAACGATGGCGAGCCCGAATGGGTACTCGAAAATCAGCACGCCCGCGCCGTGTTTTCCGCCCGCGATGGCGGCCGCTGGCTGGAATTCGTCTGGAAAGATTCCGGCCTCAACGTCCTGCCCGAAAACGGCGCACTCGCCGCTACCGGGGTAGCCGACGTGCAAATCAAGCCCGATAGCTCTCTGGAGTTTCGAGCAAACGGCCGGCTGCGCACCGTCCGCCTCGCCGGCTCTGGTGCGGCCCTCACCATCGAACAAACCACGCCCCTCCCACCGGAACCCCTCCACACCGAAAAGCGGAGCGATCTCGTCTTCCGCGTAACCCGCGAAACCGCAACCCGTGCCGTCTACTCCATCGAGCGTCCGGCGCAATGAGGAAGCGCCTTAATCCGAGAGTTATCATAGTGAGGGATGCTTCGATTACGGCTCAAGAATCCGGTGCCAGAGCGCCTCGCACACCACGCACCGTTTCCCTTCTTGGCGAACGACCATCCGGTCAAACCACGCATTCACCGCCCAACGCATCGGCGATTTCAGATCATTAGCCTTCCGCAGAAGGATGGTTCTTTCGTCGCTTCGGTCGCCGAAGCTCCTGGCATCATTGTCTACGACAAATCCCGCAGGACGGCGGAACAGAAAGCGACCAAGGAATTCTTACGAACGCCCGATCCTTACGCCTATCGGACCCACCCGCTCGCAACGACGAAGACCGTTACCGTCGACATGGAATTCGACGAGGAGAGCGATTCCTTCGTGACTTATGTGAAGGAACTGCACGGCATGTCCACGTTCGGTAAGAGCGAGCTGGATGCTTTGGAAAACACGGCAGAGATGATCCGCGGCTACATCAAGTCGATGGAAGCCAACCGTAAGAGGATTCCCCTGGCCGCCGGCAAGCTGACCGAACTGAAACACCTCGTCGGAATTCGGTAGTGCGAGCTTCCCGGCAATAAATGGGAAGATCACCATTCGGGTGCTACAGAAGCTCGGGTTCCGGCTAGATCGCGTCGAAGGCAGTCATCACATGATGGTCAAGGACGGACACCCGTGGACCGTGCCAGTTCCCGTGCATGGTTCAAAAACCTTGCCCAGAGGAACACTCGCGAGCATCCTTCGCATGGCTGGCGTAACCAGGAAGCGCTTCTTCGAGAATCTATAAGCAAGCCGCTCTGTCCGTTCCTGGGACGCCCACATTCCGCAGCCGAACACCCGGCACCCTAGCTCTACCCGTTTCCCCTTAATAATTCAAAGAGTTAGACTGTGATCAGGATTGGTATCGCGCGTGCCAATTCCGTTGGGAGGGCCCATGGACGTTATACGCAAAGATGCCGGTCGCAAGCGCTTGATCCGGCGGATCGTCTACATCACCGTTTTCGTCGTCGCCCTCGGCGGAATCACATTCGCTGTCACTCGGCTCAAGCCGGCGGCACCCGGTGTGGAGATGGCCACGCTATGGCCCGGAACCGTCAAACGCGGTGCGATGAGGGTGGATAGGCGCGGCTTGGGTACTCTGGTCCCCGAGGAAAAGCTGGTAGTGCCCGCCCAAACTGACGGGCGCGTCGATAAGCGGCTGCTATTGCCCGGGCAAGATGCGGTCGTCAAGCCGGATACGGTCTTGATGATCCTTAGCAGCCCGGAACTCGAAAACGCGATGGTTGACGCCGAGTACCAGCTCAAGACGGCCGAAGCCACGTATACCGATACGCAGATGACCCTCGAGAAGCAGGGTCTCGATCAAAAAGCCACCGCCGCTACAGTCAGCTCCGATTATAAGCAGGCGAAACTGACCGCCGATCGCGACAGGGAACTGGCCAAGGAAGGCTTAATTCCCGACCTTCAGGAGAAACTCTCGGCCGTGAAAGCCGACGAACTGGCGCAGCGCACCAAGCTCGAAGAGGAGCGGCTGGATTTTCAGAAACAGCAGGTGCAGGCGCAGCTCGCCGCGCAGCGTGCCAAAGTCGACCAGCTTCGCGCCATGTACGAATTGAAGAAAAGCCAGGTCGAGGCCCTGAAAGTGAAGGCGGGGACCAACGGCATCATGACCGAGTTGTTGGTAGAAGTCGGCCAGCGCGTTACCGCCGGCACGGCGCTCGCGCGCATCACACAGCCCTGGAAACTGAAAGCGGAATTGAAGATCGCCGAGACGCAGGCCAAGGACATCGCGATCGGACAGGATGCCCAGATCGATACGCGCAACGGCATCATTCCCGGAAAAGTATCGCGCATTGATCCCTCGGTCATCAACGGTACCCGCACCGTGGATGTCAGGCTGATCGGCGCGCTGCCGCCCGGTGCCGTTCCCGATCTCAGCGTCGACGGCACTATCGAGATCGAGAACCTGAGCGATGTGGTATACGTGGAGCGCCCTGTGTTCGGTCAGCCTGATACGACGACTTCGTTATTCAAAATCGATCCGGACGGCAAGGGCGCGACGCGTGTGAATGTAAAGTTGGGGCGCGGCTCGGTGACGACGATTGAGGTTCTGGACGGATTGAAAGTCGGAGATCGAGTCATTTTGTCGGACATGTCAGCCTGGGACGGGCATGATCGCCTGCGGCTGAATTAAGAAAATTGGGAGGATAGAATGGCGGACGGAGCAGTTCCACTCATACATCTCGAAGGCGTGACCAAGGTATTCGTCACCGATGAGGTCGAGACACATGCCTTGGCGGGCATTCACGTTGACATCAAAAAGGGCGAATACGTTTCGATTTCCGGACCTTCCGGTTGCGGCAAATCGACCCTCCTCGCCATCCTGGGGTTGCTCGACACACCGTCCGACGGCACTTACACTCTCAATGGCAAGCCGGTCAGCGGTCTCAAAATGCAGGAGCGGGCGCGCATCCGGAATCGCGAGATCGGGTTCATTTTCCAGGCGTTCAACCTGATCGGCGATCTGACGGTTTACGAAAACGTCGAGTTGCCCCTCACTTATCGCGGAACGCCGGGATCGGAGCGCAAGAAGCTGGTGCACGAGGCGCTGGAGAAGGTCGGCATGTCGCATCGCGTCAAGCACTATCCTTCCCAGCTATCGGGCGGCCAGCAACAGCGCGTGGCCGTGGCGCGTGCACTAGTGGGATCGCCCTCCGTGCTGCTCGCTGACGAGCCCACCGGGAACCTCGATTCCGCCAACGGCGAGGCCGTCATGGACCTGATGCGCGAACTCCACCGCAACGGCGCCACCATCGTGATGGTCACTCACGACCCTCGCTACGCCCGCTTCGCCGACCGCGGCATCCACCTGTTCGACGGCCGTGTAGTCGAAGAGAAAATGGAAATGGCGTAAAGCGCCCGCACGCCACCCATTCTTGACTTCCTTATAGCGGGCACCCGAGGAGGTGACCCATGCTCCGCGATCTCCGTTTCGCCGTTCGTTCTCTGCTGAAATCTCCTGGATTCACAGCGGTAGCGGTTGCAACTCTCGCTCTGGGAATCGGCGCGAACACCACCATCTTCAGTCTTATCAATGGCGCCCTGCTGCGGCCACTGCCCTATCAGGACCCGGACAAGCTTGTCGCGCTCGATCTGATGAGCGGCCATTCGCAGTTTCCGTGGTCCTACCCGATGTTCGATGATCTGCGGCGCTATCAGCGCAGCTTTGCGGGCGTGGCCGGTTTTGCGAGTTGGTCTGGCAACCTCACCGGCATCGATAATCCGCTACGCTTGCAAGTGGAGCTGGTTTCGGCTTCGTACTTCCCTCTGCTCGGAATCGAACCCAAACTGGGACGTGTATTTCGTCCTGAGGAGGATCGCGAAGCCAATGGGCATCCTCTGGCGTTACTGAGCTTCGGGCTCTGGCGGCAGCAGTTCGCCGGAGATGCCGGTGTAATCGGTCGAACCATTCATCTGGACCAGCTTCCTTATACCGTGATTGGTGTGTTGCCGGCGGACTTCCGTGGGCAGAACGATGACATCGACATCTGGATTCCCCTCACCATGTCGCCGGCGTTCTACAGCTCGCCCGAGAAACTTAACCAAGTGTGGTCCTTCTGGCTTCGTGCCGTCGCTCGTCTGAAACCCGAGGTTTCATTGGCGCAGACCCGCGCTTCGATGGGACCGCTGGCCAAGGCGATTGAAGCGGCCCATCCGCGCCCCAATATGATGGCGCGCTGGGAAGTGCGGCCCACAGCGCTGTCTGAAGCGAAAACCGACCCTGCTCTACGGAAGTCATTGCTCATCATGTTTGGCGCCGTTGGTTTCGTGCTGCTGATCGCCTGCGTCAACGTGGCGAATCTGCTGATGAGCCGCTCGATGTCCAGGCAGAAAGAGGTTGCCGTGCGGCTAGCGATCGGCGCCAGCCGAGGCACGTTGATCCGGCAGTTTCTGACGGAGAGCGTACTCCTGAGTTTGGCGGGCGGCATCGCGGGATTCTTTGTTGCTACTTATGCCATTGACTTGGCCGCCGCGTTGCGGCCAGAGGCTTCCGGAGATTTCTGGGCGATGTACGCGAGGAGCATGAAGGCGGAGCCCGTTCAACTCGACGGATATGTGCTCTCATTCAATATCGGACTTTCGATCCTGGCCGGTGTGCTGTTCGGTTTGCTCCCGGCTCTTCAGGCATCGAGACTGGATCTCAACCAGGCGCTCAAGAACGTGACTGGCGGATGGCCCGCCAGATGGTCAAGCCTGCGCCGCCCCAACTCCCGCAGCGCTCTCATCAGCGGTGAAATGGCCCTAGCCCTGGTGCTGCTCGCCGGAGCCGGTCTGATGATCGAGAGTTTCGCGCGGCTGCTCAAAACGCACATCGGCGCCGCTACGGACCACATTCTGACGGCGAGTGTCGATTTGCCGGGCCGACAACACACGGATGCCGCCGTTCGATTTCATCAGCAACTGCTCGCGCGCATCTCCACGGCACCGGGTGTGCTACAAATGAGCGTCTCCAATTCGCTTCCCGTCCGCGGACAAACGAATGTCAACGTCGTGCAGCCGGAACTGGGCAAGGAACCGCAGCCTGTCGGTATACACACTGCGAGCCCCGGCTATTTCGCCCTTTTCCACATCTCGCTTCTTCGCGGGCGCCTCTTGAATGAGCATGATCGCGCCGGGGCAGCGAAAGTTCTGCTGCTGAGTGAAACAGCGGCGCGGCGCCTATGGCCGGGTGAAGATCCTCTTGGCAAACACGTCGACGTGCCGGTTTGGGAGGAAGGTCAGCGAACGGCGGAGGTCATCGGTATTGTGGGCGACGTGAGATACGAAGGCGTCGACGCTCCCCTGTTTGACGACGTTTACGTGAGTTACTGGCAATACCCGGAAGGTGGGAATCTCGCGGTCCGTGTCGTGGGCGACCCCATGTCTGTGGCGCCTTTCGTCCGCAATGCGATCCACGCCCTCGATAAAAATCTCCCTCTGTACGGCGTCAAAACCATGGACGAGCAATTGGCCGATGCGACCTCACGCCTGCGTTTCAGCGCCGTGCTGCTGGCTGTGTTTGCCGCGCTCGCGCTGGCCCTCGCCGCGATCGGGTTGTACGGCGTTGTGGCGTATTCCGTCGCCGCTCGCACGCGCGAAATCGGCATCCGTCTGGCACTGGGTGCGAAGCGCGAAGATGTGTTTAAGCTGGTGGTTGGCGATGGCCTGCTCCTTTGCCTCGCAGGTCTTCTGATCGGTATTCCGGGCGCGCTCGCCGCGACACGCGTGCTCTCCAGTTTCCTTTATGACACGAAACCGAACGACCCGATCGCTCTCGCCGCCGTCTCCCTGGTCTTGATCGCCGTGGCGCTGATCGCCGCTTACGTTCCCGCCCGCCGCGCTATGAAGGTCGACCCCATGGTAGCCCTGAGGTATGAGTAACTTAGGGGCTTACGCCAGATATTTGATCAGTAGCGCCTCGTTGCCGGCTTCGTTGTAGATGAGTTCGTCCACCATGTGCCGCGCGAGCAGTATTCCGAAGCCGCCCGGACGCATGCCCAGGCGATCGCGAACTTCCGAGTGTTCGAACGGCGCGTGCACAGGGTTCGAAACAGCGGCGTGAGACAGATCCTGGAACGAGAACCCGCTTCCGGGATCGCGCACGTGATAAATGATGGCGCGCTCGGTGCGCACGTACGTGATGCGTACCCACTTTTCCGGGTCCGAATCGCAGCCGTGCTCCATGGCGTTGGCTAAGATCTCGCGGATGGCGCTGGCCATGTTTTCCCGCTCCGCGAGCGTCAGGTCGGTCGGTAACTCCCGTAGAAACTGCACGATACGTTCCGCCGTCTCGATCTTGCAGCGCACCCGCAAGCTCAGCCAGTTCGGGGCTGCCGACACCACCAGGATGTCGTCCTCGTGCGGGGCGCTCTCGAGTGCCTTGGCTACCATGTCAGCTACCGCCCTGATAGCAAAAGGCTTACTGAAGTAGGCGAAGGCCTGCTCGCGGATGGAGCGTATGATGGCTTCCGGGGTGCTCTCCACCGTCATCACGACGACCTTCACCGCTGGACGTAACTGGCGTAGGCGCTCCAGCAGCTCCATGCTTACATCGGCAAGCACCAGGTCATAATGAACGGATGCCACCGCACGGAGGGCCGCCGGGCCGCCGTACACGCTGTCCACTCGGTGACCAGGAGCCTCCAACACTGTCAGGAGCAGCCGATGCACTTCCGGATCAGCGTCCGCGATCAGGATGCGCTTCGCGACGGGCATTGCTTGTAGTACGATACCAAAGGACGGAGTCATCCGGATGCACATCGATTTCGATTACCAAGACGACGTCTGTATCCTTCGCACGAAGGGACGGTTCGCCACCGGCCTGGATGCCGACTACCTGCGCAGCAAAACCGATGAGATCAAGAAGAGCGGGCGCCGCAAGGTTCTGGCCGATTTTCACGACGTTCCCTACATCGACTCCACCGGCATCGGCTTCCTGGTAGGCGTCTACACGTCGGTCACCAATACCCTGGGTGGCCGTTTCGTAATCGCTGGGCCCAATCCCCGCGTACGCGAAGTTCTCGATCTCATGCGCCTCAGCACCGTGATTCCCATCGCCGCCGACGAAGCTGCCGGCATGGCGTTCCTCAACGCCCCCGCCGCCCGCAGCGCCGAGCAGGACTAGCCTCCTCGATTTTTATCTTGCATTCTTAAATCCTTAGTACTATAAATTTAGTGTGAGACGCCCGAGCACCACCTTGACCGGCGCGGAGTTGGAGATCATGCACGTCGTTTGGAGCAAGGAGAAGGCTACCGTCCGCGACGTCTACGAAGCACTGCGCGAGCGCCGCAAGGTGGCCTATACCAGCGTCATGACCGTGATGAAGATCCTTGAGCAGAAGGGCTATCTCAAGAAGAATCATGAGGATCGCGCTTACATCTACGCTCCGGCGCAACCGCGCGCGCAAATCCAGGGAGCCATGGTCCGAGACTTCGTGGATCGCGTCTTCCAGGGCGCCGCGAAACCGCTGCTGGTGCATTTGGTGGAAGACGAGCGCCTGTCGGAGAACGATCTTGCTGAGATGCGGCGGCTGCTGGAGAAATCTCAATGAACGCAGACGTGTGGCTGGCCAACCTCGTCGCGTGCTGGCTGCAAGTGGCAGTCATCACGATCGCGGCGGCGCTCTTGCTGCGCATGCTACCGCCGCGCTCTCCGAGCACCGCGCTGGCTTATATGCAGATGCTGCTCGGAACCTGCTTGTTACTACCCGCCGTCGAGCCGTGGCGAGCAGCGGCCGTCACCAAGGGGATTTCCGCTGGCGCAGTCTCAGTCTTCCACATCTCCGCAACGGACGCCGCCCCCATCCCCGCGTCTAACGTGCTGCTTGCCGTGCTGGCGGCCGGGATCACAGCCCGCTTGATCTGGCTCGTCATCGGCTACGTGAAGCTGTGGGGGTTTCGCCACCAGGCGAGTCCTCTAGAAAACGAGCATGCCGAGGTGTATATTTCGGCCGACGTCTCCGGGCCCGTCACGTTCGGTTTTTGGCGGCCCACGGTCCTGCTGCCTTCCCGGTGGCTGGATCTCGACCCCGCGCGGCAGAACGTCGTTCTCTGCCATGAACTCCTGCACGTCCGCCGCAAGGATTGGCTGTTCCATGTGGCCGAAGAAATCATCCGCGCGATCCTCTGGTTCCATCCCGCCATCTGGTGGCTCATTGCGGAAATCCGGCTCGCACGTGAGCAGGTAGTGGACCGCATGGTAGTCCGCATGACTGGCGCGCGGCGGTCCTATGTCGAAGTTCTGCTGGATTTCGCCGGTATCGATTCTCCCATCACCGCACCCGCGTTTACGAACAAACGCCACCTGACGCGGCGCATCAAATCCCTTCTCGAGGAGGTGTCTATGACGAAGTCCCGTTCAATCGCATCGCTCGCGAGTATCACTTTATGCCTGGCCGCAGCCGGCACGGTCGCTGTCTGGTCATTTCCCCTGCAATCGGTGACATCGACGTTCATCGCGAAAGACGGTTCGGCTCCCGCCGCGGGTGTTGTGAAGGGCGTGGTAGGAGGTGTTCCCGGTGGTGTCTCCGGTGGCGTGATCGGTGGTGTCGTGGGTGGCGTTGATGGTGGACAGACTGTCGCCGCAGGCCCACAAGGACAGCCCCTTTACCATATCGGGAAAAATGGCGTGACCGCGCCCCAGGTGCTCAAAAAGAAAGATCCCGAGTACACCAAAGAGGCCAGAGACGCGAAGATCGAAGGCACGGTTATGCTGAGTCTCGAAGTGCATCCGGACGGGCGTGCGCACAACACGCGCATCGTGAGGTCTCTCGATCCCGGCCTCGATCAGAAGGCCCTCGAGGCGGTCGAACAGTGGAAGTTTGAGCCCGGCAAGAAAGACGGCAAGCCCGTCGCGGTGGCGGCGACTATTGAAATCAACTTCAGGCTGGATTAGACCGCACGCTTCTTGGCTGGCATGCGCGGTGCTGCTGGCCGGCTGCGCGGCGCACAGCACTCGAGTCCCGCCGAAGCCGCCCGTACTAGAGAATGCCGCCTACATCGATCTCGAGCCGGGTTGGCGGCTACGCGTGGTGACGCCCATCCTGAAATCCGGCGGCTACCAGTTGCGCACGTCCAACCCGGAGACGAGCGGCGGCTCGATCACCGTTTCCGCGGAGGACTTCATCGGATTCGAAACCGCTTACTACTCTGTGAGCAACGCCGAAGGCGGCTATGCGCGCATCGAGTTCCTTTCCGCCACGATTACAAAAGGAGGGGAGAGCACGCCGCAGCCGCAACCGCTTGTGCCACTATTCGATCTTCCCATGGGAGTCAGATTTATCCGGCTGATCTATCTCACGCGCGTCAGCCAGGCCGATCACGATATGGCCGTGGTTACCTCCGATCAGAAGGAAACCTTGGACGCACTGACCAGCGCGGTGCAGGCCGACCCCGGCAACTGCGAAACCCCGCGCGGAGCCTTCTGCTCCTGGGTGCCCGCGGGCATTGCGGTCCGGCCCGAATTACAAAAGCCCAGATCTGGCGAATGGATTCCGGCGCGCTAGGAGCCAGTTTTATACTTCGGGCGCTGCCGGAGGTTCAGGCGTGGCCGGAATCTCCGTCACGCTCATCGCTCTCAAATAAGCCGGGAAGCGGCTCCCCAGCACGCCGCCGTAGAGAATGTGGCCCACCAGCATCGCGCGGTCGGGACTGTAAATCGGAACGATGGGGTTGACGAACTTCCATAGCCAACTGAAAGACAAGAAAAACCAGGCAGTGCCGTAGATCAGCCCGAACAGCGTTATGCGCAGGCGCGTGCCGTGATCGCGGATCACCAGTCCAAACAGTGCTCCCAACAAGCCGTAGACCACAACCAGCAACGCTACTCCCGCGCTGGTCCGTGATCCGAACCCTTGGCGGTAAGCCGAATCGCCGTAAAATGTGGAGGCCATTAGGTTGGGAACCGTCCAGACCGAGCGGCCGTGCCACTTCGAATCGAGCGCAAGATATCCCATCAGGATCAGCGCGCCGACCACGCCCGCCTGGATTCCCGCCACTGCCAGGAACCGGTTGGAACCGGCTCCGTTCCCTGAAGGCATGAAAACAGCCTATACTGACGGAAAGGTAAAAGGCAAAGCAGTTCTCCAGTCGCAGGCCGGTGAGATGTTTTTGTGCATTTGGAAACCAGGCTGCGCGGATGGCGTCCATTCGCTAAAGAATGCCGCACATGGCACGTCGCGTCGTGGTCACTGGTATCGGAGCTGTGAGCCCAAATGGAGTAGGGCGGGAGAATTTCTGGCGCGCGACGCGGGAAGGCGTTAGCGGCATTCGCCGCATCCGCCGCTTTGATCCATCCAACCACGCCGTGCAAGTGGCGGGTGAAGTGGTGGATTTCGACGAGCACCAGTACGTGGAACCTAAGGACCGCCCGCATGTATCGCGGGCCGTGCCGCTAGCGGTAGCCGCAGTCGAGGAAACGTTGTGCGATGCCGGTATCGAGCCCCGCTCGATGACTCGCGAGCAACTTCGCGGGATCGGCGTGATCGTGGGCTCGGGCGGCGGCAGCCAGGAGTTCACCGAAGAGCAATACCGCCTTTACTACACCGGCCACCAGAAGCAGTGCAGCGTTTACACCATTCCCACTGGCACGATCGGCACCCTGGCCAGCGAAGTTTCCATGCGGTTCGGCTTCCGTGGCATGAGCCACATCGTCTCCACCGGCTGCACATCCTCCACCGACGCCATCGGCTACACTTACCGCAACATTCAAGCTGGTGTGATTGACACCATCGTGACAGGCGGCGTCGACGCGCCCATCGCTCCGCTCATCCTGCGCGGCTTCATGCTGATGCGCATTCTGACCACAAGTTGGAACACCGAGCCCGAGCGCGCCTCGCGCCCGTTCTCCCGGGACCGCGACGGCTTCGTGCTCGGCGAAGGAGCGTGGTTCTTCGTGCTGGAGGAGCGCGAAAAAGCCTTGGCGCGGGACGCCCACATCTACGGTGAAATCGTAGGCTATGCTTCGACGTGCGAGGCGTTTCACCGCGTGCGCCTGGAAGAATGCGGTGAGGAGCCGGCGCGCACCATCGGTATGGCTCTCGAAGAAGCCAGCGTACCGCCGGGCGCGGTGCAGTACATCAACTATCATGGAACCGCGACCGAGCTGAACGATCGCATCGAGACGCGCGCCGTCAAGCTCGCCTTCGACGGACATGCCTACAAGCTGGCCGGCTCGTCGGTGAAGAGCCTGATCGGCCATCCGCAGGGGGCCTGCGGTGCGGCAGGCATCGCTGCCACCTTGCTCGCCATGCGCGATGGTGTCGCTCCGCCTACCAGGAATGTGGAGACGCCGGACCCGGATTGCGATCTCGACTACATCGCCGAAGGCCCGCGCAAGATGGATATCGAGTACGCGGTCGCCAATTGCATCGCGTTCGGCAGCAAGAACTCAGCCATGGTCCTGCGTCGCGCCTAACAGGATGCTGACAAACGCCGAAAACCGCTTGCTGACGCGCGCGGCTCAGAAACACGCCCACCCGTTTGCAAGCATTTGCCGAGCCGCGACGGTCAGGGAGCGGATGTTAGATGGACTTTTTCAGCATGCCGCTAAAGGAGTTTCGCCATGCCTCGCATCGTCCGGTTCTTGATTCCCCTTGTCGTAGTCGTGGCGGCGTTCCTGTGGTTCTATCCCCCAGCCCGGTT
Source organism: Terriglobia bacterium (assembly GCA_963752965.1). GTDB lineage: Bacteria > Acidobacteriota > Terriglobia > Bryobacterales > Bryobacteraceae > QHXW01. The sequence continues at coordinate 406,136 of CAVWAJ010000015.1, read as the reverse complement.
GCTCGCACTTGCAATCGTGGGCCGCAGCCCGCAATGTCCCATCGCCGGCGCCATCAAGGCGGACCAGAACCTGAAGCTACAGATCCGTTACAAGGACGAGATTCTCAGAGCGAGCAAGCTCATTGAGATCGATGCTGCCGGTTTCGAACACTGGGACACTCCGGCCGGCCAATACTGGATTCCAAAGGGAAACCGGTACGTCCTGCCGTATAACCTGGCGGAGCAAAAACGCCGGATCTACGGCAACGATCAGCAGTCGGCGCGTGCTGGCGACATCGTTCTCGATTGCGGCGCGAATGTCGGGGTAACGGTGCGCGTGTGGCTGGCGGCCGGCGCGAGGCAGGTCGTCGCGATTGAGCCCGCGCCAGAGAATCTCGAGTGCCTCCGCCGCAATTTCAAGGACGAGATCGCCGCTGGCCGCGTGATCCTTTATCCCAAGGGCGTGTGGGACAAGGACGACGTCATGCCCATGCAAATCGATCCGAACAACTCAGCGGCCGATAGCTTCGTGATTCATCGCGAGGGCGGCACGGAGATCAGCGGCATTCCGCTCACCACGATCGATAAGCTGGTGCCCGAGCTCAAGCTGGAGCGCGTGGACTTCATCAAGATGGACATCGAAGCCGCGGAGCCGAAGGCCCTTGCCGGCGCCCGTGAAACCATCGCCAAGTTTCACCCACGCATGGCGCTGTGCACCTACCACAAGCCGGACCATCCGAAGCTTGTGCCGGAACTCGCGCGAGCCGCCTGGCCAGGATATACGGTGGAGTGCGGTCCTTGCGCCGAGGCTGATCACGCCGTGCGGCCCGACGTGATGTACTTCCACTAACGTGCTTACACAGCGCCTCGGAATTCTGCTGGTCAGTGTTTCCCTCGCGGTTTGCGCTTTCGGTCAGCCAGCGCCCACCTCTGCCGAGCAGGACCAGCTTCTAGAGTCGATGCACCGTTACGCTCAGCAGTACGTGGCCAACCTTCCTAATTTCCTGTGTGTGCAAGTCACTCGACAGCTCGATGCCGGCGTGAAGTCGGAACAGTGGCACAAGGGCGACACGCTGGTCTATAAGCTGAGCTTCCATCAGGGCTTCGAGCGGCGCATCCTGGACTTGGTCAACGGGAAACCCGCCGATCCAACGAAGCGGCATTGGCACACTCCCCTGGTCAGCGAAGGCGAATTCGGCCTTTTGCTCAGCGGTGTGCTCGGGCCCAGCGGCGAAGCGTGGTTCACGTGGCGCGGTTGGAAAACGTTACGTGGAAAGCGCTTGGCAGTCTTTGACTACTCGGTGGATAAGCAGCACTCGACTCTCAGCCTGTCGCTGAGCGATCTCGCCAAGGCGATTGTCCCTTACCGCGGTTCTGTTTTTGCGGACCCGGCGACCGGCGCCGTCTGGCGCATCACCGAGGAGGCCACCGAGATTCCACATGCCCTGATGACTCGTGAGATTTCCACCACTATCGACTACAGCGAAAAGACGATCGGCGACAAGAGGTACCTGCTGCCGGTTGAGGCGGTTGTCTCGCTACTTCTCGAGCACAGGAAGGTGCGCAACGAAATCGAGTTTCACGACTACCGCAAGTTCGAAGCAGATTCCTCCATCACGTTCGGCACCGTGGAATAGCGCACGCGGCACGTGGGCCGCGCGCCGCAGTAAAATGCCCTGGGAGGAATTGCATGTTCACCGCCACCGCCGATTTGATTCTCCCTAGCACGGTTACCGGATCGTTTCCGCGTCCGCGCTGGTTTGACGTCAGCATGTGGGGCCGCCCGCTCGATACCTGCATGCTTGACGTTCGCTTCCGTGAGAAGTTTCAGGATGCCATGGCCGTGCTGATCAGCGATCAGGAGCGCGCCGGGCTCGACATTCTGACTCATGGCGACTTGCATGTGGACGAGGACCTGGCCGGACGCGCGTGGCACCACTATCCGCTCCAGCGCTGGGCGGGCTTCGAAGGCGACCACTTGCAACCGGAGGAGACGACGGCGCCGTGGCTTCACTACCCACCCGGCACATTGCTTAACGAGATCTACACTGGCTGGCGGTGGCCGCATGTGACGGGCAAGATTGAGCATCGGCCGCTCGACTATCCCAAGATCTGGCGGATCGCGCAGGGAAGAACGCGGAAACCGGTCAAGTTCGGAACCTGCTGTTCCCAGGTGATGGCGCTGTTCCTGGACATCCACACGCCCCATTACAAGGACAAGCGGCAGGTGATCTGGGACATGGCAGAGGCGATGAACAAGGAGCTGCTGGCGCTGCGCGACGCAGGCTGCCGGTGCATCCAGATCGAGGAGCCCACGTTCCACTTCATGGCGAACACCTACGGAAAGGACCACGAGGAAGTGAAGTTCATGGTGGATGCGTTCAACCGCGAAGTCCAGGGGCTCGACGATGTGGAGCTGTGGATCCACACCTGTTGGGGCAATCCGAACATGCAGCGTGTGATGGAGGACACCAGCTATGCCAATTCGCTCGAAATCTATCTGGAGCGGTGCCGCGGCGACGTCTGGACGCTCGAAATGAAAGATCGCAACCAAAAGGATCTGGAGCTGTTCGAGCCGTTCAAGCACAATCTCAAGAAGAAGATTGCCATCGGCGCCGTCAGCCATCGAGCGCTGCAAGCGGACCGGCCGGAAGAAGTCGCTGCTGAGATCCGTAAAGCGCTGCGGTATATCCCGGCGGAGCGTTTGATTGTGTCGAGTGACTGCGGTTTCGGCCGCCAGGGATGCAACCGCAAGATCGCGTTCTATAAGGCGACCGCCATCGCGCAAGGGGCGAACATTGTCCGGAGCGAACTCGGACTACCGCTCACGCCCGTGCCGGCGGCCGACCCAGCCTTGCAGATTGACGTGGTACCGGGGCGAGTGAAACGAGGTTAGGACTTCCCAACAAAAAAGCCGGTGAACGCTCGGAGGAGTGCGCCCACCGGCTGGTCCCGCATAAAGCCTGATGCGCGGAGCAACGCTCCACACGGCTGCGGCACCTCAAACCAAACCGACCATTACTTCAGACGTAACCTACGTCACGCGGTTTCGCGAGCCCCTGCCCCGAGGCCCCCGCCACCCATAAGATTTCTTGAAGCTCGATTGTAGCAGAAATCCACAGCAACTGTTTCGGAATGGTGAAAGAGATTTCCACATCGCGAGCTAACAATGCATAAATTCAGTTACTTACGAGGATGGCCGCCATCGGGCGAAGGAGAAGATTTGGCAAACATGAACCGGATCGTATAAAACATAATATATGGCTTCTGTTTTTTGGCACTGTGCATGGCGTGTGGAAGTCTGTGCAAACTCGCTGCGCGCACGTGTCCTTCGCGCTCATCCATCTCGACTTACGCGCAGCACGGAAGCACACGCTCCAACCGCATTTTTTGCAGAACCTAATGCGCACAAAACAGTACGGCAAAGTTTTCAGTTTATTGCATCGCCCTTGGATGTAAGGTGAAGAACTCACAATGTCTTCCGCAGGCCTAGCTCTGGAGAAAGGACTACCCTGCAATCTCGATGCGGAGCGATTCGTCCTCGGCTCCATCCTGATGGACGACTCTCAGTTCGTCCAGGTTGCGGGAGCGCTCCAGGCCGACGACTTCAGCCTGGAGAAGCATCGCCGCATCTTCCTGCGGATGGGAGAGCTCAGCGAGCGCGCGGAGCGCATTGACCGCGTTACCGTCGCGAACGAACTTCTCCGCTATAACGAGCTCGAATCCTGCGACGGCCTGACCTACCTGGTATCGCTCGACGACGGTCTGCCGCGCATCTTCAACCTCGACAGTTACGTCCGCATCGTCAAAGACAAATCCATCCTACGGCGGATCATTTTCACGTCCCAGCACCTGATGAACCGGTGCCTGGTCGGAGAAGAGGACCCGGAAGAGATCCTGGCCGGCGCCGAGGAGAGCCTGCTCAGGCTCGGCGATTCGCGCATGAAGACCGGCCTGGCCAGCCCGGCGCAGGTCATTGAAGATTACCAGGGCGGACTGAATGCCTTTCTCGATCCCAGCAAGCGCATCAAGGGCATCAGCACCGGTTACACCAAACTCGACGAGATGACCGGCGGACTGCACCCGGGCGAGCTGGTGATTCTGGCGGCCCGGCCGTCCATGGGCAAGACGGCGCTCGCGCTCAACATTGCCCAGCACGTGGCCACGCACTTAAACGAGACCGTGGCGGTTTTCTCGCTCGAAATGTCCAAGGAATCCCTGCTGACACGCATGTTGTGCGCAACCGCTCGCGTCGATAGCCAGCGATTCCGCGCCGGTTACCTGAACCAGGACGAGCGCCGCAAGCTTCAGGCCGCCGCCGCGCAACTGGTGGAAGCGCCCCTGTTCATTGACGACACCGCGGGTGCGAGCTTGATGGAAATGCACGCTGGGCTGCGCCGCCTTCAGCAGCAGCGCAAGCTCGGTTTAGTTATCGTCGACTACTTACAGTTGATGAGCGGTCGCGGGCGCTTCGAGAACCGCAACCAGGAAATCAGTACGATTTCTCGCGGCATGAAGCTGCTCTCCAAGGAGCTGAACGTCCCGATGCTGGTGCTGTCGCAATTGAGCCGCGCTCCCGAAACCCGCCAGGGTGACCATCGCCCGCAGTTGAGCGACCTGCGCGAATCCGGCTCCATCGAGCAGGACGCCGACCTCGTGGCTTTTATCTTTCGCGAAGAGGTCTACAAACGCGACCGTGAAGACCTCCGCGGCCTCGCCGAGCTGATCGTCGCCAAACAGCGCAACGGCCCCATCGGCAAGATCGATCTGGTGTTCCTCCACCACCTGACGAAGTTCGAAAACCGCGCCGAGGACCTAGGGGATTTACCGAGCGAGGAGTGACGGGTTCCGCTGGAGCTGGTCTTTCACTTGACGGCATGACGTCGGAGTACGATGCGAGTATGCGGTCAGGCATCACCTTCTTTCTTCTCGCACTCATCTTCCTTTCATTCCCTCTCTTCGCCCAAACCCCCTCCGTTCCCTACGCCCAGTTCTTCGGTCCTGATTTCGACAACGTTCACGTCGATCGCTCTTACCCTGGCGTCTATGAGTCGATTCGCAAGGTGGATTTCCGGAACATGAGATTGATTGTGTTTGACCAGACAGGCAAAACGGACACTGTCCTGCAGTTCAAGAACGGTAGTCACAAGTCGAAAACAAAAAGCGAGGTGGACGAAGCGAAACTCGAGGAGGTGGCTTACCTCACCTCAGAGGGTGCAGCAGACCCCGAATACGCTCTGGTCATATTCCACTGGATTTCCGTTGCGGGGGCGGCCGACGCTGATGGGTACGCACAGGTGTTCGAGCTCACCGGCCACTCCCTTCGTGTGGTCCAGCAACTCAGATGGAATGAGCAGTTCGAAACAAGGGAAAAATACACGTTCGACGCAGCAGCCAGAACGCTAGTCGCACGCTCGGCTCATTACATCACAGGGGACGCGCACTGCTGCATCTCGGCCATGGACATTTTCACGATGAAATGGGATGGCAGCGCGTTTGTGCAGAGTGCAGTCACGACCGAGCTCTCGGACTACGGCAAAAGGGAACGCAAGACGCTCCCCAAGTAAACGGTGATCGCTTACTGTCCCGGCTCGAAGTACGTCTCGGCCAGCTCGGGCTTGGCTTCGACGGCCTTGCGCCAGCAGATGCGAGCCTCTTCCTCCTGGCCCATGGACTTGCGTACGTGGCCCAGGTTGAGGAGCGCTTCCGCGAACTGCGGTTGCTGCGCCAGCGCCTGCTCGTAGTATTTCGCGGCTTCCTGCATGTCGTTCTTCTTTTGCGAGATCAGTCCGGCGTTATAGAACAGCTCGGCGCTACGCTCCCCCAAGTCCAGCAGCCGCTTGTGGAGCGAGAACGCGCCGTTGTAGTCCTGCTGCGCGAGCGACAGGGCGGCGAGGCCACGGAGGGCATCCACAGATTCCGGCCGCAGCGTCAGCACATCCTCAAACGCTTTGCGCGCCGACTTGGAATCATCCATCTTCCAGTAAGCGATGCCGGCGTTGAGGCGCGCTTCAGGCCAATCCTTGCGCTTCTTGAGGCAGCCTTCGAAGGCCTCAATGCTGGCCTTATAATCGCCGCGCTGCAACCGCAGGTAGCCCATACGGAACTGCGCGTCGTCCCATTCCGGATCCTTCTCGGGGATTTGCGAATAGAGTTTCTCGGCCTGGTCGTAATTGCCCTGTTGCTCGAGCACCAAAGCCAGGTTCCAGAGCACGGCCGGCAGATTCTCATCAAGTGCCATGGCGCGCTCGTAGGCGTCGCGGGCGCGATCCAGGGCGCCGGTTTCCTGGAACGTCACACCCAGGTTCAGGTGCGCTTGGGCGGATTCCGGACGGATCTCCGTGGCGCGAGAGTAAGCTTGCGTGGCGTCCTGGTAGTTGCCGGTTTTCTGATAAGCCACGCCCAGGTTGAACCAGTTTTCGAAACTGTCGGGAACCAGATCGACGAGTTTCGCACAGAACTTCGAAGCGGCTTCGTAATCCGCACTGGCGAAGGCGGAGGTGGCAAGACCCGCGAGCGCCGCTTGGGAAATCGGGCGCAAGGTCAGCAGCTTTTCAGAGTAATCGCGGACGGCGTCGTAGTCTTTGCGCGCGATCTCGAGCGCCACCATGTTGGCCAGCGACTCTTCGGATCGCGGATTGCGCTCCAGTAGCTTAGTGTACAGGTCGGCAGCTTCCTGCAACCGCCCTGCCTGTTGCAGTGCGACGGCCTTGCCGAAGAGCACTTCGGGCTGCTCGGGCTGCTGGCTAAGGTGCTGGTCGAACGCCTCGAGCGCCTGCTCGGAATTCTCCAGGTGTAACAAACAGATGCCCAGGCCCAGTTGTGCTTCCGAATTACCAGGGGCGATTTGCAGCGCCTTGCGGAAGTTGGATGCGGCTTCGTCCCAGCGTCCCAGCTTTTCCAGGCACACGGCCAGCTTGAAGTAGCCGCTGCGGTGGTGCGGTTCCAGTTCCACCAGGTGCGAGTACGCCTCCACGCCTTCCTGGTACCGCTGCAACTCGTAGAGGATGTGGCCCATGGCCGAGAAGATGGCGGGCTTGTTTTCGCCTCGCTCCACCGCACGGCGCAGCTCGCGCAACGCCTCTTCAGCCTTGCCTTCCAGATGCAGAGAAACAGCCGTGGCGAGAGATCGGGAACGGCCGCCCTTATCGTCTGCCTCACCCGATCCATTGACAATCTTCGCGGGGCTCGCTTTAGCCGACGCGGCCTTGCTGACCACAGACAAACGTGGGGAAGCCCCAATCTCCACCGGGTTGCGATTCACTGAGCTCATTGACCCTCTCTCTTTCTCTCCCGTTCAATCAATCTTTCAAGCCGTGCCCTCTTCCCCGGCCTACGACTCCTTCGGCACCAGAATCGAGCACAACTTGCCTAAGAAATCGCTGTTCTTGGTCACCTTCAGCCAGTACACGCGAGCCTTCTCGCTGCCTTCGCTGAAGAGCCCAACCCCACCGGACTTGAGACGGTCGTCGCTCCACGAATCCACCACTTGTCCTTCGATCGAGGTTAGGAACCGGTTGCCCCTCACGTCCACAGAAACGCGATAGGGCCGGTTGTTGTGCATCATCACTGATAGCGGCGTCTCGCCGTGCGATTCCCGCTTGCCATCGACAACCGCGTACCGGACGAGCGCCACCAGAGGCCGCGGGCCCGGTTCGGTAACCGCCAGCTTCATGGCATAGTAGTTCTGCTCATCCTCGGCGCGGAACACCCAGCCCACGCTCTTGCGTTCGATTTGCGCCAGGAATTCGACCTTATAATCCGCCATGTCGTGCGAGGGCTTATATAACGCCAGGTGGCCTGGGCGGACGAAGCCCTCCTTGTCATACGCCCACGTCTTGGCGAAGCCTTTGCCTTCCCAGCTCGCCAGACCGGCGTGGAAGTTATCACTGACTTCATAGACCGCGCGGCGCTGGATGGTCAGGCGGATCAGGTCGCCTGGACGCAGCGTAATTCCGTCGGTCTTGATGCTGGAGCTGCCGAACCACAGGAACGACGCCAGCATCAAGCCCGCCGCCATTCCCTTCATGTAGCTTGGCACGGTGAACCTCTTCGCCGGACGAGCCTCGTTGATGGAGAGCACGTTGGTTGGCTGCTCGCTGTAGCTGGCCGTCTCAAATACCGTGACCGTCCTCGGTTCGGGTACGGAGACTTGCAGCGCCAGCGGGTATTCTTCGTAATGCGACTGCGGCAGGCAAAGCTCCAACACGGGTTCCATACACCCGAAGTGGCGGGGTGCCTGGTCCTCCGCATTGCGCGCCCACAGATTCACCTTTTTCAGTTGGTCGGCACTGAACCCGGCAGGCGCCAGGTCGATCGCCGGAACTTCGAGGCTGGCCGTTTCCAGAGCTTCGGCGCTCTCGCCGGGCGCCACTTGGTTCATCAACGCGCCCACCGGCGCGATGGTCTCGGTTGCAGCGGGCTCGAACGTCAGGTCGCTAGAGTTGGCCCCGATCTCCGGCATGGCCAGAGGAGCCGGTGCTAGGAGGGCTTTGGCACTAATGGGCCGGGCTACCGACTCGGCCACCACGGGTTCCGCAGCGAAGAATTCCGGACCATGCTTCAGGCGCACGGCGCAGTCAGGCAGGCTGATCGCCATCCGGCCGTTCAAGCTCTGCGCACTATCATGCACGAGCGCCGGCACCGCCTTGGCATCGAGATCGGCGTCGAGTTTCGGTTCCGCAAGAGACACGCCAAGTTCCGGCGAGCTGGTGGGCAGCACCGACACAGGTTGCATCGGCAGCCAGCTCGTGCCCCGCGGCAATAGGATTTCACCGATCGTGGTCTGTGTCCCGAAGTCGGCGTGTTCCGGCGTTACGTCCAGCGGAACTTCGGTCATCAGATCCTGCACTCCGGCTTGCACAGCGATGTCCGGCAACAGCAGGTTGAACGTGGCGGAGTTGAAGATAGCGACTTCATCACTCAACGGCACCGTAGCCCGGTCCTGCATTTGGGGCCCAACGCTCTCGGCTGCTAGCAGAGCACCGGCGAGAATTTCCAGGTCGCCTGTTTCCACCGCAATTTCGGGCACCAGTACGCCGAAAGTGGCGGCATCGAAGATGGCGACTTCATCGCTCAAGGGCGCGGACGCCCCTTCGCGCGGGGCCGGAAATTCGATGACCATGGCAGGCGCCACGGCCGGGCCAGCCGCCTCGTCCTGCTCGTGGTAGCCCATGCCCGCCGCTTCGAATTGCCAAGCCAGCGGCGACGGGCTCGAGGCCATTGCGGGCTGTGCGCTGCGGAATCGCTCGAGTGCGGCCGCGCAGTCCGCCTCCGGAAGCATGGCTATCGAAGACCGCGTGGCAGCCAGGCTGACGGGGATCTGCCAGCTCATGGGATCTTCCAGCCAGATTTGTCTGCCGGATTGGACCGCCACTTCCGGCGGCGCTTCGATGCCCTCGGCGAGCGCAGCGTTGGAATACGATGACACCGGGAAGAACTCGACGCGTCCCGCTCCTGACGGACCCGCGGTGGCCGTATGCCGCGCTTTGGTGGTGGTGGCAATCGGTTGGATTTGCGCGGCCAGACTTCCACAGACCGGCAGCACAGTCTCCATTAAGGGGTCCGGCACGTATACGTAAACGTGGTTGAGTTCGTCGAAAACCGCGGGACTCGACGCCGATCGCTGGGAAGGCTGCCCATTACCAGGCCGCGGAGCAATACCGGCCGGTTGGTCTGCCATCGCGACCGTGGCAGCACCGTGATTCTGTTCGAAGCGCAGCCGCAGACTGTCGATGCTCAGGACATTCGGAGCGATAGCGGTGGCGGCTCCGCTGCCAGCGCGGGCAGCGATTTTGGCGGGCGCGGGCGCTAGTGGCGCAAACGACTGTGCCCTGGCGGCGAATGCGGGACGCGTGCTGGCATGGGCGAAATCCGGCATCGCGGGCAGTGCCGGCTTCTGGCAAGGTCCGCTGGTGTCGTGCCGCATTACGGCTGGTTCCTGCACGCGCGGCTTCTCAAACTGGAAACCTGCTATGCCACCGGACCGCGGGTTTCTCTCAGTCTTGGGAAGATCCGCGAGCGCTTTGCGGACGCGCTCGTTGTAACGCTGCCGATGCTCGCGGCTGCAGAAGTCCTCATCGAAGAGTCCCCGCAACGGCCACAGATTTTTCCCGCAATATTGGCAGCGCAAAAACGTCGCTCTTCCTTCGTGCGGTTTTCATTATATAGTAAAAATCCCGTAATTAAAGAGTTTTTCTCCCAAATTTTAGGAGATTGCATTAAAAGAAGTCGATTAATTAAAGTATATTTTCCAACGTCATACGAACCCCGGTTAGCAAAGGTTAGACGCTGTGTCGTGGAAGTTATCTCGTGGTAGCGTTCGCTTGCTTCGCTGCGCAATTTTGCTAATTTTAGTGACGTTCCGGAAAGAAAATAGACCGCCGTTATCCGAAGATAACCGCACGCATCATAGGTAACAAAACGCGTCGCCTTCGGCTAACGCGCGTCGTCTTTGAGGGGAAACTCGAAGTACAGAAGCTCGCGGCCCGAGGAGGCTTCCTGAATGCCGCTCACGTACAGCCTGGCGCCGGGACGATGCCCGGTCTGAAAATAGAAGAAACCGCCCGCCGATTCTCCCGCCGGAATTACTTTCGCCGCGAACGCGCGCCCCTCAATCTCCCAGGCGTCGAGCGGGTTCTTGCGGCTCTTCATGCGCGGCATTCCAGTGGGCAAGGGGCTCGGCGCCAGCTTGGGATTGGCCGGACCCCGCAAATAGCGGACATCCGCTGCGGGTGTCGCATCCACGTGGCCGCCATCGCGGTCGACATAGTCCACGCGAAGTTGCTCCAGCCGGATGGTCTGGCCGCTATCATTCTGGATCACTACCAGCACGGGCGTGATGCCGTATTGATACGGGTTCACCTTGCCAAAGGCGGTTTTGGTCTTCTCCTCCGTGTCGTAGACCGAGCCGCCGATAGTGATCTTCTCGCTCGTCTGATGTGAGGCATAGCTTGCCGCCGGTGCCATTTCGAACTTCGGCTTGTCTTTGTCTGCCGCGGGCGCCTTGTTCAGGCTGGCCACCGCCGCTATACTCATCAGAAGAGCCAAGCGTTTGAAAACAAAAGGCATTTATTTACTCTATCGGGTTCTTCAGGCGTTGGCACTTCCGGCCATGCTGGGCTACTTCCTGTTCCGGAGTGTGCGGGACTCCGCTTATTTTACTTCCCTCAGCCAGCGTTTGGGCTTTTTGCCCGCTTCCTTCAGACAGACTGTTCCCGGCGCCATCTGGTTGCATGCGGTTTCGGTGGGCGAGGTGATTGCCGTCATGGAATTGGCGCGCCGGCTGCGTCAGGAGTTTCCCCGCGCACCACTATTTCTCTCTGTTGGCACGCTCGCGGGCCACGCCACAGCGCGGGACAAGCTCGCGGGCACCGTTAATGGCGTCTTTTACGCCCCGATGGATCAGGTGTTCGCCGTCCGCCGCGTGTTGCGCGCACTTCAGCCCGCGCTGGTGGTCATTCTCGAAACCGAAATCTGGCCGAACCTGTTTCGTGAGGCCAAGCGCGCCGGTTGCGGACTGCTCATCATCAACGGGCGCATTTCAGACCGCACAGAGGCACGTTACCGTCGCCTGCGTTGGTTTTTTCAGGAAGTGCTGCGCTGGCCCGATACCGTGCTGGCACAAAGCGAATCAATGCGTCAGCGTTACCTGGCCATGGGAGCCTCCGCGGAACGGGTCAAGATCGGGGGCAACCTGAAATACGATTTCCTGCCGCGCGAAGCGGACGCCGCGTCGCCAGTGCGGCGCCTTATCGATAGCCTCCGGCCTGCCGAAGTCTGGATCGCGGCCAGCACCATGCCACCAGCCTCGACGGGAGATGTCGATGAAGATGACGCAGTCATCGCCGCGTTCCGGGAGCTTGCGCCGAAGCATCCGCGCTTGCTGCTGATTCTCGTGCCGCGGAAGCCGGAGCGGTTTGACTCAGCCGCTGCCAAGCTGGCGGCAGCCGGCATCTCGTTCGTGCGGCGCTCAAACCTCGATGCGCCGCTGGAATTGCCCGGCGCGCTTCTGCTCGATTCCATCGGTGAGCTGAGCGGTCTGTTTCCCCTGGCCGACGTCGTGTTCATGGGTGGTACGTTGGCAGCGCGCGGCGGCCACAACATTCTGGAGCCCGCTTTCTTCTCGCGGCCGGTCATCTGCGGGCCGCACATGGAGAACTTTCGGCAAATCGCTGAAGAATTTCGCGAGCGCGAGGCCTACGTGGAGATCGCATCCGCCTCCGAACTTGCCGGCGCGGTGGATCAGTTGCTCACCGATCGCGCCCGCGCAGCCGAAATTGGCCGGCGTGCTCTTGCGTGCGCGGAATCGAACCGTGGAGCAACAGAACGCGCGATGGCCGTGATCCGTGAAACCGCCCAAAGTGCCTGCCCGCAGGTTCGGCCGACCCTGCCAGCACTCGTTTTCCTTTGGCCCCTGGCGCGGATCTGGAGCTCAGCTGCCGGGTGGAACCGGCACCGAAACCTGCGCCGGCGCCGGAAACTGGACGCCGCCGTCATCAGCGTGGGCAACGTCACCATGGGGGGAACCGGCAAGACGCCCTGCGTTCTGTACTTGGCCGAACAGATGAGACGCGCCGGCCGCCAGCCGGGCATCCTGACGCGCGGCTATGGCAGGCATTCAGTCGACAAGCACCTCATCCTGGAACCGGGCGCGCAAGCCAAGACCGCGCAGACCGGCGACGAGCCCCAGATTTTTCTGCGCTCTGCCGTTGCGCCGCTGGGCATCGGAGCCGACCGCTTCGAAACCGGACGCCGGCTCCGAGAGCGTTTTGGCACGGACGTACTGATTCTGGACGATGGCTTTCAGCACGTGCGTCTCGACCGCCAAGTGGATATCGTGCTGATTGACGCGCTGTCGCCCTTCGGCGGCGGCGATGTGTTTCCCCTGGGGCGTCTGCGCGAGCCCCTCGACGCCCTCGGCCGCGCGGATGCCTTCGTAATCACGCGCAGCGATTGCGCGCCGGGCACTTGGGACATCGGGCGCGCGCTACGCCGCTATAACCCGCACGCGCCGGTTTTTCGCGCGCGCTCCGTGCCCGACCACTGGGTGGAAGCCGTCACCGGACTACAAATTCCGCCCCGCGAGTTGCCCTTTTCCCGCGCGGCCGCGTTCTGCGGCTTGGGAAATCCCGAGTCGTTCTGGAACATCCTCGACGGTTTAGGAATCGAAATTGCCGACCGCGTCGCTTTTGGCGACCACCACGCGTACCGTGCGAGCGAGATGCGCCGCCTGGCGCGCCAATTCCTCGCCGCCAAAGCCGAGGCCGCCCTCACCACCGAAAAGGATGCCATCAATTTCTGCGAAGGCAGCACGGCGCTGATGACGCCGCTGCCCGTCTACTGGCTCAAAATCCGAATGGAGATCGACCGGGAAGCCGAGTTCTTGGCGTTCATCGAGAGCCGCCTCACGTCCGCCAACCGCGACAGACAGGTGCGGCATGCGTGAGAATCAAATTCAGTTCTCATGATGACGCGCGTGTTTATCCTCGGCGCTGGGGCCTCCAGGTTCGCTGGGTACCCGCTGGGACCCGACCTCTGGAAGTTTGTCCGAGATTCACTGCCGCTGCATGTCATGGCCAAGAACCGGGCAACCGAAGTCAAGAGCGCCATTGAATCCGTTTTACTAGTGAATCCTCCCGACGAACATGACAGGCCCAACCTCGAGGAGCTGTTTACACTTTTGGATCTTGCAGGCAGAAAGATCGGACCGCTGGAACTTAAGACCGTCAATTGGCCGGACTTGAGAATCAAGCTGATGGGAATGATCGCAGATGCGTTTCTTTGGCGCGAATACCGCTTCCAGGAGGAGTTGCTCGATTCGGGCGACGCAGCAGCGAAGCACGTGATCGAGAAGTGGACTGACCTACTGCACGAGAGCGACACCATCATTACCTTCAACTGGGATCTTTTGCACGAGGCGGCTCTGTGGCGCGCGGGAAAGTGGCACTATGCCGACGGCTACGGGTTCAAGTGTGCGGAAGCACCGTCAGGTGCGCACTCAGCTATCAGAGTTCTCAAGCTCCACGGCTCAGTGAATTGGGCGCAATGTGATGAGCAGGACTGTGAACCCTCCGTTGAACACAAGGCCACCTTCTTTCGTGGCGGGCACGATGGCCCTAAGACTTTTCGCAAAAGTGCGTCACAGTGGAACGAGGGTCGCAACCTGATCATTCCGAGCTATTTGAAAGATATAAGTGCGAACAGACTGTTGTTGCAGACCTGGAACGCGGCATCGGACGCTCTTGTGACGGCCAGCGAAATAACGATCATAGGCTTCCAGCTTCATCCTGCTGACGCCCTAGCCCGGCACCTCTTTGGATCGGCGTTGATTCGGAACACACGGGTTTCGAAGCTGGTCGTGGTGTCACCGCCGAACGGCATCGACCATTGGGATACCTTCTGCACGGCACTCGGCAAAGATCGCAAGCGTGTCAAAAGCACCTTTGAGGACTGGGTCCGCGCTACCTGATCTCCGCTTCTCACACTGAGAGGAATTTCGCTGCCCCCTACTGCCCGCTCAAGTAATCCCACTCCGTAGCGCTGTGCTCCACCACTTGCGGAACATCGGCCTCCAGCAGGTAACCGTTGGCGGCAAGCTGCCGCGCGGCGGCTTCGACCTTGGCAAGATAATCCGCGCGCCCCGAATAGCGTTCGGTAATCGACGCGCGCGGGTCGTGATGCAGCTCGCGATCCGCTTTCGTTTGCGCGAACGGGATGAAGGAGCCAATCATACTGTTGAGCTCTTCCGGCGCTCCGATATCACGTGAGCGCAAGTTCCAGCCTGTGTAAGTAGCGAGTGGAACCTGAATCTCCGGCATGCGAATCCCCGTGGTCTCATTACCGTCGCGATCCACTTGCGGCACGAGGATCGGAAATGCGTGCCCCACCTTCGGCGGCTCATTCGTAATGATTCCAGCGGTGCGAAATTCCTCTCCGTAATCGACACGATATGCCTGCTGGAAGTGCGTGGGCACAGAGACGCCTGGAATCTTGGGGAATTGCAGAGCGTCCCGCGCCACGAGTGTGTTCTGCGCAATGCGCGGATATTGCGAGGCGGGCGGCTCCTTGCCGTCACGCACCCAGCGATCCATCGCAACCAGCAGTGCGCGCATGGCCCAGCGGTAGTCGTTCGGATTGCTGATATTCTGCGTGTGCGGTTTCGGCGGTGGGAAAGGCGCCGGCCCGTGCTGGCCGCCGGTCAGGAAATAAATGCGCGTGGTGTCAGGAATAACGGCATCTTTCTGGCCGTCGATCGAGATGTGGATCAGTGACGCCGCGCGGCCCCAGTATTCGTAGGCAGAGTTGCTGTAGAAGATTTTCGGAACCGCGTTATCTTTCATGGCGCGCACCAGCAGACCATCGGTCAGGCCCGTCTCGGGATCGGTCTCCGCAAGGTCGGTGAACGGGAAAATGTCTGTTGGATAGAACAGGTTCATGAACGGATGGCCGTCCCGCGACGGCTGAGCAAAACGGATATTGAAACTGCCGCGTCCGGCTCCGCCCACGTGCGCCAGCACACCGTCGAAGACGCGCCGGTCCCGCTCGTCGCGATTGAAACCGTAATAGAGGAACGTCCGAAGGAAGCGCCCGCTCTGCGAAATGCCAAAGCCGTAGGCGCGCTTGAGGTAGCGGTTGGAATCGCCCAGCACCGTCTCGGCGCCGCCGTACTTCAGGAACGAAATTAGGTCGCGCACCGCCGTCGGGCCCAAGCCTGCCAGCACTGGGTCTTGGGCGCTATAAACCAACTCGTAAATTCTGCCGGGTTGGAATCCGGCGGGCATCACGACGTGCGTGTCATCTTCGATACGCCAGTCAGCGCGCGGCACCGGATGGCGTTCGCCGTCGCGCGAGTCGCGAACCGTCAGCGTCAACGTCGGGTCGTCGGGATTCACTGGCTTGTACGGAATGTGCTCGCGATCGGCGAGCGAATGGCGGGTTTCTTTGCGATCGGGGACGAATTCGGAACGGACTAGCCCTGTGATCGCGTGTTCGCCATCGCGCGCAACCGGTGCATAGAGCCGCATCAGGCCCTCGGTTCGCGGTACGTCGAACTGCCACCCGAGCCAAACCAGTGTGTAGCCTTGCTCAAGCAAGAAATTGTCACCAAATTGCTCGGCCGTATGTGGATCTGTCGACCCGGCGGCGTGGTCGTACATGCTGAGCATGCCTTTGCCACCGCGGTTTGAGACTTCGAACAGCGCCGCGCCATTGCCGTGCGCCGGGTCGCGTGGCTTCAGTACGTAAAGGTCGGCGGAAAATTCCACCAGACCGTCCCCGTTCTTGGGCGCTCTGTCGATATCGCAGATGATGCGGTTCGCCGGATTCTTCGGATCGACCGCGAAATAAGCTTTGCCGATCACCCGCTCATAGGGGCCGGCCGAACCGAACGATTTTCCCCCAAGTACATCCGACCGCTGGGAAACCTCGATGCGAAGCAAAGCCGCTGGCGCAAGCCCAGCCAAACACACCGCAAGAACGCAAGCACGTTGAAGCATGCGAGGGATTGTATCGCAGTATCGGGTGGCGACGAGGGCTAGACGAGCCTTGAGCGAATCAACTTCTCCCGAAGCCTTCCCAAACGTAGGCGCAGAACTTGCGCAGCGTCCGGAAACCGATGCGCTCGTAAAGGTCGACAGCTTCGCGGTTCGCGGCGGTGACGGTCAGGCTGACGCGCCGGCAGCCGTGATCGCGCAGGCTGATGAGCGACTGTCGCAACAGTTCGTAACCCACGCCCATACCTCGCACCTGGGGTGCCACGCAGATTTGCGTGATGTGTCCTGACTCCGGGCCGACGACGCTCGCCAATGAAATGCCGCCCAGCCAGCCGTGCGCGAGATCAAAGGCGACGTAAGAGGCTGGCCGGAAAAAGGTTCCACATCCGGGATACTGAACAATGTTGTACAAAAAGCGCCGGGCGCCCGGTAGAGACCGGTACTGGTCGTTGATGAAGCTGTCGATATGGCCCGTGTAAGCGGTGGCGATCAGTTGCGCAGCGCTCTCCTGGTGATGATCCGACCAGCGTTCGATGTGCACGCGGTGACGGGCGGGCTGGTTGGGAAGCGGCGGCACGGCGGCAAAGTCGACCAGCATGAAATTGCGCTCGTAAACAGTTAGGAATTCGGAACCGGGAAAAACCCGCCGCACTCCGGGCATCAACATCATGAGTTGAGACTCGACGCGCCGTACCTGTGATCCCGTGACGACTCCCTCGAGCACCGCCGTGAGCAGGCGGCTTTCGTTCTCGACGGTGCGCCCGCCGCGGCGCACGTAGAGATCGCCCACCAGGCCTTTGTGCTCCTCAACTACGAAGTAGGAGTAACCCAGCACTTCCCCATCGGCCATGAGCGCACAGCCGCTAAGTGCGCGCAGGTCGAGGAAGCGGCGTACCAGATCGGCGGACTTCCCAAAGTCCCAGTCCAGTGCCGTCTTCCATTCGCGCGTCTCTTCTTCGAGCAGAGCGTCGAGGTGGCTCGCGCATAGCCGGCGCAAGTCGATCAGCTCCGGAGTCTGGACGGCAGGGACAGGTTCGAGCCGGGCGGCCATCTACCGGGATTATATCAGCGGCTGTCAACGGCAACACTCTTTCCCAGTGTCATCGCGACCTCATCAACTGAAATGTCTTCCAGTGCCGAGCGCGCAATCACTTGGACCCGTGGACCGCGGGGCGCCCATATCCGTGGATCAGTGGGTCCGAACAAAGCAACGACGGGCGTGCCGACTGCGGCGGCGAGATGGGTGATGCCGCTATCGTTTCCGATGTAGACATGGGCGGTGGCCAGCCAGCAGGCCAGCTCGTAAAGATCGGCGATACGGACGGCGTCTTGCAATACATCTTCCGGGCCGGCACACCAGCGAACGGCCATGTGCGGCTCGATGCGGCGCGTGAGTTCCCGAAAGCGATCTAGAGGCCAGCATTTTCTTGGACTTCCGGAGAAGGGGTGAATTACGGCGAAGCGGGCGTCCTGGCGGGGGCATTCGATGTGGGGGATTACAGGAACCGGACAGCCGACCTGGGCGGCGAAGTAATCGGCGGCGTGGGTTGGGCAGTCATCGGGCGGAATGGCGGCAAAGAATTGAAACGGAAGGCCTTGTACGGCAGCCCGAAACTCCGGCCGGTTGGTCCCGTACCAGGAGACGATGGAATCGAAGGATCTTAATTCGTTTTGCAACTTTTCGGAAGGCGCGAACTCCAATATATCCAGGCCGGTAGAGGCAATGGAGCGGGTGCGGTGGGCGAAACGGGCCAGCGGCAGGTTCTGGGAAGCGGCCCAAACCTCCACATAATCGGTCTTCAGGAACTCCATGGCCGGTAGAGTCAAGATGAAGTCGCCAATCGCCCCCGGCCGGATGATGAGTCTTCTTTGCATGCGCAATCATCCCAATCTTGACAGACATTTATGCGTTGGTAGAATAGGTATAAGTAATTCCTTTTAATTCAGGGACATGGCGCACGCGGCTTCGACCCCAAACGCAACTGAGCTAACCGACGTACTGTCTACGATCGGCCGAACGCCCCTGGTGCGGCTGATGCATGTCACGGAGGATTTGCCGGGTATCGAGATTTACGGCAAGGCTGAGTATGCCAATCCAGGGGGCAGCGTGAAGGACCGGCCCGCGCTGAACATGATCCTGGACGGCGAGCGCACCGGAAAACTGACGCACGACCGGGTGATTCTCGACGCCACGAGCGGCAACACCGGCATTGCTTATGCCATGATCGCAGCGGCCAAGCGATACCGGGTGAAGTTATGCCTGCCCGCAAATGCGTCGCTCGAGCGCAAGCGGATACTCAAGGCGTACGGCGCTGAGGTGGTGCTCACCGATCCAGCAGAAGGATCGGATGGGGCCATTCGGAAGTGCCGCGAGGTCTACAACGCCGATCCCGACCGTTACTTTTATCCGGACCAGTACAACAACCCCGCGAACTGGATCGCTCATTTTGAAAACACAGGCCCGGAGATCATCGCGCAAACGGCGGGCGGTGTGACGCATTTTGTCGCTTCGATGGGGACCAGCGGAACGTTCACGGGTGTGACGCGGCGGATGCGGCGCGATATGCCGGGCGTCCTTTGCTATTCGGCGCAGCCAGCGAGCGGCTTCCACGGGCTGGAGGGACTCAAGCACATGGCAACTGCGATCGTGCCGGGCATCTATGACGACCAACTCGCCGATGGCAACCTGTGGATCGAGACCGAAGACGCCTACCGCATGGTGCGGCGTCTGGCAAGGGAAGAAGGCCTGCTGGTAGGGATTTCGTCGGGCGCGAACGTGGACGCGGCGTTACAACTGGGCCACCGCCTGCACCGCGAAAATAAAAATGCAGTGATTGTGACCGTGCTCTGCGACAGCGCGGATAAATACTTGAGCGAACACTTCTGGGACGAGGAATGATCGAGATTGCA
Organism: Terriglobia bacterium; assembly: GCA_963752965.1. Lineage (GTDB taxonomy): Bacteria > Acidobacteriota > Terriglobia > Bryobacterales > Bryobacteraceae > QHXW01. The sequence goes on along the minus strand of CAVWAJ010000015.1, from coordinate 386,754 downwards.
GAACAGCCGTGGCGGCAAATGGTAGAGCACGCGCGTGCCACTTATCCAAACGAGTGTTGCGGTGCGATGCTGGGGACGGTTGAGGACGGCCGGAAACAAGTGGTGGTTGCGATGCCGCTCGAGAACGCCTCGGCCGGCTCACAGCGCGCCCGGTATGAATTGCGGCCCGCGGATCTGCTGAACGCCGAGCGCGAGGCGCGCAAGCAGAGCATGGACCTGATAGGGATTTATCACTCGCATCCGGACTGCGGCGCGTACTTCTCCGAAACGGACTTGAAGAATTCGTGCCCGTGGTACTCTTTTGTAGTTCTTTCCATCCAGAAGGGCGAGTTTGATCACGCCAACAGCTTCTTGCCTAACCCGGATCAGACCGCGGCGGAGAAGGAAGAACTGATATACAGCGGCCGCGAATGAACGTGAATGGACGCGAATCTAAGAAACAATGCCTAAAGTATTAATCCCCACTCCTCTGCGGCAGTACGCAGACAAACACGACAGCGTGGAGCTAAAAGGCTCAACGACAGGTGAAGTACTGGGAGCTTTGACCACCCAGTTTCCAGAACTGCGCCGCCAGATATACAGCGACGAGGGCAAGCTACGAAGCTTTGTCAACGTTTATCTGAACGATGAAGACATCCGCTACCTACAAAAGGATGCGACGCCGGTGAAGGACGGCGACACGATCTCGATTGTGCCCAGTATTGCCGGTGGCGTGGCGGTAGAAGCGCCTCCGCAGCCGGCCACGCTGTCAAAGGACGAAATCCTGCGGTACAGCCGGCACTTGATCATGCCCGAGGTCGGGATGGAGGGCCAACTCAAGCTGAAGAGCGCGAAGGTGCTCATGATCGGCGCGGGCGGCCTGGGCGCGCCGTTAGGGATGTACCTGGCGGCGGCGGGCGTGGGACGCATCGGGATCGTGGATTTCGATGTGGTGGATTTCACGAACCTGCAACGCCAGGTTATCCACGGCACGAGCGATGTGGGGCGCAAGAAACTCGATTCGGCTGCCGACACAATGCGCGAAATCAATCCATTCGTGCAGATCGACAAGCATGAGGTGGCGCTATCGAGTGAAAACGCGCTCGATCTTTTCAAAGACTACGACATTATCGTGGACGGCACGGACAATTTTCCGACGCGCTACCTGGTGAACGATGCCTGCGTGCTGACTGGAAAGCCGAACGTTTACGGCTCGATTTTCCGCTTCGAAGGGCAGGCGACGGTGTTCGCGTATCAGGGCGGACCTTGCTACCGGTGCCTGTATCCGGAGCCGCCACCTCCTGGCCTGGTGCCGAGTTGCGCAGAGGGCGGTGTGCTGGGAATTCTGCCGGGTGTGGTTGGGCTGATTCAGGCCACCGAAACGGTGAAGCTGATTCTAGGGAAAGGCGAGCCGCTGGTGGGGCGCCTGCTGCTCTACGATGCGCTGGCTATGCGGTTTCGCGAGCTGAAGCTGCGCAAGAATCCGGAATGCCCGGTTTGCGGCGATCATCCTACCGTCACGAAGCTGATCGACTACCAGCAGTTCTGCGGCATCCCACAGCACCAACCGGCCCCCGCGCCGGGAGTTGCGGAAGGAGAGATCGATCCGGTCGAGGTGAAGGCCAAGATCGATCGCGGCGACCGCTTCGTGCTGCTCGATGTGCGCGAGCCGCACGAATACCAGATCTGCAACATTCCGTTTGCGAAGTTGATTCCGCTGGGCGAGTTGCCGAAGCGCGTCAACGAACTGAATTCGGCGGACGAGATCGTGGCACACTGCAAGAGCGGGATGCGCAGCGCGAAGGCGGTGGAGTTCCTCAAACAGGCTGGATTCAAGAAGGTCAAGAACATGAAGGGCGGTATCCTGGCCTGGAGCGACAAGGTAGATCCGCGGGTGGCGAAGTACTGAAATGCGGTGCGCCGTTGGTGTGGCAGGTTTGCTGTTTGCGATCACGGCGGCAGCAGCGACGAGCCCGCCCACGGTTACGTTTGCCAGAGACGTAGCACCGATTCTGCAGAAAAATTGTCAACCGTGCCATCGTCCCGGCGAAGCGGCGCCGTTTTCCCTCCTCACGTATGATCAGGCTCGGCCTTGGGCCAAGGCCATGAAAGAGGCGGTGCTACTGAAGAAGATGCCGCCGTGGTTTGCCGATCCGCACTACGGCAAATTCTCCAACGACCGCTCGCTCGCGCAGAAGGACCTCGATACTCTGGTAGCGTGGGCGGAAGCCGGCACTCCGCTGGGCGATCCCAAGGATCTGCCGCCACCTGTAGACTTTGTCGAGGGGTGGTCGATTCCGAAGCCCGATATCATCTACGAGCTGCCGCATCCTTATCAGATTCCTGCATCGGGCACGATTGAGTACCAAAAAGTCGTAGTGCCAAGCGGGTTCACGGAAGACAAATGGGTACAGTTCGCCGAAGCGCGGCCTGATGATCGCGCGCGCGTGCACCATATGATCCTGTTCATCCGCGAGCCGGGCTCGCACTGGCTGAGAGACGCGAAGCCGGGCGTGTTCTTCGTCGCACCGAAAACTACGGGTACTAGCGTCGATACGAGCGCACTGCCCAGCGACTTCCTGGTCGGCTATGCGCCCGGCCAGCCGGCCGAGATTCTGCCACCGGGTCAAGCCAAGCTGATCAAGGCAGGGTCCGACCTTGTGCTGGAGATTCATTACACGACGAACGGCACGGCGAGCACGGACCGCAGCAAATTCGGCCTGGTCTTCGCTAAACAGCCGCCAAAGGAACGTGTGCTGACGTTGTCCGCCACAAACGGAACGTTCAAAATTCCACCCGGAGATCCAAACTACAAGGTAGATGCATCGTTCGAGTTGGGGACGGCTGTAAAACTCGCCAGCGTGCATCCGCACATGCATGGGCGCGGGAAAGATTTCGAATATCGCATCGTGTATCCGACGGGCGAGACGGAGACACTGCTGCGTGTGCCGCGTTATGACTGGCACTGGCAGCTCTGGTACAACCTTGCGAAGCCCATCGCGCTGCCGAAAGGCACGCGGATCGACTGCACAGCTCACTTCGACAACTCGCCCAACAATCCCGATAATGCCGACCCGACGAAAGAAGTCACCTGGGGCGACCAGAGCTGGGACGAGATGATGGTGGGCTTTTTCGATCTCACCTTCCCGGCGAACATGCCGGTTGAGAGTATTTTTCCGTCGCGGAAAGATGCGAAGGGCGCAGGCGGGCAGTAATTGCCAGCGACCGAGTCAGTACCCCCAACATCCCAACATTCACTTCGCTTGACATTGACCGGCGGGGTTCGCTTTGCTGAAGGGATGCCAATGGTGAAAGTGGCGTCTGCGGACGCGGTGGGCAACGATTCCGTGATCGAAGTAATGGTGGGTGACACGCCGTACGCGGTGTGCAATGTCGCTGGAAAAGTCACGGCGCTGTACGGGATTTGCCCGCACCGAGGCGGCCCGCTGGGGCAGGGCGCCATCCACGGGCAAAATGTGGTGTGCCCTTGGCACGCCTGGGAGTGGAATTGCTCTACCGGCGAGAATGACATGGACCCCACGAAGAAAGTCGCTACCTGCGAAGTGAAAGTGGAAGCCGGCGAGATTTTCCTGAACCTTCCCGCTTAGCGGAAGCACAGTGCCTGAACTTCCTGAAGTGGAGACGATTACGCGGGCGCTCGATCCACGCCTGCGTGGGCGGCGGATCGTCAGCGCCGAGTTTCGCAGCCCGCGTCTGGTATTGCTAGGCGAACCTGATGCAACGGCCGCGGGACTTGCGGGGCGCAAAATAAGGGCCGTTAAGCGGCACGGAAAGTTTATCGAGATAGAACTCGAGGGCGGGCGCTCGTTTGTCGTGCACCTCGGGATGACCGGCAAGTTACTGCTGAATGGCGTAGCTGGAAAGCACACGCACGCCATCCTGACGCTGGATCGCGGCGTGCTGCTATACGATGACAGCCGTCAATTCGGGAAACTGGAGCTGAGTACAGGGCTGCCGGCACGCGTGGCAAAGCTGGGCCCCGAACCCCTGGAAGTGACAGTGGAGGAGTTCGCAGCCCGATTGCGTGGGCGCAAAACGAAAATGAAAGCGCTGCTGTTGAATCAGCAGTTCTTGCGTGGAATCGGCAATATCTACGCGGACGAGGCGCTGTTTCGCGCGGGGATCCATCCGCTGGCCATCGCCGCGCGTCTTGGTCCGGATCGCGTAAAGAAACTACACGCCGCCATCCAGAAAGTACTTCGGGAAGCGATTTCGGCGGGTGGGTCGTCGGTCTCCGATTACGTCGACGTCGATGGACGCCAGGGGAGTTTTCAGGTCCGGCACAACGTGTACCGGAAAACGGGCGAGCCATGCCCGCGTTGCGGCGGCACGATTCACCGAATCCTAGTAACGCAGCGGGGAAGCCATTTTTGCGCGCGATGCCAGAAGAAGTAGCGGAGCCTGGCTGGTCTCTTACTTAAACCGCTTCTTGTAATAGACGTCCATGCCAAATAAGTCGTTCTCGTCGCGCACGGCTACTATCGACCACTGCTTGTTCAATGCCCACTCCACCTGGATAACTTGCGGGTTACTTTGATTTAGATAAGTTATGTAAGTGAAAGTAATATCTGGAGTCACTTGCTGCTCAATACTGAGCCTCGCCTGCGGGTTCGTAATGCCGGTAAGGGTTGGGTCGATCTTGATCTTGCTAACTCCAAAAAAACGTTGTAGCGGTCCAGAAGAAGGGTTTGCCAGGGCCTGGCTCACAATGGCGGAAGCACCCATTTGCTGCCAGCTCTGGGCGGCTCCCGTTTCGCGAGCGGCGAGCGTGGGATCGGTTGTCGGAGCACGTCCGGTGGCGAGTAAGGCGACGATATCGGCAAGCTGCAAAGGCGGGTCGGAGCGGTAAGTTACATTCAGCTTATTCATCGGCCCGGAGATTGTAATGGTAACATCGACGCCCCTCGCCTTGGTTTGCAAATCCATGTTCACAATTGGCTCGACTTTGATGGGGTTGAAGAAGGAAATGGATCCCTGGCCAATGGTGTACTTATTTCCAAACAAGGTTAGCTGGCCCTGAGTAATATTGATGCGGCCGAGTAGGGCTGGGTTTGTGATGGTACCGCGCAAACGAAGGTTTGCCTCGGCCTGGATTTGTTGCGCGAGCTCCGACTGCACCAGAACGCCCGATGAAGTTTCGATCTGGATGTCAAAATTCATTCCGCCGAGCAGTCCAGTGCGTGAACCCGGTGTGCGGGCGGGTTGAGTGGAACTTGCCAATATGGAGGCAAAATCGGTGCGTGGGGTGAAGCCCGAGCGCAGGATGGTTACAGTGCCGGAGACCAGGCTGCGCTGTGTGGTGCCGGTCCAGTTTAGCTTTGCATTGGCCAGCGTGCTGACTCCCTCGGGATACCGCACGCGCACCTGGTCGGCGGCGAGGTCAATGTGAAGATCGGTTTCACCTCCCCGGTAGGAAACAAAACCTGTCACGTTCACTTTGCCGCCTCCGGACTCGGCGGTGACATTTTGAATGGTGGCACGGTCGCCCGTAAAGAGAATAGTTCCGTTCGCGTTGGCGAGCCCATTGGGAAAAGTCGTGAGGTGCAGATTGGCGTTCTGCAACTCGATCCGGCCGGTCAACTGGGACCGCGCCACGGGTCCACGAATGGCCGCGTTGGCGATGAGCTTCCCGGATGAGACTACGTCGCTGCTGAAATCCTGGAGCGTGACCAAATCCAGACTGCCGTCTACGTGGAGGTCGAGCGGATTCTTCTCATTGAGCGATACGGAGCCGGTGAGCGCTACGTCGGTCGCTTGACCCGTCAGATGCGCTGACTCCACACGTACCACGGAGTTCTGGAGCGTGAGGCGAATCGGGCCTTGGTTGCTTAGCGCGATTTTTTGGGGCGTGCCGTTTGTGTTGTCGAGCGAAGGCGAGAAGATGGCTAGTTGTGGGATCTCGAGCGTTGCTTTCCAATTCGCGGGCTGCAGGGCCGGCCCGGACAGCGTCGCCTTGCCTTCCAGCGAGCCGGCCACTTTCCACTGCGAAGTTGGCAGCCGCAGCCACGATTCTAGGGAGTTGAGATCGAGCTTCGCGAAGGTGATTTGCGCCGAACCGGGATAATCATCGGCCAAGCGCCAGTGCCCCTCGGCTTGAATCACGGAGTTCGCCACCGCCGACTGGAGATGTGCGACTAACATCGACCCCTGAGTGCTCGCGGCCAGATGCACAGCGCCCACGGGCCTTTGATCGATTTGAATGTTTTGGCCGTCGAGATCTGCATTGAAGTCAGTCAGTCGAAATCGATTTGTCTTGGATATGTCGGCGGAACCTTTGGCAGCGAGCTGGATGCCGCCGGTGACCGATAGCTGGCGCGCGAATTGAAACTGATCCAGCGGCATGCGATTGGTCACGGCCTGGAACCCAAGGCGGCCATTTCCGAAATCGCCGGCGGCGTGCTCGTATATCGCGGAGAAGGTCAACCGGCTCCCGCCCGCAACGGCTTGCGCGCTTCCCAAGTTGACCTGATTGTTGCCGTAACTCAAATGCCCGGTGAGGCGATCGAATGACTCGCCAAACAAGGAGCCGTGGTTGACGGTGGCGTCGGCTGTGAGCCTGGGAGCACCGGCCGATCCGCTGATTTCCGCAGTACTGGAGAGCGTGCCGGTGGCCGGAAAATTCGAGTTCGCTGCCAGCGCGAGCACGTCGCGAACGTCGGCGCCGCGTATCGATACGGTTGCAGCAATCGCGCTAGCCGGCGCAGGCTTCCAATTGTGGAGGCCCACCGTCCCCACAAATTGCGCGTGCAGCGTACCGCGAGTCAAGGAGCCGGTCCGAGCGCGCAGGCTAGACTCGTTGAGTGTCACGTCCGCGACTAACGAGTCAATCCTTTCCTGGGAATAAACGAAACCTCCGAGCGCGGCGTGGCCCGCGATGCCGGGAGAGGAGAGCGGGCCGGTCACTGTCCCGTTGAATGTTGCTGCGCCGTTTTGCAGGCGGACGGGCAGAACAGGGTGTGCCGTGTGGGAGAGAATTTCCAGGGCAGGAGTGAGATCGAGGAGATCCGTAGACTGCAATCGCACGTGCAACTGCCGTCCCAGAGTGCCTGTGAGATCCAGCCGTGTGGATGGAAGCTGGAGGAATGACCGGCCCAAGTCCACGGCGCCCCGGTATCCGTCGTAGGTGGCGTCGATCAAACCTCGCACGGGAGCACGCTCGGACGCCGGCGAGATGACCAACTGGGCATGAGTGCTGAACCGGCCCTGACTCAGCTCGCTGACAAGGCCCGTCATGGCCACGGGGCCAGATAACAAGCCATTCCACGGCAGACGTCCCAGTCCAAACGTATCGGCGATGTGCTCGAGCTCGAAATTGTCGGCCTCTCCTTCCAAGCCGATCTGGTCGAGTTTTTCAATGCGAGCTCGGCCGTTGAACTTCCCACCGAGCACCAGAAGGTGAATGCCGGTGAGATCGATCTTTTGCGGGTCCACCCGGAAGGCCGACTCTGCGTGCACGCCCCGTACTTGCACCCGCCCCTGGCCAAAGGCCAGCGGACCACCTGCAAAGGTGCCCATAAGCAGGTAGTGGCCGAAATCAAGAAACGAGGCATTACCCTTCACCTCGAGGATTCCCTCCGGGCGTGCACGAAAGCGCAGCGTGCGCAGCAGTTCGTCAAGCGACACACGGGCGGTGTATTGCAGCCGATATTCCGGTGATGAAAAATCGTCGATCGCACCGGAAAGCTCGGCATTCGACCTCGGTGTTTCCAGGTGGGCGCTGGAAACGGTGAGCTTGTTCTTCTCGATAACCAGCGATACCTTCACCGACATGTCCACCGGCAGGTCCCTGCTGACAGTGAAATGCAGCGGCTGGACGGAGATATCGCCCTGGTAACTCGGGGACTTTCGATTGTACGCAAATTGCAGACGCAGGTTCTCGCCCGCGGCATTCCAGGGCATTCTTGCCGAGTTGACCTGAAAAATTCCGTCCCGCAGGCTGAACCGTCCGATCGCGAGATCGAGAATGGCTTCGGCCGGATTCTTATTAGAAGCTCGTACCTTGGGCTGCGGTACGTTGGTCGTTCCATCGCGATTGACGATAAGATGCGCCTCCGGCCGTTCGGCGTCCAGGGATCGGACATCCACGGACCGTTCCAGTACAGAGATAATCTTCAGGCGCGCGCTGACGGAGCCGACGCGCAGCAGTGGCGGGGAACCAGGCGGCTCTAGCCCGTGAATCACGAAGTTGTTCAAATGAACCGTGAGAGCCCGCCAGTCGAAATCGAACGAGCCGATCTCGACGCGCCCGCCAGTAGCTTTTTCGGCCTCCGCCACCACACGCTGCCGCACCTGTTCCCGAAACCAACCCGTTTGGACCAGGAGCAGACCGACGCCAGCCGCCAGCGCCGCCAGCCCGAGTATCGCGGTGCCAGCAATCAACGCCAGCCGGGAGCGGCGGCTCATCGAAACGCCTCCTGGTGAAATTCAATCCGCGTGCGCTTGCGCACCTCGGCCAGCCAGTCGTCGAGCTGCTTGTCGACGCCTTCGTTGGTCAGAATACGGCGGATCTGTTCCTGAACGTCATCCAACATGATCTTCCCGGCGGGCGACAGCTTTTCCAACTCCGAGAGGTGCTGGTTGAAGTACGCGCGGATTTCGTCATCAGTCACCTGCACGCCGGGGCGGAAGCGCACGTCGATGAAACGCAGCAAGGAAAGTTGCCACAAGAGGTGCGCCTTCAACTCGTCCTCCGAGATGCCGCACTTCACCAGAGCCTGACGATACTCTTCGGCCCCATGAAAGCGCTGCGCTTGAATCTGCTGCAGCATCGGCCCCACCTCTTCGAGTGAAGGCTGCGTATATCGGCCCAACTGCATCTCGCGGTGGACCAGCTTCTGTTCGATGAGGCGATCCGCCGCCTTCCGCCGGGCCGCCGAATTGAAATCCGGCGTGTCCCCATTCAAGAATGCGGTGAGCCGAATCTCCAGAGCGATCTCGCTGGCGGTAATGACCTGAGTGTCCAGAGTGACGGCAATGCGGTCGATGATCTCAGCCTGGAAGCCGGCGCCCAAAAGACCGACGAAAACCGCCAAGTACGCCGCCATCAGAAGGCCTGCCCGATCGAGAAGAAGAACTGCAGATGGCCGGTGCTGTGGGTGGTGCGCAACGCGAGATTGTTGCCGCAATTCACCAGTTGGTCGATATTACCGCTGCAGCCAAAGAAACTGGGCGGATTGATGCTGTACGCCAGGTCAACGCGTATCGGGCCGATGGGGGTGCGGTAACGAATGCCAAATCCGACGGCGTGAACCATGTAATCGAAATCCTGGAGGTTATCCTGGTGCACGCGGAACGAGATGCTCTCCAGGTTGGAGTAGATGTTGCCGGCATCATGGAATAAAACGCCACCGACATTGTCGCCAAAGAGTGGAAAACGGAGCTCGGTGCTATTGAACAGGAGTGCGTTACCACCGACCGGAAATCCGGTCTTCGTGTCGCGGAGACCGGCCTGGTTTTCGGCAAAACCGCGGAGCGAAGTGCCGCCGCCACCGAAGAACCGTTCAGAAAACGGGACCGCCTCCGACGCACTAGTGTACTGAGACCCGTAGCTGTACGGAATGATGTCGCCAAAGGTCAGCTGCCGCGCCAGCACCAGCTTCCGGCCAATGCGGTGATAGGTGGCATTGCGCGCCAAACCACGAACGAAATTCACCTGCGAGCCGAAAACCCGGGACGCCAGCCCGACGTCGACCGTGTTGTAGATTCCTTTGTGCGCATCGATCGAGTCGTCACGCCGGTCCTGGATGTAGTTCACAGACAGGATGCCCACCCGTACCGGCTGCGAAAGCAGGGGAACGAGATCAGGATCGATCTTCAGGTCCGAAGTGCCCACGCGGCGGTAGCTGAACCGGTAGAGAAGTGTAGAGGGCTTAGACAGCTTCTGCGAAAGTTGGACCGAGCCTTCCTCGCGTCTGGCGGCAAAAGTATTGATGCCGTGTGTGTTGTCGTAAACGAGGCTAAAGGTCAGGGCCAGGTTATCGTGGTCGTGGACTCTGGGAAACAGGTAGGCGAGAATGGCGCGCTGCTCAATGGTGGAAGCTCGCGTTTGGAGAGTGATGGTGTGGCCTAGGCCTTCGAAGTTCAGGCGCGTCAGGTCGAAAGACACGCGCGGACTGAAACCCGCGGCGCCCGCCGGGCTGTCCAGACTTGTTTCACTGGTTCCGATGCGGGCGATCTCAGCGCCTAGTCCGCCATCCAGCCGCCACCTGTTGGCTTCATCTACGTCATACATGACGTACTTGTGCTGGGCTTCGCCATCGGGGTCTTGAATGGCCATATCTACCTGGGAGAAGATGCCGAGTTCGTACAAGCGCCGCTGCGTGTCGGCCATGCGAATCGGTGACAGAGGATCGCCGGCAGCGAGCAACAAATTCCTGGCGACGAGAGCGGATCGGGTATTTTCCAATCCTTCTACAACAACGTCGCGCACAAACTGTCTTCGCCCTTCGGTGACGACGAAACGGAGATTGACGTGGTGCGGTTCCGGGCCCGGCACCGAGTTCCACTCGAAACTGGCGTTCGGAAATCCGTTCGTGAAATAGTAGGCAAGAATCGCGTCGCGATCCGAGGCGACGCTGAATTCGCTGAACGGCTGTCCTTCCACGGAACTGAGCGTGGTGAGTATGCGGCTGGCATCCAATTGGCCGATGCCGGCAATATCCAGCTTGGAGACAAACCATTGCGAACCTTCCTGAATCATTACGAAGACCGCAATATCACCGACTTTTCCCTGATAGTCGTCGATGACCTTGGAAGTAACTTGCACGTCGCGGAATCCGTTCTCTGTGTAGAGATCGGCGATGGCTTCTTCATCCCGGCGCCGCAGCGCTTCGCTGTAGCGGCCGTGCCTCATTTGCCAGGACCTCGGCGCGAGCAGCATGCGCTCGCGAATTGTTTCGATCCGGAAGTAATGATTACCCCGGACCTCCAGGCTCACGAAGCGGTGGCGCCTTCCCAGGTTGATCAGGTAGTCGATCTCTTCCCGGCCGTTCTGCAACTGCTGCTGCTTGAACTCGACGTCGGATTCGAAATATCCCTCGGCTTGAAACGCGTCACGAAGATTTCGCTGGCCTTCCACGAGCAAGTCCCGATCCACCGTGTGCTCCTCGTACACCGGCACATTCTGCTGCATCGTCTTGTTGGATACTCTGGCTCCGACGGGCTTGATATCCACAATGGGCCCGGGGTCGATGTTCAGAGCCGGGGTCACGCGGTTTGTATCGGAGTGGTAATCCATGGATTCCAGTTGCACCGCGGCCGTGAGCCGTTGCTGCTTTTCGTATTTCTTGCGCACATTATCGACCCCCTGGTGCGTCCTGTTCTGGTCGACGGGCCGCCAACCTCCCACCCACCGGCGCTTCCATTTGGTGGCGGCGACGATTCTATCCACGGCCATCTGGAGCTGGCCCAGCAACACGGGCGCTCGATACCTGGCGCGCGGACCGCTCTCGACCATGAAGTGAACATGCGCCTGCTGCGTGCGGGGATCGTATTCGATGCGCGACTGTAGCTGATTTTCGTAGTAGCCATCGGCCACCAAGAGCGCACGCGCGCCTTGCTCAGCCTGGCCCAGGTTGTCTTCACGGAACGGCTGCCCCAGGATGAGCCGTGTGGCACTCACAATCTGCCCGCGGTTCGGCGGTTGTGGGACGTTGCCCGTGACTAGGACACGTCCGACAAACCAGCTGTTCTTCGTGACGAAACGAATGACGACACCGTCGCCACGAAGTTCGGCCTCGACCTGAATATCCTCGTAACGCCCGGTGGCGAACAGGTTTTCGATGGACTTCCGCACGTCAGCTATGGCGAGTGGCGCGCCGCGCTTCACCACGATCGCCTGTAGCAGATCGGGCGGCGCAACAGGTTGCCCCGGCGGGTTGAACTGAATCTCAACGATCTCCTTGCCTTCGTACTGCGGCGTTTCCGCATGGGCGAGGCCACTAAGCGCGACCGAAACGAGCAGCGAGATTACGAGACAGCGCACACACCGAGCCCACACCATGCTCATGATAACGGCTTCGGAAGCAAGTTTGTTACCATCGGTTAGGATGACCTCTGGCGAAAGAGAACGCTACTCGCGCCAGATTCTGTTTCGAGAGATCGGCGAGCTGGGGCAGGAAAATCTTCTGGCCTCGCACGCGGCGATTGTGGGCTGTGGTGCTTTGGGCAGTTTACAGGCCATGGCCCTGGCGCGCTCAGGTGTCGGCCGTATCACGATCATCGACCGTGATTTCGTCGACGAGAGCAATCTCCAACGGCAATTTCTGTTTGAAGAGTCCGATGCGGCCGAAGCGCTTCCCAAAGCGGTCGCCGCGGCGAGGCGATTGCGGCGCATCAACTCTTCGATCCAGGTGCACGACGTCGTGTCCGATTTGAATCCCGCCAATGCCGAGGAACTGCTAGCACAAGCCGGCGTGATTCTGGATGGCACCGACAACTTCGAGACACGTTACCTGATTAACGACGCAGCCGTGAGCGTTGGTGTGCCGTGGATCTACGGCGCTGCGGTCGGGAGTTACGGGATTGAAATGCCTGTGATTCCGGGGCGCACAGCGTGCCTTCGGTGCGTCTACCCAGATTCTCCCGCCGGCGCACAACCAACCTGCGACACCGCAGGCGTGCTGAATGCGATCACCGCGGCCATCGCCGCCATCCAGGTGGCTGACGCCGTAAAAATTCTATCCGGCCGGCCCGAATGTGTAATTCCTCGCATTACCACGATGGATGTATGGAACGGCACCGTCCGCCAGATCGAGCAGCCGCCGCGCGACCCGGATTGCCCCACTTGCGCGCGGCGTGAGTTCGTCCATCTGAACGGCGAGATGCGCGCGCCCATCAGCCTGTGCGGGCGGAACGCTGTGCAGATTCACACTGCGGCGCGGCCCCTGGATCTCGTGGAACTGAAGAAACGGCTCACGCCACTGGGCGAAGTTCGCGCCAATGAATTTGCGTTGCGCTTCGCTCAACCGCCGTTCGAGATGACGATCTTCCCCGACGGCCGCGCCATCATTAAGGGCACCACGGACCCCGGCGTCGCACGCAGTCTGTACGCGCGCTACGTTGGAAACTGAATCGTCGGCTATTGCACGGTTTCCAGCACGATCACGGTATCGGCTTCGTCACGCGCCTGCGGCAGGTGCAGAACGATGCCACCGTTCACGGGGGATACTTCAACCGGCGCGCCCGACGCCAGCGTCTTCGCGCTCTTCACCGCGGGCAGTTTCGAAAGCGCGAGCAGATCGCCGTCGTAATCCATCACATGAACGTAGATTCGGCCCGCTCGCTGGGTGGTAGCGCCCCACGAAGTTGGCGCTATGGGCCCGCCATGCGTGCCGTAAATCGACTCTCCATTACGATCCAGCCATTGCCCCATGCCGCGCAGCCGCTCCACAAATTCCGGCTGTATTCTTCCGCTGGGCATGGGCCCGATGTTTAAAAGAAAGTTGGCGTTGTAGCCCGCCGCGCGCGCCAGGTACCGGACTAGCTGCGTGGTGCTCTTGAAATGCTTGTCGTCCTTGTTATAGCCCCAAGCATTGTTGATGGTGTCGCAGGTTTCGAGCGGCAGTTTGCCTACTTCTGAGGTTTCATTGAAATCCGCCGTTTTGTGACCCGGCAGATCCTTTTCAAACATCTGGAAATCCTCGCCCGGAAATGGCAAACGATGATGGTTGTTCCCGATCAGCGCTGCCGGCTGGAGGCTGTGGATCAGGCCGTACGTCCGGTCGAGATGCCAGTTCGCATCGGGGCGGTCCCACCAGCCATCGAACCAGATACCCCCGATCTCGCCGTAACCGGTGAGCAATTCGCGTAGCTGATTATCCATGAACTCGAGATAGTGGTCCCAATCGCCGCTTTCCGGCCGTCCCGCGGTCTGGCCGGTCCGCCCACGCGGAAAATAATCGAGATTATGCCAGTCGAGCTCCGAATGATAAAAGAACAGCTTGATCCCCTGCCTGTGGCATTCATCTGCCAGCATCTTCAGAACATCCTTCTTATAGGGCGTCGCGTCGACGATGTTCCAGTGATTCTGCTTCGTGCCAAACATGGCGAAGCCGTCGTGATGCTTGCTGGTGATGGTGATGTACTTCATGCCCGCGGCTTTGGCCAGCGCCACCCATTCGGCGGGATTGTAATCGGTGGGGTCGAACTGCGGCGGCAGTTTTTCATACTCGGCGACGGTCATTTTGCGATTGTTCATGACCCATTCGCCATCGCCCAGCACGCTGTAAACGCCCCAGTGGATGAACATGCCGAAGCGGGCGTTCTCAAACCAGTCGCGCGCTTTCAAATTCGCCTCGGAAGGTTGGTAAGTCTGGCCCGTGGCTGTGGCGGCCAGCAGCATGGGAACAAGAAGCAAGCGCATCATCACCTCAATAGCCGAGCTTCTTGTTTACCACATTGAGAAGCGGTTGGCCGCGCCGGAACCGCTGGAAGTTTTCCAGAAACAGCCGCATGGTGCGCTCTTTCCAGTCAGCCGTCTGGTCCGCCGAATGCGGTGAGAGCAGAACGTTGTCGAGCTTATAAAGAGGATGCCCGGCCGGAAGCGGCTCGGTATCGAACACATCCAGCGCCGCGCCTCGAATACGCCGCTCGCTCAAAGCGCGCACGAGCGCCGCCTCATTCACCACAGGTCCCCGGCCAATATTGATCAGCACGGCGGCCGGCTTCATCGCTTCAAATTCCGCGTGGCCGATCATTCCCCGTGACTCCGGAGTCAGCGGCGCCACCACCACCACATAATCCGAGATTCCCAGCATCTCGTGCTTTCCTTCCGGAGGGAACATCCGCGCAACGTAAGAGTCGTCACGCGAAAGCTCCGGCCGTCTCCGTAGTCCCACCACCTTCATGCCGAATGCCTGCGCGCGCACCGCCACTGCCCGCCCGATATCCCCGTAACCCACCAGCCCCAGCGTCTGGCCGCGGACTTCCGTGACGTCGAATGGATCCCATTTGCCGGCCATTTGGCTCACAACAAGCCGCCGGAAATCTTTCGCGAAATACAGCACCGCGCCGATCGTGAACTCGCCAAGAATCTCGCTGAAAACACCGCGTGCATTCGTCAGCACCACGGGACTCTCTACGATCTCCGGGAACAGCATCCCATCCAGCCCAGCCGATCGCGTATGGACCCATTGCAGCCGCGCCGCCATCGGCCAGATCTGTCGCAGAACGGTGGCGCCGGACAGCCAGTTCAGAATGACGTCCGCATGAGGCGCGCTGCGTTCGCAGGCCGCGGGCGTATCGCCGATGGCGATCGTGGCAACGGCGCGCAGGTCTTCCAGGAAGGTCAATTGTGGCTCGGCGGGATCGGCTAGGGCCAGTAAGGTCACGGAATCCATCAAGAGAAAATTAGCATGTTCCAACCCTGATCTGTGTTATCGTCCAGAAGAACGGGACGGGGGGTATGTTCGATCTTTCGCTCGAAGTGTTGCGCGTCGTCGAAGATGCGGCTATCGCATCGGCCCGGACCATGGGGATGGGCGATCCGCACACTGCCGACCAGGCAGCGGTCGAAAGCATGCGGCGCTGCCTCGATACCATTGCCATCGAAGGCACGATCGTCATCGGCGAGGGCGAACGCGACAAAGCGCCCATGCTGTTCATCGGCGAGAAGGTCGGCTCGGCCAAGGACCACCAGGGCGCGCTGTCGGTCGATATCGCAGTAGATCCACTCGAAGGGACCAACCTGTGTGCCACCGGCGCGGGCGGCGCCATCACCGTGCTGGCAGCATCGGAACGCGGCGGGTTGCTGCACGCACCCGACTGCTACATGGAAAAGATCATTGTCGGGCCTGCTGCCAAGGGCTCGGTCGATCTCGATGCCCCGGTCAAGCACAACCTCAAGGCCATCGCCAGGCGGCTCCAGCGTGGCGTGGATGACCTAGTGGTGGTGGTTCTCGATCGCCCACGGCACGAAAAACTCATCGCTGATATTCGCGAGGCCGGCGCACGCATTCGCCTGATCGGTGATGGCGATCTTTCAGCCGGTATTGCGGCAGCCGTAGCCGGTACCGGCGTCCACGCGGTCATGGGTTCGGGCGGAGCGCCGGAAGGCGTGCTGACGGCTGCCGCTCTGCGTTGCTTAAATGGTGAGGTTCTGGGCCGGCTGGTCGTCAAAGACGACCAGCAACGCGAGCGCATGCAAGCCATGGGCATTCATGACACCCAGAAGATCTACACCACCCACGAGCTGGCCCCCGGCCACCATGTCGTGTTCGCCGCCAGCGGCGTGACCGACGGCAATCTGCTGAAAGGCGTGCGCTTCTTCGGTGACGGCACCCGCACGCAGTCCATCGTCATGACACTGACCCCCGCCCGCGTGCGCTTCATCGATACCGTGCACCTGGAAAATAAGCCAGATGTAAAGGTGCGGTTTCGGTAGGCGGCTGGACCCCGCCCCTCGCTTGCGCTATGAATAGATTCGGGTAAACCTGTCGGGAACTTTTCCGCGGCAGTCTTCGTATGGCTCGGGGAAGGCCAATTTCCATGAACCGTAACAGCTCGCAACGGGGAGGCGCCCTGGCGGGTGTCCTGGCTGCATTCCTGATCCTCGCGGCCTTGGCCGTCGTAGGCGTCTTTCTGGCCGGCATGTATGTCGCCGAAAACATTCACGTGGAGAAGACCCGCAACGCCAAGGGGGAAACGGTCCAGGTGGATACGCCCATCGGTTCGATGCACGTGCAAGAGCATACGAAGTTCGATCCGAAACTCATCGGCGTTCCCGTTTATCCCAATGCCATCCGCGAGGATGATGACAACCACGCGGCCGCCGTTGATTTCAGCTTCGATTCCGGCCACAAAGAGTTCACGTTCCTTGCTGCCAATTATTCGACCGCTGATTCCGTCGACAAGGTGAAAGAGTTCTATCACCACGAACTGCCGCACTGGATGATCATGCAAAGGCGGACCGGCACGGTACACATGGAGTACACCGAAGACGGCTATAAGCGCATCATCGTAGTCTCCGAGAAGCAGGGCAGGACCTGGATCGGGCTTGCCTCCGTGGGAGAGCCTGCGTCAAACTGAACGAGTAGGCCCTCGTTCACCTAATGCCTGAAATCTGTAGTTGCGGCGCAGAGTTGCCGCCCGACGCGCGTTTTTGCCATAAGTGCGGCAAGCCACAACGCGAAGAGCCGGTCGCCGATGCGCTCGCCCTTGAGAGGCACCAGCCGATTCTTCCGGTGGCCGCGGTGCTCGTGGCGCCTCCCGTTCCCCTGAGCTTCCGCAATCCCGTCGCTCTGCGTGTGGGACTGCTAGCGTCGGCCCTGTTATGCCTCACGATGATGATCCCCGGCATCAACTATGCGTCGGTCGTGTGGTGGCTGGCAGCGGGCTACTTTTCTGTGTGGATTTACAAGCGCCGCACCGGGCAGGCGCTGACGGTGCGCGGCGGCGCCCACATGGGTTGGATTACCGGCGTTCTGAGCTGCGTGTTGATGACAGTGTTATTCGCGGTGATCATGGCAGCCATCGAGCGGGCCGGGGGACTGGCGGCCATCAAGCCTCAACTCCACGACTATGCGTTTGATCAGAAGACCATCGACGAAGCCGTGAAACGCTTGCAGAATCCTGTCGAAATCCTCACTTCACTGGCTGAGATGTTTCTGATGATGATGCTTTTCTGCGCGGCCGGCGGTGCCATCGGCGCCAAAATCCTCGGGCGCGATTAGGCTGGCGGAGGAAGAGGGATTCGAACCACCAGCCCTCACGTAGAACGTGTAAGTTACTGATTTCACAATAGGCCACACATGGCAAAAGGGCTAAAAATGCAACCCGTAGGCACAATTTGGGCACGTCGCCGAGCCTGGCGCACTGTTTTGCGTGCGCATCACGCATTCGACCCACGATCAAGCCGACGCCCGGTTGGAGTGAGATCATATGAGACCAGATAGCGGGTGGTTACTGCGGGTTGCGGAGATTGGCGCTGAAGAACTCGACGACCCGGCACGCCGCTGCCGGTGTGGGCACAAACGATGCGGAGGCACCGTTTCGACCTAGTTGGCGCCAAGCTCACTTGGCACTCGGGTCCCCGCGGCGTCATTCCTCCCGAAAGTGCCCCAACCAGCGCAACAGCCCCCGAAAAATGCTGTCGAAGGCCTCCGGCTGGAGCGAACCGAGCCGGTGGAGAGCCCGCACAGTAGGAAAGGTCGTTACGCCCTGCACCAGGAAGGCGCCAGGCTTCAGAAAGGGAATGCGGACCGCAATTTCGAATGGGGAGCCCCGCAAAGATGTGGTATGCGGTACGACCGTGATAAGTGCGCGGTCCTGGTCGCCGAAGGCCACGCTGACGACCAGTGCCGGCCGGGTCTTGCCAGCCAGGCCGAAGTCTATCAGCCAGACCTCACCGCGGCGTGGGATCGGCATCTTCCTCGTCGAGGCAATTGAAAAGGGCGCCGGAAGTGGCGCCGATCTCTTCGTCCTCGAGCGGACCGGAATCGAAGGGTAGCGAACGGCGCAGAACCTCGTCAGTAAAGACGCGTCTCTCGTCCGCGGGCAGATGTTCGAAAGCCTCCAGCAGGGCCTGGGTCTCGCGGCTCATGCCCCAATCCTATCAGGAAACATTGCGAGATTTCCCGGTTTTGACTTTTCCCGGTTGCGCATATGCTGACCAAAGACTTTGGATCCCAAAACGGAAATTCTGGATGAACTACTATCTCTGAAGATCTCGGAGGACGACGCCCGGGGGAGCACGCGTGGAAATTGCATGATTGGGACGCGCTGGACCGGCTACATGCCAAGGGGTACATCTCGGACCCGAAGAGCAAGGCGAAGTCGGTGGTGTTGAGCGCAGAGGGAGTGAGACGGGCGCGGGAGCTGTTCGAGGTGCTTTTTGCGCGAAAGAGCTGAACGGCACGCCAAGTTTGAGGTAAGACACCATCCCTAAGCCTTCGGCTTAGAGTTGCGCGGGCCTCTGCAAAGATCCCCTGTTCGGTAACTGTTCGGCATATTTCCTGTGTTTGTTCGGTGGATGTTCGGTGTACAATCAAATCGACGTTTAGTTCGTCTGTGTTCGCTTATGGATGCTCGTTTTCAGGAGATCCTCGACAGTTTGCGGCCGAAACGGCCCCGCTCGCGGTTAGAGCCTTACGCCGAGCTGATTGAGGAGTTGCGTCAGCGCGGGACCACGTACCGGAAGATTGCTGCAATACTTACGGAAAGATGCCAGCTTCAGACTTCGGCCAGCACAGTCCATGACTTCCTGCGCGTCCGAACGCCAACGAAGACGGCAGCCAAGCGTGGGCGGACTGCAGTGTCAAGAATGCGCGACGCCGCTCGCCGAGCACCACGCTTGAGCCGGGCACAAGGAAATGTTCAACCACCTGATGACTTTCAGCGGCGAATAGCAGCCCTCAAGATGCGCTCAGCACCGGCCAAACCGAAGCCGAAGGAGTTTCAGTACGATCCAGAAGAACCACTCCATCTTCCGCCGAAACCCTGACCAGGCAGATCAAGGTGATAGTGATTCCTATGGCCGCTTGGAGCAGCGACGGCAAGTCGCTGATTATCGCCCAGAAGAACTCCCTTCTGGTCCATCCTGTCCCCGACCTCAAGTGAGCGAGTGTCCTGACGGTGGTTCGAGTAGCCATCACACAGGTTGAAAACGGGCTTATCACCAAGTTCTACGGCCCGAGGACCGCTCCAGCCCTTCGAGATGGAAGGAAAGCGCACTTACCGGGGCGGATCGCTGTTTATGTCGGCATTTGCGTCACAAGCCGGACTGACCACACAGAGACTGTCAACCAGATAAACAGAACTGAAATTACTTGACATCCTCTGCATCCAGGTCCAAACTACCAGTAGCTTAACTATGGGTCGAGATGAAGCCACGTCGAGGACTGAGATCCCACCTGGAACGCTTTACATGCTCATCCTCAGGACCTTGACTCAACTCGGGCCGATGCATGGGTATGGTATTGCCCAGCACATCCAGGGAATATCCGAAGACGTCCTCCAGGTCGAAGAGGGTTCGCTCTATCCCGCGCTGCAACGAATGCTGATCAAGGGATGGGTCACTGCCGAGTGGGGCCAGTCTGACAACAACCGGCGAGCGCGGTACTACCGGCTCACGTCCACAGGCCGGAAGCAGTTGGGCCTGGAAATCTCGGAGTTTGAAAAGGTGATGCGGGCTATCACACGCGTGATTCAGCCCGCTTGATGGTGAACGCATGGACTGGCTCGGTGAGTTGTGGCGCAGGCTCCTGTTCGGGTTCCGGCGTCGGCGATTCGACCGCGATCTCGAAGAAGAGATGCGGTTCCATCTGGAGATGAAGGCTCAACAGTACGGGACGGCGGCGGCCCGGAGGAAGTTCGGGAACGTGGCCTCGTTGCAGGAAGATAGCAGGCAGGCTTGGGGCTGGTCGGGCGTCGACGCCTGGGCCGCGGACCTGAAATACGCAGTCCGTGGCCTGCGGAGGAACCCCGGATTCGCGGCGGTCGCGGTGCTCACCATGATGTTGGGGATCGGAGCAAGCACTGCGGTTTTCTCGGTCGTGAACGCGGTGTTGTTACGGCCGCTGCCATTTCGCGAGCCGAACCGGCTGATGATGATCTGGGAGACGCAACCGCAGTGGGGTGACCGCGAGGTTGTTTCCTACGAGAACTTCCGTGACTGGAAGCAACAGAGCCGGTCGTTCGAGCAGATGGCGGTGTTTGTCGGGGGAGCCGTTCGGATGAATGTCGGTGACGAACCGGTCTGGATCAACGGATTGCGCGTGAGCGGCGGTTTTTTCCCGGCCCTGGGAGTCCAGCCGATGCTAGGGCGGACCTTCCTGCCTGAGGAGGAGCGCAAGGGCCCACCGTCTGTGATCGTGCTGTCCTATGGTTTCTGGCAGCGGCTGGGCGGCGGCCGGAATTTGGTGGGTAAGCGGGTGCAGTTCGACCGCGAAGTCTTCACAGTAGTGGGCATCATGCCGGAAGGCTTCGCCTTTCCCCCCACCGGCTCAGAGTTCTGGTTTCCTTTCGTACCCGACCCCGCTCACCGCGGGGCGCACGAACTGCGGGTCGTCGGAAGGTTGAAAGCGGGCGTCACGGCGACACAAGCGCAACGCGAGATGCAAGATATCGCGGCGCGGCTGCAACAGGCACATCCTGCCGAGAACAAGGGAATCGGCGCTAACGTGGTGCCGCTGCTGGAGCAGACGGTAGGAGACGCGCGGCGGGCGCTGCTGGTGCTGATGGGCGCTGTAGCCTGCGTCCTGCTCATAGCGTGCGCCAACGTGGCGAACTTGCTGCTGGTGCGCGTCGCTGGCCGCCGTCGTGAGTTGGCGCTGCGCCTTGCGCTCGGCGCCGGCCGGTGGCGCATCGCGCGCTACCTGCTCACGGAAAGCGTGCTGCTGGCGCTGGCCGGGGGAACGCTGGGTGTGGTTGCGGCGCATTGGCTGGTGCGCGCATTTGTGACGCTCGATCCCATCCACCTGCCGCGCATTCAAGAGGTTGCGATCAACGGCAACGTCTTGTTGTATGCCGTAGTTGCGACGATTGCGACCGGTGTCCTGTTCGGCCTGGCTCCGGCGTTGCGCGGTTCGCAGACCGATCTAGGCAACTGGCTGAAAGAAGGGGCGGGCGCGTTAGGCACGGGAGACTTCGGAAAGAACCGCGGGCGCAGTCTGCTTGCGGTTGCCCAGATTGCCCTGGCAGTGGTGCTACTCATCGGCGGCGGGCTGCTGATGCGCAGTTTCGTGATGCGGGTGAGTGTGCCGCTGGGGTTCCACCCGGAAGGCGTCCTCGGAGTCGAACTACCCTGGTACGTCAACTCGCAGATTGACGATTTGCTGGAGCGGCTGCGCGCGTTGCCGGGGGTGCTGGCGGCGGGAGCGGCGACGGCGTTTCCGCAGGACCCAGCCGGCAGTTCATGCAGTGGCTGCCTTGAAATTGAAGGCCTGCCGCTTCGCGAGGGGAAACAATGGGTGACAGGAGTGATGGTGGCAACACCAGAGTTCTTGCGCGCTGCCGGCATCACGATTCAGCGGGGCCGCTTCTTCACAACGGCCGATGGAAAACAGGCGCCGATGGTGGCGGTGATCAATCAGGCGCTAGCGCGGCGCGACTTCCGGGATGAGAACCCCATCGGGAGGCACGTGAAGTGGGGCACCCCAGGGTGGGCGACTGTGATCGGGGTGGTGGGAAACGTGAAAGGATTCGGCGTTGCGGGCGACCCGATGCCGACAATCTACTTTCCGAACAGCCAGGGGGATTGGGGTAACGGCGTACAAGTGCTGGTGCGAACGGCCGTACCGCCCTTGAGCCTTGCGGGCGCGGTCCGAAGAGAGATGCGCTCCTGGAACAAGCGCATGATCATCGGCGAGTTCGACACGCTGGACAACATGTTGTCGGAGTCGGTGGCAGTCCCGCGGTTCTACATGATGCTGGTGGCTGGGTTCGCGCTCATGGCGCTGCTGGTCTCCGCGGTTGGAGTGTACGGCACCGTTAACCACTCGGTCGCACGGCGCACCCACGAGATTGGGATCCGCATGGCCCTCGGTGCGGAACGCGGCGATGTGCTGGCCATGGTCCTCCGACAGGGTCTCGGTCTGACGGCGGTGGGTGTCGCACTGGGGATGGCGGGAGCATGGGTATCGACGCGCGTGCTCGAGAACCTGCTGTTCGGGGTGCGGCCTGCTGATGGCGTCGCATTCGCCTGCGGCTCAGGCGTGCTAGTCCTCGCGGTTCTGCTGGCCTGTTATATTCCGGCGCGGCGAGCGACAAGGGTCGATCCGTTGGAGGCTCTCCGGCATGAATGAGCCGGGAATCGCTGAAGACAGGGGCTCAGAAGCAAGGGATAATACTCTGAAGAGGCAGGGACCGGCAACTCTATTTCCACCTAATCGTTATTCACCTGTAAAGTTATTCCGGCCATGAAGAGAGCAGTAAAAAGCGCAAGTCCTGCCCCACCAGGCCCAGTGAATCCCATTCCTTTATGTTCCACTCTGCGTTTGGTCTGACTACCTCTAGGGTTGTCCGTGAACATCCACTTCTGTCGACTAACGCCTAAGTTTGTCCGCTTTTGTCCTTCGAGTGAGAAACATGCCTGACAACAATGACTTGAAGCCGGCCTGCTCCGCCTCTACTTTCCGATAAGCGACTGACCGGTTAGCCCCCAGGCCCGCCTCTTGCGAACAACCGTAGCATGTACTGCGTTCGACGGGCACGCGACGAAAAAAAGTTGATCGGACTTCGGGCCTTTTCCCCGTTGCCAAATCTTATTTAAGTAGAGGGCACAAGAATGTCTGACAACACCGATCCCAAAGACTCTCCTCTGCCATGCCTTCATGCCTTGCAAAGCCAGCGACCCGACAAGCCAATGGCCCAGGTTCGCTGGGCATGGATGGAGATTGATGCGGCGCTGAAAGCCGGCCACACCCTCGAGGTGATACGCCAGAGCCTGTGCCAAGACGGGATCGAGATCGCATACAGCACGCTGGCTCGCTATATCAACCGCGTTCGTTGCGAAAACGCGAGGCAGGCTCCTGGCGGTGCCATGGCGAGTCATCGCGGACGCCGCCCACTCAAAGTGCAAACCGTTGCGGCAGCAAAATTTGACCCGCTGGCAAGTGCTATGGCGGCCCTGAGCAAACCGCGATACGACATTCGCGAAGCCATGTGCGATGGAGACCCAACGAAAAAAAAGTTGATCTGAATGTCCGATACCTATCCTTGCCATTCCTTAGTAAGTAGAGGGCCTCGCATGGCAAAACACAATGCCCGGGCCGCTGCTCCCAGCGCGACAAGCTGGAGGGGACATGGTTCTATGAGTTCGGAAATCGTGCGCCAGAATGTCGAGACCCTGCAATCCGCGCTAAAGTCAGGGCCTTCTGCGATCGAGTTTGAGATGGCCTGGCCCCGAGTGTGGTCGCGAGGCGCGAACTGCCAAACGAAAAGCTGGTGCATCGCTGGCGGAATCGCAGAGAACACCTGACGTAAAGCAATCGTGACGGCCCCGACTACAATTCGGCAACAGCACCCAGACCCGTTCGAGCGTCACTACACGCCGAAGGAACTGGCGGAGTTGTGGGCGTTGGATGAGACCACCATCCGGCGCCTATTCCAGGATGAATCGGGAGTGTTGAAAATCGGGCAGACTGGGCGACGGAACAAACGGGATTACGTTACCTTGCGGATTCCGGCCTCTACTGCGGCCAGGTTTTACCGCGAGCGGATGGCGCGATGATAGAATCCCAGAACATGCTGACTCTATGGCGCCGGCACACTGTCGAATGCCCCCATCGGGACAAGGGGCGCAACTACCTGAAGTGCAATTGCCCAGTTTGGACGGATGGGTATGTAAACGGCAAGCGGACCCTCCGCCAGTCTCTCGAAACCCGCGACCTAGCCCGAGCGCGCAAGAAAGCCGTCGCGCTGGAATCTCCGGAGGACGGCGTGTTCAAGCCGGTGCCGGATGCCGTTAAAGCGTTCCTCGGGCATTGCAAGAGCGAAGGTCTGAAGGATGCGACGATCAGCAAGTATCGAAATCCCCTTACGAAACTGTCGGAATTCTGCGAGGCGCAACAGATTGACAGCCTCGAAGAGCTGACCACCGAAAAGCTCGACCAGTTCCGCGCCGCTCGCGGCATCAAGCAAATCACGGCGTGCAAGGAACTGGAAATTCTGCGCGTGTTTTTGGGGTTCTGTGTTGACCGGAAGTGGATGAAGGAAAATCCGGGCAAGAGGATCAAGCTGCCGCGCAACCTCAAACCGAATGAAGTCGTGCCGTTTACTTCGGCAGAAGTCGCGGCAATCGTGAAAGCCTGTGACCGGGTTGGAAAGAGGCAGTACGAACGGCTGCGCTCGCGCGCGATGATCCTGACGCTTCGCTATACCGCGCTTCGCATCGGTGATGTTTCGATGCTCGCAAGAGACAGAATCAGCCGTGACGGCGACAGGTGGAGGATATTCCTTCGGACGGAGAAAAGCGGGCAGCCGGTTTTTCTGCCCGTTCCGCCTGACATGAAAGTGGCTCTGGATAGCGTACCGCCGCCTATGAGCAATGTGGAGTCGCACTATTTCTTCTGGAATGGCACCGGCAAGCCGAAGACGCACAAGGCGCATGTAAGACCGCTGCCTGCGCGCGGTCTTTAAAGAATCCGGTGTGCAGGTTGCTCACGCGCACCGGTTTCGCCATACGCTTGCCACTGAGCTATTGGGCCGTGGAGCCAGCTTCGAGGAGGTCGCCGATATTCTGGGCAACAGCCCTGAAATCGTTCGGAAGCATTACGGGAAGTGGTCGGTTGCCCGGCAATGCCGCATTGATGAGCTGATGGAGCGCGTGTATATCGGGACTAAGGATGTGGCTCTCGACAAGGTGCGGGTTCAGTGAAACGGGCACGTTGGGGGCACAGAAGAAAATCTAACCAACAAGCCAAATATAATCAATAAGATACATGGCGGAGGAAGAGGGATTCGAACCCCCGAGCGAGTCACCCCGCTAACGGTTTTCAAGACCGCCGCCTTCAACCACTCGGCCATTCCTCCGCTCTCAATCTAGCGAATTCAAGCGCCACGCTGCAATGCGAACCGGCTGGCTCGTCCGCCGGAACTAGCTAAAATTAAGGACGCCCCAAGTCTATCCATTCTGCTAGTCCGGCTATCCGGCCGGATAGCCCGCATCCATGCCCGACGGCACGTTCCCAGCCAGCGACCCAAACCTATTTCATTGAAACGAAGCAGCTTGCGCTGACTCGTAGTGCGCTTGTAGGCCGGGCGCCAGGCTGGCGACCTGATTGCTTTTCTCCTCGGGGCATGGGCATGAAAACAGCGTGTTGGGAGCTGGGCGAACTCGCGGTGGAAAGCCTCAGCTCTATCCCAAGTACGCAGTGGAAAATTGAGCTCCTGTGGATTATGGATAAGCCGTTTAGGGGCTTGTTATTCCGTCGGGTGTGGTGCTAGTCTTGGTCAATCGTGACAGGCAAGATCTCAACGTCACGGTTTATGATCGCGCGGCGGAGTGGTTTTGTCTTCACAGGCACAGCGTACACGTCCCCGGCCCACCCCCACGCCGTGCGACCACCCCAGCCTGGTTCCCGCCGTCTTCGAGGTTGCCTGTTCCATGGCTGTTGGGGGCCTAGTTTGAGATATACGGAGCGTTGGCGCACCGACACAGAGCTGCCGGCGCGGGATTAGAGGGGGAGGAGGAAGAGCAGAATGGCAAGACAAAGCACACAACATAAGCTCGATCGGGTAAGATCGCCACGCGTGCACATTACTTATGACGTGGAGGTGGGCGGCGCGATCGAATTGAAAGAACTGCCTTTTGTCATGGGCGTGCTAGGTGACTTCACGGGCCAGCCGACCGAAGCCATGGCGCGGCTGAAGGACCGGAAGTTCGTGGAAGTGAATCCTGACAACTTCGATAGCGTGCTCGCGGGCATGAAGCCGCACCTGGCGTTTTCGGTCGAGAACAAGCTCAGTGACGACCCCAACGCCGGCAACTTGAAGGTAGACCTGAACTTCAAGAGTATGCAGGACTTCGAGCCGGAGCAGGTGGCTCGCCAGGTACGGCCGCTCCGCGAACTGCTGGAGCTGAGAACCAAGCTCTCCGACCTGCGCGGCAGTCTGCAAGGCAACGACAAACTGGAAGAGCTGCTGCAGGATGCCATCACGAACACGGAGAAGCTGGGCAAGCTCAAGGAAGAAGTGAAGCCAGAGGGAGAGCCCAATGCCTGAGAAGGAAAAATCAGCAGTGGCTGCGCAGACCGCCGAACAGCAAGTGGCGGGCGGTCTGTTAGATCAGATTGTGGAGCAGGGCCGCCTGGGCAAGGACCCGGCGGCGCGTGAGCGCGGGAAGAGCCTAGTCAAGGAATTCGTCAGCCAGGTGTTGCAAGGCGAGATGACCATCTCCCGCGACACCGAGTCCATGATCAATGCGCGCATCGCGCAGATCGACCACCTGCTTTCCATTCAGCTGAACGAGGTTCTTCATCATCCCGAATTCCAGAAGCTGGAAGGTTCCTGGCGTGGCTTGAAGTACATGCTCGACCAGAGCGAGACCAGCGACATGCTGAAGATCAAGATCCTCAATTGCAGCAAGAAGGAAATGCTGCGGGATCTCCAGCGGGCGCCGGAATTCGACCAGAGCGCGCTATTCAAGAAGGTTTACGAAGAGGAGTTCGGCGTCTTCGGCGGCGCTCCGTTTGGCGCTCTGCTGGGCAATTATGAATTCGGCAAAGGTCCGGAAGACCTCGAGCTGATCGAAAAGATCTCCAATGTGGCATCGGCGGCTCACGCGCCGTTCCTGACCGGGGCGTCTTCCGAGATGTTCAACATGGATAGCTTCACGAACCTGGACGCGCCACGCGACATCGCCAAGATCTTTGATACGACGGAATACGCGAAGTGGAAGTCCTTCCGCCAGTCAGAGGATTCGCGGTACGTGGCCATGTGCCTGCCGCATATTCTGATGCGGCTCCCCTACGGCAAGGACAACGTGCAGGTGGACGGCTTCAATTATGAAGAGGCGGTCGATGGCACGGATCACACCAAGTATCTGTGGGGCAACGCGGCGTGGTCGCTTGGCTCCCGATTGACCCAGTCTTTCGCACAGTACAGTTGGTGCGCATCGATCCGCGGTGTGGAGGGCGGCGGGCTGGTAGAGGGACTGCCAACGCATAACTTCCGGACCGACGAAGGCGACATCGCGCTGAAATGCCCGACCGAGGTGCAGATCAGCGACCGGCGCGAGAAGGAACTCGCGGATCAGGGCTTCGCTCCGCTGGTGCACTGCAAGGGCACGGATTATGCCGCTTTCTTCAGCGTGCAGTCCTGCCAAAAGCCCAAGCTGTATGACAAGGAGGCCGCCAACGCCAACGCCCGGCTCTCGGCGCAGTTGCCGTACATTCTGGCGGTGTCCCGTTTCGCCCACTACCTGAAAGCGATGATGCGCGACAAGATCGGCAGCTTCATGTCGCGATCGGACTGCGAACGGTTCCTGAATCAGTGGATTATGAACTACGTCACGCCGGACGATAATGCGGCGCCCAACGTGAAGGCCAGCCACCCGCTGCGCGATGCCTCCATCGAGGTCAGCGAAGTGCCCGGCAAGCCCGGCGTCTACCGCGCCGTGGCGTTTCTGAAACCGCACTTCCAGCTCGATGAACTTTCGGTATCTTTGCGACTGGTCGCGGAGCTGCCGCCATCGGCGAGGAAGTAGATCTCTTGGGGTTGTCAAAAAAAGCATAAGGAAAAAGGAGAACAGGACAAATGGCTGTAGATTTTTTCTTAAAACTCGATGGTATTGACGGAGAGTCCCAAGACGCGAAACACAAAGGCGAGATCGATCTAGGATCGTGGTCTTGGGGCGCCACCAACAGTGGGAGCAGTTCGTTGCTGGGAGGCGGAGGATCCGGCAAAGTTTCCATGCAGGACTTCCACTTCACGATGCCGCACAACAATGCCAGCCCCAAGCTGATGCAGGCTTGCGCATCTGGTGAGCACATCAAGAAGGCGGTGCTGGTTTGCCGGAAGGCGGGAAAAGACCAGCAGGAATTTTTGAAGATCGTCCTCCACGATATCCTGGTCTCGTCTTACCAGACGGGTGGATCCACGGAGATTCCCATCGATCAGATCTCGATCAACTTCGCCAAAATCGAGCATGATTACAAGCCGCAAAAGGCGGATGGCACCCTCGGCGCCGCCGTCCATGGTGGATGGGACGTCAAGGGAAACCAGAAGGTTTAAGCCTGCCGTTTCCCACGGAACCATGAACGCTCAGGCGGAGTTTCAAGCCGGAAAGCTCAATGCAGCGGTGCAGGCGCTTGGCGCCGAGTTGCGGGATAACCCGACCGATGCCAAGCGCCGCACGTTTTTGTTCGAGCTGTTGTGTTTCGCGGGCGACTACACGCGCGCGGAAAAACAGCTCGACGTGCTGGCTGGGGACGGACGCGCGGCGGAAATGGGCGCGCTGTTGTACCGCGCCGCGCTCCACGCCGAACGGATCCGCCAAAACATTTTCGAAAAAAAAGATTACCCCATCACGGAGCCGGAATCCGATGCGCCGCTTTCCGGAACTCTGAATGGCAAGCCATTTGAATTCTTCTCCGATTCCGACCCTCGGTTAGGCGCCCGGCTCGAAGTGTTCGCCGCCGGCGATTATCTTTGGATTCCCCTGCACCACATCGCCTCGATCGAGTTGCAGGCACCTACCCGTTTACGCGATTTGCTTTGGACACCCGCTATCGTGCGCACAGGGCCGGCCTTCAAGGGCAAAGAATTGGGCGAGGTTCTGTTGCCCACGCTGTCTCCTCTTTCCTGGAAGCACTCCGACGACCAAATCCGCCTGGGCCGGGCCACGGACTGGCAGGACGATGGAGCGGGAACCGTCGTTCCCGTCGGACAAAAGATGTTCGCGGTGGATGACGACGAGATTCCCATTCTCGAGATTCGCAAGCTGGAGTTCGCCGCGGCCCAGGCGGCTCCGTAATTCCCCATGCCCCTGCGCGACGATCTGTTAAACCCCATTCCAGGTGAGAACCCGGGCGGCGCAAATCTTCGTTACGCTCCCGTCTACGACAAGATCAAAGAGGCCCGGCGCGAGGATGACGATGCCCCACAGGGCGAATGGACGCACGAACGCAAAGTCGCGGACTGGAAACAAGTCATTAAGCTGGCAGGCGAAGCCCTCGCTACGCAAAGTAAGGACCTTCAGTTGGCAGCCTGGCTCACCGAAGCCGCATTGCGCAGCGAAGGTTTCCCCGGGCTGCTCGCGGGCCTGAAACTTCTCCAGGCCTTGGTCGAGAACTTCTGGGAAACTCTGTATCCGGAAATCGAAGACGGCGACGCGGAGATGCGCACGGCGCCGCTCGATTGGGTGGGTTCGCGGCTCGACCAGGCCGTCCACCAGGTGAGGATCACGCGCAGTGGACTGGACTGGTTCCAGTTCAAGCAGTCGCGCCAGGTGGGTTACGAAGCGGACGCCGCGGCAACGAACGAGAAAGCCGAGGCGCGCGCTCAAGCCATCGCCGAAGGCAAGGTCACCGGGGAGGACTTCGACACTGCCTTCGCCGCCACGCCGAAGGCCTTTTACGCCGAGAGCAAACAGACTTTGGACGACTGTCTGGAGGCGATCGACGCCCTCAGCGGCGCTTGTGAACCGAAATTCGGCGACTCGCCGCCAGGGTTCAGCGGGTTGCGCGGCGCCCTCGAAGAGGTGCGGTCCACCGTCAACAGCCTGCTGCAAAAAAAGCGCGAACTGGAGCCGGACGAAGAACCCGCTGCGGAGGCTGCGCTGTGGGAAGCCACCGTAGAGGAAGAGGCTGCCGGCTCCGGTGCCGCCGCAGCCCCGGCTCGTGCGCGCAAAACCGTCAGCGAAGAACCAGCCGACAAGGACGACGCATTTACGCGGATTGCCGTCGTAGCGAAATACTTGCGGCGCGAAGATCCTTATAGCCCGGCGCCTTATCTCATGCTGCGCGGCCTGCGCTGGGGAGAATTGCGCGCGGGAGGAGATTCACCGAGCCTGGAGTTGCTGGCGCCGCCGGCCACGCAGGTTCGGCAGGAGCTCAAGCGGCTGGCCGTCGAAGGGAACTGGGCGGAACTGATCGAAGCCGCCGAAAACGCCGTGGCCCTCCCCTGCGGCAGAGCCTGGCTCGACTTGCAGCGCTACGCGGTTAAGGCACTCGATGAATATGGCTATCCGGCGATCGCCAACGCCATCCGGTCCGAAGTTCGGTCGTTGCTGGCCGACCTGCCACAATTGCCCCAGTGGACTCTCGCTGATGATACTCCCACAGCCAACGCCGAGACGCAGGCATGGTTAAAAGAAGTTCTCGCGCCAGCTCAAGCAGTGAACGAGTTCGCCGCTCCCCCCTCGATGGACGAGACCAAATCGCCGGAGAATGGAACCGGTGTGGAAGCGCCGCCGGATGCGTTCCAGGTTGCAATGAACGCGGCACGATCCGGCGATGTGCAACTGGCGGTCGAAGTCTTGAGCCGGGAGATCGCGCACGAGCGTTCCGGCCGGGCGCGCTTTCAGCGAAAGATTCAACTGGCGCAGATTTGCATGTCGGCGGGCCACGAGGCCATCGCTTATCCCATCCTCAACGAGATGGCGGACGAAATTGAGCAACGCAGGCTGGAAGAGTGGGAGACGTCGGAAGTGCTGGCGCATCCGCTGGCGCTGCTCTACCGCTGCATGAACCAGTTGGATGGGGACCCCGAGGCCAAACGCAAGCTCTACGCGCGCATCTGCCGTCTCGATCCTGTGCAGGCGCTGGCCTGCGCCAAATAAATCATGGCGCGGCGGGAAACAGACGAAACCGTCACGCAATCGGTGCTCGAGCGGCTCATTGATCTCGCTCCGGGCGCGCCGGCCGACACGCCGCAGACTCGGGCGCAATCGGTCCGGCAGCTTAAGGCCGCGTTGCGCCGCGACCTCGAGTGGCTGCTCAACACCCGCCAGATTCCCGGCGGCGCTCCGGAGGCTTATCCCGGTCTTGAATCCTCGCTCTACACCTATGGATTGCCGGACGTCAGCAACCTCAGCGGTAACTCCACCCGCGACCGGACTCGTCTATTGCGCATGCTGGAAAACACCGTATCTGTGTTTGAGCCCCGGCTGAGCGGCGTCAAAGTATCGCTGGTGGATGCCGGGTCGAACAGCGGCCGCCAGCTCCGGTTCCAGATTGAAGCCCTTTTGCTGATGGATCCAGCGCCTGAACTCATCTCCTTTGACACTGTTCTGCAACTCTCCAGCGGCGAATACCAGGTAAAGGGGGAGCAAAATGCGGGATGATCTGCTGCTCTATTACGAACGCGAGCTGACCTTCCTGCGGCAGATGGGCTCGGAGTTCGCGGACAAGTACCCCAAAATCGCGGGGCGCCTCATTCTCGATCCCAACGAGGGCCGGGACCCGCACGTGGAGCGTTTGCTCGAGGCGTTTGCGTTTCTCGCGGCGCGCGTTCATCTCAAGATCGATGACGAGTTTCCGGAAATCACCGAAGCGCTGCTGACGGTGCTCTATCCGCATTACCTGCGGCCCATCCCTTCCATGTCTACCGTGGAGTTCGATCTGGACCCCGCGCAGGGGAATCTCAGCACCGGCTTGCCCATTCCCAAAGGCTCGGTGCTCTACTCTCCGCCCGTGAGCGGTGTTCCCTGCAAGTACCGCACCTGTTACGACACCACGCTCTGGCCGCTGCGCGTGGTGGACGCGCAATGGCGCACGCCCGACCGTTTCCAGCCCCCCATCAAGTCCGATGCGGTGGCCGCGCTGCGCTTCGAGATCCGCTGTTTTCCGGACGTGGCCTTCGACAAGCTGCCCCTGCGTTCCTTGCGCTTTCATCTGAACGGCGAAGGCGCGCTGGTCCACAACCTGTACGAGTTGTTGTGTGGAAAATGCACGCAGATCGTCATTCGTGATCCCACACCCGGCTCGCGTGCGAAGACGCTTTGGTTCGAGCCCGACCACTTGCGGCCCGTCGGTTTCGAGGATAAGGAGGGCATGTTGCCGTATCCTCTGCGGTCGTTTCTGGGTTACCGGCTGTTGCAGGAGTACTTCGCGTTTCCCGACAAATTCTTTTTCTTCGAACTTTCCGGTCTGGAGCAACTGGCGCAGGCGGGCTTCAAAGATCGCGCCGAAATCCTCTTTCTAGTCTCGCGATTCGAACGCGCCGAGCGCCAGCAGCAACTCGAAACCGGCGTCTCGGACAAGACCATCCGCCTGAACTGCACGCCCATCGTAAACCTGTTTCCACAGACCGCCGAGCCGATCCTTTTGAGTCACACCGTTTTCGAATATCCCATCGTGCCCGACGTGTCCCGCCAGGACGCCATGGAGATCTTTTCGGTAGACGAAGTGGTGAGCGTGGACCCGGCCTCCCACGACACCATCCACTTCGATCCGTTTTACTCCTACCGGCACGCCTCGGCACGCGACAAGAAACAAACGTTTTGGCATGGATCGCGGCGGCTTACCACGCGGCGTAATTCCGAAGCCCTCGATGTTTACCTGACCTTGGTGGATATGACCGGCAAGCCCATGCGGCCCAATGTCGACACGGTTACCATTCGGCTCACTTGCACCAACGGCGATCTGCCGGCGCGCCTCCCGTTCGGCAATGAAAAGGGCGATCTGGACCTGGAAGGCGCTGCGCCCATCAAGCGCATCGTCATGCTCAAAAAGCCGTCCAACACCATCCGTCCGCCAACGGGTCGCAGCGCTTTGTGGCGGCTGATTTCGCACCTCTCGCTGAATTATCTGTCGCTGGTTGAGGGCGGCCGCGAGGCTTTGCAGCACATTCTGCGACTCTACAACTTTACCGACTCGGCTTACATCCAGAAGCAGATCGAGGGCATCGTCAAGGTCGATAGCGCGCGGCACTTTGCCCGCGTCATTTCCGAGCACGGCATCAGTTTTGCGCGGGGTACGCGCGTCCGTCTGGAACTGGATGAAGAGCAGTTTGTCGGCGGCGGTGTCTACCTGTTTGCCAGCGTTCTGGAGCGGTTCCTCGGTTTGTACGTTTCGCTGAACAGCTTCAGCCAGTTGGTCGCGCGCACAACCCAGAGAAGGGAGGACTTGGAGCAATGGCCCCCGAGAGCGGGACACAAGATCTTGCTGTAACGCCGGACGCCGCGTCCGAAATCTGGGAAGCTCTCGAGCGCGAGCCCTACTGCTTCAATTTCTTTCAGGCCGTGCGGCTTCTGGAGCGCCTGATGCCCGATCGCGAGCCCGTGGGCTTATTTATCAACCCCGCCCGCGAGGTCGTGCACTTCAGTGCCCACCAGTCGGTCTCTTTTCCTCCCAGCCAGATTTATTCGCTCCAGCACACTGAGCATGCGCCCGCCCGCATGGAAGTGAATTTCATGGGTCTGACCGGTCCGTCGGCGGTGCTGCCGCACTACTACACCGAACTGGTGATCACCCGCGGGCGCGCCAAGGACCACGCGATTCGCGAGTTCCTGGACATTTTCAACCACCGCATGATCTCGCTGTTTTTTCAGGCGTGGCAGAAGTACCGGTTCACCATAGCCTACGAGCGCGGCGAGCGCGACCGCTTCTCGCAACATCTGATGGACCTGATCGGGCTGGGTACCGAAGGCTTGCAGAACCGCCAGTCCGTGGCTGATGACTCGCTCCTCTACTACGCCGGCCTGCTGGCGCAGCAGCCGCGCTCGGCCGTTGCTCTCCGCCAGGTTTTGGAGGATTATTTCGGCGTCCCGGTCGAAATCGAGCAGTTCGCTGGCGGCTGGTTCCAGTTGGACGCGGAAACGCAATGTTGCTTCGCAGACCAGTTGAGTTCCTCGGAGCAGTTGGGTTTGGGAGCCGTGGTCGGCGATCAGATCTGGGATCAGCAATCCTGCGTGCGGGTGAAATTAGGGCCATTGACCCTCGCCCAGTACCTGGATTTCCTGCCCAACGGGACCGCCTACCGTCCGCTCTGCGGATTGCTCGGCTTCTTCGCCGAAACCGAATTCGATTTTGACGTGCAGTTGGTTTTGAAACAGGATGAAGTGCCGGCTTGCGAGTTGGGCGCCGAGCATGGCGCCTCTCCGCAATTGGGCTGGGTGACTTGGATGAAGTCCGCGCCATTTCCGCGCAATCCCGGCGACACCGTCTTACACATTTCGTGAGGACTCTATGCTGCAAAACTGGAAATTCTTCTTCGGAAAAGTCAATCAGATCACGCGCGATGCGCTCGAAGCGGCCGTCGGTTTGTGCGCTTCGCGTACCCATTATGAGGTCGAGGTCGAGCACTACCTGACCAAGCTACTCGACGAAACCGATAGCGATCTCCAGCACATTCTGAAACATTTCGGCGTCGATAAGTCGCGCCTGTCGGCCGAGCTCGCGCGCAGCCTCGATCGTATGAAAACCGGCAATGGCCGTGGTCCCGTGCTCAGCCAGATGCTCGTTCACATGCTGACCGAAGCCTGGCTGCTTGGGTCGGTCGATTACGGCGCCGGCCAGATCCGTTCGGCTTTCACCATCCTGGCGCTGTTTACGAATGACGACCTCACGCGCATCGTTCGCGACGTCAGCAAAGAGTTGCAGAAGATCCAGCCGGATACTTTGCGTCAGAACCTGTTGCAAATCGTCGCGGGCTCGCACGAGGACTCGATTACTGCCGCGGCCGAGGAGCCAGGCGCAGCTTCCTCTGGCGCCGGCCAGCCTCGCGCCGCCGGCGGCAAAACGCCCAATCTCGATCAATACACCGTTAACCTCACCGAACGCGCGAAAGCCGGCAAGATCGATCCCGTGTTGGGACGTGACTCCGAAATCCGCCAGGTGGTCGATATCCTCACGCGCCGCCGGCAAAACAATCCCATCCTCACCGGTGAAGCGGGTGTCGGCAAAACCGCCGTGGTAGAGGGCTTCGCCATACGCATCGCCCACGGCGACGTTCCACCGGTGCTGCAAAACGTCACGCTGCGCACTCTCGATCTCGCGCTCTTGCAGGCCGGCGCGGGGGTGAAGGGCGAATTCGAAAACCGGCTCAAAGGTCTGATCGAGGAAGTCAAGAGCTCGCCCACGCCCATTATTCTGTTTATCGATGAGGCCCACACCATGATCGGCGCGGGCGGCCAGGCGGGTCAAAACGACGCCGCCAACTTGCTGAAACCGGCGCTGGCCCGCGGCGAGCTGCGCACCATCGCCGCCACCACGTGGTCCGAATATAAGAAGTACTTCGAGAAGGATGCCGCCTTGGCACGCCGCTTCCAGGTTGTGAAAGTGGAAGAGCCGACCGAGGAAAAGTGCCGTGTGATGCTGCGCGGCCTCGTGCCCATGCTCGAAAAGCATCACAACGTCCGCATCCTGGATGAGGGATTGGCATCGGCGGTGAAGCTCTCGCACCGGTACTTGCCCGATCGCCAGCTTCCCGACAAGGCCGTCAGCGTGCTCGATACCGCCTGCGCGCGTCTCGCGCTCGGCCAGAACGCGATTCCACCGGCCATCGAAGATGCCACCCGCACACTCGACGATCTTGCCGTCCAGACCCGCGTTCTCGAACGGGAAACCGCGCTGGGCGGCAATCACCACGAGCGCCTCGAGCAAATCGCCCAGCAACGCACCGAAACCGAATCCCGGCTCGCCACCATGCGCGAGCGTTGGGAAAAAGAGCGCGATCTTGTGTCGCGCATTCGCGACGTGCGCTCGAAACTCGAGGGAACAAGTGCCCCGGCGCCGGTAGCTTCCGGCGATGGCCAGGCGGCGGTCGCACAACCGGCTCTCGATCCCGCGCCTTTGCGCGCCGAACTCGTTAAGCTGAACGCTGAACTCGAACAAGTCCAGGGCGAGGCGCCGCTCATCCGCGTTTGTGTCGATTCCCAGATCGTCGGCGACGTCATTTCCGCCTGGACTGGCATTCCCGTCGGGAAGATGCTGAAGGATGAAGTGCAATCCGTCCTCACGCTCGACCAGCAATTGGGTCAGCGCGTCATTGGCCAATCCCACGCGCTCGGCGCCATCGCCGAGCGTATCCGCACCGCGCGCGCCAGCCTGGAGGATCCCAACAAGCCAGTCGGCGTCTTCATGCTCGTGGGGCCAAGCGGCGTGGGCAAAACCGAAACCGCGCTCGCGCTCTCTGATCTGCTCTATGGTGGCGAGCGTAATCTCATCACCATCAACATGTCCGAGTTCCAGGAGGCGCACACCGTCTCCACTCTCAAAGGTTCGCCCCCCGGATACGTCGGCTACGGCGAAGGCGGCGTGCTCACCGAGGCCGTCCGGCGCCGGCCTTACTCCGTCGTGCTACTCGATGAAGTAGAGAAGGCCCATCCCGACGTGCTCGAACTGTTCTTCCAGGTCTTCGACAAGGGCATGATGGAAGACGGCGAAGGCCGTGAGATCGATTTCAAGAACAACATCATTATTTTGACTTCGAATGCCGGCACCGACACGCTCATGAAGCTGACCGCCGACCCCGAAACCATGCCCGGGCCGGAAGGTCTGGTCAAAGCGCTGAAACCCGAGCTGAACAAGATCTTCAAACCAGCGTTTCTGGGCCGCCTCGTGATCGTCCCGTATTTTCCGGTGCGCGACGAAGCACTCAAGAAGATCATCACGCTCAAGCTCGCCAAGATCCAGCGCCGGCTGTTCGAGAATCACAGGATTCATTTGACCTACGACGATCCGCTCGTCGAAGAAGTAGCGCGGCGGTGCACGGAGGTGGAAAGCGG
Organism: Terriglobia bacterium; assembly: GCA_963752965.1. Classification (GTDB taxonomy): domain Bacteria; phylum Acidobacteriota; class Terriglobia; order Bryobacterales; family Bryobacteraceae; genus QHXW01. Next base: position 349,649 of record CAVWAJ010000015.1, on the reverse strand, counting down.
CGCGCGCAACGTCGATAATATTCTGACCAACACACTTTTGCCGGAAATTTCACGACGGATTCTTGGCGGCCTGGCGGAAAGGCAGCGCATCAGCGCTATTCACGTTACGACGGGCAACGATGGCGCATTCGTGTACAACTAGGGGCTGGCTGTAGTCGGGAACAGGAGACAGCAGTGGCTACGACACCTTTTACGCAACACGACCACATCCTAAAAATCCACACGCCGCTGGGCCCCGATGTCCTGCTGTTGGAGGGCTTTTCCGGCCAGGAAGCCGTCTCCAGCTTGTTCCGGTTCCACTTGGACTTGATTGCCGAGAATCAGCGCACCATCGCCTTCGAAGACCTGCTCGGGCAAAAGGTGAGTATCGAATTACAGTTGCTCGATGGGGATTCGCGCTACTTTCACGGCATTCTCAGCAGCTTCTCGCAGGGTGGCCGCAACCTGCGCTTCACCCGCTATTCGGCCGAGTTGGTTCCGCAATTCTGGCTCCTCACCCGCCAGGTGCGCAGCCGCATCTTCCAGCAAATGACCGTTCCGGACATCCTGAAAGCAGTGCTCGCCAGCCTGGACGTGAGCTGGGAAATACAGGGCACATTTCAACCCAGGGATTATTGCGTGCAGTACCGTGAAAGCGACTTCGAGTTCGCCTCCCGCCTGATGGAAGAAGAGGGAATTTACTATTTCTTCAAGCACACGGCCGATTCCGACGAAATGGTTGTTGCCAACACGACGCAATCCCACCCCGAGATCTCTGATCCGTCCAGGCTCATCTATGAGGAGATCGAAGGCGGCACGCGCGGCGAGGAGCGTATTCATCAATGGGAAAAGTCGCAAGGTCTGCGCTCGGGCAAGTATACACTCTGGGACCATTGTTTCGAACTTCCCGGCAAGCATCTCGAAGCCGAGAAGACCATTGTCGAAACCGTGCAGGCAGGCAAGGTCGCGCACAAGCTCAAGGTTGGCGGCAACGACTCGCTCGAGATCTATGATTATCCCGGGGCTTACGCGCAGCGCTTTGATGGTATTAGTCCCGGCGGCGGAGAGCAGCCGGACAAGCTGCAAAAAATCTTTGACGACAATGCGCGCACCGTGGGCATCCGCATGCAACAGGAGGCGCTGCCTAGCCTCGTCATCAACGCTGCCAGCAACTGCGGCCACTTGGTTTCCGGCTACAAGTTCACTTTGACGCGCCATTTCAACGCGGACGGTGTGTACGTAATCACCTCGCTGAGTCATTCGGGGCAGCAGGCATACGGTACCGGCGTGAACGGCGGAGCGGGAGAGCCTTTTTACAGCAACACATTTACTTGTATTCCGTTCGCCCTTCCGTTTCGTCCTCCGCGCGTCACATCGCGGCCGTTCGTGCACGGCTCCCACACCGCTACTGTCGTCGGACCCGCCGGCGAAGAGATCTTCACCGATAAGTACAGCCGCGTGAAGGTTCAATTCCAGTGGGACCGCGAGGGCCAGAACGACGCCAACAGTTCCTGCTGGTGCCGCGTGGGCACACCTTGGGCGGGACAACAGTGGGGCATGATTCACATTCCGCGCATCGGCCAGGAGGTCATCGTCGATTTCCTGGAAGGCGATCCCGATCAGCCCATTATCGTCGGCAGCGTTTATAACGCAGCGCAAATGCCGCCCTACAAGCTGCCGGACAACAAGACGCAGAGCGGCATCAGAAGCAACAGCAGTAAGGGCGGCGGGCAAAACGATCGCAATGAGATGCGATTCGAGGATAAGACCGGTTCCGAACAGTTCTTCATGTACGCCCAGAAGGACATGGACCAGCGCGTGAAGAATGACTCGCGGGAGTTCGTGGGGAATGATCGCAGTCTGATTGTCACGGCCAACCAAAAGGAGAGTGTCGGGGCGGACAAAAGCGGATCTGTGACAGGCAACGCGATGGAAAAAGTAGGTGGCAATCTTTCCTTGCAGGTCGCCGGAGATCTGAATGAAAAGGTTGGGGGCGATCTCTCCTTGAACGTGACTGGCAACGAGTATGAAAAGGTAGGCCAGGTTTATTCGTCCGAGGCCGGCCAGGAGATTCATCTGAAGGCCGGAATGAAGATCATCATCGAAGCCGGCGCACAGGTTTCACTCATCGGAGCAGGCGGTTTCGTGGATATCGGACCGTCTGGCGTAACCATTCAGGGCACCACGGTTTTGATCAACAGTGGTGGCGCGGCCGGAAGTGGAACACCATCGAGCCCGAAAGATCCTACTGATCCCGCGGCTCCAGACGTCGCCGACGATGGCAGTAAGGTCGGTAAGTTGAATTGAAAATCCGAGGAGAATAGCCTATGCCTCCAGCCGCTCGCGTCACTGACATGCACACTTGCCCCATGGTGACCGGCATCGTGCCCCACGTCGGTGGTCCCATCTTGCCCCCCTGCTGCCCTACGGTGCTGATCGGATTTCTCCCAGCGGCGCGCGCAACCGATCTGGCAACCTGTGTTGGCCCACCCGACACCATCTTGAAGGGCTCGCCGACTGTCTTGATCGGCAATCTGATGGCCGCGCGCATCGGCGATCCAACCGTGCATGGCGGAGTTATCGTCCTCGGCTGCCCCACCGTAATCATCGGCGATGGCTAGCGGCAACCGCCCATGAGTTTGGCTGCCATCGATCTCTGATAGAATTCCTTCGAAAGATTCCGATGCGTACTATCTTTTTTGCCGTAGCATTTTTGCTGGCTTCGAACCCGGCGCTGCCGGCTGACAACGCGAAAGATTCCCTCACCCGCTGGAAGGTCTCCGACCCCGCGCGTCCCCTGCCACCCGTTATCACGCCCGCCACACCCAGCACTCAACCCTCGCCAGGAAAGGCGCCGTCAGACGCTACCGTGCTCTTTGACGGCAAGGATCTTTCGAAATGGCAAAACGGCAAAGGCGGTCCTGCGGAGTGGAAGGTCGTTAACGGCGCGCTCGAAGTTGCACCCGGAAAGGGCGATATCCACACCGCGCAAGCGTTCGGCGATTGTCAATTGCACGTCGAATGGGCCGAGCCCAACCCGCCCCACGGCAAGGATCAGGGCCGCGGCAACAGCGGCATCTATCTCATGAGCAAGTACGAGCTTCAGGTGCTCGATTCCTACGAAAACAAGACATACGCCGACGGGCAGGCGGGCGCCATCTACGCCCAGACGCCGCCCCTGGTGAACGCCTGTCTGCCTCCCGGTCAGTGGCAGACCTACGACATCGTCTTCCACGGCCCGCGTTTCGCCCCTGATGGCAAGTTGCTCCGGCCTGCTCGCGAAACCGTTCTGCAAAACGGCGTGCTCGTGCAAGACAACACCGAACTGACCGGGCCCACGGACTATATGAAGCGTCCCCCTTACACTCCGCACCCCGCGAAGATGCCGCTTCTGCTCCAGGACCACGATCAGCCCGTCCGTTTTCGAAACATCTGGATTCGCGAACTCAGCGAATAAGTGCGCGCCCTATTCCCAGCGAAAGACCTTCGCTGAAAGCGCTGTGCAAATCACAAATACGACGACTAGCGCCGTGACGTCGCCCATGTGCGCCGACCACGCCTCGCCTTTCCAGATCCCCTGGAGAAGCGACACCGCGTAGGTCAGGGGCAGCACGCGTGCGAAGGTTTGCAGCGCCGGGGGCAACGATTGCAGCGGCACGAACAATCCGCAGAGGGCGAGCATCGGATACAGGATGGCCGCGCCGATTGGCTGCGCGAATCGCGCCGTAGGCACAATACTTGCGATCAGAAAACCGATCGACAGGATGCTCCACGTACTGATCAACAGCGCCATCGTAAAGCCGAATATGGGAACCTCCATGTTGACCGGGTAGTAGCGCTTGCCGGCCAGTAAAGTCAAGGCGAGTGTGACCACCGTGAGCACCAGTTTGACCAATACGTGTGCGGTGAGAATCGTCTGCGGGCGCAGCGGTGTGGCCCTGAGCCGTTTTAGGATGCCGCCCTCCCGGTAAATCGAGATGATCGTGACCAGCGACAACACCGCGCTGAGCGCTATTAGCACTGCAACGAAAACTGGCAAGCCGACGCGCACGAATTCGGCGGCAGGGTTCGCGCGTGGCGGGAGCCCGCCACCCATGAAATGGCCCATCACCACGAACACCAGGACGGGAAGAATGATCGATCCGAATGCCCCGAGCGGCTCGCGCAGGAAGATTTTGATCTCCAGCCAGGTCAGTTTCCAAAGTCCATGCAGCATGGTCTTGTCTGTTCTAATCGCGAATCGAATGCCCGGTCAGCTTCAGAAAGACGTCCTCCAGGTTGGGCAGGATGGTGCGGAAGTCGGTGACCCGGATCCGGTTCTCGGATAGACAATGGATTACCTCGCTCACGAAGTCGTCGCCCCGCCCCTGAATCGTGAACTGGGAGCCTTGGCGGGTTACGGTCTCAACCTGCGGAATCGCGCGCAGGCGTTCTTCGGCAAGCGCATTGTCGGTGGCCAGGACGACCGTTCGGGCAGGGCAGTGCCGCCTCACCAGTTCCTCAGGCCTGCCAACGTCGATGATCTTTCCGTGCTCGATGATCGCCACGCGGTCGCACAACCGCTCGGCCTCCTCCATCAGGTGGGTGGTCATAAAGACCGTTTTGCCGCGGTCGCGGATACCGCGCACTAGGTCCCAGATCGCCCGCCGCGACTGCGGGTCGAGCCCGGTGGTCAGCTCATCCAGAAATACTACTTCCGGATCGTTGATCAGCGCCAGGGCGATGAACAGCCGCTGTTTCTGCCCACCCGAGAGGGTCATGAACCGAGCGTTCCGTTTTTCGGCAAGACCTAGTTGTTCGAGCAGCCGGTGGGCGTCCACCGATTTCGAGTAGAGCGAGGCCCAGAGATCCACAGCCTCCCACACCTTGATTCTCTTCTGGAGTTGCGCCTGTTGGAGTTGTACCCCAATCCGGTTCTGCACCTGATACACGTCGCGGAACGGATCCAGGCCTAGGATCGAGATGTTGCCTCGGTCAGGCCGGCGCACTCCTTCAACACACTCCATCGTGGTTGTTTTCCCTGCGCCGTTCGGACCGATCAAGCCAAAGACTTCGCCTTCGTTGACTTCAAACGAAACCTCGGAGACGGCCACCGTAGTCCCGTAAGTCTTGCGGATGCCTGAAACTTGTATGACTGGAGGAAGAGTCCCGGAGACGCCCATTCGATGCCCTGCAGGTTAGCTGCGGGAACGCGAAGCGTGGACAATGAATCGCTCGGGCGCGGGTCCGAGGTAATGAAAGGGATAGCAGGTCACCAGAGTGAGGGCCGGTTCCGTTGAATCGGCCAGGACATGTGTGTCTCGTGGCGTGACCACTTCGCAGGTCTTCACTTCGTACTCGTAAGAACCATTGAGCGTAGTCAGCACGATCGTATCCCCCGGCCGGACTCCGCGCAGACTGCGAAAAAACGTGTCGCGGTGGCCCGCCAGTCCGACGTTCCCCGCGCCCCCCGGCAGCGCGGTTCCGGGAATGTGACCCACCGCCAGCGCCAGCGTGCGCTGTGACACCCCTTCGAGGATCATGGTTTTCAGCCCGATCCTAGGGATCTCGATCCGGCCAACGATCGAGCCGCCACCGGCGCCGTCGAACCCCAGGTTAGGCGGAGCCGTGGGCGAAAACGAAACCGTTTGCGCCACGAACTCCCGGTACGAAACCAGGCCGCCCTGTAATTCCTGCTCGAACGCCCAGTTCTCATACACCTGAAAGAACCACGCCCGTCCCAACAGGATCGCGCACAACCCAAGCGAAGCAAACCCGAGTAAGAAGAAAAGCTTCTCGCCGCGCCGCAGTAGCGATTTCGTAAACCGCAACCGCACCCGCAGGCTCATCGGCGCTCCAGCCGAAGCATCAGGATGCGCAGCAACGAGCCGGCAGTAATCCCCAGCACCCCTAGCACCGCAAACAGCGCCAGGTAACTGGCCGTCTTGGGTAAATTGGCGGCGATCATCTTCGGTTCACCGGCGCGCGCGCGGCTCTGAACCGGAGCTGCAACACTGGCCGTTGGAATAACCTTCGGCGCAACGGCGTGAGCCGGCGTCTGAACGCGCGCAGGAGGAGCCGGCGGCGGCGCGCTGGCGAGTTTCCCCAAGTCTCCCGGCAACTCCGGCGGCATCGAAAGAACCGCGCGCCCCACCGACTTGCCCAGTTCCACCGCCTGAATCTTCGGATACACAAACTCCTGCCCATAGTTGCGGCCCGGCGCGAACCAGATACGCAGAGCTTTGGGCTGTTTCGGACCCCGTTCGAAGAAGGTGAATACGGTCTTATCGGTGGTGGGCTGGTCGTAATTAGGCATCGTCAACATCGTGGACAACAGGCGCGTTTCATCGCTGGTCCAGAGCTGGACGGTCTCGAAAACATCCAGTACGTTGCGCTGCGGCTCACGCTCCACGAGTTTGAACACGTACTGCCCGGGCTCCAGCATCATGCTGGGAATCTCGAACGGTTCGTTGATCGAAAATGGAGTTTGCTTGACCGGCTCGGCGGCGTGTACCGGCGTTATCGCAGCGCACACGAGGAGGGCCCCTATCCCCCACGTCCTCGCCATACGCTGTGTCAACGGCCTTAACCCGATCTCAATACTACTACAGTTAATATCGAGGAGAGCCTCAAACTAGCGTTGGCCGATGCGGCTCTGGTACCAATAGACATAGATGCAGATCAAGGACCTTCTCGCGAGGAACCGGCCCACCTTCTCGTTCGAGTTCTTTCCGCCGAAGAGCGAGGAGGCAGCCAAGCAGCTCGGACACACGATCGCGGATCTGCGAGAGCTACAACCTAGTTTTGTTTCAGTAACTTACGGCGCTGGCGGCTCGACGCGCGAGCGTACCATCGAGATCGTGACCCGCGTCAAACGAGAGACCGGTATCGAGGCCATGGCCCACCTTACCTGCGTCGGGTCCACGCGGGAAGATCTGGCAGCGGTTCTGGAGAAAATCCGGGAATCCGGTATCGAAAACATTTTGGCGTTGCGTGGTGACCCGCCAAGTGGTGACCCGCCAAAAGGACAGACCGAATTTCAGGCCGTCGATGGGGGCTTCCGGTACGCGAGCGAGCTGGTTGAGTTTGTCCGGGAGCGGCATCAAACCGCCCTGTGCGTGGGTGGAGCGGGTTACCCGGAGAAGCACCCGGAATGCGGCAACCCGGCCGTGGATCTGATGAATCTAAAGCGCAAAGTCGACGCCGGGCTTGATTTTGTGATTACCCAGCTTTTCTTCAATAACCAGCATTTCTTCGAGTTCGTGGACCGGGCCCGGCGAGTGGGAATTCAAGTGCCGATCATCCCCGGAATCATGCCGATCACGAACGCCTCCCAAGTGGAGCGTTTTATGGTGAATTGCGGTGCCACCATCCCGTTTCCCCTTGCGGAAGAGCTAGATAGGCGCCGAAACGACCCCCGGGCAGTGATGGAACTGGGAGTAGCACACGCCACCGCCCAATGCATCGAACTCCTGGACCGAGGCGTGCCGGGCATCCACTTTTACACGCTAAACCGCAGCACGGCGACGCGGGAGATCTACACAGCGCTTCAGGCAGCCGGGTACACAATCCACCACTAATTCGTTCTGCATTTGCCTCCCATTCAATTGGGGGGATTAATTCACTTGATTGGTGGTAGCATTCATGACATCCTGTTGCTAATCAGTTCACATTATCAGGAGGTCTAGATGCAACGTTGTAGCCGTATAACGTGTGTTCTTTTGCTTGTATTGGTACTTATGAGTCCTGCTCTCGTCCGCGCGGACGTGACGGGATCGATTCTGGGCGTGGTGCGAGACAAGACTCAGGCCGTAGTAGCCGGAGCGCGGGTTGTGGCAACAAACACCGAGAACAATCTGACGCGGGAAACGGTCTCGGGGCCTGACGGCACGTACCGTATTCTGGCGCTGCCCGCCGGACCATACAAACTCACGGTCACGGCCGCGGGTTTCGAGAGGTACACGACGTCGGATATTGACGTGAAGGTGAACGACCAGTTGCGCATTGACGCCACGCTCGAAGTGGGCAGCGTGCAGCAACAGGTAAGTGTCGAAGCGAGCGCTGTGCAAGTACAGACCGAGAATACCCAGATGGGCGACGTGATCGAGTCGAAGAAGATGCTGGCTCTGCCGTTGAACGGCAGAAGCTATATCGATCTTCTTGGCTTGCAGGCAGGTGTGGCACCAGCGAGCGCCGGCACCGGTCCCAACGACCGGCCGGTTTCCGGCATCCTGTCAGGGGGCAACGTCTCGGTGAATGGCCAGCGTGAGACTGGTAACGCTTTTCTGGTGAACGGCGGGGACGTGAGTGAAGGCCGGAACCTGGGTGCCGGGCTGATCCCGAATCTGGATTCCATTGAAGAGTTCCGCCTGATCACCAACAGTTTCGACGCCGAATACGGAAAGTTCAGTGGCGCTGTGATGAACGCGATCACCAAGTCCGGGACGAACAGCATTCACGGCGATGCGTTTGAATTTTTGCGCAACAACGATTTGGATGCCCGCAACTTCTTCGACCCCACGATTGCCGAATTGCGGCGCAACCAGTACGGCTACACGGCGGGTGGTCCAGCCTGGAAGAATCGGCTGTTCTGGTTCACAGATTACCAGGGTACGAAACAGGTTCAGGGCGCGAGCACGGGTATTGTAACGTTGCCCACGGTAGCCGAACGGGCCGGCAACTTCCCTGGTGCCTTAACGGGTACGGTGGATGGACCATACTGGGCGCAGATTCTCACGCAGCGCTTAGGTTACGGAGTGTCAGTCAACGAGCCCTACAGCTCCGCCGGCTGCACACTCACTTCTGATTGCGTGTTTCCGGGCGGAGTGATTCCCCAGAGAGCTTTCGACAAAGCGGCCGTCGGAACCATGTCGTATATTCCGTTGCCTAATCTCAACTCGAGTCTGGGGACCTACGCGAACGATGCCCAAAAGAACACCGTTGCCGATAACAAAATTGGTGAGCGCGTGGACTTTGTCAATGAAAAGACGGGCAACTGGTCATGGTATTACCACTTTGACGATTCGACGGTGTTAAGCGCTCTGCCGGCCGCGAGCGTGCCGGGCTTCCCGGCAAGCACACCTACGCGGGCGCAGCAGATTGTGATGAGCAATACCAAGACGTTCGGCCCCACGGCGGTGAACGAAGCGCGTGTCAGCTTTTTCCGCACGTCCACACACACGGACCAACCGGCGGGCAGTTTTGCAAGCCTATCCAGTCTCGGCTTCGTTACCGGTGTGGGAACCTTGGGGATCGTTCCTTCCGGCCCCCCGGGCTTTCCGCAGACCTTGCCACCGCTCTACTTCAACAATTTCTCCGTCGGCGTGCCGACGTTAAGCACGGGCCAGCCGAACAACACCTGGATGCTGACCGATGGTTTCTCGAAGGTGGAGGGCAAGCACACGCTGAAGTTGGGCGGCGAATTCCGCTACCTGCAAATCAACGAACGTAATGTCTGTGCCCCAAATGGTGATTTCAGTTTCAACGGCTCGGTAACGGGTGTCGACTTTGCGGACTATCTGCTGGGCGCCCCGTCTACCGGTGGCTTCAACCAGTGCAGTATGCAGTTTCTCGATTCCCGCACCCGTTACGGTGGGGCGTACGCGCAGGATTCCTGGAAGGTGCGCCCGAACTTGACGCTGAACCTGGGTGTGCGCTGGGAAGTCAGCATGCCGTGGTACGACACGCAGGGGAAGATCGAGACCATCGTTCCCGGCGAGCAATCCACCCAATTTCCAACGGCTCCGCTGGGTTGGGTGGTGCCAGGCGATCCTGGCGTTCCCAGCACGCTCGCGCCCACGCATTATCCGAATTTCGCGCCGCGCCTGGGTCTCGCCTATTCGCCAGACTTTACAGATGGCATCCTGAAAAAAGTGTTCGGTGGGCCTGGAAAAACAAGTATCCGCGCCGCTTACGGGATTTACTACACGTCCATAGAGGACTTGAACCTGTTTTACGAAGTGGGCGACGCTCCGTTCGGACAGTATTGGACAACTCCGGGCAGCGTGCTATTTGAGGAGCCGTATCTTACGCGGACGAACGGCGTCTCGCAGGGCCAAAAGTTCCCGTTCATCTTCCCGGTTCCCGGCAGCCCGGCCAACAAGACGTTGGACTACGGGAAATATGAGCCGCTCAACGGTTCGCCCGGCTACGATATTCACAATACGATGCCCTATGCGGAACATTACAATTTCTCGATCCAGCGCGAGATTTCCCGGTCTACCGTGCTGACACTGGCATATGTAGCGACCCAGGGTCACAAGCTGATTTCGCAGAACGATGCCGATCCGGGTGATGCCACGTTGTGCAAGCAGCTCACGGCGGCGGGAGCAAAGGACCTAACCAACGGCGCAACCGGCTGCGGGCCGTACCAAGAGAACGATACCTTCCAACTTCCGAACGGCTCCAAGGTTTACAGCACCCGGAATTATCTCAGCGACAACTACTGCCCCACGTCGGCTACGCAGACCTGCTTTTCGCAGAACAACACATTCACCCGCAATAGCGCCAACTCTAACTACAATTCGTTCCAGGCTACCCTCGAGCGGAAGGCATCTGATGTGACATTTTTGTTGGCCTACACGTACGGGAAGTCGCTGGACGACGCTTCCACATTCGGCGACTACATGAACTTCTCGAATTTTGCGCTGAGCCGCGGACTGTCATCGTTTGACGTTACCCACAATTTCGTGGGCAGCTACAATTGGTCGGTACCATTCGACCGGGCGTTCAGCTCTCTGCCCAAGCGGCTGACGCAGGGCTGGACAGTCAACGGAATTACGCGGTTTTCGACGGGATTTCCGATTCAGATCGGTCAGGGCGTCGGCGATATGTCTCTGACGGGCAGTAATAACGACGAGCCGAATCTGGTGGGTCCGATCGTGACGGAAGATCCGCGAAACCTGGATGCCAATGGCCGGAATCGATATTTCCTGGCAAGCGCGTTTGAGGCCAACACGATTCTCGGAACCTTTGGCACGGCCAATCGGCGGTTCTTCCATGGGCCGGGCATCATCAACACGGACATGGGGGTGTCGAAGAGGATTCCGATCACCGAATCCATGGCATTCGAAATCCGCGGCGAGTTTTTCAACATCTTCAACCACGCGCAGTTCTCCAACCCGAGCGGGAACATCAGCAGCAGCAACTTCGGCGTTGTGACCAGTGCGCGCGATCCACGCATCGGACAGTTGAGCGCGAAGTTCTTCTTCTAGATTTGCGACTATGGGTAGGACAGGCAAGAGTGTCTGTCCTACCTCTCAATGAACCAATTCCCTCAATTTGAACTGACTGGCGAAGTGGCCTTGGTGACGGGCGCGGCTCGCGGCTTGGGGCGCTCCATTTCGCTTGCTCTGGCACATGCCGGTGCGGATATTGCTCTCGGCTTGCGCGATGTGAATACGGGCGGCGAACTGGCGCGCGAGATCGAGGCCATGGGACGGCGGGTGCTGCCGCTACAGATGGACATGCTGCGGCTCGAGCAGGTTTCCAAAGCCGTGGACGACACTGTTGCGCGATTCGGCCGGCTGGATATTCTGGTGAACAACGCGGGCGGAGGCACCACGGGGCTCGCGGAGGATGTGACCGAAGCCGAGTTCGATTTCACCCTCGATTTGAATGTGAAGGCAACGTTCTTTGCCAGCCAGGCGGTGTGGCGCGCGGTGATGCGGCAGAAGGGCGGGCGCATTATCAACATGAGCTCGCAGGCGGGCTTCGCGGCGCTGCCAACGGAATCGGTGTACTGCGCGAGCAAAGCGGCGGTTTCGCACTTGACCAAATGCCTCGCGGTGGAATGGGGCAAGTACAACATCACGGTGAATGCGGTCGCACCCACATTCATCAAGACACCGGGCACCGAGGAAGCGCTGGGCGACGCGGCATTTCGCGCGGACGTGATTGAGCGCATCGCTGGGCTGCACCGCATCGGCGAGCCCGTGGAGGTTTCGGGCGCGGTGGTGTTTCTGGCGTCGCCGGCAGCATCGCTCATCACAGGCCACACGATCCTCATTGACGGCGGATGGACAGCCCGGTAGGCGAAAATAGATCTGAATGTGGGTTCTGCTAGTCCTGGGGCTTCTTATCGCCGCGCCATCGCTTGCACAGACTGCGGAGAGTTATCGCCAGCACGCAGTGGAACTCTCCCGCGGGAAATCGTGGGACGAGGCGATTGCCGCGTACCGGAAGGCGCTTGCGCTCGAGCCGAACGACGCGGATACGCATTACAATCTCGGGCTGACACTGGAACACAAGGGCGATTCGAGAGCGGCCGCGGAAGAGTTCGAAGCCGCTGTGCGGCTGAGGCCGAAGTGGGCGGAGGCGCACTATGGGCTGGGCGTGGCGTGGTACGACTTGCACGACGTGACGGCTGCGATGAAGGAGCTGCGGGCGGCGGTACAGCTCGATCCGGCAAACGCGGGCGCCCGACGCTACCTGGCGCGAATTTATATCGAGCAGAGTAATCCGACAACAGCGGCGGAAGAGCTGCGGCGCGCGATCCAGGCGAAGCCTTCGGCGGAGACACACTTCGAGCTGGGGCTGGCTGAAGGGCAGCTTGGGAACCTGGCGGCGGCGGCGGCCGAGTTCCGGCGCGCGATCCAGTTAGACCCACGGCTGGCGGCGGCGCATTCGCGGCTGGGCGTCACGCTGCGGCGGCAGGGTGATCATGCGGGGGCGCTCGCGGAATTCCGGAAGGCCTGCGAGCTCGACGCGAAGAATGCGGACACGCAATATGAGCTGGGCATGGAAATGAAGGCCGATGGGGATCTGGCGGGCGCGGTGGCAGCGTTTCAGAGGGCCGTCGAGTTGAGGCCGGATTTCGAACAGGCGCACTATAACCTGGGGATCGCGCTGCGTGCGCAGGGCAAAACGGGTGCGGCACAGAAGGAACTGACCGAGCTGAAAGGGCTGCACGAGTTTCGCACCAGGCTGGCGGAATCGAAAAGTCTCATCTTGCAAGGAGTGGAAGCGCTGAAGCAGGAGAAGCTGGACGAGGCGCTGGAGCTGTTTCAAAAATCGGTGGAGACGAGTCCGGAGCTCGCGACCGGGCACTACTATCTAGGCGTCACATGGGGCAGGAAAGGCGACGCGGCACGGTCGCTGGCGGCTTATCAGAAAGCGCTGGAGCTCAAACCGGACTACGCGCAGGCCCATGCGGGAGTGGGGCTCATCTACTGGCGGCAAAACGATCCGAAGCGCGCGCTGGAGGAATTCCGGCAGGCGGTGATGTCGGATCCGGACCTGGCGGAGGCGCATTACAACCTGGGCCTCGGGCTCGCGCAAACCGGGCGGCTGGATGAGGCGGTGCGCGAATTGAACGAAGCCGTCAGTCTCGACCCAAAATACACGGATGCCCGGATACAATTGGGCTTGGTTCTGAGTCAGCGTAACGATGCGGCTGGCGCGGCGAGTGTCTTTCGCGATCTGGTGCGGCGGGACCCGAATTTCGCGGAAGCTCACAACAATTTGGGATTGGTGCTGCTGCAAGCGGGCGATGCCAGGGGAGCGCAGGCGGAGTTTCGTGAGGCTGCGCGTCTGAAGCCGCGCTATGCCGAGGCGCACTATAATCTAGCACTGGTGCTTCATCAGGAAGGAAAGGAGACGGAGGCGCGCGCGGAACTGGAGAAGGCGTATGAAATCGCGCCGGAACTAAGAAACGCGGCGAGCCGTCAATAGGAACTCAATGAAATCTCAGGCAGGAATGTATCTTTCAGTGCTGCTATGGTGCGCGGCGAGGGCTATCGCGGCGGATGCGGTTTGCGAAGTGGCGACTCCCACGGCGAGCTTCTCGGTTCCGCACGTCAGTCAAGTACCCGAGTTAAATGCGGACCCGCACTCAGCCACATGGGCGCACGCGGCATCGGCGTGGATTACGAAAGACTGCTCGCACAAGATTGACTATCCGAAACTCAAAACCGAAGTGCGGGCATTCTGGACAGACTCGGATCTCTATCTGCTATTCATCTGCCCGTACACGGAGTTGAATCTGTGGCTGCCCGCGGACAACAGCAAAGACCGGCTGAACCTTTGGGATCGCGACGTGGTGGAGTTCTTTCTGGGTGACGATTGGAAAGACATCAAGCACTATCGCGAGTTTGAGATTGCACCCACGGGCGACTGGGTGGATTTAGCGATCGACTTGAACAAAGAAAGCTACGATGCGAAATGGAATTCCGGCTACCAGAAGCTGGGGCGGATCGACGAAAAAAATCATGTGTGGTATGCGGCGACGCGCGTGCCGTTGAAATCCGTGAGTGAGCAGACGGTTAAGCCAGGAACGAAGTGGCGGGCAAACCTGTACCGCATCGATGGGCTGGGCGCGGACCCGCAGCGTCACTTTATGTGCTGGCAGCCGACGTGTGTAGTCAATCGCGACCCGAATCACGTGCCGGAGCATTTCGGGACTATCGTCTTTACCAAGTAAAAACGCGTGCCATCTATTCTTCGAATTCTCAGTGTGGCGTGTCTGGTGGCAGCCTGTCTGCAGGGCCAGAGCACGACTTCCGGCAAGAAGCGCTTCACGACACTGTGCGCGGCGTGTCATGGCGCGGATGGCACGGGCGGCGAGCGCGGGCCGGCGCTTGTCGGGCGGGAGGATTCGCGCATACACTCCGCCGAGGACATCCGCAACATGATCCGCAACGGCTCACCCGCCGCGGGTATGCCTCCATTTCGAATGCGGCCGGCGCAACTGGAAGATCTGGTGGCGTATGTGAATGAGTTGCGCTCGCCGGCGGCGGACAATCCGGCGCCGGGTGACGCCAGCGCTGGAGAACGGTTTTTCTTTGGCGGAGGCAATTGTGCGCCGTGCCATGCCGTGCGCGGGCGCGGAGGGTGGATCGGGCCGGACCTTTCCGATCTTGGGCGGCGCCGCAGCCTTTCCGAGATTGAGAAGGCGCTGAGAGATCCCGGCCGCCGCGTCTCACCAGGATTTGAAATGGTGACCGTGCAGTTACGGGGCGGTGACTCAATTAAAGGGCTGTTGAAGAATGAAAGCACGTTCGATGCGCAAGTGCAGGGCCTGGACGGGCGCATGCACCTGCTGGCGCGGAACGAAATCGTGGCGATCAACCGCGAAAAGACGCCGCTGATGCCTGCGGCTGCGCCCAGCACGCCGGAATTCCCAGATCTGCTTGCGTATCTGAGCCGGCTGTCTGGCGGGGCCCCGGAGGCTGCTGCTTCCGCTCCGGCCGCGCTTCCGGGTGCGGTATCGTTTGCGCAGATCGCCGATCCGAAGCCTGGCGACTGGCCCACTTACCATGGCGTGCTAACGGGCAACCGCCACAGCCGGCTTGACCAGATCAACACATCGAACGTTGCCGGTCTCGCGGCAAACTGGAGCTTCACGATCGGCAGCTCGCGCAAGCTGGAGGTCACGCCGATCGTGGTGGACGGCGTCATGTACGTTACGGCGGTAAACGAAGCGCACGCGCTCGATGCGCGCACCGGCCGCGAGATCTGGCAGTTTTCGCGTCCGCGATCGAAAGGCTTGTCCGGTGACGCGGCCGGCGGAATCAATCGCGGAGTTGCGATTCTCGGCGACCGCGTGTTCATGGTCACCGACAACGCGCACTTGCTCGCGCTCCACCGGCTCACGGGCAGTTTGCTGTGGGAGGTGGAAATAGCGGACTCGCACCAGAATTACGGCGCCACTTCCGCGCCACTCGTGGTCAACGATCTGGTGATCTCCGGCACGTCGGGCGGCGATGAAGGCGTACGCGGGTTCGTCGCGGCGTACAAGGCTTCCACCGGTGAACGAGTTTGGCGCTTCTGGACGGTTCCCGCGCCGGGCGAGCCATTGGCCGACACCTGGAAAGGAAAAGCAATCAACCACCCGTGCGCATCCGCGTGGCTCACCGGAACGTACGACGTCGAGACGAATCTGCTGTTCTGGACCACCGGTAATCCATGTCCGGACTACAACGGGGACGAGCGCATTGGCGATAACCTGTACGCCAATTCGGTCGTGGCACTCGAGCCTGAAACCGGAAAGCTGCGCTGGTATTTCCAATACACGCCGCACGATTTGCACGACTGGGACTCCACGCAGACGGCGATGGTGGTGGACGCCGAGTTCGAGGGCAAGCCGCGCAAACTGCTGCTGCACGCCAATCGTAGCGGCTATTTCTATGTTCTGGACCGCACCAATGGCGAGTTCTTGCGCGCAACGCCGTTCGTGCAGAAGCTCACGTGGGCGAAAGGCATCGGGGCAAATGGACGTCCCATCGTGAATCCCGGCGCGGTGCCAACTCCGCAGGGAACCAAAGCCTGCCCCTCCGTCGATGGCGCGACGAATTGGTTTTCGAACGCTTACAATCCGGCCACCGGCCTTTTTTATTTGATGGCGCTCGAAAAATGCAACATCTACACCAAAGCGGAAGCAGTCTGGACGCCTGGCGAATCGTATTACGGCGGAGACACGCGCAACGTTCCCGACGAACCGGGCCAGAAGTTTCTGCGCGCGATCGATTTGCAGACCGGCAAAATCGCGTGGGAGGTGCCGCAAACCGGCGAGGCTAATTCGTGGGGCGGTGTGCTATCCACGGCGGGCGGCGTGGTGTTCTTCTGTGAGGATAGCGGCGCATTCGCGGCGGCAAACGCGAAAACCGGGAAGCTACTCTGGCATTTCCAGACGAGCGAACTGTGGAAGGCGTCGCCGATGACGTACCTCGCGGGCGGGAAACAGTACGTAGCAGTCGCCGCCGGCGCGAATGTGTTGGCGTTCGCGTTGCCATAGCGGGAGAAGCTTACGCCGCGAACATCTGCTCGGCGGATTTCGCACTCAATGGCTTTCGTGGGTCCAGTCCCACTCAAAGCGGCTTTTCAACACCAGGCCCGGCCCGCGGCTGCCCAGATCGAAGCCGGCTCCCATGTTGATGCTGAATGTCGGCCCGGTTTTCCAGTCTCCACCCACGAATAATTGGTGCGCCTCCGGCTGCGCGTGCGGCGGGACATTGATACTCTCGATCTCGCCGTAATACTCCAGCGAAGGCGAGAATGTTTTGCGCCGCCAACGCAGGAGCATCGCCGGCTCAAAGTTCCAGCCGTGGGCGGTGCCCGGGCCATGCAGGGCGCGCTCGACGACCGGATTGAATACGATCTGCCATCGTGAGAACTCGCGGTCTATGATAGGACGCAATTCCACGCGGCGTGAGTTCTCTTCATAGCGCGTATTTTGAAACGAAAACTCGGAGACAAATCCCAACCGAACGGGCAACCGCCAGGACTTTGGAGCGTAGAAGTGCGGCAGAACCCGCCACCCGGCGAACTGCGGTGCGTAGCCCGGCTCCCATGCGTTGAGAAACATGAATCCGACGGCGAAGTTCTCTGACACGCCTATGGTCGGCTCCAATGTGAGATGTGTCTGGTGCTCGGTGGGCAGCAGCGTGCCGTCACGCAGAGCGGTTCCCTGCGGGTCAAAATTCAGATGAGCTTCCAGACTGTATTCGCCTAACGACAACCGCTCGTATTCATAGATGTGTATTTCAAACGGATCTTGCGCCGCCAGCCTCGACGCGCAGTAAAGCAAACCCACGGCCAGAATCCGGCTTCTCATGACACTCTCTTTATTGGAACGGAGCCGTCGATGTCTCCGAAAGCTCGCTGGATCAATAACTTTCCCGCTTGACAAAGCCCGTCGCGGGAGCCAACCATAGGCCTATCGCAGCCGTTTTGGGCCGGGAGTCATCTAACAGGCGGGGTTCCATGTTTCGGGCTATTCGGGAGCAGGTTGACACGATTTTCCGGGAAGACCCGGCGGCCAAGAGTGTTCTCGAAATTCTTTTGTGTTACCCCGGATTTCATGCCATCCTGCTGCACCGGCTGGCTCACAAGTTGTACCAGGCACGGATTCCGCTGATTCCACGAGTCATCTCGCAAATCTCGCGATTCCTCACCGGCGTCGAAATCCATCCAGGCGCGACGATCGGCCGGAGGTTCTTCATCGATCACGGCGCGGGCGTGGTGATCGGTGAAACGGCGGAGATTGGCGATGACTGCTTGCTTTACCAGGGCGTCACGCTGGGGGGAACCGGCAATGAGAAGGGCAAGCGGCATCCCACGCTCGGCAACCACGTGGTGGTGGGCACGGGCGCCAAGGTGCTTGGGAGCATCCGGATCGGGGATGATGTCAAAATCGGCGCGGGATCGGTAGTGGTGCACCCTGTGCCTGACGGCGCGACAGTGGTCGGCATCCCTGGGCGTGTAGTCAAAACGCGGCGGGAAGCCCAGGGTTTGCTCGAGCACGGCAACTTGCCGGATCCGGAAGGCCAGGAAATCGACGAGTTGAAACAGCGCGTCGCTGATTTGGAAACCCAGATTCACCTGCTCGCCGAGCGCCTGGAACTCGAAGCCGCGCGCAAGCCGTGAGATCCCTGCTCCTGTTGGCGGTCGCCGCGGCCTCTCTGCGGGCGGAAGACTTTACTTACTGGATCGAGCCTTGTTCCGCGGAAGTCGCGCAGGAGTCGCGGTGTGATTCAGGTGACCCGGAGCTGGCCGAGTGGGCGCTGGCTGCCTGGCAGCGAACGTCGCGGCCGAACCTGGCGTTCTCGGGCGCCGCGGAAGACCACGCGCGGATCCGCGTTTACTGGGCCTCGCGCCGTACGCGGCTCTATGGGGAGGCGCATCCGATCATGGTCGAGGGCAAGCGTGGTGCGGCCATCTACGTGAATCCCGACGTCTCGCAATTAGGCGAAGAAATCTACGCCGCCGCGAAACGCGACCCCCTGCTGCGGGACGCCATCGTTTATCTCACCTGTCTGCACGAAAGCGGCCACGCACTGGGACTCTCGCACACCGGTAAATTCGAGGACATCATGTACAGCTTCGGCTATGGTGGCGACATTCTGGAGTATTTCGAACGCTACCGCCGCCAGCTCAGTGGGAGGCGCGATATCCGCGGCCACTCCGCCATCTCCTCGCATGATCGCCAGCGTCTCCTGGAGTTCTTCGGAAAGCAGCCCCAGGCTGGGTTACCATGAAGGTTTGTCCCACCCACTCGCCCGGCTGCGGTCCAGTTTGGATTTCATGCCGTCGCCGGTCGCCGACCGGCCCGGCCTGTTGATCCGCGATCCCTTCCATTATTCCGACGTTACCCTGATCATCCCGCCCATTCTTGTGCCTTGCCTGCAATGTTTTGATGGCGAACAGACGGACCTGGATTTGAAAGCGATGCTCGTGCGAGCGACCGGAGAACTCGATAACAGCGAGCTCGCAACGCACCTCATCGATACGCTAAGCAACAGCGGGTTTCTCGAAAATGAAGCGTTCGCGCGCAGGAAAGACGAGCGCGAGCGTGCCTTCGAACGGGCGCCGAAGCGCGAGGCCGTGCACGCGGGCGGAGCTTATCCGAACGAGATGAACCCGCTGCGCGCAACGCTCGACCGCTACCTGGGCGGGGCCGAACAGGGAAAGGTCCAGCGGTCGCAGGCGGATGGTCTCGTCGGCATCGCGGCGCCGCACGTTAGCCCCGAGGGCGGCTGGCAATCCTACCGCGCGGCATACAACATGATGTCGCCGGCGTACCAGGACCGGACCTTCGTGGTGCTCGGAACGTCGCACTACGGCCAGCCCGAGCGCTTCGGCCTGACGCGCAAACCGTTCGTGACGCCGCTGGGCGAAACCGCGGTGGATGTGGCGCTGGTGGACTGGCTGGAACAACAAGCCGCGCCCGCGATTCAAATGGAAGATTACTGCCACTCTGTCGAGCATTCGATCGAGTTCCAGGTGCTGTTCTTGCAGCATCTCTACGGTCCGCAGATTCGCATTCTGCCCATCCTGTGCGGCCCTTACGCGCACAGTATCTATCTTGGCGGCAAACCGGAAAGCGACGATAACGTGCACCGTTTCCTGGGCGCGATCGGTGAGCTGGCTGCGCGCGAAGGCGAGCGACTGTTCTGGGTTCTGGGAATCGACATGGCGCATATCGGCCGGCGCTATGGAGATACTTTCACGGCGCGCGCCGACGAGGGTACGATGGTCGAGATTACCGCGCGCGACCGTGGCCGCATCGATCGCTTGGCCGCCGGTGACGCCGAAGGCTTTTGGAACCTCGTGCAGGAGAAGCACGACGACCTGAAATGGTGCGGCTCATCTCCGCTATACACGTTTCTCAAAGCCGTCCCGCAAGCGCGCGGACACCTACTGCGGTATGAGCAATGGAACATCGATGAGCAGAGCGTGGTGAGCTTCGCTGGGCTCGCTTTCAGTGAGCTTTGACAATCTGTTCGTCCGAAGTTCCGTGGTCCACAAGGTATTCGACCTGCTTCAAATACTTAGCCAGGTTTAAACGCGGATTGGTACATAACGGCGGATTCATCGAGCAACATGTCGCTGTTCAGCAGGTCGCCCCAGTCGTGCCGAGGCCCACATGATCGGCGGCCACCGGTGCTGCCTCTAGAGCAGCCCTGCGCACAGAGAGGCTATATCAGTCGAGAGCCTCAATGCGCTGAATTCCGGCTCCGAGGTCGCGTGAGTCGGCGCTGGGGCCGTGAAGCGACGGGCGGTACAGATGCGCTGTGGTGAACTCGATGTAAAGCTGCTCCCAAGCTTCCGGCAGGGGGAGCCTTACATCAAAGGGCAGAAAGGCACCGGTCTCATTGTGCACTTCGCCGATGGTGACGCCGTTGCAGACCAGGCGTAGCGAATTCGCAGCGCCGCCGGGACCATGCGGCAGAATGCCTTCCACTGCCACGTGCCCGAATCGGCCGGCGTTGCGCAACACGGCCAGGGCGTTTCGGCGGCCCCACAAAAGCCCTGCCCCGTCGTGCGAGTGCCATCCGCGCAGCAATTGGGCGCTCATTCCTTCGGCGATTGTGATCCGCTGGCTCAAGGCGTGCGGAACGAAGGCCTGCTTCCAAGTGCATTTGCGGCACGCGGGATACGGATCCAGCGCATAGCGCCTTCGGAGCTCACGGTAGCGCTCTCCGCGCCAGATCGCTTGCAACGACTGATCCCGCAGGCTGCCGAGCTGGACTTCGGGGAGGAGCACGCACGCAACAACGTCACCGCCCGCCGCAACGCGGACGCTCTCGAATGGAGATTGATAGCACGAGTGGATGCGCGCACCCTCGGGTAAACCGGCGGGGAAGTTGGCCGGGCTCTCGCGGAGCGGCGGGCACGGCTCCGCGTCGGGATTCGAG
Source organism: Terriglobia bacterium (assembly GCA_963752965.1). Classification (GTDB taxonomy): domain Bacteria; phylum Acidobacteriota; class Terriglobia; order Bryobacterales; family Bryobacteraceae; genus QHXW01. Next base: position 328,557 of record CAVWAJ010000015.1, on the reverse strand, counting down.
ACGTTGACGGCAAGCCCCGGGTGCGCCTGGCGCACTTCAGAAACCACGCGGCGGAGTTCTTCTCTGAAGGATTCAGTCAGTCTGCCGCCAGAAAGCTCCCGTTCGAACTTGGCTGGCGGCAAGCCATGACCACACACGGGATGGACCGTGAGTTCCTGAGCCCCAGCCCCTCGCGCGAACTCAGCGACGGCGCACATTTGATCCAAATTGTCGCGCATTGCTACGAAGCAGAAGGCGAGGCGGGGCTTGGTGACGCCGAGCGCCGCTCTGCGCACAAGGAACTCCTCCACGCGGCGTTTCAATCCGTCGAGCGAGCCGGAGCCGTAGATCGCGGGGTACTGCGCCGGGTCCATGGTGTGCAAAGAAACAGAAAGTTCGTCGAGCCCGCTCTTGAGGATGCCCTCCAAGAGCGCGCTTTTGATAGTGGGGAACGCGGTAATCAGCCCCGTCGCGGCGCCGGTCTTGACGGCCAGCGAAATCGCATCCAGCAGCCGCGGATAGTAAATCGACTCGCCGAAGTAGCTCAGCAAGATGGCATCGGGAGCGTCCAATTCGGCGATCAGCTTCTCATAGACGGCGTAGTCCATGTGACGGCCCGCGCCGAAGCGCTCCCGGCGCGTACAGAAGATGCAATCGTACGGGCACGTGGAGGTCAATTCCACCCAGAGGATTCTGGGCATGGAAGAGGCGGCTAGATCCGGATCGACGCCGAACAGGGTGGCTTCGTCCACCGCCGACGCGGCCTTGCCGACTGCGCGGGGAGAGCGGCCTCCGAACATGACTTCCTTTCAGAGCTTCTTGAGACGGTCGCGGATTTCGTCGACCACCTGCTGCCTCTCTTCGCGCAGCCGGTCCTCCAACGCCAACGAGTCGTTCAACTCCCGGTACACTTCGGCTGTGTCACTCGGGATGCACTGAGCCGACGCCAGGAAAACCCGGTTCTCCGCCTTGATCAGCTCGAGAGTCAGGTGTTGCATGTGGTTCAGCAGCGATCGCAAGTCGGTCTTGTTGTTCACTGTCTGTGATTGTACTAACGTGACGCGATCCTTCTCAAGGTCAGTTCGCGGGTCTGTCAGGGCGCAGCGACGAATAAACGGCCACAAAGGCCACCACCACGTTCGCCACAATTACCGGAACCGCGTGAATGATCGCGCCATAGCTGATCCACAGCAATGCGGCCAGCGCTTGAATCCGGCGCAATACGTCCGGTCTCCGGAAAAAGTAAGAACTTGCGAACGTGGCGGTGGCCACCCAGCCGATCCACTCAAACATGCTGTATCTCGCTCATCGCCGAAGGCACGCGCGTTTCGCAAATGGTGACAGAGTCGGTGCGAACCTTGTCCCATTCCCGCAGAACCAGCCCGTGCGACTCAAATAGGGCTCGAATCTTCTGGGAATCCCAGCCGGCTATCTCTTCTAACACCGGCACCAGCACGCTCAAAGCATTGTCACTCAGCAGCGTGCGTTTGGCGATCGGTGTCAAGTACTTGTTTTCTGAAACCGCAATAGTCAACCCGTCCAGGCGATTGAGGTGCAACATCACGTGGAGATCGGAGCTCCCGTCGCCCACGTAGACTACGCGATCGTGCCCCACTTGCAGCTTGGCCCGCAACTCTTCAAGCACCACCACCTTGCCGTAGCCCGCGGGAACGCGCACAATGGACCGGATCTCTCCGTTCGCGGGATCGTATTCGAAGCGCGTTCCGTAGATATGGTCTTTGGGAACAATGCCTTCGAGCGCCGACTGGATGACCTCCTCCGGTGCGGCCGATATCACGTAGAACGAAAAGTGGCGCCCGTCCAAGTCGTCCAGGAACCGCGACAGCATTCGTATGTTTTCTTTCAATCGCACGCGCTTCCCTGCTTCGATCAGATGCTCTTTCCGCACGCAACGATATTCCGGATCATGCAACAGCAGATACGCGAGTTCCGCTCCCTGCTGGACGAAATGCATGCGCGAGAGCCCAGCCACTTTTTCCTCGAACCCGGACGAACCCAGCAGCTCGCTGAGAATCAAGCCGGAGTCGTTGAAGCTCAACGTTTGATCGAAATCACTAGCGAATAGATACTGCCGCGTAACTTTAGTTTGTTCTTGCATAAGTTAACTCCTCCGATTCGTGTTTGTCGAAAGTGCCAGCCGACTTTCAGCCGGCGGTTTATGATCTCTAACAGGGAGATTCAGTGATCAACGTCAGATAGGAGAACTGGGGGGACGGCGACGCAGCCTGAAGGAAATACTACGAAATCAGTGTACCACAAAATGCTCGATTGCGCGCGCTATGCTATAAGCCATGCCTCTTTCCGCAAGAAATCAACTGCCCGGCCGAGTGGCGGAAGTTCATCTCGGCGAAGTTATGGCCCACGTTACCGTACGTGTCGGCAAGAATCTGGTTGAGAGCGTCATCACTCGGCGCAGTGCCGAGGAGCTCGGATTGAAAAAAGGCGATGCGGTGACGGTAGTCATCAAGTCGACCGAAGTAATGCTGCAGAAAGATTAGAGGTTCACGCAACCGTGCAGGCAATCATGAAGCAATCTTTTTTTCTAGCGATTTGTTCCGCCTCTCTGTGTTTCGCGGCCGGCCTGGCGCCCACCCCGCCCATGGGGTGGAACAGTTGGAATAAGTTTGCCGAGAAGGTCGACGACAAGGCCGTGCGCGAAATGGCCGACGCCATGGTCTCGAGCGGTATGAAAGACGCCGGCTACGTCTACGTCAACATCGATGACACCTGGGAAGGCCAACGCGATGCGCAGGGAAACATTCAATCCAACAGTAAGTTTCCCGATATGAAGGCGCTCGCCGACTACGTCCACAGTAAAGGGCTGAAGATCGGCATTTACTCCTCCCCTGGACCCAAAACCTGCGCCGAGTACGAGGGAAGTTATCAGCACGAAGAACAGGACGCCAAGACCTGGGCGGCCTGGGGTATCGACTATTTGAAATACGACTGGTGCAGCGCCGAGAAAGTCTATAAGCCCTCCGATATGCCGGCCGTTTACAAGAAGATGAGCGATGCCTTGAAGGCCACCGGCCGCCCCATCGTGTTTAGCTTGTGTCAATACGGATTGCAGAATGTCTGGGAGTGGGGCGCTTCGGTAGGCGGAAATTTGTGGCGCACCACGGACGACATCGAAGACAACTGGAAGAGCATGACGACCATCGGTTTCGACAAACAAACCGGCCATGAGGCTTACGCCGGACCTGGTCACTGGAATGATCCCGACATGCTCGAGATCGGCAACGGCGGCATGAACGCCACCGAATATCGAACACACATGACCTTATGGGCCATGCTGGCCGCGCCGCTGCTCGCCGGAAATGATCTGCGCACCATGAGCGCGGAGACCCGCGACATTCTCATCAACAAGGAAGTGCTTGCCATCGATCAGGACAAGCTGGGCCAGCAGGGCCGCCGGCTCTCCAAAGACGGTGGCGGCGAGGTCTGGTCCAGACAACTGGAAAACGGGGACGTAGCGCTGGCGTTTTTCAATCGAAGCGATTCCATGGTAGAGCTCAAAGCATACTGGGACCTTCTCGGCTTGAAAGGCAAGCACAAGCTGCGCGACCTCTGGGCCCACACCGACATCGGCTCCTTCCGCGATTACTATTCCCTGGATGTCGCCGCCCACAGCGTTGTGCTCGTGCGGGTCGCCCGTTAGTTGGCCTCAGCCGCCCGGCTGACTCTGCTAGATTGAGAACAGCAGCATGAGAATCGCAACTTGTGGAGCGCTGTTTCTTTCCGCCGGCCTGATCGTCGTTCGGGCGCAACAGGCGGGCATGCAGAACGTTTGGGACATTCACAATACGCTCTCCGCAATCGCTCTGCATGCGGACCGTCTGGCCCCCTTCGTCGATCAGATCCATCCGGAAAGCTGGACGGGCGCGCCGGAGGGATACGTCGCCCAGGCAAAGACCTGCCGCAACGAGGTACGGGCCGTGGCCACCGCGGTGCGAAAGCTGAGCCAGAATCCCGAGAAGCTCACCGACGCCCTCGAGACCTTGTTTCAGATTCGCACCGAGGAAACCATGCTCGCGTCTCTCGGCGAGGGGCTGCGCAAATATTCCAATCCGCCCATGGCGGACCTGCTGAACGCCGCCGTCCAGGAGAACGCCGCCAACCGCGATCGTCTCCAGCAGTACATTTTGGAGTTAGCCGCCGCCAGGGAACAAGAGTTCCGCGTAGCCGATGAAGAAGCGCAGCGTTGCCGGCAGTCACTCTCGCGCCAGCCTTCCCAACCACAGCTCGCGCGGCCCAAGCAGGAGAAAAATTAGTGCCCTTTACGTGCAGCATCTGCGAGCAGGAGTCCACCAAGATCTGTGCGTTCTGCACCAAGGACACCTGCGACAATCATCTCTGCGACCGTTGTGGCCGCTGTAGCGATTGCTGCGAGTGTGATCTCCCGTTGGATGAACCCACGGCGCACCCGCACGCGGTGCCGCCAGCAGAGCTGGAGCCCGTTGTTGCGCCGGAATCCGCGCTCGTTCCCAAATTAACGCCTGAGCCTGAATCTCACGTGCTCGTAGGCGACGCGCCGCCCGCCGAGCCGCCTGAAACGGACGAAGTCTGACCATCCCGGTCTCCCGTGAACGGCAGGTGGATGCGCAGCACGCGCTCGCGCCGCTGCTCTTCTTCGAGATGCCGCACTCTGGCGTGCAATAGATCCTCCAGCGAAATGATTCCCGCGAGTCGCCGCGCCGGCTCGCTCTCGACCACCGGAAACCTCGTCAACCCCGTCTCCGCCATACGATTCACAACTACGCGCAACGGCTCGTCCGGATATGCCACCGCAGTCTCTTTGCGGATGACGCTTGCCAGCGAGTCTTCTCCGGCTTGCCGCACCAGCTTTTGCAAATCCTCGCGCGTCACGACTCCCGCAAGACTGCCATCCGCGGTGGCCACCGGATAGAGCCGCTGCCCTTTCCGGCTCGCGCGCAGGGAGTGCGGCAGGTCCTTTCGCGAAAGGTTCGGGGAGAGCACCGCAATATTGGTGCGCATCACGTCACGTACGAAAAGAATCTCGAGCGGATCAACGGAATATTCGCGGCTCAAGTGATAGCCGCGGCGTGCCACCTTTTCCGTCAGGATGGACCGCTTCAGCGTCACCGAAGTGAAGAAATGCGCGATCACCGACGCCACCAGCAGCGGCAGAATCACATTGACATCATGCGTCAGCTCCACCGCAAACACGATTCCCGTAAAAGGCGAGCGCATCGTCCCGCCCAGAATGGCGCCCATGCTGATGAGCGGCCAGAACCCTGCGCCTTCGTTCGGAAGCACCATCGCCTCCAGTCCGCCCAGTGCGCCGCCCATCATCAGCAGCGGCGCCAGCACCCCGCCCGAAGTTCCGGACCCCAGCGAGAACGCCCAAATGAATGACTTCACCAGCAGGATGCCCCAAATGATGCTGTACGGCACGCTCCCCTGAAGCAAAGCACCGATCGTGTCGTAACCCACTCCCAGCGCCTGCGGAAACACAAAGCCGCCGAGACCCACCACGAGTCCGCCGATGGCCGGCCACCACATCCAGTGGATATGCACGTGATTCTGGAACAGGTCTTCGGCCGCGTAAACCGCCAGCGTCAATAGCGCCGAGAGCCCGCCCGCCAGCACTCCGCACAACACACAGCCCGCCAGTCCCTCCGGACCGATGAACACGCTGTGCGCTGGCGTCGGAAACAGAGGCCCGAACCCGATGATGTAACGCCGTACCGCACCCGCCGTCGCACTGGACAGCGCTACCGGCACCAGGCTGCGCGGCTTCCATTCGAATAGCAACAGCTCGACGGCCAATAGCACCGCTGCCAAAGGCGACGCGAACGTGGCCGACATGCCACCCGCCGCGCCGGCCACCAGCAGCGTCTTACGCTCGGCCGCGGTCAAGTGGAAGAACTGCGCGATCATCGACCCGAACGCGCCACCGGTCATGATGATCGGCCCCTCGGCCCCGAATGGCCCGCCCGAACCAATCGAGATCGCCGAAGAGATTGGTTTCAAAATCGCCAGCCGCGGTTCCACCCGGCTCCCATTGATCAGGATCGATTCGATCGCCTCCGGAATCCCGTGCCCTCGAATACGCTCCGACCCGTACCGCGCCATGAACCCGATGACAATTGCTCCCGCCACCGGTACCAGAACTTCGAGCCACCCCAAGTGATTCCCCGCGGGCGATACCAGCGCCATCGACCAGCGCTGGAAGAAGAACAGGTTTGTAAACAGCCCGATCAGCTTAAGCAATCCCAGTGCTACGTAAGCGCTCACCGCACCGATCATTACCGCCAGAAGCGCAATCCAGATCGTGCGCGACGTAACCGTAAAGTCGCCCAGTTTGCTGGAAGCGCGTTTCGCTTTAGTCGCTGTCATGGTTCCTCCGAACGACGGCTTCGAGCGCCTGCACCAGTGCGGGCCCGTTCGTGCGCAGTTCCGCCAGGTGATACGCCGTGAGTTTTTCGAGCTCCGATTCCCCCCGCGCCGTCAGATGAATTAGCACCTGCCGCCGGTCCGATGGCCCACGCGATCGCGCAACCAGACCGCGCTCCACCAGCCGGTCCACCAACTCGACAGCGCTGTGATGTTGGATCTTAAGGCGCTCAGCCAGGGTCCCGATGCTCGGTGGCTCCTCCTGCCCGCCAAAACCTCGGATTGCGAGCAGCAACTGGTGCTGCTGCGGCTCTATCCCCGCCCCACGCGCCGCCGCCTCGCTGAAGTGCAGAAACTTCCGGATCTGGTAGCGAAACTCCGCCAAAGCCTCATAGTCTGACGTTGTAACAGATTCTATTCGAGTCACTTATTGACATTATATCGCATAGCGATATAATCTGCGATTTGCCTTGGCTCCGTTTGGATGTTTCCATAGCTACAGATGGTGGAAGGTGTCGAGATCAGGCTCTACGACCCCCGTCGCGAGCCGGTTGAATGGACCGAAGTCGTTCTACCCGCGCAGTGCGCCGTCATGCTGAAGGACGTGGCCACTTCGGCGCCGCTCTCACGTGAAGGCAGACCTCTTGGACGGCCTGACGAGGCCACTTGCATGGTGTTTGACAGCGTCGCAGCCGCTCAACAATTCTGTGAAGCCAAAGTGTCAGAGAATACCGGCATCCGCTGTGAAATTTTCGATCGCGAGGGCCTAGCACATCCGCCGCTCGTTGTCATCATCCATCCCAGCCGGCAGCGCCATAACGAATCCGGGACCTTCTGGGCGCGGCGCCGGCGAGTGATCGCGATCGTACTGTTCGCCGGCGCATTACCGCTATTCTGGTTCGACTGGCACCGCGGCGGATCGTCATTCCTGCCGACCTTCTTTGGTATCAACATGACCGTAGCCGCCCTGCGCTTGGCGTACTGGGATTTCGGTCTCCGACACCAGGAGCGCGAAAGACAGAAACGCCTGGAAGCGCATCGTCGGCGCGAGGCGTCTGCATAGACTTCGCCTTCAGTTTACCTGCGTCCCCGCTTCCACCAGGGTGACCCGGTGGATGGCTGCCAGCAGTTCCTCCGCGCGCATCGGTTTTGATATGTAGCCATCCATCCCCGCTTCGAGACAGCGGCGATCGTACCCGTTGAGCGCATGGGCCGTCAGCGCAAGAATGGGCACGCGCTTCCCGCCCGGCTCCTCGGTCGCCCGGATGGCCGCTGTGCATTCGAATCCGTTTAAGTGCGGCATCTGGATATCCATCAGGACCAGATCGAACACCTGCTTGCGCCATGCGGCTAAGGCTTCTCGCCCGTCACTGGCTACCATCACTTCATGGCCTGCCTTTTCGAGCACCCTGGCCGCGATCTTCTGATTAATCAGGTTGTCCTCGGCGACAAGAATACGCAGCGGCGGCGTTTCTAGCGGAGCGGACGGTGAAGCCGCCCTCTCGAGTTGTCTTGCGGCAGTGTGGCTCGCCGGTTGCATGGGGATGATGAAATGAAACCCGCTGCCCTTTCCCAATTCGCTTTCCACCCAAATATTGCCGCCCATCAGCTCGATTAAGCGCGCACAGATAGTCAGGCCCAAACCCGTTCCTCCGTGCTGGCGCGTGGTCGATCCATCCGCCTGCCGGAAAGGTTCGAAGATCACCCCGAGCTTTTCCTCCGGAATTCCCACGCCCGTGTCCGCAACAGAGAAATGCAAGCGAACTGGTGTTGCGTCCACGCCTTCGAACAGTGCGGCGCTGACCCGGATCGCGCCCGTGCTGGTGAATTTGATGGCATTGTTGACCAGATTCAAAAGCACCTGACGGATGCGCGACGGATCACCATGCAGGTGTTCCGGAACATCCGGCGCCACGCGTACCTCCAACGCCAGGCCCTTCTCGTGCACTGGCACCGACAGGGCTGCCATGGCATCCCCTACACACTCTCGAACCGAAAAGTCCACCGGATCCAGCTCCATTCGTCCGGCCTCAATCTTCGAGAAGTCCAGGATGTCGTTCAGCAGTGCCAGCAAAGACTCCGCGGATTTCATTGCGTCAGACACGTAGCCGCGCTGCTCGGCGGGCAGATCCGCCGCCAGCGCGAGACCAGTCATCCCCAGAATCCCGTTCATGGGTGTGCGGATTTCGTGGCTCATGTTGGCCAGAAACTGGCTCTTCAGCTCTGTGGCTTCCTTGGCGGACGCCAGCGCCCGTTCCAGCTCCTGATTATTCCGCACCAGTTGTTTGGTTTGCGCGTTCACGCGCCGCCGCAACAGCAGCACCCAGGACAGTGCCCCGAGGATCACGAGCGCAAGGAGGATCAGCAGGCGGAGAGTGCGCGTTAGAGTCCACCAGGAGGGGTGCCACAGTACCTCGATATCGTTACCCGACCGCAAAAGGAGCCGGAAAGCCCCGGGTTCAATCATCCACTCGCCCGTTTCCATCAGGCAGATGCCGGTTACTCGAACCCGGCTTCCCTCCTGAAGGGCCGGTAAATCCTCCGCGGCGCGCTTGTCCACTTCCACGCTAAAGATGTGGCTGCCCGACTTCATACCGAGCTGCTGGCCCTTCTCCGTGGTGGTCCAGCTCACAAGGTTCGCCTCGATCTCCACCAGATCGCTATCGTGATCGCCTTCTACCGCCTGCTGTGCGGTCACCTGGAACGGGCGCGGTGCCGGTCCGGACCCCAAACGCCGCAGTGTCGCGTCTTTCAGAATGGGATTGTACGCTCCCAGCTCAGGAAAGCCGGTTGCCTCCACCAGGTCACCGGGCGCCAGCGCGAGGGGCTGATATGTCTGGACCATCAGCCCTTGCTCTCCGTCCCGTATGTACAATTCTTTGGCCCGCCGGTAAATCACCACTCCGCGAACTCGCGCTCTTTCGCTGACTGAGTTTTTCGCCGAGAACCGCAGAAGGCTGGACGCCTGCTCAAGCGGCACCTCCAACTGATCATGCCCAGGTTCCCGGATGATTACGCCGTCCAAGCTTTGAACATGGATGATGATGCCCGTCAATTGCCGCCGCTTGGTAAATGTAGCCCCGCTGGTACCCCGCAGCGTCACCCGGGTGTTGACAAAACGCTCCGGATTGGTCGGCGGGACTTCGACTACGGTGGCTCGCAAGTTGGAGGCCCCGCCCCATCCTAAATATAAGTTGAGCCGGTGCTTATCTAAGACAGCCGAGCGAATGGTTCCTCTCACCTCGACAAACTCGCTGTCCAACGTTCCTGAAAACAGCTCTTGGTAGGTCACCTTGCGAGGCTGCGGTAACCGGCCCTGACCGAGAACTCGAATGCGTGGCTTCTGCACCACAGGTGTAAATTCTCCTGGACCAGCAACTCCCTTCACTTCAACCAATTGTCCCTGGCGAATATCGAGTGGACCCTCTATCGCCACATACACACCACCGGTTTCGTCGTGCACGAAAACGTCGTTCCACCCCGGATCGTAGAGCGTAACTACGGCGCGAAGGCGGACGGGAATCTCGCGGCTCGCTTCCTCGGGAGATAAGGCCCGTATCTGCGCCGTCCGGGTAAGAACTGCCGGAGGCGCGGCGGTCGCCGTGGCTAGGGAGAATGCCACGAGCACACCACCCGTGATCCGTGCAAAGACGGCTGGCAAGGGAATCGTTCCTCTTCTTGCTGATCGGCAAGAATAGGAAAAACTTCAGGTGTGTTTACTGGGGCGGAGGCGTGGACGGCGGCAGAGGACCAGCCTGCTGGTTTGCGCTCGAGGACTGGGGTCCAAAAGCGGATTGGCCACCGAATCCCGGCATATTGGTAGGCTGTTGACCTGCTTGGGGTTGGGAGACGCCAGCGCCCATTTGCGCGGTCATTTGGCCGGCCCCGGTCCGGTCCTTACTGAAATCGTAAATGAACTCCCACTCGTTGTACTTCCGGCGTTCGTTGTACACCTTGATGGAGTGCTTCTCGACCTTGCTGGCCACTCCGGCTATGCTGCCAGCGGCAATAGGCGTACCTCCTGCCGAACCCATCTGTGTGCCGGACGACTGAGGCCGCGGGCTCGTCAGCAAATTGCGGAGCAGATCGGCCGCAGCCTGGTTCGTGGCGGCCTGATTCGGATTGTTGCCGGATTGGCCTGTAGGGTCGTCCGAGCCTGTGCCCGGCTGCGTCGATCCAGGGTTAAATGGAGACGAGGGAATACCTGGAAAAGCTGACACTCCGCTTGGAACACCCGCCGACTGGCCTGGGTTTTGAGCGGGCGGCTGCGGCGGGGGAGTCTGCCCGGCGACGGGCTGGCCGGCGGCTGGGGGCGTCGCTCCAGTTCCAGGGTCCGCCGGCGGCTGGTCGGTGCCGGGTTGTGCACCGGCACCAGGCAGTGGCTGACCGCCTTCACTGGGCCGGCGCCTCGGCAAGTCACTGGATGGCTGATCCGCGCCGGTCGAACCGATGGCAGCTCCTTCGGTGATGAAAGTATTGAGGTTTTCTTCCTTCTTGGCGCCTTTAGGCTTATTGGTAATGGAGTCCGTGAAGACGCCGCCGGGGCCGATGTGTATCAACCGCCACTCGTCTTTTCCGGTCAAAGGATCGGCGTAGCGGCGGCGGAGGAAGCGGATGTTGTTGGTATTTTCCAGTGCGTCGATAGATGGTGGATAAGTCTTTAATTTTCTGAAATATAGCTGTATCGCGCGCTTGTACTGCTCGCCACGCTCGATGAGCAATTGCTCGCGGTTGCGCTGGGCTTCAAACGCTACGCGGGGTAACTCCATATACATCAGGAGGGCTATGGTCGCCGCCATGGCGAAAACAAGGAGAAGAGCGAAGCCGGACTCGCCTTTTTTCATCCCGGCGCCTCCTCAGCCAGAGGGAGCGGCTGCTTGTGGTTGAACTGGGTGTCCTCCACCTCCGCGGAATTCGTTCCGATGTGGACCACTCTGTACCGCTTCTTAATCAGTTCGCCTTCGGCGGCGACAAAGATATCCTCGCCATCGAGAAAAAACGCGCGCTTGGGGCCGTCGGCGCGTTTCGCCGTATACCCGTAGTACTTGAGGGTGATAGGTGGGGGAGGTGGGGGCGCCGGTGGACCACCGGCGTCAAACCCGCTGCCAGCGACCGGTGCCTTGGGCCCCTGCCCTGGAATGATCTTGCCGTTCTTCATCCCCGGTCCTGCCGGAAGGGCCGGCACGGCCACGGCGCCGAACTGGAACAGATTGCGCACGGCCGGGGCCACCTCGACCGACTGCACTCTGGCCAACAGATCCAGCCGCAGTTTGGGATCGATGGTGTTGGGATCGATACCCCCTTTGTGCTTGAGGGACGGGCGGAACTCCTGCGAAGCGCTGCGGCGCGAAGATTCCGTTCGCGATACGGCCGCGGTTGCGGGTACGCCGGCGCTCGTTTGCGGCGCCACGTCCGAAACCGAGGGATGCGCGGCGTGCGGCGCATTCTCGGCGGGCGACGACAACAGGTTGGTGTACAGGAAGTACGCCGCGATGAGCAGCAATGCCGCCAGAATCACGATCTTTTTGGGCTCGGCTCCCAGCTTCATGACTTGCCGCCCGGCGCCTCCCGAATAAAGGTGTCCAGTTTGAGAGTGACGCTCAGTGAACCGTTCGCTTGCGGCGCGGCCTGGAGGCTCTCGATGATCAGGAAACGTGAGGATTTATCCAGCAGGTTCACGAACTTTGTGAGGCTGGCATAGCTGCCTTCGTAGCTTGCCGAAATAGTCAACTGAGTGATCGTATCCGAGCCCTCGACGGGGTCCAGTGCGTAAGCCGAGTCTTTCGGCTTCATGCCGGATTCGACGGCCATCTTGTCCGCCTCACCCAGGACCGTGGAAAAAGCGCTGCGGCGGTTCATGGTGCACTCGTCCAGGAACTTATCCCCTTCGACCTTGGCTTGCTGTACCTTGGCCTCGAGACCACGGGTTCGTTCGACGCGCTGTAGCTCCTGGGCGAGATCGCGTTGCTTGGACCGCATTTCCTCCGCGAGATCTTCGACCGAGCCGCCCAGCGGGTGGAAGATGAAGGCGGCCAGGACCAGGTTAGCCGCCAACAGCACACCCAGCCCGGCGCGCACGACGATGCGGCGGTCTTTGATGAGAGCACGCAGCTCAAAGTTTCTGGTCATAGTTTACGCTCACACGGCAGCGGAAGAGAGGCTCGGACTGCGAGGGCGGGGCAGAGTTATAGACGTTGGTTTCTCCGAACACCTCAGACGATTCCAGCGCTCGCAGCGCTTCGAATACCGGTCCCGGCGATGCCGCGGCGAGCACCATTTCCAGATGTACCTGACGCTCGGAAACCACCTGGGGCCGAATCGTGATCAGGCGGACGTCGGGCGGAAGGGTCTTTTCCAGGTCAGCAAAGACGCGGGTCCAACTGACGCCCTTTCGATAAAGCAGGGCGTTGAGAAAGAGGCTGCGTTCCATCACTTCGGCGTTTTCGGGACGCCGCAGAACTGCGTCGAGGCGGGCCTGATCGGCGGTAGCTCGCGCGATCTGCTGGTCCAGACGGGCGATGACGGCACGGGTATCGGCCGAGCGCCGCCGGTCGGCAATGGCAAGCGAAGCGAGCAGGATTAAGCAAACCACCATCAATGCGGCGACTACGCCGGAGGCGAACAGAATCGGGCGGTCCTTGTGAAACGGCTGCGTCGCGAGATTGATTGGAAACTTCATGCTTGGCACAAGAAGGCAAAAGACAAAAGGCAAAAGGCAAGAGGCAAAAGGGCGCGCTCCTTGTGGAGCGGTCGCTTTGCGGGATTGATTGGAAACGTCATGCTTACGCCGTAAACGAGTGCAAGTATCCTAAGAGGCCCAAATTATTTTCACCGGCCACGCCGGTGCTCGCGTGAAGCAGCTCTACCGGGAGTTCGAGCTCGCGTCCAAATTGCTCGCGCGCCTCCGCGGCGAAGCGGCCAAAACCGGCTAGCAGGAGCTTCTCGGCCTTCGCACCCAGATTATCTTCAATGTACACGAACGTAGGGTAGAGGTCGGCCACGATCCCGGCGATGCCCGGTTCGCTCAGCTCCAGAGATCGTACCAGCTTGAGCGACCCCGCCGACACCACCAAAATCGTAAGCATGCGGCCGCTGAGTTTGGCCACGACTACGGTTTCCTTTTCCTTAAGCAGGTCGAGGGTGGCCAGCGCGGAAATGGTGACGAAACCTGGCTCAATGGCCGCCATGCGGAACGGCGCCTCGTAGCGGGAGACGATCTCAGCCGGGGCGACGGCGACCACGACATCATATTTTTTGCCGTAGCTGTCGGACTCCTGCGCGTAATAGCTCAGGGCGGCGGACTCGACGTCGTAGGGGACGCTTTTTTTCATGCGAAAGCGCACGAGCGACAACTGTTCCTTGGCGTCTGACGGGAAATCGTTGAAATCCAGCACGGAAATGCGCACGCAAGAGTCAGGCAGAATGAGCGCCGCGTTCCACCGCTTGCGGCCTGCATTCTGCGGGACCATGCCGCGAACGGCGGCGGCAAGTTTTGCGGGATCGAGAATGTTATCGCGCAACGGCGAGACGGAAATGACGCCGGTATCGAGGGGCCGGAAATCGAATTCCGGATTCCTGCCGATGCGCGCCATGGCGATTCCGGCCTCGGAAAGCTCGAAGGCCAACGCGGGAGGAGGATCCTTCCAGAGGGCTGAGAGACGGGTCATAACGCAAAAGAAAAGAAGACAAAAGGCAAAGGGCAAAAGGCAAGAGGCAAAATGGCACGGAGGATTGAAGCAACCTTTGCCTTTTTTCCTTTGCCTTTTGTCTTTTGCCTTGCCATTCAGCCTTCGATGAACGTTACTTTATTGATTTCTTTGAGCGTGGTCGTGGCTTTTCGCACTTTGAGAAGCGCGGATTCACGAAGGAACGTCATGCCGTCTTCGCGGGCGGCACGCTTGATTTCCGACGCTGGGCGTTTATTCAGGATCATCTCGCGGATGCGTTCTGTCAAATCGAGCAACTCGTGGATGGCGGTGCGGCCGCGGAAGCCGGTTCCGCCGCATTCGAAGCAGCCGGCGCCTTCATAGAACGGCACGTCGCGCCACTCAGTTGGGTTCATGCCGCTCTCGACCAGGTACGAATCGGGGTATTTCACCGGTTTGCGGCAGAACTCGCAGATCACACGCACGAGGCGCTGGGCCAGGATGCAGTTAAGCGCGGAAACGAAGTTGTACGGCTCAACGCCCATGTTGAGGAAGCGGCCGAGCACGTCGAGCACGTTGTTGGCGTGCACAGTGGTGAACACCAGGTGGCCGGTGAGAGCAGAGTTGATGGCAATCTGCGCGGTTTCCTGATCGCGGATTTCGCCGACCATGATCTTGTCAGGATCGTGACGCAGGATCGAACGAAGGCCGCGCGCGAAGGTCAACCCCTTCTTTTCGTTGACGGGAATCTGCGTGATGCCTTTGATCTGGTACTCGACGGGGTCCTCGATGGTGATGATCTTGTCTTCGTCGTTCTTGATTTCGGAGACCGCGGCGTACAGCGTGGTGGTTTTCCCGGAACCGGTGGGACCGGTGACCAGCACCATGCCGTAGGGCTCCATAATATAGCGGCGGAACTTGACCAGATCGCTATCGGAGAATCCCACGACTTCGAGCGAGAGCTTGGCAAACTTCTCGCTCATGGACTCCTTGTCAAGCACGCGGAGCACGGCATCTTCCCCGTGGATGGTGGGCATGATGGAGACGCGGAAATCGATCAGGCGGCCTTTGTAGCGCACGCGGAAGCGGCCGTCTTGGGGGATGCGGCGCTCGGCGATGTCCAACTCGCTCATGACCTTGATGCGCGAAAGGATGGTGGAGTGCCAGTCCTTGGCGATGGGCGGCATGGCGTAGTGGAGGACGCCATCGATGCGGTACTTGATGGCCACTTCCTGATCGCGAGATTCGATGTGGATGTCGCTCGCGCGGCGCTCGAGCGCATTGAATATGGTGGTATCGACCAGCTTGATGACGGGAGCGATGTCGCTATCGGCGGCGGTGAGTTTGTCGATGGAGAGCGTCTCGTCGGCGTTCTCCTCGTCGCCGACGACGTCCAGGGCGAAACCTTCGGTGACTTCCTCAAGCACACGCTGCGACTGCTCGGTCTTCTTGAGCAGCTCGGCAATTTGGGAGAGCGTGGCGACCTTGATGCGCAGCTTCTTGTTGAGCAGCAGGGCCAGCTCGTCGATCATGTTGAGATTGCGGGGATCGGCGAGGGCAATCTCCAAGGTTCCGTTACTTGCCCGCATGGGTACGAAGTTGTAGCGAAACATCAGGTCGACGGGGATGGAGCGGAAGAGGTCGTGGTCGATGGCGGCAACGCGCAGATCGACGTACTCGCAGCGGTAGCGGGCGGCGACAGCCTGGGCCTCGGCAGCTTCAACGGCCGGGTCCTGGAGTTTAACGCGTTCAGTAGCCATAACTTAAGCGTAGGGCACAACTCGGCCTACAGTTAATTGACGCAAAAAAGGGTGGGAACGTGCAAGCGGTCTCTACCGTGAGGGAAACGGGGAGGGCTTGGCGTTGGCGGCGGCGAGGGACTGGGGGTGCTTGTGAACCCGGATGATCAGAGGATTGCCGGTCTGGGTAAACTGCGACCAGCCGGACTTGCAGCTCAGGCACTCGTCGCCACGGGAGCGGAACCAAAGGGCCATTTCGTAGAAGTCGAGACCGTTGACGGCATCGCTATCGGGCTCCCAGTAGTGCTCGAAATTGGGAGTCAGGCGATGGTAGCGGAAAGTCGAGGGGCGGCCGGCGAATCGCCAGGCGGCGGTACGGGTGAGGCGCACGGCGGGCACCGAAAGACGCGCGAGGACGACGCGGACGGGAATGGCTGCCTTGATCAGTTTGCCCTGCGGGCCGAAGTCGCTGAACGGCCGCACGTCGTAGCCGTCAGCCTGCCAGGGACGGCAGTCCCACTGGGGACCCAGGAACAGCACCCCGCCATCTTTCACGACGCGGCGGATTTCGACCAGCGCCGCCTCGGGGTTGGGGACGTGCTCGAGAACCCACACCGACCAGATCGTATCGAAGCTGTCATTCGCGAACGGCATGGAGGTAGCGGAACCCAACACGAAGCGCTTGTGGTAATAGCGCTCAACGGTGGGAGTGATGTCGAGCCCCGTGTAGTCCGGGACGATGTCCTGCAAGTAGCCTTGGCCCGATCCGATGTCGAGGGCCTTCTTATCCTGGAGCCCGAAGGTGCGGACGAGGCCGGCGACTTGGTCCTTGACGTGCCAGCGTTCAGCGGCTTCGAGAGCCAACCGGGCATACTTCTCTTCCTCCACGGAAATGCCCGCACTTTTCTCTTTGTCGTAGATGGCGGCGTAAAAGGCGCGAGCTTTGGCGGCATCAGCGGGAGAGATGGCTACATCCGCATCGTAGGGAAAGTTCAGCAGGAGCAGAAGAATCAGGCCGGCGGCCAGACAAACGGCGGATTGCCCCAGAATGCGCGCGGCGTCGAGCGCGCAATCGCGGAAACGTGCCGCGAGCCGGGTAGGGAATGCGCTCTGGTTCATCGCCGGAGTCACGAGGCTTTCAAAAACTTGATCTTGAGACCCCAGCGCCTGATGCGCGCGCTGGTCTCGAACTGGGGAGGAATCGCGGGGGCCATGCGGGCGTCACCAGGAGCGGAGACGGGTTCGCAGACCAGGATGCGAAACAGGTCACTCATGAGCGGTTCCCGAAGCTCAGGGCGGGGGACCAAGGCTACCGCGGCGGCCGGATCGGCCGTGGCACGCGCGGCCTCGTGCGGGGCGATGTCATACTGTTCGAGCACAGTGGCAACTTTCCGCAAGCGTTCCTGGTAGGAGTCGCGATGCGCGCGGCTACAGAATTCGCCGTCCGAGAGTTTCTTGAACGGCACCCACGACGTTTTGCCGCAATACAAACAACGCACCAGCTTAGCCCTCTGGTTACATTATACGGAAGCGAACTTAGTCGAGATTAGAATTCTTCTACTAACTTAAGTTATATGCGCTTCTAACTCATTCGTCAGGTTCAAGGTTGGGAGATAAAGGGAGGCCGTCCTGGAGTTGGCGCCCAGCAGGGTCTTCTTCGGCAATCGCTTCTAAGTCACTTTGTAAGTGATTGGTTGCTACGAGATCCGTTCGGCCAGCCAAGTGACCGGCGAGGTGACGAAGCTGCGTCGCCCAGTTGCGATATCCACCGTGATCGCGGTAGCGCCGCGCCTCGTTGAGATTGGAAACCGTGTTGTCTTCCAGATACACGACCAGACGGCGGCGAAAACGGGCCGCGTGGCTTCCGACGCTTTTGAGCTTGCGATTGCGGCCGCGGCGCGTTGGAGTGTCTTCCGGCGCGAGCTCCACAACAGGCGCCGGGGTCAGCGGAGGCAGTATGCGCAAATGAACCGGAGCAGATAACGCACAATATTCGCCGTTGCGAGTATCTTTCACGGATTCGAGCGCACAACGAAACAGCTCAGCGGATTGGAAGCGCTTGTCGCGATCCTTATCCAAAGCCTTGAGCAAAATATCGTCCAGCGTGGAAGGCAAGCCGGGAAGCACGTCGCTCGCGCGTGGCGGCGGCTGCTCGACGTGAGCCTGCATCAGCGAGAAGGGTTTGTCACAGTCAAACAACTTCGCGCCAGTTACCATCTCAAACAACAGGGCGCCCATCGAGTAAATGTCCGCGCGGATGTCCACGGTAGTATTGCCCTGGACCTGTTCGGGCGAGGTGTAGTAGAGCGAACCCACGATGACGCCGGTTTGGGTGAGGCGAATGTCGGTGTGAGATTTTGCGAGGCCGAAGTCGGTGAGTTTCAGCGTGCCCTCGGCGGTCACGATCATGTTCGACGGAGAAATATCGCGATGCACGACGCCGCGCGCGTGAGCATAATCCAGCGCACGCAGAGCCTGGCAAGCATAGTCGAGGGCGGTGGTGAGCGGCAGTTTGCCATGCTCGAGCATACTGCGCAGCGAATCGCCCTGAATCAGCTCCATGATCATGATCAGGTTGCCATCCTGCCAGAATGCGTTGTGCACGACGGCGATATTGGGATGGTTCAAGCGTGCCTGGAGCTGGATTTCGCGCAGGAACCTCTGGTCGCGGTCCGGCGTGCTGGCGGGATCAGCCGCCAGAATCTTCATGGCCTCCACGCGTTGGGTGACCGCGTGTTCCGCCTGAAATACTTCGCCCATGCCGCCGCTCCCGAGAGAGGCGACAATCTTGTAAGCGCCGATCGTATCGCCGACTTTAAAGTTCATCGGACAAACCGGGATTCCGCTTCACGGCTTGGTCACGGACAACACAGCGAAGAGCGTCACCGTTCCGAGGAAGAACGTGATGGCACAGACGACCAGGATGAGACTCACCCTGGAAAGGAGTGTGTCGCCGAACAGCGCGGTCAACAAATCCGGATTCGGAGGCCGCACCGCTCTCACGACCGCAGCGGGCGCGCTGGCAACGGCAGCCGCGGCGGCCATGGCCGGTGCTGGTTCTGGTTCGGGAGACGGGGTGGCCAATTCCACAGCCGGTGGTTTGGATTCGAACGCCCACGGTTCTGGTGTGGAAGGCAGCGCGGGAGGCGCCTGTGGAGTTTCCATGGCCGCGGACAGCAATTGCAATTCCGTGGATTCGCGCGGAGGCTCGGCAGGCGGCGGAGCCGGAGTATCGGCGACGGCTGTCACTATCGGCGGAGTCGCAGCGAACTCCGCATGAGCGGGCTCAGGCTCCGCGGCCGGAGCTTTCGGTTCGATGGCCCAGGGATCATGCAAGGTAGTTGGCAGAGTTACCGACGGCGCAGGCGTTTCCAACTCGGGTGGCGCTAGTTGCGATTCGACGGATGCGAGTGCCGACTCGACAGCCCAAGTGTCCCAGAGCGTGCCAGACGGAGCTGGCGCAGGCGTTTCGTCGTGTACGGCGGATTCCACGGCCGGTTGCTCTGGTTGCACCTCGGCAAGAACCGGGGTTGATTCGGACGCCCAGGCATCCAGTAAAGGTGGCAGAACTGGAGCCGGGGTATCGGCGACGGCTGTCGCTATCGGCGAAGGCGTCGCAAGTTCGGCATGGGCGGGCTCAGGTTCCGCGAACGAGGCATTCGATTCGGTGGCCCAGGGATCATGAAACGTAGTTGGCGGAGTTACCGGCGGCGCAGCCGTTTCCAGCTCGGGTGGCGTTAGTTGCGATTCGGCGGATGCGAGCGCTGATTGGACAGCCCAAGCGTCCCAAAGCGTGCCGGACGGAGCTGGTGCAGGCGTTTCGTCGTGTGCGGCGGACTCCACGGCCGGCTCCTCTGGTTGCACTTCGGGCGGCGCGGGCTCCGGGTTGATCGCCCATGAATCCAAGAGGAAGGTGGAAGACACCGGGGCCTCTGGTTCGGCCGATTGCGCGTTTTCGACGGGTGGCACCGGTGATTCCAATGCGGAGGGTGCTGGCGATTCGACGGGCGCCAATTTGGACTGTGCAGACAGGAGCGCGGCCACTATGGCCTCAGCATTCCAGAATAAGTTGGTAGAAACGGGAGCGGGCGTTTCGGGGACCTCAGCCGGCTCCACAACCGGTTTGGACTCGGCAAACTCAGGCTCAGGTTCGACGAGCGCGGTGTGAGACACCTCGGCAAACGTGCTGGCTTCGGACACTGGCGGTGTTTCGAGCTCGACAGGCGGTTCTGGTTCGGCAGGCTTCCGTATTGACGCACTGGTCACCAACGGCGGGTCAAAGGTCCACGCATCCCACGGTTCACTGGTTGAGACCGGAGTCGGCGTGTCGTTGAACT
Source organism: Terriglobia bacterium (assembly GCA_963752965.1). GTDB lineage: Bacteria > Acidobacteriota > Terriglobia > Bryobacterales > Bryobacteraceae > QHXW01. The sequence continues at coordinate 308,478 of CAVWAJ010000015.1, read as the reverse complement.
TGGGAACTTCCACGATAGACTGGGCTGTTTCTAAGTGAGGTGGCGCCGGTTCTGACTCGATGATCGGGACTTCCGGCAGTTCATGCTTCGCTTGCCCGTTCGACATGTATGGTGCTGGCGTGGAGCTCAGCGAAGCTTCGGCCACGGGAGCGTGAGCTTCCGGCTTCGTTTCCGATGGCAAGCTGATGTGTTCGATCGCGCTGCGAAACTCCTGGGCATTCGCAAACCGGTCGTCGGGGGATTTCGCCAGGGCCTTTGCGACCATGTCGCCCAATTCGCGCGGCACTTCGGCATTCACATCGCTGGCATGCTTCGGGGCGGTGTTCACGTGCGCCAGCATGATTTCAAACTGGCCCTTGGCGGCAAACGGCAACTTCCCCGTGAGCATTTCGTATAGCACGATGCCCAATGAGTAAAGGTCGCTACGCCCGTCGACGTGCTCGCCCTTGACCTGCTCGGGCGCCATGTACTTGAGCGCGCCGATCACGGAACCGGCGGCGGTAAGCTCCGGATCGGCAACAGATTTGGCGAGGCCAAAACCGGTCAGCCGGATGTTTCCTTCCGGAGTGAGAATCAAATTGGAGGAACTGAGCCCGCGGTGAACGATGCCGTGCGCGTGCGCGTAGCCGAGCGCGGAGAGCACCTGGCCGGCATACTGGCACGCATCGCGCCATGCAATGGGACCCGCTTCCAGGCGCTCCGCTAGGGTGGCGCCGGGAACGAATTCCGTGGTCATGACGAGCTGGCCTTCCATTTCGCGCGCGTTGTAGAACGTGACGATGTTCGGATGGAGAAGCTGAGCGTGAACCTTAATCTCGCGGAGAAACCGGGCGTTCTGTTCCTCGTCGTCCTGGACGCTCTTGGGAAGAATCTTCAGAACTTCAAACCGTTGCGCAAATACGTTCCTTACTTTGTAAGCAACGCCGGTTTTGGAGCTTCCCAGTACTTCAACTATCTCGTATCCATCGACCTTGTTGCCGATTTCAAGTCCCATTTGAGTACCGATAAATATTCGCCGACTTGGTTGATAATCTACCGTGATTGTACGGGATGCTTAAGTACCGGTCAATGAGAACGCGTCGTAAGTACTTATTATCTACAGAAGAAGTAAATTGATTACTAACTAAGGTATAGGTTTCAGTTAGCCCGATCGGTTATCTTCTTATCGCAGTCATTAGCTGGACTGACGGCGCAGCGGATAACTCTTCTGCTCACGTGGATCCGTCCACGGCTCGGCACCGGCCACAGCCAGCGCAGCTTTCAGGATTTCGTTTTCCACATCCAACGACCACCCGACCGGGCATGTGTATTGCACGCGCAGGGCCTGCGCTTGATATAGATCCAGCCGCACATTTTCGCGCGTCGGGATATATAGGTTGTGCTCGGCGAAGTAGCCGAAGACCATCGCGGGGCCGCGCTGCCGCAGCACTTCCTTCATGCGCATGCCGATCTGCGCCAGAGGTTCCCCTTGAATCGCCACCAGCGTCAGACCACCGATGCGCGCTCCCAACACTTCGACGAACTGGCAGGGATATTTGCGCGGCGCTGGGAGCTGCTTCACCAGGAACTCTTCGTCGGTGCAGATATACTCCGAAACTCGCTTGGGAAACGGAATGCCTTCTTTGTAGTGGCGCACAAGCTGGCGGACCCAGTTGGTATCGCGCAGCGGGTCCGGGAATGCTCTGAGGCCGGCGTCCATCGGCACGTCCCGAGCGAGCTCCAAAGCGCGCTGGTACGGAACCGGGTCGGCCAGCGGGAGGTCCACCAGCTTGAGACGGCTTTCGATCGGCCCGGTGACATCCGCCAGCTTGCCATTTGCCACATCCATCGCCGTTTCGGCCAGTTCGTGCCCGCGCGCTTTGCAAGCCGCCAGAAAATCCGCCGTGCCGTCGGGCGCGAAAGTATATTGGTCGCCGCCGCAAGCGTCCGCGTAGATCGCGACCGCTCCGGGGAGCCGCGATTCCAGCTCCTGCATCGCGAAGCCCGGGTGCGAAGCTCCGTACATCTTTCGGGGCCCTAGCTGGGGATGCGTGGGATGGTTGAATAAGAGGGCCGCCACCTTGCCCCGGCGCATCACTTTCAGCAATTGCAGCTCGTAGTCCGGCGGGTAACTGAGCTGTGCGCGAGTGAAGTAGCCGTAGCCCGAGCCGAACAATAGCTCCGCGGGCCCATCTTCATTCGCAATCGCCTCCCAGATCGCACTGAAGATCTTCTCAGCGAGCTCGTGGCCGTAGTCGAAATTGCCGGCGGCGATCTGGATCGGGCCCTGATGATTGTGCGTCGCCAGCAGCACCAGGTAGTCCGGAGGCACGTGCAGCTCCTGCTCCACCCGCTCACGCAGAATCGGCGTCGCAATATCCAGGCAGTTCAGATCATAATTGACAAAAACGATTCGCCGGGCGCCATCGAAAAGCGTGAGCACGCGCGAATGCAGCCGGGCGTACGCGACCGGAGGATCGGGCTTGTCTCCGCTCGCGCACAGACGCGGCCGGTCTGGGGTGATATCGATCTTGGCCATCCCGGCTTTCAACGTCGAAGCGCGGACCGGCGCCGCGAGGGGCATCGCGCCGGCGAATTTCAGGAACTGTCTGCGGTCGAGTCGCTGCGTCATGCGCCTAAGTATACGCCGCGCAAACAGCCCTTGATGCTATCTCGCTTTGCCCTGCTCCAGATTCGGCAGGAACGCCGCCAACAGGCCGATGACGGGCAGGAACGAGCAGATACGATAGACGAAATCGATGGAGGTATGATCCGCCAGGCGGCCCAGCAGCGCTGCGCCGATGCCGCCCATCCCGAAGGCGAGGCCGAAGAAAAGGCCCGAGACCGTGCCTACCTTGCCGGGCACAAGATCTTGTGCGTAAACCAGGATGGCGGCAAATGCCGAGGCCAGAACCAGTCCGATGATGACGCTAAGGACGCCGGTCCAAAACAGGCTCACGTATGGCAACACCACGGTGAACGGCAGCACACCGAGGATCGAACACCAGATGACGTACTTCCGCCCGATGCGATCGCCTACGGGCCCGCCGACAAGCGTCCCTGTCGCTACCGAGCCCAGGAACAGGAACAGATAGATCTGCGCGGTACGCACTGGCACGTGAAATCTACTGATCAGGAAGAAGGTGTAGTAGCTGCTGAGACTCGCCATGTAGAAAAACTTGGAAAAAATCAGCGCGATCAGAATCGCAAGGGTGAATGCGACCTTGCCGGAAGACAGCCCAGTGTCATGCTCGAGGACGGCGGCCCGGGCTATCGTCGCTCCGGACCGGCGCGCTTTGTACCAATCGCCCACGCGCGCGAGTACCCCGATGGCCACGAGAGCGGCCGCTGAGAACCAGGCAATACTGCGTTGTCCCCCTGGGAGCACAATGAACGCGGCGAGCAGAGGCCCAGTTGCAGCGCCCGTATTTCCCCCAACCTGAAAAACAGACTGCGCGAGACCGTGCCGCCCACCCGAAGCCATCCGCGCCACCCGCGATGATTCCGGATGGAATACGGACGATCCCATTCCGACCAGCGCCACGGCGACTAGAATCACACCAAAACTCGGCGCCATCGCAAGCAGGATGACACCAACCAGCGTGGATCCCATCCCAATGGCTAACGAGTACGGCGCCGGGCGACGATCGGTGTAGAACCCAACCACCGGCTGCAACAGAGATGCCGTCAACTGCGCCGTCAGCGTGATCAGGCCGATTTGCCCAAAATCCAGGCGATACGCACTCTTCAAGATCGGATAGACCGCGGGGATCACCGATTGCATCATGTCATTCAGGAAGTGACAGAAGCTGATCGCTACGAGGACTCGCATCGCGGTGCTGGAACCGTTCCTTCGGGACGCGGCGGTAACCGCGCCGATGCTCGTCTGCGTGGACATCTTCTTTGTAGTGTAGCCGGAGGGCGGGCGGCGGTTGCTGTAACCTGAAATGGATGCAGTCGGCTGCGCTGGCGACTCACTTTCAAATCATGCATCGCATCATACGGCCCTGAATGCCACGTCCGGCCGACAATATCGCACAAGCCTCAGCGGCTTCCCAGCGTCCCGCTGAGCACCCCACCGCCTGGGCGTCATTCTGGCAAACCGTCATTCGTTACGACGCGGCCAAGTTGACCCCGTGGCTGGCTCTGCGAAACGCGATTGGCTTGGCATTGCCGCTTGTGGCGGGCGTTGCGTGGGGCCAACTTTCCGCAGGCCTCGTTGCCGGCACCGGCGCCCTGAACGTAGCGTTTTCGGACAGCCAGGAGCCTTACCGGCAGCGTGCCCGCCGCATGCTGGCCGCCAGTGCGTTAGTTGGATTCGCCGTGTTTGCCGGGGCGCTTTGCGGCCACAACCAAGTGATCGCGGTTGTCGCGTCGACCGTCTGGGCTTTTGCCGCCGGTATGCTGGTGGCCCTCAGCCCCGCGGCGGCTGATCTTGGCGCGATTAGCCTGGTGGTCCTGGTGGTGTATAGTGCGTTCCCCATGTCTCCAGAAAAGGCTGTGTTTTCCGGACTTCTGGCATTTGCCGGAGGTGTACTGCAAACCCTGTTGGCAGTGGCGTTTTGGCCGCTCCGCCGGTACGCTCCCGAACGCCGGGCGCTTGGAGAGCTGTACCGCGAGATGGCACGCGCTGCAGCGTCACCAGTCCGCGCCACTGAAGCGCCCCCAGCCACCGAGCAGAGCACGCAGGCGCAGCATGTCCTGGCGACGTTGGCTGGCGATCACTCCATCGAAGCCGACCGCTACCGTTCGCTGCTCATTCAGGCGGAACGCATGCGCCTTTCGGTAATGACGCTCGCGCGTTTGCGTACTCGTATTCAGCGCGAAGATCCGGCCAACCCGGCGGGCGGGATTCTGGACCGCTATTTCGTCCTTTCCTCCCGCATGCTCATCTCCCTTGGCAATTCACTAGTTGTGGGGGAACCTGCCGGCGCGGCTCAGGAGGAGCTGCCAGAACTCGACGATCTTGCGGAGCAGTTGCGCGCCCAGGTTGGCACACATTCGTCACCGGTCTCCGCCATGCTCGCCGATGCCCGCTCCCAGATGGACGCGATGGCAGGGCAACTGCGCTCGGCTGTGGACATGGCCGCCCACGCAACCCCCGCCGGCTTGGCCGCGTTCGACCGGCGTGAATCGCGGAAGCCCTGGGGCCTCCGGCTCGGCGGAACCATCGCCACTTTGCGCGCTAATCTCAGCTTGAACTCAGCGGCTTTCCGGCATGCGGTGCGTTTGGCTGTGTGCATTGCCATCGGCGACGCCTTGGGCCGAGGGCTGGAGTTTCGGCGCTCCTACTGGCTGCCCATGACTATCGCAATTGTGCTGAAACCGGACTTTACCGCCACCTTCAGCCGCGGCGTATTGCGGCTGATCGGGACATTCGCGGGTCTTCTCGTCGCCACCGCCATGTTCCACGTTCTTCCTGCCGGCAACGGAGTGCAAGTGGCATTCATCGCAGTGCTGATGTTCGTTTTGCGCTGCTACGGACCTGCCAATTACGGCATCCTCGTTGTGGCCGTCACCGCTCTGGTCGTGCTGTTGATCGCGCTCACAGGAGACATGCCGCGAGCCGTGATCGCTGCGCGCGGGTGGAATACTTTAGCCGGTGGCGCGATTGCGCTCATCGCGTACTGGGTCTGGCCTACCTGGGAGCGAACCCGGGCGCCCGAGGCCATGGCGCAGATGCTGGATGCTTACCGCGAGTATTTCCGCACGGTTCGCGAAAGTTACCTCGCTCCCGACAAGCCCTTCGCGCATGAATTGGACCGCACGCGGCTCGACGGCCGGCGCGCGCGCTCCAACTTTGAGGCGTCCGTCGACCGCCTGTCCGCCGAGCCTGGCGTTTCCGGCGAGAGTGTGCAAAGGTTCCGCGCCATGCTCGCCAGCTCGCATCGTCTGGCCCACGCTTTGATGGCGTTCGAATCCGGCCTCACCACCAGCCGCCCCGCCGCACCTCGGGAGGCTTTCCGCCCATTCGCGGATCACGTCGAGCTGACGCTCTATTATCTGGCCGCGGCTTTGCGCGGGTCTCCGCTCACGCGCGCCGGCCTGCCCGATCTTCGCGAAGATCATCACGCCCTGGTCCATGCCGGCGATCCCCTCACCGAACGCTACGCCCTGGTCAACGTGGAAACCGACCGCATCACTAACAGCTTGAACACGCTCAGCGAGGAAGTGCTGCAGTGGGTGGCGCCAAGCTAGGTGTGAGGTTTCAGGTGCTAGGTTTCAGGCGCAAGGCACCAGGTGTTGGACGTGATGCACACACGGCTCTAGTATGCGAGGTCCCAGTTCTGGAACGTCGAAACCGACGTATAGTGACTATCCGGCGTGAATCGCAGCCCGAGAACCGCGTAACTTCTAGCACCTCCAAAGTAGATATTACCCCGTTGTCCGGCGGTGAACGGCCATTGAATGGAGAGGATAAAGGAGGTGTGAGTCATTGAACCCATCGTGAGTGTGGCGGTCCCCAACGTGTGACCGTTCTCATCGTAAGCAGTGACGTTGATGGTTTGTGCCGCGAACCATGCGTTCGCTAAGGCCACCCCCATGCCGTATCCGTTCGTGTTGTCAAACGGCAGGATCTCGTCACCGGCCTCAGAGTTCTCGAAGGGCACTGCGGCTTCGTTCCCGTTGCTGTTCGAGAACACCGCATAGCCCGCTATCCACCCTGAAGTGCTGTCGAAGTCCAATTGGCCCCACCCCTGTGTAGCAGGACCAGCGCCCGTCGTCTCGAACACTGCCATTCCGTATGGAGCTATTGAACCGCTCAGCGTTGCGGTTGTCCCCTGCGCCTCAAAGGTAAGAGACAGTGGATTCCCATTGTCATCGTAGATGTGCAGGACGGAGGCCCCCGCCTGCGCGCCTGTGTTAGTCAACGTGATCGTAGTCTTCCACCCTCCCCCATCAGCTATATGAGTAACGATGTTGTTCCCAAAACCCACCGCTGACATCAGCATCGGCTTGGCGTGGGGTCTCGGCTTCGCCTGTTGTGAGAATGCAGACCCTACGGTCAGCGCCAGTATTGAGAGTGCGATCTTTATCATGTTAGGTCTTTGCCTTTCCCTAACACCTGAAACCTAACACCTAGCACCTGCCTTTAGTGAATCGTATCCGCCAGCGAGAAAATCGGCAGGTACAGGGCAATCAGCACGAACGCCACGAAAATCCCCATGAAGATCATGATGGCCGGCTCGATGAGCGAAAGCGCGGCCGTCATCTTGGTGTTGACGTCATCTTCGTAGAACTCCGCCACGCTCGTCAGCATCACAGGCAATGCGCCGGTGGACTCGCCCACCTCGATCATGTCGATCGCGAGGGGCGGAAAGATGCCAGTGACTTTCAACGATTCCGAAAGCGCCTGCCCTTCCCGCACCATCTGCCCGGCTTTCGCGAGCGTCCTTCGCAGCAGCGCTGTTCCCAGCGAATCGGCCGCGGTCTCCAGGCCCTGCATCAGCGGAATGCCGCCCGTCAGCAGCGTGCTCAGCACCCGCGCGAACTGGGCCACCTGGTACTTCAGCCAAATCTCTCCGAGGAGTGGCGTGTGCATCCGTACCGCATCCAGCTTCTCCTTGGCAGATTCCCGGCGCGACCACATCACGAACAGGAAAATGCCCACCACCAGCGCTGCGAAGAACAACAGCACATAGTTGCGCGCCGTCGTGCCCACGGCAATCAGCATCCGCGTAATGCCCGGCAATTGCGCCGACATGCTGGAATAAAGCTGTGCGAAATTCGGCACCACATAGGTGACCAGAAATACGATCAAGCATGCCACCAGGAAAAGCAGTACCGACGGGTACAACAGCGAAACCAGAATCTTCTTGCGCACCGCCAGCGACAGCTTCTGGTACGTGATGTACCGGTCCAGCACCTCCGCCAGGCTGCCGCTTTTTTCCCCCGCCATCACCGACGTCACGTAAATCTTCGGAAACACACCCTGCATGCGAAAGGCCTCCGAGAGCAGCGTGCCCTTGCGCACTTCATCGCGAACCGACTTGATGTGCGGCCCGAGCTTGGGATCGGTAAGCCGGTCAGCCAGCAGGTCGAGCCCCTTCAAAATCGGCAGCCCCGCGCGGATCAGCGTCACAAACTGCTGATTGAAGATCAGGAACTTTTCCAGGTTGAGCTTTTTCCGGCGTCCCAGCAGCGAAACTTCCGCCGAAAGCCCCCGCGCCAGCCGTCGCGGCCGGACCGAATAAATCAGAAACCCCTGCTGTGCGAATCGGTCCCGTACCTCCTGCTCGGTCGAGGCCTGCGCCACCTGCTGGTGGATCTCTCCCCGCGCATCGGCGTATTTCAGTACCCAGTCGGACATCAGTTTCCTAGCCCCTAAAACCTAACACCTGAAATCTAGTCCTGCCCGCTCCCGCTCTCAACGATTTGCGCGCCGGCCGGCGGCTGGAATTGAAACATGGAATTGGCCAGCGGCGGATTCAGCTTCTCGCTCTCGAAAGCGAAATCCAGCACCGACTGGTCCTGCCCCACAATGTGCAGCTTGCGAATCTCGAACGTGGCCGACACCAGAAACTCCACCTTAGAATACGGCAGGCTGTCCGATTTCGGCTCTGCCGTCACCAGCGATCCATCCCCCTCGGCTCGCGCCTGTAGATTCTGAAACTCTTTCTCGAAGTTCAGCTTCCCCAGCAGGAAGGCCAGCGGCGCCCGCATGTCCTCGGTATCCTTCAGCTTCATCTTCTCCACGCGGTTCTCGCCCGGCAGATACAAGTACACCTGTTTGCCATCCGAGACAAACAACTTCCCCGCAGGCTGCGTATATTCCCACCGCATTCGTCCCGGCTTGCGCAGATAGAGCACTCCCGTCTCCGTCCTTGCCCCCCGGCCGAGGCCGCTGTAAGTTTCGGCAAACCGGACCTCGAGCGTCTGCGCACGGTTATACCGGCTCTCCACGCCCTTCAGCAGATGTCCGGTCGCCGAATCCCCAGCCTGGACCGCAACCGCCGCCATCAGTATGAACGCAAAGACCTTCACGGAAGGATTGACGCACCGATACCCCGGAGCGTTGTCTCTAAAGTTGTACCGCACGCACCATAGTAGCTCTACCTCTTCGTTCCTGGGCACTTGCGGCCCGATCTGGTATCGCCCACCATTTCGTACTCTATTGCCTTCTTCTGAAACCGCCGATGGCTGTGCAGAAAGCGATCCGGTACCATGAGTGCAAACGTCGCAACAGCCAGAGGAACCTTTCTCACACCGAGGCCGTTTTCCCGGCGCCGCAACCGAAACTCCGGCGGCAACGCCATCATCGAATGTGCCTTTACGCTGGTGCCGTTGTTCGCGCTGATCTGCGGCTTCGCGGATCTCTCCCTGATGCTCTACCGCTGGAGCACACTCCAGAACGCGGTCCGGGAGGGCTGCCGCTACGCCATCACCTTCCAAACCTCCACCGGGCTCGGCCAAAACGCGTCCATCGAGCAGGTGGTGCAGCAGTATGCCATGGGGATTGTCACCACCACCGATAACCCTCAGCACATTTTCGTCAACTATTACTCGCCCGCCACTCCGAATACGCCGATCGCCAACGGAGGCAACATTCCTGGCAACGTCGTCCAGGTTTCGGTGCAGAACATCTCCTGGAGTTGGCTCGCGCCGCTCAGCGGCACCATCGGCGTGAACCCTTTCTATGCCGGTACACCCTTCAGTCTGAACGTCTATTCGTGCGACATCCTTGGCGGCTACCCGGCTGGCGTGGATTCCGTGCCCCAATGACACGGGATGCAGGGAGAACAGTATGACTTCCCAGCGACGGAAAAAGAATCAAAGCGGCCAGGAACTCATCGAGTTCTCCCTGGTCGCTCTTCTTTTGATCACTCTACTGATGGGCTCGTTTGTCGCCGGCATGAACCTCATCCGCAGCATTGAAGCCAATCAAACCTGCCGCGACCTCACCGATATGTACATTCACGGCGCCGACTTCTCCACCTATTCCATGCAACAACTGGCGCAGCGTCTCGCTACCGGATTGAATTTGCAGACCGGCGGGGGATTCGCCGGAAATAGCGCCGCCAACACCGGCAATGGCGGCAATACCCTGGTCAGCGTCAGCGAGATCATGTGGGTGGGCTCGACCACCAGCCCCGATTGCCTGGCTGTTGGCGCCAACAATTGCACCAACCACAATAGCTTCGTGTTCCTGCAACAGCTCCAGTTCGGGAACGGTACGCTGAACACGCAAAGCCCGAGCTCCCTCGGAAACCCCAGCACCACCGCCATTTCCAGCTCTGGTGTCCTCGCGAGCCCCATTACCGATTCCGGCGCCAAGCTGCCCAGCCCCGGACAGAGCAATATGCAAAACCTCTGGCAGTCCAACTCCAACGGCACGGCGCCGTTGCAGGACGGGCAAGTTGTCTACGTCGTCGAGCTGTTTGCCCAGTCGCCCGATCTGAACCTCGGCAGCTTCTCAGGCTCCGGAGTGTATGCCCGGTATTTCTTCTAGGAGGTCAAGCCCCATGCCACGGGAACAACGTCATTCGCGCCAGAAGGGAGTCTCTTTGATTGTCGGTACCCTCGCCTTCGTTTTCATCATTCCCCTGGTCGGGCTGATCGTCGATCTCGGCGTCCTGTACGCCGCCAAAGCCCGTCTCCAGGGTGCGGTAGACGGCGCCTCGTTGGCCGCTGCCCGCGCTTTGAATCTCGGTGAGACCATCGCCGCCCAGGCCACCAGCGCCCAGCAGAATGCCGTCAACTGGTTCTATGCCAACTTTCCGGCCGGCAACTGGGGCACGACCAACACCCAGATGAACTCGTCCACCGTGCAGGTCTTCGACGACCCCAACAACCCCCAACTCCGCGACGTGACCGTCACCGCTTCCACCAACGTGCCCACCTATTTCATGGGTTGGTTCGGTATCTTCTCGACCACCATTAGCGCCACCGGCAATGCTTCCCGCCGCGATGTGGTCGTCATGATGGTGCTCGACCGTTCCGGCTCCATGAACAACGGTACCGTTCCCAGCGCCTGCCAAACCATGGTCAGCGCGGCCAAGATCTTTACCGGCCAGTTCGCCGCCGGCCGGGATCGCATCGGGCTGGTTTCGTTCAGTGACAGTGTGTATACGCCGATTGCCCCCACCACAAATTTCCAAACCGTGCTCGGTTACACCAACTCTCTTGGAAGTGCTGCCGGAGAGATCGACCACATCGTGTGCAAAGGTGGCACCGCCACTCCCGAGGGCGTCGCCGTGGCCTATAACGAGCTCTACGAACAAAATCTCCCCGGAGCCCTGAACGTCGTCATGCTCGAGACCGATGGCCTGCCCAACACCCTCGCCTTGAACTTCTGGGATTCCACCCATAACGTCGCGGGTATCAAGGCTGGAAGCTCCTGCAAAGACAAGAACAACAAGACTATAAACGGCGGCGGCTTCAAGACCCTCGCTTCGCTGCCCAACTGGACCTCCGGCCTGTCCCTGGGCGTGGGTAGTTTCTTCCCCAATGTCCCTGTCGGCATCGTTGGCGCGGTCTACTCAGAGGACCCCGGAAGCGGCAATGAATTCTCCGTGATGATGAATTACTGGTCGACCACCGAGGCCAATTCGTACAACAGCACGAGTTATCTCAACGGCACCAGTTGCTCTTTCGACGGCGGGATATGGACCGCCAACCCGGCCGATCTCGCCTGGTTTCCCACTACCGACGTTTTCGGAAACCAGCTCAACCCCGCTTCTAATGCCTTCCTGCCGGTGACCATGAACGGCAACTACGTGAAGGGCGGCAGTTGGACGAATTACCACAACGCCGTCTTGAACGCCACCGACTACGCCGCCTACCAGGCCCGTACGAATGCCACCATCCCGGCTTACTTCTTCGCAATTGGTCTGGGTGGCAATCCCGGCGACCCGCCCGACTATGTTCTGTTGCAGCGAATGGCCAACGATCCCAATGGCGACAACTACAATAACCCGCCGCTTTACCAGCCCTGCGCTCAAGAGGCGAACTGCGTAAACTACCCCAACCAGCCCCAGGGCACGTTCATCTTCTCCGCCAATCTTGCGTCACTCAGCCAGGCTTACCTGTCGATCTCTTCGCAGGTCTTACGCTTGAGTAAATAGTGAGGTTGGTAGGCACGGGCAGATTCGAACTGCCGACCTGTCGCTTAGGAGGCGACCGCTCTATCCATCTGAGCTACGTGCCCGAAAGGAGGCTTCTTTGATTCTAAGCCACTTCGACGTTCGAACGAGTCCTTAAAACCCATTTCTTAGCCCAAATTAGGGCAAAACTGTATCAAAACTGTATCAAAACTCCTTTCTGGGAAAGCACTGTATCAGAACGGCTCCCCAATTCGTTTGCGTGGCGGTTCAGTTTCTGCAGCGCTTCCCGTTTCATCTGCAGCTTCATCTGCGAATACTTCTTGAACACCGCAGAATCACCCTGGCGCAGCAACTGCGTCACCCATTCGTCGGCCACGCCCCCGGCACTCAACCGGGTCGCGTAGGTGGAACGAAGATCGTAAAGCCGAAAATACGGGATCCCAGCTCGGCGGAGGCTACGACTCCAAGGGTGCCTGAAGCTCCGCTGGTACCCAACAGGACTGCGATGACATGGAAACAGCCAGGGTCCAGGCCCCGAGATCTCCAATTGGTCACGGAAGGCCTCCAGTGCGATTTCAGTCAGAGGAACTTCAGCGACACCATTGGGCGTCTTGGATTCAGGAATCCAGACCACCGCGTTTGCCAGATCGATTTGGTCTTTGCTCATCGGCGCCAGTTCTTTGTACACCCGCAGCCCGGTTTCGGTGATGATCCGGATCACGTTGACAAAGTACGGTGGCGCACATGCCTCGATGCGCTGCTGCTCCGACCACGAAACATAGTGGGGGCGAAAAAGCCCCTTCAGCGAAGTTGGAAACTCCACCCCACTGCATGGGTTGACGGGACAGAGCTTCTTCTTCACCGCCACGCTGAAGATCCTGCGCAGCACTCGAAACTCTTGATGGACCGTTGCCGGCTTCACAAGTCCGAGTTCCCGGTACCCCGATCCCGTATGCACCCGGTTCCGTTGACGGAGCCGTGAACGCAGATACCTCTCGATCTGATCAGCATCAATCTCGCCCAGCCTCTGATGGTCGAATTCCGGTTTCAGATGTTTGAGCGCCATGATGTTCGCCCGGTGGGTAAATGCAGCACGAATAGGGGGCTTGGAATAGTTTTCTAGAAAAAACTCCACCCATTCGTGGAACAAAAGTTTCTCGCCCCTGCGGATTGTCTGCAGGGTGTTTTGGTCGCGAGCTTGTAGACGTTCACGCAGTCTCCGCTGCGCTTCCTCCCGATCTTCGGTGTTAGTTGTCTCCAGGTACCGTTTCCCGTCACGATCCCGGTAGCGCATCCACCAGATTTTGCTACCACTTCTTTTGTAAAGCACACCATCGTATCTACTAGGTCTTGCCATTCTCCATCTCCTGTTTGAACTGCGCGCGGAATGGCTCCAACTCCGATTTCAAAAACCGGATGTTGCGACCCATCACGCGGAGGTGGGGAATCTGCTTTCGCTCCACCCAAAGATACACCGTTTGCGGGCTCACGCCAAGATAAAGCGCGGCCTGCTTCACAGTGAGCGGAATCTCCTCCTGGGCGAGTAGCGCGGGTAAGAGTGGTCGATGATCAGCGGGTTCCTGCAGGATTGGTAGCGAGCTCACAGCATCCTCCCGGTCCTGAAACTAAGAACGAAGAGAATCAGGGCGCAAATCAACGACACGGCCACCCAGCGGACCATAATGCCGCGTTTGTTCGCCTGGTGCACTTCGAGGACCAGTTCGCGGGCGTTTAGGCGAGCACCTTCAATATCACTCTGGATTTCCGCACGGAGTCCGGAGACCGCCTCCCTAGCCTCTTGAGATATTGCCTTACCGGCGCGCCACTGAGTCCTGATGTGGACTGGTCCCCATTTTTGAGACAAACAGTTAAGACTCATTTTTCATTGAATGGAGAATTGAGTCATGGGATTGTCACGCAGGCAGTTCACGCAGGAGTTTAAGCTGGCCGCCGTCCGGCGGCTGGAACAAGGGGTATCAATTGCCGAGGTGGCGCGCGGGCTGGAAGTGAACCCGAACGTGCTGCACCGATGGCGCCGGGAGTTCCGCCAGGGTCCGGGCAACGCATTTCCAGGTAATGGAAAACAGCGCTGGTCCGAAGGCCGGGTGGCGGAACTGGAACGGAAGGTCGGCCAGCAGGCGCTGGAAATCGATTTTTTGAAGGGGTGCTTGCAGCACATCGAGGAACAGCGGATGTTGCAGGCACTGGCTGGGAATCCGCGGTCTTCCGGAAGGTCAAAGAAGAAGTGAGGGCCAGCGGCGGACTGACGATCAAGCGGATGGTGAAACTGGCCCGGGTGAGCCGGGCCAGCTACTATCGCTTCGACGAGAATGGGAAATCGGGCTCCGATTCCGATATGGATCTGCGCGACGCGATCCAGCGGGTGGCGCTGGAATGGCCCAGTTACGGACGTCGGCGCATCACCCGCGAGTTGCATCGGCGCGGGCGGGCGGTGAACTGGAAACGTGTGTACCGGCTGATGGGTGAGGACAATCTACTCTGTGTGCGGAAGCGGAGGTTCGTCGTGACGACCGATTCCAATCATGGGCGGAAGGTCTACCCGAACCTGGCGCGGCAGATGGTGCTGACCGATGTCGATCAGCTCTGGCGCGCCGATATCACCTACATCAGGCTTCGCGAAGAGTTCGTGTTTCTGGCTGTCGTTCTGGACGCTTACTCGCGCCGCGTGATCGGCTGGGCGCTGGACCGGACGCTCGAAGATGAACTGACGCTGAGCGCACTGCGCATGGCCTTGTCACGGCGGGTAGTCGAACCGGGTCTGGTGCATCATTCCGATCGCGGCTCGCAATACGCCAGCGGCGACTACACCGGACTTCTCAAAGAGAACGGTGTTCAGATCAGCATGTCGCGCAAGGGTAATCCGTGGGATAACGCGGCCTGCGAATCATTCATGAAAACCCTGAAATATGAGGAGGTTCACCGCAACGAATACCGGGATCTGACCGAAGCGCGGTGCGAAATCGGCACGTTTCTGGAGAAGGTCTACAACCAAAAGCGTCTTCACTCCGCTCTCGGTTACTTGCCGCCGGCGGAGTTCGAAGACAAGCTCCGAGCGGCTGCGGGAGCGCAGGCATGAAACTGACCGTGCGTTTTCTCAGGCATGGCGGAATCTGTCGGCCGATGTGTTCCTACTTCAAAAGCCTGGACCGAAGTACCGCTTTCCGGCCGGGGTCGGCCCAGACTGTTAAGGACGCACCGGAAGTTCTACGCCCTACTCATCGTCGCGACGAGTTCCGACCGGCTATTCCTCAGCGGGGTGCTCGCCAGCAGAGCCCGCCTCCGCTTCACCGGCACGCCCATCCTAAATCCGTTCCGGGATCGGCCACAATGAATTTACAGCGAACGGTCAACAGTGTCTTAACTGTTTGTCTCAGCCCAGGGGACCACCCCAATGTACGACTCCTCGAACTGACCTCCTGCAGCTTCGATGCGCTCAACCAAGTTCCAACATGTTTCGAATCATTTGCATAGAGTTTCAGAAACGACCACAAAGAAGACCCTCAAAAGGGGGTAGTGGAACATAAAGTGTTAAACAGGTAGCGTCGCAGTGGGGTCTAAGCTCCGTTGCTTCACTGCGTTACTCGGTTCAACAGAACGGCACTATCGTTAAACGCCCGTTCAACATGCCTGTGGCCGTGGCGAGGACCATGCCGTCGATGCAGATCACGGCAGGTGCAACTAGTGGAGAATGCGGTGTTGAAAGATGGCGGGCCCTTTATCACGCGGCTGCTGGAGTTCAATCCCGCGCTCCTGCGAGTGGTGACGCGCCCTCCTTCGTTCGCGCTGGTGATCGGTCTGGACTACGGGAAGGCGCATCCCTCTATTGACCCCGATTTGGCCGTTACCCGAGGATCTCTGCCACGCGGCTGGCGTAGGGGACTTTGCGAGAGTACGTGGTTGGTTTGATGAGGTTGGCCGTCCAAGGTTGGGAAGCCTCGGTCAGCATTACCCCACCAACAATCCCGCCATTTTGAACAACCTGCATTGGACCCCCGCCAATGCGCAACACGTCCTGGACGTAGCGCTGGCATGGGCGTGCGTGAACAAGCAGTTTGAGATCGCGACTTTCCTACTGGAGCATGGAGCCAATATCAATAGGCAGCGCCACGTCCGTTGTCGGATTCGGCGAACACTCCAAGAGCAGCGGACCAGCCGGGTTGACATCCGGGTTAAGATAGTTTCAGGTATTTTTAGATTATTATACGACTAATCTGTGTTCTGGTGTGACCCGGCTGCCCAATGGAACTTTTGCGAGATCGCGAAATGCGGACTTTATAATGAACCATTACCTCATCGTGTACGACTTGGGGACGGGTGGCATCAAGGCTTCGCTCTATCGTGCCGACGGCGTCCCGGTCGGCTGGTCCTTCCTTGAGTATTCGACAAATTACCCCGCGCCCGGCTGGCACGAACAGAGGCCCGAGGACTGGTGGCACGGGGTCTGCCAATCGACCGCAAAGCTTCTCGCTGAACGTGGCGTGAAGGCCCGGCAGATCGTTGCCGCGGGTTTGAGTGGACAAAGTCTGGTGGCTGCGCCACTCGATTCGGGCGGTAACCTGCTCCTGGACCGTGTCCCGATCTGGTCCGATGCCCGGGCGACGGCCGAAGCCGCCGAGTTCTTCCGCACCGTGCCCTATGAAGAGTGGTATCTGTCTACAGGCAACGGCGACCCGCCCGAGACCTATTCCGCGATGAAACTGATGTGGCTGCGAGAGCACCACCCCCGCATCTGGGAGCGGACCGCGAAGGTGCTTGGCAGCAAGGACTACATCAATTTCAAACTGACCGGCGAGATTGCCACGGACTACTCCTACGCCTCCGGCTGCGGCATGTTCAGTCTCGCGGACTGGAACTACTCGAATACACTGATTGCGGCGGCGCGCATCGACAAGTGCATCCTGCCGCCGATTCTCGACTCCCATGCCGTTGTGGGGAAGGTCACCGAGACGGCCGCGGCGGAATGCGGACTGGCGCCCGGGACGCTGGTGGCCTGCGGCGGAGTGGATAACGCATGCACGGCACTAGGCGCACGAGGCATCGGCGAAGGCCGCGTCTACACCTCGCTCGGTTCCTCGTCATGGATCGCGGTGACGTCACGGAAAGCGATCCTGGACGTGAAGGCGCGCCCGTTCATATTCGCCCATATCGAGAAGGGTTATTACACCTCCGGCGTCTCCATCTTTGCGGCAGGAAATGCGTACCGGTGGGCGCGCGAAGAGCTCTGTAAAGACTTTTCGGGCAGTTCCTCGTACGAAGCGATGGACGCCTGCGCCGCAGCCGCGCCAGCCGGAGCAAACGGAGTTCTGTTCAATCCGACGCTCTCCGGCGGCAGCTCCCAGAGCGCTGCCACGGATCTGCGCGGCTCGTTTGCGGGAATCACGATGTCCACGACACGGAGCGACCTGCTGCGCGCCGTTCTCGAAGGCGTGGCGATGGACCTGAATTGCTATTGCCTGGACGTCCTGCGCCAACGAACCACGCTTGAGGACGCGATGCTGCTCTGCGGAGGCGGAGCGAAGAGTCCACTGTGGCGGCAGATCTTCGCGGACGTCTTCGGCATGGACATTCTCAAGACCAACGTCGATCAGGATGCGGCCAGCCTGGGCGCGGCAGCCATTGCGGCCCGCGCTGCCGGCCTCTGGGAGGACTACGGCCTGATCGATGGGCTGCACCAGATCGAGCAGGTGCACAAACCCGTTCCGGAGAACAGGAAACGCTACGAGCAGATTGCGGACATGTATAGGGCCTGGACGCAAGGCCTGGCCGGCGTCGGCAGAGGGATGGCCGGCACCTGATTCTGAATTCCATTTCGAAAGGAGGCATTTCTTGAAGGTTGGTTTCTGTGTGGTCAATTATTCGGAGAAATCCATCAAGGAGGTGGTGGAACTCGCGGCGCGAAAGGGGTACGAAGCCGTCGAGCTTCCGTCCTACACTGGCAACGGCCAGGTGGACGCGGACGAGTTGCTGAAAGGCAACAAGTCAAAAGAGCTGAACAAGATGGTGGAGGACGCGGGCCTGTTCATTTCAGGCATTTCCAACCATGCGGACTCTCCCCTGGTGCTAGGACCGCACGGACGCGACCTGGCCAGCGTTTGCGACGGCACGGCGGCCGAACAGATCGCCTTCGGTACCAGGAGCATGATCCGATCGGCGCAACTGGCGAACGCGCTGGGAGTTCCGGTGGTTATCGCCTTCTCCGGTATCGGCAATTTTGGGCGCTTCAATGACTGGCCGTACCCGGGCGGATGGGCTGAGGAAGAGGCCGCGTTCGTCGAGAACTGGATCCCGATTCTCGACGAGTATAGGAAGTACGGCGTGAAGGTGGCTTTCGAACCGCACCCGAACAACATCATCTACGACATTCACACGACCAAGCGGTGCCTGGCGCTCTGCGACAATCACCCCGCCTTCGCGATTAACTTCGACCCGGCCAACCTGTTCTTCACCGGAATCAACGTCTGCGTATACGTCGACGAGATCGGCGACCGCATCGCGGCGGTGCATGCAAAGGACTGCGAGATCGTGGAGCACAACCTGGCCAAGGGTGGTTACTGGATGCTGCAACGCGATTGGGGCACGCTCGATCGCTCGTTCCGGTTCCGCATTCCCGGATGGGGCTCCATCAACTGGAAGAGCGTGATCACCGAGCTGTACATGGTCGGCTACGACGGCGTCTTCTCTTACGAGCACGAAGACGTCACAATGTCTCGCGCCGACGGCGTCGACAAGACGATCGATTTCCTGAAACCCCTGATGATCCAGGCTCCCTACGAGGGCCGGAACGACAAACTATTCCAACGGTGAGGAGGAACTTCCATGAGCATGATGAAGGCGATGGTTCTCGAAGAACCGAAGAAGTTCGTGTACAAAGACGTACCTGTCCCTGAGATTGACGATGACGAAGTGCTCATTAAGGTGAAATACTGCGGCATCTGCGGATCCGATTGGGGCTCCTACAACGGGAAGTATGCCGACGAAGTGGCCTGCTTGCCGATCGCGACCGGCCATGAGTTCTGGGGCATCGTGGAACGAGCCGGCAAGAACTCCCAGGGCATCAAAGCCGGGGACCGCGTTGCCTGCGATATCTGCCTGACTTGCGGCGTTTGCTATCACTGCCGGCGCGGCGAGCCGTTGCTGTGCTCCACGTTCAAGCAGATCGGTATCCACACCAACGGCGCCTATGCCGAGTATGTGAAGGCTCCGTGGCAGAACTGCTATATCGTGCCCGACAGCGTGGACGATTACTCCGCCGCGTTCATCGAACCCCTGACGGCCTGCATCAACGCGTCCCGGAAGATGAACTGCGAGCTCGGCGCCTCGGTGGTCATCATCGGCGCGGGCCTGGGTATTATCCACGGCGCGCTGGCTAGGTTCCGCGGCGCTTCCCCGATCATCGTCATCGACTCGCAGCCGGCAAGGCTCGCGATGGCCAGGAAGATGTGCGCGGACCATGTCATCGACATCACCAAGACGCCGGATCCGGTGGCGGAAGTGATGCGGCTCACCAATGGGGTGGGCGCTGACTACGTACTCGAAGCCGTTGGCAGAAGCGAGACCTATGAGCAGGCGTTCCGGATGCTGCGCCGGGGCGGGAAGCTCGAAGCCTTCGGCATCTGCTCCGACGAAGACCTGATGCGGGTGCCGCCGGTACAATTCGTCATCCACGAGAAGAAGGTCAGCGGCTCCTGCGCCGGTATTGGCCATGACTGGGAAGTGGCAATCGGTCTTCTGAAATACAGGCGCATCGATCCAAGGCCGTTGATTTCAATGATTGTACCGCTCAAGGAACTGGAAACAGCGCTGCACGAACTCCAGCAAAACAAGAATCTTGTGAAGGTCCTGGTCTCGCCGGAGATCGGGCAGCGCATCCTGCTGCAAGCCGGAAAGGAAGACTATCGTGGACTATAGACAGACCCTGTTGTCTCCGATCAAGATCGGCAATCTTACAGCGGAGAATCGTTTCTTTGCTCAACCGATGGAATGCACGGACGCTGATGTCGACGGCAATCCGTCGGATCTGACTTACGCGCGATACGAGAATCTCTTCCGGGG
The DNA here is from genome assembly GCA_963752965.1 of Terriglobia bacterium. Taxonomy (GTDB): domain Bacteria; phylum Acidobacteriota; class Terriglobia; order Bryobacterales; family Bryobacteraceae; genus QHXW01. The sequence continues at coordinate 288,382 of CAVWAJ010000015.1, read as the reverse complement.
CGGGTTCTCGCTCATCGATCTCGAAGCCATCACCATCACCGGCGAAAGCCGCGCGCGGTTGAACCAGCTCGAGATCATGCCGAAGAACGCGAAGGCGATCGCCAACTTCGTCCGCGCGTTGAAGGCCATCAATCCCCGCGCGCTCTTTGTCTTCCAGTTGACTCACGCCGGTGAGCTTTCCAATCCCAAGTTCTCCCGCCGCGTGACGGTGAAGAACCTGCCGGGTTACGAAGGAGATCTGCTCTCCGAGGAGGAAGTCGAGAAGATCATTGACGAGTTCGTGCTGGCTTCGCAGATCACACACGACGCGGGCGCCGACGGCATCGACATGAAGTTCTGCCACGGCTATCTCGGCAATCAGATTCTGCGCCCTCACAACGACCGCCAGTGGAAGTATGGCGGCAGCTGGGCCAACCGCTCCCGGTTCGCGTACGATCTTTACGAGCGCATCCGGAAGGCGGTCAACGACCCGAACTTCATCATCGGATCCAAGGTGTCCCTGTGGGAGGGCTTTCCGGGCGGCTTCGGCTCCGCCTCACCCGATTCCCCGGTGATGGATATGACCGAGCCGGTCGATTTCATCAAGAACCTAGAGGCCCGCGGAGCCTCCTATTTTGTGGAAACCATCGGGAACCCGACGATCACGATCTCCTATGTCGAGGCGGACCGCGATCACGAATACATGACATTCATGCACGCGTACTTTGCGAATCTTCTGAAGAAGACGTGCAAGCCGGAGACCGTCATCATAGGCTCCCACTTCGCGCCGTTCCGGGATGGCAAGACTACGCGGCTGGGCGGGATGAATCCTGCCGATATGGCTTTGTTCCCGTATGCGGCTAAGTGCATCAACGACGGCGTGATGGACATGGTCGGGCTTGGCCGGCAGTCCTTGGCCGATCCCTTGACGCCGAAGAAGCTCATCGAAGGGAAAGAGGACGAGATCAAGTATTGCTCGTCCTGCCTGAACTGCCTGGAGTTGATGATCCGGCAGGAGCACATCGGATGCGCGACATTCAACAAGCGCTACACAAAGATCTTCGTGCAGATGCGCAAAAGGCTTGGCAAAGTACAGGGGATGCACACCTGAGTTCGAATCTAAGGAAACGATTTTATGAAACTGACAGCACACGACGTTGCGCGCACGATCGACATCAGCGCACTGAAGATCGACACGTCCTACCAGGACCTGGAAGCCATGGTGGCCGCTTGCAGGCGGTACGACATTGGCTGCGCTTTCATCTGGCAAGGATTTTCCGCGGACCTGGCCCGCATGCTGAAGGGCACCAATACCGAGTTGGGCACATCGCTGGCCTTTCCCTCGGGCCAGGAGACAACGGAGAACAAGGTACAACAGGCCATTTACTTCATGAGCCTCGGCGCGGACCAGATCGACATGGTCATGAACGTCGGATACCTGAAGAGTGGCTTCTATGACCGTGTCCATGACGACATCATGGCCGTGCGTAAGACCACCCGCGGCTTCTCGCTGAAGGTGATCATCGAGGCGATGCTGCTCAGCGACGACCAGATCATCAAGGCGAGCGAAATTGTTCGCGACTGCGGATGCGACTTCGTCAAGAGCGGCACGGGTTTTCAGAGCACCCCGACGACACTGCACCACGTGGCGCTCATGAAGAAGACGGTGGGAGGCCGCTGCAAGGTGAAGGCGGCCGGCGGCGTCCGCGACTTGGACACGCTCGTCAAGATGTACGCCCTAGGCGTCGACCGTTTCGGTATCGGCATGGCGAGCGCAATCAAGATCATCGAGCAGGCCGAAGCGATCCCGGGCGGCATCGAAGTGCCGGTGCTCGACATCAACGAGTACGCCAAGCTCGAGGCGGCCGCGGCGTCGAGGTAGTCCGACCAGCCCGCAGTTGCCCTCCCGCTGGCCCAACCGCTCGGCAGGTTCAAGCCATCGAGAGCCCGCGAGGATTTCGCGCGGGCCAGACAGGCGCTTGCCAAGCACATCGCTAGACTCGTCTTGACGCGCGGCATGCGCGTACGGGCTTACCCTGACGGCAGCGAATTCCGAAAAGTGTCGAATGCCGTTGGTGGCCAGGGACGGAATCGAACCGCCGACGCTAGCCTTTTCAGGGCCGTTTACCGGCTTGGCTAAGTGGTTCAGAATCAGGGCAACTCTGTGCACAAAACAGGTTACCGAAGAAGCCACTTCTGCGGCATACGAAGTTGACGCTCGATCTCTCCAACCGACTGTTGTGACGAGACCAGGAGGCTCAGTATCGCGCCGGGGATGCACCGTCCGATGCGTTTTTGGCGGGTACGATTCAGAGCGCTGCGCGCTCCGGACAAGTTTCTCTTGACGAAGCCGAACACTTTCCAGCACAGTCGAGAAGCCAGCGTCGCTAGGCTCCGATGGTGTTCGGGATCATCCCGGAATGCCGTTCGGCTTCCCTCCGGAACGAGCGTTCAGCTTCACCGGAAGCCCCATTCAGCAGATTTCGGTTCTTACCCGCAGAGTTCTGAGTGTTTTCAATTCTGGAAGGCCCGAGCACGACGAGTTTCAACGTGTTTCGAATAATCGCACAGAGTTTCAGAATCGACTAAGAAAAGACCGATAAAAACGGGTAGTGGAACATAAAGGATCGTCGGACGTTTTCGGCGATTTCGGACCTTACCCCTGCGCTTGGTTGGACTTTCATGGCATGACAATTCCCGCGGTTGTCATGCTCGGCGTCCGACATGCGCCTTTTCTTGAGAAAGCCTGGACTGCGGTACCGTCTCAAGCCCGCCGCACGCGAAATGCCGACCGGGCTCCCTCAGGGGCGTCGAACAGTGGAGGATGCGCCTTTCCACTTGGCGCTCAGCCGCGGGCTGCCTTGCTCCAGCCATTCTCTCCAGTATCGCCACAGGTGGCGTGGATTTCGCAGAGAACCATAGAGCAGGGCGAGCCCATATTTGAACAGCGAAGATGGCACGGGCTCGAAGAAGCCGTCCCGCCGGTCCACCAGTGCGCAGCAGTAGCCGTAGACGTGTGAGAACGGCGCGTAGCCGTAGTGGGCTTTGAGTACGTCGATGGATGCTTTGAAGACTCCGGCCCTCTCGCGCAGTGTTTTCGATCCACGATGCATACGCGATGTCGCGAGATACTCGTCGACTTTGAGGAGCGTGTGGCGTTTGGCCAGGCGAATCCAGAGATCGTAATCCAGGCCGTTGCGGAGATCGACATTCATCAGGCCCGCTTCGAGGAACGCGTTGCGCCACAGAAACGCCGCAGGCTGACAGATGAAGCACTCCGTTTTCAACAGCTCCGGGTCAAACTCCTTGGTCGGGTAACGCCCCAGATTTGTGCCGGCTTCGTCAGTCAGATAACCTTCTCCGTAAATGCCCGCATGACCAGGATTGGCGAGCAGATGTCGGACGGCGGTGCTTACAGCGCCGGGGAGGTAGGTATCATCCGCGCAGAGAAACGCAAACACGCTGCCACGCGACAGACCGAACCCCTTGTTGATGGCATCGGTTTGACCGCGATCCGGTTGCGACACATAGCGCAGGCGGCCCTCGTATTTGCGGAGGATGTCGAGAGTCCCGTCGGTCGAGCCGCCGTCGATCACGATGTATTCAATATTCGGGTAATCCTGGCTGAGAACGCTCTGGATGGTTTCCTCAAGAAACCGCGCCATGTTGAAAGACGGCGTGACGATGCTGACGAGCGGGAAATCCTTGGATCCCATAACCGGGCTTCCTCCGAGTTTAACGCGCAGGTACCCGACCAGCGGGCGCATCTAACAAATGCCAAATCGCAGACGCTCTCCACCCTCGCACCAGCCTGTGCCCGGCCGTGAGTGCGGTCTTAATCCTCGGCCACATCTGCCCGCACCTGGCCCCCTTTAGTGTGGGGCTTGGCTCATGCAAGCAGGCGGAACTGCTGTCATAGAGCGCTTTCTATGACGACGCGGCAGACGCTTTTGGCCGCCGCCCGCACGCCAGGATCGTATCCGCATAGGCCAAGTCGCTGAGGATCAGGGAAAGACATTCCAGATGAGGTCCGTCAATTTGTTCGAACTGAAGCATGTTGTAGTCGAACAGGTCAATACTCACTTCTTCACAACCGATGCGGTCGAGCAACCAGTGCATCTCCTGCGACGTGTACTCGCGGTGATGGCCTTCGTATGGGATTTCACACTCGTATTGAAGGCTGAGGTCCTGGAAGGTGCTTTCGTCTTGCGAAAGCTTGCGGCGATTCCAAAATCGGGTGACATTCGGAGTGTCTAACGCGATGATTCCGCCTGGCAGCGTCTTGTCGCGCATCATCTCTAGGAAGTGACGCGGAGTATGAGGGATATGCTCGATGACCGCCATCGCGATCGTGCAGTCAAATGCTGTTAGTCGTCCGATGGCTTCTGTTTCGGTTTCACGCGTGACAGAGACAACCTCAATCCCCTCAGACTGCATCAGATCCACATAGGCGGCCAGCGCACCATCGAAGGCTTTGTACCGGTCGATCACGGTTACGCGGTAACCCAATCGAGCCAGTGGTAGAGCAAAGGAACCAAATAGCGCTCCGATTTCGAATAACCGGCTGCCCGGCCTCAGCCCCATCGCTTCGAGTTTATCGATCAGTCGGGCGACCCTGATACTGTTTTGCCGCAGATACTTGCCCATATATTCGCGGTCAAGATAACCGAGGTGCTTCCGGAGGGCTTCCGGCGAATACGATTGCAGACGGTCGAGAAGATCCTCGATTGACTTCAAGACGACGTGATCTTTCGGGCCGTACCACATGCTCTTGTGCGGTATCGCGATGGCCTCGCTAGAGAACGAGAGGGAAACGTTCTGTCCGATTTTCGCATCTGGTCCGAATCTGTCACGCGCCAGAGCAGATAGGGCTTCATGTGCCTGGCGAGGATTACGAAACGCGACGGGAACCAAGCTCTCGGGTACCTCTATCTCGTGGCGCTTGCCTTTGGCACAAGACTCGGCATGCGGCACTATTTCCGTAGGCTCAAGCTCCGCCAAACCCCAGTTCTCACGATTGAAAATCATGGGCGAATCGAACCGCCGCATCTGCTCCGCCCAGTTCACCAGATCCTGGTATTCCAGCCATGGGATTCCATTTGCCCGGAGGCGGTCAAACAACCGGGCCTGGCCTTCCGGAGTCCAACCCGAGCCGGTTCCGTGCTCGATATGGTAGATGCGAAGTGGATCTTTCAAGACCTCTTCGCGGACACCAGCGTGATGCGCCGCATAGCAGAGAACGGAATCGATGTTGAAGGAGTACATGTCGAATTCCGGATAGCCGCGCAGGTCGATCCAATGCGACCGAGCCATCAGTGTGAAATCCCCGCAGGCGTTGGTGTGGAGGAAGATCGGGCTCGAACCGGAGATCGGGCTCGAATCGGAAACCGCGCCCGGCCGTTTCAGTTGCGGACGCGAACGATAAGCGCGAATCCCACCAAAGAACAGCCCAGTAAATCCCCCTACGCCTATGTAGAACCGGGCCCAGCGTCGAATTCCAGGGGATGCTGACACCGTAAACGTCACGGGCGGCTCTTCATCACCCAACCGGGTCAGCAGGTGCATGAACTGGATCCAAACGCTTTTAGCGCCTGCCCAGTACCCGCCTTTGCCAGACGAACGTATCCGCGAACTTCGGCCGGCCCGGCCGAGATTGACCTGAGCGGACGGCACCCACTCGCAGCGGAAGACTCGCAGGTTCAAGGCCCGCGGGTCGCGTGCCAGTGGCCGACCGCCGCCCAATACGTGAAGCCGGAAGGAACGGACAACCCCATCGCCAAGCGAAAGTTCCACCTCGAGGGCTGTTCGAGCGCGGACTTCTTTCTCTGCGATGACCCTACCACCATCCCCGATAGCTTGCAGCCGCAGGGGATCGGTTCCCGCTCCCGGCCCTGGTTCTAAGTCAAAGATTAGGCACGAAGCACCTACCTTGGGTACCCGAATCATCACTTCCGCATCGTTGCCCATCCATCGAAAAACCTGTTCCGGTGAATATCGTTCCACACTGTGCCAACCGGCGCCGAAACTGATCCCTGAATCGGAAGCGGCGATGTCGTCCGGGCTGAGCGCTCTTAAGCCATCCGGCGTCAGGTCGAAAGTGCCCTCGCGGGCATTGAGCCGGATTAAGTGGGTCTTGCAGTAGGCCAATTGCTCATCTACCGTACCATCCACTGGCACGTCGCTCATCACGTCGTGGCGGTCGATTCTGTACATGCGACTGGGATCGAGGCGCTCCTCGGCCAGATATCGGACCAGTTCATCGGAAAAAATGATGTCGATGTTGGTCGCTAGCACGAAGCTGCCACGCGCGCGCCGAATGCCGACGTTTTTCGCAATCATTTGATACAAGGGCATCGCTTCGGCATGTTTGTATCGCTGATGAGCTTCCGGAGGAACCTTGATGAAACGGACATCGCAGGGGCTGGTATCGGCAGGCCATCTGAGGGCGTGCATCAGTGGCGGCCGGTCTTCCGGAGGATTCCAGTCGACCACAATGAGTTCGGACGACAGGCCATGACGTTTGCATTGGCCGATCCAGCCGTTCACAAAAGCTTGCATACGGCTAAGGAGACTGCCGCCGTGGTCATCGTTGCGAGCGGTGACAACGACTGAAATATATGGGCTCGTCTCCGGCATCCTGAGCCTCGCTCCTACGATCGGGCTTTGCTCCCACTGGCTTGGGCCGGAGGGCGAGTGAAGTGCGGAAACTTGTAAGGGCCGGGACTCTCATTCAAGCTGAAGTAAAACCAGTGCGCCTGAGTCTCGAACAAGTCGCCCAATACTTCGCGCATTTCCGTCTGCTGAGCAGACGTCAAACCAGTGTGGAAACTGTGGTCCGCGGAATCCAGGGTGAGATGATTTCGCGTGGTGAAGTCGAGCGCTGCGATCGATTGTTCCACCGCAGAGTCGATGATGCCGATCTTGAGCCGCGGTCCCAACCAGTTGTTGCCTTTCCACAACCCATGACCGCCATATTCAAACTGTTCATCCGAACTGTAGCGTGTGTCGGAAAGGTCGTGCATGATGACCAGATGTTCGAGCGGGGCCACGATCGGCAGGATCTCGCCCAGGACACACTCCGCGATATCGAAGCCGTGCGCATCCCAGAAAATCAAAACGCGCTTCGCCCCGGAGAGAGATTTTCGGTAGTCGAATTCCAGGATATCGGCGCGTTGCGCCTGCAGCGGATGAAACCAAGCAGCAGGCACGATCTTACGAAGGCGGGGAAGCGTTTCCCGTTCCCAACTGTCGGACAAACACAAGCTCAGGATTCGCGAGCGGCCTTCATTAATATTCGAAGCCTCCGTGAAGGCGCAGGTCGAGTTGCCTTTGCCTCGCCCCAGTTCGAGGATCAGGTCCGGTGCAAAATCGATAGCCGCAGCCATCAATTGCGCCCATTGGTAAGGCCAGAGATCGGAACGCTGATCGACGGCTTGTGCAAGAGAGAGAATTCGTTCGCGCGCGTTCGAGAGCGCGACACGTTGGTTCCAATAGGCCTGAGCAGGGTTGAATATAGGCATTAGCAGCTGTTTCTCTACTATAGAAGATTGTGGCGGCGCCAGGACGCGCGTTTCTAGCCTGTTTTCGGGCATTTCTGGGCGCGGAAATGACTCTGCCGCTGCACAGAACACTTCGACGACAGACGATTCAGGAAATGAGCCATTGCGGATCATCAGAGCACGGGCCGAAGGATGGTTGATCTTGATGAGAACTTCCATTCGGCCGTCTTCGGCGCCGATCAGACGCTCGTTGTAGATATCGTTTTCGACCGAGATGCCCACGCCGATCTGTCCCGAGAGGACTCGAACATTCACACTCGCCCAGTACCAACGGCCCCTATCCATCTCGCTACCCGGCCGGAGCGGGATTTCGGCTGTGTAAGTCCAAGATTCCTTTCCCGTGACCAAACGTACCGTCTCGCCACGGCACACTGTGGCGTTCTTGGTGTTCTGGAGAACGTGGAGTTCTTCAAGAGGGAGTAGGACATCCGCACGTTCCGTAGGTCCGGGCGGAAGATCGGGCTGGCGGTCAGTAGTTACACTGAACTTGCCGGAACATGGCTCTATGGTAAAAGCGAGGGTCTGCTTTTGCAGCCGTAATAATCGAGGGGCGGTCGGGTCGAAAGCGGCGGCAGCGGAGCACCACTTCAGAAAACTCTCCGAGACGCCTTCCAGAGCGAGAACGTTCTCCGCAGCCCATGTGAGAATGCCGGCGCTGGCAGTTCTACGCAATGCGGAGAAGTCCGGGGAATCCGGGCACGAATCGAGATATCGATTCAGCACGAAGAGCTTGTCCTGACAGAACTGATCGAAGCTCTCCGCCCTGTAGGACATACTGGCGCGATCGCTCCGCGCCACCACGATGGGGTCTGGGACCATGACGATCTCACCAGGCGTGAATCTGCGTCCCAGCCGGAGCCAGAGGTCATAGTCGGGACAGGTTTTCAACGATTCGTCATAGTACAGATCGCCGCCGATCCTCGAGCGGTTCAAGACTGTGGCGCAGGCCGGAGGGACGGTCTCGTTATGCAGCACTTTGTTGAAGTCAAAAGCAGGAGGGATGAAGACCTGTATGACTCGGCCCTCCGCGTCGGCCAAACGCATGGCACCGCAGGCGGCAGCCGCCTGGGGGTAATTCGCGAACCACTTGACGCCTTTATGCAAAGCGTCCTCGTCCAGCGCTTCATCGCAGGACATCAGCATGACGAGATCACCCCGGCAGCGGGCGAGTCCCCGATTGTACGCCTGGCCGATGCCGGTGTCGGGCTCGGAAACGACCTCCAGTCTTGGCAGATCTTCAATCGAATGCAGGTATGCGAGGCTGCCGTCGGTAGAACCGCCATCCTGAACCAACAATTCGAATCGCCTATAGGTCTGGCGGCGGAGCGCGTCGATTGCCGTTCGGAGCATGGGGAGCCCGTTTTTTACACCAAGCACCAAGGATATGAGGGGATTTGCCTGTGTCAAACGAATCGCGGCTCCATGGTCTGGAGTTGGTGTATCGGGTGCATCAGTCGGTGAGAAGATCAAAATATTCGCCCACGGTCTGGCCTGCCCACCCGGCGAAATCGCGATCGGGGCCCTGACCAAGCGGAATATAGTGGCGGAGTTGTGCGGCGCTGGCAGGCGGCAGGCAGCGCCAGCAATCAATAACAATGGTCTCAGAGAACGCGGACCAGTCGATTTCTTGTACCTCGCGCAACGGGTTGACGATGACGACGAGATCCGATCGTCGTAAGCAATCCTGTGGGGAGGAGGCATAGCCAATGCGATCTCCGATGACGTTGTACGTTTCGGAGATCGCAAGCGGATCCCAGCCGATTACCGGGCGTCCCTCTTTCACAAGCCAAGTCGCAAGGTCAACCCCGAAGGAGCGATCAATGGCAGGCGTGCCGGGTTTGTAGGCCAAGCCCAAGATGCCGACTCGCTCTCCCACTTTGGCAAAGGACAGGATCTTTCGAAGAACGTATTGCCCGTGGTCATCGTTGAAAAGATCCACCGCGCGGGGCAAGCGGCTAGGCGTGTGGATAGCTTCCATGAACGCAGCGAGTGCCTTGTTGTCCCGAGGCCAGCACGGACCACCATAGGGCACCGCACCCTTAAAGAAGCGGCGTCCCATACGGTGAGCCAATGCCTCGGTAATACGGTCAACGTTGGCGCCCGGCACTTCCGAACAAGCGGAAAGCAGCATGTTGGCAAACGAAACACGCATGGTTTCATGAGTATTGGAAGCGATCTTCGTGATTTCGGCCTCGACGGACGACATGCGTGCAATTGGCGCGGAGTTGCGCATGACGGTGCGATGCACGCTGAGAATGAGGTCGCCAGAACGCCTGCCGGCTTCACCGATGAGCAGATAGTCCGGGCGCTCAATACCTGCGACTATTTCGCCCAGGGCGATGAACGACGGGTTATACGCATAGCCCAGGCCGTCACCGACCTTGCGGCCAGAAGCCTTTTCCAGGCAAGGAATTACGCGGAGTTCACTGGACCCAGGCAGCATGGTGCTGACAACCGCTACCGTATGATCGCCACTTTTTGTCTTCAACAAGGCGCCGATTTGACTGCAGACAGCGAGGACATAACGGAGTGAAAAACCGCCCAAGACGTTACTCGGGGTCGGTACGATGACGAAACTCAGGTCCGATTCACAGATCGCCCGGGCGGCGTCTGTGGTGGCACCAAAATGCTCTGGACCGGCCTGTGTGAGACGATCGAGCACGCCGGGCTCACAGGTGTGAAAGCTGCCGCGACTGAGATCCTCGACGAGATTCTTATCCAGATCGACGCCAATGACGTCGTTCCCAGCGGAACTCAGGCAGGCAGATAGCGTCAATCCAACTTTGCCCAGCCCAAAAACGGAAATCTTCATCTTCAGGGAATCCTGTGCAACGTACTATCTTAGCTGGCGTCGCAGCCAGAATGCCGATCCCATTTTACTCACACGGGCCTCGACTCAAGCGCGAGGGATCTAGCGGCACTGCCGAATGGCCAGCCCAGTGAGGATCGTGAAACACTCCTGCAGCAACCGCCGCAGCGGTCTCGAGGAAGGCGCCTTCGACTGTGTGCCGTGCAGTAAAGCCGAGTCGGCGCTGGATGCGCTCGCCGCTGACCCTGTAGTCCCGCAGATCCGGCGCCGTCTCGGCAACCTCGACAGAGGTTGCGGGATAGTGCCGCTTAACAAGCTGCACGAGACCGCGCTTCTGGTAGTTTTCCCCGACTACATTGAATACGTTCCCGCGCAAGCAATCACACGGTGCGGATAGGCAATGCCCAATAGCTCCGGCTGCGTCTAAAGCGTGCAAGAACGGCCGCCACGCGTTAGGAGCAAAAATCCGAAGAGGCTCTCCCAGGGCGCTGGCGCGCGCCATGTCGCTAACCAGGAGGTCGAATCTCATGCGGGGCGAAAGGCCACAAATCGTTGCGAACCGCAACACGCAACCACAATTGAGATCCGAACCTTCCAAGACCAGTTTCTCGGCCTCAACCTTGGATTCCGCATATCGAGAAAGGGGCTTGAGCGGAAACGTTTCATCGGCAAGTAGATCGGGCGCGGATATTCCATAGTTGCTGCATGTGCTAACGAAAATAAAGCGCTCCAGCGTGGATTCGCGGACAACTGCGAGAATCTGCCGTGTACCCTCAAAATTGATCGACCAAGCCGATTCGGGATCGACTGCGCAGGCTGCCTCTCCTACTACTGCTGCCAGATGGACAACCGCTGAGGCGCCATCGACCGCTCTGCGCAAAGTATCGGGATCCCGCACATCGCCTGCAATCAGCCGAAAACAGGGATTGCCGAACAAGCCAAGAAGTGCTTCGCCACCATAGACCAGCTTGTCGAGTACGGTGACCTCCCACCCCGCCGCAAGGAGATGCGCACTGACGACAGAGCCGACGTACCCAGCGCCGCCGGTAACGAGGACCTTCATAGGGAGCAGCCTCGCATTCGCGCGTGGCTGGCATCCGGCTGTTGGCAAGGAGTCAACAGATCTCAATCCTCCAATGGATCGAGAGCTACGCCCGATTGGTGAACCGCGGCGGCAATGCGTTCCGCATCTTCGGCGGTTAAGCTCATGCCGAAAGGAAGGTAGACAGCGCGATCCGTCCAGTAGTCGGCATTTGGAAACCCGCACCGGGCAAGATCACCGTATGCCGGATGTTGGGAGATTGTGCGGTACTGCCGAACCGCGTGAATCCCGTTTTGTTTCAAAACGGCAATCAGCCGGTCCGGCTCCCGAGTGAATACGATGTTGTGAAGGGGCGCCTCGGTTCCTGGAACGCAATACAAGCGAGAGCCGAGACCCGCCTTCAGCGCGGCAAACGAGGCGCGCCGCCGCTCGAGCCGCACGGCGATGTCGCGCATCTGGCAAAGCCCCAGACTCGCCTGGATGTCATTGAAACGAAGATTCGTTCCAATTCCTCGATTCAAATTGGTCTTGCGCCATTCCAGGTCGCCCTGGTCAATGAAAGCAGCGGCCTTCTTATAGAGACCTTCGTCATCGCTCACCAGCGCGCCACCCTGTCCAGTCGTCACGACCTTCGGCACACTGAACGAATACGTGCCGATTTGCCCAAACGTGCCAGCGGCGCGGCCTTGGTAGGAGTGTCCCAAGGCGCAGGCGGCGTCTTCAATGAGCGGGATCCTGCGACTGGCGCATTCGCGGGCAATTTGCACGAGGTTGTCACCGGTGTACCCGGAGAAATTCACGAAACACACGGCCTTGGTTGCGGGCGAAATCGCCTCCGCCAGCCGTTCGATTGCCAAGCACCCGGTGCGCCGATCAATGTCAACGAGTTTTGGCCGCAACCCAACTGACGCAAACGCATTGATCGTGGAGATTACTCCGTACGCCGGCACCAGGATCTCATTTCCCGGCCGCAATTCCAGCGCTCTGGCGGCGACGGTCAGTGCGACGGTGCCGCTGACAGTAAGGACACACGTCCTGACGCCGCTGAAGGAGGCGAGCACTTCGGCGAATGCCTGGGTTGTACGACCGGGACCTATGAATCCGGAATTAAATTGATCGCGGATGGCATCGCCATAAGACTGTGGAAACCACGGCTCGCACAATGAAATCACTTTGGCTTCCGCGAGGGAACCTTGCATTCGCCTATGCTATCAGACCCTCTGCGGCCTCGCGAACTCCGGCCGCACCGTACCGCTTGCGATCAAGAAACGCGCTGATAAACTTGGGGACTTGGCCATTCTTGGCTCTTGAAGTTCAGGCAGGCACTAGCGTGTTTTGTGTGTTGGACCAAAATTTGAGGAGGTTGCAAGGAATGAAGCGTCCACGGGTCGTGTACTTGTCCAGGGGCAAATGGGGCCCAGCGCTCTTGCGATGGTTGAAGCAGCATCCTTGCGACGTGGTTTATTCAGATACGGAGAACCGCCGAGTCGAGAAGTTTCCAGACTATGATCTCGGGATCGCATTTCTCTATGGTCACAGAATTCCGCCGTCCGAATTGGATGGAAGCAAGCTGTGGATCAATTTCCACTCCGCGCCATTGCCTGAATTTCGCGGACGTGACGGCCCGTACCATGCGATCATGCAGCGGGCGACACATTTCGGAGCCACCATACATTACATGGATGCGACTTTTGACACCGGTGAACTGATCGAGGTGCAACGTTTTCCAATAAAGCCCTTTCATACTGCGGGCGATCTCGTTCGACGGTCTCATCGACTTTTGATACGTCTGTTCCGAAAACATATACCAGCCATACTCCGGGCGAAGGTTCCATGCACACCGCAGGGACCTGGAACATACTACTCGAAAAGCTGCCTCCCGGTTTACATCGATCTGGATGAGCGACAGGAGCTGCTGATAAGAGCGCTGACGGTACATCCGCTCTACCACGCGCGCGTAAGGGTCGGAGGGCGTTCGTATCGAATCGTCCCTGAAACGTTCAACGAATAGTGAGATCGTTGGCAGCGAAGGCTGCCGGTGCGGCTAAGGGGAACAAACAACGATGTCTTTCAAGGAAGATCGAAGTAGCGAACTAATCAAGCTCCATCTCGGCTGTGGCAAGCGTTACATCCCTGGCTTCGTGCACATCGACGCGGTAGAGTTTCCTCACGTCGATTTCGTTCAGGACATTCGCTCGCTGCACAACATCGAAGATGGATCCGCCTCCCTCGTCTATGCGTGCCAGGTGATCAGCTATTTCGATCGCGAGGAACTTCCTAGCGTGCTCACGGAATGGCGCCGCGTGCTCTGTCCGGGCGGGATACTGCGACTATCCGTGCCTGATTTCGCAACGATAACCCGGCTTTATACCGCGGGACTCAGATTAGAATGGTTCCTCGGTACACTCTTTGGCAAAATTCCTGACGGAAAGGGCGGATTCCGCTACCATCGCACGACGTTTGACGAGGCCTCACTACGGGATATTCTGCTGTCTGCGGGATTTGTACGGCCCGAGAAGTGGGACTGGCGGGAAACAGAACATGCAGCGATCGACGATTTCTCCCAAGCCTATTTCCCTCACATGGAAAAACAGCGGGGCATCCAATGGAACTTGAACATGCAGGCGACTCGCCAGTGATGGCGTAACCGTCGGCAACGCTTTCTGCAGTGTGCTTGCGCGAGGTGTATGTATCATAATTACATAACCACTAGATTCCAGTTGTCTGGCGTGTCGCCGAGTAGCCAAACCACTGCCAATGGTGCGGTGGGCGTGAACGGAACTTGCGTGCACTTCTTCCAATTCTATGAACGGGCTTCGTAAAAAAGTAGTATTTATGGTCGTTACCGTCCTGCTTGTCTTCGCGGTGATCGAAGGCTCGGCACGGCTGATCTGGTGGAGATTGGAATCGCGGGCGCTGCGACTGACGCAGTTGCACGGGACGGAGATGCTTCGGGGCGATGCCATCCACTTCATGAAGGAGCCCGATGGCGTACTTGGATTTACACTCAAGCCCGGAAACTACGGGGCCTCTCTTTGGATCAACTCGCAACGCTTTCCGCAACGGGACACCATACCAGTCGCTCGCCGCCCTGGTTATCTAAGGATCGCCTGTTTGGGAGAATCAACGACTTTTGGCAACAGCAGTGTGTCTAATTACCCCGCGTTCCTGCGGGGGATATTGGAGCGGGACGGTCGCGCATTTCACGGGTACGAAGTCATAAACGCCGGGGTGCCCGGTTGGGACAGTGACCAGGTCGAGCGTAGGACTCGTCGCGAAATCGCTCCGCTGAAGCCAGACGTCGCTATCTTGTACGTCGGATGGAATGATTTCCAGTCTTACGACCCCCTTGGGCCACCTCCTCAAATGTCCAATTTCGAAATGTATTTTCCTGGAGCGTCTGGCACCTTCTTGTCGGCACGCGAAACGTTGAAATCCGTCGCGCTGCTCCAGGAGTTGTATCGCTCCAAGCACCAAGTTACACAGACCACGACTGTGGAGACGCCTACGCCATCACAGACCTACCGTTTCCTCACGCGGAATCTGGACCGGATCGTAGCGGATCTGCGAGCGGAAAACCCGGGAGTCAAGATCTTCATTTGCACGTTAGTAGCCCGGTGGCCGGTTGGAACCCCGGAGGAATGGGCGGCGATTCCCGGCGTCTGGTGGATGACGAAACATCACATCACGCCCGACGGCGCCCCCGCATGGGTGGACCGCATAAACGGGCAGTTACGGGCGTTCGCGTCCACTCACTCGGTGTCCCTGATCGATCTGGCAGCGGTATTCGGGGATTTGGACCGCTCGAAACTGCAGTATGACTGGGCGCATATGATTTCCGAGGGATATGAACTGATGGCATGGACCATGTTTGCTGCCCTGGAAAAGGAAGGAATCGTTCAAGGGCAGGAGGATCCTCGCTACGCCCAACTCCTTGCGCAGTTCCGAATGGCCCCTTCCGCGGTGCGCCGTTAGAACATGACCGCGATTCTGGGGATTTCGGCTTTCTACCATGATTCCGCAGCCGCGTTGGTGGTAGACGGGAAGGTCGTCGCGGCCGCTCAGGAAGAGCGCTTCACGCGCAAGAAGTTCGACGAGCAGTTTCCGAAACTCGCGATCGACTATTGTTTGAGAGAAACGGGTCTGAAGGCTGAGCATTTGGACTACGTCGGCTTTTACGACAAGCCCTTTCTAAAGTATCAACGTTTGCTGGAGACGTATCTTTCCTTTGCGCCGGAGGGATTCTCGTCTTTCAAGAAGGCGATGCCTCTGTGGTTGAATCAAAAGTTGCATTTGCCCCGGGAAATCGACAAGGGGCTTGGCGGGGCGTACAAGAAGAAGTTCGTTTTTACCCAACATCATGAGTCGCATGCGGCTAGCGCCTTCTATCCGTCGCCCTTCGAGGAAGCGGCGATCCTTACGCTGGATGGCGTGGGTGAATGGGCCACTGCCAGCTTCGGCTACGGCAAGGGTAATCAAATCGCGCTGACCCATGAGCTACACTTTCCCCACTCGCTTGGGCTTCTCTATTCCGCGTTTACCTACTATTGCGGCTTCTCCGTAAACAGCGGCGAATTCAAATTGATGGGGCTTGCTCCGTACGGCACTCCGCGCTTTGAGTCTCTGATCCGGGGTCATCTCATCGACCTGAAGGAAGACGGCTCTTTTCGGATGGATATGTCGTACTTCAACTATTGTCAGGGCCTAACCATGACCTCTGACAAGTTTCACCGGCTGTTTGGTGGACCTCCGCGTCAGCCGGACTCCCGTCTTACCGAGCGGGATATGGATCTTGCGGCATCCGTCCAGAAGGTAGCCGAGGATAGCATGCTTCGCTGCGCTCGGCATGTCCACGCGCAAACAGGCATGAAGAATCTATGCCTGGCCGGGGGAGTCGCCCTGAACTGCGTCGGCAATGGCCGACTGATGCGCGAAGGACCGTTCGAGCGCATTTGGATTCAGCCCGCGGCCGGGGACGCGGGGGGAGCATTGGGAACGGCACTGTTCGTCTGGCACCAGTTGCTCGATCATGCGCGCGTACCGGTGGCTTCCGACTCACAATCCGGTTCCTTGCTGGGACCGGAATTCAGCGCTCGGGAAATTCAAACGTTGCTGGACTCCACCGGTGTCCGCTACGAGAAGATTGAGGACGAAGAGGCGTTTGCGGATTGCGTCGCGCGCGAAATCGAGGAAGGACGCGTCGTCGGCTGGTTTCAGGGCCGTATGGAGTTCGGTCCGCGGGCCTTGGGAAGCCGTAGCATCATCGGCGATCCGCGAAACCCCGCCATGCAGGCCGTCATCAATCTGAAGGTGAAGTTTAGGGAAGGTTTTCGGCCGTTTGCTCCCGCGGTTCTGGTCGAAAAGGCCTCGGAATACTTTGAAGTCCCCGAATGGTTTGATAATCCTTACATGCTGGTGGTTGCACCCGTATCCCCCGGAAAGCGGGTGGCGAACCCCGGAGAAGCCGGCGTCCGCGGGATCGACAAACTTAAGCTCAAGCGTTCTGAAATCCCAGCGGTAACCCATGTCGATTATTCGGCGCGCATCCAAACCGTCGATTTGAACCGGCACGGCGCATTCCGGCAGCTCTTGGAAGCATTTTACCGGCGGACGGGTTGCCCGGTTCTGGTGAATACAAGTTTCAACCTCGGATGGGCCCCCATCGTCTGCACGCCCCGCGATGCCTACCAGACGTTCATGTCTTGCGATATCGACGTGCTCGCAATTGGGCCATTTGTGGTTCGGAAGGCCGGCCAGACTGCCTGGGTACCGCCAGACGCGGATTCAAACGATGTAAAGCTAATCGAAGGGCTTCTCGAATGCCCCTGTGGAAGCGGGGAGCCGCTCCGGTATCATGGAGACGCTCTCGTCAGCCAAGGCTGCCAACACCGTTTCCCCGTTACCGATGGAATACCTCAGTTGTATTGGCCACAAGATCGCACGGGCGGCTCCGGCTGCGGTCCGCAGCCGACAGAGATCTTCCACGAAGAGCCGGACTTCCCGAAGTACAACGATCTCGACTCCATCCGCTCGTTCATTGAAACGATGAGAAAGAACAGGTACGCCAGGCTCCTTCAGGAAGCGATACCCTATAACGCTTCCGTGCTTGAAGTTGGGTGCCGCACAGGCCATCTGGCCAACTTTCTCGGAACTGCGTTCCGCCGGGTGATCGGAACCGATCTTGGTTTGGACTCGCTCCGCCTCGCTAATCGCTTCCGGCAGGAGCAAGGCCTGAACCGCGTTAGGTTCTTGCAAGCGAATCTGTCCCGTCTGCCGTTCCGTGAGTCTCAATTCGATGTTATTCTCGTCGATGGCGGGTTCCAACGCGCGGGCGATCCTCGCCGGGGATTCGAGGAAGTGGTCCATCTCCTGAAACCAGGCGGCCATATCGTGGCGGGACTCCCCGGTCATACCGGGGGTGAGGCGCCGGATTGGTTCGGCAGCACCGACGTGGAGTTTGTTCGTTGTGTGCCGCCGCTCGATAACGACGAGCGGCCCCTCGAAGAGATTAGTCTGTTTACGCCCGAGCCGCAGTGCAGCGCTTGGAGCCGACTCTGGTTCCAGGCTAGGAATGCGATTACGCGAAACCGGGGCGGCGGATTCTTTATGCTGGTTGGGAGGAAGCCTGACGCGCCGCAAGCTGAGCAGCATGAACTCGATCGGTCCACCATCTAGATCGTTCCCTCGTTGCTATGGCACTGTTGCAACTCAATCTGATGCCTTCAAACAAGGAACTGCGGATGTTTGCGGGCGTGTGGTTCCCTTCCATGGGAGCGATGGTGTCGCTTTTCTTGCTGCGCAAGCTTCACAGCCCTGCGGCGGCGTTGGCCGCCGCGATTTTGGTCCTGACGCTCTCCCTTTGCGGGTTGGCCGCGCCTGGTGTCATACGGCCGGTATACTTGGTATTGATAAGGCTGACGTTCCCGATCGGCTGGGTGAGTTCCCATCTGATCTTGCTTGCGGCCTATTACCTGGTGATCACGCCGATCGGATTTCTCATACGTTTAGCGCACGATCCGATGAATCGGTCCTTCGACCGTTCCAGCGGTTCGTACTGGGTTGCTCGCGAGCAACCGGATAGGAGGAGTTATTTCCGCCAATCGTAACTCCAAAGACAAGAAGCAGATTTCATTCGCCGAGGAGGCCGCGGGGAAACCCTCCGGCTTCCTTGCCGAGTACTGGAGTTTCTTACGCCATAGCCGCAAGTGGTGGATGATCCCGACTCTTCTACTTTTGGCTTTACTCGGTGTACTTGTGATGTTAGGAGGCACTGGCGCTGCGCCATTCATCTATACGCTTTTCTAACCAGGCTCATGGGAGACTCATTGTCCAGGGGCGGCCCCATGGGATCGCCATTCGTCACGGCCGGCCGCGCTCCGCAGGCATTGGCTTGACTCCCCAGCTTGCTGTCCGGCTAAACTCGCGCAATAACCTTCTCTGAATGCAGTCCGGTAAATCCATTTTTTTTAATGCTATAGCCGCCATTGTCAGTCTTGTTCTTTGCCTCGCGGTCGCGGAGGGCATGATACGGATCAAGAACAGCTCAATGACGAATTACGATATCGAGATGTGGCGGTACGCCAAAGAGCTAAAGGTAAGGAGCCCGGATCCCGCTCTGGACTTCGATCATGTGCGGTCAAAATCGGCGGTTCTGGAGAATGTCGAAATCCGCTTGAACCAGTGGGGGCTTCGGGGTGCTCCCGTCGGCCCGTTACAGCCGGGGACACGCCGGATTCTCTTTCTAGGTGGCTCTATCGCTCTGGGATGGGGCGTTCGGGAAGAGGAGACGGTGGAGGCGCAACTGGAATCCATGTTCGCAAAGTCCGGGACCCGAGCTACGGTTCTGAACGGCGGAGTGGGCAATTACAACGCCGAGCGATACACGTCGCGTTTTTTTAATGAGCTGACCGGACTGAAGCCGACCGACATCGTGGTTCACTACTTCCTGCGCGACGCGGAAACGCTTCCTCCAGGAAGCGGTAATTTCCTGCTCCGGCACAGCGAGGTCGCCGTCACGTTGTGGATCGCTTATCATCGGCTTTTCGACGCGCACGGCGAGCAGAGCCTGGTCAATCATTACCGCTCCGTCTACAAAGAGGATGCCCCAGGCTTTCTTGTGATGCGCCAACAATTGAAGCATCTGGCCGATTATGCCCACGCGAACAATATTAGGTTGTATCTTGCCATGGTCCCGGACGTTCATAATCTGATCGACTACAAGCTGGGCTTCATCCACGAAATCATGCGGCAGATCGCCAGTCAAGATGGTTATGTGTTCATCGATCTTCTGCCCGCTCTCAAAGGCAGGCCGCCCGAGCAGTTATGGGCGATGCCGGGCGATCCTCATCCGAACGGACTCGGGCACAAACTGATGGCGGAGGCCATGTTCCCCGTACTTGCGAGGGACAACGGCGCGACCCAGGAAACACGAGACTCCAGGTAGCGATGCTTTTCAGCTCGCTCCCTTTCCTGGTGTTCTTCGTCATCTACTTCCTGCTTCACCTCGCTATCCCGCTTCGCTTCCGTGGGTACCTGATCATCGCCGGAAGTACGATCTTCTACGCATGGTGGAAGATTGAGTTTGTCTGGCTGCCCTATCTCCTGATGGGTATCGCCTTCTGGGGCGTTGAATGGATGCAGGCGACCAACGACTCCTTAACACGCCGTCGGCGTGCCACCACGGCCATTGTCCTGATGTTCCTGCCGCTACTGTTCTTCAAGTACACCAACTTTATCTACAAGGATGTCCTTGGCCATTTCTTCGGAGTTCATCAGCGCCTCCTGAATGTCTCCCTGCCGCTCGGCGTGTCTTTTGTCACCTTCACGCTCGTGGCTTACATCGTAGACGTCTATCAAGGCAAGTTCACAGGCAGGACGCGAGCGGTGACCCTGCTTCAGTACGTTCTGTTCTTTCCGCATCTCATCGCGGGGCCTATCTTGAGGCCTATCGAGCTCATCCCACAACTCGAGCACCCCAGAGCGGGCCACAAGATTCCTTACACGGCAGCCATCAGCATTTTCACGATTGGCTTGGTCAAGAAGCTTGTTTTCGCGGATCAGATTGGGGAGGCTGTGGACCAGGTATATCGTCTCCCAGGGCTGCCGGACGGCCCAAGCTCTCTACTCGCGCTGTATGGTTTCTCCGCCCAAATCTATTGCGACTTCAGCGGTTACACGGACATGGCGATCGGACTGGCCATGCTCATCGGAGTAACCCTACCCAATAACTTTGCGCGGCCTTATGCGGCTGCGAACCTGGTTGATTTCTGGCGACGGTGGCACATTACGCTGTCGTCGTGGCTGCGCGATTACATCTATATCCCCCTGGGGGGGAATCGGGGCGGACGACTTGCCGAATTCAAAAACGTGATGATAACCATGACCCTGGGGGGGCTATGGCACGGAGCCAATTGGACGTTTGTGATATGGGGCATCCTTCATGGTCTGGGTGTGGCAGCCGTGCACAGGCTTAAGCGGCTCTCCGCGCTTCGGGCGATGCCGCGTTGGCTTTCGATGCTGATCACGTTCCATTTCGTAACCGTGGCGTGGGCGTTCTTTCGCGCTCCCGATACATCCACCGCTGTAACGATGCTTGGCGCGCCGATCCTGGGCACGTGGACTGCGGCATCCTCATTTGCAGGCAAGCACTTGTTTACGCTGGTCCTGCTTCTCTTCTTCTTCGCGCTCCACAGCCTGGACGATCACCGAAGAATCAAGTGGGCAGCCCGCCGCGTCCAGCCGGCGTTTGTGTGGGCCGTCCTCGTCTTCCTCTGGATCATGGCGATAACGGTTAGCCAGGGGAGTTCGGCCAAATTCGTATACTTCGACTTCTGATGCATAAGCACAACGTATGAAACAAACGTGTCAGTCACGTACTTTTATGATCAACGTAACCGTTCGGTCTTGGCCGTCTAGATTTGTAGTGGGATAGCGGATCATTCTTGATGTGGGGAACCAACGGAGAGGATGATGAGCAGTTCGGCCCAAGTCATGATCGAGCCGGCGTTGCGGGAAGCACCGGCACTACCCAAGCGGCGCCGATATTCGATTGCGGAGAAACGGCGGATTGTGGAAGAGAGCTTTCAGCCGGGAGCTTCGGTAGCGCGCGTGGCGCGTGCGCACGGGGTCAATGCCAACCAGGTTTTCGGTTGGCAGCAGCTGTATCAGCGCGGTCGGCTAGGTGGAAACACCCGCGCGGCACAAGCCGTCGAACTGTTGCCGGTGACGGTTTCTGATGTGCCCGCGGCTGCGGTTCCGGCGCCGGCCGCAACTCCTCCATCTTCCGTGTCGCCGGGGACGATCCAGCTGCAACTGCCGCGAAGTCGGCTGCGCATCGAAGGCGTCGTGGATCCGGATTGTTTGCGTGTCGTGCTGAACTGCCTGCTGGCGTGATTAGCCGCTCACGCCCCATACCAACAAGCTCGCCATCGATATCAACATCGTGGACCGTTATCAGGACGTATACCCCACCAAGCAGCAAACCGGTACCGAGCTGTTCGAGCTCGTGCATCTTGCTTCCATTGCCTTCCCTCGCGTGGCCCTGTACTTCGAAAACTCCATCCTGACTCCAGATCTCCCTCTGCTCCCGTCAGCCGGCGCCATCGTCCCCCACGCCGAACGCGCCGGCGCAAAGCTGACCATTGACACCCCCTACGGCGTCGGCGTCGCTTGGCCCGGCGAAGCCAAAGTCGACGGCAATTCCTGGCCCGTCACCGATGGCATGACGCTCTGGCTTCCCCCCGGTCCTCACACAGTGGAACCAGCCACCGACTCCCCCGCCCCCCATATCGTAGACTTCAACGGCGACCTCCACTCCGCCGACCGCTCTGCCAAATCCACCATCGATCTCTCCTACGAAAGCCCCTCCCGCGCCTTCGCCATGCTAGACCGCAAACCCACAAAGATGGAAATCGACGCCACCCCTGCCCCCCTTACGTTCCTAACCACGGACAAGACCACCTACTCCGTCCCCCTCCCCCGCGGCCAGCACTTGGTCACCATCCAAACCGAATAGGCCTCGCAGAGGTTGCATCACGCCGGCACATCATCCCATGCACGTAATGATCCCGACAGTGATCCACCAAACACGGGTTGACGCGTTCCTCACCATCTCGTAGCATGACGATGTGACGTCGGAAGCTGCCGCCAGTGCGAATGCGCCAGAAATACCCGACAAGCTTTTTTTCCGCATCGGCGAAGTTAGCACCATGCTCGGCTTGGAACCGTACGTGCTCCGCTACTGGGAAACCGAATTCCCGTCTCTGCGCCCCAAGAAATCGGGCACCGGCCACCGCCTCTATCGCCGCAAAGATGTCGAGCTGCTGCTGCGCATCAAACATCTCCTCTACGAGAAGCGCTTCACCATTGATGGCGCGCGCCAATTTCTCCATGAGGAGGCGAAAAGCGCCCACCAGGAGATAAAACATGAACAGCAGATTTTGTTTTCCGATCCCCTGCCCGAAATCCGGCGGGAACTCACGGAAATTTTGAAGTTGATGCGGTAGGCCTACTCGCCGGTCCCGGCGATCGCGGTGTAAATGCGGTCCAGATCTTCGGGCGAGTAGTACTCGATCTCGATCCGTCCGCGGCGGTCGCTCTTCGCCACGATCCGGACTTTCGTTCCAAGCACGCGCTCCAGTTCGACGATCGCAGCCTTCACGTTGGGATCGAGCGCGTCTTCCTTTTCCGACGCCGGATCGCGCGGCTCCGTCATTTTCTTGGTAATGCGCTCCACTTGGCGCACCGATAATCCCTGCGCGACGATCTTCTCCGCCAGCTTGCGCTGCATGTCTTCATCGGTGAGCGCCAGCAACGACCTCGCGTGCCCCGCCGAGAGCCGCCGCTCCGCCACCAGCTGCTGTAAGTCGGGTGGCAACTGCAACAGGCGGATTGAATTCGAAATCGTGCTGCGGTCTTTTCCGGTGCGCCGCCCGATCTCCTCCTGATTTATGTTGAGTTCGCGCGCCATCCGCTCCAGCGCCAACGCCAACTCCATGGGATTCAGATCCTCGCGTTGAATGTTCTCAATTAGCGTAATCTCGAGCAAACGGTCATCCGAGATTTCCTGCACAACCGCCGGAACTTCGCTCAAACCAGCGATCTTAGCCGCCCGCCACCGCCGCTCCCCCGCCACGAGCTGATAGCGCGCACCGTGGCGCCGTACAACCAACGGCTGAATAATGCCGTGTTGCCGAATCGAGTCTGCAAGCTGATGCAAGGCATCCTGCTGGAACACCCGCCGCGGCTGCACAGGATTTGGATCGATCGATTCGATGGCGATCCGATCCGAGTGCTGTGGCTCAAGGGCCGGTGCAGGGACGGCAGCAACCAGCGGCCGCGTCGGAAGCAGCGCTCCGAGTCCCCTACCCAATGCTTTGCGCGGATTGTCGCTTGGCGTGGTCACGATCCAGAATCTCCTTCGCTAGTTGAATATAGCTCTCGGCCCCCCGGGACCGGACATCGTATGTGACAATCGGCTTTCCATGGCTTGGCGCCTCAGCTAGCCGAACGCTTCGTGGAATCACAGTTTGTAGTACGTCGTTTCCGAAGAATTCTCGTAAGTCGGCCGCAACCTGTCGTGTGAGGTTTGTCCGGTCATCGAACATAGTGAGTAGTATTCCCTCAATTCTGAGTGGATGCTGCAGTGTCTCACGAATTCTGTCGATGGTTGCGATGAGCTCGGATATCCCCTCAAGCGCAAAAAATTCGCACTGAATGGGGATAAGAGCCGAGTCCGCTGCCATTAGGGCGTTAAGCGTAAGAAGGTCTAGCGCAGGCGGGCAGTCAATGAGAACAAACCCATATTCTTCTTTGATTTGCGAGATTTTTTGTCGCAGACGAAACTCGCGTTCCTGCAACGGAACGAGTTCCAAATTAGCGCCAATCAGGTTCTTGTCCGCCGGAACTAAGTCCAACCCGTCAAGGTCAGTTTGGACGATCGCGGTGTTAATTTCAGCCTCGCCCAGGAGGACATGGTACAGGCTCGGTCGATCATTTGATTTTGAGATTCCGAGGCCGCTCGTGGCATTGCCTTGAGGATCAGAATCGATGAGGAGAACTCGAATGTCGCTAACGGCGAGCGAGGCGGCCAGATTGATGGCAGTGGTCGTCTTCCCAACACCACCCTTCTGGTTGGTAACAGCGATTACTTTGCCCAATTTGGAACTATGTTAGCACGTGTGTTTCACGTGGAACGATGAATCCACAGGAATCGGTGATTGCCCCATCGAAGCTTGATTTTGTTCCACGTGAAACGAGGGCTTGGACTCTCCTCACCTGCAAGCAGGGCAATATTTCCTGTGACCCTGCCGAGTGGCCCCTCGATTTCGCCGAAACTGACACCCCTTGAGACAACCCAATCGAATGTCTCTCCCAGTTCCTCAACACGCTTAGAAATCACCCGAACGTTCTCTAGCGCCCGAATGGCCTCTATCAGAAAGACACTCTTTCGCTGGTGAGCCTCGATCAGCGCCACCGAGCAGTCAGGTCGCGTGATCGCAAGGGGGATTCCTGGGAAACCGGCGCCGGAGCCCACGTCCGCGATGCTGAGACGACCTGCTGGAAGCCACTTTGCTACAAACAATGACTCGCAATAGTGCCTTTCAACAATTGACTCAGCATCCCGGATGGCGGTCAGATTCAGGACTTTGTTCCATCGATTCAATAGGTTGAAGTGCTCTTCTAACTGCTTGATCTGGACTGGGCTTAGCTCGACAATCGAGCCGATACGCTCGACGAGAAGGTCAGCAAACACGGGCGATGCTCAAGTACACGTCAAGAATTGCGACTGCGGCAGGAGTAACGCCGGGTATCCGGGCGGCCTGGCCGAGCGTGGCGGGCTGAACTTTTTCCAACTTTTCGCCGATTTCTCTCGATAGGCCGGGGATTGCCCGAAACGACATGTTGCCGGGGATGTGACGCCCCTCGGACTTCTTTAGCCGGTCGATCTGACGTTCTTGCTGCGCAATATAGCCGGCGTATTTTGTTTCAGTCTCCAGAGTGGCCAACAAGCCGCGAACAGGTTCGCAACCCAGGCATTCCACCACCCAGCTTCGGATCTCTTCAATCCTAGATTCTGGACGTTTCAGCCATTGGCCGTTCGGATGGCGGGACAGTGTCTCTCGGAGCTTTGCTTTCTGTAGTCCCTTTGAGGTAAACAGCTGCCAGCGCTCTTCGTTGACCAAGCCGATGCGGCGACCGACCGGAGTTAACCGCTCATCGGCATTATCGATCCGGAGATGCAAGCGGAACTCGGCGCGCGAAGTAAACATGCGGTAGGGTTCATCGGCGCCCTTTGTGATCAGATCATCGATCAGGATACCGGTGTACCCTTCAGTGCGCGGAATGACCACCGGAGCGAGTTTAACTAGCTGGCATGCTGCGTTGATACCGGCGATAAGGCCCTGGCATCCGGCTTCCTCATAGCCGGAAGTACCGTTAATCTGGCCGGCGAGGAAAAGTCCTTTGACGGATTTCACCTCCAGGGTGTGGAGGAGCTCGCGGGGGTCGATGGCGTCGTATTCAATCGCATAACCGGGGCGGATCATTTCGGCGTGTTCGAGGCCGGGGATGGAGGCGACTACGGCCTCCTGGACGTCGATCGGCATGCTGGTGGACATGCCGTTCACGTAGACCTCGTTCGTGTCTAAACCCTCTGGTTCCAAGAAGATCTGATGCGTCGCTTTGTCGGGGAATTTGACGATCTTATCCTCGATCGAGGGGCAATATCTTGGGCCGACACCTTCGATCTGCCCGCTATAGAGTGGTGAGCGAGAAATATTTGCTTGCAGGATACGACGGGTTTCTTCGGTGGTGTGGCCGATGTGGCATGCGACTTGAGGGCGCTCGATTTTTTCCGTCAGAAAGGAAAATGGCGTGGGGTCGCGATCGCCGGGCTGGGGCTCGAATTGGGACCAATCGATGGTCCGTCCGTCGAGGCGGGGCGGAGTACCTGTTTTCAGGCGGGTCCACTGGAGACCGAGGGTACGCAACTGGTCGCCGAGTAGTTGCGACGGGGCTTCGCCGTTGCGGCCGCAACTGTAGGTCATCTCGCCCACGTGAGCAAGTCCATTGAGGAACGTTCCGGTGGTTACAATCACGGCGTGGGCGCGGATGGTGCGTCCATCGCGGAGTTTCACACCGGAAACTCTACGACTGCCGTTTACCTCGATAATCAGCTCCGCGACTTCGGCCTGCTTGATGCGCAGATTCGGCTCCTGTTCGAGCACTTCGCGCATTCTGACGCGGTACATTTTCTTGTCGCATTGGGCACGCGGGGACCAGACGGCGGGGCCGCGGCTGGTATTGAGCAGGCGGAACTGGATGCCGACAGCATCGGTGACTTCGCCCATGATGCCGCCGAGCGCGTCGATCTCGCGGACGAGATGGCCTTTGGCGATGCCGCCGATGGCGGGATTGCAGGACATTTGCGCGATGAGGTCGAGGTTCATGGTGACCATGGCGGTCTTGAGGCCCATGCGCGCACAGGCGCGGGCGGCCTCGCAACCGGCGTGGCCGGCGCCGACGACAACGACCTCGTAGTTTTCCTGCATTGGATTAATTGTAGCCAATGCGAAAACCACTTTTCACCGCAGAGATGCAGAGGCGCCCAAGAACCACGGCAGTTGTGCGAGAGATGTACTTTCTGTGGTACATGTACTAAGTAAGGTACGGTACAGTATGAAGTAGGCACAAATGGAAGCACTCAAGGAGGTGGTCGCGTGGCAGCTCGCCGCGGCAATGAAGAAAAAGACAATATCCAAGGCACGGATGGCCGGGCTGCTCAAGACGAGCCGAACCCAGGTCGACCGGCTACTGGATCCGAAGAGCGATATCACGCTCTCTAGCCTGCAGCGGGCGGCGGCGATGGTCGGCCGGCGAGTTGCGATCAAGCTGGTAAAGAAGGCCTGAGGGTTGTGGAAAACGGGCGTTTCCTCTCTCATGATACGATGAGCCAAACTATGCACAGCTGGCAAAAAATCACACTCAGCATATTGCTACTCGCTGGGCCCATGGCCGCCCAGCAAGGGTTCGTGCCTCTATTTGACGGCAAGGATCTGAAGGGCTGGAAGACCACATCCAGTCACTGGGCGGTCGAAAACGGCCTCATCACTTTGAAGAACCGCACGGACAACGAGGAGCACAACGACAGTTATCTGTGGACGGATCGGCAATACACGGACTTCGTCCTCGACCTGGAATACAAGACACCGCCGCTTCCGGGTGACGCGAACAGCGGAGTCTTCCTGCGGACGACTGATACCAGCGATCCGGTGCCGACCGGCATCGAAATACAGATACTGAACACTAAACCCAACGCTCCGATTGAGAGGAATAGCCCCGGCGCCATCTATGATCTGGTTGCGCCATCGAAGAATCTGCATCGCGCAGGACAGTGGAACCGGTACATCATCACCTGCAAGGGAAGCAAGATCACGGTGAACCTGAACGGCACCGTGGTCGCAGAGGCGGACCTTGACCGATGGACGACGGCCGGTAAGAATCCGGACGGCAGTGAAAACAAGTTTCAGCGAGCGCTGAAAGATTACCCGCACACGGGCTACATTGGCTTGCAGGATCACGGGCTGCCGGTATGGTTCCGGAAGGTGCGGATCAAGCAACTGGACTGACGGAATTGGCAGAGCGTCTCAACCGGCGCCGTTGATGACTTCGGGCTCGGCGCCGGCGTCCACGGGGTTCCGGGGAGCGCTTGACAGGCACGTTCGTGCCTTTTACGCTTGAGGCATGGAAGTGCGCTTGACGCCCGACCAGGAAGGGTTTATCCGCCGAGCCATCGAGACGGGGCGGTTTCACCGCGCCGAGGATGCGGTACAGGAAGCCCTTTCGTTGTGGGAAGAACGAGAGCGCAGGCGCGCAGAAATCCTGGCAGCCGTCGATGCAGCGGGAGGCTCGCTTGCACGTGGCGAAGGACGCGCCATCACGGGACCATCGATGAGGGAACTCGCCGGCGAGGTCAAGCAGCGTGGGCGCACCCGTCTGGCGGCTGAACAACAAGCACCGCGCTGATGGCGCACCGCCTTGCTCCGCAGGTCGAAGCCGAACTGGACGACATTTGGTGCTACATCGCGAGAGAAAGCGGAAGCGCTGACATTGCCGACCGGCTCATTGATTCCATCACCGAGCGTTTCTTTCTTCTTGCCAACCACCCTTACGTAGGCCGCCGCCGTAACGACGATCTCCGTCCCGGTCTCCGTAGTTTTCCAGTTGGAGAGTACGTGATCATCTACCGCATCCAAGATGACGACGTGCTGATTCTTCACGTGGCGCACTTCGGCGCTCGGCAAGAATGACCCAGCAGCGCTTGATTGAACTGACCCACCGTGAGAACGAAACTGGGAACAGGAATACGCTTCAGAGGGCCATCATCCAAGCCGAACGCGTGTTCGTTGGTGGAGTCGAGGGAGCAGGCGATATCATCCACGCCGCAGGCGTGCGGTTTGGTTTTCCATCATCCGCGCCGAACGGGGCGGGTGCCTACCGGGTTGGCGCGATGCGTTGGAGCTTGTGGCGGAGATACTGGAAGTAGTCCGGTCTGACGCGCAGTTCCCGCACTTCCTCGATGACCGGCAGGAAATAAGCCAGCGAACGAATGGTGGCGAGCGGCTGGGCATCGGCGGGTCGCATTAATCGGCGCGTTGCCGCCAGCACGAACGCGTTTTCGATCACGCTCACGGAGACTCCGCGTTGGAAGAGCTGCGCAGCCAGCAGGCCACACATTACATCGCGGTCGCATTAATCGGCGCGTTGCCGCCAGCACGAACGCGTTTTCGATCACGCTCACGGAGACTCCGCGTTGGAAGAGCTGCGCAGCCAGCAGCGGTCTGGCCTGCGGACGGTCCCCATTGTACCCGGCGTTTTGCGATACCCTTCCAAAACCTGGCGAATATATTCTTCCTGGCTGCGACCATCGTCCATCGATGGGTACTTTCAACCTTGCAGTTCGCGCAGCGACGGGCCGTCGATGCTCACGGTGTGGCAGTAATGCCGGACTCGACTGAGCAGCGCGTCGACCATCGATTTGTTGCCAAGGAAGTTGTGCCACTCGTCATAGACCAGATTGGTTGTAATGATCGTGGAATGGCAGTGGTACCGCTCCTCCATCAGTTTGAAAAAGATGTTGCCCTGCTCAGGCTTCAAGGTCAGATATCCAA
This sequence comes from Terriglobia bacterium, assembly GCA_963752965.1. Lineage (GTDB taxonomy): Bacteria > Acidobacteriota > Terriglobia > Bryobacterales > Bryobacteraceae > QHXW01. The sequence goes on along the minus strand of CAVWAJ010000015.1, from coordinate 258,823 downwards.
ATTCGTCGATCAGAAGTACGTCGAGGCGGGCAAGGCGTTTCAGGAGCTGCCGCGTGGAACGGTCGGCCAGAGAGGCATACATCTCATCGAACAGATCCTGTGCGCGGATGAACTGGCAGCGGTAGCCGTTCTCTAGCGCTTTCAGCAGCAAGCCGCACGCTATTCCCGTCTTGCCAACACCCGTTTTCCCGACCAGAACGATGTTTTCCGCCTTGGCGATGAACTCCAGTTCCGCAAACCCGCGAATCTGTTTGCGGTTCACGCCTGGTTGACGGGCGAAAGGGAACGTCTCCAGCGTCCAGCGCTCCGGTAGATTGGCGCGCCGGATGCGCCACTCCAGCGCGCCCTCCTGTTTCGCTTGCCACTGTGCGCGCACCAGGCGCGTGACGAAGTCCGAGTAGCTGATGTCGCCCTTATCGGCGGCGCGCAACTGTTCGTCATAGATCTCCAGGATGCGCCGCAGCTTGAGATTCTTCAGCAGTTGTTCCAGTTCTTCAGTCATCGTCAGATTCCCCATCGAGCAGAAAGTACTCGCGCGTCACCCGGCGCAGGATCATCCGTTCCAGCCGGTCCAGATCGTAAAGACCGTAGCGGGCGGCCTCGCGCACGGCCCCCAGCAGCGGTTCCCGTGGATACTCCCGCACCAAGCGCAACAGTTGCCTCAGGGCAAGCGTGACCACCTTGCGGCTCCGTTGTTTCAACCCCAGGACATAATCGGCCAGTTCAGGGACGGCTGTGACGATGGCCTTTTCTTCGGGATGAGGATCGGGACGCGCGTCTCTGTGGCCACGCGGCGGCCGGTGTTCGGTCAGCATCACTCGTTGGTGCTCGGCTTCGGCGATGCGGCGGTGCGTGACCAGGCGGCGGGCATCGAGTTGAATTTCGATCTTGCCCTTGGTCTCGCGCACCTCCACGCGGCGACCGATCCAGTCCACCGGGACCGAGTAGCGGTTGCTGTTCAGCGCGACATACCCTTCGATATCGACGAGTCGCTGATGGAGCCGGTAGACTTCCGGAATCCACGCCGGCAGCGGCTTCAGGTGCAGCCGCTCGACTGCGAACAGCTCACGGGGAACCGCGCGGACGTGTTTCTTGTAAGTCGAGTTGATCTTGTCGCACCACTCCCGCGCCCGCTGATTCAGATCCTCCCAACTGCTGAATGTGCGCCCGGCTAGGAAGTTTCCCTCGATAAAGCTGAACGGTCTCTCCACGCGCCCGGAACGGTTCGCATTCCCAATCGCGTGCGCCACAAACTGAAAGCCGAAACGTTCTCCAAAGGTGGCCATCTCCGGCACGGGCACCATGTCGCGTCCGCTGCCGCGCAGCACCACCACATGCGTGTTATCGATCATGACCCGGCCTGTGGCGCCACCCATGTAACGCAGCGCATCTGTAAGAAATACCTTGCAGTCGAAACGCCGGAAGGTGGGGTAGCACTGGAAGAACAGCATTCGCGAATAGCACAGCACCGCCGACGCGGTCTGCACCCTGCGCTTCCTGCCGGCCAGTTCGAGATCGTGGGGAGAAGTGTCATGCTGAAGCTCCTCGCCGGGCGCAAAATCATACTGGCCCGCTGGCGTCGGCGGTTCGTACCCGATTCCGTGCCGCCGACAGAACGCCGTTAGTGCCGCATACGACAACTCTGCGCCGCCGGAGGCCACCAACTCCTCATGGACTCGCACGAGATTCCCCTTGCACTGCTCGAAAAGCTCCAGGATCTGTTGCCGGTAAGGTTCGGCTTTCTCCGGCCGCTGCAACTCCGGCACGGCGGTGGAGTTCGATCGCAGCACTTTGCGTACCGCCACGCGCGAGATTCCCAGCACCCGCGCTATCTCCCGTTTGCTCACTCCCTGTGCCTGTAGTTCCAGAATCGTGGTGCGTTGCGCTTGACTCAACATGCGGTTCCTTCTCCGGTGGGATGCCTTCGTCTATGCGATGGAGTTGCTTCTGAATGTGATGGATCTGACGCCGCGCGGCTTCGCATTGCTGGCGATCCAACTCCGTGGCCGCTGCACCCGCCAGCCGGCGGTGCGCGCGGCTCACAATCGCCGCCACCATTTCCAGATTGCGTAACAGTTCGGCGCCGGTCCCGCCTGGGCCTTGCTCCCGCGCTTGCCGTTGCGCTTTGAAAAACAGGTCGGGAGCATCCAGAATGCGTTGGCGGATCGCGGGCGAACCCTTGCGCCACGCGGAATACAGTTGGCCGGCTTCACGCGTGTGGCAGCGATGCTGGGCGAAAACCGCCGCCATCCGCTGGCAATCCTCCAGGCTTTGGCGCGCCACGGGCACCAGAAACTTCAACGCCACCTGCGCCGGGATTTTGCCCTCGCGCACCTGCTGTTGGATCGCTTCCGGCAGAACCTCCACCAGCGCCAGTCGCCGTGACACCCAGCTCACGCTGCGATCGAACCGGCGCGCCAGTTCATCGAGGCTGTAGCCGAAGCGCTGCTCCAACTCCGCCAGCAGCCAGCCCACCTCCAGCGCGGTCTCGCGTTCGGACAAACGCAGCGAGCGGTCGAGCAGCACGGCCGCGGCCTCGCTCATCGGCCACACCACCACTTCCACCACGTCCCGGCCCAGTTGCTCGAGCGCCGCAATCCGCTTATAACCGTCGATCACCACATAGCGGTCTGCCTGGCCTTCGGCGGCTACTACCACGATGGGCGTTTGCTGCCCAGTGTCGGCTACCGACGCTAGCAATCGCCGCTGTCGCGCCGGATGGCGCACGCGCAAATGCTCCCAACGCCGGGCGAGCTGATGAAACTCTAGTTGCATCGACAGGCCGAATGTAAGGGAAATTTTGCGAGGCGATCAATATGTCCGGATTAAACGCGCGCCTGCTTCCAGCGCCGCTCCCGCTCCACGACTCGTTCCAGCGCGCGTCGGCATGCATGCGAACAGAAGCGCTGCAATGGACTTCGCCGTTGGAATGTGAATCGCTCGTAGCACCCAGGCCGGTCACAGATGTGCTCGAAAAAAAATGTTCCTGAGTGATTACCCTCGCGGCCTCGTTAACTCCCTGCTCTACTGCTTTCCGGCTCTTGACGCGCTCCCGGTAACGGCGGCTTTGGCGGTTGCGTTTCTCTTGGCCCGTCGCCGTTTCCCGGTATCGTTGCTGCGCCTTCCACCGCGACCACTTGCGCGCCTCCTTGCGGCAGCGCTCACTGCAATACCGCTGGCGCGGTTGCTGCGGATGAAAGCCCTGCTCGCACCCCTTCAGCAGACAGAACCGTGCACGCGGTCGGCGGGCCCGGCGTTTCCGCCGCCCCGCTGATTGATTTTTGCGCGGACGTGTAGGACTCTCGGGAGGGCCCATGGGAGGTGGCTACTCCCAGAAGCTCTTGCCCTGGAGGGGAATGCAGTCCTCTCCGGGGCCCAGTAAACCTCCGGCTCACAGCAGAATCAACACTCTAGCCCAAATGAAATCAGCTTGGAACTGAGACCAGATGGCGGGTGTCCTAAAGTGAGGTAGGGATGATAGGCGAAATCGCGCGCAAACCGGTCGTCGCGGCAGTTTCGTTGTGCGCGATTTTCCTCTGCGCTTGGATCGTCTTCATCGACTTAAAGAATCCGCCGGTCGACCGAAGGATCTCGAATGTCGCCTTGAGCAGTTCAGGCAGGTGGCTTGCCGCCGGTACCGCCCAGGCAAACATCACGGTTTGGGATCAGATGCGCTTGGATGACCCGCGGCAGTTCGCATTCCCGCGCGGTCCCTTAAATGATCTTCAATTCAGCCCCGATGAACACACACTCGCTATCGCCTCACGCGATCTGGGAACCTACGATCTGTCACAATCGGCCGCTCCGCGCCTTCTCCGTTCCGATCACGAAAACTACGGAACCGTGCGATTCACCCGCAACGGCAAAATCCTCCTGGTCATCACAGCCGCCGAGATAATCGAAACACTCGACGCCCGCTCCGGTGCGCGACGCCTCAAAATATGTTGCTCCACAATTTACGGAGAGGTCGCTCTCAGCCCGGATGAACAAACCATCGCCAACGCCGGCCACTGGCCCAGCCTCTGGGACGCCCGTTCCGGACAACTCATCGCGCACTTGACCGCAAACCGTGAGTTCCTCACCTTTCGCCCCATCGTGTTCGACGCCGCCCGAAACGCTCTCCTCATGGGATCTCAAAACGGCCGCGTATATGCGTGGGATCTGAAAACAAAGCGCCGGACAGCCGTGTCGCCGGCACAGCATGACTACGTCGATGTCTTAGCCGTTTCCGCCAACGGATGGGTGGTCTTTGCCGCATTCGGCAAGGAACTGCAACTCTGGAATCCTGATACCGGCCAGCGGCGGTCTCTGCCAGCAGCACGACCCACCAGCAATCTGGCCCTTGGCCCGGATGGCACCTCGATCATCTTCGGAACTGCGGACGGCACCATCGAGTACTGGGACCTAAGGACAGAACAACGTCTTCGCTCAATGAGGATTCCGGGGGCGTAACCGCCATCATCAGACCGTCAGCCGGCCATCGCTGGCTCATTTTTGGAAAGCACGGGTGGGTTACTTCTGGAAAGCGCCGAAGCGGCGCACGGTCGCCGCGACCTAGAAGCGCTGTTCGGCGAGTAGAAGGGGAAGAGGGAGCCTGAGCCATTTCGTTCTAAGGGGGGTTGTCGCAACGGGAGCTTGCGGGACGCGTGGGGACATCGGCTTCAGCCATCTGCCGTTTGGAAGACGGCGATTACGAGGGGCACTCGCTCTCGCTGCTCAAGCGAATTGCTGCGGCGCTCGACAAGCGTGTGGAGATTCGATTTGTGGGGGCGAAGAGGCGGAGGAGTGCATAGGGGGCGGGAATCGGGTGTTGGGTCCGGCTGTCACCGAGTTTCCGAGTTTCCTTTACACACCGAGGAGCTTTCGGATGTCGGCGTGACGCTTGATTCCCGCTATGCTCGCGACCGTGACAAGCTTGGTCCGAAAAATAGGCTTGGTGGTCTTTTCACTCGTGATCAGCAGCTTGCACCTTGAGAGACTCGCAGCAGCTACGTGAAGTGCATCGATGACCGGGATGCCGTGCTTGATTGCTTCTGCTTCCCCGATCTCAAATGTCCTGTCGAGATTCCCATAGCAGTTGGCATGCTTGAAGTATTCTTTGTAGAACTCCAGTTCCAAAACGAACCGATAATGGCTGGGCTGAAGGATAGCCTCCAAGCGCAACAGTGGGCTATACCAGAATTCGACGTTCGGTTCAGAGAGTACGGCCAACGCTGACTCCCGGATATCCTGTTCGCCCTTAAACGCGGCGATCAGAACTCCCGTGTCGATGAAAGCTCGGAAGATGTGTGCTCCTCAGATTAGGCCATTACGAATTTCAGATATCGCTTTCTCGATTTCTTCAGATGAGAGCGGCTTCGTGCCGGAGGCTAGAGCTTTGTCGCTAAGCTCACGGAGGCGTTTACCAAGAGCGGAAATGCCCTGATCTCGGGGAGGCTCTGCTTGGCCTCCGCGGCGTGTCGACCCGTTCCGGCCGTCAGACAGTTTGCCCATTTCAGTACGCTATCAATTATATTTGACGTATGCTTGACTTGTCAAATATAATTGATAGCAATGAAGGCGCCGTCGGAGGAGTTCGCTCGTGCTTTCGGGGACGCCCTGAAGAGCTTCTTAGAAGAAAAGGGCATTTCAGAGGCGGAGGCTTCCAGACGGATGGAAGTGGAGAGCGCGAGACTCAATACCTACACGCATGACTCGCCAAAAGGCACGCGGAGAACGCCTAATGCAGAGGTTCTTTTTCGCGCGTGCAAAGATCTTGAGTTCGTGTTTGACTACAAGGGTTACCGCGTAACGGCGGCTAGTCTAGGTAAATCTAAGAGCAGCAGTCCGAAAGCAGCGGAGCAGCTGCACTTTGACTTCGTGCGTCAATTTAATTTGACGGAAGACGATGGTCAAGTATCTGTGCGCCTAAAGCGTCATCCTGGTCGCATGGAATTGTCTGTATCCTTAAGAGCGGCGTCTTAAGGGTTAGCGACTGCCACAAGGGGGCCGGATGATCCTCACCGCCCAACAGATCATCGATGCGTGCAAGAGTGGCGATATCCTCATCGAGCCTTTTGATGAACATCAAGTGCAGGCCGCGAGTTACGACCTGCGTATTGGTGAGCAAGGCGCGACTACCAGCACGAAAAAAATTGTCAACATACGAGAGGCTGGCTACCTTCTGGTTCAGCCGGGCGATTTCGCGGTCATCACGGTCCTTGAGCAGATACGCCTAGGCCCGCAGTATGTTGGTCGTTTCGGGCTCCGGTCCAAGTATGCCCGGAAGGGCATCATCGCCACAACTGGGCCCCAGATCGATCCAGGGTTTCGAGGGAGGCTGATCCTCGGCTTGACCAACCTGACCCCAAGGCCCATCTCGATGCCCTTCAATGACGACTTTGTAACTGTAGAGTTTCATCGTCTGGAGCACCCCACGACAAAACCGTACGATGGCCCGTACCAAGGCAAGCTGACCCTCGGACCACAGGAAATCGAGGCGATCACCGAGACTGAGGGAATGGCTTTCTCCGAGGTAATCACAACTCTCCGGTCCTTGAGCCAGAACGTCGGCGCTCTCGCTTCCGAGGTTAACACCCTTCGGTGGGTCATCCCCACAATCGTTGGTGTCGGCATTGCGGTCATAGCCGCCTTGATCGCGTTCAAATAGCTCAGCGGACTAGACGCGGTGGCCGTCTAGCGCCCTCGACGTGTTTCACTTCACTGCCGGCTGAAGGCGGCAGCGGCACGCTGAAGCGTGCGCCACGAGGGTATTATTTAACTTCATGAATATTTTGGTGATTGGGTCGGGGGGTCGGGAGCACGCGCTGGTTTGGAAGCTGGGGCAGAGTCCGGGGGTGCGGGTGTATGCGAGTCCGGGGAATCCGGGGATGGGGGCTTGCGGGACTTGTGTCGCGGCGACCGGGTCGTATTTGGAGGTGGCGGAGAAGGTTGGGGCGGATCTGACGGTTGTGGGACCGGAGGCGCCGCTGGTGGCGGGCGTCGTGGATGAGTTTCGGGCGGCGGGGAAGTTGATTGTCGGGCCGACGGCGGAGAATGCGCGGCTGGAGGGGAGCAAGATCTACAGTAAAGACTTTTTTCGGCGGCATCGGATTCCAACGGCTGAGTTTGTTTCTGTCGAGACCACGGATGACGCGAAGAAGGCGGCGAGCCGCTTTCGGTTTCCGGTCGTTGTGAAGGCGGATGGGCTGGCGGCGGGGAAGGGAGTGGTCATCGCGCAGGATCGCGGGGAGGCGGAGCGGGCGGTTGAGTCGCTGGGGCCGCGGCTGGTGATCGAGGAATTTCTGGAGGGCGAGGAAGTCAGTTTTATCGCGGTGTGTGATGGGCGGGACATTCTGCCGTTTGCGCCGACGCAGGATCATAAGCGAGTCAATGACGGCGACATGGGGCCGAACACGGGCGGGATGGGCGCGTATTGCGATTCGCGCATTCTGACGGAAGCGCAGACGGAACAGATTCTGAACACGATCATGCGGCCGGCGGTGGAGGCGACCCAGTTTACGGGGTTTCTGTACGCGGGGCTGATCATGACAGCCGACGGGCCGAAGGTGCTGGAGTTCAATGTGCGGCTGGGAGATCCGGAGACGCAGCCGTTGATGCACAGGATGACGACGGATTTCGCGCCGGTGCTGATGTCGGCCGCGCGGGGCGAGCTGGGGCGGCATCGACTGGAGTGGCGGCGGGGAGCGTCGATGTGCGTGGTGATGGCGTCGGGCGGATATCCGGGGGGGTATCCGACGGGAGTGGCGATTCGAGGAATCGAAGACGCCGAGGCGACTGGCGCGACGGTGTTTCACGCGGGGACGCGCGTGGGAGACAAGGGGATTGAGACAGCGGGCGGGCGCGTGCTGGGAGTGACGGCAGGCGGCGACGATTTACGGAGCGCGATCGAGAGTGCGTATCGGGCGGTGGGGAAGATCGAGTTTACGGGGATGCATTACAGGAAGGACATTGGGCAGAAGGGATTGAGGAGGTACTAGTCGGTGTAGTGGATTTCGCTTCCGGCGGGTCTTTGTATATGTGGGCACAAGAACCTGGCTGCCTGCGTTTCTGATATTGCTTGGCGCGAGCGCGGGCGCAGCCGACTCGATAACGTTCGGGGTCAGATTCGGCATTCCGCTGACTGAGAACTTCGACGCAGGCAATGGCGGGTACATATTTTCGTACTTTACTTCCTCGTCGAAGACTAGACGCTACACGGTTGGGCCGACGGTCACGGTCCCATTCTCCCGGCGGCTTGGTCTCGAGGTGGATGCGCTCTACCGAAGACTCGATTTCGACTGGTTCAACGAAGGCTCAATCACCGCCAACGACGCCGGCGTTGTTTATCAGTGGTCCAGCACCGCCGGCAACCGCATCGATCTGCCACTGCTGTTGCGATGGTCGCCGATTCACCGATTTTACGTAGTCGGCGGGCCGGCGCCATCGATTCAGTTCGGCTTCGCGGAAAATCTCCATACCATCCAGAATTTGGTGGTTGCCGGCTACTCAAACACGTATACAACTACAAGAGATCAGTCCGTGCGACGTTTCGCGATGGCCGTAACGTTCGGCGCCGGCTTCGAGGCACACATCGGCCGCGTGCGCGTGAAGCCGGAAGTGCGCTACTCTCACTGGGTTTTTCCAATCGCTGATAGCTATCTCTTCCTCCAGCCAACATCCAATGACGTGCAATTCCTGGTGGGTTTCGAGTTCGCGGGCAGACGATGACGCGCACGTCGCCTAAGGGAGCGGCACATCCTTGATGTGGGTGGCGAGGAACCAGGAGTTGCCTTGGGGGTCCTGGACGGCGGCGGTGCGGTCGCCGTAGGGGGCATCGTTGGGCTCCGTGAGGGAAGTGGCACCGGCGGCGAGGGCCTGTCGGTAGGCGGCATCGGCATCAGGCACGTAGAAGTGGATGCCGGTGGGCCGCGGCTCGTAAGGGCCGTGAGCTTCGCCCATCTCGATGATGGAGTCGCCGATGCGGATTTTGGCGTGCACGATGATGCCTTCGGGAGACTCGTAGCGCGCGGCTTCCTCGGCGTTGAAAGCACGCTTGAGGAAATCGATCAACTGGGCGGCGCCTTTGGGATGCAGATAGATGGTGACGGCGCGGAGGCCTTCGGGGGTGAACTGGCCGGGGCTGGCAGCCTTGTGAGTGGCGATGTACCAGTTGTTGCCGCCGGGGTCAATGACGCCGGCTTCGCGATCGCCATAGGGCTGGTCGACGGGCTCGTGGGTTGAGGTTGCACCGGCGGCGATGGCGCGCTGATAGACGGCGTCGGCATCGGACACGTAGAGGTGAAGATTGGTGGGGCGCGGTGGATATTGCGCGTTGGCATCGGCGAGTTCGATGACCGAGCCGCCGATGCGCACCTCGGCATGCATGATGCTGCCATCGGGTTTGGGGACACGGAACTTCTCTTCGGCGCCGAAAGCCTGCTTCAGAAAATCAATCAGTTTCGCGGCACCTTCGACGATTAAATAAGGCGTGAGGGAGTGAAACCCTTCGCGGAACGGGGTAGCGGCGGGAGTGGCCATGGATGCTTTCCTTTCCAAATCAGATTTGAGACGTGCTTTGAAGCTTTCGCGCGGGAGATCGCGCAGATCGCGGGCGATGCGCACGAACGGCGCGAGGCTTGGTTCAGTGGGTGGAAGCGCGGCATCGGGGCGAGACAGGAGCGCTTGAATGGCCTGATCGAGCTGCACGGACAGAGAGCGCTTAGGCATGGGCACCCCCGAGGCGGGCGCGCAGATTTTCGATGGCGCGGAACTGAAGCTGCTTGACGGCTCCTTCGGAGCGACCGAGTTCGGCGGCGATTTCGCCTATGCTGCGCTGGTCGACGAAACGCTGGATGATCACGTGGCGCTGATCGGGCGGCAGGCTCGCGACAAGCTGGAAGAGCGAGGCGCGCTGCTCCACTTCGGCGAGGGCGGCTTTGTCCTCGGCATCGCGGCGCGGGTCGACCTGTTCTTTCGAGGTGCTGTGCCAGCGGTCGACAATGGCGTTGGCGGCCATGCGGATCAGCCAGGCCACAAAGGGAACGCCGCGCCACTCAAAGCGTGGGAGGTTAGCAAGCGCCTGATGAAACACTTCGGACGTCAAGTCTTCCGCCTCTTCGCGGTTGCGGACACGGCGCGCGATGAAGGCGTAGACATGGTCGAAGTTCTGCTCGTAGAGCTCGGCGAAGCGGCGAGGATCGCGCTGGGCGGCTTCGATGAGAAGCCGGTCGGCGGAGATCTCCTCGCGCGCTTCGGATCGTGGTTGCCCGCGCGCCATCTTCCAACAGGTATAACCTGCGACGGGGCGAAAAAGTTACGGGGGGGGGTTTCTAGGCGCTAAGGATTGGCCGCACGAGTTCGGCTAATGCGTTGCCGAGTTTCAGGTGCGCGTCCGAATCGAGGTGCACACCATCGATTGCGCTGGCACTGGCGACCGTCTCCGCGTCAAAGTAATGGCATCCGAGAGTCGAGGCAACCTGGCCGTACGCTTCGGCGAGGCCAGCGCATCTCTCGCCGGCGCCATGAAACTTCTGCGCCATGATGCCTTTCGGGGAGCGGATCAGCGGGGGACACACGATCAAGATTGGGGGCACGGGCATGCCTGGCTCGATAGGCGCTTTGCGAATCTCATTGACCAGCGCGGCGATGCCTTGAGCCGCAGACCAGGCGTCGTTATGAAGATGGCAGAACTGAAAATCGTTGGTTCCCAGCATCAGGATGACGAGCGACAAAGGAGAATGCATCTCGATGCGCTGCGCGAGGCCATCGAGACCGTTCCGGCTATCGTGTGTGGGCTTTCGAACGATGGCGAGAGAGATACGGGATTGTGGAATGAAGGACTTGATCTACCCTTCGGAGTAAGGACGTATCCCTTCGAGCGTCAGATATCAGCGCCGGGCGTTAGACGGCCATGTGGTTTGGCTCTGGACCGGGCCACGTTCCGGAAGGTCGACGGCTCACAGCCCTGGCGTATTCGCGGAAAGTTTCCTGTTCTCAATACCAAATCAAGATTGACCAAGGCGGTTCACCTGCTGGCATGAATGCGCACAGTCATCCTTTGGGCAAGTCTCACGCGGAAGATTTCCTTCACCTTCGGGCTGGGCTCGTCGACAAATTCGCCACCGGCTTTACACCATACCTCTGTGTGGGCATAGCAGCACTCTAGTGGTTTATGGATGGGATCGAATTGAAATCTTCTGCCATCTTGGCCGTCTATGGGCGTCGGGAGGTTGGTTGATGAACATTCCAAAACTCCCCATCCGTCTTGCTGCTTCTTGCCGTCCCAACAATCCGAGTGCAATACGTCTTCGGGCGTGCTGTACTTTCCACGATTGAATGACTGATGCGGGAACCTGAAGGCTGCTGGAAGTAATTGCTGGTTCTGAAAGTGCTCAACCCTATAGCGCCTGTACAGAAGTTCCCCATCAGTGAATACTTGGTCTTCAGGAGCGCCATTTCGGTACCGAAGATGTCCGGGTTCGCCCGAGCAACACATAGCGTTCAGCCGAGGTACGCCAAAATCTTGGCGCTCACTTCCAATAGAGGAATGTCGCGTCCAATCTCAAGAACTTCTGCGTTCCCATTGTGATCGTACATCACGAGCACCTGAGATCCCTGATTGTAAGTTTCGACATAGACAGTCCGATGGCCGGTTATGAAGTAGATCGAAACACCACCCTCGGCAGATGGGACGATTGTGGACGGCAGGATCAGAGCGCCGGCGAGCTCCTCCAAGATCTCTTTGGATGCGCGAATCGCATTAGCGCCTGGGGGCTCTGCTCCGTACGAGTCCCAGTCCTTTTCCATATTAGATATTCCTTCCAGTATCCCTTCGGCATCAATGAGCCCATACTTAATAGTCAAGAATGTGCTTTGCTCCAGCCTACGCAACCAGTCGTCCTGGAGCTCGCCGGTCCGCTGGTTGTAGCTTGGCGTCTCCACGCGGTGAATCGCCGGTCTAAATCGATCAAGTCGGAAGCGATCTTGGTCAGGTGGCATCTGGGCTGCTGGCATTAGCTAATTAGCTCCCTCGTGTTATTAGTAATACAGCCTTCAAAGATCAAGTTCTTTCGTAAGCGGAGCGCCTCCAACACGGTCCAAACCTCATCGTCCGACTCGAGTATGAGCCCCTGCTTGAACACGTCAATATCGAGTACCACCGACGCGACGTCTGGACGGGACGGAGGAACCATGGCCTCGTTGAGGACCAGCATGGCGCCTAGATCCTCTTGCGGAATTTGAACTTGCAGGAAGAATCCTGCCAGCTGTTGAGTCAAGTCCGCCGAGACCTCTGGGTAAAGGCGGATGAAGTCTCGAAGATCACGCATCGGCATCGGAATATCTAACTGGTTCACATATCGAAGCCCAACGCGAACAACCGGAAGCGTGCCTACGATCTGCCGGTATGACTCCCACAGCGTTTTCGCCTCGTCTCGAAGCTGCCCCCACGATTGATATGGAGCAAGCCTACTGAAGGTAAAGCCGTTCACCCTGAACTGTACGACATGCTTCCCTTCGCCTCCAACGAACGCATGGCCGATCTGGTCCTGCTTGGCCGACGCTGTGAGTATCCCCCCTCAAGCTGGCCTCGGAGTTGGCCCATCATCACCTTTTGGCGTTGCGCGTAACCCCGAGGCGGGGAGATCTTCACTTTCTCAAAGTTCGCCAGGGTGAGCGATGGGGAGTTCTCGATTTGAATATCGATGATGGCCTCTTTGATCGGGGCTTTGTCGTAGTGCCTGTCCTTCAGCCAAGACATCCACTTCTGAGTTGCCATGTTGTCAACGGTATCAGTCTGACGTCCGCTGGGCAGCTTTCTTAATGCGGGCAGCCACAGCCTTGCGGGCGAGTTCACTTCGCTGTTCGGGCGTGAGTCCACCCATACGTTTCTTGCCGCCGATCTTGCCGCCTCGAGATCCTTGTTTCACGAAGAAATCCCGAACATGTTTCGGTAGTTTTGCTCCGGCCACCTAATCCATCCTAACCCCCTCTGGATCATCTTACAAGCCCAAACACACTCCGGTGAGCCATGCAGGCCTATGGCTTTGGAGTATTCGCGTCTCGGAAATGGCTTCTTCCACCGGCAAGCAAGGCGTTCCGGAGACAGTCGGCCCCTCTTCCTGATGAACAGTTCGGGTGCCGCTCACACTTGGACGGTTTGTCGCCAAGTCGGACTTTGGCGACTCCGAACCGGTGTTCCAGGAAACAGATCCCGCCTTGTCGCCAAGAGTGTTTAGCAAACGACCACCGCGTTGTCATCCCGCACGCCTTTGAGCAGAAATGCACATCGTATACGCCTATAGAGATGTGGGGGACAAACTGATGGAAACGCTGGCGAAGGTTTGGTGCTCTTTGGTACACGATTCACCGATGTGGCCCATGCATGGACGGTACGAGTGCCGGGTTTGCGGGCGGGAGTATCCGGTCGAATGGTCAGAAACGGCGGCTAAAGAACGGCCCGGGCGCCGGGAGTTGCGGCCTTTCGAACAAGCCGTGGCGGGATCGCACCGGTAGGAGGATGCCATGTGGATCGCGCACGCTTTGATCGCATTCGTGGTGCTGTCACTGGGGTTATCCATGGTGTCATGCCCGCCGCCGTCGCAACGGCGTTAGCGGGACAGAGGGTCCGGCTGCTATGCTGATTGCCTGACGGAGATGGGGCTACAGGTCGGCGATTACGAAATCATAGGCGTTTTGGGCACGGGCGGAATGGGCAAGGTGTTCCGCGTGCGCAACCTGATTTCCGAGCGCATCGAGGCGATGAAAGTGGTGCTCCCGGATCTCGAAGGGGACGCGGACCTGGCGGACCGGTTTCTGCGCGAGATCAAAGTGCATGCGGGTCTCGATCACCCGAATATCGCCCGCATGAGCACGGCGTTTCGCATCGACAACCAGCTTTTCATGATTCTGGAGTACGTGGACGGGGTCGGCCTGGACGAAAAGTTGCGTGGGACGCCACTCGCGCCATCGGAGACGATTCGCTACGTCGATCAGATTCTGGCGGCGCTCGGGTATGCCCATCAACATGGCGTCGTGCATCGCGATCTGAAGCCGGCAAACATTCTGGTGACTCGCGCCCGGGTGGTGAAACTGACGGATTTCGGAATTGCGCAGGCAGCGGATGCGAAGCGGCTGACGCGCACGGGGATGGCGCTGGGCTCGTTGCACTATATGTCGCCGGAGCAGATCACGTCCGGTGCAGTGGACGCACGGTCGGACTTGTATGCGCTGGGCGTGACGTTCTTTGAGATGGTCACGGGGCAGCGGCCGATCAAGGGCGATAGCGAGTACTCGATTATGCGGGCGCAGGTGGAGCAGATTCCGGTGCCGCCGATGGAGCTGAATCCCGGCTTGCCGGCGCGCATCTCGGCGATCATTCTGAAATCGCTGGCGAAGGACCCGGCGGCCCGCTTCCAATCGGCACGTGAGTTTCAAGCGGCGCTGTACGATGCGGGTTACGTGGCGCAGGCAACGGCTGCGGTGCCGCAACGGCCGGCAGCGGGTGCGACGACGGCGTCGAAATCGTTCCTGGAACCGGCCAAACTGGCGCGGGTGGAAGCGCTACTTGCGCCGTCGCTGGGACCGATCGTGAAACATCTGGTGGCGCGGGCCGCGAAGCAGTATGGGACCTTTCGGGAGCTTTGCCGGAACCTGGCGGAACAGGTTCCAGGAGAGAAGGAAAGGGAAGCCTTTCTGCGGGCGTGCGACAAGGAAATGGGCGGGATTATCACTGCGCCGGTGGAAGTAGCGCCGGACCTGGCACCCACGCTGCCTCTGCGGCCCGTGACGGCTACCGAAGCGTTGCCGCAGTTAGACCCGGCGCTGCTGCAAACGGTGAAAAAGCAGCTTGCGACCTACCTGGGGCCGATTGCGAGCGTGATGGTGGATCGGACCGCGAAGAAAGCGCACACCAAGCAGGAGCTGGTGGAAGCGCTGGCGGCGGAGATTCCATCGAAGGCGGATCGAGAGAAGTTTTTGGCGGCGGTGGGGAAGTAGGAGACAGCTACCTCTCTGCCGGCTAAAGCCGGGCAGCTGCACGCCGAGGCGTGCGCCACTTCGCGATTCTAATGCCCTTCCAGCATCTTCAACGCGCTTACCAAACTCCGCCGCATGCGGTTGAACGAACCGGCCAGGACTGAAATCTCGTCTTGTCCGTCTACCGGCAGCTCGGGGACGTCGAGGTTGCCGAGGCTGGCCTGGTCGGCCATGGTGGAGAGGCGCGCGACCGGGCGCACGATGGTGAACAGCAGCAGAAGGTCGAGGAGCGCCAGGCTCACGAGAAAGATGATGCCGAGTGAGGTCATCAGATTCTTGAAGGCGTGGTCGGCCATGGCGACCGGCACGGAGAAGGGGACGGACACGATCTGTGCGCCGACGACCTCGTTGGGGTGCCAGCCGAATCCGTTGGCGGCGCCGTAACGGCGGACCATGGCCTCGGGCGCACGCTGGGCGGTATCGTGACAATCCAGACAAGGCTGCGGGGATCGAATGGGCTGCGCGAGAAACAAAGACTCCCCGGTGGGCGTGTTGCGCTGGCCGATCAACTCACGCTGGTCGGGATTATTGCGGAAGCTGTTGATGACGTCGGCCTCCCAATCGACCGCGCGGTCCCGCGGATTGGTCGGGTTGAGCGTGGCTTCTTTGTAAGCGTAATCGGGGTATTTCTTGCGCAGATAGTTGAAGCTCTCGGTAGCGGCGTAGGCGGGGACGGTCTGGGGCAGGAAAGCGTGCTGGCGCTCCTGCTCGGTGACCAGCAGCGGCTTGATCTGCTGGCTGGTGTAGTTGTGCGCGGAGAGCATGGTCTCCATCATGAGGCGGGCCTGTTGCAGCACCTGGTCGCGCGCGTCATCCCGGAGGAAGCGGTAGGAAGAATATGCGGCCACGGCGCCACCGACGCTGAAAACCAGAACGAAGACAAGCGTGAATTTGGCTAGAAGTTTCATGGAGTGAATTCGCCGGAGCTTTTGATAGGAACAATGATAGCTCGCGGCACGGTGGGGAAGGCAACGTGGATGTTTCGCGCGGCTCGAACGCCTGTCCTACTATATAGAGGTACATGCAACCTTTCCGTGGCGTGGATTATTTGCTGGTGGACTCGTTGTTTAACGAAGAAGAGCTGCTGGTGCGGCAGACGGCACGGCAGTTTGTCGAGGATCGGCTGGTGCCGGTGATTCGCGATTGCTATCGCGACGCGCGGTTTCCTTCGGAGCTGATTCCGGAGCTGGGGCGGCTGGGTTTTCTGGGCGCGAACCTGGAGGGCTACGGGTGCGCGGGGATGTCGAACGTCGAGTACGGGCTCATCATGCAGGAGCTGGAGCGCGGCGATTCGGGGCTGCGGAGCTTCGTTTCAGTGCAGGGGGCGCTGGTGATGTACCCTATCCTGACGTACGGATCGGAGGAGCAGAAGCAGCGGTGGCTGCCGCGTCTGCAATCGGGCGAAGCAATCGGGTGCTTCGGGCTGACCGAGCCAGGGTTCGGGTCCAATCCGGCGGGCATGAAGACGACGGCGAAGCGCGTGGGCGAGTGCTGGGTGCTGAACGGCGAGAAGACATGGATCACCAACGGCTCGCCGGCGCACGTAGCGGTGGTGTGGGCGCGCACCGAGGATGGGATTCGCGGATTTCTGGTAGAGAAGGGAACGCCGGGGTATACGACGTCGGACATTCACGGCAAGTGGTCGATGCGGGCGTCGGTGACGTCGAGCCTGGCATTTTCGGATTGCAAGATTCCGGCGTCGAACATGCTGCCGGGGGCGAAGGGGTTGAAAGGGCCGCTCGGGTGCCTGTCGCAAGCGCGATACGGGATTGGCTGGGGCGTGGTCGGCGCGGCGATGGATTGCTACGAGACGGCGCGGCAGTACTCGATTCTCCGCAAGCAGTTCGATGACAAACCGATTGCCTCGCACCAACTCGTACAAGAGAAGCTGGCGTGGATGATCACGGAGATCACGAAAGGGCAACTACTCGCGGTGCACGCGGGGCGGTTGAAGGACCAGGGGAAAATCGAGCCGGCGCACATTTCCATGTTGAAACGCAATAACGTGGCGATGGCGCTCGAATGTGCGCGGTTGAGCCGTGATCTGCTGGGCGCGAACGGGATCACGGACGAATATCCGATTATGCGGCACCTGTGCAATCTGGAAACGGTAAAGACCTATGAGGGAACCGACCACATCCACGCCCTCGTTATCGGAGAGCGAGTCACCGGTGTCGCCGCTTACAAGTAGTCCGGCAATCACCACGGAGGCGCAGAGGCGCGGAGCAACGCCGCTCGCGCTCTATGCGGTCACGATTTTCGCGAGCGCGTTCCTTCTGTTTCAGATCGAGCCGATCATTGCCAAGATGGTGCTGCCGTGGTTCGGCGGGTCGGCGGCGGTGTGGACAACGTGCCTGCTGTTCTTCCAGACGGTGCTGCTCGCGGGATACCTCTACGCGCACGTGGCGGTGAAGCATCTGGAGCCGCGCGCGCAGGTGTGGCTGCACATCGCGCTATTGGTGGCGAGTCTTCTGCTGCTGCCGGTGATTCCGAATCCGGCATGGAAGCCAATGGGGAACGAAGATCCCTCGTGGCGCATTCTGGGATTGCTCGCGGTAACGCTGGGACTGCCATATCTGCTGCTTTCGGCAACAAGCCCGATGGTGCAGGCATGGTACGCGCGGACGAACGAGCAGGCGGCGCCGTACAGGCTGTTCGCACTTTCGAATGCGGGATCGATGCTGGCGCTGCTCTCGTACCCGGTGCTGGTGGAGCCGAAGTTTTCGACCGAGCATCAGGCGTGGGGATGGTCGGCGGGGTACGTGGCGTTCGTGGTGTTGTGTAGCGCGGTGGCGTGGGGGGCGCGGCATGGCCGGACGCTTGAGGCAGAGACGGCGGAGGAAGACGAACGGCCAGGATGGAAGCTGCAACTAATGTGGCTTGGGCTTGCGGCGTGCGGGTCGACGATGCTATTGGCCGTGACGAACCATCTCACGCAGAACGTGGCGTCTATCCCGTTTCTGTGGATTCTGCCGCTGGCGCTTTATTTGCTGACTTTCATTCTTTGCTTCGAAGGGCGCGGATGGTATCACCGCACCACTTTCCTGAAGCTTGGCGTCGTGGCGCTGGGAGTGATGGCGTACGCGCTGGGCAACAACTTCCTCAACCTCAAGTTGGTGGCGCTCATTCCCTTGTTCGCGGGCGGCCTCACGGCGTGCTGCATGGTGTGCCACGGGGAATTGGCGCGGCTGAAGCCGTCGCACCAGCATCTGACCTCGTTCTACCTGATGATCTCGGTGGGAGGCGCGCTGGGCGGTGTGCTGGTGGGATTGGTCGCGCCGCACTTCTTCACGGGATATTTCGAGTTACAGATTGCGCTGGTGTGGTGCGCGGTGATGATGGTGATCGTGCTGCGGCCGGGGAGCTCGGGCATCGAGCGGCGCTGGCTGGCGCTGGCGGCTTGGATCGCCGCGATGGTAGGGACCGCGGGGATGGCGGGATACCTGGGCTACGAGATCCGCGACTTCCGGAGCGGGTCACGGCTGCTGGTGCGGAATTTCTATGGCGCGCTGCGAGTGAACGACGAAGGCGACGGCGTGGAGGAAGCAAAGGTCCGCAGGCTTACGCATGGCACGATTAGTCATGGCGAAGAGTTTCTCGACGAGCGCCTCATGCAGCCGACGACGTACTACGGTTACAAGACCGGTATCGGACTGACGATTCTGGAAGCGCAGCGGCGGCTGGGACTGCGCGTTGGCGTGATCGGGCTCGGTTCGGGCACGATTGCGGCGTACGGGCGGCCGGGCGACGTTTACCGCTTTTACGATATCAATCCGCTGGTGATTGGCATCGCGCGCACTCAGTTCAGTTTTGTGCCCAAATCGAAGGGCAAGGTGGAGGTGGTGCTGGGCGACGCACGGCTCTCGATGGAACGAGAGGCGCCACAAAACTACGACATTCTGGCGGTAGACGCTTTTTCGAGCGATTCCATCCCCATCCATCTGCTGACGCGCGAGGCGATCGCTCTGTATTTCCGGCATCTCCAACCAGGCGGTGTGCTGGCGGTGCATGTCTCCAACAAGCATCTGGATCTCGCGCCGGTGGTAGATGTGGCGGCGCGCGCGCTCGGCAGGCATGCGATGCTGATCGACACCGACGACGACGATGACAACGCCGTGTTCGCCGCCTCGTGGGTCGTCGTGTCAGCGCGCCAAAATTACTTCGAGTTTCCACTCATCATGAAAGCGGCCGCGCCGATTACAGGCAGCGCGCACCTGCGCATCTGGACCGATGATTACAGCAATCTGTTCCAGATCGTGAAATACAAATGAGACCGCTCACTGCGCCGGCTCTTCAACCGTTGACAGCCTTTCGAACTCCGCGTTGAATTCACAGCCGAGAATAGCGATAACGGCCATCAGGTACATCCAGACAAGCAGGGCGATGCTGGCGCCGACCGAGCCGTACATGACGTTGTAACGGCCGATGTGGCGGACGTAAGTGGCGAAGCCTTTGGTAGCGAGGAACCACAGCACGGTGGCGAACACGGCGCCGCGCCAGACACCGCTCCACTTCTGCGGGCGGTAGGGACCGTAGTAATAAAGGGTGCATGTGAGCGCGACCGTCGCACCGAGAGCGATGAGGTATCTCGCGGCCTCGCCGACCAGGCGCCAGACACCAGCCAGCGGATTGAGCAAGGGATCGAGACGGGAGACGCCGAGCATGATGCCTTCGGCCTGTGAACCGAACAGCAGCAAGGCCGACGCGCCGACCAAAGGAACAGCGGAGAGGAAGACTAGGCCGATGGCCACGCCGGTTTGATGGAGATAGGAAGGATCGCGCGGGATGCGGTACGCGTTGTTGAAGCCTTGCATCAGGCTTTTCAGGAGCCCGGCAGCCGCCCAAAGTGCAACAAACAGCGCGATGACGATCAGGGTGATGGATTTCTGGCCGCTCGCGCGGAACTGCGTCAAGACCACGCCCTGAGTACCCGGAGGCAGCACTTTCCGGAGGATCTCGGTGAGGGTGCGGGTGACGAATTCCGCGCCCGTCATCACGAAGATCGTGGCCACGGAAGTCAGGATGGGGAAAAGCGAGAGCAGGGCGGAGTAGGCGGCGCCTTTGGCGATGGAAAAGCAACCATCGTCGATCGCGGCGAGCAAAGTGCGCTGGAGGAGATAGGGCAGAGACCGCCACGTGGGGCGCACATGGCTAGTATAGCGGGGGAAAACGGGCGGGCGATTGTTAGAGCTGTCAGCCGGAAGATTTGACGTCGAGAGAGGGCAGCGGGTGCAGTTCCACTTCGGGCATCGGAAAATGCTTTCGGTTGTCGGTAAGCAGTGGCATGCGGTTGGTGATGGCTATCGCGGCGATGGTCACGTCCGTATAGGACAGTGTTTGCCCTTTGATCCGCCAATCACGCCGCAGAAGCCCGGCTTTCATGGCGACGTCCGCGGTAATGGGAAGGAACTCCAGGCTCTCCAGAAATGCCTTCGTCCTGGTTTCCTCGCCGGATCGCAATCCGGCGTACACCTCGGTGATGTTGACCGGGCAACAAGCCAACAGATGACCTTGATCGACGAGATGCTCCAGGAATTCGGTGCGCCTGTTTCTGCCGTTCAAGTGGTCGAAGATGACCGAGGTATCGAGTAGGATGGTGGCCATCAACGCTCGTCGTGTTCGAGGGCTTCTTCGAAACGCTCGTCGCGTTCGCTACGGATCTGCTCCACGTAAGCGGCACCCCCGTGCGCCAGCTCCGGATGATCTTCTGTGCGCCAGGCGCCGGAGGATACCTTCAGCGCGGCGCGCTGCCGGCGACGGCGGACCTCTCTCCACAGCACGTCGATCGCATAGGCCGATCGCCGCTTGTGGCCGGCCACGCGATCCAGCTCGTGGGCGAGGTCACCAGGAATCTTGATGATGGTCTGCTTCTGGGTCATGCTGGCGTCTCTTTCAGGATATCAGAATGGATGCTCATTAGGATACAGACTTGGATGCTATAGAGGGATCCCACAAGGATTACATGCGTAGATACAATGGGCTATCGTTGTTCCGCAACATCGGCAGCAACGTGCTATACAATGAGATTGATCCTCCCCTGCCGACCGCCTTGCATGAGGCGGAGTTTTGACTATGGCTGATACGCCCTTCGTACATCTGCATTGCCACACAGATTATTCGCTGCTGGATGGTGCTTGCGAGATCTCGCAGCTCATGGATACGGTGGCCGCGCAGAAAATGCCCGCCGTCGCGATGACCGATCACGGCAATCTTTTCGGCGCGGTGCAGTTTTACAACACGGCCAACGCGAAGGGCATTCATCCTGTCATCGGCTGCGAGGTGTACGTCTCGCAGCAAGGGCGGCTCACACGGTCCGAGCACGACCGCTACAACCATCTGGTGCTGCTGTGCGAAAACCAGGAGGGCTACCGCAACCTCATCAATCTGGTTTCGACGGCGTATCTGGAAGGGTTCTACTACAAGCCGCGCATCGATAAGGACCTCCTTGCCGGGCATGCGAAAGGATTGATCGCGATGTCGGCCTGCCTGCGCGGCGACATCAACGAAACGATTCTCGCGGACCGCTACGACGAAGCGCGGCGCCTGGCTTACACGTACCAGGACATTTTCGGGCGCGGAAACTTCTTTCTCGAGATTCAGGACCACGGCCTCGAGCAGGACAAGCGCGTCACGCCGCAGGTGAACCGGCTGTCGTCGGAAACCGGCATTCCCCTGGTGGCGACCAATGACGCGCACTATCTCGCACGCAGCGATGCGCGCGCCCACGAGATCCTGATGTGCATCCAGACGGGGAAGACGATGTCTGACCCGGCGCGCATGCACTGGGACCATCCGGATTTTTATCTGAAGTCGCGCGCGGAGATGATGCAGTTGTTCGGTGAGCTCGAAGACTCACTCGACCGCACCTGGCAGATTGCGCAGCGCTGCCAGGTGAAGCTGGAAAAAATCAAAGAGCCGTTCCCGCGCTTCGACGTTCCATCCGAGCACACGACCGACACCTACTTCGAGTTCGTGGCGCGGCAGGGATTCGAGAAACGGCGGCCGCGCCTGGAAGGGCTGCGCACGCAGGGGCGGTTGAAGCACGATCTGGCGGACTACACCGAGCGTCTGGATCGCGAGATCAAGATGATCCAGAAGATGAAATTCTCGGGCTATTTTCTCATCGTCTGGGATTTCATCCGCTTCGCAAAGTCGCGCACTATTCCGGTGGGGCCGGGCCGCGGGTCGGCGGCGGGGAGCCTGGTGAGTTACGCCATGCAGATTACCGACATCGATCCGCTCGAGTATGGGCTGCTGTTCGAGCGCTTCCTCAATCCGGAGCGCATCAGCATGCCGGATATCGATATTGATTTCTGCATGAACCGGCGCGGCGAAGTGATTCAGTACGTCACCGAGAAATACGGCCGCGATCAGGTGGCGCAGATCATCACGTTCAATACGCTGGGCGCGCGCGCCGCGATCAAGGACGTGGGGCGCGTGCTGGACATGAGCTTCGCGGACGTGGACCGCATCACGAAACTCGTGCCCGCGGTGCTGAACATCTCGCTCGACGACGCCATCAAGACCGAACCCGGGTTCAACGAACTGGCGGGGAAAGACCAGCGCGTGGCCGACATTCTGCAAGTCGCGCGGCGCCTGGAGGGCTTGGCGCGGAACTGTTCGGTGCACGCGGCGGGTGTGGTGATCTCGCCGGAGCCGCTGAAGAATCTGGTCCCGCTGTACAAGACAAACAAAGACGAAATTGTCACGCAGTACGACATGAACGGCCTGGAAAAACTATCGCTCCTGAAGATGGATTTTCTGGGCCTGACGACGCTGACGCTGATCGATGATGCCCTGAAGCTGATCGAGAAGCGGCACAGCGTGAAACTGGTGCTCGAAGACCTGCCACTCGAGGATCCCAAGGCTTACGAGATATTTTCGAAGGGGTTCACGAGCGGTGTGTTCCAGTTCGAATCGCCAGGGATGCGCGACGTTCTCATGCGGTACCAGCCGGCGCGCATCGAGGACCTCACGGCGCTGAATGCGCTTTACCGGCCCGGACCCATGAAAGGCGGCATGCTCGATGACTTCATCGAGCGCAAACACGGGCGCAAGGCGGTAGCCTACGATCTGCCCGAGCTCCGGCCGGTTCTCGAAGAGACCTATGGGGTGATTCTGTATCAGGAACAGGTGATGCAGATTTCGAGCCGCGTGGCCGGGTACTCGCTGGGTGAGGCCGACATTCTGCGGCGCGCCATGGGCAAGAAGAAAGCCGAGGAGATGGCGGCGCAGCGCGAGCGGTTCATCCGCGGCGCGCTCGAGCGGGGATTTCCGCAGCGCAAGGTCGAAAAGATTTTCGATCTGATGGAGCAATTCGCCGGGTACGGTTTCAATAAATCGCATTCGGCGGCCTATGCTTTTCTGGCGTTCGTCACGGCCTATCTGAAAGCGCACTACCCGGTGGATTTCATGGCGGCTCTGCTGACATCGGAAACCGGAAACCCGGCGAAGATCGCGAAATACATCAACGAGTGCCGCGATATGGGAATCACGGTGCTCGCGCCGGATGTGTATTCGAGCGATTGGAATTTCACGCCGGTGGGCGAGGCGATTCGCTTCGGGCTCGGCGCGGTGAAAAACCTGGGACCGGCGGCGGTGGAAGCGATCCGCGCAGCGCGCGAGCAGGTGGGCCGCTTCCGGTCCATTTATCAATTCTGCGAAGCGGTCGATATGACGTCGATCAACCGCCGGATGATCGAGAGCCTGATTCGCGCCGGAGCTATGGACTCGTTCGAAGGGCATCGCGCGCAGTTGATGGCAGCAGTCGAGGGTGCGATGGAGGCGGGGCAGCGCGCACAGCGGGCGCGCGATTCCGGTCAGGAGGGCTTGTTTGGCGATGCTTTCGGCGGCGGGGAGGCATCCGAAGAGCGGCCTCTGCCCGCGGTGCCGGAATTCACGTTGCGCGACAAGCTGGTCGGCGAAAAGGAAATGCTAGGGTTTTATGTGACCGGCCACCCGTTGGATCAATATAATGACAAGGTGCGCGAGCTGGCCTCGCATACGAGTGCCACCCTCGAGGGTCTGGAAAAAGGAGTGGAAGTGGCGTTGTGTGGTGTCATTACGGGAGTGCAGCGCAAGCGCAATCGTGAGGGCAAGCCCTGGGCTTCCATGCTCCTCGAAGACCGAGAGGGCGGTGTGGACGCCCTGCTGTTCACCACCAATTTCGAGCGCCTGGCGGCAGCGCTGGTAGAGGATCAAGCGGTCCTGGTGCGCGGGCTGGCGCTGCCGGAAGAGAATGCTCCGCCCAAAATTTCCATTCAGGACATCGTGCCGCTCGAAGTAGCGCGTATTCCGCTGCCGTCATTGATCTCGATTCGTGTGTGGATCGGGAAGAACGGCGGCGACCGGGCGGCGCAGCTCCACGATCTGTTTGACCGCAAGACGGGCGATACGCAAGTCCGGTTGCGCCTCGAATCGCCGCGCGATTTCACCGTGATCCTGGATGTCCCCGCGAAGGTCCGGCCCGACCGCGAGTTTCGCGCGGAGATCGAGAAGCTGTGCGGCTCCGAAGCGATCGAGGTACTGGCGAATTGAAGATCGCTGCGTTGGCCTTGGCAATTGCCGGCTCGTTGTGCGCCGCCGAGCCGGCTCCTATCCTTATTGATACCGACTGCGGAGGCGATGACCTGATGGCCATCGCGTTTCTGCTCTCCCGTCAGGACGTGCGCATCGAAGCGGTGACCGTGGCGAACGGGCTGGCACATGTGCAACCGGGGGCGGAAAACGTTCTGCGGCTGCTCGAACTGGGCGGGCGTGGCGATGTCCCGGTGTACCTGGGGCACGAGCTGCCGATGAGCGGCCACGCAGCATTTCCGGAAGAATGGCGCAAGAGCGCTGACGCGCCGTTGGGCGACCATGCCGCGCAACACACCCCGCAGAAGCAGTCCGCGGCGGATTATCTAGCGGCGAGGTTGCGTAACCGCAGCCGGCCGGTGCGCATCCTGGCGCTCGGGCCACTCACCAATCTCGGCGAAGCGCTAGCGCAAACACCGGATGGTTTGCGTGATATCGAACTGGTAATCATGGGTGGGGCACTGTACGCGCCCGGCAATCTCGACGACGGCGGCTACTTCCAAACCGACAACAAGACGGCGGAATGGAACTTCTACGTCGATCCGCTGGCAGCGAAGGGAGTATTCCAGTCGGGCGCGAAGATCCGGCTCGTGCCGTTGGACGTGACCAACAAGGTCCGCATTGACTCGGGGCTGCTGAAAGCGCTTCAGTCAAGAAAGACCACACCGCTGGGCCAGTTCGTCGCTGCGACCCTGAGGCAGCACAGCGGCAACATCCGCCAGGGGATCTATTATGCCTGGGACCCACTAGCAGCAGTGGCGATGGTCGCGCCGGAAGTGGTGCGCGAGAGTCCGTTAGCCGTCGAAGTGAGGCAATCGGCGCCGGAGGAGGGAAGAACAGCAGAAAAAGTGGACTACCCGCCGAACGCCAGCGTTGCACTCAGCGCGGATGCAACGGCTTTCCGGGCGATCTTTCTCGCTGCGTTTCACTCAAGCGGGTTCAAAAGCCGCAAGCCCTGAAAGCGCGTGAAATCGCGATCCGTGGTGCAAAGCGTTGCGCCGTGTTCCATTGCAAGGGCGGCTAAATGAGCGTCCATCACGAGCGGCCCGCGGGCCTGGCCGTCGGAAATGAGCCGGCTGAGAATCAGCCAATGCCGCTCGGTGGGTTGCAGAATGCAGACGGCAGGATGGTTCAACCAACCGGTGACGATCGCGCCGGCCTCTTCGGACGTCAAGGGGATGCTGAATGGCTTGGGGCTCGTCGTGATTCGGACGAATGCCAGCAACGTCGTCCACGAGAATGCGACGCGATCTCCTGAGTCGAATGCCGCCTCGAGCCAATCTTTTGAACGCTGATGGTGTTGGGCGGCGGTGTGATGCGCGTAGATCAGCAGGTTCGCATCAATCAAGATCATCGACGCATGGGACCTTCAATTTGATCCAGCAGCTCCTCGATGTTGTCGAAATTGTAGCCGGGCCTCGCACCGAGGTCTCTAGCCTGGATCTTGAAAGGTTTCGGCGGAGCCTGCGGCTTAGCGTTCAGCCCGTTGCGCAACGCTTCGTTCACGGTCTCCTTGAACGAGCGGCCCGTTTTCCGCATCTCGGCCTCGAGCTTGGCGCACACATCTTCGTCGAGGGTCAAGGTGGTTCGCACATCATGATGCTAACTATTAGGCATCATGATGTCAAGCGCCGTGGGCATCCAACTTCCTTGCTTTTGATGCGGTAGAATCTAGGTGCCGATGGACCCTGAACCCGGAGCCCCTGACCAGACGCCGCCCGAGCCGCCGAACGTGGCATGGCAGCGAGTGCAGCTGGCGCGGCATCCCAAGCGGCCGCACACGCTGGACTACATCGATCGGCTGATCACCGATTTCCAAGAAATTCACGGAGACCGTCTGTTCGCCGACGACCCGGCGGTGGTGTGCGGCATGGGGTTTTTCGAGGGCAAGCCGGTCATGGTGGTGGGCGAGCAGAAGGGGCGCGATACCAAGGAGAAACTGCACCGTAACTTTGGAATGCCCAAACCGGAGGGCTACCGCAAGGCGATTCGCGTGATGCAGATCGCGGCTAAGTTCGGGCGGCCGGTGATCAC
The DNA here is from genome assembly GCA_963752965.1 of Terriglobia bacterium. GTDB lineage: Bacteria > Acidobacteriota > Terriglobia > Bryobacterales > Bryobacteraceae > QHXW01. The sequence goes on along the minus strand of CAVWAJ010000015.1, from coordinate 232,198 downwards.
TTTCATGGATACGCCGGGAGCCTACCCGGGGATTGACGCCGAGGAACGGGGCCAAGCGGAAGCCATCGCGCGCAACCTGCGGGAAATGGCGCGCCTCGCGGCGCCGGTGATTGCGATCTGCATCGGCGAAGGGGGGTCGGGCGGCGCACTGGCTCTTGGCGTGGGCAACCAGGTCTTCATGTTGGAAAACGCCGTGTATAGCGTAATTTCGCCGGAGAGCTGCGCGGCCATCATCTGGCGAGATTCCGCCAAAGCGGAGCTGGCGGCAGCGGCTCTGCGGCTGACGGCAGAGGACCTCTTGAACCTCGGCCTGGTGGACGGCATCATTCCGGAGCCGCCGGGCGGGGCGCAGGAGAATGCAGACCAGGCGGCGGAACTGATGCGCAAGAAACTGCGCGACGCCCTGGAGGAGCTGGGGAGGCTCTCCGGAGCGGAGTTAGTGGAGCAGCGCTATAGGAAATTCCGGCGCATGGGAAACTTCTTCGCCGCCCCGGCCGGCCGGACACTGGTAGCGGGCGATTAATTCAGATGAAAAAGACCGTCATTCTGGCCATTGCGTTCGTCGTGGTAGTGCTCGTCGTACTGGTTTACACCACGATGGGCAACAACCGTTACCGGTGCGAGGTTTGCGTGGTCTTTAACGGCAAGCAGGCGTGCCGGACCGCGGGCGCCTCAACCGAAGCTCAGGCGCAGAGGACCGCTACGGAGAACGCCTGCGCAGACATCGCGTCGGGGGTTACCGATTCGATGGCCTGCGAGAGTAGGCAGCCGGCGAGTGTCATCTGGGTAACGCGGAAGTAGACGGCCTAGAGTGGTTCTACTACTCCAATAGCCTCAACATATTGGCCCGGTTTCCCGATTTCCGGGCGTGATACCATGATTATCTGTGAACAACTGCCCCCGGAACTGCGTCTAATTCGAAGGGAGCAATCTGACATTGAAGCGCAAGTGGAAAGTCCTCATCGCCGTAGTTGTGTTGGTGGTGGGCTCGATTGCCGTATTCGCAGGAGTCCGTTATAGCCACCGCGGAATCGTCACAGTCGAAACCGGACGCGTGGTGCGCCAGGATCTCACCAGCCTGGTGACCGCTTCGGGCGAGATCAAGCCGCGCAAGTATATCAATATCGGCGCCAACGCCATGGGCGAGCTGACCCAAATTCCGGTGAAAGAGGGCGACCATGTGCGCAAGGGCCAATTGGTGGCGCGGGTTGAAAATACCCAACCCGAAGCCAATGTGAATGCGCAGCGCGCATCGCTAGCGTCAGCCGAAGCCGACGCCGCAGCGGCGGAAGCCGGCGTGAAGTCGTGGGACGACAATCTGCTCACGATGCAGGCGGGTGTCGACCGCGCGCGTGCGGATTTGGATCATGCCATGCTCGATCTCAAGCGTGGGGAAGAGTTATTCAAGAGCAAGCTCATCCCCAAGCAGGATTACGATACGAGACAAGCTACGTATCGTACGGCCGACGCGACCTTGAAGGAATCCGAAGCTAAGCTGGTGCAAGCCAAGGCGCAGCGCGAACAGGCCAGTTCGCAATTGTATTCGGCACAGCGAAAAATCGCACAACTGCGGGCCATGGTAACCAGCGCCGCCGACGTGTTGCACAAATACGATTCCTATGCCCCGCTCGACGGCGTAGTGACCAATCTGCCCGTGCGTACAGGTGAAACCGTGGTACCCGGCATCCAGAACTCGGCGGCGAGCACCATCATGACCATCGCCGATATGTCGATCATCACGGCTGAAGTGAAAGTTGACGAAACCGACATTGTCAGCGTCAAGTTGGACCAGGTGGGGGACGTGACCATCGACGCTATCCCGAACAAAGTGTTTAAAGGCCACGTGATCGAGATCGGCGACACAGCGATTGTCCGCTCGACCGGCCTTGCGGCGTCCCAGACCACAACCTCAAGCCAGGAAGCCAAAGACTTCAAGGTCGTGGTGGCGCTCGATAATCCGCCGGACGACATCCGGCCGGGGCTTTCCTGCACAGCCAAAATCACGACGGCCACACGCCAGCGGGCGCTCACGATTCCCATCCAGGCGCTGACCATCCGGCAGAAAGGCGATCTCGAACCTAAACCGAAGAATGGCGCGGTGGTCGAGGCAGCGAAGCTTGACCCGGCCGCGGAAAAGGCGCGCAAAGAAGAAATCCAAGGGGTATTTGTGGTGTCGGGAACCAAGGCGCAGTTCCGCAAAGTGGAGACGGGGATCACTGGAGCCACGGACATCGAAGTACTGAACGGCCTCAAGGAGGGTGACGAGATCGTCACGGGCAGTTACCAGGTAATCCGCACGATCAAGCCGGACGCGAGCGTGAAGGTCGATAACAAAGTTCCAACCAAAACAGAGGCATAACCCGAAAGAACACATGGCACAAGCGGTTGATGCGCTGGTCGAACGCGGCGAGCAGCTAAAGAAGGACGGTATCGTCATCCGGACCTACGATCTATGGAAGACGTACGTCATGGGCGATCAGGAGATCCATGCGGTATCGGGAGTCGATATCGAAATCCACCGCGGCGAGTACGTGGCCATCATGGGGCCGTCAGGCTCGGGCAAATCGACCCTGATGAACCTGATCGGATGCCTGGACACGCCGACTCGGGGACAGTACTACATCAACGGGCGGCTGGTTAGCGAGATGAACGACGACGAACTGGCGCGCATCCGGAACAAGGAAATTGGCTTCGTTTTTCAGACCTTCAATCTACTGCCGCGTGCGACCTCGCTGCACAATGTCGAGCTACCCCTGATTTACAGCGGCATGACGTCGGAAACACGGTTGGCACGGGCGAAAAAGGCTCTCGACCAAGTCGATCTCTCGACGCGCATGCATCACAAGCCCAATGAGCTCTCGGGCGGCCAAAGGCAGCGTGTTGCCGTGGCGCGTGCTCTGGTGAATAACCCTTCCATCCTGCTGGCGGACGAGCCCACGGGCAACCTGGATACCGCCACCGGCAATGAAATCATGGCTCTATTTGAGCGGCTGCACGAGCAGGGGAACACCATCGTACTCGTGACACATGAGCACGACATTGCAGTGCACGCCCACCGCGTTATCCACATCCGCGACGGAAAAGTGGAAAAAGACGAGAAGGTAAAGTAGGGCCCGCTACGCGTTGGTCGCAGCGGCCTGCGCTTTCGCCATTTCCGCCATAGCCTTTTTCATCTCAGCGGAAGTCGGCTCGGCTTTGTGGGTGGCGATCATCCACATGTAGCCTTCGGGATCGATAATCGTGCCGGCGCGGTCACCCCAGAACATGTCCGCAACTGGCCCTTTTGCCGTGGCACCCAGCTTGACGGCTTTGGCCGTTACCTTGTCCGCATTTTCCGTATAGACATACAAGTTGGCCGGCGAGGCTCCGAGGGTCTTGGCACTGCGGGCACCACGTTCAACACACTCCGGCGATAACATCAATACGGTTCCACGCAGAGCCAGCTCCGCATGCACGGGCTTGCCATCCGGCCCGTTCATCACGGCTCGTTTGGTGAAGCCGAGTGCTTTTTGGTAGAAGCTAATGGCTGCCTTCATATCCGTGACGACGAGGTTAGTAGAAACAGCGCCGTATTGTTTTTTATTCAAGGGATCGACTTTCTTGGCCATAGGGGAGGTTCCTCTCGGGCAGCTATTGTACCAAGCTTCACGCTCAGCGGCGAGCGCTGCCCAATCGGCTTCAGATATGAGGCGCGTCCACTACAACCGCTGGCCGAACGCGCCTCAATCGCGGTACTGGGGATAACCGCTGACAGCCTATTTCTTGTTGCGGTACCGACGAACCACTACGCCAACCAAGCACGTGCCAAACAGGATTATGGAGGCGGGCTCCGGAATTGCCGTCGATTCGTAGACGAAACTGCCGCCGCCGCCGCCGCCGCCAAACAACCCGTCGAAATCGCCGGTCGAGCCCGCACCACCCACCACAATATCCAGGTTGGTGCCAGCGGTGAGAAAAATATTGCCAGCGGCAAAGGCGCCATAGCCACCGCTATCCTCGTCGCCCCCGCCGCCCTGCGCGCCGTACACGTCGATGCTATAGATTCCCGTTGTTGGCACTATATAATCGACCACGCCACCCGTATAGGTGAAGATGGCGGCGCCAATCGACACGTAGCCGTCGCTGCCAGGTAAGGCGCCCGCGTCCGCAACACCATTGTCGCCACCCGTCAGCACGGTGCTCGTAAACAAAGAACTAACGTACGATCCGCCGCCACCGCCGGCTGCAGTGACGCCATCACCACCGCCGCCACCCGAATAGCCGCCACCGCCGCCGCCACCTTGCCAGCCGCCGCCGCCGCCGCCGCCAAAGCCGCCATTGGCGTATTGCGGGATCGCGCTATCGCCGCCGCCTAAACCACCGGCAAAAGTCGGGGAGCTAAACCCGCCGTCGCCCGAACCGCCCTCGATGCCTGGGCCAGTTCCGAGGCCGTTGCCGCCATTGCCGGACCAGCCGGCGCCACCACCACCGTTATAATTACCGCCATAACCAGTGCCACCGCCACCGCCGGAGCCAAGGGTACCACCGGCACCGCCACCAGGGCCGAAACCAGATTGGCCGGCCGTGGCGGTTTGACCGGGGCCTCCTGGCGTGCCGCAGCAGTAGCCGGCGCCACCGCCACCACCGGCGACTATTAAGAGAAGTGGGTCCGCGGACACGAAGGGCGCCGCGAGAGTGAGAACTAACGCAACCGCTAGAAGCATTACGACTGTGGGTCTCATCACGTTTAACCAACGAGAGAACCTGTCCTTGAAGGAATTGGACATAGACGCGATCATCCTTTCTGCTTCGGACTATTGCCCGGTGGTCTACCCTCGGCAATCTCGTTGCCAATCCTGATACGCCAAGACCCGCAGGCCATGCTTCTCTGTAAGCTATTACAAACCCAGAAAGTCCAGGTGCTACACAGAATCTAAACACTGGAGCTAAATCGTTTGTCGGACCCAAATTTTCGCAAAGGTTCCTTTTTTTTGAAACGTCAGAAGGATTCATGGGGACGCTCGGGCTCAGAGAGTTTCCCACTTGGGAGATCGAGAGCGAGTTCGGGGATGCGGAAAGTCCGAAAGCCCGGTGAGCGCGCAGGAGCCCCTAATCTTCTTCGCCGGCTCAATCAGCGACAAGCCATGTCGATTCTAGAAGCCAGTTGTCCGCTAAGGCGCCGGCGGCAGGCGGAGATCCATGTTGCGTTCGTGGTTCAACTGGAACGTAAGCGCGCGATCCACGGAATCAAGCGGCACGTGCTTTTGCTGGTGTTGCAGGTTGAGGTACTGTAGCGTGTTACCCTCCACCCAGTAGGTAATGGCAGCCTGTATATTCTCCTGGCCCTTCAACGCGATCAGGTAAATAGGCTGCTCGCCGGCCGGCCGCACGATTGAGGCCGTCGAGTGATCGGGATACTCGTGAATTTCCGAGTGTACTGGCGCGGGTGGTTGCTGATAGTACTGTGGCGGCGGTGCTTGCGGGTAAACTACAACAGGCGGGGAATAATCGTAGTCATACGATGGGTACGAATACCCGTAATCGTAGCCTGGGTAGTAATCGTAACCATAATACGGATAGGAGTAAAGCCAAGGCCAATAACTCAACCCAGCGCCATAGCGGTAGCGGTTATAAGCGTACACACCTGACCGAAAGCCCCGGTTACCATAGTAACCACCGTAACCTCCACGGTAACCGCCGTAGCTGCCGTGAAATCCACCACCACCGTGGGCTCCGCCGCCTCCATGACTTCCACCGCTACGAGCGGCAGCGGGTAAAATCAGCAAGCAACCAACAAGGAACTGCGCGACATATTTCATGACGCACCCCCCAATCCGGAGCTTAGCGCCGGGGGGCACCGGAAGCAAGCGGCTAGGGTACCACCGGCAAGATGAGCGCCGACGGGTGTTCGGCGTCGTGATAGATGCTGTTCTCGGCTTTCACCATGCTGCTGGAGGCGCCAGCGCTCTCGCCTGTGTTGAGATTGCGGTCGAAGCGCGGGAAGTTGCTGCTGGAGATCTCCACGCGCAGCTTGTGGCCGGCCAGGAACACGTTGCTCGTGTTCCACATGTCGATCCGGATTTTATAGACTTCACCTGGTTTCAACAATTCGGGATGCGCGTGTGAATTGCGGTAACGGGCGCGCAGTATACCGTCCGTCAGATTCTGCGCAAAGCCGTTGGGCCAGACGTCAACCAGCTTGGCGGTGAAATCCGTATCCACGGCCGAAGAACTCACGTAGAGCTCGGCGGCAATCGGGCCGGTCACTTCGAAATCGCTCGAGAAGGCGGGCGCGGTGTAGACGAGCACGTCCTGGCGCTCCTCGACGGTACGCTGGTCGAACGCGCCGGCGGGAAGATGGTCGTTATCGCAGCAGAGTCCGCCACCGCGCGTGGGTGCTGGGTTAGCAGGATCGTAAGTGTAGCGGTCGGCGTGTTCATCGGCCGGTGCCGAAGTACCCAGCGAGCCATTTCCCGTCCGCATATTAGCGCCGCCGGCGGAGTGCAGGTAGTAGGACGTCGACCGCGCCCGTGCCAACGGCCAATCGTCTTCCTCACGCCAGACGTTCTTGCCCATGACGAAAATCTTCACCGGCTTGTCGCGCCCAGCGCCACTATCCACGCCGCGCAGCAGATGATCGTACCAGCGCAATTGATCAGCGTCGGTATCACCCTTGCCGGAAGGACCGAAGTCGACGTCTCCCGCCTTGCCGCTGAACGGGCCGTGGTACCAGGGTCCGATCATGAGGCGCTGGCCGGGCACGCGCGATTTCAGGCCGATGTAGTTGCGAATGGTGCCCCCTTGAAAAATGTCATACCAGCCGCCGACACTGTAGGCGGGCACTTTGAAATCGGCGTAGTGATCTTCGATGGACCACTGCCGCCAGTACTCATCGAAATCCGGGTGACGCAGCCAGTCCGTGAAGTAGGGCGCGAGGCTGCCTGCATTGGGCGCTTCGAAAAATGGATACTCGGTGAGCGGCAACTTCCATACCCAGTTCAGGGCATTATGCGACTGGCGCACGCGCCGGTTGAGTGTGTCCTCCGTGAGGCCCGACAATCCAGGATTCGTTGAACCACTGTTCAAACGCGCCGCCCTGGTAAGTCCAGCCGTCGTGATAATTCGACGCCGTCACAACCGGGAAGACACCCGCGAGATGTGGCGGGTGGGCGATGGCCGTGAGCATCTGGGTGGCGCCCACATAGGAAGCGCCGAACATACCGACCTTGCCGTTCGAGTAGGCGAGCGCCGCTGCCCATTCAACCGCATCGTAGCCATCGTCACTTTCGTGCTTGAACGTGTACCATTCGCCGTCCGACGTATAGCGGCCGCGCACATCCTGAATGATAACGACGTAGCCTATCGCCGCAGCACGCTTGCCAAAGCCCGATTCGCCATCGCCCTTGTTGTACGGCGTGCGCTCGAGCAGGACGGGGAATTTGCCCTCGGCTTTCGGGCGATAAATGTCGGCGCGCAACGTCACTCCATCACGCGTTTTCATTTCAATGCCGCGCTCAACGGTCACCTCGTAGTGATCGGCGGCGAGAGCGGTGAAAGCGAACAGCAACAGGGAGGCGGAACGTGCGCGGTGCATGTCCCCTAGAGTCTACACCCGCGGTTGCTCCCACTTCCCCGATTCGGCGGAGCGGAAAATCGCCTCAATCACCGCCATGTTTGCAATAGCGGACTCCATCGGTACGGGCACCTCGCCGTCGCCTTGGGCCGCGCGAGAAAACTGATCGCCCTGAAGAGTGTATTGATCACAGATGACGGTTTCCAATGTCTCGATGCTCGCACCGAAGAGGTCGCTGCCGTCGTCGACGAAAATGCGGCAGGGCCGGTCGGGAGGCGCGTTGTACGGAATCTCGACTTCGATGCGGCCACGCGTGCCGAAAACCTGCAAACGCTGGTAGGGCACAAGCTGCGTGCCGCAGGTAAAGATCGATTGGCCGGTGGGGAAATCGAGAATGGCCGAGGTGAGGCGGTCGGTCTTCATCTGCGGGTCGCGCTCCACCAGTCCCAGCACGCGGCGAGGCTCCGCGCCGAAAATGAAGCGGGAGCTGAAGATCGGGTAACAGCCGATGTCCATCAGCCCGCCGCCGCCCGCTTCCAAAATGTTGCGGATATTCGTTGGATCAGTCAACGAGTAGCTGAAAAAGCCCAGGATCGATCGCAGGTCGCCGATGCGGCCGCCGCGCACTAGGTCGAGGGCCTTCAGCCATTGCGGGTGCGTGCGTACCATGAAGGCTTCGCCGACCTTCACGCCCGTGCGGTCCCGCGCATCGCGCAGTTTTTTCGCTTCGGCGACGGAAAGCCCGATGGGTTTCTCACAAAGCACGTGCTTGCCGGCCTCGGCCGCCTTGATGGACCACGGAACGTGCAAGTGATTGGGCAGCGGGTTGTAGATCGCGTCGATTTCCGGGTCAGCCAGGAGCGCTTCGTACGACCCATAGGCTTTCGGGATACCCAGATCGCGCGCGGCATGCTGTGCCTTAGCCAGGTCGCGCGAAGCGATCGCCGCGATTTCGCACCACTGTCCCCGCTGCATGCCGGGAATGACTTTTACGACGGCGATATTGGCGACGCCGAGAACGCCCCATCGGAGTTTTCGCATGTGAAGTTGGTTCCTGCCGCCGCAACCAGCATCGGCAGGAAAACCCATTGTACACGGCCGTAAGCTCCTCGATACTGAGGACGATACAGCTTCGGAATCAGCCCTAAATTCTCCTCCGGCTGGGCTCTGTACCAGAGGGTCTCTTCGTCCCCGGGGCGGCCTGCGGACTTAATCCATTCCTTCCTGAGGTATGTGCACTTGGAAAGGTAGCTGGCGATCGAACCTACATCCCGAAGGGTTTCAATGATCGCCATTCCAGCGAGAGCCCCTCTACACGTCCAGGTTCTTCGCCTCGAGCGCGTTCTCTTCGATAAACTTCCGGCGGCTCTCGACGTCCTCGCCCATCAACGTCGAGAAGATTTCTTCGCACTCCACCAGGTCTTCCAGCCGCACCTGGAGCAGTGTGCGCTTTTCCGGATTCATCGTGGTTTCGGCAAGCTGCTCGGCGTTCATCTCGCCCAAACCTTTGTAGCGCTGGACGGACGAATCCCTTTTGCCCTCGTTCTTCACGTAGACCAGCAGGTCGCGCCAATTCGTTTGCGTTTCGCGGTGCTCGCTCTTCACCACCGTGAACGGCGGCTCGTTGTGGCGCGCAATCTGCTTCGCTATGGACCGCAGGCGCTTATACTCCGGCCGCGCGGCCAGCTCCAGTCCGATGTGCCGCTCGGCGTTCGTCGAATCGTGATAGCTGACCACCCAGGCCGAGTGCTCTTCGTCCTGCTTCAGCTCCGGCTTCACGCCCGCCGCCCTGAGAGCGGCAATCACCTGCTCAAGATTGCTCTTCTCCGCGAAGTCCGCCTTGGTGTCGATATGCAGCGCCGGGTTCGCGATCACCTCCACCACACGCGCATCGCGCAGCTTGCGCTCCACCTTGCTGAAGATCTGGTCGAGTTCATCGAGATTCATGAGGAAGCTGCGCAGCTCACCCGCATCGATGGTCGATTTCGGCCCTTTTCCGTTCTGGCCGATCTCGAGCGCCAGGTTTTCCGTCGCGCGCCGCATAATCTCGCGCGTGTATTCCTTCTCGTCTTTGATGTACTTCTCGCTCTTGCCCTTCTTGATGCGGTAGAGCGGTGGCTGCGCGATGAACACGTTGCCGCGCGAAATCAGCTCCTGCATGTGGCGGAAAAAGAAAGTCAGCAGCAGCGTGCGGATGTGTGAGCCGTCCACGTCGGCGTCCGTCATGATGATGATCTTGCCGTAGCGCAGCTTGGCGGCGTCAAAATCATCTTTGCCGATCCCAGTTCCGATGGCGGTAATCAGCGCGCGGATTTCTTCGTGGCCCAGCATGCGGTCGTAGCGGGCCTTTTCGACGTTGAGGATCTTGCCCTTGAGCGGCAGAATCGCCTGAAAGCGCCGGTCGCGGCCTTGCTTGGCAGTGCCGCCGGCCGATTCGCCCTCCACCAGGAATAGCTCGCAACGCTGCGGATCTTTCTCCTGGCAGTCTGCCAGCTTGCCCGGCAGCCCGCCGGAATCGAGCGCGCCCTTGCGTCGCGTCAGATCGCGGGCCTTTCGTGCCGCTTCGCGGGCACGGGAGGCGTCAATGCACTTGGACACGATCTTGCGCATGACGGCCGAGTTCTTGTCGAAATACTCGCCGAGGCCCGTGTTGACGAACTGCGCCATCTGGCCCTGAATGTCGCTGTTGAGTTTGCCCTTGGTCTGTCCTTCGAACTGCGGCTGCGGCAATTTCACACTCACAACGGCCGTCAGGCCCTCGCGCACATCGTCGCCACTCAGGTTTTCCTTGACGTCCTTGAACAGGCCCGCCTGCTGGCCGTAAAAGTTGATGGTGCGCGTGAGTGCACTGCGGAATCCACTCAGGTGCGAGCCGCCGTCCACAGTATTGATGTTGTTCGCGAAGCTGAAGACGTTTTCCGAGTAGCCATCGTTATACTGCAGCGCGACTTCCATGGTGAGGATGCCGTTCGGCATCTCCTTCTGGCCCTCGAAGTAGATCGGTTTGTCATGCAGCACGGCTTTGCCGCGGTTCAGATGCTTGATGAACTCCGCGATGCCGCCGCTATAAAGAAACTCGTGCGTTTTAACGGGCTCCTCGCGCTCGTCACTCAGAATAATTTTGAGGCCCTTGTTCAGGAACGCCAGCTCACGAAGGCGCTGGGCCAGCGTATCGTAGTTGAACTTGGTGACCTCCATGATGGTCGGGTCCGGCTTGAAGGTGATAAGCGTGCCGGTTTTGCGTCCCGCCTTACCGGCCTTCATCAGTGGGCCCTTCGGAATGCCGCAGGCATACTCCTGTTGCCAGGTGTAGCTCGGCCCGCTATCGCCTTCCGGCCGCCAGATCTCAAGTTCCAGCCGCTCTGAGAGCGCGTTGACGCAGCTCACGCCGACGCCGTGCAGACCACCGGACACTTTGTAGCTGTTAGAGTCAAACTTGCCGCCGGCATGCAGCTTTGTCATCACGATCTCAGCGGCCGAGATCCCGAACTCTTCTTTGATATCAACAGGGATGCCACGTCCGTTATCCACGACCGTGACCGAATTGTCCATGTGGATGGTCACATCTACTTGCGTGGCGTAACCCGCCAGCGCCTCGTCAACGGAGTTGTCGACCACTTCGTACACGAGATGATGCAAGCCCATCTCGCCCGTGGAGCCGATGTACATCGCGGGCCGGAGGCGCACTGCCTCTAAGCCTTCCAGCACTTTGATACTCGTGGAGTCGTACACCTTCGGATCACCCTCGGGCGGTGGTATTACATGATTAGCCATAGGTTCACTGGTTACGGCGCGCAACTATCATTGCGCCTGGCAAAATTGAAACGTTCCCCTGTCAAATGCGCATGGGCATCACCACGTAGCGGTAGTGATCCTTGGTTTCCTCGCTGCCCGGCCGCAGCTCGCCCGCACTCTTCTGATCTTTCAAAGCGAAGGACACGTCATCCTGCTGAATAGCGCGTAGAAAATCGAGCAGATACTGGGCATTGAATCCGATTTCCAATTCAGGGCCCGTGTACTCGCTCGTTACACTTTCCTCGCTCTCTCCAGTCTCCACCGACGAAGAGAATACTTTCACTTCTCCCTGGCCAAACTGAATGCGAATGGCACGTGATCGCTCATCCGCAAACTGTGAGACGCGCTCGATCGCCGCGCGAATCTCCTCTTTTTTCAGTTTTGCGATATTGGTATTGTCCTTCGGCAGCACACGTTCGTAGTCAGGGAAGTTCCCCGTTAGCTTCCGTGTAATGAGCAGCCTCTCTCCGAACTGGAAGAACAGGTGATTGTCATCACCGGCGAAAATGAGCTTGGCATCGGGACCGCTCTGCTCGGCGAGCTTTACAATCTCTCCCATCGCCTTCTTGGGAATCAACGCACGAAATCCCGCGGTAGATCCTCCGCTTGCCCCTGTGGCGCTCTCTACATATGCCAGCCTGTGGCCGTCTGTCGCTACCATGGTCATCCCGCCGTCGCTCAATATCAGCAGCGCGCCGTTCAGCGTGAACCGTGATTCCTCCATGGAGATCGCAAACGCTGTTCGCGAAATCATTGCGGCCAGCAGACCTACCGAGATTTCCGAAATTGATTCCGGCATCTGTGGCAACTCTGGAAAACTCTCCCGCGACATTCCCGCGATTTTGGTCCGCGACCGGCCGCAAGTGATACTCGCCCAGTGGTTCTCCAAAAACTTCAGATTCAAGTCACCCTCAGGTAACAGTCGCGTATAGTCAAGAAGCTTTTTCGCCGGAACGGTGCCCGCTCCCTCCTTCTTCACCTTGGCGGGACAAGAACACCGAATGCCGAGCTCCAGATCTGTGGCGGTCAAAATAATCCGGTCACCGTGCGCTTCGATGAGCACGTTGGACAGGATTGGAATGGTGGTCTTCTTCTCCACCACTCCCTGGGAAAGACCCAGCTCGCGCACTAGATCGCTTCTACTAACCGTGAATTCCATTGAGCAGAACTCCTATTCTGACTGGTTGTTATAGACTCTTAACCCAGAAGAACCGTATTCATGGGGCCTGTCAAAATGTTGAATTCTATCTAAAGTATACAAAATTCTGAGACTTCCCGCCTAAGACCGGTGTGGAAACCGAGCGGAAGGGGGAGGGAAACGACAGGGTGCACGCCGCTGTGCACACATTTCCGCAGGACAAATTGGATGGTGCTTGTGGAAAATATAGATAACCTCATTGCAATGAGTCTATTAGGCTGTGTAGCAACCTGTTCAAATCGGGGTCGGACTGCCGTAACCGCTCGATTTTGCCAATAGAATGAATCACCGTGGTGTGATGCTTACCGCCGAAGGCACGACCGATCTCAGGGAGAGAGGCGGTGGTTAGCTCTTTCACTAGGTACATAGCAACTTGCCTAGGCACGACGATGGTTTTGGTGTTGCTCTTCTCTTTGAGCTGAGTTTGCTTGATCCCGTACTTCTCAGCTACCGCTTTTTGGATGGAATCGATGGTTACGCGGCGGTCCTGAGCATGAGTTAAGTGCTTTAGAACCTGCTGGGCCATCGTCAAATTAACCGATGCGCCTGTGAGCGAAGAATAAGCCATCAACTTGACTAAAGCGCCCTCAAGCTCACGAACATTGGACTTAGTCTTTGTAGCGATAAAAGTGCGAACATCCTCTGGAAGACTAACCCCTTCCAGTTCAGCCTTTTTGTCGAGGATAGCCATCTTAGTTTCAAGGTCAGGTGGCTGAATATCGGCCATTAGGCCCCATTCGAAACGAGAACGAAGGCGTTCCAGCAGACCGGGGATATCTTTGGGAGGAGCATCGCTCGAGATCACGATTTGCTTCTGATTATCGTGTAACTCATTGAAAGTATGGAAGAATTCTTCCTGTGTACGCTCTTTGTTCCCAAGCAACTGAATGTCGTCGATTAGCAACACATCCGCCGAGCGGTAGCGTTGCCGAAGCTGGGGCATACGCTCCAGCCGAATGCCGGAAACGACCTCGTTAGTGAAACGCTCGCTGGAGGTGTAGAGGATGCGCATGCCTAAACTGTTGCTCATCAAGGAGCGGCCGATGGCATGCATCAGGTGCGTTTTGCCCATGCCGACACCGCCATAGATAAAAAGCGGATTGTAGCTGCGCGAGGGATTGGTGGCTACAGAGCGTGCGGCGGCGTGGGCAAATTGATTACAAGCTCCAACCACGAACGTGTCGAAAGTAAATCGCGGATTTAACTGAGAAGAGACCGGTGACTCAGACTCAGTGTCCCGCTCGGCATCTGCCGAGGGGCTGTCTTTAACGCTCGTAAGCGGCTCGTATAAAACGGCCTGGATGGGTAGATTGAGTTTGCGGATTACGGCGCCGACCTGATTGGCGTACTCTGTTTCCATCCACATCTTGCTCTCAACGTTCGGCACCAACACCCGCAAAACACCGCCGTTGAGCTGTCCAAAACTGGTGCGGCTCACCCAATGCGCAAAACTGTCGGGGCTGAGCGTGGCCTCCAACTGTTGTTTAATCTGTTCCCAAGGATTCATCTAACTTCTTGCGAAATACTTAACGCACAGGTTTCGCACAGTTTTTCCACAGGAAGCGGAAAACCTAGCATTTCACGCTCGATCCGAAATGGAAGGGAAGGAACTCTGTGTGTTCTGCCCGGTTGTGCTCCCCGAACAGAAATGACAGTCTAGCACAAGTGAAGAAGATGGATGCAAGATTATAAATCCTTTCTCGTGAAACGTTTCGATGTCCCATGACATCTCACAAGGGGTAGTGCTTCAGTTTGAAATCTTCGCCAGAATCCACAAGACACTGAGGATCACCGCGCCAATGGCGTGCGGCCTGAGCGATCATGTGTGGAGTCTGGAAGAAATCGTGATGATGGCCGATTCCTATGCGCCAACTCCGAAGCCGCGCGGACCTTTCAAGAAACGTAGTGCGGAAGTGAGATCCCTGTAGAACTAGCTAGTATGGCATTCCGCTTTGAAATCGACCGAGTAAATCACATCCTGCTTACGCTAGTTGAGGGGCGGGTCACAGATGATTCCGCCGTAGAGATTTTTTTTGCGATTCAAGGGTGTTCGACCGAAACCGACGCCAGTGCGGCGATTACTGACTTGTCGAACGTCACCGAGTTTGATGTATCTTCCGATCTTATCCGTCGGTTGGCAAGTCAGGGATCAGTGGGTGATCCGGATCGGCCTCGCTTTATCGTCGCCCCGAAGACATTCGTATATGGTATTGACCTGCCCTCGATAATCTCTGCCAGTCATAATTGAGAAGCTCCAGCGAGGAAAGGAGCTTCGAGATGAAGAAGGGCAAGCACCCAGAAGAACAGATCATCGGCGTGCTGAAGCAGGTGGAGGCAGGCCGGACGGTGAAGGAGGTCGCCCGGGAGTTGGGCGTCAGCGAGGCGACGATCTACACCTGGAAGAGCAAGTACGGTGGCATGGAAGTCAGCGAAGCGCGGCGACTAAAGGAACTGGAAGATGAGAACCGCCGGCTGAAGCACATGGTCGCAGACCTCAGCCTCGACAAAGAGGCACTGAAGGCGGTGATCCGAAAAAACGGCTGGAGCTTGTAGGTCTGCGGCAGGATGTGGCGTTGGTGATGAGCGAGTATGAATACTCGGAGCGCCAAGCCTGCAAGCTCATGTCCATGGATCGGACCACCTACCGATATCAGCCGCGGCCGGACCACAATGCCGAGTTGCGCAGCAAATTGATCGCCCTGGCGCGGCAGAAACCGCGCTACGGTTACCGGCGTCTGTGCGCGCTGCTGGAGCGCAGCGGATGCCAAGCCAGCGCGCAACGGGTGTACCGCATATACAGCGAAGAACATCTGGCGGTACGAAGGCTGAAACGGAAGCGGCTGGTGAGACCGGCGCCGGAAGGCACGTTGTTGCACAAGCCCAACCAGGAATGGGCCATCGATTTCGTGTCCGATGGCTTGGCCACCGGACGAGGGCTGCGCATGCTGACCGTCGTAGACAGTTTCACGCGCGAGTGTCCAGCTGTCGAGGTCGACACAGGCTTGTCGAGTGGCCGAGTGACTCGCGTGCTGGACTGGATCATCAGCCAGCGTGGGAAGCCGGAAGTGATTCGGTGTGATAACGGGCCGGAATTCACGAGCCGACACTTTATCGTTTGGTGCGAGGAAAGGCAGATCACGCTGCTGCACATTCAACCTGGCCGACCCATGCAGAACGGTCATGTCGAGAGCTTCAACGGGCGATTCCGTGATGAGTGTCTGAATCACAACTGGTTCACGACGCTGACGGACGCAAAAGAAAAGATCGAACGGTGGCGTATGGAATACAACGGGGAGCGGCCACACAGCAGCTTGGCGTATCGAACACCAGAGGAATTCGCCAAAGCCTGCTCTGAGCCCACCAACAGGATGGGGTTAACAACACCCATCCCGCCAGAGCCGCCCGTCGCAGGTGAGCGGTCGCAGAACGGTACTCACGGTCAAGGGTTCGCTAACGCCACGCCAAAAACCGGCGCGCCCTTGACCGCTGCGTGCCGTTCTGCATTGGAGGATGGTGCGACGGGCGGCTCCGACGGGATGGGAAAAGAGGAGTTACAGTAGACCGAGCGTCTCAGTTACGGTTGGTAGAGAAAATCGAGGCAGGTCAGTATGGCTCGGATGTTCCAGATCATCGCAGAGCCTAATAACCCTCTGCGGCAGGTCGTGCATACCATAAACGAGGCACTTGCGGTTCTCGGCGTTCAATCTCCACGTTTCGAACCTTTGGAGTGATTAGCAACGCAGTATTATTCAAACTGAGCCACTACCTGACGAGGAGCTGGTTTGACAGTCATGTTACAAGTGGGGGAAAATGAGGGTTTCTCAAACGAGCGGGAGTAACTCAGCTGGTAGAGTGCGACCTTGCCAAGGTCGATGTCGCGGGTTCGAATCCCGTCTCCCGCTCCAATCGCATCTTTCACTCCGCCAGCTACGAGGCCTAATTCTATGCGCAAATCATCAGCAGCGTTGCTTTTTTTTGTAGCGGCGAGCAGCCTGTTCGCCCAATACAAGAGTGATCCAGCGGGAGCCCCGCCTTCCGACCTGGAACCCGCGATCAGCCAGGCGTTGCAACAACAGGGTAGCAAGATTGTTGCGGGCAACGGTACGGTCGTATGCGAGATATGGTTTCGGAGCGCGCTGCCGTCCGGCGGGCAGTCCAGTGACCAGAACGTAACACTCGGCACGATTCCACAGGGGGCGTTGCTGGGAGTGATTCGTTTCCCGGCACAGGGCGCGGACCGCAGGGGGCAGCCCATAAAAGCTGGGGTGTACACACTGCGCTATAGCCTCATTCCAGTGAACGGCGATCATCAAGGGGCGGCGCCACAGCGTGATTTCGTGCTACTGACGCCTGCCGCAGACGATAAAGACGCCAATGCAACGCCAAGCTTCGATGCCCTGGTAGCGATGAGCCGGAAGGCCTCCGGCACGCCGCATCCTGCTTCGCTGAGCATCTGGGCGGCGGGAGCGGGTGACGCACTCGGGATTGCAAAACAGGGCGCCAGCAACGACTGGGCGCTGACCGTAAAGATCGGCGATACGCCGGTATCCATCATCCTGGTTGGCAAGGTGGAAGGCTGAGGCTGGGTGAGCACTGCTCCTGACTTCACAGAGCTAGAACGTCTGGAGCACGCGGAAGCCCCTGAACTGCTGGAGTGGGCGCTGGCGGAGTTCGGCCGTTCTATCGCCATCGCCACGGCTTTCCAGGCGGAGGGCTTGGTGATCCTTGACATCGCGTCGCGCCTGGCGCAGAACGTTCGCGTATTCACGCTGGACACCGGCCGGCTTCCGGAAGAAACCTATCGCATGATGGAGACCGTGCGAGAGCGCTATGGCGTTGCGGTGGAAACGGTATCCCCGGATGCCGCGGAAGTCGAAGCGATGGTCCGTCTGCACGGACCGAATCTGTTTCACCGGGAAGTTCCTCTCCGGAACTTGTGTTGTGAAATTCGGAAGGTGCGGCCGCTCGAACGGAAACTGCGGGAACTACGAGCCTGGGTGACAGGCCTGCGCCGCGGCCAGCATGACTCACGTTCCGACGTGCGTAAGATCGAGTCGATCGACGGCAAGGTGAAGCTAAACCCGCTCGCCGATTGGAGCGGGGAACGATTGCGCGAGTATATCCAGCGGCACGATGTGCCCATGCATCCGCTCTATGCCGCGGGCTACAGGAGCATCGGTTGCGCTCCGTGCACGCAGCCTGTCCAGCCGGGCGAGGATGACCGCGCGGGCCGCTGGTGGTGGGAACAGGACGCGGACAAAGAATGCGGCATTCATTTCACGCCGGAGGGGAAAGCGGAGAGGAAGCTGGATGTGCTGTTGAGCGAGGTCCTCGAGGCGCAGCACCGTTGACACAGGGCTCCTTGACGCACCAGGGTTTCACGCTGTGGTTCACGGGACTTTCCGGAGCAGGGAAGAGCACCATCTCCGGCATTCTTGAGAAACGTCTGCGGGATGCGGGCGCAAAGATCGAGGTGCTGGACGGCGACGTGGTGCGGGAAAATCTCTCGAAGGGCCTGGGCTTCAGCAAGGAAGACCGGGACATCAACATCCGCCGCATCGGGTTTGTGTGCGAATTGCTTTCCCGCAACGGTGTGATCGCGATCGTGGCCGCAATTTCGCCGTATCGCGCGGTGCGCGAGGAGATCCGTTCCCGCATCCCCAACTTTGTTGAGGTACACGTAGACTGCCCGCTCGAAGTCGTGGCGGATCGCGACGTAAAAGGTCTCTACAAAAAGGCGATGGCAGGCGAGATCCCGCAGTTCACCGGAGTCACGGACCCCTACGAACCGCCGCTCCGCCCGGAGGTGGTGGTGCATTCCGCGAGCGAGTCTCCCGAAGAAAGCGCCAAGAAGGTCTGGGCTAAACTGGAAGAGTTGGGGCTCATTTCCTTCTGATCGATCTTCACTCACATACCAACGAATCTGACGGGACCTACAGCGCCGGAGAGCTGGTGGACGCGGGAGTGTCGGTTGGTCTGGAAGCGCTGGGCATCACGGATCACGACACGCTGGCTGGTTACGATCTCGCGGAACCGCTGGCGCGCGCGGCCGGCCTGGAGTTGGTATGCGGCATCGAAATCTCCACGCGTTTTCATGGGCGCTCCGTACACTTGTTGGGCTACTTTGCGAAGCAGCCACCCACAGCGGAGTTTCGCGAGTGGTTGCTGGCATTGCAAAGCTCACGGCGCGACCGGAACCGGCGGCTAATCGAACGGCTCCGCTCGCTGGGCTTGGATGTCTCGCTCGAAGAAGTGGAAGCCAAGGGACGCAGCATGACGGGACGCCCGCATTTTGCGCGCGTGCTGGTGGAGAAAGGCTACGTGACGACTCTCGAGCAGGCCTTCGATGAGTATCTGGACGAGTCGGCGAAAGGCTACGTGCAGCGCCGCGAGGTGCCTATGCAGGAAGGCATTGAGCGCGTGCTGGCAGGCGGGGGTGTGCCGTCGCTGGCGCATCCGATCCGTGTGGGCCGGCGAATCGAACGGCACGTGAACAACGGCGACGAGCTGGAGCAATGGGTTCTGGAAATGCGCAACATGGGATTGCGAGCCATTGAGGTGTTTCACAGCGATCACCGGCCCGAAGATGTGGAGCGTTACCTCGATATGGCGCGGCGGCTCGATTTGGGAATCACAGGAGGCTCGGACTTCCACGGGGCCAATAAACCGCACATCGAGCTGGGACGCGGGTTCGAAGGCAACCTGGCTATTCCGCGCGCGGTGCTCGACGATCTACGGGCGATGTAGGGAGCGCACGACGGCCGCGTGGCCGTTGAACGAGAGCATGGTGCCAGGCTCGGCCAGTTCACGCCGGAGGTAAGCCAGCGCCACAACTTTCCCAAGGGCCGGTGAAAACGCGGCAGAGGTAATTTTGCCGACGTCTTCTTCCCCGTGGAACAGGCGGGTCTCGTGTTCTGGTGGCTCAACGGAATCGATCTCGACGCCGGCGAGAAGGCGATGCACCAGGCCGCGTGATCGCACGCGCTCCACGATTTCCTGCCCGATGTAACATCCTTTGGTGAAATTGACGGCGTGCGACTGCTGAGTTTCCTGCGAGAGCGTGGTGGGAAAAATGTCCTCACCGTAGCGAGGCTGGAAGTATTCGAGGCGCACCACGCGCGCGGCTCCAAGTGAGACCAGAGGCGCACCGGCGCTTTGGAACTGCTCGATCAGGCGCGGCTTGGCGTCAACCGGTGCGAAGAATCGCAGACCGGGGGCACCTGTCCAGCTCACGTTGGCCACGACGACATCGTTCCACGCGACGTGCGCCCATGGCTTCCCGGGCAGGGGCACGCCGAGGCGCCGAGCGGTTTCGAGCGCCCGCGGGCCTTCGAGAGCGAGCGTGGCGACGCGGTCCGTAGCGTCTTCGAGGGCCACATCGTCGGCGATGATGAACTTGTCGAGATGCTGGAAGAGCGGCTCGCGCGTCTCTGGTTCCACATCGAGCAGGAAATCACTTTCGCGGCAGAACAGGTTCACGTCGCCGAGGATGCGGCCTTGCGCGTTGAGGAAGAAAGCGTAGCAGCCCTCGCCGGGCTGGAGTTGCTGGACCTGGTTGGTGGCCATGGCGTGTAGCAGGCGCGCGCGATCCTCGCCGGTCGCGATGATTTTGCCGCGGGCGGAGAGATCGAGCCACGCGACCGCGGAGCGCAGGGCTTGATAACCGGTGTCCATATCTCAATTGTAAAGACGTTAACTTTATTCAGTATTGCCGCAGGCCAGCGCGGGAGCGATACCAGTATAAGGGGGACCGTACCCGTGCCGACTTTGCGGAAATTACTAGGCGTTTCTGTGGTGTTTAGTGCAGTTGCCTGCGCTGCTGATTCTTCCCTTCTCAACCTGGTGATGCCGGACGCTCGGGTTCTAGTGGGCGTCAATGTAGAAAGAATCCTTTCTTCCCAAATCGGCAAGGAGATTGGCGCCCAGATTCAACACAAAGCGCCGGACCTGCAACAAATTCTACAAAAGACCGGATTTGACCCCACACACGACCTCCAAGAAGTACTCATAGCCACAACCGGAAAAGGACAGAACGGTCCCACGTTATTTCTGATCCGTGGATCTTTCGATGCTGCCAAGTTGATCGCGGCGGCAGCGAGTGCCGGGCACACGCCGCAAACTTACGAAGGCGTGCAGATCATGGATAGTCCGTCACAGAGCAAGAGCGCGTTCGCGTTCCTGGATGGGAACATTGCCGTGGGGGGCGATCTCGACCAGGTCAAAGCGGCGATCCGGCGGCGGACGCACCAGACGGCTCTGAGTGCGGAGTTGGTGTCGCAGGTCTCCTCCCTCAGCGATCGTTACGATCTTTGGGTCATTTCCATGGCGCCATTGAGCGAACTAACGGCCGGCGCCGAAAATCCGCAAATGAAGCAGGCCAGCGACATTACGAAAGCCATCCAACAGGTCAGTGGCGGAGTTAAGGTCACTGCCGACTTGGAACTCGCGGTTGAACTGATGACCCACAACGAGAAAGAGGCTGCACAGCTTCGGGATGCGCTGCAACTCTTCTCGGGTTTTGTGACCGCCAACCCGCAGAATCCTTCGGGACTCGATCCGAAGGCCCTGAAGCTGACCACCGATGCGAAGACTGTCCGCATTTCCGTGTTAGTGACAGGAGCGCAATTGAAGAAGGCGTACGAAGCCCAGATGGCGCGCATGCAGCACGCGGCGACGCCGGTGGCAGCAGTACGCAAGCCACCCGCCCAAGAGATGGGCCTGACCATTCAATCCTCGGAACGGGACATGGGCACCATCGTTGTGAGTCCCACCAAACCGTAGAGGCCGCCCGCTCCCGGCAAATCTGCGGCATAATAGCCAATCGATGTGGAAAACGATTGGACTGGGTTTGAGTTTCTCTCTTATCGCTATGAGCGCAGTGAAAATTGAAAAGACCGAATACAAAGGCTGGCCGAACAGCTATCGCATCTCGAACGGGGAAGTCGAGCTGATCATCACGAGCGACATTGGCCCGCGCATCATGCGCTACGCTTTCCCGAACGGGCAGAACGTCTTCAAAGAGTTCACGGAAGGGCTGGGCAAGTCCGGCGAAGAGAAGTGGCAGATGCGGGGCGGGCATCGCGTGTGGTTCGCGCCGGAAGATGCGGTGAAGACGTATGCGCCGGATAACGGTCCGGTACACATCTTGGTCAAGGGCGAGGTTCTGGAAGCGACGGAACCAGTGGAACCGATGACCGGGCTCGAGAAACAGATCACGGTGAAGATGTCACCGAGCGGGCCGGGTGTCGAGGTGGTGCATCGCATCCGGAACACGAAGAAGACAACGCTGGAGTTGGCGCCGTGGGCGCTATCGATGATGGCGCAGGGGGGCGTAGGCATTCACGGATTTCCGCCACGCGGAACGCATCCGGAGGTGCTAGCTCCGACGAATCCGCTGGTGATGTGGGCGTTCAGTGATCTGTCCGACAAGCGCTGGCAGTTCACAAAGAAATATTTGATCCTGCGGCAGGACCCGAACAACCACGGCCAGCCGCAGAAACTCGGAACGTTCAACGCGCACACCTGGGCAGCCTATCTGCTCGGCTCGGATCTGTTCATCAAGCGAAGCGAAGCAGACCCGACGAAGACGTATCCGGATTTAGGGGCATCGTTTGAAACGTTCACGAATGCCGACTTTCTGGAGCAGGAAACGCTGGGGCCGATGACAAAACTGGCGCCGGGAGCTTCGGTTGTCCACGTGGAGCGCTGGACGCTGCACAGGAACGTGGAGATCCGCGAATGGACCGACGCGGAGCTGGACCGCGTGTTGTTGCCGCTGGTGGGGCAATAGAAACTGGCGGGCACCATTCTGTGCCCGATACTCTGTGCCGATCGGCTGGTGAGTAAGTTGATGCGGCTATTCTATGTCGCTGATTCATAGCTCTCTTCTACCCGTATACCCGGGCGTTCACTTGACAAAAGGTGGTCAGAAAGCCTACCATGCTAGACGAGCCGGGTATTTTACTCCCTCTTCAGATCTCCTGAGCTAAGTCAGGCCATTTGAAACCACTCTCTTAGCCAAATGCAACATCGGGTACGGAACGCGTGCGGTAAGTAGGCGTGTAACTGTGCCGAGAAGCTGGTAGAAGCGGTGAAGAATGCTGACAAAGGCAATGACCTGGCTATCCGTTGCAGCTCTGGTTTTTTCCGTGTTCTCGCGATCCAATCTTGGTGATCTTGGAGTCACCGGATTAGTTATTTGTGTGGGAGCTATTGTCGTTTTGACCCGGGCTGTCCGCCTGCAGGAGTATTATTGGGCGACTGGATTAATCGGCATTGCTGTGCTGTTCAATCCAGTGATAGCCTTACCGGTTTCTCCCACGATAATTATGGGTCTGGAATTAGCCTGCATGCTAGCTTTCGTGGCGTCTTTGTTCGTGTTGCGGACGCAGCCATTACTTTCTGTGCCGTCGATAACGGATCGGACTCCCGGGAGTGAATCTCTCTAAAGCCATGGCGACGAACGCAACTGTTACGAATGGGCCTCAACTCGTTGGTGAATTGCGCGGCGCAGAAGTAAAGTCGACCTTGCGGTATTCGGGCTTCGATCAGCGGGACAACACCCGGTATTACGTTTTTCAATACCGCGTAAGCGCCGGCGAGAAGGCGAGGCCGATCGTGGTTAGCGCCGAGATACCGCTCCTGGTCAAACATCACGTCCGCATACAGGATGGGCCAGATTTGTGTTTGCGCACTCTGACGCCGGAAATTGCAAGATTCGACTTATCGCAAACTGGAGCACTGCGGCGTGTGCTAACGGCGGAAGATCTACTCGCCTATCTTGCTAGCCAACCCGCACCTGCCGTGAAGGGCAAACGCGCCAAGCGAACTGACGGTGAAACAGATGGACCGTCACAATAGCATTCTGCTCGTCGCCTCATTCGTTGTAGTGGTGGCGGCGGGGTTGGCTATGTATTTTTTCACGTAGAAGCCCCCTCAGACAAATGCGGAGTGATCAGCTAGCGCTTGCCACCCGGCTTCGGCTTGGGGATCTTTTCCCCGCGGTGACCGGTGATGCCGCCGAGTAGGATTTTCGCCCTGTCGAGCCAAGTCTGAGTTCCTTGCTTTCCACTCTCTCGGTAGAGCCGCCGGCCGAAGCACGCAAATGAGTGGCGCCATTCATTTCAGCAAGGGCCGCTTTACTGCTTGCCACCGCGGATGCCCGGTCCTGACGACGAATCGCATTCACCATGTTCTTCACGTGGGGGATTGCCCGACGGGCTTGTTCAGATGTTCCGGCGCGCCTTGCTACTTTGTCGCTCGTTCCTCCCGCTGGCAAGTCCTTGTACAGAGGATGGGACATCTGGTGCAATTCATACAGGCATTCCTTGCCGGATTCCATTTGATCTTCCCATCCTGCGTTGTCCACTTCCAACGACTGAAGGATGCTCCACAAAAGCGTTTTCGTGCTGTCATACAGCATAAGTGAGGATCACCTTTCCAATGACGCGCTCTTCAAACACAGTTAGCGAAGACGGCGTGCTGGAATTCATCTGAGGTAGCAAACTATATAAGTATTATAGCAGGTCGTGGGCGTACACTTGGCCGCTAGAACTGGTGGCTGCCGCGGGCGCGGTTCGCTTAAGGTAAGTGCGCGGAGGTTTAGCTTATGAGCCACCGAGTCCTCTTGTTCGTGCGGTCTGCGGGCTACTTCTCCGTAGGACTCGCGCAAGGCGGCACACCCTTGATGATGTCGGCGCTTTCGAATGCCGACTTGGGGGGATGGACAACCATCTTGCGGTCGATGTTTGGGTTGATTGGGACCACGAGTAGAGGAACAACGCAGGTGCGGGTGTCAGGCGTGGTTGGCGCCGTGCGCGGAATTTCGAGGACATGGGCATTCGGCGCGAATATGATTTTCCCGGAGGGAAGCGCGCCTCCGTGCCGGAACGCGTCTTCGAATGACTTGAGTTGATCCGAATCGGGAATAGAATTGAGGACCACGGCCACCAGGCGGTCCTGGCCCCGCATCGCAACGGATGCGAAAACCAAAACGAACAGGCAGCGTTTCATACCGTGGAAGATTATGGCATAAACTGATGCCGGAGGAAATGGGGCTCAGTACGCGGCCAATTGTTCGAAATCCAGGTTCCCGCCCGACAGAATCACGCCGATGGACTGAATATCGCGCGGCAGCTTGCGGTGCAACACGGCGGCCGCCGCAGCAGCCCCGCTGGGCTCAACCAGGATCTTCATGCGCATGAGGAGAAACTTTACCGCGTCGCGCATTTCGTCGTCGCTCACCAGCACAACCTGCTCGACGTAACGCTGCAACACCGGAAAGGTCAGCTCCCCCGGTTGTGGCGAGCGCAACCCGTCGGCGATCGTCTCGCCCACCTGAATCTTGGTGCGCTGGCCGGCCTTGAGGGAGAGATAGGTATCATTCGCGAGCTCGGGTTCGGCGCCGAAAATGCGAATGTCCGGGTTGATGGCCTTGGCAATGGTGGCGCAACCGGCGAGCAAACCACCGCCGCCGACGGGAGCGATCAGAGCTGTCAGATGCGGAATCACATCGAGCAGCTCGAGCGCCGTCGTACCCTGCCCCGCCATGATCATGGGATGATCGAACGGCGGTATCAGCGTGCCGCCCGTCTCCTTCAGAATCTGTTCGGCGATGGCTTCACGGCTTTCGCACTTCCGGTCGTAGGTGACGATGCGCGCGCCCTGATTGTGGGCAGGTTCCATCTTGACGCGCGGCGCATCGGCAGGCACCACAATCGTGGCTGGCGCGCCCACGTGATGGGCGGCGATCGCCACGGCCTGCGCATGGTTGCCGGAGGAATAAGCCACCACGCCGCGCTTTAGATCTTCGTCCGGAAGCGAGAGGATCAGGTTACTTGCGCCGCGGATCTTGAACGAGCCTCCGCGCTGCATATTCTCGCACTTGAAATGAACATGCAGGCCCGCGGCCTCGTCGACGCTGGTTGAAGAGAACACCGGCGTGCGCCGGGCAAGGGGGTGGATGCGCATGCTGGCCTCGCGCACCATCACTGCGGAAAGTTTCGATTCCATGTGATTCCGCTTAGCGCGCCGTTTCCAGCTCGAAGGCGCGCCGTTCCCGCAGCCAGCGCAGCTTTCCCTGATACTCCTGATAAAGCGTCGCGAAGGCTGCCCAGTAGTAGCCCGACGTAAACAGTGCCAGGAATGGAATGGTGAAGTAATTGTAAGTGTTGATCGCGAAATAAATCATGTAGAGGAAGTAGGATCCCACAGCGATCTCAATGTAAGGCAGCCAGCCGCTCTTGCGCCGGTACTGCTTATGTTCCAGATTCACCGTGCGGCCCTCCAGCGCGTACTTGGGAGTTCGGACAAAGGCGGTGCGGATGCCGGCCAGCGCCTCCAGTACCGCGCGCGTGTTGATGATCGTCAGCGCCACACCGATCATCATGAGCATTGGCAGCAGATACACCGAACGCTTCCAATTCTTAGGGTGCAGCTCCCGGTAAGCCACCACGTAGAACGCGGAGATGGACCAGAACGAGGCGGCGATCAGCGGCAGGTCGAGAAAAACCATCTGAAACACGCCCATGTAAAAGCGCACGATCATCACTGGCAGCATCAGCGCTGAAACCACGATCATCATCGGGTAAGAAATGTTGGGCGTCAGGTGCAAGAAGGCTTCGGCCTTGACGCGCCAGGGAAGCTTCGCTCGCACGACCTGCGGCAGAATCTTCTTGGCCACCTGCGTCAGCCCCTTCGCCCATCGTGATTGCTGCACCTGGAAGCCGTGCATCTCGACGGGAAGCTCCGACGGGCAATCCAACCCCGGCAAATACACGAAGCGCCAGCCGCGGAGCTGCGCGCGATAGCTCAAGTCCGAATCTTCAGTGAGCGTATCGGCCTGCCAACCGCCAGCATCGTCGATCATACGCCGCCGCAGAATTCCCGCCGTGCCGTTGAAATTGAAGAAATAGCCCGCCCGCGAACGCGCTCCGTGTTCGAGAATGAAGTGCCCGTCGAGCAAGAGCGCCTCCACTTCCGTCAAGAAGTTGTAGTCGCGATTCAGATAGCTCCACCGCGTTTGCACGACGCCCACCGTTGGGTCGGAGAAGTGATGGATCGTCCTGAGCAGAAAATCAGTTGGCGGAACGAAGTCGGCGTCGAAAACGGCGACAAATTCGCCGGTTGACGTCTTGAGGCCCTCGGCCAGCGCGCCTGCTTTGAACCCCTCACGATTCGCCCGGTGGTGATACTCGACGGGGAACCCGAGCGCCCGGTAGCGCTCGCATAGAGCCTCGGCATACGCATGCGTGTCGTCAGTCGAGTCATCGAGAACCTGAATCTCGAGCAACTCCTTGGGGTACTCGATTTTTGTCACCTCGTCCATCAGGCGCTCGATGACGTAGCGCTCGTTATAAATAGGCAACTGGATGGTGACGCGGGGAAGTTCCGCGAACCGCGCAGCCGGTTCCTTGGTGGCGTTCTTCCGGTACTTGAAATAGGTTCGAATGATGTCGTAGCGGTGCAGTCCGTAAACCGAAAGAATGCAAAGCAGCCCGAAGTAGGGGATCAGCAGCAAATAGTCGAACCAGCTCAACTGATGGATCCCCGCGAAGGGATTGTTCAATAGACTGCGGGCCAGCCGGTCGGTAAGGCCGGAAGCAGCCAGCAGGGCCAGTGGAATGGAAGCTGGTAGCATCATCAATTGGTTCAAGCAGTTCGACAACCGAGGGAATAGACAGTCCCGGCACAGGTCCCGGAAACCGCTACATTCCTAAACTTTTAGCCCTATCATTGTATCTCGTTTCCCAAGGCCCGGTTTTGCCGCCCATCAGCGGCCGGTGGCTAGGGTCGCCCCGCAGATCGTCTCGTAATAGCGTTCATACTCCGGGATGATCTGTTCCGCGGAAAATCGGCTGACGGCGGTCTGGCGTGCGGCCCCTGCCATGCGCTGATGCAGGCGATCATCGGTGAGCAACTGGATCACGCGCGCCGATTGCGCATCCAGATCGCCGACTACCTCCAAGAACCCGTCCACTCCGTGGGTAATCAGCTCCGGCACACCGCCGGCACTGGTGGCGACCGCTGGCACACCGCAGGCCATGGCTTCGAGCGCTGCCAGGCCGAACGTCTCCAGCTCGCTCGGCATCAGCAGTGCATGCGCCAGTGGGATCAGCCGCTCGACGTGGTTCTGCTTGCCCAGAAAGCTGACGTGATCCTGCACCCTCAATTCCCGCGCCAGCGCCTCGGCCGGCCCACAATCCGGCCCATCGCCCACCATAAGTAGATGAGCCGGCACCGCCTTCCGCACACGCGCCAGAATATGAATGCAATCCAGCACGCGCTTTACCGGCCGGAAATTCGAAAGATGGATCAGCAGTTTTTCCCCATGCGGAGCCAGGCGCCGCGCCCCCTCTTTTTCCGCATCGGGACGGTAAGTGGCGACGTTGACGAAGTTGGGAATCACCTGAATCCGGTCCGTTACGCCGAACACTTCCGCGGTGCGCAGGCGAATGAACTCGCTAATGCCGGTGATGCCGTCCGATTGCTCGATGGAAAACTTGGTAATCGGAAAATACGAGCGGTCTACGCCGACCAGCGTGATGTCTGTGCCGTGCAACGTGGTGATGAACGGCAGCCGCCGCACGGGTGCCAGCATCTGCTGCGCCAGTAGCGCGGAGATCGAATGCGGGATGGCGTAATGCACGTGCAGCAGGTCGAGCGAGTAGCATTCGGCCACTTCCGCCATGCGCGAGGCCAGCGCCAGGCAGTACGGCGGATATTGGAACAGCGGGTAATTGGAGACTTCCACTTCGTGATAGTAAATGCGCGGAATCCCCGGGTCGAGCCGGATGGGATTGGCGTAAGTGATGAAATGGACGTCGTGGCCGCGGTTGGCCAGCTCCAGTCCTAGCTCCGTGGCAACGATGCCGCTACCGCCATACGTGGGATAACAGGTGATGCCGACCTTCACTCCGTCAGCGTAGCACCGCGGCGCGCGTCATTCGTACCGGAGGGCGGTCATCGGGTCCACCAGCGATGCCTTCCGCGCCGGCAGATACGCCGCAAACCCTGCCACAGCAGCAAGAATCAAGACGGCCGCAGCGAGGGAAGGAGCGTCGACATTCGCGAGTCCGAATAGCATGCCAGCCGCCAGCCGCTCAAGCGCTAAAGCCGCAGGCACACCGATCATGAGCCCGCCGGCCACCAGCGCCAGCACGTCGCGCATCACCATCCACACGACGTTCGCACGTTGCGCCCCCAGCGCCATGCGGAGCCCGACCTCACTCGTCCTCTGCGCCACGGCGTAGGACAGCACGCCGTAAATACCGATCGAAGCCAACAGCAATGCCAATAACCCGAAAAAGGTGGACAAGCGGGCGGTCAGCCTTTGCTCGACCAGGGAATTGTCCACCTGCTCGGCCAGCGGCCGGACGTCGGCGATCGGCAGATTGCGGTCCACTTCGCCAAACGCACGCCGGATCGCCGGCATCAGGCCGCGCGGATCACCGGAGTAACGAACTTCAAAATTGTTGTAATAGCCGGCATTTTGCGTATATGGGTAATACGCGGCAGGTTCGGGATCTTCTTGCAGGCTCTCGTACTTCGCATTCTTCGCTACGCCTACAATCTGAATCTCGCCGCTGTGTTCCGCCTCGCTCAGGCCGAAGTGTTGGCCGATCGGCGACTCATTCGGAAAGAAACGGCGTGCCATCGTCTCGTTGATCACCGCAACCTTGGGTGACTTCTCCGTGTCCTGAGGTCCAATTGCCCGGCCAAGGATGATCGGCAACCCCATCGTGGCGAAGAACGCCGGGCCGACGACGTTATGGTGGACCTCCCGCTGGTTCTCCGGCGGCGGTGTGTGGCCCTGCGCAAAAGCCCAAGAAGACCAAGTCCCCTGATTAAAGGTGAACATGGAAAAGCTGGCCGCACGCACTCCGGGCAGGGCACTGACCCGCTCCTCCACACCATGGTAAACGTCCACCAGGCGCGGATCGCCGTCCTTGTAACCCAGGGATGGCGTATCCACTCCGATCACCAGCACGTTCTCCCTGTCGAACCCGGTGTCAACGCCCCTCAAATTCATCAGGCTGCGAACGAAAAGGCCCGCGCCGATCAACAACACCGCTGACAGCGCTACCTGCGAAACGATGAGCGCCTTAGCGAGCAAATTGTTCGATCGCGCCGAGACGCTTCCCCGGCCCTCCTTGAGCGAGGAACTCAGATTGACTAGTGTGGCGCGAAATGCCGGTGTCAGGCCGAATAGGATGCCGGTTGCCAACGAGAGCAGGCTGGTGAACGCAAGGACGCGCGCATCCGGCGCGATGCGCAGCGGTAGCATCTCGACACCGGTCGAGACCATCCAGAGCAATAACCGGCCGGCCCACCAGGCGAACAGGATCCCCGCGGCGCCGCCGAGCACCGCCATCAGAACGCTCTCGGTCAGCATCTGCCGGATGAGCCGCATACGGCTCGCGCCAATGGAGAGCCTCACGGCGATCTCTCTGCGCCGGCTGGCCGCGCGCGCCAGCAGCAAGTTGGCGATGTTCGCGCACGCGATGAGCAGCACCAGACCCACTGCGGCCATCAGAATTTGTAGCGACGTCGAAAACTGGATGCGGATCTGAGAAAGCCCACGGCCGCCCGGAGTGAGGTCGATCAGGGCGTGCTGAATCGCGCTCAGCTCTTTCTGGCTGGGCGCCGAGCCGACGCGCTCGCGCAAGCTCTGTTTAAATAGCACGTTCACCTGCGCGCCAGCCTGTGCGACCGTGACACCGGGTTTGAGTCGCGCCAGAATGTAGAACGACTGGAAGGATGGATCCCGCAGACCCGTCTCGCCGCCCCACGCAGGGGGCACCTTGGCGATCATCGCCGCTGGAATCCACAAGTCCGGCGATTCACCGACCGAGGTCCCAAAAAACTCCGGCGGCGCGACGCCGATGATCGTGTAAGCCGTCGAACCGATGGTGAGTGTCTTCCCAATCACGGACCGGTCGCGACCAAACCGCCGTTGCCACCACGAATAGCTCATCACCGCAACCGGATGGCCACCGGGCGCCTGATCTTCGGCATCCGTGAATGTGCGCCCGGCGACTGCATTCACGCCAAGCACCGAAAAGTACGTGCCCGACACCAGGCGCGTCCTCAGCGGCTCCGGTCCGGTGTTGCCGCTCACGACTCCGCGCACGTCGTTCGGCAAGCTCTCCATCGCCGCTACACCGGACAAAACCTGATTCTTCCTCTGCACGCCGCGATAGAACGGGTAAGAGAATAGTTGACAACTGCCATCCGGCAGACCGTCTGTAATCCCCACCGCCCACCCTTTGCCGAACAGCACCAGCCGATCCGGCTCATCAACGGGCAGCGAGCGCAGCATCACCGCGTTCATCAGGCTGAAGATGGCCGTGTTCGCGCCGATCCCCAGAGCGAGCGACAACACAGCCACGGCCGTAAACCCAGGACTCTTCCGCATCATCCGGACCGCATATCGCAAATCCTGCCCTAACCGTTCGAGCGATGTCCATCCCCACATTTCGCGCGTTACCTCCTTAATGAGACCCACATTGCCAAAAGCCCGCCGCGCGGCGTATTTCGCTTCGTCTGGCGTCACTCCGGCGCTGCGCTGTTCTTCCTCCTCGAGTTCCAGATGACCAAGGATTTCGCGCTCCAGATCCTGATTTCGCTTGTTGGGCCACCACACAATGTCCTCCTACGCCGGGCGCATCACCCGCGCAATCGCGCTGGCCAGTTGTTTCCACTTGGATTCTTCCAACAAAAGCTGCCTGCGCCCCGCTGCCGTCAGCCGATAGAACTTCATCTCGCGGCCGCGGTCCGTGCTCTCCCATTTCGAGGCAATCCAGCCCTGGCGCTCCAATCGGTGCAGCGCGGGATAGAGCGATCCATGTTCGACTTGCAACACGTCATCGGAGGTCCGCTGAATGTGCTTCGTGATGCCGTGGCCGTGCATCGGGCCAAACAGCAGCGTACGCAGAATCAGCATATCCAGCGTGCCTTGCAGCAACTCAACGCGATTGGGTTCTTTGGCCATGTCAGTTGGTAGAGATTCTACCAAACTAGTAGACGAACTACCATGATGCCGGTTAGCCGGGAATGTTGGGCAAGCGCGAACTACTTACCTTCGATAGAGATACAGCGTGTGGCTGCGGCCTTCGCCGTCATCCTCAATGCTGACCTCTTTGGCCGCCGTCCAGTCGCGGATCGGAAAGTCGTGGCAAACGACGCGTGTGCCTTTCTTGAGCTGCTTTTCCAGCAGCGGGCGTACCTTATCGTTGGAAACAGGCAGCAGATAAATGGTGATCAGGTCCGCCGTGCTGTAATCCTGTTTCATGATGTCCCCGTGGATGATGCGCGCGGTCTTGTCCAGCCCAAGCGTGCGGATCTTCTGCATGCTCTGGCGGTAGAGATCGTCCTGCATCTCGATCCCTGCGGCGTCCGCCTGGTATTTCTGAGCCGCCATGATCACGATGCGGCCGTCACCCGAGCCCAGATCGAACATCTTCTCTCCGGCCTTGAGCCCACCCAGGTCCAGCATCTTTTCCACGATGGTGAGTGGCGTCGGATAGTACGGCGCCAGTTTTTCGGCATCCTGCGGAAACCCGACGCCGCAGAAAGCCAGCGCAACTGCGAGAAGCGCCCCGAGACGCACCATGACTGCCAGTTTAGCGCTAGTCCGTAATCGACTTCCAGCCGCGTCGGTTGAGATCCCAATAAATAATAGCGCCGGCCGCCAGCCCTACTGCCAGGAAAATCAAGCCGGCGCCATATTCCTTGAGTACAATCTTGCCGATTCCAAACAACAAACCGTAAATCATCACGCATCCGCTGATCCAATCCAGCAGATTGTACGCTAGATCCCGCGTTGGCGGAATTTCAGGGGCCAGCCTCGCTACCGGCCCCCATCCAGCCGTCCAGGGATGGACCTTCCGGTAGAACGCGAGCAGTTTGTCCATAGGTTCAGGCGCAGTCATCAACGTCACCGTGAGCCAAACGACGGTTGTGAACCCAACGGTGTAAAGCATGATGTGCGCGAAACCGATCGGATCGTCGCTCGACAGGCCGAACCCGAGTTGCAAAGTCAATGACGCCGCAAAAGCCGCCGCCATCGCCGATACCTCGCTCCACGCATTGATCCGCCACCAGTACCAGCGCAGGATGAGCACAGTCCCGGTGCCGGCTCCCGTTACAATCAACAGCTTCCAAGCGCCGGCAATCGAGTCCATGTAGTATGTGACGATCACCGAAATGATGGTCAGAAACACAGTGGCCACCTGTGACATCACCACGTAGTGTCCTTCCGTAGCGTCCTTACGTATAAAACGGCGGTAAAAGTCGTTTACGAGGTAACTGGCTCCCCAGTTGAGATTCGTCCCAATCGTGGACATGAATGCCGCCGCAAAACCCGCTAGCATCAGCCCCCGCAGCGCCGCCGGCAGGTAGTTCACCATCACCAATACGTACCCCGATTCTTTGTCTTTCAGGTCCGGGTACAGGATGATCGAGGCCAAACCCACCAGAATCCACGGCCAGGGGCGCAGGCCATAGTGGGCAATGTTGAACCACAGCGTCGCGAGCAGCGAATTCTTCTCGTCTTTGGCGCAGAACATGCGCTGGGCGATAAAGCCCCCGCCACCCGGCTCCGCGCCTGGGTACCAAACGGCCCACCAGTTCACTGAAATGTAAACCAGAAAAGTGATCATGGGCATCCAGGCGGAGTTCAGATCCGGCACAAAGCTCAGCGCCGAGCCCGCGCGATGGATCTGAGAAAGCTTGATCTTCATCATGTCAATGCCGCCAACAGCGCGGACGGCGGCAAAGGCCAGAATAATGATCATGGTCATCTTGAGAGCGAACTGGAACAGGTCGGTCACCAATACGCCCCATAGCCCGGCCAGCGCGGAAATTAATGATGTAAGGGCGATGATGCCGAGCACAATCCACAACGCCTGTGTCTTCGTCACGCCCAGCGTCAGCGTCAGGATTTTGACCATGGCCAGGTTCACCCAGCCGAGGATGATGCAGTTGATTGGCACGCCCAGATACAGCGCCCGAAACCCGCGCAGAAACGCTGCCGGCCCGCCCGAATAGCGAATCTCCGCGAACTCAACATCGGTCATGACCCCGGATCGTCGCCACAGCCGGGCAAATAGAAAGACCGTCAGCATCCCGCTAGCTACGAAGTTCCACCAAAGCCAGTTACCGGCAATACCGTTGCGGGCCACCAGACCCGTAACGACGAGTGGCGTGTCCGCCGCAAACGTCGTCGCCACCATTGACGTCCCTGCCAGCCACCACGGCACGTTCCGCCCCGAGAGGAAAAACTCTCCGATGTTCTTTCCCGCGCGCGCCTTATAATAAAACCCGATCGCCAGATTAAAAAGAAAGTACGCGGCGACCACCGC
Organism: Terriglobia bacterium; assembly: GCA_963752965.1. Taxonomy (GTDB): domain Bacteria; phylum Acidobacteriota; class Terriglobia; order Bryobacterales; family Bryobacteraceae; genus QHXW01. The sequence goes on along the minus strand of CAVWAJ010000015.1, from coordinate 198,291 downwards.
CCAATCCACGTATGTCAGCTTCACCCGTTCTACCCTCTCCGGATTTCAACGCCTGTGTTGAAAAGCCTGTGGAAAAATTACCTTCGATATACAGCAATCACCCACACCGCAACGCTTTTGTAACGCGTTGCACATTTCTTCAGCAGTGCTGCTTTGTGAAATTGTAAGTTTATCCTATCGTGACGCTTAGCGATCATCCGAATCGAATTTTTCGCCTGCGCGATTGCGCAACTGCAACACACCGCGCCCGGGTGGTGCGGAGACAACTCACTTTTCTACAGGCGTCCCGTTTCCGGACCCCTCCTCCCCATAAGCGAACGGAGCCGGCGCCCCGCCCAGGCTTAAGCCCTTTGCTTTTAATAAACGGACTCTGGTATCCGCATTGCACCTATTCACAAAACCTCATGACCGCTCCTCTCCACCACCTCCGTTTCGCGCTGCGCCTGCTCGCGCGCAATCCTGTTTTCACGCTCATCGCCGTCGCTACCCTCGGCGTGGGCATTGGCGCCAACACCGCCATCTTCACCGCGGTCGATGCCGTTCTGCTGCATCCCCTTCACTACAAAAATCCCGAGCAACTGGCGCTGATCACGAAGAACATGCCCATGTTCGAGCTCGAGAAATCCGACGCCTCACCGCTCGACTTCCTCGACTATCGCCGCCTGAGCCAATCGTTCTCCCAAATGGCCACGTTCGACATCAACAGCGTCAACCTAACGGGCGATCAGGAGCCCGTTCGCGTGTTCGGTCTTCAGGCTTCTGCCAGTTTATTCCCGATGCTCGGCGTGCAGCCCGTTCTCGGCCGTTTCTTCACGCCCGATGAGGAGCAGGCCGGCCACCACGTCGTCGTGTTGGGAACCGATCTCTGGAGGACACGTTTCGGCGCCGATCCGCGCGTTACCGGCAAGCAAGTTCAGCTCGATGGGGAGACCTTCACCGTCATCGGCGTGGTCGAGCCGGTCTTGCGGTTCCTCGAAACTTCCCAACTCTACGTGCCTCTCGTCTTCACCCAGCAGGATCTCGAGCCCGACGCCCGCGGCCATCAGCACCTGACAGTTGTGGCCCGTCTCCAGCCCAGCGTCACGCTCGATAAGGCCCGCGCCGAAATGAAAGTCGTTGCTTCCCAGATGACCCACAATCTTCCCGGCTGGTACCCGAAAGGCTGGAGCATCGATGTCGATCCCCTCGCGGATTCCGTCGCCGGCGACATGGGTACGCCGTTAGAAATCCTTCTTGCGGCCGTCGGGTTCGTTCTGCTGATCGCATGCGCCAACGTCGCCAACCTGCTCCTCGCGCGCGCCACCTCCCGGCAAAAGGAAATCGGCATTCGCACGGCGCTCGGAGCTGAACGGCGCCAGATCGTGGCTCAACTTCTCACCGAAAGTGTTCTGCTCGCCCTCCTCGCCGGTGGCGGTGGCCTGCTCCTCGCCGCCTGGATGCTCGATGCCTTCGTTCGCTACGCTCCACCCAACTTGTTCCACGGCCAGGACCTTCGCATCAGCGCACTCGTGGCTGCGTTCACTTTCGGCCTATCTCTCCTCACCAGCCTGATCTTTGGACTCGCACCCGCCGTCAGCACTTCCGGCATCGATCTCAATGAAGCGCTCAAAGCCGGCATCGGCCGCCTGCAAGGAGGCCGTCGTGGTCAACGCTTGCGCGGTTTCCTCGTCGTTGCCGAGGTCGCCATGTCTCTGGTGCTGCTCATCGGCGCGGGCCTGCTGGTCCGCAGTTTCCAGCGACTCGCCAGCGCCAATCCCGGCTTCCAAACCGATCACCTCCTTACCGCGCGCATCAGCCTGCCGGTTCTTCAATACAGCCGCCCATCGGATGTGCTGGCGTTCTATTCGCGCCTGCGATCGGGCATAGCGGCGCTGCCTGGTGTCACCTCAGCGGATTTCATCGACGGCCTGCCCTTTGGCGCGGGTGGTGGCGGAGGATCCTTCAGCATCATCGGCCGCCCGTGGCCCGCATCTAAACCTGAACCCGACGTCCGGCGCCGCATCGTTAGTCCCACCTATTTCCAAACCATGCGCATTCCCATCAAACAGGGCAGAACGTTCATCGAACAGGATGCCGGCGACGCCCCGAAGGTCGCCGTGGTCGACGAAACCTTCGCTGCCCGCTTCTTCCCCAAAGGGGATGCGATCGGCCAGCAAATCACGTTCAAAGGCAACGACGGTTATCAGATCATCGGAATTGTCAGCGCCATGAAAGACCAAAGTCTCATCAAGGAACCGCGGCCGATGCGCTATTTCTCATCTCTTCAGATACCCGCGCCGTTCATGAACGTCGTGGTCCGCACCGCGCAAGATCCGCTCACCGTCCTTTCGGGCATCCAGGCGCGCGTTCGCGAACTCGACCGCAATCTGCCCGTCTATAGGATCGCCACGATGGAGCAACTCCTTGCCGATTCGCTCGCCCAGCGCCGCCTGGTGATGTTGCTCCTGGCCGTCCTCGCCGCCTTCGCCCTTTTGCTGTCTGCCGTCGGAATTTACGGCGTCGTGTCGTATGCCGTCAGCCAGCGCATCGCCGAAATCGGCATCCGCATCGCCCTCGGCGCGGAAGCCGGTGCCGTCCAGCGCATGGTCCTTAGTCAAGCCTTGCGCCCCGTGATCCTCGGCATCGCCATCGGCCTGCCCGCCGCAGCGGCAGCCACCCGCGTGCTCTCCAGCCTCCTCTACCAAGTCGCGGCAACCGACCCTGTGACCTTCCTAGCCGTCCCCGCCATCCTGCTGCTGGTATCCGTGGCCGCCATCCAAATCCCCGCCCGCCGCGCCACCCGCATCGACCCCACGGTCGCCCTGCACTGCGACTAGCGCCCGCTTATAGCTCTTTGCCGATTTCCCAATGGTGTCCGAACCGATCAACGATTCGTCCTAACCGCCAACCATGCTGGTTGCTGACCGGCCAAACCGCTATGGCTCCCGCTGCGACGGCCCTGTCGAAGGCGGCATCCGGATCTTCCACGATCATCACCATTCGCACAGATCCGCCGCCCAAAGACTCTGGGCTGAAGTTCTGGTGCTCAGGAGATTCGTCAGCGACCAAAAATTCCGCTCCCTCCACCGACAACCGCGCGACCACCGCTCCAGTCTCGTCATCAAGGCGGAACAACTCCCCAGCCCCGAACGCCTCCTTATAAAACTCAATCGCCCTCGCCCCGCGCCGAACCGACAGCATGGGAGCTATCGACGTCTTCTGTTCGCTCATCGAAAAACCCGCCGCGGGACATTATGACACGCTCTCCAGCGCATCAACCTGTCTCGTTGCGCTGGGTTCAGCGAGCGCAGTGACGTGAACTTCAGTTTCGCTGGACCGTCCGTCTGGCCGCCGGCATTGCGCTAAATTCTGGCCGGCCTATTTCTTGGTTTGGATCTTACCACCGGCCTGCTCATAAACACCAAGCAGTTGATCCGCCAGCAGTGATCCCATAAGAGATTCCATTTCCGTAAGGTCCAGCTTTCCTTCACTCCAGGCTGCGTCGGCCTTTCGCAGTGCGACGTAGTATGGCTCACGTGACTCAACAATGAAATCCGGGATCGTCTTGCTTCCTGGTAAGCGGAACCCGAGCTTCGCGCAGAGCACCAGGTAGGAGAGCGCCCGGGCCGTTCTTCCGTTTCCACCAAAGAGCGGGTGAATCCAATTGATGCGCCACATAACGTAAGCGCCAAGGTGAATCGCGGTTGCTCCATTCCAAGAGGAATTGATGTACACGCACATTTCGTCTACGAGTCCAGGTATAAGGGGATGTTCAGGCGGCTGATGTTTAGCGCCATCAATGAGGACCGCGCCATCCCTGAAATGTCCGGCACATGTGTAGATTTGATTTACCGCGAGACGCTGAAGATCAAGAAGGAGAGCTGGCGAGATCGTGGATTCGCCTGCTCTCCATTCGTCAATGTAATTGACTACGGCAAGAAACTGAATCGCACCATTTCTGGCTTCTGTGGCGCGCTTTTCTTCTCCTGTACGATACAGACCAGGCATTTGAGCGTGACTACTTCAGCTTGTAGTTGCGATCGGTGGCCTTGAGAGCGTCAACGGCTTGGTCCACGTCCGAACGGGTAATCGTCTCGTTTTCGAAATGAGTGTTTCCATACGTGAAACTGCGGACCTGCGCGTCGTGCTCCTCTGGCGTGATGTGATGCTGGCGCGCAATTTCAATCAGTTCTTGAAGGCTTTTGTACATGGACGTGCGTTCCTTCGTGTTTTCTTCTCTGAGACAATTGTATACGAGAAACCTCGTTTCGTATCTGCCTTTAATCTGGGATAAATCTCAGGGGAAACAGGCTTCCCACACAGTAACTTGGATGGAGAAAATCCAAGGCTCTAAACAATGGTCCGCAAACACAACTTCCATTTCGCTCAGAACGCTTTTCAACTCTCTCAGCCGCCCGCCGGTGATCCCAATACCGACTCGGCTCCCCTCCCCATGCTACATTTGTATTTTCTAGCGTTCCCCATTTCCCCAAGGTCCTGTTATGCGAAATGTTGTCATCGTCGGCTCGGGTTGTGCCGGTAATACAGCCGCTGTCTACACTGCGCGCGCGAATCTCAAGCCTCTCGTCGTGAAGGGCCACGAGCCCGGCGGCCAATTGTCGCTCACCACGCTCGTGGAGAATTTTCCCGGCTTCCCCGAGGGCATCAACGGCCCCGATCTCGTCGAAAACATCCGCAAACAGGCCGAAAATTTCGGCGCCGAATACTTGCACGGCGTCGTCACCGAGGCCGATCTCTCCAAGCGCCCGTTTCGCCTCAATGTCGATGGCGAATGGATCGAAGCTCGCACCCTCATCATCGCGTCGGGCGCTTCAGCGCGCTGGCTCGGCCTGCCCAATGAGCAGAAGCTAATCGGGCACGGCGTCAGCTCCTGCGCCACCTGCGACGGCTTTTTCTATCGCGGTAAGAAAATCATGGTCATCGGCGGCGGCGATTCCGCCATGGAGGAAGCCAACTTCCTCACGCGCTTCGGCAGCGAGGTCTCCGTCGTTCACCGCCGCGAGCAGTTCCGCGCCTCGAAAATCATGTACGCCCGCGCGCAGAGTAACCCCAAGATCAAGTTCCTGACCAACACCGTCGTCGAGGATATTTTCGATACCGATAAGCACACCGTGACCCACGTGCGCTTGCGTAACGTCGCAACCAGCGCCGTCTGGGAACAGGAAGTCGACGGTTTCTTCGTCGCCATCGGCCACATTCCCAACACCGCGGTATTTCGTGGCCAGATCGAAACCGACCCCGATGGCTACATCCTCTCCAAGGGCGGCGCAAAAACCAACATCCCCGGTGTGTTCCACGCGGGCGACGTGCAGGACCGTGTTTACAAGCAGGCCATCACCGCAGCCGGCATGGGCTGCATGGCGGCCATCGAAGCCGAAAGATTTCTAGAAGCGGAGGGACATTAATGATTGAACGACTCACGCCCGCGGGAGTTCCTGTTCCGCGTGGTCCTTATTCTCCAGCCGTGCGCGCGGGCGACTTTATTTTCGTATCCGGCCAGGGCCCCGTTGACGTAACCACCGACAAGATGTCCTACGGCGACATCCAGCACGAAACGCGCCTCGTCCTCGCTAACATCAAGCGCATCCTTGAAGGCTGCGGCGCCAGCGTGAAGGACGTCGTGAAGTGTTCCGTCTTCCTCTCCGATGGCAAGGACTTCGGCGCCATGAACCAGGTCTACGCCGAGTTCTTCGGCAACGATAAACCCGCCCGCACCACCGTCGAAACTAAATTCGCCGATCCCAAGATGAAAGTCGAAATCGACTGCATCGCATATAAACCCAAATAACGGTTGGCCCTCGCACACACCCGGTTCCGGCACTATAATGTCAGGCAGTGAAATTTGGCGCTTCGTGCTGGTTGGTTTCCCTGGTGTTGGTGCGCTCCCTTTCCGGAGTTGATTTCGACCGGGAAATCCGCCCCATCCTCGCTGACAACTGCTTCGCCTGTCACGGCCCAGACGACAAGCAGCGCATGGCCAATCTGCGCCTCGATACAAAGGAAGGCTTGTTTACCGTCGTGGCTTCGGGCAAGCTTTACCAACGCATCAGCGCTCCCGAAAAAGCCAAGCGCATGCCCCCGCCTTTTGCCGACCGCACCCTTAATGAAAAGCAGGTGGAGCTGATCAAGCGCTGGATCGACGAGGGTGCGAAATGGGAAATGCACTGGGCCTTCGTGCCGCCGAAACGCCCGGATCCGCCTGCTGTTACCAACAAAGCGTGGGTTCGGAACCCCATCGACAACTTCATCCTGGCAAGACTGGAAAGTGAAGGCTTGAAGCCGTCGTCCGAAGCCGACAAGACCACGCTTCTCCGCCGGGTAACGTTTGATCTGACTGGCCTGCCGCCTACACCTGCTGAGGTGGACGCATTCGTGCGCGACAAGTCGCCGCAAGCCTATGAAAAGGTGGTGGATCGGCTACTGTTGTCCCCGCGGTATGGGGAGCGCATGGCCATGCAGTGGCTCGACTTGGCGCGCTACGCAGACACTCACGGCTACCACATCGACAGCCACAGGGAGATGTGGCACTGGCGCGACTGGGTGATCTACACCTTCAACCGCAACATGCCGTTCGATGAATTTACGGTCGAGCAGCTTGCCGGTGACCTGTTACCGCAACCCACACTGGCTCAACGGATTGCGACGGGGTTCAACCGCAACCACATGATCAACTTCGAAGGCGGTGCGATCCCGGAAGAGTATCAGAATGAGTATGTTGTGGATCGCGTAGAGGCCACTTCGGTGGTGTGGTTGGGCATGACCATGGGCTGCGCCCGCTGTCACGACCACAAGTTCGACCCCATCAAACAAAAGGACTTCTACCGTTTCTACGCGTTTTTCAACACCATATCGGAAAAAGGCCTCGATGGCCGCCGCGGCAACGCCCAACCTATTGTGCAGGTTCCCTCGCCCGAGCAGTCGCCGGAAATCGCGCGAGTGAATCAGGAAATCTGCGCGCATGAAGACGCCATCCCGAAGGATCGCGAACTCGACGCCATGCAGGACGAGTGGGAGAAGACGGCTCTGGCGTCGTTGCCGCACGCGCCGCGCGATGGATTACTTGCGCATTATGAACTAGATGGCAACCTGGTTGATAGCTCCGGGCACTACCACCACGGCCGGATAGTGAAGGGTGATCTGGGCTATGGAACTGGACCAGTAGGCCGGCAAGCCGAGTTCGATGGGCAGACGCAGGTCGAATTCGGTGATACCGCCGGCGGTTTTGATCGTAACGAGCCTGTTTCCATCAGTTTCTGGTTTTCGCCGGGCGATCGCCAGGAGATGACCGTCCTACAAAAGCGGGATGCCGATGGGCGTGGTTGGGAAATCATTCGGGAGGAGTCCATCGTTTTGCCGAGGTTGCGTCGCGGATCGCGGCTCTCGTTTCGGCTGATTCACCACTGGCCGGACGATGCGCTTGAGGTTCGGACGAAGGAGCCGATCGTCGAGGATGAAGACCACGCGGTTTCAATTACTTATGACGGTTCCGGCGTCAAATTCTATGTCGACGGCAAACCCAAGGAGATTGAAATAGTTACGGATACGTTGAAGGGATCCATCCGCAACTCGGCGCCGCTCTCGACTGGCGAGAACTTCCAAGGGTCGCTCGACGATCTTCGGATTTACGGGCGGGTGTTGGCAGCAAATGAGATAGAAGAACTGGCCGTTCACCAGCCGGCTCGGGCGATGGTGATGATTCTGCCCAAGAAGCGGGAGAAATCGCAGAAGGAAGCTCTGCGTGACTATTTCCTGACTTTTGCGGCGCCGACGGAGCTTCGGAAGACGTACGCGGAATTGAAGGAACTGCGGCGGGAGAAGGAAGACCTGGACTGGACCGTCCCTAACGCCATGGTTATGCAGGAGATGGACGAGCCGCGGGAGACGGCGATCCTGGGACGGGGCGACTATCGGAATCGGGGTGAAGTAGTAACGCCGGGAGTTCCGGCGGTGCTGCCGGCGTTCGGGAAGGATCTGCCGGTGAACCGGCTCGGTCTGGCGAAGTGGATTGTCGACGCGGCCAATCCGCTGACGGCGCGGGTGGCGGTGAACCGGTACTGGCAATTGCATTTCGGCACGGGGATTGTGAAAACGGCGGAGGATTTTGGCTCGCAGGGAGAACCGCCGAGCCATCCGCAACTGCTCGACTGGCTGGCCACGGAGTTTGTCCGCACGAACTGGGACATCAAGGCCATGCAGCGGTTGATGGTTACGTCGGCGGCTTACAGGCAGTCGTCGCACACCACGCCGGAATTGCAGGAGCGCGATCCGGAAAACCGGCTGCTGGCGCGGGGGCCGCGATTCCGGTTGCCGGCTGAAATGGTGCGGGACAATGCGCTGGCGGTGAGCGGGCTGCTGGTCGAGAAAGTCGGCGGTGCGGGAGTGAATCCTTACCAGCCGAAGGGGCTTTGGGAAGAGATCGCATTCGGCGATGTGTACTCGGCGCAAACGTACAAACAAGGCCACGGGGACGATCTCTATCGCCGCAGCATGTATACGTTCTGGAAGCGAACCAGCCCGCCGCCGGCGCTGATCACCTTCGATGCGCCGGATCGCGAGAAGTGCACGGCGCGGCGTGCGGTGACGAATACGCCGTTGCAGGCGCTGGTGCTTCTGAATGACCCGACGTACATCGAAGCGGCGCGCGTGCTGGCTGAAAAGATGATTCGCGAGGGCGGCGCGGACCCCGGGCGGCGCATCCGGTTCGGATTCCGGCTGGCCACGGCACGCGATCCTAATGCGAAGGAATTGCAGGTGCTGCGCGAGCTGGAGCGCACGGAGTTGGCGGAGTACCGCCGCAATAAGGATGCCGCGGGCAAGCTGGTGGGTGTGGGCGAGGCCAAGGCAGATGCGAAAGTCGATGCGGGCGAACTGGCGGCGTGGACTACAGTGGCGAGCACGATTCTGAATCTGGACGAGACGATCACGCGGGAGTAAAGCCATGGATTTCGATGAGCAACAACGGCTCGCGATGACGCGCCGCCACTTTTTCGGGTTGGGGAGCACGGGGATCGGGACGGCGGCGCTGGCATCGCTGCTGAATCCCAGCTTGTTTGCCGCGATGGACGCGAGCCCGAAGACTGGCGGGCTTCCGGGGCTGCCGCATTTTCCTCCCAAAGCGAAGCGCGTGATCTTTCTGCACCAATCGGGCGGGCCGGCGCAGATGGACCTGTTCGACTACAAGCCGAAGACGGTGGAGTATCGCGGGCAGGATTTGCCGGCGTCGGTGCGCATGGGGCAGCGCATCACGGGAATGACCTCGGGCCAGTCGACGCTGCCGGTGGCGCCGTCGGTTTTCAAATTTCAGCAGTACGGGCAATCGGGCGCGTGGCTGAGCGAGCTGCTGCCGTACACGGCGAAGATCGTTGACGATATCGCGATCATCAAGACGATGAACACGGACGCGATCAATCACGATCCGGCGATCACATTCATCCAGAGCGGCAGCCAGCAGCCGGGGCGGCCCAGCATGGGCGCATGGGTGAGCTACGGGCTGGGCAGCGAGAACCAGAATCTGCCGTCGTTTGTCGTGATGATCTCGCAGGCGAGCGGGTTGAATATCGATCAACCGCTGTTTTCGCGGTTGTGGGGTCCCGGATTTCTGCCGTCGAAATATCAGGGTGTGAAGTTCCGCGCGGGCAGCGATCCGGTGCTGTATCTCTCGGATCCGCCGGGAATCGACAAGGGCACGCGGCGGCGCATGCTGGATTCGCTCGCCAAACTGAACGGCATGCACGAACAGGTGTACGGCGATCCGGAAATTGAGACGCGCATCGAGCAGTACGAGATGGCGTTCCGCATGCAGACTTCTGTGCCGGAGCTGGTGGATCTATCGAAGGAGCCGGATCATGTGTTCGAGGCGTATGGTCCGGACTCGCGCAAGCCGGGTACTTACGCGTGGCAGTGCCTGCTGGCGCGGCGGCTGGCGGAACGTAATGTGCGGTTCGTGCAGATTTACAAGCGTGGGTGGGATCAGCATAACGACCTGCCGCGCGACCTCGCGCTGCAATGCAAGAGTGTGGACCAGCCGTCCGCGGCGCTAGTACAGGACTTGAAACAGCGGGGGCTGCTCGATGACACGCTGGTTATTTGGGGCGGCGAGTTCGGCCGCACGGTTTACTGCCAGGGCAAGCTGATGGACACCAACTACGGGCGCGACCATCATCCGCGATGCTTCACGATGTGGATGGCGGGCGGTGGCGTGAAGCCGGGGATGGTACTCGGCGAGACCGACGATTACTGCTACAACGTGGTGTCAGATCCGGTGCATATCCACGATCTGCAGGCGACCATTCTGAATTGCCTGGGCGTTGACCACAAGCGGCTGACTTATAAGTTTCAGGGGCGACATTTCCGGCTGACGGATGTGGCGGGCGAGGTGGTGAAGAATGTGCTGGCGTAGCGCGCGTTTTTCAACGCCGTGACCCGGAGACGCCGAGGGGTCCTTAAACGCAGCGGTTGGAAGGAATAAGGGTCGATATCTCTGCTCTGGTTCCCGCGCGTCTCCAGTGCTAACCTTTTGCCCGCGTCGGAGGCTGGTCAGCTTGGCGTTTTGCACTACTTTGCCGTTTTGGAGCGGCTGCTGCTTTCGATTCTCGATCCCAATATACGAAGAAAGATGAATCTTCGTCGCCCTCTCCACCGATTATCTTGTCAATTTGCCCGCCTACGAATTCTGCCGCTCCGCACGGAACTAACCAGGCTTTCATTGCCCGCTTCTCCGCGAGTTCGGACATCATAGTATCGAGCTTGATTCGCCCTTTCGAGTTGGCTGCCGCTGCCGACGCGAGACGAACAACCTTCTGCCACCAAGCATAGTTCGGTGTCGGTTTGCGACCTGGGAGTCTCAGGACGATTCCGACGGTGAAAACGCGTCCTGGAAATTCGTACCGCTCGGCCGAGTAGCATTCCGCTCTGCCAGTAAAGTTTAATTTCTTTAGCGCATTGAACACGCAAACTGCGCCGTCGTAAATGTAGTCGAGCTTCGCCTGATCTGAGAATTCGAAGCTAAATACGTAGCCGTACATATCGTCTTGGAGCGGCTCGGAAAGCCTGAGATAGTCGCGGACGAGCCGTCGCAAATGCCGAAGATCCCTGTACACTCGGTGACGGAAGTGACGATAATTGAAAGGGATGTTGGCGTCGCCGCGAAGTAGAAGCGTTTTTTCCGCTGGACGACCAATGCCGTGGCAGTACCCGATTTCATACGAAACGCTGTGAGAGTCCCCGCTGCTGTCGATAACAACTAGAGCGGCGTCGTTCAACAGGCGGCAGACCTCGTCAACTATCTGACCGGATGTATTGATCTCGTCTGATCGCAGGCATTTGAATCCGGCTTGTTCCAACTCCTCTCGGATGGCGATGTAGCGCTTGTCGCGCCAATGATCGCCATCAAACTTCATCGCGACGAAAGCAACTGGTCGAGTATCTGTCACCACTTAATCGCGGCCCTTCAAAGCAGAAGCTACCCTACTGTTTAGTGAACTTGCAACTCCGGGACGCTGTCAGAGACGGTGTTCTGGAGTGTTCCGCCAGCCCTGTCCCGATCATGGCACCAGATGGCGTCCCGCGTGCTGAAGTCGGAGCCGGATCTGGGCGTTGATCACAAGCGGCTGACTTTCAAGTTTCCGGGCTCCATTTCCGGCTGACAGACCTGGCGGCCACGCTTGTGAGAAAGGTGCTGGTGTATTTTTCTTTTTCGCCGCATCAGGCCCTTACTTGCCCCCCCAACTGGCTCATGATGTTGCGGAAGTGGGTGCGGCTGATTTGGTGATCGGCCAGCAGCCGGCCGTTGTAGATCAGGGAAAAGACGGCGTAGGGAGTCGGCGCGTTCTGCGCGTCCTGACATGATGCAAGATCGACGACCGTTGGGCTGATCTGGTAATCTTCCGTCGCGGCCTGTGCGATGTCGGATGCGAATTTGGCGATGTGCGGACACTGGCTCGAACAAATGATGGTCAGACCCCGGCTGTATCGCGCGAGTTTTTGATCCCACCCCTTCTGGAACGCCGGGTTGGCGGCCGTGCGATTGAATTTCCGAACGAGCAATTGGTAGTCTGGCGGCGCCGTATCTACGGACTCGAACGCGTTTGCCAGGAACAGGCGGCGATCGGCGAGCCAAGGACCATCTCGAACCATGACGGCGACACCGCGCATACCCGCGCTCTTTGCGTCATTCAGGCAGGCTTCGATCATGAAGCGGCCCCAGCCTTTGCGCTGATATCGCTTGGCGTAGATCCAAATGCAATGGATAAACATGTAGCCGGCGGCATCAATGCCACGCCACGCGAACTCGCCCGGGAGGTATTCTATGTAGCCGCCCGGTTGGCCGTCCGGCGCAAGCAGCGTTTTGGCGCGCAAGCCGAACTTGGCGTTCGCTTGCAGCCAGCACGACTTCTGCTGCCGTCCGAGATGGCTTCGGGATTTGATCCCGCAGCAAGGCAGCGCATCGAAGTTCGTTGCATCGACAGCGATCAAAGAAGGCTCTCGTGTCATGGGAAACCCGTTTGCGTCGTGCCTGTCATTTTTGAGTGTACTCCTGGGCACGGCGCGCAGACGACGACCGCTCCCTGTGGTCGCGGCTCAGAAAAGTACACACAAAGACGCAGGGAATGATCCCTTAGACTCAAGGGTTTCTTTTGCGGGTTCCGGATCAGGTTCTGGCGGCGATCGACTCAGCCGAGTTTGGCTCTTGACCTGTCTACAGCTTCAGGGTTCATAGTGGGAACTGGCCGATGTGGACGGTATCCAAACTGGCGGAGCGGTGTGGGTTGAGCCGGAGCACGCTGCTCTATTACGAATCGATCGGGCTGATTAAGGCTGCTTCGCGGAGCGCGGGAAACTACAGGCGGTACGGCGAGAAGGATCTGCGGCAACTGGAGCTGATCTGCCTGTATCGCAACGCGGGGTTGAAGCTGGCGGACATCCGGGCGATTCTTGGCCGGTCGGGCGGCGGGGCGGCGGAGATACTCGAGAGGCGGCTAGTGGAATTGAGCGGCGAGATCGAGACGCTGCGCGAGCACCAGCGGGCCATCCTGCGGCTGCTGCAAAACAAGAACACATTCAGGAGAACGAAAATCATGACGAAAGAGAAATGGGTATCGATCATGAAGGCGTCGGGCTTCTCGGAGGCCGACATGCACCGGTGGCACGTGGAGTTTGAGCGAGCCGCGCCGGATGACCATCAGCAGTTTCTGGAGTTTCTGCACATCCCGCAGGAAGAGGTGCGTTCGATCCGGGAGTGGAGCCGCAAAGCACAATCGTAAGCCGGGACCCCCCTTGACTTGGACTGCTTTTTTCTCTACCTATATATCCCAAGGGGAGGAAACCCAATGGCAGGTGTTTCTCCGATGATGTGGGTGCTTTTCGCATGGGGAGCGGTGACCGCCGCGTTCGTGCTCCTCATGATTTACCGGTCCTTAATCACGATGCGCGAGGACGATCAGTTGTTTCTGGATTCGGTGCAGAAGGCGGCGGCAGCCGAACAACAGGAAATTCAGAGTAAGCTCAAGCGCCTTGGTCCGTATACGACGGGGCTGGGTGTGGCTTCGGCCTGCCTGGGCGCGGGGGTGGTGGGGCTTTGGGTTTATGAAGCGATGACACGGTTTAACGCGCCTTAGCATGCGCACGGGGCTCCGGATGGTCCGGCCGGCCAGCGGGAGAGGCCGGTGGTAAGCTGCCGCCGCGTGTGTGTTTTCCTCCTGCTGGCCGGACCCGTGCATGCGCAGTCGGTGCGGGTTGTCTCGGAATTCCAGAGAATAGATCCGTTCGGAGAGGTGGTACGCGCGGACCGGACGGAGCACCCGCGTGAGATACTCTCCCCGGCGGTGGCGCGCAACGCCTTCGCCTCCTTCCATATTGCGGTGACCGTCGGGGAACGGGAGCCGTTCTTCGTTTTCGTCCAAACCAATCCGCCGGACATTTTTCACATTTCGCTTTACAAGGAGCTGTATGTGAAGACGGATGCCGGCTGGATTCCGGATGCGCTGCAACCGGTCCAGATACCGGCCTTCGACACTTTGCCGTATTTGCCTTGGCCCATTCCAGGACAGAACACGGTGAGCTACTGGATGGACCTTTGGGTTCCGGCGGAGACGGCGGTGCAGAGGGTGCGGTTGGAGGTGCTGGTGAAAGTCGGGCGGGGATGGGTGGAGTATCCGATGGAGGTGCGGGTGGTGCAGGCGACGGCGCCTGCCGTTCAGGAGCGTCATGCGACGCTGCCGCCGGTGACGGCGCGGGCTGACGCGTCGGTATACGGGCCATTCCGAAACTTCGCGTGCAATACGCGCGAAAGCGGCCACGCGGAACGGCTCAGTGTACGGCGGCTGATCCATCGCAATGCAGTGCAGGATCTGGCGCTGGCGCGAGTGCTCGAAGGACGCGCGGGAGATCTGCGGACGGAGCTGCTCAGTCGCGCGGGTGTGGCGGATAAGAAGCAATGGTGCCGGTCGCCGGGGACGGTGGCAGAGCACGGCGCGGAGTGGTTTTTGCGCGTGCGGGACGCGACGTATCGGTGGGCTGGCCCGGCACCGAACTAAGTCGATCCAGACAACCCATTGAAAACACGATATATATCTCTATTGCATTATATTGCATATTGCGATATATATATTGCAATTAGGAATTATGAAACTGGGAAAGAAAATCCGCTACCTGCGGGAGATGGAGGGCGCGCTGCGCGGGCTGGAGCGGGAGATGACGCAGCAGGAAGTGGTGCGGGCCATTAAGAAGGAGCTGAAGCTGAGCATCAGCCAGGCGTATTTGTCGCAGATCGAGAGTGGCGCGCGGCCGCACCTGACTAACAGCACGCGGCTGATGCTGGCGAAGTTTTTCAAGGTACATCCGGGCTATCTGGTGGATGACCCGGAGGGATTTCAAACCGAGTTGATCTCGGACGTAGGAGCGCTCGAAGACAAGCTGGATTTATGGCTGATCTCGGGTGCGGAGCGGTTTCGGCGCGATCCGGAAGTGAGCCAGGCGTTGCTGCATCTGGCGCGCCATGAAGACTCGCGGGGGTGCCTGGCGCTGCTGGACGCGATTCTGGAGACGCCGGGCCTGGCGGAGCGGCTGTTTGAGGTGCTGAAGCCCGCGGGACGTAACGGGAGGCAATCGACATGACCTGGGCGAACGTATATCTGGTCTGCTTTCTGGTGGGTTTCATTCTGAGTGTGTTGTCGGTGCTTTCGGGCAGCTTGCACGTGCATGTGCCGCACATGGATCTGCACCATGGCCTGCCGCACGTAAACATCGGGCACGCGCACGGCGGCGGGACATCGGAAGTGTCGTTCATCAATTTCGGAACGATTGCCGCGTTTCTCGCGTGGTTCGGCGGCACGGGTTACTTGCTGACGGAATACTCGGCGCTGTGGTTTTTGACGGCGCTTGCGATGTCGTTGGGCAGCGGAATTGTGGGCGCGGCGCTGGTGTTCTGGTTTCTGGCGAAGTTTCTGGTGGCGCACGAGCGGCCGCTCGATCCCGAGGATTACCGCATGGTGGGGGTGCTGGGCAAGGTGAGCAGCACGATCCGGCCGGGCGGCACGGGGGAAATGATCTTCACGCAGGAGGGCGTGCGGCGCGGGGCAGCGGCGCGCAGCGAGGATGGCTCGGAGCTGGCGGTGGGGACAGAGGTCGTGGTGGAGCGCTATGAGGACGCGGTTGCTTATGTGAAGCGCTGGGACGATGTGGCATCGGACGAGTGAGAGAGTTTGCCGCGCGGGTCTGAAGCCCGTGCACAAGTGAGGAAACGTTATGCAAATCGGAGCGGGAGTTTGGGTAATCGCAGGGCTGATGGTGCTCTGCTTGTTTTTCCTGATGAGCATGTTCGCGAGGCTGTTCCGGAAGGCCGGTCCACATGAAGCGCTGGTGGTTTACGGGTTTCGGGGCACGCGCATCGTAAAGGGGCGGGGTACGGTGATTTTTCCGATGATCGAGAATTGCCGGTGGCTATCGCTAGAGTTGATGTCGTTCGACGTCGCGCCGCAGCAGGATTTGTACACGAAGCAAGGCGTGGCTGTGACGGTGGAGGCGGTGGCGCAGATCAAGGTGAAGAGCGATCCGGAATCGATTCTCACGGCGGCAGAGCAGTTCTTGACGAAGTCGCCGCAAGAGCGTGACGGGCTGATCCGCCTGGTGATGGAGGGCCATCTGCGCGGCATCATCGGGCAGTTAACGGTGGAAGAGATTGTCAAACAGCCGGAGATGGTGGGCGAGCGCATGCGATCGACTTGTGCCGCCGATGTGAACAAGATGGGGTTGGAGGTGGTTTCGTTCACGATCAAAGAAGTCCGCGACAAAAACGAGTACATCACCAACATGGGCAAGCCGGACGTGGCGCGAATCAAGCGCGACGCGGATGTGGCGGCAGCCGAGGCTTCCCGCGACACAGCAGTGGCGACGGCGGCGGCGCAGCTAGCCGCGGCGGTGGCGACAGCGGAGGCCGATCAGAAGCGCATTGAGGCGCAGACGGCGTCGCAAGCGAAACAGGCCGAGGCGCAGCGCGATCTCGAAGTCAAGAAAGCCGCGTATCAGGAATCTGTCAAGAAGCAGCAGGCGCAGGCCGATAAAGCCTACGAAATCCAGACCAACGTGATGCAGCAGCAGGTGATCACGGAGCAGGTGAAAGTCCAGCAGGTGGAAAAAGAGCAGCAGATCAAGGTGCAGGACGCCGAAATTCAACGCCGTGAGCGCGAGCTGGTGGCGACGGTGCTCAAGCAGGCCGAAGTGGAACGGCAGCGCATCGAGACGCTGGCCGCCGCTGAGAAGCAGAGGCTGATTGCGGAAGCCGAGGGACATGCCAGCGCCATACGCGCGCAGGGTGAGGCCGAAGCCGAGATCATCTTCAAGAAGGGTGATGCCGAGGCGCGAGCGATGAATGTGAAGGCGGAGGC
Organism: Terriglobia bacterium; assembly: GCA_963752965.1. Lineage (GTDB taxonomy): Bacteria > Acidobacteriota > Terriglobia > Bryobacterales > Bryobacteraceae > QHXW01. The sequence goes on along the minus strand of CAVWAJ010000015.1, from coordinate 181,408 downwards.
GTACCAGGAGTACAACCAGGCGGCGGTAGTCGACAAACTGTTCACCAATATGCCGGAGATCGTGAGGGCGCTGGCATCGCCGCTGGCGAATGTCGACAAGATCACCATCGTTTCCACGGGGAATGGCGATTCGGCGGGCATGAACAAGATCACCGGCGACATCACCAAAATGGCGGCGCAGATTCCGGCGCTGTTCGAAACACTTTCGGGGATGCAGTTGTCGGATCTGTTGGGCAAGGTTCGAACGATTGGGGACAAGACGCCTAAAGTGGACGGGAACGACACCAAGAAATAAGGCAAAAGACAAAAGGCAAGAGGCAAAGGGCAAGAGGCAAAGGGCAAAAGGGAATTGGAAGGAGCATGATATGGCGCTATTGGAAAGAGTTTCAACGTTGGTGCGGGCGAATCTCAACGACCTGATTGACCGGGCCGAAGAGCCCGAGAAAATGATCAAGCAGGTTATTCTGGACATGCAGAACCAGTTGATGCAGGTGAAGACGCAGGTGGCGATCTCCATCGCCGACCAGCACCTGCTCGAGAAGAAGCAAAAGGAAAACCACGACAAGCACACCGAGTGGGTGCGCAAGGCGGAGCTGGCGGTGGACAAGAAGCAGGACGACCTGGCGCGGGCGGCGCTGGAGCGCTCGATGAGCTATCAGCAGATGGCCGGGAGTTTCGATCAGCAGATCGCGGACCAGAGGACGCAGGTGGAGAATCTCAAAACTGCGCTGCGGCAACTCGAGCAAAAGCTGGCGGAGGCGGAAGCCAAAAGCGATTTGCTGGTGGCGCAGCACCGGCGGTCGCGCGCACTGGGTAAGGCGAACGATGCGCGGCTGGCCATGGGCGATGGGTCGAAGGCCGCGGCGTTCGATCGTATGGAGCGCAAGGTGATGCACGTGGAGGCAGTGAGCCAGGCGAAATCCGAGATGGGAACCGACAACATCGAGGACCGTCTCGCGGCACTGGAGAAAGAGGATAAAATCGACAAGCTGCTGGCGGAGATGAAAGCGCGCCGCGGCGTCGCTTAACGGCATGACGAAACGCTTCCACTTTGATTCGCCGACGGAGGTATACCGGGCGGATGCGGCCGTCGTATGGTGCTTCGACGACCGCTTCACGCTGGCGGTGGAGAAGTTCCTGAAGCGGACGGGCATTGCGCGAGCGGATTCGGTCCGGGTTGCCGGGGGCGCCAAGTCGCTGGCTTCGCCAAACAATGAATCCGAACGCACGTTCGTTCTCGATCAGCTCCGGCTTTCCCGGCAGTTGCACGCTACCGAGCGCGTGATACTGATCGCACATCGCGATTGCGGTACCTACGGCGGCCTGGCCCGGTTCAACGGAGACGCGAACGCGGAGACCCAACATCACATGGTGGAGCTGGGGCGCGCGGCCGGGGCGATTCGGACGGCCTTTCCGGGGATTACGGTCGAGGGCTTCTTCGCCGACTTCGACGGGGTGTGGGAAGTGCCGGTGGCGCTGTCAACGGGTGACTAGGCGGCGCAGGCCGTCGAGCTGACTGCCAATTTCGTCGAGGCGTTTCATCACCTGGGCGTGCTCGCGTTCGTGCGGGCGGGGTTCCTTCGCCTCAAAGTAGAATGTGCCGCCTGGCTCGAGGATGCAGTGGTGAATTTCATCGAGCGAAGCGAATCCCTGGCGATGTGCGACCGTGAGAAGCTCGGATTCCGTCAGCAGCTCTTTGGCTAGGCCAGCGTGGCACACAGAGCCATCTTTGACGAGACAGGTCGGCTTGCCCTCCAGCACCTCGTCGAGCCGGCGGTGCTTGAACAGAAACCGCACAACCAGATAATTCACGGCGAAAAGCGTGAAGGCACCGATCAAACCGCCGGAAACGGAGTTGTCATCACCGATGATGGCGTTCTGGACGGTGTTGGAAAGTGAGAGCAGCACCACGAGGTCGAAGGGGTTGAGCTGAGCCAGCTCACGTTTTCCGAAGATGCGCAGCATGACCACCAGAAATGCGTAAACGATGGCGGGGCGCAGCATCTTCTCCGCGATGGGCAGGGTGAGGGCGAACATGTGGGTCCACATTTCGATTTTTGTCTCCAAGGAAATCATACGGTAGGACCGGGTTAATATAGGTACGCTGAAGATAAAGGCTAACGTGAGCGCACGTCCGGTCGTCTTGTTCGCGACGGTGTGCATGCTCGCCATCCAGTCGCCGCAAACAGGACAAAAGCCCATGCACACCAACCGTCTGATTCACGAGAAGAGCCCTTACCTGCTCCAGCACGCGCACAATCCGGTGGATTGGTATGCCTGGGGTGAGGAAGCGTTCGAAGCCGCGCGCAAAGCAGACAAGCCGATTTTTCTTTCGATCGGCTATTCGACCTGCCACTGGTGTCACGTCATGGAGCGCGAGTCATTCGAGAATGAGCAGATCGCGACGATTCTGAACAAGTATTTTGTGTCTATCAAGGTCGACCGGGAAGAGCGGCCGGACGTGGACCGGATTTACATGGCTTATGTGCAGGCAACCACGGGCGGAGGTGGATGGCCGATGTCGGTGTGGCTGACGCCGGATCTGAAACCGTTTCTGGGTGGCACGTATTTTCCGCCGGAGAACCGGTACGGGCGCGCGGGCTTCCCGACGCTGCTGGAACGTGTGGCGGAGGCGTGGCGCACTGACCGGGAGAAAATCCTCCATTCAAGCGCCGATGTGGTGGCCCATCTGGAACAGGCAGCGGAGGTGGCACCCTCAGGCGGCCTCGATCCCAACGCGCTGCAGATTGGTTTTCTTCAGTTCCGGCGCTCGTTTGATTCGAAACTCGGTGGATTCGGCGCGGCGCCAAAGTTCCCGCGGCCGGTGACGCATAATTTCCTGTTGCGCTACGCCGCCCGTGCGCACAACGAGGAGGCGCGCGATATGGTGCTCGCGACGCTGCGAGCCATGGCCAAGGGTGGGATGCACGACCAGTTGGGCGGCGGATTCCATCGTTATTCCGTGGATGACCGCTGGTTTGTGCCGCACTTTGAGAAGATGCTGTACGACCAGGCGCAGCTTGCGATCTCTTATCTGGAGGCGTACCAGATCACGCACGATACGTTCTTCGCCGGCGTGGCGCGGCGCATCTTTGAGTATGTGCTGCGCGATATGACCGACAAGGATGGCGGCTTCTATTCGGCCGAGGATGCGGACAGCGTGATCGATCCCGCCAAGCCGGAGGTGAAGGGCGAAGGCGCGTTCTACGTGTGGACGCGGGAGGAGATCGGACGCGTTGCCGGCGAACCGGAAGCAGCGTGGTTTTTCTATCGGTATGGCGTGGGGCCGCACGGCAATGTAGAAAGCGATCCGCATGACGAGTTCGCCGGGCAGAACATTCTGTTCGAGGCACACACGCCGGAAGAGACGGCTGAGCGGTTCTCAGAACCTGTGGAGAAGGTGACCCAGGAACTGGCCATTACCGCCGGGAAATTGCTAGCGGAGCGGTCGAAGCGGGTGCGGCCGCACCTAGACGATAAAGTCCTGACGGCCTGGAATGGCCTCATGATTTCAGCGTTTGCCAAGGGTGGGGCGGTGCTGGGCGAGCCACGTTACTCGGCCGCGGCCACACGCGCCGCCGAGTTCATTTTGAGCCGCATGTATGACACGAAGACAGGTGTGCTGCTGCGCCGCTACCGGCAAGGAGACGCAGCGATACCGGGTTTTTTGGACGACTATGCGCTCTTTACCCAGGCGCTGCTTGATCTGTACGAAACGGAGTTTGACGTGGGCTATCTGCAAACCGCGGTGAGGCTCGCTGAAAAGCAGCGCGAACTGTTCGAAGACCACGAGCACGGCGGGTTCTTCAGCACCGCGGTGGGCGACGCAAGCCTGCTGATCCGCATGAAGGAGGATTACGACGGCGCGGAGCCTTCGGGCAACTCGATTGCGGCGTTGAATCTTCTGCGGCTGGCCCAAATGACCGGCCGGCAGGACTTCGGCAGCTCCGCGGACAAAACGCTAGATGCCTTTGCCTCGCGAGTCAACGGGATGCCATCGGCGGTACCGCAGATGTTGGTGGCGTGCGAGTTCGGCCTGTCGAAGCCGAAGCAGATCATTCTGGTGGGCGACCGCTCGACGGCGTCGGCCCGAGAAATGTTGGGTGTTTTGCATAGCCGGTTCACGCCGGAGCGCATCGTGCTGTTTGTAGACGGGACGTCGCGCCAGACTCTGACGGGCTATCTGCCGGCAGTCGAAACTATGACCGCGGCCGATGGCAAAACCACGGTGTATGTCTGCGAAAACTACACTTGCAAGTTGCCAACTACTGACGCGGCCAAATTCGGCGAGTTGCTACAATAGCAGAACCAATTCAAACTCAGGAGAACAACATGGAGAGACCAGGAGCAACAACGATGCGGGGAAATCCGCTGACCCTGATCGGCCCAGAACTGAAGGCGGGCGACAAGGCTCCGGATTTCAAACTCGTGGACAACGGCCTCAAGAACGTCACGCTGGCGGACACGGGTCACAACGTTCGCATTATCAGCGTCGTGCCTTCGTTGGACACGCCGGTCTGCGACGCCCAGACCAAGCGCTTCAACGAAGAAGCCGCTAAGTTGCCGGACGTGGACATTCTCACGGTCAGCATGGACCTGCCGTTCGCGCAGAAGCGCTGGTGCGGAGCGTTCGGGGTGGATAAGGTGAAGATGCTGTCGGATCACCGGGACGGGTCGTTTGGCAGCAATTACGGAACGCTGATCAAAGACCTGCGCATCGAGAGCCGGGCGATTTTCGTGCTGGACAAGAACGATACGATCCGGCACGCGGAATATGTGAAGGAAGTGGCCGATTTTCCGAACTACGATGCAGCGCTGGCCGCCGCCAGGGCCGCCGCATCTGCCGCCTCGGCGTGAAGTAGGAGACGGGCTTGGGTCCCGTCTATTCTCAATCCAGGAACCTCGACTGAAGAACGGGGAAACAGCGCCGCCGCTTTCTCCTGAAAACAGGGTGGAAAGAAACGTGTTCGACCGAGCCGCCGGGAGCCCCATTGTGCGTGGCGGTCTGGTGATCAGCGCCGGCCTGATCGCCGGCAACCTGGTCGGATTCTTCCGGGTGGCGTTAACCGCCTACTTGCTGGGAACTCACAGCGCCGCGGACGCTCTGGCGGTTGCGGTGGGACCCATCGACACGCTCAACTCTGTTCTGATCAACACCATGGTGTTCGCGTTTGTGCCCATGCTCACTGAGCGCGAGGGCGCGGCGCGGGCAGCTCTCTTTCGTAAGCTAAACCGGGTCTTCGTACGGGTCTTTGGGCTGCTGACGGTTTCGATCGTTCTTTCGGCGCCATGGCTGATCAGCGTGCTCGCCCCGGGCCTCGATGCCGCGTATGTTGGCACAGCGGTGGCGCTTCTGCGGATTGCGGCGGTTTCCTCACTGGCGGCGGGAACGGCTGCCTTGTACGTAGCATTTCTGTTTACGCACCGGCGTTTTGGACCGACGGTTTTTCATCAGGCTGTCGTCAACGTGTTTACCATCGCCGCCGCACTGGGACTTTGGCACATCGTGGGCGTGTACGGATTTGCGATCGGTTATGCGGCCGGCGCCTGGGTGCAACTGGGGATTGTGTACTTCGCGGCGCGTGAACGCCTCCAGACGGAGAGTGCGATCGAACCGGATGTGCACTGGCGCGAGCTGCTGGCCAAGCCCGGGTCGTTCCTGGTCTATGCCGGCATGATTGCGCTGAATGTCGTAATCACCCGGGCGTACGCCACGCATGCGGGTACTGGAATGGCTGCGGCGCTCGATTACAGCATGCGCTGTTTGAACGTTCCGCTCGCGTACCTGATCAATCCAGTGTCCAACTCGCTGTTGCCCGAGATTGCGCGTTTGCGGAGCCAGTTCCAGTTGCGCCGGGCGTTCGCTCTGATCGATAAAACTATCGCTCTGGTGGGATTGGTGGCGGTGGTGGGCTGCGCGGTGGGAATTGCGCTACGGGAACCGTTGATTGCACTGCTGTTCGAACGCGGCAATTTCACACCGCAATCCACGCGGCTGGTTTCGGCGGTCTTTCTCGGATTTGCACCGAGCCTGGTGGGCTGGAGCCTGTTGGAACTGCTGGCGCGCGCGCTGTTCGCCCTGGATCGCCCCTGGCTGCCGCTGCGGGCGGTGGCCATCCCGGTGATCTTCAATCTCGGCTTTGTGCTGTTCGTGCGCTCGCCAGAACCCCAGTGGATCGGCGTAGGAGCTTCGATGGGATTCTTGATCGCGTTCCTATTGCTGTTCTCGCTAGTCCGAATGAATCGCCGCCGCTGGCTGGCGAAGGTGGCTGACGACACGAGTCTCCTGCTGGAAACAGCCTAGGCTCGGGGGCTACGCCGCCAGATCCACCACGTCGAAATGGAAGCGGTCGGGCGGAAACAGCGTGGGCGAATCCTGAGCTAGATGCGCCCAGGTTCGGTATGCGCTGCTGGTAACGCTCGCATTCAGGTAGAAGAGAAACTGGTTGGAGAAGCAATCGATAGGCGGCGGCTGCCGGAAGGTAAGCCGGAGACCGACGGCGTTCTCCAATCCGACGCCGTGCGTGGGCACTGATTTTTCCATCAGCAAGTATACGAAGCTGCTGCGACTGGCATGGGGCCAAACATCGGGGTGGAGCAGGTTGCGCAATCCGTCACGTGTTTCGAAAGTAATTTCGCACTGCCGAACCCATTCAAGGATTGAATCGCCCCATTGCCAATGAGAAACCAGCCGGAGATACTGTTCGGCAAGGTTCAGCGCCAAATCGAACTTGCGCTGTTCGAGCACGCTCTCCTCGCCAGGCGCATCACCCAACATATCCTCGGCTTCGACAATTCCTGCGGCCATGTCGACGACTTCTGAGAGCGGCGTGCTGTCCTGCGCGGCATGCACGAGAAGCGGCGGCAGTTCGTGGGTTCCGCTGCCGGGGACGTCGATGTATCGTTGGTCTCCCATAAACCGTCTCTACCTACTCTTATCGACGTAAACGCACTACTATTCTGTTCCATTATGTATCACGAATACGTTCACAAGTCGTAGGGAAAATTCGTATCGGACTCATAACCGATTGTTATGGAAGGATCTAACTCAGCCTGGAGGGGTTGTTCTGAGTGCTCTAACCTTTGTTATCATCACCTGTTCATGGCCGAATATTCGATAGGAGTGGATTTGGGCGGCACGAATTTACGGGCTGCGGCGATTACAAGGGACGGCAGGATCATGGAGAAGGTCTCTGCCAGCACCAATCCGGCGCTAGGGCGAGAGTCGCTGCTGGGTGAGATGGTGGCTGCGATTGACGATCTGCGGTCGCGCTGGGGGACGGGGCAATTAGCTGGGATCGGGTTGGGAATCCCGGGCTTCATTCTGCTGAAGGAAGGCGTGATCCGCAACTCGAATAATCTGGCCTGCATCGAGGATTTTCCCTTTCGTGACGAGATGGAGCGCCGGCTCAAGACAAAAGTGATTCTCGAGAATGACGCCAATGCCGCCGCTTTAGGAGAGAAGTGGATCGGGGCGGGACACGATGTAGATGATCTGGTTCTGTTCACGCTGGGCACCGGAATCGGGGGCGGCATCATCTCCGGGGGCAAAGTGTTGCACGGTTTTCTCGGTATGGCAGGCGAGTTGGGGCACATAACAGTCGTCCCGAACGGACTTCCGTGCGGGTGCGGTAATCGCGGGTGCGTCGAGAAGCACGCCTCGGCGACTGCCATCGTCGTGATGGCGCGCATTCTTGGGCTGGGGGAGAACCTGACAGCCGCGGACATATACAATCTGGCGGTGGCGGGCAATGATCACGCACGGACGGTTTTTCAGTGCATGGGTGAGGCGTTAGGAATCGCTCTGGCCACGATGGTGAACACCTTCAATTTTCCGCTTTACCTGTTGAGCGGCGGCGTCCTGGCGGCGTGGGACTTCTTCGCCCCAGCGATGCTGGAGGAGATGCGGAAGCGCTCGTTTACGTTTCGCAACACGAACACGCGAGTAGAAAAGGCCGTCCTGGGCAATGAGGCAGGGCTCTACGGAGCTGGTTACTTGCCGTGGGCCGAACCGGTATAGCCGATGTGGCTGGGTATTGATATTGGAACGGGCGGTACGCGCGCGCTGGTTGTAGACGAGCGCGGCAGCATTCGCGCGGGTTTCACGGCGCCGCACGAGGATATGCGCATGGAGCGCCCGCTGTGGGCGGAGCAGCGGCCCGAGAACTGGTGGGAAGCCGCCGTTCAAGCGATTCGCGGCGTGCTCGCGGAGGCCCACATCACCGGCCGCGACGTGCGTGGCATCGGCCTCTCCGGCCAGATGCACGGCCTGGTCATTCTTGACAAAGAAAACACGGTGATCCGGCCAGCGCTGATCTGGTGCGATCAGCGCAGCCAGCCGCAGGTAGACGCCATCAATCGCGCGGTGGGCACCGCTAACGTGCTCTCCTATACGGCGAATCCGGTGCTCACGGGCTTTACGTTGCCGAAGCTTTTGTGGGTGCGGGACAACGAGCCGGACCGCTACGAGCGCGTCAATAAGATGCTTCTGCCCAAGGATTACATGCGCTTCCGGCTGACTGGCGAGTTTGCAACTGAGGTTTCCGATGCATCCGGTACCGCGTTATTCGATGTAGTGCGGCGCGAATGGTCGAGCCGAATGATCGAGGCGCTTGGACTCGATAGCTCCATTCTTCCGCGGTGCTACGAATCGGTGGAAGTAACAGGCACGGTCAGCCCTACGGCAGCGGGAGTAACGGGACTGGTGGCGGGCACGCCGGTGGTGGGCGGCGGCGGGGATCAGGCGTCGAGCGCGGTGGGCAACGGCATCGTCGAGTTGGGCATCGTGTCCTGCACGCTGGGCACGTCTGGCGTGGTGTTTGCGCACATGGAGCAGGTGGCGTACGATCCCTCCGGGCGTGTGCATACGTTCTGCCATGCGGTACCAGGAAAGTGGCACGTCATGGGGGTGACGCAGGGCGCCGGACTCAGCCTCCAATGGTTCCGCAATCAACTGGCGCCAGGCTCCGATTACGATGACCTCATGGCGCTGGCGGCAAAATCGCCTCCGGGTGCGCAAGGCCTATTTTGGCTGCCTTACCTCATGGGTGAGCGCACACCACATCTGGACGCGACGGCGCGCGGGGGATGGATCGGCCTGACTGCCAAGCACACACGCGCGGATTTGATCCGTTCCGTGATCGAGGGCGTTTCCTACAGCCAGAAGGATTGCCTGAACATCATCGAGCAGCTCGGCGTGCTGGTGAATTCGGTGCGCGTTTCCGGTGGCGGCGGAAAGAGTCCGTTCTGGCGCCAGGTACTCTCCGATGTTCTCGCCAAGCCGGTTGTCACACTCGAAACTCAGGAAGGTTCGGCATATGGAGCGGCGCTGCTGGCGCTGGTGGGGACGGGCGCATACTCGACGGTTCCGGAAGTTTGCCGCCATGTGATTCGCGAAACCGATTCCGTGATGCCAAGCGGTGCGGAATCGGACTTCTACCAGGACGGCCATTCGATCTACACTTCTCTCTACCCGGTGCTAAAGCCGATCTTTCAGCGAATTGCGAGGTTGTAGCGCGCTGGAACGGTCCGCGAACTGGCCAACCGCTTCTGTTATTCTGGTTCTGGCGAAGCGGCGAAGGACTAAACTGTGGATCTGAATCTCGACACCCTCAAGCGCGAAATCCTCGAATACCTAGACAAATCCGGTTTCGCCGTCTTTCATAGCTATCCGGGAGGTCTGGAAGGCCTGCCCATGGTGACCTGGGACACCGAACGCTACCCCGATTACCAGATTTTTCTCGAAACAGCGCGGCAGATCGGCTGCAAAATGATCCTGTTCGCCTCGCGGGACTTCGACGCAGCGGAGATCGAAGAGACGCTCGAGCAGTTGGAAGACAGTGATATTGCGTCCGAGGAGCGCCGGGACCTGGAACGGCGCGTGCGTTCCCTGCGCGGTTACGAGGGCGTTACGTGCTCACTGGAGCTGGCTTTCGATCATCACGCGCGCATGTACATTTATGAATTGCGTCCCGACTGGTACGAGGAATTCATAGGCGTTTGTGAAGAGATCACCAGCCACCTGCCTGCCGAAGAAGAAGAGGATGATGGATCGCTCGGCGGGTTTTATTCGAAAAACTGAACCGCCCGCATGGCCCGACAGGCGCGCTGGCTGCTTCCGAACTTAGATCGTGGCGAAGTGGAAGCCCTGGGCCGTGTCTTGGGGGTGGGCATCCCGGCGGCCACTGTTCTCTGCGGCCGCGGCTTTCGCGATGCGGCGTCGGCTCGCCGCTTTCTCTGCCCTTCCCTCGATGACTTGCACGACCCGCTGGCGATGCGCGGCATGGACTGCGCGCTGGAACGGCTGACGCGGGCGATCCACAATCGCGAAAAGATCCTGATCTACGGCGACTACGACGTGGACGGAGCCACGTCGGTCGTGATCTTGAAGCGCTCTATCGAACTGGCTGGCGGCGTGGCCGACTTTCACGTGCCGGATCGTCTCAAGGACGGTTACGGGATGCGGCCGGAGGTGGTGGAGACCGCATCGGCGCGCGGTGTTTCGCTCATCATCAGCGTCGATACAGGGATTCGCGCGGCTGAAGTAGTGCGGCGAGCGAGCGAGCTTTCGATCGACGTCATCATCACTGACCACCATTTGCCCGAAGCCGCATTGCCGCCGGCACTCGCGGTGCTGAACCCGAACCGGCCGGATTGCAATTATCCGGAAAAGAACCTGTGCGGCGTGGGGGTTGCCTTTAAGCTGGTGCAGGCGCTGGTGGCTACGCTGGACTGGCCACCGGACAAGCGCCGGCGCATTCTCGAATCGTTTCTCAAGCTGGTGGCCATCGGTACGGTGGCTGACGTGGTGCCGCTTACGGGAGAGAACCGGATCATCGTCAAGCACGGGTTGAGCGGACTGCGCGACGTGCGGAGCCCGGGCCTGCGCGCATTGCTAGAAGTCGCGGGGTTCAGCGCTGGAAGTGTTCCCTCGGCGACGCAAGTGGCCTTCCGCATCGCTCCGCGCATGAATGCCGCCGGCCGCATGGCCACGGCTAATGACGTGATCGAGATGCTATTGACCGCCGATGCAGCGCGCGGCCGGGTTCTCGCGGAGCAGTTACACGCCCTGAACACGGAGCGCCAGAAAACGGAAGCCGAGATCATTGAAACGATCCTGAGCGAATGCGCGCGCACGCCCATCCATGATTCCCAGCCGGCACTGGTCTTTTCAGCGCCGGATTGGCATCGCGGAGTGCTCGGTATCGTGGCAAGCCGCCTGGTGGAACGGTTTCACCGCCCGGTTTTTGTGCTGAGCGAAGATCGCGAGACCGGCTTCGCGCAAGGCTCGGGGCGCAGCATTAAGCGATTTCATCTGCTGGAGGCGCTCGAATCCATGCCGGAGCTGTTCGTGAAGTTCGGAGGCCACAGTCACGCCGCTGGATTAACTCTGACTGCCGAGCATGTCGGGACATTCCGCCGGCGCCTCGAAGACTTCGCTGGCGCGCGGCTCACGCCTGAGGACTTTTTACCGGAGATCGAAATCGATGCCGTTCTGACTTTGCGCGAGGTCAACGAAAAGACATTGGCCGAGATCTCCGCGCTAGCGCCGTTTGGTTGCGGCCATCCTGCTCCTTTGTTCGCGGCGCTTGACGTTGAGGTGGCCGGACGGCCCGCCGTTTGGAAGGAAAAACACCTGCGTGTGCCGCTTCGCCAGGAAGGACGGATCCTCTGGCTCAGGGCCTGGAACTTCGCCGAACGGCTCAGTGAACTTTCGCAGGGCTCCCGTGTAGATGCCGCCTTGACTCTTGAAGAGGATTCTTACGCGGCGGCCAACGGGTTGCCTGGCTGGAGCGCCGTATTGCGCGACGTCCGGCCAGCGGAGGCATGCGCATGAAGTGGCGTCCAATTCTGAGGGCGTTGGTTCATCCGAAGGGCACCGCCGAAGAAATGGCTCGCCTGCAAAAACATGTCGCCGTAATCAGTGAGGAGCGCGATCAGCTAAAGAAAATCGTGGTGGATGCGGGACAGTTTGCGCCGCCAGGGCACTTCTACTCGCCGGTACCATCGAAGCGTGATGTCGAGGAGCACTTAGTCCGCCTGGAGCTTAAGTCATTGCTGGCCCGGTTACCCGCTATCCAGATGGACGACCGGACTCAGCTTGATTTCCTCGATTGTCTGAAGGCACACTACCCGATGATCCCCTTCCGGGCAGAACCCGTCGAAGGACTACTCTACCAGTTTGATAATCCTCATTTTTCTTATGCGGACGGGATTATTCTGTTTTGCGTGATGAATCATTTTCGTCCTCAGCGATTGATTGAAATCGGGTCAGGTTTTTCCACCTGCGTTATCCTCGATACCAACCGTGTCTTTCTGCACTCGCGAACGCAAGTAACCTCGATTGAGCCCCATGCGAAGTTATTGCGATCTCTCATTGCAAAGTCGAATGATACTATCAACATCATCGAAAGTAAGCTACAAGATATAGATCTCGAAGTGTTCGACCAGCTAGGCGCCGGCGATATCTTATTCATCGACTCTACTCATATATCTAAGGCGGGAAGCGACGTCAATTACATTGTCTTCGAGGTCTTACCGCGACTGAAACCTGGAGTTATTATCCAGATACACGACATCTATGTAGCATATGAATACCCCGATGTCTGGCTGCGTGAAGGCCGCGCATGGAACGAAGCGTACTTACTACGTGCTTTCTTGGAATATAACGATCACTTTCGTATTTTGCTGTTCCTCAGCCACATGCAGAACGCGCGCGAAGATTGGTTTCGGGAGCATATGCCAGATACCCTATTGAAGAAGGGCGGCAGTTTCTGGATGGCGAAGATCTAGCGCGATGCTGGCGATGTGGGCCGTTGACTAGCCGAGGGTTCGTTTCAGTTCTTGTTCGAACCGGTCGAGGTCGGTCTCGTCGTTGTAAAAGTGTGGTGAGACCCTCAGATTACCGTGCCGCGCGGCGACTAGAACGTTGCGCCCGTGCAATTCGCGCACGAGCTGGCTTGCATCTTTGCCCGCAAAGCGGGCCGTTACAACAGGCGACTCGTAGTGTGGATCGCGGTCTGCCGCCAGCTTGCCGCCGGCCCGGCGGAGCACGTCGCGGGTCATCGCCGCCAACTGCGTGACGCGCTCTTCAATCACTCGCGGCCCGATCTCAAGCATCATGTCGACGGACGCGCCCATGGCGTATATCGGATCGAACGCTAGCATTCCGCCCTCATACTTCTCCGCTTTCGTACTAAACTCCGGCGCACCGTGATGCAGATTTTCGTGGCGGCGCCAGGCGTGATGGCTGCGCCAGCCGATCACATTCGGCTGCAACCACGCGCGCACGGCCGGATCGACATAGAGGAATCCTGCGCCGGTGGGCGCAAGCATCCACTTATAGCCGTTCACCGACAGCATGGCCGGCCGGATGGCCGCCACATCGAACTCCAGCGCGCCCAGCCCCTGCGTGCCATCCACGTAGAGCAGCACGTCGCGCTCCCGGAGAAACCGTGCAATCTCAACGAGAGGCGGCCGGAATCCTGTCGAGTAGTTCACCATGCTGATCGCCACCAGGCGGGTCCGCGGAGTGATGGATGCATGGAAGCGCTCGAAGGGTGTCTCGACGAACTCGACACCGCGAGCGCCGAGAAAGCTCGGATAGTAGTAATGATTTGGGAACTCATCCTGGAGCGTGACCACCTGGTCGCCCGGCTTCCATTCGATGCCCCCCATCAACAGCGACAGCCCCGCGCTAGCCTTAGAAATGAAAGCAATGTCGTCCGGCGTGGCGTGAACCAGGCGTGCGATGGAGCCGCGGATCGCATCGGCATCGTCAAACCACTCCATGAAATCGGCGCAGGCAAAACGGTCGCGACGCGCGAAGTGCTGCGACACGGCTTCGGTTGCGCGGCGAGGAAGCTGGCCGAATGTGGCGGTGTTCAAGAACGTCCAGTTCTCCAGCGCCGGGAATTCGGCCCGGATTTTTTTCCAGTCGGTCATACCACTACCGGGTCCGTGACCCGCCGTTTCACTTCGGCTGCGGCATCCGCAACAGGGACATCTGACGATTTCCTTCCGTGCCGCTCCACCAGTTCCACCATTCCCTGCGCGAGCTTCTTGCCAACCGTGATACGGAAAGGAATGCCGATCAGATCGGCGTCCTTAAACTTCACACCGGGCCGCTCATCTCGATCATCCAGAAGGGCGTCCAGCCCCAGTGCCAGGCACGTTCGATAAATCTCCTCAGCCGCACTGCGCTGTGCAGGCTCAGCGCTGTTCACCGGAGTCACCACCACAGCAAACGGCGCGATGGAGACAGGCAGCGCCATGCCATCCTTATCGTGCCGCTGCTCGACCGCCGCGCTCAGAATGCGCTCTATGCCGATGCCGTACGAGCCCATAATCACGGGCACGTCCGCGCCATCCGCGTTCAGCACACGCAGGCCCATGGATTCCGAGTACTTGTACCCGAGCTTGAAAATGTGGCCGATCTCAATGGTCTTGCGCAGTTCGATTGGCGCTCCACAATTTATGCAGCCATCGCCCGGGGCCACCTGACGCAGATCGTGGAACTCGGCGATGAAATCCTCGCCCGGGGTCACATGGCGCAGGTGGTAGTCGTCGCGATTCGCTCCCGCAATCATGTTGCGCCTGCCCTCAAGCGCGTTATCCGCGATAATGCGCAGCAGTTTGGTCACACCTACCGGTCCCAGCGAACCGGCGTCGGCGCCGAGCCAGTGCCGCAACTCCGCAGGATGCGCGGGACGGATCTCGCTCGCCCCCAGCACCTTCGCGAACTTCGTCTCACTGAGCTGATGATCACCGCGCAAAAGCGCCAGTATCGGCTGGTCGCCGGCTACCATGATCAAACTCTTCATTTGGAAGGTCTCGGGAAGCCCGGTAAATTCTGCGACCTCGGCGATTGTCTTGCGGCCCGGAGTGTGGAAAGCCTCGGGAGAGAGATCGCCCTCGGCGTCGGCAACCTCCGGCGCTCGGGGCCGCGAAACTGCCTTCTCCAGGTTGGCCGAATAGCCGCAGTTCTTGCACTGCACCACGAAATCCTCGCCCGCATCCGACACCACCATAAATTCGTGCGATTGACTGCCGCCCATTGCTCCCGAATGCGCTTCCACCACGAGGTAATCGAGGCCGCAGCGATCGAAGATCCGGCGATAAGCATGATGATGTTTTTGATACGAAGCATCGAGTCCGGCAGCGTCCAGGTCGAAGCTGTAGGAGTCCTTCATCGTGAACTGCCGCACGCGCAGCAGACCCGACTTCGGTCTCTGCTCGTCACGAAACTTGTTCTGGATCTGGTACCACATTTGCGGCAATTGCTTGTAACTTCGCAACTCACCGCGCGCGATCGCCGTCATGACTTCTTCGTGCGTCATTCCGAGGCACAGATCGCGTCCAAAGCGGTCCTTCAGGCGGAACATGTTGTCGCCCATGACTTCCCAGCGTCCCGATTCCTGCCACAGTTCGGCTGGGTGCAGCGCGGGCAACAGCATCTCCTGCGCGCCGATCGCGTCCATCTCCTCCCGAACGATCTGCGTGATCTTCAGCAGCGACCGCTGCGCGAGAAACAGGCAGCTATAAATGCCCGCCGATAACTGGCGGATGTAACCCGCGCGCAGCAGTAATTGATGGCTGACCACTTCCGCCTCGGCGGGGTTCTCGCGTAGCGTAGGGATGAATAGCTTGCTCCAGTGCATGTATTGGTGCCGTATAAGTTTTTCGGGAAGCCTTTATTCTAACAGATGATCCAACGCGGGCCGCGGTTATATTAATGTAAGTCTTCACCGATGCAACGAAGGCAAGAAATAGCACAAGGGTGCCCCGCTGCTTCTCTTGACCAGCCCGGCTGTCCCCCAGTCATCGAGTTCCGTGACGCGACCTTCGCCTTTAGGTGGCTTCAGTTCCTTGATCTGAAATCTGGCGTCCGCGCCGCTCACGTCCACTAGCGCGTATCCGAAGAACCAACCGTCCTCGTATTTTTTGGTTGCTCGCAGATGCCCACCGGCACTGGCCATGGAGATGTACCTGACGCCATCGAGATCAACGTGCAGCATCTCGTGCACATGGCCTGAAATCACGGTGCGGACGCCGTACTTCTTAGCAAGTTGATGTACCGGGAAGTCCGGATTCCGTAAGATGACATTCATAAGCCAGAATGGCCGGTGCGACACGATGAACTTGACGGGCTGCGCCTGGTGCTCGCGCAGGTCTTTCTCGAGGAATGTCAGCTCGTCCTGCGATAACTCGTCCGAACGGCTGTTATCCAGAATTGTGAAGTGCGCCTGGCGGTAATCGAAGCTGTAGTGCGGATCGTGCCGCGCATACTTGCGGAACAGTCTTTCAGAGGTCTGCGACCAGATGTCGTGGTTGCCTGGAACCAGATACAGCGGATAGCGACGATACGGCATGAGCATCTGTTCGACGGATTGCCACTCTGATTCCGCGGTCGCATCTTGCAGACCCTGGATCGTGTCGCCCACCGCCACCACAAAGGCTGGATTCCCGGCAACCGCCTCCTTCCACGCTTGCTCGTAGACACCCGGCTGCGTTTCGCCCGTGCGGTCGCCGAGGATCACGAAGCGGAACGATTCTGGCGCTGCTGCGGCCGGCATCGCCAACAGCACCAGCCACGCCGCAGCCAGGCGCAACCGGTGCTTTTGTGTTCTCATCTCATTCAGCTTAGTATCGCCGTTTCTGTTGCGGCACGCCGGCATGAAGATGCGGTGATATGTGGTAACGTAGCGCAATGGACCAGTTCGAGATCCAAAGTGCGGAAGGACCGTCGGGAGCCTGCATCTTGAAGGTGCTGGGTCCGCTGACGCTCGCCAATGTCTTCGCTTTTCAGAGTACCGCCCGGAATGTAACCGACCGAGCCATCATTGTCGATCTGTCGGAAGTGCCTTTCGTGGACTCTGTCGGACTAGGCTCGCTACTCGGCGTGTTCGCTTCGTGCCAGAGAACCCAACGTGGCTTCGCTCTGGCTGGCGCCGCCGCACGGGTTCGCACACTGATTCGAGTTGCCAAGGCCGACAGCATCTTGTTAGTGGCGGAAACAGTCGAAAGCGCCGAGGCCCAACTCTCCGCTAAGTCGCAACAGGCGTAGCCCGGTCACCAGTGAGTGGTGCCCTCAGATTTGCGAATAGGACGTCGGGCTTAGAATCACGTTGGTGATGCTGGAAACGATCTCCTCGAAGTTATAGCGCGCCGAGCCCGATAGCTTCTTCCACTCCGCGGTGGAATCGAAGGCGTTCCAATACCTGTCGCGAGCCGCGAGATTCTCAAACCCCACCATGTAGGTGAGGTTCGGCAAGCGCGAGCCAATCAGCGTGTCGCCGTAGAAGATCTGCCAGAATCCGACTTTTTCGAACGCGTCGAATTCACCGCTGTTGAACATCTCCACTTTGCGGCGATGGTCTTGATCGGTCGCGGCTTCGTAGGTTCGCAGCTCGAACATTCGCGAGCCATGCTGCGCAGTGGCTGGCGGTACGGTAAGGCGCGGCTTCCCTTCGAAGGCCAGCATCAGCGAGCTTTCCATACGCACGTAAGCCGGCTCTTTGGCGGGCGCGCTTAAGAACGCGGCACCCGCTTTCATGTATTCGGCATCCTGCTCCAGACGAAAGTCAGCCGTGACCAGGCTCTCGACGGACGGACTCGGAATCAACACATAGAACGTCGGACTTCCCGGGCCGATGCTGACCGTGAAAACTCCCACCGGGCTGATTCCCAGGCGATTCAAACCCGGAATCAGGGCCTCGGCGAAAAAGCGGTCGGCTAGCTTTTGCTGCGGTCCCGACTGAAGCTGATAGCGGCGTAACTGGTAATACTCGCGCGAACTTGCCCCCGCGCTTTGTTGTGCCGCCAGGGCCGTCGCCGCCAAGGGTGCGGCCAGAAACTGTCGTCTTTGCATGCCTCGGATTATTTCACAATACACAGCCCCCGAGTACACCCCGCGGCCTCATGTTACTTTAGCTAAAGCGTGAATCGAAGGAGGCTCTGCCTGTGAAGTGGTTTGACTATGCCGCGCCGGCGTCGGTCGGCGAGGCTGTTGGGTTGCTGACGGCGCACCCGGGGGCGCGTTTGCTGGCCGGTGGCACGGACTTGCTCGTGCAGCTCCGGGCTGGACGCCGGGAAACGGACCTGGTGGTCGACGTCAAGCGCATCCCGGAGTTGAACGCGATACATTACGATCCGAAGCACGGCTTAACACTGGGCGCCGCGGTCCCGTGCTACCGCATCTACGGCGACGGCACGATCGCCCGTAACTACCCGGCACTGGCGGAAGTGGCTTCGCTCATCGGCGGCACCCAGATCCAGGGCCGCGCATCGATCGGCGGGAATCTCTGTAACGCGGCGCCCAGTGCGGATTCCGTGCCCCTGCTGATTGCATTCGGCGCGAGCTGCGAGATTGCCGGGACCAAGGGAACGCGCACGATGGCGGTGGAAGATTTCTGCCTGGCGCCGGGACGCAACGCTCTCCAACCGGGCGAATTGCTGGTGTCGTTCCATTTGCCCGCGCCCAAGCCGCATTCGGGTGCGCGCTATCTGCGTTTCATTCCACGCAATGAAATGGATATCGCGGTAGCGGGAGTGGGTGTCGAAGTGGTACTGGAAAACGGCACGTTCCGCTCGGCGCGCATAGCGCTCGCGGCGGTGGCACCGACGCCGCTGTTTGTGCCCGAGGCCGAGGAAGCGCTGGCCGGTAAGCCTGTCAACGAATCCAGCATCGCCGCCGCAGCAGCAGTCGCGCGCAGTGCGGCCAAACCGATTACGGACATGCGCGGCACCGCCGAGTATAGGCGGCACTTGTGCGCCGTGCTGACGCGGCGCGCGCTTGAAGCCGCGGTTGAAAGAGCCAGGAAGGGGAAATAGCATGCCGGAAAAAGTTCGCGTTCAGACCACGATCAACGGTGAGCCTGTAGAGTTTCTCTGTGAGCCACGCCAGAGCCTGCTCGAATGCTTGCGCGATGTGCTCGGGCTTACGGGCACCAAGGAAGGCTGCAACGACGGCAATTGCGGAGCGTGCACAGTAATGCTCGACGATCGCGTAGTAACTTCGTGCCTGGTGCTGGGCGTCGAGGCGCAAGGTTGCCGGATCACCACGATCGAAGGCATCGCCAAAGGCAGTGAACTGCACCCGTTGCAGCGCTCTTTCTTGGAAAACGCCGCGCTGCAATGCGGCATCTGTACGCCTGGGTTCATCGTGGCGTCCAAGGCCTTGCTCGATCGCGAGCCGAACCCAAGCGAAGAGCAGATCCGGCTGTGGCTGGCGAACAATATTTGCCGCTGCACAGGTTACGACAAGATCATTCGCGCCGTGCAACAAGCAGCCGCGGAAACACGGGAGGTGAACGCATGAGTACGCAACAATACACGATTGTTGGCACGCGGCCCATCCGGCATGATGGCGCCGACAAGGTGACGGGGCGCGCTCAGTATGGCGCCGACTTTCAGATGGCAGGGCTGCTTTACGGGTACGTTCTGCGGAGCCCGCATGCGCACGCCCGAATCAGGCGAATCGATACTAGCAAGGCGGAGAAGCTTCCCGGCGTGAAGGCGGTGGTGACGGCGGCGGATTTTCCGCAAGGGCCGGACCGCATCGTCGACCTGGGCGAAGGTGACACGCCGCTGAGCCACGCTCGTGGAAATGTGCTTGCTAGCGGCAAAGCCCTATACAAAGGACACGCTGTGGCAGCGGTCGCCGCGGCCAGCTTACACCTCGCGGAAGAAGCCGCCGGACTGATCGAGGTCGATTACGAAGTACTGCCCTGCGTGCTGACTGCGCCAGAAGCCATGCGGGCTGGCGCGCCGCTCGTGCACGAGGATCTCAAGACCAAGGAGTTTGGCGAGCAAACCGGCCGCGTCAGCAACGTTGCCGAACATTTCCGCCACGTTATGGGCGATGTGGCCGCCGGATTCGCCGAAGCCGATGTCGTCATCGAGCGCGAGTTCCACACGGCGACCGTCCACCAGGGCTACATTGAGCCGCACAACGCGACGGCGCTCTGGAACAACGACGGCCGCATTCTCATTTGGTGCAGCACGCAAGGTTCGTTCGTCGTGCGCGACGTGACGGCGTGCCTGCTGGATGTGCCGGTCTCGCACGTGAGGGTCACGCCCATGGAGATCGGCGGCGGATTCGGTGGCAAGATTCCGGTATATATCGAACCGGTGGCAGCGCTGCTCTCGAAGAAGACCGGACGTCCGGTAAAGATCGTGATGTCGCGCAAGGATGTTTTCGAGGGAACCGGGCCGACGCCAGGTTCCTATATCAAGGTCAAGATCGGTGCCCGCAAGGATGGCCACATCGTTGCCGGCCAGGCTTATCTGGCCTATGAAGCAGGAGCGTATCCAGGTGCGATGGTTGGCCCTGGGGCGATGTGCGTGTTCGCCGCCTACGATATCCCGAACGTGACTATCGACGGCTTTGACGTGGTGGTCAACAAGCCGAGCACGGCTGCATATCGCGCTCCCGGTGCGACCAACGCCGCGTTTGCGGCGGAAACCGTGGTGGATGAGATCGCGGAGAAGTTGGGGATCGATCCTCTCGAATTTCGCCTGAAAAATGCCGCTAAGGAAGGCACGCGGCGCGCGGATGGGCCAAAGTACCGGCGCGTGGGATGCGTCGAGGTGCTGGAAGCCATGAGGAATCACCCGCACTACAAGGCGCCCCTCGGTGGACCGAATCGAGGGCGCGGCGTGGCGGTGGGATTCTGGTTCAATGTGGGGCTGCCATCGAGTTGCACGATTAGCGTAAGCGCGGATGGAACGGTGAACCTGGTGGAAGGGTCGACGGATATCGGCGGCAGCCGGACGTCAATCGCAATGCAGGCAGCGGAAGTGCTCGGAATTCCGGCGGAGAGTGTACGGCCGACGGTGGTGGATACGGATTCGGTTGGCTTTACGGCGGTAACGGGCGGGAGCCGCACAACGTTTGCGACGGGCTGGGCGGCGTATGAAGCAGCACAAGACACGGTGCGGCAAATGAAAGAGCGTGTTGCCAAGTTATGGGAAACAGAAGCGGCGGCGGTCACACTGGAGCGCGGCGTCTTTCGATTCGGGGACAAATCGATGACCTTCCAGGAACTCGCCGGGAAGCTGGATCAGACCGGTGGGCCGGTGGTTGGGCGCGGCGCGGTGAATCCGAAGGGGGTAGGCGGTTCATTTTCCGGCAACATTGTGGACGTTGAGGTGGATCCGGAAACAGGGAAGACAACCATCCTGCGTTTCACGGCCGTGCAGGATGCAGGCAAGGCCATTCACCCGAGCTACGTCGAAGGCCAGATGCAAGGTGGCAGCGCGCAGGGCATTGGCTGGGCGCTGAACGAGGAGTACTACATGAGCCGCGATGGCGTCATGATGAACTCCAGCCTGCTGGATTACCGCATGCCGACGGCCCTCGACTTGCCGATGATCGACACGGTGATTGTGGAAGTGCCCAATCCGGGGCATCCGTTCGGCGCGCGCGGCGTCGGCGAGGCGAACATCGTTCCACCGCCCGCGGCGATTGCCAACGCGATCTATCGCGCAACCGGAGTGAGGATGCGGCGGCTTCCCATGAATCCGCCCGCAATTATGGAAGCGATCTGGAGTCAAAGAGACTAGGTTGGCAACGGTCTATATTCCGGCACTACTCCAGCCGCTCACCGGCGGGCGGGCTTCGGTGGAGGCTGAGGGTGCCACTGTTCGGCAGTTGATCGAGAACCTGAACCGCGCCTTTCCCGGCATTCGCGATCGGCTCCTGGAGGAAGACCGCCTTCGACCCAACATTTCGGTTGCGGTGGATGGAGAGGTCTCCCCTCTCGGGATGCTGGAAAAGGTGGGTCCGGCAAGCGAAGTGCATTTCGTGGCAGCGATCAAAGGCGGTGCGTCGCCCGGTGTAGCATTTTGGCGGAACTTCTAGCTCTCGCGTTTCGTATTCTAAGTCTCCGAAAGGCGGGTGCATGCAGAATCATTGGATTACTTGCGTGGTTTTGACCGCGATGACGGCGTCGCTAGGTTTGGCCGACGAGTGGAAGAAGAACTTCACAGTGTCCGGGCACCCTGACTTGCGGGTGACTACAACCGACGGCAGTATTACGGTTCGAGCGTGGGAAAGGAGCGAGATCGGCGCGCGTGTCGTTACACAAGGCTGGCAGATCCGCCCCTCCGAGGTTCGTGTGGCCGACCATCAGGCCGGGGATCGCGTCGAGATCGAAGTGCATACGCCAAAGGAATTCGTCAGTTTCGCGCGCCATTCGGTAGAGGTCGAGGTCCTGGTACCGCGCGAACTGCGTGCCGACATCCGCAGCGGAGACGGACGAATCTCCGCGCAGGATCTGAAAGGCGAGATTCACCTTTCGACAGGTGATGGCAGTATCGAAGCCAATGCGATCGACGGCGTATTCGAAGCGAAAACCGGCGATGGGAGTATCCGGGCCAGCGGCCGTTGGGACCGGCTAGACCTCAGAACAGATGATGGGAGCGTCGAGGCCGCCGCGCGAACCGGCTCGAAGATGACAGGCGCCTGGACTGTGCATACCGGCGACGGCCACATCACTCTGCGGCTGCCCGGCGATTTCGCGGCTGATCTCGATGCCCACACCGGCGACGGAAAAGTGACGGTAGATTTCCCTGTGACGATTTCAGGCTCGGTTGGTGGTTCTGAGCTGCGCGGGAAATTGAATGGCGGCGGCCAAACGCTCACTGTTCGGACCGGCGACGGAGCCATCCATCTTGAACGGCTCTAAAACACTCGCCCTTTCAAGCGCGCGACGCTGAATTTCGCGGTGTCGGCTACCGCCATTACGGCCATCACACCCGCCTGAACAGGATCGGTGATTACCAGGTCCGCGACCTCAGGCACGCTGCCGGCCATGTTCAGGCTGATGACCAGCAATCCCGATTGGCGCACTTCAATCACAGCTTCCTTAATGTCCCCGCCCATTAGCGACCCAGCGAGTACCAGGGCCTTGGCGCGCGGCAGGCGCGCAACGGCACGGACCGCATCCGCTATTGCCTGCTCGCCAACCAGCGGAATCGTATCGATCGAGATGTGCTCGCCCCGGATGTTGTGCCGGTCGGCTTCCGAGATGGCGCCGATGGCGACCTGGCCGACCTGCGCTCCGCCGCCTACGATGATGATGCGCTTGCCGTAGATGCGTTGTAGGGTCTTCACGACTGCGACGCTCTTCACAATCGGCAGGGCACGCAAGTCGCGCTCCAGCTCCTCCGCCGGCGTGGGCAGCGCAATCTCGAAATACGTGTGCGCTTCGTTCTTGGTGTTTTCGAGAATCGCGACGGAAGTGATGTTTCCCTGGTGTTCGGCGATCACGCCCGCCAGCCGGTGCAGCACCCCCAGGCCGTCTTCGGCAAACACCAACAGTCCGATGATCTCGCCATTCATCGGTTTGCTCCCGCCGAGATCATGCTTTCGAGGTTCCGCAAATTGCCCCGCTCGCCCATCACGATCAAGTAATCACCTCCGGAAATAACGGTTTCCGCCGCGGGGTTGAACAGCATGCTCCCGTCCGGCTTTCGAATACCGAGTACGATGACACCAAGGTCGCGGCGGATGCGCGTCTGCTCGAGCGACCTCGCGGCGAACTCGCTCGATTCCGGTACGCGAATCTGCCCGACATCCACGTCCAGGCCCACACTCTTGTTGGCGACATCGAAGAATTCGAACACGTGCGGCCGCAAAACAGCCTGCGCCAAGCGGTAGCCGGCCATGGTGTAGGGCGCGAACAAGGCGTCGGCGCCGGCTCGCCGCAGCTTTTCTTCGGCTTCCTCCTCGCCGGCGCGCGTGGCCACGAAGAGCTTCGGGTTCAGGTTCTTCGCGGAAAGAATCACGAACAGGTTGTCCGCGTCGGTCGACAGTGCAGAGATCAGCCCGCGAGCGCGCGCGACGCCCACCGAGCGAAGTGTTTCGTCGCGCGTCGAATCGCCTGCCACGGCCAGCATCCCGGCTTGCATGGCTTTTTCTACACGTTCTGGGACGCGATCGACGACGACGAACGGAACCCCCGAGCGCTGCAACTCCAACGACGCGTTCCGGCCCACCCGCCCGTAGCCGCAAATGATGAAGTGCGATTCCAGCTTTTCGATCATGCGCCTGACCCGCCGCTTTCCAAAGTATTCTCCCAGTTCCAGTTCGACAATGCTTTGCGTCATGGCGCCGATCGCGAAAAACATGGTGATGACGCCGAAAAAGATTACGAACGAATTGAAGATCCGTCCCGCTTGGCTCAGCGGATGGATCTCGGCATAACCAACCGTCGACACCGTGATCAGCGTCATGTAGAACGCGTCGAACACGGGATAGTTGTCGATCACGCAGAAGCCGATTGTTCCGGTTGCCAGCGTCAGCGCAATCAATCCAGCAACAAACGCGAGTCGGCGCAACAACAACTTCATCAGAGGCTCTCAATTAGAGTAGGATAGACGTTCCCAAGTGTCCAACGCAGTCGGATTGCTATGATCGTGAAAGGAGTCCCCCTATCCGCCAGTATCTGAATCGGAGCTTTCTTACCGCGCTCGGCGTGGGCCTGGTTGTCATTGCGATCGCCGTGGTATGGATTTTCTATATGCAGCGCGGGGCGCACATCGAGCCTGCGGGCAAGATCCTCAAGGTGCGAACGCTGGCCCTCGACGAGGGCAGTTCGATCGCCGTAATCGATTTCCGCGTGGTCAATTCGTCTGACTATACGGTGATCGTTCGCGAGGTCAACGTTACGCTGGAGCAGCCCAACGGGACGGCGCCGGATGGAACCGTGGTTTCGGAAGTAGACGCGCGGCGGCTGTTTCAGTACTACCCGGTTCTGGGGCAAAAGTACAACGACTCGTTGATCATCCGCGACCGCATTAAGCCACATCAAACTCTCGACCGAATGATTGCCGCGCGGTTCGAAATCCCCGTAGCGCAACTCGATGCTCGCAAGAGGCTGAAGTTGCGGATTGTGGATGTCGACGGACCATCCGGGGAGCTCATCGAGACGAAATGAAGCCATGTACCACGCCGCAAGCGCCCAACCGGCGAGACCTGCTTCGCCTGAGCGCCGCGGCAGCCGTGTGGAGTTTGACCACAGCCTGCAAATCCATGGGACGTGAAATCCTCGATCTACCCGCGCCGCCGGCGGATGTCCGTCTGCCGTACGGTCCGGACCCTTTGCAGTTCGGCGATTTGCGCCTGCCGCAGGGCGCCGGGCCGCATCCGGTGGCTATTGTTTTCCACGGCGGATTCTGGCGCGCGAAGATCGGTTTGGAATACGCCGGCCACATGTGCGCGGCATTCGCGCGCGCCGGAATCGCCACGTGGAATCTCGAGTACCGGCGCATCGGGAACCCCGGAGGCGGCTGGCCGGGGACCTTCCTGGATGTGGCGCTGGGTGCGGACCATCTGCGCACGCTGGCTAAGAAATATCCTCTCGATCTCAAACGCGTGATCTCGGTGGGCCACTCAGCGGGAGGGCATCTTGCCTTATGGTTGGCGGCGCGGCCACGCATCCCGGCGGGCGGCCTGCTGGCCGCGGCCGACGCGATTGCGCTCCGCGGTACGGCACCGATTGCCGGCATCGTGGACTTGCGCCGCGGTCGGGAATTGCGCCTGGGCGATGGAGCCGTCGGAGAATTGATGGGCGGGCCGCCCGAAAAACTGCCGCAGCGATACCACGCGGGTTCGCCGACCGAGCTGGTCCCAATCGGCATACGCGTACGACTGCTCCATGGGACCGACGATTCCATTGTTCCGATCGAAATCAGCAACAATTATCAGAAGGCCGCCGTCACAGCCGGGGATGACGCACGCCTCGTGCCCTTGCCGGGGGCCGATCATTTCCTACCCGTCGACCCGCGGTCGATACACTGGCCCTTGGTAGAGAAAACCGTGGAGAGCTTGCTGTAGCGGGGAGACTCAGACTTCCACGGGCAATTTGAGTTTCGCGGCGATCTCCTGGATCCGTTCGACCGACTTCCCGTAGTCGCGCACAATCGTTTTGCTCATCCCCAGGTCCAACCCCAGATAGCCGGCGTAATGCATCGTCTTCAGGACGCGGAAAAATTCCAGCCAGTCGATGGAGCCGTCCCCGATAGGCAGGTGTTGTGTGTTCACGGGATCATTATCGGAAATGTGGATATTGGCAAATTTGCCCTCGAGCTTCTTCAACGCCAGTGCCACGTTCTCACGCTGAGCGGAGAAATGGCCGGTATCAAAATTCGCCTGGAAATTGGGCCGGCCCACGTGTTCGATGAGCCGCAGAAGTGAGTCAACCGAACAAATCACTTCGCCCACGCGCGGTTCCATGATCACCGTCTTGCCGTGTTGCGCGGCGATGTCAGCGCACGCGCGGCACGATTCCACTAGCGCGTCCCATACTGGCTGCCACTCGAAACCGGCCGGGATGCGCACACGCGTTTGGTTGGCAAACGCATATTTTCTCTTTCCTCCCAATTGATACGGTTTGGCGCTCAAGTAGCGCACGGGCGGGGCATAACTGGCCAAATGCAGGGTCTCCGCTCCGAAAAAAGCGCCGAGGTCCGCGCCAAGGCGAAATTGATCCAGGGCTTTGCCGCGCTTGGCGGGATCGAGCGAGACTAGCGCCGGATCGACGACGCAGAAATTATGCACGTGCAGGCCGTTGTCCTCGAGTGCCGCGGCTACGCTCTTTCGATGCGCAAACATGGCGCGCAGGTGAGCCGCGCCGAGCCCTTCAATCTCGAGAAACCGGAACCCCAGTTTGCGAATCTGGGGCAGCGCCGCCAGAACGTCGCGAACGCTGTGCGGATAGCCGTATCGAAAGATGACGTAGAGGTACGTAATGCTGATGCGCATGGAGTTGACCGGATCGAAGCCCTATTGTGCACGATGGCTACAAAGAGCCGCAAGCCGCCGGGCGCTAGGCGGGCTTGGCGAACGTGATCTTCAAGCGCCAGTTCTTGATGCGCGCGGAGTTCTCGATCGCGGGCTGGACCGGTTGTGACGTATCCGCCGCCGGCCGTTGTTCTCCGGCTGTTCCTGGCGCGATGTCTGGCACGACCTCTGATGCTAAACGCGGTTCCGCGTTTGTTTTGGAGGACATCGCCGGGACATTCAACTGCGCCTCCGCGCGAACGGACGCCGGCATTGTGGCAGGCCGGAATGTTGTCGAGGTGACAGCCCGGCTCACAGGAGCTGCGCTCATGGCCGCCGGCCGGGCGATTTCCGGCTCGGCCATCCGGACGGCTTCGGTCTTTGGCGGCTCAATGGCGCGTTTGAGATCTTCGTCGAGCTGCATCGCGACAGCCGGCACCTGGAATAGGGGAGTGTGGATCTGCGGCGCCAGAGCCATGTCGGAAAAGACCAGCGGCGCGCTCTCGATCTCCTGAACCAGCAACGCCAGTTGCATCGGCTCCGCCACTTGCGGTTGCGCTGCATCGCCGGCTGATGTGTGGAAGGCGAGCAACTCGAGAGGAACCTGCGGCAGGCTCATCGGCTGTCTGGCTGCGGATCTGGCCATTTCCAGCGAAATGTGCCCAGCGACTACAATCTCGGCCCCCTCGATGATCTCGGCCACTTCCAGTGCCGGCACGGACGGCGTGCCATCGCTCCACGCGCGGAAGGACGGCGGGGTGAGACGAGCCGGAGCGTGTGTCATCGGTTTCGTGGCCGTCCAGCCGGCATTGGATGAAACCGAGCCGGCAGCCACTAGGTCCGCCGGATCCAGCAGACTTGCCAGACGCTCTTCCGGATCGAATTCCGCGTCGCAGAATACTTCAACGTCCGGAATCGCGGGCCCGGTGCACGCTGGGAACGTATCCTCCGCGATCATGAAATAGCAATCGGAGGCTCCAAACGGCGTGACGTCCAAGTGCAGGAAATCAGCCGCTGGCGGAGTCACTGCGGCTCTCTCGTGGTCCGCGTCCTCGAACGCCGCTTCGATGGAGGCGCTAACAGCGGCCGGTTTCTCCGCGGCCGCAAGTACCGGAACCTGAGCCGGCTCTATCTCCAGCGCCTTAACGGGTGCCTCGCGAACCGGTTCCGGGGCTAACTCCGGTGCCGGCAGCTCCTCTACTGCTTCGAGTTGCGGAAACGGCCGGCCTTCGATCGCCAATACGACAGGTGCCTCTTCCGTGACCTCGGCCGGGATTTCCCCCGCAGGAACCAGCTCCACCGGCTCCTGCGCGGCGGCTTCAACATTGGTTACCTCGGGAGCTGTTTCCTTCGTCGAGCCTAGCGAGCCAAACCCAATTCCAGCCAAAGGAGAATAAGATGCGTCAGTAACTGTTTCCTCCCGTGGGGCTAGCGGCGGCAGATCCAGGACCGGAAGACGCGTGATCCCTTTCCGGAACGACGCAAAGTACTTCTCCCTGTGGTCTTTACAGCAGAAGTCCTCGTCGAAAAGACCTCTTAGGGGCTTTAGTTCGGTTTCGCAGTAAAGACACTGCACAGGTTCTTACAGTCCTCCGGCGCGCACGTTCATTATATCTCCAGAATCCCTAGCTATTTTCAGTAAAATTGATGGAATTTACTGATAATCTAAGCTTGTTTTCAATCGAAAGCAGCCGTTGGTTAACATTCGGAGCCGCGCCCTGTCATCTTGTAACAACTGCCCGCTTGGTGCTGCGCATGGCGTGCAAAACCACTATGATCTGAAGAAGCCAAGAGGAGATTCCCCATGAAACGAGCTTTTCTCTGCAGCGGCGCTTTGCTGGTGGTCGCGGTTTGTGGCGCCGAACCCGGAGGCGGAGACAGCAACGCACCGGCGCCCCAGTTTACCAAGGACAACGAACTGATCCGGCCCACGGACTACCGGGAATGGGTCTATCTCAGCTCCGGACTAGGCATGAACTACGGGACCTCCACGATGGAAATGGAACCAGCCTTCGATAACGTCTTCGTCCATCCGGCGGCGTACCGCGTGTTCCTCGAGTCCGGCAAATGGCCGGACAAGACTATTTTCGTGCTGGAGAACCGGTCCGCGAAGCAGCACGGCTCGATCAACAAGGCGGGACACTTTCAGGCCGCGTTGACCGGCGTAGAGGCGGCGGTCAAAGATGAGTCGCGATTCCCCGGGAAATGGGCTTACTTTGGATTCGGCGGGCCACCGTCAATGCGTGCAAGCGCCAAGGCCTTCCCCACGGATGCGTGCTATAGCTGCCACAACAAGAATGGCGCCGTGGAAAACACGTTTGTTCAGTTCTACCCTACCCTGCTTCCGGTGGCGGAAGCCAAAGGCACGCTCAAAGCAAGTTACCCGCGAGATATTCCCGTTTCCAAGTGACCGCCACCGAAGTCTCGCCGAGCCATACGACAATGGTCGCATGATCTCTTGCCGGGACCTCACCCGACGCTTCGGCGATTTCACCGCGGTCGACCATCTGACGCTCGAAGTCGCCGGCGGAGCCATCTGCGCCTTGCTAGGTCCCAACGGCGCTGGCAAATCGACGACCGTCAAGATGCTCACCGGCCTGCTTCCGCCAAGCTCCGGCCAAGCCACCGTCGCGGGTCTCGACGTCGCTAAGGTCCCGCTCGAGATCAAGCGGCGCATCGGCGTGCTGCCCGAAGACCTGGGGTTGTTCGACGACCTGACCGTCGAGGAGCATCTTCTCCTCACTGGACGGATCTACGGTTTGACCAGCCACGAGACTGCCTCGCGCACGCAACAACTGCTCCGTGTGCTGAGCCTGGCCGACGGCCGCAACACCTTCGCCGGCTATTGCTCGAATGGCATGCGCAAGAAAACAGCATTTGCCATGGCGCTTCTGCCTAACCCGCAGGTGTTGTTCTTGGATGAGCCGTTTGAGTCCATCGATCCATTGACCTCCAAAATCATGCACGACCTGCTCATCAGCGTCGCTGCCCGCGGTGTAACGGTTTTCCTGACCTCGCACATCTTGTCCATGGCGGAGCGGATTGCGAACCAGTTCATCATGATCCGCGGCGGGAAGATCGTCTGGAATTCGTCCGTGGTCGAGCTCACGCAACCTCTCGAAGACATGTATTTCGACCTCGTGGAATCGCCCGACTCGGAGGACCTGGCATGGCTCGGCTCCGGGCGATCCTAGCGGCCTTGTTCACGGCCTTCCGGCGGGATACCAAGTCGCTCGGATCATTTGCCAGCAACAATTTTTTCTTGATGAGCCTCCTCTTCCTACGGCAGGCTGGAGTCTTCGTCTATCTGATCGTGGGGTTGGTGATGTTTTTCCCATTGAGCACGGACCCACTGCGCAAGATCCCTCCGGTGCGGCTGGCGCTCTGGCCGCTTAGCCCGCGCGAGCGGTGGCTGCTGCGCATCGCGAGTCCGTGGCTCAATCCGTTGACGTGGATTCTTGCGGCCCTCGCCGTCTGGGCGGCAAGCGGTAAATTGACGGTCGCTCTGTGGGCGGCGATCGCGGCGGCTTTCACTCTCGGCTTTGTCGCCCCGTCGCTTCCATTGGCCCCTAGTAAAGAGCTCTGGCGCCGTATCCCGAACCTGCCGGGGCCGCTGAATCACCTGATCCGTAAGAACCTGCGGGAACTACTCTCCACCCTGGATTTCTACGCCGCCCTCATTCTGAGCGTCACCGTTCTGGTCAGCCGCGTCGTCGGCTGGCGGCTTCCACAAGAGGCGCTTCTTCCCATCACCGTGCTCGTTGTCCTCGCGCTCTCCAGCTACGCCCAGTCCTTGTTCGGGTTGGATGGCCCCGCAGCGCTCACGCGCTATCATTTATTGCCCATTCGGGGATGGCAGGTTCTCGCGGCCAAAGACGCTGCCTTCTTGCTGGCAGCATTTGTTCTGACACTGCCGCTGGCCCCGCTGTCTGGTCTCGCAGGCGCTCTCGCGGCGCTTGCCGTCGGGCACGCACCGTCAGTCAACCAGTGGCGCGAGCAGACTCGATGGAGATTCTCTTCAGGGGCTTCGTTCGGCAACGGCCTCTGTCAATTGGTCCTGATGGCGGGAGCGGCTGGTCTCGTCGAGACCAACCCGCTCTTCCTCCTGCCCGTCCTCGCGGGTTATCTTGGTTCCACATGGTGGTACGGTCTCGTCATTGAGCGAGGCCGTCTCGATAGCTGATGGAAACCAACCGAACCGCCGCAGCATCACTCCAGAAAGACATGGCGAATGTTTCCCGCCGCCACTTATTCCGCTCTGCGGCCGCGCTCTTTTGTTCTCAAGCACTTCGCGGCCAAGAAGAACCGACTTTCTCGACCGACGTGAAGGTCGTCAACGTGCTCGCCACCGTCACGAACAACAAAGGCCAGATCATCCGCGGCCTCACCAAGGATGATTTCTCGCTCGCCGAAAACGGACTCCCGCAGACCATCCGTTACTTCTCCCGCGAGACCGACCTTCCCCTGACCATCGGGCTGCTGATCGACACCAGCGACAGCCAGTTGCGTGTTGTGGACGCCGAGCGCCACGCCTGCGCGCGCTTTATCGATCAGGTTTTGCGCCCCAACAAAGATCAAGTGTTCATCGCGCAATTTGATATGGCCGTGTTGATCCGTCAGCCGCTCACGTCATCGCTCAAGAAACTGGACGATGGGCTTGTCGCCGTCGACACCCCATCGCGCGAGGAGTACCAGCACCAGATCGCCGGCGGAACGTTGCTCTATGACGCGGTCTTGCAGGCGTCGAAAGACATCATGCTGCATCAGGAGGGACGCAAGGCTCTGATCGTGCTTTCCGACGGCGTCGACACCGGCAGCGAAGCGCCCTTATCGGATGCCATCGACATGGCGCAGCGTGCCGATACCCTCGTCTATTCGATCCTGTTCTCGGATTCCGGTTACTACGGAGGCTTTCTCGGAGGACCCGATGGCAGGCGCGTGCTCCAGCGCATGTCCCGCGACACCGGCGCGGAGTGCTTCGAGGTCTCAAAAAAGCAAAGCATCGAGCAAATCTTCGACGCCATTCAGGACGAACTGCGCAGCCAATACAGCATCGGCTACGTCTCCGATCAGCCCGTCAGAATCTCCGAATTCCGCAAGATCGCACTCACCACGAACCAAAAGGGCCTGGTAGTCCAGGCCCGCAACCGGTATTGGGCCCGGCGCTAGTTTGCGCCACACCTGAGCGTTCCATTCACACTTCGCAGGCGCTTCTGTTTGACCGCGCTTGAAGAAGTATTGGCTCTATGATTGCTCAATCAAGCTGTTCGCATGAGGCTCGCCGTTCTTCTTGCCGCACTGTCTATTACGGCGCTCATCGCCCAGGACACTCCTGTCATCCGCGTCCCTGTCCACTTGGTAACCGTTCCAACGCTGGTTTTCTCCAAAGATGGCCGGCTCATACCCGATCTGCGCGTGCGTGATTTCCGCGTTTTCGACAACGGCCGCCGGCAGACCGCTGTATTGGATGTTGACTCCAGGCAGCTTTCCATAGTTCTTGCCATTCAAGTCAATCAGGACGTGCGCGAGTACCTGCCTTTCATCGAAAGAGTTGGATCGGTTGTTGAAGCCCTGCTCGCCGGCGAGTCTGGAGAAACCGCCGTCATCACTTATGCGGACCAGGTCGCCGTTGCCAAACCCTTCGACAGAGCAGATGTTCCATCAGCACTCAAGAAGATCTCAGCAACCGGCCAGCAGGCGCGGATGATCGATGCTGGCCTTCAGGCAATCAGCCTCTTGAAACAGACGCCTGCCTCCCGCACCCGGGTTCTCCTCTTCATCGGTCAGCCGGTGGACAGTGGAAGTGAGTCTCCTTTGATCAGCCTTCAGGAACAGGCAGAAAAAGAAAACGCCGTCGTCCACGCTCTCGCTCTCCCGGAGATTGGCAAGGCCTTCGTGTCCGACACGTTCTCACTCAACGGCGTTTCCAGTACCGCCAAAGGCGGCTTCCAGGCCGGTGTGGATCTCAAAAACCTGGTCTCAGTCCTTCGCCGGAGCAGCAGCGCACAAAAGTCCACCGACCCCTTCTCCATCCTGACCGCTGCCACTGGCGGGACGCAGCTTCACTTCCGCAAGCAGTATGAATTGGAACGGGCGATCGCGGCCCTTGGCGTTGAGCTACGAAGCTCCTACTTCCTGAGCTACTCTCCGAACCCGGCCGACGCAGGCCACCACCAAATCAATGTCGAGGTTGCTGTCGCTGGCGCAACGGTCTACGCCCGGCCGGGCTATTGGCTGAGCGCAAACTGAATCTTCATCGCTCAGTACGCCTTCGCAATCACCACGCGGCGATCCACGGCTTCTCCCGTAACAATGCACTTGCCCGCGCCATCATATTCATCCGCCAGCGGTATGCATCGCACCGTGGCTTTGAACTCCTTCAGCCGCGCATCGCACGCCGGGTGATCCTTCACGTGCGCCATCACAAACTTCCCGCCGCCCTTTTCAGCGGTAACTTCCTTCAGGATTGACTCCACCTCGCCGATCGAATTCGCCAGCACCGTCTTGGACTTCAACCGCTCCTTCGCCGCGTCGTAGAGGTCCTTCTGCATCTGCGCCAACACCGCTGGCAGCCGTGCCGCCACTTCCGCTTGCGGCAGCACTTCCTTCACGCCCGTATCCCGCCGCTTCAGCACGATGTTGCCCGATGCCAGATCCCGCGGCCCCAGCTCCAGAACCACCGGCACACCGCGCCGCTCCCAATGGAAAAATTTCGCGCCCGGCGTCTGCCCTTCGCGGTCGTCCACCTTCGCGCCGACCTCCTTTCCAATCCTCTGCGCCGCCTCCAGCACGCTCCCCTTGTCCTCGTCCTTGCGATAAATCGGCACCAGCACGGCCTTCACCGGTGCAAGCTTCGGCGGCAGCACCAGGCCCTTATCGTCCGAGTGGCTCATGATCAACCCGCCGATCAGCCGCGTGCTCACGCCCCAGCTCGTCTGCCACACATATTCGAGCTGCCCTTCTTTGCTCTGAAATTGCACATTGAATGCTTTACCGAAGTTCTGCCCCAGGTCGTGGCTGGTACCCGCTTGCAGCGCCAGGCCGTTCTGCATCATGGCTTCGATGGAATAGCTCCGCAGCGCGCCGGCGAACTTCTCGGCCTGCGTCTTCATGCCCTTGATCACCGGCATCGCCATGATGTCCTCAGCCACCTCGGCGTAGATATCCAGCATGCGCAGCACCTCCGCCACCGCCTCCTCGTGCGTCGCGTGCGCAGTGTGTCCCTCCTGCCAGAGAAACTCCGTGGTCCGCAGAAACATGCGCGTCCGCAGCTCCCATCGCACCACGTTCGCCCATTGATTCATCAGTACCGGCAGATCGCGCCAGCTCTGTATCCACTTCGAGAAGAAATGCCCGATGATCGTTTCCGAAGTCGGCCGGATGACATACGGTTCTTCGAGCTGCTTGCCCCCGGCGATCGTCACCACCGCCAGCTCCGGCGAGAAGCCCTCCACATGCTCCGCCTCCCGATGCAGAAAGCTCTGCGGGATCAACAGCGGAAAATAAGCGTTCTGATGTCCCGTCGCCTTGAACCGGTCGTCCAGCTCGCGCTGCATGAGCTCCCACACCGCGTAGCCGTTGGGCTTGATGACCATGCAGCCCTTGACAATCTCCGCCGGCTCCGCCATGTCCCCCTGCAAAACGACGTCCTGATACCAAGCCGCAAAATCCTGATTACGTAATGTGATGCGCGATTCAGCCATGAAGAGTCTAGGTTACGACAGCGCGGCAAGGGGAATCGAATGTGGGTGGTGGGTTTGTTCCGGCTAGAAGCGGGCACCTGTCGTGGAGCAAATCATCAGGCCTCGCCGGTAACGCCAGCGAGCGTTGCTATTACGGAATGGGTAACCGTTGCTGCCCGGCATGGGTGAGAGCTGCGATACGGTCTTCAGCCCGCTGGACGTACTCCTTGTTGCAGCGGTTCAGAAAACTCTGCAGCTCTTGCTGATTCGAGATTTTGTACATATCCTTCGTGGGTGCGAAGTATACGAGCGTGGCTTTCCGCGCGTCCACCAGGTTGCGGATGTTGTGTAGGGTGCCTTTGCTCCTGCCGTCCCATAACATCATGCCGTATTTCGCCTCCTGTGCCATGACTATGTCTTTCGCAGCATAGTAGGAGAAATCACGCCTTTCTGTGTTCGCTTCGATTTTTCGCTCCGGCCATCCGCCGCTATTGTTCCTGCACTCCTGCATGCAAAAGACGGTCACGTTTTTGTACCCCCGGAGCGCGAAGTGTTGCTGCATAGCTTTATCGGCACCGTTTGCGTCTCCAACGAAGATGTGACAGTTCCGCGTCATGAAGTCATCTAGCTTCTGTCGAATCGTTGCATTTAGCCTTGAGACCGCCCGCGATCCACCAATGAAAACTGTAGTCATTACTATTCACCTCCGAGACTTCGTTAATGTGAGTAGATATACGGCTTCGGCTCCACCGTCTTGGAGTAGCTTCTTTGTTATCGTATCAACCGTCGCCCCTGACTTGTACAGGTCATCTAGAAGCAAAATCCGCGCCCCTCGCACGAGTTTGTGGTCCACCGCTAGAGCGCTGCTTAGCTCTTCAACTTTCTTTTCGTAATCTTCTTCGTCCTTCAGCTGGCCCGTGACCTTTACCTTGGAAACGCATTCAAGGCGCAGCGGTATACCTATCTGCTCGCTTAACGCCTCCGCGACGGACAACAATGGCTGAAAAATCCTCCCCTTGGAAGGTGGCACCGGCACGATGCAGTCGACCTCCAGTTTCCAGGTTCGCAGAAAATCGATGACGGTATCGACAATCTCCCGAATGGCGGTGGGATCATTCCCGTACTTCAGCCGGTACAACAGCTCGCCCATTGGGGGTCGCGTTGTGTCGAATCTCATGTGTCCCCATTGGTCAGGCCCTATGGGAATGCTGCTAGTTGTCTGGAGATCCAAAGCAAACCCGCTTTTCCACGGGCCACGCAAGACAAGTGGACTAATCTTGACGCCCATCTGTTCCTCGAGTGTAACGCCTCACGCAGGTAGCGAGGCCGTTCCGACATCCCCCTGTTGGCCATATTCTTGGTAACTCGGGACCCGTCCTCGTCTTCCGCTCCCCTCCTTGTGATACCCTTCCCCTTTCATGCCAGAGTGGTCGCCCGGATCGTGGCGCTCAAAACCCGCCGCGCAGCAGCCCGTCTACGCCTCGCCATCCAACCTCACTCAAACCGTCGCCGAGCTCGCCAGCTTCCCGCCGCTCGTGACTAGCTGGGAAGTCGAGTTTCTCAAGAGCCAGCTCGCCGAAGCCGCGCGCGGCGAACGATTTCTCCTGCAAGGCGGCGATTGTGCCGAGCAGTTCGCCGAGTGCACCGCTGACGTCATCACCAAGAGGCTCAAAATTCTGCTGCAAATGAGTCTCGTCCTGGTGCAAGGCTGCAAAAAGCCCGTCATCCGCGTCGGCCGGTTCGCCGGTCAATACGCCAAGCCGCGCTCTGAAGACCTCGAAACCCGCGATGGCGTCACGCTCCCCAGTTATCGCGGAGACATCGTCAACCGCCCCGGTTTCACCGAAGCGGATCGCGAGCCCGACCCCCAGCTTCTCCTGCGCGCCTATGAACGCTCGGCCCTGACGCTCAATTTTATCCGTGCTCTCGTCAAAGGCGGCTTCGCCGACCTGCACCATCCCGAATACTGGGACCTCGATTTCGCCCAGCACTCCGCCCTCGCCGACGAATTTCACGGCATGGCTCGCGGCGTCGTCGAGGCCCTGCGCTTCATGGAGAATGTCGCCGGCGTACCAGCCGGACAAATCGGGTCAGTGGATTTCTTCACCTGTCACGAAGGCCTCCATCTGGTCTATGAAGAAGCGCAAACACGCCGCGTCCCCCGCCGTGAGGGCTGGTACAACCTCTCCACTCACTTTCCCTGGATGGGCATGCGCACCTGCGATCCCGATGGAGCCCACGCCGAATACTTCCGCGGCATCACCAACCCGATTGCTGTCAAGGTTGGTCCCGGAATGAAGCCCGAAACCCTGGCTCGTTTGCTCGATATCCTCCACCCGCACGATGAGCCCGGCCGTCTGACGCTCATCCATCGCTTCGGCCATCCGCGTATTGCCGAGTGCCTACCCAAGCTGATCGAGACCGTCCATTCCTCCGGCAAAACCGTGCTCTGGTGTTGCGATCCCATGCACGGAAACACGCGCTACACGGCCGACGGCATCAAGACGCGCCATTTCGACGACATCCTGAGCGAGCTCGAGCA
Source organism: Terriglobia bacterium (assembly GCA_963752965.1). GTDB lineage: Bacteria > Acidobacteriota > Terriglobia > Bryobacterales > Bryobacteraceae > QHXW01. The sequence goes on along the minus strand of CAVWAJ010000015.1, from coordinate 144,399 downwards.
GGCATTCGCCATCCATCGGAAGTGCGGCAACCGTCTCGGAGGCGTTCACTTCGAATTGACCGGGGAAAACGTAACCGAATGCCTGGGCGGCGCCCGCAATTTGAGCGATTCCGACCTCAAGCGCGCCTACCGTTCCGAGGTCGATCCACGTCTGAACTACGAACAGTCTCTGGAAATGGCCATGCTCATTGCGCGAATGATGGGCCAAAACACCTAACCTTTGGTTCCAGTACAATAGGCGAGGTTCGATTTAAGGAGGTCGATTTATGAAATTGACAATTATTCCGGTGGTTATTGTCTCGTGCATGGGTCTTGCCTACGCGCAGGATTCGCACGTCCTGGTGGATGCGCTTGTAAAACACTACGAGGCATCGAAAGACCTGACGCTCGCCGTCGCAAACGCCATGCCGGACGCCGACTACTCCTTCAAGGCCACCGACCCGGAGATGAGCTTTGGCCAGCAGATCAACCACATCGCCGCCGCCAATGCGAACTACTGCGCCGCCGGCCTGGAAACGAAAAGCCCGCTCGGAAAGCTTGAAGACAACTCAAAAGCCACGGCCGTGAAAAATGTAAACACTGCTTTTGACTTCTGCATCGATGGTTTAAAGAAGCTCACCGATACCGGCCTGACGAAGGTAACCGGTACCGCCCCGCGGCAAGCCACTGTTTTCGAGCGATTCTGGGGCGGTTTCACCCACACCGCCCATCACCGCGGCCAAGCCGAAGTCTATCTACGGCTGAAGAGCATTACGCCGCCACAATACAAATTCTGAGGAGATTATGCGCAAATTCTCTTGTCTGCTAGCCCTCGCTGCCGCCATCGCAGCGCCCTCGTTCGCCCAGAGCGATGTCAAAGCCACGATTCTGAAACATTTGAAAACTTCCCGCGATTTCACCCTGAAAGTCGCCGAACAGATGCCTGACTCAGACTACGGTTTCAAGCTGACTCCCCCGCAGATGAGTTTTGCCGAGCAGTTAGTTCATCTGTCGCAAACACCGGAGTATTTTCTCTCACCGATCTTCGGTGCAAAACCCAATCCGGGCAAACCGGCGTCCATGAATAAAGCCGACGTAATCGCTTTTGTGAAGAAGTCGTTTGACTCGGCCATCGATAAAGTCTCGAAACTGACGCCGGAACAGCTTTCGAAATCGTACAAGAGCGAGGAGGGCACAATGACAGGTCTCGACCTGCTGCTGGGCCTCCTCGACCACACCACGCACCATCGCGCTTCCGCCGAAATGTATCTCCGCGCCAAGGGCATTACACCGGCAGAGTACCAGTTTTGAGGCCTACTCTCTTGCTCTGGCGCGCGTTGTGCATCATGGCATCTGTTGGGGTGACTCTCGGCGCTGAGATCCCCCTCCACGACGGTTGGGCTCTCCAATCGTCTTGCGAAGTGAAAGCCGCGGCGGCAGAGGTCTCTGTCCCCGGCTTCACGACGCAAGGCTGGCACCACACGCAAGTGCCCTCCACGGTTGTTGGCGCGCTGGTGGCGGATAAAACCTACCCCGATCCGTTCTTCGGCACCAACCTCCGTTCCTTCCCCGGCGTGGATTACCCCATCGGCGGGCTTTTCTCCAATCTCGATATGCCCGAAAACAGCCCGTTCCGCTGCTCCTGGTGGTACCGGACCGAATTCACAGCCCCCGCCGCCTTTGACGGCAAGACAGCCTGGTTGCACTTCGATGGCATCAACTACCGCGCCAACATCTGGTTGAATGGGCAGAAGCTGGCGGATCAAAAGGATATCGTTGGGCCGTTCCGCGCTTACGAGTTCGATGCCACAAAACTGCTGCACTCTGGCCAGCCCAACGCTCTCGCAGTAGACGTCTTCGCTCCCGAAAAAGAAGCCCTCGCGATCACCTGGGTCGATTGGAACCCCGCACCGCCCGACAAGGACATGGGCCTCTGGAAAGACGTGTACCTTACCGATAGTGGCACTGTCTCCGTGCGTCACCCCTTCGTGCACACGAAGCTCGACGGCAGCTACGAAACAGCGGAACTCTCGGTGAGTGCCGATTTACACAACGCCTCCAGCCACTCAGTCGAAGGCTCACTCAATGCTGAGATCGGCAGCATTCATGTCACTCAGCCGGTCCAACTCGCCCCGTCCGAAACCAAGACCGTTCAATTCGATCCCTCGGTGTTTTCTCAGTTGAAGCTCCGTAATCCCAAGCTCTGGTGGCCCTACCAGATGGGCGCGCAGAACCTGTATACCGCTCACCTGACTTTCGAGACCGGCGGCCAGCCGTCCGACGAAGCCCGCGTCACCTTCGGTATCCGCGAAGTGAAATCAGAGATGACGCCGAAAGGCGCGCTGCTTTTCCGGGTCAACGGCAAAAAGGTGCTGCTTCGCGGCGCCGCCTGGACGCCCGACATGCTCCTCCGCTGGTCGCCGAAAAGAGCTGAAGCCGAGCTCTGCTACACCAAGGACATGGGCCTCAACACCATCCGCCTCGAAGGCAAGATGGAGCGCGACGAGTTCTTCGACATGGCCGACCGCATGGGATTCCTCGTCATGCCCGGTTGGTGCTGCTGCGACTTCTGGGAAAGGTGGCGCCGCTGGAAGCCGGAGCATTACAAGATCGCGGCCGCCTCACTCGAGCATGAACTGCGCCGCCTGCGCAGTCATCCCAGCGTGTTTGTCTGGCTGTATGGCAGCGACGGTCCGCCGCCGGCCGATGTCGAGAAGATGTACCTCGATATCATCAAAGCCGCTGAGTGGCCCAATCCCGTGATCTCTTCCGCCGCGGCCTACCCAGCCAAGCTAACCGGCCCTTCAGGCGTGAAAATGACGGGTCCGTACGATTACGAGCCACCGAACTATTGGCTTGTCGATAAAGAAGCCGGCGGCGCCTTCGGCTTGAACACCGAGACCAGCCCCGGCCCCGCCATTCCGCCGCTCGAAAGCCTGAAGCGTTTCATTCCGGCCGATCACCTCTGGCCCATAGACAACGTGTGGAACTATCACGCCGGTGGCGAGCGCTTCACCAACATGAAGGCGTACCAGGAGGGCCTCGAAAAACGCTACGGCAAGCCCGCCAACCTCGAAGATTTTCTGCGTAAATCGCAGGCCATGGCCTACGAAGGCCAGCGCGCTATGTTCGAGGCCTACGCACGCAACAAGTACACCTCCACCGGTGTCATCCAATGGATGCTCAATAACGCCTGGCCGTCCTTGATCTGGCACTTGTACGATTACTACCTCGCGCCGGCTGGCGGATACTTCGGAACGAAGAAGGCGTGCGAGACCATTCACGTGCAGTATTCCTATGACGACAACTCAGTCGCAGTTGTCAACGGCAAGTATGAAACGCTGACGGGCCTCCATGTCTCCGCGAAAATCTACAGCGTGGACGCGGCCGAGAAATACTCGCACGCCGTGAAGCTGGATGTTCCAGCGGATAGTAGCGCGAAAGCCTTTGACTTGCCGAAGTCCGAGGAGATGACTTATTTCCTTAGACTCGAGCTGCATGACTCGGCGGATAAGTTAGTCAGTGACAACTTCTATTGGCTGTCATCCAAGCCGGATGTCCTTAACTGGAAAGGTCGCAAAGACACAGCCTACACACCACAGGTGGATTTCGGCGATCTCAAAGCCCTCAACCAGTTGCCCCCGGTAAAGCTGGATCTCCAAAAATCCGTCCGCGCCCAAGGGGACAAAGCATCCGTTCTCGTGACCTTGCGGAACCCCAGCAAGTCCATGGCGTTCATGGTCCACCTGCGCCTCACCAAAGGCAAATCAGGCGACGACATAACGCCCATTTTCTGGGATGACAACTACGTCTCCCTCCTGCCGGGCGAAGTGCGCTCTCTCACCGGCAGCTACGACGTCTCTGCGCTCGACGGAAAAGAACCCGCTCTCGAAGTCGATGGCAGGAACGTCATGGCGGCACGCCCCTAAACAATAGGCGACAATATCCTCGTGCGCGCATGGCTGATGGACTCGTATGAAGGTGTAGAAAAACTGCGGCTGGCAGAAGTGCCGGATCCCCATCCCGGTCCCGGGCAGGCGTTGCTGCGGATGAAATTCGCGGCCCTGAACCCCGCCGACGCTTTTCTTGCCCAGGGAATGTACCCCGCGAAACCACCATTGCCCCACATTCTTGGACGTGACGGCGTGGGCGACGTCCTCGCCGTTGGCCCCGGAGTGGAAAACGTCAAGTTGGGTGAGACGGTCGGCATTCTGCGCTGTGATGCCGGCGTCGAAGTCTGGGGAACACTGGCCGAGAAGACCGTGATCCCGGCGGCCAGCCTCGCTCCGGTGCCACGTGGATGGTCGTTGGAAGAAATGGCCGGCGCGCCGTTGGTCTTCCTCACCGCGTGGCAGGCCCTCACACAGTGGAGCGATCCACCCGCACCTCCTCGCGAAGGCTCCGTGTTACTGGTGACCGGCGCCTCCGGCGGCGTCGGTGTCGCCTCGGTCTTGCTCGGAAAGTCGATGGGATTGGCGATCATTGCTTTGTCGCGCAGCGCCGAAAAAGGCGCGAAATTGAAGGAACTCGGGGCGGATTTCGCCTTCAACCCGGAGGAGAAGAATCTCCGCAAAGCGGTTCTGGCGGCGATTTCCCCCAAAAAGGTTGATATTGCGGTAGATAACGTCGCCGGGGCGGCGTTCAATGAGCTGATTGCCATGCTTGGCTATGGCGGCCGCATTAGTGTCGTGGGCAGGAGCAACGGCGGAGTGCCGGAATTCAACACAGCGTCACTGTTTTTCCGTCGGAACCGGATCGGTGGCGTCGCCGTCGCGGATTACACGCCGGAATCCGCCCAGGATGCCTGGAATCAGATCGTTGGACGCCTGGAAGCGATCGGAAAACAGCCGGTCGTCGACGGTATTTTCCCGTTTGCAGACGTACCTGGGGCATTTCACCGTCTGGCCAAGGGGCCAATGGGAAAAGTCTTGGTCCGGGTGGCGCACTAGGCCCCCTTAGAGGGTAATTCCTGGGTGAGACCACCCAATCCAGCCCGTAAACTACTGATAATGGGCGGGAAAATATCGGCATGTCTCGTGCAACTATCAAAATTCTTATTTTCACGAGCGAGAAAAGCGGTATTCTGTACCACGATATCCAGGTATCAGCTTTCGCCTATTGATTTCAGGAGGCTTCACGTATGTATCGAATGATGAATCCGGTGGTTCATGCCTTTCGCCGGATGATGCCGCTAGCGCTGGCGGCAACTGCCCTTGGGGTCCCGCTGTTGGCACAGCCGCAGGAGCATGGTGGAGAGGCCAATCTCACCCTGCCCGACCTCAACTCGGCCCAGTTTCTGGGCGGCATTGGCGGCCACAACCTGTTGCTGGTCGGCCTAGTGATCTGCGCTCTGGGTTTACTCTTCGGGTTGACCATCTTCTTTCGTCTGCGCAATATGCCCGTGCATCAGTCGATGCGCGAAGTCTCCGAGCTGATTTACGAGACCTGCAAGACGTATCTGTTGACACAAGGCAAGTTCCTGGTGCTCCTGGAGTGCTTTATCGGCGTCATTATTGTGTTCTACTTTGGTTTCCTAGAGGAGTTTGCAGCGTATAAGGTGTTGATTATTCTATTGTTTAGCGTGGTCGGCATTTCCGGCAGCTTCTTAGTGGCGGCCTTCGGCATGCGCGTCAATACCTTCGCCAACTCGCGCACCGCCTTCGCCAGTCTGCGCGGTAAGCCTTTTCCTTGCTATGAGATTCCCCTAGAGGCCGGCATGAGCATCGGGATGTTGCTCATTTCAGTCGAGTTACTGATCATGCTCTTCATTCTGCTGTTCATCCCTGGGAACCTGGCCGGCCCGTGCTTCATCGGCTTCGCGATTGGCGAGTCGCTGGGCGCCGCGGCGCTCCGCGTGGCGGGCGGTATCTTCACCAAGATCGCCGATATCGGGTCGGACTTGATGAAGATCATCTTCAAGATCAAGGAAGACGACGTGCGCAACCCGGGTGTGATCGCGGACTGCACGGGCGACAACGCCGGCGATTCGGTTGGTCCCTCGGCGGACGGATTTGAAACCTACGGCGTCACCGGCGTGGCACTGATCACGTTCATTCTATTGGCAGTTCACAGTCCGATCGTGCAAGTCCAATTGTTAGTATGGATTTTCTCGATGCGCATCATGATGATGATCGCTTCGGGCGTCAGTTACTTCGTGAACGGTTTCCTGGCGAAGAGCCGCTACCAGAACGTGGACAAGATGAACTTCGAAGCGCCGCTGACAACGCTGGTGTGGCTGACTTCGATCCTGTCGATCGTGCTCACGTACATCCTCAGCTCGATGATGATTCCGGACCTCAACGGCGACACATCGCTGTGGTGGAAGCTTTCGACCGTCATCAGTTGCGGCACACTGGCCGGAGCTCTGATTCCCGAGTTCGTCAAAGCGTTCACCTCCACACAATCGCGGCACGTGCGCGAGATCGTGACCAGCTCGCGCGAGGGGGGTGCTTCGCTCAACATTCTATCCGGATTTGTAGCCGGCAACTTCAGCGCTTATTGGCTCGGATTCACGGTGCTGTTGCTGATGACGATCGCCTACTTGATGAGTACTCTCGGTCTGGTCACCCTGATGGTGGCGCCGGCGGTGTTCGCGTTCGGCTTGGTCGCTTTTGGTTTCCTCGGCATGGGGCCCGTTACCATCGCGGTAGACAGTTACGGTCCAGTGACCGACAACGCGCAGTCGGTCTACGAGCTTTCGACGATCGAAGAAATCCCCGGTATCAAGGAGGATGTCGAGAAAAATTTTGGCTTTACGCCGCAGTTTGAGCGCGCCAAAGAATACCTGGAAGAAAACGACGGCGCCGGCAACACCTTCAAAGCGACCTCGAAACCAGTGCTGATCGGCACCGCCGTGGTGGGCGCGACCACCATGATTTTTTCGACAGTGGTGGCTCTCACCAAAGGCCTGACTGTCAACCTCGAAAAACTCTCGATCCTGCATCCGCCGTTCCTGCTGGGCCTGATTACCGGGGGCGCGGTCATATACTGGTTCACCGGGGCCAGCACACAGGCAGTGAGCACTGGCGCATACCGGGCAGTTGAATTTATCAAAAAGAACATCCATCTGGAGAGCACGAACAAAGCTTCCGTGGCAGATTCCAAACGCGTGGTCGCCATCTGCACGCAATACGCCCAAAAGGGGATGCTGAACATTTTCATCGTCGTGTTTTTCGCTACTCTCTCGTTCGCGTTCTTCGAGCCGTTCTACTTCATCGGCTACCTGATCTCGATTGCGCTGTTCGGACTGTTCCAGGCGTTCTTCATGGCCAACGCGGGTGGAGCGTGGGACAACGCCAAGAAGATCGTCGAGACGGAATTGCACGCAAAGGGCACCGAGTTGCATGCTGCCACGGTGGTGGGCGATACGGTGGGCGATCCGTTCAAGGACACGAGTTCGGTGGCATTGAACCCCATCATCAAGTTCACGACGCTATTCGGCCTGCTCGCAGTGCAACTGGCCGTCTCTGTGAGCCGTCAACAGGGCAATACGTTCACTACCATATTCGCCGTGATCTTTTTGGCCGTGTCGATGACCTTCGTATACCGCAGCTTCTACGGCATGCGCATTGAAACCTCGGTGGACACGTCAAGCACCGACAAGCCCGCCGATCACGAGCCGGCGGCGGTTCGCTAACCCGCCAATATCAGGCGGTTGCCAGGTGTGCCGCCGAATAGGAACGAGGCGGCAGGCGGAAGGTCATATTCGCGCCGGGTTTGGGGGCATCGAGACGCTGCGGCGCGACTCGATTCGGTTGTTCGAAGCTGTTCGACGCTTTTAGGTCCGGCCCCGTCAGAGTCTCCAGCGTAAGTACGCGGGTGGGCATGGGGCCGGGCCAATGCACAGTCAGTTCGCGTTCGTTTGTCAGGTCCCGGTTCAGCATCAGCAGGCATTGTTCGCCGGTGGCCGCGTTCGCGGTTGCCGCGACGTCAAGAACAGGCACCTTCCCCAGGTGCGGCACTTCGTAGGATTCCGATTCCAGCAACAGATCAATCACCTGGCCTCGGGCATAGTGGAGCGCCCAGGCATATGGGTAATAGATCGACTGCCGCAGGACACGATCTTTATTGGTCATGAGTGGCGCGATGACGTTAATGATTTGCGCGAGGCACGCGATGCGCACACGATCGGCATGCCGCAACAGTGTATTGATAAGGCCGCCGACCAGCAACGCATCCTCCAGGTTGTAGACTTCCTCCAGCAGATGGGGAGCTTCCTGACGCTTGCCGTCGCCGCCCTGCTCGCGGTACCACACGTTCCACTCATCGAATGACAGCGAAAGGCGCTTAGGGGATTTGCGCAAGCCGCGAACGAAATCACAAACGGCGGCGACTTCCTGGATCTGCCTTTCCATGTCTAGATTCAAAGCCAGAAAACGGCCGGTATCGCCGTTGGTTTCGCTGGTGTTGTTGTAGTAGCGATGCAGGGAGATGGCGTCCACATCGTCATAGCACTGCTCGAGCACCTCGCGATCCCATTCCAGGTAGGTCGGCATAGCGGGGCCGCTCGATCCGCACGCCACCAGTTGGACCGATCGATCCACCGCGCGCATCTGCCGGGCGGCATCCGCGGCCTTCCGGCCGTACTCGATGGCGGTCATGTGCCCGATCTGCCACTTGCCGTCCATTTCATTGCCCAAGCACCAGAATTTCACGTCGTGCGGCGAGGCAGCGCCGTGCTGCCGGCGCAGATCGCTCCAATGCGTTCCGGCCGCGACATTGCAATATTCGACCAGCGCTGCGGCATTTTCCGGAGTGCCTGTGCCGAGGTTGACAGCCAACAATGGCTCAGCGCCAACCGCGCGGCACCAGCCGATGAATTCATTGGTCCCAAACTGGTTCGTCTCGAGAGAATTCCAGGCGCGATCGAGCACGCGCGGACGATGCTCTTTGGGTCCCACGCCATCAAGCCAATGGTAGCCGGATACGAAGTTTCCGCCGGGATACCGGATGATGGGGACGCCGAGAGTCCGTATCTCCTCGATGACGTCCTTGCGGAGGCCGTTCGCACCGCTCAGCGGGGAGCCGGGATCGTAGACCCCGCCGTAAACTGCGCGCCCGAGATGCTCAAGAAACGAGCCGAGCAGACGACGATCGAGGTCCGCGCGCGGCCGCGCAGTGTCGAAAACAACGCGAGCGGGACCGGTGCTGGTGGCTTGAGAGAAGCCTCTGTACCAGGAGCCGGTGGCGAGTGCCGGACCGGCTGCTAGCAGGTGATTCAGGAATTTGCGTCGATTGAGACTTGGCATCGCTCCCCCGCGTGCGCTTGAAGACGTTATCACCACGTTGTGAACCCGTCAACCGGTGGCTTTAGAATCCGGAAGCGGACGGTACAGTCGACGCCGTTTTCCGACGGCGAACTGCCGCGTATCGAGACTCACATCGCAGAGCTGAGCCTGCCGTAAGCTCTTGTAAATTCAGGGTGCTCCGTCAAAATGTGAAATGGCGAGAATTAACAAGTCGGAGACGTAAACTCTGGGCCAGAAGCATTGCCTGCGACGGGAACTTCACGAAGAATGGAAGACATGAAGACAAAGTTTCTGCTCGGATGCTTCGTTGTTTCGGCGAGCATGGCGGTGGCTCAAGCCTCGCCTAACCCGCAGTCGATCAGCTCGATTTTCAGCGCGGATGGAGCGGCAGAACCCCTGGCGACCAGTTCGACGTCTTTCCAGTACATCGTTGCCCACTGGCCGTACGGGACAGGTTTCAGCACTCAAGCGATGTTCTCCAACGGTGGCACTCAGACGGCTACCGTCAAGCTTCAGTTCTACAGCCAAACTGGCAGCACGACCTTTGCAGTACCCTTGCAGGGGAGTGGGCCCAAGACTTTTGAGACTCTCACGATTGCGCCGAACAACACCGCGGTGGTGACCACCGATCCAAGCCAGCGGGAGGACGTCAATCTGGAGGTAGCGTGGGGAATCGCGACTTCGAACGCTCCGTTGAATGTCTTCAGTCTGTTCGATGATGGCTCCAGTTCCACGTCGATCACAGGCGCCGTGGGCGCGCAGTCGACGCCGGCAGCAAAGACTTTCCGTTTTCCGGTTGCGGTGGGAGGTCCCGCCGGGTTTACTGCCGGCATGGCGATTGCCAACCCAAGCAACAGTACCGCCGACGTTACGGTAATGGTGTTAAACGCCGATGGAAGCGTGAAGGGGTCCTTTATGAAGACGTTGCCACCCAATAATCAGGAGATCTTCACGCTAAATGGTCAGGGAATAAGCTTCGGCTCTTCGCTGTTCACCGGATCGGTAGCCGTTTGCTCTACCGAGCCGATCGGACTCGTGACGGTTGGGTTTGAGGGAGCGGGAACATTCTTCAGTACGTCAGTTACGAACGACCCGTGCCCACAATAAAAGCCCGCAGGCGGGTGCACCGGCGGCTTCCGGATTGCCGGTGCACTCGATCGAGAGTTCTTTAGTCCCGCCAAGGAAACCACGGAACGTTCCCGCCCCCCGAACCGTTATGCTTATGTGTATACATGAAGCTCAAATGGGATTGCCTTCGATCGACCCGGAGGGCGGTGTTCCTGTCATGCGCCTGCCTGCTTCTTGCCGGGTCAACCACTGCTCAAAACGTGGTCAGAATTGGACCAGCCACGGGCGGTCTTGGCTGGTTCACGCACCCTTATCAGACAAGAGAAGTCCCGCCGATCAATTTGACGAACTCCTCGCGCTTGGGCGCCCTGATCCGGGCGGGCAATCTGTACCTATCCGCGCAGGACGCGGTGGCATTAGCGATTGAAAACAACATCGACGTCGAGGTGCAGCGGTACGGACCTCTGTTGGCGAGGGAGGTGCTCAGGCGCGCACAGGCGGGAGGAGCGCTAAGGAGTGTGGGCCTTGGCGTGGCGGCGGGCCCCCAAAGTGTTAGCCTGCAAGGGGTCACCATGACTTCGAGCACGCTGAGCGGGGCAGGCACCGGAGTGAGCTCGGGCGGCGGCATTGTCACACAGCTCGGCCCTCCCATTTCGACGTTCGACCCAGCCATCACGGCCCAGGCGCTGTTCGAGCATGTGAGCACGCCGTTCAGCAATACTGTCCTCACGGGGACGACGGCGCTGGTGCAAGACATCCGCTCATACCAGGCCCAGTACCTGCAGAATTGGGATTTTGGCTTGAGCGCGCAGATGACCTATGCCAGTACGCACACCAAGCTCAACAGCCAATCCTACACACTGAATCCTTTCACGTCGGGCGACCTGGATTTGCAGCTTACGCAAAATCTCTTGTACGGATTTGGGCCCGCAGTGAACGGCCGCAATATCCGCGTGCAGAAGAACAACTTGAAAGTGACCGACCTGCAATTCAAGTCACAGTTGATCACCACTGTTTCCGCTGTACTCAATCTATATTGGGACCTTGCCAGCTTCGTGGAAGACGTGCATGCACGCGAGAAGGAAGTGCAGACCGCGCAGCAGTTGTACGATGACAACAAGAAGCAGGTGGAAATCGGCTCTCTTGCGGAGATTGAAGTAACCCGCGCAGAGTCGCAGCTCTATACGGCGAAACAAGACCTGATCATCGCGCAGACCAACCTGGCCCAGCAGGAGACGGTCTTGAAGAACGCCCTGAGCCGCTCAGGAATAACCAGCGCAGATCTGGCCGACGTCCACATTGTTCCGCTCGATAAGATCGTCATACCGGAGAAGGACGAGATTAGGCCAGTGGAGGCCTTGGTGTCCGAAGCTCTGGACAAGCGAGTGGAAATTAATCAAGGCCGCATTAACCTGGAAAGTAATCAGTTGAATCTGATTGGTATTAAGAACTCGCTAAAGCCAACACTACAGGGATTTGCCGAACTTACTAACAACGGCCTGAGCGGCCAGTTAACAGCTCTAGGCGCGTTAGAGGGCGGTGTGCCATACCTTGCCGGAGGATACGGCAACTTACTCGCTCAAATTGCACGGAGGAATTTTCCGAATTATACGGCGGGCATCTCGCTGAATATTCCCATTCGAAATCGAGCGGCGCAGTCTGACTACGTGACGAGCTTGCTCGAAATCCGGCAAAATGAACTCGCACTACGAAAGAACATCAACCAGGTTCGGGTCGATGTGCAGAACGCGGTAATCGGATTGCAACAGGCCCGCGCGCGATTTGATGCAGCCGTAAAAGCGAGGGTGCTGGCGCAAGAGACCTTGGATGCGGATGAGAAGAAGCTGGCACTGGGCGCCGGGACCTCCTATCAGGTGGTTCAGGATCAGCGTGACTTAGCGAGTGCGCAGAGCTCCGAAATACAGTCGATTGCAAATTATAGTCACGCACGGATCGCAGTCGACCAGGCATTGGGTACGACTCTCGAAGTGAACAATGTCTCGGTGGCGGAGGCGATGTCCGGACATATCTCAGCCGCCCCCTCGAATGTGCCGGATGGAGAAAAGCGATGACTAGCTCCGATCCGGCCTATTCCGTTGGCCTCTCAAGCAGGTTGCGAAAGTATATCGCGGTAGGTTTGTGCTATGTGTGGCCGGCGTCTTTTCTTCTTGCGCAGCAGGCGATCGAACCCGTGGCGCCCCAGGCGCCGGCATTCTGGAGGCCTTATGCCGCACCGGAGGTGCCGGATGTTCGAATCGCAAACTCCCCAAGGCTCCGCGACCTCATTCGAGCTGGCAAACTGTATTTGGGCATACAGGATGCAATTGCACTTGCCTTGGAGAACAACATCGACATCGAGGTGTCTCGTTACAATCCGATCCTTCAGGCGTGGAACCTACAACGTGCGCAGGCTGGTGGCGCATTACCTGGGGTGCCGAGCGGGGCGACGCAGGCGGCTTCCGTAGCGAGTGGACAGGGTGTGCTTGGCAGCCAGCAGGCCGCTGGCGTGAGTGCAGCGAATCCGACCACCGCCCGGAGCGCATCCAACGCATCGATTGTGCAGATTGGCCCGACAACTCAAACCTTGGACCCGTCGATTCAGGAATCCACGACTTTCAGCCACCGAACGGCGCCTCAGCCCAATGTCGTACAGAGCATCACACCGATTTTGATCCAGAATCAACGCATTTACAGCGGATCATTGCAGGAAGGATTTCTGGGCGGCGGCGCTGTTACGGTCAGTTATTCCGGCCACTACTTGAATGAAAACGCACCGACTGACGTTTTGAACCCCTCGGTCAATTCAAGTCTTTCCATTCAGTTCGGACAAAATCTCTTGCAGGGATTCGGCATGGCTGTGAATGCGCGGTTTATTACTGTGGACAAGATCAACCTTCAAACCTCGGACCTTAATTTCAAAACGCAGGTTATCACGACGGTGGTGAACGTCCTGAATAACTACAATGCGTTGGTTGCCGACTATGAGGATATGAAGGCAAAGAACAGCGCACTGGAAGCCGCGAAGACGTTTTATGAAGACACCAGAAAACAAGTAGAGATTGGAACGTTGGCGGACATAGAGCTTACCCGAGCGGCATCGCAGATCGCCACTAGCCAGCAGGATCTGGTGACTTCAGAAACCAGCCTCAAGCAGGACGACCTGCGGCTCAAGAATCTGATCAGCCGGAATGGCATTGAAGACCCGATTGTGGCCGGCGCTCAAATCGTACCGTTAGACGGGATGGCGATTCCGGATAAAGACGACCTCCCGCCAGTGAAGGACCTGGTGGAGAAAGCCATGGCGAACCGGAGCGATCTCGCAGCGGAGAAAGCAGGTATAACCACCGCCGAGGTTTTGGCGCTGGGGACCAAGAACGGCGTACTGCCGACCCTCATCGGCTTTGGCTACGAGGGCCAGGCTGGGTTAGCGGGAACGGCACGGACGGTGGGGTCCGGCAGGTTTGCACAGACGGCAAACCCGTACTTCGTCGGTGGTGTCGGCGATGCTCTTGGCCAGGTGTTCCGGCGCGATTTTCCTACCGAAGTCGTGGGCGCGGCTTTTTCCGCTCCTCTCCGCAACCGGCAGGCACAAGCAGACTATGGCATTGACCAGTTGCAACTTCGACAGACGCAGCTCGGCGTGCAGAAGGATCTGAAACAGGCGCAGGTCGATGTGCTGAATGCCGTGGTCGCGTTGCAGCAGTCCAGAGCCCGTTATGATGCCGCGGTGAGGAACCGCGTCCTGGCGCAACAACTGCTGGAAGCCGAGCAAAAGAAGTATGCACTGGGAGCTTCCACGCCCTACAACGTAATTCAGCAGCAGCGAGACCTGGCCACGGCGCAATCCACTGAGATCGCCGCGATGGTGACGTACAGCAACGCGCGGGTGTCGCTCGACCAGACACTAGGCACGACACTCGAAACCAACCATGTCGCTATCGCGGAGGCACGCGCGGGCAAGGTAGCACAGGCTTCGTCGATTCCGGCGGTAGCGCCGAAGCAGCCATAGGCCCGCTGTAGTACGATCGAATGAGCGCCGCAGCGGGCCTGGGCGGCGCTCCGCACCACAGACTCGGCATGGCAAACGCCCCTCCGGAGAACAGTACCAGCGAGCGGTATCGCGCGTTGCTCTACGTCGCTGAAAAGATCGCCGTTCATCGCGATCTGGTGGCGCTGTTTCACGACCTCGCAAGCCCTCTCCACCGCTTGGTCCACTTCGATTACTTGAACTTGGTGCTCTACGATGCGGCGCGGAATCGCGTGCGCTTGCATGTTCTCGAGACCTCGGAGCCGGCTGTCGTGCCGGCGAACCGCGAGTTTCCGGCGGAGGCATCGCCCACGGGCTGGGTGGTCGACAACCAGCTTCCGCTGGTCGTCGGCGATATCAAGAAGGAAACGCGCTTCCCTGAAGTGATCGAGTTGATGCGTCAGGCCGGCATTCGCTCATCCTGCTGGCTTCCGCTGACCACGGCCCATCGTAAGTTGGGTACGCTCGGATTCGGTTCCCGCCACGAGCATGCCTACGCCGGGGAAGAGCTCGAATTCATGACCCAGGTGGCCGCGCAAGTTGCCGTGGCGGTCGACAACGCCCTGAATTACCAAAACGCGCAGGACTATCAGCGCCAGCTTGCGCGCGAACGCGACCGCCTGCAGGTTCTTCTGGACGTTACAAACGCACTAGTGTCGAACCTGGAACCACAGGCGCTTTTTGCCACCATCACCGCGGCCGTTCGGCGCGTGATCGAGCATGAATACACCAGCCTCTGCCTGCTCGAGCCGGGCACCAATCGCTTTCGCTTGAAGGCATTGGAAGCTCCGGACTCGAGCGGCCTCCCGCCAGACTTCGTGGTGCCGATCGAAGGGTCGCCGGCGGGACGCGCGCTGACCTCGCGCCAGCCCATCCTGCTCAACCGCCTTGACCTCGAGCACTTCTCGACGGAGGCGGGGCGTTGGCTTCTGGCCCACGGCCTCAAGTCCATCCTTTGTGTTCCCCTGATCCACCGCGATCGCGCTTTGGGCACGGTCAACGTGGCCAGCCTTCGCGAGCATGCCTTCACGCAGGAGGACGTCGACCTGCTCAGCCAAATCGCCGGCCAGATTGCCGTCGCCATGGAGAATACCCTGGCTTATCAGCAGATCGCGGAGCTGAAAGACAAGCTGGCCGAAGAAAAACTGTATCTCGAAGACGAAATACGCACCGAGTACAACTTCGAGGAGATTGTCGGCGAAAGCCCGGCGCTCAAGCGCGTGCTGCGCGCGGTTGAGACCGTCGCCGCGACCGATTCCACGGTGTTCATTCTGGGCGAGAGCGGCACGGGGAAAGAGCTGATCGCACGCGCGATCCACAATCTCAGCACCCGGCGTGCCCGCACCTTCGTGAAAATCAACTGCGCCGCGATTCCCACCGGTTTGCTCGAAAGCGAGTTATTCGGGCACGAGCGCGGCGCGTTTACCGGCGCCATCGCCCAGAAGATCGGCCGCTTCGAGCTGGCGGGCGGCGGCACCTTGTTCCTGGATGAGATTGGCGATATCCCGCTCGATTTGCAGCCCAAACTGTTGCGCGTCTTACAGGAGCACGAGTTCGAGCGGCTGGGCAGCAACCGCACCATTCACGTCGATGTGCGCCTGGTGGCCGCGACCAACCGCGACTTGGCGAGCATGGTCGCCGAACGGCAGTTTCGCGAGGATCTTTACTACCGCCTCAACGTTTTCCCCATCCATCTGCCGCCGTTGCGGGAGCGCCGCGAAGATATTCCCATGCTGGTCCGCTACTTCGCCGAAAAGCACGCACAGCGCATCAGCAAGCACATTGAATCCGTTCCCAGCGAAGCGATGGAAGCGCTGACCCGTTACCCGTGGCCCGGCAATATCCGGGAGTTGGAGAACTTCATCGAGCGGGCCGTCATTCTTTCGCGTGGTACGACGCTGCAATTTCCCGAGCTACAGTCCCCACTGGCCGCCGTTCCCGAGAACACGACGCTTGCCGCCGCCGAACGCGAGCACATTGTTCGCGCGCTGCGGGAATCCAATTGGGTGATCGGTGGTCCGCAAGGTGCCGCGGCACGTCTGGGCATGAAGCGCACCACCCTACAGTCGCGGATGCAGAAGTTGGGGATCAACCGCCAGCTGGCATAGCTAGTGCCGAACCAAGTGCCCGGCGGCCGTGCCGATATTTCGGCACTTCGGATTCGGCCACATCTCCTGAGCGTGTTCGCGTTCATCCTAAGCCTCATTGCATCATACAATTACGCTGATCTCACAGAAGTTCGGCATGGTGGTCGACAAGATGCACTAGACCACGTCAGAAATGCTGAGAATTACGGTCAGTGACGATCACACCACTTGCAAACTGGAGGGTAAGCTGGCGGGATGCTGGGTGGCGGAGCTGGACCAACTGTGGCGCACTGAGCTGGAGGGCAGGCCGTCACTGGTTGTGGATTTGACCGGTGTTTCGTTCGTGGACGCACCGGGCCGGGAACTGCTTAGCCGGATGCACACGCGTGGCGCGAAGCTCACCGCCCGTTCTCCTTTCACGAAAGGTGTAGTGGAACAGATTGTGCGGTGCTGCGCGATAGTGTGGACCGTGCTTCTACTGGCCACCGCGGTGCGCGCGCAGGAGCCGGCGCCAGTCCGGCTGACGCTACAGGAGGCGGTGCAACTGGCGTTGCGGCAGAACCCGCAAGTGCAGATGGCCAACCTCAACTTGGTGGAGAGCCAGCAGGATCGCCAGATCAGCCGGTCAGCGCTACTTCCGCAGGTGGGCCTGAGCGCGTCGGAGCGCGTCAACCGCATCAATCTCAATGCTTTCATCGGGCAGCCGTTTCCAGGGTTCCCGCAGCACATAGGCCCTTTCGAGATCTTTCAAGCCGGCCCGGTTTTCTCCGCCCCGGTCTTCGACCTGAATCTGTGGCGCCGGTGGCAGGCTTCCAGATCCAGTGTGACGGCGACCGCTGCGCGGGAGCAGACGGTGCGTGAACAACTGGCGGCGCTGGTGGTTTCGCAGTACCTTGGCGGCCTGCGCGCCGCGGCGGACGTGAAATCCGCGCATTCGCGTGTCGAACTGGCCCAGGCTCTCTACGATCAGGCCGCCGACATGCAGAAGAGCGGTGTGGGTACGGGAATCGACACCTTGCGCGCCAACGTCGAACTGCAGAATGAACAGCAGCGGCTCATCACCGCGCAAACCGAGTTGAAGACCACGCTCTACGGCCTGGCGCGGCTGCTGAATCTGAAGCCGGAGCAGGAAGTCGGGCTCGCCGATGAGGTCAGCTTCTTTCAAACACCGGCCATTGCCGTAGACCAGAGCATTGCCGCCGCGCTGGTCGCCCGGCCCGAAATGAAAGCGCTCTTGGCGCAGCGCGAGGCTCTACACCGCGAACAGGAAGCTGCCCGTGCCGAGCGCCTGCCGGTGGTGACTTTCACTGGAGACTGGGCGTACCAGGGCCTCTCGCCCCAGACCTCTATTCCGACTTACGTCTACAGCGGGAACATGGACATTCCGCTGTTCACTGGCGGGCGCATTCAGGCTCAGGTGGCGCGTGCGGACCTGGAGCTCAGAAAACTCGACCAGCAGCAACAGGAACAGAAAAACGCCATCGCGCTTGAAGTGAAAACGGCAGGGGCGCAACTGGAAGCGGCGCGCCACGAAGTCAGCGTCGCCAACCTCGGCGTAGATCTGGCGCAGGAGGAAGTGAGCCAGGCGCGCGACCGTTTCGCGGCCGGCGTGGCCAACAACATCGAAGTCATTTCGGCGCAGGACGCCTTGTCCCGCGCCAACGACAATCAGATCCAGGCGCTCTACCGCTACAACCAGGCGCGCGCCGACCTCGCACGGGCCGCCGGCCAGATGCAGAACATGTATGCAAGGTGAAACTGAGAAATGGCAACCTACGTGACCGATCCCGAAGAAACTGAGATGCAGAACAAGCCGGAACCGCCGCGGCCTGCGCCGAACACGAGGCGGCGCGTACTGATGTGGGGCACGCTATTCGTCGCCGCGGCCGTTGCTCTCGGATGGTATTTGCACACGCGCGGCCGCGTCTCTACCGACGACGCGCAAGTGGACGGACACATTGTTCCGATTGCCGCCAGAATCACGGGCAGCGTGTCGGCCGTGATGGTGGACGACAACCAGCAGGTGAAGGCCGGCGAAGTTTTGGTGCGCATCGATCCGCGGGATTACCAGGCCCGTTTGGATCAGGCCCGCGCCGCATTGGCCACTGCCGAAGCGCAATCGCGCGGTGCGGAAGTCAGTGTTCCCTTGACCACGGACACAACCGCGACCGGTATTTCTTCGGCTGAAGCGCAGCTTGCCGTTGCCGAGGCGGACTTAGCTAAAGCCAAAGCCACCGCGCAGCAGTCGGGAGGCGCCGAGCTGGCGTACGCCGCCGCGAATGTCGAGGCGGCCAAAGCCACATACGACCGCGCCCAAGCGGATTGGGCGCGCATGAAACCGCTGGTGGAAAAGGCCGAGATCTCGCAGTTGCAGTACGACGGCTACGTCGCCGGCGCGCGAGTCGCCGAGAGTAACTGGAAGGCCGCTGTAGAGAGACTGCGGGCCGACCAGGATAAAGCCGTGAGCGACCGCGCCGCCGTGGTTTCCGCGCAGGCTAAAGTGGAACAGTTCCGAGCGCTGGTGGAACAGTCGCGAACGAATCGCAAACAGGTGGCGATTAGTGTTGCGCAGGCCTCTTCCGCATCGGCGTCGGTCGCTCAGGCGCGCGCCAATCTGGAAGCAGCCGAACTGCTGCTCGGCTACACAACCATTACGGCGCCTGTTAATGGCGTGGTTACCAAAAAGACCGTACAGCTCGGGCAGATTTTGCAGCCCGGCCAGTCCCTGATGACGCTCGTTCCGCTGGAGGATATCTGGGTTACCGCCAACTTTAAAGAAACGCAGTTAGAGACCGTCCATTCCGGCCAGAAGGCCGAGGTGGAAGTCGACCTCTACGGGCGTAGTTTTCCGGGCCACGTGGATTCGATTGCCGGCGCCACCGGCGCGCGCCTCAGCCTGCTGCCGCCAGAAAACGCTACGGGGAATTATGTGAAAGTGGTGCAGCGCATTCCGGTTAAGATCGTTCTCGATCCTCTGCCCGCGGGCTACGTGCTGCGCCCCGGAATGAACGTAGACGCCACCATCATTACCCACTAATTTCCCAATGTCTCCGGATTTTCCCAGACCGCGCACGGGCGTCAACCCATGGATGATCGCGGGCACTGTGATGCTGGCCACCTTCATGGAAGTGCTGGACACCAGTGTCGCCAATGTCTCGCTTCCGCACATCGCCGGCAACCTTTCATCCAGCGTGGACGAAGCCACCTGGGTGCTGACGTCCTATCTCGTTTCCAACGCCATCGTGCTGCCCATGGGCGGTTGGTTCTCCCTGCTGTTCGGACGTAAGCGTTTCTACATGACCTGCGTCTTGATATTCACGCTCAGCTCCATGCTATGCGGTCTGGCGCCGAGCCTGCCTCTGCTGGTCCTGTTCCGTGTTCTGCAAGGCCTGGGCGGCGGCGCGCTGCAACCGATCTCGCAGGCCATCCTGGTGGAAAGCTTTCCGCGCGAGAAGCAGGGAATGGCGCAAGCCGTCTACGGCATGGGCGTGGTGTTCGCACCTGTGATCGGGCCGACGCTGGGTGGCTGGATCACGGACAACT
Source organism: Terriglobia bacterium (assembly GCA_963752965.1). Classification (GTDB taxonomy): domain Bacteria; phylum Acidobacteriota; class Terriglobia; order Bryobacterales; family Bryobacteraceae; genus QHXW01. Next base: position 124,447 of record CAVWAJ010000015.1, on the reverse strand, counting down.
ACAGTTGGCGCTGGATTTTCTTCATCAACATTCCTGTGGGCATTCTGTCGCTCGTGATGACCTACATGATGGTGACCGACCCGCCATACCTCGCCGAGGGCCGCAAGCGCGGCGTGCACATCGACGCGATTGGCATTGGCCTGCTGACCCTGGGCCTGGCCTCGCTGGAACTCATGCTCGACCATGGGCAGAAGGAAGACTGGTTCAGTTCCCACATGATCGTCCTCGCCGCCGTTTTGGCGGCTTTTGGTTTGATCGCGGTGGTCCTCTGGGAATTGCGCAAGAAAGAACCAGTCGTCGACTTCCGGATGCTCAAGGATCGGAATTTCGCCATAGCCACGGGCGCCATGTTTCTATTGGGATTTGTGCTCTACAGCAGCACCGCCATGCTTCCCATTTTTCTGCAAACGCTGATGGGCTATAACGCCACGACGAGCGGTGAAGTGATTTCGCCCGGAGGCATTGCCATCATCTTCATGATGCCCATCGTGGGGCGGCTGATCGGAAAGGTGGATGCACGCTTGCTGATCATCGGGGGACTTTCTGTTTCGTCGCTGGGCCTGTTTCAGATGTCACATTTCAACCTTGACATTGATTTCCACACGGCAATGATGGCGCGCGTGGTACAAAGCATTGGCCTGGCGTTTCTGTTCATCCCCATCAACGTCACGGCGTTCGCCTTCGTTCCCAAGGAAAAGACGAACTATGCCACCGGACTCGTGAATCTGGCGCGCAACATCGGCGGCAGTTCCGGCATCGCATTGAGCACCACGCTGCTTACGCGGCGCAGCCAGTTCCATCAACACAATCTGGTGTCCCATCTGACGCCGCTGGACGCTAACTATCAAGCCGCCATGCAGGGTCTAAGCCAGAATTTCGTGCAGCGTGGCGCCGACAGCGTGCAAGCTGCCAACCAGGCACAAGGGGCTCTGTACGGCCTGCTCCAGCAGCAGGCCACCATGCGCGCGTTTGTGGATGTGTTCTGGATACTCGGCGTGGTGTTCCTGTGCGTCATACCGCTGGTGTTTTTGATGCGCAAAGTGCAGCCGCACAAAGCGCCGGTGATGGTGGAGTAGGTGCGGCCGGACGCGAGTCCGATAAACGCCGCTCGTTCGGCATGCTACATTGGTGGGTGGTTAGCTCAGACCTCGGGGAACTCCTCCGCTACATCAACCTGAAACTGGTTGCGCTTGGACAGCCTTCCAGTCAGAGCACGGCAGATCCTTACTTTCTGGAAATCGCCGGGCCTCTGCTGCGCAACTACTATCAGAAGGATCAGTTGCTCGGCGACCGGCTGTGCCCAGCCGACACCCGCATTCAACAGTTCCTGGATAGGTATCTGAACGACGTCTGTCCTGACGGCGCGGCTCGCCTGCCTTCCAATTCCTTCGTGCTCGACCGGCCCGGACTCGCGCGCGTGATGTCGCTTCCGCCCGGCGCCGATCAGTTCGCGTCACCTTACCTGCACTCCTATCGCATCGTGCAGGGAGTTCTGCATAACCCGAAGAGTGACCGCCGAACCACCGAGGGCATATTCCATATTGTCGAAGGCGGCCTCCCGATACCCGCGGATAAATTGGCGGTTCCCAAGCTGGCCTTCGCCAAGCTTCTCGCCGAGGCCCTCAGTCCGCCACCGGAAACAGCAACCCTACCGTTCACCGCTGACCAGGATGAACGGGCCCGTGTCTTCGTGTCACTCCTGCTCCGGCCCATGGTTTGCCCAGCCACCGGGACGGACCCCGCCAAGACCATGGAGATTCGCTTCTTCGCGCCGGGCACGCTGGTCAGCAATCTTGATTTCGTGGAGACGATCTTCGGCAACGGCGGGGACCCGTATCTCCCGGAAAACGATGCCGCGCTGGACGCGCTGCACTGGACCGGGCACACCGGCTGCGTGATTCTCGCGCCCCATATTGTGGGCATGAAGAAAAAGGACCTCGGGCTTCCCCGCTTCGACCAGGCTACCGAGCGCCAGCGGCGCGACGGCATGTGCTGGCGGGAGGAGGATGAGCTTTACAACAACGGCGGTGCGTTCAAGCTCGTCTGCCGGGACAGCCGTGGCGTCATCGTGACGCTGATCGCCGACAACTATTACGGCTACTGCAAGAAAGAAGTGAAGAACCAGATCAGCTTCGCCGCCAACCTCTTCGGGTTGTCGGAGGAAGAACACGCCGGCGGCGCCATCGCTTATCCGGCCTACGTACTCGGCCAGGATTTCCATGCGGAGCGGCCCTCTTCCATCAAGAGAGCCCGGTTTGAGGACGCCATGCACCTGCTGGGCGACCGCGTGGAGCGCAGGCCCGAAGGCTACGCGGTGGATCGGAAATATCCGGAAATTTTCTACGTTCCGGAAGACGCGGAGTTTCATGTGGGCTATGGCTGGGTGCGATGGCCGGCGGATGGCGGGTCCGGCGAGCTGCCGCTTCTCCCGGGCCGGACTTACGTGCTGCCTTCCGGCTACAAAGTGCGCCTTGAGAAACAGCATGGTGGTACCGCGTGGCGGCTGGTGGGTTCGGTTGCGCACGGCACTCTCTGCCACAAGCCTTGTACGGTCTCCGGCGGCGGCAAGTCGGAGATCTCCAAGTCTATTTCCAACGTTCTGTTGCAGGGCCCCGTCTTCGTCAAGGATTACTACCGTGACCTGGACCAGGTAGCCGAGATCTTGGCCAAGGACTTCTCTTCGGCCTACAAGCAGCCGGACGACCGCACTGGCAGGCCCGTCTTGAGCCAGGAACGCTCGCTCGGGTCGGTGATCAAGCTACTCACGCCTTCGCCCGACTTCACAGACGATTACAACAAGTGGCTGCGGGATTTGCCGCAGACGATCCGCCAGCTCGTGTACACGGTCAAGCGGTATTACCGGCCCGAATGGGGCCAAAACTGGCGCGAGCATTTCACAGTCGATCGGATCAATGGGTTTCTCGGGCACGAACTGAAATACGACAGCCACAAACTGGTGGGCAATTATCTGCGGGTGGGTTTCGACCCGCAAGGCTCATGGCGGATTTACAAGCTGCGGCCCGACTTCCATCCCGCCGACAAGATCCAAGTCGAGGACGATATCACCGCGTCGGTCGTGGTGCCGCGGCAGAGCTTGCAGGACTTCGACTCCAAGTACCCCAACCGCAGTGCCAAGCTGGTGGAGAACTGCGAGGCGTTCCTGTTCCAGCGCCCGGACGACGCCATCCACCGCGGCTTTGACGCCCAGGCGGAGGCAGACATCGCCACGCCGGGGACGTTTCTCTCGAACTTCGAACCGCTGACAGTGGGGCAGGTCAAATCGCTGGTAGACCATGTGGTCGAGTTCGACCAGTACACCGAGCCCATGCAGCGTCTGCTCCGGGGTTTTGCGAACGATACGAAAGTGGCTTATGCCGTCTCTTCCGCGCACCCTCGCCAGGTGGACGGCCATCCTTCGAAGAATCCGCGGTACCTGCAAAAGCGCCCCGACCTGGTGGACCCGCAGGGGCGCTACCTGGCGGAAGTGTGCGCGCGGCTCGATCGCGAGATTCCATCCGGCGAGCCGGTGCGTTTCCCGGTGAATGCGGTGCTCGCGGGACGCCGAGGAAATGCAGCCGATCCGAAAATCGGCCTGCCGCCTCTGGCCGTCTACAACCCGATTCACTATCAGGAGCTGCCGGAGCTGTTCATGGATTTCATTTGCAGCCTGACTGGCAAGTCTCCCTCCACGACGGGATTCGGAAGCGAGGGAGCGCTCACCAAAGGCCCGTTCAATTCGGTTTCGCCGGTAGTGGACCTGAACAACGCGCTGGTGGCTGCCGTGCTCACGGAATACGCCGGCTTTACCACCGCGGCCGGATATGTCGGTCCGAACTATCGGGTGGATCACGACATCAGTATGCTGGTGGCCGAGGTCTGGTGCCGCGTGCGCGTGCACGAGCGGGATCCGCGGTTCCTCATCGACAATGGATTCCTAGAAAAGATGGCCGATTTCGAATGTCGCGGCCGCACGGTGCTGGCAAGCCGCCTGGGCTACCGCATTACGGCGCTGTTTGCAGAGCGTTTCCTCGGGCGGATTTTCGAGACCCCCGATACCGTCTTCACGGAAGACATCCTGCGGCCGGAGAAACAGGACATGGATGCGTTCGCGGCGGGCGTGGATGCCATCGTGGCGGCCCAGCAGCGGGTTGCTCAAAACTACTTCTACGACGGAAGCGTGCATGCGGCCTGCCCTCCCCTACAAGCTCTCCTGCACATCATGGCGAACGGGGAGTGGGAAGGGAAAGGCGTCGGCGATCCAGAGGTCCGCGCCATGTTCACACGGGAATCCGTTCTGGCGAGCGATTGGTACAAGGAACGTTTGCGCGCCAAACAGGAGCGCGACATAGCCCTGTGGAAGCGCCACATCGCCGCGTTGGAGGCCTCGGCCTCGGCCCCGGGATCGCGACAGTTCGACCTGCGGAGCCGGCTTGCCGAAGCCTGCGCACAGATGGCGCGCGTCAGTTCGGTTGCTTACCTGGCGGAACTGGTGGGCACGATTGGGGCGGACCCATTCACCGGCCGCTAGCTATTAGCGCCACTCCTCCCATTTCATGCCGCGCATGTCCCCGGTTCGGTAATACTGGCGGTGCATCGCAAATGCCAAAGAAAGCGACTGCGGTGTGTGTCCCTGCTTCACCAGGTCGAGGTACTCCGTCAACTGATCGCGAAACTCCGGGTGCGCGCAGTTGTTGATGATCAGCCGTGCCCGCGAGTGCGGATCTTTTCCACGAAGGTCCGCCACTCCGTGTTCCGTGATGACAATCTGTACTGAGTGTTCGCTGTGGTCCATGTGAGTGACGAGCGGAACAATCGTGGAGATCTTGCCGCCCTTTGCGGTCGATGGGCAACTGAAGATCGAGAGGTAGGCGTTGCGGGTGAAGTCGCCGGATCCGCCGATGCCGTTCATGAGCTGGCGTCCCATGACGTGCGTCGAATTCACATTGCCGAACAGGTCGATCTCGATGGCGGTGTTCATGGAGATGATTCCAAGCCGGCGCACCACTTCGGGGCTGTTCGAAATTTCTTGGGGGCGCATCAGCACGCGGGAACGGAAGTAGTCGAGATTTCCGGTGATCCTCGCCATCGCCGGCGCGGTGAGCGTCAACGAACAGGTGGAAGCAAAGCGGCACCGTTCGCTCTCCAGCAGATCGACCACGGAATCCTGCAGCACCTCGGTGTACATTTCGAATGAGGGGATCTCGCGATTGGCTCCCAACGCCGCCAGGACGCAGTTGGCGATGTCGCCCACGCCAGACTGCAAGGGCAGGAACTCCTTCGGGAGCTTTCCAGCGCGCAACTCACCGACGAGAAAGTCCGAGACGTTCTGGCCGATGCGTTCGGTAAGCGGCGTCTGCTCCGCGAAGGCGCCACACTCATCAGGGGCATCCGTCTCCACGATCCCGGCAATGCGCGACGGATCGACGGTGGCCAAGGGCGCTCCAATCCGGTCGGAGACCTGGTAGATCGGGATTTCGCGGCGCAGAGGCGGATCATGCGGCTCGTAAATGTCGTGCATCCCCAGAAGCGTCGGCGGATGGTAACGATTGATCTCGATCAGGACTTTGCTTGCCTTGCTCAGATACGTGGGAGCTGCGCCCACCGAGGAGGTCAGTACGATTCCCCCGCCGGCAGTGACGTCACAAGCTTCCACAACCGCCCAATGAACGGGCCCGAGGAACCCGTATCGGACGACTTGCGGAAGCAACGAAAGGTGCATGTCCACGAATCGGGTGGCGCCCGAGTTAATTTGCGCGCGCAGACTGGGGTCGGACTGATAAGGTGTGCGGAAGCTGATGGCGTTCGCGTTCGCCAGGGCGCCGTCCAGCGAAGGGCCGGTGGACGCACCAGTCAGGACGCCGATCTGAAACTCGCGGCCGGCAGCATGTTCCTCTTCGGCTCGCTTGGCAATCGCTACGGGAATTGCTTTGGGGACGCCGGCGGGAGTGAAGCCGCTGAATCCCACCGTCTGGCCATGCTCGATGAGAGCGGCGGCTTCCTCCGCCGTTAAAACTGGAAACGGAAGAGACATGGAAATATTAGTTCTCCTTGGAATAAAAAAGTGACAGCAACTCGCGGCTCGCCGCGAAGGGTGTAACGTGCCCGCCGCGTACAGCCTCCTGCAACTCCGGCAGGCGTCTTACAATTGCTCGATTACTACGAAATGATGCTTCCAGATCCAGAGCAACCAGCTCCTTCATCCACTCGAGAGCCTGGCGGCTGCGGCGCGCGGCCAGATGGCCGCTTTTCTCGAAATGTTCCCGATGTTCCAGGATCATCTGCCAGATCTCCGCGATGCCCTCTCCGCTGAGCGCGGAACAGGTGAGGACACGCGGCGACCATCCGTCAGGGGAAGCCGGAAACAGGTGGAGGGCGCTCGAGTACTCGACGCGGGCGCGGTCCGCCTTGGCTTTGTTATCGCCATCGGCCTTATTGATGGCCATGCCGTCAATCATCTCGATGATGCCGCGCTTCATGCCCTGTAGCTCGTCCCCCGCGCCCGCTAGCATCAGTAACAGAAAGAAATCGGTCATCGACCGGACTGCCGTCTCTGATTGCCCAACCCCAACGGTCTCGACCAGAATGTCCTGATACCCCGCCGCTTCACAAAGCAGAATGGTCTCCCGCGTGTGGCGAGCGACGCCGCCCATATGCCCGCGCGAAGGTGAGGGCCGGATGAACGCCCGCTTCTCCACGGCAAGGCGCTCCATCCGCGTCTTGTCGCCGAGAATGCTTCCGCCGGAGATCGGACTGGAGGGATCCACGCTGAGCACAGCCACGCTTTCGCCGCGATCGTGTACCAGATACATACCCAGCGTGTCGATGAAAGTGCTCTTACCGACGCCCGGGACGCCCGTGATGCCGATGCGCTTCGATTTACCCGTGTGCGGCAGAATAGCGTCCAGGAGCCGTGCAGCCAGATCGCTGTCCGCCGCGAGGTCGCTCTCGATGACGGTGATGGCTCTGGCGAGCACGACGGCGTCCCCGCTCAGGATTCCATCCACATACCTTTCGAGAGGAAGCCGGCGGGGACGGACCGAATCCACGTCCGCGGACCTAGGCCGCACGAATGCTCCCCATCAAGGCGTGCAGGATCTTCTGCGCGCTGATCGGGATGACGGTGCCCGGGCCAAATACACCCGCGACGCCCGCCTGGTAAAGGTAGTTGTAATCCTGCGGCGGAATCACTCCGCCGACGAACACCAGGATGTCCTCGCGCCCGAGTTTTTTCAATTCACTGATTACTTCCGGGACGAGCGTCTTGTGACCGCCGGCCAGGCTGGAAATTCCCAGCACGTGAACGTCGTTCTCCGCCGCCATGCGCGCGGCCTCCCGCGGCGTCTGGAACAGCGGCCCCACATCCACGTCGAATCCGAGGTCGGCGAAAGCGGTAGCAATCACTTTGGCCCCGCGATCGTGCCCGTCCTGGCCCATTTTGGCCACCAGTATCCGCGGACGGCGGCCGTCCACACGGGCGAACTCTTCCGCCATCTCGTGCGCTTTCTGGAATTCGGGGTCGCTTTGACTCTCGGCGGAGTACACACCCGAGATCGTCCGGTTGACCGCCTGATAACGGCCGAACACTTTCTCCAGCGCGTAAGAAATTTCGCCCAGCGTGGCTCGCACGCGCGCGGCGCTGATCGCGAGTTCCAGCAGATTGCCGGACCCCGTTTGCGCGCAATTGGTCAGGGCCGAGAGCGCTTCCTCCACCGCGCGCTGATTGCGGGTGCGGCGAATCTGCGCCAAGCGCTGTAGTTGAGATTGGCGTACGGCCTGGTTGTCCACTTCGAGCACGTCGAGCTGCTCTGGCTGAGTGGGCTGATACTTGTTGACGCCCACGATGACCTCGCGGCCCGAATCGATCAGCGCCTGCCGGCGCGCCGCCGCTTCCTCGATTCGCATCTTCGGGACGCCTGTTTCGATCGCTTTCGCCATACCGCCGAGACTTTCGATCTCTTGAATATGATGCCACGCCCGGTGCATCAGCTCGTGCGTCAGCGTTTCGACGTAGTAACTGCCGGCCCACGGGTCCACCACGCGCGTGATACCCGTTTCTTCCTGCAAATAAATCTGCGTATTGCGGGCGATCCGGGCGGAGAAATCGTTGGGGAGCGCAATCGCCTCATCGAGCCCGTTGGTATGCAGCGACTGCGTATGTCCAAGCACGGCCGCCAGCGCTTCGATGCACGTGCGCGGCACGTTGTTAAAGACATCCTGCGCCGCCAGGCTCCAGCCGGACGTCTGGCAATGCGTGCGCAATGCCATCGACTTCGGATTTTTCGGATGGAATCCCTTGATCAGCTTCGCCCACAGCACGCGCGCCGCCCGGAGCTTTGCGATCTCCATGAAATGGTTCATGCCGATCGCCCAGAAAAAGCTGAGCCGCGGCGCGAAGCCGTCGATATCCAGCCCCGCCTGAATGCCCGTGCGCACGTATTCCAGCCCGTCCGCCAGCGTGTAGCCGAGCTCGATATCCGCTGTCGCGCCCGCTTCCTGCATATGGTAGCCGCTGATTGAGATGCAGTTGAACTTCGGCATATTGGCCGAGCAGTAGCGGAAAATGTCGCCGATCGCGTGCATCGAGGGGCGTGGCGGATAGATGTACGTGTTACGGACCATGAACTCCTTCAGAATGTCGTTCTGAATGGTTCCGCTCAGTTGCTTCGGCGCCACGCCTTGCTCCTCGGCCGCCACGATGTAAAAAGCCATCACTGGGAGAACCGCGCCGTTCATCGTCATCGAGACCGACATCTGGCCCAGCGGGATCTGGTCGAAGAGAATCTTCATGTCCTCGACGGAATCGATCGCCACGCCGGCCTTGCCGACGTCGCCCACTACGCGCTCGTTATCGGAGTCGTAGCCTCGATGCGTTGCCAGATCGAATGCCACCGACAGGCCTTTCTGGCCCGCCGCGAGATTCCGGCGATAAAAAGCGTTCGATTCCTCGGCGGTGGAGAAGCCGGCATACTGGCGGATGGTCCACGGCTGCATCGCGTACATGGTCGAGTATGGACCGCGGAGAAACGGCGCAATTCCCGCCGCGTATTCCAGGTGCTCCATGGAGTAGAGGTCATCGGCCGTGTAACATGGCTTCACGGGGATGCGCTCCGGCGTCATCCAGATGGCCGCACTCTCCTCCGCGGTTTGCGCCGGTCGAGCCGCCGCGCGCGGTTTGTAATCGATCTTCGAGAAGTCCGGTTTCATTGGATGGCCCTCATTCTGATCCGGTCCTGCCATGCTGTCAGCGTCTCGACTGCATCACTCTGTACGTGCACGAAGCCTTGCACTCCGGCCGCCTTCAAAGCTTCGATCTGATCTTTTGGATTGCCTGCCACGAGCACCGGTGCCTGAACCTTCGAGCAGACTTCCTGGGCCAGCGGCAAGTATTCCGAGTCAGAACTGCAAAGCACCACCAGGTCCGCATCCCGCCCGGCATATTCTCCGGATTCGACGAGATCGAAACCGGCGCAGCCGAAGAAATTCAGACAGAAATTGGCACGCGCCGAGCGCATCTTCACATCGCCGCGCTTCAGCAGAAGGACCTTGGGGCACCGGCCCGTGTCGCGGGTGTGTTGTGCCGTGCGTTCGCGAATGCGCTCGAACGGCTCCGCCAACCGGGTCTGAGGCAAGGCGCTATCGGCATGTGCCGGGGCCGCGAACTCCGGCGTCTTCTCGTTAACGTTGGGATAGTTGTTGACCCCGACCAGTGTACGCCGTCGCGCACTCACTGCCTTCTCTCTCGCGGCGCGGCTTTCCGCAAGCGCCTTCGCGATCGAGCCGGATGCCATCGCCGCCGAGTAACCGCCTTCGGCTTCCACCTGTTGGAACAGCTTCCAGGCTTCCCTCGCCAGGGAGTCGGTCAACGCTTCAATGTAATAGGAACCGCCAGCGGGGTCGGCCACGACGTCCAGGTGGGACTCTTCCTTGAGGATCCGCTGCACATTGAGTGCCAGGTGCGGATCGAAGCCGAACGGATCGACCGCTAGTTGATCACATCCCCCGATGACCGCCGATAGCGCTTCGGTGGTAACGCGCAGCAGGTTCGTGTATCGATCGTAGAGGCTCTTGTTGCGCAGCGAAGTGCGCACAGCAAGGCGCATCAGGCAGGAGTTCTGGTCCTTTGGTTCAAACGCCTCGACTGCCTTCGCCCACAACAGCCGGGCGGCACGTAGCTTGGCGATCTCGAAGAAATACGTCGAGCCCACCGCGAATACGAAATCGATTTCACCGGCCGCGGCATCCACCGGTTTCTTCGCGCTCAATTTGGCCAGGCGCTCAACTCCGGCTGCGAGCGCATACCCCAGCTCCTGGACCGCGTGTGCGCCGGATTCGTGCAGCAGGTCGGCGCGAATGGCCGCAGCACCTGGCGACAACTTCTGTGTGATCTCCCAACGTCTGCCGCTGCCGCGCACAAATGGAAACTGCGCCGGCAGCGCACCGAGCTGGCTTTCCAAGCCTGCCAGATTCTCCCGCCGGTAGTACGGCCGCACCGCGATTTTCTCCTCGCTGCGCCAGACCAGCTTCTTTTCGTAATCGGCGCCTTTCAGATCGGTGTGAATCTGGGCTTCCCACTCGCTGGTCGGCACGGGTGGAAAATCCCGGCTGAGGCTCAGGATCTCGGTGCCAGGCGCGTCGTCAGGCATGGCTTCCCTCCTGGACAACTTCAATCAGGTATCCGAACGCTGCCGTTTCGGTGGTCTTCGGATGGACAAAGAAGACGGTGGTCCCTCGCGACCCTTTCCGTGGCGCTTTGTCGATGATCTTGAAGCCATTCTCCTTCAGATAATCGAAGGCCCGCTGGATGTTGGCCACGCGAAATGCCACGTGCGCCATGCCGCCACGGCCCCCGTTCTTTTCGATCTGTTTGGCCACCGGAGATTCTGTGTTGAGAGGCTCCAGCAATTGCACCAGGTTCGGACCATCCCCTACCTGGAGCAGAACCTCGTGCACCTGGTCGGAACCGAGCACATCCTCCCGATGCACCTCCCGAAAGCCGAGTGTCTTATACGCCTTCACCTGCCCTTCCAACTCGCCTAGCTTGACCGCGATGGCTACGTGATCAAAGAACAGAAAACCGGGTACCTTTTCCATTTCTGAAGTCATGTTATTTCTTCTCGAACTCCACTACGATCTGGCCGGCCTGGACGCCGTCACCTTTCTTCACCTTGATAGCCGCGACTTTGCCGGCGACCGGCGCGGTTATGTTCGTCTCCATTTTCATCGCTTCGAGGATCACCAAAACATCCCCGACCTGTAAAGTTTGCCCGGCTTGCGCCGCAACCTTTACCACCACCCCTGATACCGGGCTCCTGCAAACTAGTTCTTCATTGACAGGCTGTGCCTCGACGGGAGGAGGTGCCGGAGCCGAGGCGGGCACGCGAACCGGGGCGGGCCCTGCCGCGAATCCGCGTGCCGGCAGGGCAGGTGCTTCCGGTTCGACCGCCTCGACCTCAACTTCGTATGTCTTGTTATCGATTGTGACCTTTAGTTTCACGACGTCTCCTAACTGTGCAGCCGATGGGATGCCTGAATCGAGACTCGGCCCTCCTGCGCCCATGCGCCGGAACCGATGAGCCGGATCTGCCGGATGTGGATGCGCACGCCCAGGCAGGCGGCTAGTGCGGCGGAGATCGCCAGAATCTCTTCTTCAGAAATTCCCGCTGCCGGCGCCTCTGGCTGAACCGCCGCCGGTGCCTGCGGAACGGCCGTCGCAGGTGCTGCTGCCACTCCATTGGCCCTGTTCGTCGAGGCGTTCTCCAGCATCGCAACCCGCTCGGACAAGGACGTCAACTGCGACCGCATCTCTTCGAGAAGGCTGCGTATTTCGCTGTCGGTGGTCTTCTTCATGGCTCAGTTCCCCTTAGAGTGGCATCAGGCCATGCTTCTTGGGCGGGCGCAGTTCCCGTTTCGTATGCAGGTACTCGAGCGCCTGGGCAATGTGACGCCGGGTCAGGGCCGGTTCGATGACGGCATCCACCAGCCGTCGGCCGGCGGCGACATACGGATTGGAAAACCGGCTCCGGTACCGCTCGATGAGCTCTTTCCGCTTCGCGGTTTTATCCTCGGCCTCCTGGATATCCTTGCGGAAAACGATCTCCGCCGCCCCTTCTGCGCCCATTACCGCAATCTCCGCGCTCGGCCATGCGAAAGCACGGTCCGCGCCAAGATCTTTGCCGCACATCGCCAGGTAGGCGCCGCCGTAGCACTTTCGCAGGATCACCTGAATCTTGGGGACCGTCGCCGCGGAATAGGCGAATAGCATTTTGGCGCCGTGCCGGATGATCCCACCATGTTCTTGTTGCACGCCCGGCAGGAATCCCGGCACATCCACGAACGTCAACAGGGAAATGTTGAACGCGTTGCAGAAGCGAATGAAGCGGGATGCCTTATTCGATGCGTTGATGTCCAGCACGCCCGCGTTCACTGAAGGCTGATTGGCAATAATGCCGATGGTGCGGCCTGCGATTCGGGCAAATCCCACCACGATGTTTGCAGCGTAGCCGGACTGCACTTCCAGGAAGTCGCCGAAATCAACCACGCCGGTGATTACCTGGCGGACGTCATATCCTCTTTTCACATCCGTGGGCACAACGTCATCGAGATCCGGATTGGGATCCACACTCAGGCTCCCTTCCATTCGCGGCGGATCTTCGAGATTGTTCGAAGGAAGAAAGGTGAGCAGCTTTTGGCAGAGCTGCACTGCGTGGCGATCGTCTTCGGCGATGAAATGAATCACGCCGGAGTTGACCATATGGGCTTCCACTCCGCCCAATTGCTCGGCCGTCACGTTCTCACCTGTTACCTGCTTGATCACCTGGGGCCCGGTAATGAACATCTGGGCCTGGCGCGTCTGGATGATGAAGTCCGTCAAAGCCGGGCTGTACGCCGCGCCTCCCGCGCACGGACCGCAAATTAGCGATATCTGCGGTACCGCACCGGATAGCATCACATTGGCGTAAAACACCTTGCCATACCCGGAAAGCGAGTCAATTCCCTCCTGCACCCGCGCGCCGCCGGAATCGTTGATAAAGATGAACGGCGAGCCGGTTTTCAGGGACTGCTGCATGATTTCGGCGACTTTGATGGAGTGCACTTCGCCGGCCGAACCTCCCGCCACGGTGAAGTCCTGGCTGGCCAGGTGTATCAGCCGGCCGGCGACCGATGCCGCTCCCGTCACCACACCGTCCGCGGGCATGCTCTTGCCCGCCATTCCAAATGCATCGGAGCGGTGCTCGGCAAATAAGCCGCTCTCATCGAAGCTCCCCGGATCCACTAACGCATCAATCCGCTCGCGGGCCGTCAGCTTTCCCGACTGACGGTGCTTCTCCAGCTTGTCGGCGCCTCCACCCAGCATTACTTTTTGGCGGCGCTTCTTCAAATCCTCGATCTTCTCTTGCATTGTGTTTGTTATGGCCATTTTTGCGGCTCCGTTTTGTTCGTTCTCTCGGGCGCGTTACGCGGGCGATACCGTCACGCGGTGCGTCTTGCCATCCAGCTTCACGTCGTATGAAATCGGCGCCCGCACCGGACCCTTGCCATTCTCCGCAACCGGGGCCGCCGGGGCTGGCGGCGGTGCACTGGGGTCCTTGCCAAGATTCTTGGGGCCTTGATCGCGGTTGGCGAGAAACTTTGGCGCTACCTGTGGAAACATGGCGCAGGTGAGGACGTCCTCGTCCGACCCGTTGCAGCCGTTCAATTCCAATGCTGCCGTGCGGAGTTCCTGCCATTCCGGCTTCAATAGGTCGGCCGGGCGTATGTCGATCGGGTTCTTCTTCGACTGCTTGGCGGCCTGCTCGACCAGCCTCTGGTCGCGCACCCCGATGGTTTCGCCGTAGTATCCGAGCATCAGGTCGGCAAATTCACCGGTCAGCACTTTGTAGCGGCCCATCATGACGTTGAAAACCGCCTGTGTTCCAACGATCTGGCTAGACGGAGTGACCAGGGGCGGGTATCCCGCGTCCCGGCGGACGTTCGGCACCTCTTCGAGCACCTGCTTGAGGCGGTCCGCCGCCCCCTGCTGCTTCAGTTGGCTTTCCATGTTGGAGATCATGCCGCCCGGAATCTGGCTGTCAAAAATCTCCGTTTCCACTCCCGTGATATTCGAAAGGAATTCCTTGTAACGAGGCCGGACCTTATTGAAGTGATCTTTGATCTTCAAGAGTCTTCCCTTGTCGAGCTTCGTATTGAAGCCGGTGCCGTCCAGCATCTCGACCAGGCTCTCGGTAGGATTGTGCCCGGGCCCAAGGCTGAGGGAACTGATAGCCGTATCCACGCAGTCGGCGCCCGCCTCGATGGCCTTCATCAGGCTCACCATGGTGACGCCCGTGGTGGCGTGCACGTGGACATGCACCCGAGTACTCTCCCCACAGGCCTCTTTGATGCTCTTGACGATGTCGTAGGCCGGTTGCGGCTTCAGTAGCGCCGCCATGTCCTTGATGCAGATGGAGTCGCACCCGATATCGAGTAGCTTCTCCGCCATCTCGACGAAGCCCGTGATCGTATGTAGAGGGCTGACGGTGTAACAGATCGTGCCCTGGGCATGCTTGCCGGTCTTCCGCACGGCGGCCACGGCGCGGCGAACATTCCGGATGTCGTTCAGGGCATCGAAGACGCGAAAGACATCCATCCCGTTTTCTGCGGATTTCTCCACAAACCGGTCCACTACCGTGTCTTCGTAGTGCCTATATCCCAGCAGATTCTGCCCGCGCAGCAGCATTTGCAGCCGGGTGTTGGGCATCAATTTCCGAAACGTCCGCAGGCGCTCCCAAGGATCCTCGTTGAGGAACCGGATACAAGAGTCAAAAGTGGCGCCGCCCCAGCACTCCACCGACCAGTACCCCGCCTGGTCCAGATCGGCGCACGCCGGAACCATATCTTCCATGGCCATCCGCGTGGCCATCAGGCTCTGATGCGCATCCCTCAGGATGAGTTCCGTAACATCGATTGTCTTCGGCATAAATCCTCTTCTTTCAAATCGTTCCAGGCCAGCTTCTGCGCTGAGTCCGAATCGTCACGAGTTGCTCCGGTCCGGGTCGGGGTTCTGCACGTCGGCTGGCGGGTTGCTCACAGCCGACGCGAGAGCTGCGTCGCGCTCTGCCACCATTCGCTTCTCGAGTTTGAACGAAAGCGAGGCCAGAGAAGGATACAGGTCTTCGTTCTGCAGGATCACCAGATCCGGCAGGCGGAGGTGAACCGGAGCGAAATTCCAGATGGCTCGGATTCCCCCTGACACCATCAAGTCCGCAACCGACTGAGCCGCCGACGACGGTGTCGCGATCACGCCGAGGTGGATGTGCCTCTCGTGGGTGAAATCTCTCAGTTGTTCCATTGGCAGAACCCATTTGCCAGAAATAAGGGCACCGAACTTCTCAGGGTCTGTGTCAAAGGCCGCAGCAATGTTAATCCCGAATTGGCGGAATTTTTGATACCCCAAGAGCGCGCTGCCTAGGCTGCCAGCGCCCGCCAGGATGGCCTCCTTGGTGTTGTTCCAGCCGAGAAAGTCTTCAATCCAATGGACTAAAGCCGGCAACGGATATCCTACCTTTGGTTTGCCGATAATGCCTGTGGCTTCAATATCTTTGCGCACCTGCGTGGGATCCAGGTTGAGCGCCCTGCCGATTCCGCCACAAGACACAAACGGAACCCCGACAATCATCATTTCCTCGAGCAGATGGTGATAGGTCGGCAACCGTCGCAGACTCGCCTCGGCGATTGCTCGGCGGCGACTTGCGTGTGTTGGATTTTCCATCACAGCGGCCTTATCGAGAAAATTTTATCGAGAAAACTCTCTCGATTTCAGAGTAGCATTTCGCATTTTAAGATGTCAAATACCTGTAACTCGGAACGCCTGACGGCGCTCGATGGACCTAATCCCTCCCGCCCGGGGCGACAGCCGTCCCGCGCCGGTCGATGTACTTCCACGACATATAGTAGGGATCGGCGGGCACCAAGTAGCTGAGCGGATAGATGCGCCAGTCGATCCGCTTCGTGCCGGCCTTCGCGATGCCGAACTTGAACGGATGTGCCCACGCGTAAGTCGGCGGGATGACGACCGATCCTGTTCGATCAATGAATCCGTGGGTGCTCACGTATAAGAAGGCCGGGCCGTCCGGCCAGGTCCGGCTCTCGAAGCTGGCAAGGTCCTCTGAGAAGTCGCCGACGCCATCGAACCGGGGAGGCACCACGAACGTGCCGTTCTTATCGATGAGGGTTGCGGAGACCGCGGCGAAACTCCGCGAACTCCAAGAACGCAAAGCCGCCACTCCGCGCGCCGCGGGAGCACGATGACAATCGACGCCAAGGGGCGCCTGAAGAAGCTGACAGACCTGTTGGCCGTCCAAAAGAGTCGTGGGTCTTCGAGCGTTGGGGGCCATGTTGCTGGACGTCTTCAATGCATGCTTTAATGGCGGCCGGCACAGCGACGGAGGTTGGCGGCTCCTAAGGACCACCGCATGGGCAATAGGCGGTGAACTAGCCGTCGAGTTCAGCCCCGGCGACCGTGGTTTCCCCGCGCCGCGTAGCTGTTTGGATTTTGCCGCCGTGCCGGCGCAAAGCACCTACCGGAAATAACAGCGGTAAATAGCTGATTCTGCAACATCGATATTAGGCGGTGTGGTAACCAGTGGCAAGGTCTACGGCTGAGGTGGCTGCACGATGGTTGCACGGCGCCTTCTTCGGCGCTTTCCAGAAGTAACCCACCCGTGCTTTCCAAAAATGAGCCAGCGATGGCCGGCTGACGGTCTGATGATGGCGGTTACGCCCCCGGAATCCTCATTGAGCGAAGACGTTGTTCTGTCCTTAGGTCCCAGTACTCGATGGTGCCGTCCGCAGTTCCGAAGATGATCGAGGTGCCATCCGGGCCAAGGGCCAGATTGCTGGTGGGTCGTGCTGCTGGCAGAGACCGCCGCTGGCCGGTATCAGGATTCCAGAGTTGCAGTTCCTTGCCGAATGCGGCAAAGACCACCCATCCGTTGGCGGAAACGGCTAAGACATCGACGTAGTCATGCTGTGCCGGCGACACGGCTGTCCGGCGCTTTGTTTTCAGATCCCACGCATATACGCGGCCGTTTTGAGATCCCATGAGGAGAGCGTTTCGGGCGGCGTCGAACACGATGGGGCGAAAGGTGAGGAACTCACGGTTTGCGGTCAAGTGCGCGATGAGTTGTCCGGAACGGGCGTCCCAGAGGCTGGGCCAGTGGCCGGCGTTGGCGATGGTTTGTTCATCCGGGCTGAGAGCGACCTCTCCGTAAATTGTGGAGCAACATATTTTGAGGCGTCGCGCACCGGAGCGGGCGTCGAGTGTTTCGATTATCTCGGCGGCTGTGATGACCAGGAGGATTTTGCCGTTGCGGGTGAATCGCACGGTTCCGTAGTTTTCGTGATCGGAACGGAGAAGGCGCGGAGCGGCCGATTGTGACAGATCGTAGGTTCCCAGATCGCGTGAGGCGATAGCGAGTGTGTGTTCATCGGGGCTGAATTGAAGATCATTTAAGGGACCGCGCGGGAATGCGAACTGCCGCGGGTCATCCAAGCGCATCTGATCCCAAACCGTGATGTTTGCCTGGGCGGTACCGGCGGCAAGCCACCTGCCTGAACTGCTCAAGGCGACATTCGAGATCCTTCGGTCGACCGGCGGATTCTTTAAGTCGATGAAGACGATCCAAGCGCAGAGGAAAATCGCGCACAACGAAACTGCCGCGACGACCGGTTTGCGCGCGATTTCGCCTATCATCCCTACCTCACTTTAGGACACCCGCCATCTGGTCTCAGTTCCAAGCTGATTTCATTTGGGCTAGAGTGTTGATTCTGCTGTGAGCCGGAGGTTTACTGGGCCCCGGAGAGGACTGCATTCCCCTCCAGGGCAAGAGCTTCTGGGAGTAGCCACCTCCCATGGGCCCTCCCGAGAGTCCTACACGTCCGCGCAAAAATCAATCAGCGGGGCGGCGGAAACGCCGGGCCCGCCGACCGCGTGCACGGTTCTGTCTGCTGAAGGGGTGCGAGCAGGGCTTTCATCCGCAGCAACCGCGCCAGCGGTATTGCAGTGAGCGCTGCCGCAAGGAGGCGCGCAAGTGGTCGCGGTGGAAGGCGCAGCAACGATACCGGGAAACGGCGACGGGCCAAGAGAAACGCAACCGCCAAAGCCGCCGTTACCGGGAGCGCGTCAAGAGCCGGAAAGCAGTAGAGCAGGGAGTTAACGAGGCCGCGAGGGTAATCACTCAGGAACATTTTTTTTCGAGCACATCTGTGACCGGCCTGGGTGCTACGAGCGATTCACATTCCAACGGCGAAGTCCATTGCAGCGCTTCTGTTCGCATGCATGCCGACGCGCGCTGGAACGAGTCGTGGAGCGGGAGCGGCGCTGGAAGCAGGCGCGCGTTTAATCCGGACATATTGATCGCCTCGCAAAATTTCCCTTACATTCGGCCTGTCGATGCAACTAGAGTTTCATCAGCTCGCCCGGCGTTGGGAGCATTTGCGCGTGCGCCATCCGGCGCGACAGCGGCGATTGCTAGCGTCGGTAGCCGACACTGGGCAGCAAACGCCCATCGTGGTAGTAGCCGCCGAAGGCCAGGCAGACCGCTATGTGGTGATCGACGGTTATAAGCGGATTGCGGCGCTCGAGCAACTGGGCCGGGACGTGGTGGAAGTGGTGGTGTGGCCGATGAGCGAGGCCGCGGCCGTGCTGCTCGACCGCTCGCTGCGTTTGTCCGAACGCGAGACCGCGCTGGAGGTGGGCTGGCTGCTGGCGGAGTTGGAGCAGCGCTTCGGCTACAGCCTCGATGAACTGGCGCGCCGGTTCGATCGCAGCGTGAGCTGGGTGTCACGGCGACTGGCGCTGGTGGAGGTTCTGCCGGAAGCGATCCAACAGCAGGTGCGCGAGGGCAAAATCCCGGCGCAGGTGGCGTTGAAGTTTCTGGTGCCCGTGGCGCGCCAAAGCCTGGAGGATTGCCAGCGGATGGCGGCGGTTTTCGCCCAGCATCGCTGCCACACGCGTGAAGCCGGCCAACTGTATTCCGCGTGGCGCAAGGGTTCGCCCGCGATCCGCCAACGCATTCTGGATGCTCCCGACCTGTTTTTCAAAGCGCAACGGCAAGCGCGGGAGCAAGGCCCAGGCGGGACCGGCGCCGAACTGTTACGCAATCTGGAAATGGTGGCGGCGATTGTGAGCCGCGCGCACCGCCGGCTGGCGGGTGCAGCGGCCACGGAGTTGGATCGCCAGCAATGCGAAGCCGCGCGGCGTCAGATCCATCACATTCAGAAGCAACTCCATCGCATAGACGAAGGCATCCCACCGGAGAAGGAACCGCATGTTGAGTCAAGCGCAACGCACCACGATTCTGGAACTACAGGCACAGGGAGTGAGCAAACGGGAGATAGCGCGGGTGCTGGGAATCTCGCGCGTGGCGGTACGCAAAGTGCTGCGATCGAACTCCACCGCCGTGCCGGAGTTGCAGCGGCCGGAGAAAGCCGAACCTTACCGGCAACAGATCCTGGAGCTTTTCGAGCAGTGCAAGGGGAATCTCGTGCGAGTCCATGAGGAGTTGGTGGCCTCCGGCGGCGCAGAGTTGTCGTATGCGGCACTAACGGCGTTCTGTCGGCGGCACGGAATCGGGTACGAACCGCCGACGCCAGCGGGCCAGTATGATTTTGCGCCCGGCGAGGAGCTTCAGCATGACACTTCTCCCCACGATCTCGAACTGGCCGGCAGGAAGCGCAGGGTGCAGACCGCGTCGGCGGTGCTGTGCTATTCGCGAATGCTGTTCTTCCAGTGCTACCCCACCTTCCGGCGTTTCGACTGCAAGGTATTTCTTACAGATGCGCTGCGTTACATGGGTGGCGCCACAGGCCGGGTCATGATCGATAACACGCATGTGGTGGTGCTGCGCGGCAGCGGACGCGACATGGTGCCCGTGCCGGAGATGGCCACCTTTGGAGAACGTTTCGGCTTTCAGTTTGTGGCGCACGCGATTGGGAATGCGAACCGTTCCGGGCGCGTGGAGAGACCGTTCAGCTTTATCGAGGGAAACTTCCTAGCCGGGCGCACATTCAGCAGTTGGGAGGATCTGAATCAGCGGGCGCGGGAGTGGTGCGACAAGATCAACTCGACTTACAAGAAACACGTCCGCGCGGTTCCCCGTGAGCTGTTCGCAGTCGAGCGGCTGCACCTGAAGCCGCTGCCGGCGTGGATTCCGGAAGTCTACCGGCTCCATCAGCGACTCGTCGATATCGAAGGGTATGTCGCGCTGAACAGCAACCGCTACTCGGTCCCGGTGGACTGGATCGGTCGCCGCGTGGAGGTGCGCGAGACCAAGGGCAAGATCGAAATTCAACTCGATGCCCGCCGCCTGGTCACGCACCGCCGCATCGCCGAAGCCGAGCACCAACGAGTGATGCTGACCGAACACCGGCCGCCGCGTGGCCACAGAGACGCGCGTCCCGATCCTCATCCCGAAGAAAAGGCCATCGTCACAGCCGTCCCTGAACTGGCCGATTATGTCCTGGGGTTGAAACAACGGAGCCGCAAGGTGGTCACGCTTGCCCTGAGGCAACTGTTGCGCTTGGTGCGGGAGTATCCACGGGAACCGCTGCTGGGGGCCGTGCGCGAGGCCGCCCGCTACGGTCTTTACGATCTGGACCGGCTGGAACGGATGATCCTGCGCCGGGTGACGCGCGAGTACTTTCTGCTCGATGGGGAATCTGACGATGACTGAAGAACTGGAACAACTGCTGAAGAATCTCAAGCTGCGGCGCATCCTGGAGATCTATGACGAACAGTTGCGCGCCGCCGATAAGGGCGACATCAGCTACTCGGACTTCGTCACGCGCCTGGTGCGCGCACAGTGGCAAGCGAAACAGGAGGGCGCGCTGGAGTGGCGCATCCGGCGCGCCAATCTACCGGAGCGCTGGACGCTGGAGACGTTCCCTTTCGCCCGTCAACCAGGCGTGAACCGCAAACAGATTCGCGGGTTTGCGGAACTGGAGTTCATCGCCAAGGCGGAAAACATCGTTCTGGTCGGGAAAACGGGTGTTGGCAAGACGGGAATAGCGTGCGGCTTGCTGCTGAAAGCGCTAGAGAACGGCTACCGCTGCCAGTTCATCCGCGCACAGGATCTGTTCGATGAGATGTATGCCTCTCTGGCCGACCGTTCCACGCGGCAGCTCCTGAAACGCCTTGCCCGCCTCGACGTACTTCTGATCGACGAATTTGGATATCTGACCTTGAAGCCTGAGCAGGGCAACATCTTTTTCAAACTGATGGAGGAGCGGTACCACTGCCATTCCACGATCATTACAACCAATCTGGTCTATGACGAGTGGCACAACTTCCTTGGCAACAAATCGATGGTCGACGCGCTGCTCAGTCGAGTCCGGCATTACTGCCACACCGTGAGCATCGACGGCCCGTCGCTGCGCGAACTGCAAGGTTGAAAGTACCCATCGATGGACGATGGTCGCAGCCAGGAAGAATATATTCGCCAGGTTTTGGAAGGGTATCGCAAAACGCCGGGTACAATGGGGACCGTCCGCAGGCCAGACCGCCTGCTGGCTGCGCAGCTCTTCCAACGCGGAGTCTCCGTGAGCGTGATCGAAAACGCGTTCGTGCTGGCGGCAACGCGCCGATTAATGCGACCCGCCGATGCCCAGCCGCTCGCCACCATTCGTTCGCTGGCTTATTTCCTGCCGGTCATCGAGGAAGTGCGGGAACTGCGCGTCAGACCGGACTACTTCCAGTATCTCCGCCACAAGCTCCAACGCATCGCGCCAACCCGGTAGGCACCCGCCCCGTTCGGCGCGGATGATGGAAAACCAAACCGCACGCCTGCGGCGTGGATGATATCGCCTGCTCCCTCGACTCCACCAACGAACACGCGTTCGGCTTGGATGATGGCCCTCTGAAGCGTATTCCTGTTCCCAGTTTCGTTCTCACGGTGGGTCAGTTCAATCAAGCGCTGCTGGGTCATTCTTGCCGAGCGCCGAAGCGCCTTTGAAAACGAACTCGTTCCAGTAGACCTCACCACGCTTGTAGATGGCCATTCAGCACCGATATGGCGGTTGCGATGGAGCGGATTCAGTGCCTGATGGGCGATCGCCCTCAACCGGTCGGCCCACCGCCGGTCCCGCCGGACGATCCGACCGGAGTGCACCGGTTTGCGCGGGGGTAGAACATTTGCCGATCAGTTCCCCTTTAGTTAAGGCCACTTCAACCTCTTAAAACGGAGTAGTTCCGCTGCACTCCACCCTGAGACGGCGCAACCGGTCAAAATCTCCCTTCGCGCCGCTTGGCAAGGACCGCGGTTCGAACGGCCGATTCAGCCGAGGGAGTGGCCAGAACCAGTAGTCGGCTGTGGGGCCTTCAGTCGGGCCGCCCGGGCGGCCGGCGCCCGTGCGGTGCTTGGAAGTTCCATGGCGCGGACCACAGGCCTCGCCCTGTTCCGCGAGTCTAATCGAATATGATCACGTCCCACACCTCCAGCGCGGGCACCACGAACTCCACGGCCTGGGCCCTGGCCTTGGTGACCTTGACCTCCTTGGGTACGGCGTCGGGCGAGAACAGGTGGAGGCTCTTGGCGTCGATGGCGTCGGCGACTCCCTCGAGGTTCAGCTTCACCCTGACGTTCTTCAGCGGCTTGTCATAATTCACCAGGTGCAGGATGTAGCGGTTCTCATTGTTCTTCTTCAACAGATTGGCCGCTACGTATCTGGTCTCTTCGAGCGTAATCAGCGGCTCGCCCTCCACCTTCCGGACATTACTCGCAACCGTCTTCCGGCCAGCCGGCTCGCTCAGTCCGAAAAGATCGGCGGGCGAAGTAATATCCGAGAGGTCGCACAGCCTCTCCGAGCTTCCGATCGTGTAGATCTTTCCGCCGTTTTTCTTAAAACCCTCGATGGCCGCCATCTGGGAAGCATCCATCCACGGAATATCGGAGATAATGAGGGCCTTGTAGTGAGAGAGCAGCTCGGGCGTGACGTGGTGCAACAACAACACGTCGTACATGATGTTCATTTCCGCCAGGGCCTTGTACAGGGCTTCACGTCGCAGCTTCACCTCGAAGCTGGGAACCAGAGGAGGCGCCACCAGCCCGATCTTGCTGACGGTCGAAATGTCGGTGATCAAGTCCTGGTTTTCCGCTTTGAAGGTTAAGTAATTGACGATGTCTTTCCAGGTTTGGACGGCCAGCGGGTTGTCCTGGTGGACCCAGCCGTTGAGGAGCTTGGGGCCGGACTCCGCGATGGCGAAATCAGACTGGAAGGCGGTGGCTTCGGCAATGGGCTTCCTCCAGCCCATCTTCATGCCGTCGCGCACATCGTGGGCGCCGGGGTTGGGGACACCGGGGTCGGCGCCTTCGTACTTGCTCTCATAGCGCTTGCCGTAGGCGACGGTGTAGTAGAGGCGGGCCTGCGGAATGTTGTTCACCCACTTGCCGTCCCAGACGCCGGCTTCCTCGGTGCCTTCGGTCTTGACCACGTCAGCAACTTCGTCCACCAGAATGTTGCCCTTGCAGTTACCGAAAACCCCGATCTGCTTGCCCTTCTTCTTGCCGAGATCGCGGATTTCTTGGAATAGAGTCCGCACATCGGCCGTGCCGCCCAGACCGTAGTCATAGTAGAGCTCGTCGACGCCGGCGTCCATCTGAATCCCCGCGTGTTCCAGCACCTCGTTGCGGAAGCTCGAGCTGGAAACGTCGGAGACATAGGAACCGCCGCGGTTCCGCCAGATCCTGTCCCCGTACTCGTCACGGGCAATCCAGGCGTCGGCGGCCGGATTCATCAATAAGGTCCGGATGGAGACGCCGCCCAGGGAATTGAAACCCACGGCCTTCATGTTGTTGGCGTGCAAGCGGTCGATGAGGGCCTTCGCACGGACATAGGCGTCGCCGGTGGTCGCGCGGGGAACGCTCACCGAAACCAGGTTGACATGCGCTTCCTTGAACATCTGGAACATGCGATCCAGGTCCTTGTCCATTCCCGAGCGGTAAAAATTCACCTTGCCGCGGATCGACCACTGCGGCGCGTCCTTGCCTGTCCAGCGGTCTTTTTCGTTCAGTGCGGTGATCTTGTCGAAATCGTCGATGGTGGCCGGGCGGCCGCGCGCCAGCAGGTGATATGTCTGGGCAACCAATGTGGGCACCGTCGGGGTGACGGATTGAATCTGCGCGCCGGTGATCTCATAACCCTTATCCCCGCTCTTCAGAAATTCTATATCATTGATTCCAGTCTTCAGATCTTCGGCCTTCAGGGGGATCACGATCTTGGAAATCACATCCGCGCCGCCGCGCTCGTCGGCGTAAAACGACGCCTTGCCTCCGCTGCTTTCGGGTTTGGCCGCGGCCTTGGCCCGGTTGCTGAAGTCGACATCCTGGGCGGGAACCGAATAGTCCTTACCGTTGAATTTCAGGAGGGCTTGGCCGGAGCTCTGGATCCCCGAGGCCAGAAAGACCAATCCGGGGTTGCTGAGCGCCTGGGCATTGTCCACTTTGATGGCGAAACCGTGGACCCAATTTCTCCCTCCCGCCTGATGGTACGCGTAGGAGGCTTCGGTAGTCACTCCTTTGTATGCGATCTTCTGCTGGGCCTGCTGACCTTGTTGGCCGCAGCATGCCAGCAGAAGAACCAAAATCAAACCAGCGAATCCAATCGCGCTTTTTTTCATAAGTCCTCCTCTCGTCGGTGAGATAGGACGAGCGCCAGGAACAGCGTCCCGGCGTTCCTATGGTATTAGCCAGGATTCCAATTTTGCCGTCCTGGCCCGGTGTCGATTGTAGATCCAACCGCCTCTCTTTGAGCTGTTTTTCTCACTTTCCCCATTTCGAACGACTCCGGCAGCCCAGGAAGGCGCCACCCCTAGCTCCTCCGGGAGCACAATAGTCTGGAAGCGCCTGATTTTAAGCGATTTCCCAGACACCCATCCGTCTCTTCCGTCCTCCGCTCGGTTTGTTTTCCTGCCACGACGGACATCGTCGCCCTATTCATTTACTTGGTGGCTACTTGGTGGCGGGCCGCGGCGACGGTTTCAGGGAGTCCGATGAAGCTGGGGCAGACCATGACCACGAAGAAGACTCGGCCTTTGTCCCACCCGCCGAGCCAGCAAACCCGCCAATCGTCGATACGATCGTCCAGCGACACAGGCTTGCGAAGCCGAAGGAACTTGGTCCGAATGTGCATGGCCACTCGCGTCCAAACACATCCATGGCTCAATTGGGGAGGCAAGTCAACTCGCCGCTGTTATCGCCAGGATTCCATGCCGAAATCGGTTGGCCAGATCCTCGGCGCTCAGCGATGGGAGGTTCTAGTGGTTAACTCACCGCCGCGACTGCAGCACCTCCGCAACCTTGACGAGCAACAGGCCGGCGTCCACCGGTTTGTTCAACACCGCTTGAACTCCGAGTTGGCGAGCCACTTTCAAGAAATCTCCTCCGAACGCACCTGAAATAGCGATGACTTTGATCCCGGCTGCCTCCCTGCGTAGAGCCATGATGGTCTCGATCCCTTCTTGTTCGGGCATCACTAGGTCCGTGATCAACAAGTCTACCCGTCCGGCTCGCACCTCTTGCATCGCCTCCCTACCGTTTGCCGCCTCTATCACTTCGTAACCGCCACCCTCTAGGACCATCCGCAAGAATTTGCGTACTCCCGCTTCGTCGTCTGCGACAAGGATGCGAGCCACGCGATCTGACGGTACCAGCAATTCCCGGACTTTGATTGCCAACTGGTCTGGCCTGAACGGTTTCTGGAGGAATTCCGCTCCTTTCTGCACAACCCCATGATGCGCGATGGCGTCGTCGGCGTGGCCCGACATGAACAGGACTTTGACGTCGGGCCAGTGTTTCGCCAGAAGGTTAGCCAGTTCCCTACCGCTCAAGTTCGGCATGACCACGTCTGTCAAGACCAGATCGATGCCCCCGCGCTCGCAAAGCCGCAGCGCCTCGCTGGCGTTCTCTGCCTGGATCACGCGGTAGCCGTAGGCCCCTAGCGTGGCTGCCGCATATTCCCGGACCTCCGCCTGGTCCTCCACCACCAACACCGTCTCCTTTCCCCTGGTCGGCGGAACGGAAACGCCTTCCGACTCTCCAGAATCGCCGGGCGCATCCGCAACCTTGGGTAGATATGTCCTGAAGGTCGTCCCCCGCCCAAGTTCGCTGTTGACCTCGATGTGGCCGCCGCTCTGCTCGACGATACCGTCGATCATCGACAGCCCAAGGCCGGTTCCTTTGCTGACTGGCTTGGTGGTGAAGAATGGTTCGAATATGTGCCGGCGTGTTTCCTCGTCCATTCCGATGCCGCTGTCGGTCATCGTTAGCATGACGTAGGGGCCCACCTGCACCCCGGAATGCACTTGGGCAACGCTGTCGTCGCATTCCACAACGGCTGTCTCAATCAGTAACTTGCCTCCGTCCGGCATGGCGTCCCGGGCGTTTACCGCCAGATTCATGATCACCTGCTCCAACTGATGCGGATCGGCGTAGACCGTCACGGCTCCTTCGTGCAACTTGACACACAACTCGACGTCCTCCCCTACCAGAGCCGTCAGCATCGGCCGCATCTCCCGCACGACGCGGTTGCAATCGAGTACACGCGGTTGCAGTATCTGCTTGCGGCTGAAAGCCAACAGTTGTTTGGTTACTCCCGCGGCGCGCTCTCCAGCCCTGTTGATCTCCTCGAGGCGGTCGCGGCTCGGATCGTCCGAACTCATGTTGTCAAGCAGCAGCCGGCTGTATCCGTTAATCACAGTCAGCAGGTTGTTGAAATCGTGGGCTACGCCGCCAGCCAAACGCCCTATCGATTCCATCTTCTGGGCCTGGATCAACTGGGCCTGCAGTTTCTTCCGCTCCTCCTCGGCCCGCTTGCGCTCAGTGATGTCGCGGCAGAAGCATAGAATCAGGCCCTCCGGAAGCATGGCCGCGTGTATCTCCGCCTCCGCCGTCTTGCCGTCTGGCCGACCAATCAGACAAGGACGCATGATTGACACGCCTTCTGCGAGTACATCCAGAGGGAAAGGATTCCCTTGAGGCTTGATCGGCGAGAGAATCGTGTGCATTGAAGCGCTGAGCAATTTTTCCCTGGCGATACCCGTAAGAGCGGATGCCTGGCGGTTGACTTCGAGAATCATCCCGTCGCGGTTGACCACAAAGATGGCATCCACGGCCAGTTCGACAAACCTTCGGTACCTTGCCTCTGAGCGTTTCAACTCGCGGTTGGCGGTGGCTAACTGATCGACGGTGGCGCGGATCCCTGACAGATTCTGCCTTGTATCGCGGGTGATCCGTCCGCCGAAGACCGCGATTACCACGAGCGTGAGATCAACGAAGAAGACTGTGAAGTAGTCCGTCGGAGTGCGCACAATGTGCACCGTAGGAAGCAGGCCGTGGATTTCCGCGACGCCAAGGCCTGTGACCGTCAGCAGCGTGGCGAAAGATAGAACCAGGTAGTCAACTGTTCTCAGCAACATCACGGCAATTAGGAGCAGCCCAGGGAAAAACAGCATGGCGATGCTGCGGAAGCCGTCGTGGGCTTCACTCACCATGAATGCGAAGGCAAACAGCAACCCAAACGCGCCGAGCCTTGTTGCCCAAATCCACTTCCCCACGTAATTCAAGACCAGAGCGGCAAGCACTATCACCTCGCTGATGGCCAAAGGAACAAGCGGATCGTCCTTATTCCCCACCGAACGGATGATGGCCGGTGCTAAGGCGAAGGACAGGGCGATGTACCCGAGCTGGATGCTTGCGGCGTGACGATCTCCACCTGGATCGCCTGTAGACCTCGGGTGCCACCAAGCTGCAGACATGAGGGATCCTCCCTTGATTCGGATGCTGGACTGTTTCGACCGACGAGTAACTCATAACAGATTGGCTTTCCCTCTGCAATGGGGCGTGTGACATGGGGCGTGTGACACACAAGGCACTCGATGCCTATGGGGCTGGGCCGGCGCATTAACCGCTCATGTTTTGGCTGTCACGCATCGAGATCCCTGTGGCGGTCAGGCGGTGGGTCCGCATGAGCGCTGTTATGGACAAGGGCAACCAGTTTTGAGCCCGGGGGGGCACGATCTAGTGTAGTGCGGCATAAATAGTAACGATTATAGAATACGCGTCGTCTTTACAATAGGAGGACCGAAGACGATGCGTGTGGCGCGACCCGTGGTTCTGAGTTCTGACCAGCAAGAGATCCTGGAATCTCGGGCCCGAGCTCGCAGCGCGCCGGCACGGAGCGTGGAACGAGCGCGGATCGTTTTGTTGGCCGGAGCGGGGCTGCAAGATCAGCAGATCGCGGCGGAGTTGAAGATCACACCGGAGAAGGCCGCGCGCTGGCGGAATCGGTTTCTGGACGGTGGTTTTGCGGCGCTGGACAAAGATGCGCCGCGCCCGGGAAGAACACCAACCATCACACCGGCCCAGGTGCAAGAGGTGATCCGGAGAACCACGCAGGAGAAGCCCGACAACGCGACCCACTGGAGCACGCGCACCATGGCAGAGGCCGCAGGCGTCAGTGAAAAGAGCGTGCGCCGGATCTGGCAGAAACATGGTCTGAAGCCGCACTTGGCGCGGACCTTCAAGGTGAGCCACGATCCCGAGTTCGCCGAGAAACTGGACGCCATCATCGGGCTTTATCTCAACCCGCCAGAACACGCCATCGTCCTCTGCGCCGATGAGAAGAGCCAGATCCAAGCACTGGACCGCACGCAACCTGGCCTGCCGCTGAAGAAGGGACGCTGCGGAACGATGACCCACGACTACAAGCGCAACGGAACGGCAACCCTGTTTGCGGCCATGAGCACGCTCGATGGCACCGTAATCAGCATGTGCGACGACCGGCACCGGCATCAGGAGTGGCTGAAATTCCTGCGCGTGATTGACCAAGTCACCCCTGCAGGCAAGCAAATCCATCTGATCGCGGATAACTATGCCACGCACAAACATCCCAAGGTTGAGAAGTGGCTGGCCCGCCATCCGCGCTTCCACGTGTACTTCACTCCCACCAGCAGTTCATGGCTGAACATGGTGGAGCGTTTCTTCCGTGACCTCACTCAGAATCGGCTGCGGCGAGGCATCTTCCGCGACGTCGAGGAACTGATCATGGCCATTGGCGACTACATTGACCAGCACAACGACCATCCCAAACCGTTTGTCTGGACCGCCAAAGCGTCCGATATTCTGGAAAAGGTCAAGCGCGCCCGCCACGCGCTGCATAATCGTTAATCTGCATGCCGCACTACACTAGATGTTCTGGAGAAAAAGCCGGGGCACGATGGCGATTGATTCGGGCCTGTGATTGAAACGGGATTTCGCAGGCAATTGCGGGAGCGAATTTGAGGCAGGACGGCGGCGCGTTGCCGAGGCGCTAGCGCCGGCTGGCAGGTGTTCCCAGTGGGACCGCGCGCGCACGAGCCACTTGAAATGGTGTCCGTTAATACTTCACAGCGGCAGCTATACTCCGTCCGCCTGACCGCTCTCGTGGAACGGAGCGCGACCCGCAGGTAATCACGGGCCAGTCACACTCTTGTGGCATTTGGGAACTCATTTGTGGCGGGCGACTCGTACACAACCGTGACCCGAGCTGATACCCTTGTTCGATGAATTCCCGGCCCTGCCCGATATCGAACTCCCCGTGCGCTAAATGGCTCCTGAGCGGGGTTCGCGCACTGCTGAGTCTAGTATTGGGAATACCCCTTGCAGGCCAATCGGCTCGGTCAACGAATTTCGAAATCTCCTTTGCCGCCAACCTCCGTGCCGAACCAGTTACCGGCAGGATGTTCGTCTTTATCGCAAAAACCAACGAGTCCGAGCCCCGTCTCCAGCTCTATCGCGGTTCCGCTGTGTTTGCGAGCAACGTAACCGCACAAAGGCCCGGGGTCGCCGCCATTCTCGATCAGAGCACGAACGGCTTTCCTCTGGATAGCCTAGGAGACGTGCCCGCCGGTGACTATTATGTTCAGGCGCTGCTAAACATCTACACCGAATTCCACCGTGCCGACGGCCACGTGATCTGGGCGCACATGGACCAGTGGGAAGGCCAGAACTTCACGCGGTCCCCGGGAAACCTCACTAGCGAAGTTCGCAAGGTACATCTCGACCCAGCCGAGGGTTACAAGATCAAGTTAGAGCTGACAAGAAAAATCCCAGCCATCGACGTGCCTGCTGACACGCCATGGGTAAAACGATTCAAAATGCAGAGCCCGCTCCTTAGCCGCTTCTGGGGCCGCCCCATCTACATCGGTGCCACGGTTCTGCTTCCCAAGGGCTATGATGACCATCCAGACGTCATTTACCCAGCGATGTACCTGCAAGGCCATTTCAGCCTCGATGCACCCTTCGGGTTTTCCACCAAGTTCGATCCCACCGAAAAGAGCTGGGCGCGAGATAGGGAACGTGCCGTCGCCGCCCACGTGAACATGGTCGAACCTCCACTCTATTCCCACTACAACGGCGCACTCGAAAATGTGGACACCGGTTACGAGTTCTTCCAGGCGTGGAACTCGGAACATTTTCCGCGCATGATCGCGGTGACCTTCCAGCATCCCAGCCCCTACTACGACGACTCCTACGCGGTTAATTCCGAGAACGAAGGTCCCTACGGCGACGCGATCATGACCGAGCTGATCCCCTTTCTGGAATCGCACTTCCGCATGATCCCCCAGCCCTGGGCACGAATGCTGACGGGCGGCTCGACGGGAGGCTGGGAATCACTAGCGCTGCAGGTATACCACCCAGATTTCTTTGGAGGCGTCTGGACGTTTTACCCCGATCCCGTGGACCTGCGTCGCTACAACGGCGGCATCGACATTTACAACGACGAAAACGCCTTTACGATTTCAAGCGGCGACTGGGTACAAGAAGAACGGCTGGCCTCACGCACCATCGACGGCCAGACACGGCTCACCGTCCGGCAGATGAGCCGGCTCCAGAGCGTGCTCGGTGATAAAGAGCGGTCCACTATCTGGCTCAACGACTACGAAGTGGTCATCAACCCTATCGGCGTTGACGGCTATCCCATACCACTGTGGGATAAGAGCACGGGCAAAATGAATCGTGAGGTGGCGCGCTACGCACGCGAGCATGGCTACGACCTGCGAGAGTACCTGGAGCGCAACTGGCTGAGGATTGGTCGCGATCTCGTAGGCAAGTTGCATCTCTACTGCGGCGAATCCGACGGCAATTTCCTGAACCTGTCACTCTATCTGCTCCAGGATTTCCTGGAGAACACACGCGATCCATATTACGCGGGCTCATTCGAGTTTGGTCGCCCTCTGAAGGGCCACGGCTGGCAGCCTACGACCAATGCGGAACTCGTAAGAAACATGGCCGCAGCAGTTACCCAAAATGCACCGAAAGAGGAGCATCCCGACCGGTGGCAGTACTGAAGGAGACTGAATGGCGGGCCGGCGTAGTCCAATCAGCCCTTACGTCCGAAATGGTGTCCGTTAATGTCGCTAACACCTATCTTCAGCTTCGGCTGGGCGCTCCGTCCGCCGAAGCGATGCGAGTTACGTTCAGCCCGGATCTAGTGCTGTTTCAAGTCGCCTAGCCAATCTCCTTTGCTCTCTCGCTTCGGCAACCCCGCGTCAACCCTTTCCCCCGAACATCGCCAGGGCCGTGCGCGCGCGTTTCCGCATCATAGATTCGAAGGATATGCGCGGCACGTCGATGAGCTTGCGCATCTCGGCGCTTCGTAGCAAGCGCTGGGCGCCATTGGGCATCCGGGCGGTCGCGCGTTCGAAAGCGCCCGAAGATGCGGCGAGCATGCCAGCGATAGCGCGATAATAGCCCTGCTGACCCTGCACTTTTTGGGAGCCCATCACTAGAGCGGCCAGCACCTCATGGCTCTCTTCAAGTTGCGACACCACGCTTCCCCACTCATCCAGGAACGGGCATAGCGGTAACAGTGTAGCGGGAGAGCGGCGCAACGCCTTTATAGGACGGAGCGGATAGTGCCGGTGGCCTTCGCTCGAAAGACCGGTGTGTTGATAGATGCGAACGGCAAGCGCGAAGCGGCCCCGCGCTGCGAAATGCTCCATCAGCGGCGCGGTGACTGGGGTCTTCGTCCAAAAGCCCATGCCTTGCGTGAGATCACCTCGGTTGTGCGCCAAAGTCATGGAGAGGCGCAGCAGGTCG
Source organism: Terriglobia bacterium (assembly GCA_963752965.1). Lineage (GTDB taxonomy): Bacteria > Acidobacteriota > Terriglobia > Bryobacterales > Bryobacteraceae > QHXW01. The sequence goes on along the minus strand of CAVWAJ010000015.1, from coordinate 92,336 downwards.
AGTTCAGCGTCACGTTCGCCGGCCACTTCATTGAATATTGCCTGTTCGCGATCAATTTCTACTTCGATGGCGGTCTGCGCCTCTTCCGCGGAAGCCGTGTCGCCGAGTTCAAGAAAGCGTCCGAGGCCACCCGCGATCGCGCTCCAATGCTCACCGTTGTGACCACTGACACCGCGAACGGAGCGGACCGAGATGCCGTCCTCTGTCCAGGCGCGCGCCGCGAGGGCAAGGCGCAGCATGGGTCGCAGGACCGCAGGGTCCCGCGATTCGCGCCATAGAATCCCACGGATCTTGGTATCGACATCTGTGGGCACAAAGGTGGCGACGGTCGCGTGATGACAAGCCAGGCAGAGTGCGAAATAACCCTGAAGCTGCTCGTCGGGCGTAAGACTAGCGGACAGAATGTTCTGCCAATTGGCGAGAATTCGCAGAAAGCCATCGGACGAGTTACCCAGTTCGATAAGGCTGCCGGTTTCAGTTACGCGGAGTCGCGCTTCTAGGAATGGAGCGGCGTTCCGGACCTGCGCGATAAGAGTCTCCGGGGAAATCCACTGAGCCCATGCGTCGCGGCGCCGCTTGATGGGGGTGTCAGACAAACCATTAGTATGACGCGACTCAAGTTCGGTCCATCTGCCTTATTCCCGAACCGGCTCCTGGCGCGAGGCGGCTCGTCCGCTCCGGACCGGGCAGACCGGGTTCTGAACTGCCCAGAAGTCCTTGAGACCAGCCAGCTTCGTAGAGCGTGCTAGTGGGCACCTCAACGGCGTGCTCGATGTTGTTGGTATCGACGAACGAGACGCGGCAGACGCGCGGATTCGGCACCAGAAGATTGTACTGCCGCGGCGAACAAAAAGAGAACAAGACCAATAAGCTGAACCCCGGCAACGCTTGCCATGGCTGAATTCAGACGCTGTGGATTCACCGAGAACGCGCCCGGGGCAAAAGGGGACATTTCTACTTTGCCCAAAGGGGACGTTTTGTCTGTTGATCATCGCTCAGGATTCCAGGAATCTCTTCAATGGTTCTGTCGTGGTTTGCGCGAGCCAGCCGGTCGGCTTGGTGTGGATTCGGCGTGAAGGGGAACTCTTGCTTTGCAGCCTCGCCGACGACTGACTACCGTGCCCGTAAGCAGCCCGTCTGCATCTCATTTCGACTCTAACGGTGTCTCCAAAGTCCTTAAGTCGTTTCGATCCTCCGTTGCACAGTGAGCCTTCTCAAGCGGCAAAACAAACCAAAACGTCGATCCCCGCCCAGGCGCGCTCTCGACCCGAAGTTCGCCGTCCATACCTGCGATCAATTGCTTCGAGATTGACAAGCCCAAACCGGTGCCACCGTACCTGCGTGCTGTCGAGCCGTCCGCCTGTGCGAACGGTTCGAAGAGCCGTCGTTGTGTCTCCTCGGAGATGCCGATACCGGTGTCCGTGACACTAAATCGCAGTCTGACGGAACTGTCCGATTCGGCCTCGACCGATACCTGCAAATCCACGCTGCCCTTCTCCGTGAACTTGATGGCGTTGCCAACCAGGTTCATGAGAACCTGCCGCAGACGCATGGGGTCTCCTCGAACCAGTCCTGGCAAGGGCGCTGAAATTCCACAGACAAACTCCAATCCCTTGACTTTGGCTCCATCCCCAAGCAACCGCCAGACCGCACGAACCACCTCTGCGGGATCAAAATCTACCCTCTCGAACACTAGCTTTCCAGCCTCGATTTTGGAGAAGTCCAAAATGTCATTGATGATTCTGAGCAACGCATGCGCGGAATCGCGCGCCGTTTCTGCAAAATCCTGCTGGTCAGAGGTAAGTGGTGGGGTCTCCAGTAACAGGCCAAGCATGCCGATCACGCCATTCATTGGGGTGCGGATCTCGTGGCTCATGGTTGCCAGGAAGCGGCCTTTGGATTCGCTCGCCGCGTCCGCGCGCCTCTTCTCTTCCAATACGTGTTTCTTCTCTTCCAATACCTTGGTGCGCTCAGATTCCAGCTCGGCCGTCCGTTGGCGCACCGCTTGTTCCAACTCGCGATTCCTGTGCCGCAGCAGCCGGTGCCTCCACCGGATGATGCCCCACACCACGGCGGCAGCAAGAAGTAGAGCGGCCGACCGAAGCCACCAGGTTTCCCACCACTTCGGCTCAACCTGGAACTCCGTCACCGCTACCTTCGTAGAGACTGGTCCATTGCGAACCCGCGACTGGATCTCCAGCCGATGCCAGCCCGGGGCAAGCCCGTTAAACGATATGATCCGCTCCGTGGTGCCGGTCCAGTGTTCCCCGTCCAGCCGGTATGCGAATCGCACCAATTGCTCGCTCTTGTAGTTAAGTGATGAGAACTCTGCCCTCACAACGCGCGCCTTCTGGTCGATCTCCAGCCCGGTGATGACCGGATCGGCAACGGGAGGCCCCAACCGGCCAACGCGGGGAGGTTGGTAATGCGCCAATCCGCCGCTCGTGCCGATCCACACGCTCCCGTCCGGATCGGCCCAAAAGGCTTCTCCGTCGGTGTCGTTCCAAATCAGCCCGTCTTCGGTGCTCAGGTACCTCCAGGAGGCGCCCGCCAAGATCGACACTCCGTTGGCACTGCCCCTCCAGAGGCGGCCCGACGCGTCAAATCCGTGAAAGGCCGTGACCTCGACCGACAAGGGATCGGCAGGCAGGACCGGCGTCGAGCGAACAATGCGGTCTCCCAAGATCTCCACTCTCTCGATTCCGGCGTCGAAGCGGTGGTGCAGCCAGAGAGTGCCGTCGGAAGCGATTGCAGGGATGTATGGGTCGTCGCTCAGGAGCCCGTCCGCTTTCCGGTACTGGCGCCACCGGCCTTCGCTTAGCCTCCACAACCCGTCGGGGTTCGTAACCCACATGGTCCCCAGTTTGTCTTCCGCAAAGGCCCATACCCCGTGGTCCATCGACGCGGGCTGATCGATTCGGTGGAAGCGACCAGAAGCAGACGGCTGGTCGTTGCGAAAGACGCCGCAGGCTGTGGCCACCCACAGTCTTTCCAGATGGTCGATGAAACCGCGGTGCGAAGTCACGCAAGCGAGCCCGTCCGCCGGGCCAAACAGGCGAATCTTTCCCCCTGCCGGATCGATGCGGGCCACGCTGCCGGGCTTCACGACCGCCCATAGGGCACCGTCGGAAGTGTCTCCCAGCCATCGCACGTTGTCGCCGCCCAAACCGTCTTTCCGGGTCCATGTCCGTGGTGGCCCCTGCCCCTCCAGACGTGCCACGCCCAGAGAGGTCCCCACCCAGAGCGCACCTTTTCTATCGCGCCGAATGCACCAGATCAAATCGGATGGCAGGCCTTGCGCCTTCGTCCAGGCTTCCCATTCGCCGTAGCCCAGCCAGCGGGCCACGCCTCCCCCGATCAGCGCAATCCACAGGGATCCTTCGCGATCTTCGACGACAGCGCTTGTCATCGCGGAGCGCAGCCCCCGCTGCTTGTCTATGACACTCCAGATGCCCTCCCGTCGAATGGCTAACCCCTTGTCGGTTGGGACCATGACGGATCCGTCCCGACCTGTCGTCAAGGCACCCCAAAATATGCTGGACGCGAGATCCGGTTTTTCTTGGACCAGCCGGGCCGCGCCGGGTGGCTTTCGGTAGAGTCTGCTGGGGCTACGAATCCAAACGGAACCGTCCGGTGTAATGCCAATTGCGTCCCAGGCATCCTCCGGCAGACCTTCCGCCGGCCCCAACACCGAAACGCGCCCGCCGTCTTCGACACACACCCGCCGCCTACAACCAAACCAGAGTTGCGAGCCGTTCCGTGCGATGCCGCGCGTGGGCGCTCCCGCGAGTTCCGGCCCCAACAGATAGAGACGCGCGGAGAAGGAGCCGTCGCCCTTCGGCGCCACATCGTACAGGCCGGAAGGAGTTGCCACCACCACATGGCCGTGCGCGCCCTTCGCCATACCCTGCGCGCCGTTCGACATGCCGCTGAGACCGGCGACGGCCTGGAAGCGGCGCCCGTCGAAGCGAAAAATCCGCGCGCAAGTATTGGTCCAAAGCGCACCATCCGCCGCCACGTGCAAGGCATGAACTTCGGTGGTGCAGGGTAACCCTTCGGCGGCGGCCATGAGCCGAAAACGGGTTCCGTCATACCGGTACAGCCCACCTTCCGATCCGGCCCAGATGTAACCGGCTCCGTCTTGCGCTAAAGATAGAACGGTGAGATTCTGAAGCCCCTCGGCAGCCCCGTAGTGACGGAAACTGTACTGCTGGGCAACACCAGAGCCTTGCAAGGTCAGAACTACAGCAGCACACACACCGAGACTATGGCACCGACGCATTACCGGTTCCTACACACTACATATCGGTCTAGCGGCGAAGAGTTGTCGAAAAACCGCGATGGAAACCCTATCGACGCGGGCCGTTCTTTTTCTCGTCTTATATCAGGTGATGCCAAGGGCCAACGTGAGTGGGGGCGCTCGAACCGTAAGCCCAATTGATGTGGTGGCTTGCGGCGCGGTGGCTCTGCTGGATGGGGTAATCGTGGCCGCAGACCATTGGAATGGTCGGCGGTCGGAGCACCTTCATTCGCGCATACGATATTCCCCGGACAGCAAGCGTTTGTGGTCAACGCACCTAGCGGCTAGTCCAGCGATGGGGCGGCTCGTTCGAAGAAATCCGGCCGGGCGATGTCGTCTGGTTCGAGCCGGGAGAGAAGCATTGGCACGGTGCAAGCCCGACTGTGGCGATGACGCATATCGCCATTCAGGAGGCTCTCAACGGGAAAGTTGTCGACTGGATGGAACAGGTCAGCGACGGCCAGTGGCCGGTAATGCCCAAACAACCGATCTGCAAGCCCTTCGGAGTCCTTGCAACAGATATTCATCCACGCTCGCGCCGCGTCGTCCGGGCTTCCCTTCTCCAAACGCGTCAAGGCTGCTCACGGGAACGCCCCACCCCAGCCGGACGCCGAACTACACTCTGCGCTTCTCCAGCACAGTGTTGGACGGTTGGAAGCCAGCCGTCGCCATGTTGATCAGCCCAGCGAATCCACCTTCGGCCAAACATCGCTGGGCGTCGCGCTCAACGACACTGGCATTTATGCCAGCGTCTTCTACCGGCGCGTCGATGAATTTGCAAAGGAAGGGATCGCCTCACATTCTCAGATTCTGGGCCATGCGATGGCGCACGAGATCGCTCACCTATTGCTGGATCTGAGGGGCATGCCAGATTCGGGATCATGCGCGGACACTGGAGCGTTCAAGATCTGCGAAGTGCTTCGATGGGAGCTCTGCTCTTCAGACCGAGGGAAAGTGCACTTGTCCGAGATGCGGCAGCGCAAAGGATGCGCGGTGAGGTCCCGAGCAGTTGGAAACAGACCGCTCTTGATAGCAGCGGCGCGCTAACCAAGATACGAGAACAATAGGCACTGCATACGCGACGACCACCGTTGCCGTAGGAGGAAATTCATAGCATCAGTCTCCAGTGTTCGCTAGTGTATGCGGATAGCTACCGCTTTGGATTACAATTGAGCGCCATGACGGACGCTGACCGAAGAAAACCCCTGCCCAGGGGAGGCCACCACGTGGTCGAGCTCGCCGCGGGCCGGGCCGAATAGGATGTAAACGGCGCACCCCATCGCTGCGAAAAGCACATGAGCTTATCTGTCACTGCGTTGGACTGGGTTGTTTGCCTGGTGGCCTTGGTCGGCAGCATCGGCTTTGGCCTCTCCTTGGCGCTGCGCCGGCACGCGAGCGAGAGCAGTGCCAGCTTCTTCTTGGCGGGCCGCAGTCTGACCTGGCCGGTGGTAGGAGCCTCGCTCTACGCCACTAACATCGGGGCCGAGCATCTGGTCGGGCTTTCCGGTGACGCCTACCGCTATGGGCTCTGCGCCGGAACCGTCGAACTCGCCACCTGCATCCCCCTCGGTATCGCGGCCGGATTCCTGTTCCCCTACTACCTTCGGAGCAAGGTCTACACCATTCCGGAATTCCTGGAACTGCGCTACAACCCGGTCGCCCGCGTCTTCTTCTCCGGCCTGATGCTGGTGATCTCCATCATGACCAAGATGGCCTTCCACCTCTACGCCGGGGCGCTTGTGCTGCACGGCCTGATCGGCTGGGACATCATGACCGTCGTCGCCGTGATGGGAGTGATCACCGCGACTGTGACCATCATCGGCGGTTTCACCGCAGTAGCCTATACCGATTCCATCCAGACCGGCATCATGATTCTGGGCTGCGGCCTGATGCTCTTCATCGGACTCGACAAGCTGGGAGGCTGGTCCAGCCTGGTGCAGCGCGTCCCGGAGGCGGTGCACATCGCCAAGCCGGTCAGTGACCCCAACTATCCGTTCTGGGGTATCATCGCCGGCGCCTTCTATGGTGGCACCTTCTATTGGGGTATGGATCAGGTCAACGTGCAGCGCGTCCTGGGTGCACGCAACCTGTGCCAGGCGCGCTGGGGCGCCATGTTCACGGTGCTGTTGAAGCTTTCTCCCGTGTTCATCTTCGCCCTCCCCGGAGTCGTCGCCCTCGCGCTGTTCCCCGGTCGGGAATCCAGGACCACCTTCATCACGTTGCTCAATGAACTCCTCCCTACTGGGATCCGCGGGCTCGTCCTAGCGGCGCTATTGGCTTCGCTGATCGCCTCCACGCTATCAGTCATGAATTCGGTTTCTACGCTTGCAGTGCGTGACTTCCTGCTGCACTTCCGGCCCTCCACGCCCGAGCGCCGGCAGGTCTTACTGGGCAGGTTCGCTATCGTAATCGCGACCGTGTTGGGTGTTTTCGCCGCTTACCTCGTGTACCGGACCCCGGATGGACTCTACAAGTATCTGCAGACCATCTCGATCTATCTCACAATGCCGGTGGCCCCCGCGATCTTTTTCGGGATCTTGAGCAAGCGCGTCACGTCCAAAGGGGCTTTTGCCTCCGTGCTCGTTGGCAGTGTTCTGGCGGCGCTATTTGTGACCGACCAACTCGTGGGCGCGGATGCCGGGAACCGGTTGTTTCCGTGGCTGCACCACGAGCTGACTCTGAACTATACCTATCGCGGTTTGTGGGGCACCTTGGTGACCATCCTCACTCTTTTCGCAGTCTCTGCCTTCACTCACCGGGCTGCGCCAGAGACCCTGGAACGGCTCACCGTGAACTGGGGCGGCGCGCCAGAGGTCCTTCGGCGAATCACCGACTGGCGTATCGAGCTTGCCATCCTCACCTTGATCACCATCCTCCTGTACGCTTGGTTATGGTAGTGGCAGTGCTACAGTGGGGCAAGATAGAGACGTGGATTCAGAGCGCGGGCAAACCGAATGAGCAGGCGCTGAAGAGCCGACTGCGCGAGTTGCTGCACGGGTGATCGCGCTGCAAACGCTTGATACTAGTCTCCATCATCCCGGAAGACGAGGCCGACAACTCGAAATATATGCTATGAGAATGACACGTCGGACTCTATTGAATGTCGGAGGCGCCTTCCTGGCCGGGACCGCGAGCTGTCCGACTTTCGCTGCTTCCCGTTCTGTACGCTTTGGCGTTCGCACTCCTCTACCCGATGTGGGCCTGCGGGAACGGGCGTTGCTGGTGAAACGGCTCGGCTTCGACGGCACCGAACTCGGCGATGACTGGTCCGCCAAACCTTTGGAGTTCCTGCAGAAAGAGCTGGACGGCACGGGTGTCGCCGTAAGCGCCGTCGTCGGCTCCATCGAACTCCTGGACACCGATCCGGAGAAGCGCGCCCAGGCTATCGAGACCGATCGCCGACGCCTGGAGCTGGGTGGTGGCAGCTTCGCGAATGCCTTATCGATCTCCGCCACGCACATGGACGCGGTCTCGTGAACCGCGTAGCGCGCCGCGGCAATCGAACTGACGATACCGATCGCGCTCCCAATCGCAAGACGCATGATGAAGCACGCCCACGTCAGACGCATCTCGTTTCTTCTCTCCAAAAACTTTCGGCGCCGCGACATTTACGGACAAAAAGGATCCGCCTGTGGGAACTCATGCGGCAATATTGCAAACTCGCCGGCATCCCGCTCCGCTTGGCCCATCCGCATGCACTGAAGCACTCGCGCGGGTCGCACCTGCTGGAGGAAACCGGTAAGATCCACGTTGTGCAAGACGCCCTCGGCCACAAATCCATCGCCTCTACCATGATCTACGCCCAGGTCTCTAATCGCGACCGCACCGAAGCGATCGCGTTGAACCGCAGCAAATATTGACCGCTTACTTCCGCCCGCGTTTGCGTAGGTATCGCGGCAAAGATCTGTTCCGCGCTATCGGCTCGAAACGCGATGAAGCCATGTTCCGCATGATCTACTGCAAAGGGCCTCAGAGTGAGCGAAGTCGGCCGCTTGGAACTCTCGGATTGGGATGATCGCGAGAAGATGCTCTCGATTCATCGTCTCAAGGGCTCGCGCAGAGGGCCACACTGATGGGGGCAATGGCGTGGCGGTGACGGCGGACGGGCGTCGTGCGGTGTCCACGTCGTGGGACCTCACGTTGAAGGTGTGGGACCTGGAAACCGGCAGCGCGCTGCGCACGCTGGAAGCAACGACGGGCAGAGTCGCGGAATTGAAGTTCGCCATAGGAGCCATTACCATGAGAAAAATGCTTCGCAGAGTCATCCTGTTGGGCGCCGTAATTTTTGTATACGGCGGATTGCTTCCGAACTCCGTAAACGGAGGTCCGAGCGAATCGTCCATTCTCGAGCCCGCATCGGGTGCATTGCTCGGGCTGTATTACGGCGCTGGTAGTGTGGCCCAGACGGCAGTGAAGCTCGGGCGGACACCCGCGGTTCATCTAACTTACTACGCGTGGGCCGCCGATTGGACAGGCAGCGTGACCAAGGCGGACCTGGCGGAAGGACGCATCCCTCTCGTCAACTGGGAACCGCACCACATCGACTTCGCCAAGATTATCGACGGGAGCCTCGATGCAACGATCATGGCGCGTGCGAACGGTTCCAAAACACTCGGTAAGAAGTTCTTCCTCGACTTCGCCGCCGAGATGAACGGCGACGAAGCGTGGAGCGGCAACAACGCCCCCCTGTACGTTTCCGCTTATCGACACATTCACGATCTCTTCGTTGCCGCGGGCGCTACCAACGTGGTTTGGGCGTGGTGTCCGAACGTCACGGATACCGCCGGTGGTAACCGGACGACGATGGATTACTATCCCGGCGATACGTACGTCGATTGGACCGGAGTCGATGGGTACAACTGGGGCACGAAGAACGACGGCTGGCAGACCTTTCAGCAGGTATTCAAAGACATCTACCCGCTCCTTGCAGCGAAGAAAAAGCCGATCCTGATTGGAGAGATGGCGTCCGCCGAAGCTGGCGGAGACAAGGGCAAGTGGATCGACGACATCATTCCCACTCTGCGCACCAACTTCCCGCTCATCAAAGGTGTCATCTGGTTCGATGTGAACAAGGAAGCCGATTGGCGTATCAGTTCGTCTCCCGCATCGGAAGCGGCGTTCATCCGCATGGCGAACGATCCCTATTTCAATCGGTAGGGGATTCATGGATCAATACCGCGAGGCCGCCCATCTTCGAGGCCGTGGGCTGTGGCCGCCAGCGAATCAGTGTCCTTCCTGCTCTCCAGGAGCGCCGGCGTGTCCGCAGACTCCACCTGCACCGCCTTGCTCGATCATGTAACCGCTTGGTCCGGCGGAAAGTTGGATAGCCAGCAGGACGACATTACTTTCGTGCTGGTCGAATACCGAAGATCCTGCACCGCTTTTGGCGGAGGGCATCCAAGGCGAAACACTCGGCAAGTGGCTGGCTGAGCGAATTATCGCTGGGTGGGCCAAAACAAAATGCCGAACTGGGCCAGTTCAGAATACCGAAATCACCGGTTTGGCCACCGTTTAGTCGGGCCGCGGATTGAACTGGGAACAGAGCGCGAAAGTTTTCTCCAGATGTCGCGCTGTTCGGAATTAGAAACGGGCGGCACCGGCAGGGAAGAGCCTATCCTGTGGACAGTCGAGTATGGCGTGTGAACAGGCAAAACCGAAAACGCTCGAGCCGACGCGCGATCCAAAATAACTAACGGAAAAGCGTGTTCTCGCACCGGTTTCGACCGTTCCCCAGTGGCTGTGTAGATTGCGGCATGAGAAGTTTCGCCTGTTTCATTCGCCCACATTTTCCGCCGCGGGTCCAGCTCCGAAAGCCACGTTGGACTTAGGGTCGAGCAAGAGCATATTGACTCCTCCGACTCCGCTGTGTGTGGTGGTCAATATATGTCCCCGCTTCTTCAATTCGTCACGAACCGATTCATCAACCTTGACATTGACTTGCAAGGTGCCCAGCCTAGGTTTGTCTTGTCCAAAAGAGCCGGTGTGGTGGGTGGTCGCGAATCGAGGCTCAGAAACAGCCCGTTCCGGCAGCATTCCGAATTCGACGTAGTCCAGAATGAGTTGAATGGCGGCTTGGTCCTGCAAATCGCCTCCCGCCACGCTGATCGCGAGCACTGGCTTGCCATCCTTCAGAACCAGGGTAGGGGTCAGAGTGACTCGCGGCCGTTTTCCCGGCTGGATGCAATTGGGGTGGCCTTTCCAGGTGTTCAGGCTTACCAGGCGCGACCCGTGTATGATTCCCGTGTCGCCGGCCACGCCCGCAGTGCTCCCTAGACCGCTTGGAGTCGCCGCAATCACATTCCCCCAGCGATCGGCAACGCACATGGTGGTCGTGCCTCCCTGTGCCGGCGGTGCCGGCGTCGGCGTCTTGAGTGGGCGCATGTGATCCGGATCTCCGGGACGAACTTGAAGAGACGCCGTGCTCATGTCGATGAGTGGCCGCCGGATTCGCGTGTACTTGTCCGACAACAGGGCCTTCATCGGCACGTCAACGAACAGCGGATCGCCATAGTATTCGTCACGATCGGCGAGGCCGAGCTTCATCGCTTCGATAACCACGTGCATGTAATCCGCGGAGAGAAATCCCATCCCTTTTATGTCGAATCCTTCAAGCAGGCGCAGGGTCTCCAGCAGATAAGGCCCTTGCGTCCACGGGCCGCATTTATAGATCGTGTAACCTCGATAATCAGCATGGATGGGATCTTCCACCCGCGTCCTGTGCACCGCAAGATCGGCCTTGCGGAGGAATCCTCCCTGCTGGATGTACCAACGTTCCAGTGCGTCGCCGATGTCGCCCCGATAGAAGCGGTCCGCAACCGCCTGGAGCTGGTCCTTCCGGCTTCCCCCCGCTTTCTGCTCCGCCTCGATGAGCTTCCGGAAAGTCAACGCCAGTTCCGCTTGCCAATTATGCCCGGTCTCGACTCTGCGGCCCTCGGAGGTGTCGGTATACCAGGTCGGCCCACCTGCATCCAGGATTGCCAGAGTCGGTTGCACGGTATCCTCGAAGCTCTTGGTGCCGTACAACCTGAGCAGCGTCACAATGGCGTCCAGCGCGGCGGGTACTGCGGCTGACCGAACATCGCTGCCTGGAATGCCGTTCTTCAGATACCAATCGGTGGCTTTCGGGTCCAGTGGAGCGGCTCCCTGCCCCGACAGGACCTTGACGTCCTTCTTGGCGGCATCGTAGATAAGCACGGGTACCTCACCGCCGATGCAAAACGCGCCCACTTGAGTCACACTCAGGGCCAGCAGCGTGGCCGCACCGGCATCAGCGGCATTGCCACCGTGCTCGAGCATTTTGATACCGGCAGCGGTAGCGGCAGCCCTGCCGGAAACCACCAACCCTTCGCTGCCTGAAGCCGTGTGCTGCTGGTCTGCTGCTATGACCGGAGACAACGCAGCGAACCCAAGCAAGCAGACACCGAGAACAACCAATTTCCCCCTCATGTCCGTCTATCTAGATCGATTCCTTGATTCTATTCGACCCAAGCGACCGCGCCTTTGTCGATGCGGGTATTTTACAGGTTAGCTTGCCTCCTTGCCGATGCGGATGGACATTTTATAGAGGTTCACGGGAACGTGTCGAACGGAAGAATGGGAAGCTCGACCGGTCCACCGTAGCCTGGGCCATCAGCCGTACTGCCGTAATGCGCTGCCATCCAGGTAGCGGGACTGGATGTTACCGTTGATGCGGCTTTCTTCTGGTAGGGTGAAGTCCCAGACCTGGAGCTGCAGGCTCATGTCCGCGCGCCCGGCGTCGGAAGTCACGGTAAAGGTGGATGGGTAGATGCCGGGAGGCGCCTGATTGCGGCCGCGCGGAATGTAGATGTCCACACGGAGCGCCTGGTTCCGTTGTTCGTCACCGATGTCACCTTCCGGGCTACAATACCGGACGGGAGACGGATTGAGCGAACTTTCTCCACGTGAGCGCGTCCAATTGGCGCTCCGTCATCAGGAGACCGACCGCGTGCCGGTGGATTTCCTGGCGACCCCGGAGGCCTGGGCGCGCCTCCAGAAGCACCTGGGGATCGACGACACCGAAGGGGTCTTGCGTCATCTTGGCGTGGATCTGCGCCACCCGCGGCAGCCGTATGTGGGTCCGCCGCTCACGACCTGCCCTGACGGCAGTTCGGTGGATGCCTGGGGCGTGCGCCGCCGGTGGATTCGTCACGGCGGAGGCGCTTACGCAGAGATCGTCGAGAATCCGATATCGCGGGTGAACGACGCGAGTCAGTTGGCGGACTACGAATGGCCCGAACCGGCCTGGTGGGATGCTCACGATCTCTGCGAACAGATTCGGCGCCTCGATACCGCGCAACCTTATGCGATCGCTCTGGAGGAGTTCGGCGATCCCGGCGGCATCTTCGAAATTGCGTCGTACATGCGCGGCATGGAACAGTTCCTGATCGACATCGCCACGCAACCGGATTTAGCCTTCGAGATCATGCGTCGGGTGACCGACTTCTACGTCGGCCTCCTCGAGCAGGTTATGGCGACCGTGCCCGCCGACAGTATTGACTTGATCTGGACCAGCGACGACATTGCTCACCAGCACGGGAGGCTCATCTCCGACCGTCACTGGTGGGATCTTATCGCCCCGCACCATGAACGGTTGAACCGGCGGATCCACGAACTGGGTGCTCGGGTCATGTACCACTCCTGCGGGGCCGTGCGCCCGTTCATCCCTGGCCTGATCGAGATCGGAGTGGACGTGCTCGACGTGCTACAGTTCAGCGCAGACGGCATGGATCCCCTCGACATCAAGATGCATTTCGGAAATCACTTGTGCTTCCACGGTGGCGTTGATGTGCAGAGCACCTTGCCATTCTGCACCGAAGCGGAAGTACGGCGGGCAACCCGGGAGCGCATTGAGGTTCTTGGAAAAGGCGGAGGCTATATCCTGTCGCCCACGCACAACGTGCAGGTGGACACGCCGCCGCAAAATATTCTCGCCATGTATGTGGAGGCCGGGAGCGTGAAGAGCTTGTAGGAAAGCGGCTCAGCGGGCGTCGCTTGCCGGCAAGGACCGTGAGGTACCATGTCCGTAAACGTCCATGGAGATTTTTCATGACTATGCGTCCCGCGGCGCTTCTGTTTCCATTGTTGCTGGCGCAGCCAGCCTTCTCACAGGACGATGTCAAACCGCCGAAAGACTCCTCCGTCTGGGTCATTGACGACACCGACAAGGTAAGCCCCGTCACAGGCAATCTGCTCTCTGAAGGCAGTGACACTTACAACGGCCGGGCCGCCAGCCAAGGGCGCTATCGTGTCCGCAACAGTGTGTGGGATGCCGCGACCAATACAATCCGTCTCGTTTCGGGCCGCAATGAGTTCGTGAGTTTTCAAATCGTCATCGAGAAGCGGCACGACGATCTCCACAAGATCTTCGTCAATGCCACCGACCTGTTCGGCCCTCACGAACGAGTCAGCGCCGACCGCAGTATCCGTCTGTTCAAGGAGTTGTACCTGAACTACCAGGGCACGTGGTACCCCGACGCCCTGGTCCCGTTCGAGATCGCCGGCATTACGCCGTTCGATCTCCCCGATCCTGCTGCGCTCGTTTCCGGCCAGCGCACACAGGCCGTTTGGGTCGACATCTACGTTCCCCACGGCCTGCCTCCTGGCACATACACTGGACAGATCCTGGTTCTTCAGCGCAACACGGACAAGCAGGCGACTCTGCACGTCGAGCTTGAGGTTGCAGGCTTCACACTTCCTGACCAGTTGGGGCTGGATGTGGACCTAATGAACTACGGCTTCTTGAATATCGAGCGCGGCTGGCCGGATCTGGTCCAGGACAGCCCGCGCCACAGGCGTATCGAACGCGAGTTCTTTCGCATGGCGCACGCCCATCGCATGACGTTCTCCATCGTTCCGTACAACCATGATGGCAGCATTCCCAAGGGTCAGAAACCCGAGCTCGCCGGAACCGGCGAAGACATCCGCGTGCCCGACTGGAGTTCGTGGGACGATCGCTACGGGCCTGTGCTCTCGGGCGATGCTTTCGGCGATTTGCCCCGCGGCCCCGAGCCAGTGGCTCACTTCTTCCTGCCGTATAACCTGATGTGGCCTTCTGACATGAGTAACTGGCAGAAGCCCGGCTACCGCACGGAGCACCTCCGCGTCAGCCAAGCCATCCGCAAGCACTTCGCCGAAAGAGGGTGGACCCGGACGCTGTACGAAATCTATTACAACCACAAGGAGCGCTACGGCTTCTTTCCCTGGAATCTCGATGAGCCAACACGCGATCAGGACCTCGACGCGCTGCGCTATCTGGGCTCCATCCTCAACGAATGCTTTCCAAAAAGTGATCCAGTCAGGGTCGTGTACCGGCTGGATCTCGGCCATTTTCACTGTGAGAACGTTGCCGACTGTAAGTATCCGCGCGACACCAGCCGCACCATCACCGGCATGCTAAATCCCTATGTGGGGCTTTGGAATATCGGCTCCGTACACTATTTCGCCAACTTGCCTGAAGCCCGCAAGCTGAAGGCGCTCGACAAGGTCATCTACTTCTACGGCAGCACCCCGAAGTTTAACGAGCCGCTGGTGAACGCGGCTCTCTGGGGCTGGCGCGGCTATAAGTACGAAGCTGACGGCGTGTGCGTCTGGAATGCCACCGATTGGGGCGATTGGGATACGGACGCTCCGCCCGCCGATCCCTACGCTAACGCTGGCGGCTATTACGCCGGTGCCTCAATGATCTTCTACCCGGGCGCGAAGTTCGGCTATGACGGACCGATTCCTTCGATCCGTCTGAAGACCATGCGGCGCGGCCTTCAGGATTTCGAATATCTCCTCCTGATCGAAAAGAGCGGCAAGAAAGCGCGCTCGGACCTGGTTGCCTTATCGGATCAGCTGATTCTCGGCAGCCATCGTGATTACGCCACACTGCGGGCAACGGTCTATCGGTTGGCTTCCACTCAGTAGCCGTGCTGGGTGGACTCGAGGACTGGCGCCGTGTTCCGTAGGTCCGGCCTATCCGTTTCTCCCCGTTTCCGTTGGGAGTGCCTCGCTAACCGAACCGTGAACCGGATTCCAGCCCCCGCCACATCGCATTTAGCACAAAGGGTCTGATGAGTCGGCGCACGACCATTGCGTTGCAGCGCTGTTGACGCCGCTCCGGTTTTCTGATGATATAACCAGTCGCAAATCAACTTTCTGCGAAGGAGCACAATCGCTATGGCTTCAAACCGTGGTGTGGCTTACGTGGGGCCGGGCAAGTCAGTTTCGTTGGCAGCAAGGCAGCCCGTAAAGGTGACCTACTGACCATGCATCCGAGCTTGTTCTCGCAGTTTGACCTCACCGGTAAAGCGGCAATCGTGACCGGCGCCTCCCGAGGACTTGGTGTGAGTTTTGCGCGTGGACTGGTCAAAGCAGGTTGTGACCTGATCATTGCGGCGCGCGACATGGACCGGCTGCGCGCGGTGGCGCTCGACCTCGCGCAACACGGTCGCCGCGTCGTGCCGATCCAGGCCGACATCTGCCGGCAGCAGGATGTCGAAAGCATGGTGCAGCGCTCAGTGACGGAGTTCGGCAAGGTCGATATCCTGATCAACAACGCCGGTATCTCGGCATTGGCGGACGCCGAAGCCATGACGCGCGAACAGTGGCAGAACGTCATCGACACCAATCTGACTGCGCTGTTCTTCTGTGCACAATGTGCTGCCCGGCAGATGCTGCCCCAGGGTACTGGGAAGATCATCAACATTGCGTCCATGTATGGGATCAGCGCTTCCAGTTATGTTTCGCAAGCTTCCTACGTGACGAGTAAGGCCGGCGTGCTGGGCTTGACGCGTGAGTTGGCGGTCGAGTGGGCGCCGCGCGGCCTGCAGGTGATCGCGCTGGCTCCCGGATTTTTCCGTTCCGATCAGACCATCTGGGCCTTTGAGCAGAACCAGGAACTCGGTGAAAAGCTCCTGGCCAAGGTGCCTATGGGCCGGTTGGGAAAACTGGAAGAACTCGAAGGCACGATCGTGTATCTGGCGTCGCGCGCGTCCGACTACATGACCGGGCAGGCGCTGATCCTGGACGGTGGTTTCCTTTCATGGTGAACCGCCGTGTTCTGACACGTTGAGACCCGGTGGTCTACGGAGTAGTGCTGATCCCGTCGCGTCTGGATCCGGAAGTCATCGTGGGCGCGTTGCGGTTTGACGTTCACTCCTGGAACAGTGCCAGTTGCTTGCGAACGAAGAGATTCTCCGCAGCCGGGGCACTTCGGAAGCGAGCCAGTCGGACTAGGTCGAACACGACCCATCGTAAGACCAGATCCGAAAGCAGTGGGCAACGGCGTGGCAAACTGATGAGCCCGACATGAACGCTCAGGGTTGCACTTTACGCTGTTCTTCTCCCTGCCGTTCGTTGATCGTCACGCTGCCGGTTTGAATCACGGGGGGGCAAAATCGCTATTCGTGGGAATCAAAGTCCAGGTTCCGTTCAGCGCGGCGTGATCGCGCGCGAAAGCGGAAAAGGCGATTGTTAGAAGTACTGCGGTAATTGTGGTTATTATAATATTCACTTTTGAGCGGAAGCTGCGTTTATAGCCGCCGGATAGACGAGGATTTCAATTTTCCCGTTCTCCCCGGCATCGTCCGTTTTGCCAAGACCCATTGTCTTGATGCGCGTGTCGTCCAGGCGGAAATTCTGCACCAGGTAATTGCGAATCACCATCGCTTGCGCCTGCGTGGTGACGCGATCTTTCTCCGAATCGCCCTTCATGCTGGCCGCGGCAGTAATTACCACCTCATTGAACTTTTGCGCCTGTAGATATTGCCCGACCTCTTTTAGCCCCTTCTGATCCCTCAGCTTTGCCGCATCGGGTTTGTCGAAGACTTGCTTCGAGTCGAAGGTGAAGCTCTTTTCAGGCGATGCGCTGGGCAACCTGGCGATCTCATGCTTCTTCAGGTCGTCCGGATCGACGTATCCCCGCTTATTGAAGAAGCCTTTCAGCAGGAAGTTGTGTTTCAGCGCATCGACGTCCTCATGCATTGAGGTGACGGTGGCCGCGGCCTGGTTGTAGATCGTCTTGTCGTTGATCAACGCGCCAACCGTTCCCTGGCCGTGATTGATCTTCACCGAAATATCGTTGATGTTCGAGGTCGCGCCCCGGACATTTTCGAGCGCTGCCTGCGTTGTGTCCAGGATCTGGTTTGCCTTCCCGAACAGATCCGAAATGTCGAGAGGCGCCCGGGAACCGATGGTCTCGCCGCCGCGCAGTTTCGCCGCATCCATGGAGCCGAAAGAGATCTCGATGTACTTGTCGCCCAGCATTCCTTCGGATTTAATGTCGGCCACGGAATCCATCTTCACGATGCTCTGTGTTTCTTTCTCCAGGTCCATCAGCACGACAACTTTTCCGTCTGCCCGTTTTGGCAACTGAATGTTTTTAACGGAGCCTTTACGAAGACCGCCTACCCGCACATCGGCGCCTTCGTTTAGTCCCGCTACATTGTCGAAATCGGCTCTGACTTCGTAGCTCGAACGGAACATCGACTCTCGGCTGCCGATGAGAAACACACCGGTTGCGAGAATCGCCAGCGTGATGATGATGAATGCTCCGAGCCTTAAGTTTTGTGACATGGTTGCCTTCAAGCGGCGTCGCTCAAAAATTGAGCGACAAACGAATCCTTGCTCTTTTCGAGATCTTCGAAGGTTCCGGAGATCAGAATATTGCCTTCTTGCAACATCACCAGGCGGTCTGAGAAATGATGCGCGGCATGCATATCGTGCGTGACCACGATGGAGGTCACATTCCTCTCCTGGCGCAGTTTCTGAATCAGCTTTCCAATTTCGGCGGCGGTGATGGGGTCGAGCCCCGCAGTCGGCTCGTCGAACAGCAGGATTTCAGGATCGAGAGCCAGGGCGCGCGCCAATCCAACTCGTTTGCGCATGCCGCCTGAGATGTCCGAGGGCATTTTTTCGAGATCTTTGCTCAACCCGACGCTGAGAAGAAGTGCGCGCACTTTATCGGCCCTTTCGGAGTCCGACAGCTTGGTATGCCGGCGCAGAGGGAACCCGACATTCTCGGCAATCGTCAGCGAATCGTAAAGCGCGCCTTCTTGAAACAGGAACCCGACCTTCATTCGCATTTCGTTGAGCTGATCCATTTGAAGATAAGTGGTTTCCTGCCCGCGAATCGAGATCGAGCCCGCATCCGCCTTTTCGAGGCCGATCAACAATCGCAACAGGACGCTTTTTCCCGTTCCGCTCTTACCGAGGATGGCCAGAATCTCTCCTTTATCGACTGTGAGATCGATGCCCTTCAGCACTTGCTGCGCGCCGAACGATTTGCGTAATCCTTTGACGACCACCGGTTGCGGTTCCATATTTCCTTAGGGAAAAAATACGAGAATGAGACGGACTAACAGAACGTCCGCCAAGATGATAAACAGCGAAGAGAGCACCACGGAACTGGTGGCTGAGCGCCCCACGCCCGCGGTTCCTCCGCTGGTTCGCATTCCCTGAAAACAAGATACGGTGCCGATAATCAGGCCGTAAACGGCGGTTTTGAGCGTTGGAGGAAGAAAATCGCTGAAGGTGACGCCGTTCATTCCATTGTTGATAAAGAGCTGGAACGAGATCGGCTCGGCGAGCGTGTTGGCGACCCAGCCCAGCAGGATGCCGCACGCATCGGCCGCCAGAGTGAGCATCGGGAGAACAACGATGCAGGCCAGAATGCGGGTCGCGGCAAGATATTTGTAGGGATTCACGGCGGATGCTTCCATGGCATCGATCTGCTCAGTGACTTTCATCGAGCCGAGCTCCGCACCGATGCCTGCGCCGATGCGTCCGCTGGCAACCAAGCCGGTGATGATCGGCCCCATTTCCTTGATGACTGAAAACACGAGCATCGTCGGCAGCATCGACTTCGCGCCGAATCGCACCAGGCTGGCCCGCGATTGCAGCGCGAGAACGACGCCGGTGGCCGCTCCGGCGAGTGCGACCAGAGGCAGGGACCTCGATCCTGCCGCATCCAGTTGGTGCACGAACTCCGACCATTCGAAGGGAAGCGCGAATAGAGCTTTGGCGACGCGCGCCACAAACACTCCGAGTTCGCCAAACCACTCGAATCCGGCAGTCACGAAGTCCGGCATTGGATTCCCAGCCGGACGGAGTTGTGGTGTCGGCGTGCTGACCGATGTTGCCATCGTCAACCTATGTGCCGATTTGATGCCAAACCTAAAGGCTCATAAATGACCTACACTTACGAGCCCCAGGTCGAAAACCAGCCCGGCAATTCCTGCACCAACCGATGCAAATTCAGTTGGAGGCCTCCTGCCGTTTGTTTACCCGCAACGCCGTGGGTCACCGTACTTTAACGTTTGGACGAAGGGAGAGCTTCGAAGACTTGCACCCTCGCTGTAGTGGACCGGGATACGATGCTGGTACCTGACCATAGCCAAAACTCGATCGCCCGGTAGATTCAGCGTGGCCAGGGGCGAGGTAACAATGTTACACGCGCGAGAACTTGCTGAGCGGATTCGCGATCGAATCGAAAACCTGCATTTTCAACCCGTTACGTCGGCATCTCCCGCCCGCCGTCGACGAGACGTGAACCGCGTGAAGTGCGTGAACGCCGCAATGTGCCGCGAGACAAAATCCGGCCGCGTGCGACGGAAGACTGCAACTCGAAGGATCAAAAGACGGCGGCTGGGCGTACACTTACTTCGGGACTCGGGAGTCCGAAATGGAAATTCCGGTCCAGGACTTAGATAACGAGTTGTTGCAGCGCATCGAGGAGATCTCGTCACTATGTGATCGGATCGAGCGGGCCATGGATGCGCTGGTTCAACGCCACGGTGATCAAAGTGAGACCGTCGGCACCGCCAGGGCACTTCAGGTCTCGGTGACGGCGCTGAGGCGCGAACTACTCCACCAATATCTCGAATACCGCATCGCAGAAGCGGCGCGGACACTCTGAACAGTTCAATCAGAGCCTCGCATAGCCGAAAAGGGCCCCGGGAATCAAGAGTCAGTCAACTAATAGATTAATAGTAATTGATCTTGTTTTGTTTTGTGCGCATGATGTTTCTGTACTTCACCCTCTTTCCTTCCTTTTAAGGGTCCCGGCTTCATCGCCGAACGATAAAGCACCGCCCAGCCGCCGCGTCTTCAGCCGGGAAGTAGCCGAGGAGAAAGCACATGGCGCACGACCACGGCAATGAATATCAAGTCAAAATTGTTCACGATGACGGAACGGAGCAACTGAGCGGGTGGATGAATAGCGAAGCCCAGGCGGCTCAGGCGATGGCTGCGATCCGCCGGCCACAGGGCGCCTTTTACTGGCTTCGGGAACGAAAGGTTGTCTGCCCCGAATGCTTAGATAGGGAACAGGGAATCCTGGAATATCCCATTGCGGACATCCTGTCTCAACGATACAACCCACACGACTCCCGTTATCTGCTAGTAGTAGGGTACAAGAACCGTTACGAGCTGGAGGTGGGGCAAACGGCGCCTCACGCGTTCCGAACCGCCGCTTAGTGCGCCCACCGCGGAAAGCTGTCCGGCGTCAACTATTCTTTTGGGTTGACGACAACTATTTCTCCCTATCAACGACAACTACTTTTTAGCTCTTAGGCGGGGCGCGGAGCGCCCGCCGCTGGGCGGAGGGCGAAGCCCGTTCCGCGGCCCGGTTTTTTTGTTTTTGGAGTACGAGGATCCGTGGCGGTGGGAACGTGAAAAACCTGCTTCTGGTTTTGCACGTTCCCATCCGCCGTCATCGCCGGAGCTGTGGAAATGTGGGAGGCTCGCTCGCTGTTGGCGAGATTTCCAAGGGGGCTCGTGGGAAGAGTGGGAAGCCTGCCTTTGGCTTTCCACTCTTTCCACAGACCCGGCATTTCCACAGCTCTTTTTCCTCCCGGCTTTTGGGTTTTGTGCGGACCTCCGCCTCATTCACTCTCGCCCTGGCTTTCCGCCTGTTGATTCTTCTTGGCGTGCTCCACCCGGTAACTCGGAATGTTCAGTTCGATGATCACGCTATGGTGCACCAGTCGGTCGATGGCTGCCGCCGTCATCATGGCGTCTTTGAAGATGGCTTCCCATTTGGAGAACGGCAGATTGCTGGTCATCAGTACGCTGCCGCGTTCGTAACGCTCGGCCAACAAGGTGAACACGACTTCCATGTCGTCCCGGCTCTGCTGCGAGTAGCCCAGATCGTCGATGATCAAGCCGTCATAGCGCCCCAGTCGTTTGATCTCCCGGCTCAACCGTAGGTCCCGCTTGGCGGCCAGTAAGTTCTGCATGAGCAAGGCGCACTTGGTGAAGTGCATCTTGCGCTCCCGCATCACCACCAGTTCCTGAGCCAGTGCCGTCAGAAGATGGCTCTTCCCCGATCCGGGATTCCCGAAAACCAAAACGTTCTCTTTCCGGTCCAGAAAGCTGCCGTCCAGCAGCGTTCGCAGCTGCCGTGTCGCTTTCCCCGGCAACCTCTTTAGATCGAAACTCTGCAGCGACTTCTCCAGCGGTAGCGCCGAGTCTTTCAGCAGCCGCTGCACCCTGGACTTCCGCCGCTGCTCGCATTCCCGCGAGATCACTTCCAGCAGATACTGCTCATAGCTCAGCGTCTCTCGTTCCGCCCGCCGCGCCGTGTCTTCGTAGCACTCCCGCACCGTCGGCAAGTGCAAATCCTTCAGATGCCCAATCAGCGCCGGGCGTACGTCAGCGACCGCGCTCATTGCCGCACCCCCATCTCCGTGCATAACTGGTCAAAGCTGGCCAGGTTCACCGGCGCCACTTCCACCATCGTCACCGCCGAAATGGTATCGAGTTTGGCCAGCGCTTCCTCGATCGACTCCACCGTAATCACTGTCTCCGCATTCCCCTCCAGGAGCTCACGCAAAGCCTCATCTACCTGGACCTCGCCGGCCACTGCCGCCAGTTTCAGAATCTTCAAGTACTCTTTGCTCGACCGGTTCGGCGTCGTGTCTTTCAGCGCATCGTAAGCCATACGAAACCGGCTGGTCGGAAACAGATCCTGTTGATACCGGTAGTTCTCAAAGGCCCCCGGCTTGCGGACCAGCCATTCGATGATGTGCCGGTAATCGATGCGATGCTTGCCCCGCCCGCGCAGCCGCGGCAGGTCTTCTACCTTCCTCTGCCCGTACCAAACCTCGACATGGTCCAGGTACGACCGCGCTTCCACCTGCGCCCCAATCAGACGGCTGTTCACCGAATACGCGTTCCGCTCTACGTGGATCAGACTGCCAGAGTCCACCTTCACCCGCTCCCGTTTGGCCGATTCCATCCGCCGCGCCGGTAACTCCCGCATCACCGCCATCTCTTCCGACAACCGGGCCCGCCGGCCCGCATTCCGCTGCGCAAACAGATCCTTGAGAAATTGCGCGTACTCGGCCAAGCTCCCAAAGTCACGGCTCCCTCGCAGCAGCAGCGCCTGCTCCACAGCTCGCTTGAACCGGTGGTGGCTCTGCTCGGCATCGCCATTCTCGTTCGGGCTGGCGGGATTGGTATGCTGCGGCTTCACCCCGTAATACCTCATCACCCCTTCATAGCGCCGGTTGAACTCCTCCAGATTGCTCATGTTGTTGACCGCGCTCGACAGGCTGTCGGTGCGGTGCTCGGCCGCTACTGCTCCCAACTCCCAGACCGCGTTCTGCCATCCTTCGCTGAGACTCTCCAGGCTCTCCGAATAGCAGATCGTGCCCGTCTCCCAGTTCGAATACGTCAGCACAAAGTGGTACACCAGGTGCTCGAACGTCTGCCCCGCCAGCGTGATC
Organism: Terriglobia bacterium; assembly: GCA_963752965.1. GTDB lineage: Bacteria > Acidobacteriota > Terriglobia > Bryobacterales > Bryobacteraceae > QHXW01. The sequence continues at coordinate 69,305 of CAVWAJ010000015.1, read as the reverse complement.
CCCAGCTCGGTCATGTGCGTGAAGTCCGACGCACACAGTCGCCCCGGTGCGTGTTTCTGGCTGAAGTACACTTCCTGCGCGGGTCCTTCCGTCACCCGCCATAGCTTGACCCGCCGTTGCAGTGTCCGGATCTGCCCGTCACTGAACCGCCCCGGGTATTCCCGCTGCAGCCACGCGAACACCGTCTTGGCTTCCAGTCCTGGACTCTCCTGAATCTGCCGCTGAACAACGTCCCACACCTCGCCAAACGGATCTTCGCGGGTCCGCCACTGGCGCTCCTTCTTCAGTTCGCTGGGCAATCTTTCCAGGCTCAGATACCGCCGCGCTGTTGTCGGGTCCATTCCCGCCTTCGACGCCGCAATCTCTTGATTCTTTTCTGTATTCGACAACTGTCTCAGCCTCCTCACCTGCTCGTCCGTGACCATCCCTTGGCGCTACTTGAGCGCGATTCTCGATGGTCACATTAGTTGTCGTCGAGCGGGAGTTTTAATTGTCGTCAGCCGGGAGTTCTAATTGTCGCCGAACAGAAAGCTGAGGAATGGAGTATCGAGTGTTATTATCCTTTACCCGGCGGTACGCTTCCGCCTAGCCTGAGCTCGATCCGCCGGAGTTTCGTTCGAACCCACCGCCTTCACCAAAGTAAATATTGGATTTAACTATCCATTCCTAAACAATGGAAGTGAGGGACTTTTTCCATAGTGGCGCACTCATCACTTGGCGTCGGGAGGCTCTTCCGGTCAACCCATTTGATTTGGCTGGCGATGGCATCGAGCAAAATGCAGGCTGTGTTTTCATCGCCATCCTCCCCAAACCTGCCACTTTTCGACGTAACTATTTCTTCAACTCCCGAAACGATTCCAGACGCCACTCCCCATCGGACGTTGATTGTCGCAGGATGTAGAGATTACCGTCATCCGCACGCACTTTGAAGAACGCAGCATCTGGACCATACCAGCGGTCGACTACCTCCTCGACCATGTAGTCATGTCCATCAAGAGCAAAGCGGATCGGCCGCTCATCCCCCTTTCGGCCCGCATAACACTCTACCCGCAGCGTCATCACTTTTCTTAAGCCGTGAAGTCAGTAGCGGGACAACAGATAGGCGATTCCCACGATCATGACTCGCTCCCAGGCTTCCTGGACCTCGGGACTGCTCTTAGGATCACACTCTTTGACCGCAGCCAGGAGGCTGTCGAGCCAGAGGTCATAGAGTTCAGAGCCGATGTTGAGTTGTCGGCCACTATGCCTTTCCGCAAGATCGCCGAGGTATTGCTACTGCTAGTTCGATTTCCGTACATTGTTGTTCCAGAAATGATACTTCGTCTTCACTGAACCTGCGAGCGCTGGGTTTCATCAGTCCGCGTTGTATTTCCGCAAGTGCCTTGCGTGCATTCCCGAGAGAGCGGACGGCGTTCGCCGGATTAGAGTGAATTCTTGCGGCGTCGATAAAGCGCATCGCGAGATCAGCCTCTATTCGCAGGAACTCGAACCAACTCGCCATCGCTCCGTTCGGTAGGTGTCTGAAAGGTGCATTGAGCGGATTTCAGGGCATGAGTTTGGCTTGGTACTGGGCCGTGAAGACCCTAGCTGTTGAGGATTGGCTCAAGGGCCTCTCCTTGGCGCCCAAAACGAAAAGCCACATCCGAAGCCTGATGCACACGATTCTTCAGTGTGCCCGGCGATGGGAGTTGGTGGAGAAGAATCCGATCGAACTCGTACGCGTTCGAGGTGGGTCAAAGCGTCTCCGAACGCCGCGGGTGCTGACCCCGGAGGAATTCTGTACCCTACCGCCCTTGCTCCAGGAACCATACCGGACGCAAGTCTGGATCGCCGGGTGCCTTGGGTTGAGGGCTAGCGAGATCATGCCGCTGAAATGGGCGGACCTGGATTTCGATGACCGTTCCCTGCTTGTTCAGCACAGCATGGTTCACGGAAGAGGCTCTGATGTGAAAACGGAGTGTTCCAGGGACCGCGTTCCTCTCGATCCGGCTCTGGCCGACATCCTGTTCGCACACCGTCAGCACTATCACCACACGGAAGAGGATTGGCTGTTCGCCAATCCGCAAACAAATAGACCCTACCATCAGGACACGATCCAGCAGAACCATATCCGCACAGCCGGCAAGGACGCTGGTCTCGGGGATGGAATCGGCTGGCACACGTTCAGGCACAGCTACCGTTCATGGCTGGATGACACGGGAGCGCCGACAACCGTCCAAAGGGAGTTGATGCGCCACGCCAGCATTCAAACGACGATGAACGTTTACGGAAAAGCCATGACAGACAGCAAACGTAAGGCCCACAGCAAGGTTGTTGAATTGATCTTGAAGTCCAGAAAAACCATTGAATCCGAGGGCAGTACCGACGGGGCCTGTGTGCTGTCGGAGCTTAAAGGGAGTTTTCGGGAGTTTCTCGGCTGGCTCGTGATTCGCGCAACCGATTGGAAGGATTGGTTGCGGGGGGTGGATTTGAACCACCGACCTTTGGGTTATGAGTTGAATTCTAGATTCTTGCTGTTTCTTCTCGTTCTTGCCAATCAACACGTTAGTTTGTAGTGGTTCGGCGTGGTTTTGGTCGTTTCTTGTGGGTTTGGTAGCAATTTGGTAGCAATCTCGGGCCGTGTCTGAGACCCCTGTGAGGCTTTCGAAAGAGCCGTAGGCCTCACCCATCGCCGACGCATAAAAAGCCAACAAAAGTCTAAGAAGAGAAAGAATACGGGCCGCCAGAGTCCCTCCTCTGCGCGGCCCGAACTTTTTAAGGAAGTAGTCATGTCTACTGTAAACGAAATCAGCAAGAAACGCACAGCAGCAACAGCAACTCCAAGTGCCGATGCGCACACGGAAGTGTTGGAGTTCAAGCCCTGCGTGAAGAACACGCTGCGGGCCTTTTTCACCCTGGCCCTGCCGAGCGGCTTGGTCCTGAAAGGCTGTACCTATCACGTGAAAGGCGACTCGCGTTGGATCGGACTCCCAGCTCGCGAGTATCTGAAAGCCGGCGCTAAGGCCTGGCAACCCATCGTCGATTTCACGACCGACGCCGCGCGGAAACGGTTTCAGACAACAGCCCTCGCGGCGCTTGATCGACATCGCGAGCAGACGGCAGTTGGGGCCGGCCTATGAACGCAGCCATTTCAATTCGTCCACCTACTAGCTTCAATGCGGAACACATCCTCGATGCGATCGAGTTTCTTTTCGAACCGGGCGACGTGATCGAAATTCGCGCGCTAGAGGTCGACCGCTCTCCCAGCCGAACCGGCGCTACATTCGCCGGGTACTTCGATTTCGAGAACACCGACGCGATTTGTGAGGCCGTTCGATCGGTCTACAACCGAGCTGTCGGTATCTATGTAGTGCTGAACAAATTGAACCCCGCACTGCTGGCGCGATCGAATAACCATCTCACACGCGCGCTGAAGAACACCACGGCTGATGCTGACATCATCGAACGGCGCTGGCTCGGCATCGATCTGGACCCCGTGAAGCCAGCCGGTATCTCGTCCACAGATGCCGAGCATCAGGCGGGCCTGGATCGCGCAGTGCAGATACGGGAATTTCTCACGGAGCAGGGATGGCCTGTGCCGCTCTACGCCGACAGCGGCAACAGCGCGCATTTGACCTACCGCCTTCCCCACCTCGAATTGAACGATGAAACCACCGAGCTACTCAAAGCGTGCTTGGCTGCGCTCGCTGAAAAATTCGACGATGCAGCCGTCATCGTGGACAAGACCACGTTCAACGCTGCGCGCATCTGGAAGCTGTATGGGACCCTTGCACGCAAAGGCGAGGCGATGCCGGATCGACCGCACCGCCTCAGTCACACCCTTGACGGACCAGAAGACCGCGCCCAGCCAGTGCCTCTTCATTTGCTCGAACAACTCGCGGCAGCCGCACCTGCCAGACACCACCAGGCACCAGCAATGCCGCGGAGATCACCAGGCACCAGCCAGTTCGATATGGACGCCTGGCTCGCTGCGCGTGGCTTGGCGGTCGTCAAAGGCCCCGAATCATACGATGGCGGCAGTAAGTGGACCTTGGACCGATGCCCGTTCAACCCGGCGCACGAAAAGCCGGTGGTCATCGAGCTGGCCAGCGGCGCACTGGTTTTCAGATGCCTGCATTCATCGTGTAAGGAAAACGGCTGGCCGGCGTTACGGCGCCTCTTCGATCCGAGCTATCGCGTGCGGGAGACACTCGCGAACACCGACTCAGAGACACACACGCCAACCCGGCAGATCTGTGTAAACAACCGCCAGCTCAGGGAGTATTCAGACGAAGCTTTGTCCGCGTTGCAGGCGGCAAACAATCCGCCGTCTCTGTTCGTGCGTAGCGGAATGATGGTGGCCATTGCTCGCGACGAGAAGCAACGCCAGATCATTAGCCGGGTGAGTGAGGCAGGTCTTCGCGGTTCCCTGACTCGATCGGCGGACTACTACAAGATAAACAGCAAAGGAAACCACGTCCAAAGCCCACCACCGATTGAAGCCGTCCGAGATATTCTTTCCCAGGCGCCGACGCTGTGGAAGTTTCAACCGCTCGATGGAATTGTCGAAGCGCCGATTCTCAGGCCTGATGGCAGTATCCTCGACACACCTGGTTATGATGCGGCGACGCAGTTGTTCTATGCACCGGACCCTACTCTGCGAGTGCCGGCGATCGCTGAACATCCCACGAAGGATGATGTTGCCGCAGCCGTGAGACTCATCGATCAGGCCATTTGCGAATTCCCGTTTGTAGACCAGGCCGGCAAGGCGAATGCTTACGGCGCAATGCTGACGCCAGTGACGAAGCCCGCCACGAATGCTCCTACGCCTATGGGACTCTTTGACGCTCCACAAGCCGGTACGGGAAAGAGCCTGTTAGCGGATGTTGTTTCGATCATCGCGACCGGGCGCCCCGGCGAAATGTTCTCTGCGCCCCGCGATGAGGACGAATGGCGCAAGCAGATCACTATGGCGCTGATGACCGGAACCTCGGTGGTTGTGATCGACAACGTGAACCGCCGCCTCGACAATAGCGATCTGTGCAAGGTATTGACGGAGACCTTACACGTTGATCGCGCGTTCCACACCCATGACAAGATCCTGCTTCCAGTCAAATCGACGTGGATCGCCACAGGGAACAACATTCAGGTGGGTGGCGACATGCCTCGTCGGTGCTACTGGGTTCGAATGGACGCCAAAACGTCTCGCCCGTTCCTGCGAGCGGATTTCAAAATTGAGGACCTGAAAAAGTGGACGCTTGAAAATCGCGGGCAACTTCTGGCGGCTCTGTTAACTCTGGCGCGCGCCTGGTATGCAGCCGGCCAACCCGCGCCGAAGCTTAAGCCGCTGGGTAGCTATGAGGCCTGGTCGATCACGGTGGGAGGAATTCTCGAACACGCCGGCGTCGAGGGGTTCCTTGACAACGCGGGTGCGCTCTATGACGAGGCTGACGTGGATAGCACCCAGTGGGAGAACTTCCTCCATGCGCTGGATGATGTTTTTTATGGGGAACCGTTCACGGTGGCGCAGATCATGGAGGCGATCAAAGAGAAGGTTTGGAACGCGAACGCGGCAGGTGGCAAAGGTGCTATGGAACCCACGCCTCGGGCTACTAAACTCCGAGCTGCGCTTCCTGATTCCCTTGCCGAAGCTGCGGACCGTGATGGTTTTTTCCAGCGGCGCACAGGGAAGTGTTTTGCCGAGCGCATCGACCGGCGTTTCGGTAGCTCGCAAATACACTTGAAACGGGACCCGCTTCTACATGGGTATCAGAACTGGCGGGTGGTTCGAAATGCCGTTTAGGTGGGTTAGGTGGCTTAGGTGTGTTAGCTGAGGTTAATCCTCATGCGCGCGCGCGATCGCACCCGCGTAGGGAATAATACCAGCCAACCCACCTAACCCACCTGACCCACCTGAGCGCCGGGAAATAAGTGGCCTCGACTTGGCCAACCGCAATGAAATGAATGACTTGTCCCAGCGCCGGAGACCGCCGGGCAACGTCACTGCACTGCAAGTTAAGATTGGGTCAGGAGTCGAGGATGTCATCCGCCCTTGAAGACGAGTGGTACCTCCGCGTGAATCGCATGCTCGCGGAAGTGGAGGAGGCGGTCCTCAAACCGAAAGCGAAGAGCATCAATACCTTGGATTTGAAGTCGATCCCACAGGCGGCGAGGCTCCTCGGGCTTCACCCGAAGTCTTTGTATCGCATCGTCGAGCAAGGGAAAATTCCCGCATACGGAAGTCGTGGCCGCTTAAGGGTTTGTATCCCTGACTTGCTGCCAAGGGTCGAACCAAGACGACATGCGTTGAAGAAACTGAAAAACGCGGCGCCTGGCGGAATGGCGCAGGGTGCAGAAAATCTCGCGTAGAAGAGGGAAAACACCCTGCCCAGGTCGAGGGGGCGACCATGCGCTGCCGTTGGCGGAGTTTTTCCCGGCGCGCTCAACACATGCGGCGTCCTCCAGGAATTTCAGCCAGCGCGGGGCCTGGCTCCGGCGAGGTCTACGGGGAGGTTGGCGCTGGCGGCTACTGTAACCTGGGGATCGACAGAATTTCGTTGCACGGCGCCAGCTTCGCGTGACCCTTCTGCACCCAGTCCCTCAGCGCTCTCGCCCAGCTTGTCAACAGCGGCTATTAGGATCAGAATACCTTAAAGGCAACCCCGTTCCGACGCTGTTCGGGATCGGTGGTCCTGTCCGGCCGCGTCATCGGCCCGGCTTGAAAGGAACTCGGTGCGTTCACTTCAACAATGCCTTTTGATATTACTCGCGCTGGTAGCAATACCGGCATTCTCCCAACAGCCAGAAAAGAGCTACAAAGCACACGGTGCGGTGATGCATGGGGTAAACCCCCAGCCGCTGCTCGACAACGGCGCATGGAACAATGACATTGTCATTACCCACATCGCTGACGGAGCTGGCTGGAGATCAACAATCAAACTAGTCAACCTCTCGCAAGTGAATGCAGCAGACTTCACCGTTAACCTCTTTGGTGACGACGGCAGCTCAGTGACGTTCCCATTTTCTGGTTCTGACATTGCTGAGGGGCCAGGGAACTATTCTTCTTTCAGTCTTTCACTACCTCCGGGCGGCTCCGCGACCTTTCAGACGGCGGGAGGGTCTACCCTCACGGAGGGGTACGGTTTGATAGGAGCTGCGCCCAGTCTGAACGTCAGCGGCTACGGCATCTTTACCTACCAGAATGGAAGTGAGGCTGTAGTTCCATTTGAAGCGGCCTTTCCTACGAACCCCGGTCAAGTCTTAGCCTTTGACAACACCGGTGGGTACGGAATAGGCGCTGCGCTGGTGAACCTTACCATGGTGAATGGCGTAGGTGTGCCGATAACCGTGACTGCCTTTTTCTACGACGAAAACGGTAACGCCATCGGTAGCCCTCAACACTTTTCTATGACCGCGCATCAGCACGCCTCCTTCGTCTTTACTGACCTATGGCCATTCACGGCAAACCAAAAAGGTACGGTCTTTTTTGAATTCACACCCAACACTCCGGGCGGATCGGGCCTAGTTGTTCTGGGCTTGAGGTTCACGCCAAACGGCACCTTCACGTCGATACACGCCTTGACTGAGATGAATTGAGGCTTACGCGGATGTCTGCCGGGCGATCCTGTGCGATCGGCCCTTGCCGGTGAGTATCCGGTTTACTACGAGCCCGTGCCAGAGCTTACCGGTACGCGTCTTGACGCCTTCAGCATTCAACCGCGCGGCGATTCGGTCAAAGCCCATTGCCGGCGATTCCGAATCCCGCAATGCGCGCATGCGCTCGATTACGGCCTGCTCGCCGTTTAGATGCCCGAATGGCTTGCGGCCTTCACACCAGCCTTGCTGCGCCGTCTTGCGCATTCGAGCGCCTCGCAGTTTCAGGACGATTTGGGTCTTGTCGTACTGAGCGACGGCGCCCATAAACTGCCGCATCAAGATCCTGGTGGCATCTTTCGCCATTAGATCCGGCTCGGCAACCGAGAGCAACTCGAATCCGTGTTTTTGCAAGTCGGCGATGGTTGCCTCTTGCACCATCAGGTCGCGGGCCAGCCTGTCGAGCTTCTCGATGATGATGGTACGGACGCCGTTGCTGTGAAGCTTTGCCATCAGTTCAGACCATACCGGGCGGTCCATGCTCTCTACGGAGCCGCACACGCCCTTCTCACGGTAGACGGCCGCGATGCTGATGTCATTCGCCGCGGCGTAGGTTTTGATGGCTGCCAACTGGCGTGGGAATCCATCGCCGTCGACCTGGCCTTTTCCGCTCACCCTGAGATACGCGAAGGCTTTCTTCATGCCGTCAGTATGTGGTAACTCGCCTTTTCTGTCAATACTAATTCTACAGAATAAGTATGTATGCTGATTCTACGACGTTTAGAGCACCAGCTTATCTGATGTCCAAGACGACCCGGCTGTAGCGCTTGCCGTACATGATGGTGCCACCAAGAGTCGCTACTGCACTCTCGGACTATAATCTCTGTCGGGTCCACAGCTCACTCAAGATCACGCCAGCTATGCCAGGGACGAAATCTTGAACGAGCTGTACGGAGTTCCAGAAGGCAAGAAGCACATGAAAACCAAGAGACTTACTATTGCAGGAATCCAAATCTACTTCGACGATATGGAAGCCGCGCTGTTTGATGCGCGAGGGAAGCAGCGCGCAGCAGTAGAACTGGAACTGGCCGAGCACCAAGACTTCATCGATCGTTGGCTTGAAGCGTCAGAGGAACCACGTCCGCACCGGCTGACTCAGGAAGAACAGCAATTACGAAGTGCCCTACGGGGACTGGCAAAAGGTCTGAAGCGTCACTTTGACAGGAAGTTCATCGAAATTACGATGCGCGAAGCGGTAAAGCATCGGATCGAGTCAGCAACCCTCACTGCCGCCCAGATCGAGGACAGCATCGTTGATACCATCGCCAGTCTATAACCTCACGAGAGACATGAACTCACGCCGCCCAGAAGCCGCCGCGAACCAATCGTAAACATCGCCCACCCGGCACCCAACCTGACGGGGAGGGGGTGGGTCGTTGTGTGTGGATGTTAAGCGCAGGGTGTTTTCAGAAAAACTTACTGGAAAATTTTCCGAGCACGAAATTTCTGGCCCATGGCGGAGGATGTTTCTGGACTGTGTAGGCCGTGATCGACCTGTTGAGCTTTGAAGAAGAAACTGATAGTGAAAGCCTGGAGGCTATTCCTAATGCTTTCAGTCTAGCCGGAATTGACAAACCGGCCAGAGCGACTACGATCGAAATTGAAAGCACAATTCTACTCTCCTAAGGACAGCGCCGCCGGGCATGTTTGAGCGAGCGTAGATCTCAGCGGCGAACGCGGCGGGCCAGAGCCGCGATCGCGAACGCGGAAGCTGATCGCGCGAGTTTGGTTCCGTATCGCAACCCACGTCGACCTCGGAACTTTCTCCGCCGCTAGCGCGGCCATCTGCGCTCCAGAAAGTTGCTTGCCTTCCAAATACGTGATGAGCCGATCGACGCTGCCAGCGATATGCCGGATATGAAAACCCACCGAGCCGAACCCGTGGGGCGTGGCCCAGATCTGACCGGTGGTGAGTCCTTCGGTGTGCTTTGCGATGTCCTGGCGGGCCTGCCGGAAAGAGTAGGGAACCAGCGCGATCAGCGCGAGCACACCGGGACATTGTTTGGTAGTGCCCGAAAAGTGCGTTGCTGGCCACCTGCGATACAATTGCGGCCATGCAACCCGCACAGGCGATGCCCATTCCGCCGCGAGTATATGTTGTCTTTACGGCTGAGATCGTGCCACAGACAACAGAAACGCTGATACAGGCGTTCTCAAATCTGGCCCAGCAGAGAATCCCAGAGGTGTATTTGGCGCTTTCGAGTCCGGGTGGGCAGGTGGCGTGTGGGATGACACTATACAATTTCCTCTTGGGTGTGCCGTTCCGTTTGATTACCCACAATCTGGCGAACGTTGATTCTATTGGGAATGCTGTATTTTTAGCCGGAGCGGAACGCTACGCTTGCCCACAGTCCACGTTCATGTTTCACGGGGTTGGGTTTGACCGACCTGCCCAGAGATTCGAGGAAAAAGCGTTACGCGAGATGCTGACCAGTCTTGATAGTGATCAAAAACGGATCGCTGCGGTGATGGCTGGCAGAACTAAGATGAGCGCCGACGAGATTGAGGGTTTCTTCCGGGAGGCCCAAACCAAGACGGCGGAATTCGCTCGCGAGCGGGGGATAATTCACGATATCCGCGAGTTCCAATTGCCCCCTGGCGCACCCGTACTCTCGTTTGTATTCCAAAGATAGGGCGTCTGGCACCATGATTTCCATATCGGCTTACTCTATACAATAGTTTAGACGCCCGCAACCTCCTCTTTGGTTAGCCCAAATCGGATGCGATGATTAGAAAGACGTTAAGCCAGCAACTCTGTGAGTTCCCGTACGTGACTGGAAACTCCGGCTTCGATCGGAGGCGTGACCCGCAACGTGTCCGGAATCCGAACGGCGCGGTGATCACCACCAAGAGCAACGCAATTTAGGGACACTGCCTGTTTAATCCAGCCACCGGCGCCCGCGCTAACATACACGAAGGGAAATAGAAAACCCGGCGCGATGGCCGGGCTTCGGTGGATCGGTTGGCACCTCCATCGTAACTCCGTCATCGCGGCCAGGGCAAGGAGCATCGGGCTTTGCTCCACCAGCGGCTGAGGTGCGGCATGAAAGCGCAGACCGGCGTAGGAAACGCACGGCCACGTGGTCAAGGCGGAAGACCGCGCCACACACCCATACGGACTACCGAGCGTCAGAAAAGTTTTTTTGAAACGATCCAGCGGGTTGCGCCAGCCGTTATTGAAGACTTGCGCGATCGGGCGCTGCCGTTGTTTCAAGACCTCTGGGAGAAACAGGGAGGTACGCTGACGGTATTCAACGACCAGAACTACCTGCTTGCTGGACCGCACGAGAAACAGGTAGGCACTCTGACGATACTCAACTGGCCGACGATCCTCGACTGGCGGAAGTACATGGCGGCCAGACCAGAGCTGACTGGTGTTCTGATCCCGTTGAGGGAGGCGATCGTGAGATGGCAGGAGGGGCACGATATCGGACGCGAAGGCGAACCGCACTGGATCTGCCAGCAAGCACTCGAAGTGCTTCACCGAGCTGTTCGGCGTCCTGAAAACCCAGCCCAAGATCTCGGTTCTGGTGCTCCAGAAAGTTATGTGAGGGAGCTGTTAAGGACCAAAACTTTTGGTGTCCCTCTGCCAGCAAAAGTGGACCTGCGGGAATATCGCACACTGGAAAGTCTTCAACGACATTACCGGGAATTCTCTGGCCGGGCGATCGACGCAGAAGCAAAACGGGACTGGGATCATGCCCTCCTCAAAGCTGGTGTTGATCCCGCTGCCTTGGAAGCTGGTCTCGGCCCAGCGACGGTGTCTCAGCGCTCCCTGAAAGACAGACGAAAACGAGACGAAGCGCTCGTTCGATACCTCTGTTTGGGGGAGACACTTGATCAGATCGCGAATAAACTCGGCGTTGAACCCCGAGGAGTTTACCAGTGGCTACGGGAAACGGCAAAGCCACTCGACTTCAACTTGCGGCCACGCGGGTACCCGAAGAAGAAGGGACGCATAAAGCAATAGCACCTTAATGTTCCCAAAAACTGGCTAAAAAACCTGAGTTTCTGTTCATTTACAATCACGACTGCGCTGAATAATACTTGCATTGTGATCGCAGCACACCTTCGAAAGAAGCGCATCGATAGCGGTTTTTCAGCTTGTCTCGTGGCGAGTCGGGCGAACCTTGATCCGAGCCGTCTATGCCGGATCGAGAGAGGATACATTCCGGCATCCGCCGACGAACTCCAAAGAATCGACCGCGCCATCGAGGAACTCACTCGCGCCCGCAGCGAAGTCGCAGCAGTGGCCGAGCGCGTGGGGTGGCCGTTGTAGATAAGCGAGCGCCGCCCGGCCTGCTGGAAGCGGTGGGCGGCGCCACGGTGAACAAAATGTCGGACAACACTACGATACCAAAATCTCGCGGTACTCCAGCACTCAACCGAACTGAGAAAATGACGAGGCATAATGCGAACGTCTCGACTCAGGGCGAGGCCGTTGAATGCTGGCTGCCTTTTGAACAGTACTTGGTGCTGGTCCTGCGGGCGGACACGCCGCGTGCCCGGTATATCCGGGAGGTATTCGTTAACGTGATTACTGAGGCGGCACGTGGAGGATACATTGCTATCGACGCGACGGCCTATCAGGCTTTAGTAGATCTGGGGAAGGTTCTGGGACCGGTTGTGAGCGTGGAGTTCGGCATCCTTGGATCGGCCACAACACCGTCGAGGGGCAATGTCTAAGCCCCCGGCCTTGAGGCCGCAGACACTCCGGCCTAGCCCGGCGAACGGCGAAACCCTGCGCCGAGATATCTATGACCTGCGTGCGCATGACGGGTCTTTCATTTGCCGCGTGGAACGCCACAAAGCCGAAGCCGGTATTGCTGACGGCACGCTCGAACTGCGCAATGGTCCCCACGGCGCTTACTTGCGGCCCGCCCGCCGTGACAATGGCCCAGAGCGCAACCCCAACGCCGGAAACTCACGAACGTGGTTCGGGCCGCGATCTCCGGAACTAGGCAAGGTGAGCCGTTATCGCCCAAACGAAGCTGTTTGTATCGGATGGAAGCAGCCGGACATTGTTTCAGGCGTACCGCCACAGATCGGAAGCACCTCTCCTCGCGCTCGCGGGCTGAAGTCAGTATAGGCAGGAAAGACGGCAGCAGAGCCGTTCAGGCAAATTCTCAAGTGTAGGCCGCACTCATGGCTGCCAGCATGGTTGAAAGGAAATGTAAACAATAATGGCTAACCCGGAATCGAAGTTGCTCTTCACGGTCGAAGAGGCCGCCAGAAGGCTCGGGCTACCAAAAAGCTGGCTTTACGAGCGCACGCGAAAAAACGCTTTGCCGTGTCGGCGCCTTGGGAAGTACGTCCGCTTCACGGAAGACGATTTGAGCGCTATCATTGCTGGCTCGACCATTGTTAGTCCAAGGACGGATCAGTGAGACAGAGTGGATCGGTTATGAAGCCGAGCGGCGCCCGAAGAACCTGGAGCATCAAGTACCGGACACCCACGGGAAGGCAAAAGTTCAAAAGCGGCTTTCGGACAAAATCTGAAGCCAATGCTGAACTCGTTAAGATTCTCGCGGACATCAACGCCGGAAAGCACGTTCAGCGAAAGCTGATCACGTTCGAAGAGTTTGCCGAGCAATGGCTTGCTAGCCGGCAGATTAGGGGATCGACCGAATCCGGATACGGCTCCGTAATCCGCCACCAGCTCATTCCGAGACTTGGAAACATCTTCGTGAGGGATACGGACCTGCGGTTAGAACGTCTGCAAATCCTTGTCGCAGATATGATCGAGGACGAGCTTTCGGTCAAATCGATACACAATGTCAGCACGCTACTTCGCACGATGCTTGTGGGGCGTCGCGGCGCGAGTGCGATGCGATTAGGGTACATCGGCCAAGATCCGACACTGGGGCTTGAGCTTCCCACGTTGGAGATGCGGGAAATTGTTCCGCCCACGCCAGAACAGGTTTGGGTGCTCATCGACGCCGCGAAGGTGGTTGGCGGAATCGGTTACCCGATCGCGTTCGTGGACGCATTCACAGGACTGCGCCGGAATGAAGTGCTCTCTGTGAGGTACCCAGACGTGGATTGGTTCAACCAAGAGTTACGCATTCGGACCGCGATCTCGAAGCAGCGGGCAACTGATAGGGCGCATAAATGGGAATGGGTCGTCGGACCTGTGAAATCGAAGAGTTCTGTCCGCCGTGTGGCGCTAACCGAGAGTGTTTTGAGGATGCTAGCTGATTTGAAGGGGCTTGCCACCAATCCAAATGGGTTCATTTTCCCCGACCCGTCTGGCGATTTCATTGATCCCGACAAATTTTACTCCGATGTTTGGGTGCCGATCACGGTGCGGGCTGGTATGGCGGGGACACGATTTCATGACCTGCGGCACTTTTTTGCCTCGCAACTCATCGCCCAAGGCGAAACGGCTATCCACGTTCGCGATCAATTGGGCCACAGCAGCATCAAAGTTACCCTCGACACATATGGTCACCTCTTCCCAGGCGCCGGGAAGGAAGCTGCGGCGCGGTTCGAGAATTCTATGACCAAAGCCCGATTGAAAGTCGAAGCGACTGGTAGCAAATCGGTAGCAATAGAGCCGAATCAGCCACCAAGAGCTTGAACGGCCCTCGTGCCCATCGCGGTCTAACGAATTGATTCAGTTGGGGTCGGGATGCCGTGGAGGTTTGGTTGCGGGGGGTGGATTTGAACCACCGACCTTTGGGTTATGAGCCCAACGAGCTACCAGACTGCTCCACCCCGCACCATTATCCTAGCGTCCGCTTCTCTAAGAGTCAATCTTCGTGCATGCGCGGCGCCGTCCCCTTTTTCGCTAGAATCGTAGATTACCGTCACAGAAAGGACCCGCTTGGCCACGAAGCCGCCCACCGTCATCGCGATCTATCCCGGCTCGTTCGATCCCATCACCAACGGCCACCTCGATCTGGTCGAGCGCGCGTCCAAACTGTTTGATCGCCTGATCGTATCGATCCTCTGCAACGACGAAAAAGAGCCTCTTTTCAGCATCGAGGAGCGGGTCGAGATGTTGCGCGAAGTGCTCGGCGGGTATAGCAACGTGGAGGTCGATCATTTCGACGGTTTGCTCGTGGACTACGCCGCCGCGCGCGGCGCGAGCGTGCTCTTGCGCGGCATCCGCGCCATCTCGGATTATGAGAAGGAATTGCAGATGGCGCTCATGAACCGCCGGCTCCGTCCGGAAATCGAAACGCTGTTCCTGATGTCGAGCGAAGCCCACTCGTTCATCAGCTCGCGCCTGGTCAAGGAAGTTTTTAGTCTTGGCGGCAATATCGCGGGTCTCGTGCCGCCGTCAGTGGAAGGGCGGCTGCGCCGGCGGCTGCTCGCCACGGAAATGTTAGACCCTACGCATTCGAAATAGGAAAATATGGCACTCGAACTCAAAACAGAAATTGCAGACCGAATTTCGCTCATCAGCGTCTCATCCACCATGAAGGTGGCGGCGGACGCCGAAAAGCTGCGCGCCCAGGGCGTCGACGTCGTCGACTTTGGCGCCGGCGAGCCCGACTTCCCAACACCCGACAACATCAAGCTGGCTGCCATCCGCGCCATTGACCAGAACTTCACCAAGTACACCGGCGCAGGCGGCACCCTCGAACTGAAGCAAGCCGTTTGCGAACGCCATGCCCGTGATTTCGGCACCAGCTACACGCCGGCCGAGTGCATCATCAGCGTGGGTGGTAAGCACGTGATCTTCAATCTCACCCAGGCGCTCGTGAATCCCGGCGACGAAGTCATCATCCCCGTGCCCTACTGGGTCACTTATAAGGACGTCGTCAACTACGCCGGCGGCAAGTGCGTCTTCGTCGAAACCGACGAGGCGAAAGGTTTCACGCTCACCGCCAGCATGATCGAGCCGCACCTGACGTCGCGCACCAAGATGATCCTGATCAATTCGCCGTCGAATCCCTCGGGCGCCGTGCTCGATCGCGAAGAGTTCGAGAAGATTTACCACCTCACTTCGCGCCGCGGCATTTACATGCTGACCGACGAGTGCTATTGCCACTTCCTGTATCAAGGCTCGCCGTTTTCGATTGCGTCCTTGCCTGGCGCGAGGGAAACCGTGCTCGTCGCCGGTACGCTTTCGAAAACCTACGCTATGACGGGATGGCGCGTGGGCTTCGGTCTGGTGCCGCCGCCGATTGCCGGTGCCATGTTGAAGTTGCAGAGCCATTCGACCTCCAACCCGACCTCCATTTCGCAGAAAGCCGCCGTGGAAGCGCTGCGCGGCCCGCAAGATTCCGTGCAGGTGATGCTGGCGGAATACCGTCGACGGCGCGATTTCGTCGTCCGGCGCCTGAATGAGATCCCCGGCGTCAAATGCTCCGAGCCCACAGGCGCGTTCTACGCCTATCCGAACATCGGCGTCGCGCTCGGCAAGAAGGGAATCCAGAACACGCTGCAATTCTCCGAGCGATTGCTAGCCGAAGCGCACGTTGCCGTGGTTCCCGGCGAAGCCTTCGGCACCAACCGCCACGTCCGCATCTCCTACGCGACTTCGTTGCACGAGCTAACCCGCGGCCTCGACCGCCTGCATCAATTTATTGAAGGCCTTGGCTGATACCGTGCGCTGGTACCACTACGTCGCGTACTTCTTCGGAGGCGCATTCCTCGCGAACGCCCTGCCCCATCTCGGCAATGGCATCTCGGGGCATGCCTTCCAGAGCCCCTTCGCATCACCACCCGGCGAAGGCCTGTCCTCCTCGACGGTCAATGTTCTGTGGGGCCTCTTCAACCTTGCCGTCGGCTACCTGCTCGTCTGTCGCGTCGGCAGCTTCGATCTGCGCAAGACCCAGCACGTGCTCGTCCTCGGCGCTGGCATCCTCATAATGTCCCTAATGCTTGCCCGCGCGTTCGGAAGGTTCCACGGCGGGCTGTGAGCCTGCTCTGGGCAAATATATCGCGGAGGTAGGGTGGCCATGAGATTACCGGTCCTCTTCGTTGCTCTACTAGTCTCGTCCGCTTGCGGCCAGCAAGATACAGGGGAACTGCGAAATGAGCTTCGCAAGCAGTCAGAGACCAACGGTCTCGCATTGGCGCAGGCAAGCGCCGGGCACGTTACGGTCATTCCGTTTGATGGCCCCGAAAGATACTTCACTTCCGAGTACCGCGCCCCAATCACGGCGTTCGGCAAAGCCGGGCAAATGGTCCTGTGGTCGACTCGGACCGACTTCTGGGATCTCAGCGGTGCGTACGTCATTAATTCCACGGATGGCCGAAATATAGCAGGGAGACGTGCTCCCGTAATAAATTTTCATCCAGTTAGCCTCAGCGAGACTGGCGGACGCATCGCTTTTTTTGGGGCACTCAGGCCCGGGTGGCCAGAAGGACTGTACTGGGCGTCGTTCGATTTTTCCAACAGCAGCTTGATAGACGAGACCACCGCCTATCCCGATTGGTCGCCGGATGGAGGGTCCTTGGTTTATGCTAAAGAAGGCCAAGTCTACATCTTCAATGTTGCGAGCGGTGCGTCAAAGCCACTCGTAGCCGGCCACGATCCAACGTGGAGTCCCAATGGAAAGTGGATCGCCTTCGTGGGGCCGGATGGACGAGCTTCCGCGGTGACAACCGATGGTGCCCCAGCACGGTGGCCGCTCAGCTCACATAAGCCGCTAAGTGCGATGCAGTGGTCCCCAGATGGGCACTATGTCAGCTTTCCCGTCGAGACGGCTTCGCCTCCGCTCACGCTGTTCGACGTGGCGCGCAAGCTTCTGGTGGGTCGAGTAAGTGATGGGCAGACCACAGTCGCGCAAGAATTCGGCCCTGAGTCAGCAAATTACGCCGGGTTTTATTGGATAGTCGACTATCGCAAGTTCTGTGGAAAGTGCACACCAAGTCAATAGGTCCGGCCTAAACGCCATGATTGCCCGATCCCCGCATCAACTGCGCAATCCCGATTTTCGCAAGTGCCCGGGCTACCCAGCTTGATCTCCACGGGGAAACCCGGGACCGGCAGGACCTTGTTTATCCCCACAGTTACACATATACTGTGTAAATGAAGAACATCACCCTCAGCATCGACGAGAATGTGCTGGCCGCTGTTCGCCGCCATGCCAGCGACCGCAACTCCACCGTCAATGCTCTGGTCCGTGACTACCTGACGAACCTCGCCGCGCACAACGATCGGGCAAAGCGCGCGCGCCAGCGGCTTCGGCAGTTGAGCAGAGAGACCCAGGGGCGCCTCGGCAAGAAAACCTGGTCACGGGAAGAGTTGCATGACCGCTAGCGTCTTCTTCGATACCAATATCCTCGTTTACGCGGCGACTGGAACGGGCAAGGATGAACGCAAGCGGCAGCGCGCGATGGAGCTGGTTGAGTCGGAGAACTTTGGCACCTCCGCTCAGGTCTTGCAGGAGTTCTTTGTGACTGTGGTCAAGAAAGCCTCACGCCCGCTCTCTGCGGAACAAGCTTTGGAGTGGATCGAGCAGTGGTCGGCGTTTCCCTGTCAACCCGTTGACCATCAACTCGTGCGGATTGCGATCGAGCGATCCGAACGGTACGCCATTTCCTATTGGGACGCGGCCATTCTGGCTGCTGCCGAGGCACTTGGGGCGCACACCGTCTATTCCGAGGACCTCAATCATGGACAAAAGGACGGGCGCGTGCGAGTGGTCAACCCGTTCTGACCGCTCCTACCCAATCCCCAAATCGTCGATCTTCTCCAGCGGCGTCCCACAATCGCGGCAGATCAGGGCGTGGCAGTCTCCACACACCAACGGCTCGCGGACTGCCTTGGCGCACTGCGGGCAGTAAAAGTCAGCTTTCGGTTCTGTCTCGGGATCGGGCATGCATCCTATATATACCTCGTTGTCTCAATTTGCGGTGCCCGCGCCAACTTCGATAGAAGCTTGACAGTTTTCACTCCTTGAAGGAGCGCCTATGCTTCGTTTGGATGCCGACAAGCCCGTTGAGTTTTGCGATGGCTTGCGCCGCCGTGATTTTCTCCATGCCGGCTCGCTCGCGTCGCTCGGGCTGGGGCTGAACCAACTGTTTGGCCTCAAGGCGCTGGGCGCGACTGACAACTCCAAAGCCGACGTCAACTGCATCATGTTGATGCTCATCGGCGGCCCGTCGCAGCTCGACACCTGGGACATGAAGCCGAACGCGCCGGCGGAGATTCGCGGACCGTACAAACCCATCAAGACCAACGTCTCCGGCATCGAGATTTCCGAACATTTCCCGCGGATGGCAAAGCACGCCGATAAATACGCGCTCATTCGCAGTGTGTACCACACCGCCGCCGCAGTGCACGACACCGGC
Organism: Terriglobia bacterium; assembly: GCA_963752965.1. Lineage (GTDB taxonomy): Bacteria > Acidobacteriota > Terriglobia > Bryobacterales > Bryobacteraceae > QHXW01. Next base: position 50,420 of record CAVWAJ010000015.1, on the reverse strand, counting down.
CACCAGATGATGCAAACCGGCCGCCTGTTTCAAGGCGGCATCGAATACCCCCACATCGGCTGTGTGCTGGCCAAACTCAAAGGGCCGAATGGCGACGTGCCCGCGCACGTGCTCATGCCCCACCCCATCGGCAACACCGGCGGCAACATGCCTCACGGCCAGACCGCGGGCTTCCTCGGAAAAACGTTCGATCCATTCGTGCTGAACGCCGATCCGTCCGACCCGAACTTCAAAGTGCCCGACATGCTGCCGCCCGATTATCTTTCGGCGCTGCGCGTCGACCGCCGCCGCAACTGGCGCGAGATGATCGACCACACGGTCAGCAAGCTCGAAACTTCGCAGGACGCACGCCTGCTCGACGCGACTTTCCACCAGGCCTACACGCTCATGTCTTCCCAAAAAGCGCGCGAAGCATTCGAGCTGGCCAAGGAGCCGGAAGACGTGCGCCAGCGCTACGGGCTGAACCGTTTCGGCCAAAGCTGCTTGTTGTCACGGCGTCTGATCGAAGCGGGCGTCCGCTTTGTCACCGTGAACATGTTCGAAACGGTCTTCGACGAAATTACCTGGGATATTCACGGATCGAAACCGTTCAGCCCCATCAGTTGCTATCGCGATCTGGTGGGACCGATGTTCGATCACGCATTTAGCTCGCTGCTCGAAGACTTGCAGAATCGCAGACTCTTGGATAACACCATGGTCGTCGCGATGGGTGAATTCGGACGCACACCCAAAGTCAATCCCGCCGGCGGCCGTGACCACTGGCCGCAATGCTGGACCATCCTGATGGCGGGCGGTGGAATCAAAGGCGGGCAAGTCATCGGAGCGTCCGACGATATCGGCGCCTCGCCCAAAGACCGGCCGACAACCCCCGGACAAGTCGCGGCGACGATTTACCACGCGCTCGGAGTGCCGCTAGAGCTGGAGCTGCCGGGCGCGCAAAGCCGCCCGATTCCGCTGGTCGAGCGCGGCATGGAACCAATCAAAGAACTGTTCACCTAGAACATGCGTAAACTGCTAACGCTGTTATTCACCGCGTCCGCCGTTCTATCCGCTGCCGAGAACCTGTCGGTCCTGCCCAGGACTATCGATCTGAACGGTCCGGAGGCGCGTCAACACCTGTTGGCGGAGGCCAGTCTGGGCGATCACCAGGAAGACTGGACGCGCAAAGCTGAGTGGCGCTCCTCGAATCCGAAGGTCGCGATCGTGGATGCGAACGGCGAAGTGCGTCCCATCGGTGACGGCGAGGCCACCGTTACCGCTACCGCCAACGGCCGCAGTGCAACCGCCACGGTTCGCGTGAAGAACTCACAAGCCTCTCACACCTGGAGTTTCCGCAATGACGTCATTCCCGTAATGACGAAAGTCGGCTGCAATCAAGGTGCGTGCCACGGCGCGCTGGCGGGGAAGAACGGTTTCAAACTGACGTTGCGTGGATACGATCCTGATGTGGACTACGATACGCTCACCCGTCAGTCGGTGGGACGGCGTGTCGATCCCGAAGAGCCTGCGCGCAGCCTAATGCTTCTCAAGCCCACGATGGCGGTAGCGCACGGCGGCGGCAAACGATTCGATACGAAATCGCTCGAGTACAAGGTACTTTCCGGTTGGATTGCCGAAGGCATGCCGCGGCCCCGTGACGACGATCCGCAAGTCACTGGCCTTGAAGTTTTTCCCCCGGCCGTGCGCCTCGCCCCCGCCACCGAGCAGCAGCTTGTGGTGCGGGCAAAGTATTCAGACGGCAACGTGCGCGACATCACCCGCTGGGTGAAGTTCAGCTCGAGCGACGAGGGCGTTGCTTCCGTGGATGACTTGGGCCACGTGAAGATGAACGGCAACGGAGAAGCCGCCATCACGCTGTGGTACTCGAGCCGCGTGCTCTATTCGCGCGTCAGCGTTCCGTATCCCAACAAAGTGGAGGCGGCGACTTACGAAAAATTTCCGCGCCACAACTACGTGGATGATCTGGTTCTCGAAAAATGGAAGACGTTGAATATAGCGCCGTCATCGCTAGCCGACGATTCCACCTTCATCCGGCGAGCCTATCTCGACGCGGCCGGCATCCTGCCGACGGCAGAGGAAGTGGAAGATTTTCTGGTGGACAAGTCGCCGGACAAGCGGGAAAAGCTGATTGGAAGGTTGTTGGAGCGTGACGAGTTCGTGGACTACTGGGCGTACAAGTGGTCGGATCTGCTGCTGGTGTCGAGCCGCAAGCTGCGGTCGAATGCCATGTGGTCGTTTTACGATTGGATCCGCGAAAGCGTCAAAAACGACAAGCCGTGGGACCAGTTTGCCCGCGAAATCTACACATCATCGGGCAACACCCGTCAGAACGGCGCGTTGAATTACTTCGTGATCCACAAGGATCCGATCGACATTGCGGAGAACGCCACGCAGGCGTTTCTGGGCCAGCGTCTGACCTGCGCACGCTGCCACAATCACCCGCTGGAGAAGTGGACGCAGAAGCAGTATTACCAGTTCGCGAATTTGTTTGCGCGCGTAGGCGAGAAAAACGGAGACGAGCCCGGCGACATCGTCATTTTCGCCAAAGCTTCCGGTGACATCAATCATCCACGTTTGCTGAAACCACTCGCGCCTACGCCCCTCGACGGCACCCCCATGCCGCTCGATTCCCCCGAAGACCGGCGCGTGCATTTCGCTCAGTGGCTGACCAGCAAGGACAACGTCTACTTCCAGCGCGCCATCGTAAATCGCGTTTGGGGCAACTTCATGGGCCGCGGAATCGTGGACCCTGTGGATGACGTGCGCGCCACCAACCCTGTGTCCAACCAAGAACTTTTCGACGCGCTGTGCAAAGACTTTGTCGATCACGGTTTCCGTATCAAGCACCTAGTTGCCACCATTATGAATTCCGCGGCTTACCAGTTATCCGCGGAAGCCAACGCAACCAACTCAAACGACAACAAATATTATTCGAAATACATTGTGAAGCGGTTGCCGGCGGAGGTTCTGCTGGACGCCATGTCGCAGGTGACCGGCGTTCCCACGCAGTTCGGCGGCTATCCGGCGGGAGTCCGCGCATTGCAGTTGCCGGATACGCAAGTAAAGTCGGAGTTTCTTTCGTCGTTCGGGCGTCCGCCGCGGATTTTGTGCGATGCCGCGGAGCGGTCGAGCGCGCCGAGCGTGGCGCAAGCGCTCCACGTCATCAACGGGGATACGTTGAACACCAAACTGATGGCGGCGGATGCCTACCCGGCGCTGGCGATCAAACTGGGGCTGTCGGATTCCCGGATTCTCGACCACTTGTTCCTTTCGGCTTACAGCAGGTATCCGGCGGATGCGGAGAAGCAGCCGATGCTCGAAGCGCTGCGGAAGGCGCGAACAGTGACGGGCTCGGCAGACGTGCAGCGGGAAGCTCGACGGCTGGCGCTCGAAGACATGATGTGGGCCATGCTCACGAGCAAAGAATTTCTATTCAATTACTAATGCGGCTAGCCTGTGCCATCGGATTTGCAGCTTGTGCTCTGGTGAGAGCCCAGGATGCGCCGTCGTTCGCCAAAGACGTGGCACCGATCTTTGCGGCCAACTGCGCGGGCTGTCATGGCGCCAGCACGCGGATGGGCGGTTTGAATCTCGATACGTTTGAGGGCGTGGCACAGGGCGGCAGTCATGGGAAGGTAATTGAACCGGGCACGAGCGAGAACAGCCGGCTGTACTTGATGGTTACGGGCAAAGTCGCGCCGGCCATGCCGCTGAGCGGCGCACGGCTAGCCGGGGGCGACATCGAGACGATCAAGAAATGGATCGACGCCGGAGCGAAGCCGCCGACCGTGGAAGAGGCCAAAGCGCTTGCGGCGCGCCTAGCGGCACCGGCGATCCCCGATATCAAGCCGAAAGGGACGCTCAAGCCGCAGATCGGTGCACTCGCCTACCGGCCCGATGGCAAGATGCTCGCGCTGGGAACATATAAGGAGGTGCAGCTGGCTGATCCGTCAACCGGCCAGACTATCGCCACGCTCAACGGTCATGCGGAAGCCGTCCGTGCGGTGGCATTTTCGCCGGATGGCGCATTGCTGGCAGCAGCAGGTGGTCTGCCGGCGCGTTCCGGGGAAATCAAAATCTGGGATGTGGCCGGCCGCAAAGAGCTGCGCACTATTCAGGGTCACAGCGACTGCATTTATGCCCTTGCCTTTTCTCCGGACGGCAAAACGATCGCGAGTTCGAGCTACGACAAGCTGATCAAGCTGTGGAGCGTCGAAACCGGACAAGAGATCCGTACGTTCAAAGATCACATCGATGCTATCTACGCGCTGGTGTTTGCGCCGGATGGCAAGCGCCTGATATCAGGCGCCGCCGACCGGACGGTGAAGGTGTGGGACACCGCGACCGGCGAGCGGCTCTACACGCTGAGCGAGCCGCAGGATGGGCTGAACACCGTTGCGCTTGATCCCAGCGGCAAATTCGTTGCGGCGGGCGGTCTGGATAAGACCATCCGGATCTGGGAACTGGGACCGAAGAGTGGCGCGCTGATTAACTCGCTCATCGCGCACGAGGACGCCATTCTCAAGCTTGCGTACTCGCCGGATGGCAAGCTGATCGCATCGAGCGGCGCCGACCGGACCATCAAGATTTTCAAAGCGAGCGACCTGACCGAAGTCAAGACCCTCGCCAACCAGCCGGACTGGGTGCTATCGCTCGAGTTCTCGCCCGATGGCAGAACGTTAGCGGCGGGCCGGTACGACGGCTCTTTCGAGACTTACGACGTGGAGAAACTCGCGAACGCGCCCGTCCATCAGGCGCGCGCCGTAAGCCACTGAGGTTTCGTATGAAACGAATTCTACTCTTCGTCAGCTTCGTCGCGGCTGCCTGCGCGCAGACCGCTACCGAGTGGCCAACAGGGAATCGAACGACTCCGCCGACGATCAATTCTGTCGCGCCCTTGGGCGTGGCGCGCGGCGCGACGGTCGAGATAAATGTCGAAGGTTTGAACCTCGCCAAGACAAGCGCCGTCTATTTCAGTGAGCCGGGGATCAAGGCGCGGATCGTGCGGATTAAAGAGCTACCGGATCTGCCGGATATCAGGCTGGGGTCCGCGGGCACTCCTTCGACCGTGGACTTGGGTCCGCTTCCGCCACGCAATCAGGTGACACTCGAGCTTGAGATCAGCGCGGATGCGCCCGTTGGCACTGTCGCCATGCGCTTGCAGACACCGCTTGGCACAACTACCACGGCGCGATTCGCGGTCGAGCCGTACTACGGCGAGAGCCCCGATCGTGAGCCGAACGACACGCCGGAAGAGGCGGTCGAGACGTATCTGCCAACCATCCTGGTGGGCGCGATTTCGAAACCGGGCGACGTGGATTACTACAAGATCGCGGTCAAGGATGGCGAGCAGCTTGTTTTTCAGAATTCCGCAACGGAGCTGGGGTCGAGCCTGGAGCCGGTCGTCGGGATCTACGACGCAAACCAGAACCTGCTGAAAGCATTCGGGGAGGACGGAGGCCGCGAAACCAGAAGTTTCGCATACACGTTTGCGAAGGGCGGCAGCTATTACATTCGCGTGTCCGACTACGAAGAAGCGGGCAACGCGGGACACTTTTACCGCATCAAGGTAGGTCACTTCCCGCTAGCTGTATCGGCGTTTCCGTTGGGATTGCAAGCGGGCAAAACGTCCAAAGTTCATCTCACGGCTTACAACCTGGGAACAGATCAGGTGGAGGTGAAGGGAGAGCCTTCGCCAGAAGACAGACGGGCGGTGATCATACGGCCACAGTCGCCGAAGGGCGCGGCGTTCAATCGAGTGAAACTGGCGCTCGGCGAGGAGTCGGAAGTTCTGGCGGCTGGCGGCAACACAGCGCTCGCACAAGCGCAAGCGATCAGTGCTCCCGTGACGGTGAACGGCAAACTCGAAGCCGTGGAGAACTACTACCGCTTCCATGCCAGTAAGGATGAAAAGCTGGTGTTTGAAGTGAACGCCAACCGCCTCGGTTCACGGCTCGATTCGCTGCTCGAGATTCTCAGCACGAAAGGTATTCCGGTGGAACGCGCCACCGTCCGCTGCGTGCTGGAAACCTCGACGACGCTTTCCGACCACGATTCGTCAGGCCGCGGTATTCGCATTACATCACCGACAGGACTCGCCGTTGGTGACTTCCTGATGATTGGCGCGGAAATTATTCAAGTGGAAGCGATGCCGCGCGGGCCGGACGACGACTTCCAATTTACAGGCTTCGGCGGGCAGCGGCTGGCGTATCTGGACACGACTCCGGAAGCGCACGCTATCGATCAGGCGGTATATAAGGTGCAAATCTATCCGCCAGGACAGCAGTTTGCGCCGAATGGACTGCCGGTCGTTCATCTGACTTATCGCAACGATGATGGCGGGCCGGGATACGGGAAGGATTCGCTACTACACTTCACGGCTCCGGCGGATGGAGACTACATCGTGCGAATTCGCGACGTACGCAAACTCACGGGGCCGGACTATGCTTATCGGTTGACGATGCGGCATCCATCCCCAGACTTCACTCTTAGTGTTTCGCCGCGCAATCCCAACGTGCCGGTGGGCGGGCGGATCCCCATTACGGTGACGGCGCTTCGCCAGGACGAGTTCGATGGGCCGATTGAGGTTTCGCTGAAGGATCTGCCCGCGGGTTTGCATGCGACGCAAGGAGCCATTGCCGCAGGACAGACGAGTACGACGCTGCTGGTGAGCGCGGATGAGGAAGCGAAGCTGGATCGTGCCGTGCCGCTTGCCGTGGTGGGGCGTGCCCGGCTTGCTGGCGCGTGGGAAGAGCGCTGGGCCAATCCGGAAGACAAGCTCAAGCTGATTTCTCTGATGCCCAGGCCGGACATCGTGATGACGGCGGAGACCAAAGCAGTGGTGCTGGAACCGGGGGGGACTGCGGAAGTCGAGGTCTCGATCCAGCGCAATAATGACTACGGCGGGCGCGTTCCGGTGGATGTGCGCAATTTGCCGCCCGGTGTACGGGTGCTCGACGTCGGTTTGAACGGTGTGCTAATCAATGAAACGGAGAACCGGCGCAAGTTCGTGTTGGCGGCGTTGCCCAATGCGCAACCGATTGAGCAGGCTATCGTGGTGGCCGGCGACATCGAAACGCGCGCCGGTGCGCAACAGACTTCCTATGCAGCCCAGCCTGTTATGCTCAGGGTGCAAGCGAGGATGCAAGCAAGCAGTACCGGGATTGCCACTACATATCCAAAATCTTCTGCGAACAAATAGATGTCCAACATAGCGTTGTCAAAGGAAGCCTTGGCCGCGGGCGAGGGGATTGTGCGGCTTGCACCCAGCTGGGTGCCGCGCTCATTTGTGATGCCGGGTGGCCGCCTGAAGCTCGACCCGCGCGATCTCTATGCTCTTGGCACACATCGGGGGGGCATTGATGAGCGCTGGTTCGCGTCTACCACCAAGGCCGACAACGGGCCGGGCACACCGGAGGACGAGGGCTTGAGTTACATCGCGTACGACGGCGGCCGTGTCCTACTTAAGGAAGCCATCGAGACGAACGGCGCGGAATTCCTCGGCGCCAATGTCATGCGCGAGCAGGGCGGCTGGAACGTGCTGTGCAAGTTTTTCGACAATCTGGGGCCGATTCCGCATCATATGCACCAGTCCGAAAAGGATGCGCGCCGAGTCGGCCGGCACGGCAAGCCAGAAGCCTATTATTTTCCGCCACAATACAATCTCACGGAAAACAACTTCGCCTACACGTTCATGGGCCTCGAACCGGGTACTACGAAGGATGACGTACGCCGGTGTCTGGAGCGTTGGAATGAGGGCGACAATGGCATTCTTTACCATTCCAAGGCTTATAAGCTGAAGCCCGGCACGGGATGGCAGATTGACACGGGTATTTTGCATGCGCCCGGGTCGCTTGTAACTTATGAGCCACAGGTAAACTCGGATGTGTTAGCGATGTTTCAATCCATGGTGGAAGGCCGCCCGGTGCCGTGGGACTTACTGGTTAAGGACGTCCCCGTGGAGTATCATCACGACCTGGACTATATTGTCGGAATGCTTGATTGGGAAGCGAACGTTGACCCCGAGTTCATGAAGCACCGCCTGGTCCAACCCAAGCCAGTCAAACCCGCGGGCGAGATGCTGGATGAAGGTTATTGCGAAAAGTGGGTGAGCTACTCAAGCAATTACTTCTCTGCCAAGGAACTAACGGTCAAAGCCGGGCACTCAGTAACTATCCGTGACTCGGCGGCTTATGGTCTGATCGTTGTGCAAGGCTGGGGATTGGTTGGCAAGGTGGAAGTGGAGACTCCCTGCCTGATTCGGTTCGGCCAGATGACGAAAGACGAGCTGTTCGTTACTGCTACGGCAGCGACCCACGGCGTCAAAGTGACGAATCGGAGCGATAAAGAAGACTTGGTAATGTTGAAGCATTTCGGTCCAGGCAACCCAGATGCGCAGGGGCTGAGCACATGAAATACGGCGTCAACATGATGATCTGGACCGCGAACTTCAAGGGCGAACATCTGGCGCTGTTGCCGGAGATCAAACGCCGTGGGTTTGACGGCATTGAAGTTCCGATGTTCCATCCGGCGGACTTTGCCTTGCACGATATTCGCCGCGGCCTGGAGCAGAACGGGTTGGAATGCACGGTGTGTTCGGTGATTCCCAGTGGATTGGGCGTAGGGGTTGGCGATGCTTCGGTGCGGCAGAAGACACGGGCGTATATCGAGGACTGCATCAAGGGCACGGCTGAGGTTGGCGCGAAGATTCTCGCGGGACCGTTTTATTCTCCGGTGGGATATCTGCCCGGAAGGCGCCGCACGGTGGATGAATGGAATCGAGCGGTCGAGTGTTTCCAATCGCTCGGCCCGGTGCTCGCGCAGCACGATGTAACACTCGCCATCGAACCGTTGAATCGTTTCGAAACGTACTTTCTCAACACCGCCAGCGATGCGGCGGCGCTCTGTGACCGGGTGGGCCATCCGAACGTCGGGGTTCTCTTCGACACGTTTCACGCGAACATCGAGGAAAAGAGTATTGGGCAGGCGTACCGCACCGTGGCCCGGCACTTGAAGCACGTGCATACTTGCGAAAACGATCGCGGCATCCCCGGTTCGGGTCATGTGGAGTGGAAGGAAGTGTTCGCGGCCCTGCGCGATATTGGTTATAACGGATGGCTGACGATCGAGAGTTTTGGGTTTTCGCTACCGGAGATTTCCGCGGCGGCTGCGATATGGCGCGACATCGCCCCCACCCCGGAGTCCATCGCGTTCGAGGGTGTGAAGTTTCTACAACAGAACATGGCCCGGGCAACGGCGAGATAGAGTGACCCTCATGCGCAGCACTCGCAGACAACTTATCGGCACCATGGCGGCTGCTGTCCTCGCCGCAAAAGGAAAAGAAATAGTGACCAAATACATACGCTACCGCCACAACTCTGCGACAGCTTACGGTATTCTCGATGGCGAAACGGTTCGCGAACTTCGCGGCGATTTGTTCAGCGACCACAAGGAGACTGGGGCCCGGCATCGCCTGGCGGACGTGAAGTTGCTGTACCCTTGCGAGCCGCCGAAGATTCTGGCGGTGGGACTGAACTATAAGAGCCACTTAGGTGAGCGGAAAGCACCGGAGCACCCGGAGATTTTCTATAAGCCGGTCAGCTCGCTCCAGCATCCCGAGGAGCCCATTGTGATTCCTCCGTCGGCGAAAAACGTCCACTATGAAGGCGAGATGGTGCTTGTGATCGGCAAACGTGTGCAGCGTGCGTCCGCGGCGGAAGCGCGCGAGGCCATTTTCGGCGTCACCTGCGGCAACGACGTGAGTGAGCGCGACTGGCAAGGAGGCCCGGAGAAAGACCTGCAATGGTGGCGGGCCAAGGGCGCGGACACATTCGCTCCGCTTGGCCCAGTGATTGTGCACGGCATTGACTACGGAAACCTGCTTCTGCAGACGCGCCTGAACGGCAACGTGGTACAGAAGCAATACACCTCAGACCTGATCTTCGACGGTCCCGCCATTGTCAGTTGGATCAGCCAATGTGTGACGCTGACTCCGGGTGATGTGATTTACACCGGGACTCCGGGTCACACCAGCCGAATGAAAGACGGCGACGTGGTCGAGGTCGAAATCGAAGGTATAGGCGTGCTACGTAACCGCATCGCCCTGGCCTAAGAGTTTGTTGAAAAACTGCGGCAGCAGGACACCTGCGTGATGTTCTAATCGTCTTTGAGATATGCGCGGAGACGAGAAACAGCAAGGCGGGATGTTCAGCTACGTGACGATGGAGGAGCGGGTGCCCCCGGACCACCCGCTGCGGGCGATCCGGCGGTTGGTGGATCAGATTCTGGCGAGGATGTCGAAGCGGTTCGACAAAATGTATGCCGACAATGGCCGGCCGTCGATCCCACCAGAGCGTTTGTTGCGGGCACTGCTGTTGCCGACGTTCTACTCGATCCGCAGCGAACGGATGCTGATGGAGCAACTGGATTACAACCTGTTGTTCCGTTGGTTCGTGGGTCTGGAGATGGACGAGCCGGTATGGAATCACGCGGTGTTCAGCAAGAATCGCGAGCGGCTGCTGAATGAGACGGTGGCCCGCGAGTTCTTTGCCGAAGTGCTCGAGCAAGCCAAACCGCATCTGTCGCAAGAACACTTCACGGTGGACGGGACGATGATCGAAGCCTGGGCCAGTCAGAAGAGCTTCCAGCGCAAGGATGGCGGCGACAGCAACAGCCAAGGTGGAGCGAGCTTCCACGGGGACAAGCGCACCAATGTAACGCACGCCTCGAAAACCGATCCCGATGCGCGGCTGTATAAGAAGTCACGCGGAAGCGAAGCCAGGTTGAGCTATCTGGGACATGTCATGGTCGAGAACCGGCACGGGTTCATCGTGGAGGCGATGCTGACGCAGGCTGACGGAACGGCGGAGGCAGACGCCGCAATCTTGATGGCGGATGCGATGCGGAAGAAAAGGCGCGGCCAGCGCTTCACCTTGGGAGCGGACAAGGCGTATGACAGCCGGGACTTAGTCACGACCTTGCAGGCGATGAACGTCACGCCGCACGTCGCGCAAAACAACAAGCATCGCCGCAGCGCCATCGACGGACGGACGACCCGGCACCGCGGCTACGCGATGAGCCAATCGCGGCGTCCCATCATCGAACGGGCATTTGGGTGGCTGAAAACGGTGGCGGGGATGAGGAAGGTCAAGCTGCGCGGACTGGAAAAAGTGAGTTGGTTATTCCAGTACGCGGTAGCGGCATACAATCTGTGGCGAATCCCGCGACTCAGGCCGGCGGGAGCGTAGTGCAGAGCGGCGGACGGTGCCGACTGCGCGGCTTGGAGAGCCACCCAAGCATCGCGAGAATGTCCCATCCACGCGGAAACTCGAGTCGGAATACCCGTGGATAGGCTATTTCAACAACTTCCTAAGTCAGAAGTTAGCGCAAGCTTATTCCGCCGGCAGCTCCGAAAACGCGCGGCGCTGGCGGAGTAAGTACCTTCTGCACTCTCTCGATGAGACTGTCGGATGTGAAAGGCTTGGGTAGGAAGCCGAGTGCGCGGTCGAGAATCTTTACTCGTACCACGTCGGAATCCGTGCAACCCGACATAAACAGCACTTTCAGATGGGGGCGCAGCGCCAGAATGCGCTCGGCAAGGTCCGGCCCGGAGATGTCAGGCATTATGACATCCATCAGCATCAGATCGATCGACAGGTCATCGCGTTCGGCCATTCGCAAAGCACTCTCGGCGCTGTGCGCTATAAGGACGTTATAATCGCCACATTCCAACATGCATTTGATTACGCTTAAGACGGAAAGATCGTCATCGACCACCAGGATGGTCTTGGGTTCCAGCGAAGTATCGAAGTTCGTCATAATATCGTCAGTCCTTAACTAACTTTGGCTATAATTTTGACGCTCAACGAGGAAATTAGCAAGCAAACTTTCCGATCTCTTTGGTTAGGTAAAGGTAGTCAGTAGCAGGTGGATAACTTTAGTTAGTAGTAAGTTATCGGTAAGTGACTTAGTCAGGCACTCAAACGGCGCCACAGGAAGTAGGCCGGAACGCCACTCGCGATCATCAGAAACGCAATGGTGGAGGGGGCCAGGCTGCGCGATCCATGTATTGGCGACGAACCACGCGGCCACGGCCGTGAACAGCAGCGGTGTCACGGGGTATCCCCACATCCGGTAGGGGCGCGTGCGATCGGGATACTTGCGCCGCAGGACGATGACGCCCGCTACCGTCAGGCCGTAGAAAAACCAGGCCGCGATCATGCCGTAAGGCGCCAGTGTTTCGAACGATCCGGTGAGCACGAGGATTGCGGCCCACACCGCCTGGACTAGAATACCGGCGGAAAGCGTCTGGTAGCGCGGATGAACGGCAGCGAGTTGCCGGAAGAGGAGGCCATCTCGCGCCATTGCGAAACACAGGCGGGGCACGGTCATGACGAGGCCGTTGATCGCTCCGGCGATGGAAAGGAGAATGGTGATCGATAAGACGGCACCACCTGCCCGGCCTAGCGTACGCTGAGCCACCGCTGCCGCCGTGCGATCGACCGTGGCGATCACCTCGACGGGCAGTACCCGCAGATACGCTATGTTGGCGAGGGCATAGATGGCGATGACGGCCGCCATGCCCAGCCCGAGGCTGCGCGGAATATTCCGGTTCGGATCGCGAATCTCGCCCGCAACATGACTGATACTCGGCCACCCGTCGTAACACAGCACCACCGCGACCATGGCGGCGCCCACCGCACTCCAGGAAAATCCAGCGCGTGGGAGCGACCAATTCACGGCGACGGCATCGCGAGCCGGTAGAAGTGCACTGCCTATCACAATGCCGAGGCCAACAACCTTCAGCGCGGTCAGGAGTTTTTGCGCCGCCGCGCTGAGCCGGATGCCGCGATAATTCACCAGCGAGAACAGCGCAATCAATGACACCGAGATCAGTTTTGACGCCACAGCATTGATCGGAACAAAGTACGCGAGAGTAATGGAAAAGCTGACCGCCAGCCACGCGATGGCCGCCCAGAGCACCACCAGCGTGAACGTCCAGCCGCACAGGAATCCCGCCAGCGGGCCATAGCACTCGCGCAAGAACACGTAGTGACCACCGGTCTCGGGCATCATGGCGCCCAATTCGGCGTATGCCAGCCCGCCGAAAAAACACAGCACCCCGCAAGTGATCCAGACGGCGAGGATCAGCGGCGCGGAAGGCAGCGCCTGCGCCACGAGCCGCGGCGCCAGAAAGATGCCCGCACCAATCACGATGCCCACCACAATGGATGCGGAATCCAACAATCCGAGCGTGCGGGGAAGTTCTGCGATTGCGGGTTTCACTGTGCTCATTGCGCCGGATCGTCCTTGCAGGTATTCCGCGCGATCGCGTTGGCCGCCATCGAGACACCGGGCGCTGCGGTGATGCAGTTCGCGCTCATACCGTAGCCCGAGATTTCGTTGTGTTCGATCACGTTCGCATGCGCCGGAGCTGGCCGTTCCCCCCGGCTTGCCAGGTAGATGCCGCTGCGCAGAAGCCCAGGCTGATCCGGCGCATAGTTACACCCGAACTTCGCCGTCTTCCCATCGCAATGAGCAAGATTGATGCGGCGCAAACGATTGTGCGCAATGTGGTGATGCTCGCCGATCACAAACAATCCGCTAAACAACACACCGTCGAGCTCGTTCTCGATGAGGTCAATGCCTTCCGAGCGCATCGCCGGATGACTGTTGTTGAATACGATGCCCAGATTCCCGTAAGGATAACGCTCCGCGCCGAACTGGTTTACGCAGGAGTTGCCGCGCACTTCACCGTCGTGGAAGCCGTCCAGGTCCAGGCATTTTCCGTTGACTTCCTCAAAATGATTGCGGGCGTAAATGCAATGGCTGGTATCGCCGGCCGTGTCGATGGCCACCGGTGTAGCGCCATGCTCCATGTCAACATCATCTAGTGGAAAACCGATTTCCGTGCCCGTGTTTTCCTCGACGCGGAGGCCGGCTCCGTGACCCACCTGGATTGCATCGCGGGCTAAGCGCTCGAAATGGTTCGCAGTGATCCGGCCGTTGGTGTTTTGAGGGGCCGTGCCCAGGGAATGCGTCCAGACGCCGTTTCCGCGCACATCGCGCAGATCACAGTGGGTCACGACGAAATCGCTCGTGCCCTCCTCGAGCAGGATGCCGCCGGTTGTATTATTTCGCCCGGCCGAGGTACGCGAGCCCGACCGCCGGACTTCGACCCCGTCAATCACGACATCGCGCGAGCGGCTCACGAGAATCGCAAACCCGGGAACGTTGGCAAACCGCACGTCGGCAATTTTTAGAGACGCCACTCGGAAAGCCAGAATGCCATTGCCTTCGGTAAATCGCGCGAAAGTCGTGCTGAATCCGGGCAATCCGCTGGGCCGCTCGATCACATCGCGATTGCCATCGATCGTGAAATTTGCAAACTGCACGCGGCGGGCACGCTCACACCGGAAGATCGCGCGACCGCGAAAGCGATTCGACGCCCGCAGCGTGGTGCCGGTGGCTGCCCCACGGATCTCCAAATCGTGTGCGCCTGCTGGAATTTCGATCTCCGACAGAATCTCGATCGTGCCGGCGGGTAGCTCGACCGTTCCCGTCCCTGCGCACAACGCGCGGCGTATCGTGGCATCGCCCGTAGTTCCAGTGCGAGGCGCAAAGAGCAACAGCAGACCCGCCGCGACAAGCAGAGCCGCTGTGGCCGCAGCCAAGCGCAACTACGCCACCTCAATCGCGACCGGCGGCAAGCGCCGCGATCCCGGGCATACCTCGACCTGATGGACTCCGGGCGCAAGACCGGCCGGCAAGCGGAAGTTGAACTCGAAACGGCCGGTCAGAGCATCGGTCGAGAACGATTCCAGATCGCCGAGTGGCTGGCCGTCGACCAGCGCGCGCACTGCCTTGGCGTCCACCACATCTTCCATCACCAGCTTGACGATGCCGCTCTCGATGCGCGACCCAGCCAGAAGGTTGGTCCCATCGCTCACCGAGCAAACCCTCGGCACCGCAGGCCCCCGTGGAATCACTCGCAACCACACCGGCGGGCACAGAGGCTTCCCCAGCCACTGTAGCTCCACAGGTATCATGCCGGTTCGCACGCCGGGCGGCAAGAACACCTTGAGTTGATGGACGCCGTCCCATTCTGGTGCGCCGATACAGCAGGTTGTGCCCGCGGCGCCTTCAAACGTCACACGCAGATCGTTCAAATCACAATCGGATGAGAGTTGCTCCATGCGAAACGACACTTGGGCAAAGCGCCCCGATTGCGCCACAAACGGCTCGTCCGTGTGAGCGTTGCCGGCTCGCTGGACCTTGGCGGGCGCGCCGGTATTCTTGAGATTCGCACGCCATCCCTTGGGCTGCTTGCGCCACGTCGTCGACATATACTGCGTGCCCTCGCCCTCAAGCACCAGGAGCTGAAAATCATGAGTCCGGGCGTAGCCCGTCACGTCTTCGCGGGAGAACCGGACGCCCTCCCAGGTGTTGGGCGGAGTGCTGGCTGGTGGCAGCCCGTTCAATTGCAGCCGCGCGAGGCCGCCGTTCTTGAGGACCCGCCGGATTTCGTCGAAGTAGCTGAGTACAACCTCGCGGCTGGGGATGTGCTGGAACACGGCATACGAGTAGACAAAGTCGAAGTAGTCGGACGGGAGCGGTGAGAGATTGGCGCCGTTGGTCTGGAGCAAATGGATGCTGCGCGACGCGCCGAACCGCTCCTGGGCAAGGCGGATCATTTCATCGGAAACGTCCACGCCATGCAGTTCACCAAAGTTGCGGCTCATGGGGCGCATCAGCCGGCCCGGCCCGCAGCCAATCTCGAGCGCCCGGCGCGCCTCCGGCGGGAGATTCCGCGGCAGACGCTTCAGCTCCTCTTCGAGCGAGTGCACGACGTCCGAGGCCGAGGCGAAGAATTCTTCTTCCTCCTGGCCGCGCCGGCCGAAGGCGACATAGTAACGGACATCTTCGAGAGCGCGCTCGTTCCAGTCGGCGCGCATTCGTTCGAGAACTTCAGGCTCGGTCACTATGGATTATTTTGTCCATTCAGCGGTCCGTCTTCAACTGCCGGATCAGCAGCTCGCGATACGCTGCAAGGTCCGGCACGGCAAGCCCCACAATCTTGCCCTTGTCATCCCAATGGCGCAGCCGGACGGCATCTTCGCCGAACGGCAGCTGCTGGAACGCGCGCGCCTCTTCAGGCGTGAAAGGACCTCCCTGGAGCTGCAAACTCTTGACCGAAGCTGGCGATAGGGCGCGCAAATATTCCGGATCAATGCCGCACAGATATCGCTTTGCCGCGACATGAAGCCGCACCGGTTCAGTTACCGCCGCTGGATAGTGGCGGGCCAGCCAGGCGCAGCCGGCATCCTCGTGGTGCGCGTCGATGCCGCGGTCCGCAGCGCCCTCGCGCGCATCGATCAGATGTCCGATGTCGTGAAGCAGCGCCGCCACCACCAATGACTCCGGGGCGCCCTCCTGCGCCGCGAAGTGCGCCGCCTGCAACGCGTGCTCTTCTTGCGACACCTGCTCACCGAAATACGCGGCCTTGCCGTGCCCTTCAAACAGCGCGAAGATCTGGTTAACGCATTCCATCGATTCCCCCGCGTCGAACACCCATTATGGCCCAGGGTGGTTTGACCCGGCCGCCATGAACGGTGCTAGAATAATTCCGTTGTACCCGGAGTGGAATCCCGCAGGACTCCTGTCGCAGTTCGGCAAGGGCGCGTAGCTCAATTGGCAGAGCAAGTGACTCTTAATCACTAGGTTGAAGGTTCGATTCCTTCCGCGCTCACCAGATTCTGCAAAAATCAGCCGGCTGGCTAAAATTCGCGGGTACACAAAATAACTGGGATTACATGGGCTGCGAAACGCGGAATCTCTCGGCGCGAGCCTCGCACGGCACACCGCAACGAGACTGCGGTGGTGTGACCCACAGAAGACAACGCTTCGATGACGAGAATGGGCTATCCGTTGAGTTGAGCGCTGCTTCGTCCATTCGTTTTGTAAGGGCTAACCCAAGACCGGCCCCTTGACCCGCCCTTTTCCGTGTGCGGTCGACCTGCTGGAAGTCAGCGAAGATCGAGGGCAGTTGCTCGGGTGTTACTCCGGGCCTCTGATCGGCTACTTCCACGCGGAAGGTGTCACTTCCGTCGGATGTCGGCCGCATCCACACGACGCTGCCAGGCAGTGAAAACTTGATGGCATTGAACAAATAGTTGTAGACAGTCTGCCGAAGTCGAACGGGATCGGGGTGCACCGTGGCAAGTGGCGCGTCCACCGTAACGGATACCGTCACTCGATTATCTTCCGCTACCGTACGTAAGACGTCACGGACCTCCGTCAGGAGCAGGTTGACGTCCACCTCCTCCGATGAGAATGTCATGTTTCCCAGCTCAACACGTTCCAGATCGAGCAGATTGTTCACGAGATTCAACAGATGGCGGCCGCTGGACAGAATGTCGTCGACATATTCTTTTTGCAGCGGTGACAAACAACCGATGAAACCGGGCGCATACAATTCGCAAATGCCGCAGCCGCAGCTATATTCGGTTTGACGAGCGAGGAGCTTATCAACGGTGATTTTGAAACTCTCGCACCGAATAGCGTGAGTTACTATTGGTCCACGGTGAAGAACAGTGAATCAGCATGTTCTCCTGTCGAGTCGAGGGACGGCATAGCAGCGGCCGGGAAACACCTTTAGAGATATCGCTATCGGAATGTCTGCAGGGCCCGCAAAATCGAATTTTTCAATGAACCGTTCGTCCTGTTCTTCCGTGGTTTCGATTTCAAAGCTATAAATCTTACGGTCGTACGCGGCGCCGATCAATTGAATCCATTCTCCATCTGGCGTTTTTCCGTCCTTGCCGTCCGGGGCAACTTCCACAAGATGGCTTCGGCGATAATCGTCTCGAAGACCAGCCACCATCTCCGCGGTGGCGTACAACGGCACCTGTTCCCTCCGGTCCACCGCGAAAAGATAGGGGATCAGTGGAATGGCAATCCAGTCGTAACTGCTGATACGGTGATACCGGCTGATGACAACGCCCGGCTCGCCGGGTTCGCAATACCGCAATACAGTGGGAGACGCGGCGCAGACTCGCGAAAGGTAAATAGCTGCGTGTCCTGTCGGGTTCATGTCGCCGAACATGCCAAACGGCTCCTCCAGAAATAATCCAACGCCGGCGCTTGCTTGCCCCGCGATACTGACGAACATTACCAGTAGGATCAGAAAACCGTTTCGCTTGGATCGTGCGCTCGTCGCTCCCGGCGGTAACACGGTGACTCCCCTCCTGCCCCAATGAAAAGGACGTTTGATGGCTACTCATCCGTTTCCACGTCTCTGTACGGAAACGAACGATGACTTCGTAAGGGGAGCGTTAACAGGCTGCGCGCTCGCTGCCGGTTAGTCTTGCAGGCCGCGATCGGTGTGAGGGGAAGGCGGTTTCTTCACGACGTCAACGATCCGTTCGAGCAGCGCCTTCGCCAGGAATGGTTTCTGGATGAAATGCCACGTCGAATCTAGAACCAGCAGTCCTTGCGTCACCGGCGACAACAGGATGACGCGAAGGTCCGTGCGGGATTTTCTGATTTCCCTCGCCAGGTCTGTCCCGGTCATGCCCGGCATCTGGACATCGGCTACCAGGATGTCGATTCGGCCCTTGTGCTCGTCGGATTTCTGGAGCGCCTCCTGGCCATCTGCCGCGACGAGCAAATCATATCCGCCCTGCTTTAGGAGCCTTTCAAGCATCAGACGCACCACCGGATCCTCTTCCGCCAGCAGGACAACGACCTCTCGATCCAGGGTCGGATTCTCCATGATCCTCCAATTTCGGCGCCATAATGACTGTGACTTTGCACACGCCCCAGCCGGGCAGGAGTTTTGCGGCTGCCCTCACTTAGGGTACCATCTGTAGTAGGTTACTCAGCCACTCTTCAGGCAGTCAGATTTTTCGCGCTTCGCTCCACTTCTTTTTTTAACAGTCAGCTTTTGAACAGGTCATCTCGAGGATCCCGCTGTGGATTTGCAATGAGGAAGTCCCATCCAATGAGCATGTCTCGAGTCCGGAGCACGGTGGAGCGTCTCAGGATCATGGCGTTTCCCTTGATTCTTGGTTCCTCTGCGGCCGTGGCGCAGACCACGCTTTCGGTGGTGCCAGGATCAGCTATTGCCGGCGGCACCGGCTCGCTAAATATCTCTATTGCATCGACTTCTGGTTACACACCAGCCGCGCTGGAATGGACCTTTGCTTACTCCGCGAGCACACTCGGCAACATCAAGGTGCAGGCGGGAGCGGCTGCTACAGCCGCCGGCAAAGCTGTAGAGTGCGTGTTCAGCACGGGATCGGTTCGCTGCCTCACTTGGGGACTGAATGACAAGACCATCTCAAACGGCGTGGTCGCCACGTTGACTTTTTCCGTCTTTCCTCATGTAGCGTCTTCATCCGCAGTACAGCTCACCGGCTTGTTCGCAACGACATCAAAGGCGGTGTTCATTAAAGCCACAGGGACTGGTGCAACCTTGGCGATCGCCTCGCCAAATCGCATCTCCGGGATGACATGTACTCCATCGCCGCTTGATACGCCTGGTTCCGCGACCTGCACCGTGAAGCTTGCCGCTCCGGCTTCCAGCTCGGTCATAGTGGCTCTAGGGGTGTCCCCCAGTTCGGCTACCAAGGTCACCATACCGTCCTCGGTCACTGTTCCGGCGGGAGCCACCAGCGCGACCTTTCCGTTGCAAGCTCCCGCGGTGTCGGCTTCTACAAACGCTGTGGTCGTTGCCACGATCGGCGCCAGCTCTGCCAGTCTGTCGCTACCGCTCGCGCCGTAGGACCCGCAACCCGCGCCTAATTGCGGCGGATGCTTTCCCGGAAAATTTGGTCCGCCCAGGCGATCGCCTCGAGGTAAAGGTCGGCAATAATCTCTTTCGGAACGTGCAGGCGAGCAGCGGTATTGCTGAGAGCGTCCCAGTCTCCCGTCTCATACTGGCGGACTAAAGCATGAACTCCGGCTAAGCGTTGGCCGGGGCGCTCCGTGCCCAAGAGTGCATCGGCGATGTCGCCACCCAGGCGCAGTTCGGCAAGTATCTCCGCGAGCGGCCGGTTCAACATGGCATCCAACAGCGAGAAGAGGCCCATCAGGAAGAGGTCGGCCTTGCGGTGGCCCAAGTCCGCCCAGTGCGCCAGCAGTTCGGAGAAACGCGCGCGGACGAGTGCGGTGCGGATAAGTTCGTCGGGCTTGTCGCACGCCAGAGCCGGCAGCGCAGCGAGCGAAATCCAGTTCCGGACTTCATGCTCTCCCAGCAAAGCCAAGGCCTGGCGAATGGATTGCACCGGCTTGATCCAGCCGAACATGGATGAGTTGATGTAACGCAGCAATTTCGAGGCGAGCGACACTTCCCGCTGGATCAGCGCTTCCAGTGCGAACAGCTCCAGCTCGGGACGATGCACCTCCTGCAAAACCCGCAGATAGCCGAGCTTGCTTCCAGGAACCTCGCGGCGGGAAACAATGACCGGCCGAGCGAAGAAGTAGCCCTGAAAGTACTCATAGCCCATCTCGCAGGCACGCTGAAACTCTTCAGTGGTTTCGATTTTCTCTGCCAGCATGCGGATTCCGCGAGCCGAGTATCGTTTCGCCAGTGCTTCCTGTTCGGCGATCGTGGTGGCGCGAAAGTCCACCTTGATCACACTGACCAGGTCGGTCAACTCATCCCAACCGTTTAGGTGAGAGAAATCGTCCAAAGCCAGTGTGTAGCCTTTTCCGCGCAGCGTCCGGCACGCGGAAATTACGGAAGGCTCGGGTTTAACCGATTCCAGAATCTCGATCACCGTGCCAGCCGGGGGAAGGGAGAAAGCGCGCTCGTCCGACAACAAATCCTGGGGAAAATTGATGAAGGCCCGCGTGCCGGCCAGGAGCGTTTCCACACCAATCGAGAAAAAACTATTGGTGATCACTTGCAAGCTGGCAGCGCTGTCAACGTCTCCAGCCGAGCTGGAGTCCCGGCAATCACGGAAGAGCAGTTCGTACCCGTACACCTTCAGTCGCCGGTCGAAAATCGCCTGCCGGGCGACGAACACTTCCATGAAGTTTCTATCGACAGGATCAGACGGCCGCTGTAAATGCGGGCGATTGAGCCGCCAGGTGGGAAATTGGACGGTTTCGTTTTGAGACGCGGTTGCCAGCAAGCTCATGTGACGCCTCCGTTGCTATCCGCAACCGGTGTGATTGGAGAGGGCGGAACCAATGGCCCCGCCCTCCATGCGTTCGGCTAGCTGGCGGAAGTGTTGGCGGCAGCCAGGCGAGAATTGGTGGCGCTCCAAATTCCGGACACGCTACCACCCGCACTGATGAACAGCGCCGCGGAAGCCAGGCATACGAAAGCCAGCAACAGCGTGTACTCGATCAGGTCCTGACCTTGTTCGTCATTCAGAAAGTTGTACAGCATCGTTTTCATGGTTTGGTTTACTCCTCGGCGCCTTACTTAGCACTCTGGTTGCCACGGCATAGTGCTTATAAATATATGTAAAATAAGCCGTTATCTATGGTTAATGGGTACATTTTCGCGTGTCACTTTGTCACAATCAGCTCTGCGAGTGACAGGTTGACTATCTCTTCAGCTAGTACTCAGGAACTGCCCGATCCGGGCGCGGATCTCATCTCCCACCTTGCGGAACGCGGCTCTGCGCTGGTCGTCCGATCCCTCCACCGCCGCCGGATCTTCAAAACTCCAGTGCAGCCGCTCTGCCTTGCCGGGAAACACGGGACAAGTCTCTTTGGCGTTATCGCAGACGGTGATGATGTAATCGAACTCCTGGCCCACGAATTCGTCCACCACTTTCGAGCGGTGTCCGGAGATGTCGATCCCAAGTTCCTTCATCACCGCCACTGCTTCCGGCCGAACATAGGTCGGATGCGTTCCGGCTGACCAGACGTTGAAGCGATTGGCGCCGGCGTGTCGAAGCAGTCCTTCCGCCATCTGGCTGCGTGCCGAGTTGCCTGTACACACGAACAAAACCGTCTTCCTATCCGGCATGTTTATTCGACCCTGCTTTCCCGCCGTCCGAGTGCGGAATCACAACAGCGGATGCCTCAGCGGGTAGGGAAGGAATCAACCACGCAAAAAGCAACGTCGCTGCCGCGGCTCCCGCGAGTTGTGCGACTACAAACGCGGGCGCGTCCACGGGCCGGATGCCGGCGAAGGTATCGGTGAACGCGCGGGCAACGGTCACAGCTGGGTTCGCGAACGAAGTGGAAGCTGTAAACCAATATGCGCCTGTGATGTACGCGCCCACGGCGAATGGCACGGCGGACGATCGCATCCGCACGCATCCCCAGATCACCGCTAGCAGTCCGAACGTAGCGACGAACTCGCTGAAACACTGAGCGAATCCCGCGCGGGAATGGAGTGAGGCGGAAAAGAGCCGTTTCCCGAACATTAGGTGTGCGGCCGCCACGCCGGCGAATGCTCCGCTAACTTGCGCCGCGACGTACGCCGGAACATGCCGCCACGCGATCCCCTGCTGCCAGGCATCCGCCAAGGTCACCGCTGGATTGAGGTGCGCGCCGGAGATCGGTCCGAAAGTCAGGATCAGGGCGACGAGCGCCGCGCCTGTAGCAATGGTGTTAGCCAGCAGAGCGATGGCGACGTTCCCGCCGCACAGCCGCTCACCCATAATCCCGGAGCCAACGACTGCGGCCAGTAACAGGGCCGTTCCCACGCCTTCGGAAACTACCCGCCGCCCGAGCGTGACATGTTCATGCACGGCGATTACGCACAGCAGGCTGGACCACAGCAAGCCTGCGCCGGCTTGGTAGCACGAATGAAAGCGCTCATGAACTTCCCATCCACCTCGGGCGCGATCGCATCCACATCAATGCCCTGACCCGCAAGAAACGCCCGCGCATCCTCGACGCGATATATACGTGTTGGCTCAATCTCGATCTGCTCGAAACCGGCGGCGCTCAGCTTGGTCCGGTACTCATTCTCTTCGAGGGCGCCAGCGACGCAGCCGACCCACAGCAGAACACTCTTACGGATTTCCGGCAGCATCGCGCCGCGCGTCACCACATCCGAAACCGCGAAACGGCCGCCGGGCTTGAGCACGCGGAAAGCCTCGGCCAGCACACGATCCTTGTTGGCGGAAAGATTGATCACGCAATTCGAGATGATCACATCGACCGAAGCATCCGGCAACGGGATCTTCTCGATCTCCCCTTTCAGGAACTCTACGTTTTCCATGCCGGCCTTACGCTTGTTTTCGTTGGCCAGGGCCAGCATCTCATCGGTCATGTCCAGGCCGTAGGCTTTTCCGTTGGGACCTACGCGTCTGGCTGAGAGCAGCACGTCGATACCGCCGCCGGAGCCAAGGTCGAGCACGATTTCGCCGGGCTTCAACTCCGCGAGAGCCGTGGGATTGCCACAGCCGAGCGAGGCTGTAAGAGCCAGTTCCGGCACCTCCGCGATCTCGCCGGCTTGATAGAGATTGCCGGTAATGGGATCGGCACAGTGACTGTCGGCCGGCGCCGCGCCGCAACACGAACTCCCGCCGCTGGCAACACGCAGGGCGGCTTGCGCATACTTTTCTTTTACGACTTCCTTGATGTCCGTTGTGGATTGCATGACTCTTCCTTTCACTTCCGCATCTGCACAAGGGTCTCCGGCGCGATGGCTTTGCTGCGCGTGCAGCACTCGGCGTAGAGGAACGTCAGCAGTTCGCCAAGCGCCTCGGTGTTGGCTACATACCGAAGGAAGGTGCCCTCGCGTTTCACCGAAACCAGATCTTCGTTCTTGAGCTTTTCGAGGTGGTGCGAAAGCGTCGAGTTGGGAATCTCTAGTTCCGACTGGATATCGCCAACCACCATCCCTTCCGGATGAGCCGCTAGCAGCAGCCGCACGATTCGCAGCCGGGGCTCTGTTCCAAGAGCCTGGAAGCGGTCGGCGTAACGGGCGATTTGATCGGGCTTCTCCGCCACTGTTTCTACAATACTAGAAATATAGAAACAGGTCAAGACCGAGGGTCAAGCACTTGCCAGGATCTGTTCCACGCATTTCTTCAGCGAGGGTATTCCTGATTGAACCACTTCCCAGACGGCTTCCAGGTCGACCGCTGGGCGGAGCATTCTCTTCGACAATCGCCGCCATGGTGCTCATGGCGCTGGAGCGCGCGAACGGCGCTTTTCCCGTGAGCATCTCGTACAGCACCAAGCCGAAAGAGAACTGGTCCGTGCGTGGGTCCAGGGCTTCGCCGCGAACCTGCTCCGGGCTCATATAAGTGGCGGTCCCAACGATGATGCCCGGCGTCGTACCTGTTTGTTGCTCCCTCGCTCCTGCCACTTCCTTCGGGACAGCCTTGGCCAGACCGAAGTCCAGGATCTTCGCCCCGGTTTTTGTGACCATCAGGTTCGCCGGCTTCAAATCGCGATGGACGATGCCGGCCTGGTGCGCGGCGGCCAGCCCATCGGCCACCTGCACCGCGAGGTCCAGCACCTTGCGGACGGGCATCTTTCCGCGCGCGATCAAAGCTCCCAGCGGCTCGCCGTCCACCAGCTCCGAGACGATGTATGGAATTCCACCTTCCATGCCCACGTCGTGGACGGTGAGAATGTTGGGATGGTTCAACGCGCTGGCAGACCGGGCTTCGAGCGCAAAACGGCGCTGCAAATCCGGGTCCGCGGAAGCTTCCTGGCGAAGGACCTTGATGGCCACCTCGCGCTGGAGCCGCTCATCGCGCGCCCGGTAGACCTCGCCCATCCCGCCCGCACCCAGCGCAGCGATGATCTCGTACCGTCCCAGCCGGCTTCCAGGATTCAGAGGCATGTTTCAGGGCCCGATCATTCGTCCAGATCTGCGAGGCGGAGACCGGCCACCCGCTCGAAGTGCCGCCGGTTCCGCGTCAACAGTGGCACTCCGTGCAGGAGCACGATGCCGGCGATGAGACTGTCGGCCATGCCGATCGAAGAACCAGCCTGCTCCAGTGACTTTCTCACATGGGCCGCCCGGTCAGCCGCTGCTTCGTCTAGAGGCAGCGTGGGCACCGCGGCCAGCAGTTGCCGGACTGGTGCTTCCTGCTTTGCGCTTCGCGCGCCAGAAAGCAGCTCGAAGCGCGTGATGGCAGTGGTCTGCAAAGAGCCGCGTCCCAACTCCAAAGCGACGTGACTGGCCCCAGGATCGACGCCCGAGAGGAAGTCAATGAGGACGTCCGTGTCAGCTACCATCATCGCCAGTGTGCACGCAAGGCTTCGGCTTCTTGACGGAGGCGGTTTGCTTCCGCACTCGGCATCGTGCCGCGGAGCCGTAGCGCCCGCGACCGCACGCGCTCCTTGTCACCGACGCCTTCCAGATAGGCGTCAATCGCTTCACTGATCACGGATGAAAACCCCTTCTCGCCTCGGCGTGCAGCCAATTCGAGGAGTTTAGCCCGGTGCTCGGGTTTCAACTCAATCGTGGTCCTCACCCTTCCATTCTACATGCATGTGCATGCACACGGCTTCGATGCCCGTCGAGCTAGAGACGAAGATTCAAACACTTATTGCCAAACCGCTGAAATCCAAGTACACTAGGCCCTGAATAGTCTCGACGCATACAGCGCATGTATCCTGGCAGAAACTTCCCGCCGCGTAGGCAAAATCGCAGAGAGAACGTAAACGAATCGATCCGGGCTCGTGAGGTTCGTGCCGTGTTCCCGGACGGAACCGCTGAGGTCATGCCGACCGCCCAAGCTTTGCGCAAAGCGCAGGAGCTGGGGCTGGATCTCGTCGTCGTTTCCCCAACTGCCGTTCCGCCAGTCGCCAAGGCCATCGACTATGGCAGTTATCAGTACGAGCTGAAAAAAAAGCAGCACGAGGCCAAGAGAAAACAGCACGTGGTGCAGGTGAAGGAGCTGAAATTCCGCCCCAATACCGACGACCACGACTACGAATTCAAGAAAAATCACGCCATCCGGTTTCTGAAAGAGGGCAATCGTGTCAAAGCGGTGGTCCAGTTCCGGGGGCGTGAAATCGCCCACACCGACCTGGGCAAGAAGCTGCTTGTACGATTCGCCGAAGATCTGACCGCGTTCGGCAGCGTGGAAGGTACGCCGCGGCTCGAAGGGCGTAACGCGCACATCCTCATCAGCCCCACTAAATCAGCCAAGACTGTCTGACCTGGTTCGCCTGCCGGGTGTAAGATTTGGAAATCTATGCGCCTGGCAATGCTCGTTTTGCCGTTGATTCCCGCAATGCTCCCGGCGGCAGATCCTGAAAGCACCGCCTGGGACCTGCTGAACCACGGCCTCTCGGACGGCGGCACCGCCCGGCGAATTCAGGCGGTCACAGCGCTCGGTTCGATTGGCCCGATGCCGCACGTGATCAACCTGGTAGAAGTGGCTCTTTCGGATAAAGAGACCACCGTCCGGCAGACCGCGGCCACAGTATTGGGCGAGATACCGGCGCGTTCCGCCATCCCCCGGCTGAAGCAGGCGTTGGATGATGTCTCTGCCGAGGTGAGTTTCGCCGCGGCGCAGTCGCTGTGGAAGATGAGCGATCAGAGCGGGCGCGAGATCCTCTGGGGCGTGCTGGGTGGCGAGCGGAAAACCGGTCCGGGACTGATTGAAGGCCAGGTGCGGGACGCTAAGAACAAGTTGCACAATCCCAGGGCTCTGGCGATGATCGGCATTAACGAGGCAGCGGGACAGCTGGGTCCTTTCTCGATCGGCGTGTGGTTTGCCGAAGACCTCATCAAGGACAAGGGCGCAGCGGCCCGTGTCCTTACAGCCAAGCTTCTGGCCACCGATCCGGACCCGCGATCGATCCTGGAACTTGCTGATGCGCTTGAAGATAAGAGTGCTGCGGTTCGGGCTACGGCGGCGCGCTCCCTAGGCCAGCGGGCAGCGCAAGCCGATATTCCCAAGCTCGAGCCGGTTCTCAACGACGGCAATGAGGGTGTGCGGTTTCTGGCTGCGGCGGCGATCATCCGGCTGAGCCAACCCCAGCCGAAACCGGCGGTCCAGCGGTCGAGGAAACCGGCCTCCGCGCAATGACCTTGCAGACCTATGTTATACTGTATGGGTATTTGATCGCCCGCCGATTCGGTAAGTAGCCTCCAACGCCCGGTAGGTGCGTTGTTCCTGTCTGCCCATTAGCTGCCTTCAAATCAAGAAAAGGAAATTTGCAGATGAAGAACATTTTCGTTGGGAACCTCAGTTTTGGGGCAACAGAAGACAGCGTGAGATCGCTGTTTGAAAATCATGGGACCGTAGACAAAGTCAGCATCGTAACCGATCGCGACTCCGGTCAGCCCAGAGGCTTCGGCTTTGTCGAAATGCCGAACGACGCGGAGGCAGAACGTGCCATCAGCGCCTTGAACGGGACCGAACTGGGTGGACGGGCGTTAAACATCAACGAAGCGCGGCCCAAGGCCGAGCGCGGCTCGGGCGGTGGCGGTGGCTTTCGCCGTGGCGGCGGCGGTGGCGGCGGAAGATCGCGCTGGTAAGTGCCGGCTTGGTCCGGCCCGATAGGTTCGGACCAAGCAATACCCCACGCGGCATTTGACAACTTGTTCGCGTGTCCGGTAGCCTAAATACTTTGAACCGTATGAGTGGAGACGTGTGTCGATGAGTACCGAGTTTCCGTCCAAACCGTCAATCCAGCGCCAGTGGCACATTCTGGATGCTGACAACGTGGTACTGGGAAAGCTGGCCAGCCACGCAGCCATGTTATTGATGGGCAAGCACAAGCCTACTTACGCTCCGTTCCTGGACACGGGCGATCATGTGATCGTCGTCAATGCCGCGAAGGTGAAGCTGACGGGCAAGAAGGACGAGCAGAAGATGTATCACAGATTCACCGGTTATCCAGGTGGTCTGGTGTCGGTTGGGGCGCGCAAGATGCGGGCCACGCGTCCGACGCGCATGGTTGAAGACGCCATCGCGGGTATGCTTCCCAAAACTAAGCTGGGCAAGCAGATGTACCGCAAGCTGCGGGTCTACGCCGGCGACAAGCATCCGCACGCCGCACAGAAACCGCAGACAAAACAGGTCGCATAGGGTAGAGGGGTTAGAGAGTGCCAGCAACGAAAGTTCAGTATTTGGCAACGGGACGGCGCAAGACGTCGGTGGCGCGGATATTCTTACGGCCGGGCACCGGGGCGATCCAGGTGAACGGGCGGCCGTTCGAATTGTATTTTCAAACCGAATCTCTGCGCGTACCGGTGCGGCAGCCTTTGCTAGCCACCGAAACCGCCGACAAGTTCGATGTATTGATTCTGGCGACCGGCGGCGGCGTTGCCGGTCAGGCGGGAGCCGCGCGGCTCGGAATCGCCAGGGCCCTGGTTGAGTTCAACGGCGAGCTGCGGCAGCGTCTTAAGAAGCTTGGCTTCCTGACTCGCGATCCGCGGGCGCACGAGCGCAAGAAGTACGGCCAGAAGGGAGCGCGGAAGCGCTTCCAATTCTCCAAACGCTAGTCATGCATACGGAGTGCTACGGTTTTTTCGTGAGAAACCCCGGCGCTCCGGGTTACAAACTCCGGCGGCCCCGTCGCACGCAAATCTCGCTTTGGACCGCGTGTGCGCAGGCAGCCGGTGAGGCAGGTTCGCGCCTGCCCGAAATCACGTAAGGAGGTAGTTTGCCAGCAATATCGATGAAAGAATTGCTCGAAGCGGGCGTTCATTTCGGGCACCAGACCAAGCGCTGGAATCCGAAGATGAAGGAATACATCTTCGGCGAACGCAACGGCATTTACATTATCGACCTGCAAAAGACCTTGAAGATGTTCAAGGACGCGGCACGGTTCGTGGGTGAAATGGCGGCGCAGGGCAAGAACGTGCTTTTTGTCGGTACCAAGCGCCAGGCGCAGGAAGCCGTCTCTGAAGAGGCCACACGCTGCCAGATGTACTACGTCAACCAGCGTTGGTTGGGCGGCCTGCTCACCAACATGATGACGGTGCAAAAGTCGATCAAGCGGCTCAAGGAACTGGAGGCTATGGCCACCGACGGCGGTTATGCCGCGCGTCCCAAGAAAGAGGTCATCCGCCTCGAACGCGAGCGCAAACATCTGGATCAGAACCTGGCGGGCATAAAGGACATGCCAGGATTGCCGGATGTGTTGTTCGTGATCGATTCCAACAAGGAAGCCATCGCCGTGAAAGAAGCACGGCGGTTGGGAATCTCGGTGGTGGCGATCGTCGACACCAACTGCGATCCCGACGAAGTGGATTGGGTGATCCCGGGCAACGACGACGCACTGCGCGCCATCCGCCTGTTCACAAGCAAAATTGCAGATTCGGTGATTGAAGGCCGCGCACTGGCCACCGAGCAGGATTTCGTCGCCGAGAAGATCGTGTCCGAGACGCCGGTCGAGGAGAGGATTGACGACTACAGCCAGTACGTCGATCCCAAGTACGCAGAAGAGATCATGGCGGAAACCTTTGTGGACGAAGAGCCGGCGGCCTCACCGCGTAAGGGCCCTGCTTCAGAGACCTTGGCGCCGGTTGCCGAGCCAGCCGTCACTGAAAGCGGGCATTAGGAAATCATCCACCGTAGCGGCGCGGAGGGTTGCTCCGTGCCTCAGCGCCTCTGCGGGAATCATACGTTCCAGGTAAATCATATGGCGGAAATTACCGCACAACTCGTTAAACAGCTCCGCGAGCGCACCGGCGCTGGCATGATGGAATGCAAAAGCGCGCTGACCGAAGCCAAGGGCGATCTGGCTGAGGCGGAAATCGTACTACGCAAGCGCGGGATCACTTCAGCTGGCAAGAAGGCCTCGCGCACCACCAAGCAGGGTCTCATCGGCACCTACATTCACCACGGCGGGCAGCTTGGCGTGCTGGTGGAAGTCAACTGCGAATCGGATTTCGTGGCGCGCACCAGCGATTTCCAAGAATTGGTGCATGATGTCGCGATGCACATTGCTGCCGCCGACCCCCAGTTCATTCGCAAAGAGGATGTAACGGCCGAGGCGCTTGAAAAAGAACGCGACATCGAGCGTGCCCGCGCGCTCGCCGAAAAGAAGCCCGAGAAGATTCTCGACAAGATTATCGAAGGCCGTCTGGCGAAGTTTTACGAAGCGGTGTGCCTTTACGAGCAGCCGTTCGTGAAGGAGAACACGCTCACCATCGACCAGTTGATCAAGACCAAGATCGCCAAGCTCGGTGAGAACATTGTGGTGTCGCGTTTCGTGCGTTTCAAAGTGGGCGACGTGCCTACCCCCGGAGAAGGCGAGGGAGAAACCGCCGTTTCCGAGCCCGTCCAGGCCTGACTTGTGCCAAAATACGAGCGCATCCTGCTCAAACTGAGCGGCGAGGTGATGGCCGGCGCCGCGACGTTTGGTATTGATGCCGACCGCGTGCGCGACCTGGCTCACGAGGTTGCTGATGTGGCCCGGTCAGGCGTGCAGCTTGGCATTGTGGTGGGTGGCGGCAACATTTTTCGCGGCGTTGCCGGTGCGGCCCGCACCATGGACCGCGTCACGGCCGACCAGATGGGCATGCTGGCTACTGTCATCAACTCGCTGGCGTTACAGGATGCTCTCGAGCAGATGGGTGTAGCTACGCGCGTCATGAGTGCCATCCAGATGAACCAGGTGGCCGAGCCCTATATCCGCCGCCGCGCGATTCGGCATATGGAAAAAGGCCGCATCGTCATCTTCGCGGGCGGTACTTCGAATCCGTATTTTTCCACCGACACCGCCGCCACGCTCCGCGCGCTCGAGATCAAAGCGCAGGTGATCGCCAAGGCCACACGCGTCGACGGCGTTTACGACAGAGATCCACTGAAGTTTCCCGACGCCGTCATGTACCCCCAAGTCTCGTATCTGGAGGTTCTGACTAAGGGCCTGGGTGTGATGGACGCTTCGTCCGTGGCTATGTGCCGCGATAACCACCTTCCAATCATTGTTTTCAATCTGAACACGACTGGCAATATAATGCGTATGTCGACCGGAGAACCGATCGGCACGCTCATTCACTAGCACGCTTATGAAAACCGAACCTTCAGCCCCAAGCGGGCACGTCTTCAGCTCCGTCAAAGAAATTGAAGCCAGTTCCAAGAGCCGCATGGAAAAGGCGGTGAGCGATTTGCAGCACGCGATGGCGACCATCCGCACCGGCCGCGCCTCCATTAGCCTGCTGGACAACATCCGCGTCGATTACTACGGCACGCCCACGCCGCTCAACCAGATCGGCAACCTGCACGTGCCCGAGCCCACGATGATCACCGTACAGCCCTGGGATGTCTCGCAGATCGGCGCCATCGAGAAATCCATACGCGCTTCCGACCTGGGATTGAACCCCGCGAATGACGGCAAGATCGTCCGCATTCCCATTCCGCCTCTGACCGAAGAGCGGCGCAAGGACCTCGTCAAGCACCTGCACACGGTGGCCGAAGATCATCGCGTGGCGATCCGCAACATCCGCCGCGACAGCAACGAAGCGGTGAAGAAGCTGCTCAAAGACAAGAAAATCGCCGAGGACGAAGAGCGCCGGGGCCTCGACGAAATCCAGAAGATGACCAACGCCATTATGGACAAACTGGATACGGCGGCGAAAAACAAAGAGAAAGAGATCCTGGAGATCAAGTAGCGCCGGCGAAGACCATATCCGCCGGCTTCACACGATTGGCCTCGCAGTATTGGCGATACATTGTTCCGTAGCTCGCTGTGATGTAATCCGCTTCGCGAAAGCCCAGCTGGAGTGCCGTCCGGTCGATCCATCGCGGCGCGCCTTCGATTTCAAGAAAACACCCGATCGGCGTCTCGTCCAATGTGACAACGCCACGCTCGCGCGGCCTCCTGAACTCTGTCCGATATTTCTGATAACGGAAGACCGCGCCGAAGCCCAGCCGTTCGAGGATCAACCGGGCCGCCTGTGCGTCCGAGATCTCCATCTCCAGTTCTTCGCGCGACTTGTGCTTGCCGGGCGTGGGGGGTCCTTTATAAGTGAGAGTGGCGCTGGGCCCTGCGTGGCGCACGCGCAGCAGCCGGCTATTCAGGCGCAGCGCCAGCTCCGGCGTATCGAACACTACATTGTCTTCGAAGACCCTCGGCTGAAGCACCTGGAATCCGGCGCTAAGCACGATACGCCGCGCCGCGCGGGCGGTTGCCACTCTCAGTTTGATCTCGACTTCGCGATTCGTGCCAGAGGAAGCCACTGCCCGCCATCATAGCGGGTTGGCCGGTTCACGCGCCGGAATCGGCGAGCCAGCCGCGCAACGTCTGCTCGTCCTGCCATCCCGCGGCGCTACGCCGGATTTTGCCATCCGGTCCGATCAGCACCAGCTTCGGCACGCCGCTCACTTTGTATTTCCGCGCCGTTTCTCCGGTGGCATCCACAAGATTGGTCAGGCGGAGGTGCTTGCCGCTCATGAATTCGCGCGCACCGTCGAGGTCGCGGATGTTGACCGCCAGAATCTCGACGCCGCTCGCGCGGAAGTCTGTGCGGAGCTGGTCGAGCAGCGGCAGCTCGTGCCGGCAGATACCGCACGAGGTGAGCCAGAAGACTACCAGCACCGGTCTGCCACGGTAGGCGGCCAGGTCCACGCGCCCGCCGTAGGCCTGGTCGAGGGTGAAATCCGGCGCTTCCTTTCCGGCCATACTGTCCCAGTTGAGAGCGAAGAACAGAAGGATAACGCACAGCCCGACAATGCCCAGACCGCCGGTTTGGCGCCGCATGCCTTCTTAGTAACACGTTCGCCAGAAAACCCCTAGGTTGATTTTGGTTAATTCGCGGCTGCCAGCGCACGGCTTACACAGGTCTTACTTACCTTTTCCTGCCGGAGCCTTGTGTATCCTCGCGCCGCCTCCACCACACCCCAAATCGAACAGCCGGGCACAAAGCACGCGCGCTGTAGATAGATCACCGTCACGCAGCGCTTGGTCTAATTCCGGATAGTCGTCGATGCGGCGCACAATCCGGTCGCCGCGGCGAAGCTGAAATTGTAATTGGGAGTACAGGCGGCCTCGCGCGGTTTTCATAGTTCGTACGCTTATCTATCCGGATAGTGAGTTTGGCCGAATGTATGTTTCAAACAGGGATGGAGGATTGAGTTATAATCGACTTCCGTCACCTAAGACGCATAACTGGTGACCGCGAAGACGGGGAGCATCTACAGAATTCATGCCAACAGGAAAAAGACAGACAGCCACAGACACATCGTTGCTCGAAGCAGCCTTGATCGGATACGAGCAGTTGAAGCGGAACGTGGAAGAGAAGATCGCCGGGATCCGGGAGCAGTTAGGTACCGGGAGCGCCACCTCAGGACCGGCGCCGGTCCAAAACGCCAGACGCCCGCTGAGCTCAGCCGCGCGCCAGAGAATTGCCGCGGCTCAGCGCAAACGGTGGGCTGCTCTCAAAGGGGGCGCACCGGCTAAAGCGGAAGCACCGGCTAAGGCGGTGAGTGCCAAGCGCACGATGAGCGCCGCCGCGCGAAAGAAGATAGCGGCCGCTCAGCGGAAGAGATGGGCTCTGGTCAAGGCAGGCAAAAGCGCTAAGGTGGTCAGCTAGGAATTCCAGATTAAAAGGGAGCAGGCAAGAGTCGGCTCCCCCCAAGAAAATCTCTCAGCCTAAAACATGTAGCGCAGCGAGAGCTGCACCAGCCGCGGATCGCGCGCCAGAGTGACCTCGCCGAACGTCGGCGAAGCGATGTCATTCTGGCCAACCGAGTTCCCTGGATTGAAGAACTGCGTGTGGTTGAAGAAGTTGAAGAACTCAGCGCGGAAAGTGAGAGAGTGCTTCTCCGTGATGTGGGTGGTTTTGGCAATCGATAGGTCGGTATTCAGAATTCCCGGCCCATGGAAAACGTTCCGCCCTAGATTGCCATATGTCCCAGCGCCCTGGGCGAGCGATGGGCCTGAGCCAACGCGCGCGAAGTAGGGATTGCCCGCGCCGGTAGCTGTTCCGCCACCAGTGCCATTGAAGTATGCGTTGGAAAGGCCGAACGCGTTACTGCGCGGATCGGCGAACTGAACGTTTCCGCCGATGTAATTCGGACGGTCATCGCCGGCCCCTGTCAGTGACCGGTCGCCGCTGTCGATGATGTCGAACGGCAGCCCGGTCTGGAGTGTGACAACTGTGGAAATGTTGAATCCACCCAGCACATGGCCTACGATCCCATGCTGGTCCTGGAAGAACGGAAGCTGATAGATGGCGCTGCCAATGTAGCGATGGCGTACATCGGTATCGCAGTTGCCCCGGTCGTACCTGGTACTGTAAGGGTTCGCATTGGCCCGGAGCCCGGAGGCATCGTCAATGCAGTGAGCCCATGTGTAGGCATTGGTCAGTTGCAATCCGTGCGAGAATCGTTTCTCCAACGCTAGCTGGAGGCTGCTGTAGGACGAGTTGGCAGAGGTGGACTGGTCGCTGATGCCTCCAAACACGGCCCCGCCGTAGGCGGCGGATTGCGGATTGGTGATGTTGTAGACGTCACGCTGCGGTTCATTCGAGGTCGTGGCGCCCGGCTCGAGCACAGCGTAATTGATATCGCGGCGGATCTCCAGCTTTCGTCCCATGGTACCGACATAGCCGGCATCCGCCAGCCAGTCTTTGGCGATCTGATATTGCACCTGGAAATCGTATTGGTAAGCGTAGGGCGTGGCGAAATTGGGGTCCATATAGGTGATGCCCAAGGGAGCGTCGGCCGCAAAATTATAACTCTGTCCTGGTTTTGCTGGGTGGAAGGGGAATGGATTAGTCGTGAAGGGAGGAACACCGAAGGCGGTCTGGTAAGGTTGCGCCATGTTGCTCGCGCCCGGAATAGCCACCTGTGCGCCATAAGGCAGGGCGCCCAGGAACTGCAATGTCAGCTCAGTTTCCGAAACGTTATAGAACACGCCGAAGCCTGAGCGGATACTCAGCTTGCCCTTTCCCGTGGGATCCCAGGCAAGACCCAGGCGGGGCCCAAAGTTGTTCAGGTCCCGGTGGTACGTCGAGGATGTGATGCCCGCGTCACCGGGAAACACCAGGCCGACGGGGGCAGTCGGAAACACGGTCGATTGCTCGCCTGCCCGAAAGGAGTCTTCCCGGTTGTGCAACTCGGTGAGCGGAGCGCCATAGTCCCAGCGCAATCCAACGTTCAGGGTAAAGGTGCGGGTCATTTTGAAATCGTCTTGCGCGTATGCGCTGAAGAACTTGTCGCGGTAGCCTTGCTTATTCGAGTTGGACTGATCGTAAAGCCCCAGGACAAACCCATTGGCGAAATCGTTGACCGCATCATAATTCGGATCGCTTAAAGGAAGACCGGGCAACGCCGGGACCAAGTTCGATTGCGTGGCGGCGCCGGTGAAGAATAGGTATCCGTTGTTGATGAAGTCAAAGATCTGGTTCTGCTCGTAAGCCTTGAACTCCACGCCGAATTTCATGGAATGGCGCCCTTTGATCCAACTGAGGCTGTCCGCGTACTGCCAGGTATTGTCGCGGCGGGCTTGGGGACCCTCATAGGTGTTGCCGACGTTGAGGCTATTGATGAAAATGTCCGGCGGTCCGGCCGCGGAGGGATCATCCGGAATGATCCCGGTGAATCCCAGGCTCGCCGGGCTCATGTGGTTCGCCGGTACTACCGCTGGCGTGTCATTGCGGTGGAATGCGGCCAGTGCCTCATTGACGAGATTCGGCCCGAAAGTATGCGTATCGTGCAGCGCGACGTTGTAATACGTATTCAGGTCCAGTTCCCCGAAACCTGGAACCGTTGGTCCGCTGAAGGAGAACGGCGTGTTCTCGGTAGACCTCTCGGTGAACATCGAAACCGAGAAATTGTTCCGGTCAGAGAACCGGTGGTCGACTTTGAAGAGGCCCTGATCGCGTGTAAGCGAATCCTTGGGTGCGCTGAAGTTCGTGAAGGTAAAGCCTGGCGCCGGCAGTGGGGTAATGTTTACTATGGCTTTCGCGGCTGGCACGCCGTTCGCCAGAATAGCTGCCCGCTCGGCGTCGCTGAACACCGTGCCTGATTTTGTCTCTCCGTAAACCCGCCGGAAGCCAAGGTACGACGCGAAAAAGAAGGTTCTGTTTTTGATGACCGGACCGCCCACGTTGGCGTCAAAATCGTTCAGATTATACGGCGGGTTCGGGATTCCGGCTGCATTCGAGAAGAAGTTATTGGCGTTCAACACTTTGTTCCGGAAGATCTCCGTTGCCTCGCCGTGGAACGAGTTGGTGCCCGATTTAATCGTGCTTTCAATGATCGCCCCCGAATTTCGCCCATACTCTGCGTTCATCGCGCCGGTCACCACACGAAACTCGCCAAGAGCATTCGGCGACATCACTTCGGGCCCGGAGGGGATATTGGATGCCAAATCATTGGCATCTGCGCCATCCAGAATGAAATTGTTCGCTTGCGAGCGTTGGCCGTTCACCTCGAAAGGTCCCACAGCGGGCCCGGGGTTTTGAGCATTGGTGCTCGGTGTCATTGTGACGCCAGGCTGCAAGCCGATGAGCGATAGCGCGTTGCGGCCTCCGTTGCCTGACAAAATGGGGAGATCCGGGATGGCGGTGAGTGACCGGCCTAGCTGCGCATCGTCGGTATTCACCTGTGGCGCCGTCGACTCCACCGTCACGCTTTCATTCACCTGGCCTACTTCGAGCTTCACGTCGAGGTGCAGACTGCTGGAGACGAGCAGCCGCTGTTCAGTAAGGGTCGTCTTCGCGAAGCCCCTAGCTTCGACGGTGAGCGAGTACATCCCGGGCGGCAACTCCACAATGTTGTACACGCCCGTCGCGTTAGTCGTGGTCATTTTCGTGGAACCTGTTCCGGTGTTGGTGGCCTTCACTGTGGCTCCAGGCACCGAACCACCGCTCGCATCCGCTACGGAGCCCGTAATATTTCCCGTCGCTCCCTGACCCCACGCCGACGCCGCGGCAAGCAAGGCCAATGCAAAAAAGAAGAAAACGCTCTTCGGTTTTGTCATTTCAAACTACCCCCTCTGCAGAATCGAAACGGACAGTGTCACCAAGACCCGGTCATAGCCACAAATAATACGCCAGAGTATGTGTAAGTTCAATATTTTTCGAGGTTGACGGAGATCAATTCATGCGATTCCACACTTCTTAACTTGTAATTAACAAGAGTTACAAGTGTGACTGCAGCATGTGGACGACGGCGGGTTTCCCTACTGCGCCTTCGATCGCCGCCACCACGTGGCCTTTCTCAAAAAGCAGCAAAGTGGGGGTGCAATGGATACGATAACGGCCAGCGGTCAACGGACTTTTATCGATATCGACCTTACCCACCTTCAGCCGGCCCGCAAACTCACCGGCGACCGCATCGACTGTGGGTGCGATCTTCTTGCAGTATCCACACCAGGTTGCCCAGAACTCTACCAGGACGGGAGCCGATGACTGGACCACTTCCGTATCAAAGTCCGCGTCACTCCAGGCAGATACACCTTCGGGTGTGAGGACCGGCCCAGTGATAGCCGGGGTGACCTTGTTGACACGATCGGTCGTCTCCCGGTCGACCTGATCGGCCGGCAGAGTGCCGTCCCGGCCTTCGCTATCCCGGAACATATAGACATCATTGACGATAACGGGCACACCGTCACAGACGATGGTCTTGCCGTTCCGGAGCACCAGCGTCCAATTATTGGCGTCCAACAACACGCAGGTAATTACGAAGAGCGCGAGACGGCGCATGAGGGCAACGTTTCGAGTGTATCCACAACAGCCGGCCATTTTGTAGTGGACAAAATCCGGTTGTCCAAGGTTTACAATGACTTAAGAGCGTAATCATGCCCGGGTGGCGAAATCGGCAGACGCAAAGGACTTAAAATCTGTTCGAGTCGTTTTGGCATGAAACGTCACATTTAGTCACAGAGCGTCTCAGACCCTATAAATATTGGTCAATACTGTGCATCGCAGTCGAGCGTTTTACGCTCTGTGACGCTCGGTGACGGCAGGTGGTCACTACATTTTCCACTACATACGCTTACGGCCTGAACCGCCCAATAAATCAGCGTGTGGACTCTTCGAGAGATCTTGCGGTGTGCTGCAACCGCCTCACTGCCTAAGATAAGATGTCACCTCACTGGATTCGAGGAGATGAAGGCTGCACACGGGTAACAAGGTAACGGATCTAAGACCAGAAAGCATCATTGAATTGTGTCGTTTACAAGTTACCTGGTTGTCGGTAACGCTGCACCAGGCTGGGACTTCTCTGTCGCCTCCCATTTTGGGCACGTGCCTTCGTGGCATTTTCAGCGCTCTGAACATGAAGCTCGTCGCGATCAAGTTTCCGAGCCGGGTTTCCCGACGGCGACCGTAAATGTTCTCTAGTTCGTAGTCTCCGGGCACGCCGTCCGATGGTGGCGTGCTGATCCGCCTGGTCTCTGGTTCGTAGTTCGAAGGCTCGTCGTCCACTGCTTCCGCCCGCGTCCATAATCAACGATTTGCGAGCCGGCTCCGGTTCAAATCGTCCGTTGTTTCCGCCTATGTCCATCGGCTTGGCTACGGTGGTGGCTACGGTCCGACGCGCAGGAGGCCACGACCAGCGACGACCGGGCACGAGCGAGTGAGGATGACGCAGAACTCCACCAATGGCGAAAAGTACTCCGATATCGGAGTACTTTCGCTGCTAAGCGTAGCCCACGGCCACACCCGACCTGGATCTGACACGAAGGTTGGGTGTCCGACCGACGAGGAGCTCATGAGTGCCCGTGCGGCGTCTACCACGACATGGTCGTTCGCCAGATGGAATCTCACGGCCAGCCCGAGTGGCTTCGCCGACTGGAAGGCAACTTGCACCGAAAGGGCTCGTCGGTACCGGTCGCGTCGAATCTGCTCCGACCTCCTTTCAAGGCGGCACGCACGGATTACGGCCAGGGCCAAATGAATGAGTTGACCTCGCTCCGCCGTATTGCCCCAAGGCAATCGGGGTGATCATACAGGTTGCGTGCGGCAAGTCGCCCCACGGCCTTTCATGCAATAGTCGTAGCAGTTCTTGTGCGCGACGTAGACACGCCGCAGAGACTCGGCGAGTGTCGCTCCCATTTCGAATCGCGGATCGTCACAGATGACGGGACATGGGTAATAGCGGAGCTTGCCATCGATCTTCTGAATCGCGCGGCTGAAGTGGCACATCAGCGACTCCGGGGATTTACCGAGAGTCGCGAAGCAATTTGTCGTCACGAATACCTCGGGATGGGGCGATTCGCCGCGGCGCGCAAGGGTTGTGACGTAATGTCCCATTTCGAGCATGTTCTCGATCAGACTGACCTCGACGGACGCACCCGGAAACAAAGATCGATAGCTCTCCCGTATCTGCACAGCGGTCCGCCCGTCCAACAGAGGCCGTTCGGCTGCAATCACGAGCGCGAAACCCATCTCGGCCAGCAGCCGGATGGTTTTTGTTGTTTGAGCAAACGTACCTCGCCCGCGGATGGCATCGTGGTGCTGTGCGTCCGGACTCTCCAGTGTGATACGCAAAGTCAGTCTGTCACGGTGGCTCTCATGGAGGCGCCGCAGAGCTTCGAAGTGGTTCCTGATGTACAAGCGCCCGTTCGTGAGCACCTCGACGGGCGCGATTTCGAGAGCAAAAGCGAGACTCTCGAGGAACTCGTCATTCCGCTCGGCGCGGCCACGCAGCACATTCTCGTTGACAAACACTTCTCCGCCAGTGAAGTAAATCTTCCGGACGCCGAAACGCGCGGCGTCTTCCAGATGCGGTGCGAGTTCGGCGAAGGCGATCTGTTCCAGCCGGTTGTTCGTCGGAGATGACGCCGTATAGCAGTGTTTGCAGCGGAGGTCGCAGAGAGTGCCTTGGATGACCCATAGATCTTCCAGCACAGGCTGGCCTCCGAAACGCTTTAGGTCCACGAATCCGCGCTCTTCTCCACGCGGATTCACCAATTCGAGTCCGTCGGGGTGTTGGGGCCTGATCATCTTCGGATACTGAGGAGTGTACCAGCCTTCTTCACACGGCCTGATAAGCTGATTGGGTTCCGTGCCCTCCATCCCGA
This sequence comes from Terriglobia bacterium, assembly GCA_963752965.1. Taxonomy (GTDB): domain Bacteria; phylum Acidobacteriota; class Terriglobia; order Bryobacterales; family Bryobacteraceae; genus QHXW01. The sequence goes on along the minus strand of CAVWAJ010000015.1, from coordinate 10,550 downwards.
CCATATCGATCGTGGTTCCCGTTTACAACGAAGAGACCACTATCGGTGGGTTGCTGGACAACCTGGGCGCACAGGGATTTGCAGAGGTCATCGTGGTAGATGGCGGATCCACCGACCGGACCGCGGAACTTGCCTCGCAACGAGCCCATCTCGTCCGAAGCGAGATGGGGCGCGCAGCGCAGATGAACGCGGGGGCGGCGGCCGCTTCTGGTGAGACCTTGCTGTTCCTTCACGCCGACGTGCGCCTTGAGGAGGGCTCCCTGGACCAGGTTCGCCGCGCCATGGAGGATGCCGCCATCGTGGGCGGCAACTTCGACATTCGGTACGAAGGAGACGACTGGGTCGCCGGCACCTTCACACACTTTAACCGCTGGCGTCGAAACTGGCGGATATTCTATGGCGATTCCGGCATTTTCTGCCGGCGGTCGGTATTCGAGAAACTGGCCGGGTACCGGTTGTGGCCGATCATGGAAGACTACGATTTTGCGCGCCGGTTGTCGAAATCGGGCAGGCTGGCTTTGCTCGAATGCCCCATTTGGGTCTCCAACCGCCGGTGGCTCAACTCGGGCCTGTTTCGGACGTTGTGGAGCTGGTTTCTGATTCAGGGGCTGTACTATTTGGGTGTGCCGCCGCGTCATCTGGCTCGACTTTATCGCCATGTGCGGTGACCTGGCTCCGCAGCGCCATCGTAAGTTCCCATTCTGATATACGTTCAGCATAAAATCGTGATTTGCTTCCCCTAATCATTCTGTTTGCGAAAGCCCCGGCGCCGGGGCGCGTGAAGACGCGGTTGGAAGTCGACCCGCGGCGCGCAGCGGATCTTCATTCCTCATTTGTTCGCCAGACCCTGCTCATGCTGGAATCCTTGCGCGGCGATGCAGATGTGGAACTCTCCACCGATGAGCCGACGCAGGCGTGGTGTGAGTTTCTCGTGGCACGGTCGACGCAGGGCACCGGTCAACTGGGTGAACGGATCTACGCGGCTCTCGACCAGGCGCTTGCGGCAGGGCGGCCGAAGGCTCTGATCCTTGGCAGCGACTCTCCGGGGCTGCCGCCGGCGCACATCCGCGCTTTGTTGGCGTCCACTACCGATGTATCCCTCGGCCCGGTGGACGATGGCGGATTCTACGCCATCGCTTGCGGCAAAAGAGCACCGGCTATGTTCGAGGGGGTTCGGTGGTCTACTGGCGCCACGCTCAGCGACACGGTCGAGGCGCTGACTGCTTGCGGGCTCAGCGTCGAACTGGGGCCAGCGTGGTTTGACGTAGACAGGCCAGAAGATCTCAGGCGGCTTGGCGCGTAATGACATCGGCGCGATCATTCACTTGTATGAGCGAATTGAACCAGTAACCCCACGGGATGGTCCGCTGGTTCCAGCGTCGATTCGAATTGCACGGCGATATTCGCGACGTGACGGCAATCAAAGGTAGGCGTCATAATGGGCACGGTCTGAACAAGGAAGCTGCATGGCGCAACTCTCCGATCTCAAGCTGGCCTACCAAGTCTTCATGAAGGCGTTCCCGTACCGCAGAGTCGACTGGCGGCCTGGAGCTCGCTTGAGCAAGCGGCTGCGCGAGGCTTGTGTCGCGGTGGTTACCACCGCGGCTTTTTTCAAGCCGGACCAACCCCCATTCGACACGTCCATTCGTGGAGGAGACTATTCATACCGCGTCATCCCTCTCGTTACCGACTTGAGTACATTGCGCATTGCTCACAGAAGCGATGCCTTCGACATGTGCGGGATTGCATCGGACAAGAATTTGGCTTTGCCGTTGGATCGGCTGAAGTCCCTAGCCGAGGAGGGCGTCATTGGCTCCGTTGCGCCGCGTCATTTCAGCTTCATGGGCTCGATCGCCGCTCCAGGCCGGCTCATTGCCAACACTGCTCCGGAGGTTGCTCGAATGCTGCTGGAAGATGCGGTGGATGCCGTTCTCCTGACGCCAGTCTGACCGATGTGCCATCAGTCGGTCGGACTGATCCAGAGCATCATCGAGAAAGCGGGCATTCCGACGGCCTCCGTTACGCTGCTCCGCGAGATCACGGAACGAGTCGCTCCGCCGCGGGCACTGTTCGTGGATTTCCCGTTGGGTTATCCCTTGGGAGCGCCGAATGACGCTGCACTTCAAACGCGGATTATCCTGTCGGCCTTCGAAGTGCTCGCTGAGAGTATACCGCCCGCAATAATTCGGGATTTTGAGGTTCTCCCGCCGCAGGACCTGATCGGCGCGGATTAGCCCAGAGGGTCGCAGACGGATCATCGAAGCTAACTAAGATACGCTGGGCAGCGAAGAGAAGGGCGCAACCAGGAGCACCAAAGCAGGCTAGGGCGCCATCGCCCTTGCGTCACGGTAAGCTTAGCGCTGGGCGGCCTTCTATGCCTTTGCCTCACGCGCCGCGGTCGTGTTCGCCTCGAACTCGGCCCAATCCATCGCATAAGTTCCGGCGCTGCGATGTGCGCTCGCTGGCTCGAACAAGACCCGTTCGCCGATTCGCTGGACGTTTTTCACCCGCTCACCTCTAACGAAGGTCTCCGAGTTCCGTCAGTGCTTATGACCCTAACCGAAACGTCAAATATGCGACTCTCCATGAAGGTCTCCGGATAGCCATTATCCTCCGAATTGGCTAGTCAGGCATGGCCGGATTCGGATTCCCTAGGTTGCCCGTGGGTGTCGCGGTCATAGCGTATATGTAACAGGTTGTAGAATTCTATGTACCCATGAAACTTCTGGTTGCGCTGGCAACAATTGGTACCTTTCTAAGCCCCGCTTTGGCGCAGGAGCACCCCCAACAGCGCATGGTGGTGATGATTAGCCTGGACGGCTTTCCCGCGTTTGCTCTGGACGATCCGAAACTTCCGATTCCCACATAGTCGAACCGATGGGGCTAACCGCCCGAGACGCATCGGCGCGGAGCCTTATCAAAAACGGAACTTCAGTGCCAACTGCATCAGGCGGGGCGACATCACGTTGATTACGTGTCCAAATGTCGAATCGTTGATGTTGCCGTCAACAGAGTTCGCACCAAAGAACTCAGCGTGGTTGAACGTGTTGAACGTCTCCATGCGAAATTCCAGTGCTTTGGACTCGGTAATACGGGTCTCCTTCACCAACGCAATGTCCCAATTGTCCAATCCCGGTCCGTAAAAAAGGCGCCGCGCCGCAGTTCCGGGTGAACCGAGCGTGGGCACACTGAAGAGCGCGGTATTGAAATAGAGCTGACCGTTTCTTGGGTTGCCATTGAGTTCGAGAAGGCCCGGCGCAACGTTCAAGCCGGCAAACCCGACGCCGTTCACGCCGTTGTTGTAGCTTCCGATCAAGGCTGAATCATTGGGGTTGACCAGCGTTACCGGAAGACCGCTGCTGAAACGCGTAATTCCGGAGATGGCCCAGCCCTTCGTCGCCTGGTTGGAGTGATGGAAGAGCTTTTCAACTGGCAAGTCATAGCGGTAGCTCGCGACGAAATTGTTCCTAATGTCGAAGGAAGATGGGGCCCGGGTGAGGCCGTAGTTGTACGGGTACACTTGTTCGCCAAGATTGGACGCCTGATCTAGTGACTTTCCGTACGTGTAGCTGCCTAGAACCGTCAAGCCGCCACCGCTATGTTTCAGGCTGACTTGCAATGAATTGTAGGCCGAGTTGCCCATCGCGTCGAAGTAGACATCGGTGCCGAAATTGTTGCCGAACGGAGCGCGTGTCCCGTTGACGAGCTGGCCGTTGCTTCGCGTGTACACCAGATTTTCCCCGAAGGGCCCACACGTGGGCGTTCCCGGCATAACGTCGGTCGGTTGGCTCAAGCTCAGGCACAATGCAGGATTTCCAGGGTTGGCCGCGAGAAGGACGAGGAGGTGATGCCCCTGGTTACCGATATAGCTCGCATCGAACACCGTGTTCCTTCCAAACTGCCGCTCGAAGGAAAGGAAGTAATTCTCTGAGTACGGGTTCTTGTTTCGCGGAAAATACGCGTCAATTCCGTTGATTGGAAAGTAGGATGACCAATTGATGTTGGGGTCAGGGTTCTTGGCCGACGAGTTATAGGGTGGAACAGCGACTGGAAATTGCTGCGGGTATTGCTTTCCGGTCTCGGCGCCGACGAGCGGATTCGTGAAAAGCGGCGGCTCCGGGCTGGTATAGGTAAGGCCGTATGGGGCGTTCCCGGTTTCAAATGCCAGTGTCTGCCCTTCGATGGCGGTGAGGAACCGTCCATAGCCAGTGCGAATACTGCTGTTACTAGGCCCACCGGTCAGTTTCTTCAAAAATGTGTTCGTCCATGCGGGCGAGTACGCGAGACCGAGACGAGGCGAGAAGTTGTTATAGCGTGTCGGCGCAATCGTTCGGGGAACACCTGGATCGCCGGGAAACACGTAACCCGTGGGAGCAGTTGGGAACACAACCGATTGTTCCCCGGCGATGAGAGTGCCCGTCTGATTGTGCTCTTCGGTCCAAGGCATGATCATGTCCCAACGCAGGCCGTAATTGAGCGTCAGATTGGACCTGATGCGCCAACTGTCCTGGGCAAAAATCCCAGCATATTTCGATTGCTCGTAAAACGCCGGAGAGAAGCCCTGGCTGTAGAGGTTCGGCAGCCCCAGCAGGAAGTCCGCGAAATCCGATCCGGTTTGATATCCGCTAAATTGGAATTGCCCATTCGCCGTGAAATCGGGCAACAGCTTGACCGTTTGTAGCAGATACTGGCCCCCGAAGTTCATCGTGTGGGCTCCCATCACCTTCGACAGGTTGTCCTGAACCTGATAGCTGCCGTTTGTTTGTACCAGCGAGAAGGGGCTTGTCCCGAAATTGATCTTGTTGAAAACGACCGATTCAACGCCTTCGGTCTTCGGGTCTCCCGGAACAATGCCCGCAGGGCCAACGGTGAACCCCTGCGACGCAAGATTGGTGCCGACGCCACCCTGTTGCTGGCCCAGGCTATTGAAATCGCGCATATAGCTGAGCCGGAATTCATTGACCAGCGTCGCACCAAAGGTCTTGGTGTCGCCCAGGCTGGCCAATTGCGACTGGCCGTTCGACAGGGCGTTGAAACCGGGCACGTTCGCTCCGCCCTGTTGGGTGGGGTAAGGATTGTTCAGATTGTAGCTATCGATGAAGTAATAAGCCGCCAAAGTACCCAAGGGTGTCGTCTGCGCATCCACTCGCGTCGACCCCTTACCGTCGTTGAGCTGTTGCGCCAGAGACGCGTTGGAGTACTCGCTTGTCCCGACGTTCGGCAGCGGAATGTACTGGAGCAGGTGTTGTGCGGGAACAGACCATGCACGCGCGGGAATCACGGCATTCGGGAAAACGCACGCTAGTGAACTTGTGCAGCCCGACGTGTAATACGCTTCCCCAGGGGACACGCCATAGCCCAGTTTCTGGGTGAGCAAGCTCGCGGCGTTCGATCCCTGAACAGTGCCGATCAACGAGCTTGCCAGGTCGGAAAGATTACCGCTGCGGTCGGCCAATGAAGGAACGGGAAGCAATCCGGTTTCAATCCCCTGCATGTTTCGCGTGCCCTGGTAGTCGCCGAAGAAGAAGATGTTGTCCTTCTTAATTGGCCCGCCGATGGTTCCGCCAAACTGGTTTTGGATGTATGGCGCCCGCGACGGATCAAAGAAGCCGCGGGCATCCAGGTCCGTGTTACGGAGGAAATCAAACACCGAGCCATGCAGTTGGTTGGTGCCGGACTTCGTCACCACGCTGATCAATCCGCCGGAATAATTGCCGTACTCAGCGTCGAAGTTGCTGGTGAAGACGCGGAACTCGGCAATGGAATCCAGGTTTGGAATGATCGCCGCCCCCTCTGCGACGCCCTCCTCCACATTGGCGCCGTTGAGAATGAACCCGTTCGCCGATTCCCGCTGGCCATTGACGGAGAACAATCCGGGGTTCAGTCCTCCTGAGGGCGCGACTGCGCCGAAACTGCCGCCGGACGAAGTGCTGGATGTCGCGCTAGTGGTGACGGGAGCTACACCGGCCTGTACGGCGAGTAGATCCGTATAGCTGCGGCCGTTGAGCGGCACTTCGGTAATCCGTTGGCTTGTAATCGTCTGGCCCAACTGGGTGTCCGACTTTTCCACCTGAACTTGTGCCGCGTTTTCAGTCACTTCGACGGCGGTCGATTGCCCCGCGAGTTGCAACGTCACATCCTCTTGCAGGGAGCTGTCTACGTCAATGACCAAGCCGGTTTTGCGGTAGGGTTTGAAGCCTGGCGCGCTGATCTCGATGGTGTACTGCCCAACAGAGAGCGCCGGGAACGAATAGACACCTTGGTCGTTTGCTGTCGTTTCCTGTCTTGCGCTGGTTGATGCGTTGAAGGCGACTACCGCGGCTCCGCTTAGAGAAGCGCCGGTCGGATCCTTCACCGTCCCGGTGATCCTTCCGCCAACCTGTGCGAACAGCGCGCTGGTGGCAACAAGCGTCGTCAATGCGATGAATAATTTCGCGTGCATGAAGCATGTATAGTTGAGATGCGGCTGTCGTGGAAAGGCAGGAAAACGGTTTCCGGATCGACTCTTCTGAACATCCGAATGCCTGCCCCAGTCGTTCGATTAATCCGTTGCGGAATCGAATGGTCTTGTGAACTTATTTACAACAGGTCCCGGTATTGCTCGAGTGCGACGCGGACCAATTGGCTGCGATTCTTCACTTCGGCTTTCGAGAATAGCTGCTGCAGTGTGTTCTTGATCGCACTTGGGGTCATCTCAAGCCGGGACGCAATTTCGCTGTTCGGGAGGCCCTCGAGAACAAGCCGCAAGACAGCTACTTGGCGGTCGTTCAAGCTCGGCCGCTTCGCGCCCTCCGGTCTCGTCGGATCGGAAGGCATTGCGTCGGGCTGCTCTTCGGTAACATCGGCGATGATAGCTGCCAGCTTTGGAGTTCCATTTTCCTTGTACGTGGAAAACCACACTTCCGCGACGAAGGTTTCACCGTTGCCTCGATGCACCTGGCACTGCATCGATGCCCGCAATTGTGCTTCACTGTCGGACCGCAGTGCATATTGCAACTCCGGCAGGAACGTGGCAATCGGCTGCCCCATGAGATTCATCTCACTCGGAACCATCAGTTCGACCGCTGCTCGGTTGGCCGACTCGATGGCGCCCTCTTGGTCGAGGATGACGATTGCCGCTGGGCTGGTTTCGACGAGAGCGCGCAGGCGCTCCTGAGTTTCGGAGCTGAGCCTGCGGCTGCGAAGAAGTTCCGAGGCGAAGAGCCCACATCCCGCGAGGGCTAACATTTCAAAAATCAAGCGGATGACTCTCCCTGAGGGGTCGAGCGAACTAAAAACCTCACTGAGCACCGCGCAAACGACGGAAACGGCTACAAGCGCCGGACGAGGAAGGAAGCCAGCTGCGAGCATGATGGGAAACAAGTACAGGAAGCCGAGCGACACATAGGGCGTAGTCCACCAGTCCACAAGCGCGATCACCACAATCATCCCAGCGCTCCCCACCAGGACGGGAATTCGGTTTGGCCGGTCCCAAAACTTTTCCGCAGGCAGGATCATGCTCGTCAGGTCAGTATTATGTGCAACGGCCGCCCAAGATTGCTACGAATCAAATGATCATCTAATGGGTGGCTCTCGATTAATCGGTTGACCGGACCAACCACCCTTGAGCAGCGTTGATTTGAGTTTCCCATTCCAAATGCTTGCCCGCCAAAAGGAGGTAATCGAATGAGCAATCAGTTGATTTATCTGATGGCGGTTCGAATGCACGCCGGGAAACCGCACGGGCTCTGCAGTGACTGGGGGAACGGCGGCAACTGAATGAACTGCTCACGGTTTGGCCGCTATTTTGAGGCAATCATTCTACTGGCTTGCTACCAATCTTTTGATTGGCCAAAGGATCGATGAAACTGCAAGGGGCAATCCTCATAATGAAATGCTAAACCAAATTCATGCTACGTCTTGATCGTCTGTGGGAAGAGCAGAACAGGACACCTGTCTTGCTGCTTAGTGGCGCGATTGTCCTGGTGGTTGCCGTGGTGGACTGGCTGACAAAGCCTTACGTGTCATTGGGTTTCCTGTACTTGTTTCCCATCATGCTCGCAGCGGCATTCCTCCCGCGCTGGTTGATCGCGTTGCTTGGGATCGTCTGCGCGATTCTCGCCGAGCTCTTCAGCTCACTGGATCAATCCATAGTTCGTCTGGTTTTCGAGACGTTGGCCCTTGCCGGTTGTGGATTGTTCGTCTCGGAACTGGTTCGCAATCGCCGCCTGAGCCTGAAAACGCAGCAGAGATTGAAGGCTTTAGTCGAAACAAGCCCCGCGGCGATTGTGACCGTCGATGAGCGTGGCTTCATCGAACTCGCCAATCGCGCCGCTACGGAACTGATGGCTCCGCGCGAGGGGCAGTTGACTGGCAACCCGATCGCTGCATTTCTGCCCGAACTGCACCATGCCCTCCGATGGGAGGAAGCACCACAGTTCCGAGCCTCTATGCAATGCCAAGGCCACAGGGGGAACGGTGAATCCTTTACCGCTGACGTCTGGTTTTCCACATACAAGGAGGGGCCGACGCCCAAACTGGCCGCAATCATTGCAGACGTCACTGAAGACACTGGAACTGCTGGCTCGAATCCGCTTGCACCGGAGCATCGGGAACAGGCCGAATTGAACAGCCGGGAGACGGACGTTTTACGTTTCTTAGTGCAGGGCTTCACTAACAAGGAAATCGCAGCCCGAATGGAGATCTCGGAAAGCGCCGTCAAGAACACGCTTCAGCAACTGTTCGCCAAAACCAGTGTCCGCACGCGCAGCCAACTGGTGCGAGTGGCGCTCGAACAGTACAGAAGCGTACTATAACGATTTCTTAACCCTCCATCAACACACACCTTCAATCGAATGAAAGCACAGCCCAATCAAAAGATTAATCATTTGGTTGGCGTTCAGCTAGAACATTCGCGGCGGTTCGCCGGCGCGACTTACCGGAATCGTTGCCCACGTTCGGCCTCGCATTGCGCCCCGCTTTCGTCAACTGCCGTACCGTCCCCAACGAACCTTCGAGCGCTACTCGCACGAGCTGACTCCGCTTTCGCACCCCAGCCCTGTAGAACAACTGCTGCACTGTCCCTTTAACAGAGCTTTCCGATATGCCCATATCGTCTGCAATATTCCTGTTTGTCAGGCCTCCAAGGATGCCGAGGAGTACTTTTTGCTCTCTGTTTGTTAGACGATCAACAGATTTCTGATCGTACTGATTAGACAGAAGTTGAATGACTCTGTCATCGAGCCAGACCTGGCCATTCGCTACAAGTCTGATGGCCTGCACAAGGCGGTCCGGTGCCTCGGACTTCGAAAACACGCCGGAGGCCCCGAGCTTCAACGCGACAGCCGAGTCCCGTGCATCAGCCGTGCCAGCGACGATTAGGAATCGGCCCCGGTAACCAGCGCGCCGGGCAGCAGATATGAACTCATTTCCACGCTCCGTGCCGAGATCGAAGTCTAACAAGACGACGTCTACTGGTGAATGTCCTAGGATTCCCAGCGCCTCGGTGCAGTTGCCGCATTCGCCCGCTACTTCAAAACCGGGCTCCAACGCTAACAAGCGACCCAGGCTGGCGCGAAACAGAGCGTGATCATCAAGAAGGACCAGCCGGATCCGACTCTCTTGTGTCTGTTCGCTCATATAATAGCCTCGCCGCTGCTGGCAGCCACGCTAGATTCGAGAATTGCTTCCTCTCGGCAAACTGCCGCTTCAGCATTGGTGCTCGATCTCTTGACAGCGAGGCCATGTACTTCCCTTCCGCGCATCCGACTATGGACTTGACACTCCGCGGCGAGTCCATCTTATTGTGAATCGCACGCCGTGCCAAGTGCCTCAACCAAAAGACTGTGACTCTTGACGCAAAGATTAATCGTCTGGCCAAAAGATTAGGTTGCCGCCAAAGTCCGACCATACCCAGCCGAACGATTATTCGAACGATTATCGAAAAACCAGCATGCGTGAACTGAAGATAGGTGGTTTCCCTGGCTCGAGAGCGTTACAGTCGGGGGTGTCCTTGCCGTGGTGCGCCTCGACGACAACTCGGTGTTGAGCGCTCTGAACAGCCTCGCCAATGAAGCGTATTCGTCAGAGACAAAAAGTACTGACCGACTTACCGTACGGGAGTTCGATTGTGGCTTCATCCGCACTTCTCCTAACGATGCTGTTGGTGTTTGAAGCGCTGGCCCGTCGGTTTTTCCGGTCGATCGACGAATTCTCATGTGAGGGCGAAGACGCTGGCTTCGCCACTACAGGCGGGGCCTGTACGGTTCCTGCAGGAAACTCAACTCTTGGTCAGATGCTGAAACCTTTGGATATCTGCGCCACTGCGCGGATTGCCGCTCCTTTTGGATGTTCGGGCTTTGCGCCTTATGAAAAGAGGCCCAAACCGTGCTGATTGGAAGGGGCCAGCAATACCCTCGTGGAGGTCATTTGTCGCACAGGGCCCGGCTTCTCTGCCTGGTGGGCCTGATCGCTGGTTGTCTGGCCCAACGCGCGCGCGCGCAGACCACCTACACTTGGCAACAGATACGAGACAAGTTCGAAGCTCCGAACCCGACCTTGAAGGCTGCCCA
>CAVWAJ010000014.1:0-656784 GCA_963752965.1 Terriglobia bacterium | reverse complement strand
GTGTAGAAGTCGAGCACCGAATCGACGAATTCCAGCTCCTTATCCATCGGCAGCTCCCAACGCGGCCGTGGATAACCGGTACCCCAGATCAGTTGCTTCCCGCCAAATTCTTCGTAGACGGCTTTGAAGAACGGCCACGTATCACGGTACGGGAAGCGCTCCAGAGAAATTTCGTAAGGCTCCGATGCGCTAATCCAAACCTGCGGAAATTTTTTCAGGCGGAACATCTTGCGGAAATCCCTCCAGGGATCCGGGGCTTTGAGATCGGGCTCGCCCAAGTGATCCACCACGACTTTTGCGCCGGGGAAACGTCCCGCCATATCTTCCAGCATCGGCATCTGGTGCGGCAGAATGTAGAAATTGAACACCGCGCCGAGTTTTTCCGCCTCGCGCCACAGAGGATAGTGCGCTTTCGAATTCAGCCAGGTCGAGTTCGGATGGTAGAGCGGGCTGAAGCGCATGCCTTGAAAGCCGTGTTCCTTGACCCAGTAACGCAGCCGATCGGCAACTTTGGGATCTTGGGGATTGATCAGCCCGTGCGCCACAAACAGATCCGGATACTTGTGGAGCGAGTAGCTGATATAGGAGTTGTCCCATCCGTAATTGCGCTCGTTAATCAGTACGGCATAACGCAGGCCGAATTCACGCATCTCCTCAACTTCGTTCTCGACGGGGGCGGCGATATCCGGTTTCGCATCCGGGTGCTCCGGGTTGTGGAAGGGAAACTTCGGATCAATGGTCCACACTTCGAGATGAGTGTCGATGATCAGCCGCTTCGATGTGCTCGCCATCCCGGCAGCGGCCTGTGCCAGAAACGCACGGCGGCTCAAGGCGTTGCGTATGGGCTTTTTGTCACCGCGAAAATTATAGGTGGTCAAGTTTACCTCGTGAAGTTGGCGCGTATTTCTCGCGAACCATAATTAGATACGAAAGAATGCCAACCGCCAACACGACCCAGATGGCGTTCATGGGAGCCTCATAGCTGCCGGTCTTCTGCTTCAGCCAGCCCGTGAGTACTGGAGCAACGATGCCGGCGATGCTTGCTGCGCAGTTTTGCACGCCTGCCATGGCTCCGATGGTAGCGGCGGGGAACAGCGTCTGCGTAATCGCCCAATAGTTGGCGGTTGCCAAGCCTAAACCGGAGAGCGACACGATGGAGAAAGTGACCGCCATGGTTACGGACGAGGTGTGCGCGCCGATCAGCTCGGTACAAGCGATGGCAAGGCCGGCGATCGTGAACCATTTCCGCACAGTAACCGGGTTGCCACCGCCCCGGATCATCAAGTCAGCGAACCAACCGCCGAGTACAGCGACCACCGCCATGCCGCCAAAGCTGAAAAACGTATACAGTCCCATTTTCGACAACGACTGATGGCGCTGCTCGACGAAGTACGCGGGCATCCAGGTCATGCAGAAATATACGAAGTACATGTAGCAGAACGTGACGATTACCGTGCCCCACACGACAGGATTCGTGACCAACGTCCGCAAGCGAACCGGCGCCGGCGCGGCTCGCTCTGTAACGCGCTGTACGGTATGCTGGCCATCGTTATCGACCAGCAGAATCCAGGGAATTAGCCAAATCAGCCCGCCTAACCCCAGAATCAGGAACATTATGCGCCAGTCGTACTGGACAATCAGCCAGGCGGCGAGCGGCGGACCGATCGCCGGACCGATCTTCGTGCCTGCCATGTAAACACCCACGGCCAAGCCTCTTTCCTTTTCTGCGAAGTGGAAGCGTATCCACTTGTAGCTTGCTGGCGCGACGACGGATTCTCCGACGCCCAAGATCACACGCAGCGCGATCAACTCCGAAAACGATCCAACAAGTACCGTCCCGGCGGATGCTAGGCACCAGAACAGAAAACTCAGCCCGTAAGGCCATTTCACGCCGTAGCGGTCGACCAGCCAACCGGCGGGAATTTGGAGTGCTGCGTAAGCCCAGAAAAAGGACGAGTTGAGAGTGCCGCGATCCAGGTCTGATAAGTGGAAAAATCGAATGAAATCCGGTAGCGCAACCGCCACCGGCAAATTGGAACGTGAAACGTAGGCGATGATCATGCCGGCGTTTAGCAGCCCGATGATCGTCCAACGCCGGGCGTCCGGGAATGGCGGAGCCCCCTCGACTGAGATTCGCGTAGCGATATTTCTCGTCTCCATTAGCCCGCGCCTGAGATTCAGGCCCTCAAGTACGGCTTCAGTGCTGCAAAGTTGAATTCAATTTCCTGAATTGCGGCCGGTGAGAGCTTTACATCATACTGCCGCGAAACAGTGGTCTTAAACACACCGCGCTTCTTCATGATGTATGGGCGCGTTCCGGGAATGCGCTCATCCACATTAGTCATGAGCAGCAGTTTACTGAACAGGTCTCGAGCCTTTTCATAATCGCCGCTCTGATAAGAATCCCAGATCTGAGCGTAAAGATCGGCATACGGCGCGCCGGGCATGGTGCCGTCAAAGCCCAAGCGCATCTCGTATAACATGCCGACACCGGCATTGCCGCTGAAGACCCCTTTAACGGCAGGACGGTGCGCAGCAAGCTCCGTCATGCGTTCGATCACCGGCTTGTATTCTTCTTTGATGTAGCCGAAGTTGGAGAACTCCTCACACAACTCGACCAACAACTTTACATCCGGGACGATGCCGCTCGCTCCGCCGGTCGTTTGGATGAAAAACGGACGTTTCGTAGCGCGCCCCAACGCGCGGTAGTATTCGCGGAAGTCATTGACAGACTTGGCCTCGGTGGGCGGCATCGCGATGACCGCATCCGGGGCAAGCTCATCGGCATGACGCAGATATGCGAGCGCGCCTTCGGTGTCCGGTGCCTGTACGCCCAGGACCAGGGCCGGCCGTTTGCCTTTCGCCACCTTCGCCAGAACCTCCATGCCGTGCATCCGTTCGTCACGCGAGAGACGGGAATACTCGCTGGCCATTTGGGGCCAAACCATCCCCTGGACGCCGCAGCGGTCCATGAAATCCACTTCACGGGCCAGATCTTCGTAATCGACGGCTTTGTCCTCGGTGTAGGGCGTCGCCATGATGGGGAAGGCCCCGCGGAGTGGTTTGGCTGCCGCGCCGAGGCGGGAGTATAGGCCGGCGGCCGCTACGCAGCGGAGAAATTGCCGCCGGGAGGGGACGAATTCGCTAGTCATAGTGCTACCGATTGTAGGACAAAAAATGTGCTTTGAGTTTGGGACACTGGATGAAAGAATAGGAGACCGCTATGAGCAAACGACGAAATTTCATCCAGTCGGTAGTGGGTCTTGGCGGTGGGGCTTCGATGGGCGCGATGGCGGTCAGTGCCGCTGCAGGAGAGCGAATCGCAGCGAAAGGCGGGATTCGTTGGGGCAACCTGTATTTCAGTTCGGGCATTACCGGCGTGCGGCCGGAAGCACGCAAGGACCCGCTTGCGTTCGGCGGCGACATCAAGGAACAGACACGCACGATTCTCGAAATTCACAAGGCCAATCTCGAATCGATGGGTTCCTCGTTAGACAAGGTGCTCAAAGTGACGGTGTTCCTTGCCGACGTCAAAACTGAAAAGAACTCCATGAATGAGGTCTACTCTCAGTATTTTCCGAAGGACGCACCGGCACGCGCGGCGGTGGGAGTGCAGTTTCCCGATACCGCTACGCGCGTAGAAATCGAAGTGATAGCCTGGGTTCCGTAGAGGAGCGCATTTAGTGCTTCAATCCGCACCACGCATCGTGATTCCGGATGATGCGCCACCCGTGATGGCCCCGAGCGAAGCTTATCGCGACTTGTTGGAACGCGTGCAGGTCGATTATCACGATACGCTTCCGGGCACGGAAGAGCGGTTGATCGAGCGCATCGCCGGCGCGGAGATTGTCGTCAATATTCGCTCATCCAGCCGTTTCACTGCAAACGTGTTCCGGCAATCTCCCAACCTTCGGCTGCTGTCTTTGTGGGGCACGGGCACCGATAACGTGGATCTCGAAGCGGCTGCGCGCCGTGGTGTGACGGTGACAAACACACCCGGCGTCTCCACTGCGTCGGTTGCCGAACATGCTCTTGCGCTCTTGCTGGCCACAGCGCGCCGCATCCCTCACCTCGACTCCGATGTTCGCCAATGCCGCTGGCCGCGCGGCCAGGTGTCGCAAATGCATGGTAAGACCCTCGGCATCGTGGGGCTGGGAGCGGTCGGCCGTCAGTTTGCGCGCTTGGGAAGGGGGATCGGCATGCTTGTGATCGCGTGGACGATGCACCCGGACCCGGCGCTCGGTTACGAACTCGTCACTCTCGACGACCTGTTGCGTTCGAGCGACGTTGTGAGCTTGCATCTGCGCCTGTCCAAGGAAACGCGCGCTTTCATTGGAAGGCGGGAATTCGAAAGAATGAAACCGTCGGCCATTCTGATCAATACTGCTCGGGGCGCCATTGTGGACGAGCAGGCAATGATTGAGGCTCTCAGTCAAGGCCGCATTGCCGGCGCGGGTTTGGATGTTTTCGAAACCGAACCGTTGCCATCCGGTCATCCGCTGACCCGGCTCGTAAACGTCGTCCTCACACCACACTGCGCGGGCGTCACTCCGGAGGCGCTTGAGGCCGGCCTGCATCTATCGATCGAGAATGTCTGGAGTTTCCTGGAAGGCCGGCCGGCGAACGTAGTCGTAGCTGCGGACGGTCCGCGCTAGCGTATGCCGAATGGCGCCGAGCTGTTCGTGAAGACCGTCGCACAGCTTGGAATCAGCCACATCTTTACGCTCGTCGGAGATCACTTGAACGAAGTGCTGGCCCTCGCCGCTCGGGAACAAGTTCAGATCATTGATATGCGGCACGAATCCGGTGTGACGCATGCGGCCGATGCTTGGGCGCGTCTTCACCGGCGGCCGGCGGTTTCCCTGGTTACCGGTGGTCCCGGCCATACCAATTCGCTGACGGGGATCGCAACAGCGAACCTGGCCGGCAGTCCGCTGATTGCAGTGAGTGGAACACTGGCATCAACACTCCGCGATCGCGGCGGTTTCCAGGATATCGATCAGGTCTCGATGGCCCGGCCGGTCGTGAAATGGGCCGCCCAGCCCCCTGCACCGGGCCAAATCCCGTTCTATCTCGCGCGAGCCTATGCCGAGGCAAATAGCGGACGGAAGGGGGCCGTCCATTTGACCATTCCAGTGGATTTCTTTACGGGCCAGGCAAGCGCTGCGGAGGCGTCGGCGCGAATCGATCTAGCGCCGCCCGCCCCAAACGGAGCGGAGATCGATCGGGCAATTGCAATGCTCAGTTCCGCGCAACGGCCTTTGGTGATTGCCGGGAGTGGAGTCTGGTGGTCCGGCGCGGAGGGCGAGTTGCGAGAATTCATCGAGACCGCTTCTCTTCCGCTCTACACCATTACCATGGCCCGCGGCGTCGTCCCCGACACACATCCGTTGTGTATGGGATACGCCGATCCGGCCCTGAACCGCGCGGTGCTTCGGGCCTACCAGGACGCAGACCTGATTCTGGTAATCGGGAAACGGCTGGACTACCGGCTCGGCCTGGGCGGCGAGCGCGTCTTCCCGGCAGGCGCGCGTTTCATCCAAGTGGATATTCACGCCTCAGAACTGGGGATGAATCGCAGGTTAGAAGCCGGCATCTGTGCGGATGCCAAAGCCACTCTGCGAATCTTTACTGAAGGCTGGTCAAGCCGTGCGGATTTATCCGGCTGGGTCCGGCATCTGCATACTTTGAAAGAAGACTGGGAGCGGACGGTCGCACGTGCCGCAAACGACGGGGCGTCGCCCTTACATCCGGCCGCATTTTTTCGCGAACTCAAGTGCGCGCTCCCGCCAGGCGTCCTGTACTCATGGGACGGCGGCAACTTTGTGCATTGGGGTCGCGTTTCGCTTCCGGCGCTTCAACCCGGGGGCTGGCTGAGGCTGGGGCCGTTGGGCACGATTGGCTCCTCGGTCCCCAACGGCATTGCGCTTCAATTAGCGAATCCTGGGAAACCGGTCGCCGTCATCACCGGAGATGGAGCCTTGGGCTTCTACCTTGCAGAAATGGAAACTGCGGTGCGGCTTCGGTTGCCGATCGTGCTCATCGTGGGAAACGATAGCGGCTGGGGTTTAGAACGGGAATTGCAGAAGGCTGCCGGCGCCCATACGCGGGAGACGGTGGGCACCGAATTGAGTTCAGCGCGCTACGACGCCATCATGCAAGCTTTTGGCGGCGGTGGTGAGACCATCAAATCACTCGATCAGGTTGGGCCCGCAGTGACGCGTGCGTTCGCGTCTGGCATGCCGTATTGTCTTAACGTGAAGATCCGGGACGCACGTTCGCCCTTCACTGATTGGCAGATCGCCGGCAAACGGAACTCGCGCAGGCCAGATCTATTGCCGCCATAAAGAGCGCGAAAGTGTTTTTGGGATGATGATCTAATCATGCGATCTCTGGTCAGAGTGTTCTTTGTTGTCGGAGCCTGTCTGGACGCCCAAGAGTCTAAGGTTGTTCGGAAGCGTTTCAGCGGCGACACATCAAGATCGCGAGTAGTCGCCTGGCATTTAGGAGCACCCGTGGTCATTGCCCCAAACGGCGTTCGAGGAGATCATAGCCAGGCTACTGGTTCAGGTACGAATAGAATCCCGGCCTCCCACCGGCGACGAGCGCTGATAAGACAAGTGGCATGAGAAGCCGAAACCCCGCTCTGATAAAGTAATTGCAGTCTGACATCCTCTTCACGACAAAGACGAACCTCAGGGGTGTGGCGCTGGAGGCCACAGGTGATGAAACGAAAGACTACTGTAAACAAAAACGCTGCATTGATAAATCGATCCTGCGCTCAACGAGCCCATGCTCAGTGCAGGTGGTGATATTGGTCGCGGCCGCCATATTTTCTTTGGCGAGAAAGTTGCCTGTTATCATTGCCACACAATCGGCAACCAGGGTGGACACGTCGGCCCGGATCTTACAGGAGTCGGCGCTATCCGCTCCGGCCACGATATCCTGGAGGCGATCGTCTTCCCCAGCGCCAGCTTTGTGCCTGGATTTGAGATTTATAACGTCGAAACCAAAACGGACATGTACTCCGGAGTAAGAGGTGAGGACACCCCGGATGCGATCACGCTGGTAACCGGGCCCCACGCCGAAATCCGTATCCCGCGAAAGCAGATTGTTTCTATCAAACCGTCCAGTATCTCCCTGATGCCGGAGGGTTTGGACGAAAGCCTCACGCGCTCGGAATTTATCGATCTGCTGGCATTCCTGCAATCACAAAAATCGCGGGAGATCGCACAGGTTCGCAATCCCTAAAGTTATGATTAAACCCGTGACTCGCCTCATTTATCTTCTCCTGTGTGCTTCGCTCGCCTTTGCTGCGAACCCGAGGCTCGGACCCAAGATCAAACTGTTCAATGGAAAGAATCTCGATGGCTTCTATACCTATCTAGATAAGCACGGAAAGAACAACGATCCCGATCACGTTTTCCAGGTTCAAAATGGTGTTGTCCACGTCTCCGGCGCGGAGTTTGGCTACTTCATTACGCAGAAGGAGTACGAAAACTACTATCTCCACGTGGTGTTTCGCTGGGGTGAGCAGACTAACGAACCGCGCAAGGACAAGGCGCGCGACAGTGGCGTGCTGTTTCATGTGAATGGGGAAGACAAAGTGTGGCCGCACTCCATTGAGTTTCAGATGATCGAGGGCGGGACGGGCGACATCATCCTGGTGGGCGACACGCGCCTGACTGTGAAAGGCGAAACCAAGGACAAGGGCCGGTTCGACCGTTTCGGCAAAGGCCCATGGAAGGATATGGCCGGCTATCGCGACCCGCAGAACGAAGTTGAGAAACCGCACGGGCAATGGAACTGCCTGGAGTTATGGGCGATAGGAGACACCGTCCGTTACTATGTAAATCACAAACTCGTAAACGAAGGCAGCGGTTCCTCGCTTACGAAAGGACGCATTTTGTTTCAATCGGAAGGTGCCGAAGTCTATTTCAAAACCATGGAACTGCGGCCCGTGTTGGCGCCTTGAGTTCCTCTTCCGTCAGCCGTTGAATCACCCTTGGGGCAAGGTGGCCGCGGAATCGCTGAGCGCGGCCAGGTCGGATTCCGAAAAGTGGCGTTCGTCAGGGAAAGCGATTCCCACGACGGCACGCACGGCGGTGTCTTCGCCTTTCACAGGAATAGCCACTGCAGCTTTGGCGTCCACGGCCTTGGCGCCCGGCTTCACCGCACCGGATTCGTCCTCCTTCAGATTGCAGGTCTGAATGGGAACCCGGCGCTCGAGGGCGAGGCCCGCCATGCCTTTCCCCCGGGGTACCCACGCGACGATCTGGCACACCTTTTCTGGGATATTCACCGCCGCGGCGAGACGCAATCCTCCGCTCTGATACAAGTGGACCGTTCCGGAGGTGCCCCCATTGCGGACCAGGAAATCGGAAAGCCAGGCGTTCAAAAGGCCATTCTCAACGTGAGGTTCTTCAGTTTCCTTCATCCTACGAGAATACATCTGAAGGTAGAATGTCCTGAATGCGCTGTCGACTACTTGTGCTCGCGGTCATACTGGTTTCGTGCAAGCGATCGAGCGCGCCAGGCCCACGTTCTCCTCAGGCTGAATTACAGACCTTTCGCGTCAACGACGACCTGAATGTCGAGCTGTTTGCCAGCGAGCCCGAGGTCATGAGCCCGGTCGAGATGGTCTTTGATGAAAATGGCCGAATTTACGTCGCCGAGATGCTGGACTACCCGGCAGATCCTCCACCCGGCAAACCAGCGCGTTCGCGCATTCGCCTGCTCGAAACTGATGTCAACGGCAAGATCACCCGCAGCACCATTTTCGCCGACCACGTTCTGGAAGTGAGCGGCATCATGCCCTACAAGGGCGGCTTGATCGTCACGAGTGCGCCGGACATTCTGTTCATGAAAGATACGGACGGTGATGGGAAGGCTGATGTGAGAGAGGTTCTGTACACGGGTTTTTCAAAAGTCGATCCCGAAGCGCGCATCACCAACCCAAGGCTTGGCATTGATAACTGGATCTATTGTTCCAATGATGGCCAGGAGGCCAGCATCCGGTCGCCCAAGCATCCCGAACGCCCGCCCATCTCGGTGGGCGGAGCGGATTTTCGCTTCCGCCCAGACCGGGATCTCGCCGAGCCCGCCTCCGGCCCGGCACAGTTTGGTTCCACATTTGATGAATGGGGTAACCGGTTCATTTCACAAAATACGATGCATGTCCGGGAGGTAGTGGTGCCGATGAACTATCTGACCCGCGCGCCGCTGCTGGATGCTGGAGCACCTGCGGAAGATATTTCGGATCACGGCCGTCCCTCGGGCCGCATGTACCCCCTGACGGGCCCGCAAGCCTGGCGCGTGGAAAGAACGCGCCTGCGGCAACAGCGTTATCACGAAAACGACCTCGAAAAGGTTCGCCCTCTCGACGCCTCCACCGAACTCGTCTCGGGGTGGTTCACTGCGGCCACCGGCGGCACCATCTATTCCGGTGATCAGTTTCCGGAACAATACCGCGGCAATTTGTTCACTGGAGATGTCAGTGGAAATCTGATCCATCGCGACATCCTGCGGCCACAGGGCATCCTCTTCACCGCCAGCCGCGCTCCGGGAGAGCAGCAACGCGAATTTCTGGCTTCTACCGATCCCTGGTTCCGCCCCTGTAATTTCGCAAATGCGCCTGACGGAAATCTGTATGTGCTGGATATCTATCGCGAAATCATTGAGACCCCGGAATCGATTCCCGAGGCGATCAAGAAAACGTTGAACTTCTGGCGCGGCGACACACTGGGGAGGATTTACCGCATCGTCCCGAAGCATCCGCCAGCCAAAAGAAATCTGAAACCAAATCTGGCGTCTGCAACGGTCGCGCAACTGGTGAAGAACCTGGAAAACCCCAACGGCTGGCACCGGGACACCGCGCATCGGTTGCTGGTCGAGCGCCAGGACCCGGCCGCGGTTCCGCTTTTGAAGGATTTATTGGTGAAGAGTGAATTTCCGCAGGCGCGGATTCATGCCCTCTGGGTGTTGGAAGGCCTTTCCGCAGTGGATGCTCCCACGGTGCTGAAAGCTTTGCGCGACTCGCATCCAAGAGTGCGGGAACATGCAGTGCATGTCGCCGAGGAACTCATGCCGGGCTCGAAAGAGATAGCACGCGCGCTGTTGGCGATGACATCCGATCCGGACTCCAGAGTGCAGCTCCAACTGGCATTCACGCTAGGGCAAATGAGCGGCGCCGGGGTCACGGACGGTCTGGCGAAACTAGCGTCACAGCATGACGGGGACCGCTGGTTTCGCGTCGCGGTCCTCAGCTCGGTGCGTGACTCAGCGGCGCAACTTCTTGACGTGCTAATGGCGAAGAAACAATCGTTGAACGATCGCGAGTTTGTGAGCCAGCTCGCCGCGCTCATCGGGGCCAAGCACAATCCGGCGGACATCGCACATTTTCTGAGCGCGTTGCCTCGTCTGAAGCAGCCCGATGCCGCTCTATCGGGATTATCGCGTGGCTTGAGGCTCGCAGGTATCAAAACGATCCAGGTGCCTGGAGCGGAAGGGCTGCTGGCGAGATATCTCAATAGCCCGTCGGAAGTGACTGAAAAAGCAGCCTGGGAAACGGCACGCTATCTCGAAATGCCCGGCCTCATTCAAGAAGCCGAGGGTGAAGCACTGGCGCCGCGCTTGGATGCCAAAAAGCGCCTTAACGCCGTTCGCGTATTGCGCAGCGCTCCCTACTCGACGGCAAGTCCTGTGCTGCGCAAAATCCTCGAATCGCAGCCAGGATCGGAATTGCAGTTGGCTGCTGTCGAATCCCTGGCAACGTTTGATGATCCCGATGTCGCCACGACTCTCATCGGCAATTGGAAAAGCTACGATCCGGAAACGCGGCGGAAGGCAATGGAGTCGCTGCTGAATCAGCGGGAGCGTGTCCCCATTTTGGTTACGGCGATCGAACGGCATCAGCTGGAACTCAATGCGGTCGATGCCGCGGGACGAGCCCGCCTGATGCAATACTCCGACACCGCAATTCGAGAACGGGTCCGCCATTTGTTTGAGAGTGATACCAGTGACCGTATGAAACTGGTCCAGGACTATCAGAGCGTCTTAAAGATGGCGGGCAACCCGGAGCGGGGCAAAACGAAATTTGAGGAGGTCTGCGGAAAATGCCATCTGCCGCGACGGCAGGGCGGACGCGTAGGGCCGGACCTCTCCGGAGTTAGCAGCAAGTCAAAAGAGGAGCTCTTGACTTCGATTCTGAACCCGAGTTACGCCATCGAGCCTCGGTTTACGAACTACATCATCACTACAAAGGACGGTGGCCTGCACGACGGTGTCATCGCTAACGAAACACCGGGAACCATCACGCTGCGCGGAGGATCCGAAGAAGACGAAACTTTGCTCCGCACAAACATTGCGGAGATGCGTGCTTCCAACATTTCACTGATGCCGGAAGACCTGGAAAAATCTCTGAGCCGGCAAGACATTGCGGATGTGATCAGCTACCTGCAAGGAGGACTCTAGCCGATGGAAATATCCACAATTGGTCTGGCAGTCATGTTTGTTATGTCTGCAACCCCACCCGATATTCCGAGAACGTGGAAACAAGCGGATGTAGATAGGCTCGAAGTGCCACTCGCGAACTCAAGATACTCCCCCATCCATATTTCTGAAGAGCTCTACTATCGGATACCCGTTCGCGTCATTTACAAGAGCTATCCCGTCTACCGCCCAGGCCGTGAACCCGAGGGCTATATGGAGTGGCTTCGCGGTCAGGACCCCCAGGTGGCGTTCGGTACTTCCAATCTGAAAACACGCGAAGATTGGGTCGCAGCGGGGGCACTCGTCTTCAACGCACCAACCTCTTTCAGCCCCGTGTTTTTTGGCGCGACAGAGGTGCGCGATCCAGGATTTTACGAGCGGGCTGGCATGCCGGTTGCGAATGACGGTACCATTCCGTTCGCACGATGGGTAATCCGGCGAAAGGGCGAGGTCGAGCTGGGCTCGATGGGCTGCAATACCTGCCACACGCGTGTAATGGCGGATGGAACCATCCTTCCCGGCGCGCAGGGGAACAATCCAGGCGATCGTGAGGGCGCGTCAATGCTCCGCCGAGCAGCCCAATTCGGCGATCCCGGCAAAGTGCTGGAGAGGATCCGCGGCTTCGCCCGCCAGTTTGAGATGCCCTGGCTGGCGGATGATCCAAACCGGCGTGCGCAAACTATGTCACTCGATAGTCTGATCGCGGCTGGCGAGGGGATCCCACCCGGCGTGACCGCGCGCAGCAATACCAGCATTTTCTTGCCACCTCAGATTCCCGATCTGATTGGAGTCGAGGAGCGGCGCTACCTGGATCATACCGGTCTGGTGCGGCACCGCAGCGTTGGCGACCTTATGCGCTACTGCTCGCTGGTGCAAGATGTATCCGCAAGAGATCGCTACGGCGATTCACAATCGCAGCGTGCCGAAGACGGTCATGGTGAGCGCTATAGCGATGAGCAACTCTACGCGCTCGCGCTTTACCTGTACTCGCTTCGGCCTCCACAGAACCCAAACCCCTTCGACGCGGCAGCGGCCCGAGGGCGGACAATTTTCGAACACGCGGGTTGCGCGTCGTGCCACACGCCGCCTCTTTACACAAACAACAAGCTCGTTCCGGTGGATGTGACCTGCCTCGATTTTCTCTACCAACCGTAACTGAGACGCTCGGTCTACTGTAACTCCTCTTTTCCCATCCCGTCGGAGCCGCCCGTCGCACCATCCTCCAATGCAGAACGGCACGCAGCGGTCAAGGGCGCGCCGGTTTTTGGCGTGGCGTTAGCGAACCCTTGACCGTGAGTACCGTTCTGCGACCGCTCACCTGCGACGGGCGGCTCTGGCGGGATGGGTGTTGTTAACCCCATCCTGTTGGTGGGCTCAGAGCAGGCTTTGGCGAATTCCTCTGGTGTTCGATACGCCAAGCTGCTGTGTGGCCGCTCCCCGTTGTATTCCATACGCCACCGTTCGATCTTTTCTTTTGCGTCCGTCAGCGTCGTGAACCAGTTGTGATTCAGACACTCATCACGGAATCGCCCGTTGAAGCTCTCGACATGACCGTTCTGCATGGGTCGGCCAGGTTGAATGTGCAGCAGCGTGATCTGCCTTTCCTCGCACCAAACGATAAAGTGTCGGCTCGTGAATTCCGGCCCGTTATCACACCGAATCACTTCCGGCTTCCCACGCTGGCTGATGATCCAGTCCAGCACGCGAGTCACTCGGCCACTCGACAAGCCTGTGTCGACCTCGACAGCTGGACACTCGCGCGTGAAACTGTCTACGACGGTCAGCATGCGCAGCCCTCGTCCGGTGGCCAAGCCATCGGACACGAAATCGATGGCCCATTCCTGGTTGGGCTTGTGCAACAACGTGCCTTCCGGCGCCGGTCTCACCAGCCGCTTCCGTTTCAGCCTTCGTACCGCCAGATGTTCTTCGCTGTATATGCGGTACACCCGTTGCGCGCTGGCTTGGCATCCGCTGCGCTCCAGCAGCGCGCACAGACGCCGGTAACCGTAGCGCGGTTTCTGCCGCGCCAGGGCGATCAATTTGCTGCGCAACTCGGCATTGTGGTCCGGCCGCGGCTGATATCGGTAGGTGGTCCGATCCATGGACATGAGCTTGCAGGCTTGGCGCTCCGAGTATTCATACTCGCTCATCACCAACGCCACATCCTGCCGCAGACCTACAAGCTCCAGCCGTTTTTTCGGATCACCGCCTTCAGTGCCTCTTTGTCGAGGCTGAGGTCTGCGACCATGTGCTTCAGCCGGCGGTTCTCATCTTCCAGTTCCTTTAGTCGCCGCGCTTCGCTGACTTCCATGCCACCGTACTTGCTCTTCCAGGTGTAGATCGTCGCCTCGCTGACGCCCAACTCCCGGGCGACCTCCTTCACCGTCCGGCCTGCCTCCACCTGCTTCAGCACGCCGATGATCTGTTCTTCTGGGTGCTTGCCCTTCTTCATCTCGAAGCTCCTTTCCTCGCTGGAGCTTCTCAATTATGACTGGCAGAGATTATCGAGGGCAGGTCAGCTGGGTTCGATCCCCCGGGGGACCACAGACAGCAGTTCGATGTCATGGAAGCCCGAGTCGGCACCGATCCGCGCTACTCGCTCGAGACGCACAAAGGCACTGGCTATTACAAGGTCCCGTCATTGAAGGGAGTTTGGTATCGGGGTCCTCTCGAACACAACGGCTCCGTTGCCACGATCGAGGACTGGTTCGATTCGGCTCGCCTTCGTGATGATTACGTCCCCACGGGCTTTAAGGGATACGACGGCCGCGCTCGCTCGGTGAAAGGCCACCCCTTCGGACTGGATCTCCCATTTGAGGAAAAGAAAGCCCTCATTATTTTTCTCAAGACGCTGTGATGACTCCACCGCCGCTATAATGGCCGTAGCGCGCCCGTAGCTCAGTTTGGATAGAGCGGCTGGCTTCGAACCAGTAGGTCGGGAGTTCGAGTCTCTCCGGGCGCGCCAACAATTTCAAATACTTACAGACGCATGGATTCACTGGACAAGTCGGTTGACTACGTTCTTGACTGCCACCGGGCTCAACGCCTCGTCCATTTTGAGGGCGGTCTCCCTCTTCGTCTCCTCCAGCAGGTGGCCATACACCTGGAGCGTGAATGCCACCGAGCTGTGGCCCAGAAGTTCGCTAATCGCCTTGATGTGCACTCCTTGAGCGATCAGAATTGCAACCGCACTGTGACGAAGATCGTGGAGGCGCATCTTGGGTAGCCCTGCCACAGCTAGAATCTTCTGAAACTGCCGCAGGACGCTCCTCTCGTCCAATGGGGTCCCGATTCTCGTAGTAAAGACAAGGTCCCAACAGTTCCCCCGCCATGCACTTCCAGCCAACTGGCGTTCTTGCTCTTGGAGTGCCAGTTGGTGGCGAAGTGCAGAGACCGCAATCACTGGCAGGGTCACAACGCGAGCCGAATAGCCGCCCTTTGGCTCCACAAGTTGGAGTCCGGCCTTTTCCGGGTAGAGCTTCTTGTCGATTCTCTGTAGTGCTTGGCGAATATTGAACCGGCCCGTATCGAGATCCAGGTCAGACCACGCCACGCCCAGACCTTCACCCAAACGCAGGCCAAGGGACAGAACCGTGGCCAGGAGCGCATACAACCGATCCGTCTTGGCCGCTTCCAAGAATATTCGGGCCTGCTCGACATTGAAATAATGGACGTTCGGTTTCGGAGCAACAGGAGGGTCAACAAGGGTGGCCACGTTTCGCTGGATATTGCCATACTTCACCGCGGAGTTAAGAGCTGTGCAGAGTGTCCGATGGAGGTGTCGCACCGACCGTGGCGACAGCGGGCGCCCAGTGCGCTCGGATGCGGTGTGGCTTGCTTGGTTAAGGAACGTCTGAACCCGTTGGGGCGAAAGCTTATGCAGGGGTACGCGGCCCAAGCCCGGCAATAGATGCTGTCTCATCGCAAAATCGTAGAACTTCAAGGTCTTGGGCCGAACCGTTTGCCTTGCGACGTGCTCGAACCACCACTGCAAGAATTGACCGGTTGTCTGCTTTTCTGACGTAATGGGCAATCCGAGTTGCTGGTCCCGAAGCGCCGCCGTTAGCTTCTCCTGAACGTCCTTCCGAGTCTTGCCATAAAAGAACTTTCGTTGTCTCCTTCCGTTCTTCCAGTCGATGCTGACTATGGCTGACCACCTGCCATCAGTTCGTTTGTAAATTGAGCCTTCATTTTGTCCGCGCTTTGCCATGTCGTCGACCCTTTCCTGTCTCCTCTCTACGCTGCTTGCGCCAATCCCTCCCGTGATGCTGCCACCATGCCTGTTTTGCCTGCCGCTGGAACACACCGGCGCATGATTCGGTGCAGTATCGCTGGCTCTTCCTGACAGCTATGAAGAAAGGAGCCGGACAGTCTGGGTTGCCACACCGCTTTGTTCGTTCTCCCAAGTCGTCCAATCTGTTGACGACGGCCTCGAACGACGTTTCGGGCAACGACCGCAACATCCTGCTGTATTCTAGCTTCCACTCGCCCACTCGCCGCCACTCGTCGCCGGCACGCTGAATTGTCTGCGGAATTGCTTCCCGCGCCTCTGCTTCCACCGCACGGTAGAGCCTGCTTCTGAGCTTCCAAGCGAAGTACCGCCGCTCGGCATTCGTTGGGGCCTCCCAAACCGCTTGCACTAGTTCCTGGTACGCGCGTAGGTTTACCGCGGGTAGTTCGTCAGGGTTTTTGGAGAATACCGGGCTAAAATCGTTCGCGGACTGAAGACTAGGTGGCAGGAGACTTGAGAATTTTCGCAGGACGTGATCTGCCTGTTGCATATTAGCGAGCTCCACCAGAAATCTGTCCAGTTGCCCTGCTAGAGCACGAATCGGAGTCTTCTTGCTAGAGTTCACCTCCACTTTGTATTCCTGCACACACTAGAGTACAAAAGAGACATGACCTTTGCAAGAGAAAACGCCCCGGATAAATCGAAACTCCTGCTGCGAGCTGAAGAAGTCGCCACCAAGCTAAGTGTGGGGAGAGCCACCGCATACGAAATGATGGCAGGCGGAGTCCTGCCGACGGTGAGGATCGGACGCAGCGTTCGCGTGCCATTGCGGGCGCTGGAAGCCTGGGTAGAAGAGCACTCGACGCAGCTCGGAAGATAGCCGCGTGGCCCAAAAAACGAAACCCGCCGTGGCTGGCCGCGGGCATCGAATCCAAACGAATGAAAGCCCCTCACGTTGGAGGAGCATTTGTTGACTAGCATAACCGAGCAGATCGCGATAGGAGTGCAGCAAATCACGGAGCACGCTCGTCATTTGCTGACATCGCGCCGGCTCGCAGAAATGGCAAGCCAGGACACTGCTCATTTTCTCACGATAGGAAAACTCACATGTCAGTAACACCCCAATCGAACGATCCCTCCTCGGTGGACGCCGCAGTTAATCGCGTTATTGCCATCCTCACTCGTGGAACACGCAAAGGCTGCGACCTCTTTAAGACTGGCGACTGGCAAAAGGCCGGCTGCGCAGACCTGGCAGAGGCGGATCGTGTCGTGTGTACGCAGATCGCCATGTCTGGCGGGCGAAATCCAGAAGTAATCGACAGAGTGTACCGGGCCAGCAAGCTTTTCGACCTCGACCCCACGCGGTGGGACGGAAACGACGGCACGTATCGCCAGGGAATAATTCAGGCCGCGATCGCGAAGGCCGAGGAGTTCACAAAACAGGCCTGCCGTCCACCGGAAAAGAAGTCAAAGAGGCAAAGGAAACAAGATCAGGCTTCCGGCGACAACGCCGCGGCCGGGCCCATTCAGATCTATTCCTTCAAGGACGGAAAGGCTTGTCAGCGCGCTGACGAAGACGGTTGTGGCGAGATCCTTGCACACTTCGAGGCCAAAATCGTCGAGACCGTCGTAGTAGACGATGGGGCCGAGCAGAAACGACATTTCCGAATGGACGTGAAACTCCCCTCAGGCGAACGGTCGTTTCAGTTGAGCGCCGAAGAGTTTGACCGGATGAACTGGGTTCTGCCGAAACTAGGCCATGAGGGGATCATCAGCAACGAACGGTATGCCAGTGCGACGCTCAAATACGCGATTCTGCAGCTTTCGAAAGATGCCCGGACACGCACGATCTATGGCCATACCGGTTGGCGCGACATTGGCGGCGATTTGGTTTTCCTGCATCAGGGCGGCGCGGTTGGTGGCATCGACATCGAGACCGACCTTCGAGGTGAGGCATTGGATCGTTATGATCTCTCCGGTGGGCGTGGCGATTTGAAGGACGCCGCTCGGCACTCGATCAGTCTGCTCTCGGTGGCCGACCCAGCAGTCGCGTATCCCCTGTTTGGCGCGATCTACCGGGCGCCACTCTGTCATTTCTTGCCGTGCACCGTCATGCTGCACTTCGAGGGAGACTCCGGGAGCCTCAAGTCGAGCCTCGTGGCGGCCGCACTCGCGCATTATGGTCCGTTTCGGACTAAGACGGACCTGCCAGCCCGTTGGGAGCATACTGAGAACATCCTAGAGAAGACGTCGTTCTGCGCGAAGGATGTTGTTCTCGCGATCGATGACCTGTACCCAGCAAAGGGCTACGCCAAGGACAAGATAGAGGGGGCTTTTACACGACTGCTGGGCGCGGTTGGCGACTCGATGGGTCGGAGGCGGATGACCAACGACTTGCGCACACGGCGCGAATTCCATCCGCGCGGCTTTGTTATTTCGACCGGTGAGTACACGCCGGACTTGGCTACCTCGCGGGAAGCGCGACTGCTCAGGATTCCGGTGGACAAAGCCATCTCAAAGGACCTGCTAGGCAGCTTTCAGGACGAACAGGGTCTCTCGTCGCTGCCGGTTGCTCTTGTCGAATATCTGAATTACTTGCGTTCCGACGTCAGCGCGATTGCCCGCCAAGTGAACGACCGGTTTGCCGCGCTTCGCAAGAAGCTAAACTCTTCCGAGCATGCACTTCCACATCTGCGAATGGCAGAGAACGTGGGGCACATTCAACTCGGCGTCGAATTCGGGATGGAGTTCATGGTCCGTATCGGCCTGCTCACGGAAAGCCAAGCTCAAGAGAAGTGCGACGAAGGTCTCACGGTGCTCACGGATCTGGTTCGCAGGCACGCCAGTGCGCTGGTAGAGCATCGGCCGGTTACGCTCTTCTTCGACACTCTTCGCCAAGGGTTGGATGCTGGTGCATGTTACGTTGTCGAGAAGGAGAGTGGCGCGATGGTCATTGGCGGCAACCCGAACAACCCGGCAACCGCGATGCTCGGATGGTACGAGCGCAAGGCAGGCGGGGGTGGAAGTCTGTATCTCATACCGGATGCCAGCTTTAACTTTGTCTCGAAGCAGCTCCGCGCGAGTGGGGGCTTCCCGGTGACCAAGTCGGCGTTGACGCAGGCGCTGGACCACGATGGGTTGCTGGACGTTAACCCGAGCGCTCGGCGAGAGAATCGGCGCGCCAAGTCGGTGGTGTGCTGTGGTGGCACCCGATGGGTCCTGGCACTTCCCTGGGACACCGTATTGGAAGGCCTTATCGAAACTGAATATCAGGTTGACGCCGCAACATGCCGATGAACCACGAGGCAAATTGTGATCACCAGGATCTCCAGTGATCACCACTCCTGGTGATCAAGTTAAGCCCAAGGTAACATTGTACTTACTCCTTACTATCACCATATCACCACTCTTTTAGAAAACAGACTACTAGTACTACAGAAGGCCCATGCTCTATGCACTAACGCGCGCGCGTCGTGTGTGGGTACACGTGTGTTATATGTTCCGAAAAAACTGGTGATTCGGTGATTTCGTTGCTAGCTCACTGAATTACATGCCACTTACTTGATCACCAGCGTCGGTGATCAACTGTGAAGTGGTGATTCGAAGGATTCTTGTTCAAAGGCCGCCACGGCCTCGCACCGCGCGTGTTACAGCGGCACTTCGGTCGTGGATTGGAGCCCATTTCGTCAACTCGGCCCGACTCGGAATTCCGCCTCGTCCCGAACCCGTTGATTCTAGGTGTCGCCTCGGTCACCTCGACTCTCTGTGCGCTAGGGCGAATAACCACACAAAACGCCAATCTGCACTGCGGCCCGTCGGCGCTCCGCCACCCAGTCCCCACCCTTTTTGCCACAGTTTGGCACTGGAGGGCGGCACTGGATTCGGGGCGGAGGGGGGGGCGTCATTCGCTGCGACGCTGCCTTGGAGCGATCCATCCCACCCTAGTGCAATGTCTCGCTAGAGCCCGTACGCGCTCTTCAGGACTTCTCCAGCCGTCTTGAGAAGTTTCCCTGCCTGCCACCACGAGTTCCGGTCGAAGTAATAGTACCAGGGCACGCCGGGAAAGTAGTGTCGCAGCATGGGTGCGCACATTATCGGGCATGGAATTCGTTCGGAGAAAATCTGCAAAACGCGGAGGTCAGGGCGTGTCCGGAACCACTCCGCGGCTTTTCCCTCCGAGTGAATGCCGACCTCTGCATCGGGCGTCTGTGCAGGACCGAATTGCCTAAGTAATTCCGCGATGGTAGTGTTTGGGTTCACTTGAATCCTCTCAACTCCCGTCGCGTCCCGATACAGCCAGGCCGTAATGTTGATCGCACCCAGGTACTTGGGGGTGGTTAAGGGCGGAGAATTCCTCATCCGGAAGGTCAACGCTTCCTGCGGCAGACGAAGGTCGCAATTTGGACTGCCGATCGGCAGTGAAGAGGGCATTCTAGGCATTGCCGGTCTCCTAACCGCTTCCGCCGGAATTTAATGACCAAGAGTTCATCAAAGATTCCAAGCGTCCACGAGCAACAATTACCACATCGTTTCACGCTGCACCACCATTCGGAACCGGCGAGCACATTCCGGCCGGTAAGGGACGCAGTCATAGGAGGTGCCGATTGTCGGCGATCAGAACGCCGCCTCTTTCGTCAGGCCACAGGGAATGCCGGCGGGCTGTCTCCCGCCACCCGAGAATCAAAGGCGTTTTCGGCCAAGCGATGAGCCGGGCCAGACTTGTGGTACCGGGGCTCCTCACGAACGTAACGCTCGCGAAACGCTTCTAGCCCGTGTCTCTCGACGTTCTTCACGAAGATCCCGAGCAAAGTGCGGGTGCGCTCCATCGGTCTGCCACCATGCGCCTCCCAGCGCTTCACCGTGCGGAGGCTCACGTTGCATAGTCGGGCGAACTGCGTTTGCGAGAGCTCCCATTCTTGACGGAGCCGAATCACCAAATCGCAGACCCGAACGTCCCATGGCGTCGGCACACGCGCTGGCCGCACCTTGCTGACCTTCGGCGCCAACATCACCTCGTCGTAAACCGATTGCGGGGTTGGCCGGGCGAGAACGTCTTCAGCCCACTTGGGAAGCTCTGGCTCGGGCATGCGCTTGGCTTGCACTTCGGCCGCATTGCCAGTACGGCCTTGATGCTTCTGATCCGCGGGCCGGTTCTGTTCCGTAGAATCTCTGGGGTAGCCGTGGCGCGGTGCCCAAAGAGCCGGCATTATCGTACCCCTTGCTGGCGGCGCTCGCGTTGCAGCCCTCGCTTAAGCATGCGAGTGAATTCCATTGTCTCCTTCTCGATCGGCTCCAGCTCCGAATCGGGATCGGCGGCGCTCGCGGTGTTCGGGCCACGAACTAGGTCATCCCGCCGGAAGCATCGCTCACGGTCGCGCCAACTCCCTGTGCGTGCTCGGCGGCTTTCTTCTCTTGCCGCATTGGGGATAGCATCAATGGCGCCGATTAGTTCGGAAACATCGATATCCAGGTCGTAGGCAGTTTCCGCGATGCTGGCCAACACCATGCCTGGTGAGACCTCGGCATCTAATAAGCAGAGCCGGTCAAGGTTGACGGTGCGGTGGTCTTTACGCGGAAGGGAGTTCCAGAGAACGGCCAACTGCCTTACCTTTTCGTCCTTGGACAGTCGCGCCAGAGTGATCAGGTTATGCACTCCGCCGGGAATGTACGTCGCGAAATACCGGAGGCCGTCGTCCAGAACCATGTATGCACGGAGGCGCCGTCTGCGGGCTCGTGCAAGATGGGTCGGATACGTCGGATACGTCATTCGAATCCAGTTTGGTCCGACACTCATGAAGAGTCAATGCTCGAACATGCTGCAGTCCGGCATCGGAGCCACGAGACTACCGAGTGCGGCTAGGTAAGTCGGCAACCGCTACTCAATTGGTACGCACAATCCTGCCGCACCGGAAATCAAGCAGCACTCGACCGGACTAGGCCGCGAACGGAGCGAGGGAGGCGCGAAGCGCCACCCGAGCGCAGTGTAGCGGCCGGTGGCGGCGCCTCATGATGATTGCGTTCGCACGAAGTTAAAGAGCATGAAGTCCAAGGACGGCGAAAATGAAGGCCCTCCCGAGCGTTCCCGCAATTGACTAGCCGAGATATCGCTCCCGGTAATTCCGCTTTCGCTCCTCCGGCGTATCGCCCGGTATGCCTGGGCAACCGTGCGCGGCATGGCCATCCCAGCCCCAAGGCCACCGCACGAATCTCTTCCGCTGGCACGCCGGACACACTCGATCGCGACCCTCTTCAGCGGGAGTCTTGGCGGTTGTTGCTTCGCGGCGGAACTCCTTCGTCGCCTGGCTTCTTGGACGCACTGCTCCGCGGGATGCCGGATGTTGGCGGATACTTGCAGGATCGGTTCCGAGAGTCCAGCCCTCGATGTCTCGCACGGCTGGATCTTCCGGAGCCACGCACCGAGCCGGATCGCAAACCGCCTCGATCATTCCGAGCAGCCCAATAAAAGCGTCGAAGGTGTCCTCCCCCGAGCTCGCATCGCCAAAGCCACTCTCGATATCGGCGGCCAACTCCCGCTGCAACTCAACGCCATTGCGCTCACACCAGGACTGGATCGCCCGCGCTTGGCTCCTCCGCCCTTCCCGTGTGCGCTTCCCGAAACCGCGGGGTGAGACCAAGGTGGCCGTAAGTCTCGGCGGGGTAAGCTTCCAGAACGGTGATCGCCCCGGACGCCGACAGTACTGGCAGCTCGCCGTACCATGGACTCGAATATGACGGCAATTCCGGAACTTCGCCAATGCGGTGCCGGCTTCCCAGTATTCAGCCAAACTTCCTCGATCGCCATGAAGAACCGAGTCGCCATGAGCGCCCCAGGAGGAGGTGCCCGTCGGGTTGACATCTAACCCAAACAGACGGATACTCAGGTTGAATGCTAACCCGAGAAGACGAAGACCGCATTGCGTTGCTCCAGGGCACGCTGGACCTGCTTATACTACGCACGTTGCTATTCGGGCCGCAGCACGGCCAGGGGATCGCACGGGCCATACAGGAACAGTCTGAGGACGTTCTGCTGGTGGATCATGGAGCGCTTTACCCCGCCTTGCAGCGCCTGGAGACGAAGGGGTGGATCGCTGCGAAGTGGGGGATTTCCTCGAATAATCGCAAAGCGAGGTTCTACTCGCTCACCAAAGACGGCCGTAAGCAACTGGCGCACGAGACCAGCCAGTGGCGGAAACTGGCCACAGCCATCGGGCGTGTGCTGGGGCCGGAAACCATGGAGGGCTGAATATGTTCTTGCGTCGCAAGCGGAATCAGTGCGACTTCTCCGAAGAACTGCGTGCGCACCTGGAACTGGAGGCCGACCGGCTGCGTGAGCAGGGATTCAACGACCAAGACGCGCGTGCCATGGCGCAGCGCAACGTGGGGAACATCATGAGCATTGAAGAGCGTTTCTATGAAGCCGGGCGCTGGATGTGGCTGGACCATCTGTGGCAGGATCTACGCTACGCGTCGCGGCAGTTACGCAAGAACAAGGCATTCACGCTGGTCTGTGTACTCACGCTGGCGCTGGGCATTGGGGCAAACACGGCGGTTTTCACGCTGGTGCATGCGGTGATGCTGAAGTCGCTGCCGGTGAGCGATCCGAAGACGCTGTATAGGGTGGGCGATGGCATGAACTGCTGCAATATCGGCGGGTATCAGGGTAACCACAGCATTTTTTCTTATCCACTCTACCAGCACCTAAGGGATCACACGCCGGAGTTCAGCGAGATGGCGGCGTTCGAGGCGAGTGACCATCTTGTCAGCGTGCGCCGCGCGGGAGCCTCGGCCATCGCGCAACCGTTCACGAGCCAATTTGTTTCCGGGAACTATTTCACCATGTTCGGAGTTCCGGCCTACGTGGGCCGGGCGATCCGGCGGGCAGACGATGTGGCGGGTGCGACACCGGTAGCCGTGATGAGTTACCACGCCTGGCAGCAGCACCACGCTCTCGATCCGGCCATTATCGGCTCGGTGTTTGTGATTGATGGCACAGAAGTTACAGTAGTCGGCATCGCACCTCCAGGGTTCTTCGGAGATACGCTGCGTCCGGAGCCCCCGGATTTCTGGATTCCGCTAGCCATTGAGCCAGCGATGCGCGGCGAGAACTCGATGTTGAAGAACACGGGCGACCACTGGCTCTATATCATTGGCCGGTTCAAGCCGGGTGTGCAAGCAGCGACAGTAGAGGCCGAGCTCAATGTGGAACTGAAGCAATGGATGACGGCTCAGGCGGGGTCGCAACTTAACGTAGAAGATGCGAAAGCTATTGCGCGAGAGCGCATTCATCTGGCACCGGGCGGCGGAGGCGTCGCGCGCATGCGGCGGGAAGAATCCGACATTCTGAAGATGCTTCTTGTGGCTTCTGGGTTGGTGCTGCTCATTGCCTGCGCGAATCTCGCCACGATGCTGCTGGCGCGCAGGGCGGCCAGCCGCGTTCAGAATGCAGTGCGTGTGGCGCTTGGGGCGCCGCGGCGGCGGCTCATCATGCAAAGCCTGACCGAAAGTGTGGTCCTATCTCTGCTCGGCGGCTTGGCTGGGCTGCTCGTGGCGATTGCAGGAGCGCGTGCGATCCTGTTGCTTGCGTTCTACGGAGCCAAGTATGTGCCGATCGATGGGACTCCTTCTTTGCCTGTGCTCGGTTTTGCATTCCTGCTTTCGCTTGTGACCGGCATTGTGTTCGGTTTGCTGCCCGCGTGGATTTCTTCTCATCCGGATCCGGTGGAAGCACTGCGCGGAGGCAACCGGACCACTGGAGCCCACGCCACGTTTCCGCAGAGGTCTCTGGTGGTTGTGCAAGCTATGCTGTCTTTGGTGCTTCTCGGCGGCGCAGGGCTGTTATCCCAAAGCTTGTGGAATCTTGAGCATCAGCGCTTTGGTTTCGAAACGAAGGACCGGCTGATCGTGCGGGTGAATCCGGCTATCAGGGGTTACGGGCAAGAGAGAATCGCGGCCACGTATCGCCAGCTTCGCGAGCGGCTGGAGCAGATCCCCGGTGTGCGCAGCGCCAGCCTTTCGTTGTATGCGCCGATGAGCGGAAACAATTGGGAAGACGCGATCGCCATCGAGGGACGCCCGTTCCCTGCCCGGCAGGATGACCGGGATTATTCGTCCTGGCTCCGCGTGAGCCCGCACTACTTTGAAACCATTGGCACCCCTCTGATACGCGGGCGTTTGATTGACGAGCGCGACACGCCGGCTTCCCGCCACATCGCAGTGATTAGCGAGACCTTTGCACGGAAGTATTTCAAGAATGAAAACCCACTGGGGCGCCACTTTGGTCAAGGAGATGCCAAGCGCAGTTTGGATTACGAGATTGTTGGCGTCGTCCGGGATGCTAAGTGGGAGGACCCCTACGAGCCAGCGGGGCCTATGTTCTTTTTGCCGCTGATGCAAGAATCGGCGGCGGAATGGCAGGATTCATCGGGTTCGAACTATATCAACGCCATCGAATTGCACGCTGCCGGGAACCTGGCAAACCTCGCGCCTACGGTGCGGAAGACCATCGCGGAGGTTGAGCCGAATCTCACGGTGTTCGACATTCTGACTTTCGATGAACTGGTCAGCTTGAACTTCAATAAGGAGCGGCTGATGGCGCGGTTGACGTCTGCTTTTGGCGCTCTGGCGCTGCTGCTGGCTTGCATCGGGCTCTATGGCGTTACGGCCTACTCGGTTGCCCGGCGGACGGGCGAAATCGGTATCCGCATTGCACTTGGCGCCGCGCGTGGCCAAGTGGTGGCCATGGTGCTGCGCAGTGCTCTCATGTTGATCGCTATCGGATTGGCCATCGGCATCCCGCTTGAGCTGGCGGCGACCCACTTAATGGCGAGTCAGCTCTACGGCGTGAAGAGCCACGATCCGCTGGTGCTTGGTGGCGCGGTCGTGCTGCTGGCCGCGTGTGCTTTGATCGCGGGTTTGATCCCTGCGCGCCGCGCGGCCGGCATTGAGCCAATGCAAGCGCTGCGATCGGAATAACAAAAGGGCTGGCACTCCAACCCGTCGAGTTTGTTGATGTGTACCAGGGGTGATGATCCGGAAGTCCGCTTCTAGGAAGCGCGCCCAATTCGGACTGAGAAGCGCATGTGCCTCCCCGAAATGCCCTCGGCAGATTCCCAAGCGCAGGCGATCAGTCACCGTGATTTCCAAACGAGCTTCCAGCGTTCACTCTCGGAGAATGCCGACGTGCTACTCCTGCGCCACTCTGGAATCCAATCCGTCTTCGGTACCGGTTGACTGGCTGGCCCGCCACTAGAAAACATCACTATCTGGAAGGCGTGGGCTGCCGCCTCTCTGCCCCCTTCATTACGTTCTTCCGCAAGCCTTCAGCCCGTTTCTCAACCGTCTTAAACAATTCCGAGAGTGTGATGACAGCCTACATGTCATGAAACAGACCCGTCATCGTTGCGTCCAAGGCGCGAGCAATTCTGATCAGATTCCGCAGCGACGGATTGCGACGGGCGGTCTCAATTCCGCCCAGATACGTCCGGTGAATCCCGGCCTCTTCTGCCAGATACTCCTGGGACCAGCCTTTTGCATGCCGCAGCTCGCGGATGCGCAGGGCCAAGTCCCTGACGATTCTGTGCTCGGACTTCAAGCCCCATCATCTGGGGCTGCATACTATTGGTCCACAGAATATGAGTAACAATACTATCCGTTGTTAGCATTGCCGCTAAAGCATATTCCACTCAGAATACCTATAGGTTGGGCAGTTCGCGGCGCGCTTAGTGCCGCCTTGAAAGGACATCCTTGATGCGCTTGCTTCAAATCACGCTTCTCGCGCTTGTCATTTGCGCAGTCGCGTTCTGCGAGACAGCCCTCGACAACGCCACCATCCTGAAACTCGTGAAAGCCGGGATCGGTGAGGACACCATCGTCGGAATGGTCAATCAACAGGAGGGGAGGTATGCGCCCTCTGCCGATGACATTATCGCGCTGAAAAATGCCGGCGTGTCGGATAAGGTCCTTTCGGCGATGATCGTCAAGACTGGAGGCGGTCCAACCCCACCGGTACCTGCCGTGACATCGCGCAGCACACCGGCCCCGCCGTCGCCTCCGCCAACTCAACCCGCCCACGTCAACGACGGCATCACCCGCGTCTACATCAGCGACAGCCAATCCTGGGAGATACGGGGCGGATGGGCCGCCGGAGGCCACACGAATTCCGATGGCAGTGGAAGCTGGGGTGGAGCGGGGCACACCGCAGGTGGTGCTCGCCCTCAAACCGCCGAGATCATCAAGACCTTCAACCAGCGGTGCCCCAGCGTCACCATCACCAACAACTCCGCGAGGGCCGATTTTGCGGTCATCCTGGACCACGAGGGTGGCAAGGGCTACGCGCGAAGGCGCAACAAGATTGTCGTTTTCAACCGAGATGGGGATGACATCTTTAGCGATTCCACACGCGCGGTTGGCAGTTCCGTGAAGGATGCTTGTCAGGCGATCATCAATCACACACCGCCACAGCAGTCCAGCGCTGCCGCCGCATTGGACACCCCATCTGCCGGAGTCGTTGCCAATTCCTTCGGCCCCCCGCCAATCGTGCCACTGCCGTTTGTGTTGGCAGCCAAAACACCGGCATCGAGTCAAGCCTCCGCGCCACCGCAGGACAGGCGAGTGTTACCGCTGGCCTCGGCAAGTCAGAAGGGCGCAAGTGCGCAGATAAGCTCGGCTTCTACTCCGACGCCGCAAGCAGCTGAGACGCTTCGGCCCAAACCCCCGGAACCCGACCCCAAATTCGAACTCACCATCACCTCCGACCCCGCGGGCGCAGCCGTGGAGATCAACGGAGTCACGGTTGGCACCACTCCCGCAACAGTCTCCTTCGTGCCCGGCACCACGTGCAGCCTCACCGTCAAGAAGGACGGCTTCGTTCCGTGGAAAATAACGAATTACCCAACATCAGCGGCTGGGAAGTTCAATTTGAACGCCAACCTGACGAAAGAGGTCTTTCACTGAGCGGGCCTATTATGTTCCCGTGCCGCCCAAAACGCATGTACAGACAATCCTTACTCTGCCTTTCGTTGGCTGTACTATCGCTGCGTGCCCAGCGTCAACTTGCACCAGCAGACATCTATCGATTAGCCAAGGATGCGATTGTGGTCATTGACGGTGAGCACAAGGCGGGGACCGGCTTCATTATTTCGGATACGGGCCTGATCGTGACGAATTATCACGTCGTCGCTGGTGAGCGAGTCGTTACGGTCAGGCTGACGAATGGCCTCGAATTTGAAACTGACAATATCGCAGCTTGGGATGTCGGCGCAGATGTGGCTGTGTTGCAATTAAACGTCAAGGGGCTTCCCAAGTTGCAACTCGGAGACTCGGCCCGCGTCTCGCCTGGAGACCGACTTCTTGTAATCAGTAACCCGTTGGGCTTGGAGCGGTCGATCAGCGAAGGACTGGTCAGCGGTATTCGCGAAATCGATGGAGCCAGCGTTTTGCAGATGTCGGCTCCTATTTCTCCCGGCAGCAGCGGTGGGCCGGTACTCAACTCTGCCGGTTTGGTAATTGGTGTTGCATCCGCGAGTATAAGGGCGGGCCAGAATGTGAACTTGGCGATTCCGTCGAACACAGTCCGAAGAGTCATTGGCCAATTGCATCAAAGCAAGCTGAAAGAGCTAGTGCCGATCGAAAGCGGGAGCAACGAAAGCGGTGGCCCTGATCTCGAAAAACTACACAGATACTTCTCGGCCGAGATGTGGCCTGAGGCAATTTCCAGCCTTCGCTCGGCGACACAGAATGATGAATTCAACCCGTATTTCCGTTTCGCGCTGGGTGAAGCACTCTTCAGGTCCAGATCGTACCAGGAGGCAGTCACGCAGCTTGAGTTGAGCCAAAGACTACAGCCAGGCCTCTGGCAGGCTACCGAGCAGTTGGGCGATGTGCACTATCGGATCTGGGAGGACCAGGGTAGCCTGCCCGACCGATTCGCCGCCTGCACCTCGTACAGATCGCTCGCATCTTCCACGCAAACTGAAGAGATCGCCCATTCGACGACCTATGACTTTCTGTTCAAACAACCGAATGACCATGTCTCAGCGAAGAAACGATCTCAAGACGTTCTTAGCGTTTTGTCTTCACCCCTCGGAAGGTGGAGCACGGATCGAGGTCGAACGTACGCGGTATCGGCCAACGGACACGCTTTAGCGATTGGGCCAGTCGGTGACTTCGGCGATGACTCTTGGTTCCTTTTCTTCTCACCCGCGGAGGCGGAAGATCTATCGGTCTCAGCATGGGGAAAGCAAGCCGTCGGTAACTGCTTGATGAATGTCTCCGCCACGATCACTTTCGGGGATTGCGGAAATACCTTAAAGGTCGAGGGGCGCTTTACGGGAGAAGCGATGTTCAACGCTTTTGCCAAAATCCCCGCGTTAAGTTATCC
Source organism: Terriglobia bacterium (assembly GCA_963752965.1). Taxonomy (GTDB): domain Bacteria; phylum Acidobacteriota; class Terriglobia; order Bryobacterales; family Bryobacteraceae; genus QHXW01. Next base: position 627,685 of record CAVWAJ010000014.1, on the reverse strand, counting down.
ATCTGTGCAAGCGTCATGTGCACGGGTAGCACAAAAGGTGAAAGGGATGGAATTGCTGCGGGTCAAGTTGACTCGGGCGCCATAAACCTGAGCGTTGATCGATCGCTGACGCCGCGACCGCCTTTGCCATGAGTCCTAGATGTCTATGGAAGTATGCGGCGGAAGGAAGCTGATGTCAAGCCGGAGTAGGCTGGCATGGCAAGTGGGCTGGGCGATTAATGCTTTAGTTGACGGGACTCCCCCCGCTCATTCGCAACGCAAAGCCCGCATCGGATCTACTCGTGCCGCGCGCCATGCCGGTATCCACGCCGCCACCCCCGCGACAACTATCATCAACACTGCAGCCGCGACGAAACTCACCGGATCGTTCGCCTTGACCCCATACAGCGCCTGCTCGATCAGCCGCGTCAGCGCCAGCGCCGCTGGAATCCCCACTACCAACCCGGCCGCCACCATCCACAAACTCTCCCGCAGCACCATCCACTGCACATCCCCGCGACCCGCCCCCAGCGCCAGCCGGATGCCAATCTCATTCGTCCGCCGCGTCACCGCATACGCCATCACGCCGTAAAGCCCAATCGCCGCCAGCAGCGCCGCAATCAGCCCGAACGAGCCCACCACCCCTGCAAACATCCGCTCCGTGCCCAGGGTCATCTGGATCTGTTCCTCTTGCGTTCGCATCTCCGCCACCGGCACATTGTGGTCAATCTCCGCCACCGCCCGCTGCACAGCCCCCGCAATCGCCATCGGCGGCAGCGCCGTGCGCAGCTCAAACGTCATGCCAAACACCCCAGGCGGGCTCTGCAAGTGAGGGAAGTACGCGGTAGGGAGAACCTCATCCTTTAACGCATCGTACTTGGCATCCTTAGAGACGCCGACGATCTCGATCTGATCTTCCGGCGATGGATTCGTCACACCACCCAAGTAGAAGATCCGGCCCACGGCGCTCTGCCCTGGAAAGTACTTGCGTGCAAACGTTTGGTTGACGACCGCCACTCTCGGAGCTTTCGGCCCATCCCGGTCGTCCAGGTCCCTTCCCAACAAAACCGGAATACCCATGGTCGTCAGAAAGCGACTGCCCACCACCAGTTCATCAATCATGGGTGCCAGGCCATCTCGCGATTTGTATCCCGGAATCGTCACATCGCCGTCGTTCATGTTGTTGGCAATCAGCGCTACATCTGAAAGCGTCACCGATCGAACGCCCGGGATCGACGCGACCTTCTCCCGGATTCGCTCGTAAAGCCCCACGAGCTTATCGCCCTGATACCCGCTGCGCGATCCGTTTGCGTTGAAAATTAGCAGTTGCTGGGCCAGGAAGCCTGGATCGACGCTCGATAGGTTCACCAGCGTGCGTACGAACAGCCCGGCGCCCGCGAGTAGTATTGTGGAAAGCGTAACTTGGCCCGCAATCAGCCACCGGCTCACCCGCAACTGCGAACTCCCACGCAACGCTCCCGTCGAACCGTCCTTGAGTGCCGGAGTAAGATCCATTCGCGCGGCGCGAAACGCCGGCCCTAGCCCGAACAACAACGCCGTGGCGAGTGCTGCCGCAGCCGTGAACAGCAGTGCGCGCCAATCAAGGTGTACGTCTAGGATCACCGATCTTGGACCTCCCACCAGGTTTACTACCACCTGTGACAAAGGTGCCGCGAGCGCCAGTCCAAGCCCCGCTCCCAAACCCGCCAGCAAAAGGCTCTCCGTGAGAAGCTGCCGCATTAGGCGCCAGCGCCCGGCGCCGATCGAAAGTCGCACCGCAATCTCTCGCTGCCGGGCCACGCCTCGTGCCAGCAGCAAGTTGGCCAGATTCGCGCAGGCGATCAACAGCACCAGCCCCACCACGCTGCTCAAAACCAGAAGTGCCGGTGTTGCTTCATCGCGCAGAAGCTGAATTCCCCCGGCACCGTTTTCCAGCACCGGACGCCACGGGTCTCTCTTTCCTTCTCGCTTTCGTTTGGACACGACGCTGGCCCGCTGCATGATCGCCCCAAGTCCTGCCGTCGCCTGCTGATCGCTCACACCGGGCTGCAATCGGCCCATGATCTGCACCCACGCTTTCTCGGCATCCTGCGGGTCATACCACCTGTTACCGCAGAGTCCAACGAGAGCCATCGGCAAAAACAAGTCTGGCGCATTTCCAGGCCGGATTCCCAAAAACGCCCTCGGAGCGATTCCAACGATCGTCACCGGCCGCCCGTTGATGAAAATCGTCCGCCCCACGGCTTCCGGCTCCAGACCCAGATGCCGCTCCCAATATCGATAGCTGATCACCGCCACTGGCGCGGCAGCACGGTCGTCCTCTGGAGTCAGCGTTCTTCCGCCCAGCGCCGGCACCCCGAGGCTAGAGAAGAAATTCCCAGTGACGAGCTCAGCGTCGGCATAGTGGCTCTGCGCCCCGGCGATGACCGTCACTTGGTTTGAAGCGAATCCCATGAGATCCGAAAACTGGGGAACATTGGCGGCGAATTGCTGATATATCGCGTAGGGAAAAGAGCTGTGGACCCGGATGCCCTGCCGCGTATCCGTGTTATAGCCGCTATGGCTGTCAAAGGGACGCTGCTCCCCCGTCCCCAGCACAATCCGCAATTCCTCCGGATTCCGCACCGGCAGTGACTTGAGCAAAATCGCGTCCACCACGCTGAAAATCGCCGTATTCGCGCCGATCCCGATCGCAAGCGACAGAATCGCAACCAGCGTGAACCCCGGACTCCGCCGCAGCATCCGCGCCGCGTATCGCAGGTCCCTCCAGAAATTCTCAATTGCACGAAACGTCCACTGATCCCGCAAGTCTTCCTTCACCAACGCCGGATTGCCAAACGATCGCCGCGCGCTTTCCGCCACTCCAACCTTCCGGTTCTTCTGTTCCCGCATCGCCAGGTGAAACGCCAGCTCGTCTTCCAGATCGCTTTCGAGCTGCCGACGTTTCCACAGGGCGCGCCACCGCAATCGCAGATTCGTCAATAGCCCTCGCATGCTATGCCTCCATCACGCGCGCAATCGCCCCACTCATCCGCGCCCAGTCCGATGACTCCGCTGCCAGTTGCTTCCGCCCCGCCACCGTCAGCCGGTAGTACTTTGCCCGCCGGTTGTTTGCTGAGACGCCCCATTCGCTCGCCAGCAGGCCGCGCAGCTCCAGACGGTGGAGCGCCGGATAGAGCGCGCCTTCCTCCACGCGCAAGACATCGCCCGACCACGCGAGAATGTGCTCGGCCACGTCGTACCCGTGCATCGGTCCGCGCGCCAGCGCCTTGAGCACCAGCATGTCGAGCGCGCCTTGCAAGACACCAGATGTACGTTCGACTTTCTCTTCCATAAACGCTTTATGGGAAGTATGCGCCAGTTCGCGCCAGATTGCAAGGGGATGTCAGAACAGGGTGGACAGCGTCGGGATAGTCGAGTCAGGCGGTACGGACGCCGCTAATCGGCTCGACTGGAGAACTTCATGCGCCTATGGCGACGGCCCGGCGCGATGCTACGGACAATCGTGCTCACAGACGCTTTAGATTCTGGAGGAAAGCGTGTCCAAGTCCTGCAACCATGCAGCGCCTGAGTGCACCTATACCAGTACCCATCCTCGCCTTTGGCCCAGGTTATCGCGTTACCACGTTGATCGCTTGCTTCCGAAATGACCGTGTATTGGCAAGCTGGCTCGCCTTCCAATCGAACGCCGCGGGCCTCTGCCGATGGCACTCAACCATTCTCTATCCAACCGGCTCTCGTAGCAAGGACATTCGACCACCGCCATTGGGATAGCCGCACAGCTACGTGTACTTCCAGACTTGGAGATGGTCCGCTGTGACGCGCCTGCTCGTCCACAGGCTGACCCACACTGGGGTTTCGCGATCAGATCCTCGGACATTCCTGCCACTCGCCGGAATTCACGGATAAGTCTTCCCCAAGGACTACCCTGGGAACTTGGTGCCAGCACACACGCACACCAACACTTGCGGGGTTCAGTTAGTAGTGGCAATGACTGCTGTCGGTGGAAACCGGGAGAAACAGATAGACCAAAGCTACAGACTCGACTCTATTGGGCCGTCGGCTCAAGGCTTTCTTAAAAACCTTCGCAATAGATCCGGCCAAAATTCCCGGAGGATGTTGCCTGCCATGGCGCCGCCTAGCTGAGCGCCGAATCCGACAGCGGAGCCCGCTGCGTCCCGGTGGTTGGCGTAATACAGGCTTGAAATCGCGACAGTACTAGAAGCGCCAAACAGTCTGGAATAATTAAGTGTCGTTCCTCCTGCATCCGTTTGCGTCCGGAAGACCCGGCTAATCGCATACCCCAAGCGGGAACCCGCGGATCCGCCACTCTTTCGAAAGTATCTTGGATCCTGATGAAGCAAACATGGGTAGACGCCCTCCGTCAGGAAGTCGCCAATCACGTGGTTTGCATAGGCGGCGCCGAAATAACGAGCGTATCCCGATGCTTCTTGCCCGAAAGGGCGATTGGAGTTGATTAACTGCGCCGCGCCTGCAACCCCCGCTGCAAGCACGAATGCACCGGGGTCGAAAGCGTCCTCGCTCGCGATCTTGAATTTTTCTTTAGCGCTAATCGGCACATAGGGAGCAAGACATGGTGACGTATTGTGATTGGGCAAGATCCCCAAGATGTGTCTAGGCCGAGGATTTAGAGTAGCACCAGCCACGGTAGACGATCCTCCATTCGTGACAGTGTCCTTGCATGCACCCGGCGGATTTGTTTGGCCCTCGATGCGGCCTAAGCAAACCACGCAAAAGACTAGGGCGACACACGCAGTTCTGCCAGGAAGTCTACTGCTCCACAGGCAAAACTTGATACCTGGCATTGAAGTTAGAAAGGGCATCTGCGAGGGTCGATGTAGGGGTTATCGCGGTCGCACGAAGCAGCGAACGGGCTGTATAAGAAGGGCGACAGAGCTACTGTCTTGTACGGCACCGAGATTCGCCTGGTTTCTGACGATTTGTTCATTTAGCCGGGATTTCCATTTTGGCCTCGAAACGCTAGCCAGTATAACAGTGATCTCCTGGATTGCGACTAAGTTCAAAACGGAAATGCGGGTTTAAATGCCAAGAGGGCAAAGACCAGCCGACACATCCTTACTGGAAGCAGCACTAATTGGATTCGAGCAGACGAGGCGAGATGTTGAAGGCAAGATAGCCGACATCCGGCGACAGCTCGGTTCCGCAAACGGCACGCAAGCCGCGGCGCCGAGCCAAACAAGTAGGCGCCCACTGAGCGCGGCTGCGCGGAGGAGAATAGCGGCGGCGCAGAGGAAGAGGTGGGCAGCGATCAAAGCGAAATCGACGCCGTCGTCGAAGCCGGTCAGTACGAAGCGTACCATGAGTCCCGCGGCACGAAAGAAGATTGCGGCTGCACCACGGAAGAGATGGGCGCTGGTGAAGGCGAAGAAGGTCGGCTAAACCCGTCAACGCTCCCGGATCACACTTCCTCGAACGCCGTCTGGGGATGAGAGGTTAGAAATCGCTTCCGGGAGACAGATCACGGCCGCCAGGAAGGATCGGCGACTTAGATGCTCTCTTTGGCGGCAAACGTCCCCTCTGGTGCAAATCCGATGCCCAACTTGTACGCCCATTCAATTCCCAGAACGCCCTCCCGGTTGAAATCTCCTATTGCTTCCCTATATATTCTGTGCCATCCTTATATAGGAACCCAAGAGGTGCGCCATGGCCGAGAACACAGATGTCTGGCAAGGAACCTTGGCTTTAATGGTGCTAAAGACTCTCCAGACGATGGGCTCGCTACACGGATACGGTATCGCACGCCGCATCGAGCAGGTTAGTGGAAGCCTAGTATCGGTGAAGTATGGAACGCTCTATCCTGCTCTGCTCAAGCTGGAGCAGGAAGGCTATTTAACAGCGGAGTGGGGAATATCGGACAACAACCGAAGAGCGAAGTATTACTCACTGACTCGTGCCGGCAAAAGGCAGCTTGAAAAGGAAGCGCGTCAGTGGGAGCAGACAACCACCGTCATGGGTCGGTTCTTTTCTCCAGGCGAGGGGCTCCCATGAGGTCGATACGAGCTTTTTTCCTGCGCGTGAGTGGACTGTTCAACAAAAGCCAAATCGAACGCGAGCTAACGGAGGAGATCGAATCTCACCTCCAGATGAAGGTTGAGGACAACATCCGCTCCGGAATGACGCTTGCGGAGGCCCGGCGTGCGGCGGTGATAGAGTCCGGCGGTTTGGAATCCGCCAAAGAAGCCTACCGAGATCGCCAAGGGCTTCCCTGGTTGGAGCACTTTTTCCAAGATTTGCGGTACGCAGGGCGTGTGCTGCGCAAGAGTCCGGGGTTCGCGGCGGTAGCGATTGCCACGCTTGCGCTCGGCATCGGGGCGAATACGGCGGTGTTCAGCGTGGTGGATGCGGTGCTGTTGCGGCCTCTGCCGTACCCGCAGCCGGAGCGGTTGGGTGCGGTGGTGACGCACCGGACCGAGCACGGCGAACAATCCACGTCAGACAATGAGGACGGAAAGACGTGGGAACTGCTGCGCGATCACGCCGATCATCTCGACTGCGCCGTATTCGCCGATTCGGCAACGAAAGTGAATTTCGCGGCGCGGGGAGAGGTGCGGTATGTGCTGCAACAGCGCGTGAGCGCGGGGTACTTCCGGGTGCTGGGAGTGCAACCGCTGTATGGGCGCGAGTTCACCAGAGCCGAGGACCGCGAGGGCGGTCCGGTAGTGGCGGTTCTTGGCTACGGGTTGTGGAAGAACGTGCTGCATGGCGACGAATCGGTCTTGCAACATACGATAATGTTGCGCGGCGAGCGCTATACGGTAGTGGGGATCATGCCGCCGGAGCTTCGCACGAGCACGCTGGCGGAGGTTTGGACGCCGCTGCGTCCGTCAACGCATGGCGAAGGGGAGTCGAACAATTACGGGATCGCGTTAAGGCTGAAGCCGGGCGTGCGGTGGGCGGAGGCGGACTCCCAGGTCGGCGCCATTGGTGCGGTCGGCTTGAAAGAAAAGAAGCTGGGCCCGGACACCACGGCGCGGATGGGCGTGATTCCGTTCCAGCAGTATTTAGGGATGGACATCAGCAAGCCTCTGGTCATTCTCTGGATTGCGGTAGGAATGGTGCTGCTGATCGGCTGCGTCAACATTGCGAGCCTGCTGCTGGCACGGGCTGCGGGAAGAACGCGCGAGATTGCGACGCGGATGGCGCTGGGCGGTGGGCGCGCCGTGGTGTTCAGGCAGTTGCTGACGGAGAGCCTGCTGCTGGCGCTATTGGGAGGCGCGGCGGGGGTGCTATTGGGATATCTCGGCGTACGCGGTCTTGAATTTCTGGCGCGCGACAGCTTCAACTTGTGGCAGACGGTGCGACTGGATGGGCGTGTGCTGCTCATGACCAGCACCGTGACTTTATCGGCGTGCCTGCTGTTCGGTTTGTATCCGGCGTGGCAAGGGACGCGAGGTGAGATTCGCGACGCGCTGGCGGAATCGGGCGGGCGAGGGGTCGCGGGCGGGCGGAGCCGATGGCCCCGGCGCGTTCTGGTAGTAGCGGAAGTGACGCTGTCGGTAGCGCTGCTGATCGGTGCGGGGCTGTTGCTGCGGACTTTCGCATATTTGCGCGATCTGCGGCCGGGCTTCGATCCGAACGGGGTGGTAACCGCGACGCTCTCGCTGCAAGACGCGCGCTACCAAACCGCTGCGCAGGTGAACCGACTATTCGATCAATCGCTAGAACGCATCCGGGCACTGCCTGGCGTGGAAGCGGCGGCGGTGGGGTTGGTGCTGCCGTATGAGCGTGGAATCAACAGCGGATTCCGGCTCCAGGGCGAATCGGAGGGAAACTACCACACGGCGGTCATGTTTTACATAACTCCCGATTATTTTCGTGCGCTGCGGATTCCGCTGCTCGGCGGACGCGAATTCACACAAGCGGATGGGCCTAAGGCGAGGAAAGTGGTGGTGGTGAATGAGGCGTTCGCGAAGCTGTATCTTCCGCAGCGGAATCCGATCGGCATGTGGATCAGCAATGGAGGTCACCAAGCTCTGGATCTCGAGATCGTAGGCCTCGCGGGCGACGTTCCCATGGAGGCCAGCAGCGTGGGAGGGTACGCGCCGGTGGCGGCCGTGCCGGTGGTCTTCACCCCCGTGGCACAGGTGCCTGGCGAGCTGTTAGCTATTGCTCACATGTGGTTGTCGCCGAGCTGGATCGTGCGGACCTCCGCGCCGCCCCAGGCCGTGATCAGTGGGATGCAGAAGGCGATGCAATCGGTCGAGCCGCTGCTCCCCTTCTCCGGCTTCCGCGAACTGGACGAGGTGAAATCGAAAACGCTAGGCAGTGAGCGGCTGGAGACGACGCTCATGGGGACGATGGCGGGACTCGCACTGCTGCTGGCGGCTATCGGCATTTACGGATTGATTGCGCATTCGGTGAGCGAGCGCACGCGGGAAATTGGAATTCGCATGGCGATGGGGGCGACGGCGGGGCAGGCGGTAACGCTGGTCACGCTGCCGGGCGTGGCGCTGGCGGGTATCGGCTGCGCGCTCGGATGTTTGCTGGGTTGGGGAGCGGCGGGCTGGATGCGGCATCTGATTTGGGGAGTCAGCCCCACGGACACGGCAACGTTTGTCGGCGTTTCGGGGCTGTTCCTGTTCGTGGCGGCGGTGGCGAGCCTGCTGCCGGCATGGAGCATCACACGGCTGAATCCCGCGAACACGCTGCGGAGCGAATGATGCGAGGCCAGAGTCGCTCACCTGCTGGGAGCCAAACTTACTAGATCGCCGTCGTCCATTGACAGTGTTACGGAAAATCTGGCCGCTTGCCCGTTCAAAGCAGTCCGAACCGCCGGAACGCCTGCTTGGTCGCCGCTACCTTTTCTGGCGGGCACGGATTCTCTTTGGGCGCGGTCCCCGGCGCTACGAGGCCGAACTCCTCCTTGCAGTGCAGAAACCATGCGCTCTCGGGCACGAAGCCATGCTGGCGCGAGATCCATTTCTGGATTTCCTAGTCGGTAACGCGTGACTGGACGGGTTGCTGCTCGTGGGAATAGCGCGACGGGTGGTCACGTCGTCGATCGTGATGACGGGTGCTCATTCGGCGCGTCGCCCAGATTGATCACTGAGTGTACCAGCACAGATGCCAGCCTTTCGCCGTTCGGCCTCCTGCGACAGCTTCCAGATACGCCGTCATTCCCACGAACTGCGGTCGTGGTCACAACCCACGCAACGGAGTCAGGGTGATCCCCCTCCAAGCGACTCGTCGCAGGGCACTCCGAAAGCGGTAGCATCGTGTTCTCCGACGTGTTGCCATGCTCTCCTTCACCCTCTGTTCGCTCGCTGCCATCGTCCTGGTGCCGCTGGCCGGGCGCTACCTGTTCCGAAAGCGGGTGGCCCGCGATGTCACCACGCTGCTGTCCACCACCATGTCATCGGTGGGCCCTCAACAACTCGCGGCACGGCTGGATTCTCTGCCGGAGCCCGTGCGACGGTATCTGCGCTTCGCGATCCAGGATGGCGCCCCGGCCACTCGCACCGTTCGTCTGGAGCACGAGGGGACTTTCCGGACCAAGCCCGAACAACGCGGGCTGCCTATTCGCGGCGTCGAGTACTTCACAGCCGCGACGCCAGGATTCGTATGGAGCGCGAGTGTCAGCCCCGTGCCGCTGGCGTGGATCGATGCTTGCGACCGGCTGCACAACCGGCGCGGCAACATGCTGGTGAAACTGGAATCGCTATTCACGATCGCCGACGCCTGCGGCCCAGAGATTGACCAAGGCGCGAGCCTGCGCTGGCTGGCCGAGGCGGTCTGGTTCCCGTACGCGTTCGTAGGCGACGCGATCCGCTGGGAGCCGGTTAGCGGAGAGGCGGCACGAGCGACTCTGGTCCAGGAGGGCGCGCGGGTGACAGCCACTGTCGAGTTCGACGCGGAGGGGCGAATGGTGCTGATCCGCAGCGAACGCTATCGCGACATTGGAGGCGGCAAGGCTGTGCTTACGCCGTGGGTAGGCCGGTGCGCCGGGTACCGCGAGTTCGGCCGCTTCCGTGTTCCCGCACACGTCGAGGTGGCGTGGGTACTGGACGGCGTGGAGTTCGCTTATGCCCGTTTCGATGTGACGGCCATCGAGTACAACGTCGCGGGTTGACCCTCGATTCCCATGGCCGATCCTCATGCGGAAGCTATTTCGGCCTGCTCGCCTCGCCTACCCACTTGCTCTTCGTGGGTCGAACTCAGGCATGACAATCGGAAAGTGGCCGCGAAGCGTGCGGCGTGGCATCCCTATCTCCCTCTGGCGAAGGAACAATATCGGAAGAACCGTCAGCGTAGGTATGGTAACGGTCGAATTGTTATCGCAATGACCGCGGACTCCAAACAACGGCGTACGATTCATCGCGCGGTAATCTATTGCAGGTAAATCAGGCCGGTTTGGGGCGGGAAAAACCCGCCCCGTTTTCTACTTCTGTGCTTGAGTTTGCGGCTGGGACTGGGAAATTGCGAGCTCCTGATCGGCGCTGAACAACCGCACTTCTACGCGGCGGTTCTTCGCGCGCGCAGCTCGATTTCGCCCTTCGTCCGCCGGCTTTTCCTTCCCCAAGCCAATCTCTTGGACCCGGAACACGGGGATGTCGTGCTGAGTGACCAGATAAGCCATTACATGGTCGGCCCGCCGGCGACTCAGCTCGTCGTTATAGGCTGCGGCGCCGGTCTTGTCGGTGAAGCCTTCGATGGCAATGAAGTAACGCTTGGCGCTAGCGTGTTCGCTCACGAACTGGTCCAACTGCTCTTTAGCCTCGGGCGTCAGCACATCCTTCCCAAAGCTAAACTGAACGACGGCTTCCGCCTGGAGCTTGTAGTCATCCAAGTTACCCAGAGCAGTGCTGACGGAGTCGTGCAGCGAACTGATGGCCTGGGTGTTCTGAGTCGACATGCTCTGCGCCTGCATCGCATCCTGGTCAGCCTTATCGGCCGCCGTCTTCGCCTCATTTGCGCGGTTTTCGGCCGACATCGCCCGCTCCTTCGCAGCGTCTATCCCGGTTTCGTGCCGCTCGATGTCCTTCTTGGCCGCATCGATATCGGACCCCTCTTTATTTGCCTGATCAGCAACCTGATCGACCTTGGTCTGAATTGGAGCCGCAGTTTGCTGGACATATTTCTTTGTAGCGCAGCCCCCGGCCAGCAGTGCCCCACTCAGGATCAGCGACATGCCAAAACTTTGTTTCACAATTGGTAACCTCCTGGCAGCGGCAACAGCAATTTGGCGGCCTCTTTTGAAATCGTGGGCGTAACTCGCTGAGCAGTCGCCGTCGCGAGGCGACTGAAGGGCAGCGTATAGCGTTGCCAGTTGAAATCGCACGTTCGCCCCGATCGGCGGCAGCGTGGATGCGCACTCGTGCTTTGGATGCTTTCGCACTTTCGGACAGATCGGTTCGGGCTCTCAGTGTCTCGTCAGGTAAAAGGTTCCGGTAAAAGATGCTTGGCTCGCCAAGACCGTCCGATCCGAACCCCGTGTTGACTTGCACTGAGACCGGGATGGAAGCCCAGCTGCTAGTAATCCATGCAAGAGGAGACCTCCTCCCAGCGCCACTTCAACAAGCGAGCGCATGAGAGGCAATAATGCTTGAAAGCGGTGAACTCCCCAAAGGAGTGTATCTCAACACCCTTGAGACGGGCTCGACTATTGATCTTGAGACCAGGAGTCGTCGCTATCGGATCGAATACCTGGAAGGGGATCGGATGCGCATCTCCGGTCACCCGCGGTGGTGTCCGACGCCGACGCTAGCCCGGCTTTGTGGCTCAAAGGGTGGATCGGATGGGTTCGCAGAGGGCTACATTGGGTGCCGGATGCGCCTAGTGTTCGAACGATTGGATGATCGCATTTCGGTCACTACCTCGGAGGTGACAGACATTCGAGTTAGCGACCGGAATTAGGCGGACACCCGCACTCGTGCTGTCCCCAAGCCTCCCCGCTGTTGGGGGGCGGGCGGATACGGGGCTCGCCTGTTGTCGCCGCACTGCGGAGTTTCTAATGAATGACGAAACTATAAGGCAAAACCGAGTCGCTGGCTTTCTGCTTGGCTTAGGGATAGGGCTTGTTGTCGGCATCGTCTTTCAGCCACGAGTGGACACCTACCCTCGCAGATTCGTCGAGAGTAGTAAATCGCGTGGTCCGGCGGCGACTGATCAAGCCGGTCGACAATCCTGAGAATGTTGCAGTCGACGCATCCAGTATAAGTTTGCGGAGGCGATGGAACGCAGCTTCTCGCGAGTGTTCTACATTCGGTAGAGAGCCGTGGCCAAATCGTGTAGAATCTACCAGCATGGCCACTTCAGATGATCGAACTCCGCTGACGAGCGACCAGAAAACTCAGCTCCGTCATGATCTCACCCTGATCGAGGAAAAACTTCAAGACATCTCCGTCTTGCTGCACGCCTGCTACGGCGACGAGAGTCCGGCAGCGATTCGGGCTGATGAGACTGCTGCCGCATTGCAGCGCCTCAAGTGGGAGTTGGAGCGAACGCGGCAAAAGGAGTTTGCGGCTGCGGGCTAATCGCGCCTAGTCGCGAGGAGACTCTGTTTGATCTACGAGCGGGGATGAGGCACCTCCCCAACGCCCGTCTATTCAAGAGGTTGTGGGCTAGGAAGCAGATGATGGGGTGGGCGTAGCGGCGGAGTTGAAGAAATCCACATCGGCTTCTCCGAAGCAGTGCTGGCGACTGCGGAGATTTGTGGCGCTGCAGTTGTACCATCCGCAGCAGAATAACGCTGATCCAAAGCCTGGACGGAGCCAGCTAGCCCTTCAATCCTCGGTTGAGGCGTCGAGCGAAACGGCCAAGCGCAGCAGTTCCTCGGTGGGGATCTGACGGATCTCTTTTCCGGCCCTGCGGTTCACTAGGCGGATCAGGGCGCGCCGCGAACTGCGATCGAGTGAAAAGGTCAATTCACTGTCCCTGCCGAATAACTCAACAGCGTTGACGGCGTGAACGGCCTGGATCAGTTGCCAATTTTCGGCCTGTTGTTCAGGGGAGACTGAAACGGAACTTGGCGCTGCGACTTGCCGCGGGGTTTGTAGCGGTGCCACGTCCATAAGCGAACGCTAGGCCAGGGCCACACGGGGCCAACGGCATTGCGCCTCCTTACTTGTTCTTATCGACCCGCGGAGCCACATTGTTCTGCGGCGGATGTACCCGCCTCCGTCCAAGTACCGGTAGCCACATCATTCGAGGGATGCAACTGACGATTTTGACAGACTCGGAAAATCAACGCCCCTCCCATCGAAGCCACCGCATTGCATCCACGTAATCCTGTGCTTCCTCGGCACGGTCCACGCACTGCACGCACCAAAGCAGGTACACCTCCAGCGCCGCTGGTCATCCTCCAGCCCTGGTGCCGCGCTCGATTAACTGATACACCTTATGAAGCAGCATTTCCGGCGATGTTGGCTTAAGCAGAGTGTCCGTCGCTCCTGCCGCCAAAGCTTGGTTGGACATGTCTCCAACCATGAAACCCGAAATCGCCAGGATTCCTAACCCGCGAGACGCCGACCGCATCTGACGGATGAGTTCGATGCCATCCTCATCGGGAAGGCTCAGATCCAGGATGGCCACATCAAATTCCCGACTACTAACCTGCGCGAGTGCCTGACGCGATGTTCCAACAAGGGTGACGTGGTACCCAACCTCTGAAAGCACTTGATCGAGGAAGAGCCGAACACTCGGTTCATCATCGACGACAAGGATGCGGGGCGCATAGCCCAATAGAGTTTCTCTAAAGCACAGATCATAGGCCCAGAAGATGCCCTTGTCTAGTGACGAAATATGCAAGTCTAGCAATGCTTAACAAGCGAAAGGACCCTGTACGCCGCATGTTGAGTGACATTTGTTCGGTTCGATCCCAATTCCTACCCACACCACAGGGGATTTCTTACTGGCTCCTCCTAGCCGGGGTTGCCCAAAATGTTGAAAGTGGATCAAGACGCACAGGAGCGAGTCCCGCTGGCGCTCAAGATCCTGACTTCTAGTTACGACTCGAATGCTGAGAACAGGGTTACACAGGAAGAAGTTCACGAGTTAAAGTCGTACCTCGGTGATGAAGCTGCGGGGCTTTCTCTGGATCAGATTGCCTGTACGGTGATTCAGCGGGAAATAAGACGCCAAGAAGAGAAGCGTTCATAGCCCTGGCCAAATCCCCTTGAGAAATTGACCAATCCTCGCTATCGTGCCTTCGCACCCTCCAGCCTCTGCCATTGCATGTTGGTCGGCTCGTTGGCGCCACCGCGCTTAAGAGGACCACGTGGTCCACAACGCAGCCCGATGGTACGCATCGGCATAGAATGATTGTTGGCCGCCTAGTTCCGGCGTCATGAACCGGGGCGAAGGCTCGGAACCCTGCCCAGGGGCGGCTACTTTCTTTCAGGGGATCGCCCAGGGAGCGATGCCGCCTACGTCAGAATACATTCCTCCGAGTCATGACGACGCCGTAGCTGAAGCTGACGCTGACTTCCTACGCCAAGAAATGGATGGGAAATGGAACGAATGGGATGCTCCTCTGGGTACGCCTCCGTGGTGGAAGGCCGGTGTCGAGTGGGTGTGGTGCGTCGTCTGCGCGTACGGCGAGCGGTTGCTAAGCGGGGGCTATTTTGGTGACTCGGTACGTCCCTTGATGCTCGAATTCGCCGTTGAACAGGCTGGCGAAATTCATGACCGAAAGCTACAGTATTACGACCTTGTGGACCGACCGGAGAAGCAGCGTGGCAAACTCAACTTCTTGGAATATGCCAAAAAGGAGATCACGCCGAGAATCAGCCAGTTTGATATGGAGGTCCTGATATGTCTCCGAGAAAGCGCCTCCCCGTTGTCGCCTCGGCAACAGGGCGCGTTTGCTCAAAGTGAGCCGAAGTCCGAATCGGGCGCGAGCGTTCCACCGGACGAATCCCAGCCAGCAGCCGTGCGCGGTAATGCTACCGATCGCGCCGCCCTGCTGACTGAGTTCAAGGCCAAGGGAAGATCGAAAGGCATTCGTATTGCGGATGAGATGGTTGCCAAGGCCGCGAAGCCCGGAAAATGGAACGACAGGACCATGGTCACCTGGTGGAAGGCGAACAACCCGAGGTGCGGGCTGCCTCAAGACAAGAAGATCAGAGCGGTCTTAGACCGAGATCCCTCCTCCATTTGGCCGCGTAACATCAAGTCGAAGCGCCTGCCGAAGTAGATTCCTCCCGCAAATACCGCAAATACCGCAATTCGCTTCGTTGACTTCCGCAGAGCGGGACGTGTCATTCCTTCTGTTTAGATGAGAAAACAATCACCGCGATCTCCCAAGGCTCCAGGCAGTCCCATAGACGGAGCGACTTCGCCTCTCCAAAAAGCCCGCGCGCAAGCAATGTTGACCTACATCAAAACGTGCGGCGAATTCCGAACAGACTTGCATCTCTACCCGTTCACCTTCCAAGGCTGGAGTCGGGCACAAATCGAGGCCGCGTTAGACCAGCTGGCTAGTGCCGGCCTTGTGGAGCTTAGCGTCGGGCTCGGCGAGGTGCCATTTGTTGTGGCCCATCTGAAGCACCCGGAGGGTCAGGATGGGCGCTAAACCTGAGATACCCCCGGAGGACCCCACGATGCAACCGTCCGATCCACCGCCACCCGAGCGCGACGTTCCGTCCGGTGTAAACAGCGACCCGCCGCCAAGTTTGCCAGACACGCCGGAGAGTGCCCGGCCGGTGGCGCCGAAAGTAGCAACGCCTGCGCCGCCGAATCCGGGAGTGCGCGACCTCCCAGGAAATATCATGGTCAATTCTTCCTTCAGGTCATGTCGGCCGCAAACGGTGAAGCGAGCACAGTCTCCCGATGACGGTTTGCCATTACCGCCCATCCAAGGCCCGCCGCAGGAGTCCAACGCTCGATCAGCACCAGCGCAACCGGCTCCGCTCACGTTTCCGGCCAGTTCCATTGTCGGCTCCATCGGTGACTTGGCCCGACTACATGCCCGCGGAACGGAAGTGCCAGAGGAATTCTACTTCGCCAGCGGTCTCACTCTGCTAGGTTCCGCTTGTTCGACTGAGTTGACTCTCAAGACCGGGAACGAGGTCGAGCCACGTTTGTAAACAACGCTGCTAGGCCAGTCCTATGAGGCGAAGAAGAGTACGGCGATGCGGCGCACGGTTCAGTTTTTTGGGGAGATGTGGGTAGGCGGCGGGAGCCCACAGGTGGCATGGGGCGTGGGCAGTGCCGAAGGGCTGGCGCGGGAACTCAATAAGAAGCCGTCTCTCGTGCTGGCATACGACGAGTTGAGCGCCTTTGTGGACAAATCGCGCGTGCAAAGTTCCGTCCTGATGCCCATGGTCGCTTCCCTTTTTGAAGGCCACAACTGGGACAACTCCACCAAGGACCCACAGAACTCGATCTCGGTCCGGGACGCACACCTATCGCTGCTCGGATGCTGCACGACGGATACCTACTCGCGGATGTGGACGCAAGAGGCGATTGCGATAGGCTTCCCAAATCGCCTCTGGGTCGTGGGCGCCGACAGAAAACGTAAGGTAGCGTGGCCGGAAGCGCCCACCGAAGAGGAACTCAAGGCCATTCGCGAGAGGATCGACAGACAGACCAAGAGGTTGCCATTCAAATTCGACATTAGCGACGAGGGCAAGATGCGGTGGACGGATTGGTACAATCAGCTCCCCTCCAGTGAGCATGTGCGCCGCCTCGACACCATCGGGTTCCGCCTGATGCCGCTCATTGCGCTGACCACCGACAAGGAGTGCGTGGACCTAGAGACGGTAGAAACCGTTGTCGCCATGCTTGACTACGAACTGGAACTCCGCCGGGTGACCGATCCCATCGATGCGGATAACGCGATCGCCGGGCTCGAAGAGAAGATCCGGCGCAGCCTGGCCTGCGGCCCGCTCTCGAAGCGTGATCTGCAGCGGAAGGTGCACGCCACTCGGCACGGACTTTGGGCCTATAACGCCGCCCTTCGCAACCTCATCTGCGATCGCGTCGTCGCTAGCGCGGACGGGTTGTACCGGCTGGTGTGAGCGGGTGTCACCAGTTTTGTCGCCACCGAGTTTTTGAGAGTCATGTCCTTTCATGATCGAGAGTTACCGCTGAACATGAGAGGTAGAAGGGGTAGATTTTTCTCTTTTCTTCTCTACCTCACCCAAGAATTCCGCAGTGTGTTGTCCAGCTTGAGGTTAGCTTGAAATTAGTGGGTGGTGACAGATTTGGTGACACACTCGGGCGATCGGCCCGGTAGGCAGACTGGCGTTCGCCGCTCACTCTGCGGTCTGAGGCGATCTTAGGCTGAAGTTTTGTCCCGCACCGTACCGCGGATGGGGGTCCTTGACGCTGGATGCCTGGGCAACTACCCTTTCCGTGGGAGGCTGGTCATGCCCATTGAACGGTGGGCCACTTTCGCTGTCAACGATCATTTACGCGAGAAGCCGTTCGTTGCGGATGTTCTCCTCTACGACAAACTCGTGATTCCGCATCCGCCCCCTGAAGATGCGGGGGAGTTGAAGCGCTGGAAAGAAAACCAATGGAGTCCGGCATGGCTCGACTCTCTGCAGGAGATACTTGGGAATCTCGTGGAGCCAGTTCCATGGGACGAATACAAACGAAGTGAATTCTCGGACCGTTGGCGGGCAGCCAAACAGGCTGGCGAGGATGCCTATGCAGTGAGTCGCCGCATGCTCAAACGAGAATACGCCGGCAAAGTTAGCGAAGCCGGAAATCCGGTCCGGCCAGTGGTCGCATTCCAGTCCGAACGGGAGTTGAAGCAGTCTATTCAGCCGGACGTGCAGGCCAAAGTCGAACGGTTGGGAATTATATTCAAACACGAATTCCTTTACCCGGACAGCGATATCGAATCTTATACGGACCTGCTCAAACGGGCAGTGGGCCTTGCGCGAGACGACCGATTCATCAAGGCGCGCAGGGCGCTCTACGACTGGCAGGAGGATATCGTCGCGAGGGGCTACGCTGACGCCGAGGCAATCCGAGTCATGCGAGGCCTACTCGCGGACTACAAGAAGGCTCAACGTCGCACGAAATGGAAGAACCCGACGAAATTTGCCTTCTTCGTGATGTCGCTGGGCGTGCCGGTGTTGCGCGAACATGCTGTGATCAGCGCCGCAGCAGCTCTCGTAGCTGAAAGTGGAATCAAAGTGATCGAGTACGCGCGAGGCCACGAAGACGCCCCAGTTGGCAAGGGGCTGGAAGCCGCTGCAGCCATTCACACGGCGCAACGCGAGCTAAGCCTTAGACCTCCACAGCGCTGATTCATCGATGCCGCACTGAGCGCCGGATGTCTGGTTCATGAATGACTGACGCCCAAAATGAACTGATCCAGGTCCAGAGAGAGAGATCACCCATCGTGAATTGGCGACAGGAACCAGTCCCGAACCTCATCCCAAGGTACCTATGGATTATTGCGCGCGAATTCCGACGCTGCAGGGCCTACCAAATTCTCGGGCGTGGAATGGGCTTGGATCGCTCGTGCGGGCCGCAAGTTTACAGAGACCAATCTGGGGGCGTCAAATCAGTGATGGGTTAGGAGCTAGAAGCCCCCAAAACTGCCCTCTGATCAGGATTATTTATCTATTGCAGGTGTAATATTAAGCTAATTTATACCAATTGCTGAGAGCTGAGCGGGGCGCGTTGCGCGAGGGCGATGGACAAGGCCGGGGCCCGGCGCGCGCGGTTGCAGTAACGGTGATGGTCGCGGGCGAAATGTTCAGAGCCGGGAGGGGTACGCATGGGAACCGGGGACGGCGCGTAATTAGGCGCCCGAGTGTGAACTTTCCGAGAAGCCCGTTTATCTGGCGATTTGCTCAGTCTGTTGGCAACCGGCGTTCTTGAACCTGACGGTGATCGTGTCGTTGGATCCACTGTATGTTTCGACGATCGCCACGTGCTCGTACTCCGCAAAACCCACGCCGGAAAACGCCCCCGTCATACCCATGCCCCGTCCCAGTTCCTTGCCCCGCATCCAATCGGGTACCAGCTCCGCGAGAAACGCATACATCTTTTGCTTCATATCATCGGCATTCTGGACTTTAGCGTCCGTCGGCATTAAAGTGGGGACTTGCAGCTTACATACCTGATTGCCCGCTCCGTAGTCAACGACCAGATCGAACCCTGGCGGGACACGGAAGATTTCCCGGCTGAGCGGCGCGCCGAATTTGACGCGCAATTGGGCGGAGTCGAGTTGCGCGGACGCTGGGAGCGTGAGCACAAGAAGGCATAAAAGGCAATTCAGCTTAGAACGCATGTCAACATGATTGCACGGGCGGCAGATTCGTGCGCCACCCTCCCTGCTACACCCCTCAAAGAAAAGCCCGTGGGAACTCAATCATCGCAGCAATTCCCATGCGCTCGCTTACCCGATTGTCCGATGCTGGATCATGACATATACTTTCCACATACCCAGAAACGGTGACCAAAGGTTGGGACCTCGCGCAGAAACCGGCTGGCAGCGTGTGTGTTTGTGCATCCGCCGGAGGAGGTTAACAAAATGGAAACTCTGTTCTTGGATGTGCGGTACGCGGTTCGCCTATTGGTCAGAAGTCCAGGCTTCACCCTAGTAGCGATTCTCTCTCTTGCCATCGGGATCGGCGCAAACACCACCATCTTCAGTGCCATTGATGCGGTCCTGCTGCGCCGCCCTCCTTACCCAAACAGTGACCGGCTGGTAACGATTGGCAACGAACCCTTGAAACAGCCGGGTGCTCAGTGGTCTGTCTCACCCGCTGACGTGATGCGCTGGAGACAGGATAACCGAGTCTTTGATCGGATAGAGGCGTCGGAACGTGGGTCCGAACCAAACGCCATGACCGGTGCCGGTGTGCCGGAGCGTGTTGGAGTACGAGAGGTCACTCCAGGTCTATTTCCATTGCTCGGCGTGGCCCCGGTCCTGGGAGAGATTCCGAGCGAGAAGGAACTTGCGGGGAAGAGTAACTTCTTCGCTTTGTTGAGCTACGAGTTTTGGCAGCGGCATTTCGCAGGCGCCCCCAGGATCTTAGGGCGGCGATTCTTTGTGGACACCCAGATTGTCGAAGTCGTCGCCGTGTTGCCGCGGGGTTTCAATTTGTCCGGTGATCGTCCGACCGAGATATATGAACTTATTGGAATGAATGGATTCGGCGTCTCGGCGGAGGGCCGATATCTCATGGGTTTCGGAAAACTCAAGGCTGGTACGACAGTACGGCTGGCTCAAACCTCCGTGGATGTTTTGGCCCGTCACCTCGAACAAGCGTATCCCAAAACCAACAAGGGCCTCGGAATAAGGGTGCAGACCCTACGGGACGGACTATTCGGGTGGACAGGGCAAATTCTATATCCTCTGCTGGCTGCGGTGGCGCTCGTGTTGCTCATTGCTTGCACGAACATCGCCAATCTGCTGCTCTCCCGCGCGTCGGCGCGTCGCAAAGAGATGGGCATCCGGGCGGCATTGGGCGCAAGGCGATCCCGTTTGATCCGCCAGATGCTAACGGAAAGCATTCTTCTATCCTTGGCCGGTGGACTCGTGGGTTTAGTCCTTTCTATCTGGGGCATCAAACTGTTTGTTACTCTCGCGCCGAACTGGCTGCCGCGAACCACCGGCATCGGCATCGACGCTCGCGTATTGGGTTTCACTGTCGCGATTTCGGTGGCCACCGGCATTTTATTTGGGTTGGCTCCATCGTTGCGCTCGTCCAAGACGGATTTGACCGATTCTCTCAAAGAGGGTGGAAGAAGTTCCACTCCGGGTTCGCGCCATCGCACTCGGAGTGCTCTCGTCGTTACGGAAGTGGCCCTGGCGCTGGTGCTGCTCGTTTCCGCCGGTCTCATGATCAATACAGTCGTGCGGGTTCTTCATACCGATCCGGGGTTTCGTACCAACGATCTCCTGACGCTTGAAGTCCGTCTGATCGGAAAGAAATACTTTGATACCAGCCAATGGGACAAGACCGGTCTGGATCTCGTGACGCCTCGCGTGGGCCTCTATTGCCAGCAGGTTCTGGAGCGCGTAAGGGCGGTGCGGGGCGTTCAGTCCGCCGCGCTGACTGACTGGCTTCCGATGCTGGAGGACGCGGAACATTTTGGCACGGGATTTACGATTGCTGGAAGGCCAGCGGCTGTCGGTGGCGAAAGGCCGGGTGCGGTTTTCAGTGCCGTTAGTGCTGACTATTTTCGCGTGATGCAAATTCCGTTGTTAAAAGGTCGGGATCTGACCGAACACGATACGGAGACCGCGCCGTGGGTGGCGTTAATCAATCAGGCCCTGGCTCGAAAGTTCTTCCCGGATCAAGATCCTATTGGCCAGGTGATCACGCTCGATATGCATGCGCTCCGAAGTGAAGAAAAGCCGCGCCAAATCATAGGAGTTGTCGGTGATGTCCGTCAATTCCGCTTGGGACTCGACTCGTATCCCGAGATTTACGTCCCGTACCCGCAACAGGCGGCGCATTGCGGGGCTTTCGCCACGGAAACGCGACTCCATAAAAGCATCGTGCTGCGAACGAGCGTTGCATCGAATGGCCTGGTTGACGGCGTGCGTCGAACCGTGACGGAGCTTGACAAGGATTCCCCGGTTTTCGGTATCGAAACTGTCCAAGACACCGTAGATACTTCAGCCCATTTGGAGCGCTTCTACAGTCAACTGCTCGGTGGTTTTGCCGTGATTGCCTTGGTGTTGGCGGTGATCGGAATCTACGGCGTTATTTCGTACTCCGTAAACGAGCGCAGGCATGAAATCGGCCTCCGCATGGCCTTGGGAGCACAATCGGGTCAGGTGATGCAACTCGTGCTCAGGGAGGGACTGATCCTGTCTCTGTCAGGCGTAGCGATTGGGCTTGCTGCTTCGTTCGCCGCGACTCCTTTGATTTCCAGTTTCCTTTATGGAGTGAAGGCACATGATCCGCTTACGTTGGCGCTAGTGTCGCTTTTTCTAATTGGCATTACTGTAATCGCCACGTGTCTTCCGGCCTTGGGTGCCGCCAGAGTCGATCCTATGGTGACGCTGCGCCACGAATAAATTGTTCAGAAGTACTCTTTACAAGTAGCGCATCTCGCGCAGAACGGCCTGGATGTGTTCTTGATTCTTCGGGTGTGGTCTGCTGCGCTCCGCGCGCAGGTCAATCAGCATCCTGCGGTATTTCCCTGTCAATTTTTCCAGATCCTTGAGTGGCACTTTTCTGAGAGCGGGCAGTATCTTCATCACCCACTCATCGCGTCGCGGGTCAGGCTTCGAGGCTGTTGGATTCCTTGCCGCTCGGACGTGGAGCCAAATGGACGCTACCGGCGCCCTGCTCACCTTCGCTTTGCGGCCTTCTTCGCCGGTCTAGTAGCGTGCCGTCTCGCGAGACGCTTCTCCGTCCGTCTCTTCGCTGCCGCCATCGACGCCTTCTTCGCGCGCGCCGATCGCTCCGCAGCCGTCATGTTCTTCGCTGCCGTCTTCCCGCCCTGGCTGCCGTACCTCTTCCCCACCTGGCGCAGGTATGCGAGCACGGCCGGCGGGATGCGTTTGGGCATGGTTTGATGGTAGCAGCTAACTGGGGTAAGGTTATTCCACACGACGTTACCTGGGCTCGCTAGTGCACGAACAAGTGGGCCACTAGTCGGGGTTTAGTCCGCATCTTCCGCTGCGAGTGTCGCAACCGGTTTCTTCACTCGCGTCGTTGTGATCAACACCACACTGTTCAGAACAAACAGAGTCCCGAGGACCGTTCGCAGGCCAAGCGTTTCACCGCCCAGGAAATATCCAACCAGCACGGCCACAACCGGATTCACATAGGCGTAGGTCCCGACTTTTGTTGGCGATTCATGGTGAATCAGCCACACGTAGGCCGTAAACGCGATGATAGAGCCGGCGACAATCAAATAGAGTAATGAGAGCCACGCTCCGCGTGAGACGGTCCACGGCCGGAAGTTGTGCAATTCTCCCAGCGCGGCTGCCGTGAGAGCCGGCAATATTCCCCCAGCTAGCATCTGGGTACCCGAACTCATGACTTTTGAAGGCGGAAGTGGCAGCTTGCGCGTAAGTGCGGACGATGCCGACCAACTCATCGATGCAACGACTAGCGCCACGGCGCCCGCCCTGTCGACCTGCTCCCCTCCGAGATTCAACGAGTGGCTCATCAGCACTGCCACCCCCCAATCCCGATCAAGAGCGCCAAGGCCAAGCGAACGGTGAGCCTCTGCGTTCGCAGGAAAATGATTTCCGACATTGCCATAAACACCGGAATCGTAGCCATCATGACAGCCGCAATGCCCGACGGCACACGCTGCTCGGCCCAGAACAACAGTCCATAATCGAGGACGAAGATCAGGAGAGCAAGTAAGAATGCCGACATCCATTGTCGCCCGCTCGGTGAGCGCTCGCCCAGCGCGATCATCCAGCCATAAAGAACGAGTCCCGCGGCCAAGAACCGCATCGCCGCGAGAAGGAACGGCGGAACTTCGCGGACGCCCACGCGAATAGCGAGAAACGTGGACCCCCACACAAAATAGACAATCGCGAAAGCCAACAAAGTCTTCCACGTCGGGCGATGGCTGTTGCCTTCCACAGCAGATCCCTACCAGCACTCTACCGATTCCTTCGCCAGAATGCCCGCGCTAGGGGATCGCCCGATCTGTTCGGTGGCGCAATGTCGGCAAAAACAGAGCGCCGTTACACCAACCGTGCCGGGTCTGTGACTTGGACGCGGTCCACGTCACTCAGCAGGCATAGTTAGAAGCCGGTTTGACGTTACGACCAAATGGATTTCCGGACACAGGGCGTTTCTCGTTACTAATTTGGCCCCAGTTGCCGAAAAGACTTTTCGGGCAGTTCGTTGGTCGGATTTACGTTGGACGCGCCTTGCTCACCAGAATCGAGAGAGTCGGCAAAGTCTCTTGACATAGTTTACCTATGGCAGTAGAATTGTTGGCATAGCCTAGCTATGCCAGAAGGCTTTGTTTGGCTGAGGTGTTGCTTGCAACGTGATGCGATTCCGCCGGGGACGCTTTATTTGCTGATCCTGAAGACGCTGGCGCTGCATGGCGAGCTGCATGGGTATGAGATTACCAATTCGATCCAGCGCACGTCGGACGAGGTGCTGCAGGTGGAAGAGGGGTCGCTGTATCCGGCGCTGCAGCGGATGCTGATCAAAGGCTGGGTGACGGCGGAGTGGGGCGTGACAGCGGGCAACCGGCGGGCGCGGTACTACAAGCTGACGGCTGCGGGGCGGAAGCAACTGGCGCTGGAGCTCTCACAGTTTGAGCGCGTGATAGGTGCTATTACGCGGGTGATTCAGACGGCGTGAGGAGATGAGCCATGAGTGAGGAGATGAGCCATGAGTGAGGCCCGCGAGCTTTGGCGCCGACTGTGCATGCTGTTTCATCGGCGGCAGTTTCAGGCGGAGCTGGAAGAGGAGATTCGCCTGCACCTGGAGTTGAGAGCGCAGGAGCAGGCGGAGAGTGGGTTGGGCGCAGAGGCAGCGCGGCGCATGGCTTATCGGAGATTTGGCAATCCAACTGTCATCAGGGAGAAGAGCTATATGACGTGGGGATGGGGATGGCTGGAGAGCTTGGTGCAGGATGTGCGATTCGCGTTGCGGCAACTATGGAAGACGCCGGGGTTTACGATCACGGCGAGCCTGACGCTGGCGCTGGGGATTGGGGCGAATGCGGCGATCTTCACCCTGGTGAATGCCGTGCTGCTGAAGGAGCTGCCGGTGGTCGATCCGCAGTCTCTAGTGCGTTTGGGCGACTCTGACCAGTGCTGCGTGAATCGCGGCCCGGAGGACGTAAACAACTACTCGATCCACTCCACCGACACCTGGCAGCGGTTCAAGCAGAACAATCCTGACTTTGAAGAGCTGGCAGCGATGCAGGCGGGGCTCAATCCGCTGGTGGTGCGCCGCGACCACTCGGGCGAGGCCGCGCACTCGGTCAATGCGGAGTTCATCTCTGGCAACTACTTCCGCACCTTCGGGCTGCGGCCAGCGGCTGGACGGCTGCTGCAGGACAGCGACGATGTGCAGGGCGCGCCGATTACTGCCGTCATGAGCTATGCGCTGTGGGAGCGCGACTATGCGCGCGACCCCTCGGTCGTGGGTTCCGCCTTCTGGATCAATACCAAGCCAGTGACCATCGTAGGCATCGCCCCGGAGCAGTTCTACGGAGACCGAATGCAGAACACGCCGCCGGGTGTTTATCTACCCATCGAGTCGATGCCGGGGCTGCGGGGCAAGGATTACGTTCATGAGCCGGAGGCGAGGTGGCTCTACCTCATCGGCCGGGCGAAGCCGGGTACGGCGCTCGCTCCGCTGCAGCAGAAGCTCTCCACGCAGTTGAGGCAGATTTTCGCCACAAACAAGTATTTCTTGAGCGCGCACGACCGCCCTTTGCTCGATCGCGTGCAGGTTCCTCTTACTCCGGGCGGTGCAGGCATCCAGAACATGCAGGCAGCTTACGGGTCGAACCTGCACCTGTTGCAGTGGATCGCCGGCTTGGTGCTGCTGATCGCCTGCGCCAACGTCGCGAATCTGCTGCTGGTGCGTGGCATGGGACGCAAGACGGAGATGAGCCTGCGTACGGCGTTGGGTGCGGCTCGGGCCCGCATCGTTCGCCAGCTTTTGACCGAAAGCCTGGTGCTGGCGGTGATCAGCGGCATCTCAGCGCTGGCGGTTTCGTATGGCGGAGCAGAGCTGCTGCTGAAGCTGGCCTTCCCGTCTTCAAACGATGTGCCCATCCATGCCACCCCCTCGCTGATCGTGCAGGGATTTGCGATTGCGCTCTCGCTGGTGACCGGCGTGCTCTTCGGTGTGGCGCCAGCGTGGTTCTCGGCAAGCGCACAGCCTGCGGATGCGCTGCGCAGCGGTTCGCGCTCGACGACCGGAGGAGCCTCGGTGCTGCAGCGCGCGCTGGTGGTGATGCAGGCGGCGCTCTCGCTGGTGCTGCTGGTGGGTGCGGGCCTATTCGCGCAGAGCCTCAGCAAGCTTGAGCACTTTGACATGAAGCTGGACGCTACCAACCGCTACATCATCCATTTCGATCCGCAGTCCGCGGCTTACTCTCCGGCGCAGTTGGCGGCTCTCTACCAGACGATCGAGGACCGCTTCCACCAGATCCCTGGCATGGTCAAGGTCGGTCTCAGCACTTACACGCCGATGGAGTCCTATGGCGACAACACCTCGGTCCGGATCCAGGGACAGCCAGATCTGTATAAGACCTCGTCGTACATCTGGGCGAACTCTGAGTACTTCGACTCCGTGGGCACGCGCGTGGTGATGGGCCGCGGCTTCGGGCCGCAGGACACCGCTACCGCGCCGGCGGTCGCGGTGGTCAACCAGGCTTTCGTGAAGATCTTCTTCAAGCCCGGGGAGAACCCGATAGGCGCGCACCTCGGAGGTTCGGACTCGCCGGGCGACTTCGAGATCGTCGGCGTGGTGCAGGACACCACCTACGGCAGCGTGCGCTGGAACGACCACTCGATGTTTTTCTTGCGTCTGCTGCAGCAGCCGGCGTCGGAAAAGAAGCCGGCCGACAAGGCCAACTACGTCTTCGCGAGGGCGATCGTGCTGGAGACAGTGCGGCCCATGGATAACATGGAGGCCCCGTCGCGGCAGATCCTCTCCAGCATCAATCCGAACCTATCGGTGGTCAAGTTCCAGACTTTCAGCTCGCAGATCAGAGAGCAGTTCACGCATGAGCGGATGCTCTCACAGCTGATGACGCTTTTCGGCGGGCTGGCCCTGCTGCTGGCTGCGGTCGGACTCTACGGCGTAACGGCGTATGGAGTGGCACGGCGCACCAGCGAGATCGGTATCCGCATAGCTTTAGGAGCGGAGCGGAGCGGCGTCGTGGCGATGATCCTGCGCAGCGCGCTGGCGCAGACGGTGATTGGACTGGCGATTGGAGTGCCGGTGGCGTTCTACGGGGTGGCGCTGGTGAAGTCGCAGCTGTATGAGATGACGACGGTGAGCGACGGAGCGCTGGCGGTGGCGGTGGGAACTTTGCTGGCGGCGGCGTGCGTTGCCGGGTTGATTCCGGCGCTGCGGGCGGCCTCTGTCGATCCGGCGCGGGCGCTGCGGGCGGAGTAGATGACGCCACGTGTCACTGAGCGACGCAACGGATCTCCGCCCACTACTCCCAAGTAAGCAGTAATCAAGGGCTCTTGGTGGCGAACCTTCCACAAGAGGTGTCGCAACCGGCAGCCAGAGGCTTTTCGGAAACTTCACCCGAGTCTCACCAAGAATCGATTAGTCCCGGTAAGTTGGCATCGCGACTGTGACTACGTTCCGACTTCCGTCGCAACGCAGATGGCACAAGGGAGTTGCATTCGCTCTCACCGAGGTGCTGCGGTTCGGCAAGAGGGCACCACTGGTGCCAAAATAAAGGTCCCGCCGCGATAGACAATATTTGACTATGACCGGGGTTAGAATCGTGACTTCGATGAGATCACAATGACACGGGTTGTCTCAAGCCGCAGCTACTCCGGAAGCGTACTATGACCACTCTCTTCGACAGCGATTTGTTGCCGCGCTCGCACGAGCGGCTGCAAGAAGGCGCCGTCCTATTGCGCGGCTTTGCCACTTCGGAAGCGCCGACGTTGCTCGAAGAAGTCGCTCGGATCGCGCAGGCCGCACCGTTCCGCCACTTAGTCACGCCCGGTGGTTACACCATGTCTGTCGCGATGACCAACTGCGGGCGTGTCGGTTGGGTATCCGACCACAAGGGCTACCGGTACGACCGCACGGACCCTGATACCGGAGCGCCCTGGCCCGCCATGCCTGGTGCGTTCCTGGACCTGGCCGCGCGCGCCGCCACTGAGGACGGATTCGCCCACTACGATCCGGACGCTTGCCTAATAAACCGCTACATCGCAGGCGCCAAACTCGGTCTCCATCAGGACCGTGACGAGAAGGATGCGTGGGCTCCGATCGTCTCCGTCTCATTGGGCATGTCTGCAGTGTTTTTGTGGGGTGGCAAACGCCGCTCTGATCCGGTGCGCCGCCTACGGCTCGAAAACGCTGATATCGCGGTGTGGGGCGGTCCCGCACGCTTCGTTTATCACGGCGTCGCGCCGCTACAAGACGGGGAACATCCGCTGACCGGCGCCGCTCGCATAAATCTTACGTTCCGAAAGGTGTTCTGATGTTGGTGCCATCTCGGACCCGTACCCGCCTAAGCCTCTTCGTCGCCAAAACGCTGTACGCCTCCCTCTGTTGCCGGGGGCGCAGCTCATTCCACAGTTTGGCGACTACACTCTCATGATTTTGTCCGCCTGCTGGCTGTGAACTCCCCTCAGTTTGAGATTTCATTGTGTGTCACCCAGTTGGCCCGGCCAAACTTCCCGCATCGCAATTCACCAGCGGCTGCGCTTGCTGATGCGCGCCGGTTGCGGCTGTGTCGTAGAATTGCGACATGACGGGGCTGAAGCTTGGAGCTGTGGCCTTCCTGGACATCCTGGGGTTCAAGGGCATATGGAGCCGTGAGAAACCGGGAGTGGTATTGGACAAAATGCGGCAGATCAAAAAGACGGGCAAGGGTCTTCAAGGCACCGACCACAGCGGCGTCCTCGTACAGGATGAAGGCTTTGATCACAAGGTCAAGTGCGTTTCTGACACCGTGCTACTAGCTGTGGTTCCCAGGGGCAGGGGCCGTGACTGCACGGAGCGCATGTTGTACAAGGCCATGTTCTCAGCTGCGTGGATAGCTGGGTGGATAATTCGAGAGGCCTTGGAGGGAGACATGCCCCTGTTGATTCGGGGATGCTTGGGTGCTGGCCAGATGAGAATAGAAGGAGACTTTCTGATAGGCCCAGCAGTCGATGAAACCGCAAGCCTGTTTGAAAAGGCTGACGGACCGTTTTTTTGGATGAGCCCGTCCGCTTTGGCCTTGAACGACGAATTCGCGGAGACTTTTCCGGACCGAATCGAGCCGGGCCTGATGATCAGGTACCCGGTTCCGCTAAGACAAGGAAAGCAGGAAACGCTAGTTCACGCGTACTTCGGCATTCGATCTAAGCATTGGCCGCAGACGCGGCTGAAGATACAGAGCGCATTCGGTGAGAATCTGGATCGGAGTGTGAGGAGGAAGTTGGCGAACACCGTAGCGTTCCTTAACCACGTGGAACAGGTCGCCCGCGAGGAAGCCGAAACGGTGCGAGGGGCTTTTCGCATGCCCTATTGGGATGATCTAACATATTCCCAACGATTTCAGATACTCAAAAACTGTGGATTCGACGAGGTCTCCAAGTTTCCACGACGAAGTAAGCCGCTAAAGCTTGTCTGATGGTTCACAAGCCTGGCGCTGGCGCGCCGTTTACGTTCTCCCGAAGCCGGTCAAGCCGGCGGAAAACGTGCGACGATTTCCCTTGGTGCGGTCCGGCGGGCCAGTCCGCGACATAGCGACAAACCGTCAAACTGAATCACTTCCGTTTTGCCGACAATCCGCGCACAATGCCAATGAAGCGCAGTGGGGCCGTGCCTGGATCGGCTAAAGCGCATTTACTTCTGCGAGGCGACCGGGAGCACGCCCGCAACGCCGAGCACGCATCTGGCGGCGTTTCGACATCTTGAGCACGGCAGGTGGAGCTACTCTGGATGTAAAGCTGATTCGCGACTGATGAGGGAAGAGCCCAACGATCATTCGAAGCCGCCGCGCCTCCAGAGCATCGCGGAAACCATTCAGAAGGCCTTGGCTGAGCCGCCCAGCAAGAAGCGCTCAAAAGAACTGCCTAAGCGGAACACGGCCTATCGAACGGCCATCATCACTTACATCGATGTTCTCGGCTTCAAAGATATTGTTCAGACGCGTAGCGCTGCTGATGTTCACCACTTGCTGGACAGATTCCTCCACGAGCTACGACCCGATGAGTTCGACCGTGATCAACTGTCAATGCGCTTCTTTCGTTTCTCGGATTGCCTGGTGCGCGCTGTCTTTGTCCCGGCTGATGATCCGCAAGGGCCAGATGGCTTAGTGTTCTGGGAACTGTTTGGCCTAGTGTTGGCGCAGCTGAACCTCATCTGGCGTAGCGTCATTGTGCGTGGCGCTATAAGTGTCGGCGAACTCTTTTGCGCGTCAGGTACGGTGTTCGGGCCGGGTTTGATTAGAGCATACGAACTCGAACAGAAGGCGATATACCCCCGAATCGTTATCGACCCAAATCTATTGACTGCTTTAACGCAGCCTCCGTTTCGGTCGCGTGAGCATTCTCCATCTCAAGAACTCGCGTATATTCAGGAGTTCTTGTCGATCGGTGATGAGCATGCCTATCTCGACTACTTCAAGGCACTCTTATCGAATCGCGACGACGATGCACAGGTATTCCACTTCCTGAAACACCATCGCGATCTTGTCACGCAGGGTATACAGCGACATTCCGGGCAGCGGAGGGTACAAGCTAAATACAGGTGGATGGCGCGACAACATAATGCGTTTTTGGCGACTTTGAAGAATGGCGTCGTCCACCAGTTCGGTTTCACCAAGCGCGTGCTCCGGGCTTGAACCCTGGGTGCTAGTTGACGCGTAACGCGCTCTTCGTTGAAGTGCGGGTGATGCGGCGAACCGCGATCACAAACGCGCCGCTCAGCGTGCTCCAAGTTCCAGAACCGACAGCGAGTTAATTTCCCGCCGCACTCGCCCAAAAAAATTCACAGCGCTGGAAAAATTAAATAGCGCCTGGGTCCGGGTGGGCCTAAGTGGGTCAGTCTGAATGCACAGTGTGAGGCTCAACAGCAACTGCAAACTTCACCGTGCCAGGCCGCACGACCTTCCTTCAGCAGCAACGGTATAGCCACCAGTGCGGCAAGTGAATCAAACCAAGCGACATGGAAAAGTGCGTTTACCGCCAAGCCAAGGAGGGCAATGACGGCCAGATAAGCACATGTGGCCGATTGCACTGCATCGGCAGCGAGAGCGGCATTGTTGTCGCGGCGTGCTTCCCGGCGCTTCAGCTTAGCCAAAATAGGCATCACGATCAGCGCAGCCACGGTGATTCCGATACCGAGGCGGCTCGTTTCAGGGCGCAGGTGCAGCACCAAAGAGCCAATCGCCATGACGCAGACAATGAGAGCAAGAGCGAACAGTAGAGAGCCAGCAGCACGAGCGGCCTTCCGCTCGGCGATAGAAACTTGAGGCAGAAACTGCAAAAGAACCACTGCCGCGGACAATAGCTCCACGAAGCTATCGGAGCCGAATGCGAGCATTGCGGGGCTATGTGCCGCCGCTGCTGCATAAAGTGACAGGCCGCATTCGACAAGCATCCATATGAGGGTGATTCCCTGAAGCCAGAACACCGCAGTAGAGCGGCGCATCGGTGCGCGAGCCACGGTAGTGGACCTTGAAAGCTGCAGTTCGATCTGGACAAACTCGGCCATGTTGGCTTCCTAAAGCATAGCTCCTGATTCGGTGAGGGCGAATTTCAAACTCATGACCTAACCGTTCGGATTCCCCACGCAGTTCTCGAAAAAATGGCGCTTTCACTTGGCAAAAAAATAATAGCGCCTGGGTCCTGGTGGGCCTAAATCACAGCCCCTCCCCCAGCCCTTGGACAATCAAACTTCGACTCCGCGCATCGATTGTTACTCGGCAATTCGCGTGCGCTCTCGTCGAAAGATACCCGCAGATTTCTCTTGTACCTTAGGCCGGTAAGCTCTATTCTGAGGCTGGTTCTAGTGCGCGATTAGTAAAGCGAATCGCACACCAGAGCGACAATCGGGACCGCGACAAGTTCTGACCTTGCCACGGTCCCTAACCACCGCGAAAGGACTGTTTCACGATGTCTACAGCCGAGCATACCGCAATCAAACCGGACGTTTATGCGCGCGTCACGTCCCAAATCGTCAACGCAATCGAACAGGGTGTAGGGAACTGGCGCATGCCGTGGCATACGTCGGGCCGGTTCGCCTTCAGTCCCATCAACGTAATCAGCAAGAAGCCCTATCGCGGCATCAATACTGTATGCCTGTGGGCTGCTGCTCAGGCGAAAGGCTATGAGCGTGGGGAGTGGGGCACGTATCAGCAATGGCAGGAACGCGGGGCGCAGGTTCGCAAAGGCGAAAAGGCCACGCTGGTCGTGTTCTGGAAGTTCGCCAACAATGCCGCCGAGACAGATGATGGCGAGGATACGCCCAAGTCTGGATCACGGCTGCTGTTCACGCGAGGGTATTCCGTGTTCAATGCCGCGCAAGTGGACGGCTACACAGCAAAGGCTCATGCGGAAACGCCCATCGAGCAGCGCATCCAATCCGCGGAGCAGTTCTTCTCACGCATCAACGCGCGCGTATTCCATCAGGGCAATCAGGCTTTCTACGCTCCTGATACCGACATCATCACGTTGCCACCGTTCGCCGCGTTCTTCACTCCCATCGATTACTACAGCACGCGGGCGCACGAGACGGGGCATTGGAGTTCGCGCGAAGGCCGTTGCAATCGCGAATTGGGCAAGCGCTTTGGCGATAACGCCTACAGCGTCGAAGAACTGGTAGCCGAACTGACGGCTGCTTTCACGCTGGCACATTTGGGACTCAGCAGCGAACCGCGATCGGATCATGCCCAGTACATTCAATCGTGGTTGCGCGTCCTGAAGGCTGACAAGCGCGCCATCTTCACAGCAGCATCCAAAGCGCAACAGGCAGCGGACTACCTGATTCAGCACGCAGGACAGGCAAACGGTTTTGCGGAGGTGGCAGCATGACGGGCCGCTATCTGATTCACACTCCGCTTGCCAGTTGGCAGGACGAAAAGCGATTCGACACGAACTGGCACAAATTTGTGGCCATCTGCCGATCGCTGAACCGAGACGGCCTGACGTATGACGTGCGGTTCGATCTGAAGGGCGATGACCTGCACGTGCTGATTACGGCAAGTGGGACGGCGAAGCCGCGCAAGCATTCGGCCACCCGTGCTTTCACCTTGCCGCCACCATTGCCCGCGCAACGCTGTCGAGACCGTGCCGTAGAGGTGG
Source organism: Terriglobia bacterium (assembly GCA_963752965.1). Taxonomy (GTDB): domain Bacteria; phylum Acidobacteriota; class Terriglobia; order Bryobacterales; family Bryobacteraceae; genus QHXW01. Next base: position 594,807 of record CAVWAJ010000014.1, on the reverse strand, counting down.
AGTGTTTCCTGCCGGAGAATCGAGACCAGCGGAACAATGACACGGCGTACTGGCGCAAGCGGGACGCACGGTGCCAGGAACTCGCAAGCATGGCAGAAGAACAACTCCGGGCCGAGCTGGAGTACTGGCGCGAACTGGAGTTGCTGAGCGGACAACGCGAGCATTTCAAACCGGGGCGGACGGATGAGACGGCCCACGCTGATGACGAAGTGCGGGCGGGGGAGGTGGCAGCATGAAACCCACTCCGCAGAAACTCCGCGTCTACGAAATACTGCACTCGCTCAACCTGGGATTTGAGCAGGTCTTGGCGGATCTGGTTCGGCTCCAGGAGTTCCCCTTCCTCCGCCGCGAACCGCTGGGCCACCTCCAGGTAGTGGTCGAAGAGACGCGCGCGTGGGCCAATTTCGAGTTAGTCGAGGTCCTGCACAGCCGCGAGCAAGACGACTGGACGCGGTTCGGACGGTTGCGCCACCAGTGGGAGAAGCAATACCGAGACCCCAATGACGTGCTCATCGAAGCCGAGAAACTGAAGCGGAAACTTCGCAAGGCCACCGGCAAGGGTCGCACCCAATGCGGCAAGGACGGTGCGAAATGAGCTTAGCCATTCGGCCCGTGATCGAAACTTGGGGCGAGCACATGACTTATCTGTCACGTGAACTCCATATCAGCGAGTTGGTTGAGGCCGTCGCTTTCCAGGACGAAACGAACGAGGCCTTCACAAACGACTACGGCGAAGACATCGCAGTCGTTTACATCCAAGACGGCGAATTGTTTCTGCGCAGACTGGAGGCCGGACCAGACCAGATCTTCCAGCAGCTCGAAGAAGACGGCTGGATCAGCGTCGAGTCAAGTGAACGCGAGTGCCAGCTATCCGATGTCCGCGAGCTTTGCAGCATGGCTACGGAGTGGCACCGATGGCTCGATCCGAAGGACAAAGGCCTGCGGATCTACTGCGATTGAGGTGAACCGGATGCCCAGACCACAAACCATTACTATCAACACGTCCGGCGGGCAGCTCCAAGCCATTGAACATCAAGACCCAAATTATGCAGGGATCACGCTCTATCTCGACGGGCAGCAAGTCGGAGTTCTGGAATACCACTCCGGTGACGGAGCGGTGCGTTTCCATGTTTGGCAAGGCGATACCCAAGATCCAACCTGTCGCTCGGCATTTCACCCGCTCCGGGCCGCGCGGCAGGAGCATGCCATGACTGACCGCCACTCGCCCAAGCCCACGCTCAAAACGCGGTGGTCGCTGCTCGGCTGGTACGTCCATGCGTTCTTCTACCGTCTGATTCGGAGGTGGCTGTGAGTGCGCGCTCATTCGGGGACGCCCTGATGTTCGGCTTCACGGCATCCGTGACGCTCTGGTCGGATCTGGCGCCCGTGGCCCTGGCGATGGTGCTCGCCGTTCTGCTCGGTGCGGCACTGGCTGAACTGGAGGTGCGGTCATGATGCCCGAGACTGAGGTAATCGGCCCGATGCCGGACAACGACAAGGAGGCGGACGTGGCTCCGCTCCCTTCGCTGCCACTGCAAGAGCAGGTGCGTCAGTTCATACGCGCGTCCAAGGCAGAGAACACGCTACGGGGTTACCAGAGCGATTGGCGGCACTTCTGCGCGTGGTGTGAGGCGCATGGCGTCGGCCCACTGCCAGCCGGTCCTGAAACCGTAGCGTCCTACATCGCCGAATGCGCGGGACGGCTGAAGGTGGGGAGTATTCAGCGCAGGCTGAACGCGATCGCCGAAGCGCACAAAGCTGTAGGGCTGGGATCGCCGACGCACAATGCCATCGTGGCGAATACCATGAAGGGAATCCGCCGGACGCTCGGCACCGCGGCGAACCAGAAGGCGCCCACGATGACGGATGACATCCGGGCCATGGTGGACAACACAGACGCCGGGCTGATCGGCCTACGGGACCGGGCGCTGATCCTGCTCGGGTTCGCCGGAGCGTTTCGGCGGTCGGAGGTGGTTGGGCTGGATGTTGAGGACTGCGCGTTCAGCAAGGACGGGCTGACAATCACGTTGCGCCGGTCGAAAACGGACCAGGTGGGCGTGGGCCGCAAGATCGGCGTCCCGTACGGGGCGAATCCCGAGACGTGCCCGGTCCGCGTGCTGCAGGAATGGATCGAGCAGGCTGGCATAGTCGGTGGTCCGCTGTTTCGATCGCTCAACCGGCACGGAAAGTTGCTGTCAGGACGGTTGTCTGGTGCGGGCGTGGCGCGCGTTGTGAAAAAGCTGGCCGAGCGCGCGGGGTTGGATGCTGAGAAGTACGCGGGGCATTCGCTAAGGGCTGGACATGCAACAAGCGCGGCGATTGCGGGAGCGTCGGAGCGGTCCATCATGAACCAGACTGGACATAGATCGGTGCAGATGGTACGGCGGTATATTCGGGATGGGAATCTGTTTAGGGAGAATAGCGCCGGGAAGCTAGGGCTGTAGCGGGCCCGTCTCACTGTTTGGAACATATGCTTATCCACGGTAGTTTTGACTGCAACCCTGACTGCCAACACGATGGACTGCCACCGCACAGGGCGGACAGGATGGCATGAAGCGATCGATAAGTTATAGAGAATGGACGCCAATGGAAAAGGTGGACGAAATACCTACGAACTTCGAACCAGTAGGTCGGGAGTTCGAGTCTCTCCGGGCGCGCCAGATAACTAAAATGGAATCAGTTGATTGCTGCTGATTCCGCTTCTCCGCTCTGTGTGACACTTTCCGCATTGTGCCCATATTTGTGCCCACCTTTGGCCTCGCGCACCTTCTCCATCGCCTGCCGAATGGTCTGGCTTTGAGGATGGATGTAGCGCTTCGTGATGTTCATGTCGCGGTGTCCCGCAAGGTAGGCCAGCGTCCAGGGATCCATGTGGGGCGCCCAGCGAGTCAGGCAGGTATGCCGGAGCGTGTACAACTCGAAGCCGGCGAACGTGCGCTTCGGATCGCCGGTTTCCGCCAGCAGTAGTCGGGTGGCTTCTGAGACGGCCTTTGCATGCTGTTTCTTGAGGCTTGAAGGCTCGATGTGGCCGCTTCGGGTGGCAGCCGGAAAAACCCATACACCGCCGGACGATTGCGAGAGGCGCATTTCGAGTATCGCTTGTACGTTCGGCGTCAGGGGGATGCGCCGCCGGGCATTGTCAGACTTCCCGAAGTGAATCTCAAGCACCCCTTCCGTCACGTTCTCGGGCCGCATGCGGAAGCATTCTTCCGGTCGTAAGCCGCAGTCCAGAAGAATGCGCGCCACGTCTGCCAGGAGGCGCGGGTCCAAGTGCTGTTCCATCGCCGGCGAGTTCGCTCCGGCGAAGTACAACGTTTCTTCCTCAGAGGTCAATACGCGTTCGCGGTGATTCTCCCCCGGAAGCATCTTCACGGTTGGAAGTGCCCTTTCCACCCTTCCCCACTCTTCCGCAAGGTGGAACATCCGCCGGAGCGCTTGCAGTTCCCGGTTAATGCTCGAAACCTCCAGTCCGCAATCGCGGCGCCTTGCAATAAAGACACCGATAGTTTCTCCCGTGATTGCACTGAGCCGGGCTTCGGCAAGTTTTTCAAAGGCCAGGAGGCTTTTGACGCCATACTCGTAGTACTTAAGCGTCTTCGGCTTTGCCGCGAACGTCGAGCGAACAAACGGTAGGAAATCAGCTTCCGCAAATTGCCGCAATGTGGGTTCCGGCTTGCGATCCCGTAGCCCTACTTCTCCCTTTGCGAGTGAGGTCTTATGGGTTGCCTCCATCTGTTCGGCGATCCGCTTGTTCGTTTGCTTCGTGCTTTCCCGGATCGTTACGCCGTTCCAGTTGAATTTGTACCACCAGATCTTTCCACGTTTGTAGACAGCCATGGTTTACTGCTTGCTCCCTTCTTCCAGTTCCCGCTTGAGTTGCTCTTGCCGATCCGCCGGCAACTTCTCCAGTTCGGCTTTCAGTTCGGCCGCCTTCCGCTCGAACCATACCCGGTCCTTCTTTGGTGCCGTCTTCTTCTTCGCATTCTTGTTTTGCCAGGTCATGAAGCACTCTCGAAACAGTTGGCTACAACAGGGAGTTCTGACTGGGTTACCTTGACATGGTCGCCCAAGCTCTTCGCCAATCGATTGACCCCATATAGTGCCGAACGAGACCATGTCCCAGGGGAGCAACGAACTTCGCTCACCAGAGATGGCTCGAAGGGTATCTCCGTATACGGAGTTATTCTGTTATCCCGGACCCGAAATCTCAATTTGCCGGGCACACTCTCGGCGTCCTCTACTGTAAGGACTCGCCACTCGTCCTCTGAGGAAAAAGCTTCGTGCTTGAATAGGAGAGTTGACTTCAGGATGCGGATCGCAATCTGCGTCAAGAACTTTGCGATGAACTGGTTGATCTCCATTTCAGACACGCCTTCTCCCATTGGTGAAGCCTCTTGAAGAAGTTCCTGACTGCGGTTTAGGGTGCGCCGAATTATCTCCTCCTGCTTGTCTCTCGCGTATAGCATCTTCGCGATGCCAAATTCCATGTTCTCTGCTCGACGCTTTAATTCCTTGAAATCCACGCCAATAGCAACGCCCCCGCTTGGACTGTATCCACGCCATTGGGTCAGTACGTCATTGCCGGCGCAAAAGCAAATCGCGTGCACGTAGAACGAGCTTCCAAACCTCCAAAGCTCGTTCATCGCAAGGGTTTCCAACAGTGCCCTCGATATTAAATCATCCTTCTTGTTCGCCTCAAGAACGTTCCGCAAAATGGCGATGCCGTGACGGATTTCGGATTGATCGGTACTCGCAAGCATGTCTGAAAGAAAGAACTTTCTGGTCGAGAGAATTCCGCCAAGTGCCTCGATGGATGTGTAGTGAAACAGATGAATTGGTTCACAAGGCGTAACCTCCTTCCACAGGTCAAGATAAAGCTGATCCAACTCAGTCTCCACTTTCTTTATGAATGCGGCCGCGCCTTCCATCGTCATTGAGACCTCCATCAGAATCTGACACTATGCTGCCCTGAGTGACTCTGACCTGCCTCGATTTTCTCTACCAACCGTAACTGAGACGCTCGGTCTACTGTAACTCCTCTTTTCCCATCCCGTCGGAGCCGCCCGTCGCACCATCCTCCAATGCAGAACGGCACGCAGCGGTCAAGGGCGCGCCGGTTTTTGGCGTGGCGTTAGCGAACCCTTGACCGTGAGTACCGTTCTGCGACCGCTCACCTGCGACGGGCGGCTCTGGCGGGATGGGTGTTGTTAACCCCATCCTGTTGGTGGGCTCAGAGCAGGCTTTGGCGAATTCCTCTGGTGTTCGATACGCCAAGCTGCTGTGTGGCCGCTCCCCGTTGTATTCCATACGCCACCGTTCGATCTTTTCTTTTGCGTCCGTCAGCGTCGTGAACCAGTTGTGATTCAGACACTCATCACGGAATCGCCCGTTGAAGCTCTCGACATGACCGTTCTGCATGGGTCGGCCAGGTTGAATGTGCAGCAGCGTGATCTGCCTTTCCTCGCACCAAACGATAAAGTGTCGGCTCGTGAATTCCGGCCCGTTATCACACCGAATCACTTCCGGCTTCCCACGCTGGCTGATGATCCAGTCCAGCACGCGAGTCACTCGGCCACTCGACAAGCCTGTGTCGACCTCGACAGCTGGACACTCGCGCGTGAAACTGTCTACGACGGTCAGCATGCGCAGCCCTCGTCCGGTGGCCAAGCCATCGGACACGAAATCGATGGCCCATTCCTGGTTGGGCTTGTGCAACAACGTGCCTTCCGGCGCCGGTCTCACCAGCCGCTTCCGTTTCAGCCTTCGTACCGCCAGATGTTCTTCGCTGTATATGCGGTACACCCGTTGCGCGCTGGCTTGGCATCCGCTGCGCTCCAGCAGCGCGCACAGACGCCGGTAACCGTAGCGCGGTTTCTGCCGCGCCAGGGCGATCAATTTGCTGCGCAACTCGGCATTGTGGTCCGGCCGCGGCTGATATCGGTAGGTGGTCCGATCCATGGACATGAGCTTGCAGGCTTGGCGCTCCGAGTATTCATACTCGCTCATCACCAACGCCACATCCTGCCGCAGACCTACAAGCTCCAGCCGTTTTTTCGGATCACCGCCTTCAGTGCCTCTTTGTCGAGGCTGAGGTCTGCGACCATGTGCTTCAGCCGGCGGTTCTCATCTTCCAGTTCCTTTAGTCGCCGCGCTTCGCTGACTTCCATGCCACCGTACTTGCTCTTCCAGGTGTAGATCGTCGCCTCGCTGACGCCCAACTCCCGGGCGACCTCCTTCACCGTCCGGCCTGCCTCCACCTGCTTCAGCACGCCGATGATCTGTTCTTCTGGGTGCTTGCCCTTCTTCATCTCGAAGCTCCTTTCCTCGCTGGAGCTTCTCAATTATGACTGGCAGAGATTATCGAGGGCAGGTCACAGTTGCCATTTGATCCTTTCTGGAATGTGTCTGCTCCGTTGTTGTGGAGCGGTTTCTGGGATCATTATGCGGTGCTAAATGGGTGAGGGTGCAAGGTAAGGAAGGTAAGAAAAATCTAGGCAGTGCAAGGGCAGAATGGGTAGGAAAATCGTTCTCACTAGTTAGTGGACGCGAGCATTAACGGGAATCATTCCATTCAACGCTTTTACAATTCGTTCGGAAATGGCGGATTTGTCAGGTAGCACGCCGTGTCGCCAACGCTGCATTTCTGGTTTGTGAACGCGCGCGGCTGTTCTGACATCCGTAACCGTCGTTCCCGGATGCACACGTAAGAACTCCTGCAGCCTGTTTTCACGTTTCAAGGCGTGCTCAGCTGGCTCTTCTGTCTGCGTCGGCTGGTGCGAGTCTGGGCTTGCCTGGAGATTCACGGTCTGAAAGTGAGATGCGTGTCTTGACCAGGCCTCAGTTATTGATTCATGCACCAACTTGTCCAGCCCTACGCCCACATAGAGCTTAAACTCCCTTAGATCATCTTGATGACCATCTCCTGTTAGCATCGCCCAGTGCTGAGCAGCAAGTTCCAGGACTAAGGGGCACAATTTAGTCGAGATCTGCTCGTACTCGTCAGTGCTTTGTACAACCTCGGAGCATGTCTGCAACAATATTTCCATTAATTCTTTGGCCATGCCCCAAAGGCCGTCAGAAATCTTGATCACCGATTTTTCTGGCAGGCAAGCGATGTCGTACCAAGGTACGGCCTTGCGAATTTCCGTGATATGTTGGCCCCGAACAGCCTGGAGCCTGGCCTCAATCGCTTCCTTTCCTGATGAAGGGATGCAATCATGAAACTGCGAGACGAGATCGGCCACACGGACCATGCGGTTTGCTCCCTGTGATCTCCTGAGTGGCTTCAACCACCGCCGCGTCAGGTTCCCAGCCTTTCGGCTCGGTTCATCACACGCCAGATCGGCGCGGCAGTCTTATTCTACTGCAAATTTCCGTGTTCAAGATGCCGTTGACCTGTCGGCTCCAGCCCTTGTCCCCGCCTCAACACTCAGAGCCCGATCGACTTGGAGTTCTGCGCCCACAGGGTCCAACGCTCCACCTATTTAGGTTTGAGGACGGGGATGCTTCAGATGCTTCAACCGTCTGGCCGGGCGCAATCACCTCGACCAGAAAGCCGATCGCCGCAGCGGCAGATCATGAAGGCAGGATCTATCTGCTTGGTGAGCGAGGGACCGCCGACTCAAGTTCCGTAATCGAGTGTGATGATCATGGACCCTCGAAGTTCATTTTCGACTATGCCGTTGCTGCTGGGTTTAATCCTCGAATGATTGGGATCACGAGTGAACACGTCTACCTCGGGGATCCTGCAGGTAAGGTCGCTTTATATCGTCTTAATCGAGAGACTCCCTCAGCGGAAGTAGTTGATGCATCTCCCGAACTCCTGACTGATGTGGAGCCGCTTCGCGCGGCCGTTCGGAAGCCCGGATATGCCGGACGCGTTGTAATCCATGTCGACATCAGTGCGGAAGGTATTCCGGAGCACGCGCCCGTCCAAAGCCCGGCTTTTCTTGCCAAAGTTACTGAAGTGATGGAGGCAATCGGAACCTGGCGGTTTCGGTCTGCCATCAGGGCTGGCAAGCAGGCCGCCGCGCCAATGGAATTCAACGTCGATGTGCTTTAAAGTCCGAGACCTTAGTCTGGCTAAGGATTCGGCTTGGCACGGTTCTTACGCATCGAATCGCCAAGCATCTCAATGCGGTGGGCGTTGTGAACCAGCCGGTCGAGAATCCCATCGGCCAGTGTGGTATCGCCAAATTTGCTCATGCCAGCGCGTTACCGGCAACTGCGAAGTGAGAATGACCGAGCCGGCCTGATAGCGATCTTCACAGATCTCCCAGAAATCGCGGCCCTCTGGTTCCGACAGCGGCGCCATGGCCCAGTCGTCGATCACAAGAACATCAATCCGACTCAGTCGCGCCAGAGATTGCGGAAGCTTCCGTCGGCGCGTGCCATCGCTAGATCCCGGACCAGCGCTGCCGCCCGTGTGTAGAACGCCGAGTATCCATCGCGGGCACCAATGGTTCACCCCACGCTCGTGAAGACAAACCCTCGAAACTTCCGGCCTTGTTCGTAAGTCGGTTCTCCCCACGCTCGTGGGGACAATGGCTTCCGCCTTCCGTTCAGACTCCTCGCTTTCCGGTTCACCCCCTCGCTCGTGGGGACAATGCGAACCCGATCAGCTACCGCGACACGGGCGTCGGTTCACCCCCACGCTCGTGGGGACAATGTTATCCCACTGCAAATCAGTGTACCGTCCATCGGTTCACCCCCACGCTCGTGGGGACAATTTACCAACGCCGATGGTCCCAGAGTACCCCTGCGGTTCACCCCCACGCTCGTGGGGACAATGTGGTGGATGGCGTGCCGCACGTCCCATCAGACGGTTCACCCCCACGCTCGTGGGGACAATTGTGCCACGGGGACGATTCACGTTTACGGCGACGGTTCACCCCCACGCTCGTGGGGACAATTGTGCCACGGGGACGATTCACGTTTACGGCGACGGTTCACCCCCACGCTCGTGGGGACAATGAATTGCCAGGCCCGGTAGCATGGGCGACGGACGGTTCACCCCCACGCTCGTGAGGACAATTACCTTCGGCAAATGCAGTACTGGGCAGCCTTCGGTTCACCCCCACGCTCGTGGGGACAATGATTCAAACGGGACACCACAGAGCCAGTTCTACGGTTCACCCCCACGCTCGTGGGGACAATGGTTTGGCGCAGGAACACAGGCACGCCGAACAACGGTTCACCCCCACGCTCGTGGGGACAATCCCAAGACTTATAACCTGAGGCGCGCCGGTCGCCGGTTCACCCCCACGCTCGTGGGGACAATCCCAAGACTTATAACCTGAGGCGCGCCGGTCGCCGGTTCACCCCCACGCTCGTGGGGACAATTTGTTGTTCACCTCGCACCAATCGAACATGCTCGGTTCACCCCCACGCTCGTGGGGACAATTGCTCCCTCCGTACACAATTCCCGGCCCAATGCGGTTCACCCCCACGCTCGTGGGGACAATGTTACCCATAGTAGCCGGAACGGTACCGCTCCCGGTTCACCCCCACGCTCGTGGGGACAATGACTCGACTCACGTCGTCCTGAACGGTTCAACCGGTTCACCCCCACGCTCGTGGGGACACTCAGAACGGGTTAGCAATGCGCTTGACGACGATCGGTTCACCCCCACGCTCGTGGGGACACTTGGAGCTTGCCATGCCCATTCGGCACCGTATACGGTTCACCCCCACGCTCGTGGGGACTGTCCGGCGTCAACTATTCTTTTGGGTTGACGACAACTATTTCTCCCTATCAACGACAACTACTTTTTAGCTCTTAGGCGGGGCGCGGAGCGCCCGCCGCTGGGCGGAGGGCGAAGCCCGTTCCGCGGCCCGGTTTTTTTGTTTTTGGAGTACGAGGATCCGTGGCGGTGGGAACGTGAAAAACCTGCTTCTGGTTTTGCACGTTCCCATCCGCCGTCATCGCCGGAGCTGTGGAAATGTGGGAGGCTCGCTCGCTGTTGGCGAGATTTCCAAGGGGGCTCGTGGGAAGAGTGGGAAGCCTGCCTTTGGCTTTCCACTCTTTCCACAGACCCGGCATTTCCACAGCTCTTTTTCCTCCCGGCTTTTGGGTTTTGTGCGGACCTCCGCCTCATTCACTCTCGCCCTGGCTTTCCGCCTGTTGATTCTTCTTGGCGTGCTCCACCCGGTAACTCGGAATGTTCAGTTCGATGATCACGCTATGGTGCACCAGTCGGTCGATGGCTGCCGCCGTCATCATGGCGTCTTTGAAGATGGCTTCCCATTTGGAGAACGGCAGATTGCTGGTCATCAGTACGCTGCCGCGTTCGTAACGCTCGGCCAACAAGGTGAACACGACTTCCATGTCGTCCCGGCTCTGCTGCGAGTAGCCCAGATCGTCGATGATCAAGCCGTCATAGCGCCCCAGTCGTTTGATCTCCCGGCTCAACCGTAGGTCCCGCTTGGCGGCCAGTAAGTTCTGCATGAGCAAGGCGCACTTGGTGAAGTGCATCTTGCGCTCCCGCATCACCACCAGTTCCTGAGCCAGTGCCGTCAGAAGATGGCTCTTCCCCGATCCGGGATTCCCGAAAACCAAAACGTTCTCTTTCCGGTCCAGAAAGCTGCCGTCCAGCAGCGTTCGCAGCTGCCGTGTCGCTTTCCCCGGCAACCTCTTTAGATCGAAACTCTGCAGCGACTTCTCCAGCGGTAGCGCCGAGTCTTTCAGCAGCCGCTGCACCCTGGACTTCCGCCGCTGCTCGCATTCCCGCGAGATCACTTCCAGCAGATACTGCTCATAGCTCAGCGTCTCTCGTTCCGCCCGCCGCGCCGTGTCTTCGTAGCACTCCCGCACCGTCGGCAAGTGCAAATCCTTCAGATGCCCAATCAGCGCCGGGCGTACGTCAGCGACCGCGCTCATTGCCGCACCCCCATCTCCGTGCATAACTGGTCAAAGCTGGCCAGGTTCACCGGCGCCACTTCCACCATCGTCACCGCCGAAATGGTATCGAGTTTGGCCAGCGCTTCCTCGATCGACTCCACCGTAATCACTGTCTCCGCATTCCCCTCCAGGAGCTCACGCAAAGCCTCATCTACCTGGACCTCGCCGGCCACTGCCGCCAGTTTCAGAATCTTCAAGTACTCTTTGCTCGACCGGTTCGGCGTCGTGTCTTTCAGCGCATCGTAAGCCATACGAAACCGGCTGGTCGGAAACAGATCCTGTTGATACCGGTAGTTCTCAAAGGCCCCCGGCTTGCGGACCAGCCATTCGATGATGTGCCGGTAATCGATGCGATGCTTGCCCCGCCCGCGCAGCCGCGGCAGGTCTTCTACCTTCCTCTGCCCGTACCAAACCTCGACATGGTCCAGGTACGACCGCGCTTCCACCTGCGCCCCAATCAGACGGCTGTTCACCGAATACGCGTTCCGCTCTACGTGGATCAGACTGCCAGAGTCCACCTTCACCCGCTCCCGTTTGGCCGATTCCATCCGCCGCGCCGGTAACTCCCGCATCACCGCCATCTCTTCCGACAACCGGGCCCGCCGGCCCGCATTCCGCTGCGCAAACAGATCCTTGAGAAATTGCGCGTACTCGGCCAAGCTCCCAAAGTCACGGCTCCCTCGCAGCAGCAGCGCCTGCTCCACAGCTCGCTTGAACCGGTGGTGGCTCTGCTCGGCATCGCCATTCTCGTTCGGGCTGGCGGGATTGGTATGCTGCGGCTTCACCCCGTAATACCTCATCACCCCTTCATAGCGCCGGTTGAACTCCTCCAGATTGCTCATGTTGTTGACCGCGCTCGACAGGCTGTCGGTGCGGTGCTCGGCCGCTACTGCTCCCAACTCCCAGACCGCGTTCTGCCATCCTTCGCTGAGACTCTCCAGGCTCTCCGAATAGCAGATCGTGCCCGTCTCCCAGTTCGAATACGTCAGCACAAAGTGGTACACCAGGTGCTCGAACGTCTGCCCCGCCAGCGTGATCCCCAGCTCGGTCATGTGCGTGAAGTCCGACGCACACAGTCGCCCCGGTGCGTGTTTCTGGCTGAAGTACACTTCCTGCGCGGGTCCTTCCGTCACCCGCCATAGCTTGACCCGCCGTTGCAGTGTCCGGATCTGCCCGTCACTGAACCGCCCCGGGTATTCCCGCTGCAGCCACGCGAACACCGTCTTGGCTTCCAGTCCTGGACTCTCCTGAATCTGCCGCTGAACAACGTCCCACACCTCGCCAAACGGATCTTCGCGGGTCCGCCACTGGCGCTCCTTCTTCAGTTCGCTGGGCAATCTTTCCAGGCTCAGATACCGCCGCGCTGTTGTCGGGTCCATTCCCGCCTTCGACGCCGCAATCTCTTGATTCTTTTCTGTATTCGACAACTGTCTCAGCCTCCTCACCTGCTCGTCCGTGACCATCCCTTGGCGCTACTTGAGCGCGATTCTCGATGGTCACATTAGTTGTCGTCGAGCGGGAGTTTTAATTGTCGTCAGCCGGGAGTTCTAATTGTCGCCGAACATGGGGACACTATGACGGGCGTGAAGGTCTGGTTGCGACTCGCCGGTTCACCCCCACGCTCGTGGGGACACTGATTCTTCAAGTCCCTCGGTTTACTCCTGGTCCGGTTCACCCCCACGCTCGTGGGGACACTGAAAATGCTGGGCTAGAGGTAGGTTGTGCAACACGGTTCACCCCCACGCTCGTGGGGACACTGTCAAGCCGAACGCCGGGGACTACTGGACCATCGGTTCACCCCCACGCTCGTGGGGACACTGTAGGTAGCGGGGAAGGCATAAACCACGGTATCGGTTCACCCCCACGCTCGTGGGGACACTGGGGTTATCACAGTTGCGAGTGGATGCTAAATCGGTTCACCCCCACGCTCGTGGGGACACTGCCTTAAGAAAGACTCCACAATACGCGCAAGACGGTTCACCCCCACGCTCGTGGGGACACTGTGCCCTAGCACTTGTGGAACTGCAACTAATTCGGTTCACCCCCACGCTCGTGGGGACACTGATTCCCAGATCCTCATCCCCCCAGCTTCGCTCGGTTCACCCCCACGCTCGTGGGGACACTCCCAGGTCTGTTGCTCAGCCAGGTCGGCTTTTGCGGTTCACCCCCACGCTCGTGGGGACACTACTGGATTCTAAAGGACTTGATGCGTCTGGACCAGCTTTAGTCCATCGATATCTACCACTGAACGGCTTGGATCGCCCCAGGACTGCATTTCAAAACCTTGTTCTTTGTTTGTGGAGTACACCAGGATCCCTGCACCTCCGTGCATCGAGGAGCAGGCACGCTGCCACAGTCTTTCGCGGACCATCGCAGAAACTGAGCCGAGGAAAACGCCAGTTTTGGGTTCAAGCATCCAGCGGGTTAGTTCTCCCCGCAGCGATTCCGGCACACATTCCAGAATCATCACGACCATCAGTCGCCTCCCATTTCACCGTCGATAACCTCGTAGTTCGTCCCCCCACCAACGGTTCCAACTTCCGGATCCCACAAATGCCCCGGCATGTCATCGGACGCATCGAAGTCCTGATCCTCCGGCAGATCAGCCGCCTCAAAAATTCGCGCCAGATCAGCAACTATGCGCTCCAGCAGACGGGATTCTTGGAAGAGGTCCCGGCAATGTCGGCGAACGCGCCCTTCCAGATCTCCCTCCCCATGACTCACTGCTCGAAATGCTGCCGGTATCGATATCTCCGTCTTGTACAGATCCGCCACATCGTAGACGAAGGAGAGCATCTTGCCGGTGTGGATAAACCCTATAGTTGGGGAATAACCGGCTGCCAATATTGCCGCATGGCAGACTCCGTACAGACAACTATTCGCTGCCGATAGAGCGCGGTTGACTGGATCAGCTTTTGCCCACGAACCACGGCGATAGGCGCGCCCGCTCCACGACACTGCGGACTCCTGGGCACAGGCAACGTAAGTAGATCGAACACGGATCCCTTCCCGTCCTCTGATCTCTTGTAGCGAGAGGCCAGGGGGCAGCGATTCCTGGAAACGCATCCGGTACATATCGACGGCGATGCGTAGGCGCGAGACGGGATCGGAATACAGGGTGGCCTGACGTAACAACCTTCGGGATGATCGAGTGCCTCCCATTCCGAGAGCATAGAACCGCACCGATCCCTCGCCGCACCACATGACTAGGCAGCCGTGAGCCGCAAGGCAGCGGATCGCCGCCTGTGTAATTGATGTGCCCGGACCCAATATTAGTAAAGCCAGGGCGGCACATGGGATTGCAACCTTGCCAGAAGCGTCCAAGGCCGCAACTGCCTTGGCGTCTTGGTCAATCCGGCAATGTTCAAAATAGACATAGCTCCATCTGTCCCGGAGCTTCGGCAATTCGTGAAGATCCTGCATGGACGACCTCGCTTGTTTTTACAGCGGCTGTACCGGTTAACCGGGAGGCCCTATTGAAAGCAGCCCACAACCATACGCCTTGGCTGGCCCAATGCCGGACCGAAGAGCTGCACAGAATCGCTCCGCATCGGCCACTTCCAGGACTCCTTCAAATCGGACCGCGAAGACCGTGATCCGATCGCGGTTGCGTTTCCCTTGCAAACGACCGGCGGGTAACCCAATCAGGTTCAGCAAGCCGGGAACGGCAGTGAGCTTCTTCAACCGGAAGCCGTGTGTTTCACCCTGGCGCAGCAGCCACGCATTCCACTGCTTCTCTGATCTGAGTTCGACGCGGGTTGATGGCGCACGTGTGCCGCCCACAGGTACGTCCCGCGCAATGCGCCTTGTCGGATTCGCCACCAGCCGGAAGCGGAACTGAGAACCCGCCTGTACGTTGTCCAGAACGTGCGTAACTGGCTTGGTCGCAGCGTTCCGGGCGCCCGGTCGTGCCGACAAGCAGTAGTCCGCCGGCAGCCGGGACCAGTCGGGCTTCAGCAAGCTTTGTACCAGCAGCACCGGGTTCCCTGTACCCGCCTGCTCCAGCCTATATAGCAAACCGATTGCGCGGCGGGGTTCGGCAACCTGCACCGATGGAAAGGCACTCAGTAGAGTCCGATGAAGTTGCTGGCAATCCGACAAATCACGCCGGACTGCGCGGCTCCGCAGGTCAAGCATCAAGCGGGCGAGCCACATGGCTTCACCGCCTCATCCAATGCCAGGTACTGGGTAACAATGTTTCTGGCCGCGAACCTGCGGCCATCGAACGCAAGTGGCACATCGATGCGCATTTCCGCGCTCGCTCCGGGATGGCCTTCCCATATACAACGCAGTTGCGCGGGGGGATCTTCGCCCGGACGCCCGTGCCAGGGGATCTCCCGCAGCGCAGCCTCCAGCCCTTCCTCGCGCAGACTTGGCCCCCATGGTGGTCGGTCAGGCAGACGTACTCCTACAGCAGGCACGAACGATTTGCGCCCCAGTGACAAATGCCAGACTGGCGACACCAGCGCAGCGTCGAGGCGCTCCAACAGGAGTCGCTCGCCTTCCAGCCCGACCAGAAAATCGGCATCCGCGAGAAAGTAGCGCCAGGACTGGACCGTGCGCCTGCCCTTACCGTGAGCTTCTGCCACGTTTTCGGCAGTGTGATAATCACACTCCATTCGGCCCTCCCGATCTACTCGAACGCCCATCCGCAGAGCGGAAAGTTGGCTCAGCGCAGGGTAGCCGTCTCCCGGCAATTCAGCGCGTGGCTTACCGAGCGCAGCACATAGCAGGCCGATCACCCCACTCTTCGATGGTTCCCGACCAGTATCGCGGTAGAGGAAGCGGCTTTGCGTGCCCCACGACTGCATGGGGCCGCAGAGTCGGATCAGCAGAGTTGCAGTCATGCCTGCTGCTCCGCCGGAACGCCGTCCATGACGCGCTTAATAAGCTCCGGGACTGAGGGGACCTTGGCGCCACCGAGTCGTTCTAACGAGTACGGCTCCAGCGTTGATACCGCCCTGTGCGTTATCGACTGTTCGCCGTACATGTCGATATACCTGCCCCAGTAGCGATCCAAGGCCTCCACGGAAGCGGCGATCAGGTCCGAGTCGCCGGTTGCTCGAACTGGCTTCACAAAGGCGTTTGCCAGGTTCACTGGTTGTCCATTACCCCAGACCGCCATGATGAATGATGGGGGATTGTGCGCGGCCATGCTGTTCTGCTTGCCGGTGGGCATGGCGGAGATGCATCCGCGTGCGAAGGCTTCCACACTGCGCCGGGCCAGATCATAGTCTCCGTCGAGGTTGCCGAGCAGGATAGGCCAGTTGAGGTTAGCGTAGCGGTAATAGCAAGCCGAGTTGAATTCCACGGTGCCGATCATGTCCGCGCCGGGCTTGTCGTCGGGCTTCAGATCGTCAATTGCAGTGTAGTAGTCAAACTCGAAGTCCACGCGGTGCGTAGAGATGGCGTGTCCGACTTGGGCGGCGGTGTCGATGCCCCGCTCAGAGATGTCGGCTATCATGCGACCAAATAGAGCCAAGTCCGCAGCGCGCGTGCCGTCCAGAAGATCCGGGGCATCGGGCGGCAGTGACGGACTGCCTTCCTTCTTCGACTTGGTGCCAGCGGGCTTCTTGCCCTTGCCCGCTTCGAGCATCCCTGTCCAGTTCTCCAGGCACCACGCGGCAAAACGGTCCAGTTGCGCACATGAAAGGAATACGAGGTATTCGGTGAGTGACTCACCCGGCTTCACCTTCAATCCGAGTGCGCTGACGCCCAGTTCGGCCACAGCGAACGCCTCCACCTCTGGCTTATCTCGTTTCATGAAGACCTCGGCGAGATAGTGGACTGCACGTTTGGTGCGAATGCCAAGCTCTTCTGGCTTGAGCAGTGCGGAGGTCTTGAAGGTCCGCCGGATGGCGCGCTTGAGGCACTGCGACGAGATGCGGGCGCGCCGACAGCCACCGAACTCGCATTCTTTGGGGGACCCGGTATCGTCGCGGTTCAGGTTGCATGGGGCGAAGTTTTGAAGCAGATGTAGTTCGAGAATCACTTTTCACTCTCCATGGGAATCCGTTCTTGTTCACTAGCAGCCGGTCGTTCGACCTTATCCGGCACTTCATTGCGGAAGAACTGGCGCGCCCACCTGCGCTGAACCAACTGGTCGGGGTGGCTCCAGTACCGCAGGTCGGAAAGTAGCTGCACCCAATTCACGTCGATCCGCTCGGAATGCAGCAACGCGACGGCGTGGCGAAGGTGGTCCGTCAGACTGTCAGGATGACAGGCGAGCAGCGCGAGGAAGCGCCGCTCTACGCTGGGCCTCCGGTCCGTCTTTTCGTACAGCTGACGGAACGAAACGCCGAAGCCCTGTTGCGGCGACTTAGACACTGCTTCCGACCCTTGGTGATACAGAGCGAAAAGAGAAGCCACAAGCAGGAGTCTTTGCTCGCTCCACCTTGTTTCGCCTTCGGCCAGGAAGCGGCCCACGTAGCGGTACAAGCCGGGCAGCCGGCCTGGCGCCCCAGATAGCCCGCGCCGCAGTTCCGCCAATGCCTGACGGTTGCCGTGGGCGACAAGGCTTTCCAGGTAACTCACAAGCGCGGATTCACGATCACTCATACGGCTCCTTTCAAATCACTCGCCCTGTCTCAGCCTGTGCCAGGCGCGGCAGTCTGGCACGCAGCCTGTTCTCGGCCTGCGCAGTCGTAATGGTCACGCGGGTAATTGCACCCAGCCCACGCGAGAAATCCTCGAAGCACCGCGACGCGGCACGAGAGACAGTCGCGGTCCATTCGGGTAACTTCTGTTCGCCGAAGGATACGCTTCCGTCCTCACCCACATGGCGGTCTAGCGGTAGCGAACGAAAGAAAGGGAGGAACTCCAATTCGAGCGTGGACCAGAACTGGTTTTCCAAGGCAGTAAGGTGCGGTGTCCCTTTACCTGTGCCAAGAGCCTTCAGAACCTCTCGCGCAGAACCCCATAACTGGTGTACCGCTTCTTCGGCAATGCTCAGAGCCTCTTGCAGTCGGGCCGCGAGCACCGGCTCGGTCACATAGGCTGAAGTGAGTGGCAGCCGTTCGTGCCTCCATAGGAGGACGCTCGCTTGGTCCGTAGCTTGGCCGAACAAATCGAAGCTGAAGACCGAGTCCTCAGGCAGAATGCGTTCGTCGATGAGACGGTTCAGCCACTGGAATAGCCGGGGCCGAGTTGAAAGGTCCCGCTCGGCCTGGAACTGTAAAAACGCACTGCTGTCCCGCCACACGGCCCGCCCCGGTTGGATCGACACTGGAAGCCATGCATCGCGTAGGCTGCGCGGCTTCGCAGCCGGCCGAAATGCCATCAGCGGCTCACGACGGCGGTACGGCCACTCGTCCGGGAACTGGTTACCCTTCATGATCACCACGCTGGACACCAGGGTCGAGCCGCTCGCACCGACAACGGGAATCAGGATGATCCGGCGGCTCTGCCAGGTGAGAAGATCGAGGTAGCCTAACGGCACGCGGTCCTCCGCCACGGTTTCGGCATCACGCTCCCATGCCGGAAGATCCTCCTTCAGAACTGGGAAGGGCTCGCCCTCTGCGGGATCGTACTGGTGCAGGTTGAGAAGCAGCGTAGCCGCCAGGCTCTCACCTCGCACTAAGACCATCGCACCTGAAGCCAGTGGCGCAGCATCGGCGGAGCGATCCACTTTGCGCTCGAACGAAACGAGGCCGCCAGCCGAGAACGATTGCGCCGCGATGATGGCCCTTGCTGCCACCGGCGGGGTCAAGGCGATGGCGTCCTTATCGCAAGTGTGATCGAACAATGTTGCGTTATTCCCTGAGGCGAGTTCGGGTAACAGTCTGCTGGCAGGTGAGCTTTGGGGCCAGCCCCGCAACGCAGCTGTCTGATAAAACGGTTGGGTCTCGTGGAAGAGGTCAAACCGATGTTGCCACTGCACAAGGTAGGTCCTGATGCATTCCATCGGGAAACCTTGATCCCGCCCGCGCCAGAGTGCTGCCCAGTCCCCTGGCGTCGCTGGTCCGAAACAGCGGTGCAGAACGGTGAGCAGTAGCCGATGGAGCGCTGCCGTGACCAACGGGGAGGGGTCGGCTATCACCTCTAAACGATGCGCCTCGCGAAAGATCTCAAGCAGGCTCAGCTCAGCGAACGTGCCATCGCTACGGCGGCACGGCACGAACGGCTGATCAACAAGATTGAACGAGTGGCTCATGAATTAATCGTCGATGACTACTCCTAATCGCGGATCGAGCCGGACGGTCAGGCTGCCCATGCGTGCGGCACCATCCGCCCCGACCAGCAGCAGGCGGTACTCGCTCAGCAGCGGCGACGAGCGGAATGCAACAGGCGGAGGCGTATCGGCCAGGGATACAACAACACGGCGATCCGATATCGTGACCGAGCGGTACAGGCAGCACCTTATCTGTCCGACCGACAGCGCACGGTCCAGCTGGATTGCCTCACCGTTCCCCGCGAGCGCCTGGTTAGGGTCCGATTCAATCTGTTCCAGGAAAACAACCCGGACAGAAGGTTCAGCCAGCCGGGTGAGCGCCAGCAACTGCGCCTGTTCCGGGTCGTTATTCGCATACGCTGGTTCCGCCAGTTCCCACACCGCCATCTTGGAAACGGGTGAGCGCAGGTATCGATCCTGCGCCGCCGACTGCTCATTCGCGCGATGGCGGCGGAGTTTTTCTCGCGTTTCGCGCCAGAAGATCTTGCCAGCATCCGAGAGCGTGTCTGATTCAGGCTGGTCCCTATACACGGTATCGAGCAGGGGATCAATGTCCTCCGGGATCGCTAGATCATCACGCTCCTGCAAGGCGAGCCAGGTGCGGAATAGCAAGTGCGGCTCATAGACGAACTGATGCCCGCGTGGAAACATCGGAAGACCATCTTCATCCCGTGGAGTATCAATCAGGACGAGCGATGGTTTGGCAACATTCAGAGGCCGCACGCGGACGTGACGGTGTAGCCGCCCAACGCGCTGGAAGAGCAGGTCCATGGGTGCGAGCGCACTCACCATCAGGTCGAAGTCGAGATCCAGGCTCTGCTCGACTACTTGGGTGGCGATCAGTATGGACCGCGCCGGCCTCGACGTTTCCTCGGACTTGCCGAACCTGCGTAAGCACCGCTTCTCCAAGGCATCGCGGTCAGCAAACAGAAAATGCGAGTGGAGCAGGTCCAATTCCGGTTCGCCGTCGCTTGCTCGGCCTGGGAAATGCGCCTCAAGTTCACGGAACAGCATCTGCGCGTCGCGCCTGGTGTTGCAGACGACGACCGCACAACCACCGGCGGTCAACCGGTCCTGGAGCAACGCACGCAGCCCGTCCTGGGGAATCCGGGCGAGTCCAATTCGCTTGCCCGCATGCGGAGATGCCGACTTAAACGTGACTGACCGCGCACCCGCTCTGCACATCGCGGTGATACGAGGATACTCGGTCGAGACCAGATTGTCAGGCCCGGCAACTTGCAGTCCCCGCGCGTACGCCTTCAACAGGTCCAGGCGCCGGTCGAGCGGCAGCGTCGCGGAGAGCAGCACCACCGAACTCCCCATCGCTGCCAGCCACTCCAGTAGACGTTCGAGCAGGGTAGACATGTAGGTGTCGTAAGCATGTACTTCATCGACAATCACCGTCTTACCAGCCAACCCAAACAGCCTCACGAAGACATGCCTGCTCGTGAGCGCGGCCATGAGAATCTGGTCAACGGTTCCGACACCGAATGAGGCCAGCAGACCGCGTTTCCGGTATGTGAACCAGGTGCCCGCGATCACGCATTCTGCGCCTGACTCCCCAACGCCGCGTGTGTTGAATGGCTGAGTGCCCCGCTCCCGGAGGTCAGCAAACTCCGCCGAAAGGCTTGCGTGCCCATGCAGCAGTTGCAGCGTCAAACGATCGCCCTGGGCACGAGTCTCCAGGAAGGCCCGAACCCGCGAAAACATCTGGTCGCTCGTGGCCTGCGTCGGTAGCGCGAAGTACATGCCGCGATACCCAACACTGGCCGCCCATACTTCACTGATGCCCAAGGCTGCTTCCGTCTTCCCCTCGCCCATCGCGGCTTCAACCAGCACGAGGCTGGGGCCAGCCGATTCTTTCGCCAAAGCGAGAGCCTCCCGCTGAAGCGGGTTGGTGGTGTGGAACGAGGGAAACAATTCAGCAAAGGAACCTGGAATTTGCAGGGAGTGACGCGCGCGCCACCCCAATCGCCCGACTGCTTTGTCAGCACCTTCAAGCGCGCAACGATAGTACGATGTGGCATCCTTCAGCTCGGGGTCGTGCGTAGCGTCTGCGAGGTACGGGAATAAATCGCTGTTAGACGCGATCCAATCCGCCACGCAGATAAGGCCTGCGATGGCGATAGCAACAGGATGCCGCAGGTGCGAAGGACGGGGCAGCGGCGCACCGACAGTCTCCTCTATCAGCGATAGCATCGCATTTCTTGCGGCGCCCCACTCCGGACCGCCCAGCTCCGTCCCGGAGAAATGACGCCACTGTTCCGGGGACGGCAGTACGCCGTGGTGTCCTCCGACTACCGAGGCGACGGGCCTGGCTACTTCCAATGGCAGGGCGTGAGCCTGGTCAAGCCAACTCTGCAACGCATGCGCGGTAATTAACCCATGCGGTACAGACATAATGCGCCCGTTTGCCACGAAGCCGGACGATTCCAAGCGTGGACGAAGCAAGCCGCTCTGGTACTGGAATCCTGGGTTTAACTTGCCGATGTCATGCGAAGCCGCCAAGAACACGATCAAGTTTGTCGTTTGCGTGCCGTCGAGTTCAAGGTGCCCGGCGGCCCAGTTCATGAAATTTGCCGAGAGCGACTCCTTGATGAGCACGCGGGCAACCGCCGCTGTATCCAGAGCGTGAGCGATCAGTGGATGCCAATTGCCCGACGGGGCGTCGTACTTAGCCCAAAAACACAAATACCCGCTCTGAGCCAGAACCGTAACGGCCATCTGCTGAGGTCCAGTTGAAATATGTAGCACTAAGCAAGCCGGAATGCCACCAGGCAAACAATTCTACGCGGCGCAACTGCCCCCCGGACCCGTCCGTGCCCGGAGCGTCTGCCATGATCTCGATCCCTCGACGATACGCAGACAAAGTCGACGCTCTGGTAGCTGAATATGAATACATAGGGAATCGAAGCCGCTCCTCCAGAAAGTCACGCCCGTACAGTCATTCGAGGTGAGCTACCAAGTGTGCCGTCACATAGTTCACAGCAACGTGTATGACTTGCTCACCGAGAATGAAGTCGCCACGCGGCTCGCCAGCAGCGTTGCGACTGTGCGCCGTTGGCGCATGCTCAGGGCGTGGCCGGAGTTCGGGAACCTCGGCCCGCTCGTTCGGTACCGGGAAGCGGCACCACGACGTGGATCAACCTTAGCGCTCATTTCTGGGTCGATCGATGGAGGCATTCTGGAATCGCTGAAAGGTCCGACCGGGCCGGTGTTTTGGTGAACCCAAGGCAGGAACTGGAGAGGCGCACATACCGCATGGCCCGGACAAAAAGCGGACAAAACACGGACAAAACGCTCTCGCAGACAGCTGAAAACAAAGGATCGGCCCTACAGAAGTAGAAGTAGAAAGATGAGTAGAAGTAGAAAGAGAGAACGGGGACGAGAAAAAGCTCCAATCGTGTCGCCCGCTGGAGGGTGCTGAATGGTTCCAAGCACACTAACCGGCGCATCGCTTTGACGAGGACGACGCCTGCCGAGCTTAGCTCAGCAAAACCGATTCCCCGGAGGATCAACAAGCGATCTGCGACGGGCTACGGGCGGCGCGAAACGCTAGCCACGGTCACCCACACAACAGGGCGGCTCCCGATAGGCAACCCATACACGGTCACCCCAAGGCGGTGTACCCAATTCTGTGCCGACCCCCTGCATAGAAGCCCTGCCCACGCTTGCGAGTATGCCCGGTTCTGTATCCTCGAAGTGCTTGAAAACTAGCAACACTAGGGAATCGAGCCTAATCCTTGTGCCTATTGCTAAGTTGCTGATTCCTAAGGCGTTGATGGCTTCGAACCAGTAGGTCGGGAGTTCGAGTCTCTCCGGGCGCGCCAGTTTTTTCAATAACATAAGCCTCAATTAGCCATGGCGGGCCGGCTTGTCCGGCGTCGCCCGTGACTCGTGGAGCTGCTCTGCGCAGGTTTCCGCCCCGTCAAGACACACCGCCGGCCGCCCGATCGCCCGAATCCGTTATGATGTTCACTCCCGTTGCCGCATGAGTAAATGGTCCGAGCAGTCTGCCAAAAGTCTCGATACCAAACGCTTGATTGTCGTCGCTTTGCTATTCGGCTTCAGCTTAATCAGCTATTTCGATCGCACCATCATGTCGATTGCCGGCCCCCAACTGATGAGGGACTTCGCGATCTCCCCGACGCAGATGGGCGCCGTTTATTCTGCGTTCATTCTTGGTTATGCCCTTCTGATGATTCCCGGAGGCCACCTGTCGGACCGGCTCGGTTCGCGCCTCACACTGGCGCTGATGGGCGCATTCTCGGCTGCGTTCACCGGTCTGATTGTGTTCGCCGGCAAGCCTGGCCTTGGCGCCTACCTAGGCGTCGTGCCAGCGCTATTTACAATCCGGCTAGGGCTGGGTGTCGGAACCGCCCCGCTTTATCCGGCGTGCGCGAGAATGACGGCAAACTGGATTCCTCTGGTTTACCACGCGCGCATCCAGGGCTTCATTATCGCGGGATCGTCGGCAGGAGCAGCTATTTCGCCATTACTTTTTGCCTGGATGGTCGCGCAGTTTCGCTGGCGCATCTCATTCCTCATCGCTGCCTGCGCCACTGCTGCTCTCTGCATCGTCTGGCTGTGGTATGCGCGTGACTACCCTCCTGGAGTGACTCGCCCGCCTCATAACAGAACCGAACGTGAGAGTACCGTGTGGGCGAAGCTGTTCGCCGATCGAAACCTGATGCTGTTGACCTTTGCCTATGGGACGCTCGGGTACTTTCAGTACATATTCTTCTATTGGATTTACTACTACTTTGGCGAGGTACTCCACCTGGGTGCCGAAGGCAGTGCGAAATACACTACCCTCCTTTTTCTGACCGAAGGCGCTATCATGCCGGTCGGCGGCCTGGTTTCTGACCGCCTAACGCGTAGATACGGAGCACAGTTCGGACGCCGCATCGTCCCCATGCTTGGATTAACGCTCAGCGCGGTGTTCACATACGCTGGCACCGTCGCTCCCGGCGTCGGTGCGGTGGTTGCCTGCTTGTCTCTTGCCTTCGGCTTGGCAGCCTGCTGTGAAGGACCCTTTTGGGCATGCGTCACAGAGATGGCTGGCGAGCGGGTGGGTGCCGCCTCCAGCATTCTCAACACGGGAGCACAGGTTGGGGGATTCTTCGCACCGATTCTTACGCCTTACATCGCCTCCCGCGCCGGGTGGTCCTGGGGTCTGTATGCAGGCAGCCTGGTAGCTATGTCAGGAGTTCTTGCGGTTCACCTGGCCGACGTCCGTCCTGGCAAACAGACAGGCTATTCAGCTAGGGATGCGGAACCGGCTCCGGAGCCTGTCCCGTAAGGTGCGGTCAGCTCTTAACGCAACGCTTGTCGCGCGCCTGCATGTTGGGGATCGCACTTCGCCGAATTCTTCAACATTTTCAACCAGCACGCTTTTTCCATTCCGACCCGGACGCTGGGCAGCCCTGGTTTCGGGATAGCGACCTCAACGCAGTTTGATCCGCGAGAGATTCAGCTCGGGTTGCGGTTCATGTTCGAAGCTCGTCGGCTCCACGCGTGTTCTAAATTTGCAGCTCTGGTATCGTCGGCCGTGGCTTCAGAACAATACTCGTTCTCCAAACGGTGGAGAGGCTGATATAATTGAAAAGCATTAGATTTGGGCTCTGTCGCGTGTGGACGCGACTTTGCAAGTGCTTCGGCTACAGGCCAAGGGGCTCGGCACTCAAAATGGAGCGACAGTGTTAGTGAACGCGAAAGCCCGAGAGGGGAGTCGCGTTCGGCGCGGACTCGCCACAGTTGCTGCATGCGCGCTCGGCTTCTTGCTGCTCGGCGCGCCGGGCGAGCCGGCCAAGAATCCCCCACCTAAACCTCCCACATTTGAAGCCGATATCGTGCCGATTCTGACGAAGAGCACGTGCCTCGGGTGTCATGGTACCAGCCTGAAGATGAAGGAGTTAAACCTCAGCACCTATCAGGCCGTACTACAGGGGAGTGAGTCCGGCCCTGTGATTGTTCCCGGCAAGCCGGACGACAGCCGTTTGTACCACATGGTGAAAGAGGGGCTCATGCCCCCAGGCGGCAAAATCCATCTGTCCGACAACGAGCTGGGCATCATTCGCGAGTGGATCGAAAGCGGCGCTGGATCGGCAACGGCACCAAAAGCCGAGGCGACGCTCTCCAACGTTACACAGGACGACGTTATTCCCATCATGCTCCTGCGCTGCACCGCGTGCCACGGTTTGCGCATGCAAGAAGGCGGACTCGATTTGCGCACCAGAGAATCCATGCTGAAGGGCGGCAAGTCCGGGCCGGCGATTGTCCTGGGAAAGCCCGACCAAAGCCTGCTGGTCAAGAGGATTCGCTCCGGCGAGATGCCGCCTAAGAAGCGGCTGATTGTGGTTGGCGTCAAGCCGGTGGCCGACGCCGAGACCGCCAAAATCGCGCGTTGGATTGAGTTGGGTGCGCCGGTGGTGGCTGAGCCCCCCGATCTGGCCGCCACGGAGTCCGATCCCCTGGTCTCGGACAAAGATCGGAGCTTCTGGTCGTTCCAGCCACCCAAAGCGGCTGACCCTCCCGCCGTGAAGCACACCGATCGCGTGCGCAATCCCATTGACGCTTTCCTGCTGAGCGAGCTCGAGAAAAAGGGCCTGTCATTTTCACCTGAGGCCGAAAAGCTTACCTTGATGCGCCGAGTGTATTTCGATCTGATCGGCTTGCCGCCCGAACCCGCCGAAATTCAGGCGTACACGGCGGACAAAAGCCCCGACGCCTACGAGAAGCTCGTAGACCGCCTGCTGGCATCGCCCCACTATGGCGAACGTTGGGGGCGCTACTGGCTGGATGCCGCTGGCTACGCAGATTCCGAGGGTGGTAAGCTGTCTGCCGATCATCCGCGGCCATATGCGTGGCGCTACCGCGACTACGTGATCCAGTCCTTCAATGAGGACAAGCCGTATGATCACTTTCTGTTGGAACAGATCGCTGGCGACGAGCTGATGGATTACGAGCACGCGCCGGCCGTGACCAAGCAGATGATGGACAACCTCATCGCCACTGGTTTTCTCCGCATGGCGCCGGACTCGACCAGTGAGCGCGAGGTGAATTTCGCAGACGACCGGCTGGATGTGGTCGCCGATGAGATTGATGTGTTCAGTTCGACGGTGCTGGGCCTCACGATGAAGTGTGCCCATTGCCACAGCCACAAGTACGACCCGATTCCGCAGCGCGATTATTACCGTTTGGACGCCGTCTTGAAAGGCGCCTACGACGAGCACGATTGGCTGCAGCCACTCTACATTCCGAAGACAACGGTTATCACCACGCAGACGCAGGGGCGCATGCTGCCGTACGTCGAGCCGGGCAAGACGCCGTACGAGCTGGCCGAAGAAGCCCGCAACCGCGAAGATTTCAACGGTGAGGTTGACCGGCAACTCGCAGCGATGAAGTCCGCGTGGGAACAGAAGATCGGTCCGTTGAAAAAGAAGGTTCTCGACGAGCGGTTGAGCAAGCTGCCCAAATCGCTCCAGGAGGATCTGCGCGCGGTTGCCGCGGCGAAGCCGGAGGAGCGCACTGAGGTGCAGAAGTATCTGGCTGAAAAGTTCGGCGCCACCTTGAAAGTTTCTTCCGACGATCTGAAGGCCGCCGATCCGGCTTACGCCAAAGACGAAGAGAAGCATCAGACCGAGACCCTGCTGCTGCAGACAAGGAAGATTCCCGATCCGAAAATCCAAGCGTTGTGGGACCGTGGCGAGCCCTCCCCAACCTATATATTGCGGCGCGGCAGTCCGTCGAGTTTTGGGCCTTTGGTTCAGCCGGGGGTGCCGTCGGTGCTCACCACGGGTCTGAAGCCTTACCAGGTCAGCGAGCCATGGCCGGGTGCGCACAAGTCCGGGCGGCGGCTCGCTCTTGCGAACTGGCTTATCCAGCCTAACCATCCGTTGACCGCGCGGGTCATGGTGAATCGCCTTTGGGCCCGGCATTTTGGCGAGGGAATCGTTACGACCTTGGGCAATTTCGGCCATACTGGCGCGGCGCCATCCAACCAGGCTTTGCTTGACTGGCTGGCGGTCGAATTCGTCAAGCAGAAGTGGAGCATCAAGGCCATGCACCGCCTGATGATGACTTCGAGCGCGTACCGGCAAAGCTCCGCGGTGACACCAGAGCTCGAGAAGGCCGATTCTGATGATCGCCTTGTTTCGCGCATGCCGCTGAAGCGCATGGACGCCGAGGTGCTGAACGACACTATGCTGCAGGTGGCCGGCCGCCTCGACACGCGCATGTTCGGGCCGCCCGATCCCGTGCTGGTTCGCGACGACGGTCTGGTAACCCCGATCCAATTGCCCACCGGCTGGCGCCGCGGTATCTACGTCAACCAGCGGCGATCGCGAGTCCCGACTATGCTGGATAATTTCGATTTCCCGCAGTTGAGCCCTGCGTGCCTCACTCGCACGCAATCCAATGTTGCGCCGCAGGCGCTGCACCTGTTAAATAACGCCACGATCTATGAGCTGGCGGAGGATTTCGCCAATCGGGTCGAAAAGGAAGCCGGCTCCGATCTGCGCGGTCAAGTCGAGCAGGCGTACTGGATCGCCCTATCACGTGCGCCCAGCGCGGAGGAAATGCGCGTAGCCAGCGATGATTTATTTAAGCTTAAACAGGCCGCCGCGAAGGATGTGAAGGGCGCCGACGCAGAGCGCAAGGCTCTGACGGCATTCTGCCACACGATCCTGAACTCGGCGGCGTTTCTCTATATCGATTAGAGGTCATTATGCCTACACGGGACCATTTCGGGTTGCAGAGGCCGTTGACGCGGCGTAACTTCTTCGAGAGGTTTTCGGACGGAATCGGCGGCATGGCTCTCGCGACGCTGTTGACCCGGGACCTCTACGGCGCCACTTTGGACTCTTCCAGCGGCCTGCCCGACGGCCACCGACGCATGTACGATCTGAAGCCGCGCCCGCCGCACTTCGCTCCCAAAGCCAAGGCCGTGATTCATCTATTCATGAACGGCGGGCCGAGCCAGATGGATCTTTTCGATCCCAAGCCCGTGCTCGATAAGCACAACGGCGAACCGTACTTTGATAAGGTCGCGGCCGATCTCACCACGCCGGAGCAGGTCGGGGGACTCTTGCGCAGCCCCTTCAAGTTTGCGCAGCACGGCAAATCCGGTATGTGGATTTCGGAACTGATGCCACACCTGGCCGAACAATCGGACAAGATCTGCGTGATCCGCTCCATGTTCACTGTGCACCCCAACCACGAGCCGGCGCTGTTCGCGATTCATACTGGCCGGATCCTTCCCGGACGCCCATCCATGGGTTCCTGGGTGGTTTTCGGCTTAGGCAGCGAGAACCAGAATCTTCCCGCGTACGTGGTGCTGGACGATCCGCTCGGTTTGCCGGTCAACGGCACGCAAAACTGGCAGGCGGGATTCTTACCGCCGGTGTATCAGGGCACCCGCATCCGTTCGACCGGCTCGCCCATCCTCAACCTGCGGCCGGAATACCAGCAGCCTTCCGAGCTCGCCGAACTGAGCCACGATCTGCTCAGCAAGCTCGACAACATCCACAAGCGCAATCATCCGGATCAGATGGAGTTGGATGCCCGCATCTCGAGCTATGAGCTGGCCGCGCGCCTGCAGCTTTCGGCCAGCGATGCGCTCGATATCATGAAGGAGGACGAGGCCACGCGCGCCCTTTACGGGGTTGGCGAGGAGCCGACTGATTCGTATGGCCGCCGCTGCCTCATGGCGCGGCGACTCGTCGAGCGCGGCGTGCGCTTCGTGCAGCTCTACATCAACAGCCAGATCTGGGACAACCATACGGACCTCGAAGACGGCATGCGAGCCGCGAGCGCCCGTACTGATAAGCCCGTCGCCGGGCTGCTCCAGGATCTGGACCGCCGCGGCCTGTTGAAAGACACGCTCGTGATCTGGGGCGGAGAATTTGGCCGTATGCCCATCGCGCAGTTGGGGGGCAACCCGAAGGAGATGGGCCGCGACCACAACCCGCGCGGTTTCTCGCTTTGGATGGCTGGCGGCGGCATGAAGGCCGGCCTGACCTATGGCACGACCGACGATCTAGGCTACGAAGCGGTTGACAACAAAGTCAGCGTCACCGATTGGCACGCCACGATTCTTCACTTGCTTGGTATGGACTACCAGCGGCTGGTGTTCGATCAGAACGGGCTAAAGGAAAAGCTGACCTCCGTATTTGAAGCGCGCGTGGTCAAAGAGATCCTGGCGTAAATTGTCAGTTCGTGCCTGATGCGATGGGCCGCACACGCAGCAGCAGGCTCTCTTTGAAGCCGACGTTCACGTGCGGATCCGATCCCTTGATCTGTCCCACCATGCGGTGGTTGCCGTAGTCGTACACTTCGTAGGTCTTGTCCTCCTCCAGCCCGCGCAATTCAATGGCGGTCGTGCGCGGCCAGTAATCGGCAAAGAAACCGTAGTACATTTCGGTTCCCTTCCGCACGGCATGCCCTTCGGGCTTGTCGAACGCCAGGTCATAGAGGTTGACGTATTCGGAGTGGCTCAATCCCAGATCGCCGTACTCGTGGAACCAACGATTCCACAGGGCCTTCTGCCGTTCGTCCAGGTTGACGTAGAAGGTAGTCAACTGTCCTCCCGTGCCGATGGCGGATTCGAAACTCTCGGGTACCGAGGAGCCGTACCATTCGTTGATCGGGACCTGGTAGCAGTCTCCGACGGCGAACGCGCCCCCGCGAATCGCTTTCTCCACTTTGATGCGGCTGCGAACCTGCCAGGGTGTGAGGGGGTCGGATGCATTGGCGATGTCGTAGAAAGGCATGTTATACGGTGAGTGCGGCAGCGAGCAGATGCACACCTCGTTGTAAGGATCCTTCTTCAACTCGTGGAGCGTCTTGGAGATGGTTTCAAACACCTTCGGGACGGACTGAAACGAATCGAGCGGAGATTGGTGATGATGCGCCGGGTTAAAGCAGGCGGGAACGGCAGACAGACCCTGGAAATCGCTGTAGAGACCGTCGAACCCCCATTCTTTCACCGTACGGATGACGAGTTCCCGCACCCGGTTGAGCGCCGGCTCGTAAGCAGGGCACAGTTGGTAGCATCCGTCGATGTCGAGCGGGTAACTGCCATCCTCCGCCTGGACAAGAAGGTCCGGTTTTTCCTTCGCTAGTTTGCTATTAGGGCTTACGCCGAACGGGTACCACCATAGGCCCGTCCGGAAGCCGCGCCGGTGGACTTCCGCCACGAATTTCACCATGTCTGGTGCGCCATTCGGAAACTTCCCCGGAGCGGGGTTCGGCTCCCAGTCTCCGTTGTTGTTCTGCCACCCGTCATCCAGGTTGGCCATGCGTATGCCCATCGACTCGAGCTCGGGCAGTTTGTCCAGAAACTGCTGCAAAGTAAAGTCGCGCTGGTACCCCCAGCTTTTCCAGTACGGCTGGTAGGCAGAAGGCGGCGAAGTCTCGGGAATGGCGATGCCGCGCGCCCGCAGCAATCTCCCGTATGTCCGCAAAGCATCGTGAAAGTCGAGCTTGTGAAAGATCACGGCTGTCAATACCGTGTGGTAGCTCTCGCCCGGCTTCAGCCATTCTTGTTGCCGGAACTTCGCGAGCGGATTTTCCGTGAGACCTACTTCGACTTTCAGGTCCTGGCGCACCTGGACCGGCAGCGACACCCATTCCGGAACCTTTTCGATATGAGCAACTGCGACGCCCATCACCGGGCTCCAGACATCTACAATCGGCATCCCGCCGCCGACGCCCTCCACGCCCGTCACATCGTCCACTCCCTGGAAATTCGACTGCTTGAAACCGGGATGAAGCCGGATGACGGCATATTCGTTGCCCCATTTATAAGCTCCACCCTGGAACGTCGCGAACGCATAGGCGTTTTGTTGCGGCTCGGCAAGCGTGCGGTCGAGCAGCAGACGCTCACTGTAAACTTCATCCAGATGGATTGGTCTGGGCCCGCGGTTTCGGTACGTGTTCGTGATCAGAGCGGCATCGGGGAACCTGTCAGGCAGCAGCACGCGGATTTCGCGCTCGATTTGCCACGTCCTGCCCTCATCCACGTAAGTCCCGCTCACGGTGGCCTCGAGCGCCGGACCGAACTCGGAGTCATCCGTCCGCTTTTGCGACGTTTTCGCGGAATCTAACCTGTAGGCTGTGCAGTCGACGCCAGACACCCGAACTCCCTCCTGGACAGAGGGATCGAACGCGACGATAGTGCCGCGTTGCCCGCCAAGCCACTCGATCGACTGGCGGAGTTGCTGGTCAAAGCGGATCAGAATACGGTCGGAGCGGATCTGTACATCTTGCGCCCACAATGCGGCGCCAAGACCAAACAGAGCCAAGCCGAACCTGGAACCACGAATCATGCTGAATACCTCGATGCAGGTGCTCGGACATAGGATACTAACTCCCATCCGGCTGCGTTTCATACGAGATCATCACGGCAGCCACAATCGCCAGCACCACGCCGAACCACTGCAGGGGAGTCAACCGCTCCGAGAGAATCACCATTGCGAGCAACATCGTCAGCAGCGGGTTTAGTGCAGTCAGCGGCACAGCCACGGAGGCTTTGGCGCCGGCGTCCAGAGAAGCAAACAGATACCAGGCCCCCAGACCGTTCGTTAACCCTCCCAGAACACCGATCGCAATGTCTCGCGGGCCCATGTTGCTCATCACCGCTTTGGTGAGAAGCCAAGGGACCAGCAGGATGTACCCGACGGTCATCCACACCATAATTCCCTTGGGAGAGATCCGATTTGATCCGAGCTTCTGGAAGAGGCCCACAACTCCCCAGAGAACAATCACCAGGCACGAATAGAAGATCCAGAGGGGCATATGGGATATTCAGGCCGACAGGATAGCGATGGCGATCAGACCCAGGACAATGCCCGCCACTTGGATACGGTTCATCCGCTCCTTCAGGATGATTACGGCGAGAACTACCGTCAGCAACGGAAACAGAGAGGTGACAGGTCCCACTAAAGATGCCTTGCCATTCTCCATGGCGGCAAAATACGCGACTCCCCCCATCCCCGCCAAAACGCCGATGAGAACCGCATAGAACACGCCCAGCCGGTCGGTCTCCACCTTCATTCCGGCGCTCCAAACGGCCGCCGCAACCAGAGGCAGCATGCCGATCGTGAATAGAATCTGCATCTGCTCGGGTGAGGTCCGGTCCGACCCCAGCTTTGCCAGAAACCCGAAAACGCCCCACCAGAAAATGCACAAAAGCGCATAGCGCAGCCACTTTGGAATGGATACTTTCATTTTTGCCCGCTCGCCGCCCCCATGAGATCCACATTGGCCTTGAACGCCATGTAGCCGCTGTCGATAGGAAATATCCCGCCAGTAACCACCGCGGACTCGTCGCTTGCCAGGTAGATAATGAAAGGCGCAATCTGCTCCGGTGTAGCAACCGGCAGCAGGTGGAGCATATCCATCATCTGCTGCGCTTCCCGCTTCTCTATCCAACTTAGCTGCGGTTCCGTTGTCACGAAGCTGGGACAGACTGCATTTACCCGCACGCCCTCTTTCGCCATCCCAGCCGCAAATGATCGGGTCAACGAGATGACACCGCCCTTGGCGGCGGTATAAGCATCCAGTCCGGCACAGCCAATCAGAGCGTCGACGGTTGCTGTAAGGATGATGGAACCGGATTTTTGCGCCAGCATCTGCCGTCCAACGTGCTTGCAGCATCGAAATGTTCCGTTGAGCACGAGATTGATCATATGGTCCCAGGTCTCGTCCGCCAGGTCAGTCAGACGCCGGTCCTCCTCATTTACGAAGCGCACGTCCACCGCGTTGTGATACAGAATGTCGATCCGACCGTAGCGCGCTACGGTGGCCTCCGTCATCGCGCATACGCTATCGGAACTCAGGACATCCACTCTTACGAACGCCGCCTCGCCGCCGGCCTCCGCGATCGAGCTGCAAACACGGGCGCCCGCCTTCTCGTTGATGTCGGCTACCATCACCTTGGCGCCTTCGGCTGCAAGCAGCGTGGCTCCCGCCCGTCCCATCCCCGAACCCGCACCAGTGACGAGGGCGACCTTCCCTGAAACCCGCTTTGCCATAGTTTGTTTCCGCACTATGATACCGAATGACTTGTCTGCCAGCATGGTAGCCTATCCACGATGAAGATCACGAACCTGGAATTCATTCCCGTTAGCGTCCCCTATACCCATCGCGAAGTGAGCTCGCTGGTGAATCGCGACGGAGTTACGGATGTCATCGTCAAGGCCACCACGGACACCGGGCTGGTTGGCTGGGGTGAAAGCTGTAGTGGCGCGGATGTGAAGTCCGTGCTGGGCGCTCTGGAGGCCATGACCCCGTTTGTGATCGGGCGCGATCCCTCGCACAGCGAGCGCATCCGCCTGGAACTCTGGCATCGCGGGATTTGGTCCTGGCGTCAGCACACCGCGTGCTTCGCTTACCCAGGTATCGACATGGCGCTATGGGACATTTGTGGGAAGGCCGCCGGTCTCCCGCTGTACCAGCTCTTCGGAGGCAAGGTTCGCGAGCGGGCGAACTATTTCTTCTATTGCTCGCAGGGGAGCCCCGAGCATATCGTCGAGCAGGCTCGCGATGGCGTCAGGAAGGGCTTTCACGTTTTTTATTTGAAGGTCGGCCTGGATATTGAGGCGGAACTTGAGATGGTATGTGCGCTCCGGCAGACCATCGGGCCGAAAGCCAAAATCCGCTTGGACGCCAACGGCGCCTGGAATGTGAAAGAAGCTCTGAGGAACCTTGCGCGTCTGGACGCCTATCAAATCGATTTCATCGAGCAGCCGGTCGTGCAGGATCCACTAGCGAACATGCAGGAAGTGCGGAAGCACTGCAATATGGCGGTCTCCGCCAATGAAGGGCTCTGGACACCGGAGGACGCGCTGCAACAGATGACGGGCCGAACCGCGGATGTCTACTGTTTTAGTCCTTATTTCACTGGTTCGCTGTCGCAGTTCCAACGGCTTTGCTGGTTCGCGCACTTCCAGGGTCTGGACATCTGCCGGCACACCCACGGAGAGTTGGGGATCACCGCACAGGCCTGCCAGCACATTTTGCTAACGCTCCCAAACGTCGTTGACGGCAATCAGCAGACTGCCCACATGATGACGGACGATATCGTCGTCGAGACCATTCCCATCACCAACGGCCCTGACTGGGGCGTCCCGGAGAAACCCGGAATCGGCGTGGAGATTGACTGCGCCAAGCTTGCCAAATATCATGAGCTCTACCGCGAGCGGGGCCAGTTCCTGCCGTACGATCCCGAACTGCTGGGAACTGAATTGTACCGATGATTCGTTCGGTATCTGAGGAAAATCTAAGTCTAAAAATTAACTGTTAAGCACCCGTGAAGGTTGCGTCACTTTCGGATCACTACGAATGAAATCTCGTTCACGCACCGCACACTGAGGTGGCTGGTTGTACAATCGAGTACGGCCAGGAAGTCAAAATGGAAATCCTGGTTCGAATAGAACCAGACATGGAACTCAAACCGCACTCTTTTGACAACCTGAAGACCGAAGGCGACCTCAACATCTCTCCGAACCGCAAGGCGTGGAGCGAGACCCACATTGACGCAGAGACGCGTGGCTGGCTGGAGAAGGATGAGAGGTTCTTCCTCCGCCAGTCCCTGTCAACGCCTTGCCTGAACGTTCTCGCCAAGGCCGAAGGCATCTATCTGGAGGACCTCGAAGGCCGCCGGTACATGGACTTCCACGGCAACGACGTTCATCAAGTGGGCTTCGCCAAACCGCGTGTGCTCGCGGCCGTTCAGGACCAGATGCAGTCGCTTCCGTTCTGCACCCGGCGCTACACCAACATTCCTGCAATTCGGCTCGCGGAGAAACTGGCAAGCCTCGCTCCGGGCAATTTGAACAAAGTCCTGCTGGCGCCGGGAGGCACCACGGCCATCGGCATGGCACTAAAGCTGGCCCGCGTGGCAACAGGTCGCTTCAAGACGATTTCCATGTGGGAGTCCTTCCACGGTGCATCGCTGGACGCCATCTCGGTAGGTGGCGAGGCGCTGTTCCGCTCGGGCATCGGGCCACTACTGCCTGGAACCGAACACGTTCCGCCTCCCAATGCCTATCGCTGCGTCTTCGGTTGCAATGGTTCTTGCAATCTGCGATGCGCCGACTACATCGAGTACGTGATGGAGCAGGAGGGCGACGTCGGCGCAGTGATCGCCGAAACCGTGCGCAACACTGGCGTGATTCCGCCGCCCGATTATTGGAAACGCGTGCGTGAAGCGTGCGACCGCCACGGAGCGCTCCTCATCCTGGACGAAATCCACGGGCTCGGTCGCACCGGCCGGATGTTCAGTTGCCAGCACTACGATGTTGTGCCCGATATCCTCGTGGTGGGAAAGAGCCTCGGCGGCGCTCTGTTCCCTCTGGCCGGAATTATTGCGCGAGAGGAACTCGACGTGGCTCCCCACATCGCTCTCGGTCACTACACGCACGAGAAGAATCCCGTCGCATGCGCGGCTGCTTTGGCGACGATCGAGTGCCTTGAGCAAGAGAACTTGGTCGAGCGATCGCGGACCATGGGCGCTTGGACTCTCGACCGCCTTCGCGAAATGCAGGCCCGCCAACCGCACATCGGCGACGTTCGCGGCCTCGGCCTGCTCATCAATGTGGAACTCGTGGAGAATCGCGAGACGCGAGTCCCCGCGAGAGAACTGGCCGAGCGCGTCATGTACGAAGCTCTTTCCCGAGGCCTGAGTTTCAAGGTGACCATGGGCAACGTCATCACGCTTGCGCCCCCGCTAATAATCACCGAGCAGGAAATGAACCGCGCATTGGAAATCCTGGAAGAGAGTCTCGTAGCGGCTGGATAGTCTTCAACTCGAGTGGGTGCCAGCCGTAACCGGCTTCTCGGAACTGCCAATCGGGTTCGTCTGCTACCTAGTTCTCGTCATGCAGTCAAATATGTGCAGCGCGCCTGCGGCTCCACACCATGCCAGCCGAGTATAGGCAACAGGACAATGTGGGGCAAGTGATTAACACTACGCCCAGCGCTTCCTCGCCTCCCTGAGGGTAGAAGTAACCTGAAAGCACTTTTGCGGCGGGCTGCGCCGACGCCAAATCGATGATCAAGACGAGCGTAAAGCAGATTACTGGCACGACCCAAACCATTCTGCCGGTTTCATAGGTCGCGGGCCAGATCCGCTGAACATTGTACCCAGTGGACAAGCCTACAAGCGGCCCCGGTAACGTGCTCGAAAACAAGTCGACAACGTCCTTGACTCCATTGGAAGACGCTGCAAAGAGGTTGTAAATCCACGCTCCTATTAACACACCAAAACCTAGGCTGCCCAGAGGCACTAGGATTTGTTGAACCCAAAAAAGCACCGTCGCCCACTCTGTTGGCTGCTCACTTGTATTAGACATGCGAACGCAAGACCATTATCGCTTCGTGTAACCATATCTTCCACACCCTCTTCCGTCCACGTGCTTCTACGGCGCGAAATAACCAAAAATGTCGAGCACCAACTGCGTGGCGTTCGACGAAAACGCGCTGATGGACCCATTCGTTGTGGGGACGATCGCCATGTTGTTAGTGATCGCGCCATCGGCCGCATTCAACGTCGACACTACCGGCTGCGGCTCTCCCTGCGGCCACATAGTCAGATAGCCGAGTGCGGCTGGCGGCACAACGGTCGCGTTGAACACATAGGCCTTCGCCGCGCCCGGCACGCCACAGGTTTCGCTGACGGTTACACTGCGCGTTCCATCGAACGGCTGCGCGCCGGCAAGTTCGCGCGTATCCAGTACCCTGCACGGCACGAGATTGTGTAGGGCCAGTCCTCCTGATCCCGGCGCCGCGAAGTAGCCGTTGGTGTCGGTCACCAAATCCGTGTCACTGGTGGCAAACACGTCGACCGCTCCATTCGCGCCTGCCGGAACAATCACCGCGTTTGCCGTAACTGTGCCCGTTACTGCGTTCAGTGAGGCGACCACGGGCTGCGCTTGCCCAGCGGGCCATGCTGTCAGATATCCCAACACGCCGTTCGGCACCGCAGTGAAGTTCAAGGAGTACGCCTGTGCAGCCGCCGGTATTCCGCAACTCCCCTGGATCGGAAACGAGCGCGTGCTATTCGCCGCTAGACTCGGTCCTCCCAACGGACCATTCGTCTTCCGCGTGTCCACAATACGGCACGGCGTCACCGGATAGAAGGCCAGCGCAGCTGTGTCCGTTGCCGGCACGAAGTAACCGTTGATATCGAGAATCACTTGCGTCGTATCGGTTGCGTAGATGCTGATGGCTCCGTTGGAGCCCGCCGGTACGATTGCCGCATTTGACTTGATGCGGCCGTCCACCGAGTTGAGCGTCGCCACCAGCGGCTGCGGCTGGCCGGCGGGCCACACCGTCAGGTACCCCAGAGTGTCCTGTGGAACCACAGCTACGTTCAGCGAATAGGCCGCTGCCGTGGAAGGAATGCCGCAATTTCCACTCGGCACCACGAAGTCACGGGAGGTCTGGCTCTGGATAGCTGGCCCGCCGAAGGGGCCATTCGCGTTGCGCGTGTCCGCTATCCGGCATGGAGTCACGGGCACGAAACGCAGCGCGGGACGGCTCGATGTAGGCCCGTTGATCGTCAGAACTGCGTCATTCGTCTGAATGGGAATGGCAGCGGCGCCCGAGGAGGTGCCCATCACATCGCTCAGGCTAATAGTCGAAGTAGCGTCGCTGGTTGCGGGCGAAATCGTGACCGTCACAACCGCCACCGCGCCGCTCGGCACCATGGCCCCTGAAAAACTCACGAGCAGGCACTTTACGGCTCCTGTTTGGTTTGCGCATATTAGTGTCTGGCCTGCGGCTGCCGCTGCGGGGCTGATCGCTACTTGGATGGCGGCAATGTCATTCGTCGAGTACCCTAAAGTCCACTGCAAACCGGCGACGGTAGTCTGGTCCGGGCTGAGGGTGAGGTTCAGCGAAACGGTGGAACCCGGCTCGGCAGGCCCGGATTCCAAGCTGAGCACAACTTGCCCGAACCCAACGTTCACGAAAAGAAAAAGCAACGGCAGCGCACGTCGCGCCACCTCGGCGAGGGCTTGCACCATGGTTGGGGTCCGAAGATTGCCTGTCTGCTTCAATCTTACCTGCAACACGCGACCAGCGCTTCCTTTCCGGGTGTGATGCGCGCAGAGACTGTGCGTGTTCGCACTGCAATGTCTGGCGGAACGCGGCGGGAACTTGGCGTTCCGTAACCATTTCCACGCAGCGCAGTATAAGGGTTGATGGCAACCCTACTGCAAGACCTGCGTTACGCTGTTCGCACTCTCCGTAAATCACCTCTGTTCGTCTCGGTGGCAGTGCTTTCGCTCGCGCTTGGAATCGGCGCCAATACCGCAATCTTCACGCTGATCAACCAGCTCATTTTGCAGTACCTTCCTGTGCGCCACCCCGAAGAGTTGGTGCTGCTGACGGCCCGCGGCAACCACTACGGCAGTAACAACGGCCCCAACGCGATTTCGTACGCCATGTATCAGGATTTCCGCGACAAGAACCAGGTGTTCCGCGGCATGTTCTGCCGGAACGGGACCACCGCCAGCGTCAGCTTCAACGGCAGAACCGAACTCGCGGCCATTGAATTCGTTTCAGGAAATTACTTCCCGGTGCTGGGCGTGGGTGCGGCTATTGGGCGTGTTTTCAGTGCATCGGACGATCTGATGCAAGGCGGCCATCCTGTGGCGGTTCTCAGTTACGGGTACTGGAAAGCACGCTTCGGCGGGGATCGTGGTGTCGTCGGGAAAAAGTTTGTCATCGACGGTTATCCCCTGACCATCGTTGGCGTGAGCGAGGCCGGCTTCAATGGCGTCGAGCCCGGAAACTCGCCGCAGATTCGAGTCCCGATCACGATGCATGACACCATGCCGCCGGACCGCCAGTTCAAGGAGTTAAATGACCGGCGCAGCCGTTTTGTGCAGGTGTTCGGCCGCCTCAAGCCCGGCATGACGCGCGAACAGGCCAAGGCCGGACTGCAGCCGCTGTTTCACCAGATTCTGCAAATGGAGGTGCAGCAGGAGGCATTCGCCAAGGCCAGCACTTTCACCAAGCAACAATTCCTGAGCATGTGGATGGACGTGCTGCCGGGGTCGAAGGGACGGTCGCAACTGCGTGATCAATTCTCCAAACCACTCCTGGCGCTGATGGCGATTGTCGCGCTGGTGCTGCTGATTGCCTGCTCCAACCTCGCGAATCTGTTGATCGCGCGCGCCTCCTCACGGCAGAAAGAGATTGCGGTGCGCCTGGCGCTCGGCGCCGGCAGATGGCGCTTGATCCGCCAACTGCTGACGGAGAGTCTTCTGCTTTCTTTCCTGGGTGGCGCGGCGGGCCTCGCCATCGCGGTCTTGATGGATCGCGCGCTCATCAGCTTCCAACCCGCCGACGTCTGGACCATCGCCATCTCGCCCACTCCCGACGCGAGCGTTCTGCTCTTCACAGTGCTGGTATGCATTTTCACTGGAATGCTTTTTGGACTGGTGCCGGGACTGTTAGCCACCCGGCCCGAACTGGCCGCCACTTTGAAGGACGAAGCAGGCTCTGTAGCAGGAGGCGCCTCCGCGGGTCTGCGCAAGAGTTTGGTGGTGGCGCAAGTGGCACTCTCGTTGCTGCTGCTGGTTGGTGCGGGTCTCTTCCTGAGGAGTCTGAACAATCTGAAGGAACTCCACCCAGGCTTCCAGACACAGAACCTGATCGCGGTTGGTGTCGAACCGACTCTCGGCCGATACAAACCGGATTGGACGCGGCAATATTACCGGCAACTGACAGAACATCTCGCAGCTCTGCCCGGCGTCAAGTCCGTCGCGCTTGCTAGGGTCCCTGTCCTTGTTGGCTGGGAGTGGGACAACTCCGTGACCATTGAAGGCTACACTCCGAAGCAGGGCGAAGATCCCGATCCGCACATGCAGTTCTGCTCGCCGAAGTTTTTCGAGACGCTGAAGATCCCCATTCTGATGGGACGCGATTTCACTCCGAAGGACGTATTGGGCGCTCCCAAGGCCGCTATCGTGAATGAGAAATTTGCGAAGCACTACTTCGGCGAACGCAATCCGTTGGGTCGCCACATCGGGTTCGGCATGGACCCGGGAACCAAAACGGACATGGAAATTGTGGGCGTAGTGGGGGACACAAAGTACGAGAACATGCGCGAGCCGGTGCCCTACGAATTGTATGTCCCGTATGAGCAGCAGGACTGGGTCGACAGCATGACGGTCTATGTCCGCACCAGCGCTCCACCCGCGGGTTTCTTCGATACCTTGCGCCGGGCCGCGCGCGAAGTCGACTCGAGCGTGCCGCAGTATGAGATGCGCACGATGGATGAGAACGTCCAGAATTCTCTGGTGACGGAGCGGCTGCTGGCAACGCTATCCATCGTATTCGGCGCGCTGGCAACACTTCTGGCGGCGATCGGGCTGTACGGCGTCATGGCCTTCATGGTGGCCCGCAGAACACGCGAGATCGGCATCCGCATGGCGCTGGGCGCTGGAGGCGGGTCGGTAATCTGGCTGGTGATGCAGGAGGTGCTGCTACTGGCGAGTGCGGGTCTGGCCATCGGATTGGCCGCGGCGCTCGGGCTTACACGGCTGGTAGAGGCGGAGCTGTTCGGCGTCAAACCCACCGACGTCATCACGATGATCCTGGCCACCGTGGGCATCGCCGCTGTCGTCGCGATAGCCGGTTATCTCCCCGCGCGCCGAGCCACGGGCATCCACCCGATGCGCGCCCTGCGGTTTGAGTAACATGTCGCTTTGACTCAGTAATTCGCGCCGCTGGTATTGAAGCCTTCCACGACAATGCGCGGCTGTTCGCCTCGTGTGTCAGCGTGCTGCAACTGAGTCACAATCGTGCGCCGCTCGCCGGGCATCAGCGAAATGTAGTTATCGCTGTACAGCGCCGGAAGAATGCGATCCTGACTCTTCTCCCGCACCGCCTTCAGCCTGACCAGCAGCGCCGGAGTCTTGGAGCTATTGCGCAACTCCGTCGTCAGCCGCCAATGGCCGCCCTCCCGCTCGGCCGTCGTGGATCCATCGAGCTTCACCTTGGGCAGATCGCGCAGCGCGCGGAAATTGCCTTCCTCTACTCCGCGCCAATAGAAATTCTCGGACACCACGTCCTCGCCGCGCTTCAATTGAAGCCGAACGAAGTGCACCGTGCTCAAGCCCGCTGGATACTCCATCTTGATCGGCGACGCCGTGCTGTCTTCCGCGCTGTCGACTGACGCCGTCTTCTCCCATTGCAGTGAACCATCCAGGTTGAGCAGTTCGACCCGTGCCGTCAAATTGCGCGCATCCCCCGCGCTGTAATTCACCACTTCGACCGTCTCGGTCGCCGGATTCCATTGGATGTGCAGCGGCTCCGAAGCTTTCTTGCTCCCGAAGTACGCGGCCGTGGGTTCGAGATAGTAATCGTACGTTTGCCAGACAAACGACGGCCACGCCGGATGGCTCATCCAGATGAGCAGGCCCATCCGGTTGCGGCTCTGCGCCTCGAACATCCCTCGGTAGCCTTCGTAGTTGACGAACTGCGCCAGCCACAGCCACTGCTCCACATTCTCTGCGCCGCCGTAGCTTGTGCGGATGCGTTCCAGGAATGACGCGCCGCCTTGCGCGCCCTTCAAGCAGAAATCGTGCAGCCCCCACATGCCGCCTTGTGGCCACATCGCGGATTCCGGCATCATCAGGCGCAAGCTGTCCATGGTGACGATGTTCGGCATCCCCATCTCGCTGTGGAACCGCGTGGTGGCTCGCTCTGTGAAGTATTGCTTCACCGGGATCGCTTGGTAGGGCCCGTGGCCGCTCACCACATCGTCGGCCGAGCTCGAAATGTAGTGCAGACCCGGGTGCAGGTCGGCCAACGTCTCGCGGATTCCGTCGTCCAGCGGCTTGGGAGGGTACCCCTCATTGCGCCCGCAATACAGACCGATCGAAGGGTGGTTGCGAATCCTTCGCACGTAATCCTTCACGTTACGGAGAAACATGCCGTTGTCATCCGGGTCCGGACCGTCCCACGGATTCGCCAGCCAGAAATCCTGCCACACCACGATGCCGTGACGGTCGCACGCTTCGTAGAACTCGTCGTCGCCAATCTGTCCCACCCAATTGCGGATCATGTTGAAATTCATGTCGCGGTGGTAGCGGACAGCGGCATCATACTCGCGCGCGCGGTACCGCAGCATGGATTCGCCGAACCCCCAGTTTCCGCCACGAGGAATGTAACGCCGGCCGTTGATCCACATCTTCAGCACACCGCCATCCTCGCTGTACGCGAACTGCCGGATGCCGGACTGGAAAGACCCGGCATCAGAAAGCTTTTCGCCCTCCGTTTCGAATTTCAGCTCCACCGGGTACAGATTCGCATCGCCGTAACCCGCCGGCCACCAGAGCTTCGGATTCTGCAGCCTCAGACCGGCCTGCGTCGATGGGTCCAGTTTCACCGTCTTCTCTGCGCCCGCGCCCAATGCAACCTGCATCTCGAACCGAACATCGCCAAATCGTCCGTGCAACGTCCCATTGACTACCTGCGCATCGTGATTGCGCAGCGTGACAGTCACGCTCACATTGGCGCGTGAGGTGTCAGGCAGCGGCAGAGAAGACTCCACAAACGGCGACTCAATCGTGACCGGCCCACTAACTGTCAGATAGACGTTCTTCCAAATGCCCGTGTCTCTGCCCCGAATCGTCGGTATCCAGTCCCAACCGATGGTGGCGTGGTAGGTAGGATTGTCCGCGCCGAGCGCGCCCCCGTTAACATCCGGACTTTCGTAGATCTTCTCCTTGACGCTTCCCGGAGTCGCGTTCTTCTCGATGCGCACGGCCAGAGCATTCTTTCGTCCAGGTTGCAGAAGCCGTGTCACGTCGAAGCGCCCGCGCATAAATCCACCTTCGATGCGCCCCAGCTTTTCGCCGTTCAGGAAAACATCCGCCTTCCAGTTGATGCCGTCAAAGTTGAGCCACACGTGTTGCCGCGGTCCCGCAGCCGGCGGCACGAACTCGTTGCGGTACCAGAAATCCCCGCCGAAGAACGAGTCGGAAATCGCGAGCTGGTTGTCGCCGTAGTTTGGGTCGGGTACCGCTCCCACGTTGTAGTAACTCGTCAGGACCGTTCCCGGAACGGTGGCAATGATCCAACCGTCGTCGCGAAAACCAAATTTCGAGAGCGTCTCGCCACTAGCGCTCACCAGTGAGTCGCGTTGCAACCGCCACCCGCCGCCCGCAAGTTCGAGCCTTCCATTCGCGCGCAATGCCGGCGCCGGTTTGGGTTGCGCCACCGGTCCACCGCGCCCGTATACCTCCACTTCACTCAACACGTAACCGTCGCGCGATGCAGGCTTGGTCACCCGCACGCGGACATAGCGCCCTTGCGCAGGCTGCGCCAGTTTGAGGTCATCCGTCGTCGCGGACGTCGCGGGCAGCGCCTCGACCAGCTTCCAGTGCGCTGCATCATCCGACACCTCGATCACACCTTCCGCCGTGCGCCGAATCCAATACAGCTTGACGCGATCAAACGTGCAGATCGCGCCCAGGTCCACGTAAATCCACTCTTCTCCGTTGCTGGCCGGCATCCAAGCGCTCGTGAAATGATGCGGTCCGCCGATCGCCAGGCGCTTGTTGCTATTGAAAAACGCGACCTCGCTAACCTGCCAGCCAGTCGCCCGGGGATCGTCAAACATGACGCGGTAGAATCGATTACGGAAAGTCTGATTGAGTGCGATGGTGGTCTTGATCTCGCCGCCAGGCCGTGCCATCCCGTCGGCTTCCCCCGCCTTTTTCCAATGCTCACCATCATCCGATACCGAGACCATCGCCGCCCAGTTCTCGGGATCGCTTGCCGAGAGAACGCGTGCGTCCACATCCACGCGGTTCACCTCAGGCTGATCGTCGCCGCCGATCTCGATCTGCACCCAGCCGGATGGCTTCGTGAGACTCACGTTGGTCACCCAGTTTCCATCCAGCAGCCATTCGCGCTCATTCTTCGGTAGTGGCCCCTGGCTGCTTGTCGAGGTCGACACCCACCGCGGCATCCTTGTATCCTTGATGCCGTCCGTCACTAATTGCGCCGTGAGGTTGTAGTCGTAGCTCGACGATTGATACGCCGGACGATGCAGCGCCAGGTTGCGGTAGGTGTTCGCATCTACGCGCATCGCTGGCCCGAAGTCTTCTTTGGGGTCACCCGGGTACACGCCGGCGCCGCGCGTGAATTCCTGCGCGTGCAAAGCCGCCAGTGCCAGCAGGCAG
The DNA here is from genome assembly GCA_963752965.1 of Terriglobia bacterium. Classification (GTDB taxonomy): domain Bacteria; phylum Acidobacteriota; class Terriglobia; order Bryobacterales; family Bryobacteraceae; genus QHXW01. Next base: position 550,529 of record CAVWAJ010000014.1, on the reverse strand, counting down.
ACGGCCAAGAACCGTTTCATGTTTTTCCCCTCGTTTTTCCAGCCGGCTCAGCGCGAACGCATACGCCCCAATGGCGGTCGCTTCGCTCGTGCCCAGCCGTGAGATCCCCACACCCACACGCTGCAAGCCGTCGAATCTCACTTTTCGGGAGCCACCCGGCACAACCAGTTCCTTCGTTTCGCCGCCCAGAAACAATTCGAGTTGCGCCGCATCTTCCAGGTTGAATGCCCACGGGATCAGCCGCCGGAAGCGTTCTCCATTGGGTGCCGCGTAGGTGGAGTTCATCTCGTCGATGATGGACGGCAGGAACTGCCTGTGCGCCGCGGCAATTCCCCCGCCGAGCACCACCAGCCCGTCAATCAGCGTAATCGCCAGCGCAATGGCATCTCCCGCAACCTCACCCATGCGGCGGAAGGCCTCTCGCGCAGCATCTCCGTTGCCCTCCGCGCGGCCCTCAGCGATTTCGTAAATCACCTTCGGCTCGGGTGCCTCTTCGAATCGCAGCCCCGCTCGTTGCGCGTAAACGCACCGGACCGCGCGGATGGACGCGCCCTCCTCGGCGATCATGTCCCGCTCGAGTTTGTTCCGCACCAGCCACATCTCGCCCGCCACTGAGTTATCCCCAACGAACAGTTCCCCGTCGCGCACAATGCCGCCGCCAAGTCCCGTACCAAGTGTCACGCCCAGCAGGTTGTGGAAGCGCTTCGGGCTCCCGGCCTTTGCCAGCAGGCCGTTCACATGCGGCAGAAACCCCGCCGTCGCTTCGCCATACGCGAACAGATCCCCGTCATTGTTGATGAACGTCGGCAAGCCGAAGGTGTCTTCCAGCATCGGTCCCAGCGCCACGTCGCGGTAGGCCGGCAGATTTCTCGGCCCTACGATGATCCCGTTGAAATAATCCGCGGGAGCTGGAAACGCAAAACTGATGGCCACCGGGGGCGACGGAAGCTCGGCTTGCACCCGGCGAAATCCCTCCACCAGCGTCTTGAGAGATCGATCGAGATGATCGGCGTTTGATGGCAGCGCAAAGCTCTTCACCACCGGACGATTGCCCTGCATCGCCGAGAACACAAAATTCGTTCCCCCGGCATCGAGCGTCATCACCGCCCGTGTGTCACTAGCGTACTTTTGCATCAGCGTTCGGCCGGCCGTCTTAGATTCGTCAAAGCCGTCCCCGTGATATACAGAATCGCCGCCAGCGGCACCACGAAGCTGAATTGGACCGTGCTGTGGTCCGCCACCAGTCCCATCAGCGGCGGCAATATCGCCCCGCCCACAATCGCCGTGACCATCAGTCCCGAAAGCTCGTTGGTGTGCTCCGGCATCGACTCGACGGTGATGGAGAAAACCAACGGGAAGATGTTGGCGAATCCCAAACCGGCCAAAAAGAAACTTGCCACCGCCACCGTGCGATCCGGCATGTATAGTCCCACCAGGCCGAGGATAGATGCGGCGCAGGTCGCGAGGTAAAACTTGCGCGGCGCTGTCCAATTCAGAATCACTCCACCCGTCAGCCGTCCGATGGTCAAGGCCATAAAAAAAAGGCCCGTGCCCAGCAGACCCACGCGGTTGATGTCGATGTCGAATCGCTCCTTGAGATACAGAGGGATGCCCGCGCTCACGCTCACTTCCGCTCCTACATATAAGAAGATGGCGCCCACCATCGCGAGCACGTACCCATTCTTCAGCAGCGACAGGCAAGAACCCAGTGTGGCCGCCTTCTGCTTCGATTCCTCCTGCGGCACGTGCAGCATGCTCACCGCCACAATTGTTACCAGAAGGGCCGCCGCGTAAATCGGGAAGATCACCTTCCAGCTCACGCCGAAGCACCGCGCGGCGATCACCGGAATCAGCGGACCGGACAGCGATCCGATCGCCTTCACAAACTGCCCGAGCGACAGATTCCGCGCGTATTTGCCCTCGTCAGAAACGTCGCGCATGATCGGATTTCCCGCTACCTGCAGGATGGCCGCACCGCCGCCCACCAACAGAACCGTGAGCAGAAACCGCCGGAATGAGGTGAGCCCAAAACTCGCATTTAGTAGGCCCGCCAGCGCCACCAGCAAGCCCATCATCAGCACGAATTTCTTGCCGCGCCGGTCCTGGAACAAGCCCACCGGCACCGACAGCAGGCCGAACATGCTGAGTCCCACGAACGGAATCAGCGACGCGATCGTGTTGCTCAGTTGAAATTCGTTCTTGGCCAGGCTGACGAAGGGCCCCACCGCATCCGCAAATCCCATGGCCAGAAATGCCAGAAAGACCGGCGTCGTTCGTAAGCGCATAGTTATTGTTTTCTACCGAGCTGGCCTGCTGCCTGGAGATTGCGCGGCGATCAGATTGTGGTTCGCTATTGGGCCGTCTCCCGAACTCCCTTGATGGCCCCGGTCATGCTGTCCATCTTCCACTTACCTTCGAGTTTGTCTCCGGTGACGGTGACCTCGATTACGTACTCGTCGCCTTGCACCTGCAACTCACCGGTCACGGTCTGGCCATTCTCCTTCAGGTTCTTGAATTCGAATTCTCCGGCGTCGCCTTCGGCGGTTCCCGTGAGCCTGCCACCTTGGATCTTGAAAACCATGCTCCACTCTGATGGCTCGCCGTCCGGAGTATCGGCCGTAATTTTCCACTTCCCCTCAATGCCGCTGCCTGCCGCGAGGGCCAACGTGCAGCCCGCGAGAATCATGCCCGCAATGGATGCCATTACAATTGCCTGCTTCATCTTGTCTCCTGATCTCACAGATAATGAGATCTCAATAGTATATTACGGTAACTGCAATCCATTCTCCATTCAGCCTCCGCTAATAGCAGGAAGCCATTAAGTATAAGATACTAGACACTTTATAGGTGATAGTTGGGGAATACCGTGGCATAATCCGGGAGCAGGGGGTCTTGAAGTCTTGAAAGGATGGAGCCGCTGGCTGGTGCGTGTAGTTAGCTGTGCCGCGGCCTTCGGCCAAGTCTCGATGCCGGTTCCATACATTTATACCGAAGCCCCCACAAACGACGTCCATGCCGGCGCAAAGCTCCAGTTGGTCTCCGCAGGCCGCAAGCACCCACTGGTGCCCGAATTTGCCGCATCCGCCGATGCCGCTATATCGTTCGATGGCCAGCATATCCTGTTCTCCGGAAAGCGGAAACTCGGCGATCCCTGGCAAATCTGGGAGATCGCGGTTGCCGGTGGCGCACCCCGGCGCATCACTTCTCTTGCCGAGGACGCGATCACACCGTTTTACCTGCCCGCCGATCGGATCGTCTACTCCCGCCGCACGCCCCAGGGTTTTCAGATCGAGCTTCTATCCCTGGACGGTGGCGAGCCGCTTCGATTGACTTACTCGCCCGGGGATCACATCGTCTGCGACGTGCTCCGTGACGGCCGTGTGTTGTTCGAAGCGCCCCATCCCGAAACTCGATCCGCTGGCCCGGATCTTTATACCGTTTACACCGACGGCAGCGGCGTCGAAACTCACCGCTGCGATCACGGTCCCGCCCGCCATGCCGGTCGCGAACTCGCTTCCGGAGACATTATTTTCGAGACCGGTCACCGCTTGGCCCGGTTCACTTCAGCGCGCGCCATTCACCTTGATTTTCCGCCGGTTGGCGGAGAATTCGCCGGCCCGATCGCCGAGATTTCGCCCGACGAATGGCTGGTAAGCTACCGGCCGCAACACGGAATCCCATTTGCACTGTATCGGTGGACACAAGGCCAACCGCGCAAAGTATTGACAGTGAAAGGGATGAACATGCTCCAGCCGGTGCTGGTCCAGGCGCATGCAACGCCCAAGCGCCACCCCTCCGGGCTCGGCGACCGGCAGGGCGCTAACCTCCTTTGCCTTAACACTTACGTGTCCCGATCCCCGATTCCTGCCGGGTCGGTAACGGCGGTGCGCGTCGTGGGCCTCGATAGCGCGGGCGTGGCGGTGGCCCTCGGCCAGGCTCCGGTGGAGCGGGACGGGTCCTTTTATATACAGGTTCCGAGCGAGACGCCCATCCACTTCGAACTGCTTGATTCTATAGGAAAAACGGTCGCCGGCGAAAAAGGCTGGTTCTGGGCGCGACGCGGGGAGCAGCGCGTTTGCGTCGGCTGCCATGCCGGACCGGAGCGGGCGCCAGACAACGCTTCACCGCAAGTCCTTCTGCGGACGCAGGATCCCGTTAAGATGGCATTCCCCGTGCACGATCGTAAGGAAGACAAAAAATGAGGTTTGTGTTGGGAGCGTTAGCGGTTTTGTTTGTGGCGCTCTGTGCCGAGCAGCCCGCCTCCTGCCCGATTCGTTTTGAAGAAGTCAGCGCACAAGCGGGAATTCAGTTTACGCACAGCTTTGGCGCGGAGAAACTCGGATCGTTGCTGGAAAGCACGGGTGCTGGGGCGGTGTGGTTCGATTACAACAACGACGGCCTGATGGACCTGTATGTAGTGAGTGGAAAACCCCTAGGCGAGGGGATGCACCCCTACCCGCTGCGCCATTTGCCCCACGATCCGCCGCACAATCATCTATACCGCAACGATGGCAACGGCAAGTTCACCGATGTGACCGAGAAAGCAGGCGTTGGCGGCGATTTGTTCAGCATGGCGGCGATCGCGGCAGATTATGACAACGACGGAAATGTAGATCTGCTGGTCACGGGCTACGGGCGGGTGATTCTCTACCGCAACAAGGGAGATGGCACTTTCGAGGATGTGACCGAGAAGGCGGGCATCCACGTTTCGGGCTGGTCGATCGGGGCCGCGTGGCTGGATTACGACCGGGACGGCTGCGTGGATCTGTTCATCGGCCGGTATGTGAAGTTCGATCCCGAGTATCGCGCATACTACGCTGCCGACAACTATCCAGGCCCGCTCGACTACGAACCCCAAAGCAACGTGCTGCTGCACAACAACTGCAATGGGACGTTCACCGATGTGAGCGAGAAATCGGGTATCAGCCAGTACAAAGCCAGGGCCATGGGTGTGACGGCGGCGGACTTCGACCTGGACGGCTACCCCGATATCTACGTGGCCAACGACAAGACGGAGAATTTCCTGCTCCACAACCAGAAGAACGGCACATTCAAGGACATCGCATTGTCCGCAGGAGTGGCCTACGGCCAGAATGGCGAGAACACCTCGGCCATGGGGCCCGTTTTTCTCAACCTGGGCCATGACGGCAAGGTGGATCTTTGGGTCACGGATTCCAAGTACAACCGGTTGATGAGGAATATTGGAAATCTTCAGTTCGAGGACGTTACGGAAAGGGCGGGGATCTCACAACTGGCAGCGCAGTACGTGAGCTGGGGGACCGGGGTCTACGACTTCGACAACGACGGCCGCGATGACATCTTTGTGGCGCATGGCGGATTGATCCACCTGGTCCCGCAAGAGCACTCGGTGTTCCGCAATGTGGGCGATTGGAAGTTTGAGGATGTTTCGCGAGACGCTGGGCCGTTTTTCGACGTGAAGAGCGTGGCACGCGGCGCGGCCTTCGCGGATTACGACAACGACGGCAAGATCGACGTCTTTATCGTCAATCTGGGCGCGCCGGCTTTCCTGCTGCACAACGTCTCTCCAGGTGGGAATCATTGGATTACGGTGAAGCTGGTCGGGCACAAGAGCAACCGCGACGGCATTGGGGCGCAGGTGGAGGTGCTCGCGGGAGGCAGCCGCCAGCAGCGCGAGCGCACGGCCGGATCGGGGTATCTATCGCAGGATGACCCGAGGATCCATTTCGGCCTGGGTGCAGCGAAAAAGATCGACCGACTCACGATCGCGTGGCCGAGCGGAACGAAACAGGTGCTGGAGAACTTACCCGTGGACCGCATCATGACCGTGGAGGAGAAGTAACCGATGCGGCGTGGGGCATGGTTGCTGGCCGCGGGTTCTATGGCGCTGATAGCCATGGCCACGGAGCCTCGTGCCGCGCGTTACCCCTCGCCCGTGGAACTCACGATCTCGCCAGATGGCTCACGGCTGTATGCGCTTTGCGAGGGGACCGACGAAGTGGCGGTCTACGATCTAGGCTCGGGAAAGATCATCCGTCGGGTGCCGGTGGGGCGCCTGCCCAAAGGCATGGCGCTATCGCCGGACGCAAAACGCCTGTACGTGGCCAACTCCTGGAGCGACACCATTTCTGAACTGGGTACGGCTTCTCTCGCAGTCGTCCGCACGCTGCCAACAGGGTTCGAGCCGAACGCGGTGATTGCGAATGGCGACTTCCTGTTTGTGGCGAACCGCATCAGCAACGACGTTTCGGTGATCGACCTTGCCACGGGTCTGGAGAAGAAGCGTCTGCTGGCGGGGCGCGGAGCCAGCTATCTGGCGTCGTCGCCGGATGGCAGCCGGATCTACTGCACGCACATCTATCCGAAGATTGGCAAGTTCCGCGCACAGCCCGAATCGGAGATCACGGTCATCGATGCGGCGTGCCAGATGGTGGTGGACCGGTATCGTTTACCAAGCGCGGCGGGCGTGTTCCATGTGGTGCTCTCGGCGGATGGAAAGCTGGGCATGGCCGCCCAGATACGCCCCAAGAATCTGGTCCCCCTGGCCCATGTGGAGCACGGCTGGGTAATCGGCAATTCGATTTCCGTGTTCGGCGAGGACGTGGGTGAGGTGGTGCAGGTTCCGATCGATGAACTGGACCGCTATTACACGCCGCCGTTCGCCATTGCGATTGCGCCGGACAAGAGCGTGGCTTACGTGTCGACCACGGGTTCGGACAGTGTGACGGTGATCGACATCGGGCGTCTGATGAAGTTTCTCCGGACGTTGGGGCCGGCGGAGCGGCGCACGTTGGCCAACGACCTTTCGGCTTCGGCGAACTACGTGGCGGCGCGCATACCGGTGGGACACGGCCCGAAAGGGATGGCGCTCTCCGCGAATGGGAAGCGGCTTTACGTGGCGAACCGGACCGGCGACACGGTCTCCGTGGTGGATACGGCAGCGCGGCGCGTGGTGAACGAGCTCTCGCTCGGCCGGCCATCCACGTTGACCGCGGAACGGCGGGGAGAGCGTCTGTTTTTCCAGGCCGCGTTCGCGTTTCACGGGCACTTCGGCTGCGCGAGCTGTCACCTGGAAGCGACCTTCGACGGCATGTCATGGGACCTGGAGCCGGATGGCTTCGGCAAGGATTACGTTGATAACCGGCTGCTTGAGGACGTCGGGGACACGGGGCCGTTCAAGTGGAATGGCTCGAATCCGAATCTGGAAACAGAATGCGGCCCGCGCACGGAGAAATACTTTTACCGCTCGGAAAGCTACGACGGCGCGCAACTGGAGGATCTGGTGAGCTTCATCAAGTCCATCCCGCTACGGCCGAACCGCTACCGCGCGGTGAGCGGCGAGTTGACCGCGTCGCAAGAGCGGGGCAAGGCCATTTTCGAGCGGACGCGGCGCAAGAACGGCACGCCGATCGCGACGCGAGACCAGTGCGGTTACTGCCATTCCGGGCCGCACTACACGAATCAAAAGTTGTTCGATGTCGGGACGGGCAAGGCGACGGACCGGTCGCCTCTGATCGATGTTCCGCAATTGACGAATATTGCGCTGACGGCGCCGTACTTGCATGACGGGTCGGCGCGATCGCTCGAGGAAATCTGGACGGTGTTCAATCCCAACGACACGCACGGAGTGACGAACGACCTCCAGAAAGACGAGCTCAACGATTTGATTGAGTACCTGAAAACGCTATGAGGAAAATGCCGGCCCTCGTATTTGCATCCGTCGCGCTCGTGGGGGCGGCGGATATGCCGTGTTTCCGGTGGGAGAACTTCACGACCGCGAATGGCCTGCCGGATAACCATGTGTTCAACGTCGCGGTGGACGGCAAGAAAGTGTGGGCAGCGACGGAGAACGGGCTGGGCTTGTACGAGAACGGCAAGTGGAAAGTGTATCGTCCGGCGGATGGTCTCGCGCACCGCGCGGTCTTGTTTGTGGCGCCCGACCCGCGGACCGGGGACGTGTGGATCGCGACGATGGGCGGATTGAGCCGTTTTTCGGCGGGCCGTTTCGATACCTACACACAACTCACGAGCGGCCTGGCGAACGACGTGGTCTACGGCGTTTCGGTGCAGGGCGATTTCGTCTGGGTGGCGACCGCGGCTGGTGGAAGCCGTCTGAATACGCGCACCGGGCAGTGGAGTCTATACAACGAGCGCAACACGCCGATGTACGAGATCTGGACCTATGGCGTGAATGCCACGCCAAGCAAAGTGTATTACGCGGTATGGGGCGGCGGCGTACTCGAGTACGACGTGAAGACGGAGCGATGGAAAGACTACAACGATCCCGACGGCGAGACGGAGATGGTGCTGTACAAGGACCAGGGTCTGGTTCACGAGATCACGACATCGGTGAGTTACGTGGAGAAGGAAAAGATCCTGTGGGTGGCCACTTATTTCGGCGCGAGCCGGTATGACGGGCGCAACTGGAAGAATTTCCTGGAGAAGGACAGCGGTTTGCCGAGCAATTTTCTGAACCAGGTTAAGGCGGTGGACGGCAAGCGGGCATGGTTTTCGACGGACAAGGGACTCGCGTATTACGACGGCGAGAACTGGGCGGTGTACCGTCCGGCGCTCGATACGCACAAGCCGGAAATGCTGGTGCGGGATGCCGCGGGGAAAGTAACGCCGGTCGCGACAGAAACAGCGCCGTCGCACAACTACGTGCTGGGCGTGGATTTTGATGGAGAAGACATTTGGGTGGCGACGGCGCATGGCTTGAGCCACGGGGTGCGGGTGAAGTAGCAGGTTCTTATTTCTTATGAGGGGTATTCCTATGACGATTCCTGAGGTGCTGGAAGAGATTTCCCGTTCGGCGAGTATTGAAAAAAAGCCCATCACCGCGTTGAATGCGCTTAACGAGGCGTATCACTATGCGCGGCCAAGCTCGTTTTCGCGAGGGTTGCGGCTGGATCTAGGCGGCATTGCAATCCTGCTGATTTCCGGAACGGCGAGCATAGGGCCGAATGGGGAAACGCTGCATGTCGGCGACTTCCGTGCCCAGACGCGGCGCACGTTCCAGAACATTACGGACCTGCTGGCGGCGGAAGGCGCTACCTGGAAGGACGTCGTGAGGACGACGTGCTATCTGCGCGACATCGATCGCGACTACGCGGAGTTCAACGAGGAGCGGACGGCGTTCTATCAGGAGCAGGAGCTCGATCCGCTGCCGGCGTCCACGGGCATCCAGGCGAAACTCTGCCGGCCGGAGCTGCTGGTGGAGATTGAAGCCATCGCCATGTTCCGCACTGGCCTGAAGGAGTGACGATGTCCGCGCGGTGGTTGATCGCGCTTGCGACGGCGTCCCTGATGTGGGGGCAGGTGAGGGGCCCGTGTGCGTGCGGCGCGGATCCTCCCGGTCCGCCGCCGAATCGCGAGCTGCATCCGTACGCCAACGCGCCGGAGGACCTGCGTCCTTTTTCGAAATTCACCACGCCATATTACGAAAACTACACCAAGCTGGTGGAGTACAACGGCGCGGCGCGCGACGTGGAGACGGTGAAGGCGAGCGAGGTCGACGAAGTGCGGATCGGCTTCCTGGGTCCGGTGGAGAACCACCCGGATGAAAAGCTCGGCAAGGCGATGCTGAATGGCGCGCTGCTGGCGGTGGGCGAGGCCAACGCGGCGGGCGGGTATGGCGGCAAGCCGTTCAAGCTGATGGTCCACAATGATCAGGCGACTTGGGGAGCGTCTAGCAACGAGATCGTCAAGATGGCCTACGACGAGAAGGTGTGGGCCATGCTGGGCTCGATTGGCGCCGATTCCACACACATCGCGCTGCGCGTTTCGCTGAAGGCGGAAGTGCCCATCGTCAACAGCGCGTCGACGGACCCGACGATTCCCGAGACGATCATTCCCTGGTACTTCACGACAATCCAGGATGATCGCGTGCAAAGCTACACGCTGGCGCGCCGCATTTATACCGATCTTGGTTTGCAAAGGATTGCGCTGCTGCGCGTGAACGACCGGTACGGAAGGTTCGGCGTGCTGAAGTTCCGCGACGCATCGCGCCGGCTCGGGCACCCTGTGGTGATTGAGCAAAAATACATGCCCGGCGATACGGATTTCCGGCGGGAATTGCGGATTATTCGCGAATCTGGGGCGGACGGAATCGTGGTGTGGGGCGATGCAGTGCCGGCGGGGAACATTCTGAAGCAAATGCGCGAAATGGGCATGAAGCAAAGAGTGTTCGGCAGCTACAGGGTGCTGGGCGATGACCTTCTGCGCATTGCTGGCGCAGCGGCCGACGGACTGGAAATTGTGTTCCCGTTCGACCTGACGCGCGATGACCCGGCGTGGCTCGGGTTCAACCATCGTTTTGAAAAGGAATACGGCAAGCGCCCGGATGTAATCGCGTCACTGGCGTACGACACGATGAACATTCTGCTCGATTCGATCTGCCGGGCGGGACTGAATCGTGGCCGCATTCGCGATGCGCTCACGGGCACGGAGCGCTACAAGGGCGTGACCGGAGAGATGGTTTTCGACCCGAACTGCAAGAACATCGTGCCGATGTACCTGGCGACGGTGAAGCAAGGCAAGTACGAATTCCGCCGCTACCCGATGCAGATTCCGTATGCGCGGGTGGGAGAAAAGCCCGTAGCGTACAACGGGCCGCCACTGGCGGATAGTCCGGCCGGGCCGATCCGGATTGGATTATTCGGACCGGGAGCGGAACAGGTGGCTGCCAGTCTCGCATCATTGCTGAAACCTTATGCGGGCCGTTACGTGCTGGCCGCTGTTTCTTCAGACGTGCCATGGGGAAAGGCTTCGCAGGAACTGGTGAAGCTGATTTACGACGACCAGGTGCTGGCGTTGATCGCGACCGATCGCAATTCGAGCCACCTGGCGGAACAGCTCGCCGCGAAGGCTTTCGTGCCGCTGATTGCCGTTTCGGCCGACAAGAGCCTGACGTCGGTCAATCTCCCGTGGATCTTCCGCGTGCCGGCGGATACCTCGGTGCGAGATGCGCTCGGCTGCCTGCTCGACGCGGCGGAGAAGGCCGGGCCAAATCGGGGGCGCATGCGCGATCGGCTCGCTTCGGGCACGCTGGTAGCGGGCAAGATCCGGTTCGATTCCATCGGCGAACCGCAGACGCACTGAAGCTTTACACTCAGTATCCGAATAGGCTTCGCATCCCGGGAGGCGCGGGGTGCATCTTTCACCTATCATCCAGTGAAACAATCTAATGTTATGGACAAGCCGACTTTCGACCCGGGCCTGACGCAGAAGTTCACCGTGCCGCTACGGCGCGCGATCAACAAAGACGGCAGCTTTAATGTGCGGCGCCGCGGAACCACGTGGCGCGACGTCAACGGCTACCTCTACTTGATCAACATGCCGTGGCCGGGATTCTTCTCCTGTGTGCTGGTGGGTTATTGCATCGTGAACACGCTGTTCGCGCTGGTGTACTACGCGCTCGGCCCCGACCAGTTGCAGGGCGGCGCGAACGTAACTGACAACATGGTCCACTTTCTGAATTCGTTTTTCTTCAGCGCGCATACGCTCACGACCGTGGGCTATGGCAGCATCTCGCCAAAAGGAAACGCGGCGAATGTGGTGGCGGCGCTGGAAGCGATGACGGGGCTGATGGGCTTTGCGCTGGCGACGGGGCTGCTGTATGGGCGGGTTTCGCGGCCGTCGGCGAGGATCGGTTACAGCGAAAAGATGGTGATCGCGCCGTATTCCGACGGCACGAGCCTGCAATTTCGCGTCGTGAATAAGCGCGCCAACACGCTCATGGAGCTGGAGGCCAAGGTCATGCTGATGACCGTGGAAGGCGAGCCGGGGCAAAGGAAACGCGACTACAAGGTGCTGAAGCTGGAACGCCACAACGTCTACTTTTTCCCACTGACGTGGACGATTGTGCACCCCATTGACGAGCACAGCCCGCTCCACGGGAAGACGGCCGCCGATCTGCACCGGCTTCAGGCCGAGATCCTCATTCTGATCAAAGGATTCGACGACACCTTCAGCCAGACGGTGCACTCACGGTATTCCTATCGATACGACGAGATCGTTTGGGGGGCGCGGTTTGCGCCGGCGTTCGATGTGGATGCGGCGGGAGATATTGTGCTGGAGGTGGATAAGGTGGGGGTGCTGGCGGAGGGGTAGACTGGGAGGAATGGCGCTGCTTCTCGACGTTTATAGGACGGCCAACTTGGATGGATAACACCGCGAAGAGTTTGGCTCAACAAATCCTCAGCGAATTGCAGCATATAAAACACGCCCTTCTTTCACGACAGGAACGAGAAGAGACCGATCGCCGCACAGACCAAACCACCGAACCAACACAAGTCCCACCGCGAAGTGTTGTCAACACACCCGAGTCGAAAGTGCAAGCCTCCGCAACATGCGGTTGTGATCCCAGCTACAAAAAGAAAGAGAAACGTGAGACATGGAAATTTCGTGTTGAAATAGGCGGCGCAATTATCTTGTTCGCCTATACTACTTTCGCAGCTTTGCAATGGCGCGAAACGAAGAAAACGATTGAGGCCATGAATAAGCAAATGCGTATTTCCGTACGTCCGTGGGTTGGCCTCACTGACGAGGGTAACGCCGTGATCACTACCCCGATCACCTTTGACAAGAATGGGGATGCTTCCATCCAGTACGCGGTAACGACCCGGAATTTCAGTACCGCAGCGGCTAGGAACGTAATGTCCATTGCGACTCTTCTGATAACGGAGTGACCTGCCCTCGATAATCTCTGCCAGTCATAATTGAGAAGCTCCAGCGAGGAAAGGAGCTTCGAGATGAAGAAGGGCAAGCACCCAGAAGAACAGATCATCGGCGTGCTGAAGCAGGTGGAGGCAGGCCGGACGGTGAAGGAGGTCGCCCGGGAGTTGGGCGTCAGCGAGGCGACGATCTACACCTGGAAGAGCAAGTACGGTGGCATGGAAGTCAGCGAAGCGCGGCGACTAAAGGAACTGGAAGATGAGAACCGCCGGCTGAAGCACATGGTCGCAGACCTCAGCCTCGACAAAGAGGCACTGAAGGCGGTGATCCGAAAAAACGGCTGGAGCTTGTAGGTCTGCGGCAGGATGTGGCGTTGGTGATGAGCGAGTATGAATACTCGGAGCGCCAAGCCTGCAAGCTCATGTCCATGGATCGGACCACCTACCGATATCAGCCGCGGCCGGACCACAATGCCGAGTTGCGCAGCAAATTGATCGCCCTGGCGCGGCAGAAACCGCGCTACGGTTACCGGCGTCTGTGCGCGCTGCTGGAGCGCAGCGGATGCCAAGCCAGCGCGCAACGGGTGTACCGCATATACAGCGAAGAACATCTGGCGGTACGAAGGCTGAAACGGAAGCGGCTGGTGAGACCGGCGCCGGAAGGCACGTTGTTGCACAAGCCCAACCAGGAATGGGCCATCGATTTCGTGTCCGATGGCTTGGCCACCGGACGAGGGCTGCGCATGCTGACCGTCGTAGACAGTTTCACGCGCGAGTGTCCAGCTGTCGAGGTCGACACAGGCTTGTCGAGTGGCCGAGTGACTCGCGTGCTGGACTGGATCATCAGCCAGCGTGGGAAGCCGGAAGTGATTCGGTGTGATAACGGGCCGGAATTCACGAGCCGACACTTTATCGTTTGGTGCGAGGAAAGGCAGATCACGCTGCTGCACATTCAACCTGGCCGACCCATGCAGAACGGTCATGTCGAGAGCTTCAACGGGCGATTCCGTGATGAGTGTCTGAATCACAACTGGTTCACGACGCTGACGGACGCAAAAGAAAAGATCGAACGGTGGCGTATGGAATACAACGGGGAGCGGCCACACAGCAGCTTGGCGTATCGAACACCAGAGGAATTCGCCAAAGCCTGCTCTGAGCCCACCAACAGGATGGGGTTAACAACACCCATCCCGCCAGAGCCGCCCGTCGCAGGTGAGCGGTCGCAGAACGGTACTCACGGTCAAGGGTTCGCTAACGCCACGCCAAAAACCGGCGCGCCCTTGACCGCTGCGTGCCGTTCTGCATTGGAGGATGGTGCGACGGGCGGCTCCGACGGGATGGGAAAAGAGGAGTTACAGTAGACCGAGCGTCTCAGTTACGGTTGGTAGAGAAAATCGAGGCAGGTCAGGAGGACCTTAATAGTCTGTGGGCTGCCCAAAAAGAAATCTGCGGAGACAACTATGTCGGGAAAAAAGACATGGGACTCGTGCTCTTTCCGGGGAGGGAACGCTTGTCTTTGCAATCTGGGAGTTTCTACTCCAGGTCTCGTATGACCAGCCGTAGCTATACCGGCAAGCTTGAAGGTTGGCTTGTTGGCTGCATTGGATATAGAGACCAATTTGATTTTCTGTATCATTCCAGGTTCATCTACTGGCTCAATGAACCCTCCACTAAGCACGCCAAGGAATTCGATGCGATTCCCAATACAGCCATTGAAGGCGTCTTTTTGCCGTGGTATACCTCGGTGGAATAGTCTTTCCCGAGTTAAGAAAATGGCGCCTATCAAGGCGTCGCAGGGGCACCCCCAAACCTGTCACGCCAATTGCATGACAGCAAAGTCGGGTGAGCGAAGTTGTCCGCCTATTTGGGCAGCGCGAACGCCACGTAGCTTCCGCCCGAACGTTGCCGGGATTTGCCGCCTCCGGCGGCGATGACTACGAACTGGCGGCCGCTCGCTTCATAGGTTGCCGGCGTCGCGTTGCCGCCTGCTGGTAGCGTCGTCTCCCACAAGAGTTTTCCGGTTGACTTATCGTAAGCGTGGAATTTGCGGTCGTGATCGGTCGCGCCGATGAACAGTAGGCCTCCGGCGGTGACCACCGGGCCGCCGTAGTTTTCGCTTCCGGTGTTGCGAACGCCCTGAGCCACGAGTTCCGGAATCTCGCCGAACGGAATTTTCCAGGCGATCTCACCCGTGTCGAGATTGATGGCGTTGAGCGTGCCCCACGGCGGCTCGACGGCGGGATAGCCATCCGGATCGAGAAACTTGTTGTAGCCGTCCATGGTGTACTTCAAGCCGAACGGCCACGGGCTGTCCGCCACGCGCGCCTCCACGCTGGTATCTGCGCCAGTGAGCAGGAAGTGGACGAGCGCGTGCATCTCCGCGCGCGATAGATCGGGGAATGCCGGCATGCGTCCGCGCCCTTCATGAATCACCGCGTGCAGTTCCTCTTCCGTTAACTTTGCGCCGATGTTCACGAGCGACGGAAAATCCGGCGGGCTGCCGCGGAGATCCTTGTGATGGCAACTGGCGCAGTTGGCGAGGTAGAGTTCGCGGCCGCTGGTGTGCTCCTGAATCCTGGGCCGCTCGACCAGCCGCAAAATCCACGCCATCTCGTTAGCATTCACGTAAAGCAGACCGCTCGAAGGATCAAACGCCGCGCCACCCCATTCGCCGCCGCCATCGAAGCCGGGAAAGATGACCGTGCCCTGTAAACTAGGCGGCACGAACTGGCCTGCGCTGCGAACCTTTTGGAAGACGTCGAACACGGCCTGGTGCGCCTCGGGAGTGCGTTGCGTCAGCATGTCTTCGGTGAGCGACTGGCGCGCGAAGGGCGGCGGTTTGAGCGGAAACGGCTGCGTGGCCGCGGTGATTTCGCCATCCACATCCGAGCGCGCCGCCGCGCGATATTCGATGGGAAATAGCGGCTTCCCGGTTTCTCGCTCGAAGACGAACACGTAGGCGGATTTCGTGATTTGCGCCACAGCGTCGATGAGTTTGCCATCGCGCATGACCGTCACAAGATTCGGCGGGGCGGGGAAGTCGCGATCCCATAGGTCGTGCTTGACGCCCTGGAAGTGCCAGACGCGCTCGCCGGTCGCGGCCTTGAGAGCGATGAGCGTGTTGGCGAACAGGTCATCGCCCAAGCGGTTCGCGCCGTAGAAATCAAACGCAGCCGATCCGGTGGGAACGAAGACCAGGCCGCGCTTCTCATCCACGCTCATGCCTGCCCAGTTGTTGGCGGACCCGCTGTATTTCCACGCGTCCTTCGGCCAGGTCTCGTAGCCGAACTCGCCAGGATGCGGGATGGTGTGAAAGCTCCAGCGAATGTTTCCGGTGCGCACGTCGAAGGCGCGGATATCGCCGGGCGGCGCGGGCAGATCCTCGGCCATCAGGCCGCTGATGATGAACAGGTCTTGATAAATGATGCCGGGCGTGGTGGCGGAAATGGAGATGTCGCGGGGATCGCGCCCCAGGCCTTCGCGAAGATCGACGCGGCCCTTCGTCCCGAAGCTCAGTATCGGCGCGCCGGTGCGGGCGTCAAGCGCGTAGAGCCACTGTCGCGAGACGAACAGAATGCGCTCTTCGCGGCCGTCCGTCCAATAGGTGACGCCGCGATTGCGCACCGAATGCGTGATTTTCGCGCCCTCGTTGGGATCGAAGCTCCAGCGCAGCTTGCCGGTGGAGGCATCGAGCGCGATGACGCGCAGCTTGGGCGTGGTGGCATAAAGCACCCCGTTGATGACGATCGGATTGCACTGCATCTCCGACCCCTCGAACACGTCGCCGGTGTCGAAGGTCCAGGCGACCTGGAGCTTGTCCACGTTGCCGCGATTGATCTGGTCGAGATTCGAGTAGCGGATGCTATCGGACCCGCCGCCGTAGACCTGCCAGGAGCGGTAACCGGAGGGCTCCTGCCGGAGTTCCGCGGCAGAGAGAATGAACGGGACGAGCGCGATTGCGCCGGCTAATCTCACTGGCGTATTATCGCGCAATCCGGGAGCGATTCTGAATGATACCTACGCTTGGCCGATTCGTGTTTCCTCACGAGTAGTCCAGCCTATTCATTGCCGTCGCGGTGTGGGGAGGACCTGTGGGCAATGGCCCGCCGCGATGAATCGGCGGGCCCATTGTGCACAAGTGAGTTATCGATGCCGTCCACCACCGCTGCTGGCGTGTGAGCCTCCGCCACCGCCGTGGGAGGTATTGCCGCCGCCGCGATTGCCGCCGGAGGAGCCTCTGCTGGTGTTGGAATGAGTCACTCTAGATCCGCCACCGCCATTGTTGGGCGTGGAATGGTAGCTCGGTGTGGAGCGCGCGTAGTTCCCGCCATTCGAGGATCGCGCCTGGTAGCTCGGCGCCGCGCCGGAGAAGCTGCGGCTGCCGCCGTACGATGGCGTTGCCCGCTGATATGTAGGTGCGCTGTGCTGGAAACCTTGTGACGTGCTGGTCCGCGGAGACGCGTTCGGTCGAGTCTGGCCGAAGTGGTTCCAGTTGCCGCTCTGGGCTGTATGCGCGGCTGGTCCGCCCACGCGTGCATTCGCGCCCGCATTGCCGCGGTTTCCAAAGCTGTTTCCGGGCGTCGTTGCCCGTTGGCCAGCGAAGCGTCCGCCTGCAACTGCCGCGCCTCTGCCAGAGAAACCGCCGAAGCGATTCGCGACCGCGCGATTGGGGTAAGCCACACCCAAACGGTGCTCAGGGTTATGCGCCCAGACACCGTAGCCTCCAAATCGGCCTACACCAACGAAGCCATGAAATCCGTAATGTGAGAAGAAGAACGGGCGCTCGCAAATGGAGAAGCCGAACCAGTTCGGCCACCAGCCCCAGCCGCCCCAACCCAGGCCGCCGAAAAAGCCGCCGATATAGATGCCCGGGCCGAAGCCAAATCCAAAGCCGAAGGCGGGGTAATAGAGCGGCGGGTAGTAACCCCAGACGGGCGGTCCCCAGATGTACTCGGGATTGTAGACAGGAACGTAAACCACTTGAGGATTGGCCGGCTGAATATCAATGGCGGTGTTGCCCCCCTGGGTCTCCGTCGTAACAGTCTGCTGAGCGTTGGAATTCAATCTACCCGCGGCCCTGGCTCGGGCGCGCATCCGCTGCACGGCGTTCATGACGTCGGCCTGCTGGGCGAGAAACGCGTTCCCAAGATCGGTGGTCCATCGAACATCCGAGTTCATCCGGTTGAGTACGTCCGGAAAAACGACGAGAGCCTGGATGCTGGCGTCCCAATTCTGCTGGCGCGCAGCATCGACCAGCTGCTGGCCTTGGAGACCGCGATTCTGCTGCAGCCACTGCGCCGCTTCCGCGACCTCGAGCGGATAGGTGGCGGCGACCAGTATCTGGCTCAGCAAGGAATCAGGATAAAGGGCAACCGGCGCAACCAGATTATCCAGTTGCTCGGGCGGAAGCAGTTGCGCAGGCAGTTGCGCGTCCTGCGCAGCCAACGGCAAGCCGGCTGCGACCAGAATCGCTGCGCATAGGATGCTGAGCGCCTGTCGGGAACCAAACCTCTTGACCGTCATCTCTCTACCTCCTCGGCGCTATATATGGAGACGCATGCCAGTTCCGGGTGGTTGTCCTTTTCCCGGGTTGGCCGGGGCGTTTCATACATACGCCGCACTCTACAGAAGGCAAAGTTCGGGCCAAACGCTAACGTGCTGATTTATCAGATTTAATGCTTTATCAGATGCGTGTTGCGCCGGCTGAAAAGCACCGCAGGTGCCGGATGACGGCCAGTCAAGCAGAGGTTGCTGAAACCGGAAACCTCAGAACGGCACGTCGTCGTCCGTGATCTCCTGATTCATCGACTCCGCCGGTGCCGCTGCCGGCGCTTGTCTTTGCGCGCTGCGGGGCATGGAGACCGGTCCCGCTGACGCGTACTCGCCTCCGCCGCCTGCCGGAGCTTCGCCGCCGCGCCCGCCAAGCAGGATCACATCCTCGGCCACCACTTCGGTGAAGTACTGCTTCTTGCCGTCCTTGTCGTCGTAGCTGCGGGTGTGCAGCCGGCCCTCCACGTAGACCTGCTTCCCCTTGGTCAGGTAGTTGGCGAGGTTCTCGGCGCGCCACAGCACCACGTTGTGCCAGTCGGTCTCCTCTTTCCATTCTCCCGATTGCTGGTCTTTCCAACGCCGTCCGGTGGCGATGGTGAATTTCGTGACGGCGGCGCCGCCAGGGGTGAATTTGGTTTCGGCGTCCTTGCCGAGGTTCCCCACCAGAATCACTTTATTGACGCTTCGGGATGCCATAATACCCTGCACTGTAACACATCTCGGTTTGCTTGCTACAATCTCTGGAATGCGTGGTCACGACGAAATCCTCAAGTACCTGAACGAAGTACTGAAGGCGGAGCTCACCGCCATCAACCAGTATTTTCTGCACTCGAAGATGTGCGAAAACTGGGGCTATCAGCGGCTGGCGGAGCATGACCGCGCCGAATCCATTGAGGAGATGGTGCATGCCGAGAAACTGATGCAGCGCATTCTGTTTCTGGAAGGCACGCCCAATATGACCGAGATCGGGCCGATCAAAGTTGGCGCCAACGTCAAGGCGCAGCTCGAGAGCGACCTCGAACTCGAACTCGACGCGCTCCCGCGCCTGAATGCGGCCATCAAGAAAGCCACGGAACTGGGCGACAATGCGTCCCGCGAGCTATTCGAGCAGATCCTGATCGACGAAGAAGAGCACGTCGATTATCTCGAAGGCCAGTTGCACGCCGTCGCCGAGGTTGGGATCGAAAACTATCTCGCGCAGTGGATCCACTCGGGCAAGGAAGACGAAAAGGACTGACGCGCGCGCATTAAGCCGCTTGCGGCGATCGCGCGGAGACCACCGTGAATGGCTTCCACTGCAAGTCCGGCTCGAATGGATAGCTCGGCAGGCGGTACTTGTTCTTCGGCAGGTGCACGATATCCTGGTTTACCGCGCCATCCGTAAGAGCCATCAGGTTGGGATTCGCGATCTTTGCGATCGGTGGAACCAAATAGCCGGCCTTGACCACTACAATCTTAAAGCCGGTCGGCTCGAGGCCCAGTGAGGTGAAATCGCGGATCTCGTGGAACGGCCGGCGCCTCGCCGTCAGGACCACCTTGATGCCACCAACGTCAACCACAGCCTGTCGTTCCGGAAGATCGTCCGTTTTAAGCAGGAAAGTCACTTTCGCTTTGACTTCCACCGGCTGACTCCCCTCCGGGTCAAGCGTCCCGCCAACCTTGAGTGGAAGAGTTGCTCCTACACCAGCCATGTAGCAGGCTTCCGTCGCCGGCCTGTCCGCAATCCCGGCGATGACGGCATCTTGAACGTGGTGCCGAAGCAGTTCCGCCAGTGCGTCCGCCCGGTCGCCGGACCCTCCCGCGGTCGGATTGTCTCCGGAATCCGACAAAACCACCGGCTTGGTGGTCAGATGCTGTGCTTGTTCAATGCACTCTGAGAGAGTGCCCGTCGGCACCCCGAATTGGAATTCCTTACGTGCGTCCCAGTATTGTTGCGCCAGCGACAGTGCGTTCTTCTTGAGGACGTCCAGTTTTGTTCCGGTTAGGACCGCGCAGGCAGTCGCGCGTGGTTCATCCGCCCAAACATAGCCAACAAGCAATGACGCGTCCAGCACTCCTGGCTCCGCATTCATAGCGGGCAACTGCCCCCAGAGTCGCTTGGCCGGTTCATATAGCGTACTGCTGCGTTCACCCGGCATCAGTACCGGAATCGGAGCCCAAACCATCGTGGGCCGGATATGGTGGTCCAGACAATGAACCAGCATGTCGCACGCGCGCTGCGTGGTTTCTATATAGTCAATATGCGGAGCGGTTCGATACGCCGCGAGCATGTCCAGATTGTCGATGGTTCGCCGGCTTAAACTCCCATGTAAGTCAAAGCTTGCCGTGATCAGGCAATCCTCTCCTACCACCTTGCGAGCAGCTGCAATCCAGTCCCCGTCGCCGTCCTGCATGCCTTCCACATACATCGCTCCATGCATGGCTAGATAGAGACCGTCCAGCGGAAGTAGGGCACTGACTCGATGCAGGAACTCAGCTTTGAGTGCCTCGTAGGTTTTTCGCTCCACCGGCCCACCGGGCACCGCACTAGCGAGAAGAGTCGGCTGAAATGCATATGGATAGTTCTTCAACACACGATAAGCTGGATCATCAGCCAGCGCCCGGTCTCTCCGCACGGTAAAGTCTTCCATCCGGGCGCGGATGTGGCCGTAAGTGCTGCACTCAATCCTTATGCCGCCGAAAGCAATGCGCTTTGACTCCGCAGCGCGCCCAGGCAATACCAATGGGGATGCCAGTGCCGTTGTAGTGACATTTTTGAGAAAAGTTCGGCGTCTCAAAGGTTCTCTCCTGCGGTCCGGTGACAGCCCTACACTCCGACTGAAACAGGTTCAAGGCACCGTGCCTCAATCGACATACTGGCACCAATACATCCCGTGAGCGGAGCCTCCACTGCGGTTACGTCCAATTCGGGCCGGCCGTCATCGCCAATATTGACGATCCGAAACCGCTTACCGAGGCAGCGGCGGAGCACGGCGACGTGCAACGCCATATCCCTGTAGCGGTAATGCCTAAACGCATATTCTGGAAGTGCAACGATCTCGACGAGATCGCCGGCGCGATATTGATGAGCAAGTGGGATAAAGCACGACGCACAACTACCCAAACCGACGAACACTCTTCTGCTAATCATTGGCTGATTCTACATTAAGCTCGGAGGTAATGGTTCGGAGCTGGCCCACCCTTCCTCCTGCCCCATGCGTATGATACACTTCCGCGCAAAAGGAGTAGCATGTCAGATACCCTCGTTATTTCACAGCGCGACCTTGTAGATGTCATAGTCACAGGCCTTCAACGTATCCCGGCGTATGACCGTGCGGTTCCAGGTAACCGGCGGGCGATTCTAACTGAATGGACGTCCTCTGTCCGGTCAAGTCTGAAATTAGCCGGTGAGGAGCGCGATGAGGAAGTGTATTGCGAACGCGGGAGGCCGAAGCAGGGAGAGTTCCTCCTGGACATGATTTGGCAGAATCCTGAGACCCTCAATGTGGACGTAGGAATCGAGTGCGAGTGGGGCGACTGTGGTAATGTCGCCTACGATTTCGAAAAGCTGTTATTAATCAAGGCACAACTCAAAGTGATGATTTGCGATCCAGAAACACAAACCGGAAGAAAGCTCAACCCATTTCCTGAGATCCTTGAAAGGACTCGGCGTTATTCGGGCCACTTAGCCGGAGAAAAGTACCTGGTCATAAATGTGAACGGTGGTCCAAAGGGTGGCAGGGCGCGCGCCTACGTCTGGGACGTGCCTAGCTCCGGTCCACAGCCGAACGCCGACTTTTCCGAGTTGCCCGGCTCCCCTTTTCGGTACAAGTTCTCGTAACCCCTTGTCCGGAGGTGTCTTCTGCCCCTTCGTCTACACCGCCGCCGGACTCTTGCTGTACTCGATTTTCACTTCGCGCCCGCCGTGCAGGATGGATTCGCGGCCTGCCTCCAGGACCAGCTCGTTGTAAGCGCTATTGGCCGGCGTGGCCATAATGCCCGCGGCGTCGATCTCTCGCAGCAGTTTCTGGCGCGCTTCGAGGCTGCTCTCCGAGGCAACCCGAATGCAGTTCCCAATGATGTGTTCGACCGATCGGTAGCCGTAGCCGATCGGCACAAAGCCCGGGCCGCCCATGTCCACATACTGGAAGTAATCCGGGCTGGGCTCCGCGTAGATCGTGGCGCCATCGCCCGCGGGCTGCTTCAGATAGCTGTATTTCAAGCCGCGGAACTGGTCATGATGCTCGATCAATCCGCCAATGTCAGGTCCGCTGCAATAAAGCATCATGCCCTGCGTGTTGGTGCCGGGCGCGGCGTCGGGAAATCCGAGACCATTCTGCACATTCAGGCACGCGCCGTTCGACCACAGGACACGCGCATCGGTCCACAGAAATCCTTCCTTGCCGTTGGGGTAGTGGTCGCGGATGCCAAACAGGCTGATGGCTGATGGCAGCAGGCCGGTGATGTAGTGCACAATGTCCACGTAGTGGCACCCGATGTAGGTGAACGCATCGGAGTTCTCCGTGGTCAGCCAGTTCTGGAAATTCGAATGGCGGTAGTACCACTTCTCAAATAGCCGCGCCGTTCCCAGCCGGAACTCGCCGAATGCTCCTTCGCGATATTTGCGGCGCGCCATGAGGGACCGGTCATCGAACCGCTTGTGATATTCGATGCCCACCACCAGGCCCCGCGAAAATGCTTCTCGCTCGATCTCCACCGCCTGCTCGTGCCGCAACACCAGCGGCTTGACCGTGCAAACGTTCTGGTTATTGCGCAGCGCCGTCATGATAACGCCGTAGTGCAACTGGTCCGGCACCGCCACCACCACGATCTGATTCGGCGGCATCGCTTCGATGACTTTGCGGGAAATATCCGTCTGTAAGCTGTCGGGATCGCCGGAATCGGGATACGCGCGGAAGGACCGGTCGGGGAAAGCGCGAACGATATCCTCCGCCTTGGCCAGCGCTTCGACCGCGCGCCGGCGGGCATCGCAGACGGTAATCCGTCCGATCCGTCCGATCCGCTGGAGTTGATAGAGCGAAGGCAGGATCTGATCGTGCACGATCATGCCCGCGCCGACGATGGTGACTTCGGGTTGGTGGCTCATGGCTTTTATAGTTATACGACGGCAGAATGCGCAACCAGCGCTTCGGCGAACGCCTCTTCGAGCGCCGACACGCTCTCTTCAATCGCGGCTTCGGTGATCACCAGCGGCGGGCCGATCTTCACCGTTGCTGAGCCGAATCCGACCGGGGCAAACATCAGCACGCCCTTTTCGATGGAGCGCCGCACCACTTCCCATGCCAGGTCGGCATCCGGTTCTTTGGTCCCTGGGGTCACGCAGGCGAGGCCGGCCACCAGGCCCTTGCCATCTACCGAACCGATCTGTGGCGTGCGAGCCTGGAGAGCGCGCAGCTTTTGATGCAGGATTGCGCCCACCTTCCGGGAGTTCTCAACCAGATTCTCTTTGAGCAGTAGATCGATCGACGCGAGCGCCGCTGCACAACACACCGGATTACCGGTGTGCGTGGAGGTCATGCTGCCGGCGGGGTGCAGATCCATCACATCCGGCCTTCCGGCTACGGCCGCGAGCGGCAATGAGCTGGAAATGCCTTTACCGAAGCAGGCGAGATCGGGCACGATGCCGTAGTGCTCGAACCCCCACAACGTGCCCGTGCGGCCAAATCCGGCTTGGACTTCGTCGCACACTAACAGCGCCTTGTGGCCCGTGCACCACTCACGCAGCTCGCGCATGTACTGCGGCGGAGCGAATGCCGCGCTGCCGCCCTGGTACGTTTCGAGAATCACACCCGCGACATTCGATGGTTCGACGCCATGCTCGGCGAGCGCGCGCTTGAACCCCTCGAAGGAGTTGTCGGCGGTACGGAAGCCATCCGGAAAGGGGATCTGCACAAATCCCGGATCGAGGTTGCCGATCCATTCC
Source organism: Terriglobia bacterium (assembly GCA_963752965.1). GTDB lineage: Bacteria > Acidobacteriota > Terriglobia > Bryobacterales > Bryobacteraceae > QHXW01. Next base: position 526,403 of record CAVWAJ010000014.1, on the reverse strand, counting down.
TTGAGCGACGGAATTCCACCAGCTTGCTGGGAGCCCAGCGTCCGGCCGTGAAACGCTTTTTCGTAGGAAATGATGACATTCTTCTTTCGCCCGCCGGTCTTCGTGCCGTAGGTGCGGCACAGCTTGATGACGCACTCCACGGTCTCTGACCCGGTGGTCAGCAGAAACACCTTCTTTAACGGCTCCGGCAGTATCGAAGCGAGCTTTTCCACCAGCCGTGACCGAATCTCGCTGGGGAAGCAGTAGTTGGTTAGCAGTTTGGACTCCGCCTGCTGCACGATGGCACGCACGATCTCCGCGCGGCCGTGTCCCGCGTTGGTGATAAGCACGCCCGAGGACCAATCGATCCACTTGTTGCCCCACCGGTCGTAAACCTGAAAACCTTCGGCGTGGTCCCACACTACCGGTGGCTGGCCGCGCATGGCGACCGGTTCGTAGCGATAGAGGGTTTCGAGAATCGGAACGGACTCCGGAACGGGCAACTGCGTGACGATCCGGCGAAAAGGCGTCTCTACGCGCGGGACGCGGGCGGGGGTGAGGTTGTAATCTCTAGCCATAGTTTTTGGATGAATTTCTATTGTCCGGTATTATTTCTGTCGGAGGCAACCGGGTAGTGGCCCACGCCCGAAAGACGGAAGACGCGCTCGAGGACCTGCACCGGTTGCGCCAGAGTTTCCCCCGGCCAGCGGCCGCGGCGGAATTGCGCCCGTATCTTCGTCACAAGTCGAACCTAGTCGTGGCCAAGGCCGCCAAACTGGCGGGCGTTTTCGAGATGCCGGAACTTCAGCCCGAGCTGGTGTCCGCCTTCGAGCGCTTCATGCGCGATCCGGTGAAGACCGATCGTGGCTGTGCTGCGAAGACGGAGATCGCCCGCGCCCTCGAAGCTCTCGGCGCAGCCGAAGCGGCTGTGTTCCTGGCTGGCATTCATCACGTCCAAATGGAAGGTTCCTTCGGCCCGTCAGTTGACACGGCGCCCGCTCTGCGCGCGGCCTGTGCCATGGGCCTGGTGCACATGAACCATCCCGATGCCGTTCTTGAAATCGTGACCTTATTAATGGACCGCGAGGCCGATGCCCGCATCGGCGCCGTGCGCGCGCTGGCTTATTCGGGGCGGCCCGAGTCCGTGCCTTTGCTTCGTCTCAAGGTGTTGCAGCCAGATCCAAGTATTGACGTATTGGGCGAATGCTTCACCACTCTGCTAGCCCTCGCGCCGGGAACGTCTGTGGATTTCGTCACCCCGTATCTCGATGCTCCCGACGCCGCCGTCGCCGAAGCGGCCGCACTCGCACTCGGAGAGTCACACGACGTCGCTGCCATCGAAGCGCTGAAGGGCCGGTGGCGTTCGTTTGTGCCGGAGCCATTGCGCGGCGCTCTGCTGACTGGCTTGGTGCTGGCCCGCGCGGAGAGCGCTTTCGCGTTTCTGTTTTCCTTGATCGAAACGTCGAGCGAACAGATCGCCGCCGAAGTCATTGCCGCTCTTGCCCTCTACCGGCACGATGACCGCGTCCACAGTCGCGTTGCCACACTCGTCACTTCACGCCAGAGCAAGGTTTTGCAGACGGCTTTCGACACCGGTTTTGCCCAGCCATAAAGCCCTAACCCGATTCCTCCGATCAATGCTTTAGCCAAGGGACGCTCTTAGTTCCATCGATCACCATGCTCGCACCAGACGTCCACCTCCGGACGGGCGCTGTACGTCGTCTGCCGCGCCTGCTCGTGCCTTCTCTTTCGGACTGCGTGTTTCTCGCCGTCCTTCTTTTTTGGGGCTTTGCGGCGGGAAGCGGTTGGAGCGTTCTTCTGAGCGATGGCGATACCGGCTGGCACATCCGGACCGGCGAATATATTCTTGATACTCACTCGGTGCCGAGGCGCGATCTTTTCTCCTTTAGTAAAGCCGGCGAGCCGTGGTTTGCCTGGGAGTGGCTGGCAGACGTCACTTTTGCCGCCCTCCACCGGGTCTGGGGTCTAAAAGGAGTCGTCGCGTTCACCGGGCTGGTTCTTTCCCTCGCCGCGACCATGCTCTACCGCTACACGGTGTGGCGTGGCGCGAACGTACTTGCGGCGCTACTCGCCACCCTACTGGCCACCGGTGCATCTGCTGTTCATTATCTAGCCCGGCCCCATATTTTCAGCATCTTAGGGCTAACGGCGACCGTATGGATACTGGAACGGCACCGCCGCCAGCCTACCCGCGCGATTTGGTGGCTGGTGCCGTTGACGGTGCTTTGGACCAATCTCCACGGTGGCTTTCTCGCCGGGATCGCATGTCTCGCACTGGCCGCGATCGGCTCGCTTCGTCGTTACGGATTGCTGACGGTCGCATGCTCTCTGGCAACGCTGGCGAACCCCTATGGCTGGCGTTTGCACCAGCACATGGCCCAATATCTGACGTCGGACTGGATCCGCCAGGTGGTGGATGAGTTCCAGTCACCGCGCTTCCGCTCGGAAAGCATGCTGCAGTTCGAAATCCTGCTTTTCGCAGGCCTGGCGCTGGTCCCTATCTTGTTCCAGAGAAAGCAGTTCGTCGATTTTCTTACTGTTATCTTCTGGGCACACGCGGCGCTCATTTCGGCGCGCCATGTACCGCTGTACGCGATTATTGCCGCACCGGTAGTCGCTGCGGAGGCCAGCCGGTGGTGGTCCCAGTCGAGCGCTCGCTTCAGCCGTCGTTCGCTCTGCGGTACCCTCCGCGATTGCCTTAGTGACTTTTCGGCAGGTGCCGAACACTTCAGCCTTTGGGCACCAGTCCTGCTCCTTTGCCTGGCCGGGTTCCATTGGGAATGGCCACAAGACTTCCCATCCAACAAGTTTCCGGTTGTCGCCGTTAGCAAATGTGCGGATGTGATTGCACCTCCTAGGGTTATGACGCGGCGTGTCCTGACCACGGACCAATGGGGCGACTATCTGATCTACCATCTCTATCCCCGCTGTCGAGTATTCGTAGATGGCCGCAGTGACTTCTACGGACCCCGAATTGGCCGCCAGTACCTGGATCTGCTGAACGCCGCGCCCAACTGGGAGAAGACGCTCAAAGCAAACGGCTTCAACGTAGCTCTCCTTCCGATCGAATGGCCCCTAGCGGAACTAATGATGCACCACCCGGATTGGCTAGTCCGGTACCGGGATGATCAAGCGATTCTGTTGGAACGGAAAGATACTGCACGGCTAAACCAAAAGCTTGATTCCGCCGAAAGAATGCACGGGAGGCAGAGCGAGTGACTTCGAAGCAGGCAGAACGTCGATCCGAGGCTCCAGAAAGCCAGGTACGACGCAAAGCGAAGAAGCTGCGAAGGCTCGGCATTGATAGCTGGCGTCTACCTTCGGGTGCGAGGTTGGCCGAATTCGCACTGACCTCGGGGTTTCTAGTGCCACCGTTGATGGAAGACGATCGGGACAACGGTCACCGAAGAAAGAATGACCTGTGACGACGCCGGGCTTAGTGACGCTCGCCGTCGGTTGTGCGGCCGTGGTCGAGGACGTCGCCCGACGGCGCATCTCGAACTGGACCTCAGGAGCAGCGTTGCTTTCGGGTCTGGTCCTCCACTGCGCCCAACAAGGCTGGCGCGGAGCATCCGCCGCCGCGGGCGGAGCCACATTGGGATTCACGGTGTTCTTGGTTTTTTACCTTTTAGATGGCATGGGTGGCGGCGATGTCAAGTTGATGGCCGGTTTTGGCAGCCTGCTAGGCCATAGCACGATCCTTTGCGCCGCCTGGATTGCGGCAGTGGTCGGCGGATTGATGGCGGCGGCTATTGCAGTCTTCCTGGTGGTACATCCCAAATCGGAGAACGGGCGACGGATTACGCAGGCCGACTCCATTCCTTACGCGCCTGCCATCGTGGTGGGTGTCTGGCTGGCTGAGATTGCCCGGGGATAGAGATGAAAACAACGAGTGAACTATGGACCGTAGATTCTTAACCGTCTTAGCAATGAGCATCGTGCTGGCGCTGGTCGTTTCGGCGGTGTTCTATCAAGTGTCGGCTCGCGCCGCGCATTCCAAACCGAAGGAGATTGAACTGCGCGAAGTCGTGATGGCTGGCCAGCCGCTGTCTGTTGGCACAACCATCCGCCGAGAAGAACTGAAAGTCGCAAAGGTTCCGGCTGAACTGTTTCCGCACGGCGGTTTCTCGAAGGTCGAAGAAGTGATTGACCGTCCCATAGTGAGTAACATCCTGATGGATGAGCCTGTGCTCGAAGGCCGTTTAGCCGCTCGAGGCAGCGGCCTAGGCTTGGCACCCATCATTCCCCCGGGCTTGCGCGCCGTCTCGGTGCGCGTCAACGACGTGGTGGGAGTGGCAGGATTCGTTTTGCCGGGAATGCGCGTGGACGTGCTGGTAACCGGCCGGCCACCAAACTACAACGGAACCATCACCACCACGGTTTTGCAGAACATCGTGGTGCTTTCAGCCGGGCAAACCCTGCAACCGGAATCGCGCGGCCAAGCCATCAATACACCCGTGGTCACGCTTCTAGTGACGCCGGAGCAGGCCGAGACTCTGACGTTAGCGGGCAGCGAAGGCCATATTCAACTGGTCCTGAGGAATGGTGCTGACCAAGCAACCGGGAAAACGCCGGGGCGCGAGACTGCTGAGCTATTCGGGTTCCGCAAGCACAAACCAGAAGTTTCCGAGAAAGCTGCTGTACCGAGACCCAGGCTTGCCGAAGTGGCCTCCGCCCTACCCGCGCGGCCGGTTGCGGTGGCCGACGAGATCGTGGTGATCCGCGGAAACCAGCGGACAGTGGAAGTGGTGGGCGCGACGAAATCTGCCGAGGGAGCCAATTGAGCACTCGTATGAACCGAATGTTTCGACCAAGAAACCCAATCGCGGTGCCCGGCCGCTGTCTGCCAGCGTTCTTGCTGGCGTTTGCCATTGCGCTTACCGCCCAGGACCACACCGTTCACTCTTCGTCCGAACCGATGGCGTTGAGCGTGGGCGGGAGTGTAGTGCTTGACCGCCCGGCTGACGTGGCGCGCATCTCGATCAGCAACCCGGATGTGGTGGATGCGGTTGCGGTCACCTCCCGCGAGATCCTGGTCAACGCCAAGGCGCCTGGGTGCTCCTCCTTGGTCATCTGGTCCAGGGCCGGCGACCGGAGTATGTATGCGGTGACAGTGGAACGGGATCTGGAACCCATCCGGCGCCTCTTGAAAGAAACTTTTCCAGACGAAGCCATCGACGTGCGCGCGGACCGAGACTCGCTCGCTTTGGTCGGGCACGCCAGCAACCCGAGTGTAGCCGAGCACGCCATGGCGCTGATCGCTCCGCAAGTGAAGGCGGTGGTCAACAACCTGCAGCTAGTGCCGCCTCACGCCGAGAAGCAGATTCTGCTGCGGGTGAAGTTCGCCGAAATCGATCGTACCGCGGCGAATTCGTTCGGTATCAACCTGCTTTCGACGGGCGCACTCAACACGACTGGAGGTATCGGTACCCAGCAGTTTGCGGGCGGCACCCCGTCCGCGGTCAACGGTACCATCGGCGGTCACCTCAGCGGTTCGACTAGCAGCTTCTCTCTTTCGGACGCGCTGAACATCTTCGCGTTTCGTCCTGATTTGAACCTGGGTGCGGTAATTCAGGATCTCGCGTCGAAAGGTGTGCTGCAGATTCTGGCGGAGCCGAATTTGGTGGCAACCAACGGCAAAGAGGCTAGCTTCCTGGTGGGTGGAGAGTTTCCCGTACCGGTTCCACAGTCAGGCGCCAACTCAGGTGCCATTACCGTTCAGTTCCGCGAGTACGGCATCCGGCTGACCTTCACCCCGCAGATTACTGCCAACAAGACCGTCAAAATGCACGTCAAACCCGAGGTTTCGACCATCGACTTGTCCAACGCTGTGGTGTTGAACGGTTTCACGATTCCTGCCCTTTCCACTCGCCGCGTGGAGACCGATATCGAACTGGGTGAGGGACAGAGCTTTGTGATTGGCGGGCTTCTAGACGACCGCGTGACCGAGAACCTGTCTCAGATTCCCGGGCTGGCGCATTTGCCCGTTCTGGGAGCGCTGTTCAAGAGCCGGTCTCTGACCAGATCGAAAACTGAATTGGTCGTCATGGTTACTCCGGAAAGTGTCAATCCGCTGTCGCCAATGGATCCCAAGCCGCTGCCGCACATGCTAAGGGATTTTCTGCCGGCCGAGCCGTCCCCGGCTGCGTCTCAAACTCCACCCGCGCAGCCAGGCTTCGCGACCAATCCTTCGGGGGATGGAAAATCTTCCGAGGCGGGGAGCCGCCGCTGAGCGCTACTTGCATGGAAGGTTTCTACAACAACTCGAACCACTCTGCGAGACCGCTCAAGGCAGTGGCCATCCTGCCGAACCGCAGCTTGGCACAGCAGTTCCTACGCGCGCTGCCGGAGAGCCGGGCCTTTCAGATCGACGCGGAATGGACGGCTTACCCAGCGTTGGCGAAGCTCGAATCGCAGCTGCGCCAAGCTGGGCCTGACGTAGTCTTGGTGGATGTCTCGGCGGATCTTTCGCGAGCCACCACGCTCATTGAGGCCGTGGCGAGCGGTGCGAGGCCTGTTCCGGTCATTGCCCTTCACGTCGCGAACGACGCGGGCCCTCTTCTTGAGTGTTTGCGCGCTGGCGCCGTCGAGTTTCTATACGCGCCATTCACAGGCGAACTGCAGCGCCAGGCTGTGGCGCGAATCGCCAGTCTTGTTCCGGGTAAGCAGTCGCCGGAAACACGGCGCGGACGCCTGGTCGTTTTCTCCAGCGCCAAGCCGGGGTCCGGTGCTTCCACGCTCGCTGCGCACACGGCTTTTGCCTTGCACGAGGTGACCGGGCAGCGCATTCTACTGGTCGATTTTGCGCTCTCCAGCGGCACTATGCGCTTGCTGTTCAAGCTGCCCGCATCTCCTTCTTTAACAGACGCGCTGCGAGCCCTGGACCTCAACGTTCTGACTGCAACGCCTGAGGCGTGGGCACCGCTTGTGCAGCGCAAAGGTGGCGTCGATGTGCTGCCAGCGCCTGACGCGGTCTCCGTCGTTAACCCGGATCCCTCCAAGCTGCGGAGGATTCTAGAGTATGCGCGGCCAGTATATGACTGGGTCATTGTGGACCTGCCCCCGGTTTTCGAACGCCTCAGCCTCTTAATGCTGCCCGAGTCCGATGATGGGTTTCTCGTTACGACTCCCGAACTGCCTAGCCTGCATTTAACACGTAAGGCGGTCTCGGTGCTGGCGCAGATTGGGCTGAGCTTGGAGAATTTTCGTGTTCTTGTGAATCGGGCGGGGAGAGCCGATGAAGTAACTCTGGAGGCTATGGCTAAGATCTTCAAAGCTCCGGTTTACGCCACCTTCCCAAACGATTACCTCTCGCTGCACAAAGCACTGAGTGCTGGCCAGCCGATTGGGTCGTGCGCCCTTGAGCGCGCGTTGTGGGAGTTTGCCCGAGCGATTTGTTCCCAGCCACGCGGAACGGGCGCACTAGCTGCTACGCCGGCGATGGAGAAGGCGGTTTGAAACCGACAAGAAAAAGGAATCGCTTATGCTGACCACCGATCTGAACCAAAAACCGGCGCCGGAACTGACCTGGGATCAGCGCTTATTGCGGAACTCCAGCCGCAGCAAGACCATCCTGCGCCCCGAGTATCAGGAACTGAAGTTTACGCTGCATCGGAAGCTGCTCGACAAGATCAATCTGGAGGCGTTGGCTACGATCGATAACCAACGCGTCCGGAGCGAAGTGCGGCAGGCGGTGATCTCGCTGATCGACGGGGAACCGACGCTTCTCAGCTCGCTCGAGCGCCAGCAGATTTCCGAAGAGGTTTTGGACGAAGTGTTCGGCTTGGGCCCTTTGGAGCCGCTGCTTCAGGACCCGACCATCTCCGACATTCTGGTGAATGGTCACAAGCAGGTGTACGTAGAGCGGAAGGGCCTGCTGGAGCACACCAATGTCTGTTTCCGCGATGACACCCACCTCCTGCGCATCATCGACAAGATCGTATCGCAGGTGGGGCGGCGCGTGGACGAGTCCAACCCTATGGTGGACGCCCGTCTCAGTGACGGCTCGCGCGTCAACGCGATCGTACCACCACTGGCAGTGGACGGGCCGCTTCTCTCGATCCGCCGCTTCGACACCGACAAGCTCATGCCCCCGGACTTGGTGGAGAAGAAGGCTCTGACGGCGGGAATGATGGAACTGCTTGAAGTGGCGGTCAAAGCCAAGCTGAATATCATTATCGCGGGTGGGACCGGAGCCGGGAAGACCACTCTGCTGAACGCGCTATCGGCTTTCATCTCGCCCAAAGAGCGAATCGTAACCATCGAGGACGCCGCGGAACTGCAACTTAAACAACCGCACCTGGCGCGTCTCGAGACCCGTCCCGCCAATCTGGAAGGTCAGGGTGCCGTACGCCAGCGTCAGCTTCTGGTGAACGCCCTGCGTATGCGCCCCGACCGCATTGTGGTGGGCGAGGTGCGCGGGGAAGAGGCGCTCGACATGCTGCAGGCGATGAACACGGGCCACGACGGCTCGCTGACCACGGTGCATGCCAACAGTCCGCGTGACGCCGTTTCCCGGCTCGAGGTCATGGTTTCACTGGCCAACGCCAACATGCAGTTGGTTTCCATTCGGCAGCAGGTGGCTTCCGCTGTCCATGTGCTGGTGCAGGCTGCTCGACTGAGCGATGGCTCGCGACGTGTGGTGAATGTCACCGAGGTTACAGGCATGGAGGGGGACATGGTCACTCTGCAGGACATCTTTGTGTTCGAGAAGCGGGGAGTCTCCCCAGAGGGTAAGGTTCTGGGCCGTTTCTCGGCGACAGGGATTCGGCCCAAGTTTAGTGAGAAGTTGCTATACATCCGCGCATAATTAACGGGACATCTGTGGCATACTGGGATCGGAGGGCCTATGGTGCCACGCTTGTTGCGGTTACATCCCAGCACTCATCAGCGATTGACCCGCTTGAGCAAGGAAGCGGAAAGAGATGGGGCCTACCGCGTGGCGAAGCGATTGCGCGCGGTGGTGATGAATTCGGAAGGGCATACCAGTGGCGAACTGGCGGAGATCCTGCAGGCGCCACGATCCAAGGTGTCTGAGTGGCTCAAGCGTTATCAGACCGAGGGAATCGATGGTCTGCTGGAAGGGTATCGCTCCGGTCGGCCATCGGAGCTGACCGAGAAGCAACAGCAACAGTTAGGAGACATTCTCGACAGTGGTCCTGTAGCTTACGGTCTGGACAGCGGCATCTGGACGTCCCCCATGATTGCCTGGGTGATCGAGGAGGAGTTCCGGGTTCAGTATCATCCGGGCCATGTGCGCAAACTGCTGCACGGCTGGGGGTTTTCGGTGCAGCGACCCCGCCGCGTGCTGGCGCGCGCCGATGCCGCGGCGCAGGACCGATGGCACCGCCGTACCTATCCCGCCCTTAAAAAAAAGCCCAATCGCGACACTGGGCGCTGATCTTCACCGACGAAGCCAGCTTCCGGCAAGATTCGACACTCCACGCCACCTGGAGCCGCGTGGGTTGCCCACCGGAAGTTCCCGTGACGGGAGAACGCAAGAACGTGAAGATCCTCGGCGCCATCGAACTTTGGCGCACGCGGTTCGATTATCGCCAGGACACAGTCTTCAATGCCACCACGTACCTCGGCTTTCTCGAACAACTGGCTCGGCGATACCGCCGCCAGGGAGCGGTCCTGATTCAGGACAACGCCTCCTACCACAAGGACGTCGAGGTCTGGGCATGGTTCAAGTCCAACCGACATTGGCTGGAAGTGCATCAGTTGCCGCCCTATTCGCCGGAACTGAACCCTACCGAGCGCCTGTGGCAGCACACCCGGAGGACTGGGACGCACAACCGTTTCTTCGGCGGCCTGGACGCATTACTCGCTACGCTGACACGCGTCTTTGGGGAGATGCAGTCGCACCCCCAACTGATCCGATCTTATCTGACTTCTTTTTGTTGACCGTTATGTCCCTTTAATTATGCGCGGACATATAGCAGCTGGTATTCGGCTCTCCCCGGACCTATTCGATCAGTCACTTGAGATCTGAAACCCATGGCTCTGTTCCTTTTCATCTTCGGTGCTGTCGTGCTCGCTACAGCCGGCGGTTATTTCTTGCTCGAGAACCGCATGCGGCGATCGGATCTGGATAATATCAAGCGTCGGTTGCTGGGAACAGCGGGGAAGGCAACCAAGCGCAAGAACGCGGCTCCGGCATTGTTCCAGACCGAGGATGCCAACAGGGACCGCGTGGTTATGGAACTGCTACGCCGCCTCCAACTGCGACTCCGGTTTCAGGAACTGCTAGAGCGTGCCGGGCTGCGCTGGGCCGTACCCCGCCTGGCCAGGCTGATTCTCGTCGGTTGCTTGGGCGGTTTCGCCCTGCCCTGGTATTTGCTGCCGGCGCCACTCAACCGCGTGGCTTTTCTCACGAGCCCGCTTGCAGGCGCGGTGCCTCTGGTCTATGTATGGCGCCGGAGTCAACGGCGGCTAGACAAATTTGAGGAGCAGTTCCCCGAAGGCCTGGAGTTCGTGGCGCGGGCCATGCGAGCGGGCCACGCGTTCTCCGTTTCCCTGGAGATGCTGCATCACGAGTTCGACGAGCCCCTAGCCGGGGAGTTCCGGCGCACCTTTGATGAGCAGAACCTGGGCCTACCACTGGAGGTAGCGCTGGAGAAGCTCGCAGCGCGCATGCCGTTGCTCGACGTACAGTTCTTCGTATCGGCGGTGCTACTGCAAAAGCGCACGGGGGGAAATCTCGCGGAAGTTCTGGACAAACTGGCGTACTTGATCCGGGAGCGGTTCAAGCTGCGGGGCCGAATTCGCGCAATCAGCGCTCACGGCCGAATGACGGGAACGGCACTTTCCATGATCCCTGCCGCCGTGGCGGTGATGATGTTTTATGTAAACCCACAGTATGTGATGTTCTTTTTCCATGATTCAACTGGGCACTGGATGATGGGTGGCGCGGTTGCTCTCCAGCTCGCGGGATACGCGGTGATTAAGAAGATCGTTTCCATTGAGGTCTGACGCATGTTGCTGGTAACTCTGCTCGTTTTTGTGATGATCACGGCCATCGGCGTCCTGCTCGGGCTGCAGTTGTGGGCCCGGCCGAAGGCGGCGATCGATCGCGTCACCGCAACTGTGGAAGCGCCGGCTGCCGTGGGGCACCCCAGCCTGGCGTGGCGCGAGTTAGTCAAGAAGCTAGGAAACTTAGTGCCGTCAGCCCCCAAGGACTCGAGTGTGATGGTGCGGCGTCTCATGCGCGCCGGTTTTCGTGGCCCAAACTCCCTCAAAATGTTGTATGGATCGAAAGCCATACTCGCTGTGGCCCTGCCGGTGGCGGCTGTGTTGGCGGCGGCAAAGTCGAATACCGATCCCAGCAATAAGATCTTGTTTGTGGTGGCTTCGTTTGCGGCCGGGTTTTTCGGACCCAACGAATATGTACGTCGCGCCGCGCGCAAGCGTCAAAAAAGGATTCGGCGTGGATTGCCGAATGCCCTGGACTTGATGGTGGTTTGCGTGGAAAGCGGCCTGGGTTTGGATCAAGCCATCGTGCAAGTTGCCAAAGAACTTCAATTCGCCTACCAAGAGATCAGCGACGAGTTCAGTTTGATGAATCTGGAAATGAAAGCTGGCAAGCGGCGGGCGGATGCTCTTCGCAATTTGGCTGACCGCACGGGTGTGGAGGAGGTAAGAAAGCTGGTCGCCGTGCTGGTGCAAGCGGATCGGTTCGGAACCAGTGTGGCTCAAAGCCTGCGGGGGCATTCCGAATTTATGCGGGTGCAGACACGCCAGCAGGCCGAGGAGAAGGCGGCCAAACTAGGCGTCAAGCTCGTCTTTCCGATTTTCTTCTGTATTCTGCCGTCGCTGTTCGTAGTTACGGTGGGGCCAGTCGTGGTGCGCATCGTGCGCGAGCTGATCCCCATGATGGTCAATATGTAGCGTTTGCGTAAGAATCTGCTGGAAAGGAGAACCGAAAATGGATCACTCAATGATTCGCCTGCTATGCGCCATATTTGCGCTGGTTTTTTTGGGCGTGATCGTGTTGCGACGTCGCAAAAGCGCCGAATAACTATCAGATCATCGCGGAGGCACGGAGCGCGGGCGGCCGACACGCCCGCGTAACTTGCGCCGTGGAGTTGCAGAAAATGATGAAATCAATCGCAGGATTTTGTGCAAAACGAGTGAGCATGTTCATGGTTCCGATTCTGGCGCTACTCGTTCTGGCCAGTGCTCAGGTTCGCGGCGCCACCTTTGGCACCGTCGTGCGCTTGGGAGGCACGACCGCCGACATCGCGCTGGACGAGGTCCGAGGTGTGCTTTATGTGGCCAATTTCGGAGCCAGTCGGGTGGATGTCGTTTCGCTCGCGACTCACCAAGCTGGTGCCGCCATTTCGGTGGCACCTTACCCGAGCTCTCTCGCTCTTTCTCCCGATGGGCGCTTTCTGCTCGTGGCACACTTCGGAAACTTTCAGGCGCCGAGCTCTCCGGCCAACGCCCTTACAGAGATCGATCTCACCACTGGCGAACAACAGACATTCACTATGGGCGATGTGCCACTGGCAGTTGCTTTCGGGGCCGACGGGCTGGCCCTGGTCACAACGAACGCTGAGTTCCTCCTGCTCGATCCCGTTTCGGGCGGCATGCAGGTTGTTAACACCGTCGCCGGAGTTACGGCAAACACGCTTCCAGTGCCACCAACGACTTTTCCGCCGCAGATCGTGTCAGCGTCGGTCGGGGTGTCGGGGGATGGCCGGTGGGTTTTTGGGGTCACCAATACAATTTATTTCCGGTACGACGCTTTGAACCATCTGGTTACCTCGGTCAGCTACAGCTCAGTGCCACCGCAGGGCCCACTTGTGGTTAGTGTCAACCAGGATGGCGCTTACTTTACGGCTGGCTGGGGCTTGTTCAACGCCTCCGGCCTGTTAGTTTCGCAGTTCGCTAACCCTTCTGGGCAAATTAACATCGGCAGTCACGTCATCGATTCGGTGGCTGGACTAATCTACGCACAAATCCCGGAGGCACAGTCGCAGAGCGGCGCTTCGGGGTCCACCGGCACCGCGACTCCACCTGTGCTCATGGTGGTGGACGCGGATAACCTTACCATACGCGATCGGCTGCAGTTGCCCGAAAATCTCACGGGCAAGTCACTACTAAACAAGGCTCGCAACACCGTATATTCGGTATCGGAAAGCGGTGTCACGATCTTACCGGTAGGCTCGCTCCGGCAATTACACCGATTGGCGGCGTCGCGTGAAGACGTACTCTTTCTTGGCAACTATTGCCAGCAGCAGTCTGCCACACAGAGCGTTTTGATTTCTGACCCCGGTGGCAATGCGACGGATTTCACTATTTCTGCTCCACCCGGCATCATAATGACGCCGGCCTCGGGAACAACTCCCGCTAACGTAAAGATCACGGTCAACCCGCAGTTTTTCGCCAGCCAAAGTGGCACGGTAGCGGCTACACTGCAAATCAGCTCAAGGTCGGCGGTGAACCTTCCACCGAGTGTTCGAGTCCTCATCAACAATCGTACGCCGTCGCAGAGCGGCACCGTCGTCGACGTGCCCGGAACTCTGGTGGACATTCTGGCCGACCCCATGCGCAACCGCTTCTACGTATTGCGCCAGGATAAGAACCAGGTCCTGGTCTTTGACGGGACGAGCTTTCAACAAATCGCGACTTTGCGAACCGCTAATACGCCTACTCAGATGACGATCACCTTCGACCAGAGTTCCCTGCTGGTCGGCCACGACAACTCGCAATTCGCATATGCCTATGACTTGAATACACTGCTACCGCTTTCGCCGATTGCCTTTCCCCAGGGCCACTACCCACGATCGATCGCCTCTTCCGGCGACGCTACTCTCGCGGCGTCCCGCGTGGCCGGGTCGGTGCATACCATCGATCGCATCGACTTGGTGGCACACACGGCTTTTACCCCCACGACGCTCGGCCCGTACGAAAACACTATCAACATCAGCACTGCATTGACTGCCTCGGCCAACGGCGCCTCCATTTTGGCAGTCATGCCCAATGGGACGGTGATGCTTTACGACTCCACCGTAGATTCTTTCGTTGCATCGCGGCAGGACTACTCGTCCCTTGCGGGCGCCTATGCTGCTTCGAACTATGGCTTTTTTGTGGCCGACAACCACCTGCTCGATGCGTCCTTGGTGCCGATAGGCGATTTCGAGGCGGCGACGGGATCATCCTCGGGGTTCGTGTTCGTGGATCAGATCGGGGTCCGAACGACAGTGTCCGGGGCGCAGTCACCAGGCACGATCGAGCGGGCCGATCCGAATCTAGTTGAGATGCTCCACCCCACGGCGACCGCTGAAGCACCGCTGACGGGTGAGCCCGGTTTTGCATTCACCCGAACGCTCGCCGCGCTTTCCAGCGGCAACGCGTTCGTTGCGCTCACGGTCTCTGGGTTCACCGCGTTCGCCTGGAACTATGATGCTTCGGTCGCACCTCCGACGCTGACTCGGGTCGTTAATGCTGCGGACGGCACTGCCCCAGTGGCACCAGGCGGCCTAGTGACAGTGCTTGGTGGTGACTTGAGCCCAGTCAGCATCGCCACTAGCGAGATCCCGGTTCCTACGGCTCTTGGAGAATCGTGCTTAGCTGTCAACGGTGTACCCGTGCCGATGTTGTTCGCGTCTCCGGCTCAGATAAACGCTCAGTTGCCTTTTGAGGTGTCCGGCGATGCGACGATGGTCCTGCATACGCCCGGAGGCAATAGCAACCCCCTGACTTTCACTGTTTTCCCCACCGCTCCAGCCGTGTTCCGCAGCGGTGTTGCCGGTCCTCAAACCGGCGTCCCAACCGTGGTGCGAGTGGCGAACAATCAGCTGGTCACACTATCGAATCCCATCCATCGGGGCGACACCATCGCAATTTACGCCACTGGTCTCGGTGCCACCGTACCGCCGGTCGCTACCGGTTTCGCCGGGCCGACGGCTCCGCTTGCGGTGACTGCTACTGTACCCAATGTCACGCTCGGCGGTGTCACTTTGCCGCTGTACTATGCGGGGCTCGCACCAGGCGAAGTGGGGGTTTATCAAATCAATGCGCTCGTTCCCGGCTGGGCGCCAGTCGGGATGCAGGTTCCGCTGGCGATTACGCAGGGATCCGGCTCCACCACCTTGACGGTGAGGGTGATCAACTGAGCAACAACGAGAGGAATATGAAATTCATCGCCCGACGTTTTCTCGCCGCGCTGTTTGTTTTTGTGCCCGCCTGCTTGGCTCAAGAGTGGGAGGTTGGGGGCATGGTCGGTGGCAGCTTTTCCAATGACCTGACGGCTTCGAATGCCATCGGGAGCGCCACCGCGGGTTTCAGTAACGGTCCTGCCGCTGGAGCGATTCTGGGCCACGACCTCTATTCCCGGGTCAGTGGTGAACTGCGCTATGCGCTCGACTTCAGCTCTCTGCGGATATCTGGTGCGGGGGCGTCGGCTACGTTCCAAGGTCAGGCACACTCGATCGACTATGACGTGTTGGTCCACGCCCGATCTGCTCGCTCGCGCGTGAGGCCGTTCGCTCTGGCAGGTGGGGGCATGCGCGACTTTCGCGGCGTGGGAACGGAGTCGTCCTATCAAGCGCTCAGCAACTTCGCTTTGCTGACCAAAACCAGCCAGTGGACTCCCGTGGCAACGTTCGGGGGGGGCGTCAAGTTTGCCATTACACCACGGGTGCTGCTGCGTGTCGAAGTGCGCGATTATTTTAGCCGGTTTCCGACGCAGGTTATCGCACCGGCGCCCGGGGCGCACTTGTCTGGGTGGCTGAACGACCTGGTCCCCATGGCCGGGATTACGTACGTGTTCTGAGTCCTGCGTGGTTGTACGAACCGATGTATTTTCAGATCACGCTGTTCAATATCGTCACGCTGTTCCTCATGGCGGCGACGCTGCTGATTGCGATGAAGCGATTGTCTGGGCGTGTGGACAGTAATTGGCCTTTGACGTACTATGGCCTGCTCCTCGCTTACTGGCGCGGTAACGCCTACACGCTGGACAACTACTGGGTGTTGAGTGGCCTGTTGTGCGGGCTGTTGCTACGTTTCGAATTCCTCGGGGGTGCAGTTGAAAAGCTCATTCGCTTGTCCGAACTGCTGGTATTTCTCTACGTTGCTGTGCGCTGCGTGAAGCTGATCCTACAATTGTGACCCTACAGCTCCACTGGCATTCCCGCTTGCTGCCACGCGCGCCAGCCGCCGTCGAGTGAATTCACGTTGGTGTAGCCCATTTTCTGGAGAGCATCTGCTGCTAGCGCTGAGCGAAAGCCGCCGCCACAATAGAGCACGACCAGAGCGCTTTTGTCAGGCACCTTGGTCTCGATATCGCGCTCTATAATGCCCTTGGCCAAGTGGAGTGCACCGACTGCGCGGCCCGCCACCCACTCGTTGTCTTCCCGTGTATCAACAAGCAGCGGCTTACGGCCGTCAGCCAACATCTTCTGGTAACCGCCGATATCGATCTCCTGAATCCGTGATTTCGCATCAGCGACGAGCTTAAGGAATCCGGGATTGTGCGCCATAGGATGGTTCTCTGGAACTATTCGACGCGCTTCACCTGCGCGCCGGCCGCTGCCAATTTTTCCTCGATCTTCTCATATCCACGGTCAATGTGGTACACGCGGTCGATGACGGTTTCCCCGCGCGCGACCAGTGCGGCCAACACCAGTGAGGCGCTGGCCCGGAGGTCGGAGGCGATCACACCCGCACCGGTAAGCTGCTTCCGGCCCGCCACGATTGCCTGGTTC
Organism: Terriglobia bacterium; assembly: GCA_963752965.1. Taxonomy (GTDB): domain Bacteria; phylum Acidobacteriota; class Terriglobia; order Bryobacterales; family Bryobacteraceae; genus QHXW01. Next base: position 509,688 of record CAVWAJ010000014.1, on the reverse strand, counting down.
TCCTCGATCCGGATGTTGGCACCCATGCGGCCCATCTCCTGTGCATGCATGAACCGGTTCTCGAAAATAGTTTCAGTAATGATGGCGATCCCCTCGGCTTGCGTCATCAGAGCCATATACTGCGCCTGCAGATCCGTGGCAAAGCCGGGATATTCTGCGGTGGTTATGTCCACAGAGCGCAGCGTGCTCTCAGAACGGACACGTAGCCTCGAGCTGTCGACTTGTGTCACCTCGGCACCAGCGGCCTGCAATTTGGTGATAAGCGCGGCATTATGCTCGGGTACGCACGCGGTTACAGTTAGGTCGCCACCAGTTATCGCGCCGGCGACAAGGAACGTGCCGGTTTCGATGCGATCCGCGATGATGGCGTGATCGGCGCCCCTCAACCGTTCCACGCCCTGAATCCGAATGATCGAGGTTCCGGCCCCTTCAATCCGCGCGCCCATCTTCACAAGCAGCGCTACCAGGTCGGACACTTCCGGTTCCCGAGCGGCGTTTTCCAGGACCGTCTCGCCTTGGGCGAGCACCGCGGCCATAATGAGATCTTCTGTGCCGGTGACCGTAATGCGCTCAAACCGGATCGTCGAGCCGCGCAATCCTTGAGGCGCAACGGCCTCGATGTATCCATGTGCCTGCTGGATCTGCGCGCCGAGTTGCTCCAGCCCGGCGAGGTGTAAGTTGATCGGCCTAGCTCCAATCGCGCACCCGCCGGGGAGGGACACGCGGGCTCGCCCGACGCGTGCTACGAGCGGGCCCAGCACCAGGCTGGAGGCACGCATGGTTTTCACCAGTTCGTAGGGCGCTTCCGGAGACCGTACATTCGCCACCTGAATCTGCACGCACTCGCCATCGACATCAGCCTTTGCGCCGATATCTACCAGCAGCCTCTGCATCGTGCGGACATCGCGTACGCGCGGGATGCGGCGCAGCACCACCGGTTGGTCGGTGAGAAGCGTGGCAGCCAGTGCCGGCAGCGCCGAATTTTTCGCCCCACTCGTGGCGATCTCACCACGCAGTGGAGATCCCCCTCTTATTACTAGTTTATCCATGATCTGATTCCCGCAACGCCTCGGAAATACGCCCGCCTGCTGCCGTCAGCCGGTGCTCCGCGCTGGCCCGATCGACACCCGCGCGGGCCATCACGATGGCTGTGCAAACGTTGTCGCCGGCGGACGCGAGCAATTCACTGGCGCGCTCCGCTGAAACCGCAGCCGCCTGTGCGACGATCCGCCGCGCACGGTCCGTCAACTTGGAATTCTTGGGTTGGACGTTCACCATCAGGTTGCCGAAAACATATCCCAACCGGATGAAGCTGGCCGTCGTTAGCATGTTTAGTACCATCTTGGTGGCGGTGCCCGCCTTCATGCGTGTTGAGCCAGCCACGACTTCGGGTCCAACAAGCAATGTGATGGGAAGCTTCACGGCCTGTGCCAGTTCTGAATTCGGTGTGCAACTGATGCCGATCGTCAACGCACCCATTGCATTAGCCTGGGCGACGGCACCCAGCACATATGGAGTGCGTCCGCTCGCCGCAATTCCTACAAGCACGTCGCCCGCTGAAAAACCGTTGTGCAGTAGGTCGCGCACACCGATCGCCGGATCGTCTTCCGTGGTCTCGGTCGCCCGGGCTAGGGCTGCATCACCCCCGGCGATGATCCCGTGCACCATTTCCGGCGTCACACCAAAGGTGGGTGGACACTCTGCGGCATCGAGCACGCCTAGCCGCCCGCTGGTACCCGCTCCGATGTAAAATAGCCGTCGGCCACGCGCGAAGGATTCCACGATACCATCGACGGCACGGGTTATCGACGGCAGCTCTCGGGCAACGGCATCCGCCACCTTGCCATCTTCTCGATTCATGATGCGGAGAATTTCGCCCGTTGGCAGCGCATCGATTCCCTCAGACGCCGGATTCGGCTGCTCGGTGAGCAAATGTTCCAGCATGATCGCCGTTAGGCTACACCCCTTCGGAATCACCGCGCGCGAAGTTTCCAGGCCCAAACGGCAGGAACTAGCTTGGTTTGATCAAGCCGCGAGCGCGCGGCATCCGTGCCTTCCTTTATGACTCCGGAAGCCGAGACACCCACCCCCGGAATCGGACATTGGCCGCCAGACCGCACACCCGCGCGGTGGCACGTGCCCGGCAAAGTGACGAATCAATAATTCCGCGTCTTCTCGATCCGGGGCCGCTCCGCCCGGCTTAGTGATTTCACTCCCGCCAATTGTGCATCGGCGCCTTGGAGCTTCGAAATATTCGCCACTACTTTGTGTATCGCGAGGGAGATATCCTCTACGTCCCCTTCGTCACCGAGCAGCAAGAATTGAGGCAGCCACACCGCCTCATCATACGCAGCACGTTCCGAGACCGGGCAGGAACACTTGCTGTAGTCCACCACTTCTCGCCCGGACTTGAGCTGGGGAAAAGCCGCTGGATCCACGTGGAACAAATCGCTGCGGTAGACCGGTTCGTAAAACCGGCCGTCGCTCGGAATGCCTTCTTTATCGAGTGCGGCGACGAAAAGATCGCGTGAGACTTCGGGGCGGCGATAGCGGAAAACGTAGTTGTAGATAGCTTCGCGCGTGATCCCCGGCTGCGGAGGCAGCGGGCTGATTCCATCGATTTGCGACAGCCGCCGTGACAGCAGAGCAGCGTTTCGCACGCGGCGCGCGGCAAACTCGGGCAGTTGTTCCAACTGGCCCTGCAGGATGGCTGCCTGAAACTCTGTGATGCGGTAGTTCGAGCCGAGCACCCGCTTCCTATATTGGTCGGTGACACTGGCGCGTCCGCAGTTCACGAGCGATTGCACCACTTCGTGGCAATCCAGGCGCGATGTGATGATGATCCCGCCTTCGCCCGCTGTCATGATCTTGCTCGATTGGAAACTGAAGCAGCCGAGGTCACCGATGGATCCTGCGCCACGGCCCTTGTATTGTCCACCGTGGGCGTGCGCGCAGTCTTCGATGATCAAGAGTTTATGCTCGGCAGCCACCTTCACGACCGCATCCATGTCGACAAACCGCATAGCAAGATGCACCGGAATGATGGCTCGCGTACGCGGCGTGACGACATGCCTGACGGATTCCACGTCGAGGCAATAGGTATCGGGATCGACGTCCGCAAACACCGGCACGCCACCGGCAAACAGAACCGCGGCGGCTGTTCCATCCCACGTGTATGCAGGAACTATTACTTCATCGCCGAACTGGATTCCCGCGGCCTGGAGCGCGACCACCAACGCAATGGTTCCGTTGACCACGCAGCAGCCGTATTTTGCTCCGTGGTACTCTGCGAAATCCTGCGCAAATTCACTCGCAAGCTGGTTGGGAAACGGATAGCCACCCCAATTGCGGCTTTCCAGAACACTCTGTAGGCGGGCCATGTCGCCGGGGGCCTGTTGTGGCCAGAGCGGGAACGGGCGGGTTCGCGTTGGGGAGCCGCCCAGAATTGCTAGATCACTCATAGGAGTTTTTATCATAGAACATATGCGGAGAACTTGTCTTTGGAGACGTGCCACGCCCACTGTCCCGACAAATCAAGTCTGGCACCGTATCCGCAGCCTACGAAGAACCCTTGCTATCGCATGGTTTGCAGGAACGTCCCCGTGGAGGCGTCGACAAAGATGGAGAAGTTGCTTGTGCCAACACTCTCACCCCATATCACGCGCCACGCGGGATTTGGAAACTGCTCGGTCTTTTCGAGCAAGAATGAAATCGGTTTGTCGGGGTTTTTCTTTTCGTAGTCCGCGGCTTTCTTCAGCGCAGTCTCGTACACCTCATCAGAGTCTGTTTTGAGAGCAGCGATGAGAAAAGGCGTTGAGGCGCCGTGCGGTCCCGACCAGTTCTCTTCCAGTCCCGCGAACACGCCCTTGTGCAGGTTCCCCTCCGCTTCGATGACGGAGTACGTGTAGCTACGCGCGCGGCCGCGCTGTTGTGAGACAAAGTAGGCCATCCAAGCCGCAGCTTTGCCACGTTCGCGTTTCACATCCGGAAGATCGATGCTTTGCAGCCGCAAGACCTGGACATCGGGTGCCCATCCTCGCGCCGTATTGAACATCTGGTAAAGTGCCGAGCGCCCTTTGACGGGCTCGGCTGGCGCGGTTTGTTTCTTCTCTGTTTTTTGCGGTGCTTCGGAGCAGCCGCAGACGAACAGAAACGTCACAGCGGCGCAGGCGGTTAGAGGAAGTCTCATACTTCGGACTCTTATTCTATCGAACGCGCTGGCGAGGCGCCACACCCCTAGCACACGACTACCTGAACCCGCATCCTCAAACGGCTGGCGCAAAATGCCGGACGGCGCCCTTTTTGGCGCGAATAGTGCGGCACGGCTGCGTGGTTTGACACCCCGCCGCCCCCCTGTTAGCTTGGTAATTCCCATGGCGCAATCCGCTTGTTTGAGGCGCACTCCGCTGCACACGGCGCATGTGTCTTTGGGGGCCCGCATGGTGGATTTCGGAGGATGGGAAATGCCCGTCCAATATTCCGGAATCGTGGACGAACACTTGACGGTGCGACGAACCGTCGGGCTGTTCGATGTCAGCCACATGGGAGAAATTGAGGTACGCGGTCCGGAGGCTTTGCGCCTTGTCGACTCCGTCACCACCAACGCCGTTTCGAAACTGCACGTTGGCCAAGCCCAGTATTCGGGCCTGCTTTACGAGCACGGTGGATTCGTTGACGACATTTTGGTACATAAGGTGGCCGACGACCACTTCTTCCTTTGCGTGAATGCGTCGAATCAGGAGAAGGACTTCGAGCACATCCGCCGAGCGAACCAATTCAACGCGCAGGTGGAGTTTGCCAGCGACCGTTACGCACAGCTTGCCGTACAAGGGCCTCTGGCGTTGCGCACACTCGCAAAGTTGACCGCGGTGGATCTGGCGTCGATCGGGTATTACTGGTTTACCGATGGCGCGGTTTCCGGCGTGCAGGCGCGGATCGCCCGCACTGGCTACACCGGCGAAGACGGTTTTGAAATTTATGTGGCGCCCGCCGAGGCTTTGCGCATCTGGCACGAACTACTGGAAGCCGGTAGCAAGTTCGGAATCAAACCCTGCGGCCTGGGCGCACGCAACACTCTCCGCTTGGAAGCTAAGATGGCGCTGTACGGTCACGAAATCCATGCTTCCATCACGCCATATGAAGCCGATTTGGGCTGGATCGTGAAACTGGACAAAGGCGAGTTCATCGGGCGCTCTGCGCTCGCCAAGCAGAAGGAACAGGGTGTGCGCCGCAAGCTCGTGGGATTTGAAATGCGCGGGCGCGGTATCGGCCGGGATGGCTACGAAGTGCGACTGGACGGCTCACCCGCGGGCTGGGTCACGAGCGGTTCCCCGTCGCCCAGCCTGAACAGAAATATCGGTCTCTGCTACCTGCCGGCGAGTGAAGCGCGGCCCGGGCGCCGTCTGCAAGTGATGGTGCGCAACCAGCCAGTGGAAGCCGAAACCGTCGCAACCCCATTTTACAAAAGAGCGAAAACCGCATGACGTATCCGGAGAATTTCCGCTACACGAAGGAACACGAGTGGGTGCGCGTGGAGGGTGATCTCGGAGTGATCGGCATCACGAATCACGCGCAACAGGAACTCGGCGACATCGTATATGTCGATCTGCCGAAGCCGGGAACGGTTGTGGATCAGGGCAAGTCACTAGGTTCTGTGGAGTCTGTGAAAGCAGTGTCCGACATCTACTCGCCGGTTTCGGGCGAAGTCGTAGAGGTGAACGAAAGCTTGGGCCAGTCGCCCGAACAGTTGAACCAGGATCCTCACGGCGCCGCTTGGTTGGTGAAGATCCGCTTCAGTGCTCCAGATCAACTGAGGGGTTTGCTGTCGGCGGCCGATTACCAAGCCTACGTGGGGGCGGAAAGCTAGTTGCGTTACCTTCCGAAGTCTGATTTCGAGCGTCGCGAGATGCTGGCGTCATGCGGCCTCGAATCCGCCGAAGACTTGTTTGCCCACCTGCCGCAGGATGTGCGCCTCAAAGAACCGCTGGCGCTGGCGCCGGGCATATCCGAATACGAAATCGTCGACTACTTTCGTTCGCGTGCGTCGGACAATGCGAACGGATACGCGTCGCTCTTGGGTGCCGGTGTTTATGCGCACTATCGTCCGGTGATGGTGGATACCGTGGTTTCCCGCGGCGAGTTTCTCACCTCCTACACGCCCTACCAGGCGGAAATTTCGCAAGGCACGCTGACTACGATCTTCGAGTTTCAGACGATGATCTGCCAGTTGACCGGCATGGATGTAGCGAATGCGTCGATGTATGACGGCTCAACCTCCGTCCCGGAGGCAGCCCTGATGGCTTCGCGCATCACTGGCAGGAATCGTGTTCTCGTGGCGCGTACCGTGCATCCGGAATACCGCGAGGTTTTGCGCACGTACGCGCGCTACGGGCACTTGTCCATCGAGGAGTTTGAATATGCGCCGGACTCCGGTACGTTGAACCTGGAAGATCTGGAAGCCAAGATGGATGATCAGACGGCCGCGGTGATCATTCAATCGCCAAATTTCTTCGGAATTGTGGAAGACACGAGGGCGGCGGCAGAGATCGCGCACAAGCGTGGAGCTTTATTCGTCGTCGTCTTCACCGAGGCCGTATCGTTGGGAATTCTCCAGCCGCCGACGGATGCCGACATCGTGGCAGGCGAACTCCAATCGTTTGCTATCGCGCCGAGCTACGGTGGGCCATATGCCGGCATCATCGCGACCAAGGAGCGCTTCATTCGACAGATGCCCGGCCGGCTGGTGGGCGAAACGCTCGATTCACGGGGTGCTCGCGCATTCTGTCTGACGCTAGCCACGCGGGAACAACACATCCGCCGTGAGAAGGCGACGTCGAACATCTGCACCAACCAGGCGCTCATCGCACTCATGGCCACGGTGTTCATGAGCGTCTACGGCAAGCAGGGACTGCGCGAGCTGGCCGAACAGAATCTCGCAAAGGCGCACTACTTGGCGAACAAACTGAAGCGGCGGTTCACCGGGCCGTTCTTCAACGAGTTCGTTGCTTCCGCCGACGGCCTTCCGCCAGACGCGATCAACCAGTCTCTGCTCAAAAGGAAGATCATCGGCGGTCTCGCGCTCGCGCGCTGGTATCCGGAATTGAACGATTGCGTGCTGCTTTGCGCTACTGAGATGGCGAAGCGCGAGCACATGGACGAGGTGGCAAACGCTTTCTCGCCTGCCTCACAGACCACATGATTGGAAAAGTCCGCTCTCATATCACGCAAGACGAGCTCTTGTTGTTCGAGCAGAGCTCGCCCGGCAAGAAGGGCTACCAGTTACCTGAACTGGATGTCCCGCCGGTCGACGCCGCAACCGCGTTGGGCGCTGCCAACGTACGCTCCGAAATCGCGGGCTTTCCTGAAGTCAGCGAAGTCGAGATTATTCGACATTTCACGCGCCTCTCGACGTGGAATTACGCCATCGACCTGGGCCTCTATCCGCTTGGCTCCTGCACCATGAAGTACAACCCCCGTGTGAACGAACTGGTAGCGCGGCTCGATGGTCTCGCATGGGCGCATCCCTACCAACCGGAAGCCCTGGCGCAAGGGGCAATGGAAGTCATGGCGCGCCTGGAAGCTGCACTGGCCGAGATCACGGGGATGGACGCCGTCACGCTGCAACCCGCCGCCGGGGCGCATGGCGAGCTTACCGGCATCCTACTGGTTCGCGCGTTACTGGAAAAGCGCGGGAATCCCAGGAAAAAGGTTCTGATCCCGGATTCTGCGCACGGCACTAACCCCGCCACAGCCGCAATCGCCGGGTATGCGGTCGAAAATATTCGCTCCAACGAACGCGGGACGGTGGACTTGGCGCAACTGGAGCGCATCGTGAACGACGACGTCGCTGCGCTCATGGTCACCAATCCCAACACGCTCGGCGTTTTTGAGGAAAACATCAAGAGCATCGCGGAGATTCTGCACAAGAAGGGCGCGCTGCTCTACATGGACGGCGCCAACATGAATGCACTGGTGGGGATCGCGAAGCCGGGGGACTTCGGTGTCGACGTCATGCACCTCAACCTGCACAAGACGTTCTCGACGCCTCACGGTGGCGGCGGCCCCGGCGGCGGCCCGGTCGCCGTGAAGAAGATCCTGGAGCCGTTCCTGCCCTTACCCCGGCTCAAGCGCGTGCGCAATAAATGGACGTTCGATTACAAACGCCCGCGGTCCATCGGCCGTGTCCGCGCCTTTTACGGAAATTTCGGCGTGACCGTTCGCGCGCTGGCGTATATTCTCGCCCACGGCGGCAACGGTCTGCGTAACGCAACGGTCGACGCGGTTCTTAACGCCAACTACCTTCGCAAGAAGCTCGAGGCGCATTTCGATCTGCCTTACAATGCGCCCAACATGCACGAAGTGGTGTTCAGCGATGACCGGCAGGCAAAGCTCGGTGTCCGCACGGGCGATATCGCTAAGCGGCTCATCGATTACGGTTTCCATCCTTACACCGTGAGCTTTCCTCTCATTGTTCATGGTGCGCTGATGATCGAGCCGACCGAGACCGAAAGCAAGCGGGAATTGGACCGGTTCGCCGACGCGATGATCTCGATCGCGCGAGAGGCCGGGACCAACCCCGAAATAGTGCGCTCGGCCCCTCACGGCACTCGGACGAGCCGTGTGGATGAAGTGACGGCCGCGCGCCGTCCCGTGCTCCGGTGGAAACCGGATGAGAGCCCAGGCAAAGTAACCGGCTGAAGTCGCGCGGGTGTGCGATTTTGAAGGTAGTATCCTGAATCGAGGAGATTATTAATGGGTTGTGGTCATGGCAGTGGGCCTCCAATTCCGGCTGAAATTCCATCCGGTGCTCGCAAAGTATTTTGCGTGAAGTTTCAACGGGAGATGCAGGGGCTCGATGAAGTTCCCTTCGAGGGGCATCCGCTCGGCCAAAAGATCTTCGAGAATGTTTCCAAAGAAGCTTGGAAAATGTGGCTGGAACACATGAAGATGCTCATGAACGAGTACCGGCTGAACCTGGGAACGCAAGAGGCGCAGGAATTTCTCCTCAAACAGATGGACGAATATTTCTTCGGCCAAGGCGCCGCGCTCCCGCCTGATTTCGTTCCGCCGCAGCAAAAAAACTAACGCTGGACCACCGGCAGGAGGGTGGCAATCTCAAAATGCAGGCACGCGTGAGCATCCCGAAGGGCGCTCTCGACGTGTCCTGCCGACTCGCCGCGCGCGAACAGGAACCCCAGATAGCTCGATCCCTCGGGAAGCGGCAGGATTTTCTGGCCTTCCTTCGCGGTAATAATCACGTCTTCCACGCCGGATATTGATGCAGCTTTCTGCACACCGTCAACTCCGTGGTAAATGCCGGCCTTGGGAATCGGGATCATCATGACGCCGCTCGCTGCATCACCGAGTCTGGCGCTGCTGACATCGTCGCCGATGGCGTGCCGCAGGATCAGCTCCTCGAGTGGCATCCCGCCATCGAAACGTAGCGCACGCGCGCACAGCCCGCCAATAGGCCGTGCGGCTATTTCCAGCATCCATGCGCCTGTGTGGTTCACACGCAGCTCGGCGTGGACCGGTCCGTGTGTGAGCCCCAAGGCACGAACAGCGCTCTTGGTCGTCTGGATGATTAGTTTCTGAACCTCCTCGCTCTCGCGCGATGGAGTCACGTAAATCGTCTCTTCGAAAAACGGACCATCCAAGGGGTCAGGTTTGTCGAAAACTGCTAGCACCTGTAGCTGGCCGCGCGTTACTACGCCTTCGAGTGCAAACTCGCGGCCCTCAATGAAGCTTTCCACCTGGATGTGGCCGTTCTGCTCCTCACGCAAAACGGCAACATCGTTGCCGTGCAGCAGTGTATGGATGCGCTCGAACGCGGCCAAGAACTGCCACTCATCGTTGGCGCGAATTACGCCACGGCTCCCCGAGAGACCGAGCGGCTTCAACACGCAAGGAAAAGGCGCACGCTTTGCCGCATCCCGCGGAGCGGAGTCTGTGGGCACGCGAAAGAACTCCGGAACAAGAAGTCCGGCGGCCTGAAATCGTTGGCGAGCGAGGTGCTTATCCCGGCACGCCGCCACGGCCTCCGGCGAGTGGTGCGGAATTGCCAGTGCTTCCGCGGCCAGTGCCGCGACCAGTGTGGGCCGGTCTGCAACGGCAGCGATCCCGTCGAACGGCCCCGCCGCTGCGAGTACGTCGCGCGAGCCGTGAGGATCCTCGAAGCGCACTGGGATTGCATGGTCGCCCCAGGGGTCCTCCAACACGTGGCAGCGGTCCGTTGCCAGTACCAGGTCGAATCCCAGCCGGCGCGCGGCGTCCGCAAACACGCGGGTCTGATATCCGGTCGTCGCCGCTACCAGTAGAACGCGAGGCACAATTTCATGACCCATCACACAAGAGCTACCTGCTCTTCAGTCGGCTCGGCTCAACAATACCAGGGCTCATTCAGATATGGAATCGTGGCGCGCGAAGCCAAATGAAAGTCCGGCGCGCTTTCCTGCGCCAGCTCCCAGATCTTGCCGAAGATCTCTGTGCGCGTGGCTTTGCCGCGCTCTTCGCGCTGGATGAGCTTTTGAATTTCGCTGCAAAGACGATCAAGCGTTTTGTCGCTGTGCCGCCACGGGTACAAGAGCGCCGCCGGGTCGAACGGCCCAATGATGTCGCGGATTCCATCCAGCTCCAGCATGCGTGAGCCCGCCGGAATCAGTAAACGCATCGCCAACTGAATGGGGGCCACGTTTTCCACCAAGTCGAGGTCGACTAGCAGTTGAAGCAGGTTTCGGTATCCCCGCCACGTCGTCCATGGAGTGAATGTGACAAACGTTAGTGCGAGGGTCAGACCAATGCCGCGCATGACGCGAACGGTTTCGATGAAGTCCGCGCGCGTGTGGCTCTTTGCCAGCTTCGCGAGAACCGCATCGTCGATAGACTCCACCGCGCTGGTCACAAACAGACAGCCGGTTCGCTTGAGCACCGGGAGGAGATCCTGATGGCGCAACAGGTGCTCGATCTTGATGGTGACATCGTATGTGAGGCTGGGATGCTCGGTGTGCAAGGCTTCGACGATGGCCGTCGCATGTCCGGGGCCGTTAAAGAAATCGGCGTCGCCGAACGTAATGTGTTGCGCGCCTGCCGCGACCTGCTGCCGGACATCCTGGATGACGATCTCACCCTGCACCACGCGGAACGCCCCGTTGTAGACAGGCACTATGGGGCAGTGCCGGCACAGATGCTTGCACCCCCGGCTGGCCTCGGTCGATCCGGCGAGTCTCTCTTCGCCGTTTACTAGCAGTTTGGTGTAACGCGCCACGGGCGGCAGCCCTGCCCGGTCCGGCAAAAGGAACGTCTGCCGGTCGAGCGAAACCAGTGGCTCGCGTTGCGGGCCCTGATCTCCCCTCGCGATACGCGCCGCCAGATCGCCCAGCCCTTGCTCGAATTCTCCGCCAAGCACCGTCGCTACGCCCAGCTCTCGCAGGTACGTCTCGTTCATGGGTGCGTACAGCCCGTAGCAGCAGATGTGAACCGATGGATTGATCGCCCTGATTCTTGGGATGACCTTCACCGCTAAGCGCGTCGCGGTATGCATGGGGAGGTGCAAGGCGACCAGGTCTGCTTCCGATACCGCCGTACGTGGCAGAACGCCGCAAGCCAGGTCCACGCAGGTCACCTGACATCCCTCAGCGCGCAACCATGCCGCTGGCGAGGCCAGACCAAAAGGCTGCCGCCCCAACTCGTAAGTGGATATCAATACGACTTTCAGCAAGTAGAGCTCCATTATCGCCCGTGACGCCGGAGAGCATTCGCCATCGGACACAATGCTATACTGTCTTGTTAGTCCTGCTCGACTAATCTCTTTCCAGTTTGGAGCGTTTTTCGAATGATTGCCTCAACACAAATGCGCCCCGGTATGGTCATTAAGTTCAATAACGAACTGTTTTCCATCTTTAGTGTCAATCACCGGACGCCCGGAAACCTGCGCGGTTTCGTGCAAGCCAAAATGCGTAACTTGCGCAGCGGATCCATGATTGAGCATCGCTTCTCTTCGGAAGACCGCGTGGAGCGTGCCGTGCTGGAAGAGCACGAAATGGAGTACTTGTACGACGACGGCGAGTACTTTTACTTCATGAATACCGAGAATTACGAGCAGATGCACCTGACCAAAGAGATCCTCGGCGACGCTGTCAGTTATCTCATCCCGCAACTTCACGTGAATGTTGAGTTTTACGAAGGCAAGCCGATCAGCGTGGAGCTGCCCGCCACCGTCGATATGACCGTGGTGGAAACGGAGCCCGGCATGAAGGGCGCCAGCGTTTCGAATGTGACGAAACCCGCCAAGCTCGAAACGGGCTTGGTGGTACAGGTGCCGCCGTTCATCACCGAAGGCGAGAAGATCCGCGTCAACACCGCCGAGGGAACGTATCAGGAAAGGGCCTGAAGCGCCTGCTTCAATTCCTCTTCCTCCTCCGGAAAAACCGTCCGCAAATCCAGCAGCAGCCGTCCGTCCTCAATCCGTACGATGACGGGTGGATCGCCCGTTCGAAGGCGTCTTTCCGCTGCAAAAATATTTGAATTCTCCACGGCGATGAGCCAGGTTGGAATCGATTGCTGCGGCGTCGACCCACCTCCAATCACTGACTCGCCTGCTTCCACGCGCGCCCGAAGCCCTGGTATGGCCGCCACCAGCCGCTCGGAGCGCCCGCGAATTTCATCCGCGCTCATTCGAATCATCCGCAGAGCCGGTACGCGGTCCCATTGCTCCAGCACGACTGATCGCAGCGTACTTTCCAGCGCTTGATAGATCAGCTTGTCGAGCCGCAGCGCGCGGAACATCGGATTTCGCCGCAGCCGCGTCACAATCTCCGGCTTGCCTGCCAAAATTCCTGCCTGCGGCCCGCCCAGCAGCTTGTCACCGCTGAATGAAACCAGATCCGCTCCTGCCCGCAAGCTCTCCTGCACCAGCGGCTCATCCACGCCAAACCGCCGCAGGTCCACCACGCACCCGCTGCCCAGATCTTCATACACCGGAATGCCGCACTCCCGTCCTAACGCTACCAGTTCCGCCAGCTCCGGACGTGCGGTAAATCCCTCGATGCGGAAATTGCTCGGATGCACCCGAAGCAGGAGACGCGTGCGCTCGTTGATGGCATTCCGGTAATCTTGGACGCTCGTACGGTTGGTCGTTCCAACCTCGCGCAGGACCGCACCCGAGCGCGACATAATCTCGGGAATTCGGAAACCGTCGCCAATTTCGATCAGTTCCCCGCGCGAAACGATAACCTCATACCCCGCCGCCAGTTCGTTCAGCGCCAGGTAGATTGCCGCGGCATTATTGTTAACTGCGATTGCCGGACATCCCAGGAGCCGCTCGATCAACACTCCGGCATGGACATCCCGCTTGCCGCGCTTCCCTGGTGCGAGATCGTACTCCAGGTTCGAATAGCCCGCGATCACTTGCAGCGCTCCGAGCGGCGCCCGGCCCAGATTGGTGTGCAGCACCACCCCCGTGGCGTTGATCACCCGCCGCAGCGACAGCTGCTCCAGCGCGTCGAGCGCCTGCTCGACCTCGGCTTCGACCGATTTTGCTCGATCCCCGTCACCTGCCCGGATCCCCGCGCGCCGCCCTTCCAGCACCCGCCGCACCTCTTCCACCACGAGTGTCCTGGGAAACCGCACCAGCAAGGTGTCGAGGCGTTCCAATACCTCATGGACGGATGGCAACTCTCGCAGTTTTTCGCTTTCCGCCACGAATTGATGGTATCCATCACATTGGGTGGGGGTCAACGAAGCGCCCGGTACTCTATTTAAACGGAATTGTTACAATGAAATCTTTAACCCATGTTGGCCACCAAATCCCCCACCGAGGAGATTCTCGACCTTAAGAAGGAGCGGCGCGCGATCCTGTTAGCACACCACTATCAGGAACCGGAGATTCAGGAACTGGCTGACTGGGTAGGGGATAGCCTGGAACTGGCGCGCAAGGCCCGGGAGTTCGAGGGCGACGTGATCGCTTTCTGTGGCGTCTGGTTCATGGCGGAGACCGCCAAGGTGCTCAATCCGAGTCGCGTGGTCGTAGTGCCCGACCGCGACGCAAGTTGCAGCCTTGTGGATAGCTGCCCGGTCGAGCCCATCCGCAATTACCGGCGGCTGCACCCGGATCATGTGATCGTCAGTTACATCAATACATCGGTCGAAGTGAAAGCTGAGAGCGACATTCTTTGCACCTCGCGCAATGCTGTGCAGATCGTCAATTCCATCCCGCCAGAAAAGGCCGTTCTTTTCCTGCCCGATCAAAACCTGGGCAATTACGTGCAGAAGCAAACCGGCCGCAAGAACATGAAAATCTGGCAGGGTACTTGCGTCGTCCATGCTACCTTTCCGGCGCGGCGTCTGGCCGCGGCGCGGGCTGATCATCCAGAAGCTCTGGTAGTTGCCCACCCCGAGTGCCCTGCTTCCGTGTTGGAGATGGCGGATTTCATCGGTTCCACATCGGCCATGATCGACTGGTGCGTGCGTAGCCGCGCCCTCGAGTTCATCGTCATGACCGAGAGCGGCATCAGTTATTCCCTCCACAAGCTGGCGCCCGAGAAGAAGTTCTATTTTGTAGCCAACGAGAATTGCAATTGCAGCGAATGCCCCTACATGCGCATGAATACGCTCGAGAAACTTCGCGATGCGCTGCTCAATCTTACCCCCCGCGTGGAACTGGGCGACGAGTTGATGCGCCGCGCGCGTGTCCCTCTTGAGCGGATGCTGGCCGTCCGCTGAGCCGCTATGGACACTAGCCCACTCGTCGATTCCTTCGCGCGAGTGCATGACAATCTTCGCATCAGTGTCACCGATCGCTGCAACATCCGGTGCTTCTACTGCATGCCGGAAAAGGGCGTGGAGTTCGTGGAGCGCAGCGAGATTCTCTCCTTTGAGGAGATTGAGCGATTCGTGCGCGTCGCCGTGCGGTTGGGAATTAGCAAGTTGCGCGTCACTGGTGGCGAGCCGCTCGTCCGTAAGGACCTGCCGGTGCTTATTCGGAAACTCGCGGCGATCCCCGGCATTCAGGATCTGGCGCTGACCACCAATGCCGTCCTGCTTTCCGAAATGGCCGAGCCACTCTATGCAGCCGGTCTGCGCCGCATCAACATCCATCTGGACACGCTCGATCGCGAGCGGTTCCAGCGCATCACGCGGCGCGACGATCTGGATCGCGTGCTCGCCGGCATTGAGAGCTGCTTGCGCTTGGGCTACAGCCCCATCAAGCTGAACGCCGTTGCGGTCAAGGGGCTGACTGAGCCGGACATTCTCCCGATTGCGCGCTACTGCCGGGAGCGCGGGATTGAGCCGCGATTCATCGAGTTCATGCCTCTCGATGCACAGCATCTGTGGGATCGTGCGCGGGTCCTCTCGGCGGACGAGATCATCCGCGTCTTGTCTCGCGAAATCTCGCCTCTGGTCGAAATTCCGGATCGCGATCCCCGAGCCCCCGCCACCGATTATTCTTACAGCGACGGTGGTGGCCGGGTCGGCTTCATTGCGTCCGTCACGCGTCCGTTTTGCCTGAATTGCAACCGCATCCGCCTGACTTCTGACGGCAAGCTTCGGTACTGCCTGTTCGCCATCGAGGAAGCAAATGTGAAGGAATTGCTGCGCTCCGGCGCCACCGACGACGAGTTGGCCGCTTTGATCCGCTCGAACGTGCAAGAGAAATGGGCCGGGCACGAGATCAACAGCACACGCTTCGTGCCCCCACCGCGGCCCATGAACGCGATTGGGGGCTGAAGTACTCCTCTCGCCTGTGCCACTATAGAATTTTGACGAAATTCGTGGCTGAAGCAGCGGGTCTCCGGGAGGAGCTCACCTGGCATCTCACATGAAACTTCACTGGTCGTTCTGGACACTGTCGGCATTACTCGCCGCCTCGGCCACGCTGGTATCGCAACCGGCGCCTCCCGAACGTGTGGGGCCGCTGGCGGACGGAAGCTTTCTCTTGAACAGCGGGTGGCGGCTCACACCCGCCGGAAAACAAATCCCACTGGGCACGTTTCCAATGTCGTCAGCCCTGTCGCGTGATGGCCGATACTTGCTGGTACTGAACGGTGGCTACAATCCGCCCTCGATCAGCGTGCTCGATACTGCCGCAGCTCGTGAAATCTCGCGCATCCCCGTACCGGACGCGTGGCTGGGATTGGCGTTTTCGCCCAAAGGCGACCGCGTCTACGTCGGTGGCGGCTCCCAAGCTTCCGTCTTCGAGTTTACGTTTTCTGAGGGAACCCTACAGCCTGCTCGCACATTTGTAGTCGTCCCCGAACAGAAGAGAACCAACCGTGACTTTATCGGAGACGTTGCGCTCACTCCGGACGGCCGCCTGATCTACGCGGCGGACCTCTATCATGATTCGCTCGTGGTCATCAATCCACAATCCGGGATGGTGATTGACCGCGTGAAAACCGGCCGCCGCCCGTACCGGATTCTGTTTGAGCCCACTGGCAAATCATTTTTCGTGACCAGTTGGACGGATGGTTCCATCAGCCAGTACCAGGCGCAGGATGGAGTCTTGATGAGCGCGCTGCCGCTTGCGCCGCACCCCACCGACATCGTTTGGCGCGCTGGAAAGAATGATCCCGCCGAAGGCGATCCGGCTTGGGTGGCGCGGCTTTTCGTTTCGGCCGCCAACACGAACAATGTATATACGGTCGGTGTCACGGAGGGCAACGAGCTGCGGCAGGTCGAGTCCATCAACGTCGCCATGCAGCCACGCCAGCCCGTCGGCATGACGCCCAGTGCCTTGGCTCTCAATGCGGATGGAAGTCGCCTCTACGTCGTGTGCTCGGATGCCAACGCCGTAGCGGTTGTGGATGTTTCGCAAGATCGCAGCGATGTGCTTGGATTTATCCCCACTGGCTGGTATCCAACCGCGGCGCGCTCTCTGGCGGATGGGCGGCTGGTTGTATTGAATGGCCGCGGCGTGCGCTCTTTTCCCAATCCGCAAGGCCCGAATCCAACACGTCGTCCCGAGCCCGTCCACGAGGGCGTCAAAGCGCCGGAGTATGTGGGCCGTATTCAGACCGGAACCGCGTCCTTTATTGATCCCATCAACGGCAAGCAGTTGCGCGAGTATTCGAAAATCGTCCTGGCCGATTCGCCGTATCAGGACGCGCGGCTGGATGACGCCGGAATTGGCAACGCCGGCCCGATTCCCAATCACCCTGGCGCACATTCGCCCATCGAACACGTCCTCTACATCGTGAAGGAGAATCGCACGTACGACCAGGTGCTGGGGGACATCAAGGAAGGCAATGGCGATGCGTCGCTGGTCCTGTTTGGCGGCCAAGCTACACCCAACCAGCACAAACTGGCTCACGAATTCGTACTGCTCGACAACTTCTACGTGAACTCCGACGTCAGTGCGGACGGTCACAGTTGGTCGACCGCTGCCATCGCGCCCGACTACGTGCAAAAGATGTGGCCCAATAGTTACGCCGGCCGCCGCAAGCTCTACGATTACGAAGGCCAGGAACCAACTGCGGTGCCCCCCGCCGGATACCTGTGGACCAACGCGGCAGACGCCGGAATCGATTTACGAAACTACGGCTACTTCGTCACCAACCTGAAATCGCCGGCGCCGGACGGCACACAAGTAGAGAGCGTGCGCGATCCAGTCTTGCGCAGGATGACCAATACGCACTACCGTGGCTTCGATCTCGATTATCCCGACGTCGAGCGCGCCAAGGTGTTTTTGGAAGACCTTGCCGGGTTCGAGAGTAAGGGAGAAATGCCGCGCCTCCTTCTGATGCGTTTGGGCAACGACCATACCTCCGGTACGACCCCCGGAAAAATTGCTCCCCTGTCTTCCGCGGCGGACAACGATTACGCGTTAGGCATGATCGTGGAGGCCGTATCGCACAGCCGCTTCTGGCCCAGCATGGCCATCTTTGTGCTGGAAGACGATGCACAGAATGGCCCGGATCACGTCGACTCGCACCGTTCTCCGGCTTATGTAATCTCTCCTTATGTCAGGCGCCACACTGTGGACAGCAGCATGTATAACACGACTTCCATGCTTCGAACCATCGAACTGCTGCTGGGTCTCAATCCCATGACCCAGTTCGATGCCGCGTCACGGCCCATGCACGCGGCGTTTCAGACGATGCCGGACACGGCGCCATTTTCCGCCGAGAAACCACGAATTGCGCTCGATGCCCGAAACCCTGCCGCCTCGGCCACTGCCGCGCGGTCCCTGAAGCTTGATTTTGGCCAGGAAGACCGGGCCGACGACAATGAACTGAACGATGTTTTGTGGCTAGCCGTGCGCGGCAATCCGGCGCCTCCGGCTCCCACACGCAGCTACTTCGCCCGATAGCCATGTCACAAATTTATCTGTGCTTTCTCTGGCACATGCACCAGCCCTTTTACAAGGACCTAGTCACCGGCCAATATAACCTGCCCTGGACGCGGCTCCACGCGCTCAAGGACTACTACGGCATGGTGCACGTCCTCGAGGAGTTTCCCAAAGTTCATCAGACCTTCAACCTGGTGCCCTCGATGATGGTGCAGGTGGCCGAATACGCGGCCGGCAATGCACGCGATCCGTTCTTGGATTGCGCCGCCAAGCCGGCGGAATCTCTCACCGACGCCGATCGCGATCTGATTCTCGATCATTTTTTTCACGCGAATCCCGAGCGCATGATCCATCGCTTTTCCAGGTACGGCCAGCTTTACGAAGCCCGCTGCGCGCAAAAGGACTCGGCATTGGCGAAATCGGCTTTCGCGCCCCAGGAGTTCCGGGATTTGCAGGTCCTCTCGCAGATCGCTTGGTTCGACGAAGACTTTTTGGAAAATGATGCAGGGGTTCGAGACTTGATACGCAAGGGCCGCGACTTTAACTTGGCGGATCAGGCTCTGATGTTGGAAAAGCAGAAGCAGATTCTGGGGCTGGTGATTCCGGCGTACCACAACGCCGCGCAATCCGGGCAGATTGAGATTTCGACGACGCCTTACTACCACCCCATCCTGCCTTTACTGTGCGATTCCGATATCGCCCAGGTCTCCCACCCCGGCGTCAGCCTCCCGCGGCGTTTCCGTTACCCGAAGGACGCGGCGCGTCAACTCAGGATGGCGCGCGACTACATTTCTTCGGAGTTCGCGAGCACCAGTGTCGGTCTGTGGCCCTCGGAGGGTTCGGTCTCCGACGAGGTTTTCCGCTTGGCGGCCGAAGCTGGTTTTCAATGGGCAGCCACCGACAGCGGCGTGCTGGACCGCACTCTGGAGCGCGCGAGTGGAGTCGAGGGCCTATACCGGCCCTATCGCTGGAATCAGAAGGACCACGAGATCCGCGTGATCTTCCGGGATCATTTCCTTAGCGATCTCATCGGATTCGTTTATTCCCGGATGGAAGCCCGCGAGGCTGCGCAAGACTTTCTGGCGCGCATTCGTGAGAACTGCCGGTCGATGTTGTCCCGCGGGCGTGACGCGCTCGTGCCCATCATTCTCGATGGCGAGAACGCCTGGGAATACTACGATCACAACGGTCGGCCGTTTCTGCGCGAGCTGTACCAGCGAATCTCAGACGCTTCGGATATGAGCGCGCTAACGGTGAGTGAAGCGCTTGGGCGGATTGACCCCGACCCGCTCGATCACATCTTCCCCGGTTCCTGGATTAGCGCGAATTTCGATGTCTGGATCGGTGCGGGTGAGGATAATCAGGCCTGGGAGTCCCTGCTGGCGGCCCGCGAAGCGTTTGATACGGCACAGGGGGTCACGGAAGAGAAGCTCACTCTGGCTTTCGAAGAGCTGCTGATTGCCGAAGGTAGCGACTGGTGTTGGTGGTACGGTCCCGAGCATGACTCCCCCGAGCGGCCCGATTTCGATCGGTTGTACCGCAGCCACTTGGCCAATGTGTACCGCGCACTCGGCCAGAATCCCCCTGAGAATCTTTCGCGGCCTATTCTGAAGGTCGCTGCCGAGGAAGTCCGCCAGATGCCGTCCGGGTTCATTCATCCTGTAATCGACGGTGAGGTGACGTCATACTTCGAGTGGCTGGGTGCGGGTTCGTATCGTGCCGATCCACGATCCGGCGCGATGCACGGCCGTCAACTGCTGGTTCGCGAGATTTACTTCGGTTCCGACGGTGCCGCCGTTTTTCTTCGGGTGGACTTCGAGACGCGTCCGGAGGAGATGGCCGGAGGTGTCGAGTTGCACCTGCGCTTCGTGCCTAAGCCCAGTGCGGAACCGGTAACGGTGATAGTTCAATTGGACAGTGGCGCGGCAAAGACCAGCCGGGCGGAAATCAAAGTTGCCATGCGGCAGTTGCTCGAGATCGAGGTGCCGCTCCATGCCATCGGAGGGGAATCCGGTGTGCCTTTGCAATTTGCCGTTTCGATGTGGCGCGGCGGCCTGCCCCTGGGTACTCTACCGTACGAAGGGTGGCTGCAAGTGGCTACGGCGGAACCTGTGGATTGGGGAGGCTAACGGGCTCGTGGTTCGACGGCCTTGTCATTGTGAACTTGCCCACCTTGCGTGGCCGCCTGAAACACAAACGTTAATCCGTGTAGCCTGACGCGGTGAGTAATTCCGGGCGGGACGATCAGCACCCCGGAAGCAACACGCAATGTCTGTTCCCGCTCGTCCGTCCGGTAAGTAAGCTCCAGGGGGAAGTTTGAGACGAAGATCTCCGCGACCTTTTCGTGGCGGTGAAAATCCTGCTTCGATTGCCCATCGGCAATCGAGAACTGGAATGAATCTTCCGCAAAGGCTAGCAGGTTCCTGTTCGTGATCGAATCGCCATCACGAGCGAAACTCCACTGCGCCTCGCGCCATTCAGATTCGTGAAGCACCGGCTGAATGGCTTCCGCAATGAGCTTTAGAGGGCGGGGCGCTTGCAATTGGAGACACTCCACCAAATCTGCGAGGGATGCTGCCTTCGGTTCTGCGGCTAGGTTTGGCTGTCCCAAGTTGGGCGGGGATACTACATCTTGTAGCGGCCGAGGTCCTCGTCGTTTAGGCCCTCGAGCCAGCGGCGCAACTCTTCGTTGTTGATCTTGTCGGAAGTGGCGGCGGCCAGCTTAGAATTCTTTAGCACCCCATCTTCGACGAAGATCGGACAATCGAGTCGCAGCGCAAGCGCCAGCGCATCGCTTGGCCGCGAGTCTACCGAGATCAACTCGCCATCGCGCTCCAGCCAGATCACAGCATAGAACGTATCTTCCTTCAGCTCGTTGACCACCACTTTCCGAATTCCGGTCCGCAGACCCAGCAGCACGCTCTTCATCAGATCGTGCGTCATCGGGCGTGGTGTCGAGACTTTTTCTATTTCCAGAGCGATAGCATTTGCTTCGTATATGCCCACCCAAATCGGGAGCACGGTACTGCTATTGATGTCCTTCAAGATGACGATAGGCATGTTCGTGGCTGGATCCATCATCAAGCCGCGGATTTTCATCTCAACTTCCATACCGTCGCCTCCTCCGCAACCATTACATCACACTCTCACCCACCAGAGAGTTCGGGCCCGCGCGTGTGACACACACCGGAACATATCGTCCGATCAGGCTCTCGTCATCACTCTCCGTGTGCGCAAAATTCAGTGTGCGATTCTGCGATGTGCGACCGATCCATTGTCCGAGCGACTGGTTCTTTCCCTCGATCAGCACCTCCTGCACGCTGCCGATCGCTTCGGAATTCCGGCGGATCTGGATGGCGCGCTGCCGCTCTTGCACGATCATGAGACGGCGCGTCTTTTCTTCTTCGGGAATCTGGTCCGCCAGCTTCAGAGCCGCGGTGTTCGGCCGCGGAGAATACTTAAAGCTGAACAGCGAATCGTATTGGACCTCATCCAGCAGCGCCAGCGTCTGCCGGAAATCCTCCTCGGTTTCGCCCGGAAAGCCAACAATAATGTCGGTAGTGATGGCAATGTTTCGGCGCGCGCTTTTCAGCCATTCGATCCGGCGCATGTATTCTTCGCGCGTGTAGAGCCGGTCCATGGCGCTCAGAACGCGGCTCGATCCAGACTGCACCGGCAAATGCACGTGGTTGCATAACGCCGGATTCGCGTCGATTGCGTCCACGATCGCCTTCACGAAATCTCGTGGATGCGAGGTAGTGAACCGCACGCGCCGGATGCCCGGCACCTCGCCGACTCGCGCGAGCAGCGTTGCGAAGTCCCAGCCGGCCGGCGATGGATCGCGGTAGCTGTTGACGTTCTGCCCGAGAAGTTGAATCTCGCTGTAGCCGCTTTCGGCCAGCCGCCGTGCTTCGTCCATCACACTTGCGCTCGTGCGGCTGCGCTCTGGTCCCCGGGTGAACGGGACGACGCAGTAGGCGCACGATTTGTCGCAGCCTTCAATGATGGTGATGTAAGCTCGATGCGGATTGTCGCGGCGCGTGAAGGGCGTTTCGAAGGTTTCGTCCGTGTCCAGGCTCAACCCAGTAACACGACGATCGCCCGCTTCGAGCTGGATCAGCATCTGCGGCAACTTGGTGTAGCTGGCGGAGCCGGCCACCAGACTCACATGAGGAGCTTTCTCAAAAATCTTTTCCCCCTCTTGCTGGGCCACGCATCCAAGGACACCGAATATCTTGCCCTTACCTGCCTCGCGCTTGAACTGCTGGAGCCGGTGAAATACTTTCTGTTCGGCCTTGTCGCGGATACTGCAAGTGTTGTAGAGCACCAGTTCGGCGGCTTCCGCCGTCTCCACTTGCAGGTAACCCCTGGACAACAGCGTGCCGATGACCTTCTCGGAGTCATGCGCGTTCATCTGGCAGCCGAAGGTCTCGATGTAGAAGGTCTTAGCCGTCACGTACCAAACATTTTACCCTGTGGCGAAACGTGACGAGGGTGGCGCAGAGAGGCCGGCGCTTATTTTGCAAGAACATAGGCGGGCAGTTAGTGCATTACGATCGGTGTGAACGACGAATTCCCCAACCAAAATGCGCTCTCGCCGATGCCGATGCCTTCCATCACACCGTTACCGACCATGTCCACGATCCAGTAGCCGTTGCGGAAGACACCGACCTTGGCTGTGCCTGAGCCGCTCCAGTCACCTACCACGGGGATATCGCCCGCTTGGCCGAAGTAGGCCGTCTGATCGGTGCCGGGCGTCCACTGGCCATTGCCAATGGTGTCGAGATACCAGGTGCCATTGATAAACAAACCGGCCTTGGCGGTTCCGGACCCGGTCCAGTCACCTACCACGGGCTTGTACGAGGAATTCCCGAAATAATATCCGTTGTCGCCGCCCGCTATACCGTCCCAGACACCGTTGCCGTTGACATCGAGCATCCAATAACCTCCACGGAAGACGCCGATTTTGGCTTTGCCGGAAGCGTTCCAATCGCCGACTACCGGAATATCCCCTGCTTGTCCGAAGGTATAGAGACAGTCACCACCGGCCGCCCCGTCCCAGACGCCGTTGCCGTTGCAATCGAGCAACCACTGGCCGCTCCGAAAGACGCCAATCTTAACTGTGCCAGATCCCGTCCAGTCTCCGGCCACGGGGACGTCACCTGATTGTCCGAACGTGAAGATCTGGTCTCCAGCCGAGGTGCCGTCGAAGCCGCCGTTGCGGTTCCGGTCGACGTACCAGGAGCCATTGAGAAAGACGGCCGCGACCCAGCCGGGAGAGATCTTGGAGACAAAGCCGCCATAGGAGCCTCCATTCACCGTCTGGAAGGCATTCAGTACGGGGAAGTTGGTGGATTGCGCAAGGCCAGCAACGAAGACGTTGCCTAACGAATCGACGGCGATAGCATTGGCCGAATCGCTACTGCTTCCTCCCAGATATGTGCTGTAGAGCAAACCCGTACCGGTGGGATTCAGCTTCGTGACGAAGGCATTGTAAAGGCCGGCATTGGCGGCTTGGACGGCGTTCAGACTCCAAAAATCAGGGGAGGCAGTATACCCGGCGATATAGGCGTTGCCGAGGAAATCTACTGCGATGGCGGATGCGTAGTCGATGCTGCTCCCACCGAGATAGGTCGAATAAACCCAGGCGCTACCTGCGGGGTTGAGCTTAGTCACGAAGCCATCGCCTTCGCCCATGTTCGTGGTCTGAAGGGCGCCAGCGGTGACCGGGAAATTTGTAGAGTTCGTGACACCAGTCACGTAGGCAGCGCCGGTCGCATCCACCGCGATACTCGTGGCGGCTTCCATGGAGCCCATAGTGCCGCCAGAGCCGCCCAAGTAGGTGCTATAGACAAGCGCGTTCCCATACGGATTTAGCTTGGTGATGAAGGCATCCTGGCCCCCTCCGCTGGCTGACTGAGCGGGAGACGCTGTTGGAAAGTTCGTAGAAGTCGTACCGCCGGCGACGTAGGCGTTGCCTGCGTTATCGACCGCGATAGCAGCGGCGGCATCGTTTCCATTGCCGCCCAGATACGTGCTGTAGATCAGGGTTCCAGAAGAACTGAGCTTGGTTACGAAGGCATTTTCCGGCCCGTGATTCGAAGTTTGATAAGCACTCAGCGTGGGAAAGTTTGAGGAGTACGTATACCCGGCTACATAAGCGTTGTCCGAGGAATCCACAGCGATGCCGTTGCCGCTGTCGCTGGCCGCACCCCCCAGAAAGGTACTGTAGATGAGGCTGTTGCCGGCCGGATTCAGTTTGGCCACGAATGCATCTTTACCACCGGAGAGCGAATATTGCGCCGGCGATACGGTGGGAAAGTTCGAAGACGTCGTCCAACCGGTAACATACGCGTCACCCGAGGAATCGATGGCAATCGCAAACGCGCGATCATCGCCCGCTCCGCCCAGATAGGTGCAATAAATCAAGTTGTTCCCACCGGGGTCAAGCTTGGCTATGAAGGCGTTGACGCTGCCTTTCTCCTGGGTTTGCACCGGGTTCACGGTGGGAAGATTCGAGGACGTGGTCCAGCCCGCGAGGTAAGCATTGCCTTCGCCGTCGACGGCGATCGACGTAATCGCATCCATCGCGCTGCCGCCGACGAACGTGCTGTAGCTCAGCACCGGATCGATGATGAGCGGCCACGCGTGGTCATACCCCCCGACGCGAAATCCGATGGTTCCATCCCTGTAGATGCGGAACGATCCGTCGACCGACCTTTGCCTGCCGTCGATTTCCTGATAGATCACGGGTGCATCCTCGCGGAACTCACCGGCCACAGTCGGCAACACCAATGATCCATTTGCATCGATACGTGGGTCGGCACCCTGATAGCGCAGGCGGATTGCTTCGGGATCAGCGCCGGGACCGACGATGAAGTCCGACTTCAAGTAATTGTTATAAGACGAATAGGCCAAGTCGATGCCAGGGAAAATGTCACGGTAGGCGATTCGGTCCCACGCCGGAAGATCGGTTCTCCACTGGCCGCGTGTACCGACAAGAATATTGATGTGCGCGGCCGAAGGTCCCATGCCTTCGATCCGTGGAGCTGGATTTCCTCCTGGAAAGTGAACGAGGAGATGGCTGCCGCCGGCGGTCACCTCGACTTCACGGGAACCAAAACAGCCGGTCAGTTGTGGCCCCCGAACCGCATAGCGGACGTCTGAGTGGAACTGGCCGCGGTTCTCGACAAAATACATGGGCACGTGGCCGTAGCCGGCATTGGCGGGCTGGACCAGGAATCCTGACAAAAGAAACCAGGCTGCCGACGCCCAGAAACGAGGGCGATTGTAGGGGAGTACCGAAGGGATCCGGTTGATCATCTGCAATCCTCAGGTGTTTATTCGGCAGGATCTGAGTGCTTCTTTAGGGGCGGGAGTGCAGCGTATTCAGGTATTCCGTTAAAATGGCCACACAAATGTTTTCGTCCCGTCTTCACTGGGACTTGCGGCCCAACCGACTGGCGCAAGTTCTAGGAGCGGCGCGCCGCCAGGGTGCCGAAATTCTCGACCTGACAGAATCGAATCCCACGCACGCGGGATTTTTGTATCCAGCGGAACAGATTCTTGGTTCGCTGAGCGACCCCCGCGGGCTGGTTTATGAGCCGGAGCCAGCGGGAATGAGGGCCCCTCGGGCGGCGGTTGAGGACTACTATTCAGCGCGGGGCTTTGTCGTTGACCCTTCGCGCATCTTCATTACGGCGAGCACGAGCGAGTCCTATGCCTGGCTGTTCAAGTTGTTGGCCGATGCCGGTGATGAGGTGCTTGTGCCGCGGCCGTCCTATCCGCTGTTTGAGTTTCTGGCGCAGATGGAACTGGTGCGCGTGGTGCAATACCCGCTTGTCTATCACGATGGCTGGGCGATCGACCTGGATGCATTGAAGCGGGCGGCCGGAGAGCGGACGCGGGCCATTGTGCTGGTGAATCCGAACAATCCGACGGGCTCGTTTGTGAAGCGGCGCGAGCTCGAAGCGATGATTACGCTGTGCGCGGAGCGTGGCTTGGCGCTGATCTCCGACGAGGTTTTTGCCGATTACCGATTCGGAGCGGACCCGGAGCGCGAGCCGTCGCTGGCCGGCATCGACGAAGTCCTGACGTTTTGCCTGAGCGGTCTATCGAAAATTTGCGGGCTGCCGCAGATGAAGCTGGGATGGATCGTGATCGGTGGGCCGGCAGCGCTGCGCTCGGAGGCGGTTGAGCGGTTGGAACTCATTGCGGACACCTATCTTTCGGTGGGAACTCCGGTGCAGCATGCGCTGCCGCGGCTGATCGAAGCGGGCGCGGCGGTGCAGAAGCAGATTGCGGCTCGCGCGAGTGAAAACCTCCACGCGCTGCAAGATCTGGTCGCAGACAGCTCGCCCGCACAGGTATTAAAGGTAGAGGGCGGCTGGTACGCGACAGTGCGGGTGCCACGCACGAAGACCGAAGAGCAGTGGTGCATCGAGCTGCTGGAACAAGACAACGTGCTGGTGCAGCCGGGATTCTTCTACGATTTCGAATCGGAGGCGTATCTGGTGCTGAGTTTGCTCACGCCGGTGAATACGTTTCGCGAGGGAGTGAAGCGGGTGATGAGGCGGATGTGAGGGCCAGACTGGGTAGTGCGTCCGAAATCGCGGCGTTTATAGTTAAGGCGTAAACCGCTTGCTACGCGCGCGGCTCAGAAAGCTCCCCGTGACTCCGCACTACACTAGGCTCGCACGCAGACGGAACTGCACCTCTACAATCCCGCTCGATCCTCCCCCTTCTTCTTCTCGCGGAAAACATCCGTGGGATCTTTACCGGCGTCCACGGCTACGTCGAACCAGCCGATCATCATCTCTTCCCAGGTTTGGTCGCCCCAGCGGACTTCGGCTTTCGGGTCGGGATTGTAGCGATTGTTCGGCGAGTTATCGAAGTGCGCCGTGCAATCAATGCGGGTGCCCTTGGGGAGCACGAGCGGGTCGGAGAGATAGTAGAAAAGCTGCCAGTTGAAATCGTAGTTCGGAACGCGCAGCACGGTTTGCGTTTCGCCGGTGGGATAGACGAGGCTGTATTCGAAATCCTTGCCGCGGAAATGCATGTGCGGCATGAGGTCGACCAGTCGCGCGGGCGCCTGAATCGTGATGCTGGAGGTGACTTCGAATGCCGGGTCGCCGGGTGGGATCACGAACTTCGAATTGGTCGCGTTGGCGGTGAAGATGCGCTCCTTGGGCGGTTCCTTGGCGAAAATCACGCCGATGCGGCTGCGATCCGTGCCGGCTTTGCCGGTTGCGGTGTAGTGTAACTGGAGCACGAAGTCGGAACCAGCTTTCACCAGCTTGGCCTGGCCGGGCGGGAGCGTCATGGGAACCAGGCCGGGCGCGTAGCCGATGAGCAGTTCGGGGGAAGCGGCGCTATCGTCCGGTTCCTCCTCTTTCTTGGCGTTGTCTTTCTTCTCTTCGTCTTTTTTCTGCTCGGGAACGAACGGGATACCGGGTTTGGCGTCACTCAGCCACTTGGAATCGGGCTCGCGCACGAACGCGATAATGTGATGCACCAGCGTGCGGTTGCCGGGGCGCGCTTCGGCTGCCTGCACCCAGGTATCTTTCGTGAAACCCGAGGGAATTACGACGTACTGATACTCGATCGTCCCCTTGGCCGGTACTGCGAAATCGTGCGGCATTTCGAAGACGGCGTCGGGCTTGCCGATGGTCCACCCATCCGTCCATGCAACTGGCGCAGGCGCATCTTTGGCGTCGCCTTCCACTGCGCCACCGTCCGCCCAGGCGACGAGCGTTTTGATCTCGGCCTGGCTCAAGGACCGGTCGTTGGCGAACTTGCCGAAATGCGGATCGGCGAACCATGGCGGCATCTTGCGCGTGAGCACAGCCTCGCGGATGGACTTGGCCCACGGCCGCGCATCCTTATATGTGAGGAACGACATGGGCGCGACTTCGCCCGGACGGTGGCAGCTCTGGCATCGTTTCTGCATGATGGGCAGAACGTCTTTGTCGAAAGTGACGCCGGCGGTAACACTGCCCGCGAAGGAAAAGAATGCGGCACACGCCCCAACGAGCATCGGCCGAAGCACCATAGGGGACCTCCGATTACCGCTCAGTATAAGGCTTTAGGTGGGCCAGAAGCCAGTCACGGGCCAGAACGGCGACTTGTTCGAGGGTGCCGGGTTCCTCGAAAAGATGCGTGGCTCCGGGCACGATATCGAGGTGCTTCTCCGTCCGCAAGTGCATCAGTGCTTGACGATTCATCTCGATGACGGGCAGGTCGCGGGCGCCCACGATCAATAGGGTCGGCGCTTTGACCCGGCCCAGAACGGGCATGGCCAAGTCGGGCCGGCCGCCCCGGGAGACCACGGCACTGACTTCGTCCGAGCGCTCGGCGGCGGCGACCAGAGCGGCTGCTGCGCCGGTGGATGCGCCGAAGTACCCGATGCGCAGAGGACTAGATGCCGGGTTTTGCCGGAGCCAGTCTGTGGCGGCGGTGACGCGACGAGCCAGCAGCTTGATATCGAAGCGCAGACGGGCGGTACGGTCGTCTTCGCGCTCCTCGGCGGCAGTGAGGAGATCGATGAGCAGAGTGCCTAAGCCACCCTCACGGAGCACTTGCGCGACGTAACGATTGCGGGGACTGTGGCGGCTGCTGCCACTGCCGTGGGCAAACAGGACGATTCCCGTAGCGCCGGCAGGGATGGCGAGAGTGCCTTCGAGCGTCACCGAGCCGAGGGCGAGCTGGACGATTTGTTCGCTGGGGCTGCTCACACCTTTTCGAGTTCCAGCATTTCGCGGATTTCTTCGTCGCTGGTCTGCGAGAAATCTTCGTACCAGAAGCCCACGGAATAGAATGGCTCTGCCGTGTGATAGCAGACGAGTTCGTCCACTTCTCCGGCAAACTCCTCGCAGGTGCGGGTGGCGGCGATGGGAACGGCCACCACGATGCACTTCGGCTTAGCATGGCGCAAAGCGACGATGGCGGCCCGCATGGTGGAACCGGTGGCCAGACCGTCGTCCACCAGGATGACCGTCTTGCCAGCGACCGCGGGGGCAGGGCGGCCGTCGCGGTACAGGTGCTCGCGGCGCACCAGTTCTTGCAACTCCCGGGCGGTAACGGAATCAATAACGCGCGACGAGACGCCCAGCGCCTCGATGACTTCGTCATTCAGGACGCGCACCCCGCCAGACGCGATTGCCCCCATGGCCAATTCCTCCTGGCCAGGCGCACCAAGCTTGCGCACCAGAAAGACATCCAGCGGAGCGTGCAGGGAGCGCGCAATTTCATGGGCCACAGGCACGCCGCCACGCGGCAGAGCAAGGATCAGGACGTCGTGGCGATCTGCATAGGCTTTCAGCTTGTGGGAGAGCAATCGACCGGCATCGGCGCGGTCTCGGAACGGGAGGTCTGGCATCGCACGACCCTCCTCTACGCTCTATTGTGTGGCGGCGGGGGAGGCAAGTCAAAGGTACACGGGAGAAACTCCTCCAGCCCTCACTCCACGCGCAATGCCTCCATTGGCTCGATGGTGGTGGCTCTGTGCGCCGGGAAGTAGCTCGCAAGCAGTGCGGCGGCGGCGAGAATCGCGGATACGGTGCCGTATGTGATTGGGTCGAGCGGGCTGACTTCGAACAGCAGAGCGGTCATGAGGCGCGTCAGCGCCAAAGCGGCGGCGAGCCCGCAGGCTACACCGATGGCCGTCAGCACCAGCCCCTGGCGGACGAACATGCGCCGAACGGTTGACTGCGGTGCGCCAAGAGCGATACGAATACCGATCTCGCGCGTCCGCTGCGACACCGAGTAGGAGATCACACCGTAGATGCCGATGATTCCCAGCAACAGGGACATGGCCGCCGCAATCGTGAGCAGCACCAGCGTGAACGAGGTGCGCGCCATGGAGAGATCGTAGATCTCCCGCAGCGTGCGCACCTGGGCGATCGGCAGATCCGGATTCACGGACCACACGCTTTGTTGTACTTCTTTTAGGAAGCTGGCGGAACCGGTTCTGGCGCTCCGGATGGTGAACGCCATGCCGCGCTGCACATTGTAGTCCTGGCCCCAGAAGTTCTTGACGATCATGGGCCAATACACAATGGTTGGGGCTTTCTGATCCGTGCCGTCGTCATGCTCGTTGCCTACTACGCCAATGACTTCGCGCCACGGCGCTTTGGGGTTCTCGCGGACCTGCTTGCCGAGCGCCGCGGAGGGGCTCTGCCACAACTCGCGCGCCAGGTTTTCTGACACCAGAACAACCGGGCGAATTTCGTCGATATCCGTCCAGGTGAAGTCGCGGCCGGCCAGCAAGGGATTGCCCATGGTCTGAAACGAGCCCGGCGAGACGAACTTGTACCGGCGAAGAGCCGGTATTGTGCTTTCCGAATAGACCTTGTCCGAGGCAAAGATCGGATCGTTGTCGTTGTTGCCATCCAGGGTCACGGAGTTGGTAAGGCTCACTGCTTTGACGCCCGGAATTGCCGCAATCTTCTCGCGCATCTCCTTGTACGCGCGAACGACTTGTTCGGGTTTCGGGGCCTGGGCATCCGGAATGGAAACATGCAGCGTTAGAACGTGTTCTGGCTCTGTAAATCCGGGTTGAACCTTCTCTAGCGCCTGAATCGTGCGAATCAAGAGACCTGAGCTGATCAGCAATACCAGAGCCAGCGAAACCTGAACGACCACCAGAACACTTCGGGCGCGGTGACGATCGCGGCCGTCGCTCGATGTCCGTCCGCCCTGCCGCAGAGCGGTTTGGAGCCGGGGCCCTGCATATTTGAACACCGGAATCAGCCCGAAAAAGATGCCGGCTACGAGCGAAATGACGGCGGTGAACACAAGGACGGAGGGATCGATCGAAATTTCATCCAGCCGCGGCAGTTGCGACGGGCCCATCGCGACCAGAACCCGAAGCGCGGCGTAAGCAAGTGCCAGACCCAGAGCGCCGCCGAGCACGCCGAGCGAAACGCTCTCCAGGAGAAGCTCCCGGGCGATCCGTACCCATCCCGCGCCGAGGGCCGAGCGAATGGCCAACTCCTGCTGCCTTCCTTCCGCTCTCACCAGTAGTAGGTTGGCAACGTTAGCACACGCAATAAAGAGTACCGCGCCGACCGTTGCCATCAATACCCACAACATCTTTCCGATGTCCCCGACTACGTCTGCTTTCAGCGGCCGCAGGTTCGGGCCAAGCCGGGCATCATCGAGCATCTTCATGTTCATGCCCGGAGCCGGAGGAAACTTTCGCAGCATGATCGGCAGCATGCGGGCGATATCGGCATTGGCTTGTGCGAGGGTCACTCCTGGTTTGAGGCGCGCGATTCCCAGGAAACTGAAATTACCGATGAAGACCTTGTTTCGATCGAGCTGGAACGGCAGGATCAACGCTGCGTTGCGATTCATGAAGCGGAAGCGCTGCGGCATGATGCCGATGATCTCGTGCGCTTCGCCGTCGACGATGATTCTCCGACCCAGGACGGCAGGATCGGCGCCGAATTTGCGCTGCCAGTAGCCGTATGTGAGCATCACGGTGTTCGGGCTGCCGGGCGAGTCATCGGTGCGGCTGAACCATCGCCCACGGATCGGACTCACGCCGAGAATGGGCAGCGTGCCGTCTGTCACTTCCAGCGTATCCACCTGTTCGGGCTCGCCGATACCGGTCACGCTGCAGGAATCGGTGCGCCACAGGCCGGTGTCCTGGAATGTATGGTTCTCCTCGCGAAACGTGAAGTAGGTGGCAGGCGAGGCGTTCATGTCATTGATGCCCAAGCCCGGGGCCTTTTCCCAGACGCCTATGAGCCGGCCGGGATTGGGATAGGGCAGAGGCCTGAGCAGCACGCCGCTCACCACGCTGAAAATAGCAGTATTTGCGCCAATGCCCACGGCGAGTGTGAGGAGAGTAATCGCGGTGAACATTGGAGCGCGCAGAAGCCTGCGCAGAACCGGCCTTGCTTCGTTGAGGAAAGAACCCATGAGCCACTCTCCTGCGACGGGGGTGTTCAAAGACTAATACGCTCGAAAGTCACCAGAGTTACAAAGTTTTTGGGGGATGGCGCCTTAGCGCCTTTGCGCCAACAACACAATCAGGCACACGAGGAGCAACATGCCGGCCACAAGCAGCACGATCTTCCAAGGGCTGTACGGGCGTTCACCCTGAACCTCGCCCGTCTGTGCATTCACGGCTACCTGATACACCTTCCCCTGAAATCGATAGGCTCCGATCCACACCGGCAGCAGAAGGTGCCGGAACATCACGTTGGCATGCGCCGTCTCGACGTGATCGATGCTCTGCTCGTCGCCGCCGATATCTCGCAGCACGTCCTGCTCGACTGCCGCCGCCATTACTTTCTTGGCTTTCTCGTAACCCTCGGGCAGTTCCACCTGGTATCGCTGGGCGCGAAAGCCGGCCAGGTAGGTAGGCTCATAGGGGCGCAGAGCTTCCAGGTCCCAGGGCGCGAGCCCGTTCAATCGCGACTCCTTGACGGCGCACGTGGCGGCGATCAGCACGTTGTCGAAATGCCGGGCCACGTGTCCGGATGCCGGATACCAGCGCGTGTGCTGCACCTGCCGCGAACGCTCGACGGTTTTGCCCTCGCTATCGGTTTCCGTGTAATATTCGGTTTCCCAGTAATGTTCGCCGCGCCGGCCGATGTAGTCGCTGGCGGTATCTGCCGCGTACGTCCAGAAGGGAAGATAGACGCCGCCGATTCCTTCCTCCTGCGCCATCCGCTTCAAGGCGTTCGGCGCGAACCACCGCGTGGCCAGCCATTGCCTCACTTCCACCTGCGCGGTGTTTTTCGGAATCTTGGCCGGCAGTACAGCATCCGGCGCAATCAATGGATCGGCTGCTTTCGGCTCTGCGACGATCGCCGCTCCGCAGAACGTGCAGGCGCCGGCGACCTCAGGCGGCTCAAACACTACGGCGCTCCCGCAACTGTCGCAATGCACCTCGAGCGCCTGCTCGCTGAGCGGTTTCGCTTGGCTGCCAGCGGTCTGCGTTAGCGCGTCTTGTAGCGCGTGCGCTTTGACCTCGCCCGTTTGTGCCGGCTGAAGAGCTTCGGTATGCCCGCAGAAGCGGCACTTCATGCCGCCCGATTCCGGATCGAACTCCATGTCCGCCGAGCAGCCCGGGCAGCGGAAGCGCTCTACCTTGGGGGAACCGGGCAACATGGAGACAGTATATCGGGCGCTTACCGCGGCGGCTCGTCCACTTGCAGAATTTGGTCGCAGTGCACATTCTTCAGCACCTGCTGAATACCGCTTGGCCAGTGAATCTCCACTGTCTGCGCCGCTGCGTCCGTCCCCAGGCCGAAGTGCACGCGCTTATCGCCCGACGAAAGGTAGCTGCTCGCGGTAGTGGCCGTCGCGTACTGTGGGCCTTGGGCGGTCATTATTTTCACCAAGGCGCCGATTGCATCCCGATTGCTTGTGTGGCCTACGAGTTTGAGAATCAGCCAGTGATTGGCGGTCTTGGTTTCGTTATGAACCACGTGTGCTGGTCCGTCATTGGTGGACACCACTGCATCAATGCGCCCATCGTTATCGATATCACCCGTGGCTAGGCCGCGCCCGACCCAAGCCTGGTGAAATGCGCTGCCTGATTCCGCCGAGACATCCACAAAGCCGTGCCCCGTGTTCCGCGCCAGTAACATCGGTTCCCGGTAGTGCAGTTGCGGGTTCGTCTTCTCCACCGTGTCGAGATCATGCCCCTGTGCGATGAGCAGATCCTTCCAGCCGTCGTTGTCATAATCGATGAACCGCAGCCCCCACCCCGAGTGCAGCATCGACATGCGGCCCATGCCCGAAGTCCTGGTGGTGTAAGTAAAGGTGCCGTCGCCCGCATTTTGATAGAGCGCGTACATCTGATTCGCGAGGTCGTCCACCACAATGTCCGGCAGGCCGTCGTTGTTGAAATCCGCAAAGTCCACGCCCATGCCGGCATAGGTGCGGCCGTCTTCGTCTACGCCGACTTGGGAAAGGAGACCGCGTTCCTCGAATGTTCCGTCTCCTTTGTTGTGGTAGAGGAACCCCGGCATCGAGTCGTTCGCCACGACGATATCGATATGGCCATCGCGATCGTAGTCCGCAATTGCGATGCCCAGCGACTTGCCCGGCACTGCGAGGCCAATCTTCTTTCCGACTTCAGTGAAATGGCCGTTCCCATCGTTTTGATAGACGAGCGGAGTGATGGCCTGGAAGACGTCCGGATGGCAAACGGCGCGAAAACCCTCCTTGTGTTCCCCACACCAGATGTCATCGAAATCCCACTGGACATAACGCAGTACCACCAGGTCCAGCAGGCCGTCATTATTCAAGTCGACCCAGGCCGCGCTCGACGACCAGCCGCTCCCACCCACGCCGGCCTTCTCCGTCACGTCGGTGAAAGTGCCGTCACCATTGTTGTGATAGAGCTTGTTGCCGCCATACGCGGTGACGAAAAGATCTTCATAACCGTCGTTATCGTAGTCCCCCACGGCCGCGCCCATGCCGTAGCCGACACCTTGCAGCCCCGCCTTCTCCGTCACGTCTTCAAAAGTCCCATCGCTCTTCTGGTGAAAAAGACGGTTCCAATAGTTGGGCCCCGGTTTTTGCGGGATGGTCCCCTTGGGAGTCGGGTCGGTCAGCGGTGCACCATTAATCAGGAAAATGTCCAGCCGGCCATCGTTGTCATAATCGAACAGCGCAACGCCGGAGCCCATGGTTTGGAGCAGGTACTTCTTGGAGGTGTGCGTCGCGATGTGCTGAAAACGCACGCCGCTCGCCTCCGTAATGTCAACAAAGTTGCCCGGCGTATTGCGCGCCACCTGCCACGCTCGCAAGCTCGCGAAACAGAGTACGCAGCAAATACACAAAACGCGGATTGTCTGCATTAGTCGCGCGTGGAGAATCAAGATGTGAATGGCCCCCTGATGGTACTGTACCGTTTCACCGGGAGCCCGTTTGCCAGCAGCAGGTCGCGCTTACCATCATTATCGAAGTCGGCCAATCCACGCGCCCAGCCCAGATAACACAGAGCCTCTGCAACCCTAGTTCTCCGGCGCGGACCGCGTTCCCGTCAGCGCGGTGTAGCGATCCGTTTCCAGCTTTGCTTTGTCCATCAATCCCTGTTTCCGGTAAATCTGCGCCAGCATGAAATGCAGCGGAGCATTCTGTGGCGCAAGCTCCGCTGCCTTCTCTAATTCGACGTGCGCCTTATCCAACTGATCAAGCCGCATGTACGCTTTTCCCAGTTGCCGGTGCGTCCGATAATCCTCGGGCGAGAGCCGCACCGCTTCCATCAAGTGTGGCAGCCCCTCCTCCGCGCGCCCGGTATCCACCAGGAGGCTGCCCAGATCGAGGAACGGTCCCGAGTTCTTCTCTGGCGCATCTTTTTGCCATTCGATGGCCGTCCGATAGGCCGCGAAAGCCTCCTCGGTCCGATTTAAGCCTTCGTACGACAGCCCCAGGTTGTCTTCCGCCTTGACGTTTCGCGGGTCGAGTTTCAAACATTCCTGGAACGCACGGACCGCTTCGTCAAACCGGTTTTCGTTGTATTTCGTGCGGCCCAAGTAATACCAGCCCAAAACATCGTTCGGGTTCCATTCCACCGCTTTCGTAAACCACTTGTCCGCGTCCGGGTAATTTTTCAACAGGACGTAATCGCCCGCCACCACTTCCAGATCCACCGCTTCCGGCTTGCGATATTTGGCGCCCTCCGTGTATTCCGCGAGCGATGCCTTCGCGTCCTGCTTCTTAAACAGCACGTACCCCAACAGAAAATGCCCCTCCGCCGAAGTCTTGTGAACTTCCAGATAACGGCGCATCACCCGCTCTGCATCACTCACTTTGCCAAGGTTCAGCAGCGAGCGCGCTTCCGCTAGAGGCGCATCCGTCGCCGAACGCGCTCCCGTCAGCGCCGTATAGTGCTCGCTTTCCAGACGGGCGTCCTCTGCCAGCCCTCGCCTGCGATCCACCTGAGCCAGCAGGAAGTGCGCCGGCGCGCTTTCCGGCGCGAGCGCCACCGCTTTCTCGAGCTCGCGCTGCGACTCCTCCAGCCGGTTAACAGCCAGGTACGCTTTCCCCAACTCTCTGTGCGCCTGCGCATCGCTCGGCGCAATCTGCACTGCTTGCTCGAGATACGGCAACGCCTCACTCGCCCGGTTATTCTCCGCCAGCAGCGTTCCCAAGTTCAGATACGGCCCCAGACTTCTGGAAGGTGCAGCCGCGTCCAGAGCCACCGCGTTCCGGTATGCCGCCAACGCGTCTTCCGTTCTGCCCAGCCCTTCGTACGCCAGGCCCAGGTTGTCGGCGGCCTTCACGTTCTTGGTGTCCAGCTTCAGACACTCCGTAAACGCGCGGAGAGCCTCGTCAAACCGCTTTTCGTTGTACTTCGTTCGCCCCAGGTAATAGTGCGCGCCCGCATTGCGCGGTTCCAGTTCCACCGATTCTGTCAGCCACCGGTCCGCTGCCGCGTAGTCTTCCAGCAGAAAGTAATCACAGCCCATCACTTCGCAATCGAGCGCGCTTGGGGCCCTGTGAAACGCGCCCTTCCGATATTCCTCCAGCGATGCTTTCGGATTGGCCTGCCGGAACAGAATGTACCCGAGAAGGTAGTGCACATCCGCCGAATTCTCGTTCTTCTCCAGATACCGGCGCACGGCGCCCTCTGCGTCCTGCAGTTTTCCCGCACCGAGGAGGGATTGCGCCTCTGCCAGCGCCGGCTCGGTCTGACGTTGCGGTTCTGGTGCGGCACTTTGCGCGGCGATTAGAGAGAACAGTGAGAGAAGGAAACAGGCGGGGAGAACTGCACCGGACATTTACTTCGAGTTTAGACGAAAAAGGCGGTAGCAGATTCTGTCCCCCACCGCGCTGTGCACTCCGGGCACGGTCGGGAATCAATACGCGTCTCGGATTCGAGCGACCCGGGAAATGGCGTGGACCAGCTTGCGATAAGGTAAGTTCTGCATGGTGTCGAACGAGAACCATTCGCCGTCGCGCCAAGTTGAGTAATACCAGCGGGATAGCAGGGCGAGGTATTCCTGCCGTTGGCGCATGGTCTGGGTGGTCGGAGAGAGTGCGCTGACTATTTCCCGCAGTTTTTGGTCGATGGAGACGGGCTTGCCTTCCAGTACCTCGAAGGTAAGGCGTTTGGCTCCCTGCCAGGCACCGCTCCAGATGAACCAGAGCTCAACGGCCTGCGGCTCGACGGAGGCGGTGACGGCAATGCCGCTTAGGTGATCGATGTCGTGGGCCAGATCGTCTCGCAAACCAAGCACTTCCTGGATCTTCTCGACGCGCTTGTGCTGGCGTGCAGCCTGCTCGAAATCGAGTTCAGCGCTGAGGCGGTCGCGCGCGGAAGTGGCTGCGTCGACGAGCGAGCGGCCATCGGTGCGCAGAAAATCAACGACGCGGTCCACTTCGTGGCGGTATTCCTCCGCGGTGACGATCTGCTGGCAGGGACGCAGGCACATCCCCATTTCGCCGTAGACACAGCCGGGATGGGTGGGTGAGGGCACGAGGTCCTCCGGACAGCGTCGCATCTGGAACAGGTCGAGAAACTGCGACTCGAAGCGCTCGGCAGAGGCGCGCGTACGAAATGGACCGAAGTAGGCGGCCGGCGCGCGGCCCAGGTGCGTGGTTACCTGGCTGCGCGGGAATTCGTTGGTGAGGACCAGCTTGACGTAAGGCGGCATTCGCAGGCGCAGCACATCGAGGTAGGTCTTGGGGAAGTGCCGCCGCGAGAGATCATACATAACGACCGATGATTCGAGTTTCGAACCGGTGAGCCAGTACTGGACGCGGTGGGCGGTGTGGCGGAGATTCAGCAGGCGCGAGGGAGCTTCGCGCTCGCGCAGCAAGCGCAGCAGGCGGCGGCGGAGCACGGTGGTCCTACCGAGATAGGGATCACCCTCTTTCGGCCAGAGGAGGAAGACGGCGGGGCGGTTCGGAACCTGCTCCAGTGCGGCGTCGAGCAAGGGAAGCGCGTCCGCCACTGGGAGCGCGGTACCTTCCGCCGTGGCGAACCCAAGAGTCACACTCAGATTGTAACTGAGCGGTTCCAGTGGCCCGGTTTGCTTGGCGGCGCAGCGTTGACCTAGAATCCATAGGAAACACATGTCAATCCGACGAGGCGCACATCAGCCAGCCGGCCCGAGCAAAACCATTCTGGTTCTCGACGATGAAGCCGATGTGCGCAAACTAGTGGCCACGATGCTCGCGAGCAATGGGTACAAGGTGCTTACCGCCAACAACGGGGAGAGCGCCATCCAAGCTTTCAAAAGGAGCAAACAGCCAGTGGATCTGGTCCTCCTGGATGTCGTGTCGCCCGGCCTGAGTGGACCGATGGTGGCAGAGCGGCTGGCTGAATTGGAGCCGGGCTTGCGCGTGCTGTTCATGTCCGGCTACGACAATACCAACGTGGTGCAGCGCTACGTGGTGGAGAAAGGGTGCGCGCTGTTGACGAAACCGTTCACCGAGCAGCAGCTCACGAAGAAGGTGCGCGAGGTGCTGGGTGCGGCGGCGGGGAGATGAGCGTGATGGTTGGAGCGCGGCCGCACGGGAGTTCGGAAATCGTAAATTTCAGCGGGCTTCGACGGGCCCCTAGCGCCGGTGGATCAACTTGTCGTGGATGTCGGGCCAAAATTCCTGGATGATGTTGCTCACACCATCATTCAGGAACTGGCTCGTCCACCTCTCAAGGACTTCGCCTGCGGTGCGTTCCTGCCTTGGGTAATAACGACTGGATAACTCCGCCGCTGCTACGCTGCCAAGAATCTCCGAGAAGTTGAACCTTGGGGATCCCTTATCATTCCTGGTTATCCACAGGCGGCTCACGGCATAGCACGTGCGATGGAAGAATCCTCCGCGATCCAGAGTGTAATAACGTGGATCTTCGTGCATGATCGCCGGAAAGATAGCTCCGACAAAATAGTTTTCGATCCCGGCGTCGGCGAACGAGTGCCAGTAATAGCGGCCATAGGCTGCCGCTCCTTGATGAAATTCCGGGTACGATTTCGACGCCTGCTCGATCGCAGCCTGAATTCCGACTGAGATGAACGCCGAATAGTCGAAGGTACCCTCGCTGGCAAGCCAGAACTTATCCGAGAGACTCATCGGGGGAAGATGGGTGTTGGCGCTCACAGCCTGGAAGTTTGGCAAGATCCCCAAAATCCGCTTCGTCTGCTGGCCCTGCGAGTTGTCGGTGCCCTGTGTGGTGCCGGAAGACGCTGGCGACGATCCGGGGGTCCGGGGCTCGGGCGCGCCTCCCGATTGCTGGTCTTGGGAAGCTGCGGGTGTTCCGGGCGCGACCGTCGGAGGCGGTGATTGCGCAGATAGGTAAGAACCCACGAGTGTGAGGAGGAGAATCGCAGCCCCGACCGTACTGGCGAGCGAAGGACAAAGTCTTGACAGCGACCGGAGGAGGACGCCCAGGCAGTTGGTCACAATTCACCGGAAGCTACTGACAGAAACCTGAGATTAGCATACCGGAGGCGAACACGCTGAGACACGGAGGGCGTGGCCGAAGCAAGAACGATCAGCAAACGGGCCTTGACAATAAAAGAATGACATGTCATTCTTTTCTTGAGGACCGAAAC
Source organism: Terriglobia bacterium (assembly GCA_963752965.1). Taxonomy (GTDB): domain Bacteria; phylum Acidobacteriota; class Terriglobia; order Bryobacterales; family Bryobacteraceae; genus QHXW01. The sequence goes on along the minus strand of CAVWAJ010000014.1, from coordinate 469,878 downwards.
CGGCAATGGTTTACCGCACAACTCCGAAAATGGCCAAGCGCAAGCAGGCCCGGCGCGCGAAGTTGCTGGCCGAAGCCATACGTATCTTCGGACGGAAGGGATTTCACGACGCCACGGTGCCGGCGATTGTGGCTGCCGCCGGCAGCTCGACGGGCAGCTTCTATTTGCATTTCCGCAATAAAGAAGACGTCTTCGCCGCGGTGCTCGAAACGATTAGCGAAGGAATGTCTTCCGCATTGAACGAAGCCATTGCCGCCGCGGGCCCCCACGTGCTGTTGCACATGAGAGCCGCAGTGGAAGCGCTTGTCCGATTTCTGGCTGAGCACCCGGCGGAGGCCCGCATCCTGATTGTCGAATCGTCGGGCCTGGGCAAGCGGTTGGAAAAGGTCCGGCGCGAGATTGTCGCGAGCCACACCAGGAGTGTGGAGCAGGCTCTGTGCGCGGCGGCCGGCCAACTACCCGAGTTGGACCCGCCGGTGGTGGCCAGTTGCTGGGTGGGCGCGGTCTACGAAGCTGTGTATCGATGGCTGGAACAGCCCTCGAAGGACCGGCTGCCGGCGGAGCGTCTGGCCAAGGCGATCGCAGCGTTCAATCTACGTGCGATTGGAGCGCCGGCGGAATTCCATTAGGAGGAAAATCATGACGAGCCTGCTAGCTGATATTCGTTACGGCATCCGGGCGCTGTTCAAGAGCCGCGGCTATACGGCCATGGCCGCCGTCACCCTGGCAGTGGGGATCGGCATCACCACGGCCATTTTCAGCATGGCGGACGCCATCATGTTTCACCCTTACCCGTTCAAGGACCTTGAGGGCATCGTAGACATTGGGGAGACCCTTCCTAAGGTGAGCACCGAACGGTATGGCGTCGCTCCAGCAAACTACCTCGATTGGAGGGAAAAGAGCCGCGCTCTCCGGCAGATGGCGGCTTATGAACCCTGGGACGCCACGCTTACGGGCGTGCAAGAGCCGCAACAGGTTCGCGTGTTTCTGGTTTCGGCTGACTTTTTTCCACTACTGGGCGTTGCCCCTTTGACAGGCCGGGTTTTCTCGGAACAAGAAAGCGAGGGGAACCGCAACCAGGTGGTGGTTAGCTACGGATTCTGGCAACAGCGGCTGGGCGCTGAGCCTGTGCTGGGAAGAACGCTCGCCTTGAACGGGCTCACGTATACCGTGATTGGCGTAATGCCAAAAGAGTTCGACTTTCCCATGTACGCCGAAATGTGGGCTCCCTGGATCGCCCCACCGGATGCAAAAAGCGAAAGAACCAAGCGCGAGCTGAGCGTGATCGCACGGCTCACGAGCGGGTTCTCACTGGGCCAAGCCAGAGCGGAAATGGAAAATATTGGCGCGCGGCTGGCACGCGAATATCCGGATTCGAATGCCGGGCACGGTGTGGGTATGGTGCTTCTGCGTGAGTCGGTTGATGAGTATGCAGACCGCTTCATGATGATCGTAAGCGCGGCAGTCGTGTTCCTGCTGCTGCTCGCGTGCGCGAATGTCGCGAATCTCCAATTGGCACGTGGTACCGCGCGACGGCGGGAATTGGCGCTCCGTATCGCGCTTGGCGCCAGCCGTTGGCGAATCATGCGACAACTCCTCACCGAAGGCATTCTGTTGTCTTCACTGGGCGCGGCGCTGGGCCTGCCGCTCGCCGTTTGGGGGCTGGCTCTCATCAAAGCGAGGGTGCCGCAGCTCGTCGCACGCCATCTCCCTGGTTTGACTCATGCCCAACTGGACGCCCGGATGCTGGCCGTTGCTCTGGCTGCCGCGGTCTTCACCGGTGTCGCATCCACGCTACCAGCAGCGTTCCAGGCATGGTCCGAGCGGCTGCACGAGACGTTGAAGGAGGGTGGGCGCGGCTCGCTTGCGCCCGGACGGCGCTGGATGCGCGAGGCGATGGTCGTTTCCGAGATCGGCTTCGCGATCGTTCTGCTGATTGCCGCTGGTCTACTGGTGGAGGGGTTTCACAATCTGGCGAAATTGAACCAGGGTTTCGATTCCGCCCATGTTGTGACCTTTGCGATCAATCTGCCGTACTCGAAGTACCGGGAAGGTTATCAAGAGGTGAACTTCTACCAGGAATTGTTACGGCGGTTGAACGAGATCCCCGGGACTGCGTCGGCGGCGGTCATCAGTGAATTGCCGGCGCTGGGAGAAAGCCGCAGCAGTCCGGTGCTGATCGAAGGACAGCCGGCGCCTTCGCCTGAGCGGCTATTACTAAGTGAAGTGCGCATCACCAGCGAGGAATATTTCCGGGCGCTGGCAATTCCGCTGCGCGCGGGGCGTGCATTCACGAGCGCGGACGGTGCGGATGCGCTGCCGGTGGCGGTGGTCAGCGCGAGCGCGGCGCGGCGGCTCTGGCAGGGGCAGAACGCCGTGGGAGGCCGCGTGAAGCTGGATTCGGTCGATTTGCGCACTCCGTGGCTTACGGTTGTCGGGATCGTGGGCGACGTCAACCATTTCTTTCTGGATAGCGAGGTGCGGCCCGTCATTTATGTTCCGTATCAGCAGCAACCCGTTCGATACATGAACCTGCTTTTGCGCGGCGCGATGCCCTTGGACCGGACGGCGATGGAGGCTCGAGCCGCGGTGCGAGGCGTGGATGCCACACTGCCGCTATACAAAATCGAGACCTTGAGCGGCGTGTTCGCGGATCTCGCAGGAGCAGTCGGCATCGTTGCCTCGCTCATCGGGATTTTCGCCGTCATCGCTTTGGCGTTGTCGGCGGCTGGAGTTTATGCGGTGATGTCCTATTCAGTGACGCGGCGCACGCAGGAGATCGGCATTCGGATCGCCTTGGGGGCTGAGCCGGGGGATGTGCGGAAACTGATTGCGGGAAATGCACTCAAGTTGCTCGGAATCGGGTTAGCCATCGGGCTGCCGGTGTCTCTAGCTCTTGGCCGAATCATGTCGGGTGTGCTGCCGGGGCTCGTCATTTTGAATCCACTCACCGTGGTTGGCTTCACGGCGGTGCTGGCTGCGAGTGCGCTCGTGGCAAGCTATCTGCCAGCGCGCAGGGCGAGTAATGTGGACCCGCTGGTGGCGCTGCGGAGCGAGTAGGGAGCGGGCTAGTATTGCGTGATAGCGGCACGCGCCCAGACGTTCCCGTTTCACAGTCTTTATCGGAAACCGTTCAGCTAACAGCGCGTGGATAAAGTCACAAAACATCTTGAGTCGATTTTGTTGCAGCCGTAGACTGGATCATGGCGTTGGGGAAGAAGAAGGCAAAGCAGACTTCTATCTGGGTCGAGACGACTCAGTTGCGGGCGCACACCCAGCATCCCTTCTATAGCCGGGTAAACGAGATTTTGGAGAAGGCCAAGTTTGACCGCTACGCGGAGCGGATCTGCCGAAAATACTACGCCGAGCGGATGGGGCGGCCCTCGATCACACCGGGAACTTACTTTCGGTGCTTCTTCATCGGCTACTTCGAAGGGATCGATTCGGAGCGCGGGATCGCCTACCGGGTGTCGGATTCGTTGGGCTTGCGCGAATTTTTAGGACTGAGCCTGGAGGAGCGGACGCCGGATCATTCCACGTTGTCGAAGACGCGGCGGCTGATGAACCTGGGAACGCACAAAGCGGTGTTCCGGTGGGTGTTGAAACGGCTAGCGGAGGAAGGGCTGTTGAGTGGTAAGAACCTGGGAGTGGATGCGACCACGCTGGAAGCCAACGCCGCGTTGCGGAGCATCGTGCGACGCGACGACGGTCACAACTACGATGAACATGTGGCGCAGCTAATGAGGGCCGAAGGCGTGGAGGAGCCCACGCCGGAGCAGCGGCAGCGCTTTGACCGGAAGCGGAAGAAATCGTTGTCCAATCGGGACTGGGTGAACCCGCATGATCCGGAAGCACGGATCACGAAGATGAAGGATGGCCGGACGCATCTGGCATACAAAGCCGAGCAGGTGGTAGATCTGGACACCGGGGCGGTAGTCGCGCTGGGTATCCAGCCCGGAGACCAGGGCGACACCGATAGTATGCGGGAGACATTGAGCGAGGCCGGAAGAGAAATCACCACCATGGCGGGGACCGCGGCGGGGGAAAACGCTGTGGGGGCTTGCGCGGGCGTCTCGGAGATCGGCGTCGAGCGAGTGGTGGCGGATAAGGGTTACCACAGCCGGGACAGCGTGCGCGCGTTGGCCGAGGTGGGGGTGCAGACCATCGTCAGCGAGCCGGAGCGTGGGCGGCAGAACTGGCGCGGGCAAGCTGCGGAACGCCAGGCGGTGTACGCGAATCGGTGCCGGCTGCAAAGCCAAACCGGCAAGCAGTTGCTGCGGCGGCGGGGAGAGTATCTGGAACGGGCCGGGACACACTTATACGATAGGGGCGGCATGCGACGAGTGCATCTGCGGGGCAAGCAGAACATCGCCAAGCGGGCTCTGGTGCACGCAGCTGCGTTCAATCTGAGCTTGATCCTGCGCATCGTACTGGGTGCTGGTACTCCTCGGCGGGCTGCGGACCGGCTGGCCGATGTCTGTTTCTGGTTTCTATGGCTGGTTGAGGTTGAGCGACGCCACATCGGGACACAATCTGTCTGAACCGGTTGCCGACATCACTCCCGCCTTCTACTCTGACGTGCAGGCAGAATTTTGTTTTATCCACGCGCTGCTAACTGCAGTTACTTCAGCCGATAGGGTCTTTCAAGGATCCATTTCTTCAAGCTCGAAGCCGGGACTTGTCCAAAGAGGTGCCAACCTTCGCAGTGCGGCTCACGCAGCGAGCGGAGGCCACAGCCTTGGTAGTACTCCCCGTCGGGCATCTGCAAATACATCGTGATCTGGTCGTCCTTCGTGTTGAAATCACGAATGACGATTCCTTGGACGCCCTGCCACTTTTGCTCGATTTCATGGCGAAGCTCCGCCGCTATTTGGCGCTTTTTGTGGTTGTTTGGAGAGGCCTCCCACCTGGGCACAGAGTGAGTATCAATAGTCATTGCGCAAGTTGTTACGGGCCCAACTGCTTCTATAACGCCGGCAGAGTACTCGATACATTTTCGCCAGTCCTTTTCGACCGGGCAGGTTCCACCGCCCTGCAATCCGTCTGTGCCGTACAGGTAGCTCATACGAACTGTCGGGATGAAGTCTCGTAATCGGTCACGAATGTAGAAACCGGTGAGTTGACCGCGCATCCAAACGTCCACATGGATTACTGACAACCCCTTTAGGGGGTCTAACTCTTCGGTCCGTTGGTACGCAATCTTGTGCTTCAGAAGATCTAAGGCTGTTTGATCCGGGCACGCTGCTCGAAGACCTGGGATCATGAGCGAGGCCAGAAGTGATGCCGTCGCACGGACTACTTTTCTCATGGCTCCACTGTTACTGTATGCCTTGGCATGGTTGTAGAAAAGTGGGGTGACCGGAAACATTACTGATCGCCTCGCAATCCGTGAGCAAGATCCGGCCTGGGTCTACTGCTCTTGAAGCTTGTCCTCTATTCCTCGACCGCCTTACTCTCAATCAACTTCTGTATTCCCGCGATGAACTCCCCGAGCGGCTTGGCGCCCTGGTCGCCGTGTTTGCGGTTGCGGACGGCTACCTGGCCGGCTTGGGCTTCGCGATCGCCGACGACGAGCATGTACGGAACCTTCTGTAACTGCGCTTCGCGGATTTTGAGGTTCACTTTCTCGTTACGCTCGTCGACCGTGGTGCGGATACCGGCGGCGTCGAGGGTGCTTTTCACCTGCCGCGCATAGTCGAGCTGGCGATCGGTGATGGGCAGCACCGCGGCCTGCACAGGGGCGAGCCAGACTGGGAAAGCGCCGGCGTAGAGCTCGATCAGGTAGGAAACCATGCGCTCCATGGTGCTGATAACGCCGCGATGGATCATCACCGGGCGATGCTCTTTGCCGTCGGCCCCGATGTAGCCCAGCTCGAACTGGCTGGGCAGGTGGAAATCCACCTGAATCGTGGAATACGTTTCCTCGTGGCCCATGACGTCGGCGAGCTGTATATCGACCTTCGGGCCGTAGAACGCCGCTTCGCCGGGCGCCGCGACATAAGGAAGTCCGAGAGAATCCATGGCCTCGCGCAGCACGCGCTCGCCGAGCGCCCACATCTCGTCGTTGTCGACGTACTTTACCTTGTTGGTTTTATCGCCGAGCGACAGCCGGTAACGATATTTCGTGATGCCGAGGTCACGGTAGGCCTGCTCGACGAGCTTCATGACGCCGGTGAACTCTTCTTTGATCTGTTCGGGCGTGCAGAAGATGTGGGCGTCGTTGAGGGTCATGCAGCGGACGCGGCTCAAGCCGCTCAAAACGCCGGAGCGCTCGTAGCGGTACTGCGTGCCCAGTTCTGCGATGCGCACGGGCAGGTCGCGATAACTGTGCTTTTTCGATTCGAAGACGAGGATGTGATGCGGGCAGTTCATGGGCCGCAAGACCATCTGCTCGTTCTCGAGGTCCATGGGAGGAAACATGTCGTCGTGATAATGTTCCCAGTGGCCGGAGCGCTTGTAGAGGTCCACTTTGGCCAGGTCGGGCGTATACACGTGCTGATACCCGGCCGCGCGCTCGCGCTCCAGAATGTACTCTTCCAGCAAGCGTCGCACGGTGGCGCCTTTGGGCAGCCATAACGGCAGGCCGGCGCCCACGGCTTCGTTGAAGGTGAATAGCTCGAGTTCCTTGCCCAGCTTGCGATGGTCGCGCTTCTTGGCTTCTTCGAGGCGCGCGAGGTAGTCGTCGAGCTCCTTCTTGGTAAAGAATGCCGTGCCGTAGATGCGCTGGAGCTGCTTGTTGTGCTCGCTGCCTTTCCAATAGGCGCCGGCGATGGAAAGCAGCTTGAACGCTTTAATTTTCGAGGTGGACGGCAAATGCGGGCCGCGGCAGAAATCGATGAAATGCTGGCCGAGCGTGTACTCGGAGAAGATATCGCCGGCGCGCTCGGTAATGAGCTCGCACTTCATCCAGGCATCGGCGTACTTGTGCAGTCCTTCCTCTTTCGGCGTAAGGACGCGTTCATAGGGCACATCGCGGGCCTGGATCTCCCACATTCGCTTCTCGATCTTTTCCAGGTCTTCCTGGGTAAACGGCGTGGGCCGGTCGAAGTCATAGTAAAAGCCGTTCTCGATGGGCGGGCCGATGCCGAGCTTGGTTTCGGGGAAGAGCTCGAGTACGGCCGCGGCAAGCAGATGCGCGGTAGAGTGGCGATAGACTTCGAGCGACTCCGGATCTTTGGTGGTGAGAATCTGGAGATCGGCGTCCGATTCGAAGGGACGCGTGAGATCGTACAACTGGCCGTTGACGCGCGCGACAATGGCGGCATCGGCCAGGCGCGGACTGATGGCCCGGGCCACATCGATGGGCCGGGCCCCAGGCTCGACCGGCTTGGTACTGCCGTCGGGCAGCCGAACATTAATGCTACTCATAGTGGGAATTTTTAGCGTAGCATAGGGGGGATTTCAGCGCGCCGGTTTTGGTGGCTAGATATCTCGCGCTATCATAGAAGAATCCCCGGTGGCCGAGATGTCCGCTATGAGCAGTAGCCCTATCGAAATCGACGACGAAGCGGCCGTAGTCGCGCAAGCGCGTCTCGGCAATGCCAACGCGTTTAACGAGCTGCTGCGGCGGTACGAGCGAAAAATCTTCCGACTGGCCATGCACATTACGCAGAACCGGGAGGACGCTGAAGATGTGTTGCAGGAGTCCTTTCTAAAGGCCTACGAGCACCTCGACCAGTTTCAGGGACAGTCGAAGTTTTACACGTGGATAGTGCGCATCGCGGTGAATCAGGCGCTGATGAAACTGCGCAAGCGCAAGTCGGACCGGTCGGTCTCGCTCGACGACACGGTCGATACGGGCGAGGATACCATCGTCCGGGAGATTGCCGCGTGGGATGAGAATCCGGAGCAGAAGTATTCCCGCGAGGAATTGAGCCAGATTCTGACCAGCGCGGTGGACGGTTTGGCACCGATTTATCGCGCGGTATTTGTGCTGCGTGATATCGATGGCCTTTCGACAGAGGAAGCGGCTGAAGCGCTGGACCTCTCGGTACCAGCAGTGAAGAGCCGGTTGTTGCGCGCGCGGCTACAACTTCGTGAGAAGCTGACCCGCTATTTCAAACGCAAGGGAGACGACGCCTTTGCTTACATGTAAGCAGTTTATCGAGGAGCTCACAGACTATTTGGATGACAAGACCGACCCGGAGCTCCGGCAAAAGCTGGAAAAGCACATCAGCGACTGCCCGAACTGCTGGGTGATTTGCGACACGACGAAGAAGACCATCCAGATATACAAAGGCATGGACCCGGTTGCCATCTCCCCGGAGATTCATGCCCGGCTGATGGCCGCCCTGGAACGAAAGATGGCCGGCAAGACCTGACGTCCTCAGGCGACACTCCCGGCCGTGGCGTGTGATAGACTCGGCGCCATGCCAGCCGCAGAGATTGCCCCCTCTCCCGCTGTACCCGGCAATCCCCCCGAACCGCCGCGAACCTCGCTTACTCGACGAATCGTTGCGCTCGTGTGCTAAAAATTTAGCAGCAAGGATACAGGAAACCGTCGTGGTGCATGGCAAGGGCACGGCTGCCGCTACGGCCGGCGGTCCGCATCGGGTTCGTGTGGGTGGCAATGTGGTCCCGGCGAAGCTGGTCTATAAGGTGGACCCGGAGTATCCGGACGACGTACGATCGCGCGGCGTTCAGGGAGACGTGGTTCTACGTGCGGTTGTTTCTCTGAAGGGGACGGTCCTGTCGTTAACTTCCGTCTCGTCGCCCGACCCGCAACTCACCGAAGCGGCTATCAAGGCGGTGAACGAATGGCGCTACCAGCCCTCGCTGCTGAATGGAGAGCCGGTTGAAACGGCCACAACGATCACCGTTAACTTCCAACTCGAGCCTTAGGAACTTGTTGAAAAAGCCCGTCGATGTGTAGCCAAGAACGTGTTGGCAGCGTCTAGTTGCTATGCGCGGAGACGAGAAACAGCAAGGCGGGATGTTCAGCTACGTGTCGCTGGAGGAGCGGGTACCACCAGACCACCCGCTGCGGGCGATCCGGCGGTTGGTGGATCAGATTCTGGCGAGGATGTCGAAGCGGTTCGACAAAATGTATGCCGACAATGGCCGGCCTTCGATCCCGCCGGAACGTTTATTACGAGCGCTGCTTTTGCCGACGTTCTACTCGATCCGCAGCGAACGGATGCTGATGGAGCAACTCGATTACAACCTGTTGTTCCGATGGTTTGTGGGACTGGAGATGGACGAGCCGGTATGGAATCACGCGGTGTTCAGCAAGAATCGCGAGCGGCTGCTGAATGAGACGGTGGCCCGCGAGTTCTTTAGCGAAGTGCTCGAGCAAGCCAAACCGCATCTGTCGCAGGAGCACTTCACGGTGGACGGGACGATGATCGAAGCCTGGGCCAGTCAGAAGAGCTTCCAACGCAAGGACGGTGGCGACAGCGACAGCCCAGGTAAAGCGAGCTTCCACGGGGACAAGCGCAGCAATGCAACGCACGCCTCGAAGACCGATCCCGATGCGCGGCTATACAAGAAGTCACGCGGCAGCGAAGCCAGGTTGAGCTACCTGGGACACGTGATGGTCGAGAACCGGCACGGGTTCATCGTGGAGGCGATGCTGACGCGGGCCGACGGAACAGCGGAGGCGGACGCGGCGATCTTGATGGCGGATGCGATGCGGAAGAAAAGGCGCGGCCAGCGCTTCACATTGGGAGCGGACAAGGCGTATGACAGCCGGGACTTAGTCACGACCTTGCAGGCGATGCACATCACGCCGCACGTCGCGCAAAACAACAAGAATCGGCGCAGCGCCATCGACGGACGGACGACCCGGCACGGCGGCTACGCGATGAGCCAATCGCGGCGTCCGATCATCGAGCGGGCATTTGGGTGGCTGAAAACAGTGGCGGGGATGAGGAAGGTCAAGCTCCGCGGACTGGAAAAAGTGAGTTGGTTATTCCAGTACGCGGTAGCGGCATACAATCTGTGGCGAATCCCGCGACTCAGGCCGGCGGGAGCGTAGTGCAGAGCGGCGGGCGGTGCCGACTGCGCGGCTTGGAGAGCCACCCAAGCATCGCGAGAATGTCCCACCCGCGCGAAAACTCGAGTCGCAATGCCTGCGGACGGGCTATTTCAACAAGTTCTTAAAGCGGGGCGGAATTAGATCACGTCATTGCAGGTTTGCAGTTATCCTAAGTGGGATGCCGGTCGAGACTCGTCAAACCTGCTTACTCGCAGTCACTGGATTGCTGATGGCTTCCTCCGCCCCGGCACAGCTCGGACAGACGGAGATCGCCAAGTGGCAATACGGAAAGACCGGCGCGATTTCTCTCACATTCGATGACGGGAGCATCAATCAGTTTCGTGTGGCTGCGCCCATTATGGACGGACTGCTTTTGCCAGCCACCTTCTTCATCATCACGGGCGAAATACCCGGTTCCCAGTATCACGGCACATTCGTGGGGCGGCCGCCGCAAGCCATCATCGAGGAGACCGTCACTGCTCCGACCAGTAAAGACAACTTTTTCGAGCGCGCCTCCGCCGTCGGATTCCTCGGCTATCAAGGCACGCTGCCATTCCACACTCAAGCCGGTGCAATCTACGACGAGGGTCATGACCTCGCCAAGGCGTGCCAGGTGATCGATGACGCATACGCCAAGGTGCGCCAGGGCGCTTTTCCAAAGTCTGCGGAGCGCAATGACAACGATGCGAACCGCATTACGTGGGAGGAGATCAGCGCGCTGGCAAAGCGCGGGCACGAGTTCGCCAGCCACACCGTCACGCATCCGCGGCTGGCCGTCCTCGATGACGCGAACCTCGTGTACGAGCTGGAAAAAAGCCGGCAGGAGATCCTCGACCACCTGGGCTATAAGCACACATTTTCGGTCGAGTGCCCATACGGTACCGAGAACGAGCGCGCCGTGGCCTTCGCGTTGGAACGTTACCAGCTCGCGCGCAATCACATGCCGGATCCATTCGTCGATGATCTCGATCGCGCGAGTCAGGCGGATCCTACGGCCTCGCGCAAAGAATATGTACGGTGGCAACGCGGCCCGCTTACCGCGACGCCGATGAGTTTGATGAAGTTCTGGGTGGATACGACGGCCGCGCATGACAATATCTGGCTGGTGCTGGTTTTCCACGGAGTGGATGGCATCGGCTGGCAACCGCGAACCGGCCTGGATCTAAAAGAATACTTCAGCTACATCCAGTCGAAGCAGGATCACGTTTGGGTGGCTACGTTTCAGGATGTGGCGAAATATATGCGCGAGCGCATGCATGCCGAGGTACGCACCTATCGGCATGGTGACACGATCTCCGTGGTTCTGCGCGACGATTTGAAGGACGCCAGCTACGACCTGCCGCTGACGCTGAAGACATACGTGCCCGCAAGTTGGCCTGGGGCGTTGGTACGGCAGGGGAGCCGCACGCAGGGCACGGAAACCATCGGAGACAAGATGCGCGGCTACGTTTACTACCAGGCCGTTCCGAATGCGGAAACGATAACCCTCACGGCCATGGGTCGGAATTAGATCACGTCATCGCGGGTTTGCAGGTATCCTAAGTGGGATGCCGGTCGAGTTCCGTAAAGTCAGTTGCCCGCCGATAACAACCATTGATGTTGCCGCACCGGATGGAGTAGCGATCGGCGTGATCGGCGAGGATGGAGCGGGCACCAGCACGCTATTGCGCCTGGCCGCGGGCCTGGAACCACCGCGGGCGGGAGCGGTCGCCGTCGGCACAAGGCGCAGATATCTGGGACCGAATGACCCGCTCAACTTTTCGCCCGTGGATACGCTGCTGCTCGATCACACTTTGGCGCTCCATGATCGCCTGGTGAGGGCGCGTGCTATCACGGCGCTCGATCGCATGCGCCAGGCTGGCACGACCATCCTGTTCACCTCACACGAGGAGGACTTGCTGCTGGAGTTGGCGGACGAAATCTGGTGGCTGGGCGCGGGCCGTCTGATTGGGCACGGCGATCCCGCCGAAGCCCTGGACGCATACCGCAATCACATCGCGCAGCGCATCCGCGCCTGGGGCCAGAGCATTCAAACTCCGCTCACGCCACGGCTGCGGCGGGGCGACGGCCGCGCGCAGATTCTCAGCGTGGAAATTGACGGCCAGGACGGCAAGCCCACTGGCGTCTTGCGTAGCGGCGAAGCGGCGGTGATTCGGGTCTCGGTGAAATTTCAACAGGCGGTGGCCGATCCAGTGGTTGGCATTCTGATTCGCTCGCGCATCGGCCAGAATGTCTATGGCACCAACACAGAGCTGGAACGGTTGAAGTTCGGCCCCTGCTCGCTGGGCGATGCGCTCCGCCTCAACTTCAGCTTCCGCTGCGAGCTGTGCCCGCAGGAATACACGCTCACCGTGGCTTCGCACGACCCCAACGGCGTCTGGCACGACTGGCTGGAAGATGCCGTGGCGTTTTCCGTCACCGATCCGCGCTACACCGCCGGCGTAGCCAACCTGAGGGCGCAGGTCAGCATCGAACGGATTTCGCAAGGGTAGGCCGGTTGCCGCCTCGGAAGTCCTTGTACGCAGGGAACGGAACTTATGACGCTACGCGGGACTTGTGAATAGTCCCAGCACTTCCGCGAAGAGTTTCTCAGCCGTCGTCTGGCTTTTCGTCTCCACGGCTAGGCGTAGCAGCGGCTCAGTGTTCGACGACCGGACGTGAATCCAGCCTTCGTGCAACAGCAGTTTCAGCCCGTCCGAGCGGTCTTTTTCGGCTGCGGGGAAGCGCGTCTCGAGGCTCTGCATCAGAGGTCCGAGGCGGCCATGCTGATAGGCCACCTTTCCGAAGCGGCGATAGTACTTCGGCAACCGCGCGGCGAGAGCCGAAATCTTCTCCCCGGTCTCCGCCATGCGATCCAGCAGGAACGCCATGCCCGTGTAGCTGTCGCGGCACAGATGCACCGCCGGAAAGATGATGCCGCCGTTGGAGCCTTCGCCGCCGATCACCGCGTTCACCGCCTGCATGGTTTCGACCACGTTGGCCTCACCCACGGGAGTGCGGTATACACGCCGGCCGTGCGCCGCCGCCACATCATCGATCACCGATGATGTCGTCAGGTTCACCACCACGTCGCCCGGCAGCCGGCGTAGCACCGCGTCCACGGCCAAGGCGAGTACGTCGTCGTTATCCAGCACGACGCCGGTTTCGTCGATCACCGCCAGGCGGTCACCATCGGGATCCTGTGCGAAACCGATTTCCCGGTGACAACGGGGCACCAAGGCGGCAATCGCGCCGAGCGTTTCCCGCTTGGGCTCGGCCTCGCGCGGAAACACTTTGGTCGGGTCGACGGAGATGGCTTCCAAGTCACAGCCCAGCAGGTCGCGCAGGAATCCGGGGGTGGTTACGGCTCCGGCTCCGTTCACCGCGTCCAGCGCCACACGAAACCTGCGTTTGCGAATGCGCTCCGCATCCACGTGCGCCAGCACCTTTTCGAAATGCAATTTGGGGGCGGCGTCATGATCCGCGATTACGCTGCTGATCTCCTCGTTGGCAGCCTGGCGGAAATCGCTCTGATGATAGAGATCCAGCAGTTCCGCGCGCTCGTAATTATTGAAAAACAGGCCCTGCGCGTTGAACAGCTTCAGGGCGTTGTACTCAGGCGGATTATGGGAAGCCGTGAGTGCGATCCCGCCCTGGGCATGCGTGGCGGCGACGTACATCATGATAGTCGGCGTGGGCAGGATGCCGACCTCCACAACCTCGCATCCGGCGGCGAGCAGCCCACAGGCGACGGCGTGGGTGAGCATCTCACCTGAGGTGCGCGTATCGCGCCCCAGAACCACGCGGCCGCCGCCCACGTAAGTGCCGAACGCCTGCGCGAAGGAACACGCTAGCGCGGGCGTAAGAAACTCGCCCACCACTCCACGGATTCCGGAAACGCCAATTTTGAGGAGATGTTCGCGGCGCGGCATATCAGGCAAAGCTCCGGACCAGCTCAATCAGCGTCCCGTACAGTTCCCGTGGCACGTCACCGCGCTGCTCGCAGATGATGCGCACCACTGGTTCGGTCTGACTCACGCGAACGTGAAACCAGCGGCCCGGCCAGTCCACGCGCAGGCCGTCCACCACGCTCGCGCAGCCATCGGCATAGCGCTCGCGGAGAGAGGCGAGCAGCGCGGGAATGCGATGCGTCACGAGCGGCACCTGGCCTTTCAGAATGGAGAATCTCGGGTACGACGCCACAATCTGGGAAAGCTTGGCGCCGCGCTCGCGCATCATCGAGAGCAGGGCCAGCATCGATGCGATGCCGTCGTAAACGAACCGGAACTGAGGCATCATGGTGGCACCCGTGCCTTCGCCCGCAATCGCGATCTGTTCCGGGCGGTAAGTGGAGAGCGCGTCGATGGCTGCCTGTCGCCCAACCGCGACGCGGATGACTTCGCCACCGTGCCGCGCCGTAACCTCATCCACCAGTGCCGTAGTGGAAACGTTGGTGATCACAAGCTTGCCCACGCCACGCGGCAGAAGGTAGTCGGCCAACATCGGTAGAACCATCTCCTCCGATATCGCCACGCCGTTTTCAGTGGCGAAGGCAACGCGATCGGAATCCGCGTCGAACAGGAAACCGGCGTCGGCGCCGAGTGGCTGCATGAGTGGCGCAAGCTGCAACGCCACCATGTCTTTGTTGGTGGCCGGCTCATGGGCGAACGCCACGCCGCGCATTTTTTCGTTGATCAAAATGAATTGGAAACCGAAGCGCTCATTCATGCGCCGCAGAATCAGCGATGATGTTCCGCTACAGCAATCCACCACCACGCGAAACTTGCGCAGCGCTTCGAAATCGTACGCCGCCGCGAGATCGTCGAGATACGGATCGAGGGCGTGGTCATCGGTCAGCAGCGTGCCCAATTGGTTCCACTCGACAAAGCTGAATTTCTTCAAATGATAAATATCGAGCAGCTCGTTCGCCTCGGCGGTTGAAAGATAGATCGCGTTGCGCCCAAAAAACTTCAGCGCGTTCCACTCCGCCGCGTTGTGGCTGGCGCCGATGGAGATGCCGCCTCCGGCATCCAGGCGGCGAATAGTGTGCTGGATGACCGGCGAGGGCGCAATGCCCAGATCGACCACGTCCTTGCCGCAAGCCAGCAGCGCGGCCAGCACGCCTTCACGAACCATCACGCCGCTGGCGCGCGGATCGCGGCCCACGACCACACACCTCCCGGGATCGAGGAACGTGCCGAACGCCGAGGCGAAATCCAGGACGTGCGCGGCCGTCATGCCCGCGCCAACAACACCGCGCAATCCGACTTGCGAGATCCGCAACGACCGAGCGGCTTCGGTGACCACTACTTCGCCAGCCTCATCCGGCCGAACGCTTCGGGTACGTGAAATGTTGCGGCGTGCGTTGGTTGCCAGGCGACGTACTTGCGATTGGGGTCCGCGCTCTGGCAGCGGAAGAAGTTGATGCGCATCTCTAGGCCCACGGCGGGCGTGCGATCATCAATGCTCTTGATGGGGATGCGCATCTCGCCGTACCAGATTTTCTTCGCTTCGTCGATGCGCGCCTTCACCTCGAACCCCGAGTTCCAGAGCCAGGCATTCGCGTTTCCCATGTTGCTGCTATCGATGTCCAGGTCGACCCATTCGCCCTGCGGCGACATCTCGAATTCTTTATAGCGCTTGATGTTCGCGAAATTTGTCCCCACGAACACCTCCGCCACATCCCAGTCCCAAAGCTGGTTGGTCTCCTTCGACTGGCTGGGGTTCGGGTGCAGATGCAGCTCCTGATACGGGCAGACAAATAGAAAGTACACGTTGTCCTTCGTCCAGCGCGAGCGCACTTCTGTGCGGTGGCCGGGCACGGGTTCTTCTTTCGGCCCGCGCTCTTCTTTCGGCCCGCGCTCCATGAAAATGCCGGCGACACCTTTCCAGGGAGCGGTGTCCGGGTCGGCGGTGAGCGCGAAGTCCGCGGCCGTGTGGTGGCTCCGGATGACACCCGGGCCATCCGCAAAACCGACCAGCGCGCAGGCAAGCTGTGTGAGGCACAATCGTTTTAGCATTGTATTCTTCTAATATACTGTCCAACATGACATGGCTTCACGCGGTCGCTTCGTTTGCCCTGCTGGGAGCGCCAGCGCTTGCGCAGGAAACTAAGGTTACAATCCCAGATTCGGTCTCGGTCGAAACCAACATTCCTTATGGACAGTACAAAGAGACCGTCCTCGACATTCTCCAGCCCAAAGCTTCGTCGAATGCGAAAAGGCCCGGCGTGATTGTCATTCACGGCGGCGGGTGGGTGGAGGGTACGAAGGAAGGGCACAGCCAGGAGACTTGCCTGCGCTACGTGGAAAAAGGTTTTGTATGCGCAGACGTGGAGTACCGCCTGGCGAAAGTTGCGACGGCGCCGGCGGCTGTGACCGACGTGCTGGACGCCGCGCATTGGTTTGAGGAACACGCGAAGAAATACGACGTGGATACCAAGCGCATCGTCGTGACTGGTGGCTCGGCCGGCGGGCACCTTTCCCTCATGGTGGGGATGACGCCGAAATCGGCCAAGCTGGGACCTCCCGCGAAAATCGCGGCCGTGGTCAATTTCTACGGCATCACGGATGTCGCCGACCAGTTGAGCGGCCCGAACATGCGCGAGTACGCCGTCACCTGGGTGCCCGAGCAATCCGGCCGGCTTGAACTGGCAGCTCGCGTGTCGCCGATGACGTACGTCCGCAAGGGACTCCCGCCGATCCTCACCATCCATGGCGACGCCGACCAAACTGTCCCTTACCAACACGGCGTGAAACTCACCAAAGCTTTGCGCGATGCCGGTAATGACGCGGAACTGGTGAGCGTCCCGCAAGGCGCGCACGGATTTCCGAAAGCCACCGAAAACGAGGTTTACGAGCACGACATCTGGCCGTTTCTCAAGAAGCACGGAGTCGTCCAGTGAGTGTCTACGACGACCGCCGCGAAGACCTGGAAAAGCACGAATTCATGATGGGCAAAGCGCGCGGCCAGCTAGCCGTGACGCTCGACGTGCTCACGGACGCGCTGGTGCTCGTCGGACAGCACGGCGTTTATTGCCAGAGTGCCCGGCAACCCGGCAAGCCGGCCATGGACGTGCAGTTGATCAGCAAAGCCATTACCGACGCCAAAGAGCTGGTCTCGGGCGTCATAGCGGAACTCAAGAACGCGAAAGCCCCTGTAGAAAGTAGTTGAACCGTTTCTCGCGGCCGATGGTCGTTGTTTCACCGTGGCCGGGAATCACGATGGCATTGTCGGGCAGCGGCAGCAGCTTGTCGTGAATCGATTGCAGAATCTTTCGCCCGTCGCCGCCTGGCAAATCGGTGCGCCCGATGCTGTCGCGAAACAGCGTATCGCCCGCGATGAGCTTGTTCTCGGCGGGAATCCACAAACAGATGCTTCCTTGCGTATGGCCCGGCGTATCGAGCACCGCGAACTCGGTCGTGCCCAATAGCAGCTTGTCGCCCTCACTTACCGGCGTGTCGATCGAGACTTTCTCCGGCGTCTCCATACCCAGCCACTGTGCCTGCGCGTCCAACATGTCACGCAGCGGCGCGTCATTCTGATTCATGTACACGGCCGCTCCGGTGGCCTCGCGCAGTTTGTGCGCTCCCCCGATGTGATCAATGTGCGCGTGCGTGATGACGATGGACTTGACGGTGAGGCCGTGCCGCTTCACGATGGCCAGGATCTCGGGAATGTTGTCGCCGGGATCGATGACGATGGCCTCGCGCGTCTGCTCGTCGCCAAAGATCGAGCAGTTGCATTGCAACACGCCCACCGGCAACATCTCATGAATCATTCCCCGATTGTATACTCAACCAATATGACGGAAGCGCTCAACATACTAATGCGGTGGCTGCACATCACTTCGGTTGTGGTGCTGATTGGAGGCGTGCTCTACGCGCGCCTGGTGGTCGCGCCCGCGGTGCAAGCCCTGCCCGGGCCGCAACAGGACACGCTGGGCGATGCCATGGCCGCACGTTTCCGCTCGCTGCTCTATGGCGCGGTGTTCTTCCTGCTCGCCACGGGTGTCTACAATCTCTTTATGAACCTGGGCCGCGGTCCCGTTTACCAGGCGTTGCTGGGCATCAAGATGTTGCTCGTGCTGCACGTCATGGCGGTCGGTTTCTTAATCGTCAAGCCGAAAAATCCCAAGCGCACCCGCCAGCTAACGGGCATCATGATCTCCGGCGTCGTTATCCTTGCGATCTCCGCCGTCCTGCGCCAACTGCACTTGCAGTGAAGCTACTTTAGCTCCGCCTCGATCGCTTCCAGTTCTTTGCCGGCTTCGGCCCAGCGGCCCTGTCCCGCCAGTTCCCTATACCGCCGCAGATGATTGCGAACGCTCTCGACACGGCGATCGCCCGCCGCTGGTGGAGACGCCGCAGCCGAAGCAGGCGCCGCGGCCGAAGCCGGCTGTGCTGCCCCCGCCGCAGTTGCTGCCCCGCTGCCGCCCAATTGCGCAAGTGCTTCCTCGTAAGTATCGGTATAAATCACGCGGTTGCCGATCACCAGCACCACCTTCTTCAATTGCGGCATGCGAGCCTGCGTCGCCTGAATATAAACCGATTCCACGTAGAGAAACGTGTTGTCCACCGGCAGCACGAGCGTTTGGCCGCGCAGCACTTGCGAGCCCTGCTGGTTCCACAACGTCAGATCCTTGGAGATGGTCTGGTCCTGATTAATCTGCGCGTCGATCTGCATGGGCCCGAAGATCAGTTCCTGCTTCGAAAGTTGCAGCACCACCAGTTCACCCAGGTGGTCGCCGTCGCAGCGTCCCACCATCAGGCCGATCATGTTGTCTTTTGTCCGCGGCGTGAACGGCAGTAGCAGCATGAATTCCGGCTTATCCGCATTTGGCAGCGACGCCACCACGTAATTCGGGGTCATCGGTTCCCGCTCGCCGTTCTGGCCGTGAACGTAACGCGCGATGTCCCACACATCCTCTTTGTTGTAGAAAGCTTGCGGGTCCAGCATGTGGTACGTGCGGTAGATCTGCGATTGCGCGTTGAACAGCTTCTCCGGATAACGGGCGTGCGCGCGCAGCCCGGCGGGCATTTCCGACGCGGGATGAAACAGCTTCGGGAACAGGTTGCGATACGCCTGAATAATCGGGTCAGCCGGCGAGAAGATGTACAGGTTCGTGGTGCCGTCGTAGGCGTCGATCGTGGCTTTGACGGCGTTGCGCATGTAATTCACTTGGCCGATATTGTCGAGTTCAATGGACCTGGAGTACGGGTGCGCGTTGGAAACTGTGTAGCCGTCCACCATCCACACGAGCCGGCCGTCATCCCTGATGACCATGTAGGGATCGGAGTCCCACTCGAGGAAGCCTGCCAGGTTCTGTAGCCGCTCAAGCACGTTCCGCCGGATCAGCATACGGCTT
Organism: Terriglobia bacterium; assembly: GCA_963752965.1. Lineage (GTDB taxonomy): Bacteria > Acidobacteriota > Terriglobia > Bryobacterales > Bryobacteraceae > QHXW01. The sequence continues at coordinate 450,556 of CAVWAJ010000014.1, read as the reverse complement.
TGATCGGAAAAGTAAGTGTTCAGCAGAATGTTGAAATCACCCTGCTGCACCGCCGCCGCCAGGCGCATCGGAAACGACGCGATGGAAAATCCGCCCTTGCCCTCGTACACCGAATGCATGTTATCCGCGCCGGAGGGGTAATTGAACTCCGGCTGCTGTGTATGCACGAACACCGGTTCGTGTACCACCTCGCCATAATAGATTTCCGGGCGAGTCAGCTTCAGCCCCGGCGCCGTCACCTCCGGCGGCATATTCTGAATCAGAAGCACCGGCAGACCATCCGGTCGGATCTTGCTGACTTCGGCGAGCACCATCCCGTAGCCATGCGTGTAGATGAAATGCGAGTTGATCCAGCTCGTGTGCGCTTCCGATACCTGCCGGATATCCAGCTCGCGCGACGCCACCAGCACCTGCCGGTAGTTCCCGCCGATCGTGTAACGGTCCACATCCGTATCGGGAAAGACGTAGTACGGCCGCAGCGCCTGCGTCTGCGAAATCGTGTCGTGGAATGGACGCCAATCCCAGAGCCGCACATTTTCGAGCACGTTGCGGTGCCGCGCGGGATCGATGGTTGCGTTTTGATCCACCTTGAATTCGATTTCCTTTGCCTGGTGCTCAATTCCGAACGCGCTGCGCGTGGCGTGAATATGCGCCTCGATGTAAGGCCGCTCGAGCGAGATCTCGTTTGGCCGGACGTAGAGCGCCGACACCGCCATCGGCACAACGAACCGCACCACCAGTGCCAGCCCCATGAAAGCCGCCAGACCCCATCGGCCCATCCACACCAGGACCGCCGCCGCCAGGCACGCGGCAATCAACAGCCACTGCAACGGCAGAACGATGAAGTTATCGACATAGTCCGCGCCCACCAGAAAATTGTGCTGGTTCAGAACCATCTCATAGCGGCCCAGGAAAAATTGAACCGCGAAAGCGACCAGCGCAATCACCAGCGCGCCGCGCAGAAACCGCGATTCGAGGCCGCCTTCCAGGCGGAAGATTCCCGGATCGATCTCGCGCATCTCCCGCAACTCCGACAGCCGGTGGCGAAGTTGCCAGGCGCGCGCCGCAATCCAGTAGAGCAGAATCGAGACGATGGTCAGCGCCAGCAGAAAGCCGCGAAGATCGGAATAAAACGGCAGGTCGAACAGGTAAAAGCCGAGCGGCCGTCCGAACACCGGATCGAGCCAGGTCAATGCGCCGGGCGGAAGCTGCCGGCTACCCGCGTATCGAACTACGGTCCAGGTGTCGAGCGAAGCCGAGGAAACAAGAAACGCAACCACCAACAGCACGAGCGTCGACAATCGCGAGTAGATCGAATGTTCTCCAAGGCCCGTCCCGGCGAACTTCAGAGCGCGGGCATGTGTCCACCACAACACCACGAATGCGATCGCGGTAGCCGCCGCCAGCGGGCCCACGCTGTAGAGATACATGCTCAGCCAGGTCTCTACCTGCCCGAGCTCTTTCCACCATTCGTAATCGATCAGGACCGAGGCGATGGTGCGCGCGCCGATAAGCAACAGCAGAATCGCAGCTGCGATAGTGATGCGTAACACGGGTCGGCTGGTGCGCTTGCGGGGGAGCTGATACTGGGTCATGGCTGCCGAGATTATGACACAGCGAGCGCGCCACGTCGCGCCGTCGTCAGCGCCGGCGGTCGATCAACCCTTCTTCCTTTTCCCACTTCTTGGTTGGAATCGCCAGCAATATCACCAGCAGGATTGCCACCACGGCGCCCAAGATCAAGCGCCCATATGCGACTGCCATCCCAATCGACGCCGTCGCCCAAAGCGAAGCGGCGGTCGTCAGCCCGTGGACATGGGCGCGTCCACGGATGATCAATCCCGCGCCCAGGAATCCGATGCCGCTCACTACCTGCGCCCCAATGCGCGTGTCGCCCGGCGTAATCGGCCCGAACAGGCATGCTCCCAGCGCCACCGCCGCGAACGTGCGGATGCCCGCCTCCTGATGCACACGCTCGCGCTGCCACCCCACCAGCGCACCCAGGAGGCATGCGATCACCACTCGCAATACCGGCTCCGCTTCCGCTTGCCACGGCATAGACAGAGAGGCATCATACCTCTATTGCGGGCGGGTCTTGGTGCGTCCGGCGCGGCCGCTCTAGTGGGCGTTCACACTTGTAGCCAGCAAGGTCCCGTCGCTCAGGACCACTCCCTTGGCCTCCACCTGCATCCCAATCATCAGATCCAAGAAACTGTGCACCTTCCCTTCAAACTTGGTCGAGGTGTTGGTCGTGAGCGTGTCCTTCAGAGGACTGATGACGAACGACGTTGTAGCAGTGACAATAGAGCTGATCTGGCCTTGGATATCGAAATTCGGCTGAGCGGCGGGATTTATGCTCACGTGGATCGCGCCGGCGTACTCGTAAGTCGTCGCGGAACTGATGGTACGCGCGATCAGCACCAGTCCGGCCCAGTCGTCAGATCCCGCATTGGCCGGGAAGTCGAGGCTGGCCTGGCCATTACCGTTGGAGTCTGTACTGAGCCCTCCTGCCTGTCCGAGCAGAAGACAGCCGGTGGGCCCGAAACCGAAGCGGCAGAAGTAGGCAGTATAAGTTTGATTGGGGCTCGCCCCGTCCAGGTCTACGTGCAGCGTGCCGTCTGCGGACAGTCGGGCCGTTCCGCTCTGGAGCGGATCAGTGCCGGTTGGCACAAACGCCGGCCCCAACGGCTGGCTGGCCGAAGCTCCACCCGGAATATTGATGCCGGAAACCGGCACCAACAAACCGGGAAGCAGAGAATCGCGATCCTTATCATTGGCCCACACCCTCGGGACCGATATAGCACACGCAAGAAGCAGTATCGGTATAGCAACCATCCAGGTTTTCAATCTGGTCATTTCGAAAAGCCTCCTCAGTGGAAGTCGTCGTAAGCAATAGCAATACGGCGGCCAAGCGCCGATGTATATCAAATGACAGAGAAGGCAGGCAGGGGCCGGCGTTGTTTAGAAGTGCGTTGAGGCAGATTTACTCACGTATGTGTCAAGCGCGATGGAGCTTAGATGTGCGGCGCCGAGTTATGTGATAAAGCACACATTCAGTAAATGCCCTTGATCAGCCCGCCATCCACCGCAATCGCCGCTCCCGTGATGTAACTCGCCCGCTCCGAAGCGAGAAACGCTACTAGGTCCGCGAACTCCTCCGGTTCTCCGAGCCGCCCCAACGGAACCTGGCCCGTCCACCGCCGCTCGACGTCTTCCCGCGCCGCGCCCTCGTTCTGTGCGACGCGTGCCGCGAGGCTAGTCAGCCGTTCTGTTCGCGTGTATCCCGGGCAAACGTTGTTCACCGTCACGTTGTGCTTCCCATACTCGTTCGCCAGCGTCTTCACCAGACCGCTGACTGCCGACCGCACCGAGTTCGACAGAATGAGGCCGTCGATCGGCTGCTTCACCGCCACCGACGTGATCGTGATCAGCCTGCCCCAGCGCTGCTTCCGCATCACCGGCAGCACTTCCCGCGCCAAGGAAACGACGCTCATCAGATTGAGATCCACTGCGGCGGCCCAGTCCTCAGGTGTCGTCTCGGCGAAAGTCTTCGATGGCGGCCCGCCTGCATTCGTCACGCAGATATCAATGCGCCCAAATCGCTCCATCGTCTCCGCCACCAGCCGCCGCACGGCATCTTGATCTGTTACGTCCACCGCCCGTGCCAGTACTTCGACACCCGCCACGCGGCGAATTTCTCCCGCCACCGCTTCGATCGCTTCCGCCCTCCGCGCGCAAAGCGCCAGCTTCGCTCCGTCACGTGCCAGCGCCACTGCGGCCGCTTTCCCCAACCCCTGGCTCGACGCCGCGACGAGTGCCACCCGGTCCTTCAGGCCCAGATCCATCACTCACCCCGCCGCAGATAGTGATCCGTCCCGTCCAACCAGTCCAGGCGAATCGGACTGAAAATGTCGAGATCGAGCGTATCCTCGAGCGCTACCGCCCTGTGTGGCACGTTCGATGGGATGTGCAGCACTTCGCCCTTCCGCACCACCACCGTCTGGCCCTCCAGTTCAAACTCCAGCGCACCCTCCATGATGTACGTGAGCTGCTCGCTCTCATGCTTATGCTCCGGCACCACGCCGCCCTTGATGATGAATACCTGCGCCACCATCGCCTTCTCTCCCGTGATCACTTTGCGCTTGACGTTCGGGTTCATGACCTCGGTCTTGACTTCGTCCCACGAAAATAGCCGCATCGCCCTTCACTCCGGTCTGCCATTCTACCCGGAAATGTTCGGATTCGCGGCTAACATTCCCCGTCCTGCGGTAAAATAAAAAGCGGATTCCCTTCCTCAAGAGATTACCTGCATGATCGACGCTGTCCTCGCCAAAATTTTTGGCACCAAAACCGAGCGCGAAATCAAGGCGCTCCAGCCGACCATTGCGGCCATCAATGAACTCGAGCCCGCGTTGCGCCAGCTCTCCGACATCGATCTCAAGGCCAAGACCATCGAGTTCAAAGAGCGCATCGCCCAGGGCGCTACTATCGACGACCTGCTCATCGAGGCCTTCGCTGTAGTCCGCGAAGCCGGCCGCCGATTCCTCAACATGCGCCACTTCGACGTCCAGTTGATCGGTGGCATCGTCCTGCACAAAGGCAGGATCGCTGAGATGAAGACCGGCGAAGGAAAAACGCTGGTCGCAACCGCTCCCGTTTATCTGAACGCGCTCGGAGGCAATGGCGTCCACGTCATCACCGTTAACGACTACCTGGCTTACCGCGACTCCGAGTGGATGGGCCGCATCTACAAAGGCCTCGGCATGTCGGTCGGCGTCATCGTCCACGATCTGGACGACCAGGAGCGCAAGGATAACTACCTCTGCGACATCAGCTACGGCACCAATAACGAATTCGGCTTCGACTACCTGCGCGACAACATGAAGTTCCGCATCGAGGACTGCGTGCAGCGCGGGCACCACTACGCCATCGTCGATGAAGTCGACTCCATCCTCATCGACGAAGCCCGTACGCCGCTCATCATTTCCGGCCCCAGCGAAGAATCCACCGACAAGTATTACAAGGTCAATCGCATCATCCCCAAACTGGTCCGTGGCGAGGTCATCGAGGGCAAGGAGCCCGGCGAAAAATACACCACCGGCGATTTCACCGTCGATGAGAAACATCGCGCCGTCGGACTCACCGAGGAAGGCGTTACCAAAGTCGAGAAGCTGCTGGGCCTGCCCAATCTCTACGACCCCGCCAACATCGAGTACAACCACCACGTGCAGCAGGCCCTCAAAGCGCACGTGCTGTTCCTCCGCGACAAGGATTACGTGGTCAAGGATGGCGAGGTGATCATCGTCGACGAGTTCACAGGCCGCCTCATGCCTGGCCGCCGCTGGTCCGACGGCTTGCACCAGGCCGTGGAAGCCAAGGAAAACGTCAAGATCGAGCGCGAAAACCAGACCCTCGCCACCATCACCTTCCAGAACTACTTCCGCATGTACAAGAAGCTCGGCGGCATGACCGGCACCGCCGAAACCGAGGCCGCCGAGTTCCAGAAAACCTACAACCTCGATGTCACGGTCATCCCCACCAACCGGAAGATGATCCGCATCGAAAATGCCGACGTCGTCTACCGCACCGAAGAGGAAAAGTTCCGCAACGCCGCCAAGGAGATCAAGACTCTCACCGAGAAAGGCCAGCCCGTGCTCGTCGGCACCATCTCGGTTGAGAAATCAGAGAGACTTTCCGCGCTGCTCAAGCGCATGGGCGTCAAGCACGAAGTTCTGAACGCCAAGCATCACGAGCGCGAAGCATCCATCGTGGCGCAGGCCGGCCGCAAAGGCGCCGTCACAGTATCCACCAACATGGCCGGCCGCGGTACCGATATTCTGCTCGGCGGCAATGCCGAGTTCATGGCCAAAGAGGCGCTGCGGAAGCAGGGCCGGGATCCCGACGCCCTCCAAATCAGCGCCGTCGGCACCGCGGAGCGCGCCGAGTGGGATGCCGCGTTGCTGAAGTACAAGCAGGAAACCGACGTGGAGCACGAAGAGGTCGTCGCTCTCGGCGGTCTTCATATTCTCGGTACCGAGCGCCACGAATCCCGCCGCATCGACAATCAGCTCCGTGGCCGCGCCGGCCGCCAGGGCGACCCCGGCAGTTCCCGCTTCTATCTCTCGCTGCAGGACGATCTGCTCCGTATCTTCGGCGGCGAGCGCATGCAGAATCTCATGCTCCGCCTGGGCATGGAAGAGGACGTGCCCATCGAGTCGCGTCTCATCACCAAGCGCATCGCCGCTGCGCAAAAGGCCGTCGAGGTGCAGAACTTCGAGTCACGCAAGCACCTGCTCGAATACGACGACGTCATGAACAAGCAGCGGCAGGCCGTCTACGGCATGCGCCGCCAGCTTCTGGAAGGCGTCGACCAGAAAGAGCGCGTACTCGAAATGGTGCGTGGTGCGCTCGGTGCTTTCATCGATATCCGCTGCCTCGAAGGCGCGCATCCCGATACCTGGGATCTCGCCGGCTTGCGCACCGATATCCTCAGCCAGTTCGGCCACAAGATCGATATCAATGACATCGCCGGCATGCAGCGTGCGGCCGTCGAGGAAGTTATCTTCGAGCAGCTCGCGCAAAAATACCAGCAGAAGGAAGACCTCATCGGCGCCGATCTCATGCGCCAGAGCGAACGCTGGGTCATGCTCAAGGTCATCGACGACCAGTGGAAAGACCATCTGCTCTCGATGGATCACCTCAAGGAAGGCATCGGCCTCCGCGGCTACGGCCAGAAAGATCCGCTGGTCGAGTACAAGAAGGAATCCTTCACCCTGTTCCAGGACATGATGGACCGCATCGAGGACGAAACCGTCCGCTTGCTGTTCTTCCTGCAAATCGCCCAGGAGCCCGGTGAGGGCCGCCGGCCGCAGCTCCCTTTCAACATTGACGAAGAGGGCTTCGAAGAGACCGAAGAGGACGAAGACGAATCATCCGCCGCTGCCGAGCAGCAGCGCGTCGCCGCCCAGTCAAGCATCCAGGACTTCACGCGCAACATCCAGCGCAAGAAGGAAAAGGAAATGGCCGAACTGCAAATGGTCGGTGGTGACGGTTCCAGCGCCCGCAACAAACAGGTCATCAATAACGACAAAGTCGGCCGCAACGACCCCTGCCCCTGCGGCAGCGGCAAAAAATACAAAAAGTGCCACGGGGCGTAGACCTCTTGTGCGCGGGTTCCCTCGTAGGGACTCCTCTGTTATGGCGCTCCCGCAGTACATCGGATGGTTGGAGCGAATTCTCGTCATGCTACTGTTGCTGATTAACCAGCCTAAAGGCGTAGATCCATCTCATATCTCCAGCCCCACTGATCGCATCAACTCAATCGCATTGCTCTTCCGTACTACTCCTGGCCGTAGCGCGTAGTCGAAGCGGATCTGTCCGTCTTCAATGTGATCCTCGAAGTGCACGTTCGCCGCGCGCCCGCCGAGCACGTCCGCGATGTCCGCCAGCGCCAGGTCGTGCGTCGTGATCAGCCCGATGGCCCCACGTTCCACTAGGCTGCGCACCAGCGCCTCCGCGCCAATCCGCCGGTCATGTGAATTGGTGCCGTGCAGAAACTCGTCGATCAGAAACAGCACCGGTAGCGGGCCGCCGGTCTGGTCCAGAATCTGCCGCAGCCGCAGAATCTCCGCATAGAACCGCGACACGCCGCCCTGCAACGAGTCCGAAATCCGAATCGATGCGCCCAGCGCCAAGGGCGACATCCGCAGCCTCCTCGCCCGCACCGGTGCCCCCGCCTGCGCCAGCACCGCGTTGATTCCCAGCGTTCGCAACAGCGTGCTCTTCCCCGACATGTTCGATCCGCTCACTACCAGTAGCCGCAGGTCCCCACCGATTCGCACATCGTTGCGCACAGCGCGCTCCTCCGGAAGAAACGGGTGTGCGATGCCTTCGGCCTCGAGCCACGGCGCATCCGCTGTGAACTCCGGAAATGGATCTTCTGGATGCCCAAAAGCGTGGCTCGCTAACGAACACAATGCTTCGATTTCGCCGGTTGCCGTCAACCACCGCCGCACGGCGGAGCCGTTGTGCCGGCGCCAATGCTCCACGGCGAATGCCATGTGCGTTGTCCATAGAACAAATGGTTCCATAAGCCGCACAAGCCAGTGATGGCCTGAATCCACCAACTCCATCAACCTGTTCAGACGAGCGAAGCGCTTGGATGGCGGATCGCCTTCCGCATCCAGAGAGGCACGGAGTTCAGCCAACATCGGCGACTGGAATTGTTCCCGCTCGAGCCGCACCAGAACTTCCGAGAGAAGCTTCAGTTCGTGCGCGGACTCATCCACGGCAGCCACCACGGCGTGCACTCGCTCGCGCATCCGATGCAGAAAAAAAGCGTTGACCGATAGTGCAACCAGGAAGAAGTCGCGGCACAGGATCGTGGTGGACTCGGACATTCTGACCAAGCCGAGGCGATCCGCATCATATGCGAGAAATGCGCAGAAGCCCAGCACACCGAGGACGCTTAGCGCGCCCGCCGCGATCCGCAGCCCACCCCCTTCCATCAGCCCCGGCGCCTCGCCCCACGCCGCTAGAGAAACCGGGTCGACACCGGTTCGCGCCTCTTCGGCAAGCACCGCGAGTTCCTCGCGCAGATTCAGCCGCGGTCGTAGCTCCTCGACTGCCGCGTGCCGTGCGCGAACGCTCGCCGGATCTGCCGGCGCCAACAGCCATCGCGCCAAGGTGTCCTCGCCAATGTGCGTCCGCGCCGTGCACAACAGTTCGAACAATGAACCCTTGCCGAACAAGTCCAGGTCCTGGGCATAGAGATGCGCTGGGTCTAAATAGCGGTCGCCGCCCTCTCCGGTTCCTGCCCATTTTCCGTCCAGTCGCGCCAGCGCTCGTTCGAAATACCGTTCCGCCCGCCGGCGGCGCTCCTGTAACCCCAGCAAGTGCTCATGGAACACCGCCAGTGCCGCCAATAGCGCCGCGGGAAGCAGCACCCAAAAGATCGAAATAACGTGCAGCAGCGCGATCCACAACGTTCCCGCCCCGCACGCCGCCACCGCTACCTTGCCGTACCCCAACATCCGGTGACGCCCCTCGCTCCGGGCAATCTCGTTGCGGCGGTCCTGTAACAGTTGCGAGTAAACTTGGCGCGGATCGTGTGTCATGAGCCTTCTTCATTGTCTAAGATGAAAGGTAATCACGATGAGGCTTTTCGTTGCTCTTATCTTGCCGGCCGTTTCTTTCGCCGGCATCTGGCCCGACACCTTCGGCGCGTTCCACCGCGCCACCGACAAGCCCATCGAAGTCTCCGACCGCCCTCTTTGGGGCGAATTCGGCCTCCAGCAAGCCGAACAGGCTCAGTACGAATTCCAGGACAGGAAATTTACCGGAACCGCCTACCGCCTCCAGGACTCTACCGGCGCGCTCTCGGCATTTGACGCCGAGCGGCCGGCAGATGCCAGAGCTTCCTCCCTCGGCAAACTGGCCGTGGAATCCGGCGATCTCGTGATTTTGGCCTATGGGAACTATCTCCTGACTTTTGAAGGATATAAGCCCTCAGTCGGCGAAATCGACACCCTCGTTCAGACCATACCGAAGCTGGAGCAGTCGCCGTTACCAGCCCTTTCCGGCTATCTGCCTGATAAGGGGCTGGTTCCGAACTCGGAGCGCTATGTCACCGGTCCCGTCGCCCTGGAGAAGTTCGCGTCCAGCATCTCGCCTTCTACTGCCGCCTTCCATTTCGGCGCGGAGGCGCAGTTGGCCACTTTCCGGGCCGCCTCTGGTGAAATGAAGCTGGCTGTCTTTTCCTACCCGACCCCGCAGATTGCCCGTGAGCGGCTTGTGGATTTCCAGAGGATTTCCGGGGCGATGGCCAAGCGGACGGGCCCACTCATCGCAGTGGTGCTATCTCCACCGAACGCGGACGACGCGGAAAGGCTGCTTGCCCAGATTCGCTATGCGCCGACGCTAACCATGGATGAACACGTCCCCGGTGCCCGCGACAACATTGGCAACCTGGTCGTAAATGTCTTTAGACTCACTGGGTTACTACTGGTGTTCTGTCTCGTGGCGGGATTGGCCTTCGGCGGATTTCGCGCAATTCTCAAACGTGCCAGCGGTGGCGGAGACGCGGAAAGCGTGATCTCGCTCCATCTCCGGGACCAGTAAAGCAAAGGTTATCTTTAGTTTAGCCCTAAAATGGCGGGGCCAAACAGGGCTGTGCGGAGTTTTTCCACAGATGCTGTGGAAATGCTGCGGACCCATAAGTACTAGGGTTGCCGATGCTTAGAAGGCTTATTTTTCGCGGGGTTTTTTACTTGACTTGAATGCGCCGGAAAATTTAATATCCAATCACAAAGTTTTTGGCGGTTGTGAAGCCGTCGAAAATGGTTCTCCCATCGAACATCACCCTGGTAGAACAGGGGGATTGAATGCTCACCCTTCGGGGTGAGCATTTCTATTTTGGGTCCATTAGCCGTACACTGATAGCTCGGCAATCCATTGGCTAAAAAACTACAGGTAATCCCACTCGGCGGTCTGGGTGAGTTCGGGATGCACATGATGGCGCTCCGGTACGGGGACGACATCGTGGTCATCGATTCCGGGATGATGTTCCCGGAAGACGAGTTGCTAGGTGTCGATCTGGTAACCCCCGATCTGACCTATCTTCGTGATAATCGGGAACATGTGCGTGCGCTCCTTCTGACCCATGGTCACGAGGATCACATCGGGGCGGTGCCGTTTTTCCTCACCGATCTGAACGTTCCAGTGTACGGAACGGCATTTACGCTGGCCCTGGTGGAACGGCGGCTGGAAGAATACGATCTCCCGGAAGAGGTTGATTTAAATATAGTTAAGCCGGGGCAAGTGCTCGATATCGGGCCCTTCAAGGTCGAGTTTATCCACGTCACTCACTCGATTGTCAGCGCGCTGGCGCTGGCGATCACGACGCCGGTCGGAGTGGTGATTCATACCGGCGATTTCAAAGTCGACCCAACACCGACCGACAACGAGCTGTTCGACTTGCACACTTTGGCCGATTACGGAAAACGCGGCGTGCTGCTGCTGATGTCGGACTCGACGAACGCGGACCGGCCGGGCTACACGGAATCGGAGCGCGCGGTGCGTCCGCGCCTGGAGGATATTTTCAACCGGGCCGAGCGGCGGATCGTGGTCTCGTGTTTCAGCTCCTCGATTCACCGCATTCAGCAGATTCTCGATCTTTCCGAAGAGTTCGGGCGCAAGGTAGCCATTGTCGGGCGCAGCATGACCAGCGTTTCGGAAATTGCGCACGACCTTGGCCTTTTGACGATACCCGACGGCGTGCTGATCCGCCCGCAGGATGCGATGGATGCCGCGCCGCACAAGGTGACGGTGCTGATTTCGGGCACGCAAGGCGAACCGATGTCGGCGCTTTCGCGTGTAGCGGTGGACAACCACAAGCACATATCGGTGGAGCGTGGCGATACGGTGGTGCTGAGCTCACGCATCATCCCCGGCAACGAGAAGTTGATTTACCGCATGATCGATCATCTGGCGCGGCGCGGAGCGGATCTGATGTACGGCAACATGAACCCGCCGCTTCATGTATCCGGACACGCCAGTATGGAAGAGCTGCGGCTGGTGCTGAATCTGGTGCGGCCGCGATACTTCGTGCCGATTCACGGCGAGTACCGGCAGATGGACAAGCACGCGCGGCTGGCCGAGCACCTCAAGCATTCGGGCCTGGAGGAGACCTTTGTGATGACGACCGGCGACACGCTCGAGATTGACGAGCATGGCGCGCGGCGCGGCGAACGCGTGACGGTGGGGCGCGTGTGCATCGATTCCGGGTCGGTGGATGAGGTGGTGGAAGACGTGGTGATCCGCGACCGGCGGCACCTTTCCGAAGACGGCATTGTGCTGCCCATTATCGCGATCAGTAAGCATACAGGGCGAGTGGAAAGCGTGCCGGAACTGGTGAGCCGCGGGTTCACGGGGGCCGAGGATGGCAACTCGGAATTGATGCAGGCCGCGCGGCAGGTGGTGCAGCGGACGCTCGAGACATCGAACCCGGAAGAGATGACGGACTGGGGCGTCATGAAAGAGAAAATCCGGGCGGACTTGAAGCGCTACATCGTAAAGCAGACGTCGAGAAGGCCGCTGATCATGCCGGTGATCTTGGAGATTTAGGGACTTGGCGGCTCCAACCACACGTTTACTGCCTAGCCCTTGACAAGCAGGTTCCGATAACGCCATTTTCCATCCCCGTCATCACAACCTGTGATGCATTGCATATACAATAAGAGTGGCCGTGTTCGATTGGGACCAGAACAATTTGAAGAAGATCGGGGCGCATCGGGTCAAGGTGGCAGAAGTGGAACACGCCCTGGGTCGCGAGCCGATCCTGATCTACGAACAAGATGCCGATGGCGAGGCGCGATACGTGTACTACGGGCAAACGGAACGCAACCGGCTGCTTGCTCTCGTTCTGACGGAACGCGACAACAAAATTCGAGTGATTACAGCCTACGAGTTGGATGCCGGCCAAAAGCGCGACTACCTGGAGCGCCGTGCGCGAGGGGAGTGATGTGATGAGGCAGCAAAAAGAAGCAGTGCCGAAATTTTCCAAGATGCCGAAGTTCGAAAACGAGGACGAGGAGGCAAAATGGTGGGCGAGCACGGAGGGGCGGGAGTTCCTCAAGCAGCAGCCTGGCTCTGGAACTAAGAAGCTCAAAGGTTCGCCCCTTGTTGCCAACCTGAGCCGTGCGAGCAGCGTGCAGATTGCGCTACGCTTGCCGGCGCCTGATCTCGCGAAAGCACGCGAGATCGCTGACCGCAAGGGAATCGGCTATCAAACGCTTCTGAAAATGCTCCTGCATGAAGGGTTGCGGCGCGAGGCGAGGCGCGAGTAGTGAGGGGCCGCCGTTGCCGCCGACAGCGCATACGGTCGTTGGCGCGCCGCGGCAGGATGTTGTTTGTGCGCGGGGGGGGCCACCTTGCAGCGGCGGAGACGCTGGATCATGATGGGGCGAGGATGGTGTCGAATTTAGACCGTCACAAGAAGGATCTTGATTCTCTGATCACACAGGGCCAACAACTTTTCTGCGCTATACAAAGAGAGTGTTTGCCTAAAGAGTTCGACAACGTGGTTAAGGAACAATACAAAGACAAAGCAGACGAATTCCTCAAGAATATTCCCCCGTTCTATGACTCCTATCAGGCCTGGTATTCCGAGGCGAAGGTGTGCTGGTAAAGCAGCTTCTGCCCGACCGGCTGGCAGATTTCGTTCACCATTACGAGAAGCCCAAATCCCGCAAGAGCGTTACATACGAGACCTACAGAATCGAGGACTACCTTCAAGGACTCAATGTGACTCGGACCAACGGCATAGTGAAGGAGACGATCATCGGACCGGATGCAGCTATACCGCAATTTCGACAGCAGCTGGCGATACTAAAGTCGTTGGAAAGACGCTTCGAGAGTTCACTCTTCGATATTCGTCAGCTGATCCAAGCCGACCTCTTCGACTCGGACCTTGACGCAGCGGAGGAACTTGCGAAGAACAAGTTCACTCGCGCTGCAGGCGCCATGGTCGGAGTAGTTCTCGAGCGGCATCTCGCGCAGGTGTGCGAAAACCACGGAATCAAGATCGCAAAGAAGTCGCCCACGATCTCTGATCTCAATGACGCTCTGAAGGACGCAAAAGTCATTGACCTGCCCCAATGGCGCTATATTCAGCACCTGGCAGACATACGCAATTTGTGCGATCACAGCAAGACGAAGGACCCCACTGCCGAGCAGGTTGATGACTTGGTCCCTGGCGTCAGGAAGATAACCAAAACCCTCTTGTGATTTCACCAAGACCTGATGTGAGTCCCCGCACGGACCGATTCGTGGGACACATGGCTTGCGTGAGCGTGGAGACGGTTCGGATTGAGAGCGGGCTGCCGGATTATCGGTAGACTGTCCGCTTCCTTCGGGCGCGGCTCGGTTTGATGGCGGGGCCGGACATGACACAAACCCAGTCGGCCACTTCTGATACAGTTGAGTTGATGGACCTGCCGGAGCACATCGAGGTTCGACGCGACGTCATGATGGGCAAGCTGTGCCTGAAGGGGACGCGAATTCCTGTCTACCTCATCTTGGAGAAGCTGGCGGCGGGAGAGACAAGCCAGGGCATTCTCGCTGCCTATCCGCAGCTCGGACCTGAGCACATCCAGGCGAGTTTGGAGTATGCTGCCCGTCTGGCTGCCGATGAGATTGTACTCGCGAATCAGTGAAGCTCTTTCTGGACGAGAACCTTTCGCCACAGCATGCCGTTGAAGTGAGATCCAACGGCGGGCCCTCAGGAGCTCCCGATGAGGAGATCCGGCGCTTCGCGATCGAAGATGGCCGGGTACTTGTAACACTGGACGCCGACTTCGCGCACATACTCCGCTTTCCGCCTGAACACACGACCGGTGTCGTGCGGTTGAAAGTACACCCTCCGACGGAACAAAAAATCCGCCACTCGATTCGGCGAGCCCTCGGCCTTCTGGAGAATACAGACTGGGCCGCTGTGGTTGACGACAACAAGGTCCGTATTAGGCGATAGAAAAGGCGCCGTAGATTCAGGCGCTCAAGTACGCTTGGGCGGAGGCGACGCTATCGTCGAGGGGGCGGTCGGTGTCGATGGTCAGATGCGGGGGCGGGATGGGGTCGAACTCGGATTGCAGCTTGCGGTAGAGATCGAAATTGCGATTTTGGGCGGGGTGGGTGGTGTGCGTGGGGTCGAGGCGGTGGCGGGCGGTCGCGTCGGAGCAGACACATAAAATGACGCGCCAGGGAGTGCCGAGGAGATTGGCGCGGGCGATGGCGGTTTGGATTTGATAGGCGCGCGAGAAGGTACGGCCGTCGAGAAAGACGCGGAGATCGGGGTGGCGGGCGAGAAGGTAGGCGGCGGTATCGAGCATCAGGGACTGGCAGAAATCGTCCTGCGCGGCGGAGTATTCGACGAACGCGGGCGGGAACAGGACGCTGCGGATTTCATCCTTATCGAGAACGACGCCTTGGCAGGAAGCGGCGAGCGCGCGGGCGAGAGTGCTTTTTCCGGTGCCGGGGAGACCGGCCATGAGGATGAGCATGGGGCGACTGGGTCCATGGTAGCGTGTCAGGAATGAATGGGATTTCGCGACGGATGTTGATTGCGGGGACAGGGCTCGTGGCGGCGGCCGCGGCAAAGCAGGCAGGACGGAAGATCAAGGTGATTGTCGCGGGCGGGCATCCGGGTGATCCGGAATACGGGTGCGGGGGAACGGTGGCGCGATATACGGAGTTGGGCCATGAGGTCGTGCTGCTGTATCTGAACCGGGGGGACTCGGGATATCTCGAAAAGCCGGTGGAGGACGCGGCGCCGATGCGGATGGCGGAAGCGGCGAAGGCGTGCGAGATTCTGAAAGCGAGGCCGGTGTATGCGGGGCAATGGAATGGCAGGGCGGTGGTGGATGGGGCGCATTACGATGCGTTCCAGAAGATTGTGGAGACGGAGAAGCCGGACGTGATGATCACGCAGTGGCCGATTGACGGGCATCGGGACCACCGAGCGATTTCCAACTTAGCGTACGATGCGTGGCTGCGGATGGGGAAGAAGTCCGCGTTCTACTACTACGAGGTGTCGAACGGGGAAGATACCTTGATGTTCAGCCCGACGCATTACGTGGATATCACGGCGGTGGAGCAGCGGAAGCGGGCGGCGTGCTATGCGCATGCCAGCCAGACGCCGGACCGGTACTATGCTTTGCAGACGCAGGTGACGCGTTTTCGTGGGCTGGAGAGCGGGTATGCGCAGGCGGAGGGATATGTGCGGCATGCGCAGAGCCCGTATGATCTGCTGCCGGGAGACTTGTAGAGGAGAAGGCAAAAAGCAAAAGGCAAAAGGCAAAAGGCAAAAGTGCTACATGTACATGCCGCCGTTAACGTTGAGGACGTGGCCGGTAATGTAGGCGGCTTCGTCGCTGGCCAGGAAGCGGACGGCGGCGGCGACATCTTCGGGCCGGCCGAGTCGCTGCAGGGGGATGGCGGCGAGAAGGCGGTCTTTGAACTCCTGGGCGAGGCTTTGGGTCATGTCGGTGTCGATGAAGCCTGGGGCCACGGCGTTGACGGTTACGTTGCGGCTGGCCATTTCCTGGGCGAGGGATTTGGTTAATCCGATCAATCCGGCTTTGGAGGCGACGTAGTTGGCCTGACCGGCATTGCCGGCCTCGGCAACGACCGAGGTGATATTAATGACGCGGCCCCAGCGCTCGCGCATCATGCCGAGCAGAACCTGCTGTGTGGCGACGAAGGCGCCGGTGAGGTTGGTGGCGAGGACGGCGTCCCAATCCTGTGGTTTCATGCGCATGGCGAGACCGTCCTTGGTGATGGCGGCGTTGTTCACCAGGATGTCGATGCGGCCGAACTCCTTGGCAGCCTTGGAAAAGGCGGCGCGGATGGAATCGGGGGCGGCCATGTCGATGGCGACGACGAACGAATCGCCACCAGCAGCGCGAATTTCGGCCGCTACCTGTTCGAGCTTGTCCAGCTGGCGGGCGGCGAGCACAATGCGTGCGCCGGCGGCGGAGAGGGCGAGGGCACAGGCACGTCCGATGCCGCGGCTGGCGCCGGTCACGAAAGCGATTCGATTTTGCATGAAGAGTCCGAAGTGCAATGATAATCGAACTTTATGTGCTTGGGGGAACCTCGTTAAAGTTCGGCGTGCCTTTTGCCGATATAAGCAGAGGACGGGTGTCATGCACCTGCCCGCCCGAGCCGTATGCTGCCAGAACGAGAATCTCCATCCTATTGGTCGAGCCGATGCGCGCGACGGCGGCTGAGGCGGGTGCTGGCTGCGGTGCTGGCCCCGCTCGCGGCGGTGGTTTGTTGGGGGGATGGGGGAGGGCGGCCGGGAGGCCTGCCCACGATTCGCCGGATCGATCAACTGCGCAAGCTGGCGCTGGAAGAAGCCCAGCGTGGATATCCGGCGCGACTGCGGGGAGTGGTGACGTACTCGGACTTCGCGCGTGGCGACCTGTTTATCCAGGACGCGACGGGGGCGGTTTGGATAGATCCGCCGGGCCACATGCCAGATTTGCACCCTGGACAGTCCGTCGAAGTGGAAGGGGTCAGCAGCGCGGCCGATTCCGTGACGGATGTGGTGCATGCCAAGATCCGTGTCCTATCAGAAGGCGGCCTGCCACGGGCGAGAAGAGTTTCCGCGCAAGAACTGGCATCTGGCACCCTAGACTGCCAGCGAGTGGAAGTGGAGGGCGTGGTGCGTTCGGCCGAAAGCAAGGAGGGCGGATGGATGCTCGACATTACGGCCGGAGGGGTGCAATTCAAAGCGTTCATTCCACGAATGGCGGTGCCGCCGGCCCTGGTGGACGCGCGTGTGCGCATTCGCGGCGACTGTGGCGGGTTCTACAATGGGCGGCAACAGTTTCTGGCCGTGGAAGTTCTGGTTCCCAGCCTCGCGGACATTTCCATTGTCGAGCCGCCGCCGCGGAGTTCGTTCACGCAGCCGGTGATCTCCACTCGAAGCATCATGCGCACGGCGCCAAACCGGGCGTTCCTGCATCGCGTGCGCGTACAGGGCGTGGTGACGCTGCAACGGCTGGGGCGCTCGCTGGTCATGCAGGATGGGGATGCGTGTCTCCTGGTGAAAACCAGGCAAAGGACGATATTGCAGGTCGGAGATCGAGTGGATGTGGTGGGATTCCCAGCACTGGATGCGTATGCACCGGTTCTAGAGGATGCGGTTTTTCAGCGCATCGGCGCGGGAACGCCTCCCGCCGCGATTCCGGTGACGGCGGAGCAGGCGATGGGCGGCGATCACGGTGCCGAGCTGATCCAGATTCGAGCTCGCCTCGTAGACGTCTCGCTGGCGCCGGGTCACCAATTTCTGGTTTTGCAGGCAGGCAAGATCAATTTTGGAGCGGAGTTGGAAGCGGCCGGCCGGCCTTCCCGTCTGGCGGAGCCAGGCAGCCTTCTGCAACTGACCGGGATCTGCTCGGTGCAGGTGGATGAGAACCGGGTGCCCGACCGTTTTCTGCTCCTGCTCCGGTCGCCCCGGGATGTGGTTGTGCTGGAACGCCCGTCCTGGTGGACCGCGAAACACGCGCGGCTGGTGGTGGAATGCACAGGAGCGGTCATCTTAGTCGTTCTGGGATGGGTGGTGGCTCTGCGCGGCCGCGTGCGACGGCAAACGGAGATCATCCGGCGGCGCCTGGAGAGCGAAGCCCATTTGCAGCAGCGATTCGAATATGTCGTGCGTGCGATCAACGAGGCCGTGTGGGACGTTGATCTCGCAAGCAACGCCGTGTGGCATGGCGAGCGTTTCTACACGGCTTTTGGATATGCGCCGGAGCAGGTGGAGCTCACGATCGGCTGGTGGGTGGAACACATCCACCCCGAAGACCAGGACCAGGTCTCCCGTATAGCGAACGCTGCCGTGGAGGGGGGCGACGAACATTGGGCCTGTGAGTATCGTTTCCGCAGGGCCAATGGGTCCTACGCTTTCGTCTATGACCGCGCCTACATTTTGCGTGACGGCACTGGCAAGCCGCTACGCATGATCGGCGCCATGATGGACATCAGCGCGCTCAAACGTACCGAGGAAGCGCTACGAGAGGCGCAGGACCGATTCACTGCGTTCATGGATCATAGCCCGGCACTCGCATCCCTGAAGGACGCCGCCGGACGGTACGTATACGCGAACCGGCCATTTTTGAAATTGCTGCAGGTGGCGATCGAGGGCAAGACGGTTTTCGACTGGATGTCGGCCGAGGCCGCCGCGGCGTGCCGGGAGCACGATCTCGGGGTTCTGAAGACTGGCGAGCCCGGCGAGTTCATCGAATCCATGCCGATGCCCGACGGGACGCGCCGGGACCTGTTGATTTTCAAATTTCCCGTGGAAACAGCCGGCCAGCGGTTGCTAGGGGCCGTAGCGGTGGATATCACTGAGCGCAAGCGCGCCGAGGCCGAGTTACAGAAGGCAAAGGAGACCGCGGAAGCGGCGAACCGCACCAAGAGCGAGTTTCTGGCCAACATGAGCCACGAGATCCGCACGCCCATGAACGGCATCCTGGGGATGACTGAGCTGGTGCTTGGCACCGCACTTACTCCGGACCAGCGGGAATATGCAGACGCGGTCAAGTTTTCCGCCGAATCTCTGCTGACGCTCATTAACGACATTCTGGATTTTTCCAAGATTGAGGCCGGGAAGCTGGAACTGGAATCGATTGCATTCCACCTGCAAGACAGCTTGAACTCCACGCTGCGGGCTATGGCGCTGCGGGCTCACGAGAAGGATCTAGAACTCAACTGCCGCATTCTCTCGGAAGTTCCCGAAATCCTGATCGGCGATGCTGGCCGCCTGCGGCAGATTGTGACCAATTTGGTAGGCAATGCGATCAAGTTCACCGAGAGGGGCGAAGTCACCCTACGGGTGGAACAGGAGTCGCGGGAACAGGACCGTGTTTGCTTGCACTTCACGGTTTCCGATACCGGAATCGGCGTCAGCAAGGACAAACAAGCCACGATATTCGAAGCTTTCACGCAAGCCGACGGATCGACCGCCCGGCGGTATGGCGGCACCGGCCTGGGGCTCACAATTTCCAGGAGGCTGGTGGAGCTGATGGGCGGCCACATCTGGGTGGAAAGTGAACCAGAGCGGGGAAGTATCTTCCATTTCAGCGCGCGATTTGGTGCGGGCAAGAAGATGCCTGAGGCGGATTGCACGGAACAGCCGAGTTTGGCGGGCGTCGCGGTGTTGGTGGTGGACGATAACGCCACCAACCGGCACATCCTGCAGGATATCCTGCGCCAGTGGCACATGGAGCCGACTTTAGCCGAGAATGCCAACACGGCGTTAAGGAAACTCGAGGAAGCAGCCGGCCGGGGTGCTCCTTTTAGCCTGGTGCTGACGGACACGCAAATGCCCGTGACCGATGGCTTCGAGTTGGTTGAGCGGATCGGCCGGAATCCAGAACTGGGCAGTCCCGGCATCATCATGCTCAGTTCCGCCGGGGAAGGGAGCGATCGCGTGCCTCCCACGCCCGGAGTGCAGGCGCGGCTCTCCAAACCGGTGTGTCAATCCGAATTACGCAGAACCATCCTGCGGATATTGAAGGAGAAAGGCGCGCTGGTAGAACGGGCCCCCATCCCTCGCGATCCGGCGGCCATGGCTAAGAAAACGCTGCGTATCCTTCTGGCAGAAGACAACGCGGTCAACAAGAAGCTCGCGGTGCGCCTGTTGCAGAAGCAAGGATACGAGGTGGTGGTCGCGGGAAATGGCCGCGAAGCACTGGCGGCGGTCGAGAGCGAAACGTTTGATCTCGTGCTGATGGACGTGCAAATGCCCGAGATGGACGGTCTCGAGGCCGTGCAGACGATTCGGGAGCAAGAGCGCGGAACCGGCCATCATCTGCCCATTGTGGCGATGACCGCCCATGCCATGAAGGGTGATCAAGAGCGGTGCCTCCAGGCCGGCATGGACAGTTACGTGTCCAAGCCCATCAACTCCGTGGAACTGTTTGCGGCGATTGAGCAAACCTTGCATTCCGCTGTGGCCTAGAACCTTTGCGGTTCGCTTCTGCCTGCCGTCATAATAGAACTCTCTCCGATGGCCTACAACGATCTGCGCGAATTCATCCGGAAACTGGAAAAGGAAGGCGAGCTGAAACGGATTACATTCGAGGTGGACCCGGTGCTCGAAATCGCTGAGTTTGCCGACCGCGCGGTGAAATCGGGGGGGCCGGCGCTGCTGTTCGAACGACCCAAGGGCTACCAGATACCGGTGCTGATCAACAGTTACGCGACCATGCGGCGCATGGAACTGGCGCTCGAGGTGGACTCAGTCGAGCAGATCGCCGGCCGCATCGCGGAGTACCTCGAGATGCGGATGCCGGAAGGCCTTATCGGCAAACTGAAGATGTTGCCCAAGCTGGCTGAGATGGGGGCATTCTTTCCGAAGACGGTTTCGAAAGGCGCGTGCCAGGAGATCGTCAAGCACGACGAATTTTCGCTGTACGACTATCCCGTGCTGCAGTGCTGGCCTGAGGATGGCGGACGGTTCATCACGCTGCCCCTAGTATTCTCGAAAAATCCGGAAACGGGCAAGCGCAACTGCGGCATGTATCGAATGCAGGTGTACGATGCGCGCACCGCGGGCATGCACTGGCAAACTCACAAGCAAGGGGCGGAACATTACCGGCGCATGTTGGCGCAAGCCGGCAAGGATCGGATGGAGGTCGCGGTGGCCATCGGTTCTGACCCGGTGACGATGTATTCCAGCATTCTGCCGCTGCCACCAGATCTCGACGAGATGATGATCGCGGGGTTTCTGCGTTCGAGCCCGGTCGAAATGGTGAAGTGCCAGACGTGCGATCTGGAGGTGCCGGCGAACGCCGAGATCGTCCTTGAAGGCTACGTGCCACTGGGCGAGCACCGAACCGAAGGCCCCTTCGGGGATCACACGGGCTTCTATTCTCTGGCCGACGAGTATCCAGTCTTCCATGTGACTTGCATCACGCAGCGCAAGGACCCGATTTACGCCGCGACCATCGTCGGGCCGCCGCCGATGGAGGACTACTACATGGGCAAGGCGATCGAGCGGATTTTTTTGCCACTGATGCGCCTGCAACTGCCGGAGATCCGCGATATCTGCATGCCTGCGGAGGGCATCTTTCACAATCTGATGCTGGTCGCGATGCGCAAATCGTACCCCGGACATGCGCGGAAAGTCATGAGCGCGATCTGGGGACTGGGGCAGGCGATGTTCACCAAGTGCATCGTGGTTGTAGATGAGGACGTGGACGTGCAGAATGTGAGCGAGGTGGCGTGGAAAGCACTCAACAACATTGACCCGGAGCGCGATATCCATTTCACACTAGGGCCGATCGATTCGCTCGATCACGCGAGCCGGCTGCCGAACTTCGGCTCGAAAATGGGTATCGACGCGACGCGCAAATGGCCCGGCGAAGGGTTTACGAGGCCCTGGCCAGGCGTGATCCGGATGTCGAGCGACGTGAAACAGAGGGTGGATGAGTTGTGGAAGAGGGCGGGGTTGTAGATCAGTGCCGCCAAAAGAAAATGCGGATGTGGTTGAAGTTGATGACATCAACGCCGCGCTGGGTGAGGCCCAGATACAGCGGTAGATCGTCCGTGAGCACGAGCATGCTGCGCCGGCACAAAGTCGTGATTGCCGCGTCTGCCAGTCCGAGCCGGTTGAATGCTGCGTCCGACACAATGTGCCGGCTTTCGTCGTAGAACTCTTGGGTGTGTTCGACGGTTTCTTTGAACAAGATTCTCAATCTTGAAAGCTCGGTTCCTTGCAGTGTTCCCAGGTTACTGAGTTCTGTGAGCACGTGCGGTGTTGTGATCAGCGTTGCGAACTGGGCGATGAGAAGCTCAACCAGTTCGAAGTCTTCGATCGTGTACCGTTGGGTTCGTTTGAATGTCAGAATTCGGTTCTTATTGGTTCTACCGACGAGATACAGGAGCAAAAGATTCGTGTCGATCAAAAGCCCGTCGGCGCGGTGCTTGTTGATCAGTTGATCGAAGGTGTTCAAGTCGTGCTGCTCAGTTGTCTGATCTTCATGGAAAGCACTTCACCGGTTTCCGCGTCTATGGTGAACGTCTTGTACTGGCGATTTGCGGCAAATGAAAGCGGGTTGGGGTCTCGCAGGCTCAGAGTGATCTCCCACGCGTCCTTGCCGCGGAATGCCGCAGATTCAACCTCCTCAAGCAGGATGCTGGCGGTGCGCGACGGCTCAAGCATGTCTTCGGCGAATGCGACCGCCTTTTTGACGGCTTCTTGGACGGGAATCATACCTGGACATTAGCATAGCGCCGTTTTTTGACCTTAGCCGCGCATTCACGTCCGAGAGTGACGCGAACCAGCCCACGTAGCCGGGATCGAAAGGACTCGGCGGGCACCGCGCGGGCCGGAAGTCGCGATACTGAAACAGGTCCGTCACAGAGATGACGGCTGAGCCAATGGCGCGCGACTCGTACGTCCCTTGCGCCCAGGCAACGTCGCCGGCGATCCATAGAACAAAACCCACGTTCACTATTACACCGGGTGATTGCCCGATTGTCCATAGTTAGCCATTCGAGTTAACGTCATCCTTATCAAGAAATCCTGATTGAATGCCGCGTCCGGAGAGTTCCGGAGACGGCTCGGGAGGAGTGTATCGACATGGCCAGAAAGACGGCCCCTTCAGTAGCGGACACGCCACCGAAGGCGGTATTCTCGGCGGCCCAGACTGTCGGTCAAGGCCGCGAGATTCCCTATGGAAACAGGAAACCGTCGTTCAAAGACTACGCTGATGTGATCGTGGCGCTGGTGTGCCTGGCGGCGATGGCGGGCACGATCTATTTCGCGGAGTTGGACGGAAACTATGCGACGGCCATGCGCATGACGGCCGGCATCCGGCGCGTCTTTCGTCTATCCGGCTCAGCGGCACGTGCGATTGACACGCGCAAGACGATCCTGGTGGTCGAAAACGACGACAGCCAGCGCCTCGTCGCGAAGACGGCGCTCGAGCGATACGGCTACAACGTGGCCCTGGTGGAAAACGGTACGCAGGCGTTGACGCTTCTGCAGAACAGCTCGGGCAGAGTGGCGCTCGTGCTTCTGGATACACGCAGCTCCGGCGCGCAAATTATGCAGAAGCTCAAAGGCGTACGGCCCAGCGTACCCATTCTGGTTTCCGAGGCGGCTGGCGAAAAACTGCAGGCTGGCGCAGCAGGCAGGATTGAGAGGCCGTTCAGCGCGCTTCCGTTGGCTGAGGCCGTGCGGCACACGCTCGGCCCTCGTTCGCTCTAGGGCACCGTTTCGAATTGCATCGTAGTTTGGTGCTGATATGGCGTAAGCCTCGGCGGCCGCGCGTCAGGTTCCAACAGCCAATCCGTGCGATCCGGATAATAGCGGCGGAGTTCTTCATTTTCCGTCGCGCCCAGGTCGCGAGCCCAAACAATGCGGGCGCTGTCGATATCGGCGCCATTGTGTACCCACTCCTGAAATGTGTGCTGCGGCCCGTAGCGCACGAACACGAGTTGTTTTCCCGTGACCTGTGCGAGCTGATGGCTGATGGCAATCCGTCCTTCCGGATCGTCGTGATTGATGATGTCCCAGGTCTGATATTCCCGAAGCGCGGCGGCCCATTTCGCGTCATCAAGAAAGTGAATGCCGTACCAGAATAAAAAGTGTGCAGCGCAAAGGAGCAGGAGAAAGCGGGCGGCATCCTGGCCCGCAGGCAAGGCGCGGATCGTCAGCCGGCTTAGCCGGTCGAGCGCCGTCACGCTGACCAGGACGAACAGGCAAGTCAAAGCCGCGATGTAGTGGGGATAAAAGTACGGATAGAAGTTGGTGGCGAGGCCGAATAGGAATAACGTGATGACTACCCACGCAAAGCGGAACTCGCGTAAAGCCACGAAGAAGAACGGCAGCACTACGTAGAGCGGGGCAACCCAAAAGAAGCGGTAGAAACGCACGCGGTAAGCGACACGCGCGAAGTAGCGGCCTATCGTGTCGGCATCCTTTCCATGGACAGCCGACTGTTCCTCGTAGTCCAATTGCTGCTCTGCGGTGAGTGCTCTGTGCGGGGTGGGATTCGCTTGAAAAGTGAACGTGGTTGGCACGCCGTATTGATAGCGGCTGAGCATGTACGGGAGCGTGGTCCAACTGCCGGTGACCTGCTTGTTTTGTGCAAGGGTAAAGACGATTGCTGGCGTCACAACCAAAACCACGACCGGCAGCGCCCGCGCGAGATTACGCGGTGCCGGGAGAAAGAACAGAACGACACTCAACAACAGAAAGATGGACTCGTACGGGCGAGTGAGCAGGTGAATCGCGAGCCCTAGCCCGAGCAGTGCCGCGTGACGGATGCGGAAGTTTTCCCGGAGCCGTGGTAGAGCACCGAACACCAGGCATCCGGCAGCCGCGGGGAGCGAGCCGCACCAATAACTATTCATCCACTGGTTCAGAGGACCGAATTGCGCTACGCACAACAGGCCGCCGGCGAGCGCCCAGCCGGGTGTGGTCCATGCGCGCAGCATCCAGTAGCACAACGAGCAGAGGGCCGCGGTGGCGAGAGCCACGCCCGCCCACGGATGACCGAAAAGCATCCGGCCAGCGGCCAACAGGATGCCTTGACCCAGCGCGTAGATGGAGCTGTAAGTCGGTTCTTGCACGACAAAGAAGGTTTCGAAGAATTGGTGCAACGGATGCGGCGGATTCGCCAGACGGAAGTGCAGCAAGGTGTCGGCAACCAGCAGGTGGCTGAATTCGTCGGAAACGCCTGGCGACGGGACAGGATGATGAGGCAGCAGCAAGATGCGCAGCGCGATGGGAAGGGCAGCCAGCAGAAGCATGCACCAGCCCGTACGAGCCGCGAGGCTACGAGCGTAGGGATCAACCAGCGGCCGCCAGGCCACCGCCATCGCGACCAGCATCCCGGCCAGTGTCAATAAAAGGAAGTCGCTCGAGCCGAAACCGATCGGATTGTGGAGAGGTAGGAAGGAGCGAAATAGCTGAAACAGAAACATGGCTATTTCACCACCGGTTCCGGCTGGTAAGGACTGAGCTTTGGTGGCCTCGCGTCAGGCTCCAATAGCCATGCTGCGCGGTCGGGATAGTAGCGCCGGAGTTTCTCATCCTCGGCCACGCCGAGGTCGCGGGCCCAAACGATGCGAGAGCCATCGATATCGGCGCCATTGAACACCCATTCTTTCTGGAAGATGTGTTGCGGCCAGTAGCGTACAAACACCAGTAGCTTGCCGGGAAGCTGCGCGAGTTGTTGATTGACTGCGATGCGCCGCTCCGGATTCCGGTGATTGATGGCGTCCCACGTCTCGTATTGCCGTGCGGCCATCGAGAATTCCTGGCTGTCGAACATGTGCAGCGTGTACCAGAAGGTGAACGGCACGACGCAAAGGAAAATCACGAGCAGGGCCGCATCCTGCCCGGCGGGCCAGCCGCGAACGCAGAATCGGCTGAGGTGATCGAGGCCCACTACACACATCAACACGAACAGGCACGAGATCGCGGCCACATAGTGAAACTGGAATGCCGGAAAGAAATTCACGCCCAACGCGAATGCACTGATAGTAACTACAACCCAGACAAATCTATACTCGCGGATCGTCGCGAGAAAGATGGGCAGCACGAGATAAAGGGGCGCAAGAAAAAAGAAGCGGTAATAGCGCACGCGGTACTCGAGACGCAATAAGAAGCTGCCCAAGGTCTCGTCGTGGGGGCCGCGAAATGAGAGCTGCATTTTGTAGTCGAGCGCCTGTTGCGGAGTCAATAGACGATGCGGAATGGGGTCGGACTGAAATGTCAACGCCGCGGGCACGCCGTACTGATACTGGCTGAGCATTTCGGGCAATGTTGTCCAACTGCCTGTTACTTGCTTGTTTTGCAGGAGCGTGATTGCCACAGCCGGAATTAGAATGAGCAGTGCCACTGCCGCCGGCCTTGCGAGTCTGCGCACGGAATCGGGTTTGCGCAAGTCAGGCAGAAAGAAGAGAATCACACTCAAGAACAGGAAAATGGATTCGTATTGTCGCGTGAGCAAGTGCAGGGCGAGGCCAAGACCGAGCCATGCGCCATCGCGGAGGCGGCCGCTCATGCGCAGTCTGGGTAGCGCGCCGAACACCAGGCAACCAGCCGCTGCGGGCACAGCACCGCCCCAATAGCTATTCATCCACTGGTTCAAGGGACCGAACTCGATGACAGCAAGCACCCCACCAACGAGTGCCCGGCCGGGTGTCGTCCAGCCGCGCAGCATCCAATAGCAAAGCGAGCAAAACGCCGCGATAGAAATAACGACGCCGGCCCAGGGATTGCCGAAAAAGGTCCAGCCGAGCGCTAGTACCAGCCCTTGACCGATCGGATAGATTGAGCTGTAGGTCGGCTCCTGCAAGACGAAGAACGTTTCGAAGAATTGCGGCAGAGGATGCGGGGGATTCGCCAAACGGAAATGACGCAGCGTGTCGGCGACAAGCAGGTGGCTGAATTCGTCATAAATGTCAGGCGAAGGGATCGGGTGCTGTGGAAGCAGGGCCAGGCGAAGCACAATGGGCAGCACGGCCACGAGCAGCATGCACCAGCCGGTTTTCGCGGCAAGCTGTCGTGTGTAGGGTTGGATCCACGGGCGCCAGATCAGCGCCAGCAGGAGTAGCGTCACTGCCAGCGTGAGTTCGAGGAAGTCGCTCGATCCAAAGCCGATGGGATTTTGGAGCGGAAAGAACGACCGAAACAGGTCGAATAGAAACATCGACCTCAATGCGAACTGCCGTGGGCCACGAGCGCACGGATGGCTTCCGCCCGGGCCAATGTCCGGCGAGAAGCAAAGCGGTATTTCCCGAGCGTCCACAGGGCCGCAAAACCGTCGCGCGCGCGAATCTTCTTACCTTCCGCAATGCCCCGCGCGTTGTAGCGTATGGGCACTTCGTGGATTGTGTACCCGAGCCGCCGTACCTTGGCGGTGACTTCCGGACAGAACTCAAAGCGGCGGCACGCGAGATGCAGCTCCTGCAGCACAGAGCGGCGGAAGGCCTTGTAGGCAGTGGCTTCGTCGGTGAGGCGCGCGTTGTAGAGGAGGTTCGCTGCCGCGGTGAGGATGCGATTGGCGATCCGGCTCTTCAGTGCCATGCCCACCGGCCTGCCCAGGAACCGGGAACCGTAGACGATGTCCGCCCGGCCATGGACGATCGGTTCCAAAATACGCGCGTAATCGTTCGGATCGTACTCCAGATCGCCGTCCTGGATGAGCACGATGTCGCCGGACGCGAGTGTGATCCCTGTCCGGATCGCCGCTCCTTTTCCGAAATTGCCCGTGGAGCGGTGGCTGATGATGATCCCGGCGCACGCGTGTTCCCGCAGCATTTGGGCTGTCCCATCGGTTGATCCGTCATCAATTACGATGATCTCTTTGGAGCAGCCTTCCGGCAGAGGCGCCTGGTGCACACGCTCCAGCACCTGGTTGAAGGTGCGGAATTCGTTATAGACCGGAATAATGACGGAAATTTTCACGGTTTTTCAAGTACGGCGAACACGGACTGGCCAAACGGAGGCCGAACCCACTCTTCTAGACGGGAGAGAAAGGGTACCAGGTAACGGTCAAAAATGCCGATCTGCTCCTCGGATTGCGCCTGCCGCCGGAAAATGTGGGAGTTGGCCCACCAGCCGAAAAAGCCAAGAAAGTTCATGTAGTGAGCTTTGCGGATGCGGAGGCCCGCCGCCTCGGCCAGTTGGATGACGGATCGGCGGCTGTACCGGCGGTAATGGCCCAGATTCTTATCAATCGGACCGTAGAGCGATTGGAATGCCGGCACCAGCAGCACGATCACGCCACCCGGCGCGAGAACCGACGCCATTACTCGCAGCGTTCCGGCATCATCTTCGATGTGTTCCAGAACGTTCAGGCAGACACAGGAATCGGCGCGAAACCTGGCGAGGCCGCGAAACTCCGGGCTCCCTGCATCACAGGCGAACACGTGCAGATTGCTCCGGTTCGGATAGCGCTGCTTGAGCCGTTCGATGCAAGCGGGCTCGGAATCGACCGCGATGACCGCGTCTCGATCGAGCAGCATTCCCGTGAAGTTGCCGAGGCCGCAGCCGACCTCTACGATTCTCCGCCCAAGCTCTCGCCGGACCAGACGTTCCTGCCAGGCGAAGTAGTTCCGGGCCCGGGTCATCCGTTCCTGGTCTTCCAGCGTGTAGGTGGAACTCACCGCGCTCGCTATGGCGGAACAATGGAATGACATTGGCAGACCCTGAAGTCATATTGTAAAACAGAGGGTTCGGACGCTTCCTAGCGCGAGTCTTCGCGACTGCGCCCTACTCAACTTGTGCGAAGAATATTTCTGACGCTGGCGGCGCTGCCGCTGATTTTGGTGGTTGCCCTGAGCTTGTGTTTGGGTTACGCCTGGAATTATCAACATCCTCGTTCCCGCCAGGCGTTGAGTGCCATCCCGTTCCTGCTCGAACCCGGGAACATCGCCGCTTCGTTGGCTCGGGGCAAAGGATTCGGTGACCCATTTCGCGCGGACACGGGGCCAACGGCGTGGACAACGCCAGCCTATCCTCTGCTAGTCGCCGGGATTTTCCGTATCTTCGGCATCTACACGTTTTCCTCCTACGTAGCGGCGATTCTCCTGAATACTCTCTTTTCCACGCTGGTCTGTGTGCCGATTTTCTTTGCAGGAAAGCGGATCGCGGGCTTGGGAAGGGCCGCCATCGCCACCTGGCTCTGGGCCGTGTTCCCGAATTCGATCGTCTTTACTGTGTCGATTTGGGATGTCTCGCTCTCGGCGCTACTGGCGGCGACGATCCTGTGGGCAACGCTGGCACTGTCTGCATCCCCGAACCTGCGCGGCTGGGTGGGATACGGTTTGCTGTGGGGCTTTGCCCTGATGACCAACGCGACCCTGGCCTCGCTGCTGCCGTTTCTATTGGGCTGGCTCGCTTATCGGACGCGCCGCATCGCCCACCCGGCGCTTGCGCTCGGCGTTGCCGTGCTCTGCTTGGCGCCGTGGACCATTCGCAATTATGGCGTCTTTCATGCCTTCATTCCGTTACGCTCCGTCATGGGCCTGCAACTGTGGATGGGCAACAACGACGAGACGCGGGGTGGCTGGGCGGGCGCGTTGCATCCTATCGACAACTCAGCCGATCGCGAAAGGTATGTGCAGTTGGGGGAAGTCGCGTACATGGAAGAGAAGAAGCAGGAGGCGATTCGCTTCATACTGGCGGATCCAGGGCGCGAGGTGCATCTGATCCGGAATCGTTTCGTGGCATTCTGGAGCGGCGGCACGGCGACCCCCATCCAGGATTTCCTGCATGCACGTTCGCTCCGCTACCGTGTTTTGTTATTGTTCAATCTCCTGGCCGCCATCGGGGCGTTATTCGGAATCGTTGTACTCTATCGAGAGCGCAGCTCGCATGCCTTTCCCGCCAGCACTTTTGTGATCGTCTACCCGCTGGCATCCTATCTCACGCTAGCTTCCGCCCGCTACCGTCTTCCCGTCGACCCAGCCGTACTTCTGCTGGCGGCGATCGCGCTAAAAAAAGGGGACCCCCATTCCGGAGGTCCCCGACGACGTAAGCGAAATGAATAAAAGTCAGAACTCGATGCGGGCCGAAACCTGACCCGTGCGGTAACCGCCGAAATCAGAACCGCGAGCGCTCGTGATCTGGCCGAAGGAAGCTCCATCAATCGCCAATTGCGGGTCACCCAAATTCACGTGGTTGAAAACGTTGGTAAACGAGCCTTCGATTTTTACCTTGAAACGTTCCCCTATAGCGAAGGATTTTCCGAGTGCGGTGTTGAGGTTGATTGTTCCCGGACCCGTTACGACGCCGATGCCGGAGTTGCCGAACCGGCCGATGGGGGCAATGTCGGTGCCTGGGTTATCGCCGATGGTACAAGCTTGGCCAAGATGCCAGTTGGGCGAGGCGGGGCAGACAAAAGCGGTCGGGTCAATCCACTGGCTGGCGGTCGGATTGGAAAGCGTGCCGTTGCCAACGCGGTCCGCGTGCTGAGGGCGTTGGAAGCCGGAGCCCGTTCCCGAAGGATCGCCATTGTTGAAATAGGGAGTCTCATATGGCCCGCTCTGGATGAGGAAGATGTTGCTGAGGCGCCATCCGCCCAGTACGGCATCAGCGATTGGGTTGGCGTTAGACAGGAATGCACGGCCCTTGCCGAACGGCAGCTCGTAAACGGCGGTTGAAATCCAGCGGTGCTTGCGCGTGCCCCACACTGGGCCGTATTCCGCCTTCAGATCGTAGAGATCCATGGTCCTGCCGCCGGCGTTCTCACCCGCGAACGAACCCTGGGGTTGAGGCCCCTGATTGTCAGCCAGGTTCTTGGCAAAAGTATAGGTCGAATTGAAAGTCAAGCCATGGCGGAAGCGGTGAGTGAGCTCTAGTTGCCCGGACTCGTAATTCATATTGGCGCCAACCGACCGGTTGTTCACTGTTCCCCAATTCGGGAACGGGCGGCTGCTCAACGGCTGCGAGGCATAAAACTGCGTCGAATAGTAGGACTGATTCAGGTTTGGCGCCCAGACCAAGTCCCGCGTGCCCTGAGCGATATAGGACGCGCGCAGTCCCGTATTGAATCCAAGATCGCGGTCGATCGACAGATTCCACTGCATCGTATACGGTTCTTTCCAGTGGATATCATTGGCTGTGCCGAAGTAAGCAGTGCCGTAGGGAGGCACGACAATCCCGCTGCCGCCGGTGCGAATATTCGGCCACTGGAAGATGGGGCCGCCATTCGCGGCGATATTGGAGAACTGGTATGTGGCGGATTGCAGCGTGCCGGTCAAGGCGTAGTAGATCGATCCCATGCTTGGCGTGTCGTACATGCCGAAGCCTCCGCGAAGGACCGTCTTGTCATTCGAGAACGGACGGAACGCGAAGCCGAATCGAGGTACTACGCGCGTCGGAGCTGTGCGCAAGCCTTGCGGTAGATGCGCGTGGCTGGCATCCAATACAGGAGTGCACGGGGCACCGTTTACCGCCGGGCCGCTCGTACTGTTGTACTGCGGGCAGGCATCGAAGGATGCCAGAAATCCTGGAGCCAGGGTGCTCTCCGCTCCGTTGGGATAAACCACCAGGCCGGACTTCGCCACGCTGGGGTCGAAGTTGCCGATATTTCCGTATTCATCCGTGTAGCCGGGATGGAATTCCCAGCGAAGCCCATATTCGAGCGTCAGGTGCGAGTTGACGCGGAAGGAGTCCTGGCCGTAAACACCGTACTGCATGGCGAGGCCGAAGTTGTCGTGTTTCACATCGTCGATCGCCGTGTCGTGGGGAAAGCCGATGAGGAAGTCGGCAAAAGGATCATTGGTAAAAGCCCCCGTGAAATTGTAGTATCCATAGTTGTCGCCCGACAGGAAGCCCAGTGCGGAAACAGCCTTGATTTTGCGTATGTCGAAGCCGAACTTCATCGTGTGGCGGCCTGCGGTCCAGGTCGTGTTGTTGTTCCATTGATATGTGTCGCTCTCGGATACCGAGTTTCCGCGATCGGTATTCAGCTCCTGATAACCGCTGATGTTGACATCCGGAAGGCCGTTGAAGGGGAAGGTCGGCCCCACGCCTACGAGGCCGAGAGCGTTGGTAAACTTGGCGCCGTCAAGTGGCAACGCCTGCGTTTGGGGGTGCAACGTAAGGCCAAAGCGGAACTCGTTGATGAGGTTGGGCCGGATGTTCCAGTTCCACGAGATCACGGCCATCTTGTACGTATCCGTGATGTTTTCGGAGGGGACCAACAGATTCTGCGGGTTATCCCACGCTCTGTTCTTCCACGTCCAACGCCCAAAGATGGACATGTTCGAGGTCAGGTAATGGTCGATACGCGTGTCGTATTGATCAGCATTCAGGCTGCTGCTGCGGTTGGCGATGTAGTTCGCGGCATGCACGGTATTCAGATCGCCGGCATTCGGCAGCGGATACAACGCTAGGAAGCCTTGCGCTACTGAGTTAATGCGGCTACTGGGGATCTTGTTATTGGGGAACGGCTTCCCGGTGGTTGGGTCCAAGATTGTAGTTCCCGTGCCTGAGAAGTCACCGTTGCGCATGGCCTGAGTCGGAACTTCGTTCTGGATCGTCTGAGCCCGCGGAAACCGCAGACCTTCGTAGGTGCCGAAGAAGAACGTCTTGTTTTTGCCGTTATACAGTTTCGGCAGCAATATCGGACCACCGATGCTGGCGCCAAAGTCGTTCCCGATCAGCGCTGGTTTGGTCAACTGGCCGAAGGCTGTGGCGTTCAGGTCGCGATTCTGGTGATACCAGAACAGATCGCCGTGAAAGTCATTTGTGCCACTCTTGGAAACCGTGGTAACGTCGCCAACTTCCGCGAACTCGGCGTTGTTGCCGACACCTTGCACCTTGATCTCTGCGATGCTTTCCATCGATGGGAACGCTTCGGTGAGCGGCTGGTTGCCAGTCGCATCGGTGATGGAGATACCGTCCACCGAGAATTGCGACATCGACGCGATGCCACCCTGAATCGAGAAACCGCCCTGGTCATCCGGCTGCACACCCGGCAGCGCTGCGATCAAAGCGTAGGGGCTGGTACTACCGCCGGCGCCGCGGACATTACCCGGGAGCGTAAGCAGCGCATTGCCATCGAGACTCGACGTGACGGTCTGGGTATCCGTTGCGATTACGCCGGCGGTTGCTTCAACTTGTACCGCAGTGGAAACCTGGCCAACGGTTAGGCCCACATCGATGCGCAGCGTCTGGCGGGCGACAAGAGACAACTCCGTCGCGGTGAAGTCCTCAAAGCCGGCCGCGGTCACTTCCAGCTTGTAGTGGCCCGGCTTGGTATTCACAAATTCATAGTCGCCGTTTCCATTTGTTGTAACGGTGCGGCTCGTGTTCTCGTCTGTGTCAATGGCCTTGACTGTAACCTTCGGAACGACAGCGCCGGAATTATCCTTGACAGTTCCCAGGATGGTGCCGAACGTGGACTGAGCCATAGCGGCGCCGACAGAGAAAATCAGGCTAAGCAGCAGAGCCGCGCACGTGCGGCTGAGGCTGTGACGTAGTCGACTTCGCAAGCTTTGAAGCATTCAAACTCCTTGTTTGGAATAAAAACCCTATGGGGGTTTTTAGAGCCTACCAAAGCACTATTTCGAAACGATGACAAAGAGGTACCTGGCTACACAAAACTTGCGCGCTGATTCACTGCGGCACGTTCCGCCGGGAGGAGCGGGATGGAGCTCTTTCTTGTCAAGCCAAAACGAGCTCCCGAATCGGAGCTGGCGCTTGAGAGCGTACGCTTGCTAAACTGTAATGTTCCCTCCACGGTGGGTGTAGCTCAGCTGGTAGAGCGCTGGATTGTGGTTCCAGTGGTCGTGGGTTCGAATCCCACCACCCACCCCACAGAAGAAATTGGCTCCACGCCAGTCTATTGCACAAAAATGCAGATCACTCCGATCCTCAGTACGTTCCTGGCCGTTGTCAGCGTTTCTCAAATCTTCGCGGGACCACCGGGCGCCCGCCGCCCTCTGATCTTCCCCGCGCCGAGGGAACTGGCCGCTTCCGGCCACAGCTTCGCCCTTGACGATCACGTGATTATAGCCGTGCCGGCTTTCCCATCGGAAGAGGATTTGTTCCTCGCTGGATCGTTGGCACAAGAACTCGGCGACCGCTTCGGACTCCATCTGAAGACGGAACGGGTGGAGAGCCTCGATTCAGGCAAACGGATCATCCTCATGGGGTCCATCAGCAACCCGCTGATTAGCCGGTATTGCGCGAACAACGGAATCGACGTGAGTGCCGGCAACCCCGGCCCTGAGGGATACATCCTCCGGACCGGCGCCAGTATCGTGGTGGTAGCCGGCAGCGATGACCGCGGCGCCTTCTACGGATTGCAGTCGCTCCGCCAATTAGCGGACAAATACGAAGGCCAGCTCCAATTCGAGGGCGTGGATGTCCGCGACTGGCCCGACAAGCCGTTCCGCGGGATCAAGCTATATCTTCCGGGCCGAAACAACATCCCCTTCTTCAAGCGCTTCATTCGGGACTTCATGGCCTTATACAAATACAACACGCTCATCATGGAGATGAACGCGTCCATGCGCCTTGAGCGCCACCCGGAGCTGAATGACGGATGGGAGGAGTTCGCCAGGGATACAAACTACAGCCGGCGCAATTATCCTCCCGGGCCGATTCATGAAGTGGACCAGAACTCGTCTCATCAGGACACCGCGGACGGCAGTTTCCTCGAGAAGGAAGAGGTGGCCGACCTGGCGCGCTGGGTGAAGCGATACCACATCGAACTGATTCCCGAACTCCCCGCTTTCACACATAGTTACTATCTCCTCACCCGGCACAGGGAGCTGTCGGAAGTTCCTGGACAGAAGTGGCCGGATACGTACTGCCCGTCGAATCCGAAAAGCTACGAGCTGTTATT
The DNA here is from genome assembly GCA_963752965.1 of Terriglobia bacterium. GTDB lineage: Bacteria > Acidobacteriota > Terriglobia > Bryobacterales > Bryobacteraceae > QHXW01. Next base: position 415,673 of record CAVWAJ010000014.1, on the reverse strand, counting down.
CGACGTGTACGCGGAGTACATCGATGCGCTGAAGCCGCGGATGATTCACGTAGGGCATGACGAGCTGTTCATGCCTGTCGGCCTTTGCCCGAGATGTAAGGACAAAGACATCGGTGAGCGGTACGGAGAAGATGTCCGGAAGATTCACGACTATCTGGCAAGCCAGGGTATTCAAATGGCGATGTGGGGCGACATGCTGCTCCAGGAGGTCCGCCGCGAGGGATTGCAAAAGAAACAGGCGCCGGACGGCTGGACCTATTACGCCCCCGGAGGCATGACTCCGGAGCAGGTAGAGAGACTGATTCCCAAAGATATCCTGATTTTCAACTGGTTCTGGAACAAGGAGGAGGGCGAGTGGGGAGAGCAGCAGGCCGAGCATCATGAGGCCCGGCTCGACGAGATGGGTTTCAAGCAGATCTACGGGAATTTCACGCCGGGCATCGAACGATACGATGTTCGTAGCAAGCGTCCCACGATAGTCGGAGGGGCTCCATCCGCCTGGTTTGCCACCAGTGAGTTCGGTTTCGGGAAAGATCTGTTGCCCGATTTCCTGGGTTGCAGCAACATTCTTTGGCGGGGGGAGGTGCTGAATGGGAAAAGACTGTCCGGAACCATTCAGACCATGCTCCCGGAGATCCGTGTCCGCTTCCGAGGAGAAGTGCCGCCGAGCCAGACCGAGAGCTCGATTGTGCCGGTCAACATCGCATCGAGCTTCAACATGGGAACAGCCGAGGCTGCATTGAATGTGGACCTCAGAGGTGCCAAGAGCGGGAACGTCATCGCGCCGTTCGATCTAGGGACTACCTCCGGCAAGAACGCAATCATCGTTGGAACAGACGGAGCGGAGAAGTTTGGTCTGCCGAAGGAGATAGCGGGGATCAAAGTCGGCGAGGACGCAACCAGCCTCATCTTCTTACATGCTTCGGCCAAGCCCGCCACGAACAAGGAAATGTTCCGTGTGCTGTGGGATATGGAGGACACCGCCGATTTGCTGGGGTGGTACGAAGTGGTGTATGAAGACGGCTTCGTCACTACGGTTCCGATCCGCTATGGTGTCAACATCGCGGAGTGGAACTGGGACAAACGGCAGTCGGAGAAAGACTACTGCTACGGCGCAGACGCGGTGCCGATTGGAGGGCCGGACAATCCCATCACGTTCTTCGCCTTCGAGTGGAAAAATCCACGAATGGGCAAGGTGATCAAAGAAGTCCGCCTCAAAGGCACCACCGGTTTCCGCGGCGGAGATCCGGACTTCACCAATGATTACGGCCCCGTAATCACGAAAAATGCCGTAATTCTGAAAGCTATCAGCGTAGTGAAGAAACGGGCCTAATGGCTCTGGAAGTCACCGAACCCGCACTTCCCGATTGGTTGCAAGTCCGCTGATCAGATCGCGCACCTTGACGCGCCACCGTCCGGGCATGTCGTTCAAGGCGAACGGAATTGAGAACTTAGCCGTCCCATCCACCACATCGGCATTCCCGGAATAATACAGGATACGCTTACCCGCTGGGTCGAAGACGTCTACGTGCACCACGGAACGGTCCACCGGCTGCCCGTGCTCGTCAGTCAGCTTGATTTGAAGTCGGGTATCCACTTCCAGGCGCGCGATGTGCGAGGCGCGCTCCAGTAGCAGGGCCGGTTGCTCGGGTGAAGCTTCGAGCTCGGCCGCCGCTAAACCGCCGCGCAGCAGGTCGTAACGCGGCCCGTGAGCGGCCGGCAGCTTCACTTTGGTGGCGGATTGAGGCAGCAGACCAGTGAGCCGCGACTGGCCGAAATCGCGGACTGTGCGAACGAACTGCCCCTGGATACCGAGCGGCGGGACCGCCTGGAACTCCGCCGGCGCACTGCGCCGCAGTCTCTCGATCGGGTCCGTCCAAAGGGGCTTCTGGCGCCAGCGGCAGCGCTCATCCATGCGGCCGGTCTGATCGTCGGCATAGACCACGCCGCCCCGCCGCAGAAAACGCTCAATCTCCGCCGCTTCCTTGTCTGAAATAGCAATCGAGTACGGGAGAATGAGCACCCGAAAACGGTCCAAGGCCCCTGCCTCGATTTCCGGACTGGCGAGGAAACGGAACTGCACTCCCTGCTGTTGCAGCGCTCCCACCCAGGCGTCGCGCCGCTTCTGCAATTCCCCGAAATTCTTCGACGACTCATACTCGTCCGGCTGGTCGGGCAGGATTCGGCCGTCCGTAATCCAAGCTCCACGAATGCTGGCCATTGAAAAGTGAAGGGCGACTCCATCTTCATGCACGCGAGAGTTCAGGAACACGCGCCCGATGCCCCCTTCGAGGCGCCCATAAGCCGACGCCAGGGCCTCGCCTTGGCGTGTAAGGGTCAGGTCGGGATTGAGCAGCGTGTAGTGCCAGAAAATCGAAGCACCGGTGTTTCCCGCGAAAAGGCGTTGCCACTGTTCGTAATGCGCCTCGGAGCCCGTCGTGCCGTAGCCCGTGAAACCCGTGATGGGCATGCCGGGCTTGAAAAACGGATGCATGAAATCCTGGCCACCGGAGGAATAGGGTTGCAGGTAATCGAGTAGCTGGTCGATCTCATACCAGTTGCAGCCATTGTGCGCGGTGGGATCCTGCGTCCCGGAAATAGACACGCGTGCGCCGGGGTCCGCCTCCCTGATAAGAGCCTTGGCGCGTGCCCACGCTTTGGCATACTCCTGCTCCATGAATACGCGGTGGTCGGACCACGGCGCATAATTCCCGTGCTTCTGTGCCTGTGCCGTGGTCATCGGCAGGGCGTCCCCCCAAGTAGCGAACGACGTGCCCCAGGAGGCATTCAAGGCGTCCAACGTCTTGTACTCACCTCGCAGCCAAACCCGGAACGCATCCAGTGCCTCGGGCGCCCAATCCACGTCGAAGGCGTCAGTGAAAGCCGTCAGCGAACTCTCGTCCGCCATGTAGTAGGCGAAGGGCTTCAAGGGTGCCACCGGCTTGACGCGCGTCTCGATGCGCCGGCGCAACCCTTCTTCGAACTTCGCCGACTCGAGCGTGATGTCCCGCGTGAGGTAGTGGGTATCACCCGTCTGGGCGAAGGCGGCCTTGCGCTTCAGATACTCGCCACGCTGTCGCCAGCCGAGGCCGAAGCCCGGGAACTGCACATCGGCGATCAGCTTGAAATTGCGCTCGGGCTCAGCCACGGTGGTGATGCCGATGTGCCGAAACTGCTCGTCGAGAGCGCTGATCCAGGGTTGGTAGCTGTAAGGCCCGATCCAGGGCAGGATTACTTCGTAATCCGTCCACTCCCGCGAACTGGCGGCGAACCGTACCTCTACCTGTTCCACGGCGGTACCCACTGTCGCGCGGACTTGGCCGGTATGCGTGAGCGGACGCCCCGCTTGCAGCACCACTCTTCCTGACCCAGCTCCGCGCGCGATCACGCGCCCAAAACCGTCGATCAGCTCAATCAAAGCCGGCCGCGTCGCCTTCCACGTCACCTCTACGGAGCCGCCTTCACTAATCACATCGGGTGCGACACTGAGATCCTCGATCTTGTCCGGTTGCGCCACGTCCACCGGCGTGATCTGCCAGTCCGTAGGACTCTGTAGTTCCAGAAAATACCGCCCTGGGAGAAGCTTCCAGGCCGCTGGCCGCCGGCCGGTGCCGGATGCCTTGACTTCGCCGGATTCCGTCTTCAAGCGCCACACGATGCCGCCGGCATTCCAGTCTGGCGTTTGCGCGGGTTCGCGCCCCGCCGCCCAGATCAACGCACGGCACAGCATGGAGTAGAAGTATTCCCAATACAGGTCTACGGAGCGTATGCGGGCCGACATGGGCATCTGCCAGCTCAGGCCGTTGTTGCGGTATGCGAAGGCCACCACCCGCCCCTTACCAATCTGCTTGGTCACCACTACCGGATGGCCCGTCGCGGATTCCACGAGCACAGTGGCGTCCGGATCCGCCTCGTAGATGAAGTTCTCGAGATCTCGAAAGGGAAAGCTCTCCATCGGGATCGCGCGCGTGATGTAGTGGTTACCCACCCTGTGCCACGGCGATTTCTCGATGGCCGCCTTGCCCGGGACTGCCAGCTCAGCGGCCTCGTCCTCGGAGAAGGGCACGCCGGCCGCTGGCATGAGCGGCGAAATCGGGGCTCGGTCAGGCCGCACCAACACCAGGCCGCACCCCTCGCGCACACGACGCTCGATGGCCGCACGGGAGGCCGGCGTGAACCGGTCCCAGCCATGGTTCATGGGCAGCAGAATCACATCAAATTTCTTGTCGCTGGTGAGTTCTTCCTCCAGATAGGAGTAGATCAGCCGCAGATCGCCCTTCTCCGCGCGCGTGCCGTAATCGGAGCCGAAGGCCATGGTCCAGGTGTTCAGGTCCCAGGAGGGGTCGATCGTAACGGTAGTCAGATCGAGCGAGAGCCGCTCGGCCAGTTCAACCACTGTGCGCCCCTCGCGCACGGTTGGAACCGCCAGCAGCCTGATCGGCCCACCCGCCAACGGACGCGCCCACTGGACATGCGGCGTCTCGACGGTCAGCTGATAGGGCTCCTCCAGACGTGGCTTCTGGGCTGCAAGCGGCGAGAGGCACCCCAGTGCGGCAACCACAGCTCCCGTCCGTAGCAGTGTTCCGATCATAATGGCATCTCCTAAGTTTTCGACTTGAGTTTAATGCGCGAAACCTTGCGCCAGGAAGATCAGTAATCTCCCTTTGAATGGACTAGATTTCAGCACATGGTCTACCAATAGGCTGTCCTTGTGTTCTCTTTGACTTGATGGGCTAATGCGGATGGGTAACTTCCCAAGAATTGGGGGCACTACACCCACCAAGCTAATAGCGGCTGCGCGATTTCAAGCTGGCAAAGCCTAAGTTTTGTGTGCTCAATCCCATCCGTGAGCGTTGCGAACTGCAATCATCACCTGAAGGACGTCGTGCCAGGTCTTCGGATCTGCCATGACCGCGTTCGGAAACATGCAGCCATCCCAGCAAACGTGTGCGAACTGCCGGGTCGGTTGTCCGCTGTCATCACGCATCCACGCGCCCGCATCACGGACGATATCGAGTTTGCCGTTCGCGTCGAGCGGCAGACAATGCCGTCCAGTTTTGTCGTGTGAGCCGGATCCTTTCACTGTGCCGTCATTTTGCGCCACGTGAAAATCAGTGGTCCAGGGGCGCAACGCGCTAGCCACCGTTCGATAAGCACCGGCCAGGCGCTCGCCATCGGACCAGTCGAAATCCTGCGGAAGCAACCGGTCTTCGGGTGCGTTATAGCCGAGCACAAAAAGCATCGTGTGGGCCATGTCCGCCTGAAACCCCAGGGTCTGCGGCCGGTCGACGAGTTCCAGCAACTGCTGCATGTGACGCCAGCTATGCATGCCACCCCAACAGATCTCACCTTCGGCCGCCAGCCTTTCCCCGAAACCTTCGGCGATGGAGCAAGCTTCCCGGAATGTCTGCGCGATCCGCCGAGTGTTTCCCTCGGGATCACTGGCCCAATCTGCCGGACTGGCGGCCGAGTCAATGCGGACGATGCCCCCGACCCGGATTCTCAAATCGCGCAGTTTCCTTCCAATCCGGCAAGCCTTCCTGACTTGATCGAGAAAGCGGCAGCGCTCTAACTCATTTCCCATGGCGGAGCCACCGCCGGTGGGAGGCCAGACCGGAGCCACCAGCGAACCCACGCGAAGCCCCCGGGCGGCAATGCGTTCGGCCAGCCCCGCTAACTCGCCGTCGGATGAGTCGATCTCCACGTGTGGCGCACAGAGAAACAAGTCGACACCATCAAATCGCACGCCATCGACCTCGGCGGCGGCCGTGAGATCCAGCATAGTGTCCAGATCGATCGGCGGTTCGGAATCGCCGCCCTTGCCGACTAGTCCCGGCCACATCGCGTTATGAATCGCCGGAAAAGCATGTCCTTTGCTCATTCGGGTTTCCTAAATTGTAGCGGGAAAACTGTCAACTTTAGTCAACATTTTCGCACCAACCTTTTCCGGTATGGAGCCGTCGGCTGGCCGACGTTAGACTGGTGTTAACTATGTCAACCATGCGTCCTGTCATTCTCTTCCTGATGCTGTTCTGTGTGCTTGTGCCGATGTCAGAAGCGCGTCCTGCGCACTTCGGACCTTATTACAAGAACAGTCAGCGCCCAAAGAAACAGAAGAAATACAAGTCCAGTGCCGCTCATAAAGCTAGGCGCAGTCAATTCAAGAAAAAGAAGTAGCGGCGTGTAAACAGTGTCCCGGCCGGACGGCTCACGGCTCTTGCCTGCGGTATACTCCGATATATTGCAAAGAAAAGGCGCTTCGTGACTGTCATCCGGGCTAAGTACACTGCACTACTGTTTCTGCTACCGGCTGTAGCCGCCATCGTCAACGCCCAAACTGGAATCGGAAGCGCCAGCGCTTGCACGAACGCAAGCGTTGCTGGAACCTACGGCTTCACGCTCAGCGGATGGATATTCACGAGTACGGGAGGGGAGTACCCTTTTGCCGAATCCGGCACGCTGACCTCTAACGGCGAGGGAAGCCTTTCGGGCTCCAGTGCATTCAGCCTGGATGGGACGATTGAGGCCGCCACCCTCACGGGAACATACTCTGTAAGTTCAAATTGCACCGGCACCGCCACGTTAAAAGACAATCATGGAGACTCGATCGCCCTGAACCTGGTGATAGCTGACAACGGCCAAAGCATTCAGCTCGTTGAAAGTGATCAGGGTACAGTTGTCTCGGGGAACGCGACGTCACAGCAGACCAACTGCACGGCCGAGACGATCAATGGTCTGTATGCCCTGTCACTTAGTGGTTGGGTCTATGACTCGAGTGGCAACCCATATTTCTTCACCGACGTAGGCCGATTCAATTTCGGCGGTGCCGGCGGCACCGTTACTCTGAACGATACGGTCAGCGCGGCTGGTACAGTGACGCTCGCGCGCAGCATTTCTGGGAATTACTCGCTGAATTCAAATTGCGCGGGAACAGCAACACTAAATAACGGAACCCTTCATCTGAATCTCACCGTAGTCGCGGGCGCAATCCAATTTATTGAAACGGACAGCGGTACGACCATTTCAGGATCAGCCAATATGCTGGGAAATGTGGTCGTGGGTGGTTCGATGGCGCACATCGCCGCGGGTGGTGGCTGGCAAACTACGTTTACTCTGATTAACCCGGGCGCATCTTCGGTGCAGGTGCAGTTGAACTTCTTTGACAATGCCGGCAATACGCTGTCTTTGCCATTGACCTATGTACAAACCGGCGCGAAAACCACTGCTTCTACGATCACTCAAACAATCGCAGCGGGAGCCACCCTGGTGCTTCTCACCCAAGGGAGTAGTACTACGTCGGTAACAGAGGGCTCGGCACAACTGACAACGACCGGAAGTTCAAGTGTCAACGGCTTCGCCATCTTCGCTTACAGCGGTCAGGAGGCGGTTGTCCCGCTGGAGACACGCAACCCCGCCGCGTTTGTGCTGGGCTTCGATAATACGAGTGGTCTCGTCACAGGGGTGGCGCTGGCGAATGTGGCGGATGTGGGGGGCAATGTGGGCGTGGTTCTTCGGGATGACACCGGGGCAGTTCTCGATACCACCACGATCAATATTGGGGCTCGCGGACATGTGTCATTTCTGCTGTACCAGCGCTATGCATCGACGATCAACAAGCGTGGCACGGTGGAGTTCGACACTTCGGCGGGCGGGCAGATTTCCGCCCTCGGCATCCTGGCCACGCCGGCTGGTGCTTTCACCACCATTCCGGTGCTGGTAAAGTAGCAGTTCGTTGTATACTACGCGTACCAAGGGCTTCTGAATGAAAGTTCCATCGAGACAGCAGTGCCTGGTGCTGGCACCGATAGCCATGTTCCTCGCTCTCTCCTCCCTGCCGGCATTTTGCGCGGACTGGAATCCGGCGTTGGCGGCGCAGTATCTTGACTCACGCGAGAAGGCCTGGTTCGCATGGCCGCCCGCCACCGCTTCGGGAGTGCCCTGCGTGTCGTGCCACTCGAGTCTGCCTTATCTGCTGGCCCGGCCCGCCCTGCGCCAAGCACTTGGTGAAAATTCGCCCACACTCTACGAGGACGTACTTCTCGACGGCGTGCGTGCCACCGTCTTCAAGAAGGAAGCGAAGACTTTCTCTCCCGATTTGAAAGGCCCTGCCGCCGATCGCGTGTTCGGAGCGCAGGCCGTGCTGGCTGCGTTGCTCCTGGCAACCGATGACGCTCCCCGGGGCCGCTTGAGCGCTGAAGGGGAAGAAGCGTTCCAACGCATGTGGTCGGTCCAGATCCAGGCCGGAGACGCCAAGGGCGCGTGGTACTGGTCGGAATTCAACCTCGATCCCTGGGAGACACCGGAGTCGGCATTTTATGGAGCGGCGCTCGGTGCACTCGCGACTGGCACGGCTCCTGCCGGTTATCAGTCGCGGCCGGACATTCGAGGGAATGTCTCGTCGCTAACGGCTTATCTGCGTGGCACACAGAAGACGCAGCCGTTGCACAACCGGTTGATCCTGCTCTGGGCCTCCGCGAAGCTGCGCGATCTGCTGCCGGAGAGCGAGCGGCAAAGCATACTCGACGAGGTTCGCCGGAAGCAGGCGCCCGATGGCGGCTGGACTATGGAATCCCTTGGTGCCTGGAAGAAGCGGCCGGGCGCGCCACCTGCCACCGGTTCCAGCAGTTATGCAACCGGGTTGGTTGCGTATACGCTCCAACAGGCTGGCGTGCGTCCATCGGATCCAAGCGTAGCCAGTGCCCTCAACTGGCTTCGAGCGCACCAGGACCGCCAATCGGGTTACTGGGCCGCGGAATCGATGAACCACCGGTACGAGGAAGGCTCCATGCCCGCGCTGTTCATGCGCGATGCGGCAACCGGCTACGCCACATTGGCCCTGCTGTCTGGTGGCCAAGCGCGCTAGAGCAGAACAATGCCAGACCTCCGGCTGCGATAAAATGACCGCCGGAGATGTCCTCATGGAACCTAACCCAGCCAGACGACAGTTTGTGAAAGCGGCCGCTGCCGCAATTGCTACCGCGCAGTTTCCAATTCTCGGCGCGAACGACCGGATTAATGTGGGGATCGTCGGCCTGGGTGGCCGCGGAACCGATCATATCCGTTCCTACTCAACGCTCGATTCCGAGTCCCGAATCGCCGGCCTTTGCGATGTCAACCAGAGTGCCCGGGAGCGCGCCGTTGCCGCGGTCCGCAAGTTGAAGGGCTACGAATCCAAAGAATACTCAGACATGCGAGCCATGTTTGACTCGAAGGACATTGACGCCGTCTCGCTGCCTCTTCCGAATCACTGGCACGCATTGGCTACCATCTGGGCTTGCCAGGCGGGCAAAGACGTCTACGTAGAGAAGCCCGCTTCACACAACATATTTGAAGGCCACCAGATGGTGAAGGCTGCACGCAAGTACAACCGGATGGTGCAGGTTGGCTCGCAGAGCCGCTCCATGCCGTACATGATGCGGGCCATTCAGATGATGCAGGAAGGTGCGATCGGGCAGGTCTATCATGCGCGTGGGCTTTGCTTCCGGCGCCGTTTCTCGATCGGCCACACACCCGACGAACCTATACCCGCGGGGCTCAACTGGGACATGTTTCTCGGTCCAGCGCAGTGGAAGCCGTACAGCAAAAACAAATTTGCCTACAACTGGCACTGGATATGGGACACGGGCAACGGCGACATCGGTAACCAGGGCGTGCATCAGATGGATATTTGCGCTTGGGGTCTGGGACGCACCGGCTGGCCCGTGTCGGTGTCTTCCTCTGGTGGCAAGTTTGTCTGGGAGGACGACCAGGAAACGCCCAACACCGAACAGAGCACGCTGGATTTCGGTGACTCCCAAATCACCTTCGAGGTTCGTAACCTGCCGACACCACCGGAAGGCCTAGGCGGCATGCGCGGATCAAGTTACGTCGGCAACATTTTCTTTGGCGACGGCGGGTTTCTGGTATTGGATCAAGGCTTCCAAATCTACAAGAGCAGCGCGGCAAACGTTAGCGGCGAGGCCGCGCGTGGCGCTAGCGCCGGAGGTGTCGAGAAATACGAAAAAGTTGCGGATGAAAAGCCTGGGGAGAGAGTCGACACAACCGCTGTGCACATGAAGAACTTTCTCGACGCTGTACGCGCCCGCGACCACAAGCTTCTTCATGCCGACATCGAAATCGGCGCGCGTTCGGCTGCGTTCTGCCACCTGGCGAACATCAGCTACCGGGTTGGACACACGCTGCGGATGGCTCAATCGAACGGCCGTTTTCTTGGAGACGACGAGGCAAACGCGCTGCTCACACGTAATTATCGCGAGCCGTACGTAGTGCCCAACGAAGTGTGAGCGGTTTGCGCGTCTCGACCGGCGCCGCCTTTCGCTACCCGAACTTTCGTTATCACATGATGGCGCGCTTTCTGGCGACAACGTCGTCGGAAATGCAGTCTGTGGCCGTCGCTTGGCAGGTGTACGGCTTGACCCACCGCCCTCTCGACCTCGGTCTTGTGGGCCTCGCCCAGTTTCTGCCTGGTGTCTTTCTGTTTCTGGTCGCCGGCCATACGGCGGACCGTGTGCCGCGCAAGCGAATCTTACAGGTTTGCTACGCGGCGTTCTCGCTGTGCTCGCTGCTGCTCCTGACTCTCTCGCTGCGCGGACTCGTTTCGGTGTATCCGGTCTATCTCGCCTTGCTGTTCAACGGCACCATTCGTGCGTTCAACGGGCCGGCGAGTCAGGCCTTCCTGCCGCTGATCGTGGAGGAAGAGCACTTCCCGAATGCAGTCGCTTGGAGTTCCTCTATCTTTCAGGCGGCCACCATCCTCGGTCCGACTGCCGGCGGAATCATCTATGCCTGGACCGGCAGCCCGCTACCGGTTTACACTTGCTCCGCACTCTTCTATTTCGCCGCCTTGCTTTCGATGTCTGTCATACATGTTCGAGTGGTCGCGCGGCCCCGGACTCTCGCTTCCACCGGTGCGCTGTTGAGTGGTTTGCGGTTCATCTGGAGGCATAAACTCATTCTGGCCGTGATCTCGCTGGATCTGTTCGCGGTCCTGCTCGGTGGCGCGGTGGCTCTGTTGCCCGTTTACGCGCGGGAGATCCTGAAAGTGGGTGCCTCCGGTCTTGGGCTTTTGCGCGCCGCGCCCGGAATCGGGGCCGTCCTCACGGCAGTCATTGTGGCCCACTGGCCGCTGCGGCGCCGTGCAGGCGCCATCATGCTTTGGTGCGTGTTCGGCTTCGGTGTTTCGACCGTGGTCTTCGGACTCTCACACAACGTAGCTGTGTCGCTGGTGGCATTGGCTCTGGCCGGCTCGTTCGACATGGTGAGCGTCATCGTTCGTCATACGATGATCCAGCTCGGCACGCCCGATGAAATGCGTGGCCGCGTGAGCGCCGTGAACATGGTTTTCATTGGCGCCTCCAACGAAGTGGGCCAGTTCGAATCCGGTATTACCGCGCAATGGTTCGGGACCGTGCCCGCGGTGATCTTAGGCGGAGCAGGCACCATTGCAATCGTCGTGCTATGGGCATGGCTGTTTCCCGTCTTGCGACAAGTGGAGGAGCGAGCGCCGCAGCCTTCCGCAGGTGTTATGGACTAGCGGACACGGCCGTTATTCGATCGTGGTCACCTTGGTGATCAAGTCAAACTTACCCGGCTCCCGGTTCGCCAGCCCCGCCAGCGCCAGCGACATCATCTGCACGGGCAGAATTTCCAGAATGGGGCTGATGAGGCTCCACGGTCCTGGAAGCCGGTAGACATTAGACTCCGCTTCGGGGCCAACCAAAGCTGAGCGGCCACCGGCCTTGCGGACGTCGTCAACCAAGTTCTTGTTCAACGGAGAAGTGGCATTCGCGCCCTCAAATACCAGCACGAAAACTCCTGCGCGAACCATCTCAAACGGCCCGTGCCGAAAAGCCGCGCTGCTCATCCCCTCGGCGTGGAACTTGGCGGACTCCTTCAGAATGAGTCCTCCTGTTTCGACCGCCGCGAGCGATTCACCTCTTCCTGCCAGAAACAGATGCTTTACATCTTTCATTTCAGGCCACAATTCTCGCACATGATCCCGCCACGCCTTCAGATATCTCTCCGCCGCCGGCGCCGCTTCTGACAATTCCTCCGTCACCCGCGCAATATCCCTCCGGCAAAGCACGCCGCGGAGCCACTGGAGCGCGAGCAGTATCGCGACGTATGTCTTGCAGGACACTGAGAATTCGTCGCCCGCTTGGGTGACTACCACCGCATCTGCCCGCTGAGCGAGCTCCGAGTCTGCGTAATTGGTCACCGCCAGGATGCGAACGGGCTTTTGCAAATCAAGCAGCCGGATCATTTCCACACTTTTGCCGGATTGTGAGACCACGATCATAAGCGTGGTGGCGTCAAGAATTTCCGGCATCAAGTGGAGCAACTCGGACGTCTCCACCATCAACGTCGTCAGGCCGATATTGTTAAGACTCAGGAACAACGGATGCAGGGCGAAAAAAGACGCACCCATGCCCGTCAAGATCACACGCCGAAATGCGCCGCGCTCCAAATCCTGCGCCAACTTCGAAAGCGCTGTGGATTCCTTGAGGCCGCCAAGCGTGCGGGCTAGAACCTGCGGCTCATCCAGCAAGTCGCGAAGATAATCACCTTCCAAAAGAGAGAAATTAGGACTCATGTCGTTCCCATCATAGCCGAACGGTCCTGATATACTCCGCTCACAGAGAGCCGATTATGCGTACGGTCAGTGTGCTTTGTCTCGCGGGAGCGGTTTTCCTGTTTGCGGCCCGCGAAAAGAATCCCGGCCTGCTGTGGTCCTTTGAGCGATCCGATGAGCTCCGAGGCATCACCACCTCCCACGCCCGCGTCACCCAGTTGCACAATTTCGCAACGGAACGGCATTACTCTTTGCAGGTGGATTTCGAAGCGGCGGAGCAGCCGCAGATCGAGCTTTCCGCCGCGGCGACCAGAGCGGATTGGCGTCCATTAGGCGCGCTCGGTGTCGATGTCACCAACCCCTCCGAGGAACCGCTCGGGTTCTCACTCGAAGTGGAGGATGCCGCGGGCAACAAATCCACCGCCCGCACGGCGCTGGATCTCCAGCCCCATGAATCCGGATGCTACGCGCTGCCGCTGAACTCGCCCCCGCCGCCCGAGATGGGGATGCGCGGCGAGCCGTCCATTCCCGGCTTCCGTCTGATGGCTGAGAACCATCGTCCGGTTGACCTCAGTCGCATGGCCAAAGTTCGGATCTTCTTAACAAAGCCCGCACGGCCGCGCACGTTGGTTTTCGATAATATCCGTCTCGCGCCCGGCGTGACTTACGACAAAATTGTCGATGCCTTCGGCCAATATGCACGCGAGCAGTGGCCCGGAAAGCTAACAAGTGACGCTGCCTTTGCAACGAACCGCGCAAAGGAAGAAGCCGAGTTGAAAGCGCATCCCGCGTTGCCGGACCGGGATGAGTACGGAGGCTGGGCGTCAGGTCCTCAACTCGAAGGGACCGGTTACTTCCGCACGATTCGGCAAGACGGGAAATGGTGGCTCGTCACCCCCAGCGGCCATCTCTTCTTTTCGCTCGGGTTCAACTCAATCAACACCAACGAAGGCGGCACCGTGGTCGAGGGCAGGGAACAGATGTTCCAGTGGCTGCCCGCGCCGGACGATCCGCTGGCCGAGCACTACGGCGTTGACCGCTGGCCGTCGCCGGTCGGGCTCGCCATTAAGTTCGCGCAAGGCCGCACCTTCCAGTTCTATACGGCCAATCTCGAGCGCAAGTACGGTCCGGACTGGTGGGAAAAATGGAAGTCGATCACGTTGCAGCGGCTGCCTGCCTGGGGCTTCAACACCATCGGCAATTGGTCTGACCCGCGGCTCTACGAAGCCAAACGCGTGCCCTACACCGCCACGCTGGATGTCGAGGGCAAGTTTGCCGAAGTTCCAAGCGGTACCGATTATTGGAAGCGCATGTCTGACCCCTTCGATCCGGTGTTCGCCGAGGCCGCGGATTCCAGCGCCCGCAAAGCCGTCGAACAGCGCCACAACGACCCGTGGTGCATCGGATATTTCGTGGATAACGAACTTTCCTGGGGCAGCATGCGCGACGATAAGAGCCGCTACGGTCTCGCTCTTGGCGCCGTATCGCTCGACGCGGCTTCTCCGGCGAAGCGTGCGTTTGTCGAGCAACTTCAGAAGCGCTATCCGAGTGTTCAGGAACTCAACGCCGCATGGGCCACTCAGTTCGCGGACTGGACCGCTCTCCTAGAAAGACCGTTCCGGCCCACTGGTGACTTCAGCCAGGCAATGCGGGAAGACATGAGCGCCTTCGTGAAGGTTTTCGCCGCGCAGTATTTCCGCACCGTGCGAGACGCGTTAAAGAAGTACGACCCCAATCACTTGTATCTCGGAACCCGCTTCGCCGGCTACACGCGGGAAGGCGTCGAAGCCTGTGCGGAATTCTGCGATGTGCTCAGCTTCAATATTTACCGCCCTCGCGTGGAGCCTGCGCAATGGAGCTTCCTAAACGGCCTCGACAAACCTGTAATCGTCGGCGAGTTTCACATGGGAGCGCTGGACCGCGGTATGTTTCATCCCGGCCTGGTGAAGACTCGCGATCAGGAAGCGAGAGCGGCGATGTTCATGGACTACGTCCGCAGCGTGGTGGATAATCCCACGTTCGTCGGCTGCCACTACTTCAAGTACGCAGATGAGCCGCTAACCGGCCGGCCGGGCGACGGCGAAAATTACAGCATCGGGTTCACGACCGTCGTCGACGAATTGTACCCGGAGATGATTAAGGCTGCCAAGAACGTCGCCGGCGAAATGTACATCCGTAGAAGCCGCCCATGACTTTCGCGGCTATCAGAATGTGACGTGGTTCCCGCCGGCTGTCAGCTCTTTCCGCGCGCCCTTCCAGACAAACTCACCAGTCGTGCCCTCGGGAAGCGCGACTTCCGCGTCGAGCCTGCTCCCTTCGAGCGCCAGCTTCACGCGGATCTCGCCCTTCGGGTGTGGGATTGCTCCCTCGGCGTGCGTCAGTTTGCCCAGAAACGGCCGGATCACCACTCTTCGAAAACCCGGAGCCGCCGAATCAATTCCCAATACCGTCCGGAAAAGCTCGTAGTTCGGGCTTGCGCCCCAGGCATGACAATCGGAGCGCGTCGGGTCTTCCTGCTCCGCCCAGGTCGTCAAGCCGCGCTCCAGCATGGCACGCCAGGGCCCCAGGAGATCCAGGTAGCGGTCGCCCTCACCCGCTTTGTTCAGCGCCGAGTGCAAATAGTGCCGGAAGTAAATCGAGCACTGCACGAGCGACTTGTCTTCGATAACGCGATCAATCAGATCCTTTGCCTCCGCGCCTGTGCTCACGTCCGCCAGAATCGCCAGCGCGTTCGCATGCTGCGAAAACTCCGGCCCTCCCGGCGTATCCGCGAACAGTTTGCGATCGGCATTCCAATAAAGATTCCGCACCGCACCGCGCAACTGGTCCTCCGCATCGCGATCATCTTCGGCCACTGATTCCGATCCCAACACCTCTTCCATCTCAGCGGCCCATCGGTAAGCCAGCAGCAATTGAAGATCGAGCGGAGCCGAGCTGCCATCTTTGCCAACCTTCGGCACGCCGCTCTCCCAATCCTTGGTCCAATCGATGAAGTTCCACCACGGAACCACACGCAGAGATCCATCGTCTTTTTGGCGCGCCGCAAAGAACGACAGCACCGCGCGCACACCCGGCAGCATGCGCCTTACAAATCCTGGATCGTCCTGGTACATCCAGTAGTCATGCACCATGCCGATCCACCATAGCGAGAACGGCGGGATGTACTGCTGCAGGCGCGATGGCGCGCGGCTGTACGTGGCGCCTTCCGCGGTCCGCGACGAGTCCAGCAACTCAATAGCATTGCGCATCAGGCGTGCGTCGCCGGTTGTGTAGAGCGAAACCAGCGACTGTACCCGTGTGTCCCCTACGTACTGCAATTGCTCATAATACGGACAGTCCATGTAGGTTTCGTGCGCGCACAACCGGGCCGTATGCCAGCCGACGTCAAGGATCTTTTGCAACTCCTGCGGTCCACCGGCAAAGCGAGATTTCCTCTCGAACGGATAGCCCGTGTAGACACCCGCCAGGTCCTCGATCGTCAGCGGCTCCGCGGCCGTCTCGACTTTCAACTCGACATAGCGATACGTCCGCCAGTAAAGCGGTCGGAACAATCGGTGCTCCCCGCCGTCCGGCAGAAAAACGTCGCCGTACCCGAGAAAGCGCTTTCCCTCGATTTCGTTGCGATTTCCCTTGTCTCGTTTGTTTGACAGGTACAGCGCCTCCGCATAACGCAGCGACACCGTCGCGCCTTTTCCCCGGCTCACCCGCAATTCCGGATACGCCGTGGTTAAGTACGTCTGGTCCAGCAAAAGCCGCGCCTTCGTGTGCGCCGGAACTTCCAGCCGCCCGGATTTCTCGGGAAACTCCGCCGGCGCGCTGATCCCGGTGGCCTGCCGTACCCACATCAGATGCAGCGGCTTTTCTTCCATCATGGGAATGGGCCGCGGCACCAGCATCCACCGGCCGTGTGCGTCTTGGGCGTCGCGCGCCGCGCCCGGCTCCCCAACTCTTGCCGGCCGCCAGCGCGAATCGTCAAAATCAGGCTGCTCCCATCCCCACGGATATTTCGCTCCATCGATCCGGTCCCCGGGGCCGACCGCGAAGTACTCAGGCATCTCCACGAGCGAAATCGGGACAGCACGGAAAGCCTCGTCGCGAACGCATTTCCACAATTTGCTAGTGTCTACCACGCGCTCCGCCGCCCCGTCGCCTTGCAGCAGGAACCCCGTCTCATTCGTGATCTGCGCTTCCGGAGCCAACGTGGAGTAGTTCCACACCACCGCCGCCAGCACGTTCCTTCCTGCTTTCAAATGGGAAGCGATATCCACGGTCTCGTAGCGCCAGTGATACAGGTCGCCGCGCGCTGGGCCCCAACTGACGCGCTCTCCATTCACGTAAAGTTGATACCGGTTATCGGCGGTCACGTGGACCACAAACGCCGCCGGCTTCGCCGCCAGCTGAAAGTCGCGCCGGAAATGATACACACCGTAGTCAAACCCGGAAGTCTCCGGGACCGAAATCCACTGGGCTGTCCACTCTCGTGTGAGCAACTCGGAATTCGTTGCTAACAAGGCAGGGAAGAACACCAGGCAAACAACGAGCGTTCTCCAGTAAATCGCGCGCACGATTCGTTTAGGCATGAAGTACCGGTGCCATTGTATCTCCACGCGTGAGCACGGCGGCCGATGATACGATTTAGCGCATGGTAACTGTGACCATATTCATGATCCTCTCGGCCATGGCGCAACAAACCACTCAGCCGGTTGCTGCTCTCGACCATCGCATCGAAGACCTTGCCTGGTTTTCCGGCGCTTGGGAGACCGATCACGGCAAGACGCACGTAGAAGAGTATTGGACACGCCCTGCCGGAGACATGATGATTGGCATGGGCCGTTCAGTCAGAGACGAGAGGACCGTGTTTTTCGAGTTTCTCCGCCTCGAACAACGGGCAGACGGGATTTATTATGTCGCCCAGCCGCGGGGCCGCCCACCGGTAGATTTCAAGTTAGACAGCTTGCAACAACAGACTGCCGTATTTGTAAATCCCGGTCACGCCGACCACCTGAAGCGCATCATCTATCGCAAGAATTCCGACGGCACTCTTACCGGGCGCGTCGAGGGTGTAGACAACGGCAAGGCTTTCGCCGAAGACTTTGCCTATCGGTCCGCGAAGTAATCCGTTGGCACTTTCACCAGCCGACCAATTTCAGATCTTTACGAACGAACGTGTGCGGTACATCCAGTAGAGGAAAAGCCAGAGAACCAGGAACGCCGCGGTCTCTGAGAGCAGGCTGTCCCATCTTCCCACCCGCGGCAGCAGGCCTCCGACGAAGATGTTGCCGATGCTGCGGAGGCCTACCAGTGACATGGCCATGTACGCCACGATCGGGTTCATCCCGATCACGCGGAACGGAAACGCCCATCGACGCCAACCCCGCACGTCGACGATCCAGTAGAACAGCGCGAGTGCCAGAAAGCTGAAACCCCCGGTTACGAGTACGAAGGAGCTGGTCCACAACAACTTGATGATGGGGAGCGCCAGGCTCCAAACGAGTCCGGCGGCTAGGCAGCCCACTCCGGCGCAGGCTAGCAGGCGCAGCTTCGCGGCAGCCGTCCTCGGTGAGAGCAGTACGTGTCCCGCCATGACACCGAGCAGAATGGAAGAGGCGAACCCGAGGTAGCTGACGAACCACGTGTTCTCGCCGTGGTGAAAACGTCCCAGAACAAGCTGGTCGATCCACGTCGCCATGTTGCCGGTCGGCGTGAGAACGCCTGCACCAACTCCGGGAACCGGCACCAGCATCAGCAGCGCCCAGTACAACAGAAGGAATGCGGCTGTTATCAGGATCTGCGTTCTAGGGCGGAATTCGAGCGTGACCGCCATCGCGATCACATACCCGGCGGCGATCCCGTGCAGCACGCTATAGCACGGCCAGAGCCTCGCAAGGTCCCAGGTCAGCAGGTTTCCCTGCGCCATCATACCGAGCACAAACAGGATCGTCGCGCGCCGTATTGCGTGGAGATACAGCGTCCTACGGCTCGATCCTGCGGCCCTTCGGCGCGTCGTCGAGAACGCAATCGAGACCCCGACAATGAACATGAACAGCGGCCAAATGGCGTCCCAAAAATGCAGTCCCTCCCATCGCACGTGCTCGAGCTGTGGAACGACCGCGTTCAAGGCAGGAACATCGACGGCCTTCGCCAGCCCTTCGACCATGGCGCCGCCGCCAATGATCCAGAACATGTCGAATCCGCGCAGCGCGTCGAGGGAATCGAGCCGTCCGGTTCCTGCGGCCGTTGCCGGCGGCGGAGCAGTCTCGGAACTCCCCTCAAGAGTTAGTGGCTTCGTCTGCGGCATGGGCGTCACGTTTCGGTAGTCGCTGAAAACTCGACTCAACTATATCAAGGTTCTTGCCCGCTCAAACAAAAAGCCGCGCCCCCCCTTTTCGAGGAGCGCGGCTCTTAACTGCTCAGTTTGCGAGACTACCTTCTAGTAGTCCATCCCTTCCGGCCCGCCGTGCCCACCAGGCATCGGTGCCGGCTTCTTCTCGGGAATTTCGGCGATCATCGCTTCCGTGGTCAGCATCAGCGAAGCGATCGACGACGCGTTTTGCAGCGCCGTGCGAGTCACCTTCGTCGGATCGATCACGCCCGATTGCACCAGGTCCTCGTACTTATCAGTTGCGGCGTTGTATCCATAGTTCGGATTGCTGTTGGTACGAACCGTGTCCACCACGATCGCGCCTTCCGTGCCCGAATTCTGCACGATCTGCCGCAACGGCTCTTCGCAAGCGCGCTTCACGATGTTCACGCCAATCTGCTCGTCGCCCGCCAACTTGAAGTCAATCAGCGCCTTCGACGCGCGCAGCAGAGCCACGCCGCCGCCCGGCACGATGCCTTCCTCAACCGCGGCGCGAGTGGCGTGCAGTGCATCCTCCACGCGAGCCTTCTTCTCCTTCATTTCGGTCTCGGTGGCTGCCCCGACCTTAATCACCGCGACGCCGCCGGCCAACTTCGCCAGCCGCTCTTGCAACTTCTCGCGATCGTAGTCCGAGGTCGTCTCCTCGATCTGCGCGCGGAGCTGCTTGATGCGTCCTTCGATGCTCTTCTGGCTGCCGGCGCCGTCCACGATCGTGGTGTTGTCCTTGTCCACGGTGACGCGCTTCGCCTTCCCGAGGTCATCGAGGCGCACGCCTTCGAGCTTGATACCGGTCTCTTCCATGATGGCCTTGCCACCGGTGAGAATGCCGATATCCTCGAGCATCGCCTTGCGGCGGTCACCGAAGCCCGGAGCCTTAACTGCAACAGCGTTCAGCGTGCCGCGCAGCTTGTTGACAACCAGCGTTGCCAGGGCTTCGCCTTCCACTTCCTCCGCGATCACCAGCAGCGGCTTGCCCGCGCGGGCGATCTGCTCGAGCAGCGGGAGCAGGTCCTTCATGTTGCTGATCTTCTTCTCGTGGATCAGGATGTACGGATCCTCGAGCACCGACTCCATGCGCTCGGCGTCAGTGACGAAATAGGGCGATAGATAACCGCGATCGAACTGCATGCCGTCCACGGTCTGCAGCTCGGTAACCATGGTCTTCGACTCTTCGACCGTGATTACGCCGTCCTTGCCGACCTTCTTCATGGCGTCGGCGATGATGTTGCCGATCGTGTGGTCGCTGTTGGCGGAAATCGTACCCACCTGTGCGATCATCTCGCCAGTCACCGGCTTGGAGAGCTTCTTCACTTCCTCAACCGCCACTTCAACAGCCTTCTCGATACCGCGCTTCAGCGCCATCGGGTTCGCGCCGGCTGCAACGGCTTTCACGCCCTCGCGATAGATCGACTGTGCGAGAATCGTCGCCGTCGTGGTGCCGTCACCGGCCACATCGGAGGTCTTCGACGCCACCTCGCGCACCATCTGCGCGCCCATGTTCTCGAGCGGGTCCTTCAACTCGATTTCCTTGGCCACCGTCACACCGTCCTTGGTGATGTTCGGTCCGCCGAATTTCTTTTCCAGTACCACGTTGCGGCCCTTCGGACCGAGCGTCACTTTGACGGCATCGGCCAATTGGTTCACACCGCGAAGAATGGCCTGCCGGGAATTTTCTGCGTATACGATCTGTTTTGCCATGGTTCTTCCTCTTCCTCCTTAGCTAGCCTTCTTCGCTGCTTTGGGCTGCTGATCCAGAATGCCGAGAACTTCGTCCTCGCGCATGATCATGTACTCTTCCCCATCCAACTTGATGTCGCTGCCGGAGTACTTGCCGAACAGGATGCGGTCGCCCACCTGCACATCGAGCGGAACCACCTTGCCGTCTTCCAGGCGCTTGCCCTTGCCAACGGCTACGACTTCGCCTTCCTGCGGTTTCTCTTTTGCAGAGTCGGGAATGTACAATCCACCC
This sequence comes from Terriglobia bacterium, assembly GCA_963752965.1. Lineage (GTDB taxonomy): Bacteria > Acidobacteriota > Terriglobia > Bryobacterales > Bryobacteraceae > QHXW01. Next base: position 394,772 of record CAVWAJ010000014.1, on the reverse strand, counting down.
TGCATCGTTTCTTTCGTTTCAATGCGCTTGACAACAATGCGGTCGTAAAGCGGTCGAATTTGCATGCTCCAACCTCCAGATATGTGTCTATGTAATTGGTCAGGTATGGGAGCCGAGGCTGCTCGACTCCGAAAGCTACTATTAGCACACTCGGGTGTCGAGTGACAAGATACTCTTGTAAGCTATTTAAAATAATAAAGATACTGGTATTGACAATCAGTACGAAAACACCCACTCGGAATCAGTTATGCTGGACTTCGTGCAATTCCTACCCTCCGCCCTCTGGTCGATTCTCGTGGCCGGGCTTTGCTTAAGCCAGGATGCCGCTGACCCATGGCCCAAGCACGATCTTCTGGAGCCGGCCACCCTCGCCCGCGAGATTCAATCCGCCAAGCCTCCCAAAATCTTGTGCGTGGCCTTCCCCGTCCTATATCGGAACAAGCGGATCTTGCACGCGGTGGGAGCTGGCCCAGGGGACAAGCCCGAAGGCATCGATGCGCTGAAGCAAGCTGTCTCCGGCCTGGCGAAGGATGCTGACATCGTCATCTACTGCGGCTGTTGCCCGATGGATCGGTGTCCCAACATCCGGCCCGCCTATCGGGCGCTCAAAGACATGGGCTTTACGCACATTCGAGTCCTCGACATCCCCACCAACATGCACACCGACTGGTACAGCAAGAACTATCCATCCGAACCGGGCGCCTGACAATAAAAAGGGTCGCGCTCTTCACGCGACCCTCGTAGTGCTTCGTTCTCACTGAGCCTTAGCGGCGTCCGCCGCCACCATGGAAGCCGCCACCAGAAAACGCACCCGTGGACCCCATTCTCGATGCCGCGGCATAGTGTCCGCCAACCGGTGCGGCCGCTCTGAATCCCGCGTGCCCAACTGCCCCGTAGTGGTAGTGCGGATGTCCTAATACCCAACCCGGCGAGTAGAAGCCCCAACCGAATGGGCTGTAGAAGAACCCATCGCCCGGCAGAAAGGAATAGAATCCCCAAAACGGATCCCAGTACCAGCCGGGTCCATACCATCCGCCGCCCGCGCCTACCATGTAGGCCGCGTTCACATTCGCATCCGCCTCGTACTCACCCCGCAGCTTGCTCCAACGGTACAGCGAATCAGATTCCACCGCTTCTTTGTTCAAACCTTGAGGTTTCAGCGGTTGCCCATTCGCCAACAGAGCTTCGTGCCCTTTCTTCACGGTCACGTGCGAAGTACCCTCGTACACGATGGCTTCTCCGTCGATCACGCTGACCGAAGCGGGTTCCGCTTGAAAATCGTACAGTCCCTGTTTCTCGATCTTCGTTGTTGATCCACCCACCACAACCGACAGATCGTTTTCCTTGTACAGTTGATCCACTTCCAGCATCGCCGAGCCATGCAGCAGCTCGACTCGCGTATCCGCCAGGCCTGCCGATATCATCCGCGCCTCGCTGTTGTCGCCCAAACGGAAGAACACGCCAGGGGTCAGCAACAGTTCCGCTTTGCCCTGCCCCGTGCCCAGAACCTGGTTGGGCTGGAGCAGCGTCGAACCCGTCTGCGACGCTGCGAGGCTTCGTCCGTCCAAACCCACCTGCCCTTCCACGTAGTTCACAGTGCCCGGCACCGCCATGGACGTTGGTGTCGCCGCTGCTAGCGCGGCCGTAGCCAGCAGAACTACCGCCGCCAATCCAATGTTGGTTCGTAGTCCTTTCATAGCTGCCTCACTTTCCACTTCCACTGAATGAGATTCCACCCCTCCACACCACGTTCCCGTGCGTGCCCAACTCTTACAAACCTTTACAGGAACTGCTGCGCGAGCGAGGGAGTAAAATGCTACGGCATGCATAATTCTTTGAAACTTCTTCCGGTTGCCGCTTTCCTGTTGTTTCAAGCCGTCTGCTCCGCGCAACAGCCCATCCCGATCATCTTCGATACCGATATCGGCGACGACATCGATGACGCCCTCGCCCTCGCGCTGGCGCTGCAATCGCCGGAGCTCGACGTTCGCGCCGTCACCACTGTCACCGACGATACCGAAGGCCGCTCACGTCTCGCGTGGAAGGAGCTAGGTCTCTACGGCCGGCACGACGTAGCTCTCGGCACCGGCGCGCCCGAGCCCTTTCTCGACCCCATCCACACCGGTCGCGCTCCGCAGTTCACAGTTCTGACCGATGCCGACACGCTTCCCCCCGCCGCCCACCGCCGCGCCTCCGAGCTGATCATCGAGACGCTGCTCGCCTCGCCGCGCAAGATCACGCTCGTTCCCGTCGGCCCCCTGACGAACATCGCTCTCGCTCTGAAAGGCGAGCCGCGCATCAAGGACAAAATCGAGCGCATCGTGCTCATGGGCGGCGCGTTCGATCTGCTCAAAGCCGAATACAACATCGAACGCGATCGCGTCGCCGCCGAGATCGTGTTTAGCTCCGGCGTCCCCATCACCGCCGTGGGCCTCGATGTCACCATGCGCTGCCAACTCGCCGCCCCGGACATGGATCGCCTCCGCGCGGCCGACAACGCTGCCTCGCGTTTTCTGGTCCGCCTCATCGAGCTCTGGCAGAATGGCCACTCTGATCAGTACCCGATCCTCCACGACCCGCTAGCCGTCGCCGTCACCATGCATCCCAACCTTGTCGAAACGCAACTGGGTAGCGTGCGCGTCGAAACATCAGGCGTACTGACAAATGGCATGACGATGTTTACGCCGGCCGACCCGTTACCGCCCGGTGCGCACGCGACAACACTAGTGGCCCGCCAGGTGGACGCGCACCGCTTCGTAGAATTGTTTCTCGAACGGTTATCCGCCACCCCACGCCTCAGGCAATAAGCGATTCCGAGCCGCGCGCGTGAGCAAGCGTTTTACTTAACGTCCGCAAAGCCGTTCGATGGCGGCAGAATCTCCACAACGTGAGCCAATGTCCGCTGCGCCGCATCGGTAATCACGTTCCGCCGCCCGTACAGGACGCACGGTGCGTTCAAACCCAGCGCGCTCAGAATCAGCGAATCCGCCGCCACCCGAAGGTACCGGTCCGGATGGCTCGCGTGCTCAATCGCCTCGCCGCGAAGCACCGCCCCAAACGGCCGCTTGCCCTCCAGCACCAGACGCTGTACTGGCTCTGGAAGATGTTCCAGGTTGATTTTGATCACCCCGAACGCCACCGGTTTGGTCGAGCCCTCTGGCGTCAGCACCACCTCGCGCGAAAGCACCTGTCCCGCCAGTCCCGCCTGTAATACACGAAGCCGCATGATGCCGCCGTACGCGCCCTCGAGCGTAGGCGTCATATCCCGCGTGTGCACCAGAAGGCTGCGATACGGCTCGGGAACCTCATAGCTCGGCACCAGCTCAACCGCCGGCAGGGAAAGTCCCGCCTGCGCGTAAAACTCGTCCAGTGGATAGATCGACTTCCCGTTCGCGCTCGCGGCCATTCTCATAGGACGTTGCAAACCACCACTGTGTCACCGCGATTGCGGCATTTTTACAGTGTGCCAGACGGAGCACCGAAGCGCAGAGGCCGTTAGTGATCCGGTTTGCGCGTGAGACGACCAGATTCATTCGCTCACGATCTCCCTCGATTCCCGCGCCGTGTGAGACGCTAGAAGCTGGAACGACGCAAACTCATGGCTCTATCGCACAAGACGGGCATATCTTATTCCTGGGATGACGAGGCGCATAAGACGTGGGTCACAGAATTCGCAACTCGACTCCGCGGCGATGGCGTCGACGTAACTCTAGGAACTTGTTGAAAAAGCCCGTCGATGTGTAGCCAAGAACGTGTTGGCAGCGTCTAGTTGCTATGCGCGGAGACGAGAAACAGCAAGGCGGGATGTTCAGCTACGTGTCGCTGGAGGAGCGGGTACCACCAGACCACCCGCTGCGGGCGATCCGGCGGTTGGTGGATCAGATTCTGGCGAGGATGTCGAAGCGGTTCGACAAAATGTATGCCGACAATGGCCGGCCTTCGATCCCGCCGGAACGTTTATTACGAGCGCTGCTTTTGCCGACGTTCTACTCGATCCGCAGCGAACGGATGCTGATGGAGCAACTCGATTACAACCTGTTGTTCCGATGGTTTGTGGGACTGGAGATGGACGAGCCGGTATGGAATCACGCGGTGTTCAGCAAGAATCGCGAGCGGCTGCTGAATGAGACGGTGGCCCGCGAGTTCTTTAGCGAAGTGCTCGAGCAAGCCAAACCGCATCTGTCGCAGGAGCACTTCACGGTGGACGGGACGATGATCGAAGCCTGGGCCAGTCAGAAGAGCTTCCAACGCAAGGACGGTGGCGACAGCGACAGCCCAGGTAAAGCGAGCTTCCACGGGGACAAGCGCAGCAATGCAACGCACGCCTCGAAGACCGATCCCGATGCGCGGCTATACAAGAAGTCACGCGGCAGCGAAGCCAGGTTGAGCTACCTGGGACACGTGATGGTCGAGAACCGGCACGGGTTCATCGTGGAGGCGATGCTGACGCGGGCCGACGGAACAGCGGAGGCGGACGCGGCGATCTTGATGGCGGATGCGATGCGGAAGAAAAGGCGCGGCCAGCGCTTCACATTGGGAGCGGACAAGGCGTATGACAGCCGGGACTTAGTCACGACCTTGCAGGCGATGCACATCACGCCGCACGTCGCGCAAAACAACAAGAATCGGCGCAGCGCCATCGACGGACGGACGACCCGGCACGGCGGCTACGCGATGAGCCAATCGCGGCGTCCGATCATCGAGCGGGCATTTGGGTGGCTGAAAACAGTGGCGGGGATGAGGAAGGTCAAGCTCCGCGGACTGGAAAAAGTGAGTTGGTTATTCCAGTACGCGGTAGCCGCATACAATCTGTGGCGCATCCCGCGACTAAGGCCGGCGGGAGCGTAGTGCAGAGCGGCGGGCGGTGCCGACTGCGCGGCTTGGAGAGCCACCCAAGCATCGCGAGAATGTCCCACCCGCGCGAAAACTCGAGTCGCAATGCCTGCGGACGGGCTATTTCAACAAGTTCCTAGACCAGTGGAATCTAGGCCTCGGAGAGCGACTGCCTGAATTCATGGAATCGCTGGTTCGTGATAGCCGATTCGTTCTTATTATCGGCACGCAGGGATACAAGGATCGATTCGACGGTCGAAAGAGCGGTGTTGGCTACGAAGGGCATATCATATCTGGGGAGATTCTCAACGCGCGCAGTACAGACAAGTTCATCCCCGTATTGCGTTCGGGCGACTGGACGACCTCAATTCCCACAGCGCTCGCGGCCGTTACGGGAGTTGAGCTCCGCGGCAATCCTTATGTTGAAGAGCAGTATCGCATCCTCGTGCGGTCGCTGCATGGCGTGAAGGACGAGCCACCCCCACTTGGGGGCCCACCCGATTGGCTGACTGGAACAGAGACAACCGCTCTTCCTCTTGGCACAATTGCACCCCTAGCGAAAAAGGAGGAAGTTGAGCACGCGTATTCTCGTCAAGTCGAGATCTGGTCTGTCACGGCGCTCGACCGCAGCCCCGCTGACTTCTGGAAGGCTGGACAGTCCGCGATCCTTACAGACGCGGCTTGGCCCCTGTCCCTTTACTGGTACAGCCACACCGGTGGGGACCAATTTGTCACTCGGGATACTTTGTCCAACGGCTTTCGAACCGATTACTCCCAGAACGACGTACTGATCGATCGCAGCGAATGGTTCGAATGTGAAAATCCGGGGCGGATCGTGATTCGAGAGACTCAAGAGTTCCCCAACAGACATCGTGACGGAGGCTTCCCTTATGACACAGCCATAGCGACCACTGCGGATGCTGTTCGCTTCGGCGCGGCCTTTTTCAGATCTCTCGGTGTCGGGGACGCAAACGAAATCGCGATCAAGATTTCATGGCATGGTATCAAGGGACGGTTCATAACAGCAGATACTCTTCAGATCTTGCCGTCGTACCAACAGCGGCGATCGAACCACGATGACCACTCCTCACCACTCGTTCAGTTTCGTCTGGTGGATCGCGACCGGCACTTCACCGAGCACGTTCGGCAGCTGGTCACCGGACTACTTAACCAGTTTGATTTGTTCGATCCCAGCACTGACACATACAACAAAGTGATCGAACACTGGAAGCGCCTCGGTGGCTGAAGTCGCGAGTCATCTGCGATCTGCGTTCGTCGGCGCGTGGGCATTCTGTCGGTTAATGGGTGGCAGGCTACGCCTACGCTGGCTGGTGCCGCTTAAGGTGGAGCGTCGGTGCCGTTGTTGTGGCACCGTGTCGAGTGTCACAACCTCGGTCAGCCCCATCTTATTCGCGTGAATTCGCGTCCATTCGCGGCCCCTATCCCAAAAACCCAAGCTTCTGCGACCCAAAGTTAGCAAAGTTAGGAAACACAGCAGCCAGCGCGCTGTCCGGAATGCCGAACCACGAGCTCAGCGTGGCCCCGTACTGGTCAATCGACGTCGTCGGAATCCATCGCCCCCGCACATCGGCGTCGCTCGGCCCGCCCAGTTCGAACGTCGGGAACGTGCCGAAAATCTGGCCGCCAGCGACCGCGCCGCCCAGCACGAAGTGGTGGCTGCCCCAAGCATGATCGCTTCCGCCGCCCGACGTCGGCTGGAACGTGCGGCTGAAATCCGATTCCGTGAACGTCGTCACATTCTGCGCCATGCCCAGTTCCTGCGTTGCGTCATAGAACGCCGCGAGCGCCGGACTCAACTGCGGGTACAGCAGGTTATGCGTGTTCAGCTCGTTGGTATGCGTGTCAAAGCCGCCGAGCGAGCAGAAGAAAATCTGCCGCCGCATCCCTAGATCGCCCTGTACCTGAATGATCTGCGCCGCCTGTTGCAACTGCGCCCCCAGGCTGGTTTTGGGAAACTGCGTCTTGAGCGGCGTGGCCTTCGCCAGCGCGCTGGTTAGCGCGGCCGCGTCGCTGATGCTATGTGCAAGCGTGTCATTGGCCGCTTGCACCAGTGAAACTCCGCTGTCCAGCGTGAGCAAGCTGTTCAGCGCGTTCCACCGCGCTTGCGATGGCGCGCTCTGGTTGAAGCCCTTCAACTCCAGCGACTGTCCCGGTGTGATCGCCACCGGCTGCGTTTCCACGCCTGTCCCCAATAGACTATTTCCAGCCAAGGAAACGAATGTGGGAAAGCCTGGTGCGTTGATGTTCTGCGACGCAATGTAGTCCGCTGCGCGCCCCGCCCAGCCCGTGGAACCGTTTCCTTGCGCGACCGATGTCTGCCACTGCAATTGTTGGTCGGCATGGGAAAACAGGTTCGAAGGAATGGGCGCTTGCGCCTGCTGGTATTGATCCCGCGTCAGCGGCTGCACGAGCGACCCCACGTTCGCCACAACCGACAGTTCGTGGCTCGCGAACAGGCTCGCGACCTCCGCTAGCTTCGCGTGAAAAGCGTATGGCAGGCCGGTGGCGCTGATCACCGTCTGCGTCAGGTCGCTGCTCCCAAGCGCCAAGCCCGCGCGCAGCGATTGGTACGCCTGGTAGCTGGCGTCATCCATGGGAATCACCGAGTTGTTCGAGTCATTGCCCCCAAACAGGAAAACACAGACCAGCGCACGGTAATCCGGACCGCTCTGCGCCATGGCCGGCAGCATCCCGAACGGCCGAAGAGCCAGCGACCCGACGGTTGCGGCCCCAATGCGAATGAATCCGCGACGTGTGAACATGTTTTCGTTTCCTTATTGAATAATCTGATACTCGCCCGATGTCAGCACCGTGTATAGCGCCGCCTGCACCTGTGCCTTCGGCGATGTGGCCGCGTTGGCCGCAGATGTTGCGGCCTGCGCGAGGTTAGCCGACATCGTGTGATGCAGAAACACGTAACTGATGTAGTCCAGCATTCCCTCCACGCTGCTCGCCGGCTGCAAGAACGAGCTCAGGTCGATCGTGGTGCTTTTGTCCAGAGTCCCGTAGAGCGCCGCGGTCACGACATCGGTGCGATCGGCGGCCGTCGCTGTCGAGTAGATCTGAAACTCCGGTCCCAACAATCCTCCCTCCGTCCGGTATTGCGGCGAGAAGTAGCTGAACACGCTGGGCGCGTTGAATAGGTTCTGCCCCAGTTCGCTCGCGTAATGGTTGATATTGTTGCTTGCGGTGACTGTAGCGTTCAGGCCGCGCAGGATGTTCGCCAAAAACAGAACCGGCTCGCGCATGTGGCCGAAACTGGAGCTCGCCGCCGCGTTCGGATCGTCGTTCGCGCGCGCTTCGGCATCCGTGAGGATGGCCGTGATCACCGCCTGCATGTTGCCGGTGACGCCATTGCCGTCATTGAGAAACACACTCGATACGCGCTCTATATATCCCGGGCTCGGATTACTGGTTACCAGGTGCTGGATCAACTGCTTGCTCACGAAAGGCGCCATGGTCGGTTGCTGCATCAGCGCATCCAGCAGCGATCCCAGATCCTGCTCCGCCGTCTGCCCGCCGGGAATCGTGATATTGCCGAAGATGGTCTTCGCGCTGGTGTCGTGATTGTGCTCCACCGCGTACATCTGGCCGATGTAATATGCCGGGTTGTCGCCCTTCGCCGCCACGCCGGGCGCGGTGGGATATGTCCATCCGGTGAGTAGTTTCGCCATGTTGGTCACGACCGATTGGTCGAAAGTCGGAACCCCAGCCGTGCTGCCGTCGGCGTTGAGTTGAACCAGGCCCAGCGTGAATAACTGCATCAGTTCCCGCGCATAGTTCTCATTCGCCGCCGTCCCCTTCTCCGGGTTCGCCTTGTTGTTGTTCGCCATGTTCAAATAACGACCCATGGCAGGGTTGAGGGTCACGGCTTTGATGATGTCCCGGTAGTTGCCGAACGCGTTGTCGCGGAGCACCCTCCAATAAGGAGGAAACGCATACGCCGGACGCACTCCTGACTGCTGCGACACCACCCAGATCTCGCTCAGCGCAAACGCAATACGCTGGCGAAGCTGATCCGGGCCCGTAACGGCATTTTGAAAAAACGCCGCCTGCACCGGACCGAGGTTGGTGTTGAACTTGCCGTCGGAGCCGAGAATCGGCTGATCCGGCAGATCCGACGTGTTCAAAGCAAACTGGGCTGCCAGCCAGCCGCTGATTCCTATCTGTTGGAGCTGCGCAATTGCGGCCGGCGTCGGCCCAAACGCGGCTTGGTCCAAGAAACGCGCGGCGGCGTGGTCGGTAAGTAGTGCCGGTCCAGTAGTTTGGGCGGACTCCGGGCGGACCATCCAAACTAGGGCCGCCAAAATGGTGGCAGTCTGTTTCAGTTGCACCTTTCAGCAAACACGCTCCCGCCGGAAAAGTATCGGAATTATCCGACAGGGAAGTCTGTTCTGAAATCAGAACAAACGCTGAAAATAATAGATTTAGATTGTTGACTAAATGGCACAGTCCAGGAATAATTGTTCTGAATACGGAACATAGTAATGGGGATCTGATGGAAGAATTTGAGCGCCATGATATCTATTTCGTTGACAGAGCAGGACATAGAGAGATTCGTGACCCCCTTCCGTACTACGGCACACTGGACGGCGCCAAGAAGTTCTGCGCCCGCTACTTCGAAGAGGTCGGTTCCCGCTACCACAAGGCCGAAATCTATCGATTGAGCGACCCTCTCGTTGTTGCCGCATACGTTGAAAACCCGAATCCGAAGTAACCAGAAACCGACCCTGTTACAATACGTCGAAGCTCTGGGGGACTCCATGGCCCAGAGAGACGTGATGCCACTCGCGGGTAAACTCAGCGGCCAAGCCATCATCAACGAGCTCATCCGCAACATGGAGCTGGGCCAGTTTGAGATGGGCTACAGCGTTCTATTGCCCTGTGTTTTCAGCCTTTACCTCCATCCGGATGACCACGCACGCCTTGCTGGTGTATTCGACCTCATCGCCGAGGACGCAAAGCGCGCTCTCGTCGCCCGCGTGGCGCAGTTGAACAGCAAACCCAAGATTCTCGGTGTCAAACGGCCGGGCAGGCAAACCAAAGAGTTCAAAATCGCCGGCCGGGATTGGATTCTGGAGTTTCTGCCGGACACCGAGGGAACTGTGCCGATTGGGGACGTGGAGATTCACTCCGAGTTGAACGAAACCGCCCAGCCCGGATTTCGTGGCACCAAAACCACGCTGATGGGCCGCGAACCGTCGGTGACGAGTCCTCGCCCGGCGGCGGTGACTCGCCGCACATCCGAAACGGTTTACGCCGAGATCCGGTACGAAGACGACTCCGGACCACAGCTTTATCTGATTTCGCAGAACGAAGTTCGGGTCGGGCGGGGCGGCGACGACCTGCCGATGGACTTGGCACTCTATACAAATGACGAGGTGTCGCGGGAGCATTTCGCGCTACGGCGCGACCCCGCGACCCGGCGTTTTTACATCCTGGACAAGAGCGTCAACGGTACCTGGTTGGAAGGAAAGAGGTTAAAGAAAGGGGCGGAGGAAGTGGTGCCCGACCGGGCGACGATCGGCGTCGCGCAGGTGCTTACGCTTTCCTTCCAAACGCGCCCGTGAACCTATCTCTTGGCTGGCGAACCGGCGTCGCCAGCGATCCAGGCCTGCTGCGGGACAACAACGAAGACCGGGTATATACCGATGAATCGGCGGGAATATTCCTGGTGGTAGATGGCATGGGCGGGCGCGCTGCTGGCGAGATGGCCGCCCAAACTGCAATCGAAGTGATTCCACAACACTTGAAAGAGACGGCCGGGGACGTAGCCGAGGCGATCACGGCGGCGAACAACGAAATTTACAGCCGGGCCCAGGAGCGCGACGAATGGCACGGGATGGCGTGTGTTCTGACGCTAGCGGTCGCGCATGAGGACCGGATCACGGTCGGGCATGTGGGCGATTCGAGGCTGTACCTGGTCTGGAACGGTACTCTGCGCAAGGTGACTGCGGACCATTCAATGGTGGGCGAACTGGAAGACCGGGGCGAATTGACCGAAGCGGAGGCTATCGCGCATCCCAAGCGCAATGAAGTATTTCGCGACGTCGGATCGCGGCCGCGGGCCGCCGACGAAGAGGAGTTTATCGAGATCCGGTCGTTTCCGTTCCGGCCCGGAGCTGCCCTATTGTTGTGCACCGACGGGCTAAGCGACATGCTGACGTCGGCCGAAATGAACGATATTGTCCAACGATATGCGGGTGACGCGCCAGCGGTGGCGCGGGAACTCGTCGACGCCGCCAACCGTATGGGAGGAAAGGACAATGTCAGCGTTGTCTTCGTGGCCGGGCCGGAGTTCCTGGGGGACCAATCCGAAATCATGGCGGAGGCCAGGACGCGGAACTCGGTCACACAGGTTCGCGAGGTGAAGAGCTGGTGGCGCAGGTTGCTTAACCGCGTGGGTTATCTACTGGACCGCTCCGGCCATTAAATCCGCTCAATCCGCTAGCTCCCAGCGAAACTTCCTAGCCCTGGTCGCGTAGTAGTTCTCAACGGCTCGAATGCTGCACTTCAAGCAATTCGGCAGATACGAGATCCTGTCCAAGTTGGGCAGGGGCATGTCGGATGTCTATCTCGCGCTCGATCCCGCCACTGATCACCGCGTTGTACTCAAGATCGTCGAACAGTCGCCGGACCCGTGGACACAGATCGTGCTCGAAGCTGAGCGGCGGGGATCTGTCATCCAAAAGCAGCTTCATGAAGTGGACCCGCGCTTCCTCGAAGTTTATGACTCGGGCGATCTGAATGGCTGCTACTTCGTGGCCATGCAGTACGTGGAAGGCAAGAGCCTGTCGGAGATCCTGCAAAGCGAGAAGCGGATCGACCCGGCACGGGCTGCGGAGTACGCCGCGGAGGTTTCGAACCAGCTCGACAAGCTGCACTCGTTTCAAATCGAGATCGAGGGGCGCAAGCGCGCGGTGGTGCACGGCGACATCAAGCCGTCGAATATCCAAATTTGCCCGACGAGCGAGGTACGCCTTTTGGACTTCGGCATCTCGAAAGCCATCACGTTCACGCACCACCTGACGTATCACAACCTGGGCAGTCCGAGTTATTGTTCGCCGGAACGGCTGCGGCGGGCGCAGGTAGACCCGCATTCAGATCTTTGGGCGCTGGGCGCGACGCTGTACGAGATGGTGGCGGGTTTTCCGCCATATCAGGCGCAAAGCGCGCAGAAGCTGGAAGAGCTGATCCGGTCGAAACGGCCGCCGCGCGCGTTACCGGAGGATTGTCCGACTCCGTTGAAAGCCGTCATTCGCAAGACACTCGCGGGCGAGATTGAGAATCGTTATCCCACGGCGTCGGCACTGGAACAGGACCTGCGGTTGTTTCTTGGGAACCGTCCCACGCAGGCGGAAACCGAGAAGCAGCGGGCGTGGGAAGTGAATCCGACGGTGGAGAAGGATCGCGCTTCCCCGCGGGCGTCGTTAAAGAAGGCGTCTGAAATCGCGGTGCAGCTCCAGGCGATTTTGTTGCGTCTCAAGAAGGTGTGGATTCCCGCGGCGGCGATTGCCGTAGGATTGCTAATCGGCGCGCTGGCATATATCGAATCCGCCTACGCGTACCGATTCTGGAGGGACAGCCTGCCGCTGCGGGGGCATCGTGACTACACGCACGCGAGCGTCGCGGAAATCAACGCCGATTGGGACCTCTACAAGCAACTGCACGAGCGCAATCTTCCTCTCGGCAAGTATTCTCCGGTGGTGTGGTTAACGGAGCCGTTGCGCACCGGCTTACTGGCGGCTGCGGACGAGGTGATTGAGCGATACCGGAACAGCTCTGATCCAACGATCAGCGATTTCGATTGGCAGAAAGCGCGGGTCTGCCTGCAACACGCGGCGGAATTGGACGGTGGCGCGGCGGAGAAAGGCAAGCTGGCGCTTTGTGACGGATACATCGCGCTGCTCCCGAGCCCGCAAAACAGCCAGGCAGCGGCGCGCGCAAAAGCGAGTTTTGAAGAAGCCGTCGCTGATCTCGGGCGCTCGCCGGACCCACACCTGGGCCTGGCGCGCATCTATGTGTATAACTTCCGCAATGTGGGGCGTGCGGTGGCGGAACTTTCGGTTGCCGAGCGGCTGGGGTTCAAAGCGGGTCCGCGCGAATTCGAGCAGCAGGCGGACGGATATCTCTATCGCGCGGAGCAGGCATTGCGGCAGGCGCAGAAGGCAAAGCCGACATCCGAGGATGCGAAGAAATATGTTGCCAGGGCGCAGGGTGATTTGCAACGAGCGGTGAATCTCTACGAACCGATCGAGGGATTCTCCAATGTTGGCGCGAATCTGGAGCGGCTCTACAGTGACCGGACACAACTCCAGTTGCTGCAAGCGAGAAATGAGAAGGCCAGCAGTCCACGGAAATCTTACAGACCGAGGGTGCGCGCGTGGCGGTGACCAAGAGTTGGGAGCAACGAGTCATCGTCCAAGTGGGGCCGTGGGAAAAGACGGCGCCCGCGGAGAGGCGGCGCGAATTGCCGTGGCTGGTGGCCGCTTCGGTGGCGGTGTGCGCGGGGCTGGGACTGGTTTTTTTCGCCAAGACGGCAAACTTCTCGGACTTATCGGCGCGGCTGGATCACGGCGAAATATTGAATCTCAACGCGGCCACGAAACCCGCGCAACTGCTGCCGTTTCTCCAGATCTATTCCGATTCCACCGAGCGGGAACTGGTGGCGGAGAGAATCGCAAACTACATAAGGACGCGCGGGCCGCTGCCGAACGTGGGGGCCCTGGCGCGGTTGCGGGTGGGGCGGCAGGAAATCGAGAGCGGGTTGGGGTGGCATATGCTGCGGGATCAGCTTCAGCAGCAGGTGGCCGCGCGGCAGCAGAAGCCGCGCAAGGGGGAGATCCGAGTGGCGCTGGTGCCGGTGGCGAAGCTCAAGCCGGCAATGGTGGTGCGCACGCCGCGCGAATTCCGGCTTGCGTTTGCGGGGTGGGTGGCGCTTTATCTTGTTAGCTTCTGGGCCGTCCATTTCTTGTGGCGATGGAGAGGGTTTCGCGGCGATTCTGGGATCTTGCCCGCGCTACACGTGCTCAGTGGACTTGGGCTAATCCTGGCCGTCAGCCTACGAGATCCTTTGCGCGACACGCTGGAGTTCAGCAGGTTCGCGTGGGGCGTAGCGCTGGGTTGCGCCACACTGCTGCTACCGCTATTCCGAGCTTTCGACTACAAGCGATTTTCGAAGTGGATCTACACGCCGCTGCTGGCTAGTTTTCTGCTGTTCGTTCTGCTGCTGACGCTGGGATCGGGCCCGACGGGAAGCGATTCGAAAGTAAACCTGGGCCCGTTCCAGCCGGTGGAAGTGATCAAGCTGCTGCTGGTGCTGTTCATGGCGGGATACTTCGCGAGCAAGTGGGAACATTTGCGTGAGCTGCGGGAGAAGCGACTGGCGCCGGGGCCGCTCAGTTGGCTGCATCTGCCGCGCTTCTCCGAGGCCTTGCCGGTGATGTGCGGGTCGGGCTGCGGGCTCGTTCTATTTTTCTTTTTGAAGGACCTAGGGCCGGCGCTGGTGACGGGCTTTCTGTTCATGGTGATGTTCGCGGTGGCGAGGGGGAAGTCAGGGCTCGCGATCACGGGCATCGTGATTTTGGTTGCCGGCGTGACTATCGGCTATCATTTCGGGCAGCCGGCCACTGTGGTGGCGCGCGTCTCGATGTGGCTTTCTCCGTGGGACAACGATGTTTCCGGCGGCGACCAACTGGCGCATTCTATTTGGGCATTATCGACCGGCGGGCTGTGGGGCTCGGGCCCGGGCTGGGGCGACCCGGCGCTGATTCCGGCCGGCCACACGGATCTGGTTCTGCCGGCGATTGGAGAAGAGTGGGGCTTCGCGGGCGTTGCGACCATCGCGCTGCTGTTTGGGTTTCTGGTGAGGCGGTCGTTCCGGGTTGCGCGGCGGGCCTCGTCGGAATACGCGATGTTCCTGGTGCTGGGTCTGGCCAGCCTGTTTGCTCTGGAGATGCTGCTGATCTCGGGCGGCGTGCTGGGCGCGATTCCGCTATCGGGGGTGGTCTCGCCGTTCCTCAGCTATGGCAACACGGCGATGCTGGCGAATTTTTTTCTGTTTGCGGTGATTCTTGCTGTGTCGAATGAACCTGGGCGGACGGAGATCGCTGAACCGTTCGCGCGGCCGCTGCGTGTAGTCGCGGCGGCTCTTGGCGCGTGCGCGCTCGTGCTGGTGGTGCGGGCGGGGTATATCCAGGTGGTGCGCGATCAGGAATATCTCGCGCGAGATGTCAGGATTTTTGAAAGTGACGGTGTGAAGCGGGCGCAGCACAACCCACGACTCACGTCCATGGCGCGCGAGATTCCGCGAGGGAACATTTACGATCGCAACGGCGTGCTGCTGGCCACGAGCGACTGGAAGGAACTGGAGCGATACCGCGATCAATACGATCAAATGGGAATCTCGCTGGACGATGTGTGTTCACGGCTCGATAACCGGCACTATCCGTTTTATGAGCTGGCGGCGCATTTTCTGGGGGACTGGCGCACGGGCGAGAATTTTCACGCGACGAACGCATCGCTTGTGGAGCACGATGCCAATGAGAAGCTGCAAGGCTATCGCGACTATAGCGAGCTGGTTCCGCTGGTGCGCTACCGGCACCATCCGTGGAACGCAGACGTGGCGCGGTTGCGCAGCCGGGACAGGAACGTGCGGACGTCGATCGATATCCGGCTGCAAGTGCGGGCGACGGAGATTCTCGAGCGCCGTTTGCGGCTGGCCAAGCGGGAGAAGGGCGCGGTTGTAGTGATGGACGCGCGGTCGGGAGACGTGCTGGCGCTGGTGAGCCTTCCTGCGCCCACGGCTGGCGGCCACGCATCGGCTGACGAACTGCTGGATCGCGCGCGGTACGGGGAATATCCGCCGGGATCGACTTTTAAGCTCGTCACCGCAATCGCGGCGCTGCGCCTCGATCCGAAACTGGCCAGCAAAACATTTACGTGCAGACCTGTTGCGGGCGGGCGTGGTGGCACGCTGATTCCGGGATGGCGGCGCATCATTAAGGATGACGTAGGCGATGCGGCGCACGGCACACTGGACATGCGGCGGGCCATCACGGTTTCCTGCAATGCTTACTTTGCGCAGCTCGGCGTGTTTAGTGTGGGTGCAGCGGCTCTGCGGAGCACGCTCGGGTTGCTGGGACTGCCGGATGCAGACCCCGCGGAATTGCAGGCGATGCTGCCGTTCGCGGCGTACGGGCAAGGGCCGATTCTGGCCACGCCGTTCAAGATGGCGCGGGTGAGCGCGGCGATCGCGGCGGGGGGCGTTGCGCCTGCGGGGCGGTGGATGGCGGATCAAGTGGGTGCGCCGGTGACCGTTGTGCCACCGGATGTGGCGGGATTCCTGGCGGATTCAATGCGGAGCGTGGTGACGGACGGCACGGCGCGGCGCGCGATGAAGGGATCGAGGGTGAGCATTGCGGGCAAGACCGGCACGGCGCAGCTAGGCGAGGGGCAGCCGCACTCCTGGTTTGCGGGATTCGCGCCGTACGATGGAGACGCGGCGAAACGCATCGCGTTCGTGGTGATGGTGGAGCACGGCGGGTATGGCGGGTCACTGGCGGCGCCGATAGCGAGGGAGATCGCGGAGGCCGCGGCGGATTTGGGAATCATTCCTACGTCGGCGCCGCCGCAGAGGAAGCCATGAGCCTTACCGACTTGATCGAGAGACTGGGGAAGACGATTTTCGAAGCACCGTTTGACGCGGCGCTCGCGCCGAAGGATGCGCCGGAGCTGGCCGAAATTCGGCTGGCGGTGTTGGAACAGATCGTGAAAAAGGGCCAGCGCGTCGGCGGGAGGATGGTGTTCCCGTTCAACCTGGTGCGCATTTTCGTGCGCGGTGCGAGCGAGGAAGAGGCGGCGTTTCTCAAGAGCGATTTTCTGAAGGGCTACTTTGAGCAGGAGATTCGGGAACGCCTGGTGCGAGTGAACTACCGGTTTCCCGACGATCTGGAAGTGGCGTTCGAGGCGACGGCGGAACTGCCGGGTGCGCCGGACGAGTGGATCAGAGTGGAGACGGAGTCGCGTGCGAAAAAGGAAGCGGCGAGCGGTCCGGCTCGGCGCGCGGCGCGGCTGGTGGTGATGCGGGGGACGGCTGCTAGTTCCGAGATCCTCTTAAACAAAGAGCGGATCAACATCGGACGGACGGTGGAGGTTTATCGGGAAAAGGGACCGTCACGGCGCAACGACCTGGCGTTCACGGAAGACAACAGCACGGTTTCACGAGAGCATGCACACATCGTGTACTCGAAGAAGACGGGGGAGTACAGGCTGTATAACGACCGTTGGTACCAGCACGGCGGCAAGGAGGCGGGCGACTGCGGGCTGTGGATCATTCGCGACGGCCTCAGCCAGGAAGTGCACCGCGACGCGCGCGGGGTGAAGCTCGAGGCGGGAGACGAGATTCAGCTCGGACGGGCGATGGTGAGGTTCCAGATCGGCCGCTAGTAATAGATTTCTATGGGTTGACAGGTAACCCGAAGACGCGCATACTCGGGTTGAATGCTAACCCGAGAAGAAAAAGACCGTATCGCCCTGCTCCAGGGCACACTGGACCTGCTCATCCTGCGCACGCTGGTGTTGGGGCCGCAGCACGGGCAGGGCATTGCGCGGGCTATCCAGGAACAGTCTGAGGACGTTCTGCTCGTGGATCATGGGGCGCTTTACCCCGCTTTGCAGCGCCTGGAGACGAAGGGGTGGATCTCGGCGAAGTGGGGGATTTCGTCAAATAACCGCAAGGCGAGGTTTTACTCGCTGACGAAGGACGGCCGCAAGCAACTGGCGCACGAGACGGGCCAGTGGCGCAAGATGGCCACAGCCATCGGACGCGTGCTGGGGCCCGAAACCATGGAGGGCTAGCAATGTTCTGGCGCCGCCGCAGGACCGACACGGACTTTTCGGAAGAACTTCGTGCGCATCTGGAGCTGGAGACCGACCGGCTGCGCGAGCAGGGATTCAGCGACGAGGACGCGCGCGCGATGGCGCGTCGCAATCTGGGGAACATCATGAACATCGAAGAGCGCTTCTACGAAGCCGGCCGCTGGATGTGGCTGGACCATTTGTGGCAGGACCTACGCTACGCCTCGCGGCAATTGCGCAAGAACAAGGCATTCACGCTGGTCTGCGTTCTGACGCTGGCGCTGGGCATTGGGGCGAACACGGCGGTGTTCACGCTGGTGCACGCGGTGATGCTCAAGTCGTTGCCGGTGAGCGATCCGAAGATGCTGTACAGGGTGGGAGACACCGGTGCTTGCTGCGTGATCGGTGGGTATCAGGGGAGCCACAGCATTTTTTCTTACCCCTTATACCAGCACCTCCGGGATCACACGCCAGAATTCGCCGAGATGGCGGCGTTCCAGGCGAGCGACGACATGATGAGCGTTCGCCAGGGCGGCGCCTCCGCAGTTGCCCAACCGTTCGTGGGCCAATTCGTTTCGGGCAACTATTTCACGATGTTCGGAGTGCCGGCCTATGCGGGCCGGGTATTCAAGCCGGAGAACGATAAGCCAGGTGCACCTCCGGTCGCCGTCATGAGCTACCGCGCATGGCAGTTGCACCACGCGCTCGATCCAGCAGTGATCGGCTCTGTCTTTGTGATCGATGGTACGCCGATCACGGTGGTAGGCATCGCGCCCCCGGGATTCTTCGGGGATACGCTGCGCGAGGATCCGCCGGATTTCTGGATTCCGCTGGCCGTCGAGCCACTCGTGCGGGGCGAGAACTCGCTATTGAAGAATGCCGGTGACCATTGGCTCTACGTTATCGGCCGGCTGAAGCCCGGTGCGCGACCGGCGACCGTGGAATCCGAGCTTGATGTGGAGTTGAAGCAATGGTTGATGGCTCAGGCTGGGCAACCCAGCGTAGAGGATACGAAGGCCATTGCCAGACAATACATTCGTTTGACGCCCGGCGGCAGAGGCATCGCAAGCATGCAGCGGCAGGCAGCCGACAGCCTCAAGATGCTGCTGGTGGCTTCCAGTTTGGTGTTGCTCATCGCTTGCGCGAATCTCGCTACCATGCTGCTCGCTCGCAGGGCAGCCGGCCGCGTTCAGAACGCAGTGCGCGTGGCTCTCGGTGCGCCGCGCAGGCGCCTCATCCTGCAAAGCATGACCGAAAGCGTATTGTTAGCTGTTCTGGGTGGGCTGGCTGGACTGGCCGTGGCGTTCGTGGGAACACGCGCCTTCCTACTGCTTGCGTTTCACGGCGCCAAGTACGTGCCTATTGACGCGGTTCCCTCTTTGCCAGTGCTCGGTTATGCTTTTCTGCTTTCGCTCGTGACCGGTATCCTGTTCGGTACCCTGCCCGCGTGGATCTCGTCTCATGCTGACCCCGCCGAGGCCTTGCGAGGAGGCAACCGGACCACTGGAGCTCGCGCCACTTTCCCACAGAGGTCTCTTGTAGTGCTGCAAGCCACGCTGTCTTTGATTCTGCTGGGCGGCGCAGGTTTGTTGTCCGAAAGCCTGCGGAACCTGGAGCATCAGCGCTTCGGTTTTGAAACGAAGGACCGGTTGATTGTGGAGGTGGCCCCGGCGTTCACGGGGTACGGGCAAGAGAGAATCGCAGCAACTTACCGCCTGCTTCGTGAACGATTGGGGCAGATACCTGGGGTTCGAAGCGCGAGCCTTGCGCAGTATGCGCCAATGATGGGAAACAACTGGGAAGGCCCCATTGCTTTCGAAGGACGCCCTTTCGCTGCCCGGCAAGAAGACCGGGACTATTCGTCGTTGATCCGCGTGAGCCCGCACTACTTTGAAACCATCGGCACACGCCTGTTACGCGGGCGATTGATTGACGAGCGCGACACGCCGGCTTCCCGTCACATCGCAGTCATCAGTGAGACCTTTGCCCAGAAATACTTCAAGAATGAAAATCCCCTTGGCCGGCACTTCGGTTTTGGCGACGCCAAACACATCCTCGATTACGAGATTGTTGGTGTTGTCCAAGATGCGAAGTGGGAGGACCCTTACGAACCGGCGGGGCCTATGTTCTTCCTGCCGTTAATGCAGGTGTCGCCCCAGGAATGGACGGACTGGGCGCGGTCGAATTACGTCAACTCCATCGAATTGCACACCGCCGGGAACCTGGCAAGCCTCGCACCTACGGTGCGGAAGGCCATCGCGGAGGTTGAGCCGAATCTGACAGTAATCGAGATCTTAACCTTCGATGATCTGGTCAGCTTGAACTTTAATAAGGAGCGGCTGATCGCGCGGCTGACGTCCGCCTTCGGCGCTCTGGCGCTGCTGCTGGCTTGCATCGGGCTTTACGGCGTCACGGCTTATTCGGTGGCTCGACGGACTGGCGAAATCGGTATCCGCATCGCGCTTGGCGCCGCGCGTGGCCAGGTGGTGGCCATGGTGCTGCGCAGTGCCCTGGTACTGATCGCTATCGGATTGGCGATCGGCATCCCGGCTGAACTGGCGGTCAGCCGATTACTGGCCAGTCAACTCTACGGCGTGAAGAGCTACGATCCGCTCGTTCTTGGTGGTGCGGTAGTGCTGCTGGCCGCGTGCGCGTTGATCGCCGGATTGATTCCTGCCCGCCGTGCTGCCGGCATCGAGCCGATGCAGGCGCTGCGCACGGAGTAAGTTCACGCGCCGATTACGGTGACTAATCGATTCAGCTCGGCGTCAGTGGAGTCGTTCGGCACTGAGCAGCCGGGCGCCAGGATAAAACGCGCGCCTGCCTGCTGCTCGGCACGCAGCCATTCGGCTTTCAGCTCTTTCTCATCGAGCGAACGGAAGTTTTTCTCGTCTAGGCCGCCCATCAGCGTTCCCTGATAGCTCTTCCGGAAATCCTGAAAGGGCACGCCCGTGCCATGCACCGAGTAGTTGATGGCACGCGCGGGCCACGGTTTGGTGAAGTGATTCAAGTAAACGTGATCTCCATGCAGATGGAGGATGTTGAGGTGCGCGTCCTTCACGGCATCCAGGACGACGCGATCGTAGGGCTCACTCCACTTCGCGTACTCTTCCTGGCTCAGAAATTCCGGCTGCGCGTTGGCAATGGCGAGGAAGATCCCCGCGGCGCCGGTGGCAATGGCTTTGCGGGCATGATTCGCCTCGGAGCGCGCGATCACCTCCAGGGCATCGGCGAGCGCCTTGGGATTTTCGCGCTTCAACTGTTGTACTTCCGCGGGTGACGAGAGTTTCTCCGCCACATTCCACGGGTTGAAGATCGTCTCGACAAAGTAAGCCTTGCCGCCGAGCCCGTCGCGGATGAGTTCCAAAGCGCGCAGTTCAGCGGGGAACGGAATCGCCTGCACGGTGAGCTCATACCATTTCCCGCTCGGCTTGGGATACGGGAAGTCGCTCATGACCTTGACGAGGTCGGTGTGAAACTCGCGATGGAAGGCGAGTGTGGCGCGGGCGTGGTTTTCCGGCGGCTGGTTTTGCAAGCCGAAATGATGCCAAAAACTGAACGGCGGCCGGTCGAGTGGCTTGTCACCTTTCAGCGCACGGTCCACACGTTCCTTGGAAGAAACCTTGGCGGCGGATTTCGCCAACGGGGCCAAGGCCGCGGTAAATAGAAAACTACGTCTGGTAGTCATGAGGCTGCTCTGCAACAATTGTAACCACTTCAGCGTTTTGGAAACGCGCGGAGGTACTGCACGGGAACCGCGGCTTCCGCCTGGAGAATGGGGGCCGCGTGCAGGGGCCAATAAGGGTCGCGCAGGAATTCGCGGGCCATCAGCACCAAGTCCGCCCGGCCGGCGCGGATAATTTCGTCGGCCTGACGAGCGCCGGTAATCATGCCGACGGCACCGGTGAGCACTCCCGCGTCACGGCGGATTCGTTCGGCGAAGGGCACCTGGTAACCGGGGCCGAGCTGAATCCTGGCATCCGGCGAATTGCCACCGGAGGAACAATCCACCAGATCGACCCCGAGATTGCGAACCTGAGTAGCGAGCGCCACGGAATCGTCCACACTCCACCCGCCGTCCACCCACTCGCTTGCCGAAATGCGCAGGAACAGCGGCAAGTTCTCGGGCCACACCGCACGCACGGCCGCGACGATTTCTAAAGCAAAGCGCGCCCGGTTCTCGAACGGCCCCCCGTACTCGTCGGTTCGGTGGTTCGACAACGGTGAGAGAAACTCGTTGACCAGATAACCGTGCGCGCCGTGGATCTCGACGACCTCGAAGCCCGCTGTATGCGCGCGCCGGGCTGCGGCGGCGAAAGTTCCCACGATCGCGCGAATGTCCGCCCGGCTCAACTCCGCGGGCACCGGTTCACCAGGGCGGAACGGAACGGGACTGGGAGCCACCGTCTGCCAACCACCTTGCTCGCGGGAGACCACCGCGTCACCTTCCCAAGGCGCGCGCGTACTACCCTTACGGCCCGAGTGAGCGATCTGAATTCCCGGGACCGCACCTTGCGCTTTCACAAACCGGGCAATGTGGGCGAGATTCTCAATGTGCTCATCTTTCCAAATGCCCAGGTCTTTCGGACTGATACGCCCGCGCGCCTCGACCGCGCTGGCTTCGGTGATGATGAGTGCCGCACCGCCGGCAGCACGGCTCCCGAGATGTACCAGGTGCCAATCGTTCGCGAAGCCGTCCTCGCTCGAATACTGGCACATGGGAGAGACAGCGATGCGATTGCGGAACGTGACGCCGCGAATGGTGAGCGACGAGAAAAGGTGCGGTTGAGATGGCATAGGTTCGAGCGGCTACGGCTTGGTCCAGTGGGCCTTGATCCCGATGTAATCGTCGTCGGGCAAATTGGCCAAGATCAGCCGGCGCAGCTCGATGACATCGATCGGCCCCTGGTGCTGAAAGGCGACTGTGCCGTTCGGGCGAATGAGCACGGTGTACGGGACGCCGGCATTCCAAGTGGGATCGAATGCGGCCATTAAGCCGTAGTTGTCCGTGGTGCCGAAGAGCAGATTCTTGCTGGAGGCGTGTTGCCGCTGGAGCTCCGCAATGACGCCTTTCTTCTCATCCGGGTAATTGGTGGCTACTGTGACCATCTCAAAGGGCCGATGCCGGTACATGCGGAACATGGTCTGGAATTCCGGAAACTGCTTCACGCACGGGCCGCACCAGGTGGCCCAGAAATCCACCAGCAGCACTTTGCCTGCGGCGTTCTTGCGCAGAGCCTTCAATCCGGCGGCATCCACTAAGTCGACTTTTACAGGTTCCCGCTCAATTTCCGCCAACTCGGCTTCGCGGCCCTCTTCTTTCGATGCCCACTTGATGGAACAACCGAACGTAGGCGCTTTCTGTTCCGCCACGGCCTTGCCGGCCAACAGCGCATCCATCGCATCTCGCGCATCGTGCCGTTTGACTAGAGCGTCGCGGGAGCTGTCGTCCACGCGTCCCTGGTAACGCAGCTTGCGCCCGCTATCGAAAATGAAGACGTGAGGAGTGGCGGTGGGACCGTACTTGCGGGCCGTGGCCTGGGTCTCACCGTCGTATAGATAAGGAAAGTTGAAGTGGCTCTGCTTCGCCCGAATCCTCATCTCTTCGAAGGAATCAGAGAGATCCGTGTACCCCATTTCATCGAGACGGACGGATTTGGGGTCATTCGGCTGGATGGCAACCACGGCGACGCCGCGATCGCGATAATCCGCCGCGAGTTTCTTGATGCGGTCTTCGTAGAGTTGAGCGGTGGGGCAGTGATCGCAGGTAAAGACGATGGCGAGAACCTTGCTGCCGGCAAAGTCGGCCAGGTGGTACGTCTTCCCGTCGATACCGGGGAGAGCGAAATCCGGGGCGGAAGCTCCCGTGGCGAGTGTGGGCGGATTCTCTTCGAATGCGAAAACGCAAGCGCTCGGCGCGAGAGACAGTAGAAAGAAAGCGAACGAAATTCTCACCAGTCTGATCTCCTGTTAACAGTTTAAGGCCGGCGTTCCCGGCGCATTGGGAGCGATCCGTCAGCCCTGCATTTTCTTGAACGTCGCCAGACAACGCTCTGCCGTCTCGAGCGGCGGATAGGCGCTGCCTTCCTGCTCGATGAGGTAGTATTCGACGCCACCGGTTTTTTCGGCCGCATCGAAGATCTGCTTCCACGGCGCGACGCCCTCGGCGAACAGAACCTTGTAGCCCTTTCCGGCGTCCGGCGACCAATCCTTGCAGTGGAGGGAACGAATGCGGCCGGGGTTCTGATTGATCCAGGCCACAGGATCGGAACCGGCTTCAATGCACGTGCCGACGTCAAGTTGGAGCATGACGTCCTTATTAGTGCTGGCGGCGAGCACTTCGATCGGCCGCTTCCCATCGACGGGTTTGAACTCTGCCTGATGGTTGTGGTAACCGGCGCGAAGTCCCACCGGCTGCAATTTCTCGGAGGCCTGGTTGAGCTTTTCGGCAACCGTTTTCCAGCCATCGAGGCCGTTTACTCTTCCGGCGCTGGCCAGCACAACAAACTTGCTGCCGATAATTTGATTGAGTTCGATCGCTTTCGAAATGCCAGCCGCTTCGAAGGACTGCGGCCCGTTGTGAGTGGAGAGGCAGCGAATGCCGAGATCGTCCAACAGCTTTCTCACATCCTTGGCCTGCGCGTCGGTCCATTGGAAATACGGTGCGTAGAACTCAACGTCTTCATAGCCCAGCTTGGCCACGGCGCGCACCGTGCCCGTGAGATCCTGCTTCAACTGATCGCGCACCGAGTACAGCTCCAAACCGACCGGAATGCGCTTACTCTGAGCCATCGCAGGCAGCGCGGGAGCCACGGACGCGAGCGCGAGAAACGAACGGCGAGAGAAGGAGTGTCTTGAACTCATCGTAGGAAACGATATCACACTGCTTCCATGGAGTCAGCGGGTGATCACGGCCACTTCATAATCACGAACAGCCGGCACGGTGAACTCGACATCCCGGCCCTTGCGTACCAGAGGGACCGACGCTCCCGCCCGCAGTAGAGTGACACGATCGCCGCCGATTCCTTCCGGCAATTCCGCGCGGACCGTTTGCGGACCAACAGGATAGGTCGCGGTAAACCAACCACGCAGCATGTTGGGATTGGTGTAGTTCACGAGATGCAGAGCAAATCCAGGATCGGTCTCCCAAGCGAAAACTTCGAGAACGCCCTCGCCCGTTACCGCCACTGGCACGTGATCGCGCACCAGCCAACCGATCGTGTTCTTCAACAACCGGCTGAGATCGGGGTTGCCGGAGCGCCAAAAGCTGCGATCGAGATCGCCAGGGAAGTACGCCAGCCGGCTGTGACCGTGCTCGCCAAGCACCAGCGCGGGCTCCAACGCCGGTTCGGATGGCGGATAAACCATCTCGGGCGGATACGCGGGATACGGCGGCAGCACGGCAAGAACGGGTTCCGCAGTGCCTCCGCGAACCGGCACACGGAACTCGGCGCCCGGCAGCACGGAAGTATTCTCAAACCCGCGCAGGATGTCATGATTCCGCAGAATGCGCGCGTAGGAAGCATTTCCCTTCGGGCCCTGGACAGCAGCCGCCCTACTCATCTGGAACAGTTTTGCCAGACCGAAATCGGGAAGTGCCTTTCCGCGTTCGTCATAAAGGCCGGTCTCAAAGGTGGCGAGCAGCGAGCCACCGCCCGCTGCATACTGCTCCAGTTGCCGGCACTGCCGGTCACTCAGCAGTGCCACGTTCGGCAGCAGCAGGGCCGCGTATTTTCCGAGCGTCTCCGGCGTCAGGTCATCCTCGTGCACGAAATCGAACGGATACCTTGTCTCCAGCAGAGCGTAGTACAGCCCTTGCAGGAATTCAGCCGGATCGCTTCCGCCAGGCGGTTTGTAGAACGCATTGCCGCGCTCGGAAAACACCACGCCGATATTTGCCACCGATCGCCGGTTGATGAAGTGCTGCTCGTGCGAGGCGATCCAATCAAAGAACTGCCGTCCCGTTTCGCGCCAGCGCAAATCTTTTGGCGCACCACCCAGCCAGTGATACCAGGGCACCATGCCGCTCGCCGTCGTTTGCGCCATCCACATGGTTGCTTCCTCGGGCGCCTTTGCGGTGTGGCGCCAGAGCGGATGGCTGTTGGCGTACGCTCCGGTGACGTTGGTGATCGTCCGGCCCTTCATTACGCACTGCGCCACGCGCCCTTGTTGCGCGCAGTCCCAAATCGGCGTATTGCCTGTGCGACCCTGGTGATCGGCGTTGAACCAGCCGGCGACGCTGGCAATCTGTTTCAAATCCGTCGACGCGCGAATGCCGCCGCCCAAGTTGCCGACATAGACGCTATCCCATTTTTTCTGCTTCGCCGTTGCATCCCACAATTTCCAGATCTCGATGACGCGCACCAAGTAGCGGTCGCGAAATTCGGGACTCGCTGGATCGCCCATACCGCGGCACTCCGCGCAGTGGCAACGCGACGGGCCCTCTGCTCCGGGCCAACCGTTGGTGAAGAAGCCGTCGACATCATAAAGCGCGTTGATCTCGCGAAGGATCGCCGGCATCTGCTCGGTAAAGTACGTCGAGTACATGCACGTCTTATAGAGCCAGGTGGATTCGTCGTGACGAACCGGCGAGCCGTCAGCGTTTCGCTCGAACCACTCCGGATGCGCCTTCCACGCCTCTTCCCACGCGAAGTTGCAATCCATACGCGCCACCACGCGAAGGCCACGGTTTTTGGCCGCCTTGGTAAAGTCGCCGAAAAGGTCGCGGCCGCCGAGATACTGGCTCTTGTGGTGAAAAGGGATGCGCGTGGGGTAGAACGCGAGAATGCCGCCTGCATTCAGCAGGAGCGCGTTGATCTTCAGACTGGTCCAGTAGTTCAGCCACTGGTCGATGTTCAGCTCGATGGGATCGCGCTCGTTGAAATTCACCTGCCCGCAGCGCCGCATGGTTTGGTACCAAGGCGTGCGCGCATCACTTTGGGGACTGGCCAGCAACGCATGACCGAATGCGGCACCGGACCCGAGGATCATTTCGCGGCGGGAGATGGACATGGCGCGCTCAGACATATACTTTAACTGAACCTGACAGGAGGGCTTCCATCAACATGCCAGAAGACGTTGTGAAACCAGTTTCCGGACGGCGGCAGATCGCCCGGGCCGCCGCGCTAGGCGGAGTATGGCTGGCCATGCGGCCAGGGATAAGCGCCGCCGCCCAAGGCGAAGCGGACACCGTTTTGAACGCTCGTCAGTTCGGAGCCAAGGGCGATGGAAAAACCAATGACACGAAATCGATCCAGAGTGCGATCGACGCAGCGGCAGCACGTGGCGGCGCCGTGTTCCTGCCGCCCGGCGTCTATCGGAGCGCCGAACTGCAAATGCGCCCGCACGTCTCACTTAGTGGCATTCCAGCCTGGGATTACGAGCACGGTTTCGGTTCGGTGATCCGGCTGGCGGACGAACATGCTACGTGTCTGCTCAACATCACCGGTGCGTTTGGTGTGACCATCGAAGGGCTTTCCCTCGATGGAGGCAAACTCGGCACCGGCGTGCAGGGTGTGTGGCTCAACAAGCCGGACTACGGCAAACAGGAAGACACGTTCCGCATCGAGCGGTGCCAGATCGCCAATTTTACCGGTGACGGAGTGCGCCTCACGCGCGCCTGGTGTTTCTCCATCCGCCATTCGATGATCGCCTATAACGGCGGCGACGGTATTTCGCTACGCGGGTGGGATGGCTTCTTTCTCGACAATTGGTTTTCCGGAAACCAGGGTGCCGGCTTTGCCGCGCGCGAAGAGAACGCCTCGTGCACGTTCACCGGCAATCGCATCGAGTGGAATCGCGAAGGCATTCTGATTGTGGGCGGTGACGGCTACAATATCACCGGAAATTTTCTCGACCGTGCAGGAACTTGCGCGTTAGCCCTGCTGGGCACCGAGCAGGTGAGCATCACCGGAAACTTTATTAAGCGCAGCGGGAAGAATGCGAAGCCCGGCACATACGATTCCTCGCAGATCCGGCTGGAGCGCACGCGCGGGGTCACCTGTTCCGCCAACAATCTGCAAGTCGGCCGCGACGATGGCGGCCACGGCGTCTGGTCGCCCACGTACGGCATCGTTTATAAAGAGCTGCAACACTGCGTCATCAGCAACAACGTGCTGCACGATGGCGCACTCCAACAACTGATGGTGGATTTGGGCGGCCACGGGGAGGGAGCCGTCGTGAAGGACAACCCCGGCTGCCTTTCGCCGCATGGCGTCTGAAAGTGCCTACTGGCGGCGCCCGTCAGCTCCGCGACGCAGTTGCTTGACTTCCTCGTGGGCTACTCTTAAATGACGCTCAGGTCTGGCCGAATCCTACGTGAGTGCCGTGACTGCGCACGCTTCGGAAGTGCTGCTATGAAACGGAAAACAATTCGTGCTTCCGCGTGCTTCTTGCTTGTCTTCGCGCACGGAGTTCTTGCGCAAACCACGGGGACGATTCAGGGCACGGTCAAAGACGCTTCGGGCTCGTTGATTCCAGGCGCTAAAGTGACCGCGAAACTGGAAGGTGCCGCCGTTAAGCGCTCTGTGAACTCTGATCCCAGCGGCGAGTTCGTTCTCCCGTCCCTGCCCGTGGGCCTGTACACGGTTGAGATCGAGGCAACCGGATTTAAGAAATTCTCGCAGCCGCACGTGGAAGTGACGCTCGGTCACGTGATCAACATAAGCGGCGCGCTGGAACTTGGCGAGATTACGGAGACGGTCACCGTCTATGGCGAAGCCGCGTCAGTCGAGACGAGCAGTACTCAACTCGGCGCCGTGATGAATTCCCGGGCCGTGGTCAACTTGCCCCTCAACTCTCGGGACACTTACCAGCTATTGCAACTGCAGCCCGGCGTCCAGTCACAGCAAGGCTACGACCTTTTTGCCGGCAGTGATAACGCCGGCGTCGTGTCGGTCAACGGCGGCCGCGGCCGCGCAAATAACTTCAACGTAAACGGCGGCGACGCCAATGACTTGTTCATCGCCACGCCGGCCGTCGAGCCTTCCCCCGATACTATCGAAGAGTTTCGCGTCCTGACCAATACCTTCGACGCCGAGTATGGCCGCAACTCCGGCTCGGTCGTCAACGTCGTCACCAAAGGCGGCACCAATGAGTTTCACGGAGACCTCTACGAATTCTTCCGCAATACTGCCTTGGACACTCGCGGATTCTTTGACACCGCGAAGCCCAAGTTCAACCAGAACCAGTACGGCGGCACTCTCGGGGGACCCGTCAAAAAGAACCGGACGTTCTTTTTCCTTTCGGCCGAAAATCGCGTCATTCGTCAGGGCATACCTTCCGATCTCGTGATCGTCCCCACGGCCGCGGAGCGCATGGGCGACTTCTCGCAAGGTCCAAACGGACCGCAAAACGCTTTTAGCGGCACGCTGATGGACAGTTTTCTTGCCAACGCTATGAATCAGAGGACGGGCTGCGCAGGCGCCGTTGCCCAGGAGGGTGGAGCCGCCATCGCCGCCGGCAGGCCTTGGAGCGCCATCTTTTCTAACAACAAAATTCCCACGCAGTGTTTCGATCCCACTGCCGTCGACTTGATGAACCAGTACGTTCCCCTACCCAACCTCGGCTGGAATCAGCTCCAGCTCGTGCCCGTGGAGGCGAGCCGGGATGTCCAAACCACCACGCGCCTCGACCATCGCATCAGCGACCGGTACCAGCTCAGCTTTTACTATTTCTTCAGCGATTCCACCGACAATCGGCCGTTTTCGAGCTTCCAGGCGGCCGGCGCCAATGTGCCCGGGTTCGGTTCCAACTACAGTACGCGCAGCCAGCAGTACAATCTGAGCGAAACCTGGACCGCCGGCCCCACTATCGTGAATGAAGCGCGGTTCACTTACTTTCGCGAGGGCCAACTCAACTTTAACCATCCCCTTAACACCGAATTAGTTCAAGATTCCTGCAGGACCGTTCCGGCCAGCCAGTGCTTTTCCAACCCCGCCAACCCCAAATTAGGGATCACCCCCGGCCTGGGCGCCGATCACGAAGGTGTGCCCTTCATTCAGTTGAGCGGCGGATTCACCATCGGCAACAACTCCGAGGGCGAGTTGCCGCAGATCGGCAATAGCTTCCAGTGGTCCGATAGCCTCACCAAGGTCGCCGGATCCCATACCCTGAAGTTCGGCGTTGACGCGCGTCGCATGCGTTTCGATCAGACGCTCTACTTCAATGTGAATGGACAATTTCTGTTCAACCACGGTGGCACCAACGACGTCGGCGGCGACGACCTTTTCCCCGACTACCTCCTGGGCCTTCCCAGCAGCTACAGCCAAGGTTCGGCGCAAACCGAGAATATGCGCAGCACTGCGCTTTACCTGTTTGCGCAAGACAGTTGGAAAATCCACAAGACTGTGACGCTCAACTACGGCCTACGCTGGGAACTTACCACGCCGCTCAAGGACATTGGCCGGCGCGTCCAGACTTTCCGGCCCGGCCACGAAACACAGATCTATCCCTGCCAGCTCAGTTCCGGCAATCCCCTGGCCCGAGCCTTCGACAGCACTGATTGCAGCCCAACCGGCCCTGCCGCGGCGGTCAACCCATTGGGATTGGTCTTTCCTGGCGACACCGGCGTTCCTGATGCGCTCATCCCGACCTACTACAAGTCGTTCGCGCCGCGCATCGGACTCGCCTGGAGCCCTACGGCCGATTCCGGCTTCTGGAGCAAAGTGTTCGGGGCGGCGGGAAAAACCAGCATCCGCACCGGCTACGGCATCTTCTACAATCCCGTCGAACAATTGGTTTTCGAGCAGTTCAGTGCCGAGCCTCCCTTCGGTGGGAGCTCTTCATTCAGCAACGTCTTCTTCAATACACCGTTCCTAGGACAAGACGGCACTATCAATCCGAACCCGTTTAACGGAATCTTGAATCCGCCGCGCGGGCAGCCCGTCGATTGGTCCAGCTTCCGGCCCATCACCCTCTATGGCGCGTTTCAACCCAATGAGCGCACTCAGTACGCCGAGCAGTACAATTTCACGATTCAGCGCGAATTACCCGCCGACACTCTGCTGCAAATTGCCTACGTCGGCTCGCAAGGCCACCGTCTGCTCGCCTCCCACGATCTCAACTACGGCCTAGCCCAGCCCTGCCTCGACCTGAATGCGCTGTCCTCGCTCGTCCACGATCCCAATCTCGCTTGCGGGTCGTTTCAGGCCGATTCTTCTTTCACCATCGCCGCCCATGAAATCCCCGCCGGCTTCACGGTGCACCTCCCTTACGGCTCCGTGAAGACCGTGACCGGCCCCAATCCAAATCCCATCACCCTCGTCGGCCTGCGCCCGTATTCGTCTCCACTTTGCCAGCCGACCACCGGCGTCGGTTGCCCACCCGACGGCGTGCCCGTCTTCTCCGATATCTTCGCCGAAGACACCATCGGCAATTCCAACTACAATTCGCTCCAGGTCAGCGCCGAGAAGCGATTCTCCAAGGATCTGCAATTCCAGGCCGCCTACACCTTCAGCAAGTCCATTGACGACGCTTCGAGTTTCGAAAACAGCCTGAACCCTCTCAACTACAGCCTGAGCCGTTCGCTGTCCTTGTTCGACGCCCGCCAGCGATTCGTCTTCAGCTACTTCTACCAGTTGCCCAAGTTCGCTCTCCACGGTTTTGCCGACAAGCTCCTCAACGGCTGGGAAACGTCGGGCATCGTCACGTTCCAGAGCGGTTTCCCGATCTTTATCACCTCTTCCTCCGATCTCGAGCTGATGGACAGCTTTCAGTTCACCTATTCGGGCGAGCCCAACCAGGTCACGCCGCTCCAGCGCTTCAATCCGCGCAACCCCTACAACCTGGCCTTCAGTCCCACGTCGTTCCAGCAGCCCACGCAGTTGGGAATTCTGGGAGACTCTCCCCGTTCGGTGTGCTGCGGACCGGGCATTAATAATGTTGACTTCAGTTTGCTGAAGGACACCACGCTCGCCGAGCGCATTAAGCTGGAATTCCGCGCCGAATTCTTCAACATCGCCAATCACGCGCAATTCACCAAGGTCGACGGCAACATTTCCGATGGCTCCGTCCAGTCCGGCGGCACGTTCGGCAAAGTCTTACAGGCGCGCGATCCCCGTTTGATTCAGCTCGCCATGAAGGTGGTCTTCTGAGTCGGCAAACTAAAGCGCCGACCTGGCGACCGATTCTGCAGCAGGGCGCGTTTAACCGTTCTTTTCGAGCAGGGCGCGGGCTACGGGGCGAAGGTGTTCGACTTGGGCCGCGGGGACGGCGGAGACAAACGGGGGGACGGGGCCGGTTTCGGCGAGGCCTGCGGCTTCCACGCCGGCGTGCAAAACAGGCGCGGCGCCCCAGGCATCGCGGAGATCCTCGAATGGGAGAAACGCGCGGCGGGTCTCTTCGGCGGCGGCGTAATCCTTGCGCACGCAGGCATTGAGTAACTCGACACTCAGGCGCGGGGCCAAAACGCCGGAGCCGGTGGTGAACCCGTTGAGCTTGAAGTCGCGCAGGTGCACGATGGCGGGCCGCTCGCCGATGCCGCTGATGACGCGGTCCGCGGGAATACGGCGCAACAAGCTCGCGAGATAGGCATCGTCGGCCGGGTCTTTACGCACGACGGCGTACTTGACGGAACCGCAGATCTTGGCATCCACGAGGCGGCCGACCGCGTCGAGGCCCGCTTCACGATCCGGGCCGAAATCGGCTTCGTGCTTGATGTAAACCGAGAGCGGTACGCCGCAGCCTTCGGCGATTTCGCGCAGACCGGTTTCGAGGCCCGCGGCGTCACGCGGATCGCCGCAGGGCAACACAAGCACGGAAGGGAACCGATGTTTGCGAACGAGCGAGGCTTGATCCATGGCGCGGCCGTAGGATGGCCCAACGGCTGGAACGATGGAGAACTCGCGGGAGAAACTGGCGGCCCACTCGATGAGCTCGTGGTACTCGGACAGGGTGGCGTGGTAGAGGAACGCGTTGCCGCCGTAAACCACGTTGGTGATTCCGTGTTTTTGCAGGTGGCGGAGGATTTTCTCGTTCTGGACGAAGTCGAGAGAGCGGCGGGCATCGCGCTTCCGCGCGAGAGGCGGAACGGGGTACACGCCGGGAGGCTCCGGCGAACTGGCCGAAGCGGCCATGCCGATACTGCCGATGGCGGCTTGTTGCAAGAATTCTTTACGCGTCATGTCGGGTCACGGTGGTCAAGACCAGATCTAGTTTATACAATGACATATTCACTGTGCTGGAACTCATTTCCGCTGGTGTCCGTGAACGCGCCGAGGCTTTGCGTGGCGAGTTTCAGTCTGCCACACCGTTTCGCCATTTGGTGATCGATGATTTCCTGACGCCTGAGTTGTGCCGGCAGTTGATGGCAGAGTTTCCAGCCTTCGATCCGAAGAAAGCGCGAAACGAGTTGGGCGAAGTGGGCGGAAAGGCGGTGTTCACGAACCTGCCGCGGCTGGGCCCCGCTTATGCGTGGCTGGACAAGATGCTCGGGAACCGCGAATTCCGTTCATTCGTCGGGCGGATCACGGGCATTCCCGATTTGCTTTACGATCCGGATTACGTGGGCGGGGGCACGCACGAAAACCTTGAAGGCCAGGATCTGGACCCGCACGTGGATTTCAATTACCATCCGACCACGCAACTGCACCGGCGGCTGAACCTGATCATTTTTCTAAATCCGGAATGGCAGGAGGAATGGGGAGGAGCGCTGGAGCTGCACGTAAATCCCTGGCTGCCGGCGGAAGAGAATCCGTTAAAGACGATTGTGCCGCTGGCGAATCGTGCCGTGGTGTTTGAGACGTCGGAGATCTCGTGGCACGGGTTCAAGCGGATCAGCCTGCCGCCGGAGAAGAAGCATCTTTCGCGGCGATCGATTGCAGTTTACTACTACACCAAGCGGCGTTCCGCTGAGGAGGTCGCATCTCCGCACTCAACGATCTATGTGCCACGGCCGCTTCCGGAGCAGTTCCGGACGGGGCACACGCTGAGCCAGGACGATGTGGACGAACTGCGCACGCTGGTGGTACGGCGCGACATGCAGATCCGGTTTCTACACGAGCGGGAGAAAGAATCTTCAACCGCGGTGCAGGCGATGATGGGATCGAAGGCCTACCGGTTTTACATGATGATGATCCAACCGGTGCGGAAGCCGTGGTCGTGGTACAAGACGCGGCATCTGCGTTAAAGGGAAATCCCAATTCGGCAGCGACGTGAATATCGGTCCAGGGGCCCTGACGAATTATCTGTACACTGTCGTCCAGCAGCGCGCATCGGCGCCGTGACGCTGGTTTCGATGAGGCGCCATGAAAAGACCACCGGTGGACTAATATCATACAGAACAGCCCCGAAAGGAAAACTTGGGATGGATCGTTCGCAAATCGCCGCCACGCTCTTCTTCACCCTCAGCGTCTCCGCTCTCGCACAGGCCGCCCAGCCGATGCTGCTGCGCCAGCATTGGGCAATTCAATCCTCCGCCGAGATCCACGACACGGGGGCCACGCTCTCCACCACGGGCTACAATGCTCGCGACTGGTATCGGGCTACGCTGCCATCCACTGTGTTCAGCGCGCTCGTCAAGGAACGTGCGTACCCCGATCCTTACGTCGGCATGAACCTACGCACCATTCCCGGCACCACTTACCCGATCTACTCCAACTTCTCCGAATACCCCATGCCGCCGGATAGTCCTTTCCGGCACTCCTGGTGGTACCGCACCGAATTCAACCTGCCCGCTGAATACCACGGCAAGACGATCTGGCTCGGTTTTGACGGCATCAACTACCGCGCGAACGTCTGGATGAACGGCCACCAGATCGCGTCCGCAGAAAAAATGGCCGGCGCGTGGCGCTTGTTCGATTTCGACGTCACCGACGCAGCGCTGCCTGGTGGGAACAACGCGCTCGCCATTGAGGTATTCCCACCGCGCCCGCGCGACCTAGCTATCACACTCGTCGATTGGGCGCCAATGCCGCCCGATAAGGAGATGGGAATCTGGCGCGACGTCCACATCACCGGCAGCGGTCCCGTAGCGATTCGCTACCCGGTCGTCCTCACGAAGCTCAATCTGCCTTCGGTCGACCAGGCTCAGCTCACTGTGAGGGCCGAATTGAAAAACGCCGCCAGCCAATCCATTGAAGGCATGCTGAAGGGAAAAATCGACAACGTCGAGTTCTCGATGCCCGTGCGCCTCGGGCCGAACGAGACGCGGACTATCCGCTTCACGCCGGATAAGTTCCCGCAGCTCAAGATTGCGAATCCCCGCCTCTGGTGGCCTGCCCAAGTAGGCGAACAGAACCTCTATCCGCTCGACCTTCAGTTCGAAACCGGCGGCGAGGTTTCGGACACGAGCCGCATCCGGTTCGGCATCCGCGAGGTCACCTCCGACGTCGATGCCAGCGGCCACCGCGTCTTCCGCATCAACGGCCAGAGGATACTGATCCGCGGCGCCGGATACAGCTTCGATCTGCTCCTGCGATCGTCGCCCGAGCGCCAGGCGGCGGAGCTGAAGTACGTCCGCGATCTGAACCTCAACGCCATCCGCCTCGAAGGCAAGCTGGAAGACGACCACTTCTTCCAACTCACAGACGAATTGGGCATCCTCGTGATGCCTGGCTGGTGCTGCTGCGATGCCTGGGAGCAGTGGGACACGTGGGACGACGAAAGTGAGGGAATCGCCAGTGAGTCCCTGCGCGATCAGATCCGCCGTATCGAGAGGCATCCGTCGGTGTTCACCTGGCTCGACGGCAGCGATTTTCCGCCGCCGCCCAAGATCGAGAGAATGTACCTTCAGGTCCTCCAAGAGTGCGAGTGGCCGAATCCGTCGGTGTCCTCGGCTTCGGGCAAACAGACTATGACCGGGCCGAGCGGAGTGAAAATGTCCGGACCATACGAATATGTGGCTCCATCATTCTGGTATCTCGATACCAAACTCGGCGGCGCGTACGGTTTCAATACCGAGACGAGTCCCGGCCCCGCGATCCCTCCCATCGAGAGCCTCCGCCGCATGCTGCCCGAAGATCACCTCTGGCCGATCGACTCATGGTGGGAATACCACGCGGGCGGCATGTCGCGAACGCTGAGCATTTTTACCGAGGCTCTCAACAAGCGCTACGGCACAGCGATGTCGGCCGAAGAGTACTCCCGCAAAGCCCAGATGCAGGCTTACGAGGGTCACCGAGCCATGATGGAAGCCTACGGGCGCAATAAGTACACTTCCACCGGCATCATCCAGTGGATGTTGAACAACGCGTGGCCCGGCATGATCTGGCACCTGTACGACTGGTATCTCCGGCCCGGCGGGTCCTATTTTGGCGTCAAGAGTGCGTGCGAGCCCCTGCACGTCCAGTATTCATATGACGACCGCTCGATCGTGATCGTCAATTCTTACTACAAGTCCTTCCCGCAGCTGAAAGTCACGGCCAAGGTTTATAACCTCGACATGACGGAGAAGTTTTCGAAGGACGCTACCCTCGACGTAGGTTCGGACAGCAGCACGCGTGTGTTTACTATCCCAGAGATAGGCGGACTTACTTCCACTTACTTCGTGGATCTGAAGCTCGAATCCTCGGGCAAGCTTGCGAGCCGGAACTTTTACTGGCTTTCCACGAAACCGGAGACGCTCGATTGGGACCGATCCGAGCGCGATGCCTCGGGACAGTACCAGATCTCGACCTGGACTCCGACGAAGACTTTTGCCGACTACACGGCGCTAAACACGCTGCCGCAGGTCGATCTCGATGTGAAGGCGCAATCGCGGCGGGGTGAAGCCGAGAGCAGCACCGCAGTGACCGTGCACAATCCGAGCGGCACCCTCGCCTTCGCGATTCGCCTGAAGGTCAACCCGGCGCCCAGGGGGCACGAGGAACGGGAGTCGGCGCCCGAAGACGAGGTGCTGCCCGTCCTCTGGCAGGATAATTACTTCCCGTTGCTTCCTGGCGAAACCCGGCAAGTGACCGCGACTTACAACACGAAGGACCTCGGAAGATCCGCGCCGGTCGTGGAAGTGGAAGGCTGGAACGTCAAGAAGAGGGTGGTCAATCCCTGAGTGTCGAGTAGGTCAGACTAACTTCAGAACTGCCGCTAGCGCGCGCTGGACGACGGCCTCGTGATTGCGCCCGAGATCGTGACCAGCGCCTTCGATTGCGAGCAACTCGATCGCCGCAGGAATCAACCGGAGCGCGATTTGCATTTCCTCGAGCGACCCGAAGGGATCGCGGGATCCGTGAACGAACACCGCATGCGTGTGCAGCTTCGAAAAATGAGCGGTGCGGAGTTGCGCGGGCTTGCCGGGCGGGTGGAGAGGATACGATAGCAGCAGAAGTCCTTCGGCGAGGTTCGGGTCTTCGGCGGCCAGCATGCTTACCTGGCGGCCACCGTATGAATGACCGCCGAGAAACATGGGTCCGGGAGCAATCTCGCGCAGCGCTTCCACGGCACACCTCAGCCCTGCCCTGTCGTTGCTGCCGTCGCCGAAAGGGGGCCCGTGGGGACGCGATTGGCGGAATGGCAAATCGCAGCGCAGCACAGTGATTCCGGCGCCGCCGAGAGCGTCGGCCATGGCTACGAGCAGCGGTGCACTGCAATTCGATCCCGCGCCGTGAGTAAGAACGAGCGCCGCGCGGGCCGCCGTCGCTGGCCGATGCAGAAAACCGCGAACGGCCGGTTGATCGGACAGGTCGCTTACAAAACGCTCAGCCATACCCATACTCTGACAAGCGATGACGCCGTACCTGCCATTGTGTCCCCCTCCGCTGACCGGATACACTGGAAAGTCAGTTCAAACCACATTACAAGGATTCCATTATGGCCCAGGAAAAGGACTTGACCAGGCGTGACGTGATGAAGGCCGCAGGTGCAGCGACGGTCATCGCGGCGGCGCGAAAATTCGAGGGCGCCCCCGCTATCCAGACGGTGAAGGCTGCGAACGATCAGGTCCAGTTCGGCGTGATTGGGACCGGCAGCCGAGGCTCCTATCTACTGAAGCACCTGAAGAGCATCGATACGGGCCGATGCGTGGCGCTCTGCGACATCCAGCCGCAGAACCTCGAGCATGGGGTCCAAACCATCGGCAACAATCCGAAAACCTTCAAGGACTATCGCGAATTGCTGGTGGAGAAGGATGTCGACGCGGTATTCGTGACGGTGCCATTGTTTGTGCACTTTCCGATCACCCGAGACGCGTTGACTGCCGGCAAGCATGTTTTCTGCGAAAAATGCCTGGTGTTCAAGCCGGAGGAGGTGCACGCGCTGCGCGCGCTGGCCGGTGAACATCCCAAGCAAACTCTGCAAACAGGTTTGCAGCGGCGTTACAGCTACTTCTACCAGACCGTAAAGAGCATGGTAGACAAAGGCATTCTGGGGAAAGTGCACCACATCCACGCGCAATGGCACCGCAATATGATCAACAAGCCGAGTTCCTTGTGGACCATGAAGCCGGGTGGCGAGTCCAACATTGCGAATTGGCGGCTGTACCGGTCGATGTCCGGAGGATTAACAGCAGAGTTGACGTCGCACCAGGCGGATGTTTCTGATTGGATGTTCGGCTCCGCGCCGGAGTTTGTCATGGGGCTGGGAAGCCTGGACATGTTGAAGGACGGCCGCGATGTCTACGACAACATCCAATTAATTTACAAGTATCCGCAAGGCCAAAAGCTGACTTATTCCGCCATCAGCACCAACCAGTTTCTGCCATACTTCAACGGGAACCGCCCGGAGATGGG
Organism: Terriglobia bacterium; assembly: GCA_963752965.1. GTDB lineage: Bacteria > Acidobacteriota > Terriglobia > Bryobacterales > Bryobacteraceae > QHXW01. The sequence continues at coordinate 356,400 of CAVWAJ010000014.1, read as the reverse complement.
CGAAATCATAATGGGTACGGATGGAACTGTGGAGATTACTGTCGGCGAGGACGTGCATCCGGCGATCGCATGGTGGTATCGCGAGCCGCCCCGGATGACCACGGTGACTAAGGCCGACGATAAGAAAAAGGAAGCGTTTGTCGCGGGGGCGACCATGGTGGCGTCTGGCGGTGCGAATGGGCCCATTCCCATCATGACCAGCGACCTGGAATTTACCGGCAGTGAAAGCTTCCTGAATCGCGAGATGAAGTTTGCGCGTCGATGGCTCACCTCCAAGGGCGTGATGCTTCAGGAAGAGCAGCGGAATCCGGTGGACGTGGAGCTTGAGAGCTTCTTCCAGAATTGCCGCGACGGAAAACGTCCGCTGGCCGGGCTGGAGACGGGGCTCGCGGACTCGGTATCAGTAATTCTTTCTAATCTGGCGATGGACGAAGGCCGCAAGGTTTATTTCAACGAGATGGAGAAGATGGGGCGGGGAAACGCTGCGGCCGGGAAAAAAGCGTAGGCGTCTGCTAATTCGTTGACTGCTCGGACCGCGGCGCCGGAAGGTTACCAGCGCACTTTCGGTGTCTCGATGACGTTGTCTTGCACGAGTTCCCAATCGCCCAATGGAAGCTCCACTTCCACGAAACCTTTGAAACGGCCTCGTCCGTAGCCGGCCGGGACGGACTCGCAAGCGGTCACGCCTTTGGGGAAGCCCATGGCATGAGCCGACACACCGAGCGATTCGAGCGTCTGCCCGGTCGCGGAAAGCCAGCGCCGAGCGATCAGTCTCCACGCGCCGGTGAGGGCCATCAAGCTGCCCATTGCCACCATGGCACCCTGCAAGACGAGCATGCCGATCGGCACAGTGGCGACGCCCTGGTTCGCGGAGCCCGCGGCTAACAGAGCGCCCGGTACGAGTGTCGTCAGCCCGAGAGAAGACATCCAGGGTTGCGTACGTTTGGCGTGAAATCTGCGGATGAGGAAATGCCCCCACTCCTGACGTGAGATCTGGTGCCGCTGAATCACCTGGTGTTCCCGGCGGCCCCGGACCACGTGGCCCATCACCTCTTCCGGTACAACAGTTTCGCGCTCGCGGTAATCCGTGCGGTCGCACAAGATTTGCCACACCTCGACGACGTGCTTGTTCGCAACAATCGCCACCAGTTTCGAAGTATTGGGCTGCTCAGCGAGGGCTGACATAATCTCACCACCCACGAACCGGCTTCAGAAAATCTCGAATACTCGCAGACTCTTCTGTGCCAGTAAAACTTCCCAACTCAATAATAGTGTGTGGTTTTCGAATTGTAAACGCCATTTAGAGCGTGCTATTACCGTAAAAAACTTACTCTGATAACAACAATGGTTAGCATCGAGTTACTATCTTTGGTAGTAACTTGGTTACATTTTATCCCGACAGAGTGGTGCTAGGCGGTAAGTGCCCGCTTTCTTTCTAAGACAGCGAGGTTGCTTAACATGCCGTCGGAATCAACATAGCACCCTTGCAGCCAACGTTGGCCTGCTGCGGCAAACCCCGAGCGCCCATGTAGTACCCTTCGATTATTGAACGCGACTAGGTCACCATTTTGGAGTTTGATCTGAAATGCAAACTCGGGAGCGCGTAACAACAGGGCAAAGGCACGATACGCCCGGTAGAATGCGACTAACTCATCGGGAGGCAGGCAGAGCGGGGCGATGGACCGGCTGTTGTAATGAACGGCGGCGAGTTCGCCTGACGCACTCAGTTCCAGTAGCCAGCGCTCAGCGCGGAGCTGCGCAGAATCATCGCGAAAAATGAATGGCGCCGGGACGCGTGAAAGTATTTCGAATGCCTCTGGCTGTTGCGCCTTTAAGTTTTCGGCCAACGCAAACCCGTCCGCAAACAGGCTATCGCCGCCTTCGTCACTCGCCTGGATACAGTGGAGGATCTGAAGGCCAGGAACGGGGTCGCGATAAGGGTTGTCGGTATGCAGTCCGAGTCCCAGGTCGGAATAAGCGAGATTATTGGGATTGGCAACGGAGCGCACATCAAATACTCTGCCGTAGTTGGTTTCTCGAACATAGCCGACCAGGCGGGCGACCTCGATTACTTGGCCGTCTTGACAGGGAACGCTGCGGAGAAATGCGATTCCGTAGTCCGCGAGAGCTCGCAGCCATTGGGCACGCGCGTGCCGGGAGCCCAGCACCTCGTCATACTCCATCCAGAGCAGTTCGCCGCTCCGATCGGCCTGCCAAAGAACCGGTGCGCGGTTTCTCGGTTGACGGTGGACGTCGCAATAGCAGTGATCGCGCAGCCATGCTAAGGGATACCAACTGGACTTCGGCTCGCCGCACCAGGTAATCAGAACGGCAGAATCCGAGTTGTGGCTGAGGGCCCCGATGGAGGGATCTTCCGGAAGATCCGCGATGTCCACGAGGCGCTGCCCGTTTCGGGCGTCACGATCGGCCGGGCAGTTATCGCGCAGCCAGACGGCGTCGTAGACACTGAGATGATCGTCGGCCCAATGAATCCGCAGACGCTTCGGGTCAAAGGAAAGCTTCAGCACTTGCGCTAACTCGCCCATATCTACTCCTTCGCTGCGCGTCAGATTTCCATTTGCGACGCGGTTTGTTCGGCGAGGCCGAAGGACAAAGTCATGCCCGAGCCACCGGTCGCTGTGACGATACGGACCCCGGGGGACGGCGATAGCGAAAGGAAGGGCTGCATGGGATGTTTGGCGTATACGCCATGCCAGCGCTGGGAAATGGCAAGCGTGGGCGCGCGCAAGAAAGTGTGGACGTAGTCGAGGATCAGACGATCGATTTCGGATTTATCGAAGATGTCGACAGCTTGGCCGTACTCGTGGGAATCACCAAGTGTTAGCTCACCAGGTTCCGTTTGCGACACGAGAACATGAATACCCCAGCCGTCATAGGCGGGAGTCTCAGCGGCAATGCGACGCTTGAGCGCGGGAAGCGTGGAGCAGGTTTCAAACGCAGGATAGAAGCGCAGCGTGAGGCCCGCTGCCAAAGATGGCCCAAGCTGCCAACCGCCTGGTTGCGGCGCGGTCCGCATCATCTGCAACTTGCATCGCGTGAGTCCGGCATCGCGCAGAAGGCTGGGGAAGAGTGTCTCGAAATCGTGACCACTACAAACGATGGCGGAATCTACCTCCCACCGCTCGTCGCCCGCATCGATCCGAGGCAAATCGATGGCATGGACGGCACAGCCGAAGCGAAATTGCACACCCATTTGCTCACCCAGGAACACGGGAAGCTTGGCCAGGATGGAACGGGGGTCGACGGTCAGCTCGAGCGGGCTCCACAAGCCGCCGCGCAGGGACTCGGCACGAACAGCCTGGCTGCGCGACAGCACAGCGTCTGCGGACAGCCACTGGCAATCGTATCCCTGGGCCGGGGCGATCTCGCTGAACTCACGCGCGACAGCCGCCTCATCGTCACGATACGCTACGTGAAGAGAACCCGTGCCCAAGTACGGCAGGCGCGCGCGGTGAAGCACCTCCAGCCAGATTTCGCGGCTACGCAGCGCCATGTCGTGGGTGGCGCCAGCGGCCTGACCAATCGGCCAGACCATGCCGAAGTTCCGAACTGACGCTCCCTCGGCTCTTGGGCTGCGCTCGAAGACCACGACTGAGCAGCCCCTGCGTGCCGCCGCGTAGGCATGCGCCAGTCCCAGGATGCCTGCGCCAACGATGGCGATATCCGCGCGGTTTACCGGCATTAGTTACGGCCACCCTCCATGAGAGTGGCCGACGTTATCAGAATTGCAGGCGAAGCATCATCTGAATCGTGCGCGGCCCCCCCTGCTGGGAGAATTGGCTCTGCGAAATGACGCCAAACGAACCGCTGGCTACGTTCAGGCCTGGAATACCTTTGTTTTCGACATTGAACAGGTTGGCGAACTGGGCTTCGTAGCGCACGCCAAGCCTTTCGTTCAATTGGAAGGTCTTACCCGCCGACATGGAGAACGTGACCGTGCCGGGGCCTTGCAGGATGCCGACGCCGCAATTCCCGTAGCGGCCGATGTCGCTGGCGGGGACGGTGTAGGCTTTGACATTGAAATAATCGGCAATGGTTGGGCTGGGAAGATAACCGGTCTGGCCAGCCACACAATCTGGACGCTGGGTCTTGACAGATCGGTTGGAGGGAGCGGTTCCGGAAGGATCCGACAAACCGCTCGGGAAGTACGGCGTCAGCCAAAAACCGGTCTGCAACAGCGTGACGCCAGTGACGGTCCAGCCCCCCACGAACGCGTTGGCGGCGTGGCTGACATTGCCGAAGTATTTCTTACCGCGGCCAAACGGCAGGTTATAGAATAGCGTATTCACGAACCGGTGGCGCGGGTTGTAGTATGCGTTCCCCGTGTCGTCCTTGATGTCATAGTAGTTGCTCACGTTGTCGCCATTATCGCCTTGGCCGCCCAACGGAATCGCCGAACTCGGTGACACACCCAGCGCGTTGGTATCGTTGTGCGCCCAGGTGTAGTTGGTCTGGAAGGTGAAGTCAGCGGCAAAACGGCGGTTGAGTTCCAGCGTCAGCGCCTCATACTTGTCACTCGGTCCGTTATCGCGCGTCAAAACCTCGCGGAAGTTCGGATAGCGCAGGTTCTGCTGCCGCAACGCGTCGGTCGCCGTGAGTGCCGCGTAGCCGACCGTGTTGGGCTGCACTTGGTTCAGATCCGGGCTATAGATCAGATTGTAAGTGTGCGAACCCGTGTAACTGGCTCTGACCAAGGTCTGGTACCCGATGTTGTGGTCGATCGAGAAGTTCCACTGTTCAACGCGTGGGTCTTGCAAGTTGTAGTTATTCGCGCGGCGGTAGCCGGGGTGCGAACCGACACCACCTACGCCGGAGAACACGTCTTGGAATGTGCGCGTATTGGTTGCGGTGGAGGGGAAATCGGCAAAGAGACTGGTGTCCACTCCAAGGAGCGAATAAAGGACCGCGCCGAGCACTGGAACCGAATACATGCCCGCCGAGGCGCGAATCACAGTATTGTCGTTGTTGAACGGTTTCCAAGCTAGGCCCAAACGCGGCTGAATGTTTTCCATGTAAGTATAGCGAAGCGTGCGTGGCAGACCCACCTGGGTGTTGGTGACGAACGGCGTGTTGCCGACTTCTTCACGCCATGCCGGGCTGATCAGAGCGTAGCCCTCCTGACCCTGCACCACTAGCCGGCCCCCGGGGTAGTGGCGGTCGAAGTTGCCAAGCTGGTTGGTGGCATCGTCAAACGGCGTGTTCACTTCGTAGCGGAGGCCATAGTTGATGGTGAAATTGGGCCGCACGCGCCACTCATCCTGGGCGTAGCCGCCGTAGTGATAGCCAAAAGGTCTGCCGTCGGGGCCATTCGCCGCTTGCTGGGCGTCGGACACGTCCCCCAGCAGGAAGTCAGCAAAGCCGTTGACGTCGCCATTCGTTGGCACCGCGTTGGGAGTGCCAGCGCCGGAGGTAAAGTTGCCAAAGAACTCGTAATCGCCGTATTCGTCACCAACTTCGAAGGTGATGTTGTCGACATAAGTCAGTCGCCGGAACTCGCCGCCGAACTTCAGACTGTGGCGGCCCAGCACCCAGGACAAAGCATCGCCAATTTCCAGTACGCTATTTCGGTTGTGCCTTGGATGGCCGTACGGGTTGGTCTGGCCGCCCATGATATCGCCAATGTAAAACACAGGAACTCCACCCAAGCCATTCTTGGGCGGTCCCGGCAGACCCGTGATGCCGAGGCTGGAAATGATCGAATTTCCTTGCGTGGCTTGCGGGTAGCTGAAGATGAAGTTCGCGCGCGAATAGCCAGCTCGCAATTCATTAATCAGATTCTGGCGGATGATCCAGTTATACGATCCGGCGAAGTTCCATAGGTCGGAACCGGTGGTGAACGGCCCCATGAGAGGGTTGTACGTCGCGTCGCCGGCTCCGCCCGCGCCCAACGCCGCGTCCGTGCCGAGAACCGGGATCTCCTTGTGCGTAACGCGCCCCCAGACCCGTTGATTTGGCGTGAAGCTGTGATCAAGCCGCCCGTCAAAATCGTCCGACGTGTAGGTGCCGGGATACGGTTCGACGAGGTTTAAGGAACTCAAACTGGCCTCAGAATTGGTCGGGGTCGGGAAGAATAACGGAATGATCTTGGCTGAAATCGAATTGATGCGGCTGGAGGGAATCTGGTTTCCAGGAAAGGGCTGCCCCGTGGTCGGGTCGAGAATTGTGCCCCCGGCCTGCGAGAAGTCTCCCGTGCGCCACTGCGAAGGCGGCGTATTCGTGCTGATCAGTGAATTTGTATTCAGTCGGACACCCTCATAATCGAAGTAAAAGAAGGTCCGATTCTTTCCGTTGTACACGTGTGGAATCAAAATCGGCCCGCCGATGAAAGTCCCAAAGGTATCCGCATCTCCGTTCGGAATGATGCCGCTGATCGGATCCGTGGAGTCGAAGCTCTTGCGTTGGAAGTACCAAAAACCTCCGCCGTGGAAGTCGTTGGTCCCACTGCGGCTGATGGCGGTGACGTCGGTAGCCTGCGAATACTCCGCGTTGTTGGCGGCGGTGTTGACGCGAAACTCGGAGATCCCTTCGACGGAGGGAAACAGATCCCTCGTCGGCCCGCCGTAGCGCGGCAGTTGCGTCGAAATTCCATCCAGCGAGAACGACGTTGCCGTCGGCAACTGTCCGGAAAAGGTAAGGTTGCCGCTGCCATCATCCTGCACGCCGGGTGACAGGATTGCCACTTCGATCGGACTCGGGTTGGATGTGGCACGGAAGTTCAGGGCCAGCGAGTTGATCTCCTCACCGGAATGCGACGTCGACTGGGTGGGGATCTCGGTGACCACCTCCTGTCCGGCAACCACCGATACCTGTTCGCTTCCCCCCGCTACTTGCAATTGAATATCGACGATGGGCGCTTCTCGAGCCTTCAGAATTACGTCCTTATTCTTTTTCGTCGTGAAGTTCGGGGCTGAGACCGTAATGGTGTAAATACCCGGATCGAGATTCAGGAACTCGTAGTGACCTCCCGCGTCGGATGCGACCTTGCGCGTGACGCCGGTGAGTTGGTCCGCCGCCTCGACGCTGGCGCCGGAAATGACGGCTCCGCTGGCATCGGTCACGGCTCCGGCGATCGTGCCAAACGTGGATTGCGCGGCCAACGGCGTCTGGCCGATCACTAGCCATGTTGCAAGCGCCAACACGGCCACTGGGCACACCTGTCTTTTCATTCGAATCTGCATAGAGCCTCCATTTTCGGGAGCTGTAGACTTCTTGATCGTGAAGAAGGTAGTGTACCGGCGGAAAGTTAAGCAATCGTGACGAACCAATGAAGATTCAACTGCGGTTGTAGCTTCCGCGGGCGGCACGGGCTGGGATGTCCGCGCCGCCCACACAGGAAACTACTTGGAAGGTGTGCTGGTGGAAGGCGCGTCAAAGAAGATCGGTTTGTCTTCTTCCCGGACCGTGTAATTCGCCGGCACTTCAAATAGCGACTGTGGCGGCGCGACGCGCTGAATGTTGGTGAGTTTATACGTCGTCTCACCGATCTGCGGGTCGTTGTGCTTGCTCATGACGACCATCTGCAAGTCGGGCGAGTACCAGGTTTCGGACGTAACTTCGATTGGCTGCTCGTTGCCGATGGCGCCCGCGGCAATCGTCCGCGTTGTGCGCGTGCCCGTCGCCACGATGCCCTCAATGGTCTGCTGTCCGAGAGACTCGCTCTTCACTTCGCCCGGCTCTTTCATCTTGAAACTCATGATTGCACCGGGAGCCGCGGTTATTCCTCCGGCGGCGAGGCCGACGGTCGCCCTGGCCTCCGCTTTGACCTTGGCTACGGCGGCACTGCCCGCCTGGCCGTCAGAGGAGGATTCAAAGAAAAACGTTGGCCCTGCGCCCAGCGGCGGCGGCACCGCGCCTTTGCCCGCCGGCAGTTTCACGGCGGTATTGTTCCGTGGGTCCAGGTGGTACATCACGCCCGCCACCGGGTCGTTCAACGTAATCAGCTTCAGCGGTTCACCGCCCGTCGCCCACGGACCCACCACGTCCAGCGTCTGCTCCCGGCGCGTGCGGCCTTCACTATCGCGAGCCAGTTGCGCGGTGGTTTTGTGCACAATACGGTTACCGTTGGCCAGCGTCTGCACCGTTTCAGTCACGGCCTCCGCGGTGTAAGGCGCATCTTTGACGACTTTGTCGGCTGGAACGATCTCCGTGTGGAAATACCGGATGTCGTTCCGGACCGTGACGTTGGCGCTTTCCTGCGCGAACGCGCAGCCGCCCAACGCCGCTACTAGTGCAAAGTCACGGTGCAATCGAATGCTCACGTTATTGTGCTTCCTTTCTATCGAACCTATCGAATAAAGCGAATCGCGCGAGCGAGGCCGTCCGCGCCCAAAACCAAATCCGCGCGAATGCGCTCCTCGCGGCGGTTTTCTTCTACCGGCAGACCTGCCCACTCCAGTGCCGAGCGCGGCAATTCCACTCGAATCACCGAGGCCTGATCCAGAGGCAGGGCTGCATCCGAGAACGGAAGTGGGAAAAATTGTGTTACCGCTTCTTCGGGTGCCACCGCTGCTGGCGGGGCCTGCTTCTTTACCGCCCGGTGCACGCGCCCCACGGGTTTCACCGGCATGGTATCCGCCACGAGTTGCTTCGGCACGGGTGGCGCCACCGCCACCTGCGGCGGCGAAACCGTAGTGTGCGGATGCGGTGCCCATATCTTCACGCCCACTACCATCAGCAGCCCCAGCATCCCGCACCAGGCGAGTTTCTGCCACCGTGTCCGTGCCGGCGTGAACCACCACGTCCTCGAAAGTTCCGGTTGCTCCCTCACGGCTTCCCACTCCAGCCGCGCCCGGAATGCACGAACGTCGTCCGGCGGCAACACGCCTTGCTGAAGCTCGCCCACTTGCGACGTCATCCGCCCCATTTCCTCCATCCGCGCCCGGCACGACTCACAGTGATCGAGGTGCAGTTTCACCAGCCAGGCCTGCCGGGCCTCCAACTCCTCATCCAGCGCGCGCAGCAGCAAGGCATCCGGCACGCATTTGCGATCGAAGTTACTCATGGCATGACCTTGCGAGTGTTTCCATGGCACGCCGCACCGATTCGGCTACGCTCGAAACCCCGATTCCGAGCACTTCCGCGATCTCGCGGTACCGCAACCCTTCGGCGCGAAGGTACAGGCATTCCTGTTGGCGGCGCGGCAGTGCTCGGATCGCCGTCTGCATGCGGCGCATCCGCTCCTTGCGCAACAGTGCTTGCTCGGGATCGCCTCCCGGATCCGCCTCCGTCTTCGGCGGCCCGGCATCGGCGGCTCCGGTGCGCTTCAACTCGTTAACCGCCAGATTGTGCGCCACGCGAAACACCCAGCCGCGCAGATTCTCACTCCGGCCCTTCGACCGCAGGTGGCGGTACAACCGCAGAAAAGCTTCCTGCACCATCTCGCTCGCCACCGCCGGGCGAAGTCCAAGAGAAACCAGATAGCGGTAAACGGGCACGCGCTGCTCGTCGAAAATCAAAGCCGCGATCCGTCTGGGATCTGTCTCCGCGTCGCACGAGCCATTCGGGGATTCGAGCTTCAGCACGCTCTCGGGCGCCTCCAGCGACAGCCCATCTGCTGCCAAAATTTCTTGCATTTACGACGCTCTGCTATAGAGATAACAGACGGAGGCCCGGTTTTTCCGGTTGGCAAGGAAAATGTTTCAGTGTGCGTCGGGTCGGTCAGCCTGCCAGAGCCAGGCGGTTGCGTCCCTGCTGTTTGGCCCGGTAGAGGGCTTGGTCGGCCGCCTCTAGGAACGCGGCGCTGCTCATCCCAGCGCGCAGTTGTGCAATGCCGAAGGTCCCGGTGACCTTATATTGCTGCCTGTTCTTGGCGGTGAAGACGAGCGATTCCAGTTTTTGCCGGATCCGTTCCACCGAGACCTCCGCTTCGTGGCTCTGTGAACCCGGGAACAAGATACAGAATTCGTCTCCACCCCAGCGCGCCGCGAGGTCACCGCGGCGGACTCCGTCCACGAGGCAGCGAGCGAGAGATCGAATGACCTCATCGCCGGCGCCGTGTCCGTAACGATCGTTCACCTGCTTGAACTTATCGATGTCGCACATGCAAATGGACAACGGCGTGCCGGCTTCCCGCGCCATGCGCATCTCGTGCTCCAATTCAGCGGAGAAATATCCCCGGTTCGCCAGGCCGGTCAACGGATCATGTCTGGCTTGCTGCGCCAGCCGGTTTTCCTCTCTTTTTCGCTCCGTGATGTCCAGTACCGTTCCAATCAATCGCACGACAGCTCCCGCGTCGCCGTACACCGCCGAGCCTTGCGCGTGGATGAATTTCTGGGTTCCCTCCGGAGTGCGAATGCGCAAATCCAGCCGATATGGCTGTCCTTCCCCTATCGCACTCTGAATGGCTTGATCGAACCAGGGCCGGTCTTCCGGCTCCATCGCTAGCAGGATATCGGCGAACTCGGGCTCCTCCGAGCCCGGCGGAAGACCAAAAATATGAAATGTCTCCGCGGACCAACGGATCTGATCGTTGATGAGGTCGAATTCCCAATTACCGATACGGGCCAGCTGCTGAATCTCAATCAATTGGGACCGGCTCTCGGCCGCGTCGCTTTCAGCCAGTCTGACTCTGGCCCTTTCGCGGCGCAGGAGCCATACAAACACGGATTCTTGGGCCACTAGCGCGGCCACGAGAATCGCGATCAGGGTTGTCCACATACGCAATTCGGACCAACTGGCCCGTGTTTCGGCACGAAGCGTAGAGAACCGCTGTCTGGGCAGGCTTCGTGCCCCGATACCCGTCGTCCTCCGTATTATTCGGCAGGTTTCTGCCAGGTCTTTAAGCTTGTCCGCCGTAAAGCTCCTGGCGGCGCCTGCCGATCACATCCCTGGGAGTTAGCTTGATCGCATCGCCTCTGCCTATTCACCTCGGACGGGCCTCCGGAGTCCAGTTTTTGCCTCCTTTTTCGCCAATTGCCTGCCGGCTGGTTCAGCTCGTCAGCAACGAGAAGGTACACCTCCGGGAAGTCTCTGCAGTATTTGCGCTTGACGCCGCCTTATCCAGCCAAGTGCTTCGTGTAGCGAACTCGGCACTGTTTGGTTGCAGGTATGAGATTGCGAGCATCCTGCAAGCCGTGTTGGTGGTCGGGGCGGATCGGCTGCGAGACATCGCCGTTACAGTTGCTATGAAAAATTATATGGGCGAGGAGGACAATGCCTTTCTCCTCCGTTGCTGGCGCCACAATTTGGCTACTGCTCTATGGTGCGAAAAACTCGTCGAATACTGCGATCTGGAACCATCCACTGCCTATACCGCGGGAATGCTGCATGATATCGGGCGCATTGCGCTCCTCATGCTGTTCCCACACCAATACGCGGCGTCCATGGATCATACTCTTCCCGGTGACTCGGACAAACGGGAGGCGGAACGCAAGCTCTGCGACGCTGATCATTGCCAGATTGGGCACAATCTTTCCGCCGCCTGGAAGTTCCCCTCTCGATTAGTGGATGTAATCGCCCATCACCATGAGGCAGTCACTCCAGAGACACCAGACTCACGCTTGCTGGTTCAGGCGGCCTGCGCAGCCGCCAATATCAGCGGTTTCCACACCGTAGGTCCCCAGCCGGAATGGGACCCGGCCCGTATCCATTGTCTTCTCCCCAGGGGAGGATGCCCGATAGTTCGTAGAAAGTAGCGACTCTCAAACCCCCGGCCATAATGGGCCGAGGGTCGATTTTTCTGCCAAGAAAAAGGAGAGAGTCGCTATGAAGAGACGATACCAGATAGAACAACAACGGGCCGTGCAGCAGTTCCGCCGGATCGCCATCGAACAGAATCCCAACATCCAGATGATCCTTCCGCTGGCCGAGATCGTCGGCTTGTTACAGCAGGGCGTGGGCAACTTGCTGCGGCAGGCTGGTCTGGAACTGATGCACCTGGTGATGGACGAGGAAGTAAAGTCGCTGGCCGGTGAGCGCCACCAGCAACACGAAGGGCGCAGGGCACAGCGTTGGGGCAAGGAAGATGGTTATTGCGTGGTGGACGGCCAGAAGGTGCCGATCCGCAGAACGCGCCTACGCACGGCTGACAAACGGGAACAGCATTTAGGCAGCTACGAATTGTTTCAGCGTAGTGGGCCAATGCAAGCGAGCGTGTGGGACAAGATGATGCGCGGACTCTCGACGCGCAACTACGGAGCCGTGGTGAAGGATTTCCAGAATGCCTACGGAATCGAGAAGTCGGCGGTTAGTGAGAACTTCATCGAAGCCAGCCGGGAGAAGGTGAAACAGTTGATGGAGCGGCCGCTGGGCGAGTTGCGCTTATGCGCGGTGCTGATCGACGGGACTCCATTCAAAGACCGGCAGATGATCGTAGCCCTTGGCATTGGCTGCGATGGAACCAAGACCGTGCTGGGCATCCGCGAGGGGGCGACGGAGAACGCGACCGTGGTGAGCGCTCTGTTGGGCGAGTTGGTGGAGCGAGGGTTGGACTTTTCGACGCCGCGGCTTTACATTCTGGACGGTGGCAAAGCGCTGCACGCGGCGGTGCGCCGCCATGCCGGGGAAGCGGCTTTCATCCAACGTTGTCAGGTCCATAAGAAACGGAACGTCGTGGATCACTTGCCCGACGAACATAAAGGCGATATCAAAAAGAAACTCCAGAACGCCTACGCCATGTCGGAGTACTCCGACGCCAAACGCGCCTTGGAGAAATTGCACCGTGAACTGATGGATCTCAATCCGAGCGCGGCGCGCAGCCTGGAAGAGGGCATGGAGGAGACGCTCACAGTCCATCGGCTGCGGGTACCGGATCAACTCCGCCGGACACTGAGCTGCACCAACGTCATCGAATCTGCCTTCTCCATCGTCGAAACCGTCTGCCGGAACGTGAAACGCTGGCAGCCCGGCGATCAGATCGAGCGCTGGGTTGGATCTGGATTGCTGGTTGCCGAGCGGCAGTTCCGCAAAGTCATCGGCCATCGCCAGATTCCAGTGCTCCTGTCCGCCATGACCAATGCGGTTTCCCAGAAGCCGATTGCGAAGCGAACTGCCGTCGCGTAGCCTATGAGGGTCGAGGGTCGCTAACTTTCAACGGAGATCCGGGCATTCTCCCCCAGGGGACGCTCCGGGTCTGGGCCGAACTACGAGGATCTGCTGGACGCCGTTGCGCTGAAACTCAACCAGACCGAGTGTACCCTCTTGTAACATCTGACAACGCTTTAATTCCTATAAAGTCCCGTTAATCTATGAGTATTTCAGTCCCGCCACAGCGCCATTGTGACATTACAGTTGCCTAAATAGCTTTTCTTCTGGCAATCTATTGTGCATACCAGCTCTGGGTCGAGCTGAAGGTGGGTCTTATGAAGAACCTCTTTCTGTGTCTTTTTCTGGCCGTGTTCGGCGCAGTGTGTGCATTGGCACAAAACGCGAACGGCCGCATCGTTGGCGTTGTTACGGATCCCCAAGGCGCCGTCGTTCCAGGCGCGAGAATCTCGGTGACAAACGTTTCCACCAATAACAGCCGGCAGACTAGCTCGGGGCCGGATGGAACCTACCAGGTTCTCGACCTGCCTATCGGAAACTACAAAGTCACTGCGGAACTTTCCGGCTTCGCCAAGTTGGTCACCGATCCCCACCAGTTGCTTATCAACCAGACCCTCCGCGTCGACATCCCGTTGGCCATCGGCAAGACCACTGAGACTGTGGTGGTGGAAGCTGAGAACCTCAACGTGGAAACCGTCAACTCAACCATTGGCCAGTCCGTGACCGGCCGTCCCGTGCTGGAGCTTCCGCTCAACGGTCGCAACGTGCTCGATCTGGCCCTTACTCTGCCTGGTGTAGTTGAGACGAACCCCGATTCAGGCGCGGCAGGCACCTACAGCGTGGCTGGTGGGCGTTCCGATTCCGTCACTTTCCTGCTCGACGGCGGGATCAACAACGACCTGCTGGATAACAGCGTGGTCTACAACCCCAACCCCGACACCGTCGCCGAGTTCAAGGTCCTTCAGAACAACTACACCGCCGAATACGGACGCAACGCTGGCGGCATTGTCAGCGTGGTCACGAAATCCGGTACGAACCAGCTCCACGGCAGCCTTTTCGACTACGTACGAAACGACGCCTTTAACGCCAATCCGTTCTTCAACAATGAGCTCGATTTGCCGGTGCCCGTTCTGAAGCGGCAGCAGTTTGGCGCAACCCTCGGTGGGCCCGTCACTATTCCAAGAATCGTCCACGGGCACGATCACCTCTTCTTCTTTGTCAGCTACCAGGGCCAGCGCCAGTCGGCCGTCGTCATCAACCCCGGCGTTTCGGTGTACACGCCCGCCGAATTGACTGGCGATTTCTCGCACGCCGTGAACGGCAGCCCCGATCCCCTCGTCGCCAGCTTCCTGCAACAGAATCCGTATTTCCAACCCAATCCCACCCTGGCATCGCAGGCCATCATTGACCCCACGCGGATCGACCCCGTCGCGCAGGCTTACATCAAGGCGGGTCTGCTTCCAACTGCTCCTTCCGGCACGCTGTATCCGGAGGCTCCCTCTACCGACAACCGCAATGAGCTGACCGGCAAGATCGACTATCTGATCACGCCCAATGACCGGCTGTCAGTGACACTCGGCTGGAACAAGAACCCCCAACTGAGTCCCTTCACCCTCGGCGCCAACGTGCCAGGCTATCCGGACATTACTCGATTCGCCCAATATTTCGGCAACGTTGTTTACGACAAGACGTTCTCCCCCACTCTTTTAAATGAGGCCCGCGTCACCGCCCAGCGCTCCAACACGTTGCAGGACGAGCCGGCCACCACTCTCCCGACAGCCTCTCAGCTCGGAATGAACATTCCCTCCGACAACCCCACGGGCCCACCCTTGTTAAGCTTCAATGCCGGCCTCAGCACCGGTTTCGATTACGGCGGTCCGACCACGTTCGCCAACACGACTTACGCTTATGGCGACACGCTCACCTGGATTCGCGGCCGGCACAACTGGAAGTTCGGCGCGGACTTTGGGGCGTATCAAAGCAACACCCTCTATGACTTCCTCATCGATGGGCTTTTCACGTTCAGTGGCACCTCCGGGGGAATTGGTTCGGGAAACTCTCTCGCCGATTTCCTGTTCGGCCTTCCAGATTCGTTTCAGCAGTATGGAGCTGCCCCCTCTAACATCCGCAGCAAGCATACCGATTTCTTCGCTCAGGACGAATGGCACGTGCGTAAGAACTTCACCCTGACGCTGGGTGTTCGCTATGAGTACGCGACTCCTAAGCTCGACACTCAGGGCCGCACGTTTTCCATCATTCCCGGAGACCAGTCGCAGCGCTTTGTAAATGCTCCCATCGGCTTGGTGTTTCCCGGCGATCCTGGCGCACCGCGTGGCGCCAATTTTCCCGACAAGAACAACTGGGCGCCGCGCGTGGGTATCGCCTGGGATGTGTTTGGCAACGGCAAGACTAGCATCCGCACCGGCTTCGGCGTCTTCTACGACATCTTGAAAGGGGAGGATAATCTCCAGTTTAACGGGCAGGCTCCGTTCTTCGGCGTCGGGTTCCTCGGCTTCAGCCCGCTCTCCGCCAATCCCACTGTGCCCGTCAACTACTTGTCGAATCCGTACGTGGCTGCCGGTCAAACTGATCCATTCCCCTCCCAACCACCCTCCAAGAATCTCAACTTCGCCAACGCCGGCTATCTGCCTTTTGGCGGCGGTTCTGTGTTTTTTGTGGATCCCCACCTGCGCACACCATACGTCTATGACTACAGTTTCAGCTTGCAGCAGGAACTGGCGCACAGCTTGGTCGGTGAGTTGACCTACGTGGGAAGTTCAGCCCATAAGCTGACTTCGCTGGTCGACGAGAACCCGATGATCCCGGGAACCGACAGCCGGTTGCTCAACGTCGAGTACGGGCTGCGTGCATCGAATGGGTTCAACAACCTCGACACTTTCGAGAATGTCGCCAACCAGGAGTACAATGCGCTCGAGGTTAGCTTGACCCGGCAATTCGCGGACTGGCATGCGGTGGGCAGTACGTTCTTTACGTTTGCTTACACCTGGTCGCACAGTATCGACAACGCGTCCGGTTTTCGCCAGCGTAGCTCCCAGGTCCCTTACTACGACGAAAATGAGTTTCGGGCGTCCTCCGATCAGGACGTCCGCCAGCGCCTTTCTTTCAGCGGAGGCTGGGACATCCCGCTCGATCGTTGGATGGGTGGGCCGAAAGTCCTTACTCACGGCTGGAGCCTCTATCCCATCTTGAGCTTCCGCACTGGTTTCCCGCTCGATGTCTACGCCGGCCTTCCCGTCTTGCCGCTCGGGCCTCCGGGCCCTTCCGGGGCGGGTGACGCAAATCTCGTGCGTCCCAACCTCGCAACCTCCGGGGTTCAGATCCTGAACCCTAAGCAGACACAGACGATCAGCTACAGCGTCGACGGTAACCCCAGTAACGCCAGCAGCTCCACCGGGAACTATTGGTTCAATCCGAATGATTTTGTGGTTCCGGATTCTTTCAGCAGCAGCGCCATCCCCGCTGCCGGCGATCTCACCTACGGTTCGCTGCCCCGCAATGCTTTCCGCGGGCCGGGCCGCACCAACCTGGATCTCGCCCTCGCAAAAGCCTTCAATTTCGGGGAAAAGTGGAAGGCCGAACTCCGCCTGGAGGCCTTCAACGTCTTCAACCACACCGAGTTCTTCAATCCGGGCTGCGCCCCCAGCGGCTGTAACCTCTTGGTCCCGACCAATGGCAACTTCGGGCAAATCAGCGCCACTTACGATCCGCGCCTGCTCCAGATCGCGCTGCGCATTCAGTTCTGAGCCGCGCTGATCTACTTGCGGAGCGTCCGCTTAAGCCACGCGACCATGTCCGCCTTCCAGTGCGTCATGGCCGCGTCTTTTTCCCAATTCTCCATCCCGTGACGGCCGCCTTCCACGGCAATCACCTCGCACGGCACGCCCGCCTTCTTCATCGCGGTGCACATGTTCGGTGACTGCTCGTACGGAACCATCTCGTCCGCCGTGCCATGGATGAACAAGAACGGTGGCATGTGTTTGTTGACCAGGTTCGCCGGAGAAGTATCGTGCAGCTTCTGGACAGCACCTGCGTCCTGCCACGTACGGAATCCCAGAAAGTCCAGCAGGCCGGGCCGCGGCTTAGCCGGGTCGAAAGGCTGGCTGCGCAGCTTTGCCGTTTCGATCAGCAGGTCGTTCGGCCCATAGAAATCCACCACCGCCCGGACGCGCGCATCGCTACTGCTCGGGTGCGCCCCGACGTACGCCACCAGATACCCTCCCGCCGATTCTCCTAGCAAGACGATGCGCCTGGTATCCACCTTATACTTCGCGGCGTTCACCTTCACCCACCGCACGGCACTCTCGACGTCCTCCACCGCGGCCGGAAACTGGTACGTGGGTGCCAGCCGGTAATTGATGGTGAACCAGCTATAGCCCGCACCGGCGAGCACGTCGAACAGCGGCGTCACATACATTCTCTTGTTGCCGTGCGCCCATCCCCCGCCATGCACGATGATTGCCGCAGGGAACGGGCCATCGCCATCCGGTATCTTGTAGTCGAGCGTCAGCGAAACCCCGCCGGGCCGCGCGAACTCCACGTCGTTCTGTTCGGCCGCGAACGCCATGCCTGCGGCAACCACTGCCGCTACGATCATTCTGGGCATAGCGCAAATTGTATCCAAGACAGTGCTAGATTGCCCGTATGGCGACTTTGGGATTAATCGAATACGAAAACGCGAGTGCCGAAGTGCGGGCCATCTACGACGACATCATGGCCACGCGCCGCACCGATTGGATCAACAACTTCTGGAAAGCGCTGGCGCACGATCCCGCCACCTTGCGCCGTACATGGCTCAGTATTAAGGAGATCATGGCGCCGGGAGCGCTCGACACCGTCACCAAAGAAATGCTCTACCTCGCCGTGAGCGCCACCAACCAGTGCCCCTACTGCATCGCCTCCCACACCGCCTCCGCGCGTAAAGCCGGTATGACGGATGCCATGCTGGCTGAACTGATGGCCGTCGTCGGCATGGCCAACGAGACCAACCGCCTCGCCAGCGGCTATCAGGTTGAGATCGACGCCCGCTTCCGCACGCCGTGATCCCCGGGACCGATGCGGCAGCGGGAATCCCAAGTCGCCAATGAGAAGAGCACCAGCCCGCAGTGCAGATTGCTACTCTGGGAAATACGAAAAACGAATCTGGAAAGAAGGCAATTATTATGCGAATCAATCCTTTTGCACGTATGGGGGCACTGCTGTTGATGGTGACCGCTATTTCTCTGCTTGGACAACAGAACAGTGGGTATCTGAAGACCAACGTCGATCCCGGCCGGGCAGGAGTCTTCATCGACGGGAAGTACGTCGGACCTGCCGGAAACTTCGGTGTCGGCAGGAAGTATACGGTTGCGGCTGGTGAGCACGAGGTCAAGCTCTCGGAACCTCGTTACAAAGACGTGGTCACGAAGGTTACGATTCAACCGGGTAAGACCACGAAACTGGTCGAGAACATGACCTGGGCACCCGGTTACTGGTTCCCGCCGGACGCTCTTTGGGAGGCGTTGCCGCCTGCAAGACCGCCGTTCGGGACCCTGCGCACAATCTGCTCGGGCAAATTTGCGGCCGTTTATGTAAACGGCATGTTCGTAGGCCACGCCGGAGAGTTCGACAACCGGGTGCAGGGCCTCCTGCTGAACCCAGGCACGTACACGGTAAAGATCGTTCCAGTGAGTGGCGGACAGGGGCATGAAGAGCAAGTTCGGATTGAAGCGGACAAGGTGGTAATCGTCCGCTCGCAGGACTGACGTGCTGATGGCAGTGGCAAGCTGACGCCATCGGCGGTTCATCAGACTTGGCGTCACGTTCCTCGCGCAGGTGGGCGTGGCGCGGCTAAAGGCAAACTAGGGCCTGGGAATGCGAGGTAGCCGAGTTTTCCCTAAAAGGTACTGGTGAAGTCTCGCTGGCTGATCTGCTGGAATATGGGCATGGATAAACAAGCGAATGCCTACTGGAGTGTACTCCGATGATCTGCTCTTCCGAATACCGCCCGTTCTTCATCTCGAAGCTCCTTTCTTCGTTGGAGCTTTTCAATTATGACTGGCAGAGATTATCGAGGGCAGGTCACAGAAGTTCGGGCGTGAACGGATTTTGGCCCTAGCTTAGCTAAGCTAGCTTCGTTGTCTTCCCGGCTAATGGTGTTGTGTTATGGTGGCGACTACGCGCTGCCCCACCAACTTAATTAGATTCGGCTGTGTGAGAGGCGCGTTCGCGTTCAGGAGGTATCCGAATGAGGGACAGGCCTATGAGAACTAAAAACCTGATCGTGTTGTCACTGTTGGGGGTTGCGCTCATTGTAATCCTGGCCTTCGTCTTTGCCGCGCGACCGGTGAATGACGATCGTACGTATGTCATTGGTTGGGTGGCGAGTCCCCCGGACGAAGTACCCACAAAAAGCGGGGATCCCACGGGTTTTTCCGTTGAACTAGTCCGGGAGGCCGCCAGGCGCCGTCGAATTCGGCTCAAGTGGGTTGAGCACCCCGAGAGCTCCGAGGCCGCGCTGCGGAGAAAAGCAGTAGACTTGTGGCCCATGATGATCATTACCGAGGAGCGAAAGAAGTTCTTCTACCTGACTGACCCGTACCAGGAAGACGAATTCGCTTTGTACGTTAATGAAAAAAGTGCTTTCATGAAGACCACCGATTTCAAAGGGCAGACCATTAGCTCTGAGGGCATACCAATAGACCTAAAGCTCCTTCGGGAGTATTTTCCTGAAAGCCTTCACTTACCGAAGGCTTCAGTGGCGGAAGCCATTCGATCCGTGTGCGACGGCGAAGCGCAGGCGTTCTTCGACGATCGCCTCACGGTGTTCGCACTTTTGCTAAAGAACCCGCCATGCCCGACCACATCGTTCCGCATGATTCCGATCCAAAATCTTAAAGTCGAGCTTGCAGTCGGCGCAACCCGAGAATCGCGCGGGGCCGCGGATGCCATCCGTGACGAGATCGGCGTCATGGGGCGCGACGGGAGTCTGGAGAAAATTGTGAGCGTCTGGAGTCCTGCCGCTAGCCAGGAGTTGCTTACCCTTACAAAACTTCAGCAGTCCAAAAGCCACCTTCGGGAGTACAGACTAGGGCTTGCGTCGATCGCAACACTATTTGTGCTTGCCCTGTGTTCAGCGGCTGGATATCGGCGGCAGAGAATTCAGGCTCAGGGTTATTCTCAGGCCTTGAGCGCGGCGGAAAGGAATGTCCGGCTAGCTGACAGTTTAACGGAGATGGTGGTCGCGTTTGATACGCAAGAAAAGCTCACTTATGCGAACTCCGGCGCCGAAGCATTGACCGGCTATAGGCTTGGAGAGCTGAGGGCGGGGACGCCCCTCTCGTGGGTTCATCCGGAAGATAGGCCTCATGTGTGGGAGCTCTGGGGAAAGGTTTTCAACGACCAGGCGGCCGAGCGGGTCGTATACCGGCTGATTACCAAGGAGGGAGCGGTGAAATGGGTCGCCGGGACTTGGGGTCCACTTGTAGACGAGGCTGGGCATTGTGTCGGCATCCGAGGGACCTGCCAGGACATAACCGAGCGGTTGTTAACCGAGCGATTGCTGGAGGAGACGAAGCAGAAGTTTCGCACGATCTTTGAGGAAATGGCCGAGCGAAAGCGCGCTGAACAGGCACTGCGGGAAAGTGAAGAGCGTTTTCGCCACGTTGCGGACGCCGCTCCGGTAATGATTTGGGTATGTGACGTCAATAAGCTTTACACCTTTGTCAACAAGCCCTGGCTGGCCTTTGTGGGACGAGCCGACCAGGATAACGGGAGTGGATGGCCCGATTGCGTTCATCCTGAAGACGCGAACCGTTGCCTCACCACCTATGCCTCGTCTTTTGACGCCCGCTGCAGCTTCCAAATGGAGTACCGAGCCCGACGTACCGATGGTGAATATCGCTGGTTGCTTGATAACGGTACGCCGCTGTACCAGGGCGATGAGTTTACGGGCTACATCGGTTCCCGCATTGACATAACTGAGCAGAAAAGCATCGAAGAACGTTTGCGTGTAAGTGAAGAACGCCTCAAGAACGCCGAGCGGCTAGCGCATGTCGGTAATTGGCAGTGGGACATCACAGCCAATCGTATGGTCTGGTCCGAAGAGATGCTTCGAATCTTCGGGCAGTCACAAGATTATGCTCCAACATTTGAGGATTTCCTGAAGACGTTGATACCAAAGGACCGGGACCGAGTAGCCCGCGATGCAAGAGATGGCTTGAAGAAGAGGCGTGGCTACTCGAACGAGTATCAGATCGTCCGCTCCAGTGGTGACCTGCGGACAATTAGCTGCATAACCGAAGTTTTGCCGGATGAAAATGGCTCACCGGTTTCCGTCTTTGGAGCATGCCAGGATGTTACAGATGCGAGACATGCCCAACAAGAAGCCCTTGCAAGGCAAAAATTGGAAAGCGTGGGCGTGTTAGCCAGTGGCATCGCTCATGATTTCAACAATATTCTGGGCGGCGTGCTGTTTCAGGCCGACGTTGCACTCGAAGAATTGACCGTAGGTGATTCGCCCAAAACGGAACTTCAAGGTATACGCGAATGTGCGATCCGTGGCGCTGAAATCGTGCGTCAGTTGATGTTCTACAGCGGCAAGGAAAGTGACATTTCGGAGTTGGTCGATGTTTCGAGAATTGTAGAGGAGATGCTTAACCTGCTTCGGGTTTCGATATCGAAACGTGCGACACTGGCAACTGATCTTGGCAAAAGCCTTCCCCCCCTTCGCGCCAATCCTTCGCAAGTGAGGCAACTTGTAATGAACCTGATCACGAACGCATCGGAGGCAATCGGAGATCGTGAGGGAGTCATTGGGATCAAGACTAGCCGGGTAACAGTCTGTCCGGATTGGTTTCAGACGGCTACTGAACATTTGGGAGCTGTGGATTTTCTACGTTTGGATGTTTCCGACACCGGTTGCGGCATACCGTTAGAAGCCCAGGCCAAAGTGTTCGATCCCTTCTTCACTACCAAGTCCGATGGCCGAGGCTTGGGGCTTGCCGTCGTCCACGGCATCGTTGCGGGCCTAGGTGGAACAATTCGTCTGGAGAGCGAGGTAGGCAAGGGTACCACGTTCCAAATCATCATGCCTTGTGCTGACGCTCGAGCTACGGAAACCAACGGGCAGATATCTAGCCCCGGGCAGAGATTAAGCGTATCTCACGGAACGATCTTGGTCGTGGAAGACGAAGATCCATTACGACGGCCCGTCTCGAAGATGCTTCAAAAAACGGGTTTCAATGTCATTGAGGCAGCTGACGGCTATGCAGCGTTAGAAATGATTCGATCTCCTCAAAAGGACATCGATATCCTTTTGCTGGATGTCACTCTGCCAGGGGCATCGAGTCGTGAGGTCTACGAAGAAGCTATGAAGTTACGGCCCGAGATGAAAATAATTGTCACCAGTGCCTACAGCGAGGAGATGGCCGCAACCGCGCTGTCTGAGAAGGTCGAGCTCTTTATTCGTAAACCGTACGGGCTCGGCGATCTCATGGACCTAATTCAGCAGAGTATTGCGTGACGGCTAGTTGAAGTGCTGACGGGATGCGTCGCACCAGACGTATTTGCCGGCAGTCAAGGTCCTGGGGAGAGCGCGCGCCGCGCCCGGCCCTCTGCCCTCAAGAGTCTGCGTAACTGAAATTAATATTCTGCAAAGAAAAATACAAAATAATTAATGAATAGGAGAGGTGGAGCCGTTCTCCCCGTCGCCACATCCTACCCCCCGCCCGATTTGCCGGGATTGGTAGTAGAAGGGCTGGAAGTTGCACTTCAATAAAGTTGATTTATTTATTCAGCAACTATTATTAGGAGAATTTATAGTGGCGAGCTGACTTCCACCGAACCCAGCGCGGCGCGCGGTCGAAGTGGCAGTGGTGGTCGCGCGGTGGTTGTTCAGGACAGGGCCGAGCGGGACGCGCGGGTGCGGCGCGAGGTTTGCCGATAGTGCGCCATCAGAAGTGCGAGCAGGCGCGCGGATGTGTCGCACTCGGGCAGACTTGGATGTTGCCGAATTCATATATCACTTCCACCAACTCGACACCAGATTCCACATCGATGATCCTAAATAGACTCCGTGCATCGCGAGGTAGGCGTAGATGAGGCCGAGCACCAGCGCGACAGCCGATGGGCCGACGAGGATCTTCTTGTTTTTGCCATCCCATGAAAATAGGGGCAGCGAAGACTTCGGCATACGTCCTCCACAACAGAGACACATTGGGCCCAAAATGGTAGTTTCGGGGTTTGGACTGGATAGTGCTGGCCGCATCACGCGCTACGCGTGATGCCACAAATAAACCTGAATCGACCCTTACACTACACCCCTTTTATTTTCAAACTGATGACGAAGTGGTGAAGAATGGGTTAACAAGCGCTGGTGTTTGCTTGAACGCGGAGCCTGCGTCCCGTGTTCGGCGACAATTAGAACTCCCGGCTGACGACAATTAAAACTCCCGCTCGACGACAACTAATGTGACCATCGAGAATCGCGCTCAAGTAGCGCCAAGGGATGGTCACGGACGAGCAGGTGAGGAGGCTGAGACAGTTGTCGAATACAGAAAAGAATCAAGAGATTGCGGCGTCGAAGGCGGGAATGGACCCGACAACAGCGCGGCGGTATCTGAGCCTGGAAAGATTGCCCAGCGAACTGAAGAAGGAGCGCCAGTGGCGGACCCGCGAAGATCCGTTTGGCGAGGTGTGGGACGTTGTTCAGCGGCAGATTCAGGAGAGTCCAGGACTGGAAGCCAAGACGGTGTTCGCGTGGCTGCAGCGGGAATACCCGGGGCGGTTCAGTGACGGGCAGATCCGGACACTGCAACGGCGGGTCAAGCTATGGCGGGTGACGGAAGGACCCGCGCAGGAAGTGTACTTCAGCCAGAAACACGCACCGGGGCGACTGTGTGCGTCGGACTTCACGCACATGACCGAGCTGGGGATCACGCTGGCGGGGCAGACGTTCGAGCACCTGGTGTACCACTTTGTGCTGACGTATTCGAACTGGGAGACGGGCACGATCTGCTATTCGGAGAGCCTGGAGAGTCTCAGCGAAGGATGGCAGAACGCGGTCTGGGAGTTGGGAGCAGTAGCGGCCGAGCACCGCACCGACAGCCTGTCGAGCGCGGTCAACAACATGAGCAATCTGGAGGAGTTCAACCGGCGCTATGAAGGGGTGATGAGGTATTACGGGGTGAAGCCGCAGCATACCAATCCCGCCAGCCCGAACGAGAATGGCGATGCCGAGCAGAGCCACCACCGGTTCAAGCGAGCTGTGGAGCAGGCGCTGCTGCTGCGAGGGAGCCGTGACTTTGGGAGCTTGGCCGAGTACGCGCAATTTCTCAAGGATCTGTTTGCGCAGCGGAATGCGGGCCGGCGGGCCCGGTTGTCGGAAGAGATGGCGGTGATGCGGGAGTTACCGGCGCGGCGGATGGAATCGGCCAAACGGGAGCGGGTGAAGGTGGACTCTGGCAGTCTGATCCACGTAGAGCGGAACGCGTATTCGGTGAACAGCCGTCTGATTGGGGCGCAGGTGGAAGCGCGGTCGTACCTGGACCATGTCGAGGTTTGGTACGGGCAGAGGAAGGTAGAAGACCTGCCGCGGCTGCGCGGGCGGGGCAAGCATCGCATCGATTACCGGCACATCATCGAATGGCTGGTCCGCAAGCCGGGGGCCTTTGAGAACTACCGGTATCAACAGGATCTGTTTCCGACCAGCCGGTTTCGTATGGCTTACGATGCGCTGAAAGACACGACGCCGAACCGGTCGAGCAAAGAGTACTTGAAGATTCTGAAACTGGCGGCAGTGGCCGGCGAGGTCCAGGTAGATGAGGCTTTGCGTGAGCTCCTGGAGGGGAATGCGGAGACAGTGATTACGGTGGAGTCGATCGAGGAAGCGCTGGCCAAACTCGATACCATTTCGGCGGTGACGATGGTGGAAGTGGCGCCGGTGAACCTGGCCAGCTTTGACCAGTTATGCACGGAGATGGGGGTGCGGCAATGAGCGCGGTCGCTGACGTACGCCCGGCGCTGATTGGGCATCTGAAGGATTTGCACTTGCCGACGGTGCGGGAGTGCTACGAAGACACGGCGCGGCGGGCGGAACGAGAGACGCTGAGCTATGAGCAGTATCTGCTGGAAGTGATCTCGCGGGAATGCGAGCAGCGGCGGAAGTCCAGGGTGCAGCGGCTGCTGAAAGACTCGGCGCTACCGCTGGAGAAGTCGCTGCAGAGTTTCGATCTAAAGAGGTTGCCGGGGAAAGCGACACGGCAGCTGCGAACGCTGCTGGACGGCAGCTTTCTGGACCGGAAAGAGAACGTTTTGGTTTTCGGGAATCCCGGATCGGGGAAGAGCCATCTTCTGACGGCACTGGCTCAGGAACTGGTGGTGATGCGGGAGCGCAAGATGCACTTCACCAAGTGCGCCTTGCTCATGCAGAACTTACTGGCCGCCAAGCGGGACCTACGGTTGAGCCGGGAGATCAAACGACTGGGGCGCTATGACGGCTTGATCATCGACGATCTGGGCTACTCGCAGCAGAGCCGGGACGACATGGAAGTCGTGTTCACCTTGTTGGCCGAGCGTTACGAACGCGGCAGCGTACTGATGACCAGCAATCTGCCGTTCTCCAAATGGGAAGCCATCTTCAAAGACGCCATGATGACGGCGGCAGCCATCGACCGACTGGTGCACCATAGCGTGATCATCGAACTGAACATTCCGAGTTACCGGGTGGAGCACGCCAAGAAGAATCAACAGGCGGAAAGCCAGGGCGAGAGTGAATGAGGCGGAGGTCCGCACAAAACCCAAAAGCCGGGAGGAAAAAGAGCTGTGGAAATGCCGGGTCTGTGGAAAGAGTGGAAAGCCAAAGGCAGGCTTCCCACTCTTCCCACGAGCCCCCTTGGAAATCTCGCCAACAGCGAGCGAGCCTCCCACATTTCCACAGCTCCGGCGATGACGGCGGATGGGAACGTGCAAAACCAGAAGCAGGTTTTTCACGTTCCCACCGCCACGGATCCTCGTACTCCAAAAACAAAAAAACCGGGCCGCGGAACGGGCTTCGCCCTCCGCCCAGCGGCGGGCGCTCCGCGCCCCGCCTAAGAGCTAAAAAGTAGTTGTCGTTGATAGGGAGAAATAGTTGTCGTCAACCCAAAAGAATAGTTGACGCCGGACAGTCCCGGCGTTTTTGCGATACATTCCGGCGTGCGGGCGCAGTGGCGGTGGCGGTCACGGGTTGGTAGTTCAGGGCAGGCTGGGCGGGACGCGCGGCGGGGCTGCTCTTACGGGATATTTCGGCGTGGGCAAGAGTTTCGTGGTGTGCGCTCGGCACAGAAGTTGTCGCGATGAGATGCGCGGAGACTTGATGCGCAAGAATCGGAGGAAGCCCAGCGCCTGACTTCCGCAACACAGGCAACGCTTCCAACTGCCGACGAAAATCGTCCTTGTCGAACGTCTATTGGCGAGCGCCACCAGCCGCGTCGCGCTCAATATAACGAACGATCGCCGGCGTCAGTCGGGCTAAGTCGGGAGGAAAGCGCACAGACAGGAGTATCAGGTTTGGCGGATTACCAATCAGGTTAGGCGAATCAACAATCAGGATCGCGGCTCCTACGATGGGAGTGTCATTCTTCTTTAGCCATGAATCAA
Source organism: Terriglobia bacterium (assembly GCA_963752965.1). Taxonomy (GTDB): domain Bacteria; phylum Acidobacteriota; class Terriglobia; order Bryobacterales; family Bryobacteraceae; genus QHXW01. The sequence goes on along the minus strand of CAVWAJ010000014.1, from coordinate 329,763 downwards.
AATTTCCCAACCCTTCAGTTTGGGCCGGAGTTTTGTACTCAACGATCGTCTTGCCTTTATACGTCAGAGTATCTTTCGGATAGGGACCGGACGGAAAGGCGCTATCAAGCCCTTCCCAAACGCTTCTAGCGACTGCTCTATACGCTGGAAAAACACGTGCGATTATTTCTGCAATCTCATACATTCCAGAGCCATTCTCGCTAGTTATGTGGTTGACCTCAATCGCCGGTCCCTCAAGGCCCTCCCATCCCGACGACGTGGGGTGAATTGGTTTAGGACTCAAAAACAGAGCGTAGCCGCCGGATCCAGAGGTCCCTTCGCAATACCAGCCGCGCGGCGCGAGTAGACGGATGCCGTCTGCGGATTCGTAGTAAGCGAGCGTCTCGGCATCTTTCGGGCTTATCGGCACAGATCTACTTGTACCCTTTGGCGCTTCCAGTTTCTTGACTTGGCCGAATGATGCACACCCGACGAATGGGACGGAAATCGTAGCTCGTTGGGAGTTCGCGTTAGCGCCCGTTGCTTGCGCTAAGAGCGAAGGTTGCGCACACAGCGCCAGGATCACTGTCCCTACACCCAGTAGCAACGCCCACCCCGACCCGAATCCCATGGCTGAAGCTTACTACGGTTTCGCTGCGCGCGAAAACTTGGGCGGCGTCGACCATTTCATGTCTTGAGGTCCTCGATTCGGAGCGCTCTTCGCGCTCCGGGTTGCTGTGTGCTGGGGCGGGGACAAGGGCTGCCGCCCCTTTCTCCGCTAGTGGCATCCTTCCTTCACTTTGCTCCGGACAGGTTCTCTTGACGAAGCCCAGGGGCGCGGGCGCGGCGCGCGGTCGAAGTCGCGGCGGTGGTCGCAGGCTAATTATTCAGGGCCGGGGCCGGGCGCGGGTGTCTCCGAGTCGGGGAGAGCGTGATCATTGAGAGTTGTGCGTGGACGGCAAAGCTGCTACCTACCTTTTTGTTGCAGATCTCTCCAATCCACCTCCAATCTCCCTGGATCATCCTCGCGATCAAATCTTGCGTGCAGTTCCCGAACCTGCGCCTCGATTCTCGTTGCGTCGGCCTTTCGGTGCAGCTTTCGCAGCAGCACGGCGTAGTTCGAGAGAGTTAAAAGTACCTCAGGGTGCCCGGGCGCCCAGGAATGTTCGGCGATCTTCAGCGCCCGAACGAAGAGTGGCTCGGCAGCTTCGTATTGCTTGTCTAAGTAGTATGTGTCCGCCAGATTGCAAACAATCTTGAAGACTTCCGCATGCTCCGGCCCGAGCGTTTTCTCCTCAATTGCGATGGCGCGACCGTAGAGAAGTTCGGCTTCTCCATAGTGACGCCGTTCGCGTTGAAGGCTTGCCAGATTGGCGAGCAGTGCCGATGCACAGGGGTGTTCAGGCCCTAGTGACTTCTCGCAGACGCCCAAAGCCCGTCGATACAGCATCTCGGCATCGTCAAATCGAGCCTCACCCTTGTACGCGTTAGCCAGGTTGTTGAATGCCGCGACCAGCTCATAATGGTCGGGCCTGCCTGTCGGGCTCAAAACTTCAATCACCTTCGTAAGAAGCGACTCGGCCTTGTGATATTGCCGCTCGAACAGATAAAGTTCCGCCAAGTCGTTCCAGACCGCAGCGGTTTCCGGGTGTCGGCTTCCCAACACTTTTTCCCGAATCGAGACTGCACGCCGATAAAATCCCTCTGCCTCCCGGTAGCGCGCGAGCGCGGTGCAGACCGAGCCGAGGGCGGCCAGGCTCACTGCCAGCCGCGGGTCGTCCGGGCTTAGCGCCCTCTCCTGGATGACAAGCGCCCGCCGAAAATTCGATTCCGCCTCCGCGTAGAAACCGCGATTAAGCTGAATGTCTCCCAGACCCCACAGGAAGTCGGCTGCTACGGAATCGTCAGGCCCCTGCGCCTGAGATTGGAGCGCCAGGGCACGGCGCGCCAAGGGCTCAGCGTCACTGTACCGGGCCAGGGTGCAATAGAGTTGCGCCAGATTGCTGAGAGTCACCGCAAGGCTCAGCGGCTCGGGGAGTCCCTCCCAAACCGCTATGGCGCGCCGGAGAAACTGCTCTGCTTGAGAATAATCACCTCGGCATTTGAGGGCCACAGCCAGATCATTGAGGCTCCTGGCTATGACCCGAGGCTCCCCAAGGTCTTCAGCCTTCTGCAACGCACCACGGAAGGCGGTCTCCGCTTCGGCGTAGCGCCCTTGTGCCTGGGATTCGCTACCGGATCTCATCACCTGCTCCCAAGCGGTAAGCTGTCCGAAAGCGGCCGACCGCGTCAGAAGCACGCCCAGGATCATTGCGAGTATGACCGGCCGACTCATCTTATTACCCTCTCCGGTTGGTTAGTCCGGAGCGACGAGCGGACCCTACTACACCCAAGGCGTCAGAGTGCTACTCATTCACCTAGTTCTTGACAATCCGAAATGATTACCGAGAACCCAAACGGGTCTCCAAAGTCTTGGACTTTATAGGCCGGTTGCTTTTGTGATCGGCTTTTTGCCCGTATTTTCGTTACACACGACCGGGGAGGGTTCTCGTCACAATTGGCGGGAGTCCAGCGCACGGAATATGTCCCGCGAGGACTGATAAGAGTTGTGCCGCCCTCGAAGGGAATTTTCCTGACTCCTTGTAGCTCTTTTCTTTGCAAAAAACAATAGTCTATTTGGGTTAGTGGCCTTCTCTAGGCAAGCATCTGCTGTGCCTACGGGGAGGTCTGATGATGTCTGGGCGCTCAAATTCTCGACAGTATTGTGGCTTACACTTGTCGGACATTGTGCTGCCGACACTTTGTATGATCAGCCATTGAACAATGCAGTTGATCGTGGAGCCTTCAGTTGGTACAACGGTCAGGAGATAGCGGACCAGCTTACGTTATCGTCGAGTGCGACGATAGAACGAATCACATGGTACGGCTCGTTCTATCAGACCAACTTGTCGCCAACCGTCACCCAGAGCCCATTCGTAATCCGGTTCTTTAACTCAGTACCGAGTTCCGCGCAGTTGCAGTCCCTAGGGGACCCCACAACAGCTTCGGCACAACCCTTCTACCAACGTGAGGTGATTGCAGATGTTTTTCCATCCGGGATACCATTCAATGGGACGCCCGATCCGACCGATCCCGATCCAACCCGGATTACATACGAATTCACGACAGACCTCAGCGGCCTAACCCTCACCACATCAACTGAATACTGGATATCGATACTATCCTCGGGACCTGATCATTTCCGGTGGGCGGATAGCACCTCAACATCCGCAGATTATTCGGTTTACAGATTCGTCTACCTCGGTGATCTTGATTGGGACGGGGCAAGTAATTTGCCCGTGAATGGACCCACAGGGGAGGTGAGGGAAAATCTTGCTTTTGCCTTATACGGCAATGAAGTGCCCGAACCAAATACCCTATTGTTAATCACCTCCGTCCTTGGGTTGCTGTGGGTGCAAAACAAGCGTCGTCGGCTTCACCAGTGAAGTTTGCTCTCGCCAGTGCGCAAGACCCCGCCCTGATCAATCAGCCTGCGACCACCACCACCACTGCGACCGCGCGACGCGATGGGCCCGGTTGAAGTCGGCACGCTGATATAAATTCTCCTAATGACAAAATGGAAATAGATAAATGGATTTTATCGAAGTGCAACTTTGGACGCTGCTACTACCTACCCCCCGCCCGATTTGCCTTCCACTCCCCTCCCGCGATACACTCACGTTTCCATTTCATTTGGGGGAGGCTTCAGGGATAAAGAGGTGAAACTCGATTGGGTCGACTATCTCATCCTCGCCGTCTACTTCGCCTTCGTCCTCGGCATCGGCTGGCGGCTGCGAAAATCCGTCGGGTCCAGCCGCGACTTCCTCACCTCGGGCCGTTCGGTTCCCGTCTGGATTACTAGCCTCGCCTTTCTAGCTGCCAACCTCGGCGCTCAGGAAGTCATCGGCATGTCAGCCTCCGGCGCGAAGTACGGCATCATGACCGCGCACTTCTACTGGATCGGCGCCGTACCGGCCATGCTGTTCGTCGGCATCTTCATGATGCCCTTCTATTACGGCAGCAAGGCGCGCTCGGTGCCGGAGTACCTGAAGATGCGCTTCGATGAAAAAACGCGCGGGCTGAACGCCATTACGTTCGCCGTCATGACCGTATTCTCTTCCGGCATCTCCATGTACGCCCTCGGCCTCCTGCTGCACCTCGTCCTAGGCTGGAGCTTTACGGCATCGGTCCTGTTTTCGGCGGCCATCGTTTTGGTCTATACGTTCCTCGGCGGCCTCACCAGCGCCATTTACAATGAGGTCCTTCAGTTCTTCCTCATCGTTCTGGGCTTCACGCCGCTCGCCATTCTCGCGGTCATGAAGGCGGGCGGCTGGAGCGGTATCCAATCCCGGTTGGCCCCCGTCATGACCCACAGTTGGCGTTACATGTCGAGCGCCAATCAGAACCCCATGGGTGTCGAAACCTTCGGCATGATCTTCGGCCTTGGCTTCACGCTCTCGTTCGGTTACTGGTGCACGAACTTCCTCGTCGTGCAGCGCGCCATGGCGGCTGAATCCATGTCGGCAGCGCGCCGCACGCCGCTCATCGCCGCATTCCCCAAGATGGCGATGCCCTTCATCGTGATTCTTCCTGGCATCGCGGCCCTGGCGCTGGCCAAGATGAGCGTTGGTTACGTTCTGCCGGTCAAGGGCGACAGTTACGATTACGACCAGGTGTTGACCACGCTCATGGCGCAGTTCTATCCTTCCGGTATGCTCGGCGTGGGTCTCACCGCGCTCATGGCGTCTTTTATGTCGGGTATGGCCGGCAACGTCACCGCGTTCAACACCGTCTGGACCTACGACATTTATCAAAGCTACATCCGGAAGGGCGCGCCCGACGTGCACTATCTGATGGTCGGACGCGTCACCACCGTCGTAGGCACCGTGCTGTCCATCGGCGCCGCTTACGTGGCGCAGCGTTACAACAACATCATGGACATCCTCCAGCTCGTGTTCGGATTTGTGAACGCGCCGCTGCTGGCAACGTTCCTGCTCGGCATGTTCTGGCGCCGCAGCACCGGGCACGGCGCTTTTGCCGGGATGCTGACCGGCAGCGTCGTGGCTTCGCTGACCCACGGCCTGACCGTCGCTGAGCATAAGGGAGGTTGGATCGCTCCCCTGATCACCCTGCCTTCCACCATGGCGCAAAACTTTTGGATCGCGATTTTCGCCTTCAGCGCCTGCTTCGTCGTCACCGCGCTGGTCAGTTTCGCCACCAAACCGCGTCCCGCTGAGGAACTCCAAGGGCTGGTGTACGGCCTGACCAAACTTCCCGAGGAGACTGGCGTAAGCTGGTATCGGAGGCCGGGGCCCGTGGCGGTTCTGGTCATCCTGGTTCTGGTTCTATTGAACGTCTGGTTCCGATAAATATGCTCGATCTTCGTCTACCGGCCGGCTGGTTCTTCTCCCTACTGGGTGTGATTTTGCTCGGTCTGGGCATTTTTGCTCCGGACTTGCGGGCCGCGCTGACCACCTTGAACGTCAATCTGTACTGCGGCATCGTCATCCTGGCGTTTGGCGGATTGATGTTGCTGCTGGCGTCGCGGAAGCGATCGTGATCCGCGAAGCCTTTCGACGGCAATACGGAACGGATCAGGGCCTTCGCGTTTTTCGCGCACCGGGCCGCGTTAATCTCATCGGCGAGCACACCGATTACAACCTCGGCTTCGTTCTTCCCGTCGCGCTCGATCTCGCCTGCTACGTGGCCATCGCACCTTCTTCCGACGATCAATTGCGTGTGTATTCGGAGGAAAAGCGCGAATCGCGAGCTTGGCCTGCCGCTGCAATCGGCGATCTGGTGCCCGCGCACGACTGGAGCGATTACCCAGCCGGCGTGGCTCGCGAATTGGTTCGCGCCGGTTACCGAATCCATCCCAATGAGCTTCTGATTCACAGCACCGTTCCCGAAGGTTCTGGCTTGAGCTCTTCGGCTGCATTGGAAGTTTCTTGCGCCCTGGCCCTGCTGGGTGATCAGCCCATCGAGCCTCTGCGCTTAGCCGAGCTTTGCCGCCGCGCCGAGGGCGCCTTTGTCGGCACACCCTGCGGCATCATGGACCAGTTCGTTTCCGTGTTCGCCCGCAAAAACGCTGCGCTCCTCATCGATTGCCGCAGCCTGGAGGGCCAGGCCGTGGACCTTCCCGATGGCGTCGAGTTCCTTGCCGTCAACACCATGGTCAAGCATGCTCTCGGAGCCTCCGCCTACAAACAACGCACCGAGGAGTGCGCCGCCGCGGTCGAGGCCATCCACCGGCTCGATCCTGCCGTGTCCAGCCTCCGCGACGTCACCTCCGCGCTGCTTGAAACGGCTGCGCCGTCGCTGCCCCACGTGATAGGCCGCCGCGCGCGGCATGTAGTGACCGAAGACGAGCGCGTCGGCTTGTTCGTCAATGCATCCCGCCGCAGGGACATCGACCGCATGGGCCAGCTCATGGTCGAGTCCCATCTCAGCCTGCAGCATGATTACGAAGTCAGTTGCGCGGAACTCGATTTTCTCGTCGACACCGCCATTGGCATCGACGGCGTACTCGGCGCGCGCATGACCGGCGGTGGCTTCGGCGGCTGTACCGTCAACCTGCTGCGCGAGGGCACCGGAAAACGGTTCCGGCAGGAAATCTCGGCTGCCTACCACGAACGCTTCGGCATCGCGCCGCAAATCGTGGAATGCCATCCCTCCGGTGGCGCCGGGGAAGTGAAAAATTAAGAGAATAGTCTCTCCCAAACGCCACTCTCACGCTAAAGAATGCTCCTCCGGGGCGAGACATCTGCCCCTTGTTCCACTAGTGGCACAGGCTGGGAGTCGAACGTGGCGCCCCCTTGTGCCACTCATCCTCTAACTAATTCACACTAAGGTATTTAGTACGATTGAATAGGCCTTCTTCCCCACAATCGGGAAATCACACCCCGTCGATCTCTTGAGCAAAGGAGAAGGTATCATGAAGCAACTCATCTGCAGAACGATTTGGCGTTTGAAGATCTGGAAAGATGTCCGTGGCCAAGACTTAATCGAATACGCCCTGATGGCTGGCTTTGTCGCGGTGGCGGCGGGAGCCCTCATGCCCAGCGTGGCTTCCAGCATTAGCACGGTATTTTCCAAGGTCGGGTCGGTCATGAGCTCGGCGGCAGCGCAGCCGGGCAGCTAACGATGCACATGCCGCGCGTGGCCCCTGTTCCACAGCGCGGCGCAAGCCGTGGAATTCCCACGGCTTACCGAAGGAAGCCGGTCCATCCGGCAACGGCTCTTGAGCCGGCTTCTACCAGGTTTTTGCTATGCTTGAAGTTCCACTGCATGGCAAAAATTTTCCCTTTCCAGCCCTATCGCTATAGTCCGGCGGCCGGACCGCTTTCGAGTCTGGTAACACAGCCGTACGACAAGATTTCGCCTGAGATGCAAGCCCGTTACCTGGCGCTCAGCCCCTTCAACTTGGTTCGGATCATTCTGGGTGAACGGTTTAGCTCCGATGGCGACGCCAACAATGTCTATACCCGCTCCGCCACCTTCTTAGAGGATTGGATCGAGCGCGGCGTTCTCGCCCGGGATCCCGATCCGTGCCTATTCGCCTATTTTCAGGATTTCTCGGTGCCGGATACCGGCGAACGGCTTTCACGCCGTGGGTTCATTGGCTTAGGAGCGGTTGAAGACTACAGTTCCGGCATCGTCCACCGCCACGAGCAGACACTTTCCGGCCCAAAAAAGGACCGGCTCGAGCTCGTGCGCCACACGCATGCTCATTTCGGGCAGATTTTCATGCTCTATCCCGATCCCCAGCGGGAAATCGACCGGCTTCTGGACGAATCCGCGCAAGCCCAACCAACGGCTGCGGTTACGGATGAGTATGGCGCTGAGCATCGCCTCTGGAAGATCTCCGATCCAGCCCGCATCGACGCCATCCGCCGTCTGATGGATGACAAAAAGCTGCTGATCGCCGACGGCCACCATCGCTACGAAACCGCGCTGGCGTTTCGCAACGAAAATCCGAACCTGCCCGGCACTTCGCGCGTGATGATGACGTTCGTGAACATGCATTCGCCGGGCTTGAAGATTCTGGCGACGCATCGTCTGGTAAACGGGCTGGCGAATTTTAACGCGAGCGAGTTTCTGAAGCGTGCCGGAGCGAGTTTTCACATCGAGCGTCTGGAATCGCCAGACCAGTTGCCGGCCGGCGCCATTGGCGCGGCGATCGGTGACCAGATCCACTCATTGCGTCCGCGCACCGCCACGGATCAACTGGATGTGCCGATTCTGCACGAATCGCTGTTGCGCGATGTACTAGGCATTACCGAAGAAGCCGTGCGCGCCGAGAAGAACCTGCATTACGTTCGCGGGCTCGACAAAGCCATCGAAGCCGCCCGCCGCGGCGAGGCGCAAATTGCGTTTCTGCTGCGGCCCACGGCCATCGAAGACGTCGCGCGCATTTCTTTTTCCGGCGGCGTGATGCCGCAGAAGTCCACGGATTTCTATCCCAAGCTGCTTTCGGGGTTGACGATCTATAAAGTCGACGACTGAGTGCTACGCCTTGATCGGCAGCGATACCGCTTGTCCGCTTTGAACTGACCTCTTCGCGGCCTCGACGATCTCGACAACGCCGACGTTGATGTCGAGTGCCGTCAATCCTTCGAGCGGCTTGTTCGCCTGGAGCGAGTGCACCAGGTAGGCGATGGGTTCGGCGCGCTCCGGCGGCAACGGATCGAGCGCGAGTTGCTTCGTGTCGCGTCCCGTGCGCAGCTCCGCGCTGCCATCCTTCATATAGACACTGCCCTTGCGCCCGAAGATTTCGAGATCCTGAAAGCCCCGCGGCAGGTCCCAGCTTCCCTCGAAGAGGCCGACGCTCTCGCGCCAGGACAGCATCAGGTCCGCGTTGTCTTCTACTTTAGGGAACTCTTGCGGGCGCAGGTGATTTACCTGAGCGTACACTTTGTCGGGCCGGCCGAAATACCAGAGCGACCATAACGCGTTGTAGCAGCCGAAATCCATGAGCGCCCCGGCGCCGTTTTTCTCCGGGTCCGTCAGCCAGTCGAAGAAATATTTGTTGAGACCCTGCGGGCCGCCCGGGCCGCCGTGCCCCACGATCCCGCGCAATCGCCACGCCTGGCCGAGCGAGCCCGAGTCAACGGCCGCTTTCGCCGCATAGTTCGCCGGCCACCACGCCATCTGGTAATTCGTCATCACCTGGATGCCGTGCTGTTGTGCCAGCCGCCGCACGGCCAGCGCCTGCGCGTAAGTCGCGGCCAGCGGCTTCTCGAAAATCGCGTGGATCTTCTTCGGCGCGCACGCTTCCACAATTTCCAGGTGGCGATTGTTCTCGACGAAGGACCAGACGAAATCGGGCCGCACCTCATCCAGCATCTTGCGATAGTCGCTGAAGAACGGCACTTGATCCGCGCCGCGCTTCTTGGCCTGGGCGATCAGCTCCGGCTCGGTTTCCGCGATGCCCAGGAGTTTCGCGTGCTCGCCCTTCAGCATCGCCCCCAGATGGCCCCAGACGTGGGCATGCACCAGGCCAATCACGGCCATCTTGTACTCATTCGCGCCGCGCAATTGGGACGCAGCCGCCGTCAGCGCTGCCGCGCCCAGGAATTCTCGTCTGGATTTCATATCGTCCTCGGTGTTTTGACCGTCTCCGCATTCTATCGCTATCGAAGATCTCAGGTACCGGGTTTCAGTAACTGCCTGCCTCCGGCCTGCGTGAAAAGACGCCTTGCATTCTCCTCGTAGCCTTTTGCTTCGCTCAAGACGCGCTCGAACTCAGCATGTCCCCGGGCTCCGGACCATGCCGCATCTCTCTCCATTGACCTGGGAGCGTTGAATCCTTCCTTGAGCGCGCGTTTGAGCATCGCGATGGCTTCATGGGAGTTCCCGAGCATGGAGAAATGGCGCGCTAAGTAAAACAACACCTCTGGCTCGCGGACAATGTCAGTGCTCGCCATCGCACCCGCGGCATCCTGGTCCCGGCCCTCCAAAATTGCCAGCAGCGATCGCATCAAGCCGGACATGAGAGCTGACAGCGGTGGCCCGGCAAGGCGCTCCCGTAATAAGGCAACCGCGCGCCTGGTGTCGCCAAGCGCTGCCCAGGCGGCCGCGTCCAGGTAGTATCCTTTTCCTCGACCGTAGGTCTCTATAGCCGCCTCATATTCTCCTAGTAAGAAATGCGTGTGGCTAACGCTCGTCGCGATCGTGGGATCAAGGGCCTTCGCCCGCTCATGCGCGGCCACAGACTCGTGGAGCAGACCGCAAAAACGCAATACCTGGACGAGTCCCGCGTAACTCTCGGGCTCCTCTCCGTGCTTACGCAGCCTGGAGAGAAGACGCGTCATGGCTTCGGGCGATTCTCCGCGATCTGCTTGCAGCTGCGTGTAGAAATGATGTGCGGCCGCGAGATCGGGGTCGATTGACAGAGCCCTCCGGAGCGCAGCCTGCGCGAGCTCGAAGCTCGCGCTATCTCCGCCGCCGAACTTCTCAATAATGCGGCAGCACCGGCCCAGCCATGCCCACGCCGGCGCGAACCCGGGATCCTCAGCAATGCAGCGCCAATACATGTCGCGTGCACGAAAAAGCGATTCCAGTGAGCGTTCGTTTGTCAGATCTCTCGCCCGCACGAAAGTCGCATAGATGGCCTGCCCGACACCCGGCTCCCCCAGGACCGGCAACTGGAACCGGTAGCCGTACTTGGATACGGTTTGAATGGCGTCCCGGCCGAGGGCCTTGCGCAGGACGACAATGGTGTTGGTAAGGTTTGCCTCGGTCACATAGGTCTCGGGCCATAGGGCCTCGATCAGTTCGTCCTTGCGGACAAGCTGCTCGGCCTTTCGAACCAGGAGTAGCAAAGCATCAAAGGCTTTCGGTGGCAGGGGCAGCAAGGTCCTTTGACGGTGAAGGCGGCGTTCCGAAGGGTAAAGTTCGAAATCACCGAACCGGTAGGCGCCGGCAGGCATCCTTGGAATTTCCTTTGATTTTCCCTTCATCATTCTTTTGACTTGAAATTCCGCCAAACATATCCTACCAGCACGGCCTCGGCCGACCTTACTCAATAGGAGAACTTCGATGAGCTCATCCAGTAACAAGCAACTGATCACCAACTACCTGAACGCTCTCAGCGGCCAGCCAAAAACACCGCAACTTGTGGCGCAGTTTGTCTCGGATCCGGATCTTATGAAACACATTCAAGATGTAGAAGCGGGGTTTCCGGCCTACGAACTCGTTCCCGAGCAGATCATTGCCGAAGGTGACTTGGTGGCCGCTCGTGCTGTTTTCCGTGGTGTTCACCGCGGCACATGGGCCGGTATCGAACCCACGGGCAAGGCGGTGTCCGCGGGATTAATGATCGTGTACCGAATCGCGGACGGCCGCATTGCGGAGCACTGGCTGCAATTCGATTTGCACGGACTCCTGGAACAACTGAAGCAAGTCCCGGTGGCAACTGAGACGGCTGCGGCTTGAGATTGGGATGAGCTTTCAGGTTTCAGGTGCTAGGGACAAATTATTCGCGAGGCTTCGCGATGCCGCTGTCCGCCAGCCAGTCCGCGAGACGCTGCGGCCAACCCTTGAGCGTTGCCAGTTTCGACCGGTATCCCATGTTGAAGCCATGGCCGCCTTGCGCGAAGATGTGTGCCTCCACGGGAACCTTGGCTTCGCGGTACGCCTGGAGCAGCTTCACCGTAGGACCTGAACAGCATTCATCATCATCCGCCGCCACCAGGAAAGCCGGCGGTGCATTCGGCGCCACGGTGGCGGGAATCCCGAGCGGACCCGGATAAACCTGGATCAGAAAACTCGGCCGCGCACTTTGCCGGTCGATGGGATCGGCCGCATTCGGATCGCCATCAGCCGGAGTGAATGTGACCCAGGAGGCGACTTCGCCGCCCGCCGAGAATCCCATGATGCCGATCCGGTTTGGATCGAGCCCCCACTCTTGCGCGCGGCTACGCACTAACCGCATGGCCCGCAGCCCGTCTTCGCGCGGATGTTTTTGGAGCGAGTACGGCGAGCCTTCCTCTCTCGGCAAGCGATACTTGAGGGCGAACGCGGCAATGCCCAGACTGTTCAGGTACCGCGCGGGCTCGTCGCCCTCGGCTTTGAATACCAACAGGCGATGCCCGCCGCCCGGACAGATGACCACCGCCGCGCCTGTCGCCTTCTCCTTCGGCGGCAGGTACGCGGTGATGGACGGGTTGTTGATGTTGCGAATGTAGTAGTCTTTCGCGATCTCTGGCTCGTTGCGCCGGCTCTCAAACCCCGGCGCGCCGTTCGGCCAAAGCGGAATCTGCTGTGGTTGTTCCTGTGCCATGACGGGCGCGATGGCGATGCCGGCGAGCGGCCAGAGCAAGAGTCGGGAGATGGATGTTCTCATGTATGAGCCAGTCTCCGAATTATATTCGTTCGCGCGTGATGGCCGGAACCGCTGGACAGTGATCCGCTACTTGCTATCTCCACGTGAAGTTGTGCATGTGGTGCATGACGGCGCAGCTGATATGACCTAATACGAACCAGACTACGGCTTCGAGCACCCTCTTAGTTGTTGGCGTCATCAGGTAAGGTTAGCGTAGATCCGGCGACGCTGTTTCTAGCGTCCAGTCGCTAAACCTGAGCCCGCAGACCGTCGTTCGCAAGGACGAGGTCTACCAATCGTGGGTTCTCCCCAATCAGCGCATGAGGTTCGATACCCGTAACATCAGAGATGAGGTATCGGAGCGCTTCCAATAACTCAAGCTCCCGCGAGGGCCCAAGCTCCTTGGTGAGTTTGCCGTAGTTCAGCCCAACTACCGTCCTAGCCGCGTCGCCGAGGGTCTGACTGTTTGCTGGAAAGGCATTAGCAAAAGGCGTAAGCGCATAGAAGAGCAGGCTCGCGGTGACCGGCATCGCCACGATTGCCGCGAGAGTCCACCAACCGCGTCTGCCTAGAACCCCTATCAGCGTTGATGAGACGAAAGCCGCCCAGAAAATCCCTACGCCTAGATGGCGTGGGTATTCCAAACCCGGAAGCCGGAGGTTGGCCGCTTCGCTCAATGCACGCCAAGTCCTCCGCCGGCCAACTGTGGGGACCACGTATTCGAGCGCAGTCGATGGCGTCACCGAGTTCCGCGGGACGTTGAGCACCTCGACCAATGCTCGTCTGATCCGCCAGAATGCCGCGCTGGTAAAGCACCGGTCTGACACTCCATCGCCTAGCCGTAAGCGGAGAAGGCTGCACACATGGTCAATCCGTGAGTTGTCTGTGAGCTCACCTTTATTGAACTTGACCCCGAACGACTCCTCGATGGCTTCAACCAGTACCGTTACATCCGCGTCCATCCAAACGCTCGCCTCTCTTGTATGTTATTCCAGGATGCGCCCTGGTGGCGTTGCGATGCTTCCTCAATCCTGAGGAGCCCGAAAGAACTCGGAGCCTCCCCAACCGGCACCTCAACCTGAGTCACGAAGACTTCGTGGTGAAAGCGCCGGGTAACTTCGGACGGGTCGGCCGTCTCGAAGAACAGCGTGAGCGCCTCGATGAGGTTGGTTCGCGCTTCTTCAATCGACGTACCCTCGCTCGCAATATCGAGCTCCGGGCACAACGCCACAAAACCGCCGTCCTCACGCTCGATGATCGCGGTCAGGCGCTGTGCTGGCTTCATGCTCCGAGTCTACACGAGTGTTTCACACCTGACACCTGAAACCTGGCACCTGAAACCTTCGTTACAATCGTTCTGATGTCACTCGTCGTAGTTGGTTCGGTTGCATATGACGGCCTGGAAACGCCGCATGGGAAAGTGGATCGTATCCTCGGAGGCTCGTGCACCTATATTTCGCTGGCCGCGAGTTTTTTTACGCCGGCGAAAATCGTGGGCGTGGTGGGTGACGATTTCGCTCAGGAAGATGTGGATTTCCTGACGAGCCGCGGCGTAGATGTCGAAGGCCTCGAGCGCGTTCCCGGTAAAACGTTTTTCTGGGCGGGCGTGTACTCAGCGGACATGAACGATCGCACCACGCTTACCACCGATCTCAACGTCTTTGCCGATTTCGATCCCAAGCTGCCGGACTCGTACCGGTCGTCTCCCTACCTGCTGCTGGGCAACATTCAGCCGGCGCTCCAGCGCAGCGTGCGCGCGCAAATGAACGGTCCGCGCTTCGTGGGTGGCGACACCATGAACTATTGGATTCACGATTATCGGGATCAGCTTCTCACAACGATCAAAGAGTGGGACTTCCTGCTCATCAATGACAGCGAAGCCCGCATGCTTGCCGGCGAGCATAACCTGCGGCATGCCGCCGAAAAGATCCTGCGCATGGGGCCGCACACGCTGGTGATCAAACGCGGCGAATACGGCGCCATTCTGTTTCAGGGCGGCAAACATTTTATGGTGCCCGGATTTCTCCTTGAGGACGTGTTCGATCCCACCGGAGCCGGGGACTGCTTTGCCGGTGGTTTCATGGGATATCTCGCGGAGCGTGGCATTGACCCGCGCCACCACATGGACCACCAGGATCTCCGCCGCGCCGTGATCTATGGTTCGGTCATGGGCAGCTTCTGCTGCGAGAAGTTCGGTCCTGACCGCTTTCGTACCCTGACCCGCGCGGAAATCGATGCCCGTTATCGAGAATTTAAAGCCTTCACCGATTTCTGAAACCGTGCCCTCTGCCCACACCCGGAGCTGGGTGCCCGTTGCGTGCGTGGCCGTTCTGGCGAGCCTTCTAAGCGCCGCCGCCGTGTGGTTCGTGTGGCGTAATGGCTGGACGCTCTACTATGGGGATGCCGAGGCGCACCTCAACATTGCGCGCCGCGTGATTGACTCGCGCACGCCGGGGTATCAGCAGCTCGGCACCTCCTGGCTGCCGCTCTTGCACATTCTGCTTCTGCCGTTCGTGGCGCGTGATGCGCTCTGGCACAACGGGCTGGCCGGCGCAATCCCTGCGGCCATCTGCTTCATCGCGGGTGTCACGTTCTTGTTCGCCGCTGTGCGCCGCGTCTTCTCGAGTACCGCAGCCGGCGGCGTGGCAGCCGCGCTCTACGCGCTCAATCCCAACGCGCTCTACCTGCAATCTATTCCCATGACTGAGCCGCTCTTCTTCGCGTCTCTCGCTGGAGTGTTCTATTTCAGTGTGCGATTCCGCGAGACGCAATCGCTTGGGAGCGTTGTGGGTGCTGGCATGGCGGTCTCACTCGGCGCGCTCGCGCGCTATGACGCTTGGTTTCTGATTCCGTTTGTCGCCGCGTATTTTCTATTCACGGCGCGGCGGCGATTCCGCGCGGCTTTCGTCTTTGGCGCGATTGCATCCATCGGCCCGGTCCTGTGGCTGGCGTTCAACGGATGGGTCTTCGATAACGTGCTGGAATTTTACAACGGAGCGGCGTCGGCGAAGGCCATCCAGCGCGGTCTTCCTTATCCCGGCAAGGGCGATTGGCAACTCGCGCTGCTCTATTACGGCTGGGCCGCGCGCGCCTGCGCCGGTGCGCCACTTTTCTTCGTGGGTGCGGCGGGCATGCTCGCGGCGTTATGGAAACGCGCGTTCTGGCCGTTCGTGCTGCTGGCGCTTCCCGTTGCATTTTATGTGCTGAACCTGCACTCGGGCGACACGCCGATTCACTTATTCAATCTTCCGCCGCACGGCATCTACAACACGCGATACGGATTGGCGGCGCTGCCGCTTCTGGCATTCTGCGGCGCTGCGTTGGTGGCGCTGGTGCGCGGCACTCGCATCGGTCAACTTGTCGTAGCCTTTGCCGTCCTCGGAATTTGCATCGCGCCCTGGCTGATCAATCCTCAGCCCGAAGCCTGGATCACCTGGAAAGAGTCGCAGCACAACTCCGTGGCGCGCCGCGCGTGGACGAGACAGGCCGCAGACTACCTGGCGCCCCGTTACCACGCTGGTGATGGTGTTTTCACTTCGTTCGGTGACATGACGGGCATCTTTCGCCAGGCCGGCATTCCCTTGCGCGATACGCTGACCGCGGACAACGGCCTGGCCTTCGATGTCGCCCGCTTGCGGCCCGACCTCGTCTTGTGGGAACAATGGGCGGTGGTGGCGGGCGGCGATCCTCTGCAAACGGCTATCAATCGCGCACGGCGCCGCGGCCCTAACTACGACCTCATGCAGCGGATTATCGTAAAAGGCGCGCCGGTTATCGAGATTCACGAGCGGCACACCGCGCCGACCGACTGGCTTAACCCCATCCATGAAGATTCCATACCTCAAAGCGCACGGCGCGAAGAATGATTTTCTACTGACTCCGGTCGACGGTGTCCCAGGGGGTGTCTCGCTGCCCGATGTCGCACGCGCCATCTGCGACCGCCACACCGGCGTCGGCGCCGATGGATGGTTGCACATCGGCTCAGGTGGTGTGGACGCCGACGGAGAAATCCACCTGTTTAATGCTGACGGCAGTGTCGCCGAGATCTCCGGCAACGGCACGCGATGCGCCGCGGCTTTTCTGCTTTATCAAGGGCTCAGTGCCAATGATATCCGCATCAGGACCGGTGCTGGCATTAAGCACCTGCGGCTGGTAGAACGCGCGGGCCTTCACTTCACCTTCGAAATGAACATGGGGACGCCGGAGATCCGAGCCGCCCGTTGTTCGCTCTCGCTGACCAGTGGCATGCGCGACGTCACATTGGTATGGGTGGGAAACCCACAATGCGCGGTGCCTGTGGAAAACTTTGACTTCGACTGGCGAAGGGTCGGGGCGGAAATCGAATCCCACCCGCATTTTCCCAATCGCACCAACGTTTCGTTCTTTCGAGCCACCGGCCGGCACAACATTGAAGTCGTGTTTTATGAACGGGGTGCGGGCGAAACATGGAGTTCCGGGACGGGCTCCACCGGCGCCGTTGCCGCCGCCATCTGCCGGGGCATGGTGGAAAGCCCGGTTACCGTCCAAACTCCCGCTGGGCCTCTTGAGATACGGGGAAATCCCGATTTGTACTTGGTCGGGCCGGCTGAGATTATAGCGGTTGGCGAATTCTATCTGGGAGAATAGGCAGCGATGAGCATTGCGTTGGAAGAAAAGATTCGCGCGCGCCAGGCGAAAGTTGGAATCGTTGGTTTGGGTTACGTAGGATTGCCGCTGGCTGTGGAATTCGCCAAGGCGGGATTCGAAGTCACTGGGATCGACCTGAGCGATTCTAAAGTCAATCGGATCAATGCGGGCGATTCGTACGTGGGCGACATTCCGAGTACCACGCTCGCGCCGCTGGTCAAATCCGGAAAGCTGAAGGCTACTTCGGATTTTTCGGCGATTCGCAATCTCGATACGGTCAACATTTGCGTGCCGACGCCGTTGCGGAAAACCAAGGACCCCGACATGAGTTTCATTGTGTCGGCGTGTGGCGAAATTGCGAAGTTTTTCCACGCCGGGATGCTAGTGATCCTGGAGTCAACCACTTACCCTGGTACAACGGACGAGTTGGTGCTGCCCATGCTCGAACAGAGCGGTTTGAAGGTCGGCAAGGACTTCTTCCTGTGCTTTTCGCCGGAGCGCGTGGACCCCGGCAATCCGAAGTTCAATACCTCCAACATTCCCAAGGTAGTAGGTGGAGTGACCGCGGCGTGTTCAGAAATGGGCCGGCTGTTCTATGCCCAGGCGTTGCAGAATGTGGTGGCGGTGAGCTCGACGCAGGTGGCGGAAATGGTCAAGCTGCTCGAAAACACGTTCAGAATGATTAACATCGGCCTGGTGAACGAGATGGCGCTGATGTGCGATCGCATGGGCATCAATGTATGGGAAGTGATCGAGGCGGCGGCTACTAAACCCTTTGGCTTCATGCCGTTCTACCCGGGTCCGGGTCTCGGCGGGCACTGCATCCCGATTGATCCTTTTTATCTCTCCTGGAAAACCAAGCAGGCGGGCATTGAGGCGCGCTTCATTGAGCTGGCGGGTTATATCAACGGACAGATGCCGCATTTTGTGGTGGACAAGATTCAGAATGCGCTCAACGACCACTCGAAACCGGTGAAAGGTTCGCACGTCCACGTGCTCGGGGTGGCGTACAAGAAAAATATCGAGGACGTGCGTGAATCGCCGGCGCTGGATATCATGATGTTGCTCAAACGGCGGGGCGCGCGACTGACGTTCTCCGATCCGCATGTGCCAGTGCTCGAACTCGAGGGGGAGCACCTGAAATCGCAGGACGCGAATCTGGTGGCGTCGGCCGACTGCACGGTGGTGGTGACGGACCACGCGGCCTTCGACTACCGCAAAATCGCGGAGCAGGCGAAGCTGATCGTCGATACCCGCAACGCCTTCAAGGGAATTGCGTCTCCGAACATCGTTCGCCTCTAGAAATCTCTGTTCTCTGCTGAAACTCCAAATCTCTCGTTAACATTCTGGTTTTTTGGGATTTTCTGGTCGCGCTGAATACTAATAACTCATTTGTTTCCATTGTCTTTCGGTTTGGAGTTTCAAATGCTTACTAGGTGGCTCGATGGGATTCCGTAGGTGGCCGTACCACCTTCGGGGTGTCGAACGACGAGAGTCGAGGAGGAAGGGACAAGATGAAACTCGCTGGCTTGAAAGTTCTTGGGGTTCTAGTAGGAGTTGTTGTCTTTGCGGCGCTGCCCGCACGCGCAGACAGCCTTCAGATTAAAGTGATCGATGGCGCAAAGACGTATACGGCTTCAAGCAGCAGCGATGGACTCATCGTTGACTTGCTCGATGCGGATTTTGGGGGCAGCCTGGACTTCGTAGCGGCCTCGAGCAACGGAACGGCTGGTCCGGCCGAGCTAACGCTCACAATGCTGGTGGACTCTCTCAAAGGCAGCACAATAAAGCCGAACACGCTGACAATAGAAGTAACGGACACCGGCTTTTTATCTCCGGTAGGTCCTACATTTTTGACCCAGACACTCAACACCGACGTCCCCGTCACAGGGGGCGCTAAGGGTTCCGCAACGGCACAAGGTTTTTACAATGGCGACAACACGGCATTCGATGTGAGCGGCCCCTCTACGCCCAAGTCGAGCGAAAATCCTTTTCCCACGGGTACGGATGCCGGATTACAGGGAACAAGCGTGATTACCTTTGGCGGCGGCGGATTCGAGTTGACCGACATAGTCAACTTGTCGTTTACGAATCCGAATAGTAAGAACGTAGATGACACTGTGTCAGCTACGCTGTCGTCCGTCGCTGTTCCCGAACCGGCAAGTGTGGTTCTCACGGGGATCGTCCTGCTCTTCACGGCTGGTGTGTTGCGGCGCCGGTATCGTCGCGCTTAAATAAAACGTTGCTCATGCTGCGCCCGGCGTGAACTCCCGCCGGGCGTTGCCTTTTTTACCTCTCTCCACCACATACCTGTTCAGGATCGTCCCGCTCAGGGGCGCTCTAAAACCCTTCCTGGCCTTTTTCGAACATTCCCTGTGGCTCATTCGCATCGCAAGGAAATCATGGGGTCCACTTGCGTGGCTCTGCGCGCGGGGAGATGGCTTGCGAGGAGTGCGGAAGCGGCGAGCACCAGGGGCACGAGTGCGAAGGTGAGCGGTTCGCGGGCTGGGACCTGGAGCAGCAGGCTCGAAATCAGATTCGCCATGATCAGCGATCCGGCCAGGCCCGATGCGATCCCAGCCAGAGCGAGCGACAGGCTGTGTCCCCGGATAAGCCGCAGGCACCACTTGCGCGGCTGGCGCCGAGGCCAGGCGGATGCCCATTTCGTGCGCGCGCTGGGTCACCGAGTAGAACATCACGCCATAGATTCCAACCGCAGCTAGTGTAGTGCGGCATGCAGATTAACGATTATGCAGCGCGTGGCGGGCGCGCTTGACCTTTTCCAGAATATCGGACGCTTTGGCGGTCCAGACAAACGGTTTGGGATGGTCGTTGTGCTGGTCAATGTAGTCGCCAATGGCCATGATCAGTTCCTCGACGTCGCGGAAGATGCCTCGCCGCAGCCGATTCTGAGTGAGGTCACGGAAGAAACGCTCCACCATGTTCAGCCATGAACTGCTGGTGGGAGTGAAGTACACGTGGAAGCGCGGATGGCGGGCCAGCCACTTCTCAACCTTGGGATGTTTGTGCGTGGCATAGTTATCCGCGATCAGATGGATTTGCTTGCCTGCAGGGGTGACTTGGTCAATCACGCGCAGGAATTTCAGCCACTCCTGATGCCGGTGCCGGTCGTCGCACATGCTGATTACGGTGCCATCGAGCGTGCTCATGGCCGCAAACAGGGTTGCCGTTCCGTTGCGCTTGTAGTCGTGGGTCATCGTTCCGCAGCGTCCCTTCTTCAGCGGCAGGCCAGGTTGCGTGCGGTCCAGTGCTTGGATCTGGCTCTTCTCATCGGCGCAGAGGACGATGGCGTGTTCTGGCGGGTTGAGATAAAGCCCGATGATGGCGTCCAGTTTCTCGGCGAACTCGGGATCGTGGCTCACCTTGAAGGTCCGCGCCAAGTGCGGCTTCAGACCATGTTTCTGCCAGATCCGGCGCACGCTCTTTTCACTGACGCCTGCGGCCTCTGCCATGGTGCGCGTGCTCCAGTGGGTCGCGTTGTCGGGCTTCTCCTGCGTGGTTCTCCGGATCACCTCTTGCACCTGGGCCGGTGTGATGGTTGGTGTTCTTCCCGGGCGCGGCGCATCTTTGTCCAGCGCCGCAAAACCACCGTCCAGAAACCGATTCCGCCAGCGCGCGGCCTTCTCCGGTGTGATCTTCAACTCCGCCGCGATCTGCTGATCTTGCAGCCCCGCTCCGGCCAACAAAACGATCCGCGCTCGTTCCACGCTCCGTGCCGGCGCGCTGCGAGCTCGGGCCCGAGATTCCAGGATCTCTTGCTGGTCAGAACTCAGAACCACGGGTCGCGCCACACGCATCGTCTTCGGTCCTCCTATTGTAAAGACGACGCGTATTCTATAATCGTTACTATTTATGCCGCACTACACTAGTAGGGGCGAGCGAATGCGGATCGGACCAGTAAAGAGTGACGCCGATGAACTCAAGCGAAGGGTGCGCGAGTTGTTAACGCCGGGGCCGTCCCCAGGCTAACGCAGTGCCCGCAGGGCAAAGCCCCCGTGATTTTTTGGCTTTCTATCGCTCGCATTTTCGTTGTATCGCCAAGCCGGCGATACAGGTGGCCAGGAGCAGAAGTGCGCTGGGTTCCGGAATGGGGGACGGAGCGTATTCGCTGACAGAGTTAATGGTAGGGCTGCTCGATCCGGTGCCTAGATTTCCACTTGGTCCGCCTAACTCCGTGGCCTGAGAAGTGGGCCACCCAGCAGTCGCTGTGCAGGCGGTTGAAATGACATTGGTATCCATGGTCACTGCCCCTGTTTCGGCCAGGGCGCGGCCGCACGGGATTATTGCGCTGGTATCGAGAGTAATGCTAGCTTTGGCCAGAATGTTCCCCTCGAACACTGTGCTGGTGCCGAGAGTCGCAGAACTACCCACCTGCCAAAACAGGCCGTCATCTGGTCCGCCGTTAATTATTTGAACGACTGAGCTGCTCGCCGTCGTTAGTGTGCTCCCGATCTCGAAAACCCACAATGCATTGTTGCTGCCCTCGGCGTTGAGTGTGAGTGTCCCAGTCAACTGAGCCGAGCTATCAAAATGATAGACGCCAGGCAAGAGCGTTAGGCCGCCCAAATCCGTCCCGGTCAAGTCTGCATTGAATGGCAGTCCAGCCAGCGTATTGTATGCAGTGGTGAGATCACTCTGCCCCTTCACCGCGACGGCATTGGTACCAGTGTATATGGTTCCTGTCAGGGTTCCAGGGGGGAAGCCAGTGACCGCGGTACCGGGCGCCACGCCCAGATCTCCGCCAATGGTGGTCGAGCCAGTATTGGTCGCGGTCGAGCCAGCCAACACAGCAAAGCTATCCGCAGTTCCTAGGATATCGGCACGGGCACTGGGAAGTGACAGCGGTAAAAACAAAGCAAATAGGGCGCATCGTCTCATGTTTCTTCTCCGTCGAGCGGTTGATGAACGTATTCGTCGCCCACTGCAGAGGCTCGTCGACGACCCAACTCGTTGGACTTGCCTTGCCCGGTTGCATGCCGACTGACTCCGAAGTGGCGGATCAGCCTAAGTTAGCAAAGAGATCTCTTACAGTCTGTGCAAAATTGCTCACCGCTGTTGCACTTGTTGGGGCGTGCTGTTAAGATCCGGTCGCCGGGATCGTGGTAAGGCCAGGAGGGCATAGAGCACGGCATTGACGATGCAGAAGATTGCCGTATTGACGCCGACGCCCAGCGCGAGCGCAAGCACAGCGACGGCCGTGAAACCAGGCGTCTTGCGTAGAAGCCGCCATGCGGGACATGGTGTATAAACGACTGACGCGGCTCGGGGTTATGGCGGGCGTGTTCAGAAGCGTTAAGCTCTGGGGCGTCCCATTGACACTCCAATCAGATAGGAGCATTATCGATGGTAGAGGCGGCCCCATGAAATCCTTAATTCGGTTGGCTTTGGGAGTTTCGGTGTTGGCAGGGGCAGCGAGTTTCGTCGCTTCGGCCCAGTCGGTGATCTCGGCGAAGTCGGGTATTGTCCACTACGTGGAGGGCCGGGTTTTCCTCAACAACCAGTTGGTGGAAACCAAGTTCGGCCAGTTCCCAGATGTCAAGGAAAAGCAGGAACTGCGGACAGAAGAAGGCCGCGTGGAAGTGCTGCTCACGCCTGGCGTCTTCCTGCGCCTGGGAGAGAATGGCGCCATCCGCATGGTGACCAACCGGCTGATCGATACGCGCCTGGAACTGGTTTCGGGCGAAGCGGTGGTGGAAGCCGATGACCTGCTCAAGGACAACGGGGTCACGATCGTTTACAAAGACTACGCGGTGCAACTAGAGAAGAAAGGCGTGTATCGCTTCGATTCCGAGCCGGCCCGGCTGCGCGTCTACGAGGGTGAGGCGTTCGTGGACCTCAACGGCAAGACGCAGGAAGTGAAAGAAGGCCACGCACTGGCGATGGACGGCGAGTTGCAAGTGGCTGGGTTTGACAAGAAGAAGGACGTGGACGAACTGTATCTCTGGGGCGCTCACCGTTCCGAATACATAGCCATGGCGAACGTCTCGGCCGCCAAGCAGGCGGCGGATTCGGGCGCGTACATGGGGACGAGCAGTTGGTATTTTAATCCGTACTACGACATGTACACGTTTCTTCCGGGATTCGGATACGGAATGGGCCCCTACATGAATCCGTTCGGCTATGGGTTCTACAGCCCGTTTAACGTGTACGGCTATCTCTACACGCTGCCGTACTATGGCGGCTACTACACGCCGTACCCCGTGACTGGATCTGGCGGTTCCAGCGGTTCCAGCGGTTCCACGCCGGGCCACCACGTGCAACCACCGATTAAGATTCCGCACGGCGGCGTGACGCCAGCCGTAGCGGCCCGCCAGACGATGGCGGCCGCGACTCACGCGCACGCGAGTGCAGTCGCAGCGGGCGGCGGGGGATCGGGGCACGGCGGGTACGTGGCGGCTTCCAGCAGCTCCCTTTCGAGCAGCAGCAGCGCCTCGCATGCTTCCTCCGGGATGAGCAGCGGCGGCGGGCACTCGGGCGGCGGTGGTGGCGGCGGCCACAGGTAAGACTTCACCGTACGTTGTTTTCAAAGAAATCCGTTAGCGTTTCGTAGAGGTGTTTCTTCAGAGCGCCGGTGACGCCGTGCGCCTTTTGCGAGTAGAGCATCAGCTCGAAAGGCTTGCCAGCGCGCTCGAGCGCATCCATCATCTGCACGGTGTTCTGGAAGTGCACGTTGTCGTCTTCGAGATTGTGCACGAGCAATAGCTTGCCCGTCAGATCGGCCGCTTTGGTGAGGGCCGAGGCGCGATCGTAGGCGGCGGCATTATCCGCAGGCAATCCCATGTAGCGTTCGGTGTAGATGGTGTCGTAGTTGCGCCAGTGCGTGACGGGTGCGCCCGAGATGCCCGCGCGGAACAGGCCGGGGGCGTGAGTGAGCGTGTAGAGCGTCATGTAGCCCCCGTAACTCCAGCCGTAGACTCCCATGTGCGACGTGTCGATGAAGCCGAGGGACGCAAGGTAGTGAACGCCTAGCTTTTGATCCTCCAGCTCGTGCTCGCCCATGTCGCGGAAGATGACGGACTCCCAACGGTGGCCGCGACCCAGGGAGCCGCGGCCGTCCAGTTGCCAAACGGCGAATCCGCGGTGGGCGAGAACCTGATCCCATCCCAACGCCGGCCAGGCATCGTGCACGGTTTGCACTAAAGGGCCGCCGTAGACGACGACAATCACGGGGTACTTCTTGCCGGGAGCGAAGCCGGCGGGCTTGATGAGGCGCGCGTAGAGCAAGGCGCCATCGGCTGCTTTCACTTTGTGGATTTCGGTGGGCAGGATGTCGTATTCGTCGGGCTCGGTGCGATCGGCCTCGCGAAAGACGGCGATTTCGCTGCCATCGACGCGATGGATGGTGCGGCGCGGCGGGGAAGAGAGGCTCGACGCGGTATCGAGATAGGAATGGCAGTCAGGGCTCAGGGAGATGGCGTGCGTCCCGGCTTGAGTTGAGATGCGACGGCGGTGCTTGCCATCGAATTGGACGGCGTAGAGCTGGCGCTCGATGGGGCTTTGTTCGGTGGAGGTGAAATAGATTTCGCCGGCGGCTTCATCCACACCGGCCACGGTCTCGACCTGCCAATCGCCTTCGGTTAACTGCTGGAGTTGCTTTCCCTCGACAGAATACAGGTAGAGGTGATGAAAACCGTCGCGCTCGCTGCCCCAGAGGAAGCGCTTGCCGTCCTTGAGGAATTGCAGATCGTTGTTAACGTTGATCCAGTAGGGGTCTTCCTCATGCACGACGGTGTGCGCGGAGCCGGTAGCGGCATCGGCAATGAGGAGGTCGAGGCGGTTTTGAATGCGGTTGAATTTCTCGACCGCTACGGCATGGCTATCGGGGAGCCAGACGAGGCGCGCAAGGAGATTGTCGCGGGGCTCGCCCAAGTCCATCCAGCGTGTTTCGCCGCCGGCTGCCGGGACGATGCCTACGCGCAGGTCGGCGTTTGGGTCGCCAGCTTGGGGATAGCGTTCGGGCTCGGCAAGGGCGCGCAGGGCAAGCGAATCCACCTGAGGGAAGATGGGCTCGCGGTGAATATCGAACTGGAGATAGGCGATGGATTTGGAATCAGGAGACCACCAGTAGGCGGTGCCGATTTCCAGCTCTTCGGGATAGACCCAGTCGAGCTCACCGTTCAGGAGTGTTTCGGAACCGTCGTGAGTGAGGCGCGCGACTTTTCGTGAGGCGATTTCGAGCGAATAGAGATCGTGCTCGCGGCGGAAGGAAACGAAGTGGCCGTCGGGGGAAAGCTTGGCATCGCGCTCGGATTCGATGGTGGCGGTGAGCTGGTCCCACTTACCGGAGTCGACGTGCAGCAGGAACAGGTCGCCCTCGGCCGCGATCAGAATTTCCTTGCCGGAGCCTGACCAGGAGAAGGCTTGCTCGGTGACGCGGCGGTTCTGCCAATCGAAGGCGTCGGAAGGCGCCGGCTTGACGGCTTTGGCTTCGAGATCGGACAGATTGACTAGCAGCTTGCGCTGGCCGGAGGGGACGTCGTAGGACCAAAGCTCTTTCTCTTCGAGCCAGGCGAAATGCTTGCTGTCGGGCGACCACTGGATGGGCGCGAAGCCGGTGACTTTGCGCTCGGCGGCAATGGCGTCGATGGTGACAGGCTTTTTCTGAGCCTGGGCAGGGAGCGCGAGAAGCGCGGCGAAGAGGAAAGCGGAAAATCGGGGCACAGTCAGATTGTAACGAGGAGAGCGGCGGATCGACACACTACGGCGCGAGCTGCGGGGCGACGTAGGTGTAGAAGACCACCAACAAACCGGTGAGCGAAGCGAGCAGGATGCTGTGGCGCATGGTGAAGCGGAACAGGCGGCCTTCGTCGGACGCTTTCATGGCGGTGGCGGCGGAGGCGACGGCGATGCTTTGCAGGCTGATCATTTTGCCCATGACACCGCCGGCGGAATTGGAGGCGGCCATGAGCACGGCGTCCATGTTCAGGCGGCCGGCGGTGACTACCTGCAGGTTCCCGAAGAGGGCATTGGCCGCAGTGTCGCTGCCAGTCAGGAACACGCCCAGCCAACCGAGCAGCGCACTGAAGAATGGGAACATCGCGCCGGTGGCGGCAAAGGCGAGGCCAAGCGTAACGGTGGCGCCGGAGTAATTCATGAGAAATGCGAGCGCAAGCACGGCGGCGATGGTGAGCTCGGCGAGCAGCAGTTGTTTCACCGTCTTTCCAAACACGCGAAAGAATTGGGCAAGCGGCATGCCGAGTAGGATAGCGGAGCAGAGCGCCGCGAACAGGCAGGCCGTACCTGGCGCGGAGAGCCAGTTGAAGGCATAGACAGCGCCGTAGGGCGAGGGCTTGGCGACGACGGGAGGCATGCGCAGGATGGTGTTGTGCAGGCCGGGCCACGGAAAGCTGAGCGAGAGGGTATTGAACTTCACCTGGAGCGGCTTCACGCCCCAGAGCAGCACGAAGATCACGAGTAGCATGTAAGGGCCCCAGGCCATGAGCAGCTCACGCGCCGAATGGTGCGGCGGCTTCACGTGGGCGGAGCTGTGCTCATCGAAGTGAAACTCATCCTTCGGTTGCCAGAGCTTGAATAACAGAACCAGGGAGCCGATGGCGGCGAGAGAACTGAGGATGTCGGTGAGCTGGGGTCCGACGAAATTCGAAACGAAGAATTGCGTGCCACCGAAAGCGATGCCGCAGAGCAGGGCCGCGGGCAGGACACCGCGCAGCGCGCGCCAGCCGCCCATTACCAGCACGAGATAAGCGGGGACGATGAGCGAAACGGGCGCACAGATGCGGCCTACGCCGGCGCTGAGGCGATCGAGCGGCAGGTTGGTGATGCCGGCGAGGGTGAGGATGGGCGTGGCGATGGAGCCGAAGGCGACGGGGGCGGTGTTGGCCAACAGGCAAATGCCCGCGGCGTAGAAGGGCGAGAAGCCGAGGCCGGTGAGCATGGCGGCCGAGACGGCGACGGGCGTGCCGAATCCGGCGGCGCCTTCGATGAACGCACCGAATGCGAAAGCGATGAGCAGCGCTTGCAGGCGGCGGTCTTCGGTGAGGCTGCCGACGGAGTCCTTGACGATTTGGAATTTGCCGGTTTCGACGGTGATGTTATAGAGGAGAATCGCGGTGAAGACTACCCAGCCGATGGGGAACAGGCCGAACGCCGCGCCGTAGCCGATGGCACTGGCAAGCTTGCCGGCGTGCATGCCGTAGACAGCCAGCGCGACGACGGCTGCAGCGCCCAGGCCATACAGCGACGCGAGCCACGCTGGCTTGCGGAGCACTCCCAGCAGGAAGAGAAGGACGAAAACCGGAACGGCTGCCACGAGCGCCGAGAGCCATAGGCTGCCGCCTACAGGCGTATAGTTGTGTGGCCACATAGGGGACTATTATCCACCGGCACGGAAGCGCAGCACAGCGCCCACGACGGTTTTGCGGAATTCCTCCATTTCTTCGGGGGTCTTGTACGGCTGGCGCGGCCAGAAAAAACCACGAAGGCCATCCTTCTTGCGACGGGGTACGACGTGCACGTGCAGATGCGGCACGCTTTGGCTGACGCGGTTATTGATGGCCACGAAGGTACCGTCAGCGCTGAGGGCCGACTCGACGGCGCAGGCCAGCAATTGGGTAGCGGAGAAGAATGGCTGGATCAGCGCGGCGGGGAGATCGGAGAGCGTTTCGAAGTGCTGTTTGGGAACGAGCAACGTATGGCCAGGGAAAACGGGCCGATGGTCGAGGAACGCGAGAGACGAATCATCTTCGAAGACGACGGGCGCAGGCACGATTCCGGCAACAATCCGGCAGAAAACGCAACCCGCCGCGGGATCAGCCACGGCCGATAATCCGAGCCGCCAGCTCTTCAGGCTTCTCGATGAGAAAATCGGGCGGGTACTCGGCGAAGGACTCCGGCTGAAAGCCCCAGGTGACGCCGCACACGTTCACGTGAGCGTTGCGCGCGGTCTGGACGTCGACCGAGCTATCGCCAACCATGATGGTTTTCTCGCGCGCGGCGCCGCAGTCGCCCATGAGCGTTTCAATTCCCACCGGATGCGGCTTTTTCTGGTCGAAGCTGTTGCCGCCGTAGACGCGCAGGAAATGCGCGGTCAAACCCAGACCGTCGATGATGCCCTGGCTGAAGCGCACGGGCTTGTTGGTGAGGACGGCCATCTTGATCCCGGCGTCATGGAAGCGATCGAGAACGTCGCGCACACCCGGATACAGCACAGTGTTGTCGAGCATGTGCTCGCGATAGTAGCCGAGGAAATGCACCAACGCGGATTGTACCTCGTCGTCGGAGTAATTCGGCCCCAGCGCCTTTTGGATGAGCACCGGCGCGCCATTACCGACATACGAGTAGACGGTAGCGTCTTCGAGCGGGGGCAGATGTAGCCACGCGCGCGTGGCGTTCACGGAATTGGCCAGATCGCGGCTGGAGTCGATAAGAGTGCCGTCGAGGTCAAAGATCACGAGGTCCATGGCAGGTTGTCAGGGCTGGCAGCCGTTTAGCTGGCCTTGACGCGGCGGCGCGGGGCTTGCGCCCGACGCATGGGTTTGCGCCGCGGACGCTGCTCTCCCAGTTTGTATTCCATCAGTTTGCGTTGCAGAGTGTTGCGATGGATGCCGAGAAGTTTGCTGGCGGCTGAGCGGTTTCCGCCGGTACGCTCGACGGCGCGGGCGATCAGCGTCTTCTCAAGAATCTCGACGGCCTCCTCCATAAAGAATCCGTTGCTGAACAGATGGTCGACGAGTTTTTCGAATGTTTCCTTCATTGCGAGTTGGGTTTTAAGCGTCGGAATCAGAGAGCCGGTGGATACCATTTTTCAGGGTATCCTGCCAGATACTTTTGACCTGGCCGTAGTGCTTGCGAAAACTGTCCTTGAGCTCACGGGGCGCGATCGACGCGAACACGTGCGCGGTATCGAGGACGTAGGGCGCGAGGCGCGAGTGCACCACGGCGTTTGGAGGCGCATCACCGGTGGCGGGCGTAAAGGCCATGATAGCCACAATCAGCGCGACGGCTATGAGCAACCCGCGCACAGCCCCGAAGCCCGCGCCGAGAACGCGATCGAAGAAACTGAGCCCGGCGGCCTTTACCAGGCGGCTGAACAGGACGCCAACCAGGGCGCCGACAATCAGCACGCCAATGAAAAGGATGAGGAAGCCACAGAAATGAGCGATACCCTTCGAGGCGACATAGGGTTCGAGAAACGCACCGGCGGAGCCGTAGAACCAGAGCCCGCAGAACAACGCTACGATCACCGAGACCAGGCCGATGAGCTCGCGCGAGAATCCCTTCCGGACGCTCGAAATGATCGAAAGCGCGATGAGAATGACGAGGACAATGTCCAGCCAGTTCATAGTTCTTTGCCGGTCAGCAGCCGGTAGGCTTCCCGGTACTTCTCACTGGTTCGATGCGCGACCTCAGGAGGCAGCGCGGGCGCGGGGGGCTGCTTGTTCCAGTGAATGCTCTCCAGGTAATCGCGCACGTATTGCTTGTCGTAAGAGTCTTGCGCGCGGCCGGGAGCGTAATCGCCGCGCGGCCAAAAACGCGAAGAATCGGGCGTCAAGACTTCGTCGCCGAGCACGAGCTTTCCATCGATGAAACCGAACTCGAACTTGGTGTCGGCGATGATGATCCCGCGCGTTTCAGCGTAGGCGGCGGCACGGGTGTAGATGGCGAGCGTGAGATCGCGCAGTTGCCGGGCGGTGTCCGCTCCGACAATGGAAACCACACGCTCGAACGAGATATTCTCATCGTGCCCGGATTGGGCTTTGGTGGACGGTGTAAAGATCGGCTCCGGCAGTTTGCTGCTTTCCTGCAATCCTCTGGGAAGTGGAATGCCGCACACGGTTCCGCTGGCGCGGTATTCTTTCCAGCCGGAACCGGCGAGGTAGCCGCGTGCCACGCATTCAATCGGCGCCATATCGGCGCGCTTCACGAGCATCGACCGGCCCTCCAGCTGCGCGCGGAATGGCCGCAGTTCGGAAGGGTACGCGTCCACGTCGGCGGTGAGGAAGTGCGTCGCCGTCACGTCACGCAGAAGTTCAAACCAGAAGATCGACATCTGGTTCAACACGCGGCCCTTGTCCGGAATGCCGGTTGGCAGCACGCTATCGAATGCCGAGAGGCGATCGGTGGCGACGATCAGAAGCTGATCGCCCAGCCGGTAGACGTCGCGCACTTTCCCTTGGGAGAACCGCTCGATGCCGGTGAGGCTGGTTTCTAGAATGATGTCTTGGGTGGATTCCACGCTACCTTCAAGTTTACTCGGGGGCACACAAAATCATACTGGGAAAAATCCACAAAGGCAACGGTGTTCAACGATGGAGATCCTCGGTGCTGGTGCTAATCGCACGGTAGGCGTCGGGACGCCGGTCGCGGAACAGCGGGAAGCGGCGGCGCGCTTCGATTACCTGCTCGCGGTGGAATTCCGCAGTCACGATTTCGTCGTTGGTGTCGCTGGCCTTGGCCACGATTTTACCCAATGGATCGATCACCATGCTCTTGCCGGACATCTGCCAATCGCCCTCGCGGCCCACGTGATTGCAGGCGGCGAGGAACACGCCGTTTTCTAGCGCGCGCGTGGAGAGAAAATTCTCCCAAGGGTCGGCGACCGGGGTCGCGTAGGGCGCAATAATCAACTCCGCGCCTTGTAGGGCGAGGCAGCGGCAGGATTCCGGGAACAGGTTGTCGTAGCAGATGGAGAAGCCGACAGTCCACTCGCCGGTGCGGAAGACGGGGAAACTTGATCCGCCACGGAAGTAAATTTTCTCAAGGCTTAGCAGCGCGGCCGGATGTACTTTGCGATACTTGCCGACGATTTCGCCGTCAGGATTGATGAGCATGGCGGTGTCGTAGTAGAGCCCGGGCCGGGCGATTTCGAAAATCGTGGAAACGATATGAATGCCGTGCCGCCGGGCTTCGGCCTTGATGCGCGTCTGTGTGTAGCCGTCATCGGCCTCGGCGTACTCCATGTAGCGGTAATCGCGATACTGCGGGAAATACTCGTTGTTGAAGAACTCGGGCAGAACCACGAGATCCGGCTTCTGGCGCGCCGCATCGGCAATGTATTGACTGGCCCGCTCGACATTTTCGTCGCGCGCCGAGGCGCGGCTGTTCATCTGGATGAGTGCAATTCGCATAGAGGCGTTTACAGGCAGACGCGAACGGCCCTCGCGTCAATCTCCTTCCCGGCAGCGGCGAGGACCCCGGCAGGAAGCTGCTGCTGGGCCTCCTGAAACAGTTCGTTCTCCTCGCGCCGGATGTGGCGGCGCAGCAGATCGCAGAAGCTTTCGAGAAACTCGGCGGAAGGAGCCGTGCGGAGCTGGCCGATCATGGCTTCGAGCGCGCGATGGTCGGCGATGAGCTCGTCGAGGATCGGCATGTTTCCTAGTTCCCGCTCGATCAGTGGAAACAGAAGCTGCTCTTCGATGGCGAAGTGATTAGTGAGCTCGACCTCGTAGCGGTCAATGGCTTGCGTGGCGAGGCGGTTAATGGTTGCGGCCGAGCGATCGCCGCGCAAAGCGCGCTCGGTGAGCACGCATAGCGCCAGGCCGTTGTGGTGCTGCTGCGAAAGCGGGACGAGCGCGGGATCACGTAGCACCTTCCCATTTTGCGACAGTTTTGATATCCGTGCGTGAACTCCTATACTTCTTTCTTATGGCGTTTTGCGTGAATTGCGGCGTGAAGCTTGGAGAAGAGGCGAGATTCTGCGTGAGCTGTGGAAGACCGGTGGTGGGAGCGGGCGCGGCCACCGAGCCCGCGGTTGAGCCGCTCGACTACACGATCCAAGGCGACAACCTGCAAGTGGCGCGGATCCGGCTGAAGCCGGGACAAGGGATTTACGCGGAAGCCGGCAAGATGGTCTACAAAACCGCCAACGTAGCTTGGGAGACGCGCATGAGCGGCGAGACGCTGGGCGAAAGACTGCTCGGCGCGCTGCGGCGCACGATCACGGGCGAATCGCTGTTCCTGACGTATTTCCGCACCGAAGGGCCGGGCGAAGTCGGCTTTGCGGGCAGCTATCCGGGGCGCATTCAGGCGTTCGATCTGGCGGCGGGCCAGAGCATTATGGCGCAGCGCGACGCGTTCCTGTTCGCCCAGACCAGCGTACAGTTCAACGTTGCGTTCGTGAAGAAACTGGGCGCCGGCTTTTTTGGAGGCGAAGGCTTCATTCTGGAAAAGCTGACCGGCCCGGGAACCGTGTTCATCCACGCGGGCGGCGATTTCGTCGAATTCAAACTGAACGCGGGCGAGGTGATACAGGTGGATGCCGGGTGCATTGTGGCGTTCGATGAATCGGTCGACTACGACATCCAGTCCGTGGGCGGCATCAAGATGGCGCTATTCGGAGGTGAGGGGCTGTTTCTGGCGAACATGACGGGGCCGGGCCGGGTGATCGTGCAGAGCATGACCATCAACA
This sequence comes from Terriglobia bacterium, assembly GCA_963752965.1. Classification (GTDB taxonomy): domain Bacteria; phylum Acidobacteriota; class Terriglobia; order Bryobacterales; family Bryobacteraceae; genus QHXW01. Next base: position 297,406 of record CAVWAJ010000014.1, on the reverse strand, counting down.
AGCTGCGGCGGGAACTTGCGCCCGGCAAAACCAGCGCGGACGAACACAACCCACTCAGCGCGATTACGGATATTTTCACGAGTGAAGACTGAGGAGTCTTCAAGCACAGGGCACGGCGAACTGAAGTCCGCCGCGGCGCGGTGAAGGCGCGCACCACGAAGTCAGCGAATCGGCGAATACGGCGTGGACTTAAACAGGGAAATCTGAATCACCGCTGAGATCTGCCCGTGTTTGTCAATCGATTCCTTGCGGACCTTGATCCACTCGGGGTCTGCGCCGAACGTATCCCAGGCTTTTTCGCGCGCCGCGAGACTTTCGAAGGGAATCAGGTAGGTGAGGTTCGGCATGTTGGGGCCGAAGAACGTGGAACTGTACAAGAGTGGATTGACGCCGGAACGGTGGAAGATCTGGATTTCCGGCCCGGCGAAGCGTTCGTGCAGCGCCTTGAGCTGCCGCCAGGTGGGCGAGTGATAGACGCGCAACTCGAAGATGCGCGAGGTTTTTTGTGGCTCGGCGGGAGTGACGATCTCGGGACTGTAGTCGGCCGCCTGCAAAACAATGTTGGATTGTTGTTCGAACGCGGGTTCGCCCTGGTCCCACTCGTCGAAGTTCCTTACCAGCTCGGCGTCCAGGTGGATGCGCGTGTGTACTCCCCACATCTCGTCGAACGACTGAAAGCCGTAGATCGCGACGACTTGCGGCATGTGGGGCGCCACGAGCGACTCCAGAAAAATCACTGGGCCTGTGTGGTGCACCTTTTGTAAGGCCGGCAAAGCGAGCTTGCTGAAGTAATCGTGCATGCGCGCCACCTGCGCGCCCTGCTGCAAGTAGTACGTCTCGAGCACGTAAAATCCGGTGCGTTTCTCACCGGTTGCCCCGGCGGGGCGGGCTGCTGCCAGCATTCCCATTCCTCCCATCACTCCGAAAAATGATCTTCGATTCACGGACCTGCCTCGTATGTCTTGCGTCCGCGCGCTGCGCGAACAACCACTATACCGCTGGCAAAGCGGGCTGCAACATGCGCTAAAATCCCCCTATGCCATCACCATCCACTGCCGGCGTGGACCGGCGCCAGTTTCTGGTAACCAAGCTTTCGGCAGGATTCGCCATGGCGGTGCTGCCGATTTCCGCGCAAACCATCACTACCGATACCGACGGTCTTGAAGCCGGAGAGGTCTCGATTCCGACGGCAGACGGCCAGATCCCCGGGTATCGCGCGATGCCGAAATCCGGCAAGTCGTTTCCCGTGGTGCTGGTGGTACAGGAGATCTTTGGCGTGCACGAGCACATCAAGGACGTGTGCCGGCGCTTCGGCAAGCTGGGGTACATGGCGATTGCGCCAGAGCTGTACGCGCGCCAGGGCGATGTGTCGAAGCTGACCGACATCCAGCAGATCATCACGCGGGTGGTGAGCAAGGTGCCGGATGCGCAGGTAATGGCGGACCTCGACGCGACCGTGGACTGGGCCGGAAAATCGGGGAAGGGTGACACGCGCAGGCTGGGCATTACGGGCTTCTGTTGGGGTGGCCGCATCGTGTGGCTCTACGCCGCGCATAGCCCGAGGCTCAAGGCGGGCGTGGCGTGGTACGGTCGCCTGGTGGGCCAGGCGAGCGAGTTGCAACCGAAACATCCGATCGACATTGCCGCCTCGCTCAAGGCTCCGGTGCTGGGGTTGTACGGCGGCAAAGATCAGGGAATCCCGCTCGACACGATCGAGCAGATGCGCGCGGCGCTGAAGGCTGCGGGGAATCCTTCGGAGATTCAGGTGTATCCTAATGCCGGGCACGGCTTCAATGCCGATTACAGGCCTGGGTACGACAAGGAAGCCGCGCAGGACGGCTGGCAGCGCTTGCAACAGTGGTTCAAGAAATACGGGGTCGCATGAGAATCGCCGTTTTGATGTTGAGCACGATCTTGGTTTGCGGATGCTCGCGGCAGCAGCCCGAGTCTGCTAGCAGTGCGGAGCACGCGCCGGACACTTACAAGATCCGTTTCGATACGAGCAAGGGCGAGTTCGTCCTGACGGTGAACCGCCGGTGGGCTCCGATCGGCGCGGACCGCTTCTACACGCTTGTGAAAAGCGGCTTCTACGACGGCGCGCGATTCTTCCGCGTGCTGCCCGGTTTTGTGGTGCAGTTCGGTATTGCAGCCGACCCGGCGGTGACGGCAAAGTGGCGCGAGACCAATCTGAAGGACGACCCCGTGACCCAGACGAACCGCCTCGGGACGATTACGTATGCTACGGGCGGCCCGAATACGCGCACTACCCAGGTCTTCATCAATGTCGCAGACAACGCGCGGCTGGATAGCGACGGGTTCGCTCCATTCGGCGAGGTAACGCAAGGGATGGACGTCGTGAGCCAGCTTTATAGTGGCTACGGCGAGGGAGCGCCCGGTGGGGCGGGTCCGGCGCAAGATCGAGCCGAAGCCGAGGGCAATGCCTACTTTGTACGCGAATTCCCGAAGCTCGATTACATCAAGAAAGCAGTGATCGAAAGATGACGCGGCGGCTGGCGCTTTGCGCGATTTTCGCGTGTTTGGCGGCAACGGCGGACGATGCAGCCACGTTGCGGCTGCATCTGCGCACGCGGGTAGAAGCGTTCAAAGGCAGCGGGCAGTGGCAGGAAGTGCAGTTCGTGGAAAGCCTGCCGGTTTCGCACGCCGCGATCGTGATCTGCGATATGTGGGACAAGCACTGGTGCTCGGGCGCCAGCCGTCGTGTCGACGCCTTGGCCGTGCGCATGAATCCGGTGATTGAGAAAGCTCGATCGGCGGGGGTGCAGATCATCCACGCGCCGTCCGAAACCATGGACTTCTATAAGAATGCGCCCGAGCGGCTGCGCATGCTTGCGTTGCCGAAAACGGATTCTCCGCCGGTACTCGGTCTTACCGATCCTCGGTTGCCCATCGACGATTCAGATGGGGGCTGCGACACTTCCGATCAGTTCTACAAAGCCTGGACGCGTGAAAACGCGGGGCTGCGCATCGCTCCCCAAGATGTGATCTCCGACAACGGCGCCGAAATCTTGAGCTTCCTACGGAGCCGCGGCATCGATCATCTTCTCATTATGGGTGTGCACACAAACATGTGCGTGCTGAACCGCTCGTTCGCGATCAAACAGATGACCAACTGGGGCGAGCGCTGCATACTGGTCCGCGATCTGACCGATTCCATGTACAACCCCAAAGCGCGCCCGTTCGTGGCCCACGACCGGGGCACGGAGCTGGTGATCGAGCACATCGAGAAATACTGGGCGCCGACGGTGCTGAGCGAGCAGTTGATGACGGCAGTGCACGAAGCGAAGTAAGTGCTACCCCTGCCGCTTGAAGACTGGCTTCGCCGGGTTCACGGGCGGAACCGGCGGCCTGACCTCATTGCAAGAGATCCTCGGCGGGAGTTTCCAATCGACGGGTGCGGAGTAAGACGAAGGTACTCCAAGCAACAGCCTGGGCATTTGTGAAAGACTTGCTGGAGTATGGTGCTACGTGAGCGTCTTTGGGTGCATTGAAGCAGGAGGGACAAAATTCGTATGCGGCGTCGGAACCGGTCCGGACGATCTGACCTTGGGCAGCTTCCCGACCTCGTCTCCTGAGGTGACGATCGAAACTGTCAGCAGGTTCTTTCGCGATCACGTGGGCCAGGGGCTGAGCGCGGTGGGCGTCGGATCGTTCGGCCCGGTAGATCTGCATCCGGAGTCGCCCACATATGGTTACATCACGTCGACGCCGAAGCGGGGTTGGCAGCACTACGATTTTGCCGGAGCGGTGAGGCGCGCGCTCGGTGTGCCAGTGGGTTTTGACACGGACGTGAATGCCGCCGCTCTCGGCGAGGCGCGTTGGGGCGCGGGGAAGGGAATTCCGGACTTCCTTTATCTGACGGTTGGCACGGGAATCGGCGGCGGCGCGGTGGTGCACGGGAGCGTCGTCCACGGGTTGCTACATCCCGAGGTGGGGCATATTCGCATCCCACACGACCTCGCCAGAGACCCGTATCCGGGCGGCTGTCCGTATCATGCGGATTGTCTCGAAGGGCTGGCTTCCGGCCCCGCGATGCAGGCACGTTGGGGGGTGCCCGCCCAGGAGTTGCCGGTGGATCATCCGGGCTGGGCGCTCGAGGCGCACTACCTGGCGCTGGGTCTCGTGACGTGGGTCTGCACGCTTTCGCCGCAGCGCATCGTGATGGGGGGTGGCGTGATGGAGCAGCAGCACCTGTTCCCGATGGTGCGGCGGGAGCTGACAATCCTTCTCAACGGATACATCCAGGCAAGCGCGCTGCGGGATGATATCGAACACTACGTAGTGCCACCAGGGCTCGGCAACCGGGCCGGTGTGCTCGGCGCTCTGATCCTTGCCGAGGAAGCCTATCGGAGCTCGGCTGCGCTGGCGGGGGAGAACAAATGACGCTCAATTCAGCACTAGTGAAAAGCACGGTTGTTGCGGCGCTTGGTGGGCTGCTGTTCGGCTTCGATACCGCGGTGATCGCAGGAACGACCGGCCAGCTCACGCGCTTTTATGACTTGACGCCAGGAGGATTGGGTCTGACGGTCTCTATTGCACTCTGGGGCACTGTGCTGGGCGCGCTGTTCGCGGGGTTCCCGGGAGACCGCTACGGGCGGCGCGACAGCCTCCGCGTCATGGCCACGTTTTACTTGATCTCGGCTCTGGGCTGCGCGTTTGCGTGGGACTGGTATTGGCTGGTGTTCTTCCGGTTCGTTGGAGGCTTAGCGATCGGCGGTTCTTCTGTGCTCGGCCCTATGTACATTGCCGAGATTGCGCCCGCGAAATGGCGCGGCCGGCTGGTTGGAGTATTCCAATTCAACGTCGTGGCGGGAATCCTGCTCGCGTACTTTTCCAATTATCTGATCGGGCTGATGGGCTTGGGCGCGGCGGAGTGGCGGTGGAAACTCGGGATCGCCGCAGCGCCGGCAGCTCTGTTTTTCCTGATGCTGTTCCTGATTCCACGCAGCCCGCGGTGGTTGGTGAAGAAGGGGCGCCCGGCGGATGCACGCGCGGTGCTGGAGCTGATCGGCGAGGAAAACGTCGATGCAGTACTTGGCGACATGATGACTGCCGTGCAACTCGAACACCAATACGGGCAGGAGCGCCTGTTTGCGGTCAGGAACCGTTTTCCCGTGTTCCTCGCGGTTTCCATCGCAATGTTCAACCAATTCTCGGGGATTAACGCGATTCTGTACTACCTCAACGATATCTTCGCGCGCGCGGGCTTCGACAAAGTTTCGGGCGACTTGCAGGCCGTGGCTATCGGAGGGACCAATCTGCTTTTCACGATCCTCGCCATGTCGATCATCGATCGAGCGGGGCGGCGCAAGCTGCTGATTATAGGCTCAGTGGGCATGGCTCTCAGCCTGGCCGGCGTGGCCGTGGTCTTCTGGACAGGCAGGCACGAAGGGCTCCTAGTCTGGCTGCTCGTCGGATTCATCGCCTCGTTCGCGTTCTCGCAAGGCTCGGTCATCTGGGTATACATCAGCGAGGTGTTTCCGACGGCGGTTCGGGCGAAAGGCCAGAGCCTGGGCAGTTCCACGCACTGGATCATGAACTCTCTGATCTCGTGGGCATTCCCGATCGTCGCGGCGTCGTCAAAAGCGGCTCCTTTCGTCTTCTTCTCGGCCATGATGGTGCTGCAACTCGTCGTGGTGGCGATTTGGTATCCCGAAACCAAGGGAGTGACGCTCGAAGAAATGGAGAAGAAACTGGCCGTGGGCTCGCTCAGCTGAACGGATAGGGTTACATTGCGAGGAGTGGACCTGTCTGATAAACTCACAGCAGATCAGGACCGCGGGAGTAATTCAGTGGTAGAATGCCAGCTTCCCAAATCAACGCTACGTTGTAAAATAAGAATTTAGCGTTCACGACGCAACGTTTCAGGCGATTTCAAGCACTGCAGTTTCCAATGGCTCCGCTTAATGGAGCCAAATGGAGCCAGCCGGTCGAGTCCTCCCCCCTTCAAAACAGGTTGGTCAGATTGCGGCGAAAAACTCACGGAATGGGACCTTCACAGACTGATCTCCAAAAAGATCCTTTCGGAGGCATTCTCCGAGTGGCCGACGTCCGACCGGAGCAAGCAGAAGATATCCCGAGCGGCGGTAGATTCATGGGCTATCCTAAACACCACTAGGTCCCAGCCCGTCGGGTGGCGTGACGGCGCTGACCCGGAGTTATTTGTCCTCGCACGATGCCCCGTGTCCTCCTCGGACTCGGCGCGAGCACGAAGATCGACTGGGTGGAGATCAAGTGGCCCCTGCCCAGCAGCAATACGCAGCGGCTTGTGGACCTGACCATCGATCGCTATATGACTGTGGAAAGATTGGCGGCGGGTAACCCCGCTACGTCTACTTCGGCTCCGCCGCTTCGCCTGCCTCTACCGCCCGCATCTCCTGCCTGGCCCGCTCCACGTTTTCGGTCGCTTGCTTTTGCAGCCCAAATTCCCGGCCGGCGTCTTCCTGCCGCCCGGAGCGCTGGTACGCCGTGGCCAAGTAGAAGTGAGCCGCCGGGTTGTCCGGCTGTAGTTTGGTAGCGGCCTGAAGCGGCGCAACAGCCTCTGCAGTGCGCCCCCCTTCAATGAGCGTCCTTCCAAGCCCAATAAATGCGTCTGTAAATCCACCATCGAGCTTCGTAGCCCGTTCAAAATGCTCCACCGCGACACTCGTCTGTTGATCCTGTCGCGCTAGCTCACCCAACACGTATTCCGATGCTGCGCTAGAAGGATCGACCTTCAATTCTTCTTCGAATTCCCGCCGCGCTTCCTCCTTGTTCGCGACCCGGTTCGGCCCCGAAAGCAGCAAACGTCCGATGCGATAGTGAATCCCGTGCACCTTTGGTTCTTTCTTTAGCACCTCGCGGTATTCCCCAACGGCATCCTCCGGCTTGCCCTGCGCTTCCATCGCCTCAGCGTTGAGCTCGTGCATCTGGTAGGAAGCCGGAGCGCTCATCGCCAGCTCCTGCGAAGCGCGTAGCGAAAGATCGGAAAACACGTGGACCGCGATATACAGCACCTCCGGGTCGCTGGGAAATTGTTCTCTCAGAGAGCGAAGCAGGTCCTCGGCCGCTTCCGAGTCTTTCAAGGTCATCGCGCACTCTACCCCGTCCACACCGAGTCTCTTCTTCAGCTCCGGCTCGGTAGTGTGCGCCAGCGCCGTCTTCAGCTGGGGAAGCGCCGCGCGACAATGCCCCGACTCGGCAAGCTGCGCGATCGTCGCTGGCGTCGGCGCCGGCCGCGTGCTCGCCGGCGCTTGACCCCTCGCCATAGCCGCCAGCGCCAGCGCGCTCACAATCAGCCGCAATTTCACGCCCTCATTGTACGCTGGCGCTCGCAGCCCGAAGAACTAATATCTGGAAAACTACACGGAATCAGAGGATTACAGATCAAGACCGCGCCACGCACCGCTGCCTGATGGCCCAATTCGGAGAAATCCTGCTCTTCCCTATTGACAACACCCCTAGTCGGAGTATCATCGAACAAAATCTTGGGTTGAGCTCTGGGTACTGAATTATCCTCCACGAGTGGATTGCGCTGATCGCGCGGCGTTTGGCCGATGCGGAATATTCTGTATCCAGGCCGGAAAGGTACTGACGTGGTATGAGGACTCCAAGTAGAGTTTGGCTGATCGCCTTCATGCTGGTTCTGAGCGCTTCGTTGGCCTGGGCGCAATTGTATTCTGGGTCAATTGTGGGCGTAGTCGCCGACCCCTCCAACGCGGTAATTCCGAACGCGAAAGTCACTTTGTTGGACGAAGGAAAGGGATATACTTTCACCGCTACCAGCGACACCACCGGGCGCTATATATTCCGCGGCGTCCCTCCCGGTTCGTACAAGCTCACCGTTGTCGCCGAGGGCTTTCAGACTCAGACGCGAACGGGCATCGTGATCGCGATCAACCAGAACACCTCGGTGGACTTTGCCTTGCAGTTGGTCACCGGCGCGCAATCAGTCAATATCACGACGGAAGCTCCCCTGCTCTCCACCCAAGACGCGGTCACCGGCCAGGTGCTTGACCGCAAGTTCATTAATGACCTGCCCAACATCGGCCGCGACATCATGAATCTTGCTTATCTCACGCCCGGCGTCGTCACCACGCAAAACGGCGGAAACCCTGGGGGAGGCAACAACTTCGTTTCCAACGGCGGCCGAAACGCGACGGCGGACGTGTTGATGGATGGGATCACGACCACTAATTTTGATCAGAACAGCGGTCAGCAGAACATCATCTATCAGGCACCCTTGGACTCCATTGAAGAGTTCAAGGTGCAAACGTCAAACTTCAGCGCGGAATTTGGCTTTTCCGGTGCTTCCATAGTCAACATGGTCACGCGCTCAGGCACGAACGCGTTCCACGGCAGCCTCCATGAGGCATTCCGGAATCAGGTGCTCGACGCCAACGACTTCTTCGACAATTCCGCGGGCAATCCGATTCCCGGTCTGCGCCGCAACCAATTCGGTGGCACCGTCGGCGGCCCCATCAAGAAGAACAAGACTTTCTTCTTCTTTGATTACGACGGCGTGCGGGAGATTTCTCAATCGACTGCATCCGGCGGTGTGCCCAGCGCCGCGGAGCGCCAAGGTAATTTTGGAGAACTATGCGGCTATAACGGCGGCACATGGGACAAGAACGGCATGTGTTCATCTCCGGCCGGTCAACTCTGGGATCCCTATTCCGGCACCTATGATCCCAATGTCGGGGGAGCCGTGCGCTCCACCTACATCCCCTTCAACAATCTGGCCACATTCATGAGCGGAGGTAATGCGAATTTGAACGGCACCGGTTATCAGTTGCCGGCCCGCCCAGGAAACCTCATCGATCCGGTTGCGGCCAAGATGATCCAGTATTTTCCGATGCCGAATCTGGCAGTGGGGACACCCAACTATCAGTACTATTACAACTGGATCGCCTCCGGATCCAATATCAACAACAACAACCAATGGGATTTGAAAATCGACCACCGTTTCAGTGATAAGAGTCTGTTAACTGCCAAGTATTCACAGCAGTCCAGTTACAGCCACGCGTACAACTTTTACGGAAACGTTGCGGATCCTTACACGTCAGGCCCAGCGCCAGGCACTGCCCACGCTTTCGCGATTACCGAGAATTACACTTTCAGCCCCACGGTTTTACTGAGCTTTTCCTATGGGTTCACGCGGAATTGGGGCCTGCAGCCTGGGATTTCTGGCGATTACAAGAACCTCGATCCCGTGAAATTACTCGGGTTGCCCGCATATATGGACCGAGGCTATCCGCCGGCTTTGCCCGACGTCAACATTAACGACTCATACGGCACCAACATAGGCACACAGCCATGGAGCTATTACCTGAATGGCGATCTCACACACCAATTGCAAGCCACGCTTAGTTGGGTCAAGGGGTCGCATGAGCTTAAATTCGGTGGCGAAGGCCGAATGCATCGTGGAAATTATGCAAATCCAGGACCGACCGGGGGGAATTTTCCCTACGACTACACCGGGACATCTCAGGACCCCAACTACGGCGACGGCGGCGATGCAATGGCCAGTTTCATGACCGGTTTTTCAGGGGACGGCAGCGGAAACGGCGAGTATGAGATCGCGAATTGGGTAGCTACGCAGAACTTTCAGGCTGGAGGTTATGTCCAGGACAATTGGAAGGTCTCGCGCAAGCTCACCTTGAATATCGGACTGCGCTATGACATCACTTTTCCGCGCACCGAGCGCTACAACAACATGCAATGGGACGACCCCAACGTAGTGTCGCCGCTTCAGGTTCCTGGGTTGGGCACGTTGCACGGCGGCGAAATCTATGCCAGCCCGAGCGATCGTACCAACTACGAACTGGACCCGAAGGATTTCCAACCGCGCATTGGATTCGCCTGGCAGCCCCTGAGCAAAACTGTTGTACGCGGCGGATATGGCATCTTCTACTCGACCTCGAAGGTCGGCTCCGCCGGACCGGGCGCCTGGGGCTGGGAGGGATACGTCAAGGACACGCCCTGGATCACCACTTATAACAACGACGGTGCGACGCCCTGGGGCCGCTTAAGTGATCCATTCCCCAACGTGGGGCCGGCTTTACCACCGGGGAATTCTCTCGGTTTGCTGAACGACGTCGGCTACTTTGCTTGGGGGCCGATAAAATCCATCAGCATGACCCCGTACGAGCAAACGTGGAGCATGGGTTTCGAGCGGGAACTTCCCGGGGACATGGTTCTCGATGCGAACTACGTGGGCAAGAAAGGGACCCACCTTTACTTTGGCGGAGCCGGCAATCTGGACTTTCTCTCAAGTCAAGTGGAGCACGACTCGCCCAGCCAGATCGCTTCCCTGTTGACTTACGTGAATAATCCGTTTTACGGCATCGTCAAGGATCCCAACACTTTCCTGTCCTCGCCGACCGTTCAGGCGTATCAATTGCAACTGCCGTTCCCGCAGTTTGCGGGTTTCGGCGGTGATGCGCCTCCCTACGCTAATTCGATTTACCACGCAATGCAATCCCGTCTCGACAAGAGGTTCTCGCACGGAGTGGAATTCCTGGCGAATTACACCTGGTCGAAAGCCATCGATGATGCGTCGGCAACCGACCAAAACATCGATTTCAAAGGCATCGGCAAGAGCCACCTCCAGGATCCGAACAACTACGCGTTGGAACGGTCGGTCTCGGCTTACAACGCCACGCACTTGGTGAATTTTAGTTATGTCTATGAGCTTCCTTTCGGCAAGGGGAAAATGGTCGGCAACAACTGGAATCCCGTGGTGGATACGGTAATTGGTGGGTGGCAGTTTAACGGCATCTGGACCTTTGCCAGCGGATTTCCACTCACCCTGGGTCTTGCGGGCGGTTTCCCGCTACCCACATACGGCTCTCAACAGCCCGATGTAATTGGCAGACCCCAGCGCAACACAGGTTCGGATTGGCTCAACAACTACTTCGCAAATCCGGATGTGTTTGTCGCCCCGCCCCATTACACCGTGGGCAATGCGCCCCGCACTTTGCCCTATATCAACGCCCCCGGCCAGGAGAACGCAACCCTGTCGTTGTTCAAAGAGTTTCCCATTAATCGAATCCATGAGGGGACGCGCCTGGAGTTTCGCTTCGAAGCGCTCAACGCCCTGAACCGTGTCCAGTTCGCTCCGCCGCATACGAGCGTAAACGCCAGCAATTTTGGGCAAACCACCAGCCAGGCCAATCCTCCGCGCCAAGTGCAGTTGACTATGAAGCTGTATTTCTAAACCCGCAACGAGGCGAGGCGCGTGCCTCGCCCCTACACGATTTGCTGCGTAGGGCCGGACAAGTTCGGCCCCTACGTTGGCCGCCATTCAAACACACGAAAGGAGTCGCAAATGCCCCCGAAAGACAACATGAATCGCAGGGAGTTCCTTGCGCCGGCCGCGGCCGGTGTGGCGTTGACCCTCGTCCCACGGCACGTGCTGGGTGGGCCTGGGTACGTCGCGCCCAGCGACAAGATCACGTTGGCCTACATCGGGTGTGGCACTCAGGGAACCAGAGAGATGCTGCGCCTGATCGCTGCGCCTGAGGTGCAGATCACGGCTGTCTGCGATCCAGTCAAGGACGGTACCAACTATGTCGATTGGAGCGCCACCGGCATTCGGGAAAGCGTCCGCAGGACCTTGGAGGATCCGAACTGGGGGGCCGGAGTGTCGGGTGTCCGTGCGGGACGCGACATGGCCAAGGAAATCATCGAGACCTACTACGCAAAAAAGCGGGAGTCGGAAAAGTTCAAGGGCGTTGCCTCCTACGCTGACTTTCGCGAGCTGCTCGAAAAGGAGAAGGATCTCGACTCCGTCAAGATCATGACCCCCGACCACCTGCACGCGACAATTTCAATCGCCGCCATGAAAAAGGGCAAGCATGTACTCATGCACAAGCCGCTGGCGAACCGCGTGGCGGAAGTGCGCATGGTTGTGGAGACGGCTCGCAAGACCGGGGTAGCCACTCACTTACTGGCCTGGCATGCGCCGCTCACCCAAGTCCGGCAGATGATTCTCGATGGCGCCATCGGCAATTTAAAGGAAGTGCACAACTGGACCGACCGACCATTTTGGCCCCAGCAACTCGCCCTGCCTACTGACCGGCCCCCCATTCCGGCGAATTTCGATTGGGACCTGTGGCTGGGGCCGGAACAGGAGCGCCCGTATCACCCCAGCTACACGCATGCCGTATTCCGCGGCTGGTACGATTTCGGCGGCGGCAGCATAGCCGACATGGGGAATTACAGCCTGTGGCCGATTTTCATGGCGCTGGAACTACCAGTCCCGTACAGCGTGGAGGCCCAATCCAGCTCCAGTTGCGAAATCAATGATCAGGTCAGCACGGTGAAGATGAATGACTTCGCGTTCCCATACGCCAACCGTGTGTGCTTCAAATGCGCGGCCCACGGCCAATGGCCGGCGCTGAAACTCTATTGGTACGACGGTGGCATGCGCCCCTTCACTCCCGACGAGTTGGCGGAGGATGGCAAGTCAATCCCTGCCGCGGGTACTTTGTTCGTTGGCGACAAGGGAATCATCCTGAACAACGAGCTCGTGCCGGCGAAGAAGATGCAAGAGTATCGCGCCGCAAGAGGTCTGCCTGAGTCCCAACGGGGCGCCCGGGGCGGCGGCGGTGGTGGCGCTGCGGCCAACGCCGAATGGATTGCGGCTTTCAAGGGTGGTCCCGCTTCGATGGGCAACTTCCTCAATGCGGCTAATTGCTCGGAAGCCATCGCGCTCGCTGGCGCAGCAATACGTTACAGCCGGAGAATATTCAACGAGGACCAGTGCGCGCCCGCTTTCCTCTGGGACCAAGAGAACATGAAGTTCACCAATATCCCTGAGGCCAACCAGTACTTGACCCGCAACTATCGCGACGGCTGGAAGCTAACGAGCGCCTGACCTTGGCGCTACAAATGAGGAGGGATACTTGTCCGGATTTTCGAGAAGACAATTTCTGAAGAGATCGACGGCGAATGCCGCCGGCGCAGGACTCCTATCGGCCGCCGTGCGGAAACTGCAAGCCAATCCGCTCAACCTGCCGATCGGGAGCCAGACGTATCCCCATCGCCAGAGGATCAAGAACGGCGATTTTGCCGGACTGTGTGCCGACATGGCTGCTCTTGGCATTGGCAACGTGGAGCTGTGCTCGCCAGGTTACGCCGAATTCGCCAGCCTGACGGACGGCAAGCAGACCAGACGCATCATTGAAGATCACGGCCTGAAATCTCCGAGCGCCCACTTCGACCTGGAAGAACTTCGCAACAAACAAGAGCAGTCGATCTCCTGGGCCCACGATATCGGCATGACGCAGATGGGCACCGCGAGTCTCGATGGCCAGGTGCAAAACGGCGTCACCACCATGGATACGGTGAAAAGATTGGCGGAGGAGTACAACAAGATCGGCGAGAAGGCGGGCAAAGCCGGTATCCAGCAGTTCCTGCACGACGAGAGATTCGAGATGTCGAAGCTGGACGGCAGGGTGACCTACGAAGTCTTGTTGGAGTTGCTCGACCCCAAATTCGTGAAGATGCAATTCCAGATGTCCGCCATGAGGGCTGTTGGAGACCCGGTGATGTACTTCACCAAGTATCCCGGCCGCTTCGTTTCCATGCATCTACAGGGCGTCGACCTGAACGCCCCTGAGCCGGGCCGCGGACAGCGCGGAGGCCCCGGAGTCGCCGTCGGAAAAGACAGCCTCGACTGGCCCAAAATTTTCACCGCGGCCAAGACCGGCGGCGTGAAGAACTACTTCGTCGAACAGAACTGGGATCTGACGGTCCAGAGTGTCGCTTATTTGAAGGCCTTGAAAGTCTCCTGAAACTTGCCACGTTGAAACAGGCTTTCCGAACTGTTCTAAGTTCAGGACGTCCGACTTGGACGAAGCAAGCGACTTCGTCCTGTTGAACTGCTCCCCCTTGACCATCCAGTTAAGTAATTCGAACAGTCGAGCCGGGGAGCAACAATGAATCGTGGGAGGGTGTCACTCAGTTGAGCAACCTGATCCGTGTGCTGTGACGGGCCAGACCGGTTCTATTCCGTTTGAGCTCTGAACCGGTCGTCGACGTCTATGATCTCCTCGATCCCGTTTGGGGACCGTTTGCCTGATTGCTCGTGATATGGGCTGTTCGCAACAGCTATCTCCCGGCTCGATGAATTCACTCTCGAAAAGAGGGCGCCATGGGTAGTTTCTTGTATGTTTTGTCTGAGCAGCACTTACCCCAACTAAGGTTAGTGTGTGGCCGTATCCATTGGTTGTATTGTTCTCCTCCACAACTGGACTCAAAATAAGATATAGTTATCCTCCTTGTCGAGGACGCTACAGGACTGGGGAGTCCTTGTTCTTCGGTAAAATTCAAACGCAAGGCGATCAGATTGCACCTCAGGCTCATTTCCGGGCTCCTTTCGCTCAGCTGCATTTATGTAGTGCTCACCTCGGTCGCATTCAGCCAGGGTGACCTGCCCTCGATAATCTCTGCCAGTCATAATTGAGAAGCTCCAGCGAGGAAAGGAGCTTCGAGATGAAGAAGGGCAAGCACCCAGAAGAACAGATCATCGGCGTGCTGAAGCAGGTGGAGGCAGGCCGGACGGTGAAGGAGGTCGCCCGGGAGTTGGGCGTCAGCGAGGCGACGATCTACACCTGGAAGAGCAAGTACGGTGGCATGGAAGTCAGCGAAGCGCGGCGACTAAAGGAACTGGAAGATGAGAACCGCCGGCTGAAGCACATGGTCGCAGACCTCAGCCTCGACAAAGAGGCACTGAAGGCGGTGATCCGAAAAAACGGCTGGAGCTTGTAGGTCTGCGGCAGGATGTGGCGTTGGTGATGAGCGAGTATGAATACTCGGAGCGCCAAGCCTGCAAGCTCATGTCCATGGATCGGACCACCTACCGATATCAGCCGCGGCCGGACCACAATGCCGAGTTGCGCAGCAAATTGATCGCCCTGGCGCGGCAGAAACCGCGCTACGGTTACCGGCGTCTGTGCGCGCTGCTGGAGCGCAGCGGATGCCAAGCCAGCGCGCAACGGGTGTACCGCATATACAGCGAAGAACATCTGGCGGTACGAAGGCTGAAACGGAAGCGGCTGGTGAGACCGGCGCCGGAAGGCACGTTGTTGCACAAGCCCAACCAGGAATGGGCCATCGATTTCGTGTCCGATGGCTTGGCCACCGGACGAGGGCTGCGCATGCTGACCGTCGTAGACAGTTTCACGCGCGAGTGTCCAGCTGTCGAGGTCGACACAGGCTTGTCGAGTGGCCGAGTGACTCGCGTGCTGGACTGGATCATCAGCCAGCGTGGGAAGCCGGAAGTGATTCGGTGTGATAACGGGCCGGAATTCACGAGCCGACACTTTATCGTTTGGTGCGAGGAAAGGCAGATCACGCTGCTGCACATTCAACCTGGCCGACCCATGCAGAACGGTCATGTCGAGAGCTTCAACGGGCGATTCCGTGATGAGTGTCTGAATCACAACTGGTTCACGACGCTGACGGACGCAAAAGAAAAGATCGAACGGTGGCGTATGGAATACAACGGGGAGCGGCCACACAGCAGCTTGGCGTATCGAACACCAGAGGAATTCGCCAAAGCCTGCTCTGAGCCCACCAACAGGATGGGGTTAACAACACCCATCCCGCCAGAGCCGCCCGTCGCAGGTGAGCGGTCGCAGAACGGTACTCACGGTCAAGGGTTCGCTAACGCCACGCCAAAAACCGGCGCGCCCTTGACCGCTGCGTGCCGTTCTGCATTGGAGGATGGTGCGACGGGCGGCTCCGACGGGATGGGAAAAGAGGAGTTACAGTAGACCGAGCGTCTCAGTTACGGTTGGTAGAGAAAATCGAGGCAGGTCAAGGGCCCCCCAAGTGACACATCTCAGCTGCCTCTCGTGAAAGTATCTCAAATCCGTGCGCTGCCTCTTGAGCAGGTCCGGCGTGGCTATCCAGTTCATCTAAGAGGGGTTGTAACCTATTTCGACAGCGCCAGCCCAGATATGTTCGTACAGGACGACACCGGAGCCGTATGGGTCGAGTGGTTGAAGGGCCTGCCCGTTACCGTTCCGGGCCAATGGATCGATTTGTGGGGGAACGCTGTCCAGGAAAACGTATCTCCGGATATTCACACGCCGCGCTGGACCGTAATCGGCCAGGCGCCTATGCCAAAGCCCAGACGAGTGACATTTGATGAATTGGCTTCGGCCAGTGTCGATTGTCAGTGGGTTGAAGTGGAAGGTATAGTGCGATCCGCCGAGGTGCCTGCACACACCAACCGGCCACAGCTTGTCCTGGAAGTGCCTGGAGGGCGGATTTTTGTTCGCGTTCCTGATCCCAGTGGAATCCCACCCGGCCTGATAGGTTCCATAGTGCGCGTGGATGGAGCTGCTGGCTCGTTTTTCAATCAAAAAACCCAGCTTGTCGGTGTGGTGCTGAACTCGCCTTCGTTCCGCTATGTGGTTACCATCGCAGCCGCCGAGCAAGATCCGTTCGCGTTACGCGAGAAGCCGATCGCGGACTTGCAGGGATTCACGTTGACCGCGCAGCCGAAGCATCGCCTGAAAATCCATGGTATTGTTACCGCGCAGTTTGAGGGGAAGAAGCTCTACTTGGCGGACGATACCGGTAATGTGAGCGTTGAAACCAGTCAGGCATCTACGCTGGAGCCCGGCGACAGGATAGAAGCCGTTGGTTTCTCGGGATTCATGGACTCCATGCCCGTGCTGCAGGATGCCATATTCCGCCGCATTGGGGCTGGCCCGCCGCCGGTGCCGCAAATGATCAAGCCGGATGACGCCGTCGATGACAAGTACGATGCAGCGCTGGTCACCCTTGACGGTCAACTCACTGCGCAGTCGGTTCTCCCCGACGAAGCGGCACTGATCCTCAAGCGCGGCGAGAGAACCTTTCGCGCATTCTTAATAGGAGCACCGGTGGACTCAAGGCACCACCTTCACGAGGGTAGTCTACTGCGATTGACCGGAATTTGCCTCACGGACAAAGACGCAGAAGGAAAGTTACAATCGTTCAGGATCCGGTTACGGTCGTTTCGAGACATTGTGATTACCCGGAGCCCGTCCTGGTGGACTCGCGAGCGCGTGCTATCCGTTCTGGGGTTTGTGACACTATTGGCGCTCGCGGCTGCGGCATGGGTGCTCATACTGCGAAAGCGCGTGCGTGCACAGACTGCGGAGTTGCTCCGGCAGAAGGATGAGCTCGCGGTTGCGTTGCAATCGGCAAACGCGGCGACTCAGCTCAAGAGCGAGTTCTTGGCTAACATGAGCCATGAGATCCGCACGCCGATGAACGCCATTATCGGGATGAGTAGTCTGGCGATGGATAGTACCTCTCACGAAGAGCAGCAGGAATTCCTAACCGATGTGGTAAGCTCTGCGGAATCCCTCTTATCTCTCCTGAATGAGATTCTGGATCTTTCAAAAATAGAGGCGGGTCGGCTGGAATTGAATCCGATTCCGACTTCGATCGTTGGTGTGGTCAGAGACGCCACAAATTTCCTCAAAACGATGGCCACTCAGAAGAATATTGATTTAGGCTACATGGTGTCACCCGCGCTGCACGGTCAAGTATTGGCGGATCCGGTACGCCTGCGGCAAGTTTTGCTGAACCTGATCGGTAACGCCACCAAATTTACCGAGCGCGGCTCCGTCACGGTTGAGGCGAGCGTTGAGTCGGAAAGCGAAGATACAATCTGCGCGAGATTTATGGTTCAGGACACGGGGCCCGGCATACCGGCCGACAAGCAAGAAATCATATTTGAGGCATTTCGTCAAGCCGACGGATCCATTTCCCGGAAACATGGGGGGACTGGCTTAGGGCTGGCCATTTCGTCGCGCCTGGTCGGGATGATGGGTGGACGCATTTGGGTGGAGAGTACCGTGGGGATAGGAAGCACCTTCTTGTTCACGGCTCGTTTTAGCAAACTGCACAAGGGTTCCACGACTGGCCCCCCGCTGACCCCGGCTGCCATCTCGGTCATCCAGACGGCTTGAAGGTGAATCGCGAGCAGGTGCTTGCCACGACAGGTGATGCGCCGAAATCCGAACGGGTCGATGCGGTGAGCCGATTCGCTGAAGTGCTTCGGGGTGCAGACGGACGCTGTTCAGATTGGCACGCCCATGCGTACCGAGAAATGCACATTGCCGATTCCTGTTGATATATCCCCATGTAATGCGCTAACGGTTAGGTTGTTGGTAGCGCTGTTGTCGCCAGCTATCGTAAATGCTTGGCCTGAGACGCGCAAAGATATCCGGTCAACACCACCATTGAGGATCAGCGTCAATCCAGTCAACGCGCTTGGGCGATGATAGACTCTTAGCCTGGCACTCAATCGAAAAGCAGCATTTTCCAAAGTGTCTCCCTGGGCGCCGGAGAAAGGCCGATTTGGTGATGATGGGGGGATCTCGCTCTCCACGCGGTCAAATTGGAAGTCCTGGTAAACTCCCATGCCTGAGTATTGCGTTGCTTTCCTTTGCCTGATCTCCCTGGCATCAGCCGCCGAGCCTCCCAAGCTGCGCCTGGGAGACGACGTACAGCCCCGGCGCTATCGCCTGGACTTGACCGTGATCCCCGAACAGGACACCTTCAACGGTAAAGTCGAAGTCGATCTCGACATTCGCAAGCCCACGGATCTTATCTGGCTCAATGCCCGCAATCTGACCATTGACGATGCCAAGTTGGTCACGGCGGGCTCCGAGGTGGCGGCCAAGGTTCAGCCCGGCGGCAAGGAGTTCGCCGGATTTGCGCTTCCCTCCATGGCTCCCGTGGGCTCCGCCACCCTTCGGATCGCCTATCACGGAGAATTCAACACTAAGGGCACCAGCGGATTGTTCAAGCTCAAAGAAGGCGACGACTGGTACGTCTTCTCCCAGTTCGAATCCATCGACGCCCGCCAGGCATTCCCGTGCTTAGATGAGCCCAGTTTCAAGGTTCCCTGGCAACTCACTCTGCATGTCAACCAGCAAGACACCGCCGTCTCCAACACGCTCGTGCAATCAGAAACACCCGAAGCCGGAGGCCGCAAGAAAGTGGTTTTCGGCGAAACCAAGCCCCTGCCCAGTTACCTAGTCGCCATGGGCGTTGGACCGTTTGATTTCGTGGACGCCGGTAAGGCCGGCCGCAATCACACCCCGCTGCGCGTCATCACTCCCAAGGGCAAGCGCGTGCAGGCCCAGTACGCCGCTCAGACCATCGGTCCGCTATTAGACGAGCTCGAAAACTATTTCGGCATCCCTTACCCGTACTCCAAACTGGACGCCCTCTCGGTTCCCTTGTTCGGCGGAGCCATGGAAAACGCCGGGCTAATCACCTACGGTCAGACGATCCTGCTTTGCGAGCCCACGGAGGACACCATCGGTCGCCAACGCGGTTTCGCGAGCATCGCCGCGCACGAGATGGCACATCAATGGTTCGGCGATCTCGTGACCACCGCGTGGTGGGATGATATCTGGCTCAACGAAGCCTTCGCGTCTTGGATGTCTTCCAAGGTGATTCGGCATTGGAAGCCGGAATGGAATACCAAGCTGGATGAGCAAAATACCCGCTCGACGGTCATGGAGCAGGATACCCTTGTCTCCACGCGCCAGATCCGACAGCCCATCGAGAACATCGCCGACATCGCCAACGCGTTTGACAACATCACCTATTCCAAGGGGGAAGCAGTCATCGGCATGTTCGAAAGCTGGATGGGCGAGGAGGCCTTCCAGCACGGCGTGCAACGCTACCTCCGCCAATACTCGTCGCGCAACGCTACTGCCGGTGATTTCCTGGATTCGCTCGGTTCGGTCGGCAGCCAGTCCGTCGCCCGGCCCTTCTCGACTTTCCTCAACCAACCGGGTGCGCCGCTCGTCTCGGTGAAATTAGATTGTGATGGCGCCGGCCCTACGTTGCATCTCACCCAGAAGCGAGCCCTCCCGCTGGGATCGACCGGCTCCGCGAACCATACTTGGCAAATCCCGGTATGCGCCCGCTACGGTAATGGCAGCGCTTCCTATCGCGACTGTACGCTTTTGACCGAGGCCTCCACCGAGTGGAAGCTTCCTCAGGCCAAAAGCTGCCCCGCTTGGGTCATGGCCAACGCCGACGGTAAAGGCTATTACCGTACACGCTACGAAGGAAGTCTGCTCGGCGCCTTGCTGGACGATGGCGGTCGGCAGCTCTCCGCCGCTGAGCGAGTCGCTACCTTGGGCGACGTCAATGCCCTCACATCCTTTGGCGAGATCAAGGCCGGCGACGCGCTGGCATTGGTTCCCCGTTTTGCCGGCGATCCGGTGCGCCAGGTCGTCAGCTCGGCCATAAGGATCACCGAAGGCGTCTATGTCAACCTCGTTCCCATCGATCTGCGGCCCAACTATTCGCGTTTCGTCGCCAAGACCTTCGGCGACCGCGCCCATCAATTAGGTTGGAACGCGAAGCCTGGGGAAGAACCGGAAACGCACCTGCTGCGCACCCGTCTCGTTCCGCTCGTTGCGGTTCGGGGAAATGGCCAAGATCTGGCCGCGCAAGCCCGCCAGCTAGCCGAAAATTGGCTCACCGACCGGAAATCCGTGGATCCCGACATCGTCGATGCTGTGCTCACAGTGTCTGCCCGCACCGGCGACCAAGCGTTTTTCAAGCAATTGGTGGCCGCCCTTCCCGCTACCCAGGACCGTCAGCAGCGCGGTTTGATTTTCGGCGCATTGGGATCTTTCCGCGATCCCGCAATCGCTGAGGCGGCCATAGGGCTAATGCTCAAACCAGAATTCGACCTCCGCGAGTCCATGTTTCCACTGCTGTTTAGCCGGCTCTCCCCACCCGAGACTCCGCGATTGCCTTTTAACTTCATCCAGAAGAACTACGACGCCA
The DNA here is from genome assembly GCA_963752965.1 of Terriglobia bacterium. GTDB lineage: Bacteria > Acidobacteriota > Terriglobia > Bryobacterales > Bryobacteraceae > QHXW01. Next base: position 276,580 of record CAVWAJ010000014.1, on the reverse strand, counting down.
TCGCCGCTCGCATACCAACCGGAGCGTTCGGGATCGGCGAGTTTCTGCCCTTCGTGGGCGGCTGGCTCTGTGACGAGAAATCGGCCGAAGAGGTGAATGCCTTTTTCGCGCCCAAGGTGGATCGCTTCCCCGGTGCCAAGCGCAATTTAGATCAGTCGCTGGAGTATATTCGTCTCTGTGCCGTTAACAAAGCCGCGCAGCAGCCCAGCGTCGAGGAGTTCCTGCGCAAGTACTAGCCGCGACGGCACGCATGCAGATTGCTTCGGAGGCGGGAAGATCGGGCTCTCGCCAGAAGCGCGCCTGATTTAGTGCACCCTCCGCGCAACTCAGAGCCGATCCATGAGGGTCAGATCCACCGTTTGCCCTTGCGCCCATGTTGATCTGGTGGGCATAGCGCTCTGGGCCAGTTCCAGCAGCTTCTCGGTCACCACCGGGTTCGGAATATGCTGCCGTCGGCCATCTGCGCATAAGAGTGGTTGGTGTCAAAGGCCGCTCGCTCCGAAACGTCGGCGGCTCGGGCTTGGACCTGGTATGACGTCCAACGCGGGCGCGAGCGGAATCGGAAAGAAGAGTGCTGGAAGAGGCACGGGCACGACTTCCATCGGTTTCGGCCCGACTGTCCAGGTCATACATGGAATCCGTGCCGGTCTGCCCTTCGCTCACGCGTTACGCAGCAAACTCCGATTACTGTCGCGAAATCCCCATGTAATGAAGAATGCGGGGCGGCGGTTCGTACCGGGTAGCTGGCACCGCGGTGCTCCCCATTGCTGAACATAGGACCCGTGGCGGTCACGTCAACTTGAATAAAACGCCCAAACCGGAAACTGGGTGGCCAGTTGCGGGTCACACACAAGAGTTATACTCTCTATCGAACTGGTCCAAAATACCGGTCAGGTCAGTAACTGATGGCAACGACGGGCATGGGCGGTCAAAATGCGGGCACTCAAGGCTCGAATAGACGCAGTTTCCTAGCAACGCTGGCCGGAGCGGCTATTTCCGTTCGCGCCGGCGCTCGGCCCGATAAGCCGCTTCGCGGCATCTTCGTCATTGTTGCCACGCCGTATACCGAATCCAAGGCTGTCGATTATGAAGACCTGGCGCGCGAGGTCGATTGGCAGAACCGCTGCGGAGCGCACGGCATTGTGTGGCCGCAAATGGCGAGCGAGTACAACCGGCTCACGGTAGAAGAGCGTTTGCACGGCTTTGAGGTGATCGCCGATGCGGCCAAGGGTAAACCAGCGGCCGTGGTTTTTGGCGTGCAGGGTCCCGACACAGCTGCTGCTTTGAATTACCTACGGCATACCGAGAAGCTGTCGCCCGACGCATTCATCGCCATTCCGCCGGAGAAGGGCGGCTCTCTCGAAGACTATCGCACGTACTACGGCACGCTCGCCAGTGCCACCGACCGGCCCATTTTTATTCAGGACACTGGCCCGCATAACCCGACGCACATGCCGGTGCCGTTCGTCATTGGACTGGCTAACGCACATCCCAATCTCGGCTACATCAAGGAGGAACTAAGCCCGGTGCTCAACCGAATGCGGGAGTTGCAGGCCCACCGGCCGCCGATGAAGCGCGTTTTCAGCGGTGACGGTGGGCGGGGCATGCTCGCCGAGATGGGCCAGGGATCGGATGGCACCATGCCTGGCGCCGGATACACGGACGTGTACGTGCAGATCTGGGACGCGTGGCAGGCGGGAAATCCCCGGAAGGCACGAGAGATATTCATGCACCTGCTGCCGCTGATCAATCTCGAAGAGCTTGTGGAACTGGGATACCAACACATGCTGCACCGCCGCGGGGTCTTCAAGACCTCCGTCACGCGGATTCCGCGCACCAGCATGTCGCCCGAAATCAAAGCGGAGATCGACGCCGCATTCGAGGGATTGAAACCTTACCTGCGCGTCTGAAGCGGGCGCAACCGGGCGCAGGTAAGCGACATCAGGACTGAAGGGCGCCCGGCGCGGGAGCCGCGTCCCTTCGCCAGAGAGGACGAGCTATGCAGCAATCTATTTCGAGTAATCGGCGCGCCTTTATGAAGTGGATGGGCGCACTCCCACTTCTCGGCTACATCACAACTCAAGGCCTGTTCGAGAAGGCCTTTGGGGTGGCGAAACGGAACCGCTACGACAACACTTACACACGGATCGGAGTGAAACCGATCATCAACGCAAAGGGGCCGTGGACCTATATCAGCGGCACCCTTGAACTGCCCGAGGTGAAGGCTGCCAAACAACAGGCGGCCGAGTACTTCGTCAATATTTGGGAACTGCATCGCGCCGTAGGCCGGCGACTGGCTGAACTTTCCGGCGCGGAAGCAGGACTCGTCACCTCGGGTGCTGCGGGCGCCATGGCTGTCGCGACCGCGGCTTGTATCGCCGGCACTGACCCGGCCAAGATCTGGCAACTTCCGGACTCCGCTGGTTTGAAAAACGAAGTCATCATGCTGGGTGGACGGAGTTTGTTTGACAGCGCCATCCGCGGCGCCGGCGGGAAGCTGGTGCTGGCATACACACAAGACGAATTGGAACGCGCCATTACCGAGAAGACGGCCATGGTTTACACCATGGCTGAGGGCGAACGGTTGGAAAAGGCATTGTCCATTACCAAGAAGGCAAAAGTGCCGATGTTGGTGGACTGGGCGGACCGCGTTCCCCCGATGGAGAACTTTTACCTCCCCGGCAAAATGGGTGTCGATTTGTACACCTTCAGCGGCGGCAAAGGATTGTGCGGGCCTCAGTGTACGGGTCTTCTGTTAGGCCGCAAGGATCTCATTGAAGCCGCGCTTGCCAATTCCTCCCCGTGGGAAGGAGCCGTGTGCCGGCCCATGAAGGTAGGTAAGGAGGAAATCATGGGCTTGCTGGCGGCTGTGGAGGCGTGGACGAAAATGAACCTGCAGGGCCTCGACCGGGAATGGGATAAGCAGATTAGACGGATCGCGCAGGTGGTCGAGACCGTTCCGGGCGTGACCACCGAGACCCGAACCGCCTATGCCGGTCCCTCCCTGATCGTGAGATGGGACGAAGCGGCGTTTAAGCTCACAATGGCGGAATGCGCCAAGAAGCTGCTAGATGGCGAGCCGCGAATTGAGGTGGCAACGCAGCGGAATCCCAGTGCAGTTCCGGGGGCAAGAGAGGGCGATCCCAAGGCGCCTGAAAGCCCGGAACCAGACCGCATCCAGATCATCTCGGCAACTCTGCAACCTGGCGAGGAGTTGCTCATCGCCAGGCGGCTGCGAGAAGTCCTGCGTGAGGCTCGGAAAGCAGCGTAGTAGGTTCATGGATTCGCCCGGATCATTCTTCAGGTCGTAAAATTTTACGTAACCAACGCCTGCCTGTGCAGAATAGCTGGCGTGAAATCCCCTTGTAATGAAGAACGCCGCGTGGCTGCTCGTAAGCTTTGCTTCTGACGCGACCGGCGTTTGATCGGGATCGATCCGCTACGCCAGAGCCTTCGTGAGCCGATCTTCTCCTCTTTAAAACTCTCCAGGCCGCGACATACGCGGACGCGGCGGCACGCCAGCGCCAACGATCACGCTACCGCTGGAATCGCGGACAACCCCGCGAACTTGCCCTCAAGGCTGGCTTGGCAGAAAGCCGGCCCAGACTTGGTTACCAGTAAAACTTCGCGCTCACCTGCCCGATGCGCGGCGCGCGCGCGCCAGTGACTACGCCAAACAGGCTGCTGCTGAAGTTGCCACTTGGATTGTTGAAATTCGTGTGATTGAAGATGTTAAAGAATTCCCCACGGAGTTCGACCGCCATGGACTCCGTAATCGGGATTCTCTTCGACATTCCAAAATCGGTGTTGATAATGCCGGGGCCATGGAAGAACTGCCGGTTGGCGTCTCCATAATACCCCAGGACATCGGAGGTGAAGGCGCTCGGCAGAAAGTAGGTATTGGCGCCGTTCGGTCCGGCAAGACGCGGATTTTGGATGACCACCGGTCCAACCAGATTGGGCTCGTCGGTGGAATAACTGCCGGTGAGCGACAAATCGCCGAGGCTTTGCGTGATGCGGATCGGGAAGCCCGACGACAAGCGCGTGATTCCCGATATGTTCCAACCCTGTGTGAGGCGCTTTGGCAGGTTACCGAAGGTCCGGTCGAAGGGCAAAACCCAGTTATAGCTGGCAACAAAGTTGTTCGTGACGTCGAAAGACGATAGTGAGCGACTCAACCGGTAATTCGTGAAATTCATCAGATCGCCGAAAGTCGACGCATCATCGAGCGCCTTGCCAAGCGTGTAGGCGGCCAGAAACGTCATGTCCGCAGCTTTGCGCTCCACCGACGCTTGGAAGGAGTTGTAGTTCGAGTTCGCGCTATTGCGCGTGTACGTGTTGTTGGAGCCAAATGCGGGTCCAAGGGCCGTCCTGGTCCCATTTACCTTGGTACCATTCGGCAATTGAAACGTATCCTGCTCGGTGTACGGGCCGCAGGCTGGGTTGGAAAGGCCCGTATTCAGGTCGACGGCGCCCTCGGCGTTAAGCTGCAGGCAAAGGGCGGTGTTCCCCGGGTTGGCATCGGTCTGCGAGATCAGCTTATGGCCCTGTGTCGCGACATAGGCGAGCGTCAGAACCGTGGACTTGGAAAGCTCGCGCTGGATCGAGAAATTATAATGCTCGGCGTACGGCATCCGATTGTGAATGTCGTAGCCCGGTGCATAAGAGATCGGCTCAAATTGGGAGAAATTCAGGTTCGCGTTCGCCGGGCTGCCCGGAACCGGGAAAGTGAACGGGAACTTCTGTCCTTGCGAGGCTCCGTCGGTACGAGTGCGGTACGGTTCTTCGAACAAGACGCCAGTGGGGCTCTGCCAGTTATTGCCAAACGGCGGGTCGCCCACCTCGTAGAACAGGTTCAAATCCTCGATGGACGTGTAATAGATGCCGAAGGCCGCGCGGATGCTGGTCTTTCCAGGACCTCCGAAGACTTTTTGCAGAATGCCGTCATTGAAGTCGGGCGAGTAGGCGAGGCCCAGGCGCGGAGCCCAGTTGTTGTAATGCGTGGGAGCCAGAGTGGACGGGATGCCGGGATCTCCAGGCACCACCCAGCCCAGGGGAGCAGTGGGGAATTCCTTGGATTGCTCACCGGGAACGATGGTCTCAATCTTGCCTTGGGTGTCATACCAGGGCATGCTCACTTCCCAGCGCACGCCCAGGTTTACGGTTAGGTTCGGTCTCGCCTTCCAGGAGTCCTGCGCATACGCGCCGCCATAGCGCGTGCGCGAATCCAGGAACTGCATGCTGTACTGCTGAAACGCAGAGCCGCCTGCGGACACTGCGCCAAGCTCGTAATCAGCGGCATCGACCCCGGTGACACTTCCGTCGAAGGTGAAGCAGCCGTTGGGCAATGCGACATTGCGCTCGTTGATTTGCAGGTACCGGAATTCGCCTCCGAACTTAAGCGTATGACTGCCCACGACCTTCGAAAGGCCGTCGGTCATCATCCAGGTGTTGTTGGGCTGGCCGGTGGTCAGCGTCGGCACGCCGATGCTGAAGTTGTTGAAATACAGGGGTGGCACGGTCTGCGGAAAACCCGGCGGTCCGGAAGGGACGATGCCCAGTGTGCCAACCCCTGTGACAAACCCGAGGGAGGCCAGGCTCGCGAAGCTGCCTTTGGGCTCATTCGTACGCGTGGAGGTGCGGAAGAAACTCACGCGTGCCTCGTTTACCGCGCCTGGCCCAAGCGTCTTCGTATTGCTCATGACGATCTGCTGGGCACGCGTGGGCGTAAACGATGGGAAGCCGGGAACGCTGGCGGAGGGAAGGGCATTGAATACGCTGGAGTCGTCGTAGTGGTAATACCACGACCAGTTACCGGTCTTGTCGTTGTTGAAGTCCACGCGCTGGCCGGCCTTGCTGTCGTCTGTCCTGTTTTTCTGACTGTTGTCTGAAAAGATCCCGTTGACCGGATCAATATTACCCACCGGAATGTATGGCAGTATGTTGATGGCCGGCTTCGACCAGGCCCGCTGCGGAATCACACCTCCGGGAAAAACACAATCGGATGTCAGTGTGCAACCCGGGGTGTAGTAAGCCTCGCCATTGTTGACGCCGTAGCCTAAGCGTTGCGTGAGCACTTGCGCCCAGTAGGGGCCATCGATGGAGCCCGTCAAAGCCGAGCCGAATTGCCCCTGGCGCTCGGCTTGAGTAAATACGTCGACGACTCCAGTCTCCGCCCCCGAAACCTCTCTCGTGCCCTGATAGTCGGTGAACCAAAAGAGCTTGTTTTTCCAAAAGGGCCCGCCTACCGCGTAACCAAACTGATTGCGACGTAGCTCCGACTTGCTGGCCACAAAAAAATTGCGCGCATCCATCGTGTCGTTACGCAGAAACTCGAAGGCATCGCCGTGAACGGCGTTGGCGCCGGATTTGGTGATCGCGTTCATCACTGCGCCGCTGAACTTCCCGTACTCCGCATCGAAGCTGTTGGTGATGAGGCGTAATTCCTCAATGGAGTCAAGATTCGAAATCAAGCCCGCGCCCAGATTCCGGCCCTCGCTCACGTCACCGCCGTTCACCAGAAAAGCGTTTCCCGTCTCACGTTGCCCATTCACCGAGATGTTGCCCGCGCTTAGACTACCGGAGACCGGACGGTCATTGGGCCCCGTCCCGGCGGTGGCTGGGGCAACGCCGGCTTGCAGACCAAGGAGATCGACGTAGCTGCGGCCGTTGAGCGGCAGGGCCAACATCTTTTTCGACTCGATCACGTCGCCGAGTTGTGTGCTCGCCGTCTCCACCTGCACGGCATTGGCGGTGACGTTGACCTCCTGCTGCACACTGCCGACCTCGAGTACGATATCGATGCGCAGTTGGTCGTTCACCTTGACGTCGATATTCGAAGTGACATATTGCTGGAACCCAGCCGCCGTGCCAGTCATTTTGTAGGTGCCGGGCGGCAGCGCTAGCAAACGATACGACCCGTCGGGGGCCGACGTGGTCTCCCGGGTAAGGTTCGTTTCCACGTTCGTGGCAACAATCCGCGCTCCGGCCACCACGGCCTGCGTGGGGTCATGAACCACGCCGAGAATGCTTCCGGTCACGTCAGCCCATAGGCTGGAGGTCGCGAGGAGAAAGCACGTGAAGAACGGTAGGGTGCTTCTGAAATCTCGAAACGACAATTTCATACGGAGCCTCCCGTTGCACCTGAGACGTAGAGTTGTTTTTGGTTCTTCGATGGAAACGAAAAACGCTCCGAGCCTAACGTTGTCCATGGGCCGCCGCGCTCAGGGCTGCGGGTAGTCGTTAACGTCCCCGAAACTGTGGGGATGCTAACATGGGACAGCGCGCACGTCAAGCCTGTCGCGGTTGTGTCGTTAGTATGTGATTTGTCCGGTCCAATTAGCACGTGATTTGTCCGCTTGGCGCGGATGGGACGCTGAGAGTGTGAACCCTGAACAGACGGTCTCGTCGGCAGAAATGGAGCGGATGATGAAAGTGCAAGAAGTAATTTTGAAAGCGATGGCCGGGAGCCTGAAGTGGTGGGAAGCGGCTGAAATCATCGGGGTAACCGATCGGACCATGAGGCGGTGGCGGCAGCGCTACGAAGAAGGTGGCTATGACGGTCTATACGACCATCGCAAGCGACGGCCCAGCCCCGCGGGTCCCGTTGCAGACCGCCGAGAAGGTGCTGCAGCTCTACCGGGAGAAGTACTTCGATTTTAACGTCCGGCATTTTCACGAAAAGCTGACCGAACTCCTGCACCGGATTCGCGTCCCGGTCCGGAGGTACGGCCACGAAGTGACTCTCATTGCCCACGTCAATCCCGCCGGCATTGGCATGAATCATCGTCAGACCGGGATCGTTGCCAGCCCAGGCGCCGCGCCAGATTCCTACGCTGCTTCCGATTCAGCTCCCCCCGGCGTAATCGCTCGAAAGTAGACTGCTTCCTCTTCGTCTTCGCCATGTCCTACTCCTGTCATCTGCAATTAGACCCAGGCTCGGCTCGGCTGGCGAAAACTGACAGACTCTCCAACGGGGTCGGGCCGGACCTTTGGCAAGGCCGGCTCGCCACCAATCCATGCATCGCGGCAGCCGAGGTCATGCTGTTATGCGGGCACTCAGGCACCAATCCCAAATCGACCATAGCTTGCCGCCCGGGTCTAGAAACAATTAGAAACGACGCAGCGCGCCACTCCAAGTTTCTGGTTCCATACATCGCGCGTAAGCGCGTGAGATAGCTGTTCTCGCCAGCTATCCGCACACTAGCGAACACTAGAGGCTGATGCTACGAATTTCCTGCGGCGGCAGCGGTGGGTCGGGGCGTACGCAGTGTTTATTGTTCGCCTATCTTGGTTAGCGCACCGCTGTTATCAAGAGCGATCTGTATCCGACTACTCGGGATCTCACCGCGCATCCTTCGCGTTGCCGCATCTCGGATAAGAGCACTTTCCCTCGAACTGTAGAGCAGAGCTCCCTTCGAAATACTTCGCAGATCTTGCGCGTTCCAGTGTCCGCGCATGATCCCGAAGGCCGCGTGCCCCCTCAAACCCAGCAAAAGGTGACCGATTTCGTGCGTCATCGCATGACCCAGGATCTGGGAATGCGTGGCAATCCCTTCCTTTGCAAACTCATCGACGCGCTGGTAGAAGACGCTGGCATAAATGCCAGTGTCATGGAGCGCGACCCCCAGCGATGTTCTGCCGAAGCCCGCAGGCACGTCGGACACAATGCGCACAACGAACCGGCCCCAGGGACAAGGTTCGGCGCAGATCGGAGATTCTCTGGCCTCCGCCGGAGATAGAGGGCAGTTCAGCCACAGGACCCTGACACCCGCTTCCCTGAAGATCCGGGTGCCTTCGTCTTCGGCCGCCGTCAAGGTTCCCGGCGCAACGTGCGCCCAGTTGTAAACCTGCACGGTTATGCCGAGCTTGGGCTCGGCGCCGAAGCAGGCCGCCGCCATCCAGACCGTCGCAATCACCAATTTCTGAGTTCTCATTTCGCTGCTCCCGGCCCGAACGCGCAAGGGGCTGGAAATGGGGGCAAAAATTGCCGATAATCACAGGCAAAAGCCGGAAAAGCTGGAAAGGTTGGCTCCTATGGCGGAGGCTCGCGGGGAAGTTACCGAGCTGCTGGCCGAGCTGAAACTGGGCCGGAAGGACGCCCTCGACCGGCTTATGCCGCTGGTTTACCGGGAGTTGCGCCGTATCGCCGGCCATCAGATGCGCGACGAGCGGGTGGGCCACACGTTGCAGCCCACGGCCCTCGTGCATGAAGCTTTCCTCCGCCTGGTGGAACAGAGCCGGGCCGACTGGCAGAACCGGGCACAATTTGTCGGCGTGTCCGCCCAACTGATGCGCCGGTTGCTGGTGGATCACGCGCGGCGACGCCATGCCGCCAAACGCGGCATTCCGATCACGCTGAACGAGGAGATTTTTCGGCGGAGTCCTGGAGGTGACCAGACCGAGGAAATCCTGGCGGTGGACGAAGTCCTGGCCCGGCTTACCAAATTGGATCCGCGACAGGCCCGTGTAGTGGAGTTGCGCTACTTCGGTGGGCTATCGGTAGAAGAGACGGCTGAGGCCATGGGGATCGCGACGCGCACCGTCAAGCTCGACTGGGCCATGGCCAAAGGGTGGATGAAATCGCAGTTGAGTCCGGGAGCACGGCTGTGACACCGGCGCGATGGTCCCAGATCAAGGAACTTTTCAGCGCGGCGCTGGAGACCCCGGAATCGGAACGGTCCCGATTCCTGGAGTCCGCCTGCGGCGGGGATGCGGACCTGCGCGCCGAAGTGGAGCGGTTGCTGGCGGGCAACGAAGAGCCTAGTTGGCAAAGTCCGGCCGCGAAATTGTTAGCGGTCGCCGCCGAACTCGCGCCCGGTGACACGGTGGCGCACTACCGCATCGAAGCCAAGCTAGGCGAAGGCGGCATGGGTGTGGTCTACAAAGCCAAGGACACGCGCCTAGGCCGCAGCGTCGCCTTGAAGTTCGTCAAGACCCAATTCAGCCCCCATTGGGAGCGTGAGGCGCGGGCGGTGGCCGCCCTGAACCACCCCCACATCGCCACTCTCTATGAAGTCGGCGACCAGGAAGGTTCGCCGTACCTGGCCATGGAATTGGTCGAGGGTCGACCGCTCAAAGGCCCACTCCCGGTGAGGCAGGTGATCGAGTACGGCATTCAGATGGCCGATGCCCTGGCGGCGGCTCACGCGGCAGGCATTGTGCATCGCGACCTGAAACCCGGCAACATTCTGGTAACGGAGAAAGGGTCCGTCAAGGTGCTGGATTTCGGTCTGGCGAAACTGGCGGAGCAGGAGGGTGCGCCGGCCTCCACTCAGACCGCCAGCCTGGCGGGCACGCCAGGCTACATGGCGCCCGAGCAGATCGAAGGCACGGCGGCCGACACGCGCAGCGACATCTTCGCCTTCGGCTGCATCCTCTACGAACTACTGAGCGGCCGTCGGGCGTTCGCGGGCGAGACCATCACGGCCGCGCTAACCGCCGCTGCCACTACTGAACCGAAACCGTTGGACAGAGTGCCGGAGCGACTCGATGAACTGGTCCGCCTCTGTCTGCGCAAGGACCCCGAGAGCCGCCTCCAGCACATTGACGACGCGAGGATCATGCTGGAAGTCCTTCGCGAGGGCCTCGGGTCTCGGGGAGCCGGATCGCCGACCGGCGCTGAGATCGCAGCGACGCCAGCCGGGTGGTCCTTCGCGAAGCGCTGGAGGATTGCGATTCCTGTCCTACTGGGAATAATGGCCGTAGGCGGCGGTACTCTGTGGTTTATTCGCTCAACCGCCAAAACTCCGGAAGCCGCCTTGAACGCTGTTCCCCTCACCACGTATCGCGGGTATCAAGATCAGCCCAGCTTTTCGCCGGACGGCAACCAGGTGGCCTTCGTCTGGAACGGAGAAAAGCAGGACAATTTTGACATATACGTCAAAATGATCGGCACCAACGGGCCGCCCCTACGGCTGACAACCGATCCGGCCTCGGATTGTTGCCCCGCGTGGTCACCGGACGGCCGCTTCATCGCTTTCCTCCGGAACTTGCCCTCGCGGAAGGTCGCGGTACTGCTGATTCCAGCTATAGGTGGCCCGGAACGCAAGATTGCCGAGATTTTCGGCTTGTGCTGTCCTGCCTGGTCCCCCGATGGCAACTGGCTGGCGATCAGTGAGTCTGATTCTACAACAGAACCCCCCGCGCTTTTTCTGCTCTCGGTCGACACCGGTGAAAAGCGGAGACTGACTTCTCCACCGAAGCAATTCTGGGGCGATTCCAGTCCTGCTTTCTCCCCGGACGGGCGCACTTTGGCATTCATCCGGGCAATCGACGCCGGCCGGAGCGATCTCTATCTGCTTGCCTTCTCCGACGGACTCAAGCCTGCTGGGGAACCAAGACAGATCACATTCGGAAATAGCGCCCAAGCTCTGGCCTGGACTGCGGATGGGGGCGAGATCGTCTATTCTGCCGGGTGGCTGGTTTCGGGGGGCCTCTGGAGAATTGCCGTTTCCGGGCCAGGTGTAAGGAGAGCTGAACCGCAACGGCTTTCATCTTTGGGCGACGACACCTATCAGCACGCGATTTCGCGCAGCGGGCACCGGCTCGCTTATGTACATCGTTTTGCTCATACCAGCATCTGGCGCATGGCGCCTCCCAGTCTGGAAGGCGTCGCGGGCCCCGGTGGCGCAAAGCGGCTGCAACCACTTAATCAGCCTACCTCCCTCATCTCCTCGACACGGGACGATGAAGCTCCTCAGTTCTCCCCAGACGGAAAGAAAATTGCTTTTGAGTCGAAACGCTCCGGAAACCCTGAAGTCTGGGTATGCGATACGGATGGTTCGAATGCCGTGCAGTTGACCTCTTTTGGCGGCCCTGACGTCACAACTCCTCGTTGGTCGCCGGACGGTGAACGCATTGCTTTTGACTCAAATGCCCCAGGAGAGTTCGACATCTATGTAGTCGGCGCCACCGGAGGGAAACCGCAGCGCATGACTACGCATCCAGCGCTTGATGGCAACCCGAGCTGGTCGAAGGACGGCCGGTGGATCTACTTTGATTCTGAGCGAACGGGCGAGCAACAGGTATGGAAGATGCCAGCGAACGGAGGTGAGGCGATCCAGGTGACGCGGGATGGCGGCTTCGGGCCTCAGGAATCGCCGGACGGTAGAGTCCTCTACTACACCAAGGATCTGTTTAATAGCAGCCTCTGGAGGATCTCGATAGGGGGCGGCGTAGCGGCCAAGGTCCTAGAGAATGTGCGTAGTTGCTTCGATCTGGCCATCGTGGATAAAGGAATCTATTTCATCCCAGGGCAAGAGGCGACTCCTTCTATTCAGTTTCTGAGGTTCGATACAAATAAGATCAGCACTGTCGCCGGGTTTGAGAAACCCTTGGGCTTCGGCCTCACGGTTTCGCCGGACGGCAAATGGATACTCTACAGCCAAGTCGAGCAATCAGGGAGCGAATTGATGCTGGTGGAGAACTTCCGCTGATACATTTCCACTGCGAGTAGAGGCTCTTCGGTAGATGGTGCGTCACTCGTCCGCACAACGCCCAAGCTGCAAATTGAGGGCAGTGCCGGATAAGTGGTGATAAATCCCCATGTAATTAAGAATGCGGCGCGGGCCCGGAACGGAACGGGGTTATCGGAAAGTTCGGCGCCGGTAATCGCTCTTGGTAGCTGAATCCGTCGCGAGCATGCCCGGACTTGATCACTTGGCTCCAGGAGACTGACGCGAACCTGGCAATCCTGTGAGAGTGTCTTCCTGGAGAATAGGGTTGCATCTATGGCTTGAAACGATTCTCTCCCCTTCAGAGCCTTGGGAGAGGGCGTTGTCTGACACAAGAAAATGAGCGCGTCCCAAACGGGATGCACCCAAGCAAGAATGCATCCCGGGCTAAACATCCGATGCAGCGAAGCTTGAGCCGAAAAAGAGGGCCCTGTGAATCCCACTCCTTTATGTTCCCCTCCGCATAACGCTGCCTCTAGCTCACCATTCGGCGCATGGCCTTTGGTCACCTTTTGTTGCGAATCTGCATTGCCTAGTGTTACCGAAGAGTGCAAGAACGTTGCAGTTGCAGAAAACAAAGCCTTTCGTCTTTCTTGCACTCGTTGCAGTGCAACTCCGTGTAACATGGCCTTCTGCCGTAGATTGTTGCTCACGCAGAAAACAGGGCATTTAGTCCGTCTTGCACTGTGTTCCATGAACTGCTGATGTTTCTGCTCAGAGCAGAAGGCCTCCAGCGCCCAGAAGATTCAGACGGATGCGGTCCCTCAAAATATTTTTTCATTTCATGTCAGAAAACACCCTCTCCCATGCCTTTGAAAGTGAGGGGCATTTTCGAAAGATCCATGAGCATCCACTACGACTCGGTGCAGAGAGCTGTCCTGAAGCAAGGGCCTGAGGTCGGCGAGGGCCCGGTTCCCGAACGTTCAGGAGATTCCTCCGTGCCGCTACATCTCCCGAACCTTCGCAGGCTGGGTGAGGCGAAACCAGACCGATACATGGCTTTGCTCCGCCGCGCGTGGCCGGACATCAAGGCGGCGCTAGACTCGGGGAGCCGCCAGACCCCGACAAAATATTCTGAGGTTGCATGTCCGAAAACACCCTCTCCCAAGGCCTTGTAAGTGAGGGGGTATTTTCATGCCACAACGCACCGTCCGATTTTCCAGGGCGAAGGTGCCCCAGAAGTGGCGGGTTAGTGGACCTGGAGCCAAGCCGTGAGTGACAGGAATCCAAAGGGGTTCCGGCTTAATCCCCGGAAGACGCGCGGTCGACAAGCCAGTTCACCCAGAGCTTGGTGCTCTACCTACCTCCTGATTCTTCGCTATGCCCGAGAACTGCGTGCACAACAGCGCAGGCCGCGGACGCGGCGCCCGGTTCCTTCTCGCCCGTACAATCAGCGGTGCGCCGTTAGGGTGATGTACGCGAAGAATGCCACACGCGGACAATGGAAGGCACATGGGCGCTACATCGCCCGCGAGAGCGCCAGCCAAGGGCGCGCCGTGGAGGCCAGGTTCGACGCAACGGAGCGAGGGATCGATATTGCCGCTCGCCTCGATCAGTGGCAGTCCGCCGGCGACGAACGCATGTGGAAGCTTATCGTGTCGCCGGAATTCGGAGACAAGATGGACTTGATACAGCTGACCCGCGACTTGATGCAGCGTATAACACGGGATCTCGATACCCACCTCGAATGGGTGGCTGTGTCGCACTTCAATACCGATAACCCTCACGTTCACATCGCCCTGCGCGGCGTTCGCGAGAACGGAAAATCTTTCCGTCTCGAACGCGATTACGTCAAGCACGGCATTCGGAGCATCGCTGAAGATCTGTGTACCCGGCAGCTTGGGTATCGCACGCAATTCGATATCGCCGAAGCCCAGCGCCGCGAAGTATCGCAGCACAGGTTCACGTCGCTGGACCGGGCCATTGCTCGGGACAATCCGACAGAAGGCGATGCCTCGCATTTCCAGGTCAGCAGGAATTCGGCGCATCCGCGAAACCAGTACGCAGTTGCGCGTCTGAGGACGCTGGAGAGCATGGGACTGGCCGAAGCAGCTGGGCTCGACCAATGGCTGGTGCGCCAGGATTTCGAAACCGCACTACGGGCGATGCAGCGCCTCGGGGATCGGCAAAAGATCCTGGCCGCTCACGGCGTGCCCGTGTCGGACACGCGGCTGCCACTGGTCATGTTCGATCTTCGCAATTGCACAACACTGGAAGGCAGAATACTGGTGCACGGCGAAGATGAGGGGACCGGCCGCAGCTTCATGATGGTGGAGGGCACCGACGCCAAGGTGCACTGCATCTATCACACGCCTCAAATGTCAGAGGCACGCGGTCGCGGCGGCCTGCGAGCAAACAGGTTTGTTCGTCTGCGCAAGCTGTTCGAGAACGGACGACCGTTGCTTGAGATCGACGAGCTGGGACATTGTGAAAAGGTTCTGAACGACGAACGTCTTCTGGAAGAGACCAGGTTACGGCTCCAAGGGTTAGCCCCGGTTGGGGATGGATGGGGCGGCTGGCTGGGTCGCTATCGAGCAACCCTTCTGAGGGCGGCGACTCCAATACACCAGCGCGACCTTCACGGGCGCGCGCGAGAACCGGATCGCGGTCGAGGCCGTTGAGGAGCGTTGGTGGCCGACAGTCTTTCTCGTGGTAGGTGTCAAAGCCGCGGGCGGTCGAGGACTGGAAGCACGGGCTTGTCGCCGGCTTAGAAAACCACAGCGCCGGGGAGAAGAACCACGGCAACTACCACGCGGTGAGCCACAGTTTGGGCATGGGGGTGGAGTGATGAACTCGGTAGACAAAGCACCAGTGGGAACAGGGCGAGCCCTCAGGCAGATATGAAAGAGAGTCTATATGATGGACGTCCTAACTACAGACGAAGTCGCGCGCGAGTTGCGCTGCTCTAAGGCGCACGTCTCAAAAGCAATTGCTGGCAAACTACCGAATGTCACACCACTTCCGGTTGTCCCGATGGGCCGCCGCAAGCTCGTGCGCCGAGCCGCACTCCTCAGGTGGATCGAAGAAAACGAACGCGGTATCCTGTCTCCATCGCTAAAAAACGACGCCGTGAGCGCGTAAGGAGAAGAAATGATCCAAACGCGAAAACGGTTTCAAAGAGGAAGTCTGAAAAAAGTGGGACGACAGTGGATAGCGCAGTGGCGGGAGGACGGTCACAGACGAAAAGCGAGGTGGCCGATTTCCGGAATGACAAAATCTGAGGCAGAAGCGAAGCTCGCGGCAATACTGGGGGCTTTAGACGCCTGTCAAACCATTGGTAAGCCCAAGCCTACGTTTGCTGCGTTCGTGGAGGATACGTATTTGCCGTTCTACCGGGGAAAGTGGAAGGCATCGACGGCAGGTGACAACGAGGGACGACTAAAATTTCATCTGAGTTCCGTGTACGCCTCACGGGCCGTTGACACGTTCAGTCGCGACGAGTTGCAGCAAGTGCTGAACCAAAAAGCGGCTGACTATTCTTATAGTGTGGTGGCTCATATCCGATGGACTCTGCGGCAGATTTTCCGCCTGGTAGTAGAGGAGGGTTACATAGACCGGAATCCAGCTGAAAGCCTGTACATTCCACGAGAGGCAAGGCGCCCCAATCGGAAAGTCATGAACAAAGAGGAGGTAAAGAAGCTGCTCGAAGTGCTGGATACGAGAGAACGATTGATTGCTCAGTTGGCGATCATTGCCGGAATGCGTCCGGGTGAGATTCTAGCGTTAACATGGGGCTCGCTGACCGGCGCATCTGCTGAAATAACCCGACGTCTGTATCGCGGGCGGCTTGATACGCCGAAATCGCAACGCTCCGAACGAGAGGCGGCATTTTCGGATCGGTTACTCATAGCTATCGCAGAATGGCGCAGGAAGGGCCCTTCCACGGAATCATCAGCTTGGGTGTTCCCGAGCGAAAGGCTGACAACGCCGGTGGGGAAGGACAACCTATGGCGTCGCTGTTTCCTGCCGAAGCTGGAGCCAGTCGGGTTGGAATGGGCCAATTTCCAAGTGATGCGGCGGACCAATTCGTCCCTGATGAAGAAGTACCACGTCGATCCGAAAGTTGGAGCCGATCAACGCGGCCACGGTATTGGAGTATCCCTGGACGTGTACACGCAATCTGACCGGGAAGAGAAAAGAGCCGCCGTGAACACATTAGAAGCGGCCTTGGCGTAGCGCAGGGATCGGGGGTATGCTTAATGGAGCCATTGGAGCCAGTGGTGCTTGTAAGGCGTTGAAAGCGGGAGTAATTCAGTGGTAGAATGCCAGCTTCCCAAAATGACTTTCAATTGCTAACAAAGACGATAGCGTTTTTGTAGGCCTCTTTCTGGCGATAGAGATCACCGCGTTTCTATTCTGACGATCGCGAAAATTCTTAATAGTGTTCTTGTAGTGTTCATCGGAGTCGATTCTGCAGCTGCTCCTGATAGCCAAGGTGATGATCGATCTCGGCCGGCTGATTGGGCTCCTCTTCCGTTCTCGAACACAGTTGGCGGCAGAGAGTTTGTTCCTGCGGCGACGACTGTGCTTTTCCAGGATCGCAGCGCCATCAAAAGCCACATGCCGACTTCCGGGGACCTATTTCCGTGACCGGCGTTTAACGGGATCCATCCGGTTGTTGGGCGTGAACCAGTTTAGTAGGCTTTACCGCGTCGTCCGAGGGGGCCGCTCGTTCGAGGTTCCTCTCACGATGAGACGCTATGCCGAATGCCCGCTATCACTTCACCTCCATCAGGTTGTGAAGGGGACTTTCACCCCCGAACTGTCGAACATGCTTGGCACACATACAAACGGCCCGATTGCCGTCGGGCCGCTTAGAAAAGACGTTTGGGCTTGCCTCAAACTATGTCGCGATGGATGATGCCCGCGGCGTTGGCGGCCGCGAGCGTGCTGGCGATGGGAATGGCGTCCTTCAGAACCTCCACCACAGGCAGGCCGCCCGCGGGAATCAACTGCTGGAGTGTCTTGCCGGCGATGAATTCCATGACGATGAGGTCTGTCCCGTTCTCCTGGTCAATTTCGTGGATGGTGATGATGTTGGGATGGTTCAGCGAGGACGCGGCTCTGGCTTCCTGAATGAACCGCTGCTTGCGCGACTCGTCTTTCAGCTGCTCGGAGCGCAGGACCTTGATACAGACGAAGCGGTCGAGGCGCAGATCCCGCGCCTTGTAGACCACACCCATCCCGCCCTCGCCCAACTTTTCCACGATCTGGTAATGGGAGATGGTCTTGCCGATCATGACCCGGTCCCGCCGATCGACGGACCGTGGCGGAATTCTACCTCACCACGCGGGCGGTGTGCGGCGGCAAACGGGTTGCTGGCAGCGACGAACCCTGGGAACGGTCGAAAACAATCCTTCCGTCAAAATACGATCTTCAGGGCGAGCTGCAGAATCCGCGGATCCTGGGCTGCTGTGATCTGGCCGAAAGCGCCATCGGTCAGGATGTTATCCGGATTGAGAAAGTTCACGTTGTTAAACAGGTTGAACGCCTCCGCCCGGAATTGGAGACTCGCTCGTTCCGCAAGCCTAGTCATTTTCATCAGGGAGAAGTCAGTATCGAAGAACCCGGGGCCGCGCATAATGTTTTTGCCTGTGCTGCCATAAGTTCCGATCGCATTCGGACCAAAAGCGGCGATATTGAAAAACTCCTGGACCAGTTGACCATGCGGCCGGCCAGGATCGAGTGTTGCGTTGCCAGCGCCGGTTAGATCAGCGCGGTCTCCGCCGACGCCACTAAGGGAGTTGTCATAGCCGCTGAAAACGGTAAAAGGAAATCCGCTATGCCAGTTAGCAATCGAACTCACGGACCATCCATTTGTGAGCTTACTTTGCCAACCGCTGTGCCAGAATGCTCGCAACTCATAAACAAACGAGAGCTTGAATACATGCCTCAGGTCGTCATCGGACGGACCATAATCAAATTTTCGATCAAAGGGATTTGTGTTGGTGCCGACTCCGAGCGGAGCAAAATCGTTCAGCTCTTTGGACCATGTGTAATTCGCGAGCATAGACAAGCCGTAGCCAATGCGCTTTTCCACGGTTAATTGCATGCCATTGTAGTTCGAGTTGATGGCGGAAACGTTAACGGCAACCGTAGAAAAAGCAGGATTCACGCGCCGCTGCTGCTCGTTTGCCACGGTCGACTGACCCGGAATGTAAATAGCCGGGTTTGCTTGCTGCAACCCAGTCTCCTGGGTTCCGTCCCCAAAGAGGTATGTGCCCTTGTTCCCCACGTAGGCGGCACGTACCAGCCAGCTGGCGCCGAGCTGCCTTTCAAGGGTCAGATTCCACGATGCGATCTGAGGCGCCCGGAAATGCTGATCAAACATGTACGGCAAAGCGAGGGGCGACGGGAATACTGTGTTGGGCGGTGCCACGTTGGGGCCAAATTGCGCCGGGAAGGGGTTGGCAACCTTGGCGCTCCCATAAGGGTCACTGAACGAAACATCCGTCAGGCTGACAGCCGGAGCAAACGGGGGGATTGAAGTGGCGTCCTGATAAGCAACAATGTTTGGGAGTGTATAGTAATAGCCGATGCCACCGCGCAGGCTCGTTTTGCCGTCCTCGGTGAGGCGGTAAGCAAAACCGATCCGGGGCGCCAGGTTCGCCAGATTGTTGTAACTCGCACCAGCCGGACAACCTGGATCACCGCTGTAGATCAGCCCCACAGGAGCATTTGGGTACCGGGTAGATTTCTGCCCAGGTTCGTAACAACCCAGGCGTCCTTTGGCATCCTGAAAAGGCAAGAAAGGTTCCCATCGCAAGCCAAGGTTGAGCGTCAGTCTCCGGTTTACCCGCCAGTTATCCTGCACATAGGTGCTCCAGCGATTTTCGGTAAGCTCGTAATAGATCCCTCCCAACTGGGTGAAATTGTATGCCTGTCCGAGCATAAAATCGGCGATATTGTTCCCGGACAAATTATTGGAGAAAGAAAAACTTCCGCCCATCTCATATTGATTGGCTTTGGGAGCGTGCACCCGCGACACTGATCCGCCGAAATGAATTTCATGCGTGCCACGCACCCAAGTCACGTCCTCGCGAAGAGTTTGAACCTGACGAGTAAAGTTTCCAAAGAAGCCGGCGTTGATACTGAAACCCCCACCAACGCTAAGCAGAATTTGGGGAACACTCGGCCCCGCAATATTAACACCCAGGTCAGGAAAACCAACGGTCGCGACATCAAGATTCTGCCCGGTTTCACGGTTCCATCCGTACCACGTATTGAAGAGCAGCGCGGGAGACGCTGTATATACATGATTCACGGAGATATTCTGCGACGTAACGAACGACCCGCCGTTATCCTGCAGCAGGTTGGTCTTCGAGCTAAAGGCAGGTTTGGTGAACCTGTTGAAGAAGTAGTGCCCACTCAGTTGGTTTTTATTTCGTTGATAGTCGACCTTTCCCAGGTACTGGTTTTCGTTCTGCTGTGTCGGCGCGCCAGCAAACGTCAACTCGCCGCCCGGCCCATTCGGTAGTGGAATATCCGCAAGCAGTTTTTGGGAGATAGGACTCAACCGTGCAGCAGGAATCTGGTTGTTTTGAAAAGGAACTCCTGTCACGGGGTCAGCAAGCTGAGTGCCTGGAAGCAGCGCTGAAAAATCACCGCTGCGTTCAGCCTGAGTCGGCACAAATTCAATCTGGCCCTGCGAAGCAGTGTTAATCCGCGTTCCTTGATAAGTTCCAAAGTAAAATAACTGATTCTTCTTGATCGGCCCTCCAACCGTACCCCCGAACTGGTTGCGCTTTAGGTTATCCGCAGTGGGAGCAAAGAAGTTTCTCGCGTTCAAATCTCCATTCCGGAGGAATTCAAATAAGCTTCCATGGATTTCGTTGGTGCCGGATTTGGTCACTACGCTGACGAT
This sequence comes from Terriglobia bacterium, assembly GCA_963752965.1. Classification (GTDB taxonomy): domain Bacteria; phylum Acidobacteriota; class Terriglobia; order Bryobacterales; family Bryobacteraceae; genus QHXW01. Next base: position 256,261 of record CAVWAJ010000014.1, on the reverse strand, counting down.
GCCGCCAACGGCATTGCCGTACTGGGCGCTCATATTGTCAGTTTGGGAGTTGAATTCCTGCACAGCGTCGGGGTTGGGGAAGGGCAGGTTCGTATTCAGAAGCACGTTGTTGAAATCGGCGCCATCCAATTGGTAATTCACGCCGTTGGCAACCGTTCCGTTCGTCTTCGCATATTGCTCCTCCGGAAACGTTCCGCCGATGCAGCCGTAACCACAATAGTGGCTGGTGGCGTCCGTTGTCCCCGCGCCCAGGAAGATGAGTGAATTCACGACACGGCCGTTCAATGGTAGATCAAGAATCTGCTGGGTATCGATCAATTGGCCAACCGTGGCCGAACCGGTGTTCACCAAAGGAGCATTCCCGGTCACAGTCACTTGCTGCGACACCTGACCCAGCTTGAGTGTCACGGGTTGCCTGGCTGACTGGTTGACCGTGAGGACGATGCCGGATTGCAAATAAGTGGCAAAACCCTCCTTTTCAACAGTCAGCTTGTAGGTGCCCACGGGGAGTTGGGGGAAGTTAAATATGCCGTCAGCCGAGGTGAGCATCTCCTGAGAGAACCCTGTGGCCGTATTCTCTACAACGACCTTCGCCCCAGGCACAGTGTTCCCGGAAGGATCGGCGACCGTTCCGCCCAGACTCGCGGTCGTATACTGGGCCCACACCGCCAGCGAGCAAAGCAGCAATAGAACGCAAACTCCAGCACTGCGACCACGTGACAAGTTCTTCCACAATGAAATCATTGCGCCCCCCCCTTCTTCCAAGCCATGACGGCAGTATATTCCTCTTGGTTACCGGTGTCGAAATTGACCCTACCCGTACTCGTTTATACGCTTCTGTAAAGAAGACTGTCAAGTCCTTTTTCGCTACGCTGGATTGGTAGTATATTGATCGCAACGGAGAATCAAAATGGAGATGCCCGGGAAGAACAGACAAGGAAAGAACGGCGCAGGCTCATCCCGGCGCCGTTTTTTGCAAGGCGTCAGCAGCGGAACGATTGCCACCATCGCCATGGCCCGTCATTCAGGCCTTCTGCCCGAAACTGCCCTTGCGCAGGATCAGATTCCGCAAACCAGGAAGAGGCCGAGCGTTCTGTTGCGCCGTTCGCGGCTGCCCATTCTGCGCAAGGCAGATGTGGTCGTAATCGGAGGTTCGGTAGCGGGTGTGGCTGCTGCGCTCGAGTTCGCCCGGGCGGGCCGTAAGGTTGTTTTGGTCGAACACCGGATCTACCTCGGGCGCGAGGTCTCGGCCACGCTCAAGCCCTGGGTGGATCTGGGCAAGCTTGCCGCCGGCGGGGAAGCTCCGGAACTGATCGCTGCCTGTCTGAAAAAGCAAGCGACGGCCGAGGCCGAGGGGGAAATTCCCCTTTGGATGGATGCCTTTAAGGTTACGTTGGAGAACCTTTTGTTGGCGGCCGGAGTCGAACTGGTCTACGCTGCCCTTCCCACGGAGGCAATTGTGGCCAATGGCCTGATTCGTGGCGTCGTCATCGGCAACAAATCGGGCCGTCAGGCTCTCCTGGGGCGGCTGGTGCTCGACGCGACGAGCACGGCCCTGGTGGCGCGAATCGCCGGCGCGGAATTCGCACCGGAAACGGCTGCGGACTTCCACTTCATCCGCATGATGGAGATGGAAGGCGTGTGGCCGCTGGAGCAGTCCACGCTGGAGGTGCCCGCAGAACTCGGGGTGGCAGGCAACAAGCTGACTGTCCATGCCGGCTACCGGGGCAATGGGCACGTGCTGATCGAGTGCCCGATGGAACTCAACGCCGGAAAGCTAGACCTGGAAGGCACGATGCGGCGGGAAATCGAGGCTCGCCATCGCACCATGCGCGTGGCCGCCCATCTGATTCAGAACGTTCCGAAGTTCAAGGACGCCAAACTGGGCATTTGCGCCTACGAGCTGGACGGCCCGCAAACCACACAGCTGGCTGGCCCCGCCCCAGCCTGGGCAGGGGAGTTTAAGGAACTGGTCGAGTTTAGCGACAAGAACCGGTCCGAGGTCCGGTGGCCGCTGGGAAGCTTCGCCGGTCCAGTGAAGGGTTTGTGGTGCCTCAATGAGGCGGTACGGCTCGAGGAACAGCAGCGCAATCTTTTGCGTGACCCGGTGGATGCAGCCTTGGCCGGCATTGCCTTTGCTAAGACATTGCTTCCTACGCTCGGCAACGCGGAGCTTCCCGCCGGCGAAACCGACTACGGGATTCCCGACTACCCGCCGCATGGCTTGGAGGTGAAGTACCAGGACAGCCCGCAACGCGGCCGGCCCTATGAAAGGCTGACGGTGGCGCCCGTCGAGGTGCCCGTTTTTCGGCAGACGGACTTTCTTGTGGTGGGCGGGGGAACATGCGGCGCCACCTGCGCCAATTCAGCGGGCCGCGAGGGCGCAAGAACCACACTGCTCGAACTCTGCCCTGGTCTGGGCGGCACCGGAACCGTTGGCGGTGTGAGCGCTTACTGGCATGGCCGGTATTGGGCAGGTTTCGCGATTCGCAACGCCAACCTGGTAGATGAAGTACACAAGAGCCTGCGCTGGCCCACGTCGGCCAACGAATTAAACGGACCGTGGAACATCGAGGCGAAGATGTACGCGCTCCTGAAGGATGCCGGGCAATCCGGTGTAGAGCTCTTCTTCAACACCATTACGATTGCGGCCATATGTCAGGACAACCAGGTGCGCGGGGTTGTCGCTGCCACGCCCTACGGATTGAAGGCCGTGCTATCCAAGATTACTGCCGATACGACTGGCGACGGTGATGTAGCGGCTTTCGCTGGAGCGAAATTCTATTACGGTGCCGCGCGCGACCACTACCCCATGTGGTTTAACCTCGCCCAATACATCCAGCCCACCAAGAGCCGCTGGCACTTCGGGCACACCGTCGACGTCAGCAATATCGACGATTACACGCGAGCGATCCTCATCGGCCGGCGGCGCGGCCCCACGGTTCACGATCATGGGAACTACATCGCCACCCGCGAATCCCGCCACATTATGGGCGATGTGGTCGTGACCCTGACCGACCTTCTGCGGCATCGTGAGTGGCCCGACGTGATCAACCTCGGCGCCGGTCAAATGGACTGCCACAGGCGAGTCGCCTCGAATTGGATCCGGATTGGGCTTCTCATGCCCATCCTGCCCACGGAAATGCCGTATCGCGCCGTCCTGCCGCGGGGACTCGATAACATCATGGTGGGAGGCAAGGCCTTTTCGGGCGCGCACGATGTGTTGTACAACATGCGCAATCAGCCCGAAATGGAGAACCTGGGGGGTGCCATGGGCGTAGCCGCAGCTTACGCCGTAGGCGATGGTGTCACCCCGCGCCAGGTGGATGTGCGCAAGGTGCAGCAGAGGCTAACTAAGGTCGGCACGCTACTACCCGAAATGCTCACCCGCCAAGTCGATGCCGGTCCCCTCGATGAAGCTGCCATCAGAGCATTTGTGAAACAAGTGGATGGGCGCCACCTCTCTGCCTGGGAGGATATTCCCATGGCGAGAGAAGGCAGCCCGCACTATCGCGAGAAGATCCCTTTTGTCGAGATCTGCAGCGCCGATCCGGCGTTGGCGGTCCCGATCCTCGAGCAGGAAATAGCCGAGGCCACAGGTGATCGCAAGCTTCGGGTGGCCCAGGCGCTGGCGATGTTTGGCTCAAAGACCGGAGCGCCGGTGCTGATCGCTGCGATTGAACAAAGCATCGCCAGCGGAAAGGTACCTCCGCGGATCAAAGAACAAGGCCTGAAGGACGAAGGAGCCGTAGAACATATGGGAGTAGGGATCCCCCAGCCACCAGCCGACCTGGTTTACTCCCTCGGCATGACTCGCGATCCGCGCGCCCTCTCCGTGTGGGATCACCTCGGTGCTCTGATTACGCCCGAGCCCGAAGATTTCGCCGACGAGTTACCGTGGCCCTTCCACTATGTGGACTCGATTTGCTACGGAGCCGAGTTGCTTGGCGATCCGGCGGCAGTCCCGATTCTGAAGAAGATTCACAACCATGCGACGCTCAAAAACCAGTCGGCCAAAAAGGGATTCCAGATTGACTTTGACCTTGAAAAGCGGGCTCTCACCGAAGTAACTCTCGCCCGGACGCTGGCCCGCCTGGGCAGCACCGAGGGCTACGACACCTTGATCGACTACCTGGACGACAACCGGGCGAACCTCGCCGAATTCGCGCATATGTCGCTCGAGGAGTTGACCGGATGCAATAACGGCAAAGACCCTCAGGCCTGGCGTCAGTGGCTGGCGGGAGCGAGCAGCTCACTCAAACCAATCCCGCTGGTCGACCGGCTGGACGGTTGAAGGTCAAACTCGCGCAGAAAGCTATCGCTCGAGTTTGACCGCAGCGCAGACGGACACAGTTTCCACAGTCACACCTGCGCCCTCGTTGCTTTGAGATATTTCCAGGTTTTGGCCCGCCCGTTCAGGCGTGATGAGTGTCGCTTTCTTGTGATCGTCTGGAAACATTACGGAGATATTCTCCACCGGGTAATCCGAATAGTTGACAAGATGGACGACAAGCGTTTTGCCGTCGGCCGAGACAAGCACGTTGGAGAGCATCGAGCTGACGTTGAAAAGGCGCACGCCGAAGCTGCGGCGTGGCATTTTTGGACTCAGCTCCTTCCAGAGGGCGTCCAGCTCATCGAATTCGGCTTTGTTGAGCATGAACCGGTCGTCTGTTGCGCCGGCGTTTTTCCAGATGGGCGGGCCCGTCAAAAGCGTTCCGCCGGCGCTGGTGAACCCGCGCAGCGCTTGTTCCTGCCGGGCCGTAAGCGCGCCAGAATCCAGATCCAGAATCACATTGAGGTCACGAATGGCATCGGGTGTGAGATACCGGCGCGGGATCAGCCGCTCGGGCATGTGTTTGGCCGCCATCATGTCGAGCACGCCCCCGGTGAGCAAGCCGCCGCTCGCCGGGTCCTGCACCACGGCCAACTTTCCGTATTCGGTCATGCGCCGCCACTCGGGATGCTGCTCGAAATAGCGGAGCAGTACGCTGATGCGACGCCAGTCGCGCATACCCGCGGCTTGGCGGTTGTTCAGGCGTTGAGCAAAATCGTCATCGAGCGCCAGTACCCAGCGGGCGCCGGAAATCGCGGCATCGGCGATTACTTGCAGATACCGCTCGCCCGTGATGATCGTTTTAGCTGGCGGTTGAACGGCGATCCACACCGTGGCATTTCCCCATGCGCGAACGGCACGAATAAACCCGGTGTTGGTATCGATCCAAATGGTACCTGTTGCACCGCCCTTCGTCGCCCCATTCTCCTCAACGGCAATTCCCGGCCACACGCCCTGGTAGGTCCCGAGGATCGGAGCGTTCAAGCCCAACGGCAGAAGACTGCGCGCTGTTAACTGGACGACCGGGGCGCTTCCAGCCGCCCGCTGGACGGCGGCCGCTGTGGCTTCCGGAAAACTGCCTTCCAGAACGATGCCCGTGACCTTAGCCGCCAAGGCATTGCGAGCCGCGGCGACGGCATTTCCCCCGGGGGCGATGACCGCAAGCGTCACCAATCCACGTTTCTCCGCAGCGGCCACGAAATCAGTCGTGTAGCTTTTCAGCAGCAGGCAGTTGACGGGGCTGTCTGCCAGCAATTCGAGAGACTTTGCGTCGGACCAAGACCAGCGCGCTGGAACCCAGTCAGCCGGTTGCGGCACGCCGGCGCAAAGAGAAGGCGCAAAACTCAGTAGCGCTACCCAACCGAACGTTTGCATTGCCTTTCAATATTAACCGGAAATTTCTTGCGGATGCTGGCCGACTCGGGACTAATCCTCTGCCAGCCCGGCAGCGCTGCCTATTCCAAAGCAGCCTTGCGATAGTCGGAGTCAAGCGTATCGAGCCTTTGACGGAAATCGGCAAGGGCGGCCAAATCTGTAGGGTTGATTCCCGAGTTCACTCTCACGCGCGATGTAAAAGGTCGTTGTACGAGTAATGAGTTTTCCATCTGCCAGCCGGTTTGACCCAGGTATCGATTCCTGTACCGATAGCGACAAGCAAGGACAAGACGGCCGCGGAGTGTTCCAGTAACCCTATTCCTCCTCCGGCGTCTCCGAAATTGCACCCCAAACACGTGATTGGTTTCTACCAGCTTCACAGTTTGCGGTGCTGTCAACTCACATCAAGCTGGAAAATTGCGCAAGTATTGCCGGATCTGATCGCGAACCACGCGGAAAGCCAAAAGACGCTGCTCTTCCGATCCATCCACAGCAGCTGGATCTTCGAAGCTGTGGTGAAGCCGATTGGCGTGTCCAGGGTATATCGGACAGCTCTCATTTGCGTTATCGCAAACCGTAAGGACGTAATCGAAGCTCTGGTCGCGGAATTCATCGACACTCTTGGATCGCTGACCCGAGATGTCGATGCCCAGCTCCTTCATGACTGCGATCGCCTCAGGCCTAACCCGGCTGGGTTTGGTACCAGCGCTCTCGACATGAAAACGATCGCCCGCATCGTGACGCAGCAAACCCTCTGCCATCTGGCTGCGGGCGGAGTTTCCAGTGCAGAGCACTAATATGCGTTTCTTGGTTGTCATTGTTCCGTCACCCGGCCAAGGTCAGAGGAATGTTTTGTATTTGGTGAAGCGCTAACATGCATGTTTCGCAAAGTATGAGGCGAGCGTGTTTCGGGAGAACCACAATTCTGTTCAGCGGGCGAATCGCCGTCACCGGGTCATCGACCGTGTGAGCATGGTTCGCACAGAGCGCCGCAGAACAACGATGACAAAGGCCGACCGCCTCGCGCGTCTCGCCGGTCTTGCAGCATTCGTAGCAGAACATAGGACTTCCTCCATATCTCTAAGATGATGCGACTGCGTCCCCCTGCGGGAACCAGTGGCGGGTCCGGTTGCAGAAGGAACAGACTGAAAGCATCACCGGAACCTCGATCAGCACCCCGACCACTGTGGCCAGCGCCGCTCCGGAGCCGGCACCGAACAGCGCGATCGCGGTCGCCACCGCCAGCTCGAAGAAATTGCTCGCGCCTATCAAAGCACCGGGCGCAGCGACGGCGTGCCGGACTTTGAGCACCTTCATGAGTCCATACGCGAGTGAAGAATTGAAATAGACCTGAATTAGAATCGGAATCGCGATCAAGAAAACGTGGAACGGCTTTCCGAGGATATTGTCTGACTGGAAGGCGAAGATGAGGACCAGAGTCGCCAGCAATGCCAGCATGCTGACGGGTGCGAAGTGGGGAAGCAGCTCCTTTTCGAACCATGCCTGGCCATGCCTGCGAATCAGCCAGACCCGCAGAGCGGTGCCCGCGACTAGCGGAATCACGATGAAAATGGTGACGGCGTACAACAGGACCGCAAACGGAACGTGTAGAGACGACGCACCGTTCACGAGAAAGCGAACAATCGGGGCAAAAAGAAACAGCATGATCAGATCGTTTAACGAGACCTGCACGAGGGTGTACGCCGGGTCTCCATCGGTCAGATAGCTCCAAACGAAGACCATAGCAGTACATGGGGCCGCCGCAAGGATGATGCAACCTGCGATGTACTGGTCCGCATCCGCCGGAGAAACCCAATGCGCGAAGACGTAGCGGAAGAACAGCCATGCGATCAGCGCCATCGAGAACGGTTTCACAAGCCAGTTGACGAACAGCGTCACCAGCAGCCCGCGCGGCCGGCTGCCAACGTTCCGGATGGAGGCGAAGTCAACCTTCATCATCATGGGGATGATCATCATCCAAATCAGGATCGCGATGGGAACATTGATCTGACTGCCGGCGCCGAATTCTAGGCGGCGAAGCGCCTGAATGGAAGAGGGCAAAAGCTTTCCGAAGATCACTCCTGCCACCATGCAAAGCGCGACCCACCAGGAAAGGTAGCGCTCGAAAAAGCCCAGCCCGCTTGTCGCAGATTTGGGGGTGGCTTTAATGGTCTGTGCCATCGTTCCGCCTATGAGCAGCAACCGGGCGTACAGCAGGCAGCCGTGGATTTTGTAGCGCGGACGAAGGCGCTGATGAATTTGCCCTCAACCTCTTTCGCCAGAGAATCGACATCAAGACCCTGACCGGAGAGGAAAGCCCGCGCATCTTCTATGCTGTAAACGCGCGTGGGCTCAATATCGATATTGTCAAAACCGGCCTTGGCGAGCTTCGCCACGTATTCGTAATCGCTCAGGGCACCGGCGACGCAGCCCACCCACAGCTCCATATTCTTTTTGATTGCCGCAGGCACATCGCCACGGACGACAACGTCGGACACGGCAAATCGCCCGCCCGGTTTCAGAACCCGGAAGGCTTCTCTCAGTACCCGGTCCTTGTCGCCGGAAAGGTTGATGACGCAGTTCGAAATGATCACGTCCACCGAATTGTCAGGCAGGGGAATGTTCTCGATTTCGCCTTTCAGGAACTCGGCATTGGTCAGGCCGCTTTTGCGCTTGTTCTCTTCCGCAAGTGCCAGCATTTCATCCGTCATGTCGAGGCCGTATGCTTTGCCGTTTGGCCCCACGCGTCGGGCACTTAACAGAACATCGATTCCGCCCCCTGAACCAAGGTCCAGCACAGTCTCTCCTGGCTGCAACTCCGCCAGAGCCGTGGGATTGCCGCAGCCCAATGACGCCAAAACCGCTTCCTGGGGCAGTTCACCAGTCTGATCCGAACCGTACAAGTTCGAAGTAATTGGATCGACGCTGCCGTCACAACACGCGCTCGCGCCACAGCATGCAGAACCCAAGCCGGCGGTCACCCGCTGCGCGGCCTGCCCGTACTTTTCTCTGACCACTTCTTTGATGCTCGTAGCATTGGATTCCATATAATGTCCTTTTCGTGGTTACCTTCCGATTCTAATGAGTGCCTCTGGTGCAATGACCCGGTTTCGCGTACAGCATTCCGAGTAAAGGAACTTGAGGAGATCCTGGAGGGATTCAATCCTGACTGAATACCAGAGGAACGTGCTCTCTCGGCGTACGGCGATCAGAGCCTGGTGACGTAGTTTATCCAGGTGATGGGAGAGGGTTGAGCCTGGAATGCCCGTTTCGGCCTGGATATCACCGACGATCATCCCCCCAGGGTGCGCGGACAGAAGCAAGCGCATAATCCGCAGCCGTGGTCCCGTACCAATAGCGCTGAACATTTCGGCATACCGATCCACGTCTTCGCTTGATACTGCTGAACTCCTCACATTTCGATGATACTAGAAGTACCGAGGAAGCGCAAGGGCCGAAACAAAAAGTTTTCATCGTATGCGCTCCCTATCGCTCGTATGAATCGGGCTTCGGTTTATTCCGCTGGAGAACGATCTTGGAAACAACAAGTGGATCTCCGCAATGAACGGCCTATGAGGCCCGCAGACCTACTTCTCATCGCATGGTCGGAAGGACCGTGATGGTCGACTCGCCGGTTCGGTGAGCCAACAATCAGTTCAGCGGCTGGCCGTTTGCTGTCAACTGTGCCAACAGCGCTTGCCCCTCTTGTTGGACGGATGCTGGCAATTTTGCGTACGACAGTTGTTCTGCCGAGTCCTGCCCGGTCGATATGGCGTACGCTATGAAGTCCTTCACGGATTTTTGCTCGTCCTTGTTCTCGCGATCTTTCGGAAGCAGCAGAAATGTGAATCCTGCTATGGGATAAGCGCCCTTTGCCGAAGCTGGGGGATCGACAATTGGGGTACGAACGTCCCGAGCCAAGTCTGCCTGAAACGCCTCGATTGCCGCTGTGGTGGAATTTGGAGTTGGATCGACGAATGCTCCCGCCCGGTTCTGTATAGACGCAACCGGCACTCCATTCTCTTTCGCATAGTTGAGCTCAAGGTAGCCAATGGTGCCGGGCGTTTGCTTAACGAGGCCCAGCACGGCCTTACTGCCGTCGGCACCTAGTCCAATAGGCCACGTAACGGAGAGCCCGTGACCCGACTTCCACGACCATTCCTTACTTATCTTGCTGAGGTACGTCGTCAAAATGTTCGTGGTCCCGCTGCCATCCGAGCGATGTACGACGACTACGGCGGCCCTCGGCAACTTGACTCCTGGATTGTCCCGTTCGATTGCCGGATCTTGCCAGGTGATAATGGTGCCCAGATAGATACCCGCGAGTGCATTGGGGCTGAGCCGCAGGGGCCGTTCTAGACCTGGCAAGTTATAAATGATGCACACGGGACCAGCAGTGCCTGGTACCTGGATCGTCGGCGACAGCGCCTTGATCTCATCGTCACTCAGGGGGGCGTCGCTGGCGGCAAATCCGAGCCAGCCTTTCTTAAACTCGTCGATGCCTCCGCCGCTACCGATAGAACGATAGTTGACCGTTGCCTTCGGGTGGACCTGCTGATAGCCGCTGATCCAAGCCGACATCAGGGGTGCCACGAATGTGCTACCCGCGGCACCAATCGCGCTAGTAGGAGCCGTGGGCGAGGTAGAGCCTTCGGCCGAGCTGGAGGCCGAACCGCAGCCAAGTGTGGCGAGAAAAAAGAGACCGGTAGTTGCAGCTACTGCTGCGGTAATCATGCGATGGTTCATGGTTAGTACCTCCGTTTCGGTGCGTTCACCCGCAAGCTGGTTTCAGTGCACGGGCTTCGAGCGTACTAGAAGTGTAGAATCGTGTCAATAGCCTTATTGTTTCAAAACTGTGAAGACTGGTGGACTATGGCTGGAAACGCGGCCCCAAGCCGATCACCGTGAAGATTTCGGCATACCGTTGGACATCTTCGAAAGCCGGGGCCGATCTCATATCTTGATGTTTTCTAGGACCGCTAGATGAAACGGTTATATCGAACTTCATCCACGCTATTTGCAAAGTTGAATCAGCACGTCGCGTTTGATCGCCTTCGAGCGCGAGCAACACTCTGAATAGAGGAACGTGATCAGATCCTGCAGCGCATCCGTATTCGCGCTGTACCAGAGGAATTTCGCGTCGCGGCGAACACTCACCAGCCCCTCGTGCTTCAGTTTTTCCAGGTGGTGCGACAGAGTGGACGGGGCGATCTTGAGCTCAGCCAATACATCACCTACTACCATCCCATTCGGGTGCGCCGATAACAGGAGCCGCATGATCTGCAATCGCTGCTCAGCCCCCAGCGCGGCAAACATATCGGCGTAGTCTGCCATGTCTCGGGTTATCGCGGTTCGCTTCACCACTTCACAATACCAACGAGCGCCGGGTTTGGCGAGTTCTCACGGTGGGAGGGACTCCGAATCGGGCGCCCACATCGAGTGTCCGCCTGGCTGCCGACTGGCCCACACGGTCCACACCGCCGTCGCAATAAAGAGGACGCCAATCACAATCCAGATCAGAGTGTTCAACTTCTTTTGCATGCGTGCATTTTATGGGGTTGGTCTATTGGATTCGATCCACAGCTTTTTGCACTCGATTCGCGACGTCTCCCGGCAGTGGTGCATAATGCAGCGGAGCTGCCCACTTTTGTCCGTCGCTTAGCACCCAGCGTAGAAAGCCGACAATTGCCTCCCTTTTGGCCCGATCTTCAATGTGCGCGGGCACCAGGAGCCACGTGAAGCTCGATATCGGATAAGCATCTTCATCAGCGGCGTTCGTAATAGACACCCGGAAATCATCAGGCATGTTAGTGGCTGTCGCCGCGGCCGCGGCGGTGATGCCCACGATGTCACCTTTTGCGAACTTTCCGGTCGAATTCTGCACGAGTCCAGTTTGCAAATGCCCTTCAATCGCGTACGTCACTTGCAGATAACCAATCGAATATGGTTTGTTTTTGATCACGTCCCGCACTCCTTCGTTGAACCGAGCGCTCACACCAACTGGAAACTCCACTGATGTGCCCCGGCCAACACGCTTGGCCCAGGTCGCATTCACTTTTGATAGGTAGTCCGTCCACACGTACGTCGTGCCGCTGCCATCCAGGCGGAACACGACCGTGATCTCGTGTGCAGGTAATGGCAGTCCTGGATTGGCGCGGACAAGTTCAGGATCGTTCCAGCGGTTGATCGTGCCAAGATAGATCCCCGCAAGGGCCCCCGGCGTGAATCGGAGGTCTTGGGTCATACCGGGGAGATTGTACGAGGGCACAACGCCCCCGAGCACGACTGGAACGTGAACAATCTTCATATGAGCGCGCTGAATTTGCAAATCGCTCAATGGGCCGTCAGACGCGCCGAAGTCAACGGTGCCCGCGAGTGTTCGAGCAATCCCATGGCTCGATCCAACCGGATCGTAGGAGATCTGCACGTCAGGATGTAGCGTTCGGTATTCGGAGCACCACTTACCCAGGATCGGATAGATAAACGTCGAACCCGCACTGAACAGTGTGACCGGTGTGTCAGCGCCGAATGCCGCAAGGATTGAAGCCAATGCCAAAAGAAGAAGAACACAAATTCTGTGCATTTCAGATTCTCACCTCCAATGAATCCGTCCGCGTGCTGTCCAGCCTAGCTTCGACGCACGGATCGGTCCACCCGCCACACAAAAACGGACCGGCTGCGCCAAACGCCTTGCCCTCAGTGATGCAAGCACCCTGATCTGGTTGGGGATGAAAGCGTTTTGTATCGTGCAGGCCGGGATACATGTGCGATTTACCGATCTATCGGTCAGGGGCGTTGTAGTCTCGCGTCGTCAGGCGTAACAACAAACTGCCAATGGCTACACCAAAAACTAGGATCAGCGCAGCGCCGTAAGCTTGCTGGTGCCACACGTCATATGGACCGCGCGCATACTTCAGAATGCGCAGGGTAATCTCATCGATCGGGCGAAAAAGTCCCGATGGGTAATACTCGTTCCCCAACGCGGTGAGAATCAGCGGCGCGGTCTCTCCCGCCACACGCGCCACTGCCAGCACGCCGCCGGTAATGACGCCAGCGCGCGCAGCCGGCAACACTATCTCTACAGTGACGCGCAATTGCGTTGCTCCGAGAGCATACCCGGCTTCCCGAATGCTGTTCGGGACCAAGCGCAGAACGTCTTCCGTAGTGCGGGCCATGATTGGAATCATAATGATGCCAAGTGCCAGCCCACCAGCGACCGCAGAAAACGTGCTGGTCGGTTTGACAAGGACGAAGTATACGAATATGCCCACGATAATGGACGGAACGCCGATGAACGTGTTGATCGCAACGCGTGTCATACGGGCGAATGGCGTATCACCTGCGATTTCGGACAGGTATATCCCGACTCCCACGCCAAGCGGTACCCCAACAATCATGGAGATACTGACAAGGATCGCCGTACCTAGTAAGGACGGCGCGATGCCGCCGCCCGCTTCGCCGACGGCGGCTGGCTCCTTCACAAGAAAATTCCAGTTGATCGCGCCAATTCCATGAAAGACGAGGTAGCCGAGAATCGAGAAAAGCGCGCCAAGAGAAAGTAAAGTCGCCACCGCGGTAAGGCCAAACCCCACGCGGCCGGGCCACTTTGATGGACCACTTGGGCCATGGGCCGGAGTACCGTCTTTAAGCTCTGAAGCCATGGATACCTGATAGCCTACGCATAATGAAATACGCGATGATATTCACCACAACTGTGACCACAAATAAGATCAGGCCACAGTAAATTAACGCTGAAAGGTACATTTGTGAGCTCACCTCATTGAACTCGTTCGCAATTACGCTTGCCAAGGTATATCCCTGGTCCATAATGGTCGTCGGAAGGCGAAAACCACCACCGATCGTCATCGCAACGGCAATCGTTTCACCAAGTGCTCGACCCAGGGCTAGAACGAACGCACCGACAATCCCGTCGCGTGCAAACGGAATGCTGATTCCCCAGACCACGTTCCACCGCTCCGCACCCAAGGCATACCCGCCTTCTTTCAGCTCTCTGGGGACAAGGACCAGAGCTTCTCTCGAAAGGGACACAATGAGAGGGAGAAGCATGATTGCCAGAATCACAATGGCGCTCAAGTACCCGACTCCGTAGGGTGCGCCGTTGAAGAATGCAAATCGTGAGCCGAGATGCTCCAGAAGCCATACCTCGACAGTACGCTGCAGCATCGGCGCCAACACGAGCAAGCCGAACAAGCCGTAGACGACACTGGGAATGAAGGCTAGCAACTCAATCAAATAGGTGACCGGCTCCTGCAGCCATAGCGGCAGTAACTCGGTAACGCAAATGGCGGTCAACAACCCAACTCCCCCTGCAAGGATCATTGCGCCGAGAGCCACGATGATCGTGCCCACGACAAAGGGTAACGCCCCGAAAACTAGGTGTACGGGATCCCAACCCGTGTGGACGATGAAGCCGGGACCGAACCGCCTCATCGCCGGCCAAGCACCGGTGACCACGACGACGAAGACGCCCGCGAAGATTGCGAGCACCACGCACACCATTGACTTGATGAGAGCGTGGTAGATCCAATCCCCCCAGTCGCTGCGCCGCTTTTTCTCCCGAACCCGCGTCATCGGCGCATCGGCGGCGGCAGTTGTCATATCACTCCTAAATCAGCAGGGCTTCGGCGGGAACGAAGGAAAGCATGTGTTTCCACTCAGCCGATCCTACTTTTGCAGACAGGATTTCCCGCCACATGTGACGGTTCGAAGGGCGGCTTCCGACTTCTGCACCAGATTCCTTGGCAACACAGCGTAGTCCAACTCGTTCGAGTACTTTTGACCATCAGTGATGGCCCAGTGCACGAAGGCTGTAACGAGCTTGCCTTGCTCGGCATCCTGCTGGTTCTTGTAAAGTAATAACCAGACCGACCCCGCGATGGGATAGGCTTGGGGGCCCGCCTGATCCGTGATAGAAAACCGTAGGTCTGCAGGGATGTTCAGAGATGCGCCGGCATTGGTCACATTCTTGGGATCAGGATCGACGTAGTTGCCCGCTCGATTCTTCACCGAGCCATAAGCAATCTTGTTCTGGCGGGCATAGGCCAGTTCGATATAACCAACGCCGCCTTCGGTGTTCTTCACTTGGTTGGCGACGCCCTCGTTGCCTTGGCCTCCGATGCCCACCGGAAACTGGACCGAGGTGCCCCGTCCGACTTTTGATTTCCACTCCGCATTGACCTTGGTGAGGTAGTCCGTGAAAATGTCGGTGGTTCCCGACCCCTCCGATCGATGAACCACCAACACAGGCTTTGTCGGCAGGGACACGCCTGGGTTATCGGCGGCAATCTTCGGATCGCTCCACAGCTTAATCGAGCCGAGGAACATACCGGCTATCGTCTCGGGACTGAACCGAAGCTGCTTGGACACGCCTTGGAGGTTGTACGCAACGACAACCGCGCCCTGGGTCACTGGAATGTGAACGACGTTTGCCTCCCCACCAGCTTGTGCGAGCTGTTCGTCGGTCAGCGGCGCATCACTTGCCCCGAAGGCAACAGTCTTGGCAAGGAACTGCTGGCGCCCCCCACCTGAGCCGATCGACTGGTAATTGATTTCGACCTTCGGGTGAAGCGTGTGGTACTCCTTCGACCACTTCGACATCAGCGGATTGACGAATGTGGAGCCAGCGCCGGTCAAGGCGCCAGACTGGGCGAGCACACCAATATTGGCGATGCTAAAGCAGACCACCAGGACAACAATTAGCGAAATGATCCTGTTCATCTTCATTTATTTTTCTCCTTACGCGATAGCGAGGTCGTGTCTAATGTCCGTCGTCTTCAGAACGTGGCCGACGGCCCCTGATTCTATTTCGTTTGTCCGGTTACCCAATCCTGCTCCGACGTGATTTCCGAAACTGCTGGGAGGAAAAAGGATTTCCCTCACCTCCATAGTTCGAGTATGCTAGAACCGTCCAACTGAATGCAACTGGATTCATGTGACGATTTGATGACAACCCAGTGGAGTCTCCGACTGGGCTCCCGCACTTCTGAACCGAGCTCCTGTCTTCCCGGTTGTATCGCTGGAGGACCTGGCGTGGACTGTGATTCCCTTTCCTTCCGTAATCACATGAGGACCTCCATTCGCACACACCGTGGACCACTGCACACCAGCGAAAGCCCGGGACTCAACTCGCTGGTTCCTTTGAAAGCGCCGAAGCAGCGGAGCAAAAATGGGCAGAGCAACAACGGTGGAATACTAGGCACGGGGAAACAGAAGGCCAGAGATGCGATCGATGCTCAGACCGCGCGCATCAAGAGTATCCCCGACATGGTGCGCGGACCCGGCAAGAAGGAGTGGCTGTACGACTACGCGATGTCCAGACTGCCCTACTACCCGCAATACGTGCACAGCCGGACCCGGTTCGATGCCGAACTCCAGTCTCCCCTCAATTTTGGCTCGGAGATGGTTACTCAGGGCTCTCTGGACTTATTAGGTTCGCAACCGGCTCCCGGCAGCATCGTGCATGCGAGGCTGCTCACACCGCTGGATTCGATGAGCTCGACGCAGGGCGAGAAAGTTGAGGCCGTTCTGGAGGAACCTTTGTTTTCCGCCGATCACAAGCTGGTTCTGCCCGAGGGGACGCTTGTGGACGGATCCGTGGGGATGGCGAGGAGAGCCCGGTGGTTTCATCGCGGTGGGCATCTCCGGTTTAATTTCCAAAGTGTCGATTTGACACCGCAGGTTGCTGAACTCCTATCGGCGCCTGTCGGTGCTCCTTTAAAGTCGCAGGAGAAACTGCAGTTCCGAACACAGGCCACTCTCAATGCGGCAGAAAGTGGCACCGCGCCTATCAAGGTGGATAAAGAAGGTGGCGTCCAGGCAACGGAGTCGAAAACTCGCTTTATTGGGACAGCGGTTGCCGTGTTGATCTCACGCCGCGCCGCGGACAACGACACCGTTGGTGCCCACACCGGAGCCATCACCGGCCAGAGCCAGAACGTTGGAGGTCGAACTCTGGGAGGCGGGATGGGCTTCGGGATTTTCGGTGCAATCGCGGCCCAGAGTTCACGCAACGTTGGCGCCGGGTTCGGTTACTATGGCATGGCGTGGGCCGTGTACTCGACTGTAGTCGCACGCGGCGCGGAGGTGCAATTCGCCAAGAATGCGGTGATTGACATCGGCTTCAACCAACGCACGCCGGCCGCTACCACGAAGATCAAGTGAGAGGGCACGGTAGCGACAGCGAGCTGAGTATTTGTCAAGTCATCGCATGGACGAGTTCGCGACGGTGTCTGATATCAGGGCCATTGTCACGCGCAAACACCCCAGTGAAGAGCAAAAAGCAGCTCGCCGAACGGAGATTCAGGAACGAAACGATCTTCTCGGTCACGCAGTTGGTCCTGCTTGCCGGCAGCCATTTCCGTAACGCAAACTTCCACGATTCGTCACACACTAAGTGCAACGTTGCCCTAAGATGGCATTTCTTCAGCCGTCCTATCAGCGAGTGCCCGTGGGTCGCAAACCCACTTGCGTGTGGGCGCGTCAGGATTCGTGAAAAATTATGCTCCGAGCCCTATTCCTAAATACTCTCGTTCTCTTCTTTTGCGCGGGGGCCGACGCAGCCACCATTTCGGAGTCCGCTACCGGGATGGAGGCGTCGCTTCACTCGGACGGCACGTATGTGATCAACGTTCAGGATCCTGCCTGGACCTTCGATGGGAGTCTGAGTGGGCCACCGCAACAGATGCAGCAAACCACAGGAACCGACGGTATCGGAGCGTACGACGAAATCACATTTCAGCTTATGAGTGGCACCCCGATGCAGGGGGGGCTCCGGCTATATCAGCAAAGGTCTGTTGTGCTGTTTACGCTCACGCTGCTCGCAGCCGGCGGCAACAACGGGATGTTTCCCAGCCTGACGTCTTATCCAGTCGGACTCAACCACTTGACAAATAGCGGGTGGCAGCACTATTTCGACATGTCCGCGACCGACGGACCGCTGGTGGAGTTCGACTCCTCGGCGCAGACCTTCATCATCTCGCCAGCCTCGAACTTCCTAATATCGACAACCGCCATCCAGCCAGACCAGAGCATCACCAGCGGAGTGAGTAGCCAGATCCAGAGCCTGCCCGCGGGATTCACGCAACGGACGATGTTGACCGTGGCGAAGGGGATTAATGCAGCTTTCGACATCTGGGGACGCGCTTTGACCGATCTGCAAGGGAAGGTTCGGCCGACGAACAACGCCGACATCACCTTGTCGAATCTTGGCTATTGGACCGATAATGGCGCGAGTTACTACTACAACTTCCAGCCCGAACGCGGATATGAGGGCACGCTTGTGGCGATTCGCGATGAGTTCCGGGCCAAGGGCGTACCTCTGGGATATATGCAGCTCGATAGCTGGTTCTACCCCAAGGGCGCGACGGCGGACTGGCGAAACGGTAAGGCTGGCATTTACGAGTACGTTACCTCGCCAGAGCTTTTCCCGCGTGGTCTGAAGGCATTCCAGCAGGAGCTCGGTATCCCACTCGCAACGCATGCACGATGGATCGACTCGAGCAGCCCTTACCGGCACGAATACCGGATGTCGAACAACGTCGTGATCGACCCACGCTACTGGAGTTCAATCACGGACTATCTGAGCGACGCCGGAGTGACCACCTATGAACAGGACTGGCTTTCTAGCTTTGCGGAAACTGTTTTCAACCTTTCAGATCCGGGCGCATTCATGGACGACATGGCGCAGGCGGCAGCTCAAAAAGGCATGACCCTGCAGTACTGCATGCCGCAGGCACGCCACTACCTGCAGACCTCGAAGTACAACAACGTGACGACGATACGCACAAGCCCGGATCGCTTCGGCCGGAGCCGGTGGGATCGGTTTCTGTACGGGTCGAGGCTGGCCAGCGCACTCGGCTTGTGGCCATGGTCGGATGTGTTCATGAGTTCGGAGGTGGACAATTTGCTGCTAGCGACACTTTCGGCAGGACCTGTGGGAGTGGGAGATTCCCTGGGATCCGTGGATGCGGGGAATCTATTGCTAGCGGTTCGGCAAGACGGTGTGATCGTGAAGCCGGATATGCCTTTGGTACCGATGGATCAAACGATTCTTCAGGATGCACGGGGCTCACAGGCTCCGATGGTCGCTGCGACCTACACAGATTTCGGGGCGATGAAAGCAGCTTATGTATTTGCTTACCCACGCGGGGTAGATACGACGGTTTCGTTTCAGCCGTCCTCACTCGGCTTGGGCGGTCCAGTGTATGTTTATGACTACTTCGCGGACGCCGGACAGGTGATGGATTCCGCAGATCAGTTTTCCCGTCAAATTGACGGAGCTTACGCGTACTACATTGTGACGCCAATCGGATCTTCTGGCATCGGCATGATAGGAGATACGAGCCAGTTGGTGCCTTTGGGCAAGCAGAGGATTCCGCAGGTGACCGATGATGGCGTTCTCGAATTGGTGGTCGCCTTTGCTCCAGGTGAAAGCAGCCGAACGTTACACGGCTACTCACCCAGACCGCCTGTTGTGACGGCACAAAAAGGAACTGTGAGCTCCGCTTCCTACGATCCCGCTAGGCATCGATTCCGGTTCAGTGTATCGGCGGGCGCTGATGGAGCGGCAGTGGTGGACCTCACCCCCAAATAGTTCCATCGTTTCGGCGCTTCAAGCTCCGTGTCCCTCCCTTGTTGGAGGCCATGCCCAGAATGTGGTGAAAAATGACGATGAAGGCGCTCGGCTGGAGATAGCCGATGTCGAAGGCCACTTCCTTGATCTGTCACCCCTGTGATACAGATCACGCTTTCTTGCCGGCACCACTAGGTCAGCCTGCGATTCGGCAACTGGCATGCTCGATTGTCATCGGAGGGAGCCGGAATGTTGGAATGCTTCCTGCTTTTGGGGAAGGTCGGTGCAACGTGGGCACCGCTGATCGCAATTCCAGCGGTGATCGCTGGGGGCTTGGCCTCAATGCGGCTGATACTCTCCGGAATCGAAGGCATCGTTACCGGGAGTGCACACCCGAAGCGCAGAGTTGCCCGCGCTTGGAGCCCAGGGCGCATCGTCAAGTGGATTGGCAAGCGACCACAATTGCGGAACGCCGGGCAACAGTGAGGCACACGGCTCTTTGCCATCGCCTCGAGACCTTGGTGGTTTCGGTCGCCAAGATGATGCACTACGAATTCGTGAATTCCTTTGCGCAACGAGCTCTCACCGAACAAGATGGGGCACTTTAACCAGGATTCCTTGATGCTGCGCACGAATCTCTGGGCGTGGGCATTCAGGTTCGGTGATCACGGTCGCTGGGACGATCCGTAACTTCGACATGTTCGTACAAGTCTTTAGCCCTCAGCAAAGCCGTAGTGTTGACCGGCACTTCCAACGCCAGGATCTCCGGGCTTATCCGGACGCCATTTCCGTCGCGTTGCCGGCCAGCACCGAGATGGCTGGATTGCCGGTTGCCGAAACATACCAGCAGGACTTCATCCAGTCGATATAGCGATCGAACTTCACGCCCGCGATCTCCGTTGGGTACGGCATGTTGATGTCGAATGGCGGCAACTCAGTGGTAGGCAGAATGAAGTATTCGTACTTCTCATGGAACGCTTGAAAGCTCCGCCAGAGCTGCCCGTGGGCGGTCTCGGCGTGCCGAGATCCGTGCCTGTCAGTCGCAGCCCTTCCTCGATTTCACGCCTAAGTGTGTCCTTGTAAGCGTCGGTTCCCGCAGCCGCGCACCGTGAGTATTCGCGGTATTCCATGCTCGCAGCGTTTGAAAGGCGACCTAGGCAGGGGCGAAGTCCGGCTCCACCTGCTTGACGCTGCACCCCAACGATTCAAATGTCTTTCGGTTCACATCCACCACGGTCCGCACGCGCGCGTCGAAGGGTTGTCACGATCGCTTTGATCCTGTCTTGTCAGGTTTCGTCGGAAGATGGAGTGGTTCTTCTGGATCGTACTGAAACTCCTTCGGCTTCGGTCTGGCCTGTGCTGAGCGCATCTTGAGGGCTGCTATTCGCCGCTGAACGTCATCAGGTGGTTGAACATTTCCTTGTGCCCGGCTCCAGCGTGGCGCTCGGCGAGCGGCGTCGCGCATTCTTGACACTGCAGTCCGCCCACGCTTGGCTGCCGTCTTCGTTGGCGTTCGGACGCGCAGGAAGTCATGGACTGTGCTGGCCGAAGTCTGAAGCTGGCATCTTTCCGTAAGTATTGCTGCAATCTTCCGGTACGTGGTCTCGCGCTGACGCAACTCTTCAATCAGCTCGGCGTAAGGCTCTAACCGCGAGCGGGGCCGTTTCGGTGGCAAACTGTCGAGGATCTCCTGAAAACGAGCATCCATCAGCGAACACAGACGAACTAAACGTCGATTTGATTGTGCACCGAACATCCACCGAACAAACACCGGAAATATGTCGAACAGCTACCGAACAGGGGATCTTTGCAGAGGTACGCGCAACTCTAAGCCGAAGGCTTAGGGATGGTGTCTTTTTAATAATTTTATACCGGCCCCTCCGAATTCGACGCCGGCTGGCATACAACCAGACGATTGGGACACGCACCAAGTCGGCTATTCTGGCGCGATACCTTTCATTGCGTTATCCTCAAGTTGTGGCACAGGTAACGCTGGATATTCCGGATGAACTTTTCGCGGCATTTTCGGCACCTGGCCTTGAGCCGTCACGCGGCGTTTTTGAGGCACTTGCGCTCGAGGCGTATCGCGAACGCAAACTTTCAACGGCTCAACTTCGGCGGCTGCTGGGCTTCGAGACTCGTTACGAACTCGACGGGTTCCTCAAGGACCACCAGGTGTGGCTGGAATATACCGCCGAGGATCTAGAGCGCGACCGCGAAGCGCACCGCAAGCTCGGGCTCTGATGCTCGTTGTCGTTTCCGACGCCTCTCCTATCCACTACTTAGTATTGATTGGCGCATCGGAGTTGTTGCCCGCTCTCTACGGGCGCGTTGTGATTCCCGACTCCGTCGTGATTGAATTGACCAACGTTCGCACACCTGAGGTCGTAAAGCAGTGGATCGGGAGCCACCCCGCTTGGCTTGAAGTCGCTCGTCCGACGCAACCACCACCGGATGTGATGGCACACCTGGATCGTGGTGAACGTGACGCCCTACTGCTCGCGATCGAAACAAAAGCAGACCTTGTGCTAATGGATGATCGTGACGGTGTAGAAGAGGCTGCTCGACTTGGCCTCACGGTAACAGGTACGCTCGGCCTGCTGGATCAAGCGGCGGCGAAGGAACTCATTGATCTCCCGGATGCTCTTAATCGACTGCGTGCTACCAACTTTCGGGTGTCGCCCGTTTTGCTTGAGAAACTGCTGGCAGACGATGCTCTCAGGAGACGCAGGAGCAAATAGACCACCTTCACCGCTCCTGACCGCTTGCCTCGATCCTGACAACCGGAACCTCGCGGATTAATCGTCCACCTTTGCTCGCCAACCGGTCCGCTCTGACAGGCTGCTCCAACCGGGCGAGCCGTTGAGCTGCCAACTCGACGAGCAGAGCGTTGAGACCGTTACCTTTTATCAGGACGTCGTGCGTCGTGAAAGCGACGCGGATTTCGTCATCGCCGCCCTCAGCATAGAGGAACTGGTTCCAGGGCAGCACGAATGTTCGCTTCAGAAGGACAACTTCCAATCCTGCCGGCCGTTCTGGCGCTCCGGTTTCCCAAGGCTGCCGATTATCGGTCAATGCTGTGTTCATACCTATGTTCCATTCTTGGTTGATGTTTCACATTCAGCTGCCACACCCGTCCCTGTACCACCGGCGATCGGTACCGACTCGCATAGCTTGCGAGGTCCCGGGCCGCAGCAAGGCCTCGGTAAAGTCCCTGGTGCAATCCTGGCCTGACTTTTCGTGCCAGCTCGGATGCTGACTGGCGCGCTGCCGATCGCCCCACAGAATCGCGAAGTAGTTCCTTGTCGCTTGTGATCACCTGGACGGCCTCTCGGCCGCGAGACGCCGCGACGTAGAACAGCTCCTTTTGCATGCCGTCTCCGGAGATGATCACCGAATCGACGGATTTGCCCTGGCTCCGGTGCGCCGTCACGGCATAACCGTAGGCGAACTGCCCGAAACCGGCCGGCAACTCGCGGCCATCCTCAATGCAGATGCACCCTTTCTCGTCAACAACAGAGACCGTGACGATCTCTCCGTTCGTTGCATGAAATCCAGGTTCATTCCGATTGGCGGTTAGGAGCAGCTTGTCGCCTGCGGCAACCTCAATGCTGCGCCTTTCGTACACGCCGAAGGACTTCGCCTGCTTGGCTGTAACTATCCGCTCTCTGCCGAGCCTGTTGCGAGCGACAACACGTTGCGCATCTAACCGCACCACGTCCAGTGTTTCGTTTTTGGCAGTCCCTTTAACCGCACGGTGAAATACCAATCGATGGCCCACCTGAAAGTTACGCATGTCGCTCTTCTGGGCCGTTGTCCAATTCAGAGCTACGTCGCGGGCCGCTTGAACGCTTTCCGCAAGGTCTCCTGCCTCCTTGCGCAGCGAGCGGATGGCGTCTGTAACGCGATTAATTTCATCGTGAGTGGCGCAGACGACCAACGTTTCTCGGCCTTGCGCCTGGGACTCCGCCCATGTTCGCGCGACGGTGGAGGCACGATCCGCCCACGCGATCTCGTACACGGCCCCAATTTCCACTAGCTTTTCGAAGCCACGTTCGGGATCTCGTCGCAGCTCTTTGATTGCCTCGCGATAATCCGCAATCGTCTGCCGCTGTACCTGCATCAACGCGGTACCCTTGAGCCGGGATTCGGCCTCCAGGATTCGCAATGCGTCACCAGCCTCGACGCTCTGGATCTGTTTCGTGTCACCGCTAAACACAATCCGCGCACCTTTTTGCTCGGCCAACCGCAATAGCTCGAACATCTGGCGCCCGGACACCATTCCTGCCTCATCGACGATGACAACTTTGCCGCGCAGTTCGGCGCGAGCGCGCTCATCCTGGAGCAACCGCTCAACCGTGATCGCTGCGCCAAAACCCACCTTGTGAAGCTCTTCGACCGCACTCATCGTAGGTGCTGTAGCCAGCACTTGCCGGCCAGCTTCGATAAGTCCTCGGCGTAGCTCTTGAAGAGTCGCCGTTTTACCAGTCCCGGCGGCTCCGCGAACGTTGACCGCCATATCGCGGGACTCAAGGACAAATTCGACCGCGTGCGTTTGTTCTGGCCGCAGGCGATCCGATGCGATGAATCGGTTGAATCCACCATATGGCTCGAAGCGACCAATGCCTCGATTCACGCAGGCAATCATCTCTCGCTCCCGCTGCAAGCTGGCAGCTGTAGCGATCTCACCACCGTCTCGAAAGATCGCACCGGACGATTCTTGGAGACTAATTGCTGTCCTAAGCTGACCGAGGTCTATGCGGCCGCGGCCGTGCCGGAGAGCATCGGTGAGCATTTCATGAACGCTGGCAACTGAAACACGTTCAAAAACATGATCCTGAGCGTATTGAAGTGACGCCTCGGGCGAGTCCATCTTGAGCCCATACAAACCGCGCTCCCTCCGCAATCCGGATAGGAGGGTCAGGTCCTCCGGAGTCAGTCGAGCGCGCTGGCGCGCACGTACCTGCTCGGTTCTAAGACCGACCAACTTGTCGGCGCGGGACTCGCGCACCAAGACGGCAACCTCGTTATCAGTCGGACGTCGCTTGTGTGTGGCAACGAAGTCCGCGATGGCTTCATCCCGTTGGCGGCTGCGCTGACTGAACTTGGTTAGCAGTTCGTCGGAAACGCCGCGAATTTCAAACCCGCAGTCTCGGCCTTTGACATCACGAGCATTCTCGATCTCGTATCCGAGGGATCGCACTTCGCGGGCGAGGCAATTTCGATACACCTCCGTCAGGTACGAACGACGAGCGTAGATGCCTGAAGCCTGTAACGCTTTCCAGCGGCCCTCAGCGCCATCGTAGGTTAAGTTCGCCGCAACGGCGTGTGTATGAAGCTGGGGGTCCATTTCGCGGCTGGCATCGTGTAGGTAAACGGCAACCGCCAGATTCCCGGTCGTGCGGTCGCCATTTCCGCCATCCAGCCGTACTCGTGACGCGGCGTGAGCCTCCAATTCCTGGAGAGCCGCGGTAACAGCCTTTTCATGAGCGTTAACCAGCCTGTCGTCGCCACCAACAAGCGCCATGATCGAGACGGACTTGGGTGCGGAGAATGTGAAATCGTACAGATGCCGGCCGTGCGACTGGGCTGTCCCGTCAGCATTTGTGCGATCTGCACTTTGTCGTTGACGGAGAAATTTCCCGGTCGCAGGATCAAGCCCCTGGCGCAACGCCTCAAAATCCTGCGATTGTACCGCGCCTTTCAATCCGAGGAGTTCCGCTGCTCGCCCTCTCCAATGGCCAATGACACGTTCGCCCTCGGCGTAATAGTCACTCCGTTCTAGGTACCGGGCGGAATATCCTTTGCCATCAGACATGGCTCGGATCGTAAGCATCGAGGCATCCCTAGTGTTTGACCCTCGGCTTGGCGGGAGGTGCAGTTTGAACCACAGGGGCGCGGTAAACCGGCTGCGCCGGCGCTTCAAACCAACGATAAAGTGACAAACCCAATCCGATGCCGATGACGAGCGCCAGGCTCGTCAGAGTGTAAAGCGACCACCGGTATTCCTGATGAAAGACGCGCAACAATTCCTGCGCGCCATGCCTGGTCGTCGCGATCGCATCGGAGCTGCTCCTCTCGATATCGTCGATCGCCCGCCGGGCTTCCTGGGCTGCACTGCGATACTGGTTGCCAAGCGCGGTTGCCGTGCGCCCGAACGCTGTTGTGACATCGTTCAGCTGCATGGCGACGGCCGCAAGGCGGTTAGCTGTCTCCGGAATCGTCGATTGCACGAACTGCTGTCGCAAACTCTCGTTAATCGCGGTGGCGATTACCTCAGGGCTGATGCCGTTCGCGATATTTTCTGGAAGTTGCTCGAGCCGTTGATCTAGCTGCCTTTGATAGACGACGCTGGATTCGATGGTCGTTTGGAGAGTTCCCAGTGCGCCGGTGAGAAGCTGTCGAAACTTTTCTCGCTCGGTCGTTATGTCACGCGGCACCTGTACCATTAGGATGTGCAGAAACATCATGGCCCGCAGAATGTGGAGCATTTCATCACTCGACTGCAGTGTCCGACAGGGCCTCATCTCGCGATAGTATTTAGCACGAACCTCGACAGGCAGATCGTCGGCGATCCGGTCGATCAGGTCCGGTTCGGGATAATCACTAACTTCGTCCGTCGCACTCACGGCAGCAGCAGCTCCTTCACGCGCTCGAACTCCGCGAACATATGTCGCCGATAACTTTGGGCGCGCATGACGAGCGATGCTCGCTGCAACTCCGGAGCAGTCGTCGTCCTCGCGGCTACGTCGCCCAGCTTAACGCCATGGTTACGTGTGGCATTTTCGAGGTCAGGCAGCCGGTAATCCATACGAATGACCGCCGGCTGGAACACTCTTTGAAACTGCAAAGCCTGATCACTCTCGCGCCAATACGTAAAGTCGGCGTGGTCCGTGATGCTGTTTTCGACGATCAGATACTCGACCCGATTTTGAAGCCGCGATGCCCAGGCGAGGACACTTTCCACGCTGGCCGGGTCCGCCGTGACGACGCCGATGGCGGTGAACACGATTCCGGCATCCGATACGTCGGGATACATCGTCTCGAACCAGTCGTAGGTGACTTGGCCTGCGCCCGCTCCCATATCGGCGAGAATCACCGGTGGACCGTCTGAAAGTTGGTCGACGAACGAGTCGAGTCCAGCAGGCGTGTGGATGTTGACCTTCGGCACGCCGCCGCCGAAGAAATGGGTGAGCGATCCTCGCGCCTTGTTCTCGGTGTCGAGATCCAGCAGTTTCACGGGGATGTCATTCGCTTCGAACCATTCGGCTAAACCCACCATCAGGCTGGTCTTGCCTACGCCACCCTTGCCGCCCATGGAAAGAATAACCCGCTTCTCGGCGGTGACAGCGCCGGTATTCATCTGTTCGGCACCCGTTTGGCTTGAGTTGCTCATTTCTGAACTCCTAGGACTCTTGGACTTGACGCCATAACGCACCAACTATTCCCCCTACTTAAATAAGTGTTGGGCAGCCCGAAAAGTCCGAAAGATTTAACATGGGTCTACTAAGTTTTGTGCAGATTCCAATTTGCAGATTTTTTTCGGACTTTTCTCCCCGCCAAAAGCTTATTTATATAGAGGCCATGTGGCGATGATCGTCGGCAATGACAGGGTGGCGCGGTGCTCGGGGCCCCTGAAGTTCCTGTTGGGACCTGTGGGTTTGGCAGGAATCGTGGGAATGGTGACCCTACGCGAGGTGGCAGAAATCCTGTGTTGCTCGAAGGCTCATGTCTGCAAAATTATCAACGGCCAAGTTGCCGGCACGACGAGGCTCCCCGCTGTCGGTCTTGGACGGCGAAAGCTGGTTAGACGAGCGAACCATGGCAACTACCACGTGGTGAGTCCCGCGTTGGGCGTGGGGGTGGGGTGGTGAGCTCATGAATGGACTCCACGACTTCGACTTGTTGACACTCACGGAAGTCGCCGAGCTACTGCATTGTTCTAAGGCGCATGTCTCGAACGTGATTGCTGGCCGCGTACCGGGGTGCCTCCCCATACCCGCTGTTCATCTTGGTCGCCGAACCCTTGTGCGCCATGAAAGCCTGGCGGCATGGATCGAGCGGAATGAGCATCCGAATGATAACCTCAAATCATCGCCAGAACGAGGCCGTAAGAACGCATAAGGAGAAATGAATATGCGCACACGGCACTCGATAGGAGGTGTCCGAAAACAACGGGGCCGG
The DNA here is from genome assembly GCA_963752965.1 of Terriglobia bacterium. GTDB lineage: Bacteria > Acidobacteriota > Terriglobia > Bryobacterales > Bryobacteraceae > QHXW01. Next base: position 228,779 of record CAVWAJ010000014.1, on the reverse strand, counting down.
TGGATTGGCCTCTGGTACGAAGAGGGTAAGAAGAGAAGCAGAGTCGTTGGCTTCGTCAAAGACATGACCAAGGGCGAAGCGCGGGAAGCAGTTGCAAGGATCGTCGCTGGGGAGCACGCCAAGCGTGAGGGGAATGCGTCGTTAAAGTTCGGGGAATTCGTCGAGAGAATCTACTTTCCTTATTACAGCCGGAAGTGGAAGGATTCGACGCGGGAGAACAACGTGAACAGGATTTCAGTGCATCTGGTCAGGCCTTTCGGTGACCGGGAGCTTGCGAGTTTCCGGCGCGACGAGCTTCAGGATTTGCTCGACCTGAAGGCCAAAAAAGATGAACTGTCGTTTTCGGTCGTCGATCATCTGCGCTGGGACATGAAGCAGATTTTCGATATGGCCGTGGCGGAGGGCCAGGTTGAGCGCAACCCTGCCCTGCTGCTGTTCACGCCCAGGGAAGCCAAAAAGCCGATTCGCCGCGCAATGAACATGAAGGAGGTGCAGATTTGTTTTGGCGCTCTCGATCAACGGGAGCGGTTGATAGCGAAGCTGGCCATAATCGCCGGGATGCGTCCCGGTGAAATCTTCGCCCTGATCTGGGGTCGGTTGACGGCGACGTATGCGGATATCCGGCAACGAGTCTACCGGCGGAAGATCGACACGCCGAAAACGGATAACTCGACGAGGCAAGCGGCTCTCTCGGAAGGGTTGCTGGCGGAAATCGAAAAATGGCGCATGATGGCGGTTGAAACCCGCGATGATGCTTGGGTCTTTCCTTCGGAACGGATGACCCCGCTTTCGAAGGATAATTGCTGGTACAGGATCATGAAACCTGCGCTGGAAAAGTTCGGTCTCGGATGGGCGAACTTTCAGGTCATGCGCCGGACGCACTCAAGCCTTATGAAACAGCTTGGCGTCGATCCCAAATTGGTCGCCGACCAGCAGGGGCATACGCTGGACGTGAACCAAAATGTCTATACGCAGTCGCCAGTCGAAAGCCGGCTGGTGATTGTCAACCAGCTTGAGCAGCGATTACTGGTAGAATAACGGTGTTCGTTTGGTGTTCAGGATGAAACGCGGTTCCGGAAGTCATTGAAAAAGAAGCCATGCGGGAGTAATTCAGTGGTAGAATGCCAGCTTCCCAAGCTGGACGTCGCGGGTTCGAGTCCCGTCTCCCGCTCCATCTTTTCAATAATTTACAAGTCTCGCCCAAAACCTTCTACCTCGATTAACCTTGTTTGTATATTACCCCGGTAAAATCAGCGTACAACTTCGCTGCTTCCGCCTTCCGTTCGCCGACCGCGCTCTGGACGTAGCTGTCCAGGTGGGTCCGCATCCCGTGGCCCTGCTGGTCGGCGATGATCTTCAGATCGGAGTTCCTTTGCTTGTGCAGGGTGGAATGCGACCGCCGAAGGACGGCGAAATTGATCCAGCCCAGTTTCGCCGGACGCAGCTTCGGGCGAATGTAGTTCCGAAGCACGCTCTCCGGCCAGATCGGCGTAACTAACTTCGCAGACGGAAAAACGCAGTCCGCGGGACCGTTTACTGGCAGCTTGGCGATCCAAGATTTCAATTGGCCTAGGATCTCGTCAGGCACCCCTACGGTCCTTTGGCTTTTTGGCGTCTTCGGCGGTTCGTAACGGCCCTTGTACCAGGACCGCTCTATCTGGATCCCCTCCTCCCTGATGTCGCCGCACCATAGCGCGAAAACCTCGGACTCGCGCATGCCGGCGAACATCACAAGGTCGAAGCACAGCCGCTCCCGTTCGCCGAGTAGCTTCCAGGCTTCGGCGTATTGCTCCAGCCCCACGGTGAGCTTGACTTCGGCCGGCCTGGCCAGTTTCACCGGCGCCTTTAGACCCTCGCTGATACTGTGCTGAAGGTAGCCTTCGGCGACGGCACACTTGCAAATGTCCGTTAAGTAGCCCTTGAGGTGATTGAGCGTCTGGCGGCGAAGCCCCTGCTCGGCCTTCTTCTTGAGCACGGCACGCAGAAGCGCCGATGTCAGTTCTTCGAACTGGACGTCACCCAACTCTGGCACCAGGTGGAGGCGGATCTCGCGACTACTCTCCCTCTCCGTGTTCTGGCGCCACTCGCCGGACTCTCGTTTCATCGGCAAAAACACGTCCTCAACAAAATTCTCGAACGTGTCTTCGGCCAGACTCCGGAACGGGCTCTCGTTTAGAGGCCGGACCAGTTCGTCCCGCATCATCTCGGCTTGCCTGCGGCTGATCTGCGTTTTCGGGCCGAGCGTCTTCGTTGTCTGTTTCCCGGGAGCGTAGTAGAACTTGACGATCCACCGCTTCCCGTCTGGCGACTTGCATAACGAGCCATGTTGAAACCTCCGTGATCTTCGTTTTTTACCCATCGGCGCACTCCTGTTGTGCGCCTCTGGTGCACTTCCTCGACTCACATCGAAGATATCATTAGGCGGCGGAGACTTGCTCATTCTGGTGTTGCCAGCGCTGTAGAGAATCCTTCAGCACAATCCACTTCCGTTTGCCGACCTGTACCGCAGGCAAGCGGGGAACGCCGGCGATCTCACCCCGCCTCAGTCTGTGAACCGTGGCTAGGCTGCATCCAATTTGCGCGCCCGCCTCAGCCAGCAAGAGCCACGAGCGTTGCTCCGGCGACGGAAGAGGCTTCCGAGCTCGTTTTATTTTCATTGTTTGCTCCAATCCTGTACCGATGCTCAACCGGAATGGCTGCTGCGAATAGCCTGCTGCGTCGTGGCGTGAATGCTGTCTGGCGACCGATAGTAGAAAGCGCCATCCACCTCATCCGCACGCGGGCGTCGTGCTGTAAATCCTGCTATGCAATATCAATTGTTCCCAACGGAAAAATAGTCCCTCTACCTTAAAGGGAATGGCAGAGGCAGTCGGTGACAGTCCAAGCAGGTTTTTTTTCGCAGTCGCGTGAAGTCGATGTGATCGCGTTCGATTACGACAAGTTGGAAGACGCATCGCTAGGTGGTCGCCTGGCGCGAGCGATCCACTCATTTCCGCGACTTTTGGTTTGATCGTTGTCAATATGTGGCCGATTGAGGATTCTCGTGCCTCTACCTATAAGGGAGTGGCAAGGCCGGTTCGTGACAGCAGCGCAGACAAAAATGCGACAGAACGCCACAGAACGCCACAGATTGCGACAAAACCAAAGGGGCGCCACATTTACGATACAGTTCATAGACATTTCGCCACAATTCGCAACATGTCGAAGAGGAAAATCGCTGGCAGGGAGTGAATAATGACCCGAAAAAGGGGTAGTGGAACATAAAGTGTCAAACAGCTACTGTCGCTTTGGGGCCTATGGTTCGTTGCTTCAGTGCGTTACTCCGTTTAACGAAACGGCACCGCGGTTAAACACCTGTTCAACCGCCAGATTTTTTCGGTTCCCGCTGACACGGATAGCCTCTACCACGAGGATGCCCGATAGTTCGTAGAAAGTAGCGACTCTCAAACCCCCGGCCATAATGGGCCGAGGGTCGATTTTTCTGCCAAGAAAAAGGAGAGAGTCGCTATGAAGAGACGATACCAGATAGAACAACAACGGGCCGTGCAGCAGTTCCGCCGGATCGCCATCGAACAGAATCCCAACATGCAGATGATCCTTCCGCTGGCCGAGATCGTCGGCTTGTTACAGCAGGGCGTGGGCAACTTGCTGCGGCAGGCTGGTCTGGAACTGATGCACCTGGTGATGGACGAGGAAGTAAAGTCGCTGGCCGGTGAGCGCCACCAGCAACACGAAGGGCGCAGGGCACAGCGTTGGGGCAAGGAAGATGGTTATTGCGTGGTGGACGGCCAGAAGGTGCCGATCCGCAGAACGCGCCTACGCACGGCTGACAAACGGGAACAGCATTTAGGCAGCTACGAATTGTTTCAGCGTAGTGGGCCAATGCAAGCGAGCGTGTGGGACAAGATGATGCGCGGACTCTCGACGCGCAACTACGGAGCCGTGGTGAAGGATTTCCAGAATGCCTACGGAATCGAGAAGTCGGCGGTTAGTGAGAACTTCATCGAAGCCAGCCGGGAGAAGGTGAAACAGTTGATGGAGCGGCCGCTGGGCGAGTTGCGCTTATGCGCGGTGCTGATCGACGGGACTCCATTCAAAGACCGGCAGATGATCGTAGCCCTTGGCATTGGCTGCGATGGAACCAAGACCGTGCTGGGCATCCGCGAGGGGGCGACGGAGAACGCGACCGTGGTGAGCGCTCTGTTGGGCGAGTTGGTGGAGCGAGGGTTGGACTTTTCGACGCCGCGGCTTTACATTCTGGACGGTGGCAAAGCGCTGCACGCGGCGGTGCGCCGCCATGCCGGGGAAGCGGCTTTCATCCAACGTTGTCAGGTCCATAAGAAACGGAACGTCGTGGATCACTTGCCCGACGAACATAAAGGCGATATCAAAAAGAAACTCCAGAACGCCTACGCCATGTCGGAGTACTCCGACGCCAAACGCGCCTTGGAGAAATTGCACCGTGAACTGATGGATCTCAATCCGAGCGCGGCGCGCAGCCTGGAAGAGGGCATGGAGGAGACGCTCACAGTCCATCGGCTGCGGGTACCGGATCAACTCCGCCGGACACTGAGCTGCACCAACGTCATCGAATCTGCCTTCTCCATCGTCGAAACCGTCTGCCGGAACGTGAAACGCTGGCAGCCCGGCGATCAGATCGAGCGCTGGGTTGGATCTGGATTGCTGGTTGCCGAGCGGCAGTTCCGCAAAGTCATCGGCCATCGCCAGATTCCAGTGCTCCTGTCCGCCATGACCAATGCGGTTTCCCAGAAGCCGATTGCGAAGCGAACTGCCGTCGCGTAGCCTATGAGGGTCGAGGGTCGCTAACTTTCAACGGAGATCCGGGCATTCTCTCTACCACTTCTTTCAAGGTGAAGGGATCAAACAAATGGCAAACCTGACCGGCTACCGTGGCACAAAACTAAACTAACCAGGGATCTGACTCAGAAACTGGAGGCCGCTGCCAGGGTAAGAGGATTCTCCTCCCAGTAGGGCATGCCGGCACAGCCGCGGCCAGCATTACCGTCCGGACGTCAGTCCCTTGGCTTGGCGGTTCCTGAGTGTATATTGCCCGAGAGAACGACCATGTAAGCCACCCTGTTAGTCGCAGGTCGTATAATTTGAGTCGGGCGGGAGAGCGCAGCCCTGAAAAGGCTGCCGTCGGCGGTTCGATTCCGTCCCTGGCCACCATGTTTTCAACGAGTTACAGCCAGCCAAAACCCCACGTTTGTTCCATTTTGTTCCAATTCCACAATCCAGGCTCGTCGGAATGTGCCTCACATTTGAGACAAAGTGGGATCAAGCGCCTGTGGATACCGAAAACCCCGTCCGGATTGAAAATGCAGGTTTTCGCTTCGTTAGTGAGATCAAATCCGGCCACCAAGTTTTCGCGCGTGTAACATTGTAGGCTTTTTCGCAGACTGGGCTGCGAAAAAGTGGCCCCCGCGGGGGGCAGTTGCAAAGCAGGGAGTTGTACGATTGTGCGAGTAAGGTGCACTGCATGAGCGATCGACTAAGCGGACTGTATCAGGATGTTGTGGTAGGCAGTTATGACTGTGTAGATCGGATCCTGCTCAATGGATACTTCGGCTTGGGTCACAGCGCCGGTGGATTCCGGTTGTGGTGGCGACAACTGACGGGAAGCGACCAGACCTTGGATAAGACCCATCTGATGCGGCTGGCCGGCCGGTTCAGTCGTCGCCTGCGAGGCTATGCCCGAGCCCATGGGATTCCAGTGGTGGATTGCCGGCCGGGGGAAGACAAGCACCAGATGGCCAAGGAGTACTTAGAGAAGACAAAAATCAGCCAAGCCGAACCGCCGGCGCGGACCACAGTCTCGACAGCGGCTGGGATTCCGGACGGGTCGCGGGTTGAAATTGATTGTGTCGCCTCTGATACCCGCCGCGGCTTCCTGCGCCGCACCGGGGTTGCCTGCGTTGCTCTCGCCGGCACACAGCTGACCCGGGCACAGGACCCCAACAGCACGCGCATCTCTCTCGTCCTTGATCCTTCGGACCCCGTGGCCTCCGCGGCGCCAGTCCGGTGGGCAATCCGTGAGTTGCAGCAAGCCCTCGCGGACGCCGGTTTCACCGTCCGGCTCCGCGAATGTATCCAGGAGGCGGAGGCGGGCGAGTTCTGCATCATCCCGTCGAGCAACGGTTCCTCTCAGCCGAAGACGCCGGAAAGCCTGGCCTTGCTGCATGTGCAGAGTGCGGGCCGCCAGGCGCTACTCGCGTACGGCGCCGATGCGCGCGGCCTGGTCTATGCCCTGCTCGAATTGGCCGACCGCGCCCGCCTGGGATCCCCGCTGCGGGTCGAGAAACCTATCGTGGAACAGCCCGCCAACAAAGTGCGCAGCGTAATGCGTCAGTTCACCAGCGAGCTCCTCGACAAGCCTTGGTTCTACGACCGCGAAATGTGGCCGCGCTACCTGACCCAGTTGGCTGCACAGCGCTTCAACCGGTTTCACCTGGCCTTCGGTATGGGCTACGACGCCCTGGACCAGGTTGCCGATTCCTACTTTCTCTTTCTCTATCCGTTTCTGCTTTCCGCCCCGGGCTATGACGTGTATGTCACGAGCCTCCCCGCGGTCGAACGCGATCGCAACCTCGACACGCTGCGCTTTATCAGCGAACAGACCGTGGCGCGGGGCTTGGACTTCCAGTTGGGTGTCTGGATGCATGGATACCGCTGGCCCAACAGCCCCCGCGCTCGAAACACCATCGAGGGCCTCACGGAGGAAACCCACGCTCCGTATTGCCGCGATGCCCTCACCGCGGTGTTGCAGGCCTGTCCCGCCATCTCTTCGGTGGCGCTGCGTATTCACGGCGAAAGCGGCATTGCCGAGGGCAGTTATGACTTCTGGAAGACCGTCTTCGACGGCGTGAAGCGCTGCGGGCGCACGGTCGAAATCGACCTGCATGCCAAGGGCATCGATGCCACCATGATCGGCCACGCGCTGGCGACCGGTATGCCGGTGAACGTGGCGCCCAAGTACTCGGCCGAGCACCTCGGCATGCCGTACCACCAGGCGGCAATTCGCGAGCTGGAAAGGCCCGTGCCGGGTCACAGGGGCGTCGGCCTCATGACCTTGAGTGAGGGGGCCCGAGCCTTCACGCGCTACGGATATGCCGACCTGCTGCGCGACGACCGCGCATACACCGTCCGCTACCGCGTCTTCTCCGGCACCCAGCGCCTCCTGCTCTGGGGGGATCCCGACGCCGCAAACGCCTATTCACGCATGTTCCAGTTTTGCGGCTCAACGGGGGCCGACCTGATGGAGCCGCTCACTTGCCGCGGACGGCGCGGAACCGGCGTGCCCGGCAGCCGCACCGGGTACGCGGACGCGCATTTGGAGGCGCGTTGGGATTGGGAAAAATACTCGTATTGGTACCGTGTCTGGGGCCGGTACATGTACAACCCCGATACCGACCCGGAAGTTTGCCGCCGGCAGTTTGGTGGTGGCGCCCGCGCAGGGGCCCTGGTGTCAGCCCTGGCCCATGCAAGCCGTATCCTGCCCGTTGTGACGACGGCGCATTTGCCCTCCGCGGCCTGTGATGCCTACTGGCCTGAGATCTATTGGAACCAGCCAATGGCCGCCGAAGCACGGCGCAATCCCTACTGGGACACCCCGGCGCCGAAAACCTTTCAGAACGTCAGCCCGCTCGACCCGCAACTGTTTTCCCAAATGACCGAGTGCGCCTCCGAGTTGCTCCAGGGCGACCGAGGCGGCAAGTACTCACCCATAGACGTCGCCCAGTGGCTGGAGGATTGCGCCGGGCAGGCGCAGAAGGCCCTGTCGCAGGCCGGAATACCGGAATCCCCGGAGATGCTGCGCCTGGCGATCGATGTCGAGATGCAGGCCGGCCTAGGCCGTTTCTTTGCCGCCAAGTTCCGCAGCGGGGTGCTGTATTCGATTCACGAGCGCACCTGCGACCGCCGCGCCCTCGAAGAAGCGCTGAGGGCCTACCGGACCGCCAGGTCCATGTGGGCACTCGTGGCCGCGCGCGCCAAGGGTGTCTATGCAGACGACCTGTCGGCCAGCGACGTGTTCTCGGAGCGCGGCCAATGGCTCGATCGTTTGCCCGCGATCGACGAGGATATCGCTCGCATGTCGCAGCGGCTTTCGGCGGCCAAGTCTTCGCCTGAGCCACTCATCAACGCCGCTATCGCGAAAGCTCTCAGCCGGCCGCGCCGCAACTCCGTCGCATGTCATCACCAGCCGCCGCCGGGTTTCCGCCTAAAGAAGGCGGTGGCGCTCGAAATTGCCCCGGAGAAAGGCTTCAGGCTGCTGTCCGCGCGTTTGTATTATCGGCACGTGAATCAGGCGGAGCGATTCCAGATTGCGGAGATGGAAGCGCAAGACAGCTGGTACCGTGCGAGCATTCCAGCCCCGTACACCGATTCGCCGTATCCGCTCCAGTATTATTTCGAGCTAAAGAGGACCCCGGAGCAAGCGTGGCTATACCCAGGCTTTGCCGAGAACTTGGCGAATCAGCCCTACTTTGTGCTCCATAGAATCTGAGGGCCGTATGCAAATGGCCGTATCCCGACCCCTCTGTAAAACACCTTATCAGGCCCTGATAGTCCCTGTTGCGGCTTGATATGTTGGCAGTACTTTTCTACACGCAAGCTCCCTGGAATGTGGGCGGCAGCTCGCATAGGAGCTCTGAGCGTGGAGAGGTTGCCAGGTCGAGTAGGATGCCCTTGACGACCAGACCGCGAGCCCATAGGTGTGCTGAAAGGATTAGTTTTCGGCACGCCCACTGCTCCGGGCCGAATGAGAGCGCCACCTCTCCCGACTACTCAGCATGAAGAACCTTCTTTATGCGAGTCGCCATCTACGCCCGAGTATCCACCAAAGACCAGGACTGTTCCATGCAGTTGACCGAACTCCGCGGCTACATCGCGCGCAACGGCTGGGAGGGAGTCGAGTACGTCGACACGGCATCCGGCAAGGCGGGAGCCACCGGCCGGAGCAGAAACGGCTGATGGCCGACTGCCGCACCCGGAAGGTCGACGCCGTGGTGGTGTGGAAGATTGACCGCTTCGGCCGCTCTCTGAAGCACTTGGTGAACGACAGGTTATCTAACGTATTGGTTGGGCCGTTAGCAACTCCGGTTTCACATTCCAGCCATCCAATTGAACCACTGGTGTTGCGTGGCCGAGATCCTTGCTGCTGAAAGTCGCCGCCACTTTCCTCCGCTCTCCGGAGACGAGAGAAAAGTAATTGTCTTCCCACTGCACGGGCAACACCTCCTCGCCGCTCTCTCGATTCAGAACCCTTAGGTGGACAAAGAAGGCCAGGTGCTTGCTCGGGTTTTCGACAACTGCGCGGGCAGTTTCTTCGGCGCCTTCGTGTTCCATGCGCCAGGAAAGCTTCAGTTGGACCTGAGGCAGTGTCTTGAGGGCCGTGAAATCGGCGAAGGTTCTTTCCGGTGTGTAGTACGCATCCCCTCTCTCCCAATCCAGAACATCCGGCTTCGTGGAGAGCCAATAGAAATTGGAGCTGATTTGCTTTCCTGTTTGATCCTCCAAAGCGAGCCGGAGGAAATAGGTCGGTGTGAGGCCTGAAAGGTTTGGAATGACAAAAGCGCGGGCCACGCTATCGGCGCCAATGTTGACACTGGTTTGATCTGAATACTGCTCGTGTGCGTCGAGGTTGTAGACCCATGCGCGCGCCGTCAATCTCTCAAAGTCTCTGTAGTACGAATTCACAACAGCAATCGATCGGTCGTCGTACGAATACTGGACGTGAAGAGGTTCACATGCCTTCTTTGTCCCAAAGTAACCTGCTCCGGGCCGAAGGAAGTAGTCGTAAAGATGCCAAATCACAGACGGCCAGGCGTTGTTCAGCATCCATTGGATCACTCCCGTCGCTCGGTACTTGTTCCTGCCGAAAGCCTCGAACATGGCGCGTTCACCTTCATAGGCGCTCATTTGGGATTTAAGTACAAAGTCTTCGAGGCTGGCAGCCGCTCCGTATCGCTCTGTCAGGACGTGATTGAATACCTCGAGGTTCCTGGGGACATCACGTCCGGTATGAAAATCCCAGTACGCATTGGGAGGCCACAGGCGTTCAGGAGGCAAGAATCTTCGCAAGCTGTCGACTGGAGGAATAGCAGCGCCCGGACTGGTCTCTGTGTTAAAACCAAACGCTCCGCCCCGGGTTTGGTCCGTCAGCCAGTAGACCGGGGGAACGTATTCGTACGGGCCGGTCATCTTGAGGCCTGTCGGGCCGGTGACCGGCGTGGGCACCTGCGATGCGGACGACTGGTACGGGTTCGTCCACTCAAGGCTGTTCAGTATGCGGATGTATGTTTCTTCCACTTTCGGCGGAGGCGGATTATCACTGCCATTCAGCCAATCGAATACGGAAGGATGACTGCGCAGACGGCGAATCTGGTCTCGCAAGGACTCGGCGGAGATGACGTAGTCCTCGGGCTTCCAATCCTTCCACTTCTCCCAGTGATCACAGCAGCACCAACCAGCCAGAACGAGAATCCCGTTGCGATCACATAGGTCCAAGAATTGATCGTCTTCTATCTTGCCTTCCAGCCTTATGGTGTTCAGGTTCATATCCCGCACATACCGGATTTCCGCCTCCTGCCTCGTGGGAGACACGCGCAGAAGCATGTCCGGCGCCCATCCAGCTCCGCGAATCAAAATCCTCTTTCCATTGATCGTGAAAACGCGAAACTCTTGTTCACCGAGCTTTGAGGTAATTTCTCGAATACCAAACGACATCCTCTTGCTATCAGACACGCTCCCGTTCGCAGCAAATTCAAGCTTCAGGGCATAAAGGTCCTGTGGCCCGAGTTTCGCCGGCCACCACAACCGCGGATGGCGAATGACCAACTGCGCATACTTGTCCGGAGAGAATCTGGCGACTTTGATTTCGTTGGGAGCCAGTTCGACCTCCTGAGAAAACTCCACATTCCCGATTTGTCCGTGCAGAGTTCCTGCCACTGGATGGCCGGTTGCATTCTGCAATTCCGCAGTAACCGTAAGACCGGCGCTCTCAAGCGACGGTGAATCCAAGTGGCTGATTACATAGGGCCAGCGCAGCTCGACGGGTCCCGTGGTAGTCAGATAGACATCGCCCCAGAGCCCGGTATCTTTGTCCGGGGGCGCCGGATTCCAGTCTACCCATGTGATGGCGAGATCGTTGTATTCCGGCGGAAATACCTGGACTGCTAGAACATTCTTCTTGCCGGGCAGTATCGCCTCAGTGACATTAAACTCGAAGAGCCTCCAGGCGCCGGCGGTGTTTTCAGCCGTGGCTATGGGCCGCCCGTTTAGCCAAACATTGGCTCGGAAATTGATGCCGTCAAAATGAAGCCACACCTGCTTGGTTCGGTAACTCACGGGTAATTGGAACTCTTTGCGGAACCACCACGCCGACCGGAAGGGACTTCCGGGGGGCATCGGCAGGTTGGAGAAATTCCGATGCTCGTGGATCCCATCATTGGCGTATTCGGAACCGGGCAGTGCTGCAAGGTTCATTCCAAAATAGGGATTTGGATAGACCTTGTTGTCAACCAGTGCTGCCAGCACCGTGGTGGGAACAGATACGGGATACCATCCTTCAGGTTTGAATTCCAAGGTTGAAATTGAGTCGCCGTTTTGGCTCACTTTTGCTGCCGACTGCAGGGTCCATCCTTCATGCAGCACGACGCGCGACGCGGTGTTTGCCACATCCTGCTGGGGTTTTGCGATGCCCAGGGAACAGCCCAAAACGAGCAGCAGCGAGCTTGTTTTCGTTTTGCGCGCCGGGCGAGATCCTGCGGGTTTGTTATTGTCCCGCAATCGAACCGCGCAGCACGATGATTGAGGCCTTGGGAAGTTGATAGAGAGTGCCCTCGCCGCCTGCGGCCGTGGATTTCGAAGGTGGCCCGTCAGGGTCCGCATGGCCATTTCTTTTGTCCGGATGCCACTGGTATTCGGCGGCTCCGAAAACAACCCGGTCGACCTTTCCGGAAAAGTAGCGGCCGCGCTTGGCTTCCGCGTCCGCGAAAACGATCTTCACCGCGTGGTCCTGATCGTGGTCCTTGTTGATCAGCATGACGGACCAATGTCCGTCCGGTCGCTCGACAGCATACGCGGTGACCAACAGGTTCCCGTTCACGTCTTTCACGTTACTGGAAACACGGTAAAACCGGTGGACCTGATCGACCGGTTGCACCCACTCCTTAGTGATCACCTGCGTGGCGAAATATTGGGCGAGATACGCATTTACGTGATAATCCCGGTCGAGGCTGAGCAGGTAGCCGGATCGGCCGGGTGACGGCATGTAGTGGAAGTAGAACGTGCCGCTAGCGCCTCCGGTCATCATAGCCCCCACATAGTCGGCCAGCCAGAGGCCACTTTTGAGATCGGAAAAGCGGACGCCTGTTCCAAAGTCCAGATTGCCCTCCGTCATGAAAAAAGGCAGATTCGACGGCAGACCGTCGTCTTTCCACACTTGCAGGATGTGCCTGACCAGCTCTGGCTCGCGGTATAGGGTGTTCCAGGGATCGTGGGACCGGTTTTCCATGAACGGATAGTGTTCGAAGGAGAAGAACGTGAAGTCGTTCAACCGGCCGTGCGCCTTGAGGTAGTCGAGAAACCGGCCCAGCCAGGAGACGCGACCCTCCGCGTCCGGCCAGACTTCAATGTCGTCACGCGATGGCTCGAAGGCCGGCCCGCCAAGCGGCGCATTGGGAACGAGCTTATGAATCGCCGCGGCGAATTGCAGGTACAGAGCGCCGTAGTCCTCGGGAAGCATGTGTTGGCCGTCCGCCTCTTCTCCCATCTCGATCCAGGAGATCGGGTAGTGGCGCTTATAGAGATACGCGATCTCGGCCGCGGCATCCTCCGGCGTGGAATACAACATCGCAATGGGCACCATCGCGGGAAGGCCGCGTGTCACCCCGCTGTGGAAGAAGAAGTCGAATCCAACCTGGTCTCCCTTCGATTCGTCCAGATCCGCGGCCGCGGTCCATGGGTCAACTGAGGACGGCCAGGTGATGGTCTGTTGGCGGCTGGGCACATGCTTGACAACGTCGGTGAACCGGCCGTCGGCCCCGAGAGTTCCCACGTAGAGTTCACTGATCGCGTAGCCCAGACAGTTGCGCTTGTCGGAAGAACCGTGCGTATCACATGTATTGGAGGATTCCGTCATCCAGATGCGGAGATACCGAACAGGAACCGTCCAGGAAACCAGCTTCAGCGTGACGGTCCCGCCTTTGCCTTCCGTCACGGAGCCCAAGGGAAAGGTTTGCCAGGTACCCTTGGTTGTCCCGCCATAGAAAGGCTCCAACTCACCGGTCCAGAATTGGACCGTATAGTGTCTGGCGTACGGTTCGGCCCAGGCAATTCGGATGGCGTTCACATCCACCTTGCTGCCCATGTCAATCATGACCCACTGCGGGTGCAGGGAGTCGTCCTCGCCGGTGAAAGGTTTGGTCAAGTACGGATTGCTTTTCCAGTACGACTTCAGGTCACCATCCGTCAGCCGAGACCAGCCGTTGCCGTCCCCCCGGCTGAAGCCGCGATGCGGCAGCGGGTAAGCCCACGAATGACGGATCATTTCATCAGTGGGTTCGCCGCTGCCCGTGAAGTAGCCCTCCTGCTTTTCCGGATTGCTCCAGACGCCTTTAGGGTTCCAGTGCCAGGCTTCGACGTGAAGCTCCGTGTTCTGCCGGTAGCTCACAGCTTGCCAGCCCGCGCTCAGGATCTCCTTAAGCAATGGATCGGTCAGCAGCTTGTCGGTGGTCCTGTTTCTCAGCCGGTCAACAGCCCCACCAAGAGCGCGGAAGGGGCTGAAAGAGTTTGCGACGTGCGACGGCGTAGCGTCGACCACGATCTCCTGGGCGTTCGCCACACCCGCCGCCCAGAGGAATCCGATTCCAATAAGCATTCCGGAGATTCGCGCTTTCATCACCAACGACATCATCTCCTCCTGTGCGTACGGCAAGCGGAGGTGGCGTGAGCCATGGCCGCGGCCCAGCCTGCCGTGACAGTGCCCCACTCGACTCCTGTCAACTCCGCTGTCGTCCGTGTCTTTCAACAACAGGTCTTTCAATAAAGCCATAAACATGTCAGTTGAACCTCCGTCTCCTGACCACCGCTCATTTCCGCCCGCGAACCTCCCAACACCGGTTGAGGCAACGCCTGGGCCACCTAAGCTACGCCGAACTTTCTCGACGTTGAGTTGAAAGCCCGACATTGCTCAGGGCTTCACCACTTTGGCCTTTACATTCCAGCCTCCCACTTCCACGACCGGCGCGGATTTTCCGAGATCCTTCGTGTTGTAAGTCGCGGTCACTTGCCGGGTTTCGCCGGGAAGCAGCGGGAAGTAATTATCCTGCCAGAGGACGGGCAGCACCTCGTCTTCGGGCGCTGACTCCCGTTCCTCATGCCCCCTGGGCGCCGGGTTGACCTTCAGGCGAATCGCGAAGGCGAGGGTGCCGCTCGGATTGTGAACGGTCACGTCGGTGCTACTCTCGGCTTCGCCCTGCCGCGACTGAGCCTTCACATCGAGATCGACCTGCGGCAGCGTGTTCAGCGCTGTGTAATCGGCAAAAGTTTTCGTGGGCGTCCAGGTCGAGATCTGGTACTGTCCCGAGGCATCGCGCTCGGATCGATCCCAATCGAGCGTCTCCGGCTTGGTGGAAAGCCAGTAGAAGTTCCGGCTCGCGAGCTTTCCCGAAGATTCGAGCTTCAGATCCACGAAGTAAGTGGCAGTAAGTCCGCCTATCTCTGGGATAGTAAACACACGCGTGCTGCTGTCCGAACCTACGTCGAGGGTAGCGTCCTTCGAAAACTTCTCCGTCATGTCGAGGTTATAAACCTTGGCCGTGACTTTGAGCTGCGGGAAGGACTTGTAATAAGAATTGACGACCACGATCGAGCGGTCGTCATACGAATACTGGACGTGCAGAGGCTCGCACGCACTCTTGACGCCAAAATAGGACCCACCGGGCCGGAGATACCAATCGTACAGATGCCAGATCATGCCAGGCCACGCGTTGTTCAACATCCACTGTATGATGCCGGTGGAAGTGTACTTATTGCGCCCGTAGGCTTCCATCATGGCGCGGTGGCCCTCGTAAGCCTGCATCTGGGCTTTGCGTGAGTACTCCTCGGCCGACATCGCTGTGCCGTAGCGCTTGTTGAGAGCCTCGGTAAATATGCTCAGCGTTCGCGACATTCCTCCGGCATGGTACTCCCACCAGGAGTCGATCGGCCAGAGGTGATCTTCGGGCAGCATGCGGCGGAGGCTCTCAATGGGCGGAATTGCGGGGCCGGGGCTCGTCTCGGTATTGAAACCGTACGCGCCGCCGAGTTTGGTATCGAGATACCAGAATGAAGGCGCGATATATTCGTACGGCCCGGACATTTTCACTCCGCTCGGGCCGGTCATAGTCTGTTTGCCTGACGCAGAGGACACCGACGGATTGGGCCACTCGCACTCCTGGAGGACCTGAAGGTACATTCTCTCGATCTTGGGCGGCGGCGGAAAATCGCTGCCGTCGAGCCATGTGAACACCGACGGGTGCCGCTCGATACGGCGGATCTGGTCGCGCAGGGACTCGCTGGCGATCCCCTCACTTTCGTCGTCCCATGTGTCCCACTGTTCCCAGGCGTCGCAGCAGCACCAGCCGGGCATGACCAGGATGCCCAGTTCGTCCGCGAGTTGGAAGAAGTGGTCGTCTTCCAGCTTGCCTTCGAGACGAATCGCGTTCAGGTTTAGATCGCGGACGTACTTCAGCTCCGCCGCCTGGCGCTCGGGCGACGAGCGCAAGAGCAGATCGAAGCTGTATCCCGCGCCGCGGATCAGAATCCTCTGGCCGTTGATGCGGAAGACGCGGTGGCCGCTGGCGTCGACCTCGGAGGTCACCTCGCGGATGCCGAACCGGAAGCGGCTCGTGTCCGAAACTTCGCTGCCAGTTTCGAACTGAAGGTCGAGCGGATAGAGGTTCTGTTCGCCTACTTGAGCGGGCCACCACAAGCGGGGATTCGCAATCTTGAGCTGCGGAAACTGGTCCGGAGTGAAGCGGATGGTCCGCGTCTCGTTCGGGCCGAGGCGCACGGGCATCGAGAACTCGACGTTTTCGACCTTGCCTTTCAGCACGCCCTCAATGGAGTGTCCGGCAGCGTTTTTCAATTCGGCCCTGACAGTGAGCTGAGCCTGGTCGACCGAAGGCAGATTGAGTTTCGTGAGGACGACCGGGTATCGAATCGCGACGGGACCGCTGGCGGTGATGTGGACGTCCCGCCAGATTCCCATCTCCTTGTCGGGCGGCATCGGGGCCCAATCGACCAGCGTGATGGCCAGGTCGCGCGGGCGCGGGGGGAACACCTCAATGGCGAGCGCGTTCGTCTCGCCATGCAGCGCTGCGGCGGTGACGTCGAACTCGAACAAACGCCACGCGCCGGCCATTTTTTCTGCGGACGCGATCTGGCGGCCGTTCATCCACACATTCGCGCGGTAGTTGATGCCGTCAAAGCCGAGCCAGATCGTTTTCCCGTGGTATTCGGCGGGCAGGCTGAATTCGGTGCGGAACCACCAGGAGTGCCGGAACGGGCTGTCCGGCGGCATGGGGTATTCGGAAAAGTTGGAGTAGATCGGGTACGTCGTGCCGGGGATGGTGCGCAGGTTCATGCCGACGTAAGGATCGGGGTAGGATCTTTCTTTGACCAGCGCGCTGAACACGGTGGAAGGAAGCGTAGCACGATACCAGGAGCGAGCGTCGAATCCAGGAGTCGAAATAACCGCGCCCCGTTTCCGCACGTCGGCCGAAGACTGGATGGCCCAACCATCGCGAAGCAGCATCTTGGGGGAGTCAGTAGCTGCCAGTGGCGCGCCGGCGGCGATGGTAGAACCGGCCAGGTTCAAGATGAGGAAAAGCAATGATAATTTCTTAAGGCGAGTCACGTGGATTCTCTTTCCGGCGACTGCCCAGGAATGCTGACGCTCGATCGATCCGGTGGACAAAACGAATCTGCCCAGTGGTAGAAAAGAAGACATTGCGCAGCGGGTTTCTCCGAGTTCCTGGTGAGCGTCATTATATTCAGACCCCGCACGGGATTCGGCTTTGGCCACCGAGCCCGAATTTCCGCCCCCTTACCGCTCGACCAGCTTGGTCTTCACATTCCAAGCTTCGACCTCCACGACCGGCGATGAATGGCCGAGATCCTTAGCGTTGTATGTCGCTGTGACCTGGCGGCTTTCGCCGGGCAGCAGCGGAAAGTAATTGTCGTCCCACAGCACCGGCAGTACCTCGTCGTCGGTTATGCCCTGAGGGCCCATTTGGCCACTCGACGCCTTATTCACCTTTAACCGGACGGCGAAGGCGAGAGTCCGGCTCGGGTTGCGAAGCGTGACTGTGGTGGAGCCCTCCGAGTCCCCGAGGCGCGACTGAGCCGTCACGTCCAGATCGACTTGTGGCAGGGTCTTCAGGGCCGTGTAGTCGGCGAACGTTTTGGTGGGCATGTAGGTGGCGATGGTCTGGTACGGTCCAACCAGATGGTGCCCGCCTTCCTCAAAATCGACTACCTCCGGCTTCGTCGAAAGCCAATAGAAATTTCTGCTGGCCGGCTTACCGGACGATTCGAGCGTCAAGCTCACAAAGTACGTGGAGCTGAGGCCCTCGATTGCGGGTAACGTGAAGACGCGCGTGCTGCTATCGGAGCCCACGTCGAGCGAGGCCTCCTTCGAATACTTTTCGGTCATGTCCAGGTTGTACACCTTGGCCGTGACTTTAATGCCTGGGAAGGAGTTGTAATAGGAATTCACGACGACTATTGAACGATCGTCGTAAGAGTACTGAACGTGCAACGGCTCGCAGGCGCGCTTGACGCCGAAGTAGGAGCCGCCCGGGCGCAGATACCAGTCGTACATGTGCCAGATCATGCTGGGCCAGGCGTTGTTCAACATCCACTGGATGATGCCGGTGGATGTGTACTTGTTGCGGCCGTATGCTTCCATCATTGCGCGGTGGCCCTCATAGGCCTGCAACTGGGCTTTGCGGGCGAAATCCTCCACCGAGTCCGCGGTGCCGTAACGCTTGTTGATCGCATCCGTAAAAATGCTGAGCGTGCGAGACATGCCGGCCGTGTGGTATTCCCATACCAAGTCGATCGGCCAGAGATGGTCTTCCGGCAGCATCCGGCGCAGACTTTCGACCGGTGGAATCGCCGGGCCGGGGCTGGTTTCGGTGTTGAAGCCGAACGCCCCGCCGAAGTGCGTATCCAAGTACCAGAATGATGGCGCCACGTATTCGTATGGTCCGGTCATCTTGACGCCGGAGGGCCCGGCGGCGGTCGCTTTGGCTGCGGCGGAGGAGACCGAGGGATTGGGCCAATCGCACTCCTGGAGAATCTGAAGGTACATCTTCTCAATCTTCGGCGGGGGCGGGTTGTCGCTGCCGTATAACCACATGAACACGGATGGGTGGCGCTCCAGGCGGCGGATCTGGTCACGCAGGGACTCCGCGGCGATCCACTCGTTTTCCGCGTCCCAGGTTGGCCAGTGTTCCCACTGGTCGCAGCAGCACCAGCCCGGCATCACGAGGATGCCCATCTCGTCCGCGAGCTCAAAAAAATGCGTGTCTTCGAGCTTTCCTTCGAGGCGGACCGTGTTGAGGTTCAAGTCTCGAACGTACTTCAGCTCGGCTTCCTGCCGCTCCGGCGACGAGCGCAGCAACATGTCGAAGCTATAACCGGCCCCTCGGATGAGAATGTTCTTGCCATTGATGTGGAACAGGCGGTGGCCTTCCGCATCTATGTCCGAGGTCACCTGGCGGATGCCAAAGCGGATGTGGCTGGAGTCTGAAACCTGGCCATTCACCTTGAACTGCAAGTCCAGCGGATAGAGGTTCTGTTGGCCAACTCGAGCCGGCCACCACAAACGCGGATTTGCCACCTTCAGTTGCGGAAATTTCTCCGGGGTGAAATGGACGACGCGTGTCTCGTGTGCGTCGAGCCGTGCGGGCTGTGAGAAATCGATATCGCCGATCTCGCCTTGCAGCAGGCCTTCGATCGCGTGGTCACTGGCGTTCTTGAGCTCGGCCCTCACCGTAAGCCAAGCCTCATTGGTAGAAGGCAGGTTGAGTTTCGTAAGAACTGCGGGGAAGCGCAAGGCGACCGGGCCGGTAGCTGTAATATTGACGTCGCGCCAGATGCCCATCTCCTTGTCGGGTGGCATGGGAGCCCAGTCCACCAGAGTGATCGCGAGGTCGTGTGGCAGGGGCGGGAAGATTTCCACGGCCAGTGAGTTGGTATTGCCCGGCTGCGCCGCCGCAGTCACGTCGAACTCGAATAGCCGCCAGGTGCCCGCCATCTTGTCGGACGATGCGATCTGGTGGCCATTCATCCAAACGTTAGCCCGGAAGTTGATTCCGTCGAATCCGAGCCACAGTGTCTTGCCCTTGTATTCGGCAGGCAGCTTGAATTCGGTGCGATACCACCAGGAGGGGCGAAACGGACTATCCGGCGGCATCAGGGAGTTGGAGAAGTTGGCGGCAGAAGCAGTGGCGGTGAGCTGCCGGTCAGGAGTGTAGATGGGATAGTATGTGCCGGGAATCGACCGCAGGTTCATGCCGAAGTACGGGTCGGGGTAGATGTGATCCTCGACGAGGGCGCCCAGCACGGTGGAGGGAAGCGTGACCGGATACCAATCGCGAGCGTTGAACCCGGGAGTTGAAATAGCGGTGCCGCCTTCTCGCACGTCGGACGAAGACTGGATGGCCCAGTTCTGGTTCAAAAGTACCTTGGGCGCACTCCAGGGATCCGGCGGCGCAGCCCATATGAGTGCCGACGGGGCCAGTTCTATGACCAAGAAGAACAAGCATGGTATTCGAGGGATATGCATTAGTCATTCTCCTCGCGATCGCTGGTTGTGGCGATGCGAGCCGCATGCTGCGAAGCAGACTGCCAAATCTTTAGCGAGTTCGAGTCCGCCGAAGCCGAGACTCCCATAAGACGTATCAGTTTCTCGTCTTGGGGCGCGTCAAGTGAGATACGGCGAACCCGAAGCCCATTCGTCAAGTGGGGGGCGGGTTCGCAGACACGAACGGCAGCGTAACAATGAATGCCGCGCCCCGGGCAAGCATCCCGACGTAACGATGATCGGGACTGTAATCGTAGGGCGGGGAGGCGATCACTACCGTGGCCCAAATCGCCCATCGTCATCGAGACAAACTTCAACCGATGTGCAGCCCGCCTGGCACCCACGCCTGCAGCTTCGTATTCGGATCGGCGGGGTGTGCGCGGAAAACCAGGATCTGTAGCTTCCAGTCATTCGGCGGCAGCCTGCTCATGCCCTCCCAGGAGCGGCACGACCCCAATGGTCGTTGAAAAAACACCGTCATGATTCCTTTTAGTTAACATTCGCCCAGATATTTGTCAAGCAAAATTTCAGATACTTGCTTGTTCTGTGGCGTTCCCGAAAGGATTGCCTGCTCATTTCAGATTCTGAAAATCCGATACCACGACTCTGAAGCCGTCATCAATTTTGTGATGCAAAGCTTGACTCAAGCGAATTCCCGTGCGACGATCATTGCGAATCCGGATCTGGTTCGGAGTTTGACCGGCCCGATCGTTCGATCGGGCATCCGGCAGCTTGGAATCTTGGGTGACTCTGTGTGGAGAAGAGGATTCCCAATTATGAATAACTCAAGCCAATGTATTTTCGCGTTCCTCTTTGTCGTCGCCCTTATGTCTTTCCCCGGAGGTGCGCTGGCGCAACGCCCCTCCCCGGACGTGAACGACCCCGTTGCGAAGCGACTCGGCTTTCCAGAGGGCACTCGCTCGGTGATGATTCATGCCGACGATGCGGGCATCACTCACAGCACCAACGCCGCCATCGAGCAGGCGTTCGCCAGCGGCGCTATTTCTTCATGCAGCATCATTGTCCCGTCACCTTGGTTCCCTGAAATTGCCGCATTCGCCCGCTCAAATCCCGAATACGACTTCGGAGTCCATCTCGTGTTGACGGCCGAATGGGAGTACTTGCGCTGGGGTGGCGTCAGTCCCGCGGACAAGATACCATCGCTGCTGGATGCTCAAGGGTTTCTGTGGTCGTCGGCAGAGTCGGCGGCCAGTGACGCCCGTCCAGAAGAGGTAAAAGCCGAGCTCCGGGCGCAAATTGAACGTACCCGCCGCTTCGGCGTGCCGATCACTCACCTGGATACCCACATGGACTCGCTGATGTCCACGCCACAGCTCACGCAAATCTATATCGATCTCGGCCGCGAATACCATCTACCGATCGTGCTCTGGCGGCCCTCGCCCGGGAGCCGAACGGCGGAGTGGTTATCGCCGGTGATAGCTGCGCATCCGATGAAATTCGTCAACCCGGTTTCGATCGAGCGCAAATTTCCCGGCCCGCGAGGTCCGGTGGATGATTTCCCCGATCAGTACCGGAAATTCGTCCTCAACGGCAAACCCGACGAGGTAACCGAGATCATAGTTCATCTCGCCATCGAGAGCGACGAAAGCCGAGCCGCCATGGGGGACGGCTCGTTTGGAGCGTCGTGGCGATCCGCCGATTTCCGCATCTTCAGCGGCCCTGAGATGCGTGCTTTCCTGAAACAGCAGCGCGTGCGATTGGTAACCTGGCGGCAACTCCGGGATCTGGTCTCTGCGTACTGAGCCTGTGCGGAAACCGAGGCAGACACGAAAATGAAGACAGACGCAAGTGTAGCGACACTAAATAAGGAGGGAACCCTGTGCAAGCAACTTCTCAATTAGACCCGATGAGTCCCACGAGCGACGAACATCGCAACGACCTGGCGCGCGTGTTGAAGATTCTCGAGAACACACCAACCATCGACCGGTTCCGCGCGGTAGCAAGAGAAGAATTTCAGTCCCGCGCAAGAAAAGTGGGCGAAGCCCTTCAACAGCGGGGCCACAAGGTCGGATTCGTCTTTTCCGACGAGCATTACAGCGGCGATGTTCCATACCTGGGGGGCAACACCAACGTCTCGATCGAGCAGGTAGCCGGGGTTGTCGGGCCAACCGGGTTCCATATCGTCGCCGGACTGGAAGGCGGCTATGTCGCCGAGCAGCTTGCCGGGCGTGCCGGCGCAGCCGTGCACAAGGTCGAGTTATTGCAATTGGCCGACGAAAAATACCCCATTGCCGCCGAGCGGCTGGAGGACGTGATTGCTGCCGCC
Source organism: Terriglobia bacterium (assembly GCA_963752965.1). Classification (GTDB taxonomy): domain Bacteria; phylum Acidobacteriota; class Terriglobia; order Bryobacterales; family Bryobacteraceae; genus QHXW01. The sequence goes on along the minus strand of CAVWAJ010000014.1, from coordinate 206,616 downwards.
GCCGGAGGACCCGTCGATCACATTGCCCTGCTCACTCCACGTCAAGTAATTCCCGCTGGCGTCGTGCAATACCTGGAAGGACTTTTTGGACGCGAGGGAGTGGTGGACGGGCAGGAAATCTATTTCCGCGCGAAATACGAGAAGAGCGACCTCGAAATGCAGCTTATCGCCGACGCCTCCATAATCGCGGATGCGATGCTGAGTGCGATGCTAGCGGTGCTGCGGCCTGGCCGTCTCGAGAGTGAAGTGGCGGCCTGGGGGGCATGGGTGGGTCGCATGCTGGGGTCTGAAAGTGACGGCTTCAAGATCATGGTCGGCGCGAATGAGGCGAACCGGACGCTGATCGGCCCGGCACTCAACCGCCCCATCAGGGAGGGCGACTGGGTCCACCTCGGCGTCGCGCCCAAGCGTGACGGCCTCACTGCTTGCGTCCGCCGTTCCGTGATCGCGGTCGACCGTCCGGCCAACGTTAGGGAAGATCAGCGGTACTGGTTCGACCTCGTCGAAGGCGCGTATGAGGTAGGCGAGCGGTGGTACCGGAAGGTCGCCGCCGAAAACCTGCCCGCCCGGTTGCAAGAACAGGCGCTTGTCGATTATTTTCGCAGCCGCTCCGACGAAGTCTCCGCCCGCATCGGAAAGAAAATCGATCTGGCGGCTCTCAAGCCGTATACCGGCACCCATAATTCTGGCTACACCGAATGCCAGGAGTTCTTTGGTGCCATCACGCTCGATAGCTACGACCCGCTCGGTCAACAGATTGTGACCATGCTCGATGTGGCACTCCGCGGCATCGGAAACTACTGGGATGACGTGGTGATCCCCGGATTTGATTATTGCGTCGTAGAGAACACGCTCGGCAAGTACGGGACCCGCGTGGAGCGCCTTACCAAGTTGCCTGTGAATGTCCAGGAGCTCGTTCAGACGTAGCCAGCGTGGTGCATCGGATGGCATGCGATCCGGCTTGGTGACTGAGGAAAAACGAATGCCAAACACGGACCTGGCGGTCTCGACGAGAAAAGCCAGAGTCAAAATTGCCGACGAATGGCTACGCCAGGTCTTGAGCCTGCTCTATCAGCGCAGGAATCTCACGCGCAGCGAAATCATCGAGTCAACGGGGGTGAACCCAGCCAGCGTCAGTCACGCTTTGCGATACTTGCTGAATCGCGGCATTCTCTTGAGGGTGGGTCAATTCCGCGGCGTTCGGGGGCGTTGGCGAGAAGCGTTCAACCTCAATGCCGAGGCCGGCTATTTTGTGGCTGTAGATCTGGAAGGCGACCGCATCCGCTTTGCGCTCACCAACTTCATAGGCGACGTACGCTGCCGGTGGGAGGAGTACCTGGAGTTCCGGCAAGCGCTGCCGGTGCGGAGTGTGATCAATGGTATTGGGAAACTCTTGCGGGAGTTAGACGAGCGCCAACTCTCGCGTGTTTTAGCCGTGGGGGTGAGCTATCCCGGCCTGCTTGATGCGGACGGTTGCCTGAGCGCAGGGAACCTCGGCTGGAAGAAGTTTCCACTGCAGAAGATCTTGAAAGAGGCGTTTTCGTGGCCTTTATTTCTTGAACAGGACAAACACACGTGCGTCCTTGCCGAAAGCTGGCTTGGCGCAGCGCAGAAGTATGGTAATGCCCTGTTCCTGATTGCCGAGGGCGGTATTGGCCTGGGGATTATGGTGGACCGCAGGCCACTCCAGGGTGCGCGAGGATTTTCGGGGGAAATCGGACATTGGAAGATCTTTCCCGACGCCAAAGACCTTTGCAACTGCGGTCAAGAGGGGTGTCTCGAAGCTATCGCTTCCGCCCCGAACATCGTTCGTCAATACAAAGAGCTCTCGCGAGGAGCAGCCGCGGATATCGAGGGCCTTCGCATGGCCGATGTTGTCCAGAAGGCGCGGCAGCAGGACCCGCTGGCTCAAGCCGTCCTGGAGCGAGCAGGCCGAGCTCTCGGCCTGGCGCTTTCTCACGCGATCAGCTTGCTCAATCCGGAAATCGTGATTCTTGGAGGCGACCTCATTGGAGCGGAGGACGTCCTGTTACCGATCATCGACAACGAGATCCAGCGAAAGACGCTCTCGAATTCGTTGCGAGGTGTGAGGATCATAACCAGCGGACTGGGGCTGGATATCCGTCTCAAAGGGGCTGCATCTCTTGCTTTTCGAAAGATGCTGGATGATTCCGTGCTGCTCAAGGAGATGTGCTCCCCAGCGGTTCAAGCTAGGCGAAATCGCGCGTTTGAGCCTCAGTCCTGACCGATCCCTGCTGTTCGGGGGGAGGCTCAATATCAATACGTCTCTGGAACGCGCGCCGCAACCGCCGAGTCAGCGGACTGCGTCAGTTCCCAGCATCTCGCTTTTGGATCGTGTTATGGCTAAGAACCCTGGCCTGACACGCTCATCGCTGCTGCGCGGATTTCGCCTGGCTTGGAACCACTTTGCGACGGCCACTGTAACAGCCAGCATCGCCACCCAGGGATCAACGCGGGGTAGCCATCGATCCGCCGCTACATGTATCCGGAAGTGTATATGCCCCGAGTCCAGTCGTCACCATTCAGATCCTCGCCGTTGCACCAACGGCATCCATTCCGCCTCGCCCGACGTACTGATCCTCTGGTGGTTCGGTTGGCACATCAACGCCTGGAGCGAACTTTCCGCGATGGCCGTGGCATTTGTCGCGTCTACGGGAGTTCGTGCCCGCGGATGCCTGGAGGGCGCCGGCCAGCGCCAGCGGCCGTTGTCATCTATCGCGGCATCGCGGGTGCCAATAGCTCCCGGCGATACGTCTATGACCACTGGGACATGTTCTTCACATGGCGGCAGCCTGGTGGATTGGAGATCCGCCAGGAGCGCCCGGTTTTGACGACCGACTCGTCGCTTGCCAAGCTGCCGCGCAACGCACAGACTCACACGGTCATACTGCTACTAGATGTACGCGATACAGTCGATTTCCACCAGGGAATGATCGGGGATTCCGGTAATGGAAACCGTGCTCCGGACCGGAGGCTCGGATCCGAAGCGGCCCTGGTAAACTTCGTTCATCCCTTGGTAATCCTTCAAGTCGGCCAGGTACACCGTGACCTTGAGCACCTTCTCCATGGACGAGCCGGCACTCTTTAGGGCTTCCTCCAGGCGGTCCAGTGCCCGCTTGGCATGCGCCGTGATATCGCCCTCGAAACCGGCGCCCGCTCCCATCCCGGCGATGAAAAGCAGGTTCCCATAAGAGACCGCCTGGCTGAAGATCGGCACATTGGGCACATTGGTCTGCGGCTTCCTTTCCCCGGCTGCGCGGCGGTAAACTTTCTTGACCAGCGGCTGCGGCTGGCCCGCTCCCTCCTGCGAGATGGCTGGCGCGGCCAGCGCCGCGGCGGGCGCGGCAATTTTCAGGAAGTTCCTGCGGCTGTTCTTCGGCATAGTCGTCTCCCGACGCGCACTTCAATTCTTTACGGGCCGACTGGGCGCAGCGCCTTGCGGTTCGGCGTACGTATGCCGCTGCGCGGTCCAGTGGGCTTCGCCGTATTCTCCCGGCGTGATCGTGCTCATATCGGTCACGGTTCCTCGCATGGTGCTCCCGTCGATCTTGCCACTGAATGCATAGTTGAGGAAGCTGCCTTCGTACTTATGTGAGCTCTTAAACTCGATGATGTCGCCCTGGACGAATCCCTGCAGGTCGCCGGAGAGCAACTGGCCCCGGTGCGTGCCTCGGACTTGGTTGCCTTCCTGCTCGAAGATCAACGTGTGCTCGGAGCTACCCGTGCCGGTGAAGAATTCGAGGTTGGCGGTCCACTGCCCTGCGACGTTTGCCGGCGGACCAGCGGGCGCTGCCGGACGGTTGATTTTCGGCGGGTTGGACAGAACCGCGAAAATCCGCTCCGCCACTTGTTTCTCGTCTCCTGGAGACATCATCACCGGGGAAATGCTGATGGATTCGGGGGCGGCTCCCGGCCGCTGCCGGGCGGGTGGCACGACGATTCTGGGCGTTCCATCCAGCAGCAGTTTGGTCGCTTCGGCAGCGGTAATCCCTAACTGTTTCGCATCCCATCTGATGCTGAGCCGCGGCGACGGGGCGACTCGTCCAGTAGAACTGGAAACCTCCGCCCGAACTCCCGCCACTCGCTCCGCGCTGGCGGCGATCTCGCGGCACCAGGATTCCCATTGTTTCCATTCGGCCGCGTGATCGCGCCTGACCCAGACCTCGACGGCGGCCAGCATACCCATTACCTCTTCCTTGCCCACTTTCATCGGCCGGCCGAACGCGTGGTGCGGGGCGCTGTTGTACCACGCCGCCTGCAACAGGTCCTTCCGCCCCAATAACAAGCCGGCGCACTGCGGCCCGCGTAGCAGCTTGCCGCCGCTATAAGCTACCATATCGGCGCTGCGGCTCAGATACTCGTTGGGGATCGTCAATCGCTCGGCCGCGGCGTCGACCAGGATCGGAACCCCCCTGCGTTTGGCTATGGGGGCCAAAACGTCCAATCCTAAGCTCTGGTTGTTGGGGCTATTGGGCTCGAGCGCGTAGACCATGGCAGTGCCGGCATTGAAGGCGGCCTCGTACTCGTCCTTGTTTGCAACCTCGACCATCTTGACGCCCAGCATGCGCACGGCATGGTCGTAGACATTGCGCGAGTATTTCGGAACAATCACCTGATTCTTCAGTCCGGTCAGGTCCGGCAGGCGCTGGAGTTTTTCCGGATCGGCGCCGGCAATGCAGGCTGAGGTGGCATGAGCCATAGCAGCGGCGCAGCCGGCGGTGACAATCCCCCACTCGGCTCCGGTCAATTGGGCCAACCGCTTGCCCACGGCATCGGCAAGCTCGTCCAGGTGCACGTAGTAGCGGGATGCCTCGTCCATGGCGCGTTTTACTTCCGGTAACGTCAGAGCGCCGCCGATGATGGTCATCACACCGTAGCAGTTGATCACAGGGCGCACGCCGATCGCTTCATAGACGTTAACGGCCGGAGCCGCGGCTGCGGCGGCGCGGCGAAAGGGTCCCCCGAGCGCGCCGGCCAGGCCGATCAGTCCGCCGCCGCGGAATAGACCTCGTCTGCTCAACCCGGCGCCGCCGGTGCCGCACAAGCGTTTGAATGGCGCAAAGGACATCGGCACTCTTCAGACTTAGGCAGGCAGACCAGCGTCGTCGCTCACGGCCCACACATCGCCATCGAGATTAGATAACATTTGCACCTGCGTTTGTCAACCAAAATAATCATCCGTGTCGAGTTCCATATTGGTCTTGCGAATTGAACAAAAGAAATTCGCTCCCGCTCGAATGTAGAATTTGCAAATCAAACTCTTGATGTTCCCGCGCAGGAACAAGCGAGGATGGCCACAAATGGCGAACGCCGATCTGGCGACTATTAAAACTCCTTGCACCAACAAAATCGTGGAGCACGGCTGCGTCAGATCTAGATGCTCGAATCGGGTCGTTGCCTCAAAAGTAGCGGAATGTTTGTCACAAAAATTTATCTTGACAGCCGTCAGACTAAGCGCCAATAATACGACAAATTCAGAATTTCGGCGGCACGACCCTGCGGTTGGATCGGTTCCACGACGCCGGTTGCGCGCAGGGGAGAGCGTGGAGGTGTTTTTTGGTCAGAAAGGTGCGTTACATATGACAACCTCAAGTAGGATTTGGCTGATGGTGCTGTTGCTCAGCCTCAGCGGATCCATCGCGTGGGCGCAGCTATATTCGGGGTCGATTGTTGGCGTCATCACGGACTCTTCGAACGCAGTGATCCCGGGGGCGAAAGTCAGCCTGGCAGATGAGAATAAGGGGTTCACGTTCAGCGGTACTACGGATTCTGTAGGAAGGTACCTGTTTCGGTCTGTGCCACCGGGTAAGTACAAGATCTCGGCCGCTGCCGATGGCTTTCAGGGGCAGACGCGCACCGGTGTCATCATCGATGTGAATCAGAATGTCACCATCGATTTCTCTCTGCAGTTAAGTGGCACCACGCAGTCGGTGAATATTACAAGTGAAGCACCGTTACTGTCGACCGCAGATGCCGTCACGGGTCAAGTGCTGAATCAAAAATTCATCAACGACTTGCCGAATATCAATCGCGCAGTGATGGACTTGGCTTATCTGACCCCGGGCGTGGTGAGCACGACAAATGGCAGTCATTCCCGCGGCAATGACTTCATCTCGAGCGGAAGCCGGAATGCCACGGCCGACGTTCTAACGGACGGTGTCACGGTCACTAATTTCGAACAAAACAGTGGCATTCAGGTCGTCTCGTACACGCCTTCGCCGGATGCGGTCGAGGAGTTCAAGGTGCAGACCTCAAACTTCAGTGCCGAGTTTGGCTTCTCCGGCGCCACCATTGTGAACATGGTGACACGTTCCGGAACTAATGAATTCCACGGCAGCGCATACGAGTACCTCCGGAACCAGAAACTCGACGCCAATGACTTCTTCGACAATTCGAGCGGCATCCCGATCCCGGGTCTCCGCCGAAATAACTTCGGAGCTACTATCGGCGGCCCCATCAAGCGTAACAAGACTTTCTTCTTCTTCGACTACGACGGATTACGTCAAGTCAGCCAGGTGACCCAAACCGCCGGTGTCCCGAGCGCGGCCGAACGCCAAGGCAATTTCGGGGAGCTCTGCGGCTATCAGGGAGGCACGTTTGACTCCAATGGTTTGTGCTCAGCTTCTGCCGGGCAGCTCTGGGATCCCTACACGGGCGTGTATAGCTCGGACGCTGGTGGAGCCGTGCGTTCCACCTACATACCGTTCAACAACCTGGCAACGTACGTGAGTCCCGGAAACCCGAATCTGAATGGTACCGGGTATCAGGCTGCGCTCCACGCAGGAAACCTCATCGATCCCGTGGCCGCCAAGATGATACAGTACTTCCCGCTGCCGAATCTAGCCGTAGGAACGCCCAACTATCAGTACTATAACAACTGGATCGGCTCGGGGCCGAATATCAACAACAACGATCAGTGGGACCTGAAGATCGACCATCGTTTTAGCGACAAAAGTCTCCTGAGCGCGAGGTACTCCCAGTCGGTCAGTTATGGTCATCAATACAACTGTTTCGGGAACCTGGCTGATCCCTGCACTCAGGGACCGAATCCGGGCACTGCTCATGCATTTGCAGCGAATGTAAACCATATATTTAGCCCGACGCTGCTGTTGACCGTGTCCTATGGTTACAACCGGGTCTGGGCCTTTCAGAAGGGCATCCATGGCGATTATTCGAACCTGGATCCAGTGGCCCTGCTCGGAATGCCCAAGTACATGGATATCAGCGGCGTGCCAGCATTTCCGTCGATTACTATCGGGGACGCTTACTCCAGCCCGAGCACTGCGGCCGGCTCGCTCGGCACGCAGCCCTGGAGTTACCTGCTACAGGGCAACGACACGCACCAGTTGCTAGGAAACCTGAGTTGGACCAAGGGCTCGCACGAGTTGAAATTTGGGGCTGAGGGCCGCATGCACCGAATTAATTATGCGAATCCGGGACCGACTGGCGGCACCTTCGGCTACGACTACACCGGAACATCCCAAACTCCCGATAGCAGCACCGGCGGCGACGCCCTCGCCAGCTTCCTCACAGGTTTTTCCACATCGAACGCCGGCGGTTTTTATGAAGTGCCGAACTACGTCAGCAGCCAGAATTTCCAGTGGTCTGGTTATATCCAGGACAACTGGAAAATCTTGCGGAAACTAACACTAAATATCGGGCTTCGCTACGACCTGACGCTTCCACGGACCGAGCGCTACAACCGCATGAACTGGGTAGATCCGACCGTGATTTCACCTCTCCAGGTTCCTTCCCTCGGACCCCTGAACGGCGCTGAGGTCTTTGCCAGTCCTAACGACCGCAACAACTATGCGCCGGATTATACGAATTTCCAGCCTCGATTCGGCTTCGCTTGGGAGCCGGTCAATAAGACGGTGGTTCGCGGCGGATACGGGATGTTCTACTCGACCACTAAGGCCGGAGCTGCGGGACCAGGCGCCTGGGGATGGCAGGGCTTCGTTGAGGACACACCCTGGATCACCACCTACAATAACGACGGAGCCACTCCGTGGGGCCGGTTGAGCGACCCCTATCCCGGGACAGGGCCGAAACTCCCGCCGGGTAACGCGCTTGGCCTGTTGAATGACGTCGGCTTTTCCGCCGTCGGTCCGATCAAAACCCTGAACTCGGTCCCCTACGAGCAGACCTGGAGTTTGGGTATCCAGCGGGAGATCCCCTGGAACATTCTCATCGATGCGAACTATGTAGGGAAGAAGGGTACTCATCTTTATTTCGGTGGAGCCGGGGAGTACGATCACCTCGGGCCGCAGATTGAGCAGTATTCGCGAAGCCAAATCGCCGGGCTGCTGAACTATGTGTCGAATCCATTCTTCGGAATCATCACGGATCCGAACAGTGCCTTGTCGAGCCCCACGATTCAACAGTACCAGTTGCAACTCCCGTTCCCGCAGTTCACCAGCTTCGGGGGCGATTCGCCGCCTGTCTCTAACTCGATCTACAACGCACTACAGATGCGGGTCGAGAAAAGGTTCTCCTCAGGACTTCAGTTCCTGGTCACCTACGCGTTCTCGAAGGCCATTGACGATGCGTCCACTACCGATGACAACATCACTTGGCTGGGTGGCAGGGTTTCTCTTCAAGATCCGAACAATCGGCGTCTCGAGCGTGGCGTTTCCTTGTACGACATTACCCACGTGTTCCAGTTCAGCCACGTCTATGAACTGCCGTTCGGTCACGGAAAGACGATTGGCAATAACTGGAATCCAGTGGTGAACGGGTTGCTTGGGGGATGGCAGTTCAATGGGATCTGGACTTTCGACAGTGGCCGTCCCTTGAGTCTGAGCCTTCGCGGCGCCTTTACTCTGCCAACGTACGGTACCCAGCGGCCAGATCTGATCGGCACGCCCAAGCGGAACACCGGTTCGGATTGGATGACCCAGTATTTCGCCAACCCGGACGTGTTTGTGGCCCCGCCCCATTATGCTGTTGGCAACGCACCGCGGAACTTGCCATGGATCCGGACACCTGGCCAGAGAAACGCCACGCTGTCGCTCTTCAAAGAGTTCTCGATTTCCAGGATCCGGGAGGGTATGCGTCTCGAGTACCGCATCGAAGCGCTCAACGCCTTTAACCATCCGCAGTTCGCCGCTCCTCATACAACGGTCGGTTCCGACTCGTTCGGCACGGTAACGAGCCAAGCCAACGCACCTCGTGAGGTGCAGATGGCGCTCAAACTCTACTTTTGACGTGACTTGGCTCATCTCAGAATTGCATTGCTTTGGCCGGTGGGCGTGGCGGCAGCGCAGGAGATTGCGCTCGACGCCGCGCCGTCTCACGTCGTACAGTCTTTCCCACCCTGGCGCGCTCCGCGTGGGGCTGCAGATCGATTGGGAACCGGAACCACGGTCAAGCCCCTGAGCGGCCCGTTGCTTGAGGAGATTCTGTCGGCGTGAGCAAGCCGTGACTTATCGTCAGAACCCGGAGCTTCACAAGGCCTGGCACCAGAACTCTAGTAGCTAGAGGGACTTGGAGCAATCCGGAGAAGCGGGAAGGCTACTTCGCCGGAAGCACGGGGCCCAACAACGGAATGATCGATCATTCCTGCCTGGGCTTACCCTTTCCTGCATCGCGGTTTCAGCCGGGGTGGCGGTAATGAATGATAGGAGCCGGAAAGTGGAACCAAGTGAGGAGAAACAAATCAATGAGGCAAACTTCGAGGTTCTGCGTTCGCTTTCCATGGAGCGGCCGCGTCATCCTTGCCCTATCAGCCTCTATGTTGTGCGGCGGTCTCGGCCGAGCTCAGGTTACGACCGTGCACGTCGACGCAACGCCCGGCCACGCTATTAACTCGTTCGATCCAGATCGCAGTATTGGCACTTCGATCGACGTGTTGCCGCGTGGGGTGATTGACAAGATCTATACGCCGCATATCCTCAAAGAGTCGCTCGCCGTGGGCTGGGGGCCGATCACCTACCGCAACAACACGGAACTTCGGATTGCTGCCTGGCATTGGAACAATGACGGGGTCTGGAGCGATGCGACCAATAAAAGTGGTTATTTCACCGGCGACTCCGAGCCAAAGGAATTTATCCGCTACATCTCGTCCTACACACTGCCTCATCGCGGGTTTTCATACAGCGCCGATGGCGCTTCCCTGGTCTTAGATGGTGGCACCAAGACCTATTGGAAGAGCAACCCCTATCTCACCAGTAGGTTCACAGGCGAGGCCGATTCACTGCACTCGCAATGGGTGGTGATGGATCTCGGCCAATCCAAGCAGATCAGCGCCATTCGTATCGCCTGGGAGAATCCTTTTGCGCGCACGTACGAGGTGGACTACTGGGACGGGCGGGACGACGCGATGGAAAAGGTTTTCCACGGTGAATGGAAAGTGTTTCTCGCCGGAAAAGTAGGGAACGCTCAAGGCGGCATGACAACGCTGAAGCTCACGGAGTCGGCCGTTTCCACCAGATTCATCCGCGTCTGGATGATGGAATCGTCCAACACCTGCGATTTGCATGGATCGGAAGATATCCGCAATTGCGTTGGCTATGCCATCTCGGATATTCAAGCGGGCCATGTCGATGGAAGCGGCGCTTTCGTTGATCTCAGCCGGGCATCTCCGGGCCAACTGCACTTTTACACCTCTTCAGTCGATCCCTGGCATTCGGCAGACGAGATCGCCGCACACTCGGCGCAACACACCGGATTCGACCTTTTCTTTACCAGCGGTATCACCAACAACCTCCCAGCCATGATTCCGGTAACCATCCTGTATGGGACGCCGGAGGACGCCGCCGCGCAAATTGCCTACATTAAGAAGCGTGGCTACAAGTTCGACTGGATCGAAATGGGAGAAGAGTGCGATGGCAAAAAAATGCTTCCGGAGGACTACGCTGCTCTGTACTTGCAGTGGGCAGCGGCTATTCACAAGATAGACCCGAGTCTCAAACTCGGCGGGCCGGTGTTCGAACCAATGAATCACGATCTCATGGCGTGGGCCGATCGACAGGGGCAAACATCATGGATGCGGCGCTTTGTGGACTACCTAGAAGCGCACGGCCGGCTCTCCGATCTGACTTTCATGTCTTTCGAGCACTATCCATATCCGGAGTGTTCCACGATCACCTGGAACGATCTGTACAGGGAACCAGAGCTCACCAGCCGCATGCTCCAGGTGTGGCGGGAAGACGGAGTGCCGACGAATATTCCACTGATGATCACGGAAAGCAATGTGGCGTCGAGCGTCAATCGAGCGATGAGCGAGGTTTTCGCGGCCCTATGGCTCGCCGATAGTGTGGGCTCCTTTTTCGAGGCCGGCGGCGGCGCCTATTATCACACCCCTATCCAGCCGGAACCTCTTCGCAGAGGGTGCAGCGGGGGGTATGCTACCTTTGGAAATTTTATTGCCGACAGAGATTTTCACATCAAAGGATACACCTCGCAGTATTACTCCGGCCGTCTGATCAACCTGGAGTGGTTGCAGCATCACGCCGGCGTTCATTTCATGTTCCCCGCTTCGGCGGACATCAAAGACAGCGCTGGGCATGTGTTAGTGACTACGTATGCAGTGAAACGCCCGGATGGAAACTGGGCCCTGATGCTGGTCAATCGAGATGAGTTCCATCCGCACACGGTGAGCGTCGAACTGAAGGATTCGAAGAGCCAACGCAAGGGATGGTTCTCCGGGCCGGTCACCATGGTTACGTTCGGCAGGGATCAGTATGCTTGGCGAGACCTCGGACCCGACAGCCACCCCGATCCGCACGACGCGCCGGTCACCAAAACCATTTCCGGAAGCGCTCAGGCAACCTACACGTTACCGAAAGCTTCGGTTACGGTGCTGCGGGGGGAGGTGCCGGGTCTCGGCCCAGAGGGTAGTCGTCAGGAACATTGAACATGTTTCGTCGCTGTTCCCGGCCGACGGTATGCGCTTTTGGCTGCCGCCGTCGATCCTTTTCGGCCAGGAAAGGTTCTGGTTATCAAGGTTCGGGCCCCCTGGGTTTAGAATAAGATTTTAACATCGTGTTATCCACTGGAGGTATTCATGAACGACACTAATGCTCCGTCCCGGCGCAATTTTCTGACGGCTGGCTTAGCCTTACCAGCCGTCGCAGCAGCATCCAATTCCCCGGGGGCCGGCCAATCGCAACCCTAACCGCCTGGCCGCCTATCTTCCGGTGCCGCGCTCCAGTACAGGACACTCGGAAAGACCGGCTTGCGGATTACGACCGTGGGCTACGGCTGCATGATCACTTCCGACCCCACCGTGATCACCAGGGCCGTGGATATGGGCATCAACTACTTCGATACGTCCCGTAACTACTAGGGCGGCCAGAACGAGCGCATGGTGGGAGTGGCGTTAGGAGCAAAGCGGAAGGACATCTTCTTGGCAAGCAAATGCGATAACCGGGCGGGATCGGGCATTCTGGCGGAACTCGACACTAGCCTCAAGGAACTCAACACCGATCACCTGGACGTCTGGCACCTTCACGGCTTAAGTGACCCGGCGCAAATTTCCGATGAGTTGCTCGACGCCCAGCACAAGGCCAAGCAGCAGGGCAAGATCCGGTTCATGGGCGTGAGCACGCACAATCTGCCGGCGATCGTTGATCGGGCAATCGAAGCAAAACTCGAAGTCGTGCAGGTGCAATACAACTTCGCTTCGGCTGCGAGCTACGGCCCCGCTATCGAGAAGCTGAACCGGGCTGGGGTGGGCGTGATCGCCATGAAGGTAATGGCACGGTCCGGAGGCCGAGGAGGCCGCGGCACCCAGCCGCAGCGGCCTGCCCCTTTCGCTCTCGCTGCGCTCAAGTGGGCCATCAACAATCCCGGCATCGCGACTACGGTTCCCAGCATGACGGATATCGACCAGCTCGAGCAGAACTTCAAAGCCATGTCCGAGCGCTTCACCGACGCCGATGCCACGGTTTTGTCGGCCCGCCTGGAGGAAATCGGGCCGTACTTCTGCCGCATGTGCGGACACTGCGACGGACAGTGCCCGAAGGGGCTGCCTGTCGCCGACATAGTGCGCTTTGTCATGTATGCCGATGGATACGGCCAGTTCCCGCTGGGCCGGGAGAACTTCCTGCGCATGCCCGCCGAGCATCAGAATGTTCGTTGCAGCGACTGCACCAACTGCGCGGTTCAGTGCCCGCATGGGGTCCGTGTCGCGGCGCAGTTGAGCCGGGCGCAGGAGCTTTTTGCATGCTGAAGCTCCTCCTGGGACTGGGCCTGTTTGCATTCGTTTTGGCGGCGGCCGAAGATCAGACGGTCGTCCCCTCGTGTAGCCTAGTGCCCGGGTGGACGCAGGACGGCCAAACGCGGTACTACACTACCGCGCTACTAATACCATTAGTTGAATAAGAGATAAGAGGGTCTCTAAAACTGAAACAGAAGGTGGACCTTATGAAAAACACCCCGGAAAGCATTGAGCATGGGGAAAAAATGCCCGCGCAGCCGCGCAGCCGTGCCATCTCAGCGTCTGATTCGTTACGGGAAGATACCCCAGCCGATGGGGGTGGCCTTAACCGGCGAATTCTCTTAAAGGCATCAACGTTTCTCGGCGGTGGGGGCTTGGTTGCCCAGGTCGGGGTTCCGGCGCGAGCTTCGGCGCAACAGGCGAGTCAATCCGGTGCGCCTTTCCTCGGTGGGCTAAGCCGCTCCACCGACCGGGACATTCTCATCAAAGCTCGCGAGCGTCTCTATCCCACATGCCGGGTCTGCCCGGTCTGTGACGGCGTGGCCTGCTCCGGAGACGCCGGGGGAATCGCTGGCAGCGGTACCGGCATGTCGTTCCAGAACAATTTCACGGCCCTGCAGCGCGTGAAGCTTATGATGCGCAACGTACACGACGTCACGGACGCCGATACTTCCACCACGATTTTCGGCCGCAAAATCTCCTTGCCGGCCGTGTGTGCACCCATGGGACCCGCGGCCACCAAATTTGGCAAGGGGATGACACAACAGGAATGGTTCGACTCGATCGTGGGTGGGTGCGTGGCCGCCGGCACACTGGGCGCGGTCGGCGATATGCTGCAATAAGTTCGTACGATGCGAAAATCGCGCTACGGTAACGTTCTGTAACGTGCAATCCTGAGCGTTCATGTCGCACGCATCGGTTTTCCGCGCCGTGGCACACTGCTTCCGGACGTTGTCTTTGGTGGTCGTCGACCTGGTCCGACTCGCTTCCCTGGCGGTGCATTCCCACAGTGCTCTGGCGGCCGAGAATCTCTTCCTTCGTAAGCAACTGGCGTTGTTCCAGGAGCGGAAGGTCAAGCCACGACGAGCCGACGATGCCACCCGATGGACGATGGCGACCCTGAGCCGAATGTTCCCGTGGGGCAATTCGCTTGTGAATGTGAAGCCGGCTACGCTGATCCGATGGCAGCGCAAAGGATTTCGGCTGTTCTGGCGCTGGAAGTCCAAACCAACGGGAAGACCTCGCTTGCCCAAGGACCTTCGGCAGCTGATCCGAGAGATGGCCGCTGAAAATCCTACCTGGGGCGAAGAACGCATCGCCAACGAGTTGAAACTGAAACTCGGGATTCGAGTATCGCCTCGTACCGTGGGGAAGTACTTACGTGCCGGCCCGGTGCGCACTCCCGATCCGAAGCAACGCTGGCTGACCTTTGTCCGTAACCATGCCAAGGTGATCGTGGCGTGTGATTTCTTCGTTGTGGTCACGGCGACTTTTCGCACCCTTTACGTATTCGTGATCATGGAACTGAGAACACGACGAATTCTCCATCAGAACGTCACCGCCCACCCGACGGCGGAGTGGACCTTGCGACAATTGCGGGAGGCACTGCCGGGCGAACATCCGTATCGGTTCGTGATCCACGACCGGGACAGCATATTCTCGACGCGGTTGGACCAGGCAGTGACGGACCTCGGTGTGCGAGTTCTCCGAACGCCCGTGCGCGCACCCAGGGCAAACTCTGTATGTGAACGATTCGGCGGGACCCTACGCCGGGAGTGCCTGGATTACCTGATCCCGATCAACGAACGCCACCTGAAAATGACGATCAAAGAATGGGTACTGCATTACAACCGGGGCCGGCCGCACTCCTCACTAGGTCCTGGATTTCCGGAACCCAACCAGGACAAGGTCCCGGCCAGCGACCATAGACACAAGCTGCCCCTCGGTTACCGTGTTATGAAGACGTCGGTGCTTGGCGGCTTGCATCATGAGTATCGCCTGGTAAAGGAGGCGGCTTAACGACGATTTTTGTTTTTGCGGACAACAGGTGGGCGCCAGCCCTCGAGGGTCATGAGGATAAACTCGATTTCGCCCAGCACGTCCGGATCATTGGGGTCGACAACCAGCGCGCTGACGTGCGCACCGCGGATAAGCTGCGGCATCCATGGCTCCACGAACTCCGAAGACATCGGCGGCGTGTCCACCAGCTGAATCTGCACGTTCTCGAACAGCATCATGCCCGCAATCGGCACGCGCGTAGTAAACGGATAATCGGCCACTTCAGGACGTGCATGGGTAAGCTGACAGACCATCAGCGATTTGCCGGAGTTGGGCGGCCCGACGAGCGCAATCTGTCCCGCTCCTTCGCGCTTGACGAAGTATGCAGGGGTCTTGTGTGCGGCGCCTTTCTTCTGCGACTCTTTCCGGGCTTGGGACAGTCTCCGCTTCAGATCGGCTTGAATCTTTTCAGTGCCCTTGTGCTTGGGGAGAGTGGCCAGCATCTGCTCGAGGGCGGCGATCTTCTCCTCGTGCGTTTCCGCGTGCTTATAGGTTTGTTCCGCGGCCAGAAAATCAGGCGTGAGGTTCGCGGGCATGGCCGTACCCGTCCAGAAGCATAACACCGTATGCCGGAAGTATGGATCAGCCGTAGCCGCACGATTCAGATTCCAGATGTTCCGGGCCATAGGCAGTCACGGGCGCTCCGTCTTTTTCTCACCTAGCTCGCTTCCAGCAACCCTTCATGATTGGGCTCCGCCGAGATGCCAGCCGCCGAACGCAAGATCCAGCGCGCGGTTGCTGGCGAGATACTTCCGTCCACGTCCGAAGGGAAGTTCGTAATCGAAACGGTCGGGTATCCCTTTCGTCCTGGGATGAAGCGGCCGATACCGAACGGGTCGAGTCGCCGTAGGGCATCAATGATGAGGTGTCGCTTTAGTGGCGTCCCTGCAGCGCCAGGCGCGCGCTCCAGGGTTTCAACTGGTGAAACGCTCTGATTGCGGTGTCTCCCAAAATGATCCACCAGTAATCGGGCTGCCGAATCATCCCGATACGCGGCGCGCAAGCCCTCCACGTGGAATGCCGACCTGTGTGAAGATCGCGATCGACGCCTGGACCTCCGCCGCTGGCTTGGCCTAGGGCCGCGTATTCCGGCCCATTAAACCGAGGCGACAGGGTACAGGGCGAGGCCATGTCCGAGAAGGTCGTCTGGCAGATGCTCCAACGTCGACCGAAAAAGTCTACTTCCCCAGATTTTCATACCACTTCAAATTGCCCGTTGTACTCCCAATGCACACCACGTCAAGCCTCCCGTCACCATTCATGTCGGCGCTGACGCAGCCGGACCCGGCCATGCCGCCATCATCGATGACGTGGTGCTCCCAACGTTCGCCGCGGTCATCCTGGGCGTAGAAGACGTGCACGCTCTTTCCTTTCCCGCGATCCGCGGCGACAATATCGTCCAGCCCGTCGCCATTGAAATCGCCCACGACCACCTCATGCCCTTCCGCCATTTCCGAAAAGATCACGTGGCGACGCCACTGATGGGCGCTGTCTTCGGTATAGACGACAACCTCGTTGCCGTGCCACGGTTCCACGGCCGCCAAAAACCGGCGGTTGTGCCACTGGCCCAATCGCACATCGCTGGTGCCTTTGTGGGGCGCTTCTTCCTCGTGCCCCTTGGACAACGACTCGTGTTTCCACTGGAGGTTGTCTCCCGTGCCGGTCGAAAAATACAATCCGATCCCGTCGAAGCCCGCAGTGAGCAGTTGCTCCCGAGGGCCGGCGCCCCATCGCACGGGCCGCACCCGATGGAGTATGCCGGTAATCTGATCGTCAATCAGCCTCCGCTTCCAGTCCTCCTGGCGGTAGTAGACCAAAGAGACATGGTCCTCGTACTTTGGCGCCAAGGCTTTTGCTCCAATCAGCGGAGCATTGATCAACTCTTTCTTACCGTCGCCGTCGATGTCCGCCCAAGCCACGTGGTGCGACGTGGTGAGCGCATCGATCTGGGTAGCCTTCCACAAACCGCGCGGGTCGCCATCGTGACGCAGCAGCCAAACGAGGCCTGGGCTCTCCGCCGCAACCATGCTGAATCCGGTTTCGAGGGCGATCACAGGAATCCCGTCGCCGTCGATCTCTTCGGCCGCCATGTTGATCAGGCCAGGCATGTCTTTGACAAGTACGTGACGTTGCCAGGTTGGGTTTTCGTACCAGGCAAGTTCTGTGGATTGCAGCGTCAATCCGACCACACCAGGTCGGCCATCGTGATTCAGGTCGGCCACCATGACCGAGTACCCGCCTGCGATCTTCGATTCGATCACGTGCTCGCGAAACCGAACCGGCCCGTGTGGCGCTTCCGCCAAAACCACTGCCGTCATGAAAAGTAGAGCCGTCGCAGGCCGGAGGGCAATAGTGCGCTCCACAATCAGCCCCTGCTCGTTGTCCACGATGACCTCCAAGCTCTCGAACTTGTGGCCATCCATGGTCCCCACCCAGCGCAAGAAGGTGGTGCGCTCATCGAGCTTAAACTCGGCTGTATAGGTACCGGAACCACGCGTGTGAGCTTTCGGTGCGCCTGCGTAGGGTGGCGGCTCGGGTGTGAACTGCGGCGGATGGGATCACTCTCTCACATATTTCGCAATCAGGGAATCCATATCATCGCCGACCCCGTAACCGAAGTTGTGGCTGACGCCGCGTACTTTATCGAGCCGGACGATTAGGGCATGCCGGTCGCTGGCAGATAGCTGAGCGATGGCTTTCAGGGCCTGGTCGAACATGCGGACCAGTGCATCGAAGTAGCCGTCATCCTGATACCCGATGTCGCTGCAGAACCCTGCCGCGCGTTCGCAGTAGAAAACCATCAACTCCGCGAGTCCGGCAGGTTCGCCGACAGCTTTTCTGTAACTGGAGATCGCCTGTTTGGCTTTCACGACAGACGTATCCTGGTTCCGCAATACGTCCGGCCAGAGCCAGCGGTCCAGCGTTTCCTTGTAGGGCCTCAGAACGTCCGCGCCCAATCCAAAACGGGCGTGAAGAAACGTCTGGTTATCCTTGTGGGCGGCGTAGAGATCTTGAATCAGGCCCAATAATCCCAGCCGGTCGAAGTTCGCGAGTTCCGCCTTAACATCTGTCTGGACTGGTCCCCATTTTTGAGACAAACAGTTAAGACTCATTTTTCATTGAATGGAGAATTGAGTCATGGGATTGTCACGCAGGCAGTTCACGCAGGAGTTTAAGCTGGCCGCCGTCCGGCGGCTGGAACAAGGGGTATCAATTGCCGAGGTGGCGCGCGGGCTGGAAGTGAACCCGAACGTGCTGCACCGATGGCGCCGGGAGTTCCGCCAGGGTCCGGGCAACGCATTTCCAGGTAATGGAAAACAGCGCTGGTCCGAAGGCCGGGTGGCGGAACTGGAACGGAAGGTCGGCCAGCAGGCGCTGGAAATCGATTTTTTGAAGGGGTGCTTGCAGCACATCGAGGAACAGCGGATGTTGCAGGCACTGGCTGGGAATCCGCGGTCTTCCGGAAGGTCAAAGAAGAAGTGAGGGCCAGCGGCGGACTGACGATCAAGCGGATGGTGAAACTGGCCCGGGTGAGCCGGGCCAGCTACTATCGCTTCGACGAGAATGGGAAATCGGGCTCCGATTCCGATATGGATCTGCGCGACGCGATCCAGCGGGTGGCGCTGGAATGGCCCAGTTACGGACGTCGGCGCATCACCCGCGAGTTGCATCGGCGCGGGCGGGCGGTGAACTGGAAACGTGTGTACCGGCTGATGGGTGAGGACAATCTACTCTGTGTGCGGAAGCGGAGGTTCGTCGTGACGACCGATTCCAATCATGGGCGGAAGGTCTACCCGAACCTGGCGCGGCAGATGGTGCTGACCGATGTCGATCAGCTCTGGCGCGCCGATATCACCTACATCAGGCTTCGCGAAGAGTTCGTGTTTCTGGCTGTCGTTCTGGACGCTTACTCGCGCCGCGTGATCGGCTGGGCGCTGGACCGGACGCTCGAAGATGAACTGACGCTGAGCGCACTGCGCATGGCCTTGTCACGGCGGGTAGTCGAACCGGGTCTGGTGCATCATTCCGATCGCGGCTCGCAATACGCCAGCGGCGACTACACCGGACTTCTCAAAGAGAACGGTGTTCAGATCAGCATGTCGCGCAAGGGTAATCCGTGGGATAACGCGGCCTGCGAATCATTCATGAAAACCCTGAAATATGAGGAGGTTCACCGCAACGAATACCGGGATCTGACCGAAGCGCGGTGCGAAATCGGCACGTTTCTGGAGAAGGTCTACAACCAAAAGCGTCTTCACTCCGCTCTCGGTTACTTGCCGCCGGCGGAGTTCGAAGACAAGCTCCGAGCGGCTGCGGGAGCGCAGGCATGAAACTGACCGTGCGTTTTCTCAGGCATGGCGGAATCTGTCGGCCGATGTGTTCCTACTTCAAAAGCCTGGACCGAAGTACCGCTTTCCGGCCGGGGTCGGCCCAGACTGTTAAGGACGCACCGGAAGTTCTACGCCCTACTCATCGTCGCGACGAGTTCCGACCGGCTATTCCTCAGCGGGGTGCTCGCCAGCAGAGCCCGCCTCCGCTTCACCGGCACGCCCATCCTAAATCCGTTCCGGGATCGGCCACAATGAATTTACAGCGAACGGTCAACAGTGTCTTAACTGTTTGTCTCAGCCCAGGGGACCACCCCAGTCCATGAAGGTTTTGATGCGGGTTGGCGCCTTGCCATAGGAACATGAGCCTCACAAAATGCAGCCCTGGGAGACCCAGTAATGCCAGTCGCCGATGGCTTCCTTAGTTGATTCGTCTGGATCGATGGCGGCCAGTTGCGAGAGAGGAACGGCCATTTTCCGCCCCTGCCAACGGATCTGCACAAACATGTCGTGCTCGCAGACATCTTCCGCGGCCATGCGTACGACCTCGGTGGTTTCTCCTTTCCTGAGCGGCGAGACATCCTTCGCGATAAGACACCTCGCCTGGAACGGGAAACGGATCTTGCTTTCCAGATAGTAATACCAGCTCATTGCCTGCTCATCCGGGCTGGCATCGACGATAGCTTCGTTGTGAATGCGGTCCTCTCGCACAGGGTCTCGCTTGGGTCTTTTCATCAGTCGCCGGCGCCAATGGCGGACGAAGGTCCCCAATGCGCCCAGATGCCGAACTTGGCGTCGCGAAACCATTGTGGACAGGTGTAAGCATTGAGCGAATCGCCGGCGGCCTGAAAAGGGCCTTTGGCAATCTCAATATCGTTAACCGGCTGCGCCGCGCCATGGAGTGACGCAGCGCCGGCCGTGCCCAACAACCCGAGCGCAGCCCTTCTTGAAATTTTCATTTTGGACCCCTTTATCTGGGATTTCCATTTTGGCTCCCGGCTTCGAGGTAATCTATCACAGGTTGGCAACCCTTGATTCTCCAATGTCGATGGTCTTGGTACTTTTGCTGCAAAACCCCTGTGCGTAGCCAAAACCTCGTTTGATCCTGATGAAGGTTGAGCAACGGCGCACTACGTTTCCCATGTTGCCCGGTACCGTGCAATGTCCAAGAACTCAAAACCTGAGCCCGCCTTGCTACAAAATGAAGCCGTGAGGTTCACATCTCCTCTTGGATTAGGGGAAGGTCGCAGAGATCGACCACCATCGAGTGAAAGCTCCATTCGAACCAGCGATCGAACGCGTCCAGATCACGCCGGTTCGGCCACGTAGCAGGCACACGATACCACCCATCCAGTTGCTCCTCGAATATTTGACCGCACACCTCCCCCAGATATTGGCGCTGTCATTACCGAAAACTCCGGCCGGACACTCGAACCTCGTTCGACCAATTGGTGCAAACTGACGGCAGCGTGTTAACCCACCGCCCTCACCGCGCATGGACTCACAGGAATCGAAAATGAAACTCGGCCGGCCGGTCATTGCCCCGAAGGACTAAGCCCCGTGGATGAGAAACGTTGCTGTTGGCTGGAAAAATCAGCACCCGCCGGAGATCGTTTGTGGACTGTCTGTCATGTCAACTCCACTCGATGACGGTGTCTCGGTTGCCTCAAAGCCAAGTCCAGGCACTCTTCACATACGCCTATTGGCAGAGGCATCCGAGACCCAGCCCCTGATTCTTGGCTGAAACGCGACGGGTACGGTGCTCGAGAGGTGCGTTTGATTTTTCGGTCCATACGGGGCTCTCCGAGCGTACGAAGCGCGGTCGACTTCTTTAAACCTCAAGTTCAGAGCAGCGTTACGTTCTCGACACCGGCCGCGCGCCGCAGAGCATCGTCGACCGTTGCCAGATGGTGATCCGTGCGCATAGCGAGTTCAAGATAGGCCGCGTCGTACGCCGTAAGGCCGTGCTTGCGGCAAAGCGCCTGTGTCACCGTGAAGACGACCGTTGAATCCGCTGGTGCGTCTACGTCCACCGGCAAACAATAAAGGTCTTCGATGAAAGCCCTCGTCAACTCCGGGGTCAGCCGTTTCCGTTTTTCGCCCATCAAAAGGGCATTCAGCATTTCGTGGCGCCAGAACGAGGGGACGGCAACTCTGTCACCGCCGGCAATCCGCTCTGAAATCTCCGTGGCCTTCTGCGCCTCCTCATCAGGAAAGCACCAGGTAAGAACGACCGAGGCGTCCAGAACGAACCGGCTCAAGGCCTGCTCTCGTCGAGCAGTTCCTTCACCGTCAACCCGCCAAGCGAAAGCCCATGCCGCTTTCCAAAGGTCGCCAGTCGACGGGCCGCGGCCGCCACGGATTCATCTGGCGTTCCGGCCGCCGCCGGCAACCGCTCGCGAAGCGCATCGAGGGCTTGGTCGAGAGCTTCATCGGGGTTGTGTGCCAACCCAGAATTAATCGCTTCCAGGATCACGCGCTCTTGTTCCGGTCTCAGAGTAATTGTCATCGTCAGCCCTTCCGTTTCAATTGTCGCGCAGGTTTGCAGTCTAAAGCATCTGATCTGGATTCTGCCACATCGGGGCAGCCCTTCGCAAAACTTCGCCGCGCACGCTGCTGGTCAGAGGCTGTGCGTAGCCAAATTGGCATCTGCATTGAACATCCGCGTCTGCCGCGTGTCACTGGCGAATTCATATTTTGACTGATTTCGGCGATAACGGTGCGGGCCAGCCGAGGCTAGCCACCGCTGCGGAATGCACGCGGTGACGGTGAAATAACCAACAGCAGCCAACTGCGCCGCGCCAATTGAGAAGAGCGGTTTGCCCGCCATGCCAATATCATCCAGGTGCCACAGTTAGCAGGAGTTTTTGGGAGAGCAACGGACGGTCCCTGGCGGGAACGTCTCTGGCGGCAGAAACCAGTGCCCACTTGACACGTTTGTCAAAATGAAATTGGATTCGGCAAGCTAAGGCCGTTTATACATTGGTGCTTTCTGCCCGTGGGAGAGCATGGCTCCGTTTTTCTTCCGATCCCTGGCATTGGTGGCGGTTCGCTGCCGTTATCGGCACGGATCTGACCCCGTTGGTGAGTTTTCTTATTTACGAATCGGAACCGGGCCGAATCCGCTATGCTCTGCAAGGTTTCTGGTGAGATGTGTGTAGCCAAGTTTGACCTCGACGAACGCTGAGCAACACCCACGCATAGTTCCTGTGCACGTTGTACGCTGTGTGTAGACTCTGCCAGCCTTTACGGGTCCAGACCTCGACGGCGAAGAAGTCGGTGGCATGCGGGGGTACGTCTATCGCCGTTCGACCAAACGAATCGTGTTCCCAGTCCAGTTCCCAATCTGTTCCTGGTGACGACCGCGGCAAACCATTGTGATTACAGCCTTGTTCCCACTGTTCCCAGTGTTCCCTATGTCTGAGAAGTTTGTACAAGAATCAGGCTATATAGCGAGTTCGAAAGAGGATGCCCGATAGTTCGTAGAAAGTAGCGACTCTCAAACCCCCGGCCATAATGGGCCGAGGGTCGATTTTTCTGCCAAGAAAAAGGAGAGAGTCGCTATGAAGAGACGATACCAGATAGAACAACAACGGGCCGTGCAGCAGTTCCGCCGGATCGCCATCGAACAGAATCCCAACATGCAGATGATCCTTCCGCTGGCCGAGATCGTCGGCTTGTTACAGCAGGGCGTGGGCAACTTGCTGCGGCAGGCTGGTCTGGAACTGATGCACCTGGTGATGGACGAGGAAGTAAAGTCGCTGGCCGGTGAGCGCCACCAGCAACACGAAGGGCGCAGGGCACAGCGTTGGGGCAAGGAAGATGGTTATTGCGTGGTGGACGGCCAGAAGGTGCCGATCCGCAGAACGCGCCTACGCACGGCTGACAAACGGGAACAGCATTTAGGCAGCTACGAATTGTTTCAGCGTAGTGGGCCAATGCAAGCGAGCGTGTGGGACAAGATGATGCGCGGACTCTCGACGCGCAACTACGGAGCCGTGGTGAAGGATTTCCAGAATGCCTACGGAATCGAGAAGTCGGCGGTTAGTGAGAACTTCATCGAAGCCAGCCGGGAGAAGGTGAAACAGTTGATGGAGCGGCCGCTGGGCGAGTTGCGCTTATGCGCGGTGCTGATCGACGGGACTCCATTCAAAGACCGGCAGATGATCGTAGCCCTTGGCATTGGCTGCGATGGAACCAAGACCGTGCTGGGCATCCGCGAGGGGGCGACGGAGAACGCGACCGTGGTGAGCGCTCTGTTGGGCGAGTTGGTGGAGCGAGGGTTGGACTTTTCGACGCCGCGGCTTTACATTCTGGACGGTGGCAAAGCGCTGCACGCGGCGGTGCGCCGCCATGCCGGGGAAGCGGCTTTCATCCAACGTTGTCAGGTCCATAAGAAACGGAACGTCGTGGATCACTTGCCCGACGAACATAAAGGCGATATCAAAAAGAAACTCCAGAACGCCTACGCCATGTCGGAGTACTCCGACGCCAAACGCGCCTTGGAGAAATTGCACCGTGAACTGATGGATCTCAATCCGAGCGCGGCGCGCAGCCTGGAAGAGGGCATGGAGGAGACGCTCACAGTCCATCGGCTGCGGGTACCGGATCAACTCCGCCGGACACTGAGCTGCACCAACGTCATCGAATCTGCCTTCTCCATCGTCGAAACCGTCTGCCGGAACGTGAAACGCTGGCAGCCCGGCGATCAGATCGAGCGCTGGGTTGGATCTGGATTGCTGGTTGCCGAGCGGCAGTTCCGCAAAGTCATCGGCCATCGCCAGATTCCAGTGCTCCTGTCCGCCATGACCAATGCGGTTTCCCAGAAGCCGATTGCGAAGCGAACTGCCGTCGCGTAGCCTATGAGGGTCGAGGGTCGCTAACTTTCAACGGAGATCCGGGCATTCTCGTTCGAAACACAGGGAACACTGGGAACACGATGAAACCCCAGGGGATGGACTGGGAACAAGACTGGGAACAAGACTGGGAACATCAGGTGTCCTTTCAGTAACGCCACTCCAAGCGGCTTCCCAGCCCGCTCTCGATACCGTTGCCAGCCTTGTGCTCGCAGGCACCCGCTGCCCGGATTTTGTCGATTTGACTCCACTGGGCTTGCGGGCTTGATAAGGCATTTTTTCGAGCACCTGTGGGTCGATGGCTCGCGCTAGCACACGGGCCATTGTCATTTTTCGCCATGGAGTGCAACACAAAACAAGGTCGGACGAACGAAGAAATGTACCTCGATCGTACCTCGATTAGCAGGTTAAAACAGGGAATAACTGATATGGCGAGACTTGAGTAGAGTCGAAAAAGCGCGTCAGAGACGCGTAAGTGTTCTAGACACAGTAATCTTACAGATTCCCAAGCTGGACGTCGCGGGTTCGAGTCCCGTCTCCCGCTCCAAAATCAATAACTTAGAAGCCATCGAAAATCTTCCACTACATTGCACTACATTAAGCATTCAGTTCACCAAGACTGACTCTTCGAGCTGCCGGGCGGCTGCCGCCCGCGCCTCCGTCGTCGTCTTCGTGTAGACCTCCATCGCAACACCGAGTCCATGGCCCCGCTGGTCCGCCTGCACCTTAGGATCGATGCCCGCTTCGTGGCTCAAACTTGCATGAGTCCGCCGCATGACTTGGAAATCCACCCACTCCAGTCCGTAAGGCTTCAATTTCGGCTTGATGTGGTCCGTCAGCACACCGTCCCTCCAGAGAGGCTTTCCAGTTTCCCCCGCAAACACAAATGCTTCCGGATCGCTTGGGACCGCCATCTCCAACCAATGGCGGAGCAGCGCGGCCGTTTTCGGCGGCACAGCGGCCGTACGTATCGACGAATCAGTCTTAGGATCATCCAACTCGCCGCGGTAGACTCGCTGCTGTACCCCGATTGCACCGGCACCATTTGCGACGTGCTTCCTCTGAAGCCCAAAGATTTCGCCTGGGCGAAAACCACCGAAGATTGCTAGCCCGAGTATCACTTTTTCCCTAAACTCGACAGCATCGATGGCGATCGCAACCTGAGCCCCGGTCATTGCTCGTCCTGTTGGCTTCTCCAGACCCTGCGGCTTGTAAAGAGAGAGAGTCGGATTGACGGACAGCATGCCTTCTGCAACTGCCAGTCGGAAGATTGCCTTCAGGTCGAACCTGAGATGCTTGGGGTGGTCCCCTGGGCTGAGACAAACAGTTAAGACACTGTTGACCGTTCGCTGTAAATTCATTGTGGCCGATCCCGGAACGGATTTAGGATGGGCGTGCCGGTGAAGCGGAGGCGGGCTCTGCTGGCGAGCACCCCGCTGAGGAATAGCCGGTCGGAACTCGTCGCGACGATGAGTAGGGCGTAGAACTTCCGGTGCGTCCTTAACAGTCTGGGCCGACCCCGGCCGGAAAGCGGTACTTCGGTCCAGGCTTTTGAAGTAGGAACACATCGGCCGACAGATTCCGCCATGCCTGAGAAAACGCACGGTCAGTTTCATGCCTGCGCTCCCGCAGCCGCTCGGAGCTTGTCTTCGAACTCCGCCGGCGGCAAGTAACCGAGAGCGGAGTGAAGACGCTTTTGGTTGTAGACCTTCTCCAGAAACGTGCCGATTTCGCACCGCGCTTCGGTCAGATCCCGGTATTCGTTGCGGTGAACCTCCTCATATTTCAGGGTTTTCATGAATGATTCGCAGGCCGCGTTATCCCACGGATTACCCTTGCGCGACATGCTGATCTGAACACCGTTCTCTTTGAGAAGTCCGGTGTAGTCGCCGCTGGCGTATTGCGAGCCGCGATCGGAATGATGCACCAGACCCGGTTCGACTACCCGCCGTGACAAGGCCATGCGCAGTGCGCTCAGCGTCAGTTCATCTTCGAGCGTCCGGTCCAGCGCCCAGCCGATCACGCGGCGCGAGTAAGCGTCCAGAACGACAGCCAGAAACACGAACTCTTCGCGAAGCCTGATGTAGGTGATATCGGCGCGCCAGAGCTGATCGACATCGGTCAGCACCATCTGCCGCGCCAGGTTCGGGTAGACCTTCCGCCCATGATTGGAATCGGTCGTCACGACGAACCTCCGCTTCCGCACACAGAGTAGATTGTCCTCACCCATCAGCCGGTACACACGTTTCCAGTTCACCGCCCGCCCGCGCCGATGCAACTCGCGGGTGATGCGCCGACGTCCGTAACTGGGCCATTCCAGCGCCACCCGCTGGATCGCGTCGCGCAGATCCATATCGGAATCGGAGCCCGATTTCCCATTCTCGTCGAAGCGATAGTAGCTGGCCCGGCTCACCCGGGCCAGTTTCACCATCCGCTTGATCGTCAGTCCGCCGCTGGCCCTCACTTCTTCTTTGACCTTCCGGAAGACCGCGGATTCCCAGCCAGTGCCTGCAACATCCGCTGTTCCTCGATGTGCTGCAAGCACCCCTTCAAAAAATCGATTTCCAGCGCCTGCTGGCCGACCTTCCGTTCCAGTTCCGCCACCCGGCCTTCGGACCAGCGCTGTTTTCCATTACCTGGAAATGCGTTGCCCGGACCCTGGCGGAACTCCCGGCGCCATCGGTGCAGCACGTTCGGGTTCACTTCCAGCCCGCGCGCCACCTCGGCAATTGATACCCCTTGTTCCAGCCGCCGGACGGCGGCCAGCTTAAACTCCTGCGTGAACTGCCTGCGTGACAATCCCATGACTCAATTCTCCATTCAATGAAAAATGAGTCTTAACTGTTTGTCTCAAAAATGGGGACCAGTCCAGCTGGACCATACTGTATGACAGCCCAGCCTCGAACTTTTGCTGTACGTAGGCCTGCAGCAATCGCGGTGTGAACTTCGTGGTAGCTACGCTGCCGAGATCGTTGACGACATGACTCTTGATCCGATGTTCCGAGGTCCCGGCCGTGCTGGACTTCCATTTGCCCCGCTGGAACGGTAGGAAGACCCGGCTGATGAACTCGGAGAGCAGTGGCGGCCTGATGGTTTCCCCCTCTTGTGGTTCGCAACCGTTGACGCTTTGCATAAACTTCGTGCACAACTCGGACGCACGGCTCTTGCTCAATGTGCCGGCGCCCAGGGTTTTGTAGCGGTGGTGCCCGTCGCTGTCGTAATACTGAACTACCCATGCTTTTCGTTTTCCATGCCTCCGCAATTGGAGGCTTCCTTTCTGAAATCTTCTGCGTCTCATAATTTTCTCCTGAGGCGCAGGCGTGAACTCTGGGTGGTTCGATATTAGCACTGACGCGAATCCCCTTGGCTACCGATTTCCCGATCTTCGAGCCACTTCAGCACGCTCTCGCGTCTGAACCGTCGGCTGCGGCCAACCCGTATATGAGGAATCGGCGGCGTTCCGGCCACCTTGCCGTTGATGATTTTTGAAAGAAAGCTCGGAGTGAAGTGCAGAAGCTCCGCCGCTCCCTTCATGTCCAAAATGTCCGTCTCATGGTCGGTCGGCTCAGTCGCGTTGTTTTGACTGAATATGGTCCGCTGCAGCGGAACCTGCGGCCGACGTTCAATGCTTAGTCTGCCTGCTGAGTTCATCACTCCACCCCCATGCCTAACCCGTGGCCCACCGCGTGGTAGTTGCCGGTGGTTCTTGTCCTCGACTGCCGCGGTGTGTCCCACCTGCTACGAGAAAAATCGTCGGCCGCCACGGTTCTCAACGGCTTCGACCACGATCCGGTTCTCGCACGCGTCCGTGAAGGTCGTGCTCGTGCATTGGAGTCGCCGCCGCCCTCCGAAGGGCCACCTGATATCGACCGAGCCAGCCGCCCCATCCATCCTCAACTGCGGCCATTCCACTTTGGATTCGAAAGCGCCCGGTCTCTTCGAGATGGCGTTCGTCGTTCAGAACCTTTTCACAATGTCCCAGCTCGTCGATCTCAAGCAGTGGCTGTCCGTTCTCGAACAACTTCCGCAGCCGCACGAACCTGTTTGCTCGCAGGCCGCCGCGACCGCGTGCCTCTGACATTTGCGGGGTGTGATAGATGCAGTGCACCTTGGCGTCAGTGCCCTCCAGCATCATGAAGCTGCGGCCGGTCCCCTCATCCTCGCCGTGCACCAGTATTCTGCCTTCGAGTGTTGTGCAATTGCGGAGATCGAACATGACCAGCGGCAGTCGCGTATCCGATACGGGCACGCCGTGAGCGGCGAGGATCTTCTGCCGATCCCCGAGGCGCTGCATCGCCCGCAGGGCGGTTTCGAAATCTTGGCGCAGCAGCCATTGGTCGAGCCCAGCGGCTTCGGCCAGTCCCATGCTCTCCAGCGTCCTCAGTCGCGCGACTGCGTACTGGTTTCGCGGCTCCGGATTCCGGCTAACAGTGAAGTGCGAGGACTGGCTATCTGCTGGCTTGTCCCGAGCAATGGACCGGTCCAGCGACGTGAACCTATGCTGCGTTACCTCGCGGCGCTGGGCTTCGGCGATATCCCGTTGCGTGCGACACCCAAGCTGCCGGGTACACAGATCCTCAGCAATGCTCCGAATGCCGTGCTTGATGTAATCGCGTTCGAGGCGGAAAGATTTTCCGTTCTCGCGAACGCCGCGAAGTGCAATATGAACGTGTGGGTTATCGGTATTGAAGTGCGACACGGCAACCCATTCGAGGCGCGTATCGAGATCCCGCGTCATACGCTGCATCAAGTCGCGGGTCAGTTGCGTCAGGTCGATCTTGTCTCCGAACTCCGGCGACACGATGACCTTCCACATGCGTTCATCGCCGGCCGACTGCCACTGGTCCAGACGAGTGGCAATATTGATCCCTCGCTCTTTGGCGTCAAACCCGGCCTCAACCGCGCGACCTTGGCTAGCACTCTCGCGGGCGATGTAGCGTCCGTGTGCCCTCCACTGCCCACGCGTGGCATTCTTCGCGTACATGACGCGAACGGCGCACCGCTGATTGTACGGGCGAGAAGGAACCGGACGCCGCGTCCGCGGCTTGCGCTGTTGTGCACGCAGTTCTCGGACATAGCGAAGAATCAGGAGGTAGGTAGAGCTCCAAGCTCTGGGTGACCTGGCTTGTCGACCGCGCGTCTTCCGGGGACTAAGCCGGAACCCCTTTGGTTTCCTGTCACTCACGACTTGGCTCCAGGCCTACTAACCCGCCACTTCTGGAGCACCTTCGCCCCGGAAAATCGGACGGTGCGTTGTGGCATGAAAATACCCCCTCACTTTCAAGGTCTTGGCAGAGGGTGTTTTCGGACATGCGACCTCAAAATATTTTGTCGGGGTCTGGCGGCTCCCCGGTGAAGTTCTGAAATCCGCGCACTTTGCTGAGGTATTCCATGGCGTTGGCAAATGGATTAGACGGCTCTTGCCGCCTGGTTGCAGGAATCGGACGCTGGGGCACTTGAACGATAGGGCCAGGAACTGGCTTGTCCGGAACCATCATCGATCGTTGACTCTGTTCTCTGCGAAGTATGCTCAAATAAGCTCTGAGCGTCTTATACTCGACGGCAACACCATCGGCATTCAAGCATTCACAGACTCCTTTGAGGCTATGCCCGGCGCTCAGCGTCGCCAGGATCTCTGGCCATGCGCGGCGAATCGACGTCATCTTGCTGCCCGGTTTTTCCATAGTCCGAGGTCAACGAGATGCTACCCGGCGCTTTTCCCGGCGAAGCCTGCCAACGGTGGTTCGGAGCGTCGGGTAGGCGATCGGGATGCCATCCGCATTCAAACTCTTACAGACATCTTTCAGGCTCTGGCCCGAGTCCAGTTTCGCCTTGATGTCCGGCCAGGCACGGCGGAGCAAAGCCAGGTACCGGTCTGGTTTCGCCTCACGCAGCCTGCGAAGGTTCGGGAGATGTAGCGGCACGGAGGAATCTCCTGAACGTTCGGGAACGGGGTCCGAGCCGACCTCAGGCCCTTGCTTCAGGACAGCTCTCTGAATCGAGTCGTAGTGGATGCTCATGGATTTTCTAAAAATGCCCCCTCACTTTCAAAGGCATGGGAGAAGGTGTTTTCTGACATGAAATGAACATATATTTTTGTGGGACCGTATCCGTATGAATTTACTGGCGTCGGAGGCCTGCTGCTCTGGGCAGGAACATCGTGCAGTTCATGGAACACAGTGCAAGACGGACTAACTGCCCTATTTTCTGCGTGAGCAACAATCTACGGCAGAAGGCCATGTTACACAGAGTTGCACTGCAACGAGTGCAAGACAGACGAAAGGCTTTGTTTTCTGCAACTGCAACGTTCTTGCACTCTCGGTAACACTAGGCAATGCAGATTCGCAACAAAAGGTGACCAAAGGCCATGTGGCGAATGGTGAGATAGAGACAGCGCTATGCGGAGGGGAACATAAAGGGTTGGGATTCATTGGGTCTTCTTTTTCGGCCCAAGCTTCACGGCATCAGATGTTTAGTCCGGGATGCATTCTTGCATCGGCGAATCCCGTTTGGGACTCGCACACTTTTGTCCATTTCGATGTCCGAAAACACGAAAACACCCTCTCCCAAGGCTTTGTAAGTGGGGGGAGTTTTCATGCCACAACGCATGCTTTGGCAGAATACCAAAATCAAACGCACCATCCGGTTTTCGGAGGCGACGATCAATCAGATTCGCCAGGCCGCCCCGGAAAAGCGATGTATCTCAACGAAGTTGTCCGGCAAGCTTCGAGCGGCTCTCGACGACAGCCATGAGGCCGAGCGGCGCATTGCCGTCGCCACCGGGAAGATCCGGAAGCGACTTGTCGTGCATGCACCGCGTGCAGCAAACGCTGTTCGCATTCGTCGAAACTCTCGCGAAGGGCATTGCTGACCTGGTTTAGCTGACCAGTCGCTTGAAATCGACAGAAGAATTCTACGAAGAGATTAGCGTTATTCCCGAGATTTCCGATAAGCGCACTTTTATGGCACGATCCACTCTTTCCGAGTGTGGCTGACTTATCAACAGAAAGCCTTCGCCGGCCTCAACAACGGCAGCGGTCACTAAACTGATGCTGTTGGGGCCGTCCGCTGCGGTGGGGGGTCGCAGCGCGCGCTCGCGCCCCATGTGCTCCATCTCGGCTCACTAGCATGAAAAAGCGCGCTAAATGGTGGCTTCAGGAGCGGCTGACACCTCGGGCCGGATTGCACGACAAAGCCCTATAAATTCGGCTCACAAAAACTGGGCCGCCTCCTCAAGGGGCGGCCCGCATGTGCTCTTCTTGTCTGAATCTAACCTGCCGAAGGGGCAGTGCTGAGTGGGTTTCAATCCGTTACTTCCCGATCAGATAGCCAAACGCATATTCCGTCGTCGTTGCACTGCCGCAAGCGGTTTCGTGCGTCTCGGTCACGCCCACCTGCGAGGGAGGAGTGTGTCCGTCCCAGGCAAGCGCAACGGACGGGTAACAGCCCGTGGCATAAGGAATGTTTGTGTTAGGGGTCCCGGAAGTTGTAGTGCTCCAAGTGATGGAGGTGGGGGAGACTGCTTTTAAAACACCGACACTGTATACCAGCGACCCCGTGCTATCGTCCACCTGGTGTGCCTCCACCAGGACTCGACCGGCGATCGACGAGCCGGTTTCGTGTCCATACACCGACACTGTCGGATTGTAGCCGGTGCCGTAGGGAACGGGTGCGGTCCAGGTGATGGTGGACGTGGCTCTGTCCACAACTCCGATTGCATACCACAGGGCTCCCCCGCTTCCCTGGGCGACCAAGACCGCCCGGTTGTCGGCCACTGAGACAGTCGGCGCATAGCCCTGGCTCACGCCGCTGCTGTCGAACGGAAGCGATGCGCCCCAGTTGATAGATGGCGAAGCACCGAGGGTTAGAACACCAACGTGATAGTAAAGGGCGGACAGGCCTGCTTCTGCTTGATGCACTTCCACGACCGTCGCCTGAGAGACGTCCGAGCTGCCGGCCGGCCCCAAATTGTTGTCGGCCGCGACGGTGGGATTATTACCGGAGTCGAATTGCGGCGCGCCGCAACCCCTGGGGTATGGGCCACAGGCCCAGGGGCCTGGACCCAACCGACTTGCGGAACCCCAGTTGATATCGGTTGCCGAAGTAACCGGATTGCCAATGCTGCCGATCTGAAACCACAAGGAGCTTGCGCTGTTTTGCCCGCCCTGATGAACTTCGATTGCCGTGTCATAGTCACTCGCGCCGCCAAAGGCCAACGCGATCGATGGAGCCTGGCCCATCTGCAGTGAGGGGCCATAGATAGGGTAGGCCGTGCCCGTCCAGCTCACCTGTGCGGATGAGAGAGGCTGATACGGTCCAAGCTCGTGTTCGAATGCGCTTAAGCCGGTGCCGGTTCCGGCGATCGTCACAACAATATTCTGGCCGTCCGAAGCCAGTTTGGGTAGATAGCCGGTGAAACCACTGATGTTCGTTGGGGTTACCAGCCAGTCGATCGTGATGTCTTGTGCCTTGGTTCCACCTGCGAGCAGCAGCGCCGCCAGGCCCATTGCTACTGAAATGTTCTTCATAAGAGTGTCCCTCCGGTGATGTTTGTAGGGCAAACCGAGCCGCGCCGCACGCGGCTAAGTGGCGTCGCGTTGCAACTGCCCTCATCTTCAGGGGCGGAAAACGCGGGCGAAAACTGCAATGCGCTAGCAAAATTCTTCCCGGTGAGGTCATCGGATTCACTAATTCCGAGCCTCCACCCTTTGTATCTGTCAGATTCCGGAAGGCTTCCGGCAGTTTGCACGGCATCTTGGCAGAAACGGGAATTTCGGAAAGTTCGCCGCCGGTCAGACCTCAGCACCTCGTTTTCCGAGAAGCGTACGACCACAATGTCTTACCCAGCATGGTCGAAGGCGATCCAAGCCTTACTCCAAATGAACTGAGTGCATTCAGTCGCCTAAAATGCGATACAAATGGCCGCGGCCCCAGCAGTAAACGGTTCTGTCCAGCAGCATTGAACAACCCTCTACGTGCGTGTCCGGTGGGACTGTGAGCGCGCTCCAAGACTTGCCACCATCGCGAGTCTGAAGAGGAGGTATAGGATGATCCCATCGCCCGGTGAAGTCGGGCACTGCCCAACCGAGATTCCTCGTCGCAAAGCGGATCTGATGTATGGGCACGATCTCGCCCTTGTATCGTATCGATGGCAGTTGGCACCAAGTTGCGCCACCATCGGTCGTGCGAAAGAGATCGCTCTCTACTGCCCACCATCCAAGACTCGGGTCCAACAATTGGGCGGTGGTGCGCCAGAATGTGCCCGTGCCAAGTTCGGCGTAATGAAGGCTCTTCTCGTTGACTGCGGGACAATAATGCGATTCGTGCCAAGTGCGCCCACCATCGCTTGTGTAAAGGGTCGCGTTCAGCTCGATTGAGAGGCCGTGATTAGAATCGGCAAACTCCAAGCCGTCCGCTATGCCTCCAAGGTCGGGATAGGTCTGTTCCGACCAGGTATTGCCACCATTTGTGGTGCGAAAAAGGGCAGGCACGTAAACCGAATGCTCACCGGCGATTCGATACCTTATTGCCTCTTTGCTGGGATCGCCAGGAACTTCTCGCTGGCTGAGGGCCCACCCAACCTGGCGTGTGGCGAAATGCATGTTGTGGATCAGCCCTCGGGGCTCGCCCTCAATCATCGAACGCAGAGGAAGCTGGTATTCCCCCCACGTCTGCCCTTCGTCTTCGGTCCAGAACAAACCGGTATCGGTTCTAGCCCACCCACTATGTGGAGTTAGGAGCTGGAAGTCCCACACGTTTTCGCGTAGGGGCGCGATGAGCTTCTTCATCGGAACCTCGAGAGCGCCCCACGTCTTCCCTCCGTCGGTGGTCTGAAAGAGGGCACTCAGGTCGCCGCACCAACCTACTTGGTTTGAAATCAACTGAATCGTGCCGCACTCTTCGGGAAGCGTCGCTACCACGCTCAAGGATGCCGCATCCTTGCTGTCGCCGGTCAGGACGCCGGCGACGAGCGCAACCCAGAGGATGTTGACTGAGCGAAACGAAAATCCCTGCCTGATCATCGATGTGATTTTCCCTCCAATGGCCATGCGAGTGGTAAACGGCATATCGGAAACCAGACGGCGCCCTCTGGATTGACGGAGCTGACGGACCGGAAGCCCCGACTTCCATCCCACCTTTCCTCCTATTAGGAATGGGTTGATCTACAGTGGCCCGCAGCGGTCAAGGGCGCGACCAACGGAGCGGCGCAGCTTTACCCTTGGCGGCGAGGACCGCTGTGGAAAGTGGAGCGGGAGGAAAGGGGCGGCTATAGTTCGACAACGTTCAGGCCGGGGATCATCCGAAAGTGGCGCAGGTTCCTCGTGCCGACTGCGTAATCGAAATGTAGTGCGGTAACGCCTATCAGCAGGTCGGGGAACGGAATGACGTGTCCGCTCTGTTTCGCGTCGGCATCGATCTTCGCCGCAGCTTGGGCCATCTCCTTGGTGAACGGCTCCACGGGGATCGCGGCAAAAACGGTGTCGAGATACTCACGCCGCTTCCGGGCCAGCTCCGCTGTGTTAGCACGATACAGGCCGTGCTCTAGTTCGATCACGGTAATAGAAGAGAGCACGATTTCGGTTTCCCCGTGCACCTGTTCAAGCCTGGCCAGCAGTTCACTCACCGGTTTGGCATTACGCTCGGCGCCAATGAGCACGCCGGAGTCGAGGACTAATCCCATGCAGGCGGATTCAACGGCTCGCTGTGAGCATCGATGGCTGCTTGCACATCTTGGGCGAAGTCGGGATCAGGAACGGGCGCATAGCCGAGCTTTTCCTCGTATTCCTTCGCCAGAGCGATGCATTCGCTGATCTTCCGACCTGGACCTTGCGGCGTTTTGATAACCGCGACAGGGCGATGGTCCTGCTCCACGACGATTTCGACGCCAGCCTGCACTTTCTGTAGAACGGCGTGGGTGTCGCGGGCGAGTTCGGCTTCTGTGATACGGACGGTCACTTCTTCGATCATAGCTGCTATCCCGCCTGCTTGTCCTGTACGAGCTTGATGAGGCGCGAGACAACAGACTGGCAGGATCCGATTTGATGGCGGCGCAGTTCTTAGGAGTTCAAACGATTCGCTTGGTTGGCCAACACTACATTTGCACTACATTAACGAGTACCGATCCGAATCACTGGAAACTCAAAGGCGTTATTCGCTCCCAGAATTCACGCCTGCGAGTCTATGTACTTGATTTCAAAACCTAGCCTAGCTTCCCAAGCTGGACGTCGCGGGTTCGAGTCCCGTCTCCCGCTCCATCTTTTCAATAACTTGGAAGACCCGCCGCACAAATCTTACTGCGATTACTGAGTTAAGGCCCCCTAACCTGAAAAGTTCCTGATAGCCATGGCCTCGGCGCCCGCACGGTCGCCGTCGCGGCACGCTCATTGGATCACCATCGCTTCCAGCTTGCGCACCGCTTCCAACTTCTGCCCGAGGTCCGAATTTGCATACACGTCGAGACTGACCCCCACGGTGTGTCCGCGCTGGTCGGCTAGCACTTTGTCGTCAATGCCGGCCTTTCGTCCCAAGTTGTCGTTGGCCCTTCGCATCACTTGGAAGTTCGCCCATCCCAGCCCGATTTTCGCCAGGCGAGGCTGAATGTTCCGACGCCACACGTTGTCACGAGAGAGTGGTGTATTGAGATTTTCGGACGGAAATACGAATCCCTCCGGCCTTGGATCTCTTGCAATCTGCCGCCACCTAACCAACTCTTCAACTGCAGCAAGCGACAGCCCTCCGGTGCGGGTGGACTTCCGTGTTTTCGGGGAATCCAGCTCTCCACGATAGACGCGCCGGCGCACCTTGAAGTGCTCCTCTCCGAAGTCATGCCATTGCAGAGCGAGAATCTCGCCCGGGCGCATACCTTCGAATATGGCCAACCTGCAAATCAGCCGTTCTCGGAGTTCGAGAGCAGCCAGCAGTTGCGTGACCTGCTCCTCGTTGAGACTAAGCCGGTCTTTGCCAGCTTTGCACTTCGGCGTGTACAGCGCCCTGGCTGGGTTGCGTTCCGCAGCATTCTCGCTAATCGCCAAATCAAAAATTGAAATCAGATGCCACCTTAAGTGATCTACCACACTGAACCCCAACGTAGTCGCTTTTGCTCCAAGCAGCGCCTGTAGCTCGGCGCGCATAAGAGACCGCAGAGGACGTGCACCAAGCGCGTCCACAAGGTGAAACGTGATGTT
Organism: Terriglobia bacterium; assembly: GCA_963752965.1. Taxonomy (GTDB): domain Bacteria; phylum Acidobacteriota; class Terriglobia; order Bryobacterales; family Bryobacteraceae; genus QHXW01. The sequence continues at coordinate 170,006 of CAVWAJ010000014.1, read as the reverse complement.
CTGCTCGGAAGTCCCTGCTGTGGACGTCTTCCACTTTCCCCGTTGCACCGGCACATACACATCGTTCACGAACTCCTCGAACGTAAACGCCTGCAACTGCGGTTTCTGCACTCCCTGGTTGATTGGCGCAAGGATCGCGGCAAGCTCCGCTTCGGCCTTGCTTTTGGTCACCCGCGAACAAAGGCCCAACTCTTTTGACTTCGGCGCGCCGTTCTCGCGCCATTGTGCATACCAGTACCGCTTCCCGTTCCGTGTTCGTGGCTTCAAACTGCCTTTTTGAAATCGCCTTCGACGCATGTCGTCTCTTTCCTGCGTTTCGGGCGCTGAATCCTGACATTGGGTGGATGATATCACTGGACTGGCCCCCCTTTGGATTCGATCGATTCAATCCAGCGGTTAAGGGATGAACGTCGGATAAGCACACGGCGGCCAACCCTCGCGTGTGGCAGTGGAGGCACGTTGGGAATTTTCCCGTTTACCAGGTGCGAGACATGAGTTTTTGAACAACGCAATTCTTTCGCGGCTTCTGGGATCGTCAAAACTTCGTGCTGCTTGTCGGGAGGGTGGGTGTGGGAGACCTCGGCCGTGCGGCGCCCTTCGGCCGCGGCTGCAAGCTTTCCGCCATGCCGTTGGCAGTCGTTTGCGATCATGGCTGCCGCCATGACCGAATTGTAAGGGGCGACTTCATTTGAGAGTGAAATTCACAAGCCGTCTAAAATCTCTACATCTCTGGCTTTGGTGAACAGCCGGAAGCACTTGAATTAACGTTATTTATTGAAGCAAGTTTGTGAAATAGTTCCAAGTACCGGAGGTTTTGGTGTCACGTTCCGGAGGTTTTGGTGTCACGTTCCGGAGGTTTGCTTGTGAACTGGCCGCACATCAATGATTTGAAGTTGCACCAGAACTATCCAAGGGGCGGACGACTCTTCGCAAATAGGACGATTTGCTTTTCAAGCTCTCGTCCCGCCAAGCGTTTCTCGTTTTCAATGTAGGATACGAGGGTTTTCGAGATTCCCAGCAACTCAGCCGTCTGCTTCTGTGTCCAAGACCGCAAGTGGCGTGCTGTACGCAACACCCCGCCAAGATATCGCTCGGGCGGTGGAGTCTTGTGGGGGTGTGGCTTTGGTACTGGTCTAACCTCTGCCGCTTCCGGGGCGGTCTCTGGCGGGATGAGCCGAACCTTCTTCGAAAGCCATCGCGCTGCCCACCCACGCGCTCGGAAAATATCGGCGTCGTCTGGTCCGTAACCTTGCGGCCACTGCACTCTAAACATTCCATTCTTCTCGAGCTCTTGCATTGCATTGTCGAAGTGCTCACGCGTTCTTCCTGGCCAGTGCCGATCACGTTCAGATTGCTCGGGTAACTCGCCTACGTTGACCAGCAGCTCGCCAATATACATTTCAAACGGGCGTGTTGAGGCGCTTGGGAGCAATGAATAGTAGACCCCGATTTTCTTCGCGAGGGTCGCGGTGCCGCGGTTGTGGCGGTGATCCATCTCAAGCAGCACGCGGGCCATGCGGCAGATCCAGACCCGTTGCTCGGGGTTCAGCCACCAGCGCGCCCACTGTCCTGCTCGCACAGACCATGCGATCGCGACACGCTGTTCCCCGCCGAACAAGTCCGGCTGAAATAACTCAGCTTTGACGAGATCGAATAACCGATCGCCCTCCCAATGAACGGTACATTTCCCCCGCCGTCCACATGGATTTACAGCCCAATCAGCATCAAACTGAAGTGATCGTAGTTTTTCCATGGCATCGCAGACGTGCTCATAAAGCAGTCGTCGCTCAGCTCCGTAACGCCGGATACCCTTGTACTGAAGAATGGCATCGGCGGTGATGTGGACGGGTTCGAGCATCGGGAACTTTGGCCGATTTAGTGTGCTCGGTTCACATAGTTGCGCAAGCACCGATAGCGCAACATCTCCAGTGAAGGGATCGAGGCTCTCAACGAATGCCCAGAGACCTTCGACATTCGGAGGCGGATCAAATGCTCCCCTAATCAGGTTTGGATAAACGATGATTTGACCCGGCCCGTTTTTCTCGACATGCTTATAGATTGGTGCTCCAGCGTCGTTCGGACGCCAGCCTCTTATGCGCGCGCGCGCAGTTTTTCCACCCCGACTGATGGCACCCAACACTGCAAAGACTGCCGGATTCCGTGGTATCTGTGCGAAGCCATTTGGGAACGCATTGGGAACTGGCTGCGCGGAGTGCTTAGAGATTCGCGTAGGTGGAATTCACCTACAGCGTCGGCCATGGGTCTGACACCGTAACACCGCAGCGCGCGCTTTACGAATGCGCAAACGTATCGGAAGGCTTCGAAACGCCTTAGCTTTGTGTCAGATTCGTTAACAGACTCTGTAGATAAATCTCCCGGAGAAGAGAAGAGCAGCAACGCGATCAAATGTTACGGAGTATTTTGGCACCCCTTACAAATGAAATCAAGCGCCGGATGCCGGCGGTGCCGGCGGCTGGCGCTACCCACCTAAGAAAGTTGTCTCGATGGCTACGGGCGTGCCGGTCTCTAGCTTCAGCGGTGGCGAGGAGACAAACGGCTACCTCCAGAACCTCGGTTTCCGGATCACTGGAACGATGGGCCACCTAAAACGTGAAGGCTGGCTCAAACACCGCACCTGGGTTCACCGGCGAGTGCAGCTTGCACCCAAGAGGCACCGGACGCTAATCCTCATGCCGCCCGATCTTCTGAAGAGCTGAAGCGACCATGGGGCGCGCCGCTGCAATTTGGTAGGAGGGTATAGTGTCTTCCATTAGAAAGCCGTTCCGTGTCAAGCAAATTCGTTCACAGTCTGCTGATCTCATTCGCGCTGCAGCGTCCCTCCAGCAGTTCATCCGAGTGGGTTCAGAGTCCCCTTACTAAATCGCTGATGCGGACCTTTAGCGTGTCCGCAATGATTTTTAATGTTTGAATGGTCACGTTGCTTTCGCCGCGCTCGATCTCGCCCACGTGCGCACGGTTCAGACCAGATTTGTCGGCGAAGAGGTCTTGCGACCAGCCCTTCTTACGGCGTAGGGCTCGAACTCTCGCCCCGATCTGCGTCTGAATATCTTGCACCTACAGCAGTTTCGGGGTACTCTGGATTTATCCATACAGGTTATAACCTGCGAAAGGCTCACCATGCGGCTATCGAATGTCCGACGCCGGTTGGTCGGAGTCAGCCGCCATCCTGAGTTTCGGGTCGCGGTCCTTGCCTGCCTCGTCTGGCTGTTTCTGGTTCAGGCGTATCAGCCGTGGCGGTATTCTCGCACCTACAAGTCGCCCCGCATTCTCGAAGAAGCAACATTCTTCTTCTGGCGGATCGGATTTAATGTTCTCCACAACGGCCCCTCAGCCATTGCAATCGGGCTCGCATCAATCGTGTTGCTGGTTTGTGCATTGGCCTGGGTCGTACGCAGTTTTGGTAGGCGTGATGATACGGCGCCTGCACCTTTCCCACTCGGCGCCTCACCTGTAAGTTCTGCACAGCCGGAGAAAGCGGATCTCAATAAACCAGACGTCCTAGCCGCGTCCGACACGGGCGACGGTGTAGACGAGTTCCTGAAACAATGCCACTCGATCCTCTTAAATTGTTGGCAGCAGATTCAGAGCGACGATCGACACCAAGAAGCCAACGTTATCACCTTGAGAGCCGCATACCGGGATTACATTCTCCGGGTCTCACCCTGGCTATCGACCATTCTCGATGCCTATCGGAACGACACCAAAGTTGTAATGAAGGCTCGAAACAGTGCTGCAAAGTGCCTGAGTTCGCTCGCAGGTGGATTCTTGTGCGTTAGGCATGACGATGACGCGCAAATTCTCGCTTCGGAAGCACGCACCCTCGTGCTTGACGACCCGGCGCTCGAGAGAGAGATCGATCACATTTTAGAAGAAATTGGAGCAGAAAGGCGGCAAGCGTCTGCCGACAATATCGGCTGCCGCAAAGCGGTCAACGATCACGCACGGACGAAGCTCGGCTTCAGCCAGGGTAATGTTGCTCGGATACTGACCGTCTTTGTCGCAACGATAGCGCTGTCAGTACCTTTCGTAGTCAAGACATTCAGGTCTTCTGAAGTCCACTCCAACGCCAGCGTCCCGGAACCGTACAAAGAGAAACGATCGGACGAGGAGCCGCCGAGTTTATCGTCGCCCGAAACCCCTACCGTCTATCCCGAAAGTCCGCCGGTGCTTAAAGCTGTCCCCATCTATCACAAAAAAACCGCGGTCCTTGAAGCTGTCCCAACAGATCGCAAAAGAGCGACGGCCTTCCTTCCAAGTGGCACTTGGGTTCAGAAGCCGCGCGCGACGGAAGGGCGCGGCGCCCTGACCATTCAGAATGGAGGCGACCTGGACTCAGAAGTTAAGCTCGTAGGTGTCAGATTCCCCCGACAGGTCTTCTGGGCCATCTACATCCGGGCCCATGAGGAGAAAACGGTGAACGAAATAGGCGCCGGGGCGTACCTCCTCCGCTTTGCTCTCGGTCGGGACTGGGACGCAGACGCCCGAAAATTTCTGCAGAACCCGCGTTTCTATCAAATGGGGAAGCAACTAGTCTTCGCGGAGACCGAGCCGATTGAAGATCGGCCCGGCAAGTACACTAAGTTTAACGTGACGCTACACGAAGTGCCCGGAGGAAATCTTCCGCGGATAGGCATCACGGAAGCGGAATTCGGCGAAGGAACGTCGGAGTGAGGGCAAGGCTTACTCGCGCCTACTTTGCCATAATAGGACGCCTCATTGAGTCGCCAGAAACCTCGTCTAATCTTAGGGCATTACACGGCGGGGAAACAAGTTCAGTCATGAGGCACGGTAGCGCAATAGTGCACCCGCCCGCAGGAGGAGGGCCTACTCACCTTTACGGGCCTTTGCCTTCTTCCTCCGCACGGCTACTGATCTGGCCGCCGCTTTCTTCGCCCTAGCCACGCGTCTTAGCCAGAACTCTACTGCGGGTCCACGTCATTCTGTATCTTGCAGTTTATGCTATACTAGCAGCATTAGTTCCTCCGCTAATTAGTCGAGGAATCCCAAGAAATCAGGCACCAAACGACCACCAGCAAGCTTCTCTTGACCTTTGAGGAACTTGAGGTATTACTTCCTCTCGCCTCCGATCAACTGTTTCGCAACGAATTTATCGACACCCGGTTTCCTGGGTTTGAACGAAACCGCGAAAAGGTTCAGTCCGCGAAGGCTGTAATCATCCAGATCAAGGAGCGACTTCAGCAGGGGCAACAAGGGTCTGGAGATGCGCTACGGTTAAGCATTCCAATATACATAACACCTAGCTCCCGCAAACCGGTTCCATCTTCGTAGTACCCGGTTCTACGTGCAGGATGTTCGCTACGTAACGGTTTGGCATATCCATGTGCCTCCACATCGACGGTTGTCTTTAAGGTCAGTGCGCGCCGGTCGGTTCAAAGCAAGGAGGCCGCAAGCGCTGGTGCTATGGCGAGGATCGGTCAGCTTTTTGAAAAACAGTTTGAATATGAGTAAACTTAAATGCCGAGTATTGAGGAATGGCTCGGCTTGGGGGAGCCAGCACCCAACTTAAAGCAAACGCTTCCGTGAGTCGGAGGGTGGGATGCCGGTTATCTACCGCATCAACGGAAAGAAGAGACTCATTCACACCCGATGCATCGGGAAGGTAACCCCTGCCGACATTTTGTATCACTTCCAATCGTTAGCGCGAGACCCCGAGTGCCCTGATCGCTTGGATGTTCTGCTGGATCTGAGCGAATCGACTTCAGTGCCGGAAAGCCACCAACTCCACGACGTGAGAGAGGAAATCGGCAGGATTCGGGACAAGGTTCAGTTCGACGATTGTGCCATCGTGGCCCCCACGGACGTTCTTTTCGGTATGTCACGAATGTTCGAGGCTTTCGCCAGCCAGTGGTTTCATGAAATACGTGTCTACCGGACCCTCGTTGAGGCCGAGGCATGGCTAAGGCCCTGAAACTCGGGGACCTGTATTTAGAAGCTTTGGGCAGCCCCCGCCCCACACTGATTGGCTCAGAGCATCACCGATGACTAAGCCGTCGGCGTTTCCTGTGCAGCCGGTTTCCTAGGCTTGGCGGCTTTGCTGGCCTTCGGCTTCACCGCCGCCTTTGCTTTCGCTGCCCGAATGGCCGCCCATCGTTTCTTCGTGGCCTCGATGATAGCTCTCCGACCGGCAGCGCTCAGTTTGCGCTTGGGCTCCGGCGGTGCGGCCTTAGCCTTTTTCAATGCGGCCCAACGCTTCCTCTGTGCCGCCGCGATTCGTCTCCGTGCGGACGCGCTCATTGTCCTTCTCTTTGGAGCTGTGTCTTCCGGAGCGGTCGGTCCCTGAGCGGTGCCTCCCTCTCCGGCTGCCACCACCTTTGGACGCCCCGGACCGCGATGGCCGAGTTGAGCCCGGATGTCTGTGATGGCTGCTTGTATTTTGGCCTTCTCACTTTCGTAGCCGATCAATGCCGCCCGAAGAAAACCTTCATCGTATCTTGCCATGTCGTAAAGTCTCCCAGTCGAATGTTGATTCCAAATTCGTGGCGCTTACCGAATGCGCCTCGATTCTATCACTGGCCGCGGTACCTTTCGAAGTAGTGGGGAATAGTACCGGTTGAATCCACAACTATTTCGGTGCGGCACACGTGACCTTGCCGCAGGTCATATTCTGACGAGTATCACCGGGGGAATTTCGGTCGTCCAGGTGGCGCAAGTGACCGTGCCGTAAACTGGCGCCGCCGATATTATTTCAACCTGGAGACGAGAGCGCCAAGGAAAAACAGAATGAGGCATCCGAACATACCGGCGATACCCAGGATGATACTGCCCTCGCGGGATGGCCCCTTCAGAAAACCAAGCCAAGCGGGAATGTGGTCGTACGCGATGCCAGAGGTGAAGCACACGAGAAAGACGATACTCAGAATCCCCGTCTGGATTAGCCCCGGATACGAAGAGAGTTTGAACCGCGGTGGACACGGTATGACGGGTTCCATTTTGCCTTCCTAGCCACGAGCCAGTATACGCCCTATCGCCCCCGTTGGGGACTTTTGGCGAGGCCGGCAGTACGATTTCGACAATGCGGTTTCGCAAGCAGTCGTCGAGTAACCCTTCTTGAAGAGGCGGCGTTCTTCGTGTGGGGCGCTGATGTTGAAGCCTCTATTGCAACAGCACCACCTTGACGTATTGCCATGTCGCGGAAGTGTTGTCGCGCGATTACTCCCCGTAAGTCGGCCAGCATCCTGGGGAGTGGCGAAGCGGCGTTCGGACGGCGTTACGGAACCATATCCGCGGGATGCGCGTTATGCGTCAACTTGACGGCAACCGGACTTTTTGTCGAAGTGGATAACTTGGGGTTGCCGAAGATCTATTCCCAATCACCTTGCCACTCAACCCCTCCACACAAGAGGTTCCGGTGTACAATCGCTGAGCAATCTGTCCCGAAAATACTGGCTGCGCCGGGAAGGCGAACTAGCGAGGCATTGTCCGTCATGCGCGAGAGTCGGCCCACCGGAGAGCACGAAGCGCTGCCACCCAGACCGTACACCAGGCGCGCCGTTCCGCTCCCTCTTCTTTCAAGAGTATGAACGAAGGCCGCTTCCCTCCGGGCACTCTCCTGGCACAACAATACCGTCTAGTGAGCCTACTCGGGCGCGGTCTACCCGCGGCAACCATCTGCTGCTTGGCCAGACTGTAGCCCTCAAGTTACCTCACGACCAATGGACGTCCGATGAGACCACGCTCGCGCAGTTCCACTCCTTCTCGTGGTCGCCGCGAATCTGTTCGATCGTCTGCGGATGGATCTCAAGCTGGCACCACTCGTCGGACGGTTAGAAGACGACCGGATAGTCGTTGACGAGCTAGAACGGGTTGACCTCGGGAAGATGAAGCTTCAGCTTATAGCAAATGTAGAGAACCAGGACCGCGCCCAGTGTGGAGAAAATGAGGCCGGCGGGATGATATCGTTCATTTGTCGGGCGCGAAAACATGTGGGTAACGGCGCCTCCGAGAATCGATCCGATAACACCGAGCACGATCGTCCAAAAGATCGTTAGGTGCTCGTGCATCACGGATTTCGCGATGACCCCGGAGATTAGGCCAATAAGAACATACCAAACTAAGTGAAACATAATCTTTCCTCCAGCATTTGCCTTCAGTCTAGTTCATCGTCCACCAGAACAATTGCTTGTTTTCTTCACGAGAGCCTATGTTCCAATTGCAGTCATCTGTTCGGCTTCGGTTACGGACCTTCTTTGTTGTTTGCGCTTGAGGATGCGCTCCAGGGAACCGCAGTCTTCATCGTTACGGCTGACGGATAGAACAACCTGGATAAGGGTCTTCACTTCCAGGCGGCGTCGTCATACCGGCTTGTCCTTTGCTGTAAAGGCAGGGTGGGCTTGAATTTTGGGTATACGGAGCCACTGGCCGAACCGCCACCGTTAAGGTAGCATATTCGTCCCGTCGTCGACTGTTCAATATTGACCGCCACCCGCCGCCGGAATTCTTCCCGTGAAACGCCGTCCACGGAAACCACGTGGGCGTATAAGTCGCCATCGCGTGGATCTGAACCAGGCGCACTGGTTTCGGTTTCAAATTTCTGGTTTGGTTTTTCAGCAACACCGCTCGACAATCGCGGTTTTTGTTAGAGCGAAGCGCCAACGCCGATGTATACTTCGCAAACGGCCTGGAGGGGGGCCGGAAACGATGAGGAGCATCTTGTGGGCCGCTGGGTTCTGCTTTCTGGCGCTCGCCATGGTTCATGCGCAGGGCCGGAATTATGGCCGGTCGATGGTTATCACTCGTCAGGGAATCGCCGCTACCAGCCAGACGCTGGCTTCCCAATCTGCGGCGCAGATCCTGGCCCGAGGTGGATCGGCCGTGGATGCTGCCATTGCCGCCAACGCCGTGCTCGGTGTCACTGAGCCGATGATGAACGGCCTGGGCGGTGACCTGTTTGTTTTGTACTGGGAAGCCAGCACCGGGAAACTCATTGGGCTCAACGCCTCCGGGCCGGCGCCCCGCGGCCTTTCCCCCGAATTTCTCGCCAAGCAAGGCTTGAAGGAGATGCCCCACTCGGGCATTCACAGTGTGACCGTTCCTGGAGCCGTCGATGGCTGGGCCAAGATGCACCAACGTTACGGCAAGCTGCCCTGGAAAGATCTGTTCCAGGCTGCCATCGCCTATGCAGAACAGGGCTTTCCTGTTACGGAAGTGATCCAGGGAGTCTGGGCTTCTGCGGGTAATGTCAAATTGCTACAGGCCCAGGAAGAGTCGGCGCGGGTCTTCCTGCCGGGCGGCAAACCACCCCAGATGGGCGAAATCTTCCGCAATCCCCAGATGGCCCGAGCGTTTCGCTTGTTGGCCGAAAAGGGACCAGAGGTCTTTTATAAGGGTGAAATCGCCGCGGCCATCCTGAAGACTTCACAGGGGCAAGGGGGAACCATCAGTGCCGAAGACTTAGCTTCTTTCTCTTCCGAGTGGGTCCAGCCCATCTCGACAGAGTACCGCGGCTGGCGGGTGTACGAGTTGCCGCCTAACGGCCAGGGCATGGCGGCGCTCGAGATGCTCAACATCATGGAGACGTCGCCCGCGGCACCCGAAGGAGCTTTCAGTCCCGCTGAAATGCACAAGCGCATCGAAGCCATGAAGCTGGCATACTCCGACCTGCGCCGGTACGATGCCGACCCGCGTTTCTCCGACGTGCCGGTGGCGATTCTGCTCTCGAAGGACTATGCACGGAAGCGCGCCGCGCTGATCGATCCGAAGACGGCGAACTGCGCTGTGGCCGCTGGCCAGGCGAGAATGCCCGGATCTCCGTTGAAAGTTAGCGACCCTCGACCCTCATAGGCTACGCGACGGCAGTTCGCTTCGCAATCGGCTTCTGGGAAACCGCATTGGTCATGGCGGACAGGAGCACTGGAATCTGGCGATGGCCGATGACTTTGCGGAACTGCCGCTCGGCAACCAGCAATCCAGATCCAACCCAGCGCTCGATCTGATCGCCGGGCTGCCAGCGTTTCACGTTCCGGCAGACGGTTTCGACGATGGAGAAGGCAGATTCGATGACGTTGGTGCAGCTCAGTGTCCGGCGGAGTTGATCCGGTACCCGCAGCCGATGGACTGTGAGCGTCTCCTCCATGCCCTCTTCCAGGCTGCGCGCCGCGCTCGGATTGAGATCCATCAGTTCACGGTGCAATTTCTCCAAGGCGCGTTTGGCGTCGGAGTACTCCGACATGGCGTAGGCGTTCTGGAGTTTCTTTTTGATATCGCCTTTATGTTCGTCGGGCAAGTGATCCACGACGTTCCGTTTCTTATGGACCTGACAACGTTGGATGAAAGCCGCTTCCCCGGCATGGCGGCGCACCGCCGCGTGCAGCGCTTTGCCACCGTCCAGAATGTAAAGCCGCGGCGTCGAAAAGTCCAACCCTCGCTCCACCAACTCGCCCAACAGAGCGCTCACCACGGTCGCGTTCTCCGTCGCCCCCTCGCGGATGCCCAGCACGGTCTTGGTTCCATCGCAGCCAATGCCAAGGGCTACGATCATCTGCCGGTCTTTGAATGGAGTCCCGTCGATCAGCACCGCGCATAAGCGCAACTCGCCCAGCGGCCGCTCCATCAACTGTTTCACCTTCTCCCGGCTGGCTTCGATGAAGTTCTCACTAACCGCCGACTTCTCGATTCCGTAGGCATTCTGGAAATCCTTCACCACGGCTCCGTAGTTGCGCGTCGAGAGTCCGCGCATCATCTTGTCCCACACGCTCGCTTGCATTGGCCCACTACGCTGAAACAATTCGTAGCTGCCTAAATGCTGTTCCCGTTTGTCAGCCGTGCGTAGGCGCGTTCTGCGGATCGGCACCTTCTGGCCGTCCACCACGCAATAACCATCTTCCTTGCCCCAACGCTGTGCCCTGCGCCCTTCGTGTTGCTGGTGGCGCTCACCGGCCAGCGACTTTACTTCCTCGTCCATCACCAGGTGCATCAGTTCCAGACCAGCCTGCCGCAGCAAGTTGCCCACGCCCTGCTGTAACAAGCCGACGATCTCGGCCAGCGGAAGGATCATCTGCATGTTGGGATTCTGTTCGATGGCGATCCGGCGGAACTGCTGCACGGCCCGTTGTTGTTCTATCTGGTATCGTCTCTTCATAGCGACTCTCTCCTTTTTCTTGGCAGAAAAATCGACCCTCGGCCCATTATGGCCGGGGGTTTGAGAGTCGCTACTTTCTACGAACTATCGGGCATCCTCGGCCAGGCAGTTGCCAGCGACACTACCTATCTGACCGTAGTAGATAAAGACGGAAATATCGCTAGTTGGATACAGAGTCTGTACGGCGGTTTCGGTTCCGGAGTGACGGTGGAAGGGATGGGTTTTGCACTTCAGAATCGCGGAGCAGGCTTTACGCTCGAGGCCAAACATCCGAACGTACTGGCTGGCGGCAAGCGGCCGTTCCACACCATCATTCCAGCGTTCATGGAACGGGGAGACCTGCATATAGGCTTCGGCATTATGGGAGGTCCCAACCCAGAGCTGTCCAAATTAGCCGGAATGGGTCTCGATGGCCATTGGAAACAGGGCCGATGGGGGTCCTAATCAGCGCTTTGCGGAAGCTGGTTGCCGTGTTCCGATCGCTGGTTCTCATTTTTGCTGTCCTAATAGCGCCGCTCAGAACTCCAGCACAAGTTGCCCGTCGTGCACGCCTGCCAAGGCAGGTGTCCGGCGTCAACTATTCTTTTGGGTTGACGACAACTATTTCTCCCTATCAACGACAACTACTTTTTAGCTCTTAGGCGGGGCGCGGAGCGCCCGCCGCTGGGCGGAGGGCGAAGCCCGTTCCGCGGCCCGGTTTTTTTGTTTTTGGAGTACGAGGATCCGTGGCGGTGGGAACGTGAAAAACCTGCTTCTGGTTTTGCACGTTCCCATCCGCCGTCATCGCCGGAGCTGTGGAAATGTGGGAGGCTCGCTCGCTGTTGGCGAGATTTCCAAGGGGGCTCGTGGGAAGAGTGGGAAGCCTGCCTTTGGCTTTCCACTCTTTCCACAGACCCGGCATTTCCACAGCTCTTTTTCCTCCCGGCTTTTGGGTTTTGTGCGGACCTCCGCCTCATTCACTCTCGCCCTGGCTTTCCGCCTGTTGATTCTTCTTGGCGTGCTCCACCCGGTAACTCGGAATGTTCAGTTCGATGATCACGCTATGGTGCACCAGTCGGTCGATGGCTGCCGCCGTCATCATGGCGTCTTTGAAGATGGCTTCCCATTTGGAGAACGGCAGATTGCTGGTCATCAGTACGCTGCCGCGTTCGTAACGCTCGGCCAACAAGGTGAACACGACTTCCATGTCGTCCCGGCTCTGCTGCGAGTAGCCCAGATCGTCGATGATCAAGCCGTCATAGCGCCCCAGTCGTTTGATCTCCCGGCTCAACCGTAGGTCCCGCTTGGCGGCCAGTAAGTTCTGCATGAGCAAGGCGCACTTGGTGAAGTGCATCTTGCGCTCCCGCATCACCACCAGTTCCTGAGCCAGTGCCGTCAGAAGATGGCTCTTCCCCGATCCGGGATTCCCGAAAACCAAAACGTTCTCTTTCCGGTCCAGAAAGCTGCCGTCCAGCAGCGTTCGCAGCTGCCGTGTCGCTTTCCCCGGCAACCTCTTTAGATCGAAACTCTGCAGCGACTTCTCCAGCGGTAGCGCCGAGTCTTTCAGCAGCCGCTGCACCCTGGACTTCCGCCGCTGCTCGCATTCCCGCGAGATCACTTCCAGCAGATACTGCTCATAGCTCAGCGTCTCTCGTTCCGCCCGCCGCGCCGTGTCTTCGTAGCACTCCCGCACCGTCGGCAAGTGCAAATCCTTCAGATGCCCAATCAGCGCCGGGCGTACGTCAGCGACCGCGCTCATTGCCGCACCCCCATCTCCGTGCATAACTGGTCAAAGCTGGCCAGGTTCACCGGCGCCACTTCCACCATCGTCACCGCCGAAATGGTATCGAGTTTGGCCAGCGCTTCCTCGATCGACTCCACCGTAATCACTGTCTCCGCATTCCCCTCCAGGAGCTCACGCAAAGCCTCATCTACCTGGACCTCGCCGGCCACTGCCGCCAGTTTCAGAATCTTCAAGTACTCTTTGCTCGACCGGTTCGGCGTCGTGTCTTTCAGCGCATCGTAAGCCATACGAAACCGGCTGGTCGGAAACAGATCCTGTTGATACCGGTAGTTCTCAAAGGCCCCCGGCTTGCGGACCAGCCATTCGATGATGTGCCGGTAATCGATGCGATGCTTGCCCCGCCCGCGCAGCCGCGGCAGGTCTTCTACCTTCCTCTGCCCGTACCAAACCTCGACATGGTCCAGGTACGACCGCGCTTCCACCTGCGCCCCAATCAGACGGCTGTTCACCGAATACGCGTTCCGCTCTACGTGGATCAGACTGCCAGAGTCCACCTTCACCCGCTCCCGTTTGGCCGATTCCATCCGCCGCGCCGGTAACTCCCGCATCACCGCCATCTCTTCCGACAACCGGGCCCGCCGGCCCGCATTCCGCTGCGCAAACAGATCCTTGAGAAATTGCGCGTACTCGGCCAAGCTCCCAAAGTCACGGCTCCCTCGCAGCAGCAGCGCCTGCTCCACAGCTCGCTTGAACCGGTGGTGGCTCTGCTCGGCATCGCCATTCTCGTTCGGGCTGGCGGGATTGGTATGCTGCGGCTTCACCCCGTAATACCTCATCACCCCTTCATAGCGCCGGTTGAACTCCTCCAGATTGCTCATGTTGTTGACCGCGCTCGACAGGCTGTCGGTGCGGTGCTCGGCCGCTACTGCTCCCAACTCCCAGACCGCGTTCTGCCATCCTTCGCTGAGACTCTCCAGGCTCTCCGAATAGCAGATCGTGCCCGTCTCCCAGTTCGAATACGTCAGCACAAAGTGGTACACCAGGTGCTCGAACGTCTGCCCCGCCAGCGTGATCCCCAGCTCGGTCATGTGCGTGAAGTCCGACGCACACAGTCGCCCCGGTGCGTGTTTCTGGCTGAAGTACACTTCCTGCGCGGGTCCTTCCGTCACCCGCCATAGCTTGACCCGCCGTTGCAGTGTCCGGATCTGCCCGTCACTGAACCGCCCCGGGTATTCCCGCTGCAGCCACGCGAACACCGTCTTGGCTTCCAGTCCTGGACTCTCCTGAATCTGCCGCTGAACAACGTCCCACACCTCGCCAAACGGATCTTCGCGGGTCCGCCACTGGCGCTCCTTCTTCAGTTCGCTGGGCAATCTTTCCAGGCTCAGATACCGCCGCGCTGTTGTCGGGTCCATTCCCGCCTTCGACGCCGCAATCTCTTGATTCTTTTCTGTATTCGACAACTGTCTCAGCCTCCTCACCTGCTCGTCCGTGACCATCCCTTGGCGCTACTTGAGCGCGATTCTCGATGGTCACATTAGTTGTCGTCGAGCGGGAGTTTTAATTGTCGTCAGCCGGGAGTTCTAATTGTCGCCGAACAGGCAGGCGGCGCCTGAAAAGGATGATCGAGCCAGCAGTACAAGTCGCGATAGACAAACAGCTGCTGGCGGAGCAATGCCGTGAGATTGGACAAGGACCATCCGAAACTCGACCGCAACTGCAGATACTTGAGCAGCAGCATGGCAATCAAGGCCGTCCAGATTTGAATATGCAAGGCATTGGCGCTGGTGCCGACAAAGGTCCGGATGCGCAGGTTCTGCTTCAGATACCGGAAAAACACCTCGATCTGCCAGCGCTCGTGGTAGATCTGGGCGATGGTGGTGGATCCGAAGCCCAGGTGGTTGGTCACCAGGACCATGGATTCCTGCCGCTCCTCCACCCACACTTCGATGCGCCGGTAGCGCGCCTTCTGCTTGTACCAATGGCTACCCAGTTCGATCACCTCATCTTTGAGAATATTCCGGTGGTTGGGGAGCCGCCGCGATTCGATCACTTGGTAATGCGCATCGTGGCGCAGGCGCGTGACGAAGAAGACGCCCCCATCGGTCAGTTGCTGATACCACCGGTAGTCTACATACCCACGGTCGAAAACCACAATCGTGCCCGGCTCGAAATGGAAGGCACGCGCCACCTTCACTTCCGAAGCCTTGCCTTCGGTGATCACGGCGAAGCGCGGCAGATATCCGTCATGATCTAGCACCAGATGCAGTTTGGCGGCGCCCTTGGCGCCTTGCCACTTGGCCCAGTCATACATGCTGGAGCACAATTCAATGAGCGTGCCGTCGATGGTCATCAGGGGATTGCGGAACCGGAAGCGCCGTTGCGGACCAGCCGCCTGCTGACAGCGGCTGAACAGTTTCTCGAACACCTTTTGGTACAACTGCCAGGGCCGGTGCGCGTTGGCATAGGCCAGCGTGGATTTGTTGGGAGCCTGGGAAACGCCCAGATGTTTCAATTTCCCTTCGCTGGCAGCCAAACCGCCACAGATTTCGCGCAACGTGCGCGCCTGCCCCATCTGGCAAAACAGCATGGCCACGAACTGCCCCCAGCAGGTGAAACCGCGCGCGTGCCGCTCGGCTTTGGTCTCCTGCACAGCACTCTCAAACTCCATCCGTGGGAACAACTGCAACAACTGCGAGAAAATGCTGCATACTCGAATCAAGGCGGAAGTCTCCGTTTCGTTGAGATTGGTTTCTGCCACGAACCCAACCTCAACTTACCAGAGCTTCCGCTGTCTTCTTTTGGAAAACCTAATTTGGACAAGCCTGGGCCCGGTCCTGGCCCTTACAACGGGGGCACGTGTCGTCTCCCAGAATAAACACTTCATCCATGCCCACGTGAAATGCGTCAGTTTCGCAGACATCGGCAAGCTCGTCAATGAGGTCAAACAACACGTCGTGTACCGCCGGATGCAGCGGGCAGTAACTCCGGCAATAGATGCCCTCGTTGTTAGGATGCTGGCCCGGTGTTTCGTCGAATTCCGGGTGAGTGCGCAAGAGAGCCATTGTGGTCTTGGCCCAGGACTGATGCCCGAGGCAGTTGATCTGTGGGATCAAGCGAACACCGGCGTCTTTTGTCGCAGCAACGAGCTTCTTGACGTCATCCCTGGACAGCGGATCGGGATCGGTGACTTCCGGATGCTTGGTGAACTGATAGCGGTAATCGAACTCGAGGACCAGGACGTTGACTCCCTCTTTTGGCAGTGCGTCCCGGATAAACAGGACAGCTAGAGGTACATCCGCGGAGTTGGGCGCGCTCAAGTGAATCCCACGGATGGGTAGCGAGGAGGGAACGGCCGCGAAGCAAGCGATCGCGTAGAGGCACCAGAGGCAGACGGCATGGGCGTTCAGCAGCATTGTCTTCATGGAAGGGCCATTTATATCACAAGCAGCCGGCCTTGGCCTGGTGCACTTTTAGAGCCGGAGCCGGAAATGGAGCCTGGTCAGCGTGGCAGCGAGCGCCAGAATGAATCCGGTAAACAGTAGGGCGCGCAGAACGCCAACCGAACCTTGTAATCCGGATGCGGAAACGCCCCCAAGTACCGGCGTAACGTAACAGACCCACGGCAACAGATAGGTCAACAGGGTGTTCGAGCCGGCGGGTTTGACAAATGCGGCCCATTTTGTCCAGTGTTTGATGTCAGCTAGCCAGTAAACGGTCAGGAAGATCAAGGTGCTCGCTGCGGCCGAATACAGGCACCAGGCGGGTGTGCCGTTGTTCTTCGATACGCCCAAGGGGGCCAGTGCCCAACCTGCACCAAACAAGATGGCCACGTAACCCAGAGCCCAAACCGCTCTTGCTTTGAAAGTGACCGCAACCGACTTCTCGAAAAACAGCACGGAAGCGATCAGACCAGCCATTGTGATCGAGGCGCAATCGCCTGTTCCGAAAGGCCACAAATAGAGCGGCACGCCTTCGAGCCATTGCAAAGGGCCTGCTTTAGAGCCCACATTGAGAAGAGTGAGCACGATCAGCGCAGCCACCAAAGCCCAGAGGTTCTTTTTGAGTGTCAGATAAAGGATGCAAACGGACAGGTACGCCAAGCCGATGAGGCCCAGGATTTCCGGATAGGAAAAATCGAGTGTGCCCTCCTGGTTCTGGCCAACCCTTCGTCGGAAAATGACAACCGCGCACAAAAGGAGAAGCAGGCCGGTCCATTTCAAAATGGCATACAAGGACGTGTGCCGGCCGCCGGAAGGATAGACATTCCAGAACAGAAAGATCCCCGCGAACGCCAAGGTCGTCCATTTGTGCACGCTGATACCGGTCAGTTGCGCATCGACGTTAAACAGATTGGCAAGCAAGAGTCCCATAACCACCAAGCTGGCCGAACGCGCAAGGACGTGAGTCCATAGCTGGCGCGGCGAATCACCTTTGGCTATCCGGCGCCTGATTGCTAGTGGAATGGAAATTCCAACGATGAACAAGAATGCGGGGAAGACCAGGTCCACGTAGGTCATGCCGTTGCGACCCTCAGGCATGTGGTAGGTCCACCAGGGTAGCCCCTTAACGCCGGAAACATCGTTGACGAAGACCATTACCAGAACCGTCAGCCCTCGGAAAATGTCGACGGAGTTGATGCGCTCCGGCGCTGTGGCCGTTGTTTCCATTACAGTCCTGTTGCTGTGTCCTGCGAAATCAGTCACTATTGGATCAGAAGATAGAGACGAAAACAAAACCGGCTGTTAACGCACATTATCGGCGTCTATTCCGTCGCGAGCTGTGCCCTTTGCCGGCCGCGGTGAAGGGCCCCAATGTCCGAAAATGTCCGACCCCGGAAAAGTTTTTCCCGGGGAATCATGACTGCGCACGCTTCCGGCGATTGGCTTCCACGAAGCTTCCGAACGAAACGGTTGACGCTCTTATACTCGGCGGCGAAGCCGCAGGTATCCACCACAACCACATCGGCCAATTGGGTCCCGAACCCATTTGGGGCTCGACAAGCAATGTCCATTCCCTCGGCAGGTCTCGAGCACCGGAAGGATTATTGCAATTCCTCAGGTGGGTGGCCTTCGCCACCGTTATGAATGCGTTGGAGAGTAATGAGCTGGGTGCGGACGCAGTTTTGGCGAATGACACGTATCGCCGACTAGCCGCTTTTTTATGGCCCGACAAGATGAGCGCAAAAGCAAAGGCGTCAAAAATTCTCAAGCATCGTCACAGAGAATTCGAACGCCCTTTCGCTCCATGCCAAGGAATGCCCATTGGGCGACGGCACTGGACAGCAGAGCCAACCCAGTCCCTGCGGTACCTCCAAAAGGAGTCGCGCGATGCCTAACCCTTCGGCACTTGTACCAACTGTGAAGAGACGATTGGACAAAATCGCTTGGTGGCTATCCCATGGACACGGTTCTGTATTCGATGCCAAGAAATCGTTGATCGCGGCGATACAAGCAATGTTGAACCTGCCTATCAGCTTGACTTCAACGCTGCGTAAGAGCGTGGTCAGCAACGCGCGATGGCGATGCCGCATGTCGAACCATCGTTTTCACTGCGGAAGATGCATCATAGCCAAGTGACCACTCGGGATCGTGGTCCTCTGAGAAGGGCGGGAAACATACTCCTCCAAAGTCTGCTCCCTCCCGTTAATCTGGAGTTGGTACGACAACATATATGCTGGGGACACCAGCGTAGGCCGAATCACGGAAATGGTCGCGCCGAAGAAGTAATCAACCCATGGCAGTAAACAGTTTAGAATGTTGTCTGATACGGGGAGAGCATGTGGTGCGCAGCTTTTTCGTCGGATTAGGTGAATACGGCTCCCTCCGGGAACCCTAAGAGGAGACACTATATGAATCTCGGCAAGCGGCATGGCGCTACCTTCATCGCCCTTCTCGTCAGCGCTTCGTATTTGCCTTTGCTTCATGCTCAGGAACGGCATGTCGATCCAACGTTTTTACACGCCGATGCAATCACCGCGGCGCAGAAACCGTCCGACATAACCACAGCGACCTGTCATTACAAGCCTTTCTTCGGTGATGGAGCTTCTAAGTTGGGGGGAAGCGGTTTGGCTCGCTACGGCGAGGCAGTCGTAGACCCTAATGGATCCTGTACTTCGGTTCAGTATCCCCTGGAGGACCAGATCTACGTTATTGTCGATGGCAGCGGCTCGGCGCGTTACGGCTCTGAAAATGTGCCTCTAAAGAAGGAAGATTTTCTCTACATTCCTGCCACCGTTGAGCACGCGTTGACAAATAGATCGTCTACGCCTCTCACCGTGGTGATCATGGGCTTCAGCACCAAGGGATACGATACACCTCCATTGCCTGCCCATGCTCTCAAAGACAACATCGAAAATGTGCCCTTGACCTTAGTTAGCGGTCACCCGGACTCAACTCACTACCGCCTCCTGCTGGAAGACGTTACTGGCCCGGATGGGCGCATTAAAGCCGGCCACCTAGCCACCAGCCTCTTTCTCATGGAAATCGACCCGGGCGGCACTAACTTTCCGCACCATCATGTACGCCAAGAGGAGATTTATCAAGTCTTGAGCGGCCAGGGAGACCAGGTCGCCGGAAGCGGCGTGAATGGCGTCGAGGGTCGATATCCCGCAAAACCCGGAGATGCCTACTTCGTTCGCGCGAATGGGACCATCGGCTTTTACAGCGCCCCGGGCGTCCACTCGCGGATTCTCTGCGTGCGTTGGTGGTATCCAGGCCTGGAGCAAAGAGGCGAGGGACACTAGCACGCGTATAGCAAAATCTCGCTCCGGCGAATGGCTTATGCTCAGCATTTCTTGTACCGAGACACTGGTATGAAAGATGTCTTGAATGGCACTGTGAATCGCTCTTTTGAGGAGAACTTTGAGTCCGATGACAGCTCGCCGGTGTATCGACTTGTTGGTCTTTCCAGCGCTGTTCCTTTTCGCGGCCCGCCTATGGTGGCCCAGGAACAGACAAATGGGACCAATGTCGGCGCGTAGCAGTTTGCCAAAAACTGCGCTGGCTGTCACGGTGTCGATGGGAGGGGGGCAGACAAGGCCCCGTCGATTGCGACCATGCCGAGCGTCGTCGCACTTTCCGATGCCGATCTGATCAAGGTCGTGCAGGACGGTACTCCAGCGGGCATGCCGTCGTTCTCGCAGCTCGGCGATGCGAACATCCGGGCAGTAGTGGACTTTCTGCGCACGCTTCAGGGCAAGACACCGACTAACGCCGCAGCCAAGGTAGCGACGGGGTTACGATGCGGGCAAGAAGATCAAAGGGCGCAAGCGGCACATCGTGGTCGATACGCAAGGCAACCTCTTGGCGGTGGTCGTCCATTCGGCCGGCAGTCAGGACCGGCCGGAACTGCACTGGTTCAAGATCCTGCCCAAACGCTGGATCGTGCAGCGCACTTTCCCGTGGTTGGTTGGTCACAACGTCTGTCCAAAGACTACGAATTACCCCACGCCTCGACGGAAACCATGATTTATGGCGCTTTCCTCCACCTGCTCCCGCGTCGTCAATGTAGTTTTTTAACTCGTTCTTAACTTCCCATTGTTAGGGTTAGGGCGCGGGAACGAAGAGCAGCGAAGCCGGCGACCCAACCTCGACAACCTGCTTTGTCGGAGCGATCTCGCCGTTATTGCCAATCGTAAACACGGCGACACTGTTTGAATCTAAATTCCCCGCCAACAGGTACTTCCCGCTCGGATCGAGGACAAAGTTCCGCAGCAGCTTTCCGCCCGACGGCGCAATCTGCAGCTGCTTCAGCAATCCGGTTTTCCCGTCGATTTGAAACACCGTAATTCTGCCATCGACCTGGTCCGAATTACCTTCAGGGCCCTGGTTCGACGTATAAAGATACCGCCCCGAGCGATCGATCTGTATCTCCGACCCCTGATCTTCCCCAGTGAAGTCAGCCGGCAGAATCGAGATTGTCTGTATCGGCGTAAGGCTGCCGTTCGCCGCATCGTAGGAAAACGCTACTGCGCTCGCTCCCATCTCGCACACCGCGTAAGCAAACTTTCCATCCACGCCAAAGGCGAAATGCCGCGGCCCCAGCCCCGGTCTTACCGCCACATACGCTGGGTCGTTGGGCGTGATGCTGCGCTTCGTCAAATCGATCTTGTAGATGAAGATCTTGTCGAGTCCCAGAGACCCTGATATCTTGAAAACATGTCCCGTCGTCAAGCGGGTAATTGACAAACTTGAACTCCTGTCGTCGTACCACACCCTCGGCATGGAGGACACAGCCACAGTGGACGGGAAACCGGCGTATGTGCTGCTGTGGAGATGCGCAGCCGCCCAAGTCGCAGAAGCCGAGCGCCTGATGCCGGAGTCTAAAGAATGAGCACCTGGGAATCTAAACCATGCCCGGTCTGCAAGACCGAAGTGCGCCTCTTGTACGATCCAGCTACTACTCACACCCAGGTCAAATGCACGGCCTGTGGGAGCTTTGAGATTTCCGACGAGGTCATTCGTGGGATCTGGGAGGATCGTCATGGTCCCGAATTTCGGCAAAGACTATCGAAGGCGCTGCGGTGCGCTGCGATCCGAAGCGCACCGCCAAGACTCCTCAAAATGGAGGATGTGAGCTATTGCCTGGATAAGCTGGATCAGGACCAGCAGCGCAAGCAACGCCAGGAATTATAAGCCCGGACCTGGCTCTTATTATTGCTTCACTTCCATCCAGTCCTCCGGCGCTCTGCCAGAGCAAACAACGACCTGCGTCTTTGCAGCTTCGAGGGTGATGGCTTTGCCATGACCGATTAGTACCGATTAGTTCATTCAAGCAGGACCGAAACGAAATAGGCCATCACGTGGACGAAGGGTTTCTTAATTCCGAACAGAAATGCATAGAGGTTGGCTTCGCTGACGCGATAGCGAATCTCCCCGGTGAGTCCAGTATTGAGCTGGTCTTTGGTAACGGCCTTCAGGCGCGTGCCGTTCTCGTTCGCCGCTGAATTCTCAAGATCGAGCGCCATGTTCACGGTCATGGTGGCGATGGAAACCTTGCGGATCTTCTCCCAAGGCATCTTGAAATACGGCCCGCCGGGGGGTATCACGCGGACCTGCGGATAGCTGTATCGGGATCTTTCTTCCGGCCGGAGGAACTCGGCAATTGGGTCGTCGAGCGTGGTCTTTGCGCCAGGCACACGCACGGCACGGCCGAACCGCGTCTTTACCGCGCGCTCGTTCTGATCGACCGTGTAAACGCCGAGCAAGACGATACGCATCAGGAACCAGGCTGCCAGACAACATAGCAGACAAAGTGGCCGATCGGACTTTGAGCTTCGTCAATCCGGCACGCAGAGTGTCATCGACCGATGGATCGGCGATCGGCAGCGTCTTCCGGCGCGTCGGCGAAGCCTACCGTGATGGCCGGAACGCAGGGGGGAACCGGCCACGGCGAGGGACGAAGTGGATACCGCCGTTACTCCATTTACCCCATTAAGGGCGGCGGCGAAAACGAGTCACGAGGAATCAGCGAGTTAGGTGGGCCAAGAACCAATGCCTTAGACGCATTTAGTACTTTTGCTTCAGCCAGGCTCGATGTCCCCCAGATGGCGGTGGCTTACCCTCGCCTCCGCTGCTTCTCCGCTGCACCACCGGAAGCTGCACGCACCGCATTTAGGACGTTTAGTGTCTGACGAAGGAATTGACGGAAGAGGCGCACTCTCATCTTCTCAGACGATTCGATATTTTTCGAGAGTCACAGTACTATGGCCTTGAATCGATTGAGCATGTGCTCTGGGAAGAGCTAAACTGGTTCGACAAATACATGGAAGGCAGGGAAAGGTAGCATGCCAAAAGGAAAGATGGCCTTCTGTTTCTCGCTGATGGCCTGCGTGGCGCATGCCGCGACACTGCGCGGCGGAGTTGCCAAGGTGGACATCACGCCCGGGCCCGGAGAATTGATGTGGGGGTTTGAGGACCGCACTACGCCGGCCAAGAGTACGCTCGATCCTCTATACGCCCGCGTGCTGGTGCTCGAAGCGGGAGCACAAAGGCTCGCGCTTGTAACGCTCGACTTGGGCCGCAGCTTCGGTCCGGCGGCCACCGATGAGATCCGAGAGGCAGCGCGGAAGACAAGCGGGATCACTTGTCTGCTACTCAGCGCTTCGCACACGCACAGCGCGCCGGGGTTGCAGGATACCTACAAGAATGGCGTGCCCCAGTGGGAACGCGCGGCTCGCGACAAAATCAAACAGGCGATCAGAGAAGCAACAGATCACTTGACAGATGCGCGCATCGGAGCGGGAACTGGGGTTGCCTATATCGGGCACAACCGGCTTCGGGTGAACGCTGACGGAAAGGTGAGCTGGTTCGAGCGGAATCCGACGCAGATTCCTACGGCGCCGGTGGACCCGATCGTGACTGTTGTGCGGGTGGACACAGGGGACGGTAAACCTCTGGCCGTAGTAGTCAACTATGCATGCCATCCGGTGGTGTTTGGGGCAGACAACTTTCAGTATTCGGCGGATTATCCGGCCGCGATGAACCGCGTTGTGGAACAAGCAATCGGAGCGGGAGTGATGAGCTTCTTTCTGCAAGGTGCACCGGGAGATATCAATCCTTACTATACGCAGCAACCGATTCAACAGGACGCGTTGAAGGTGCGGGAATGGACGGGGGAGCGGCTAGGTAAGGAAGCTGCGCGCGTGGCGAGCGAGATCCGTACCGAGGGAACCAACGATGCGAGCATCAATTCGTCCGAGGAGTCGCTAACATTCCGCCTGCGCTGGAATCCAGAACAGTTCCGGGCTGCGCTGCTGAAGTTTCTCGGACCGCAGGGATTGGAGAGTTACGGAGACCCCACGGCGCGAGAGTTTTCCGTGCCTGTGGCGACACTGCTGATCAACAAGCAAATTGCGATCGCAACCTTTCCCGGTGAGCCGTTCGTCGAGTTTCAGATGAACTGGCGCGATCGCTGTCCCGTGCGCACATCGCTGCTGGCGGGTTACACGAACGGCTACTACGGATATTTCCCAACGATCCCGGCGGCGACCCGGGGTGGTTACGGCGCGGCGAGCGCTGCCACCTGGCTAGAACCCGGAGCGGGCGAGCGGATCATCGATCGCGCCGTCGTGAAGATCGACGAGATGTTGGGCCGGCTCACCGATCTTCCGGACGATCTCAAAGGCAACGTGTACCAGCCGTGACGACCTTGTAACTCACCCTCCCGGAAGGCTCGGTCATATGGTGTTCTTACTAAAATGTGAGCCGGAGCGCAAATTGCACTAACCGGGGGGTGTTTGCCTGTGCGGTGACCACGCCGAATTGCGAATTGTTGTCCGTACAGCAGGCCGTGTTCGGTGCGCCGAACTGCACACGGTTAAAGACATTGAAGAACTCGGTGCGGAACTGGAGTCTTATTTGCTCCGTGATAGGTATCGCTTTAAAGACCGCGAAGTCCCAGTTGGCGATTCCGGCGGCTTGCAGAACCGGATCGAGACGGGCTTCATTACCCAAGGAGAAGGTTGAAGGCTGGCTGAAATCGGCGGTGTTGAACCACTCGTTTATGCGGCTTTGAGCGGAGCCACTCTCGGATTCGCTTGGACCGTTGACGTTGGGACGCAGCGAGCTGACCCCAAACTGTCCGAGAGGATTGGAGGCAGTGGAAAAAGACAATGGCAAGCCGCTCTGGAGTGTGGTAATGCCGTTTACTCCCCACCCTGAGATCAATTTGTTCGTTACGCCACTCACGTCATGCAGAAATCTTTTCCCGTTTCCGACGGGTAGGTCTAACACGTAACTCACCACCAAGCGGTGCGGGATGTCGTTCTGAGATAGCGAGCGTTCCAACCGCAGGTTATTGTTGTCTTGTACCTGAGCCGCGCAGCCACAACCCCCGTCTTCGAGCCAACCCGTCAGGGTATCCGTATTGGTGATCAGCTTTGAGAAACTGTATGCAGCCAAAAGCGTGCCCGCGTCATGGAAGCGTTTCTCGAACTTCACCTGCAACGACTGGTAACTGGAGTCACGATTATACGGTTCCGCGGAGTACACTCCGGTGAATTGTGGATACGGAAGCATAAGCTGACCCTGTATCACGGTGGGCTGGGACAGTATGGTTCCGCTGGGCACTACCGTCGAAAAGGGGTTGGCCACTGGCTGGACGAGCTGTTGACCTAAGGAGAGATACTGATCAGGGAGCTGGTCGATATTCTGAGGATTTCCCGGAAGATGAGTCCCCTTCGATCCCGCGTACGCCACTTCCACCATCGCACCCGCGCCTAATTCGCGTTCAATGCTGAAATTCCATTGTTGCGTGTAACCATAGGGTTCGTTGGGGACCGGCAGGGTAATCCCCGTACCGTATAGAGTGCTCTGGAGAGCGGGGTTGCGTCCTAATGGGTCAAGAATGCCGCTCGGAAACGGATTGCTCAGTGTCGCATATGGGGTAGCGCCGCCGTTGAGCGAGGTCACCCACGGCGTAGTGGCTTGATTGAGGGGAGAGGTCCACGGCGCCGCGAGGAACGAAACATCGTTGGGCACGAAAAAGATGCCAAAGCCTGCACGGATTACTGTCTTGTTCGTAAAGCGGTAGGCTAAACCCAGACGAGGCGCAAAGAGACGCCAATGGAATTCCTGGCTGTAACGGCTCGGATAGTCTTTCGAGTTCACAAAAGCTACATTACCGTTGAGTGGAAGATTCGTCGCCTGCGCAAGCGGGCTTGGCTCATTGGGCAGGAACACGACCTGGAGGTCGTGCCGCTCGGTCCAGGGCCCCGGCAGTTCCCAGCGCACGCCATAATTCAGAGTCAACTTGCTGTTTATCTGAAATGTATCGCCAGCATAAAACCCGTTATAATATTGAGTCGCCGCTGTTAACGCAGGCTCGGATATGCTTCCGCTCGATCCGTAGCCAAGCAAGAAAGACGCGAGTCCGAAACCCGTGTTTCCAGGTGAGAATGGATTACTGGAAGTCATGAGGTTGTCAAAAACAAAAAATCCGCTGGCTGTGGTAGTCTGTGCGAAATTGAATTCCATTCGGCGCAATTCAGCGCCCAACTTCAGCGTATGGCGCCCCGCAATCTTGGTTAAGCTTGGCATGATGGAATAGCTATTATTGGTGTCTAATACCACATTGCCCATGTTTTGATTGCAGAAGTCGGAAAAGCCGGCCACACACGGAATCGGATTGTTGCGGAACAATTCCTGGCTGTTGTAACTCGCGGGTAAGCCGAACTTTGTTTGGTCGACGCCTGCGCTCTGTGGCGTGAAGTTAAACAAAAATCGCAGGAACGCAACTCTGAGATCGCCGACAGTTGTAGGTGTAAACGAATACGTATCGCCCAGTACGACCTGATGCGTTTGGAAGCCGGAACCCAGGCCGTTGTGTTCCTCGAACGGATCTACCGGCGGAGTGTTGGAATTCCAAAACGAATACCGGCCGAATATCCGCTGCTTGTCGCTGACGCTCTGATCGACGCGCCCATTGTACTGCGTACTATTAGTAGCCGCGCTGTACGTAGTAGCGAAGTTATTCTGTTGTCCAGGAGCGTTCGGAAGCGGCCAGAGCGTCTGTAACAGAGCCATCGCCGTCGGGTTGAGCCGGCTGGGGGGGATGATGTTGCCTGAAAATTGCTGGCGAGTGTCCTGGCCGCTAGCGCACGCCGGTGTCCCCTGAAGTCCGCAGGTTGTGAGGGCATCGTAGATCGGAACGCCGGCACCCGAGAAATCGCCGCTGCGTTCGGCTGACGTCGGTACGACCGACACGTAGGAGTTACCCTGGCGCAAAGAGAAGTTCTCCCAATTGAAGAAGAAGAACGTTTTGTCTTTGATCACCGGTCCACCCAGTGAGGCGCCATACTGATTTTGAGTGAAGGCAGGGCGTGCCTGTCCGTACTCGTTGCTGAAGAAGCCGTTGCCGTTCAGAACCTTATTTCGCAAAAACTCATAGGCGGAGCCATGAAACGCGTTACTGCCAGATTTGGTAGTTAGGCTCACAGCACCACCCGAAGTATCGCCGAATTCAGGTCCCAGGCTGTTGGTCTGGACGCGGAACTCCTGGACGGCATCTTGAGTGGGGATGAGCGCTGGCAGGTGGGCGTAGTTGACGTTCAGGGGGGCGCCATCGATATATTCGGCACTCTGGTTTGCAATACTTCCGCCGATCTGATAGTTTCCCCATCCGTTGACATTGTTAATCGCCGGGTTGCCCTGCGTCTGGCCTTGCGGAACCACTCCCGGCACCAGTGAAATCAGATTCATCACGTTTCGTCCGTTGAGTGGCATTTCTTGCACCGATCGAGACTCAATCACTTGTCCCAGAGCCGACGTATCGGTTTCAAGCAATGGCGTCTGTGCCGTGACCACTAATACCTGGTTCACCTCCCCAACTTGCATGGTCACGTCAATGCGGACTGTGCTCTGTACACCTACTAAAATTGAGTCGCGCCTGAAGTGCCTGAAGCCGGTGCTCTCGATATCTATCTGATAGTTTCCGGGAACCAGGTTTACGAATTGATAGCTGCCGTTTGAATCAGTCTGAACACTGCGTTGTTCTGCAGTCCGGGTGTTAGTCAGCGTCACGGCAGCTTTCGTCAGGACGGAGCCAGAGCTGTCAGTGGCTATCCCCACGATGGAACCGTAGAACGTCTGAGCCCGCACTGAGGAGACGAGCACCACAATAAAGGCAACCGTCAGACAGCGCCAAAACGCAAGCCAAGCGTGCGAATTATCATTCAACGTTTTCATCTTGCTTCTCCCGCAACCGGTGGATCGATGGTCAAGAGATTATCACATTACATCGAGTTGCGCCCGACCTGCTCTGAATGCGAACATCCCAACTGGACCCATGAAGACCAAGGTGGAATGATGCGCTTCTGCAGCCTGCTAGCTCTTCTCTTGCCCCTCGCCTCCGCCGCCGAGTACCGCGCCGGGATCTCTCGCGTGGATATCACTCCGCCGGTGGGACACGAAATGGGGGGGTATTCGGAGCGTAAGCACGGCGCGGCTGGTCTGCACGATCCGCTATACGCGACGGTACTGGTGATCGAATCCCCTGACAACAGCCTCGCGCTGGTGACGTGCGACCTGCGTTCTTTCGTATCAACTCGCGTCGGCGACATCGCCAGGCAGAAGTTCGCGGTACAGAACACACTCATCGACGCTTCGCATACGCACTCTGGGCCGGTGACATGGGAGCTGCGCAGTCCCTGGTACGCCCAGGCTGAGGACAAGATGGTGGAGGCGATAGGCCAAGCCAAAGCCGCGATGTTTCCCGCTACGCTGGAGGTGTCGACTGGGAGAATCTATCTCGGTCACAACCGGCGCAAAATCATCAACGGGAAAGGCGTAATGTGGTGGCGCAATGCGGAGCGGCTTCCCTCGCATCCGCTCGATCCAACGGTGAATGTCTTGCAGGTGAAGGATGAGCAGGGCAAGACGCGCGCCATTCTGGTGAACTATGCCTGTCATCCATCCGTCCTCGGCCCCGACAATTACGAGTATTCGGCTGATTATCCCGGCGCGATGAAACGTTACATTGAGACGCAGATTCCCGGTGCGACTGCTCTGTTCATCCAAGGTGCTGCGGGCGACATCAATCCGTACCGCGACAAAGAGGCTGTGGAGGGGCAGGGCTTCCAAGCGGTGGAAGAGATGGGGCAAGCGCTCGGCAAATACGTCATCTCGATCCGGGAGAAGACCCAACCAGTGACCGGGCCGCTCCGAACCGCGTCGGAAGTGCTCGAAGTAAAAAATCGTTGGCGCCCCAATGAGAAGATCCCGATCGGCTGGATGGCTGGTGAGTTCGGTGACTCGCTGTGCTTTGCAGCGCTGCCAGGCGAACCGTTTATTGAACATCAGGTGGTGTTCCGCGAGAAATCCGATTGTGCCAATGCCATGTTGTTCGGCTACTCCTATTCGGCGGGTGGCGTTTGGGCAGGCTACATTCCGACAATTCTGGCGTCGGCGCAAGGCGGCTACGGCGCAGACTTCAACACTACGGTCGAGATCGGTACGGGTGAGCGCCTCATCGACCGCGCGGTGGTGAAACTCTTTCAAATGCGTGGACTACTGAAGGATTTGCCCGACCCGAGGTACTGATGCGAACACTGATCCTGATCGCTTTGGCTGTAGTCACTCCACTTGACGCTGCGGAATTGCGCGCGGGCGTCGCAAAGGTGGACCTCGACCCGCCCGTGGGCATTCCGATGGCGGGCTACGGCGCCGCACGATTCGCGAAAGGCACGCTGGACCCGCTGGAAGCGCGCGTGCTGGCGCTCTCCGACGGAAGCCGCACCATCGCGTTCATCACACTGGACCTCTGTTTCCCATTCGATCCGCCGGTCATGGAGCTCATCCGGCAGCAAGCGCGCGGCGCTGTGGACGAGGTTATTTTTCACGCGTCTCACACGCACTCGGGGCCGACCTATTCAGAGGTGCCTGAGGCGGCTCAGCACGCGTCGCGACTCGTCGTTGGCGCGATTCAAGCTGCAGCCCGATCCCTGGTGCCCGCGCGGATCGGCAACGGCTGGGGGCAGACGTATCTCGGGTTCAATAGACGCTACGTGGAAGTGGACGGTACAGTGCGGATGTTGTGGCGCAACGAGCCGAAGATTTCTACGACCTTTCCGGTTGACCCGACGGTCGGCGTCATTCGCATTGATCGCCAGGATGGCACGCCTGTGGCAATTCTGGTGAATTACGCATGCCATCCGGTCGTCCTTGGACCCGACAATCTGGATTATTCGGCAGATTACCCCGGCGAAATGCGCCGCTACGTGGAGAGGGAGATGGGGCACGGTTCGATGGCCTTCTTTCTGCAAGGCGCGCCTGGAGACGTCAATCCGTATTTCGACAAGACGCCACTGATTGAAGACGCAGTGGGCGTGATGAAGCAGACGGGGGAGAAACTCGGCGCCGAGGCGGTGCGTGTGGCGCGCACGATCCAGACGCTAGCGCCGGAGAATCCGCGCATCGAGTCGAAGACCGTCGTCCTTACCGTGGCGAACCGCTGGAATACCGGCAAACTGGAGGCGATGCTGAAAGAGCGCTACCGTACAACTGGAGGGATACTCAGGCGTCTGATTGCGAACGATATGAAGCTACCAGTGACCACTCTGCTACTGAACTTCGAATCGCCTGATCGCGATTTAGCTTTCGTGGGGATGCCGGGCGAGCCTTTTGTCGAATTCCAGATGCAGTTGCGTGCCAAGAGCCCGCGGTCCAATTCATTCCTGCTCGGATACACGAACGGTTACTTTGCGTATTTCCCAACAATCGCCGCAGCCATAAGGGGTGGATATGGCGCGAATTCAACCGTAAACCCAACAGAGGTTGGAGCTGGCGAGCAGATGCTGAATACGGGCTTGATTTCGATCTACGAGCTGTTAGGCCAGCTTTCGGACCAGCCCGGCCAGATGCGCGAGGTCACGCCCAGCCCGCAATAGCCGCGTGGTTGGAAATGGCGCGGATTGGTGTGCGGCTCAGCGGCTCAGTCTTTGTTCTGTTGCTGAGTGGCGACATTCTGCGACTTCCGGAACTGCTGCATTTCGTGTTCTGCCTCCGCGGTCTTGCCCTGCTTTCGATACAGACTCGCTAACCCGAAATGGGCCTGTGCCGCCATCGGACTTCCCTCTTCGATTGCGATAACCTGGGTCCATGCCTTCTCGGCGGCGCCGGTGTCGCCGTCCAGCAAGGCCGCCTTGCCCAACGAGTAGAGCGTCTCGGGCATCCCCGGCTTCAAACGATCGGCGCGTTCGAGTTCCGTCCGCGCCTGGCGTATCTTTCCCTCTTGCAGTAAAGCCCCCCCAAGACGGAAAGCGGCCTCAGCACTTCCCGGGCGCAGTTTGTTCTCTGTGCGAAACTCGGCTTCTGCCTTGGCCCACTCGGACGCGCCCGCATATACTTCGCCAAGTGCCAGGTGCACACCGGGGGTGTCCGGCCGCAACCGCAAAGCCTCGCGGTACTCCTTCTCTGCCTCCGGCACGCGTCGCAGAGCCCAGTAGCTTTCGCCAGCCGCCTGATGGGCGCGGGCCGACCCGGGATACGCCGAGGCCAGGGCGTCGAACGCCTGTTGCGACATCAACCCGCAGGCGCGGCCAAGATAGTAGAGCACATCCGGATCGTTGGGGTGCTTGTCCGCAGTGGACTGCAGATTCGCGATCGCCTCGGGAAGCTTTCCCGTTTCGAGTTGGGCAATGCCCAGCGCATCCTGAGCGTGAGCACGTTCGAGGTGCGGAATCGCCTCGGCTGCGTAGCCCTGAGCCAGCAATGCGTATCCGAGCATCTGGTCGGCGCCGATCAGAGACGGATTCAGCTCCAGCGCCCGTCGTAGAGGCGCAATCGCGGCGCCGTAATCGTGATTCTCCAAGTAGGCCGCGCCGAGATTGACAAAGGCGGCAGCTAGCTTCGGCTCAAGTTCGGTCACCGTCCGGAACTCCGCGATGGCGGCGTCCAACCGCCCTTGTTTCTGAGCTTCCATACCAGCTTGTGCGTGCTGGACCGCCTCCCCAGACACGCCTTGCCATGCCAGCCATAGCAATAGAAGTGTCTGCATCACGGTAGCACCGGTTCCCGCACTTGGAGAAACTGATCGGCGTGAACGTTGTCCAGCACCTGGTGGGTGCCCGATGGCCACAAGATCTCCACCTTGGCGCTCTCGGCCGTCCCAAGTCCGAAATGGATCCGCTTGTCGCTGGCCGACAGGTAACTGCCCGCAGACGTTGCGTATTGAGTTTGCCCATTCACCCGCACGCACGCACCAAAACCGTCCCGGTTACTTCGCGTGCCGCGGAGTGAAATCGTTAGCCAGTGTCGTTTCCCTCCGCGGTTGCGGAACACCAACGGATTGCCGCCAAGGACGGTCATCACCACATCTGTCCAGCCATCGTTATTCAAGTCACCGAATGCCGCCCCGCGCCCGACAACGGGAGACGTCGTCCCAGGATCGGCGCGCTCGAACCGGCCCTCGTGATTCAGCGCCACCATTGGCGGTTCCAAGTAGTGAAGCGAGGCATCCATCTGCTCCACGTTGTCCATAACGTGGCTCTGTGCGACGAACAAGTCTTTCCAGCCATCGTTGTCGAAGTCCTCCAGACCTACGCCCCAGCCCGAACTGCCGGCTGACAGCGCCCCGAGGCCGGTTTCCAGACTGCGGTAACTGAATGAGCTCTTGCCGTCGTTGTGGTAAAGCGCGTAGGTCTGCCGGGCAAGATTGGTCACGACGATGTCGGGCCGGCCGTCGTTGTCATAGTCCTGAAAGGCGACGCCCATTCCCGAAAATGGCTTGCCGTCGTCGGAGAACGACACGCCCGCATCCAGAGCGCGCTCCGTGAAAGTGCCGTTCCCGTTGTTGCGAAAGAGAAACTGCTCCATGCCGTCGTTCGCCACGAAAATATCGGTGAATCCGTCGCCATCGTAATCGGCAAATGCCACTCCCAGAGACCGTCCCTTCTTGGCGGCGATCCCGGAACGCTCGCTGACATCTTCAAACGTGCCATCACCGCGATTGTGGTAAAGAATATTGGTAGTGGGCGGAAACTCTCCAGGCGGACAGTAAGTGGGACGCCCGCCCCCGCAGAACTTGCTGTGTTTCGTGTCCCACTCCATGTATCGAGTCACGAGCAAATCCAACAGTCCGTCATTGTCGTAATCAAAAAAACCTGCCGAGACGGACCAGCCACCCGCCGCTACCCCGGCTTTCGCGGTCACATCCGTAAATGTGCCATCGCCGTTGTTGTGATACAAAACATTCTTTCCGTAACTCGTGACATAAAGATCGGTGTAGCCGTCATTATCGTAGTCGGCTGCGGCCACGCCCATGCCGTCGTTCCCATCCGCAACCTTCGCTAGCCCGGCGGCTTCGGTCACATCGGTGAAGCTCCCGTCGCGGTTCTGACGATAAAGCCGGTTCCAGTAGCGGGGATTAGCTCGTTCGAAGCTCTCCGGCGTGTGCATTGGGCTTGCCAGCCGCCCGTTGTTCACCAGAAATATGTCTAACAATCCATCGTTGTTATAGTCGAGCAGGGCTACGCCGCCACCCATAGTTTCAATGAGGAATTTTTCCCGGGTGGGCGAATTCTGGTGAGTGAAATCTAGCCCGCGCGGCCGCTCCACCTCGAAAACAGCCGCCGTGATAACCGAAACAAACACTACGGAAACGATGGGATGTAGCAAGTCAAGATACCTTTCCCCTTACCAAAGCCTTCGCACTTAGGGCAACCCTGAGGACTAGTCTAGCGTGAAGCCAGCGTGGAAAGGACGCGGGTGAAAATCGGCGAGACCGGTGATCAGGCTGCAGTACTGAGGATCCGCAGGGTGAACTGGACCGCTTCATCGAGAGAAAATGCAGCCAGGCTCAACCAGAATGTGTTCCGGTCCCAACTGGTCCGGCGCACGATGGAAGTACTTGGTGAACTCCTCCAGAATGAACGTGTAGGTTTCTACGGTATTCTGGGAGTAATTCCGGCGCTGGAGTTCCTCCAGCATCAGTTTTCGCAAATGGGTCACAGGGACCTCCTTTTTCTGTGACCCACACTATCGCTGCCTACCGCATTCCTGCTCCCTTCCTAGACACGCGTAGCGTCCGCCGCCCAGCGGCTTTGTTCAAACGCCGCTCGCGGAAAGCACATGAGTGGGAAGTCGATGCCTCTCTCTGCAGGCGACAAACTTGGCCCGTACGAAATCCTTGCACCCATCGGTGCGGGCGGGATGGGGGAAGTGTGGAAGGCGCGTGACACGCGGCTCGACCGCATCGTTGCCATCAAGCGGCTGAAGCGTCAGCATACAGCGCGATTCGAGCGGGAAGCTCACGCTATCGCGGCGCTGAACCACCCGCATATTTGCACACTCTTTGATATTGGTCCGGATTACCTGGTCATGGAGTATGTCGAGGGCAAGCCGTTGCGGGGTCCGCTACGAGTGGAAGAAGCAGTAAGATTGGGTCTCCAAATTGCCAGTGCGCTCGAAGAAGCGCACGGAAGAGGCATTCTGCATCGCGACCTCAAGCCTGGAAATATCCTGGTGACCACGAAGGGCGTGGCCAAGCTGCTCGATTTTGGGCTGGCCAAGCTGACGACGGATTCCGATCGGGACGTCACGAAGACTATCGAAGGCACCGTCATGGGAACCGCGGCCTACATGGCGCCGGAGCAGGCGGAGGGAAAGCCGCTCGACGAGCGTTCGGATGTGTTCAGTTTTGGTGCCGTGTTGTACGAGATGCTCTCAGGGAACCGTGCTTTCGGCGGAAACTCTACGGCGCAGGTAATAAGCGCCGTCCTGCGCGATGATCCTTCGCCGCTCCAAGCGCCCGCCGAGCTCCAGCGCATCGTCAGGAAGTGCCTGGCGAAGCAGCCGAAGGACCGTTTCCAAAACATGGGAGAACTCAGGGTTGCACTAGAGCAAATCTCCGCCAAAGCTGCAGAACAGCAGCCGTCGATTGCCGTCCTACCGTTCGTCAACCTGAGCGCGGACAAGGAGAATGAGTACTTCAGCGACGGGCTAGCCGAAGACATCCTGAACTTGCTCGCCAAAATTCCGGGCCTGAAGGTGATTGCCCGAACCTCGGCTTTCGCGTTTCGGGGCAAGGAGCAGGACATCCGAAAGATCGCTGAAACGCTCGGCGTGGGCCATGTGCTCGAAGGGAGCGTCCGCCGCGCCGGGAACCGCCTCCGCGTCACCGCGCAGTTGATCAATGCTACCGATGGCGCCCATCTCTGGTCGGAGCGCTACGATCGTGACATGACCGACGTCTTCGCCGTTCAGGATGAAATCGGCCAGGCGATCTCGGAAGCGCTCAAAGTACGGCTAGCTCCGCGTGTGCAGACGGTGAATATCGAAGCCTACCAGAATTGCTTGAAAGGACAGTATTACCGCGCGCGCCTCACACCGGAGAGCGTGGCGAAAGCAAAAGAGTTCTTTGAGCAGGCGTTGGCCATCGACCATAATTATGCTCCGGCGCACAGCGGACTGGCGGCCTACTACTACCTGCTTGCGGCGCTCGGCATAACACCGTTTGGCGACGTGGCGCCTTTGGCGAAATCGGCTGCGGAGAAGGCGCTGGCCATCGATCCTGCCAACAGCGAAGCGTACAGCGTGTTGGGGATTATAGCGGCAGCCTATGATTATGACTGGAAAGCGGCCGAACAGCATTTCCGCAAGGCCATGGCCGTTGAACCCGTCCAGCCCATGGTGCGACTCCGCTACGCCTTGTATTATCTGAACCCGTTGGGACGAGTCGCTGAAGCGTTGGAGCAAAGCCGGTTGGGACTCGAGACCGATCCCCTGTCCATGGTTCTTCACTTGGGCATGACTCAGTCCATGTGCTATGCGAAACAGTACCGGGAGACCATTGAGTACGCGCGCAGAGCCCTGGAATTTGATGCGAACCAATACTTGATCTGGTTTATGATGGGGCTCGCCCAGCTTCACGCAGGCTTGACACAGGAAGCGATTACCAGCTTGAAACGAGGTGTGGAGTTGGCGCCCTGGTGGCACGGGGGTGTGGGGTATTTGGCCGCGGCCTACTATCAGGCTGGCAATCTCGAGCGTAGCCAGGAATGGGCGCGGAAACTCGCCGACTCGCACCGTGACACCGTCGGGGCTGCGGTCTATTACGCCGCCGCCGGCGAAGTGGATGCGATGTTTGAAGCGCTCGACGTGGCCTACCGGCACCGCGATCGGATGCTTCTCGAAATTCAAAACTTGCGGTTCTTCGACCCCTACCGCGTTGACCCGCGCTTCCAGGCCCTGCTCCAGCGAATGAACCTGGCGTAGAACGGTGGCGAACAGCCTGCCCGCGACCGGAGTTCGGTTCCTGTCCCGAAGATTACTGTTTATTGAAACGAAACCGGCGGCTCAACTCGCCGTGCGGGGCGCTATAATGGCAGAATCCACGCGATTCCTATCAATTCTCATGCTGACGGCATTCGCTTATGCCGCTGACCCTCGAGAGGCGCAGATCACCGCGGCCGGTGCTGCTTTTTACAAGTGCTGGGACACGCGCGACACAGGTTGCCTGTCGAAACTCGTGACTGACGACTTTGTCCAGGTTGTCCGCACCGGGCGGCTCGTGGACAAGGCAGGCTTTCTCGAAGGGATGAAGGCCGGTCGATATTCTCAGCACGACCCAAATGCAAATACTCCGGATCCTCGCGACTTGAAGATCCGCTTTTACGGGAATACCGCGATTCAAACATTCGTGCAAGCGGGACCCGGACCCCGGCAGCAGCCCCAGATGATCGACCACTACCATACGCACGTCTGGGTCACGCTTGACGGAAAGACTTGGCTTCTGGCTAGCATGCATGTGTCACTACCGCTACCGCCGCCCCCGCAGTGAGTCTCTCGGGTTACTAATTCCGCCCGCCAGCAGTCGAGCGCCCGAACCATACAGCACGGTTAATGACAGCGTGATCAACGATAGTTTTCCACCAGCATCAGATTACTGGCGGATTGATCGATCTGCGTGTAGAGAATCCAGCTGCCATCGGGAGAGACGGTAAGCGCAGTATTATTCTGGTCGACTCGTGTGTCCTTCGAAAACTCCCTGAGCAGCATCACTTTGCCTGTAGCGAAATTGTAAAACTTGAGAACTGCGCCGGTTGAGCCGCTGAAGTCGAAGAAGCAGATTCCCTGGCCGGTTAAAGCCCAAACGCTCTGCCCACCTCGATCAAGCACCCGAGTTTCCCCGCCACCCTCCACCGGCACCTTCCAAACGCCAGGTGCATCCAATTTCGCGTAATAAACAGACTTGCCGTCGAGCGACTCGAGCGCTTCTCTGGCGCCCTTCGTCTTGGTCACCTGTACGGCTGTGTCGCCCTGCGCAGGCTCTTTCCAAATCTGCCAGTCTCCACTCCGATTGGAACCGAAGTATATCCAACGGCCGCCCTGGGACCAGCTCGGACGCACGTTATTAGACGGTCCGCTGGTCAAGCGGTGCGGCTGACCCCCCTCCGCGCTGATCACGTAAATATCCTCATTGCCTGCCTTAGGGCTGCCAAAGGCAATCCAGCGGCTGTCCGGCGACCATCGCGGACCTCCCACTACGGGGCCGTTGAAAGAAGTCAGTTGCACGGGATTCCGCCCTTCCCGGTCGCAGACCCAGATCTCGTAGTTGCCCGAGCGGGCCGAGTTGAAAACGATCTTCTTGCCGTCGGGAGCGAATTGGGGTTCCAGATCCGGTTCGGTCGAGGCAATGAATCTAGAGGGCGCCGTTTTTCCGCGGGAAGCGTTCGGGCCAGGAATTCGCCAGATGTGGATGTGGGACACGTCGCGTTCGTAGACCAATCGACTGCCGCTACGAGAAACGGAGAGTTGCGTAGCGTTCGCGTCCGCGACGGCCAGGCGTTCGGGTACCCCTCCGGAGGCTGGGATCGTCAAAAGGTTCGTACTAAGGGTCGGACCGTATGAATACACGACTCTCCGGCCGTCGGCGGTCCAGTCTAAGCCATAAATGAATCGTTCCTCGCGGGTCAGCCGCCGAGGTTCACCCAGTGGCGTTCCATCGGAAGGGACAGGCAACACATAGATCTCGCTGCTTTGATAGGAAGGAGACCTAACAAACGCGAGGGCCTTACCATCGGGAGAGAATCGGGGCATCCCATCCCCGACGTATTCAGCAGGCGGCGAGGTGAGTTTTCGCTTGTCGCCAGTCTCGACGGAGAGCAAGAAAATGCTGTAGGGCTCTCGTGGCGCGTTCTTGTCAACCAATGCTAGATACTTCCCATCCGGAGACCAGGACAGTCCT
This sequence comes from Terriglobia bacterium, assembly GCA_963752965.1. GTDB lineage: Bacteria > Acidobacteriota > Terriglobia > Bryobacterales > Bryobacteraceae > QHXW01. The sequence goes on along the minus strand of CAVWAJ010000014.1, from coordinate 132,480 downwards.
CCACATCCAATAGATCCAACCGGTGGCGCCGCTACTTCTCCCAACTTCCGCTCCGCGCCGCCCAGTGAGGGAATCATCCAGATTTCAGCGTGGTCGGGGGCCTCCCGGCAGAAAGCGATGTAGCGGGCATCCGGCGACCAGGCAGGCCAGTCTTCATTTGCGGGAGAACTCGTGAGTCTCAGCGGCGTTCCGGCATCCACGAGCTTGACATAGATATCGAAATTGCCGCCTTGCTCGCCATCCCAGGCAAAAGCCACCTGCTTGCCATCGGGGGAAAAAGCGGGTGTGATCTGCTGGCCCGGATAACTGGTCAGAGGAATGGTTTTCGGGACCGTGTGAGATGCCGGGCGAAGGAACCAAAACCCAACTCCCACTCCCGCGAGCAGCAGGACGGCAGTACCGGCGAGCGACCATAGCAGCCAAGATCTCCGCGTGCCTGGCCCGTCGCCGGCCGGCAATCCAGTTCTTTCAGACCCGACGTCCTCGCGAATGACTTCCAGCAGGATCCGCGCGTCGTCAATGTGCTGGAGGCGGTTCTCGGGGTCCTTGCGCAAACAGAGGCGAACCAGTTCATTGAGTCGCTCCGGCGCTCCGTCCAGGGGTTTCGGTTCGGTAGTGGCCGCGGCGGTTAGCGCAGCGGTGATGGTCTCGCCCGCAAACGCCCGACGGCCGCTCAGTAGTTCGTAGAGGATGCAGCCGAAGGCGAAGATGTCGCTGCGCGTGTCGGCCGGCGTACCTTCGATCTGCTCGGGCGCCATATAGCCTGGCGTGCCCGCCAAGTTGGCGGTCTGAGTGGAGGCCGGCGCACCCTCCTGCTCCGCCAGTTTCGCCAAGCCGAAATCCAGTACCTTGACGGAGCCCTTCTCCGTTACCAGAATGTTGCCGGGCTTCAGGTCGCGATGCACGATACCTGCTGCGTGAGCCGCCGCCAGGGCATCGGCGATCTGAATCCCGTACTCGATCACGTGCTTCACTGGAAGTGGACCTTCGAGCCGCCGACCGTCAACCAATTCCATGGCGAGGTACGGCGAACCTTCCTGGTCGCCGACTTCATAGAGAGCGGCGATGTGGGGATGGTTCAGGGCGGCCACTGCCCGCGCCTCGCGCTCCCAATGGCGGCTGAATTGGGCCTTGACGAACTTTAAGGCGACGCTGCGGCCCAGGCGCGTGTCCTTGGCTTTGTAAACCACACCCATGCCGCCTTCGCCTAGCTTGGCTTCGATGCGGTAGTGCGCCACCGTGTCGCCGGGCGCCAGTTCGGCGGCGGCTAGCTCCAGCCCCGGCGCGAGCTGACTGCGGACTTGCTGTGACGCCAGCATCGCGGCGGCTTCCCGAATCGGCGCGCCCAGCAATGCCGAGCTGGCTCCCTCCGAGGCAAGCAACGATTCCACCTCGCCGCGGAGCTCTTTATCTTCCCGGCAGGCTTCAGCAAGGAAAGCCGCCCGCTCTCTTGGCTCGCGTTCCCGAGCCGCATGGAACAGCTCTTCGATCTGGCTGAGACGTTCCGGGGTCGTAGACTGCTCCTGATGATTTTCTTCACGATACTCTTCCCGTTACTGACCGGCAACCGCTGCCCGAGTCACCAGACTCACCATGGCCGTCACGACCTGGGCCGCCCGTGCTTGCCGTGCCATCAGGCCGGCGTAAATCAGATCGATATCTTCCTGGGCGAAAGGAAGGGGCTTGTAGTCCATTTCTGAGAAGTCGTTAGCGTCCCATCGAGCCTTCATGATGCCCGTGGCCGAATGCCGGCTGATTCCTTCTAGGACGTGCGTGATCTCGTGAACCAGCACATGGGCCATCAGAGACGGCCCCCCGTCGCGATTCAACTCGTGCACGTGGTCGGGGAACACTACGATGATCCCCTCGTACGGCTGTGAAAAAGCCAGGGTTTTGAATTTGCGCTTGCCGGGCGGGTCGTAAGACATGTGCACCTGGATGGCGCCGACCCCAACCGGGCAGGAATTCCGCGCGCGCCAGTCGATTCTCACACCGATGCTTGCGAACATCTTCGAAGCCAACGGCTGGACTCCCACGACATGCGGGCCGGACTCGATACAAACCGTCACTGTTGCCTTTTGCGCCGTTCCGCTTTGTCCAGCACAGAGGCTTGCTCCCGCTATTGCCACCATCGCAACCAAGTGTGTTGTCTTCATTGCCTGTCCCACCTCCACCCCTACGGGCGGAAGCGGACGGGAAAACCGGCCACGGCCGTGATACTTTCTTTTTGGGGGATTGCGATGGCGCTGCCTCGATCTGTGGAAATTACTGTTTATTAAGAGCTTGGAGCGGCGGCGACCAGGCGGCGTTAGACCGGCTAGCGGCCCAGGTGTACGACGAGCTCCACCGTATGGCGCGGCATCACATGAGGAATGAGCGGACTGGGAACACGCTCCAAACGACGGCTTTGGTGAACGAAGTCTACCTGCGCCTGGTGGACGTGAAGAACGTCGACTGGCAGCAGCGCGCTCAGTTCTTTGCCATATCCGCCCAAATGATGCGCCGAATTCTGGTAGACGCGGCGCGGGCGCGCGGTTCGCACAAGCGGGGCCAAGGCGCGATCAGGGTGAACGTGGACGAAGTACCGGTCTTATCGCCGGAGCGCGATTCATCACTCGTGGCGTTGGATGAGGCGCTGGAGGCATTCGCGGCAGTGGCTCCACGCCAAGCCAAGGTCGTGGAGTTGCGCTATTTTGGCGGGCTCAGCGAGGAGGAAATTGCAGAAGTCCTGAGGATCTCTCCGCGAACGGTTAGGCGCGACTGGGAGTTTGCCAAATCCTGGTTGATGAGGGAACTGAGCCGATAGCGGCCACCTCGTGAATCAGCCTGAAGTACGAGCCCCAGGCAATACCGGATAAAGTAGCTGGCGATAAGTGCAAATCCCCGTGTAATTCATTAACGGTTGGGCGGATTGGTTGGGCTCTCGATAGCTATCGGCGATTATCATTTCGGCGATCCGCCACGCCATAGACCCAGATCGGAAGCGGCTTATGATCGCCGGCTTCTGGCAATGCCCAAGCTATGCCATGCCTCACAGCACAGCCGCAGCCCTACTTCGAAAGGTGTGTTCGCAACACGCCAGATGGAAGTAAGAGGCGCTAGACCGACGCCGCCTTCGCTCCGAAGCTCCGCAACGCAGCAGTTTCGCTGGTAAACGACTCGAACACCGTGTAGAGTTTCGTTACCTGTAAAAGGTCGTGCACCCTCTTCTGCACGTTGAGCAGCTTGATCTGGGCGCCTTGGTTCGCACTCGTGGCGTAAGCGGCGACCAACTCGCCCAGGCCGGAGCTGTCGATATAGCTCACGTCGCCGAGATTCAGCAGGAGGTTTTTCTGGCCCCCTTTGAGCGCGTCCTTCACCGTCTCGCGCACCACTCCAGAGCCATCACCTAACGTGATACGGCCGCTAATGTCCACGATCGTCGCGTCGCCGACCTGCCGGATAGTTGCTTTGCATGGCATTCAGATACCCTCGGCATCCAGTCTACTGGGTTCCATGGGTCCCTGGAGCGCTGCCACTCCGGCGGGCCGCATTCCGAGAAGTGCTAGCGTTTCCCAGACTGATACAGATTGTTGGATGGGCTGCTATCATTAGCTATAATCTGCCCAGTCGACGAACACACTTCTCCAACTATACGGGCAGTGGACTCCCCAAGCCGGGTCGATCCCATTCATGCACTGCGGTACGAATAGGTTCCGGGTGTGGCGGAAATTCGAAAGCAAATCTGCTAGGCGTTTAGTCGGCAACCGTGCGATCTCTAGTAATCGGCGGCTGGCTTCAACGGCCCTTCGGAAAACCCAGTCGCCGGACTAATGCCTCAAATCGGGGATCGCTACGGACGTTGTCGTAGCGTGGGTCAATTCCTACGAAGAAGACTATCTCGCGCTGATCAAATGCCCTCGTGAGCCACTCAAACCCCCGGTCGCGGTCTCCGAGCGCGAAATACGCGAGTGCGACGGCCTGCGCCCCTCCCCGAAAATCGGGCCCCGTGACGTTGCTCAAGATCTTGAGAGCCTCTCCACGCCGGCCCGTCAAAGCGTAGATACAGGTGAGCTCGGAAGAGTGCATCGGTGCCGCATCGCGCATGCGGAGCTCTTGCCGGATCAACGGCAACGCTTCCTGGATTCTTCCCGTCTGTTCGTAAACATCGGCCAGCCGCCAGTAAGCATCGTACTGCTGCGGATCGAGCTCGATCGAGCGCTGGAGGTGCCGGATCGCCTCTTCATACCGGCGCGCGCGGAACAACACTCTACCGTAATCGGACTCGACAGTCGCAGACAGCGGATCTAGTGTTAGTGCTCGCTGCCCTTCGGAGATTGCCTCCGGCATGCGCCCTAAGCCTGTAAGCAGAGCCGCGTAATATACGTGGGCGTAGACGCCGTTCGGGTCCAATTCGATCGCTCGGCGAAACTCCTGCTCTGCAGTAACCCACGCCCAGTCGTAGATCATAAGCAATTGCGCAAGCATCGCGTGCGCGTCTGCCAACTGGGGATCCAGTTCAATGGCCTTAAAGGCGGCAGTCCGGGCCGGTACTTCAGGTTCACGAAAGGCGACCGCACCCCAAACGCCTCGTTGCAGCCAGGCCCGGGCGAGGCCGGCATAGGCGGCAGCAAAGTTTGGTTCGATCTCGATCGCCCGCTCGAAATGGTGTATGGCCTGCAGTAGATGTGTCTCGTCGCGCTTGTCCTGCTGGTACCGGGCCAGAAGGTACTCATCCTGGGCCGCCGGAGCGATTCTAGGGACGCTCCTCAAATGCCTGGCCGCTTCAGGCGTGACCTGAATCTCAATCTCCTGAGCAATGGCGGTCGCCACCTCGCCTTCCAACCGCAGAACATCTGAGATATCGCGATCGTAGTTCTTCGCCCAAAGGTGCGCATCGGTGGAGCCACGAACCAGTTGTGCGGAAATTCGAACGCGGTTCCCCTCGCGTTGGACAGAGCCTTCGAGGATGGCATCCACGCCCAGCTCTCGAGCAATATCCGGCAGCAACGGTTTGCCTGTCCCCTTGTAACGCATGACCGAAGTCCGGGAGATCACCTTCAGCGCTCGGATCTGCGCCAGACTCGTGATCAGCGCATCCGTAATCCCGTCGGAGAAATAATCCTGCTCCGGGACCCGGGACAGGTTCTGTAGCGGCAAAACGGCAATGGAGCGGATCTGGGGTTGTCCAGTGGCGGCGCCCCTCTTGCGCAGCAACACAATTGTGCCTCCAGCCAGGATCAACGCCAGCAGAAGTGCGCCTACACGCGCCGCGATAGACAACCTGTACTTTGGTCTTACACGCGGGGCCGGCGCCTCTTCCGATAATTGTTCCGAAACTGCCCGAATCTCTGGTACAAACCGGTAGCCGCGCTTTGGGATGGTCTGGATGTACTCTTGGCCGTCGGGATCCTGTCCGAGCGCCTTCCTTAGAGTCGAAACACTCCGTGCAAGGCTGCTCTCCTCGACGAAGGTGGTCGGCCAGATCTTCTTGAGGAGTTCGTCCTTTTCCATTACCCGGCCGCCACTCTCGACCAGCGCCAGGAGGGTGTCAAAGACCTTGGGAGCCAGCGGAATCAGATCGCCATGGCGGAGCAGAACCCGCTGATCGCGGTCTATTTGAAAATCGCCGAATTCCAATAAGTGCTTTTGTTCAATGGGGATAACCGCCATCAGAACTATTTCCGAATTTCCTCAAGCCGCCGGAAAGACATCCCGGCCATTCTCTGACATGCTCTCCCGTGGCCGGAATGAGAGCAATTGTACATCAAACCGAATGCCAAGGAGGATATATGAGCCGTTCAACGTTTAAGCGCCCTTTGTTGTTCGCGGGCGTGCTTACATTAGCCGCAGCCGGTGCAGTCACCGCGCAGAATCCCGTCATCGACTGGAACAACATTGCCATCACTACGGCGCTTGCCGCCAGCCAGGCGACCGCGCCAGGTTCGAACTCGCAGGTCGGTAGCTTTGTTTATATGGCGTACGTTCATCTGGCGATCTATGATGCCGTGAACGCGATCCATCACCGGTTTCAGTCTTATGGCCCGGATCTGTCCGCGCCTGCCGATGCCTCCAAGGATGCCGCCGCCATCGCCGCGGCTTATTACACTCTGAGCCACTATTTCCCGGATCAGGCCGCTACTTTACTGACCCAGTACAATGCCGCGCTCGCGGCGATTCCGGACGGCTCCCCGAAAACGGACGGCATCGCTGTTGGCCAGGCGGCGGCAGATTCAATCATCGCGTTGCGGACCGGCGACGGACTGGGGGCTAGCGTGCCCTACACGTGGCCCAGCGTGCCGACTCCCGGCGTGTGGATCCCCACGCCTCCCGCATTTGCGGCGCCCGCGATCCCGTGGCTCAGCAAAATGGTCCCATTCACAATGCACAGCCCGTCGCAATTCCGGCCCGAGCCGCCGCCGGCGCTCACCAGCACCGAGTGGGCTGATGACTACAATGAAACCAAGACGTTAGGCGCGATCAACAGCACGGTGCGTACGCCCGAACAAACCGAGATCGGCTTGTTCTGGACCGATCACTCCGGAAGGCAATATGCGCGGGCATTCCGGGCACTCGCAACCGCGCGCGGTTTAGACACCTCGGATACGGCCCGCCTCTTCGCTACGCTCTACACCACAGCGGCCGATGCCGGCATCGGCTGCTGGGACGGCAAACTCTACTACAGCTTTTGGCGTCCGATCACGGCGATTCGCAACGGCGATATTGATGGGAACCCGGATACGGTGGCCGACCCCTCCTGGACCCCGCTGGGGGTCACGCCAAACCACCCGGAATATCCCGCGGCTCACGGGTGCGTAACAGGCTCCGTCGCGAGTGCGCTGAAGAATTTCTTCGGAACGCCTCATGTAACGCTTGTCGTTACGAGCGGGATCACTGGCACAACTCACACGTTCACCAGCACCAAAGATCTGGAAAAGGAAGTCGAGAATGCCCGTATTTACGTGGGCTTCCATTACCACCACTCCGTCGTGCAGGGCGGCGTGCTGGGTATGAAGGTTGCGGATGAAGTATCCCGCAATTATTTCCAGCCTTTGAATGAATAGTTTCGGAAAGCGCCAACGGCTTGGCGCTAACTATCCTATACACTCCCCGTGTCATCTGCGGGAGAATTACGTGGGCTCGGGAGGGAAATGCAAGTCCCGGCTAACTAAGGAGATAAAGAGGATAACATGAAATCTCGTACATGGATGTGGACCACGCCGCTGCTTCTATTCGGCATACTGAACCTGGCAGTTTCACTCGCATTGACAGTTGCTGCTGCCGACGCACAGCAGAGCAGCATTCACCGCAGCCGTGAGACGGTGTGGGCCGGTGGCAACCACATGTTACAGACGAATCGGCCGCTGCCGCAAACCTCGTTTTCTACCTTGGAAACCAACAACAACGCGCGCTACAAAGTAGTGCCGATTGGCGTGCTGCCCGGCAAGACGACCTCGTTTCTAACGACATTGAGGGCGGTAAACAACATCGAGCACGTCACTGGGTATTCCTATGTCTACAGCGGCGACATGTATCTGACCGCCCAAGGATTCATTTGGCAACAGGGCACGCTCAAGGCGTTGCCTTTGCTCAGCGGATGGCCGGGAGCGTTCGCCTATGGCATCAACGACCGGGATCAGGTGGTTGGCACTGCCAACAATATCGACAGCAGCGGGAATTACCTCCAAACCGCTGTGTTGTGGGACCACGGGCAGCCAGTGAATCTCGGTGCTCTGCAGCCAAACTGGGTTTCGGAGGCATTTGACGTTAACATCTGGGGGGTGGCGGTGGGCCGCTCCGGCGCATTGAACGCCAACTTTAACACTCCTGTCGTATGGTATGGAGGCAAGATACATGCGCTTCCACTGCTGCCGGGCTTCAATGGTGGTTTTGCGTGGAAAATAAACGATCTGGGTGTTATCTCTGGCCGGCAGAGGTCGGAGGACTTCAGCCTAATCCCGTGCATCTGGTATTGGAACGGTACTGGATACACTGCGGTCAACCTCGGAAGCTTTGGTGGGGACTATGGCGAGGCGTATGGTATCAACAACCTCAACCAGACGGCTGGGTACTCGTATTACCCCGGAGACAACAACTTTTCAGGTTTTCTCTGGGATTCGAAGCATGGACTGCAAGCCCTGGCTCTGCTACCCCAGGACACAGACGCCCAAGCTTATAACATCAACGACCTCGGCCAGATTGTAGGGGACAGTTATGCATTTGATAGTAGCGGAAACTTTATCTCTCAACGGTCAGCGATTTGGGAGAAGGGCGCAGTCACCGACCTTCAGACACTCGTTCCCCCAGGCACCCCCCCTCTCACCTACGAGACGGGAAACATCAACGATCTTGGAGAGATCACAGTGAACGCGACGAATCCCGATGGTTCGCCAGCCGCTTTGCTGCTCGCGCCGGTACGTCATTAACAGACAGGTGGGTCTCACTTATCGGGGCCCGAGCCGCCGCCGGCGCTCGCGAGCACCGAGCGGGCGGACGATACAATAAACCAAAACGTTAGGTGCGATCAGCGGCACGGTGCGTACGCCCGAACAAACCGAGATCGGCTTGTTCTGGACCGATCACTCCGGAAAGCAATATGCGCAGGCATTCCGGGAACTCGCAACAGCGCGGGATTTAGACACCTCGGACACGGCCGCCTCTTCGCTGCGCTCTACACCACAGCGGCCGATGCGGGCATCGGCTGCTGGGATGGCAAACTCTACTACAGCTTTCGGCGTCCGATCACGGCAATTAACAACGGCGGTATTGATGGGAACCCGGAAACCGTGGTCGACCCCTCCTGGACCCCGCTGGGGGTCACGCCAAACCACCCGGAATATCCCGCGGCTCACGGGTGCGTAACAGGCTCCGTCGCGACTGCTCTCAAGAATTTCTTCGAAACGCCCCATGTAACGCTAGTCGTTACGAGCGGAGTTACTGGCACAACTCACACGTTCACCAACACCAAAGATCTCGAAACGGAAGTCGAGAATGTCCGTATCTACGCGGGCTTCCATTACCACCACTCCGTCGTGCAGGGCGCCGTGTTGGGTATGAAGGTTGTGGATGAGGTGTCCCGCAATTAACTTCAGCCTTTGAATAAATAGTTCGGAGGAACGTTCTCTTTCTCCGCCCGGTCGGTGCCGGGTGCAATTACCAGCCAATCGTGGTTGCCAACGCATTCCGGATACCTGGCGAGAAATCCCCATGTAATGAAGAACGAGGGCGTGGCTGCCCTCCCACGGTACAGGCGCCTGGTTTTTTTAGGTTAGAACCTTGCATGCTGCCTGTCCAGGGTCGGTTTTGAGATCTCTAGCGCGGTGATTCCCACCGCCCGGTGCCGAGTGCTATCGCCCTGCCCCTGGCGCTTCCCCGGTAGCACACTCTCCGTGTCCGCAATTGCATGCAATGGACGGGCGGCTAGCGGACCCCTGGCAATAAGATCCACAATATTTGCTGCCTTTTGCTGCTGGGCAGTTGCAACCAGGATGAGCGCATTTCTCAACCTTCTTTTCGGCCATGACCACTCCTTGCCCTTTCAGTACCACCTTCAGAAACCGGATGCAATGGCCGATGGTGAGTTGTGATCATTTTCAGATGGCCAAACACGCTACGCGCCTTCATGCGGGTAGTGGGTCAGTTTGAATTGTCGTCCTCGCCGAGTGCGACACGTAGCCATCTTTCTTTTTCAGTGTCACGCTGCTCTTGGGTCAATCCCTTAATGTCGGCTAACCGGGAAAAGGACTTTTCCAAAATACCCCATGCGACTTCCCGATTCTTCTGCCGAGCCTGTGCCAGCATTTCAGCCTTAGCTTGTAGCTCCTGAAGAATGATATCCAGGTCCCTCTGATAACGTTTGGCGGCGTCCATATTGCGGGTACCAGTTTTGAATTTGAAATCAGCGCTGTTGCTCAAGGAAGCCAGGCGGAAATTCGACTGCTCCTTGGATCTTTTCCCAGGAGCTGTACTGACCTGCCTCGATTTTCTCTACCAACCGTAACTGAGACGCTCGGTCTACTGTAACTCCTCTTTTCCCATCCCGTCGGAGCCGCCCGTCGCACCATCCTCCAATGCAGAACGGCACGCAGCGGTCAAGGGCGCGCCGGTTTTTGGCGTGGCGTTAGCGAACCCTTGACCGTGAGTACCGTTCTGCGACCGCTCACCTGCGACGGGCGGCTCTGGCGGGATGGGTGTTGTTAACCCCATCCTGTTGGTGGGCTCAGAGCAGGCTTTGGCGAATTCCTCTGGTGTTCGATACGCCAAGCTGCTGTGTGGCCGCTCCCCGTTGTATTCCATACGCCACCGTTCGATCTTTTCTTTTGCGTCCGTCAGCGTCGTGAACCAGTTGTGATTCAGACACTCATCACGGAATCGCCCGTTGAAGCTCTCGACATGACCGTTCTGCATGGGTCGGCCAGGTTGAATGTGCAGCAGCGTGATCTGCCTTTCCTCGCACCAAACGATAAAGTGTCGGCTCGTGAATTCCGGCCCGTTATCACACCGAATCACTTCCGGCTTCCCACGCTGGCTGATGATCCAGTCCAGCACGCGAGTCACTCGGCCACTCGACAAGCCTGTGTCGACCTCGACAGCTGGACACTCGCGCGTGAAACTGTCTACGACGGTCAGCATGCGCAGCCCTCGTCCGGTGGCCAAGCCATCGGACACGAAATCGATGGCCCATTCCTGGTTGGGCTTGTGCAACAACGTGCCTTCCGGCGCCGGTCTCACCAGCCGCTTCCGTTTCAGCCTTCGTACCGCCAGATGTTCTTCGCTGTATATGCGGTACACCCGTTGCGCGCTGGCTTGGCATCCGCTGCGCTCCAGCAGCGCGCACAGACGCCGGTAACCGTAGCGCGGTTTCTGCCGCGCCAGGGCGATCAATTTGCTGCGCAACTCGGCATTGTGGTCCGGCCGCGGCTGATATCGGTAGGTGGTCCGATCCATGGACATGAGCTTGCAGGCTTGGCGCTCCGAGTATTCATACTCGCTCATCACCAACGCCACATCCTGCCGCAGACCTACAAGCTCCAGCCGTTTTTTCGGATCACCGCCTTCAGTGCCTCTTTGTCGAGGCTGAGGTCTGCGACCATGTGCTTCAGCCGGCGGTTCTCATCTTCCAGTTCCTTTAGTCGCCGCGCTTCGCTGACTTCCATGCCACCGTACTTGCTCTTCCAGGTGTAGATCGTCGCCTCGCTGACGCCCAACTCCCGGGCGACCTCCTTCACCGTCCGGCCTGCCTCCACCTGCTTCAGCACGCCGATGATCTGTTCTTCTGGGTGCTTGCCCTTCTTCATCTCGAAGCTCCTTTCCTCGCTGGAGCTTCTCAATTATGACTGGCAGAGATTATCGAGGGCAGGTCAGTACTCCCTCCCGTTTTTGAAAATGCCCGCGCTGTATCTGTACGTGACTCCCGTTTCGGTATCGAGTCTGAAGACCGCAACGCCTTTGGCTCCAGATCCTTGACGAAAATCGTAGAGGATGAATTCACCTTGATAGAGCTGATACCTTCCGGGATGCGGCCTCACGCGCTCGAAGACCAACCACGAAGCAACGAGAACCACGATGGCCGCAAGAAGCGCCAGAGACGTTTTATTCATTGCGCCCTCCCTAGTTAGTCGATTGGAATCAGCAGCCCGAATCCGGCATGCCATCCTCGATCCAGATGTCGGTTACCAGTGTAATGCAGCATCGCTTCGGCGCGGTCACGCCCCTGAAATTTCAAACTGAACCACTACCTTCATGCGTACATTTCCCACTTGTGATGTTGGCGGCTCTCCAAAACCTTCACCTTTCGGAACGTTCATCAGCAGCGTTTCAAGTGCTTTAGATCTGCGCCCTCTGGCAAACGCCAAGGCCGAGGTTTTTGGAACGAGAGTTTACAGAGCAAATAGCCCTGTGGTCATTGATGGTCTAGTGCAGGTGAATCGTCGGGGCCTCGGACGTCCTCTCCAATGGCGATGAAACGCTTGGTGATGATTTGCAACCTCGAAGCATCAACACCGACGGCGGCCAAAGTTTCTCGAAGGCGACTTGCCGACATGAAGGTTGCGCCAGAGCTGCGCAATACCTCGTCAATGGACTGCTCCAACATGACCACCTGCGCGTTCGTCAGCTCCCTGCCGAGAAGCGCGCTGGTGAGTTCCTCGGCAAAACTCGTGACGGCGGGCCGCGCCGGTTGGTGTTCGGTCTCCGCCATTGACATTATCTCGTCGGTAAGCTGGTGAGTCAGCTTTGTCAGGGACACGCCGCGGTCTTTGAGCGCCTGAAGTGTTGAGCGTAGCTTCGGGATCGCGTCCGGTCTCCTGGTCGCAAATTTGTCCTGGCCAGCGGCGCCGCTGATTAGGCAGCCGCCCAACAACAGCAGGTAACAGACTAGCCTTCGCATGGCCGAATTATAGACCCCGACGGCAGCGGAGGCAATGCGGTTGATAGTGTCCTGACGTGTGCGTTGGTGGCATCCTTCCGGGTGCCATAAACAACTACTTCTGGCACCCTACAAACCGGCACCTGCGGAAACTGATACTGCGGGATTTAGCGGCTGATTTTTCGGCATAGTTTTGGCCCCCTGCAGGATGCGCCGAACCGTGGAACGCGGCACTCCGGTAGCCTGCGAGATGGCCTTGTAGCCGTGGCCGTCTGCCCGCAGCGTGAGGATTCGCTCCTGCACGTCGTTTGCTACCTCGCGTGGCCTTCCAATCTCCTTCCCTTGTGCCCGTGCTCTCGCTTGCCCCAGCCGCACATTCTCGCTGCGCTCCTCGTTTTCCATTTCGCCGTACCAGGCTTGGATGGCCCACAGCAGACGGCCCATTGCGGTATTGACTGGACCGGTTTGGGACTTCACCGGCACGATGGTGACGCCAAGGTCGGCAAGTTCGTAGACCGTGGAGATCACTTCGCGCATATCCCTGCCCAGCCGGGAAACCTTCCAAACCAGCAGCCGCGTAAACTTCCGCTGAGACGCATCGCGTTTCATGCGTTCAAACAGTGGGCGTCTCTGTGCGCCACGTTTGCTGGATCGCCCCTGTTCGACATAGATGCATTCCTTGGCAAGACGCTCGGCAATGGCGGCATCAACGCGGTAAACAGTGCGGGCAACTCCACGGCGAGTTGTGCGGGTTTCGGTGACGATGCAGCGCCCCAGGTCGGCGCGGATGCCGTCCCAATCGCGTTGAGGGTTGTCCTTGTGCGCCACGGCCAAAAGCTCATCGAACTGGTTTTCCGTGGTCTGCCGGTCACTGCTGACGCGGAAGTAGAGGGCGTCGCTAGCCAAGACCGCCTTCATTCAGCACCCCCTACCGCCAGCGCAGCGCCAAGCATCACCACCATCACCACAACCACTTCCACCGCTGGCAGATCCGCCCACAGAGTCAGTGACGCCGTGAAGCCGAACATCAGGCCATCCCAGAAATCAGTCATGGTGCTGCTCCTGCTCGCTGAGCCATCGCCACTGCGAACCGTCCCACAGCGCACGCCGAACGTACACGGAGCCCCACAGGTAGAAACCCGTGGGGCCTTGCGCATTCGCCTTGAGCCATGCAACGGCTTCTTTGTAATCAGGCCAGCAAATCATGCCGCCACCTCTGCCGTCTGCTCTGCGCAGCGGATCATGAAATCCGCTGCTTGCTGTGCTTTGGATGCTGCCGTGAAGATGGCGCGTTTGTCAGCCTTCAGAACTCGCAGCCAAGACGCGATGTACTGGGCATGATCGGGACGTGGCTGACTGCTCAGCCCCAAGTGCGCCAAGGTGAAAGCAGCGGTCAATTCCGCTATCAGTTCTTCGACGCTGTAGGCGTTATCGCCGAACCGCTTCCCCAGTTCTCGGTTACAGCGGTCTGCCCTCGAACTCCAATGCCCAGTCTCATGCGCCCGCGTGCTGTAGTAATCCATGGCCGTGAAAAACGCACCAAAGGGCGGCAGCGTGATGGTGTCATCAGTAGGTGAGTAGAAAGCCCGATTGCCCTGATGGATCACTCGGGCGTTGATCCCGCGAAAGAATATCTCAGCCTGTTCAACACGCTGCTCGGTAGAAGCTTCATCGTCAGCCTTGGGTGTATAGTAGCCGTCAACCTGACCGGCATTGAACACGCTATACCCTCGCGTGAACAACAGCCGTGATCCAGACTTGGACGTATCGTCGCCGTCGTCAGTTTCGGTTGCACTGTTGGCAAACTTCCAGAACACAACCAACGTTGCCTTCTCACCCTTGCGAACCTGTGCCCCGCGTTCTTGCCATTGGCGATACGTGCCCCACTCGCCACGCTCATAACCCTTGGCCTGAGCAGCAGCCCATAGACACACGGTATTGATGCCCCTGTAAGGCTTCCTGCTCGTTACGTTGACCGGAGAGAATGCAAACTTGCCTGAGGTATGCCAAGGCATGCGCCAGTTGCTCACCCCTTGCTCAATTGCGTTGACGATTTGGGACGTGACGCGAGAGTAAACGTCCCGTTGATCGGTTGCGGTATGCTCGGCTGTAGACATCGTGAAACCTGCTTTCGCGGTGTTTAGGAATCGGCGAGCGCTGCTAACGTTCGCCGATTCCGATTGCAAGTAGATCTTAGGGCGGCAATCGCCGCGCAGTCAAGAGAAATTCCTGTTACTCCCCACTTAGTGCGCACTCGAACGAGTGATCTATGTGAGTTACTCGCTCGTGAGCAGTCACTTACACGACGGAGTAACTCCAGCATCACGCTTGCTCGCGTTGCTCTGAGAACCAAGCAGCCGTCGGTCTGAGTTGAACAATGCCCCCCTGGACTACTAAACGACCTCGCCGACGTGTACGATTTGGGCGTGGGGGAAGGCACAGGGGGTGGGGGTACCGGTTTGGCCGCCCTTTATTATGACGGTCGGTCTCAGTGGGCTCCATTTGAAAAAGTTTTTCAAAAATATTTCAGCCCATTTTTTGTCAATTCAGAGAAAGGAAAACGCAACATTACGAGGTCCGACTTCCATAAGCTGATTTTCGTAGTGCACACCAGAACCCGGCTTTATTGGCCCGCGCGTGGTGAAGAGACTGGAAGACCTCTACAGGGCTGGGCGCGGAGAAATATGCAGGTCACTCATTGAGCGCCGGGCAAGTTGGGGCTATAGAGACGCAGAGGCGCTTTGGACTACGCCAAGCCAGCCAAGTGTATCTGTAAACGCTGGACGTTTAGCGGGCCTAATCTGCTCTTGTCGCAGCAAAGTGAGAATGTCCTATTTGGGCAAAGTAGAAATGTCCTATTGACTGGGTCCAGCCTGGGGCGTGGACGAAGGACAACTACTGATGAACCAAGCCGACCGAGACCGGCTGGATGCCCTGAAGAGGGCTAAGAAGAAACTGATTACTCAAAAGCAGGCCGCCGAGGAGATCGGCGTCACGGAGCGCCAGGTGCGGCGACTGCTGCGCAAGCTGCGGCGGAAAGGAGACCGGGCGGTAATCCATGAGCTGCGTGGGCGGGCGTCGAATCGGAAGCTGCCAGCAGAGATGGAACAGCGGGCGATCACCGTCCTTTCCGACCCGGTGTACCGGGGATTCGGGCCAACGTTGGCGGCAGAGTACCTGCACAAGCGGCACCAGATTACGGTGAGCAAAGAGACGCTGCGGCGATGGATGGGGAAGGCGAGATTGTGGAGAGCCAGTCAGCGCCGTGTGGTGGAGGTGCACCAATGGCGGCCGCGGAGGAGCCGCTGGGGTGAGTTGGTACAGTGGGACACCAGCGACCACGACTGGCTGGAGGGCCGTGGGGAGCAGATCTATCTGATTTCGATGATCGACGACGCCACCAGCCAGCTGTGGGCGCGATTCGTGCGGCACGACTCGAGCGAGGAGAACATGCGGCTGTTGTGGTCGTACCTGGAGCGGTTCGGCCGACCGCTAGCGTTTTACACGGATAAGGCCGGCATGTTTCAGGTGGCGGTCAAGACCAAACGGCAAGAGCAGCGCGAAGGCCGAGACCGGCCCCAGATGCCGCCGACGCAGATCGAGCGGGCTCTGCGCGAGTTGAATGTAGTTTGGATTCCCGCGCATTCGCCTCAGGCCAAGGGGCGTATCGAGCGCCAGTTTTTGACGGCGCAGGACCGCCTGGTGAAAGGGCTGCGTGTGGCCGGGGCGTGCACGATCGAGCAGGCCAATGCCTACCTGGAGAGAGAATATCTGCCCTGGTGGAACCAGACCTTGGTAGTGCAGGCGACCGACGCTGCAGACGCCCATCGGCCACTAGGTAAAGACCATGATCTGGCGGCAATCCTGAGCCACGTCGAACCGCGGCAAGTGACCAATGATTACACCGTACGGTACGACGGAAAGATCTATCAAATCGACCGCCGGGACATTCAGGTTGGAATGCGCAAAGCCTGGGTGCGCGTGGAGGAGCGATTGGACGGGATCATTGCTGTGCAGTTCCAAGGTCGCTATGTGCGCGCGCGCCGCTGCGCTCCGCCATTGCACGAGTTGCCGTCCCCCAAAACCAGAGAGGCCAAACCCCCGTGCCCAACCGGCAAGGCCAAACGTCCAAGCGATTGGATGAAGAATTTCTCTATTCGGTCTGGCCCCTCTCTGCGCCAGGCCGTCGAGGTGTCTAATGCTCGCAGTTGAGCGCCGGCGCCGTGGCCAAAGGCACATGGATCGCCGGGCAAAACCGGCCCGGCGATCTTCGCGCTTGATTTATCCGAAGACCGCTGCTCGGGGGCTTCACCAAAGCAGATCTGCCCACAAAAACCAAAACCCCCAGAACGGGCAACATAGGGCCCGGTTTGACTGGGGGCTTGGCGCCGTCTGCTTCGGAGCCAGCCCCGTCGCAGCGGTCTTCGGATCTGCCCCAGGGAGCGCGACTCCCCCAGAACATCGATGCCACTCTAATCCCAACCTCCCGGCTGCCCTCCTAAAACAGGACATTTCTACTTTGCTCGGAATAGGACATTTCTACTTTGCCTTGACAGGGCCTAATCTGCTCTCGCCGAATCGACGCCACTTCTCGACGCTCGCCCTCTTTTAAGGGGCGACATAACCACGGCGCGGCTAATGTTACCGTGTAAACCTTGGTTGGATGCTGCGCGACAAGAGAGGTGACCCGATTAGAGCAGCTGCAGCGGAAACTGCCATAGACGACACTGCCATAGAAGACGCCCCACTGATGGCGGCCTCAAACTTGTTTAGTTGGTTTAGTATCGCACGGAGTGCTTGCTTGGCCGCCATTTGTGCTTCGGCTTCCAACATTTGTTCTTGGAGATCTTGGTCCGAGTCTTGGACCATCATCAAAATGACTACCACGGCCATCTCCGCTACGTCGCCGCCGGCGTAGGGGCTGAGAAAACTCCCAGCCGAGGATACGGCAGCTTGTACTCGTGATAGCAGTTGCCGGCTTGAGAAGGAGGGGTTCAGCCGCTCCTGAAGGAGCAATTTCTGTGAAATCCCAATAAGCTTCCGGAGGCTGCTTGGTTTCAGTTTGCCCGCGATTTTTACGTAACGGAATCCGGCCTGGAGCAGATCAGGATATTTCAGGGAAAAGGCATGACACAAGAGGACTGGGTGGAAAGCGATCAGGCTTGCCGGGCTTTGCGTACTCATCTTACATTAACCGGAATTTCCGTATTGGCTTTCGGTACCGGGGTATTCTACACCCAACCACCTCCGGTTTGCCGTTTTTTTAGTTTCTCATTCCGTGCGACTCCGGTGCCGCAAGAAGAGCTGCGAAACATCCCGGCCCATGTTCCCAGCTCCCAATCAATACGGCCACGCGGTGTCGTCAGCTCGCCGGATGGTGGGTCGCAGCCGGCGTAGGTACGGATATTTCGCGGCTGCCGTCTCATTCACTTCAACGCCCAGCCCCGGCGTGTCGCCGATGTTAATATAGCCGCCCGCGAACGTTGGCATTGCGGAAAAAACTTCGTGAACCGCCGGCGGCCAGTCCAACTCGCACTCCTGGATGCCGAAATTCGGAATCGAGAGGCTCACATGAGCATTGGCCATATGCGAAATCGGAGCAATGTTTCCCGGCCCGTGCCACGCCGTCAGGATGCCCTTAGGCTCGCACGCGGCCGCAATCTTCTTTCCCGTCGTGATACCGCCACAATGGGCGAGGTCATTCCGGACATAGTCGACCAAGTGCTCTTCGATCAAATTCAGACCTTCCCACGCCCCGACGTAGACTTCCCCCATGGCAATCGGAGTGCTCGCGCGCTGGCGAATCAGCCTGAATGTATCCAGGTGCTCGGGTGGGAGCGGATCTTCGAGATAAAAGAGCTTGTATGGCTCCAGATCCTGCGCCAAGGCGACAGCCTGGTTCGGCGTGATCCGCTCGTGAACGTCATGCAGCAGGCCGATATCGTCTCCGAGCGCCTTGCGCAGGTGGTCAAAAAGTCTCGGGACCGTGCGAACGTAGGCGCCGGGCTCCCAGGTTTCTGAAGGGGGCAGCCCCTCCGCGTACGTTTTCTCCGTAGCGGCGCGCTGGCGATCGGACTGCGGCACGCTGTAACCGGTCTCCATACCCGGCGTCAGCACTTGTGCCTTAATGACCTTATACCCCCGCGCCATCTGCTTTCGCGCGTTCTCCTGGACCTCCTGGAAATCTCGTCCGCTGGCAGTAGTGTATGTGAGCAGGCGCCGGCGTGCGCGCCCGCCCAGCAACTCGTAGACCGGCAGGTCTGCCACCTTCCCCTTAATGTCCCACAGCGCCATGTCAATGCCGCTGATAGCCGACATGTGCACCGAACCAGAGCGGTAATACGGCAGGAAAAACAGAGTCTGCCACAGGTCTTCGAGTTGCATAGGATTACGCCCCATGAGGCCAGGCGCCATGTGTTCTTCGAGCAACTTGGCGACTCCCAGTTCGCTCCCTGTGCATGTACAGTCTCCCCAACCCCAGAGACCAGCCTGATTGGTCTCGATTTTGACCAGCACATAGTTCGCAAGTGGCGCCCGAGCCGGGTTCGTCACTATTACTTTGACCGCAGTGATTTTCAGATTTGCGGGCACTGCGGCGTAGGCAATGGATGCCAGCCCAGATAACACGAACGCGCGTCGTTTCATGTGCTTTTCTCCGCCTAATAAATTACACCCATCATTCACTGTTCACCGACATGATGTAAAGTGGTGAAAACCATTCGAGCCACGTAATGAAACGCAAGGGGAATGGAGCAAGCCGGCTAAAGGTTCCCAGCGCATCAGTCCGGCCGTCTATCAGCCTTCCGCCTGCTCTCTACGAAGCTCTCGAAGGAAATCGTGCAGCAGAAAAAAAGTGTTGTTGGCCTGGGTCGTGCGGGACGCCGCGGAGAAATACGTCGCAGAGGGCAGCGCTGAAGCGCCTCGGCCTCGGTCAGCTAAAGGACAATAGTGGACCAAGTAACTCACAACAAAATCGTCTCCTTCATCTGGGGCATCGCCGACGATGTCTTGCGAGACCTCTTCAAGCGAGGCAAGTACCCGGATGTGATCTTGCCGATGTGCGTCATCCGCCGCATGGACGCCGTGCTGGAGCCGACCAAGCGGGCGGTGCTCGACACCAAAAAGATGCTCGATGAGGCCCGCATCACCGAACAGCGAGCCGCACTCGCCGAAGCTGCTGGCCAGGCCTTCTACAACACCTCGAAGTTTACGCTGCGCGATCTGAAGTCCCGCGGTAGCCAACAGCAATTGCTCGCCGATTTCGAAGACTACCTGAACGGCTTCTCGCCCAACGTCCAGGACATCCTCGATAATTTCAAGTTCCGCAACCAGCTCACAACCCTCTCTAAGGCCGACGCCATCGGCACGCTGATAAACAAGTTCCTCGACCCCGACATCGACCTTTCTCCGGCAGGCATCGATAACCATTCGATGGGCACGGTGTTCGAGGAGTTGGTCCGCAAGTTCAACGAGGAGAACAACGAAGAAGCGGGCGAGCACTGGACGGAAGATCCGAGCGCGCGAGTGATGATTCTGGATACGTTCAACGAGAACTTGCTTCAGGCATTTTCGACACGAAACCCGTCTCTAACAAAGTCGTATGCTAGTGTAGTGCGGCATAAATAGTAACGATTATAGAATACGCGTCGTCTTTACAATAGGAGGACCGAAGACGATGCGCGTGGCGCGACCCGTGGTTCTGAGTTCTGACCAGCAAGAGATCCTGGAATCTCGGGCCCGAGCTCGCAGCGCGCCGGCACGGAGCGTGGAACGAGCGCGGATCGTTTTGTTGGCCGGAGCGGGGCTGCAAGATCAGCAGATCGCGGCGGAGTTGAAGATCACACCGGAGAAGGCCGCGCGCTGGCGGAATCGGTTTCTGGACGGTGGTTTTGCGGCGCTGGACAAAGATGCGCCGCGCCCGGGAAGAACACCAACCATCACACCGGCCCAGGTGCAAGAGGTGATCCGGAGAACCACGCAGGAGAAGCCCGACAACGCGACCCACTGGAGCACGCGCACCATGGCAGAGGCCGCAGGCGTCAGTGAAAAGAGCGTGCGCCGGATCTGGCAGAAACATGGTCTGAAGCCGCACTTGGCGCGGACCTTCAAGGTGAGCCACGATCCCGAGTTCGCCGAGAAACTGGACGCCATCATCGGGCTTTATCTCAACCCGCCAGAACACGCCATCGTCCTCTGCGCCGATGAGAAGAGCCAGATCCAAGCACTGGACCGCACGCAACCTGGCCTGCCGCTGAAGAAGGGACGCTGCGGAACGATGACCCACGACTACAAGCGCAACGGAACGGCAACCCTGTTTGCGGCCATGAGCACGCTCGATGGCACCGTAATCAGCATGTGCGACGACCGGCACCGGCATCAGGAGTGGCTGAAATTCCTGCGCGTGATTGACCAAGTCACCCCTGCAGGCAAGCAAATCCATCTGATCGCGGATAACTATGCCACGCACAAACATCCCAAGGTTGAGAAGTGGCTGGCCCGCCATCCGCGCTTCCACGTGTACTTCACTCCCACCAGCAGTTCATGGCTGAACATGGTGGAGCGTTTCTTCCGTGACCTCACTCAGAATCGGCTGCGGCGAGGCATCTTCCGCGACGTCGAGGAACTGATCATGGCCATTGGCGACTACATTGACCAGCACAACGACCATCCCAAACCGTTTGTCTGGACCGCCAAAGCGTCCGATATTCTGGAAAAGGTCAAGCGCGCCCGCCACGCGCTGGATAATCGTTAATCTGTATGCCGCACTACACTAGCTGCATTAGACCCGGCAAGGCCGTGCCGGAGTACGGGCGTTGGCTTTATCATAAGAACGCTCTACTCGGTGTGCTGCCTCGTGCCACACCATGGCTGAGGGACGTACATAGTCTACGTGTCAAAGTAGATTTGGCACATGCCAAAGATCAAAGGACCGGCGCTCACACTCGTCCAGTCTCATTCCGCGAAGCTGAAAAGCTATTCAAAAGGAATCAATTTGCGTATGCCGAATTGATTCGGGAGTGGATTAAGATTCTCTGACTGACAGCCGAGACCAACAACACCGACCGGGGTGTGCGGGTGAGCAGGCAAAAGTCGTCTCAATGAGACCGAGCAGTGAACGCACCCGGATCATCAAAAATGCGTTGGCGAAAACTGGTTTCGTGGGATCGGTCGGCATTCCGATTGATTGCTGGGTGTTCGGTCCTGACGGTGGTCGCGCGCCGTAGCTTTTCCTCCGGCCGTTTCACTTCCACGGGAAGCCGAATACACGCCAGTAGCTAAAACTCGTGCAGCTTGCAGATATCGTGGAGATCGCCGAGATCGAGCGTCAGGGTGTGGTGCTCATCGGGCTTTGGCAGCGGTCTCGCTTTTCGGTCGACCAATTGCTGGGTGCATTGGCCAAAATCCAGTGCGCCGGTCGTTGAAAATCCGAACCGATACTCCTGCTGGTAAGCAAACTGCGCAAGTTTCGTGGTTGCTATCAGTTCGGGTTGTGGCCAGACATTCCCCGGAACGTCCTCTCGCCGGTAGTAGTTGACCTTTCTGGCGAAGTGCTTCGCACCTGGTGGCAACGCACTTTGCCAGCGGTTGATGAAGGTTCGCGGGTCCAGAACCTCAACACAAGCAACGGCCCTAAATTGCCTTTGCAGCTCCTCGGTCAGGGCAAAACTGACGCAAAATACGTAGATCTCTCCAACTCGCGCCGAAGACTCAAATCCCATTTCGAGAGGACCTGACGTGCCGCGGGTCTGATTGTTTACTTGCAGGCCGTCCACGGGCCGGAAGATGCGGGTGGATTCAAATTCGTCGCCGATGACCTGCTTCGCCTCTGAGTCCTCGTAGTCGCGAAAGTACCCAAGGGTTTGATGGAAGACCTTCCCCTCAAGAAGCTGGTGCGCGTGTTCAGGCTTGGAAACGTATTTGAAACGGCTGTGCTTCATGCATCACATCGTTATGCACGTCTTTGTTCTTGCCAGAAACAAGGGATGTTACTATAACGACCGAGCAGTCTGATTATTCGGGGTCAACCAAGGCACTGGCCAGCGCTTGCTCGCGCAGATAAGCCGGCCTCCGGAGCTGAACAGAGTTGCTCTCGGTGCGGCATTGGCTTCGCGGCTTTCGTCGCCGACGAGTGCCGCCCGTTCAACGCGGGCCATGGCTCCCAAAATGCGATCCCACCGGGCTCACCTCCCACAGCATGTTGCAGGATCCGGCTCTGGCCGGGTATTTCGTGGTGGGGCGGATCAAGAGCTCACCAGCAGGCATTACCAGGTATTAGAGGATCTGCGCTCGACGCCGGGGGGTGACGGCGACTGCCTTCGCCGTGGTTGCCGTCCTGAGCGGTGCCGAATGGGACTCGAGCATGGGCATCGAGGGCTACGAAGTGAAGGTTTCCGCCGGCGGAAAGACTTCGGTTGATCGCGATCGAGCGAAACGGCTTGCGCGCGGGCTGGCGTGGCCGTGAGTGGCGGCTTTCGAAACGCGGGGGGCAAATTGACCGATATCGGTCAATTTCCTGCTCAGCCGATCGCGGATTAGCATGCCACCAGGAAATCCAACCCACATCGTGGGCCCCCGCTAGCTGCATTTCGACTCTCGATTGCGTGTGATTGTCGGCGAGTTCCCCGAGCGGTAAACTCCAGCCAGGAGAGAAATGCATGCGTGCGACTCTGTTTCTCTCATTGCTGGTAAGTGCTCTGGCACAGACTACGCCGACCGACTGGAAAATTCTGAAAGATTCCAAAGGTGCCTGCCAGATCGCGGTTCCGCCGGCCTGGGATCCGCTACCCGAGACTACGGGCGCGGCGGTGTTTCACGACGTCACAACCGACATCGCCGTGGTCACCAGCCAGGCCGGCCAGGCGTTCAAACCGCTCACGGAAAACTTGCAGAAGATGTTCGGCATCCGCAAGGACAAACTTTTCGAGAATACGGCGAAACGAATCTTCTATCAGGACAAGATTTCCAAGAATTCAGAAGATCCGAACGCATACAGCGCCAGCGTGCCGGGTAAGGGCGGCACGTGCAGTTGTCACGTCGTGGTTCTACCCAGCGTTCCCGAGGAAACCGCGAAGAAGATCGCGCTGAGTCTCGGACCAGTCCCGGAGTAGACAGATGGGTTCCGCCCCGATCGTCTAGCGGCGAAAGTACTCCGATATCGGAGTATTTTCGCCCCTGGCGGAGCGCATTTTGCTTCAACTGGAGGCAAATGGCTTCATCGCGGGCTCAGCCGATCGCAGCTCCGTGAAGCGAAGCAGGCCGCGGTCGCCGTCCGTGGCCTCCTGGACGTTCTGGCCAGAAGCGCGAAGCGATTTTGCTAATCCTTTGCTAATCCAACTGGCTAAACCACCCTGTTTTTCAACGATACTGGTCGGTACGCGAAGAGACGAAGGGACTACTCAACTCGTTGACGTGACGTGACATAAAGGTACGTATCGGGATTACGCGGGAGCCTCTATACCGCACTCGAAAACCGCCCGATTCCGGAAACACCTGCGGAGGCTGCCGGAGCGGCCCGAACCAATTCGGTTGGGTTAAGTCGCGAATCCGGACTGACGCGCGACTTTGCCTAGCGGCAGCATGTCTTAGCCCCGTTGCGCATGCCACCGGAAGTGCTCGAATACCTGCGCCAGATGGGGAAGGCATACGGTAGCCAGGGCGGGAAGACAGCAGCCAAGAACATGACAGATGCGGAGCGTTCGGCGCGCGCGAAGAAGGCATCCATGGCGCCAGCGAAGAAATGGACGACCAAGCGTCTCGCGCGAGAGCGCGCCACCAAACCCGCGAAGAAAGCCGCAAAGCGCAAGTGAGCGTTTCGCTGGCCAGACTTTGGCTCCCCAACGACACCTACCTCCGAGATTCGCCCTCTGCAGGCGTTGCGAGTCTCTGGCACAAGATCAGCTTTCAGGACCGTTATGGCGAACATTGATCTTCCACCGGGTTGGTCGAAGTGCTGCAAGAAGAAGTGGCCCTCGGTGTGCTCACTCTTGGCTAATCCGTGGGACGGGTGATCGCTGTATGCGCGGGAACCGGAGCCCGCATTACTTCGATGTTATCGCACTGTAACGATTTAGCAGTATCATGAGCCGGCTTACTTGGAAAGGTTGCGAAATGAAAAATTTGCTCATGTGGGTATCGCCCCTAGCCGCATTCCTAGCTCTGTCCGGCATCGCGGCGGCGCAGGACGTGGATCCGCCCTCGCGCGTAGCCCGCATCGCGTACATCAGCGGTCCCGTATCATTCGAGCCCGCCAGCGTGGATCAATGGACTGACGCGTCGCTGAATTACCCGATGACCACCGGCGACAATCTGTATACCGATAACGGCGCACGTGCCGTGCTGCGGATCGGTCGGAATTCCATCCGTCTGAACTCGGGAACCAATTTCCAGTTCGTGAACCTGAGCGATAATGTCGTCCAGACCAGCATTAACGCCGGCAATCTGAGCCTGCACGTACGTCATCTCTTTGATGGCGAATCCTGGGAGGTCGACACTCCGAACGGCGCAGTCACCCTCCTGCGTACGGGCGAATACCGCGTCGACACCGATACCTCCCGCAACGCCACGATGGTCACCGTCCGCGCCGGCGACATCGAAGTAACCGCCAACAACCAGAGCTTTCCGGTTCATTCCGGCCAGACCGCCTACTTCGACAACTCCGGCAACCCACCTGACGTTCAGGATGCATACCAACCGGACGATTTCGATTCTTTCGTCTCTTCGCGGGACCGCCTGGAAGAAGTCTCTCCACCCCAGTACGTCTCGCCCGATATGGTCGGCTATGAAGATCTGAACGCCAATGGCGAATGGAGCAACACGCCGGACTACGGCGCGGTATGGATTCCGCGCGTTGCGGCGGGTTGGACTCCCTATCACGACGGCTACTGGGCTTGGGTCGAACCATGGGGCTGGACCTGGGTGGATGATGAGCCCTGGGGCTTCGCGCCGTTCCACTATGGACGCTGGGCTTATGTCAACAACAGTTGGGGCTGGTGCCCCGGCGCTGTTGCGGAGCGTGTGTACTATGCTCCCGCGCTGGTCGCGTTCGTCGGTGGTGGAGGATTCAGCGTGGGTGTCTCGATCGGCGGTGGGGGCGGCGGTCTCGTCGGCTGGTTCCCGCTCGGCCCGAGCGAAGTGTACTACCCCTCGTATCAGGTGTCGCAAGGTTACATCCGCCAACTGAACGTCACGAACACGCGGATTACGAACATCAATGTCACGAACATCAACGTCACCAACATCAACTACGTAAATCGCAGTGCCATAGTGGCGATGCCGCAGAATTCCTTCGTGTCGGCTCAGTCTGTCCAACGTGTTGCGGTTCGAGTCGACGCCAACCAGATGCGTCAGGCCCAGGTGATTGGGGCCGCGCCACGAGTGGCGCCGCAGCGGGAGAGCGTTCTTGCGAATAGCAACGCTCGTAAAGCCGCCGCGCCCCCGGCCGCTCTTGCGAATCGTCCCGTAGTCGCCAAACTCGCTCCACCTCCACGTGCGGTTCCGTTTGCCGCGAAGCAGCAAATGCTGCAACAGCATCCCGGGACCCCGGTAGCGCCGGCGCAATTACAGACCTTGCGCGCCCAGGTCGCCCGCCAGAACCCGGCGCCCGGACGCATGCAGGTCCAGCCGATCAACACGAAACAGGTCCGTCCCGTCAACCCGACCCTGCGCCCCGGTCCTGCGCAGACCTTTGCTCAGCGCCCGGCCCAGCCCCAAAACGGTACGAGACAGCCGCCTAACCAGAAACCGAATACCCAACCGGTCCCCGCCGCCCGTCCGCAAAGTCTTCCGCCGACCCGCGAGCAAGCTCAGCCTCCGGTACGCCAGACGCCTCCGGCCCGTGAGCAGGCTCAGCCTCCGGTACGCCAGACGCCTCCGGTCCGTGAGCAGGCTCAGCCGCAACGCCAGACGCCTCCGGCCCGTGAGCAGGCTCAGCCTCCGGTACGCCAGACGCCTCCGGTCCGTGAGCAGGCTCAGCCGCAACGCCAGACTCCGCCGCCGCCCAAGCCGCCTCCGCCAAAGAAGGAAGAGAAGAAACCCGAAGACAAGAGAGAGTAACTCGACCGGCAGGTCGGCCCGTAGCGCGCGACCGGCCTGCCAGGCACACCGGACCTCGTAGTTTGGTACGTTGCACGAGGCCGCGAACTGGCTATCGTGCACCGGGTGTCATGACGAACAGCAATGTGCGTCTCCGATCGCGGAACAACAAGGATTACAACGCCAGATACCCGGCGATTGCCAAGGCGCTCGCGCCACTCCCCGATGAAACCGTGATCGATGGCGAAGCCGTCAGGCTCGACGCGAATCCGGACGGCCGTCCTTTCAGCACGTTGCAGAACCATTGGATCAGCAAAGGCGTCGCTCATCTATTATTTAGGATCAATGCTTGCGTGCGCCGCCGATTCTGTGCTGGTTGTCGACCTTCAGGAGCGCCTGGCGGCAGCCATGGTTCCGGCGGCGCGAACGAGCGTGATTCGGAAGGCTCGGAATCCTGTTGGAGGCCGCCACCCGTCTGAGCATCCCGGTTTTGGTGACGGAACAGTATCCGAAGGGACTTGGCCCGACGGCTGGCCAGGTAGTCGAGATGCTCCCCGGAAGTACTCCGCGTTTTGAGAAGACATCCTTCTCATGTGCGGGCACGGAGCCTTTCGCCACGATGCTGGAGGCCAGCGGTCGGACGCAGGTGATTCTCGCTGGCATGGAGGCGCACGTGTGTGTCCTGCAATCGACGCTGGAGTTGCGGGCTGTCCGTCAGGGGGTGTTCGTCGTTGAAGACGCCTGCTGTTCCAGAAATCAGGAACACCATGCCAACGCGATGCATCGCCTGCGTGCGGCGGGCGTCGTGGTGACCAATACCGAGTCTGTTGTGTTCGAGTGGCTGCGCGATGCGCGCCATGAGCACTTTAAAGCCGTTTCGGCACTATTGCGGTAGTAAGAGGGCGCATGGCCGCCGAAAAGATGAAGGAGTGCTGGTGGCTAGAACGGGTGTTGGTTCGGCAGTTCAAGTACGTGGAATGGACGCCGGACCGTAGGCGCGATTAGCCCGCAGCCGCATACTCCTTTTGCCGCGTTCGCTCCAACTCCCACTTGAGGCGCTGCAATGCAGCAGCAGTCTCATCAGCACGAATTGCTGCCGGACTCTCGTCGCCGTAGCAGGCGTGCATCAAGACGGAGATGTCTTGGAGTTTTTCCTCGATCAAGGTGAGATCATGACGGAGCTGAGTTTTCTGCTCGCTCGTGAGCGGGGTTCGATCATCTGAAGTGGCCATGCTGGTAGGATTCTACACGATTTGGCCACAGCCCCCTACCGGCTGTGGAACCCTAGCCGGGCCACGTCTTAGCACGAACACTCGATCCTCACGACCGCAGTGCACTATCTGCGACCGAGACAGCAACGGTCCGACCTAAGCGTGATCCGACGCACCGGCGAGCGTTCGAGCGCGCCAACCCATGCCCATCCACCGGGAAGACTGCCGGTGCGTGCCCTGGATACGTTGTCGCGATCACGTGGTCCCCTGAAGCGCGGTGCGTGTTGAAATTCACAAGACGTTGTCCCAGCCGAAACGTTTCTCATTCTTCACACAGGATTCATTTCGATGTCACCTCCGCCGTCTAGCTTGGGTGCATGAGAGAGATCAGAAAGTTTCTTCTGTTGTTTCCTCTTCTTTGCGGCAGCGTACCTGCACAAGGTCCGTATCTGAATCAATGCCACAGGCAGGATGCCATCGAGCGGCTTTATTGGGAATCTCTGTCGAATGCAGCGGTGTGTAGTCAGGAAACGACCCAAACCGAAATGGCAAGGCAGATGGAGGCGCGGCACAGAGAGATGCAGTTCTGGCTGAAGGCGAACAGGTTTGTTCAGGAATGGACCCTGCTTGCCCGCGAGTACAGCGACAGGGGCGCTTTCAACGTGAAGCAGGCAAAGGAAGTATCAAAAGCTTTTCGCGATCTTGAAAACAGCGAAGGTTGGCTGAAGGTGAAAGAACGTTAGCGAGTTGCAACGATCTCGCGGATTTGGGTCTCTTCGCCGAAACCTCTTTTGTAAGCACCCTGATACGCAGCGTATTCACGCAGATGCCTTTCGCCTCACCCGCAGCTTCCCGACCTTCCGCGAGCTTTGCTTCGCCTTGGCGGGCGGCTTCCTCACGGTTGCAGATTGAGAACGTGACTCAGAGGGCAACGGCATTGAGGATTGCTCAGTGGACTCGCCGCCGTGAGCTATCTCCTGAAGGTGCTCCTTGAATTCGCGGTTGTTCATAACTCGTTCCATTTTCTCATTTCGGCGGCGCATGGCTGCCCAATGCTTACGGAACACCGAGCTGCTGGAACCCGCAACCGGCCGGAACCAGTGACGCCGGAGTTCAAGCGGGCAGCTTGGAAGTTGTACTGAGCGGTGGATGCCGGTGGTAGCCGGTGAGGTGCTTGTAGCTTTCGAGCGCGTTGTAGATGATTGGACAGAGCGCGGCCCAGCGCGCGAGCGACGATGGGCGGCTACCGAGCGAGTGGTTGCCGACCGCGACGAAAGGGAAGGTACGGCAGGTCTTTGGGCGGGCTTCGTAGATCGTGCAGAGGTTGCCGTCCAGGAACACGCACCCTTCCCCCGAATTCAGCAGGATTCGTGAGGCGGACGTGTCGGGATCGCGGATAGTGTAAAGGTGGGCAACTGCCTCCGGCGTGGTGCCGAGGTGACACGCGATGTTTTCGATCTCTGGCTTGTTGACGGACACCGCCGAGTGGCGACAGCAATTCGCGCAGGCGGTGCAGTCCACGTGCCGCTGCACTTCGCTAGCCAGGATTTGGAACGGCTTGTCGGCGTAGTGGTGGGCGCTTAGGTAGCGGCGAAAGGCGAGGTTCTCTTCCGCCTTCGCGGTTCCGAGCCGAAAGATTTCAGCCAAGTCGGTAACCACGCCTAAGAGTAATCCTGCGCTACGGGGAGGGCAAGCCTTGCCACCTCTGGGGGTTGTCCTTGGACCACGGCCCATCCGGAAGTACGCCATCGCCTTTACACGAGAGAACATCACCCGAACAAGCGGTAACCTCGGTCCGGCGGGAACCAGCCAGCCAGCAGCTCCAACCGCCGGCGCAACTGCGGTGCCGGAAGGTAGTCCGGTCCCGTTCGCGCGGTAACCTCGTGCCACAGGCAATGGACGTACTCAGCCGCCGTCCCGGCAAATGCTGCCCGCCCGTAACGGGCGAGCTGCCGCCGGCTACGGGCGTGGACCTGGTTGGCCAGCAAGGAGCGCTTTTCCTCCAGTGCCTGCTCGTCGATCTCACCGCTGATCCCTGCGCGGATTTCCTGATCCAGAACGAGCCAGTACTCCCGTAATTCCCCGTCGGAAAGCCTTTCCCACAACGCCTGGCCGAGGCACAGCAGCAGTTCCATCGCGATGTCATGGTCTTCGTTTCCCGCGGTCATAACGGAGATCTCCAAGCCAGCTTCAGTCTCCGTCCACTGCGAGGCTACGGTAGGATCTGCAATCTCGAGCGAGATCCGGCAATGTCCCAGCCTGCGCGCCATCGATGCAGGTACTGCGCGCACAGCCGGTCGGATGAACTCGCGCACCAGCACTTCCGGCAAACCGGGGCGGCGCAGCAGCGTCCATCGGTGTGCCAGACGCAACGCACTGGAATACATAAGTGTTCCTGAAGCTATCATCTTCGATTTCCTCGGAGGCGGCTCCGCGGTGGCCGGCCGTATGATCGCCGTCAGGCGATGAAACGCACCCAGCCTGCTGTGGCGCCGCGGCGGTCGGCCTGTCGCGGTATCAGCTTATGGCCTGGCTGGGATGGGTCTTCGGCTCCGTGGACGCCACCATTTACGAGCTGGGTGCCGAACGCCCTTGCTCTGCGAACTGCTGGGAAACCGCGGCACTCCGGAAACATTGGCTGGTACGGCGGCATCATCCTGGGGATCTGTCTGGAATGTGGCTCATCTGGAGGCTGTCGAAGAGCCTGAGCGCGGAAAGACTGGGGCATCAGTTGGCACACTCAGTTGACCACTACTGGCGACGCACCGAATGAGCACCCGCAATGACGATCGAGGACGTGAGCACCCGCCGCGCTATTCCCGCGAGCAGCAACCCATGCAGCCGCGCGTTACCGATCAGGAAATCCAGAAATGGGTCTCGCGCCAACGCGGGTTCGTGCCCGAGAGCGCCTGGATTCTGCACTGTAAGGAGCAGTTCGGCCTCGTAGCGCCGTGAACTGCGCCTACTGAGAATCCGTGTCCGCCGGAGAAGGTTGCGGCGATCGGAGGTATTCAGGTGCGATGGTGTACACCACTGCGTCCGTCCCAGAGCTCATAGCACGGCCGGGCGACAGTATCAGCGCCTACCGTGCAGGCGGCGATCGTGCATGGCATCGTACAGATTCGCGGGGCACAGGCGGGATGACGGGATCGCTTCGACAGTCCACTTGTAGTCGCTGGAGGGCACGACGGTAGTATCCACGCCGATCAGGTTCAGCAGGGGGCCAAAACCGGGCGGCGGTGGAGCGAGCGGGGAACGCGCATGGATGTTCCAGAACGTGGAATACGCGCCCGAATGCGCTCCCAAGTCTTCCGAACCACCACTGCTGAACGGCCGCGTGCCGGCTCCGCAATCCAGATCCGTAAACAAGCTCGAATAGTTGGCCTCGCGATGATGGTCCATGCAGAGATCGACTCCGCGCCCATTCGAGAAAACGGTGTGAAGTGCGTACCATTCGACGGAAACATCGTGGACCAACCGCGTCTCGATATTGAAACCTGTGATGAGGTTCTCCGTACCCTCGCTCACGTCTACGCCGTGATGCCCATTCCATCCATGCGCATTCGCATCGACAGCCCGGTTCGCGCTTGTGCTCAGCGTCAGATTGCGCACAGTGCAGAAGTTCGTTCCATTCATCCCGATCGCAAAATCGGCGTTCCGGATCTCGACGTCGTCGATCCAGCATTGCGCGGCGCTGTCGATGGAAATTGCATTGAATCCCTTTTCCCTGAAGTGGCCGGGATACGGGGTCCAGGGGAACCGAATCGACAGATGCTCGATTCCAAGTTCCTGAATGGTGGGCTCAAAACGATGAATCTCTGGCGTCCACTCTGGCCGGACGTCGTATGGTAGCGCCCGTTCCAGCAGAACTCTGTCTCCATGGACCGAGCTGACACGCGACAGGAAGCGGACGATATTGACGGTCCAGTTCTTATGCGTGCCGCCCGGCATCAAATCGCCGTATAGGAAACGTAGGAGCGAGCCAGAGGCCGGTCCCTCTGCAGGATCGTTTTCCAGCAGGCGGATCCATTCGCCCGGCGCGATGGAAAGCGGGCCCGAAACAGCGAGCTCGCGATCACCCCGCTTTGCGGCCGCGGTGACCGCCGCCAGCCTCGTGCGAGGCCCCATCGGATCGTCGCCGGTGACGTTGAGGAAGCCAGGTCCGAACGACCATTGCGATTGATTGTTCTCCGGCTTATTGCCGTAAACGTCGGTCAGCGAGTGCGGAAACAGGAGGACAGTCTTGTCGCGGCTGGTTCCGCGCAATACCAGGTTTCCTCTCGCGATCTCAATTCTCTTGGTGATGATGTACGTGCCTTCCGGAATGAACAAAACGCCGCCGGAAACCGACCGAAGCGCGACCTCGAAAGCGCTCGTGTCGTCGGTGCGGCCGTCGCCGGCCGCGTGGAAATCGCGCCTGAGGTCGTACCGAGACGGCGGTGAGGGAATCGGGGCTTCGCCGGCGTGGTAACCGGCGTACGAAAAGTCGGGCAGGATTACCTCGGGCTTCCAGTTCTCGCCGTTTACACTCCAGAGGCTCGAAGTTGTGCATGCTGGCGGTCCGGAAAGCGCGAGTCCTGTCAGAACACATGCCAGAAGGACAAAAGGTATGCTGTTCTGGCTCCGGGCCGCCATTCGCGAATGATATCAGACGACCGCCTCTAATTGGCTGCCATTGTGAACTAGCCATCGTGGACCAGAAGCGGACTTCCAAGGCGTCTGATGTCGCGAAGGGAATCGACAAAAAGGAAATCACGGTTGAGGTGTGCAGCGGTACCTCCTTCGAAGTGTCCCTCCGTCGAGGAAACCGCGGGGCGGGTCGTTTGTTATAGTACTTGAGAATTGTTTGGCGCCATGGGCGCAAGGCATCCGCAGCTACAGGTAGGATCCGGCATGCCGCAGGGAGAAACGCCATGATCAACCGGCGCGAGTGGCTCGCTTTATCCGCGTCGGGACTCTGTACGCCGCTGCTGGCCGCGGCCCCGCCCGAGTCGCAAGACGACGACGCAGTCCACCTTGGACCCGATGGAGTGTGGCCCTCGCAGCCGCCCTCCGGCTGCCCCTTTGCGCCCTCGAAGTCAATCCGCGGCCTTGCTTTCACCGGACGCCAGGCCTCCTACACCAACGCCGATACGTGGTACCCGTCGTGGGCCTCCGACGGCGCGATGTACTCGCCCTGGACCGATGGCGAGGTGAACGGCGTGAGGAATGGGTCAGGCGGAGAGAAGGCCACTACCTCTTGCGCCAAGATCACGGGCGACGATCCGCTCCATCTGACCGTCACGTACATCGGCGCGTTCCCCGGTGACCCCAAACCCTACGGCGGCCGCTACCCCTGCGGGAGCCTTGTTCACAACGGCATCTGGTACTACGGGACCTACTGTCTGCTCGAGACCAAGGGCCTCGGGCTCAACTGGGACGTCCTCGGACCCTTCGTTGGCTTCCGCACCTCGACCGACTACGGCCAGACCTGGACTGACACGCCGCATACGCCCGCCAGTCCGCTGTTCGGCGAGCCGGAGAAGGTCGGCGGACCGGTCAAGCTCGGCGCGCCGCACTTCGTCGATTTCGGCCGCAACATGGAGCATTCGCCTGACGGCTACGCCTACCTTGTCTGCCACGGCGCGGTCGCCGACGATCCGAAGCCGCGCCACGCGAATCTAAGCTGGATAACCGCCGATCGCATCTATCTCGCGCGCGTGAAGCCGTCCATCCAGACCATCAACAACCGCTCGGCATATGAGTTGTTCGGCGGTCGCTCCAAGGGCGGCAAGCCCATTTGGGTCCGCGACCTCGCGCGCACAGAGCCGCTGTTTGAGTGGAACAACCGCTGCGGCTGTGTCACCGCCACCTACAACCCCGCGCTGCGCAAATACCTGATGTGCGTCACCGACGGCCGCAACACTGTTAGCAAGTTCAATACCTTCGTGCTCGAGGCCGACACCGTCACCGGTCCCTGGCGGCTGGTCACTTTCATGCGCAACTTCGGCGAGCAGGGCTATTTCGTCCACTTCCCCAGCAAGTTCATCGCAACCGACGGCCGCGCCGCCTGGTTGATGTACGCCGCCAACTTCACCAACGGCTACCTCAAGACCGGCTATCAGAGCAATCCTCCCGGCAGCCGTTACGGCATGTGTCTCCAGGGAGTAAAACTCTTGTAACCCGCGCCCTTCGTTGACAGCTTCCTTTTTTCTGTCAAGTAAGGATGGGAGATCCGGCCGAGCGATGACAAAAAGCCATCATTGAGCGGCGGACCTGCCGCGTTTGCACGCAGCGAACAATCGGGAAGTTGCCGTCGGCCCACCGAGCAGAAGATAAGGGCCTGCTTCCGAAAAGAGTCGTCATGGCAGGAGTTGGTGCAGGTGCACCTCGGTTGGAAATCGATCCACTCTGCCGATTTCCAACATGAGGACCATGCTGAGAATCTTACCCACGCAGGGTAGTGTCTTCAGCAGATCCGCTTCCGCGCTCACCTTCATAATGGCTTCCGGCCCGTGCTCGTCGGTCGGGCACACCTTTGATCGGAGGCTCACAAGCCGCCATAATCAGCGTTGCGCCTGCGCGGGAGGGTCCGGCTGCGATGCTTGCGCAGCCGCCGGGTGACCGTGACCTACGACATCGGCGATATCGGACTATATTTGCCTCGCTGTGTCCGACTTGTGCCTTCGTCGGGGTCCCAAACGGCAATCGAGGAGATCGTAGGCGACCGGCTCAGGTTTGAACGAGTATGACCTGTGGGCATTGAGTATACATTTCGGTGGGACCGGTGACACGGCCACCTGCCTCTCTCAGACGAAGTTCTTCAAGCGAATTGTAGAATCCTCAGGATTTTCTGTAACCGAACCGAGCTCCATGAGTATGGAAGAGGGGGAGACCCGATGGACATGATTACCCGCAAATTGCGATTCGGGTGGAACTCCCAGCAATTGAGTTTCGTAAACACTACGAGGCGCCTGCAATGCTAGATCTTCTCAACCATCTTCGCTACGCCCTGCGGCAATTCCGTGGGTCGCCCGTCTTCACTGCTGCGGCCGTACTAACGCTAGGCTTGGGAATCGGTGGCACCACCGCAATATTCACGCTGATCGACGCGGTAATGCTTCGTTCCCTGCCAGTTTCCAATCCCGCCAAGCTCTATCGGGTCGGCGAAGGTGATGATTGCTGCGTGGAAGGGGGGCCCCAGGACCGGTGGGGAATGTACTCGTTCCCTCTCTATGAGCGGCTCAAAGCTTCGGCGCCGGAGTTTGAACAGGTAGCTGCCTTCCAGGCCGGCGGCGCGCGGGTGAGCGTGCGACGTGCAGGAGTCGAATCGACCGCCAGGCCCCTGCGCTCCGAGTTCGTCACTGGCAACTACTTCTCAACGCTTGGCGTGGGCGCGTTTGGCGGGCGTGTGTTCACGCCAAACGACGATCGGCCGGGTGCTCCGCCAGTTGCCGTGCTCAGTCATCATGCCTGGCAGGCTGTCTATGGCGCCGACACGTCGATACTAGGCTCGACTCTGGTGGTTGAGGGACATCCTTTCATCGTCATCGGAGTCGCGCCCGCGGGCTTCTTTGCCGAAACCCTACGTAGCGATCCTCCGGATATTTGGATCCCATTGCAGCAGGAACCCATGATCGACGGTAACGCTGCATTGCTGCATCAGTCCGTCGCCGCGTGGCTGCGCGTGATCGGCCGGTTACGGCCCGGAGCTTCGATAGCCGGAATGTCTGCTCGGCTCACTGGCGTGTTGCGGCAATGGATGCAGAATGATTCCGGCTATCCGGCTAACTGGATGCCAGACGTCATCCGTGCGCTTCCCAGGCAGGTGATCAATATCGTGCCGGCGGGAGCTGGCGTTGCTGCCATGAAAGAAGAATATGGCCGCAGTCTGCAGATACTGCTGTCTGTTTGCGGATTAGTGCTGCTGATCGCGTGTGCCAACGTCGCAAACTTGCTGCTGGCTCGGGCAGTAGCCCGTCGTGGGCAAACCGCGGTGCGGCTTGCTATCGGCGCCACTTGGCAGCAGATCGTCAAAGAGGCTCTCATCGAGAGCGTTCTGCTCGCGATCGGCGGCTGCATCGCGGGCCTTGTGGTCGCAATCGCTGCCGCGCGGCTGCTGCTGGCGCTTGCCTTTCCGGGATCGCAGTTCCTTCCCATCAGCACAACGCCATCGCTCACGGCCTTGGCCTTCTCGTTCGGATTGGCGCTTCTAACGGGAATCATATTTGGCGCGGCGCCGGCGTGGTTTGCCACGCGAACCGATCCAGCGGACGCATTGCGCGGATCGGGCCGCAGCACGCGCGACCATTCTTCTTTCGTTCGCAAGGCGCTATTGATCGCGCAAGCTACTCTGTCCGTTGTCCTGGTCTCGGGCGCCACGATGCTGGCCCGAAGCCTCAATAAGCTCGAGCGCCAGGATTTCGGATATCAAGTGCAAGGACGGGTGCTGGTTGCGCTGAACAATCCACCAGCTACTTACACCCTGCCTAAGCTGGCCGCGCTCTACAGGCAACTTGAAGAGCGCCTCAACGGACTTCCCGGAGTGAAGGGGTCAGGGCTCGCACTTTACAACCCACTGACCGACAACTGGGGTGAGTTGATTCTCGTAGCTGGCCATCCCGCTCTCAACATGGGCGAACAGGAGGGAGCATCGTGGGATCGCGTCAGCGCTAACTATCTTCAAAATCTGAATATGCGCATCTTGCGCGGACGTGCATTTAACGCGGCCGACAACGAAACCTCCGCGCCGGTGGCGATCGTGAACGAGGCATTTGTGAAGAAGTTCTTCAAGACCGGCGAGAACCCGCTGGACCAGCACTTCGGTCTCGACATGCCAGAGAACGCCAACACTTTCCGCATCGTCGGCGTCGTGCGCGATGCCAAGTTTGCGGGTTTCGGCTTGAGCCAGCCGGCGCGGCCGATGTTCTACGTGCCGCTCGCGCAGAACGTGGATTACAAAAGCGGCCTCATGAAGGGAATCGAACTGCGATCGCACTTCATTGGCGGAATCATGTTGGTGACTAGCGCTGCGCCCGGCGCCCTGGAGCCGGTGCTAACCAAAGTATTGGCCGAAGTAGATCCAAATCTGACGATTATCAGTGTCAGGACCATGCAGCAGCAAGTTGATAGCTCATTCGATCAGGAACGCGCCGTGGCGAGCCTCGCCGGCCTATTCGGCATCGTGGCTCTGTTGCTGGCGGCGGTTGGAATGTACGGAGTGACGGCCTATGCGGTTGCCCAACGCACCAACGAAATCGGCATTCGCATGGCGCTTGGCGCCGACCGCGCAAAGGTCGTGAGACTCGTATTGCGCGGTGCGTTCAACCATGTGTTGGTTGGGCTAATGTTGGGCCTGCCACTGGCGGTGGGCGCCGGGCGTCTGATCTCGGCGCAACTATACGGCGTTTCCAGTTGGGATCCGTCAGCGCTTACCGCGGCCGCGAGCGGGCTTGCCGTTTGCGCATATTTCGCTGCCATGATTCCGGCATACCGCGCAGCCTCTATTTCGCCCACGAACGCACTGAGGATGGAGTAATCCGATGGAGCGATTGTCATATTCTTAGTCGTCGCCCGCTCCCGGTCTGCAAACGCGGTTCGAGGAAATGTGATCCGGGCGCGTTGTCGCCTAGCCGACCTTCTTTGCCTTCGCCAGCGCCCATCTCTTTCGCTGCGCAGCCGCAATCTTCTTTCGCGCCGCGGGGCTCATTGTGCGCTTCGCGCCGACCGGCTTCGAAGGCTTGGATTTCGCTTTGATCGCTGCCCACCTCTTCCTCTGCGCCGCCGCTATTCTCCTCCGCGCAGCCGCGCTCAGTGGGCGCCTACTTGTTTGGCTCGGCGCCGCGGCTTGCGTGCCGTTTGCGGAACCGAGCTGTCGCCGGATGTCGGCTATCTTGCCTTCAACATCTCGCCTCGTCTGCTCGAATCCAATTAGTGCTGCTTCCAGTAAGGATGTGTCGGCTGGTCTTTGCCCTCTTGGCATTTAAACCCGCATTTCCGTTTTGAACTTAGTCGCAATCCAGGAGATCACTGTTATACTGGCTAGCGTTTCGAGGCCAAAATGGAAATCCCGGCTAAATGAACAAATCGTCAGAAACCAGGCGAATCTCGGTGCCGTACAAGACAGTAGCTCTGTCGCCCTTCTTATACAGCCCGTTCGCTGCTTCGTGCGACCGCGATAACCCCTACATCGACCCTCGCAGATGCCCTTTCTAACTTCAATGCCAGGTATCAAGTTTTGCCTGTGGAGCAGTAGACTTCCTGGCAGAACTGCGTGTGTCGCCCTAGTCTTTTGCGTGGTTTGCTTAGGCCGCATCGAGGGCCAAACAAATCCGCCGGGTGCATGCAAGGACACTGTCACGAATGGAGGATCGTCTACCGTGGCTGGTGCTACTCTAAATCCTCGGCCTAGACACATCTTGGGGATCTTGCCCAATCACAATACGTCACCATGTCTTGCTCCCTATGTGCCGATTAGCGCTAAAGAAAAATTCAAGATCGCGAGCGAGGACGCTTTCGACCCCGGTGCATTCGTGCTTGCAGCGGGGGTTGCAGGCGCGGCGCAGTTAATCAACTCCAATCGCCCTTTCGGGCAAGAAGCATCGGGATACGCTCGTTATTTCGGCGCCGCCTATGCAAACCACGTGATTGGCGACTTCCTGACGGAGGGCGTCTACCCATGTTTGCTTCATCAGGATCCAAGATACTTTCGAAAGAGTGGCGGATCCGCGGGTTCCCGCTTGGGGTATGCGATTAGCCGGGTCTTCCGGACGCAAACGGACACAGGAGGAACGGCACTTAATTATTCCAGACTCTTTGGCGCTTCTAGCACTGTCGCGATTTCAAGCTTATATTACGCCAACCACCGGGACGCGGCGGGCTCCGCTGTTGGGTTTGGCGCTCAGCTAGGCGGGGCCATGGCGGCCAACATCCTCAAGGAATTTTGGCCGGATCTATTGCGAAAGTTTTCGAGAAAGCATTGAGCCGACCGGCTAATAGGGTCGAGGCCGTAGGCTTGATCTATCTGTTTCTCCCGGTTACCGCCCCGAGTTGAAGCTGCGGTGCGCAACGATCCTCCGGAGGGTCGCACCGGGCCGTCGCCATAAGCGCATGAAGTTCTCCAGTCGAGCATATTAACCGCGTTTGCACTGCCTGACTTCGCCGTCCTGATCCCGACGCTTGACACTCGCCCGGTATCGGGCGCCTACTTCCATAGACATCTAGTCTAGGACTCTTGAGCAAAGCCAATCCTGACGTGTTGCAGGGCACGCTCGACCTGCTGATTCTGAAGACGCTCGTGCGCGGTCCGCAGCATGGCTACGGAATTGTCGTGCACGTCCAGGTCTCGGATGAAGTGCTGCGCGTGGAGGAAGGCTCGCTGGACCCCGCGCTACACCGGATCGAACAGGCGGGCTGGATCAGCTCGGAGTGGGGCACGTCTGAGAACAACCGCCGGGCGAAGTACTACCGGCTCACGGCTGTCGGGCGCAAGCAACTCGCCAAGGAACAGGAGAACTGGGACCGGCTGCCGCGCGCCGTTGCGAAGGTGTTGCGCTTCGCGTGAGGAGCTAAGGATGTCCTTGGATTGAACGGCTGCTCGATTCACTTCGCAAAGGCAAGCTCGAAGATCAGATCAATGACGAGCTACAGTTCCACATTGAGATGCGGACGCGGGAGTTCATCGCGCCGGGGATGAAACCGGATGAAGCTCGTCGCCAAGCCTTGCGGCTGTTCGGAAATCCGTTGCTCCAAAAATAAAGGACGAGGCGACATGGATACGATCGGCTGGATCGAAACGTTGTGGCAAGATCTGCGTTACGCCGGGCGCAGGGTGCGAAAGAGTCCAGCATTTACAGTTGCCGTCACCACGGCTGCTGTGGGCATCTGCGCGAACACGGCGATCTTCACGCTCATCGATGATGCAACTGGTTGGTTCTTCAGACTCAGGACCACAGGAACGGGCCAGGGGATATCTTGTTTCCGGAAATTACTTCGCTGTCCTGGTTAACTGGAAAGAAGATCTATGTCGGCGGTGGACATAGAATGTGAGACCTCCCTTGGTTGGGAACGGCCAACAACCACCGCGCTTATTCCTCTCACCCTTTTATTTCCATTCATAGATCCGGTACGTCTTGTAGACGCTACCGCCCATCGACTCGATGGCTCTCCTCATCAAGACGTTATCCTCCAGCACCCAGGAACACTCTGCTCCCACGTAATTCAGGCGAGTGGCTGCGCGGATCAGCGAGGCATATAGAGCCGCCGCCGCGGCGGTAGCCCGATATTGCTCTCGCACGCCCAGCAGCACGACGCGGATCTGACGGATGTGGCGCTTGTGCCACAAGAGTTTCAGCAGTCCGAAGGGAACCAGTTTCCCTCCAATATGCCGGAGTGCCTCGTTCACGTCCGGAACCGCCAGTGCGAAGCCAGCAACCACGTCTCCGATTTCGGCGAAAAGAGCCAGCTCCGGAACCAGTATTGGTCTCATCTCCCGCGCATGGTGGAGGAACTCCTCGCGCGTCATCGGCACGAAGCCCCAGTTCTGAGCCCAGGCGGAGTTGTACAGGTCCCAGGCGAGTTCCGCCTCCTGGTCAAACTCCGAAAGGCGGACCATCCGGGTACGCATCCCATCGCACTTCGCCCGCTCAAGAACTGCATTCACACGGTCGGCTCTCACGTTTTGCACGCACAAATCGTAAGCCAGCAGATCCTTTGCCTTCCGAAGCCCCGCCTGCTCCACCAGACGCGCGTAATACGGGTAGTTGTATGTCATCATCACGCGGGGGCTGGAGTCGAAGCCATCGACGAGTAAACCGCATTCATAGTTGGTGGAAGGATTCACCGGTCCCCGCATCACATCCACGCCGCGTTGCCGCAGCCACCCGCGCGCCGTCTCAAGCAACCTTGAGGCGACAGCCGCGTCCTCGATCATTTCAAGAAACCCAAAGAAACCGGCATTTTCCTGCTGGAACTCGTTATAGCGGGGGTCCAGAATGGCGGCAATGCGGCCCACGGTCTGTGCCGAACGAGTGGCTAGAAACCGCTGCATTGTGGCGTGCCGGTAGAAAGGATGTCTCGAAATGTCAAAGAGCTCCTTCTGGACGGCGCGCAACGGCGGAACCCAATACGGGTGGTTGCGATACAAGCGGTACGGAAACCAGAGAAACTCACGCCGGGTCCTTTCATCCTCTACCGGCAAGATCTCGAGATGGTCCAAGATTCAGCCTCCTCTCCAAATGAGGCGCCGCCGCCAGAACTGCGGCAGCGACGGCCAATCCGGCCATCAAATCC
Organism: Terriglobia bacterium; assembly: GCA_963752965.1. Classification (GTDB taxonomy): domain Bacteria; phylum Acidobacteriota; class Terriglobia; order Bryobacterales; family Bryobacteraceae; genus QHXW01. Next base: position 91,623 of record CAVWAJ010000014.1, on the reverse strand, counting down.
ACTGTGTAATGATATCGGAGGTAAGTCGTGGCCAAAATCGTGCAAGCTGCGTAAGCGGCCAAGATTCGAGCGAGCCAAGTGGATATCCGCCTCGATGACCACCAGGCGAGAACCGCCATCTCCACATGGCCACTTGGAAAGCAATCGTAGTGCGCCGATTCCAGCACATCCAATGTAGCCCGCAGACGCGGGAACAGCCACAGACCGCGAAGCGGCTGGGTTTGCAAGCTTTCCAGAAAGAAGCGGGGACCTCTGACGGGCACCAGCAGATAGCCCACATATGAAACCAGAAATCCGAGTGTGAGCAGGAAAGCGTAACTTCGGAACTCTTCGAAGCGCTTCTGAATCCAATAAATCACTGCGACCAACAAAATGGACGGCACAAACAGCGCGTAAGCCAGTTGCATCAATTCGGTCAGGACCGGAGACTGAATGCGCTCCAACCAGACCGTCGGATGAGTGCGCCAAATTGCGAAATCCCAGGCTGCAAGCGCGGCGTCAAAGCTTGTGCCGCGGATGAAGCCGATGATCATGCTCATCTCGCGGTAACAAAGGGCAACATAAGGAAGCGGGTACCAGTGACGGAATAGATTCATGCCAGGAAGCCGTGGGACAAAGGCAAAAGCGGCGATCAGAAGCACTCCAGCAGCGTGTGCAATCAGGATCGCTCCGGAATGTGCAATGTCGCGATAGAATATGGCGACAATTGAGCCGATCGCCAGAAGGTATCCCAGCATCAGCCGATCGACCGGCCACAAGCCTCGCTTCACGTTGGTCTTCTCCAACGCAGTAGCAGAGCGGACACGAAACAGATCGCAGCGAGGACCGATTGTGGGGCCTGTCTTCCGTAGATCCGCCGACACAAGTCCACTCGAGCCTTAAAAAAAACGTTTCTTGATTGTATTGCCCCGGCCATTCTGGGGCAACGACAAGGTGCAAACCCGGCTCTTGTTGAAATCGTGGCTCCGGCCGCAAAGCCTATGGTGCGTTGCACGCGCTTTCGCTTGCGCCGACGTCATTGCCGGCGCCAAGCACCATGAGCTACTCAACCCTCAGCGTGACAGCCGGGTCGACTTTGGTCGCCCGGCAGGCGGGAATGTAGCTGGCGCCCATCACCACCACGGTTAGCAGTGTTCCGCTGACGGCCAGTGTTCCCGCATCGGCCGGCACTGCGCCATAGAGGAAGCCGGCCAGCAGCCTCGTCAATCCGAGCGACGCGGCCAGTCCAATGCCGACACCCGCTAAGCCAAGTTGCAATCCGTCCCACAGGACCATCCACATCACATCGCGCCGTTCGGCTCCCAACGCCATGCGAATGCCCATCTCATGCGTGCGCTGCGAAGTGGAATAAGCCATCAGGCTATAGATGCCGATAGCCGAGAGGATTAACGCCACGAAACCGAAGCTACCCACGAGCGCGCTGGCAATGCTGATTCCTGCCGCTTGCTCGTCGATGAATTCGTCCATGGGTTTCACGCCGGAGACAGGCAGTTTCGGATCGATGGTTGCGAGCAACGCGCGAATGCCGGGGGCGAGTTCGTCAGGCTCTCCCGCAGTGCGAACGGCCAGGCTCATTGAAGAATCGGGTGACTGCACGCTGGAGATGTAGATCTTGGCCGGCGGCTTGGGGTCGAGCACAAACTGCCTCACATCACCCACAACCCCGATAATGGTGAGCCATGGATTCGCAGACTCACGCGACCCCAGTTTGAGGCGCTGGCCAATTGGGTCCTGTCCTCTCCGGAAGCGCTGTGCCAGAGACTTGCTGATCAAGGCGACTGGCGGAGCTTGTTCGCCATCTTGCCGCGTAAACTCGCGCCCCCCGAGCAGAGGAATCCCCATGGTGTGGAAATAGTCTGCGCTAGCCGACTCCACGTCAGCAAAAAGCTTGGTGCGACGCAAAGCGGCTTCTGGTACTTCGAGGCTGAAAGCCCGGTTACGCCAGTCGGCGCTTGCAGGCAGCAGGCTCACGGCCGCCGCTGACTTCACACCGGGAAGCGCTTGTACCTCGTCAAGAATCCGGGCATAAAGGGCGGCTCGCTGATGCGGGGTTGAGTACGCGGAATGTGGGGGCGCGACACGCAGGGTGAGAAGATGATTGGGATCAAAATCCTGCCGCTGGCTGTCTGCCAGGCGGGAAAAGCCGCTGACCATGGAGCCCGTGCCCGCCATTAGAATCAGCGCCAGGGCCAGTTGGCAAACCACAAGAAGGCTGTGCAGCCGGAGGGAACGCGAACCTGCCGAGGCGCTCTTCCCCCCTTCTTTGAGGGTTTCGTTCAATTGGAGTTTGGACATGCGGGCCGCTGGCGCAATGCCGGAAAAGATGGCCGTGAAAAGCGCGGCCCCGAGCGCAAAAGCGAGTTCCCCGGCGCCCACGTGTAGCCGGGAGAATCCGGGCACGTAGTGGGCCTGCGCTGCTGGAATGTTAGCTTTGATGAGGCTGACACCACAGAGCGCCACCACCACCGCGAGAGCAGCACCCAGCAGAGACAGCAGCGTACTCTCCGTCAGAACCTGCCGCATGAGCCGCCACCGGCTGGCGCCCAGCGCCGTGCGCAGTGCGATCTCTTTTTGACGCCGGATGGCGCGAGCCAGTTGGAGGCTGGCCACATTTGCGCACGCTACCAAGAGAACGAATGCCGCGGCCCCCATGAGCACTAGCAGAAACGAGCGCGTCACCTCTTCGTCCTCTCCGGTTAGCCGCGCCAGTCTGACTCCCCAACCCTCGTTGCTCGCTGGATACTGTTGCGCCCACCTGCGTCCCAGCACCCGCATTTCCGCCTGAGCCTCAGACAAAGAGGTGTTTCGCTTGATGCGCCCCATTACCGCCAGCGAGCGTTCCTGGCGTTCCTGTCTCTCCTTGTCCGTAAGAGCCAACGGCGACCATACGCCGTTTCCGATAGGCCAGTCTAAATCGGGAGGCAACACACCCACGATTGTGTAGCCGCGTCCGCCGAGTTCAATCGTTCTGCCAATGAACTGCGCGTCGCTGTTGAAAAGACGCTGCCACAGACCATGACTTAAGACCACGACCTGATCGCGGCCCGGCTCGTACTCCTCCGGTAGGAAGGTTCGGCCCAATGCGGCCTTTACCTCGAGCACGCGGAAGAACTCCTGAGAAACCTGGCAGGCATCCACATGTTCCGACTCGCCGGCAGCCGTCAAGGCGGTGTCCCACGAGCGATAGAACGTCGTTCGCTCAAAGACATGGTTCTGCCTATCCCAGTCGAAGAAATTCGCGGGCGAGACGCCACTGCGATCACCGCTGTCGGGGACGGTTTCCCAAACCAGCGCGAGATGATTGAAGTCCCTGAAGGCGAGAGGACGAAGTAACAGTCCGTAAACGAAGCTGAAGATGGCCGTATTGGCGCCAATGCCCAAGCCAAGCGCGAGCACTCCGACGGCTGTGAAGGCCGGGTTCTTCCTGAGCATCCGCGCTGCGTGTCTCACATCCTGGATCAACACACTCAAAGCTTCCTCCGGCTTGGCTTGCTGTCAGCTTGGCCGAAGAGTAGCTTCCGCCTCCCCGCCACCGCTGGCTGGATGGCGTCACCAATCCCGTCTCACGTTGAATCCCGCCGAATAAAGTATGCGTCTTCTCTCCTCACGAGACAAGAGCCATTGGACTTACGTTGCCCAGGAGCCTTACGTCATGGCATTCTACGGCCCGAAGAACCTAGATGACCTCCATCACCGCGAATCGGCATCGTTCCCGATCGACTTCGCGAGAGATAGCAGATCCCCTATCCCCTCTATGTGAATACGGACACCACGCTGATTGACAAAAGCAACGTGGACGCTTTTATTCAAGCGGAAAACGAGGCCAAGAAGTAGCATGGTCAACAGGGGCGTCGGTTCGTACCACTCCCATATTGGAGTATCGGCGTCGGCAGGTCCGAAGGGGTGCGGATCGCTGAAGTTGGCATGGCCGTCGTTGAGGAATGTGACGCGCTGCTGTCGGTCGCGGCGCGCCACGACAGAGATCCGGCTTGCCGGCGCCGTTAATGTCAGCAACGACCACGGTGACGGTGGAATCGGGCAGGTCGTCGAACGGCTGGCTGAAGCGAAACCGCCCTGCCATTACTGAAGTGCTGGCGGATGGGCGATTCCCAATGGCCGGCCGATCGTGAGGCCGACAGCGCATTTACCATGCAGTCAAACAACTGCTGGACTCGTTGGGTTGCTACCATCAAGGAAATTGAGGCGCGTGGACCGCATCGGGAGGCTGGGCACGATGGCCGCCAGCGTGCTGGCGAGCGGTTCTACCAGTGTCGACAGCAGGTCGGTGAACCGTTACACGGTTGCTAGTCCGGCGCACACGTCCCGGTGGCGAAGATCGATCGGGCGGGGCGCCGGCCGCCTAAGGAGCTACGGCGCCGTTCCCCATGGTTACCGGAAGCACAACTCGCATTCATCGCCCTCGCACTTGCGCGATTATCTCGTTGATGGCACGAATCACCACATCTGGTCGATCCAATTGCAGCCAATGGCCGCCGTCAGGCACGATCTCCATCCGCCCTTGGAAGCAGCGCGCCAAACTCTCGTGCTCGGCCCGTTGTCCTGGGCTCGCGTTTCCCGCCGAAAGCACGATCAATGGCACGTCGGGTCAATGAGCGTAATATCAGTAAAGTCGACTCCGTCGTCTGGTCCTCCATTAGGGTGGTGATATTCCCGGCCATCGGGACAGCAAACGAAGGCATTAATCGGCGCGGCAAAAAAGCCGGTGGGGCAGTGATTTGCAGCTAAATTGAAATCTGGGCCGTGTGGCTCTCGTGCACAGGAGCCGGCCGCGATTGGGCCGTTGCGGTCAATGAATGTGAAGCCAAAGGTAGCTCGCATCCTTTTCGAAGCAGCACTTTAATAAAGTCTTCGAACATTTGTTCCATAAGGTTCTGTTCTCCCTCAAACCGTGCACCTCAACACCTGACATGAAACATCAGGCGCCAACCATCGTTCACGTACACACTGGTCGGTCTCCTCTTTCATGTGCAGAGTTTTGAATCCCAGAATCACATCAGAATCCCGCTCAGGTTCAGGTTTGACGTTTTGATCGAACGCAGCTTTGCAGGAGTCACCAGGGACAAATACCGCCTCCGGCTTTCCAGTACCTATTGCAGGTAGTTGGCCATCAATCCCCCTTCGGCCGCCGCAGCTTTAGCCGTTCCACGGCCTCGCGCATCCGGTCTGGGTACAGTTTCGCCAATTCGTGAATCACTCTCGATTGGATGAACTCATAGGAGCCCTGCCGGCGTACTTCGCGAGTTAACGCCTGTTGAAGAACTTCTAATTGCGCATTAGAAATACGGGTGGGCTTTGTCGCGTAGAGCCGCTTGAGCTGCGCAATGATCTCAGTCATTACCTCAGGCCGTTCAACATCCGCAAGTTCCCGCAGTTCCTCTTCAGTGGAATCCAAGTGTTCCGCTATCTGGCTCCAACTGAGTCCCTTACGCCTGAGTTTCAGCGCTGCGACTTTGTAATCCAATTTGCTCTGAAGTGGCTTACCCTTGGACGCGGCCATCACTCCCCCTTCGGCGCCGCGCCTGGCTTACAGCGTAACTGCGCTTCGAGTTTCCTATAGGCAGCCTTGGCGTCTAAAGCAATTTCCGAATTGTCCGGCAGTACCGAGATCGGCCATCCTTTCTCGATCTGAAAGCTAAAGCCGTCGACGGTTTGGAAGTCAAGGCTGAAGACAGCCACTCGGGGCGATCCAGGTCGAAGCGGCGATGGACCCACAATTACGACGACATAATCCTCATCCGCCACTTTGAGCAATTCGCCGCGGAAGCACAAATCCCTGCGAATGTTCAACAGTCCGACTTGCAGAGTGTACGTGTCCGTGATCACCATGTTCTTTGCCCGCATTTCACTCCCCCTTCGGCGCCGCGGCCTTGATCGCTCGCAAGGTCCACTGCGGTAGCGCCAGGTGCACTATCGGCAATGAACGTCGAGCGGTACACCTGGCGGTCTAAGCTTGGCGATGGCCATCACTCCCCCTTCTTCCGTGCACCAGCATCGAGATAAGTGCCGTAACGGCGTAACTCGATAAGTGTAAGTCGCTGGTCGTATTTATTCAAGGGCTCCGTTGCGTGACTTGCGTAAGATTTTTGGCCAAACATAAGCATGCGACTTACTTATAAGTGCCGACAAATATTTTTACTTGCGTTTTAGAAAATTGGTGACACTGGACTCCAACGCTCGCTCACTCCCTCGCCGGACAGGCAGTGACCGTCCAGGAACTTCCCGACACGCGACGATTATGGCTCCCCGACCGGCGACACTCAGCCTATGCTTGGGCGTCGACGTTTGTTCCACAACGCGCGTCTCAAGATCACTCTCCCAAAAGGAGTTTGTGGTAACGCCCCATCCAATACGGTAGAAGGAACGCGGTGCCGTCGTCTTCGCTGAGACCATCGGAGCCACCGTCGATGTCAAACGGATTGGAATTCCACTTCATGATCGGCAGTTCGTCAGGTGGTAAAAGGGCCTTGGCCTGGCGGTGGTGGAAACGGTCAAAACCGGTGTCCATCACTACATCCTTGCGATGCGAGTTCTTCGCAGTCCATTCGATGGTATCCACTGGCATGCGGTAGAGCGTTCGGACCGCGCTCTCGATGTCTACGGCTGTGTTCGGTTGCGCCGTAGCGTAAATAAAGGTCCAGAGGGGGTTTTCTTCGCGCGCCATGTTCTCCCACCATGCGTTCAGCGCCCGCCGATAATAACGGTGCAGCACGCCTGGGTCTTCCTCGTATCGAAACAAACAATAGAACGACAGCATGGCCAGTTCTTCGTCGGAGTAGTTGATCTCCTCGCGCAGTTCCTTGTAACGAGTGGCAAGCTGCGCATAGCCCATCTCAACAACCAACTTTGTGTATTCTGTCTCATATCGGGGGTTGTTCGTGATGTGGCTAGCGCTTTTCAGAAAACTTAGGAGCTCCATACTGTTCAAGGGGCTGTCTCCCCGCTCCTCACGGAAATAGCCTGGAGACCAACGACCCCATTTCGTAGGCTTGCCGGTCACGTCGATCAGGTTATAGCCATGATCGAGGATATGGTTCATGATTCTCGCGGTGGTTTCGGCGATGTGCCTCTTCAGGACCGGATCTGGCAAGAGATCTGTCGCGACAGCATAGAGGAACAGATGGCCCACGATCTCGTCCGAACTGGTGTCCCCCTTCCAGTAATACTCGCCGTCCGACATCCAGTGCCATTCGCCCTCGTGGGGCATCGGTTCGCCCTTTCGGATGTATGAGCGCGCTGGGAAGCCACGTCTGCCGGCAACCTCTTCCAGGAACAGTACGGCCTCCGCCGACTTCTTCGCATTGGCCAGCGCCTCGGGCGACTTGGTGACGGCGTACCGGAAGCATTCGGCAGCCGCGTACATCGATGTCCACAAGCCGTCGTTGTCGTCGTCCCGCATCTGATTTATTGTTAAGTCGCCAGGAACACGCAAATGCGAAGGCGCGACGAGGCCGTGGCGGTCGTGGCGTTTCCGCACGCGGTCTTCAAATAGCGCTGCCTTGGCCGCAAGCGTCATCGGGCGGAGTTCGATATGGGATACACCGGTCTTGGTGCGCACCCACATGCCCGCTGCCTGGTCGGGAGCCAGTTGCTGCACTTCGTCATCGGGTAGGTGTCGCATCCCGGCAAAGTACTGGGTGCGATCGCACGGAGCGGCCTGGGGATCGACGCGCACCACGCCTCGCCGAGTGCCGTACCAAACGGCGCCATCAGATGCCACGGCGAGAGCTGTAGTACCTCCCACGGGCTGTCGTGCGGCAGGCGCGTTCAACGCCGTCGGAACGACCGGATCCGGTAGCGCGTAGAAGGTGCGGAATTTCTGGGGTTGCGGCGCCAACCGGACAGGCTGGGCGCCCTGGCAGACAGCCACCGCTATTGTAATCAATCCGAACGTTCGGAATCGCAAAGGTCTTATCCGTCTCACGCCACGAACACGCAATCACCGGATCATTCCGGAAAAACTCCAGGCTAAGAACAAAACTGATCGTCTATGGTAACGCGAGTCAGGTAAGGGAAAACCTGCAGCGACATGCGCGAGGTTGCGCCCGGCGACATCATCTTTTCCTTCAGCGCTTTTCCGGAATGGGCGAGATAGCGATTTCTGCTTAAAGGAGGCCGGCAGCGAGGAGGCCGCGGTTTTATTTCCTCGGTCCGGGGGCGCTACGGAGTTATGGGTTCTGGCTCCGCCGATCCATCGGCCCGCGGATCGGAGGCCCCGTAATTGGTCTTCGTCCTGGAGTCGTGCAGGATGGCCTGGCCGCGCCCCATCTCCGCCGTGTATTCGCGCCTTATGCGAATCTGATGCCCACGCTCGGAGAGCTGTTGCAGTGTGGCGGCCGGCACGCGAAACTCAATGGACACATCGCAGCCGTTGGCTTGCTGCTTGGTGAAGCGCGGAGCTTCCATCGCTGCCTGCACGTTCATTCCGTAATCTGCGATGTCCGAGACGAATTGAGCGTGCGCCAGGGGCTGGTTGGGACCCAGGCTTGTCCAAATTAGGTTTTCCAAAAGAAGACAGCGGAAGCTCTGGTAAGTTGAGGTTGGGTTCGTGGCAGAAACCAATCTCAACGAAACGGAGACTTCCGCCTTGATTCGAGTATGCAGCATTTTCTCGCAGTTGTTGCAGTTGTTCCCACGGATGGAGTTTGAGAGTGCTGTGCAGGAGACCAAAGCCGAGCGGCACGCGCGCGGTTTCACCTGCTGGGGGCAGTTCGTGGCCATGCTGTTTTGCCAGATGGGGCAGGCGCGCACGTTGCGCGAAATCTGTGGCGGTTTGGCTGCCAGCGAAGGGAAATTGAAACATCTGGGCGTTTCCCAGGCTCCCAACAAATCCACGCTGGCCTATGCCAACGCGCACCGGCCCTGGCAGTTGTACCAAAAGGTGTTCGAGAAACTGTTCAGCCGCTGTCAGCAGGCGGCTGGTCCGCAACGGCGCTTCCGGTTCCGCAATCCCCTGATGACCATCGACGGCACGCTCATTGAATTGTGCTCCAGCATGTATGACTGGGCCAAGTGGCAAGGCGCCAAGGGCGCCGCCAAACTGCATCTGGTGCTAGATCATGACGGATATCTGCCGCGCTTCGCCGTGATCACCGAAGGCAAGGCTTCGGAAGTGAAGGTGGCGCGTGCCTTCCATTTCGAGCCGGGCACGATTGTGGTTTTCGACCGTGGGTATGTAGACTACCGGTGGTATCAGCAACTGACCGATGGGGGCGTCTTCTTCGTCACGCGCCTGCGCCACGATGCGCATTACCAAGTGATCGAATCGCGGCGGCTCCCCAACCACCGGAATATTCTCAAAGATGAGGTGATCGAACTGGGTAGCCATTGGTACAAGCAGAAGGCGCGCTACCGGCGCATCGAAGTGTGGGTGGAGGAGCGGCAGGAATCCATGGTCCTGGTGACCAACCACCTGGGCTTCGGATCCACCACCATCGCCCAGATCTACCACGAGCGCTGGCAGATCGAGGTGTTTTTCCGGTATCTGAAGCAGAACCTGCGCATCCGGACCTTTGTCGGCACCAGCGCCAATGCCTTGCATATTCAAATCTGGACGGCCTTGATTGCCATGCTGCTGCTCAAGTATCTGCAGTTGCGGTCGAGTTTCGGATGGTCCTTGTCCAATCTCACGGCATTGCTCCGCCAGCAGCTGTTTGTCTATCGCGACTTGTACTGCTGGCTCGATCATCCTTTTCAGGCGCCGCCTGCCTTGGCAGGCGTGCACGACGGGCAACTTGTGCTGGAGTTCTGAGCGGCGCTATTAGGACAGCAAAAATGAGAACCAGCGATCGGAACACGGCAACCAGCTTCCGCAAAGCGCTGATTAGGACCCCCATCGGCCCTGTTTCCAATGGCCATCGAGACCCATTCCGGCTAATTTGGACAGCTCTGTCCGAGACCCAGCCCCTGATTCTTGGCGGCACACATTAGATTAGTCCTGATTGGCATAAGAATGTCCGGCGTCAACTATTCTTTTGGGTTGACGACAACTATTTCTCCCTATCAACGACAACTACTTTTTAGCTCTTAGGCGGGGCGCGGAGCGCCCGCCGCTGGGCGGAGGGCGAAGCCCGTTCCGCGGCCCGGTTTTTTTGTTTTTGGAGTACGAGGATCCGTGGCGGTGGGAACGTGAAAAACCTGCTTCTGGTTTTGCACGTTCCCATCCGCCGTCATCGCCGGAGCTGTGGAAATGTGGGAGGCTCGCTCGCTGTTGGCGAGATTTCCAAGGGGGCTCGTGGGAAGAGTGGGAAGCCTGCCTTTGGCTTTCCACTCTTTCCACAGACCCGGCATTTCCACAGCTCTTTTTCCTCCCGGCTTTTGGGTTTTGTGCGGACCTCCGCCTCATTCACTCTCGCCCTGGCTTTCCGCCTGTTGATTCTTCTTGGCGTGCTCCACCCGGTAACTCGGAATGTTCAGTTCGATGATCACGCTATGGTGCACCAGTCGGTCGATGGCTGCCGCCGTCATCATGGCGTCTTTGAAGATGGCTTCCCATTTGGAGAACGGCAGATTGCTGGTCATCAGTACGCTGCCGCGTTCGTAACGCTCGGCCAACAAGGTGAACACGACTTCCATGTCGTCCCGGCTCTGCTGCGAGTAGCCCAGATCGTCGATGATCAAGCCGTCATAGCGCCCCAGTCGTTTGATCTCCCGGCTCAACCGTAGGTCCCGCTTGGCGGCCAGTAAGTTCTGCATGAGCAAGGCGCACTTGGTGAAGTGCATCTTGCGCTCCCGCATCACCACCAGTTCCTGAGCCAGTGCCGTCAGAAGATGGCTCTTCCCCGATCCGGGATTCCCGAAAACCAAAACGTTCTCTTTCCGGTCCAGAAAGCTGCCGTCCAGCAGCGTTCGCAGCTGCCGTGTCGCTTTCCCCGGCAACCTCTTTAGATCGAAACTCTGCAGCGACTTCTCCAGCGGTAGCGCCGAGTCTTTCAGCAGCCGCTGCACCCTGGACTTCCGCCGCTGCTCGCATTCCCGCGAGATCACTTCCAGCAGATACTGCTCATAGCTCAGCGTCTCTCGTTCCGCCCGCCGCGCCGTGTCTTCGTAGCACTCCCGCACCGTCGGCAAGTGCAAATCCTTCAGATGCCCAATCAGCGCCGGGCGTACGTCAGCGACCGCGCTCATTGCCGCACCCCCATCTCCGTGCATAACTGGTCAAAGCTGGCCAGGTTCACCGGCGCCACTTCCACCATCGTCACCGCCGAAATGGTATCGAGTTTGGCCAGCGCTTCCTCGATCGACTCCACCGTAATCACTGTCTCCGCATTCCCCTCCAGGAGCTCACGCAAAGCCTCATCTACCTGGACCTCGCCGGCCACTGCCGCCAGTTTCAGAATCTTCAAGTACTCTTTGCTCGACCGGTTCGGCGTCGTGTCTTTCAGCGCATCGTAAGCCATACGAAACCGGCTGGTCGGAAACAGATCCTGTTGATACCGGTAGTTCTCAAAGGCCCCCGGCTTGCGGACCAGCCATTCGATGATGTGCCGGTAATCGATGCGATGCTTGCCCCGCCCGCGCAGCCGCGGCAGGTCTTCTACCTTCCTCTGCCCGTACCAAACCTCGACATGGTCCAGGTACGACCGCGCTTCCACCTGCGCCCCAATCAGACGGCTGTTCACCGAATACGCGTTCCGCTCTACGTGGATCAGACTGCCAGAGTCCACCTTCACCCGCTCCCGTTTGGCCGATTCCATCCGCCGCGCCGGTAACTCCCGCATCACCGCCATCTCTTCCGACAACCGGGCCCGCCGGCCCGCATTCCGCTGCGCAAACAGATCCTTGAGAAATTGCGCGTACTCGGCCAAGCTCCCAAAGTCACGGCTCCCTCGCAGCAGCAGCGCCTGCTCCACAGCTCGCTTGAACCGGTGGTGGCTCTGCTCGGCATCGCCATTCTCGTTCGGGCTGGCGGGATTGGTATGCTGCGGCTTCACCCCGTAATACCTCATCACCCCTTCATAGCGCCGGTTGAACTCCTCCAGATTGCTCATGTTGTTGACCGCGCTCGACAGGCTGTCGGTGCGGTGCTCGGCCGCTACTGCTCCCAACTCCCAGACCGCGTTCTGCCATCCTTCGCTGAGACTCTCCAGGCTCTCCGAATAGCAGATCGTGCCCGTCTCCCAGTTCGAATACGTCAGCACAAAGTGGTACACCAGGTGCTCGAACGTCTGCCCCGCCAGCGTGATCCCCAGCTCGGTCATGTGCGTGAAGTCCGACGCACACAGTCGCCCCGGTGCGTGTTTCTGGCTGAAGTACACTTCCTGCGCGGGTCCTTCCGTCACCCGCCATAGCTTGACCCGCCGTTGCAGTGTCCGGATCTGCCCGTCACTGAACCGCCCCGGGTATTCCCGCTGCAGCCACGCGAACACCGTCTTGGCTTCCAGTCCTGGACTCTCCTGAATCTGCCGCTGAACAACGTCCCACACCTCGCCAAACGGATCTTCGCGGGTCCGCCACTGGCGCTCCTTCTTCAGTTCGCTGGGCAATCTTTCCAGGCTCAGATACCGCCGCGCTGTTGTCGGGTCCATTCCCGCCTTCGACGCCGCAATCTCTTGATTCTTTTCTGTATTCGACAACTGTCTCAGCCTCCTCACCTGCTCGTCCGTGACCATCCCTTGGCGCTACTTGAGCGCGATTCTCGATGGTCACATTAGTTGTCGTCGAGCGGGAGTTTTAATTGTCGTCAGCCGGGAGTTCTAATTGTCGCCGAACATAAGAACAGGTGCGTTTGATTTTTCGGTCCATACGGGGTCGCACTGGGTAGCATTAGCACTGTCAGATGGGCACCTAGCCCTTGGTAACAATCAAATCCAGCAGCCTGGCGACCGAGCGCTCCATAGTCAGTTCTTCGGTTACGAACTTATAAGCCTGGTCGGCAATCTGCCGCCGCTGCTTTTCATTCTGCAGATAATGAAGCGCTAAGGCGGGTATCTCCTCGATTGAAGCGCTGGCGAAGTGACGCCCGGCAACAAAAGGAAACGAGTCATAAACAGGCTCGCTGACGACAAGAGCCCCGTTCGCCATACCAAGAATGAAGCGTAGCGCGGCAAATTCGCCCGTGAACCTGGGAATATTCAATAGAACTTTGACGCGGTTCAGAAGCGCAGTCCGGCCCTCTCCCCATCGGGCCGGATCAGACCAATCGCCGCAGGACATAACCTTCAAGCCGAGGCTCCGCAGTTTCGCGATCATCCGCCGCCGGCGGCCGATACGGCACTCGCCGAGAAACAGTACATCGATGTCACGTTCGGTTCCAATCTGGCGCCCGCAACCCGGTTCATAGCCTATCGGCACATATTCCGCAGGGATTCCGCGATCTGCCAGAAAGGCGGCGCGGGAGCGCGTCGATGCCGTCAGTACGTCGGGCAACCCCTTCCGCCATAGCCGGTGCAGAAGGAAATAGTTCGTGTAGACATCGGTCGCCCGGGGGTCGTGCAGAACGATCTTGACGATTTCCCGAAGAGCCGGGCGGGGCCACCCGAACCCGCTCCCCGCTGGTGGCGGCAATGGTTCCGTGTGCCAGATCGCGACTAGGGTCTCAGGAGGTTTCCCAGTCGTAAGAAGCTGCCGGCGCAAGCGCGGAAACCAGTTGAGATTGCCGAGTACCAGAAGGACATTTCCGTCCCCCGGGTCCCATGGACCATCCGCAATCTCTGCGGCCTGATGCCCGAGTCTCCGCAACTCCACTACTACCGGGAAGCGCTCCCGTTCAGCCAGGAGGTGCATGCGGTAGCACACCACGAATTTCACTTACCTTCGAAGTTCCTCTCCATGACTCTCGCTGGGGAGCCGAATGCTTGCGCATGGTCCGGGATATTCTTCGTCACCAGCGAACCTGCGCCGATGAACGAATGGCCGCCGATGGTGATGTTATCCACAATCACAGCGCCCATCCCAATGTATGTACGTTCTCCGATGGCGCAACACCCGGCTATGTTCGCTCCGGGCTGGATAGTGGCGAAGTCTCCGATCTCCGTGTGATGCCCGATCAACACGCCCCGGTTCACGAAGACGTGGGTGCCGAGGACACAGTGAGCGCTGATGATGCAGCCAGCGCTGATGAATATGCCTTCTCCGAGCCGCGCTTTGGTGGAGACGCGTGCTCGGGGATGCACGAGGGTTGCAAACCTGATCCCGCACGCAGCCGCCTGATCGATGAACCTTCCGCGATGTGTCGTGGCTAGGCCTCCAACCGCCACGTGCGTGTCCTTCATACTCGCCAATTCATCCACCCAGTAAATCGGAAGCCCTTCGAGCGTTTCGCCGCACAGGTTGCGATTCTCGTTCTCGACAAATCCCGAGACTTCCACGCCCGAAATTTCCGAAGCCAGATCCGCGATTTCAACCGCCAGAGTCCGCGTCCCGAGAATCAGCAACGGTAGTTGCCCCTTCTCCATTCACCAACCTTTCCGGATGACGTCGCAAATGTAGCCGGCCTGGTCGTCGGTCAACATAAGGTGCATAGGTAGGGAAAGAGTTCGGCGCCAGAATCGCTCGGCATTAGGAAGGTTCTGCTGCTCGTACATCGGAAACAGATCGTTTCGCTGGTAGTGGACGCCAGTCGAAATTCCCGCCTCGCGCAACCTGGCAGAGAGTTTATCGCGCTCCTCGGCGAGAACGCAGAAAAGGTGATAACTGCTAGTGCGGTCGTACTGGTATTGCAAAAGTTCCAGACCTGCGATCCCGCCCAATCCTGCACGATACTGATGGGCGATCGATGCGCGGCGAGCATTCTCGGCATCCAGAACGCACAACTGGGCCAGACCAATAGCAGCCTGAATGTCGTTCATCGCCGCCTTGTAACCGCACTCGACGACCTTGTACTGCCAGTCGTATTTCCCGCTCTTCTGCCGCTGATGCGTCTCGGAATCGATTCCCAGCCACCGCAGCTGCTGCAACCGCCGGCAATCATCGGGCGATCGCAGCGTGACGGCGCCCCCGTCTCCCGTAGACAAATTCTTCACCGCCTGAAACGAGAAGGCGTGCAGATCGCCGTGACTGCCGATTCGCTTTCCCCTGTACGTGGAGCCGCATGCGTGCGCGCAGTCTTCGACGATCGGGATGCCGCGCTCGCGCCCCAGCTCGTAAAACTCGTCCAGATCGCACGGGTAACCGCCGTAATGCACCAGCATGATGGCTCCGGTTTTTTCGGTAATGCGGCCCTTCACCGCCCCGATGTCGAGATTTCCGGTGGTCGGTTGAATATCGGCAAAAACGGGACGGCAGTTCGCCTGCAGAATCGCATGGTTGGTTGCAACGAATGTGATCGGAGTGGTGATTACCTCCGTCCCGGCAGGCAGATTCAGTAATCTCAGGCTCAATTGCAGGGCAGCGGAGCCGGAGTTCAGCCCCACGCAAAATGGCATGCCTACATACTGCGCGAAAGCGGATTCAAAGGCGGTGGTCTTCGGCCCGGTCCCCAGCCAGCCCGATCGCAGCACCTCCGACACCGCGGCAATCGCCTGCTCGGAAATTACCGGGCGGAATAGAGGTATGGACGCTGGCTGTGGCGCCTCTTGAAGGTGCATCGAATATCATGATAGCGGACGAATGCAGTAATGCGTGGAGGGTTGAACCTTAAATCGGGTCAGCGGCGAAATAGATGGGCACGATTCTTGCACGCCACCATTGTAAATGCGCTTTATTGTGAGTTAAGACGCGCCTCACCGTCCCTTCCCCAATTCCCAGGCGGCGGGCAATTTGCCGGTAGCTGTGGCCCTCCGAACGTAGTTCAAAAACTCGCTGCCGGGGAAAAATCCGCTTGGGGCGTCCAACAGGCAGGTTCTTGCCGGATTTGCTCCTCTTTCCCCCACTCTCCCGGCGTTGTAATCATGCCTGTAACGATCCAGCCCGGCCTTCACCCTCTCCTTCAGCCGTGTTCGTTCCTGCTTGGCAAGGCTGGCCAGTAGGCTAATCACCACATCTCGGAAGGGTCCCGCACTATCAATCCATGGTTCCGTGAAACTGCGCCAGCGGATGCCACAGTTCTCCAGTTGCTCCAGGTATTTCAGTGTTGCCAGTGTTCCTTCTCTCGTAAACCGATCAAGCGCCCAAAAAACTAGCAGGTCCCATTTCCGTTTCCCGGCGTCAGCCAGCATCTGCCGGAACTGAATCCGGTCCGCCCGACTGCCAGGCTCGTTATCCCGGTATTCACACACAACTTGCCAACCCTGCGCCTCGCACAGTTGGTGCAACTGCCTCCGCTGATTCTCAACCTCCTGCTCGTCGGTGCTAACCCTTGCGTAAATTACTGCCCTCATCGTTCCCCCGTTTGGAGCGGAATCGAGAGCCCTCCAGACTGGCTCCCATGCCGTGTTCCATCCGTGAAGCAGATATCAGCAGACCAAAGTTTTGGAATGAAACGGAATGAAACCGGGATCAGAGCAACTCCTCATTACGGAATGGGTTAGAGCACACTGGTCTTGGGATCGATTAGGCGCGTTTAGGATCATTTCGCCTCTTTGATGTTCCCCTATGGTTCCCCCCTTTTTGCTGCTGGAGGTCGTCACTCGAACACTGCACGAACGGAGGGGCATGGTAGTTCACGAGGTTTCGCGGCTTCTGTGTCACAGCAGGTCTGTTGTGGTCCGCGCTTTTCGCTGTTGCTCTACTCCTTCTCGATCGCGTCCGAACGAAAGCTAGTTGCCGTTGATTGACCGGGGATATCAGGCGAATCAACGTATTAAAGCCCACCTGGGTTGCTGCCGATAGGAAGAAAGAGACGCAAGCCAGTTCGCGCTCAATTTCACCGGACTCGATGGATCCAGCGGGGCCAGCAAAGACATTCGCTATGAACACGCCAACCATTCTCGTTGTGGACGATACGCCCACGAACCTCGACGTTCTCCAGAGTGTCCTGCAGCTAGAGGGTTTCCGCACCCTCGCCGCGAGCGACGGCGCCGCCGCCAGCGAGTTGAGCCGCTCACAGCAGCCGGACCTTATTCTGCTGGACGTCATGATGCCCGGCGAAACGGGCTTTGAAACCTGCTCGCGATTGAAATCGGATCCCGCAACCGCGGACATTCCGATCATTTTTCTATCCGCCCTGGATGACGTGAAGAGCAAAGTTGCCGGCCTGAAAATCGGCGGCGTCGACTATATCGCCAAGCCCGTGCACGGCGAGGAAGTGCTGGCACGAGTGCGGGTCCACCTGCGAATTCGGGACACCAACCGCGCTTTGGTTGCACAGCATCGGGCCCGGTTGGAGCAACTGCGCGACGCCCAACAGGCCATCCTGGTGCGTCCGGATGACTGCCCGGAGGCGAACTTCGCGATTTATTACAAGCCTCTCGAAGAAGCCGGGGGCGATTTCTATGACGTTGTCCCACTCGGAGCCGGCATCTTCGCCTACTTTGTGGCGGATATCAGCGGCCACGGAGTCAGCGCCGCGTTTCTGACCTCGGCGGTGAAGGCGCTGCTGCGCCAGTACGCCGGGCCGCTGTTCTCACCCGAGGACACCATGCGCGGCGTGGATGCAGTCATGGGCCAGATGCTGGGCGAGGAGCAGTATTTGACGGCGTGTTACGCGCGCCTGAACCGGCAGACTCGCCGCCTCACCGTAGTTAGCGCGGGGCATCCTCCGCTGATTCTGGTGAGCCGCGGCGGGGTGCCAGAAACCGTGGAGTTGGACAGCGACCCATTGGGAGTGTTCGGCGCGGCGACTCTCCACCGCCGGGACTTGCGCGTTTCCGCCGGCGACCGCTTCTTCCTGTATAGCGACGGCCTGATCGAATCCACGGCGGGCAGCGGCCGGCGGGAAGGGCTGGAGCGGCTGGTGGATGCCTGCGTCCGCCATCGGGCGGCGCCGCTCCGCGAATCGGCCACCTTGATTGCGGGCGAACTCCGGCCGGAGCAATGCGCGGTGGAAGACGATCTGCTGCTGCTGGCCGCGGAGGTTGGCCCGTGACCCATTCGGCCGGGGCCGACTATGAAATGCGGCGGGCGCTGCCGGCAACTTTGCAGGCCGCCGAGGAGTTCCTCGTTGATTTCCGGCGGTGGAGCCAGGTGCTGCTCGATGGTATGAACTGTTTCGCCGCCGAGTTACTGATGCGCGAGGCGTTGACCAACGCCGTGGTGCATGGCTGTCACACCGATCCGGGCAAGCATGTTCGTTGCTCGTTGCGGCTCAGGCGCCGCCGCCTGCTGATCGCCGTGGAGGATGAGGGCGATGGTTTCGACTGGCGCGCGGCGCGGCGCAATCCGGCGGCGTTGTCGGATTGTTCCGGCCGAGGTATTGAGATCCTTCGTAAGTATGCCAACCGCGTCCGTTATAACGACCGGGGCAATGCGGTGACGATGATCAAACGTTTCTGTTGAGGAAAACACCAAATGATAGTGGTCACACGGGAAGACAACAAAGCGATCGTCCGGCCGGCGGGAGATAACATCGTGGCCGCCTCGATCGCCGAACTGCGGTCAAAGATGCGCGGAATCATCGGGGAAGGCGTTCGGGAGCTGGTGGTTGATTTGACCGATGTTCGCGTGGTCGATTCGAGCGGGATCGGTCTGCTGATCTCGGCCTACAACTCCCTGCGCAAGGTGGGCGGCCGTCTGGCCGTGATCCACGCTTCGGCGGAGATTCTGGAGCTGTTTCACACGATGCGCATGCACCAGCATTTCAGCGTGTCCGGGAACTGAGAGGGGATGATGAGCGACCTTAGCCTTGACGACGAGCTGGTTCAGGACTATCTGGCCGAATGCCGCGAGCACCTGGCTACGATCGAGACGGACCTGCTGACGATTGAGCAGGGCGGCGCCGAGATCGACGAGCAACTGGTAAACCGTGTCTTCCGCGCCGCCCATTCCGTCAAGGGCGGCGCCGGCTTCTTCGATCTGGTCAAGATCCGGGAATTGGCGCACAAAACCGAGAACGCACTTGACCTGATCCGCTCCCGGCAAATGGTGCCGACGCCGGAGGTGGTCAGCATTCTGCTGCTGGCCTTCGACAAGCTGCGCGAGCTGATCGGCAATCACCGGGAGAGTATCCGCGTCGACTCCCGCGAATGTGCATATGTCAGCTACGAGTATGATTCACGCTCGGTGAACCATGAATGGCGGCAAGTATCGGACGGAGTCAGAGGTCTCGCGTATCATCGGGGGGAGCCCCTCGGCGAAGGTGTCGATCCAGCACAAGGCGTCGAGCTTCGAGCGTACCGCGAGAAGACGCAACAATACGCCCGAAATTGCGCCCGTCGCGGGGCAACTCGGAGTAACGCCATGCAAAAGCGTGCGCTGAAAACTCTGCTACTTAGCCGCGGGCCGTTACCTCAAGTGGCATCCGGAGCGGACTCATAATCCGTTGGTCGAAGGTTCAAATCCTTCTGGGCCTACTAAATCGCCCATGTAGACATCGTGATGAGCAGCACCTTCACGTGCGCCGCCTTTCCAGCCGTCTTCAGGAACATTAGGAACCGCCTCGCTCAACAGTCGCAAAGTCGAACCGTGCTACTTTCACTGGCGTGCCTATCACTTCGATACGCTTCAGATCGCGCGTGCCTAGCCCCACCTCTTCAGCCAGGCGCAGCATATTGTCGCTATCGGATGTCTTGAACGGCGGTGTGCCGCGATCTGCCATCGGATCAAAACCCATGACCGCCATGCAAACGGCATCGGTGGTCACCGGATTGGTGCCGGCCACAAGCACTCCCGGACGCACGGGCCTGATTCCCGGGGCCCATGGGCCCTCACCACCTGCCAGAGTCCTGATGCCATCGACGATCGCCAGATCAATCGGACGGGCCGCAACCAAATCCACCACGACGCGAGGCACCCGATAGCCGGCCCACCGGGGCGTTGTGGGGTCCTTCTCGGCGGGCGCGCTTTTGGAAGGTTGTCGATTACCGCCATGCAGGATGCCCCGGCCGCCTTTTGGCTCCTCATTCGGCTCGTCGACGCCCGCTCCGCTTCCGTAGATGGAACACGGAGTGATTCCGAAGCAGTTCTTCATGGACAGCGTGATGCCCACCGTTTCGTGCTCTTTCAGTTTCGCCATGCTCACGAAGACGTCACAATCTTCGTAGGAGTGGTTCAGATCGTAGGCCGGGTACACGTAGCCTCCAAAAGGAACCTTGAAGCGCGTATACTTTTTCCCGTTCCCAAGAAAATTGGTGTTCTCGAACTCCACGTTCGGTGCCGCGCGCAGAATGTCGAGCGGTTCCCAGTTCGCCAGCAGCAGAAACTCCTCGACCGGATCGGAAGAAGACCAGGGACTTTCTACGATGCGGATTCGCCTGGCGCCGGCTCGTCCCATCAAGTGCAACGTGGCTGCCAGCATCTCAGGGTTGGTGAAGTGCGTATCCCCCAGCGGCAAATACCCCACCCGTGAACTAGGACCGCCTGTCAGGTTGATTTTGATCGTGACAGTTTTGCCCTTAACGATCCTTCCGAGACCGCCGAGCTGGTCGAGTAGTCTGTTCAGTGCGGGCAGTAGCTCGCCTGCGTCGTAAGTTCTGCACTTGGCGACGGCGACCGGAGCGCTAGGTGCGTCGCCCGCGCGGACTAAGGATGACCCGGCGAGGTAAGCAGCAGGGGCAGCCGAAACGGCTTTCAGCAACCATTGCCTGCGTGTGCAATCGGCATGCATCGATGGGCCCTTTCTCTCCAGCTCGACAGAATCAACGTTCGAGCTCCACAGCAGCGTAACGGGAAATCGGGGGCAAATGCAATTCTACGGCGCCTTTCTCTGGCTCCATCGTTAGCGGGACTGATGTCGGTGACTCCGGAGTCCACAGTTTGGCGTTCCGGTACTGCCCTGCGATGCGGACTGACGCCGAGTCGGGGTTCTTCACATAGAAGAGCATCTGGGCGATGGACTGCTTCCGGTCAGGGGACGTGGTGAAAAACGAGCTGAAAGCGCCTCCGTTCCAAAAACGCAACAGATCGTGACGGTGACTCACCAGCACAACCGAATCATTTGCCACGACATACGGGTCATCCATGTCGGATGTGGCGATCGCCACCTTACCCTTCCCGAGCGTGCGGGAGGAATAGCGGCGGTGATTGCTATGGGGGGCGGGCGTGCCGGGTGCCGGACCCCACTTGGGTCCAGCGATGAGCATCCCGCCACCCTCAACAAATGTCAGGGCTTGCTTCCGCAGGTCGGGTGCCGGCGGATTTCCGTCGGCGTAAATGACGGCCCTCAGATCGGCAAACGACGACGACGAAGCCTGCGTTTTGACGATGATTCGGTACTGCTCGTTGGTCCGGGCCAGCAGATTGAGCAGTTCCTGGCCCAGAAACTCGTTGTCGCCATTGAAGCCCGAGATGACGCCGACCACCGCCTGTGGAACGTAGTTCACCCAGTTCGCGTGGGCGGTAAAGAAGCCGACCGCCTGGGTCAGCTTCTTCCACGTTTCCAGCGCCTCGGGCTTTTGGGATGCAATCCCCGCTGCCAGGTTCTCGTCCAGCGAAACAATCCATCGCCCACCGTAAGTTGCAGAATCGGCCACACCTATCACATAGGAGTCGGGCGACAGGTTGGGATCTTTGGGGGCCGCATCGACCCAGATGGCCGATCCCGGCCGGATGGCGGATTCGAGACGAATCTTCCAGCCGTTGGAATCCACCCACGGAGCGCCGGTGGGCCCGGCCGAAACCACGTCTTTCGAACCGGATCGAGACTTCTTGATCCCCGGCCATTCGCCTTGGACAATGTTTACTCCGTTGGGCACCGCGGAGGCCGTTCCAACCTCAATCCCACTCTCGCGGGCTTGCGCGGCGACAGCATCCAGCCCGGCGCCGTCTTCAATCAATAGGTAGTTGATGCATGTATCTTTTAGCAGCGCCAAAGCGGATGGATCCTTCCATCCCTTCGGCCACCACATTGGATTCCACCTCAATTCCATACATCAGTGGGCGGAAATGCCCGGGAGCTCGAGAAGGATCTCGGGGTGCTCGGTAATGTGCACATCCTTCTCGTCTTCGAGAAGTTCGTTGAAAATTTCATCGATGACTCTCTGTTCCGGCCGCACGGCATTCTTGTCCCTGATGTCCCGATCAGTGCGCGACGTATGCGCGAAAGTGATAATACTCTGCCAGGCTGGAGGTGATGGGAAAGTAAAAGGCGCAGTTGAGTCGCCTAGCATTCTCTTATATGGCCAGATGATCCAGCCGATGTCGTGTTGCTCAGCCAAGTGTGCGTGGGCCCCTACCCACTCCGGCGCGCTCTCGGTATAGATCTCAGCGAAGAGGAGCGGCACCTGATACTTCTCACGAAAGTCCAGGTATGGGCGGAGAAATTCTTCGCGCGGCGTCGCGCTGTAGCTGTGAAAGCTGTAGACGGTATTCCGGTCGAAGGGCTTGCCGAAAACGGTGAAGTGCCCACGAGGAGGTTGCAGAATCAGGATGTGGTTGGTGTCGACCTCTCGGATGGCCGCAGTCAAACGACGGTATTCCGGTTCCAGGAGCGAGTCAAGATAAGAATGTCCTGACCAGAGCATTGGCTCATTCAGAAGGTCGTAGCCCAGGATGGTGGGATCGTTCCGGTAGTGGCGGGCGATCCGTTGCCACGCGGCAGCTGTTTCCTGCTGTGCACCTGCGTCCTTCAGCAACCATGGATAACCTGGACCATCATCGCTCGCCTCTCCGGTTATGCCGCCGACGCCGCCCTGCAGGACCAGGATGAGATAGATGTGCTCCTTGCGGCTCCACTGAGAAAGTTGATCGATGAGTTGGAAGCCTTCCGCGTCATCGGTCTGAAAGAACTTGCTGTGCAATGGAATTCTGATGACGTTGAATCCATCCCGATGGATACGATGGACGTCCTGCTCAGAGACGAAGTTCTGCCGATAGGCGTGCCAGAAGGCCTTCGCCTGGGTTGGTCCCATCAAATCCGCAGCCATTGCCTCAACTTCCGTCATGTACTGCGTGATACCCCCGAAGCCCCAGAGGTATCCTTCCAGCAACAGCCAGTTGGCCATGTTGATCCCGCGGATCAGGATCGGCTTGCCGGAGCCATCCACAATCTCCGTTGCCCGCGCTTGCGCAAACTGCGAATAGGCTGCCGGAGTTCCCAGCAACAACAGCATGAGACAAAGGACTATAAGGCGTCGAAGAGTCATAGATCCTCCTAGAACCAGAGGAATTTCACGGGAGTGTCGCCCACATTGATATTGGAGTGCGTCATCATGGAGTCCGTTCGCAACATAAACGCCATCCCCGGACGCTGTAGCCGCAGTTCCGTCCCCAGAAACGCGAGGCTAGTTCCTTCGATGGCTGCCCAGATCTCTTCGTGCCCCGGGGGATGTGTATGCGGTTCGCCCATGGTCATCGGATTGAGCGTTACGGTGATCACACCGCCCAGCGTTGCGAGCCCATCGGATTTGCCGAACAGCCCTCTCGTTATATGCGCCCAATGGCCTGCTGCGCCGGGCAGAGTGTACGGCGAAGAGTCATAGGGGCTACCCGGTTTGCGTTCTCTCTCATTTGTGACCGCCATCTTGTCTTTCGGGTGGAAGTTGGGCGGTGTGGGCTCGTTGATGATATACATCGTGACGGGTTCGCCGCTGGTGCTTCGCATCACGAACTCCAGTTCAGCGGGTATAAAAACGGCAATGTCCCGGTGAATCTCAGCGGTGACGCCACCGGCTGTAACGACTCCGTTCCCCGAGAGGATGTAAAAGACCTCCTGCTGGCCGGATAATCGTGAAGGTATCGTGGACGCATGGGCGGCAAGCGTCGCATAGGCCAGAAAATTCGCGCGCTGGAGGATGGCACCTCTCTGCGGCGGAGAGAAGTTGTCTCCGCGAGTTAAAATGTCGCGCACAACCAGTGAACCATGCGTGTAGCGCGGCATGGATTCGTGCCAGTCGGCCATAAACAGGTCGATTCTTCTGTCCAGTAAGTCCCTGTTCTTTTGATACTTTATGTCCCCGGGACTATCAAACGAGTTTCCACCCGCGCTCGGCGATCTTCTCCCGGACGCTACAGAAGCAGTCGCCCCAGGGGTTACTGTCTGTTGCGCCGACAGCGGCGCAAGAGTCAAAACCAAGGGCGACATTATTAAGATGGCGAGCGATCGGTTAGTCATAAGTCAATCTCCTTTAACTCCCTTTCACTTTCTGGTTTCGTGAGGATGGTACCGGGCGAAGTATAGGAATTTGACCTGCCCGTTCTCCATGTAATTGATATTGCTATGAGGAGTCTTGTTGTCAGGGATGTGGAGATACGCAACACCAGGTGGCTGTTTTCGTAGCTGATTGCTGATGAAGGCGACGCTAGTACCTTCTAGAGCAGCCCACACTTCCTCGATGTCGTTGTGATCGACAAGGTGCGGTTGCGCAATTGTCAAAGAATCGAGAGTCAAGGTCAAGACGCTTTCGAGCGTACCCAGCCCGTCGGCGGCGACGAACAGCATCTTATCGATGTGACACCACAACGCATCACTGGTCGCGATGGGAAGAGTGTTTTCATCTCGCACCAGCATCTTATCGTTCGGCCGAAAACCTGGAGGTGTCGGCTCGTTTATGATGTACATCGCCAGTGGCTCAGCTCCGGTATTCTTGAGCGTGAATTCAAGATTCGCAGGCATCAGGATTGCGATGTTCTGAAATAGATCCGCGGTTACACCGCCCCCAGTCGCAATCCCGCGGCCCGAAACAAAGAAGTAAATCTCCTGTTGCCCTGTCAGAGCCGTCGGCTGAGTCGAGGCACCGGCCGCCAATGTCGCATACGAATATGAATTAATGAACTGGAGAACGGCACCCTTGGTTGTGGGGTGATACGGGTCACCACGCGTGAGAATGTCACGCTGCTCCAGCACGCCGTGCGTCATGTGGGGCGCGGAAGTGTGCCAATCGCCAAAGTACATGTCGATGCGCTCACTCTCTGACTGTTGTGCCAGCGCGAGCGGCGTGAGCGACGTCAACACTGCGATTGCAGAAACCATCAACCTGCGGATCATGGAAATACTCCTCTCAAAGAATGTTGCTTCGCGTACAGAGGCGCGCAGGGAGCGGCGATGCTGCGGCCGCTCCCGCAAAGTGGGACGCCACTCGGGTACTTACCAAATGAACTTCGCGCTAACCTGTCCGATACGGGGAGCCCTGGCGCTGGTCACCTCCCCGAACTGGCCGCTGGCGAAATTACCTACCGGAGTATTGAAGTTGGCATGGTTGAAGACGTTGAAGAATTCACCACGGAGTTGAATCGCCATTGATTCGGTGATCGGGACCAGTTTTGTGATTCCGAAGTCAGTGTTGATAATCCCTGGCCCATGGAAGAACCTGGGAGCGGCATCGCCGATGACTCCAAGCTGCTCGGAAGCGAACGCACTCGGGAGGAAGTATGTGTTCGGACCGTTCGGGCCCGACTTCCGGGGATTTTGAGTGACGACCGGTCCCACGACATTCGGATAATCGAGGCCTAGGCCCGTCATGGCCAGATCCCCCGATTGGCTGAGCGTGATGGGAAAACCAGTTGTAAAGCGGGTGATGCCGGAGATATCCCACCCTTGCGTGAGGCGCTTCGGCAGGCTGCTGAAGCCCCGATCGAACGGGACGGCCCAAGTGTAGCTGGCCACGAAATTGTGAGTCATGTCGAACGGCGAAAGGACACGGGTAAGATTGAAATTCCATGGATTCAGGCCTTGGGCGTTGTCAATCGACTTGGAGAACGTGTACGCTCCCAGAAACGTCACATCAGCCGCCTTGCGCTCCACCGACACCTGGAGCGCATTGTAGTTCGAGTTAGCGATGTCGGACATCACATTCGCATTGCCAAATGCGACAGTGCCGAGTGCCTGATTCGAGATTCCCGGATTCGTAGTTGGAAGCATAGTGCCGTAGACCTGGGAGCCATTCGGGAGAGCGTAGGCAGTAGCTTCGCCGAAAGGACCGCACTGCGGTGTAGCACCTTCAGCGTTCAACTGGTTGCAAAGCGCTGCACTACCCCCCTCCAGACCGAAGTTGGTCAGAAGATGGTGGCCTTGAGTTCCCACAAACGCGGCGGTCAGTACCGTCGATTTTGAAAGCTCGCGCTGTATCGAGAAATTGTAGTGCTCGGCGTACGTGAGCTTATTTTGGTTCGAGTAACCGGGGCTCCAGAGGGGTTCAAATTGCCTGAAATCGAGCGCCTTGGTGGCCGCACTACCCGGGACCGGCGGAGTGAACGGGAACTTCTGCCCTTGTGAGACTCCGTCAGAACGGGTGAGGTATGGAGTATCCAGAAGCGGCGGAGCCGAACTGGACCACCACATGCCGAAGGGCGGGTCGCCAATTACGCCGAAATTGCCAAGGTCCGCTTGGGACAAATAGTAAATACCGTAGGCGGCGCGAATGCTGGTTTTTCCAGGACCTCCGAGTAGCTTACCTAGGATGCCACCCGTGAAGCTGGGAGAATAAGCCACGCCGATACGCGGAGCGAAGGTATCCCACCGCGTCGGGGATATGGTGCTGGGGACACCCGGATCGCCGGGCACTAGATAACCTTTGGGAGACAAGGGGAACAACTGCGACTGCGCGCCGGGTACGAGGGTCTCCAGTTCGCCTTGCGTATCGTACCAAGGCATACTCACTTCCCAGCGCAAGCCGAGGTTCAAGGTCAGGTTGGGTTTCACCTTCCAGGAATCCTGAACGAAGACACCCGCGTAACGGCTGCGGTTGTTTAGAAACTGCTCCGAGGCCTGGAAGAAGCCGTCGGGTGCGCCCAGTAGAAAGTCGGCAATATCACTGCCAGTTTCGCCACCGCTAAAGAAAAAACCACCGTCGGTACAGCATACATTGCGTACGTTGAGTTGGTAATAGCGGAAGTCCCCGCCGACCTTGAGCGTATGAGCGCCCGCAACTTTGGAAAAGGAATTACTGGCGTGCCAGGTATTATTGGCCTGTCTCAAAGTGAGCTGATTGGGGCCGAACGTGAAATTGTTGAA
The DNA here is from genome assembly GCA_963752965.1 of Terriglobia bacterium. GTDB lineage: Bacteria > Acidobacteriota > Terriglobia > Bryobacterales > Bryobacteraceae > QHXW01. Next base: position 64,742 of record CAVWAJ010000014.1, on the reverse strand, counting down.
CTGGATCCACGGCGGCATTTGCGGATAGCCAGCAGGACCGGAAGGGACAATGCCGAGAGTGCCGACACCGGTCGTAAATCCCAGATCGGAGAGCTTGGCATAGCCGCCGGTGGGGATATTGGTTGTGGTGGATGTGCGGAAGAAGCTCAGCCTGAATTCATTGACTGCTGTGGGACTGAGAGTCTTAGTGTTGCTCATCGTGACCATTTGTGCACGCTCGGGCGTGATGCTGGGAAAGCCCGGAAAGCTGGCATTGAGCGGGGTGGTCGTAGTCGAATCGTCGTAGTGGTAGTAGAAGGACCAGTTGCCAGTCTTTTGATTTACGAAATCGACACGTTGTCCTAGCTTGGTATCCACAATCGGCGCTTTCTGACTATCATCAGCGTAGAGACCCTGACTCGGAGAAAGATTACCGACAGGGATGTAGGGCAGCATGTTGGCAGACGGCTTGTCAAAAGCCCGCTGCGGGATCACGCCGCCGGGAAACACGCAGTCCGACGTGAGCGTGCAGCTAGGTGAGCTGTATGGTTCCCCACTCTGTACCGCGTATCCCAGACGTTGAGTTAGCACTTGGGCCCAGTAGTTGCCGTTGACCGAGCCGGTGAGGGTGGAAGGATCGAAAATGCCCTGGCGTTGGGCCGTTGTAGGCAGCTGGAGTAAGCCCGTGCTAGCGCCCGAAACGTTGCGCGTCCCCTGGTAGTCCGAGAACCAGAACAGCTTGTTCCTCCAGGCCGGTCCACCGACGGCGTAGCCGAACTGGTTCTGTCGCAATTCCGCCTTTGTAGGATCGAAGAAATTGCGCGCATCGAGCTTGTCGTTACGCAGAAACTCAAAGACATCTCCATGAATGCTATTTGTCCCGGACTTGGTGACGGCATTCATCACCGCGCCGCTGAATCTTCCGTACTCGGCGTCGTAGCTATTGGTGATGAGCCGGAATTCCTGGATGGAATCCAGATTCGGGATAAGTCCGGCACCCATGTTCTTGGTCTCACTCACGTCGCCGCCATTAACGAGAAAAGCGTTTGCGCTCTCCGGCTGGCCGTTAACCGACACGTTGCCTGGATTTGCAAACATGCCGGAGACTGGACGGTCGTTGGGAACGGTGCCCGACGTGACGGGCACGACACCGACCTGCAGCGGAAGCAGGTCGAGATAGCTGCGCCCGTTCAACGGCATCGCGAGGATTGTCTGCGTTTCAATTACGCTGCCGAGTTGCGTGCTCTCAGTCTCCACTTGCATCGCATTGGCCTGGACGCTAATCTGTTGCTGTACGCTGCCAACTTCGAGCACGATGTCGATGCGTAGTTGGTCGTTCACCTTCAGGTCGACAGCGGTGGCCGTGAACTGCTGGAAGCCGGAAGCAGTAGCGGTTACTCGGTACGTGCCAGTGGGCAGCGCCAGTATCCGATATTGCCCGTCGGGCTCCGTTATGGTTTCCTTACTGAAATTGGTTTCTACGTTGGTGGCCACGATGTGCACGCCGGCAACTATGGCCTGCGTCTTATCGCGCACGATGCCCAGTATTGATCCGGTCACGTCCGCCCAGACTACGCTAGAGCAGAAGAATACGCCGAAAATCAATAGAAAGCTGCCCGCCAACGGGTTGTAACGTCGTTGCATTTAGTACCTCCCACAGTCAGCCCAGACCAAAAGTAGCGATGACCGACAATAGCCCAGGCTGATCGTACATACTGTCCGTTAAGTGCAAGCGCAGCCCTATTCTCTATAGTTAGGTCGCGATACCGGGCTTGGATTGCGTTCGTTGTTGTTGCTGGGCGTTGCACGTGAGGCTCGGCACCCAGTTGTTGACCAAATTCCAACACTGAAAACGCCCCCTTTCGGCCGCCAGGCTGTTACGTTGTAGGGCAATATTATATTACAATTGTATCGTTGTCAAGCCAGCGGGCCAGCGAATGTCAAAGCAACACAGTTTTGGCAGCAAAGGTCTCCCGGGGGGACAGGCGGTCCAATCGTGCCTTCGCCTGGAAGAACACTCCCGCTCGGAGGACAGAGAGAGGCCATGGGAATAACGGCTGAGGTTGCTTTGATTCCGATTCCTTCATGCGGGCGGCGTGATAGATCGCAACACTCGAACAGGAAGCATGCAAGAATGCTGTCCCGTGCTATACAAATAACGTGATGAAACAGGCGGTGATGATGGCGCCCGGCCGGATCGAGATCCGCCAGGTCGAAAAACCGATTCCGCGCGAGGGCGAGGTGCTAGTGCGCGTTCGCCGGATCGGCATCTGTGGCTCGGACATCCACGTTTATCACGGACTGCATCCTTATACCAGCTACCCAGTTGTTCAGGGCCATGAAGTCGCCGGCGTCGTGGACTCGACGGGCCCGGCTGTCCACTCCTTCGCTCCTGGCGACCGCGTGGTGTTCATGCCCCAGGTCACTTGCGGCACCTGCTATCCGTGCCGCACCGGCATGTACAATATCTGCGACTCTCTCAAGGTCATGGGCTTTCAGACCGGAGGTGCTGCGCAGGAGTTCTTCCCCGTCCAAGCTGCTATGACGCTGCATGTGCCCGACTCGGTCGGTATCGACCAGGCGGCCATGATCGAGCCGCTGTCAGTGGCGGTGCATGCGCTCTCACGATTTGGGGATATACGGGGAAAGAATGTTGCGGTGCTCGGTGCGGGGACGATCGGCAACATGGTAGCGCAGGCCGCGCGCGCCTCGGGTGCCGCGAAGGTCCTTATCACGGATGTGAGCGAATACAGGCTTGAGAAGGCGCGAAGGGTCGGCCTGTCGCTTGCAGTAAATCCTGGGCATGAGGATTTGAGCGAAGCGTTACTAACCGCTTTCGGCCCGGATAAGGCCGACGTGATTCTGGAGTGCATAGGCTCGGACAGAGCGATTGCCGATGCTGTCCGGTGCGCCCGCAAGGGATCGACGATTGTGGTGGTGGGCGTCTTCGCCAAACCTGTTCCGGCGGACCTCGGACTGGTGCAGGACCGCGAGTTGGCCCTGGTCGGGTCCCTCATGTACCGGAAGGCTGATTACGAGAAGGCCCTGGAGTTGGCTGCCACCGGGGGAATCAACTTCGATGAGGTGGTTACCCATCGCTTCGCATTTGACGATTACCTGGCGGCCTACGAGGCGATAGAGCGGGCTAAGGGTAACTGCATGAAGGTGATGATCAACCTGGACTGATCCGAAGAATTCGCCGAAAGGAGTGTCTGTGAAGACGGGAATTGGGGATGGTCTTTGGATGGCTGTGGCTGCGCTAGGAGCGTTGATCCTGGCGGCGTGCGCCGGTTCCGTGCCGGATTCCCCTGGCGGCCCAGGTGAACCATCGACACCGGCGGCCGGTCCAGCCAAGGCCGCGAAGAACATCACCATCGGGCTCTCCATGTATACCCTCGACGCGCCCTATTTTGCCGCGCAGGCGAATGCGGTCAAGAAAAAGGCGGCAGCGATGGGCGTGAAGCGGGTGATCGCGACGGAAGCCCACGACGACATGAACAAGCAGCTAGCCGATGTTGAGGACCTGCTTTCGAAGAGCATCGACGTCCTGATTCTGAATCCCAAGGACCCGAACGGCCTGGTTCCCGCCACAAAAGCAGCCGCCAGGGCGGGTGTGCCGGTGATCATTATTGACAGCTCGATCTCCCCGGCTGCGGACTACGTCACCACGGTGCAGTCCAACAACATGGCCGACGGCGAGCTGGTCGGCGAGTGGCTCGCCGTGCAGATGAAGGGCCAGCCTATGCGGATGGCCTTGCTCAGTGGCACGCAGGGCAATCCTGTGGGTAAGGAGCGCCGGCAAGGAGTTTTCCGCGGCATCATCGAACAGCAACTCCGGGATGACAACAAATCGGGGTTCCAAATTCTGACCCAGGGTTGGGGAAACTGGACACACGAAGGCGGGCTAAAGGCCATGGAGGACATCCTGGTCGCCTGCCCCGATGCAAATGTGCTGGTTTGCGAGAACGACAGCATGTGTCTTGGTGCGCTCAAGGCGATCGCCGAAGCGGGGCGGAAGAATCGCATTTTAGTTGTTGCCGCGGCTGACGGCCAGAAGGAAGCCTACGAAGCAATCCGGAGGAGCGAATACGGCGCCACCGGCCTCAACGATCCCGCGCTGGTGGGTGGCACCGCCGTAGAGATAGCGGTCAAATATCTGAGCGGACAACGGGATTTCCCCAAGATCTATTACACTCCTGCCGCGGCCATCACGAAGGCCAATGTGGACAAGTTCTACCGTGCTGATTCCGAATTCTGACGGCACACACGCCGGTCGCATTCTTAGACCGGGAGGCAACCGAGGTGTCTGAGGCAGACGGCGTCGAACTCCTCAATGTGAGCAAGTCGTTCCGCGCAGTCAGAGCGTTGAGGAACGTTTCGTTTAATGTAAGACCAGGAGAGATTCATGCGCTCGTAGGCGAAAACGGCGCCGGAAAATCCACGCTGATGAAAATCCTTTCGGGTGTTCATCGCATGGACCACGGCACGATTAAGGTTGACGGCAGGCCGGTTGAGATCCTCAATCCACGAATGGGCCGGCAATTGGGGATCGGCATTATCTACCAGGAGCTTGCCCTGGTCCCCGACCTTACAGTAGCCGAGAACATTTTGATCAAGCGCCTGTCCCGGCGCTTCGGACTGATCGATTGGCGCGATCTGAACCGGCGCGCCGGCGAGTTGCTGTCCGAGACCGGCTTCACCCGCATCAATCCGCGCTCCAAAATCGCGGACCTTGGCGTGGCCGACCGCCAGATCGTCGAGATTGCAAAGGGTATCTCCGAGAACGTGAAGGTGTTAATTCTGGATGAGCCGACCGCTGTCCTGGCTCCCCGGGAAGTGGATCAACTGTTTGTCGTTTTGGGGAAGCTGCGCGATCGGGGCGTCGGGTTGGTTTACATCAGCCACCGGCTGGATGAGATCTTCCGCATCGCCGACCGCATCACGGTGCTCAAAGACGGCGCGGTAGTGCGTACGGTTTTCCCTTCGGAAATCGTGCCGAGAGACTTGATCGCCTTGATGATAGGACGCACCATTGGGACCATGTTCCCTGTCAGAGACTGCACCATCGGTGAAGAGGTGCTGCGGGTGGAGGGTTTGCGCGCCGGTAAGATCAACGCCGTTTCCTTTGCAGTGAGCGCGGGAGAAGTGTTCGGGATTTCGGGATTGGTGGGCAGCGGCCGTACCGAAGTGCTCCGGGCAATCTTCGGCGCGGATCCGAAGGACGGTGGAACAGTCGCAATAGCTGGCCGCCGGCTGAAGATTGCGTCCCCTAAAGACGCCGTCCAGGGCGGCATCGCACTCGTGCCTGAAAGCCGCGGGGACCAGGGCGTAATTCTCACGATGCCGATCCGTCACAACATCACGCTACCCAGTATCGACAGGGTGTCGGACGCTCTCGGCATCATCCGGCGGCGTGCGGAAACGGGTATTGTGGAAAGCCTTGTCTCCAGGTTGCGGATAAGAACTCGCAGCATCGAGGGTGAAGTCGCGGATTTGAGCGGGGGTAACCAGCAAAAGGTAGTCCTGGCCAAGTGGCTCGGTGCCAATTGCAAGGTTCTTCTGCTGGATGAGCCCACCAGAGGCGTGGATGTGGGCGCCAGGGTGGAAATCTACGGCCTAATTAACGAACTGGCGGCCGCTGGCGTGGCGGTCGTGGTGGTCTCCTCCGACATGACGGAAGTGATCGGGCTGTGTGACCGCATCGCCGTCATGAGCCATGGCACCATGACGGGTGTGCTCGAGGGACGCGAGATCAGCGAGGAGAATATCATGCTTCTAGCAATCAAGAGACCAGCCGCGGGAACTACTCGAGAGGCACTCTAAGATGGCGGCTCAGAAGGAGGGTGAAACGGAACAGCCGTTGAAATGTGCAAACGAAGAGGCGAGCTTCGAGGACTCTGCGATGCCGCGTTCACCTTGGGTGGGCGCCCTCCGTCTGGTGCTCAAATACAACACGGTTCTGATTTTCTTCGTGATGATCGGACTCGCCGCTTCACTTTCGGACGTTTTCTTCAGCCGGCACAACATATTCAACCTCTTGCGTCAGGTCGCCGGGCTCGCCGGAATGGGGCTGGGCATGCTGCTGGTGATCTTGACAGGTGGTATCGACCTGTCCGTCGGCTCGCTTGCGGCATTCACGAGCGTACTGATCGCCTCCTTACTAGGCCCGGTGGGGCTGCTGCCGGCGGTGGGGCTCACTATCAGTGCTGGCGCGCTGTGCGGCGCGGTATCCGGCTATCTTGTGGCGGCGAGACGCATGGCACCGTTCATTGCGACGCTCGCAATGATGACCATTGCCAGAGGCTTCGCATTCATCCTTTCGAAGGGCTCCCCGATCATCATTGCGGAGCCGCGTCTGAATCAGTTTGGGTCTGCCTACTGGCTGGGCGTTCCGGCGCCGGTTTTCGTGATGCTGGCCATCTTCGCGCTCGTGGCGTTTCTCCTCCGGTACACGGTATTCGGAAGGATGGTGACCGCGATCGGAAGCAACGAAGCCGCCGTCAGGCTGGCCGGTGTGCGGACCGGATGGTACAAGTTCGCCGTCTACTGCATCTCCGGCGCGTTCTGCGCGGTCGCCGGGATTATCAGCACCAGCCGAACCGGCGTCGGATCGCCAATTGTCGGCGCCGGCGCGGAGCTTGATGCGATCGCCGCTGTGGTGATCGGTGGAGCGAGCCTCAGTGGCGGCAAAGGAACAGCATTCAATACGCTCCTGGGTGTGCTCATCCTCGGAATCATCGGAAACATCATGAACCTGATGAACATCCCTGGATACCCTCAGCAAGTAGTCAAGGGCCTAATCATAGTAGGCGCTGTTCTTCTGCAGGGCTGGCAGCGTGGCGCGGACGCGTAGCTAAGGGAATTGAGATCAATCACCAGGCTGTGTAGCCACCATCGACGCTGAGCACCGCTCCAGTCACGTAGCTCGCCGCATCACTCGCTAGGAATAGGACGGCGGAGGCCACCTCAGATGGCTCACCGCAGCGGCCCATGGGTGTCATCTCCAGCCAGCACGTGTTCCATTCGGGGGTAGAGCGGCCGAGAAGGGTCAACTCCGTGTTGATGTACCCTGGCGCAACGGCATTGACACGAACGCCAGACTTTGCCCATTCACATGCCAATGATTTGGTCAGCGAATGTACGGCGGCCTTGCTGGCGTTGTAAGGCGCCTGGGGCTGCGGCTTGTTCACGATCAACCCGGACATGGAGCCAATATTTACAATGCTGCCGCTTCCGGCCGCTACCATGTGCCGGCCAAAAGCCCGGGAACAGAACATGACGCCATCCAAGTTGATCCGCATAAGCTTGTGGTATTCATCGTTCGGGTAGTCTAGAGCTTTAATGTTGTTGGCATAACCGGCGTTGTTTACCAAAACGTCAACACGGCCGTACTTGCCAACCACGGTATCTGCTGCGCGGTCCACCGCGGCGGAATCGGTGACGTCGAGCCAGAGAAACTCTGCGCGGTACCCTGCCTCAGTAAGGCTACGCGCGGCCTCCTGGCCGTTCTTTTCCACTATTTCAGCGATGATCACGACCGCGCCCGACTCTGCAAAAGCACGGGAGATTTCCCGGCCGATACCTCTGCCGGCGCCTGTAATGACGACGATCCGGTCCTTCAAGCTGAACTTCTCAAGATACATAAGGTGCCCTCCTATGATGTTCTATTTACTCCAAACTTTTGAGCAGCTCGAGTCCGGCGCAGCAGGTTAACTTTGTTGCGATGCGGGTCAGTGGCGATGTGTCGTTGCGTTTCTATACTCCGCCTGTCTGGAGGAACTTGCAGATGGAGTAGCCGGGCTCTGGGTTGGCCACCGGCTTCCGGGCCACCTTCGATTGTACATCTAGCCGCAGTGACGACGGCAAAGGTAACGTATGATGCCGGGACAAACTAGACTTGCTGCAGCAACCACCGTACGGCGTTTTGCTGCAGCTTTTCGTACTCGGGGTTCCAGAGGTCGACGATCATGTGGCCCGGGGCAAGGTAGCAGACCCGCCCCTTCCCGTAATCGTACGCCCAGCCAGCTTCACATGACGTGCCCAGTTTTCCGCTGTTCGGCCCCATCGGGAGGTGTTCCATCTCCCAGGGGCCAGGCGTGAAAGCAAGACCATCTTCGTTGACGCTTCGAAGGAGCACGTACTTCGGGTCTTTGTCGTACATTACGTAGTGCTGCTCATCGGTGACAACGAAGTCGCGGATACCGCGCGTGATAGGGTGATCGCTGTTGACAACTTTCACCTTGAACGGCCTTATGGGTGGGTGTCCCTGGGTAACGGCGCCAAGCACGTGACGGAAATCCTGATTGTAGGGGCTTATATACGTGACGTTGTGATAAAAAAGAATCCCTCCTCCCTTGGAGGCAAACTCTCTTACCGCCTTACCCTGTTCCGCGGTGATCCACGGAGTACTTTTGGCTTCGTGCTTGGGCACTGGTGGATCGCTGACGATGCCAGCAGGGGCTCGCTGGGCGTAGCCCGGATACGTCATCTGGTCAGGGTACCCGTCCGGCCACACCCAGCCGTCACGGAAGATGATCAGCAGTTTGTAACCGGAGAGCCGGTCGGCACTCAGTGCCCTAATCTCGTCGGTGAAATCGATGGAAATCCCCAGTGCGCTGACCAGGGTCTTACTAAGTGCAGTCCGAATGTAATCGGAATTGTGATAACGATCGCCAATGAGAGCGAAGGCGGTGGGCCGTCCACTGGTTTGGGCGGGCAGGGGAGAAGGGGTGCCCGCCACTGCACCGGCCATCATATTAATGACAGATCGGCGTGTCAGCATTGCTCAACCTCATTTCTGAAACACGATCTTACCTGATTCGCCCACTGTGCGCAGACAACACCCTGCCCCGAAGGTGCGTCTTTCGGCAGCCTGCCGAAGTCACTTCTTCTGCGGGCCTTACACCGACTCCAGGGCCGCCTGCATCATGGCCCTCGCGTACGCCACGTTGTAAGTGATGCCGGTGTAGCCCCCATCGCCGGGGTAGTACCCAATAATGCGGTTGCCTGGTCCGACCCGGTCCCTGTCAGCGTCCAGCGCTCGCGGGTGCTCCGGGTAAATCGTCCCAGTGTACTTGTTCCGCACCAGCGCCTTCATCACGCCGAACATATCGCCCATGCCCGCGTCGATGAACACCTCCTGGTATTTTTCGTAGGGCTTGGCAACCTGGACGTTGCGGTAGTGCACGTGGTTGATGCGCTTGCGGCTGGCGAAGTATTCGGCCACCTGCACCGGATCGTCGCCCATCTCCCGGGTGACTCCGCAGTCGAAGGTGATGCCGTTCGCGGGGCTGTTGACGATTTCGATGAGGTGCTTGCAGCCCGCCACCGTTCCCATGATCTGCTGGGATCCGCGGCTGATCGGCGCCGGGGGATCGTTGGGATGGAGGGCCAGGCGGACGCCCGCCTTTTCGGCTGCTGGAACCGCGGCCTTGAGAAAGTAGGTGATGTTGGTCCACATTTCTTGCAAATTGTGCGCACCTTCATCAGCCAGCGGCGGCAGGTCTTTGAACTTCACTTTCTTGGCGTTCGGGAAGGCCGCCAGGGTCTCGGGAGTAAACTGTCCGTCTTCGTCCCGGTAGATTGGCTGCACTACGCCGCCGTTCTCATCGACGAGTAATTCGAGCTCGTAGTCGAAGCCCGTGTAGCCTGCCCTGGCCCTCCCGACTCTCTCGTAATAGCCCTCGATGGCACGGTGCGCGTAGAAGTTGTACTCGATCACAGGCAGTCCGGCTCTCCCGGCGGCCTCGATGGAGGCGATGATAGGTTCCATGTCCTTGGCACGGCTTTCTCTGCCATAGATGACGCTGGCCGGGATGCCGATCATCGCGTTGTAGGCCACTAGACCGGCCTCCTTGGCGGTCTGGATAGCCATGCGGATGTTCTCTTCGGTCCAGGGTGTGCCGGCTACCCCTACACCCAGCAGGTGCGTCACGCCAAGTTGCCTGATGCGCTGGTAACTCGCCTTAAGATTGCGTCCGAAGCCGCCCACGCTCGCTCGTCCCCCAGAGGCCGCCTCCGTCCTGGGAGCCAGAAAGCCCCCGAATCCGGCCCCGAAGCCACTCCGCTCCCGGCCCGCCTGGGGCGCTGCCAGAGCTGGCACAGCCGGAGGAGGCTGCAAGCCCGCAGGCAGAGGTCCGCCGCCGTCCCATGGCCCCAGGCAGATCTTCGGCGTGTCCGGACCCTCCTCAATCGGCCACTTTCGGGGCACGGGCACGGCGGTCGCAGTCGCAATGGCCTGCGCCAGAGTCGCACCCCCGACCCCTTGCATCATTCTTCTTCGTGAAAATCGGAATTGCATTCCCAGGTTCATACTTCTCGCTTTCTGCTATTTCAGCATTCTGGGTCCCACCGTTTGCTGCTAACGTTCTTGAGAGATGCGCAAAGCCTCCAAATACATCCCGCAAACGTGATAGCCCACTTGCCAAACGCCTCCTTTACTGCTGCTTCGCCGGGTCGCTTGTTGCGCATCGTAGGAGGAAAACCACCCTCCGTACTCAGCGTCGATCAGATTCTTCTTGCAGAACGTCAGCGACTTGTCGAACGCTGGCCAAAGATCTGCACGTCCTCGTACCGCTGCCCAATGCATCAGGGCTCGCAGAAATTCGCACTGCTCCCACCACCCTTTCGGCCCTCTTACTGCCCGGCCTTCATAATCGCCTCGTGAGAAAATCCCGCCTTCCTGCCGGTCATAGGCTACTTTCATGCCGTAGTTGAGTAGCCGTTCGGCACCGCCAAGGTAGCGAGCCGGTAAACCCTTCTCGACGGCGTGGCTCAGCAAGAAGGCCCATTCGAACTGATGACCCAACTCGAAGTACCCTCCCTGCTCGGGCCGGGCCGCGTGCCACTCGGCATCGTACAATTCTGGCAAACGGCCTTCGTCCTGGACTAACCGGTTCACGATGTTATCGGCGTGCGTCTGAGCATCTCGCAAAACCTCTTGCGATCCCGTTGCATCATGCAGTGCCATCAGCGCCTCAAATAGGTGCATCATGGGGTTCTGCGAATTCTGGCCGATCACTTTGGTATAGTTGCGGTCCATCCTCGGCTTGAAAAACCCGGATGGTTCCCGCATGTGCTCCTTCATTTCCGTCCACGTTTCCAGCGCGGCGCGCGCGTATCGCTCATCCTTTGTGATGCGCGCCACGTGCGACAGTGCAAATATCGTGAAGGCCAGACCATAGCTGTCTTTGTTGTCGTCCACGACCTCGCCTTCCGGATCGACACTGTAGAAAAATAGGCCTTTCTCTTTATCGCGGAAATACTCCAGCAGGAAGTCCGCACCTTTTTTCATGGCATCCAGGTATGTCGCTTCACCCGTAACTTCATAGCCGGCCCCCATCACGAAGATTTGGCGGCTTTGCGACACCAGCGTCCCATTTGGGTTTCCAGTTGGGCGCCACTGGCGGTCGAGTGACACCATGAAAAACCCGTTGGGCCAGAATGCGGCCTCGCGCCAGTGCGCCGCCTCGGAGGCCAATGCCCCCTGGAACCAAGCTTGATCGATGTGCTTCACGATCTCCGGCGAAGCAGCGGAGAGAGGCCGGATCAGCAGGAGAGCCGACACGGCTAAGAGTCTACTGTGCATGGCATTCCTTTCACCTCGCGTGAGTCGATTTTGGTATTTATGTCGAGAGCCCCAGATTAATGCTCCCAGGCAGCACCCATCACTTCCTTCCGCTGCGATAAGTCCTCATCCGGTACCACGACTGCTACCCACGGACTGTCCTGCGAGGTGATCCGTGCGTGCCACTCGAGGGTACCCACACCGCCAGACCGCAGCGTCAGTTCCTTCTCCGTCGCGTCTAGCGCCAGATTCTCCACACGAAGTACGAACCGGTGGTGCCCCTGGCCTCGGGCACTTAGTCGGATCGTCACGTCCCCGGCGCCAGAGGTGTCCTTGGATAGCTCAAAGTCCAAAACCCGTCCCGCGCGAAGGTCCAGATGGTAGGTCCCTCCGTGTAGGAGTGTGTATGTCTGTTGCTCGCCACCGCTCCGCACCGTGTATTTCCCTTCCGGCAACATGGCCCGGAACCATCCACTCGCCGAGTCCGGCTTGACCTCAACCCGCTGTCCGTAGCTGGTCTCCTGGAACTCTACCGGCGAGCTCGCATGTCCTTCAACCAGAGCCGGTCCCGCAAGGTCTCGCATCGCCCAGATCCAGCGGCCCACCGGATGTACCCACACTTCTTTGTAAGTCCAGGTGTTCTGGACTGGCCAGTAGGGTACGTCCTTGTCACCCCGGCTCTGTATTCCAACCGGCAGCGATCCCACCATGTTGCCGGAAGACGGTGTGTCCTGGGGAGCGAAGTCGTAACCCTCGCCCCACATGGTGCTCTGCGCGAACGGATTTCGACCGATAATCCACTCCAATTGGTGCTCGCATAGCTGTGCCGCTTCCAGGTCCCCCCGCAAATGTGCCGCATTAGCCAGTGCCTGCGTCTGCGGCAGGATCGTGCCAAAATGACCGCGGTAATCCATCCACACGGGCAGCAGCCGCAGGTAGTGCCCCTCGCCCAGCGGAATGCCGTTCAACACCTGCTTGCGAAACGACTCCCGACGGGTTTCCGGCACTTGCTCGTACTCGTCGTCCTTGTAGATCGAGGCAGGCAGCACGCCGTAGGGCTCGGTATATTTCGCCATCGTCTTCAGGTACTCCGCATGCAGCACCACCGCCGAATACCACTTCATCCACTCCGGATGGTTTGGGAATACTTCGCAAAGCTGCGTTAGCGCAAGGATCGGCGCCTGCTCGCGACCCCTGTGACAATAATGCAAAATACGGTCTTTCTCCGGGCCGGTGTAGAAAAAGCCCAGCAGCGGTGTCGTCCAGTTCGGCCGTTTGCGCTCCTGTGAATCCGAAATGACCCGCGCCAGTTCCACGGCTTTGTCGGCATAGCACTGGTCGCCAGTGGCCCGCCACAGATCCACGGACGCCAGCACCCCTTCCGACGCCCGTTCGTGCACTACCCCGTCCGAGTCGAACGGGACGCGCCAGCGCTCCTGCGTAGTCTGTGCGCGCGCATCGCCCATCCCCGCTACTGCGAACCGCCAGTCCGCCTCCGCCATCTTCAGAGAGTATGCTGCCAGCCGTGGATCGCTCTGTTTCAGTACCCGATACGCAATGGCTTCCGCTGCCGATGCCACGAAATTCGCCATCGGGTCGTTGTGAGCTGTCGCAATGGTGTCGTCGAAGTCCCCCAGAATTCCGTTGGTCCTACGGCTGTTCACCGAACCTGTGCCGCGGTAACCATCACCAAAGCTGGTCTTCAGAATCCAGTCCAAACCCCACCGTGCTTCCTCTATCAGCCGTTCGTATAACTCAGGGTCCTCACCCCTGGCTTGTAACCGCTCTGCCAAGCTGAACAGGCCGTACACAATCTCGCCCGTGTTGCCGAGCCCCTGGGTCAGATCGCCGGCATCGTGCCATCCCCCGTTGATGATGATCCGTTTGTCGCCGTGTACCGCCTGCCAGTCGCGGTGACACACACCATGCACACCCGGTATCGCCATCCCACACCGCTCTACATAGAAAAAATTCAGCGCCTTCCAGATCGTCTCACGCCACACGTTCGGGTCAATGCGGAACGGGTGCGTGAGCGCGTCGCCAACTTCCAGTGCATAGGACCCTGGTTGGCGAACCTCTGAGAAATTCATCACCTGGAAGGTTCCCAGATGTGTCTTGACTGTTTCCACCGGCTTGGACAGAACGGTCTGCCCCGTCTGCTGGTTGATCAAGCGGAATTCCTTGGCTTTGAGACCACTGGCAATCGCTGTTTTCGTTGATCCGGGCTGATAGCCCGGGTGGCTATATGAGATTCGTCCCGGCCACACATCCCAGCCTTCGATGTAGTCAGGCTCCACGCGCTCCAACTCCAGGTGGTCGAAATAATATGTCGCAGTATCGGATGCCGCCGGCTCGTTGCCGGACATCCCATACGAGATTTGCAGGCCCGTAATTTTGTCTCGCGCCACATTGCCGATTTCCCAGACCACGTGATTCCACTCCTGATTCCGTAAGACCACGGTGTTCTCGCCCTCCTGCCCAAAAGCCGCCGGCAGCTTCTCGACGCCTTCATTGTGAACGTGCAGTGCCAGTGACACTACATAACAGCCCGGGCAGTCCGGATAGATCCACAGCGATATCCTGTTGAAGTTGCTCCAATCCTCACCCGCGAACTGCCGTGTCACGCCAGCGCTGCCCCAACCCCGTCCGCTGATCGGGCCAGGCTTGTCGAGCTTTGTGGGCATGCGCAGCCGCAGTGATTGGCGTCCTTCCCGTGACTGCTCCTTGGTCAGCCTGATCTCGGCAACTACCTGGCTCGCACGAGTTACTTGAAAAGGAACGCGAGCATCCACCACTCCTTCCGGTCCGTTCGTGAAGGCAGTCCACTGCTCCAGGCTTTCCATGTCGTCTAACAGCCGATTCGCAAGTACCTTCTTGTTGAGCCAACGGTAGGGGGCGGAGTCCTGGAAGTTCACCGCTATGGGCGCGCGTTCGCCTCCTAGCAAGCAAATTCCAGACATCAGTACGAATATCGAAATTCTCATCGCGTTCCTCTCCTTCACATTTGCGTCCGCGATTCCACGAATTCAAAGGCGCTACGCCGGTCCGTATGAGGTCGCGGCGGCCTGTAAATAGCATATGATACTATAACGATGAGGAGATTGATCCGACTATGAAATCCGGCTCGATAACACTGATCCTTTCGCTACTCGCGGTCCCCATGATGACTCTGGCTGTGGATATTCCCGCGGGTGGTTTCGCCGGCACGTGGAAATGCAATCTGGCCAAGTCCAAGTTCGCCGGGCCCACGCCCCAGAGTGAGGTGTTCACCATCAATCCCGATAGCCGGTTCAGTATCACCGTGATTAGCCTCGGTGGACACCTGAAAGGGTCTTCCGCACTTTTGGTGGATCGCGACACCTCATTTCTGCATAAAACAGGTTTAAGCGAGAATGTTCTAAGCTCAAAGAGCAAATGGCTGCTTCCCCCAGCCCTTTGCTTGTATCGCTTCTTCCAGATCCATCATGCCTGACGCTGGATGAAATAGTTCATCACGGCAGCGTCATGATGATGATCGTCTCGGCCACTGCAGGTGGTGCCGCTTGTCCCCGCTGTGGCATCCGCTCTTGTCACGTACACAGCCGATATTTCCGTACCTTGCGTGACCTCCCTTGTCACGGCACAGTGGTTCGGATCTGTCTGCGAACCCATCGTTTCTACTGTCGGGCCCGACATTGTCAGTGCCGGATCTTTACACAACGGCTGCCGATCGTGGCTTCGCCCTACAGTAGACAAACCTGTCGTCATCGTGACGCTTTGCTCGCGATCGGCTACGCCTTGGGTGGCGAAGCTGGCTGTCGTTTGGCAGCGCGGTTGGGTATTGAGTCCTGCGCCGACACGATCCTTCGAGTCATCAGCCAGACCGTCTCTACTGAATCGGCAGGTGATGTAAAGGTCCTCGGGGTAGACGATTGGGCGTGGCGGCGCGGCCATCGCTACGGGACAGTATTGGTGGATTTGGAGCGGCACCAGCCCATTGACCTTCTCCCGGATCGTGAGTCGGAGACGCTAGCCAAATGGCTGCAAGCTCACCCTACCGTGCGCGTCATCAGCCGTGATCGCGCAGGTGCTTATGCCGAGGGTGCCCGTAAGGGTGCGCCGGATGCCATCCAAGTCGCAGATCGATTTCACCTTTATTGCAACCTGACACAGGCGCTCCAACGGGTGCTGGAGCGATTGGCTAATGTATTACAACGGGTCCAGTTGGTGGAACCCGCAGCCTCGCATTCGGCACCGGGTGATGCTGTTGAGCCAAGCGGCCAAGGTATCTCACCGGTCAAAGAAAACACACCAGAAGTACCAATCCAACTCAACCGGCATGAGCAGCAGCGTCACCAGCGACGGGAGAAGCGAAAAGCACTATTTGAGGCAGTCAGGGCGGCCTACCAACGCGGACTCACCAAACGAGCGATCGCTCGCGAACTCGGCATTACCCGCACCACAATCCGACGGTTCCTTAAGGCAGGAGAGTTTCCGGAACGTGCACCACGGCGGCGGCGATCTGAGCTGGATTCCTTTCGTGAGTATTTGGAGAAGCGCTGGGCAGAGGGCTGCCACAATGCGTCCCAACTCTGCCGCGAGTTGCGTCAGCGCGGCTATGGCGGACAGCGAAGCCGGGTGAAGGAATACGTCCAGCCTTGGCGGGCGAAGTCATCGACGCCGATTTCGAAGCCGCGCCGAACCCTCCCCAACCTGCGACTGGTGGCGTTTTGGCTAACGAAACCGCCGATGCATCGCAGCCCTGACGAACAGCGCTGGGTGGAGGCAGTTACCGCCGGTCATGCTCAGCTCGCCACGGCCGAGCACCTAGCTCAACAATTCCGCACGGTTTTCAAGGAGCGGAATTCCGACGCACTGAAATCTTGGTTGACGAGAAGTCTGGCGTCGGAGATCCCCGAACTAAAGTGCTTCGTCACTGGAATCCAACGCGACTACGAGGCGGTGGCGGCCGCGGTCGAACAGCATTGGAGCAATGGACAAGTCGAAGGCCAAGTCCACCGCCTTAAGCTCTTAAAACGGCAGATGTATGGCCGCGGCGGATTTCTGCTTTTGCGCCGACGTGTACTTGACCTGCCTCGATTTTCTCTACCAACCGTAACTGAGACGCTCGGTCTACTGTAACTCCTCTTTTCCCATCCCGTCGGAGCCGCCCGTCGCACCATCCTCCAATGCAGAACGGCACGCAGCGGTCAAGGGCGCGCCGGTTTTTGGCGTGGCGTTAGCGAACCCTTGACCGTGAGTACCGTTCTGCGACCGCTCACCTGCGACGGGCGGCTCTGGCGGGATGGGTGTTGTTAACCCCATCCTGTTGGTGGGCTCAGAGCAGGCTTTGGCGAATTCCTCTGGTGTTCGATACGCCAAGCTGCTGTGTGGCCGCTCCCCGTTGTATTCCATACGCCACCGTTCGATCTTTTCTTTTGCGTCCGTCAGCGTCGTGAACCAGTTGTGATTCAGACACTCATCACGGAATCGCCCGTTGAAGCTCTCGACATGACCGTTCTGCATGGGTCGGCCAGGTTGAATGTGCAGCAGCGTGATCTGCCTTTCCTCGCACCAAACGATAAAGTGTCGGCTCGTGAATTCCGGCCCGTTATCACACCGAATCACTTCCGGCTTCCCACGCTGGCTGATGATCCAGTCCAGCACGCGAGTCACTCGGCCACTCGACAAGCCTGTGTCGACCTCGACAGCTGGACACTCGCGCGTGAAACTGTCTACGACGGTCAGCATGCGCAGCCCTCGTCCGGTGGCCAAGCCATCGGACACGAAATCGATGGCCCATTCCTGGTTGGGCTTGTGCAACAACGTGCCTTCCGGCGCCGGTCTCACCAGCCGCTTCCGTTTCAGCCTTCGTACCGCCAGATGTTCTTCGCTGTATATGCGGTACACCCGTTGCGCGCTGGCTTGGCATCCGCTGCGCTCCAGCAGCGCGCACAGACGCCGGTAACCGTAGCGCGGTTTCTGCCGCGCCAGGGCGATCAATTTGCTGCGCAACTCGGCATTGTGGTCCGGCCGCGGCTGATATCGGTAGGTGGTCCGATCCATGGACATGAGCTTGCAGGCTTGGCGCTCCGAGTATTCATACTCGCTCATCACCAACGCCACATCCTGCCGCAGACCTACAAGCTCCAGCCGTTTTTTCGGATCACCGCCTTCAGTGCCTCTTTGTCGAGGCTGAGGTCTGCGACCATGTGCTTCAGCCGGCGGTTCTCATCTTCCAGTTCCTTTAGTCGCCGCGCTTCGCTGACTTCCATGCCACCGTACTTGCTCTTCCAGGTGTAGATCGTCGCCTCGCTGACGCCCAACTCCCGGGCGACCTCCTTCACCGTCTGGCCTGCCTCCACCTGCTTCAGCACGCCGATGATCTGTTCTTCTGGGTGCTTGCCCTTCTTCATCTCGAAGCTCCTTTCCTCGCTGGAGCTTCTCAATTATGACTGGCAGAGATTATCGAGGGCAGGTCATACTACCCTTTCGACCCCAGCATTCGCAGCACTCTCCGTGAACCTCCACCAAAAGTGCGGAAGACCCTTTCAGGTGTCCATCACTGGCCGGTTTTGGGTGTCCACCGAGGATTAGCGCTGATGGGAAGACCAGTACTTGGTTCTACAAGCCCCAGGC
Source organism: Terriglobia bacterium (assembly GCA_963752965.1). Taxonomy (GTDB): domain Bacteria; phylum Acidobacteriota; class Terriglobia; order Bryobacterales; family Bryobacteraceae; genus QHXW01. The sequence continues at coordinate 46,579 of CAVWAJ010000014.1, read as the reverse complement.
CGGGCTAGCGGTGCCGGTTGAGGGCAGGGGGCCCAACGTAACAGTTATCCTTCGCAAAGTGAATGCTCACCGGACGGAGCAAACCTGGAATATTGACGGCCGGCCTGCCAAGAGTTTCACGATTCTGTCGAAAGATGGCAAGACACAGACTTTCCACATTGACGGGACCGGTAAGGACAACAAGCCCTTCGTGGAGGACGTTGTCTACGAAAAGCAGTAGGGCCCACTCGCCGCATCTATCGGTGAGCAGTCATTTGGCTGTTCATTTTCGCCACGATGTGGAAGCGGTCGCGGACGTGCAGGCGCTTAATAAATCAATAATGGGCAACACGAGGATCGTCGGTAATGCAAGAAAAGTAAAGGAAGGTGACGCGACTATCCCCGGCATTGATGTTAGTGTGGGTCGTGGCTCCATCGGGCCGTAACATGTACGCTGTACCCGGGGGCTGTAGGCGAAGCTGCGTGCCAACAAACGCGAGGCTGGTGCCCTCTATCGCCCCCCAAACCTCCTCATGACCAATCCGGTGAGGATGTGGCTCACCCATGGTCAGCGGATCGAGCGCCACAGTCAGCACAGCCCGCATTGTCGCTAGACCATCGGTTGGCACGAACAATACTTTTACCAGGTGATGCCAATGGGCCGGGGGCAGAAAAGGAAGCTTACTTTCGTCTCTCACCAACATCTTTGTGTTCGGTTTGAATCCCTCTGGAATCGGCTCATTGATGATATACATGGACAGAGCTTCGTCGCCGGTATTCTTCATTACGAACTCCAGGCCCGCCGGCATCAGAGTCGCGATACCCTTGTGAAGGTCCAAAGTTTCTCCGCCGGCCATCATCTTTCCGCTGCCCGAGAGTATATAGAACACTTCCTGTTGGTCCACAAGTTTCGTGGGAGGGATGGAAGCACGGGATGCAAGTGTAGCGTAGGAGAACGAATTGGCTTGCTCCAACACCGCACCAATCTGCGGCGGCGCAAAGTTTTCTCCGCGAGTTAGGATGTCCCGCGCCACAATGCCGCCATGTGTCAGGCGCGGCGTAGAGTCGTGCCAGTCACCGAAGAACATGTCGACTGATGTATCGTGCGGCGGGTTGCTCAGAACATAAGCGGGCGGGGGAATCTTCACCTCCGTGGAAGCTCCCTGTCTCTTGAGCGATACTCCTAGGTACAGGAACTTCACCTGGTCGTTCCCGTAATTGATATTGGCGTGTTCCATCTGGCCATCGGGCCGCGGCATGTAAGCCATGCCCGGAGTCATTACGCGAAGCTCTGTTCCCATTAGGGCGAGGCTAGTGCCATCTATCGCCGTCCAGGTCTCATGCGAACCCGAGCCCGCTCGGTGGGCATGCGGTTCGCCGATGGTCAGCGGGTCGAGGGCTACGGTGAGCAGCAAGCCGATCGACGCGAGTCCGTCGCTCTTTCCGAAGAGCATTTTGGCAATGTGGGACCAGTGGCCATCACCCAAAGGGCCGCGGAGGGCGGCGGTGGGGATAATCGGAAGCGAGTTCTCGTCTTTGACGAGCATGTTGTGGATGGGTTTGAAGTCTGCCGGAGTCGGCTCGTTGATGAGATACATGGTCAAAGGCTCGCTCCCAGTGTTCGTCATCACGAACTCCAGATCTGCGGGCATCAGAATCGCGATGTTCTTGTAAAGGTCCGCAGTCTTTCCGCCGGCCGCCACCTTCCCGTTGCCCGACAGAAAATAGTAAATCTCCTGCTGCCTTGTGAGCCGCGTCGGCGTAGTGGAAACACCAGGAGCCAGGGTCGCATAGGTAAGCGAATTAACGTCCGCCTCGAGCAACGCGCCTTTGCGCGGCGGTTCCATGGAGTCGCCTTGCGTCAGGATGTCGCGTTCCACGAGCGAACCATGCGTTTGGCGGGGCGCGTTGTAGTGCCAGTCACCGAAACGTAAATCGATTCCCGGCCCCGTCTGCTGGTCGGCAGCCAGCACGGGGAGGGCAAGCACCAGAACAAGCGCAACGGCTAACGTTCTATTCGACATGAAACAGTTCCCCTCTGCGATCGATGCACAATGCCAACACGTATTAGTCGTATCATACTCTAAAAATGGCTGGAGCGATGTTGACCGGGATGTCAAGCCGGAACAACTGGGTCGGGCCGCGCCAGCAGCGCCGCACGGACGAACGTGGTGATTCGCTGGAACGTCCAGACCTGAACGAGTTCGGCGTTGTTTCCGATAACCTCGCGGGCGATCGCTTCCGCGGACCAAGCAAGGTTTCGTTGGGTGTAGGTAGACGTGCGAACTGTTTTCCCGAAGCTTCGTGATGAGGCTCGGTTACGTGATGGGCCAAAACAAACTACCGAACTGGGCCAGATCAGGATACCGAAATCAGCGAACTTCTTGCCGAAGGTCAGCTTCGTGAAGACCAGTTTTCTCTCCTGCATCGAGCGCGGGCGCTCGACGACATCCGGAACTCGGCAAAGAAGGAGGTGGCGTAATACCTGACAGCAGCAAGATCTTCAGCACAAACGCCCGGCCCGCGCGATTTGCTCCCGCCGTAAGAAGAAGAGCGAATGGAACTACGAGAAAAACGAGAAAAGCGGCCTGATTGATCGTTGCCTCTGAAAACCGGATGCTGCGTTTGATTTCGGTATTCTGCCAAAAGCATGCGTTGTGGCATGAAAACTCCCCTCACTTTACAAGGTCTTGGGAGGGGGGGTGTATTTTCGGACATCGAAAATGGACAAAAGTGTGCGCGTCCCAAACGGGATTCACTCAAGCAAGAATGCACCCCGAGCTAAACATCTGATGCAGTGAAGCTTGAGCCGAAAAAGAAGGCCCAGTGAATCCCACTTCTTTATGTTCCCCTCCGCATAACGCTGTCTCTAGCTCGCCATTCGCCACATGGCCTTTGATCACCTTTTGTTGCGAATCTGCATTGCCTAGTGTCACCGAGGAGTGCAGGACGTTGCAATTGCAGAAAATAAAGCCTTTCGTCTTTCTTGCACTCGTTGCAGTGCGACTCCGTGTAACATGGCCTTCTGCCGTAGATTGCTGCTCACGCAGAAAACAGGGCATTTAGTCCCTCTTGCACTGTGTTCCATGAACTGCACGATGTTCCTGCCCAGAGCAGCAGGCCTCCAGCGCCCAGAAGATTCAGACGGATGCGGTCCCCCAAAATATTTTTTCATTTCATGTCAGAAAGCACCCTCTCCCATGCCTTTGAAAGTGAGGGGCATTTTTCGGAAGATCCATGGGCATCCACTACAACTCGATTCAGCGAGCTGTCCTGAAGCATGGGTCCGAGGTCGGCTCGGACCCGGTTCTCGAACGTTTAGGAGATCCCTCCACGCCGCCGCATCTCCCGAACCTGCGCAGGCTGCGTGAGGCGAAACCAGACCGGTACATGGCTTTGCTTCGTCGTGCGTGGCCGGACATCAAGGCGGAGCTAGACTCGGGCCACACCCTGAAAGATGTCTGTGAGAGTTTGAACGCGGATGGCATCTCGATCGCGTACCCGACGCTCCGAACCACAGTTGGCAGGCTTCGCCGAGAACAGAGGCGGGTAGCATCTCGTTGACGTTGGGCTATGGAAAAAACGGACAGCAAGATGACGTCGATTCGCCGTGCATGGCCGGAGATCCTGGGGACGCTGAACGCCGGGCATAGCCTCAAAACGAGTTTGTGAATGCTTGAATGCCGATGGTGTGGTTGTTGAGTACAAGACGCTCAGGGCGTACGTGAGCATACTACGCAGAGAACAGAATCAACGATCGATGGTGGTTCCGGACAAGCCGGTTCCTGGCCCTGTCGTTCAAATGCCCCAGCGTTCGGTTCCTGCAACCAGGCCGCCCGCGCCGTCTAATCCACTGGCCACCGCCATGGAATACCTCAGCAAAGTGCGCGGATTCCAGAACTTCACCGGGGAGCCGCCAGACCCCGACAAAATATTCTGAGGTTGCATGTCCGAAAACACCCTCTCCCAAGGCCTTGTAAGTGAGGGGGTATTTTCATGCCACAACGCACCGTCCGATTTTCCAGGGCGAAGGTGCCACAGAAGTGCCGGGTTGGTAGGCCTGGAGCCAAGTCGTGAGCGATAGAAAACCAATGGGGTTCCGGCTTAATCCTCGGAAGGTACGAGGCAGGCAAGCCAATTCGTCCCGAACTTGGAGCTCCACTTACCTCCTCATTCTTCGCTATGCCCGAGAACTGCGTGCACAACAGCGCAAGCCGCGGGCCCGGCGGCCGGCTCAATCTCGCCCGTACAACCAGCGGTGCGCCGTGCGCGTGATGTACGCAAAGAATGCCACGCGCGGGCAGTGGAAGGCGCACGGCCGCTATATCGCCCGTGAGAGCGCGAGTCAGGGGCGTGCGGTTGATGCCGGGTTTGATGCCAGCGAGCGCGGGATCAATATTGCCGCTCGTCTGGACCAGTGGCAGGCCGCCGGCGATGAGCGCATGTGGAAGCTCATCGTGTCGCCCGAGTTCGGAGACAAAGTCGACCTGGTGCAGCTGACCCGCGACTTGATGAAGCGCATGACACGAGATCTCGATACACGCCTCCAATGGGTTGCCGTGTCGCACTTCAATACCGATAACCCTCACGTTCACATTGCACTTCGCGGCGTTCGCGAGAACGGAAAAATCATTCCGTCTCGAACGCGACTACATCAAGCACAGTATTCGAAGCATCGCCGAGGATCTGTGTACCCGGCAGCTTGGGTATCGCACGCAACGGGATATCGCCGAAGCCCAGCGCCGCGAGGTATCGCAGCAGAGGTTCACATCGCTGGATCGGTCGATTGCCAGGGACAAGCCGGCAGATAGCCAGTCCTCGCACTTCCAAGTCAGTAGGAGCACGGCGCAGCCGCGAAACCAGTACGCAGTTGCGCGACTGAGAACGCTGGAGGCCATGGGACTGGCCGAAGCGGCCGGGCTGGACCAATGGCGGGTGCGCCAGGATTTCGAAACCGCGCTACGGGCGATGCAGCGCCTCGGGGATCGGCAGAAGATCCTGGCCGCTCACGGCGTGCCGGTATCGGACACGCGCCTACCGCTGGTCATGTTCGATCTTCTCCATTGCACGACTCTCGAAGGCCGGATACTGGCGCATGGCGAAGATGAACGGACCGGCCGCAGATTCATGATGCTGGAGGGCACCGACGCCAAGGTGCACTGCAATCTATCACACGCCTCAAATGGCAGAGGCACGCGGCCGCGGCGGACTGCGAGTCAACAGGTTTGTGCGTCTGCGCAAATTGTTCGAGAACGGACGGCCGCTGCTTGAAATCGACGAGCTGGGACATTCTGAAAAGGTCCTGAACGACGATTGTCTTCTGGAAGAGAGCAGGCGACGGCGAATACTAGTGTAGTGCGGCATAAATAGTAACGATTATAGAATACGTGTCGTCTTTACAATAGGAGGACCGAAGACGATGCGTGTGGCGCGACCCGTGGTTCTGAGTTCTGACCAGCAAGAGATCCTGGAATCTCGGGCCCGAGCTCGCAGCGCGCCGGCACGGAGCGTGGAACGAGCGCGGATCGTTTTGTTGGCCGGAGCGGGGCTGCAAGATCAGCAGATCGCGGCGGAGTTGAAGATCACACCGGAGAAGGCCGCGCGCTGGCGGAATCGGTTTCTGGACGGTGGTTTTGCGGCGCTGGACAAAGATGCGCCGCGCCCGGGAAGAACACCAACCATCACACCGGCCCAGGTGCAAGAGGTGATCCGGAGAACCACGCAGGAGAAGCCCGACAACGCGACCCACTGGAGCACGCGCACCATGGCAGAGGCCGCAGGCGTCAGTGAAAAGAGCGTGCGCCGGATCTGGCAGAAACATGGTCTGAAGCCGCACTTGGCGCGGACCTTCAAGGTGAGCCACGATCCCGAGTTCGCCGAGAAACTGGACGCCATCATCGGGCTTTATCTCAACCCGCCAGAACACGCCATCGTCCTCTGCGCCGATGAGAAGAGCCAGATCCAAGCACTGGACCGCACGCAACCTGGCCTGCCGCTGAAGAAGGGGCGCTGCGGAACGATGACCCACGACTACAAGCGCAACGGAACGGCAACCCTGTTTGCGGCCATGAGCACGCTCGATGGCACCGTAATCAGCATGTGCGACGACCGGCACCGGCATCAGGAGTGGCTGAAATTCCTGCGCGTGATTGACCAAGTCACCCCTGCAGGCAAGCAAATCCATCTGATCGCGGATAACTATGCCACGCACAAACATCCCAAGGTTGAGAAGTGGCTGGCCCGCCATCCGCGCTTCCACGTGTACTTCACTCCCACCAGCAGTTCATGGCTGAACATGGTGGAGCGTTTCTTCCGTGACCTCACTCAGAATCGGCTGCGGCGAGGCATCTTCCGCGACGTCGAGGAACTGATCATGGCCATTGGCGACTACATTGACCAGCACAACGACCATCCCAAACCGTTTGTCTGGACCGCCAAAGCGTCCGATATTCTGGAAAAGGTCAAGCGCGCCCGCCACGCGCTGCATAATCGTTAATCTGCATGCCGCACTACACTAGGTGAGTTAGCCGCAATCGAGGATGGATGGGGTGGCTGGCTGGGTCGCTATCAAGCGGCCCTTCGGAGCGCAGCCGCGATTCCAATACACCAGCACGACCTTCCCGGACGCGCGCGAGAACCGGATCGTGGTCGAGGCAGTTGAGAAGCGCGGAGCGCTGACGGTTCTTCACGTGAAAGCCGGTATGAGAATCAGAATTCAAAAGGCAGGCGCAATGCCATGACTGGCGACGAAATCCTAACGGTTGCCGAAGTAGCAAGCGAGCTACGGTGTTCCAGGGCACACGTCTACAACGCGATCGCAGGGAATATTGTAGGCGTGTCACCACTGCCGGCGATCGCTATGGGACGTAGAAAGCTGGTTCGGCGATCTGCCCTCGAAGGATGGAAGACTACCAATGAGAGCGCCGGCGGTGATGTTACCATGGCGTCATCGTCAGCAATCGACACCGTTGGACGCATGAAGGAGAAAGTTCATGCGTAGACGGTTTCAGAAAGGCAGTTTGCAGAAAGTTCGTGGTGGTTGGGTGGCGAGATGGTGGCAAGACGGAGAGCGCAGGGCGCGGCTATTAGGGCGAGTTGCGCAGATGACCAAAGCGCAAGCGCAGTCCGAATTGGCTTCTCTCGTTGCTCCGATCAACGATAGACGGAGCGAACCATCGGAGCAGAAGAGTTTCGGCGACTTCGTTGGTGAGGTTTATTTGCCGTGCTACCGGCGAAAGTGGAAGCGTTCCACCGTGATGACAAACGAGGATCGGCTGGCACATCATCTGACGCTGGCGTTTGATGTTCGATCGTTGGGCAGCTTCGGCAGGGATGAGTTGCAGGCGTTGCTGGATCGCAAGGGCGAAACGCTTTCATTCAGCGTGGTGGATCACCTGCGATGGGATCTGAAGCAGATATTCGACATGGCGGTTGCGGAAGGATATTTGCGGAGGAACCCGGCGGCGCTATTGTTCACGCCGAGGGAGTGCCGACGAGCGGCGACGCGGGTCATGACGGTCGAAGAAGTGCGGCAGCTGTTCTCGGTGTTAGATGTTCGGGAGCGGTTGATCGCGAGACTCGCTCTGCTTGCTGGGATGAGGCCCGGTGAGATTTTCGGGCTGAAATGGGCGCGGATGGAAGCGGATTATGCAGACATCCGGCAGCGCGTTTACCGCGGCGACGTAGACTCCCCCAAGTCGGTACGGTCCGTTCGATTCGCGGCGCTTTCAGATGGGTTACTCGTTTCCATCGACGAGTGGAGGGCCGTGTCGCTCGACACCGGCGCTGATGCGTGGGTGTTTCCGTCGGAGAAACTCACGACGCCTTTGGCCAAGGATAATTGCTGGAGGCGGAGTTTCCTGCCGAAGCTCAAGCCAGTTGGTTTGGATTGGGCAAACTTCCAGGTCATGCGGCGCACTCACAGCTCGCTGTTGAAGGAGCTGGATGTCGATCCGCATGTGCGGGCTGAGCAAATGGGACACACCATGGATGTGAACGAGAATGTGTACACGTTCACCTCCCTCAAGCGCCGCAAGGAAGCGGTGAATGCACTGGAGAAGGCGATTGGCGCTTAATGGACTCTATCGGACTCTGGGTTTCTCGATGCGCTTGGAAGTGATTGAAAAGATGGAGCGGGAGACGGGACTCGAACCCGCGACGTCCAGCTTGGGAAGCTAGACGAGGTTTTCAAATCAAGTACATAGACTCGCGGGCGTGAATTCTGGGAGCGAATAACGCCTTTGAGTTTCCAGTGATCCGGATCGGAACCCGTTAATGTAGTGCAAATGTAGTGTTGGAAAGTCCGAAGAGAGTTGGGGCCCCTCGCGCCCGCCCGAGAACTAAAAGGTTCCTGAGTTCCCCTGCCTGCGCCAAGCCGGTTCGGGAATGGAAAGGTACTCCGGGTCTCGGTTGCCCGTCTTCCGGCCAGCATGGTATGAGAGAGTGGTGAATGGGCGGCCGTTCCAGCTCGAATGGGACGAGGCCAAGGCGGATGCGAATGCACGCAAGCACGGCATTACGTTTGAATTGGCTTCTACCGTTTTCTTTGATCCTAACCTGCTCACGGTCGCCGATGTGGAGCACAGCGAAACCGAGGAGCGGTGGTTTTCCGTCGGCATCGCCAGCAACGGTGTGGTGCTGGCGGTAGTCTACCTTTGGTCCGATGCCGATCCAGTCGCGATCAAGGTCCGACTGATATCAGCCCGCAAAGCGACGCAGACTGAGTCCGGACAGTACCAGGAAGGCTTATGAACAATCGACCGATCGATGATGAAGAAATGCCGGCCGAGATCGACTTCAGCAAAGGAATTCGCGGGCTTCACCACATTCCACCGGGCGCCAAGGTGCTGATGCCCGTCTCCATCGAGAGGGATGTGTGGGAGTACTTCTCCGGAAAAGCCGAACAGCGAGGCGTCGATCTGTCCGAGCTTGTGACCGAAGTGCTGAAGCGCGATATCGAGATCAACGAGGCGTTGAAGTAGCGGTCTTTCTGCCCATGCCCCGTGGAGGGTTCAAGATCTCCAAGTCGCTGGAAGGCGGCATCTATCCCCGGAGCCAACGCTGGGATACATCCCAAATTGTCAGCGACAGGCAGACGGACCTCGCGGCGCTATTGTTCCAAACTCCGCCGTCGAAATCACATGATAACCCGGCTTGCATCGTTCGTAACCAACAAAGATCGTGACGGATCGAGGACTTTATAGCGTTGGTAGGGACCCGCGTCGGATCCAGTCGAATACTACGCCGTGGATCATGACCCAACCGCATTACTACGCGCCGGCTATGGAAATTGTTAAGGATTGACTGGCGCTCACTGCTCTAAGTGTTCCGGCTATTCTGGGGTCATTCCTAGCAGGCGCCACAGGTCAGCACAAGCCCAACGGCGCTGCGCACCAGTCTGAGGGGGTGACACGCAGTTGACGAGCGGAGGTGTTCTTTGCAGTACTTCGGTGGGCCCGGTGAGATTCGAAGAAGATGAACCTACTGAAAACAACGAAGTTCCTGATTCGAAACGGAGCCAGAGACGCTGAATCTACTAGTTCTGCAAGTCCTCGGCACGTGTACGGCACGTGGAGCGACCAGATCCCAGGGCGATTGAAATGACATAGACCACGCATCCGCCGCGAACGCGGCCGGCTTCGTTCAAATCGCCGTATCGAAAGCGAACCGGCGTAGCCCTCATGGTGTTCTGAAGATATCATCACCGGTTCGCTTTCGATACAGCACTAAGATATATCACCAAGGATCCCTAAACCAGGGGTCGCTATGCCAGCTCACTTAGTGTTGAAGACGAGCTTGGGTGGAGAGTTCCCCTAGGCTAGGCAGGTGCGTTGAATCAAAAACTCTTGCCATCTGGGGCAGCGTCGTGAGGAAGGATTGAAGGTCCGGCCGCTGACCGTTCCAATGGTCTGCGGCCACGACTTCCCCATCCAGCAGCGCCGCCGGCGTGCGCCGGACCGCAAACCACTACATCAATTGGGCTTACCTACTCACGATGGCCCTGGGCATCACCTGATATATCACGAGAAGAAAAACTGCCCGCGGCGATAGGGTTTCCTGCCCGGCTCTTCGACAATTCTTCACCGGTCGGCCGATATGTGGTGTATAGGACCGGTGATGTGTCGGTGCCATAGCCTCGGTGTATGTGTTGCTGTAATTCTGACGGTGCATGGCTCTGGTTTTGCCCAGCAGTACAGTTTCCGCCACTACGGCGCTGCCGAAGGGCTCCAAAATATGGTCGTCCTATCGTTGGCCCAAGACCGTGCCGGCTATATCTGGGCCGGGTCCGAAGGTGGCCTGTACCGCTATGATGGAACCCGCTTTCGCCTGATGGGGCCGGCTGAAGGACTGCCGTGCGCTACGGAGATTCACGCCCTGTACCTGGCGGCCGACGGCGGCCTCTGGACCCATGCCTGCAACCAGATCTTCCGCTTCGATGGCCAGACCTTCCACGCTGTACTCGGCGTCAGACCCCTCGCCGGCGCACAACGCATTGCCGAAGACGTCCATGGCCATGTGATACTTTCAACCGCGGGTGGCCTAACGGAGGTGCTGCCGACTGGAGGCGGTTCCTTCGCCTTGCGCCCGTATCGCGTGACCGCCGCGCTGGAAGGCAAACCGACGCACGGAATTCTGCGGCACGGCTCGCAACTCTGGTTCGGCTGCGAACACCGTCTGTGTGTCGAAGACGGCGGCCGGATTTCGATTTTCGGGCCGGAGAGCGGATTGCCCGAAGATTCCTGGGACGGGATTGCACTTGCCCCGGACGGGACGTTGTGGGCTCGCAGCCCTACCCGACTTTATTGCAAGCCGCCGGACAACGATCACATGATCCAGGAAAAACTGGATATTGGATCCAGCATGTTCTGGGGCGCCATCACCATCGCCAGGGATGGATCCGTGATGGTCCCCACCGACCAGGGACTGGCGATCCGTAGCGCTGCGGGGTGGACCGTCGTGGACCGCCGGCAGGGTTTGCGCAGCGCCATGACCAGCGCAGTGCTGGAAGATCGCGAGGGCTCCTTATGGATTGGTCTGATCGGCGCGGGCATCGCCCGATGGCTCGGCAGGAGCGAGTGGGAATCTTGGACCGAGGCGCAGGGCTTGCCGTCGGATGTGATTTGGAGCATCAGGCGCGACCGGAAGGGAGCCCTCTGGGTAGGGACTTCCCTCGGCTTGGCGCGCCTGGATGGGCAGTCGCGGCTAACAACCTGGACTAAGAAGAGCGGTCTCGGGGGCGACAACGTCCGATGGCTGGGCGAGACCTCCGACGGCTCCATCTGGGCCGTCAGCCGGCCCGGCGGATTGGCACACCTCGAACCGGCAAGTGGAAAGATCCATCTGGTTAGCCGGCAGGATCTGGCGTGCGAAAGCGTGAGCTTTATCTTCGTCGACCGTCTGGACCATGTCTGGCTGGCGACCTCCTGCGGAGTCTTCCTCAACAGCCGGCCAGCCGTTTCCGATCGCTTCATCCGCATCGATCAACCCCAGTCGCTGCAGCGCAGGGCCTGGGGGGTCACCATGGATTCCGACGGGGCACTGTGGATCACCAATCCCGACGGGCTCTGGCGTATGCGCGATGGCGCGTGGCGCCACTACGGGAAGCCCGAAGGTCTCCTCAGCGACGATGCTTACGTCCCGGTCCTCGCGCCGGACGGTAGCTTGTGGCTGCGTCACCGGTTGGATGCCGGAGTCGAACGGGTACAGATCTCCGGCGATCGTATCGTGCACGTGGACTCAATCGTACCGGGCAACCCCGAGTCGAATGACTTGACCACCTTCCACGGCTTTGACGCGTTCGGTAATTTCTGGCGGGGCACTGGTAATGGCGTGGCTGTCCTGAGCGCCAACGCCTGGACGCAGATGTCCACCGAAGACGGCTTGATCTGGAACGACACCGACGGAGAAGCCTTTTGGGCCGATCCGGACGGCAGCGTCTGGATCGGTACTAGCGGCGGATTGGCGCACTACCGCCCTCACGGCGGTGGCTCGCCGGCGCCGCCGGTTGCCGATCCGGTCATTACCAGGCTGGAGATCGAGCAGAAGTCGCGCGTTGTCAGGGCCGAGTTCTCCTCGCTCAACTACAAGAGCGAGCAATTGGTGCGATTCGCATACCGGTTGGACGGGGAACATTGGACTGGCACCATGGAACGGACCATATCGTTTGCCGGGCTTGCCCCGGGCTGGCATCGGCTGGAGATCCAGTCGCGGGTTCGCAATAGCCCGGCCTCTGCGAAAGTGGCGATGGCGGAGTTCCAGGTTGAGCCGAAGTGGTGGGAAACCTGGTGGCTTCGATCGGCCGCTCTGCTTCTTGCTGCCGCCGTGGTGTGGGGCATCATCCGGTGGAGGCACCGGTTGCTGCGACGTAGGAATCTCCAGTTGGAACAAGCCGTGCGCCAACGGACAGCCGAATTGGAATCCGAGCGCACCAAAGTGTTAGAAGAGAAGATGCGCGCGGACGCGGCGAGCGAATCCAAGGGCCGTTTCCTGGCCGCCATGAGTCACGAGATCCGCACCCCAATGAATGGCGTGATCGGCATGCTTGGTCTGTTGCTGGAGACCCCGCCCCTGAACTCTGAGCAGCAGGATTTCGCAGAAACGGCGCGCGATTCCGCGAATGCGTTGCTCAAAATCATCAACGACATCCTGGACTTCTCCAAGATCGAGGCAGGAAAACTCACGTTCGAGAAGGTAGACTTTGATCCGGCGGAGCTGGTTCGCGGAGTCTGGAGGTTGCTTGGGGATGGAGCCAAAGTCAAGGGATTGGAGTTTGTCTGTAGGATTCCAGAGCCGTTGCCAGGCCGGGTTCGGGGAGACCCCACGCGGCTGCGGCAAGTTCTCCTGAACCTGGTTGGCAATGCGATCAAATTCACGGAAAAGGGCTGCGTGGAGTTGCAGGTAGCGGTCGAGGCCGAATCGGACAGTTCCGTCAGACTGCGATTTGCTGTGACGGACACCGGGATCGGCATCTCCGAGGAGACGCAACGACGCCTCTTCGAACCGTTCGTCCAGGCGGATGGCTCGACAGCGCGCAAGTACGGCGGCACCGGTCTGGGCTTATCAATCTCAAAGCAATTGATTGCTGGTATGGACGGCGAACTCCGGGTCGTAAGCGCGCCAGGGCGGGGATCGGCGTTTTGGTTTGTTTTGCCGCTTGAGAAGGTTCAGAACGCAACACAGGTTCGAAGCGACTTAATGGTTTTGGACGCCCAGTAAAATCGAAATCAATCGAAATGAGCTGCAGGTAAGCCTGTTGGGGCACGGATAGTCATTCGTTGCTGAGATGGTTTATCGCGATAGCTGGCGAGAAAAGCCGTGGCTGTTGAAAACTCCCTCGCGAGAAATTCGCCGAAACAAAATCGCGATAGGATGCTTTTTTTGAGGGGCGACAAAATCAACAAGAGGCTAGCCTAGCCTAGGCGGTTGGCAGCGGCGCTATGGAGAGAACGCGGCGCACCGTGCTGAGCAACTGGTCCCGTCCAATCGGTTTCAATAATGTGGCGCAGGCGCCAAGCAAGGAGGCCGCCCGCAGAAACTGGCCCTCGAAGGCTCCCGATGTGGCGATGACCTTTAGATTCGGTTGCTCGCTCCGGATTGCGCGGATGGTTTCGATCCCCTCCGACTCCGGCATCACCAGGTCCGTAATCACGAGGTCCAGGTGTTGCCCTCGCACGATCTGCAAGGCCTCAGCCCCGTTGGTGGCAGACAAGACTTCGTAACCCTCCCCGGTCAGAAGCTGTTCGAACAACTGCCGTATCCCGGTCTCGTCGTCTACCACGAGGATCGTCGCGCGCGTGCCCGCCCGCGTTAGCACCTCGCGCACTTTGCCTGCCAGGCTCAACGCGCTGAAGGGCTTCGGAACATAATCCACGCCCGGATCCAGCAGGCCTTGATGCGTGATCGCGTTTCCGCTGTACCCTGACATATAGACTACTTTGATCTCCGGTCTGAGTTGCTTCAGTCGCTCCGCCAACTCCCGGCCCGTCATCCCTGGCATGATGACATCCGTCAACAGCAAGTGAATAGCTTCCGGGTGCAGCTTGGCGAGCAAAAGAGCATCCTCGCCATGGGAGCCCTCCAGCACGTGGTAGCCATAGCTCGTCAACACCTTGGCAGCCAGGGTCCGCACTTCTTCCTGGTCTTCTACCACCAGGATCGTCTCGGAACCGCCGGCAACGGTAACAACGGGCTCCTCTGCCTTCTCGGCGGCCTCTGCGCCTGCAATCGCCGGAAGGTAAATTCGGAACGCCGTGCCTTTGCCGGGTTCGCTGTAAACCAAGATGAATCCATCATTCTGTTTGACGATTCCGTAGGCGGTGGACAACCCCAGGCCCGTACCCCGGCCTTGCTCCTTGGTAGTGAAGAACGGGTCAAAGATACGCTGTAATGTCTGTTGGTCCATCCCCACCCCGTTGTCAGTGACCGTCAGCAGGACGTAGCGGCCCGGCGCCACGCCCGGATGCCTTTCCACGTAACTCGCATCGAGTTCCGTATTGGTGGTCTCGATGATGAGCTTGCCCCCGGAGGGCATCGCATCCCGCGCATTCACTGCCAAGTTCACGAGCACCTGATTGATCTGACCGGCATCGGCCACCACCTGATGCAACGAATCGTCGCACAGTGTCAGGATCTCGATATCTTCTCTCATCACGCGCCGGAGCATGTTTTCGGACTCGGCCACGAGCACATTGAGATTGACCGGCTTGGGCTCGATGATCTGCTTCCTGCTGAATGCCAGCAGTTGGTGCGTTAACCCCGCGCCCCGTTCGCCGGCTTTCCGTATCTCGGACACGTGGTTCCTGAGTGCGTCTCCCTGTTTCAGTTCATCCAGCAACATATCGCCATAGCCGTTGATGATGGTAAGCAAGTTATTGAAATCGTGAGCTACCCCTCCCGCAAGCCTTCCAATGGCGTCCATCTTCTGGGACAGGCGGAGCTGTTCCTCCACCTTCTTGCGCTCGGTGTTGTCAATCACATAGCCCCGGATCTCCTCTAACTGGCCGCTCTCATTACGCGAGCCGATGACGTTAGAGATCACACTGAGAGGCTTTTCGTCCCTTCGGCGCAGCTCGGTTTCATATTCTTCCAGCCGACCGCGGCTCTCCACAAGCTTGACAAACGCCTTCTCCGCCTCGGGATTGGGATAAAGCGTGGCAAGGTTGTGCGCCAAGGCTTCTTCGCGCGAATTAAATCCGAACATCCTTACAAATGCCGGGTTGCACTCCAGGAGCTTGCCATCGGGAGCCGCGATGAAATATCCCGCCAGGTCCTCTTCGAAGAAGCAACGATACTTTTCTTCTGCTTGCCTGGTCCGGTTTCCTTCGCGAACGGCCCGCACAGCCTGCCAGCAGGCGATCATGAACAGCGCGGCAAATGCCGCGGCGGCCAACATCGTCCAACGTTCGCGGCGTCGCGCATCGAGCAGCGCTGCCACGGATTCCACGTTCCTCCCCGACAAGTAACCCCATTTCAAGTAACCCCAATTTACGAAAAGCTCTTCCAGTTTTCCTTCCGCTGCCATCGCGTCAATCTCGTTGCGGATTCTGTCTGCCGCCGGGGCGGCCTCAAGTGTCGAACCAATCCCAAGGCGCAGCCGGTCGCCTGGAATGGGGATTACTCGCACGGGCTGGTCCGGGCACGAAATACAACTCATCAGGGCTGTGATCGCGGTATGCTGCTCGAGAAATCCCGCGTCCACTCGTTGTCGGCACACGGCTTCAACCAGATCCCCGGGAGATCGAAAGACGATCAGTCGCGCGTCCGGCATGAGGGCGTGCGCCTGGCGAGAAGTGATGGGCAAACCAAGATAACCGACCGTTCCCTGGGCCAAGTCTTCCACGCGCTGAAAGGCGCTGGCGCGCCGGACCAGAAGACACCGGATCGATTCCAGGTAAGGATCGGAAATGTGGAGGATCTTTGCCCGTTCCGGAGTGAAGGTCATCAAGGGCCACAGATCGACTCCCCCGCTGCCCAGCGCTGCTTCCGAACTGTCGTTACGTTGCACCCACTGCAACCGAATCCCAGAGCGGCGGGCGGCTTCCCTGACTAATTCGATAGCCAGTCCCGTCGGCTGGCCTTTACCGTCGGGGAATTGCTCCGGAGGATCGTTTTCCCAACCGATTCTGTAAAGTCGACTAGTAACCAAAGGCTTTTCAATAAAGGTCCAAACCAGCATGGCGACAGCCACGAATAAAGCGACGACAACGATCCATTTCACTGCTTTACGGTTTGTGAACGGGGCGAATTTCGTACGCCCTAGTAGATGATTTCAGAACTTTTTCCGGAAGCGTGACTTTACCAGAAGGTGCACTTTCTTCAACTGGAGCTTTGAGCCTTTCCTTGCAACCGGAGTCGCTTGTGACATAGGGATTTCGCGCCAGCTTCCGTCAAGGTCGATTTGTGATGCGATACAACGCAAGACCTTGAGACAGTGGGGCGCAGACCAAGCTATCGAAGGACTCGATTGTCAGACCCTGAGCCTTCCTGGCTCCCAGAGCCGCGCTACAAATACGGGTCGGGAGTGCCGGGAGGAAGCCGCACCAATTGGCGGAGCCGGGCGATGAACGACTTCCACCGCGGGTCGCGCCGGAGGGCGACAGCTTGGGCATCGGACGGCGTGCAACCCTGGAGGTACGGTGTCCGCTCTTCGAGCGCTCGATCGAGAAGCCGGAAAGCCTGGTCCATGTGGCCCAACCCCGAATGGACTACCGCAAGGTAATACGGCGAAGTGTAGCGTGTCCGCGACGCCTGCTCCATTTCAGTGAGAATCTTGAGAGCGTCAGCCCGGCGCCCAGCCAGCCCGTATGCCAGGCCGAGAGGAGCGAGGACAGACAGTGGCCGTTGGGGCTTCAGCAGAATGAGCGCAGCCTCGAGCTTGGACGCCGCCTGTACTGGTTGCCCGAGAAAGAGGTGAGCGCCTCCCATTTGCCAGGGGATGACCCAGAGCGTCGGGTTCCGCTGACGCGCCCGCTCACCATCATCGAGTGCCCTTTCAAGCTGCCCCTGGTAACTCCACCACGCGACCAGGTTGATGTCGTTCCAAGGCGAGAGGGGGTCGAGTTCACGAGCTTTGTCAAGGTGCTGTCGTGCTTCGACAAAGCGGTTTAGCGGTGCCGTAAGCAACTGGCTATAGAGATTGTGGGCGGCGGCGTAGCTGGGCTGCAGTTCGAGGGCTCTCTCGAAGTGTTGCTGCGCCTTTTCCAGATCCCACTCCCCGTCCCAGGCAATGACCGCGCGTGCCTTGTGGGCGTCGGCGAGGTTGGGGTCGAGCTCCAGCGCCCTATCGGCGGCCGCGATCGCCTTGTCGCGCACTTCCGCCGGCGCGACGTACTCAATTCCTGTTCCGGCAAGGCCCCAGAGGGCTTCCCCTAATCCTGCCCAGGCCGGGGCATAGGTCGGATCACGGTCGATCGCCTTCTGGAACAACTCGATCGCCTCACGGAACTGCTCTTCGCGAGTTGCGTACTCAAGTACTGCCTTGGCTTTGAGCGTGGTGTCGTAGACCTCGGGATCGACACGGCGCGTTGTCCTGAGCCGCTCGCTCTCCTGCGGCGTGAGCTGGACCTTGATCTCGCCCGCGATCATCTGCACCAGTTCCGACTGCAGCGCCAACACGTCCGTCATGTTGCGCTCATAGTTGTTTGCCCACAGATGCCGGTCGTGCCGTGCGTCAATGAGCTGAGCCGTAAGCCGCACGCGTTCGCCGGAGCGAATCACCGAGGCTTCAACGATTCCGTCTACATCTAACTCCTTCGCGATCTGCGGCAAGGTTTCGCTCGTCCCCTTGTAGTGCATCACCGAGGTGCGCGAGATGACCTTGACGGCTTTGATCTGGGCGATGCCTGCGATCAAGGCATCGGTCATGCCATCCGCGAAAAACTCTTGACCTGGATCGCCGGAAAAATTCTTCACGGGAAGAACCGCCAGCGATTCGATGTGCGGCATGTTAGCTCTTCCGAGCAGGCGGTCACGTAAGTTCGCGACATTCAGACCCACGGCCAGCACCGCCAGAGCTAGTGTTGCGCCGACACCTCTGGCGATGTGGTGGAGGATTCTGCCCCTCCGCGGCCGGACCGAGCCTGCCCCCGCAATTGCCGCAGCCCGCCCGGAATCCGTGTCCCGCTGCAGGCGCTTCAAGTCCGAGCGAATCTCACTGGCGCTCTGGTAGCGCAGCTTGCGGTCTTTTTCGAGTGCCTTGTTGATGATGCGCTCCAGCTCCACGGGACATTTCGGATTCTGACGAACCGGTGAAACCGGCGCTTGGTGGAGAATGGCGTCGAAGACGAGGGCGGAGGTCGTTCCCGAGAAGGCCTGTTTGCCCGTCGCCATCTCGTAGAGCACCACACCGAATGAGAACAAGTCGCTGCGCGCGTCGAGTTCTTCTCCGCATGCTTGTTCCGGCGACATGTAGGCCGGGGTACCGGCGATCCCAGCCTCCGTGGTGAGACTGGCGGTTTCAGACTCTGCCCGCCGCACCCGCCGTGCCAAGCCGAAATCCAGCAGCTTCACTACACCGTCAGAAGTCACCATGATATTGCCCGGTTTTAGGTCGCGGTGGATGATTCCAGCCGCGTGAGCCTTGGCCAGCCCGCTGGCAATCTGCACCGAGTACTCCAACACCTTCTCCAGAGGCAAGCCCTTGGCCGGGATCACCTCTTTGAGACTCTTGCCCTCGACGAACTCCATGGCGATGAAATCCACGCTGCCTTCAGAGCCGATTTCATGCACCGTCACGATGTTGGGGTGGTTCAGTGCGCAGGCTGCGCGTGCCTCCCGCATCAGGCGCTGTTGGCCTTCCGGATCGCCGAGGTGCCCCGTCGCAAGCACCTTCAGTGCCACCTCGCGACGCAGCCGCGTGTCGTAGGCCCGATAGACGGCCCCCATACCGCCTTCACCCAGTTTGGACTCCACCCGGTAGTGCGCCACCATCTCGCCGGGCACAAGTTGGGAGGCGATGCTCTCCAGAAGATCTCCTGCCGGGCGTCGCAGGCTGGGCCCGTTGTCTCTGGCCAGCAGAAGTTCGACCTCAGCGCGCAACTCGCGATCGTCTCCACAGACCGATGCGAGGTAGGAGCCACGTTCCTCCTCCGTCGTCTCCCGCGCCCGGAAGAACACTTCCTTGATCTGCGACCAGCGTTGCGGTGTCATGCCGGTCCCTTCCCAGCGAGCTGCGTCCGCAGCCAAGCCTTGGCCAGGGCCCACTCGCGCTCCACCGTGCGCTCGGAGATCCCCATGGCCTCAGCTGTCTCCTCCGCAGAAAGTCCGCCAAAATAGCGCAGCTCCACCACCCGAGCCTGCTGTGAGTCCAGAGCTTCCAGCCGCTCCAATGCTTCGTCCACCGCCAGCACCTCTTCGGACTGCGCGACGGGCGAGCATGGGTTGCCGAGGCCCTCCTCCAGCGTGACCAGCGAGCCGCCCCGCTTGGCGGCGTGCCGCTTCCGGGCGTGGTCCACCAGCAAGCGCCGCATCAGCTGTCCCGCTATACCCATGAACTGGGCGCGGTTCTGCCAGTTTGCCCGGTCCTGGCCCGCCAGGCGTAGATACGCCTCATGCACCAGAGCGGTGGGCTGGAGGGTGTGATTCGGCCGTTCGTCGCGCATGTAGCGCCCCGCTAAACGGCGCAACTCTTTGTAGACCAGAGGCAACAGGCGGGCGAGCGCATCCTTGCGGCCGGATCTCATTTCGGCCAGCAACACCGACACTTCCCCACGAGATTGCGCCATGGGGCCTGCCTCGACCTACCTGATTTTAACCCCTGAATATCCGTACCGTGGCGGCTATTTCTGACTCCTTGCGCGTTTTGGCTAGGAGCAGAGATATGAACGGCCATGCATTGATGTTATGGGCGCTCTGGATAGGGACGGCTTCGATCTGCGTTTGCGAGCAGGACAATTCGATGGCCGTGCGATTCGACCAGGGCCAGGTGCCTCAGACGAGGCCCGGAATCATGGTGCAGGTGTACAACTGGGCTGCGGTCGCACCGCAGACTCTGGCGGCAGCCGAAGACCAAGCCGCGAGGATCTTTCGCGAGGCAGGTGTCGCCGTTTCCTGGCTCAGCTGCCCTCTGACGATTCCGGAAGCTCAAGCCAATCCCATCTGCATCGAGCCCTGCCCCCCAAGCCGCTTCGTTGTGCGCATTATTCCCGAAGTCCCCACAGACCGCGCGAACACGTCGCTCGGCGTAGCTCTTAGTGAGGGCGGAATCTATGCCACTATCTTCTATCCCCACGTTGCTGAGTATACGAGAGAGGGCATCGCTACATCCTCCCAGATCTTGGGCCACGCCATGGCGCACGAGATGGGCCACCTTCTAATGGGACCAGTACCGCACACGCGGTTCGGCCTCATGCGGGGCAAATGGGCTGCGGAAGATCTGCGCAGCATGAGGATGGGCGCTCTTCGCTTCAGCCCGCAGCAATCTGCCGTGATTCGGCAAGCAGCGATGCGACGGATACGGGGCCAGAATAGCTCCGCACTTGAGTAACCCTTATAGCCGGCTCAAGTTCCTGCGATCAGGGATAGGTGGTGGAAACAGCCCTTCCATCCACTTAACGGTTACTGGATGACGTATCCGGACACGCCCGAATTGAGGCAGGGTTGCCGAACCACTGCACAGAACGTACTGCACATCTTTCCGCTTCGGGACCGCGAGCCTGATAGCTCGTGATCCCCATGTAATTCACTGTGGCCACTCCGTCGCCTTAGGATAAGACCACTACGAGTGAAATCGTGGTTCAGTCAGTGTTAGTATTCTGGGTGTTCGCGGAGGCAAAGGAGGTCACTAATGTCGAAGATCGTCGTGATCGGCGGCACTGGCACGGTTGGTAGCCAGACCGTCCTGGAGCTAGTGAAGCGCGGGGCCGAGGTGCGAGTGATGACGCGTTCGGCCAACCGGATCGCCTCACTGCCGAAGGGCGCCGAAGGCGTGACCGGGAGCATGTTGGAACCGGATTCCTTACCGGCGGTTCTTGCGGGAGCCGACAAGCTATTCCTGATTACGCCACTCGACCGCGACGAGACCGCTCAGGGGATCGACGCCGTGGATGCGGCAGTTTCAGCAGGCATCCGGCGCATCGTCTATCTGAGCGTGCACCAGGCTGACAAGGCCCTCACAATTCCACACTTTGTCTCAAAACTTCCCATTGAGGGCGTCATCCGGGCGAGCGGCGTGGAGCACACGATCCTGCGGCCGAACAACTTCTACCAGAACGATCTTGCCGTGCTGGATGCCATCCGCGCAGGCATCTATCCGCAGCCTTCGGGCAGCATAGGCATGTACCGTGTGGACGTGCGAGATATCGCCGAAGCCGCCGCCATCGCCTTGACTGAGCCGGGCCACTCCGGCAAGACCTATTCGGTGGTAGGTCCGCGGGCATGGACAGGCGCGGAGATCACCGGGGTGTTGTCGAAGCATCTCGGCAAGCCGGTGACCTACGTCGGAGATGATCTAAAAGCTTGGGCGGTGCAGATGCGCGCATTTATGCCGGGCTGGCTAGTGCGCGATCTGGAGATCATGTTCCAGCACTTCCTTAACTACGGGCTGCTGGCGACACAGGAAGAAATCGATGAGTTGACGGTCTTGCTGGGGCACGCTCCGCGCCGCTATGAGGCCTTCATCAAAGAAGTTCTGCCGGTGTAAATGCCGGGCCGCTCGCGTCTAGCGCTCTTACTTCAATCTGGCCTGTCGCGAGCGCAAGTTTCGAAGCAGGGTTGCGGCTGTGTGCTGCGAGCCATGGCGCGCTTCTCATGGCGTCACGTGGGCTTTGCCAGAAGCCGGTGATCATAAACCGCTTCCGATCTGGGTCTATGGCGTGGCGGATCGCCGAAACGATAATCGCCGATAACTGTCGTGAACAGCCCTACTGACCTGCCCTCGATAATCTCTGCCAGTCATAATTGAGAAGCTCCAGCGAGGAAAGGAGCTTCGAGATGAAGAAGGGCAAGCACCCAGAAGAACAGATCATCGGCGTGCTGAAGCAGGTGGAGGCAGGCCGGACGGTGAAGGAGGTCGCGCGGGAGTTAGGCGTCAGCGAGGCGACCATCTACACATGGAAGAGCAAGTACGGTGGCATGGAGGTCAGCGAAGCGCGGCGGCTGAAGGAACTGGAAGATGAGAACCGCCGGCTGAAGCACATGGTTGCAGACCTCAGCCTGGACCGGGAGGCGTTAGAGGCGGTAATCCGAAAAAACGGCTGGAGCTTGTCAAATTGATCGCCCTGGCGCGGCAGAAACCGCGCTATGGTTACCGGCGTTTGTGCGCGCTGCTGGAGCGCGGCGGATGCCAAGCCAGCGCGCAACGGGTGTACCGCATATACAGCGAAGAACATCTGGCGGTACGAAGACTGAAACGGAAGCGGCTGGTGAGACCGGGACCAGGTCCGAACTAGACAAGACTGCCAAAACGGATCTTCCGCGCCGCGATAGAGGATTCTGAGACGAGAGTCTCAAATCACCTCTTTGTGGAACGCAGTAATCGCCCGCTCGGCTCGTAGCCGAATCAAGTGTTTACCGGCACAGCCGCGGAAGGGCTTTGGGAACAGGCACTCGCTGGCGAATTCCCCATATCACAAAGCCTCACGACCGGAGATCCGCGCCGGTGATCGGCTGCTATGCTAACGCTGGAAACAAAAACTCGGGCCTTGAGGCGCTATCAGGGAGACTCTGCTAGCTCCCAAAAATGGCGTGGCGTTCCAAAACCCCCCGACAGCAGGGTATTAGGTCTGCGTCAGGATGTGGCGTTCGTGATTAGCGAGTTTGCGTACTCGGAGCGCCAAGCCTGCAAGCTCATGTCCATGGATCGGACCACCTACCGGTATCAGCCGCGGCCGGACCACAATGCCGAGTTGCGCAGGGCTGCATCCTCATGGTGAGGTTCTGACGCTCAACGCGGGACGTGCAGATGCGGCTCGCGCTGGGATCACCGATGACTGGGACGACCCTCTTTCCGATCATGCCGAGAGCCCAATGTTGCTAGTTCGTCAGCTCAATGTAATCCGGGGTGTCCTTGATCCGATCATGACGCGGAAATGCGTGAATCCCATAGATAAACGATGTCGCCCGAAGAGTCCACAACGCCTGAGGGGGTGACACCCAAAAAGCTGGAGGGACTGCCGGGAGCGGCAGGCTCGTTCCAACGGCCACGGATATGATCGGTCAGGCTACCGATCTGAGACTTTCTTCCGGACAGCCGGGATTTGGAATTGAGGTACCGGTCGATTGAGCCCTGTGGCGCCCACTCCATTGCAATTAAGCTATAGCGTATAACGTCGGCGCCACGCGCCTTGTGCAACGCGTAACCAATCTGGTGGCGAAAGAAATTTTCGAAGCCGGGGAAGCGATCAACGCCGCTGCAACAACACGATGTGTCGGAAAGGTACTGGATTTCGTTATCAGCGGCCCCGAACGACATGCGGTGCTTGGTAGACAACAAGAACCACGAGCGAGACGACGACAAGTTCAGAATACACGATACCAGCCGCAACGATGATCTTCTGCGTCGAAGGATCGAGCTGGCGGAGTTTGTCAAGAAATCCTACACTCAGGCCGAGGCCGGCAGCACCGAACCCAAGCAACGTAGTGCAAATGCTGAGTATCCGGTCAGTGGAGCTACTGGAGAGCGGAAGCTTGTCGCGCCGGGCGCGGATGCGGATCAGAATCTCCTCAGGTTTCGTCACGCCGCTTAGGAGCTTAGTGATCTCCACGTCCGTGGCGTCATCGATGGCAGGAAGGTTCGTGCGGTAGTCCCAGCTCATGAATGCGCAGCTCCAGGTGGGCACTCGGCCTACCAAGAAACATTTTCACATTTCTTTCAGCCTGCAGCATCCGCGCGGCGGGGCGGCAAGCTTGCTCTGACCTCTCCGCCAACCCATTGGTTAGCTGGGGTCGCGTAGCTTAGCCGATTGTTCGCTGACAATTCGCCAGACCTCTCGGTCGCTGATTCCGCGCTCGGTGGCCACCTTGTGGACTGCTTCTCCCTTTGGTAGTGGTGGAGGTCCATTGTGAAGTGCCGTTACTTGCTGTTCGATTTCCCTGCGAATCGCTTCGCTGATCGGTGGCCGGCCGGCGGGGGCAGTTGGGAGTTGTTGTTGTGCTATTTCTTGAATACCCTTTTTGACGTTTGAGAGATGAGTCCAGCCTGCCTTGAACTGTGCGAGTAATTGCCGTTGTTCACTTCTTGATGCCCGACCGAGTATTTCTCTCAACTGCGCCTCGGCTGGCATCTGGTCGAGTTCCGATGTGCTCTCGATCTGGCTCGGCTGAACCGATACCTCACCCAGCGCGAGTGCCTGTCGTAGGCCAGTCAGGAAAGTACCGCCAATGAGAGCACCCAAGTCCTCGTTGGGCAGTTGCGAAACCAACAGTGCGACGAACTGGGGGTCCGCGCGCGCCTTCTCCATCATCGTGTTCCAATCGCTGAAGCCTGCCGCCTGAGCGAGTCGGTTGAATTCTAAGAGGATCTCGTCCACAATGCTGGACTTCATTTGATCCGTCATTATATCGACCACCACGTCACTCGATCACAACTGCTGACAAAATACCCAGACGTTTTTGGCACTGAATAAATTGTCGTGACGATTTTGTCAGCGGGCCACTCAAGCACTCCAACCGTATCCTATGCCCAGGTAGGTTTCTATGTTCCGGTTGCATGCGGCCCAATTTCGAAAGCCGGGCAACGGCGGTGCCCCTTGCCGAGGGTGGTGCGTTATGTCCAACGATTACTTGAGGGCTTCGGTGAAACGGAGGTCGGCAATGCTGGAGAGCAACCGGCCAAGGGATAGCCGAAGGGGTCGGCTCCAAACCGTGAGCCTCGGGACCAAGGTGTCACGAACATCTTGGTCCCTAGTCCAAGCCAAACCATGGGCCACGGTAACAAGGGTGAAGCCTTGTTATCGCCGACGGCTCGGCCAGCTCGCAGAAGTGCTCACGGGTGGTGGGACCCTTTATGCCTCAAAAAACTCCAGGAGGGGTCCAGGGGAGGACAGAGTCCTCCCTTGGAACGCGCCGAAACCCACGCCCGCGGGGGGCAGGTTCTCTTTTTACTTGTGACTAACAAATAACTGTATGAGACGAGAGGGGATAAAACGCCGAGTCGAGGAATACCAAGCCGCAAATCGCGAGGCGGCGCAGATCATCCTTGCTGATCCGGCGCGATATCCCGGACTCATGCAGGAATGGGCCCACTTGGCTTATCAACGTGCTTTTCACGTACCTGATCCTTGGCGCACGGAGATGTCAGACGAGGACCGAGATGAGCTGGCCGACTTGATGGCCTGGCACCGGAGATAGAAGTGGCCGCGGCTGTAGAAGGGACGTTGTGGGAGCGGCTACAGCAGCAGCACCGGGCCCACCTGGAATCACTCCAGCGAACGCGTATCGCGCGTATGGAGCGCAAGCAGGCGTTGGCTGAGCGGGAAGGTCGCGAGCAGGAGCGGCTGGACCGCGAAATGCGACTCGCGCCGTTCACCCCTGGCCCGTTGGAATCCATTCTTGAATTGCCAGAACCGACCTTTAACGAAAATTCTGGTCGGCTGGAGTTCGGTGATCCCTTACATGCCCATCAAGACCCCGACCTTCTCCTAAAGGCCGAACTCATGTATGAAAGCGGGCTTACGAACAAAGCCAAGCGGCAGGCTGTATGCCAACAGCTGGGCCGTCGTTGCCACTGCTCGAATACCGAATGCGGCCGGAAGTACTTTCACGGCTTTGGCTGCCGCAATCGCTACTGCCCGAATTGTGGTCGTCGGTCCTTTGACGAGCTCTTCGGTAAGCACCTCAGGCGATTGATCACAGTTGTTGACCGCATAATGCAGCGGCGGGGCTTCGTAATCGCAAAGCTCGACTTGACTACGGTGAACCTGGGCCGTATGCCAACCCGGGAGGAGGTCCGGGTATTTAATCAATGCATCCGGCGCTTCGTGCGGTTACTCGAGCGGGAATTACGGATCTGCTCGCAAGATTTCGGCGTGCTGTACTGCGACGAGTTTGGCGGCAAGGGCAACACTAACCTCCACGCACACGCCGTCTACGTGGGCCCGGTTATTCCACGCCAATGGTTCGGAAAGGGCAAGGTGGTCTCAGAGCTGTGGAAACAGGTATGCACCGGAACGCCTTTCCATGGCTCGTTCATCATCAGCATGAAGCCCGCTGTAAGTTTCGCGGCTGCTCTCGCCCATGCGTTGAAGTATGCGGGCAAGTTCCTTTCAAAAGAACCGGAGCGGCTAGCTGCCCTTGAACTGGCATTCCACGGCGTCCGGCGCGTTCATGCACTTGGTGTGTTCTACAACCCGGCCCAAGTGGAGCCTGAAGCTCAGGAACCTTCGCGGGGTTCCGAGTGTCCGCATTGCCGGTCTGCTTTGATTATGGAGTCTTTCGGGTTCGTGCCCATCGTTCAGCTGATGGACGCTGGCTATCAAGACCTGGACGAAGCGCGCCGAGAGGCTGGCCGTGAGAAAGGTTTCTCTGGTGCGTGGGAGTCGCCTTGATCAGCAGAGGGTTGGTTACTGAACCCGGGAGTGGCGATGCTGGAAGGCAGGCACCGTCGTCGAAGTGTGCCCTAGACCGCATGGAATTGGTGCTCAGCGGTGCGGTAGCAGGGTCCCCGCAGTCCGTGGGGCATCCATGGACGGGGTCATATAGCCTGAATGCTGGCGAAACGCCCCCCGTGACGGTTGTTACGCCAGTTTCCGCTCCGACTTCACGCCTTGATAAAGAAGTAACTGTTCTCCAGCCGCGCCCTCATCCAGGACAGGACAAGTGTCCATCGGATGATGCCGGTGGCCTGTCTTGGAGCGCATGGAAAGCCAAAGCACTCAACCGTCTATTTCTGGAACACGGCGCACGGGGTGAGCCCGGAAAGATCACTGCTGCGACGGTTAGGCACGGGGGTTCCACTCAGCAGCAAACCGCAACCACCCGAGAGAAGCGTCAGTTTTTCGCGGAAGCGATCAGCCGGAGCCGGGCTGCGGGAGCAGCTAGAATCAGCCGCGAGTTCAACCAAGTCCAGTTCAACCAGCACCTCTGTTATCGCTGTGGCGCGCACTGGAACTGTCAAGAGCGGTGCGCGGCGTACGTGAAGATATGCCAGAAGTGCCGGGGGTATGTGGGGCGGCCTCCGCGTGGGCGGCGTCCGGGCATTAAACCGACCGCGGCTGGCGCTGGCGGTGGTACCCCTGGGCGGTAGACTATGGGGCGATCACGATGGCTGCCGACCGTTTCGCCGTACGATTCGCAGCAGCCGTGTGCCCCGGATGTGGCTGGCTTCGCCGCTATTAATAAGGATTCTAATTCAACCGCCGTCCAGGAACTCACCCCGATGTCCGTTGCCACTCTGCGTCGTTTTTTCGAGATCCTTGATCAGTGGGACTTGTATGAGAAGGAGAAATAAACAATGAGCTCGCCGGGCAAGGCCAACGTTAACGTGACGTTGAAAACTGGTGAATATGAAGGCAAGGTCTTTCCGTGCCCCGTCTGTGGGGCAGCGCACAAACTCCGTGTGGCTTGCACAGGAAAGCCTTATTTTCATTGCGATCCGTGTGGAATCCAACTATTTTTCCGAGGCCGTCTCGGTATCACACGTTTGCGCGAACTTCTCAAATCGGAAACGCTAATTGCCGGGAACGAATCGAGAGCGAGTGTTGCCGTCATCTTGTACAATCGACTGCAACAGCTCGAAGCCGACAAACGCGAATTCAAAAGGAAGCAAAGCGTGTTTGTTCGGAACAAAGATCTGGATAGTGCGATTGCCGCCGTGGAAAGCGAAATGGATAATGTGCGAGCAGAATTAAGAGAAACGGCACGCAAGTACCACAGGAGGGCATAACAATGATTCCCGCTGTCGTTTATGCGCGTGTTTCCAGTAAGGATCAGGAGCGTGAAGGCTTTTCGATTCCGGCGCAACTGAAGCTGCTCCGCGAGTACGCGCGATCGCGGAATTTCAAAATCGCCCAAGAATTTGTGGATGTGGAAACTGCGAAAACAACGGGCCGAAAAAAGTTTGGCGAGATGGTGCGTTTTCTGATTGAGAATAAGGGCTGCCGCGTCCTCATCGTAGAAAAGACGGATCGTCTTTATCGGAACTTTAAAGATTGCGTAACGCTAGAAGATCTTGAAGTTGAAATACATCTTGCCAAGGAAGGGCAGATCATCAGCAAGGAAGCGAAATCGCAAACGAAGCTGGCCCACGGGATCCAGGTGGTGATCGCAAGAAACTTTGTTGAGAATCTCAAGGAGGAGGTCCGCAAGGGGATGCGGCAAAAGGCGGAACAGGGTATCTATCCGAGCCGCCCGCCGATGGGCTACCGCAATAACAAGGTGGAACGCACGATTGAAGTGGACCCCGCCCGGGCACCGGTAGCCGTGCGAGCGTTTGAGCTTTATGGAACCGGTGAATATTCACTCTCGACGCTGAAAAAGGCCCTAGCAACGGATTTCGGGATTTCCGTGGCTCGGGCCGAGCTAGAGAAAATTTTGAAAAACCGATTCTACATCGGGCTGTTCTACTGGCAAGGTACCCTGTATAATGGAACGCAAACGCCCTTGATCAGCCGGGAGCTCTTTGAACGGGTGCAGGATGTTTTCCGCGGCCACAATCGGCCTAAATATAGAAATCGTGAGTTCGCGTTTGCGGGTCTCCTAAAGTGCGCGTTCGACGATTGCACGGTGACGGCGGAAATCAAAAAGGGGAAGTACACGTACTATCACTGCACGGGCTTTCGCGGAAAATGCGGGCTTCCGTATTTTCGCGAGGAGGATCTTGCAAATCGCCTGGGCGGGATTCTGAAGGATATTCACATCCCGGACGAGATCCTCGATCAATTGAACAAGTCCCTACTGGGTGATCGAGACCGCGAACGGGAAGTGGTTCAGCAGGAGCGGGAGCGGCTCGGGCGGCGCTTGGCTGAAGTACGCCGCAGAATCGATCAAGCCTACGTCGACAAAGTGGACGGCAAGATCCCTGAGGAGTTCTGGCAACGGAAGTCGGCCGAATGGCAGGGCCAGGAACAGCAAATCCTGACCGCAATATCGGCCCTCGACGGTCGCAGCCCGGAATATCTGATTGATGCCGCCCGCGCTTTAGAACTCGCGAATAAGGCGTATTTTCTGTACCTTAGGCAGAAACCGACCGAACAGGCCAAACTGCTCAGAATCGTGGTTTCGAACTGTGCAGTGGACGCTGTAAACGTCTACCCCACATATAGAAAGCCATTCGACCTGATCTTCACGAGGGCTAAAAAAGAGGAATGGTACGCCCGAGTGGATTCGAACCACCGACCACGGCGTTCGGGCCTCCGGTCACCGCTGATTCACTGGAACGCGACATTTGCTACCCCGCCACACGAGATTAGGATCGCACGCCCAAGCGACCTGCATCGCTTCATTTTAGCGGACGCGGGGTTTTTCAATGTTCCTCCCAAGAAAATGAGAATATAAACCTCCTTTCATGAACTTCGGCTTGCGACGGCTGACCCTGGGTACGAGCGGCCGCGCAATCGGTCTTATCGTATGAAGTGCCTGCCGCAATGGGTGGGCCTTGCCAGCCAACAGTTCGTGACAGCTGTTGACAACAGCCACAGCCCAACCATCTACCTAACCGCTAGCGAATTCCAACGGGACTTCGCAAGAGTTTCGACGAATGCGAACAACGTTTGCTGGACGGGGTGCAGGCGACAAGTCGTTCCGGATCTGCTCGGTGGCGACGGTAATACGCCGCTCGGGGCTCCTCGCTGTCGTCGAGAGCCTGCGCGACGCTTGCCGGACAACCTCGGTTGAGGTACATCCCTTGTCCGCGGCGGCTTGGCGAATCTGATTGATCGTTGCCTCGGAGAACCGGATGGTGCGTTTGATTTTGGTATTTTGCCAAAAGTATGCGTTGTGGCATGAAACTCCCCTCACTTACAAGGTCTTGGGAGAGGGTGTTTTCGTATTTTCGGACATCGAAAATGGACAAAAGTGTGCGAGTCCCAAACGGGATTCGCCGACGCAAGAATGCATCCCGGGCTAAACATCTGATGCAGTGAAGCTTGAGCCGAAAAAGAAGGCCCAGTGAATCCCACTTCTTTATGTTCCACTACCGCATCCACTGTCTATTTCCCGATCCTTTTCCAGTGGACTTTCCTTGACGTTGTTTGACTACTGTGCGACGCCAAGATGGACAATGATTGATGACGAAGAAAACAAACCACGTACCGGTAGTGGAACTTCCTTGACTAACGTCGCGAGTAAGATGGACAAACATTGATAGTAAAGAAAATACGGGCCTTATCTATAATGGAACTATGTTGAACCTATAGGCCTCTTACTCGGTACCTCGCCGACCTGCCGCATAACTCGGTCTCTCACCCAACGTTCTGCCATTGGTTACGCCTTATTGCAAGCGTGTCTTGTCACTTGTTACCGACGATTGCACGACTGCGATGTGGAAGGAAGTAAAGATCTTAGCTCTTGGTTCCCCTTGTTACCTTTTGAGTCCAATGGACGTTACCTTGTGTTGCTCAAACAGAAAACACGGCAGTTATCTGCTGCTTGGCCTGTTACCTAAGGTTGCAATCGTCGCGGTAGCGTGTTGTCGGTCTCCGGCGCAGAAGACTCAGCTAGACGGTCCCCGCAAAATATTTTTTGTTTCGATGTCCGAAAACACCCTCTCCCAAGCCTTTATAAGTGAGGGGGTATTTTCATGCCACAGCGCACCGGCCGATTTTCCAGGGAGAAGGTGCCCCAGAAGTGGCGGGTTAGTGCACCTGGAGCCAGCCGTGAGTGACAGGAATCCAAAGGGGTTCCGGCTTAACCCCAGGAAGACGCGCGGTCGACAAGCCAGGTCACCCGGAGCTTGGTGCTCTACCTACCTCCTTATCCTTCGCTATGTCCGAGAACTGCGTGCACAACAGCGCAAGCCGCGGACGCGGCGCCCGGTCCCTGCTCGCCCCTTCAATCAGCGCTGCGCCGTTCGCGTGATGTACGCGAAGAATGCCACGCGCGGGCAATGGAAAGCACACGGACGCTACATCGCCCGCGAGAGCGCCAGCCAAGGCCGTGCGGTTGAGGCTGGGTTTGACGCGACCGAGCGCGGAATCAACATCGCGACTCGTCTCGACGAGTGGCAGTTGGCCGGCGATGAACGCATGTGGAAGCTCATCGTGTCGCCCGAGTTCGGAGACAAGATCGACCTGACGCAACTGACCCGCGACCTGATGAAGCGCATTACGCGGGATCTCGATACACGCCTGGAATGGGTTGCGGTGTCGCACTTCAATACCGATAACCCTCACATCCATATCGCTCTGCGCGGCGTTCGCGAGAACGGAAAATCTTTCCGTCTCGAACGCGATTACGTCAAGCACGGCATTCGGAGCATTGCCGAGGATCTGTGTACCCAGCAGCTTGGGTATCGCACGCAATTCGATATCGCCGAAGTCCAGCGCCGCGAAGTATCGCAGCACAGGTTCACGTCGCTGGACCGGTCCATTGCTCGGGACAAGCCGACAGAAGACCAGTCCTCGCATTTCGAGGTCAGCAGGAGCATGGAGCAGCCGCGAAACCAGTACGCAGTCGCGCGACTGAGGACGCTGGAGAGCATGGGACTGGCCGAAGCCGTTGAGGCGAACCAGTGGCGAGTACGCCAGGATTTCGAAACAGCACTGCGGGCCATACAGCACCTTGGGGATCGGCAAAAGATACTGGGCGCTCACGGCGTGCCCGTATCGGACACGCGATTGCCGCTGGTCATGTTCGATCTTCGCAATTGCACAACACTCGAAGGCAGAATACTGGTGCACGGTGAAGATGAACCGACCGGCCGTAGCTTCATGATGCTGGAGGGTACTGACGCCAAGGTGCACTGCATCTATCACACGCCTCAAATGTCAGAGGCGCGCGGCCGCGGCGGATTGCGAGCAAACAGGTTCGTGCGTCTACGCAAGTTGTTTGAGAACGGACGACCGTTGCTTGAAATCGACGAGTTAGGACATTGTGAAAAGGTTCTGAACGACGAACGTCTTCTGGAAGAGACCAGGCTACGGCTCCAAGGATTAGCCCCAGTTGAGGATGGATGGGGTGGCTGGCTCGGTCGATATCAGGTGGCCCTTCGGAGGGCGGCAGCGACTCCAATACACCAGCGCGACCTTCACGAACGCGCGCGAGAACCGGATCGTGGTCGAAGCCGCTGAGAAGCGTGGGTGGCCGACAGTCTTTCTCGTGGTAGGTGCCACAGCCGCGGCGGTCGAGGACTGGAAGCACGGGCTTGTCGCCGGTTTTAGAAAACCACAGCAACGAGGACAAGAACCACGGCAACTACCACGCGGTGGGCCACGGGTTAGGCATGGGGGTGGAGTGATGAACTCAGCAGGCAGACTAAGCATTCTGTGATTATCTAGTTGACACAAAAACGTTCCTACCTTATAATTCACTTAGTGGCCTTCTTTGTTACCTTCGATGACTTGGCATCCGCTTCGGCGACTGCCTTCTTTAGGTGCTTAACTACGTTTGGGTGGAATAGATGCCGTATGAGTTCATCGTTGGTCATGCTGCTAGGTTGCTTCTTCTTGCGCATGGTGATCTTTGAATAATACCTCAATCCCAGAACGTGTTAACCTCGTCGAACTGATTGAACAGTTTGGTTCCGATGACCGCTGCCGGGCGTGCCTGGAGCATCTCCGTTGGCCTAAAGGTCCGATCTGCCCACGCTGCTTCGGCAAAGCCACAAAAATTCATGATCGGTTCCAGTACGATTGCGACCTCTGCCACTATCAGTTTAGCGTCACAGCGGGTACTATCTTCCATGACTCGCATCTGTCTCTCTGGAGGTGGTTTCTCGTAACCTACCTGATGTCGGAATCCAAAAAGGGTATGTCCGCCAACCAGTTGAAGCGCACTCTGAAAGTAAGCTATCAGACCGCGTGGTATCTTTGCCATCGTATCCGCAAGGCTGTAGAAGAAGCCAATGCTCCTAGGCTGAAGGGGATCGTGGAAATTGACGAATCCTACATTGGCGGCAAGCAGCGTTACATAGGAAGCGGGAATCTCGATAACAAAACTATGGTACTCGGCGCGGTCGAACGTGGGGGCGCAATACGGCTGAGAGTCGAGCGCCGGAAGAAAGCTACCAAAAAGGTACTCCACGCCTTCGTGAAGGAGACCACCGAGCCGGAGACCGAGCGCATCATGACAGATGAAAACCCAGGGTACCTCGGGATCGCTGACGAAGACACGACGCACGAGACGGTCAACCACCATGCCGAAGAGTGGGTGCGTGGCGACGTTCATACGAATTCGGTCGAGGGCGTATGGTCGCTGTTCAAGCGTTCGATCGTTGGTTCTTTCCATCAGGTCAGTGCCAAGCATCTTGATGCCTACCTTGACGAGTTCGAGTGGAGATTCAACAACCGCGACAACCCGTATCTGTTTCGCGACACACTGATTCGGCTCCTAAAATCCCCCAAAATGGAGTACAAACAACTGACCGACAAATCTGCGTAATTTATTCATTGGTCAGTCTCCGGCAAGCCATCTTGAACGTCCCCTGTATATCACCACGCATCCGTGGCAGGCGATGGCAAAAGCCGGGACTCCAAGTTGGTGAGAATTGCAATCCATCGGCTCATTTGGTACGCTCGATCCTACGGTAAGTAAGCGTGAGGTGGCCCGTCTTCTCTGGCAGCAGTTTGTGTTCGAGTTCGTAATACTGCTTCCATGTAGCGCCATCTTTGTTTGAGAATTCCAAGGTAACTGGTATTCGCAAAATGTAGCCGTCTGGCCGTTCACTTTCGGCCAATGCATCATGAAACTTGTATCTTTGCAACGTCCCCATGTTTTCGATAACAAACGGGATCTTTGTATACCAGCTGTGATGAACCGGTATGTCTACCTTGTCAAAATGCACAATGCGCTTATTCCACCCAGAATGCCTTACAATTGGGTCGTGGCCAGTCTGTGTGTACTTTTCGTCCATGAGTAGACAGTTCTTTTCTGTAGCGGCCGACATGGGTAGCACGATGTCGTGGATAAAAACATTCACCGCATGAACCGGCCCACTGTCTCGTGCATCGAAAACGTAATTGTTCTCTGAATTGTTTCCTAATCCGCGCCCGCAGCGAAGTGTGATGTCAGGACGGCCCTGGAGTTCATCTGCTCTCGCTTTAGACACATTTAATGCTATCTGTTTATCTTTCCACACGAGGTAAGAGGACCAAAACAGTAAGAGGCAGCCGATAGCGAGCCACAACCACGCCGGAAAAGACTTTACCCATACTGGAATATTTGCCGGAGGAGCTAAGGTCAAAACTAGATATTGAATAAGGGCTAGAAACACCGCGAATGTCGTGCCGAAACACGCCTCCCAGTGCTTTCGTACTTCGACGAAGAATACAGGGAACGTTGGTTTCTGCATTCTTCTGAGCGTAACACACCCTTTGCGTCAAGTGGATAACCACGAAGCATTCAACGTCAGCCGCAGGTTCCGCTGCAGCGGACCATATTCAGTCAAAACAACGCGACTGAGCCGACCGACCATGAGACGGACATTTTGGACATGAAGGGAGCGGCGGAGCTTCTGCACTTCACTCCAAGCTTTCTTTCAAAAATCATCAACGGCAAGGTGGCCGGAACGCCGCCGATTCCTCATATACGGGTTGGCCGCAGCCGACGATTCAGACGCGAGAGCGTGCTGAAGTGGCTCGAAGATCGGGAAATCGGCAGCCAAGGGGATTCGCGTCAGTGCTAATATCGAACCACCCAGAGTTCACGCCTGCGCCTCAGGAGAAGATCATGAGACGCAGAAGATTTCAGAAAGGAAGCCTCCAATTGCGGAGGCATGGAAAACGAAAAGTATGGGTAGTTCAGTATTACGACAGCGACGGGCACCACCGCTACAAAACCCTGGGCGCCGGCACATTGAGCAAGAGCCGTGCGTCCGAGTTGTGCGCGAAGTTTATGCAAACCGTCAACGGTTGCGAACCACAAGAGGGGGAAACCATCAGGCCACCGCTGCTCTCCGAGTTCATCAGCCGGGTCTTCCTACCGTTCCAGCGGGGCAAATGGAAGTCCAGCACCGCCGGGACGTCGGAACATCGGATCAAGAGTCACATCGTCAACGATCTCGGCAGCGTAGCTACCACGAAGTTCACACCGCGATCGCTGCAGGCCTACGTACAGCAAAAGTTCGAGGCGGGGCTGTCATACAGTATGGTCCAGCATCTCAGGTTCGACCTGAAGGCGATCTTCCGACTGGCAGTTGCAGAAGGCATGCTGTCCGTCAATCCGACCCTCTCTCTTTACAAGCCGCAGGGTCTGGAGAAGCCGACAGGACGAGCCATGACCGGGGCTCAGGTTGCGATCGCCATCGATGCTGTCGAGTTTAGGGAAAAAGTGATACTCGGGCTAGCAATCTTCGGTGGTTTTCGCCCAGGCGAAATCTTTGGGCTTCAGAGGAAGCACGTCGCAAATGGTGCCGGTGCAATCGGGGTCCAGCAGCGAGTCTACCGCGGCGAATTGGATGATCCTAAGACTGATTCGTCGATACGTACGGCCGCTGTGCCGCCGAAGACGGCCGCGCTGCTCCGCCATTGGTTGGAGATGGCGGTCGCAAGCGATCCGGAAGCATTTGTGTTTGCGGGGGAAACTGGAAAGCCTCTCTGGAGGGACGGCGTGCTGACGGACCACATCAAGCCGAAATTAAAGCTTTACGGGTTGGAGTGGGTGGATTTCCAAGTCATGCGGCGGACCCATGCAAGTTTGAGCCATGAGGCGGGAATCGATCCTAAGGTGCAGGCGGACCAGCGGGGCCATGGACTCGGTGTTGCGATGGAGGTCTACACGAAGACGACGACGGAGGCGCGGGCGGCAGCCGCCCGGCAGCTCGAAGAGTCAGTTTTGGTGAACTGAATGCTTAATGTAGTGCAATGTAGTGGAAGATTTTCGATGGCTTCTAAGTTATTGATTCTGGAGCGGGAGACGGGACTCGAACCCGCGACGTCCAGCTTGGGAATTTACACAGCGTTTGAACACTAAGAACTTATGCGTTCACGGCGCTGCATCCTGACAATTAAAACCCGCCTAAAACAGAGATTTCTGCAGGGGAAGATCGGCTAACGCATTAAACGTAGTAACGCCGCTTCTCTGGCCCCAGCCTGACAGTTTCCTGTGAAACTGGCGCGACCGGTATTCGGACTCCGGCGCGCCAGCATCGAAGGAAACGACTAGCGATGGCGGCAAACCACGCAAGCGGTAGAAGTCTACCCAATCGATACGCGAACTGCAACGCTCCCCTAGATGACCGTAGAGGCCGGTCCAGATTGAGCGCCGCCTCTCCAACAATTCCGCGCCGGCCAGGCTGGTGCGCAACACCTCACGGCTACTTTCTCGAGTGGCGCCGTTACTTCCCGGGCATTGAGCACGCTCTCATCGGAATCATTCTCGATCGCACCGAAGGCGACGGCAAGGAATGGACAGAGATCGGCAAGGACAAATTCATGCTCTGGACCGGAGGCTCAAAGAGCACTGTCAAGCGGGGCCTCAGCAGCCTCAGAGCAAAAAACGCCATTCAGGTGCAACGCGGCGACGGCGGGCGCGGCATCACGCCGCTGTATCGCGTGGACCGGGATGCAATCGAGCGCTACATCCTGGAGCAGAAACGGGCTCACCGTGGACCGGGAAAGGGGCTCACCAGTGAAACCGTTTTTGCCGCAAAAAGGGGCTCATCTGTGCCCCCCCTAATTAAAGACCCAATACTAAACCAAACACCTCTTCCTCCTACCCCCTTCTCTGCGGGTAACCCGGAGGAGGAGGACTTGAAATGCCGTAATGCGGCGTCGCAGGCGTCAGAAGTAGCCTCGCGGCCCGAGAATTCCGCGCCCGCGTTCAAGGCCTTCGCGCAGCAATGCGCATATGCAGGCGCGGGCAGTCAGCTTGCAGCCGGCCTCGAAGAGTTCTTGGCTGCGTACCCGCCTGGGCGAATCGATCGCGCGCGAGCCGGCACCGCGTACGAGGCGAAAATCGCTAGGGTGCCAGGCGCCCAAGAGTTGCTCATGCGCTCCCTCGCCGCGCACCAAGCGTGTGAACGTTGGCAGAAACAGCCACACTTCATCCCGTTCGCCTCGACGTTCATTTCGCGCGGTGATTACAACGGCCCGACACCGCCATACTTCGAGCTTGCCGGCCGCGAAACGGCCCAGCGGGCTGAGATCGAGTACCCCAAGTACGAAACCATGGCCGCGCGGAAAGCAAGGAAAGGCCTCGTATGAACGCGCTCGATCAGAAGGGTCTACCTTCGAGCCTGTTCGCCGAACGTTGTGTCTTGGGGTCAATTCTCATGGGCCATCTTGACGTCATGGACGCGCAGGCGATTATCGAAGCTGCGGAATTTGTGACCGAGGGCGTCTTGCACAACGTGGATCTTACCGGTTTCCTCGAGGAGATGGGAGCCGCGGGAGTGCTTCAGCGCATGCGGATGCCCCAGGCGTGCCGGAACGCCGGCGAGTTTGCAATATTGCCGCATGAGCTGCCACAAACGGATCCGCGAGATCGGCCGATGCTTCCGGGATGGGAACAGTGGGCCCGGCGCCCGTCCGCGTATCTTCAGCCAGGCGCGCAGCGCGCGCAATTCGGCATCATGCATCGCAAAAGCGGCCGAGCGCGAGCCCTTCAACCGATGGACACTGAGCATCTTCTCGCGATCGTCCCAATCTGAGAGTTCCAGGCGGCCGATTTCGCTCGCACGGAGCCCTTTGCAGTACATGATGCGGAAGATCGCCTCATCGCGCCGGGAGTCGATGGCGCGGAACAGATCCTGGAGTTGGCTGGGCGAGAGGCATTTCGGCGGTTCTGGGGCAATTCGGCGCCCGAATGAAACAGTCTGACTATTCTGTTTCGTTGGGGCGGGAACAGGGGCGTTTTGGTCAATGTTTTTGTTCGGCGGCATGTTTCTGGTCTTCCATAATGTTTCATTCGCGAGCTGCGGAACCCGGCGGAAAGCGCTCAACTCCGCGCCAAACCGGGGATTCGGCGGATACCGGAAAATCAGGTGCGCGGCGAATTTTCCGGTAACAATTGTTCCCGATCTATATATCGGCAGCACGCAAAAAAGTTCCCCCAATGTCCGGAAATGTCCGACCCCGGAAAAGTTTTTCCCGGGGAATCAAAGGACGCCGTTAAAGAGAGGCTGAGAAATGAAGCTAGTCTTGATCGCATTCACTGCCTGCATCAGCATGTGGGCCGAATCCGCGCGCGTGCTAGAGGTCCCAAAGGACGAACAGCAGAAGGTCGCAGCGCTGTATAAGCAACTAGAGCAAGCGAACGCCGCCCAAAGAGCCAGTCTGGTCCGTGGATAAGAACCTGATGACTACATTCGCTCTGCTCGCGCTGCTGCTGGCGTCGCTCGGGTTGTACGGAGTGCTCTCGTATGGCCGCGACAAACACGACGCACCGTCCTCGGCATGATGAACGACGGAACCGTTGGCAGTCACGCCGCGTGCGAGGCCTATCTTCGGCAAATTGGCTGGCGCGAATTTGCCCACCAACTTCTATATCATCATCCCGAATCTCCAGAGCAGGCGCTTCGACCGGAGTTTGCGGCCTTCCCTTGGAAAACCAATCCGCAGACGCTGCGAGCATGGACGCAGGGCAAGACTGGTTATCCGCTCGTTGATGCGGGAATGCGTGAGCTGTGGCACACCGGCTGGATGCACAACCGGTCCGAATGGTAGTCGCCTCAATCCTCGTCAAACATTTGTTGATTGGCTGGCAGGAAGGGGCGGCTTGGTTCTGGGAAACGCTGGTCGATGCGGATCTGGCCAACAACACACTGGGATGGCAATGGGTCGCGGGTTGCGGCGCCGACGCGGCTCCCTATTTTAGAATCTTCAATCCGGTTCTCCAGCGCGATAAGTTCGATCCCACTGGCAAATACGTACGCCACTGGGTTCCTGAGTTGTCGAGCTTACCGCAAGACTGGATACACAAACCCTGGAACGCACCAGCATCAACACTCAAGAAGGCTGGCGTAGAGCTTGGGAGAACGTACCCAAATCCAATCATCGATCATGACGCAGCCCGCGAATGAGCATTGGTAGCACTGAGGAGCATCAAAAGGAAAGTGAACCCACCGATTGGAGACGGGCCTGGTCCCCTTTCACTCGGGCGCCGGCGAGGTTTTTGTCGGCCTCGGTCGCAACGACTCCTTCCAGACGGACATTGCCGTTCTTGACGATGATGTGGATGGGGGGTATGGCCTGTAGTGCGTACCGGCTCAGACTCGCTTGCCGGTAGACTGTTCGGTAGACCGCCATCCGTATACGGTCGTCGTTGGGCGACAACGGAAGCACCTCTATCTGATTGTTCACGCTTTCGACACCCTCAATCCTCTTTACAGCCGCGTCGGCGTCGGTCTTCAACGTCGGCCGGGTCACCGCCCCCAGGAGCGTGACTTTGTAGCCATCGACCTTGTAGGCGAGATTGTCAAACACGCCATAGTAGGGGAGCATCACCAACTCGTGGCGCACTTCCCGCTCCAATCGTTCGCTACGCCTGAGGCGGAGCCGGCGTGAGGCCGTGGCGGCGCATGATCTCCCCCATCTTCACTCGGTCCGGCGGACCACCGGCCGCCGCGTTGATCACCTCGGCAGACTCGCGGAAATAGCGCGGACCTATCGCGGCTGGCGTGATCACGCAGAGCGCCTTCACATCCTGGCTTCCGTTGTTATCGAATCGGTGAATGGCGCCTCGCGGAATGCATAGCGCCTGCCCCGGTGCGACGTCGATTTGTTTTCCGTCGACAGTCCAGGTCAACACTCCGTCGATACCGTAGATCGTCTCCTCGTAATGGTCGTGGCTATGCGCTGGCACCGGTAGGCGCTGCGCGCCCGGAACAATGAGCTCAAAGGCCGCGATGCTGCCAGTCGAGTTGTCCCCGGTGAGCAGAAAGCGCACCGCGAGCAGCCCGAGACGGATTGTCTCGTCGGAAGGATTGACGCGGAGGTCGAAGGTCTGCTGTGCCATGCGGGTCTCCTTTTAGTAAATTGCGTTTACCGTGTTATGATGGTAAACGAAATTTACGGAAAGTGTCAACGCCTTCATCGCCAAAAAGTTCACAGGTCAAAACGAGGGATGTGCTCATCGGTGCGCTTCTGCGCGTTCCGGCTCATGCAATCCATCGCCGTATCATCAAGGAGCTCAATGCGGCCGGCTTTGACGAGCTACGCATCCCACATATTGCGGTGCTGCAGTTCCCAGGTCCGGATGGGGTGCGCCCGGGCACTCTCGCCGAACGCGCCGGCATAAGCAAGCAGGCCATGAACCAGCTACTCCGGAGCCTCGAAGGTCTCGGTTATATCGTCCGGTCCGGCGCACCGGACGAGGGTCGCATGCGAATTATCCACTTTACAAAACGCGGACGCGCCGCTTACTCAAAAATCCACGACATACTCCGCGACATCGAGCACGAATGGAGCGCTGAGCTTGGGTCCAAGCATTTCGCTCAGCTCAAAGAACTGCTATCCCGCGTCTGGGAGAGCCCGTTGGCCCGCTAGCCGTGGATTGGCATATATTCGCAGGATGCAGATTGTCGAGGAAGTGACCTTTTGGTGACTGCTAGTCTATCCCTATACAGATCCAAATTTTGGGTGAATCGCGACTAGCCAAGCGCAAGGCGATTGGCTACCTCAGACTTCGTTCTTCATATTGTTACAGTTTATTCAACGCCGATTGAACGCTATCGCGGAGGCGCACAAGGCCATGGGCGCCGAATCGCCGACGCACAGCCCTATCGTGGTCAACACCATGGCTTGCGAATGGCGGACATCCGAATGATGATCGATGACGACCCGAGGCCACGGGCCTCGAGTGATACTCGCCAGGCGCTGACGGTGGCCTTAGTGAAGCCGGGCCGCGGCTCCTGGCGAAACCAGGACACGAATTCATCGAGCGCCATGTTGTAAACGCGGCGTGTGATCGGCGAGGAGACGCTGTCGAGCACGAGCGCCTTCAATCGCTGCCACTCCGCGATCTTTTCCACCACGATCAAATCGTTCATTTAGCGCCTCATAATGGGCCATATCGGAAGCTTCCTGCTGCCATGTGGACATTACCTCGGGGCGGCAAGAACATCAAGCAAAACTGGTAAAGTCTACACGCAGAAGACGGGATTAGCTCTGTGACCAGCGTTTCACAAGACTGACCCGGATGCTGGACGGTAGGCTGTTAAGAACATCAATGGGAAGGGGGGATTTTACGGGTCTGCCAAAATCGTCAGTTGTGGCCCTCGAATTATGCAGCTACCGGCCGGAGGCGGCTACGTCCGCCGCAGAACAATCTGGCTCCGCCGGTCGATAAGAACAAGTAAGGAGGCGCAATGCCGTTGGCCCCGTGTGGCCCTGGCCTAGCGTTCGGTTATGAACGTGGCACCGATTCAAACCCCGCCGCAAATCGCAGCGCCCAGCCCCGTCCCCTTCTCCGCCGAACAGCAGGCCGAAAATCGGCAACTGATCCAGGCTGTTCACGCCGTCAACGCTGCCGAGTTGTTCGGCAAGGACACTGAATTAACCTTCGCATTCGATCGCACTACGCGGCGCGCCCTGATCCGCCTAGTGAACCGCAGGACCGGAAAAGAGATCCGTCAGATCCCCTCCGAGGAACTGCTGCGCCTGGACTCTTCCCCCGATGCCCCGACCGAGGAATGACGGATTCCACTGAATGGAAGGAACGGGGGTAACGTCGATGCAACAGGCACGTGCCTGGTTCCACCAGGCTTGGATGAGTGTCATTCTGTTTGTGTCCGAAACTAGCTGTCAGTCGCTGTTCTTCTCTCTGTGGTGCCTGCTGCGACGCTAGTACCGCCACGTTCGGCTTCAATTTCTCGCAAAAGTGCGTTCAGTTCGCAGAGCAGATCGGTGTGGTGCTTGCCAAGATAACGGCGAACGTGTTCGTTGTTGACAAGGCGCTCTACATACCGGTACGCGAGAGTGAAGTTGAGGATGTCGGTGCCGTAGGTATCTTCCACGTTCTTGAGATCGCGGAGCAGACCGTTGATTTCGTGCTCCATCATCGCCTTTTGTTCTGCTGTAACGCCGACTCTCGGGCGTGGCCGGTCCGGCTCCGTGAGAAGGCTGGTGGGCGTTCCGGCCAGTAGGGCCTTGGCAAATGGCACCGAGTAGTTCCTGGCGGCGATCATTAGCTCAGCAGCTTCGAATTGCCTTGTCGGTTTCATCCGGCGCAGTACCTTGAATGCATCGGCAGTTATCTGCTTGTCCTTGAGCAGTTCAGCGGTCTCGGGGGAAATCCCATCGAGGAGGTCGCGTTTCTTGCGTATCGCATCGATGTTGACGTTCAGGACGCTCGCAATGCGTCGCTCGGTCACGCCGTGCGCTATAGCCTTCAAAATCATGCGGTGTTCCTCAATCGTGGAGAGGCGATTGACACGTTTGTTATACGAGTGGGCTTCGTCGTCGGTGGCCAGAATGCACCGCACTGTCGTTTTTTGGAGTGTCTTGAGGATGTCATAGCGCACGTGCCCATCGAGCAGCAAGTAGGTACCATCCGGGTTGGCGAAGGCGACGAGGGGCTCGACGAGACCGACCTCCCGGATTGAAGTGGCGATCTGCCTATACTTTGCGGTTGCTCGCAACGCCGGTGTGATCGTTCTGATCGGTGTTATTTGATTGAGGGGAAGATCAACACAGTGAGAATCAAAAGATACAGTGGCCATTGTTTTCCCTCCTGGGCAGAGCGCGTCGTCACCTAGCGATCCGCTGAGCGAGTTGTTCGGGCAGCGTGTCCAGTCCCTCCGCCCGTAGGAGGGTAATGAAGTGCTCGTCGGCGAATACGCGTTTGAGTGCGGTGACCAGCAGTAGCATTCGATCTTTCGTGCGTTCAGCCCTACGCAGGAGTGCTTGTTGCTTTTCGGTATGGCGCTGGTAAGTGCGTACAAGCGCACCAGGGGAAACACGGCGATGTTTTCGCGCTGTGGCTGGTGTCTTGGTGAGTCGGCTGGTGATCAGCTTGCGCACGACGCGGAGTCTGTATCCGCGCAATGCGCCACTATCATATGCCTCACAAAGCGCGTGCTGGATTTCCAGGTCGGTGCCACTTGCGATGCGAACCGCGACACTGATCGGTAGACGTCCTGAGGCGGCAAATTCGATTAGCCGTTCCTCGCCCGCAGCAAGGAGATGGGCGATCCCACGCACATATGTTTCGTCATAGTTAAGTTTACGTGCGATTTCGTCGGTGGTATAGCCGCGGCTTCTGAGATTGGTGACTTCAGCCAGCAGTTCAACATTGGACGGCTGCCGTCGAGCGATGTTCTCGACCAAGCTCATCAGAAAGCCCTCTTCCTGACTGGCCTCGACGACAATTGCAGGAATGGTGGGCTCCCCGAGGGCCTTGAAGGCTTCCAGACGCCCTTGGCCACAAACCAGATTGTATGGCGGTCCGTCTACGTCCGGCGGCTTTCTCGTCACAGTGATGGGCCGCTTGAGGCCCAGCGCCCGAATGTTGTTGATGATCTCTTGGAAAACAACTTTGTTGCGTGAGCGCGGGTTCGGTATGTGGATGTCCGTGACCGGGATCTGATGGATATCGGTTGTCACGCTGCCTCCGTAATCTTGACGCGACGGGTCAGACGGGTGAAACTCGTCAGGTTTGGAAATCGATAAACATCCAGGTTAATTGGATTCTCGGGTGCAAGGCGGAGCCCTCCCATCAAACTTTCAAGCGCGGGAAAGAGATAGTAGTCCAGGATGTCCGCGTTGCCAGGTGCCATTCTTGCGGCAATGGTCACGTCCGGCCGCAGCCCGGTGTCGAAGTGGAGGTGCCACCGATACCTGCCTTCGCTGTGGCGACAGCGTGCCAGGATGACTGACGCCGTGAATTCCTCGTTGATGCGCCAAAGACCCGTGGATGGTTCTTCTTGTGCACGCGCGCCGAAAGCTTTGAGCCGGTCGATGATCTCGCGGGTAATGATCGCGTGTCGCTCCCGAATCTCACGATTGATGTTGATGTAATCATAATCGCGATTTGGTGTATATCCGATAAGACGATAGGCACGGATGAGGGTTCGGAAGCGGTGTCGGTACAGACTGCTAGACGGCATGGCGTCGGTTTCGTCGATTAGGAGCCCTGAAAGTGCGCCGTGACGAAAGAGTAGTTGCCTCAACAGGTCGAGGAGTTGTTCATCCGTGTAGTGCTGATGACGGGCAAGGACGAGCGCTCTCGCTGCGTTGAAGGTCTCTCGGGATACGATGGGCGTAAAGGCATCGCCCCGGCTAATCCACATCTCTGGTGGGTTCATGACCCGTCGTTTCTTGAGTTTGAATGACCGTCGGTTGTAGACGTTGTCGCCCACGTATTTGGGGTTAGTCAACATCTGGTGTACGATGCCACGCGTCCAGGGTCGGCCCAGGTCGGTGCGAAGGCCGCGAGTATTAAGGAGGTCAGCGATGGCCCGCTCCGATTTTGCACCGGTCGTGAACAAGTCGTAGATCTCCCGAACAGTCTGAACCTCATCGGCAGGCCCAGGGACGAGAATGACACGATCAGTTTGGATGCTCTTGCGTTCGCCGTGAATTAGTATTCCTTTGCGATTACCGTGCTGGTCCTGTAGGACGCGGCGCAG
Source organism: Terriglobia bacterium (assembly GCA_963752965.1). GTDB lineage: Bacteria > Acidobacteriota > Terriglobia > Bryobacterales > Bryobacteraceae > QHXW01. The sequence continues at coordinate 2,007 of CAVWAJ010000014.1, read as the reverse complement.
TCCGTATCCAGCGGGTCCACCTTGACGGAAGCCGAGTTCGATGAGGCGGGACTGGCCGGCAAACACCTTTACGGAAAGCTCACGACTATACTCGCCAGCCATGGTGCGCTTGACGGTCTTAAGCAGTGTTGCCGATATGCTGCCGTCATTGGTGAATTGTTCGGCGCAGTAGTGGACGACGACTTGGGCGCGTTTGCAGATGTATTCGTAATATGCACTTTCGTCGGAATCCTGAAATCGCCCCCAGCGGCTAATGTCGTACACGAGGATCGCGTCAAAGTCCGCCTCTCCCGATTCGACCACGCGGATGAGGGTCCGCAAGCCCTCGCGACCCGCCAGATCTAGACCACTCTTACCGTAGTCTGCGAAAGTCCGAACGATTTCCATCCCATGCGTTCTCGCGTATTCTCGAATGGCCACCGTCTGATTTTCTGTTGAATATTGCTGGTGCTCGGTTGACATGCGCACGTATTGCGCAGCTCGCGAAGATGAAAAAGCCGACGACATCAGCAACCAGCAGAAAAATCCGACTCTGAGTTGACCCTCGATGAAAAAGGGCTTTACGGTGTTACGAAGGCCAAGGACCCGATAATAGCGCATCATAACCCCCCGCCCGTGTGAAGTTTGCGTTAAGATTGCGGCAATGGTCTGAATGGATGGGTTGGCACTAGGCCACGCTTTTCTCGTGAGAGGAATCGCCGACGTGTAACACTTACGGTACATGGCCGAAGAACACATCTCCGATCACGACTTGGAACGCTACTACCTCGGCATGGTCACCGACGAGGAGAAGTTAGCCCCACTTGAAGAACACCTACTCTGTTGCGCATGGTGCATTGAACGTGCCGAGCAGACGCAGGATTATGTTGACGCGATGAGGGTGACGCTCTTGCCTTAGACAATAGCCGTTGCCGTTGCAGCAATCTTTCAACCCGTCGGAACTTATTGTGCGACGGCAGCAAGAGGATACGGAGTGCGAATTGGTGTGCGGCAGCCGATAGGCCGAATACCCCACATCGGGTAGGCGCTACCCCCTTAGCGGGGATTGAAAGTGCTACGTTATTGCACCTACCATGATGCCAGTGCAAGACTCGTTCTTGGCGGTCCTGCTTGTCATAGTTGCGACAGTCGGCGCGATTGTGCTTGTAGAGCGAATTCTCCAGCGCCGTCACAAGTAAAAGTTGAGCACATTCGCGGATCTGGGCTCTCCCGGCCTCGATTGCGCCCCGCGCCTGCTCTGCCATTAGGATTGCCGAACGCGGGCCTAGCGATCGGGGTCATCATTGCGCCCCGCAGAATAGGGTGCCGATGTCCGCAATTATCGGAAACTACCTGAGGTTGGAATTGCGAATCGCGCTGAATAACGTCTTGAAGCAGTTGGCAGCTTCCAGAGCTTCTTGATTACTGTTGTCCTCATCGTAATACGCTTTGGCGAAAGCCCCCAGATCGCACCAGGTTGTTTGGAGCATACCCTGCATGCGAGCGGCGATCGTATCGTTGGCGTTCGCACGGACCGTCCGGATCAAGTCGAGTTGCCCCAGAGCGACGTTGGCTTTGCGCCACGGCGACGAGATCACGTTAAACCCCTCGGTTGCGAACAGGGCGGCAGTGGGCACGGCGCTGTCGTAATGCCAGTCGCTGATGACAATATCTTTCGGTACAGCATGGAGGGCCGCCTGCGTGTTGTTGAGACTGGCTTCCCATTGGCCCAGGCCGGAGACGTCTCCATTCAGGAGCCGGTCACCCCACATCCACATGGTTCGCTTCGAGCGTGCCAGATGATCGTGCAGGGTTTGAACCTCGCGTTCGAACAGGGTGGCCCGGTCCCAGAGCTGTCCAAATTAGCCGGAATGGGTCTCGATGGCCATTGGAAACAGGGCCGATGGGGGCCCTAATCAGCGCTTTGCGGAAGCTGGTTGCCGTGTTCCGATCGCTGGTTCTCATTTTTGCTGTCCTAATAGCGCCGCTCAGAACTCCAGCACAAGTTGCCCGTCGTGCACGCCTGCC
>CAVWAJ010000013.1:0-853296 GCA_963752965.1 Terriglobia bacterium | reverse complement strand
ATGGAAGGCCTGCCGGATATGCGCAATCTTTTTCAGGTTGAACGGTTCACCCTGCCAGGTCCGCTGTCCTTGGCGATTCAGAACTTCTGCGACCTCGCGATCACAGTAATGTTCCAGCAGCCCGTCGATCTCGGCGACCACTTCCGGCTTCGTCTTTCGAATCTGCGCGATTGGCAATGGCCTGGCGAGAGTTAGGCTTCGAGTGGCGCCGCCACGGAGGCGCACATGGACCTGGATCATTTCTCCGTTGATCAACGTCACATCCTCGATGAGCAGACGCAGAATACGCTTTCGCTCGCGGGATTCGACGCATGGGTCATTCCAGACACGTGGAAAATCTGCCGCCAGGGAGAGCAGTTGTTCCCTTGTCTGAGAGTCAATCAACACACGCTGCCTCTGTGTCTGTCGCTCGTACTGTTCCTGCGCCTCGGCCAGTGTACGGAGCTTGTTATTCCACTCCGCTTCTAGGCTATCGGCGACCAGACGATTATCGGGATCGACCTTCATGTAGCGACGGCGGGCGAGTTCAGCCTCGTATTGTGCTCGCTCAACATGCTTCCGCCGCAAGGCGTCGGTTTCGGTTACCCGTGCCTCAACTTCCTGCTGAATTGCGAGGGCGACCTGTAGGGTCATCGGCTGCATCAGTTCCAGCAAGAGGTTACTGATGGCCTGATCGACGACGCTGCCCGGCACGCGCTGGCAGACCTTCTCTGCCCTCCGTACGGAGGCTTCCTGGCAGACATAGGTGGGGGTCACTCGATGGTACGCAATGCTGTAATGAATGCTCATCCGCTCGCCGCAAACGCCGCATATGGCGCGGCCCTGCAGAAGCGCCGGGCCTTCGCGAGCGGGCCCAGCTCTCCGTGTTCCTCCGAACCCCAGCGCATTCTCGGCGAGCCGCTTTTGATTCGCCTCGAACTGCTCCCAGGTGATATAGCCGACATGAACATCGGGAATCACGAACTGCCATTCCGAACGGGGAACCTTCGTCGAGCGGTGCTTGCCGTCTGGCAGGAGGCGAGTGCGGACGCGTCCGTAGACGAATGCGCCGGCGTAGCGAGGGTTGTGCAGCACCTGGAGGATTCGAGAGTGCGCCGCCCGCACCCAATGCAACTCGCCCTTGTTCAGTCCCTTGCGAATGCGGCGGGGAAACCGGAGACCTTGCTCGTGGAACACCTTCGCGGTTTGCATCGCTGATCCGGTCCGGTCGAAGGTCTCGAAGACCAGGCGCATCGCAGCTTGTAGTTCAGCGTCTGGATCGAGGATCAGGGCGCCGTCGTCCCTATAAACTAGACCGACGGGCGGAGGCATCTCTAGTTCGCCGCGCCGAGCTTTGTTGATCATTCCGCCTCTCATCCTCGCCTTGAGGAAATGAAGTTCTGCCTCCGATAAAGTGCCCTTCAACCCGAGCAGGAGTCTGTCATTAAAGTTCGCCGGGTCGTAGATTCCATCCTCGTCGAGAATGAGCGCGCCCGCCAAAGAACACAACTCGATCAGCCGGTGCCAGTCGGCGGAGTTCCGGGCCAAGCGCGAGACCTCCAGTCCCATCACCAAGCCCGCGTTGCCGAGGGCGACCTCACCGACCAGCTTCTGAAACCCGTCCCGGCCGGCCGACTGCGAACCGGACTTACCGAGATCGCAGTCGAGCACGTGGATACGGTCGAGCGGCCAGCCCAGCGCCACGGCGCGATCACGCAAGGCATACTGGCGTTGCGTACTTTCCGTATTCTCCAGGACCTGACGGGGTGTGGACTGTCGAACGTAGAGATAGGCATCGTGCTCAAGATGCTGCGGCGTAACTTTCAGTTCAGGCATGCAGAAAACCCTCCTGTCGAGTTGCCGAGAATCAGACCTGCTACCAGGCGGACGAGTTCGGCTCCCAACGAGTCGAGCACTGGCGCTTCGGCCCCAGATGGAAAATGCGATTCGGGTGGACGTGTCGGAACGGCCGCGGGCCTGATCTCGGCCCAAGTTGCCAAGCCACAGCGCGTAAGAACGGCGCGGCCCTCCAGGTGTTGTCCGCGGCTGTCCGGTCGCACTACTTGTCGGCGGAGTTCTTCGTAGGCTTCAACGGTTCCCGCCGGAATGGGTGACCTTACGCCGAATGGCGCGGTTTTTTTTTGCTCGCCAACGCCCGCTCCAGACTGCGGCGGTGCACCGTGATCCCGAACTTTTCCTGAACGGCTTGGACACAAGCGACGGTGGTCAAGCCGGCCTCGGCAGCTCGCAAGATCCGCACATACTCGATGACCTCGGCGGACAGCTTGTGCCCTTGTTTGGGCCCGCGGTGTTTCGGTAGCAGGCCGCTCAGGCCAGCTTGCTGGAATGCAACCTGAGCCTGATAGAAGGTGGGGCGAGAGACGCCGAACGTCGCAGAGACAGCGACGATAGAAGCGCCTTCCACAAGGTGGCGCCGCAGCATCTCGTAGCGCACTTGCAGCAAGTCTTTGGGGTCGAAGAACGGATTCTGGCGGAACAAAGTGTCGGAGACCGCGGCCGGGTGAGGGTGGAGGGTACCGGTGCGTTTGAGTTCCAGCAGCTTTTGATCGGGCTTTTTGAGTTTGGCCATAGGATTTTCCAGCCAACTGTATGTAAGTATTATTATGCCTATAATACGCGCTTGTCAAGGATAATCGCGCTCGGGCTATGCTTTGTATTAGGCCATAATACTGGAATATTGAAGTCATTTCGTCCAAGTGAGTTCGTGGGCCTGCCAAAACAATGCGGCGAAGTTCCCTTATCATATGCGGCGATATTCTCATTACATTTCCTTGGCGGTGTCATCGCGCCGCCCATATCGATCGATGAGACGAAACAGTTCCAGAAGATCATCGACACGAAACGCGGATCGGCCCGCCGAGACGTGCGTGAAGGCATCCTCCGGCACCACGTCCGTCACGTTGCTCAGAAAAGACTTAAGCGCCCCGGTCTGGTCGTAGTAGAAGACTCGATCCTCACCCCAGTTGAGTCTGCGCGTCACCAACTCGTACTCGGCGCCGCGAAGCGGATGAAACGGATGCGTTATTCGGAACCGACCCGGGGTGTTTCCCAGACAACCTGCATTCGACGACTCTCGACAAGGCTAAGGTTGAATCGGGAGTGCTTCTGGTCGAACGCTGGATTATCGCAGCGCTGCGGAATCGGAAGTTCGATTGAGGAACTGAACCAAGCTATCCGGGAGCTTCGCGACCGGATCAACCAGCGACCGTTCCGCAAGTGGGAGGGCTCACGAGCAACACAGTTTGCAGCGGTGGACAAGCCCGCCTTGAGTCCGCTGCCCGCAGAGCGATTCGCTCTCAGCGAATGGTTCCGCGCCCGAGTCAACCTCGACTATCACATCGCCTTCGATAGCCACTACTACAGCGTGCTTTACAACTTGGTGCACGAGCTGGTGGAAGTACGCTCGGCGCCGACGACCATCGAGGTCTTTCACAAGGGTCAGCGCGTGGCTTCGCACTTGCGTGCGCATGGCCATGGGCACGCGGTCACTAGTCGTGTGAAGCCAAGCTCGTAAGTACACCCTAAAATCCGCACAAGTCAGGTAACCATTTGCCGGCGCACATGTGAGTCCAGGTCACGAAATCCGCAGAACCTTCGGAGCGCCGCACCAAGTCCGGTGTGGACGGTGGCTTCAAAACCGCCTCCCCCTAACCGCCGCTCCATCTAAGGACGCTCATTTTTTGGTCCAACCGATGGCCGAAAACCAGGTAGCGCCCAAGTCTGTCGACGGCGCCCGCCGATTTCGTCAGCACGACTCACGCTTGACCGCCATATGGACGTTCCATAGACATAGCAGTCTCCTCCGCGATCGAGACCGAGCGCCCTTCGGCGACCAGCTCTGGGCCTCGACGCCGAACTGCTTGGCGTATGAGGCAGGTGCCGAAGCTCTTCCCCTATGGGAGGAAATATGGCCGGGACTTGCGATGAAGCTAGTCGGCCCGCTTGCTGCTCGCTCGCCGGGGCTTCGGCTTGCTCTTGCCCTTGAGATTGAGCGCCACTGCAGCGCGGATGAGATCCTGCAAGGCCACCTCATCGACCTTGTCGCCTTCGTGGATGTCGATGGCGCGCCTGACGTTCCCGTCGAGGCTGGAGTTGAATAGACCTGAAGGGTCCTTCAACGCAGCTCCCTTGGCAAATGTCAGCTTAACGACGTTCTTGTACGTCTCTCCCGTGCAGACGATGCCGCCGTGGGACCAGATGGGAGTCCCCATCCACTTCCACTCTTCGACGATCTCAGGGTCTGCCTCGTGTATGATGTCGCGCACTTTCGCGAGCGTCTTCCCGCGCCAGTCCCCAAGTTCCTTGATCTTCTCGTCGATTAATGCAGAGGCAGATTCCACCGGGACGGGCCTTTTCATGTAGAGCTCCAACTCTCGCACCTATTTTAGCTGCGCTCAGCGTAACCTGCACCCTCCGCAAGTGGAAGCCTCTTCGGGTTCGATTAGCAGCTCGGAAAGATAGTGGCAACCCGCGTGCAGGCTTAATAGGGATGATTGGAATAATGTTGAATGCGTGACTACCGCAAATTCAATGTCAGCGTCAACGGGAGGATAGATCGCACAGCCCGCCTTTCCGAAACGTCTGCGAAGGTGCGTTACGTCGAATCCCGCCTCACGAGCAACGCGGCGGCGGGCAACGCCGCGAGCCGCGGCCTGGCGTACCAGACCGTGCCATCCGCCGGACGTTCGTATGAAGGCGGCCACGAGGCGGCTAGGGGTTATCTGCAGCATATCGTTGGGCCGGTCTTTTCGAAATAAGTCGTCGAAGGACATGGCCTTTCCACATCCACAATCCCGAAAGGACGAGTTCAGGAACGAAGACAAACCGAGTAGCGTGGGCGTACTTTGGAATTTCTTCAAACGGACTATAGATATCAACCGATTATCGGAATACCAAAGACGATTTGAATCCAGCGAAGAATCGAACGTTTGGCGGCATTACTGATCATTTAATCCCTCCCCATTTGAGAACTTGCCGAAGCCGGTGAGGCTGAAGAAGACGCCCCACAACACTTGCACGGTCCAAAGTGCCGTATTCATGGTCGCCTCCGCGAGCGTGGTTGGTGCATTGTTTTGCGATCCCCTCGATTCACGACTTTTGAGCCGCCTGAGGCGACCAGTTGGGCGTTTCAATACCGAACTGCTTGGCGTACTCCGCGTTCAGCCGCTGCCAGCCCCTGAACTTCATCGCTTCGCCACCAGCGATGCGGCCGATTGGAGTTCCGCTCAGAAGCCGATCCAGAGCATCGAAACAAATGTGCCAGCCTGCGGCGCCCCACGAGATGAAGCGGCGATCGATGCTGTGCCACAGCGTCAGGCGCGTACCGCCACCAATGGCTTCAAGTTCCCACCGGATATCGCTGTACTCAAGCACGCTGGGGGCGTCGGCTCGCTTCACTCTTGTTTCCAAAGCCTGCGGCGTTCCCACCCAGGTGAGATTCACCGTTCCAACCGTACCCAGGCTCCCATCCGCGACGAAGGGCGCCCACTCGCGCAGATGCGCCGGGTCAGTTAGCGCCTGCCAGACTTTTTCCGGCGAGTGGCGCAGTTCTCTGACGAGAATGAGCGTCCACTTCTCTCCGTCCTTTCGTATCTGCGCCCCGCTGGCGGGGCCCGGCGCATACTGCTCGCGATCGGCCATCTTCTTCTCCTTTTCTCCGTCGGCGCCCACCGGTCTGCCATCCGGCTGAACCCCCGCCCTACCAGCGCATCAGCTGCGTGACCTGAATGAGATTGCCGCAGGTGTCCTTCAGCATGGCGATCTTGGAGGCCGTCACGTCCGTTGGTGGCATGGTGAACTCGGCGCTGCGCGCTTTCATACGCTCGTAATCGGCCTGCACGTCGTCGGTGTAGAACATAGCCGCGGGCTGGCCTTGCTGGAACATCGCCTGCTGGTAGGCTTTGGCCGCCGGGTTGTTGTTGAGCGCCAGTTGCAGTTCCGTGCCGTCCGGGTCCTCTGGTGAGGCCACGGTCAGCCAGCGAAATGGGCCCTGACTGAAATCGACCTTCCTGGCAAAACCCAGTACCTCCGTATAGAAGTACAGGGCCTTGTCCTGGTCGTCCACGTATATGCTGGTCACTTTGATTTTCATTGCTTTTCTCCTTTGTCACGTTCGCGGTTTGGGCCGCGTCGTCTTCTCCTTGTCTTCCTTTTCGTTCGTGTTGCTTGATCTATGCGGTCGAGGTGGCGTTCGCGAGCATCTACGTGAGCGGACCAAAACCGACGGAACGGAGCCAGCCAGGCATCTACCTCCTGAAGTGGTTCTGGCTTCGGGCGATAGAGACGGCGCTGTGCGTCCACCGATCACGATCCCGGGAACCGGCGCGCACACGGCGCGCCCTCAACTCCCGACCTTTCCCGCGATGGCGGAGAGCCTGGCCTCGGTCGCGTCATCCAGCGCGGCGAAGTACCACGCGGATTCAATGAGCTGGTGCGGCGCGCCCTCCTCGCGGGTGAGGTTCGCCTCCTGGGTGAAGCCGAACGTCATGTATTTATTGTCCGCGCGGAAGAAGCAGACGGTCTTGCCGTCCTTCGCGTACGCCGGCATGCCATACCACAGGGTCGGCCGGAGCGCCGGAGCGCTGCGCAAGATGAGCTCGTGGAGGCGCTCGCCCATGGCACGGTAGGGCGCCGGCATCGCGGCGATCTTCGTGAGCACCGCGGCCTCGCCGTCGGTCTTGTCGGCGCGCGGGCCGGGGCGCGCGGCAGCCTTCTTCGCAGCCGGGTTCGCGGTCTTCGTCGCCTTCTTGACCACCTTCTTCTCAGACATAGAGACTCCGCAGGTCGGCGAACCGCTTAAGCATGTCCGCCGGCACGCACCCATCGAAGTGGTCCTCCAGGCGGTCCAGGACGAGAATGAGCGTCCACTTGTCTCTGTCCTTTCGTACCTGCGCCCCGGTGGCCGGGCCCGGTGTGTACTGATCGCGATCGGTCATCTTCTTCTCCTTGTCTTCCTTTTCGTCTGTGTTAATTGATCCATGCGGTCGAGGTGGCGTTCGAGAGCATCTACATGAGCGGACCAGAACCGACGGAACGGAACCAGCCAGGCATCGACCTCCTGAAGTGGTTCAGGTTTCAGCCGGTAGAGACGGCGCTGTGCGTCCACCGTGGATTCTACGAAACCGGCCTCTCGCAGCACTCGCAGGTGCTTTGACACGGTCGTCTGCGGCATACGAAGTTGACGCTCGATCTCTCCAACCGACTGTTGTGACGAGGCCAGGAGGCTCAATATCGCGCGGCGGTTCGACTCCGCAATAATTTCGAACACAGACTCCATTCTCTTGATATACCCCACGGCGCATATGCTTGTCAAGGTATATAAAGGCAGGGGGTCCGGGCAACGGTTTCAGTCGGCGTGCGGGGATGCACCGTCTGATGCGTCTTTGGCGGGTGCGATTCAGAGCGCTGCGCTCCGGACAGGTTTCACTTGACGAAGCCGAACACTTTCCGGCACAATCGAGAAGTCAGCGTCACTTCGCTCCGATGGTGTTCGGGATCATCCCGGAATGCCGTTCGGCTTCCTTTCGGAACAGGCGTTCAGCTTCGCAGGAATCCCCAGACGACCATGGTCCACAGGTCTCTCCGCAATAGTTGTGGATAGGCAGTGCATAGAGAGGAGCATGTTGATGAAACAGAGTCGGCAACTTCGAATTAGTGTGGTTGCTGCGGGAATATTACTGGTCGGCTGGTCCTGGCATCCAGCAGCGACAGCCTCCGAGGACGGTGGCGGTGTGAAGGCCTTTGTTGGCGCGCGAATCATTGACGGCACCGGTAAAGCGGCCATGGAAAACGCCACTCTGGTGATTCGCGAGGGTCGAATTGACGCCGTGGGACCCAAAGTGAAAGTGCCGGCAGGAGCGAAGCGCATCGATGCAACCGGCAAGACCATCATTCCCGGCCTAATCACTGCCCATGGCCAGGTGAACAATGCAGACCAGCTCGGGATGTATCTCCGAGATGGCCTCACAACCGTTCTCAGTCTGGGCGGCGACCATGAGTTCGCCTTGCGTGACCAATGCCGAGGTGCAGCTCCAGGGACCGTCCCGCGTCTCTACGTCGCGGGACCGATAGAGGATTCAGCTCCTTTTCCCGGCGCGATCGCGGTAACAACTCCCGAAGAAGCACGTAAGACTGTTGACGAGCTGGTCACCCACAAGCCGGACATCGTTAAACTTCGCGTTGATGACTTCTTTCACGTGCGTCCAAAAATGAGCCCTGAAGTCTACAAGGCCGTTATCGAAGAGGCGCACAAGAACGGCCTTCGCGTAGCTACACACATAGTGTTTCTGGATGACGCTCTCGGGGTGCTGCGTGCGGGCGCCGATTACATAGCCCACAGCGTCCGCGACCGCGACGTGGACGATGAATTTATCCGGCTCATGAAGAAGCGCAACGTCTTCTACTGCCCTACTCTCACGCGTGAGCTTTCCATGTTCGTATATGTGGAGACGCCGCCCTTCTTCCATGATCCTTTTTTTCTCAAAGAGGCTGATCGAGTCGAGATGGCCAAGATGGAAGATCCAAAACACCAGGATGCCGTACGAATCGACAAGAACGGTATTTGGTTCAAGGACCACATGGAAGTCGCCATGCGGAACCTGAAAAAGTTATCCGACGCCGGCGTGACCATTGTCATGGGTACTGATACCGGTGGCGGCCCAGGCCGATTCCACGGCTACTTCGAGCACCTCGAGCTGGAATATGAGGTTAAGGCTGGTCTGACGCCGATGCAGGCGTTAGTGTCTGCCACCGGAGGAGCTGCAAAACTCCTGAGCGTATCCAACCAACTTGGCACCCTGGAAAAGGGTAAGTGGGCGGACTTCGTGGTACTGGTCGCCAATCCGCTTGACGATATCAAGAACACACGAAGTATCGATTCAGTGTGGGTTGCGGGTCACCGTGTGCCTGACAAACAATAGAAGTTTGATGGGCACACTTGTACCTAAGCACCTTTTATCGCCAGCACCGCATCGAACGGCGCTCCAGTAACACAACCTCGCACATGCTGGAAGCCCGCTGCTTCGAGCAACGCGCGGTACTCGCTAAGACTGCGTTCTTTCCCCTCGGTGCATAACAGCATATTCAGCGATTGCATTTGTACCGAGGTAGGTCCGCTCTTATCTTCGGCTAGTAGCTTCTCCACAATCAATAGACCGCCGCCTGCCGGAAGCCGGCGGTGAATCTTAGTGAGCAGCACGCGAATCTTTGCTTCGGACCAGTCGTGCAGAATTTGCCCCACAGCGAACAGATCTGCTTCGGGTAGATCATCCGCAAAGAAATCTCCGGCGGCTAGTTTGATCCGGCTCGATATCCCCGGTGAACGCTGCGCCTCGTCGCGCGCCAATTCGATTACCTGCGGTAAGTCCAACACCACAGCTCGCAAGTCAGGATAACGCTCGCAAGCGGCGATAGCCAGGTGCCCGGTGGCGCCACCCAGATCCACCAGCAGGTGGAAACGCGAGAGATCGAAAGCTGCCACTACCTTCGACGAGCTCAACACGCCGAAGCCGTGCATGCCCTTCAGAAACGTCCGCATGGCATCTTCGGTCCGAAAGAAGTGTTCGAAGATTCCCCCTTCGGAGCCAAATGCCTGTTTCCACCGGTGCCCTCCCTCGCGTATAGCGTCTTCCAGGTGCGTCCACAGCCGGAAAAGCACATCGTTCGAGTAGAGGACGTAGCCGGCGAGCGTGTACTCGCTTGCCCTGCACAGATACGTGCTGGCCACCGCCTCGTTAATATATTTGCCGTCGTTCTTGCTTAAGAGTCCCAGGCCCACACAAGCGTCCAGCAGCCGTTCCATTGGATCGGTTTGGGCGTGAATATCGGCCGCCAGAGTCGCGGCATCGGCCCGGGTGCACTCAAGCCGGTCGAACACGCCGAGCGCTACGGCGGCAAACATAGTCTTCGAGCGGCGAAAGCTTTCGATCAAATCAATGACGGGTGCAGGATCGGGCAAGTTCATGGGCGCGTAATTAAGTTCGCGACACCTCACTTGATCTTCGTGCGGGCATCCTCAAGCACTCGTTTGGCGCGTGACGGATTGTAGATGCCACAGGAACAAAAGCGCGCCATGTAAGTTACGGCCTGCTCTGGTGTGCGGCGCCCTTCCTTGACCCAGTCGATCATCTTTTTGGCGAGGCTGGTCGAGATCATGCCATGGCCGCACATAGTGCTCAGCGCCAGCACTTGCCCATTAGGCAGCTTCTCAGTCTTGCCCTGGAAGCCCAGCGAATAACCCACGCTGTGGCGCGAAATGCCCGCAGCGTGGCAACACTGCTCGGCGCCGTCGATCGAGGTCGAAATGTTGATGCACAGTCCAAGATCCGCTTCGCGCACAACCTTCAGGAAATCCTCTGCGGCCACGCGATTGTCAAACACCGCCGCCATAGTTGTGGGCGTATCCACACCGTCGATCACCGCGCGGAAGTCGGGCGTTGTATCCCGATTCCAGTGTGCCGTTGGATTCATGTTGCGCGAAGGCCGCAACGCGCCGCCGTGACTGGCATCACCCAAGTTGACCGGCTTGAACGCCAGCGCCATCTCGAGAAACTTCTTTAGCTTCGGAATACTGTTCTCATCATTCTTGCCGCGGCTCGGAATTGCAAAAACAATGTAGTCGTCGAAGAAGCTGTCAGCGTCACCGAAACGGTGCAATGTATTAGTCATGATTTGACTGGAACGCTATCTCGCCGCGTTCACCGGCTCCTTTTTTCGTCTCCAACTGCTCAAACCATAAACACGTCCAATTAAACGAACATCGTACCATGAAGGTACGCTAAGTCGAGCTACCCATTTTGCTCCGTAATAATCTTATGCGTGGCGTCGATCTTTCCGAACAAAAAAGCCGCCACAACACACAACGCCGCCGATACTACAAAGGGAACGCTCCAGCCGTGCCGCTGCACAAGATACGCCAGAAGCGGGGGCGAGATCGCGCTTCCGACATTACCGCACATGTTCATGACCGCCGAAACCGAACCGGCGTAGTCGCCGCCGATATCCAACGGAATCGCCCACGACACACCAACGGTAGCTTCCAGGCCAAAAACGGCGACGCATGTGTACCACACGGAAGCCAGAGAACTCTCGGTAAACGTGGCCGGCAGCATCGCTCCCGCGGCTAGAAGAAAACCCGCAATCGCCACACCGCGCCGCGCGATCTTTAGGTCTCCAGTACGCTTCGCCCAGCGGTCCGATAACCAGCCGCCCAGCAAATCGCCCCCGGTGCCAGCCAATAGCGGTAGGCTGGCGTAAAATCCCATCTGTTTAAGATCGAAGCCTCGATGAGAGTTCAGATACTTGGGAAACCAATCGAGATATACATCGATGCAATACCCGTAACAGAAGTACATCATTGAAAGCGTCCACAGCGTGGGACTTCGGAAAATGCACCCCCAAGGCACCGACCTCGTAGTGGCACTCCGCGGGCCGCTTACCGAGTCTTCAATCAGCCTGCACTCGGCGGCATTAACGCCGCTGTGTTCCGCCGGAGTGTCGCGATAATACCAGTACCACACGCCCGACCAGATCAACCCGAGCACGCCAAATACGAAAAACGGAGCGCGCCATCCATACGCGATCATGAGCAGCACGACAATACCGGGGGTTAGAGCTGCACCCAGCCGCGAGCCTGCGTGCGTTGATCCCTGTGCCAAGCCGCGTTCAGCGGGCAACATCCAGCGGGAAAGTGACCGCGTGGCGATGGGAAACGCACCCGCTTCACCTAACCCGAATAGAAACCGAAACAACCCCATGGAGGTTGCGTTCCAGGCGAATGCGGTCGCCGAAGTAAAGAGTGACCACCAGGTCACGATCAGCGCCAAGGCACGCCGCGGTCCGATGCGATCGCCCAGCCATCCTCCGGGAATTTGAAACAATGCATAACCCCAACGGAAAGAGCTGAAAATCCAGCCGATCGTAACCATCGAGAAGCCCAGCTCTTTCTGAATCACCGGAACCGCGGTAGCAATGTTGACGCGGTCCATGTACGTGATCATGTAGGCCGCGATAGTAAGTGCGAGCACTACATGCCGCGCGTGCGTAGGCCGGATGTTAGGGCTAAGGTGGCTCACTTAATCGCCAGCCATATTACTGGATGACTGCCCACGTCCGGCTGGAGCCACTTATCGCATACTTCCCTACGGCTTGCTCGTCAAACTCAAACCCTAAACCGGGGCTCTGCGGAAGCACAATGTCACCGGCCGTCGTCTCGAGCTGGCGACTGATGAGCCGCCGAAAATTCAGTACTTGGTCGTCTGGAAAGTACTCAATGTAGTGCCCGTTGGGAACGGACACCACTAAGTGTACGTGTAGGTCGTGAAACCAATGCGGAGATACTTTGATGCCATAACTTGCCGCAGTCTGTGCAATTCGGCGCCACTCCGAGATGCCTCCGCATACCGCAGCGTCAGTTTGCAGTATCCCTGCAGCCCGCTTATCCAAAAGGTCTTTGAAACGCCAGCGCCCTGCCTCAATCTCGCCTGTGGCCACTACGATGCTGGTGCGTGCCGCGAGTTTGGCGTGATTTTCTATGTCGTCCGGACTAAATGGCTCCTCAATCCAATAAGGCTGGTAGCTCTCAAACCTCTGACAGTAAAGGAGTGCGGTTGGCAGGTCCGTCCAAGCATTATTGGCATCCAGCATAAGATGCACATCTGGTCCAATCGCTTCGCGCGCCGCACGTACACGCTCTTCTTCCTCTGCCGGCGTGTACCGGCCGACCTTAATCTTGACTCCCTTGAAACCCTGCTGAACGTAGGAGGCAACTTCCTCGCCAAGTGCTTTCGGTGTCTTACCGTCCAGGTAGTAACCGCCACTGGCATAGGCTGGTACTCTGTCTTTCGCCCAACAGCCCAAGTAGCGATATAGGGGCAGGCCGGCTGTGCGGGCATTCAAGTCCCACAATGCGTTGTTCAGGCAGCTAATCGCGCGCATTACACTGCCGGCACGTCCGTGCAGTATTGCCTCACGGTACATTTCCTCCCACAACCCTTCCACACGCGTTGATTCTTCGCCAATCAACATCGATCCCAACAGTTCTTCCACCGCGACTCGGACGATATTTCCGCCAGCCGTGCCCGCATAACAAAAACCGATCCCCTCGGCGCCATCTACCGAGCGCACTTTTGTTAAACAGTACTCCCTTGCTTTCACCGTTCGAGTTGCAAAGGATGTGACGTGGTCAAGGGGTACGCGAGCTACACACACTGAGACCGAGCTTACACGAGACACTGAACTTCCTCCTGGATGGACTTATCATGAACCGGACAGTTGACGAGACGCTGAGGTGTTACCCTCAAGTTTAAGAATTTTACCACCGCTCGCGCGATTACGACAGCTCTAACTTGCCTGAACTTCGCGCCCGAATTGCCGCGCACCTGGCATGGCTTCACTTCCACGCTCAAGCTGAATGTGGTAGATAAGTCGTAATGCCGACTAACAGCACCAGAAAACTCCGCAGCCAAGAATGGTGGACTGGTTCCGCCTACGAACATTTCGCACACCGTGCCTGGCTGCGGTCTGAAGGATTCGCCGCTGACGTCTTTGACAACAAGCCGGTCATTGGCATTTGCAATTCCTGGAGTGAGCTGAACAACTGCAATGTGCACTTGCGCACTGTGGCGGACGCCGTCAAACGCGGCGTGTGGGCTGCGGGCGGCGTTCCGCTGGAGTTCCCCACCATCTCGCTCGGCGAAATGTTCATGCGGCCCACCACCATGCTCTATCGCAACCTCATGGCCATGGACGTCGAGGAATCCATTCGCGCGAATCCAATTGATGGCGTCGTGCTGTTGTGCGGCTGCGATAAAACCACGCCCGCGCAGCTTATGGGCGCGGCCAGCGCCGATATTCCCGCCATCTTTGTGCCCGGCGGGCCCATGCTCAGCGGGAACTGGCGCGATCGGCGCCTAGGCTCCGGCACAGATGGCCGTAAACTGTTCGACCTCTTCCGCACCGGCCGCCTTACCGAAGAAGAATGGTCCGAAATCGAAGGCGGCATTTCGCGCAGTGCAGGCCACTGTACGGTGATGGGCACAGCTTCTACCATGACCAGCATCGCCGAAGCTCTGGGCATGACGCTCACCGGCTGCGCCAACATTCCCGCGCCTGATTCGCGCCGCCTGGCCATCGCCGAGCTTAGCGGCCGCCGCGCCGTAGAGCTGGTTTGGGAAGACGTGCGCCCCTCACAGATCATGACGCGCCAGGCCTTCGAAAACGCCATTACCGTCGACATGGCGATCGGCGGCTCGACCAATGCCGTGGTGCATCTCGTTGCCATCGCGGGCCGCCTCGGCATTCCGCTCACGCTGAACGATTTCGATGCCATCTCGCGCCGCACTCCGTGGATCGCTAACGTGAAGCCTTCGGGTGAGTTTCTGATGGAGGACTTTTTCTACGCCGGAGGATTGCCCGTCGTGATGAAAGAAATCATCGATCTGCTGCATGGTGATGTGCCCACCGTCACCGGCAAGACCCTGCGCGAGAATCTGAAGCCTGCCGAGTGCTATCGCCGCGAAGTCATCCGCACCGCCGCCGAGCCGCTTCACGCCGAGGGCGGCACCGCCGTGCTTTACGGCAACCTCGCTCCCGATGGCGCGGTTCTGAAACAGACCGCTGCGTCGCCCCGCTTATTGCAGCATCGCGGGCGCGCCTATGTGTTCGATAACTTCCAGCACATGCGCGCCGAGATCGATCGCGAAGACCTGCCCGTCGATGAAACGACTGTGCTCGTCATGAAAAACTGCGGCCCGAAAGGCGCGCCCGGTTTTCCTGAGTGGGGCCACATCCCCATGCCTCGCGTGCTGCTGAATCGTGGCATTGACGACATGGTGCGCATCAGCGATGCCCGCATGAGCGGAACCAGCTTCGGTACGGTGGTCCTCCACGTCGCACCGGAATCCGCGGTGGGAGGGCCGCTTGCAGCCGTGCGCACCGGTGACGAGATCGAGCTCGACGTCGCCGCGCGCCGTCTCGAATTGCGTGTTCCGCCCGCCGAAATCGCCCAGCGGCTTTCTAACTTCCAGCCGGCGCAGCCGCATTACAATCGTGGCTACGGCCGCCTGTTCCTCGAGCACGTCACTCAGGCCAATCTTGGCTGCGATTTTGATTTCCTGCGGAAGTAACGCAACGCCTACGCCAGCTTCCGGGCGTATTCGATTTCCTGGCGCATGTCTTCGTCGACGTCACCTTCTTTTTCGTATTCTACCGCGACGAGACCACGATAGTTCACTTTGTGAAGCTCCGCCATGACTTCCGCAATCTTCGCGACTCCCCGCCCCAGCAGTACATTGACCTCATCACCGGGCGCGGCAATGTCCTTGAGGTGAACCATCTTCAAGTACGGCCTCAGCTTCCGCACCGCTTCTACCGGATCCTGATGGCAGGAGACCATTTGTCCCACGTCGAGCGTAGCGCCCATCGTTTTGCTGCGGCCTTTCAGTGCGTTCAGCACATCGTCCGCGCTCTCGAAGGGGAACTTTTCGTTCTTGAAGTAGTGATTGTGAATTCCGAACGTGAGCCTTTCGCGCGTGAGGCGCTCGTCAATCTTCCGGAGCATGTCTCCGGTGGCGTCTCCGGTAATGTTGTGTGCACCCAGAATCTTGCCGTAATTGACAGCGTAATCTAAGTCCTGATCGTTCTTAATTGTCGCCGTATAGTAGGAGACACAGTGGATTCCCGCGCGATCGAACTTACTCCGTGCCGACTGGCACATCTCCGGCGTGGGCGGTTTCATCAACATGAACTCCACGCGAGACATTTCAATCTCGCGAATGTGCAGCCTGTTGAGCTGCACAATCATGTCGTCGATAGACAGACTGTGGTAGCTGTAAGTGCCGACGCCAATCTTTAGCCGGTAGGGCGCGCTCCAAGCTCGTCCCGCCACGGCCGCTAAGCCTAGAGTCTGTGTAAACGTTCTCCGAGTCATCCTTGTTGACGCACCTTTCTGTTGAATTGTAGGAAGCGGGCCACGGCGTCACTTAGGGCGCCAGCCCGGTCTGTCTGCGGTTGCCGGATCTACTCTCGCGAGCCGCTCAAATTACGAGGCGTGTGCGTTGCCGGCCGCGTAGTCGAACACGACTTCATTAATCGGCGTGCCAATGACTTCGATACGCCTCAGATCGCGCGTGCCCAGCCCCGCCTCTTCAGCCAGGCGCAGCATATTATCGCTGTTGGATTTCTTGAATGGCGGCGTGCCGCGATCTGCCATCGGATCAAAACCCATAACAGCCATGCAAACGGCATCGGTGGTCACCGGATTGGTGCCGGCCACAAGGACTCCCGGACGCACGGGCTTGATTCCCGGGGCCCATGGGCCCTCACCACCTGCCAGAGTCCTGATGCCATCGACGATCGCCAGATCAATCGGACGGGCCGCAACCAAATCCACCACGACGCGAGGCACCCGATAGCCGGCCCACCGGGGCGTTGTGGGGTCCTTCTCGGCGGGCGCGCTTTTGGAAGGTTGTCGATTACCGCCATGCAGGATGCCCCGGCCGCCTTTTGGCTCCTCATTCGGCTCGTCGACGCCCGCTCCGCTTCCGTAGATGGAACACGGAGTGATTCCGAAGCAGTTCTTCATGGACAGCGTGATGCCCACCGTTTCGTGCTCTTTCAGTTTCGCCATGCTTACGAAGACGTCACAATCCTCGTAGGAGTGGTTCAGATCGTAGGCCGGGAACAGGTAGCCTCCAAAAGGGACCTTGAAGCGCGTATACTTTTTCCCGTTCCCAAGAAAATTGGTGTTCTCGAACTCCACGTTGGGCGCCGCGCGTAGAATATCGAGCGGTTCCCAATTCGCCAGCAGCAGCGACTCCTCCACCCGATTGGAAGAGGACCAGGGACTTTCCAGAATGCGGATTCGCCTGGCACCGGCTCGTCCCATCAAGTGCAACGTCGCTGCCAGCATCTCAGGGTTGGTGTAGTGCGTATCCCCCAGCGGCAAGTACCCCACCCGGTAAGTGGGCGAACCTGTCATGTTGATCTTGATCGCGACAGTTTTGCCGCTAACTATCCTCCCCAACCCGCCGAGCCGGTCGAATAGTCTGCTCAGCGCGGGTAATAGCTCGCCTGCGTCGTACGTCTTGCATTTGGCGACGGCGACCGGAGCGCTAGGTGCGTCGCCCGCGCGGACTAAGGATGACCCGGCAAGGTAAGCGGCGGGGGCAGCCGAAACGGCTTTCAGCAACCATTGCCTGCGTGTGCAATCGGCATGCATCGATGGGCCCATCCTCTCCGGTTCACGGAATCAAACTTCGAGCTCCACAGCAGCGTAACGGGAAATCGGGGGCAAATGCAACTCTACGGCGCCTTTATCCGGCTGCATTGTTACCGGGACCGAGTTCAATGCCCCCGGAGTCCACAACTTAGCCGTTCGGTACTGTCCGGCAACGCGGACCGCCAAAGAGTCGGGCCCATTCAGGGTTACCAGGCCGTTGAGTTCTTGTGCAAAGAAAAGCATCTGGGCAATGGACCGTTTCCGGTCAGGGGACGTGGTGAAAAACGAGCTGAGAGCGCCTCCGTTCCAAAAACGCAACAGGTCGTGACGGTGACTCACCAGCACAACCGAATCATTTGCCACGACATACGGGTCATCCATGTCAGATGTGGCGATCGCCACCTTCCCCTTACCGAGCGTGCGGGAGGAATAGCGGGGGTGATCGTTGTACTTGGCGGGTGCGCCGGGTGCTGGACCCCACTTGGGTCCCGCGATGAGCATCCCGCCACCCTCAACAAATGTCAGGGCTTGCTTCCGCAGGTCGGGCGCCGGCGGATTTCCGTCGGCGTAAATGACGGCCCTCAGATCGGCAAACGACGATGCCGAAACCTGGGTTTTGACGATGATTCGGTACTGTTCGTTGGTCCGTGCCAGCAGATTGAGTAGTTCCTGGCCCAGAAACTCATTACTACCGGAAAAGTCTGAGATGACGCCGACCACCGCCTGTGGAACGTAGTTCACCCACTCCGCGTGGGCGGCAAAGAAACCGGCAGCTTGAACCAGCTTCTTCCACGTTTCCAGCGCACCATGATTTTGGGACTCCATTCCACGGGCGAGTTTGTCGTCCAGGGAGATAATCCACCTGGCACCATAGATTGCAGAATCGGCGACACCTATCACATAGGAGTCTGGCGACAGGTGGGGTTCTTTGGGGGTTGCATCGACCCAGATCGCCAATTCCGGACGGAGTGCGGATTCAAGACGGATTTTCCAGCCGTTGGAATCCACCCACGGAGCTCCCGTAGGTCCTGCGGAAACCACGTCTTTCGAACCGGAGGGCGACATCTTAATTCCGGGCCAATCGCCTTGCACGATGGTTGTTCCGCTGGGCGCAGCGGAGGCGGTGCCAACCTGAATCCCGTTCGCTCGTGCCTGTGCCGCAACAGACTGCAGCCCGGCACCCTCTTCAACCAATAAGTAGTTGATGCATGTATCCTTTAGAAGTGCCAGGGCGGACGGATCGTTCCACCCCTTCGGCCACCGCATTGGATTCCACTTCAATTTCACCGGAGCACTCCTACCCTAAAAATCGCTGCGTCTTTCCTCTTGATGGCCTCAACAATTCATGGTATTGTAGCACAAATATCGAATTCACCTCGGGAGGTCTTGATGCGACGACAGCATTGTGGTTTCAGATTGTGTGTCTTTTTGGGTTTGTTTGCGCTGATTGGTTCCAGCGTCGTGCGAGCGGACGTGACAGGATCAATTCTTGGCACCGTACGCGACAAGACGGCTGCGGTAGTCGCCGGCGCGCGTGTTGTAGCAACTAACGTAGAAACCAACCTCAGCAAGGAAACCAGTTCAAATCCTGAAGGACAATATTACATCCTGGCGCTGCCGCCTGGAACATACAAAGTCACCGCCACGGCAGCGGGGTTTCAGCAGTTCACCACCACAGGAATCGACCTGAAGGTGAACGACGAGTTGCGCGTCGATGTCACATTGGAACTCGGCAGCGTACAGCAGGAGATCAGTGTTGAGGCCAACTCGGTCCAGGTGGAGACGGAGAGCACACAGCTCGGCGGCACACTCGAAACGCAGAGGATCATGGCCATGCCGCTGAACGGACGCAGCTTTCTAGATCTGCTGCCGTTGCAGGCCGGTGTGGCGCCCATCACGTCGGGCACCCTCCCCAATGACCGGCCAGTCTCCGGCATGATTGGAAACCCTGGCAATATTTCGGTAAACGGCCAGCCCGAGAGCGCCAACTCGTTTCTGGTGAACGGTGGCGACGTCAGCGAGGGCAAGAACATGGGCGCTGGTCTGATCCCGAACCTGGATTCCATTCAGGAATTCCGGCTCATCACCAACAGCTACGACGCCGAATATGGCAAGTTTAGCGGTGCGGTGATGAACGCCATTACCAAGTCGGGGACTAACGGGTTTCACGGAGACGGGTTTGAATTTCTACGCAACAACGACCTGGACGCACGCAACTTCTTCGACCCCACCAAAGCGGAATTGCGGCGCAACCAGTTCGGATACGCCGTTGGGGGGCCATTCTGGAAGAATAAGCTATTCTGGTTCACCGACTATCAAGGAACCCGTCAGACGCTGGGCGCAAGCACCGGCCTAATCCAAGTCCCCACCGAAGCTCAGAAACAGGGCCAGTTCGACCCTTCAGTTCTCACCGGAGCGGTCAATGGCGACTACTGGGCGCAGCAACTCTCGGCTCGTCTGGGTTACACGGTCACCAACGGAGAGCCATACAGCACCGTGTTCCCCGGTGGCGTGATCCCGACGCGGGCTTTCGATCCGATTTCCGTGAACTTGCTGAAGTACTTCCCCGTAGCAAACGTCGATCCGGCTACAGGTCTTTTCGCCAGTAACAGCGGAAAAGGCACCGTGACGAACAACAAGATGGGGCAGCGCGTCGATTTCGTCAACCAGAAGACCGGCAACTGGTCTTTCTACTACCACTACGACAATTCTGCGGATGTGAATCCGCTTTCCGGGCAGGCCTATATGGGCCAGGCAGCCCTGCCGGGATTCCCCACTACCGCGCCACAAAGGGCGCAAATGTTCACCATGAGCAATACCAAGAATTTCGGCCCAACGACCGTGAACGAAGCCCGACTCAGCTTCTTCCGCACCCGGATTCAAACCGCCAATCCGGAATCGAGCACCAACGCATCTCTGTCCTCGCTGGGGTTCACTACCGGCCTCGGAACGCTGGGCATCAATCCGTCCGGCCCTCCGGGATATGCGCAGTCGATGCCACCGCTGGATTTCAATAACTACGATCTTGGCAATAACTGGCTGAACCTGTACCAGTCCAACAACACGTACATGGCGACAGATTCCTTGTCAAAGATCATCGGCAGCCACTCGCTCAAGGTCGGGGGCGAGTTCCGGTACTACCAGCTCAATGTTCGCAATATCTGCGGTCCGAACGGATACTTCAGCTTCAACGGCAACGAAACCGGCAGCGACTTCGCTGACTTCTTACTCGGCGCGCCAGTCAGTTATGTGCAATGCAGCTTGCAAATCCTGGACAACCGCAGCCGTTATGGCGGCATCTTCGGGCAGGATTCGTGGAAGCTCAGACCAAACCTCACCCTGAACCTCGGCTTGCGCTGGGAAGTCGCCGAGCCGTGGTCCGATAGGTATGGTCGAGTCGAGACATACGTTGCGAGAGCGCAATCGAAGTTGTTTCCCACGGCCCCCACGGGCCTGCTGGTTCCCGGCGATCCGGGCGTCCCCAGTACCATTTCCCCCACACAGTGGAACACCTTTGCTCCACGCATCGGTCTCGCCTATTCGCCCAGTTCCACAGGCGGAATCCTTGGAAAGCTTCTCGGAGGTCCGGGAAAAACCAGCATCCGTTCCGCATGGGGCATCTATTATCTCGGCCAGGCGGATCTGCAAAACTTCGGGATTATCGGCGATGCGCCATTCGGCCTGTATTGGGCCAGCTCAGCGCCGACCGAGTTTGCCACGCCATTCCAGACCCGCTCCAACGGAGAGTCGCAAGGGCAGCGTTTTCCATTCACGTTGCCGGTTCCCGGCGCTCCCGCGAACTCCAATCTGAACTTCACTCAGTTCTTCCCGCTGTACCTCAACCATTATTCGGTTGACAATAAACTCACCTACGCCGAGCATTACAATCTCTCCATCCAGCGCGAGCTTTCCAAATCAACGATTCTGACGCTCGCTTATGTCGGGACGCAAAGCCATCACATTCTGGGTGTCCTCAATCTGAACGTAGGCAATGCAGCGTTGTGCCAACAACTGAACGCCGAAGGTGCTACTCCCCAATGCGGTCCTGGTGCTGAACCTTCCATTTTCACGCTTCCGAACGGCAGCAAGTTTTACGGCACCATGCTGGGAGTGAATAACCAGGGCTTGGGTGAGAAATATGGCTCGGTTGTCTATTTCGGTGTCCCACGGCTGGCCGACATCGCAAATTCAGTTTACAATTCGCTGCAGGTTACGGTAGAGCGCAAGGCAAAGGACGTCACGTTCCTGGCAGCCTACTCTTACGGCAAGTCGATCGATAACGCTCAGGGAAATCTCGATCCGTTCAACTATCGACACACCCGCGTGATCTCGCCATTCGACCTTACGCACAACTTCGTCGCCAGCTACACCTGGGATATCCCGTTTGACCGGGCTTTTGGTAGCTTGCCGCGGCGTTTGACCCAAGGCTGGACTGTCACCGGCATTAGCCGATTCTCGACTGGCTTCCCGGTTACCCTCAGTGAAGGCGATGACCATTCTCTAACGAATATCGGGCTCGATTTCCCGAACGTAGTCGGGAGCGTGGTGATCCAGAATCCCCGTCTATCCGGCCCGAACGGCCCGAACACTTACTTTCTGCCGGGCGCGTTCACGTCCGAAGCAGTCGGACAGATCGGCAGTGCCGCTCCGCGGTTCTTCCACGGCCCGGGAATCATCAATACCGACTTCGGGATGGGAAAGAGGATCCCGATCACCGAATCCATGGCGATCCAAATCCGGGCTGAATTCTTCAACATCTTCAATCACGCCAACTTCCTGAATCCTGTTGGCAATATCACCAGCAGCCAGTTCGGAGAGGTTACCAGCACCATGCCTGGGCGCATCGGTCAGCTCAGCGCGAAGTTCTTTTTCTGACGAGGGCAAGCTTGGCCCGCGTTTTCGTTAAGGTTGTAATCAAAGGGAGCGGCGGACTTGTCCGCCGCTCTCGCGCGAATGGCCCCTCATGCGGACCCCACCCAGGAGGTAACATGGGGGCGACCAAAGTGGAGACACGGAGCTGACAGGACATCTTAAATGAAAATCATTCCCGTTATCTTGCTTGTGACTGTGTGCGCTGGCACTGGCCTCGCCCAGACCAGCCAGAAGAAAAAACTGCTGGCGATTGGAGAAGAGAAAGGGTATCGACACGAATCGGTCTCTCACGCCCTCGCGACGATCGAGCGGCTGGGCCGGGAAAGCGGGCTATGGGATACGACCATCCGGACCGACACCGAGGCCCTGACGAAAAAGAAGCTGGAGTTCAACGCCAAGAACCTTAACGATTTCGACGCTGTGCTGTTCTATGCGGCCGGCGATCTTGAGATGAACGACCAGCAGAAGGCCGATTTTCTATCGTTCGTACACGACGATGGAAAGGGATTCATCGGTGTCCACAGCGCTACCATTACCTTCACGCACTGGCCGGAATACGGCGAGATGATCGGCGGGTATTTTGACGAGCATCCCTGGGGGACGTTCGACGCGCCGATCATTGTGGAAGATCCTAACTTTCCGGGGATGCAGCAGTGGCCACGGTCGTTTGTCTTCAGGGACGAGATATACCAGGAGAAGAATTTTTCGCGCGAGAACACACGCGTGCTGATGCGCTTGGATGCGAGCAAGCTTGATCTAGCTAACCCGAGAGTACATCGCGCGGACCGGGACTTCGCGGTCACGTGGGCCAAGATGTACGGCAAAGGGCGCGTGTACTATTCCACGCTGGGCCATCGCGAAGAGAGCTGGGACCGGCCGGAAGTGCAGACAATGTACACCGAGGCGATCAAGTGGGCCATGAAGCTGGTGGACGCCGACGTGACTCCAAGGCCCGCACCGTAGACATCATCATGAATCGGAGAACCTTTCTCCGGCGCGGTAGAAATCTAAGACTAACCAGTAAGGAGAACTTTCCATGTTTGACAGTAAGCTTATTACACCAGCACTTGTATTGGCACTCGCAGCGCCGCTGCTTGCCCAGACGTCAGAACCAGCCGAGCCACCGTGCCGGGCGTGGGGGTCCTATGCTAAGACGCAGGACCCTGATTCCCATCACGTGGATCTGTTCTTCGGGGACTGGCATGAAGCCAATCCGCGGCCCGCGCATGGCGGGCTTGTGGTGCGCGATATTTTGACACGCGGCGACGCGGACAATCCGCCACACAAAGGGGCAATTCTGCAGGATGTCAATTCTTATACCTATGCAACCTTGGCAGCGGGCGCTTCCACCACGCCCACGCGCCTGGATGGCCAACAGGAAATCTACTATATTCTTTCGGGAAAGGGCAGGATCACGGCCGGAGAACAGACGGCGGACCTTTTCAGAAACATTGTGGTCTTAGTGCCGGCGGGTCTCGAATTCGGCATGAAGAATACCGGTGATGAACCCCTGACGATGTACTTGATTAACGAGTCAATACCCGCGGGTTTCATCCCCAAGTCAAAGATGGTGGTCCGCGACGAGAATTCAACTCCGATGTCCGAAACAGACTTCGCCAAGAACGCGCATTGGGCGCACATTGTGAAAATCGTTTTCGAGAAATCCGATGGGTTGGGCGCGTTGGGCAGGGTGCTCACGGTAGCCCTGGATCCGATGACCATCGGAGAACCGCACGCGCATCGCCCCGGCCAACTCGAGGTATGGACCGCGATCGAAGGTACCAGCATCGCATTCGTCGGAACGCAGGTTCGCATGATGAACCCCGGCATGGCGTACCAGGTGCGTCCCGATGCCATGATGACGCACTCCAACATCAACGTAGGGAAGCAACAGGCCAAGTTTCTCTACTTTGTATCGTCCGGCAAGCGGCCCTGACTCTTAGCTGGCCCATCTCTACTACGAGTTGAACGTCCGGGATTGTGCCATAATCAACGAACGGAATGTTATCTCATGAGCATTCTGTTCAAGGGCTGAAGGTATGAAAATCAACCCAGACAAATGCGTGGCCTGCGGGAACTGCACTTATGTGTGCCCGATGGGCGCCATTTACGTCGACCCCGCGATTAAGCGGGCGACGGTGGACCGCAACGAATGCGTGGAGTGCTATGCCTGTTTTAACGGGCTGAGCCAAGAGCATTTGAATCCCACGATGGTGCGGACACTACGCAAGATTTTCCAGTTGGTGCGGCTTCGCTTCGATCCCGAGCCGGATGTTTGCCCGACAGCCGCCTTTGAGCCGGAACAACTGGAGTGGCCGCGGATCGTGCGCCGGGCATTCTCGGACCCGCGCGTGCCGCATGAATCCACCGGTGTGGGAGGGCGCGGCACGGAAGAAGTCAAGACGAATGACGTGACCGGCCGCGTGAAGCAGGGCGAGGTGGGGTTCACGATCGAATTCGGGCGGCCGGGCGTGGGTGTGTGGTTCCACGAGATTCAGAAGATGACGCGAGCGCTGGCAGTCGCCGGTGTGGCATTCGAGAAGAAGAATCCGATCAACTCACTGATGACGGATGTCTCTACGGGTGACCTGCGGGAAGACGTTTTAGGCGAGAAAGTCCTTTCGGCAATCGTCGAGATAAAGGTGCCAGTGGAACGCACGGAGGAAATCATTCGGCTGGTGCGGGATGTGGAGAAGGAGGTGGATACCGTGATCGCTCTCGGCGTGGGGACGCGCTGCGACGAGAACGGCGAGGACACAGTCGTGGCGCCTATCCTGGAGCGTCTGGGCTACAAGCTGGAGCGGGCCAAGACGAATGCCGGCCTGGGCAGAATTACTAATTCCGTGGGATAGCGTTATGGCTGGAGCGTGAGGGTGGCTTTTCCGGCGGGACCGGCGTAAGTCAGCTCGATCGAACGGATGTGCTCGGTCTTGCCTCGGTATTGGAAGAAAAGCAGTCCCGCCTGCGGAAGGGCGCGGTCTCC
The DNA here is from genome assembly GCA_963752965.1 of Terriglobia bacterium. GTDB lineage: Bacteria > Acidobacteriota > Terriglobia > Bryobacterales > Bryobacteraceae > QHXW01. The sequence goes on along the minus strand of CAVWAJ010000013.1, from coordinate 828,226 downwards.
TTCCGGCAGCGCGGCTTTTTGAACGCGCTGTTGCATTACGCGTTGTAGCTCGAGGGGCATTTTTGGCGGAGTAGGCGGTGGATCGTTTTGCCCCCCGCCGCCACCGCCGAAGCTGGTTTTCCCCGCCTTCGATTCCGCTGACTCTGGCGGTACCCACTCAGGATCTTTGAGGGAACCGAACACCAACACGTAAGACTGGCTGGACAAAGGTGCCTTCTTCCCGTTGATGCGGAGGGAAAAGTCATCTGAGGATAGCTTCGTCCGCGCCCCTGGCGCGCCGAACAGCCCGGTTTCGACCGCCACATAGTCTTCCGTTGTGTAGGTCCCTTGCAGCGTGGGGACGGAATGTCCCTTGAACTCGGCCGCAACCGTGACCGCACCAGCCTGCGCGTGGGCCTCATAATCGGCCGGAGCCGCTCTAGGCGGCAGGCCCTTCGATTCGTTGACTTGCGCGTCTTTGCCTGGAGTATCTTGCCCTTGGACACACAGGCACAGGGCGGTGACCAATACACCGGTTCTTAACACTGGAAAAAATCGCATTCCAGTTCACAAGCTATCACAGTCGATGGTCCGGTTGGTGAGGCCGAATAATGGAGGCACACCCAAAGCCACCGGACCATATTCAAGCACGGCAGCATGCGGGGGCCTAAGCGCATTAACAAATGCTGGCAGCCTGCTATTCTGTATAGATTGCGAAATCGGACTGAGGCCAAACGTGCTGTGCCGCAGTCCGTCTAAGGCGTAGGGTCGATATGGAAACCGAAGCGAGCACCTTGCCTCCGGCAGCGCGGGACGACACAAAGGCCGGAAACTATTTCGTCTCGAACTACCCTCCTTATTCTTTCTGGACTCCGGAGCGTGCCAGCGAGGCCTACGCAGCCCTGGACCGGCCCGCGGCCGCCGGAACCCCTCTCGGGATTTACGTGCACATTCCGTTTTGCCGCAAGCGATGCCACTTCTGCTACTTCAAGGTCTACACGGACAAGGATTCCGACGCGATCAATGCCTACCTGGATGCCGTGATCGAAGAGCTGCGCCTCTATTCACAGCGGCCCTTCGTCAGCGGCAGGACGCCGCGGTTCATCTACTTCGGTGGGGGCACGCCGTCCTACATTTCTTCGCGGCAACTCGCGCACCTGGTCGAGTCCATGAAGGCTGTACTCGCCTGGGGCCAGCCCGACGAAGTGACCTTCGAATGCGAGCCCGGCACCATCACCGAAGGCAAGCTGCAAGTGATCAAGGATATCGGCGTCACGCGTCTCAGCCTGGGGATCGAAAACTTCGACGATCAAATTCTACAGATCAACGGACGGGCGCATGGATCGAAGCAAATCGATCAATCTTACGACTTGGCCCGGTCCATTGGATTTCCACAAATCAATATCGATCTGATCTCCGGCATGGTGGGCGAAACCACGGCGAACTGGCAGGAGTGTGTTGCGAAAACAATTGTCCTCAGCCCCGACAGTGTAACCATTTATCAGATGGAGATTCCGTACAACACGACCATCTTTCACAATATGAAGGTGGAAGGCCAGACCGTCGCCCCGGTGGCCAGTTGGAGCATGAAGCGGCAGTGGGTAGACTATGCCTTCGCGAAATTCGAAAAGGCCGGCTACACGGTGGCCAGCGCTTATACGGTGGTCAAGAATCCCACCAAGACGCACTTCGTTTACCGAGATCTCCTGTGGATGGGAGCGGACATGCTCGGCCTGGGAGTCGCCTCGTTTTCGCACGTTGGAGGAACACATTTCCAAAATGTGCATGAATTTGAACCGTATATTGGAACGTTGCGCGAAGGAGAGCTTCCCATCTATCGTGCCCTCACGCCGACCGGCGAGGAGCGGATGTTACGGGAGCTCATTCTGCAAATGAAGCTCGGTCGCGTGCAAACTCCTTACTTCGAAAGCAAGTTTGGAGTCAACATTCAAGAGCGGTTCGCGACGCCCTTGTATAAGTTGCACGATCAGGGCTTGATGAACATAGAAGGCAGGACGCTGCTATTGAGCCGCGAGGGCCTCCTGCAAGTCGATCAGTTACTGCACGAGTTCTTTCTTCCTCAGCACCGCACGGCACGATACGCTTGACCTAATTCCATGGCTACTTACAGCACTTACGACGCAATTGTGATTGGCGGCGGGCCGGCGGGATCGGCCGCAGCCGCAGTATTAGCTCAGAAGGGCCGGCGCGTTATTCTTTTGGAAAAGGAAAAGTTTCCGCGCTATCACATCGGGGAATCACTGATTCCGTACACTTACTTCCCGCTCAAGCGCATCGGTCTGCTCGGTCAGATGAAGCAATCACACTTTCCCAGGAAATATAGCGTCCAGTTTGTCAGCATCAGCGGAAAACAATCTCAGCCTTTTTACTTTTTTCAGCAGTTGCATCATGAGGCGTCGGATACATGGCAGGTGTTGCGCAGCGAATTCGACCAGATGCTCCTGAACAACGCCCGGGCTAAGGGCGCGGAGGTGATGGAGGAGACGCTGGTCAAAGAAACGATCGAGGAAAATGGGGTAGTTGGCGGCGTTGTGGCTACTGGCAAGAACGGGTTGACGCAGGAGTTTCGCGCTCCCATCACCATTGATGCCACTGGGCGCGATGCCTTCACTCTGGGACGGCGCGGATGGAAGTTGCGTGACCCCCGCCTGAATAAAATCGCTGTCTGGACTTACTACAAAGGCGCCTTACGCGACCCCGGAATTGACGAAGGTGCAACTACGGTGGCCTATGTTCCCGACAAAGGGTGGTTCTGGTATATTCCTTTGCCGGACGACGTGATTAGTGTGGGTATCGTAGCGGAGAAGGACTACTTATATCGGGACTCGCGCGACCTCAGGACTATCTTTCATCGCGAGGCGGCAATTAATAAGTGGATTGAACAGCACTTGGCGGCCGGCCAGCAGATGGGAGAGTATCGCGTGACAGGCGAGTACTCGTATCGGTCGCGTCACTGCGCCGGAGACGGATTGCTCCTCATTGGCGATGCCTTCGCATTTCTCGACCCGGTCTTTTCTTCCGGTGTCTTTCTGGCGCTACGCAGCGGTGAAATGGGCGCCGATGCCGTGGACGCTGCGCTCGAAGCTGGAGACACCTCAGCCTCTCGCTTTCGAGACTACGGTGAGCAACTTTGCGCAGGAATCGAGTCGATGCGCCGCCTGGTTTACACGTTTTACGACCATGAGTTTCGCTTTCGGACGTTTCTCTCGCGCTATCCCGACCTCAAGGGTGACATGACCGATTGCCTGATGGGTAACTTATGGCTGGATTTTGATCCGCTGTTCCGCGCAGTCGCGGAGTTCGCCGGTGTTCCGGCCCCGCTAGAACACGGACGACCGCTGGAGCGCAGCCAAGAAAAAGCCGGCGGCACCCGCTGAGACTCCGCAACACACCGCCATGCGGCCCCCACACGCCCCACCTTCTCTACGACGCCTTGCGGTGGAGGCCGAACAACTAAGCAAGCTGAATGCGCTTGTGGCCGCGCTCCGCACGGGTAATCGTTTTTATTCGGGCAAACTACGCGCGGCGCGGCTCGAATCGGGAATTTCGAGCTTGAGAGAATTTACTCAGCGCATGCCTTTTACGCGGAAGGAGGAGGTTGTCGCCGATCAGCAGAATCACCCGCCCTATGGAACCAACCTCACGTTCAGCCTGGAGTGTTACCGGCGGTTCAGCCAGACCAGCGGCACCATGGGGCGGCCCATGTACTGGCTCGACACCGTCGAGAGCTGGGACTGGATGCTCGACAATTGGACCCGCGTCTATGGAGCGGCGGGCATCACACCGCAAGACCACATCTTCTTCGCTTTCTCCTTTGGCCCATTCCTGGGTTTCTGGACCGCTTTTGAATGCGCGGCGCGCCTTGGCTGCCTGTGCATTCCCGGCGGGGGCATGAGCAGTACTTCGAGGTTGCGCACGATACTCGATAACGGTGTGACCGTGCTCTGCTGCACGCCGACTTATGCGATTCGCCTTGCGGAGGTCGCGGCGCAGGAGAAAGTCGACCTGTGCGATTCCAAGGTTAGAACGCTGATTGTCAGCGGCGAGCCCGGTGGCAGCATCCCCGGCACGCGAGCGCAAATCGAAAGCCTGTGGTGTGGGGCGCGCATCGTAGATCACCATGGCATGACGGAGGTGGGGCCCGTAAGCTACGGTTGTCCCAAGCATGCAGGCGTCCTGCACGTGATCGAATCCTCTTTCATCGCCGAAATCATCGATCCGGAAACCGGACGAGCGGTCGAATCGGGATCGAGCGGCGAGCTGGTGCTGACCAACCTGGGCCGGGCCGGGTCGCCGCTGCTGCGTTACCGCACCGGAGACGTTGTTCAGGCGGCAATAAGTTCACCCTGTGAGTGCGGCAGCTATGAAATGGCGCTCGAAGGCGGCATCCTGGGACGCACGGATGACATGCTCGTGGTGCGCGGCGTCAACGTGTATCCCAGCGCGATCGAACAGATTGTGCGGAGTTGTGGCGACGTGGCGGAGTACCGTGTCGAGATCCACACCGATCGCACACTGCCCGAGTTGAAAATTCGAGTTGAGCCCGTGCCCGACTGTTCGAACGATGCCGGCCTCGCTGACCGCCTGGAAGCATCGATTCGCACCGCGTTCAACCTGCGCGTCTCGGTTTCGGTGGTGCCCGCCGGGAGCCTGCCGCGGTTTGAGATGAAGGCAAAGCGCTGGGTACACGTCTGACTCGCGGTTGACTGTTTCACCTCCGGACCGTGGCAGCACGCGTTGATGCGGAGCCCGCGTTGGCGTATGATGCTCGCTATGAAAGCATCTTGGACCCTCATACTGTTGTGCCCGGCCTTGGCAATCAGCGCCGCGCCGCAAAGCCCGAGCGCGCCCAGCGTCGACCAGATCCTCGACCACTACGTACAGGCCGTGGGCGGCAAGGACGCCCTGGAAAAAGTAACCAGCCGTGCGATGAAAGGGACGCTTGAGAATTCGGATGATGGCACGACCTCGCCCGCGGAGGTTTTCACCAAGGCCCCCAACAAGTACCTTGCCGTCGTGAAGGTGAGCGATGGCGGCGAGATGCTGGAAGGGTGGAACGGCGAAACAGGTTGGGGAAAAGATCCGGACTCCGGCCTGCATGACATCGGCAAGGCAGAACAGGTTGCCGCCAAGCGCGACTACGATTTTTACCGGGAGGCCCGGCTCAAAGAATTGTTCCCGAAGATGGCGCTCAGCGGCAAGACGAAGGTGGATGACCGGGATGCATACATCATCGAGGCGACATCACCCGACGGCGCAACCGAGAAGCTGTACTTCGACGCGGAGTCCGGCCTGCTGGTTCGCCGTGATTTCGAGCGCGTGAACATTGACGACGGCATCGTTTTGTACGAAGTAGATTACGACGACTACAAGGATGTGGATGGGGTGAAATTGCCGTCGACAGTTCGCCGCAAGACGCCCGATTACACGCTGACCTACCGCTTCACCGAGATCAAGCAGAACGTACCCGTCGAAGACGCCAGATTCAACAAACCGGAAAAATAAGGCGCCGGCAGCCTACGCTTCTTCCGGCGGCAGCTCAAAGTCGATGAGTGCGCCGCGGAATCCGCGCGTCTTCCACACGCCAAAGGCGATGCCCACGATCATCCAGATCGCGCCGGCGATTTGAGCGGGGCGGCTCAGGTTCAGCCACAGCAGCAGGCAGACCAGGAATCCGATGATGGGCGGGATGAGATTCACCATTTTCTTTTCGGACGCGCGCACGTAATAACACATGAACGACGCGGCATTGACACCCATGAAGGCGATCAGTGCGCCGAAGTTGAGCATTTCGGCGCCGAGGCCGTAGCTGATTATGAAGGCGCCAATGAGAGCAACCACACCGACGAAGATCACGTTATTGCGCGGGACGTGCCGCTTGGGATCGACCGCACCGAAGAAGCCCCGCGGCAGCGCATTACTGCGGCCCATGCCGTAGAGCAGTCGCGCTGCGCCCAGTTGCGCCGCCATCCCGGAGCCAAAGTTAGCCACAATCAGTGTGATGTTCATTACGCCGAAAAACCAGCTCCCCGCCGCCCGTCCGGCCACGTCCACGTAGGCCGTATCGACATCGTGGAACGGCTGGGACGCTGGCCACACAAGTTGCGCCGCATAACATTCCAGGGCCGACAGGAGACCCACCGCCACGCATGTCAGCACGGTGGCCAGCAGGATATTGCGCCGGGGATTTTCGACCTCTTCCGAAAGCGTAGAGATGCCGTCGAAACCGATGTAGGTGAGCACAGCAATGGAAGTACCGCCGAGAACGGCGCCGAGTTTGAAGGTCGCCGGATCAAAAAACGGGCGGGTGAAGAAACTGATGCCGTCGTGCGGATGGCCAAAGATGTAGCGGGCGGCGAAAACGAAGAAGACGGTGACCACCAAACCCATACCGGTTGCCAATGCGGCATTGATCCGCGCCGAAGTTTTGACACCGCGAAGGTTGAGGCCCGTAAACATGAGGAAAAAGAAGATGACCCAAATCCAGTAAGGCACGCCCGGAGCGAAGTTCATCGCCGCCTTGCTGCACCAGATGATACAGATGAGTGGATTGAGCATGTAGTCCATCACCATGCTCCAGCCGGTAATGTACCCAAGCGCGGGATTGATCTCCTGGCCGACGTAGGTGAACGCGGAGCCGGCGCTGGGATAGGCGCGAGCCATACGCCCGTAGGCGATCGCGGTGAACAGCATGGCAATCAGGGCGATGAGGATGGTCGTGACAACGTGACCGTTGCCGCGGGCACTGATGACCCCGAACACCGCCATCGGGGCGGTCGGCTGGAGTACGATTACGCCATAGAGAACCAGGTCCCAAAGGGTCAGAGCACGTTTCAAACGCGGAGTGCTAGAGGCTGCTGCAGAGATTTCGGCCATTTAGATTTTCGGAGGTACGTGAAGCCGACAGTATACACCACGGAGCCAGCTGGGATTTCGCAGCGCGAATTCGGCAGAATACTAGCTACCGGCTCTGTACATAACAACGAACGTGCCATCCGGGCGAGCGTATGCCGCTACCAGGCTCCAGACGGGCACGCCCTTAGCTTTGCCGAGTTCCGCAGTTGGGCGGCCATCTTTGTCGTAGACTTGCCAGGCGACACTGCCACCCTTCCTCCAGCCCATGTCTTCGGTCCAGACGAAAATGGTCTCACCTTGCGGGTTTGCGGCGATAACAGGGTACTTGCGATTCTCTCCCGTGCCGAGAGCAGCAACGAGCGGCGGAAGCCTTCCGGTCGTGGGATCAATGCGACTGTAGTAGGCCTGCTTCTCTGTTTCCCATGCCGCCAAAACGCCCGCTGGGCTCTCGGAGAACGACTCGCTGCTCATCACGCAGTAGCCGACATTCCATTTCGAGATGTCCGATCCATCGAAGGTGCGGCCGCGGTCGCGCGAAATGAGCAGGTAGATATCACGGTGCACCGTCTCGGTTGCCGAGCGGTAGAGCACGTAGAGTGCGCCATTGCGGCCACCGAAGGCATCGAGTCCGCAGCAGCCGCAGGTGCCGGTGGGACGGTTCCACACCGGCCGTTCGCGCTCAAAGGTTGCGCCATCGTCGGCGGACCGGGCAATCCACACACGCCGGCTCCCTTCTCCTTCGGTACCTGGCGAGGGAGCGTGCCATAGCACATACACGTTGCCTGCGTTGTCGGCGGCCACCGCACCGCCGCCGTCGATGCCCCGGGCGATTTGTATCAGATCGCGCTGGGACTCGAACGCGACCCCGGCATCGTTGAGCCTAGTGTAAAGCATAGGCTGCTTGCCGAAGGCGGCTCCTGGCGTGAGCGCGCGCGACCCGTTCCACGCAACATGAACGCGCGCGTTCTCGCCGATGGCAAGGTGTGCGCCGCGGATGTTTCCGGTGGCGATGCTGGTACCGGGCGTGGAGTTGACACGCAGCGGGGCTGCAAAGGTGGCGCAGCCATCACGCGAGCACACGTAGTAGAGGTCTCCATGTCCGGGATCGCCTTTGAAGTAGACCAGGTGGACTACCCCCGCGGAATCCACCGCCACCTGGGGCTTGGATGCCGCCATCGGGGACGCGTTTGAGCGTCACCTTGCCTGTTCGCCCAATCTCCGCCGCTGGCGCGTGGCAGATGGCGAGGGCAATGCAAAACAACTTCATTCGACCGGTACGGATTGGAGACCACATGGCCCTCATCATAGCGAGAAGTACTGGCCGGCTAAGACTTCACAGCTTCCCCTCTCCACGTCTGTTACAATCGCCGTAAAGGTCGGGATATTTCACCATGACCACTAGGGAACTTCCCAACGCACTCGGCTTGTTGCGTAAGAGCAATTTTTCAGAGGATCGTATCGCCGCGAGAAGTGTTAAAGATGAGCTGCGCAGCAATCTGATCTGCAAGCTTCAGCGCGGTGAGACTCTGTTTCCAGGCATTGTCGGATACGAAGACACAGTCGTGCCGCAGGTGACCAACGCCATCTTATCGAGGCACAACTTTATTCTTCTGGGACTGCGCGGCCAGGCTAAAACCCGCCTGGTACGCATGCTGACCACGCTGCTCGACCCCGCCGTGCCGTACATCGACGGCTGCGAGATTCACGACAACCCGTACCGGCCGATCTGCCGGCGTTGCCGGGATTTGATCGCGGAACAGGGCGATGCCACGCCTATCGCCTGGCTGGAACCCGATCACCGCTACGTTGAGAAGCTCGCCACGCCCGACGTTACCATTGCCGACATGATCGGCGACATCGACCCCATCAAAGCCGCGCGCCGGGGCCACGACATCTCGCACGAACTGACGGTGCACTATGGCCTGGTACCGCGCGCCAACCGCGGCATTTTCGCCATTAATGAGCTCCCGGACCTGGCGGGCAAGATTCAAGTGGGCTTATTCAACATCATGCAGGAAGGCGATGTGCAGATCAAAGGCTACCCGGTTCGGCTGCCGCTCGATCTGCTACTGGTCTTCACCGCTAACCCAGAGGATTACACGGCACGCGGCAAGATCATCACGCCGCTAAAGGATCGCATCGGCAGCGAAATCCGCACGCACTATCCCGCCTCGCTCGAACAGGGGCTCGAGATCACGGAACAGGAAGCGTGGCTGAACCGGCCCTCACCGATTCGCACGGTGGTGCCAGCGTACATTCGAGAGATCATTGAGCAGCTCGCGTTTGTGGCTCGGGAAGACAAGAAAGTCGACAAGCGCTCGGGCGTTTCCCAGCGCCTGCCGATCTCCGCGCTGGAAAACGTCGTCTCGAACGCGGAGCGTCGCGCGCTGCGCTCCAAGGAACCGGTGGCGGTGCCGCGCGTGCTCGACGTCTATGCCGCCCTCTCGTCCATCACGGGCAAGCTGGAACTCGAATACGAAGGCGAGCTGAAAGGTGGCGACGCCGTGGCTCGAGAATTGATCCGCATTTCGGTGGGCAAAACTTACGACAAGTATTTCGAGGGCGCCAATGTGGGGCAGATCGTCCAATGGTTCGATCTCGGCGGATCGTTGAAGCTCGATGAAAGCGTGGATTCCGGCACCATGGTGCAGCAGTTGGCTTCGATCCAAGGGCTGATGGAAAAAGTGCGCAACCTGGGTTTGGGTGTGAGCGAGCCCGATGCGGTACGCGCCGCGGCCGCGGAGTTTATCCTAGAAGGCTTGTACGCTCACCGGCGCATCAGCCGGTCCGAGGAACGCGGGTTCGCCGCGGAGGAGAAACGGCGAGAAGCAGGAGGGCGTGAAGAGGGCAACCCGCCGCGCGGCTACCGTCGTCAATATAACTAGGACTCCCTCATGAAGTGGATCAAGTATTCCCGCTATACCGGGGAAGACTTCGGCATCGACTCCGAAGATCTCCTGCAAGCGCTCTCCGATTTCCTGCTCGAGAGCGGCTTCAACACGCAATCCATGCCCTTCAGCGAGTGGAACGAGCACACGCTCGAAGATTTGAAGAACGCCATCCAGCAGGCCCTTGAACAGGGCAAGATGTTTCCTGACGACAGGATGGAGCAAATGATGGAGAAGCTCCAGGGCCTCTCCGAAGAGCAACTGCAACAACTCCTCGATCGCCTCGTGCAAAAGCTCGTCGACGACGGCCACATCACCATAAACGACCAAAATCCGGAGCAGGCGCCGAAGGGCGGCGGGGCCGGCAACGGGCCGGACAGCAAGGTGAAGTTCGAGGTCACTGATAAATCGCTCGACTTCCTGGGCTTCAAGACGCTCAAGGATCTGCTGGGGTCGCTTGGTAAATCAAGCTTCGGACGCCACGACACGCGCGATCTCGCCACCGGCATCGAGGCTTCCGGCTCGTCGAAGCTCTATGAATTCGGCGATACCCTGAACCTGGATATCAGCGAAACGCTGTTCTCGGCGATTCGCCGCGAAGGCGCGAAGGTGCCGCTCGACATGGAGTATTCGGACCTGCACGTGCACCAGTGCGAATACCAGAGCTCCTGTGCTACCGTACTCATGCTGGATTGCAGCCACAGCATGATTCTCTACGGCGAGGACCGCTTCACGCCGGCGAAGAAAGTGGCGATGGCGCTGGCGCACTTGATCCGCACGCAGTACCCGGGCGACAGTCTGCGCTGCGTGCTGTTCCACGATTCCGCGGAAGAGCTGGAAATCAGCCAATTGGCCCGTGTGCAGGTGGGGCCCTACTACACCAACACGCGCGACGGATTGATCCTCGCACAGCGCCTTCTCGCAAGGGAGAGAAAGGACATGCGCCAGATCGTCATGATTACCGATGGTAAGCCCTCGGCCCTGACGCTCGATGATGGCCGCATGTACCGGAATGCGTTCGGGCTGGATCCGCTCGTGATCAGCCGCACGCTCGAAGAGGTGAACCGCTGCAAGAAACAGGGCATTCTGATCAACACCTTCATGCTGGCCAGTGATTACGGCCTCGTGAATTTCGTACAGAAGGTCACGGAGATTTGCCGCGGCAAGGCCTATTTCACAACGCCCTACACGCTGGGCCAATACCTGCTGATGGACTACATGAACCGCAAGACACGGACGATCCACTGACCTGCGGCGATTGAGAAATTACAGGATGGCGCCCACTGAAATGTGGACGAGCGGACTGCCTCCCCCTCTGCAGCAGGTCAAGCCAGCAAGTAAAGAGGTGGTCCCCGGCGTTAAGATACGGGCATGATCATCGGAGTTCCGAAAGAAGTTAAGGATCACGAGGCCCGCGTCGGTCTCGTGCCGAGCGGAGTAATCGCACTGCGCGAAGCCGGTCACGAGGTTTTGGTCGAGACCACGGCTGGGGAAGGCAGCGCGATCACCGACCGCGAGTATATGCATGCCGGCGCGAGCATTGCGCAAAAGGCCGCCGAAGTTTGGCATAAAGCCGACCTGGTCGTCAAGGTCAAAGAGCCGCAGCCATCGGAATACGAGTTCCTGCGACCCGATCTGATTCTATTCACCTATCTTCACCTCGCGCCGCTGCCGGATCTCACTAACCGGCTGCTCGAAACCAAGGTCAGCGGCGTGGCGTACGAAACCATTCGCGAGGCGGACGGTTCCCTTCCGCTGCTTACGCCCATGAGCGAAGTGGCGGGCCGAATGTCGGTTCAGGTGGGCGCGCAATATCTGGAAGCGCCGAATGGAGGGCGCGGCGTGCTGCTGGGCGGCGTACCCGGTGTGGCGCCGGCCAATATCGTTGTTCTCGGCGGCGGCGTCGTCGGAACGAATGCGGCCAAGATCGCTGTCGGCATGGGGGCGCACGTCACCGTCATTGATCGAAATTTGAACCGCCTAAGGGAGTTGGATGACATCTTTAGCGGCCAGATTGTCACTCTCGCCTCCAACGTTTTCACCATCAGTGAGACACTGAAGCACGCGGACCTGGTAATCGGCGCGGTGCTGATTCCAGGAGCGGCCGCGCCGAAAATCGTCCGCCGCCAGATGATTGCCAATATGAAGCGCGGCGCCGTGGTGGTTGATGTAGCAATCGACCAGGGCGGCTGTTTTGAAACTTCCCATGCGACAACCCACACCGAGCCGACCTATTTCGTCGATGGCGTGCTGCATTACTGTGTTTCCAACATGCCGGCAGCGGTGCCGCACACGTCCACGTTCGGCCTGACCAACGCAACGTTTCCCTATCTGCTTGAACTGGCGAATAAAGGTCTCGAGCGCGCAGTGGACCAGCATCCGGCATTGCGCGAGGGCGTGAATACGTACAAAGGCTACGTGACGCACCCGGGCGTTGCCGAATCACAGGGGCGTCCGTGCAAGGAACTCGCAAGCGCTATCTAACGAGCGCGCGATTCTGGCGCGGCGGCCCGGATAGCTGACAACAGCGGGTCTCGCGCGCTATGCTTCCAGTTAGGATGTTCGCCTCGGCCGGGACGGAGACTCGCGTCTCCCCGCTCACCCAACTCAGCGAAGAGGAAAGGCTGTTCCAATCCACTGTGCGACGCTTTGCGCGTGAACAGATTGGACCCCACGTGCGCGAGATGGACGAAGCTGGCGTGTTTCGCAAGGATATCATCCGCCAGTTCTTTGAGCTCGGATTGATGGGCATCGAGATCCCAGAGGAATACGGTGGGCAGGGCGGCAGTTTTTTCCAGTCGATACTGGCGGTGGAGGAGCTTTCCGCGGTTGATCCTTCGGCCGGGGTAATTGTCGATGTGCAGAACACCATCGTCAACAACGCGATCCTGCGGTGGGCGAACGAGGACCAGAAGCGAAGATACCTACCGCGGCTGGCTGCCGACACGGTGGCGTCGTACGCCCTTTCTGAAGCCGGCTCCGGCTCTGATGCTTTTGCCCTGGCGACACAGGCACAGGATCACGGCGATCACTTTCTACTGAATGGCCGCAAGCTGTGGATCACCAATGCTGCCGAGTCCGGCCTCTTCCTGCTCTTCGCCAACGCCAATCCCGGTGCGGGTTATCGCGGCATCACAGCATTCCTGGTGGAACGCAGCTTCCCTGGATTCCAGGTTGGCAAGAAGGAAGACAAGCTCGGCATCCGCGCTTCGTCCACCTGCGAGCTGATTCTGGATAATTGCCGCGTGCCGCGCGAAAACGTGATGGGCGAGGTCGGCAAGGGATACAAGATCGCCATCGAAACACTGAACGAAGGGCGCATCGCCATTGGCGCGCAGATGATCGGCCTGGCGCGCGGTGCGCTCAATCACGCGTTGGCCTACACGAAACAGCGCAAGCAGTTCGGCAAGACGATTGGTGAATTTCAGGGTGTGCAGTTTCAATTGGCCAAGATGGCGACCGAAGTCGAGGCGGCGCGCCTGCTGGTCTACAACGCCGCGCGACTGCGGGATGCCGGTTTGCCCTTCGTCACCGAAGCAGCCATGGCAAAATATTACAGTTCCGAAATTGCTGAGCAGGTGGCCTCCAAAGCCATCGAGATCTTCGGCGGCGTGGGCATCACGAAGGATTACCCCGTGGAGAAACTCTATCGCGACGCCAAGATCGGCCGGATCTACGAAGGCACCAGTAACATACAATTGGTGACGATCGCCAAGAAACTGATGGAGAAGTAGACATGCGGTCTCGTGCGTTTCCTTTGCTGTTAGCGGTCTTGTCCGCGCCACTGTGGGCGGATGAGGTGAAGAACGTCAACCCCGATGAGATCATCCAGAAGTTTGCCGCCAAGGAAGCCGCGTTCTCTCGCGCGCGGGAGAACTACACGTACCGGCAGACCGTTAAGATCCAGACGTTGACGGATTCCGGCATAGTCGATGGCCGCTACGAAATCGTGGAGGATATTATCTTCTCACCGGACGGCAAGCGAACGGAAAAGGTTGTGCACGCCCCGGTATCGACCCTGGAGCGGCTTATTCTGACGCCCGAGGATTTGCAGGATTTGCGCGACGTCCAACCGTTCGTGCTAACAACCACCGAGATCCCCCAGTACGATATCCATTACCTGGGCCCGCAAAAGGCAGACGAGATTCCTTGCTACGTGTTTTCCGTAAAGCCGAAAAAATTGGAAAAGGGTCATCGCTACTTCGAGGGTCAAATTTGGGTGGATGACCGGGACTTTCAGATCGTCAAGACATACGGCAAGGCCATCGGGTTGCTGAAGCACAACGAGGATCAGCAGTTCCCGAAATTTGAAACGCTGCGCGAGCAGGTCGACGGCAGATACTGGTTCCCGGTTTACACGGACGCTGATGACACCTTGCACTTCAAGGGCGGCCCGCCGATTCGCATGCGCATGATCGTGAAGTACGAGGATTACAAGCAGTTCAAGAGCGATGTAAACATCCAGTTCGGCAACACGGTCGACGAGCAGAATAAAGAACAAAAAGGCCAGCCGCCTGCGCAGAATCCGATTCCACCGAAGTAATTGCAGGTATCTGCTACGATCGTGCCATGACAAAAATCACGGTCGTGAGCAACGGCCCGATACGCATAGAAGGCGATTTCTCGATTGTCGATCCGGAAGGCCGTGAGTTCGGTCTGGCTGGGCGCACCCTGATTTCTCTATGCCGGTGCGGGCATTCGCAGAACAAGCCGTTTTGCGACGGTAGTCACGGCAAAATGGGTTTTCAGGATAGCGTCACCGCGCGCGAACTCCCGCCGCCAAAACCAAAGCTATAGGCGCGGCGCTTACTCCGAGATTTCAATCTTCGGGCCCGTCGGCGGTCCTACTTCGGCAATTCTCTGGATCGTCCTTTGAGCCAGTTCGCGGAACACCGCACCCTGCGGATTGTCCCCGTTGTACGCCACCGGGCGCCCGGAATCGCCGCCCATGCGCACCGCTGGATCAAGCGGCAGCGCACCCAGAAACCGCACGTTCATCTCACGCGCGGTGCGCTCTCCGCCGCCGGTACTGAAAACATCCACGCGTTCCTTGCAATGCGGACAGACCAGGTAGCTCATGTTCTCGACGATACCCAGGATCGGAACCTTCACTTGGTCAAACATGTGGACGGCCTTGCGCGCGTCCTCGAGCGAAACATCTGACGGCGTGGTCACCACCACGGCGCCGGTCACCGGCGCTGTTTGAATGAGCGTGAGCTGCACGTCACCAGTGCCCGGCGGCAGATCGATCACGAGATACTCGAGATCACCCCAGTCCACACCGCGCAGAAACTGCTGAATAACGCTGTGTAACATGGGGCCACGCCACACCAGTGGCTTATCTCCCGGACTGAGAAACCCCATGGACATAAGCTTGACGCCCATATTCTCCAACGGCTGGATACGTTCCCCATACGCCATCGGCGTCTTATTGATGCCCATCATCATGGGCACGTTAGGCCCGTAGACGTCCGCGTCCATCAAGCCCACTCGATGGCCCAGCGCGGCCAACGCCACCGCGAGGTTCACGGCCACCGTCGTCTTGCCGACTCCTCCCTTCCCCGATCCCACCGCGATCAAATTCTGTACTCCGGGAATAGGAAGCTTCGGGGGCTGATTGGGCTGTTGCGGGCTCATCTCCACTTTATATTAACTTAGGTAGCAAATGCCGCGTTGGCTATTGAGATCGGCCGGCTTACTGATATCGCTTACAACCTATTGATCCTTCTAATTGTCTTTATTTATCTCGAAATTAACTGTATTTTGTGTAAATTATGTTAATCTGATTTCGGAGTTTCCCCGTGATCCAACAGCTTGCCTCGAATGGTGTGACGCAAAAGGCCAGTGCGGCCCCGCGGCGTCCCGCGTTTTGGCCCGCGCTTCCCACGCGTCTCGCCGACCTGCGGATTCCGAAATCGGTGGTGATGGACCTGATCTTGCGGCATCTCCATCTCGACGGCATGACGAGTCTCGAGGTCACCAGCCGCACCATCAAAGTCTCGATTCCGATTCTCGACTTGCTGTTCCGCGAATTGCGCCAGCAACATCTGGTGGAGGTCAAGGGATCGGTTGGGGAAGATTACGCGTTTATTCTAACGAACGCCGGCCGTGATCTCGCCGCTGAGCGCTTCCGCATTTGCCGCTATGTCGGCCCGGCGCCGATATCTATTCGTGACTATCACCTGGCCACAAAGGCGCAGTCAGCCAGCATCGACATTGACCGGAACGTGCTTCGTGACGCGCTGAGTGACCTGGTGCTTTCCGACCGTATGCTTGACCAGCTCGGTCCCGCCGTTATTTCGCAGAGATCGCTGTTTCTCTACGGGCCTTCGGGCAACGGCAAAACCAGTCTCGCCGAACGGCTGTTGCGTATCTACCGTGATTCGATTCTGATTCCGCACGCTGTCGAGGTCGATGGCAAAATCATCGTGCTCTATGATCCGGTCGTTCACCAGACCATTGACCGCGAAGACACGGAGCTCGACCCGCGATGGGTGCCTTGCAAACGCCCATTCATCATGGTTGGCGGTGAACTGGTGGCCAGCATGTTAGAGCTGCACTACGATGAGGCCGGTGGCGTTTTCGCTGCGCCCATGCAAATGAAGGCCAATAACGGCATCTTCCTGATCGACGACTTCGGCCGCCAGGTGCTGTCCCCCCGCGAGCTGCTGAACCGCTGGATCGTGCCACTCGACCGGCGCGTCGATTACCTCACGCTCTCCTACGGCATCAAGTTCCAGATTCCGTTTGAAATGATGGTCGTCTTCTCCACTAACCTGAATCCGGATGATCTCGCCGATGCCACGTTCTTGCGGCGCATTCAGAACAAGGTGTTTGTCGAGCCGGTGGATGTCCCCACATTCAATGAAATCTGGCGCCGTGTGGCCATCATGAAGAAGCTGCCCTACGACCCCGAAATCGTGGACTACGTGCGCAGCCTGGTGCTCTCCGACGGCCGCAGCGAGCTGCGCGCCTGTTATCCGCTCGATCTCTGCAACATCATCGTGTCCATTAGTGACTACGAAAAGCGCCCGCCGCAGATGACCAAGGACGACCTGCAACGCGCCGTGAACTTGTACTTCACACAGTCGTACCAGAAGAACACCATTGACCACGCCTGGTAGAGTAGGGCTACCGGCTCCTGTGGGTCTCCGCATGGGTGCACATGTGCACAAGCTCTTTATCGCAGCGGGAGTTCTTTTTGCGGCAATTTGTGTAGCGCAGCAAGAACCTGCCGGCAAACCCAGCGTGGACGAACTACTGAAGCAGCTTCACCATGCCCAATGGACAGACAGGGCGGAGGCTTATGAAAAACTTAGCTCCGATTCGAAGGCCCTTAGTAGCCGTCGAGTGCAGCAAGAGCTCCTGAACTTGCTGGGCAGGGAGACGGGTTACATTCGCCCGAAGGCGGGAGATCCGGAGCCGGACGACATTCCCGATGAACAAGACGAGGCATTCGTCGAATATGTTGGAGCCTTAGGCGATACGGTCGATTCCTTCGCCGATTGGAACGATCCGCGTCAAGTCTGCCTCTTCGTTCATGAAGGTTATGATCCAGAATCGCCCTTTGCCGCCAAGATTGCCGCGCACGGGAAG
Organism: Terriglobia bacterium; assembly: GCA_963752965.1. Lineage (GTDB taxonomy): Bacteria > Acidobacteriota > Terriglobia > Bryobacterales > Bryobacteraceae > QHXW01. The sequence continues at coordinate 810,887 of CAVWAJ010000013.1, read as the reverse complement.
GTCGCCCTTCCGTGCCTCATGCAGATGTTTGGCAGCAATATCTTGCTTCGAGAGGAAGCGGCTCCAGTGATCGTTCAGGCGCTTGCAAAAACTGCCGGTTTAGATCAGAAGACGATTCAAGCCGCAAAGCAGCTAACCTTCAAGGCACTGCGCGATCAGGAAGAGGCCGTCCGGATCAATACGATTGAGGCTCTAAAGAGCTTCGGAGGAGAGGACATGATCCCGGCACTGAAACAGGTAGCTCAAAGTGACCCGGCGGCACCAGCGGCCAACGGTGATTCAATACGGAAATGGGCCGCGGAAGCGATTGCGGCAATAGAGAAAAGGGCAGGTCACTGAAAAGCTCCTACCGGTCTCGCGTGATATCCTAAGTAAGAACATCACTCCTCCGAGGAAATCAACACTTGAAAGTCGGTTTTGTCAGCCTGGGCTGTCCCAAAAACCTGGTAGACAGCGAAGTCATGATGGGGCAGCTCGCCTCGCACGGGCATGAGCTAACGCCGCATCCTGATCAGGCTGACGTGCTCGTCGTCAACACCTGTAGCTTCATCGACCCCGCCAAGAAGGAATCCGTCGACACAATTCTTGAGATGGCCGAGTACAAGAAGATTGGCCGCGCCAAGAAGCTGATCGTCGCCGGTTGTCTGGTCGAGCGTTACCGCGATCAAATCCGCAAGGAGATGCCGGAAGTCGACGCCGTGATCGGCACCAACGAGATCGAGCAGATTGTTCCCTTGTGCGAGGGCATTGAGGTGGCGAATCCCATCGAGCCGTATCTATATCACGACCTCACGCCGCGCGTTCTCACCACGCCGCGCCACTATGCGTACATGAAAATCGCCGAGGGCTGCGACCATCCCTGCACCTTCTGCGTCATCCCGCAGTATCGCGGCAAGTTCCGCAGCCGGCGCTTCGAATCCGTCATCGCTGAGGCGAAACGCCTGTTTCAACAGGGTGTGCGCGAAATCAACCTCATCGGACAGGACACCACCTGCTACGGCGAAGATCTCGGCCTCAAAGACGGGCTGGCTGCCCTGCTGGCTCGCCTGGCGCAGATCGAGACCACCGGCGAAAATTGGATTCGCTTTCTCTACGCCTATCCCAATAAAGTCACGCAGAGGCTGCTGGACACCATCGCCGAACATCCAGCGCTGGTCAAATATATCGACATGCCGCTCCAGCACGCGAGCGCGCGGGTGTTGAAGCGCATGAAGCGCGGTGCGTCGGGTGACATTTTTCTCAAGCTAATCGAACGCATTCGCCGCACCATTCCCGGCGTGGCGATTCGCACCAGTATGATCGTCGGGTTTCCTGGCGAGACGGCGCGGGATTTCGAAGAACTGTGCCAGTTCGTCGGAGCCGCGCGCTTCGACCGCCTTGGCGTCTTCTCCTATTCCGACGAAGACTCGAGCGCGAGCTTTCATCTCGATGGTAAAGTCGACGGGCGCACGATCTACAACCGCAAGCGCCGTCTGATGGCCGAACAGCGCAAGATCGCCCGCGGCCGCAATCGCCAGCTCATCGGCATCGACGTGGCGGTCTTGGTCGAGGGCGTTTCGAAAGAAACCGATCTGCTGTGGGAAGCCCGCATGTCCACGCAGGCCCCGGAGATCGACGGCGTGACGCTGATCAACGATTTTGAAGGCGCCGAGCCCAAGCCAGGCCAGATGCGCCGCCTCCGCATCACCGAAGCGCACGATTACGACGTGGTAGGCACGCTGCTCCCAGGGCCGGTGGAACAAGTGCAGCCACCCCCACCCTTTCCGCTGCTCCAAATCCAGCCAAATCCCAATCCCCAAATCCCAACCACTGCTTTATGAAGTGCCCCATCTGCCGCAAAGAAGTTGCGGAAGGTCATCCCGACTTCCCTTTTTGCAGTGAGCGCTGCCGCCTTCTCGACCTGGGAAACTGGGCCTCGGGCAAGTACGTGATTTCCACTCCGCTGAACGGTCCGTCCGAGGATGAGCCCGGCAATGAGGATCAAGAGTAAGGCCGCGAACCTCATCTCGACCTGGTTCGGCTGCGGCTATGCGCCCTTCGGGCCGGGAACCGCGGGATCGCTCGCCGCGCTCGCTATCGCCTGGCTTCTGGTGCGCTACGCCGGCTGGCACGCGATGTGGTTCGCACCGCTTGCCATCGCCAGTACCTGGCCCGCTATCTGGGCCGCCGGCGTCACAGCACGCGAACTGGGTCAAAAGGATCCGCAGCGGGTGGTGGTCGACGAAGTGCTCGGCCAATGGCTGGCCCTGGCTGTAGCTGGGCCCCTGAATTACAAGTCGTGGATCGCCGCATTCGTCCTGTTTCGGCTCTTCGACATCTGGAAACCCCCGCCGGTCCGCCAGTTGGAAAAACTACCGGGCGGGACCGGCATCGTGGCCGACGATCTCATGGCCGGAGTTTACGCGGCACTTGTCTTATTGCTGGCGGGGTGTTTCAATCTTTATTAAAGATGGCTATTCGGAAAGAGAGCAACGGCCGGCCCCAGATCGCGCAGGTTTCGCCCGTTGCGGCCATTGCGGGCGGGGAATTTCAGATTCAGGGGCGGGGGTTTGCCAAGGCGAGCCGGCCGCGCGTTACCATCGGCGAGGTCACAGCGCCCGTGATCATTGGTTCGGATTCCTTCATGATCGTGCGCGTCCCGGACGGCGTTTCTGAGGGTGAGCTGGTGGTGCAAAACGGAGAGCAGGCGAGCCAGGCCTGGACCTGCGATATCGGCATTCAGATCGCCGAGAGCTTGCATCCGGTGGCCAACCCGGCGGTCGACACTTTTGGCAACGTTTACACCACCTTCAGCGGATCGCGCGGACAGAAGGTTCCGGTTGCCGTCTATAAGATTGACCTGAACTACAACGTCAAGCCGTTTATCAACGACCTGATGAACGCCACCACCATGGCCTTCGACGCGCAGGGCCTCCTCTACATCTCCAGCCGCTTTGACGGCGTCGTGTACCAAGTAACGCCCACCGGCAACATGTCGGTGTTCGTCGAGGGCATGGGTGTGGCCACTGGGCTGGCCTTTGACCAGGAGAACAATCTCTACGTCGGTGACCGCTCCGGCACCATCTTCAAAATCGCTCCCAACCGGCAGATCTTCGTTTTCGCCACTCTCGAGCCATCCATCGCCGCCTACCACCTGGCGTTCGGCCCCGATCAGTATCTGTACGTTTCCGGACCCACCACGTCAAGCTTCGATTCCGTCTATCGCATTTCGCACACCGGGGAAGTCGAGGTGTTTTACCGCGGCCTCGGCCGTCCACAAGGGATCGCGTTCGACGCGGAAGACCGGCTTTACGTGGCGGCCTCGTTCGGGGGCCGCAAAGGCGTGGTCCGTTTCAACCAGAATCGCGAGCCCGAGCTGTTCCTTTCCGGTCCCGGCATCGTGGGCCTGGCTTTCACGCCTTCCCGTTCATTGGTGGTGGCTACCACCAATGCCTTATATCGCGTGGATGTCGGCATTGCAGGGCGTCTGCTCTCCTAAAGGATGAACGCAGAGATCATTGCCGTCGGTTCGGAGCTTCTAACGCCGCAACGGCTCGACACAAATTCACTTTTCCTGACGGAACAGTTGAATGACTTGGGCGTCGAGGTCACGACCAAGTATGTAGTGGGGGATAATCGCGACCATATCGCCGACACCATACGCCGCGCCATGTCCCGCGCCGAAATTGTGATCTTGTCGGGCGGCCTGGGTCCCACCGAAGACGACCTCACTCGGGACGCTGTCGCCGTCGCCATCGATCGCAAACTGGTCTTCCACTCCGAGATCTCCGACCACATCGAACAGCGCTTCCGCCAGACGAACCGCAAGATGGCGGAAGTGAACCGGCGGCAGGCGTTCGTCATCGAAGGGGCTGACATTCTGCCCAACGACCGCGGCACAGCTCCTGGACAGTGGATCGATGAGTCCCACACCTCTATCGTTCTTCTGCCCGGCCCACCGCACGAACTCAAGGCCATGTTTACCCGGCAGTGCCTGCCTCGACTCGTCCGCGTGGTCCCGAAACAGGTGATCCGCACTTTGGTTTTCCGGGTAGCAGGCATGCCTGAATCCGATCTCGACCAGACCATCTCGCCCGTTTACAAAAAGTACGAGAACCCCGTGACGACCATTCTGGCCGGCGAGGGGGACATTCAGGTGCATTTGCGCGCGCACGGTGAGGCCGAGGCTGATGTCCTGGCTCTGCTGGCCGAGGTCGCGGCTCCGATTGAGATGCTGCTCGGCGACCGCATCTATTCGCGCAATGGCGATTCACTCGAAACTGTTGTCGGCGAATTATTAAAGAAACGAGGCGCCTCGCTTGCGGTGGCCGAAAGCATGACCGGAGGGCTCCTGGCGCAACGAATTACCTCGGTACCCGGCAGCTCGACCTATTTTCTGGGCGGGTTCCTGGCCTACTCGAACAAGATGAAAACCGAGTTGCTGGGTGTCAGCGAGGAAATCGTCCAACGGCACGGCGCCGTCAGCCAGGAGACGGCCGAGGCCATGGCCACGGGCGCGCGCCGTCGAACCGGTGCAACCTTCGCTCTCTCCATCACCGGCGAGGCCGGCCCCGAGCCCAGCGAAAACGTTCCCGTCGGCACGGCATACTTGGGCCTGGCCGACGCCGCGGGCTGCCAGGTAGTGCACCGCGTATTCCTCGGCGACCGTGCACGCATCCGCGCCTTCGCCGCACAAATGGCGCTGGACCTGCTGCGAAGAAAGTGCACAATTGTTGTCTAAAGCACGTAACCGCATGAACTCGGAAACCTTCGGCTGGAAATCACATCCAACAAGCCAGGAGCCGTGTTGGTCCATTGCATCTGAGTGTGCGCACGCTGGTTGCTTTGACGATTCTCCCGGGCGCGTTGCTGTGCCAGCAAGCTTCGCCCGGCGACGACGCCTCTGCCAGCAGCCAGCCGGAACGGCCTGATAAGCGAATCTTCTGGCTTATTCCGAATTTCCGCACGTCCCCAACTTTGGTGGAGTACAAACCCCTCACACCGAAGGAAAAGTTCAAGATCGCCGCGCTGGATACTTTCGACCGGGGCACTTTCGCCCTGGCCGCGGCGTTTGCGGGTGAGCACCAGCTATCGGATGCCACTCCGTCGTTTGGGCAGGGAGTGCAGGGGTACGCCCGGTATCTCGGCACGGCATATGCCGACTTTGCCGTCGGCAATTTCATGACGGAGGGCATTTACCCCACGATTCTCCACCAGGACCCCCGCTATTTCCGCCGCGGCACGGGCAGCGGATGGTCAAGACTCGGGTATGCCGTGAGCCAGATCTTCTGGACCCATACAGATTCGGGCGGTACCCAGTTCAACTTTTCAGAAGTCGTCGGCAACTCTACCGCCGTGGCCATTTCCGAGGCCTACTATCCCAACAATCGAACCGCAGCCGACGCAATGTCGAGCCTCGGGGCCCAACTCGCCGTCGATACGGCCTCCAATGTTCTCAAAGAATTCTGGCCAGACCTCAGCCGGAAATTATCGAGCAAGCACGGCACGCCACAATAGCTAAGAAATTTTCAACGTTTTGTTAACGACTTCTTAATGGGGTCGCGCCTAGGCTGGTAGCTGGACGAACCATATGCCAACCAATCGAGCTTTGCCGGAACAGCTCGTACTGCGACTCGACGAGCGCGGTCTGTGCGGATTCGCAAAGTTGCATCGCGGCGCGGGGGAGCTTCGGGTATTTGTGCCCTACACGTCACCGGATCTGACGAGAGCCGCGTTAGCCGAGGCGGCCGTGCTCACCAGAAACCTGAGCGCGCATATTACACTATTCACCTTGCATGTGGTACCGTTTCCTCTGCCGCTTGACAGACCGGACGTCTCGGCGGCCGTTCTGGAGCAGAGGCTAGCCGCGGTGGTCCAGGATGCCGGCGTGGAGGCGGATGTTCGTATCGGGTTCGCAAGAGATCGGGACTTTGGCAGCGCGCAGATTCTGCCGCCTAACTCGCTCGTTGTGATGGCCACAAAGAAGCGCTGGTGGCCCACAGCCGAGGTGAACCTGGCAAGGGCACTGGCGCGGGCCGGCCATAGTGTGGCATTACTGGGAGTTTGAAAGGATCAGATGCTACTGGATTTGCTGTTCATCGCCATTGCTGTTCTGTTTTTCTTGGTGAGCTGGGCTTACGTTCGCGGATGTGACCGTCTCTAGAGGTGCTCCATGGATTATCTAATTGCCGCTGTGATTTCGTTGGCGTTGGCCGTGTACCTGGTATACGCGCTGTTGCGCCCGGAGAAATTCTAACGAGGACCTCATGACTCTCAATGGACTGCTTCAGATTGCCGCGTTCTTCCTGGTGCTTCTCGCGCTCACCAAACCGCTGGGTACGTTTATGGCCCGTGTTTTCGCGGGCGAGCGCACCTGGCTACACTCGTTGCTGCGGCCGCTCGAGACCGGCGTATACAAGCTCTGCGGGGTTAAGGAGGATCAGGAACAGCGCTGGACCGGATATGCCGGTTCCTTGCTGATGTTCAGCCTGGCGAGCCTGCTGCTCACCTACCTGATCCAGCGCCTACAAGGTTTCCTGCCGTTCAATCCGCAGGGGTTTGGAACCGCCCACGCCGCGCAGGGGGCCACGGCGATGACGCCCGACCTGGCTTTCAACACCGCGGTCAGTTTCACCACCAACACAAACTGGCAGGCCTACACGCCAGAGACCACGATGAGCTACCTGACCCAGATGGCCGGTCTTGCCACGCACAACTTTTTCTCGGCGGCGGCCGGAATGGCGATCGCCATTGCCGTGGTTCGCGGCTTTGCGCGGCACTCGAGCGAGAAGATCGGCAACTTCTGGGTCGACATGACGCGCGCGACGGTTTATGTACTGCTGCCGCTGTCGATCTTGATCGCCGTTCTGTTCGCGTCGCAGGGAGTAATCCAGAACCTGAGCCCTTATACGAAGGTGACCACTCTCGAGGGCGGAACCCAGATCATCGCGCAAGGGCCGACGGCCTCGCAGGAAGCCATCAAGTTGCTGGGCACCAATGGCGGCGGCTTCTTCAATGCCAACTCGGCGCATCCGTTCGAAAACCCCACGCCGCTTTCGAATTTCCTCCAAATGCTCTCCATTTTTGTGATTCCGGCGGGCCTGACATACACGTTTGGAAAGATGGTGAAGGATTCCAAGCAAGGCTGGGCGATTTTCGCCGCCATGAGTGTGCTGTTCTTCGCGGGCGTGTTCGTCGCGTATTCGTCAGAACAGGCCGGAAACCCGATCGTGACGGCTTTGGGCATACAGGACTCGCCCACTGCAACGCAGCCCGGTGGAAACATGGAAGGCAAGGAAGTGCGCTCCGGCATTGCCAACTCGGCGCTGTTCGCCACGGTCACGACGGACGCGAGCTGCGGTGCCGTCCAAAGCATGCATGATAGCTTCACACCGCTCGGGGGCCTGGTGCCGCTGGTGAACATCGAACTGGGTGAAGTGGTCTTTGGAGGTGTTGGCGCCGGGCTCTACGGCATGCTCATGTTTGCCATACTCTCGGTGTTCATCGCCGGATTGATGGTCGGCCGGACACCGGAATATCTGGGCAAGAAAATCGAGCAGAAGGAAGTCAAAATGGTGATGCTGGCCGTACTGGTACTCGCCGGTAGCATTTTGTTGTTCTCGGGGACAGGCGCGATCATCCACTTCGCCAAGGATAGCTGGATCAATCCGCCGGGGCCCGCGACGGCCAACCTGGGCAACAACGGCCCGCACGGCCTTTCCGAGATTCTATACGCCTACACCAGCGGCACCGGAAACAACGGTAGCGCGTTTATGGGCCTCAATGCGAACACGCCGTGGTACAACATCACCGTCGGCATGGCCATGCTGATCGGCCGGTTCCTCATGATCATTCCCTTGTTGGCCGTGGCTGGCAGCCTGGCGCAAAAGAAACTGGTGCCAGCATCGGCCGGCACGTTGCCGACGAGTGGCCCGCTGTTTGTCGGACTGCTGGTCGGCGTTGTGCTGATCGTCGGAGCGCTGACGTTCTTTCCGGCGCTCACACTCGGTCCAGTGGTCGAACATTTCCTGATGATGCGGCACCAGCTTTTTTCCATGCTGATCTTGCCGGTCTGGAGTTAAAACATGCTCGTGGAGAGTCAAAACCCGACGGTCAACATTCTGCCCACTAATCGGCGGCGGGCCCGTCCGCTATTCGATCCGCCCATAGTCAAACGAGCCATCTGGGACTCGGTGGTCAAACTGAACCCCGTCACCATGATGAAGAACCCGGTGATGTTCGTGGTGGAAGTGGGCGCCGCGCTGACCACGGTTCTGGTGTTGCGCGACTGGCGAGCAGCGGCCCCCGATCTGGGCTTTACCTTCCAGATCACACTCTGGCTCTGGTTCACGGTTCTGTTCGCGAACTTCGCGGAGGCCATGGCGGAAGGGCGCGGCAAGGCCCAGGCCGACACGCTGCGCAAGACCAAGACCGAAACGGTCGGGCACCGGTTGAAGAACGGCGGAAAAATCGAGGACGTCGCCGCCAGCCAACTCCGGCAGGGCGACATCGTGCTGTGCAATCCCGGCGACATCATTCCCGGTGACGGCGAAGTCATCGAGGGCATCGCGAGCGTGGATGAGTCAGCCATCACCGGCGAAAGCGCGCCCGTGATCCGCGAATCCGGCGGCGACCGCAGCGCTGTTACAGGCGGGACCAAGGTGCTCTCGGACGGGATCAAGATCAAGATCACATCGAACCCTGGCGAGACGTTTCTAGATCGGATGATCGCCCTGGTAGAGGGCGCACAGCGGCAGAAGACGCCCAACGAAATCGCACTCAATATTGTGATCGCGGGGCTGACACTTGTGTTCCTGCTGGCAGTCGTGACGCTGCCGCCATTCGCGCAATACAGTGTGACGGCGACCGGCGCGGGGAGGGTACCCAGCATCGCGGTGCTGATCTCGCTGTTGGTCTGCCTGATTCCCACCACGATCGGCGGCCTGCTGTCGGCGATCGGCATTGCGGGCATGGATCGCGTGATGCAGCACAACGTACTGGCCATGAGCGGCAAGGCAGTGGAAGCCGCAGGCGACGTGAACACGCTGCTGCTCGACAAGACCGGCACCATCACACTCGGCAACCGCCAGGCCGTGGAGTTTATTCCGGTGGACGGCGTTTCGCCCGATGAACTGGCCGACGCCGCGCAGCTTTCGAGCCTCGCCGACGAGACGCCGGAGGGCCGTTCCATCGTGGTGCTGGCCAAGGAGAAGTACCAGCTTCGCGGGCGCGAGGTTTCCGAGCACGAAGCCAAATTCATCGAGTTCTCCGCGCAGACGCGCATGAGCGGTGTGGACCTGGACCACCGCAGTGTCCGCAAGGGCGCCACGGAGGCGGTCATCGAGTTCGTGAAGGAGCACGGCGGGACAATTCCGCCGCGTCTTACCGAAGTGACGGATCACATCGCCCGCTCCGGCGGAACACCGCTCGTGGTGGCCGACGGGCCCAGAGTGCTCGGCGTGATTCATCTGAAAGACGTCGTCAAAGGTGGCATGCGTGAGCGCTTCGATCAGCTTCGCGCGATCGGTATCCGCACCGTCATGATCACTGGCGACAACCCGCTTACCGCAGCGACGATTGCCGCGGAAGCAGGCGTTGACGATTTTCTCGCGCAGGCCACGCCCAAGCAGAAGATGGATCTCATCAAGAAAGAGCAAGCGGGCGGGCGTTTGGTGGCCATGACGGGTGATGGCACCAACGACGCACCGGCGCTGGCGCAGGCTGATGTCGGCGTGGCGATGAACACAGGCACCATGGCCGCGAAAGAAGCCGGTAACATGGTGGATCTGGACAGCAATCCGACCAAGCTGATCGAGGTCGTAGCGATCGGCAAACAACTGCTGATGACACGCGGCGCATTGACCACGTTTTCCATCGCCAATGACGTCGCGAAATACTTTGCGATCTTGCCGGCGATGTTTTCGGTAACCTATCCGGCGATTGCCGCGCTGAACGTGATGCGCCTGCACAGCCCGGAAAGCGCGGTACTCGCAGCCGTAATTTTCAATGCGCTCATCATCGTCGCGCTGATCCCACTGGCACTGCGCGGAGTTGCTTACAAGCCCATGAGCGCGGCGGCCCTGCTGCGCCGGAACATTCTGGTGTACGGCGTGGGTGGCATCATCGCGCCCTTCCCCGGGATTTGGATCATTGACGTGCTGCTGGGATGGCTGCACCTGGCGTAAACGAGGAGAACGAAGATGTTGGAACAGATACTACCCGCAGTGCGAATCACTCTGGTGTTGACGATCCTGACCGGGATGCTGTATCCGGCGCTGGTGACGGGAATCGTGCAAGTGATCTTTCCGCACCAGGCCAATGGAAGTCTGGTGGAAGTGAACGGAAAAGTGGTGGGCTCGGAGCTCATCGGGCAGAAGTTTACGAAGCCGGAATACTTTCAAGGACGCCCTTCGGCCGCGGGCGATGGATACGATGCCGCCAATTCCGGCGGCTCGAATCTGGGACCGACGAATCAGAAGCTCATCGACCGTATCAAGGCCGACGCCGAAAAGTTTCGCAAAGAGAATCCCGACTTCACGGGGCCCATTCCCGCGGACCTTCTAACCTCCTCGGCCAGCGGCCTGGATCCTGATCTGAGCCCGGCATCAGCCGCGGCGCAGGTGGCACGAGTGGCAAAGGCCCGTGGCGTCGCCGCCGCGCAGATTCAGGAATTGGTAGAGCGGTCCGTTGCGCCCCGCCAGCTCGGTTTCCTGGGAGAGCCAAGGGTCAACGTCCTGAAGCTCAACCTGGCGTTGGACTCCACGTTTCCGGTTAAACGCTAGCCCGGTCACGCGGTCCATTTTCGCTGCCCGCTCCTTTACTGCCGAAGGTTTGGGAGGTTTGAGCCCCCCTAAAGAGCCGACGCCCACCGCCCATGAACTACAATAAAGTCGTGGCAACGGATGCGCGGCTGGAGCAGGCGGTTTCCCGGCTGAACGAAGTTCGTAATGAAATCGCCAAAGTAATTGTGGGACAGCAGGACGTGGTGGAGGGCGTGCTGATCTGCCTGATCGCGTCGGGCCACGTGCTGCTCGAAGGGGTGCCGGGCCTTGGCAAAACTACCCTGCTGCGCACCATGGCGCGCGCGCTGCAACTGAAATATTCCCGCATCCAGTTCACGCCGGACCTGATGCCCGCGGATATCGTGGGCAGCATGATCATCGAAACGAATGACCACGGATCGAAGTCGCTGCGGTTTCAGCCGGGGCCGATCTTCGCCAATCTCGTGCTGGCCGATGAGATCAACCGCGCCACGCCCAAGACGCAGTCCGCACTGCTCGAAGCCATGCAGGAGCGAACCGTCACCAGCGGCACCACTACCCATGAACTCGATGCGCCGTTCCTCGTAATGGCGACGCAGAACCCCATTGAGATGGAGGGCACCTATCCCCTGCCCGAAGCGCAACTCGACCGTTTCCTGATGAAGATTCTGGTGCAGTACCCTTCGCGGGAAGAACTGAACCGGATCGTGGAGCGAACGATCCAAAACCGGGATGAAAAGGTCCGGGCGGTGCTGGATCGCGACGCCATTCTCGAGGTACGCGCAGTGTGCCGCGATGTGCTGGTGGCGCCGCACGTTCAGGAGATCGCCATTCAACTGGTGATGGCCACTCAACCGGAACACGCCGAAGCGCACGAGCTGTCGAAGAAATATATCCGTTACGGCAGTTCGCCGCGTGGCGCGCAAGCGCTTGTCGAATGTGGCCGTGTGCGCGCGCTGATGCGCGGCCGGTATCACTTGAGCGCAGAGGACGTCGAAGCTGTAGCCGCGGCCGTTCTTCGGCACCGGGTGATTCTCAACTTCGACGCCCATGCGGATGGCCAGAGCCCCGACACCATTCTGACCGCGATCATCCGCGAAGTGTCCGCGCACGCCACCGCGGCGTAGGTCCGCCATGCCAGAGGGTCCCCTGCTAGAAAGCCAGTTTCTGGAGAAACTGGAACGCCTGACCATGCATTGGCGGAAGTCCTTCAATGGTCTGGTAGGCGGCCACAACAGTTCGCGCTTCGCGGGCGGCGGCCAGGAATTTCTCGACCACCGCCATTTCCATTCCGGCGACGACCTGCGCGCCGTGAACTGGCGTGCCTATCTGCGCCTGGAAAAAATGTTCCTGAAAATGTTCCAGGTGGAGCCGCGCGTGCCGGTGCGCATGTTGATTGACACTAGCGAATCCATGAATTCCGAGGAGGGCTTCAAGTTCACGTACGCGCGACAACTCGCCGCAGCGCTCTGCTACGTGGGGCTGGTTCGGCTGGATACGATTGCGCTTCGGCCCTTCAGCGCACGTTTGGGCGAGGGTATGCACTGCGGTGGTGGCCGGCATCGCTTCAGCCCGGTGATGGATTACCTGAGCACCCTCAAGACCGCGGGCCGCACGGATTACTTTGAGGTGGTTCGCCAGTTCATCTCAACGCACCCGCAACGAGGGCTGCTCATCGTCGTTTCGGATTTCCTGGATGACGCCGGTTGCGAACGGCCGCTCCAGTACCTCGCGGACTTCGGCCACGAGCTGTTGCTGGTCCAGGTCTGGTCGGAAGAAGACCGCAACCCACCATGGTTGGGAGATCTTGACCTGGTCGATGCGGAAACCGATTCACGGCTGCGCTTGCAATTCGACGAAGCCGCGCGCGCTTCCTACACAAGCGCCTTTGACAAGTACGCGGCGGGCCTCGAGCAACTGGCCCTCCGCAACAATGGCCGTTATGTGGGCGTATCCACGGGTATGGCGATCGAAGACGTCATCTTCGGCTCGCTGGTGCGCTCGCGAGTGATCGCCTGATGTACTTCCTGAACCTCTCGCTCGTGCAGTTTCTGGCTCTGTTCGGCGCCATTTCCGTCCCGACCGTTCTTTTGTATCTGCTGGGACGCTCACGGCGCAAACAGGTGGTGGCCACGCTGCGATTCTGGGTAGCGGCACAGGAGCCCGCTGTAGTCGAGCGGCGCAAGAGAATTCAGCAGCCTCTGTCTCTCATCCTGCAACTGGTCAGCATGCTGCTGTTGCTGCTGGCGATTGCGCAGTTGCGGCTCGGCACGCCGCTCGGGACGCCGCGAGATCATGTGATGATCCTCGACACCTCGGCGTGGATGGCGGCCGGCATTGGCTCCGCCACGCGGCGTGTGACTCTGATGGATGAGGCGCGCGACAAAGCGCGCACCTACCTGAAGTCCGTACCTGCCTCCGACCGCTTGATGCTGGTGCGCGCCGACGCACTGACGACGCCCGCCACGCCGTTCGAATCCAATCGCCCCAAGATCGACCGAGCCATTGCCGAATCCGTACCAGGCGCGACCGCCTTGAACCTGGATCAGGCCGTGGCATTCGCCCAGCGGGAACAGACGCTCAGTCCGTATCGCACTGGCGAAATTGTCTACATCGGTCCGGGCAGGGTTGCCGAGGCCGCGGAGTCTCCCACCGCAATTACCGCGAAAAATCTTCGCATCCTGCCGGTGGCCGATTCCGTGGAGAACTGCGGCTTACGCAAGATCGCCGTACGAAGATCCGGATCGGATCCCGAGGTGTGGGATATCTACGCTTCGGTGCGGAACTACGGCGTGGCACCAAGAGCAGTCACGCTGGCTCTCACTTTCGGGGGTGCTCCCGCAGGCGCGAGGAAGCTCGCCGTGCCGCCGGGTTCGGACGGCGAGGCCACCTTCGAGTATCGAACTCGCGCCGCCGGACTACTGGAAGCAACGCTCCAGCCGCATGACAGCTTTCCCGGCGACGATCGCGCAGTGATTGAGCTGCCACAGCAGCCAAGCCTCAACGTGACCGTCTATTCGGACGAGCCAGAGCTCCTGCGTCCGACCATCACAGCCATTCCGCGCGTTCACGCGACATTTCGTCCGGTAACCGAATACCGCGCGGGGACAAACAACACTGGCCTGGTGATTCTCGACCGTTTTCGTCCGCCCACCGCTCCGGCCGGCAACGCCATCTGGATCGAGCCGCCGGCCGAGGCATCGCCAATTCCGGTCCGCGCAAAGATTGAGAACGCGCCCTTCGACCGCTGGTGCTCCGACAACGCACTGTGCGCCGGCCTGCGCGCCAAAGACCTGCGCCTGCCTTCCACCTACGTTTTCGAGGCCGCGCCGGACGACATCCGGATCGGGCAGATCGCCGATGGCCCGGTAATCGTGGCGCGCGCTGGCAAGTACAAAACCGTGGTCTTCGGATTTCACCCGGCGCTTTCGGATCTGCGATATGAGTTGGCGACGCCGTTGCTGTTCGGGAATATTCTGCGCTGGATGTCGCCGGAACTGTTCCGCCTCTCGGCCGCCGCTGCCGGCAGCGCGGGCATGGTGACCATGGAGTTGGACGCCGACATCCGTCCCGAGGACGTCCGTGTTTTGCAGCAGGATGGGTCGGCGCTGCCGTTCACGACTCGTGGCCACACGCTACGATTTTTTTCCGGCACACCCGGAACAGTACGTGTGCAGGCAGCCGATCGTGAAACCGTCTACTCTCTCACCTTGCCCGAACTGTGGGAGGCGAAGTGGGAGGTTCCAGCCGGCGTTAAGCGCGGACTGCCTGGATTCCGTGCCGGCACGGCGATATCGCGAGATCTCTGGGAACTGTTGGCTCTGCTCGGCGGTTTGGGACTGCTTGCGGAGTGGCTCCTGTTTGGGCGCGCCGAGGGCCGCATGCGGAGGTTGAGGCCACGGCTGAGTGTGCTTTCACCGCGCGTCAGGAAGGCGTCGTGAAGTCATGAGCTTTGATCGCGCGTGGATTCTGCTCTTCGCCCTTGTCCCCATTGCCTGGGCTATCCGCGAATGGGCTAGCACCGTGCGTCGTGGGGCGCTACTGCTCAAAACAGGAACATTCATCGCCATCATTGCGGCCCTTGCCGCGCCGCGCCTGGCGTTCTTCGATACCAAGGTTGCCGTTGCCGTTTTGGCCGACACGTCGCGCAGCCTGACGAAGCAGGATTTGGAGAGCGCTTCGTCGATTGCGACCGAGATTGAGCGGGCGCGCGGCCGGCACTGGACCGAGGTCATCCCGTTTGCCCGATCGGCGCGTAGGCCCGCACCGCAAGAACGCGGAAAATCCTGGAACCTGCACTACACCGCTGGAGACGCCGGCCACGGCACCGACCTGGAGGCCGCCATTCGCGAAGCCATTGGAACGCTGCCGGCTGGAATGATCCGCCGCGTGGCGCTGATCTCGGATGGCAATGAGAATCTTGGTAGTGCGGCCCGCGCCGCCTGGCAAGCGCAACAACTGGGCATTCCGATCGACACCTTTGCGCTTGCGGGCAGCCCGCCACCGGACCTTCGGGTCGAGTCTGTGGTTTTGCCCTCGCTCGTCTTCAGCGGCGAGCATTTCCCCATCGACGTGACCGTCAATGCCCCGCGGCGCGCGGCCGCGCGTGTCGAAGTCACGGCGGACGGCAAGACGCTCGGCTTGAGTGACGTGAATCTCGAACCCGGCGTCAATCATCTGCGCGTGCGCGCCAGCGTCACAACAACAGGAGCGGTCGATCTGGCGGGCGCTATCAGCGGAACCGGCCTGGGGGAGGCACGCTTCGATCAGGCCGTGACCATCCGGCGCCCCCGTGCCTTGCTACTTTCGAACGACCCTGCCGGTACCGAGGCGCACTTTCAAAAGACGCTCGAATCCAGCCAGTTTGAGGTGCAGCTCGCCTCACAGATTCCCGACGAGTTCGATGATTACCAGCTTGTGGTCTTCAACAACTGGGACGCCGAATCCGTGCCATTTGAGCGCAAGCAAGCGCTCGAAAAGTACGTGCAGCAAGGCGGCGGCTTGCTCTGGATCGCGGGCGAGCGCAACATCTACGTCGACAAAAAAGGGGCCGACGATCCTCTCGACCGCACGCTCCCAGCCAAGCTCGCTCCGCCGCGCACGCCCGAAGGCACTTGCGTCATCCTGATCATCGATAAGTCGTCTTCCATGGAAGGCAAGAAAATCGAGCTGGCGCGGCAGGCCGCCATCGGCGTTGTCGAAAACCTACGGCCCATCGATCAGGTGGGCGTGCTGATCTTCGATAACTCGTTTCAGTGGGCCGTCCCCGTGCGCCGCGCCGAAGACCGTTCGCTCATTAAGCGCCTGATTGCGGGCATCACACCCGACGGCGGCACACAGATCGCGCCGGCGCTGACTGAAGCCTATCGAAAAATCATCTACCAGAACGCCGTCTATAAACACATCGTGCTGCTCACCGACGGCATTTCCGAAGAGGGCGATAGCCTGTCGCTCTCCCGCGAGGCATCCAACAACAGGATTACGATTTCGACCGTGGGCTTGGGGCAGGACGTGAATCGCGCGTACCTGGAGAAGATCGCGGCCATGGCTAAGGGTAAATCGTATTTCTTGAATGAACCGGCAGGCCTGGAGCAGATTGTGTTGAAGGACGTCCAGGAGCACACCGGATCGACGGCTGTGGAGAAGCCTACCCAGATTGCCGTAGCCAAACCGGCCGAGGTACTGGACGGCGTGGGCATCGATTCCGCCCCGCCGCTGCGCGGCTACATCCGTTACATCACCAAACCCACCGCCGACACCATTCTCAGCGTGGATGAAAAAGATCCGCTGCTGGTACGCTGGCAGTATGGACTGGGACGCGTGGTCGTGTTCACATCCGATGCCAAGAGCCGTTGGGCGGCAAGCTGGCTGGCGTGGAACGGCTTCGACCGTCTTTGGGCCAACGTCGCCCGCGATCTACTGCCGCGCGCGCAGTCGAGTGAGGCGCAGGCGGAACTGGATAGCGCAAGCGATGACCTGGTCATCAACTATCGCCTCGCGCGAAAGATCGACGAGCCGGTCTCCGTTCCCGCTATCTATGCGCTCGGGCCCAACGGGTTCCGCGCTCCGTTGAAAGTCACCAAGGCGGCCGCGGGGAGTTATCGCGGCGTAGTCCACATTGGCCGCAATCAAGGCCTGTTCCGCGTGCGTCCGCTGGTTGAGTCGCGTGCGTTCCCGGAGATTGGCTTTTACCGTCCGGAAGACGAGCTGACGGATCACTCCTCGGATGAGTCTCTGCTGCGGCAGATTGCGAAGTCTACGGGCGGACGCTTCAACCCGCCGGTGAAAGAAGTATTTGATGCGGGTGGCCGTGCAATGCCATCCTCCATGGAGTTGTGGCCCGGCCTGCTGGCGCTGGCCCTTGTGCTCAACCTCATAGAGCTCATCTCTCGAAAATGGAAAGGTCTCGTCGAATCATTTCAGCGTCCCGCTGCCGCCGCGATTGCTAAAATTGAGCCATAGCCCCCATCCATGGAGAATCGAGAAATCGCGCGTGTGCTGTGGGAGACTGCCGACCTGATGGAGATCGCGGGCGAGGACTCCTTCCGCATCCGCAGCTACCGAAACGGCGCCACCGCGATTGAAGGCTATCCCGAGCGCGTCATCGACATTCTGTGCGATCCCAATCGCAAAGTCACAGAGATCCCCGGCATCGGAAAAGGGCTGGCCGCTGTGCTCCAGGAAATTGTGGATCGCGGCTCCTGTGAGCGGCGCGATGACCTGTTGCAGAAATTCCCCGCCGCGTCGCTCGAGTTCTTGAAAATCCAGGGGCTCGGGCCGAAAAGCATCGCTCTGATCTTTGATCACTATCGCATCGCCACCATGGATGAGCTGGAGCAGCTCGCCAAGGACCAGAAGCTGCGCGATCTCCCGCGCATGGGCGCCAAACTTGAGGAGAAGGTACTCCGCTCGATCGCGCAGTATCGCATGCGCAGCGGCCGCTTCCTGCTCAGCTTCGCGCGCGACGCGGCAGACGAGCTGACGAAATATCTGCGCGAACTCGATGGCATCGACGAGATCACCGCTGCCGGCAGCCTCCGCCGCGGGAAGGACACCGTTGGCGATCTCGATCTGCTTGTGACCGGGCCGAACGCCGCCGCAGCGCTCGAACGCTTCGCCGCTTATCCTCGAGTGCATGAAGTACTCGGCCGTGGTGTCAACAAGTGCAGCGCCAAGATCGGCCGGGAAGGTCTGCAGGTGGATGTCCGCGCCCTGCCGCGCGAAAGCTACGGCGCCGCCCTGCAATATTTCACGGGCAGCAAGGAGCACAACGTCTCGGTGCGTACGCGCGCCGTGAAAATGGGTTTCAAGCTCAGCGAGTACGGTCTGTTCCGCACTGACGACGATTCGCGCGTAGCCAGCGAGACCGAGGAGGAAATCTACAAAGCGCTTGGTCTTGCGTGGATTCCCCCCGAGCTGCGCGAAAACTCTGGCGAAATCGAGGCCGCCGCTGAAGGCCGCATTCCTGAGCTGATTGAGCTCAGGCACATTCGCGGCGACATTCACATGCACACTACCGAAACCGACGGCCGCGCGTCCTTGGAGGAGATGGCCGAAGCCGCGAAAAGCATGGGATACGAATACGTCGCCATCACGGACCACTCGAAAGCCATCGCCATGGCCAACGGCCTGGATGAAAAGCGCGTCGTCGCTTTTGCGCGCCATGTCCGGGAACTCAACCAAGACGGGCTCGGCATCCGCGTCTTCTCCGGCCTCGAATGCGACATCATGAAGGATGGCGCGCTCGATCTCGCCAATGACGCTCTCGCCGAACTGGATCTGGTGATCGGCAGCGTCCACAGCCACATGAATCAGGAAGCCGCCGAAATGACCGACCGTCTGCTGCGCGCGCTCGAGTGCCCGCACTTGCGCATTCTGGGCCACCCCACCGGCCGCCTGCTCATGCAGCGCGAGCCTTTTCCCTTCGATTTCGATCGCATCGTTACCGAAGCCGTGAAGCGCAAAGTGTGGCTCGAAATCAACGCCAGCCCGGAGCGGCTCGATCTCAACGGAACCCTCGCGCGCACCGCGAAATCCCGCGGCGCAAAATTTACGATTTCCACCGATGCGCACCACCCCAAGCACCTGCATAATATGTGGTACGGCGTCGTGACCGCCCGGCGCGGCTGGCTGGGCCCGGGCGACGTTCTCAACACGCTGTCCGCCGAAGAGTTCCAACAAGCCATTCGCCGAAACTGAAAATCGATGAAATTCGCTCCGGTGATCCCCATCGACAAATACACGCTCAAGAACGGCATGCGCGTCATTCTCTCGCGCGACAATGCCATACCGGTCGTCGCGATCTACATGATCTACGACGTGGGCGCGCGCGTCGAAGAAAAGGGCCGCACCGGGTTCGCACACCTGTTCGAGCACATGATGTTTGAAGGCTCGGCCAACGTCCCTAAAGGCATGCACTTCAAAACCGTCGAATCCAACGGTGGTACCTTGAACGGCTCCACGCACCCGGACTATACCGACTATTTCGAAGTGCTGCCTTCCAACAAGCTGGCCGTGGGGCTGTGGCTCGAAAGCGACCGTATGCGCAGCCTTTCCATCACGAAAGAGAATCTCGATAACCAGAAGGAGGCCGTGAAACAGGAGCGCCGCCTGAGTTTCGACAACCGTCCCTACCAGACCGCCATTGTCGATCGCTGGCCCGAACTCGCCTTCCAGAACTGGCAGAACTCGCACTCGCTCATCGGTTCCTTCGAGGATCTCAATGCATCATCCGTCGAGGACGTGGCGAAGTTTTTCAAAACCTACTACGCCCCGGACAACGCCGCCCTGGTGATTGTCGGCGACATTCAGATCCCCCAGGCCAAGAAACTGATCGAGGAATACTTCGGCGATATTCCGCCGCAGCCCAAGCCCGTGAAACCCGACCTCAGCGAGCCCACCACTCCCGCGTCGCGCAGCGATGTCTATCATGACGCGCACGCGCGTGTGCCCGCGGTCGTCATCGGCTTCCCCGGCCCGGTGCGGCGCTCACCCGACTACTATGCGCTGGCTATGCTCGACATACTCTTCACCGGCGGCCCCAGCTCGCGTTTTCAGCTCAATCTGGTCAAGGGCAAAGAATCGCTGATTCAATACCAGGCCGAAATGGGCTGGCCATTCTGTTCGAGCACCGATTACAAGAACCCCGGCGACTACGCCATGTTCCTGCTCTTCAAACCGAGCTTTACACCACAGCAGATTGTCGGCCAGGCGCAGGAAGAGATCGCCAAAATCCAAAAAGATGGCGTGGATGCGAAAGAGCTCGACCGCGCTCGCACGCTGCTGCGTTCGGAGCGCATCACCGCTCTCCAGAGTTCGCTGCACCGCGCTCAGTTGTTGGGAAAGTACGAAATTCTGGACGGCGCCCCGGAGTTGATCAATACCGAGCTCGAAAAGTTCCTCGCCGTCACGCCCGCCGAGATCCAAGCAGCAGCCAAGAAATACCTCACGCCCGAGCGGCGAACCGTCCTCCAGATTCTTCCGGCGACCCCGCCCAAGGAGAGCCACTGATGCGGACCGCTGCTCTCCTATTCTTACTCGCAGGAACAACGTTGATGGCCCAGACAATCGATCGCACCAAACCGCCCGAGACTCCGCCGATTCCGGCTTTCAAGATGCCGCCCGTTCATGAATCCAAGTTGCCGAACGGGCTCTCCGTCTTTCTGGTGGAGGATGCACGCTTTCCCCTGGTCAGTGTGCGCCTGAGCTTCCAGGCCGGCTCCAAGTTCGACCCCAAAGAGATGCCCGGGCTCGCCGGCATGGTTGCCAGTCTGCTGACGCAAGGCACCAAGGCGCGCTCGTTCCGTGACCTCGCCGAAGAGTTGACGTCCATCGGTGCATCGCTCGACGGGCACGCGTCGCCGGATGTATTCACACTCGGCGGTAGCGTTCTTGCGGAGAACACCGCCAAGCTACTCGATCTCTTGGCCGACGTCGCTGTGAATGCGACTTTTCCCGAGGACGAAGTCGCTCTGCGTAAGCAAAACCGCAAGCAGGCCCTTCTGGCGCAGCGTTCGCAGCCGGCTTTTCTCGCCAGCGAGAGGTTCGATGCGCTCGTGTTTGGCGGCCATCCGTACTCCTACATCGCTCCGACCATGGAGTCGCTCGACCACATGGATCAGAAATCCATGATCCAGTTCCGCGATACGTACCTCGTGCCCAACAACGCAGTGCTGTTGCTCGTGGGCCAACTGCCGCCGCGCGCCGAGACGCTACAGCTCGTGCGCGATCATTTTGGCTCCTGGAAAGAGAAACCGGTCCCCGCCGCTCCCGCGAAAGATTTCCCGGAAAGTAAGCGCCAGCTCGTTCTGATAGACCGTCCCGGTTCGGTGCAGGCCGACATTCACATCGGCTGCCTCGCCGCCACCCGCACCGACCCCGACTACTATCCCCTCCTCGTAGGCAACGCCATTCTGGGCGGCGGCGCCAGTTCCCGTTTGTTTCTTGACGTGCGAGAGAAGAAGAGCTTCGCTTACGACGCGCACAGCGAGCTCGATCGCCGCAAGGACGCCGGCGTCGTAACCGCCGTCACGCAAGTGCGCAACGAAGTGGTCGAGCCGGCCGTGGAGGCGATTCTCGACAATCTTTCTCAGATGGCCTTGGCGCCAGTCACCGCCGAGGAACTGAGCGACATTATGAACTACATCAGCGGCAGCTTCCTCATCAGTCTCGAAACGCAGGCATCGCTCACCGATCAAATTGACCTCGTCAAGACCATGGGCCTGCCCAATGACTATCTGGAGATGTTCACCACGCGCGTGCGTTCCGTCAAACCTAATCAAATTCAGGCGGCCGCGCGGAAATATCTCGCTCCGGAAAAAGACACCATCGTCGTAGTCGGCGATGCCGCGCAAATCGAAAAATCGCTCCAAAAGTTCGGACCGCTGCAAGTGGAGCAGGCCAAGTGATGAAGCTCATCTCCTCGCGCGAACAGTACCGGTGCAGATTGTTCTGGGTCACCGAAGACCACGCCAAGGATCCCTCTGGATTTGAAATCAAGCGATCCATCGTGCGTCACGCCGGTTCGGCCGTGATGATGGCGGTCGATGACAAGCGCCGCATCTTGCTCGTCCGCCAATATCGCCTGCCCGCCCGCGCCAGCTTGTGGGAACTGCCCGCGGGCAAACTCGATCCGGGTGAGAAGCCGCTCCAGGCCGCGAAGCGTGAACTGATCGAAGAAACCGGCTATCGCGCCCGCCGCTGGAAAAAGCTCATCTCGTTCTTTCCCAGCCCCGGGTTCGTCTCGGAGAAAATGACGATCTTCCTCGCGACAGACCTCACTGCCGGCCAAGCGCACCCCATGGACGACGAGCGCATCGAAGCCCGCTGGTTCCCCGCGAAACAGGTCGAGCAGATGATCCACACCAACAAGATTGAGGACGGAAAAACGATAGTCGGCTACTTCGTTTGGAAGAACGGGCGATAAACTGGAGCGCGGCCCCTCAAATCTTCAGCACCACCCCGTCACCCGTATTCTTCGTGTTCCGCACCAGCGCGAACACCACAATCGCCGCTAGCACCGGCGCCACGCTCGCGCCCAACAGGATCGGCGCAAAGGAGTACCTGTCGGTCACCGCGCCAATCGTGTACGTCGCCGCAATCGTCACGAAGCCCGTTACGCCTCCCGCAAGGCCGCTCACCGTCGCCACTGATCCGCTCTCGAATAAGTCCGATGGGAATGTCAGAAACACGGTCGCGCAGGCCGCGTAACCGAGCGTCGCCAGTCCGAACTCCGAAATCAGCAGCCACAGCCGCGTCGTGTAGACCGCCGGAATCATGAGCAGCATCAGCGGTCCGCAAATCAGGAAGATCACGCGCCGCGCCGCGCCCACCGTCCAACCGCGGTGAATGAACCAGCTCGAAAGCCCCCCGCCCACGAAGTTCCCCAGGTCCGCGCACACGAACGGAATCCAGAAGCCCATCAGCGTATCTTCCAGTTTGAAGCCGCGGCTCACCAGGAACAGCGCGAACCAGTCCGCCACCAGATACCAGTACGGATCGAGAATCGCTTTCGAGAGGATGCAGCCCCACGTCTGCCGGTAGCCCAGAATCTGCAACATCGGCGGCCGTGTGTGCGCCACTTCTTCATTCGCGCCCGCGCGCGTCGCCAGAATCATCGCGCGCTCGCCCTCGCTGATGCGCGGATGCTCCTCGGGCTTGTGATAGGTAATCACCCACGCCAGCAGCCACAGGAACCCCAGCGTGCCTGTAATCAGAAACGCCGGTCTCCAGGTGCCGAATTCGTGATACAACCACACCACCAGCGCCGGAGCTATCGCGCCTCCAATCGCCGAGCCGCTATCGAACAACGCCACCGCGATCCCGCGCTCCTTCGCCGGAAACCATTCCGAGACGGCCTTGGTCGCTCCCGGCCAGTTCGCTGCCTCGCCCGCGCCCAGCAGAAAGCGGAACGCACAAAAGCTCCTCAGGCCCGTCGCCATCGAAGTGACCATGGCCATCATCGAGTACCATGCAACGGTGATCGTCAGGCCGCGCCGCGTCCCTACCAAATCGATGAACCGCCCGCCCACGAACTGCACGACGGCATACGAGAGGCGAAAGGCGATCACAATCAGCGCAAAATCACTATTAGTCCAGTGGTGATCGGCTTTCAGGTAGGGCGCCAGAACGTTCAACGTCTGGCGATCGATGTAATTGATGACAGTGGAAGCAAACAGCAGTCCCCCGATCCACCATCGGAGGTTCTGCACCGCCTTGTGCCCGGCCATTAACGGCTCACGAGCTCTGGCTCAGCTACTTTCTTCTTGTACTTGCACTCCTGGTTGGGGCACTGGAGCGTGGCGCCGTCTTTCAGCCACTTCTCCAGCAGGTACGGGCTGCCGCACTCCGGGCACTTTTCGGCCACCGGCTTTGCCCACGCCACGAAATTGCACTCCGGATAACGGCTGCAACCGTAGAATGTCTTGCCGCGCTTGGAGCGCCGCTCCACCACTTCCCCTTCCGAACATTCCGGGCACTTCACGCCCACGGTCTTCTGTTTGACATACTTGCAGGTTGGATAATTGCTGCACGCCGTGAACTCGCCATAGCGTCCGTATTTCATAACCAGGTTGCTTCCGCATTGCGGGCATTTTTCATCCAGCGGCACGTCGGCCTTCTTCTGCGTACCGCCAATCGGCCGCGTGGTCTTGCAATCCGGGTAACCCGTGCACGCATAGAACTGCCCGAAGCGCCCCTTCTTCAGCACCATCGTGCGTCCGCAGTTCTGGCAATACTCTTCATCGCCCTGTTCGGTCAGATCGCCGCTATCCACATCCGCAAGCTCCACCGGGACCTCGCGCGTGTTAGTGCACTCCGGGTACCCCGTGCAGGCGATGAAGCTGCCGTGCTTGCCCCACTTGATCACCAGCGGCTTACCACATTTCTCGCACGTGAGATCGGTGGGCTTCTCCATGCGCTTGATGTCCGTCATGTGCTCTTCGGCGCGCTTTAAATCCTTCTCAAAGCGCCCGTAAAACTCGCCCATGGCCTCACGCCAGTCGATCTTCCCGTCCTCAATCTCGTCCAGCTCCTCTTCCATCTGCGCGGTGTACTTCACCTCGAAGATGTCGTTGAAGCTTTCAAGCAGCAGATCGGTGACCACCATCCCCAGCTCGGTCGGCTTGAACTTGCCGCCTTCCTTGGTCACGTACTCGCGTTCCTGAATCGTCGAGAGAATCGAAGCGTAAGTCGAGGGCCGCCCCACGCCGTCAGATTCCAGCTTCTTCACCAGCGTCGCTTCGTTGTAGCGCGGCGGCGGCTCGGTGAAGTGCTGTTCCGGCTTGATGCCGCGGAACTTCAGCCTCTCGCCTTCCTCCACCTGCGGCAGCTTGTGGCGCAGCTCCTCGTCGTCCTCGTCCTTCTCGTCCTTGCCTTCTTTGTAGACGCGCAGATAGCCGTCGAACTTCTCCACCGATCCGGTCGCGCGAAACGTGTACTCGGCTCCATCCGTTCCCTTTGCGGTGACATCAATCGTGGTTTGATCGAACACCGCCGGCAGCATTTGTGACGCAACGAAGCGCATCCAGATCAGCCGGTAGAGCTTCAGCTCGTCATCGGAAAGATGGCGTTCGATCTCCTCCGGCGTGCGCATCACGGACGACGGCCGGATGGCTTCGTGCGCGTCCTGCGCTTCCTTCTTCGATTTGTAAACGTTCGGCGCCTGCGGCAAGTAGGCCGCCCCATACTTCTCGCCGATGAACCCGCGGACTTCTTCAATTGCTTCGCCTGCGATGCGCGTCGAATCCGTGCGCATGTAGGTGATGAGGCCGACCGCGCCTTCCTTACCCAGCTCGATGCCCTCATACAGCCGCTGCGCCAGCATCATGGTGCGCTTCACGCTGAACCGCAGCTTGCGCGCCGATTCCTGTTGCAACGTGGAGGTGATGAACGGCGCTACGGGATTGCGCCGCTTTTCGCGCGTACCGACCGACTTGACGGCGAATTCGGCGCCAGAAACCGCGGTTACCAGCGCTTCGGCTGCCTGCTGCGTGCCGATCTCCGGCGTCTCGGCTTCCGCGCCAGCCACGGCGCGCTTGATCAGCCGTGCGTCGAAGTTTGGCGGCTTCTTGGCGCCCAGGCTGACGTCGATCGTCCAGTATTCCCGCTTCTCGAACGCCCGGATTTCGCGCTCACGCTCGACAATCACCCGCAGCGCTACCGTCTGCACGCGCCCCGCCGAGAGCCCGCGCCGGACCTTGTCCCAAAGCAGCGGTGAAATCTTGTAACCCACCAGGCGATCAAGCACCCGTCGTGCCTGCTGCGCTTCCACCAGGTGAATGTCCACCTGCCCGGGCTTCTCAAACGCCTTCTTGATCCCGCGCGAGGTGATTTCGTTAAACATCACCCGGAAAATTTCAGGGCCCCCCTTCTTCTTGCCTTTCCCGTTTCCGCCGTCCAGCTCTTCCTGCAAGTGGTAGCAAATGGCTTCGCCTTCGCGGTCCGGGTCAGCCGCCAGGTAGACTTGGTCTACCTTCTTCGCCGCCTGCTTCAACTCCTGGATCAGCTTCTTCTTGCCCTCGATCACTTCATACCGGGGTTCGAAGCCGTGCTCCACATCCACTGCCAGGTCTTTTTTGGGGAGATCCTTGATATGGCCGAGCGAAGCCTTGACCAGATAATTCTTGCCCAGATATTTGTTGATGGTCTTCGCCTTCGCCGGCGATTCTACGATTACGAGAGCCTTTGCCATAAGCAACTGAAATTCAGAACAAAAAGCGGGACCTGCCTACCACACTTTAACAAAGTT
Source organism: Terriglobia bacterium (assembly GCA_963752965.1). Lineage (GTDB taxonomy): Bacteria > Acidobacteriota > Terriglobia > Bryobacterales > Bryobacteraceae > QHXW01. The sequence continues at coordinate 784,901 of CAVWAJ010000013.1, read as the reverse complement.
CTTCCCTGGAAGCTGTTTTACCAGACCCGTCATCTCCAGTTCAAACAACGCGGCGATCAGCTCAGACGTGGTAAACCCTTCCATATCTTCAACCAACGCATCCAAATGCGTGCTGGCGTCGGGCTTCAACTTTTCGAGGATCCGCCGGGAGATCTCACCCTGGCTGCTTAGTAAGGATGCCTGATCCCCCGGGGAAGTTGCACTACCGTCCGTAGCTCCTTGAGCCAAAAGGCGATTCTTGCCGCTATCGATCAGTTTCCGCCGCACCTCGGGCGGCAGATCCACAACCACATCGTTCCAGTCTTGAACCAGCTTAGCTCCTTGTTTTATCAATAGGTTAGGCCCCCAACTCATCTTCGACGTAATGTTGCCCGGTACCGCGAAGACTTCCCTCCCCTGATCGATGGCCAACCTTGCGGTAATCGCCGATCCGCTGTATTGCGCGCCCTCCACTACCAGCAGCCCAACCCCCATCCCGCTGATAATCCGGTTGCGGATGGGGAAGTTCTGCGGAAAAGCCGTCGAACCCATTGCGAACTCGGAGAGAATCAGGCCCTTCGACGCCAATTCTGCGGCAAGATTCCTATTTTCAGCGGGATAGATCACATCCACGCCACAGCCCAAGACCGCCACCGTATCTCCTTGAGCCGAAAGGGCCGATTTGTGCGCGGCGGTATCGATACCCCGCGCCATGCCGCTCACAATGACCAGACCGGCCCTCGCTAGGTCGCCAGACAGCCGCTCGGTGGCCGCCAAACCATAGGGCGTGGGACGCCGCGTTCCCACCACGCCGAACAGCGTTCCTTGCAAGAGATCCACGCGCCCACGGGCAAACAGCACGACGGGCGGATCGTAGATCTCGCGGAGCAGTGCCGGGTAGCGCGGATCGTTGAGCGTGACCGCCACCGTCCCGGTTTCCATCATTTTGCCTTGCTGCACCACCGCATCTTCGAATGAGCAACCGCTGGCAATGCTTTGTGCCACCGCGCCGCTCACGCCCGCGCCTTCCAATTCGGTTCGGGATGCCCGAAAAATCGCTTGCGGCGACCGGAACCTCGCAATCAGCTTGCCGGCGTTTCGCGTTCCGAGCCCTGGAATCAGAGTCAAGGCAAGCCAGTGCAACTCTTCTTCGCGGGTAATTGCAGGTGCAGTCATCTAAGATGTTTTGGTGGGCATAATCGGCGCGGAATCTCAATCCAAATGAGGCAGGACGCAGCGTTCTTCGGCGAGGGCCGTGCGGAACTCGTTTACATTGCGAAGCGGCTAGCTGATGCGACCCGGCTCGAATCCATCCTGACGGCGGCGGGCATCGACTACGGCGTCGAAGCCGACAACTACCGCGGCGGCATCATCTTTCAAACCGAGCGCGTGGGCGCATTCTTCTACGTTCTACCGGACACCATGGAGGCGGCGCAGCGCACCATGCGGGAAAACGGCTACAAGCCGCTGGAACCGGAGCCCGAGTCAGGCCGGTAATTCATCCACGCGGTTCTGTATCTCGAAACTCGCGCGCCTTGTCTTCCGCCACGGTATCGTTGAGGAAAGTTCCCGCGCCGCTCTCCACTCCGGCCAGATACTTCAGCTTCGTGGGGCTCCGCTGTATGGGATAGAAGTCGACGTGGAAATGGCAGTAGGGGTGTCCACCCCTTACAGGACTCTGCCGCAGTAGCATCATCAGCGGCATGGGGAAACCCCAGAGGTTGTCGTACTTCATGCGCAGCTTTTTGATGATGCCGGCCAGGCTGGCTGCCTCTGCATCGGTGAGTTCCGTGATGCTACCGAAATGCCGCCGGGCGCAGATCTGCATTTCTCCGGGCCAGCGCGCGAAGAACGGAACGAACGCCACGAAGTCCTGATTCTCAGCGACCAGCCGGCTTCCGTTCGCCAGTTCTTCCCGCAGGATCGCACAATAAATGCACTCCCCATTGTCGTGGAGATGATCGGACGCCGCATCCAGCTCGCGTTGGACGAGCGGGGGCACAAACGGAAACGCGTAGATCTGGCCGTGCGGATGCGGCATGGTGACGCCGATCGCCACGCCCGTATTCTCGAAAATGTAGACGTACTGAATATCCGGCTGTGCTGCCAGTTCCCGATGCCGCCGCCCCCACACATCGATGATCTTGCGCCAATGTTCGGCCGAAAGCTGTGATGGCGCGAGGTTGTGCTCGGGATGATAAATCACCACATCACAGGAGCCACGTGCGCCGGTCTTGGCGTACAGCCCTGTCTCTCCGGAAAACGGCGCAGCATCCATACTGAACGCCGCAAAATCGTTGGGGTAGATCAGAACATCAAACTTGTCGGGAACCCGCCCGGAACCTGGGTCAAACGGGCACCAGCCCTTGGGCATCTGCGGCCGGTCCTGACGGTGCGCCGCCACGGCTACCCATTCGCGCAGCAGGGGATGCCATCGAAGTTCACTCATTCTCGTTTCGCGGCTTGAATTACTTCTTCTTTTTCGGAATCTTCGCCTTCTCCGGCGCCAGTGGCGGATCAACGACGGCCGCTTCGGGCTGCACCTTCGCCAGCACTGCGTTGAATAGCGCGGCCTTCCGTGTGTCCACTTTGGGTGGCGGCGCCTGCTCGTGGCGGTAGTCGTGATCGCTGTAGCATGTTCGGCAGCGAACCTTGGCGGGATCGGGACCCATCATCGAGACCACCGAATGATTCATGATGCGCTTGCACTTCACGCAGAAGTCATCGATGACGTCACCCAGGCGGACTTCACGCATGGGACTCTCCGGCGGCGGGAGGGACCTCCCCAGCTTGCGCCGCACCTGGATCAGCCGGCGGCAGAACCCACTCGGCGGCCTCGAATCCGATGTACTTGCAGATGCGCAACGCACCGGTGTCGGTTTCGAGAAGATCACCCACCGCGAGCGGCTGCTCTGACGTTCGCAGTTGCTCCCAGGCGGCGTATTCGTTGGCGGCTTCGATCTGGCCGCTTTCCTCGTAATCCTTGCGCTTAACGCTGGCTGCGCCGGAAACGTGTGGCGCCCAGCGAAAGTGCTGCCGCGGCGCCTCCTTCATGCGGTACACCCGGTAGTTCGGCATTAAGGGCTATTGTAAAACGCGCTGGGCCGAATCGCGACTTGTGCCTGATCCGCCGCCATCGCGCGGCGCGCATCCGCCGCACCCCGCTCGATCCACCGCTGAATCGTCTCCCGATTCCAAAGCACCGCCTCGGAGATGGTTCCCAGCCCGCCTTCCGGCACGATGGTGATCACCTCCAGGTTGCCCGCGGATGGCGGCCGGGGGCTTAGCGCGCGCACCACACTCACGCCGGCTCGCATTAAGCGCGAAGGCAGGAACGGCAGCACATTCACTGCTACCGCGCGCGACGCGCCCATCGCCGCCGCGGCCCATAGCGGCAGAGAGCTCAGCAACCCGCCATCCACGTACAGCCGGCCGCCAATGCGCTGCGCGGGCAGCGCCAGCGGAATGGCACAAGCGCCCGCCAAATGTTGCCACGTCACTTCTTCCGATTGGAATAAGCGCGGCCTGAGGTGCGCGATATCCGTCAGCACCACGCCAAACGGAATGCGCGGCCGGCGTGCCGCGTACAGCTCTTGCACCTGTTTCATGAAACTGCGCCCATCGAAAGGTCCGCGCCAGCGCTGGAGGGGAGGCCGCAACTTGAGAAACATCGCCGTCGAAGGATCGGTCCAAAAACGGATCAGTTCCTCGGGCGGGCAACCGCCCGCGATCAACCAGCCATTGAGCCCCCCGGCCGAGGTCCCGACCACCAGATCCGGCTGGAAGCTAGTCGAGAGTTCCCGCCACGCGCCCGCCTGATAGGCGCCGAACATTGCTCCCGCCGAAAGTACCAGAGCAGTTTTCACAGCCATCCGACTGTACCGGCCATACATACATGTTAGACAATGAAGTATTAGTCTTTCATTACGGCCCGAGCGTTCGAGCAGCGCGGCCCTTCATAGCGGAATCTGAATTCATGGATTGGAGTCCAATAGCATATGGAACAGCGGTGGCGGACCTTCTCGCGCTCGCGGAAAATGGGGAGCGTCTGATGCCGCTGGCGGAAGGAACGTGCTGTTCCACCGAGGCCCGGCAGCGGATGCAGGGTTCGAAGCCGGAAGATCTCTTCCCTGCCGCCCGATCTCCGCGCGCTGCTCTCGCCGGCCTCTACCTCTATTTTTCCTGCCGCGACGACGCGCACGACATCGCGCAATCTGACTCTTCAGTCGAAGGCAGCTACTGGCACGCCATCGTGCACCGGCAGGAGCCCGACGCCGGCAACGCCTCTTACTGGTTTCACCGCGTGGGCAGGCATCCTGTGTTTCCGGCGCTTGCCGAGCGAGCGCGATCCGTGGCAGCCGTGCATCCCGGCGCATCATTGGATTTTTCGGGAACCTGGGACGCGGATGCGTTCGTCGCCATCTGCGAACGGGCGCGCCGCCAGCCGGGCTCGGCACTGGAACTTGCGGCCCTCGAGATCCAGCGCGCCGAGTGGCAACTGCTGTTCGATCACTGCGCCCGACGGAGTTCGGATTGAAGCGGCGATACATTCTGCTTATCCTGCTGGCGCCTCTCGCGGCGGTCGGCTTTTGGACTTTCGTCAAGAAGAACGTGCCGCCCACGGCGCTGTTCGTCAAGGTGCGGCGCGAAACACTGGTCAGCAGCCTGATCACCAACGGCAGGGTTGAGCCGTTGCACTACGCCTCCGTGCGCACGGACCTGGCGGGCATGGTGGCCGCGCTTCCCGTCAAAGAGGGCCAGACCGTCGCGTCCGGCGCGGAGCTGGCGCAACTCAAGGTTTCCGATCTCGATGCTCAGCTCGCCGCCGCCCAATCTCGCGTCGAGCAGGCCAAAGGCGCGCTGGACAATATCGAGCGTGGTGGCCGCAAAGCCGAGCTGGTTGAGATCGACAGCAATATCGCTCGCGCCAAGCTCGATCACGACACCGCGCTGCGCGACTACAATACACTGCATCGCCTCGAAGAAAAGCAGGCCGCCACGCGTGAAGAGGTGCAGATAGCCCACAATAAGCTCGACCAGGTTGATCTTGGCATCAAGGCACTCGAAAGCAAGCGCGCGGCACTCATCACTTCATCCGATCAGTTGATCGCCGAGGCCCGCTTCCACGAAGCGGAGGCTGACCTGCGCCTGGCCCAGCGCCGCATCGCCGATACCGTTGTGCGCTCGCCCATGGCGGGCATCGTCTACAGTCTTCCAATCCGGATGGGCGCGTACCTCAATGTGGGTGATCTGGTGGCCAGCGTGGGCGTGCTCGATCGCCTGCGGGCGCGCGTGTATGTCGATGAACCCGAACTCGGGCGCGTGTCGGTCGGGCTGCCCGTCAATATTACGTGGGATGCGCTGCCCGGGCAGCGTTGGCCCGCCGTCGTGGAACAGCTGCCGGTGGAGGTTTATCCTCTGGGGACGCGCCATGTGGGCGAGGTGTTGTGCACCATCGACAACCCGCGGCGCCTGCTCGTGCCCGGCACCAATATCAATGCCGAGATTCGCTCCCAGGTTGTCAACAACGCGCTAACCATTCCGAAGGAGGCGCTCCGCCGCAACACCAACGGCCCCGGCGTTTTCGTGCTTACCGGCGGCACCATTCATTGGCGCGCCATCAAGGCAGGCGCATCCAGCATCAACCGCGTGCAGATTGCCGATGGTCTCGCCGAAGGCGATGACGTGGCGCTTCCCACGGACTTAGCGTTGCATGACGGCGAGAAGGTGACAGCGGAGTACCCGTAGTTTACCTACCGCCACTGATGAAACACTTCACCTACCAGTCCCTTGATGACCTCCGCCGCGCCACCGTCACATTCGGTGCGGACCACGTCCTGTTCGAAGCCGAAGCGTCGCGTGTTCGGGAAATACTCGCGCGTCCGGTACGCGTGGGGCCGTTCACCGTCGGCAATTCCATCGCGATTCATCCCATGGAAGGCTGCGACGGAACGCGCGACGGCCGCCCCGATGAGCTCACCTGGCGCCGCTATGAGCGCTTCGCCCGCGGCGGCGCGAAGCTGATCTGGTTCGAGGCCACCGCGGTGCGTGAGGACGGCCGCGCCAACGCACGCCAGCTCTGGATCACGCCCGGGAATGCCGGTGATTTCGCCCGGCTTCTCGAAACCATCCGGCGCTTGCATCGCGAAATCAATGGCACCGCGGACGACCTGCTCATCCCCATCCAGTTGACGCACTCGGGCCGCTACAGCTATCCGCGGCGCATCATCGCCTATCACAATCCGTTCATCGACGAGTTGACGGGCACACCGCCCGATTCGCCCGTGATCACCGACGGCGAGCTGGAACGCCTGGAAGATGACTACGTCGCCGCGGCAAAACTCGCCATGAGTGCCGGTTTCCAGGCCGTCGATATCAAGATGGTTCACGGCTATCTGCTCAGCGAACTGTCGGGTGCGAAGTTGCGCGGAGGCCGCTACGGAGGCTCGCTTGAGAACCGCTTCCGCTTCACCGGCAACGTGATTGGCAAGATCCGCGCCGCCTGCGGCAAGGGATTGATCATCGGCGTTCGCCTGGGATGCTTCGATGGCGTGCCGTACCACCGCGACCCGCGCACCGGCCTGGGCACTCCCTGCAAGTATCCTGTTCCCTATCCGCACGGATTCGGCGTGGATGCGAACGATCCCATGCGGGAAGACCTCACGGAGGTCAAGCAGGCCATCGCGCTGCTCCGCTGTTGGGGCGTTGAACTGCTGAACATCTCGCTCGGCTGCCCGTATTACAACCCGCACATCGGCCGCCCGTTCGATAAACCGGATGAGGGTAACTACGAGCAGCCCGAGCATCCGTTGCTCGGTGTCGAACGCCATTTTCGCATCGCCTGCGAGTTGCAGCGCGCATCCCCGGAGCTGCCGATGGTCGGCACCGGATATAGCTGGCTACAGAAATACGCCATCAACGCCGGCGCGCGGAACGTGGACGATGGCGCAATCCGCTTCTTTGGCATAGGACGCAATGCGCTCGCCTATCCGGATTTCGCGCGCGATGCTCTCGAGCGCGGTGAGCTCGACGAGCGCCGCGTCTGCAAAACCCTGACCTTCTGCACCTACCTCATGCGACAGAAGCACCACCCGCTCGGCCAGTTCCCCACCGGCTGCCCGCCGTTCGACAAGGAAACGTACGGACCTGTAATCAAGCTGGCGCGCGACACCAATCGCGAACACAAGCCGCAATAAGCTGACGGCAGCAAGAAGGAAAATAGTTAGAATTAAGTGGGATATGGAAGCCGCAGGTACTCTGAAACAGCCCGCCGGCGGGATCCGCCGATTTCCCGAAACGATTGGCGAACTGGTCAATTACTCCAAGGAATTCGCGTCTCAGCTAGACGCTGCAAAAGCCAGCCCTCCCACGGACCCGTTCCAGTGGTATCCGTACAGCACGATTGGCTCTATTTCCCTGCTGGCGCCCCTCCTGGAGGACCACGCCGCGGCCTTCCTCACGGGTATTAAGGGGAAAATGCTCGATGTCGGCTGCGGCGACGGCGATTTATCGTATTTTTTTGCCTCTCTTGGATGCAACGTCGTAGCGATTGATCTTCCCGAATGCAATTTCAACTGGATGACCGGAGTTCGCGCGCTGTGCACCCGGCTCAACCTTCCAATCGAGATCCGAGTGATGGACGTCGATTCCAGGTTCGCACTCGATGACGGGCCCTACGGAATCGCCCTGCTGTTGGGGATTCTCTATCACCTGAAGAATCCCTTTTACGTGCTTGAGACCCTGGCCACCCGGGCGCGTTACTGCGTCCTCAGTACGCGTGTCGCCGCCCGGAGCGCGGCTGGCACGCTGATTCGTGATGAGCCGCTTGCCTATCTTCTGGATCATCGCGAAGCGAACGACGATCCGACGAACTATTGGGTTTTCTCACACCAGGGCCTCCTTAGACTGGCGAAACGGGCGGGATGGAGAATCCTGGGCTATCGCTCCGTCGGCTGCCTGACCGATTCCAGCCCAGCCGCTTCCGATGCCGATGAGCGAATGTTCCTGTTCCTGCGCAGCCAGTTGTGCTCGGCTCCGGCGAGCCTCACGCTGCTAAACGGATGGACCGAGCCCACGCCTCAAAAATGGGCTTGGACAGAGAAGAAGTTCAGCTTCGAGGTCAAGCTCACGGAGGCCCGGCGGCCGGAATCCTTTCTGCTGGGTTTTCTGGTGCCGAAGGCCCTTGCCGACGCATCCGCGGTGACGGTGCATTGCACGGTTAACGGACACGACGCGGGAACCGAGATCTTCCAAGGCTCGGGCGACAAGCTCTTTGAGAAAGAGATCCCCGCCTCCGTGGATCACGGACAGCCGATGGTGTTTGACTTCGCCGTGGAGCACAGTTACGACGCCCGTCCGGACCCAAGGGACCTCGGAATCATCATGCCGTTTACCGGCGCAATCCGCGGTACGGATTCTCCCATTCTGTTCTGGTTGAATTAAATCCGCCGCGCCAAACGGTCCAAGGCAGGAGGGGCGAGTATCCGCCTGCGGCCTAATCTCTTGCGTACTTAACTATAGTTAAGTATCATGGAGTCCGGTGAGCACCACACGGACTGACGCCGTTGCCCATCTGTCTCTGGCGGACGTGCATTCGTCGGTGGGCACGACGCAGCTCGGCCTGTGGCGGCGCATGTTCGCGTTCGCGGGTCCCGCGTACCTGGTCAGCGTGGGTTATATGGACCCCGGAAACTGGGCCACGGACCTGGAGGGCGGCGCGCGCTTCGGCTACCGCCTGCTGTGGGTTCTGGTCATGTCCAACCTCATGGCCATATTGCTCCAGACGTTGAGCGCGCGGCTGGGCATCGTGGGTGGCCGGGACCTGGCGCAAGCCTGCCGCGAGACCTATCCGAGGCCCGTTACGCACGCGCTCTGGGTTCTTTGTGAGATTGCGATTGCCGCCTGCGATCTCGCGGAGGTCCTCGGCGCGGCCATCAGCCTGAACCTTCTGTTTCATCTGCCGCTGCTCTGGGGCGTGATCCTCACCGCGGCCGACACGCTGCTGGTGCTCTGGTTCCAGCGCTTCGGCATCCGCATCATCGAGGCTTTCGTGCTGGCGCTGATCACGATCATTGCAGGCTGCTTTTGCGTCGAGATCTTTCTGGCCAAGCCGGCATGGTCGCAAATGGCGACGGGGCTGATTCCCCGCTTGAACTCCGGCAACCTGTACATTGTCGTAGGCATCATCGGCGCCACAGTGATGCCGCACAACCTGTACTTGCATTCGGCGCTGGTGCAAACGCGTCGCATCGGCCTGAGCGAGGCGGCTAAACGGATCGCCTGCCGCTACAACCTGATCGATTCCGTGGTCGCGCTGAATGGCGCGCTGCTCGTGAACGCTGCCATTTTGATCGTTGCTGGAACGGTGTTTTTCAGCCGCGGCATCGTGGTGACGGAGATCCAGCAGGCGCATCTGCTGCTGGCGCCGCTATTAGGAACGACCGTCGCGGGCGCGGTTTTTGCGATTGCCCTGCTGGCTTCCGGCCAATCCTCCACGCTGACGGGAACGCTCGCCGGGCAGATCGTGATGGAAGGCTTTCTCAACTTCCGCATGCGGCCGTGGCTGCGGCGGCTGGTCACGCGCAGCCTGGCGGTGATTCCGGCTGCCATCACCATTTATTTCACCGGCGATTCCGGCACCTTTCGCCTGCTCATTCTGAGCCAGGTGATCATTAACATGCAACTGCCGTTCGCCGTTATCCCGCTGCTTCATTTCACCGGCGACCGGCGCCGAATGGGCGAGTTCGCGAACAAACTCTGGGTCTCGATTCTCTCCTGGATCGTCGCGGCTATTATCGTCGTCCTGAATGCCTGGCTGATCTGGCAGTCGATTTCCGACTGGCTCAGTGCGTCGGGCGTATACCGCCCGTACGTGTTGTTCTTTGTGGTTGTAGTCGTCTCCTTCATCGCCGCGTTGCTGCTCTGGGTCACGGCTGAGCCGCTGCTAACTCGCTGGGGCATCCGCTTCGGGCTTGCGCCAATCACGCTGCCGCCCACCGCCACTACGGCTACCGAAGCCCCCGTCTACAGGCGCATCCTGGTGCCGCTCGACCATACGGCCCTCGACCACGTGGCCATCGCCCACGCCGCCGCCATGGCGCGCATGCATCACGCCAAGTTGTATCTGCTCCACGTGGAGGAGGACGTCACCAGCCAGATTTACGGGTCGCTCTCTTCCACCGCCGAGGTCCAGGCCGGCCGCCAGTACCTAGACGACATCGTCGCCTCGTTGCGTGCCGAGGGGGTCCAGGTCGAGACCATGGTTGCGCACTCCCCCAAACCGACTCGTGAGATCATCCGTTGCGCCGGCCTCATCCAGCCCGACCTCCTGGTTATGGGCGCGCACGGCCACGGAGGTCTGAAAGACCTGATCTTCGGCGCCACGATCAATTCGGTCCGGCATAAGCTGCGCATCCCGCTATTGGTTGTGCGGTCTGGCTGAGACAACTTGCCTCAAGAGCGTGTCGGTGGAACACACCCGCGCTAACTTTCGATAGCATAAACAACGTGTTATCATATAGATATGTCTGGAACGCGGAGTGCATGCCTGGTTGGCATGCGGCGCATCCCGGCTGTTCTGCTGTCGTTGGCCTTCTGGGTGGCGACACTGTCCGCGGCGACTCTCCAACAACTTTCATTTGACGAGCTTGTCCAGAAATCTACTGCCATTGTGCGAGCCAAGGTGACGGATTCATATGCCGATTTCCGGGGCAAAGAGATCTTCACACACTGGAAGTTGCAGATAGTAGAGCAATTCAAGGGTCCCGCGACGGTTGAAGTCATGGGCCCCGGCGGTAGCGCCCGTGGGTACCATGAAAGTGTCCCTGGCGCTCCGCAACTGGTAGCAGGGAAAGAGTATCTGCTGTTTCTGTGGACTTCGAAGAGCGGCGCGACCTACTTCACCGGATGGGGCCAGGGTGTGTTCGAACTGTCCGAGAACAGCGCGGGGAAATTGATGGCGACGCGGGCGGTGCTGGGTGAAAACATCGTAGAGGCTGGCACCTGGCGAACGCTCAAGGACGAAGGGCTGCAAAAACCGTATGCCGAGCTGGCTGCGGCGATCGGAGCGAGGCGCTAACCCCAATGAATGCAACACGGCGAGCGGCGGCGCTGGTCCTGGGATGGGCGCTCTGTGTCTCTTCGGCGGGGGCCTACTACCATTTCGTTCACTACACCAGCAAGACCGCGCCCTATAACCCAGTGCCTGAGAGATTTGACCTCACGGCGCTGCCCAACCAGACGGTTACGATCCTGGTCTCGACTACGGGACCGCAGAAACTCGCACAAAACGATGGATTTCCGTCCATCCTGAACCAGATCCGGCTGGCGGCACAGGCCTGGAACGGCGTGGCGACGTCCACCCTGCGGGTCAGTTTTGGGGGCTTGTATGTGGATGGGACTCAGGAAGCTACGGCGGGCGCCGAAGTTGTGTTTGACGACGAGATTCCGCCTGGCCTCCTGGGGTATACGGTACCGCTGGTAGTTAACACCATGGTGACGCAGCCGGCCGGGTCGTTCTTTCCCATTTCCGAGTCCATCATCCATCTGCACAGCGACTTAACGAACACAGCAACGAGCGGAGGCCCCAGCTACTTATCGAGTTTCTTCCGCATGATGGTACACGAGATTGGGCACGCGATAGGCCTGCAACATACGTTCACATCGAGCGTGATGTCGGTCCAGGTGACGAGCGCCACATCGGCGGTGGAACCTCTGGATACCGATGACATCGTAGGGCTCTCGCTGCTCTATCCCAACAACTTCGGGGCGAACACGGGTTCGATCTCCGGGACGGTAACCGCGGGTGGCAATGGTGTCCATATGGCTTCGGTGGTCGCGCTGCGGCCCAGCGGATCGGCGATCAGCGCGCTGACCAACCCGGACGGGACGTATGAGATCGACGGGATTCCGCCGGGAACATATTTCGTCTACGTGAATCCGTTGCCGCCGACGGCCAATATCATTCTTCCGCTAGATCCGAACGGAAATGGCGTAAATCCTTCGGGACCCTTCAATGGCGTCTTCTTTTCAAACACTACCAGCCTCGCGGATGCAACGCCGGTAGCGGTTGCGGCAGGGACCATGACGCAGGGAATCAACTTTACGGTGAATTCCCGCAGTTCGATTCCGGTCTACGACATCTCCACTTACAGCTATTACAGCCAGAATGGCACACACCCGGCCTATGCCAACTTGAACGCCGGCTCGACTACGCTTGCGGCCGCGGGTCCGGGGTTGGGGGCCAACGGGAAGGCGGCTGCGGGCCTGAACGTCACCGCCTTAGGTTCCAGCTTCATTCCCGCCGGCGGTTTCTATGGTTACGGCACGACGCCCACCTATCTGGCTATCAACCTGAACTTCTTTGGGACCGCCACGCCCGGGCCGCAGCACTTCGTTTTTACCGATTCCAACAGCGCTTATGTGCTTCCGCGCGGATTGAATCTGGTGAGCAGCGATCCACCTACGGTGGCCAGCACCACGACAGACGGCAACGGAAACCTACTGGTGACGGGATCGAATTTCACACCGCAAAGCCAGGTGTACTTCGACGGGCTGCCGGGGGCCACGACTGTGACGGACAGTTCACATGCCAGCGCAGTCCTGCCACCGGGAGCAAGCGGCCAAACGGTTACCGTGACGGTGTTCAATAGCGACGGCCAGGATTCGACATTTATCAATCCAACACCTCCGACATACACGTATCCTTCCTCGCCTTCGCCGCTGGTAACGTTCTCACCAGCCACGCTGCCGGCGGGGGCCGAAGCGGAGATCGATATCGAGGGAGTGAACGCGGATTTCGTGAGCGGCATGACGACGGTGGGATTCGGCTCGACCGATGTACTGGTGCGGGGTTTGTGGGTGCTGAGCCCAACGCATGTGCTGGTGGACGTGCAGGTGGCAGCGACGGCCCCTTCCGGGGCGCTGATGGCGACAGTGATTTCCGGGTTCCAGGTGTACTCACAAGCCGGTGCGTTTCAGCTCACCGGCGCGAATCCCGCGCTGCCAGTGGTGGACCCGGCTCTGGTCAATGCGGTTTGGCAGCCTAGCGGCGTGTTCGCTGGCTCAACGGCCATCCTCTCCGGCGTGAACCTGGGTGGCGCTCAAACTGCGATCACGATCAAGGGCCATGCTGCCAGCATTGTGTCCGTGACACCCACGCAAATCACTTTTGTGGTTCCGGCCGGGCTGAATCCTGGGCCGCAGATCCTGAAGCTGAACAACGGAGCCACGAATGCGTACCCAATCGTAATCACTCTTGTATCAGTTCCGCCGGTGATCACAGGCGTTCAGGACTCTTCGGGTAACAGTGTCAGTGCTTCGAACGCTACGCAGCCGGGTAATACGCTGACGCTCATGGTGACGGGACTGGCCGCCGCCGGCGCCACCGTGGACCCGACAACCGTGCAAGTCAACGTTGGTGGGCTGAATGTAACGCCCGCCGCGGTATCGGAAGTCTCCACTACCTCCACCTACCAGGTGCAGTTCACGCTGGACCCTGCCGTGACCACCGGTGCGAAGGTTCCGGTGACGATCTCGATCAACGGCAAAACGAGCCTGCCGGTCTACATTCCGATCAATCCGCTGCCCGCGGTAGGGAACTGAGCCAACCGCTCTCTCCACAACGCTGCCTTTTCCGTGCTTCCCTCGGATATGATGTTTAGTTCCTAAAGGGGGGGAGTATGGCGATGTCAGACGCTCCACGGCGCAGTTTTCTTCGGCGGTTCGCAGGATTCGCAGGCCTTTCCGCAGCGGCAGCGGCACCATTGGCCGCACAGCAGCGGGAGGGCGCGGGCGACGCCCGGTTTTTGCCGCGGTACGCACGCGCGCAGAATTACCGATCACTGAAACAATCGAGCTACGACCGAACGGGCGGCAATGCCGACGCGTGGCCCATCGCAGCCGGCGCAACGAAGGAGATTTTCAACTCCGCCGGACCGGGCGTGATCTCGCACATCTGGTTCACCATCGCGGCGGAGAGCCCCCGCCATCTGAAGGAAATCGTGATCCGAGGCTATTGGGACGGCAATGCCAAACCCAGCATTGAAGTGCCGGTGGGCGATTTCTTCGGCTTGAACCTGGGCGAGTACTTTGTGTATCAATCGGCGTTTCTGAATTGTTCGTCGATCAAGGCGCTGAATTGTTACTTCGCCATGCCGTTCCGCAAGTCGGCGCGATTCACGGCCACCAATGAGGGCAACGAAAAAGTAGGTGATTTTTATTCGAACATAGATTACCAGCTCGTGCCGTCGCTTCCGGAAGACGCGCTTTATTTTCACGCGCAGTACCGGCAGGCGACGCCCAACGTGGCGCATACCGAGTCCGACAAGAACCTGGACGGACGCAACAACTACGTTTACGTGGAGACGCGCGGCCGGGGGCACCTGATGGGCGTGACGCTCGGCGTTCTGCAAAACACCGATCACTGGATGGGCGAAGGCGACGACATGATTTTCATCGATGATGAAGCGATGCCGGTGATCAACGGTACGGGATCGGAAGACTATTTCAACGGCGCCTGGGATTTTGGGGGGCGTGACGGCGCGGTGCCGTTCGCGCATCTGTACAACGGGGCACCACTGATGATCTCCCCCGAGCTGGCTGGGGGCCGGTACTGCCTGTATCGCTGGCACGCCGATAACCCGGTGACGTTCACGCGCTACCTGAAGCACACGATCGAACACGGACACGCGAACGACCGCGCGGACAATTTCTTTTCGGTGGCTTACTGGTATCAGGCCGAGCCATTCACGGACTTTCCACCGCTGCCACCCGCCGCCGCGCGCATTCCGAATCTGAAAGTGGTTCGAGGGCCGGGCGGAGCGCAACCGGCGTAGTGCTATTCCAACCGAGCAGAGGAGAAAAATGAAATTCATCGCATTCGTCATTGCATTCGCAGCGTTGCTGGCCGCGGCTGATCCGGCAGGTTTTGGCATATGGAAGGGCAGCGAGTTAGGAGAATCCGGCAAGAGGCTCGCGCCGAAGATCAATGCACAGAAAGTCGCCACGGAAGTGCTAGCCAATTGGGGCAACCACAACCTGATGGTGGCCCATCGCGAGGGCAGCGGCGAAGCTGAGCTCCACGAGACCCAGGCGGATGTCTTCATCGTGCAGAGCGGCGAAGGCTCGCTCATCGTAGGAGGCACGGTGGTGGATCCGAAGACCACGGCGCCGCATGAGGTGCGCGGTTCCGCCGTTAAAGGTGGCGTGACCAAGCAACTGGGACCGGGCGACATCGTGCACATCGCCGCTAAGACACCACATCAGATGATTGTGGCGGCGGGCAAGCAGATTACGTACGCGGTGGTGAAGGTGGACACGCCGTAGGGGAGATGACGGCGAACTGAAGTTCGCCGCTGCGCGATGAATCGCGCGCCACGGGCCGCTAGCGGTCCTTCCAGAGCAGCTCGGCATCGGAGCGGCGGACGTAGTCGGCGTCGATTTCGGCGGGATCGCGGGCCAGGCCGGCCAAGAAGCGCTCGTGTGCAATGCGGCCGACCGCGGCGGCGAGCGCGCGGGGAGCCGTGGTGATCTTGGAATTCTCGAAACGGGTGGCTTGGAGCGCCGGCAGGAACGGCGCGAAATCCGTGGAGACGAATTCGATCTCGCCAGCGGGCAACGTTTCGAGCCACGCCGGAAACCGCGTCACTACGGGCTCGCGTAGTACTTCTCCGGCCGCGCCATACAGCGCGCCATAGATCTCCCCACGGCGTGCGTCTGCCACGACGGCCCGCCGTGGCAGAGAGCCGAAACGCGCCAGAGCTTCGAGGTTCGGAACCGTTACAACCTTCCGGCCAAGCGCCTCCGCCAGGCCCTTGACGCATGCCAGGCCCACGCGCACGCCCGTGAAGGAGCCGGGGCCGGACGCCGCCGCGAAACAATCGACCTCATCCAGCTTGCGGCCACAGCGCTCGAGCAGGCACTCCAGGTGGCCGAAGAGAACGTGGCCGAAGCCATCGGGCGAATGGAGCAGCACTTCCTCCACGACCTCCGCGCCTTCCAGCCAGGCGATGCTGCCGAATTCGTGTGTGGTATCGAGCGAAAGAATGACGGGTTTCACTGGGTGAGTTGGTAGGTACGGTCCGCGGAGTACACTTTGCCGACGGCGTTCATGCCGAACAGACGAACGTGGAAGACCGCTGGAAGGTGGCGGGCCAAGTTCGGCGGAATCTGGAAGACACCCTTCTCACCGGTGCCGATCACACGGTAGCCTTGCGATTCGGTGGCGATATCCGCGGTCCACAGATAGAGCACGGAGCGCGTCGCGTGGGTCTCGCGCGTGAGCTTCACGGCGTAGGGTGCGGGTGCGTGCAGTGAAATGGTATCGCCGGTGGGCTGCGTCACCTGAAACGGCACCTTTTGGGCGCTGACCTCCACTTCCTGCTGGAGAATGCGCCGGGATTCGAACTTGTACGATTTCAGCATGCCGGCTTTATGGCCTTCGCGCGATATGTGCAGCACCCAATCGTGCGTGTGGTCCGGCGGCTCACCCGCGAAGTGTTCGCCCTTTGCGTCTTTCAGCTTGATCGTCTCACCGTTGGCCGGATTCATCCAGACGGTGTCGTAGCCGTGCTTCTCGATCGTGACCTCGATCGGTCCGGGCTTATCGACATAGACGATGTACTCGACGTCTTCTAGCGCGAGGCCGCGCCCGCCATCGACGTCGAAGTATGGCTCCAGTTCCCAATGCCGGTTACCCGCGAAGAATTCGAACCAGAGTTTCATCTCCGCCGCGCCGGCATCATCCACGCCGGCCGCGGTGACGTACTGCCCATTCACAGCAGAGTTCCACAGGCGGTTGCGGAACTCCGCGCCCTTGGCGCTTGGCTTGCCGGCGAAGGCCATATTGACGAAGGGCACCGGGTAGACCTGGTGCTCGACCGCGCCCACGGCATCGTCGGCCGATTCCTGCGTCACGAAATCCATCCAGCCATCGTCCAACAGAGGGCCCGAAGTAGCGCGCGTGCCGGTGGAGCGCGGATGCTGATACGGGTCCTCCTGCTTTAGCAGCAGGCCGATCTCTTTGAGAAGGTCACGGCCGTCCTCGTAGTCTTCGAAATTCTCCACTCCACCCCAGGTGATGTTCAGCGCGGCGTAACGCGCGATCAAATAGCGCACGAAACGCTGGCGCTGGTCCCAATCGGGAAACAAGGTTCGCAGGCTGTTGCCGCCGCCGGCGAGCAGCAGGTCTACGGTCATGCCTTTCTGATTGATGTAACGGAGGCGCTCATCGAGCCGGCGGAAATAGGCCAGGTCGGGGCCGTCGGCGGTGGGAAAGGCTTTGGCGGTGTCTTCCGCCGCGCCCAGAGCGCTGACGCGAATATGATTAAACTTCTGCGCGGCACGGGTATCGATGAATTGGTGGAATGCGGCGTCATCGGTGAAGCCCGCGCGCACTGCGGTATCGCCCATCCAAAGGTGGGGCGTATTTCCGTCGCCGCCAGTGTAGGCGAAATGATGCACGTTGGCGACGCGAATGAATCCTGGCGCCTCGGACTCGGTAGCGGTGAATTGGCCGATCTTGCCGTTGAAGCTTTCGAGGTTGCTGGTGACGCGAAAATCCCAGGGGCCGGGCTCGGTGGGCGCGAAACGGATGACCATGCGGCGGCCGCCATCCCAGAATGCGGGGAGGAGGAAAGTCCGGTGACGTGGGGAGCGGAACTCGGCGTGGATCTCGATGGTTTTGTAGGGATTCGGGTGGGCCGCCGACTCGGCATCACTAAGCTCGAAGACGACCTCGCACGGCGAAAACGCGGGGGTAGGGCTGCAAATGGTTTGCGCGTGGAGGGCGCAAGGGACGAAAAAGAACAGAGCCGCGACGAGAAGCGGATACACGCGAATCGAGACGTTCCCGTGGATTGGAAAGTGTTGGTGCGCCTTGGCGGCGGGATAAGCGCCGGCCGGCGGTTCTCTAAACCCCATGCCAATAGTGTAAACTCAACCCTTTCGAGTCATGACGCGGAAGAGAATCGGGGTGGTGCTGTTTCAGCTCGGGGGGCCGGACTCGCTCGATGCCATCGAGCCGTTTCTGTACAACCTGTTCTGCGATCCGGACATTATCGACTTCCCGTTTGCGCGCATTGCGCGACAACCACTGGCGAAGCTGATTTCGACACGGCGCGCCAAGCACGTGGCCCATCATTACGCGGGGATTGGCGGCAAATCGCCGATTTTGGAATACACGCGCCGGCAGGCCCGCGCGCTCGAAGCCGAACTCCGCCGGGAATGTGACGCGCGCGTAGTGGTGGCCATGCGCTATTGGCATCCGCTCACAGCGAAAGCCATCACCGAACTGGAGGCATTTGCACCTGATGAGGTGGTGCTGCTGCCTTTGTATCCGCAGTACTCGAAGACCACCACCGGCAGCAGCATTAACGAATGGAACCGGCGTTTCCAGCCGAACGGATGGCATCCGCGCACACATCTGGTCCGCGAGTTCTATCAAGACGCGGCATATCTGGACGCAGTGGTGGGGGCTATCAACGATTGCTTAGGCGATCTCGACGAACTCGCCGATCTCGACATCGTGTTCAGCGCGCACAGCGTACCGGTGGCGGTTGTGGAGCGGGGCGATCCTTACCAGCGGCAGATCGAGTGCACTGTCGATTTGGTCTGGCAGCGAGGCGGCTGGCCGGCACGCAGGCACATTTGCTATCAGAGCAAAGTGGGCGCCTCGAAATGGCTGCGGCCATCGATGCATGAGACCATCGAGCGCCTTGCAGCGAAGGGCGCGCGGCATGTACTGGTGGTGCCCATCTCGTTCGTATCCGACCACGTGGAGACGCTACACGAGATTGAGATCGAACATCGGGAGCAGGCGCAACGCCTGGGAATCGAGGACTATCGTATGATGCCGGGGTTGAACGACTCGCCCGCGTTTATCGCCGCTTTGGCAGGGCTTGTGCGGGCGCGCGTGGCCGTGCCGGAGCAGGCCACCGCCGCGCAAGTATAATCGAATGGTGAAGCGATATAGGGCCCTTTGGGCCGTAATTCTCGTAATGGGAGCCGGCGCCGCGTGCAAGCGGGCAGGCACTTGCACGGAAGAAGCCGCGCGCCAGGGCGTGATGGACTATTTGACCAAGCGCGCGAATATCAATGTGTCGGGCATGAACATAGCAGTGGCGTCGCTGGCGTGCCGCGAGAATGACGCGGACGCGGTGGTCTCGTTCAGCGCGAAGGGCGCCAACGCGGGGCCGCCCATGTCCAGGAAGTACGCGCTTGAACGGCAGGGCGATCACTGGGTGGTGAAGGCTAGTGCGAACGCTGGTTCGAGCCCGCACGGGAGCGCGGCGCCGGCACCAGGGCAAGCATTGCCGCCGGGGCACCCGCAGGTCGGCAGCGACGCTCCGAAGCCATGAAGCGCGTCGCCGTTCTCGGAGGAGGTCCCGCGGGCGCGTTTGCCGCCGAGCAACTCAGCACGGCGGGGCTCGATACGGTTCTGTTCGACGAAAAGCTTGCGTGGGAAAAGCCCTGCGGAGGCGGCCTCACGTTCAAGGCGTACAATCAATATCCCTTCCTGATCGACAACGCGACACCGAAGAAACTGGTCAGCGAAACGGTACTGGCCGCACCGAAAGCGGGAGACGTGACGCTGCGGCTGCGCCATCCCATCCTGATCTACTCTCGCTTCGACCTGAACCGGCTGATGCTGGAGCGCGCCGAGCGCGCGGGTGCGCGCATCGAGCAGACGCGCGTCACGGAGATGAACCGTGCGGGCAACGGCTGGCAGCTCAAAACGAAATCCGGGTCGCTCGATGCGGATTTCTGCATTGTGGCGACGGGCGCGCGCAACCCGCTGCGGCACGTAGGCACGGAACTGACGCAATCGGACGCCATGGCGGCGCTCGGCTACTATGTGCCCGGTGACCGCGAGCAGATCGACATTCAATTTCTGCCGAAGCTGGAGGGCTACATCTGGGTATTCCCTCGCTGCGGGCATCTTTCAGTGGGTATTTGCGGCAAGGGAGAGCCGGCCCAATCGCTGCGCAAACGCCTGGAAGCGTACATGGTGGAGAAGGGCATCCCATGGAAGGGCGCGGCGTTCTTCAGCCACCTGCTGCCGTCGCTCGAGACGGCGTCCTGGAAGCGAAATCGCGTCGCCGGAGACGGTTGGATGGCAGTGGGCGATGCGGCGGGTTTGGTGGATCCGATCACCGGCGAAGGTTTGTACTACGCCATCCGGTCGGCGGATCTCGCGGCCAAAGCGGTGCTATCGGAAATCGGCGATCTGGCAGGCCAAGCCTACCGGCGTATGTTGCGGCGGGACTTCGGCGCCGATCTGGAGTTCGGCTCGCGCCTGGCCAAGCGTGTTTTCTACGGAAGGTTCCTGTTCGGCAGTGTGCCGGCGCGCATGGTGCAATTCACGCGAAGCAGCCCGAAGTTCGCCGGCATCATGCAGGATTTATTCGCAGGATCGCAATCCTATCTCGGATTGAAACGTCGCCTGATAGAAAATCTCAACGGCAGCCTGCTGGAAATCGCCATGAACGTGGGCCTGCAACGGGTGGTGCCGGGCCGGGTCCGGGCATGACGCGCGCCAACTCCGAGAGGCTGTTCTCCAGGGCACAGAAGCGCATTCCGGGGGGCGTTAATTCGCCCGTGCGCGCTTTTCGTAGCGTGGGTGGATCACCGCTGTTCATTTCGCGGGGCAAGGGTTCGCGAATCTTTGACGTCGACGGCAACGAGTACATCGACTACGTTGGCTCCTGGGGGCCGCTGCTACTGGGCCACGCTCATCCGGAAATCGTTGCGGCGGTCAGCGAGGCGCTCCAATCGGGAACCAGCTTCGGCGCGCCGACCGAGCGCGAAATTGAGCTGGCTGAGTTGATCTCGGAGATCGTTCCTTCGATTGAAATGGTGCGCCTAGTGAACTCGGGCACCGAAGCCACCATGTCCGCCATTCGCGTGGCGCGCGGATTTACCGGGCGCGACCTGATCGTGAAGTTCGAAGGCTGCTATCACGGCCACGTGGATTCGCTGTTGGTGAAAGCGGGCTCGGGTGTGGCCACGCTCGGCCTGCCGGATTCGCCGGGCGTTCCCAAGAGCTTCAGCGATACGACGCTCGCCCTGCCGTTCAACTCTCCCGATGCACTGGACGAAGCATTTCGCGCGCACGGAGACCGCATCGCCGCCGCCATCGTCGAGCCAGTGGTGGGAAACATGGGATGCGTGCCGCCCGCGCCCGGCTTCCTGCAAAAACTGCGCGCCCTCACGGAACGCCATGGGTCGCTGCTGATCCTGGATGAAGTGATGACGGGTTTTCGCGTGGCATTCGGCGGTGCGCAGCAACTCTACGGCATTCGGCCGGACCTCACTACGCTCGGCAAAGTCATCGGCGGAGGTTTGCCCATTGGCGCCTACGGCGGGCGCGCCGACATCATGAGCCGTGTTGCGCCGGCGGGACCAATCTACCAGGCTGGCACGCTCTCTGGTAACCCGCCGGCTGTCGCCGCAGGGCTTGCCATGCTGCGGTATCTGAAAGACCACCCGGAGACTTACGCCCAACTCGATGCCGGCACGGCCGCCATCTGCGCCGCCGCCCCACGCGGTACCACGGTGAATCGCGTTGGATCAATGTTTACGATTTTCTTTACGGGATCCGCGGTGACGGATTACGAATCCGCCAAGAAATCCGATACCGCCCGGTTCGCCGAGTTCCACAGGCACATGCTGGAGCGGGGGATCTACCTGCCGCCGTCGCAGTTCGAGGCTGCTTTCGTCTCCGCCGCACACACCGAGGAGGACATCCGGACAACTGTCCAGCGGCTTCAGGAATTCACAGTCAGTTAACCAAAGTGCACTAACTTCGCCGCCGCCCGCCGGGAAACAATAAGGGGATGAGGCTTTTGAAGCAGCGTCCTTCCCTCACTGTCTTCGTCTTCCTTCAAGTTCTCGACGTGCTCACCACGCTGATCGGTCTGCGGCTGGGCGCCGGTGAAGCGAGCGCCTTTGTCGGAAGCCTGATGCATCTAGGGCTAGTCCCGGGACTGATGATCTCCAAGATTCTGGCGGTGCTGCTGGTACTGATCGCCCTGCGGCGGAAAAAGCCGCAGATCGTGGTGATGGCTAATATCTGGTTCGCGGGCCTGGTTACGTGGAACCTGCTGCTGATTTTCTCGCAGGGATGGAAACACGTGCGGGTGTGAGCCTGCCGTTCATCAAACGTTAACTCTGTGCTGTTAACTTACCTAGGTGCGCTTCACACTTTTCTGTTTCTGCGTGATGTTGGTAGTCTCTACCTGTGCTGCCGAGGATAGCCCGGCGAAAACGATTTTGACTAGCGCGCACCGCGGGGAGCATCTCAGGCATCCGGAAAACTCCTTGCCAGCGATCCAGGCGGCGATTGACGCCGGAATGGATTATGTCGAGCTGGACGTCCGCACTTCCTCCGACGGTTACCTAGTGCTGATGCACGATCCGACTGTGGACCGCATGACTAATGGCAAAGGCGCCATCAAGGATATGACCCTCGCGGAAATCAGAAAGCTGGACCTGGGCGCCCGCTTTCCGGGAAAATTCCCCGGCCTTCAGGTGCCGACATTCGATGAAGCGCTTGCGCTGGCGAAGGGGAAGATCGGAATCTATGTGGACACGAAAAGCGCCACGCCCAAAGACCTGGCAGCAGCCATCGAGCGGCATGACATGGGCGATCACGTAATGTTTTGGTCCGAGCATGTGAACTTTCTCAAGCAGGTTGCCGCGCTGAGGCCCTCCTGGAAGCTGATGCCGGAGGCGTTCAACCCGGATCACATCCGCGAGTTGATGACGGTGCTACATCCCCAGGTGCTGGGGTTCGACCAACGCGATTTTGATGACCGCACGATCCGCGCCGCGCATGCGGTCCACGCCGGAATCTTCGTCGACCTCAATAGTCCGCAGGATTGGGACGATGGCATTGCCGCCGGAGTATTCGGAATCCAAACCGACTGGCCGGTAGAGTTGATGGCCTACCTCCGCGCCAGGGGCCTTCACAAGTAGCGCCGCTCTCCCAAATAAATCTGCGGCTCAGTGCAGATTCAGCACTTCGTTCAGCGAGCCCTGGCGGTAGCCCTCGAGGTCCAGCGTGACGTACTTGAATCCCAGGTTCTTGAAAATCGCGGTGAACTGGGCCGCCATTTCCGGAGTGAGAGCGCGCGCGAGTTCGTCCCTGGCGATTTCGATGCGCACGACTTCGCCGTGAAACCGCACACGAAACTGCCGGAAGCCCAGGGCTTTGATCTCTTCCTCACCCTTCTCGACGGTCTTGATGTTCTGGATGGTCACCGGCGTCCCGTAGGGGATGCGTGAACTCAGGCAGGCCGAGGCTGGGCGGTCCCACGTGGGCAGCCCCGCCAGGCGCGAAAGCTCGCGGATTTCCGCCTTTGTCAGCCCAGCCTCAACCAGCGGCGCTTTCACCTGATGAATCTTCGCGGCGCTCTGACCCGGCCGGTAATCGCCCAGATCATCCTGGTTCACGCCGTAAATAATGTTCGCGATGCCGCGCGCGCGGCCAACTTCCTCCAGGCACGTGAATAACTCGTCCTTACAGTGGAAGCAGCGGTTTTGATCGTTCTTCAGGTAGTCGGGATTCTCAAATTCACGGGTTTCAATGTACTCGTGCGGGATGGCGAAGCGCCGCACAAAGTCCTCCGCGTCGCGCTTATGGGATTCCGGAATCGATGCTGAGTCGGCAGTGATGGCCAGCGCGTTCCCACCCAGAACGCGATGCGCAGCCCATGCAAGGTAAGCCGAATCCGTCCCACCCGAATAAGCCACGATGACGCGGCCCATTACGCGCAGGGTCGAAAACAGCTTGTCCTGTTTTGTTTCGAGCGCGGCCGCGTCCATCAGTCCGACCAAAGTGGCCATAATCAAATTATACGCGATAGAGCGGAACCATTACTCCACCGCCCATCAGGCCCGGCTTACTGGCCAAAGATCAGCAGAGTAAAGGTCTTCGAAATGACCGCCGGCCAGGGATGGGGACGCTCGGGTGTGGCAGGCGGTGGTGGCCCGAACTCAGCCGTCACGGTATAGACATTGTGGTTCTTGGTGTCGAGCGCCATGGTGCGTGCACCGCGCTGCGTTCGGATGGTCTGGACCACGCTGTACTTATCGGGCGAGTCCTCGTGCGCCACCGTGATCGTTCCGTCACCGCAGGAGGCAAACGCCAGGCCCGTCACCGGATCGAAGCGGTTCGCATCCACACCTTTGCCAATCGGAACGGTCGCAACAACCTTCCCGTTTGTGTAATCGACCACCGCCATCAACTGATTGTGGCAGCCGGCGAAGAGCCGCTTGTGCGCGACGTCAATTGCTAATCCAGCCGGTTCCACGCAGGGAGCGATGGGCCAAGTGTGCAGCACTTTCAGTGTTTTCGAATCGAAGGCGACGATCTGATTTTTGTCTTCCACATTCACGTAGATGTGCCCGTCGCCATCGGCCTGTCCCGTCTCCGGCTTGCCCCCGAGCGGGACACTTCCCACAACCTTGCCCGTCCCGGCATCGACGGCTGTTGCGTCTTTGGTGCCGCCACCATTGAAAGTGAAAACTCGTTTGACGGATGCATCGTAGAGGATGGCGTCGGGGTCCTTGCCTGCCAGGTCGAACCCAGGGAGGGCCTGCAACTTTTCCATGTCGAGGACGCCCACCGATCCCTCCGCACTTAAGAATGCACGCTTGAGCTCGGGTGCGAAAACGATGGCGTGGGTACCATGCACGTTGCGGATGTCGGCAACCTGCTTTCCACTGGAATCCACTACGAGGATATGCTCGCCTCGCGGAATGAAGACGTGGCCGGTGGCGGGATCGACGTCAAAATAATCCCAGCCGCCTTCTCCGCCCAGGGTGATCTTAGTGATCAACCGATAGTCCAGCGTTTTGGACGCAGCGCTCCCCATGCTAAGGGACGCCACGAACGAACCCAGAAACAGGAACATCGCCAACCATAGCGTTGATTTGCCGCGCATTTTCCCTCCACGATGCATTGGCTCTGAGCATATGCGATCCCGGTGTCCAGGGCAACAGTCTGCCGTAGCTCTCCTTGTGTTAACCTTAAGCCGATACCCCCAATATGGCTGCGACTCGGGAAAAGGCTCAGTTGATGAGTGCGTCGGAAGTGGACCGCACACTCGTCCGGCTGGCGCACGAAATCCTGGAAAAGAATGCAGACTTGGACCGCCTGGCGTTCGTGGGCATTCGCAGGCGCGGTGTGCCTCTGGCGCAACGCCTGGCGTGCAAGATCGAAGCCCTTGAGAAACGCACCATCCCGGTCGGCATCCTCGATATCAATTTGTATCGTGACGATCTGACGACCGTCGACGTCAAGCCCGTCGTCAACGCGACGGAGATTTCCTTTTCCGTGCACGGCAAAGACATCATCCTTATGGATGACGTTCTGTACACCGGGCGCACCATCCGTGCCGCGCTGGACGCGCTGTTCGATCATGGGCGGCCGGCGCGCGTGCAACTGCTGGTGCTCATCGACCGCGGCCACCGCGAGCTGCCCATCGAAGCGAAGTTTGTGGGCCGCACCGTGCAAACCAGCGACAACGAAATCATCGAAGTTAAGTTTCAGGAGATTGACCAGACAGAGAAGGTACTGCTGGTCGAAAAGGTGGCGGCGGACACCGCCTAGCGTTCCAACATGGCCGGACTGCTCGGAATCGAAGAACTGACGCGCGCAGAAGTAGAAGCGATTCTGCACCGCGCGAAGTACTTTCAGCCAGCGCAGGAGCAACCTTTTAAGAAGCTCGATACGCTGCGCGGCAAGATGATTGTGAACCTGTTTTTCGAGGCCTCGACGCGCACGCGGACCAGTTTCGAAATCGCCGCCAAACGTCTGGGCGCGGACATTGTCTCGATCACGGCCTCCGGATCGAGCGTGTCCAAGGGCGAATCACTGGTGGATACGCTGAACACGCTGGCGGCCATGCATCCCGACGCCATCGTCATGCGCCATTCCGCGTCGGGAGCTCCTCATTTTCTCGCGCGACACCTCGCAACTCCCATCATCAATGCGGGTGACGGCACGCATGAGCATCCTACTCAGGCGCTGCTTGACGCGCTCACCATTCTTGACCGCCGGCCCGCGCTCGAAGGCCTGCGCGTAGCCATTATCGGCGACATCGCGCATAGCCGAGTGGCGCGCTCCAACGTGCACCTGCTCGCGAAATTCGGCGTGGATATCGTGCTCTGCGGGCCGCCCGGACTCCTGCCCCCGGAACTGAGCCAGATTGCGCCCGGAGTCAGCCTGACCACCAACATCCGGGAGGCCATTACCAACGCCGACGTGATCATGATGCTGCGTGTACAACTGGAGCGCCAGCACGATCCGCCACTTTCGGCGGGAGAATATTTTCAATTCTATGGACTGCGCCTGGAGCACATGGCCCTGGCCAAGCCCGACGCCATCGTCATGCACCCCGGCCCCATCAATCGCGGCCGCGAACTTTCCTCCGAGGTTGCCGATTTTCAGCGCTCGGTGATTCTCAACCAGGTGGAGAACGGCGTGGCCGTGCGTATGGCTGTGCTCGAGCGCATCGTGGGAGAACGGGCCAATGGCTCCACTGCTCATTAAGAACGGACGCGTCATCGATCCCGCGTCGGGCCACGACAGCGTTGCCGACGTTTTGATCGAGGACGGACGGATCACGGCGGTCGCCGGGCATCTGGATAAAGAGGGCGCAGCGCTGTTCGACGCCAAAGGGCTTGTGGTTGCGCCAGGCTTCATCGACATGCATGTGCACCTGCGCGAGCCGGGAATCGAACACTCCGAGACCATCGAAACGGGCGCGCGCGCCGCGGCGGCTGGTGGCTTCACCTCCATCTGCTGCATGCCCAATACGCTGCCGGTGAACGACAACGCCACGGTGACGAGTTACATCATCGAGCGCGCCCGCCAGCACGCGGTGGTGAACGTTTTTCCCATCGGCGCGATCACCAAGAACAGCGCCGGCGAGGAGCTCGCGGCCCTGGGCTCCATGAAGAATGCGGGGATTGTCGCCATTTCCGACGACGGCCGCCCGGTGATGAACGCGCGCGTCATGCGCAAAGCCATGCAGATGGCCAAGTCGTTCGATCTGCCGGTGATCGACCACTGCGAGGACTTGAATCTCAGCGCCGGCGGTGACATGCACGAAGGCGTACAATCGACGCGGCTGGGCCTCCGCGGCATTCCCGCCAGCTCCGAGGACGTGATGGTGGCGCGCGACATTCTGCTGGCTGAGGCTGCCGGCGCGCGCTTTCATGTCGCGCACATCTCATCCCGTCATTCCATCCACATGGTGCAATTCGCCAAGAAACGGGGATTGCCGGTCACGTGCGAGGCCACGCCGCATCACTTCGCGCTGACTGATTCCGCCATCACATCCTACGACAGCAGCTACAAGATGAAGCCGCCGCTGCGATCGGAATGCGACGTTGCCGCAGTGTTCGAGGGCATCACATCAGGCGCCGTGGACGCCATCGCCACCGATCATGCTCCGCACCCGGGCAGCGAAAAAATGCAGGAGTTCGAGAAGTGTCCGTTCGGCATCATCGGCCTCGAAACGGCGCTGGGATTGTCTCTCGATAAGCTCTACCATTCAGGAAAGATCGGGCTGATGCGCCTGGTCGAGCTGTTTACCACGGGTCCGGCCGGCATCCTGAACCTCGAGCGTGGAACGCTTGCAGCCGGAGCGCCGGGCGACGTGACCATCTTCGACACCGAACTCACATGGACCTACGACGTCAACCGGTCTTTCTCGAAGAGCAAGAATACGCCCTTCGACGGCTGGCAGTTCCACGGCGGGCCTATAGCAACGATCGTGGGTGGAAACGTAGTATGGAGCCGAAACTCCTTAGGGATCTGAAGGATGTACGCAGACGAGAGGTATGTGCCTAAAAGCCAAAGGACGGCGCCTTGGGCGCCGCCCACGTTCCGCTCTACACTTCTCTTTGGCGCAGGCCTACGCTTTGTGAAGCTTCCGACGTAGGAGACCAGCAACGCCGAGTAAAGCGGTTCCCAGCAACCCAATGCTTCCCGGTTCGGGTACAAAATTCAGGTTGGTTGTTTCCAGCACTGCCGGGGCGCTACAGCATTCAGCGTAAATGAGTTCAGTAGGGAACACACCTGTGCCGCCAACCCAAGTGGCACTCTCGGTATCTTGAGACGTCGGACCGGAATAGAAAGGGGCCACAGCGCCATCTACTGTCAGTGTCACACCATCGTCATGCGATACAGTGACGGTTTCACCGGTTGTCAAGAAGACGTTGCCGGTAAACTCGAAGATCGTGCTATATGTAGCATTATCATTGAGATCCCTGGCCAGGGAACCCACTGTGTTTACCACAATGTTGTTGGCGCCCCCCGTCGCCAGGAACGATCCCAGCGTAAAGTCCAGGGCAATGTTACTGTTGAGGTTGATCGAACTCGGCAACGTAAAAGTGACGTCAGGGGGCGTCGCGGGGATGTTGCCCGCAACGGCATCTGCCGCGGGATTTGATGCCTGCGGTGCCGTATCCGGGATGAACCAGACACTTCCATTGACAAAATCTGCGTGGGCCGTAGTAGCGAAGAACAAGACCGGTACAGCGCACAGCAGAAGCTTCTTCAGCATTTAGCCGCCTCCCTCTCAGGCGATGTGCCCTTGAGCCGTGCAGACAAGCGGGCAATGACCTGAGGTGAAAAAACCGCGCATTTCACGGGCCACATCAAGATGGAAGGCAACATATTTAGAATCAATGAATTGTCAAATTGCGCCCATGCTATTGTCGTGGACGGAATCCGAATTTCTTTAATTCTATGCCAGACTTTGGGATATTGGCCAGCCTACATTCCTGCGCTGAAGGTGGCCCAGGAGTGTGAATTCATGTCGACAAGGTAGGGTTTCTGCCAGGCGAACTCGGGATGCTTCTTTAAGTGCTCCGACGCCTTGAAGTGAATGCCGCAAGCATGGCCCGCGGCGGCGGCCAGCGTCAGTTTCTCCGCCATTGCCGAGTCCGAAACCTTGTTGATCACCGCTCCGGCGATACCGTAGGGCGGCTGCCAGGGCAGGTCGCCGCGCGCCGAAAGATCGACGTGCCCGCACAGTGTGCGTTCATCGGCCTCGATCTTCTTGTCGTAGGTGTCGAAGTGGTCGGCCAGGAAACGCTCGCCGGCTGCTACGTTGATCTGCCCCTTGTTTTCCTTCATCAACTGCTCCCAACGAGCATGCCGCGCATTGGCGCTGTTGGATAAATCGTTCACCGGAAAATCCGTCTCCTCACGTGCCAGCTTCTCATTGACCGGGAAATTGGAACCGGTGAAATACCCGTCTGTGGTGCGCTGGAGATTCACGTTCTTCAGCCCTAATTCGAGGTCCGCAATCTCGTTGGTCTTCCGGTCCGCCACCAGCCAGTTGTTGGCATAGCCGCCGTTGTTTCCGTCTTTCATGATGCGCGCAAAGTCGTCGATCGACGCGGAGTATTGCAGCGCCTTCCGCGCGCGAACGAACTCCGCAATCCCATTCGAATCCCAGCCGTGGAAATTGGAGATGGTGGTCTCGGTGACCATCATGCCGGCAGTGTTGATCCCGAAATCGTCGCCGCTGTGGATGAGGCCCGGATAGCCGTCCATGATGAAGTGGTAACCTTTCGCTGGAACGATGTCGAACATGATGGTCCATCGCTCGCCATCGAGATACTGCGTCCAGTTGTTGTGGCCGATCACCACGCGCCCATCCTTGGTATAGCTGCCTGTGGCCACGAACGCGCTGCAATGGTCGGGCGCAGTCACTGAAGCGGGAGACTGGATCAGGTTTTGCCTATCATATTCGTGCACGTAGTAGCCCCACTCCATGTCCGCGTTCATCGCAACGATGTCCCAGACGTCGAGCTTGACTCCGTGCGCGTTGGCGCCCTCGGCGATGCCCTTCAGCTCATCGCGGTATTCCTGCTCAATGTGTGGCCACAACATCTCCTGCCCGGCGTGCCGGAAGAATCCCCAGCTCTTATTGTTGTCGTGCGTCAGCTCGAGCTCCATCACTTTCAAGCCGTCGCGAATCTCGGGTGCGAGCAGGTACCCGTGCTGAAACCCGACCTCCGCAGGCGTGCCCTCCAGGTGGACAAACGTCCAGCCGTTCTTTTCCGGACGGCGATAGGAGTTCTTCAAACGCGGATCCGGTTGCGGCTCGCGCGAAACCAGAGAAAGGGCCGCTCCGAGGAGCAGCAGCAACGCGAAAACAGCAGGGGTCTTCATTGAAACGCGGGGCATCAACACCTCCAGTGACCTATTATAGTGATGACCGTATGGTGCAACAGCACAAGCTGACTGATCGCGAGCGAGGTCCGCGTGCCGCCGAGAAGTGAACTTGTGCCCCAAGCCGATAAGGACGCTGCCTGTTTTGCAGTTTTGCGCGAACTGTCAGGACGCATCGGAGCCCTTCTATGTTCCGCGATTCACCATGCCGACACGTCGGTCCAAGCATGCCTTGATGATCTGCTTGGGGCAGTTTATAGCCTCTTTTTCGCAGTTCAACTCGGTTTCGACCCGAGGCCAGGTCCCTTGATGCCAGATAACATCAAGTCGGTCCTCGATCGGGCTAGAGACATGGCCACTTGCAAGGTGCGCACCGAGGGAAAATGGGCTGCGGGATTCTATTTCAATAGTGCTTTGTTCAGAATTGATGCCGTATACCACCGTGTCATTGAGACTGTAGCTGGCACGAGTAACGAGAAATTTGAAAAGCTGCTCGCCTCGGTGGACACGCGGTTCAATCAGTGGCGTGGGTGCAGTTGGGAAAGAAAGAAACTGGAAGTAATCAACAAAGAGATGATTCGCCTGAAGCACAGAGAGACAGGGATCATCGCCGGAAGAAAAGTAACTTTGGAGGAAGCAGTCGAGTCGATCCGCGAACTCTTAACGCTACTTGAGGCCTTTGACTCCCACGCTAGTTCGCCCACAGGAACCTAAAGCGGGCATCTTTCGCTGCACACTCCGAACAGGACGAGATCAGCGCAGTGACCTATTATAGTGATGACCGTATGGTGAAACAGCATAAGCTGACGGCACATGTGAAAGCCGCGGGTTGAGCGTCTAAACTGAGTCCAAAGTTGTTGGACCGGGTGCTGGCCGCGATTCCGCGCGTCACGAACGAAAACGTGCTGGTCGGGTTTGACACTGCCGACGATGCCGGCGTGTACAAGCTGTCGGCGGAGCTCGCCTTGGTCCAGACGGTAGATTTTTTCACGCCCATCGTCGATGATCCTTACACTTACGGCGCTATCGCCGCGGCCAACGCGCTGAGCGATGTGTACGCCATGGGCGGTACGCCGCTCTCCGCGCTGTCCATCCTGGCGTATCCCGCGAAGGGTGATCTGGACGATTTGGAGCAAATCCTGAAGGGCGGCGCGGACAAGGTTCACGAATCCGGTTGCGTGATTCTGGGCGGTCACAGCGTGGCGGACGATGAGGTGAAATTCGGCTATGCGGTGACCGGGACCGTGCATCCCGATCGAATCAAGACTAACGCGGGAGCCCGGGCTGGCGACACTCTGCTGTTCACGAAACGCATCGGCACCGGCGTCATCACCACCGCGCTCAAGCGCGAGATCGCCGCGGAGTCCGATGTACAGGCGGCGATTGATTCTATGCTCAAGCTGAATCGGCGCGCCTGCGAAGCGATGCTCGAATACGATGTCCACGGCTGCACCGACGTGACTGGCTTCGGCCTAATCGGCCACGCGCGCGAGATGGCTCTGGCTAGCGGTGTGACCCTGGAAATAGACACCGCCGCTGTCCGTTTTCTTCCAGGCGCCCTCGACTACGCGCGCCAGGGCGCTTTGCCGGGCGGCCTAAAGAACAATCGCGAGTTTGCCTCGTGTGCGGTCGAAGTCGCGCGGGACCTGGCGCCCGAGGTCGAAAACCTGCTCTACGACCCGCAAACGTCCGGGGGCTTATTGATCGCGCTTGCCGAAGCCGATGCCGCGCAACTCGAACGGAGTTTTCCCGATGCCTACCGTGTCGGGCGCGTGTTGCCCAAAGGCTCCAAACCGATCCGGCTGGTATAATGCGCGAGAGCATGATGCAGCACAACCCGATCATCATTGCCCTGGATGTCGAGTCCGCCGCGGAGGCTCGTGCTCTGGTGGAACAAATCGGCGATCAAGCAGACTTTTACAAAGTCGGCCTGGAACTGTTCACCCTGGCGGGCATGGACTTCGTGCGCGAGTTGATCGGCCTCGGAATGAACGTCTTCCTCGATTTGAAACTCTACGACATCGGCGAGACTGTGAAACGCACGGTCTCACAGGTAGCCCGCACGGGCGTTCGTTTCCTGACCGTGCACAGCCCGAGCGCGGTAATGCGGGCAGCGGTCGAGGGGCGCGGGTCTTCGGCGCTCAAACTGCTCGCTGTCACCGTCCTTACCAGCTTCGATCAACGGGACGTGGATGAGATGGGTTATTCGCGGACGCTCTCTGATCTCGTCGAGTGGCGCGTGCGCAAGGCCATGGAAGCCGGCGTGGACGGCCTGGTGGGGTCACCGCTTGAAGCGCGCGCCATCCGTGCCGTGGTGGGGCCGGAAGCCATTCTGGTCACCCCCGGCGTGCGTTCGGCCGGTGCCGGCAAAGGCGATCAGAAACGCGTGGCGACGCCCGCCGAAGCCATCCGCGACGGCGCGGACTACCTGGTGATCGGCCGGCAAGTCACGCGCGCGCCGGATCCTCGGGCAGCCGTCCGCCAGATCCTCGATGAAGTGCAGACCGTGTCTCGCGTACAGCCCGCATGGACACCGTCTTTCACCTGATCTCGCAGTACGGGCACCTGGCCGTATTCTGTCTGCTCGTCCTGGGAATCGTCGGGCTTCCCGTTCCCGATGAAACGCTGCTGACGTTTTCGGGATACCTGGTCTACCGGGGGCAGTTTCATTTCCTCCCCACGGTCCTCACCGCCTATGCGGGCAGCATCTGCGGCATCACCATCAGTTACACGATCGGTCGCACCGGTGGCCTGTACCTCATCCACAAGTACGGCCCTTACGTGCACCTCACCCCGGAGCGTCTGGCCCGCGTCCACAACTGGTTTGAGCGCATGGGCCGCTGGGCGTTGTTTTTCGGATACTTTATGCCAGGAATTCGGCATTTCACCGCCATCGTGGCCGGCAGTTCGGAACTCGAGCCGCACGTCTTCGCGTCATTTGCCTACAGCGGCGGCCTGCTCTGGGTGGTCGCCTTTGTCTCGCTGGGCTACTTCCTGGGTGAGCAATGGTCGCACATTACCGACCAGGTCAATGGTGTGCTGTTGTGGCTGACCATAGCCGTAGTCGCGGCCGGACTGGTGGCATGGTGGCTGAGAACTAGAAAGAAAAGCCGCGCCTGACTAAAAGTTCACCAGGTGCCTGCGCATGCACTTCAGGCAAACATACTGGCCTTGTACCGGACGAGTGATCTCTGCGTGCATCAGCCGGCAGAGCAATGTACCCAAGCGTTCCAATAAATCCGAGGTTAAAGACACGTAGCGCTCCATCGGAAGCCTCCTGCTTACGAAGCGTCGTACTGCTGTGTTTCCCTTTGATATTAAGAATAAATGGATCCAGAAAGAGGCACAATCGGGGAATATCCCGACCGTTATTCGTTGGGATATGGGCGCTTATTAAATAAATGGAAGATAATTCAGTTGGTGGCGGCCGCGGCGACGTTCTGCCCCTCTTCCACAACGCGTCCGTCAAACAGTTGAATGATGCGGTCCGCCGTACGCGCGTAACGCGGATCGTGTGTCACCATGCAGATAGTCGCACCGGAGCGATGCAAATCCTTCAAGAGCTCCATGACGGCCTCACCGTTGGCCGAATCCAGGTTGCCGGTTGGCTCATCAGCCAATAAAATCGAGGGTTTTCCGACCAGTGCCCTTGCCACAGCTACGCGCTGCTGCTGGCCGCCTGAGAGCTGCGAAGGATAGTGCTTCATGCGGTGTGACATGCCCACACGCTCGAGGGCTTCCATCACGAGTCCTTTGCGCTCCCGTGCCGGCATGTTGCGATAAGTCAGCGGCAATTCGACATTTTCATAAACTGTAAGATCGCCAATCAAGTTGAATGCCTGGAAAATGAACCCGATTTCCCGGTTGCGAATGCGCGCGCGGTCACGCATTGTGAGTGACTCCACGGGAGTATCATTGAGCACGTACTTGCCGTCGGAGGGCGTGTCCAACAGCCCCAGAATCGCCAGCAGCGTCGACTTGCCACAGCCCGAGGGTCCGGAGATCGAAATGTAATCGCCCTTGTTGATCTCCAGATGGATCCCGGCGAGGGCGTGGGTTTCCACTTCGTCGGTCGTGAAGACCTTAGTGACGCCTTGCAGACTCAGCAGCGGTTGCATTCATTACCTCCTGGTTACATGGGGTTACGCATCAATGGGGGCAAAGGTTCCGGAAAGTCAGCAAAACTTCCTCGAAAAACCGGACCACCCGCGTCAGCGCCCCCGGCGCGAATCTGTGCGATCACCGCGGCGTCGCTTGGTTCCATCCGGCTGCTCTTTAGACTGTAAATAGGTTTAGCGGTTAGTGCGAATCTATCCTTTTGGCTAGAGCCATTACGCGATTGGATAACCTACGGGCCCTGATGTTACTCCAAGCCTTCTATTTTCAGCGGAGCGTCGATGGTCATTCGCTTGCTACAGTACCGCGCATGCGCAACCCAGCCTCCGCAATGGACGGACTGGAAGAGAGCGCTTACGCCCGGTTCGGACCCGGCGCCGTGGTGGCCTCCGCTGTCGGGTTGGCGTTTGTCGTCGCGCTCTGGTTCACCACCATGTTGTTCCTCGTCCGCGGCTTCGTCGATGCCGCCAGCTCCGCACAGGTGGAGGCCGCAGCGGCAGAGTTAGGCTACGAGACAGCGGAGCAGTAACGCGTTCAGCCTCGCTTGTTCGAAGCTTTTCGCCGCCCGATCACCCGCACCTTGCTGGTTTGTGACACCGCGCCAGGCGTCAGGGCTTCACGCACAATTTCAGCCTGCTCTTCCTGATGGCGTTTATGTGAACCAGTCGCTGGACTGGCGCTCTCGGGGCGGCCAACGTAACGCAACTCACGCCGGGTCGCGAAGAGCAGCGGCTCCATTTGCTCGGAAATGAAACGCCACGGGCCCATGTTGCGAGGCTCTTCTTGCGCCCAGACAGCTTCGCAGGTGATGGGGTACCGCAACAGCACGTCCCGCACCTGCTCCTGCGCGAACGGATACAACTGTTCGATGCGCACGATGGCCGCATGATCGGCCTTCTGCTCCTCCCGCGCCGCCAGCAGGTCGTAGTAGATCTGGCCCGTGCAGAACACTAGGCGCGAGACCTGGCCGGTACTGATCACCGCTCTATCATCCAGCACCTCGCGAAATCCGCCCGTAGTCAAATCGGCAAACTGGGAAGTCGCGCGCGGGTGGCGTAGCATGCGCTTGGGAGTGAAGATCACGAGCGGTTTGCGCACCCCGCGGCAGTCCGCGCCGCCCCGCATCTGTCGCCGCAGAAGATGAAAGTACTGCGCTGGCGTTGAACAATTCGTGACTTGGATGTTCTGCTCGGCTGAGAGCACCAGAAAGCGCTCGATGCGTGCGCTCGAATGCTCGGGTCCCTGGCCTTCGTAACCGTGCGGCAGCAGCAGCACAAGTCCGCTCGGCTGGCCCCACTTCGACTCCGCGGTCACAATGAACTGATCGATCATGATCTGCGCGCCGTTCATGAAATCGCCAAACTGTGCCTCCCACATCACAAGAGTCAGCGGGTCGGCGACACTATAACCGAACTCAAATCCAAGCACCGCAAACTCGCTGAGAGAGCTGTCGAACACGTCGAAGCGCGGCTGATCTTTAGCGAGGTGCTGCAACGGAGAGTACTTGCGCCCAGTCTCGGCGTCATAGAAAACCAAGTGCCGCTGGCTGAACGTGCCGCGGCCGGAATCCTGGCCGCTCAACCGCACCGGCGTCCCTTCCAGCACCAGCGTTCCGAACGCCAGCGCTTCTCCATACGCCCAGTCAATCGGCCCGCCGTTCTCCCACGCCTCTTTGCGCTTCTCGACAAAGCCATGCAGCTTGGGATGGAGGTGGAAATTCTCCGGGAACACACTGAGTCCGCGCACGACGCCATCGAGTAGCGCACGGTCCACCGCGGTCGCATGGGGAACGTTCGTGATTTCTCCCTCCGGCACCGTCCCCAACTCTTGCAGCTCGAACCGCTCCGCCCCTTGCTGCGCTGCATCGAACGCCTCTGTGAGCCGCGCGGTCTGGCGCTTGTAAATCGCTTGGATCTCCGGCGCATTCAGCACCTCCTCGCGCGCCAGCCGCTCCCCATAAAGCGTCGCGACCGAAGGATGGTCCTTGATCTTCTTGTACAGCAGCGGCTGCGTGTAACTGGGATCGTCGCCTTCGTTGTGCCCCCACCGCCGGTAGCAGAACATGTCGATCACGACATCCTTCTTGAACTCCTGCCGGTAGTCGAACGCGATCTGTGCCACGCGGATGGCGGCTTCGGGATCGTCGCCATTCACATGGAAAATCGGCGCCTGCACCATGCGCGCCACGTCGGTCGAATACGGCGTCGAGCGCGCTTCATCCGGCAGCGTCGTGAACCCAATCTGGTTGTTGATGATCAGATGCACGGTGCCGCCCGTCGCATAGCCGTCAAGCTGCGAAAGATTCAGCGTCTCCGCAACTACGCCCTGCCCCGCAAACGCCGCGTCGCCGTGAATCAGCAGCGGAATCACGCGCTCGCGTTCGGTATCGCCCAGACGGTCCTGCTTCGGCCGCACGATGCCTTCGACCACCGGATCCACCGCCTCCAGATGGCTTGGATTCGGCGCCACCGAAACCACAATCTCCTTGCCCGATTCCGATCGCCGCACGCCCCTGGCGCCCAGGTGATACTTCACGTCGCCCGATCCCTGCGTACTCGACGGGTCGGCGTTGCCCTCAAACTCCGAGAAAATCTGGGCCAGCGGCTTGCCGACGATGTTCGCCAGCACGGTCAGCCTGCCGCGGTGCGCCATCCCGATGACCACCTCGTGCACGTTGCGGTCGGCCGCGCGATCCAACAGCTCGTGCAAAATCGCGATCGCTGTCTCCGCGCCCTGCAACGAGAATCGCTTCTGCCCGACGAACCGCGAGTGGAGGAAGTGTTCGAACTGCTCGGCGCCAATCAGATCTTCCAGAATCCGCGTGCGCACCTCGCGGTCGAGCGGCCAGTTATTCGCCTCCGGCTCCATGTGCTGCTGTAACCAGCGCTTCTGCTCCGGATGCTGGATGTTCATGTACTCGCATCCAACTTTGCCGCAGTACGTTTGCCGCAGCGTCTCCAGAATCTCCCGCAGCGTCGCGACCGCGCGCGGCGCGCCTTCGCCGATCGCTTCTCCGAGCGAGCCCGTCAAAAACTCGCGGTCCAGATCCCAGATCGTCAACCCGTAACGCAGCGGGTCGAGTTCCGGATGGTAGCTCGGTTCGCCGCCCAGCGGATCGAGATCGGCGATCAAGTGGCCCCGCACACGATACGCGTTGATCAACTGAAGCACCGCCGCTTCTTTCGCAACTTCAGCGGTGTGCCCGGAAGCGCCCGGCAGGCTCACCCGGCGGTCCGGCTCCCAGCGCACCGGGTTGTAAGGCAGCTTCAGATGCTCGAAAATCTCTTCGTAAAAGCCGTCCTCGCCGTTTACCAGCGCCTGGAGCTTGCCCAGAAACATGCCCGATTCCGCGCCCTGAATGATGCGGTGATCATAGGTGCACGTCACGGTCATCACTTTGCTGATGCCCAGTGCCGCGCGCATCTCTGGGGCTGTGCCCTGATATTCGGCCGGGTAATCGATCGTGCCCACGGCGATGATCGCCCCCTGCCCCACCATGAGACGCGGCGTGGATTGCATCGTCCCCACCGTCCCCGGATTGGTGATGGAAATCGTGGTGCCCTGAAAATCCTCGGGACTCAGTTTGCCCCCGCGCGCCCGGCTGACCAGATCGTCAAACGCCGTGACGTACCGCTGAAAATCCATCCGGCCTGCGCTCTTCAGATTCGGCACCAGCAGATTGCGCACACCATTTTTCCCGGCCACATCCACCGCGATGCCCAGATTGATGCCGTTGTGTACGACGCGAAACGGCTCGCCATTCCGCTCTGCATACGCATGATTCAAACCGGGGAAATAGTCGAGCGCGCGCACGATCGCCCAGCCGATGATGTGCGTGTACGAAACTTTACTCTTGCCGAGCAGCGTGCGGTGATGGTTGATGATGCGCCGGTTTTCGTCGATTACCTTGACCGGAATCGTGCGCTGCGAGGTCGCCACCGGAACCGCCAGGCTGGCGTCCATGTTCTCGGCGATGCGCGCCGCCGCGCCACGAAGTGGCGTCAGTTCCTCCCCTGAACCGTTCAACGCAACACTCTTTTCCGCCGGTGGCATGGCCTTTTCCACGGGCGTCGGCGCGGCCGCATGTCCGTTGCCGCCCGCATCCTCGAACACGTGTTTCCAGCTCTCATCGACCGCCCCCCGGTCGTGCAGATACTGTTGATAAAGCTCGTCTTCGAGCCAGCTATTAATCCCTAAATAGGGTTCTGGTTTGACTGCCATGCAGGAAATACACTTCCACTACTCATGATACAGTAGCGGCACATTTGCTTTCGTTAGCACGCGCTGGGACTACTCACCACCCAAACCGCTCTTCCCGCCACGGATTGCCGTGCATGTGATACCCATTGCGCTCCCAAAATCCGGCCTGATCCCGGTCCAGCAGTTCGATTCCCGCAACCCATTTCGCGCTTTTCCACGCGTAAAGCCGCGGTACGATGAGTCGCGCGGGCCCGCCGTGCTCAACCGGGATGGGCTCTCCATCATGAAGGAACGCAACTAACGCGTCTTCGGCTAGAAAATCTTCAAGCGGCATGTTGGTGGTCCAGCCGCCGTCGTAGCCGTGCGCCAGCACGTAGTGCGCTTCCGGCAGCCCGCCGCCCGCCCTTGCAATCAACTCGCGCGTGGCGACGCCCTCCCACAAATTGCCCAGACGCGACCAACGTGTGACACAGTGGAAATCCGAAAATACCTTCACGCGCGGCAGCTTCTGGAATTCGTCCCAGCTCCACTCCAGCGGCTTTGCCACTTTGCCGCCGATCGAAAACTTCCAGCGCTCCATCGCGATCTCCGGCGCACCGCTGGCGTCCAGCACCGGCCATTTCAGCGTGCGCGATTGGCCCGGCGGCACACGTTGCGCACGGCGCGTATCAGGGCTGACGATCACTTCCGCCGGCAATCCCTCGGGCGTCCGGACCGGCTGCTCCTGCGTTTTTGTTTTGTCCATGCCGAACATTTCGGAACGCGTCAAAACGCCGGCGTGGCGGACGTCAGGGCCGGCTGCCGAATCTCCACGCAGCCCTTGCCGGTGGGCAACATCTTGCCCGGATTCAGGCGATCGTCGGGATCGAACAACCGCTTGAACCCTCGCATCATGTCCAACGATTCCCTGGAAAACAGGTGCGCCATCATCTCGTTCTTTTCCATACCGACGCCGTGCTCACCGGTGATCGAGCCGCCCGCCGCGATGCAATACGACAGAATCTCTTCACTCGCGGCCTTCGTCTTCTCCAGATCGCCCGGCTTCCGCGCGTCAAACAGAATGATCGGGTGCATGTTGCCATCACCCGCGTGGAAAATATTGCTGATCGTCAGGCCGTACTTTTTTCCGACTTCGCCGATGAAACGCAGCGTTGGCGCGATCTTCGTGCGCGGCACCACGCCATCCTGCACGTAGTAGGTCGGGCTCACGCGGCCCACCGCGCCGAACGCGTTCTTGCGGCCTTTCCATAGCAGCTCGCGCTCTTCGGCGGATTTCGCCAACCGCACTTCGCGCGCCCCGCAACCGGCCGCCGCCTCGCGTATCTGGTCCACCTGCTCGTCCACTACTTCGTGCATGCCTTCCAGCTCGATCAGCAGCACCGCCTCTGCGTCCATCGGATATCCCGCGTGCGTCGCCTGCTCCACCATCTTGAGCATCACGCCGTCCAGCATCTCAACCGCCACCGGCGTGATCGCGCGCGCCGTGATCTCCGCCACCGTGCGCCCGGCAGCGTCATCCGTATCGTAGATCGCCAGGATGGTTTTCACGGACTCGGGCTTGCGCATCAGCCGCACAATCACCTTCGTCACCAGCACCATCGTGCCCTCGGACCCCGTCAGCAAGCCCGTCAGATCGTAACCCGGAATGTCGCCTTCCTTGCCTCCGGTGTTGAACACGGAGCCATCCGGCAGCACCACCTCGAGGCCTATCACGTGATTCGTCGTCACGCCATACGCCAGCGTGTGCGGCCCGCCCGCGTTTTCCGAAACATTGCCACCGATGGTGCATGCCCGCTGGCTCGATGGATCGGGTGCGAAAAAGAAACCGTGCCGTTCCACCGCGAGCGTGATATCCAGATTCACCACTCCCGGTTGCACCACGGCGCGCTCGTTTTCAAGATCTATCTCGAGAATGCGGTTCATGCGCGCGAACCCGGCGATAATTCCTCCCTCCCGCGCGATCGAGCCGCCGCTCAACCCCGTCCCTGCACCGCGCCCCACCAGCGGCACGCCGTATTCGTGAGCGATCTTGACGATGGCCACCACGTCGTCCGTCGAACGCGGAAACACGACGATATCCGGCCGCGCCTTTTCCACGCTGCCGTCATATTCGTAAAGGGTGAGATCTTCGGCGCGGTCCAGATAGCCCCGTGGACCCATCAGGCGCACCAGTTTTTCTTTGGCCTTGGCAGGCAGCATGCATTCACCGTAGCGGCCGGGCATGCCCGGCCCGATGCCTACAATAGCGATTTCACGTAGCTCATCATCCGGTCATCAGTCCAGTTCGTGGCGCTGATAATTTTCGACACTACTTTGCCTTCGCGATTGATGATGTAGGTTTCGGGAAATTTGAACGTGCCGTATTCCGCGTTGAGCTTGTTCTCCGGGTCCCGCGTGGTGAGGAAGGAAACTTTCGTGCGGTCCAGGAAACGCTTGTACGCTTTTGCGTCTTTATCCACGCTGACCCCCAGCACCACCACGCCCTGGCTCGCCAACTCCCGTTGGAGCTCATCGAGCGACGGCAACTCCTCGATGCAGGGCGGGCACCACGTCGCCCAGAAGTTCAGCACCAGCAGCTTGCCGCCGAAATTGGCCCGCGTGATCGTCCGTCCGTTGTCCGTGGTGACCGAGAAATCCGGCGCCGTGTCGTCCACCTGCACCACATGCTCGTACATCGACTGGTAGATCACGTACGCGAACACGCACAGCAGCACGCCGATCGATAACTGTAGTATCCGGTCTGTTCTCGCGGTCTGCGTCATGGCTAATTTATAATGATATTGTATCCTGCCCGCAACCTGCGGCATCTGGCCCTAATAGATGCTCGTCACTAAACGCGTTGAATTCTCGGCTTCCCACGTCTGCCGCAATCCCTCGCTCAGCGACCGCGAGAACCAGGAGCTGTTCGGCGCTGCCGCCAACCCCCACGGCCATGGCCACAACTACGCCATCGAAGTCACCATGGAAGGCAATCCCGATCCCGTCACCGGCATGGTCATTGATCTGAAAAAGTTGAAGGATGTCGTAAATCGCGAAGTGGTCGATTGGTACGACCACCGCTTCCTCAACTATGAGGTTCCGCCCTTCGACCGCATCGTTCCGACCGCTGAGAATATCGCGATCGATGTCTGGCAGCGCCTGGAGCCGAACCTCGCCAAAGACGGCGGCCGGCTGCACGCGGTCCGCGTTTACGAGACACCCGATCTCTACGTCGACTATTTCGGAGACCCCGCGTGATTCGCGTTACCCGCAAGTATCGCTTCTCCGCCTCGCATCGCCTGCACACCGCGGTGCTGTCCGACGAGGAGAATCGCGCGCTCTACGGCAAGTGCGACAATCCCTACGGCCACGGCCACAATTACGAGATTGCCGTCAGCGCTCGTGGCCCTCTCGACCCGCAGTCCGGGCGCGCCGTCGATCCCGCCGTGCTCGATCGCCTCGTCGCCGAGCAGGTTCTTCGGCCGTTCGATCACAGAAATCTCAACATCGAAATCGCCGAGTTTCAGGACGCCGTGCCGACCACCGAAAACTTGGCCAACGAAATCTTTCGCCGCCTGCGGGCGCACTGGAAATCGGCGTTCCCCGGTTCGTGGCCGGTATTGGAGAAAATCAGCATCGCGGAGACGCCCCGCAACATCTTTGAGGTATCGGAACCCCATGGCTAAGAACAAAAAAGTGGTCAAGATG
Source organism: Terriglobia bacterium (assembly GCA_963752965.1). Lineage (GTDB taxonomy): Bacteria > Acidobacteriota > Terriglobia > Bryobacterales > Bryobacteraceae > QHXW01. The sequence goes on along the minus strand of CAVWAJ010000013.1, from coordinate 742,726 downwards.
CCGGCATTTCCTGCCGCTGGCACTTCCTTCGCACCCCTGATCCAGGAGGTTCTCGAGCACCTGGTCGCAGATCCCCGCCGCGAGGGACTCGCGCGCACGCCCGAGCGCGTCGAAAAGGCGCTGCGGTTTCTCACCAGTGGCTATCAGGCCGATGTGCGGCGTGTCGTCAACGGCGCGCTGTTTCAGGTGAAGTACGACGAAATGGTGATCGTCAAAGACATCGAGTTCTTCAGCATGTGCGAACACCACCTGCTTCCGTTCTTCGGGAAGGTCCACGTCGCTTACCTGCCCAAGGGCCAGGTTATCGGCCTCAGCAAAATTCCCCGCATCGTGGATGTTTTCGCGCGGCGTTTGCAGATTCAAGAGCGCCTGACACAGGAGATCGCCCAAAGCATTCAAACCATCATCGATCCCATCGGCGTGGGCGTAGTCTGCGAGGCGCGGCATTTTTGCATGATGATGCGCGGCGTCGAAAAACAGCACTCCGGCGCCATCACCAGCGCCATGCTGGGCGCATTTCGCAACCGCAAAAGCACCCGCGACGAATTTCTCGCGCTCGTTGGCCACGCCGAGCGCAGCTAACTCCGCATCGCCGCCGACAATTTCCGCGCGGAATAACTCACGATCACGAGAAATACCATGGCGCTGATGCCGATCACCACGAGCCGTCTCTGCGGAGAGACAGTGCGCGCTTGCGGCTCGCCGCGTCCTGAGAAATCCAGCGTCGATCGCAGCCGCACTCGCGCCGGACCCAGCCCGCTGTTTTCCAGAACGACAAAATACTCATCCGGCACCCGCACGGCGCGGCGAAAGGTCCCCTGCCGCGCGAAGGCCGCGGATCCCACCGGTTCGCGGTTGCCCTGCTTTAGATCGTCCAGGCCGTCGCCATTCACCAGCGCCACCCGAACCACGCCCGGTCCCGAGATCACTTCAAAATCGCAGTTCACGGTCACCGGAACCTGCTCGATCGTCACCGCCACGTACCGCCATTCCCTCGCCGGCACTTCGAATACTTCGTCGGTGACCGTCCGCGCATCCAGCGTCAATAGCAGCATCAGCGCCCCGGCGCCCATCACGGCCAAATATCTAAGCCCCCGAACAACGCTAAAATGGACCTCATGAACGACAGTATGGCACAGCAGGAAGATTCACTCCCCCCGCTGGATTTGCCTGGTTGGAAGACAGCCGTTAACTGGATCGCCGCAATTGTCACGTCCCTCCTTTTTATCGTTGCCGGCCTGTGGAAGATCACCGATCCGATCTCCGCCGCGGCTCGCTTGGCCCAGGCCAAGGTTCCGGAAAACCTCAGCCTCGCCGCCGCCATCCTGCTCGGCATCGCGGAGACCGTAGCCGCCGTTCTCGTGCTTGTCCCCCGATTTCGCAAATGGGGGGCGTGGCTCGGCTCGGCCCTGCTAGTGGCGTTCATGATTTATATCGGTGTCAACTACACCGCGTTGCAGGGGGCCGAGTGCAATTGTTTCCCGTGGATCAAACGCGCCGTAGGGCCTGCCTTCTTCGTCGGCGATGCCGTGATGTTGCTGTTTGCCGTGCTCGCCGGCTTCTGGGCCCGCCCGTCGGAAAGCAAACGCAGCGCCGTCGTCGTGCTTTGCGCGGTCACCGTGTTTGCCTTGGTCTCCTACGGTGCCACCGCTGTTCGGCAGCGCGGCATTCAGGCGCCGGCCACCATCACGGTCGATGGCAAGCCCTTCTCCACGCAGGAAGGCCGTATCCTGATTTTCTTTTTCGATCCCGAGTGCATGCATTGCTACGATGTGGCCAAGCGCATGTCCCAGCTCGATTGGAGCGGGACGAAAGTAATCGGCGTGCCCACCGTCCACCCCGAATTTGCTCCCGATTTTCTGCACGACACCGGCTTGAAAGCCAGCGTATCGAGCGACATCGCGGTCCTAAAAAAGACCTTCCCCTTCGGCGATCCACCCTCCATCGCCGCTCTGGAAAACGGCCGTCAGAAGGAGCCCATCACCAAGTTTGAAGGCGACGAGCCTGCCGCCACGCTGCGGAAACTCGGATTTGTGAAGTGAGGTGCGGACGAACCGGGTGGCAGGTGCCTAGGTGACGCTCACCGACGCCGAAGAGGAGATATCCAGCGGTCTCCTCGCCCTGACCCTGGAAGGCGGCCCCGGCAGCTTTCTTGTCATCTCCTCGGGAGAGATCTATATTCAGTTCGCCGGTAACGTCGGCAACCAGCGCCTACGCTGTGAGGCGATCTCGAACCAATATCTGTCCGGCAATCTGAAAATCTCAGCCGCCGCTTCCGACAAGTTGAAATCTCTCGGATTCGTCCTGGGCGGCGACCCGATCGAGAGTTTCTCCCGCACCTACGACCTCCCCACCGACGACTACGCTACAGGCCTCGCCCAACTGACCATGCGCATCCTTACCGAGGTCTACGGCGTCGCCCCCACCGCCGAAGTAGAAGTCCATCTGTCACTAGAGTAGGCCTCTGTATTCGTAAAACAACGTAAAGGAACCCCGTGACCCATCGCTCCATCCAACCCAGCGGAGGAAGGAACGATGCTTAACAAAATTGGAATCCCGTTGCTCACACTGGCCGCCATGCTGATCTTGATCCCCGCGCCGCAAGCAAAGGCAGGCGTTCGATTCGGCGTGTATCTTGGCGCACCCTCTTACGTAGCGCCGGCCCCCGTCTACCCGTATGCGTACCCCGCACCCGGCTACTACAACGCCTACCCCGCGTATCCGTACCCCGCCCCAGCGTACGTTTATCCCTACGCCACCTGGCGCGGCCAAGCATACTGGGGCCCCGTCAATCACGGATGGCGCGGGCCCGTTCGCCACGAAGACCGCGGCCGCTGGCGCCGCTAAGAGCGGCCGTGGCGCACTGGTCCGTCTCTCGAACCACCCGTTCGAGAAGTGCCCCAAATAACAACAAAAGCCCCATCCTTTCGGATGGGGCTTCTGATATACCGGGCGACTTCCTACTCTCCCACACACTTGCGCGTGCAGTACAATCGGGGCTGAGAGGCTTAACTGCCGTGTTCGGGATGGGAACGGGTGGGTCCCCCTCGCTATGGTCACCCAGAACTGGTTGACCCGCGGCTACTCACCGCGGTCTTGAATATTGACGGGCTTTGCCACTTTCTTCGAATTCACCTTGTATTGAGAGTAAATTTTATGGTCAAGCCGAACGGGCAATTAGTAACGGTTAGCTGAGCCCATTACTGAGCTTACACATCCGTCCTATCAAACAGGTAGTCTTCCTGTGCCCTTGTTACCCTTTCGGATTGGGAGATCTCATCTTGGGGAAGGTTTCACGCTTATATGCATTCAGCGTTTATCCTAACCGAACTTCGCTACCCAGCTATGCCACTGGCGTGACAACTGGATCACAAGAGGTTCGTTCATCCCGGTCCTCTCGTACTAAGGACAAGCCCCCTCAAATCTCCTACGCCCACCACAGATAGGGACCGAACTGTCTCGCGACGTTCTGAACCCAGCTCACGTACCGCTTTAATAGGCGAACAGCCTAACCCTTGGGAGCTTCTACACCCCCAGGATGCGATGAGCCGACATCGAGGTGCCAAACCGGAGCGTCGATGTGAACTCTTGACTCCGATCAGCCTGTTATCCCCGGCGTACCTTTTATCCGTTGAGCGATGGCCCTTCCATACAGAACCACCGGATCACTAAGGCCTGCTTTCGCATCTGCTCGACTCGTTGGTCTCGCAGTTAACCTGGTTTATGCCTTTGCACTCGTCGGCTGATTTCCAAACAGCCTGAACCAAGCTTCGCGCGCCTCCGTTACTGTTTAGGAGGCGACCGCCCCAGTCAAACTACCCGCCTTCCATTGTCCTTCTCCCGGATTACGGGAGTAAGTTAGAACCACAGAACCATCAGGGTGGTATCTCACCGTTGGCTCCTCTGAGCCCGAGAGCCCAAAATCAAAGCCTCCCACCTATCCTGCGCAGATGGCCCCATAGTTCAATGAAAAGGTATAGTAAAGGTGCACGGGGTCTTTCCGTCTAGTGGCGGGCACCCGGCGTCTTCACCGGGACCACAAGTTCGCCGGGCGGCATGTTAAGACAGTTCTCAGATCGTTACGCCATTCGTGCAGGTCGGAACTTACCCGACAAGGAATTTCGCTACCTTAGGACCGTTATAGTTACGGCCGCCGTTCACCGGGGCTTCAGTTCAAAGCTTCGCCTTGCGGCTGACCTCTCTCTTTAACCTTCCGGCACCGGGCAGGCGTCAGCCCCTATACGTCGTTTTCGACTTTGCAGAGACCTGTGTTTTTGTTAAACAGTCGCCTGAGACTATTCACTGCGACCCTTCTTGCGAAGGGCACCCCTTCTCCCGAAGTTACGGGGCTAATGTGCCTAGTTCCTGAACATACCATCACCCGAGCGCCTTAGAATATTCATCTCGTCCACCTGTGTCGGTTTGTGGTACGGATACCTAACTCTCCTTAGAGGCTTTTCCTGGCAGACGACCCGGCGGATTTTCCTGTCCGGATCTCCCTTCACCTGGCTTTGTAACCATTGCGCCGCCAGGCTTACGGTCTGCGTCCCCCCTTCGGTCTTGATCGAGCTTCGGTAGTCACGGAATGTTAACCGTGTGTCCATCGGCTACGCCTTTCGGCCTCACCTTAGGCTCCGACTAACCCTGAGCGGATTAACCTTTCTCAGGAATCCTTAGACTTACGGCGACCAGGGTTTTCACCTGGTTTTTCGCTACTTATGCTGGCAGAGTCTCTTCCTAACCGTCCAGCCGTCCTCTCGGTCGACCTTCACCCGGCTAAGAATGCTTTCCTACCATCCCCCTTGCGGAGGATCCATAACTTCGGTACTGCGCTTGAGCCCCGTTATATTGTCGGCACCGAGCGACTCGACCAGTGAGCTGTTACGCTTTCTTTAAAGGATGGCTGCTTCTAAGCCAACCTCCTGGCTGTCTGAGTCTCTCGACTTCCTTTCCCACTGAGCGCAAATTTTGGGACCTTAGTTGATGGTCTGGGCTGTTTCCCTTTCGACTATGAAGCTTAGCCCCCACAGTCTGACTCCCGCGCTACGCGTCTGCGGCATTCGAAGTTTGGTTGGATTCGGTAACCTGGGAAGGCCCCTAGTCCATTCAGTTCTCTACCACCGCGACGGACCACGCGAGGCTAGGCCTAAACCTATTTCGGAAAGAACGAGCTATCACGGAATTTGATTAGCCTTTCACCCCTACCCTCAGCTCATCCAAGCTGTTTTCAACCAACACTGGTTCGGACCTCCATCCGCTGTTACACGGACTTCATCCTGGCCAAGGGTAGATCATCCCGCTTCGCGTCTATTCCCAGCGACTCAACGCCCTATTCAGACTCGCTTTCGCTTCGGCTCGCTTTCGCTTAACCTTGCCACTGAGAATAACTAGCCAGCTCATTATGCAATAGGCACGATGTCAGGCATTCTCCTTGCGGAGCATAGCCCTCCAACTGCTTGTAAGCGTGTGGTTTCAGGTACTATTTCACTCCCCTCGCAGGGGTTCTTTTCACCTTTCCCTCACGGTACTGGTTCACTATCGGTCGCAAGCAAGTATTTAGCCTTGCCGGATGGTCCCGGCAGTTTCTCGCAGGGTTCCACGTGTCCCGCGATACTCAGGAGCCACTGGAAGGAGAATTGCATTTTCACCTACGGGGCTATCACCCTCTATGGCCGGCCTTTCCAGACCGTTCGATTAACACTTTTCTTCCCTCGTTTACTCGGTCTCGAGCCTGTTTCCAAGCCCGACACCGAATATTGTGGTCCTACAACCCCGCGCTCTCCTTTCGAATCGCACGGTTTGGGCTCTTCCGATTTCGCTCGCCACTACTTTCGGAATCTCGGTTGATTTCTCTTCCTCTGGGTACTAAGATGGTTCACTTCCCCAGGTTCGCTCCGCCACCCTATGAATTCAGATGACGGTAACGGGTGTTCACACCCGTTGGGTTTCCCCATTCGGACATCCCCGGATCACAGCCTGTTAGCGACTTCCCGGGGCTTTTCGCAGCTGACCACGTCCTTCTTCGCCTGCTTGCGCCAAGGCATCCACACACACGCCCTTAGTAGCTTGACCATAAAATCTACTTTGAACACAAAGTGAATTCTTTGTGCGCTTCGCTGCATTTACCTTGTGGCAAATGCCCGTCAATATTCAATTGTCAAAGATCATTAACACCTGGTGTCAAGTGCTAGGTTTCAGGTGCCAGCAAACTTACTGACACCCGACACCTGGAACCTGAAACCTTCTTTTGGTGGGCCTGGGTAGAGTTGAACTACCGACCTCACCCTTATCAGGGGTGCGCTCTAGCCACCTGAGCTACAGGCCCGGTTCGAACCTACAACAACACCTGGTGGAGCTGGTCGGGATCGAACCGGCGACCTCCTGAATGCAAATCAGGCGCTCTCCCAGCTGAGCTACAGCCCCCGAAAAAGTCATCCGAGGCCGATTGGACGCAAGGACCACGAAGACCAGCCTCGCAGCCACTTACTAGAACTCGCGAACTCCTACAGAGATCCGGAACGGGATCCGCTATCTTGCGACAGCGGTTGGAGTGGAACGGCTGCCAGCGTGTACTTTATCGCTGACTCCACCCACGTTCTCTCTTAGAAAGGAGGTGATCCAGCCGCAGGTTCTCCTACGGCTACCTTGTTACGACTTCACCCCAATCATGAATCATACCTTGGGCCGCTGCTCCCCTTGCGGGTCAGCCTACGGACTTCTAGTACAATCCACTTTCGTGATGTGACGGGCGGTGTGTACAAGGCCCGGGAACGTATTCACGGCAGCGTTCTGATCTGCCATTACTAGCGATTCCAGCTTCATGCAGGCGAGTTGCAGCCTGCAATCCGAACTGAGACCGGTTTTTTGCGATTGGCTCCGTCTTGCGACTTAGCAGCGCATTGTACCGGCCATTGTAGCACGTGTGTAGCCCTGGACATAAAGGCCATGAGGACTTGACGTCATCCCCACCTTCCTCCAGCTTATCGCTGGCGGTCTCCTGCGAGTTCCGCCTTTCGGCATGGCAACACAGGACGAGGGTTGCGCTCGTTGCGGGACTTAACCCAACATCTCACGACACGAGCTGACGACAGCCATGCAGCACCTCGACTAGACCCCCTTGCGGAGTAACCGTGTTTCCACGATCGTTGACTAGCCGTTCGAGCCCAGGTAAGGTTCTTCGCGTTGCGTCGAATTGAACCACATGCTCCACCGCTTGTGCGGGCCCCCGTCAATTCCTTTGAGTTTCAGCCTTGCGACTGTACTCCCCAGGCGGCATATTTAACGCGTTAGCTCCGGCACAGACAGAATGAACTGCCTACACCAAATATGCATCGTTTAGGGCGTGGACTACCAGGGTATCTAATCCTGTTTGCTACCCACGCTTTCGTGTTTCAGCGTCAGTTACGGTCCAGAGAGCCGTCTACACCACTGGTATTCCTCCTGATATCTACGCATTTCACCGCTACACCAGGAATTCTACTCTCCCATCCCGCACTCTAGCCCGCCAGTTTTCCGCGCACCCTCCCGGTTGAGCCGGGAGATTTCACACGGAACTTAACAGGCCGCCTACACACCCTTTACGCCCAGTAACTCCGAACAACGCTTGCTGCCTACGTATTACCGCGGCTGCTGGCACGTAGTTAGCCGCAGCTGCTTCTGCAGGTACCGTCATAATCGTCCCTGCCGAAAGAGCTTTACACCCCGAAGGGCTTCATCGCTCACGCGGCGTCGCTGCATCAGGGTTTCCCCCATTGTGCAAGATTCCCCACTGCTGCCTCCCGTAGGAGTCTGGCCCGTGTTTCAGTGCCAGTGTGGCCGTGTGCCCTCTCAGGCCGGCTACCGATCACAGCCTTGGTAGGCTTTTACCCTGCCAACTAGCTAATCGGCCGCGGACTCCTCCTCGAGCGCATTGCTGCTTTCCCCTCTCGGGAATATGCGGTATTAGCGCCGGTTTCCCAGCGTTATTCCCCACTCCAGGGCAGATGATCCACGTGTTACTCACCCGTACGCCACTGTACTCATGGATTGCTCCACTTTCTCGTGCGACTTGCATGTGTTAGGCGCGCCGCCAGCGTTGATTCTGAGCCGGGATCAAACTCTCGTTTGAATTTGTGAGAATAATCGCTCCGGTTTTACTCAGAGTTCTGACGAAGTTCCAATATTTGCGTCCAACCAGATTTTCAAAGATCTGTGCAGAAACCAACAGACATCTTGCGATACCAGTGGCTCTGCAGGCCTCGAAACTTGTTTTGCCGGCCGCTTCACGCGAAAATGCGGACGCACGTCCGGCACGAAAATTAAAAATTCTTGAAAGAACTACCAGGAAGGCCGTATTCCGCCCAGCGCGAAGGCTCGCGCCAGGTTTTGTTACCTTTCCTTACAAGGATCTCTTTGGACTATACCACTACTTGCCGCGTTTGGGCAACCCCCGGCCCACTCCCTATTCCTGCGAGACCCTAAATTTTGGCGGCACTCAGAAGAATAGCAAAAGAGTTGCCCAAGTGCAACCGCCTCTTAACATTTTCTTCGCAACGTAGAGATTGTTATTGTTTTCTGTAAGATACGAGGGATAATGGGCTCTATCAATGCGCTTGATCTACCTTCACGGGTTCGCTTCCGGGCCGACTTCCAAAAAAGCTGCCTTCTTTTGTGACCGGCTTCCGGCCGCAGAAGTGCCGGACCTGGCGGCTGGTGATTTCGAACACCTCACCATCACCGGACAGCTCGGCTTGATCGAGGATCTGGCTCGAGGGGAGCCGGTCTCTCTGGTGGGATCGAGCATGGGCGGATATCTGGCCGCACTATATGCAGCACGGCATCCGGAAGTCGCAAAAGTGGTGCTAATGGCGCCTGCCTTCGGATTTGTAAAGCGCTGGGCGCAATCCGCTGATGCCGAGGCCTGGGGCGCAAGCGGCTTCCTCGATGTGTACCACTATGGCGAGAAGAGGAATCGCCGGCTTAGCTATGGGATCATCGCGGACGGCTTGCAATACGAAGACTTCCCCGACTTCCGGCAGCCCGCGCTGATCTTTCACGGAATCCACGACACCGTCGTTCCGGCCCAACTATCGAGAGAGTTCGCCGCTTCACATGCCAACGCGCGCTTGCACCTGCTCGATTCCGATCACGAACTGCTGAACGTTCTGGACGTCATCTGGCAAGAGGCAGGGCCGTTCCTGCTAGGATGATGGTTTGCCCGCCCGGATGGATTTCAATCAGCACGTTGGCATACGCGTGGTACGCCACCACAGGGACGGGGTCACCATCGAGTGCCGCCTGCGCGAAGAGCTGCACAATATGGCCGGCGTTCTGCACGGCGGTGTGACGGCAACGCTCGTGGACGTCGCGGCCGGCATGGCGATCATGCATCGTGGCCACGTGGCGACGACGGTGGAACTAAAGGTCAATTATCTGCGGCCCATCACGGGTCACAAAGTGACGGCGCGCTCGCGCCTGCTGCGCATCGGAAAGACGCTCGTGACCGCGCAGGTGGACGTGTTCGACGATCACAAGAATCACGCGGCGGTGGCGATCGTGACGTACATGCTGCTGAACGGGGATCGCTGAATCAGGCGATGAGCCGGCGAAACCTTTTCGGACCGGCCGTGTAACCGGGAAAAACGTCGCGCAGGTCGCGATTGCCGAGGTGTTTTTCGACTAGCTCGCCGAGCACGTCGCGGAAGTCGGTGGTCAGGGCGAGGTCGCGGCCTTCGTAGAGTTGGTGGTCTTCCATGCCGGGCCAGTCACCGTAGACTCTGCCGCCGCGGACGTCGCCACCCATCACGAACATCACGTTGGCGTGGCCGTGGTCGGTACCGCGATTGCCGTTTTCACGAGCGGTGCGGCCGAACTCGGACATGGTCACGACCGTGACGTCCGCCATGCGGTCTCCAAGATCTTTCCAGAATGCCGCGAGGCTCCCGCCGAACTCGCTGAGCCGCTGCGCGAGCTGCCCTTGTGAGGCCTCGGCGCCGACCTCGTTGACGTGGTGGTCCCAGCCGCCGATATCGGCGAAGGCCACCTCAACGCCTACGTCGGATTTGATCAGCCGTGCGATTTGCCGCAAGCTTTGGCCGAATGCGCCGTTGGGATATTCGGCCGCGGGCTGATAGGGCTGCTTCTCGACAGATTGCAGCAGCTTGACGGCATCAAACGTTTCGCGGCCGGTGCCGTTCAAAACTTTATCCGAGGAGCCGCCGTACATGGCTTCAAATACCTTCGAGGCACCGTCATTGCGCACCTGGAAAGTGTTCAAACTCTCGATCGCGACGGCGCTGTTGCGGCCGCGCATCGCGCGTGGCAGCACGGGCCCCATGGCCACGGCGCGAACCGGCGAGAGTGAGTTCTCGGCGGGCGCGAGAGCGCGATTGAGCCAGCCGTCGCTGGTGGCCTTGCGGCCGGGCGTGCCCGATTCCATGAAGTCCTGGGCATCGAAGTGTGAGCGCGTGGGGTCCGGCGAACCCGCTGCGTGCACGATGGCGAGATGCTGCGCCTGGTAGAGCGGCTGCAGAGGCGCAAGCGCCGGGTGCAACCCGAAGAAGCCATCGAGATCGACGGCGGAGTTCCGCGGATCGACGCCGGAGGGGCGAGGAACAGCGATGGTGGGGCGCATCGCATAGTAGCGCTGCTCGCCGTGTGGAATGACGATGTTGAGTCCATCGGCTGCGCCACGCTGGAAGATCGCGACTAGAACTTTCTTCCGGGCGCCGGGCGCGTTGGCTGCGTAGAGCGCGCGTTCGAGCCACAGGGGCGCGCTTCCCACGCCGACCATGGCGAGACCTGCGTTCTTTAGAAAAATTCTGCGCGTGGGCACGAGGTCACCTCCGCTGAAAATCGGGCGAGCCGAGCATCAAGCCCGCAATGGCGAGCGGCTTGGGCACGGAATCGGATTTCGGCCTGCGTTTCCCGTCGTTGTTCTGCGTGTCTGCCTGGGCGGCGAGGCCAGCCTCGATGGCGGCGCGCGCTTCTTCAGAGAGGCCTGTGAGCATCAAGGCGGCGGCGATGCGGTCCGTATCCGGCGCATCCCCAAAGCGCGCGACATCAACTTTCACTCCTTGGATGTGGTTACCGGTGAGCGCGATGGCAAAGTTCATGCGCGCCAGTAGCGACGCCGAATTCATCCACTCCTGGCCGGCGTTGGTGTAGCCGGTCGGTTCTTGTTTTCTATAGAGCGGCTGGCCAAGCTGGACGAGCTGATTGCTCAGGGCGAAGCTGAAGTCCACATCCGCCCCCATCGCGCGCACGGAGCTCGCCACCATTTCGAGCGGCGATTTCAGCTTCACGCGATAGGCGCCCTGCGACCAGAATTCCGGCGATGCAAGCATGGTCTGCATGACGGCGCGCAGGTCGCCATCCTTTGCGCGAAATGTCCGTGCCATGCGCGCGACGAGCGATGGTGGCGGCTCATCGGCCACAAACCGCATGGCGAGCTTGCGCGAAATGAAGCGAGCGGTGGAGGGATGGTGGGCCAGTATGTGCAGAACGCGCATGCCGTCCTCGATACCACCGCCCGGCGGAATTCTCACGCCCAATACGATTTTCGGACCGTTGTCATGCATGCGCTCGCGGAACACGAAAGTGGCGCCCTCGCGCGGCGCTTTGATGCTCCAGCCGGTGAAGCAGCGGGCGACTTCGGTGACGTCGCGCTGTGTGTAGCCACCGTCCACACCGAGCGTGTGCAGCTCCATGAGTTCGCGCGCATAGTTTTCGTTGAGGCCCTGGCGCGGTCTGGCGGCTCCAACGCCGCGACGCTGCTGCGCGAATGCTGCGGCTCTAGGATCCACTGACTGCACGTTATCCAGATAAAACAGCATGGCAGGACTTTGCGCGGTGGCCACCAGCAGGTCTTCGAACTTGCCCAGCACATGCGGCCGGATCACATCGCGCTCGTAGGAACCGACCAGGTAACGGTCTGCGCCCTTATCCAGGAAGACGTTGAAGTGGTTGTACCAGAAATCGGTCAGGACTTCGTCGAGCTGGCGGTTGCTGTAAATAGCACGCAACAGCTTGGCTTCCATCAGGTCCTGCGTGATGACGAATTGCGGCCCGCCGGACTTCTGGATGCGGCGGCGCAGATCGGGCGGAGCGACGCTGAATAGGCCGATGCGCGCGGGTTGCGGCATAGCTTCGAGCACTTCGTCCTTCTGTTCGTCGAGGAGGCCATCGAAGACTTTGAGTTTCTCGGCGGGCGCGCCACGGCGCAAGATGCGCTGTTGGTCTTCGGTGAGGCCGACGTTTTCGAGCGTGGGTTTCTCGTCACTCTGTTTGCCCTGCTGGCTCTTGATGCGGCGCACGGCGTTGTCGATCATCGCGAGCGTCTCGGGGTCTTTGGGAAACGGGACCTTGCCATCCACCATGTCTTTGATCAACTGCGGCGGAGGGTAGCGCCAGGCGAGCTCGAGGGGCGTCATGCGCAGGGTGTCGAGCGGCGCGAGCTTGGTGGCGAGCGCTGGATTTTCGGGGATGCGGTCGGGGTGAAGCTGGAGATCGATCCACTTCTTCAGGCCCATCTTTCTTACTTGTTCGTAGTCGCCCGGCTGGGGACCGAATGTCAGGCGGTTTAGCACATGAGCGATCTTCTGATCGGCGGCGAGCGGAGCGGAGAATTGGGAGGTTGGCTTGGCGGACGCCAGGGAAAGGACAGTCGCAAGCGCGAAAAGAGAGCTTCGCCGCATAGAACTATCTTATTAAACGCGGCGTGGGGGACTAAGTTGCGGAGCAAAGATAAATGCTGACGAAAGTTAATGATATTGGGCCGCGAATGAACGCGAATATTAGCTTCGCAGGCGGAGGAAGAACCAGGCCATGCCGACTACCAGAAGGGCGGCGGCGGATACTTGAACGGGGCGAAGGGCGGACATCCAGCGGGCAATGCGGGAGAAGATGAGGGCGAATGTGACGATCAGGGCAAGTTGCGCGGCGATGGCACCGAGCAGCACATATCCGGGCGCGTATCCGGTGCTTTGGAGGAACAAAAGAAAGTACAAGCCGTGGAAGGCGCCTAGCAGACCGGCGATGAGCCAACGTCCGCCGGCGCGCGGCAACAGCAATATCTCGACTGCGAGGTACGCGAGCGTCAGAGCCGCGGCGGCTTCCACGAATCTTGGGGCTAGTTGCCAGCGTGTGTGCGCCACGACGAGCGCCGATGCGATTTGCCCGGCGACGAACATGCCGCTGATAGCGGCGAGCTCCCGGCGGCTGCGCGCGGCAAGCACCAAACTCGCGAGGAACAGGACCTGCACGAGTCCGCCGACGGCGCGCATGATCCCGGCTCCACATTCGGTGATGGCGATTTCCATGGGAGTGGGCGGGCGGAATCGCAGCGTGGCTTTCGAGAAGGAGAAATCGAACAGCGCCTGATCGCGACGGCCGCCATTCACCGCGCGAAGCAGGTGCACATGATTGGGGACGGTGACGGCGTGGAAGGTGCAATCGACGTCGAGGTGATCGACGGGCTGGGGGAACTCATAGTCCGCCGTGCAAAAGTAAATTCCCTGCCCCTGGTCGGCGGTGCAGTCTTTCCTGATGAGCTTGGCGGCGCCGGCGCTGGAGAAATGAATATGATCCAGCAGCGTTTGCTCCGCGCCGGGCACATGCGACATTTCGTAAAGGGGCATGCGGAGCTCGTAGTGCGCGCGGCGGCCGTCGATTTTGAGATCGCCCGTGCTCATGCTCACGACGTGAGCGAAGGCGGGCGCGGCGAGCAGGAAGGCGACGCACGCCCGCCACACCGGCATCACTGCGGGACCTGCTCCAGCTCCACGGGATGCCGCGCTCTGGCCAGACGCCTGTACAGGATGCGGATGAGCGCGAGTGCAGGAACGGAGAGAAACGTTCCAGCCACGCCACCGATTTCGCCGCCGGCGAAGACGCCGAACATCACGAGCAGCGGATGAAGCTCCACGCCCTGGCTCATCAGACGGGGCGAGAGCACGTAATCCTGAAACAAGCGGTAGACGCCGAGGAAGATCAAAATCCAGAGCAAGTGCGGGTAGCCGCTGAAAGCGGACACCACGACAACGATCACGGCCGCGCTGAACGGCCCGACCATGGGGATGAATTCCAGTAGGCCGGCGATGGCGGCCAGTAAGAGCGCGTACGGGACGTGCGTCACGGAAAAGTAGAAGCTGAAGAATGTCAGGGTGAACAAGCTCAGCACGGTCAGAGCGCGCATGTATTGAGCCAGCAGAATATTGATGTCGCGCGCAATATCTTCGACCAGCGCGCGGGGCGGCCCTTCTTCGACGAGATCGAGCAAGGCGGCCCAGATTCCTCGCCCGTCCTTCAGGAAGAAGAAGCTCAGGATGGGGACGATGACGATGTAGACAAGGTCGCCGGCAACGGACAGCGCTTGCAAACCGACACGAGGCAGGAACGCCGCGATGTCACCGGTGTGCTGGCGGACTTGGGATTGGAGGTAGTCGATGGTGCGGTCCATAAAGGGCTGGTTGGTGGTGACAGCGGGTGCGGGTGTGCCAGGCTGGCTGAAACGGGCGGCCAGATTCCTGGCCTCCTCCGCGATACGTGAGCCAAGTCCCACGACGCCGAAAACCAAGGTGCCGATCACGATGAGATACGCGATCACTAGCGCGGGCGTGCGCGTGCGGCTGGCGGGCAGAATGCGATCGAGCATGTCCACGAGGGGCGAAAGCAAATAGGCCAACAGCAGCGCGACGATGAATACGAACAGCGTCTTGCGGCTGAGATAGACGACCGCGACGAGGAGCAGGATGGCGACCGCCGTCCAAGTGTAGCGAGCCGCGCGACGGTCAATGCCGAGCATGGCTCCATGATAGGAAGGCAAAGGGCAAAAGGCAAAAGGAGCAGGCGATCACTTCAAGCGGGCGCGGGCAATCCTGCTAGGCTGCTGTCCACCTTCTCGACGCGTACCTTGGCGATGCGGTTGCGCTCCATCTCGAGCACCGTGTAACGGCGGCCATCGTGCTCGACGCTCTGCCCGACGGTGGGAATGTTGCCGAGCCGCATCAACAGGAAGCCCGCGAGGGTTTCAAATCCGCCGTCGCCCGGCAATGCGATGCCGTACTGTGTTTCGAGATCGCGGATCTTGGTTGTGCCTTCGAGTTCCAGCTCTTCCCCTTCGGCGGGCACCGGCGCGCTTTTCTCGTCGTATTCGTCGGCGATCTCGCCCACGATCTGCTCGAGCACGTCCTCGACCGTGAGCAAGCCCACGATGGTTCCGAATTCATCCACGACCATGGCCATGTGGGAACGGCCCTGTTGGAATTCCGCGAGCATCTGCGAAACCGGCTTGGTCTCCGGCACGACCAGGTGTTTGCGTATCAACCGCCGCACGCGGAACACGCGTGGCGGACGGCCCAGACGAATGGCGGCGCGGCGTTCTTCCCAGACCGGCAGCAGGTCCTTGTAGTGCAGAATGCCGATGATTTGTTCGGGCTGGTTTTGATAGACCGGAAGGCGCGAATGCTGGTGCTCGATCATGGTTGTGAGCACCTGGTCGAGCGCCGCGTCGGCTGGAATGGAGGCAATATCATTGCGAGGAACCATGATTTCGCGCACGGAAATATTTTCCAAATCGAGCACATTATGGATCAAATCCTCTTGCAATTCGGGCAGATGGCCGAGGCCGCGGCTGGAACTGACAATCAATTTCAGCTCCTCGGCCGAGTGACCGCCACCGCGCCGGCTCGCGCTCGCGCCAAGGGCACGCGTGAATGCGGCACTCGATTTTTCAATGGCCCAAACGAATGGCTCCGAGATGCGGTAGAAGATCAGCAGCACGGGCGCTACCAGGATAGACAGCCGGTCGGCGCGCTCGATGGCGAGATTTTTGGGTCCCACCTCCCCGATGACGACGTGAAAATAGGTCATCACCAGAAAGGCGAGGGCAAAGCACACGGCGTGCAGAGCCCTTGCCGTGAACGGGGTGATGACCGGCTGGACCACGGCCACGATGAGAGAGTAAAGCGTATCCTGGCCCGCCCAGCCCAAGCCCAGACTGGCGAGCGTCACGCCGATCTGCGTTACCGACAGCAGCCGCTCGGGGTTGGACAGCAGATTCAAAGCGGCTTGTGCGCCCGCATGGCCTTCCTCAGCGAGCTGCTTGAGGCGGGATTCGCGCACCGAGACCAGGGCGACTTCCGCGGCGGCAAAGAACGCATTCACCGCGAGAATCAGCAACAGCAGAAGAATGCGAAATCCGTAGTGCTCGCTCATGAGGCTTGCAGATTCGCATGCATACGCGAATCAGCCTCTCAAATATATCAACAGGGCGGCGCGGGTCCCGGAAGGTTTCGCAAAAATCAAAAGGCCCAGCCTTCCCGCACTGAGCAGGAAGACCGGGCCCAAGAAGATACGAGGCTGCCGTTTATTGACCGGTGCTCTGTGTGTTGCGAGGGCGCAAGAGGAGGCTGACACCAAGCAAGGCGGTACCCGTCAGCACCATGGAACCCGGCTCAGGAACCGGCGGCGGGGTCGGTGCGTTGCCGAAAAAGGCGAAGTGGGAACCAAAGGAGTCCGGCATTCCACCGGCGCCTACCTGCGAATAGAACGTGTATCCGTCGCCACTACCACCATTGGTATTGCCTACCAAACCGAACGACTCACCCGGAGTGAAGGACCACGCACCTGTCTCGGTCGATGAGCTATTAATCCACGTGATGTTGCTTGGGTCACCCACCGGATACCAGCCAACCACGTCGGAATCTCCTGCGATTTTGAAATAGACTGTAGTGCTCACATCTCCGGTGACAGTGAAGTAAACGTCGCCAACCGGGCGACCGGCCGATGTGGCCAGGTAATCAGCACTTGTGTCCAAACCCGACCCGCAAGAACCGGTCCCGTAAATGCAATAGCCTACGTTGTAGTTTGGGCCATCGTAGGATGAACGATTCCAGAACGGATCGCCACTCGTCCCGAGCGTCGGCTCGGTAGACCAAACACCACCGGATTGCTCCAGCGTGAGGCCAGTCCCAGTGAGGGAAAGCACCAGATCGTTATAGTCGTAGTCCCCGCCAATCGTATCTTCGAAACCGGCGTAGTACGTTACGCTGTCAGCCCAGGTGGGAGCCGCGAACGCGAGCACTACTCCCAACAACAGCCACTTGTTTCTGTTCGTCCCTTTTACGATCACCTTGGGTCCCTCCGGAGCCGCCCCAGTACCTGTTTCAGGCTAGTGGGGCACCACCCTTATTCTCTCGGGTTCTTGTTCGGGCAATACTCCGAGCTGGTGTAAGCACGTGATCCTCCAGAGTTGTTCCGGCTTTGATTTCATCATGTTACGGGTTCGTTTCAGGATGTTTCGGCGGTGTCCTTTCCGTAGTTTTGGGATTAAAGGAAACTTCGTTGCCAATAACGGCAGCTTCTTGCGATTTATGTAGGTTTTCATATTTTGGATTACGTGGATAATGACTTTTCATTAGGGCCGGTTCGGGTACAATTCCTCAGTGCGATTGAATCAATTCTTCAAGTACCTCAACCGTGCGATCGCAGTGCTGGTGATTCTCGCGGCCTTCGGTGTCTGGTGGGTTGCGTGGAGGCCGTTGCCGCAGACCTCGGGGAGGATCTCCGCTGGAATTGCGCAGAAGATCACGGTTTCCTTCGATCGCCTGGGCGAGCCGCACGTTGCAGCCGCCAACCAGGATGATCTGCTGTTCGCGCAGGGCTATCTGACCGCGCAGGAACGCATGTGGCAGATGGACGCGCTACGCCGGCTGGCCGGGGGCGATCTGTGCGAGATCGTGGGCGCGGCGGCGCTGGAGTCGGACCAGGAAGTGCGGCGCCTGCGGATGCGGCGCATCGCTGAAGAGGCGGCGGTGTCGATGCCTGCCGGCGACCGCGCGGAGTTCGCCGCCTACGCGCGCGGCGTGAACGCTTACCTCGATTCGCACCGCGGACGGCTGCCGCTTGAATTCATGCTGCTGGGATACGATCCGCGGCCGTGGAGCGTCGTCGACAGCATCCTCATCGGCCTGCATATGTTCCGCGACCTGACCACGTCTTATCCCGACGATCTACTGAAGCGGCGCATGCTGGCGGGAGGAGATCGCGCCAAGGTGGACTTTCTGTTTCCGGTACGAACGGGCCGCGAAATGCCTCCAGGAGTGCTGCTGCCGATGGGCAACGAAGCGCAGCCGGGGTCGAATGCGTGGGCAGTGGGAGGCGCGCACACGGCATCGGGAAAACCGATGGTTTCGAACGATATGCACCTAGAATTTTCCATACCGGGGATCTGGTACCTAGTACATCTGCAATCGCCGGGGCTGAACGTCGCGGGTGTTTCGCTGCCGGGTGTGCCTGGAGTCATCGTGGGGCACAACGAGCGCATCGCGTGGGGCGTGACGAACATGCACTACGACGTGCAGGATCTTTACATCGAAAAGATCGACGACCGCACGGGACGTTACGAATACCGGGGGCAAATTCTGCAAGCCCGGGCGGAACGCGAGATCATCCGGATCAAGAACGACCGGCCACTGGAACTGCTGAACTGGGTGACGGTGCATGGTCCGGTGCGGCCCGAAGGCACGCTCCGGCTGGCGCTGCGCTGGGTGGCAGCAGATCCCGGCGCGTTTCAATTCCCGTTCCTGGAACTCAACCGGGCGCGCAATTGGGGGGAGTTCACCAGGGCCATTTCGCGCTTCCCCGGACCCGCGCAGAATTTCGTGTACGGCGACGTAGACGGCAACATCGGCTATCACGCAACGGGCAAGCTGCCGATCCGCAAAGGCTACGCCGGCGACACACCGGTGGATGGCGCTTCCGGCAATTTTGAATGGCAGGGCTTTATTCCATTCGACCAGTTGCCCACGTCGTTCAATCCTCCGGACGGCTTGATCGTCACGGCGAACCAGAACCCGTTCCCGCCCGATTATCCTTACGCGGTGAACGGGATCTTTGCGCCGCAGTACCGCTCGAACCAGATCCGCGACATGCTGGCGGGAAGGAGAGGATTGCGGCCCGAGGACACGCTGGCGGTGCAGAAGGATGTGTACTCGGGTTTTAACCGTTACCTTGCGAGGGCGTTGGTAGCGGCATACGGCCGTCGCGGCGGGCACGCGGATCTGGCCGACGCGATTGCTCTGCTGCGCGCATGGGATGGACAGATGGTTAAAGACCGGCCAGAGCCACTGATTCTTTCGCTGACATTCCAGCATTTCCGGAGAGCGGTGGCAGAGGCGGCGACGCCCGGCAAGGGCACGGCCTATGAAATCCAGATTGCGCCGGCGGTGATCGAGAACCTGTTGCGGGCACGGCCAAGCGGCTGGTTTGGGGATTACGATAGCGCTCTCATGCAGAGTTTTTCCGACGCCATGGACGAGGGCCGCCGTATGCAAGGGCCGGAAGTGAAGAAGTGGGCCTACGGGGCGTATCTGGAATTGACCATTGCGCATCCGATCGGCCATCGGCTGCCGCTGGTCGCCAAGTACTTCGATGTGGGGCCGGTTTGGATGAGCGGGTCCTCGACTTCGGTGAAGCAGACGACGCGGCGCCTGGGACCTTCCATGCGAATGAATGCAGACCTCGGCGATTGGGACCATTCGCTTCTGAATCTGCCGATCGGTGAATCCGGACACGTGCTCTCGCGCCATTACAAAGATCAGTGGGATGCGTATTACAACGGCACGAGCTTTCCGATGCAGTTCCGGAACGTGGAGGCGAAGAGCGTGCTGGAGTTTGTGCCGGAGGGGGGAAAGTAGACATAGAATGAACACGGCTGGCGACGCCTATTAACTCGACATGCGGTTCAATGAACTGGTTCGGCAGTTAGAACGAAACGGCTTTCGAATCGTCAAAGAGAAGGGCTCCGTTCGCTACTACGGGAAGCCAGGCTGGAATAGTCTCATTCGCGTGGACTATCATGGATCCAAGGAAGTGCCGACCGGGACATGTCACGCAATTCTCAAAGCCGCCGGTATAAGGGAGTAGCATGATTGATCTCACGTATTCGCTCGTGATTGAAGCGACAGAAGAGCCGGACTATTTTGGCTTTTACTCTCCTGATTTGGAGGGCTTCTCTGGGATCGGCCACTCCATCGAAGACTGCTTGTACCAAGCGAAATGGGGCATGGTGGAGCATGTCCGGTTGCTCAGGGAGCAGGGCTTACCGGTGCCTCCACCAAGTCAGAGCCCCCAAGTCGTCATCAAGAACGAGCCCGCGCTTCAACCAGCCGGTTGATCTCCGGGCGCCCAGCGTTACGCTTCGGTGTAGAGGCCCATGCGGCGCTTCACCAGATCGACGGTGGAGTTGGCAATGGGGGCGACGCGGCCGGCGCCTTCGCGCAGCACGCGCGCGACGTAGCCGGGTTCGGACGTAATCTCGCGATAGCGCTTTTGAAAGGGCTCGAGATGCGAAATGACCATCTCGGCCACTTGTTTTTTCAAGTCACCGTAGCGCATGCCGGCGAAGTGGGCACGGATTTGGTCGTTGGTCCAGCCGCTGAAGGCCTGGAAGATGGCGAGCAGATTTTCGACACCGGCGCCAAGCGAGGCGAAGTCCACGGCGGGATTCGAATCGGTGGTGGCGCGCATGATGGTCTTGCGGATGCGGTCGGGCGGATCGAGCAGCGCGACGGCATGGCCCGCGCTTGCGGCGGACTTGCTCATCTTGGTGGTAGGATCGTCGAGCCCCATGATGCGCGCACCAACCGCAGGCATGTTGGTCTGGGGCATGACGAACGTTTCGCCGTACAGGGAATTGAAGCGCTGGGCGATGTCGCGCGCGAGTTCAAGATGCTGGGCCTGGTCCTCACCGACGGGAACGATGGCGGCCTGATACAGCAGAATGTCGGCGGCCATCAGGACGGGATACTGGAGCAGACCGTCGCTGGTAGTCTGCTGTGCGGCGGCCTTGGCCTTGTACTGCGTCATGCGCTCCAGCCATCCCACGGGCGTGATGCAGGTGAGCATCCAGGCGAGCTCCGCGTGCGCGGGCACGGCGGATTGCACCATAATGCTCGAGTGCTTGGGATCGATGCCGGCAGCGAGAAACAGGGCGGCGATCTCTTCGATCTTAGAACGCAGCCCGGCCGGCGGCTGGTAGACCGTGACGGCGTGCAGGTCCACGATGCAAAAGATGCTCTCGTAGTCGTGCTGGATCTTGACCCAATTACAGAGCGCACCGAGGTAGTTGCCGATGTGCAAGTTGCCGGACGGTTGGATGCCCGAGAATACGCGTGCTTTCATGTGTGGTGGAATAGACTTTCCTGCTGGTCCGCGGCGGACGGGCAGAACTCTTATCGTAAGCGATGGCGCATTCTCAAACCAACTTCGAAGTGCAAATCGAGAAACTGGTGTACGGAGGCGACGGCCTGGCGCGGCTGAATGGGCAGGTTGTGCTGGTGCCTTTTGTGCTGCCGGGAGAGCGCGCCACGGTGGAGCCGGTGGAGCGGAAACCGGGCCTGGTGCGGTCGAAACTGGTGGAACTGCACGAACCGTCGGGCGAACGGGTGGTGGCGCCGTGCCCCTACTTCGGGCGATGTGGAGGCTGCCACTATCAGCACGCCAATTACGAAACGCAACTGGGGCTGAAGCGCGCCATCCTGGCGGAGACGCTGCGGCGTGTCGGCAAGATCGAGCCGCCGGAGGAGATTTCGGTCATCGCGGCGGAGGCCTGGAACTATCGCAACCGGGCGCAGTTTCACGTGCGGGGCACGGAGCTGGGATATTTGGAAGCGCGCTCAAACCGGTTCTGTGCGGTTGAGCAGTGCCCGATCAGCTCGCCTCGCATCAACCAAGTGGTTACGGCGTTGCGGGAGATGCTGCGCGATGGGCGCTGGCCGCGGTTTGTGCAATCGATCGAAGTTTTCACAAACGAAGATCAGGTGCAATTGAACGTACTCGAAAGCGAGCGCCCGGTAGCGCGCCGCTTCTTCGACTGGTGCGCGGAGAAGCTGCCAGGGTACGTGCCGGGGCCGCTGGACTACGGGGCGGCGGGTACGAGCTATCAGGTAAGCGGCGGGTCTTTTTTTCAAGTGAACCGATTTCTGATCGACCAGATGGTTGAGCGGGCACTACCGGAGGCGGTGGGGGAGTCGGCGCTGGATCTCTTCGCGGGAGTGGGCTTGTTCTCAGTTCCGTTGGCACGCCGCTTCGCGAAAGTGACGGCCGTGGAGTCGGGCGCGGGGGCGTTGCGCGACTTGCGGTTCAACGCCGAGCGCGCAGGTGTAGCGATCGACGCGCATCAGAGCAGCGTGGAGCAGTTTCTGGCGGGCATGACGGCGGCGCCGGATTTCGTGCTGGCGGACCCACCACGCGCCGGCCTCGGGAAGAATGCGGCCGGAGAGTTGGTGCGGCTAAGCCCGGCGCGGATTACGGTGGTGGCGTGTGATCCGGCAACGCTCGCGCGCGATTTGGCGGGACTTGTCGCGGGCGGATACCGGCTCGCCAAGCTCACCATGATCGACGTGTTTCCGCAGACGTTTCACATTGAGGCGATCGCGGATTTGACGAGGTGAGGCTGGAGCTTGTAGAGCATCAGATACACGACGACACCGGTGACGCTGACGTAGAGCCAGATGGGGAAGGTCCAGCGAGCGATGGCGCGGTGGCGGTCGAAGCGGGAGGAGAGTCCGCGGCTCAGCGTAATGATGGCGAGCGGGGGGACAGCGGCCGCGAGCACCGTGTGAGTTGCCAGGATGCTGAGGTAGACGGTGCGAATCACGCCAAGATGCCGAAATGGCACCGAGCCGACATGCGCGTGATAGATGAGATAGCACGTGAGAAAAGCGCAGGATGTGACAAACGCTGCGAGCATTACACGTTTGTGCGTCTGCACTTGCCGGCGGCGAATGAGAAGGTAGCCCCACACTAGAAGGACTGCGGCACTGCCGTTTAGGAAGGCGTTAACGGCGGGCAGATCGTGGATCGAGATCATGAATGCTCCCGCTCTAGCCGGCGGATATCGACGATCAGGACGGGCGCCGGATCATCCTGGGCGGCGCCGTAGTAGCCGCGGATTCTGCCCTGGCGATCGACCAGAACGAAGCGGGTGCTGTGCTCGAGCGAACCATCCACGTTGCCCAGCATAAAGGAGCGGCGGTCAAGAGCATCGAGCGTCTTCTGATCACCGGTGAGGAAAAACCACCGGCCGGGCTCGGCGTGAAACTGCCGCGCATAGGCGGCGAGCACCAAGGGCGTGTCGCGCTGCGGATCGACCGTGAAGGAAACCAGCCGCACGTCCCGAAATTCCGCTACCGCGGACTGCAAGCGGCGCATCTGCGCGCTCATCCTGGGGCAAGAACTGGTGCAGTGGGTGAAGATGAAATCGGCAATCCAGATCTTGCCATTGAGCGAGTCACGGTCAAACGGTTCGCCGGTTTGTGAGGTGAGATGGAAATCCGGGACGTGGCCGTAGACCGGTAGCGGGGCCTGGCGAGAACATCCCACGCTCGCGGCACAGACAACAAAAGCGCAAGTGAGCGAAACTTTCAAACCGAGATCACAGGCCGGGCCTGTCGAGCAGCATTATGCCATACAGCAGGGGAAGATAAACAACAGAAGCGAGCAGGACACCGCGGGCACGCAACAACGAGCGATCGTTGGCCACGCGAACTCCTGAATAGAGGAACCAGCCGCCGAGCGCGAGCGCGCCCAGCAAGTAGAGCTTCCCAGACATACCCACCAGCCCCGGCGCTAGACTCACGGGGATCAGCAAAGACGCACAGAGCACGATCTGGCGGGCCGTGGAATGGCCATCGGGCTCGACCACGGGCAGCATACGGATACCAGCGCGCGCGTAATCGTCGCGGTACATCCAGGCAATGGCGTAGAAGTGCGGAAACTGCCAGAGAAACAGAATCGCAGAAAGCACCCAGGCCTGAGGGGTAAGTGTGCCAGCAGCGGCGGCGAAGCCAATCAACGGAGGCATGGCGCCCGGGAAGGCACCCACGGTTGTCGAAAGCCAGGAGCGCTGTTTCAACGGCGTGTAGACGAACAGGTAGCTGACCAGGGTGGCACCCCCGAGCACAGCGGAAAGCATGTTGACGAAACAGGCGAGCTCGGCAAAACCAACGACAGCTAAACCAATGCCGAACGTGAGCGCGCGATTGGCACGGAGGCGGCCGGCGGGAAGCGGGCGATCGGAAGTACGCCGCATTTTGGCATCGGCTTCGCGCTCGTACCACTGATTGAGCGCCGCCGTGCCTGAAGCGATGAGGCCGGTGCCGATGATGGTGTGGAGCAGGGCCCACCAGTGGATCTGCCAGAGCGACAGACCCCGCAGGCCGAAGAAATAGCCCACGCCAGTGCTCATCAGAATGAGCCACGTGATTCGTGGCTTGGTGAGGCTGATGTAATCTCTCATGCGGAAGGGACCGCCACACCTTCCGTCTGCATCTCAGCAAGCGGCCGCCGCACATGGCGAAATACCTGAATGGCGAGCACTACGCTCAAGGCCATCGTCAGCGCACCCACTGCCACGTGAGCCACCGTAAAGCCCACCATGACCGGCATTGGTTGGGGGGCGTCGGCTGTGGCGACACGGCTCATGTAAGCCGCGATGCCGAGGAATACCTGGAGAAATGTGATCGACAATAGTGCCAGCGCGGAGCCCCTTAATGCAGCGTGGTCCGGGTGGCGCATGAAAATGCGCACAGTCACCCACAGTACCATGCCGGTGGCAAGCAATGCACCGATGACGTGGGGCGGAATACCGACGGCCTGATGGCGCGCGGAAGCTCCCAGGGCAAGTTGGAGAAATACACACGCCGGCGCGGCCAGCGCAAGCCAGTGCAAAGGCGGCGCACCAGTGTCACCGACGATCCGTGCGCCGCGTTGCCAGCTTTCCGAAGTAAAGAGAGCGATGGCCACTGTGGTGGAGAAAAAAAGTTGCGCGAGGCATGCGTGCCCGATGCTGACCGGCTTGGGCAGCAGGAAGATCACGGTCATTCCACCCAAGACACCTTGCGCAATCACGGCGGCGAGGGAGATCCAGCCGAGGTTCCTCAGCCAGCGGCGGCGCTCGGCACACAGGAGCCATATGACCATCCCAATGGTGAGAAGGCCCACCATCGTAGCCACCATGCGGTGGCCATGCTCATAGAAGATGTTGCCCTCCATGGTTGGCATCAGTTTGCCGTAGGAGAGCGGCCAATCGGGGACCGAGAGGCCCGCGTCGTTACTGGTGACGAGGCCTCCGGCCACTACGAGAAAGAGCGTACAGAAAGACCACAGCACCGCATAACGGTGCAGCCAAACATTGCTCATGCTGTAACTCAATTATCCCTTAAAATCGAAATCCTGCGATTTGCTTTCCTTGGCGCCGACCGTGATCTCGATGTCCTTGGTCCCGAACTTCTCATGCCAGGCTTCGATCGTGTACTTTCCCGGCGGCAGCCCTTTGATGGTGAACGTGCCATCGTCGCCCGTCACCGCAAAGAAGGGGTGATTGACCACGCCGATATAGGAACGCATCCATGGGTGCACGTTGCACTTCACCGGAATCATGACTTCTTCGCGGGCGAACTTCTTCAGTTTAGGATCGCCATTGGGCGGCTGGGACTCATTCCACTCCTGGTTGACCTTGGGGAGGGGATGAATATTGTGATTGGTGGGATCGTCGTTGACGATTTTGATGTCCTGATTCGCCATCACGCCGATCACGTGCGGCCCGTACATGCAGCCCTTCTGCGCGATTTCCGCGGGCGTGCTGGGGATAGGCCACTGGCGATCGGGCACGCCTGTCTTGATCCAAACGAAGACATTCTTCAGTGTGCCGTTTCCGTTCACCACTACTTCCTCAGACTTTGGCGGCGCACCGGCGTGGGCACGCGCGCAGGCGGGATTGGCCGACATGTCGATCGTCCTCATCACAGGCTTATCACCCGAGAAACTCACCTTGCCCGTCACGGTGGCGGCGTTGGCTTCGTCAATCGGAGCAGCTGCGGGTGCGGCAGCCTCCTCCTTCGGCGTCTCCGGGGCCTTGTTTCCGCCGCAGCCAACCACAAAAAGTGCGGATGCGGCCATCAGACTCACAAAAATGCTTTTCATTTCAGCTAGCGTCTCCTCTTCTATCCGAAATTTTCAACGGCCGGCCCCCGCGCCGGCGCTGGCGCGCAGGCGGTTCAGCTCGTCCGGCGTGAACTGGAACATGTAACGCACCAGAAGATCGGCATGATCTCTGGCGTAGGCTTGGAAGCTGGGCGGCGTGGGCCCGGCAAAGACCCAGCGTTCGCCGTCCCGCCGGAACAGGCCCGACGGCATGGCCGTGCCGGGCGCCATCATCTCCGGATGCACGATCCAGCGCTCGGTCCAACCCGGTTTCAGCCGTTCCCTGGCAATCAGAAAACTCGGGGCCGTGGCGCGCGCATCATGTTTGGGATCGCCCGTCATATGGCACTTCAGACAGGGGGCGCCCTCGCTCGAAAACAACTGCCGCGCCATGGTACGCTCCTGGTCGCTCACCATCTCCATTTTGGGTGCGATATAGGGCTGCGCTTGGGCGGACAGGGCCGCAAAGAAGCGCACCAGTTTCTGGATTTCCCCATTGGAGAAATAGAAAGTTGGCATGCGGGCTTTGAGATATTGTCGCACGCCATCGCGGTTGGTATCGGTGTCGCTCAGCGACGGGTTGGCCAGGAAGCGCATCAGCCATTGTGGATTGACGCGGGCGCCTTCGCCGATGAGGCTGGGCGGCTTCTGGTCTTTCCAATCGGGATCCTGATAGCGCGCGAGTTGCATGAAGACGGTACTCTGCCCGACGTGCACCTGATGGCAGCCCATGCAGTTGTATTTGCGGACAACCCACCAACCGTCGATGATGTCCTGGCGCTGATCGGAGGGCTCGTAGTGGTAACGCTCCGGCATGGTGGATTCCACGGACCCGAGCAGGAACGTCGCGACCTGATCGATTTCCGGCTTCGACAAGTTGAAATTCGGCATTTTCAGCCGGTCGAGTTTGTTGGGCTTTTCTTTGCCCTGATCGTAGACGGCGGGATTCTGCAACTTGTGCTCAAAGAAACCCTTGTGCGTGTACCAGTCTTCGCGCTCGGCTTCGTGCCCGAGCAACGCGAAATCCAGACGTTCCAGCGGTTTTGAACCTTCCTTGGTCAGCTCGGTTCCGATGCGCTGTTCTTCTTCGAGACCGGCGATTTCGTGGCAGCCGGCGCAACCGTAATAGCGCACAAGGAACTGGCCGCGCGTTTTGAGCTGGGGATCGTCCAAATAATCCGACGCCGCATACGTAACGCCGTCGTGCTTGCGGGTCATCAGATAACTCGCAATGTCGCGCGCTTCGTCGATGGTCAGCCGCAGGCTCGGCATGGGCGTCATCTGTTCGACTTGCAACTCGTGGCCATCGTTGGGGCACTTGTCATGATCCATGTCGAAGACGAACGGCAGGCCCTTCTTCTTGTAATCTTCGGCTGTCAGATCGCGCTTCTCGAACGGGCAATACGGCAGAGTGCGCTCGCGCGGGTTGTGAATCCAACGGACGATGTAATTGTAGTTGTCCTTCTCGCCCACGCGGCTTAGGTTGGCGGCGAAGTCACCGCCTTGCTTTTCGCTGCCTTCTCCAATTGAGTGGCAGGCCATGCAGCCCCGAGTTTCGAAGGCTTCTTTGCCCTTGGCCGGATCGCCCTTGGTTTGTGAAGGCAAACTGCCGGCCACACCCGATTGCCAGATGAACGCGCCGATCGCCTTGATTTCGTCCTGATCCAGCCGGAAGGTGGGCATCTTGGTGCCCGGCCGCCATTTGTGGGGGTCCTCCAGCCACACAGGAATCCACTCTTTGTGCATCTTCATGCGGACTTCCTTGAGGCTTGGCCCGACCTTCTTGACTTCGCGGATGAGATCGCTCGACCGGATGTCGGCCTGTTCGATCTTCGCGTCGAGACCGGTGATGCGCACTTTCAGGTCGTTGGCGTGCTGATAGAGCTGCTGCGCTTCGTCGTTGTTGCGCGTGCGGTCGGCCTTATCAGTCGTGAAACCGATCTCCCGCGTCCACTCGGCTTTCTGCTGCTCGAGCTGGCGAATTTGCTGTGTGACCGCGGTCATCTCGTCAGGCTCACGATCGAAGCCCTCGTAGCGATGGCAGCCCATGCAACCGCGCCGGCGGAACGTTTCGCGGCCGGCGTTCAGCGTGCCGGCCATCTCCGTAACAATCTCTTTCACGTGACACTGCTGGCATCCGGCTTCGAAATTTTCGCGATAGTGCATGGGCCACAGCCAGAACTTGTGACGTCCATGCGCCTTGACCACGCTATCCACAGCCGCGCCATTGCCGCCGTGGCAGGGAGTGCAGCCAAACTTCTCGGGATCGTGAATCTTGAGCAATTCACGGTTGGGATGGCTGACAAAAACCTCGCCGCCGACGTCGGCTTTCGTGAGAGTGACGGGTTCGCGCGTACCCAAGTGACAGGACTCGCAGCGATCCACCAGATCGACATCCTTTACATGAATCTGGCGGATGTGGACATCGAAATCCTGCATCTTGGTGACCAGGCCGGCGAGAGTGTCGGCACTGACATCGGCGATGCGGTCGGAGACGTACTTATCGCGCTGTGCGCGCAACTCTGTCGCGGGCTTCAGGAGTTCGACGCGTTGCTGGAGTAGTTGGGCCTTTTGAGCCTTCCAGGCTTGCAGCGTTCCGTCCATCTTCGTGAAGTCCATGGGCAACGACTCGATCGAGCCGTCCGGCTTGGGCAGCTTGACGGTGTGCGTTTCCTTCTTCAGATCGTCAATTTCCTGGCGCTTGGAATTCTTGGAACTTTCGCTACTGGTGGTCTCGATCTGATAAGTCAGAGCGCCGATGTGCCCGCGTACTTCCTGAAACGGGTCGTTGAGCGCCAGAATGCGCGGCACCAACTCCTGGTTCACTTTTCGATCGATCTCGGCAACCTGCGCAGCTACGGCTTTCTCCGCAGCCTGCATGTCGTGATCCAGCTTCTGATAGTCCGCCGAGGCCTTGATCTCCTTTTCGAAACGCGCTTCGTTCGGGCGCACGCGGCGGAGATATCGCGTGTATATCTTGGCGAACTCGCTTTGATAGCCCTTCCACGGACGGATGCCATATACCTCGTCCCACAACGCCCATCCGAGGGAAAGCAGCAGCAGCGCCGACCAGATGAACAGGGGCCTGCTCAGCGACGAATGGACTACCGGGTCCTTGTCTTGTTCTTGGTCGCTCATACGTTAAACCACGGAGTCACCCAAACGTACTTAATGCGGAACACCAGGCGCGCGATCATTTTGATGGGCAGAGACAGCATAATGATGAGAAAAGTCTGCATCACAACGTATTGCAGCAAGCTCATGCGCTTGAAAATCTTTTGCACGAAGGGCTGCTCTTTGATGAGCGTCCATTTCCCGAGCTTCAAGCTCGTGCCGGCGATCAGCTTGTGAATGAACCAGCCGGCAACCACGCCGTAAATCCCGCAGACGACCGCGCCAAAGATGAGCTTTGCGATCCGCCCTTTGACTCCGAAAATATCCGGCAGATCGCGGTTCACCGCAAACTCGAGCCGGTTGTGGTCCCATGTTGTGCCCGGCCAGAACCACATCCAGCCCGGGCCGCGAATCAATGTGCCGATGACGATCATCGTTACCCACAACACAATGAAGCCAAAGATGAACGTCAGTATGGCGCTCTTCCGCTGTTTGAATGTGTAGTAGCCGTTGCCCAGCGGGTTGGCGTCGATGTACGGAATCACCATTAGGCCGACAATGATCAATGACGGCATCACCACGCCGGCGATCCAAGGATCGAAGTAGACCAGCATTTCCTGCAAGCCAAGGAAGTACCAGGGGGCCTTCGACGGGTTCATTGTAAGAGTTGGGTTGGAAGGCTCTTCGAGCGGTGCGTTCAGCGTGATCGACCAGACCATGAGAATCAAGGTAACGATGATCGCGGCGAGAAACTCGATGCGCAGCAGGTACGGCCAGACGTGAACTTCCTTGGCCCAGCCGGGCTGCCACGGTTGCGTCTTGCGATGGTGCGTTTTGGCGAGCGCAGGATCGGCCTCGAGCTGCGCAATCAATCTGTCATTGGCAAACGCCTGACGCAGACCGTACCACGTATAAAACGGCACCACGATCATTAGCAGCACGATGGGCACGTTGTCCGGAAGGCTGATGATGGTCCAGAGCTGATGTAGATCCATGGCGATCTCCCGTTAGATCTTTCTTGGTTCCTTCATCTCGGTTTCAAGCTGCACGGGCGCCGGTCCGGAGATGCCCCCGTCTTTTCGCACGCGCCAGAAGTGCACAACCATAAACGCCGACGCGATGATCGGAATCGCCACGCAGTGCCAGATGTAGGCGCGGAGCAGCGCGTTCGAGTCCACGATCGAGCCGCCCAACAGTCCAAAGCGGACATCGTTGAAGGGGGTCATGCCAAGCTGGTGTCCGAAGGGACCATCGTGGCCGAGCAGCGGCGTCGCGCGGGCCATGTTGGTTCCCACTGTGACGGCCCAGAAACCAAGCTGGTCGTCGGGCAGCAAGTATCCGGTAAAGCTGAGCAGCAGCGTCAGAACCAGAAGAATGACGCCAACCACCCAATTGAATTCGCGCGGCTTCTTGTAAGACCCGGTCAGAAACACCCGGAACATGTGCAGCTCGACCATGATCACCATGAGGTGCGCGCCCCAGCGGTGCATGTTGCGCAGCAGCTTGCCGAAGGGGACGTCGTGCTCGAGATACAGGATGTCTCGGAAGGCCACGACCTTCGAGGGATGGTAATAAAACATCAGCAGCGTGCCGGTGAAAACCAGCGTGATGTAGACGTAGAACGTCATGCCGCCCATGCCCCAGGTGTAGTTGTAGGCCACGGCATCGCGATTGATTTTCGCCGGATGCAGATGCAGAAAGACGTTGGAGAGGACACCCAGTGCACGGCTTCGCGGCGTCTCATCATGCTTGACGCGCAGCACGGACTTCCAGACATCGGTCTTCTCGGGCTGCTTGAGTGCCTTGATCTCTTCGACGGCCTGCGCTTGCACCGCCTTCGCGCCTTCTACCAGGGTGGCAACGGGACTCTTTTTTGTACCGTTATCGCCAGCGCCGCCAGCACCGTTGCCGCCTGATCCGTTGGTTCCGTTTCCCTCAGCCATGACTTGCCTCCAGGTGGCTAAACGTGAATGATCGCGCCAGGATCGTTGAATTCCGAGCGCTCTCCCTTGGGCCACCGGTAGACGTGGCTCAGATCGACCTCAATGTGCCCTTCCGGCGTTACTTCGACGTGCGCACGATCCATGGGGCGCGGCGCGGGACCTTCGAAGTTGACGCCTTCCGGATCGTAGCCCGAGCCGTGGCAAGGGCACTTGAATTTGTTTTCACTGGGCTTCCAGTCCGGCGTGCAACCCAGATGGGTGCAGATGGCCGAGATCACAAAAATGCCCTCGGTATTGCGCACTACCCAAATACGATGCGCGTTCTGGAACTTCGTATCGACCCCGAAGCCGAAGTCCGACGGGTAGCCGATCAGAAACTTGGTTTTTGGCTCGTAGAGCGCCCGCGGGAAGAAGAAGCGCAGGAACATCAGAAAATTGACGCCGAGGAAACCCAGTATCCCCGCCATGACGAAGCGCCGGCGGCGTGTGCTGACGCGCTGCGGATCGGGATCGTTAGTCGTGAAGATCCTCGTAAGCGCGTCTGCCAGGTTTGGTTTGGCTTTAGTTTCCGGCGCTTGCGCGCCGGGAGGAGTCTCGAGGGTAGCCATTTCGTGCCCTTATGACCGGAAAACACCCGGTCCCCTTCGTCTGGATTTGTAGACAATCCACCGCCAGAGCATAGGGGGCGGTCAATCGGCGAGAGCAGCAGGTTCCGATATGTAGAGTATGGAAAGCCTGGTTTAGTAAACCGTACTTCTGTTATGAACAGACGCTTGCGAAAGCCTGTTTGCCTGCACTCCTGATCAACCGGTTAAGTCCCCACCTCCCCGGCAGCCTCGTAATAGATTTATACGACTCGATATTTTACACCCGCTGAGAGGATTTGCAAGTGCGTGCGTGAATTTGATTCCGTCGCGCGGGTTGGTGGGAAACATTTGCCGCGGAGTCCGAGAGTGCTATTTGACTCGCCCACGGGCCTGTGTTAATCGTAGTGGTCTTCAGCGGAAACCCGAATGGCAGACGAGCACAACGCCGAGGGACCCACACCGCCACCTGCGCCGGGCGGCGCATCTGAACCTGCGAAACCACCGGCGGAAGCACCGAAGGCGGCGGCTCCCAAGCCCGCAGCCGCGGCGCATGCGGCGCCGAAACCGCCCGCACCCATGGCGGCCGTGCCGTGGGAAGGCGAACTTCCCTCGCAGATCAAGGAGCGCTTCCCGGATGAAGTGACCGCGTGCTCGAGCTATCTCGGGCAGAACTTTGTGGTCGCCAAACCGGATGCAGTTATCCCGCTATTGGAATTTTTGAAACTGGAAGCGGACTTCGATTACCTAGTGGACATCACGGCGGTGGACTATCCGAACCGTGCCGAGCGTTTCGATCTGGTCTACATTCTCTACAGCTTCGCGCGCAACGAGCGCGTGCGGGTGAAGACGGCCATCGCGGATGGTGCCGAGCCGCCGACAGGCGTGAATGTGCACACGGGCGCGAACTGGCTGGAGCGCGAAGTGTTCGACATGTTCGGAATACAGTTCGGGGGCCATCCCGACATGCGCCGCATCCTGTTGCCAGAGGAGTGGCAGGGATTCCCGTTGCGGAAAGAAATGTCCATCATTCAGCAGGACGACCGTTGGGTAAGGGAGAACTTGGGGATCGAAAGCGGCCACTAACCCTCCATGCCGGAAACCACTTTTCTCGATTCCACCGAACTAGTTCTGAACATGGGGCCGCAACACCCCTCCACGCACGGCGTGCTGCGCGTGATCCTCAAGCTGGATGGCGAAAAGGTAATCGGCACCGAGTGCGTGATCGGGTACCTGCACCGCGGTGTCGAAAAGATTGGCGAGCACCGCACCTACCAGCAATTCGCGCCATACGTGGACCGCATGGACTACGTCGCTGCGGTTTCGAACGGGCTGGGCTACTGCCTGGCGGTTGAGAAGCTGCTGAATATCGAAGCTCCTCCGCGCGCGCAAGTCACGCGCGTGATCCTCACCGAGCTGAACCGGATTGCGAGCCACTTGCTATGGCTGGGGACGCACGCGCTCGATATCGGCGCCATCACTCCGGTCTTCTATTGCTTCCGCGAACGCGAGGAAGTGCTCAAGATTTTCGAAAATTACTGTGGGGCGCGGCTCACCACGCACGCATTTCGCATCGGCGGCCTGCAATACGAGCTGTACGACGGCTTCGAGGAACAGGTGAAGGCCTTCTGCGATATGTTCCTCCCGAAAGTGGACGAGTACGAGGAGTTGCTTACCAACAATCGGATCTGGGTGGCGCGCCTCAAAGGTGTGGGCATTCTGTCGGGCGACGAATGTAAAGAGTTCGGCGTCACTGGGCCTGTACTGCGCGCAGCCGGCGTGAAATGGGACCTGCGCAAGGCGCAGCCGTATTCGGGTTACGAACAGTACGATTTCGAAATTCCCACCGGTGAGAACGGCGACACGTACGACCGGTACACGGTGCGCATGGAAGAGATGCGCCAGTCGGTGCGAATCATCCGCCAGGCGGTGGACAAAATTCCTGAGGGTCCCATCGGCAAAACGCCGAAAGTGATCAAGCCGCCGACGGGCGAGGTCTACGTTTCCATCGAGGCGCCCAAGGGTGAGCTGGGATACTTCATCGTGAGCGATAATTCGACACAGCCCTATCGCGTGCGTGTCCGTCCGCCGTCGTTCGTGAATTTGCAGGCGCTCGATCGCATGGTGCGCGGCGGCCTGATAGCGGACGTGGTGGCGATTGTTGGAACATTAGATATCGTGTTGGGTGAAGTGGATCGGTAAGAATCTATGGGAAAGTTTTTAAGAACGATCTTTCTGGTCGATCTGTTTCAGGGCCTCTGGGTCACATTCCGCAATCAGAATCCAAAAAATATTTACACCGAGCAGTACCCGGCTGAACGGCCCAAGGTGGCCGAGCGCTACCGTGGTGCGCCGCGCCTGAACATCAACCCGGACAATGGCGAGACGCTCTGTATCGCCTGCAATCTTTGCGCGCTGGCGTGTCCGGAAGCACTGATCGTGGTAACCAGCGCGCGCAACGAGGAGACGCGCCGCAAGGAGCTCACTACCTTCACCTACGATCTTTCGCGTTGCATGTTCTGCGGTCTGTGCGAAGATGCATGCCCCGTGGATGCCCTCGAACTGACGCAGGATTTCGAGCTGGCGAGTTACACCCGCCAAGGCTGGATCTGGGACCGGCAGATGCTCGAGGAAGGCCCAAAGCCCACCGAATACAAATGTTGACGGGAATGGCGGGCTGGTTATGACCGACGCGCTGTTCTTCTACGCCTTCGCCACCCTGGTTCTGGGCGGAGCGATTTTCACCGTTACCCGGCGCAGCGCGGTGCACAGTGCAATCAGCCTGATCGTTTCTCTCATCGGAGTAGCGGGCCTGTACCTGCTCCAAGGGGCCGAATTCCTGTTCGCCGTGCAAATCGTGCTCTACGTGGGCGGCATCATGGTCTTATTCCTCTTCGTGATCATGCTGGTGAATCTGGACCAGGCCGCCAAACAGAGGCAGTTCAACCGGCAGTGGGCGATCGCGCTTCTGTGTGTCGCAGCCGTGGGAACCGAGATCGCCTACTTCGTGCGCAAAGGTACAAGCACGTTTCACGTGGCCAAACCGCCCGAGGCTGTGGCCGTGAATGCCGGCGGTAATACCGAACAGATCGCCACCGTGCTCTTCTCTCAGTACCTGCTGCCATTTGAAATTGCGTCGCTGCTGTTGCTGGTAGCGGTGGTTGGTTCGGTTGTGATGGCGAAAAAAAGGATCTGACGATGGCGCCGATTACACTCACCCACTACCTGGCACTAAGCGCCGCGCTGCTGCTGATCGGCACAATCGGTGTGCTGACCCGCCGCAACATCGTGATCATTTTGATGTCCATTGAGCTGATTCTGAATGCCGTGAATATCAACCTGATCGCGTTCTCGCACTATTGGCACAACGTGAACGGGCAGATCTTTGCCATTTTCGTGATCACCGACGCGGTGGCGGAAGCGGCCGTTGGCCTGGGCATTCTCATCGCGCTATTCCGCAACAAGGAAACCGTACTGGCTGACGAAGTGGACTTGCTCAAATGGTGACGGCATGAACTTTCTCGACCAGATCTGGCTCATTCCGCTGTTTCCCTTGTTCGGTGCGGCCATGATGCTGCTGTTTGGCAGGAAGTTCGATCCCCAACCCGCGTCGGATGTGGCCGTCGTCCCAGGTCTTGAGCACACGCACGACGAGCACGATCACGATCATCACCACGGGCATACCCACGAACACGCACACGAGCACGCCACCGGGCACAACCACGGCCACGGCGGAGGCCTCAAAGCTCTGGTCAGCCTCCTGTGCCCGGGAATGGTGCTGTTGTCGTTCATTTGGTCGGCGGGCGCGGTGATGCAACTTTCGAGTCTCCCTGAGCGCTCGCATCAGGTGATCCAGTTCACCTGGCTTGCCGGAATGCCGTTCCACATGGCCGACGGACGCCTGGCCACATTCACGGCGGACTGGGGCTTCCTGCTCGATCCGCTCAGCTCGGTGATGATTCTCGTGGTAACCGGCATCGGGTTTCTGATTCACGTGTACTCGATCGGCTACATGGCCCACGATAACGGCTATTACCGGTTCTTCGGCTACCTGAACCTGTTCGTCTTTTTCATGCTGATGCTGGTGCTGGCGAACAACTACGCGCTGCTGTTCGTCGGCTGGGAAGGCGTAGGCCTGTGCAGTTACCTGCTCATCGGTTTCTATTTCCACAAAAGATCTGCCGCGGACGCCGGGAAGAAGGCTTTCGTCGTCAATCGCGTGGGAGACGCCGGGTTCATTCTCGGCATGCTCCTGATGTTCAGCGTGCTCGGCACCGTCAAGTTTGTCGACGTCAACCAGATTCTGCGCAGTGGCCAGTTTCACGCCGAGACCGCGGGCTTCGGTGTGTTAAGCGCCATGGCGCTATTGCTGTTCATCGGAGCGACGGGAAAATCCGCGCAATTCCCTTTGTATGTCTGGTTGCCGGACGCCATGGAAGGCCCAACGCCTGTTTCCGCACTGATCCACGCCGCGACAATGGTGACTGCGGGTGTGTACATGGTGGCGCGATCGAGCGCATTATTTCAGCTCACTCCGCAGACTTCGACCATCGTGGCATCCGTCGGCGCCTTTACCGCGATATTCGCTGCCTCGATCGCGCTGGTGCAAAACGATATCAAGCGCGTGCTCGCGTACTCGACCGTGAGCCAATTGGGCTACATGTTTCTCGCGCTCGGCGTGGGCGCTTACTGGGTTGCGATCTTCCATCTGTTCACGCACGCATTCTTCAAAGCTCTGCTGTTCCTCGGCTCGGGATCGGTGATCCATGCCGTGGGCGGCGAACAGGACATGCGGCGCATGGGCGGGCTGAAGGACAAGATCCCGATTACACACTGGACGATGTGGGTTGGTTCGGTGGCCATTGCGGGCATTCCCGGATTCGCCGGCTTCTTCTCAAAAGACGAGATCCTTTGGCAGGCCTACAGCTCGCCGCAAGGTTCGAATGTGCTCTATGGCGTTGGGCTCGCAACAGCGGGCTTGACCGCGTTCTACATGTGGCGGCTGATGAACATGACGTTCTATGGCAAGTCTCACGTGGCGCCAGAGGTGGAAGCGCACATCCACGAATCGCCGGCGACGATGACTGTCCCGCTCACGGTTCTGGCGGCGGGTAGTATTCTGGCCGGGTGGATCGGCACGCCAAAGTTGTGGGGAATGTCCGGTTGGTTCCATGGGTTCGAACAGTGGCTCGAGCCGGCCTTTGCCTCAGCCGCGGTGGAAGCCGTCCATGAGGGAGCCCACAACGCCAGCATCGAATGGATTCTCATGACAGTTTCCGTGGCCTTTGCGATCATTGGCATCGCAATCGCCCGGTACTGTTATCACATCCGGCCCGAAATTCCGGGAGCGATCGAAGCCCGATGCGGCCCCATTCACCGCACGCTGCTGAACAAGTGGTATGTGGACGAGTTGTACGATCTTCTGTTCGTCAACGGTTTTGCCAAGGGCGGCGGCACGGTGTTAGGCGCCTTCGACCGCGACGTGATCGATGGCGGTGTGAACGGTGCAGGCTGGCTCACGCGCTTTTCTTCGTCATTCTCTATCTGGTGGGATACCTGGATTGTCGATGGCGCTGTGCGCTTGACTTCGCTGCTCGTGAAGCTTTCGTCTTATCCGGTGCGCATTGTGCAAACCGGCCGCGTGCAAGCCTACGCACTGTTCGTCGTCGTAGGGGCTTTGGCCTTCTTCGGATACTACTTGGCGCGATAAAACTATGGATCAGCACTTACTCAGCATCGTGCTTTTTACGCCGTTGGCCGGCTTCGTGGTCTTGCTGCTGATTCCGGGTTCGCAGAAGAACCTCATCAAGGTGTGGGCCAACCTGGTGGGTTTTGCGGGCTTTTTGATCTCGCTGCCGCTGGTCTCACGATTTGATAAAAGCATCTCGGGTTTTCAGTTTCAGGAGAGCTTCGACTGGATTCCGACGATCGGCGCGCACTACCACATCGGCATCGATGGCATCAGCCTTCTGCTGATCATGCTGACCACACTCGTTGGATTCCTGGCGATCCTCTCTTCCTGGAACGCCATCGACGATCGTGTGAAGGAATACTACGCTATGTTCCTGTTGCTGCAAACAGGGATGATCGGCGTATTCGTATCGCTCGACTTCTTCTTGTTCTACGTCTTCTGGGAGCTGGTGCTGGTGCCGATGTATTTCATCATCGGCGTGTGGGGCGGCCCGCGAAAGCTTTACGCTGCCATCAAGTTCTTCTTGTATACGCTGGCGGGCTCAGTGCTGATGCTGCTCGGCATCCTGACCCTGTACTTTCAGTACCACCAGCAGTTCGGCGCGTACACATTCGAAATCGCCGATTTGATGAAGCTCGATCTGCCGCTTGGCCTGCAACAGTGGGTGTTCTGGGCTTTCTTCATCGGGTTTGCCATCAAAGTGCCCATGTTTCCCTTCCACACCTGGCTGCCCGACGCGCACGTAGAGGCGCCCACGGCTGGCTCTGTGATTCTGGCAAGCGTGCTCTTGAAAATGGGTACATATGGGTTCATCCGCTTTTCCCTGCCGCTCGTGCCGAAGGCCTCGGTGAACGTAACGATCGTTCAAGTCCTCGCCGTGCTCTCCATCATCGGCATCATCTATGGCGCTCTCGTAAGCCTGATGCAACAGGATTGGAAGAAGCTGGTGGCGTATTCTTCGGTGAGCCACTTAGGTTTCTGCACGCTCGGAATCTTCGCCATGAATCCGAACGGCCTTGCCGGCAGCGTACTCCAGCAGATCAACCACGGCATCTCGACCGGCATGCTGTTCTTGATCATCGGTGTGATTTACGAACGCCGGCACACGCGTGAGATCAAGGAATACGGCGGCCTGGCGCACGTCATGCCCAAATACGCGACCGTGTTCGCCATCGCCATGCTGAGTTCGGCCGGCCTGCCGCTCCTCAACGGGTTTATCGGCGAGTTCACAATCCTGCAAGGCGCGTTCGAGGCCAGCCACGTTTGGGCCGCATTTTCCGTTCTGGGCGTAATCCTTGGCGCGGCGTATTTGCTCTGGCTCTACCAGCGCACAATGCTCGGCCAGGTAACCAACGGGCGCAACCTGCATCTGCCCGACTTGAGCTTGCGCGAATTGGCCGTGTTCCTCCCGCTGATTGCGTGGAGCATCTGGATCGGCGTCTATCCCAAGCCGTATTTTGAACTGCTCGAAAAGCCAGTGCAGCAGATCGTGGAACGCGTGCGGCCCGACTACTATCAGGCCGGAGCACAGCGCGCCGCGGCGATGAAGCCCGGTGCGGTGCAGGCGAGGGCCGCGCAATGAACCAGTTTTATTCCGCCAACGAGACTTTCGCGCTGACCCCGGCCATCACGCTGGCGCTATTCGGCTGCTGGATTCTGGTGTTCGATTTTCTGTTTGTCAATCCGAAACAGAAGCGCTACTTTGCCATGGTCGTCGTCGCGGGCCTGGTTTTTGTGGGCATCGGATTGTACCGGCAACAGGCGTATTTGACAGACAATGGGCTTTCTGAACTAACCGCCTTCAGCGGCGCCCTTAGGATCGACCGTTTCGCTCTCTACTTCAACTGGGTCTTTGAACTGGCGACTCTGATCATCGCGATCGTGTCGTACAACTATCTCGAGATCGAAGGCGAGCACCACGGCGAGTACTACGCCCTATTGCTGTTCGCCCAGTGCGGCATGTTCTTTCTCGCTACCGGTGCGGATCTAGTCACGCTGTTCATCGGTCTCGAGTTGATGGCTCTCTGCTTCTACGTGATGGTCGGCTTCCTGCGCAGTGACAAGCGTTCGAACGAGGCCGCCATGAAGTATCTCCTGCTAGGCGCGTTTTCGAGCGGATTCCTGGTATACGGCTTCTCCGTCATGTACGGTATCGCGGGCTCGACCAATCTCGCCGTTATCGCGGCTGCCATCGCCGCTCGTCCCGCGTGGGATCCAGTCGTGTTTCTAGCCATGACGACCACCGCCGTCGGGCTGCTGTTCAAGATTTCCGCTGCTCCGTTCCACATGTGGGCGCCGGATGCCTATGAGGGCGCGCCCACAACCATCACGGCGTATCTTTCGGTCGCTTCGAAGGCGGCCTCGTTCGCGTTTCTGCTGCGCATCTTCCTGGGACCGCTCGCGTCCGCGCGGGATTCCTGGGAGCCGCTGCTCGCCGCTGTGGCGATCCTCACCATGACCATCGGTAACCTGGCAGCCATCAGCCAGACGAACATCAAGCGGCTGCTGGCCTACAGCTCCATCTCTCACGCCGGCTACATGCTGCTCGGACTGATCGCCGGCAACGAGACCGGCATCCAGGGCATCGCGGTTTACGTTCTGGTCTATGCCTTCATGAATCTCGGTGCATTCCTCGTGGTGATCGCGCTGCGCCGCAAAAACATCATCGGCGAAGATCTCGACGACATGGCGGGCCTGATGTACAAGAGTCCCGGCCACGCGGTCCTGATGCTCATATTCTTGCTTTCGCTGGCCGGGATTCCTCCCACCGCCGGCTTCCTCGGTAAGTACTACATCTTTCTTTCGCTGATCGAAACGCACCATTACTTTCTGGCGGTGATCGCCACTCTATACGTGGCTGTCGCGATCTACTATTACTTCCGCGTCGTCAAGATCATGTTCGTAGGAGAGCTGACCGAGAAGGCGCCGCTGGCCACCAGCTTCGGACTGCGGCTAGCGCTCGGAATCACCGGCGTGTTAACGCTAGCGGTGGGCATTTATCCCGAACCCATCCTGCGTCTGGCGCAAAGCTCGTTCATGAGATAGCATGCAAACCGTCTTCCAACATCCTCTGTTCATCCCGCTGGCGGTGACGGTTGTCGTCATCGCGGTCTTCCCTCTGGTGGCCGGTTACCTGACGCTGGTGGAGCGCAAGGTGTTGGCCGATTTTCAGGTGCGGCTCGGTCCGATGCGCGTCGGCCCGCACGGCTTGCTGCAGCCCATCGCCGATGCGTTGAAGCTACTGCTCAAGGAAGACATCATCCCCACCGATGCCGACCAGTCCATTTTCTGGATCGCGCCCGTCATATCCACTTTCACCGCGCTCACCTCCTTCGCCGTACTGCCCTTCAGCCAATTTCTCTACGTCGCCGATGTCAATGTCGGCATCCTCGTGATCATGGCGATGTCGGCGGTGGGAATCTTGGGAATTATCCTGGGCGGCTGGGCATCGAACAGCCACTATCCGTTGCTCGGTGCGCTGCGCAGCGCCGCACAACTGGTCAGCTATGAGGTGGCATTATCGTTCGCCCTGCTTTCCGGCCTGATGGTCGCTGGCACGCTGAGCATGCAGGGAATCGTCAAGGCCCAGCACGATCACGGTATCTGGTTTGCGTTTTCGAATTACGGCTTCATGCTGGTTCCATTCGTCGTCTACCTCATTTCGGCGACGGCCGAAACAAACCGCGCACCCTTTGATTTGCCTGAAGCGGAGTCCGAATTGGTGGCGGGTTTCCACACGGAATATAGCGGCTTTCGTTGGGCGCTCTACTTTCTGGCCGAGTATGCCAACATTTTCATCGCAGCCAGCGTAGCCGTGACGCTGTTCTGGGGTGGATGGCTACGGCCCTTCCCGAATGTGCGATGGTTCGAGCCCGTCAACTTCGTCCTGCCCTTTCTGCTGTTCTTCGGCTCCGGTGCATCCAGTTTTCTCCTCGTGAAACGCCTACGCGATCCGATTCAGCAGAAAGTGCTCGTAGCCGTGGCGCTCCTGCTCATCGCCGTCAGTTTGATCTTTCTGGTTCCGCAAGTAAACAGCGCCGTGATAGGCCTGTTCTGGTTCCTGTTCAAAGTGGCGGTGATTATTTACCTGCTGATCTGGTTTCGCGGCACCTTCCCGCGCTTCCGGTACGACCAGCTCATGAACATCGGCTGGAAGTACATGATCCCCATCGGCATGGGTGCTGTGCTCGTGAATGCCCTGCTGGGAATGACGTAAGGAGTCACCGCCCCGGGCTGATGGGCGCTGCTTTGTGGCTTTGCGTGGCCACAACGGCTGCCGCAGTCCCGGCCCCAGCCGCCGCGACTGCTACACCCGCAATTACCGCGGTAGAGATGCCGGCACCCGCAGCCACTGCCCCCACCGTTCCCGTTGCCCCGGTTGCACCTGCTGTGCCTCCAGCCCCTGCTGTGGCCCCTGTGCCGCCTGTGCCGCCTCCGTCCGCGCTAGTGGTAGTTGTGCTGGTGCCTCCATTGTCGGGCTGAGGCGCACTTCTCGCGCGTGATCCGGTCTCGGGAAGGGCCGCAGCCATGGCCTCTCCACACACCGTTCCCAACACACGAACATCCCGCGTCTGCATCACCTGATCGGCCGGTGCCAAAGCGCGTTGTGCCGGCACGATGGCTCCCGTCACTTGCACGCGCTGCCCAACCTGGTTCGCCACATCATGTCCGCGTAGTTCCACGGTCACCGCCGATGCCTCGTCGCGCAGCGTGTATGTGCCGCCTTCCTTCACCACGCACCCGGTCAGTACGGATGCTTCGCTCGTCTGGCTCAGCCGGAGGTCCACGGCGTGGCCTGCCGCGACATTGGCCACAGCCACGCCTTCGGCATTCGCGACATGCACTATGGCGCCCAGAGCCGCCACCTCAACCTCGCCCGATGCTCCAACAGTGACAATCGCCCGCGCTCCTGGCTTGGCCAGCGACACACGGATGGTCCGAGCTTCGATCCTGTAGTCCTTGCCGCTATCCAGTTGAACCCGGCCCTTCTCCAGAACCAGATGGTCCTGATAGACCCGCGCTCGCGTCCGGGCGTCCACCATGATCCGCACCTCACCCGCAAGTTGTAGCCTCGCCGGCGCGCCCTCGGTCTCAATCGTGCTGTTCACAAAGACTGTCGCGTGGTTGGAAACTC
The DNA here is from genome assembly GCA_963752965.1 of Terriglobia bacterium. Classification (GTDB taxonomy): domain Bacteria; phylum Acidobacteriota; class Terriglobia; order Bryobacterales; family Bryobacteraceae; genus QHXW01. The sequence continues at coordinate 700,294 of CAVWAJ010000013.1, read as the reverse complement.
CCGCGCTGTCCACCCAAAAAGTTCCCGCACATCTCGCCGTGCCGATATAGTGAGGTTCCGCGAAGAGGCCACCTGCCGTGACCGCCGCAGCCAGGATCATGATTCGTGTTGCTGTCACTGTTGCTCCCGTCAACCCAATAGCAGCACAGCGCACCGGACTCCGCATTTGCCCCCATATCCCATGTGGGTTACCCGGCAATACCGTGCGAAGATGTCTTATTTGGATTCCACGACCACATCCTCGGCCCACAGCGGAGCCGCGCAGGCGGCGCTCGCCCCGCAACCAGCATCCTCGGGCACGCGCCACCGCGTCCTCAGCGCTCTAATCCTCGCGGCTCTTTATTTGGCCGTCGAGTTTCTGATCCCGCGGCCGGAACTGGTGAAACCCGAAGGCTGGCGCCTGCTTGGGATCTTCGCAGTCACCATCGGCGCGCTCATGCTGCGCCCCATTCCCGGCGGCGCGGCGGTTCTGATCGCGGTCGTGCTGTCCTCAATCTTCGGCGGCCTCACCATCCAGCATGCCCTCGGCGGCTATGGCGATCCGACCGTCTGGCTGGTCATGGCCGCGTTCTTCATTTCCAACGCCCTTATCAAAACCGGCCTCGCGCGCCGCATCGCACTGGTATTCATTCGAACCGTAGGACAGACTTCGCTCGGTGTCTGCTACGCGCTGTCGGCCACCGACATGGTACTGGCCTCGATGATTCCATCGAATGGCGCGCGCTCAGGCGGCGTCGTCCTGCCCATTGTGCGATCAGTCGCCGAGCTCTATGGCTCGCTTCCCGGGCCCAGCGCCGCGCTCATTGGCTCGTTTCTGGTCACCGGTGTCTATCAAAGCATCTGTGTCACGGCAGCAATGTTTTTCACCGGCCAGGCCAGCAATCCTCTCGCCGCGCAGATGGCCACCGAGATGTTCCATTACCCCGTGACGTGGGCGCTCTGGCTCGCGGCGGGCATCGTGCCCGGCCTTTGCTCGCTCGCGATCGTGCCGTGGATCATCTACCGCATGGACCCTCCGGAAATCCGCACGACGCCCGAAGCCGCCGCGTTCGCCGCGGGCGAGTTGGCGGGCATGGGGCCAGTGAGCACCGGTCAGAAAATCGTCGCGGCCATTTTCGTTTCCGTGTGCGCTCTCTGGATCACCTCGCCCATTCACCATCTGGATATCACGGTGACAGCGCTGTTGGGAGCCGCCGCCCTTCTTCTAAGCGGAGTGATCACGTGGAATGACGTCGCGAGCGACCGCGCCGCTTGGGATATCTTCGTCTGGTACGGCGGCCTCCTACAGCTTGGCAAATCGCTCAATGACGCAGGCGTAACGCGCGAGTTCGCGCGCAGCATCAGCCGGATGTTCGGCGGCGCGGGCTGGGTCGTCGTGCTCGGTGCCGCTCTCCTCATCTATTTCTTCGCCCACTACGGCTTCGCCAGTATCACGGCACACATGCTGGCCATGTTTCCCCCGTTCGCGGCGGTGCTCATGGCGCGCGGTGCGCCGGCTGGACTGGTCATCTTCAGCTTTGCCTGCTTCGCCAACCTGGCCGCCGGCCTCACCAACTATGGCACCACACCCTCGCCCATGTTCTACGCGCACGGTTATGTCTCTTTTCAGAAGTGGTGGCGCGTGGGCTTCGTGGTATCGCTCGTGAATCTCGCAATCTGGTCCACCGTTGGGTTCGCCTGGTGGAAATTCATCGGAATTTGGTAACGAGGACTAATGATCAAAACCGTCATCTTCGATCTAGGTAAAGTCATCATCCCCTTCGACTTCATGCGCGGCTACCAGGGCCTCGAGAAAATCTGCGGCCTTCCGGTCCCCGAAATCCGCAGCCGTATTGCCGCAACCGACCTGGTCCAGCGCTTCGAATGCGGCCTGGTCGAGCCCGAAGACTTCGTGGCCCAGCTCTCGCGCATGCTCGATCTGCACATGCCCTACGATCAGTTCTGCCAGATCTGGAGCTCCATCTTTCTCCCGGACCCGCTGATTCCCGAATCCCTGCTCGCAGGTCTCAGCCAGCACTACCGCCTGCTCCTGCTCTCCAATACCAACGCGATTCATTTTCAGATGTTGGAGCAAACCTATCCCCTGCTCCGGCACTTTCACTACAAGGTTCTCTCGCATATCGTGCGCGCCATGAAGCCATCGCCCATCATCTACCGGGAGGCCATCGCACGCGCGGAATGCCGCCCGGAAGAGATTTTTTTTACCGACGATATCGCCGATTACGTCGCCGCCGCAAAGCGCGAAGGCATCGATGCCGTTCAATTCGAATCGAGCCAGCAAGTCGAGCGCGAACTGCGCGCGCGCGGCGTGAAGTGGGATTAAATCTCAGCGCTGCGCCGCCCCGGCCCGGCCCATAATCGGCCAGACGTCGACAATATTTTCGCCACGTGCCACGTAGTAACGGTCGTACACGTTCGTGCTCGTATCCAGATTCGAAGGATAAATCTCGACGCGCTCGCCCAGCTTGATCTCGGGGCCGCCATCGTCCCACGCGAGCATCCCGTATTCTGCACCGCCGCTGCTGACCTTCACACTGGGCCGCCCCTTGACCTCATCGGTTGTGCGCAGCAACGCTTTGTTGCCGTAATCCACCGCGCACTGGTTCGGACGCGTCTTGCTGATTACGGTGGTCATGACGCTCAGCGCCGGTTCGAAATCGCTGTAGACGTGCTCGTCGCTCTTGCCGCCGATCCTGCGATAAAGCGTGTCCATGAAGATGTACGACCCCGCCTGCAACTCCGTCAAATGATTCTCCGTGTCGATGTTGTACGTGCCGGTGCTGCCGCCGGTAACTATCTCGACCGGCAAACCTGATTTGCGGCACAGCGCCACGGTTTCGAGCATGGCGGCAACATCGCCCGTGGATTTCTGCTTGCGAGCCTCCCAGCCATGCGTGTGCGAAGCCCCGCCTGAATAGCCCATGATGCCCACCAGCTTCATGTGCTTCGATTGATCCACCTTCTGCGCCAGCCGCAGCGCTGTCTCGCCCGGCTGGCAGCCCTGCCGGTCAAGGCCCGCGTAAACGTCCACGATGACGTTCATCTTTGTATGCGCGGCCGCCAGCGCCTCCTCGAGCGCATCGACTGTGATCGGATCGTCCAGCACGCCGGTGAACGTCGGATCGCGGCGCACCAGAGCCACCGTGCGTGCGATCTGCGCGCGCCCCGCCGGCTGGCACGTATGCAGCACACCTTTGACGCCCGAATTGATTAGTAACTCGCACTCGGCGGTCGTCGCACAACAGACCCCGATGGCGCCCAAGGCGATCTGCCGTTTGCTGATCTCGGGGCACTTGTGGATTTTCACGTGCGCGCGCAGATTCAGGCCGGTGGCCTTATTGTGCGCCGCCATCTTATCGAGGTTTTTCTGGAAAAGGGCTTCGTCGAGGATCAGCGTCGGCGTCGGCAGGTCCTCTTTCGTTAGGTCGCGTAGCTCGTGCCGCGCAATGCGCGCCTCGATCTCCGAGTTAAACTCCCCCTTAGCCCCACGAGCCGTGTTTGCCAGCACCGCCCCCGCGGCGCTGGCCGTCAAGAATTGCCTGCGCGAAGTCATTCCGCACCTCCTCGTGCTTGTCCGAGAAGTATACAACGGCACGCAGTGAAACTGAGATGGTTTATTTGGATTCGAGGGGTTCTATGCCACCGCCGGGTCCACGCCCTCCGAATTAACCCCCAGCTCCTGGAACGCCTTCTTAGCCTTGGCCATGTCGAACGCCCCATCGCGCGCCAGCCTTGACAACGCCGCCGCCGCGATCGATTCCGCATTCACTTCGAAGTGCCGCCGGAGATGCTCGCGATTCTCGCTGCGGCCGAACCCGTCAGTACCCAGAGTCACCATCCGCCCCGGCAGCCACGGTGCAACCTGATCTGGCACCACCTTCATGTAGTCGGTAGCGGCCACAATCGGTCCAGTGGTGCCCTCCAGCGCTGCCACTATGTATGGCGCACGGGCCGGCTGGTCCGGATGCAGGCGGTTCCAGCGCTCCACGCGCAATGCCTCGCGGCGCAGCTCGTTGTAGCTGGTCACGCTCCACACATCCGTAGCCACGCCGTACCGCTCCGCCAGTATCTGGTGCGCGCGCACGGCCTCGTTCAGAATCGGTCCGCTGCCGAAAAGCTGCAATGCAGCCTTCCCGCCCTCCTCGGATTTGAACTTATAAATTCCCTTGAGGATTCCCTGCTCCGCGCCCTCCGGCATCGGAGGCATGGCGTAGTTTTCGTTGTACAGCGTCAGGTAGTAGAAGCGGTCTTCCTGTTCCTGATACATGCGCCGGATCCCGTCCTGTACTATTACCGCGATCTCGTACGCATATGCCGGGTCATAAGCCGCGCAGGTCGGTACCGTGCTCGCCAGCACCAGGCTGTGTCCATCCTGATGCTGCAATCCTTCACCGGCAAGCGTCGTCCGCCCTGCCGTGCCGCCCATCAGAAAACCCTTGCCGCGCGCGTCTGCAAACGCCCAGATCAGGTCGCCCACGCGCTGAAATCCGAACATCGAATAGTAGATGAAGAACGGGATCATCTCCGTCTGATAGTTCGAATACGCGGTGCCAGCCGCCGCGAACGAAGCCATCGAGCCGGCCTCCGTAATCCCTTCCTCCAGAATCTGCCCGTCCTGCTGCTCCTTGTAGTACAGGAACATATCGGCGTCATGCGGCTTATACAACTGGCCGCCCGAGGCGTAAATCCCGAACTGCCGGAACAGTGACTCCATACCGAACGTGCGCGCTTCATCCGGAATAATCGGCACAACGTGCTTTCCGATCGCCTGATTCTTCAACAGAATCGTCAGCATTCGCACAAAAGCCATCGTGGTCGAAGGATGCGGCGCCTTCGATCCGCTCAATAAGTCGTGAAAGTCTTTCAGTGGCGGAGTCTGGATCTTGCTCGGCAGCACGTTCCGCTGCGGCATGTAGCCGCCCAACTGCCGCCGCCGTTCGTGCAAATACGCCATCTCGGGGCTGCCTTCCGGCGGCTTGTAGAACGAAACGTTGTTCGCCACGTCCTCGGGGAGCTGGATGTCGAACCGCTGGCGGAAAAGCTGCACCGCCTTGTCGTTCAGTTCCTTCTGCTGGTGGGTGGGATTGCGTGCCTCAATCTCCGCGACGCCGTATCCCTTCACCGTCTTCGCCAGAATCAGCGTCGGTTGGCCGGTGTGCTCTACCGCCGCCTTGTATGCGTTGTAAACTTTCAGCGGATCGTGCCCGCCCCGCCGCAGCCGGTAGATCTGGTCGTCACTCAGGTGCTCCACCAGCTTCAGCAGCTCGGGATACTTCCCGAAGAACTCTTTGCGGACGAACGCGCCGCCCCGCGCCTTGAATGACTGATACTCGCCATCCACGCACTCTTCCATACGCTGCAACAGCAGGCCCGACTTGTCGCGCTCCAGCAACTCATCCCAGTCCGACCCCCACAAGACCTTGATAACGTTCCAGCCCGCGCCCAAGAACGCCGCTTCCAGCTCCTGCACGATCTTCCCGTTGCCGCGCACCGGGCCGTCCAGCCGCTGCAAATTGGCATTGATGACGAAAATCAGATTATCCAGCTTCTCGCGCGAGGCCAGCGTGAGCGAGCCCATCGACTCCGGCTCGTCCATCTCGCCATCCCCCAGAAACGCCCAGACCTTGCGCGGCGTCTTGGCGATCAGCTCGCGATTCTCCAGGTACCGCATGAAGCGCGCCTGGTAGATCGCGTTGATCGGTCCGATTCCCATCGACACCGTCGGAAACTTCCAGAATCCCGGCATCAGCCACGGGTGCGGGTACGACGATAATCCCGGCTGTTCGCGCAACTCGTGGCGGAAATTCTCCAGTTGCTGCTCCGGCAATCGCCCTTCCAGAAATGCCCGCGCGTAAACGCCCGGCGAGGCATGGCCCTGAAAGTACACCAGGTCGCCTGCCTCGTCGCCGTAACTGGCATGGAAGAAATGGTTGAAGCCGACCTCGAACAGTGTGGCAATCGACGCATACGTTGCGATATGCCCGCCAATGCCGTGATCGAACTTGTTCTGCCGCGACACCATCGCCATCGCGTTCCAGCGCGTCAGGCTCTTGATGCGCCGCTCGAGCGCCCGGTCCCCGGGATAGGGGACCTCATCCTCGGGTGGAATTGTGTTGACGTAAGGGGTGTTCTGGCGGATCGGAAGATCCACGCCAATCTGCCGTGCCCGCTGGGCGACGTGTTCCAGAATGAAGGAGGCCCGGTCCGGCCCCGCTTCTTCCACTACCTGGTCCAGCGCCTCCAGCCACTCATTGGTTTCTTGAGGATCGAGGTCAACTCGCTCAGTTCGCTTTTGGTGCATTAATACTATTTATTATAAACGACGCACCCCGCGAAACCCGAGCCTTCCGGCGGAAACACATCCGAATCAGCTATTTGACGTTGCCCACCCCTACAGCTTCACTAGGTGAATACTGCCGTTCGATGTTGACAAATCCAACACCGGCCCACCCTGTCCAATCGTCCCTTCCAAACTGTGCTTGCTGATCTGCCCTTGCACCTGGACTTCGAAATCCGACGAAATGGACCCATTTGAAGTGTGCGCTTTCAACCGCGCGCCGATCGATGGCGGCATGTGAACAGTGATGCCGGCGTTGCTCGTCGTCGCCGTTACGTCGTTTTGGTTGGCTTGATCCACCGTCAAGTCAATGCTGCCATTGGAAGTGTCCAGCCGAATCGGGTGTCCCGGATCAGCTTTTGCAACATGAATGCTGATGCCACCATTCGACGTTTCGGCTTCCAATTGCCCGCGCACGCCCTCCGCGCGCACCCGACCGTTCGAGGTCTTCAAAACCGCCGAACCCTCCAGATCCTCCACTTCAATCCCGCCGTTCGAAGTCGAAACGTCCAGGTTGCCCTTGAGGTTGTTGGCGTGAATGCCGCCATTGGACGTGCGGAGCCGCGCCGCCCCTTGGACATCCGTGACGTGAATACTGCCGTTTGAGCTGGTGATGCGCTCGAGTTCCACCTTCCGCGGTACCCGGATCACGTACTTCGCGCCCATATTGCCATGCCGGTCCGACGGCCGCACGGTGCGAATCTGCACCACGTCGCCGGACTTCACGACCTCAATCTTGAGCGCGTCCAACATTTCCTGGCTCCCGGCGTATTTCACGCCCGAGACATCCACCACGTCCTGATCCGTGCCCGTGATTTCGACCGACCCGTTCTGATTCTCGACCGTGATCCGTCCACCGGCCTTGAGCGGGTAACTGTAGTGGAAATCAGCAGTAAACCGGTCGGAGGAGCCCAGGTCTTCGATGTCGCAAGCCGCCAGGAAAAGCACCGCTGGCGCCAACAGCAGCAAAGTTTGTTTCCGCATAACTCACCTCAGAGTTACCCATACGCAAGTTGGAAGTAGGAAGTTCGAGAAAACACGGCTCATTTCAGCGCCACATGGTCCCTATCCACCCACTCGCCGTGTAACATGATCCGGTCGATTTTACGAAGGTTCCGCACGTCCTCCAGCGGGTTGGCCGAAACCAGGATCAGGTCTGCCCGCCGGCCCGGCTCGATCGTCCCCAGTTCATCGCTCTTGCGGAGTGCCACAGCGCCGGTTCGCGTAGCCGCCACAATCACATCCATCGGCGAAAGCCCTGCTTCTTGCAGCAATTCCATCTCCCGATGCGTCATCATCCCAGGGAAGTCGCGGCTGGAACCGCCGTCCGAGCCCACCCCAATCAGCACTCCACTCGCCGCCAGCTTCTTGGTGTTGCGCATGGCGCGCTCGAACTCCAGCCTCGCAGCGGACGTGGCATGGCTTGCCCGCGCAGCCTGCCTCGCGGTTTCGATGCTGTCCACCGACCACCCAACACCTGCGTCCGTCCCCGGGTGTTCCGGATACAGCCAGTCCAGTTCCTGGCGGACGAGCGCCGGCGCAAAAACGACGCGCAGGTCCCGCAACCGCGAGATAAAGGCCGGGTCGATGTCCTCCGTGTCCCGAATCATACGCAGGAAACCCGCCGCGCCCGCGCGCACCAGTTGCTCCGTTTCAGCGAGCGAGCGAATGTCCGCAGTAACCGGAATATTGGCCTTGCGCGCCTGGTCGAGGACCGCGTCAGTCACCGCGGGCTTGCTACCCGCTGAGATCGCGACCCCGTCCACCTGACCCCGGCCTTCCTCGCCCCGGCCTGCGATGAACAGGTTCGCGGTCAGCAACTGCCCGTCATGCTCCGCTTTGCGGACATCGAACGCCGGCTGGCGGTCGGTCCCCATGCTACGCACCGACGTCACGCCGAAATACAGGTAGGCGTTCAGATTTCGCTCGACCCACTGGCGCGTGTAATCCGCGGCATTGGACTCTGCGCTGAGTTGCACGTCCAGATCGATCAACCCCGGCACGAGAAACTTCCCCATGCCGTTGATCTTTTCCAAGCCAGCGGGAATCGGCATGTTGGCGCGGTTACCCACCGCACGGATTCGCGACCCCGCCACGATCACCACCGAATCCGACACCGGCGGCCCGCCCGTTCCGTCAATCAGCACCGCGCCGATAATCGCCTTCTGTACCGATTCCTCCGGCGGCTTGCAACCGAAGAAACACAACACGCCAAGCGCGACGAACCAAGTCTGGAAGCGGTGAAAAGTCACCCCTACATCTTGTCACTCACTCAGCTTGAAATGCACTTCGATCTGCGTCAGTACCTCGACCGCGTCGCCGTTGAGCAGCGTCGGCTGATACACCCACTGCCGCACCGCTTCGAGCGCCGCCTCGACCAGCAGCGGATGCCCACTCATCACGTGCAGACTTTCGATCGTCCCATTGCGCCCGATTACGGCCTCCAGCCGCACCACCCCGGAGATGCGCGCCGACCTAGCGAGCGGCGGATACACTGGCTTCGCCTGCCGCAACAGTTTGGCCGATTGCACAACGCCCCCGACCCTCACCCGCGGCGGAGCTATTGTCGTGGCCCGCGGAGGAACCGGCGCCGCAGGTTTCGGCGGCGCGATAATCCCCGTCGGCGCCAAGCCATACACGCCGTCTGGCGAACCATAGGTAACCGGCCCGTCATCCGGCATTCCTACACTCGGTGCATCATCCGCAAGCTCGATACGCGACGGAATAACCGCCGGCGCTACAAACACGTGTTCCCTGAAAACAGCCATCCCGGGTTTACCCCTCGCGGGAGTGCCAGTCGATCGACGGACCTCAGGCTTCGGCCGGCCCCACGGCTTCAACACCGGGACGTATTGCGTAAGCCGCCGCCCCGGCGTAATCGCCGCAGTGTGTATCAATGGAAACAGAATGGTGAGGCCAAGCAATCCTACTTGGCCGGAAAGCGACAAAGCCACAGCCAAAGGCTTCCGCGCAGTCTTCTCGCTGACAAGTTGATCGAACATGATCGCCCTCCACTTGCGAACATCCGGAAGACCCGCGCGCGTTTCTTCGAAAGATTGGACTCCAGATGGCTGGCGGTTGTTCCTGCGGCCGGTCTCAGTTCCCCGGCAATCGCCGTGAACCGTGGACGACGGCGAGCACTTCGATGCGGCGGTCTTGAGGTAGCAGCCGATAGAGGATTCGGAAAGGGGGAACGATCAGCTCGCGCAGATAGCGGTTCTCGAATTCCGGCACGATACGGCCTAGTGTCGGATGAGTTCCTAACAGTTTGGTTCGCCGCTCGATTTCGACGTACAGCCGACGCGCAGCGGCTGGTTGCTCGCGGCGGATAAACGCCACCGCTTCCAGTAGGTCCGCGGTCGCCGGCGAGGCCCACTGGACGCGATACCGTCCTTTAGCCAAGCGCAGCTTTCCGTAATCGACGCATGACTTGCTCGTTGTCCGTGAGCTCGCCAGCCTGAGACGCTTGCAGTCCTCGCACGATTGCCTCTAGCAGTTCCAATCTGTCAAGCCGTTTCTCGTACGCCTCAACGTCCTCCAGCACAGCAGCCGAACGCCCGCGCTGCATAATGATGACCGGCCTGCGCTCACTCCGCAGCCGCTTCACAATACGAGCCGAATTCTGACGAAGATCCGTAATCGGGATCAGGTCTTCTGTAGCTTTCAGACGTACGGGCATCAGTACCTTCAACAATACAGTTTAGCAGCGTCCTTGGGTTGTGGCGCACGCCTTGAGTGTGCTGCGGCGAACTTCAGTTCGACGTGGCCCGTGCTTGGCTGCCTGGAGACGTTGTCGCACGTTGGAAAGTCGGTCTGACGACGTTACTGAGCACTCGATCCGAGGGTGTGAGAGAATCGGGCAGTGCGTTAACAGCCTATGCCAATCAACTGGCAAGACGTACTCACAAGCATCGGCACTACGCTGGTCAGCGGTACCGTGGTGGTGGGGGCCGCCGCTTGGGTGACAAAAACACTGCTCTCTGATCGTTTGGCGCGGCAGGCCGAGGCGTTCAAGATACAGATAAAGGCCGACGCCGACGCTGCCAATGAGCGGCTTAGAAACTCCCTTCAGATGACGGCACTTGAGCACCAGGTACGGTTCGCCAAACTCCACGAGAAACGCGGGGAGGTGATTGCGGAGCTCTATGCGTGTGCGCTTGATGCGTATCAGGCTGGGGAGAAATTCATTTTGGCTGACGGGTATACCAGCGATCATGCGAAGCAGCAGGAAGCCTCTCTTAGTACTCAAAAAAAGCTTCTGGACTTCTACTTCTTCATTGAAAAGAGCCGGATTTATCTACCCGAGGAGACCTGCACATTGCTCGACAGCTTCGTAGACATCATGAGGAAACACGTCATCAGGGTTGGTGTTTACGGGTCCATCGGCAACCCAACACCTCAGACGCTTGAAGAGAGGCACAAGGCCTTTGAAGACGCCTATACCGCATTCGAAAAAGACATCCCGGCAGTGAGAAAGGCGTTGGAGGATGACTTCAGACAGATGCTTGGTGTCGAGAAGGCACCCTTCGCGAGCAGCAGTCCAAAATAACCGACCCTATTTCGGGCCGTCCGAAGTACGGGCGGCGTGCGACAGCGAGAGAGACGCACGATTTCCTCCCCCCTCACAGCACCACCACCGGATGATAAATATGCGGCAGCTTCGCCTCCCCGATCGCCAGCAATTCGCCCGCGCCCGATAGCGCCTTCACATAGCGCGTGCCCGGCAGCACCCGGAACGGCGATACTGCAAAATCGCGACCTTGCCGTAACTGGCCGGCCGTCGCTGCATCCACGGTCACCGGCGGAAACTCCGGAAGCAAGTCGCCCGCGGGAATCAGCGCCTCCGCAAGCCGGCCTTCCGCTGCCAGTGTTTCCAACTCGCCAATCGTCCGCGCCTGCTCGATCGTGAAATCGCCCGAGCGCATGCGCCGCAGCGCCGATAGATGCGCGCCGAAATGGGTGGCTAGTCCTAGTTCGTGCGCTATCGAGCGCATATAGGTTCCGGCCGAGCAATGCGCTACCAGCCGCACCTCCGCGCCTTCTATCCGTTCAATCTTCAGCTCATGCACCTCCACCGGAACCGGCTTCAGATCCACTTCGACATGCTGGCGCGCCAGCTTGTATGCCGGCACGCCGCGAATCTTCTTCGCTGATACCGGCGGCGGCTGTTGCAGGAACTCGCCGCGAAACGCGTCCAAATGCGGTTCCAGATCTTCGCGAAGGAGCACAGGCTCGCAAGGTTCGGACGTAGCCGCGCCCTCGGCATCGTACGTCTCGGTCGAGTAGCCGAACCGCACGAGCGCATCGTAGACCTTGTCGCTGCGCACGTAGAATTGCGCCAGGCGCGTCGCGCGTCCGATCACCAGTGGCAGAACCCCTGTCGCCATCGGATCGAGCGTGCCCAGGTGCCCCACTTTGCGCATATTGGCGAGCCGCCGCAGCTTGTTCACCACGTCGTGCGACGTCCAGCCCTGCGGCTTATCAACGACGATGATTCCGTCCATCGCCTCCGCCATCGCGCTCCAGTTCCTTGATCGTCTCCACCACCACGCGCCCCACGATCTGCAGACTCTCCGCGCTGAGCTTATCGACAGTGTCTTTGTCCGTGTGCCAGTACGAATTGTTCGGGCCGTAATCCAGGTCGATCACATCCACCGCGTTCACTCCCCGGCGAAGAAACGGGATGTGGTCGTCATCGACCGAGCTGTCGTACCGGAGAAAGTGCTTGCCGTATCCCAGCCGGTCCGCCACACTCCACACCAGTTCCCGCAACGGCCCGGCGGAACTCATATCTTTCAGAATGTCCAGATTCCGGTCGCCGATCATGTCGACGTTAATCAGCGCTTGGATGTGCGCGAGCGTGCCATCGCCCGCCCAGCGCTCCGCCAGGTGCCGGCTGCCGTAAAGACTGTCGTATTCTGACCATTGCGCCACCGCTTCTTCCCCATCGAACCATACCAGCAGCACTTCATCTTTCCGCGGCTCATGCGCGAGCACTTTCGCCATCTCGATCAGGAACGCGGCCGACGAGCCGCCGTCGTTCGCGCCAACGAAAAACGTGCCGGGCATGGACTTGGTATCGTAGTGCCCTGTGATCACCACCGTCCTGCCGGATTTGCCGGGAAAACGCGCAATGATGTTCTTCATCGGCGTCTGGCCCAATGGTGTCGAGCCCATGAAATCGTCCTGGGTCACCTGGCATGCTATCGCTTTCAATTCGCCGAGAATGTAAGCCTGCGTCTTGCGGATCGCCTCCGATCCCGAAGGCCGCGGCCCGAACGAAACCAGATGCTTGGTGAACTCCAGCGCTTCGGCGCCGCTAAACTCCGCACCCCGTACGCTCGCCGCCACCGCGAGCGCGAGCGTCAAGACTGTTTTTTTGCCGTGCATACGTATCCCAGGGTGAAATGCCGATCGTGATCGAGAAAGTCCAGGAAAGGGAGAACCAGTACCGGAGGAGCCAGCAACAGCGCCGCGGGAAGCCAACCGATCCAACGCCAGCCCCCTGTAAAAAATTGCAGACCATGCAGCAAACGCCGCGCGAGCAGCCTGAAATATCCGCCCACGGGTTGGATGTCCGGATGTTCAAAGCCTGCGCGGATAAGCAAGTATTCCAGCCCGTGGCGCGTGTATCGAAAGTACTCACGCGGGGCATCGTGTACTTCCCAATCGTGCAGCACAATCAGAAGCAGCGCGCCTCCCGGCACGAGCGCCCGTGACATCTCCGCCAGCGCGCAGCCCGGCTCCGCAATCCGGTCGAGCGCCGCCACGTTCAAACAGGCCTGGAAAGAATTCGATCGAAACGGCAGCACCGTCGGATCCGCAATCGCGTCGAGGCCGTGGAAGCTGTTGGCTCGATCGCCCACCACCAGGTCGACGCCGCAGTAACGCTGCGCACCGAAGAAGTGCCCATACTGGCACTCTCCAGCGCCGGCGTCGAGTACCCATGCTCCGGCGGCAGTCTCTCCGGCGAGCCGCGCAACCGCATCCTCGATGGCACATTCGAAGTGCAGAATGTGGCGGCGCAGAAACTCCGGGAGACGTTCCGCAATGGCGCGATATCTCATCAGGCGCGCTTACGTGCTTCGATCATGAGCGTCGGTCCGGCGTCGAACGCGCCTGCAAGCATTGAGAATGGGAACGGCGCGGAGATGGTTTTCGACACCGGGAAGGTCTAAATTGCAATGTTGTATTATAACTTTAGAGGACCTCGCAGTAGGCAGCTATGACCTCAATCGGCGAAACGCTCCGCCGGGAACGTCTCCGCCGCGGTTGGAACCTCGATCAAGTAGCCGCGGAAACCAAAATCACTGTTCATGTGCTCGAAGCGATCGAGGCCGATCAGTTTGATCGTGTGCCTGGCGGCGTGTTTGCCCGCAATTTCGTGCGCCAGTACGCGCGCATGCTGAAACTCGACGATGACGAGATCATCAACGCGTTCCGGCAGCAATTTGAAGAACCCGCCGAAGCAGCCGCCTCCGAGCAACAACCGGAACCCATGGCTTCGTTCCACTTAGCGCCTCTGGAGGAATTCCGGCAGCGGATCGGCCCTGGCTCGTCGCTTTCCGCGTTCATTTGGCTGGTCGTTGTCATCCTCGCCTGCGCGGGTGCCTACGGTCTGTGGCAACGGGCGCGCCGTACTGCCGCGGCCGCGCCAAGCGTCGCCGCAGTACACAAAGCCGAACCTCAATCCGCGCCGCTAGCCAGCTCGAAACCGGCCGAATCAGCCGCGGCGCCTGCTACGCCGAAGCAAGACTTCCGTCCCGCCGAAGTTTCCGATACCGGCGCCATCAGCGTGCCAGAGACGCCAACCCCCAAACCCGTCGCCGCGATTCCCGCTGCAATGGACGAGCAGCCACCGCCAGCTCCGGGAGCCGTACACGTGGCACTCACCGCCAGCGAGCCCGTTTGGATTTCGATCAAATCCGATGGGACCCATATTTACAGCGGCACGCTCGAAGCGCAGCAAAGCCGCGAGTTTGACGCCGCCCACAAAATGACCGTATTGATCGGTAACGCCGGCAGCCTGGACGTTTCCTTGAATGGGAAATCCGTAGGCCCCATTGGACCCACAGGGGAAATCCGCACTCTAGTTCTGACGCCGGAAGGCGCTCACGTCGTGCCGCGAACTCCGCCCACTCCGCCGCCCACTTCCGAGGATTCCACTGCTCCTACAGCCCCCGCGCCGGCCGCCATCGACCGCCCCTGACGCAATGCCGCCAGCTTCCGCCGCCGCTCGTTGCGCAGCAACTCCCGCCGCCGCCGCGTCTTGATGCGCACGTCCACCGTGCGCCAGAACTTCCGGAAATAGCCGATCGCGGAGAGTATCGCGAACACTACCACCAGCCACATCATCCAGTAAGCCACGGTCGCGAGCGACCGATGCCGGATGCTCACCAGCAGGAACGAGATCGCGGTCACCTGCGCCACCATCTTGGTCTTTCCCAGATCGCTGGCCTTAATGGTGTAGCCTTCCGCCGCCGCGATGCTTCTCAATCCCGAAATGGCAAACTCGCGGCCCACGACCAGGATCACCATCCAGCCCGGCACCGCATGCACCTGCACCAGCGAAATCAGTGCCGCCGAAATGAGCAGCTTGTCCGCAATCGGGTCGAGCAGCGTGCCGATCGTGGTAACCTGCCCCCACCGCCGCGCCAGGTATCCATCCAGAAGGTCCGTCACCGCCGCGACCAAAAAAATCGCCAGCGCGAACCACTCGTTGGTGATCGTGACGCCAAACGCGTGTACGCTGACGTTCTCCTCCACCAGCGCCGCAACTAGCAGCGGTACGAAGAAGATGCGGGCAATGGTCAGCGAGTTCGGAATGTTCATCGACCGGCCATCCCTACTATAATCTGCATCCTGGCCGCCCCACAACTGCGTTTCTCAGTGCACGAATTCGGCGAGTTTTAACCGCAGCGACTCGGGAACATCCGCCTCCACATCACAGAATTCGCCCGTGTAATGGATATCCACTACACGGCCCAACTCATGCACCAGTGAGATGCTCGCCCCTTCCGCCAGCGGAAACCGAAACTGGACCCGCGCTACCGGGTCAAACGGTAAAATCTCATCGATCTTCCCGAGCATTTTGTCGATCCCCGCTCCGGTAAGCGCTGAAATCACGATAGATGGGGCGTTCACTCGCCCGGCAATTTCGCGCCCCGGTTCCGGCTCCCCTTCGGGAATCCGGTCGGCCTTGTTGAGCACCAGCAATTGCGGGATTCGGCCCGCGCCGATCTCGCCCAGAACCTGCAACACGTGGGCGGCGTGCTCCGAGGCGTGCGCGGAAGACATGTCGATAACATGCAGAATCAAAGTGGCTTCGGTTACTTCTTCCAGCGTGGCGCGAAACGCTTTCACCAGAGTCGTGGGTAACCTTCTGATAAACCCAACCGTGTCGCTGAGCAGAACCCTTCGCCGCGAGGGCAGCGTCGTGCCACGCACCGTGGGATCGAGCGTGGCGAACATGCGTGCGTCGGCGAGCACTCCAGCGCTGGTCAACCGATTGAAAAGGGTGGACTTGCCGGCATTCGTGTAGCCCACCAGCGCGAGCGTCGCGAGCGGCACCGCGCTTCTTTGCCTCCGGTGTACCGTACGGGTTCCACGCACGCCCTCCAGTTCGCGCTCGATGTTCTTGATTTTCAGCGCGATGCGCCGCCGGTCAGTTTCCAGCTTGGTTTCACCCGGCCCGCGCGTACCGATTCCGCCGCCCAACCGCGACATCGCCGCGCCATGCCCGGTCAGCCGTGGAAGCATGTAAGTGAGTTGGGCCAACTCAACTTGCATGCGCCCTTCGCGAGTGCGGGCGCGCCGCGCAAAGATGTCCAGAATGAGCTGGGTACGGTCGAGAACCTTGACGCCCAGCTCGCTTTCCAGGTTGCGCTGTTGAGTGGGAGTCAGATCGTGGTCGAACAACACCAGATCGGCGTGCGTCGACGCCGCCAGTGCCGCCAGTTCCCGTACTTTTCCCGACCCGACCAGCGTGGCGGCCTCGGGAGCCTCCCGAATCTGCAAAACCGAATCAACAACCGTGGCGCCCGCGCTGGCCGCGAGTTCCCGCAATTCTTCCAGAGATTCCTCGGCATCGACCCGTGGACTGGAGTTGGGAACAGCACGCCGGCTTTTCCATTCCACTCCAGCAAGGATGGCTCGCTCGCGCGATCCGGTGCGGGGGCCGGAAACTGGAACCGTGCTCAAGCGTCCGAAGATTCCGCGCGCCCGGCATCAGCGTTATGCGGTGCGGCCACGGCGCTCTGCGCTGCCTGGCCGGAGGCTGCATACGCGTGGCCAGCCTTCATGATAACGACCGTTGAAATGGCGTGCTTGAAGATCAACTGCTCCTGATTGTTGGTCTCGAGAATCAGCGAGTACTTATCGAAGCTCTTGATGCGGCCGGAAAGCTTCACGCCGCTCAGCAGGTACAACGTAATGGCCGTTTTGTCCTTGCGCGCGTTGTTGAGAAAGCTGTCTTGTATGTTTTGCGCCGGTTTTTCCATAGAGTCTCCCATACGGTCGGAGAAAGGCGCCTGAAGCCAGGGCGCACGGCAAATATTGTACACCTATCCGCCCTGGTAAACCATGTATACCGAAGCTCTCAGGGTATTGCTGAGGTGGTTTGCGATCTGGGGGCGCGGCAGAACACCGAACCCCGTGGTAGCTATTTACCGTTCCGAATCGAAATCGTCGTCGTCGTACTCCGCGGTCTCGGCGCCGATTCTCTCCTGGCACTGGACGCAGAACTTGGCCCAGGGTACAGCCGCCAATCGCTTGGCGGAAATCGGCTCGTCGCACGCGGCGCAAATGCCGTAGGTTGTCTGCTGGATGCGGCGCAGCGCTGCCTGCACCTCGCGGAGCAACTTCAGATCGAGCGTATTGCGATTCAGAAAGATCCACTCTTCGTGACTCTGCTGGCTCAAATCTCCCTCGTCGGAAGGCACATCCAGCCGCGAAACAACTTGAGCCGCTTTTTGCGCCGACATGCTCCGGCGCAAATCTTCGGCTTTTGCTTCAAGAGCCTTCTGGTACTGGTCGAATTGCGTCCTGGCTCCGTTCTTGTTCATTGTCTTGTGCATTTCTGTAGATCCTGCCCGCTCGTGTCCGCGTCAGCGAAAACCACCGACTTCACTATGACGATTTCTGCCCCAGGAAAGTTTCAGGAAAAGCGGGGAGAATGCGGTAACAGGTTTCATAGTGTATCGTGGCAAACTAAGCCATGTCAAACTTCGCTATGTTGGATGCGTGATTTCTCTAAAGGTTAGCCCGAAAACACACTTTCCTCCGCTGCGCCGGTTCCTAATAGAGTCCGGCTATACCGAAACCGCGGTATGCGAGCGGCTCGGTCTGCCGCACATCGAACGTTCACTCACGCTGCGGCCCATGCCCGGCGCACCACGTCCGGCACAGGACCGCATAGGCCTTTTGGCTAACTTGTTTCTCATCGGCGACGTCGTCGCGCAGAGTGAACTGGAAGCCTGGCTCCCCACGCCCGTCCTGGAAGCCGTCTCCGCCCTGGGACTGATCGCGCCGTTCCCCGACCGGCCGGGAACCTGGTACGCCACCGCCGCCTTGTATCCTGCTTACGGATTTCACATTGTCTCGGATCGATGGAGCCGGCCCGAATCCGCTCCGATCGAGACGGCCATGGACGTGGTTTTTCCAGCAATCACCGAAAATACCCGCCATTTCATGGAAACCCTCCCCACGGATCCCTGCGAAAACTTTCTGGATCTCTGCTCGGGCACCGGCATTGCCGCGCTTTCAGCCGCGTCCCGTTATGCTCGCCATGCATGGTCCACCGACATCACCGATGCGGCCGTGCGTTGCGCGGAGTTCAACCGGCTGCTGAATGATCTGGAGAATGTGTCGGCGGTGAAAGGAGATCTGTACGAGCCGTTCGACGGACTCACGTTCGATCGCATCGCCGCCAATCCTCCCTACATGCCGTCGATCCGGCCCGCGGCTGTGTTTGCTTATGGCGGCGAACTCGGGGATCAGACCACGCAACGCATCGTGGCCGGCCTGCCGAAGTATCTGCGGCC
The DNA here is from genome assembly GCA_963752965.1 of Terriglobia bacterium. Classification (GTDB taxonomy): domain Bacteria; phylum Acidobacteriota; class Terriglobia; order Bryobacterales; family Bryobacteraceae; genus QHXW01. The sequence goes on along the minus strand of CAVWAJ010000013.1, from coordinate 681,916 downwards.
GGGCGGACGGTTCTATTGCATTACCGCCGGGCCGGACCGCGTGTCCGAGAACTTCGAATTCCGCGTGCGAAGCTGGCTCGGAGAAGCCGGCCCGGAATTCGACATTCTCGTCTTCGAGCGCCGCCTCTTCGATCCGGTTTACATTGCCAACCAGCAGGCCGCCAGGAGCCGCGGCGGCGCCGAGCAGGTGGACGAATGGAAGAAGATGTTCGAAAAGCATCAGGTGGAGGAGTTCTTCTACGGGTCGGTCGTAATCCAGCGGAAGACCTCACGCAGCCGGCCTGTCACTCTAAGGCGCAAGAAAGGGACGCGGTTGGGAACCGCGGAGATCGAATGGCTACGCCGCTGGGAGACTGCGGCCACGGACCCGGAGATGCCGCGACGCATCCTCGACGCCTGCCTCGCGACCGTCCCAGGCTTCGAACTGAAGGTGACGCATCGCCTGAAGGACCGCGAGCTAGCGCCCCAGGAATTCCGGTTGCACACGACCTACCCGTTTACGGTGGAGTGCCCGGTGCAGCACTGGGTGCCGTACTTCCTCCCGCGCTGTGATGGAAAGACCCCCGCGCGCGACCTGCTGGCGTGGCTGAAGGAGAACCAACTGGTGGCAGCTACAGCGCCTGAGCAAGAGTTTGCCGAATACTTGCGTGTTTTGATCTCCGGCGGATTTTTGGAAATGGAAGGGTGGCGGCTGCCGGACCGGTGAGCTACTTGCGGATGTTGAGACGCCCTCGCCCGGCAAGAAAATAGTTTCGTTCGACGGTGAACCCTTCATGACCTATGACCTGATCGTAATCGTCCACCGTCAGGAAATGAATGTTTGGGGAAGCGTCCAGGGAGTCTGATTGTTAACGCTGCTGCGTTTGTCGGGCCTAATCCAATCTTGCCACTGAAAGCGAGGTCGCCGTCGCAACTGTCGCGGTAGGGACGACCATCGCTGATCGCCCCCCGCACAGATCCGTGCGAGCGCGTTTACGCACACGGCTCTTACCGTGGATGAGTGGCGGCGAAGCGAACATAAGGATAGGGATGCAGAACGCGGGGTTGGGGAATCCACCGGTCCAAGATGGGGAGCAGACGCCCCCAGCGCACCTGGGCGCGTTGACTGCGACGAACTAAAATGCTCCGCCACAGCCTGCAAGCGCGCCGCCAGAAGATGCGCAACTGAGTCGAGTTCCCGGGAACAGCATGGTATTGGTAATAACCCAGCACCACCGTCCGAAGCCATGCGCCGGTCTCGCTGGTACGATCATGCTTCCGGCGTTGAAGTTCCGCCTTGATGGCTTTCAACTTCGCGACCATCCGCTTCTTGGCCGTAATTCGCCAGACGGTGAAAGCTCCGGTGCGAGTGGTCCGCCCACAGAAGTGGGTGAAACCCAAAAACGTAAAGGTCTCCGGTTTTCCCTCGCCGCGCTGCTTGCGGTGTTGAGCGGCGAACCGCCCGAACTCGATCAGTCGTGTCTTGTCCGCATGTAATTCCAAACCGAACTTGGCCAGCCGCTCCCGGAACTCTTCCAGGAACCGCTGAGCTTCCGCCCGGCTCTCAAAACCCACCACAAGATCATCGGCATAACGGACGACAATGACATCGCCCCGTGCCACTTTCTTGCGCCAGGCTTCCACCCATAAATCGAAGACGTAATGTAGATACACGTTCGCGAGCAATGGAGAAACCACTGCCCCCTGTGGCGTACCCACCTTCGTCTCCGACCACTGGCCGTCTTCCGATACGCCCGCCTGCAACCATTTCTGGATCAGGCGAAGCATCCGGCGATCGGCCACGCGATGCTCGACGAACTTCATCGTCCATTCGTGGCTCATGTTGTCAAAGAACCCGCGAATGTCTGCATCGAGCACCCAGTTCACTCGCTTCCGTTGGATGCCCACATACAGCGCATCCAGCGCCTGATGCGGGCTGCGACCCGGCCGGAACCCGTACGAAAAGCCTTGGAAGTCCACCTCATATATCTGATTGAGGATGGTCACCACGGCCTGTTGAACAATCTTGTCCTCCAGCGCCGCAATGCCCAACGGCCGTTGCCGCCCGTCAGGCTTCGGTATATAGACTCTTCTTGAGGGCTGTGCCCGATACGCTCCACGGTGCACCCGGCTGTGCAGATCGACAAGTCGATCCTCCAATCCGGTTTCATACTCCTGCCACGTCACGCCATCTACTCCCGGCGAAGCCTGTCGCTTTAATGCGAAAAAGCTGTCCCGAAGCAGACCAACCGTTACATGGTGGAGCAGAGCGGTGAACCGTTCCTGCTTGCTGTCTTTTGCTGCCTTCCGCACACCGTTCAACCCCTGGGACATGCGCTTCCCGCTCTGTGTCGGGCGCATGTGAGATGGGACGATGTTCTCCTCGGTCTGCGCCCTTCCCTCCCCAACCTCCGCCGAAGGTTGCCCTGCTTTGTTCGGCTGGTTCATTGGTAGTACGGCGCAGTCCGACTGCTCCTGAATGTTCACGTCCGCCGTTCGGTTTATGGCCTTCGCGGACCGGTCTTGCTGTGGAAGCCAAGACATCCAGGAGCTCTCTCGGTTCTCGTGCATGTTGTTTCTCAGCGTGCGCGAGTTCTTAGACTACGCAGGACCGAACTAGCCACTCGCGTTTAACGTGGCTGTCGTGTTGCCTTCCTCCTCTCGGAATGGAGTCGGCATCCTGTACCAACGGCTTTTCGAAGCTCAATAGCCCGGCCCACCGATACCTCTGTCTACGCTTCGACGAGCACCTCACGATGCTCGCCGCAAGACTCGAGGCCAGGATGGATTCGCTACTCTCCTTTCCTGTAGGGCTCTTTCATCCCCTACAAACATGCCGGTTTATCCCGACGCTCTCCGGATGCGCCGTAATCTGGGAGGAATGCGATTTCCAACCAAGGGAATAGGTGAGCATATACTGAAAATTAGGACCAGGGGGTCCAAAATAGACAATCCGGCTGGAAGGCGGGTTCCGGATCTTTGTGCAGGGCAACCTTCCGACTATCCCGCAACGCCGGATGCCCCGGGCCCGCGGGCCGCGCTACTCGGCGGTTCTGTATCACGGCAGGCACTACGAACCTTGGATCGGGTCCTGCCGGTTGCTTACATCCGTGGGGCACTAAGTATGGAGGATCACGAATGACTAAGATCGGCCGTCGTAATTTGTTGAAGACCTCCCTGGGAGTGTCCGGGGGGGTGCTCGGGGGCATTAGCTACGAACATAACGCTCTGATGGCACAGTTGGTGAACCGGTCAGAGTACGGGAAGGTCAAGGAGCCCGTGAAGGGCCTGCAGTGCGGAAAGCTGGGCAAATACGAGATCTCTCGGCTCATTATCGGCGGCAACCTCATTTCCGGATCTGCTCACGCGGGTAATCTGTTGTACCAATCGGCCTTGATGACGCACTATTTCAACACGGAGAAGATTCTGGAAACCTGGTCGCTGGCCGAGCAAAACGGGATCAACACCACGCTGATGCGCGCTGATCCACACATCATCGAACATTACCAGAAGTTCAAGCGGGAGCGCGGCGGGAAACTTCAGTGGATCGCGCAATCCGCACCCGAACAAGGCGACCCGGTGGAAAACGCCAAGCGGGCGCGCGACAACGGAGCCATCGGCATGTACCTTCACGGCGGGGTCTCCGACGAGCTGGTGAAAAAAGGCACGGTGGACGAGATAGGGCGGGCAGTCGAAGGCATCAGGAAGGCGGGACTAATCGCTGGAATTGGCGCCCATCTGCTGACAACCGCGCGCGCTTGTGAGGAAGCGAAACTGGATCCGGACTTCTACATGGTGACGGTGAATCGCGTGAACTACTATTGCAGCGAACCGGCGGAAGTGGGCGAGTTCATGAAAGCCATCAAGAAGCCATGGATCGGATTCAAAACCCTGGGGGCCGGAAGGGAAACTCCCCCCGATGGCTTTCGCCATGCTTTTGAGAGAGGGGCCGATTTCATCGCCGTCGGAATGTTCGACTGGCAGGTGAGAGACGACACCGCTCACGTCCAGGAGATGCTGGCGAAAGGGATTGAGCGCGACCGAGCGTGGGCGTAGAATCTGCTCCCGAAAAAGAGTTTGCCGCGAACATTCTCCCTCCTATACAGGATAAGCTTCCCCCCTAGGTTTTTGTGAGCTTGCTCTGCCGGCAGTGTCGCGGAAAGTCAGATCATCGGCCAACCAAGGAATGGGAGGGGCCGGCGGGATGGCACTCGGAAGTTGACGTTGGATCTGCCTCGCGACGGATTAGGAATGATAAGTCGGCTAGCCTCCGAGAGCAATTTTCCTTGGGTTTGCACGGATCGATCCCGTGACACGCCGGGAGCGGGACTTCACGAGACTAGCATCACTTGATCCAGATGTCGGTGCTCACGCCGCCGAGTTCCAATATGATTCTGCTGTCGTCGACAGAAACGTTGTTCCATACCGGATCCATCCCAGGTACCAGCGTTTCATCGAACTCGTAGACTGGCACTGCTGCTCCGACGGGATGCTTAGTTTCGGGGTCGAGTCTCCGGGCGTCCAGGAACCGCAGATTTCCGCCGTGGTCGTGGGATGACAGCGTGTAGATCAGGTCGCTACGGGCGGACCAGAACGCGAAGAAGAACAAATCTGAAACAGGCGTAACAGGTACCCAATCGGATGAGCCGAGCAGCTTTTCCTGCGCCGCCGAGGCCACGAAGGCCTGCCACTGCTGCGGTGCGACCTGGGCGACAAAGCTGATCCAGCGGCCGTCGGGTGAAAGGCGGGGGCTCCTGAGATCCCCTGTTGCCCACACGATCCGGTTTACTGTCCGCGTCGCGAGGTCGAGCAAGTCTAGGTGCCGGATCGGCGGCGAGTCGGCCCAGAGAAGCAATTTCTTTCCATCTGGCGAGAATTGGCGGGGCATTCCGCAGTTCTCGCACAGTTTCGAGGACCAGAACGACCACCAGCTCAACGATTGTATGTACACCTTGAGCTGCTCCTTGGTTCCTTCGCCATAGGCATAGCGCGAGCCGTCGGGCGCGAGTACGGAGAAAAAGGCATCGCGCAGGTTTTTATCGTTCCCACGGCTTCTTGGCCCTCTGTCTCTCAGAAAGAGAGAGAAACGGTCAACGTTTTCGGCGCTATACAGCAGCTTCGCGCCGGCGACGGACTGCTGACCCTTGCGAACAGGAGTCGAAGTCAGAGGTTCGGGCGTCGCCGTGACATGCCCACCGGCCGAATCAAGAGGCAGTGCCCAGAAATTCATGTCGACCCGCGTGCGAGAGAACACCAGTTTCCCCGCGGCGAAGGAAGCGCCATGGTCGCCCTGGGCGTCCTCGGTCGCACGGACAGCTTTGCCCGCAGTCTTGGCGTCGGGACCAAGCTGGACTTTCCATAGTGTCTGCGTCTCGCCTTGACGACCGGTGAAGATGATCCAATCGCCATCAAGCCATGCATTCGTCGCGATGTAGTTGAAGCCCTGGGCACGCAGATCGGCGCCGAGGGAGGTTTGGCGCGGCTCGCCGCCCTTGGTTTGAACGAGCCACCATTCCGGTTCGCGTTGCTCGGGAGCCGTTGTCGTGACCAGGATGCGGGTGCCATCGGGGGACCAGAGCGGCGCATAAGAATGGTCGATGGTGGGCAGCACCAGGGTCGCGGTGCCGCCTGCAAGAGCGCGCTGAAAGAGCTTGCCTGCGTTTCCGTAAAGAACCGTGTTGCCGTCGGGCGAGATTTTCAAAGCAACTGCATTCTCGATCACCAGCTCGGCTGCGCCGCCGGAAGACGGTACGCGATAGAGTCCTTGTGGCTTGCGCGTCGAAGTAAAGTAGATGCTTCGGCCGTCGGGGGAAAATTCGGGGTCGTAATTCTGCGATTCATCGTTCGTCAGCGGCCGCGGAGGCGCCGATCCGTCGGCGCGACCGACCCAGATCTGTGGATTGGTGTAACCGTCCGCCACCGCCGCGAAGGCTACCGCCGTCCCATCGCGCGATAGAACGGGTGACCCCGCGACGCCGACTCGGCTGGTGATCTGCCGCTCGTCGATCGCTGGAGGTGGCGTCGAACAGGACACCAGCAAGCAGACCGGCAAAATGAGACCCAACCAACGCATATCGTTTCATCGGCGATTTGCACACCGCGGATTAGGTAAATCAATTATATGTGCGCTGGCGGTTTCCGACACTTGGTCCGTCCAAGCACAACCGTACAATCTGGCTCGCTTCCACCCTGTCCCCGTTTAAGAAGGGGCTCGGATCTCCCCTCAATTTCCCAGTTGGTTGGCTAACCGTTGTACTCGGATCGGCCTCGCCGCGGATTAGGAACGGCAAGTCGGTAAGTGACGAGTCATGACGTGTTTGATATTGATCGTGACGTCCAAACAACGCCGCGCCGTCTTCGGGGACCTATTTCCGAATCAGGTACACGGCCACCGCCGCACGCAGATTGGGCAACAAATGGAGGCGGTGACGTCCGGAGAGAAAGTAGTTTCGCTCGATGGTGAAGCCTTCGTGGCGCACCATCTGATCGAAATCATCTACTGTCAGAAAGTGAATGTTGGGCGAATCGTACCACTCGTAGGGGAATAGTTCCGTCTTGGGCGCGCGGCCGGTGAAAAGCAGGGAAAGGCGGACTGGCCAGTGGCCGAAATTCGGGAAGGCCACGATCGCGTGCCGGCCAACGCGCAGCATGTCGCGCAGAACCTTGAGCGGCCACCGCGTCTCCTGCAAGGTCTGGCTGAGGATCACGTAGTCGAATGCGTGATTGGAATAATCTTCGAGCACTTCGTCGATATCGCCCTGGTAGGCCGACACGCCGCGCGCAATGGCCCGCCGGACTTTCGAGGCCGAAATCTCAACACCGCGCGCGCCCACGCCCTTGTTCTCGGCCAGCCAGGCGAGCAGTTCGCCTTCACCGCAGCCGAGATCGAGCACTTTGCTGTTCGGTTCGACGAGTTCGCCGATGATGGCGAAATCGCCGCGGCCCAGCAACTCGCCGACGAACGGCTTGCGTACAGTTTCCGCCGCGGCAACCATCAGGCCTTCTCCTTGTATGTGCTCTCGAGGAATCCGCGCAGGACTTCGCTCTGCTCAGCGACATCCACCAGGAAGGCGTCGTGGCCGTAGTTGGAGGGCAACTCGCAATAGGCCACGTCGTGATTGCTGCGGCGGAGCACACGCACGATTTCCTGCGATTGGTAGCTGGGATACAGCCAGTCGGAGGTGAAGCTGATGACCAAGAAACGCGCCTGCGCTTTGGCAAACGCGTTGGCCAAGGTACCGGCGCCGTTGGTGAGATCGAAATAATCCTCGGCCTTGGTGATGTAGAGATACGAATTCGCGTCGAAGCGGCCCACGAACTGGTGGCCACGATAGCGCAGATAGCTTTCGACTTCGAAATCCACGGAAAAGTCGAAACCGAACTTTTCCTTCTCGCGGAGGCGGCGACCGAACTTCTCGCGCATGGACTCATCACTCATGTAGGTGATGTGGCCCACCATGCGGGCAATGGCCAAGCCGCGCCCGGGTGGACGGCCGCTGTAGTAGTTGCCGTCGTTCCAGTCGGGGTCGGCCATGATCGCCTGGCGGCCTACTTCGTTGAACGCGATTTGTTGCGGGCTGTGCCGCGCGGTGGTGGCGATCGGAATGGCGGCGACAACACGGTCGGGATAAGAAACCGCCCATTCGAGCGCTTGCATACCGCCCATCGATCCGCCAGCGACGGCAACGAGGCGCTCAATGCCCAGAAAGTCGATCAGCTTGGTCTGGAGCTGCACCATATCGCCGATCGTGATTACCGGGAATGACATGGCGTAGGGGCAGCCCGTCTGCGGATTGACGGAGGAGGGTCCGGTGGTGCCCTGACAACCGCCGAGCACATTCGAACAGATAATGAAGAACTTGTCGGTATCAAACGCCTTGCCCGGACCGATGGTGTTGTCCCACCAGCCGGGTTTACCGGTTTCGGCGCTGATGCCGGCCGCGTGCGCGTCACCGGAGAAAGCGTGGAGGATCAAGATTGCATTGGACTTGTTAGCGTTCAGGTGGCCGTAGGTCTGGTAGGCGACCGTCACTGGCGCGAGACTCGCGCCGCTATCGAGCGAAATGGACGCGAACTCCGCCGTCTTCGTCTCAACCGTCATTGCTGGGAATTCTTATGATAGCAGTTACGGATGTTGAGACAGGTTAACAGCTTGGCGGCCATTTGGGCTCTCGTGGTACCCGGGTACCACTATTCGTTCCCGCGCGATCATTTCGAGCATCCGGAGTTTCGTACGGAATGGTGGTACTACACCGGCAACCTGCATGACGCGGAGGGTAAGCGCTTCGGATTCGAGCTGGTGTTTTTCCGGCAGGGGCAGGAGCGCGGTGAAGCCAATCCGTCGGCGTGGCGTGTTGACGATTTGTATTTGGCGCACGCGGCGGTGACGGACATCGATGAACCGCACTTTTACAGCCATGAGCGGCTGAACCGCGCCGGGCCGGGAATTGCCGGAGCGAGTTTTGCCGAGCGGCGGGTGTGGAATGGCAACTGGCGGGCAGTTTGGCAAGGTGAGCGGCAGGTGCTCGAGGCGATGGCTGAGGAGTTTCATTTCCGGATGGAACTCCAGCCTGTGAAGCAGCCTGTGGTGAACGGCATAAACGGAGTTAGCCAGAAGGGGGGTCAGCCGGGCGAGGCATCCTATTATGTTTCGATTACGCGGCTGGCGGTTTCGGGGGAACTCGTAATCGGTGGGAAACGGCACGCGGTGAGTGGGACGGCGTGGATGGATCACGAGTGGTTCACGAACCAGCTCGACCGGGAGCAGACGGGCTGGGACTGGTTCAGCGTGCAGTTGGACGATCAGACGGAGCTCATGATTTTCCGGCTGCGGCGGAAGGACGGCACGATCGATTCGCATTCGGCGGGGACTTATGTCGACCGCGAGGGGCACACGCGGCATCTAACGCACGCCGATTTTTCACTCACTCCACTCGATACGTGGCGGAGTTATCCGGTGCACTGGCGGATGCAAGTGCCGCCGTTGGGAATCACGCTGGACGTAAGTGCGGCTTACCAGGCGCAGGAGCTGGTTAGTGAATCGAACGGACCTAATTACTGGGAAGGCGCAGTTACTTACTCGGGCTCACGGACGGGTGCCGGATACTTGGAAATGACAGGTTACGATAAGCCGGTTTCGTTCGAGTGATCGATCCTGTCAAGGCAAAGTAGAAATGTCCTATTCCGAGCAAAGTAGAAATGTCCTGTTTTAGGAGGGCAGCCGGGAGGTTGGGATTAGAGTGGCATCGATGTTCTGGGGGAGTCGCGCTCCCTGGGGCAGATCCGAAGACCGCTGCGACGGGGCTGGCTCCGAAGCAGACGGCGCCAAGCCCCCAGTCAAACCGGGCCCTATGTTGCCCGTTCTGGGGGTTTTGGTTTTTGTGGGCAGATCTGCTTTGGTGAAGCCCCCGAGCAGCGGTCTTCGGATAAATCAAGCGCGAAGATCGCCGGGCCGGTTTTGCCCGGCGATCCATGTGCCTTTGGCCACGGCGCCGGCGCTCAACTGCGAGCATTAGACACCTCGACGGCCTGGCGCAGAGAGGGGCCAGACCGAATAGAGAAATTCTTCATCCAATCGCTTGGACGTTTGGCCTTGCCGGTTGGGCACGGGGGTTTGGCCTCTCTGGTTTTGGGGGACGGCAACTCGTGCAATGGCGGAGCGCAGCGGCGCGCGCGCACATAGCGACCTTGGAACTGCACAGCAATGATCCCGTCCAATCGCTCCTCCACGCGCACCCAGGCTTTGCGCATTCCAACCTGAATGTCCCGGCGGTCGATTTGATAGATCTTTCCGTCGTACCGTACGGTGTAATCATTGGTCACTTGCCGCGGTTCGACGTGGCTCAGGATTGCCGCCAGATCATGGTCTTTACCTAGTGGCCGATGGGCGTCTGCAGCGTCGGTCGCCTGCACTACCAAGGTCTGGTTCCACCAGGGCAGATATTCTCTCTCCAGGTAGGCATTGGCCTGCTCGATCGTGCACGCCCCGGCCACACGCAGCCCTTTCACCAGGCGGTCCTGCGCCGTCAAAAACTGGCGCTCGATACGCCCCTTGGCCTGAGGCGAATGCGCGGGAATCCAAACTACATTCAACTCGCGCAGAGCCCGCTCGATCTGCGTCGGCGGCATCTGGGGCCGGTCTCGGCCTTCGCGCTGCTCTTGCCGTTTGGTCTTGACCGCCACCTGAAACATGCCGGCCTTATCCGTGTAAAACGCTAGCGGTCGGCCGAACCGCTCCAGGTACGACCACAACAGCCGCATGTTCTCCTCGCTCGAGTCGTGCCGCACGAATCGCGCCCACAGCTGGCTGGTGGCGTCGTCGATCATCGAAATCAGATAGATCTGCTCCCCACGGCCCTCCAGCCAGTCGTGGTCGCTGGTGTCCCACTGTACCAACTCACCCCAGCGGCTCCTCCGCGGCCGCCATTGGTGCACCTCCACCACACGGCGCTGACTGGCTCTCCACAATCTCGCCTTCCCCATCCATCGCCGCAGCGTCTCTTTGCTCACCGTAATCTGGTGCCGCTTGTGCAGGTACTCTGCCGCCAACGTTGGCCCGAATCCCCGGTACACCGGGTCGGAAAGGACGGTGATCGCCCGCTGTTCCATCTCTGCTGGCAGCTTCCGATTCGACGCCCGCCCACGCAGCTCATGGATTACCGCCCGGTCTCCTTTCCGCCGCAGCTTGCGCAGCAGTCGCCGCACCTGGCGCTCCGTGACGCCGATCTCCTCGGCGGCCTGCTTTTGAGTAATCAGTTTCTTCTTAGCCCTCTTCAGGGCATCCAGCCGGTCTCGGTCGGCTTGGTTCATCAGTAGTTGTCCTTCGTCCACGCCCCAGGCTGGACCCAGTCAATAGGACATTTCTACTTTGCCCAAATAGGACATTCTCACTTTGCTGCGACATTCGAGTGATCGATCCTCGCGAAATGGTCCGCCCTACGCTAAAATAAGAGTTACTCAATCCCAGGAGGAACAGCGTATTGAATCCAGCGGTTCTGGCCTTGGAGGACGGCAGCGTCTTCGAAGGCAGGAGTTTTGGTGCGCCCGCCGAGCGAGCGGGCGAGGTGGTATTCAATACGGCCATGACGGGGTACCAGGAGATTTTCACCGATCCCTCGTACGCCGGCCAGATCGTCATCCTCACCAACCCACAGATTGGGAATTACGGAACCAGTTCGGAAGATAACGAAGCGGGGCGGCCGTATATCGAGGGCCTGGTGGTGCGCGAATTTTCGCCGATCGCGAGCAACTGGCGGTCGGACGAAGTGGCGCGGACGTACCTGGAGAGGCAGAACATCCCGGTGGTGTCGGAGATCGACACGCGCGCACTGGTGCGGCATCTGCGCACTCGCGGCGTGATGCGAGGGGTGCTTTCAGCGGTGGAAACGGACGCGCGGAAGCTGGTGGAGAAAGCGCGTGGGATTCCGACGATGGCGGGACTGGATCTGGCGAGCCGCGTTTCAACCGCTTCATCCTATGAATGGACGCATGCGGTAGATGCGTGCTCGCCCTCGGAACTGATTCCGCGCGCGCCGGAACTACGCTATCACGTGGTGGCGTACGATTTCGGGATCAAACAGAACATTCTGCGGCGGCTGGCGCAGGTGGGGTGCCGCACGACGGTAGTGCCGGCACTGACCTCGGCCGACGATGTGATGGCGCTGAAACCCGATGGCGTGTTTCTTTCAAACGGACCGGGTGACCCGGAGCCGCTCGAAACGCAGGTGGGCAATATTCGGAAACTGGTGGGAAAGGTTCCGGTCTTTGGGATTTGCCTGGGGCATCAGCTTCTTGGCCTCGCGCTCGGTGGGAAGACGTACAAGTTAAAGTTCGGGCATCGCGGCGCGAATCATCCGGTGATGAACAAAGTGACACAGCGGGTGGAGATCACGTCACACAATCACGGGTTCGCGGTGGATCGGGATTCGCTGAACCCAGCGGATGTCGAAATTACGCACGTCAATCTGAACGATGAAACGCTGGAAGGGTTCCGGCACCGGCGCCACCCGGTGTTTTGCGTGCAGTATCACCCGGAAGCGGCACCCGGGCCGCACGATTCGCACTACCTGTTCGACGACTTCGTGAAACTGATGGCGGACCGTTAACCCATGCCGCGCAGAAACGACCTCAAACGAATTTTGATTGTGGGCTCGGGGCCGATCATCATCGGCCAGGCTTGCGAGTTCGACTACTCGGGCACGCAGGCGGCCAAGGCGCTGCGGGCGGACGGGTACGAAGTGGTGCTGGTGAATTCCAATCCAGCCACCATCATGACGGACCCGGAACTGGCGGATCGCACATACGTGGAGCCGCTGAGCCGGGCGTATCTGGAAAAGATCATTGAGATCGAGCGGCCGGATGCGCTGCTCTCGACTGTTGGCGGGCAGACGGGCCTGAATCTTTCGGTTGAGCTGGCCGAAACGGGGGTGCTGGAGAAGTACGGCGTTGAACTGATTGGCGCGAAGATCGAAGCGATCAAGAAAGCTGAAGACCGGCTGATGTTCAAAGACGCGATGCGGCGCATTGGCCTGGAGACGCCGGAGTCGCAACTGGTGACGAACGTCGACGATGGGATGGCGTTCGCGGCGCGCATCGGTTACCCGGTGATTTTGCGGCCAAGCTTTACGCTCGGTGGCACGGGCGGCGGGATTGCGTATCACAGCGAGGACCTCGCGGATATCCTGGAACGCGGCCTGGCGCTCTCGCCGGTGCACGAAGTGCTGATCGAAGAGAGCGTGCTGGGGTGGAAGGAATTCGAGCTGGAGGTGATGCGCGACTTGGCGGACAACGTCATCATCATCTGCTCGATTGAGAATTTCGATCCGATGGGCGTGCACACGGGCGATTCGATCACCGTGGCCCCAGCGCAAACGCTCACCGACCGCGAATACCAGATGATGCGCGATGGCGCGATTCGCTGCCTGCGGGAGATCGGTGTGGATACGGGCGGGTCGAATGTGCAATTCGCGATCAATCCGAACAACGGGCGCATGGTGATTGTGGAGATGAACCCACGCGTTTCGCGCAGCTCGGCGCTGGCATCGAAAGCTACAGGATTTCCGATCGCGAAGATCGCGGCCAAGTTGGCGGTGGGATACCGGCTCGACGAGATTCGGAACGACATCACCAAGACCACGCCGGCGTCGTTCGAACCCACGCTCGATTACGTGGTGGTCAAGATTCCCAAGTGGCAGTTCGAAAAATTCCCCGGCGCGGACCCGACGCTGGGCACGCAGATGAAATCCGTGGGCGAAGTGATGGCGATCGGGAGAACCTTCAAAGAAGCGTTGTGGAAGGGTGTGCGGAGTCTGGAAACGGGCAAGAAGTTCGGCTCGGAGACCTTCGATCGCTCGCTCATTCCGCAAAAGTTGACGACGCCGACGCCCGACCGGCTGAATTACATCCGGTTCGCGTTTGAGTCCGGACACACGGTAGAGGACCTTCACGACCGCACAGCCATCGACCGGTGGTTCCTGGAACAGGTGCAGGAGCTGGTGACGTTCGAGGGCACGCTAAAGAGTTCCACGCTCGAAACGGCTTCGCGCGAAACATTCTCGACCGCCAAGCGGTTCGGCGTTTCGGATGCTCAGCTCGCGAAGTCGTGGGGAGTGGACGAATTATCGGTGCGGGCGCGCCGCAAAGAGCTGGGCGTGCGGGCGGTGTTCAATCGAGTGGACACGTGCGCGGCGGAGTTCGAGAGCTTCACGCCGTATCTGTACTCGACCTACGAATCGGCGTGCGAAGCGGAGCCAACGGGGCGGAAAAAGGTCATGATCCTGGGCAGCGGACCGAATCGCATCGGCCAGGGCATCGAATTCGACTATTGCTGCTGCCACGCTTCGTTTGCGCTGCAAGCGGAAGGCGTGGAGTCGATCATGGTCAATTGCAATCCTGAGACCGTGTCGACCGACTACGATACGAGCGACCGGCTCTACTTCGAGCCACTTACGCTCGAGCACGTGCTGAACATCTACGATACCGAGAAGCCGGACGGCGTGATCGTGCAGTTTGGCGGGCAGACGCCGCTCAATCTCGCGGTGCCGCTAAAGAAGCTGGGCGTGCCGATTATAGGGACCGATCCGGAGAACATCGACCTGGCTGAGGACCGGAAACGGTTCGGCAAACTGCTCGAGGATCTCGGCATTCCGTGCCCGGAGAACGGCACAGCCACGAGCGTGGAGGAAGCTTGCGAGGTGGCGCGGCGCATCGGGTACCCGGTGCTGGTGCGGCCGAGTTACGTGCTGGGCGGCCGGGCGATGGTGATCGCCTACGACGAGGAGACGGTGCGCCAGTACATGCGCGAAGCCGTCACGTTTTCGCAGGAGCGGCCGGTGCTCGTGGACCGTTTCCTCGAAGACGCCACGGAGGTGGATGTGGATGCCCTCGGCGACACGGAAGATGTGTTGATCGCGGGCATCATGGAGCATATCGAAGAAGCGGGCGTGCACTCGGGCGACAGTTCCTGCGTGCTGCCGGCGATGTCGCTGGCGCCCAAAGACGTGGCCACGATCGAAGACTACACGGTGCGGTTGGCGCTGGCGCTCAAAGTGGTGGGCCTCATGAACGTGCAGTACGCGATCAAAGACGGCGTGGTTTACGTGCTCGAAGTAAACCCGCGCGCTTCGCGCACGGCGCCATACGTGAGCAAGGCCACGGGCGTAGCGCTGCCCAAAGTAGCGGTGGGCCTGATGCTGGGCCGCAAACTGCGGGATCTCGGACATCTCACGCGAGGGGTTACTAACGGGCGGTTGCCGGTGCCACAGAGCTTTGTGAAATCGCCAGTATTCCCGTTCAACAAGTTCCCGGGAGTGGACCCGGCGCTGGGACCGGAAATGCGTTCCACCGGCGAAGTGATGGGCGTGGGCGAGAGTTTCGGCGAGGCATTCGCGAAAGCGCAACTCAGCGCAGGAACGCCGCTGCCCGAAAGCGGGACGGTGTTCATCAGCGTGAATGAGCGCTACAAAGTCGAGGCGGCCCAGGTGGCGAGGCATTTCGCGGATCTGGGTTTCCAGTTAGTCGCGACGAGGGGCACGGCCGCGGCGCTAGAGGCTGCCGGGCTGCGCTGCAAAGTGGTGTTCAAGGTGAACGAGGGCCGGCCCAACGCGGTGGATTTGCTCAAGGCGGGCGCGATTCAACTCGTCATCTATACGGCTACGGGAGCGCTATCGTTCTCCGATGAGAAAGCCATTCGCCGCAGCGCCATCCTGTTTCGTGTACCGTGCATCACGACGCTCAGTGGCGCGCGGGCCGCGGTGGAGGCGATTGCGGCGCTCAAACGGGAGCCTATCCGAGTCTGGAGCTTGCAGCAGATTCACGAGGCGAAACAAACGGCGGTCTAGCGGAGCGGCACAGCATCACCGTTGCACTCGCTCCAGCCGCTTTCCTTGTCTAAGGCCTCTAACGTAGGAATCGGTATCCGGAAGGTCCTTGCGATTCCTCCACAGCCCCACCACCGACATGAGGACCTGCTGGCGATTCGCCTTGCCTCCCACGTATCGTTCACGCACCGCTTGCCGAACGAGATCCGAGATCGAGACGCCGGACCGCCGGGACAGGATCTGCAATACCTTCCAGACGTCCTCCTCCAGGTAGACCTGTATGCGTTTCATGACTAGCAAAGAATGATGGCTGGGCGGAATGCGCAGATCGGGGCGCCCGAAGGCGCCCCTGGGGACAGGCGCGAAGCCTGTGCCGCGTCGAAAAGATTTGACCCTGTGCTAGTGACTTCTTGGTCCCCTTCTGATCGGGGCTTCCGTTAGATTACCACAGTTACAAAGACGCACTCACAAAGCTATAATTGTCCACACTGTTCCGGGTTGACTGTGCAGTTTCACTCCTTCGATGAGGAATATCTTCGGCGATTGCGGGACGGCGACTCCCAGGTGGAGCGGCATTTCGCCGGCTACTTCGGCGAACTGATTCAACTGAAACTCAGGCGCAGGGTGCGCTCCCGCCAATTGCTGGAAGACATCCAGCAGGAGACCCTCCTCCGCGTTCTGAAGACCGTGCGCGACCCAAAAGGCTTACAAGACGCCAGAAAACTGGGAGCGTTCGTGCTGGCGGTGTGCCATAACGTTAGCGCGGAGCTGAACCGGTCCGAGGGACGCTACGACCCCACCGAGTACAATTTCGATGACCATCCAGCCGCGGGCCAGGACCCGGATGCGGCCATGATCAATGAACAGCGCCAGCGCGAGGTGAAAAAAGTGCTCGCCAAGCTCGACGAGCGGGACCGCAAACTGCTTGAGGCGAAGTTTCTGGAGGAGCTGAGCCTGGAGGAAGTGTGCCGCCGTTTTGATGTGCAACCGGATTATCTTCGCGTCCTCATTTTTCGTGCGAAAGCGCGTTTCCGGCAGGAGTTTGCGCGCGTCACGGGAGCGGACGGATGAAACGCTGCGGTGGTGAAGAGCACTATTTCTATGGAGCTAAGGGTTGATGGATCACGAGACCGCAATTCGGATCCAGGCGGCGGAGCGCTATGTCCTGGAAGAGTTCTCGCCGGAAGAACGCACAGAGTTCGAGGAGCACTACTTCGAATGCCGGGAGTGCGCCGAGGAGGCGAGGTCGGCTTCGATCTTCGCCGCCAATGCGACGCAGGCGTTGCGCGAAGGGCGTGCGCGCGAGGTTGAGAAATTGACACGCCCGGCGGGCCGCCCGGGACGGTGGTTTTGGTGGCCGCTCTTCGCGTCGGCGGCATTGAACCTGGCCCTGCTGGCGGGATTCGGTTTGGAGCGCCTGCATCCCAGCGCCGGGCTTGCCGGGATCGAGCCGCAGTTCTACCGGAGCTTCGGAGTCCCGCCGGCGGCACGCGGCGCGCAACCGGCTATTGCGGTTCCGGCCGGCGCCCAGTTTTTCGGCGCGCGCTTCGACTTACCGCCCAGCCCGCGGTTTGAGAGTTATCGCTATCAGATTCTCGACGCCAAGGGCGCTACCAGATCTTCGCGATCTCTCGCGGCGCCAGGTGGCGACGACACGGAACTGGAACTGCTGGTGCCAGTCGCTTCTCTGGAGCCCGGCGATTATGTTCTGGTATTGCACGGGCAGCAACAAGGAGGTTCGAAGGAAATTGGACGCTCTGGTTTCCTAATTCCGCGATAAGCTAGATCCACTATGCCCACAAAACTCAAGAACGGCGAGAAATTGAAGGGCTACACTTTTCATGCGCATGCCCTGGCCGCCCACTATCGGTTTACCACCGACAGCAGCGACGATTTTGGCCCTGAGTACGCGCTCGCATTCCAGGGACGCCAACCATTCAAGCATCGGGAAAGAACGGGTGGGCACAGGCATCCGGAGATTTCGTTCTCGCACAGTTGGGTGCATGTCGCGACCAAGATCGAGCGCGGGGTCTATACAACGATCGCGAAAACTGGCCTGACAGGCCTCCGCGTAAAAGGCAAGTTAACGATCGACGAACTCGAGGCCGGCATCATGACGGTCTACCGCGAGGAGTGGTATCGCGATCCAAGCCGCCCCAAGCATCCGCGGATCTTGCCTCTGCCGCCGGTATTCAAGAATCTGAAGATCTGCGGCCGGCCCTACCGGCTGGGCAAGGAACTGCGCTTGCCGGAAGCATTCACCTTCAACGACGCGCAGCGGAAGAAATATTTTCTGGGTGAGGGTCCGGAAATCGAGCCGGTGGGAATTTCCGAAGCTCCGGGGCAGCGGGAATCAACCGAGTGCGGGGAGATTGCCATTTCCGCGGATACTCGTAGAATCGAGATTCCGGACTTTGGTATCGTGACTTTCGCGGAGTGGAAGTGGCTGCCGACGAAGATCCACATACACGCGCACACGGCGCAATGGGTGCAACTGGTCGGCCTGGACCTAAAGAATCCAGGTTCGGGCGGTGGCGGCGGCGTAGGCGGGGGCGGCAGTCCCTCCATCTGGTCGTCTGGACACTAGCCGTTTCAATAACACTCTTCTTCAGCAGTTGCGCCCGGATTCGGCCCGGCTCTCCCGAGAATTTGTACAGTGCCGCGGATCAGGCAAGACGTCGCGGCGAGTTGCAGTCCGCCCTCCGGTATTCGGAAGAGGGGCTGCGCTTGTGCCGTGGGCAGCGCAATGCCGCGTGGCTCCTCAGGTTCCACCTCATCAAGGCTGAAATCCTGCTGACGCAAGAACGCGCCGCAGACGCGCAGCATCTACTGGACAATCTGCCGGCCGGAATCCCGCGGTCCGATGAGCTAGAGGCGCGGCTGCTTACGGACCTGGGCCTGTTGCGAGCAGCATCAGGCCAACCCGTGGAAGCGCTTGGCCTGCTCGATCAGGCCCGCCAACTGGCATCCAAGACAAGTGCAGCGAGTCTGCAAGCGTGGATTGACCTGAAACGAGGAGTGCTCCTGGATAATTTCGAGGAAGCCGACGCTACCCTTCACCGCGCCCTCGACATCGCCACCAGCCAGCATGACAAGTATTTCGAAGCCATGGCGCTGAACAATCTCGGCTATCTCCGCATGGCGAGGTTCCGCTACGACGAAGCGATCCCATGGTTCGAGTCCGCGAACCGGACGGCACAGAACGTCCCGTCGAAGGTCACACTTGAGAAGGCGCTGGGCAATCTTGGCTGGTGCGATTTCCGTCTCGGCCAGTGGGAACGGGCATTGGACCTGTTCACAAGGGCCGAAGCCATCGCCGCCGAAGAGCACCTGGTGGGAGATCAACAGCGCTGGCTCGGCAATATCGGGTCGATCTACTACGTCCGCGAGAATTATGGCAAGGCGATTTCCTATTACTCGCAAGCGCGGGACATCGCGCAACATTTGGGAAACCACGCTGCAGCCGCCACGTGGCTAAACAACATCGCGCGCTCCTACATCGATCAATCCAAATGGGTCGAGGCGGAGAACTTCAATCGCCTGGCGTTCGAGGCGGAGGCCAGTGCGCCTAATGCGGAGGCGGTACCGTATTCCCATCTGAACGCCGGGCTCATCGCCACGGCGCGCGGGCGCGCTCCGGAAGCGGAAGCCGCCTTTCACAAGGCTCTCCAACTGGCAACAACATCGCGTCAACCGAACGTCGAGTGGCAGGCGCACTCCGGACGGGCGGAATTGTACCGGTCGCAAAAGAGCCCTCAAGCGCTGGACGAATATGCGGCCGCGGTGGGTGTGCTCGACCGGGAGTGGCTGGCTCTGGGCCAGAACGATTCGAAGATCACGTTTCGAAACTACCAGACCAGTTTTTATCAGGATTACGTCGGCTTTCTTTCCGAGCAGGGCCAGAAGGAGAAGGCGCTCGAAGTCGCGGAATCCTCGCGCGCGCGTCTGCTCATGCAGAAGCTGGAAGGCCGTACTTCGGCATTGCCCGAATTCCGGGTGACGGACGCCGTGCGCGCGGTGCGCGAAAGCGGCGCGATATTGCTCTCATACTGGCTGGCACCGAACAGGTCCTATCTGTGGGCGGTGACGGCAAAGGGCGTTTCGCAGTTCGCTTTGCCAGGCGAATCGGCAATCAATGCTCTCATCGAGCAGCATCGAAGATCGATCGAGAATCTGCGCGATCCCCTGGCATCGGGCGACGCGGCGGCACGGCAACTGTACAAAATGTTGCTTGGTCCGGTGGAACCGATGCTGCACGCAACCGCGCCTGTGATCATCAGCCCGGATGGGCGCCTTCACGAGATCAACTTCGAAACGCTGGTGGTGGACGGACCGAAACCGCACTATTGGATTGACGACTCGACCGTCGCGCTCGTGCCATCGCTCGGAGTCCTCCAGCGGGCGCTAACGCACCGGCCCGCTCGCCGGCCGCGGCTGTTGATGATCGGCGATCCGTTGCCGGCGGACCCTGAATTTCCGCCGTTGGCGCATTTGAAAACGGAGATCGCCGAGATCGCAGCCGGTTTCGCCGCCTCGGACCGCGCGGTGTACACCGGCGCTGAAGCCTATGCCGAGCGTTTCCGCGAAGCCGCTCCACAGACTTTCACCGCCATCCATTTCGCAGCGCACGCCGCCGCCAACGAGGAGAGCCCGCTCAATTCCGCGATCATTCTTTCGCCGCACGGCAACAAGTATAAGCTCTACGCGAGCGAGGTCGCCGAGTTGCACCTTGATCCGGGACTCGTAACCATCTCAGCCTGCCGCAGCGCCGGCTCGAAAGCGTATTCGGGGGAAGGTCTGATCGGGTTCGCGTGGGCCTTTCTCGATGCCGGCGCGCAGAACGTCGTGGGCGGCATTTGGAATGTGGACGATGCCGCCGCTCCGCTATTGATGAAGGAGTTTTACAAAGAATGGAGGGAAGGCGGCGACCCCGCGGCGGCGCTGCGCGGCGCGAAACGGCAACTTATGCGCGCGGGCGGAGCGTTCCGCAAACCTTACTACTGGGGAGCGTTCGAAGTCTTCACGCGTCAGGCTAATCGCTCGGCAATGGACTTGGCCTGGAGAAAGAGCAGCAAATAGTCCGGCCCGCCAGCCTTCGAATCCGTGCCCGACATGTTGAACCCGCCGAACGGATGCGCGCCCACCATGGCGCCGGTGCATTTGCGATTCACATAGAGATTGCCGACGAAGAACCGCTCGCGCGCCTCGCGAATGTGCTCCGGTGTTTTGGAAAATATCGCGCCGGTGAGACCGTATTGCGAGTCATTGGCCAGATCGAGGGCGTTTTGAAAATCCTTCGCCTTAGTCACGGCGAGAACAGGGCCGAAGATTTCCTCCTGGAAAATACGCGCGGTCGAGGGCACATCGGCGATGACGGTCGGTTGAATGAAGTGACCTTCGCCAGGTGCGGCTGTACCACCCGTTAGCGGTTTGCCTTCTTTCGTCCCGACCTCGATATATTGCAGAATCGTACGCCGGGCGCCGTCGCTGATTACTGGGCCCATGTAGCTTGCCGGATCGTCAGCGGGACCGACGGTCAGCGTTTCGGTCTTCTTCTTCAAGCGCGCAAGAAAATCTTCGTACACGCGCTCGTGAACAATTGCTCGCGAACAGGCGGAGCACTTCTGCCCTTGATAGCCGAACGCCGAGGCCGCGACACCATCGACGGCCTTTTCCAGATCGGCGTCCGCATCCACGATGATGGCGTCCTTACCGCCCATCTCGGCAATGACGCGCTTGATCCAGCATTGGCCCGGCTGCGCTTTCGCGGCTAGCTCGTTGATGCGCAGACCCACGTCGCGCGAACCGGTGAACGCGATGAATCGCGACTTGGGATGTTGCACCAGTAAGTCGCCGATGGCCGAACCGCTACCGGGAAGAAATGAGAACGACCGCGCCGGGAATCCGGCTTCGAGCAGCAGCTCGGCAAACTTCGCAGCCACCGTTGGCGTTTCGCTCGATGGCTTGATCACCACGGTGTTGCCGGTGACAAGCGCGGCCACTGTCATGCCGGCGAGAATCGCCAGCGGAAAATTCCACGGCGGGATGACGATACCCACGCCCAGCGGCAGGTAGCGCATCTCATCTTTTTCGCCAGGCATCTGAACGACAGGTTGTGGACCACTCAGGCGCAGCATTTCACGCGCGTAATATTCGCAGAAGTCGATGGCTTCGGAGGTGTCGGCATCCGCTTCCGGCCAGGTTTTGCCGGCTTCGTACACCAGCCACGCGTCAAACTCGAACTTGTGCTCGCGCAGCAGACGGGCAGCGGCCACCAGCTTGCGGACGCGGTCAGTCGCACTCGTCGCGCTCCACTCCGGAAAATAAGCGTAGGCGGCTTCAACCGCCCGCACAGCCTGTTCCGGCGTGGCTTTCTGATGAATGCCCACTACCTCAGAGGGCCGCGACGGGTTGGTCGATCGCAGCTCTTCCGTGGTCCGGAAGCGTTCGCCACCGATCAGCAGGTCATATTCGTGGCCGAACTTCGACCGCACCTCGGCGAGCGCGGCTTCCATGGCCCGGCGGTTTGCCGGCAACGAAAAGTCCGCGACTGGTTCATTGCGAAATTCTGGCAGAGACAACGCAGATGCGGTCATGGTTTTTTCTCTAGAGTAGGACAGGTGCTTCCGGGTGTCCATCCTCCGTGGTCGCACAAGCTACGGCAGCGAACGATTGGCCGACCTTCTTGATGCGCGCGAACGCAACCTCGGGTTCATGCGCGAAGCCGCAGATCCACTGGCCTCGAACAGCCTCGTCCAACCAGCGGGTCTTGTTATCGATGACTTCCAGCGGAAACAAATCGAACGCCGCCACCCACGAGGGTGCAACGTGCGCCGCGGTAGGAATGAGATCGGAAAAGAAGCAGAAAGTCTGCCCGCGCGAGGTTGCCGTCACCACCATCATGTCGCGGTTATGGCCCGCCGCCAGCTTCATTTCGATTCCCGGTGCGATCTCGCAATCCGTGTCCAGCAGATGCATCTGGCCGTTTTCCACGAGCGGGTCGTAGTTGGCGTCAATGTAACTCACGCGGTCGCGGACATGTCTCTCATGAGCGTGCTCCCATTCGCCGCGTCGCGTGTAAAAGCGGGCACGCGGAAATGCAGACTGTGCAACGCCCTCAGATAGAAACGTATTGCCGCCGCAATGGTCGAAATGCAGGTGAGTGTTGATGACGATATCGATGCTCTCGGGATTGATTCCCTGCCCCGCGAGAATCTGGGGCAGCACAGGCGCGGCGCCCGGTAACTTCATCCGCTCGCGCGCTTTGTAGTCGGGTTTATCACCCGCACCCGTTTCGATGAGAATGGAGTGATCGCCCGTGCGGACCAAGTAGCAGTTGAACCCGAGCCGTACCCGGTTCGACTTGTCCGCGGCGAAGTGCCGGCTCCAAAGAGTTTTCGGGACGACGCCGAACATGGCGCCGCCGTCCCACCAGTAGAAACCCGCGCGGACCAGAGTGATTTCGAAATCACCCACCACCACGCGGGACACCATTGTCAGATTCGCGGATTCGCTCAGCCGCGCACGAGGCGCCGGCCACGCTCGAACAGATCCGCGGCATCGTCGGCAATCTGCTTGCCTTTGTCGTAGATCTCCCGGCCCTTTTCGTACACTTCTTTGCTGGTTTCAGCCAGCACTTCTTTTCCCTCGTCGGTCTTCTTGTTGATGAACTCCCGCGTTTCTTTTCCCGACTTGGGAGCGTACAGCAGCGCCACCGCGCCGCCCAGGACTGCGCCGGCCAAAAACCAGCCCAGCTTCCCGCCTTCGTCTTTCTCTGCCATTGCGTTCCCTCCAGGCTACCTAGGATCTCCCCTTCATTTTACTGTAAGTGCCACTGCGATATGCTGGAAATTGCAGGGCGTGCCATTGACCACGACCGTTACCCATCGATAACAGGGAGGTACCATGCCGCAGGAACCGGAAGCATTCGAACCGGACGCGTCGCACGATCTGGATATGGTGACACTGTTCAGTTCCCTGAATCACGATGCCGAGATGGAAGCTAACGCCATCCACGGCCTTTTGGAAGCCAACGGAATCCCGTCGATGGTGGTCGGCCAATCGCAGCTTCCTGCGCTGGAATTTCGTGTGGAAGTGCCCCGGTCACGCCTGGAAGAAGCGGAACGAGTGCTCGCCGAAGCCCAGGATGCCGGGCCCGGCGCCGCCGCCGAAGCGGAAGAGGCCGGCGAAGACACCAGCCACTAAAACCCCGCCTGCGTCTCGACCTCGAAGCGGTGGCCGTCGGTCCGGATCGTGAGAGCGCCCATCTGATCGGTGCGAAACACCGCGACCTTCGCCTGCTGCAAGCGTTCCATTACCTCAGCGTTGGGGTGGCCGTAGAGGTTGGCAAAACCCGCCGAGATGACCGCGAATGCCGGATGCACGGCTTCCAGGAACGGCTCGGTCGTCGAGGTCTTGCTCCCGTGATGCGCCACTTTCAAGATGTCGGCGTGGCGAACCAGATTCGCCGCAACCAACTCCGATTCAATCTGCCGCTCGGCATCGCCACTTAGAATGACAGAACGCTCCCGGTAAGTGAGCCGCAGCACCAGCGAGTCATTGTTGCGAGCCATCGCGGCCGGCACATAGTCCGCAAACGGCGCGAGCACTTCAAACCGCGCGCCGCCGTAGTCGAACTCTCGCCCCTGCGTCTGGCGGACAATTTTCACGCCGAGCTCCTGGGCTTTCCGGCGCAGCGTGTCCCATTCCGGACTCTCCGGCATAGCCCCGATCCAAAGTTCCTGCACATGGAAGTTCTCCAGCACCGCGGGCAGTCCTCCGATGTGATCCTCGTGCGCGTGCGAGAGCGCCACCACATCGAGCCTTCGGATGGACCGGCTCCACAGGTATGGGGAGACCACATCCTCGCCAATGTTCAAGCTGGTTCGCACACGCTTGCCGAAGGGCGCGATGCCCCCGCCGTCCATGAGCATCAACTCTCCCGCTGGCAGGGCGAGAAAAATGCTGTCGCCCTGGCCGACATCGATGGCCGTCATCTCGAGCGCCCGCGGCGTAACATCCGGCCGGAAGGGGTGCCAGATCATCAATGCCAGCAGCACAGCTAACGCGCCGATTGACGCCAGCCTTAAGGCACGGAGCCGGCCGCGCCATCGCACCCCCAACGCGACGGCAACGAGCGCGGCAGCTATGCTGATCGCCAGCCAGATCGGCGGGCTCGGAATCCGCCAGTTGGGTTCCCATCGTGCGTGCCACGCCGCGGCGGATTGCGAAAGCGCCAGCAGCCACCCCGCGAACCTCGCCGGCACACTCCATCCCGTGAAAACCGCGAGGAAACCAACCGGCAACGCGAGGCCCAGCAATGGCACGATCACGGCATTCGCCGACAGGCCCGAGAACGACACGCGGTGGAAGTAAGTGGCCATGGGCAGCGCCAGGCCGATCTGAATCATCGCCGAGGTCAACGTCAGTTCGTAGAAGAAAAGCAGCACCCGCGCCGGAACTACGACTGCGGTACGGCAGAGCTTTTCCGGCAAACGCGTCCAGAGCCGCGAGGTTTCGATTAACAGCCGCATCTCCACGCGAAACTGCGCGGCGCGAGGTTCCAGATGAAGATCGCGATCCTGATGGCCATAAGCGAGTGGGCCCGAGGTGCGTTCGACGAGCGGCACGGCAAACGCCGCGATGAACGCGACTGCGCCAAACGAAAGCTGGAAGCTGGCGTCGAACATTTGTCCCGGATCGAGCACCAGAAACGCGATGGCGATCGCCGCCAGCAGGTTCATCGCGCGTCCCCGCCGGTAGACCAGGCGCACGAGCATGAACAGCGTGAAGCCCGAAGCCGACCGAACCGCGGGCGCTTGGCAACCCGTAACCATTGCGTAGATCCAGATCGCTGCTACCGTGATCAGGTTCGCAACGCCGCGGGGGACAAGGCAGAAGCGTAGCAGAAGGTAAAGGAACGCCGCCAGTATCGCTATGTGGGCTCCGGAAATTACCAGCGCGTGGAAAGTTCCTGTGGAGCGAAACTGCTCCGTCCACGCCTTGTCCAGCTTCGAATTTTCCCCGATTAGAATCGCCTGCATCATGCCCGTCTGGTACAGGCTGCCGGAATAAAGCCGCTCCAATCGGTCGAGTGCCTGCGTCCGCAACCAGAAGATCGCGCTGCGGAACCGTGAGCCGCAACGCCCCGGCAGGATCTGGATCGGAGCCGCGGCGCGCGCAGAAGCGGTCCAATAGATGCCCTGGCGCGCCAAGTAGTGCGCATAGTCGAAAGAGCCGGGGTTGTTGAAATTGTGCGTAGGCCGTACCTTCGCGTCCAACTCCACGCGCTGGCCATAGCGCAGATTCGGCGGCTGCTCGCCCTCGCCCATGTACAGGCTTACCCGAACCCGCGCGCCCGGCTCGAGCTCGAGCGTGAACTGATCCCGATCCGGAGAGATGGCGGAGGGCTCAACTACGCAGCCCGAAAGGATCAGCGTTTCCCGGCCGTCGGTGTCCATCTCAGGCCACGGCGGCAGCCGATGTGCCTGCTCCACCAGCACACCCGCGCTGACGAAAGCTAGTGTAGTGCGGCATAAATAGTAACGATTATAGAATACGCGTCGTCTTTACAATAGGAGGACCGAAGACGATGCGTGTGGCGCGACCCGTGGTTCTGAGTTCTGACCAGCAAGAGATCCTGGAATCTCGGGCCCGAGCTCGCAGCGCGCCGGCACGGAGCGTGGAACGAGCGCGGATCGTTTTGTTGGCCGGAGCGGGGCTGCAAGATCAGCAGATCGCGGCGGAGTTGAAGATCACACCGGAGAAGGCCGCGCGCTGGCGGAATCGGTTTCTGGACGGTGGTTTTGCGGCGCTGGACAAAGATGCGCCGCGCCCGGGAAGAACACCAACCATCACACCGGCCCAGGTGCAAGAGGTGATCCGGAGAACCACGCAGGAGAAGCCCGACAACGCGACCCACTGGAGCACGCGCACCATGGCAGAGGCCGCAGGCGTCAGTGAAAAGAGCGTGCGCCGGATCTGGCAGAAACATGGTCTGAAGCCGCACTTGGCGCGGACCTTCAAGGTGAGCCACGATCCCGAGTTCGCCGAGAAACTGGACGCCATCATCGGGCTTTATCTCAACCCGCCAGAACACGCCATCGTCCTCTGCGCCGATGAGAAGAGCCAGATCCAAGCACTGGACCGCACGCAACCTGGCCTGCCGCTGAAGAAGGGGCGCTGCGGAACGATGACCCACGACTACAAGCGCAACGGAACGGCAACCCTGTTTGCGGCCATGAGCACGCTCGATGGCACCGTAATCAGCATGTGCGACGACCGGCACCGGCATCAGGAGTGGCTGAAATTCCTGCGCGTGATTGACCAAGTCACCCCTGCAGGCAAGCAAATCCATCTGATCGCGGATAACTATGCCACGCACAAACATCCCAAGGTTGAGAAGTGGCTGGCCCGCCATCCGCGCTTCCACGTGTACTTCACTCCCACCAGCAGTTCATGGCTGAACATGGTGGAGCGTTTCTTCCGTGACCTCACTCAGAATCGGCTGCGGCGAGGCATCTTCCGCGACGTCGAGGAACTGATCATGGCCATTGGCGACTACATTGACCAGCACAACGACCATCCCAAACCGTTTGTCTGGACCGCCAAAGCGTCCGATATTCTGGAAAAGGTCAAGCGCGCCCGCCACGCGCTGCATAATCGTTAATCTGCATGCCGCACTACACTAGCAGGCAGCAGGCAGCCGCAAGAATGCGCGTACGCCGCCACAAACAAATCAGCGTGAGAATGAGGTACACCGCAAGGAAAACCGCCAGCTCGCGAGTTTCAAACCCAACCAGGCGCGAAAGCAGAATTCCCGCGGCAATAGCCACCAGAGGCGCGAGAAGAGGATCCGGCAAGCAATAGAGTGCCTACAAGATCGCAACTTTCTCGAAAAGCCGATGTCAGGGCTTGCCGCCGCTTTGTTGCAAGCGGCCGTGTTCCTGCGAAGCCGCGATAATCTCATCCGCGACAGCGTGTGGACTGTCGATGTTATGCACCGTCAGCCGGCTGGCTTCCCCCGAAGTCTCAATGGAAATGTTGCCCACACCCAGCATCCGCTGGCCAAGCGATTGGTCCACGCGCACATCCTGCACCTTCGAAAGCTGAATATTGCGCGTGGTCTTCGACAGCAGACCCAAGTCGTAGCGCAGTTTGTCGCCTGAAAGCGTCACTTTCACCAATTGCCGCCGAATATGAGCGCGGATGGGCAACAGCAGCACAATGGCCGAAATCGCCGGGACCCACCACGGGTAATTATCGGGCTCAAGGTACCATGCGTAGGCCACCACCGCTGCAATGATCACCACCAGCGCCAAAACATAGCCTGCTTTGATCCGCTTCATGCTGGGACGAATTACTCGATCGGCCATCTCTACGCTCCGCGGCTCGTTTCCGCCGTGCACCATTATAGGCACGCTTGCGCGTGCTTGCGGTCCGGCAGCGGGCAGAACGCGCGGGCCAGGCACGGGACCATCCAATAGACAAAACGCATGAACCATCCTGCCTGTTGGGGTTGTACTCCTGGAAATGTGTGCCATAGTCGTTGGGTTCCTTCCGGCCGGCCTGCGTT
Organism: Terriglobia bacterium; assembly: GCA_963752965.1. Classification (GTDB taxonomy): domain Bacteria; phylum Acidobacteriota; class Terriglobia; order Bryobacterales; family Bryobacteraceae; genus QHXW01. The sequence continues at coordinate 654,046 of CAVWAJ010000013.1, read as the reverse complement.
GCTAGACTCACGAGAGAACTCTGCTGCTTTCTGCAGCGTGCCGAGTGGAACACCCGATGCCCAAAACATGGAAGACCGCTCTTGCAGCGTATCGTTATCCGGTGACCCGGCCTTTTTCTCTTGCATCCAACTATCCGCAGTGGCACCAACCAAGACTCCCAGAAGGTGATCGAAAGGAGACGATGGGAGGATGCCCGATAGTTCGTAGAAAGTAGCGACTCTCAAACCCCCGGCCATAATGGGCCGAGGGTCGATTTTTCTGCCAAGAAAAAGGAGAGAGTCGCTATGAAGAGACGATACCAGATAGAACAACAACGGGCCGTGCAGCAGTTCCGCCGGATCGCCATCGAACAGAATCCCAACATCCAGATGATCCTTCCGCTGGCCGAGATCGTCGGCTTGTTACAGCAGGGCGTGGGCAACTTGCTGCGGCAGGCTGGTCTGGAACTGATGCACCTGGTGATGGACGAGGAAGTAAAGTCGCTGGCCGGTGAGCGCCACCAGCAACACGAAGGGCGCAGGGCACAGCGTTGGGGCAAGGAAGATGGTTATTGCGTGGTGGACGGCCAGAAGGTGCCGATCCGCAGAACGCGCCTACGCACGGCTGACAAACGGGAACAGCATTTAGGCAGCTACGAATTGTTTCAGCGTAGTGGGCCAATGCAAGCGAGCGTGTGGGACAAGATGATGCGCGGACTCTCGACGCGCAACTACGGAGCCGTGGTGAAGGATTTCCAGAATGCCTACGGAATCGAGAAGTCGGCGGTTAGTGAGAACTTCATCGAAGCCAGCCGGGAGAAGGTGAAACAGTTGATGGAGCGGCCGCTGGGCGAGTTGCGCTTATGCGCGGTGCTGATCGACGGGACTCCATTCAAAGACCGGCAGATGATCGTAGCCCTTGGCATTGGCTGCGATGGAACCAAGACCGTGCTGGGCATCCGCGAGGGGGCGACGGAGAACGCGACCGTGGTGAGCGCTCTGTTGGGCGAGTTGGTGGAGCGAGGGTTGGACTTTTCGACGCCGCGGCTTTACATTCTGGACGGTGGCAAAGCGCTGCACGCGGCGGTGCGCCGCCATGCCGGGGAAGCGGCTTTCATCCAACGTTGTCAGGTCCATAAGAAACGGAACGTCGTGGATCACTTGCCCGACGAACATAAAGGCGATATCAAAAAGAAACTCCAGAACGCCTACGCCATGTCGGAGTACTCCGACGCCAAACGCGCCTTGGAGAAATTGCACCGTGAACTGATGGATCTCAATCCGAGCGCGGCGCGCAGCCTGGAAGAGGGCATGGAGGAGACGCTCACAGTCCATCGGCTGCGGGTACCGGATCAACTCCGCCGGACACTGAGCTGCACCAACGTCATCGAATCTGCCTTCTCCATCGTCGAAACCGTCTGCCGGAACGTGAAACGCTGGCAGCCCGGCGATCAGATCGAGCGCTGGGTTGGATCTGGATTGCTGGTTGCCGAGCGGCAGTTCCGCAAAGTCATCGGCCATCGCCAGATTCCAGTGCTCCTGTCCGCCATGACCAATGCGGTTTCCCAGAAGCCGATTGCGAAGCGAACTGCCGTCGCGTAGCCTATGAGGGTCGAGGGTCGCTAACTTTCAACGGAGATCCGGGCATTCTCGACGATGGACTTCGAGGACTACTTTCGTGCGAAGGGCCAGTCCGCAATAGACCCCTGGGGAGAGGTCGTGTTTTGGAAGATGGCTAGCCAACGAGGCCGCGCCGATATTAGGACGAGGGAGGTTCTGGATCGGTTGAAGCTTAGACAACCTGAGACACTCTGGGACGCTCTCACTGCCTATGTTAAACAGTCCACCGAAGAGAACTTCGACCGTTTCAGATCGCTCTTCGGATTCAAAACCAAAGTCATCGCCATCGTTGCCACGTTTCCTGCATTCGTCGCACCCGACCGATTCCCGATGGTTGACACCCGAATTGCCAAATGGGTGCAAGACCATTCCGCTGAACAAAACGCGGCTGACTCGATGGGGCCTCACCTTGTGCCGAGGCCCCATGACTACGGACTATCTATGACAGATTTCATCTTCATGCAGCAGTGGACTGACTGGTGCCGTAACAGTGCACAGAAGCTCGTCGCGCTTACGCAGGAGGAATGGCGTGCCCGCGATGTTGAAATGGCTGTGTTCCAAGCGCAGCGTGACTCGCTCCCTTTGAACGCATTGCCTCCCTTGTAACGTTCGGCAACGGCCGAAAAACATGTTCATTGCCCTCACCTAGCCCTTGGATTCAATGTGCGGTTCACATGGTCTGGGTCGCGCGCAATAAGCGTCAGATACGCCCGCGCGGGTTGATCCGGTTCCGTTCGTCCCTGCTCCCAATCCCGAAGCGTACCCAGCGGGATGTGATAGCGGCAGGCAAATTCTTCCTGCGTCAGTTCCAAAGCCCGGCGGATGATTTTCGTCTGCGGCGTCCGCTTCATCCGCTTGAGATCGGTCTCCGTTAACGGTTGCGCGTCACGGTCCGCCCGCGCGGCCTGCGCGACGGCTTCGGCGTTCATCGGCCGGGGAGGCTTAGGCGTTCTGCCGGAAATAGTCGTCTTGCTCATGTTGGGTTACCCTCCGGGCTGAGATGATCCGAATACGGTTTTCGCGTTCTGTAAAGGCAACAAACAACAGCACGTGGCCCTGTGCCATGCCGATGATGACAAAACGTTCCTCGCCATAGTCTTCGCGGTCGTCGAGGCGTTCGATGGCAAACGGGTCTTTGAAAACCGTCTTCGCCAATTCGAAGCTGACGCCGTGTGTTTGCAAATTCACCTCGGCCTTGGCGTCGTGCCATTCAAATTCCAATTTCATGATACTACGGGATACCAGTAGTCCAGTCAGCAGTCCAGCGAAATGCTGACAGCACTGCGGCTTCTGCTCCCGCGTAATGGTAGCGTAATATAAACCGCCCGCGCCCCATGTTCTAATGAACAGAGATTCACCAACCTAGATGCTGAGCTTCGATCTGATTGTCATTGGCTCCGGACCCGCCGGGCAGCGCGCCGCCATTCAAGGGGCCAAGTCCGGAAAACGCGTCGCCCTGGTGGAAAGCCGCGAGGTGCTGGGTGGCGCTTGCATCAACACCGGCACCATCCCCAGCAAGACTATGCGGGAAGCCGTACTACATCTTTCCGGCTTCTATTACCAGAATATTTACGGCATCAATTACCGCGTGAAGGAAAAGATCAGCATGTCCGATCTCTCCTTCCGCGTGCAGCACGTCATCAAAACCGAAATCGACGTCACACAGGCGCAACTGTCGCGCAACGGCGTCGAAGTACTCACCGGTGTCGCCAGCTTCGTCGATCCCACGCACGTGCGCGTGGCCAACTCGCTGGGGCAAGTCGAGATGGAAGCTGCCAAGATTATCATCGCCACCGGAACCAAGCCTGCCGTATCCCCCAAAGTGCCGCTCAACGGTAAGACCATCGTCAATAGCGACCAGATCCTGCAAATGGGGGATGTGCCCAAAACACTCATCGTCGTGGGCGGGGGCGTCATCGGCGTCGAGTATGCCTGCATGTTCGCCATCCTGGGCGTGCGCGTGATTCTGGTCGAGAAGCGCCCGCGGCTGCTCGAGTTCGCCGATTCTGAAATTGTCGAGGCGCTTTCGTATCATCTGCGCGACCACCGCGTCACCATGCGCATGGGCGAAGAGGTGGAAAGCGTCGAGGAAGCCCCTGGCTGCGGCGTCATCGCCAATCTGCAAAGCAAGAAGAAGATCTCGGGCGATGCCCTGCTGTACGCTGTGGGGCGCCAGGGAAATGTGGACGAGCTGAACCTGCAAGCGGCGGGCATTACGTCGGACTCGCGCGGTCGCATCCAGGTCGACGGGGAGTACCGCACCAGTCAGCCGCACATCTATGCCGCCGGCGATGTCATCGGCTTCCCCAGTCTCGCTTCGGTATCGATGGAGCAAGGCCGCCTCGCCGCCGCTCACGCCTTCGGCCTGGTGATGCACTCCAACCCCGCGTACTATCCCTACGGCATCTACACGATCCCCGAGATTTCGTTCATCGGCAAAACCGAGGAACAGTTGACGGATGAAGATGTTCCCTATGAAGTCGGTGTGGCCTACTATCGCGAAATCGCCCGCGGCCAGATTCGCGGGGACACGACCGGGCGCCTGAAGATCATCTTCCAACGCGAGACCAAAGAACTGCTGGGCGTACATGTTATCGGAGAAGGCGCCTCCGAACTGCTGCATATCGGGCAGGCTGTGCTGATTCTCAAGGGAACCGTAGAGTATTTCGTGGACACCGTTTTCAACTACCCCACGCTGGCAGAAGCGTACAAGGCCGCGGCGTTCAACGGCCTGAACAAGCTGGCGCGTCTGTAGCCTGAGGAGACCTGCGATGGCGAAAATCGTCGGCGTAATGGCGTCGGAACGAATTGTGGCCGGGCTGGTGGAAGGCAACCATGTCGCTGGGCCGGTGCGCGCCTACCCCGAGCCCGGTTCCGACTCCGAAGGCCTCTACGGCGTCCCCGCCGACGAAATCGCGGAGCTGATCCGGCGCCAGATCGACCTCGTGCTCCAGGGCGCCAAGGTGGAAGCGGTCGGCATCGGCTTCGCCGGCATTATCCGCGACGGCCGCATCGAGGAATCGCCTAATCTGCAACAGGTCAAGGGTTTCCATCTGCAAAGCGCACTGGGGGCGTCGTTCGAGCGAGTGCTGGTCTTGAACGACGCGGACGCCATGGCCGCCGGCATTGCCGCGACACGCGGAAAACTGGAAACTCTGGTTCGCGTGTGGACGCTCGGCGATGGCATCGGCTACGGACGCTATCCGCAGGCCGAAGGCGTCTGGGAAGGCGGCCATATCGTGGTCACCCTGGACCCGAAAGACAAGTTCTGCGGCTGCGGCGGCGTGGGTCACCTGGAAGGCATTATGGGCCACGCCGCCATGCGCCGCCGGTTTCTCGATATGGAACCCGACGAGGTATTCGCCGAAGCCAAAGCCGGCGATGCCCGTTGCGCGGCCTTCGTGAAGCTGTGGCACCGCGCCCTGGCGGCCGGAACCGCCACCAGCATTCACCTCGACGGCCCGGGCAAGTTCTATCTCACCGGCCCCAACGCCCGCTTCGTCGACGTTGAGCGCTTGAACATCGATCTCCAGGACATGGTGCGCATGAGCCCGCTCCAAGGCAGCTTGTTCGAAATCGTTCCCACCGGCGACGAAATCGCCATCGTCGGCGCCGCCGTCAGCGCCGACCGCGCGCGCTTCTCGCTGTAAGGCTGCCGCCGGACTATTCCACCTTGAATTCGAAGACGTCCGTGTTCGTGTTCACTACCACGCGCCCCCCACTCAGCTTGCCCTCGTGGGCAAAGAAGACCGCGCCGTCGGTCGACTCGCCAACAGGCAGCCTGGTTTGCACCAGCGCAATCGCCGATGCCGCCGCCGCCGCCTTCAGTTTGGTGGATTGCACTTCCGCCAGCGCCGCCTGCCGCCGTTGCTCATAGCCATTGGTCGAGACCATGCGTTGAATGCCGTAGAGGCCCGATTCGTAGGCCGTCACCAGCCGGATCACGTCATTGCGCGACCCTTTTTCGAGCAGCATATTCACCACCTGGTCCGCGGAAGCTGCCTGTATCGTCGTTCCATCTGTGCGCACGAATTTGAAGTCTTCCGGCCGGATCGTATAGGGCCCCTGCGATCCGTTGGACACCGCCACTTGCAGGACCGAAAACTCGCGCACATGCGTCGGCATATGGGCGAACATCACCGTGACGCCCCTTCTCGTCAGCGTCTGGTAATGCAAACCACGGTTATCGAACTCGATTACCTGCCCGAAGGCCAGTAGACAGAATATTGCCCCTAGCGCGGCCAGGCGCACTCGCGCCACCATGCCTCCATATTACGATAGAAGCCATTGACGGCCCCAGGTAGTGTCTGAATGCTGCGCGACCTAACCGCTCCGGTCTGGAGAATTCCGAAGGGCAAAGTGGCCACCTACGGCGAGGTCGCTCGCGCCGCTGGATTCCCCCGGCACGCGCGGCAGGTCGCCTGGGCCCTGCGTGCCGCGCACGGCGCCATCCCCTGGCACCGCGTCGTTGGCGCTGGCGGTGAAATCAAACTGCGCGGCCATCCCGGCATGGAGCAGCGCCTCCGGCTCGAAAGCGAAGGCGTCACCTTCCGTGGCCGCCGCATCCACATGCGCCTCCACGAATTTCGATTCCAACGGATAAAGAAAAGGGGGGGAAGTGCTCTCAAGCGCCGAACGCAGACTCGCAAAACGGATTGAGGCAGCCGAGGCTGCTAGCTGTGTCGGTCGAACGCCGCCCTTTGCCTTCGTGTCACCGCCACGTCGATGGATGATCGCTGCACGCCATGACCGCTGCGTAGCGGCTTCGTCTCGGATATGACGACACGGCTACGCAGCACTCGCTAGGCATTCGCATGCGTGTTTCACCGGAATCTACTCGGCGAGATTTGAAAGCCCTATAATCAAACGCAGAATCACTATTGTTGTGTTCGAAGCGCTTACCATTCGAAGGCTCAATGAAGTCGATGGCCTTGACTTTGGACTTCTGGCTGAGTCGCTCCTGTTCTACGACCGGGTAATCTTAACTGTCAACTCGGCACAGCTGACCTCACTCGTTCGCGTTTGCGGTTACGAAACAGTCCGTGAACTATTCGACATGAAAGTGCTGTCGTTGACGTACCTAGAAAATGGTTCCGGGGTTCGAACACTGAACACGGGAACCAGCAATGAAATCCATGATTTTGTGTTATACGATGTGGCCCGGCTCCATCTACAGAATTGCCTTCCAGATCTTCTGAAAGATTTGATCGGCCGGGAGGGCAAGGCTCGACGAGTCGCGGAGCGACTCAAGCGAAGTATTGTCTCATCCAGTTATTCGCAGTCCTTGAACGAGGAAGTATTGGAGGACAGCCAAAACAGCGACTATGTTTCACAGGCCATTTCGAGGGTCGTCCGGCATCTCGCGCCGGAGTATCCCACCCCCGACCCCTTCATTTTCGAGGTGACTCGGTCTGGAGCGAACCTTCGCGTTAGAACCAATCTCGACTTTTCCTCGCTGAACGAGGTCTATCATCAGCGAGTATCTCCCGAGCACTCAACGCTCACAGCGGCCTACCTCTTACGTTTTCTTCAAGACGCACGAAGCGACTTGCAGATCGCTTCTGCGGCCAATTCCGAGCTCGCGATTTCGCAGACAAACTCGATCATCGTTAGTACCCGCATCGAAGACGCCATTAGAAAGAGACTCAGGAGCGAAGAGAACCTCAGCCTCTTCCAGGAGTCCATATTTGACGATTCTCGTGCCATCAGAGAAGCGGTCAATGGCCGTCAGCGAAACATGCAGGACGTGGTTTCACTTGTTGCGTCAGCCAAGAAATTCAGGCACTGGGTCGCCGGACAACCCGAGAACACTGACCTCAGAAAGGCCTATCTCTCCGAAGTGACTAAACTCGGATGGGCTGAGAAGCTTCCGCGCAAGACGGTCAGATGGGGGCTATTTACAATGACCGAAACCGTTTTGCCGGCGCTTGCCGGACCGATCATCGGTACCGCAGGCGCAATCGGACTCAGCGCGCTTGATACGTTTGTTGTTGATAAGCTCGCGCAGGGGTGGAAGCCGAATCAGTTTGTGGAGGGCCCACTGAAAGAGTTTCTGCGCCCTGACGGCAGATAAGAACCTCGAAGGAACCCACAAACAGGCTGTCTTCAGGTCAGCGGCACAAGGGCCCGCCCCACACTTGCAACCTGCCCCCCTACTCCGCCGCCACCGCCTTCCCCACCTGCTCCACCGGATACCCGCGCTCCACCCACCCAGTGAATCCGCCTCCCAGCGGGCGCACGCGTTTAATTCCGCGACGGTTCAATCGGAGCGCCGCACGGGCACTCGAGGCTTCGTTGGGTCAAGTGCAGTAGAGGATGATGTCCCTGTCGCGCGGGATCTCCTCATGCCGCTCCTCCAGTTCGCCCGGAGCCATCAGTAGCGCGCCCGGCAGCTTTGAACCCGAGGTCTGTACGTCCAGCGGATTCCGCAAGTCGACGATCATCACCGGCTCGCCCGCCTGGAGCTTTCGCAGCAGATCTTCCGCGCTGATGCGCGCAATGCGCAGCTTGCGCAAGAACCGCTGCCGCTGCCAGATGTGCCACAGAATGTAGCCCGCAAACAACACGGCCAAGCCGATCCCCAGCCACCTGCCAAACCGCATCGCGTATTCCGCCGCCAGTTCGAGCTGTTCGCGCAGCACGAATCCGAGCACGCTGAAAGCCCCCACCCACAGCGCCGCCCCGGCCGTATCGCTCACGAGAAAACGCCACATCGGCATGCGAAACAGGCCCGCCAGAGGCGGCGCGGCTGTGCTCAATCCGGGAACAAACTTGGCGAACAGCAGCGCTCCGGCGCCGAAGCGCGAAAAGACGTTTTCCGTCCGCCGCACGCACGAGTCCGGCTCCAGCGCGATCCGGCACAGAAGGTTCAGTACCGAATACCCCCGCTTCCTGCCCAGCCAGTACCACAGGCAGTCGCCGATCAGCGAGGCCAGAACGCCGACTGCCAGAGCCTGCCAGAACGAGATTTTTCCCAGTCCCGCTAGCGCCCCCATCGCCAACAAAACCGGCGTTGACGGCAACGGCAGCCCGATCTGCTCGGCCAGCACGAACGCAAACACCACCCAATAGCCGTGCCGCAGCAGGAATGCGAGAACCTGGTTCATCGTCTACGCGCGTCGTTTGAAGATCCGGTCGTCAAGCGCCGCCGCACCCGGCCCCGCCAGCGCCAGCGCCACACTCACTCCGCACATTGTCAGCGCGAACTCGTAGCCGTTCGGCAGATAAAAACCGTTGGCCAGATGCACCTTGAGCACCGCAACCGCCATCTCGATGGCAAATACTACCGATATCCACCGCGTCAGAACGCCGAACACCAGCGCGATGCCCCCCGCAAATTCCAGCAGGGCCACAAACGGCCCAAGAATCCCCGGTATGGGAAGCCCTAGGTGCGCAAACGCCCCCTCGACGCCGCTGAAACCGTATACGAAGAGTTTCTGCTGGCCATGCGCCAGAAAAATGATACCGGCCATCACCCACAATACCGCAATGCCCCAGTCCCTTCCAATCTCGTTTTCCATTTCTTCTCTCCGGCTCGCGGAGGCTCCAATTCTGTTTGGATGCAGCGGCGTCACCGGCCGATCCAGTGATTTCAAACCCCCTCACCCGGTTTGTCAAATCAGTCGAATCGGAGGTAATTCGGCCGGGGCTTTCTGCCGGCTACTTCCCCGCCACCTGAAAGTCGTCGAAATACGTCACGCTGTCGGCCTTCGTCCACAGCCCGACCTTGCCCGCCTGCGAAAACGTCGCGTCTTCCGCCTCGAAAACCTTTCGATGATCGAAATAAACTTCGAAGCGCGATTTCCGGAAGTTCACCTTGAGGACGCTCCACGTGCGCGAGGGAATCCGGTGCCGCACACCGTATGTCCTCGGCGGCTTTCCTTTCGGCGCCAGCGGGATCCGGTTCCCATCCTGCACCCGGTACATCACAATGTTGTTCTCGAGCGCATTGGCGCGCACCAGGTAGTAATTGTTGGGATCCTGGTAGCGCCACACCAGGCCCGCCGCCTGGTCCTCGGCTCCCGCCACGGTTTTGAACTTCACGCTGAGTTCGCCGTCGCGGTAATTCGCGGTGTTGAGAATGGCCATGGGAAACCGGCTGTCGGTTCCGTCCGAGGAGACCTGCGCCAGCACATTGGGCTTACTGGGCGCGCTGGCGTCTTGCCGCACCTCCCACTTCGGCGCGCCACCCGTATGCGTCATCACCACCGTCCAACCCGCCGGCAACGACCCGGGCTTTGCCGAATCGAACCGGATGATCTCCGCCTCGGCCAAAATCGCCAAGCCGCAACCGACCGCGAAAATAGCCCGTGTAGTTCGCATGCTCTCGAAGAAACACCCTTCTCCGCTATTGTTTGTAGCATTCCCCCGTGCAAAATGCGATGACCGCTCCGTTGAGCTCCCTCGTAGCCTCAGTCTGACGGAGGGGTGCTCGTCAATTTGAGCGCCGATCGCAACGTGCCGTGCGCCACCCCGCCAATGGCCATGCATATCGTGAGATCGGTGAGGGCATGGAATAAGAACAGGTGGCGGAATGTCTCGACACCGTCCGCGAGCGAAGAGACGCAAAACTCGGCGATGCCGGCGGCCGCGATGCCGGCCGTTAGCCAGGCGATGGAAACGGACGGGCCGCTCGGGTGCGCACGAATGATCAAGGTGACGCCCAAAACAAGAAGAGCGTACCAAAGCACGATGTGCGCGGGCCAGCGGAAGAAAAGACCCATGCGAAGATCGCTCCACAAGGCGAAACGCGTAGCACGCTGCCCCGGCCGGGTGGCGTCTTCACGCCGGTAATTCGCAAAATCGAAGCGCAGATAGGGAGCCCAGGTCTGGAGGTCGTAGGCGAGGATTCTGAGCGCGACTGAAGGCCTTCGAACGTATAGCTTTGCCACGCCGAGATAGCTTGTCTTCCGGCAGAAATCGGTGAACCATCTGGGGTCCGTCGCGGGGCTGTCTGGCGCGTATGCTGTGAATCCTATGTAGCGCACGTCGCGTGGAGACAACCCGAGCCGAACCAGATCTTCAGCCGGCTTGTCGGACAGTTTGCCGAGCTTGAGAAAAATCAGGTTGAATCGCGCCTGCGCTTTGTATTCGGATGGCGTGAAGTATATGGTAGCCGCAGCGGCGCCTAAAAGCACCGCGGCGCAAATTCCGCCGGTAAACCAAATCGACGGCCGGCCGGAGCGGCGCGCGATGAGGACAAGAAATGCGGCTGGAAGCAATGCCCAGACCGCGTGTTGTGATTTGGAGCCGGCCACGAGCAGAGCAAAAGCGCAGTACAGAATCAGTGTCCACACCTCCAGTCTGCCCGTCAGAATTAGCAGAGCGGCGGCAACCGTGCCCAGCAATCCAACCAATGCCGCCGCGTCGGAGTAGAACGAATTCAAGTATGAGACGTAGAGCACGTCAGTAAAAATGAAAAGCACTGCGATGTGGACGAGTAGCCGTGGCCAGAATGGAGACGGACGCGTAGCCAGTAGCAGCACGCCAAAAGCAGCAAGAAACAGCGCTCCGTGAACCAGGCCCATCCACCGGATGTTGAACACGTCTCCTTCTTTGCGGACTCTGCTCAGCAGAAAGGCCGCATTCGCGGGCCATTGTTCCGATGAATGAACGTCGCTGTCCCAGTGGTTTCTAGGCGAGAAGATATAGTCCGCATTTAGGTAACGGTAGCCGAACTCGGGATGAGAGGGGGCCAGGGACAGGCGTCCGGCCACTTTTGCGAAATCCCCATTGTCAGCCATGCCGACGTAGGGGGAGAAGAACAACTGGCTGCAGAGAATCGCGGCACATACGGACAGCAAGAGAGCCTCCTGCCACCATGCTGAAAGTCTCTCAGCGCGCCGAGGAGCAGACGACGCAACGTGCTCCATGCTGGAATCGATAGCACGATTCTACATGACTCCCGCAACGTCGGGAGCCATGCGACGAAGGCCACAAGGAACTGGCACCGATCAGCGTGTCGATTCCAAGCAAACATAATTGCGAATGGCGTCGCCCCTTCGCGCGGACCGCCTGCCCGGTCGCCTCATGAAAAAAAGCCCCCCGCGTGCCATTTGCCGCTTGACAAGCGCTTGCGGCCATGGATAATTCATCAGAAGCAGTCGGATCTGGCAGGCTTCGTTTACGCCACCCGGGGGAGGGGGGCGGGTCCATGTTGACTACCACGCGCTGTTACGCGGTATTGGTGTGCACCATTGCTATTTGCATCTGCGCTGTTGCTCAAGCGCCCACCAGCCAGGTGGATGGAAGGGTTTTTGACGCTTCCGGCGCTGTTGTGCCCGGTGCCACCCTGACCCTCACGAACCTCGAAACGGGCGCCACCCGGAAGTTGACCTCCGGCGGTGACGGTATTTTTACCTTCCCGTCCCTGCAAGCTGGCAAGTACGAGTTGCGCGCGGAAGCGCCCGGTTTCCGGACGGTCGTCGAGCAGGTGACCGCGCAGACCGGGGCCAACGCCACGGTCGACTTCCACATGGAACTGGGCCAATCCAAGGAAGTGGTCACGGTCGAGGCGTTGGCCACCCAACTGGCCTACGACCGCCATACCATTGACGGCGTCGTCACCAAGCAGCAGATCGATGACCTCCCGCTGAACGGCCGCAGCTTTCTGAACTTGGCGCAATTGCAGCCCGGCGTCTCCGTGTCGGCGGCCAGTATCGGAGAGTACAACCAGCAATTCAACGTGAGCATCCTCGGCGCCGGCTCGGAATCGGTCCGCATCACAGTTGACGGCGCCACCGTCAACGACTCCGTCACCGGCGGAACCCAGCAGAATTTCTCCCAAGAGGTCGTGGAGGAATTCCAGATCTCCTCGGTGAACTTCGATCTATCCACGGGCATCACCGGCGGCGGCGCAGTCAACGTGGTCACGCGCACCGGCGGCAACGACTTTCACGGCTCGGGTTTCTTCTACTTCCGCGACCACAACATGTCCGCCTACCCCTACCTGGAACGCGATCCTCTTCAGCCCGATCCGTTCTTCGCCCGGCGCCAGCCCGGCTTCTACTTCGGCGGGCCGATCCAGAAGAACAAACTGTTCTTCTTCACCAGCTACGAACACATCAACCAGCGCGGCGTTTACAGTACGGAGCCTTCCGACGCTCTATTCGCAGCCTTCCTCTCCAACGCCACCGTTCCTTACAACAGCAACCAAATCACTACCCGCATCGATTACCGCATCAACGAGAAGCACTCGGCCTTCCTCCGCTACTCGCACGACGGTAACAACGCTTATTCCCCCACCGATAACAGTCAGCCGTCGAACTGGGGCGTGAACACCAATTGGGCCGACTCCGGCGTGCTGTCGTTGACCAGCGCCTTGACGCCATCCAAGGTGAACGAATTCCGCTACTCCATGACGTTCTGGAGTAACTCGAAGAACCCTCCTACCGCGGCGCAGTGTCCGCAACCCTGCTTCGGCTTGGGCGGACCGCAGTTCTCCCTCGTGGGCATCAGCGGTTTGCAGATCGGCAATAATGCTTCCAACACGCCGCAGAGCCGCCTCGACCGCCGCCAGATTTTTGCCGACAACTTTAACTGGCAAGTGGGTTCGCACAGCCTGAAGATGGGCGGCGAATACCAGTATGAGCACGCCACCGGAACCTATGCCTACGCCGATCCGGGCGGCGCCGAACTCTATTCACCGGAGATCGTGCAGTACTACAACTCGCTGGTCCCCGCGCCGTTTCAGATCCAAATTCCGTCGTCGTTCACCACCTACCAGGAACTGATGCAGTTGCCCGTGGCCGGCTTCGAGACCGCCGTGGGCGATATCGCCCAGCCGCCTTCGTACAACGAGGGCAAAGCCGATCACAACAATCGCTTCCATTTTTATGGGCAGGATACCTGGAAGCTAAAGCCAAATCTCACCGTGATTTACGGCCTTGCCTGGTCCGCCGAGACCAACCTTTTGAACTACGATCTGACCAAACCTGCATACCTGGAGCCTATCCTGGGACCAAATGGCCTGGGCCCGGAACAGCATGTCTATCACAATTTCAGTCCGGCGCTCGGCTTCGCCTGGAACGTGGGTCACGATAACAAAACCATCATCCGTGGGGGATCGGGTATCTACTACGACAGCATGAATCTGGAAGTCAGGCTATTGGAACGCGCCGCCATCGGCCCGCTGGGGACGGGCCGTGTGCTGCTCGACGACTCGGTGTTCTTTTCTGCGATCGACCAAACATTCGGAATCAATGCCAATCTGCCGCCGCCTCTCCAAGTGGGCAATCTTTCCACCCACCCGACAACCTTCACCGGCGCTGACCTCGTCGCCGTCCTGCCGCAACTGCAAGCCGGTGTGTCTCAGGAATTAGGCATCAACCCCAACAACACAAATCTGACGGTGCGGAACCTCAATGTTTTCAAAACAGCGCCCGGCGAAGATTTGTTCGTTCCCAATTTTCGCCCTCCGTATTCGCAGCAGGCCAGCATCGGCATCCAGCGCCAGGTCACTTCGGATATCACGGTCAGCGCGGATTTCGTTTACCGCCATTTTTTGAATGAGCGCATCCGCAACACCGACCTGAACCACTTTTACTCCGCCGAAGGACCCGTCATTCCGGCCTGCACCAGTACCGCGGAGGCGCTGAATCCTGCCGCCGAGTGTTCCACTGGCGTGATGCAGTTCGATGTTAGCGGCGGACGCTCCACTTATAAAGGACTTCTGCTGCGCATCGACAAGCGGTTCAGCCGGAACTTCATGTTCGTCACGTCCTATGCCTACCAGGACATGAACGGATTCAACGGCCTGGCCCTCGACAGCAATTGGAACGCAAGCAACGGTCCGACGATGGGACGACAGGCGCTGACATTCTCCGGTGTGTGGAACTTGCCCTTTGGATTCGAAATTTCCACCATCACCACGTTTGGAAGCCGCGGGCCGTTCGAGCCGGTGCTTTCCGGCCTCGACCTGTACGGCGATGGTAGCGGCAACAGCAACACGGTCGGCAGCGTGCCTCTGCCGGGAGCAGGTTATAACCAGTTCGGCGTCACTCTGAACGAATCCGATCTGCCGCGCTACGTCAACCAGTTCAACCAGCAATACGCCGGAAAAACCACTCCCACAGGGCAGGCAATCCCCTCCATCACGCTGCCTGCGCGTTACAGTTTTGGACGGAACTCCACGTCGGAAGATTTTCGCGTCACCAAAACGTTTCGCCTGCGTGAGCGCGTGAAATTCAACCTCTTCGGCGAGGTTTTCAACGCATTCAATTACGCCAACCTGGGCGGGTACGACAACAACCTGCTGGACCCAGGCTTCGGCCAGGCTACCAGCCGGGCAGGGCAGGTTTTCGGATCGGGCGGCCCGCGCGCGTTCCAGGTGGGCGGACGAGTGTCATTCTAACGATTGCAAAATTCCGCCGCAGTGCGGGCGACTTCGGGATTCTGGCGGCCGTTTCGATCGGCTGCCAGAGCAGCCTCTGTGCACGCCTCTTCTTCCCTTCCCTCCACCCATAACACTTGCGCTAGTAACCAATGCGGCTTGTACCAGTTGGGCGCCGCCGCAATGGCAGATCGCAGGCTCTCTGCCGCGTGGGCCGCATCGTTCTGCCGGCCGTAGAGCACCGCAAGATTGAGCCAGGCGTTCTCGCGATCCTCAGCGGTTTGCGCGGCGCGAAACGCGGCTTCCAGTCCTGGGCGAAACGCGGCAGTTCCCACCATCGCGCGCGAATACCATAGCTCGGTGCGCATACCAGGCGGACCCCAGCGCTCGACCTGCTGATAAACAGTAGCGGCCTCGCCGGTTTCGCCGGCTTGAATCAGGCGGGCCACGCGGGCGAGCGACGCATCGGCGTAGACAAGCATCAATGCAAACCCAACCAGCACGAGGGCTAGCAGAGCAGCGCCGGCGACCTTTGGGACGCGGAACGGGCTTGGCGGCAGACGCACCGGGTCGAAGGCCTGCGTGACCAGCAACGCAATCGTCAGATAGAAGAACAGCGCGGTCGGAACCGTGAAGGCCGTGAATTGCTGGCTCACCACAAGCGCAGCGAGAGCAGCAGCGAGCGTCCCAGCCAGAATCGCGTCGCGCGCTTTCCACGCCGCATAGAATCCCAGCACCGTCATGGCGACGAGGATCAGGGCGCTCGGCGAGCCCTGGTCGACCAGCATGTCGAGGAAGATGTTGTGCGGCGACTCCTGATAGAACGTCGGATATTGTCTGGCGAGCTCGGCGGACTGGTAGTGCGGGAACCAGATGGAAAACGTCTCGGGACCGAATCCTACGAGCCAGCGCGACGACGCCATCCGGATGGCGTCGCGCCACAACAGCAGCCGTGAGCCGCCGGCAGGGTCGCCGAGAAACCACAGGGCGCGGTTTCGAAGGAGGCGGCCGGCGGGCGAAAAGTAGAAGCCGGCGAACAACGCGAGCGCTGCCAGGCCCGCGGCGACGGCAGTACGCGCCCTGATTCGGGGCCGCAAACAGAAGGCGAGAACGACCACACCGGCAAACAGTCCGAGCATCGCGGCTCGCGTCCCCGTCAAGATCAAAGCCAGCGTTCCGAGAAGACCGGCCGCCGCGCCTACGATCTTCCACGCCGGCGATTTCTCAAGAAGCGCCAGCACCACGCCCGCAAAAATCACCGTCAGCAGATACGTCGCGAAATAGCTGACGTAACCCAGCGTGCTGGGCGGACGCACGATCGTCAGTGGCGGATCGCCGATATGGTACGCGCGCGGGTCGAGCAGCGGGTCCCAGCCGAAATACTGCGCGATGCCGTACAGCGCCGCGAGAATGCCCGCCACGGCAATCGCGCGCAGCAAATACTGTACGCGATCAGGACGGCCAGCAGTATATTGCGCCGCGATCCAGGCCACGACAAGCACGGCCACTTGCGAGACGAGGCCGAAGCGCCGCCAACCGCCGCCTCCGAACGAAAGAGCCACGTCCTTCGAGAACGCAGTCGCAACCACCAGCCACACCGCTTGCGCGGCCAGCAGGATCCCGAAGATGCGCAACGCCAGCGATTGTGCACGCGGCTCGCGCAGAGTCAGGAACAACGCGATCGCTGCACCAATCAACAGCACGAAGATTTTCGGCGTGACGTCGTAGAAGAAAAGCAGTTGCGGGGTCAGAATTAACGGAAGTAACGTTACGATGGCCCACAGGCAATACGCCATATCGGCTACACTATGCCACAAGCGGGCCGCATGCCGGAGTCTTTCGAGATGTTTCGTTACATCGATCACCTGCGCCGCCGCTGGCCGGTGATTGCGGTGGCGTGCGGTGCGGCCGTGGGCTTCGCGCTTCTGGCGGCACTGCTTATGCCGGCGCGGTACCAGGCCACGGCACGGATTTTGATCCAGCAGCCACCGGCCTCGGACGTGCGCTACGCGATGGCGATGAGCCCGGTGTACCTGGAGTCGCTGAAAAGCTATGAGCTGGTGGCATCGGGGGACCGGTTGTTTCTGGACGCCCTCAATCACTTCGGTCTGGCGCAAGGCCAGTCGATCGAACAGCTCAAACGCTCGGTGCTCAAGGTCTCCGTCCCCCGCAATACGCGGATCCTCGAGATTTCCGTTACGCTGCGCGATCCCGTGAAGGCGCAGGCGCTGGCGCTATACATCGCCGAGCAAACAGTAAAGGTAACGCGCGACTATTCGGCCGCGGTAGAACGTGAACTCCTGGCGGCGGCACAGAAGCAACTGGAGGACGCGGACTCGGCCGGCGCAAAGGGAGCGCACGATGCGGCGCAAACCGCGGTGGACGTGGCGGTGGAGCACCTGGCGGAGGTGCGGAGCAGCGCCGCCGGCCGAGTCGAAGAACTGCAAGTCGTCGATCCCGGTATTGTGCCTTCGAAGCCCACGTCGCCCAACGTTCCAGCGATGCTCGCGGCTGCGCTGCTGGTGGCGCTTGCCGGGTCGGTGCTGTACCTGACCTTCGAATTCAACTACCGCCTGGAACG
This sequence comes from Terriglobia bacterium, assembly GCA_963752965.1. GTDB lineage: Bacteria > Acidobacteriota > Terriglobia > Bryobacterales > Bryobacteraceae > QHXW01. The sequence goes on along the minus strand of CAVWAJ010000013.1, from coordinate 636,536 downwards.
ATTCGCGGCGCCGCTCTCGCGTGTGAAATCCATCCATGATTGAGGCCCACGCCGGAAGGCCGCCGCGATGGATTTTCGTTTCGCTGGGGATCGGCGCGTATGCCGCGCTGGTGGCGGCGGCTCCCTCAACAGGGTCGCGCGCCGTGCTGGCAGCGCCCGTGGCGTTTGCGGCTGTCGCGTGGTGGACGCTCGGGAAACCCCATCGCTGGGTGGGCGCATTCATCGCCTCGGCGATTCTTCTACCACCGCTGCCGATTCCGCTGGGAGATTCGGGGCCGCACCCTTCGCTTCTATTCGCGGCGATCGGCGGATTCGCCGGAGTTTTGTATCTGCGCAATTGGCGCATCACGGCCGGGCCGCTCGATCGTGCGCTGGTCTGCCTGTATTCGGTGCTTGTGGCAAGTGCGGGCTTCGCGGCCTTCTACTCGGGACCGGAGATTGCGGTCGCGACGCTGGCGCGCGTTTTGCTATTTGGAATTGGCGTTTACCTGTTCTTCTTCGTGACGTCCGTGCGGGGCGACGGCGCGCCGCCGCGAATCGTGCCGCTCTACTGGGCGGCCGTCGTTTCGGCCGCAATCGCCTGTTTGGATTTCTACTATCAGCTTCCCGCGCCGGCCGGATTCGGAGCGCAGTTTGTCTGGCTCGATAGCGGTGTCATTCGCCGCGCCCAGGGCATTTTCTATGAAGCCAGCACGCTGGGCAACTTCTGCACATTCTTCCTGGTGATGATTGCGATTGCGTTCACGCGCGAGCGGAAGCAGGTTCCGCTGCCGCGTCCCGCGCTGGTGGCAGGCGGTATGGTGCTGTTTGCCGCGCTGCTGTTCTCTTACTCGCGCTCTTCGATCATCAATCTGCTGGTGGCGCTGGCGGCGCTCGTGTGGCTCGATCACGCGCGCGTCCAGTGGCGCAGGGCCATTCTACTGCTGGCGACGCTCGGGATTGCTGGCGCGGCGGTGAGCTGCTACTTTCTTCCGCAACTAGTGGAGACGGCGTGGTTGCGCCTCGCCCAAACCGTGCTGTATTCCTTCGATCATACCGAGGCCGTGTTTTCCGGCCGCTTCGAGAGCTGGCGAGTGCTGTTGCGATTTCTGAGCGCGCATCCGTGGGATGCGGTGTTCGGCATTGGCTACAAGACGCTGCCGTACTCGGACTACATCGGGCAAACGGTGATTGGCGACAACATGTATCTCAGCATGCTGGTGGAGACGGGCGTGATCGGCCTTGGGGCGCTTCTTTGGTTCAACTTTTCGATTCTCCGCGCCTCCTGGCGCGCCGCGCGGCACGCCACGCCCATCGCGTCGTTCCTCGGAACATGGATGTTTTGTTTTTGGACCGGCCAGGTGTTCCAGATGTTCTCGGCCGACCTGCTGACCTACTGGCGCGTGCTGCCCGTCTACTTTCTGGTGCTGGCATGGGCGGTGCGGGAGAGCCGCCGGGCACAAGCGCAGTGAACCTGCTTTTCCTCGACCAGTTCAGCGACCTGGGCGGCGCGCAGCAGTGCCTGCTCGATCTCATCCCCGCTGTGCAGGCGGCTGGATGGAACACGGCCTGCGCAGCGCCGGGAAGCGGGCGGCTATTCGAAAAGCTGCGCGAGCGTGGCGTCACAGTGCGTAGGCTGCCGGAGACGCCGCTGACCGCTGGCGCCAAGCCGCCGAGAGATTTTGTGCGCTTCGCTTTCGAAACACCACGGATCGCTCATCACATTTCCCGGCTCGCGCGCGAAAGCCGCGCTGATCTTATCTATGTGAACGGTCCGCGCGTGCTGCCTGCAGCGGCTTGGGTGGCGCGACGGAGCGGCCTTCCGCTGATATTTCATTGTCACAACCACCTGGCGCAGCGCGCGGCAGTGATGCTGGCCGGACGCTCACTCCAACTTGCCAACGCGAGGGTGATTGCGTGTTGCCAGCACGTGGCGCGGCCGCTTTGGCCCTACATTGATCCCGGACGCCTGCGCGTGATCTACAACGGCGTGGGGCCTGTGGCTTCGGCGCGAGCGGCTCAGGCGGGCGTTCCACGCATCGGACTCATCGGCCGGATCTCGCCGGAGAAGGGGCAAACGGAATTCGTGCAGGCCGCACGCCTGGTGGCGAAGGCGCATCCGGAGTGCGAGTTCGTGATTTGTGGAGCGCCGCTTTTCGGGGATCGCGACGCCGCGCGGTACTTCGACCAGGTACGCGAAGCGGCCAAGGGATTGCCGGTCGAGTTCACCGGCTGGCAGGAAAACGTCGCCGCGGTTCTCGCGGGCCTGGACCTATTGGTGGTGCCTTCGTTGCGCGAGCCGGGCGCGCCGCGTGTCATTCTCGAGGCCTACGCCGCGCGCGTGCCCGTGGTAGCTTTCGTCTCCGGTGGGATTCCAGAGATTCTCCACGACGGAGAAACCGGATTCCTGGTCGAGCCGCCGACCCCCCAGTCCCTCGCCGCCAAGCTCGAAGAGTTGCTGAGTGCCCCCGAACGCCTGCGCGAAATCGCGGACGGCGCTCATGAGATCTGGAAAGAGCACTTCACGGTCACGCGCTACCAGCGTGAAATACTGGAGGCCATCGGTCTGACCCAGACGCGCTCCGCAACCGGCCGTTCGATATGAACCGATTTGCCGGCCACATCCACCGTGAGCACATCGCGATTCGCGGCCGTTATACAGATTGCCGTGCCGGGGCGCACGTTGAGCTTGTCGAGATGTTCTAAGAAGCGCCGGTCGCGTTCAAACACGCTGACGACGGCGAGGCGCTCTTCGATCTCACCTTCATCGAGACGCTTCCAACCGCGGCGCCGGCGATCATCCGGGGTATCGACGCCCACGTGATTGCCGTGCGGGCAGGTTCCGCCGTCTCCCAGTCTTTCGCGCAGCTTGTTTTCGAAATCGGCGGACACGGCGTGCTCCAGTTGCTCGGCCTCGTCGTGGACCTTGTACCATTCCATGCCGAAAACTTCCGCGAGCATGCGCTCGATGAGGTGATGCCGGTTCAGAAGACGGTTCGCTATAGCGCGGCCGGAGCGCGTCAGAGTGATCTGCCCCTCGCCGCCGACGCGGATGAGCTCATCGCGCTTGAGCCGACGGATGGCCATGGTGACGGCCGGCGCCGAAACCTTGAGCCAGCGCACGAGCGTCGCGGCGATGACGTTCTCACCTTCTGATTCCGCCTCCGCGATGGTCTTGAGGTAGTTCTCCTTCGAGATGGTGATTTTCAAGCTTCTTCGATTTTAACCGTGGCGGAGGCATAGCTGCCGGTGGGTGGGAGGCTGAACTGTGCGCTGAAGATTTCAGGCGCAGTACCGGGGTTTCCCGAATGGTGACAATGATGATGATTGGCTACGGTTGGACCGGCGTGCGCTTGCTTGGTAAGGGTATGAAGACTGCATCCACGCGGGGTTGTAAGGCTCTGTTGCTTTCGACTTGACCCATTCGCTTGCAAGCCGGGCACCCTCTACGTGCCATGACATTTTCATCAGCGCCATTTCAGTTCCTCCTTCACTTGCGTAAACGAAGATTGGGGCCGCTGAATCTTATTGTACGCCGGAAGTTCTACCTGCCTATGGATTCGATATCCTCGAAGGAACATGAACGACGATCTGATCAACCTGCTCCAAGCCGCGAGAGTGTATGATCTCGCGCAGCCTTATTTCATCGGCATGCCGCACCACCCCGTGCATCCACCGTTTCTGTTTGGCCTGGTGAAGAAGCACGGCGAGTATGTTTCGGCAGTGGGCGGCAGTTCGGCCTCGGAAGCGATGGCGCTGGGCGGGCACGTGGGGACGCACATTGACGCGCTGTGCCACTTCTCGCGCGACGGCAAGCTGCACGATGGCGATGAGGTGGCGCAGACGTACGCGAGCGGCCTCGAGCGGCTTTCGATCGACACTGTGGCCCCCATCTTCCGCCGCGGCGTATTGTTGGATATCGCGGGACTTGAACGGACCGACGTTCTGCCCATCGATTTCACTGTCACGCCCGAGCATTTGGAAGCAGCCGCGCGGGCGGAAGGCGTGGAGGTGCGGGCGGGCGATGTGGTGCTGCTACGCACGGGGTGGGCGCGTTATTGGCAAGACGCCGCGCGGTTCATCGCGCAGGTGCGCGGCCCGGGTCCTGGTGAATCCGCGGCACGGTGGATCAGCGCAAAAGGCGCGTTCGCGGCCGGTTCGGATACAGTCGCGTTCGAGTTCGTGCCGGCGCCCACGATGCCCGTGCACGTGCATCTTCTGGTAGAAAGCGGCATTCACATCATCGAATGCCTGAACCTGGAGCAGCTCGCCGCCGATCGCGTCTACGAATTCGCGTTCGCGGCCGCACCACTCAAGATCCGCGGCGGTACGGGATCGCCGATTCGCCCACTGGCGCTGGTTCGATGACGGCGCGCATCGCGCGTGCGAAACGCTCCTCGGAAAAGCGGGACGCCCATGTCTGCAACTCCCGGGGAGAGATCCGCGATTCCATGCGCTCGAATTTTTCGATGGCGGCGGCGAGCTGCTCGTCTTCTGGCGCATTGTAGAACACGCCGCCCTCTGGATCTGCGAGCGGCACGGTCTCCAGCGCACCGCCGCTGCCCAGCGCGATTACCGGCTTTCCGCTGGCCAGCGCTTCGACCGGCGTCATGCCGAAATCCTCTTCGCCCGGCATGAGGAAGGCGCGGGCACGGGCGTAGAGTTCGCGCAGCTCTGCGTCAGGAACCCGGCCGCAGAATTCGATGTTGCCCCGCGCAATTCTGCGGAGTGCGCCATACTCGGGGCCATCGCCGACAATGCGCAGCCTGCGCCCGTTTTTCGCAAACACCCGAACCGCGGTATCGATCCGCTTGTAGGCCACTAATTCGGAAACGATCAGGTAGTGGTCCTCCGGCTGCTTCCAGAAGAACGCCTCCACCGCCACCGGCGGATAGATCACACGCGACTCGCGCCGGTAGGTTTTGGCGATACGGCGGGCCACGTTGGCGCTGTTGGCAATGAATTCATCGACGCGCGCCGCCGTGCTGTAATCCCATAGCCGCAGATAATTCGACACTGGCGCCATGAGCGCGCGTTTCCACGCGCTCGCGGTCCACTCATTGCGATACGCCGGATAGAGATCCCACAGGTACCGCATGGGCGTGTGGCAATAGCAGACATGGCGCGCGGCGGATGGCGCGAGCACGCCTTTCGCCGGCCCCGATTCGCTGGAAACGATCAGATCGTACCCGCGCAAATCGAAACTTTCGAGCGCCATAGGCATCAACGGCAATAGCGACCGGTAATGCCGCCGCAGCGGATCGAGAAACGAAGCCGTTACGCGGCGCGCGCGAATCGTCTCGCTGACCCGCTCCGGATCGTAGAAAAGTGTAAAAAGATCGGCGTCCGGCAGCAGGCGGCACAGCGCCTCCACCACCTTCTCACCGCCGCGCATGTTAAGGAGCCAGTAGTGGATGATGGCCGCGCGCATGGAAGTCATACGCAATTCTAACGGTCGCTTGCGTGTACAGCCACCCCCGGCCCCCAAGTTTCAGAGTTGTAAAAAGCCGTCGCGAAATGCGGTGTTGGGCGGTTTGCCCGGGGATAATGATGTGCAGACCGTGAAAAAATCTATTAACATCGCCAACACTCCTGCACCTGTATTTGACCCGTTCCTCTACGGCGTTGACTTGCCGTATCAGACCGTCGTCCATGCCCTTGGCTTCCGAATGCATCTGAGGACCAATTCACCAGATGTAATCCAGACCGCCGAGGAAAGCTGGGCGGATTTTCCGCTCCTGTTTCATGACAAGACCATCGAGGCTCGAATCGCTGTTTCTGAGGACGAAAGCGCACCCTGTGCAACCGGGCTCACGTGGCGCGGCCAGCGCCATTTGCTGACACTCATCTCGGATCCGGACAACTTTGCAGTTTGCGATCTGGAGAAGGCGTTCGCCTTCGCCTGGTTCGTACCCGCCACCGTTCGCAACCACGAATACCTCAGGTACTTCTACCTGGACACCATCCCCAACGTGCTGCTATGGCACAGCCATCTGACGCGCGTGCATGCAAGCTGCGTGGCCCGTGGCGAGCGCGGTGTGTTGCTTTGCGGTCAATCGGGTGCCGGTAAAAGCTGCCTCGCGTTTGCCTGTGCGCGCCGCGGTTGGGAGCTTGTCACCGATGAAGCCGTCTCGCTGGTGCGTGGGTCTCGCGAGCGGACCGTGTTGGGCAAGCCCTGGCACATCCACTTCCGCGAGAGCGCTGCAACAATCTTCCCGGAATTTGAGGGGCTGCTGGCATCTCCAAACACAGTTGGCAAAATCTCCATCGAAATCCGCACGGCCGACTTGCCTGAAATTCAGACGAGATTTCAATGCCAGGCCAGCGCCGTCGTCTTCTTGAACCGCGGCGTAGGGGGTCCGGCTCGTCTGGTTCCAATTTCTCCCGCCGACGCCTTCGACCGTCTCCATCGAGACCTACCCCTGGTTGCAGACTCCGTCATGGAACAGCATCACGCTGCACTGCACTATCTGGTCCAAGAGCGTACATTCGAACTTTGCTACCGCGATCTCGACGAAGCCGTCACTCTGCTAGACTCCCTGCCGCTGGGTCCTTCTGCAGATTTGTAAAAACTGACTGGCTCCAGAAAAATGCACGGCTCCGCATCTTGCAGAGCCCGGAGTGTATACCTCCGGCACCCTACGCTTAAACACTTGTAAATCTTGTGTTTACAACGTCCTAAGACGCGGTCCCGATGCGATCATGGGGGTACCGGACATGCATCCCGACGATCCACTCATGCAGCGCACCAAACTTTCGCACGGCGGCGAATTCTACCCTCTCGGCTTCCCGCTGCAGATCGCGACGAACTCCCTTGCCGTGCTCGACGCGGCCCGAGAGAGCTGGAGGGGCTGGACACGCGCGTTCGATCGCCCGCCGATCGATATGCGCGTCATCGTGCATCTCGATGGCCCGGTGCCCGCCACCGAGCCCGTGTATCGCGCGCATCGCAATCTGTTCAACATCGTCGCCGATAGTGCCAACTTCGCGATCTGCGACGTGGCCAGCGGCTACTGCTTTTCGTGCGTGACTCCGGAGGTCGCGAGCGCCCCTTATTTCCGCAACCACCTGCTCGAAACCATGGCGTACTTCACGCTCGACTATCTGCACATCACGATTCTGCACGCGGGTTGTGTCGCGCGCAATGGACAGGGCGTGCTTCTCTGCGGAGACCCCGGCGCCGGCAAGAGCTGCCTGGCGTATGCCTGCGTGAAGCGAGGCTGGACGCTCGTCTCCGATGATTTTGCCGCCGTGCTACGCGATTCTGGGAACAACACGGTAATCGGCAGGCCGCAGCGCATGCGCTTTCGCCCCGCGGCTTTCGATCTTTTCCCTGAACTATCAGCCGTGCAGAGCCAGATCACGCCCTTTGGCAAGCACATGTTCGACCTGCGCACGGGCGCGATTCCCAACGTACAGACCGCGCGTTGCTGCCGTGCCGAGAAGCTCGTGTTTCTCGATCGCCGCGAATCGGGCGGAGCGGAACTGGTACCAATGAACCCCGGCGATGCGCTGGCTCGCTTCGAGCGCGACCGCCCTTATTGGGATCCGCCCGTCGGCGATGAACATCGCACAACCATGCAAGCGTTGCTTTCTCGCGGTGGTCACACTCTGCGCTACAGCGATTTCGACGGCGCCATTCGCATCCTGGAGTCATTGGTCTGATGAGAAAACTGTTTCTGTTTGCGATCTTCCTGTCCGCAGCGCACTTACCAGCGCAGGTGGCCTCGGCAACTCTACTAGGCGAAATCCGCGACGAATCCGGTGCGTTGGCTTCGGCCGTCACGGTCACCGCGCGGCACAACGCCACCGGCTTCCTTCGTACGGCAGTAACGAACCCGCAGGGTGCCTACCGCATCGACGAGTTACTTCCGGGCGAGTACACGGTCACCGCGGAAAAAGCCAGCTTCCGCACGCTCGAATCGAAGAACGTGACGCTGGAGGTGAACCAGAAGGCGCGGCTCGACATGATCCTGAAGCTCGGCGAGGCGCGCGATAGCGTGACCGTCGAAGCGCAAGTTTCCCCCGTGCAAAGCGACGACGCCACGGTGGGCTACCGCCTGGAGCCGGCCGAAATCAATGCGCTCCCGCTAGACGGGCGCAACGTCGTCAATCTGGTGACCCTCGGCCCCGGCGCGATTCCCCGTGAGCTGGGCGGATTCGTTTCCGATCAGATCAACTCCGTGCAGGCCAATCGCGGCGCCACGGCTTTGAACCCGCCCATCAACGGCGCCCGCTCCTATATGAATGCATTTCTGCTGGACGGGGCCAACGACACCGACCGCAACACCTTCGCCATTGCCGTCGAGCCGCCCATGGATTCGGTGCAGGAGTTTCGCATGCAAACCTCCGGCGCTTCCGCCGAGTTCTCGCAGGCCGCGGGCGGCATCATGGATGTGGTCACGAAATCCGGAACGCTCGCCTGGCACGGCAGCGCGTTTGAATATTTCCAGAACGAAGCGCTCGACGCCCAAAACTATTTCAACGACCCCTCGCTGCCCCGCCCCATCTTCCGCCAGAACCAGTTCGGCGGCTCGCTGGGCGGCCGCGTGCCTAAACTCAAGAACACATTTTTCTTCGTCACCTATGAAGGCCTGCGCGCCAAATCCGCCACCCCCATGCTCGCGCTCGTGCCGGACGCGACCATTCGCACCGGAAACTTCACCGGCCGCAATCCGATCTTCGATCCGTTCAGTCTGGATGCCTCGGGAAATCGCCTGCCCTTCCCCGGCAACGTCATCCCGGCCAATCTCATCGATTCCATCGCCGCCAAGTTCTTGAGCACTTTCGAGCCGCTGCCCAACACCAATAACCCCAGCGACAACTATCTCGATTCCACCCCCAGCGAGCATCACAACGACACGGTCTCGGGCCGCGTGGACCATGAGTTTCGCAACCAGAGCCGCTTATTCGCGCGCTACACCATCAACGACGAACGCAGCGTGCTCTCCGGCAATTTCCCGGAGCTGCCCGATGATGAGAGCCTGCGCGCCCAGCAGGCGGCCGTCGGCTACACCCAGAGCGGCGCAGCCTGGCTCAACGAGGCGCGGCTGAGCTTCACGCGCCTGAAAGTGTTCGATACGCCGCAGGCTGCCTTCCACCAGGACCTGGCCGGACAGCTCGGCCTCCAGGGGCTCTCCGGCAATCCAGCCAACTTCGGATTGCCCTATTTCCAGATCGAGGATTTCTCCACGGTCACCGATGCGCCCAACCTGCCCCAATTGCAACGCGACAATCTCTGGCAGTTTTCCGACGGCTTCTCGTTCACGCGCGGCCGCCACACCTTCAAAACCGGCTTTCAATGGATGCACGCCGGCGTGAATTATCTGCAAAGCAATTTGCCGCGTGGAGAGTATATTTTCACCGGCGCATTCACCGCCACGAACCCCAACAATACGGCTACTTCCGGCGATGCCTTCGCCGATTTCCTGCTCAGCCTGCCGCAGGATACCAGCCGCACCGTCGGCTCGGCCGAAGGCTACTTGCGCGACAACAGCTACGCCGGCTATTTCCAGGATGACTGGCGCGTTACGCCGAGTCTTACGGTGAATCTCGGCATGCGCTACGAGTACTTCGCGCCGTTTACCGATGCGCGCAACCAGCTTCTGAATCTCGACTATTCGACGCTACCGAGTGCGCCGCAGCTTCTGACCGTCCCTACCGCCAGCGATCCGAATCACAAAAACTTCGCGCCGCGCGCCGGACTTGCCTGGACGCCGCGCGTAAGCCTCTGGCCGGGACGCAAGATGGTTTTCCGCGCCGCGTATGGCATCTACTACACGCCGGAGATTGCGACCGAGGCGTACAACCTGGTCCTGAACAACATCCGCACGGAAAATAATGCTACCAGCGGTGTGACGCCTCAACTCAGCATCGAGAACGGCTTTCCGCAAACCCCGACCACCGGCTTCCCCACGCTGTACGGACTCGATCAGCACGCACCCACGCCTTACGTGCAACAGTGGAACGCCAGCATCCAACAGGAACTGCCAGCCAACATTCTGTTCGAAGTGGCGTACATAGGCTCCAAGGGAACCGATCTCGGCCTTTACCGCCGCTTCAACACGCCGGCGCATGTCGAGACCGGCCAGGATCTCCCGCCGCTCCCCGGCGACCTCCAGTCGCTCCGCACCTTCCCGGAACTCGGCCCCATTATTCAGGTTCAGCACATCGCCAATTCGTCGTACAACTCCCTGCAACTGAAGGCCACGAGGCGCTTGGGCAAAGGCTTGTCGTTCCTCTCGAGTTTCGTGTGGTCGAAATCCATTGACGATGCCGACCTGCCCATCATCGGCCTGTTCGACGCCGCCGGCGCGCAGGACGAGCGCAACCTGCGCCTCGAACGCGGGCTTTCCTTCTTCAACGTCGGCCGGCGCTTCAGCACCGGGTACACCTACAACCTGGCCAGCACCGGCGGCTTCCTGCGGCCCGCCGTTCGCAACTGGCAAACCAGCGGCATCATTACTTTGCAAGATGGCACACCCGAAAATCCCTTCTATTTTTCCGAAGATTTCGCTAATTCCGGCACGCCGAACCGGCCGAATATCGTGCCCGGCCAGAGCATTTCCCTGCCGGCCAGCCAGCGCACGCCAAACGAATACTTCAATACCGCCGCCTTCAGCCAACCCGCGCCGTACAGGTTCGGCGATGCTGGCCGCGACATCCTCCCCACCCCGGGCGATGTAGTTTTCGATCTTTCGCTTTCGCGCAGCTTCCACCCGTGGGAAGCCCATGCCATCCAATTCCGCGCGGAATTCTTTAACGCATTCAATCATCCGGACTTTGGAATTCCGGGTAATAATCCTGATTTTGGCCCGTTTTTTGGCAAAATTCTGGCCACCGGCCAGCCGCGGCGCATCCAACTCGCGCTTCGGTACGATTTCTGAAATGGAATAGTTATCATGCCCGCCACCGGCACGCGACTCGTTCCACACACCGCCTCCCGCCCATTGGCGTGGGAGAAAAACACGCGCCTGCCCCATGGCGTACGCGCTGTGCTCGCCTCGCTGCGGTTTTCCACGCCCGCTGCGGATTGGCTGCGCCAACTCTCTGATGCCGAGTGGGAAACCACGCTGGATTTCTGTGACCGCACCGGCCTGACGCTCTTCCTGGGCGCACTGTACCGCGAATACCTGCCGGCGTGGGTCGGCGAACGGATTGATCGCAATATCGATGGCAACACCGAGCGCATCGGCCGCCTGCGCGCCGCGCTCGTCGAGATCGCACAAAGGTTGGACGCACAGAACATCGACTATCTGTTGCTGAAAGGGTTTTCCCACGAGGTCGACTACGCACCCGATCCGTACCTGCGGGTGGGCTACGACCTGGATCTGTTTGCGCCATTGGAGTCTCTCAGCCTGGCACACAAGGCCATCCAGTCGATGGGTTACGCCCCGATCGAAGGGACCGTTGGCGCACTTGCCGATCACTATCCTCCGTTGATCCGCAAGACCGGCTGGGCATTTCGAGCGGATTTTTTCGATCCCGAGATTCCAACCTGCATCGATCTCCACTATCGCTTTTGGGACTCGGCCACTGAGCGTTTCGATGCGCCTGGCATCGAGAAATTTTGGGATCGCCGCGTGCCGCAGGATGGCCTTCCCGTGCTGCACCCCGCGGACCGCCTAGGATACGCCAGCCTGCACTTGCTGCGGCACCTGTTCCGCGCCAGCGTGCGTCCGTCTCACGTTTACGAGATTGCTTATTTCTTGGAGACCAAGTGCGGCGACGATGCATTCTGGGATTCCTGGCGGGAGCTGCATCCGCCACCGTTGCGGCGTCTCCAGGCGGTGGCGTTCCGTTTGGCCGAGACGTGGTTCGGATGCCGCATGGCCCCCGCCCCGGCCGAAGAAGTCGAGCGGCTCGATGGCGACATTCCTCTCTGGTTCGAACGCTACGCCGTTGCGCCCGTGGAAGCCCGGTTTCAGCCCAACAAGCACGAGCTGTGGCTGCATTTCGCGCTGCTCGATTCGTCCCGCGACCGGTGCCAGGTATTTCTCCGCCGTGTGTTCCCTGCCTCACTGCCCGGTCCCCTGGAGGCTGTCTATGTCCCAGACGACCAGGTGACTTGGAGCATGCGTCTCCGCCGCGGAATCAAGTACGCTTCCCACGTGGCGTCTCGCTTTCTTCACCACGTGCGCGCTTTGCCTCCGGTGGTGGTACACGGTCTCGTCTGGAAGTCACGGGCATGGCGCCTGCCAGTGCCGTTTTGGCGCTTTCTGGCATCCGCCACTTTTCTAAACCTGGGATCGTTTCAGTTCCTGCTGCTCTATAACCTGTACCTGCTTGATCTGGGTTATCGCGAGAATGTACTCGGCCTCATCGCCGGTGCATTCACTGCCGGCAACTTGGCCGGTGTGCTGCCGGCAGCGGTTTTGGCCCACCGCTTCGGTCTCAAGAGAACACTCGTGGCCTGCATTACTGGGACCGCGATCGTGTCGATACTGCGCGCGGCCGTGAGCGGCGAGCCTGTCCTGATGGCCGCGGCCTTCGCCGGTGGATTGATGTTCTCCGTGTGGGCCGTGTGCGTCTCTCCCATCGTCGCCGCCGCAACCCCGGAGAGCGCGCGCCCCACTGCCTTCAGCATCACATTCGGTTCGGGCATTGGCCTCGGCGTTCTGGCCGGCTTGATCGGCGGCCGCATGCCCGGCTGGGTCGCGCGTGCCGGATGGGCAGGGTCTCCCGCGCAATCCAAGCAGTTCGTGCTGTTCGCCGCGAGCGCTTGCGTACTGCTGGCACTCTGGCCGGCGCTCGGTTTGCGCCTGGAATCACCGCCGCCTCGCGAAACCCGCAGCTATCCCGCGGGCCCTTTCATCCGCCGGTTTCTCTTGGCGATGGGCGTCTGGAGTTTTGCCATGGGCCTGTTCAACCCGCTCTTCAACGCCTACTTCGCGCGCCGGTTTCACATGTCCGTGGAGAGCATCGGGACCACGTTCTCCGTTGCCCAAGCCGCCGAGGCCGCCGCGATCCTGGCCGCGCCCTTCGTTTTGCGCCGCCTGGGCCTGACGCGTGGCGTCGCCGTAATGCAGCTCGCTGCCGCCACGGTCCTCGCACTACTCGCCGGGGTTCCTTTCGCTCTCGGCGCCGCCGCGCTCTACGCCGCCTTCGGAAGCTTTCAATACATGAGCGAGCCAGGCATTTATAGCTCGCTGATGAACCGTGTTTTGCCGGAGCAGCGCGGCGGCGCTTCCGCCCTGAACTTTCTGATCATGTTCGCCGGCCAGGCACTAGCCGCAGCAGCCGCGGGAACCGTCGTCGCCCGATTCGGCTATCCGCCAATGCTGGTGGGCGCTTCGGTCCTGGCGGCTGCCGCGGCCTGGCTGTTCTGGCGGCTTCCGGCGGAATCGCGGTAGCATAGATTTCACGGTGAACTACTTTCTGGCGAAGACCGATCCTGAAACGTACTCCGTCGGCCAGCTTGAACGGGAGCACAAGACCGTGTGGGATGGCGTCAAGAACCCCCAGGCATTGCGTGCTATTCGGGAAATGCGTCCCGGCGACCGTGTTTTCATTTATCACAGCGGCGGTGATTCGGCGGTAGTGGGATTAGCGCAGGTTATTTCCGAGCCGCGGTCGGATCCGAAATCAGCCAAACTCACGGTGATCGAATTCGAATTCCTTCATCGCCTCGATCCACCCACCACGTTGAAGGAAATCAAGGAATCTGGGTTGTTCGGGGACTGGGCGCTGGTACGGCAGGGACGGTTATCCACCATGGCGGCACCTGCGGCGTTTGTCGCCTGGATGAAGGAGCGCTATCCCAAAGGGAAGATCTGAGCCGGGGGAGCCTACACTTCCACGGAGTGTATTTCTCCCAAAAACCGAATTTCCTGTAACCAGAAGATCGCTAAGTACACTGGAAGTATAGGATTCGGAATTAAGAAACCGTGACACGGGCTGGCAGCAGACGTGCAGTGCCAGCTAAGCCAAGGGTGATGGTGTCTCCGGGGATTGCCGGGCCAGCTACATGTTTCAGGAACTCAAGTTCCAGCTATCGACGGCGATTTTAACGCTGCTCACACTCGCCTCGGGTGTGTCGGCGATCATTAATTTCCAGCAGCAGAGCCGTTTCCACTTACCCGACGATGGAGTGATCTGGGTCGACCGGAGTTCCGCCGTTGAGGCGCTGCACGTTGCCAAAGGGGGGCCGGCGGCGCGCGTCGGAGTGCGCGACGGCGATATCCTCCTTAGTATCAATGAGAACAAGATCCACCAGGCGATTGATGTTCCGAAAGTTCTCGTCGGGATCGGAGCCCAGTACAAAGCAAAGTATGTCGTGCGGCGCAGCGGAGTCGAAGTCACCATCCAGCAGCTGGTGGTGGGTGAGACGCCGCGGGACCCGGCGGTTTTCTACTTGTATTTTGTTGGGGTTACGTATCTTGTCATCGGGCTATTTGTCTACTTCCGTCGCAGTACGGCATACAAATCACAGCACTTCTACGTTTTCTGCCTGGTTTCGTTCATCTTCTGCACCTTCCACTACACCGGCAAGTTGAACAATTTCGACAAGTTGATGTACTGGGGCAACGTCACGGCGGGGCTTTTGGCTCCGGTGATTTTTGTGCATTTCTGCCTATCGTTCCCGGAGCCGCGGAAGTGGCTGCGGCGGCGGATCGCGGTGGCCGGCTTTTACGTTCTGGCGGCGCTGATGGTTGCGCTTTACCTGGTGGCCAGCTCGGGAATGCTGCGGACGTCGATTCCGTTGGTCGATTTGCGGTGGATGCTCGACCGGATGTGGCTCGGGCTACTCACCGCGATCTACATTCTTGGCGGGGTGGCGATCAGCCGGGAGTACCGAAAAGCGGAGGACCCGATTGTGCGCCGGCAGTTGCAGTGGCTGCGCAACGGAACGTTCGCCGGAATCCTGCCTTTCGCCCTGTTTTACGCGCTGCCGTACCTAATCGGATTTATCCCGACGCCGTTGATGAAGGCTTCGGTGCTGGCCCTACAGCTGATCCCGCTGAGCTTGGCCTACGCCATTGTGCGCTACCGGCTGATGGACGTGGATATTCTGTTCCGGCGCGGATACGCCTACACGCTGGCCACGGTCTGCGTGCTGGCGGCTTTCTACGGGGTCATTTTCACGCTGGCCAACCTGGTGCGGAAGAATTTCCAGGATCTGGGCAATACAGGCCTGGTGACCATCATGCTGGTGGCGGCGTTCCTGTTCCAACCACTGCGCAACTGGATTCAGGAGCGGCTGGACCGGTACTTCTATCGCGACCAGTACGATTACCGGCGCACGCTGGTGGAGTTCGCACGCGAGCTCGGTTCGGAGACGGATCTTGGAACCATGCTCCACGCGGTAGCGGACCGGCTTTCGCAGACGCTCTCCATCAGCCACCTCGCGTTTTTCCTCAAAGACGACGCGGATGACGATGAGCCGGAGCATTTCCGTTTGAAGATGGGGGTGGGGCTTCGCGACCGGAACACGCGGCCCATCTCGGCGGCCGATCCGCTGGACTTGAGCTTCCTGAGCTGGAAGCGCGACCAGCCGTATCTGTTCTTCGAGCGTACGCGCCATCGGCTGGATGCCATTTCGGGAGAATGGGCGCCTTCGGTACGCCGCACGATCGAGGATCTCGACCTCACCTACTATGTGCCGTGCGTGGCCCACGGGTCCACGGTGGCTTATTTGGGCGTGAGCCGGACCGCGGACGGCGATTTTCTTTCGACGGTGGACGTGGAACTGTTGATGACGCTCTCGGGCTACGTGGCGATCGCCATTGAGAATGCGCGTCTCTATAGCTCGCTGGCCCGCAAGGTGGATGAATACGAGCGGCTCAAGGAATTCAGCGAGAATATCGTCGAGTCGATCAACGTCGGGATTCTGGCCGCCGGTCTGGATGACCGCGTCGAAAGCTGGAACACGCAGATCGAGCAGCTCACAGGGATCTCGCGCGAGAAGGCCGTGGGCCAGCCTCTGGCTGCGCTGTTCCCGGAGGATCTGTCGGAGCAGTTTGAACTGGTGCGCGCGGACACGGGAGTGCATCACATTTACAAGTACGTGCTGCGGCCGGCCGCGCGAACCATGGCGGTGAACGGTTACGGAAATGGCGACGGGAACGGGCTCGGTCCGGTGCGGGAAGCCACGTTGAACATCGCGATTGCGCCGCTCGTATCCAAACACCAGGAGCACATTGGACGTTTGATTATTTTCGACGATGTTACCGATCGCGCCGAGCTCGAAAAGCGGCTGGTGCAAGCCGATAAATTGAGCAGCATCGGTCTCTTGGCGGCGGGCGTGGCGCACGAGGTCAACACGCCGCTGGCGGTGATTTCGAACTATGCCCAGATGCTGGCCAAGCAGGTGGCGGAGGACGACCAGAAATCGCGGATGCTGGAAAAGATCGCGAAATCGACGTTCCGCGCGAGCGAGATCGTCAACGGACTGCTGAATTTTTCGCGGACATCGAGCACTGAGTTCAGCGAAGTGAGTTTGAATCGCGTGATCCAAGAAACCATCTCATTGGTAGAGCACCAGATGAAGAAGGCCGGCGTGGAAGTGCGCACGTCGCTCCAGGAGACGCTGGGGCCGATTCACGGCAACGCCGGAAAGCTGCAACAGGTTTTCCTGAACCTGTTCCTCAACGCGCGCGACGCCATGGAGGGCGGCGGCGTACTAGAGGTGCAAACATCCTCGGCAGAGGGCGGCGTCCGCGTGGATGTGATCGACACCGGGCACGGTATCTCCCCCGAGAACCTGCATCGCATCTACGACCCGTTCTTCACCACCAAGACCGCGCGCAAAGGCACCGGGCTAGGCCTCTCGGTGACTTACGGAATCATTCAAGAACATGCCGGCACGATTGAGGTTTTCAGCCGGCCTGGCGGTGGGACGCGTTTTCACATCGAATTACCATGGCCGAAAGCCGCCGCCCGAACACACGACACACAGAGGAAGCCGGTGAATGCCTGAACTTGCCGCCGCGGAACCAACGACAGCTACTATCCCCAAAGGCAGAATCCTAGTAATCGATGACGAAGGCGACATTCGGGAAAGTCTGGATGCGCTGCTGAGCCTGGAAGGCTATGCGGTCGACCTGGCGGCGAACGCAACTGAAGGGACCAAACGGCTGGAATCGCACGTTTACGATCTGGTGCTGCTGGACCTGATGATGCCGGACCGCTCCGGCATGGACGTGCTGCGGGAGGTTCGGGATCGCGATCAGGAGACGCCTATCTTCATGATCACGGCATTCGGCTCGACGCAGACCGCGGTCAACGCGCTCAAGCTGGGCGCGAACGACTACTTCACCAAACCATGGGAGAACGACAAGCTGCTGATCGAGATCGACCGCACGATCGCGCAGCGGCGCCTGGTCTACGAGAACACGCACCTCAAGCGAGCGCTCAAACAGCGCTACAGTTTTCCGAACATCATCGGCAAGAGCGAGCGCATGCTGCGTGTGCTGGACCTGGTGGGCCAAGTGGCCACGAGCCGCTCGACCATTCTGATTACGGGCGAAACGGGAACGGGCAAAGAACTGATCGCCAAAGCGATTCATGCGCACTCCCCGCGTGCGGATTTCATGTTTGTGCCGGTGAACAGCGGGTCTCTGCCGCCGGATCTGCTGGAATCGACGCTGTTCGGACACGTGAAAGGCGCGTTCACGAGCGCGATCCAAACGCGCAAGGGCTACTTCGAAGTGGCCAACCACGGCACGATATTCTTCGACGAGATCGGCACCATCGGCCCGGAGACGCAAGCCAAGCTGCTGCGCGTGATTCAGGAGAAGGAATTTCAGCCGCTCGGCTCGAACGACACGATCAAAGTGGACGTGCGGATTTTGGCGGCGACCAATGACGACCTGCGCAAGCTGGTAGACGAGGGAAGGTTCCGTCAGGACCTTTACTACCGCCTGAACGTGATCAACATTCAGTTGCCGCCGCTACGCGAGCGCAAGGAAGACATCCCGCCGCTGGTGGATTACTTCTTCACGAAATACTGCCGCGAGAACCAGAAGTACCTGGATGCCTCGAACCGCTCGGTGCTGCATTTGCAGCCGGAAGCGATGCAGATCCTGATGGATCACAATTGGCCAGGCAACGTGCGCGAGCTGGAGAACGTGGTGGAGCGCGCGGTAGTGCTGGCGGCCGAACCCTCGGTGCCGCTGGATGTTTTTCCCGAGAACCTGCTGCAAGCGAGCGGCATCCGGCGCCGTGCGGATGGCGGACCACTGCCCGCGGACGCGTCGCTATTCGAGATTGTGGCGGACTTCGAGCGGGGCATCATTATCGAGGCACTGGAAAAGGCCAACGGGAGCCAGACAGAGGCCGCCGACAGCCTGCACGTTCCGCTTTCGACTCTGAATCAGAAGATCAAACGGTTGAATATCGAGATCCGGCGCAAGTCGGAAGCGAAGGGCTGAAGACAGGTGTCAGGTGTCAGCTAGCTCTCACGTCGAGATCACTCCACAGGATGTCAAACAGCGGCTGGACTCGGGAGAGAAGCTGCGTTTGATCGATGTGCGGGAACCGTTTGAGGTGCAACAGGCTTGCCTCGCGGGTGCGGAAGTAATTCCGATGCGGACCGTCCCCAAGGCTCTTTCTACTCTGGAAGCCGAAGAGATCCCCATCATTGTGTTTTGCCATCATGGGATGCGCAGCTTGCAAGTGGTGGGGTGGCTGCGCGAGCCAGGCGTTGAGAATTGCTTGAGCATGGCGGGCGGGATCGACCGGTGGAGTTTGGAGATCGACCCGCTAGTGTAGTGCGGCATAAATAGTAACGATTATAGAATACGCGTCGTCTTTACAATAGGAGGACCGAAGACGATGCGCGTGGCGCGACCCGTGGTTCTGAGTTCTGACCAGCAAGAGATC
Organism: Terriglobia bacterium; assembly: GCA_963752965.1. Classification (GTDB taxonomy): domain Bacteria; phylum Acidobacteriota; class Terriglobia; order Bryobacterales; family Bryobacteraceae; genus QHXW01. Next base: position 617,735 of record CAVWAJ010000013.1, on the reverse strand, counting down.
CTGGAATCTCGGGCCCGAGCTCGCAGCGCGCCGGCACGGAGCGTGGAACGAGCGCGGATCGTTTTGTTGGCCGGAGCGGGGCTGCAAGATCAGCAGATCGCGGCGGAGTTGAAGATCACACCGGAGAAGGCCGCGCGCTGGCGGAATCGGTTTCTGGACGGTGGTTTTGCGGCGCTGGACAAAGATGCGCCGCGCCCGGGAAGAACACCAACCATCACACCGGCCCAGGTGCAAGAGGTGATCCGGAGAACCACGCAGGAGAAGCCCGACAACGCGACCCACTGGAGCACGCGCACCATGGCAGAGGCCGCAGGCGTCAGTGAAAAGAGCGTGCGCCGGATCTGGCAGAAACATGGTCTGAAGCCGCACTTGGCGCGGACCTTCAAGGTGAGCCACGATCCCGAGTTCGCCGAGAAACTGGACGCCATCATCGGGCTTTATCTCAACCCGCCAGAACACGCCATCGTCCTCTGCGCCGATGAGAAGAGCCAGATCCAAGCACTGGACCGCACGCAACCTGGCCTGCCGCTGAAGAAGGGACGCTGCGGAACGATGACCCACGACTACAAGCGCAACGGAACGGCAACCCTGTTTGCGGCCATGAGCACGCTCGATGGCACCGTAATCAGCATGTGCGACGACCGGCACCGGCATCAGGAGTGGCTGAAATTCCTGCGCGTGATTGACCAAGTCACCCCTGCAGGCAAGCAAATCCATCTGATCGCGGATAACTATGCCACGCACAAACATCCCAAGGTTGAGAAGTGGCTGGCCCGCCATCCGCGCTTCCACGTGTACTTCACTCCCACCAGCAGTTCATGGCTGAACATGGTGGAGCGTTTCTTCCGTGACCTCACTCAGAATCGGCTGCGGCGAGGCATCTTCCGCGACGTCGAGGAACTGATCATGGCCATTGGCGACTACATTGACCAGCACAACGACCATCCCAAACCGTTTGTCTGGACCGCCAAAGCGTCCGATATTCTGGAAAAGGTCAAGCGCGCCCGCCACGCGCTGCATAATCGTTAATCTGCATGCCGCACTACACTAGTGCCGAGGTATTGAAGAGCAGGTTTTAGGTTTTAGGTTTCAGCAAACCTATTCCTCTTGCAAGGCAATCGCAACCCAAAAATAGCGAGATCGTAACTTCCTCTTTATTTGTTTCTAACACGCCGCTGGTATTCTTCCCGGACGATCCCAATTTCCAGGAGGCTTTTAGTGAAAGTTCAGGCAGTGTTCGGCATCGTTGTGCTCATGTGGACCGCATCGGCCTCAGGCGTTCGCGCGCAGGAGAGCCCGCAAACGATAGGCAACAACATCAGTCACGTTCTATTGATCAGCATTGACGGCATGCACTCCCTCGATTTCGCTAACTGCTCGGCGGGCCTGCCGAGCATTAACGGAGGACAGTCGTATTGCCCGCACCTGGCGCAGCTCGCGCAGACTGGCGTGACCTACTTGCAGGCGCTTACCCCCCGGCCGTCCGACTCCTTCCCCGGGCTCGCGGCGATTATCACGGGCGGCACGCCGAGATCAGCCGGCCTGTTTTACGACGTGAACTATGACCGTTCGCTTTCGCCGCCGGCGCTGACGACGCCGTACGGAATTGTCGGGGGCGCGAACCTGTGCCCCGCGAACGTAGGCACGCAGGTGGGGTTCGATGAAGAAGTCGACATGGACTACACCAAGATCGACGGCGGCGGCGGGATTAACCCGGCCTATCTGCCGCGCGATCCCAACAACAACTGCGCGCCGGTTTGGCCACATAACTACATCCGCACGAACACGATCTTTGAAGTGGTCAAAGCGGGCGGCGGTTACACCGCGTGGTCGGACAAGCATCCGGCCTACGATTTCACGAATGGGCCGAGCGGAACGGGCGTGAACGATCTGTGGTCGCCGGAAATCAATTCCATCCCGGTTGCGATCAGCCAAGTGCCAGGCTGCAGCCCACTGCCGGATCAGACGGCAGTGAGTTCCACGAATGCGTGGACCGACAGCTTTCAAAACATCCAGTGCTACGACACTTACAAAGTGCAGGCGGTGCTGAACTGGATTGCCGGCAAGACGCATGATGGGACCGCTTCGGCGCCGGTGCCGCGCCTGTTCGGAATGAACTTCCAGGCCGTGAGCGTGGGCGAGAAGCTGGTGGAGAAGTCGCTTTCGTTAACGGGCGGCTACCTGGACGCGACGGGCACGCCATCGCCATCCTTACTGGGCGAGATTCAATATGTGGACAACTCGATCGGCAGAATGGTGAGCGCGCTCGAAGCGGCGGGTCTGACGGACTCGACGCTAATCATTATTTCAGCCAAGCATGGCCAATCGCCGATTGACCCGAACCGCGTTTTGCGCATTCCGGCCGACAATTCCGCGTACCAGCCGCCCTCCAGCGTTCTGGGCGGATTAGGAACAGGTCTGGTTGGGGGTGGGCTGGTGGGGCAGGCCGACGAGGATGACGTTTCGTTGATCTGGCTCACAGATCCCACGCAGATCGCGAGCTCGGTAGCGAAACTGTCAGCAGCCCTATCGACCACAGGCGGTGGCGAAATCTTTTCGGGGCCTTCGCTCAATCTGATCTTTAACAACCCCTCGTACGATTCGCGAACTCCGGACATCGCCGTGGCGCCGAACGTGGGTGTGATTTACACGGGCGGGAAGGGGAAGGTCTCCGAGCACGGCGGCTTTTCGAACGATGACCGGAATGTGATGCTGCTGGTTTCGAACATCAACATTCCGCAAACGACGGTGGCGAGCCCGGTGGAGACACGGCAAATCGCGCCGACCATCGTGCAGGTATTGGGACAGGATCCGAAACAGCTACAAGCGGTGTTGCGCGAGGGCACGCAGGTGCTGCCCGGGATACCGTACTAGCGGTTGAGTCGAACCGAGGCTGGCAGGCTCACTCCTCGCACAGGGGAGTAGCCTGCCGGCATTACGGTAGCTTGATCCGGACGGTTCGCGGCGGCATGCCGGCCAGCATTTTGGCCAGCGAAGCCAGGCTCATGACCCAAAGCAGCTTCGGTTCGGCGGCTCCATCGAGCTCTACGGCGCGCTGTTGAGCGACTTTGCCGAGAGCCACGCCTTGGCGCAGAATCTCGCCGGTTGCTAATCCAAAAGCAACTTCGCAATCGAGCTCCCGCGTGCGAGACTCGATCCGAAATGCGCGATGGATGGCGTCGTCGAACGCGGCGACGCGGGACGCCGTACGGTTTTCCAGAGTTTCGATGGAAGCCTTGCCGGTGTCCAACCCCGCACTGATTTGCACCGGAGCATCCAAACCAAACCGGCCATCCAGCGAGGCTGCCGCGCGACCCAGGCTCGCCACGCTCTCGAACGCCGATAGCACCACGCTCAGCGGGGGCTTGATGGAACGGTGCACCCAAACCGCCATGATGGCCCCCTCCGTGCACGTGTGCGTCCACACGCCCATCTCTTCGAGAATGGCGCCGGCCTCGCGATGAAGCGCGCTCATTACCTCGGCGATGCGTGTTTCTCCCACGCGCCGGGCGAGGTGGGCGTAGTCGCGGATGCCAGCAGCCATGACGGTGACCTGTTGCCAATCGGCCGCAGTCATGGTCTCGGGCGAAGGGGGTGGCGTCGCCTCGGAAACTAGCGACCCCGCGTGAACGAACTCCAACTCATAGACGCCGATGGTGATGCAGTCGCCGTGGCGCAGCGTGGTGGGGGCCGATACGCGCAGGCCGTTCACGAAAGTCCCGTTGCGGCTGTCGAGATCGTACAAGTAACAGGTTCCGTTGCCGGTGAACTGCACCATGGCGTGCGAGCGGGAAACGGACTCGTCGGGCAGCTCGATGCTGTTGTGGGGATGGCGCCCGATGCGGCAGGGCGTGCCGGGCTCGATCGTGAATTGGTGCTGCTGGTCCCCGATGCTGGCGATCAAGAGTGCGGTGGCCACGGCTCCGTCCTTATCCAGACTATTCTAAGGGCAGGCGCGGCTTTTTGAACCGGCAAATTTTCCCCCGCCGTTCATCGTGTGTTCATGTCTGGAAGGTCATGATAGGTGCTTAATGAGAACACTCGCTGCACTCCTGACGGTTACGGCGCTCTGCATTGGGGCTGAGGCGCCCGGGTTCAAGGTCACCAAGAAGTACCCGGTCCCCGGCGACGGCGGGTTTGATTATGTCACGTTCGACAGCTCATCGAATCGCCTCTACCTTTCGCACGGCACGCAAGTGAATGTTGTCGATGCAGATACAGGCAAAGTCCTGGGGCAGGTGGAAGATACGCCCGGTGTTCACGGCATCGCCATCGTTCCCAATCTGCACCGTGGCTTCACGACCAACGGCGGAAGCGCCACGGTTTCCGTTTTTGATACGAACACGTTCAAAACCATCAAGAAAATCTCGGTGGGCAAGGATCCGGACTTTATCTTCTACGACCCTAAGACCAAGCGCGTGCTGGTGTGTCATGGAGATGCGGCCGCGATCACGGCCATTGATCCCGAAAAGGAAACGGTGATCGGAAAAGTGGACCTCGGTGGCGGGGCGGAAGCCGCTGTCGTGGATGGACACGGTAACGGCTTCGTCAACCTGGAGGAAGAGGCCGAGGTGGTCGAATTCGATCCGCAAAGCCTGACCGTCAAGCAGAAGTGGCCCATCACCGGAGGCAAGACCCCGACGGGACTAGCTATTGACCGGGCGAACTCCCGGCTGTTCATCGGCTGCCGGAGCAAGGTGCTGGCCGTGATGGACACAAAGACCGGCAAAGTGATTACGACGCTGCCTATCGGGGACCACGTGGACGCCGTGGCCTTCGATCCCGAAACCCACTTGATTTTCGCATCCAATGGCGAGGGCACCGTTTCGGTAGTCCGGCAAAAGAGTGCGAATGAATACGAGTCCGTGGGCGATATCCAAACCCAGCGGGGAGCCAAGACCATGGCGTACGATCCGAAGACGAAGCGCCTGTTCTTGTCGACCGCGGAGATGGAGAGCGTGCCTGCCGCCAACGGCCAACGGGCCCGGACGAGAGCCAAACCGGGAAGCTTCACGGTTCTGGTGGTGGAGCAGCAATAAGACAGCCGGGGATTCGAGCTACCGAACGAGCGGAACCTGATCCCCCTGAGCCAGAGTCTCTCCCAGGCGCGTGAGGTCGGCGGCTGCGCCTGGTGTGGGGGTCAGATCGCAGTGGACGGTGAAGTGGAACGTGCAGCCCCCGCTGGCGCGGTTCTCTACGTGGATATCGCCTCCCATCAGGGCGGCTAACTTCGCGCTGATCGCGAGACCCAGGCCAGTACCGGACTTGGAGTGCAGGATATTTGCCTGCCGGAACGGCTCAAAGATCAGTTCGACCTTATCCGCCGGGATACCGGGACCGGTATCGGAAACGGAGAACACGATGCGGGCCGCCGCCGGCTCCCGTTCGGCCAGGCGCACGTCAACCCCAACCTCTCCCCGCTCCGTAAACTTGATGGCGTTGCCCACCAGGTTCAGGAGCACCTGCCGCACGCGGGTGGGATCTCCGACCACGCCGTCGGGCACTCGCTCGCTGACAGTCTCGCGGAGTTCCAGGCCCTTCTGTTGGGCGACCGGCTGGAACGTGCGCATCACGCCAGCCAGGCAGTCGCGCAAGGAGAAGTGCACGGCGTGCAACTCGATACGGCCCGCTTCGATTTTGGATAAATCGAGAATATCGTTCAGGATGGCCAGCATATTGCGGGCTGCCGCCAAAGCGTCGTGGAGATATTCGGTCCGTTCGGCCCGTTCCGTCGTATCGAGAGCCAATTCGGTCATGCCGATGATGGCGTTCATCGGCGTGCGAATCTCATGGCTCATGTTGGCCAGGAACTGGTCCTTCAAGCGGCTGCTCTCATGCGCCTGCAACAGTAACCGCTCGATCTGACAGTTCTGCTCCTCCACGAGGGATTTCTGGCGGCTCAATTCCTGCGTGCGGGCTCGCACGGCGGCCTCCAACTGGCCCTGGCGCTGGCGTAACATCTTGAGCCGCCAGTTGAGGAGACCCCGGATCAGAATGCCAGCCGCGAAACACTCGAGCGCAACCAGCCACCACCTCTGCCACCACGCGGGCAACACGGTAATCGAAAGGTGCCCGGGCGCAGACTCGGCGTTCCCGGACCGCGCGGTGAATTCCAACTCGTGGGTACCCGCAGGCACATTGGAAAAACTGGCCACCCCGTGCGGCGTTTCCACCCAGTCATCCTGTACACCCGAGAGGCGGTAACGGAATACGCGGTCGGCTTCGTGCGAAAAGGTGAGGGCCGCGAGTCCGACCTGGAAGGACCGGAATTGATAGGGCAACTGGGGCGGGCCTGTGAGATCGTGCGCCTGGGACCCGTACTGGATCCAGGTAGCGACCACGGGGAACGGGGATTCCGCGTGCGAGACTGCGGTTGGGTGGTAGTGCGACAGGCCCAGATTCACGCCAATCCACATCCCGCCATCGGCATCCGCCAGCAGTGCGTTTGTCGAACAGTCGTTCCACAGCAGACCGTCTTCGGTGGTGAAATGGCGCCACTCGTGGCCGTCGCGCACATCGATTCCGTTATCAGTTGAGATCCACTGCCGCCCCGCAGTGTCAAATGCGATACTGCTTGGATCTTCGGAGTGCAGGCCGTCCCGCTTGTTGTAATGTTCGACCTTCGGATTCGGGCCGGCCCCGATATGCCACACTCCTAAGCACTCTTCATACGTGAGCCAGATGGATCCATCCGGCCCCTCTTTCATGATGTCGACATCATCGAGCGGCAAGCCGTCGGCTTGCGTGAACCTTCGCCACAGGCCGCCCATGCCGTGATAGACGCCGCTGTGGCTGGAGATCCACTGCCCGCCGTCGCGTCCTGATACAAAGTGATCGACGGGCTCTCCCGTCACGGGATTGATCGCCGGCTTGAACCGCATGGACAGGCCAGCCGGCTTGCCGCGGAACGCAAATCCATCGCGGGTAGTCGCCCACAACCTGCGTCTTTTGTCCCAACAGAGAGTGCTGACTCGCGTGCTGGCGAGGCCCGTTTCGTGCCCGAAGAACTGGAGCCTTGCTGTCCGCGGATCCAGCCGTCCGACGCCTCCCGGGCACATACCAAACCAAATCATGCCCTCGGCATCCTCGGTGATTGCCCGGACGGGATGGCCGCTGAGGCCTTCGCGAGCGCCCCAAGACCTGCCCGGCCGGCCGGAACGTGTGAATTGCTGCAGGCTAGTATCGGTTCCTACCCACAGGATTCCGGAGCGATCCCGATAAATCGATTTGACGGTGCTGCCGGCGAGGCCCTCGCCTTCGGTCCAGTTTTCCCAGGCATCCCCGCCCAGCCAACGGGCCAGCCCCGCGCCCGTCAGTCCGATCCAGATGTCGCCTTCCCGGTCTTCGAGCACCAGGCAGGTATCGCGGACCGACAAGCCCTTCTGTGTGTCGATACGCTCCCATGCGCTGCCATTCGCTCGCATCAGGCCCAGACGCGTCGGGACCAGGACCCGGCCCTGCCGGTCGACATACAGACTCACCAGGTTGCTGGACTCCGGGATTCCTTCGACCGGAGTAAAGCGTCCGCTTCCTGCTTCACGAACCACCAACGCAGTCGCGCTGCGCACCCACAGTCTGCCCTGGCCATCTTCCGCAATCGCCCGCCAGGGTTGCGAAGGGAGACCCGCTTCCGGCCCAAACACTTTGATCTCGCCATTCACGAGTTGGCATAGCCTGGTGTCGCAGCCGAACCACAGATCGTGGTTCGCATCGGTATATGCCGAGTAGATACCTTCCTCGCCGACGCCGCGCGGAAGGACGAACTTGCGGAACTCCATCGGCTCTGGACCCGGGCCTGGACGGCCGACCCATAACCCGCTGGACGACGCCAGGTACACCTTTTGATTGGCGGCGATGGCAATGCTCTGCGGTCCCGGAAAGTTTCGCATCTCCGGCGGCCCGAGCCTGCGGAGCCGGCCACGCTCACGTACGGCCAGCCCCTCGTGCGTCGCCACCAGCAGCGCGCCCTCCGTCGTTTCCGCAAGCGAAGCAATGCGCGATGACGGCAATCCATCCACCGCTTGAAAGTGCGCCCCGTCGTAGCGGAACAAGCCGTTTCCGGTGCCCAGCCAGAGGAATCCGCTTCGATCCTGGAGCAGGCAGCTCACTGTCAGATTCTCAAGCCCCTGCTCGTGCGCGTAGTATTTGAAGCTGTAACGTTGCCCGAAAGCAAGGTACGGCACGGCTATGCAAACGCACAGCAGAAGGACGCGACACCGGTGTGGCTGGCGCATCAATAGCTGACGTCATTGTAGGACGAGCACCCGAAGTAACTGTAGCTCTCCTTAGATAGCTCTTAACGTTAGTAGCCGTGACAAAGGGGTGCAATCACTGGGAGACTTCTTGCTAACTTCCGTCGTACGTATAAATAGAGGATTGTAGATTCCGGTTGTGGCCGGTACGATAAGAGAGACTATGGATTGGGTTACGGTGCTCATCACGGTGGTATTGCTCGTGCTCGCTGGCGGGTTCGCCGCATTGTTCAAGCGGCTGACCTCGCGTGACCATGCAAGCATGCCTCTACCCCTCGATGATTGGGAAGGCATTTTCTCGCCATCGCGATACAAGGCCATGGAGCGGCTGCTGGATGAGACAGACCGGGATTTTCTGCGGTCCTATCCCGGGGTGAGCCGCGGTATGGAGAGGAAACTGCGACGGACCAGAGTGACGCTGTTCCGCGCTTACATGCGTCAACTCTCCGACGATTTCCACCGGATCTGCAAGGCGCTGAAGATTCTAATGGTTCACTCGCCGGTGGAGCGCCATGATCTGGCCGGCCTGATTTTGAAGCAACAGTTCCAGTTCAGCGTGACCATGACGATCACCGAAGTCAGGCTCACCCTGTACAGCTTGGGGTTGTCCAATGTCGATACCCGCGCGTTGCTGGAGCCTCTGACCGCGGTGCGAGCACAGTTACAATCGCTGGCCGCGGTGGCCGACCCGGCCCTCAGTGCTTCGCGGGCGTAACCCGCAACCGCGCACTCATCTCTTCGATAGGGTAGTTCCGCCGGTGTTGGCGATCCAGATATTTCCGCCGTCGAACGCTATGCCGGTGGGACCAGGACCCACCGGGAACGTCCCTAACTGAACGCCGTCGATGGCGCGCAGCTTGGTAACGCTGTTGCTCCCCTGATTCGTGACCCAGATATTGTTGCCGTCGAAAACGACACCCACCGGCTGTAAACCGACGGCAAACGTCCCCTGCGGCGTTCCCGTGCTGGCTTGCAACCTGCTGACCGTGTTGCTGAGCGAGTTGGCAACCCAGATGTAGGTGCCATCGAAAGCGATTCCGCGCGGACCGTTCCCCACCGCATAGACTCCCACCGGGTAGTTGCCATCGGTGGAAATCTTGGTCACCGTGTTACTGCCCTGATGCGTGACCCAGATGTTGACGCCATCGAACGCCAGGCCCGCCGGCGCGGCTCCCGATGCCAAGCCCACGGTCGCAATGGTCAGGCCACTCTGCTTCGAATTCAGCTGCGCGACGCTGTCCTTTGACGGAGTAGCGGCCCAAATGTTGGCGCCGTCGAAAGCCAAAGCCGCGATCACGCCGGACGTATTGTATGTGCCGAGCAGCACGCCGTCACCTGCACGGAGTTTTCGTACTTCGCCACTCTGAGTTGCCACCCACAGATTGTTCCCGTCGTACGTGATGGACGCCGGGTCCGCCGCGATGGCGCCGATATCGTAGGTACCCAGAACGACTGCATCCCATGGCCGGATCTTCGTGATATGGCTGCTTCCGGATTGCGTGACCCAGATGCTTTGTCCGTCGAAAGCCAGACCCGACGGCGCGTTGCCGACAGTGACATCGTCAGCCATGATGGCCGGCGCCCAGCGGAGCATGCCGATCTGGATAGGGTTGAGCCCGACACCAGCGGGTCCCTGTGGACCTTGCGGACCTGCTACGCCGTTCAAGCCTGGAGCGCCTGCGGTACCAGTTGGACCAGTTGCTCCACTTGGGCCAGTTGCTCCCATCGGTCCCGCTGGACCTTGCGGACCTGCTGGTCCCGGAGGACCAGGCGGTCCTGGCGGTATCGTGATGCAGGCGGTTCCACTCAATCCGCCCTCGAATGCGATCGTTATCTGCTGGCAGGGTACGAACACCTGCGGCTTATTGGTTGCTGCTGACGCGAGGACGGCGAGTGTAAGCAGCGGAATTGTAATGACATTTCCGATCCGCATAATGCCTCTATCTCGACAATGTGACCAGACTACCCTGCACCTCAATCAGGAATTAACCTTCGGGGTACAGGGGGTACTGGTACAGTCTCATATTTGTTAGTTCTGAAATCCTGGCAGTTTCGCGATTTATTTCTCGTTTAGGATCTCGACTTCTGCCGACTCCGCCTGGACGGCTACGGCAGAAACGTAACCGTCGGCCAAGGCCAATTCGCGCACGAAGAATCCTGCCAGCGATTTGTGAACGGCATCCACACACGTCATGGATGGAATACCGTTTGCCCGCAGCGCCACGTGCAAAACATCCGGCGGCACGGATAAGCCCAAACCGGCGCACTTCAACACGGCTTCTTTAATGGTCCACAGCCGATAGAAATGCAACAAACGGCGCGGAGGCGGCAGCTTTCGCAACGCCTCATGTTCACTCGCGGCGTAATAGCGCCGCGATAGGTCTTCTACCGGGCAGTCGGCGCGAATCTGCTCGATATCAACGCCTACTTCGACTGAGCTGGAACACGCTATTATAGCATAATCTCCGGAGTGCGAGACATTGAAATAGACATTAGGCGCGCCCGGCGTCGCCACCAGGTGGGGCTTCTTCCACTCAGCCTCCTCGATAACGAGCTGATCCGTTTCCATTCCCATCCGTTCCATTAGAATTCGCCGAAGCGTCGCGCGGCCGGCGATGTAGCGCTGGCGGTCTTCCTCAAAACGGTAGCGGTCCGCCCGGCTGCGTTCGGCGGCGCTCAGGACGTTGAGGGCCGGCGCGCAGTCAAACGTCGCTGTATGAATTTGGAATATCTGGACTGCGGAGTTAATAAGTCAATTCCTTTGCCGCCGGACTGTGTTTCTCGACCAAAGCCGGGGCTTGCTCGGGACACATGGGCAAGCGGGCAAAAACAGCGAGAGTCGCTTCGTGGCAAGCCGCATGGAACAGTCCACCCTGCGCCGATGATAGCACCGGAGCAGTGCTTCTCAGCCCCCCCAGTCGCAAGAATGGACATGCGATGTATACTGTCACCGGACAAAGGCATCTTATGACTACCAAGCGTCGATTCTCCACTCTGTTCGCTTCCCTGGTTCTGTGCGGAACTGCGCTAAGCTTCGTCCCTTGCTCACTCGCACAAAGCAACCCGGCGAATGCACTGCCCAAGCGGCTGATCGGAGACTACGGTTACTGGAGCAGAACCCAAACGCCGCCCTACGGTGCCGCTCAGATCCCCTTCCAGAAGCTCACCCACATCAACCACGCTGGCGTTAGCTTCAACGCCGACGGCAGTCTGAGCGTACCCGACGGATTCCTTGAGCCGGAGCTCATCGAGAAAGCCCACGATGCTGGCGTCAAAGTCGTGCTGCTGCTGGGCGGCGATTTCACCGGGCTTGAGACCAATGCCGCCGGCCTGAGCGCCCTGGTGAAAAACCTCGAGTCCTTCCTCGCCGAGCACCACTATGACGGCGTCGATATCGACTGGGAGTATCCTAATCCCGGTCTGGACGAGACCACCTTTTTCAATCTGATGAGCGCGTTGCGCGAGGCTTTCCCCAGCCCGCGCTACTTCCTGTCCGCCGACGTCGCGCCGTGGGGTGGAGACGGATATGACTTCCCGCAGGTCACTCCGCTGGTCGACTACTTCAACATCATGACCTATGACTGCGCCGGACCCTGGACCGATGACGGGCAGCTCAACTCCGCTATCTTCCCCGATCCGACGAATCCCGAGCCTTGGGAATGCGAGCCCGGCGGCAGCGTCAAGGAAGCCATCGACATCTACGTGCAGCAGCTCAATGTCCCACCGGCCAAGCTGAACATCGGCACCCCGTTCTACGGTTATTTCTACAAGAACGTCAGTGCGCTGTTTGGCCCCTGCACGGATTGTGGGAACACGGTCCTTTCGGAAAACTACGGCACTTTCATCAAACAGCGCACCAATGCGAAGGGATGGAAAACGTCCTACGACACCTATGCGCTGGTGCCCTACATGCTGCGCGCCAATGGCAAGCCGGGCTTCATCACCTACGACGATCCCTTCTCGACGTACTACCGGATCTGGTATTCGGTGTGGCAGCGCGGCCTGGGCGGCTCGTTCATGTGGTCTCTCGATGCCGATTACGACGGCAGCTCGCAAGACCTGCTCACCGCTATGTACGGCGCAACGATCACGCGGCAAGTCGCGGCGACTGCCTCACCGGCGCCCTAGCGCTTGCTGAGGGGAGCGGGGGCTGACTCGCGTTCTTCAACAAGCTCGCAAACTCACGCTTGTCCTGCGACCCCTGGCCGCCGTATGATACCATTCCGTCCATTTGGAGGAACGGATACGATGAGGACTCTACTGCTTGTCCTGCTATTGGCCGGCAGCGCTTTGGCCCAGCGCCATAAGGCCAACATCAACACCGAGACGCCCGAGGGCCAGGCACTCCAGCAGATTGGCGAGGAATCTGATGACGCCAAGAAGCTGGCTGGCTTCGAAAAGTTCGTTCAGGATTACCCGAAAAGCGAAAACCTGGCGTGGGTCTACTCGGAAATGGTGCCCCTCTATGCGAAGGCCAATCAGCCCGATAAGGCGGTGGACATTGGCAGTAAACTCATTGCCCTCGACCCGGAAGATCTGGAGACCGGGCTGGCTACGCTGAAAGCCGCCGAATCCAAGAAGGATCCTGACCTGGTGAAGAAATGGTCCGACACAACAGCCGCCATCGCCCAGAAGGAGCTTGCGGCGAAGAAGCCCGAGGACGAAGACGAAGAGGATTGGAAAAAGCATCTCGACTACGTTAAACAGGTGAGCACGTACTCTGAATACGCGCTCAACGCCATGGCGTTGCAAACCGCCGATCCCCGCAAGAAGGCCGACTTGATCGAAGACCTGTACGGCCGCAATCCCCAGAGCCAGTATGTCGGCCCGCTGCTGCCCGTGGCCTTGCAGGCGTACCAGCAGATCAATGATTCCGATCGAGCCGTCGCCTTCGCCGAAAAGGTGCTGGCCAAAGACCCAAACAATGATGACATGCTGCTGGTTGCGGCAAACGCTTACAGTCAAAATGGCAAAGAACCGGACAAAGTCATCACCTATTCCAGCAAGTTGGTCGAAGTGGTCAGTGCCAAGCCGAAGCCGGATGGCGTGAGCGACGCCGACTGGGACAACCGGAAGAAGATGCTTACCGGCCTGGGTCACTACTTCCCCGGCAAGCTTTACTACACCCAGAAGAAGTGGGGGCCCGCTGATAAGGAACTGCGTGCCGCACTCCCATTAGTGGAGAGCAACGCCGCGCTAAAACCCGAAGTTCTGTTTCTGATTGGCGATTCCAATTACCGCCTGGAGAACGGCGCGGAGGCGCTGAAGTATTTTCAGGCGTGCGCAGCCATCAAGAGCCGCTATCAGGCCCAAGCCGCCAAAAACGTCACCGTCATCAGGAGCCAGTACCACGCCGTGAAGTGAGGCTCCGGCGGTCTGTTACGATCCCCGCTTGGCGGTAAACGCCGCAGGTTGGCCCTCACCGCCTTCGCGCTCGCGCGTGAACTTGATCTCCTCGCCCGAAATCTTGCCCTTATAGATCAGTTTCACCGAGTTGCCGTTGAACTCCAGGGTCTGCGTGAAGGAGATGTTGTCGCCATCGATCTTTCCGTCGGAGATTTGCACATCTCCTTGCCGGCCGCTTACCGTACCGGTGAGGTTGTTGCCATCCGCCTTCAAGTTAAAAGTGACTTCCCGCGTCTGGCCGCCACGTCCAGGCACCTGGGCCACCCATTTGCCGCTTACGTCCGCTGCGAAAACGGCCACAGCCGCCAGCAGTAGAAACAGACTCGCGCACGTGAAACGTGAAATCTTCATGGCTGTATGATGGCATACGGCGGAAAAATGTTACACTCCCCCTCTTGCCGGCGTCTTCACTAACGGAAGGAGATTGCAATGAAGGGTGTTCCACGCATCTGTTTGGCAGGTTTGCTGGTGCTGGGTTCGGTACTGCCGGGGGTCTCCCAGTATGCCGGACCCCGCCGGGGCATCGGACAAGCTAGCCCGGGGGCCATCCCCGAGGAACCCTTGGCAACTTTCAGCGGCGCCGTTCAGGACATCGACAAGAAACTCCTCCGGATCAAGAGCGAGGACTCAAATACGCTGCAATTCGTTTGCTCGCACAAGACCCAGTACTTTGATGGGGACAAGAAGATCAAGGGATCGGACATCAAGCCGGGGGATCGGGTCTCGGTCGACAGCAAGCGTTTTCGAAACGGAGAGCTGGAAGCCATTAATGTCCATGTGGAGCACTCCAAAACAGAAAACGCCGGGACGCAGAAAACATCCTGACGCCCCGGCGCTAAATGTCCCTTGTGTTAACTGTCCCGCCGCTTCAGAGTAGGCCGCTCATCCTGATCGGCTGGCGCTTTCTTGTCGTCGCTGCCGTCGTCGATCGGCCCGCTGCCTGGGTTGCGGCGTAGAGTCGGCCGGTTGGGATCGTCCTTCCGGTCGATCCGGCGCCGGTTATGCAGCATCGCCAGGCGATCCTTCACATCGTTGAACTCCGAAGTGTTCACAACGTACTCGGGCTTGGCCTTCAAGATCGTCGCGATGTTCTTTTGCGCCGCCTTGATGCGGTCATCCGTCATGGGGTGCGTGGAGAACACCTTCGACATCGTCCCGGGCTTCTTCTTCTCCAGCGTCTGAATCTTCTCGAAGAAGTCGACGAAGCAGGTCGGATCGTAGCCCGTCTTGTACATGTACTCGAGGCCCAGCATGTCGGCTTCCGACTCGAAGGCGCGAGAGAACGTCAGGAAGCCCATCGGAATGGCAAGGCCCGCACCCTGGCGAATGGCGTACCCGGTCCACCCGCCCATGAAGATCAGCGGGATCGTTGCGATGTTGATGATCTCTCCACGCGTGGCTTGCTTCGTGCCATGACGCGCGGCGACATGGCCAATCTCGTGCGCCATCACGCCCGCCAGTTCGGCTTCGTTATCCGCCTTCAGGATCAGTCCGGAATTTACGAAGAAGAACCCGCCGGGGAGGGCAAAGGCGTTCACTTCTTCGGAATCCAGAACCTTGATGGTGAACGGAACTTTGGCGTCGGAGTTGCGCACCAGGTTCTGGCCCACGCGGTTCACGTATTCCGCGATCACCGGATCGTCCACGATCTTCGCCTGCCGCTCGACTTCCTGCGCCAGTTGCTTCCCGATCGCGATTTCCTTTTCCAGCGAGTAAAAGTTGACTCCCTTACCGACATCACGATCCCCGATGGCATCGGGATCTTTTTTCTTGTCATCGGCAAACGAGACCGGGACGAGGAGCGTAGCAGTCAGTAAAGACGCGGAGATTACACCAGAGAACCGCTTCATCGACCTTCCCCCCTAACTAATTATAAACCCGGACAGACCTATACCTTCCTTTATAAATAACGGCTGTAGTACTCGGATGGTTTCGCCAGCAGGCGAATTAATTTACAAGAGATCTTCGCGCCGCTGGAGAGTCGGACGGTCGTCGCTATCCTTCTCGGATGAGTCCGGACCGTCGACCTTCCCGCTACCAGGCACTTGCTTCAGCGTGGGTTTGTTCTGGTCGGCAGACTCGCGTTTCCGGGCACGATGCATAGCGATCAAGCGTCCCCGCATCTCGTTGAATTCAGATGTGTTGACTACGTATTCGAGTTTCGCCGGCAAGATCTCATTAATGTTCTGCTGCGCCTTCTTGATCCGGTCTTCGGTCATGGGGTGGGTGGCAAACACCTTAGCGACCATACCGGGTTTGGACTTTTCGAGCGATTCGATCCGCTCAAAAATATCGATCGACGCGGTGGGATCATATCCAGCCTTGTACATATACTCCAGACCCAGCATGTCCGCCTCACCCTCAAAGGCGCGGGAGAAGCTCAAAAAGGTCATTGGTATGCCAAGTCCGGCACCTTGCCGGACCGCATAACCCGTCCACCCACCCATGAAGATTAGCGGCACGGTCGCCAGGTTGGCGATCTGCTCGCGGGTTTGCTGGCGGGTGGAATGCCGCGCCGCCACATGGCCGATTTCATGCGCCATGGCGCCGGCCAGTTCGGCTTCGGTTTCCGCCAGACGGATCAGGCCGGAGTTTACAAACACGTAGCCGCCGGGAAGAGTAAACGCGTTAACCGAATCGGAATCAATGATCTTGAAGTTTACCGGGATCTTGGCATCCGAGTTCCGGGCCAGATTCTGGCCCAAGCGGTTGACGTACTCACTCAGGATCGGGTCATCGACCATCTTCGACTGCTTTTCCACTTCCACGGCAAGTTGTTTGCCCATGGCCATTTCTTGCTCGATGGAATAGAAGTTGACACCCTTGCCAACGTCGCGGTCACCGATCTCGTCGGGATCCTTCTTCTTGTCGCCGGCGATGCAGGTGATTGCGAATAAAGGAATTAGAGTGAGCGGGAGGAACCGGCGACGCATGAAAGCCTCCTGGCTTAGGCTAGCATACGTGCCGGGTGATGGATCGGTTACAGAAAGTAAAGTTTTCTTAAATGCCCTTGCGCCAGTCTTTATCTTTGTTGCTTTTGAGCTGGATCATCATAGATCCGTCGGAATTGAGGGCCTGTGCGCAGGCCCAGCGAATGGGATGGCGGACACCCGATTTCCCCTCGATTTCGCCCCGCAGGATGAGCTTTTGGCCGTCCATGCCCGCCGGAAGGACGAAGGATGCCTGGCGCACTTTGCCGGCGTGGGGATGGCCGGCGTCGAGTGAGCCGCTTTGCCGGAACTTGCCGTCCGGGCTCTCGACCGTCACGCGCAACACGCCCGGGACTCCAGCAACACCGTTGTTCGCAAGTCCCACGATCACTTCCGCGGTGCCGTAACGCTTACGCTGCCAAATCCAGGAAGGCCACACGCGATAACCCAGGCGCCGTTGCATAGTGCGGAAGCCGTTCGGGTAGCGCTCGTTGTAGCGTGCGAGGTTATCGGCTTCGGTCCAGAGTGCCCAGTAGTTCGCGCCGATGTCCAGCACGTGCAGCATGCAATTTTCGCGCAGATTGACGCCGGCGGCATCGACGGCGATCGTATTCACGTCGAAATCGCGGTTTTCACCATCCTCCAAAATAGTTGCGATCCACGGAGGACGATTGCCGAGCTCCTCAATCTGAACTGGCTCTTCGACCAGGATGCTGTCGGAACGCAGCCAGCACCCCGCGCGCACGGCCATGTCTAAAACCTCGTGATTTCCGACGTTGCTGATATCGGGCTGCGTGTTCGCGGCGATCGGCACGCGTTTCCAGGTTTCGAGCTGGAGCTTGGTCATGGCGACGAAGGTCTTCTCTGCGGTGAGGTAATCCGGGAATGGGTTGGGCAAGCCGCCGGTGTGGCCTTCGCCCCAGAAGCCGTACTGCATAAGGTCCATCCATTCGACCAGCGGGTTCGTGTCGAACTCTGCCGCCATTAGTTCGTTCAGTTCGCGGAATGCTTTCTGGAATTCCGGATGATCGTAACGCGGCTCGATGGCGTCGAACGGCTGGCCGCCGTTGTCGTACTTCCCAATTTTGGCGAGGGGCACGCGGTCGTGGAGGAAATCGGGCAGCGCGAGCCTCGCCGGCTGGAACACGGTGTTGGAAAGTTGTACGCGGAAGCCGACGCGCAGGCCGCGCTGCTTCGCGGCGTCGAAGGTGAGTTTCCAGATGGGATTCAAGTTGAGGCGGCCAGGCTGGCTTTGCACGTCACGCCAATCGCAACGGATGTACAAAACATCGACGAAGGGAAGCGAAGAGATTTTTTCGATGTGCTGCTCAAGGGTTTCACGGCCGGCGCGGGCGGCGAGCGAGGGGCCACCTTCCTCCCACGTGTAGCCGACCAAGCCGAGACCCCAATTGCGGATGTGCTGATCGGAAGGCGTGGTGGCGGCGATGGTGAACCAGCCTTCGTCCTGATCGATGCCGAACGGGCCTTGGTTGAGGCGGTCGGTGACGGCGGGGCCAGGGCCGAAATCGTAGCCATCCCAGCGGTGCGACGGAACGTCGGCGAGCGCGAGAGCGGGGGAGGCAAGAAGAAGAGAGCGTCGTGAAATTCGCATAATAGGAACCTCAGGCATTATATAGAGATCATGAGCCAGCCAACTATCGAAAATTCTGCCGTCGCGCTCTGGGAGCAGTATCAGGATCAGTTTCCGGTGCGGGAGCAGTTGATTTATCTGAACCATGCGGGGGTGTCGCCGTTGTGCCGGCGGTCGGCGGAGGCCATGATGCACCTGGCGCAAGATGTGCTCGGCTTCGGCAGCCATCACTATCACGGATGGGTGGAGGTGTACGACGGCCTGCGGCGCGCGGCGGCGCGGCTGGTGGGCGGAGAGGCGAGCGATATTGCGCTGGTGAAGAACACGTCAGAAGGCATCGCGATGGTGGCGATGGGGTTTGACTGGCGAGCGGGCGACAAGGTCGTCGCATTCGAGGAGGAGTTTCCGGCGAACTACTATCCGTGGAAGCGGCTGGAGGCGCGGGGGGTGCGCGTCGAGTGGCTGTCGGTTTTCGATCCGCTGGAGAAAATTGACGCGGCGTGCGCGGGCGCGCGGCTGCTGGCGGTGAGCTTCGTGCAATACCTGAGTGGCCATCGAGCGGATCTGGAAGCGCTGGGGGAGATTTGCCGGCGGCGCGGGTGCTTCTTCTTCGTGGACGCGATCCAAGGGCTGGGGGCGTTTCCGGTGGACGTGCGGCGGTGCGGCATTCATGGCCTCGCGGCGGACGGGCACAAGTGGATGTTGGGGCCGGAGGGCTGCGGCATCCTTTACATTCATCCCGAACTGCGCGAGCGCGTGGAGCCGGTGGAGTTCGGCTACACCAACGTGGCGCGCTACGCAGACTACGGCACGCGCGACATGACCCTGAGGCCGGATGCAGGGCGGTACGAATGCGGGACGCTCAACACAATCGGGTGCTACGGATTGAAGGCGGCGATTGAATTTGTGCTCGAAGTGGGCGTGGAGCGGATTGCGGCAGCGGTTCAGGCGTTGGGAGATCGCATCGCGGAGGGTGTGGCCGCGAAGGGATACGAGGTGCTGGGCCGGCGCAGCACAGCGACGGGTGCGGGCATCGTGAGCTTTCGCAAGCCGGGAGTGGAGAGCGGGGCCATTGTGCACCAGCTCAAGCAGAAGCGAATTGAGGTGGCGAACCGAAGCGGCTGGGTGCGGACTTCGCCGCATTTTTATGTGAGTGGGGAAGACGTGGACCAGACGATCGCGGCGCTAGGCTAAGGCGTTGGCAAGCGCTTGACACAAGCCTGTGCCGCCCCTACCCTGAAGGCAATGGAAGTACATCTGAGCTCCGACCTGCAAGCCAAACTCATGCGCCTCGCAACCGAGCAGGGACGTGACACGAGCGCGCTCGTCGAGGAAGCGGTGGAGCGGTTGGTGGACTGCGACGAGTGGTTCTTGCGGGAAGTCGAGAAGGGCTTGACCGCCGCCGACCGCGGGGAGTTCATTGAACACGACGAAATCCGCAAGCGCTTGGTGTTCTGAATCCTAAGCTCACTGAATGCGCGGTGTGGGGCGGTCCCCCTGGACCGCAAGCGCCCCCCCGGCCGCCCAACCAGCGTTCGACCATAGGTAATCCGTCGCTTCCCGCACCAGCCCCGCCCTAACCGGATTCATCTCGATGTACCGTCGGATCCGTTCGAACTCCCTCTGATCGCGAACCAGCCGGTCATAGCTCTCTTCCCGCCAAAACGGCCTGCCAGTTAGCCCCAATTCTGCATTGGCTCTCTTGGCTGTGATTCCTTTAAGTGATCTCGTTATCTTCGGAAGCGGAATTCGGGGGCTAATGAGTAAATGGACGTGGTTTGGCATCACGGCGAACGCGTGCAATCGGTAGTGTCCCAGACTGCTTCCGTTGCAGTGAATCGCTTCCACAACCATGTCCGCAATCTCGCGCCGGCCGAGGTACAGCGGCCCGATGCGCGCTGAATCCAGCAGCCGGTCCATTACTACGAATGCCTTCCCGGAGTCTGCGGTAGTGTCCGGGAAATACCGCTTCGCTGGCAGACTCCCGGCCAAACGCCAGGTGACGAACACGGGTTGACCAATCTCGTACCAGTGTGGAAGGCGGCGCTTATAGAAGGGCACACTTGACAGTGCGCGAAATGCCGAGTAGCTCTCAAAGCCGGACCAGGGGTCCGGCGCGGACGAGGGCGTCCGCCCCACTGACTCAGGACGTTGCCGTAATACAATAACGAGTCGATGCTACTTGGCTGTGTTACTTACAACATCCTGAAGGACTGGGACCTCGATACCATCATTACGAAACTCGAAGAGGCGGGGTACGACGCTGTCGAGTTGCGCTCGGGGCATAAGCACGGCGTCGAGCCGTCGATCACGAGCGAACAGCGGAAAGCAGTCGTGGCGCGGTTTCAGAAGTCGAAGGTGCGCCTGTTGAGCTACGGCTCGACGTGCGAGTTCGAGTCGCCGGATGCGGACGTGCGTCGCCAGCAGGTGGAAATAGGCAAGCAGTGGGTGGAACTGGCGCACGATACGGGCGCGTGGGGCGTCAAGGTGCGGCCCAACGGCCTGCCGAAGGGCGTGCCGATGGAAACGACGGTCCAGAATATTGGCGGGAGCTTACGCGAGCTGGGCGATTACGGGCGGCGGTACGGCGTCGAGATCTGGATGGAGGTGCATGGCCCGACGACCGAGAACCCGCCGGTTGCCGCCGCCATCATGAACGCCACCAAGCACGACAATGTGGGGGTGTGCTGGAACTCGAATCCGCCCGACGTGGTGGACGGAAGCGTGAAGCAGAACTTTGAGCTGCTTCGGCCGTGGATTCGCAACGTGCACATCAACGACCTCTCGAACAGCTATCCGTGGCGCGAGCTGTTCACCCTGCTGCGCGATTCCGGTTACGAGCGCTACACGCTGTGCGAGATGGACCCGCCGAGCACAGAGCCGGAGCGGTTTCTACGCTACTACCGGGCGTTGTGGATCGAATTGAACCGGAGCTGTCCCAAACGCCGCCGGGAAGACTAGTGGGCGCCCACCAAGGAAGACGCTTCCTGTCTCCCAGACGAAGTGTAGCCCTGTGGTGCGGTGTGCTGCTGGTTGCATGCAGCGCCCAAGCTGGCGTTCCCACACCGCAAAGCCATTTCGGCCATGCGATCGGGGTGGATCGCGAGCTGCTCGATTGGGACAAGGTCGTCTCGTACTTTCGCGCGCTTGAAGCGACGAGCGACGAGATCCGCGTCGAGGAGTTGGGCAAGACGGTTGATGGACGGCCGTTCATCGCGGCGACGATCGCCGAACCCGAGACGTTGCGAAATCTCGACCGCTACCGGGAGATCCAACGCCGGTTGGCCGATCCGCGCATTACTTCGGAAGCGGAAGCCGAACCGCTGATCGCGCAAGGCAAGACGGTGGTGCTGCTCACCTGCTCGATCCATTCGACCGAGGTCGCGTCGACGCACACGGCAGTCGAGTTCGCCTACCGGCTGCTCAGCGAAGACAAGCCGCGCTTTCGGGCCATCCTGCACAACACGATTCTGTTGCTTGTGCCGTCGCTCAATCCGGACGGCGTGGATCTGGTGACGCGCTGGTACCGGCGGACGTTGGGCACGGCATACGAAGGCACGTCGCCGCCGGAGCTGTACCACCACTACGTCGGACACGACAACAACCGCGATTGGTACATGCTGACGCAGCCGGAGACGCGGCTCACGGTTGCCAAACTGCACAACGCGTGGCATCCGCAGATTGTGTACGACGTACATCAGCAGGGCGAGTACGTGTCGCGCATCTTTGTCCCGCCGTGGCTCGATCCGATCGAACCGAATGTGGATGCGATTCTGGCGCAGGAAATGAACATGATCGGCACCGCGATGGCCGCCGACTTGACCGCGGCGGGCAAGAAGGGCGTGGCGATTCATGCGGCGTACGATTTCTGGACGCCGGCGCGCCACTACCAGGCGTTCCATGGCGGGCTGCGGATTCTGACGGAATCGGCGAGCGCGAAGCTGGCCACGCCGGTGACGATTCGCAGAGACCAGTTGGATGCGAAAGCGCTCGGTTACAACGCGCGCGAGCGGAGCTGGAATTTTCTCGAGCCGTGGGAGGGTGGCGAGTGGCGCCTGCGCGACATCATCGATTACCAGTTGATCGCGTTTGAATCGTGCCTGTACGAGGCGGCGATCCATCGCGAGGAGCTGTTACGGAATTTCTACCGTGTGGGCCAGCGGACCATCGCGCGCACGGAGCCCGCGGCATTTCTGATTCCGGCCAGGCAACGCGATCCGGAAGCGGCGAGGAAGCTGCTCGAAACGCTGGCGGCGGGCATGGTGAAGATCGGGCGCACGCCGGATGGTAGCCATGTGATTTCGATGGCGCAGCCGTACAGCAGCTACGCCAAGGCGCTGCTGGAGCGTCAGAATTATCCGGATATGCGGCAATACCCGGGCGGGCCGCCGGTGCGTCCGTACGACGTGACGGCGCACACGCTGCCGTTGCTGATGGGCGTGGATGTGGAAACGCTGGACAAGCCTTTCGCGGGAGAGCTCGCGCGCGAGGATTTTTCGGCGCCGGCTCACGCCGAGAGCTTCGCGGCATCGGATACCGACTCCTGGCTGACGATTAACCGCGTCTGGAAAGCAGGCGGAGCGGTATGGCGTGACCCGGTAACAGGCGATTTCGCAACAACGCAGAAGAGCGCTGAATGGAAGCAACTTCACCGGCCGCGCATCGGACTCTACAAGAGCTTCATCCCCGCCAACGATGAAGGGTGGACGCGCTGGCTGCTCGAACAAATCGAATTCGCCTACACGAGCATCGGCAACAAGGATGTGCAGGCGGGCGATCTGCGGCGCCGCTACGACGTCCTGGTGTTTCCCGACCAGCCGCCGAGCGATTTACTGGATGGCTACGCGACGGGCGCGATGCCGGACGAGTTCACGGGCGGATTGGGAGATGCCGGGGCCCACGCGCTGCGCGAGTTCGCCACGCAAGGGGGAACGCTAGTCTTTCTGAATCGTTCGACGGCGTATGCCACCGAGGCGCTTGGTGTGAAGGCGAAGAATGTTCTGGAAGGGGTCGGCAATCGCGAATTCTACGCGCCGGGCGCATTGTTGCATGTAGTGCTCGATACTCACAATCGGCTCACGCTGGGCCTACCGCGTGAAATCACCGTCTGGAGCGAGCAGAGCCCGGCATGGGAAGCCAAAGGAGCAGCGATCGCACGATATCCGGATGCGCAGATTCTGGCTTCGGGATGGCTGCTCGGCGACAAACTGCTCGCGGGCCGTGCGGCGCTGGTCGACGAGCGGGTAGGTAAAGGCCACGTGATCTTGTTCGGCATGCGTCCGCAATACCGCGGCCAGAGCTATCAGACGTTCAAACTGTTCTTCAATTCGCTCGTGGAGTAGATTTCGAACCTTGCTCGCTCTGCGCGGCGACTTCCTCGGCGGGGTAGCCCTCCACCACCTGCTGAGCCCGGATCAACTGCCGGGCCTCCGGACGCAGCGTCGGCCAGCGCAGTCCGAACGCGATGGAACCAGCGATGGCGATCACGCCGCCGGCCGCCACTGTGAACGGCGCTCCGAAGTGCTCGGCGATGACGCCCGCGAGCAGCGCGCCGACTGGGGCCATGCCCATGAACATCATCGAGTAGACGGACATCACGCGGCCGCGCAGACGGTCGGGCGCCATGGTCTGAATGAGGGTGTTGGATGCGCCCATCTGGGTCATCATGGCGAAGCCAACGGGAACCAGACCGGCGGCGGCGAGCCAGAACGAACGCGAGAAAGCGAACGCAATCAGGCTCGCGCCGAAGACGCCGCACGAAATCGGCACCCAGCGGCCCAGGCCTTTGATCCCTAGCCGCGTGGCCAGTGTCAGGGCGCCCATTAAAGCGCCGAGGCCCGCGAAACTCATCAGAATCCCGAGCCCGCGCGCGCCGGAATGGAATATTTTGTCGGCAAAGATGGGCATGAGCACGACATACGGAATTCCGGTGATGCTCACCAGGCCGAGCAGCAGCAGCAACGCGCGGATCGGCCCGGTATGCGCGACGAAACGAAAGCCTTCGATGATGTGGCTCGCCGCGGAGCCTTCGCGCACGCGAGCGGCAGCCGGAGGGACGTGCATCATGATCAGGCCGATAATCACGGCGATGTAACTCACCGCGTTGGCGAAGAAACACCAGCCTTCACCGATGGCCGCCACGAGAATACCTGCGATGGCCGGGCCAATGATGCGGGCGCCGTTGAACATCGAGGAATTGAGCGCAATGGCGTTGATGAGATCGTCGCGGCCCACCATTTCAACCAGGAATGCCTGGCGCGCGGGCATGTCGAAGGCGTTCACGACGCCGAGCAGCACGGCCAGCACGAAGATATGCCAAACATGAATGGTGCCCGTCAACGTGAGGGCGGCGAAAACAAATGCCAGCAGCATGGCGGAGGTTTGGGTGGCGATCACGGTGCGTTGGCGGCTGTACCGGTCGGCCACGAGGCCACCCAGCGGGGCGATGAGAAAGACGGGAATCTGGCCGGCGAAACCAATCATGCCAAGCAGCGCCGAGGAACCCGTGAGCCGGTAGACCAGCCACGATTGCGCCACATTCTGCATCCAGGTCCCGATGAGCGAGATGAGCTGGCCGGCGAAGAACAGGCGGAAATTGCGGTGGCGCAACGCGCGAAGGGTGGTGCGGACGCGCGAAGTCTGTGTGGTCTCGGCCATCGTTCTTCTATAGTGCAGCATTTTGGGAATCCGATCGGCAGCCTTGACTTCCATCGCCTGATCTGTAAAATTGTAGTTCGGCGAATAAAAGGCGAATGCAGATCCTTATCTTATGGCCACCGCCATCCTCCAAAGTATTGATTTTAAGCTGCATGAGCGGCCAGTGCCGGATTTCCTGTCAACCGGCATCGCGGATTTCGATACTGCCCTCGGCGGCGTTCCGCGCGGGTGCGTGACCGACATTTACGGACCGGCGTCGTCAGGGCGCACCAGCCTGATGCTTTCTTTGATGGCGACGGCGCGGGAAGAATTTTGTGCGCTGGTGGATACGAGCGATACGTTTGATCCCAAATCGGCCGCGGCAGCTGGGGTAGAGCTCGGACGGCTGCTTTGGATTCGTTGCGGCGGCAATGCCGAGTACGCGCTCAAGGCGACGGATCTTCTGTTGCAGGCCGGTGGGTTCGGCCTGGTGGCCATGGATTTGGGCGACGTCGCCCCTATAACCGCCCGACGGATCTCGCTGGCTTCCTGGTACAGGCTGCGGCGCGCGGTGGAAAACACGCCAACGTCGCTCGTGGTGGTCGAGCAGGCGCCGCATGCACGGGCATGCGCCACGCTGGCGGTCGAATGCACGCGCGGACGGGTTCGCTGGTCGGGAACGCCGGGGTGTTCGCAGCTTTTGCGCGGGGCGGCGTTCGCAGTAGATCGTCGCAAACCGTTGCGGCCGGGCGCTGCCGTGATCGAAGCGCATGCACTGAGGTGAGCCGTGTTCGCGTGCATCCATGCCCCAGGAGAAATCGCGCGGCTGATCGCTTGCGCCCAGGATTTTTCGCCGCAAGTGGAGCAGACCCATGACGGCACGGTAACTCTGGATATCGACGGTCTCGGCCATCTGTTCGGTTCGGTGCACGAAATTGCAAACGCTATCGCGCGGCGCGCGGGCATTCCCGTGAATGTTGCCGTTGCGGCCAATCCGGATGCGGCGTTTCACGCGGCGCGCGGTTTTTCCGGCGTGAGCATCGTACCCCAGGGTGATGAGGCCAAATTTCTGGCGAGTCTGCCGGTCGCGCTGCTCGCGCCTTCCGAAGAAATTGCGGAAATGCTGGCACGCTGGGGCATCCGCACGTTTCACGATCTGGCTGTGCTGCCGGATCTGGGCGTCGCCGCACGGCTGGGAGAGGAAGGCGTGCGCCTACAGAAACTCGCGCGCGGAGAGCATAAACGGCCGCTGGTTCCCGTGGAAGCCTCGCTGCGCTTCGAGGAAGAGATGGAGCTGGAGTATCCTGTTGAGCTGCTCGAGCCGCTGCTGTTTGTGCTGGCGCGCTTGCTAGGCGATGTTTGCCGGCGGCTCGAGGAACAGGCTCTCGCGGCCATCGCGTGGCGCGTGCGCTTGCAGCTCGAAAACGCCACCGACCACGAGCGCACCATCCGCCTGCCGGTGCCGATGCGCAGCCCGCGCGTGTTTTTGAAGCTGATCGAGCTAGATCTGGAGAAACACTCGCCGGCGGCGCCGGTGGTCAAAGTCTCGATTGCCGCTGAGCCGGCGAAACCACGGACCACGCAGAATGGGCTGTTCATTCCGCTAGCGCCCGAGCCGGAGAAGCTCGAACTAACTCTGGCCCGCATTGCAGCGGTGGTGGGAGAGGAAAATGTCGGGTCGCCGGAGCTGGTGAATACGCACCGCCCGGGAGCGTTCCGGATGCGTGGAATAGGCATTGATACCTATAAGCCCTCGACAGAAAAGCACAGGCATGAATGCCCATTTCACTTGGCTTTTCGCACATTTCGCCCGCCGCTCGCCGCGAAAGTGCAGGCAGACTTCCTCTCCGCGCCGGGCATTCGCGGAAAAATCGCGCGGCAGGCGGGGCCGTGGCGCACCTCGGGCGATTGGTGGACTGCCGACCCATGGTCGCGCGACGAGTGGGACATCGAGCTGACCGACGGCGCGCTCTACCGCATCTATTGCGACGCGCAAACCGGCCGCTGGTTCATCGAAGGCAGCTATGACTGAAGCCTACGTCGAGTTGCACGCGCGATCGGCATTCAGCTTTTTGCAAGGCGCATCGCTGCCCGAAGAAATGGTGCAGACCGCGGCAAACCTCGGTTATCCGGCAATGGCTCTGGTGGATCGCGATGGCGTCTACGGCTCTCCACGTTTTCATCAAGCAGCCAAGAAAGCCGGCATCCGCGCGCACATCGGCGCGGAGATCACTTGTACGGATGGGTTCCAATATCCGCTGCTGGTTGAAAACCGCACCGGGTATCAAAATCTTTGCCGGCTTGTGACTCGCATGAAACTACGCGCCAAGAAAGGCGAGGGCGCGGCGGCGCCGGAGGAGCTGGCGGAGTTTGCAAAGGGGCTGATCTGTTTAGCGCCAGCGCCAGAAACCATCGAGCGCGCGCTACAAACATTCGGCCGCGCCAACGTGTTCGCCGAGGTCCAGCGTCATTGCCATCGCGAAGAAGAAGCGCGCAACCAGGCGCAGATTGTGGCGGCGCGGCGGCGGCGAGTACCGCTTGTCGCTACCAATGGCGTGCGCCACGCCACACTGGCGCAGCGAGAAGCGCTCGACGCGCTCACTTGCATCCGCAATCACGTGCCGCTGGCAGCCGCCGGGCAGCTGCTCGAATGGAACAATGAGCGCCATCTGAAATCCGCCGCGGAAATGTCGCTCCTGTTTGCCGATCTGCCGGATGCCATCGCCAACACGCGGGAGATTTCCGCGCGTTTGCAATTCACGCTCGCCGATCTGGGTTACGAATTTCCCCGCTATCCCGTGCCGCCGAGCGAAACCATGATGTCGTTTCTCCGCCAGCGCACGGATGAAGGCGCGCGCCGCCGGTACATTCCCTACCACGAAAAAGTACAGCGGCAGATCGAGCGCGAGCTGGCGATGATCGAAAAGCTGAAGCTCCCCGGCTACTTTCTCATCGTCTGGGACATTGTGGAGTTCTGCCGGAAAAACGGCATTCTGGCGCAGGGGCGCGGCTCGGCGGCCAATAGCGCCGTGTGTTATTCGCTGGGCATCACGGCGGTCGATCCGGTCGGTATGGAATTGCTGTTCGAGCGTTTTCTCTCCGAGGAGCGCGGCGAATGGCCGGATGTCGATATCGACCTGCCCTCAGGCGACGAGCGCGAACGCGTCATTCAGTACGTCTACGAGCGCTACGGCAAGCTGGGCGCAGCCATGACCGCCAACGTCATCACGTATCGCGGCCGTTCGGCGGCGCGCGAGGTGGGAAAAGCTCTGGGCTTCGAAGTCGCGACGCTCGACCGGCTTTCGAGTCTGGTCCGCGGCTGGGAGTGGAAAGATCCGAAAGACACGCCCGAGAGCCAGTTCCGCGACGCCGGTTTGGATCTCGCAAACCCGCGCATTCGCAAATTTTTCGAGCTATATCTCGCGGTGCAGGACCTGCCACGGCACCTGGGACAGCACTCTGGCGGCATGGTGATCTGCCAGGGCCAGCTCGATTCCGTGGTGCCGCTCGAGCCCGCCACCATGCCTGGCCGCGTCGTCGTGCAGTGGGATAAAGACGACTGCGCTGACATGGGCATCATCAAAGTCGATCTGCTGGGGCTCGGGATGATGGCGGTGATCAAGGATTCGCTCAACCTGATCCGCAATCATTACGGCGAGGAGGTGGATCTCGCCCACCTGCCGCCAGACGATCCCGCGGTGTACCGTGCGTTGCAGCATGCCGATACGGTCGGCATGTTCCAGGTGGAGAGCCGCGCGCAGATGTCGTGCCTGCCGCGCCTCCGCCCGAAGAATTTTTACGACATCGTGGTGGAGGTGGCGATCATCCGGCCCGGCCCGATCGTGGGCGAAATGGTAAATCCGTATCTCGAGCGGCGCATGGGGCGCGAAGCGGTGGATTATCTCGATCCGCTGCTCGAGCCTGTGCTCAAGCGCACGCTCGGCATTCCGCTGTTTCAGGAGCAACTGCTGCGCATGGCCATGATCGTGGCCGGATTCACGGGCGGTGAAGCGGAAGAATTGCGGCGCGCCATGGGCTTCAAGCGCTCGGAAAAACGCATGAAGGAGATCGAGCTGAAACTGCGCGCGGGCATGGATCGCAAAGGCATCCAGCCAGCCGCGCAGGAGCGCATTATCCGCTCCATCACCTCGTTCGCGCTTTACGGATTTCCGGAATCGCATGCGGCAAGTTTTGCGCTGCTGGCCTATGCCAGCGCGTACTTGAAGTGCCACTACCTGGCGGCGTTCATGGCGGCCATGCTGAACAATCAGCCCATGGGATTTTATGCGCCCGCGATTCTGTTGAACGATGCGCGCCGGCACGGGCTGCGTGTGCTGCCGATTGATGTCACGAAATCGGCGTGGGAGTGCACGGTGGAAGAAGGTGCCAGGTGTCAGGTGTTAGGTGCCAGGGCGCTGCGCCTCGGCCTGATGTACGTCAAGGGACTGCGAGCGGAAGCGGGCCAGGCTATCGTTCGGGAGCGAACGCGCGCGGCATTTCGCGACATCGGGGATCTGGCGCTCCGCGTACCCCAATTGCGCAAGGAGGAACTGAATAAGCTGGCTGACGTTGGTGCGCTGAATTCGCTCGAGGCGGCCCATCGTCGCGATGCATTATGGCAGGCGGGGCATGCGGCGCAGCCCGCAGGACCGTTGCTGGATGCTCTGCCAGAGCCGGCGCGCGCTTCGCCCTTGGCGCAGATGACCCATGAAGAACGGCTGCATGCCGATTTTTCGGGCACGGGATTCACCATCGGCAAGCACCCCATGGCCTACCATCGCGACAAAATGAATGCGCTGGGAGTTACGACCGCCCGCCAATTGCAGGGCATGCGCGATGGCAGCTACGTGCGCGTGGCAGGATGCGTCATCGTGCGCCAACGGCCGGGCACGGCGAAAGGCTTCGTCTTTCTCAGCATGGAGGACGAGACCGGTGTGATCAACGTGATCGTGACGCCGGCCATGTTCGATCGTTACCGGTTCGCTCTGCTCGGCTCCTCGTTCCTGTTGATCGATGGTGCGCTCCAGAATCTGGACAACGTCATTTCGGTGAAGGCGGGGAGAGTGGAAGCGCTATCGGCGAGTGTGGCGGCGGAGTTGTCGCATGATTTTCATTAGAATCCCCAGCACTTCGCTAGGCGGTCGAACAGCACGCTGAGCCCCGCTCCGATCACAGCAGTGATCAGCCCCACAATCCATCCGGCCTTCCACGCTATCGCCATGGCGCGACTTGGCCAATCGTGCAGCTCTCTGAATTCCTCGATGTCTTTTCTTATCCTCCGGCGCACATTGAACGGATCGTACTTGTTCTTGAACAGCCAACGCGCGTCCAGCTTTTCCAACTTGTCAAAGGCGTCCCCATGCAACAGATAAGGACCTTTTGACGTGTACGCATAGACCAGGAAGTCCTTCTTCAAACGCTCGCGAATCTCCTCGATCAGACCGATACCCAGCTGCGCGTCCTCAGCGCCAAACTCAGCAGCCAATGTTGTGAATTTCTTAGCCTCCTCGCTAACGCGAGACTCGATTTTCTCGCGCTTTTCCTGATCTTCGTAAAAGTAGATATCGCAAAGAAGAGCGTCTGGAGGGCTGCTGGACCGCAGCGCGCGAAGGACTTCGTCGGGCGTACTGAATACTCTAACATCGAAGTCCCTACCATGCTCGTCCTGAAATTGCTTCCGATTTTGCTCTCGGTCATCTACTAGCCAAACTCTGTACCTTTGCACGCTTGTCCTCCGCTGAGTTTTGAGACATCTTAACTCGCCATTGCCGCGAGCGTGAGCACAGCTTAGACGCCAATGTGCCAAACTGAATACCGATGTATGTGCTATAAAGTTGCGTTGAGACAATCCGAGGAAGGATTCAGCCTCTCGTGTCCCGGTCTGTCTGGGTGCTGGTCTCAGGGCGCTACAGAACAGGAAGCGCTGGCTAACATTCGCGATGCTATCCGCGAGCACCTCGAAGCTGCCGCGGAACTCGACAGCGATGCAGAAATGCGAGAAGTTGAAATTGCTCTCTGAGCGTGGGTAAATTACCCGGAGTTCCGTTCGCGCGCTGGAGAAAGCTGGCTTTCGAATCGTTCGCGACGCCGGTCTCACCTTGGAAAAGTTCCGCAAACTGCTGTAGCCTGTTTCCAGATGCAAGCTAAATCACGCATCTACGCCTGGTGGTACTTGACCATCGCTCTCGGCTTCTTGCTGCTGGCTATCAACAGAGCGTTGACCGGCGAGAAAGCCTGGCTGGTTGTGCTGCGCTTCGTGATCGCGGCCGGCTTCGCGGCGCTCGGCTACGCCGAGTTTCGATCCCGTCCGCAAACAAAGTAAGTCAGCTCCTCGCGTCCTGCGTTCTCCCTTTCCACTCGCCGCCGCGGCCCGTCCAGTAGCGAATCGCAGAGTAAACGGTCGCGCCCGTGTAAAAGACCGCAACCAGCGGCAGTGCGGGCGCCCAGAGAGGAGACAGGCGATAGAAACGCAGCGACGGTGTGTATGCCGCTATCATCAACATCCAAGCCAGCGCGCCCAGCGCCATCGCGATCGGTTTGCCCGTCAACAACATGAGCGGCGGCAGCATGTAAGTTACGAACATCCCCGCGATCGTGCCGAGCAGCAAAACCGCCGAGTGCCGGAGTTGCCAGAACGCCGTGCGCGAAATCATCCGGCCGATCTCGCCGAACGTACCGTAACCACGGATGCTCTCAGTCTTCGACGTCACTCCGAGCCAAAGCTTGCCGCCCGTGCTTTTCACGGCCTTCGCGAGAGCGCAGTCGTCAATCAATTCGCCGCAAATCGCCCGAATTCCGCCGATGCGTGTGAGCGCCGTCCACCGCAGCAGGATGCAGCCGCCCGCAGCGCCCGCCGTCTTGCGCCGGGCACTCTCGGTCCACGCCGGCGGATAGAGCATGAAGAAGAAAAAAACGAACGCCGGGATCAGCGCTTTCTCGGCGAACGTCTCGGAGCGTAGCTTGACCATCCACGAAACCAGGTCGTAGCCGCCGGCTTCAGCGTGCGCCACAAGCTGAGCGATGCCATCGGGCGAGTGCGCGATGTCGGCATCGCTGAACAGCACGTAATCCGGATGGAAAGATTCCGCCTGGCGCACGCCTTCGGCCATCGCCCAGGTCTTTCCGGTCCAGCCCGCGGCAAGCGGCGCAGCACCCAAGACTGTCAGCACATCTGACGCACCCGACGCGCGCGCGATCTCCGCCGTCCCATCCACGCTGTGGTCATCCACCAGGAAGATATGCAAGGAGCCGGCGAAGTTTTGCGCCGCGAGCGAAACAATCGTCCTGCCGATGGTCTCCGCTTCATTGCGCGCCGGAATCACTACGGCGACCCGATGCGGCCCCGGCGGCGGCAGCGCCGGCTCGTCCTCATGGAGCCGCCAAAACATCCCCCGCAGGAACAGAAGATAGAGCCAAATCAGCACCGTGAACGCGGCCGCAATCCCGATCACCATCCAACCTTAGGGTACCGGTCGCCGAACCGCAACAAACTCGTTCAGCCTCGCGAGCCGGCGGACGTAGATGTAGATAGAGAATCGGTGTAAACTTGGCGCATCCAGCGGCCATGTACCCAAAATTCTTCCTTGGCGAGCTTGGTGGGCCGCATCAGGTGATACCAGATACCCGGAAGCTGTGGGAGCCGCCGGCAAAATGTATCCCACGCCGCGGCGCTGAACCCCCGCGCTATGGCCAGGCGGGAGGCCGGTTGCGCGGCCCGCTGGTATCCGTAAACCGCCATGTCTTCTCCCGCAATCCACTCGACGAGCGCCACCTCATCCGCAGTGAGTTCCACGCGCCACCGGCCTAGGCGCTCGGTCGTCACCGGCCCGCGCGCACGCTTCCCCGATTCGACGGGCAAAACGGAAGAAGCCGCTTCCAGCATCGCGGGAACGTACTGTTCCCCCAAGTGCTCACAGATGCGCGTTAATTCGCGAGCCGGATGGCTCACGAGCTTCTCGTAATGAACCAGCAGATGCCCGGGCCGGTTGCGGGATCTCATGGCCGCCCGGTTGCATTTCAACCAAACCCGCGCGTTGGTCACCACACTGTTCGCGGCCCAGGGCATCCGTTGCAAAGAGGCCACGACGTCGCGCGGATCCCGCACGACATGGAGGATCACCGCGCCGGGATACCACTCGCACAGCGTTTCCGTGAAGAGCACATGCTGCGGAGTCTTCTCGCCCCAGCGTTTCTTACCTTGTGATTCGGCGTAGTGCTCAAGAACACTTCGGAAGAACGCCTGGTAGCTAGTAGCGTCACGCGAGAGCCGCCCGGACAGTGCCTGGAGGTCCATGCCCAGCCGCTGAATCCGCCAGAGCGCGAGAAACTCCGCAACCAGATGCTGCCGGTTCTCCGGATTCCGCAGATCTCCGAACGCCTTCCGGCGCTTGTAGACGTAATGATGGAAGTGCGTTTCGCCGCAAACCGCCAGCGCCGGATGCCGGTTCAGGATATTCCGCAACAGGGAGGTCCCACTGCGGGGTGAACCAACGATAAAGACTGGCGGATGATCCACGATCCGGCCTCAAGTCTTACTTCGCGTACGTCTTCTCGTACTTGTTCCGGCTGTTGTAAACCTTGATATCGTCGTTGGAATCCGCCGAAACGCGCAGCCAGTCACCGGAGTCAGCCTTTTCGTCGACGTTCGCGATCATGGCTTCGGGCACGTTGTGATCCTTGCCGCCCTCCACCGCGTAGTGCACCTGCCAGAGATCTTCCAATCCCGGCGAGGAGTGCACCGTCTCCCACGCTTCGGGCGATCCGCCTTTGCGCGCGCCGTTGTTCATGATGGCCACGCGCGGGTGGAGTGCATGCACAATAGCTGGCGAATTCGAGAGGTCGGCGCCATGGTGCGTGGTCAGGTACAGATCCACCGTTCCAATCTTATTGTTCGGGCACACCAGCTCGTTTTCCTTGTTCCACGTCAGGTCGCCCAGGTCGATCATCCGGAAGCTGCCGTACTGGATCAGAATCCCCACCGATTGCGCATTCTCGGTGGGATCTGCCTCCTTGGGTTTCACAGTGGCGCACGCGGGGTTCGGCTGGCCGGCGCCAGGTAGCGGACTGGAAATCGAGGCCCCGGCCGCGGCCAGCACCGTTACATCCAGGCCTTTCAGCGGGATCTTGTCCCCCGGCTTCACCTCCAGGTGGCTGCCGGCGGCGTCGCGTGCCTTCAAGTAGGCGTGATAGAGCCGGTCCGCCGATCCGCCATGCTCCACCGTGGCGCCGTGGTCGATGAACGTCTTTACCGGCATCTTCGCGACAAGCTGCGGCACGCCACCCACATGGTCGCTGTGATAGTGCGTGATCATCAAATAGTCGATCTCTTTTACTCCGGCGTGCTTAGCCGCGGCTTTAATGCGGTCGGCATCGCGCGAGTTCAATCCGGGCCAGCCTGTATCCACCAGCAGAGACTGCTTGGCAGGAGTCACGATCAGGGTGGCCTGGCCGCCCTCTACGTCGATGAAGTAGATATCCAGCGTCTTAGCGGCCGACAGTGCTTGTGCAGCGCACAAAAGCAGGAAAGGTAAGATCAAACGAGCTTGCATGGCGGAATCGTATCACAAGAGGTTGCCGGAACAACGGCTGGTAGCGTAACGTATTGATGAATAGATGCCCTATTGCAGCAGTTGCGGCAACGCGGTTAACCACGCGGACCAATACTGCGCCAAGTGCGGGGCCCGGCAGCCGGGCGCACCGGTGCAGCCCATGGACCCCCTGGCCGGGATCACACCGCGCACCGCCTCGATCCTCTGCTACATTCCGGGCGTCGGCTGGATCGCCTCGGTGATTGTGCTGGCGGCCGAGAAGTTCCGCAATGACCGCATCGTCCGCTTTCACGCCTTCCAGGGGCTGTATCTATTCGTCGCCTGGCTGATCGTCGAGTGGGTTCTCAGCCCCATCTTCCGCGAGATCCATGAACCGATTTTCCGCATCGATAAGCTCCTGCACGTCCTGATCCTGTTCGTGTGGATCTTCATGATCATCAAGACCAGCCACGAAGAGCGTTACTCGCTACCCATCATTGGCGAACTGGCCGAGCGGTCCGCGGCGGAGCACTAACCCCTGCTGTGATAGACTCCTGCTGATCTGATACCAGTGCCATTCGGGTCTCCATGCCCACAACACCCAAGCGCCGGCAATCCGAGCCCTATGTGCCATCGATCCTCGTCGTGGATGACGACCCACTGATACGCGCGTCGTTCCGCAGGATGCTGGAAGAAGCGGGCTATCTCGTTGTGGATGCGGGCAATGGGCGCGAGGCGGCCAACGCCGCCATCGAGTGGTTCTTCGAGGTCATGATCCTGGACCTGAGCATGCCGAATGAGGACGGGTTTGAGGTCATTCGTTCGGTCCGCCGCCACACCCCCAGCTTGAGAATCCTGGTGGTCTCGGAATTCATGGCAGGCAGGATGCTGCCGGTCGCCACCAAACTCGGCGCCCACGCTACCATGCACAAAGCCGACGCCCCGGACCGTCTGCTAACAACAATTTGCCGGCTGCTGGAGCAACGAACGTAGTTGGCAAATGAGCGGCCGGATGGTATATTTATTCATTGTAGTGAATATTTAATCAATCATGCGCCATCGAGTCGGTATTGTCGGATATCGCGGGTACAGCGGAGCGGAGCTGGTTTCCATTCTGCGCGGGCATCGGCATGTTGAGCCGGTCCTCATGGAGCACCGGAGCGACGCCGGGCACGATAGCGGGTTGCGCCATCCGAAAGGGCCGCGGCAACTTGCGGCTACGGCCGATGCGGTGCGTGCCGGGAAGATCGAAATTGTCTTCCTCGCCACGCCAGCGGAAGTTTCCATGGAACTGGCGCCGGCGATGCTCGATGCCGGGGCGCGCGTTGTCGACTTGAGCGGAGCGTTTCGCTTGCGCACCGTCGAGAATTACACGCGCTGGTATCACGAGCCGCACACGCAACCGGCGCTGCTGGCGGAGGCGGTGTACGGCCTGCCTGAGTTTTGCCGCGAGCGGATTCCCGGCGCGCGCCTGGTGGCGAATCCCGGCTGCTACCCGACCGCGGCCAATCTCGCCATCCGGCCGCTGGCCGAGGCGGGGGTGATCGATCGGACCGCAGGAATTGTATGCGACGCGAAATCGGGCGTAAGCGGGGCGGGCCGCAAGCCATCGCTGAAGACCAGCTTTTGCGAGGTGACGGAAAACTTCTCCGCGTACTCGATCCTGCATCACCGCCATGTGCCGGAAGTGCTGATGGTTTCCGGTCTCGAGGAGAGCGAGCTGAGTTTCACGGCGCAATTACTGCCGCTCGATCGCGGCATTCTCGAAACCATCTATTTCCGCACAGCGGCAGCGACGACCGCGGAGGAGATTCTCGCGATTTACGAGAAGCGTTACAGTGGCGAGCCCTTCATCCGGCTCTATCATGCGGGCCGCGTGCCCGATCTACACGCCGTGCGGCGCACGAACTTCTGCGACATCGGTGTGATGTTGGACGCGGCCACCGGCAGAGCGGTGGTTGTGAGCGCCATCGACAATCTCACCAAAGGCGCCGCCGGCCAAGCGGTGCAGAACATGAACCTGATGCTCGGGCTCGCGGAGACGGAGAGCCTGCTGTGAAGGCGCTGATTAAGCTCGGAGGCACGCTGGTGGACTCGCCGGAGTTGCGGGCGAGACTGGCAACGCAAATCGCGGCGGCCGCGCGCCGGGGCATTGCCGTCACCGTCGTGCACGGCGGCGGCAAGCAGATGACGCGCTTTCTCGAAGAGCGCGGCATTGCCACCCGCTTCGTGAACGGACTGCGCGTCACCACGCCAGAGACGATGGACGCGGTACTGAAGGTTCTGGCGGGCAGCGTCAATCAGGAACTGGTTGCGGCATTGAACGCCGCGGGGGCGCGCGCCGTGGGACTGACGGGCATCGATGGCGGCCTTGTGAAAGCGGAACAGATGGATCCGCAACTGGGCCTGGTGGGACGCGTGGAGAGTGCCGATCCGGAACTGCTCGAATTGCTCGCCGCGAACGGCTTTCTCCCTGTGGTTGCATGCGTGGCGGGTTCGCGCGCCGGGCAAATGTATAACGTGAACGCGGACCAGATGGCAACGGCTTGCGCGGCGGGCTGGCGTGCCGACCGCTTGATCTTTCTGACCGACATTGCCGGTGTGCTCGATGCCGCAGGAGAGGTGCAACCGGCGCTCACAACCCAGGATTGCAGCCGGCTGATCCGCGAAGGCGTAGCAACCGGAGGCATGCAGGCGAAGCTGAATGCGGCTACGCAGGCGATCGAGCAGGGTGTGGAACAG
Source organism: Terriglobia bacterium (assembly GCA_963752965.1). GTDB lineage: Bacteria > Acidobacteriota > Terriglobia > Bryobacterales > Bryobacteraceae > QHXW01. The sequence goes on along the minus strand of CAVWAJ010000013.1, from coordinate 580,651 downwards.
ATCGAGATCGCGCCCGGCGCTGCTCCCGGCGTGCTGAATCGCCTCTTCGCCGGTGAGCCGATGGGAACGCGCATTCTGCGTTCCCGCGAGGGAGTGGCATGCCATGATTAGCAGCCTGACCGCCGGCTCCGTGCGAGACGATGCTCCGGCGCCCGCGCGGCTCGAGGTCCGCAAAGCGCGGATGTCCGATATTCCGGCGCTCCTCGATTTGATTAACGGCTACGCCGCCCGGGACGTCATGCTGCCGCGCACCGAGCTGGAAATCTCTGAAAGCATCCGCGATTTCTCGGTTGCGCTCGCGGATGGGCGCCTTGCCGGTTGCGGGGCACTGCATTTTTATTCGCCAACGGTGGGCGAAGTTCGCTCGCTCGCGGTTTCCGAGCGCGCCAAAACCCGCGGTGTAGGGCGTCACTTAGTGGAAACACTTATTAGCGAAGCGACCAGATACTCGCTCGATGCAGTCTTCGCATTCACCTACGTGCCGGATTTTTTCCGCAAAGTGGGCTTCGAAGAAGTCGAGCGTGGCGCGCTGCCGCTCAAAGCCTGGAAGGATTGCTTGCGCTGTCCCAAGTTTCAGTCATGCGATGAGATTGCCATGATGCGGGTACTGCAACCTGAGCGCCGGCACATCATATCCCACAAATGGGGGCAGTCAACCCATCCAAATGAGGGCACGGAAACCATCGTATTGCCGATCATTTTGCAACGGTAAACAGCGACTGTTGTTTTTGTCCTCACCGCGCGGGGGGATTGTCCCCTCCTCAAATAGACGCACGCAATCCCTGAGAATTGTTTTTGCATCGGTCAACTACCTCCCTATAATCGGCATAAAACCGGGCGTTTTGCGAGCGCCGAGTCCCGAGCAAGGGGAAGAAGGCATGAAGGCACAGACCGTGGACGTGAAAGTATCAGGCGGCCGGATCCTATGTTGCACCGTGTTTCGCCCGGGCGGGAAGAAGCTGCTGGCCAAGGGGCACGTGATCAGCGAGGACGATGTCCGCATCCTCGAGTCCGAGGGGATGGACAGGGTGTGGGTAACCGAGTTGGAGGATGGCGAGGTAAGCGAGGACGACGCCGTCTCGACGGTAGCCAGCGACATGGGATGCGGGTGTTATGAGATTCACCCGGCAGCGGGAGGACGGGCTAACCTGCTGGCCACCGAGAATTGCTGCGTTTTGGTGGATGACGAGCTGCTGCGCCAGATCAACTGCACCGCCAGCGTGGTGATCTCAACCACGCTCAACTTCAGTTTCGCGCTCGCCGGCCAACGCATTGCCACGGTGAAGAGCGCACCCTTTGCGGTGGCGAAAGATCAACTGGAAACCATCAGCTCCATTCTGCGCGAGCGGGGGCCCATTATCCAGGCGCGGCCGATGCGCGGTCCTTCGATCGGCGTTCTTTACAGCGACCCCGCGAACGGTGAACGCGCACGGCAGCTTTTCGAGAACGTCACCAGACAACGCTTGGAGCACTTCGGACTCAGCCCCAGCTTTGCGCTCTCGTGCCTGGAAGAGGAGGGGGCGGTCAGCCGCGCCCTGCAGCACCTGCTGCGCTCGAAGCCGGCTCTGATCCTGGTTGCCTCCACGACGGCCCCTGCAGGCCCCGAGGACGTGATCGGCCACGCCATGACACGCGTGGGTGCACAGATCGAGCGGTTCCTTGCACCGGTCGAGCCCGGCAACCTGCTATTGCTGGCTTACAAAGACGACGTGCCGATCATTTCGGCGCCCGGCTGCTTCCGCTCGGCAAAGCCGAATGTAGTCGATCTGATCCTGCCACCGTTATTGGCACGCTATCGGATTACAAGCTGGGAAGTCGGCTGTTTAGGCCACGGCGGCTTGTTGGGATAGGGCGCAGCTAGCGGTTAGGCTAACGCCGCCTTGCAGTACTCCAAGCATTTCCGGACTTCGGCGACGGTGTCCGCTCCTTCATATTCGTACTCGATATTGGCGGGGATGTTGTATTTCTTGTTCTTCACCAGTTGCAGCACCGGTTTGATGGGCGTGTCACCTTGGCCGAAGGGCATGTTGTCGCCGTGGTTCTTTTTGCGATCTTTGATATGCAACGTCACGATGCGCTCGTGATGCTTGTTGATGAAATCGACGGGATCGAAGCCGGCAGCGAAGAAGTGGCCAATGTCGAGGTTGACGTTGATATAAGGCGAGCGGCCCGCCATGGCCTTCTCGAACGACTGCGGCGTCGAAAATTCATTGGGGTCCTCGGTTTGATCGTGGCCGTGGAAGCCGACCTTGATTTTGGCCTTCTGCGCCGCCTTGTCCACGCGGTCAACAACCGATAGCGTCGAAGACGCAGTGATGATCCTCACACCCAGAGCTTGCGCCATCTCGAATCCTCGCGCGATTTCTTCGTCGCTGTAATCGTCGCGGAAGCTGTAGTTGTAGGCATAGAGAAAAATGCCGGCGTCGTCAAACTTTTTGCGGACCTTGCGGAACTCGTCCATGGATACCGTGGCGCGCCACTTGTGCAAGTCTGCGTTATTCATTTTGGGCTCAACGTGGCCCGCGAACAGCTCGCACTCGCCGATCCCAATGTCGACCATAGCTTTGATCGCATCATCGAGCGAACGGTCGCGAAAGCTGTAAGACTGTACGCCGAGCTGAACGCCGTGAACCTTGGAGTCGATGCGAGCGAACGCGGCAGCCGGCAACGTAGCCAGCGCCAGTTTCGAAAAATCTCTTCTGGAAATCATATGCGGAGTGTACCTCATTGGCCATCCACGACGCAGCGGAATCCCACGGCCGCGGAACGATCTTTGCCCGGCGACATGAGCAGGTATTTTCCGTGCTCGGTCAATTTGTACGCCTGCGGGAAATACCAGTGCGAACCTTGCGGCTGATAGTAGCTGCCGCCGCGCAGTGTGCCGGCACGCGTGTGCTCGTCGATGTACTCGTCGGTCCACTGCCACACGTTGCCCACCAGGTCTTCCACGCCGAATGGACTCGCCCCGCGCGGGTGCGCCCCAACGTCGTCTGGCCCACGCATTACACGGCGCGTCTCGGGCAGCGGGACAGCCGCTGCGTCCCACTGAGCGCCCCACGGATATAGACGCCCATCGCCACCCTGAGCCGCGTACTGCCATTCCCACTCGTGGGGAAGCCGTTTTCCCGCCCACCTCGCGTAGACGCGCGCATCTTCGAGCGAGACCCACGTCACCGGCTTATTGGCCCAGCCGGCCGGAAACGATCCGTTGCTCCAATCCTTCAAGAAATTGTGATCGTCTTTCGGGCGGTAATGGGACGCGTCCAGAAACTTCTTGAATTCGGCGTTGGTAACCGGGTAGCGATCGATGTAGAACGACCTGCTGTCGAGCGTCTTCAAATGATTGCGTCGTGGCGAATCCTCCCAGGGGTATTGAACGTCGACGCCGATATCGTTCTCGCCCTCGATCTCAATTCCGGAGACCCGGAATTCGAACTTGCTCGCAGGGATCTGCACCATCCCTGGCGGCGCGGTCGCGGCCGGCGCTGACGGCTCAACTTCCACAATCCGCTGCGGCAGAAACGTCCAGGTGTGCGAATAGGCCGAGAGCGGCGTACGCGCCAGTTGGCGCATGTTCGCGAGGAATGTGTCCAGCACCGGCTCCGCATCGTTGGTTTGCAGCACACTACCGAAACCGTGCGGCTCCATCGCGAAGCTGAGGGTAGCCCGATCGCCACGCACCTCCGGCTCGAGCGCCACTCCGTTCCAGACGTCATAGTAGCGGGCGCCCGCGGTATATGGAATCTCAATCTGCCGGCCGGCGAGACCGTATTCGTTGCGGTTCACCACCGTCCACAGCGTCTGCGCGCCGCGCGAAAACTTGCTGGCGAAAGCTCCGTATTGCAGCATGGGCGTGTGCGGCTCCCAGCCCGGACTCACCAGAAGATCGGCGAACTGCCGCTCAATGCGGGCTATGCGGCGCAACGCCTCGGCGTCCCGAGGAGTGATCTGGTTCCAGATGCCCCAGACATTTTCCCAGCTCTCGTAGCCGACCCCGTTGAAGTACGCGTACTGAAGGTCGTCGGTCTTATCGCGCGCCTCGCGGCGGCATACGTTCACCATGTGGCGCGGCTCCAGCCACTTTAGCTTGCTGATGCTGGGGATGAACGGATAGTCCCAGTAGCCCCAGGACTGGTTGTTCCAGGCGAGCCGTTCTTCGTCGCTTTTGAATTCCTCGGGCTCGAAGACCAGCGGATGCCCGGTGGCGTCAGAAGCGTCGCGGAACGCTCGTGGCATGCCGTCGAACGTGTCGCCGTTTACGCCGTCGGCTCCGATCTCCGCCATCAAACGGGCGGTCGCCACCCAGTTGGGGACACCCTCGTCGCGTGTTCCCTGCTCCCAGGGCATGGCGGGAAACAGCACGCGTACGCCGCGGCGATGGAAGTCCCCGATCATCTGCTTTAGGCCCGCGATGCCGCCGGGAAGGTCGCGCGTCAAATCGTACTGGCTGCGGTTATCGATCCCTACGTTGGGATAGACCGGCCAGATCAACACACTGTCGATGCCGCCGTAGCGCTTATCGAGATCGTCGAGATAGCGGTCGACAGTGTACTTGCCGGCGACTGGATCGTAAAAGAAACGTTCCTCAACCATCATCTGCGGCTGGACGAAGTCGCGTTGCGACCAGGCGAGCTCGGGGAGATCGTATTCCTTGCCGTCATAGCCGGCGCGAATCCGCTTTTCGTCGCGCCAGTGGCGAACGTCATCGAGCCAGGCGGAGAAGTCAGCCGGTGTGGGTGGACCGGGAATCTGCTCGTTCTGCGGAGGGTAGCGAACATCCTGCGCACAGAGAGCCGTACAAAAAAGAAATGCAGAGAGGCGCCACATAGGAGAACCATCATACCCGGGCCCGAACCGAGCCGGGCGATGGGCGCTAATCTGCAGGCATGGCGGCCGGAACGCTGATTGCCGTGAGCGAATATCTTTCCACCAGCTACGGTCCCGACTGCGATTACACGGATGGGGAACTACTGGAGCGCAACTGGGCATGCGGGAAACGAAAGACGGCGTCCTGCGAACGGAAAATCAGCAGATCACCGTCCCGTTGGCTGAGATCTTCAGTTAGCCGGCGTTGCCTTCGGCTCAAGTGCGAGCTCCATCACTTCTTCCACGGTCCGCACAAAATGCAGCTTCATATCGCCAATCTGCTCGCTTTTGAGATCCTCTTTCACATTGACCTCGTTTTCAAACGGCAGAATGACTTCGCGCACGCCGCTGCGCTTGGCCGCCAGCACCTTCTCTTTGATGCCGCCGATCGGCAAGACCTGTCCCGTAAGCGTAATTTCGCCGGTCATGGCGAGATTCGGCCGGATGCGGCGCTCGGTGAGCATTGAAACCAGTGCCGACGCCATGGTGATGCCGGCGGAGGGCCCGTCTTTCGGAATCGCGCCCGCCGGTACGTGCACGTGGATGTCACTCGCCTTGAACAGCTCCTGATCGATGCCGTAATGCTCAGCGTTGGCGCGCACCCAGGTGAGCGCGGCCTGCACCGATTCTTGCATCACCGATCCCAATTGGCCGGTCATAATCAGGCCTTTGCTCCCGCCCGGCATACGGCCGGCTTCGATAAACAGCACGTCGCCGCCGACGGGCGTCCACGCGAGCCCCACTGCCACGCCGGGACGGCGTGTACGCTCCGCAACCTCGACGTCCGGGCGGAACCGCGGCGCACCCAGAAGCTCTTCCACGCGCTCGGGCGTGATTTCCCCGCTGTCGGGCTTGCCCTCAGCAATCCGCCGCGCGCGCTTGCGGCAAATAGTGCCGATTTCACGCTCCAGGCTGCGGACACCGGCTTCCCGAGTGTAACGCCGGATCACGTGATGTACGGCTTCGTCGGTAAACTGAATGCCGTTTTCCGCGTCGAGCCCATTCTCCTTGGCCTGCCGGGGAATCAGATACCGGAAGGCAATCACCACCTTCTCGTGCTCGGTGTACCCTTGCAATTCGATGATCTCCATGCGGTCGCGCAAGGCTTCGGGAACCGTGTCGAGCACGTTCGCCGTGGTAATGAACAGCACCTTGGATAGGTCGAAGGGCACGTCCAGATAATTGTCGCGGAACGTCGAGTTCTGTTCCGGATCCAGAACTTCTAGGAGCGCCGAGGCGGGATCGCCGCGAAAATCGCGCCCTAATTTGTCGACCTCATCCAGCATGAATACAGGATCGCGCGTGCCGGCCCGTCGCAGACCTTGAATGATTTGTCCGGGTAATGCACCGATATAAGTGCGGCGGTGGCCGCGAATTTCGGCTTCATCATGCATGCCACCCATCGAAATACGCGCGAATTTCCGTCCTACAGCGCGCGCAATGGATTTCCCCAGAGAGGTTTTGCCCACTCCGGGCGGCCCGACGAAACAGAGGATGGGTCCCTTGAGCACGGGCTTGAGCTGGAGCACCGCCAGATAATCCAGAATGCGCTCCTTGACCTTTTCCAGATCGTAGTGGTCTTCGTCAAGAATCTCCGCGGCTCGCTGCACGTTCACTTTCTCGGCCGAAGTGACGGACCAGGGGAGAGTGACCATCCACTCGAGGTACGTGCGCGTGACGCCGTACTCCGGGGAAGAAGGAGAAATCCGTGTCAGCCGTTTTAGCTCCTTCATGGCCTCGACTTTGACTTCCTCCGTCATGCCGGCGGCTTCAATTTTCTCGCGCAGCTCATCGGCGTCACGGCCGCCATCGTCGGCTTCGCCCAATTCCTTTTGAATGGCCTTCAACTGCTCGCGCAAGTAGAACTCGCGCTGCGTTTGCGAGAGCTGGCCTTGCACCTGGGATTGAATCTTGCTGCGCAGCTCGATCAGTTCGAGCTCACGCGCCAGATGCTTGTGAACGTAGGTCAGGCGAGCGCGCACATCGAGATGCTCCAGCACCGCCTGGCGTTCGGGATGGCTCAGACCGGGCAGAACTCCGGCGGCCAGATCCGCCAGCCGTCCGAATTCGTTGGTATTCGCCACGGCCGTCGAGAGGTCATCGGAAAGATTCGGGGATGCCGACACAATCTGCTGGAAGATGCTGACCACATCGCGCCGCAGAGCTTCTAGCTCGGGCGTCGGTTCCGGCTCCAGTTCAGGCAGCCGCTCCACCTGGGCGCGCAGGTACGGTTCGGTGCCGGTATAACCCAGGGTGCGCATGCGGGAAATTCCTTCGCAAAACAGAAGAATGCCCTCCTTCATGCGCACAATCTTGTGGATCATCGCGACCGAACCCACTTCGTAAAGATCCTTCGGGCCGGGCGAATCCTCGCGCGGGTCGAGCTGTGAGACCATCCCCAGCAGGCGGTTCTCGCCCAACGAGGACACTAGCGCCATCGAACTGGGACGGCCGACGTTGATGGGCAGCAGCGCGTGCGGAAACAGCACGGTATCGCGCACTGTCAGGATCGGTAGTTCCTCAACCGGCTCCGCCAACTGCGTTTCGAGAGTTTGTTCTTCCACTTTTTCTTCCACGGGTATACCTATATAGATGTTTGATGGATTCAGTTGGGTACTCGACGCGCAACTGCCTTAATCCCCAAGTGGATAGCAGCCCAGCACGCGCAGAAGATCGGCCAGTTCCCGCAGGTGGCCCAACGCGTTGCGGCAGACTGGATCATCCACTTGTCCGATGAAGTCCAGATAGAAAAGATACTCCCAAGGCTTCCCCCGCAGGGGGCGGGACTCGATCTTGGCGAGGTTCAGATCACGGAGTGCAAATGCGCTCAACGAGCGGAACAGCGAACCGGGAACGTTTCGCGTGGAAAACACGACCGAAGTCTTCCACGGGGCACCCTTTTTGGCACGAACAATGCCGCGCCGCGCGTCCCGCGGGCGCCGTAGAGCGAAGAATCGCGTGAAATTCTGCCGGTCGTCCTCGATCGAGCGGCGAAGTATTCTGGCTCCGTAGATCTCTGCCGCTACGGCCGATGCGATAGCGCCCGCGTCCTTCAGGCCTTCGGCCATCATCATTTTGGTGCTTCCCGCGGTGTCATAGAATGGCACCTTCTCCAGTTGCGGGTTGGCCGCAAAGAAGTCGAGGCACTGGTTAAGCGCCACGGGATGCGAGAAAACACGGCGGATCTTGCCGAACGGTACCCCGGGCGGAGCCATAAGGTTGTGAACGATGCGCACGTTGGTCTCGCCCACGATGGGCAGATCGAAGTGCAGCAGGTGATCGTAGTTTTCGTGTACCGAGCCGTGCAGCGTGTTTTCGATAGGGATCACGGCTGCCTGCACTTTTCTGCGCTCGAGAGCGCGAAACACGTCTTCGAAGCGGGGACACGGTAGCACGTTGATCGTGGGTCCCAGCAGCTTTCGCGCGGCTTCCTCGCTAAACGCGCCGCGTTCTCCTTGAAACGCCACCAGCAGACGGCTTCGCGCCGCCTTGCGCTTCATTCGTGCACCGCCGGACCGTCCCATCGCTGCGCCGTCTGGCTGGGCATACCCAGTAGATCCATTACGCGGTCGACGCTGTGATCCACCAGATCGAGAATCGTCTCGGGACGGTGATAGAAGCCGGGCACGGGCGGGGCGATGATCGCTCCCATCTCCGCTAGCGCCACCATGGTCCGCAAGTGCCCCAGGTGCAGGGGACTCTCCCGTACCATCAGGATGAGCGGCCGGCGTTCCTTCAAGGTGACGTCGGCGGCACGGATCAGCAGGTTGGAACTGATCCCGTGGGCGATGGCGGACATAGTGTGGATGGAGCAGGGGGCGATCACCATGCCGTCCGTTGCGAACGACCCGCTGGCTAACCTCCCGGAAATATCTTCCAGAGCGTAATTAAATTGCGCTAAAGCCTTGCATTCGGCCGCCTTTTTCCCGGTTTCCAGGAATAATGTCTTTTCGCCGGAACGAGTGAGAATTAAATGCGTTTCCACGCCGGGCTGAAGCCGGAGCTTTTCGAGCAGCCGGATGCCATAAATCGCCCCACTTGCACCCGAGACCCCGACCACTATTTTCAAATTTGCCTCCTTCACGGAAATCATGTTCTGAATTCAGAACAAAATTACTGCCGAGCGGTTGCTCCCAAGGGTTACCGTCGTTATAATTCCCCCAGTGGATCCATGATCGATGGCTGAGCATCGACTCCCGGCGTCCAGAGACGGAATCATAGCATGGAAGAGGCTGGACAGAAGCTGAAGCGGGCGCGTGAACGCCTGAATCTGCGATATCGGGATGTTGAAGACGCGAGCAACCAGATTGCCGCGCGCCACAACAACGACGAGTTCGTGATCGCGCTCAGCCGCCTTTCCGACATCGAGAACAAAGGCACCGTCCCCACGATCTACCGGTTGTACTCGCTGTGTACCATCTACCGGCTCGATATCAACGAAGTACTGGACTGGTATGGGGTCAATGTGTCCACTTTGGCGGCCGATTCCGCGGCGATCGAGCTGGAACGCACGCATCTGATCGGCTTCAGTGCGAACGGGTACGGAGACACGCAGATGCCGCTGGCTCTCGACCCGGGCATCGACCTCCGCCGCACCACATTTTTGAGCCGTATGATTCAGCGCTGGGGCAAGCTGCCGCTGGCACTGCTGAACACGGTCGATGTGAAGAATTACCGCTACGCGTTCATCGGCTCGGAGGATTGGACCATGTACCCGCTGATTCAGCCGAGTTCACTCGTGCTCATCGACGACAGCCACCGCAAGGTCGTGAACAGCGGTTGGGCCAACGAATTCGAGCGGCCCATCTACTTCTTCGAGCACCGCAAGGGCTTTGCATGCAGCTGGTGCACGCTGCAGGAAAGTCAGCTCGTGCTGCAACCCCATCCAGCCTCCATGTGTTACCCGGAAATATTTAACTATCCGACGGATATCGACGTATTAGGGCAAGTAGTGGGGGTGGCTATGCGTCTTGATCAGGGAAAGCGACGGCGTAATCGTACCTAAGCAGCTCCAGCACTGTTTCCAGATCCGTCATGAACAGGTTGCGTTCCACTTCGCGGGCGTTCGAGGGAACGAAGTTTCGATAGGGCGATAGGCGGATCCAGGTGGCCAGAATAGTCTTTTTATCTTCGTGCAGCTCCTCTAAATAATCTTCCAGATCGGTCTTCTGCTGTTCCAGATTAAAGCACAACCAGTCGGAAAACGTCTGTCCATGGCTCTGCCGCAAGGTCTGATCGGTTTCGTCCGAGCCGAAGAGCTGCTCCAGGCCGTGGTGGCGGTAAGCCCCTGTGTTTTGATCACGCAGAGAAGCCAAATAGATCAGGCGACCGAAGGTGGTCGGGATCTGAGACAGGGTGTTGCGCCAAAGATCCGCAGCGGCGCTGCGATCGAATTTCATTTCCGCCTGATCTCGCTCCGAACTTCCAAGTTTTCTTGATTGTACACCAACCGGACGCCGCTTCCGCGGATTCCGGGCCTTGCCTTGTGAAGAACAAAATCCCAAAGCTTGTTCCGTTCGCGTAAAAAACCGGTGGTCGAATTTCGTCGACTCTGTTGAACCAAGGATAACGTTACCAGGTAGCTAGCTACCGTTTACTGCAGAAAGAAAGCAATTCATGACCGCTATATTATTGGGTTTACTGCTTAAAATTCGTTTGCATTTTGGCGGAAACTCGGTTATTCTCGACTCGACGTGTTGGAGCACGTCCGCTATGAACCTAGTACTGATGTCAGCCATCGGTATTCTGGCTTTTCTCGGACTCGCATTCTTGTTTCTGTTCAAGACTCTGGCGGCCGGTCACCGGAAAGAGGTGCTGCCCGGGGATTGGGAGAATATTTTTGCGCCTAGCCGATACAAACCCATGGAGCGCCTGCTCGATCCGGCCGATCATGAATTCTTGGCCTCGCAGCCGTCGTATAGCCGGCGCATGGGACGCCGGTTCCGTGCTAATCGGATTGCCATTTTCCGCGGTTACGTGCGCTGCCTGGGCCGTGATTTCGCCCGCGTCTCCAACGCACTCAAGATTTTGATGGTGCACGCGCAGATAGACCGGTCCGCATTGGCTGGGTTGCTGCTCCGGCAGCGGTTGATGTTCAGCTACACGATGTTCTCGCTCGAAGTGAAGTTGGCGCTGCACAGCTTTGGCTGGAGCGCACCGACCGTGGATATGCGCAACCTGGTAGGAGTCTTGGACGCGATGCGTTCCCAGCTCCAGGCTTTGGCTGCCGTCGCGGAACCGACTCTCGCGTAAGTTTTCCTACCTGGGGACGGGCGCTGGCCGCCCGCCCCTTCTCTCCTCCCTGGTTCCTCTTAAAGCCGTCTGAGAATCTCTTTCGCTTCCCGTAGTTCCGGAAACACTTTTTCCGCTTCGCGAAATTCACGCGTGTGCACCCTGCGGCGGGCGCCGCGATGGTCCACGGGGTACCGCAAATGCAGCATTTCATGAAATAGCACGTACTCGAGCGCCAGCCGTGGAACCCGGTTCGTGTCGAAAATCCGGCTGATGATGATGGCGTTGTGCGACGGATCAAAGTGGCCCAGCATGGAACGGGAAAGCCCGCGGCTCCAGCCGAGCAAAGGCCGTCCTATCAGACCGTCGAAAAAACGGGCGTTCAGGTGTTCGAAGATCTGTTCCAGGTCGTGGTGAGCGCCCGCCGGCCCCGAAACATATTTGCGCCCGCGAATCCGCCGCACCATGTGCATGCGCTGGCGCACGTCCCGGCGGTTCAGATACAGCCGGTACCGGTGCGAATACGCCCGAGGAACCGGGCGGCGAAAGAGCTTCCCCAGCAGGATATGCGCCAGCGCCTCCATCACCGGAGCCGGGGCGCCCTCAAATACATCAGCCAGGCGAACGTGGAGCCCCTCTTCGGTCATGCGGATGAAACTATCGGCGTTGGCAAACGGCCGGAACTCCACACAAATTTCGGGCGGCTTGGTTCGCGGTTTCCACTCGCGGAAGACGCGTGTGTAAATCTCCGCCGGCGTCTCGAAAAAGAGTGTGCTTTGCAGCCCGGAAAGGACCGGGATCTCCGCAAGGCTCTCCTGGCGCGCTTGCATTTCTCTCGAATTTAACATATCAAGGTCATTTGTACCTTCATACACTCACGAGGAACTGTGCGTAAAGTCAAAATCAGCGCCTTGGGCTGCTATGTGCCCGAGCGCGTGCTTACTAATCATGACCTGGAAAAGATGGTGGAGACATCCGACGAATGGATTCTCACCCGTACTGGCATCGCCGAACGCCACATCGCCGACCCCAGCGTTGCGACTTCCGATCTCGCGGTGGAAGCAGCGCGCCGGGCGCTGGATCAACGCGGCATCGATGCCACCGCCCTGAATGCGATTCTGGTGTGCACGGTTACGCCTGATATGTTTTTCCCCTCGACGGCGTGCCTGGTCCAGAACCGGTTGGGCGCAAAGGGGGCGTGGGGATTCGACCTGATCGCTGCGTGCTCCGGTTTCGTCTATGGCTTGACCACAGGCGCGCATCTGGTGGGCGCGGGTACACACGAGAAAGTTCTGGTCATCGGCGCCGACACGATGAGCCGCATTATCGATTACACCGACCGCAATACGTGCGTGCTGTTTGGCGACGCCGCCGGAGCGATGCTGATTGAGCCGGTGGAGGCGCAGGACGGCCAGGAAATCGGCTTCGTCGATTTCCTCGGCGAAATCGACGGCTCGGGCGGCGACTATCTCAAAATGCCGGCCGGTGGGAGCCGGATTCCCGCGTCGGCCGAGAGCGTCGAGAACCGCCTGCACTATGTGCATCAGGACGGCAAGCAGGTCTTCAAGTACGCCGTCCGCAAGATGTACGAGGTTTGCAGCCAGCTTCTGGAGCGCAACGGCTTCTCGGCGAAAGACCTGGCGATGCTGATCCCTCACCAAGCCAATCGCCGCATCATCAGTGCTACGGTGGAGCGGCTGGGCCTCGCGTGCGATCGAGTTATCATCAACATCGACCGTTACGGCAATACGACGGCTGGAACGATTCCGTTGGCTACGCGGGACGCCGTCGAAACTGGCCGCCTGAAAAAGGGCGACCTGGTGCTGTTTGTGGCGGTGGGTGCGGGCTATACCGTCGGCGCCAGTTTGTGGCGCTGGGCCTATTAATCCGGTGCGCCGGGCAGCCGCCTTTACTGAGCAGTGACCGGGACGGGCACCGACTTTTCACTCTCGTTGTTGAGCTGGTCGAACGCGGATACCGCGTAGCGGTAGGCCTTGCCCGAGTTGACGGTGTGATCGCTATAGCTGGGCCCTTCACGCGTCTCGGCCAGCCTGGTGAACGAGCCGTCACCCTCGGCCCGGTATATGCGATATCCCGCCAGGTCGGGAGCAGTGCTCCGGTCCCAAACCAATGAAACGCTGCCCGCGGACACCACGGCAGCGAGCGCGGTGGGCACTGGCGGCGGCCACGTGTCGCGAGGCGTAACATCCCTCTCCGGAGTACGCTCGCTCACCTGGCGAATGTCACCGCGGGTGAGAAAACCTTCGACCGAGTAATAGTACGTCTTGCCGTACTCGCTGGTCGTATCGGTATAGACGAGCTGATCTGTTTCGCCGCTGACCGCGGCTTCCTTGGCGTCCGCCAAGCGGCGATAGACGCGATAGTGAGGAGCGGAGCCACGCCACGTGAGCCGCACACCTTCCGCCACGTCCTGCGGTTTTTCGAAATCCTGCGGCGTGGCGAGAGGCGGCGCCACAGACAATGGGAACAAGGCAGCCCATCCGGCCGTGCGGCCGTTGGAGCCAAATACCTCGACTCCGATCAGCACATCCTTGCCGATCCATTCCGCGGCGGGTAGAGCGTACTTCACCACGGCTTTGCCGGTGGGAATGTCAGTGTATGGTTTCGCGCCCGCTTCCCAAGCTTGCAACTGAAACGGGACCGTCACAACACCAACACGTACCTCAACGGAGACTGGTTTTTGAATTGTCAGGTGCTCCATGGTCAGGGTCGGCAGCGTAAACTGGACCACGATGCGGGAGCCCTGCTCCACCGCGGAAAGACCGGTGACATGCTGGGGGACAAGTAGCGCCGGCGGGAGCGGCGACGTGATAGAAGCACAGCCGACCGAGATCAGCGCAACAGTGAGCACGACCCAGGCCAGTCGCATCAGACTAGAAACGGACTCTGTGACGAAAGTTGAGGCGCCCGCACGACCACTAGGCTAGCATGTGGCCACCACGCAGTCGGATTGCGGCGGCGAAAGATATCATGGTGTTTGTTTCATGAGGCGCTCCTCTGCCATTGCCGGGCCCACCATCCTGTTCTTGATCGTCGCCGGGTTCTTCTGGAAGCTTTTCACCAAGCAATACACGTGGATGGATCAACCCGACATGGCCTACCAGGTGCTCCCGTGGTACCAGTTCCAAGCGGATGCCTGGCACCGTGGAGAGCTGCCACTGTGGGATCCGCACGTGTGGGCGGGCCAGCCGCTCGTCGGCCAATTGCAGCCCGGAGCGGCATATCCGCCGAACTGGCTGCTGTTCCTCCTTCCCCTGAAGTACGGCCACATCGATACCGCGTGGCTAAATCTGGATTACATCCTCACCCATTTTTTCGCCGCTCTCTTCTGTTATTGGCTATGCCAATATCTAGGGCGCAGCCGGGCGGCTTCGATCCTGGCGGGCGCCGCATTTGCACTGAGCGGTGTTGTCGGCTCGGTGGGTTGGCCCCAGATGTTGAACGGGGCGATCTGGATTCCGCTGATCTTTCTGTTCCTGCTGCGCTCCATTCGCGGCGAGCGGCCGCTGGCTAGCGCGGGCATCGCGGGAGCATTTCTCGGCGTTTCGTTCCTGAGCGGTCACCACCAGATTCCAACATTCATCGGCCTCATGGCGGCCGGGCTTTGGATCTTCGAGATCTGGCGCCACCGCCTCCCAGCGCTCAAACCGGCCGCTTTGTTTGCCCTGTTCACCGTGCTGGTCAGCGCGCTCCAGACACTGCCCGCCTACGAGTACGGAACGCGATCGATCCGCTGGGTGGGATCGCAGAATGCAGTGTTCTGGGGCCAGTACGTGCCGTACTCGGTCCACCAGCAGCCGGCGCATTCCCTGTTTCCGCTGGGAGTGCTGGGCTTCGTGCTGCCGAATCTGAGCCCGCACGATACGTTCGTCGGGTTAGCTGTGCTGACGCTGGCGTTCGTGGGTCTCGCGGCGTGTTTCGAAGCGGCGGAAGTCCGCATGCTTGGAGCCATTGGCGCAGGCGGACTTCTGCTGGCGCTCGGAGGCTTTTCGGTTTTCCACGGCCTCGCGTACCTCCTGGTTCCGATGGTGGAGAAGGCGCGCAGCCCGGCGATGGCGCTCGTGCTCGTGCAATTTGCAATGGTGGTGCTGGCCGCCTACGGTCTGGATACTCTCCGGAGAGGCGCATTCGGCCGATGGCCGGTGCGCGCGCTGCTGGCAGCCGGCATCCTGCCGTGGCCGGTGCTGGCGGTGGTTGCGTCCGTGCGAACTGAAACGTCGCTTGAGTATGAACGGCTCGCAGTTCTCGCGATCGTTGCGCTTTCTTTGGCCGCAACCTTATACGGCTGGAGTTCGCGGCGGATTTCGGAGGCGGCCGCGATCGGTCTGCTGTTCCTCGTGGTCTTGTTCGAGCTGGGCACGGTGACCGGGGCAAACTTCAGGCATCGGGAAGCGCCTGGCGGATTCTTAGCCGAGCTCGACAAGAACCGCGACATTGTGGAATTTCTGCGACGGCAGCCCGAGATCATCCGGCTGGAGGTGGATACGGATGCCATTCCGTACAACATCGGCGACTGGGAAGGGATGGACCAGTTTCGCGGGTATCTCGGGGGCATGACGTCGAATGTGGCGCAATTCGAGATCGACCGGCTCAACGGCGGACGCCTTGCGCCCATGCTGTTCGCCTTGAACTACGCTCTCAGCCGCCAGCCGATCCGCTCCGGCCAGGAGGAAATCTTCCGCGGACAATCGGGCGTGAACGTCTACCGCAATGCGGAGGCGTTCCCTCGGGCCTGGACCGTCCATGACGCGGTCGCGGTGAAACGTTCGGAGCTGATCGCGCGCCTGCAATCGGCGGATCTGCGGCATCAGGTTGTCCTGATGGGGAGTGCGCCGGCGCTCGATAACTGCGCCGGGACCGACGGCGCGAATATATTGGACCGGCGCGATTCCCGCGTACTCGTAAACGTCAGCATGTCCTGCAAAGGGATGCTGGTGGTGAGTGAAACGTTCTTCCCTGGCTGGGTGGCGGCGATCGACGGCCGCCCTGCCCCGATTTACGAAGCGTACGGAGCCTTGCGCGGCGTGATCGTGGACGCCGGCAAGCACCAGGTCGAATTCCGCTACCGTCCGATGATGGTTTATTGGGGCGCTTTGTTGACGGCAGTGGGTGTTTTGGGAGCGCTGCTACTCGCGGTCTTCGGCATGCCAACCACCCCTAAGGCGAGTGCCTAATGCGTAAGGACGGCCTGGGGGGCGAAGACCTCGAGGCGGTTGCGGCCCTTGCTCTTGGCGATGTACAGCGCCTCATCGGCTTCGTGCAGTAAAGCGGTGGAATCAAAGCCGGCTGGACCTGAAGTCGCAGTCATGCCAATACTGCATGTCAGGTTGAGCAGACCTTCGGGAGGATGCCCGATAGTTCGTAGAAAGTAGCGACTCTCAAACCCCCGGCCATAATGGGCCGAGGGTCGATTTTTCTGCCAAGAAAAAGGAGAGAGTCGCTATGAAGAGACGATACCAGATAGAACAACAACGGGCCGTGCAGCAGTTCCGCCGGATCGCCATCGAACAGAATCCCAACATCCAGATGATCCTTCCGCTGGCCGAGATCGTCGGCTTGTTACAGCAGGGCGTGGGCAACTTGCTGCGGCAGGCTGGTCTGGAACTGATGCACCTGGTGATGGACGAGGAAGTAAAGTCGCTGGCCGGTGAGCGCCACCAGCAACACGAAGGGCGCAGGGCACAGCGTTGGGGCAAGGAAGATGGTTATTGCGTGGTGGACGGCCAGAAGGTGCCGATCCGCAGAACGCGCCTACGCACGGCTGACAAACGGGAACAGCATTTAGGCAGCTACGAATTGTTTCAGCGTAGTGGGCCAATGCAAGCGAGCGTGTGGGACAAGATGATGCGCGGACTCTCGACGCGCAACTACGGAGCCGTGGTGAAGGATTTCCAGAATGCCTACGGAATCGAGAAGTCGGCGGTTAGTGAGAACTTCATCGAAGCCAGCCGGGAGAAGGTGAAACAGTTGATGGAGCGGCCGCTGGGCGAGTTGCGCTTATGCGCGGTGCTGATCGACGGGACTCCATTCAAAGACCGGCAGATGATCGTAGCC
This sequence comes from Terriglobia bacterium, assembly GCA_963752965.1. Lineage (GTDB taxonomy): Bacteria > Acidobacteriota > Terriglobia > Bryobacterales > Bryobacteraceae > QHXW01. Next base: position 563,479 of record CAVWAJ010000013.1, on the reverse strand, counting down.
CTTGGCATTGGCTGCGATGGAACCAAGACCGTGCTGGGCATCCGCGAGGGGGCGACGGAGAACGCGACCGTGGTGAGCGCTCTGTTGGGCGAGTTGGTGGAGCGAGGGTTGGACTTTTCGACGCCGCGGCTTTACATTCTGGACGGTGGCAAAGCGCTGCACGCGGCGGTGCGCCGCCATGCCGGGGAAGCGGCTTTCATCCAACGTTGTCAGGTCCATAAGAAACGGAACGTCGTGGATCACTTGCCCGACGAACATAAAGGCGATATCAAAAAGAAACTCCAGAACGCCTACGCCATGTCGGAGTACTCCGACGCCAAACGCGCCTTGGAGAAATTGCACCGTGAACTGATGGATCTCAATCCGAGCGCGGCGCGCAGCCTGGAAGAGGGCATGGAGGAGACGCTCACAGTCCATCGGCTGCGGGTACCGGATCAACTCCGCCGGACACTGAGCTGCACCAACGTCATCGAATCTGCCTTCTCCATCGTCGAAACCGTCTGCCGGAACGTGAAACGCTGGCAGCCCGGCGATCAGATCGAGCGCTGGGTTGGATCTGGATTGCTGGTTGCCGAGCGGCAGTTCCGCAAAGTCATCGGCCATCGCCAGATTCCAGTGCTCCTGTCCGCCATGACCAATGCGGTTTCCCAGAAGCCGATTGCGAAGCGAACTGCCGTCGCGTAGCCTATGAGGGTCGAGGGTCGCTAACTTTCAACGGAGATCCGGGCATTCTCGACCTTCGGGGATGTGGATGGGAGTGCCGGCGATGGCGGAGCAGATCTCTTGTGCACGCTCCGTCGCATTGGCTAAGTCACAGCCCGGCATGATGATGATGAACTCCTCACCACCATAGCGGCACGGTGCGTCGTAGGGCCTCACGCAGGCAGCCATCCTTCTGGCGGTCTCCCTAAGAACTACGTCTCCGGCCGCGTGCCCGTATCTGTCGTTGATCTGCTTGAAGTGGTCGAGGTCGGCCATGAGCAGTGCGAGAGTACTCGATTCACGCTCGGCGCGTTTCAGCTCGCGCGTCAGGACTTCGAACATCGCGCCGCGGTTCAGCAGTTCGGTGAGAGAATCACGTGTGGCCTGCTTGCGCAGCATCTCACGCGCGCGCACCAGCTCTTCCTGCAAATCGATGATGCGCCGCCCGGCTCGCAACCGGACGCGCAGTTCCTGCGTATTCACCGGCTTGCGGAGGTATTCGTCGGCGCCGGCTTCCATGCCTTCGATAAGTTCTTCGGGGGCGTCCTTCGCAGTCAGCAGCAGGATGTAGATATATGGCTCGCGGTTTTGCTCGCGGACGCGGCGGCAGACCTCGACGCCGTCCAGGGCCGGCATCATCCAGTCCAGAATCGCCAGACGGGGAGGATCGTCTTTTCTGAGCACCTCCCAAGCCTCAAGGCCATTGGCGGCGGTCACGACGTCGTAGCCCCACTTCTTCAGCAGTCTCTCCACCGCCAGGCGGAACCCCGCATTGTCTTCGGCGATCAACGCCTTCAAAACGCCACTCTCCCGCGACTGGCACTGATAGTCGCCTGGCCTTATATCGGCGGGAATGACTGTTTTGTTTAGTGGAGCGAAGCGGTTGGCGTGGGGTTTACTGCCCCGGGAATCCCGGCCCGGATCGTATCCAGATTAATGGGCCGCTGGACCACCATTTCCACCGTGGTGCGGGCGTCCAGGCGCACATCCGTACCCCGCGTCAAGAACGCAATCGCCGCTCCCAACGCGCCTCCGGCGCCGGCGCCTATCGCCGCGGCGTTACTTCCCGCGGGCAAGCCGCCCAAAACGGCTCCCCTGACCGCCGTGTCCACAGAGGTGCGCGCCGTGGCGGCCACCTTCTGGCCGGTCTGGCTGTCCTCCTGAACCGTTCCTTCCGGGTCCGTAACCTGGGCCTTGTCCGTACCGGGAACCTTGTCGATCGCTCCCGGCAGCGGTACCGTGTAGCCGTTGGGGTAGACGAATGACGTGAAATGAATGAGCACCTCGCCTCTCCCCTGTACACGACCAGGGCGTTGGGTGTGGACAATCTGACCTTGCAGATAGGTGCCCGCCGGTATCAGAACTCTGCCGGCTTGCACGAAGGGAAAGGTGGTTTCCGCATACACCACGTCCCCCTCGCGGGCGCTCTTGGTGGAAATAGCCTGCTTCAGTGCGACGGGAATCTTGGTTCCGGCCGGAACGGTCGCGTAGGCCGGCGGAGCCTGGCCCACCTCTTCCGCCCGAGACATAAGGGATAGCAATACCAGAGTTAGCAGGAATCGCATCGGACACCTCATTTCACGGCTCACAATCAAGATGCAAGCGGCGGCACGACGGTTACACCCGGTCAGTGCTTCGATTCCAACTCCGCTTTAAGCTGGCGGTACGCGGTTTCCTCGAAGTTGAGCTTGAGCCGTTCCCGGCCGTCGCCGCGGGGATCGCCCGGACGTGGGCCCTCGTTCTTGATGCAGCGTCCAAGAAAAAGCATAGCTTCGGTATCCTCAGGACTGCGGTCGAGCAGCGCCCGGAAACTCTCCGCCGCCCGCGCAAATTCGCCGCGCTTCCAAAGGACGTAACCGATGTTAAATTGATAATCGGGATCGGCGGAATCGCCTTCGGCAGCGCGGCGGAAGTTATCCAGGGCGGCGGCCGATCCCAGGCGCGACTCGGCCGCTCCCAGATTATTGAACACCTCGTTGAGGGGAAGCGGCCCCACCACGATCTCGAAGCTCTTCTCGGCGCCCGAGAAATCGCCGGTGTGGTACCGGCACAGGCCCAGCAGAAAACTCGCTTCGAAATAGTGCGAATCGGCGTGACTCACTTTTTCCAGCCAGCCCGCCGCCACGGCGAAGTCCTTCTTCCCGAACTCCATTTTGCCGAGTTGGAAGCAAGGCTCGGAAAAGCGCGCGTCCAACCGGACCGCCTGCGTAAACAACTGGTGCCTTTGCTCCGGGGATGGGGAAAGCAGGCCGCGGATGTAGCTCTCGATCGCGTCCAGCCGGAGGGTGGGGCGGTCACGGCGGAAGTCCTCCTCCGACGGTGCGGCGCCGGGGGCGAGAGACTGCAGACTTTGCCAGGCCAGGTGGGTTTCGAGCGAGGCGAGATCCTCCAGCGCGCCGGTCTCCTCAAACTCGGGCCCCTGCCGCGTGCGCTTGAGATCGAGAATGCGGGCCGCAATACGCACGGAATCGGCGCCAGATGTTCCCGGTTGGCCGGGAGATGGCGCCGCGGAGTCAGCCGAGCGCGCCACGATTTCGTAATGTCCGTAGATGACTTCGGAAGCATCCAACGCCTCGCCCAATTTGATGACGGAAGCGTGCGTCAGAACCGCGTTCGGCCGGATCGACAGGCGACGGCAGGCCTCCAGCCGATCCTCGCGGGTCAGCACCAAGAGGTTTCGCGCGGAGAGCGACTCACGAATGTTCTCCGCGATGCTTTCGCCGATCCAGTCGATATTCGGCGCTCCAGACTCATTGAAAAATGGAAGAACCAGAACGGTGTCGGTGGCCGCCCGTGCCACCGGACCGCCGGACCACCAAACACCCAGTAATAAAAGGGGGAGCCACCGCACAATTGTTCAGTTTAGCAGCAGCTCCGCAGACAGAGATCGTTCGACGACGCAGCGCCTCAATCGGCGCTGACAACCAGCCTCATGTTCGTGCCGCCCAGATGGATCTCCTGGATGTGGTACTTGCCGTCCCCATTGTTATAGCGAACCGTAGTGGCAGAGTACTTGCTGTCAGCGTTTTCGACCTTCACGGTCGCTTCGCTAGACTGCTTACCCTTCCGGATAACGATTTTCTGATCCTTCAACTCAAGCGTGTACTCGCCCGGCTTTAGTTCCGTTGCGCCAAGCAGCGAAGACTCGAATAACGTAATCGAATACGACTTCGCGCTGGCGATCGCCGCCAGACCTAGAACCGTAAACAGCATCAGAATCTTCTTCATCATGCAGACAAGATCTCCTTTGTTATCACCAGCGCCTTCAGGGTAACCAGTCTACAACGAGCGCGGACACACCTACCGCTCCAGTGTTGCCGTTTCTAACTATTTCCCCGTGAAACCGCTGACGATCTTGCCACATATTACGGTTCAAAACGGAAAACGTTCCGCGAAATACGGTGATTTAACCGTAACGGGCGCCGTCACTCGCCGTCGTGAAGGAACTCGGCGATGCGGTCCAGGACGGTCCGCTGGATTCGCGGATCATCACCGAACCCGGAAAACCATTGCATGTCGCGCTCTTGCCGGAACCATGTCACCTGGCGTTTGGCATAGCGGCGGGTATTGCGTTGCGTGTAAAAAATCGCCTCCTTCAGGCTTAGTTCACCGTTCAAGAACTGTATGGCCTGGCGGTAGCCGTGCGATTCGAAGGGCTTGGACGACGCGGGAAATCCGCAAGCCAGAATGCCGCGCACTTCGCCGATCAGCCCACCCTGAAACATCCGTTCGCTGCGTTGGTCGAGACGCCCATAGAGTTCGTCCCTAGGCGGGGAGAGGCCAATCTTCAGCGGGCGATAGCCGCGAAGGGAGTCGCGGCCCTGGCGAAACATTTCAGTCGCCGCGCGGCGTGTCAACAACCGGACCTCCAACGCACGAATGAGCTTGGGAAGATCGTGCGGGTGGATGCGCCGGGCAGCTTCGGGGTCGAAACGGCCGAGTAGGCGGTGGACCGAGCCGGGCTTGCGGTGCTCACGCGCATCCAGGCGTTCGCGCAAGGCCTGATCGCGCGAGGGGCCCGGAAATAGTCCATCGACGAGCGCGCGAAAATAGAAACCGGTTCCGCCCGCAATCACTGGCAGCCGGCCCCGTGCCGAGACTTCAGAGAGTACGCGGCGTGCCAGCCGGGCATACTCACCAGCGGTAAATACCTGATCAGGATCGAGAATATCGATGAGGTGGTGAGGGATATTGCGACGCTCGGCGAGCGGGAGCTTGGCCGTTCCGATATCGAAGTACCGGTAGATCTGGAGCGAATCGCAGTTGATCACCTCGCCCGCGAATTCCTCGGCCACGCGCAGCGCCAGCTCGCTTTTGCCAGCGCCAGTTGAGCCCAAAATCGCAATAACCTTCCGTTCCTCCATGGCGTCTTAAGTTTTAGCAGGCTCGCGGTATACAATGAAAAAGGGAAGGCTTCGACCCTATCTGGGCGCCCGGCGCGCGGTGGGCGAAAGAAAGTTTCATCAATGAATCATCCGGCAAGATCGCTTCGAGCGGCCCTAGGCCTGACTGTAATCTTTTCGGGTCTGGCGTTCAGCCAGGCCACACCGGATGCGCCCGGCCAGAGCGCATCGGATACCCAAGTTTCCGACAAGGCGAACGCTTATTACAACTTCGCCATGGGCCATCTCTATGCGGAGCTAGCCAGCGCCTTTGGGAACCGGAGCGACTACACCAACAAGGCCATTGAATACTACCGCCAGGCCATGAAGCTCGATCCCGCGGCGTCCTTCCTTTCCGAAGAGCTGACGGATCTCTACATCCAGGCCGGCCGGATCAAGGACGCAGTGACCGAGGCGGAAGACCTCCTGAAGCAGAATCCCGACAATCTGGACGCGCGGCGTCTGCTTGGCCGCATCTATGCGCGGCTGATCGGCGATCCGGATCAGCACAAGGTGAACGATGAGATGGTGCAGCGCGCCATCGAGCAATTCCTCAAGGTCACTGAGAAGGACCCCAAAGATGTGGAGAGCTGGCTGATGCTGGGGCGGCTCGAGAGCGTAAACCGTAATTCGGTTGAGGCGGAAAAGGCCTTCAAAAAAGTCCTGGACGCGGACGCGAGCAACGAAGAGGCGCTGACCGGTCTGGCGCGAGTGTATGCCGACGTAGGGGACACCAAAAACGCGATTGAGATGCTGCGCCAGGTGACCAGCAAGAATCCCAATCCGCGCACTCTGGCCGCGCTAGCGACGTTCTATCACAACAATCACGATTTCGCGAACGCCGCGGACGTCTGGCGTCAGGCGCTGCAGATGGACCCGGAAAACAACCGCATCAAGCAACAACTGGCCGAGGATTTGCTGTCCGCTGATCGTTTTGACCAAGCGTTGAAGCTGTACCAGGAGCTGGCGGTTTCCGATCCGCGCGACTTCCAAACGCAGTTGCGGCTCACCGAGATCTACCGGCAAAGGGGTGATTTCTCCAAGGCCCATGCGGCACTGAGTAAGGCCCGCGAACTGGACTCGCAAAGCCTCGAGGCGCGCTACGAAGAAGTGAACTTGCTCGACGACGAAGGGAAGACGGACGCCGCCGTCACCGCTCTTCGCTCCATGATCAATGACACCGTGAAGAAGAGTTACACCGACGACGAGAAGCGGAGCCGCACGACTTTATTCGAGAGGCTCGGCATGCTCTATCGCAGCGCGGACAAGTATAGCGACGCGGCCGACGCCTTCCGGCAGATTTCCGAGGTAGACCCGAATGCGGCGGCGCGCGCCTCCGCGGAGATCATCGACACCTGGCGAGCCGCCAAGGACATGAAGAAGGCCGAGGCGGAGGTCCAGGCAGCACTGAAAAAGTTTCCCAAAGAGCGCGCGATTACTGTGGCCCGGGCTTCGGTCCTCTCCGACTTGGGCAAGACGGATGAGGCCGTGGCTGTGTTGCGCACCTTGCTGAACGGTGGAGGATCGGGAACACCCGCTCCAGCAGGTGATGGAGGCGTAACCGCCGCGGGCACTGGAAAGGACTGGGAGACCCAGATTGCCATTGCCCAGATCTATGAGAAGGGCAAGCGGTACGAGGATATGGGAAAGACGCTCGATGCCGCCGAGGCGATTGCCGACTCCAACCAGGAAAAGCAGACGGTGCTGTTCATGCGTGGCGCGATGTTCGAGAGAACCAAGCAATACGACGCGGCCGAGAGGGAATTTCGCAAAGTTCTGCAAATCGACCCGGATCATGCAGGCACTCTGAATTATCTGGGCTATATGCTAGCCGACCGCAATATCCGGCTGGACGAGGCACAAAAGATGATCGACAAGGCCGTGGAACTCGAACCGCAGAACGGCGCTTTCCTGGACAGCCTCGGCTGGGTGTATTTCCGCCAAAACAAGTTGGAAGAAGCCGCTGGCTATCTGCAGAAAGCATTGCAACTACCCAGTGTCGCCAAGGACCCCACGGTTCACGATCACCTGGGTGATGTTTATTTCAAGCAGGGCAAAATCCGGGAGGCCATCGCGCAGTGGCAAAGCTCGCTGAAGCAGTACGAAGCGGGCGCTGGGGATTCGGATGCGGACCCCACAGAAATGGCACAAGTCAGCAAGAAGCTGGAAAGCGCCCGCGTGCGAGTGGCGAAAGAAGATTCTCCGGAAAAAGAGAAGCGGCAGTAAAATAGACGGGTTGGAGGTGTTTGCGTGCGCCTCTGTTTGATCGTCTGCATTTTCCTATCGGCGGCAGCCGCTCGCGGCCAGGACTTCCATGAGCATCCCGCAAGCTCACCCGAATTCTTTGATACTCATCCCACGGCACTCGACAGCGCGCACTTTCAACGCGTGCTCCAAAATGATCGCGTGGAAGTGATTCGCGTTCACATCAATCCTCATGAAAAAACGGTGATTGTGGAGTTTCCCGCCCACGTCATGACCTGCGTCACCGACCAGCACGTGCGCTTGATTTACCCGCACGGCAGACCTGCGGAGCGAACACAAAAAGCCGGCTATGCGGGATGGATAGAGCGGGACGCGTATGGGGTGGAAAACATCGGGGATAAGCCCGTCGAGTGGATCATGATCGTCCCGAATAGTTCCAGCGAAACCCAACCGAGTTGACTGAGTGCATCCCGACCCGATATCCTGAACTTTTCTGATAGAGGTGCGGCGGCCACCAGTACCCGGGCGCGCGTTTCCGACGAGCATCGGACGCCCATGGAAAAGGGGCCAACCGCCGAAGTCGCCGCGGAGGCTCGCAATCCCGGCGGTTGGGGGGTGCGGATAACACCGGCCCACTGTCATCTGTTTCGAAACGGATGGAGCGCTATCGGAGGGTGCCAACCGGCCGGCAGGCCGCACTTGCATCATCGCCTGCACTTGGCCTGTCTCCCTTCCCTTCCCCGCTCCCATCCAGGAAAGAGTCATGAACGTTTTTGAACTGACGCGGGCGCTGGTAGATATCGAATCGATCACCGGCAACGAAGAGCGAGTGGGCGGATTCCTGTTCGGCTATTTGTCGCAGCTTGCGGAGCGCTATGGCGGGCGTGTGGAGCGAAGCGAAGTCGAGCCGCACCGGTTCAACGTGCTGGCGGTGTGGGGCGAGCCCGTGGTGACGCTTTCCACCCACATGGACACGGTGCCTCCGTTTTTCCCGTCGCGCGAGGACGAGGAATACATCTGGGGCCGCGCGGCTTGCGACACCAAGGGGATCATCGCGTCCATGATCCACGCCGTGGAAGCGCTGCTCGCAGGCGGCGGCCGGAATCTCGCACTGCTGTTCGTAGTGGGCGAAGAGCGCAACAGCGCGGGCGCGTATCACGCGGCGAAGACGCCCATCGGTTCGAAATTCCTTATCAACGGCGAGCCCACGGAAAACAAGCTGGCCATCGGCTCGAAGGGCGCGCTGCGATATGAGATCGTGGCGCAAGGGCGGATGGCGCACTCGGCGTATCCCGAGCTAGGCGATTCGGCGATCGAGAAATTGCTGAACGCGCTCGATCGCATCCGGCGTATCGCGCTGCCTGTGGATGAACTGCTGGGGCCGAGCACATTGAACATCGGAACGATCCACGGCGGCCGCGCGCCGAACATTATCGCCGATGAGGCGCGCGCCGAATTGATGATCCGCCTGGTGGGTGATTCGCACTCGCCTAACGAAGCCGTGGCCGCCGCGGTCGCGGGAGCCGCCGAAGCACGCGAGGTGCTGGAGATCCCGGCAGTGCGGCTCGGACGGTTGGATGGTTTTGAAACCACCGTCGTAGCATACACGACCGACATTCCAGCTTTCGGCGGCGCGTGGGGCCAGCCGTTCCTCATCGGACCGGGCACCATCCACGTAGCGCACACGCTCGAAGAGCGCGTGCCCAAGCGGCAGCTTATCGAGGCGGTCGAAATCTATCAACGCATGGTGAAACAGTTATGGAATCAAGAATCGAAGTCGGCATCTTAGGCGCGACCGGCATGGTCGGCCAGCATTTCATCAAGTTCTTGCAGGGCCACCCTTGGTTTGACGTGCGGTGGTTGGGGGCGAGCGATCGCTCGGTGGGTAAGAAATATAGCGACGCCACCAAGTGGCACCTGGCCGGCGTGATGCCGGACGCGGAGGCGGACCTGGTGGTGGAAGAGTGCAAGCCCAACAATGCGCCGCGGCTGCTGTTTTCAGCGATGGACTCTTCGGTGGCAACGGAGATCGAGCGCGCCTTCGCGCAGGCCGGCCACATCGTGGTATCGAACTCGAAGAACCATCGCATGGACCGGGATGTGCCGCTGCTGGTACCCGAAGTCAATCCCGACCATCTGAAGCTCGTGCCGTTGCAGCAGCGGCACCGGCCGTGGAAGGGGCAGATCGTCACGAATCCCAACTGTGCCACCGTTTCACTGGTGATGGGCCTCGCGCCGCTCAAGCCCTTCGGGATCACGCAGGTGATTGCGACGACGATGCAGGCGATCTCGGGCGCGGGATATCCGGGCGTGCCGTCGATGGACATCAATGCCAACGTGATTCCTTTCATCGGAGGCGAAGAAGAAAAGATGGAGCAGGAGGCGCAGAAGATCCTCGGCGATTTCGCCGGCGACCATATCAAGCACCTGGACGCCAAAGTGAGCGCGCACTGCAATCGAGTTCCAGTGGTGGACGGGCACCTGGTGACGGTTTCGGTGAAGCTCTCTGCGCAGCCTTCCGAAACCGATCTTATGTGCGCGTTCGACGAATTCACCGGCGTTCCGCAACAACGCGCGCTGCCGAGCGCACCCGCAAAACCGGTTACCTACATGACACAGCACGACCGTCCGCAGCCACGCCAGGATGCCGACCGTGACCGCGGTATGGCGGCTTTTGTGGGGCGCCTGCGCGCGTGCCCGGTGCTGGATTACAAGTTTGTCACGTTGACGCACAATACCATTCGCGGAGCGGCGGGCGCGGCCGTGCTGAATGCCGAGTTGATGCACTCCGAGGGGATGCTCGACTAATGATCGTCATGAAATTCGGCGGGACCTCCGTCGAATCGGCGGCGGCAATCGAGCGCGTGGCGTCCATTGTCCGGGCACGGGCGGCGCGCAAGCCGGTAGTGGTTGTCTCGGCAATGGGCAAAACCACGAACAAGCTGCTGGCCATTGCCCACGCGGCGATCGCTGGGAACCGCTCCGATTATCTTGCGCAGATCCATGATCTCCGCGATTTTCACTCACGCGAAGCACGCCTGGTGGTGCCGCTGGCCGAACGGGCGGAGCTCGACCGCACACTTGACGAGCATTTCCAGGAGCTGACCGAATTAGTGAAAGGTCTGGCGGTGCTCGGCGAGCTGACACCACGCTCGATCGACGCCATTTCGAGCTATGGCGAGCGCCTGTCAAGCTACATTGTCTCGCTCGCATTCGAGCATTTTGGAATGAAGGCCGCCCACGTGGACTCGCGCCGCGTCGTCGTAACCGATCAACGACACACCCAGGCGGCGCCGCTCTTCGCGGAGACGTACGCGCGGCTCGCGGCAACCATTCCACCGCTGGCGAAAGACAAGATCGTCGTCATGGGTGGCTTCATCGGCGCGACCGAAGAGGGCGTTACCACCACGCTAGGCCGCGGGGGGTCGGACTTTACGGCGTCCATCGTGGGAGCGGGCATCGGCGCGGAAGAGATTCAGATCTGGACCGATGTGGACGGCATGCTCACCGCCGATCCCACGATCCTGCCCGGCGGCCATCGCGTGAAGATTATTTCCTTCGCGGAGGCCGCGGAGCTGGCTTACTTCGGCGCGAAGGTGCTGCATCCGGCGACAGTGATTCCAGCAGTTGAGAAAAACATTCCGGTATTGATTCTGAATTCGCGGCGCCCGGAAGTGGAGGGCACGCGCATCGTGTCAGAGCCTGTGCATACCGTGAACACAGTGAAATCGATCGCCTGCAAGCGCAAAATCACGCTGGTGAACATTCACTCGACGCGCATGCTGATGGCGCATGGATTCCTCAAGCGCATTTTCGATGTGTTCGAGCGCCTGGAAACGCCGGTGGACATGGTAGCGACTTCGGAGGTCAGCGTTTCGTTGACCATCGATAATCCGCATCGGCTGGCGGAGATCTGCGAGGAACTGCGCCAATTCTCTGAGGTTTCTATGGAAGAAAGCCAGGCCATCGTTTGCCTGGTGGGCGACAACATCCGTTACACGCCAGGCGTGGCGGCGCGCGTTTTTGGAGCGCTCGAATCGGTGAACATCCGCATGATCTCGCAAGGCGCCTCGCTGCTGAACCTGAGCCTGGTTGTAGCGGAGGCCGACCTGAAACGCGCCGTTGAAGCCCTGCACCGCGAGTTTTTCGCGCAGCTCGATCCGGCGGTGTTCGATAGAAATGGAGCCGCCGATGCCGCAGCCTGAACATCGTCTCGCCATCATCGGTTACGGCAAAATGGGCCGGCTCATCGAGCAGATTGCGCCGGAGTACGGATTTACCGTCGCCCTGAAACTGGACGAATTCAACAACGCCAACTACGATGGCGTCACGCCCGGGAGTTTTCGCGGCATCGATGTTGCGGTGGATTTTTCCATTCCCGGCGCCGTGGTGGAGAACGTCGAGCGCATTTCGAAACTGGGTGTGAACATCGTCGTCGGCACTACGGGCTGGACGGAACATCTGGGCAGGGTGCAGAGCGCGGTCGAGAAGACGGGCATCGGCCTGGTCTGGAGTCCCAACTATTCAATCGGAGTCAACGTCTTTGCTCGTCTGGTGGCGGAGGCGGCGCGGTTGCTCGCGGCGCAGCCCGAGTACGGCGCGTGGGCGTGGGAGATCCATCATTCGACCAAGAAGGACGCGCCTTCTGGGACGTTGATCAAACTGGTGGATGAGATGAAGGGCGCCGGTTACGCGCGCACAATCGACGTGAGTTCTAACCGCGCCGGGGCACATCCGGGCACCCACGAAATCGGGTTTGATTCAGCGGCGGACACCATCACGCTTCGCCATACAGCCCGCAGCCGGGAAGGCTTCGCGCGCGGCGCGCTGCAGGCGGCGCGATGGGTAGTTGGCAAGAAAGGCTTTCACGAATTTCGTGAGATCCTGTTTCACTAGGAGGTGGTAAATGTTTACGGGATGCGGAACAGCTCTAGTCACTCCATTCCGGCACGATCTGTCGCTCGACGAAGCGGCGCTACGCAAGCTGGTCCGGCGCCAGATTGACGCGGGCATCAATTTCCTGGTTCCCTGCGGCACCACGGGCGAGAACCCAACGCTCAGCCGTACCGAGCATCTGCGCATCGTCGAGATCACGCTCGAAGAAGCCAAGGGCAAAGTCCCGGTGCTGGCTGGAGCCGGCGGGTACAACACGCAGGAAGTAATCGAACTGGCGCGCGAAGTCGAGCACGCCGGCGCGGACGGCCTCCTCTCCGTAACGCCCTACTACAACAAGCCCACGCAGGAAGGCCTTTACCAGCACTTCAAGGCTGTTGCTGGCGCGGTACACGTTCCGATCGTCGTTTACAGCGTGCAAGGCAGGACAGGTGTGAACGTCGAGCCGGCGACACTGGCGCGCCTCGCGCAGATCGACAACATCGTTGGCGTGAAGGAAGCATCCGGCAACATCGCACAGATGGCCAATGTGATTCAGCAAGTACCGGAGAATTTCGCCGTACTCTCCGGTGACGACTCGGTCACGCTGCCACTCATCGCGCTGGGCGGGCGCGGGATTATCTCGGTGGTGTCGAATGAGATTCCCGCCGAAATGACGGAGCTCGCGCAGCTTTGTTTGAAAGGGGATTTCGCGGCCGCGCGCCGATTGCAGCGCAAGTTCCTGCCGCTGATGGAAATCAACTTCGTCGAATCGAACCCGATCCCGGTGAAGGCCGCCTTGGGGCTGATGGGCCTGCTCGAATCGGTCTACCGTCTCCCCATGTGCCCGCCGAAGCCTGAGAGTCTGGCGAAGATCGAAAAAGTGCTGGAGTCGCTCGGCCTCCTCGCGGACCGGAGAGTGCACGTTGCAGGTTGAAATCGAAACACTATTCGACGAAAAACCTGAAACCTACACCGAAGATCACTTTCGGCTTTTCCAGGAATTCAAGGCCGCGCTGAATGCGGGCGAGATCCGCGCCGCGGAGCCGGATGGCCTCGCAAGAAGCGGCTGGCGCGTGAATGGCTGGGTGAAGAAGGGCATCCTGCTGGGGTTTCGCATGGGCGCCGTGGTCGACATGTCAATCGATCGCACGCGGCAACCGTTTTTCGATAAGGCGACCTACCCTGTGAGACACTTCGCGGCCCAGAGCGCTGTGCGCATTGTGCCTGGCGGATCGAGCATTCGGGATGGCTGCTTCGTGGGCAAAGGCGTCACATGCATGCCGCCCATGTACATCAACGCGGGCTCGTACGTGGGCGATGGCACGATGGTCGATTCGCACGCGCTCGTGGGAAGTTGTGCTCAGGTGGGCCGCTACTGCCATATCTCGGCCGCGGCACAAATCGGTGGCGTGCTCGAGCCGGTGGGTGCGCTGCCGGTGGTCATCGAAGATGAGGTGCTCGTTGGCGGCAATTGCGGGGTTTACGAAGGCACGGTCGTGAAGCGCCGCGCGGTGCTTGGCAGTGGCACCATCCTGAACCGCTCCACGCCCGTCTACGACCTCGTCCGCAACACGGTACATCGCGCCACCGATGACGAACCGCTGGTCATCCCCGAGCAAGCGGTTGTGGTCGCGGGCTCACGCGCCGTCACTCAAGGGCCAGGCAAGGAGTGGGGGATTTCTCTCTACACGCCGGTCATAGTAAAATACCGCGACGAGAAGACCGACACGAAGATTCAACTGGAAGATCTCCTGCGCTAGACAAGGGCACAAGCAGGGATGCCAACTTCACCATTTACGCTGGCCTCAAAAACCGCGCTGATCACCGGCGGCGGACGGGGCATCGGCCGCGCCATCGCTGAGAAACTGGCGGCAGTAGGGGCGGCGGTGATGATTAACGATCTCGACGCCGGTCCCGCCGCGGAGGCGTCGATCGCCATCCAATCCGCTGGCGGACGCGTGGCGCAACTGGCCGGCGACATCACACGGCCGGAGTTTCCGCAGCAACTGGTCGACGCCACACTCGCCACGTTCGGATCTCTCGACATCATCGTCAACAACGCCGGGTACGCCTGGCACAACCTCATCCAGAAGACCACCGATGAACAGTTCCAGGCGATGTTGGACATTCACGTGGTGGCGCCTTTCCGCATCTTGCGCGCCGCCTCGACGTTCCTGCGAGAGACCGCGAAACGTGAAATCGCCGAGGGTCGCCGTGTGATGCGCAAAGTGGTGAACATCACCTCCATCGCCGGCACCGATGGCGACGCCGGCCAGGTGGGTTACTCTTCCGGCAAAGCGGCTGTCCTGGGCCTTACCCGGACCATGGCCAAGGAGTGGGGACGCTACAACGTGAACGTCAACTGCGTCGGCTTCGGGATGATCGAGACGCGCCTCACGCAACCGCTCGCGCCCGATGCCGCGGCTGTCGAGATTAAGGGACATTCGATTGTGCTCGGCGCACAGCAGAAGATTCTGGACACTGTGAAAACGGCATGTTCCTTGGGCCGCTTGGGAAAGCCGGAGGAAGCAGCCGGCCCGGTCCTGTTCTTCTGCTCGCCGCTTTCCGATTACGTCACCGGCGAAGTGCTCATTTGCGGCGGCGGCCTGCATTTCTGAGGAACTATGTGCAAGCTGCTTCTGGTGGACGACGACGGCCAGCTTTTGGAATTTTACAGGCTAGTGCTCGAGCACGCCGGGCACCAGGTTCGGATGGCGGAAACCTGCCAGGCAGCGGTCGAGCTTCTCGCGGAAAGCGACCCCGAGGTTGTCGTCATGGACCTCCGCCTCCCGAAAATCGAGGACGGACTGGCACTCATTCGTACTCTCAGGCAGCACCCGTACCCTCCGGACCGCTGCCCGCCGAAGGTGATCGTAAACTCCGGGTGGACAGAGGACCTGCTCCCCACGGCCGAAAAGGATTGGGTGGACCGCGTGCTCTCCAAGCCGGTGCGCATGGAAGTGCTGCTGCGATCGATTTCCGAACTGGCGCGATGACCTCGCCAGGATGAGCAAGGCCTCGCCGTCAAGTCGGGCGTGTCCCGGCCGAGTCCTATAATGGAGGGTAATGCCCAAGACCAGAGAGCTAGAGATGCGTCTCGATCGCACCGAACAGCAACTGCGCCTCTTCCAGAAAATCAGCCGCTTCATGGTCCGCGAGATGAGCTTGCAGGATGTTCTGCAGGGCATCGTAACCTTGATCTCGGAGTTCATGGAATGCGACTCCTGTCTGGTTTATCTCCTGGACCATGATGAACTCGTGCTGTGTGCTTCCACCACGCCGCATCCTTCTACCATCGGCAAGGTTCGGCTGCGGTTGAGTGAAGGTCTCACCGGTTGGGTAGCGCGGGAGCGGCGCCTGCTGGCGATTTCGCGGGAGGCCTACAAGGATTCCCGGTTTAAGTGCTTCGGCGAATTGCCCGAGGATACCTTTGAAGCCTTTCTTTCCGCTCCGGTGATCGCCCGCAATCGCGTGGTGGGTGTCATCAACGTGCAACACCGCGCGCCGCATCAGCACACCGGTAGTGAGATGGAGGTACTCTCCACAGTAGGGGAACAGGTAGGATGCATGCTCCTATTGGCCCGCATGGAGCCGACTGCCGTCGCCGAAGCCAATCACGTCGAACTGGTGCTATCTTCCGCGCCCGCGCAACCGAGGAGTTAGTGCGTACACTCTGGTGTTTCCTCTTCGTTGCCCTGTTCGCGGCCGCCGCCGTCTCAGGGGCTGACAATACCGGGCGCTGGCGGGTTCTGTACTCGTACGACGATCTGAACTCCTCGCTGGTCATCAACGATTTCAAGTTTCTGACGCCGCAGCGCGGCGTCGCTGCCGGCTTCGAGCTCGATAAGAACGGCAAGATCAAGCCTACTACCTTGGTCACGAGCGATGGCGGTTCGCACTGGACGCTCAGCCCGTTCAAGGACATACCGATCTCCCTGTTCTTCAAGGAAAGCCGTGGGTGGATCGTCACCGATGAAGCCATCTGGCGCAGCGAAGACGTGGGGCGTACCTGGCGAAAGCTCGCGCCTCTGCCCGCCATGGAACGTGTCTGCTTCATCAGCCAGGATCATGGCTGGGCCGCCGGAGCCCAAAAGAAGGTCTACGAGACCACCGATGGCGGCAAGACGTGGGCGGAACTTGCCATCGCCGCGCAGCCGGACTCCACGCCGGAGCTAACGGTCTACAACTGGATGGATTTTGCCAGCCCCGATGTCGGCATCGTCACCGGCTGGAGCCTGCCCGCGGGTGAGAAGCCCCCCGTCCTTCCCGAATGGGTGAGCCCAGCGCACGCCTCCTCTTCGCGCCGGGAAGTTCCGCATCTCTCGATCTTCCTTCAGACGCGCAACGGCGGCAGGACTTGGGCCGTACAAACGGGATCGCTGTTCGGCCACGTCTCACGGGTGCGGCTTTCGCTCAGCGGTTACGGGCTAGGCGTGATCGAATTCAAGGATGCCTTCGACTGGCCCTCCGAGGTATTCCGCATCGACTGGACTACGGGCGAAAGCTCGCGCGTGTTCCGCGAGCAAAACCGGCTCATCACGGATGTCGCTCTGCCGCCTACCGGCCCCTCTTACCTGGCGGGCATCGAAAAGCTGGATCACCTCAACGACAGCCCCGTTCCCGGGAAGGTAAAGGTGCTGCGTAGTGAGGACTTGGACAACTGGCAGGAGATGGACGTCGACTATCGCGCCACCGCGCATCGCGCGATGATCTCCGCTCTCGACGAAAAGAACATCTGGATCGCCACCGATACGGGCATGATTCTAAAGCTGGTGCCGCCAAAATAAAACAGGCCTTTGAGGTCCTGTTTTATCCACCGCCAATTCACCACCCTCCTCCGTTAACTCTTTGAAATCAAACCGTCACAAAGCTGAGGAAAATGCTCTCTAAAGTTAAGAATTTGTTTGACGGTATGGGGCGTTAAGAGCATTATGTAGATGGTTCCAAGAGGTTCATGGGACAGTTAACCGGGTGAACGGTAGCGAACCTGGAACGTTGATCCGCTGGCAAACTTTAAAAGGGAAGCTGGCGGGGAGCGAAGGGAAACTGGGCCGGGCACAAAGGTGAACTTTTCGCCGGGCGGTTGGGTGGAAGCTTCGATCCAAAGGGGCCTAAGAACCCCAACGGGGAGCGGAGACTCAAACACCAGGCGAAGCTGCTGAGCCAAGAATTGGGCAACGGGTTTGTCGCATGGAATTTCCCGCAGCCGGGGCGAACCGGGCTACGGGGGAGGAGCGGCAGACCGAACGGGTCCGAAGCAAAGTTCAGTAGGGCAGCGAAGGAATAGGCTAGGACTTTTGATCTTCCAGCGGTAACCCGGCAACGGGCAGTCATTGGAAGGGAGGGAAAGGCCGTTCCGAGCAGCCAGGTCCAATCGGGAAGAACTTGCAGGCGGGCTTCAGAGCGCTGAGCCGCCGTTCTACAAATGGAGCGGCGGGGAGCAAAGAAGATGACGCCCGGTTCTCTCGGTTGCAATGCTCATGCCGTGCATGCCGGCGGGAGTAAGGCTGTTTAGTGAGTCACTTGGAACCATTTCTTTCTTAGACCCACTCTTCCATTCGTTCGTGAGCGCCAGGGACGCAGCCGCCTTCTGTTTTAGCGCGCCGGGACGGTCCGGTACTGGGCTACGTACCGTTCCACGTATTTTGAGAACTCGGCTTGTAGGGCTTTCCGCGCGTGGTCACCCCGCTTCAGGACTATACCTTCGATTGCAAGCACCGGCAGCAGGTCTCGCGTGGTTGAGGTGATGAACACTTCGTCAGCCCTTTCCAGGTCCGCGGGGGTCAAAACCTTCTCGCCGATGTCAAAGCCCGGCGCGTGCACTTCCGATAGAATCACGGCCCGTGTCACTCCAGGCAGGCAGCCCGAGCTGAGCGGCGGAGTCCACACTTGATTTCCGCGCGCGATGAAAACATTGGCGGAAGTGCACTCGGAAACCTCTCCTCGTTCGTTCAAAAGAATGGCCTCATCGAAGCCCTTTGCCTTCGCCTCTTCCACCCACGTCAGGTTCATCGCCCACGAGAGGATTTTCGTGCCGGCGAACGGCGAGGCCGCGTGGCGCGCCTGGGGAATCAAGGCCAGCTTCACGCCACGGCCCCAATCATGGAGATCCGAAGTCAAGCCGATCAGGTCGCTGCGGCGGTCGGAACCGCTTGCCCACACGCTGCCGTCGTTGCGCACCACCACCACACGCAAGGATGCGTTGTAAGCCCGGTTTGCCTCCACCAGCTTGAGCAGCCCATCATGGCCCTCCTCCGCGCTGCACGGCATGGGAACATGCATCAGCGCGGCGTCTTTGCACATCCGCGCCCAGTGCCGCTCGAAGGCGAATAAGACCCCATCCAATACGCGAATGGTGCTGAACACTCCCCATCCTGCCAGCAATCCGACCTGGCCGGGCGCGAGCAACTTCTCGGTGGAGTCCCGTACCTGGCCGTTGAACAGAATGTGCGGATGGATCACTGTTTCATTGTAGCCGAACAGGTGGAATTGAGATTCTCGCCTCCGCTTTGCCTTACGATAGTGTTATCCATGTCTTCTTCTTTCCCTGACACCATTGTTATCGGCGGCGGCATTGTCGGCGCCTCGGCCGCCTGGAAGTTGGCTCGCGCCGGATTGCGCGTCACCCTCGTCGACGCCGCGTCGGTCGGTAGTGAGGCCAGTTGGGCCGGCGCGGGAATGCTGGCGCCTGGCGGCGAGATCGTCTCGCGCGAACCCTGGCTCGACCTGGCGCTCGAAAGCATGCGCGCGTACCCGGATTTCGTAGCCCAGCTCCAGGCGGAATCCGGCGTGGCGATTGACTATCGCGTCACCGGAGGCGTTGACGTCGCTTACGATGACGCCGAGTGGCAGGCACTTGCAACCCGCGGCGAACAGCAGCGCACGCTCGGCATCCATTCCACCGTCCTGGACCGGCAGGGCCTCCGCCAGTTGATTCCGCTGTTCGACCGTGAACTCGCCGGCGCTCTGCTTTACCCGGACGACACCCTGGTCGATCCCCGCGACGTCATGCGCGCGCTGACGATTGCCTGCCGCTCAGCCGGAGTCGAAATACGCGAAGCCTGGCATGCTACCGCGATCCACGCTACCGGACATTCCGTGATCGTTGCGAGCCGGACGGAGAAGCTGCACGCCTCATCCGCCGTCCTCGCCGCCGGCGCCTGGTCAACCGGCATCGAGATATCCGGCGCTGGCCTGCCGCCCCTCCCTCAGGCCTTTCCCGTCAAAGGGATGTTGACCAACTATTCGCTCGAGCCGGGCGTGCTACATCCCATCTTGCGCCATGGCCACACTTATCTGTTGCAACGTTCCACGGGCGCAACCATCGCCGGTACGACCTCGGAACAGGTGGGCTTCGATCGCTCTGTGGACGCAGGTTCGGTCGACGGCATCACATCGCGCGTCAGCGACCTGTGGCCCTGGCTCCGCCAGCATAAGCCGGACGCTGCCTGGATAGGTTTCCGCCCTGGCTCCGAGTCGCCTGGTCCCGTGATTCGCCGCGCCGGGGATACCGGCCTGTGGCTATCCTACGGCCATTACCGCAACGGCATTCTGCTCGCACCCGTCACCGCCCGGTTGTTAACCGAGGGCATCTTGGCCTCCGCGGTCCCCGCTCAAAACCCGTAACTTCAGTAGCGCAACGGCGTGAGATTCCCTCCGGCTAGAATCCCGCGTAGTAATCGTAGCCCCGCTCCGCCCAATAATCCGGCGGCCGCGAGTTGCTGAATGCAATTCGCCCGATACGTTTGAGATTCTTGATGCCGTACTTGACCGGGATAACCAGCCGCAGCGGCGCCCCATGCTCGTCCGTGAGCGGCTGATCGTTCATCTCATAGCAGAGCAGTGTCTGCGGGTGCAGCGCCGAAGCCATCTCCAGACCGACGTAGTACCCGCGGTCCGGCGTTTCGAGCGCCACGTAGCCATTCGGATTCGCCTGGCCGTGCGCATACTTGGCCACGAAATCCTGAAAGCTCACACCGCCCCACTTGAGTACGCGGCTCCATCCTTCGATGCACTTCAACTCCGTGATGATTTCGATCTTTGGCAGAGCCTTGATCTCAGCCAGCGTGAGAGACAACGGCTCCTCGGCGTCCGCGATCCCGTCCACCGTGAGCTTCCAGTCTGGGTCCACATCGTCATCCAGACCGGCGTTTCCGTTCTGCCGCGGGCTCTCTACTTCGTCGGGAGCAAACGTCCGAGCGAGACGATAGCGCCCGAAGAGATCGCGCCAAAACTGCTCGTTGACGCGCAGCCCGATGCGCAGCGGCCAGGGTACGCCGTCGTCGAGCCGGCGTGACCTCAGCCAACCCCACGCACCCGTACCCGCCAGGGCCGCGATTCCTCCCACAAGAAAACTGCGGCGCGTCTTGCGGGCCATCTCCCGGTCCACGGCAGCATCATTATCGGCTGCTGCTTTCGCGGCGGCGGCCTCGTCCACGGTAGCCGGCTCTTCCGGTGCCGGCAGAGGTACGGGTTCGATTTCGCTCATTGCGCGGCCTCATCCACCACGACTTCGTACCCCGTGACCATCGAGCGGAAGTTATTCCATCCCGCGCGGATCACTTGCGCAATATGGACCAAAAAGAACATGACGTAGCCAGCAGTCAGTAGAAAATGTTCGACACGGGCTGCCTGATACCCTCCCAGAAGCGCCGCCAGCCAGCCGAACTGAACCGACTTCCAAATCGCCAGGCCCGTTACCAGCGATCCCGCGCCCATTAAAATGATGCTCGTGTAAGCGAACTGTTGCGCTCCGTTGAATTTCCGGCGAGGTGGATGCGTCTTGCTCAAGTGCAGGTCGTACAGCGTCACTTGGATTGCTTCCCGTAGCGAGTTGCGATTGGGCACCAGATACCGCCACTCGCCGGAGACGATCGTATAAGCGACGTAAGCCACTCCGTTGATCGCGAACAGCCACGCAAAGGCAAAATGCCACGCCATGCCTTCCGCCAGCCGGAAGCCGAAGTGAAACGTCTTGTAAACCCAGTCCGGGAAAAAATGGAATAGCGTGAAGCTGCCCCAGCCGACGCGATACACGTCATTGGCCCAGTAGATCAGCATTCCGCTCCACATCATGATTGCCAGGAGCGGAAAGTTGATCCAATGGAACCAGCGAATCGCGGCTGGATGTTTGGATTCAAGCCGTTTCATACTTGTGAATTCGCCGGCGCGTCCAAAAAAGTTACGGGTACAGTATAGCGAAGCGCGGGATTTCCCGCCGGTTAGTCCCGCCAATTCACGAACGGGCTCGCCTTCGCCCGCCGCGCGTCGCGAATCAGATCGGGCACCAGCTTGCGGCGGCGCATGAGTTGTTCCAACATGCGCTCGAATACGTCCCGATCGCCCGCTAGCCATTCGAGCGGAACCTGCTTCGCGGCCTGGTCGACTACTTCCTCTGGGAAATGCGTCACGCGTTCCAGCCACGGCTCGAACGGATCGAGGGAAGTCACGTCTTCATAGACCAGCTTGCGCGTGTACAAGCCCTGCACCGGAGAATTGATGAAATTCCACTCCGGCCCATTGAATGCGAATCCCTGGTCAATCATTAGCGCCACGAAGCCCATGCTGAGCGGATGTGTTTCGGCCGCGAGGGGCACCCATTCCCGCACGCGCGCGCGAAAGAAGACCGCCTGGCGGCCATCGGCGTTCGAGACCCACTTGTCGAACACCAGGGCGCCCAGAAAGTCCGCCAGGTTGCGCACTTTGTGTAGCAGAGAATCCGGGACAAAATCGTAGACGGCAACTCTTGCCGGGTCGCCTGGGTATAGGGATCCGAACTGCCACCCGGTTGCCACCGGTATCTTGGTGGCTCCCAGTTCGATGCAGGCGCCGGGGTTCTCGCGCACAAATTCTTCCGTCACTTCGATCACGGCGAATTCCGCGCTGGATATTTGCAGGTATTTGAGAAAGACCGAGGCCACCAGTTCGTTCACCAGAACCCGGCGATGTTGCGGATTGTTCTGGAACTTCACAATGTAGAACCGGTCGTCGCTGGCTTCCAACAGTTGGGCTTGAGCGCCGCCACGCATCTTGCGAATATGGCGACGCGCCGTGAGGGGCATTGGAAAATGCAGTACGCTAAAGAGGTCGTTGAAACCGGCTGGCACGCGGTCCGCGGCCGGGCTTTTCAACAATCTGTTAGAGTTGTATCACACTTTCAAGGAGAGCTCTCATTATGGCGGAGGAACCCACGAAGCCGGAGGCGGACGCCCACGGCCGCAGCAAGGACGAGGTTGCCCTCGAGTTGATGAAGTTTATTGCCGTAACCACCGGCTATGGAAAGGTCTCAGGCGGCGGAGCCGGCTTCTCCGGGAAACCCACGCACTCCGCCGAGGACTACGCCGACTCCCTGCTCCAGCTATTCGAGCGGTGCCGGACGATCCTCGCAAACGACCCGCAAAAATGAAAACGCCGGGCGAGTCCGCCGCGCAATGCGGCAGACGGCCCGGCGCCTTAAGACTGGCGGCTGACGCTACTTCTTGCGCTTCTTGGCCGCGGCCTTCTTTTTTGGCGCAGCCTTCTTCGCGGCGACTTTTTTCGCTGGTTTCTTGGCCGCCGCCTTCTTGACAGCCTTCTTCGGAGCCGCCTTGGCCGCTTTCTTCGCCGGAGCCTTCTTGACGGCGGCCTTCTTCACGGGAGCCTTCTTCGCCGCAGCTGCCTTCACCGGAGCGGCCTTCACCGGAGCCGCCTTCGCCTTGGGCTTCGGTGCTGCCTTCTTAGGCGCTGGCGCGGGCACCGCGGGCACGGTTTGCTCAGAGACAGAAACCTCAACCGAAGACACGATGGCTTCGTGGTGCTCTTCGTCTTCCTCTTCGTCTTCGATCTCGCTGTACTCGTCCAGCTTGGCGCCTACTTCTGCATTCTCGTCGTCGTAGTCACGAAAGTCGTCCATCTCGTCCTCGTCCCTAGGAGTTAAGTAATAACCATCAAACATTCCGAACGCCTCCTGATCCGGTCACGATCAACAGACATAGAATACCTCGTTTTGGTACAGAGGCAACAGGGAAAAGCAAGAAAAATGCCGGAATTCCGGGGGGTTGCGAAGGGCCGCTAGCAAGCGTTTGGAGGGTTCTATTGCTGCCCGCGAGCCAGTTTGCCGGATGCTTGAGGAAATCCGCTGGCCCGATGGATCTTGCTCTTGGCTGAGGTGCGCCGG
Source organism: Terriglobia bacterium (assembly GCA_963752965.1). Taxonomy (GTDB): domain Bacteria; phylum Acidobacteriota; class Terriglobia; order Bryobacterales; family Bryobacteraceae; genus QHXW01. The sequence goes on along the minus strand of CAVWAJ010000013.1, from coordinate 540,160 downwards.
TGAGCGGCGGTGCCCTTGCGGCCCTTGGCAGAAGCGGTGTGTGGCCGTTTCGCGGCGACCGTCCGCACAGATTCGGTTTCGTGATAGGCAGCCGGAATCAGCAGGTGGTCCCCCACGGCGGGTGACTGGGACTGCATGTTGTTCACCGCCGCGATTGTCCCCGGAGTGGTCCGGTAACGCTTCCCGATGCTGGCCAGCGTTTCCCCGGTCTCGACCGTATGCATCCGCCAGGAAGCGCGCCGTTCGGAGGGAATGGTCTGCAGGGCGGCCATCAAATAGCTCCCCGTCCCCTTCGGTACATGCAACGCGTAACCTACTGGTGCCAAACCCTTTAGCAGAGCCGGATTCAACGCTTGCAACTCACCCGACGGCACATTGGTCAGATCCGAAACCAGCGCCAGATGCGTGGGAGAGGTGATTTCGACGTTGTCGTATTCGAGCGCCGAGTCCGGCAGTATGCCGTCCAATCCGTATTCTGCGGCATTCTTGCTCATGATCGTCATGGCAAGGATGATGGGCACGTAGTTAGTCGTTTCGAGCGGCAGAACCCCGCGCGCCCGCAATTCGAAAAAGTCCGCATAACCCGTACGCTCGATCGCACGCTCGATCACTACGGGCCCACAATCGTAGGCGGCCATCGCCAAATACCAGTCCCCAAACTTCTGGTAGAGGTCGCGCAGATGCCGTGCCGCCGCCCGCGTGGCTAACTCGGGATCGAGCCGGTCATCCGTGTATCGGGTCTGATTTAGGCCATATTCACGCCCGCGCCAGCTCACGAACTGCCACATCCCCGCCGCAGCCTTCTTGGACATCGCGCGTGGAAGGAAGCCCGATTCCGCCTGAGCCAGTTGGATCAGCTCCTGGGGAACCCCCTCTTCATCCAGAACCCGCCGGACCAGCGGTCGATAGCGTCCAGAGCGGCGTAGCCCGGCAATCAGCGTGTTCTTGCCCCGGCCCGAGAAGTAGTGGATATAACCCAGAACCGCATCGTTGACCGTCAATGGAAGCTGCGAAACCGTGGCTAAGACCTGCTCGTGCACCTTGGATTTGAGCTTCGGATCCACCGGGAAGGTCATGTGCAGAATGTCTTCGAGCGGCGCCTTATCGTATTGCGGCTCATCCACGCTGGCGGCGCTTCCCAAACCTGTCAGGTCGTATCGATGAATCTCGTCGACCCACTTTTCCAGCGTTGCTTCGTATAGCTGGTGGTCCGAGGGACTCTCCGAGGCCTCGATCATGAGGTCGATCGCCTGATCGAACTCGATTCGTGCGCGGTCCGCATCCTTGTCCTGGTAATACTGCTTGCCCTGCTGGAAGTGCTCGCGGGCCTTTTCCATCAACAGGTCGGAATGGGAAGGAGGCAATTGGGGAGCAACCGAGGTCACAGCCGGAACATCACTTAGGTAGAGGTTTGGCGGTTCAATCGGAGGTTCTGCCACGGCAGCTTCCATCGCGGCCGCAGCCCCGCGAGGCGTCGGCGGCAGGAACGCGTTTCGGAACCTCTGTTGCTGAGGAGTGATGCCACAGCCGCAGAGCGCCAGCGCCAGCGCCAACAACAGAATAGCTATGGAGCGATACGCCAAAAGTGAACCTCGATCAAAAAATGAACCGCACCTACAACAACTATTTCGGCTACTTCGGTCGGGGCGCTTAGGCTTCCGCGCGCGAACCTTGCACTCTATAACGAACTGAGTAAGGTGTCAACCGGATTATTGGCCGGTCGACGCAACGACACTGTAACAAATTATACCTTAGCCGACCGGCTGATTGCGACCAGGTCGGTACCTTAGGGGGCATTCCCGGCAGGGGCATTCCCGGCTCAGTACCTTGTAACCCTAATTCAATCTGCAACTTAACTGAAAACTCACTCCTCTTCTTCCTCTTCGCCCGTTTTGGCCGCTTTTGCCGCCGCGATGATCTTATCTGCTTGTTGGCCGGGAACGAAGTCGTAGTGGTCAAATTCCATGGTGAACGAAGCCCGGCCCTGGGTCATGGAGGTCAAGTCGTTCTGATAGTTCAACATCTCGGCCATAGGTACCTTAGCCCGAATGATCTGGGTGGCGCCCTTGGTGTCCATGCCCGCCACGCGGCCGCGGCGGCCGTTCAGATCACCCATTAAATCGCCGGCATACTCGACCGGCGCCTGGATCTCGACATTCATAACGGGCTCGAGCAGGGCCGGTCTGGCCTCCTGCATAGCGTTCCGGAACGCTTTACGGGCGGCGAGCTTAAATGACAGCTCTGAGGAATCCACATCATGGTACGACCCGTCGTAGAGTACTACCCGGAAGTCGACCATGGGATACCCCGCGAGAAACCCATTCTCGGCCGCTTCGATGATTCCTTTTTCCACTGCCGGGATGTAGTTCTTGGGGATGGAACCGCCGAAAATCTCATTCACAAACTCGAACTTGGCGCCGCGCGGCAGAGGCTCCATACGAATCCAGCAGTCGCCGAACTGGCCATGGCCACCGGTCTGCTTCTTGTGGCGGCCCTGCACGTCGGCTTTGCCGCGAATGGTTTCGCGATACGGAATTTTCGGCGCCTTCAAGGCCACGTCCACGCCATAGCGCTTCTTGAGCCGGCTGACGACGATCTCGACGTGCTGCTGCCCGCTACCACCCAACAGGAATTCCTTCGTCTGCGGGTCGCGGAAGAAGCGCAACGACTGATCCTCTTCCAGGATGCGGTGGATGGCGTTCCCCATGCGATCCTCATCCTGGCGCGACTTGGCCTCGATGGCGAACGCAATCGAGGGCTCCGGCAGCTTAACCGCCGGATATTCAATGGGAAAGCCTTTTTCGTCGAGCGTGTCGCCGGTCAGCGTATCTTTCAGTTTGGCTACCGCGCCGATGTCGCCGGCATGTAGTTCCGTAACAGGTGTTAACGTCTTGCCGAGCGCGCAGGAGATGTGCGCCAAGCGTTCCGCGCCGCCTCGCTGCACGTTCGTTAAGGTCACATCGTTCTTCAGAATTCCCGAGTTGACTTTGAAAAAAGTGATGCGGCCAGCGAACGGATCGGCAGTGGTCTTGAACACAAATGCGGAGACATGCTCGGAATCCGCGATCTTGCGCTCCACTTCGTTGCCGTTCTGCGTTCCCTTGACGGTTCCCCGCTCCGTCGGAGCCGGCAGGTAGTCGACGATGAAGTTCAAGATCTGGTCCGAGCCGATGTTGTGCAGCGCGGAAGCGCAGAGCACGGGATAGATGCGCCGCTCCTGTAAAGCGGTCTTGAGGCCATCCACAATGTGTTCGACCGGCAGCGTGCCTTTCTCGAAGAACTCTTCCATGAGAGCGTCTTTGCCCTCGGCCACCATCTCGACCAGCGCCTCGTGGGCCTCCTGCGCAGCGTCCGCCAACTCGGCGGGGATGTCGGTTTCCTGGCCCTTGCCATCACCGTCCAGCGTGTAGCTGTGCGCTTTCATGCGGACCAGATCGATGACGCCTTTGAAGTCGTGCTCGGCGCCCCAGGGGAGCTGGATGGGAACGGCGGTGCGGCCGAAGAACGACTGGATACTCTCCAGCGTCCGGTCGAAGCTGGCGCGCTCCCGTTCGAGCTTGTTGATGACCAGGGCGCGCGGGAGGTTGAATTCGTTCGTGAACTCCCAGACCTTTTCGGTCTGCACCTCGACGCCCGCGACCGCGTCGACCACGACCAGCGCTGAGTCCGCGGCCGCGAGGGCCGTGCGCGTATCATTAATAAAGATGTTGTAACCGGGGGTATCCAGAAAATTGATCTTGGTCTTCTTCCACTCAACGTAAGCCAGAGCCGTAGAAATGCTGATCTTGCGCTGCACCTCCTCCTCGTCATAGTCGGTGATGGTGTTGCCTTCATCGACACGGGTCAGCCGGCTGGTAGCGCCGGCTGTAAAAAGCAGTGCCGCGGTGAGCGAGGTCTTGCCGGAATCGCCGTGGCCCACCGCACCAACGTTCCGAATCTCCCTGCCTTCGTAGGTTTTCACTGATGACTCCCAGAGTGAGGATTTGAAAACCGGATCTTAACACAACTAAGCGCGGCCGGCGGCCAGGCCGGGGAGACGTGCGCGGAGGGCGCCAAGGGTGCGTCTTCGGTTCAATTTTCACTTGTATTTTGCAAGTGAGAATGATAATTGTATCGAATGTGCCTGGCAAGCCCGTCAAGCGCAGGTCCGGCTGTCCGGTGAGTATCTCGCTCGAGAGGTTCGGAGACCGCTGGTCGTTGCTGATCATCCGCGATCTGATGGTCCGGGGGCTCCGAACATTCAAAGAGTTCCAGGAATCGGGCGAAGGAATTGCCACGAACATCCTGGCGGACCGTTTGAGGAAACTCGAAGCCAGCGGGATCATCACCACGGAGACGGAGGGGGCCGATGGCCGAAGGGTACACTACCGGCTGACCGAGAAAGGAATCGACCTGGCGCCGGTGCTCTTGGAGTTGCTGATTTGGGGGGCGCGGCACGAGGAGACAGAGGCGCCCTGTGCTCTCATCGCGAAAATGAAGAAGAATCGCGAACAACTCCTCGCTGAAGTCCGGCGGCGGTGGCGAGAACGGGACCACACTCCGGTATTACCCAAGTTTGGCGATGGCAGCGTTATTCAGAAAGGAGAGCGGCATTGAGCAAGGTACGGGTACTGGTTGGCACACGCAAGGGCGCGTTCGTCCTGGCGTCGGATGGCAAGCGGGAACACTGGGAGATCAGCGGTCCCCACTTTGCGGGCTGGGAGATGTACCACGTCAAGGGATCACCCGCGGACCCGAACCGGCTGTATGCGTCGCAGTCCAGCGGCTGGTTCGGACAGTTGATCCAGCGTTCCAACGATGCTGGCAAGACGTGGGAGCCCGTGGGTAACAAGTTCGTGTACGACGGCGTCCCGGGTACCCACCAGTGGTACGACGGCACACCGCATCCCTGGGAGTTCAAGCGCGTCTGGCATCTCGAACCATCGCTCACCGATCCGGACACAGTCTACGCGGGCGTGGAAGACGCCGCCCTGTTCCGCTCGACCGACGGCGGCCAGAACTGGCACGAACTCTCCGGACTACGTGGACATGGCTCAGGGCCACGCTGGCAGCCAGGCGCCGGCGGGATGTGCCTCCACACGATCGTTCTAGATCCAAGCAACCCCGGCCGAATGTTTATCGCCATATCGGCCGCGGGAGCATTCCGGACTGACGACGGGGGCCAGACGTGGCGGCCCATCAACCAAGGACTGCGCTCCCAACATATCCCCGACCCGACGGCTGAGGTCGGCCACTGCGTTCACCGCATCGCGGTGCATCGCTCGCGCCCTGGTGTGCTGTTCATGCAGAAGCACTGGGACGTGATGCGCAGCAATGACGCGGGCGAATCGTGGCAAGAGGTCAGCGGGAACCTGCCGACCGACTTCGGCTTCGTGATCGATGTTCACGCAAATGAGCCGGAAACCATCTACGTCGTCCCGATCAAGAGCGACTCAGAGCATTTTCCGCCCGACGGCAAGCTGCGCGTGTACCGCAGCCGGACGGGTGGAAACGAGTGGGAGGCGCTCACGAAAGGGCTGCCGCAGAGCGATTGCTACGTGAACGTGTTGCGTGACGCGATGGCGGTCGATTCGCTCGACAAGTGCGGCGTGTATTTCGGCACAACCGGCGGGCAGGTGTACGCTTCGGCGGACGCCGGAGACAACTGGGCCCCCATCGTCCGCGATCTTCCGGCGGTGCTGTCGGTCGAGGTGCAGACGCTGCCGTGATCCGAGTCGTGCTCCCGGCACATTTGCGAACATTGGCGCGTGTGGATGGCGAGGTAAAGCTCGACGTCCACGGAGCGGTCACGCAGCGCTCGGTGCTCGATGCGCTTGAGGCCTGCTATCCGATGCTGCGTGGGACGCTTCGCGACCACGTCACGCAACAGCGCCGGCCATTCGTGAGGTTTTTCGCGTGCGAGGAGGATCTGTCGCACGAACCGCCGGACGCCCCGCTGCCCGATGCGGTGGCGACGGGGGCGGAGCCCTTCCTGGTTGTCGGGGCGATTGCTGGCGGTTAGTTAGAAGGCTCCGGCGTCAGCGATACACGGCTTCAGCGAACAGGGTACCGAGATCCCGCTGGCTTGCCTCTTCCATCGCGTGTTGGAAATCGCGCGAATCAACCAGCCGGCGCGCATTTCGAGAACTGTAGAGGGCAATGCCCTGCCAGAAGGCCGACTCTCCAAGCTCAGACCGCAGCCGGTTCAGGAACAAAGCGCCTTTGCAATACGGAACCGGCCCGAGGGCCTCGTGCGCATCTTTCCATTGTTCCCAGTGCAGCGGGCGGTCTTTGCCCTGTGCGCGAAGCTCGTCCATGCGTTGCCGCGCCGCGTCCATCTGCCGATTGTAGGCGCCTCTTCCCGCGAACTGCTCCAAGTAGGCGTCCGCCATGAAGTCAGCCATGCCCTCGTTCAACCAGAAGTCCGACCACGAGCGAATGCCCACCAGGACGCCCCACCATTGATGTGCCAGCTCATGGGTCATTAACAGGATGTCGTCCTTGGTATCGAGGTCGGCAAGATAGTCCCCGGACATCAAAGCCAGCCCGGCAGCCTCCTGGCCGAGTCCGCCTGCCGGCAGAAACACCTGTACGTACGGCGTGATCCTGAGGTCCACTGTCGCCTTGCCGCGCAGAAATGCGTACGCGTCCGCCGTTTGTCGGAGCGCAACCGTATGTCCGGCCGACTTGGCGTAAACCGAAAGGTTTCCGTCGCGCGAAAGCTCCAGTTTTGCGACGACGAAACTGAATAAGTACGTCTGAACAGGTTCCTTCTCCTCAAAGACAAAATGCGCACCCGAGGTGTCCCGCCACTGGTTCGTCAGCCGCCCCGGCGCAACGGGCCTCATGCCGCCGGCAGCCGGCAGGACGATCTCCAAGCGGAGTGTGGCCCTCTGATCCGGACTGTTGTCGCAGACCATCCAGGCCTCGCAATAGAATTCAGTAAACAATCCTGCCCCACCGGTGATCCAGTCAAGCCCTCGTCCCGGCGCAGCCTGATACGAGAAATGCACTTTTTGTTGTCCGGCGCCACGCGAGCGAACCTTCACAGACTCGGTTCCAAGTTCCACGTCGCCGCCGCCGGATTCCGCCGCGATAATCTGCAACCCCGCCTGCTTGTTCCACTCCGAGATACCTGTAGCATGTTGGAACTCGATGTCTTCCTCGCCCCGCAGCAGCTGATGATCGAAATCCGGCGTCAGCTTCACGGTGTAGCGAGTCGTCTGCGCGTTGGCCGCAATGATGGCGAGGAAGATGATCGCGGCGCGGGCCAAGGTTCGAAGCATGCTCACAGCGTAACATCCGCCGGCAACTTCGCCTGTTCCCAAGGCGCCTGAGTTTCGGACGTAGGGAGGTGAATTCTTGTATGCTGAATGGCATCCGGGCCGGCGAAGTCCTGGAATCATGGCAACCACGACATCATCTCTCAAGCACGAAAAACTCCATCAGCCCTCGCCTGGGCGTCTCACGTTTCTTGATGTCTGCCGCGGCCTTGCGGTTGCCGGCATGATCCTGGTGGACAATCCCGGCAGCGACGACCTCCAGTTCTGGTGGATCAAACACAAGGAGTGGAACGGCTGGACTCCGCCAGACTTTATCTTTCCCACATTCGTGTTCTTAGTTGGCATCTCGATGGTCTTTTCGTTCTCCGCCCGCCTCGCGCGTGGCGAGTCGCGGCAGCACATCTTTCTCCATGCTTTGAAAAGGAGCGTGATCCTGATCGCGATCGGGCTTTGGGTGAACGGATTCCCGGTTTTTGACTTGGCCACCTGGCGCTGGGAGGGCGTGACGCAGCGCATCGCAATCTGCTACCTCGCCGCGGCGGTCCTCGTACTGTGGTCGGACCGTCGAGGACAGATTGCCGCGATCATCGCGTGCCTCGTCGGCTACTGGGCGATCATGCGGTTCGTCCCGGTGCCGGGCTTCGGTGTCCCGGGACGCGATATTCCGTTTCTGGATCCTTACAAGAACATCGGGGCATGGCTGGATCGCAAGTTGTTCATGGGCCATTTGTACAACGAAACGCGCGATCCGGAGGGCATCGTCAGCACAATTCCGGCCATTGCGACGGCGCTCCTGGGCGTGCTCGCCGGACACTGGCTGAAGACGTCCCACACGCAACAGAAGAAAGCCGCCGGAATGCTCGCATTCGGCGTGGCGGGACTCATCGCAGGCTTGGTGCTCGACAAGGTGTGGTTCCCGATCAACAAGAACATCTGGTCCAGTTCCTTCGTAATCTTCGCCGCCGGATTCACCTTGGTTCTGCTCTCCGCGCTGTACTGGATCATCGAAATCCGCGGCTGGAAGCGTTGGACCATGCCTGCGCTGGTATTCGGCACCAACGCCATCGCGGGCTTCGTCGCCGATTCGCTGGTCTACGGTCCCATGTACAGCCTGCATGTGCAGGGCGCGGACGGAAAGCTGATCCGGTGGCAGGTGTACGTATATGCGCACCTCTACCCGCTGATTCCCAGTGCGCCGATCGCTTCCCTGGTGTTTTCCATCGCGGCCCTAGTGTTCTGTTGGACGCTGGTCTGGCTGCTTTACCGGAAACGGATTTTCATTAAAGTCTAAGGAGCAAACCGTGTCTGAGCATGGAATCACACGACGGAATTATCTGACCAAGTTGGGAGTGGGCGCCGCTGCGGCTGCCGCTCTCACCGGTTCCGGCTGTAAGAATAATGAAGAAACCAAGCCGGTAGCGTCCGCGGAGAAGATTGCGGACACGCCACCGCCCGATCACGAGCGCCGCATTCAATGGTGGCGCCAGGCCAGGTTCGGCATGTTCATTCACTGGGGGCTTTACAGCCTGTTGGGCCGCCATGAATGGGCCATGGAGTTGGAGGGCATCCCCGTAGCCGAATACGAGCAACTTGCCAAACAGTTCAAACCCAAACCCAATGCGGCGCGTGATTGGGCCAAGCTCGCCAAACGAGCCGGCATGAAATATATGGTGATGACCTCGAAGCATCACGAGGGATTCTGCCACTTCGACTCGAAATTGACGAACTACTGCTCACCCCAACAAGGACCGGGCCGCGACCTGGCCAAGGAGTACCTGGAAGCAGCACGGGCCGAGGGCTTGCGGTGCGGCTTCTATTACTCGCTGATGGACTGGCACCATCCCGACGGCGCCCGTTGCGCGACCGACGAGCAGGCGCGCCGGCGTTTTGTCGACTACATCCACGGCCAGATTCGCGAACTCTGCACAAACTACGGAAAGCTCGACATCCTGTGGTACGACGTGGCTTGGCCGCTGGATGCAAAGGGCTGGGAGTCGCAGAAGATGAACGACATGGTGTTGCAACTCCAGCCGGACATCATCGTCAATAACCGCAACCTCCTGGCGGGAGACTTCGGCACGCCCGAACAGGAGATTGTGGCAGAGAAGGTCGGGCGCGACTGGGAAGCTTGCATGACCATGAACGAGAGTTGGGGCTATCACAAGGCCGATGACGACTGGAAAACTCCGAAGACCATCGTGCGGAATCTCGTGAGCTGCGCTCGAGACGGCGGCAACTATCTGCTGAATATCGGCCCGAAACCAGATGGGTCGATTCCCGAGGAATCGGTTCAGATTCTGAACGCCGTGGGCGCGTGGATGGACAAGAACGGCGGCACAATCTATGAGGCCGAGCGTTGCAAAGTGAAGGAATCCGCGCTTGCCGACTTCACTCGCAAGGGCAACACGCTATACATTCACGTTCACTTCTGGCCTGGTGGCACAGTTTCGATTGGCGGCCTGCAAACCAAAGTGAAGTCGGCAAAACTATTGGCAAGCGGCAGGCCTGTACAGTTCAAGCAGGAGGAGTTCCGCGTGCAGTTCACGGGCTTGCCCGCCGCCGCGCCGGATAGTCCGGTGACGGTCATCGCAGCAGAATTCGAGGGTGAGCCGAGTCAGGACATGGAGAACATCCGCAAAAACCGGCCACGACGTCAGGTCGGAGTTTAGTCCGTCGCAGCGCGGCCAGCCGTTATTCGGAGAGCTTCTGGATTGGATGTGCCGTTAGCCGATGTCGGCCACGAAGTGGCAGGTTGCCCCGCCGCGGCGCAGACTTTCGACAATGCTCACCCGAATCGGCCGCCCGAGCGCAGTCTCGAAGACGGTCTGGTGTGTGGCGCGGGTGCATTCACAGTGCATGTCGTTCGGTTTGGCGGGATGGTAGCGGGCCGCCGGGCAGTAGCATACCTTGCTCACGGCGCCGTAACGAATGTGTACCTGGTTGCCTTCGCGCCATGCCTCGAAGTTGTGCTTGTAGGCATCGATGAGATGATCCAGATTGCCCTTTCCGAGGCGCGCAATGTCCTGCTTGAACTGAAAACGCCGGAAGCATCCACGGCCGCAGCCGGCCATGAGCTGCACGCGCGTCTTTTCGTCCAGTTCCTTGTAAATCGTGTCGAACAGATCCTCCATCCAATTCTTCACGAAGTCCTTCTCGCGGTCCGCTTCGGTCTGCTCGGCGGCCGGGGCGGGCGCGCCGCCATCGAACAAGGCGAGCGCACAGCATCCCACAGCGCCTTTGACGGAGGTGGTAAAAAACTCCTTCCGATCCATGACGATGTTCTCCTGGGTGTTGCTGATTTCTTAAAGCGACTTCACCGGAATGACACGCAATTCAGAGACCAGCCACGGGCCCAATCGAATCAATGCTATTTCGGATCACCTCGTCCCATTTGCGGCGACAACCGTCCGATTTCGGGACCGCTTTGCTTCGCCGCCGGATACCCGTGAGGCTGGCTAGAACCCGTACCGTTCCGGGTGCCGCGCGATGATCATCGCCGCAATCACCTTGGGCACGTACTCTCGCGTTTCCGGCGGGATGGCGCGCACGCGATACAGATACCAGAAGTTGCGCTGTTTGATGGGATCGTCGACGTGGCGCACGGCGCTCTTGACTTTCGCCGGCCCTAAGTTATACGCCGCCAGCGCCAGCATCACCGAACTGCCCGAACCGAAATCCAGAATTAGGTCGCGAATGTATTTACAAGCGGCTTGCGTGGACTTGGCCGCGTTCAGCCGCTCATCCACATCGTCCGTTACTTTCAATCCGTACGCACGCGCTGTGGCCGGAGTGAACTGCCACAGGCCCACAGCGCCGGCCGGGCTTTCACTGTCACCGGAAAGCGCGCTTTCCACCAACACGATGTAAGCCAGGTCCGGCGGAAGATTGCTCTGCTCGAAGATCCGGCGCATGGTGTCCATGTTCTTGCGCGCTTCGCCGAGGGCCCGCTCCATGTGCGGGCGATCCGGTCCCTGATACTGCTCGATGAACCGCTTCACCTCGTCGTGAAATTCCGGCGGAACGCTGTACGTTTCCGCGCCGAATTCCTTCAAAAGTGCCTTGATTTCGCGCTCAATGAACTCCTCGCGCTCGAAAGAACCCACGCGATAGAGCAAGGTGTTCTGCAACGCGGCCGCCTCGCCGGATTTCTCGTTCAGTTCGTCGATCAGCTGGTCGGCCTCATTCCCCTTCGCGCCCGCCAGCATGGCTTCGATTTGCGCGATCTGGCCGTCGATCTGCCGCTTCTCGCCCTTGAGGCCCTGGATTCTCCAAAAACCGTAGGCACTCGTTGCCACAAGCGCGCACACCAGCCCCGCGATGATCGCCTTGAATTTGCGGCCGGTGCGGTGGAGCGCCGCGTCCAGCATTTCCCGCATGATGATGACGGTGGCATTCCCTGCTCCCATCCGACGCGCCGTGCGGGCGCGGGCCACGGCGTCGGAGAGCAGATCTTGATGAGCCTTGCCCGTGTCTACCGCGGCCTGATGCGGAATATCCGCCGCGGCCGGAACCACCAGCGTCTCGTTCAAATCCTGCGGAACCTCATCGTCCATCACGAAGCTGAACTCGGGCCCGTCCGCGCCCAGGCGGATCGCACAGGCGAGTTCGAGCACCGCCTCAGTGATACGTTGGCCGTTGAGGTAGGTGCCGTTCGTGCTGTTCAGGTCGACGACGCGATAACTGTCGCCTTCCTTCCGAATCTCCAGGTGCCGCGAGGAGACCATCGCCGCCTCGCTGATGATGATGTCGTTGTCAGAACTGCGTCCGACACGGGTGATTTCGTCACGAAGCGGGTGCCGCGTGCCGGCCAACAGCCCGGACTGACGAACCAGCCACGCATTCAGGCTCGCGCTTCCCACCTGAAGGGAAATATAACAAATGGCGGTGGGGGTAGGGCGCATGGCATGTTACATTCAGTGAAGCGAAGTATGTCCAAAATGAAGCCGATGTTCCTGCCTGGCGTGGAGCAAAATCCGCAGCCTGGCCCTTTCCAAAACCTCATTAAGGCCATGCAGGCCGCCGGCGACGAGTATCCGCAGATCTGGCACATGTTCGCTTTCCGGCCCGCGGCCACCGAGCACCTGGCGCGCTTCACGCAGGAAATCATGCGCGGTCCCGCGCCCATCAGCCCAGGCCTCCGCGAGTTGGTTGCCGCCTATACCTCCCACCGCAACGACTGTCCGTTTTGACTGAAGTCCCACGCCGCAGTTGCGGCGGAACTGTTGGGCGATGAGGAGCTGGTCGCGGGCGTCCTGCGCGATCTCGAAACCTCGCGCCTAAGCGAAAAGGAAAAAGCGCTGTTTCGATTCGTCGACAAGGTCAATCGCCAGTCCCCGTCCATCACCGCCGCCGACATGCAGCCCCTCTACGCCGCTGGTTGGGACGACGAGGCCATCTACTACGCCATCACTGTCTGCGCGCTGTTCAATTTCTACAATCGTTGGATCGATGCGTCGGGCGTCCACGCGCTTTCCGATGAAGCGCACCGGCAAGGCGGCAAGCGTTCGGCCGTCCATGGATACGTTCGCAAGTAAACGCGCTCACTTGCCGTACTTCGCCCTGCCCACGCGCCGCATCCACGCGAGCTCCTCTTCCGTCATCGGACCTTGACCCAGCGCCCGCACCGCTTCCTCCATCTGCGCGGCGCTCGATGGCCCCGTGATGCAGACATCCACTTCGCTCCGCGACAGCACGAACCGGTAGCAGTCGCCCGCCGTCGGCACCTTATCGCCCTGTGGAATCTTCCTCGCACTCATTAGCTGCTTCCAACTGGTCGCCGTGTAAGCCACCATGCCCGGAGGATTTTCCGCCGGGATGCGCGGAAAGATGTCCGCTTCCGCGCCCGTGTGGATCGCGTTATAGCGAAAGTGCAGAACGTCGAAGGCGCGGCTCGCCGCCAGCCTGCCGAGCATCGGCCGCTCGTGCGACGAGAGCGCCAGAAACCGCGCCAGCCCGCGTTCTTTCAACTTACGCGCCGCGTCGAGAATGCGCTCGGTCACCGGCTTGTTCCACAATCCCAGCAGCAGAATGTCCGCGTAGTCTATGCGCAGCTTGCGCAAAGCCTGTTCGATGCTCGCTCCCACCAATCCAGCAATTCTTGAGTAAGACTGAATCACGAGAACCATCCGTTCCCGCCGCGGGCTCAAGTTGCGAATCGCCTCGCCGAACGCGCCGCTCCGCCGGCTGCCCCAGTAGAGATAGTTGACGCCCTGTTCGAACGCCTGCTCCACCGCCCGCGCCGGCACGCCATAACTCGCCGCCACCCCCAGGCGCCCCACGCGCAATCCCGTGCCGCCCAGCAATCCGTTCTGAAACGTCTTCTCAACGCCCGTCGGACTCATCCCTCTAGTCTACGGCGTTCCCTTCGTGTTACCGTGAGGAAAGTGGCTCGGCTTCTCGCTCTGTTGCTGGTTTTCTCAGCCATTGGTGTTGCCGCGTGTAGTGCGTCTTGCACCATCAGTTTGTGCGGTACGCCCGCCACGGGAACCAGTTGCCATCACCAGAAGCGGCAACTCCCGCAGTGCCCGCATCAGCACAACTTGAGTCAAGCCTTGACCCAGAGCGCATCCACGCCCGAGGTTCCGCTGCCAGTTAGCGCCGGTGCCGCGCTCGCTCTCACGTCGCCGATTCTCGATACCACGACCGGCACTTTCATCTCCGCAGCCGCTGACCAACCACGGTCCGGCTCACCACCTCTCATATCTCTGCGCATCTAACCGCCACCAAGCAGAATCTTTCTATCCAAGCAGTGGATGAGTACGAGAGGTGTGGAGTGAGAACTGCCTTAATTTTGCTTTCGTTGAATTTGGTCTGCTCCGCGCAAGAGATGCCCGAAGAGCACCACCACATGCCCGGTATGGATATGGACATGGGAACCAGCTCGTCGCTGCCCGAGGACCACGCCGCCTCCGGCACGAGCGTCAATCCACGTTCGTCCCCCATGGCGATGATCCACAAGAGCCTCGGCAATTGGCACTTCATGTTCCATGGCATCGCTTTTCTAGCCGACGTGCAGCAAACCGGGCCGCGCGGCCACGACAAGTTTTTCTCGCCGAACTGGTTCATGGGCACGGCCGAACACGCGGCCGCCGGTGGCACGTTTGAGTTCCGCACCATGCTCAGTCTCGACCCTGCCACCATCACCAACCGAAGTTACCCGCTTCTCTTCCAGACTGGCGAAACCGCCTACGGCCGCGCCCTGGTGGATGCACAGCATCCCCACAATTTCGTCATGGAGCTAAGCACCCGGTACACTCACCCGCTGACTGACTCCACGAACTTAGTCCTGTATTTCGCACCAATAGGTGATCCCGCGCTCGGCCCCGTTGCGTTTCCGCATCGCGTTTCGGCCATGGAACTGCCGCAAGCCACGCTCTCGCATCACTTGCAGGACTCCACCCACATTTCCTATGAGGTCCTCACCGCGGCGCTCGTCCGCAAAAGTTTCCGCATGGAGGCCAGTGGATTTCACGGTGCCGAGCCTGACGAAAACCGCTGGGCCTTCAACGGCGGCGCGATTGACTCCTGGTCCACACGTTTGAGTTGGACACCCGGCGATCGTTGGGTGGCACAAGCATCCATCGGCCGGCTCAATCATCCCGAAGCCGCCGAGCCCGGCGACATCATTCGTTCCACCGCATCGTTGACCTACGACCGTCCCCTAACAGCCGGCAACTGGGCCAGCAGTCTCATCTGGGGTCGGAACCACAAGACCGCCGTGCAGCGCAATTTGAACTCGTATCTCGCCGAGTCCGTGTATCAATTCCAGCACAAGAACTACATCACCGGCCGATTTGAACTGGTCGACAAAGACGAGTTATTCGACGACGACCCCACCCTCCGCGAGCACCTCGCCGAGACCGCAGGCTCGACCTTCCGCATCGCCGCCTACACTCTCGGCTACACGCGCGACGTGAATCTGGTCTCGTGGCTCGATACCGGCCTCGGCGCCAACTTCTCGTTCTACGGCGTGCCTGAAGCCATCCAGCCCTACTACGGCGCCCATCCCATCGGCGCCTTCGTCTTCCTCCGTGTTCGACTCAAAGGCAACGACTCAATGATGCACATGCACCACGGGGGGTGAGCTGATCCACAAGACGCGCGGTAGTTCGGGGGCTGTGCAGGTGAGTGAGGAATGTTTCCGAGTACCCGGGAAAGGCAAGATGACGGGTGAATCATATTTACGACAAACCAGCCAAGTGGATTGTCGGACGCTGGGGCGTTTATCGGGAGCAATCGGCGAGAGAGCAATAGATGCAGCTTGCGACCACTGCTCTACCCGATCAGACCGTCCCCACGATCAAGTCTCTGGCTTCTCAAGCTCAGCGTGCGTGAGGCCCATTTTGGCAACTCGTGCCGGCCAGCCTCGGCTATGTTTTCTCGAAGTACTTCGACTGTTCGTATAAGAGAATGATATCTGCTGGTGGTTGCCTGCCGGGCGCGCATGATTTCGATAGAAACTGAGCGCGCCCGCACGCCTCTGTGCAACTACGGTGCTGCCGTCACTGTCGTATCCACTGTCACACGCGTGGCTGTAACGTTTCCCACGAGGTGGTCGACTTGGCTTCCCTTTGTGTCGTAGACGTTGAGCGTAAATGTGCCTGTAAATGAGTCTCCGCTGGGGGAAAGTGTGATCTGTTCGCGGAGGTTGATGAGGTTGGCTAGCGCTCCGGTCGTAGCGTTATAGCTCAACGGAAAGTGATTGACCTCGTAAGTCAGGAATCCAGTCTGTCCCCAAACGCCCAAACAGAAATTCTCGGTCGCTGGTGCATGCCCGCCGGAGTTGATGATCTCCGTTCCGTCGCCGTGTATCTGGTGGTATCCAAAGTCGATGAGCGCGCCATCCGGGATAGAAGGATTGTGGGCGGTGTTGCCTTGGGACACAAGTTGGAAATTCCACATCCCGACGATCGCCGCCGACTGGCCATGCGCCTCGCTTTTCTCCGATTCCGCCGTCCGGGACAGCAAAGATAGATTTTGCATGTCCTGCGCAAAAACAAATGGACCCCGCAACGCCGTGAGATCCCCACAACCGGCCGTAGCCTGAGGGGCGAACAGCATGACGAACATCCCCGCACCGAGGGTCATGGTAATTGCCTGAGAGATTTTTTTCACTGAGTTCCCTTTCTGCCGCAGGTAAACCCTGCGGACATACCTAAAGCGCAATCCGCCATGAAAAACTGGGGCCATCGATGGAAATATTTGCAGTGGATATCCGGGGCGATGGGATTATCCCCGAGAACTCAGCTCGGTCAACAGCCAGGCCCGGGCCAACTTCCAATCCTGCATCACGGTATCGGAAGAGACCTTCACCACTTCGGCAGTCTCTTTCACGCTCAGCCCACCGAAGAATCGCAGCTCCACAATCCGCGACCTGCGTGGATCCACTTTAGCCAAGGCATGCAGCGCATCGTCTAAAGCAATCAATTCCCGCGCTTTGACCTGCGCTACATCCAGCGTCTTGTTGAGGTCCAAGGGCTGGGCTTTGCCTCCGCGCTTGGCCGCCACCCGCCGTCGCGCACGGTCGAGCAGGATGCGGCGCATAAGGGTGGCCGATACGGCAAAGAAGTGCGCGCGATGCTGCCAATCCAATTCGCGAGCGTTCACCAGCCTCAAATACACCTCATGAACCAGGTCCGCGCTCTGCAAGCTGTAGCCGGGGCGCTCATTCTGCAATAAACGCGCAGCCATACGGCGCAGCTCGCGATAGACACGAGGAGTCAATTCCTTGAGCGCTTCAGAATCGCCGCCCGCCCACGCTCGCAGAAGTTGCGTGGTATCGGCGCTGGATGAGTCCGGCATGTATTTGCGAAGCTCTCTGGAGAAGTATAGAACAAGCCTCCGCGACGATGACCGGAGTTGCCGTAACATATAGAGAATCATTAGAGATGTGGGGAAAATGACACCGGATCGGTGGCGCCAGATCGAGGCTCTTTATTACGCTGCCCAGAAGCGTCATCCCAACGAGCGCGCCGCGCTGCTGGAATGTACAGATCCGGAAATCCGCGCCCGCGTGGAGCGCATGCTGGCAGTGGAATCCGGCGGCCAGATTCTGGACAAGTTGCCTGAGGGCTTACTGGGAAACCCCACGCAACCAGTGGTTCCCGTGGGAGCACAACTCGGTCCGTATCGGATCGAAGGCCAGATCGGCGCGGGCGGCATGGGCACCGTGTACCGCGCAATCGATACGCGACTGGGCCGCGTGGTTGCCGTTAAGACCGCGTCCCAAAGCTATAGCGAACGATTTCAACTCGAAGCTCGCGCGATTTCCACGCTGAACCATCCCCACGTTTGTACGCTCTACGATGTCGGTCCGAACTACCTGGTGATGGAGTTCATCGAGGGTTCCACGCTGGCGGCGGAGATACAGAAAGGTCCGCTGGACCCTGAGATGGCGGCGCGTTACGGCGCGCAAATCGCGGGCGCGCTAGCTGAAGCGCACGCGCTCGGAATCGTGCATCGCGATCTGAAACCTTCCAACGTCATGCTCACCCGCCACGGCGTGAAAGTGCTGGATTTCGGACTGGCCAAGACTACACCGGAAGCGAAGACGCATTCCGAACCTGGCATTACCGAAACGGGCGCCATTATGGGCACGCCCGCCTACATGGCGCCTGAGCAGGTGGAAGGCCGCCCGCCCAGCCCCGTCACCGACCTGTTCTCGCTCGGATTGGTGCTCTATGAAATGGCTGTGGGGAGATTGCCGTTTCCCGGCGCATCGTTAGGGCAGATGCTGGCCAGTGGGTCGCACGCGGCCGTGCCGGCACCGTCGTGCGAGCGCGCGGGTGTTCCGGCCAGCCTGGATGCTTTAGTCGCAAAGCTTCTGCAAAAGGATACTGCCGAGCGCCCGCAATCCGCTGCCAGCGTGGCTCGCGAGTTGTCCACGCTCGCCGATCGGCTGGCGGCTCCGCCTTCACTAGTCCGCTCCCTGTTGCGGCCAGTCTTTGCCGTCCCCGCGGCCGCATTGCTTCTCGCGCTTGCCGCCGGAGGAACTTGGCTTTATCAACGATCCCAGCAACCGCTCGCGCAGCAAGATGCGGCTGCCACGAACCCACTTTCTTACACCCAGATCACCAGCTTCACTGATTCCGCCGTCGGACCGGTGCTGTCGCCCGACGGCCGAATTCTCGCTTTCTATCGAAGCTTCTATCGAAGCGACAATTCGGACTTCACTCCCGATGAGATCTGGGTCAAGCTCCTTCCCCATGGCGAGCCGGTTCAAGTGACTCACGATCCACGACCGAAATACAATATCGCATTTTCCCCGGATAGCACGCGGATCGCTTATAGCGTGCTTGGGAATAATCTCTTTGCGACTTATACCGTCTCATCGCTGGGCGGCGATTCGGAACTGTTACTTCCCAATTCAGCGGGGCTGAGCTGGCTGAACGAGGGTCAATTCCTGTTCTCGCAAGTCAAGACCGGCGTCCACATGGGAATCGTTACCTCAAAGACCGACCGGTCCGAGCTTCGCGAAATCTATTTCCCGATCCAGGAGCGCGGTATGGCGCACTATTCTTACCTTTCGCCGGACGGGAAATGGGTCCTGTTGGCGGAAATGGACCCCCAATGGCGTCCGTGCCGCTTAGTGCCTTTTGCCGGTGGTTCGCTCGGAAGGCAAGTAGGGCCCGCCGGCGCTTGCACCTCGGCGGCTTGGTCTCCGGACGGGAAGTGGATGTACTTCGGAGCCCGCGTGACCGGACGGCGGCACTTGTGGCATCAGCGCTTTCCCGACGGACAGCCCGAGCAAGTTACATTCGGTTCCAGCGAGGAAGATGGCGTGGCCATGGCCCCAGATGGCCACTCTCTCATTACTTCGATATTCACACAGCAAAACACCGTCTGGGTTCACGATGCGCATGGTGATCGCGCCCTTTCCAGCCAAGGGTATGCCGAGGCAACGCCTCCCGTGTTCTCCTCGGACGGAAAACATCTCTACTACTTACTGCGTCGCGATTCGCCCGAATCGCCCGCCGAGCTTTGGCGCGCCGATCTCCCCTCCGGCAAGAGTGAAGTCGTCGTACCCGGAATCTCGATGCGCGAATATGACGTCTCGAACGACGAAAAGGAGGTGGTTTTTCCGATCCAGCCCGCCGGACAACCGTCCCAACTCTGGATCGCGCCTTTGGACCGCAGCGCGCCCCCGCGCCGGATCACGGCGGGAGGTGAAAGTAACCCGCATTTCGGCCCGGGCAACGAGGTGTTCTTCCGTTTGACGGATGGGACGGCATACTACCTCGGCGCGATGAAACGCGACGGAACCGGTCAGCGGAAGGTTCTTCCTGGTCGAGTCCTGGGCATTCATGATATCTCTCCGGATCACCGCTTTATTACTATCGACGCGGTGGTACCGGGGGACCCGAACCTGACCAGCCCCCCAACACTCGCCGTTCCACTCGATGGCGGTCCGGTGCAACGGATCTGCGCCGGTGCGTGTACGGCCACCTGGTCTCCGGACGGGCGGTACTTTTATGTGGAGATCGCAAACGCTACCCGGGACAATCCCATTGGAAGAACGGCGGCGATTCCAATCCCTCCCGGCAAGACCTTGCCACCATTGCCGCCCTCGGCGGTCCACCAGCCGGCGGAATGGGCGAAAGTTCCCGGCGTCAAGATCGTGGAACACGACAACATCGCGCCCGGACTAAATCCTTCCACATACGCGTACGTGAAACCGTCCGTGCACGCGAATCTTTTTCGCATCCCTCTGCGGTAAGCGCCTCGCTTGCAATATACAGTCCAGACTGAAGTGGGGTGCTGCTCCAAGGCTCGAAGCCGAAATCGGCACGGTCAGTTTTTCACGCCGACGCGCTTGCAGCGCAATCCTTTCGAAGCAGCCTGTTAGCCGTCTTTCTGCAGCGGTCCTCTCAGCCTTCCCTGACACTCCTCAAATTAGGAACGGCAAGTCGGCATCGCAACTGGAAAGCTTGACACACTGCCCCACCACTAATGGGGCGTGTCCGTTGCTGCTTTCTATTTTTCACTTGGGCTGTCGTCGGCCTTTAGATCGCCGAGCGCGTACTGAATTCCCGCGAGCATGTGGGCCACAAAGGGCCGCGAAAAGTAAACCTTCTCATCGTGGCCGTGCGCTTCGTAGAATACACGGCCATTGCCAACGCGTTGGATATAACTCAATGCGTAGTCGCCATCGGTGCGCCTGGTACCAGCGGGCTCCTTGGCCTTATCTTCCGCGCTCATCTTTTTGTAGTTGATGCTGGTCAATACGTGAACACGCTTGCGGCTGAACGAGTCCTGGGCGAATGTGTAAGTCTCGTCGACAATTTCGTACCCACGAGCGGGATACATGGATGTCAGCGGGCTGTTCGGATCGTCAATCTTGACGGGAATTAAGGTCGGGTAGCTCCAATGAAACGTGAAAAAGCCGCCGATCATTTCGTTGAATTCAGGCCAGGTCCCCGTTACCGCAGTAGGTGCCGCGCCGGGCGAAGGCGGGCGGCCGCTCGTGTGGTAAGTGTCCGTCGCGGCGTGAATACCAGCCAGACCCTTGCCGCCCTTCACAAAACTGAGAAGTGCCTGCCTGCGCAACTCGGACACCGCTTTGTCGTTGGGATCATCCAGAAACTCGCCGGTGGTGCTGTCGAGAAAGATCGCATCGTATTGCTTGAGATTCTCGGGCGTGACCACGGCGGAATCGTATGTGATGTCCGTCATCCACGCACCCGTCTTGTCTCCGAGGTACTCAACCATCTTCGCCGCCAACGGAATGGATGTATGCACCCAGCCGGCCGCCCTGCACAATACGAGTACATGGCGAAGGCTTTCGGGCGTTGCCAAGGGCTTTTCCGGCAGCGCCGCCATCATAGCCGAGATGTCAGACGGGTTCGCAAACTGTTTCTGCGGACAACCGCGGGTGAAACCGCCGGTAAAACCCTCCGGGGGGCAGGGTTTGGACGGTGGCGTCTGCTGCGCGAATAGGGGCCTGCCAAGCAACACAACTCCAATGCATACTGCAATTCTGAATGTCTTCACGTCTTTGGAAACTC
This sequence comes from Terriglobia bacterium, assembly GCA_963752965.1. Taxonomy (GTDB): domain Bacteria; phylum Acidobacteriota; class Terriglobia; order Bryobacterales; family Bryobacteraceae; genus QHXW01. Next base: position 518,895 of record CAVWAJ010000013.1, on the reverse strand, counting down.
CGATCCCAGAATACTGTCTCGATTTCTGATGTCGAGCGCAACTGCCGCTCGTCGGTAACGTTGCGCACGCCTCGGCGTGCCGCTGCCGGCTCAGCCGGCACCCCCATTTGTCAAAACCCGGTCCTCTGTTATACAATCGAAACTTACACCACTAAGCCCAACATCTGACGTGTGTTCGGGCTCCAAAGAGGTTTTCCCATGCATGCCATTCTTCAAGCCGGCGGAAAACAGTTCCGGGTTACTCCCGGCGACGTGATCCGTGTCCCCAAGCTGAACGTCGAGGTCGGCTCGAACGTCGAGTTTTCTGCAGTGCTGGCGGTTTTCGGTGATGGAGGCGAAGTGCTCGCCGGCGCCGAAACTGCCGGTTACAAGGTCAAGGGCACCATCACCGCCAACAGCCGCGCCAAGAAGGTGCTCGTGTTTAAATTCAAACGCAAGAAACAATATAAGCGCACCATCGGCCACCGCCAGGATTACACCGAAGTGCGGGTCGGCGAGATCGTCGCATAGGATTCCGTCATGGCACATAAGAAAGGTTTAGGCAGTTCCAAAAACGGTCGCGATTCCAACGCGCAGCGCCTCGGCGTCAAGGTTTTCGGCGGTCAGTTGGTTCCCGGCGGTTCCATCATCGTGAGGCAACGGGGCACGCGTCTCAAGCCGGGTGAAAACGTCGGCTGGGGTAAGGACGATACGCTTTTCGCCAAAGTCACGGGCGTCGTGAAGTTTCACGACCGCGGCCGGATGGGCAAGTACGTCAGCATCCTCGCCGCTTCCTAACGATTTCTTCGCATTATCCTTGGCCGCCGGAGTGTTCGCTCCTCCGGCGGCTTTTCTATGTTCATCGATGAAGCTCGAATTTACGTAAAGGCAGGCGATGGCGGCAACGGCTGCCTGGCCTTCCGGCGGGAGAAGTATGTTCCGCGGGGCGGGCCGAGCGGTGGCGATGGCGGCCGAGGAGGCGATGTCGTCATGGTCGCGAATAGCCAGGTCAACACGCTGCTCCATTTCCGCTTCAATCCGGAACATAAGGCGCAGCGCGGCCGGCACGGCGAGGGCAGCAACTGCACCGGGCAAGAAGGGGAATCAAAATTTCTGGAAGTCCCTGTTGGAACAGTGGTTTACGACGCTGACACGGGCGAGAAGTTGCACGATTTCACTACGCATGGCGAGCGGTTTCTGGTGGCGCGGGGCGGTCGCGGCGGCAAGGGGAACGCCCGCTTTGCCACCGCCACGCACCAGGCGCCGACCGAGCACCAGCCCGGCCGGCCTGGGCAGGAGCGCCGGTTGCGGCTGGAACTGAAACTCCTGGCGGATGTTGGACTTGTAGGCTTTCCGAACGCCGGGAAGTCGACTCTGATCTCGCGCATTTCCGCTGCCCGGCCCAAAATCGCCGATTATCCCTTTACTACCCTCGAACCGAACCTCGGGGTGGTGAAAATGGACGACTTACGGAGCTTCGTAGTGGCCGACATTCCAGGGCTGATCGAGGGGGCACATCTGGGTCACGGTTTGGGAATCCAGTTTCTGCGGCATATCGAGCGCACTAAGTTGTTGATTCACTTGGTCGATGTCTCCGAATCCAGCGGACGGGACCCGGCTGAGGATTTCGCGACGGTGATGCGCGAACTGGCCAGCTTCAGCGAGGAACTGGCAAAGAAGCCCATGCTAGTGGTGGCGAGCAAGATGGACGCCGCGCAGGACACGGATCGCGTGCAGTCTTTGAGACACTTGGCCGAGGAGGGGGAACTCCCCTATTTTGAGATATCTAGCGTGACTGGGAGAGGGCTCGGAGCCCTCAAGCACGCGATTGCTGAGCGCATTCTCAGCGAGAGCAGCACATCGTCGGCGCCACCAGTACAGCCGGTGTGAGCGCTGTGTGGTTGGCGGCGAAGTAGTTCTGCTGGGCCAAGTGACGGTAGACGTCGCCCGCGACGCCGGCGGCCATCGGACCAATGGACGGCTTGCCGCCAGTCAGCAACACCACCACCACTAACTTATTAGGTCCGGAGTCGTTAAACGACCCAAACCATCCCAGGTGCGTGCCTCCCTCGCTGCATGTGCCGGTTTTGCCCATGATGACTTCATCCTGGTGGGCACGACGGGCGGTGCCGAAATCGACGGCGCCCTCCATCCCGGGTTTCACTTCGGGGATGACATCCTTGATTTCGAGTTCGCGTTTGATGCGCGGGGTGAACTGGTCGATGTCTTCCTGGGTGCGAGGATACTGTAGGTAGTAGAGCGTGCCACCGTTAGCTACAGCGGAGATCAATGCCGCCAACTCCAGTGGGGTTTGGGAGATCTCCTCACCGAAACTCGTCAGCATGCCCATGCCGCCGTTCTTCGGCGGAGCGGGCGGAAAATAACCGGGCCTTTCTCCAGGAATATCGAGCCCGGCGGTTTCGCCGTATCCGAACAGCCGCGCATAGTAGTTGACCCGGTCGTAACCGAGCTGAATCCCCATGTTGGCGAAATAGTAGTTGTTCGAGTGCGCCAAGGCCTCGGTCAACTCCATTTTCGTGCGGCCATAGAGGCGAACCTTAGTGGTGCGCTCGATCAGCTTTTCCTTCAGCGCAGCCAAAGCCACCGACACTTTGATAGTGGAGCAAGGTGTGAAGCCGCCGCTCAGGGCCAGTTTCTGGTTGACCATGGTCAGGATGCGCCCGGTCGTGGGGTTCACCACCACAACTGCACCGTTGAACGGCCCGAGTGCCTCGACGGCAGCACGGCGTACCGTGAGATCCTCGCCATCGACATTATCCCCTGAGGTGGAATTGGCATATGTCGGTTCGGTCCAAGGGCTATAGACATGGCGCCGAACGCGGCGTGTAGTCGAGACCTTGGTCAGGGTGACGGGGGTCGCGGAAGCGACATGGTGTTTTTTCTTCTTCTTGGCCGTGGTTGCTAAGGCGGACAGATCGACCGCCATCAGGGCGAGTATTAAGGTGAAAACTGCGAAGCGAACCGTGGCGCGAAAACCGCTTTGCGGGAAGTGCATATTGGTTAGATACTGAAGCTCAACCACACCGGACTTTTTTAATCGGCAGTGGCGCCGCAGGGCCGACTCATCGGCTAATTTCATTTTGGGGTACGGAATGCTGTCCAGTCAAACTGTTTTTTACTCCAATTACAAGATTGGCGCTTTTTAATTAATAACTTAGGCTGCCGTCCAACCCCCATCGATGGTTAACACCGATCCGTTAATAAATTCGGCTTCTTTCGAACATAAGTATAGGGCCAAGTGAGCGATTTCTTCGGGACGTCCCATGCGTCCGATTGGCTGCCTTTGGTTTAGTTCCCCGCGCACCTTTTCTTTCTCATGCTTGTGATACTTCTCCAGGTAGGCGTCGACGAAAGGGGTGTCGACGGTTCCGGGACATATGCAGTTCACTCGCAAGCCGGTGGGATAGTCCACTGCTATTTGGCGGGTGAGGGCTACGACGGCTCCCTTAGTGGCACAATACGCGAAGCGCCGCTTCACGCCGACCAAGCCCGCGACGGAACCGATATTGACGATGGAACCTTTCGAGGCCAACAGCAGGGGCATGGCGTATTTAGTGATCAGAAACAAGCCCTCCACGTTAACCCGAAACAGTCTCTGGAAATCCGCGAGCGCCGTTTCTTCGATGCCACCCACCAGACCGATGCCGGCGTTGTTCACAAGAATGTCAAGCGCGGGGAGCGTTCGGAACGCCTGCTCAACCGCGGCTTCCTCGGTAATATCGAAGATCAGGGTGGACGCAGAAGGAAGCTCGCGAGCGAGTGCGTCGGCTGCCTGGCCGTCGATATCGGCGATAGTGACAGCAGCGCCGGCACCCGCGAGAGCGCGGCAGGTGGCGGCCCCGATACCGCTGGCGCCGCCGGTGACCAGGGCTTTGCGTTCATCCAAGCGAAAAGGAGAGCTCATCAAGTGAATTCTAACAGCGGACGGCTTGCGGTGTTGCAGCAGGAGGTGATCGCGTGCCGGCGCTGCCCGCGCCTGGTGGAATATGTTGCGGAAATCGGGCGGGTGAAGCGCCGCGCGTACCGCGACTGGGACTACTGGGCGAAGCCGGTCCCCTCGTTTGGCGATCCGCAGGCGCGAGTGCTGATCCTGGGGCTGGCGCCGGGAGCACACGGTTCGAATCGCACGGGGCGCCCGTTCACGGGTGACGCTTCGGGAGCCATTCTCTACCGGGTGCTGCATCGCGCGGGATTTGCCTCACAGGCGGAAAGCCGCTCGCGCTACGATGAACTGCAGCTGACGGGCGCTTACATCGCCGCCGTTGTGCGCTGTGCACCGCCGGGGAACAAACCGGCAATGGAAGAGATCCGCAACTGCCGTTCGTATACCGAGCGAGAGCTCGAATTGTTGTCCAATCTGCGCGTGGTGGTGGCGCTGGGCAAGATTGCGTTCGACGTGTATTTATCGATCCTGCGCGACAGGGGCGTGATTCAGAGCCGATCAGCGTATGTGTTCGGGCACAATCGCGTGCACCGCATTGCGCCTAGCAGCCCGGTGCTGGTGAGTTCCTATCATCCGAGCCAGCAGAACACGTCGACGGGGAAGCTGAACGAGAAGATGCTGCTGGAGGTATTTCGGAAGGCGAAGAAGCTGGCTGAGGAGTGAATGGGCGGGAACGGCAGCGGTGCATCACATGCGATCTTACGCCTGAGAATCTACCGCCTTCCACGAATTCCCGCTCACAGCGCGAGAAGTGCTGAATGTTTGACGGACGCTGCGCACCTGCTATTGTGAGACTGGAAGGGCGGCTTTCGCACTAGCCGTCAGTACAATGACCATTGCAGTGAAGAACGACAACAAGTCCCCACTTGTAGTTCCCCGGGCCGTTCGCCGCCGCGCCCGCTTCAAGAGCGGTCAAGAACTGGAATTCCGGGTGTCGGGCGGCATGATCACTATTATTCCGAAGCTGCCGAACGCTGACGACGAATACACGCCTGAGCAACGCCGTGCGATCGATGCCCAACTCCGAGAGGCGGAGAAGGGGCCGTACCATGGCCCTTTCGACACCGTGGACGAAATGATCGCGGACTTGAAAGGCCGAATTGCAAAGCGTAAGGGCAACAAAAAAGCCAGACCTTTCCGATGAGGATCGAGTACGGGGATGCCGTCCGGAGGGCGTTGGAAGATGCTCCTCGGCCGGTCCGGAGGGCTTTTTTCAAGCAGCTCAGATTCCTGGAAGGAGATCTCCGCCATCCCTCGCTCCGCGCGAAGAAGTACGACGAAGCACTCGACATTTGGCAGGCCCGCGTTAACGACGACTGGCGCTTCTACTTCAGGATTGTTGATGACACGTATCGCATCATCCAGGTAATCCCGCACCCGAAGTGAACTTTGCGGGACGCAGCGGGCCGATCAAAATGCCCGACGCGAAGACAAGCCCACTGATGGCCCTGGACTCCGGCGGGTGCTTCGGAAGCAAATTGCCTGTCGCTTGGTCCATACCTGGATTAGACACCGGGAGGCATCAGAGTAACTACTCTCTTTCGTACTCAAAGGAGGAAGAAATACGCATCCGAGCGCCGTGTGTGTGCGGGCACAATCGCGAGCATCGCGCTGCGCCGGGCAGCCCAGTTTTGCTGAGTTCCTATCAGCCGATGCAACAGAACACGTCGACGGGAAAGTGAACGAGAAGATGCTGCTGGAGGTTTTTCGGAGGGAGAAGAAGCTGGCGGAGTGAGGTCGCCGCAACCGATTCAAGCTGGCCGCGGGATGCACTTACAATCATCTTAGCGAAGGGGACTGCTGACTGAAGCCAGCAGCGGCTCGCTGAAGCGAGCGCCACGAATTTTAATTCGGACAGCGAGAGGAAGCGACACGTGCGTCGCTTCTACATTTTCGGGAAGGCCGGTTGGGCTTTGATTTCCCGGATCTGGAGGATATGGCGTTGGGAGTGCGTCGAGATGCCGAGCAGCGCTTGATAGGCGTCGACGCCCCATTCAGGGTAAGAGTGGGCGCGGAGATCGTCGTCGGTGGTGCGGACGTAGGTGAGAATCGTCGCCCGCAGTTTCCGGAAGCTGGCGAGCCCCTGCTGGATGTCGGTGAGTCTTCCTTTCGGCTCTTCTGACGGGCTGGTCTTCTGGCGCTCGGTGCGGTCGATGCCGTACCAAAGCATGTCGGCGTCGCTCGCCGGCTGCTTTGGTTTGGCTGGCGGCTGCTTCACTTCTTTTTGCAGATCGGCCCAATACCCAGGCTCGGCAACGGTCAGATGTTCGACGACATCGAGAATGGTCCATTTACCCGGGGCGTAACGGAAGTTGAGCTGCGCTTGGGAAAGCCCGGATACTTCATCGGCCAGCCAGCTTTCGGTCATCTCCAGGTGTGCGATGAGATGCTGGCGGTCATCTTTGCTCATGGGCGCTCCAGCCAAAGGCAGAAGGCTCAGAGTAGCAATCAAAACCACAAGAGCATTTCGTTTCATGGAATCCATTTACGCATGGGCACGGTCTATTGTTCCTGAGGATTCCGGTGGAGGTGCGCGGGGGCTGAACAAGGTGCTGCTGCGGGAGGTGTTTCGGAGGGTGAAGAAGCTGGCGGAGTGACGGCGCGGTGCAGGTTGGTTATCCAGTGGGCGAGTAATCGACTGGAGGTGGCGTCAATCCACGAGGGCTTCGTAGGCCATCCTCTTGAACTGACCGGCGGCCACGACGTCGCTGCTGGGCAGCACATTGACCAAGAAGACGCCGACCATGTGTTCCTTGGGATCAATCCAGAAACTAGTTCCCGCCGCGCCTCCCCAATTGTATTCGCCCTCAGAGCCAACGTTCGCTGACTTGCCGGGACCCAAATTCACGGCAAACGTCAAGCCGAAACCGTAGCCTTCCGCCGGCACTCCGTTGGCGCGTGCAAGGGCGCCGGGGTGATCGCTCCTCATCAGTTCGACCGAGCCGGCTGCGCCCGGTTGGATTCAGGTGTACAATCTTGTACTAACGGGGAAAGACAACCAGAAAAACTGGGAGCCAGTGAGGTGTAGTAATGGGATCTCACGCAAGCTCGAGATTCGGCCTTCTTGATACCCTAGTCGTCGTTTTCGTCTCGGCTGCGCTCATGCTGCTCGTCCTGTGGCTGGGCGCCCGAGTTGGCGGCAAACCGATCCTGGAAAACCTTCCTGACTGGTTTTCGAAGGGCATTTCGACCTTTTGGACCTGGCTGACCACGGGCGCAGCCGCGGCTGCCTTAGGATACCGTTTGCGCCAGAGATCCGGGCCGATGCCCAATTATCCGCTGGCGATCGCCACAACGACGGTTGGGATGATTTGTCTAATCCTCGTGGTTGGGTTTGCCATGGGCCGAGGAAGTCCAGATGTAGCGGACCTCCCCTTTTTTCTGAAGTTTCGCGTAAAATTCGCGGAGGCCGGCAATTCTCCATCGCTCTCATTTATTCAGAAGAAGCCTAAGATGGTTCAACCACAGGGATTGGCACCGCTAAACACGGGCCTCTATGAGGTCAGAATCGATCTTCCGCCGCCCGGCAGCAGGTTCACGGCCTTATTTCAACCACTCAATGAGGGCGGGACTCTAACCGAGAACAGGAACCCGACACCGTGGGAAGTTTGCTTTACGCGCGCCTCTCGTGCCCCGCTTAACGGAGTGGCCAATTACTACGCCAGAGTCGATTGCGAAGCAGACCGGAAGTGCTCTGTCCAACCTGAGGATCCTGGCTGGGCGACGAACTGCGCACCTGAGTCCGCTTGGCGGCCGCTCTCGCTATGCTGCGTACCGACTGTATACGCTCAGCCTCTTCCGGTAAAGACCAAAGCCGAAGCTGGCTGGTTAGTGCCCTCGCTCCCCACACTGAGCAAGCTGCGCGAGACAAAGAAGATCGGCTACACCGTATTCGAAATTCGCAGCGGCCCGGCAGCAAGCTTCGCCGAAGCCAATTACTTCACCTACGACATAGCGGTCAACGGAACCCCAGTTTCAATCGATGGCTGGCGCAGTGAGGACCTGCAGATGCCGATCGAGCCATCGAAGGGCATTGAATTGCGATTTGGACTAGAGAATCTGAATTTCTCGGGCGCGGACCGTGGGTGCGAGACCATCGAGGTGCAAATCAGCCTGTTTCAGCATGACAAGAAAATCAAGACGTACGGCTTGTTCCGCAAGTACGCGGCTCTAAGGGACGCCACGGATGTGACGATCAAGGCGGAAGACGGCCTGACGTTTCAGTGGAATGGAAAGTACCTAAATCCGAACGTCGGCGACCGGTACGAGGTTTTCGCCGGGTCCACGCCGAATGCTCAATACGCCGAGAAAATCAAGGCTCGAATTGACCAGGCAAAGGCAAAGTACGAGGACCAGGACCTGGTTGGCGTGGTTCGTCCTCCTTTGAACAACGCCAATTACGGAGTGGTCGTGGGCTTGCGACAGGCCAGCGGCCAGGTGCACTTCGTTCTCGACAACAGAGGCGCGGAAGGGCTGCGGAAATGGATCCAAAACAGCAAGAGCGTTGCCACCTTGCGGTCGGCCTTTCCGATGCCCGTATTCACGTACAAGACCCGCGGTGACGAAGGAGTCCCGAAGTTTCAGCCGTGCGCAGAGGCCGGATTGCGCCGGTAATGTTAAGCATGGACATCTTCGTGATCCTGGGCGCTGGTGTGCTTGCCGATGGGGAGCCAAGCGGAGCGATGCGCAGGAGAGTCGAGGGGGCGTTTCTCCTTTCCAAGAGCTCGTGTGACGCGAAATTCCTGGTGACAGGCGGAGGGCGCCCAAACCATAAGACGGAAGCGGGAGTCATGAGCGAACTCCTGGCAGCCAAGGGTGTGCCGCCGGAGCGAATTCTCCAGGACCCGGTCTCCAGCGACACACTGTCCTCGGTTGTTCACTGCACGCAGATCATCAGGAGCCAGAACGGTGTGCAATCCGTGGTTGTCTGTTCGGACAGGTACCATATTCCGCGCTGCCGCTGGCTGTTCCGCCTCCTTGGCGTGAAGGCCCTCGCAGGTGATATGCCTAGCGGCTTGCCGGCGAATGGACTACTTCGCTGGACGTACTACTACGTCCGGGAATTCGCGGCGATCATTCTTGACACCTTGCTTCTACCCTTCAGCAGGCTGCATAGCAACGCTCTTTAGATCGATGTGCGCTGACACCGGGCAAGATTGCGTTCGACGTGTATTTGCCGATCCTGCGCGACCGGGGCTTGATTCAGAGCCGGTCAGCGTATGTGTTCGGCCACGACCGCGTGCACCGCATTGCGCCCGGCTGGTGGGTTCCTATCATCCGAGCCAGCAGAACACGCCGACGGGGAAGCTGTTTGGCGGTTATCGAGGGATGTGCCGGGTTACGGACTCAACAGGCCGTAGACATTGACGGCGCCGTCGTAGTTGGGAGCGTAGACCTTGCCCCCGACTACGAGCGGCGGAACAAACTTCACGAGCGTACCGAGGCGGTCCCGTTTTGGCCTCTGCTCACTATTCCAGATTTCCTGTAGCGTCTCGGCGTTAAAAGCGCGTAGCACTCCGGGAGCGTTTCCCGCATCGGCGCTCTTGTTCCTGGTATGGGCCGCCCATACGATGCCTGTACCGGGCTGTTTGCCGTTGGAGGAAACCGTCAGTGTGCCTCCGGGCGAGCCCCGGTTGGGAATCTTTCCCTTCGCAAAGGGCGCGGTCTCCAGCCGCGGACCGCTGAGACGGAAGCCCTTGAGAAAATCGGCCTCGCACCACAGGTACATGCTACGGCCTGCGGGGCCGTCCCACAGCGCTGGTCCTGCCATGATCCGGCCGCCGTTGACGGGGATGCTTTGCAGCACCCCTTCCGCATTCGCGGTCATGTGTCCGAGCTTCGCTGTATCGAATAGGTAAACGATGCCGTTCTTACTGCCGGCGATGAGCAGGCTCGTTCCAGGCACCAGCATGGGGCCGGTGGAACCGAGGTCGGCATCGTGATCGTTGAGCTGCCGGAAGTCGCTCGGGGTGAAGTAGTCGTCCACAACGAACGCGTTACCGGCCAACCTCAACTTGACGAGCGATGTTCCGAAGTTGCGCCGGCCGTCCCAATCGCCGTTGCCGGTTTCGAAATAGATGTTGCCCGCAACGTCGATGGCTGGTCCGCGTCCGGATTGCCAGATGCCGCCATCAGCGCCGTCGGGCGTGACACACCATGCCGCGCGCTGCCGCAGCGTTATCGCATCATACGCCATCACCCAGCCATGGTAGGGGTGGATGTCTTCGTGCGAGGCCCATGCGACGATAACAGCGCCATCGACAAGCGCCAGCGCCGGACGCTGATTGCCCGCCTTGGGGTCGAAGCGCAGATTGCTGCCGACAGCATCCTTGGCGGCACTCGGCACGCTGGCTTCGATGACCATCGGGGGCAACAGATCTTTACCGTCACGCACGTCGAGCTTGTGGATCCGCTGCACATAGCTTCCGCTCTCGCGGGTGCGCGCAGCCAGAAACATGGCGTTGGACGCGGCGTCAATTACCGGCGTGCCTTCGATGCCGACGTTGCCGACGATATTCAGGAAGCTATCGTTGGTAATGTCGGTGACCGGGACGGGCGTGATGCCGGCCATCTCGTCGGTGAGGCTGCGCATCCACAGAGGTGGGCCGGGACTGTCAGCGTCGAAGGCGTAAACCTTATCGTTCATGGTGGCGACATAGAGCACGTTGCGCGCTCCACGCCCAGGGACCGGAACCGCCGGAAGGTACAACGGCTGGGCGAAGACGGAGCCATCCACGTAGTGGCCATAGAGCTTGCCGAAGCTGGCTTGGCTGACGTTGGACGCGTTGAGGGTGTTCTCGCGCGAGTTTGCGGAGGTGCCGGCCTGGTCGTAGCGATTCATCACCACCGGGAACTGGGAGCACAGCGCCAACGTTGTGGAGAGGGCGAATACACGGGCCAGCGACTTGAGCATCTAGATATTAGTACCGCAAAACGCGCGCCAACCTACTGTGGTGCTTGTGGAGGTGCCCCGCACACGGTGTCGCAAAGCGAAGCCACGAAACAGGAGCTACTTTACGTCACCCACCACATGCGCTACTATCTACCGACACAAGCGGACCCATGAAGCCACAAGCCGCACTCCTCGCTCTGACACTGGCCGTTCTCAGCCCGGCCGCCGAAAACAGCCCGTTCTATCTCCCCATCCGCAACAACGATCTCGCCACTCTCCGGGAGCTTATCCATGATCCCGGGCCAAAAGCCCGCGACGCCCGTGGCAACTCGCCGCTCATGTACGCCGCGGCCCTCGGCAGCCTGGAAAGCATGAGCCTCCTCCTCGATGCTGGCGCCGACCCCAACGCCGCCAACGACTTTGCCGCGACGCCGCTGATGTGGTGCGCGGGCGACGCCGCCAAGGTGCGGTTGCTCCTGTCAAAAGGCGCGAAAGTCGATGCCCGCTCCAAACTGGGCCGCACGCCGCTGCTCATCGCCGCTGCGTACGATGGGGCCACCGAAGCCGCCCGCCTTCTGATCGAGAAAGGCTCGGACGTCAACGCCCGGGACGAGGGAGGGATGAGTGTGCTCGAACAGGCGGCAGCCTCCAACCACATCGAACTCGTCCGTCTGCTGCTCGCCAAGGGTGCCGCCGTGAATACCACGGACGGCGGGGGGTTTACGGCGCTGTTATCCGCGGCGGGCAATGGCGACCGCAATGCGGCGTTGGTCAAACTGCTGCTCGAGCACGGCGCCGCGGTGAACGTCAAGTGTGGCGACACCCTCGAAGTCGTCAAGAACGGGCCTATCGGGCTCGGCCATCTGACGCCACTGCAACTGGCCGCCGGCATGGCCAACTATGAGGCCGTCGAGGCGCTGGTCAGAGCAGGCGCGGACGTAAATGCGAAGGATGTCCGCAACGCGACTCCGCTGGTGTTCGCCGTCGCGACCGATCATGCAAACCCGAAGATCGTGGAGTTGCTGCTGGCCAAGGGCGCCGCGCGCGAGCCCGCGCGCGAATGGGCCCGCCGCTACCAGAACCCGGCGATCCTGCCGTTATTAGGTCTCGCACCCTCGAAGCCCGCCGACGGACTAATCGCCGGTTCGCCCCGCGGCAGCGTGCGGGAATCCATCACGAAGGCCCTGGGCAGTTCGCAGACCGCCGCAACGAAATTCCTGGTGAGCGGCGGCTGCCTTTCCTGCCATGCCGAGCACCTCAATGGAATCGCTGTTTCGGCAGCGAAGTCCCTGGACATCCAAGCCGACTACGAACTGGAAGCGCGGGAAGCCCGTGCCACCGCTGCCCTGCGCGGCGGCATCGAGCAGCAGCTCTTCCAGGTGCAGGATCCCTCTGCCGGTGTGGACGCGCAACAGTTTTCGCTCATGCAGATGGCCGGCTCCGGACTCGCGCCCACGCTGGCAACCGATTCACTGGTGCACCACATTGCCGCCATGCAGCGCAAGGAAGGCGATTGGCCCACTTACGGCCCCGTGCGTCCGCCACTGGAGGACGGGGGGTTTTCCCATACCGCCATGGGCATTCGCGTGCTCCGGCTCTACCTGATTCCCGGCCGCAAGGCTGAATTCGATGAGCGCGTCGCCCGCGCGGCCGCATGGCTGGAAAAAGCCGAGCCAATCAGCACAGAGGATCGCGCCATGCAGATCCTGGGTATCGCATGGGCCGGACGCGAGGCGCCGGCGAATCGCGTCCAACAACTCGCCGCCAGGCAGCGCCCGGACGGCGGCTGGGGCCAGACTGACAACCTCCCCTCGGACGCCTACGCCACGGGAGAAGCCTTGTGGGCGCTCCACGAATCCGGCACGGCGCCATCCGACCCCGTATACCGCCGCGGTGTGGATTACCTCGTCGCCACGCAACAGGCGGACGGCACCTGGCACGTGGTTACGCGCGCCCTCGGCTTCCAGCCCTACTTCGAAAGCGGATTCCCACATGGCCACGACCAGTGGATTTCGCAAGCGGGCACAGCCATGGCGTCCGTGGCCCTGACGTTCGCCGCAAAGTAGTTACGCCGCGCGATAACCAAAGTTTCAAATCCATACTGACTTAAGATGACTTGCCGAAAAAGGCAAGGGGTGATGGAATTTAGTAGGTGTTTCAGATGCGCCTGGCGCCCTATTGGCCGGGCCCCAGGACGCATCGAAGCGGGAGCACATTTTCGGCCTTCAGCAGATCTGGGGCCTCTAATCGCATGTTTGCCATCATCGGAGTCTTAATTGTTGTCGGCGCCATCGTAGGCGGCTATCTGATGGAGCACGGCAATCTGATGGTGCTGCTGCAGCCGGCGGAGCTGCTCATCATCGGAGGCGCCGCGGCAGGCACGATTCTCATTGCCAATCCACTGCCCAGGGTGATTCGCATTGCGAAGGGCGCCATGGGGGTACTGAAAACCAGCCCCTACACGAAGCCGTTTTATCTTGAATACTTGAAAATGATGTACGAATTATTTCAATACGCGCGAAAAAACGGCGCCGTGAAACTGGAGAACGACATCGAGGATCCGACCAAGAGCGAGCTTTTCAAGAAGTATCCGAAATTTCTGGCGAACCACGAGGCCCTGTACTTTGTCTGCGACACGCTGCGGACGTTTGTGGGAGGCGGCGTGAGTGCCTTTGAACTGGATCAACTGATGGAGATGGACATGGAAGTCCATCACGCGGCGACCAATGCGCCGGTGGCGGCGCTGAGCACGGTGGCGGACTCGCTACCGGGGCTGGGAATTGTGGCGGCTGTGCTCGGGGTGTGCATCACGATGGGCGCGATCGGCGGACCGCCGGAAGAGATTGGACACAAGGTGGCGGCGGCGCTGGTGGGAACCTTTCTAGGAATTCTGCTGTGCTATGGATTCTTCGGGCCGGTGGCGTCGAACATGGCGTCGGCCAACGAGGAAGAAGCGCAGCTTTACTATTGCCTGCGCGTGGGGATTGCGGCCTTTGTGCGGGGCGCCGCGCCAATTCTGTCGATGGAATTCGCCCGGCGGGTTATTCCGCCGGAGATACGGCCGACTTTTCAGGAGGCCGAGAAATACTGCAAGCAGCGCGCGGAAGCCGCACCTGAGGCGGTGGGCGCCGGAGCGCCAGCCGCCGCTACGGCAGGGTAGCCGGATTCATGCCCGAGTCGGAAAGTTCCGCACCGATCATCATCGTCAAGAAGAAGGTCCATGGCGGCCATCATGGCGGCGCGTGGAAAGTGGCCTACGCGGATTTCGTCACCGCGATGATGGCCTTGTTCATCGTTCTCTGGCTGCTGAGCAGCAGCGAGAAGGTAAAGAAGGCCGTGGGCAGTTACTTTCAGGACCCGACCGGCAGCGGCAAGCTGATGGGCACCAGCGTCGGCGGCGTTGGCGAGAGCCTGACCGTCAAGAAAGACGACATGAGCAAGCTCAAGGACCGGCTGGAGCAGGCGATGAAGACCATGCCCAAGTTCGAACAGATGAAGGACAACGTTCGACTGATTATCACGAGCGAAGGCCTGCGCATCGAGCTGCTCGAGACCGAGAAGGGCATGTTCTTCGATAGCGGCAACTCCCGCCCCAGCGAGGAGGGCGAAGCCGTCCTAGAGCGGCTGGCCGAAGAACTGGGCCACATGCCCAATTCGATTCTGATCGAAGGCCACACGGATGCGGCCCCTTACACAGGCCGAACTGACTACAGCAACTGGGAACTTTCGGCCGACCGGTCGAATGCCGCCCGCCGCCTTATGTCGGACCACGGCCTGCGGCCCAACCAGGTGACGCAGGTGCGAGGATTCGCCGACCAAAGGTTGCGCATGCCAAACGATCCGACGAACCCGGGCAATCGCCGTATTTCGGTGATCGTGCAGTACCTGACTCCGCAGCCTGGCGAAGAGCCACCAGCCGCGGCGACGACCGCCAAGCAAGCGGTGGCAACGGCAAAGCCGCACTGAGCTTCGCCGCTCAGACGCTGCGCTGATCCACCGAGAGTAGCGCCCGGTGGACCGCGTGAGCCAGCGCAACGCCGGAGAACGGCTTCTTGATGTACTCGGCGATGCCGAGCTTACTGCTTTCTTCCACGCTGATCACCTGGTCGTTAAATCCGGACGTCAGAATGGTGGGAATACCGGCGCGCACTTGCTTGAGCCGGACGATGAGTTCTCCGCCGGTCATATGCGGCATAGTGAAGTCCGTAATGACCAAGTCGAACCGATCGGGCGCGCTGATAAACAAATAGAGGGCATCGACACTGCTGGTCTTGAATGTGACAGTGTACCCGAGCTCCTGGAGTATTCGCGCGCCCAACAACGCGATCGGTTCTTCATCGTCCACGAACAGAATGCGTCCGGTACCGCGTGGCGATAGGGCGAGAGTTTCGGTGTCCAGCCGCGGCTGGGCCGGGACGCGCCGGAGATAGACGAAGAAACTGGTCCCCACCGGCTGCCGATTCTCGAACCGAATGAAGCCGCCGTATCCCGTGACAATGCCATGAACTACCGAGAGCCCTAATCCAGTACCCTCGCCGGTAGCTTTAGTGGTAAAGAAGGGCTCAAAGACGCGGTCGGCGATCTTTGGCGGGATGCCCGATCCGGTGTCACTCACGGTCAACTGAATGTAGTGGCCGGCGGGGATTGCGGCATGGAACTCGTGGAGCACCGGATCCAGGTCGACGGGCGCGAGCGTCACGTCCAATTGTCCAGGTCCGCCGGCCATCGCCTGGGAGGCGTTCATGCACAGGTTCATGACGACCTGGTGAATCAAACCCGGATCGGCGAAGACACAGCCGCTATCCGGATCGATGCTGTACCGGAACTCCACGGTAGAAGGAATCGATGCGCGGAGTAGTTCGAGGGCTTCTGTCACGACGGCAGCCACGGCGATCAGACTGGGAGAGTGGCCGCCTTTGCGACCGAACGTGAGCAGCCCGCGGACGAGATCGCCGGCGCGCATGCTGGCTTTCACGACCTGTTCCAGGTAGCCGTACGCTTCCGAATCCTTCGGCATGAGATCCTGCGCCAGGACGGTGTAGCCGGCGATGGACGTCAGGATGTTGTTAAAGTCGTGCGCGATTCCCCCTGCCAGCAGCCCGATGGCCTGGAGTTTTTGGGCGTGGCGCAGGTCGAGCTCAATCCTGGCTCTCTCCTCCTCGGCGCGTTTGCGTTCGGCGATCTCATCTGTGAGAAGCGTGACCGCGCGGCGCAATTCGTCGGTGCGTTCCTGAACACGGAGCTCGAGGTTCCGGTTGAGGGCCTGGACGTGTTCTTTCTGGTACTCAAGATCCTTCACGAGGTGCCCGTTCTCAAACTGGAGGTTCAGCGACGAATGAATCGTTAGATAAATGCGCCGGGTAGTAAGTATAATGGCCGCCGTAAAGATGGCGGCAAGCGCACCCATGGCCAGGTGTTCTTCATCGCCTTGCAGAAAAAACCTCATCACGGCGGGTAGGCCGATGGGAATCAGGAACGAAAGGAAGGCTTCCGGCCGAGCCGCCAGGAGAGACCCGCCGCCGAGCATCATGCCGCCCAAAACAAAGGCGAGAAAGACCTGATTGGCCAGGTGGGCGTCAGGATAGAGGACAACACCCGCGGCGCCCCAGCCCGCGGCTGAGAGGCCAGCACCGATGGAAAAGGCGACGCTCCAAATGTTCCGGCTTCTGTTCGCCGCGGAACCGCGCCAGTACCGGCCGGTAAGCAGGAACCTGCCGGCTGAGACGGCCAGCATATAGGCTAGCCAGCTCAGTACGATGCGGTGCGAAATGACTCTCCACTGAAGATAAGCCAGGGCGGAAGCGGCAAATAAAGTGACAGCAGTCCCTAAGTTGGAGTTGGAATAAAGGAGGCGAATCTGCTCTCCACGGACCAGTTGTTGCCGCGCGTCCTGAGCACACAGGGCGGGTCCAGCGGGCGGGACACCCGAGAACATCCACGAATACCGTAGAGTAACGGTATCATACTAACCGCAAATTACAGCAGCTTTAATGTTACCGATCCACCCTTGGATTCGTAGATGAGATCGACTGATTTCAGGGACTTTATCTTGCCTTTATACGGGAAATAGAGAAAACCGCTCACGGGGTGATCGGTGGGGCCTTCGAGGAGGGCGGTGCGGGCTATGATTTCGCCGGTGGTTTCGGGACGCTCGCGCTGGATGCCGTTCTGCTCTTCGGTGGTGGGCGCGCGGGGCGGCTGCGGGAGGCGGTTCTGCGAGTCCGTTGGATCGCCGGGGAAACGGCCTACAGCCGGCGGTCGGCCAAGAATCACGCTGGCATTGCCCATTCCGGCAGAGGCCTCCGCAGCCGGGTGCTGCTCCCAATCCGGGTATTTGAGCGATGCGGCGACGAAGCCGGGCGCGATCGAAGTCAGTGGAAACTTTTGACCGTTCAGGCGGAGCTTGAAGGTGTTGCCATCGATCGAGACCGGTTCGGCAAAGGCTGGGAACACGGCGACTTCCACCACGAGGTAATCCTTAGCGAGGAAAGTCTGGTCGCCGGCGGGGATGCTGTGGATCAGATAATCGGCACCGATGGAAACGCGTCCAGCGGTTGCGTGGAAGGGATAGTCTGTGGCTTTGTCTTTATGCTCGGTCTGGGCAGATAGCCACGGCCCAGAGACGAGCGCGAGTGCCAACCAAGCCCGCATAGCCTGAGTATAGACCTACCCGGATCGGATCGCCTCCAATGCAACCGGACACTGGCCGTTACAGCGGGTTGCCGTCAGCGTCCAGGAGCTTGACCTCACCCAGCCCCAAGCCGCGGATGGGGGCCTCGATTTTGGCGCGGTCGCCGACCACAACCCAGACCATGTTGTCGGGATGAACGGCAGTGTGGGCGGCGTCAGAGACGTCAGCGGTCCGGAGCGAGCGCACTTTGGCGGCGTAAGTCTGGTAGTAGTCGTCGGGAAGGCCGAAACGGACCAGATCGAGGATGGAGTTGCCAACTTCGTTGATTGTTTCGCGTGAGCCGGGCAGCCGCAGAATGATGGTGTTCTGCGCCTTTTGCAGCTCCTCCTCAGCTGGCGGACGGGCGCCGACGATACCATGCAACTCGTTGTTAATCTCCTCCAGGGAGTCTTTCGTCTTGTCGGTCTGGACCGGCGCGTAGACGATGAAGGGCTGCTGGCCGCGCGCTCCGAAGAATAGACTTTGAGCGCCATAGGACCAGTGCTTGTCCTCGCGCAGGTTCATATTGATGCGAGCGCCAAACTCTCCGCCGAGGATCGAATTCATGGTTTCAATGGCAACTTCCTCGGGATTGTTCTTGGGCGGCGCAACTTCGGCCACGATGATGTCGGATTGCAGAGCGCCCGGCCGATCGAGCAGATACACAACCGGCTTTGCGGGCAGCTCCACGTGGCTGATGTTCTTCTTCGGCACATCGCCCTTCTGCCAGCTAGCGAAGAGTTTCTCGATCTTGGGCGTCAGTTCGGCCAGCGTTGTATCGCCGGCAACGACGAGCGTCGCATTGTTCGGATGGAACCATGTCGCATGGAATTTTGCCAGGTCGTCGCGGGTCAGTTTGCCAACGCTCGTTTCCGTACCGGATCCGGTTAGCGAGTTGCCGTAGGCGTGCCCCTTTCCGTAGATCAGCGCCGGAAAGACGCGAAGGCCCAGCTGAACTCCTTGGACCTTTTCGCGCTGGATGGCGGCGAGCTGGAGCCTTTTCTGCCGGTCGAAATCGGCCTGCGGGAATACAGGGTTGAGGATGACGTCAGCGAACAGCGCCAGCGAGGGATCGAGCTTGGCTTTTAGCGCCGAAAGGCTGACGATCGAGGAATCGAGATTCGAAAATGTATTCAATTGGGCGCCGAGCATGGCCTGCTCATCGCTGATTTCGAGCGCGGTGCGCGACTTGGTGCCTCCGTTCAGCAACGCGGAAGTCAGCTTGGCCGTGCCAGGGGTGCCGAACTGGTCGGCTGCGTATCCGGCGTCAACCGCCAGCCAGAAATTGACGAGCGGGATCTCATGCCGTTCCGCAAGGACTATCTTCAGGCCGTTGCTGAGCGAAGCATGTTGCAACTTTGGCAGCCGGAGTTCTGGTGGCGCGCCTGGTTCGGGTAGCTTCGAGCGATCCACGTTGGTGGCGACGGTGGAGTACTCAGGGAACGGGTGCACTTCGAGAATGTAGACACCGTCGGAGAGCCAGCGCCGCGCGGCGGCACGCAGGTCCTCGGCGGTAGCGGCCTGCACGCGCTTTAGGGTGATTTTGTAGGCGTCGGGGCTGCTTTCGAAAACCTGGCTGCTGGCCAGGCGGTCAGACTTGCCGCCGAAACCGCCAATGCGCTCGGCGCCGCGAACGAAGCTGGCCATGAACTCGGTCTTGACGCGCTCGAGTTCGTGCTCGGTCGGACCGGATTCGAGGAAATGCGCCAGTTCTTCATCGGCGGCCTTCTCAGCCTTGGCCAGGTCGCCGCCCGGCTTCGCGGTGACCTCGATATAGAACTGGCTGCCGATTTCGTGCTGTTCGATATATGACCTGGCGTCGGTCGAGATCTGATCGTCGTACACCAGCCTTTTATACAGGCGCGAGTTTTTCCCCTGCGCCAGGACAACACTCACCAGGTCCAGATAATCGGCGTCCGCGGAGCCCACCTGGGGCACGTTCCATACCTCGTAGACGCGGGCTTGCGGCACGCGGTCCTGAACCACCTGGCGGTGCGTGCCGGTCATCTTGGCGATCCAAACCTGCTGCTTAGCGATGGGTGGACCGGCGGGAATATCGCCGAAGTACTTCTCGACCTTCTCGCGCGCGGTCTTCACGTCGATGTCGCCGGCGATGGCGATCACGGCGTTGGACGGGCCGTAGTAGGTCTTGAACCATTGGTGGACGTCATCGAGCGAGGCGGCGTTGAGGTCTTCCATCGAGCCGATGACGGTCCACGAGTAGGCATGGCCGGCCGGGTAGGTGTTCTGTGTGATCAACTGCTCGGTGACGCCATAGGGCTGGTTTTCGCCCTGGCGCTTCTCGTTCTGCACGACGCCGCGCTGTAGGTCGAGCGTCTTCTGATCGATGGCCCCCACCATGTAACCCATGCGATCGGACTCGAGCCAGAGGGTGTAGTCGAGCGCGGACGTGGGCACGTCTTCGAAGTAGTTGGTGCGGTCCTCGCTGGTAGTGCCGTTGAGGTCGGTGGCGCCGATGGGCTCCATGGCATCGATGTAGCGGCGCTTGAAGTGCTCGCTGCCACCGAACATGAGGTGTTCAAACAGATGGGCAAAACCGGTTTTGCCCGGCCGTTCGTTCTTCGATCCAACGTGATACCAGACATTGACGGCCACGATGGGGGCTTTGTGGTCCTCATGCACGATGACGGTGAGGCCGTTCTTGAGCACGAACTTCTCGTAGGGGATGTCAATGTCGATGCTCTGAGCGGAAACGAACTGGCAAAGAAGAAAGAGAAAGCCGGCGGTAAGGCGTATTCGCATGGGTGATTCCCTCTAAATCGACTATTTAAGCGAGTATAGCCGCGCGGGAAGGCCCAGAGCAAAGGCTTTGGGCGAGAATTAACAGTCGCCGGGACGCCTACGAGTCTTACATCAAAGCGTAGACGTTGCCGTCCGCAGAGCCGAAGTAGATCACGCCGCCATCGATTGTGGGCGATGAGAGAATCGATCCGGTGGTCAGGTAGTTGGCCACCGCGATTACCATTTCGTCCTGGAAGTTACGGCGCAGCATCTTATCGAAATCGATTTTGCCATCGGGCTTCGAATAGGCTGGCGCGTTTCGTTTGGAAGCCTCGGTTTGGAACTCCCACAGGAACTCGTGCGTTTTCAGATCGAGCGCGAGCAGCTTGCCGCCGAATGTTCCCACGTATGCGGCGCCGTTGGCGATGGCTGGGGACGAGTAGATAGGAAACTTCGCGTCAACCGTGTATAGGTCGGCACCCGTACTGGCATCTACGATGCGCAGCAGCGCGCTATCCGAGGTGCCGAAGTAGACCCTGCCCTCGTGGACGGCGGGCGACGGCATGACCCAGGAGCCGTTGTTGGAGACGGCCCACTTGCGCTTGCCGGTTTTGGCATCGATCGCGTACACGTTGGAGTCGCGGCAGCCCACGTAAACCACGCCGGCCGAAACCGCCGGGGACGACTGGAAGCCCTGCTGGTTGCCGGTTTGCGGATCGAAGCCCGCTTGAAAGCCCCACTTCCCTTTGCCGGTCTCGGCTTCGAGCGCGTACAGCATGCTGTCCCAGGACCCCACATATACGGTGTCGTCCGCGATTGCCGGCGAGGCATGCACAACATCGCCGGTGCGGAACTTCCATTTCAAAGACCCGGTAGCGGCATCTAGTGCGTATACGTAACTGTCACCGCTCCCGAAGTAAACGGCTCCGTGGAAGACGGCGGGGGAAGATAAGTAGAAATCCCAAGGGTCGGTGCTGATTTCGCCGGAAGGTTGCACTCCGTGAAGGTTCCTGTGCGAAAAGCGGCGCTCACCCGCAGTCTCGAATTTCCACTTAAGTTTGCCGGTTTCTGCGTCGACGGCATAAAAATTGCCATCGTAGCTTCCGAAGTACACGAGGCCGTCAGAGACGGCTGGCGACGAAGAGATCGAACTCTCGGTAGGGAATTTCCATTTGGGTTTGCCGGTCTCAACGTCGAGCGCGTAGAGGTTGTGGTCCATGCTGCCGACGTAGACGGTTCCATTCACCACGGCAGGTGAAGAAATCACTGGACCTCCGCTGGCGAATTGCCACTTCAACTTTGGAACGTTACGGGGGGCCGCTCCGAGATAGACACCGGTGTGGTCGAGCCCGCCACGGAACATAGGCAGATTCTGCGCCCACCCGGCGCTGCAAGCTAGTAACACGACTAAGATCTTATAATTCATGCCCCTGATTGTATTCCCGCAGGCGGCGAAAGTATCCCCCCGGTGCCGGCCGGCGCCCGCGAATATACGCTGGCTTTATCAATTGGCTTCTGTACAATAAAAGTATGGAGTTCCGGCCCGCCAACGCGCGCCCCAGCCTATTTGGTTCTGATTAGTAATCCTCCTCACTGGTCCGTCTGTTCCAGGTAAGAAGACAAGAAATTTGGAGGGTTTTATGAAGAGCACGCTGGATGCGGTTCGTCCGGACCTGCCGATGGTTCATGGCGCGCTGCCGGGGCCGCGCGCGCAGAAGATCATCGAGCGGGATCAGAAGGTAGTCTCGCCGTCCTACACTCGTGCCTATCCGCTGGTAGCCAGCCGCGGGGAAGGCGCCATCGTCGAAGACGTCGACGGAAACCGGTTCCTGGATTTCAACGCGGGCATCGCTGTGGTGGCGACGGGGCATTGCCATCGCAAGGTCGTAGAAGCGATTCAACGGCAGGCGGCGCAGTTGGTGCACATGTCGGGCACCGACTTCTATTACGAAAACATGGTGGAACTGGCGGAGAAGCTGGCGGCACTTGCGCCTGGCGGCGGAGAGCGGCGCGTTTCTTTCGGCAATTCGGGTACTGAGGCGATTGAAGCTGCGCTTAAGCTGGCGCGCTATGCGACGGGGCGCGAGAAGTTCATCGCGTTCCTGGGCGCGTTTCACGGGCGCACGCTGGGATCGCTGGCGTTGACGGCAAGCAAGCCGGTGCAGCGCCGCGGGTTCAGCCCGCTGATGCCGGGCGTGCACCACATTCCGTATGCGTATTGCTACCGGTGCGCTTATGGCAAATCGCCGGACACTTGCGCGGTCGAGTGTGCGAAGGTGATTGAGGACCAGTTGGTGAAAACGATCCTCCCGGCCGACGAAGTGGCGGCGATTGTTGTCGAGCCGGTGCAGGGTGAGGGCGGCTACGTTGTGCCGCCGCAAAAATTCTTTGACGAACTGGCGCGCATCGCCAAGCGTTTTGGTATGCTGCTCGTTTTCGACGAAGTGCAGTCGGGGATGGGCCGGACCGGGAAGATGTGGGCGGCGGAGCATTTTCACGCCGCGCCGGACATTCTGGCGGTGGCGAAAGGAATTGCCAGTGGTTTACCTCTGGGGGCTACCGTTGCGCGCGCGGATTTGATGACTTGGCCGCCGGGGGCGCATGCTTCCACGTTTGGAGGCAACCCGGTTTCGTGCGCCGCGGCGCTGGTGACCATCGAGCTGCTGGAACAGGAGCTGGTCGCGAACGCGGCGAACATCGGCGCCTATATCATGGACCGGCTGCGTGACTGGCCGGCGCGGTACCCGATTGTAGGCGAGGTCCGCGGGTTAGGGCTCATGATTGGAATTGAGCTGGTGCGCGATCAGCAGACGCGGGAACGTGCGCCGGTTGCCCGCAACCGTGTGCTACAGTTGGCGTTCGAGCGCGGCCTCTTGGTGCTGGGGGCGGGAGAGAATACCATTCGGTTGTGCCCGCCGCTGGTGATCACGCGGGACCAGGCTGCGTTCGCCGTTGACGTACTCGAAGAGTGCCTGAAAATCACAATCCACGAAACGTAAGAACGCTGGACGTCGGCTGCGGCATCAACAAGCAGCCGGGCGCGATCGGTATCGATCGCAATCCAGCAAGCCGGGCCGACGTCCTGTGCGATCTCAACCGCACACCGTATCCCTTCCGCGATAACAGTTTCGACCGAGTAACGGCGATTCACGTCATTGAGCACGTTGACGACGTGATCGCTTCCATGGAGGAGTTTCATCGCCTCGCACGACCGGGCGGCACGGTGCGCATCGAGACGCCGCACTATACCGATTTCAGCTCGTTCTGCGATCCGACGCATCGCAGCCATCTGAACAGTTTTTCCTTCCGCTATTTCGGCCCTGACCACGGCGGCTTCGGGTACTACTCGAAAGCGCGGTTCCGCGAGATTTCGGTGCGCGTGAAGCTGCTGGCATTCTGGCGGTGGCTGGGATTCGAATTTCTGGTGAACCATTTTCCGCGTTACCGGAGGTTTTGGGAATATTACCTTTGCTATGTCGTGCGCGGAAAAGTGATGGAGTTTGAGTTTGAGGTGCTGAAGTGAGATATGGTCAGATGACCATATTGTTCTGGTATCATAGGCTTTAGATGATAAAGTACCGTACGGTGAGCGCGACGGAGTTCAAAGCCAAGTGCCTCGCCTACCTTGATGAGATCGAGCAGCAAGGTGGGCAGGTCACCATCACTCGCCGTGGCCGTCCCGTCGCGGTTCTGGGCCGGGCTAGTCGAGCGGCCTGGAAGTCGCCTGCAAATACTTGGGCCGGAAAGTGCGAGATCGTGGGCGACATCGTGAACGTGGATATGTCAGGTCTGTGGGACGTGGTGAAGGATCAAGGGTGAACCGATCGTTCCCCCGCCTACTTCTGGACACCCACATATTGGTTCGCTGGCTGACAGACCACAGACAGCTCTCGCGAGAACAGAGCCGGGTGCTTGAGGCCGCGGCTCGTCATGCGGAGCCGGTCGCGCTGAGCGCAATTAGCCTGCTGGAGATCGCGGTTCTAGGCAGCGCAGGAAAACTCGGGTTGAGAGTTGCGATCGAGGAGTTGTTTGAGGACTTGCAGAGCCCCGTGTTCCAGATCCTTCCGTTGACTTGTCAAGTTGCCGCGGAAGTCGCTGGGCTTGGCAGTCTGCGCGATCCCGCGGATCGTGCGATTGTCGCGACGGCACGAGTCCAAAGGCTCCGCCTCGTGACCTCGGACCAGCGCATCGTTGAGTCAAAGCTCGTGCCAGTGGTTGTGTAGTCGCTTTTCCGGATCAGTGCTTCGTGACTTTCGCCGAGATTTCGCGCGACGCCGAGGCACCTTGCTGTTGAGGCTCTGCCGTGCTCTCCCTCCTCTACCGCCTAGCCGATCGAGCCCGCCACCACGCGCGCCGTCGTCGCGCCGACCCCGATTTCGCCACTGGCCGTCGCGGAGAGGACTTGGCCCATCGCTTCCTCCGGCGCCAGGGATTCACCATCGTGGCGCGAAACTATCGGCCACGTGCCGGGGCTGGCGAGATCGATCTGATCGCATGGGAAAAGGATCAGCTCGCTTTCATCGAGGTGAAAACGCGGGCCACGGATGAGTTCGGGACGCCGGATCGGGCGGTGGATGCGGAAAAGCAGGCGTACATCGAGCGCGCCGCGCGCGATTATGCCCGGCGCGCCGGGGTGGACTGGGGGGCCGTGCGGTTCGATATTGTCAGCATCTTGTTGACTCGCCCGCCAGCCATCGGGCTCTTGAGGGATGCCTTCGGTGCCAAGCGGACGCTATAATGGCCTGTCGCAGGCTTTGTCGCCTGTGCATGTTCTTGAACATTCCGGCGCGCAGCCCACGAATGCCTGCGCGGTAAAGGGCTTTCATCGAAATTGCCAGAACTTCGTAAGGACCCCATCACGGGCCGCTGGGTCATCATTGCTACTGACCGTGCACGCCGCCCCTCCGATTTCACCCGCGACCCGGTTGTCGTTTCCGCGTCGTCGCGCTTCTGCCCCTTCTGCTACGGCAAAGAGCAGAAGACGCCCCCCGAGGTGCTAGCGTATCGCCGAAATGGAGGGCCCAACCAGCCGGGCTGGTCGTTGCGCGTGATCCCGAACAAGTTTCCCGTGCTCGGCATTGAAGGCGATTTGGCCCGCCAGGGGGACGGGATGTTCGACCGGATGTCGGGCATTGGCGCACACGAGGTGATTATCGAGACGCCCGATCACACCGCGACACTGGCGACGCTGGGCGAAAAACAGGTGGAGGACGTGCTCTGGGCATTTCGCGAGCGCGTGCTTGACCTCAAGAAGGACCACCGCCTGCGCTACATTCTGTTGTTCAAGAACCACGGCGAACATGCCGGCGCCACGCTCGAACATCCGCATTCGCAGCTCATTGCACTGCCGGTGATCCCCAAGCGCGTGAGGGAAGAACTGGACGGCGCGCAGGTGTATTACAACTTCAAAGAGCGCTGTGTGTTTTGCGATATCGTCCGGCAGGAAACTCAGGCGAGCGCGCGATTGGTAACCGAGACCGAGCGCTTCGTGGCGATTGAGCCTTACGCCGCGCGGTTTCCGTTCGAAACCTGGATCATTCCCAAGCGCCACGATTCGCATTTCGAGCAATGCGACGCGCCGGACTTGCAAAACCTCGCCTGGGTGCTGCGCTCGACGCTGCGCAAGCTCGACAAGACGCTGGAGAAGCCTGCCTACAATTTCCTGATGCACACGGCGCCCGCGCAGGAAGCCGCGATGCCGCACTACCATTGGCACATCGAAATCATGCCGCGGCTGACGAAGATGGCGGGGTTCGAGTGGGGTACCGGAGTCTATATCAATCCCACGCCGCCGGAAGAATCCGCGAAGTTCTTGCGTGAGGTTGGGCTGGGGTAGCCCTGTCCGCTCCTATTCACTGTCTGCGCGCTATCATATCGGCAGCATGCCGGACGATCTGTTCGACGCGCTCGACGCGGCTTTCCGTTCCTACGGCCCGCAGGCCGGCCTCGAGCTGCTGATCGGAAAATTTCGCGAAGAGAAGAAATATCCGCTGCTCTTTGAAGCGCGGGTCATGCAAAGCCGCCACGCACTCGGGTTGCCGCTGGTACAAAACGGCCCTCTCGAAGGTCTGCCCGAAGACAAACGCACAGCGCATGAACGCGCGTACATCGAGGCAGCGCGTGAAGTGGGCGGATTGTTTCTGGCCGATGGCGAGATCGCCCGCGCGTGGCCCTATTTTCGCGCCATTGGCGAAAACGCGCCCGTGGCCGCAGCCATCGAAAACGTCGCACCCGCTGAAAATCAGGAAGCCATCATCGAGATCGCATTGCACGAGCGCGTGCATCCGCGCAAAGGCTTCGAGCTGATTCTGGCTAATTTTGGTATTTGCCGCGCGATCACCTTCCTCGGCCAGTACCCCGATCCTCAAACGCGCGGAGACTGCGTCCGGCTTCTGGTCCGCACGTTGCACCGCGAATTGGTCGAGGGTCTCCAGCGCGCGATCGCAAAAGTGGAAGGCGTGGCGCCAGAAACCCGCAGCGTGCCAGAACTGATTGCCAGGCGCGATTGGCTCTTCGGCGAGTACGATTACTACGTCGATACCTCGCACCTGGTTTCGATTCTTGGCTTCAGCCTTGAGGTGGATGACCGCGAAACCCTGGCGCTGGCAGTCGAGTTGGCGGAGTACGGCAAGCGCCTGTCGCCGATGTTTCAATATCGCGGTGATCCGCCCTTTGAAGATGGCTGCTCCGATTACGCCGTGTACTTGCGGGCGCTGATGGGCGAGGGCGCCGGCGAGGCTATCGCACACTTCCGGAGCAAGGCGGCTCACAGGGATCCTCGGCCAGCCGAGGCTCTGGTGACACTGCTCGTGCGGCTCGAACGCTATGCGGAGGCTATCGACGTTTCGCTGGAACATCTGCGCGACATCGAACCGGCGCAGCTCTCGTGTCCGTCGGTGTTTCAGTTGTGCCAAATGGCCAGCGATTTCGGCCGCCTTCGGGATCTCGCGCGCGAACGTGGCGATTTGCTGCACTTCGCCGCAGGAGCGATGCAAGGCTGATGGGCACGAGCGTTCTCTGGGAACTCACCAAGCTGCGCCGCCACATGGGTGGCACAACCGGCGTGGCATTCTACGTTTTGGGCGTGGTGACGCTGGGCATCGCAGCTCCCGTGTACCTGAGGTTTGAATTGCTGCAGTTGCCGGTGTTGCTGATCTACGCATGCCTGCCTTGGTTGTTGGTACCGCCGGTTGTGGCTGAATCCATCGCCAGCGAGAACGAACGGGAACTCAGACCCTCGGAGCGGGCGCAGCTTCGCGACTGGCTGTACGGCAAAGTTGGCGCGGCCACGGTCTACGGTTGGCTCTCCGCAATACTTATTCTGGCAGTAGCGCTCATGTCCCTTGGCCTGTGGGCGCGGCGTTTCGTTGCTCCGCCGATGCTCGTCGCCGTGGGTCTGGTGCTGATCAGCCTGGCGTCCGCTGCGTTTGCCGCTTCTTTCGCCGCCACCGTATCCATCGGCGCGCGCAGCGCCCGCGGCGTCAAGCGTGGAATGCGTCAGGGTTTGCTGCTTCTGGTGGTCATCCTTCTCTACCTGTCCCGCCAGCCCTGGTCATGGAAACGCCGATTCTCGGTTCCCGAGACAAGCCAGAGCTTTCTGGAACTAGCTCTGGTAATTGTAATTGTCTTGGTTGGTTTATCGGCTGGCTTGGTCCGGCTGGCGTTGCACGCTGCGGAACCCGCGGAGATCCGCCTCAACTTGTGATCCGGGTGCTTTCCCAGCTAGACGGCGGCGGTTACGCCCGCAATCCGTTCCGCCGCTTGCTTGCCCATGCGCACGCAGTCCGGAACGCCAATGCCGTGGTAGGCGTTGCCGGCGAGGTGTAGGCCAGGCAACGCAGCCATTCGTGATTCCAGTTCCGTCACGCGCTCTGCATGGCCCACCGTGTACTGCGCCATCGATCGCGGCCACCGGAAGACTCGAGAGAACAGCGGCTCGGCTTTGACGCCGGCAATCTCCCTAACTTCCTCGCGTATCAAGCTCAGAATGGCATCGTCGGTCTCCGCCAGCGTAGCGTCGCCTCCGGCGAAGCAGCGCAGTACCGCCATTGTTTCCGGCACGCGGTGCGGAAATTTGTTTCCCACCCACGTGCACGCCAGCAGCCTCTTCCGCTCGCGCTTCGGCACCAGAAAACCGAACCCTCGTATCTGGTCACGGACGTCGCTCCGTTCAAATCCCAGCGCGACGGTAACCGAGGAGCTGTATCCAATGGCGCCGAGTAACTGGCTCGCGCGCGCGTCGACTGTGGGCATGAGACGCGCCGCCTGGTGCGCCTCACAGGCCAGTACGACTTGATCGGCGCTGAGCCAATCTCCTGCTACTTGCAACCGGAACCCTTCGCGGACCCGTTCCATGGCGTTTACCGAGCCGTGCACCACCGTCGCCCCTGCAGTAGCACGCCATACCGCATGCACCAGCGACTCGAGGCCGCCGCGCAACGTGCGAAACAGCGGCGCCCTCGGGCCTTTCGTTTTGGGCCGTTCGGCCAGCATGCCGCGTGTGAGACTGCCATACCATTTTTCCAACTCGACGAAACGCGGCAGTACGCTTGCCACGCTGAGCTCTGCCGGATCTCCGCCATAGATGCCGGCAAGCAACGGCTCGGCGAGATAATCCACCGCTTCCCGCCCATAGTGGTCCGCGACGAAATCCGCAACCGACCGGTCGCCCTTCGGTGCGGCATTTTTTCGGCGAAAGTACTCCAGTCCCATGCGGACCTTCGTTGGCCAGCCCACCAGTGTCGTGGTTACCATGGGCATGATCTTGGTCGGTACGAGCATCTGCACGCCGTCCGGGAGCGGCACCAGACGGCCATGCCTGCGAATGTACGTCACCCGTTCGTGGTCGTTCGAACCGATGACCTCGCTTTCCAGGCCCAGTTCGCGAATCAAATCCATCGCCCACGGCTTGACCGAGATAAAGCTGTCCGGTCCACCCTCAACGATGCAGTTGCAAATTTGCTCGGTCTGGATCACGCCGCCCAGGCGCGGCCGCGCCTCGATCACCGTCGACGAGATCCCGGCTTTGGAGAGATAGTAAGCGGTCGAGAGGCCCGAGATGCCGCCTCCCACGATGGCAACCGAAGGCATGCAGCCGAAACTAGGGGCGGAACTCCCGCACCATTTGCACCACCGCTTTGACGTTCTCCACCGGCGTCTCCGGCAGAATTCCGTGGCCCAGATTGAAAATGTGCCCGGGCCGCGCGCCAGTGCGCTTGAGCAGTTCGGTCACCCGCATCTTGAGTTCTGATAGTGGAGCGAACAGCGCCACCGGGTCCAGGTTTCCCTGGATCGCCGAACGGTAACTGATGTCCATCCAGGCCTGGTCGATGTTGATGCGCCAGTCCACGCCCATTACGTCGCCGCCGGCCGCGTGCAACTCGCGGAAGAAGCCCGAAGCGCCCGTTCCGAAATGAATCACCGGTACGCCCGTAGCGCGGATCCGCTCAATGAGTGCGCGCGAATACGGCGCGGCGAAGCGCACATAATCGTCC
Source organism: Terriglobia bacterium (assembly GCA_963752965.1). Classification (GTDB taxonomy): domain Bacteria; phylum Acidobacteriota; class Terriglobia; order Bryobacterales; family Bryobacteraceae; genus QHXW01. The sequence goes on along the minus strand of CAVWAJ010000013.1, from coordinate 489,154 downwards.
GGACCCAGCGCGCCTGCCCAACTGTCGAACACCTGGATCGCTCGCGCACCCGCCGCAACCTGGAGAGACGCAAACGGCGCCAGCACATCTACGATCTTCCCCATCAGCCGCCGCCACAGCGTTTCCTCGGCGTACATCATTTTCTTGGTTCGGATGAAGTTGCGCGATGCCCCGCCCTCGATCATGTAGCTCGCCATCGTGAACGGAGCGCCCACGAATCCGATCACCGGCACTCTTCCGCTCAGCGCCCGCACTACCATCTGGATCGCTTCGCCGACGTATCCCAGCTCGTCCGTGTTGGCCGTGGAAAGCGTGTCGATATCCGAGCCCGCGCGCACTGGGTTCGCGATGATCGGCCCTTCGCCTTGCGCGTAGCGCAACTTCAACCCCATCGGCTCGACCGGCAGTAGCAGGTCGGCGAAGATGATGGCCGCGTCCACGTCCAGAATCTCCACCGGCTGGAGCGTCGCCGTGGCCGCCAGATCCGGACGTTTGCAGATTTCCAGAATCCCGTGCCGCGACCGAATCTCGCGATACTGGCGCAGATAACGCCCCGCCTGCCGCATGAACCACACCGGCCGCGCGTCCGTCGGTCGCCGCCGGCAGGCATCCAGGAATCGGCTGTTCATTGGAGCCACGCGCATGTCTGCTCCGGATTGTCTTCACAGTAGAAAGCGCGAAGACCCGCTGGTTTGTGCGCCGCCGCCCAGTCCCGGCCGTTCACGAACAACGGTTTGGTCCAGGCTTCACTGTCGATGGTGCGCGGCGTTACGGCCGAAACCGAAAGCACGCCCTGCGCCGGCCAGCCCGTTCGCGGGTCCATGATGTGGCTGTAAATGCGGCCCTCCGCGCGGAAAAATTTTTCGTAGTTGCCCGATGTCGACATGGACTCGTCTTTCAAATAAACGTCGGCTACCGTCTTCCTCTCGTCCTTCGGATCGCGGATTTGCACTTTCCAGCCCTTCTCTCCCGGCGGCGCGCCCAAACCATAAATACTGCTCCCCGATGCCGACACCAGCGCCGTTTGCATGCCGTACTGCTTGAGGACCTCCACCATCCGGTCCACCGCGTATCCTTTCCCGATGCCCCCCGGATCCAGCTCGACCCCCGCTTTCGCAAACCGCACGGTCCGCTTGCCCGCGTCCAGCAAGATATTGCGATATCCCACCCGGTCCAGCGCACCTCGAACTTCGGCGTGATGCGGCAGCCGGCCCGTCCCCTTATAAAATCCCCACACCTTCATCAGCGGTCCGACCGTAATGTCGAACGCCCCTTCGCTAGCCCGGCTGTATTCCATACACGCCGCCAGCAGGTCGAACATTTCCGGCGTCACCTGCACCGGTTGTTCTGCGGCGTTGCGATTGACTTCGCTCAGCTCGCTCTCCGGCTTGTAATTGGACAACATCTCGTCCAGCCGGTGCACTTCCTCGAACGCCGCATCCACTGCTTCCTCCATGCGCGTCCGGTCTTCGCCATAGACCACCACCGAGTAAGCGGACCCCATTGCCACCACGCTGGACTCGATACGCAGCGTGTCGGCTTTGGCCGCCGGGCGGGCAGGCGCGTCCCCTGCCCCCACCAGCGTCAACAGAAACAAAACTAGCACAATCTGTTTCAATTTAGGGCTGATTTTCCCCCGATCCGCGCTTTTTTTGCGCGTTTCAGGAGCGTCTCCACACGCTCGTCAGCATTGGCTACCGCGTCCGGTTCGAAGTGTAACTCTGGGATTTTCCTCAAGTTAAGCCGCCGAGCCAGCTCGTGACGCAAGTAATGCCGGGCATGGTCCAGAGCGGCGATCGCAGCTTGTTGCTCACGCTCGTCCCCCCAGACGCCCACGCGCACATGAGCGTGCCGCAGGTCGGGACCCACTTGCACATCGGTCACATCCACTCCCGCCAGCCGCGGGTCCTGCATTTCAAAACCAATGAGTTCCGACAATTCCTCGCGAACCGTCTCCGATACCCGCTCTCTGCGATGCTGATCCATATCCAGATGTCACGGGCACCCTGTCTAAATCCACTCGACCGACACGCCCGCCAGCGCCGGTCCCAACAACGACGCCGTTTCGTGTTCGACTGACTGCAACACCTTCTCCGCCTGCACCCGGTCGGACGAAACCGTCACTGCCGCTAGTACTGACCGCTGCCACAAGTCCTGGCAGTCGATCTCCGCTACCGAAACATTGAACTTGTTGTGCAACCGGTCGCGCAGGCTCTTTACCACCTGCCGCTTTTCCTTCAGGGAATGCGAATGATCGAGCCGCAACTCCAGCGTCAGCACTCCGATCGAAGGCATCTCCTCACGCGAATACTTCCGGCGCCACCTTCTCCGTGACGAACGCCTCGATGATGTCGCCGGGCTTGAGGTCGCCGAAATTCTCGATCGTCACGCCGCACTCCATCCCGCTGCGCACCTCACTCACATCGTCTTTGAACCGCCGTAGCGACCCCACCTTCCCAGTGTGAACCACGATGTTGTCCCGCAGCAGGCGCACCTCGCTCCCGCGCTTCAGCAAGCCGTCCTGTACGAAGCAGCCCGCCACCATGCCAACCTTGCTGATACGGAAGGTGTCGCGAACCTCGGCTTTGCCCTGGTACACCTCCTTGAACACCGGTTCGAGCAGGCCCGTCATGGCGCGCTTAATCTCGTCGGTCAGGTTGTAAATGATGGTGTGCAGTCGGATGTCGACCTTTTCCTCTTCCGCAATGGCTTCCGCGCCGCGCTCTGGACGCACGTTAAATCCGATCACAACACCGTTCGAAGTCGACGCTAGCAGCACATCGGATTCGGTGATCGCGCCCACTCCCGCTCGCAGCACCCGGATGCGAACTTTGTCGTTTGACAGCTTCTGCAACGTGTCGCTAAGCACTTCCGCCGAGCCGCCCACATCGGCCTTCAGAATGATCGGCAGCTCCTTGACCTCGCCCGCCTCCATTTGCTTGTGGAGCTGTTCGAGCGTAATGCGGCTCGATTTCGCAAGCGTCTGCTCACGTACCTTCGCCTCGCGGTAAAGCACAATCTGCTTGGCCTTGGCGGTATCGGTCACCACCTGGAACGAATCGCCCGCGTCCGGCATCTCTTCCAGGCCCTGCACCTCAACCGGTGTGGAGGGCTCGGCTTCGCGCACCTGTTCACCACGGTCGTTGAGCATGGCGCGCACTCTGCCGAACACCGCGCCGCAGATGAAGTAATCGCCCACGCGCAACGTGCCGTTGCTCACCAGCACCGTCGCCACCGGACCACGTCCGCGGTCCAGTTTGGCTTCCAGCACCGATCCCATGGCGGGCCGGCCCGGGTTGGCCTTGAGATCCTGCAAATCGGCGACCAGCAGGATCATTTCGAGCAACAGATCAAGATTCTGCTTCATCTTCGCCGAGACCGGCACCATCACCACATCGCCGCCCCAGTCCTCGGCCAGCAGGCCGCGATCCGCGAGCTGCTGCTTGATGCGCTCGGGCTGCGCATCGGGTTTGTCGATCTTATTGATCGCTACGATGATCGGCACCTTCGCGGCGCGGGCGTGGTCGATCGCTTCGAGCGTCTGCGGCATCACGCCATCGTCCGCCGCCACCACCAGCACCACGATGTCGGTAACCTTGGCGCCCCGCGCGCGCATGCGAGTGAATGCTTCGTGGCCCGGGGTGTCGATGAAAACGATTTTGCGGCCGTTCTTCTCCACCTGATACGCGCCAATATGCTGCGTAATCCCACCGGCTTCCCGCTCCGCCACACGCGATAGGCGAATGGAGTCGAGCAGCGACGTCTTGCCATGGTCCACATGTCCCATGATGGTAACCACGGGCGCGCGCTTGACCTGGTCCTTCTCTTCCTGCGCCGTCTCCACCTCGTGCATCGCCTCTTCTTCGAAGCTGACGGTTGCCGTAGAGGCCCCGAACTCGCGCGCCAGGTCGGTGGCGAGCTTTGAGTCGAGAGTTTGGTTGATGGTGGCGAAGATATTGCGGTCCACCAGTTTCTTGATCACCAGGCTGGCCTTCACATCCAGCTTTTCGGAAAGCTCCTTCACCGTGATGCCTTCCGAGATCGTAATCTCGCGGTTCACTGGTGGCGGCCCGGACGGCACCTCGCGCCTTACCGGGCGTAGAACCTTCTCTTCCTGCTCATGCTGCCGGTCACGCTGCGAACGCCCGCCGCGCTTGTCGGGCGGCCGCCGCTGCTGCTCAACCGGCGGGGGAGCCAGACCCGGCGCCACCATTCCACCCCGCGAAGTCGGATGCATGGGCCGCGGGCCGCCCGGACGCATGCCCCCGGGAGATCCCGGCCTTGTCCCCTGCCGTGCCACGATGGGCTGTCCGGGCCGGATGGGACCTCGATAAATCGGTTGCCCGGGGACGGGTGAACTCTGCGGGCGCGCCGGAACACCCGGTCGCGGATTGACCGCGGCGCCGGGGCCCGCCGGCCGTGGTTGCGAAAGCCTCGCGGCAAGGTCCGGCCGCGGCGGAACGATAGGACGCACGGCAGGTTGTCCCGCCAAGCCCGGACGCGTTGGCTGCTGCGGCCGCAATGGCGCCGCATGCCCCGGGGTTACAGGCGATTGCACAGCCGGTGCGCCGGAGCGTGCAACCGGCGCAGCAGCCCCGGGTCCACCCGTCACACGAACTGGTTCCGCTGGCCGAAAGCCGCCCGGAAGCGGCTGCCTTGGGCCGGACAGCACTTGCCCGGGACGCGGAGCGGCTGGCATCGGCCTTGGTATTGGCGGCGCAGGACGCGCGGGCATGCCCGGCGCTTCCATGCTCTGCACGGGTGCGGCTACGGGAGTGACCGGAGGAGGTACTGCGGTTGCAGGAGGAGCGGGTGTTGGGGTTACAGTCGGAGACGAAGTTGCCAGCGGTGGCCGCAGACGCTGCGGTTGGGGCGCCACCCGGTGCGGCGCCACCTCTTCCACCGGAGGTTGCGGGACCGGCTCTGCTTCGCGTACGGTTTCGGCGGCCTGCGGCTGGAAAGTTTCAGGTTCCGCCGCGGCGCTCGGCTCTTCCTCGACGGCCACGGCGCCGTTCGAACTGCTCGACTCGCTCCGCTGGCCGCCTCCCACGCCACCGAAGATCTGGCGCAACTTCTCCGCCACGTCGTCGTCGATCGAGCTCGAGTGCGTCTTCTTCTCCGTAACGCCCAACTCCGGGAGTTTGTCCAGCAGTTCGTGAGCTTTGACTTCAAGCTCCCGGGCCAGAACGTTAATGCGAATCTTGTTCATAAGAAAAGCGACTTACAGACTTCTAGCCTTCCTGCCCTCCTCCGGCTTGTTTCTCCGGAACCCCACCTTCGGCGCCCTGCTGGGAATCTTTTATCGTATCAGACTCACTTGCAAGGGGCTGGGCATTCGCCTCCAGCTCCGCTGCCTCCCGAGTCTCCGGCTCAGCGGTTTCCGCCGCCTCGATCGGCTCCTCCAGAGCTTCTGCCTCACCCGCGCTGGCCTCCTCGGCCGGAGTTGGTTCGGCCAGTTCTTCCGGCTGCGCCGCCTCGGCCGCCGGAGCACTGGCGCCCTCGTTTGCTTCAAATTGGCTGTAGTAGTTGTTCACCGCGAGCTGGATCCTTTCCACCATGGTCGGGTCGATGTCCGGAATTTCTTCCAGCTGCTCCGGAGTCATGCTGCCCAGCCTCTCGACCGTCGAGACGCCTGCTTCCAGCAGCTTTTCTGCCAGTTGGTCCCCAAGACCGTAATCGATCAGCACCGAAACCGGCGCGCCCGGCACCGTCAGCGCCGCCATTTGCGATTCCACTTCCTGGCGCTTCTCTTCCTCGCTCTTGATGTCGATCTTCCAAGCCAGCAGCTTGGCCGCGAGCCGTACGTTCTGCCCCTTCTTGCCGATCGCCAGCGAAAGCTGCGAGTCGTCCACGATCACTTCCATGTGCTTCTCGGCCGGGTCCACAATGCTGACGCGGCTGATCTTCGCCGGACTCAGCGCGTGCGTGGCGAACGTTACCGGATCATCCGAAAACTCGATGATGTCGATCTTTTCCCCGCGCAGCTCGCGGATGATCGACTGCACACGCATGCCCTTCATGCCGACGCAGGCGCCCACGCTGTCCACATCGCGGTCGCGGCTATGTACGGCGATCTTGGTGCGTTCACCGGCCTCGCGCGCGCAGCCCTTGATGACCACCGTGGAATCGTAGATCTCGGGAACTTCCTGCTCGAACAGGCGCATCACCAGCTCCGGCGCCGCGCGGGAAACCACCACGCCCGGACCTTTGCTCGACTTATCCACCAGTTTGATGACACACCGCACACGATCTCCGACCGTGAAACTTTCCAGTTTGGATTGTTCCTTCTTGGGCAGCCGCGACTCGGTCTTGCCCAGATCCAGAATCAAGTCGGGACCCTCGATGCGCTTCACCGTGCAGTTCACGAGCTCGCCCACGCGCCCCGAATACTCGGCGTATACCGTTTCGCGCTCCGCTTCGCGAACCTTCTGAAACACGACCTGCTTCACGGTCTGCGCCGAAATACGCCCCAGAAGATCGATGGCCTTCTCGATCCTCACTTCCGAACCAATCTCGGCCTCCGGATTGATCTTCTTGGCTTGCTCGAGCGTCAGCTCCTTGACCGGGTCGGTCACCGGGTCCGCCACTTTCTTTACCGAATACAGGCGAAGGGCGCCGGTCTTCTCGTCCACGTCCGCGACGTAGTCTTCCTCCGTGCGGAAATGCTTGCGGGCCGCGATGAGCATGGCATCCTTGACCGCGTCCAGGACAATCTGCACATCGATGCCCTTTTCCTTGCTCAAAATCTCAATGGACTGGTAGATCGTTTCCAAGGTGAATCCTCTTTCGCTCTGTCGCTTGTTCTTAGTACCCGGAGGGAGCTACCACTCGAACTTCAGGTTGGCCCGTTCCACTTGGTTGAGAGGGAATCGCAGGACGCGATCCGCGTCTACTGCCAGCGAAACCGTGCCGTCGTCGAGTCCCACCAGCGTACCCTCCCAGTGGCGTTGCTTCTCGACGGGTTCGCGCAATACGATTTTCGCCTTCTTTCCCTGAAACCGGATATAGTCGTTTGGTTTGAGCAGTTTGCGTTCCACGCCCGGCGAAGTGACCTCGAGCGTGTAGTGGCCCGGCACGACGTCTTCGACGTCCAGAATCGTCCCCACCTGATGCGATACCAGTTCGCAATCGGCGTGACTGACCCCGGCGGGTTTGTCGATCGAGATACGCAGCAACTGATTGCCACCGCTGCCTTTAAACTCCACCTCGACCACTTCAATCCCGCCCGAAGCCGCCACTCGCTGGGCGATTTCCTCGACTTTGGAGACTACTTGCTGCCGCATGTGCCCTTCAAAAAGTGTCAACCAACAAAAAAGTGGGCTTTCGCCCACTCGTATCGTTCGACACCTACATATTCATTCTAGCCCGTCTTGCGGAAAAGGCAAGGTCTTGACGCCGGGGGTGCCTGGCCCGGGCCGTCCTGGCTCATTACGGACGGAGCATTAGGGCCATGCGCTTCGTAATACCTTGGCAGATCGAGGGATACGAAACTAAAGCCGCGGCGAGCTCTGCAAAAAGAGCTGGCCGCGGTGCGTGGTTCACTCCCAATCGGTTAGTCGCCTTTGGACGAAAGGGCACTGGAGCTGCTGTCGGCGGACAGAATCAAGTACCCGCTCACGGAATTTCTGGCAACGTTGGTGATCACCAGTTCGCGGCGTTTGCCATCGCGATTGCTATAGAAGACGACCGGTTGCTGGGCGCCCTGGCCACGGAGCCAGATAGTGCGGCGGTCGGGCATGACCCACATCCAGCCGGTGATGCGGCGATGGCTGACGTCGGTACCGGTGACGCCGAGGGAAACCTCGTCGGTGAGCTGCTGGCTATGATTACGCGTCACCTCGAAATCTACGCGCTTCACGGCGAGCTTCTTGTTCAGGCCGTCGACGTCACGCGACTCACGGCCGACTTGTTCATTCAAGCTGACTAGCTGCTGATCGCGGTTCACGCCTTCGCGCTCCATGTCAGAACGCACTCCGCGGAGCTGTTCGGCCGTCTGTTCGCGCAAGGCAGCCAACTCGGTTTGTAACTTCTCGACATTGGCCCGATCGGCTTCGCTTGAGGATTCGAGGCGAGCGATCTTGGTTTCAGTCACCTGGTTTTGAGCAGCGACTTCGGCATGGACGCGCTGATACACTTGGTCACTCAGATCCTGCGCCTGCTTGCGGACGGCTCGGATGCGCGAGGCCATGGTGTTTTCCACCTGCGCAACGCGCTCCTGAAGCTGTTGCTGGCTGCTACTCCAGTCCTTGAAACGGGATTCAGTTTCGGCCAACTGCGCGTTGATCCCCTCCAATGATTGTTGGACAGCGGGGAATTGCGCCAGAACCGCCGGCGCCTGTTTCAGTGTGGGGTAGCCCCACCAGCAAACGCCGCCGATGGCGACTGCCAGGACGCCTACTGCGATCCAGTGACCGGTGTGATGTTGTTCTTCGGGCTCCTCGTTGGACCGCCGCGGATTTTCTGGTAGTTCGGTTGCCGGTTCGTTCTTCCTGCCGAGATCGTACATAACCACCTCTCGATGTTTCAGAGATGCAACCGGGCTTCCATGCTGATGAAGTTACTGAATTCCCGATGAATTGGATGATTGCGGCTGGGAATGGGCGGCATTTTTTACCGTGTGCGCCGTACGAATTTCCACACGATTCATGTCTGGAATCGTACGAAGCGGCGACACGGCGCAGATGGAGCTGAGAGGGGAGCGATAGACGGGTTCGAGATCTTTCTCACCAGCCAGGATGCGCCGCACCTCGGCGCGTTCCGATTCGGCCAAGTCGCGGTGAAAATCCGCGGCAGTGAAGAGCACATAGTCGAGGTGCTGATCACGCGCGTAGGCTGGCATGGAGCGGAAGGGCCGCAGGATGCTTTCGCGATCCTCGCGATAGAAAGGAAGTGGAACTACAGGCAGGCTCGCGGCATGGTGGCCGGTGTAGAGGTAGAAGACGGGATCGTCGTAAGCGTAGAAGCTGCCCGCGGGAGCATGTTGCGCGATCCACGCGAAAGCCCTCCGATTGCTGGATAGCACCGTGCGGTGCTGGGCAATCGCCGTGGGAATTTCGTAGCGGAGAGCACGGATGTTCCACACGATAGCGATATACGAGATACCGGCCAGCCCGGTGGCGATCCCGGCGACGACGAGTTTGTTGGCCAGTCCCCGCGGCCACTCGTTCTGGATGACGCGCACGAGATTCGCGAGCTCGGTGGCTAGGCCGGCGAGCAGCAGAGGAAAGAGCGGGAGCAGGAAGCGGTTGTTGGGTGGAAAGTGCCAAACCAGCAGAATCGCTGTGTACCCGAGCGCGAACCAATGGTAAGGCGTGATTCCCGCGCGTCGCGCGAACCGTACGGTGCCGGCGATCACGACGACTCCGAGAAATCGCGCCAGATACACTCCCCAGGGGGTTTTGGCGACATCGAAAATCAACAGTTCCGCGATACCCGAGAAGACGCCGTCCAGGTTTTTCCACATGACTATCGGTAAATCGCGCCAGCCGACGTTGTAAATCTGATAGCCGAGATAATTCGTGTAGTAGAGCGAGACGAGATCGCGGGCATGCGTCATGTGGGCGCGGCTCCACAGCGTCCAGGCGGCGATGGCAGGCAACATGGCGCCAAACATCAGAACGGCGGCGCGGTACTTCTTCCGTAGCGCGAGCCACAATGGCCCGGCGATGGCCAAGGGTAGCGCGGCTGTCTTGATCAGATAGGCTACGGCCGCGAGCGCTCCTGCTACGAGCGCCCGGCGCGTGCTGCGGCCCGCCGATTCGATCGCTTGAATGGCGGCCAGGAGCGCCACGGAAAACACGAGATCGCTCATCAAGCCGGCGCTCAGCACAACCGCGCACGGGCTCGCGGCGATCATCACGCAAAGGGCTGTAGATAATCGGGCGTCAATCCCACTGCGCCGGAACCAGCGCCAGGCAAGCGCGACGAAGGCGGGCAGCATTACGAAGCCGAGAGCCATCCCCCAGTGCAAATTTTCCGGGAAATGCGGATCGAGTTTCCAGATGGCCGCGAGCATGAGCGGCCAAAGCGGCGGGTACTTGGTTTGGAACGGTTCCGCGGGCAGACTCAGAATCCGGTAGCCGCGGCCCTCGGCGATGGATTTGGCGCAAACGAAATAGATGCTATCGTCATGGAGGTGCCCGAAGTGCGGCATGGCGCGTGCCACCCACGCCAGATACGCGGCGGGGGCCAGGGCCAGGAGTAGGACAGCGACAGACAGCGCTTTTCGCACCATACCAGCAGCATCGCCCGTGCGCCGACGGGCCGATATGAGGCGAACCACTTAGCCGGCGGGCGCGAATGGGAAATTCACGATGAAACTGACGTTCTGGGGAGCCGCGCGAACGGTTACCGGCTCCATGCACCACCTGGAAGCTGACGGCAAGCGCTACCTTCTGGATTGCGGGATGTACCAGGGCCGGCGCAAAGAAGCCGAACAGCGAAACCGGCACTTTCCGTTTCCGGCGTCGTCGATTGATGCCGTGATTCTCTCGCACGCGCACATCGATCACTCAGGCAATCTGCCGTTGCTGGTAAAGAGCGGATTCAGCGGGCCGATCTATTCGACTCCGGCCACGGTGGACCTGGCGCACCCGATGCTGCTGGATACAGCCCACATTCAGGAGAACGACGTCAAGTTCCTGAACAAGCGGCGGCAGTATCGTGGGGAGGACGAACTCGAGCCACTCTATACCACCGAGGACGCCGAGCGCACGCTGCCGCTATTCCAATCGGTACCCTACTACACGCCGAAGCAGTTGAGCGCGAAGCTGAGCTATGAGCCGCACGACGCCGGTCATATTCTGGGATCGTCTACTGTGCTGCTGCGCTCCGAGGAGAACGGGCGAGTGGTGCGGCTGCTGTTTTCGGGTGATCTGGGCCGTCCGGGGTTGCCCATTATCCGCGATCCCGATCCTCCGCCCGCTGCCGAATATCTCATTATGGAGAGCACGTACGGTGGCCGGTCGCACGAAGCGGAGGGTTCGGTTAAAGAGAAGCTGGAGGAAGTCGTTAAGCGCACCGCGGCGCACGGCGGGAAGCTGATTGTGCCGGCGTTCGCGGTGGGCCGGGCGCAGCAACTCGCGCTGCTGTTGAAAGAGCTTTCGAATGAAGGGCGCGTGCCGAACATTCCGATGTTCCTGGATAGCCCGCTGGCGTTCGAAGTGACCGAGGTTTTCAGGAAACACCGGGAGTGCTTCAATGAGGAAGCGCGTGGTCTTTCAACCAACGGCGATGACCCGTTTGGTTTTAAGCGGCTCACTTACATCCGCGAGGCGAGCGAATCGAAAAAGTTGAACGATCTGAACGGCCCGTGCGTGATCATCTCCCCTTCAGGAATGTGCGAAGCCGGGCGCATTCTGCACCACCTGCGTAACAACCTGGATAATCCGTGCTGCACGGTTCTGATCACCGGATACCAGGCCGAGAACACGCTAGGGCGCAAGCTGCTGGACAAGTGGCCCGAGGTGAAGGTGTTCGGCGAGCCAATCCGCGTGCGTGCCGCGATCGAAAGCCTGCAAGCCTTGAGCGCTCATGCCGACCAGAACGAACTGCTGGCCTGGATGAAGCCGCTGGCCGGGACGTTGAAGAAAGTGTTCCTGGTGCACGGCGAGCCGGAAGGCGCTGAGGTGTTGCAGAAGGCGATTCAGGAGGAGTATAAAGTCGAGACCGTGCTGCCGGGGTGGGGGGAGAAGTTTGAGCTGGACGCGGATTGAGGGGACGGGGACCTCCGTCCCCCTCACCGACGTTGAATCTTGTTACCGTCTCAGTCCGCAATTTCAAATGCTTTAGCTGGCATCAGGAATGCCACGCCGTCGGCGGCGAGAAAAACGGGCGCGCTAGCGGCACTGTAAGCCCAGAGCGGCGGCGTCAGTAACAGGCCCCAGACGCAAATGCCGGCGTCGCAGTCGTACGCAAACTCCATGAGGGACACCACCGGGAGCCACGCCGACAGCACAGCATTTTCGCCGATATGCTTGTAATGGCGCTTTCTTTGCCGGATCTCGACTCCTGCTACGTCACGACGCGGCACTTCCTGAATGGTTTGGTGGTCGAATAGGCTCAAGTGGTCGGCAGTAATTGTTAGCCGGTTCGCGTGATGCTTAATCCCGTCACGCGTGATGACGTTAACGCTGCGAAGCTCGCCCAATTGGTATACGCGCTTCTGCAGATCTTCCCAGCGAATCTTCTCGGCCGCTTGAACGGAGCCTAATCCTGCCGCCATCAAAACCGTTACCGTAACCGCTCGACTTGCTAAGTTGCTCGCCATTTGTGAAACCTCCATGCCAGCAGTGTGGGGCATGGGCGGTCTCCAGATTTCGTGCCTTGTTACAGTTTCTGAGGTGTCACAAGCGCGCGGGCTTCGGTTAGAAAGTCATCCGCAACGATGCGGAAAACGGTGGGCTTGATCTTCTTGGGCAGCTCCAGGGCGGTCCGGATATCCGCCGCGACGATGTCGCACGCGGCGAGGCCTTCGCGCCAATCGGGCTGACTCGGGTTCCGCTGGAGGATGTCCATGCCCGGCAGTCCCAGCGCCGAGAGGAGTTTCGAGGACCACTCGAGGATAGACGGCGAACGGGAAACCACGGCAATCAGCAATCCCGAGGTCGGCGCGTGTTGCTCGGCGATCTCGTCTTCCACCGACTTCAGTCGGATCACGCGATAGTGCGCCGGGCGTAGTTCGCTAACGGCTTGGGATTCGCAGGCCGTAGTGACGAGCACGCAGGTGTCAGCAGCCAAGTCTTTTGGCGCGTCGTCAAAACCAGCCGAGGCAACGGGGCACTCAACCGCCTCCTCAATTTCGGCAGCCAAAATCTGCGCTAGCTCGCGGTCGGGATGGACGACGAGAAGCCTTTGCGGAGCCTCGGTGCGGAGGTCGCTCGCCACCTTCGTCATCGCCGCTTCGAGCGCTTCGACCGTGAACCCGCGCGCGAGTCCCTCTTCGATCCAGGCGCCGACGAAGGCTTCAATGCCGCCCGAAGGCTGGGGCATTTTCAGATCGCGCACAAACACTCCGCTACCGCGGCGCTGGCTCACCCAGCCGCGAGCAGCTAGATCGCGATAGGCCGCGCTGACGGTATTCGGATGTACCTTGAGGCGCCGTGCGAGTTCCCGTACACTCGGTAATTTCTCACCCGGGGCGATGCGCCGGCTTAGGATGCCAAAAAGCAACTGCGCGCCCAGCTGTTCCCGGACCGGAATCGATTTGTCCCGCGAGAGCCAGAGCCGGATCATCGGCGGCCAAGAGCGTCCTGTGCGTTGCCCCGATTGTACCTGAGGAGATCGAGATGCTGATATCATGCATTTCTGATCTCATGAACTTCCTAGAAGAGAAATTTTCCCTAAAGAATAAAGTAGCGGTAGTGCTTGGCGGCACCAGCGGCATTGGCCAGGCGATTGCGCGCGGGTTTGCGCGGGCGGGCGCCACAACTATCGCCAGCAGCCGCGATCTTGACCGCGTCGAATCGCAGGCGGCGGAACTCGAATCCATCGGCTCCAAAACCCTGCGCATTCCGAGCGACGTGCAGGATCGCGCCAGCTTGCAGAAGCTGTGCGATGAAGTGGTGCTGGCATTCGGACAGGTTGACGTTCTGATGGTGACATCCGGCGCGCTGAAGAAGATGCCCACCGTGGACGTGCCCGATGAGGACTGGAACCGCGTCATCGATATCAACCTGAACGGCACTTTTCGGGCGAACCAGATTTTTGGACGCCAGATGATCAAGCAAGGGCGCGGGGCGATCATCAACACGTGTTCGATGACCAGCTTTGTCAGCTTTGGTGAAGTGACGTCTTACGCGGCGAGCAAAGCCGGCGTCCTGCTGCTGACACGGTCACTCGGGTGCGAGTGGGCCAAGCAGGGTGTGCGCGTCAACGCCATTGCGCCTGGCGTATTCCGGACACCGCTAAATTCCAAAGTGTTGGATCTTCCCGAGCGCTCCGCCGCGATCGGCGCACGAACTCCCATGGGGCGGGTGGGCAACGTCGAGGAACTGGTGGGCGCCGCGATTTTCCTCGCGTCGGATGCAGCGTCGTTTGTCACCGGCGAGACCATCGCGGTGGATGGCGGCTTTCTCGCCAAGGGTATCTAGCGGCTTTACAGGGTCTTCAGGTAGGCGATGAGGTCGTCCTTCTCTTCGTCGGACAACATTTCCTTGTAAGCCGGCATGCCGTTTCCGCCTTCATCTACTTTGGCGCGCACGTTGGCTTCGGTGGGCTTCTTACCGTTGTTCATCTTGTCGCGGCTGAACAGGCCCTTCAGTCCAGGGCCCATCTTCTTCTCGGTGCTGTCGGCATTGTGGCAGACGCTGCATTGCTGAAACGTTTCCTTGCCCTTTTCCGGGTCGCCTTTCTTATCGGCGAGGGCTGGCAACGAGCACAGAGCGAGCGCCACGAAACCTGTAACAAATGTGGATCGGTTCATATCTCTCCTGAGGTGGTAATCCGTTATTCTACAATCTTCGGGGGCGGTCCGTCACCGAGATTGGCGTGGCGGTCCCCCGTTAGGAGGTTCCGTTGAAATCCATACGCTTTCATTTCGGTACTGCATGTCTCGCGGTGGCCGTTTTTCTGGCCGGCTGCGGGACTAAGAACCGCTCGGCGGAGGCGGAGCGCGCCAGTTCCTCCGCAGCCAGCACACTGGTCGAGCGCGCCGGCAACACGGGCTTCATGCAGCTCGAAGCCGGTAGTTTCAGCAAGCTGGCGCCTCGGGAACAGACGCTGGCGTATTGGCTGAGCCAGGCCTCGATTGCCATCGATCCGATTATTTACGACCAGCTCTCGCGCTACGGCCTTCGTGAGAAGCGGCTGCTTGAAGCGTTGGTGGCGCACCCGGAAGGGATCCAGCCCGACGTAAGCGCCAAGATCGCTGCATTCGCCAAGCTATTCTGGGGGAACAAGGGCAACCACAACGAAACCACAGCACAGAAATTTCTGCCGGAGTTTACATTTGAGGAACTGCAAGCAGCCGGCACGCAAGCGATTCACAACGGCCTGCGCATCGGCGATCCCTACGGCACGGGCAAACCGATCGCGACCGAGGCCGACTTCACCGCCGAGATCAACGACCTCAAACCCGCGCTGTTCGATCCGAATTTCGAGCCGACGATTACGACCAAGAATCCGCCCGCCGGCCTCGACATCCTGCAAGCGAGCTCGAACAATTTCTATTCTGGTGTCCGCCTGCTCGATTTGAAGGGCTTTCAAGAACATTATCCGCTTGATTCCGAACTGGTGAAAACGAAGGACGGGAAACTGGTGGAGGAAGTCTATCGCGCCGGAACGCCCGATGGCCGAATTCCGCCCGGATTGTACGCGCGGTTTCTGGGGAAAGCGATCGAGAATTTGCAGAAGGCCCGGGCATTTGCCGAGCCGGGCCAGGATACCGTGATCGACGATTTGATTCGCTTTTATCAATCCGGCGAGTTCGCGGACTGGCTGCGTTTCGGCGCAAGCTGGGTGCAGAATGATGCGAACGTCGATTTCGCCAACGGATTCATCGAAATCTATCGCGACGCACGCGGCGCCAAGGGCACGTCGCAAAGCTTTGTCACGGTTACGGATCAGCGGGTCAATGCATTGATGCTCAAAGTTGCCAACAACGCGCAGTATTTCGAAGACCACGCGCCTTGGGACCCGAAATACAGGAAGCAGGGCGTCAAGCCACCCACCGCGAAGGCGGTTGAGGCGCTGACTGAAACCGGCGATTTTCACGTCACCACCGTCGGCGACAATCTGCCGAATGAGAATGAGGTTCACCAGAAATACGGTTCCAAGAGTTTTCTATTTACAGGGACTACGCGCGCGTTCTCACACGCCACAGGGACCACTTCGCTCGAAGAGTTTGCTTATACGCCCGAGGAAGTGGCCCGCGGAAAGAAATACGGGGACGAAGCCGAAGACCTGATGACGGCGCTGCACGAGATCATCGGCCACGGCTCGGGCAAGCTGAGCCCCAGGCTGACGCACGATGCGTCTTTCTACTTGAAGGAATACTTCTCAACCCTGGAAGAAGCCCGCGCCGATCTGATGGCACTCTGGAACGTCTTCGATCCGAAGCTGCAAGAGCTCGGCTTGGTTTCGAGCCCCGAAGTAGGCAAAGCGATGTACGACGGGTCGGCGCGCGTGGCGCTCACGCAACTGCGCAAAGTTCTCAAGGGCGACACTATCGAGGAGGATCACGATCGCGACCGCCAGCTCATCGTGAACTACATTATCGACAAGACGGGCGCGATTGGGCGCGTCGAACGCGACGGCAAGGCTTACATCACCGTGCGGGATTACGACAAGATGCACCAGGGCGTGGGCATGCTACTGGCCGAACTGATGCGCATCAAGGCCGAAGGCGATTACGCCGCCATCAAAGCGCTGGTGGACCGGTACGGGGTCCACATCGATACCGCACTCCGCGATCAGGTTGTGGCCCGCTATAAGAAGCTCGATCTGCCGACGTTTTGGACCGGCATCAATCCCACGCTCACCGCGAAGACTGGGGCGACGGGCGACGTCACAAGCGTGGAGATCTCCTACCCGCGCGACTACGCGAAGCAGCAGCTCGGGTACGCGGCCATGTACGGGGCGGCACAGTAGCCGTGCTACTTGTGGTATCCGTGCAATCGTAGAAACGCCGCCAACTCGTCGGGATAATCCGTCTGGATGCCGGTGGCGCCGCGATCGATCGCGTTCTGCCAGGCCTCGGGATTGTTGGCCAGCCGGTCGACAAATATCCCTACGTTTGCCTGGCGCGCCGCGGCGATGGTCGCGTCATCGAAATCACGATTGTCGAATGCAATGATCTTGGGCCGGAGCGTTTCCATGAGTTCCCGTACGTGCGTGGGATTGAAGGCCTCGGGCATGAGTTTCCACTCGGGCCGAAGGCGTGCAAGCTCCGGCAGGAGGTGCGGGTCGCTTTCGTTGTCGGCGAAGAATAAAACGTGCCCGCCCATCTCATGCCGCTCGATTTCGTCCACGAGTTCCTGGGGCGCGGCTTGCTTGGTGTGGACATAGATGCCGATACCGCCTTTCTTGGCCAGCGCCAGAGCTTCCTCGAACGTCGGCACCTGCAAGCCGGGGAACTGGCCGGGAAACCGCACGCCCAAATCCAGCGCGCGAATCGTGTCGAAGGTCATCTCCGCCACGTCTCCCTTTCCGTTGGTCATGCGATTGACGGTGGCATCGTGCATCAAGATCAGTTTCCCGTCGGACGTCGTGCGGATGTCGAGCTCCACGTAGTCCATCCCCGCGTCGATCGCCGCCTGGATCGCGGGCAGCGAATTCTCGGGATGGCGGTGGTGCTCGCCCCGATGGGCACTAGTGAGGATGGCCCCTTCCGCGGCCCACGTGGGCTGCAAGGCCAGGAGCGCGGCAACGCTCGTCACAACCAGTTTCCAAGGCTGAAAACGCATCATCGGAATTGTAATTGGAGAACTGTTACGGCACGGTGTCAGACCTGTAAAATGTCGAGCGTAACAAGCAAGTGACTTTCCGGTCATCACAACTTAACAGTGTGCCGGTAGCATCGGCGCATGCTCTTACGACACGTGTGCTGCCTTGTTGCAGTTCTGTTCACTGCGTCCCTTTGCTACTCCCAGGTGGACCGGGGAACCATCGCCGGATCGGTTTTGGATCAGCATGGGGCATTGATCTCCGGCGCTACGGTGGTGATTACCAACACCGCGACAGGCCAGTCCTCGCGGCTGACAACGAACGAGACGGGCGCGTACATCGCCAACACGCTGCTCATCGGAAGCTACTCCGTTTCGGCGGAAAAGGCGGGGTTCCAGAAGGTCATCCAGTCGAATGTAAATGTGGATGTCAACAAAGTTGTCCGAGTGGATCTCACACTTCCCGTAGGTGCGGTGACGGAGCAGGTCGAAGTAACCGCCGCGCCGCCGCTAGTAGAGAGCGAAACCTCTTCGCTCGGAACGGTGGAGACGCAGGAGCGGATTGTCGATCTGCCGCTGAACGGCCGAAACTTCGTGCAGTTGGCGTGGTTGGGCGCCGGCGCCAACCAAGGTGCGCAGAATAACGGTCCGCTGCGCGGCACTACCGACAACAACCGGCCCGGTATCCAGGTCGCCGTAAACGGGCTTACCAGCTTCGACAACAGCTTTCTGCTGGATGGAATCGACAACAACGAAAAAGGGCAGGGCACGCTGGCTGTACAGCCGGCACCGGACGCGATCCAGGAGTTCCGGGTCGAAGAGAGCTCGATGAAGGCCGAGTTCGGGCGGGGCGGCGCGACCGTCAATGTCGTTCTGAAATCCGGAACCAATGAGTTCCACGGCGGCGCTTACGAATTTTTCCGCAACAGGGACCTGGACGCGCGGAATTTCTTCGATCCGGCCCGTCCGGCATTTCAGCGCAACCAGTATGGGGGGCTCTTAGGCGGCCCCATCGTGCACGACCGCACATTCTTCTTTGTTGATTATCAAGGCGAGCGCGTTCGGCAAGGCGTGACCTACATCAGCAGCGTGCCCACGCTCCAAATGCGAAACGGGGACTTCAGCCAGATCGGCGCAGTTTTGTACGATCCCTATACCACCGACCCGCAAACGGCGCAGCGGCAGTTGCTGAACCCGGGGAACCAGTACGTGATTCCGCAGAGCCGAATCAATCCCGTTGGCCAGGCTGTCGTTAACCTGTTTCCCCTCCCCAACCTCCCGGGTGCATTTAACAACTTCGTATATACCCCAAAACAGGTCACTAACGCCGACCAGTACGACGTCCGTATCGACCACCGCATTTCCGATCACGACAACCTATTTGGGCATTCGGCGCTCCAGGATGTGCGCTTTCTAAAACCGGCGCCACTGGGTTCGGCAGGCGGCTGCTGCCAGGGCTTTGGAAGCAACATCAATGGCCGCGAGCAGAGCCAGGCCGCCGGATGGACGCACACCTTCGGTCCCGCTCTGGTCAATGAGCTTCGTTTCGGGTTCATTCAATGGAACATCAACACCACACACCTGGACGCGGGGCAGAACCGGTCGGAAGCGCTCGGAATCCCAAATGCCAATCGCGGCGACGCGTATTCCTCGGGCCTGTCCCAGTTTGCTATCTCTGGTTACGGGAACCTGGGCGATTCGCACTATGTTCCCGAGATTGCCACCGACAACACCTACAGCTTCAGCGACACGCTGAGTTGGGTTCACGGGCGGCATACCTTCAAGTTTGGCGCTGACGTGAAGCGTTGGACGCGCAACTTCTATCAAGCGCAGGACCCGTTTGGCTTCTTCGATTTCGCAGGACTGTTTACATCCCAGCTTACGACCGGCAGCGGCGGAAGCGCGATTGCCGACATGCTGCTCGGCATCCCCATTGCCAGGCTCCAGGACGGCCTGGCACAAATGGATCTGACCAACTATTGGGAAAATGGATTCTACGCGCAGGATGATTGGAAGGTCACGCGAAATCTCACTCTAAACCTCGGCCTACGTTACGAGATCTTCTCGCCGGTGGGCGGGCGCGTCGGAAACTTCGATCTTCAAAAAGCGATCGTGATTGATGGCTTCGGCCCGAACGCCGTCTCAAACGCTGGTGTCCGATACGACAAGCACGATTTCGGCCCGCGCCTGGGCTTCGCATGGTCGCCCTTCGGCGGCAGCCGGACGGTCATTCGCAGCGCCGCGGGCATATTTTATGCGCCCGAGGGCAATATCTTCAACGACCTCGGCGAGAACCCGCCCACTCTCGAGTTCTATTTCAGCCAGGCGAACCCGTTGGCGATTCCCACGGCGGCGAGCCTCCTTTCCTCCGGCTTCCCGGCGCAGCTGCCTCCGATTGACCCTCTCCACCCTTCGGGCCAAATCAAGACCACCGGCCCAATCCGGTTGATGCCGCGCATTTACGAATGGAATTTCGACATACAGCATCAGTTAATGGGCAACATGGTGCTTGATGTCGCTTACGTCGGAACCAGAGGCACGCGCTTATGGGACAACGAGTCCAGCGATTTGAATCAAGCTCCGGTGCCGCTCGATTCGAATTTCGGTCCCGCGCCGAATTACGGGCGTCCATACTATTCGGTGCAGCCGAACCTGTCCTCGATCCTCCCCATTGACTACACGCACTTCGACTCTTTCTATAACGGCCTTGAAGTCAAGCTGGAAAAGCGCTTTTCTAACGGGCTAACCTTCCGCACTGCTTACACCTGGAGCAAAGACCTGGGCACTGGCCAGGGAACTCCAGGCGGCGCGATACAGGATTCCTTCCATGTGAACGCAGAGCGCGGTTATGTGGAGCCGGATTTCCGGCATCGTTTCGTAGCTAGCTGGGTATACGAGCTGCCGTTCGGCCAAA
Organism: Terriglobia bacterium; assembly: GCA_963752965.1. GTDB lineage: Bacteria > Acidobacteriota > Terriglobia > Bryobacterales > Bryobacteraceae > QHXW01. Next base: position 468,859 of record CAVWAJ010000013.1, on the reverse strand, counting down.
GAAAGACCTTCGGCCGTAATTGGAACCGTGCGACCAACCTTATTCTGGGTGGTTGGGATCTGAACGGTATAGCGGTGGCGCGCACCGGCGAGGCCGAAACCGCGAACACTTCCAACGACTACACCAATACCGGAAGCTTCGCACCGTGGCCCGACCGCGTGGGCAATCCTTATGATTTTTCTTATGGAAAGGACATCCAGGCTTCCATGGGATGCCCTGTGGGCCACCAGTCTCTCACATGCTGGTACAATCCTGCGGCCTTTACTCTTCCGCCACTCGCGCCCGGGCAGAAATTCGCGCGCCAGTTTGGCAATGGCGGCAACGGCAATCTGCGAGGGCCGAGCCAGGTGAACTTCGATCTCGGGCTCCTCAAAGATTTCGCGTTAACCGAGCGCCAGAAGGTGTCTTTGCGGGCCGAGTTTTTCAACATCGGGAACCATCCCCAGTTCCAGTTGCCCGGCAACAACCCCGATGTTGGCGGCGGGCAGTCGATTACCTCCACGATTCCCAACAACCAACGTGAGATCCAATTCGCTTTGAAGTGGAATTTCTGAAGTAAGCGCAATCGCCAGGGCGCATACCCGTACAATGTAAGGTATGCGCATCCTGCTCTTCAGCGGCAAGGGGGGTGTCGGGAAGACCAGTGTCGCCGCCGCCACCGGCTTGCAATTATCGCGCCTCGGTTACCGCACGCTCGTGATGAGCGTGGACCCAGCGCATAGCCTCGCCGATGCCTTCGATCTCGAAGTTGAGCTGTTCGGAGGCAAGACTAACGACCCCTACCCGATCGACGACCGGCTTTCCATCCACGAAGTCAACATCCAGAAAGAAATCAAGCGGCACTGGCGCGAGATCTCGACCTACGTGATCTCCGTTCTGCGCACCACGGGCATCAGCGACGTGGAAGCCGAAGAGCTGGCCATCCTCCCCGGCATGGAGGAGCTGAGCGCCATGATGTACGTCAACCAGTTCCGCCGCGAGCAGCGCTACGACGTCATTGTGCTCGATTGCGCGCCCACGGCCGAATCCATGCGGTTCGTCAGCATGCCCACCACGCTCGAATGGTACATGAAACACGTGTTTCCGTTTCAGCGTGGGCTGCTCAAGGCCGTGCGCCCTGTCGCGAACCGGATTTCTCCTGTCGAGCTGCCCACCGACAGTTATTTCGCCAACGTACAGGACTTGTTCGGGCGCCTCGATGGGATCTCGGAGCTACTCGAAGACGCGACTGTGACGAGTGTCCGGCTGGTCACAAACCCCGAAAAAATGGTTCTCCGCGAGACGCAGCGTGCGTTTGTCTATTTCTCGCTGCATGGCCTGACGGTGGATGGCATCATCGTCAACCGCGTTCTTCCGCATACAATCACCGATGCCTGGTTCGAGGAATGGCGGGCATCGCAGGCCAGAATCATGCAGGAGATCGACGAGTATTTCGACCCCGTCGCGGTCAAGCGCGTCCCTCTATTCACTCACGAAGTGCTGGGCCGCGAACGCCTGGAAGAACTGGCCCGCGTGTTGTACACGGAGAAAGAAGACCCCGCCGCCGTAACGCGCACCGAGGCGCCCTATACTTTCGAGAAGCGCAACGCGCATTATGAAGTCCGCCTGCGCCTGCCGTTTGCCGCCAAGGGCGAGGTGGGGCTGTTCAAGAAAGGCGACGAGCTAGTTGTAGAAATCGGCACTCTTCGCCGCCACATCGGCTTGCCCACCTCGATGGCCGCACTGACTCCCGCGCGGGCCACGCTGGAGCATAAAATATTAACAGTGGAGATGAAAGAAGGCTGATATGGACGAGAAAACGACCGCCCCGCCGCAAGCCGGCTGCTTCTTCTGCAATGTCGCCGCCCCACAGATCTCGGCTTTTCTGGACCACGTGTGGCCCGAACCAACGCACGAACACTTCCGCAACGCGCGGGTCGAAGTGCTCAAAGGCATCTGCAGCCTGCTGGATGCGCGCATCGAACGCCTCTCGCAGCAGCCGCCCAAGGGCACCAAGGTGACTGTAGAATAAGCCTTCGGCCTGTCACCGCCGCGCGTCAAAGAACTGCTGGAGCAGTTCCACGCATTCCGCCGCCATCACTCCTTCGACGATCTCCACGCGGTGATTCAGGATCTCGGAATCCGCCACGCGAAACTTGCTCCGTACCCCACCAAACCGTAAGTCGCGCGCTCCGAATACAAGCGTCTTGACCCGCGCCGCCACCAGGGCCCCGGCGCACATGACGCACGGTTCGAGCGTAACGTACATCGTCGCTTCCCCCACCCGGTAGTTCCCCATCGCCTGTGCCGCCTGCCGCAGGGCGAGCATTTCCGCGTGCGCCGTTGGGTCGTTGGTTGAAATGGGCGTATTCGCACCCCGTCCAACCACCCGCCCCCCAACTACAACCACGGCTCCTACCGGCACCTCCCCTGCTGCCGCCGCCTGCCGCGCCAGGTCGAGCGCTTCGCGCATGAACAAATCGTACATGGAACTCGTAGCATAGAATATATAGACGCAAATGTTTCGTTACCTGCCATTTGTGATCAAGAACTCCTGGCGCAACCGCCGCCGGACTGCTCTCACGATCCTCAGCATCAGTGTGTCGCTGGCACTGCTGGGAGTCATGATGGCCGTCTACTACGCGTTCTACTTGAGCGACGCGCCGCCGTCCCAGGCGCTTCGGCTGGTAGTGCGCAACCGCATCTCCCTAACTGTTCCAATGCCAAGGTATTACCGCGAAAAGATCCGCCCGATCCCGGGGGTCCGCGAAGTCGGAATTTCGCAGTGGTTCGGGGGAGTGTATAAAGACGCGCGTGATCCCAAGAACTTCTTCCCGCGGTTTGCCGTCGAGCCGGATAAGATCCTGGCGATCCGCACGGAGATGCAGGTGCCTGAGGACCAGAAGAAGGCCTTTCTCCAAGAGCGGACTGCCTGCATGATCGGCCGGCCATTGGCAGAGAAGCAGAATTTCCACTTGGGGGACCACATCTTCATTCAGGGCGACATCTTTCCCGTGAACCTCGAATTCATCGTGCGCGCCATCTACGATGCTCCCGAGGACAACGAGAACCTCTACTTCAACGTGGAGTATCTCGACCAGGCGCTGGGCGCCGGCAAGTGGGGAGAAATTGGGACTTTTTACGTGCTGGCCGACAGTCCGGAATCCGTGCCGCACATCGCCAAAGCCATCGACGACGAGTTTCATAATTCGCCGGCGCAGACCAAGACCGAATCCGAGCGGGCATTCCAGCTCAGCTTTGTCGCTTTTCTGGGCAACGTGAAGATGGTCCTGATCAGCATTTGCGCGGCGGTGACCTTCACCATCCTTCTGGTATCGGCGAACACGATCGCCATGTCTGTGCGTGAGCGCGTGCGTGAAGTCGGGGTTCTCAAAACGCTGGGATTCACGCGCGGCACTATTCTTTCTCTCATCCTGGGCGAGGCGGTGGCGATTTCCGTGGTCGGTGGGGCGCTGGGCGTGCTTCTGGCCTCCGGCTTGTGCGGCGTTGTGCGGAGCGGGCCTGCGTTTATGGACGATCTCAAGCACTTGTCCATCCAGCCGCCGGTGGCTTTGATGTGCCTGACGGTAGCCGCGGGCATCGGTCTGATCAGCGCGTTTATTCCCGCCTGGAACGCTTCGCGCGTCCCGATTGTGGAAGCGCTTCGTAGCACTGAGTGACCCTTATGGCCATACCGCTCACCTACAATCTGCGCAACCTGGTGGTACGAAAGACCACGACCGTGATGACCGCCCTCGGTATCGGTCTGACGGTGGCCGTGCTGCTCGCGATTCTCGCCCTGGTTGGCGGATTGCGCTCGTCGCTCCAGGCGTCGGGGAATCCGTTGAACGTTCTCGTTATGCGAAAAGGCACTAACGCAGAGCTAAGCAGCGGTGTCACGCAGGCCAATTTTCAGGACGTCAAGTTCAAGCGCGGCATCGCATCATCGAGTTCGGGACAGCCGCTAGCCTCGCTCGAGATGGTCTCGGTGATTAATCTCGCAAGCGTGGATGCGCCGGATGGCACCAACGTGACCCTGCGTGGCATCACTCTTACTGGCATCGGATTGCGCGACAACCTGAAGCTCGTGTCCGGACGGTGGTTCGATCCCGGCAAGCGCGAAGTGGTGGTGGGCGAGTCCATCGAGAAGCGCTTTCCAGCCGCCCGCGTCGGACAGCGCCTGCATTTCGGACGCGGCGATTGGGACGTGGTGGGCATCATGTCGGTGGGAAGGGGCGCCACGAACAGCGAGATCTTCGGTGACCTGAATCAGGTGAGTTCCGACTTTCAGCGCGCCGACGCCCTCAGCTCGATCCTCGTTCGCGCCACGGACTTGGTGGCGGCCCAGGCGCTGATCAACGACATCAAAAACGATCCGAAGCTTAACCTGGATGCCCTTTCTGAAAAGGCCTATTACCAAGCACAAACCAGTTCGGGGATTCTGATCGAATCGCTCGGAATCTTCGTATCCATCATCATGGGCGTAGGCTCCAGTTTCGCCGCCATGAACACCATGTACGCCGCCGTCGCGCGGCGCGGGCAGGAGATCGGCACTTTACGCGTTCTCGGCTTTTCGCGCGGCAGTATCCTGTTCAGCTTCATCGTCGAGTCCGTCCTGCTCGCGGTGCTTGGCGGACTAGTGGGTTGCCTTCTGGTGCTGCCGCTCAACGGTCTCACCACCGGCATCGGCAACTTTGTTACATTCAGTGAAATCGACTTTAACTTCCGCGTGACCCCGCAGATCATGGCGATGGGTGTCGCTTTTGCCATGCTCCTGGGAAGCGTAGGTGGGTTGTTTCCTGCCGCATCGGCGTCGCGCAAGGAGATCCTCGCGGCATTACGAGGCATCTGAAGACCATGGACGCGGAATTGAAATCGCTGCAAATCGACCGCAACAAGAAAAGCGCTCCCGAGCCTTCGCGTTGGGCGGTGCGCTGGATCATTGGCGGCGTGCTGCTGTTTGTCCTGTTGGGAGCTGCGCGATTTGGCTATGACCGGCTCAATGCCACCACTGAAGTTGCTGTGGTGCGTGTGCAGGCTGAGAGTTCGGCCGCGGCCGGTCCCGGCGTCATCCTGAACGCCACCGGTTATATCGTAGCGGCGCATCGGATCGAGGTAGCTTCCAAAGTCGTCGGCAAGGTCCTCTGGATCGGCATCGAGAAGGGCGACAAAGTGAAAGCCGGCCAGCCCCTGGTGCGCCTGGAAGACGACGAGTATCGCGCGCAGGTAACCCAAGCCAGGGGAGCGCTAGCGAACCTCCAGGCCAAACTGGCAGAACTGGAGCATGGTTCCCGGCCGGAGGAAGTCGCTGTCGCCCGCGCCAATCTACTCCAGGCGAAAGCGGACCAGGAAAACGCACAGGTGACTTTAAACCGTACCAAGGGACTGGTAGCGGACAAGGTCCTATCCAAGCAGGCGCTCGATGACGCGCAAGCGAAGTATGATAGCGCGGTCGCGCACGTGAACTCGCTGCAAAAGACATTGGATCTCGCTGTTCTGGGGCCGCGCCAGGAACAAATCGACTCCATGCGCGGGCAAGTGGAGCAGGCCAGGGGCGCGTTGGCCTATGCGGAGACGCAAGAACAGAATACCGTCATCACCTCTCCCGTGACTGGTACTGTATTGGAGCGGGCTGTCGAGAAGGGCGAGTTTGTTACCAACATGAACGTGGGAGACAAGGGCGCCAAGGGATACGCCGCGGCTGTGGCCGATCTGAACGATCTCGAGGTCGAACTGGATATCAGCCAGAACGATTTCGCCAAGCTGGGCCCGAAACAGAAGGGTATCGTCACTACCGACGCCTACCCCGACCGCAAGTACGACGGCTTCATCAAGGAGATCTCTCCCGAGGCCAATCGCCAGAAGGCCACGGTGCAGATCAAGGTGAAGGTTCTGAATCCCGATGAGTACCTGCGCCCCGATATGAACGCCAGCGTGGCATTCGTTTCCGACGAGAAGCAGAGCTCTTCGGGAGCGGCCGCGCGGCCCATCGTGGTGATCCCCGCTTCCGCCGTGCGCGACAACGCGGTGTTCGTCATGTTCGAAGGAAAGGCCGTGCGTCGGCCGGTAAAAACTGGTTCTACCAACAGCAAAGGTGTACGCATCGAAGACGGACTCATCGGCGGCGAGGACCTCATCGTGAATCCTCCAGCGGAACTCAAGAACGGCGACCGCGTGCGTCCCAAGCAGGCCTGAACCCATGACTGATAACGTCGTAATTGAAACGCAAGACCTGACCAAGGAATACGTGCGCGACGAGTTTCACGTGGTCGCGCTGAAAGACGTGGATATCAAGATTCACCGCGGCGAGTTCGTTGCCCTGATGGGGCCGTCGGGTTCGGGCAAATCCACGCTCCTGCACCTCATCGCTGCTATGGACGTCGCCACCGGCGGGCAGATCCGCGTGCTGGGCCAGGACCTGCGCGCCTTGAACGACCGCCAGATTGCGCACTGGCGCAATGAGAACATCGGGTTCGTCTTTCAATCGTTCAATCTGATTCCCGTACTCACGGCCTTCGAGAACGTCGAGCTGCCGCTCAAGCTGACGAACCTGAAGAAGCAGGAGCGCATCGACCACGCGACTACCGCGTTGAAGCTCGTGGGTCTTGGTGACCGGCTGGGCCACTATCCGCGCCAGCTTTCCGGCGGCCAGGAGCAACGGGTCGCCATCGCGCGCGCCATCGTCACAGATCCCGCGCTGATCCTGGCCGACGAGCCAACCGGCAACCTCGACGCTAACTCCGCCGTGGAAATCCTGACGCTGCTCTCGCGTCTCAACAAAGAGCACGGCAAGACCATCATCATGGTGACCCACGATCCGCACGCTGCCCGCTTTGCGAGCAAGATCCGCCACCTGGAGAAAGGCGAGCTGCTGGCAGAAGGAGCCGTGCCGGCGGACTAGAACGGCGAGCCGAAATAGTACAATACGTCATACCCGTTGGCTTCCCATGGTCCAGAAAATAGCCGTCACATTAGAGAAAGACACCGTCGCGGAGTTGGACCGCTGGGTTCGCGAAGGGAAGTATGCAAACCGCAGCCGGGCCTTGCAGTGCGCAGTAGATCTCTTAGCTGAAAACGAGAAGCGCCGGCGTCTGGCGCGCGAACTCGCCAAGCTGGATCGCCGTGAAGAGCAACGCATGGCCGAAGACATCTCCTAGGAGATTCCCAAAACATGGCTGAACTCGAAATCCACCACGAATCCGAAGGCGAACACGACCCCCGTGGGCAGAAAGTCGGAGTGCTCGCGGCTATGCTCGCGGTTTTGCTGGCTATCGTGACCATCGCCTCGCACCGCGCGCACACCGAGGGTGTCCTGCTCAAAACGGAGGCCAACGACCTCTGGGCGTTCTATCAATCGAAGAAGATCAAGTTCCATAGCCTCGAGCTGGGCGAACAGTTGGTGTCGGTACTCGGCCCCAACAACCCAGGCGCCCCACAGGCCATCGAAAAGTTCCGCCGCGAGCAGGCGCGGTACACGAAGGATTCGGAGGAAGCGATGGCCCAGGCGAAAGAAAAGGGGGCTGAGTCTTCGCGCGTCGAGCGGAAAGCGCTGCGCTTCGACTTCGGAGAAGGTCTGCTCGAAATCGCGCTGGTGCTCTCGTCGCTCTACTTCATTTCGAGGAAGATGCTGTTCCCGGTGATCGGCATCATCGCTGGCGTCGCGGGTGTCGCGATCGCGCTCGCCGGGCTCGCCGTGTAAATCCGCTAGTGCCGGAAGTGGCGCACGCCGGTGAAGACCATCGCCAGGCCCAGACGGTCGGCGGCGGCGATTACTTCGGCGTCTCGCACGGAGCCGCCGGGCTGAATGAACGCGGTGGCGCCATTTTTTGCGGCTTCTTCCACGCCATCCAGAAACGGAAAGAACGCGTCCGAGGCAACGACCGTTCCGGCCAGTGGCAGCACAGCCTTCATGGCTCCGATCTTCACGGAATCCACGCGGCTCATCTGCCCGGCGCCGACTCCCACGGTCTGCCCTGCGCGCGCGTACACGATGGCGTTCGATTTCACGTGCTTCGCCACTTTCCAGGCGAATTCGAGCGCGGCCCATTCGGCATCCGTGGGCGCGCGGCGTGTCTTGACCTCGGTGGTAGAACGATTCAGACGGTGTGTGTCGGCCGTCTGCGCCAGATACCCGCCGCTGATCGACTTGACCACCAGTGATTCGGCCGTCGGCGCCACTTTCATGAGCCGCACGTTCTTCTTGACCTGGAGAATCTCGAGCGCCGCCGGCGAATAATCGGGCGCAGCAATCGCCTCGACGAACAACTTGGCCACGTCCCGCGCCGTATCTTCGTCCACCGGGCGATTGAAGCCGATCACGCCGCCGAATGCCGAAACCGGGTCGCACTCAAGCGCCTTCCGATAGGCCTCCGCAAGCGATTCCTGTTCCGCACAACCCGCCGGATTGGTGTGTTTGATGATGGCCGCCGCCGGGCCCGCAAACTCATCCACGAGCTGCCAGCACGCGTCGAGGTCGACGAGGTTGTTATACGAGAGTTCCTTGCCGTGCAACTGCTCCGCGCCCGCAATCCCTGCGCCGCGCGTTCCATAGAGCGCCGCGGATTGGTGCGGATTTTCGCCGTACCGCAGATCCAGCAGTTTCTCCGCGCGGATGTCGAGCCGCGCCGGCAGCGCGCTCGCGCCGTCAACCTGCGAGAGGCGCGCGGTGATGGCGGAATCGTAATCGGCGGTGGTTCGGAATGCCTTCTGCGCGAGCTTCCAGCGTGTTTCGCGCGAGAGCCCGCCGCCATTTTCTCGCATCTCCTCGAAGATCGCGTTGTAGTCTTCGGGCGACACCACGATAGCAACGTCGTTGAAATTCTTGGCGGCGGAACGGATCATGGTCGGTCCGCCGATGTCGATATTCTCGATCATCTCATCGAGTGTCACGCCGGCCTTGGCCGCAACCTTCTCGAACTGGTACAGGTTCACCACTACCATGTCTATAGGCCGGATGCCATGCTCTTCGAGCGCCCTGACGTGTTCCGCATTGCCGCGAACCGCCAGGATGCCGCCGGTGATGCGCGGATGCATGGTCTTGACGCGGCCATCGAGCATCTCGGGAAAGCCGGTAACTTCGGCCACATCCTTCACCGCGATGCCGTTTTCGCGCAGCGTTTTCGCCGTGCCGCCGGTAGAGATGAGCTCAACCCCGAGTCCGCTCAGCCGGCGCGCAAAATCCACAATTCCAGTCTTATCTGTCACGCTCACGAGAGCGCGCTGAATTTTCGCCATCAATGTTAGAGTAGCGGGTTTTTGCCGGCGTTACGCTGCGCACTCGCCGCGGCCCAGCTGGAGGGAGAAGGCGGTGTCGTCGCCCCAGTCCTGATAGAGCTCGGGCTCGATCTCGATGGGCTTGGCAAGATCGCTGGTGGCCTGGCGGAAGAACTCAACCTTGAAGCGCATCACGTAGTTGCGGAAGCTCTCGCCGTCAATGCGGTTGGCGATGTAGTGTTCCAGAATGCGTTGGACGGCCACGGGCGCGAGTCGTGCCGGAATGGCTTGCACGGCCAGACCGAAGCGCATGACGCCATCGCGATCGTATCCACCACCGAGCAGCATCTGGTAGTACGGGATCTCCTTGCCGTCGACTTTCCGGGCATTCCCGTAGAAGCCGAAATCGGCGATCCAGTGCTGGCCGCAGGAATTGGGGCAGCCGCTGATCTTGATGGCAAGTTTGCGAACCAGCGGATCATCGTACTCGCGCACGGATTGCTGCAACGCCGCACCCAGGTTCATCGATTTAGTCAGCCCGAGGTTGCACGAGTAGGCGCCGGGGCACGTGGTGACGTCTTCGATCTCTCTCGCACCCGCACCGTTGAGGCCCAGCTCGCCCAGAGCCCTGTATACACCCTTCACGCGACTGAGCGGAATGAATCCTAGAAGCAGGTTCTGGTCGATCATGACGCGGATGAGCCCATCGCCGGCGTCGGCCGCAATGCGTGCAATACCGCGCATCTGCTCACTCGTCAGGTTGCCTTGGTCGACGCGGATGGTGACCATGGCGTAACCCGCCTGCCGTTGATCTCGAACGTTGCTCTTTTGCCAGCGGTCGTAATCCGAGTCGCCGGTACCGTTGGTGCTCACCACGGGCAGCAGCGCGCCTTGCCCTAGCGGCTGCGGATTGGACTGATAGCCGCCGAAACCCTCAGGCACCATTTCCGGCGTCTCGATGCCACCGTTGGCGAAAATGTCCGCGTACGCTTTCTCGATCTCCTCGCGGACCCATTGCCAGCCGCGCTCGCGCAGCACGAACTTCAATCGCGCTTTGTTTTTGTTCTGCCGGTTACCGTACTTGCTAAACACACGAATCACCGCTTCGCAGCGGCTGACCAGGTGCTCTTCAGGTAGAAACTCGTCGAGCAACTGCGCCTCAGATGGGAGCGGGCCCAAGCCGCCGCCCACCACCACGCGAAATCCGCGCTTGCCATCGCGAACCAGTGCACGCAGGCCAATATCGTTGATCGCACCGGCAATGCAATCGTGAGCGCAGCCATCGAAGGCGATCTTGAACTTGCGGGGCAGATTGTCGGTGAGTTGTTTGCGCAGAAATGCATAAGCGACTTTCTGCGCATAGGGCCGAACGTCAAAGGCTTCCTCGTGCGAGAGACCGGCAAGCGGGCAAGCGGTGACGTTGCGCACGGTGTTGAAGCAAGCTTCGCGGGTGGTCAGGCCGACGTCGGCCAGCTTGTGCATGAGGTCCGAAACGCGCGCCAGCGGCACGAAGTGATACTGGATGTTCTGCCGTGTGGTGAGGTGCCCCTTGCCGCCGGCAAATTCGTCAGCGATTTCTGCCAGCCGATCGAGTTGCGGGGCGGTAACCATGCCGCTCGGAATTTTCGTGCGGACCATCTGCACGCCCGGCTGCCGCTGCCCATAAATACCGTAACGCAGCCGGAAGGAACGAAACTCGTCGTCGGCGATTTCGCCCGCCAGCACTTGCTGCGCTTTCGCGCGAAATCGCTCGATCTCTGCTCGAACCGTCTGCTGGTGCTCTTGGTCAAACGCTTCGCGGGTGCTTAGACTTGGTTCGACAACAGAAGACATGGCCGTATTCTCTATAGAGATTACCGAAATAGCCCAAAAGATGCAAGTCGATGTTTAGAGTAATGCGACGCTAAGTACCAGCGAGGATTGAGGATATTCACTTCTGCGCGGCCAGCCGGCGGAAGTATTCAGCGACGGCGTCGGCGTAACCGGGCGGGACGGGTTGAGAGGCGCCGCTCCGAACGCTGCCGGATTGCTGGGCGTCGGCGATGCGGCGTAATTCAAGTTCGACCTGCTCGACGCCGCCCAAGAGCTGACCGACGATTTGATCCAGGCGCGCCGGGTCGGCAGCGAGCAGACGAGGATCTAGGCGCTGCATCTGGCGGACCAGGTCTTGCACATCGCGAGAGGTATCGCGGGGGACATCGGGGTTGCCGCGAATCATCTGGTCAAGCTGCGTTAGATCGCGAATGCCGTTCCGGAAGATACGATCGGCGAAAGCAGAGTCGATGCCTGGACCACCGCCGCCCGGGCCGATGCCACCTGTAGGGGACCCACTGGCAGATTGCGAACCCTGGCCTTCTGATTTCTGACCTTGCTGATCCTGACCCTGCCGGCCTTTCTGTCCAGCAGCGCTGCGCATCTGCTCCAATTGCTGCCGGAGCTGCTCGGCGCGGGCGAGCGCGGATTCAACATCCCGGCCACCGGTCTGCTGGCGATCGAGCGCGCCCTGCGCTTCGCGCACGCGGTCGCGCAACTGGTTCAGTCCCTGGGTGACGGTCATTTCGCGGGGCAGAGCGTATTCCGCCATCCCGCGGCGCAAGACTTCGAGGCTCCACTTCATCTTGAGCCGCAGCTCCTGCTGCTGCATTTCGCCGAGCGCGTCACGCAGCTTGCTCGATGCGGATGGCTGGCTGCCAGCCATGTCTCGCGCGGCTTTTTGTATCTCCTCTTCCCGGCTGGTCAGTTCGTCCAGCAACTTCTGCTGTTCGTCGCGCATTAGCGCCGATTGCTGCCGCGAAGTCCCCGCCTGACTGCCGGAACTGAGCATGTTGCGCAGGTTGTTTTCGAACTGCTGCTGGTGTTCGGCAAGTTGTTCGGTCTTGCGTGCCAGGTCGCTCATCTCCCCGGCGGCCTGTTGCTTGGCCTCCCCGGCCAGCATTTCGCGAGCTTCGCGCAACCGCTCAGCAGCGCGCCGCGCTTCAGCCTCACTCTGCGCCGACCCCTGGTTCTGCGACGCACCGGCATTCTGCATGTCCCGCGCGGCTTCCTGCAAACGTTGCAGCGCCCTGTTCATAACCGAGGACTGCCCGCCGCCTTGTTGCGATTGTTGCGACCCCTGGCTCTCGCTCGACTGCTGCCCCTGCTGGCTCTGGGGCGATTGCGAGGCAGACTGGCTCCGCGCCATCTGCTCCATTTTGCGGCGGAGCTCTTCGGCTTCGCGCCGGAGCAACTCCTGCTGCCAACGCTGCTCGTAAGCCTGCTGATTCTGGCGGCGTTGATCGGCCAGCTCCTGCTGCCGCCGGGCCAGCTCTTCGAGCTTCGCGAGCGTTTCCTCCATTTCCTTCTGCCGTTGATCGGGCGAAGTGGAGTTCTGTCCGGTCTCGTACTGGTTCTTCTCGCGATCGAGCTCGAGATCGAACATGCCTTCGAGATCGCGTCCGGCGCCGCCGCGGCCGCCATTGCTGTTGCCAAAGGCAACCTGAATATCACGGAAAGTAGCTTCGGCGCGCGAGAGATGTTGCAGCGATTTCTGCTCCGGCGTGAGCGCGCCTTGCCAATCGCGGGCGCTCAGTCTTGCGGACGCCTGCCCCATCGCTTCCACCGCCTGCGCCATGTCTTCCGCAAAACTCTTGATTGCCGGATTGGTCGCGCTCATGTCGCGAGCCTGCATCCGACTGGCAAGTGATGTCGCCTGATCGCGCAGCTTGGACTGGATGCCGGACAGGAGCTTGGCATTTTCCTCTTCGGCAGCTTTGTCTTTCGGTGGATTCTTGATCTGGTTCCAGGTGGCAGCGATGATCTCTTTCTGGTGTTCGGAGCTCGGCGGCGCCTGATCGCCCCCACCTCCTCCGCCCATCTGCTGCGCCTGCGAATACTCGCGCTCGAAGGGCTCGGCCTGGATAAAGAACATGTCGGTACGGCTCGTGGCCAGAGCGTTGCGCGCGGTGCCGTAGAAGCTGACGATATCGCCCGGCACGAGTTTGTGGTCTTCCAGGTAAAGCGTGGTGGAGCCTTCCGCCTTCTTGCCTTTGGCGCTGCCGAGGGCCACGATCTTCTCGGCGCTGCCGTTGACGGAGTAATGCAGATCCATGCCGCGCAGCGCGAAGTCATCTTCCGCTTGTACCGTGATGGTGACCTCTTCGATGGGATTCACCTTGGCGTCGCGCCCGGGCCGGGAAACGCGAACCTTCGGCGGCATGGCTTTCTGGACCTCGATGAAGTAGTCGTTGCTGAGGCGGACCATGTCGCCGTGCTCGGCGGTGGCAATGTGGTAAACGCCATCCTTCTGCATCGGCACGCGCGCCACGCCCTCATGCAAGTCGATTTTGGTGCCATCGTCCAGCAGCAACGCACCGGTGGCGAGGGGCCGGTCGGTGATCACCTTCACGTCGGCTTCGGTGCCCTCGACGGCACGGAGGTCGCCGCCCGGATCTTCGACGGCATCCTTCAGGTCGGTCCAGGACGGGTAGTGATAGGTCACATGAAGCTTTTTTACTTCGGGTAAGTCGACAACGTCGATACGGTAACGATGGGAGCGCACGCCCGCCGCTTCCACGTAATAATCGAACGCTTCCGGCACTCCAGCGAACAGGAACTCGAAGCCGTTGGCGCCGGGCTGCGGAGTCATCGCGGCCTCTTCCCATTTCGAAGAACTCTGATACTTGGCGAACACGCGGACGCGATTGGTCTGGAACGCGCGCAGACGGGCGGTGATGAGCTGATCGGCCTTGCGGCGGATAGTGTGGTTGCCGGGCTGCACCTGCACTTCATAGAAGGGCTGCAGCTCGTGAGGGATCGCACCCCAAAGCAACGACGTGCCATATCCGAGAAAGCCGGGACCGGAAACGCCGAGCCACAGTAACATACCGAGAGCCACAGCGCCGGCGGAAGCAAAACCCAGAATGCGCTTTCGCGGTGCAATGCGCTCCGGCTCGGCATCGCCGACTGCGGAGAGAGTGTCGGCGGCGAGCAATTCGAGGAAAGGATCGGAGCGCTCGACGCGATCGGCGAACGTGACGAGGCGCTGCTCAAATTGCGGGCACAGGCGCTCGGCTTCACGCGCGGCGCGACGCCGGTTCAACCGAAGCAGCGGCACAACCAGTCCCGCACCCAATGCGCCCGCCAGCGCGAGGAAAAGCACCATGCGCGCGATCAAGACGCTTGTAGGAGAGAACGCAAAAAAATTGGCAATCAGGGCGCCGAGGATTGTAAAAGCCAGGGCGGCCGCCGCGGCGAATGATGCACCTCGTGAAACAGTCAGCATACGCAGCCGGCGCTCAATGCGCTCCAGGTATTCCGTCAATCCATTGAGTGGATTCATGCGGCCTCTTTGTCGACTGCAAGATGCCAGTTACCTACTAGCGATTCCGCGACTGCCAACGCCAGCACCACGATCATGACGTACCACCAGAAGTCCAGAGGCTTGCGCTCCGGCTCGCCGACGCCCGCCAGTTGCGGCTGCCCCCCCTGACCCGTATTCTGCCATAAGGCCAGCGTCTCCCGCGGAATGACCGTGAAATCGGACTCACGGCGATCGGGATTTACGGCGACGAGCTCGTTGTGGCGGTTAGGCCGGCGGATCTCGTAGAAGCCTTGCTGGGTGAGCTGGATGTTTCGCGCCTGTGCGGCTTCGGCGAGCGTCATGGCACGAGCGCCGCGAGGATCAAAGACTTCGATCGCCGCGCCGGAGAACTCGCGGCCCGTGCGCAGTTCGAGGTAGGCGCCGACCGTGAGGTTTGCCGGCCGATCGTCCAGCCGAGCGAGATAGTGAGCGGTCTCCCCAATAAACGGCACGAATCCGGCGTGTAAAGGGAAATCGTTCGATAGGTTGTCGAACGTGGAAGCGAACACAAGCACGCGGCCTTCGCCGATTTGCTGCTCGAGCAGCATGGGAGTTTGGTCGGAAAGACGCACGAGGACGCGCGCAGTGCCTGGCTCGACCGTGACCGTGCGGAAGAATTTCACATCGGCCCAATTGCGGGCCTGGCGGGTCGCTGGATGCGCGGGATCGAGCGTGGCCGGCGTCTCGAAGCGGTCGCCCTCGCGCGAGCTGTAACGAGTGTCGCGAATCGAAGCGTCGGAAACCGGTACGTGCCTGCGGGCGGCCGCGGCGGGACCTAGCGCGACGAATAACGAGCCGCCGGCCCGCGCGTAACCGCGGAGAGCTTGATCGAGCACCGTGGGGATCTCGCCAACGTCGGAGAGCACGACGAAGGCATAGCGCGAGAGCGGCAGCTCTTGCGCCTGCACCGGGGTGGCCGCTTCGAGCTTGAATGCGGCGTCGCGGGATGATTCGATGGCGGTGCGGAAGTAGAGCAGGTCGCGGCCGTCGCGCGCGTGCACGAACAGGACAGGCAGCGGGTCGGAGCGCTCCGCCGAGAAGTAGTAATGGTCGTCGGAAGCGAAAGAGTCGCCCGCATCGATGCGGATCTCACCACGATTCATACCGTAGGGCGCATCGAGGCCGATGAACTCGGCGGTTGCGCGGCCGTTGGCGGGCACGTCTACCGTTCGCGAGCCAATCTCATGACCGTTGAGCAGCAAGGCAACGCGGCGGCGCCCCGCGGCACCGCCAGTTGCCAGGATGGTTGCCAGAATTCGCACTTTCTTGGTGTCGTAGATGCGCCGTGGCGCGGTGACGCTCTCGACAGTGAAATTGGCGATCGTCGCGGCGGCAACAGGATGAGGAACCAACGTTACGTTGTCGCCCAGCGCGGCGTCAGCGAAACTTGGAGGCATAGAGGACTGCTGCATGTCGGAAAACAAATGGCCTTCGACCGGCATGCGGGAGGACTGCGTCAAAGACTTCAGAGCGTGCGCCAATTCGGCGTAGGAGCTGTGATCGTCAGAGGGCTGAATGGCGCGGATTTCGGCACGCAGGGTAGAAATGTCGGTAGTGGGCTCACCCATTAAATGCGCCTGCGGGCCGAAGGCGAGCACCAGGCCACGATCCTCGGGGCGGAGCTGCGAAAGAGACGCGATGGCGTCTGACTTGGCCTGCTCCATCCGATCACTCTGGCGCATGCTGAAGGAATTATCCACGGCCATCACGAGCATTTTGCCGCCGCGCGCGGATGCCACGGTGGCAGAGTTGACGACGGGACGCGCAAAGGCGAGGGCCAGCATTGCCACCAGCGCCATCCGCAGCGCGAACAGGAGCAAATAGCGCAGACGGCGATGCTTGATCGAGCTTTGCGTGCGGCGCTCGAAGAACATCAAAGAGCTGAAGGGCAGTGGCGTGGTCTTGTGCTGCCTGAGCAAGTGCAGCCATACGGGCAGGCCTATCGCTGCCAGTCCCCCAAGAAACCATGGCGCGAGAAAACCCACTACATTCTCCCCTGGCGCACGGCAAGATACTCCCGTAGGCCCTCATCGAGTGGGCGGCCGGTGTTCATGAGGAAGTAGTCGAGACCCGCGGCGCGTGCGCGCGTTTGCAGTGTGGCGATGTGCGCATCGATCTTGCGGCGGTACTCGTCCTTGACGTATTCGGGCGAAACCTCCATGCTGTCCTTGGTCTCTACGTCGATGAGCAGCACCGGTTCGCGCAGGCGGGGCGCGATCTCCTGGGGATCGAGCACGTGAAACAGGATCACGTCATTGCCGCGGTAACGGAGTGGCTCGATGGTCTTGACAATCGTTTCGGGCTGTTCGTAGAAATCCGAGAGGACGACGACCAACCCGCGGCGCTTGAGGAAATTCTGGAAATGGGCGAAAGGTTTGTTGAAATCGGTTCTAGTTCCGGGCTCGGCTTTTTCGATCGCGTGCAGGAGCCGGAATAACTGGCCCTGCCGGGTGGAGGGAGCGACGTAGTTGACCACGTCCTGGTCAAAAATGATGAGGCCCGCGGCGTCGCGCTGTTCGTGCGACAGATAGCACAGCGAAGCAGCGACGAAGCGCGCGTAGTCCAGCTTATTCACCGCGGACGAGCCGTAAGACATGGAGGCGCTGGTATCAAGCAGAATCAGCAACTGGGTGTTGGTCTCCCCGCGATAGCGCTTCAAGTAGCAACGTTCAGTACGCGCGAACACGTTCCAGTCAACGTGGCGGAGATCGTCCCCAGGTGTGTAGGCGCGGTACTCGGCGAACTCCTGACTAAAGCCGAAATCAGGCGAACGGTGCAAGCCCGAGACGAAACCATCGACCACCGTCTTAGCGACCAGGTCGAGGCCGGAGAGTCCGGCAAGCGTGGCAGGATCAAGAAATCGCTGGAGCATCAGACTAGATCCTCACCACAGAGGCGCGGAGACGCAGAGAAATCCGCACTTGGTTCCCTCTCTGCGCCTCTGCGTCTCTGCGGTGCATCTTCTCACTCCCTCGGGGCCGGCTTCCAATCCAGGAGACGTTGCAATATGTCGTCCTGGCGCAGGCGGTCGGATTCTGCGTGGAAATTCAGCAGAATGCGGTGGCGCAAAATGGGAGTGTAGAGCGCGCGAATGTCCTCATAAGAAACATGGTAACGGCTTTTCTTCAACGCGCGTGCCTTTCCGGCGAGCACCAGGAACTGGGCGGCACGAACGCTGGCCCCGTAGTTCACGTACTTTTGGACGAAATCTGGCGCGGTTTCGTCACGGGGGCGCGTGGCGCGCACCAGGTCAATCGCGTAACGCGCCACAGATTCGCCGATAGGCACCATACGTACGAGTTGCTGGAATTCCAAGATCTCGCCGGCGTTGGTTACTGGGTCGGCCTGCGCAATATGTGTGGTGGTGGTGAGGTCGATGACCTGCATCTCTTCCTGCGGCGTCAGGTAGTCAAGGACCGTGTTGAACAAGAAACGATCGAGCTGCGCTTCGGGCAGCGGGTAGGTTCCTTCCAGCTCGATGGGGTTCTGCGTGGCCAGCACGAAGAACGGCGCGGGCAACTTGTAGTTATTGCCACGCACGGTGCAGGCCAGCTCCTGCATGGCTTCAAGTAGCGCGGATTGCGTCTTCGGTGGGGTGCGGTTGATTTCATCGGCTAGCAGGATGTTGGCGAAGATGGGGCCCTTCACAAAGGTCCATGTGCGGTGGCCGGTAGAGGCGTCCTCTTCGATGATGTCGGTTCCGGTGATGTCGGAAGGCATCAGGTCGGGCGTGAACTGGATGCGCTTGAATACCAGCCCGAGCGTTTGCGCGAGAGTGCGCACCAGCAGTGTTTTGGCCGTGCCGGGCAACCCGGTGATGAGGCAATGGCCGCCGACGAACAGCCCGATCATGATCTGCTCGAGCACCTCCTCCTGGCCGACGATGACCCGGCGCACCTGGCGGACAATCTCCGCGTCGACGTCGCGGAAACGGGTGATGCGAACCTTCAAATCCTCGGATTGCAATGGAGATGCGGTTGAGGTTGACATTCTATTTTCCTTGTTCGGATTGCGATAGCTCCAGCAGCATTCTTTGCGCGGGCCGGTAGCCAGGAGCGGTTTCGAGCGCGAGCACTAACTGATCGCGCGCATCATCGGGCCGGTCGGCGCGGCGGTATGCCTTGGCCAGATTGAAGTGCGACGTCGCGGGATCGACCGGATTCCACGCAAGTACAGCCTGGTATTCGCGGATGGCCCCATCAATATTGTTCTGCGCCAACCATAGGTCGCCGAGTCGCCGGTGGAGGTCTTCATCCATGGGATTGATGTAGTTTAGACGGTTTAGAGTGGCCGCGGCGTCGAGAGGATGACCTGCTTCCACCTCCAGGCCGGCGAGCTTCTTCAATGTTTCGGGGCTGCGGCCGCCGATCTTGGCGTAGTGCTCCAGTTCCCCGATCGCGGCCGGTTTGTTGTTCAACGCGAGAAGAGCATCGGCACGGAGTTCGTACAGGTTTCCGGACTCGACGAATTCGGGATAGATATCGCGAATCGCTTCGCTCTTCCGGATCACCTGGTCATTTTCGCCGGCCTTAGCGAGCGCCGACACTTCCTTCATGCCCTTCTTCCAGTCGTCGAAACCATTCACCACCGTTTTCGTTTCGGCGTCAATGGCCGCGAGAAATTTCGTATCAAACTCCTCGGGCCTCATGCCCAGCTCTTTCTCGATGACCTGCGGAGTGGTCGTATTCACCGAAAAATCGTGCATCATCGCCAGCAGTTTGTCGTAGCCCCATTTAAGCGCGATGAACCCGCAGATGCGCCCTGCCTGAAAGTACGACACCACCACCTGCGTCGGATAGGTAGGATGCACGAAGCCGCGATCGAGTTCCGCAACGGGCAACAATTTCTTCTGCTGGATGGCGGCGATGACGTGGGGGTCGAGGCGGTCACCCCAATCCGGAGAGGCAGCGGTCTCTTCATAGACCGCCAGGCCTTCGGTGAACCATCGCGGAACCCGGTGGTGCGTTGCGCTGAGCACGTAGACGTGGCTCAGTTCATGCCACATCGTGCTGGCCCAGTGAAAGTCGCCGGGCTTTCTTCCGGAAGGACTGTCCATGGCGACGACATAACCGAATGTGACGCCCAACGCACCGAGCCCCGGCATGCCAAGGGTACGCACGGCAAAGTCTTCGTGGTCGGGGTAGACCTCGAGCTGCACGGGCCGGTCGAGCTTGAAGCCATACTTCTTTTCATAGGTGGCGAGCGCGCGCTTCAACTCGGTTTCGAAGTAGGGACGGAGTAACTCGGCTTCCTTCTTATGCAGCTTGAGAATGGTGTTGCCGGTGCGGTAGGTGACGAAATTCTTGTAGCTATCGAGCAGCCGCAAAGTATTCACGGTGGCGGCGTCTTTGTAGCCGTGGGCGTAGCAGGCTTCGAGCTGGGCCCGGGCTTCCTCCTCGAAACCTAGGCGCATCAGATTGACCCCGAGCTGAGAGTGAGCGCTCCAAAGGCCGGGTTCGATCGCCACCGCCTTCCGGTAATACGCGATGCCCTCCTCGTAGCGGCGATTGATAACGAAGAAGTGCCCGGCGAGTTCGTACGCATGACCGTAGTGCGGATTTTGAGCGAGAACGCGGCCGATCCACGGAGTGTCGGTTTTATCATCCAGCCAATCGATGGAGGCGTGAACGGCCATGGCGTCGAGTGAGTTGGCAGAAATGTCGAGCGCCTTGTCGGCTTGTTCCGCTGCGCGGACAGGATCATTGTCTTCGAGAGCCAACCGCGCGAGCAGCACGCGGGCTTCCGTCAGCTTGGGATCGGCAGCCAGAGCTTGTTCGGCCAGCTCGACGGCTTTGCCTTCGTAATCGTCAGCCGCCACGAGCGCGAGGCCCAGGAGCGCACCGGAGTGGTCCTTCTTGACGGCGAGCGCTTCCGCAAAAAGTTGAGCGGCATCCTGGGGCTGGAAACGATCGAGGTACAAGCGGCCCCACCGCACTTTGTAGTCCGGATTATTCGGATGCACCTTGACCAACGCTCGAAAGGCAGCATTCGCGCCCTCGTAATCATGCGCGTTCCAAAGAGCCTCGGCGCGCTCGAGCGTTTGCCCGTGAAGTGTAGCGACGAAAATCACAGCAGTGGCGCAGAGACGCAGAGTCCTCACTTATCTAGTGCCTCCTGAGTCTTCGCGAGATCGAGCAACAGCGCTGTCAACTTCTTTTTGTAATCGTCGGGAGCAAGAGCGGCTTTGTTGTACTTCAGGAGATCAATCTGCTGCTCGATCTGGTCCTTCTTTTCGAGTAGCTTCTTCTTTTCGGGATTGTTCGCCAGAGAACTCACCGCCCCCAGGCGCACCAGGGGAAATGCCGCGGCTCGTAGCCCTTGTCGATTCGTGGCGGAAGGATCGCGAACGCCCGCGCCGGTGCCGGTATCTTCGAGCAAAGCGTGTTCGGTGGCCAGCCGCTTCTGCGATTCGTAGTATTCAGCGATCCTCTGCTGCGCGTAGTGAAACGCTTCGAGCGCCGAAATGGTTTCGTTTTTGTCGGCGTCGGCCGCGGGATCGCGCAATGCCTCGACCCAAAAACGCGGAAATACAGTAGCATTCCGCTCGGTGCCCGTCTTTGTGGCCGTGATGACGATGCGATTCTCCCTCCGCAGCGCGCTCACGGCACCGCCGCTGGCGCTGGTCATGTTGACCACGAGCTGTCGCGTCGCTGGCACGTGATTGAGCAAGGCGGCGAGCTCGGTGGCGGAAATATCGGGGCCGGGCAGATTGATCTTATAGTCGAAACCGTCGAAGCTGCCGTGGCCGATGAGCATCACGACCAATGCATCGTCAGGCTTGGCTTGGCTAGCGATCTTTTCAAGGGCCGCACGCACATTCGCGCGCGTTGCCCCGGCGCCCTTGAGAGTTTCGATGTGGGAATCGCCTGCCGACGATTTCAGAACAGCCTCGATTTCAGTCGCCCACATGGAGAAACGTTGCTCGTAATCGGGCTCTCCGCCGAGGCCAGCAACGGTGAGGTAAAAGGTCGTGGCGCGGGCCGCGATAGTAATTAGCAGTAGGAGCGTGGCGACCTTCATACGACGCCCCATCTGCGGCGCAGCAGCCACTCGGATCCGCGTAACAGCAGCGCCGCGAGAAACACCACTGGCATATCCCAAAGGTCTCGCGTTTCTCGCGTGGTGATACCGGCCTCAGAGTAAGAAATATCGTCGGCGAGGCGCGATGCACGGCTCGCAGGGTAGTAGTGGCCGCCAGTCTCCTCCGCCAGCTTTTCCAGTAGTTCTCGATTCTGCGTGATGCGGAAATTTTCGGCGACGCCATCCTCGCGGCGGAACACAAGAACGTCGCGGCCGACCTCCTGCTGGCCCTGGCGTGCGACGACTTCGGCAAGGTACGATCCCGGCTTGCCGGCGCTCCACTCCGCGGAATAAACGCCTGGATCGAGCGGTTGGGGTGTGAACGAAATGCTGGCCGCGCTGCCGCCGGGACCGGCGATATGCGCCTCGACTGTTGCATTTGGAATCGGCCGGAAGCTCTTATCGCGAACTTCGACGCGTATTGGCACGCGGCCCTCATCGGAAAGGATCGGTTGCGGCGTGGACGCCATGACCTGGCCGGGCGTCTCCGCCACCAACCAACGCAGCAGTTGCTGCCAGAACATCTGGTGCGTCTGGTCGCCCAGGGGCAGCATCATTTGCCAGCGCCAACTGCCGCCGGTTGCGAAGACCGCGGTACGCCCGTTCCCGTAGCGTTGTGTGACGAGCAGTGGCAAGTGGCGGTGTCCGCCGGCGCTCATCTCGAGCAACGTGAGAGCGCCTGGTTTGGGATCGTCAACCTGCTGGTAGTCCGCTAGTGGTGGCACTCTCTTGGAATTCTTCCAGCGCTCGGCGTTGCGGTCCGGATCCTCCTCCAAGCGGCAGATCACGCTGTCGCGCCCCTGCGCGGTCAGCTCAGCGAAGGCGGGATCGCGATGGAAGGTGTCTTTGGCGTCGGGAATCCGCACGGGCAGAAGATCAGCCAGAGAGGAGTGCGCCCAGCCACCATCCGCTAACGCGGCCCGGCCACCCAGAAACAGAGCACCGCCTCCGCGACGGTCGACGAACTCGCGGATCAGCGCCTGCTGTTGTGCTGTAAAGTAGCCCACCTCGGAGTTGCCGATGATCAGCCCGCTGAAAGCAAACAAATCCTCCGCCTTTGAGGGGAAACCGTCTTCGAGCCGCTTCCGGTCTTGTTCATCCGCCGCTTGGGTGTAGACCTTGTTCTGCGTGGTACGGACCATCGAGGTGATTTGCAGGCTGCGGTCGTCCTCGATCCCCCGGCGAATGAATTTATATTCCCAACGGGGCTCCCCTTCGAAATAAAGGATGCGCGCCTTGGACGAAGTGACGTTGATCAGGCGAGTGAGCTGGTTGTTTTTGAGATTCTCCTCGCCGGGGAGGGGCTCGATGGCGAACTGAAAGGTCCGCGGGCCAGCCAGGCCGGCATTGAATACCAGCGTTTCGGTCTGCGGAGTACCCTCGCCTTTCAGAACGATTTCCCGGGCGGCCAGCAAGCGGTCCCCTTCTCGGACCGTCAGGCGCGCCTTCTCACGTGTACTGCCGAATTGTTTGTAAGTGACTTCGGCACTCAACCGGGAATCGGCCAGCGCATGTGCCGGCACGGCGACGTCTGAGATCTCGATATCACGCGAGAGTCTCTCCCGGCCGAAGCCGATGGTGTGAACAGGAACACGCGCCCGGCGAATCTGCGCCATAGTGTCGAAACCGATGCCGCCGGAGTTGTCCGCTCCATCGCTCAACAGCACGATCGCGCCCAGCGGTAACGTGGATGCCTCGGCCAGCGCCTGCTCGAGGCTGGCCCCGATGCGGGTAGCGGGTGCAGCGCCGCTCAGTTGGTTGAGCTTTTGGATGCGCTCCAGATTCTCGCCAAACCGATACATCCGCACTTGAAATTTCTTGTCGAGATTCGCGAGCAGACCGTCGTTGAGCAGCTTCTCGGCCTGCGCGAGCCGCGTGCTTCCATTCTCCGGCATGCCCATACTGCGGGAATCGTCCACGAGCACGGCGACCACATTCTGCTGGGGGCGCAGCGTAGCGATGCTGATGGCGGGATGCCACAACAGGAACAGAACCAGCGCAACGAGCGCCGTTTCCAACAGCCAGACCACGATAGGACGCGCACCCGACAACAAACCATGATGGTGCGACATGTGCCAGGCCAGCGCACTTGCGGCCACCAATATGGCAACGGCCAGCAGCCATACAGGCCAGGGAGCGAGGAACACAAATTGCCCGTGGGAAAAGACCGTCGCCGGATATTTGAAAAGCAATTCAAACATCGGAATGGGACACCTGAAGCCACCTAGCTAGTGCCGCACTACTCCACCCTGTGCAGACGCACACCCGGCACCGAAGGTAACGGCACTATTCACGCAGGTTTTTCGTTGGATGCTGGAGAAGGCGCGAAAGCTCCCAGAACTATCGGGGATCGCGGCCATGTGGGCAGAGTGGAGGAGCATGGGGAGCCGCCCTCGTCTGCCCTCCAGAATATCACGCTGTTACAAGCGTTTTGAGATTTCGCCCGCAGATCATGCTGGCGGCGTGCTTGTCGCCACCGGGACCCAGCCAATGCGTTTCGAGACTGACGTAGCCTTTGTAACCGTCTGCCAACAAAGCGGCAATCTGGCCTTTCCAATCGATGCCACACTCGCCTAAGGCGCCGAAAGTGGGCTTGTGACCGGTGACGAAACAATCTTTGGCGTGGACGTGAACGATCCGTTTGGGCGGGAGGCGCCGGTAACCATCCGGGAATGGATTCTCGCCGGAGACGAGAGCATTGCACGGGTCCCAAACGACCTGGAGATTGGGGTGATCGACGGCGGCCAGTACACGCGCGGTCTCGGCGGCGGTGGCGATATTGCAGGCGTGCTCATTTTCGAGGCCGATGATCAAACCGTGCGGAGCCGCTTTTTCCGCGAGCGCACGCAAGGCAAGGACCACGCGATCGAAGCATGCCTCGGGCTTCACCGTCCGCCAGTAGGAGAAGACCCGCACGATGCGCGCACCTGTTCGTTTGGCAATCTCGAAAGCCCGATCGGTGAGCTGCGGCTGGTCTTCGAAGGTGTGCTTGGAGGCAAAGATGTCCTGTTGGAAGCGGGCATCGATTTCCGGGGCGTCCGGCAGCACGCATTTAAGCAATGGCGAAGCGATCGAGATGATATCCATGCCGCGCTCGCCAACAATCTGTTTGGCGCGATCGATCTCCTCGTCGGTCAGGTCGATGATGTTCTTGCCGAACACCATGCGCAACTCGGCGGCGGTCATTCCGACTTCACTCATCGAGCGCACGGCGGTCGAGATGTCGGGCGAAAACTCATCGGTAATGGCGGCGATGGGGAAAAGTTGTGGCATGGAGACCGTATTCTAGCGCGAGGGAAGTTGCCTTTCGCTACAGCTTCATGCGCTCGAGTTTCCGGTACAGCGTCTTGCGCTCGATGCCCAGAATCTGCGCCGCGCGGCTCTTGTTGCCACCCGTCGCCGCGAGTACGCGCCGGATCTGCTCGGTTTCGGCATCGGCCAAGGTTTCCACCGGGCGGTCGCGGGAGTCCATGGCTTCCAGGGAATCCTGAACCACCTCACCATCGATACGGCCGTTGGGGACAAGGATCACCAAGCGCTCGATCAAATGCTGAAGCTGCCGCACGTTGCCCGGCCAGGCGTACTCTTCCATGGCCTTGACACCCGATTCCATCAGCTTCGCCTCGCGGCTATAGCGCTGATTGTATTTGTGGACAAAGAATCGCGCGAGCAGCGGGATATCGCCGCGCCGGTCGCGCAGCGGCGGAATGGTGATGCGCACCACGTTGATGCGGAACCAGAGATCCTCGCGGAATTTCCCTTCCTCCACCATCTTCTGTAGGGTCCGGTTGGTGGCGGCGATGACGCGCACATCCACCGGCTTCGATCGAGAGGCGCCCAGCGGACGGACCTCACGTTCCTGGAGGAAGCGCAGAAGCTTCAGTTGGAAGGCGGGCTCGATGTCACCGATCTCGTCGAGGAACACGGTGCCGCGGTGCGCGGCCTCGAATACCCCGACGCGGTCGCGATCCGCGCCGGTGTAGGCGCCCTTGAGCGCACCGAACAGCTCACTTTCCAGCAGCGTTGGGGAAACGGATGCGCAGTCCACCGGCGCAAAGGGCTGGGAAGCCCGCGGACTGTTGCGATGGATCATGCGGGCAACCAATTCCTTGCCGGTACCGGTTTCGCCTTCGATCAGCACGGTGGCATCGGTAGGCGCGGCGCGAGAAACAGTCTTGTAGATTTCGACCATTGCCGACGAACTGCCGATCATTTCGGACTCGGGCAATTCCTCGGGCTCCACCTCGCTGGGGTCCTCGATGAGCGCGGCTTCGGCGCGCTTCACCGTTTCCAGCATGCGGTCGAGATCGAATGGCTTGGCGATATACTCAAAGGCCCCGCCACGAGTCGCGGCCATTACCGTTTCCATGGTGCCGCGCGCGGTCATGAGGATGACAGAACAAGACGGGTTATTGCGGCGCGCCGCTTCCATTACGTCCAGACCCGTGCGGCCGTCGATATAAATATCAGAAATAACAATTGGATATTGAATCTGGTCCAGACGGGCCAGGGCCTCGTCCGAGGACGCGACCGCGTCCACGGCGTAGCCTTCAAGTTCCAGGAAGGTGACGATGGTGGTGCGGACCCCAGCGTCGTCTTCGACAATGAGCAGGCGTTGCATCTCAGTTTGCAGCGAACGGCTTGGCCGGCACTCCACGTGCCACCGGTAGCGTCAGGGTGAAGCAAGATCCCTTGCCAGGCGCGCTCTCTACGTCAATTCTCCCACCGTGCCGCAGAATAATCTGTTCCACGATAGAAAGGCCGATGCCGGTGCCGGCTTCGCCCGACTGCTCGGCTCTCTTCGTCCGATAGAACTTTTGAAAAATTTTGCGGACTTCCTTCTGCTCGATGCCGATGCCCTGGTCGCGCACCGAGATGGCACAGTGGTCCCCCTCGCGCCCGCCGGTGACCGTGACTTCGGTCTTGGCCGGCGAGTACTTGATGGCGTTGGTGAGCAGGTTGTAGAAAGCGTACTCCATCAACTCGCGATCGCCGGTCAGGACCTCATCGCCGAGCTGATCCATGGTGATGCGGATCTGTTTTCGCTCAGCGAGCGGAAGGGCCCGTTCGACACAGGCGGCCATGATCGCGCGTACCGGCAAGACTTCTTTTTTGAGGTCTACCTCGCCGGCGGAGAGCCGCTCGACATCCAGGAAGATCTGGATCATGCGGCCTAGACGCTTCGATTCGGAGTGAATGAGCTGGGCGACCTGCTTGCGCTTTTCCTCGGGCATGGCGTAGCGGCTCATCAGCTCGCTCGATCCCTGAATGGCGGTGAGCGGCGTGCGCATTTCGTGCGTGACGAATTGCATGGCGTGCTGGTAGCGGTCGCGCTCGGCTTCGGATTTCACCAGGCGGCGGCGCACATAGAAGAGCTGCCAGAAAACTGCCGCCGTGAGCGAAAGCCATGCGGTGGAAACGCCCGGCGAGAACGGAAATACCGTGCCCTGAGTAAACGCCGCGTAAGGCGCCAAGTGCGCCATTGCGAGAATGCACAAAGCGATGGCGATGGCTCGCCAGCCCCAGAACCACGCGAAGGTTGCGCCAGCCGCCCCTGTCAGGATCAGGCAGAACAAGGCCACGGACCACTCGGGCGCGCTGGCGAGAAATTGGTGCTGGGCGATGGTCTCATACGCATTCGCATCGATTTCGACGCCAGGCGCGGGAGTCGGTGAGGGGTAGGGGGTGAACCACCGGTCTTTGACCGCGGTCTGCGCAGTAACGCCGGCGAACACGATCTTCCCGGCGAACCGGTCTGCGAACGCGGGATTGTCGTGCAACTGTTTCAGCGTCACTGCCGGGATTGTCCCGTCGGGTGGCAGGTAACGGATGCGCATGGCCCGTCCGCTGGCGTTGGAAGCCGGGATGGAAACCCCACCCACATCCAGCGTGCGCGGGGTCTCCAAGATGCTGGCGGAGCGGCTGACTCGATACGCTTCCAGAGCCAGGGCCCAGCGGCGGTCATGTCCCGCGACTTTCTCCAATGGGACGGCGCGCGCTACTCGCTCGGAATCGACATCGGCGTGTACGTGCCCCACAGCCGTGGCCCACCGCCGGAAGCGCGGCAGGGGATCGTCCCAACCGCTGCCATTGGGCAGCAAGTCACAAGGCAGAATTAGATTGCGCGTTGCGCGGAATGCAGCCTCCAGGCGGGCGTCAGAGTCCTTATCGCCTCCATCGGCCAAAATCACATCCACGGCCACCGCTTTGGGCGATGCGGTTGCAATGCGTTCCAGACCGTCCGCCAGTGCGCGGCGCAGGCCGAGCTGGCCGCCGAGCGCGGAAAACGAAAGCTCATCGATCGCCAGTACGATAGATTCGGGCTGCCAGGGTTGCGGTTGCTTTATGCGGAAGATCCAGTCGTACGCGGTGTTGTCGATCTGTGTCCCCAGAGGCGTCCAGCTCGCCACAAGTGCCACCAGGAACGTTCCGGCCAGCACACCGGCATACGCAAAACTGTGCTTGCTGAGAGCCGGCATGTTCATCGGCCCGCGGAGGACGACGCGCCACGTCCTACGAGCTTCTCGATCGCGCCGGGTTCGCGCGGCAGCGCGGAACTCAACACCTTGGCGCCGTGCTCGGTCACCAGCACCATATCCTCGATGCGGATGCCCAGGTTCTCTTCGGGAATATAAATGCCCGGCTCAATGGTGATCACCATCCCGGCTTCGAGCGGGGAGTTGGGGTCAGACGCGTCGTGAACATCGAGGCCCACGTGGTGGCCGAGCCCATGCGTGAAATATTTTCCCAACGGCTCGCCGTGCAGATCGGTGCCGTGGGAATTGATGTAATCGTAGGCGATCCTGTAGAGGCTGTTCGGCGCGGCCTTGGTCAGCATCATTCCGGGCTTGACAGCGGCAATGGCCGCCTTCTGCGCGCCGAGCACGATTTCGTAAATCTCGCGCTGCCGGGGAGTGAATTTCCCGCTCACGGGTATGGTGCGGGTGATGTCTGCCGCGTAGCCCCCACATTCGGCCCCAACGTCCATTAGCAGGACTTCACCGGCGTCCATGCGGCGAGAGTTTCGCGAGTAGTGCAAGAAGACCGAGTTCGGGCCTGAACCGACAATCGGCGCGTAGGCGCTGCGTTCGCAACCCGCCGCCATATACATGTCCATCATTCCGGCGGCGATCTGGTATTCGTAGAGTCCCGGGGCGGCGCGTTGCCAGGCGGCGCGGTGCGCCTGGAGTGTGACGTCAATGGAATGCTGCAGGAGGCCGATTTCTTCGGCCGACTTATGCATGCGCAGTTTGGTGGTAGCCAGTGCAGCGCTGGCCGCCTCGCGCAAAGGCGCCAGTTGCTTCAGCCGTGAGGCCGCAGGCTGGTCCAGCAATGTGTAGACGCGCGTATAGGACTCCAGCGCGCGGAGCAGCTCGGCTTCAAACCGCTGGGCCGGCATCACGGAGGCAAAACCGGTGACTTCGCGGGCATCCGGATCGTCGGGCCCGAGCTTTCGTCCGGTCCATTTTTCCTCATCGAGATTGCGCTCGGGTAAGAACAGGATCTCGCGGGGAAGCTTGGCCTTAGCCGAATAGCCGGGCGCGTTCGGATCTTGCGGCAGCGGAGCGAGCAGCAAAATCGCCCCCGGTTCCTGCCAACCCGTCAGGTAATAAAAGTTCGATTCCTGAAAAAAACCGGCGCGAAGGTCCTCTTCGTGGTCTTCGGTGCGGCCGAAAAGTACGGTGACGCCATCCCCCAGCGCCTTGCGCAAATCCGCGCGGCGCGAGCGGTATTGCTCAAGCATATGCGGATCGCTGACGCGTAAGGGCGCGGCACCGATCGACACGGACAAGAACGGAATCGCCACAACTACCAAAAGTGGCCGCATTTTCCTCAAGTATAGCGATAATAAGCGCGCGTTCTACGAAGCCAGCGGGAAACGGTTTGGAGCGCGATGCATGCGCTGCTAACGCTCTTGCTAGACTTTTCGAGTGTTCTGGTTTTGGTTCTTCGCCGGTCCGGCGCTCGCACTCGCGGTGTTTGCGCTTCGCGGGGAACGGAAACGCGCGCGGTTCGTAGCGGATCGCCTCGCGCCTGATCCTAATCGAATCCTTCCCCCCGCT
This sequence comes from Terriglobia bacterium, assembly GCA_963752965.1. Lineage (GTDB taxonomy): Bacteria > Acidobacteriota > Terriglobia > Bryobacterales > Bryobacteraceae > QHXW01. Next base: position 439,186 of record CAVWAJ010000013.1, on the reverse strand, counting down.
ACCGTGATTGTGTCAGTCGAAGGCGACGAGGACGATCTGCGCGAGAACCTCGGAGCGCTGGCTTCCCTGGACTATCCCGACTACGAGCTGATCGTGGCGGCCCGAAATGCCACGGACATACCGCCCGGCGTCTTGCCAGGGCGCGTGATTGTCGTGCTGGTTGGTGCTAACCACAAGAACAGTGACAGAATCACGAACCGGCTGGCAGGTGTACGCGCAGCGCGCAAGCACTCGGAGATCTTGGCGTTTGCCGATCCCGGGGGCCGCGTTGCTTCTGGTTGGCTGCGAGCGCTGGCCGCACGGCTCTCCGAGGCGAACGTCGGCGTGAGCACAGGATATCGCTGGTTCCTGCCGGAACCGCCGGACTTCTCCTCGCTCCTACGCAGCGTGTGGAACGCACCCATTGCGGGCCTGCTCGGGCCGGGTGACAATCCGTTCGCGTGGGCCGGATCGATGGCCATCCAGAAAGAAATGTTCTTCGAACTACGCATCCCCGACGCGTGGCAGAGCTCGCCGAGCGACAGTGGCTCGCTGACGCGTGCGGTGCACCAGGCGGGGCTGCGGATTGCGTTTGCTCCTGGCGGCATGATCGCCTACGCCGGCCGCACAGACCTGGGCGGGTTCGTCATTCGGGCCATGGGCGAAGTGTCGTTCGCCCGCCGCGACCTCCCGCGGCTGTGGTGGGCTGCTCTGGTTTCTCATGTCTTTTACTGCGGCGGCATGGCGGCTGCGATTGCGGCGTCGCTTGAGGGCTCGCGGGGCGCGGAGTGGGTGCTCGTCGTGCAGCTCGGTTTGGGAATGCTGAAAGGCGTGAATCGCGCCACGTTGGCCAAAGCCGAGTTGCCTGGCCGCGAGGCGTGGTTTCAGCGGCACGCTTGGGTCCATTCGTTGTGGACTCCGCTGGGGACCTGGCTGTGGCTAGCTGTTATGATTGCTTCCATACTCCCGTTTCGGCACGCCCAGAAGAAAACTGCCTCCGCGAGCGCGTGATCGCGGTTATAATTTGAAAGCGAAGGGAGAATCATTCGTATGGCAAAATCGCAGGATCGTGGCCGCAAGGAAACCAAGAAACCAAAGAAGAGCAAATCGAAGTAAAGGACGAGCAGCGCGGGCGCCCGTCGAGCGAGCGCCTGCGCTTTGAAAATCTTATGATTCGGTCTCAGTGGGTTCAACAGCGCCGTAATGATTCGGTCCGCACGCAGATGCACTATGCGCGACAGGGCACGATCACCGGTGAGATGGAATACGTCGCGCACCGGGAAAACATTTCGCCGGAGCTGGTCCGGTCGGAAGTGGCGCGCGGGCGCATGATCATCCCGGCCAACATCAACCATGTCAATCTAGAGCCCATGTGCATCGGGGTGGCCTCCCGCTGCAAGATCAACGCCAACATCGGGAATTCGGCAGTCACCTCCGAGATCGATCAAGAGCTGGAAAAGATCCGCGATTCGGTCAAATACGGAGCCGACACGGTGATGGATCTTTCGACGGGCGGCGACATCCCGCGCATCCGCCAGGCGATACTGGATGCCTCTCCCGTGCCAATCGGCACCGTTCCCATCTACGAGGCGTTGAGCCGCGTACGCCGTTTAGAGGATCTCAGCGCGAGCCTGATGCTCGAAGTGATTGAAGAACAGGCGCAGCAGGGCGTGGACTATATGACGATCCACGCGGCCACGCTGGTGCAGCACATTCCGCTGACCACGAAACGCATCACGGGGATCGTGAGCCGGGGCGGGTCGATTCTGGCCGAGTGGATGGTGAAGAACCACCGGCAGAACATGCTCTACGAGCATTTCGAAGAGATCTGCAAGATTTTTCAGAAGTACGATGTCAGCTTTTCGCTCGGCGACGGGTTGCGGCCCGGGTCTGTTGCGGATGCTAGCGACGAAGCACAATTCGCCGAATTGAAGACCATGGGAGAGCTGGCAAAAAAAGCCTGGGAATACGACGTCCAGGTGATGATCGAAGGCCCCGGCCACATTCCGCTGGATCAGATCCAACTCCAGGTGGAGAAGGAGATGGAGCTGTGCTACGAAGCGCCGTTCTACACGCTCGGGCCGCTCGTTACGGATTTCGCGCCGGGCTATGATCACATCACGTCGGCGATTGGCGCCGCACTGATTGGCTGGCACGGAGCGTCGATGCTGTGCTATGTGACGCCCAAGGAGCACTTGGGTTTGCCCAACCGGGACGACGTCAAGGCGGGCATCATGGCCTACAAGATTGCGGCGCACGCCGCCGACATTGCACGCCACCGTCCGGGCGCTCGCGACCGCGACGACGAGCTTTCCCGCGCCCGCTACCGGTTCGACTGGAACCGCCAGTTCGAGTTGTCGCTCGATCCCGAAACCGCGCGGTCCATGCACGATGAAACCCTTCCGGACGAAGGTTTCAAAGACGCTCATTTCTGCTCGATGTGCGGACCCAAGTTCTGTTCCATGAATATCTCGGCTAAGGTCGAAAGCTTTACTCCGGAGGAGGCCGAGGCGGTACTAAACGGCACCGCGGCGCCTTCCCTGGTGAAAATCGCCGGAAACTCGGATTGATTCCTAGCGGATCTGAGAGCCGGCCGGCGCTTCCTCTACCAGGTTGCTGGCGCCGTTATGCAGGTGTATTTTTCGCCGCGTTCTTCATCTACAACCTGAATCTGCGGCCGATTCCGTCGGGAGACACGGCTCCGGCCGCCCTGCTCCCGTTCACAATTGTGGGCAGCCACAGCATTACGTTCGACCGCTTCGCAAGTTGGTACACCGATTCGCAGCACATGAAACCCGCGTGGTTCTCACGCCGTCACGGCCATTACTACTCTTCGTTTCCCATTGCGCTTCCGCTGTTATTGACGCCACTGTACGCGCCGTTTCTGGCCTTTTTGAACATTGAGCAGATGCCTGTGGATCGGGTGGTGCTGGTTGCGAGAATGATGGAGAAGGTCAGTGCATCGTTGATCGCCGCCGTTTCGGTTGCCGCGTTTCTCGCACTGGCGGACAAGCTGACAAACCGGCGAAACGCGTTGTTGCTTACAGCGGTCTATGCGTTCGGGTCGCCCACCTGGAGCACTTCGAGCCAGGCTCTGTGGCAACACGGTGCCAGTGAATTGCTCATCATTGCGGGGCTGCTTTGCCTGGTTCTGGCGTCGGAAAGCTCGGAGCGCACGCCGGCTGCCCAGGCTGGATTGTGGGCTGGCTTGAGTGTCGCGATCCGGTTGAGCAATGCGATGTTCCTCGGGATCGTGGCGGTGTACGTCTTGCGCTCACGCTGGAGCGTGGCGCGCAAGGTGGTCTTTGCAGGCTGCGCGGCCGTATCGGTGGGGATTGTCCTGGTTTACAACTTCCAGATCTTTGGCAGCGCCGGAGGCTCCTATCCGACAGGCTGGCTGCTCCATGGCAACTTGCTGGCGGGATTAGCCGGCTCACTCGTCAGCCCCAGCCGTGGATTGTTGGTCTTCTGCCCAGTGTTCCTATTTTCGGCCGTCGGCGTCTACCGCTGGCTACGGGGCTGGCACACGCCGCATCCGGAGATCTATCTCATCTGCCTGCTGATGGCCGCTGCTCAAGTTCTTCTGATTGCGAGATCGCGCCTCTGGTATGGCGGGTTCTCTTATGGCCCACGTCTGCTGGCCGATGTGATGCCCTGTCTCGTCATTTTGCTCATTCCGGCGATGCATCTGATCGAGAATTCGAGGACGTGGAAGCTTGCGTTCGCCGTCGCGCTCGTCTGGTCGATACTGGTGCAGGGAATCGGCGCCTTTTGTTATCCAAATGGCCATTGGGACGCGATGCCGCAACCGGTGGACGCCCGTCAGGAGCGTCTGTGGGATTGGAGAGACAACCAGATTTGGAGAACCGCCCGTGCCGGTCCGGTACTTTTGCCGTACCGGCTTGCCGGGATGTTCGTAACACATCATGGCCGGGTGGGCGAGGTGCTCAGCGGGCCGGATGCCAAGGTCTGGTAGAAGCCCGGAGTTTTCTTCCGTTACAAGCGTGTTAGGTCCAAATATTACTTGCCCCCACCGCTATTTCGAAGGACACTGAAGTTTTCGGGAGGCAAGTTGGAGCGAAACGGCCGCAAGGGATCGTCGGTTCTGGAGCCCACGGAGCGCTGGTCCACGCAAGACGCGGGCGACCTGTACGATGTGGCGAGCTGGGGGAAGGGCTATTTTTCCGTGGCTCCGAATGGCCATATTCTCGTCCACCCCGAAAAAGATCCGGCGCGCGCCATCGACCTCAAGGAACTGGTGGACACTCTGGTCTTGCGTGGCATTTCGCTGCCCATCCTTGTTCGTTTTGCCGACGTTTTGAAGCACCGGCTGGGTGAGATCCACTCGGCGTTTCAAACGGCCATCGCCGACCATAAGTATCAGGGCGGCTACTTCTGCGTCTACCCGATCAAAGTCAACCAACAGCGGCAGGTGGTGGAAGAGGTTCTAGAGTACGGCAAGCCATATCATTTTGGCCTCGAGGCCGGCTCGAAGCCCGAGCTGCTGGCTGTCATGGCTCTCGCCGACAACGAAACGCCGATCATCTGCAACGGTTTCAAGGATGAAGAATATATTGAGATGGCGATGCTGGCCCAGAAAGTGGGCCGGCACATTATCCCGGTTATCGAGAAGTACACGGAACTGGACCTGATCGCCAGGTGCTCGGAGCGCGTGGGTGTACGGCCGACCATTGGCCTGCGTGTCAAACTCGCCAGCCGCGGCGCGGGACGATGGAAGTCATCGGCCGGCTATCGCTCGAAGTTCGGGCTGACCACCAGTGAGGCTGTGCGGGCGCTCGAAGAGCTGAAGACACGCGGCCTCGCTGACTGCCTGCACCTCCTTCACTTTCATTTGGGCAGCCAGATCACCAATATTCGCCACTTGAAGGCCGCGGTCAACGAAGCCGCGCGCATGTACGCAGACCTCGCGCGGGCCGGCGCCGGACTGCGCTATTTGGACGTCGGGGGCGGCCTTGGTGTGGATTACGATGGCTCCCAGACAGACTTCGAATCGAGCGTCAACTACACGCTCCAAGAATACGCGGCGGACGTCGTCTATCACATTCAGAACGTGTGCGACGAAGCCGGAGTCGCGCATCCAACCATCGTCAGCGAGAGCGGGCGCGCCATCACTGCTTATCACAGCGCGCTGGTTTTCAACGTTTTGGGAGTGGCCGGCTATGGCGATGATCAGGTCGGAGAACTGCCACCGGAACCCGAACAACCACTGATCGATTTGCAGGAGACCAACCGCTCGCTCAGCGCCAAGAACGTGCTCGAGAGTTACCACGATGCGCAGCAGGCGCTCGACCAGGCGCTCAATCTGTTCAGCCTGGGCTACCTGCCACTCGATCAGCGCTGCCTGGCGGAGAACCTGTTCTGGTCGATCTGCCGGCGCATTCAGAAGCTGGCGCGGGAGATGGACGATTTTCCGGAAGAGTTCGAAGGGCTGGACGCCATGCTGGCCGACACGTATTTCTGCAATTTTTCGCTGTTCCAGAGCATGCCCGACAGTTGGGCCATCAAGCAGTTGTTTCCTATTATGCCCATCCACCGGTTGGAGGAGCGACCCACGCAATACGCTGTGCTCGGCGACATCACTTGCGATTCCGATGGCAAAGTGGACCAGTTCATCGATCGGCGCGACGTGAAGCGCACATTGCCGCTGCACCCGTTCACCGGGCAGGACTACTATCTGGGCGCGTTCCTGCTAGGCGCCTATCAGGAGATTCTGGGTGACTTGCACAATCTGTTCGGCGATACGAATGCAGTGCACGTGAAGCTCAGTGAAACCGGCGACGTCTTGCTCGACGCGGTAATCAAAGGTGACACCGTCCGCGAGGTGCTGAAGTACGTCCAGTTCAATGCCGACGCTCTGATTGCCGATCTGCGCAAAGATGTCGAGACGGCGGTACGTGAGAATCGCATGAGCTACGAAGAATCCGGCAAGTTGCTGCGCTTCTACGAAGAGGGCTTGCACGGCTATACCTATCTTGAGAACTGAAACCGAACCGCTCCCGTCCAGTTAAGCTGGCATAATCAGTATTTCCGCTCCCATGATTAAGGTCCTGATGGTCGCCTCGGAAGCCGCACCGTTCGCAAAAACGGGTGGCTTGGCCGACGTGGTGGGCGCGTTGCCTGCGGCGCTCAAAGCGTTTGACTGCGAGGTGGCGGTGTTGATTCCGCGGTACCGGCGAATCGAACTGACCGCGGCCAAGCGGGTCTATGATTCGATTCCAATCTGGCTGGGAGGCGCCGTGCATGAGACCAGCCTGTATCAGGCCAATGCCGGAACGCCGTTTTATTTCTTGGAAGCCCCTTCTCTCTACGATCGCGACGGATACTACGGCGATGCGTCGGGCGACTATGCGGATAATGCGGTGCGCTTTGCTGTGCTTTCCCGGGCCGCGCTGGCGGTAGCGCGTCGCGTGTTTCGGCCGCAAATTCTGCATTGCCACGATTGGCAAACCGGCCTGGTTCCGGTTTATCTCAAAACGGATTTTGCTTACGATCCCACCTTCCTCGGGATGAAGACGCTGTTCACAATTCACAACCTCGGTTACCAGGGATTGTTTCCGCCGAGTGTGCTGCCGCAAATAGGCATGAGTTCCGGTCTGTTCAACCCGGAGGCCCTCGAATTCTTTGGGAAAGTGAATTTCCTGAAGGGGGGACTGGTTTTCAGCGACGCGCTGAGCACGGTCAGCCGCGGGTATGCCGCCGAGATCCAGACCGACGAATACGGTTTCGGGCTGGATGGCGTTCTGCGTGCCCGTGCCTCTGACTTGCATGGAATTCTGAACGGTGTGGATTACCAGAACTGGAATCCGGCGACAGACCCTCACCTCGCCGCCCACTATTCGCCCGGCGATCTCAGTGGAAAACGGGAATGCAAACGCGACCTGCTGAGAGAGTTTGCTTTTCCCGAAGCCGCCATGAACAGACCGCTCGTGGGTGTCGTGTCGCGGCTGGCTACCCAAAAGGGCACAGACCTTATTCTCGAAATTGCGCCGGAACTGGTGAAGGATGACCTGTATCTCGTGGTGCTGGGCGCTGGCGACGCGGTGTACGAAACCAGGCTCCGCGAGATCGCCGCGGCGTACCCCGGTCATATAGGCCTAGAAGTTGGTTACGACGAGGCTTTGGCGCACAAAATCGAAGCTGGCGTCGACATGTTTCTGATGCCCAGCCAGTATGAGCCGAGTGGTCTAAACCAGTTGTACAGCCTGCGTTACGGAACGGTGCCCGTGGTGCGCGCTACGGGCGGGCTTGATGATACCATCGAGGAGGGTACGGGGTTCAGGTTTCAGGAGTATTCGGCCCGGGCCTTCCTGGCAGCCATCCGCACTGCTTCCGCGGCTTTCGTCGACCGGCAGAGCTGGGAAGCCATGATGCGGCGCGGCATGCAGAAGGATTTTTCCTGGCGCATTTCGGCCGGGGAATATGCCGCACTGTATCGCCGGCTGCTGGATGGCGGCAACGCTGCTGAATCTTTTGGACAAAAGTGAGATCCAATACAACTGGGAGATAGAGATGGCAGGTAACAACGTCTTGAATTTTACCGATGCGGCGTTCGACACAGACGTCCTGAGCTCGCAGGAACCGGTGCTAGTGGACTTTTGGGCCGAATGGTGCGGTCCGTGCCGCCAGATGGGGCCAACCATCGACACCATCGCATCCGAATATGCGGGCAAGGCGAAAGTTGGCAAGATGAACGTGGATGACAACGGCCAGACCGCCATGCGGTACAACATCCGCGGGATTCCCACATTGCTGCTGTTCAAAGGCGGCAAGGTGGTCGAGCAGCGGGTGGGCGCAGTCGGTAAGTCCGAAGTCCAAAAGATGCTGGATCCGCACGTCTAAAGGCCCACTACTCACATTTTGAGTTTCCGGAGTTTGACCCACGCGGGGAAAACTCCGGGATTCTCCAGCCACACGAGCATCCACTCCACCATTTCCTGTTTCATCGCCTTCTTTTCAGCTGAAGCCTTGGGGCTGCGGGCGGATAACCGCGCGTGGTCTTTAGCTTGAATTACGGCATTCCGGCATAGTGTGGCGCGCGAACGGTCTCCGGCGGCCTGGGCGCGTGCGTGCTCCGCCTGCATCTCGATCAGCGATTGCTCCAACTCCTCAAAAGTTTTCTGCCGCACACCACCGAAAGGCGCCTCAACAGGTACGCCGATGCCAGCCAGCAGGTGGCGCAGATAGCTCTCCGAGATTGGCCCGAGCATGGCCAAAAGCTCCCGCCAATTGTTCTCAGTTACTCGAGTGAGTCTTCTTTCGGTGAGATACTCGCTCAGACGCGCTTTCCTCGACTTGTTCCCGCTGGCTCGCACGGCGATATCGGCTGGTGGCGATGAGATGCTCAGAAATGGTCTTGGAGAAATTATGCGCACCTGATCCGTCCGGCCGCAACACAAAGTAAAGATACTGCGTGTCGGCCGGGTGAATAGCCGCCACAAGAGAATCACGGCCGGGATTGGCAATCGGGCCGGGCGGCAGACCGCTGTTGCGGTACGTATTGTACGGGTTGGCGCTGGCCAGATCGGACTTGTGGATCGTACCGCGGTACCGGCCCTCCAGCAGTGCCGCGTAGATCGTCGTTGGGTCGCAATCGAGTTTCATGCCGACCTTCAGGCGATTCTGAAACACCGAGGAGATCAGCGGCCGATCCATCGAAACCTGCGCTTCGCGCTCGATCAACGAAGCGAGCGTGACTGAGCGGTGCACGTCCACCGCGGCGCCGACCTGTTTCCATGTTTCGCGAAACCGGGTAGTCATCATCTGGCACAGGCGTTCCGGCGTCGTGTGGCGCACCAGATGGTAAGTGCTGGGAAACAGGTAGCCCTCCAGGGTGGGTGCGGCTGGGTCCAGATCGCGGATTAAAGAAGCATTGCGCGCCTCGCGCAGAAAATCCGAGCTGGGGAAGAGGTTCAATTTCTCCGCGGCTGCCCCGATGTCAAACATATTCTCGCCTTCGGGAATTGTGAGCACATAGTAAAATACGTCGCCGCGAGCGATGCGATCGTAGACGTACAGGACCGAAGCCGGCCTGTCGAACCGGTATTCGCCGGCCTGCAAGGCCCGCCGGGGCCGGAGAGCGCGTGCCGCCAGGAATTCCCATGCATGCGAGATGACGCCAGCATCGGCTAGCATCCGGGCCATCCCCATGGTACTTGTGCCTTTTGGAAAGTCGACGAAGGTCTCCTCGCGGAAAGCCGCGTACGGGTGATTCAGTTCCCAGGCCACGTAGCCGGCTGCCGCAAACAGTACGGCCACCAGTGCAAGTAACCACTTGAGTAGCTTCACTCCGATGTACCTGAATCAAGGTAGCTTTGCAGCAAGATCACGGCCGAGAGCCGGTCAACCGCCGCGGCACGTTTCTCGATACTGATCCCGCTCTGGCGCAGCACGCGCGACGCCTCCACCGTCGTGAGCCGTTCATCCCACAGGCGGACCGGGATGCCGGTGTACTCTTCCAGCGCGCCGGCGAATTCCTGCGCCCACTGGGATTGCCGGCCGGCCGCGCCGCTCATATGCAGCGGATTTCCCATCAATATTTGCGTGACGCCCCGCTCCCGGGCCAGGGCCCCCAGAACGGCCAGGTCGGTGCGCTTATTGCGGCGCTCCAGGGTGGAGAGACCCTGCGCAGTGATGCCCAGCTCATCGCTGATGGCGAGGCCAATACGCCTCTTCCCGAGGTCGAGCGCAAGAATACGGCCGGTATGGTTCATGTGTTAGGAGATGCGATTTCATTATAGGCGGCAGCATGGTAGATTCGAGAAAGAGCCGTTGAGCACCTCACCGTGGCAATCTTCACCCGATCTTTGAAGGGCCAGGAACTCTTACACGCCCAGGAGTTGCGCGTCTCTGCGATCTCTGTCATCGCACTGGGAGTCATCGTCGCTCTGCTTTCCTGGGGGCGAGTCTTCTTCATCACAACCACGGTTGCCGTCATTATTGCATTCATCCTGGAGCCTTTCGTCAGCCTGTTGATGCGCGCACGCTTGCCGCGCAGCGTGGCCAGCTTTCTGGTGTGCAGTACCGGCCTGATGGTCTTGTACCTGATCGGTCTCGGCGCCTACACGCAAGTGGCCGGACTGTGGGAAGAACTGCCGCATTTCAGCCAGCGCATCAACGACGTGGTGGAAAGCGGAAGGCAAAAGATCGACGACCTGGAAAACAAGACTTACCGGGCGATCTTTCCGCAGAAAAAACCACAGCAGGAGCCAGCGCCGATGCCACCGCAAACCAAGCGCAGCAAGCGCAACATCCAACCGGCGCCGCAGGTGGTGTTGCTGCCTGGTGTCATACCGGAAGTGCGGATTCACGAAGAACAGAAACCTCTCACCGATCTGCTCTATGAGCGCATGGGATCGCTTTACCAGATTCTGTTGATGGCTTCGTTCGTGCCCTTTCTCGTTTACTTCATGTTGAGCTGGCGCGACCATATTCACCGCAGTTTTCTACAGTTTTTTGAGGGGGAAGATCGCGTGGCAGCGGCGCGCAGCCTACGTGGCATCGGCGACATGGTGCGCGGGTTCGTGGTCGGCAATTTCCTTTTGGGAGTGCTGCTTGCCGTACTGAGCTCGCTTGCCTTCTGGATGGTCCATCTTCCCTACCCCTTACTGGCTGGTCCGGTTAGCGGCTTCCTGAGTCTGGTGCCTTACGTCGGCCTGCCGCTGGCGCTACTGCCTCCGGCCATTGTCGCGATCGCCGGCGGAAACCCTCTAGCCAGCTTCTTGATCATTCTCTTTCTGGTCGCCATGTTGCACCTCATCGCCATGAACTTGCTCTACCCCAAGATTGTCGGCTCGCGCGTGCACCTAAACCCGTTGGCTGTGACGGTTGCCCTGATGGTGTGGGGGTTCTTGTGGGATGCTCCCGGTTTGCTGCTTGCGATTCCGCTCACGGCTGCGATCAAGGCCGTCTGCGATAACGTCAAGGGCCTGCGGCCTTTCGGCAAGTTTCTGGGCGACTGAGCAATCCTCCTTCACCGCCCCCAATGTGCAAATATGAAGTTTCCGCAAGCTCAGGCCCGAATGCTGCCGTTCCACTTGATCTACCACGAGGGATACCACCTGAACCTTGGCCATCACGTTTTCCCTTCGGAGAAATTCCGGCTGATACGAGATCGTCTGCTCAAAGAGGGTTTTGCCGCTCCCGAGGACTTCGTGACCCCCGAGCCGGCTCCCGACGAAGACCTCCTGCTCGTCCACGATCGCGGATGGATCCAGCGGCTCAAAACCGGTACGCTCAGCTACGAGGAGATTCTTCAGCTCGAAATTCCCTACTCGCCGGAAATGGTACGCGCTTTCTGCTTGGCTGCCGGAGGCACTACGTTGGCCGCGCGCCTGGCACTAGAACAGGGAGTCAGCTACAACGTCGGCGGAGGGTTTCACCACGCTTTTCCGGATCACGGCGAAGGTTTTTGCGCCATCAACGACATCGCCGTCGCCATTCGCAAGCTCCAACACGAGAAAAGAATCACCCGCGCCATGGTAGTGGATTGCGACAACCACCACGGCAACGGGACGGCCGCCATCTTTGCCGGAGACTCCTCGGTCTTCACGCTCTCGATCCACCAGTACAACAATTACCCGGCTATCAAGCCGCCCTCTTCCGTGGATGTCCATCTGAGCGATGGCGTCGGCGATGAGGAATACCTGGAACGGCTCAGCGCGGCTTATCGTTTTCCCATTCACGGATATCATCCGGAGTTGCTGATTTATGTTGCCGGCGCCGATCCATATTGCGAGGATCAGCTCGGCGGGCTCAATCTCTCCATGGATGGCCTCAAGAGGCGCGATCGCCTCGTAATCGAGACCGCGCTGTGCGAAGGCGCGGCCGTGGCGGTGGTTCTGGCCGGGGGCTATGCAATCAACATCCCCGACACGATTACGATCCACAGCAACACTGCCCAGATCGCGAAAGAGGCGCTCGAAACCGTGGGCTGGAAGACCTAAGCTCTCTTAACGCACGTTTTACAGGACGGCGCCCGCGAACATGATGAGCTTGCTAGCGAGCCTGCGCGGCCTGACCTTGCGCGGATCGACCAGATGTTCGGGTTGGAATCGGCCTTTCGACCACTTGGACCCCTCGTCAAAGGCAATCCCGATAAAGTAGCCGTTGTCACGCAAGTAGCATGACCGCACGCATCCCTCGAAGTTAGCCGTCCCGCACAAGAGGCCCACTCGCGAACCTTCGGGAATGGGAACTTCGGCTTGCACGCAGGCGCCGGACGCCGAGATATTCTCCAGCACCACCGTCTCCCGGTGTTCGCTCCCGCGTTCCTCCAACCAGCAGAGCGTCACCAGGTCGGAGCATAAGAAGCGGGGTTCGGCGCGCTTCTCTGGCACAATTCACCCTCGCCGCACCCGGTATGCGTAGAGCCAGGCCGCCATTAGTAGGGAAGCTCGAGGCGCAAGAATTCGAAGCGTGCCGGGTCGTGCCCACGCTGGATCAGCTGCCCGACGCATTCGTCGACCGAATCACCGATGGCTTCAATGCGCTGCAGCGGCAGCGCCTCCGGCGTGTAAACTTCGAGCGCGATGAACTTTCCGGCAAGCGCCAGCCGTTCTTCGAGAGTCAACCGTTCCGGCGCTCGGCCGATCGCTTGCTTGGGATCACTGGCTGCGGATACAGGCATGGTTCTTCCAGGCATCAAATTGTATCAAAAGCGCCGGTGCCGGAGCGCGGTTGAACTATAAATTGGGTTATTGTGCAACCTGGAATCGCATGGTTTCATCAACATCCTAAGCGTTCCCATGGCCAAACCAGCGCTACTGACGATTGATGACGATCCGGACGTACGGCATGCCGTCGAGCGCGATCTGCGCAAACGCTACAGCGAAAAATACCGCGTACTAGGCGCGGACTCTGCCCTCGCTGGCCTGGACCTTCTGCGCCGTGTACAACAACGGAACGAACCCGTTGCACTGCTCCTGGTTGATTACCGGATGCCGCAAACCAACGGGATCGAGTTTTTGATGGAGGCGCTGCAGGTCGCGCCCGATGCCAAGCGGGTCCTGCTCACCGCCTATTCGGATACCGACGCCGCCATCCGTGCGATCAACGACATCAAGCTGAACCACTATCTGCTGAAACCTTGGGACCCGCCTGAAGAGAACCTGTACCCGGTACTGGACGACCTGCTGGATGACTGGCAATCGAACTTTCATCCGCCGTTTGAGGGCATCCGCGTGCTGGGCACCCGTTGGTCACCCCGGTCGTACGATCTGCGCGAATTTCTGGCCCGCAATCGCGTGCCTTACCGTTGGCTGGACGCCGAAGCCGCGGACCGCGATCCGGAGGTGCGCCGGATACTGGCTTCACTATCCTCGGAAAAGCTCCAGTTGCCGGTCGTGCTGTTTCCCGACGGACAACAGTTAGCCGAACCGACGCCGGCGCAGATTGCGGATCACGTGGGGTTGCGCCGCAAGGCCGACACTGGTTTCTACGATCTCGCCATCGTTGGCGGCGGTCCTGCCGGCCTGGCCGCAGGCGTCTATGGAGCCTCCGAGGGATTGCGCACCGTGCTCGTGGAGCGGGAGGCGCCCGGGGGGCAGGCAGGGCTTAGTGCCCGAATTGAAAATTACCTCGGTTTCCCTTCTGGCTTGAGCGGTGCCGACCTGGCATACCGCGCGGTCGCGCAAGCTCGCCGGTTCGGGGTTCAGATTCTCGCTCCACAAGAAGCGTCCGGCGTCTCGCTCGACCACGCCTCCCGCACGCTCAAGCTGAGTGATGGTTCGGAACTCTCTTTCCGCGCCCTGGTGCTCTCTATGGGAGTGCAATGGCGCAAGCTGGATGTTCCCGGAATGGACCGTTTACAGGGCGCCGGCGTCTACTATGGCGCTGGTTCCACCGAGGCCTCGGCTTGCTTCGGCGAGGATGTCTACATCGTGGGCGGCGCTAACTCCGCGGGCCAGGCGGCCATGAACTTTTCCAAATACGTGCATCGCGTCATCATGTTGGTTCGCGGCAGTTCACTAGCGGCTACTATGTCCAAGTACCTGATCGACGAGATTGAGAAGACACCCAACATTCTGGTCGAGTATGGGATGCGAGTTGTGGCCGTAGACGGCAAGGAACACTTGGAAACCATTTCGATCGAATGCACCACTACACACACGGTTGAGACCGTTCCGGCAACGTCGCTGTTCATCTTCATTGGCGCCGAACCCCGTACCGACTGGCTCAGCGGATTCATCGAGCGGGATGCGCGTGGATTCATCCTCACCGGCCCAGACCTGTTGAGGGACGGGAAACGGCCGCGCGGCTGGCCTCTTGATCGCGATCCCGGCCTGCTCGAAACCAGCGTCCCTGGCATCTTCGCCGTGGGCGATGTCCGCCACGGCTCGGTGAAGCGAGTCGCTTCGGGTGTCGGCGAAGGTTCCATTGCAATCCAGTTCGTGCATCAATATCTGAACGAGGTGTGATGTGGAGCGAGTGACAACTTCCGAAGCCGCTTCGACGGCGCCCCCCCTCGTGGAAGAGTTGCGCGCCATCTCCATCTTCTCGGACCTTCCCGACGAAGGCCTCGCCTGGCTCGCCTCTCAAATGACCGTGACTGACCTGGAACCCGGGGAAGTCTTCCTCCGAGAAGGCGTACCCGCGGACCGGTTGTTTGTAATCCTACAGGGCGAGGTGCGCGGGCAGCGCGAATCCGATGGCACCGATACGCGCGTATTCGTTGCCAAAGCCGGACAAGTGACCGGCATGCTTCCGTTTTCCCGTTTGACGCACTTCCCTCTGACGACACGGGCCGTGTCGCGCGCACGGGTTGCGTCATTGCAGAAAGACCGGTTTCCGGAAATGCTGCAGCGGATGCCCGTGTTGGCCCAACGCCTGGTGGGCATTCTCTCCGACCGCATCCGCGAAAACACTAAGAATGAACAGCAGCAGGAGAAGATGGCAGCCCTGGGGAAGTTATCAGCCGGCTTAGCCCACGAGTTAAACAACCCTGCTTCGGCTGCGCGGCGTGCCGCCGAGAGTCTCGGCGAGGCCATCAGCTCTCTACGTGAAGCCAACACCCGTCTGGACCGGCGTGTCCTGACGCCCGAACAGCGTCTGTTGCTCTCGAAACTGGAAGGCGAGATCGTCGAACAGGAAGCGCCGGTCCTCGATCCTCTCGATCGCGGTGACCGCGAGGACGAAATCGCCGCCTGGCTCGAGAAACGCTCCATCGGCCACGCTGCACAGGTGGCGTCAAGCCTGGTCGAGGCCGGCTTCGAGTACGCCTGCCTTGATGACATCGCCTCCCATTTTCCGGCCGACGTCATTGAGGATGTCCTAACGCGCGTCTCCGCGTCGCTGCTGGTTGCCCGCCTGGCCAAGGAAATTGAGCATAGCACCGCGCGCATTTCCGACCTCGTGCGCGCCATCAAAGAGTACTCGCACATGGACCAGATGCCCGAGCAGGAGGTCGATGTCCACCAGGGTTTGGAAAACACCTTGCTGATCCTCCGGCATCGCCTCAAGCAGGGAATCTCGATCACGCGCGAGTATGACCGCGATCTGCCCAAGGTCTGCGCTCATACAGGCGAGTTGAACCAGGTTTGGACCAATCTGATCGACAACGCCATCGACTCAATGAACGGCAAGGGCGAACTGCGCGTCCGCACAGCAAGAGAGCTCAACCGCGTCCTCGTTGAAATCGGCGATAACGGCCCCGGAATTCCTCGCGATGTCCAGCAGCGCATCTTCGAGCCGTTTTTCACGACGAAAGAAGTCGGCGAGGGCCTCGGTCTGGGGCTAGACTCCGTTTACCGCATCGTGCGCAACCACCGCGGCGAAGTCAGTTTCCAATCACGCCCGGGCGATACGCGCTTCCAAGTTCGGTTGCCCATTGCTGGAGCGAATGGCAGCCCGCAGAAGTGAGCCGCGCACGCCCGCCTGAGCCTTCTGGAACGGGCAGACGAGCCCAATGTTGTATACTTCTCCTCCGGTGAAACGATGAACCCACACCTCAGAACAACTGGCCATTCGCGGCGGCTCGTCGCCGCCTTCGCGTCTATAATTCTCGTCCTCTCCGCGGTTCGCGTGGCGGCCGCGCAGGAGCTGTCCGCCGTGAAGCCGGAGTCTGTAGGCCTCTCGTCGGAACGGCTGGAGCGGATCGCCGGTGCCGTCCAGCACAGCATTGACCAGAAGCGAATCGCGGGTGCAGTCACACTTGTGGCGCGCCGTGGCCATGTTGCCTGGCTGAAGGCGCAGGGCATGATGGATCGCGAAGCCGGCAAGCCAATGCAGCCCGATGCCATTTTCCGCATCTGCTCGATGTCCAAAGCCATCACGAGCCTTGCCGTAATGATGCTGTACGAGGAAGGCTATTTCTTGCTCGACGACCCGGTGTCGAAATACATCCCCGAGTTCAAGAATCCCAAAGTGCTGGTCAAACCCGCGTCAGGCAAGCCTTATGCGATTCCCGCGACGAAAGAAATTACGATTCGCAACCTGCTGACACACACGTCGGGGCTCACCTATCATTGGAACCCGGACCTCGGGCAAATGTACAAGGACGCAAATGTCGCCATGGACTGTTGGCTTATGACGGCACGATCGGCGACAGCGTGAAGCGTTTGGCCGGCCTACCGCTACTATTCAATCCTGGTGAGCGTTGGGAGTACAGCCTAGGCGTCGACGTCCTTGGCTACTTGGTCGAGGTGGTTTACGGCAAGAAGTTCGATGAGTTCTTGCGCTCCCGTATTTTCGAACCGCTCGGCATGAACGACACGTATTTCTACCCGCCCGAAAACAAGCTCAACCGTCTGGCCACGGCGTACACGTGGTATCCGGAAAAAGGTCTCAACCGGTTCCCCGACACGCCGATCACCGAGGACGCATTTTCCTACTCCGCAGATTATCCATCTCGCGGTCCGAAGAAGCTCTTCTCCGGCGGTGGCGGTCTTTGCTCCACGGCGATGGACTACGCTCGCTTCTGCCAGATGATGCTTGACGGCGGTAAAGCCGGCAACACCCGTCTCATAAGCCGTAAGACCACCGAGTTGATGAGTCACGATCAGATCGGCAAGATCGGCCTCGATCAAGGCTTCGGCCTCGGTTTTGGCATCGATGGCGTCAAGTCCCCGTTGGCGGAACTCGGCTCCCCGGGAGAGTACAACTGGGGTGGATTCTATTACACGGCGTTCGTCATCGACCCAAAGGAGCAGATGATCACGGTCTTCATGGCGCAACTGCACCCAACTGGCGATCTCACCTTGGACCGTACGTTCCACGTGCTCGCCGAACAGGCCATCATCGACTAGGCTGTGTTGTGGCGTGCGCTTTAGCGCGCCGCGGCGAACTTCAGTTCGCCGTTTTCACTTCTGCCCGTAATACGCCCTCGGCCCGTGCTTGCGCAGAAAATGCTTGTCCCGCAGCGCGTCTGAGATTGCAGGCGCTGCGGGATTGATCGTCAGCGCGTGATAGGCCAGGCTCGCAATCTCTTCTAGCACCACCGCATTGTGCGCCGCCTCCGCCGCCGTTCTCCCCCAACAAAACGGCGCGTGGCCCGCTACCAGTACGCCGGGTCTCGTCATCGGATCCATGTCCGCGAAGCGCCGCAAGATCACCTGTCCCGTGTTCCACTCGTAATCTTTTTCGATTTCGCTCGCCTGCATCGGCTCCGTCACCGGAACGGAGCCGTGGAAGTAATCGGCGTGCGTGGTGCCCAAACACGGAATTTCGCGGCCCGCTTGCGCCCACGCCGTGGCATAGCGGGAATGCGTGTGTACCACGCCGCCGATCGCGGGAAATGCACGATACAGCGCCAGGTGCGTCGCCAGGTCGGAAGACGGCTTCAGATTCCCCTCCACCACGTGGCCGTCCAGATCCGTAATCACCAGGTGTTCCGGACGGAGTGCGTCGTACGGCACACCGCTGGGCTTGATCGCCACCAGACCCTCCGCGCGGGAGATTCCGCTCGCATTGCCGAACGTGTAGAGAACCAGCCCGCGTCGAACCACTTCCAGGTTCGCTTCCCAAACCTCCTTGCGCAGCGATTCCAACATCACGCAGTGACCCGCGTCCGAGCTGCAATTCGCCGCAGCGCCGGCAGCACTCCGCCAATCTCAATCGCCTCGGCGTCCTTACGGCCCATGCCGAAATAGAGCCGCCGGTAGATCGGAAACAGGTCCTGGTACGCGGCCGAGCTCGGCGGGTCGGGTTCCACCGTCTTGTAACGCGGGCACAGAGCGTCCTGCGCCTCTTCCACGCTCCGGAACGTACCTGCCGCGAGAAATGCAAAAATCGCGGAGCCCAGGCTCGTGACATCGCCCTGCGGAACCAGAATCGGCTTGTTCATCACGTTCGCATAGATGTGGTTCAGCGTTTCGTTCTTTTGCGGAATGCCGCCCCCGTTGATGATCCGCTTCACCTCGACCCCGTGCTCCTCCATGCGCTCCAGGATGACGCGGGTGTGAAATGCCGTTCCCTCGATCGCCGCAAAGAGCTCATCCTGCGCTGTGTTGGTGAGTTGCCAACCCAGCGTCACTCCACCCAGTTCTGGATTCACCAGCACGGTGCGGTCTCCGTTGTCCCATGTGAGCCGCAGCAAGCCCGTTTCCCCGGCGCGGTAGCGATCCAAGCCTTGCGACAACGCAGCCACTGTCGAATTCGCACGCCTTGCGATCGCGTCGAAGATATCGCCCGTCGCCGAAAGCCCCGCCTCGATCCCCGTGTAGCGCGGATGAATGGAGCCGGGCACAACGCCGCAAACTCCCGGCACCAGGTTGGGCTGCTCGCTGATGGCCATGATGCAGGTGGATGTCCCGATCACGTTCACTACATCGCCGAGCCGTACTCCGGCGCCGATCGCGTCCCAATGCGCGTCGAAAGCGCCCACTGGAATCGGAATCCCCGCCGCCAGCCCCAGTCGCTCCGCCCACTTCGCGTCGAGGCGGCCGGCGATCTCATCGGAGGTAGCATACCGGCCCGAAAGTTTCGACCCGATTCCGCCCAGCAGCGGGTCGACCTTCTTCAAGAACTCATCCGGCGGGAACCCACCGAGCGACCGGTTCCACATCCACTTGTGGCCCATCGCACAGACACTGCGCGGAATGGCTGCCGGGTCGGTGAGCCCACAGAGCGTCGCGGCAACCATGTCGCAATGTTCCAGCGCGGTCGCCATGCGAGCGCGTTTTCCCGGATTATTGCGCAGCCAGTGCAGCAGTTTGGAGAAACCCCACTCGGAGGAGTACACGCCACCGCACCAACGGATCGCTTCAAGCTGAGTTTCATGCGCCGCCCTCGTAATCTCGGCCGCTTCCTGCCAGGCCCTGTGGTCGCACCAGAGGTAATAGTCATCGAGCGGTTCGAGCGCTTCGTCCACCGGCACCACACTCGACCCAGTCGTGTCTAGTGCGATCGCGGCGATCTCGTGGCCGTCAACGCCCGCCGCGCTCTGCGCTCTCTGTATTGCGAGCACAAGCGCGCCCATTTGATCCGCGTGCTTCTGTGTCGCGTGGTCGGGATTTTCCTTCTTTCGTTGCAGCGGATATTCCGCCACGCCCGACCCAAGTCTGCCCTTCTGATGGTCGAAGATCGAGACCCGGACACTCAGCGTGCCGAAATCCACGCCCGCGACGATACTCACCTCAGCAGCCCGCTTCCTTGTGCCAATACACCTTCCAGTTGAGATACCGCGTAGCCGCCTCGTGCACCGCCGCGCTCACCGTCGAGAAGTTCGCGGCCACGTGGTGCTCGAAACCGTTCTCGCAAATGTGCCGCAGCAAACTTTGCATCCGCGGGATGTGTACCACACCCGCTCCGCCGAAGGTTTCGAGTGGATCGTTGGTGAAGGCGCCTTCGCCCACATAGCCGCGAATCGCGCCTTCGCGATCGTTCGTCGAGAACCGCGCGTAACTCATCGCCCCGGCTTTCACGCGGCCCACGCAGGTTCCAAATGTGTTTTCCTTGCCCACCGTGCCCGCGATGATCTCCTGAAAATCCATGCGCACGTCCGCGAAGAAGTGTTTAGGAAGATTGCTGCAATGGAAGCAGACGGCTTTGTCGGGATCGTCGCCGTAGTTGTTATTCCAATCGAGCAGCGCGCTCGGTGTCCCCGACGCCAGTTGCAGCGCATGCATGCCGATCACCCCGCAGATGTCCACCTCGCACGCGCTCGACATCAGGTTGTTGCTCATCATGCTCATCACCGTGCACGGAACCACGCCGAAATATTCCTCCATCGAGGTCCAACACTGCACCGCGCTGATCGCCACATCGGCCTGCTGCATCCAGCCGTCCACCACCGCGCCCAGTTTGGCCATCTTCAGAAGCGCGGAGTCGGGAATCCCGCCCGTCGGCACATACCGCCGGATCTCGGCCAATTTTTGCTGCGCCGCGCCGTCCCCGTCCTTCATGCGTTCAATGCGGCCCAGGATCTCCGAAAGGTCAATCGGTTCGACCGAGATGCCGCTCGCTTCGAGAATCTTTTCGCTGTACCGCACGGTGTTGAACGCCGCCGGCCGCGCGCCAATCGCCCCGATCCGCAGCCTCCGCAGTCCGCGGACCACCCGGCACACCGCCGCAAACCAGTCGAGATCCTGCTTGAAAACCTCCGAGTCCGGCGTTTCGGTATGCCGTGTCGTCAGCGAGTAAGGAATGCCGTACTGCGCCAGGTTATTGCACGCCGACATTTTGCCGCAAAAGCTGTCGCGCCGATCCCGAATCGTCATCTTTGACGCCGTGTCGGGCGTCGCCTGCACCAGCACCGGGACGTTCAAATCCGCCATGCGCAGCGTGTCGGCGATGGCGCGCTCGTCGCCGAAATTGGGAAGCGAAACGATCACGCCGGCGATCGCTTCCCGATTCTTGCGAAACAGCGCCGCACACCGCCGCGCCTCTTCCCGCGTTTCCACCGCGCCGAACTTCGATTCCCCAACGTCGAGCGTCACTACGCTGAACCCCGCCCGCTCGATCGCAGCCATCATTTCCGTTCGCCCGCTCGACGCCAGATGATCGGGAAAGAAACCGCGGTTCCCGATGATCAGGCCAAAGGTCACGGGCTTGGTTACTGCACTTGCCATCGCTGTTCTCCGAATCACCGTACCTTCGGCAAATCCACTGCCGGATTGCGTCCGAAGAAATCAAACGGCCGCAGCTCAAACTCATGCCAGGCCGCCGGCATAATCGGCCAGTCTTCCGGACGCGGTACGTGGTGAAACCCCAGCGTATACCAGACCACGATGTCCGTGTTCTCGATGGCCCGGTTGGCCTTAGTCCACGCCGGCAGCCCGTCACCGCCGTGACTCTGCGTCGGATAGTCGCCCGCCGGATACCGCTCGTCTTCGCGGTACGGCGTCACCCAGAGGTTATGGCGGATAAAGCCGGCACGCTGCTGCGGCCAATCGTCATCCGCCATCAGTGACACCGCGTTGTGGCCCCCCGCGATTTCATAACCCACCGGATATCCCAGCGGCCCTTCACGTTGGGATTGATCACCCGCCAAAGCGCTGGATGCTCCATCATCATCGTCAACTGCGCGTCCTTTTCCGTCTTGGCGACCTCCTGCTCCGTCAACCAGACACTCTTCCGCGGACTGCTTGCCGCGAGCTTCTCCGTTTTCATCTTCTCTTTGACGAAGCTGTTCTCCGTTCCGTCAACATCCAGGTCCAGCCGAAAACAGAAGAAGTGATCGTGATTCACCCCTACCGTGTTTTCGGCAACGAAGTGCCCGTACCTCCCGTCATATCCGTCGCGATCGTCCGCTGCTGTCCGGCTGCGCACGGCCTTCATTTCGATCGCCCCCGTCGCCCCTACTCCCACCTTAATGCTGCCGTTCTGTTGGAACGTCCAGTCCAATGCGTAGTCGTAGTTGCCAAACGTCGTGATCATTCGCAGCACCAGATCACGCCGCGGACGGCTGTCGGTAAGCAGCCCCGCCACACTGTGCCGCCATGCGAAATCGCCCGCCTCGCGCTCGAACAGGCACGCCGTGCGCGCCCGGCGCTGGGGTATACCGTGCGAGGTTGGAATCACCGAGTCGAAGTACACGGCGTTGTCCGGACAATCGGCGCCCGGCTCGAGCGTACTCGCCACGCCGCCCCAAGTGTTGGCCTCTCCCATGTCGATAAACGAACGGTAATACCAGCCTTCCGCCGGATCCTGGTACGGAACGAAAATCTCCGCGAGCGAACCCTCGTATAGGATCGAGCGCGCCTTGCCGCCGTCCGTGTAACTCACATTCGTCACCACCACGCCCGCCTTCGGATCAATGCGAAAGTGGAAATGCCAATTCTCCCAGCTCACCTCGCTGCCTTCCGTGTGGAAACCGCGAACCGCCTGCGTCACGGTAATCGGTCCCGGCACTTCACGCGAACGAACGGCATCGGTGCTGTAGTCCGTGCTCCCGGGCGGAACCGGCACCGCACCGGTATCGATCACCCGGATGATTTTCCCCTCCTCCGAATCCCACACCACGATCAGGCCTTCGATCGGGTGTCCTCCGCTGTCCTCAGCGCGTCTGCCCTCCGAGCACCGCACGCGCTGCAACCGGCGCCCCTTCTCTTCCGGAGTTCCAAAGTAGCCTGGTGAATCACCATCGCAGTCGACCGTGTCGAAGTCCGTGATGCCTCGCTTCCTCATGGCGGCCTGCCACTGCGGGTCCGCCTTCACCCGCTCCCCAACTCCCTCGCTCTCATCCGCGATCAGCACCGGCTCAACGCCTTGCTTCTCGTTCCACGACACCAGCTTTCGATTGGCGACATCCACCACCGCTTCAAACGTTCGCCGCCCCTGCTTGACAATCGCGAGCGCCTCGCGCCGGAACGGATCGCCGGCCTTCCACCGCAGCACCTCCTCCTTCGGCGGCTCGTGCAGAGTAATCCCGGCGAAGCGGCTCGCCGCGTCCAGTTTCCCCGACGCCTTCATGGTTTCGAGAACCGTCCAGTATTCCTGAAAGGTGAGCGCGTCCAGCGGATGACTGGCCCGCTCGGCAGACCTGCTGGCGGAGGCCAGAAAGGCAACAAGGATAACAGCAGATATGCGGATGGCAAAACGATTCAAGACGGCCCCCAAAAAGAGTAACGTGCAGTTGGATTCGGTTGAGCTTATCACAACGCCAATCGCAGCCGCGAGCTTCCGTGATCCGTCCTTGAGCGGGTCTCTGCGCTCTCGTGGCCCGCGAAGCGCACCGCAGCCGCTAGGCATCCTATCCACGCGTATTCTGAGGGCCCGCACCTGCGCGCTACGAATCAAACTGATTTGATTTCGGACATTCTCGGCGTCTCTGCATCTCGGCGGTGAGCTTGGTGTTCCGTTTTCGCATGACGTACGGAGTAGCTATTTCACTCCCAGCGCGCACACCACGCCCACCGGCTTCATTTTCTTGGATTCCAGCCGCACCTGCTTGAATCCCGCGGCACCCAGATGTTCCACCAGCTTTTGGCCGGTCTCGCGCGCTGTCCGCTGCGTGGCTCCCTTGGATCGCGGCTGAACCGCAATGGCCACCAGCCCGCCCTCGCGCAGCACGCGGCGCATCTGGTGGACCACTGCCGCGGGCTCGTCCCAGAATTGCGCCACGTTGATCGAGAAGACCTTATCGAAAGCCCCGTCCGCATATGGCAACCGCGTCGCGCAGCCAAGCTGCAACTCCACTCGTCCGGCGCGAATACCCGCCGCATTCCGCCGGCGTGCCTGCTCCAGCATGACTTCGGAGTGGTCAATGCCCGCGACGAACCCATGCGCCGCGATCTCACTCACCCGCCGCACGTCCACGCCCGATCCAAAGCCCACTTCAAGCACGCGGTCCTTGTCGCTAATCTCCACGAGCGGCAGCACCCACCAACTGCGCTCTTTGTTCCGCAGGGCCATTAAGTGCCCCACGATCTGGCCAAGCACCCCGGTGGGCCGCGCAAACTGCCCGCGCCATCCCCTTGGCTTGCTGCCGGGAACTTCGATTGCTACAGAGTTCGTGAGTGTGTTTCTCATGAATCGGCTCTTTGGTGCATTACGAAGATTTGGCGCTCTGTGTTCCCGTATTTGCCTGTGCCATCGCCGCCCAGTGAGGTGTGTCTGGCCCGGCAACCGGCCTACGTTGTCCCTTGGGGAGCCATTCGCTACAATAGTCCCTTATCACTTTTTGCCGGTTCGAAACGAAGTGCGGGTGATTTGCGTCTTGATTGGTCGCAGAGTGGAAAGGAACCCATATTTTACATGAGTGTTAACAGGCGTATGCGCCTGGCTATCGCCCTGGTTTGCCTTCTCCCTTCGCTCACTCCCGCTTGGTCCCAGAATGCTACTCCGGCACCCCAGCAGAGCGGGAGCGGAGCGAAGCCGCCGGAGCAGGCCAAGCCACCCCAGGAGCCCTCCAAACCCAATCCATTCGAGAACGTGCAGGAAGCCGCTCCCGAACCTTCACAGCCCGGCCAGGAGCCCGGCAAGCCGCAGCTCGAAGCTCCCAAAGCGGCCGCACCCACAGTTGCCCCGGCGGGAAACATCATCGAGGAAATCCAAATCCGCGGTTCCAGGCGCGTGCCGCAGGACCAGCTGCGCGCCCTCATCCAGACGCGGAAGGGCGATGTCTATAACGAAGACGCTATCCACCGCGATTTCATGTTGCTCTGGAACAACGGGCGCTTCGACGACATTCGCATCGAAACCGAGCCCGGCAAAACCGGCATCATCGTTCGCTTCGTCGTGACCGAGCGGCGCGTCATCCGGTCCATCAACTACAGCAAGGGCATGAAGTCCGTCTCCGTGTCCGAGGTGCTGGATCGTTTCAAGGAGCGCAAAGTCGGGCTGGTTACCGAGTCGCAATACGATCCCAACAAGGTGCAGCATGCCGCCGTCGTGCTCAAAGAGTATCTGGCGGAGCGCGGCCGGCAGTACGCTACCGTGGAGCCGGAGATTCGCCAGGTTCCGCCTTCCTCGCTCGAAATCACCTTCAATGTAAATGAAGGGCCCAAGGTAAAAGTGGGCAAGATCGATATCGAAGGCAACGACCACATCAGCGACCTCGAAATTATTCGGGTCATGAAAAATCTGCATCCCATCGGCATTCCGTACTCCATCTATTTCGAAGATTTGTTTCCCAAGACCTACGACTCCTCCAAGCTCGAGGAGGACCAGGAACACATCCGCCAGTTTTATCAGGACAAGGGCTACTTCACCGTGCGGGTCTTGGACCACACAGTCAACATCCACGATGTCGGAGGCCATGGTTTCCGCCTCCCTCTCATTAAGCCCGACAAGCCTGGCAAGAACGCGGATATCACGATTCCCATCGAAGAAGGCAAGCTGATGCATCTGAATAAGATGAATTTCGTGGGCGTCAAGCTGTTCCGCACCACCGATTTCCTCCAGCAGAGAATCTTCAGGATGCAGGATGGCGATGTTTTTTCCACCGCCAAGCTGCGCAAGGGCATCGAGGATATCAAAAAGCTCTACGGCGAGTTTGGATACATCGACTTCGTTCCCGAGCCTTCCTTCGATGTGAATGGCGATAAGGTCGACCTCACAATCACTGCCGACGAAGGCAAGCAGTTCTTTGTGCGCCGCATCGACTTCACCGGCAACACCACCACCCGCGATAAAGTCATCCGCCGTGAGATCCTGCTCGACGAAGGCGATATCTACAATTCGCGTTTATGGGAAGTGAGCATCCTGCGGCTGAACCAGCTCGGGTACTTCGAGGTCCTGAAGGCCGAGGAAGCCGCCACGTTGCAGCGCAATACCCAGAGCAACACCGTCGATATCACGCTCAAGGTGAAGGAGCGCGGTAAGAACTCCATCGGCCTCAATGGCGGCGTATCCGGCATCGCCGGTAGTTTTATCGGCGCGAATTATGCCACCAACAACTTCCTGGGCTTGGGCGAGACGCTTTCGCTCGAGTCCCAGCTGGGCACAAGGCTTCGCTCCGTGAGCCTCGGATTCACCGAGCCGTACTTCATGGATAAGCCCATTCAGATGGGATTTCGCGTGTATCTCACCCGCTACGATTACAATCAGGCGCGCGAAGCTTCGATTCTCAGCGGCCAAAACCTTATTCCGCTGTACAACCAGTACGGCGCCAACAATCTGCTGAATTACATCCAGAACAGCGTGGGCTTTACGTTCTCCGTCAGCAGAATGCTGCGGCGCAGTTTCGCCCGCGTCGGCCTCACTTACGGCTACGACATCTCCCATGTGCATACGCTCAGCACCGCAGCCTCAACGTATTTCACCTACATCAATTTCGAGGGAGTCAACGGACCCAACTCCCTCAGCGGCATTCGCAGCAGCACGATCACGCCCTCGTACAGCTACAACACCGTCAATCATCCAATCAACCCAACTGGTGGCAAGAGCATTTTCATTTCCGCGGCCTTCACGGGCAGCGTCCTGGGCGGCAATGTCAATACCATCCGCCCTTCCATCGAGTTCAAGTACTTCCACCCCAACCCCCTTCACCGGAAACATATTCTGGCGTATCACCTCCTCACTTCACTGATCACGGGATACGGCGGTAAGGATGTTCCCCCGTTCTCGCGCACTTATATCGGTGGCGAGCAGGATATCCGCGGGTTCCAGATCTGGGGCATCAGCCCGGTGGCGTTCATCGCGAGCGACTCGAGCGTCAACGTGCTGAATAACGACGGGTCGCAGCGCTACCGAAAGGTCTACGTCAATGGGGTCGCTACACTGCAACCTGTGACCCAGCCTATACCTGTCTACCAGATCATCTTTCCGGGCGGCGATGCGCACGCCGTCTCGAATGCTGAGTACCGCATCCCGATTTTCGGGCCGGTTACTATGGCTCTTTTCGTGGACGCCGGCATCAACCGCATTCTGCTGCCCAACGAGTTGACCATGAATCCTGACCGCGTGACGCAGTTGAACCAGGAGTTCCCGCAGGCCGCTTTCAATGGCAAGGTGGTACTGGCCCCGGGCACCCAGAATCTTCGCATGTCCACTGGCATCGAGCTTCAGGTGATCCTGCCTGTGGTGCAGGCGCCTTTCCGCATCTACTGGGCGTACAATCCACTCAGGGTCGATCGCAATCTGCAGCCCCCCATTGTGGCCGACCGTTCGTACTTTCCGAATAATGCGACCTTTCTTAACTCAATCGCCTCGTTCGGCCAAACCTATCCGTTTTACGAACAAGCCAGCACGTTCCGGTTCACCATCGGACGTACATTTTAAATCCGGTGCGGCAACCGCATAGAATAAGTACGGGAAGGGCCGATCGCCCCCCGATTTGTGAAGGAGTCTTGGAGTGAAAAGCATATTTTTCGTTTTGCCGGTCGCGATGCTCTGTGGTGCGTTGCAGGCGCCGGCTCAAAACGCCAATAAGGTAGCCGTGATCAACGTCCAGAGCGCCCTCGTCAGCACGAAGGATGGCCAGAAGGCTGCCAGTGAAATTCAGGGGCGGTTCAGTCCCAAGAAGACTGAGTTGGAAAAACGCCAGACGGAAATCGGACAGTTGCAGGACCAGCTCAACCGCGGCCGCAATACGCTGAGCGATGAAGCCCGCCAGAACCTGGTGCGAGAGATCGACCAGAAGACCAAGGCGCTCAATCGCGATACCGAAGATGCCCAGGCCGAGTTGAATCAGGAAGAACAGAAGATCATGGGCGAACTTCTCGGCCGGTTGATGCAAGTGGTCAATAAGTACGCCAAGGACAACGGCTATGTCCTCGTCTTGGACGTCAGTTCCCAACAGACACCGGTGATGTACGCGTCGAACACGATCGAGATCACCAAGGAGATTGTTGAGCTTTACGACAAGAACGCGCCGTCGGCGCCAGCCGCTCCAGGTACCCCTGCCGCCCCGGCTCCCAAGCCCAAGCCGTCCGTGCCCGCGAAGTGATCTGAGGAGCAAGTCGTGAAGATGAGAAAGTTTACCGTACCCGCACTCGGACTGGCCCTAGCCTTGGTGGCATCTGCCCAAAACAACGGGAAGATCGGCGTAATCAATATCCAAGCCGCCATTGCCACCACCAAGGATGGCCAGAAGGCCGGCAACGATTTGCAGGCGCGCTTCGGCCCCAGGAAGGCGGACCTCGATAAACGCCAGGCCGACATTCAGCAGCTCCAGGCGCAGCTCGTCAAGGTAACCGACGATGGCGAGCGCCAGAAACTTTCGCGCGAAGTGGATCAGAAGACCAAGTCTCTCAATCGCGATATGGAAGATGCCCGGGCCGAGCTCGACCAGCAGGAACAGAAGATCATGAACGAGCTCGGTAGCCGGATCATCGTCGTCATCGAGCGCCTTGCGAAGGACCATGGGTACACCCTGATCCTCGACATCAGTGGTCAAAACACCCCGGTGGTATACGCCGCCGAGAGTATCAACATCACCAAGGAAGTCATAGACTTGTACGATAAGAATGCGCCCACCGCGGCCACGGGGACACAGCCGCCCCCAGTACCAGCACCAAAACCAGCCGCTCCTACAAAGTAAACATTGGGTGTAAGCTGTATTTTTGGGAGGCGCGCCGTGGAAACCTTCGGAGTTAGTGTACTTGCCTTAGCCTTCACCGTCGGCAGTTTTGCTCAGCAGTCCGCTCCTAAGCAGCAGGCTCGAACCGCCTCTCAGCCTGCTACCTCCAGCACCCCATTCTCCATCACCAATAAGGCATTTGCTTCGAGCCTTGGCGCTACCGTGGCCGGGCGGGGCGGTTCCGGTCACGCACATCACTATCACTCTCAGCCAGTGGTGGTAGTGCCCTATGCATATCCTGTGTACGCAGGCGGTTACGGATATGACAACAGCTCCGCGCCGGAACCGGCCCCGGCACCCGACGCGGTTGTTAACCAGAACTTCGTTCCGGAGCATGCAACCCCGGTGATCCACGAGTATGGCGATGACACCGCTTCCGATAGCGTGCGCGTGTATGATGCCCCGGGGCGCGAGCCGGTTGACTCGTCGTCAGAAGACGGCGTGGATTATTACCTGATTGCCTTCAAGGGCCACTCGATCTATTCGGCATTTGCCTACTGGGTGGAAGGCGAGACGCTGCACTATGTCACCGCGCAGCGCGTGCATAACCAGGCATCGCTGAGTTTGGTGGATCGCGAGCTTACTGCTAAGTTGAATCGGAACCACAAGATGCAGGTGACGCTCCCGAACTGAGGGCCAGGGAGCGCACGAACTCCACGTCTCCTTCGAGAAAATCGTATTCCGGCAAGCGCTCGCGTCGCTCCCAGCGGATTTCCTGGTATTCGCGGTTCTCGACTTTCCCAGCAAAACGCGTAATACCAAAGAAAATCAATCGGATAGGAGCGCGCCCGGGGTACTGGTATTCGAAATCGGCAATGACGGGGCCGATTTCCGCCGAAATGCCGAGTTCCTCTTCCAGTTCGCGGCCCAACGCGATAGCCGGCGTCTCACCAGGCTCGACCTTGCCGCCCGGAAACTCCCATTTCAGCCCGTGCCACTTCCCCGGATGGCGTTGTCCGATCAGTACAAGCCCGTCGCGCTCGATCACCGCGGCAACCACGATCTGCATAAAATATTGGATCATAGGTCACCGATGCACAGCCAGCGCCTGTTGGACCATTTTCAGAACCCACGCAATGTAGGGGAGTTGGACCCTCCGGCCGTTACGGTGGATGTCAGCAACCCGGCTTGTGGCGATATCCTGCGGCTGTCCGTTCGGTTCGAAAACGGGGTGGCCACCGAAGCGCGCTACAAGACGCGCGGCTGTACGGCATCGATCGCGGCCGGCTCAGCGTTGACCGAGTGGATCCAAGGAAAATCGCCCGCGGAGCTCGCGAAGCTCAAGCCGGAGACCATCGAAGAGGCTGTCGGTGGCCTGGAGCCGGAATCGAAGCATGCGGCCGTGCTGTGCATGGATGGCCTCCGGGCTGTGCTAAGGGCCTCACTCGACTGATTTCTCCATGTTGTACCCATAATGGGAACGCGATATGATGGCATTGGCGCATGCGCGTCATCGCCCGCAGCACAATGACGAAGTTTGTCGAGACGCTATCGGCAAGGAACCAGCGAGTAGCGATCAAAGCGGCGCTCGATACCTGGTTCCACGAGGTCGACCGGGCAGATTGGCGGACCCCGGCGGATGTCAAGAAGAACTACAGAACGGCGAGTATTATCGATCGGGAGCGAGTGGTCTTCAATATCAAAGGAAATGATTATCGCCTGGTAACCGCGATTGATTATATGCGAGGGACGGTCTTCATCAAGTGGCTCGGCCCGCATTCCGAATACGACAAGATTGATGTCAGAAAAGTGCGCTATGGAGATCAAGCCTATCAAAAACGCTAAAGATCACGACCGGGCCTTGCACGAGATCGAGAAGCTCTGGGGAGCTGCCAAGGGCAGCCCGCAAGGTGATCGTCTGGAGGTGCTGGTTGCACTGGTAGACGCCTACGAGCGTACCCACTATCCGATCGACTCACCTGATCCGATCGATGCCATACGGTTCCGTTTGGAACAACAAGGCCTGGATCAGCGCGCCCTGATCGGAGTCATCGGGAACCGTACCAGAGTCTACGAGGTGCTGAGAGGCGACCGCGGACTTTCACTCGCCATGATCCGCCGGCTCCATAAGCGTTTTGGGATTCCCGCAGAGGTGCTCATCCGGCCGGTTGCGAAGAGGCGGCACGCGGCATAAGGGGGTCGCCGGAGGTTCTCGGAAGAAATCGGGAATTGAGGTCTCCGTCCAGGGTGCTCCCTCCTGGTGGTCGCACAGAGTGAAAGCTCCTGATTAGCGGGGAATACGCGAAATGACAAACGAGACGTGGTTCAGTTCGAAACTGCGACTCGGAGTTATCATTGAAGGCCTCGGGCTCGTACATTATTCGGACTCGCTCTACCTATTCAAGGCCAGCGACTTTGAGGCAGCCTTCAAGAAGGCGTTGGAAATCGGCCGTCGAAATGAACAATCTTACGGCAACGGAGATAGTCAAAGGGTGGTGTGGAAGCTTGCAGAGGTCGTATCCCTTGACATTATGCGGGCAGAGTCGTTAGAGGCAGCAGAGATCTATTCGGAGTCCGTTTCCGGCTCGGATGCAACGCTGGGCATCGACCACACGTTTCATCCGGAACAATCTTCACCCAATCAAACCGTCTAAGCGGAACAGGAAGGGATGGAGTCTCCGTACCCGTCTGGCGACACGGAAGATCACTCCTCGTCGTGCTGCGCGGAGAGGCGCGTCACTACAGATAGATCCTCTAGCGTCGTCACGTCTCCGGTGACGGAGTTCGAGGTCACGATTTCCCTCAGCAGGCGGCGCATGATTTTGCCGCTGCGGGTTTTGGGGAGTGCATCGGTGAAGCGGATCTGCTCGGGTCTAGCGAAGCCGCCGATTTCGTGGGCCACCCACTGGCGCAGGTCCACCGCGAGCTGTTCGGTGTCCCACTTGCCCTGTTTCAGCGTTACGAAACACGTGATGGACTGGCCGGTGATCTCGTGCGGTTTGCCTACGACGGCCGCCTCCGCGACCGCGGGATGGCGAACCAGAGCGGACTCAAGTTCCATGGTGCTCAGCCGATGGCCGCTTACGTTCATGACGTCATCGATGCGGCCCAGGACCCAGTAATAGCCATCGGTGTCGCGACGGGCGGCGTCACCGGTCAGATAGTGGCCGGGCATGCGCTTCCAATATTGCTCTTCGTAGCGCTGGGGATCGCGCCAGATCGTGCGCAGCATGCTGGGCCAGGGGCGGCGGATGATCAGGAAGCCTTCCTGGTTGGCGCCGACGGGCCGGCCTTGGAAGTCGACAATCTCGGGCAGAATGCCGGGCAGCGGGAGCGAGCCGGACCCCGGTTTTAGCGGCACCGCGCCGGGCATGGCGGAGATCATAATCGCGCCGGTCTCGGTTTGCCACCAGGTATCGACGATGGGGCAGCGTTCCTTGCCGATGGTCTTGTAGTACCACTCCCAGGCGGCGGGATTGATGGGCTCGCCTACCGATCCGAGAAGGCGGAGGCTCGAAAGATCGTGCGCATTGGGCCACTGGTCGCCCTGGCGCACGAACGAACGGATGGCCGTGGGCGAAGTGTAGAGAATGTTGATGCGATATTTTTCGATGAGGCGCCAGAAGCGATCGGGCTGCGGGAAATCGGGCGCGCCTTCGTACATTACGGTGGTTGCGCCGGCGGAGAGCGGGCCGTAGACGATGTAGCTGTGGCCGGTGACCCAACCGATATCGGCCGTGCACCAGTAGGTGTCCTCCTCGTGGAGGTCGAAGACCCACTTCATAGTCATGGTGGCTTGGAGCAGGTAGCCGCCGGTAGTATGCACGATGCCTTTGGGCTTGCCCGTGGTGCCGGAAGTGTAGAGCACGAACAGCGGCGTTTCCGAATCGAGCGGCACGGCTTCGCAGGTTTCGCCGGCCTTTTCGTCGAGCTCGTGCCACCAGAGGTCGCGGCCCTCACGCACAACGACCTCTCCTCCGGTGCGGCGATAGACGATAACATCGCGTACCGTGGGACAATCCGCGACCGCCTCATCGACGGCGGGTTTTAGCCGGACCTCCTTGCCGCGCCGCCATCCACCATCGGCGGTGATCACAACTTGGGCTTCGAGATCCTGAATGCGGGCTTTGAGCGCCTCGGCGGAGAAGCCACCGAACACCACGCTGTGGATGATGCCGAGCCGCGCGCAGGCCAGCAAGGCTACGGGCAGCTCGGGGATCATGGGCATGTAGACGATGGCGCGATCGCCGGTTTTGAGGCCGCGCGACTTCAGCACGTTGGCGAAGCGCGACACCAGCCGGTGGAGCTCCTGGTAGGTGATCATGCGCTGATCGCCGGGCTCGCCCTCCCATAGGATCGCGACTTTATTCTTGCGGGGAGTCGCCAGGTGGCGGTCGATGCAGTTGTACGACACGTTGGTTTTGCCGCCGACAAACCACTTCACCGCGGGTGGATTCCACTCGAACGCTTTCGACCACTTCTCAAACCAGAAGAGCTCTTTTCCCGCGAGTTCGCTCCAGAACTCGGCGGGTTGCTCCTCGGCGCGCTGGTAGAGCGCGCGGTAAGCATCCATGCCCTTCACGTTGGCGTGCTCTACAAATTCCCGACTTGGGGGGTAAATGCGATCCTCGGCCATAGGGAGCATGGTAGCAGAGGGAAGGGGGGTGGGCTGGGCTAGCCGAGCCAGAACCAGTGAGCGGACAAGTTGCGTCTGGCACCTTGGCGAATCGTGGAGCAAGCTGAAGCAAGTCCGCGCTTTGTAACAGCGTATCCGTTCTAGAATAGTTGGTGACCGGGATGATTCACGAACTAGAAACCGTGGTTCTGTTGCACGACGTTCCGCATTATGACCTCAAAGCGGGCGACGTCGGAGCCGTCGTGCATGGTTACGGTGACAACACTGCATTTGAAGTAGAGTTCGTTACCGCAGAAGGCAGAACCGTCGCAGTACTTACCCTCGCAGAATCCGACGTCCGGCCGATTCGAGGCAGCGAGATTCTCCATGTGCGGGAATTGGCGCCGACGGCACGACCGTGAACGCTTTTCGCATCACCACCGCTATCCTGAGCGTTGCGTGCCTAGCGATCAGCTTCGCTTTGATGATGCACCTCGCCTATTTAGGCTTCGCAATCGGCGGCTGGACTGGGTTGAAGGACTACCAGCAGCAGATTCTGGATCCTCGTCAATCTGTGCGTGGGTACGAATACCGATTAGCAGTAGTCCAGATTCTCGGGGGAATGCTTTCTGCCACGGCAGCAGCACCACGCAAAAAGCTGCGTTGGTATATGTTGTCATCACCCCTGTTCATCATAGGATTCTACATTGCTAGTTGGATCTTGTTCTGGACTGGCTGTAGTATTGTTTCCGAGCTGTTTCGCAAATAAGCGTCCAATCGACCCTGCTAACACGCTGTTCGCCCCGGATGGCCGGCCTGCTCCTACTTCCGCAAGCGCTTGAAAACGCCGAGCGCTAGTTCCAGATCCTCAGTCGTGTGGGCGGCGGTGACGCAGATGCGGAGACGGGCGGCGCCTTGTGGCACGGCCGGGAACAGTACGGGCGTCACCACAATGCCGGCTTCGCGGAGGCGGCCAGCGAACAGCGCGGCGTCGGCTTCGTCGCCGAAGATCACGGGAATGATGGGAGTCGTGGACAAGCCGACCTTGAAGCCCATGTCGCGCAAACCGGCGCGCAGGAAATCCGCATTTCGTTTCAGCCGTGCGACGCGCTCGGGCTCGGCCTTCAGAATCGAGAGCGTTTCGCAAACCGCAGCGACGGCGGCGGGACAGAGCGCCGCGGAGAAGATGAACGGCGCCGCTGCGTGCTCCAGGTAGACGCCGACCTCCTGGGAAGTGGCGACGAAACCGCCATTCGACGGAATGGCTTTGGCGAGGGAGCCGGTCCAGATATCGACCTCGGTGGCGTCGATTCCGTAATGTTCATCGGTGCCACGCCCGTGCGCGCCGAGAACGCCGGTAGCATGCGCCTCGTCGATCATGAGGTAGCAGTTGAATTCCTTCTTGATGGCGATCAGTTCCGGCAGACAGCAGATGTCGCCATCCATGGAGAAGACGCCGTCCGCGATGATGAGCGTGCGGCCGCCGGTGTGCGGATCGGACAGTTCGTGGCGGAGCGAAGACGGATCATTGTGCTGGAAGCGCCGGAGGGTCACGCCGGAAAGGCGGCAGGCGTCGACGAGGCTGCGATGCGACAGGGAGTCGAGCAGAACGCGGTCTTGCGGCGAGAGCAGGGCGGAGAGAACGGCCAGGTTGGCGAGGTACCCCGAACTGAACGTGATGGCCATGGCGGTGCCTTTGAAGGCCGCCAGATCGCGTTCCAGTTGGTGGTGGAGATCGATGGTGCCGGTGAGCAGGCGCACGCCGCCGGTGCCGGTACCATACTTGCGGATGGCCGCGATGGCCGCGTTGTCGAGACGCTCATCACCGATCAGGCCGAGGTAGTCATAGGACGAAAGCATGAGCATCCGGCTGCCCTCGGCTTCCACCCAGGGGCCCGACTTGCCTTCTAAAGCCAACTGGTAGGGATAGACGCCATGCTTGCAGGCACGGTTCGCGAGGTCGAAGACACGGCGCGCACGGTTGTCGACGAGGTCCGACTTATCGAATTGCCACTTCTTCCCCGGTGCGAAAAAACCGTCGAACAGATCGCCCGATGCGGACGAGAAGACCTGGGTACCGTTAAAAATCTTGTGCTTATCGATCATTCAAAAAATAGAGCCCTAACTCGGAAACCGTACGTTACATTTTACACATTCGTTACACTGAAGGTTTGCCTGGCTTTGGAAAAAAAACGGCGGCGGGCGGGCGGAGCGGGTTCGCGGCGCTCACGATGTTGCTGTTCACAGCCTTGGGAGCGGTGCCGGCAACGGAGCCCTCGCCGGCTGGCCGCTGGACGGCGGTGGACGACCGGACGGGCCAGCCCCGCGGGACTGTACGCATTTACGAACAGAACGGGGCATTCTTTGGAAAGATCGAAGCCACGCTGAAAGCAGCGGATGCCAAGGAGCATTGCGATCTGTGCACGGATGACCGCAAGGGCAAGCCGATCATCGGACTTGTGGTTCTACGCTCGCTGAAAAAGCAGGGAGACGAGTACGCCGGGGGGGACATCCTGGACGTGGACACAGGCACGGTGTATCGCTGCAAGCTCCGGCTGGTCGAGCAGGGCAAGAAGCTCCTGGTGCGCGGATACGTGCTCACGCCGATCCTGGGCCGTTCGCAGATCTGGATTCGGGAACCGTAATTACATCGAAGGCGGCGTTTTTGGGGCTGGCGCTTGCGCCTTGCTGCGTACCGCGGGTTCGGGCTTGTGGCTGGGCTGCTTACGTACCTGCTCGAAATACTGCTGCACGTATTGCTGGAGAATCTCCGGCACTTCGTCGCGGCTGATTTCGCCGCCCGTATCGGCGTGGGTCGCGTTCGACTGCGAGTAGGGAGTTTGCAGGCGCTGCTGGCTCGATGGCACTTCCACCGTGATCTCACCTGTCACGTTGGCGGAACGCTTTCCGATAATCTCGCTGATCTTGCCCATGGCGGCGGCCTGCGCCGCGAGCTTGGTGTCCTTGTTTCCGTCCTGCCGGCCGATGCCGCTGCCCGGCTGGTTGGCGCCCTTTTGGTCGTTGCTGTGGCCGGCCCCCTGGGCCTGCGGGTTCTGGCCGTTCTTGCCCTCGGCACTCGCCTGTTGGCCCTCAACATCCGCGGATTCCTGCCCGCCGTTCTGCTGCTGCCCTTCTCCAGCGGCTCCATTCTGCCGCTGCCCCGCACGCTGAGCGCCAGGCTTCTGCGGATTCTGGCCGGTGTTCGACTGGCGCTGCGATCCGCCCCCGCTCTGCTGGTGCATCTTCGAAAGCAGATTGGACATGGCGTCGCGCAGCTTGGCCATCAGGCTGGAATTGGCGTCGGGATTGGAGTTTTCGGGATTGCCGGTATGGGGGGTATCGCTCTGCTTGCCGTTCGCCCCGCTGTTCAGGCCGTCGGGCTGGCTTTCGGCCGAACTGGAGTCGGCGCCCTCGGAGGTTTCCGAATCGCCCTGTTCACCTTCTGCCTTCTCCGAGCTCGATGACTCGGACCTGACTTTGGCCTGACTCTGGTTCGGATGCAGCGGATCGTTCACCGCGTCCGGCACGCCCACGGTATCGAGAGCCGAATCCGGCGCGGGATCGAGCGGCCGCGCACTATTTTGGTCGCCTTCCGGAATCGTGAGCCCGATGGGTTGGGGAGCGTCGGGGCGGAGCGCGCGCGAGCCCTTATGCACCGCGGCCTCTTGTTGAACGGGGCCGCTGAAATTGTCCATCACAATGCGAGCTAACGACGTGCGGAAGTCGAGCGCGGGGGTGAAGCCATAGCGCAGGGCAAACAGGCCGGATGCAACCAGGCCCAGCGCTGCCAGGGCGTAAACCGCCCTCGGCATGGCAAACGGCACGGCACGCGCAAGATCGACCTGCCCGGCCGCCCGCTCGGCCTGCGTGCGCTGGCCGGCGCGCATCGATTCCGATCCCTTCGCCGCGGTTGAGAAGAACAGCGCCGTTGAGAGCACATCCGCCAGGGAAAGGCGCCGGTCTATAAGCTGCGCGATTTCGTAGGAAGAAGGAACGCGGCGCAGAGTGCGGTAGGCGCCGAGCGCCAGCGTGCCCGCCGTGATCACCACCAGGAACGGCCAGTCCAGAATCTGCGTGCCGGCAATCAGCAGCAGAATCACCCCTGCCATGCCGGCGCTTACCGCATAGGCGCCTTGCGCCAGAAGCTGGTTCCCGATGTAACGGCGGCGCGCGCGACGAATGAGAGCTTCAATCATAAGGCTGCTTGCAACACGCGGCCAGGCACGACGCGGTTACCAGCCGATCTATTTCCATTATGACTCACCGCCGTTCGCGGCGCGCCGCTTTTGGGCGGATGGAGGATACAATGAAGCCAGTGGACAAGCTCATACGAGTCCTGATTGTCGATGACGAGGTCAGCCAGCGGACCGGGCTGGCCGGCATGGTGAACGCGTGGGGCATGGCGGCGGATACCGCTTCCGAGGGCGCGGAGGCTCTGGAGAAGGTCGCCAGTTTTTCTCCTGACGTCATTGTGACCGACTTGCACATGCCCGGCATGGACGGCTATCAATTTCTCGAAAAGTTGCACGAGGCCGGAGATGCGCCGCCGGCTATCGTGCTGACCGCTTTCGGCAACATCGAGACCGGCGTGCGCACGGTGCACGAGCTCGGTGCGTTCTGGTTTCTGGAGAAGCCGGTGCAGTCGAATGTGCTACAGGTGCTTCTGCGGCGCGCCGCGGCACACAACAGCCTGCGCACCACCAACCGGGCGCTCGAGCGGCAACTGCTTTACAAGGGCGCGCTGGGCGAGATGGTGGGCAAGGCGCCGCGCATGCAGGAGATTTTCGTGCTGTTGCAGCAAGCCGGCCCGACCAACGCCTGCGTGCTCATTTCCGGAGAAAGTGGAACAGGAAAGGAATTAGTCGCGCGGACGCTGCACGCGCTGAGCCCGCGCCGCCAGGGTCCCTTCTTCGCCATCAACTGCGCTGCGCTGCCGGAAACACTGATCGAGAGCGAGCTGTTCGGCCACGAAAAGGGCGCGTTTACGGGCGCTTCGGAACGGCGCGCGGGATGCTTCGAGCTGGCGCAGGGCGGCACGCTGCTGCTCGATGAGATCGGCGAGATGCCTGCGCTCACACAGGCCAAGCTGCTGCGCATTCTGGAAGATTCCAAAGTCCGGCGCTTGGGCGGCAAATCGGAATTCGAAGTCGACGTGCGCGTGGTGGCGGCAACCAACAAGATCCCCGAAGAAGCCGTGCGCGGCGGCTACCTGCGCGAGGATCTCTACTACCGCCTGAATGTGTTCCATATCCACCTCCCGCCGCTGCGCGAGCGTAAGGAAGATATGGTCCCGATTTCCGAGTTCCTGATCGATGAGCTGAACCGCAAGCACAGTTGCAGGGTGAGCGACATTTCCGCCGGAGTGCACGAGGCCCTACTGCGGCATAATTGGCCGGGGAACGTGCGCGAGTTGCGGAACGTGCTCGAGCGCGCCGTGATTCTGGCTGGTGAGGGTACGATCGAGATGAAGCACCTGCCGGCCCCGTTTCAGGCTCGCACGGCGGCTTCCATTGCTTCAGCGGTCGCAACAGATATACCCGCCCCGGACAACGATCAGGTCCGCTTCTCCGTCGGAACGACTGTGGAAGAGGCCGAGAAGGGCCTAATCCTGCGCACTCTGGAACACACCAAGAACAACAAGACCCGCGCCGCCGAAATACTGGGAATCAGCCTGAAGACGCTGCACAACAAACTGAAAGAGTACGGATCGAAGGAAGGCGGAGCGAGCGCGTAGGCTTCGGCGGGTGCCACTGATCAATTCGCGGCCTGCTCGATCAAAGCGCCGGCGCCGGCAATGCCCTTCACCGCATCATCGGTCAGCCCGAAACGCCGTTTGAGATACTCCACATCGTTGTAGCTGAGCCACACTTTGCCGTCGCCGTCCTGCCACGCCAGCGCTTTCAGCGGCAGGTCGATGGCCGACGTGGGCGCCGCCAGCATCGCGGGAGTTCCCCCCTTCGGGTTCCCGAAAATCAGCAGTTGTGTGGGCGGCATTTTCAGACCCACCTTCTCGGCCTCACCGCTGTGATCCACCCGCGCGAAGATGGTAATTCCCTTCCCGCGCAGCACCGCCTCCAGCCGGTCCAGCGTCTCCGGAACAGAATATTTGCTTGGTTTGCTGACAATTCCATCGCCTGATTTCATGGCAACGAGTTCCCCTTTTTTGATTGTGGTCAGACCCGCGTTCGCAGTCCGCCCACTCGCCAGGTAAGCGGCCATCGCGAGGCCGGCCGCGGCCAGTACAAGTGCAACGACCAGCGCCAGCTTCGACGGACGACCCACCGCCTGCCCGCCTTGATTGGTTGTCCGGACGAAGCGGACGTGCTCGACCGCGGCGAAGATGTTCACCACCACGCCGAACAGCACAAGCGCGGTACCCAGAGGCAGCGAGAAGCCCGAGCCCGCAACAGGCGAGCCACCTGCTACCGCGAGCTCCCGCAGAAAAAGTCCGAATCGCGCCACCACGAACCCGAACCCCATGAGCGCGAGACCGGTGCGGATCCAAGCCAGGAACGTGCGCTCGGCGGCGAGGTAGACGCGGGGATCGCGGGAGTCTTCTTCGCGTGCCATGGACGTGCGGCTGAGCCGTTGTCCAGTTTAAGGCATGCATTGCGCCGGCGCGCGAAAGTTTGTCGGATTTCTTACGAAAGGTGCAATTTCCGGTGAATAGCGTAGAGGGCCAGTTCCAGACGGTCGGAAACTCCCAGCTTGTCGAAGATGTTGTGCAGATGGTTCTTCACCGTCTGCTCGCTGATGAACATCTTCTCCGCCATTTCCTTGTTCTTGAAGCCCTGCGCCACCAGCGTCACGATCTCGCGTTCCCGCTGGCTCAAAGGCAGGCGATCTCGGGAGCGGCCATTGGTGGCTCCCAAGGACACTTCGTCACCCGACGCGAACTGGCGGATTACCGCCGCCGTGGTGTGCGAGTCCAGCCAGATCTCGCCCTGATGGACTTTGCGAATGCTCTTGAACAGCAGCTCCGTAGCCGACTGTTTCAGCACAATGCCCGAGGTGCCCAACTTCATGGCCTGGACAAACTCATTCTTGTCTTCGGAGGCGGTCAGCACAATGACCTTTGTTTGCGACCCGGCGGCCTGCATTTTCTGTAAGACCGCCAACCCGTGCGTGCCGGGCATCTTCAGATCGAGAAGCAGGATGTCGGGACAGTACTTTTCCACTGCCGGAATCACGTCGTCTCCGTGACCCGTTTCGCCGACGACTTCGAAATCCTTCTCCAGCCCCAGCAACTGCTTCAGGCCATCCCGAAAGATCGGATGATCGTCCGCCAGCAGAATTCGGATTGGCTTAGAAGAGTTCGTTTCGTCCGCGGCGCAATCCTCGCGTGGGGTGAGTGTGGCGCTCATCACGTTCGTACACTGGCTCAATTGTAGAGTCCACCCAGTACTAAGTCAATGCTCGTAACCCCTAGAACCGGGAAGGTTTTCACCTGATATCGATGGTTGTATTTCGCGTACTACCTAACCGCATGGGGCCCTTCGGCAGCCCGAGCGCCCGCCGTTATCCTCTGTTTACAATGTTTTTGAATTTCTCCGTGTTGTTGCTATTGTTTAAGGATTCCAATGGCTGATGCTTTTGTGGAGGTTGAGTTTCAACGGTTCTGGCGCCGCTTGCAGCAACTCGGGCTAAACGCATACGAATCCAGATCTTATCTGGTCCTGCTGGGGCATCCGCGCTTCAAGGCCCTGGAGCTGGCGGCGCGGTCCCATGTTCCCCGTCAGAAGATCTACGAGGTCCTCGACAGCCTTGTGGAAAAAGGCTTCGCGCAGGTGGTGCAAGAAAAAACCAAGCTCTTCTCCGCGGTCGAGCCCAACCTGGCCATCCCCAGCTACCTGTCGCGGCGCCGCCAGTTGATGGAGCACGAGCTCACCGACCAAAGCCGCGTGGCATCCGGCCTGATGGATGATTTGAAGGCGCTCTATTCGGAAGGCCAGGGTGGCCGCGGCACGCTGGATTATCTGCGCATTGTGACCGAGCCGGCGCAAACGGCGGCCGAGTACCGCAAGATGCTGTTGGAAGTGCAGAGCGAGTATCTGGAGTTCTCGCGGCCGCCCTACGCGGTCGATCCGCTGGACGAAAAGCTGGTCCGGCAGGTGCGCGAGGGTGGCGTGGCTTGCCGGCTGCTGATCGAGTCGGCGTCGCTCGATGACGGGCACCGGCAGCGGCTAGAGGAATATTCGACGGCTGGAGTCGAAGTGCGTGAGGCCTCGTCGCT
The DNA here is from genome assembly GCA_963752965.1 of Terriglobia bacterium. Lineage (GTDB taxonomy): Bacteria > Acidobacteriota > Terriglobia > Bryobacterales > Bryobacteraceae > QHXW01. The sequence continues at coordinate 398,002 of CAVWAJ010000013.1, read as the reverse complement.
ACCAATGAAACTGGCGCTGTTTGACAGCCGGCGCGGGCTGATCGCGCTGCTCGATCCGGTCATCACACGGCCGAGCTGGACGTCGCTTGTGTTCGATCACGAAGGCATGGGCGCAGCCATGAAGGGCCTGTTCGAAGAATATTGGGGCCGCGGCAAAGAGATGGTAGGGGCCGGCCCGGACCTCAGAACATAAACCGCACTTGCAATTCCAGGCGCCGGTTCCCGGCTGCCGACGCCGGGCCAAAGCCGCCGGCCAGTTGGTTGGCTTGGCCGAAAATGGGCGACGTCAGATTCCCAGTATAAGGCCCATCATTGGTCGAGTTGAGCAGATTGCGCGCGGAAATCGATAGCACCAGGTTGAAGCGCTGATCGGTAGTGGCGTCGCCAAGCATGCCGCGGCCCCCGCCACCGCCCATCCGCATACCACCTCCGCCGCCGGGCCCACCACCGCCTGGTCCCCGCCCACCACCGCCGCCTCCGGAATTGTTGTTAGCCGAAGCTTCGCGATGCGGACCGAATCCAAAGGTCCGGCTGAGCCGCAGATTCACCGTCAAATACGACGGACCGTTGCCGTAATTGCGCGGGATGATGGTCTCGCCCGGCGCCGGATTCAAGATGAAATTCCCATAGGAATTGGACACCACACCGGGGCCGGGGCCGGTAGCGAATGCCGGCCGGGCATTGAACAGGCCGTCGCCGATATCATCGGCCCCGGTTGTAATGTTGAACGGCGAGCCGGAGTGCGCCATGATGAATGGGCTTAAGCGGATGTTTAACTTGGTCACGAAGGAGCCCCCCAGCACAAAGCGGTTCCGCACATCGATGGCCGCGCGCCCATAGTCCAGGGCCAGATCGTATGGATTGGCGGCGTAGGTCGAAACGCCGTCCGTGTCGCTCTTGGCGAAATTCAGCATGTAAAAGGTGAACAGCGTGAAGCTGCGGTTCATCCGGCTGGTCAGATTGACGATCACCTGGTTCTGGTTCAGCACGCCAACCGACTCGAATTGATAGATGTCTCCCACATCGCCATACGGCCGGACACCGCTACCCGGAACAGCCGGGTTGTAGTCCCGAACCGGCGCGTTGATGTCTCTCATTAGCAGCAGATGCCGTGCCCGGGAGCTGGTGTAGGTGACCGCCATCGTGGTGTTCTTGGGAAGCTGGCGCTCCACACCGATGGCCGTCTGCATGGTGTACGGCGCGTGCAACGTGGGATCCATGGTGTAAACCGCTTGCGTGGTGGCATTGGCGCCGAGCTGGCTGAGCGGCGGAATCAGTGGATTATAGCTGGCAGTGCATGTGTCACACGCAAAGTTGGGATTGTCCACGATGTACTGCTGTTGGGTGATTCCGTTGAACCGCTCGGCTTGCAGAACCGAAGTCTGGAGGAACCGGTCGTAGAAAATGCCGAAGCCGCCACGGATTACCGTCTTGCCCGGCTTGTTCGCTTTGGCGCCGGGTGCCCAAGCTATACCCAGGCGTGGCGCGACATCATCCCAGTTCTTAATGTTGGTTTGATTTTCATAACGCAGCCCGAGACTGAGCGTGATGTTCTGTTTGATGCGCCAATCATCCTGCGCGTATAAGCTGACGTCGGCTTGCACCACGCTCGTTTCCGGTTGCCCGGTAGCGATCGTAAACTGGCTGGGCCCGCCGCCCAACTGGCGAATGAGATCCGGCGAAAGGTTCAACCCCGCTAGCATCAGCGTGCGCTGATAGCGTTGAATGGAGCTGACCTGCTCCATCTGCCCGGCAATGGCCTGGTTGTCGGCATTCAACACGGGCGCGAGACCGCCGGTGAACGTGAATGTCCCTCCAAAATTCTGCGGCGAAACATCGTAGATGTCGTAGGCCCGCACCCGAAAACCGAACTTGAACGCGTGTGATCCATGCGGAATCGAAGTGAAGTTCTGCAACTCGTATGACTTTGTAATGTCGTAGGAATGGCCCACCTGCTCGCCCCCGCCCACAAACGCCTGCGCCACGTTGATCGTGGGGTTCGAGCTATTGCCCAGTTCATCCATGCCCGCGCGAATAAACTGGAATCGCGTTTCATTGATGATGTGGCCGTTGATGACGGCGGTCTCCGTGAGTTGCGCGGTCTGCTGCGTCGTCACGTACTTATATCCAAGCTGCGGGAGGGTAAACTGGCCAATGCCGGAGTCATCCTGGCCCGAGCGCAAGAAGGTGTAACGCGCCGTCAGCGTGTTGTTCGTGCTGAGCTGGTAGTCCAGCCGCGGGCTGACCGTGGTGCGTTCCTGGGGAGTTTGCACGGCTTGGGAAAACGGCGTGATATTCAGGGTCGGCCCCAAAACCGTAGCGTCGATGACCGCGTTATCGTCAATCAAGCGCCGCTCGAAGTCCAGAAAGAACGACGCCTTCTTGCCGAGCGGCCCGCCGACGTTGCCGCCGAAGGTGCGCATCTCAAACGGCGCTTTGTTCTCGGCGAACGGATTGCGCGCGTCGAATACGTCGTCGGTGTAGTTGAAGAAGGCCGTGCCGTGAAATTTGTCTGATCCTGGCTTGGTGAAAATTTCGATGCGCCCATAGCCCAGGTGGTCGAACTCGGCGGAGAAGGGATTCTGATTGATACGGATCTCGCGGATCGATTCCTTGGGCGGCAGCCGGCCGTCGGTGAACCCATCGATATAGATCTGCCCGCCGTTGGGACCAGCCGAAGGACCCGCCAGTGCCTGCAAATCCGACTGCAGATCGTCTGGATCGTCGGACAGCGCATCCAGATCCGCGCCTTGCAGCGTTAACTGCCCCGCATTGTTGGACGGCTCCGTGCTCACTTGCGCCCCCGCCTGATCCTGTACGGTGACCTCCTGCTTCTCCATCGATATGCTCAGCGAAACATTCAGGGTGGCCGGAGTCCCCACCGCGACTTGCACGGCCATGTTTTCGTACGGCGCCATGCCGCCTGCCGTAACCCGAACCGTGTATTGCCCCGGCGCGAGGCCGACCACCCGGAACGAACCATCGGCCCCGGCCGTCGCGATTCTCGCCACGCCCGCGCTGTTGGTCACTCTCACTGCCGCTCCGGGAATCACCGCACCTGATTCATCCGTCACCTGGCCCTGCACACCGCCGGTCGTCGTCTGCGCCCAAGCGCAGCCCGCCCAAACCAGAGTGAGAAAAATGAGACTGGCGGCGAACTTTCTAAATATGTCCATGAATTATTCCTGCGGCCCGATGTCGAAATTCCAGCTCCCGAAAATCTGCTGCCCGCCCTGCGGCGCCGCCGTCAGCAGCGGCTCGACACCCGCCAGAACATTGATTGCCGTAACACGCGCCGGATCCGCTCCGCTGCTCCCTGAGAGCATCACGGCGTCTCCGGCTTTCAGTTCCTCAACCTTCAGCGGCGGAAGACGCTCGAGCATGTCCTGAAAGTCCATAGTTCCGCGGCGCATTCCGCCGCCCCCGCCCTGCCCCGGCTCCGCTGGCGGGCCACCCGCGCCTGGCTTGGGGCCATCGGCACGCGGCGGTCCCGGCACACCCTCTGCCACGTTTGCCGGGCGGGCGCCTGCGCCCTGCGCCGCTGCTGCGGCAGCAGTACCCTGCACGCGCCGCGCCAGCATGGTGGCGAGCTGTGGCGGCAAGCGGCGCATGGCGCTGTCCTCGGTAATGCGAATTGTGACCGGCTTATGGGCGACGAGATCCGTAAGCGTAATCTCTTTCGTCTCCACATTGATCGCCTTGATCACACCCGCGATATTGCGGAACGATCCCGAGACAATCACTTCCGCCTTGATACGCGTCCCGTCTTCGTTCTTCTCGCCCAGCACCCGCAGTTGATCCCCCGCCTTCAGATCCGCGAACGAGCCCGGCTTGGCATCGCTGAACCGCACCGACTCCGGCGCATACCGCCGGAAATCCGTGTGATCCCCCGCTTCAACCACCACGGTTTTCGAACCCTCGCGGTTGCGTGTCGTGATGGTAATTTCCTTGGTGTCTGGAGTCAAAGCGGTCACCGGCCCCGCCACACTCCGCCGCTTCCACTCGTCGCGGTCGTGTTCCTGTTTCTGCGCCAGTTCCGCCTTGGTCATGATGATGACCGCCACGGCCGCAATTGTTTTCTGGTCTGCCGCGAAGTGCCCGCGCACAAACGCGCGGTCGCCCACGGCAACGTTCTCGAGCGCGATGCGCGCCGCTTTCTTCAGATCCTTCTCGCCCGGAGGCACGCGCAGATAGAGCGTCTTTTCATCCACCGTCGCTGTGACCGTGGCGCCCGCGTCCAATTTCACGCTGATCTGCTTCGCGCCTGCGTCAATCGTTGTCACCTCGCCGATTACGCGGTCCAGCTTCGCCGCCGGATTCTGCGCCATCGCGGACACTGCAACAATCAACAGGGCGGACTTCGCCGCCGACAGAAGTCGCTGTCTCATATATGTCAAGAATATGCCAAGTAGGCGTAGGGGGGCCCTGCTTGGTTACCAGCCAAATGCCACTAACTCGCCGTTTTTGCGCCCATTTGCAATCGCCGGTCCCGAGCCGCCATATCCCGCGCCACGGTACGGGACCCGGCAAATAGCACCAACGCGAGGCCCAGCGAGAGCGCCGGGATCACGAGCATAGCCTGCTGCAAACCCACCGCCCGCGCCGCTTCCGTAATCACGCTCGAACCGGCCATCGCCGCCGCCCGCCGCGCCATCACGTCGCTCAAACGGCCCGTAATCACCGGTCCGAAAGAGGCCCCGCAGAGATACATGGCCATGAAGTAGACCGACATCGCCGTACCCCTGTGAGCGGGCGCCACGATGTCATGGATAGACGAGTAAACCATTCCGTAATACGTGTTCAGCAGGCCGTAGGCCGCGCACATCAGGACAATCGCCGCGACCCACGACCCGGCCGGCTGCATCACCGCCCACAACGCCATCGGCGCGGCAGCCAGCGCCGCACCCGATGCTGCCAGCATTCGCCCGTTCTGCCGCCGGCGGATGGCCCAATCGCCCATGACGCCGCCCATGGTCGCCGCGAAAAGCCCCGCCACCATGTGCCCCACCCCCAGCCACAAGCCCGACCGCGCCACACTCAGACCATGCACGCGCGTCAAAAACGCCGGCAAAAACAGCCCCAGCGCATACAGGTTGAAATTGATCAGGGCGCCCGACGCGATGATCCACCACAGCGTGGGAATCTTCACCACCGACCACCCCGCCCCGTGCTGCCCCGCCGATAAATGCGACTCCGATGCCCCTCGTCGCGGCTCTTTGAGCAGTAGCAACAGTGGAGCCAGCACCACCACCGGCGCCGCCGCAATCCACAGTGCCGCGCGCCAGCCGAACGCCTGCGCCACCGGCCCGCTTACGATGTAACTCAGGCCCGTGCCCAGCGGCACCGCCAGCATAAAGAAAGCCAGTGCCCGTGATCGCTGGTTCACCGGGAACAGATCGCCGATCCAGCTCGTTCCCACCGGCGCGCAAACCGCCTCGCCGACGCCCACGCCCAACCGTGTCAACAACAACATCGCGTAGCTCACCGCAAGCCCCGAAGCCGCCGTCAACGCGCTCCACACCATCATGCCGGCCGCGAGCAGTCTCTTGCGGCTCCGGGAATCCGTCAGCCGGCCGAATGGCACGCCTACAATCGCGTAGAGGATCGTGAAGATCGTCCCCAGCAAGCCAAGCTGCGTATCGGTGAGGTGAAATTCCTTGCGGATGGGTTCGATCAGCGGTCCGAGCGCCTGCCGGTCATAGAAATTCAGCAGGTTGATGGCAAACAGTACGCCCAGCGCAAGCCCCGGCGCGCTTCGCCACGAGGCCTCGGAGCGAGCCGCCGGGCGGTCCCGCGACTCGATAACCTGGTGAGCGGCTGCCTCGGAGCTTCCCATGGGGTTCTAAGAGTGTAGCGCGCAAGTTGTGCTTGCGCTCGGCAAATTAGAGGGCTATCATCGACAGACCAAGAAAGGGGACCCCATGGCCAACAACTATCTGCTCCAGGTGGCTTACACGCCGGATGCGTGGACCACCATGATCGCCAACCCCCACGACCGCATCGGCGAAGTCCGGCCGGTCGTCGAAAAGTTGGGCGGGAAAATCGCCCACGCCTGGTTCGCCTTCGGCGACTACGATCTCGTCGCCATCGTCGAAATGCCCACCAACGTCGAGGCCGCCGCGTTCTCGCTTGCCGCCGCCGCGGGTGGCGCCTGCCGCAGTGTCAAGACCACGCCGCTCATGTCCACCGCGGAAGGAATCGAGGCGATGAAGAAGGCGGGCACATCGGGCTATAAAGCGCCGGTGCGATCAGCACGAGCCGCAAAATAAATGTAGGAGGCCTGACCGCCGTGGTCACAATGGAACTGTGACTGTTATCCTTTGAGTATGCAGTACCCCACACAGGATGACCTTCGGGAACTGAGCCAGAGCGACCGTCTCAAGCTTCTCGAAGACGTTTGGGCCACGTTCGTCAGCGAACCGGACTCCTTGCCGCTCAGTGATGAACACCGGCAGGAAATTGATCGCCGGCTCGATGCTCTCGAGCGGGAACCAAATCGCGGCGCCGCTTGGCCCGATGTCCGAAGACGCATCACGGGTCGCTGATGATCCGGACGCTCCGGATTGATCCGGCGGCCGAAAACGACATCGCCCAGGCATATGCCTGGTACGAAGGACAGCGAAACGGCCTTGGAGACGAGCTCCTAACAGCGCTCGACGACTGCTTCCGATCGGTACTTAGGAACCCAGAAGCCTTTCCGATGCTTTACAGGAGCGCGCGCCGCGCTCTGGTGCGGGCGGTTTCCGTACCGCGTCTATTCTGTAATGAACGAAGCTGAAATAATTGCACTGGCCGTTCTACATGGCCGCCGGAACCCGCAGGTATGGAGGCAGCGCATTTAGCTTCCAATAGGCGCGTCCCGCCAAGCCCCCTCCCCTCAGCTCTTCTTCACCGTCACCGCGCCCCGGTCCGTCGTGATCGTGATCACCGGCCCGTTGCCCACTTTGCCCTTGACCGACCCGCCCTCGCCCTCGGTCGCGCTCTCCAGGGGGGGGCCGTATTCGTTCTGCGCTTCGCCGCGTGAGGTTGTCGCCCGGATTTCAAACTTGGCCGCGTCCGGCAGCTCCAGCTCGATATTGCCCGAACGGCTGCGCGCGTCGATCTTCGCCAGCGGCAGTTTGCCGGGCTTCAGATCGATGTCACCGCGTTCGGTCTCAAGCTCGATCGATTGCGTGAAATCCTCGATGTGGATGTCCTTCGATTGCGTGACCACCCGTACCGGCCCAATCAAGTTCGTCGCATGCAGCTCGCCCAGATCCATCGTTAGCGTGCCCTGCACCTTCTCCACGCGCAGGTCGGTATTGCGCGATTCCAGATGCAGCGGCTTGGCCAGATTCTTGAACTGCATCGTCCCCGAATAGGAGCCGTTCACCGTCACCTGACCGGCTACGTTCTCTAGTTCCACGTCCGACCCGCGCCCTTCAATATCCACGTCGCCTTTTACGTCCACCGCGCGCACGATATCGCTGCGCTGCAAGTCCACTTTGGCGCTGCCGCCGATATTCGTAAGCCGGACTCCGGCGTTGCCGCTCGCGATATCCACGCTGCCCGCCACATCCGTCACGTCGTAATCGCCATTGCTGCCGCGCCCTTCGATTGTGGCCGTGCGCGGCACGCTCACTTCCAGGTCGCACGAGACCCGCCGCGCGTGCGACACTTTTTCCTGATTGGTCCGGACTATGACGCGGTCCCCTTCCGCCACGATCTCGATGGGAGACTGGTTATCGGCCTGGTCGGCATCCGCTTTGTTGAACGCGCGCACCATCTTGTGCTCTTCCACCTTGACCTCCTGGCCGTCAGCCCCGTTTACGCGCACATTGCCGCGCAGATTTTCAAACACGACGTGCACTGTGCCCGTCACCGGCTTCACGTTGGTGTGGCGGTAGTCGAACTCCTCGCCGAACATTTCCAGGCTCCTGCCTCCGAACGGAGCCAGGTGGATGCCGTGCCGGTCCGCCGCGTACATCAGGGTGCCGACAACGCACAACAGGATGATCAGAGCCACCTCGCCGCCAGACAAGCCACCCGAAGGCAGCGGGCGCGAGCGCATGGCTTCAAACAAGACCTCGAGCAGCCGCAGCACGCCCCACCCGATCAGCAGGAACGGCCAATATTGCGCGATCAACGGAACCAGCGGCAAATCCTGCCACAGGTTGTGCATGAGGAAGGCCCCGCCGATCAGAATCAGGATCAACGGTCCTGTTATCGACCGGCGCGGCCTCATGCGGTGCCTCCCGTGGTTGGGCCTCGCCGCGCGGCGCGGCCAACCAACGTCAGCAGACCCACAACGATCAGAATCACGGGCCAGGTTTGCTGGAAACCATACGGCGTGAAGTGGTCGAGCGCAAACAGTGTCCCGATGGTGATCAGGATAATGGGCCCCCGCACCGCGCGAACCAGATCATTACCGGTGATCATGTTGCACCTCCTCGTGAGGATTCGCGCCAGACTGCGCATGGATTCCCGCCACCCGCGAATACAGCAGATAGACGCCGAGCACGATCAGCAGCACCGGCCAGTAGCGCAACACGTGTTCGAGCGGGATGATGTCTGTCGTGTTGAGCAGCAGCAGAACACCCACCACAATCAGCAGTACTGCGCCCATGGGAAATCGACCACCCTGTGTATGCAGATCCACTAGGCTCGAAAACTCATCCACCGGATGGCCGGCGCGCCGCTTAAGCGCGGTCTGATACGCTTCGATCGCCATGTAGAACACCCAGACGGCGACCAGAACGCCAAACAGCGGCTCTAGGCCGCCCGCCGAGCCGGAACTGAGCACGCTCACCAGCAGACCGAAAATAATCGCATGCACCAGGCCTTTGGCATACTGCCCGTTGTAAATCGCCCCCACGCCCGGGACAATCAAGCCCAGCGTGAAAGCCAAGCCGGGAGAAACATTGGGATCGGCGACCGGCGTCGTATAGACCGTTGGGGCCCGGGGCGGTGCCGGCGCGTTCGCCGTCACCGGAGGTTCATGCTCTTCGCAGAATACGCTGCCCTGTACTGATCGCTTGCACACTTCGCAAAGCGGTTTGCCGCATGTGCGGCAGAAGGCCACGGCCGGTGTTTCCGGATGGTTGAGACAATTCATAAAAATCCCCTGTTTCGACCTATTTCTTTGGCACTGCTTCTTTGCCCGGTTGTCCCGGATCTGGTTCCGCCGGCGTACTGTGCACCGGCAATCGCCGCTCGTCCGTCGTTTCCGCCGGCGCCGTCGCGGCGTCCTGCTCCTGCTGCTCGCGCCATTCGCGCAGCCGGGACTGAATCTGGTACACGAACCGCAGATTCTCGTAGAACTTCACCGAGCGCTCCCAGCCGCGGTGCGCCTTGTCCTCAATGCCCGCCCAAACATGCGCCGGATCCAGATCGGCCGGGCTCAAACGGCGGCCCGGAATGCCGGCGCATCGGGCCATCATCCCAAAAAACAAAATCGTCAGCGACAATCCCATCACCATGCGAGGTTGCAGCATGGGCTGAAACAGCCGCTGGAACCAGCCGCGGATGCCGCGCCGCACCCGTGTCTTCGCCTCGGGCAATTGCGCAATCGCGAACAGCCGCGTCACCAATTCCGGGGGCGGCTCCACGTCGGCCACCCGCTCTATAAAGCTCAGCGCTGCACCGGCGTCCCGCGCGAGTTCGGCGCAGGCGGCGCACCCGGCCAGATGTTTGTCGAACTCTGCCCTGGCGGCCGCCGACAGCGTTCCGTCCAGATAGTCGCATAGGGCGATTTCAAATTGTGCGCACGTCATAATGCCGCCCTTTGCCTGCGCAGCAGCCGTGCCAGTTCCGCCCGGCCGCGGTTCAATCGCGATTTCACCGTACCTTCCGGAATCTTCAGCACGTCGGCGATCTCACGATACTCTAGTTCCTGCAAATCCCGCAAAACTACCGTTTCCCGCAATTCCGGCGACAGTTTGCCGAGCGCCGCCTGCAACAATTCGCTGGCCTCGCGGCCTGCCAGCACGCGGTCCGGCTGCACCGAAGCCTGCCCGGCGTATTCCTTCTGCTCGAGCACCGGGAGCTGATCTTCAATCGGATCGGTAGCGCGATCCTGTTTCGTACGGCGATAGTGATCAATCAGAAGGTTTCGGCCCAGCCGCGTTAGCCAGGTAATAAATGATCCCTCCGCCGAGCGGTAACTTCCCAGTGTCCGGAACACTCGCAGGAAGACCTCCTGCGTCAGATCCTGCGCTTCGGCTTCGCGCCCCGTAAACCGGTAACATAGTGCGTACACGCGCCGCGTATGAATCCGCACCAATTCCTCCCAACCAGTGGCATCACCGGTCAGGCACCTTTGAATGAGTGTGCAGTCCTGGTCCAAGACTTGGGAGGTTGGCGTCCAGCCACCGCCCGCGGTGAACACGCTACGCCCCGCCTTGCCCGGCCAGGAGGCGCCGGTCGCCGGATATGTAGCGGTCATGGCGGCGGTTGCCATAGTTTACCTCGTTTGCTGCCCTTACACGGTGGCGGACCTGAGCCGGAATTCCGAACCCCTTCCAGGACTTTTCCGGCTTCCAGTACAAGTAACGAGGTTTTATGATGTTAGGTTCATTTTTCTATTCCGGGGCAAGAACCTGGTAACCCTCGGGAAAGGCGGCCTCATCAAAGCGCACAGGTGGAAATGGCTCGTACTGGGAGCGATCTTGCTCCTTGTCGCCGTGGTTCTTTTGCGCTCCGAACTGCGGAAGCAGGGATTTCACTGGTCGGTCTTCGTCGCCACGCTTGCCAGGCTCGACTGGGGCTGGCTGATGGCTGCGGTGGCCCTGGCGCTGGTCGCTTACTTCGGACGAGTCCTCCGCTGGGCCGTGCTTCTGAAACCTTTGCAGCCCAGCCCCAACCTGTGGAAGCTGCTTTCGGCGACCCTCATCGGGTTCACGGCCGTCACGTTGCTGGGACGGCCCGGCGAGTTTGTCCGGCCGTACTTGATTTCGGTCCAGGAGCGGGTACCATTCTCCTCGCAAATCGCGGCCTGGGTCCTTGAGCGAATCTACGATCTGTTGATCGCCCTGGCCATTTTCGGTTACGCCCTCAGCCGGGTCCAGCACCTTGCCGACGCCGGCCCGGTGCTTTCCTGGATACTGGAAATCGGCGGGTGGGTCGTATATTTCGTCAGCGCGGCCTGCCTGATCGCCCTCGTCATGATCCGCCGCTACTCCGAGCCGATGCGCCAGAGGCTGATGGACGCCCTGGGGTTCCTCTCCGAGCATCACCTGGACCGGGCGGGCCGCTTCCTGACGGCACTCGTTCAGGGTGCCGAATCCATGCGAAGCGCCACATCGATCATGCTCCTGGTCGCATACACGGTGCTGGAGTGGGTACTGATTGCCTTCTGTTATTATTGTGTTACGAGGGCCTACGGCGCCGAAATCCAGTTCACGGTATCGGATGTCTTGATTTTTCTTGGGTTTGCGTCGTTCGGCGCGGTTGTGCAAATCCCCGGAATCGGTGGCGGCGTACAAGTGGTTTCTGTTCTGGTACTTACGAAGATCTTCGGCCTGCCGGTGGAGCTGGCAACCAGCATGGCGGTCCTCCTCTGGCTGGTCTCGTTTGTGACGGTAGTGCCGTTTGGCCTGGCGCTGACGCTGCATGAGGGGTTAAGTTGGCGCAAACTGCGCGACTTGGAGCGGGAGGCGGCGGCGTGAACTGCCCATTTTGCGGTCACTTGCATGACAAGGTCGTGGATTCGCGGGAAAGCAAGGAAGGCGACGCCATCCGCCGACGGCGGCAGTGCCTTGCATGTGAAAGACGGTTCACGACTTATGAGCGGATCGACGAAGTGCCGTACATGGTCATCAAAAAAGATGGCCGCCGGGAGAAATTCGACCGCCAGAAGGTTCTGGCCGGGCTTCTAAAGGCTTGCGAGAAACGGCCGATTAGTATGGCACGGCTCTCCGAACTGGTAAACCAGGTGGAGTCGAGGGTGATCGATTCGCCCGACCGGGAGATTCCGACGACGGAAATTGGGGAAATCCTCATGGACGGTCTGCGGGAGCTGGACAAGATCGCTTATGTCCGGTTTGCGTCCGTCTATCGCGATTTTCAGGACGAAGAGGCCTTCTTCAATGAACTGAAGAACCTAATGCGGCAGAAGGGATCGTGAGGCACTTTCACTACAGTGCGGTGTGGGCATCTTGCAATTTGATGTAACCAAACCGCTTCTGAAACATCTTTAACTATGGGACTTAACTTCTGAACGGATACGTGTTATCATCTACAAACCAGGTGAATCCTGGTTGGCTCCGCACGATTGTCGTTGGGTTGGACGGTAGGCAGTCGAACTTTCAATTTTGTACCCCACAGAAAATCACATTTGCGAATGTTGCTTCGCTGTGGGGGAGGTGAGTCCGAGTGGACCATTTTGACGATCATTTTCTGAACGATAGCCCCTTGGGCATCAACTTCGACGAAGAAGCGAAGTTCTTCGATCCGGAGGCTGCTCAGGAGGACTTCCTACACCCGCAACCGGTTGTCGAAGAATCAATTTATACCGACGACCCGGTACGGGTGTACCTGCGCGAGATGGGCGCAGTACCGCTGTTGACCCGCGAGGGAGAAGTTGACCTGGCACGGCGGATGGAGCGTGGCAAGCTGCGCATGCAGAAGGCAATCAGCCGGTCCGCGCTGGTGCAACTAGTGGTCGTCGAATTGTCCGAGCAGTTGAGAAAGGGAACCGAGGAACTGGACAACCTGGTGGACCTCGGTGATCTGGAAGAGGGCACGCTGGCCGATACGCAGCGGCGCAACCAACTGAAGCAGTTGTTCGCGGACGTAATCGTGCTGCACAAGAAGTTGCAGCAGGTGGAAGAAAAACTGGAAGCGACGGCGCTGAGCAACAAACGCGTGCGCCGGCGGCTGTGCTCGAAATTGAACCGGGCGAAAGTGGAAACATCACTCGCGATTCGGCGGGTTCCGTTCCTGCTGGGCAAGTGGAAGGAATTCTCCAAGGAGATCGAGCGGGCGGTAGAGGAATTAACGCACCTGGAGCGGGAATACCAAAAGCTGGAGACCCGCGCGGGTGTGACGGCGCAAAACCGGGCGCGCGAACTCAAGCGGGAAATCCGCAAGCGCGAAGCCACGGCGGGAGCGCCGGTGGCGGACCTCAAGCACACGCTGAACGTAATCCGGCACGGCGAACAGGAAGCCGAAAGGGCCAAGAAAGACCTGGTGGAAGCCAACCTGCGCCTGGTGGTTTCGGTGGCGAAGAAGTACGTGAACCGTGGGCTGCACCTGTTGGATCTGATCCAGGAAGGGAACATCGGCTTAATGCGCGCGGCCGATAAGTTCGAGTACCGGCGGGGGTACAAGTTCTCCACCTACGCCACGTGGTGGATTCGCCAGGCGATCACGCGTGCGATTGCCGACCAGTCGCGGACCATCCGCATCCCGGTTCATATGAACGAGAGTATGAACAAGTTTCTGCGGGCCTCGCGGGAACTGGAGAAGGAACTGGGCCGCACACCAACCAATGACGAGATCGGGAGGCGTATGGACATTCCGGTCGAAAAAGTGCAGAAGTTGAAGACGATTTCGCGCGATCCGGTATCACTCGAAACCCCGGTGGGCCGCGACGGCGAATCGGCGCTCGGCGATCTGATTGAAGACCGCTGGGTGGGGTCACCGGTGGACGCGGTGATCGAAGGCAACGTCCGCGACGAAACCGCGGGCATTCTGAAGACTCTCTCGCCGAAAGAAGAGAAGGTCATCCGGCTGCGGTTCGGCATCGGCTGCGAACGCGAGCACACGCTTGAGGAGATCGGGCAGGAGTTCGACGTTACGCGCGAGCGCATCCGGCAGATAGAAGCCAAAGCGTTGCGGCAATTGCGCGCCCCTGAGCGGGCTCGGCGGTTGCGGGCCTTGATGGCCGCCCGGTAAGTTTTTCCCACGATCCAGACCGCAGGAGCACCTTATGCTCCTGCTTTTTTTTGTCTTTTGGCGGTACTTCTTCCTTCCCCAGTACTTTTCCTCTTTTCGCCCTAGTATTTTTCCGCTAGGATAGTTCGAACCCACAAAGGAGGGGTGCCTATGTGGATAAGAAGCGCTGCGCTATTGGCGCTGGTGACGGCATCGCTAGCCGCCGGAACTTCGAGTGACGATTTCTATCGGGCGATTCGCGCCAACGACCTGGCTAAGCTGAAGGTTCTGATCGGCGGCGGGTCCGATATCAACATCAAAGACCGGCACGGCGCCAAGCCGCTGATGTACTCGGCGGCGGTGGGCAGCGTGGACGCGATGAAGATGCTGCTGGCCGCAGGCGCGGACGCCAAGGTAAAGAACGCATTCGACGCAACGGCGCTGATGTGGTGCGCAGGCAACCTCGACAAAGTTCGATTGCTGGTGGATGCCGGCGCGAACGTGAATGCGCGGTCGAAGCAGGGCATGACGCCGTTGCTGATTGCGGCATCCAGTGCGGGGTCGATCGACATCGTCCGTTTCTTGATGGCGAAGGGTGCGAAGGTAAACGGTGGCGAAACAGCAGCGCCTGCGGAGGGCGGTACGGAGGGGATGCCGCAGCAGAAGAAAGCAGCCGGGGAAGGCGGGTTTACGCCCCTGCTGGCCGCCGCAACCGCGAACGATCTCGAGATGGGGCGGCTATTTGTCGAGAAGGGCGTGGATGTGAACGCGGCGACAGGCCACGGTGACACGCCGCTGCAATTTGCTGCGAGTGCGGGAAACCTGGCGATGGTGAAGCTGCTACTGGCCAAGGGCGCCGATGTTAACGCAGCCACAACGAACGCGCTCAAGGTCCGGAAGGGGCCCATCGCGTTGAATCATCTTACGCCGCTGTTGTATGCCGCGCCGTATGGCACGCCGGAATTGTTGCGCACGCTGATCGACGCGGGAGCGCAGGTAAATGCCAGGGACGTCCGCGACATGACGCCGCTGATGCTGGCGGTTTCGTCCGAGAACCAGAATCCGGACGTAGTGCGGTTGCTGCTGAAAAGTGGCGCCGACGTCAAGGCGAAAAGCAATCTGGGCGAAACAGCTCTGGATTGGGCGAATAAGTTCGGCAATCCGGAAGTGATCGGGTTGTTGCAGAAAGCGGGAGCAGAGACGGCGTCGAACGTGGAAACAGCCGGCGCGGAGGCATCCCCTGCGACAGACGCGAAGGCAGCTATCGTCAAAAGCGTAGCGTTGTTGCAGCGCTCGACCAACCAGTTTTTCACGGAGAGCGGCTGCGTGGGCTGCCATCACCAGAATTTCACGGCCATGGCGGTAGGGGCGGCGCGAAAGGTGGGCGTGCACGTGGACGAAACTGCGGCGGAAGAACAACTGAAGGTCGTAAAGACCCAGTGGATGGCGTTCCAGGAAGGGCTGCTACAAAGGGTGGATCCGCCGGGCGCATCGGACACGCTGGTGTATTCCCTTCTGGGGCTCGCGGCGGTGGGGCATCCTGCCGATGCGACAACGGACGCGATGGTTGTGAACGTGGCGTTGGAGCAGACCCCGGAAGGATCCTGGTGCTATGGCGGCATTACGCGATCGCCCATTGAAGAAGGCTGTGTTGCGCGCGCCGCGACGGGGATTCGAGTGATGCAGCTCTATGGACCCGCGGGCCTGAAGGCCGAGTTCGACAAACGCATCGCGCGGGCGCGCGATTATCTGCTCGAATCGAAACCGAAGACGACGGATGACCAAATAGCGATGCTACTGGGCCTGAAATGGGCTGGAGTGGGCGATGCGAAGGTGGGGGCGGCGGCACATGGACTGGCCGCGTTGCAACGGGCTGACGGCGGATGGGCGGGGAATCGGTACCTGGAGAGCGATGCGTACTCGACCGGAGAGGCATTGTATGCCCTGCACGAATCCGGTGTCCTGAGCGCGCGGGATAGGGTGTACCAGCGCGGAGTGGCGTATCTGCTCAAGTCGCAACGGCAGGACGGGTCATGGCATGTGAAAAGCCGAGCGGTGAAGTTCCAGCCATACTTCCAGAGCGGATTCCCGCACGATCACGACCAATGGATCTCGGCCGCGGGGACGGCGTGGGCGACGGTGGCGCTGGCGAACGGAATCGAGACGGCGGAGCGGGCGTCGAGGTAGTTACTCCTTCGCCGTCTTCGACCACGGCGGCACGATGCCGTTCATGCGGGCGTAGGCGACCAGTTGGCCCATGTGCTCGTTGGCGTGGATGATGATGCGGAGGTACACGCTGTCGACAGTGGCGTCATGGTTGTCGACCTTTACTATGCGCCGCAGATCGGCGGGCTTCACCGCGGCGTGAGCAGTTTTGACGGCATCGAGCGAACGCTTCAGCCAGGCGATGACGTCGGCCTTCGTGGTCACGGTCTTCTCCATGTCGTCCGACGTTGTGCCCACCGCCATTTTCTGGCCGGTGGCACTCAGCAATTCGAAGTTGGTGAGCGCGATGTGCATGTAGACTTCGCTCACTGAGCGCACGCCTTCGGCTGGGCGCCAAGTGAACTTCTCGGCCGGGATGGCCTCGGCCAGCGCGATGAGCTGCCGGGAAACGTGGACCCATTCACCATCGAACCCTTGCCACATGCCTTCGCGAGTATCCTGGGCGTGCAAGGCGACAGCGCTGAGAGCCAAGCCGAGCAAAAGCGTTTTCATGATTGCCTCCTGATGGCGTTGGACGGACGCTCAGGGTTTAGGGTAGCGCGGATGGTCCGATCTAGGAGATGTGAAATTCCTGGCCGATGTGGGCGAGTGCTATCCGGCCTGTGTGCTGGCCGGCGGCCTGGTGAAAGCGCTCGATGGGTTCGGTGAAGGGCTCGCGGCTGAGTTGGAAGGTCTGATGGTGGACGGGCACGAAGAATTCGGCGCCAGCGTCGTTGCCCATGCGCCAGGCTTGCTCGGGAGTGCAGTGGTAGTGAATCCAGGGATTGTAGGCGCCAATGGGCATGATGGCCAGGTCGATGGGCCTAGTGGTGCGCAGCGTGCGGAAGGCTACGGTGTCGGCTGTGTCGCCTCCGAATAGAACGCGATAGCGGCCGGCTTCGATCAGGTAGCCGTTGTAACCGCGATAGGTATCGGTGCGCATGCGCGCGCCCCAGTGATTCACCTCGACGGCGCGAATTTCAGCCGCGCCGACGCGCGCGGTTTGGCCCCAGCCGATTTCCTGGACGCTGCGGTAGCGATCGATGCGCAGCAGATCCGAAGTCTTAGTTGCAGTGATGACGGGCACCTGCGGATGTTCGAGCGCGCGGAGGCTCGGCAAGTCGAAGTGATCCATGTGCGCGTGAGAGAGGAGGATGAGATCGGGGCGCGGGATCTGCCGTTCCGCGAGCGCGGGCGCGGTGAGCCGCTTGAGGCCGAGCGTGAATAATCCGAGATCGAGACCGATACGGTCGCTGAAAACGGGATCGGTCAGGATGGTCGTGCCTTCGATCTTGAGAAGAAGCGTGCTGTGACCGAGCCAGGCAATGTGCAGGCCGCGATCGGGCCAGCGCTGGGGATTAGGATGTTCCGAGGGGTTGATGATGGGCCGCCCGAGGTCCCGCGCGTATTGCTGCCAGAAGGCGGGGGCGGCACGGTAGAGCAACGTTCCGGCGCCGGCAATGCCGATGGCGCCGCCGATCAGGGTGCGTCGGAGCATCTATTACTATGATGCCGGGCAGCGGCGACTGGTTGCAATGTACCGGCTAGACCACGGGCGGGCGGCTTTGTTCGCCGCGGTAGTAGATGAGATAGGCGAGGCCAACGCCCATGGGAATGAGGCCGATGAGGGCGATGCCTTCCGGCATGTCTCTGCGCGACGAGTCTTTGCGCTCGCTCAGATATTGTTTGATCTCCTCTTCGGTCGCGCCCTGGTGGCGCAAGTGCTGCGCGCCGTAGAGCCGGTCCTCGAAGGTTTGTGGGCGGCTTCCGATACTGAGAGACAGGCCCAACAGAAACGTGCTGAGACCGAGGCCGGTGAACAGCCAGATGAGCCCGCGAAGAAGATAGACGCGAGGGCTCCAGGGGACGGGCGGCTTTTCAGCGGGTTCGGCGGGCAGCTCGGCGCCTTTTTCGAGGGCGGCCATGCGCTCTTTGTGTTTCAGTTCCTGTCGCCGGTAGCGAATGTTGAGTGACCATATAATGATTCCGGCAGCGGACAGCACCAGAAGTGTGATGAATAGTTCGGGGAACATTCGTTTCTCCTTCTGGAGTTGAGACTAGCGGATGAAGGACGAATGTTTCAACGACCGTTGAAACATTTTGGGCCCGGCACAAGGTCTAAACCGGCGATGGTGTGTCCCCGCTGCTGAGACGGCATGGAACAGGAGATAAGCGCGTGTCTCGATCAAAAGCGCTACCAGGACGCTTTCGACAGGCTGTTGCCGGAATTTCAGAACAGAGTGTTCAGGCTGGCTTTGGCTATACTGGCGGACTCGGCGCTGGCGGAGGATATCGCACAGGAGGTTTTCGTGCGCATCTGGAAAGGGCTTCCGGGATTTCGCGGGCAGTCGTCGCTATCCACGTGGATTTACGCGATTACGCGCAATACGTGCCTGACCGCGCTGAAGGCGGGATCGACAAAGAAAGAGAGTTCGATCGAAGAGCCCAGCGTGGCGCGCGCGGCGGAGAAGAGCGGCATCGGGCGGGCCACGCACGCGGGGATTGATGTGTTGCGGCATCTTCAGGAGCTGCCGGAGAAACATCAGCAGGTGCTGCGGCTTTACTACCTGGAGGAGAGATCGTACGAAGAAGTGTCGCGGCTGCTCGATTGGCCCATGGGAACGGTAAAGACTTATCTGCATCGTGCGCGCAAGGAACTCGCGGAAGCGGTGGTGCGGAGTAAGATGAGGTAGGGCAAGGCAAAAGGCAAAAGTTAAGATGGCGTGTGGGGAGTTCCAGGAGCTGCTGGTAGAGTACGCGGAGTTGGTGGGCGACACGCGGGCGCGTGTGGACTCTCACCTGGCACAATGCAGCGGCTGCCGCGAGTTTCTGGGGGCACTGCGGGCGGTAGATGCGGCGCTAGGGGCCCAGTTTGAAGGGCAGCGCCCATCGGCGGCGTTTGCGCCTGCAGTGCAGCGGCGCGTGAATCGAGAGGCTGCCACGCGGCGGCCATCGTTCGTTCCGGAGCTACTGGACTTTGTTGGTTGGGGTGCCATTGTTGCACTTATCGCGCTGCTGGCCTGGTGGGTTAGTCCGCTCGTTCCGGTTTGGGGCGCTAAGGACGCTCTCACTCTCAACGCGGCCCTTGCCGGCGGTGGCGCCTTCGTGCTGGTCGCGTTCGTGATCGGGCTTCGTTCTCTCGCGGATCTGAAACATTAGCGGGAATCAGGGTGGCGCCGCTACTGTGCTATGTTCGAAGGTTCGTTCGAACATCAGCATGATCCTATCTTCCAAGGCGCCGTGCCGAGTCGACATCGCGGGAGGCACGATCGATATTTGGCCGCTGTATCTGTGTCATGCAGGTGCGGTGACTGTCAACTTCGCCGTGGACCGGTATGCGAGTTGCCGGCTGGCCACACGGGGTGATCGGAAGATTTTGCTGCGCTCGAAGGACCTTGGCGGCGAAGAAGCATTTGATTCGTTGGATGCGTTGCGAGCCGCGAAGAAATACCGTTTGCCGCTGCTGGCGTATCTGGTCAAGTTCTTCGCGCCGGAAACGGGCATCGAGCTCGCGACGGATTCCGAAGCTCCGGCGGGCGCGGGCATTGCCGGATCTTCAACGCTCATCATCGCGGTTTCGTCAGCACTCAACCGTTTAACCGGCGCGGGTCACAAGATTGAAAAGCTGCGGGAGATTTCGCAGAACATCGAGGCGCAGATTATCCGCGTGCCGACGGGTGCGCAGGATTACTACCCAGCCATGTACGGCGGTGTCAGTGCGATCGAATTGAGCGAGGTGGGCGTCGTGCGTAAGGCGCTGGCCGTCGATCTCGACGATCTGAACGAGCGCACCGTGCTGGCATACACCGGCGAACCGCGCAACTCCGGCATCAACAACTGGGAAGTTATGAAGGCGCACATCGACGGCGATCGCTCGGTGCATCGGAACTTCGACCGCATCGCGGAGATTGCCTCGGCGATGCGGCGGGCACTCGAGCGCGGGGATTGGAAGGAGGCGGCCCGCCTGCTGCGCGAAGAGTGGACGAATCGCAAGAAAAACGCACCGGGCATCACCACGCCGCTCATCGACCGGCTGGTGGAGGTGACGCGGCGCTCGGGCGCTGTGGGCGCGAAGGTCTGCGGAGCCGGCGGCGGGGGCTGCGTTTTCTTTCTCGTGGAGCGCGGCGCAAAGGAGCGGGTGAGTAGCGCGATTACGGCCCAGGGGGCGACCGTGCTGCCGGTGTGCGTGGCGCCGCAGGGTGTGCGCGTCCGCCCGACCGCCCATTGACGATGCCGGGGCACGCGGATCCGCTGCGAGTCTCGCTGCAAATTGGGCTTTACATCTTCTTCTACATTTTGTTCCTTTCGGCCTTCGCGCTGAGCGGGCTGGCCGCGGTGCTGGGGATGTTTGCGGGCGCGGCATTTGGCGTGTTTGTCTCGGCCGTGGCCACCAACATTCTCACACTGCGCATTTACGAGGGCAGACGGCTAGTGGACATCGGCTTCCACTGGAATCGGACTTCGGCACACAATCTGGCCTGGGGGCTGGCAGGGGGAATCGCATCGGCGCTTGTCGTGCTGGTTAGCCCGCTGGCGACTCACGCAGCCAGCTTGCAACCGGGCGGCATGGAGGCTCACTGGCGCACGTTTGTGTGGGTCTTCATCATGCTGGTGTTCGGCGCTGCGGGTGAGGAAGTGCTGTTCCGCGGGTACGGGTTTCAGGTGCTGCTGCGGAGCACGGGACCGTACTCTACTATTTTGCCCGTAGGTGTGGTCTTCGGTCTATTACACGCCTTCAACCCCCATCCCTCGTACGTTAGCGTGGCCAACACCGCCGGATTTGGCGTGCTTTTCGGCTATGCGTTCCTGCGCAGCCGCGACCTCTGGCTTCCGTTCGGTTTACATTTCGGATGGAACTTTACATTGCCGCTATTCGGCGCAACCGTGAGCGGGATTAAAATAGGAGTAACGGGTTACGAGATGCACTGGAACGCCGGGGCGCTGTGGAGTGGCGGCGAATACGGGCCCGAGGCAAGCGTTTTGTGCTCGGCCGTTCTGGTGGTATTATTCGCCTTTTTGTGGAAAGCGCCAGTCCGGGCGCAACGAAATCTGCTGCTTGACGAACCCGTGGAGAAATAGCATGCGTCCCCTGGGGGCAGCGGCGCTGGCGTTGATCGTGGCGGCGGTGCCGTTCCGCGGTAGCGACAAACTCACGTACGATGAGCGCGTCGAGCTGGTGCGCGGGCTGACAGCCGAGTTCGCCACCGCCAAGACATTCCTTCCGCGATCCAAGAAGCCCCTGGAATTCGAATCGACCGGAGCCTACAACAAGAAGCAATGGGAAGCCATCGCGAAGGAGATGGGCCCGGCGGCGCGAACCGGCGACCAGGTGCAGATCACTAAAGTCACTCTCGAAGATGACAAGATCCTGCTTGAAATCAACGGTGGTCTCAAGAGCGGCAGGCACTGGTATGACCGTGTCCAGGTCGGCATGGGCACGCAGACGGCGCCGGTGTCAAACGGCGAGATTCATCCTACCACCGGGACCGTTATCGAACTTCTCTATCACAAGCCTCTGGCCAACCTGACGTCAGTGGATGTGAAAAAAGTTCTGGCGCCGCTGTTTGACTTCGAAAAGCACTCTGCCACTCAGCTCTACGCAGAGAGCCTGCCGCCGGCCGTGCAGAAGGCCATCGCCGACAAGCGCGTTTTGGAGGGCATGGATCGTGAGCAGGTGTTGCTGGCGGTGGGCCACCCGGTGCACAAATCGCGCGAGACGAATCAAGACGGGACGGAAATTGAAGACTGGGTGTATGGCACACCACCGGGCAAAATCGTCTTCGTCACATTCAACGGCAACAAAGTGATCAAGGTGAAAGAGGAGTACGCCGGACTCGGCTCCGAAGCCGCCGGGCCCGAGCCCACGCCACAATAGACTTACTGGCTACGTGACTCACACACGCGCTGCCAGGCTTCCCGAATGTGGACCGGCGCGGCGCGATCCAGGAAATACAGCCGGATCTTCCGGGACTCAGCGGCCGTTCTTTTCTCCGGCGGAATCTGTACCAGCGCGCTCACCGGCGTGTCGGTAGCGAGCACGCCAACTTCGTCCGATGTCAGAACAGCTCTGTAAATGCGAACGCCGCGAATCTGGCCGCGAAAGCGGTTCTCAGGTCCGCCGCCACCGCCGATTCGCAGGGGCTCCTTGCTCTCGAACGAAGAGTGGAGACTATTGGACTTGACCTTCACCTTCTGCGGCTGGCCATCGACATAGATCTTGATGCCGCCGGCGGCACCTGATCCATCGTAGGTGACAGTCACGTTGTGCCATTGATTCAGGTCAATCGCGCGCCCCGCCTCCACGCGCAGCGCATCGTTCCGCCAGCTTTTGACCAGGTTTACTTGCACCTTACCGCCCTTGAGATAAAGGCGATAACCTTCCCCTTCCGTTACGTCTTCGCCGCGCGTGAGGATGGCGCCCGTCAGCTCTTTGGGCCGGATCCATGCCGAGAGCGTGAACTGATCGTGGGGGCGGAAACGGGCAACTTCCTCGTGTTCGAGGTCGACATCGTCTGCACGCTTACCATCGAACTGGTTGCGGCCCGCCATCCGTCTCTGCACCACC
Source organism: Terriglobia bacterium (assembly GCA_963752965.1). Classification (GTDB taxonomy): domain Bacteria; phylum Acidobacteriota; class Terriglobia; order Bryobacterales; family Bryobacteraceae; genus QHXW01. The sequence goes on along the minus strand of CAVWAJ010000013.1, from coordinate 375,378 downwards.
ATGTCATGAGTGATCGTCCAATCGACCGGCGCGGAACGGGCTTCCGTCTTCTCCCATTGCGCCTGGGCGCGTTCCAGTTCGGGCTGCAACTTCGCGAATGCCGATTCGGCGGCCGCGAGTTTCTCATCCGGCGCCTTCTGGCCGCCAGCAGTACACACGACGGCGGTCAAAACTGCCGGCAGGAACGCGCCGAGGTTGCTCTTCACGCCGCTTTCTTGCGCGCCTCGCTCAGGATCTCGCGCATGCGCTTCCCGATGATCAGATCCTCGCCCGGCTGCAGCGTCATGGAGACGATTTCGATATGATCCGCGCTCTTGGCACTCTTCGAGCTGTGATGTTCTTCGAGCGCCCGAACCAGGCTCGGATTGTTTGCAGTCAGCACTTCGATACGCGGCTCTCCCTCACGCAGCTTCTTGTCGCAGTCCGCTACGCGGAATCCCCAGGCATCCTCATCCCAGCTCACCATCAGCGTGGGATACCGGTTGCCCTCTTCGGGAATCTGGATTTCGGTCTTCACGCCGGGAACCGTGTCGATCAGCTTCTGGATTCGCACGGCGCGCTCGTTCCACTGCCGGTTGAGAGCGTTGAGGTCCATTTTCGTCCAGGCTTCGATCGCCGCAAGACAGCCCATGACCTCTTCCTTGCCGACTTTCATGGGGCGGCACACAGCGCCTTCCCACGGGCTGGTGTTGAGCATCGCGGCCTCGATGAGGTCCTTGCGGCCGAGTAGCACGCCGGAACATTGCGGGCCGCATAGCCCCTTGCCGCCGCTGAAGCAATACAAATCAGCTCCCATCTTTGCGTAGAGTTTCAGGTTTTCGATCGGCGGGATACCGGCGGCATCGTCGAGCAGCAGCGGCACCTTCGTGTCTTTGGCGATGGCGATCAGCTTCTCCAGCGTCGTGCCGAGCGAGGTGGTGTAAATCATCGCCGTCTGTTCGTTGATGGCCGAGCGTACTTCATCTTCCGTGCGCGCCACCACCAGCTTGCCGCCGGCGAGCCGCGAAGCGCTATCGAACGGACTCCGCCCGCCGTGCATGATCACTTCGTGCTTGAGGCCGGTGGTATCGGGAAGCTGCCAGATTTTGGCCGGATCGGTTCCCGCAATACAAGCTGCCGTGGCGGACGCGATGGCCCCCGCCGCGCCGGAAGTCACCATGCCGGCTTCCGCACCCGAGAGTTCCGCAAGCCGGCGGCTGGCGGCGTGTTGCAATTCGAAGATATCGACAAAGTGCTCCGCAGCCGCCTGCTTAGCCGCGCGCACTTCGGGTAACTCAAGCGAGCCGCTCAAATAGGTCCACGTGCCGCGGCCGTTGATGAACGACCGCACACCGATGGTCGAATAGATATTCTCTTTCGCGGCGGATTTGCTAACCGCGCCCAGTGCCTTCTGGGCGAAATCCTGCGCGCCGATGTACGCCAGCAGTGGCGCAGCACTGGCCAGCTTCATGAAATAACGGCGATCAAATGAAGTCATAGTGGTATCTTACTCTACCGGCTTCCACCACAGGTCAATCGGCTTCTTCACGCCCTTGGGCCGGAACGGCAGTTCTACCTTCTTGCCTGTCCCGGCGGATTGATAGCCCGCAAGCAGCACTTCCTGCACCAACCGGCCGTCTTCGCCGCTCGACCGCAGTTCTTCCTTGCCGCGTACGCACCGCGCGAAGTGGTGCAACTCCTGTGGCAGCCCGTAATTCCAGTACTCTTCGAAAACCGGATACGTCCACCCCTGCGTGGTCGGAGCTTTCTCCACCGCGTAACCATAACCCGGCTCACTGAAAGTGGGAATCGCGTTCCCCATGTGCAGGTCGGCATAGCTCACGCCCTTCGTGCCGTAGATCTCCGCGCAGTCGTCCATGCCGCCGGGCTTGGCCCAGCTATCTTCAATCAATCCCACCGCGCCGTTCTCAAACTCCAGGATGCAGATGCTGTTGTCTTCGCCCTTGGTTTTATCGGCGTGCGCGTACGTGCCCATCTGGCAGAACACGCTCTTGATCTTGGGACGGCCGAGAAACCAATACGCGAACGCGATGCCGTGGCAGCCCATGTCCATGAAGACGCCGCCGCCTGATTTCTCCACATCCCAAAACCACGGGGCGTGCGGCCCGGAATGCTTTTCGCTCTGCTTCACCAGATAGACTTTCCCGAACGCGCCTTGGTCCGCCATTTGTTTGGCCTTCACATATTTCGGGGTGAACAGCAGTTCTTCGGCGTACGCGAGCAGCACGCCTTGCTTTTTGCAGACGTCAACCATCTCGTCGCACTCTTCGAGCGTCATGGCCAGCGGCTTCTCGCACACCACGTGCTTGCCGGCCTGCGCAATGTCGCGCGTCATCTGGCAGTGCAGTGCGTTGGGCGCGTTGATGGTGACCATCTCGATATCTTTTTCCTTCAGCATTTCCCGGTAATCGTGAAAGACACGCGGAATGCCGTGCTTCTGTGCCAGGGCCTCGGGGTGGCCGGGCGTAGGAGAAGCCACCGCCACGACCTCCGCTTCCTCGGGCATGATCTGAAAAGATGCCGCATGAATGTCCGCTTCGAAGCCCGAGCCGATGATCCCAACCTTCACTTTGCCGTTTGCCATTAACGCTCCTCCACAAGATGGTACACTTTCCGGTACTATTCCATGGCTTCGAAAACTTACGATGTGATTGTGGTCGGCTCCGGCGCCAGCGGCGGCTGGGTTGCCAAGGAACTGACCGAAAAAGGTGTGGAAGTGCTGATGCTCGAGGCCGGACCGCCACGCGTTCCCACGCGCGATTTCACCGAGCACATCTGGCCCTACCAGCTCAAGTACCGCGGCTTTGGCAACCAGAAGAAACTGCTCACAGACCAGCCCGTACAGCGCCTCTGTTACGCCTGTGACGATTACAGCCAGCAGTTCTTCGTCAACGACAGCGAGCACCCCTACACATTTCCCGCCGGCAAGCCGTTCATGTGGATTCGCGGCCGCCAAGTGGGCGGCAAAACGTTCTGTTGGGCGCGCGTGAGCTATCGCTATAGCGATTTCGAATTCAAAGCCGCCAGCCTCGATGGCTACGGGCAGGATTGGCCCATCAGCTACAAGGACCTCGAGCCGTACTACGACCGAGTCGAGAACTACATCGGTATCAGCGGATCCTACGAAGGCCTGCCGCAATTGCCCGACAGCAGATTCCTGCCGCCCATGCGATTAAGCTGTGGCGAGCTGGTGGCCAAGGAAATCGTCGAAAAGAAATTCGGCTGGAAGCTGATCGTGGATCGCAGCGCGAACCTCACAGTCCCGCTGAATGGCCGCCCTGCGTGCCATTACTGCGACCAATGCCAGCGCGGCTGCTTCACGGCGTCTTACTTCAATAGCCCCTCGGTCACGCTGCCCGCCGCGGCGCGTACGGGCCGCTTCCACCTCGTCAGCGACGCCGTGGTCAGCCACCTTCTGATGAACCATGAAGGCAAGACGGACGGTGTGGCGTACATCGACCGCTCCACGCACACAGCCCGCGAGGCACGGGGGAAGATTGTCGTGCTTGCCGCCAGTGCGCTCGAATCCACGCGCATCCTGCTCAACTCGCGCTCGCGAAACTTTCCCAACGGCGTCGGGAATTCAAACGGCGTCCTGGGCCATTATTTGATGGATCACACCACGCTCGAACAGGGCGGCGGCACCATGCCCGCGCTCCAGGCCTCCGTACGCGAGCCCGTCGGCCGCCCGTGCGGCTACATCATTCCTAAATATGTGAACACCGTCGGCCCGTACAAGAACAAGAATTTTCTGCGCGGCTACTATTTCGCCGGAGACGGCCGCCAGGAACTCTACGGACACGCGCTCTCCACGCCCGGCTTCGGCCGCGAATTCCGCGACAAGGTCCGCAGCCAGATTCCGTATTCCTTCAGCGTCTATGCGCAGGGCGAATGCCTGCCGCGCTACGACAATTACGTCGCTCTCGACCCCGAAAAGAAAGACGCCTGGGGCATTCCGGCGCTCCACATTAACGCCAGCTACGGCGAAAACGAGCACAACATGGCCAACGCCATGCGCGAACACCTCGGCGAAATCATGGACGCCCTGAAGCTCGAAGAGCGCACGCCACCGCGCGACGAACTAAATATTTTCGGCAAGAATATTCACGAGTGCGGCACCGCGCGCATGGGCAACGATCCGAAAACCAGCGTTCTGAACGCGTACAACCAGGTGCATGACGTAAAGAACGTCTTCGTCACTGACGGCGCGTGCTTTGTCACGCAAGGCTGCTGGGAGCCGACCCTGACCATCATGGCAATCTCCGTGCGCGCTGCCGACTACATCGCCGACGAGTTCCGAAAGGGGAGCCTGTAATGCAGACGCGACGGCAATGGCTGCTGCAAATCGGTGGCGGGGCCGTTCTGGCGGGCTGGAGTGGCGTGGATCTGACGGCCGCTGAGCTGCCGCCCGGTGTGTTTGAACCGTCACGCGATCATCTCGGCCACGCGCTCGCAGGTCATCCCGTGGCACCGGGCGGCGATACGGAGCTCGTGCAGGTTCACACCGGAACCTTTCAGCCGGCGTTCTTCCAACCGCATCAGTACCGCGCTATCGTCCAACTGGTCGGTACCCTCCTCGGGGAAACGCCGGACGCCGCCATCGTGCATGAGATCGCCGAGTGGATCGATCTCACGGTATCCGATGCCGCGGCCGCCCGCGCCGCTGCGCGCGCTCTCTCACCGCCGCACCGCACCTTGGCCATTCATTTCTATGGAGCGGAATCGGTGCGCAAGCTCGAAGAGTTCGATGCGCAGACGGTTGTTCGCGAGGGCCTCGCGTGGCTGGATGCGCACCCTCTCAGCCAGGCAGAATTCAACAAGCTCCTCGCTGGTTCAAAGACCGAAAGCCCCGTCACCCGTTTCTTCGCTTACCTAAAAGAGCGCGTGATCCACGGTTTCTACACCTCCCGCGCCGGACTCGACGAGCTCGGCTATCGTGGCAACGCTTTTTACGCGACGCCTCCGGGGTGCGAACACCTATACGGGTGATCGATACACAGCGCTCTGCCAAGAGCACCACCTTTACGAAGTAGGTTGGGGATTAGAAGCGGACGTGAGGTTGCGATGGATGGCGAACTTCACCAGACCCACCAGATCGTGAATACCCAGCTTCCGCATGATATTCGAACGGTACGTATCCACGGTCTTGGGACTGATGTCCAGCAGCTTGGCGATGTCTTTGGGACGCATACCGTCCACCAGGAAGGAAAACACTTCATATTCCCGGCGGCTCAGCGAAGCCAGCGGATCCTCAACGGGCGCCTTGCGTGGCGCTTCCAGCAGGTAGTCCCGGCGAAGCAGCGGTGAAACGTAGACTCCACCGTCTTGGATGTAGCTGATGGCATCGAGCAAATGCCGTGCAGGGCCGTCCTTCAGCAGGTACCCGTTTGCGCCAGCACGCAACGCCTCGAGCACCATCTTTTCATCCCGGCTGATCGAGAGCACTACCAGTTTGGACTGGCTGTTCGCCTCGCGAACCTTGCGGATCACCTCGAGGCCATGCAGTTTGGGCATGTGCAGATCGATGATGGCAAAATCCGGCGCGAGCGACTTGATCATTTCCACCGCCGCCAGCCCATCCGCACACTGTCCCACGATGTGCAATTCTTGTTGGGCATCGCAAAATGCCGCTAAGCCTTCCCGTACGATCGAATGATCGTCGGCCAGGACGATGGAGATAGGTTTGGTCTGTTGACTCATCAATCTTCCACGGCCGGCAGCGTAATCGCCATGCGCGTGCCACTCCCAGTGCTGGTCAAGAGAAACTCCCCATTGAGCAAAAGAACCTCATCCCGCATGGCCCGAAGTCCGATTCCACGCATGGCCGGATTCAGCGCTCCGTACAGCAGTTCTTGCACGTCAAACCCCCGGCCGTTATCTTCCAGGACCAGATAGACTTGGCCGCCCCGCTCCCCTACCTCCAGCTTTAACTCGGTGGCTCCGGAGTGGCGCAATATATTCGCCAAACCCTCCTGAGCCACACGGTATATCGTAAACCGGACGGTGTCAGGGATCTGGTTTTCCAGAGGATGGAGATCAAGTGTAGCACGGAATTTCTCAGGTATCCCGGTGGTAACCCACAGCCATTCGATAGCTTGCAGCAGATCTAAGCGCTTCCAGTCCGGAGGATGCAGGCGCTGAGAAACCGACCGGATCTCACTGAGCGCCTGATCCGCCAACGACTGAATCCGATCGAGGCCGGTCCGCGCCGTCTCTGGAAGATCGGGCGTTCGGCGCGTGATCAGCTCCACATTCACCTTAATACCAGCCAGAGTCTGGCCGGCCCCTGTGTGTAATTCCCGCGCGATGCGCGTCCGCTCCGTTTCGAGTGCCTCCATCACCACCGCCCCCGTCGACCTCGCCGGGCGGGCCAGCCGCGTGAGCGATTCGTGCGCCCGCAATAGGCGGAAGTAATTGCGCGTGGCGTTGGATTGCCAGCCTAGCATCGCCGCCAGCACCTCGTTCCGCTCGGGACGTGCGTCTGTGGCCCGGGCTCGAACCTCGGCGGAAAGAACGACCCGCTGCTCTAGCGCCAGCAACCGGACCAGCATGACGGGAATTCGGCGGTTGGCGGACAGAAACGTCGAAACCAGCACACGGTGGCTCCCAAGTGCTTGCGCTTGCAACATTTCGCTGGCCGCCGGCAAGTGCGGCACTGGAAGAGCGGTTAATAGGCTCTCCATCGGCCCAAGGCGCGCGCGGGCCCGTTCGTTCATCCACAGCACGTGGCCTTGTCGATCGCACTCAAGGAACATTCGTTCCCACGGGGTGGCGCTTGAGCCCGTGCCCGGAACAGGATCCAAGATGTATCTCCTGGTTAACTAAGGTTGACATTCTAGGATGACGAATTAGGAGAAGGTCTTACAAGCAGGTATATTCCTTAGTGGAATCTAAGAATTTTCTGTAGTATACTTACCGTATATGCTGAGAATACTCAACTTGGCGAAACATTCGGCCTTCGTGCTGACGGGTGTGACGATCGGGGCCGCCCTGTGGAAATCGCGCGCCGGCGCAAACGCTTCTGGTGAGGACGCTGGTCCTCTCAAACAATCTGTAGCAGATCTCGAAGCCCGCCTCAAAGCTCTCGAGAATGGCAGTGGCCAACACTCCGAAGCAATACTCGACAAATCAGCCGAGACCTTCGCAGCGGTAGCCTCTTTGGAGGCGCGGGTGTCATCGTTCGCGACTCGCTACGACGGCCGTCTGACGTCTCTCGAGGCACATGTTGCCAACCACGACGCGAAATTGAAGGAACTGCCTACACTTGCGCAAGTGGTCAGCACCATGGAAGAGATGCTGTCCAGCACGATGTCGGGGCTTGATCAAAAACTCTCCGAGCAGGTGAAATCGATCGAAGTGCTCAAGACCACGGTCTCGCAGAGCGACGAACTGATGGAACGCGTGCTCGACTCGATTTACTCCCTGCAATCTCACGTCGCCGAAAACGACAAGTCGGAAGTCCCGGTTTCGGTCTAGACCAGTTCTTGCAGCGACACCACGCCGCGCTTGAGCGCCGCATGGGTCACCGTCGAATCACGTCTGCGCTGTCGCATTCCCCCGCTTGGGTGGACTCTTCAAGAAATCTATTGGGAGAGGAGGGAACCTATTCCGCTTTAGCGGAACGCAACTTGTTCAGCACCGCGGCGCTCTCTTCATACTTCTGCTCTTGGTAGAGTACGTCGGAGAGCCCTATGGCTGCATCGCGGTTGTTTGGATTCGCGTCGAGGACGGCGCGGAAGGAACTCTCGGCCTTGGTCCAATCCTTGCGGCGCTGGTACTCGCGCGCCACGTCCAGCTGCACGGCGGACTCACTCGGTTTGGCAGTCTGCGCCGGAGCCGGAGGTTCTGCCGCAGGCGACGTGGAAGCCAGAGTGGAAGTTTGAGGCGCTGCGCTCGATTCCAAAAAGTGCTGCAACATTCCAGAATAAAGCAGACCCACGATCAGAATGATTCCCGCGGCCAAGCCAATCACCAGTGGAATGCGCCAGCCCAAACGCGCCTTGGGGCGCGGCGCCAGCAGCTCGAGCCCGATCTTGTTGACCCATTCGTAAGATTCTTCATGCTTGAGGGGCTCAGGATGCGATAGTTCGCTGACCGTGGCGGAGACAACCGGCTGGGGCTGGGCAGGAGGCTCGACCATCACACTGGCCGCCACCGGCGCGCTCGCCCGTTCTTCGGGAAACACGGGGCTGGCATGCACGGTTTCAGAAGCAACGGCGGCAGGGGGCTCAGGAACTTTGGCTGGTTTCGGAGAATCTTCCGGAATCTGTTCCGCCGGCTTGCTGAAGTCTACGGGCGGCTCGACGATCGGCGATTCCGAGGCATGCGTGACCGCTTCCGGCTCAGCGTCGATTGTATAGACACGCACGGTGACAGGAGTGTCGATGGTCTCCTTGCGTTTGATGGCGGACGCGGCTTCATAAACAGACGCGGGAGACTCGCGGGGCACCGCCACCGGGACCGGCGCTGGAACGTTCACGGGAGCCGGCGCGGGTGGCGAGACCCTGGATTGATCCACCAGGCGCTCGATGCCCACCAGCATCTTTTGCAGGTTCTCGTCGGACCGCGCTGAAGCGTCGCGTAGTTTTCCGATGGCCTGCGATTGCTCCGCGAGGTTTACTTCGAGCGTGCTGATGCGCTCGACGACCTTGGTTTGCAGCGTCTCCACAAAAGCCGTCATGGAACGGCTCTGGACTTCCTCGAAATCATGCTGCAATTTCTGCTCGGCCTGCTGGAAGCGCACATCCACCGTGGACTGGACGAGAACCGGTAGTTGCGAATCGAGATCGGCCAGGCACTGGTCCACGCGCCGGATGTCGTCGCGCAACTGTTCCACGTCGTTCACTTGAGCGGCGAGACGCGCTTCGAATGCCACGAGGGTTTTGCCGAGAACATCGGAGGGAAGGGGCCCGGAGGGCAAGGGCTCGGCGCGCGGCGTAGATTCCATTTCTACGATGCGGCTTTCGACGTTCTGCAAACGCGAAAGCAGCGGGTCGAGGTCAACCTCGGGCTCACGCCGGAATTTTGCGGCGCCTTGCGTCAGACGGATGCCAGCGCCCAAGGCGAGACCGCCGCCGAAGCTGATCGCAAGCGTCTTGAGAACGGCTTTCATCATAGGGTTACGTGCGCGAGAAAATAAAAAGTCTCACGCATTCCATAATTATAACCCCAAAAAATGTTCGTAAACCCTAGATTTTATTACGACAGAAGTCAGGTTTCAGAGTCACGGCTCCCGATCTACCAGGCAGCCCGCCTATCTCGGGGCACGGAGTCCTAAGAACCGGCTGCGGATTTGGTGCTGGGGGCTTCTTTGCCATTAGCCGGGCGATTGTGGCCTTTTTGGGCCTTGAGCCAGGCAGGGGGCCGGCCGCGACGGGGGCCGCTTCCCGCAGCCAATCTCTCGAGACTTAGGATCGCTTCGTCAATCTGTTCTCGTTCCCGGCGCAGTTCTTCTAGGATTGTCGTTAAATTCATGATAGTTTCCTCTCGTCAGGCAAGGGCGCGAATCCGGACATAAGCATTCAGGTCCGCCAGCTTCCAGCTCCGGGAAGTAGCATTTTCCTGGCTGCTTAAATTATAAACGTGCCGTCAATTGCAGGAATACTAGGATAATCCTGCATTACCGGGTAAGCGATCCCCTGAAATCTTGCGTCAAATACATGCCGTCCACCCTATCTAAAGTGTTTGAAAGGGAGTTTTTCTCTCCCGGGGCTCTCGGCTAGCGCCCGTACCGGCGGATTTCTCAAAAAGCAGACACCATGGATAGGAAATCCACGAAATAGCCACGCGATTTAGCTATATTTTCCGTGGGGCCGCGTTCAGGCTTCAATAAATCCCTGGCGGATGGCGTAGCGAACCAGATTGGCGGTCTGGTGCAGGTTGAGCTTGTCCATGATGCGGGTTCGGTGGCAGTCAGCGGTCTTTACACTAATCCCGAGCCGCGCCGCGACTTCCTTGGTGGAATTGCCCTCGGCAATCAGCGTGACCACTTGGCGTTCCCGGTCCGTCAACTGACTAGCGCGCCGTGACGGGCTGCGATAGCTGAACGGTTCTAGTACCAATTCGGCCACAATGTGGGCAATCTCCGGCGAGAAATACGTTCGGCCGTGGGATACCTCTTCGATACTCCTCAGCAGCTCGTCTGCGGTGCGCGTCTTGAGCACGTAGCCGCGAACGCCAATCTCGATGGCTTCCCTTACGCGGTATTCCTCGGCGTGCTTGCTGAGCACGATAATCCGAGTGGCCGGGCTGACTTCCAGAATCTGGCGGACGCAGTCCAAGCCGGCGCCGGGCAGTTCGAAATCCAATATGACGATGTCCGGTTGAAAATCATGCGCGAAACGAACGGCCTCAGGGCTGTCCTGGTGCCCCATCACGCGGAAGCCTTCGCCTTCCATCAGCGCCTTGAGCGCCTGAAAAACCAGCGGGAAACGATAAATCAGTAAAATCCGTGTTGTCATCTGCCCTCCGAGTAGTAAGACCCACCGCCGCCCCTAAGACCGGAGCGGGAAGCGCTTCCTCTTATTCGTCTATACTGTTCCAAGTTCGGAACAGCAACGCTGTTTTGTGAAGCGCTACTCACTTATTTATCAGAGTTTTTGGTGCCATTCAAGGATTTTGTTCTGGATTCAGAACAAGACCGTCCCAGTACGATAGTCCCATTGATAACCGGAAAGCCATCTGTTTTAGGGCGCCTGCCGCACAACATCGGTTCCTGGGCTGATTGTAGACAGCAAGGGCTAACCAGGAAACACGCTGCAATCGCAGACATTGCAGATGTTTCGCCACGCGGCCAGCTATCCCACGTTATCGCGGTGTACCCCACCGCCGTGGTGCTTCACTTCGGCGGCAATTTCTTCTGCAAGCGTTGTGCCTGCGCATTTAGAGCGTAGATCTGCTTGAGATCCTCCTCAGCCAGGGCAATGGTGTTCTGAATTCGTGAGATTTCGGCGCTGCCGGCTGGGGTGGCCTCGCGGTCGCGGCTGTCCCTGACGCCCGACATGGCACGATATTGCTCCGTAATTTCCTTGTAACGCCGGAGAATGTCGTTGAGATACATATCGCGGCGGCGGAAAACGTTCTCCAGGTCGGTGACAGTCTGCTGTGCCTGCACGGCCGACTGTTTTCCCGCGGACGCTTCTTCTTTCAACCTGGAGTTCGCCGTCTGCAAGTCCGCCATCTGGCCGGCGCTGGCTTTCAACTGGGAGCGAAGCGTCTCGATGGTCTGGCTAGCGTCCGCGAGATTCCTTCTTCCGTCGTCCAGCTCCGCGGATAACCGGTGATTGTCGGCGGTGGCGCTCTCGATGCGGGACTCCAGATCGGCTGACTTGGCCTGAAGACGCGTGACCTCGGCGCTGGATTGCGTGAGTGACTCGCGCAGCCGCTGCACGTGCTGCTCGGCAACAGCGAGCGCGTCGGCAGTCAATCCGCTGGCGTCGGGCCGCGCCACACGCGCCGCCGGAGCAGGCGGGGGCTCGGCGGACACTACGGCTGGGGCGCGGGTCAGATCATCCAGCCGGCGGCGCAGTTGGCCGTTCTCCCTGGCCCGGCCGGCGAGCTCCTCTTGCAGGCTGGTGACGGTGCGCGCCTCCCAGACGATCGCGATGCTACTCACGAGGATCACGACGGCAATGAGCGGAATCCCGAGCCAGATCAGGAGACGCGTGCGAGTTGAGGCAAACCCTGGCATAGGCAAAATCGTATCACCTTCGGCGCAGTACGATGCGCGTGCGATAGCTGAGCAGGCGATTCGCGTCAGGCATGGAGAGCCGGATCTGCAACCGCGGCGGTACATGTTCGGGCAGAGCGAGCGTGAGACTGTAGTGCGATTCCACGGTCTCAAAACTCTTGCGGATAGCCTCCGGGATTTCGGTCGTCGACCGGCTGAAGAAGACAGCGCCGCCGGTCGCCTCGGCGAGCTGTTTCAGCCCGTTGTGATAGGCATTGTTCAGCCGATCGGTGCGCTGATTGAGATCCACGATGAACAGCGGTGCTTGCTGCGCCGTGAGGACGGCATCGAGTTTCGCGATTTTCTCCTGTACCAGCGCTTCCGGGAAGCGCCGGCTGAGATCGTGCGAATCACTCGAGTTGATAACGGGATTGGTGAAGTCCTCCCGGTAATTGCGCACGTCACCGTCCGTCACGTACAGGATGGCGACGCGCACGGCCGATTTTTCCAGCATGGAATCGGCGATGCGGCCGGTGGTATCGACCGTGGCAAGCAGTCCGGTTTTGCCGCTGAGCGTCTGCTCGCCGATCCGGAGCGCGATGGCGTCGCGGTCGGCGGTGGGGTCCTGTAACACTTGCAGGCCGTCCTGCGCGCGCAACAAACCCACGTAGGTCTTAGGAGGCAGTTTGTGGATGCTGTCGTCGCAGGTTGCCTTGGCGGGCTCCACTACGGTCAGGTCGCCGGAGGAAAGGTCGAGCACCAGCAGGATGATCAGATCGCTGTCGGGACACTGAACGCCAGTGACGCGCGCATCCGCCCCATCGATGGTGGCATGAAAGTCTTGCGGAGAGAGCTCGTGATCGGCAGTGCCATTCAACCAGGCCGGAATACGCACTTGCGTGGGGCGCGCGGGAGGCGGGGCGGCAACGAGCGCGCAGCACACGACGAACGGCAGAAGCCGCACTAAAAACTGAACCTCATGCCGAGCTGAATGACGCGGCCGCCGCGTGAGCCGATGATATGGCCGGCGTCCACATTGGGTGCGCTGGCGGGGCCAATGACGGGATCAGGATCGTTCCAGTTGGCGTGATTGAGGAAATTGAAGCCGGACGCGTTGAAATCGACCGCGCGTTCGGCGCCGAGCGCGACACGCTTGCTGACGCTGAGATCGTAGTTTTGGCTGGCCGGATTACGGAGCGTCGGATTGGTGCGGGAGGCATCACCGAACGTGAAATCAGCCGGCTGCGCGAAAGCCGCCGGGTTGAACCACTGGGAAGGGCTGGGGTTGCTCACCTCCGGCGAGACTCCCGGCACGACGTTCACGTCCAACGCCGTGATGACCCCTCCGGTGTTGTTGAATTCCGGGCGCAACGCAACGGGTATACCGGAATAGACAGTAGCCGTACCGCTCAGCGACCAACCATCGACGATGTGGTGCCGCCAGTCGGAAAAGGTTAGAAAGGGCTTGTTGGCGCCCAGCGGCAGCTCGTAGGTGTAACTCAATTGAAGCCGCTGCGGCGAATTGTAGGAAGTCAGTGACCAATCGTTCTGGCGATTGAAAAAGTCTTGGACACCGCCGGAGTAGTCGTCCATCTGCTTGGAGAACTCGTAGTAAGCGCTCAGCGCGAGCCCCATGGACGCACGCTTCTCCACCCGCACAAAGCCGGCATCGCGCTGGTAACGGCCAAGAGGATACAAACCATAGAGTTCGAAGCCCTGGTATTGCGGGTAAGGGCGTAGCGAGCGATTAAAGTCCAGGTTGTTGAGCTGGTCCCCGTACATCAGCGCGCTGGGAGATAGAGCGTCGGGGTTGGCTGCGCTGTCACCCACCAGGAGATTACGGCCCCCGGCGTACGAAGCGCCCACTGAGACGACCATCGAGCCCGGCAGCTCACGCTCAACGGTCACCGAAGCGGATTGATACGTGGGCAAGCGATGGCTGGAGTCCATCAGGTCGGCGACGGTATTGTTGGCGGCATCGGGCCGGAGATCCGGCAGCGCATATGCGAGCGGAGGCAGCGAGGAGTTGAGCGCCACGGCCGGCTGCAATTGCGTGTCGGGCGATAGGAAGGTCTGATAACTGTTGAACCCCTGCGTGCCGAATTGGCCCTCATAGATGGGAATGCCGGAATAGCTGCGCGAATAGCCGGCGCGCAAAACCGTCTTCGAATCTTTCGTGATATTCCAGGCGATGCCGGCGCTCGGCTGGAGGCGCACCAGTGCCGGCCGAAAACCGCGGCTTTCGCCATCCTGATTCGCCGCCACGAGAGCTCCGGGGAGCCCGTCGGCGGGATTCACGCGTCTGAGATCGATGGTCGACTGGCGGTTGTACTTTTCGACGCGTGGCGTGTAACGAACCAGGGTGGCGCTGAGATCGATTGCAAACCCTTGGCGAGGCTCGTAGTGGTCGTTTAGCGATAACGACTCGCTCGTGCGCCGGAAGTACGAAGGCGAGGTGACGAAAGTCTGCTCGGCGAACGCGGGCTGGCCCAACAGAAAGCTGGCCAGGCCGTCGCCGGTATCGATGATACCGGGCAAGCTGGTCAAACCCGCATCGAATTCGTACATCCCATCAGGATATTGCGGCCAGAGGCTGTTGACCTGGTACAGAGCGTAACGCGCCGAGACACGCAGTGAATGCTGCCGCCACCGCGAGGAGAGCCCATCGGTGAACACGAAGCTGTTGTCCGCGTTGGAGGACATCGGATACGAGCGGCCCATGCTGAGGTACGGAGAGAATTCGTAAATGGGAAAAGACGCCTGGTCCTGGCCGCTGTGCGACGTCGTTGAGCTGGCTTCGAAGGCCGCGGTGTTCACGGTCTGCGCCGAAGCGGTAAAGATGTGCTGAATGGAGCCCCGCCGCGTGGAGAATTGCTGGTTGGAAGCGCCGGGATTGGCGATGCTGGGAAACCACTTGGACGGATCGAATAAGCCGTTGGAGAAGGCTAGCTCGGCGTTGACCTTCTGCCGCTCGCCGATGGAGTGGTCTACCTTGCCGATCATGCCATTGGCCGTATTCGTCTCGGGTGAATCGATGAAGTAGTTGTTCTGGAAAAACGGCCCGATGTTGGTGTTGGGCTGGGGATAGAGCTTCAAAGCGTCGAGAGCCACGGGGTTCAGCAGGCTCTGCGGGATGATGTTGCCTGGAAACGGATCGCGCAGGTATTGCAGATTGGTCACGGAGACCGGCTGCGAAGGAGCGTAGCCGGGGTTGGGCCGGGTGGTGGTGACGTCGTAGATGGGAAGCACGTTGCCCGCCGAATCCACGACGTCGGAATAATCGCCGGTGCGCTGTGCCATCGTCGGAATTGTGGTGAGGTGCGTGCGCGAGATCCGTTCGCGCACACCTTCGAATGACAGCGAGAGGTACGTATTGCTCTTCCCGTGCGTCAGTTTGGGAACCACGAGCGGTCCCGCGATGTTGAAGCCGTATTGATTGCGCCGCAGCAGGCCCTTGTCGCCTCCGTTCTGCGTGATCTCGTGCGGTACGGCATCCAGAATGTCGTTGCGGAAGTTTTCGTACAGGCGGCCGTGCCACTCGCGGAACGAGCTCTGCGCCTTCACACTTTTTGCCGGACTGTCGGCGCGCAGGCCCAGATTGGCCGTCTGGACCTTGAACTCGTCGATAGCGCGATCGATTTCGCTGGGTTGTTGCGGCCAGGCGCACACCGCCAGACACACCCATAACCACAGTGCACCGCGTCGCATACCTTGAGTTTACATCGGTAACTTTGCGCACGACATTCGTGCCGGAGAGAATTCAGGCGATTTCGGGCCGATGCGCCCGCACGACGCCTGTCCTACGCTAATCTTGATGCTTGGCGATGAAACTCCGAGAGATCGCGAGCGCGCTCGGCTGTGAACTGGCCGGCGACGGGGAAACTGAAATCACAGGCGTGGCCGGGATGGAGCACGCCGCGCCGGGCCAACTTACCTTTCTCGCGAATCCGAAATACGCCCATAAAGTAAAAGACACTCGCGCCAGCGCGATTCTTACGGCCGAAGCGCTCCGGGATCTCCCCATTGCGAGCCTGGTTTCCACGAATCCGTACCTCGATTTCGCCCGCGCCCTGGAGCTTTTCTATCAGCCGCCGGCGCCACCCCCGGGAATCCATCCGCTCGCTTCGGTTGCGAAATCCGCCAGCATCGCGGAAGGAGCCTCCATCGGGCCGTTCGCCGTGGTGGGAGAAAACGTCACGATCGGCCGAAACGCCGTCCTGCACCCGCACGTTGTGATCTATCGAGGCGCCCGCATCGGCGACAACTTCGTGGCGCATTCGCACGCCGCTGTGCGCGAGTTCTGCCAGATCGGCAACCGCGTAATTCTGCAAAACGGCGTCGTCATCGGCGGCGACGGCTTCGGTTTCGCCAAACGCGCCGACGGCACGCACTACAAAATCGTGCAGTCGGGGCCAACGGTGATCGAGGATGACGTAGAGATCCAGAGCCTCACTTCGATCGATCGCGCCACCGTCGGCGAGACGCGCGTGAAGCGCGGCGCGAAAATCGACAGCCTGGTGCAAGTGGGCCATGCCTGCGTGGTGGGCGAAGACAACATCATCTGCGCACAGACCGGACTCGCCGGAAGCTCGATTCTGGAGCGCAACGTGCTGCTCGCGGGGCAGGTGGGGATCTCCGGGCACTTGACGATTCACGAGAATGCCGTGGTGTACGCACAGAGCGGCGTGGGCGGCGACGTCGAGCCGGGCGCGCGAATCTCGGGCTCGCCGGCGTTCGCGGCCAACGTCTGGCTGCGCGCCATCACCGCTTTTCAGAAATTGCCGGAAATGGTAAAGCTCGTGCGTGAATTAAAGAAGAAGGTCGACGAACTGGAGAAAAGATGAGCGACACACCAACGGACCGCCGCCGGCCGATGGCTTATAAGAACGAGACTTTCCTCGCGAGCCCCGATGCGCGCATCCTGCGGATTCTCTCCGAGTACCTGGAACCGCTGGGCCACTTCCGCCGGGAGCACATCCGCGACACGATCGTGTTCTTCGGCTCGGCGCGCGTGCGCGAAGACGGACCGCTCGCGCAATACTACCGCGACGCTCGCACACTCGCGCGACTCATGACTGAGTGGTCCAACCAGTTCGCCAATCACACCTACCGTTTCGTCGTGTGCACCGGCGGTGGTCCGGGCATCATGGAGGCCGCCAACCGGGGCTCGCGGGACGCCAGCGGCAAGACCATCGGGCTGAACATCGGGCTGCCGTTCGAACAACTGCCGAATCCGTACATCAGTCCGGAGCTGAGCTTCGAGTTCCACTACTTCTTCATGCGCAAGTTCTGGTTTGCGTACCTCTCCAAAGCGCTGGTCGTGTTTCCCGGCGGGTTTGGAACCATGGACGAGCTTTTCGAGATTCTCACGCTCGCGCAAACCAAGAAGCTGGCCAAGAAGATGGTCATCGTGATGTACGGCTCGCAGTTCTGGAAGGAAGTCATGAATTTCGACGCGCTCGTGAAGCACGGTGTGATTTCGCCCGAAGACCTGGAGTTGTTTCAATACGCCGACGATCCCGAGACTGCCTTCCAGCTCTTGCGTGACGGCCTGGTGCGATACCACATCACGCCCGAGACGCAGGAAACACCGGCCATTGCCAAATCGCGCGACCCGCAAACGCCGGAAGGCACGCTGTGAAGCCGCGCAGTGACAGTGTTGCGATATCCTGAAGCGTGCCGCCACGGCTGAAGAAACTGGTGGAAATGCTCGGTCGCCTGGGGATGGCGTTCCTTGCCCTGCTGGTGGCCTACGCGGTGCTGCGTTTTACCGTGCCGAATTCCAGTTTCACCCGGCTGGCTGCGCTCGCTTTCTACCTAACCGGCATGCTGTTTGCGCTGCAATTCGCGCGGCGCAATGCCAAGAGGGTAATCTGGCGGCTGCGCAACCGCCTCATCGTTGCCTACCTGTTCATCGCGTTCGTCCCGATTGCGCTGATCGCGATTCTGGTGGCACTTGCGGGCTGGGAGCTGGTGGGCGGGACCGCGGTCTACCTGGTCAGTTCGGAGCTCGAACGGCGAACGAGTGCCATGGACGGAGTGGCCCAGATGCTCGCAGCCGCGCCGGCAGAGAAGCGCGAGAACAGCATTCATGAAGTCATGCCATACATGGAGCATCTGTTTCCCCGTGTGACATTGGCGATCCGCGGCCAGGAGATCTACCGCTATCCCGCCGGTTCAGACGCACCTTCGGCACCGGCCGGCTGGAAGGACGCGCATGGGCTCGTCATGAAAGACGGCCGGCTGCACAGTTGGGCTCACGTCACGCAAGGCGGCACTGAAGTCACGCTGTTAGCCCCTATCACACCCGATCTCATGGACGAACTGGCGCCCGGAATCGGCCAGGTTTCTCTCATCTCCTTCAGTTCCCCTGAGCGCGGGTCCGCGGCAAAAAGCACACCGCCAGAACCAAGGCGCCGGAAAGCCCCTCGGCTGCCCGAACCGGCCAACCCCCTGGATGTCACGATAGACGGGGGCAGTCCCTTGTATTTTTCCTATTGGGATGCGCCGGAGAAGCAAGACAAGTGGGTTCTCATTGTGCGCACACGCCCGTCGATTGTGTTCGGCACGGTGTTCGGACAATTAAATTGGGCGCAAGGTCTGCTGGCGATCTTCGTGGTCGTCGCGGCTACGCTTCTGCTGGTTTGGGTGGTCTCGCTCATTATGGGCATCTCGCTAACCAGAACCATTACCGGAGCGATTCACAATCTCTACGAAGGCACCGAGCGCGTCAAGAGCGGCGATTTTTCGCACCGTATCGCGGTAGAGGGCAACGATCAACTGGCGGAGCTGGCGCGCTCTTTCAACGGCATGACCGAGAACCTCGAACGGCTCTTTGTCGTTGAGAAGGAACAGGAGCGGCTGCAATCCGAGATTGCCATCGCACGTGAGGTGCAGAGCCAGCTCTTCCCACGCGGCGCCCTCGCGATGAAGACCGTCGAGTTGACTGGCGTCTGCCATCCGGCGCGCATGGTTTCCGGCGACTACTACGATTTCATTCGCCTCCAGGATTCCAACTTGGCCGTGGCCATCGGGGACGTCGCGGGCAAGGGAATCTCGGCCGCGCTGCTGATGGCGTCCATCCAGTCGATCATGCGCACGCAATTGACGGCCGGCATCCCCATGCATGCGGCAGCGGCCCCAGGTGGAGACAGCCCTGCCCGCGAGATGTTTTCCGCCGCCGAGCTGGTCTCGCAACTCAACCAGCAAGTGTGTGCCAACACCGCGCCGGAAAAGTTTGCTACGTTCTATTTCGGCCTGTACGACGACGAAAGCCGGGTGCTTACCTACACCAACGCTGGGCACCTGCCGCCCATTCTGATGCGCGATGGACAAGCGGAACGGCTGGAGGTCACAGGCACCGTGGTGGGGGCGTTTCCATTTGCCCGTTATGAAGAGAAAACGATACAGCTCCAGGCCGGCGATCTCTTGGTCGCGTTCACTGATGGTATCGTGGAGCCCGAGAACGCGTACGGCGAAGCCTTTGGAGAAGAGAAACTGATCGATCTGCTCCTGCGGTACGAGCGGCACGAGCCCGAGGAAATCATGGCCCGCATCATGGAGACGGTCGAGCAGTGGACCGGCTCGTCGGAGCTGTCCGACGATATGACGCTGCTGGTCGCGCGAGGTGTTTGATCCATGAAAGTTCTGACGGCCGCACAAATGCGCGAAGTGGACCGGCGCACCATCGACGCCGGCGTTCCCGGCCTGGTGTTGATGGAGAATGCCGCCACGCGCGTGGTGCAGTTTCTGGAACAGAGATTCGCGCCCGTGGGCGACCAGCGCATCGTCGTTTTCTGCGGCAAGGGTAACAATGGCGGCGACGGCATGGTGGTCGCGCGGCAGCTTTTCGAACGCTACCGTCCATCGTTGAGCGTGGTCTTAGTGGCTCCGCCCGAAGAGATGAAAGGTGACGCCGCCGAGAACTACCGCCGGCTCGTGCAGAGCGGATGCCCCGTCTTTAGCGAACTTCCTTCTGACGTCACCGGCGTGACGGTGGTTATTGACGCGTTGCTTGGCACGGGGCTTAGCGGACCCGCGAAGGGCCCGATGCTCGATGCGATCCGGCGGATCAATACGGGTTTTCCGCGCGCGAAAGTTGTAGCGGTCGACATTCCTTCCGGTCTTGCCAGTGACACCGGTCAAGCGCTGGGAGAAAACGTGCGGGCCGATTACACGGTCACCTTCACCGCGCCAAAAGTGGGCCAGGTGCTCCCGCCCAATTGCGAGCAGGTGGGCGAGCTGCGGGTGTGCGCCATCGGTAGTCCGCCAGAGCTGTTCGAAAAAGACACCGGCATTTTCATTTCGCTTGTGGAGCCGGCGCAGTTCCGGCACTTATTGGCGCCGCGGCCGCGCGCGGCGCACAAGGGCAGCTTTGGACACGTGTTGGTGGTGGCAGGATCGCATGGTAAAACCGGCGCGGCGGCCATGGCGGGCATGGCGGCTCTTCGCGCCGGCGCCGGGTTAGTGACGGTGGCCTCCACCGAACGCGCCCTTCCGGTGATCGCTTCACACGCTCCGGAACTGATGACTGAGCCCCTGCCCGAAACGTCCAGCGGGTCTATTTCCGTCCGAGCCCTAGACTCCGGCAGGCTCGCGGAGATCTGGAAAGATAAGTCCGTCCTGGCGATCGGCCCCGGCCTCACCACCGATCCGCAGACCGTCGCCGTGGTACGCCGTGCGCTCCACGAGTGCAAGCACCCCATGGTAGTGGATGCGGACGGACTCAATGCGCTCGCCGGTACCGAGTGGACCGGAGACAAGAGGCTCCGCGTCCTCACACCGCATCCTGGCGAAATGTCCCGCCTGGTGAAGAAACCGATCCCTGCCCTGGAAGAGGACCGCGTGGGTTTTGCCCGCCAGTTAGCCCGTGACCGCAGCGTGCACCTCGTTCTCAAGGGATACCGCACGCTCCTGGCGTTTCCCGACGGCCGCGTGTGGATCAATCCGACCGGCACGCCCGCCATGGCGACGGGCGGCACCGGGGATATTCTCACTGGCATGATTGCCGGTTTTCTCGCGCAATTCCCCCAGGAACCCGAACAGGCCATCGCCGCGGCCGTCTATCTGCATGGGCTCTCCGGCGAGATCGGCGCCCGCAAGCTGGGAGAAAAATGTCTGATCGCAACCGACCTGCTGCGCTACTTGCCCGCGGCCATGGAGCAGTGTGCCCACCTTCCGGACGGCGTCTGAGGAAGAGACCATCGCATTGGGCGTGAAACTGGCGGGAGAGCTTCCGCCGCGGGCGGCCGTGTTGCTCATCGGCAATCTGGGAGCGGGCAAAACGGCGCTCGCCAAGGGCATTGTGAAGGGCCTCGGCGCTGCCGAGCCGGAAGAAGTTTCGAGCCCCACCTTCACACTGATTCACGAGTACGGCGCGGGCCCGAAGGTTTATCATGTGGATCTCTATCGCCTCGAACACGCGAGCGAAGCCGCCCGGCTGGGGCTTGACGAATTATTCGACCGGGAAGCGGTCGTGTTGATCGAGTGGGGAGAGCGGTTCCCCGCCCTGCTGCCCGCCGGGAGGATCGAGATTCTTATCGAGGCCGGCCAGGGCGACGAAAGAGAGATTACCGTTTCACCAATCGCGATATGAATCAACAACCATGGGCATTGATACTGGGCGCCAGCAGCGGCTTCGGGGAAGCAACCGCGATCGAGCTGGCGGCGCGCGGTATGAACATTTTCGGAGTGCACCTCGACCTGCGGGAAACACTGCCGCACGCGCGGGAAGTGCAGCACAAGATCCGAGCACTGGGGCGCGAGGCCGTCTTCTTCAACCTGAATGCGGCGGATGAAGAGAAGCGGCGCGAGACCGTCACCAAGATCCGCGAAGTATTTGAAAAGACGCCCGGCACCGTGCGTGTGCTGCTCCACTCGCTCGCCTTCGGCGCCCTGAAGCCACTCGTGGGCACGGCGGATGTCGTTTCGAAACGGCAACTCGAGGTGACCGCCGACGTGATGGGGCACAGTCTGGTTTTCTGGGTCAACGATCTCATCATGAACCAACTGATGGGCAGGGGCGGCCGCATCTACGCCATGACCAGCGAGGGCGGTGGCAAAGCCATTCCGCAATACGGTCCAGTGTCGGCGGCGAAAGCAATTCTTGAAGCGCACATCCGGCAACTGGCGCTGGAACTGGCGCCGTTCGGCATCACCGCCAACGCCATCATGGCCGGTGTCACCGACACTCCGGCGCTGCGCAAAATTCCGGGGCACGACAAGCTGGTGGAGTTCGCGAAGGCAAAAAATCCACACCAACGGCTCACCACGCCCGAGGATGTCGCCAAGTGCATTGGCGTGCTGTGCCACGAAAATACTTACTGGATGACGGGAAACACCATTCGCGTTGATGGCGGCGAGGGATCGGTCGCCTAGCGATCACGGCTCTCCCGGAATTTTTGTACGTAGCGGATTCAAGAACTTGCGAAAGTTCCAACCCGTGAGCTTGTCTACACGGCCTATATTCTCAAATCAAAAGGCGGTGGGTTTGCCCACGCCGCCATCGTTGCTGCGCAGCGACACTCAACGTCAGGGCGTAGCCGTCCCTCCCCCGGCCGGCTCCGCCGGGTGATACTGTTTTCCGGCGCCCCTAGAAAGGCTCGCGGCGTGACTGGCCACCGTGCCAGATCGCGCCGACGGAATTTCAGAGCGTCGAGGGAAGATTCCGAAATGCCGGGCGTCCACCCGACCACTTTCGCCTTCGCTCGGCGCGGATCACCACGCGCGGTCTTCCCGTTTCGGGAGGCCGCGCGTTGACTTTTTCCCTTTCCTCCCCTACCTTGCTGTTATGCCGGGCTACGACAATGAACTGGCGTCGATCGTCGCCGAACTGAACCGGGCGGCATTGGGAACCCGCGCGAGCCATGGCGATGCTCCGCAAAGCACGGCCAGCCTGGACCAACTGTTGGCGTACGCTGCACAGCGCCATGCATCAGACCTGTTATTGATCGCGGGCGCGCCGGTGGCATTGCGGATCGATGGGGTATTGTCGCCCGCCGCGGGGCCGCCGCTGGGAGCGGACGACACGCGCAACCTGCTGCTGCCGCTGCTCACCGCGAAACAGGCGCAGGAACTCCAACAAAGCAAGTCCACCGATTTTTGCTTTTCGCGCGAGGCGATCGGCCGCTTCCGCGCCAACGTGCATCATCAGCGCGGCACGCTCGCAGGCAGCGTCCGGCTGTTACCTGTGCGGATTCCAACGCTCGAATCACTGCATTTGCCGGCCACGCTGCACCGGTTGGCCCAGGCTCGCCAGGGGCTGATCCTGATCACTGGCTCGACAGGCTGCGGCAAAAGCTCCACACTCGCGGCAATCATCGACATCATCAATACCGAGCGGCGCGATCATATCGTAACCATCGAGGATCCCGTCGAGTTCGTGCACGGCAACCGCAACTCCATCGTGGAACAGATTGAAGTGGGACACGACACGCCGGAATTCGCGAGCTCCGTGCGCAGCATCATGCGTCAAACTCCCGACGTGATTCTCGTGGGCGAAATGCGCGACCCGGAGACCATCGCGACCGTGCTGACAGCCGCGGAAACGGGCCATCTGGTGCTTTCGACGCTGCACACCAACGACACCTCGCAAGCGGTTTCCCGCATTCTGGATTCGTTTCCGCTCGCCAACCAGCGGCAGATCCGGCAACAGCTCTCGCTCGCCATGCTGGCGCTGGTGGCCCAACAACTGGTTCCCACGGCGAACGGCGGCGGGCGTCACCCGGCGGTCGAGATCATGATGGGATCGCACGCGGTCCGCAGCCTGATCCGCAAAGGCGAAGATCACCAACTCTACACCGCTATTGCCACCGGACGCGCCGACGGAATGATCACGATGGAGCAGTCTCTCGCCGAGTTGGTGCGGGCGGGACGGATCACGCGCGAGACAGCCGTCGCGCACTGCTTCCGGCCGGACGATCTGACACGATATTTACAGGGTTAAAAGACGCGAGGCATGCCTAGGCATGCCTCAGGCTTGTCCAAATTAGGTTTTCCAAAAGAAGACAGCGGAAGCTCTGGTAAGTTGAGGTTGGGTTCGTGGCAGAAACCAATCTCAACGAAACGGAGACTTCCGCCTTGATTCGAGTATGCAGCATTTTCTCGCAGTTGTTGCAGTTGTTCCCACGGATGGAGTTTGAGAGTGCTGTGCAGGAGACCAAAGCCGAGCGGCACGCGCGCGGTTTCACCTGCTGGGGGCAGTTCGTGGCCATGCTGTTTTGCCAGATGGGGCAGGCGCGCACGTTGCGCGAAATCTGTGGCGGTTTGGCTGCCAGCGAAGGGAAATTGAAACATCTGGGCGTTTCCCAGGCTCCCAACAAATCCACGCTGGCCTATGCCAACGCGCACCGGCCCTGGCAGTTGTACCAAAAGGTGTTCGAGAAACTGTTCAGCCGCTGTCAGCAGGCGGCTGGTCCGCAACGGCGCTTCCGGTTCCGCAATCCCCTGATGACCATCGACGGCACGCTCATTGAATTGTGCTCCAGCATGTATGACTGGGCCAAGTGGCAAGGCGCCAAGGGCGCCGCCAAACTGCATCTGGTGCTAGATCATGACGGATATCTGCCGCGCTTCGCCGTGATCACCGAAGGCAAGGCTTCGGAAGTGAAGGTGGCGCGTGCCTTCCATTTCGAGCCGGGCACGATTGTGGTTTTCGACCGTGGGTATGTAGACTACCGGTGGTATCAGCAACTGACCGATGGGGGCGTCTTCTTCGTCACGCGCCTGCGCCACGATGCGCATTACCAAGTGATCGAATCGCGGCGGCTCCCCAACCACCGGAATATTCTCAAAGATGAGGTGATCGAACTGGGTAGCCATTGGTACAAGCAGAAGGCGCGCTACCGGCGCATCGAAGTGTGGGTGGAAGAGCGGCAGGAATCCATGGTCCTGGTGACCAACCACCTGGGCTTCGGATCCACCACCATCGCCCAGATCTACCACGAGCGCTGGCAGATCGAGGTGTTTTTCCGGTATCTGAAGCAGAACCTGCGCATCCGGACCTTTGTCGGCACCAGCGCCAATGCCTTGCATATTCAAATCTGGACGGCCTTGATTGCCATGCTGCTGCTCAAGTATCTGCAGTTGCGGTCGAGTTTCGGATGGTCCTTGTCCAATCTCACGGCATTGCTCCGCCAGCAGCTGTTTGTCTATCGCGACTTGTACTGCTGGCTCGATCATCCTTTTCAGGCGCCGCCTGCCTTGGCAGGCGTGCACGACGGGCAACTTGTGCTGGAGTTCTGAGCGGCGCTATTAGGACAGCAAAAATGAGAACCAGCGATCGGAACACGGCAACCAGCTTCCGCAAAGCGCTGATTAGGGCCCCCATCGGCCCTGTTTCCAATGGCCATCGAGACCCATTCCGGCTAATTTGGACAGCTCTGAGGCATGCCTCGCCCCTACGAAGTCCGCAACCTTTGTTATCCTGGAAGGTAATCCCCTTAATCCTCACTAGGAGACAATCCAGAAAATGGCAGTCAAAATTGGAATTAACGGTTTCGGACGCATCGGTCGTAATGTGGTCCGCGCAGGTTTGCACAACGCAAATGTCGAATTCGTGGCGGTGAACGATATTACCGACACAAAGACGCTCGCTCACCTTCTGAAGTATGATTCCGTGCTCGGCACGTTGCCCGAGCCCATAACCACCGAAGCGGATGGCATCCGCATTGGCAACAAACACATCAAAGTTTTTGCGGTGAAAGATCCCGCGGAACTGGATTGGACTTCGGTTGGCGCGCAAGTAGTGGTCGAATCGACGGGCCGATTCACCGAAGCGAAGGACGCTAGCAAGCACCTGCGCGGGACGGTGAAGAAAGTTATCATCTCGGCGCCGGCCAAGAACGAAGACATCACGATCGTGTTGGGCGTGAACGATAACCTGTACGATCCGAAAAAGCACAACGTGATTTCGAACGCCTCGTGCACGACGAACTGCCTGGCGCCGGTGGTCAAGGTGCTCCACGACAAGTTCGGCATTCAGAAGGGATCGATGACCACGATCCACAGCTACACCAACGATCAGAACGTGCTGGATTTTCCGCACAAGGACCTGCGGCGCGCGCGCGCGGCGGCGATCAACATGATCCCGACCACGACCGGCGCGGCCAAAGCGATCGGCCTGGTGATGCCGCAGCTCAAGGGCAAGCTGGATGGTTACTCGATGCGCGTGCCGACGCCGGATGTTTCCGTGGTCGATCTGGTCGCGGTGACCGACAAGGCGACGACAGCACAAGAAGTGAACGCAGCGCTGAAAGAAGCGGCGGAAGGTCCGCTCAAGGGTATTCTGGCGTATACCGAAGATCCAGTGGTGTCGAGCGACATGCTGCACAATCCCAACAGCTCGATTGTGGACAGCGAGATGACCAAGGTTCTGGATGGCAACCTGGTGCACGTGCTGTCCTGGTACGACAACGAGTGGGGCTACTCTTGCCGGGTAGTGGATCTTTGCGAGTTTCTGGCTAAGAAAGGGCTGTAAGACAGAAGGCAAAAGACAAAAGGCAAAGTGCAAAAGGGGCGGTGTTTCGGCGCTGCCCCTTTTGCTATTTCATGTGGCCGATAATCGCGTCGGTGAATTCGGTCGTCGATGCTTTTCCGCCTACGTCTCCTGTCAGGTGTTTGCCTTCGGCGTAGACGCTTTCGATCGCGTTCTGCAAGCGGCGTGAGGCGTCGCGCTCGCCGAGATGGGCGAGCATCAAGACCGCGGATTGCATCAGCGCCGTGGGGTTGGCTTTTCCCTGGCCCGCGATATCGGGCGCGGTTCCGTGCACGGCTTCGAAGATCGCGCTGTTTTGCCCGAGATTCGCGCTGGGCACAATGCCCAATCCACCCACAAAACCCGCCGCCAGATCGGAAACAATATCGCCATAAAGATTGGGCAATAGCAGAACATCGAACGTCTCGGGCCGCATCACAAGCTGCATGCAGGCGTTATCGACGATCAGCTCTTCATATTTGATCTCCGAAAACTCCCCCGCAATTTCCCGGCAGCATTTGAGAAACAGGCCATCGCTCATCTTCATGATGTTGGCCTTGTGCACGGCGGTGACTTTCTTCCTGCCCTCGCGGCGCGCGTATTCGAACGTGGAGCGCGCAATGCGGATGGACGCGGTGCGCGTGATGACCTTGAGACTCTCGACGACGTCCTTCACCACCTCGTGTTCAAGACCGGAATAGAGGTCTTCGGTATTCTCGCGGAAAATCACCATGTCGATGGGCAGGTCCTGATACCGCGTGTGCAAACCGGCCAGCATGCGCACGGGGCGAAAGTTCACATAGAGATCGAGCTTTTTGCGCAAGGCGACGTTGATGCTGCGATGACCGCTCCCGATGGGCGTGGCCGTGGGGCCTTTCAATCCCACACGGGTGCGATGGAGCGAATCGAAAACGGCTTTGGGAATCTCGCCCGATTGCGCCTGCGCGGCAGCGCCGACCTCGACACGCTCCCAAACGGCTGCGGCTCCGCTGGCTTCCACGGCCCGCACAGTGGCATCGGCGACCTCCGGTCCAATGCCGTCGCCAGGGATGAGTGTAATAGGATGAGCCATCAACTCAGTATAGCGGCGGGTTGGATTACTTCGTTCCCAGATGGAGCGCGACGGTACCGCCGGTCATGCGGATAAAATCGACCGCGCGAAAACCCGTGGCGCGCATGCGGGCGGCCAAGTCTTCAGCACACGGAAATCTTTCGATGGATTCGGGAAGGTAACTGTACGCATCTCGCGAGCCTGAGAGCGCTGCGCCGATCCATGGCAGCACCCGTCGCGAATAGAATTTGTAGAGCTTGCCGAACGCCGTGTTCCCCGGCTGGGAGAATTCGAGAATCGCGGCCACACCGGACGGTTTCAGGACGCGGTACATCTCCGCGAGGCCCGTTGAATAATCGGCCAGGTTGCGGAAACCGAA
Organism: Terriglobia bacterium; assembly: GCA_963752965.1. Taxonomy (GTDB): domain Bacteria; phylum Acidobacteriota; class Terriglobia; order Bryobacterales; family Bryobacteraceae; genus QHXW01. The sequence continues at coordinate 347,807 of CAVWAJ010000013.1, read as the reverse complement.
GGCCACGGTGACGAGATCCAGAGCGTTGTCCGTTAGCGGCAAGGCGAGCGCATCGGATTCGAACAACGGACACTGACGTTTGCGGCGCGCAACTTTCGCCGAGGCGGAGAGCAGCATGGGGTGGCAAAAGTCGCTGCCCATCACGGCGCTCGTGGAACGGGCTTGGAGCGCGAGCAGCAGATCACCGGTGCCGCAACAGAGATCCAGCGCACGCGCGCCGGGGCGCTCCAGAATTTGGCGCACACGGCTCACCGTTTGCGCGCGCCACCAGCGATCCAGATTGAGCGAAAGGACGTGGTTGGCGAGATCGTAACGCGGCGCAATGCGGCCGAACATCGCCCGCACCCAACGCGAGGCTTCCTGCTCGGTGGAAACGCCCTCGGGCGCAGTGCCTTTCATGCGAGCGCGGAGCGGATGGCAGAGAGTACCGCACCATCATCCACTCCGGAAACAACGGTGACTTCACCGATCACCTTTGGCAGTACGAAGTGGACTTTTCCCTGGATGGTCTTCTTGTCCATGGTGAGCCGGCCAGCCAGGTGCTCGGCGGGGATGTCGCGCAACGAAGGGATGGGACCGTAAGCATCGACCGCACCGAGGATGCTGTTGGCGTCACGATCCGCCACGTATCCCAACGATTTCGCAAGATAAGCGGCGGCGCGCATGCCGAAACCAACAGCCTCCCCGTGGAGAAAACGCGCGTAGGCCGTTTCCGCTTCGAGCGCGTGACCAAAAGTGTGGCCGAAGTTGAGAATGCGGCGCACACCGGATTCGCGCTCATCGGCGGAAACCACCTCCGCCTTGATGCGAACCGATTCTTCGATAAGCCGGTCGACTACCGCGGGTTCCTTGGCGAGCACGGCATCACGCTGCTCCGTCAGCAATTGAAACAGAGGCGCGCTGCGAATTACACCGCACTTGATCACTTCGAACAGACCGGCGCGATACTCGCGGTCAGGGAGCGTGGCGAGCACATCTGGGTCGATCAACACGGCAAGGGGCTGGTGAAAACTGCCGATCAGGTTCTTGCCTTCGAGAAGGTTGACGCCGGTCTTGCCGCCGATGGAGGCATCGACTTGAGCGAGCAACGTCGTGGGCACCTGCACAACCGGGATGCCGCGCATGAAGATGGCGGCGAGGAAGCCGCCCATGTCGTTGACAATGCCGCCGCCGAAAGCGACGACGATGCTGGTGCGGTCCGCGCCGCGCCGCATCATCTCTTCCGCCAGCGTCTCCACTTGCGCCAGGCGCTTGCGTTCTTCGCCCCCGGGAAAGAAGAGCACTTCGGGTGCGATGCCCGAAAGTCCCTGCATAAATCGCACACGGTAGTGCTGCCAAACATCCGGAGTGGTCACGACAAAGACTTTGCCGGCGCCCTTGGGAATGAACTGCGCGACGCGGGAAAGAATGCCTCGTTCCACCAACGCGTAGTACTCGCGCTCGGGAGTTTTGACGGTAAATGAGGCCATATCAGAGTTGTACCACGGGCGCGGATCGCATCGAGTTACAATGGCGTTCGGCCTATGGACTGGTATTACGCCGAATCGGGGCGGCAAGTTGGTCCGATTAAGGAAGAGGCGCTGGAGGCACTGGTACGCTCCGGCGTTGTAAATCCCGACACTCTAGTCTGGCAACAGGGGATGTCGAACTGGCAGGCGTATCGCACGGTCCGGTCCGTGGTGGGCGCCCCCGCGGAACACGCGTTGCCTGTAGCGACAGCCGCTCCTGAGCCAACTATACGCTTCTGCAGCGAGTGCGGCCGGCCCTTTGCGCAGAGTGAGCTGATTCCCTTTGGCAATACCTTCGTCTGCGCGGCGTGCAAGGAAACCTTCACCCACAAATTGCGGGAAGGCGTCGCCGCGACGGGGGCCGTGCGCTACGGAGGATTCTGGATCCGATTCGTTGCGATCTTCATTGATGGCGCGATTCTTTTTACCGTCAGCATGCTGTTGAACGTGATTGGCGCGTTGCTCTTCGTCCCAGGCGCCGGAGCACGTGTGCCGGGCGTTATGCCGGTTTATTCGGGTGCATTCCTCGCATATCAGGGAATCATGTTTCTGATCAACCTGGCGATTGCCCTTTCGTACAGCGTTTTCTTTCTCACCCATTACGGCGCCACCCCCGGCAAGATGGCACTCCGGTTGAAAGTGGTTACGTCGAGGGGCGGCCCGATCTCTGTGCCGTTGGCGGTCGGGCGTTTCTTCGCGAATTACCTCAGCGGGCTGACGCTGGGAATCGGGTACATCATCGCGGGAATCGACGAGCAGAAACGCGCGCTGCATGATCGCATCTGCGACACGCGCGTGATCTACGCTTAGAAGCAGAAGATGCCCGTCCCCTGCGCAAGATGCCAGGCGCCCGTTCCGAATTACTTCTTCGTCACCACCAACTGGATGCGGTGTCCGTCCTGTGGAACCGAACTCATAGTCCGCACTTTTCCGGCCCTGTTTGCCGGCCCGCAAGCAGCGGCAACGGGTGAAGTGTCGCTCGCGGGAGAGGCCGGTTGTTTCTACCATCCCGAAAAGCGCGCCGTCGTCACGTGCCACCAGTGCGGGCGCTTTCTTTGCGCCCTGTGCCGTGTGGAGTTTAAGGGCCAGGACTGGTGCCCCGGCTGTCTTGAATCGAGTAGCCGCAAGCGCAAACAAGTCGATTTCGAGAACCGCCGCGTCCTTTACGACTCAGCCGCTCTAGCCTTCGCGACGTTTCCGTTTCTGCTGTTCTTCTGGCCGTCGGTGATCGGCGCGCCGCTCGCGCTGTACGTTTCAATCCGATATTGGAAAGCTCCCACCAGCATCCTGCCGCGTACCAAAGTCCGTTTCCTGCTGGCTATCGCGCTGGCGCTCGGCCAACTGGCGCTGATGGGCTTCATCATTTACGCAATTGCACATGCAAGGCGGCTGGCATGAAGTGGCGCAGGGAACGCCGCTATCGCAGGCTGCCAGGCAGGCCGTTCAGCGTAATCAGCCGGGCCTCGCTGTGACGGGGGGAAGACCACCTGCTCTCGGTGCAGTCGAATCGCTTCTCTGAGGATTACCGGCGATACTACCTCCGCGATATTCAGGCGTTCATTCTGGAGCGCACCGGGCCGGTCAGCCTGTGGACATATTCTATGGGTGCTCTAGCGGCCGCGTTCCTCGCACCCGGCCTTTTCTTCAATTTTCAAAGAACATTCCTGTGGATCTCGGGCGGCTTGTTTCTCGCCATCACACTCTATGTGATTGCACTCGGGTCTACCTGCTCGTGTTACATACAAACAGCGGTAAGTCGCGAGAAGCTCCGCTCGCTGCGCTGGGTGCGGACGGCCGAGAAGACGTTGCAGATGGTGCAGCCGTTCATTGAACAGGTACAGGGTCCGATGACCGCGGAAATCGCGGCGCTGCCCACGGAGCCGTCGGAAACCAGGGCACGGGTTCCCACACCACCGCCATTGCCCACCAACAAGCAGCCCGACAGCGGTTGGGGCTACGCTCTCCTGTTCATCCTGCTGCTGCTCGACGCCCTGCACAGCTACTTGAGCTTTTCCGTCAAAGGCACGGCGATGAATGTCGCGGGCTGGACCCTGCTGATCGCCGAGATGGCTTGCGTCGTCTGGCTCACCGTTCGCTTCCGGCGCTTCGACATTCCTGCGGCGATCCGCGCCCTGGTGTTTGCCGCGTTGATCGTCACCGCCGGGCTGACCTACACCGCCAACGTGCTCGCGACATTTGAGAAACAGCGGCAGCATGATCTCACGCCCGCGACGGTTTTTGTCGAAAACTATCCGGGTTACGTTCCCTTGCACGTCACGGCGGCTGCTGCGGACGGCATTCTCGCGGCGGCCGGGCTGCTGCTCGTCGTGCGTTACCGGCGGACTTTGCGGCGCCCGCCGCCATTGCCCGCGCCGAAGTGAGGTCTCGCCATTTCCACACTTGCTCTACAACGTTGTTTTCATCACGCCAATCGGGAGGCGGTGTGCCGCTGCCCCAATTGCGCGAAATACTACTGCCGCGAATGCGTCACTGAGCATGAAGACCGGCTGATCTGCGCCGCGTGCCTCCGAACGTTGACTGCCGCGCGCCCCCAGAAACGGGCATTTGGCCGGGCTGCTGGGGTGCTGGCTGCGTTCACCGGATTGCTGCTCGCGTGGCTCTTCTTCTACTACGCGGGGCGCATCCTGATCTTGATTCCCTCCACCGTCCACGAAGGAACCGAATGGCAGCCGTAAAAGAAAAGGACGCGATCGAACTGCTGGAAGAAGCCTTCCACCTGTTGCGCCAAGCACCGGTAAGCTTGCTACTCGCGTACTACGTGGGCGCTTTGCCGTTCCTGCTGGCTGTGCTGTTCTTCTGGGCTGACATGGCGCACAGCGGTTTCGCCGTGGCTAATTGCGTTACGGAATCGTTGGGCGTCGCCGTCCTGTATCTCTGGATGTCGTTCTGGCAAGCCGTCTTCGCGCGCGGGTTGCGTCAACGCTTGCAGGGAAGCCCGCCGGTCGCTTGGACCGCGGAGCGCATCTGGCGCCTCGGTTACCTGCAAACGCTCGTGCAGAGCAGCAAGCTATTTCTGTTACCCGCAGCGCTCCTGGCCTTACTGCCGCTGGCTCCGGCATTCGCCTTCTATCAAAACGCGGCCGCGCTTGCATCCGATGCGCCTCGCCTCCGCACGCTGCTCTCACAGTCCGCCCGGCAATCCGGTTTTCAGTCAAAGCAGAACTGGATGCTGGTTCCGATCCTGCTCCTGTTCGCGCTCTTCGTCTTCTTCAATCTCGCGATCACTCTTTTCCTCATCCCGCATCTGATCAAAATGCTGTTCGGCGTCGAGAGTACTTTCACGCGCAGCGGCGTTCACCTGCTCAATTCAACGCTCTTCGCCACGGCGGCCGGTCTCGCTTGGGCCGCGGTCGATCCGCTCATCAAGGCGGTTTATGTGCTGAGATGTTTTTACGGTGAATCCGTGACCACGGGTGACGATCTGAAAGCCGCGATTGCGAACTTGCGCCGTGTGACGACACTGGTCTGCCTGATGCTGATTCTCTGTCCCGTGATCCCCGCCCAGCGCGCCATACCCCCCAAGGATCTCGATCGCTCCATCGATCAGGTGATCCATCGGCCCGAATACACGTGGCGCATGCCACGCGGTGCGGCTCCAAAGTCCGATGGCTTCGCCGAAAACGTGGTCGATGCTTTGGGCCGCGCTGTGGATCGTCTCGGCGAGTGGATCGCCACCGCTCTCGACTGGCTGCGCGATCTCCTCCGCGAGAAGCCGCTGCCCGGAGATCGCACGCGCGGCGACTTGCGGCCCAACCAAAAACTTCGCTGGCTTCTCTACGCGTTGATTGCCGCGCTGACGGTTGCCGTTGGAATCCTGCTGCTGCGATTCTGGCGCGGGAAACAGATTGCGAAGCCCGCCGCCACTCCGGTCACTTCCGTGGCAGATGTTATCGATGACCGCGTCGATGCCGGCAAGGTTCCCGAAGACCAGTGGCTCGCGCTCGCGCAGGATTTGATCGCGCGCGGCGATCTCCGCCTGGCCGTCCGTGCTTTCTACTTGGCAAGCCTCTCGTACCTCGCGCGCCGCTCGCTGGTCATTGTCCAGGCCGCGAAAACCAATCGCCAGTACGAAACAGAGCTGCGTCGGCGAACGCGCGACAAGACCGACGTCGCCCGCCTGTTTTCCAAAAACGCCCGCGTGTTCGAGCGCGCCTGGTATGGCGACCACGAAGTGAGCGTGCAGATCATCGAGAGTCTCCGCGACAATCTGCAAAGGATGAAGGCCTGTGCGGAAAGCTAGCTGGCTCGCACTCGCGCTCGTCGTGGCCTTCGGATTCGGCCTGGTGCAGTTGTTCCGCTGGCGTTTCGCAGCGGGCGACGTCTACCCGGAATACTCGTCGCTCCGCGCCGATCCCGTAGGAACGCAGGCGCTATTCGAGAGCTTCAACGCACTCTCCGGTGTTTCGGCGGCGCGGAATTATCAGCCGATCGAGAAAATCAAAGCCGCGGGCGCCACCGTTTTCTATCTTGGCTTGGACGCCCGGTCGTTCGCCGGCGCCGAACGCGACGACCTGGAACGGCTCGCTACCAATGGCGCACGGCTGGTCATCGGCCTGCTGCCTGTCTTGCGTCTGCCCGCCGGAACTAAGCCGGGTGGACGCTGGGAGATTGGTCGTTGGAACGTCGCTCTCACACTGGCCGAGCCCAAGCCGCACAAGCGCGCCAACCTGCTGTACTTCACCGCTTCGAAAGATTGGAACGCCGTCCACTCCGCCGCCGGCCACGCGATTCTGATTGAGCGCAAGTTCGGCAAAGGCTCGATCGTACTAGCCGCGGATGCCTATCCGCTCACCAACCAGGCGCTCCTATTCCATCGCGATGCCAACCTGATCAGTTGGTGCGCCGGACCCAACTGGCGCTTGATTTTCGACGAATCACATTTCGGCGTCACCGAAACCGGCAGCGTCGCCGCGCTCGGCCGCCGCTACCATCTGGAACCGTTCCTGGCCGCACTGCTGCTGGCCGCGGTTCTGTTCATTTGGAAAAACTCCACGCCGCTCGTGCCTGCGCGATCAGTGGAACAGCCAACCGCGCCCGCGGCCCAATCGTGGGGGATGCCGCACTACTTGTTGCGACGAGCCGCGCCGCCCGCGGAAGTGATCCACGCGTGTCTCGAAGAGTGGCGGAAGTCGCTGGCACTTGGCCCGCGCTATTCGGAAGACAGAGTGCATCGCATGGAGGAGATCGCGCGCACGGAACACGACCCGGTCAAGGCGTATCAGACCATCGGCCAGGCACTGGCAAGGGAGAAATGATGGAACAAACCGAACGGCAGGCCGCGCTCGAAAACCTCGCAACCGTGCTCGGCCGAGCCAAAGCCGAAGTGGCCAAGGTGATCATCGGCCAGCACAATGTGATCGAGCAGGCCATCATAGTCATCATCACCGGCCAGCATGCGCTCATTGAAGGCGTGCCGGGCGTCGCCAAAACCCTACTCACACGCACGCTCGCGCATGTGCTCGGCTGTGACTTCGCGCGCATCCAGTTCACCCCGGACCTGATGCCCGCCGACATCACCGGCACCAACGTCTTCAACCTCCAGCGCAATGAGTTCACGCTCATCCGCGGACCCGTGTTCACCAGCTTTCTGTTGGCGGATGAGATCAATCGCGCGCCAGCCAAAACCCAGTCAGCGCTGTTGCAGGCCATGCAGGAGCGCTCGGTCACTATCGACCGTGAAACCCACGCTCTCTCGCCGAACTTCACCGTCTTCGCTACCCAGAATCCCATCGAATCCGAAGGAACCTATCCGCTGCCCGAAGCGCAGAAGGACCGCTTCATGCTCAAGATCACGATGCCCTGGCCGGAGCGCGATGACGAACTCGACCTTGCGCGGCGCATGCTCGGCGGCGATTCGCCCGAGGCCGTGCTCGCTCGCGGCGAGGTCCAGCCCGTTCTGCAAGCCGAAGAACTCGCCCCGCTGCGCCGGTCGCTCGAACAGATCACGGTACGTGAAGAGCTGGTCGCCTATCTGGTCGATGTGATCCGCCGCACTCGTACGCACGAAAGTGTTTTAGTCGGTGGTGGGCCACGTGCCACGCAAGCATTGTTGCTTGCCAGCCGGGCCTACGCCGCGATTTCGGGCCGCGACTTTGTGACGCCCGACGACATCCACACCGTCGCGCTCCCCGTGCTGGGCCACAGGCTGATCTTGCGGCCGGAATTTGAAATCGAAGGCATCAGCGTGGCCGAGGTGATTCAGAAGGTACTCCAGGAGATCCCCGTCCCGCGATGATGGTCCCTCGCACACGATTGCTCATCTCCGAAGCGCTGCTGTTGCTGCCCTGCGCGGCCGTCGGAGCACTCGTGCCTGAGTCGGCTGTCACTTGCATTGTGATCGCTGTGCTCTTTGCCGCCATTGCAGCGGTGGACGCCCTGTTCGCGCGCGGCGCGTTGCGCGGTGTTCGTGTGGAGGCGCCGGAGATCTTGCGCTTGGTCGCTGAGCGACCCGCCGAAATTCCGCTGAAGCTGACCAACACCGCTCCAAGCGTCAAGCCGCTGCGCATCGGCCTGCCTCTGCCCGTCGAGATTCACTCCGCGAGTCCTGATCTGAACCTGATCGCCCCGCCCGGTGTCTCTCGCGCCACGTGGGTCTGCACACCATCGCGCCGCGGCCGCCACGTGCTCGACTCCGTGTATCTCGAAGCCGCCTCCCCGCTCGGCCTATGGTCGAAACGCGCCCGATTCTCGATCCGCTCCGAACTTCGCGTGTACCCCAACCTGCGAAAAGAGAAAATCGAGACGTTGTTCCTCAACCGCGGCAATTTCGGCGTACACCAGTTCCGTCAAGTCGGCAAGGGCCGCGAATTCGAGAAACTGCGCGAGTATGTGCCCGGCGACGGTTTCGACGAAATCGATTGGAAAGCCACCGCGCGCCGCGCACGGCCCATCACGCGTGTTTTTCAGATCGAGCGCACGCAAGAGGTCTACGCCGTTATCGACACTTCTCGGCTCAGCGCCCGCGGCACGACGCTTGACCGCTTCGTCTCGGCTTCACTCGCTTTGGGCCTCGCTGCCGAGCGCCAGGGCAACCTCTTCGGTCTCGTCGCCTTCAGCGATAAGCTGCGCCAGTTCGTCCGCGCCAAGCATGGCAAGCCCCATTACAACGCTTGCCGTGAAGCCCTCTATCATCTCGATGCCGAGAAGGCCTCGCCGGACTTCGGCGAGCTCTGCACGTTCCTGCGCTTGCGCCTCCGTCGCCGCGCTCTCCTGATGTTTCTCACCGAATTGGACGATCCCGTTCTCGCCGAAAGCTTCATCCACAACGTGCGGCTCATCTCGCGCCAGCACCTGGTGCTCGTCAATATGCTGCGTCCACACGGCGCCGCGCCGCTGTTTCATGACACCAACGTCCACGAAGTCGACGACGTTTACCGAGGCCTCGCCGGCCACCTGCTTTGGCACAAGCTGCGGGAAACCGAAAAGGTGCTTGGCAATGCGGGCGTCCGCATGTCGCTTCTCGACCCCGCCCGGCTCAGCGTGGAGCTCATCGCCTCCTACCAGAACATCAAAGCGCGGCAGCTTTTATGATTCTCGATCTCCCCCGATTCCTCGCCGCCGAGCGCCCGTACTGGACCGAGCTGGAATCGGCGCTCGATCGCGTGGAAGGTGAACCCGGCCGCCGGCCCACGCTCACGGAGATCAAGACTCTGCACTATCTCTACCAGCGCGCTTCCGCGGATCTGGCGAGGTTTGCTACGTTTTCCTCAGAGCCAGAAACGCGGCGTTATCTCGAATCGCTCGTCGCACGCGCTTACGCGGAAATCCACGAGACCCGCGAAGCCCGCCGAAGTGTGAATGTTTGGCGTTGGCTCGCCCGCGAGCTGCCGCAGACCTTTCGCCGCCACGTGCGTGCATTTTGGCTGGCCGTTGCCATCACACTCGCTGGCACGGCGTTCGGCGTCCTGGCGCTCCGCATCGATCCCGACGCCAAAGCCGTCATCATGCCCTTCAAAGGACTCATGGAGAGCCCCTCGGCCCGCGTGGCGCGCGAGGAGCATGCCAAAGTGGACAAGTTGCGCGGAGTGAAAACCACATTCGCTGCGGAGCTGATGACGCACAACACCCAAGTCGCGTTGACTACGCTCGCGCTCGGTATGACCTGGGGCGTCGGTACGGTGCTCGTGCTCTTTTATAACGGAGTGACTCTCGGCGCGGTCTCTGCCGATTACGTACAGTCAGGCCAATCCAGCTTCCTGATGGGATGGCTCATGCCGCACGGTGCCGCCGAAATTCCCGCTATCCTTTTCGCCGGCCAGGCAGGCCTGATTCTTGCCGGCGCTCTCATCGGCTGGGGAACCAGCGCTTCCCGCGGCGAGCGCTTGCGTGCCGTCTCGCGTGACGTGCTCACTCTCGCACTTGGAATGGCTCTGCTGTTAGTCTGGGCGGGTATCGTCGAGGCGTTCTTCTCGCAATATCATGAACCGGTGGTTCCCTACGCGCTGAAAATCGCTTTCGGCGCCGTGGAACTCGTGGCGCTCGCCATCTACCTAGGTCGTTCCGGTACCTCGACTCCATGAGCCCCGCGCGCACCAGTTCTCTGACCATCGAAACTCCCGAAGGAGTTTCTTTCACCCTGCTCCTCGCCGGTCCCGTGACGCGCTTTCTGGCCTGGCTCATCGATTTGATCGCGATCGCGGCGCTCAACACCATCGCGCAGAATGCCCTCCAGATCGCCGGCCTCGTGGGTACGGAATTCGTTCAGGCCGCGATCATCATTGAATACTTCGCTCTCTCCACGGGATACAGCATCTGCCTCGAGTGGCTGTGGCGCGGGCAAACGCTCGGAAAGCGCGTGCTTGGCCTGCGCGTGATGGACGCCCAAGGCCTGCGCCTGGATTTCAGCCAGATCGTCATCCGCAATCTGCTGCGTACGATCGACATGCTCCCGGCATTCTATCTGGTGGGCGGCGTCGCTACTGTCTTCACACGAAACGCACAGCGCCTGGGCGATCTCGGTGCGAATACCATCGTGGTCCGCAGCCCCCGGATCGAACAGCCCGATCTCGATCGCCTGCTCGGCGGCAAATTCAATTCGCTGCTGGATTTTCAACACTTGGCCGCCCGCCTCCGCCAAAGAACCGCGCCCGAAGCCGCCGGTATCGCTCTCAGCGCTTTGCTGCGCCGCGAGGATTTCGAAGCGCCCGCCCGCGTGGAACTCTTCGATGAGCTTGCCGGCTATTTTCAGTCCATCGTCGAGTTCCCCGCCGAAGCCGTTGAAAACCTCACCGGCGAGCAGTACGTGCGCAACGCCGTAGAAATTCTGTTCCGCTCCAAATAAACCATTTTCAAAACGACCCCATCCTGTTACACTTTCTTTGTAATTGATTTGTAACGTAATCGACATGTGATAGTAATATTCCGCGGTCGATAAGACGGGTGAGGGGATGCAGATGTTCACGGCCCATCAGTACGTGATGGCCCTCTTCGCGTTGTTCGTTTCTGTTCAAGCCTCGATGGCCCAGTGGCTCGCTGCCGGCCAAAAACTCCAAGATGAAGGCCGCTACGCGGAAGCTGAGTCGTCCTTTCAATCCGCCCTCGATCACTCCGAAACACCGCTAGCCAAGGCTAGGGCTATGAACTACTTAGCGGTGGTAAAGCAGATTCGCGGTGACTACCCCGCCGCCGAAACTCTCTACAGCAACGCCACCGCAATTTGCGACCAGCACCAGTTTCTGCTCGACTTGGCCGCAATCCTCCTCAACCAGGCCCGCCTTTGCGGAACCGAAGGGCGGTTCGACCAGGCAGAGGCCCTGTGTCGGCGGTCACACGATATCCTCAGCTCGAAACTCGGACCAGACCACACGAGCGTGGCCGATTCCCTGGACACATTGGGCTGGATTCAGCTCCACAGCGGGCACTACCAGGAGGCGGAGTCGGCCTATTCGCAGTCGCTCGCGATCCGCGAGAAGGCCAAGCCATTGAATGAGATAGACATGGCTGGGACGCTGAATGACCTTGGGTTCCTGAATTATGCCCTAGGTCACTTCACGGAGGCTGAGCGGTATTACCACCGTGCATTGGTAATACGGCAGAAGGCGTACGGCACTGAACACCCTGAAGTCGCCAACACCATGTTGAGGCTCGCTGGGTTGTATGGCGCGGAGCGCCTGTACAGCAAAGCGGAGCACCTGATGGGAGAAGCGATCCCCATCCTAGAGAAGGCGTTCGGGCCGGACCATCCCCGCATCGCCAATGCCTGCAATAACTTCGGCGTACTCTACTACCACGAAGGCAAGGCGGAAGATGCCGTCCCGCTATTCAAACGCGCCCTTGACATATATTCACATGCCTTCGGAAAAGACCACTATCAGGTCGCCGGCGTGCTAAGTAATATGGCCGTGATCCAAAGTGATAAGCATGCCTACCCGGAAGCGGAGCGGCTCTATTCCCGCGCGTTGACCATTGAAGAGAAAGCAGTCGGGCCTGATCACCCCGAGGTCGCGGCCATGCTCAATAACTTGGCCCAGATCTATAGTTTAGAGGGCCGCTACAGCGACGCCGAAAAGCTGTACGTCCGGGCGATCCACATCTGGGAGCAGTCGCTCGGTGCGCAACATCCCGATGTCACCGGTTGCCAGTTGAATTACGCCGCCGTTCTCAGGAAAGTCCATCGCAAGAAGGAAGCAGAGCAGTTAGAAGCCAGAGCCAGGGAGGCTCAGGCCATGCACGACCGTGATAACCCCACCACAGCCCTCGTCGACTGGCACGAATTGCAACGCCACTAAGCGAAGAATTCGTAATTCCAAGTACAATTGATAAAGATGGTGTCTAGGTACCCCTTAGGTGCGCGTTTTTGGGCACTTATTGGGGCAACATTTCTAGGATTTCTGGGCATCGGAACGGTGCTGCCGCTGATCGGGCCACACGTGCGCCACGATCTCGGCGGATCCGACCAAACGGTCGGGCTGGTGATCGGTGTATTCTCCTTCATCGCACTCGCTAGTCGTCTGATTTCAGGTCCTTTAGCTGATCGCAAAGGCCGCAAGATCGTATTTCTCGTGGGCTTGTCCAGTTGCGCGGCGTCCGGGGCCGTCTACCTGCTGCCGCTGGGCATTGCGGGACCGTACCTGGGCCGGACTCTACAAGGGTTGGGCGAAGCTTGCTTGTATACAGGCGCGGCGGCATGGGTGGTAGAAGTGGCCGGCATACATCGCAGCGGCGAGGCATTGGGCTACCTTAGCAGCGGCATTTGGGGCGGGATTTCCGTTGGACCGGTAGTGGGACAGTGGCTGGGCTCGTTTCAACACGCGGCACTGGCACAGTGTGTCGCTGCATTGGCGGCACTTGTCATCGTTTCGCAGATTCCAGAGGACTACGAGCCCGCACTGCACGAACGGCGGCGAGGATGGATTCCCAGGTCTCTCGTGCCCACGGGAATTGCGGTGGGGCTGGTCAACGTACAGTATCCGGTAATTGCGGGCTTTCTGATTTTGCACCTGGCGCGATTCGGACATGCGGGACCGATGGCATTCTCCGCCTATGCATTGCTAATCCTGCTATCGCGATTCTTCCTGGGCGGGTTGCCGGACCGCGTCGATCCCTCGATCACGTATTACGGAGGGTTGGCACTGATGGCGCTTGGCCTGTGCACGCTGGCTATCGGACCGTCACCGGTGTTCGCCGTTGGCGCCGCAGCGGTTCTGGGATTTGGATTCTCATTCCCGTGGTCTTCGACAGTAGCTCCCCTCCTGCGCAAGATTCCCAGCAATGAACGCGCCTCCGCGGTGGGCGTGCTAAGCGCGTTCGTGGACCTGTTCGTCGGAGTCAGTTCTTTTGTCGCCGGCGGAGTGGCGAAGCATTTCGGATACTCGGCGGCGTTCGTGCTTGCGTCGCTGGCTGTCGGTGGGGCGGCGATTGCAGGACGATTCCTGTTTACCTCCACGCGGACAGAGGAGACGGTACCTGAAGCCGAGTGTTTGACGGGCTGATGGGCCGGTCTACAGCGTTCTTCCCAACCGAGAGATCACTTCGAGACAGGCTCGCGTCACGTGATACGGGGCTTTCCAAGGCCCGACTTTTTCGGTATCGACTCTGCCGTCGTGAAACAACGCGGTGTACCATTCGCCATATTGGTGGTCCACGAAGCGATCCATCACGAATTGCGCCTCAAGTTCGAATGCGTGCCAGTATTCCGGCTTTCCGGTGAATTGATAGGCGTTGAGGAACGCGACTAACGCCTCGGCCTGTTGCCACCACTCCATGTCCCGATTCGTTGCCGTACCGAGTGCGGGACCGGTGCGGTAGACACCGCCGTGCTCTTTATCGAAGCCAGCGCGCAGGGTATGATCGACCAGCGCCAGGCTCGCCTGCCGAATCTTGGCATCCTGATTCCGTCCGACCCGCTCGGCGGCTTGCGTGAGCAGCCAACTGGCTTCGAGATCCAGGCCATACTCGCATTCCTTTGAATCGCCATCGTGATCGGCTACTTGCCAATCGTCGGTGAAGTAGTATCGGCCGTAACCAATTTTGGTGTCGATGATTTTGTTCGCGAAGATATCGAGCAGCTCGTTGAGACGCGCGCAGACCTTGCTGTCACCGGTGACGTCATAAAGTGTGGCGAACGCCTCGACCAAACCCAGATGCCAGTCGTACGCCTTGCGGCCAAAGGAACCAGCGGCATTGGGACCGTCCTGATAGTTTGGGATGAACTTCCAATCGGCGGTGAAGGCGATCTGATAGCCGCCGTGCGCGTCGTCGTGAGCGTGACGGTCAATCACGTTGAACAGGTCGAGCGCTTCCGCGCGCGCGGTGTCGTCATGGAATGCCAGCGCGTATTCGGCAAGGCCTTCCATGACATACGACATGGGATTCAACTGCTTGGTTGAGTCAATGATCTTGCCATCCTGAGTGACCAGGAAATAGTAACCGCCGTGCTCTTTGTCCCACATGTGCTCGCGGAGAAACTTCAGGCACTCGGCGGCCAGGTTTTGATAAGCGGGATTGGGGTAGCGGCGGTACGCTTCGGCGAAAGACCACATGGAGCGGGAGATCAGTACGACGGACTTGTCCCCCGGCGGAGTCAGTTCACCTTTTTGGTTCAGTTCTCCGAGCAAACCACCGTACTGGTGATCAGCGGCGTGATCGACCCAGAACTGCAAGACGTTGTGTTGCAGATGATCGCTGAAGATGGCGAGCCAATCGCGTGCAGATTCCGCTTTGCCTTCGGCGGGAATAGCGGCAGGTGGACGAATTAGAACAAGGAAAACGAAAGAAAATCTAACTATCAAGTGCGGCATGCGCGTGTTCATGGCACGCATACGATAACGAAGAGCGTGCGGAGCCGTCAAGCGAGGAGAGATGCTCCCAAGCCCATCAGTCCCAAGCGGGCGGCTCCAGCGGCTCACGATGGGCAGCGATCGCCGCTTCAACATCCTTTGCAAAGTCGGGATCGATAGTCGCTCTGGAATCGGCGGGCATCAGGGCGATGCACTCGGAGATTTTGCGGCGCAGGGGTTCGGCTGGCCGGATGACAGCTACCGGTTGTGCGTCGCGCTCGACGATGACTTCGGCTCCGGTCTCAACCCGTTACAAGATCGACCGGATATCCTTAACCAAGTCACCTTCGCTAATGTGCAGCGGCTCCATAACTGGGATAATAGCGTTTCTCTTTGTAGTTTGTCCTGTTTTGCGAGGTTACGCTCCGTCTGTCAACAAGTTTAATCCGGTGTCGACACGAGCCATCGACCTATTCGCAGAAATCGGGAATTGAGTGTGTCCCTCATTCCGTTTCTGGTATGTGCGCGTACCAAGCGAAGGAACGTTCATTAGAGTCATTATCGACGAAGTCGAACGCGCAAGTCGTAATGTAGGCTTATAGAATCGTGACAACGTCGAGACGGCCCAACGCAGACGAGCTCCGAGAGCTGTTCGCCCGGTTTGGTCGCGCCTACTATTTCGCGGACGTTCTTCACCGCGGCGTTCTGAACCTGTGCGCGCTCTGTCGGGTCTCGGACCGAGGCCCTGTGACAAGACTTCGAGCCGAGGAGCATCTTCGCGACGCGTTCAAGCTGACCCTTGGACAAGCGATGACCCTGGTTCGGTCTCACTTCGCGTCGTCGGTCGCGGAACAACTTGAGGAGGCCGTAGAGCGAAGGAACTTCCTCGCGCATCACTTCTGGTACGAACGAGCGCACCTAATGGTGAGCGCGGACGGCGTAGAAGAAATGACGTCGGAACTCGACGCGCTCGCGGACCTCTTCGAGCGACTGGACGCGGAAGTCGAGACCGTCTTCGCGCCGCTCCTCGCCCGCCTCAACGTAACACCGGAGATGCTGGCGTCGAGCCTCGATGAAGTCATGCGCGGCGCGCCGATGGAGCCGTTACCGCAAACTCGGAAGCCGAAGAAGGAAGAGGTCGTGGTCGGCGTCTACAACGCTCCCAGCATGAACACTCCAGGGAAGTCGGTGTTGGTGTTCGAGACCGAAGACGGCGTCGTCTGGCAGTTGTGCGACGCAGGCCTCGGCTGGTCGCCGTACGAAAGTGTTGACTCGAACTGGGAGAGAGTCGCCAAGTTCGCCGACCTTCTCCCGGCGCGAATCGATCCGCGACCGGGAGGCGC
Source organism: Terriglobia bacterium (assembly GCA_963752965.1). Classification (GTDB taxonomy): domain Bacteria; phylum Acidobacteriota; class Terriglobia; order Bryobacterales; family Bryobacteraceae; genus QHXW01. The sequence goes on along the minus strand of CAVWAJ010000013.1, from coordinate 331,718 downwards.
GGGTCCGTGGACCTTCGATCTCGTCTTCGGGAAGAAAGCGACGCTCGAGGTCCGTCTTGGCCCTCGACCCGGCGAGGTTCTTTATAAACTGAAACGAATCCCGAGAAAATAGATATCCCGGTGAACTAATCCGTGCTCAAATCTGCCTTTGTATCACAGAGACGGAACGTTTTCGAGAACTTGTTCCGCGGCCCTTATACTTGATTCCGCAACTCGGCAGCCTCTGATGTTTAGTCAGTGATCGTATGCTCGCCGCGTTTGAACTTTTCGATTAGATTATCGCAGGCGCGGACGGCGATGGCCATAATCGTGAGGTCGGCCTTGTGCCAGCCAGACGAGACGAACGCGACCCACGCAGCTAGTGCAAACAAACACAACGCCGAAAACGCTATCGTGGCACTCCTGGCGCGCGTCAGGGCAAGTTGGTTATCATGACCCTTCTGATTCAAGGAGAAAACTCGTGGACCGTCGAACATTCATTCCCACGTTAGGGCTGGGTGGTCCGCTTCTCGCCGCTGCGGCGCAAACAAGTGTCACGAAACAGCGGCCGCGAATCGGAAGCGTGAGCTGGAATTTTCATAGCCTGCGGCCCGGCGCGCATCCCGAGGAAGCCATCGACATTATCGGGAGCCTGGGCTTCGAGGGTATCGAGCTTATCGCCAATTCGCGCCAGGACGTGGACGAGTACTGGACGGACGCGACGATCGACCGCATCAAGCGCCAGTTGGAGCGTAATCATCTGGTGGTGAATCAGTTTCCGTTTTTCCAACCGGTGGTGGAAGGGCTGACGAGCAGAAATGCGGAAGAGCGCAAGAAGAGCGTCGATTATTTCGAGCGCCGATGCAAGATCGGAAAGAAGCTCGGGGCGCCGATGGTGAATATCGTGGCGCCGTGGGCGCGGGAGTTGAGCGATCCCGGTGGCGGATACCTGCCGCGCTATTTTCTGGGCAATGTGAAGCCGGGCGAGAAATTCCACATCAACATCGCGCCGGGTTACGATTTCGACGAGCTGTGGCACGTGTTCACGGTGACCATGAAGGAATGCGTGGAGCGCGCCAAGGCGCACGGCATGAAATTCTCGATCGAAAACCACACCTACACCATGATCCCGGTGACCGACAGTTTCCTGCGCTTGTGGGACGCGATTCGCGACCCGGCGCTGGGTGCGAATCTGGATTGCGGATGGGCGATGAACCAGCGCGATTATCCGCCGGTGGCGATTCACAAGTTGAATGGTCATTTGATGAATCTGCATGTGCGTGACATTGACGCGTCGATGCGGGAATATGTGGCGATTGGAAAAGGTGTGATGGACTTTCGGGCGAATGCGGACGCGGTGAAAGCGATCGGCTTCACGGGATTTCTCTCGCTCGAACAGGACGGCTCCAGCGAAGACATGAAGGAAACGTGCCGTAGATACGTGAACACGATGAAGGAGCTGCTCTCCTAAAGAATTTATGACTCCAAACATGATTGGTGCATACGGCCAATGGGCTGCACACAACGTGCAAGATCCGCCACGATTGTCGTTCCGGCAGCCGATGTTCAGCAACGTGGATGCGTGGCGGGGCGTGGCGCGGGCGCGATTTAGGGAAGCGCTCATGGGGCCGGGCGGCGCGGCGACGCCGGTGGCGGTGTTGCAACATCAGTTCGAGTTCGACGGGTTATCGATTGAGCACATCCAGTGGCAATTGCCGTATGGACCAGCGACGGAGGCCCTGGTGTTGAAGCCGGCCGGGGCGCGCGGAAAGTTGCCGGGCATTGTGGGGCTGCACGATCACGGCGGGAACAAGTACTTCGGGCTGCGAAAGATTACGCAGATGTCGAAGGACCCGCACCCATTGATGCTGCGGCACCAGGAACATTATTACGAGAGCACGGCGTGGGCGAACGAACTGGCGCGACGTGGATATGTGGTGCTGGTGCACGATACGTTCACGTTTGGAAGCCGGCGCGTGCGTGTGGGGGACCTGCCGGATAGCATTCGCGGCCATCTGACGGAGGTGAATCCCGAGGCGGAAGACGAGATCCAGCGTTACAACGAGTTCGCCGGGAATCACGAACACCTGATGGCCAAGAGCCTGTTCTGCGCGGGGATGACGTGGCCGGGCGTGTTTGTGTTCGACGATCAGCGCGCGCTGGACTACCTGGCTTCGCGGCCCGACGTGGATGCAACGAGGATCGGGTGCGGTGGACTCTCGGGCGGCGGGCTGCGCACGGTGATGCTGACGGGAGCCGATGAGCGGATTCGCTGCTCGTGCTGTGTGGGCATGATGACAACGTGGCGCGACTATCTGCTGAACAAGTGCTACACGCACACGTGGATGTGCTACGTGCCTGGGCTGCCGCGCGACCTGGATTATCCGGAAATACTGGGGCTGAGTGCGCCGAATCCGGTTCTTGTGTTGAACAACCGGCAGGATGACCTGTTCACGATGCCGGAGATGGAACGGGCGGACCGGATTCTCACCGACGTTTACAAGAAGGCTGGCGCGCCGGAGCGCTACCATGCGAGCTTCTACGACGGGCCGCACAAGTTCGATCGCGCGATACAGAAGGAAGCGTTCGCCTGGTTTGACCGCTGGCTGAAGAGCTAAGCGCAGGAGCAGATGAGCGCAGCGGGTGGGCGAGTCGTGCTGGTGACGGGAGCTTCCTCCGGGATCGGCTTATGCTGCGCGGCACTCCTGGCCGAGCGCGGATATCGCGTGTATGGGGCGTCGCGCAGTGCGACGACAGCCGCGGGCGCAACGCCTCTTGCTCTGGACGTTACGAGCGACGAATCGGTCGCGCAAGCCATCGACACCATCCTCGCGCGGGAGGGACGGCTCGATGTACTGGTCAACAACGCGGGGTTCGGGATCGCGGGGGCCATTGAGGATACGTCGAGCGAGGAAGCGGCCGTGCAATTTGAAGTGAATTTCTTCGGCGTCTTCCGCATGTGCCGCGCGGTGCTGCCGGCGATGCGGCGGCAGGGGTCCGGGTACATCGTCAATATTGGATCGATTGGCGGGCTGATCGCGATTCCTTTTCAGGGCCTGTACAGCGCGTCGAAATTTGCGCTGGAAGGATTGAGCGAAACGCTGCGGCTCGAGGCAGGGCCGTTTGGCGTTCACGTGGTGCTGATCGAACCGGGCGATCATCGCACTTCGTTCACGCAGAACCGGCGGTCGACGGTGGCGTCTTCGCGCGACTCGGCTTACCGGGAACGGTTCGAACGCGCGGTCGGCCGCATGGCGGCGGACGAGCAAGGCGGCCCTACTCCGGATGCTATCGCGCGGCTGCTGCATCGAGTCATCAACCACCCGCGGCCGCGCCTCCGGTACACCACGGGTCCAGTTGCGCAACGAGCTGCCGTGTGGCTGAAGCGTGCGATGCCGTACGCCATTATCGAGAAGATGATGCAGGCCTATTATTCACGATGAGCCCAGCCCGGCGATCTGGCGCTGATCCCCGCCCGCACGATATCATTCGAGATTCAACCATCGAGATTCAACCATGAAAATTACAAAAGTGGAAACTCTCTACCTTCGCCAGCCGGAGGTCAAGTTTCAGTGCGATAGCGGCCAGGATGCGCTGATCGTGCGGGTCGAGACCGACGCCGGCATCACCGGTATTGGTGAGGTGGACTCGGCGCCCATGGCCGTCAAGGGAGCGATCGACGGCCCGTTCTCGCACACGACGGCGACAGGCCTCGCGCAAGTCGTTATCGGCGAAGACCCCTTTGAGACCGAGAAGATCTGGCACAAGATGTATCGCGCCAACATTTATGGCGGCCGGCGCGGTGTGGGCCTGCATGCGATGAGCGGCATCGACATTGCGCTGTGGGACATCAAGGGCAAGGCGCTCAAAATGCCCGTGTGGAAACTGCTGGGCGGCGGCTTTCACGAGAAGATGCGCTGCTACGCGAGCTCGCTGTTCGGTGAGACGCCCAAGAAGACAGGCGAGCTGGCACGCCGCTACCGCGACCAGGGATTCACCGCGGTCAAATTCGGCTGGGATCCCATGGGGCGCGATGAGAAGACCGACATCGGACTGGTTCGCGAAGGACGCAAGGGCCTGGGTGACGAAGCCGACCTGCTCATCGACGCCGGACTCGTGTGGGACTCCAAGACCGCGCTGCAGCGTGCCCGCGCATTTGCCGACTACAACATCTACTGGCTCGAAGAACCGCTGCGGCCCGATGACTACAACGGCTATCGAAAGCTCGCCGAAGCCACGCACGTGCGCATTGCGGCTGGCGAAGAAGAGAGCGAGAGGAAATCGTTCCTCGACCTGATGGACCGCGGCGGCATTGACGTGGTGCAGGTGGATCTCACGCGTTGCGGCGGTTTCACCGAGGCCATGAAGATTGCTGCACTCGCCTGGGACCGCGGCCTGCCTGTCGCCAACCATGGCTTCACCACGTATGTGAATGTGACGGCCGCGCTGCACTGGCTGAATTCCATTCCCAACGCGCTCATTTGCGAATTCGTCGCCGAAGAGGAAACCAATCTGCGCGAGCAGCTCACGCACCAGAAGCTGCGCGCGAAAGACGGTTACCTCGCCATGCCGCAAGAGCCCGGATTAGGCATCGACCTGGATGAGGATGCCGTCCGCAAGTTTCGCGTTGCGTAGACTGTCATGAACCGCAGAGCATTTCTAGCATCGCTTTCTGCTGTTCTGGCCCGCGCCGCCGGGACGCTACCGGCCAACCGTAACATCAAGTGGGCGGTCAGTCTCGGCCTGTGGAGCCACTTCCGGCCAGTGCCGTTCACCGACATTCTCGATGTGATGCGCGATACCGGCTTCATCGGCATCCGCCTCACGGATTTTCCGCACTGCTTCGAAGCCTACAATCTCACGCCGTCGCAAATGCTCAAGGAAGTCAACAAGCGCAAACTGCATGTCTGCACGGTTTCCTTCGGCGGCCCCGCTGACGACCCCTCGAAGCACGACAAGTTCTACGCCGACGCCCGCCGCGCCATGTCCATCTTGAAGCCGTTTGGAGCCACCGAGCTCGTGATGTTCACGCCCTCGCGCCTCCCGCCCGGCGCCGACCTCATGCCCGTCTTCGACCATATGTCCGACTGCTACTCGCGCACAGGCCTGATGGCGCGCGAACTGGGATTCCGCGTGGGGCTGCATAACCACCTCGGCGAGCTCATGGAGAAGCCGGATGAAATCGAGCTGCTGCTCGCGAAGTGCGATCCCAAGCTGGTCTTCTTTATGCCTGACACGGCGCACCTGCACCTGGCCGGCGCCAACGTGCCCGCCATGTTCGAAAAATTCAAGCACCGCATCGTCTTCGCGGATTATAAGGATGCCAAGTGGACCACGCCGGACGCCGACTTTGTTTTAGACAGCGGTAAAGTTTATCCCAAAGACTCCGACGATGCCAAATTCTTCGCCAGCATCTACGACTTAGGTGACGGCGAAGTCGACTTCCCCGCCTGCCACCGTATTTTGAAGTCGGTCGACTACAAAGGCTGGCTCTGTGTGGATCTCGACACCGCGCGCAAAGGGCCCCGGGCGAGTTATGAGCGGTGCGGAGAGTACGTAGTCACCAAACTGGAACCTATTTACGCATAAGGTTCTGGCCCTGCTAGACTAGTCAATAGCTAGTTAATTTCGAGGCGCACCGATGGCAACCGTTACCGCATTCGAAGCCAAAACCCGGTTCGGAGAGCTTCTTGACCGCGTAACTCACGGCGAAGAGATCGTCATCACCAGGCATGACAAACCTGTTGCACGCATTATCCCGGAAGGCCGGACCTCACTGGCGAACATTCAACAAGCCGTCAGCGACTTGAGGGAGTTGCGCAGCTCGATGGCGAAGCGGAGGGGTTTCAAACCGCTTACCGATAAGGAGATCAGGAATTCAATTGATGAGGGCCGTCCATGAACGACGGGTTCGTCGCTGACTCGTCTGTCGCTATCTCCTGGGTTGCGCTCTCCCAGTCGACCAAGGTAACCGACCACTTGTTGGACGACGTGGTGGCGGGCACACCGTTCATCGTTCCCGTTCTGTGGATGTTCGAGGTATCGAATTCGTTGCTCGTGCTGATGCGCCGAAAGAGAATCGATCCGGAAGACTGTTCACGTGCCCGCGCGACCCTGAGCCGTCTCATGCCGGTCGTCGATGACGAAGGCCCACGATTGGCACTGAGCCAAATTACAGACCTCGCCCAGAAGCACGGACTGTCCGTGTATGATGCCGCGTATCTCGAACTCGCCATCCGTAAGCGTCTTCCGCTCGCTTCGCGCGACGCGAGCCTCAACAAGGCGGCCAAGCATGCCGGTGTAAAGACACTGGTGTGAGTCTTGCCCCAGGCTTGTCCAAATTAGGTTTTCCAAAAGAAGACAGCGGAAGCTCTGGTAAGTTGAGGTTGGGTTCGTGGCAGAAACCAATCTCAACGAAACGGAGACTTCCGCCTTGATTCGAGTATGCAGCATTTTCTCGCAGTTGTTGCAGTTGTTCCCACGGATGGAGTTTGAGAGTGCTGTGCAGGAGACCAAAGCCGAGCGGCACGCGCGCGGTTTCACCTGCTGGGGGCAGTTCGTGGCCATGCTGTTTTGCCAGATGGGGCAGGCGCGCACGTTGCGCGAAATCTGTGGCGGTTTGGCTGCCAGCGAAGGGAAATTGAAACATCTGGGCGTTTCCCAGGCTCCCAACAAATCCACGCTGGCCTATGCCAACGCGCACCGGCCCTGGCAGTTGTACCAAAAGGTGTTCGAGAAACTGTTCAGCCGCTGTCAGCAGGCGGCTGGTCCGCAACGGCGCTTCCGGTTCCGCAATCCCCTGATGACCATCGACGGCACGCTCATTGAATTGTGCTCCAGCATGTATGACTGGGCCAAGTGGCAAGGCGCCAAGGGCGCCGCCAAACTGCATCTGGTGCTAGATCATGACGGATATCTGCCGCGCTTCGCCGTGATCACCGAAGGCAAGGCTTCGGAAGTGAAGGTGGCGCGTGCCTTCCATTTCGAGCCGGGCACGATTGTGGTTTTCGACCGTGGGTATGTAGACTACCGGTGGTATCAGCAACTGACCGATGGGGGCGTCTTCTTCGTCACGCGCCTGCGCCACGATGCGCATTACCAAGTGATCGAATCGCGGCGGCTCCCCAACCACCGGAATATTCTCAAAGATGAGGTGATCGAACTGGGTAGCCATTGGTACAAGCAGAAGGCGCGCTACCGGCGCATCGAAGTGTGGGTGGAGGAGCGGCAGGAATCCATGGTCCTGGTGACCAACCACCTGGGCTTCGGATCCACCACCATCGCCCAGATCTACCACGAGCGCTGGCAGATCGAGGTGTTTTTCCGGTATCTGAAGCAGAACCTGCGCATCCGGACCTTTGTCGGCACCAGCGCCAATGCCTTGCATATTCAAATCTGGACGGCCTTGATTGCCATGCTGCTGCTCAAGTATCTGCAGTTGCGGTCGAGTTTCGGATGGTCCTTGTCCAATCTCACGGCATTGCTCCGCCAGCAGCTGTTTGTCTATCGCGACTTGTACTGCTGGCTCGATCATCCTTTTCAGGCGCCGCCTGCCTTGGCAGGCGTGCACGACGGGCAACTTGTGCTGGAGTTCTGAGCGGCGCTATTAGGACAGCAAAAATGAGAACCAGCGATCGGAACACGGCAACCAGCTTCCGCAAAGCGCTGATTAGGGCCCCCATCGGCCCTGTTTCCAATGGCCATCGAGACCCATTCCGGCTAATTTGGACAGCTCTGAGTCTTGCCCGGCCGCTCCCCCATAACCAGAGGCTAAAGGGCCTCACCATTTGCTACTTGACCGCGAAGCAGAAATGTCTTGGGGTACGAGCCATGGCCACAGATCTTGAATGAGCCGAAGTCCTTGTATCAATCACCTTGCGGCACCTCCGGCTTCGAGTCAATTCACAATCGAAGTTGATTCAGATCGGCGATACTGATTGATTGATCCCGCATCCGATCGATCAAGTGCCGGCGGACGCCTGGCGGCAGATTCTCCCAACTCTCGATCTTGGGCATCAGCCGCCGAAAACCATGCGGCCCAATTGATCGCCGAGGCGTTTCACCTCGGCGGGGTCAGTGGCGCCGCGAAAGCGTTCGGCAAGATCGAAAAACTCTTGCTGCTTCCGCTTCTCCGCCTCGATCCCGTTCTCGATGAGTTCCACCAGCATCCGGTTTGAGCTAAGACGCCGGCGTTTCGCCATACTTCGCACTTGCGAAGCCACTGTCGCCGGAATGCTAACGCTCTGCCGGACCGTCTTGTTCGCGCTGCTCATTACACCAGTATGCACCAGATTGATGCGGAAGGAATCACATGTCGCTCATAGGGTCAGGGGCAACGCCTCCAAGACGCCCACCTGCCGTCCCGCTATAATACAGACTTCATGAAAGCCCGCGTCTACGTCTCGCCAAAATCGACCGTCCTCGATCCGCAAGGCCAAACCATCTGCCATGCCCTCCACGGGCTGGGGTATCGCGATATCTCCGCGGTGCGCCAGGGGAAGTATTTCGAGATCGCGCTCGACCCTGCCACTTCCCGCGAGCAGGCCCACAAAGACATCGAGACGATCGCCCACGAGGTCCTCACTAACCCGGTCATCGAAGAGTACCGCGTCGAATTTCTGGACTGAACGAAGCCTGGAACCCGACGTGCAATAAATAGCCTTCTGCAGGACTTGGGGGGCTGTCAATGAGCGCGGATTCCGAACAAACTGGGGCAAATCACGCACGGCCGGGTGCGAATAAGCCAAAAAGGACCCCAAAAGCGCCCAGACAGATCGAAACGCTGCGGGCGCCCGAGGAACGCGTAAAGGGCTGCCAGGAGGTCAACTGCGGTTTTTCGCCCGATCAGGCGCTCAAGGAAGCTCTGCGCTGCTTGCATTGCGTCGACCCGAAATGCATGGAGGCGTGCCCCCTTCACATCGACGTTCGTAGCTTTATCGACCGCCTGACCGAAGCCGATGCCCCCGGCGCGCTGGAAAGCATCCTCCAGCAAAGCCCGTTTCCCGGTATTTGCGGCCGTGTGTGCCAGCATGAGCGCTTCTGTGAAAAAGCCTGCCTGCTGGGGAAGAAACTGGAGCCGGTGGCCATCGGATCGCTCGAGCGATTCGCCGCGGACTACGGCGTGGTTACGCGAGACGGCGCCGCAACGCCTCCGCCGCCTGAGGGAGCGCGCGTGGCGCTGGTCGGAAGCGGCCCGGCATCGCTGATCGCAGCGCGTGACCTCGCTATCAACGGTTACCGTGTCACGGTCTTTGAAGCCCTTCATGAGCTCGGCGGCGTGCTGATTTACGGCATCCCCGAGTTTCGCCTGCCACGTGAAGTTGTACACACGGAGATCGATCGCCTACGCGCGATGGGCGTTGAGTTTCGAACGGATTTTCTCGTGGGCAAAACCTGCTCGGTCGAAGAGCTGTTCGATCAGGGCTACTCAGCGGTATTTCTCGGCACCGGCGCCGGCCTGCCCCACATGATGGGCATACCCGGCGAGAATCTTATCGGCATTTATACCGCCAACGAATTCCTCACCCGCCTCAATCTGATGGAAGCGTACCGCTTTCCCAAGTCCGATACGCCCGTGCGCGTGGGCGCGCGTACCGTGGTGGTGGGCGGTGGCAATTCTGCCATGGACGCGGCGCGGTGGGCGCGGCGCATGGGCAGTGACACGACAATTCTGTTCCGGCGCGGCCGCAAGGAACTACGCGCACGCATAGAAGAGATCGCGCACGCGGAAGAAGAAGGCGTGAAGTTTGAGTTTCTCGCGGCTCCGGTGCAACTGGAAGGCGACGAACGCGGCGTGTTGAAGCGCATGCAGTGCATTCGCATGCGTCTCGAAGCCGCGGATGAATCAGGCCGTCCGTCCCCCGTGCCGATTCCAGGCTCCGAGTACTGGGTGGATGTTGACACGATCGTCGCCGCCGTCGGACAAGGTCCCAATCCCACGGTGCAGCGTGCCACGCCCGAGTTAGTGACCAAGGACGGCAAGATCGCGATCCAGGAGTCCGGGGAAACCAGCCTGCACAACGTATTCGCAGGCGGCGACGTGGCGCGCGGCGGTTCCACGGTCATTCAGGCCATGCACGACGGCCGCGCGGCTGCCGAGGCCATTCATCGAGCACTCAACGGCCAGCCGGCTTCTCTGATCGAAACGCCGCAGAAGGCCGCGCCGTTCCAAATCCTTTCGCGAGTGGAATTGGGACCAGACACATATTCGATCGAAGTCGAAGCGATGGATATCGCACGCCACTGGCGCCCCGGCCAGTTCGTAGTGTTGCGCCCGACGCATGAGAGCGAACGCATCCCGCTGACGCTTGTGGATGGCGATCGTGAACGCGGCAGCATTCGACTGATCTTCCAAGCCATCGGCAAAACCACGCGCACACTGGCGTCTCTCGAACCGGGTGACGCGCTCGCCGATATTCTAGGCCCGCTCGGAACGCCTGCTTCTGCTGAACACTTCGGAACCGTGTGGTGCGTCGGCGGCGGCGTGGGTGTCGCTGAGCTGCTCCCTGTCGCGCGCGCATTACGCGAGCATGGCAATTACGTCGTGGCGTTAGTTGGAGCGCGCACGGCCAGCCGTCAGATTCTCAATGAGGAACTAGCCACAGCCGCCGACGAAGTGCACTGGGCCACCGATGACGGCTCCGACGGATTCCACGGCAACGTAGTCGAGTTGATGCGCTACTGGCGCACTGAATCCCACCGCGTGCCGAAGTTCGTGCACGTGATCGGGCCGATTCCGCTCATGCGCTTCGCCGCGCAACTCACGCGCGAATGGGGCGTCAAGACGGTGGCGAGCCTGAACCCCATCATGGTGGATGGCACGGGCATGTGCGGCGGCTGCCGCGTGTCTGTGGGAGGCAAGCCCGTCTTCGCCTGCGTGGACGGCCCCGAATTCGACGCCCACCAGGTGGACTTCGATTTGCTCACTCAACGCAACCGGGCGTATATGACCGAAGAAAAGCTCGTATTGGAACGGCACGAGTGCAGAGTAGGGCTGAATAGTTAAGTAGTTTCCGAGCAGCGCCCCGCAAGAACTACCTTCTCTCCTGCGCATCCACCACTGCTATCGCCGCGATGTTCACGATGTCGTTGACTTCGGCGCCGCGTTGCAGCACGTGCACGGGATGGCTCATGCCCATCAGGATCGGTCCCATGGCTTCCGCACCGGCGATGCGTGCGAGCAGCTTGTAGGCCACGTTGCCCGCTTCGAGGTTCGGAAAAACCAGAACATTGGCGCCGCCCTTCAGCGTGCTGAAAGGATAGTCGCGCTCGATGATCTCGGGCGATAGCGCCGTATCGGCTTGCATTTCGCCGTCTACCATCAGCTCCGGAGCCCGCTGCCGCACCAGCGCCACCGCGCGTGCGACCTTCTCTGCTAGTGGGTGCCGCGTGCTGCCGAAGTTCGAAAACGAAAGCAGAGCGACGCGCGGCTCCTGCCCGAAGCGGCGCGCGGTTTCGGCGGCGCAAATGGCGATCTCTGCCAAATCTTCCGAGGAGGGTTCAATGTTGACTGTGGCGTCCGCCAGGAAATAGATATCCCCGCGCGGCGTGATCAACACATATACCCCCGAAACTTTCCGCAGCCCAGGACGCACGGCGATCACCTGAAGGGCCGGCCGGATGGTGTCGGGATAATGTTGCGTGATCCCCGCGACCAGCGCGTCGGCCTCCCCTTCGCGCACCATCAGCGCTCCGTAAATTGTGCGCTGGCGCGCCATCTCCTGGGCTTCGTGCGGCATCAGACCCTTGCGCTGGCGCAGACTGTAAAGCTCTTGCGCGTAGCGTGCGCGTTCGGGCGCCGAGGAGGGGTCGATGATGCGCATGGAATAGGTGTGCAAGTGAAGATTGGCCATCCGTTCGCGAATGACGGCCTCGCGGCCCAGTAGAATCGGCGTGGCAATCTTCTCGTCGATCAGAATTTGGCTGGCGCGCAGAATCTTGTCCTCTTCCCCTTCCGGAAAAACGACACGTTTAGGCTCGCGCTGCGCCTTGTGAATCATCACGCGCATGACTTCCCGTGCCTTACCCAGGCGGCGCTCGAGCTGTTCGCGGTACTCTTCGATATCGAGCGTAAGCTGGGCAACGCCGGTGCGAATGGCGGATTCCGCCACCGCTGAGGCCTCCCAGACCAGCACACGCGAATCGAATGGTTTGGGGATCAGATACTCCCGCCCGAACTCCAGTTGCTCTTCCCCGTAGGCGCGCCGCACAGAATCGGGGACGTCTTCTTTGGCAAGCGCCGCCAGAGCGCGGGTGGCGGCTAGTTTCATCTCGTCATTGATGACGGTTGCGCGGACATCCAGCGCCCCGCGGAAGATGAACGGAAATCCGAGGACATTGTTCACTTGGTTCGGAAAATCAGATCGGCCAGTGGCCACGATCGCATCGGGCCGCGCAGCCATCGCTACGTCGTATGCAATTTCGGGATCTGGATTGGCCAACGCGAAGACGATGGGTTTCTCCGCCATCGACCGCACCATGTCCGCCGTCACGCAGTTCGCCGACGAGAAACCAAAGAAGATATCCGCGTCGCGCATCGCATCCGCCAGCGTACGGTTGCGTGTCTCGGCGGCAAACATCTCCTTGTAAGGATTCATGCCCTCTTCGCGGCCCCTGTAAATGACGCCTTTGGTGTCGCACATCAGGATGTTTTCCCGGCGCATGCCCAACCGCACATAGTGCTTGGCGCAGGCGATGGCACTCGCCCCCGCGCCGTTGAACACCACGCGCACTTTGCCGATGTCCTTGCCGGCGACTTCGAGCGCATTCAGCAGTGCGGCGCCGGAGATGATGGCGGTGCCGTGCTGGTCGTCATGAAAAACCGGAATCTTCATGGTTCGCCGCAGTTCTTCCTCGATCAGGAAGCACTCGGGCGCCTTGATGTCTTCCAGGTTGATGCCGCCAAATGTGGGCTCGAGCAACTGGCAGGTACGGATGACCTCGCGCGGATCGTGCGTGGCCAGCTCGATGTCGAAAACATCGATATCCGCGAACCGCTTGAACAGCACAGCCTTGCCTTCCATGACGGGCTTTCCGGCCAGCGGACCGATGTTGCCCAGCCCGAGAACGGCGGTGCCATTCGTCACGACCGCGACAAGGTTCCCTTTAGCCGTGTATTTGTAAGCCAGACCGGGGTCGCGTTCAATGGCCAAACAGGGCACGGCGACCCCAGGAGTGTACGCCAGGCTGAGGTCGCGTTGGGTTAGACAGGGTTTGGTTGGACGGATCGCCACCTTGCCAGCAGGCGCGGCGGCATGATATTCGAGCGCATCTTCATCGCGCAGCTTCATTCGTTCTCCTCAACGCGGCGTGGCGCGAGGACAAAACGCGCGCGACCGCTACTGAACGTCGTCGAGGCTGACCCCTTTGGTATCGCCGTATGACGCCCATTTAATAAATGCAATCACATCAGCGAGTTGCTGGGCCGTGTACCCCGCGGACTCGGGCGGGTGCTTCCAAACGCTGTTGTCGCCCACCGAAGCAATGTCTTTCCGATCTATTTTCCGCAGCGCCGGTGGCGTTGCGCTCATGTCATAGTATTGCGCCGAGGTGTCGTCCTGCGCTACGGGCATTCCGGGAAACTCGGTGCCATTCTTCAACTTGACGGTCTGCACGTAGGCGGTACGCGTGGCGCGAATTGCCATCAGAATGCCTCGCGGACCGAGACGGGCAAGTTTCGACAGATCCGGACCCACGGCAGTGCCCTGTTTGCGGAGCGCGTGGCACCCCCCGCAGTGTTTGGCGTTGCTTTCGTCGAGGAAGAAGGCTTGACCGCGGGCCGCCTGTGCCGGTGGTTTAGGGTCGGCCGCCAGTGCACACCCAGCGATCAACAGAAACGGCCAAATTCGAGTCATTTTTGCCTCCACGGCAGCGCTATTTAGTAGTGCTACCCGATGCGGAGGTTAGCACTGGAGGTGCCACGCCGGGATCTGCAACAAAATGTGCAGTTTCAGCGCAATAGCTCTCCATCGAAGTTGGGGGATATCACCCATTCGGCGTGCCATGTACCACCTAAATGGCGCAATTCGAGCAACTTCACGTCAGCTTGATCCTCTTATAATGAATCCATGTGCGGCATCGTCGGCTATGTGGGCGCCCGCAAAGCCGTTCCTATTATCCTTGAGGGCCTGAAGCGCCTGGAGTACCGGGGGTATGACTCGGCCGGCATCGCGGTCTACTGTGACGACCAAACTCTGGGGATTCGGCGGGCATCGGGCAAGCTCCACAACCTGGAGGAGGTTATCCGCCTGGATCCGGTGGAAGGGAGTTACGGCATCGGGCACACGCGGTGGGCGACACATGGGCGGCCGACCGAAGAAAACGCGCACCCGCACCGTGACTGCACGGGCGACATTGTGGTGGTGCACAACGGGATTGTGGAAAACTACCTGGCGCTGAAGGACCAATTGGGATCCGAGGGGCACGTTTTCAAGACCGAGACCGATACCGAGATCATCGCGCACCTGGTGGAAAAACACTTCAAGGGGAACCTGGAGGAAGCCGTTCGGGCGGCGGTGAAGCAGTTGACGGGTGTGTTCGCGCTGGCGGTGCTGGCGCGGACCGATCCGAATAAGATCGTGGCCGCGCGCTCGGGGCCGCCGGTGGTGATTGGGCTGGGAGACGGCGAGTACTTCGTGGCTTCCGATGTTCCGGCGATTCTGCATCACACGCGGGATATGTTTTTCCTGGCGGACGGTGATATGGCGGTATTGACGCCGGAAGGCGTCTACCTGAGCGATTTCGAGGGCCGGAGAGTGAACCGGCAAGTCTCCCATATCCTTTGGGATCCGATCATGGCGGAAAAGGGCGGCTACAAGCATTTCATGCTCAAGGAGATCTACGAGCAGCCGCGCGCGGTGCGTGACACGACGCTCGGGCGGGTGGGGCAGGAAACGGGCCGCATCTTTCTGGATGAGATGGACATCTCACCCAAACATTTTCGCGAGTTCCGGCAAGTCAAGATCATTGCGTGCGGCACGAGCTGGCACGCGGCGCTGGCGGGAAAGTTCATGATCGAGAAGCTGGCGCGGATGCCGGTGGAAGTGGACTACGGCAGCGAGTTTAGATATCGCGACCCGATCCTCGGGAGCGACACACTGACGGTGGTGATTTCGCAATCGGGCGAGACGGCGGATACGCTGGCGGCGCAGCGCGAGGCCAAGCAGAAGGGATCAAAGACGCTGGCCATCTGCAACGTGGTGGGCTCGATGATCACGCGCGAAGCCTCGGGCACGATCTACACACACGCGGGGCCGGAGATTGGTGTCGCATCCACCAAGGCATTTACGAGCCAGTTGACGGCGCTGTTCATCCTCTCCATGTACATTGGGCAGACGCGTGGCGTGCTGGACGAGAACACGTCGCGGTGCCTGGTGCAGGAGCTGCTGCACATTCCCGCGAAACTAGAGAAGGTGCTCACGCACGACCCGGTGTTCGAAGAGCTGAGCCGGAAGCTGTTTCGTGCGGAGGACTTTTTGTTCCTGGGCCGGGGCGTCCATTTTCCGATGGCGCTCGAAGGCGCGCTCAAGCTGAAGGAAATATCTTACATTCACGCGGAAGGCTACCCGGCGGGAGAGATGAAGCACGGGCCGAACGCGCTGATTGATGAAGAACTGCCGGTGGTGGTGCTCGCGACGCGCGATCCCTCGCAACCCGAGAGCCGCATCCTCTACGAAAAGACGGTTTCCAACATTCAGGAAGTGAAGGCGCGCGAGGGGATGGTCATCGCGATCGTGACAGAGGGCGACGACGAGGCTGCGAAAATAGCGGACCACGCCGTCGAGATTCCCGCCTCCACCGAGTTGTTGCTACCGATTCTTGAGATCGTTCCTCTGCAATTGCTGGCGTATCACGTGGCCGTGCGGCGCGGCTGGGATGTGGACCAGCCGCGCAATCTGGCCAAGAGCGTCACCGTGGAATGAAGCAATTCACGCACCGCTTGCAGGTGGCGACGCGCGGCAAGGGACTCTACTCCATCACCAGAGAAATCGAGAAGTGGGCCGAAGGGCAGGGTCTGCGGACGGGTCTGCTGACTGCGTTCATTCAGCACACCTCGGCGTCACTCACGATTCAGGAGAATGCCGATCCCGACGTGGTGCGCGATCTGGACGAATTTTTCGAGAGGCTCGTACCGGAGGACGCGACCTGGTACAGGCACACGGTGGAAGGCGCGGACGACATGCCGGCGCACATCCGCGCGGCGCTCACGCAGACACAATTAACGATCCCGCTGGTGGATGGCCGGTTAGCGCTCGGAACGTGGCAGGGAGTTTACGTTTTCGAGCACCGTGGCATTCCGCATCGGCGGAGCGTGGTGTTGCATTTGGTGGGGGAGTGAGGAAGATCGGGTGTTTCATGCGTGATCTGGCTGTCATTCGGTGCCTCAATCGTTATATTCCTGTTGGAGTGCAGCCAGTGCGTCCTCCGGGTTTTTGTAAGCTCCTCCCCATTCCTGCTTAGGGCCATCACCTTTTGCACGCGTGATGTGCCAATCAGGTGTCCGTTTTGGATTGCCGGCTGCGAGGTTCGTAATCCAAGCTTTTTCGTTGCCGGTCGGCAAAAGCACCTCGTACATCGTCACGTCGTCGCCGCGCCAGATCTTGCGGTACATAGTGAGTTTGTGTCTCATTAGTAGATTGTAGGCTAACCCTCGGCTGCACGCGGCAGCCCGGGCCTATGACAATCCGTTCCAACAATCCACGAGAACACCAAACCAAGGCGCTTTAGGAGCCGTCGTCGCCCTGAATCGTTATAGGCGCACCTCGACTGTGCGATGAATGCGCCGCACGCGGATTTCTTTCTCACGCTTGCGGGTCTGCGCGATGTCGTAGGCGAATTGCATTCTCATCAGCGTGTCCATCTTCACGCCGAAAGCTTTTTCGATGCGTAGCGCCATGTCGCCGGAGAGGCTGGCCTTGCCGTTGAGCAAACTGGACAGGGCCGGGCGAGAAACCTGAAGCGCGGCGGACGCGGCCGTTACTGATAGGCCTGCGGGTTCAATGATCTCCGTCCGAATGAAATCGCCGGGATGGGGTGGGTTCTTAAGGGGCATGGCGGTCACTCCTGTTGTTAGTGATAGTCCTCTAGATTCACGTCGCAGACTTCGCGTTCGGCAGTGTCGATACGGAAGGTCAGGCGGCGGTTCCGGGTGACGCTCAGGCTCCACGTTCCTTTGCGGTCGCCGGTCAATGTGTGAACCTTCCAAGCTGCGAGCATCCGCAGTTCCTCGGGGTCTTCCATGTTGTCGAGGTAGGCGAGCATCTTCCGTAACTTGTCGGCAGTATCGGGCGGGACACCTTGCAGGCTGTCTTCCGTGTAGAGCCGCTTCAGCCCCTTATGGGCGAAGTTTCGTATCTTCACCTGCGAACTGTAGCCTGTAGCTTAACACTTATCAGTGGGAAATGCGCTGGGGAAGCAAGCACAACTTATGAAGCGCAACGCCCATGGGGCTTTGTCAATCCTGTAATCTATCAGATGTCATCCTGGCGAAAGTGGGATCAGAAGTGAAACTTAGCAGAAATCGCATCTTCGGGATCATCGGGGTGGTGTGGGGTGGCGCTGTTGTGGTGTCAGGGTTCTTCCGTTCCCTCGCCGCGGATAACACCCCCTACGCTGCAGGTCAGATTGCTGGATTCGTTCTTGCGGGTCTCATGTTTTTCGTGGGGCTTTACTACGCAATCAGAGGGTAGGCCCCTGGGCTGAAGCCTTACGGATTGCGTGAACCGGGATTAATGGGCAGCTGGTGAGTTGGTAATTCGGAGTCAGGGAAGCCGCGCACTAACTTAAAGGTCCGTTCCCATCGTGTGCGAGTGAAGAAATGCTCGCCGAGATCGACAAAGTGGGTGAGCATTGAGTCGGCTGTTTCTCCAGTCAGATCCTCGGTGGATGCCCTGTACGACCAATAGATCAAGAACGGCTTGCCTATGATGTTCTCTCTCGGGACAAAACCCCAGAAGCGGCTATCTGACGAATTGTCGCGATTGTCTCCCATCGCAAAGTAACTATTGGCAGGAACTACTACCTCGCCTGCGACGACATTCTGATCCAGCATCTCCCGTTGCGACTGTTGCGCAAGCTCTTCCTTTACGGGGAGGCAACATGCGGTCGGGAAATTGTCGAACCTTGGGTCGTATGCATACTTGTGGTCCACGTACGGTTCGTTTAGCCTGATTCCATTTCTATAGACGACACCACGATCGATCTTCAGGCGGTCGCCGGGCATTCCAATTAAACGCTTGACTAACGTCGTATTGATCTCAGCGGGATAGCGGAAGACGATAATGTCACCATGTTTTGGGTCTTCATAGGGCAACAAGTGCTTCGTGAGCGAATCGGCCGGTGCATAGGCCAATTTGTCCACTAAGAGGTGATCACCAATCAGAAGTGTGTCTTGCATGGAGCCAGTTGGGATGACGAATGCCTGTGCCACCGTCGTGGTCCCAAATAGAAGCATGACGATCGTGACGGCCCACTCCGCAATACTGTTGCGCTGCGGTTCCGTCTCCGAAGGTCTTATAGGTGTTTTCAAGGTCTTTTTGGTTGCCGGCATTGGACTCTTGTCTATTATCGCCCGAGTTCCAGCGGCGGCGCATTGCGGTGGCGAACCGTTTGCTGATAGGCTGACGCAGAAGGAGCGGCTCCATGCGAATTTCGCGACGCAGGTTTCTGGAAACGACGGGTTTGGGCGCGCTGGCGGCTAACGCAGCGATTGGCGCCGAGATCGGCAAGGCGGGCACGCTGCCCAAGCGCACTCTGGGACGCACGGGCGCACAGGTCTCGATTCTGGCGATGGGCGGCGGCAGCCGGTTCCTCATGTATAAGGAGGAAGACAAGGCGATCGAAGCACTCAACCGCGCCTTCGACCTGGGCATCACTTACATGGACACGGCCTACGGCTATGGCAACGGGCAGAGCGAAGAACGCGTGGGCAAGGTGATGGCGGTGCGGCGCAAGAAAGACGGGATCTTTCTCGCGACCAAGATCAACAAGCGTCCGGGCGACGAGGCCATGCGCATTATCGAGGGCAGCCTCAAGCGGCTGCAAACCGACCACCTCGACCTGATTCATATCCATGCGCTGGAGGGCGAAGACGATCTGAAGCAGATCGAGGCCAAAGGCAACATACTCGACCGGCTGCTCAAGCTGCGCGACGAGAAGGTGACACGGTTCATCGGCATCACCAGCCACAATGATCCGACGGTGCTTGCCACGGCGCTCGACCGGCACGATTTCGACTGCACGCAAATGGCGCTGAACGCCGCCATGGTGGGGATGAAGGAAGGCCACGGCATGGAGATCAACGAAGCTATGAAGACGAGCTTCGAGACGGTGGCGCTGCCGGTGGCGAACCGAAAAAAGATGGGCGTGATTGCGATGAAGGTCTTCGCGCAGGAAGGCCTGGTAGGCCAGGCGCCGCCCGAGAAGCTGCTGTATTATTCGCTGTCGCTGCCGGTGTCGCTTGCGGTGGCAGGGATGCCGACGCTGGACTTCATCGAGCACAACGTGGCGTTGGCGCGCGCGTTCAGACCACTGCCGAAAGCCGAGATGAAGGAACTGTCCGGGCGGTTGGCGGCGAAGAACAAGATGGCGCTGGATCGGCGCTTCGCCAATCACGTGGACGCTTAGCGCAGGCGGAGCGCATCCGCCTTATCCTCAATTAACCAGCTTGCCGCGTCGCAGGTAGGCTGGCGTATCGAGATCGTCAGGATCGTAAGTGAGCCCGGAACCTGCTGCCGCGGCGGCGGCCGCCACAGCGGGCTCGTACGTCTCGACTGGCTCCTCGATCACCGGCTCTGGTTCCGGCTCAGGCTCGAACAAGGGTTCCGTGGCGCGCGGCGGCTCGATGGCGCGTTGCACGACGATGCGCGGTTCGGTAGCACCGGGCCGATCGGCAACGGGCGCGCCCTCCGGCTGAAATCCGGTAGCGATCACGGTGATCTTGACGGCATCGGCCATGGATTCGTTGAGGATCACGCCGAAGTTGATCTGCACGTCGTCGCAATCGGCAGCTTCGCGGATGATGGAGCAGGCTTCATTCACTTCATGCAGGCCTAGCTGGCTGGAGCCGGTGATGTTGATGAGGATGCCACGCGAACCGGTGATACGCGAATCTTCGAGCAACGGGCAACTGATGGCGTTACGTGCCGCTTCGACGGCGGCATTCGCGCCGTGGCCGACCGCGGTACCCATCATGGCGTAGCCCATGCCGAGCATGGTGGCGCGGATATCGGAGAAGTCGCGGTTGATGAGGCCGGGCGTGGTGATGATGTCGCTGATGCCTTGCACAGCCTGGCGCAGGATGTCATCGGCCAGGCGAAAAGCTTCGAAGAAACTGGTGCCGCGCGGAACGAGTGCGAGCAGACGGTCGTTGGGAATGGCGATCACAGTGTCGACGGTGCCGGCCAGTTCGGCGAGGCTTTTGTCGGCCTGACGCATGCGGCGCACGCCCTCGAAGGTGAAAGGCTTGGTGACGACGGCGACTGTGAGGGCATCGAGCTCTTTGGCGAGAGACGCAACGACGGGCGCAGCACCAGCGCCTGTGCCGCCGCCGAGACCCGCGGTGACGAACACCATGTCGGCGCCGTTCAGCAGCTCGATGATGCGCTCGGTATCTTCGAGCGCCGCCTGACGGCCGACCTCGGGATCGGAACCCGCGCCCAAGCCGCCGGTGATTTTCGTGCCGATTTGCAGCTTGTTGGGGACGATGGACGACTCGAGCGCCTGCACGTCCGTGTTCATGACGTGGAACTCGACGCCTACGAGGCCCTCGTGAATCATGCGCGCCACCGCGTTTGAGCCACCGCCGCCCACACCTACCACTTTGATGCGCGCACCTTTGCGGCTCTCTTCCTGCAACTCATACTTCAAGCGGTCAAAACCCGAGTCGAGCAGTGCCATCGTCAATTACTCCTTCCGCAATACAGACAAGAATGCCCGTTCCAGCTACTTCAATATCCGCGCCAGCAGCCCCACGGACTGGCGCTCCAGTTCCCCCTGCACTTTTAATTTCCCGGAGTACATGGCGAGCCCCGCAGCCGTGGTCCACGAGGGCTGGTCGAGCTCAGCGGGCCAATCCTCGATCCCGATGGGAAGTCCGTTCCTCGCCTGGCAGCGAAGCACGGTTTCCGCCATATCACACATACCGGAAAGACGCGCGCCGCCGCCCGCGAGCACCACACCGCCCAAGAGCGACTGTTCCATCCCGACGCGTTTCACTTCATCCCGCACTTTTTCGAACAACTCGCTTGCGCGAGCTTCAATGATCTCGTTGAGCAGGCGCCGTGGCAGTTCGCGCGCCGAATCGTCGCCGGGCGAAGCCACCTCGACCACACTGTTACAGGCGGTGTACTCTGCGGTGGCACTGCCGTATTGCTCTTTCACTTGCAATGCTTCTTCGAAGCTGATGTGGAAGGCCATGGCCACATCGCGGGTGACGTGATCGCCGCAGATGGGCAAGCTGGAGGCAAGCTGCAAGCTCTCGTCGTAATACACGACCAGGTCAGTGGATTGCGAACCGATATCCACGAGCGCGGTGCCTTCCCGGCGGTCTTCGGGCAGGATGGAAGCGAAATGCGCCGCCAGCGGTTCGTAAACCGTTTCCTCGACGGCGATGTGCGCCTGGTTCACAGCGCCGATGAGACAGTTGTGCTCCTGAATCGAGCCCGTGATCAGATGCGCGTTGGCTTCCAGGCGCTGGGCCAGCATGCTGCGCGGATCGCGGTGGCCCGGTTGGTCCTCCACGATGAAATCCTGGGGGAACAACTGGAGGACGATGCGGTCATCGCGCAGTTGCACCTTCCAGGCACGGTCGAGCGCCCGGTTGACGTCGCGCTGCTCGATTTCCCTGGGGCGGCCCAGATCGATGCGGCTGCGGCTGTTGGCGCCACGAACGGTACAACCGCCGAAGCCTATGGTAGCGGCGTCGATAGACATCTGCGCTTCCGCTTCGGCCTGGCGCAACACTTCGAGCACGCATTCAGTCACTGCGTTCTGGTCGGCGATGCGGCTCTTGACCCAGCCGTGCGAGTCGCACTCGCCGTGGCCCAGGAAGCGCAGCCGCTCATCCTCCACCGCGCACACGACGCAGCGTGTGTGGTTGCTGCCCAAGTCCAGGCCCACGGCGGAGAATCTGTTCTGTGTCATTGCTGTTCCGTTCCCGCCGTGATGCGGTCGTCGAGCCGGAGATCGAACGCTCTCGTGCTGCCCGATTGACGGCGGATCTCTGGATAGTGTTCCAGAAAATTCTGCATGCGCTGTGAAAAATTATGATTTCCGAGAGCCAGCTCCAGCGCCGTGCCCTCAACCTGAGTCACGATGGCAAGGTTCTCGGGTGCCGCTGCGTTCACTTCGGAAATGTTCTTGCCCAATGGGCCAAGGTCGTCGAGCAACCGCAACATGGCTTGCACACGCTGGCGGCGCTCGGGCTCGGTGTGTTCTTCCGTGATGCCGCTCAACACAGGAAAAGCAAAGTGCGATGCCGGAGGCGGCTCGAGCAGCACACCTTCGGCGTCGATCAGCAGTACACGCGACCCCCTGCCGCCGGGGCCGGGAAGGTTGACGAATGCCACCGGCTTGCGTTCCCTGATGCGGACGGCCATACGATTCGGCCAGATGCGGGCAATGGAGGCGTCCTCCACCCAGTCGATAGCCAGCAGGCGGCGCCGCCGCTCATCGATCGGCGCCTGGAAAACGCTGCGCCCGAAGTCCGGCGAGAAGGTGGCCAGAACGCGGGACCGGGACGCGTGAACGACGCCCTCCATCGTGAGGCCGGCCCCACGGTCATCGGGACCAGCCAGCATGAACCGCGGATCGTTCCGGACGAAGCGGCGGATCTCGCGGCCCGTGCAGATCACGACGGTGAGCACGATGCCAATGAGCGCCACGTTCAGCCAAAGGCGCCAGCGGATCCCTTTGCTTTGCTCAGTGCGTGGCATGTTGCTCTTCCGAAGGGCCGCGTAACGCCGCCAGAATTTGATCTCCCGCCTGCCACACGTTCCCGGCGCCCAGCGTGAGGACGGCATCGCCCGGCTCGACGGCGTCGATCACGGCCGCAACGGCTCGGCCAATCGTGCCGGCATACTCCACCGAGCGATGACCGAACTGCCGAATGCGGTCCACCAGCGCCTCCGCCGTCACGCCTTCGATAGGCTTTTCCGAGGCCGCATAGATATCCAGAACGTGCAGGTGGTCGGCCTGCATGAACGAGCGGGCGAATTCATCCATCAGGTAAAACGTGCGCGTGTAGCGGTGCGGCTGAAAAATGACATGAATGCGGCGATACCCGCCAAGCCGGGCGGCGGCGAGCGTGGCGCGAATCTCCGTGGGATGGTGGCCGTAGTCATCGATCACGGTGACACCGCGCTCCTTGCCGCGAATCTGGAGGCGGCGATCGACACCTGTAAATGTCGCAAGACCGGCGCGAATGACATCGGGAGGTACCTTTAGCTCGAGCGCGACGGCCACGGTGGCGAGCGCATTCAACACGTTGTGCTCGCCAGGAACGGGTAGATGGAATTCTCCCAGGTCGGTGGCATGGTGGCGCACCCGAAAATCGCTAGCCGAGGGGCCGCTGCGGATGTCGAGCGCCTCAAGGTCCGCCTGCGCGCTGCGGCCATATGTGATGACGCGGCGCCGCACGGCGGGCATGATGCTTTGCACGTTCTCGTCAGCCAAACAGAGGATGGCCGCGCCGTAAAACGGAACTTTATTCACGAATTCGATAAATGCCGACCGAATATCGTCGAGGGACGAGTAACAATCGAGGTGCTCGCGATCGATATTGGTCACAACGGCCAGGATTGGCGCAAGTTTCAGAAACGAGCGGTCGCTTTCGTCCGACTCGACGACCAGGAAGTCGCTCTTGCCCACACGCGCGTTCGAGCCTCCCATGGTTCCCACGCGACCGCCAACGACCACCGTGGGATCGAGCCCGGCGTGGTTGAGGACTGTGGCCGCCATAGATGTAGTAGTAGTCTTTCCGTGGCTTCCCGCGACGGCGATTCCATACTTCAGGCGCATCAACTCGGCCAGAAGCTCGCCGCGCGGGATGACGGGGATTTGCAGCCGGCGCGCCTCTTGCACCTCGGGGTTTTGCTCATCCACCGCGGAGCTGACGACCAGCGCCTTGGCCCCGGCGACGTGCGAGGCGTCGTGCCCTTCGTATACAGTGGCGCCCAGCTTGACCAGGCGATCGGTGACCGGGGTCAGCTTCAGGTCCGAACCTGAGATGGTGTAACCCAGGTTGAGCAGCACTTCCGCGATGCCGCTCATCCCGATTCCTCCGATTCCCGCAAAGTGCAGGTGTTGAACTCCGAAAAACATTTTATTAATGTATTGTTTCGGCTTCCACGACGCGTGTCAAATGATTTCGTAATATACGAACACGAATCCTCATCGGGCTACTTCCTCCAGAATGTCGGCTGCCCGTTCCGCCGCCCCAGGATGGGCCAGACGACGCGCGGCCTCTCCCATACGGTCAAGAGATTCCCTGTCGCGCGCCAATTCCGAGACAATCTCGAAAAGTTTGGCACCATTCAGGTCGCGATCGAGCACTAGCTTCGCGGCGCCGGCGCTCTCGAAGGCCTGTGCGTTGCGCAACTGGTGATCGTCGGTGGCGAAGGGAAACGGCACGAGCACCGACGGCTTGCCCGCCGCCGCCAACTCTGCCACCGCGCCGGCGCCCGCCCGGCAGACGATCAGGTCGGCTTGCGCAAATACAGACGGCATGTCGAGAACAAATGGCTTCACCTCTCCATGGAGGTTCGACGCGGCAAAGGCCGCGTGCAGCGCTTCGAATTCCGGTTGGCCGGTCTGTAACAGAAACTGGACCGGAAAATTCGCGTTGCAAAAAAGCGGCCAACTCTCGCGCGCAGCGCGATTCAAAGTGCGCGAGCCCTGGCTCCCTCCGGTCACCAGCACGGTAAACACATCCTCGCGCTGTTTGGGAGGCAGATTGAAAAACTCCTCGCGAACCGGAAGCCCGGTCACCTCTGTCCGGCCCCGGCGAAAATAGCGTGCCGTCTCGGGAAAACTGACCAAAGCGCGGGTCACGCATTGCCCGATGCGGCGATTGGTGAATCCAGGCGCGGCGTTCGGCTCCATGACTACCACCGGCTTGCCCGCGACGAGTGCCGCGATCACCGGCGGCCCCGCCGCATATCCGCCCATACTGAACACGGCTGACGTCTTCCGTCGCCGCAGAAGCTTGTACATGCGGAGTGTGCTTAAAGGCAATTGCCCGAGTGTGGCCAGTCTTTGCAGCATACCTACGCGTTTCAACCCACCGATGCGGATCAATTCCAGGTGGAAACCGGCGGCGGGCACCATGCGCGACTCCACCCCCCGCTCAGTACCCACGAAAAACACTTCATGGCCGCGCCGGCCGAGTTCCCGCGCGACCGCCAGCGACGGAATTACGTGCCCGCCTGTTCCCCCACCCGCCATTACGAACACCTTACCCGGCATGCTCGGACACATTCAGCAGAATTCCGAGCGAGGCCAGCGTACTCACGAGCGAACTGCCGCCGGAGCTGATCAGGGGTAGCGGAATCCCCTTATTCGGCATCATGCCAAGCACGACGCTGATGTTCATGAAAGCCTGCACTACCAGCAGGGTGGTCACTCCCAGCGCCAGGTAGCGCCCAAAATCGTCCTGTATCAGCACCGTCGCGCGCAAGCCGCGCCACAGAATGACGATGAAACCAATCAGCAGTCCGAGCGATCCGACAAGACCCAACTCCTCGCTTACAACAGCGTAGATGAAGTCCGTATGGGCTTCGGGCAGATAGAGTAACTTCTGTTTTCCCTGCATTAACCCAAGACCGATCGGGCCGCCCGCGCCGACGGCGATCTTCGACTGCTCGGCCTGGTAATTGGTATCGCGCGACGTGAGCGAGGTACTCAAATATGCTTTGACCCGCCCGCGGGAATCGATGCGATCGATGATCTTGTCGTTGGGATCGAAGTAATGCACGATGCGCGCGAGCCGGTACGGCTTCGAGGCCACCAAAAAGATTACGCCCAGTGCCGCCAACGACAATGCGATCACGCAATACCGCCATTCCAGGCCAGCGACGAAAAACACAACCGCCACCGTGGCAATGAGCACGATCGCAGTACCGAGATCCGCGACACCGACCGCCACCGTCACGAGCCCAACAGCCATTGCAGCCGGCAACAGCGTGTAGCGGGTATTGATGGCGCGCGCGCGCAACGTGACAAAGAACGCCAGGAAAACCACCAGTGCGGGTTTTGCGAGTTCCGAAGGCTGAATACCAACGGGCCCCATGCGGATCCAGCGGTGATAATTGCCGTCCACAAAGTAGACAATTAACAGCAGCATTAACGTGATCCCGATCGCGGCAAAAGCCACCGTGGGGCTGCGCAATTTACGGTAATGCGTGCGCTTGAGCAGCATCATGGCCCCGATCGCCACCGCCATCCAGGCAAGCTGGCGATAGAAGAAGTGCCAGGAGGAGCCGAACTTGAGTTGCGCCATCACCGACGACGCGCTGTACAGCATCACGACTCCGAAAAACATCATGACGACGATGGTCGTGAACAGAATCCAATCCGTTTTCAGTCTGAGCGCCATTATTTTTTCGGCTCCAGTTGGGCCGCCAGCGTCTTGAATACCCGGCCGCGGTGTTCGTAGCTGTCAAATTGATCGAAGCTCGCGCAAGCCGGTGCGAGCAGTACGGTGTCGCCGGGCCGCGCCAGGGCGTACGCATCGCGCACAGCGGTGTCGAGAGTCTTGGAATCGTACAGCGGAACGGCGCCGGCAATCTGTTCGCGGATCTTCGCGGCCGCCGCGCCGATCAACATTACAGCATGTGCTTTCCGGGAGAGCGGCGCGCGTAGGACGGTGTAGTCGCTGCCCTTGTCCTTGCCTCCCAAAATCACCCAGAGGCCGCCGGCGAAGGCGTCCAGCGCCTTGAGCGTCGCGTCCACATTCGTAGCTTTGGAATCGTTGTAGAAATCCACGCCACTCACGTTACGGACGAACTCCAGTCGATGCTCGACGGCGCGGAACGTTCGCACCGCCGCCGCGATTTGCGCCAGGCTCGCGCCCGCCAACCGGCACGCAGCAGCAGCCGCCATGGTGTTCTCGACGTTGTGAAGTCCGCGAATTGGGATGTCAGCGGCAGGCATCATCTTTACGCCGTCAAGCCAAAGTTCACCATCCCATAGCGATACCCCCGGACTGACAGCATGGGTACTGCTGAACCAAACTGGCGAAGCTGCTGTCTTTGCGGCATAACCGGCGCAGACGGGGTCGTCCGCGTTGAGCACGGCCCAATCACCAGCCTGTTGCGTTTCAAACAATCGCGCTTTCGCTGCCGCGTAATTCTCAAACGAGTGGTGGCGATCCAGGTGATCGGGCGTGACATTCAAGGCAACCGCGATCTGCGCGCGGAACCGGACAATGGTTTCGAGCTGAAAACTGGAAAGCTCGAGGACATTCCATTGATCCGGCCGTGAGGTGTCGATCATGGCCGTGACTGGCGTCCCGATGTTTCCACCCACCTGCACGGGAATGCCTGACTCCTGGAGAATGTGGCCGGCGAGCGCGGTGGTCGTGGTCTTGCCATTCGATCCGGTGATCCCAATCACCGGGCCGCGCAGGAAGTAACTGGCCAGCTCGACTTCGCCCGTCACAGTCGCGCCGCGCTTCCGGGCCGCTTCGATCGGTTCCAGATCCGTAGGCACGCCCGGCGAAAGCACGATCAGATCAGCTCGCTCAAAGACCTCCGGCGCCTGCAAAGCGAACGGCACCCGAAGCGCTTCGAGTTCATGCAATGCCTCCGGCACGGGCGGCTTCAAATCCGTCGCGCGTACCTCGGCTCCCTGCTTCGCCAGCAGCTCCACCGACGCGAGCCCCGACTTCGCCATTCCGACCACGAGGGCGCTGGTTCCGTTAAACTTCATCTCACCTTAATTTCAGCGTCGTCAGCGCAAACAACGCCAGCACCAGCCCGGCGATCCAGAACCTGGCGATGATCTTCGATTCCTGCCACCCCAGCGCTTCGAAATGATGATGCAGTGGCGCCATTTTAAAAATCCGTTTCCCGCGCAGCTTGTAACTCCCCACTTGCAGAATCACCGAGAGGGCCTCGATCACGAACACCCCGCCGATGAAGATGAGCAGAATTTCCTGCTTGATCAGCACCGTGATCACCGCCATCGCGCCGCCTAACCCGAGCGAGCCCACATCGCCCATAAAAATATCCGCCGGGTGCGCGTTGTACCAGAGAAAACCAAGGCTCGCGCCCGTCATCGATCCGCAGAAAATCGTCAACTCGGAAGTGTGGGCATTGCGCTCGAGCTGCAAATAGGCGGCCAACTCGGCGTGCCCGCCGGCATAACTGAGTATGGTCAGCGCCCCCGACGCAATCACCATCAATCCGATGGCCAGTCCATCCAGGCCGTCGGTGAGATTAACAGCATTCGACGCGCCCACCACCACAAAAGCTACGAACAGGAAGAACGGCACAAACGCGAGCGGGTAAAGCAAGGGATGTACCAGAAACGCGTCGATCAATAGATCCGGCTTCCATTGCTTGAGAAACGGCACGTTCATGGCTGTGGTGTACAGCCCACGCACTTTCAGTACCAGCAGCACACTGGCCAGCACGAATGCCACCAGCACCTGCAGAAAAAGCTTTCGCCGCCCGGTCAGCCCCAGATTGCGCTTCTTCATCACCTTGGCGTAGTCGTCGGCAAAACCGATGGCCGCGTACATCACCAGGCTGAACAGAGCGATCCACACGTAAAACTGGCGCAGGTCGGCCCACAACAGCGTGGGAATCACGATCGAGATGACAATCAGCACACCGCCCATGGTTGGCGTGCCTGCCTTCTTCTGGTGCGACTTCGGACCCTCTTCGCGAATGTACTGGCCGATTTGAAACTCGCGCAGCCTCGCGATCAGCCATGGCCCCAGCGCGATGCAAAGGAACAGCGCGGTCAGGCTCGCAAACGCGGTGCGGAATGTCGTGTAGCGGAACACACGAAAGCCGCTGACGTAAGGGAAGAGTTTCTCGTAGAGAAGATAGTAGAGCATGAATTAACGCGCGTTCCCAAACACCAGATACCTGGCGCCGGCATCTATCCCAGAATTCGCTCCAGCGCCCGTTCCACCCTTACACCACGCGAGCCCTTGAACAAAACGGCATCGCCCTCACGCAACATGCCGCACAGGAAGTCACCCGCCATGGCTGGGTCCTCAAAAAAGTACGCGGCGCCGGCCGACAATCCCGCCCGCACGGCCTCCTCGACCATGAAGCGGGCCGCGCCGCGTACACCAAGCAACACATCAATCCCCTGCTCCGTTAGGTACTTTCCGACTTCGCGGTGCAGAGGCTCAGTCGACTGACCAAGCTCGAGCATCTCCCCCAGTACAGCGATACGGCGCCGCGCCGGCGTCTCGCGCAGCACATCCAGCATGGCGCGCGCCGCCTCCGGGTTGGAGTTATAAGAATCGTTCCAAATCGTCACCCCGTTGCGTTCCAGCCGTTCGCCGCGCATCTTGCCGGGCGCTAGAGTGCGCACAGCGTCGCGCAGGCGCTCCGGCGCAATCCCGAAGGTTTCCGCAACGGCAAGACCCGCCAGCACGTTCGAAAGGCCATGCCGGCCGACCAAAGGGCTCTCGAACGCGACGCCGCGGTGGCGGAACAGTACGGTCTCCATGCCAAATTCAACATCATCCGCGCGGACGTCGGCATTTTCCGCAAGCCCAAATGTCACGGCGCGGCCCCGATGCACTTCTCGAAACCCAGCCACCAGCCGGTCATCCGCATTCAGCACCGCCACGCCATCCGGGGGCAGTTCTTCAATCAGCTCGCGCTTGGCTAGCGCGACGCCCTCAATCGAGCCAAAAGCTTCCACGTGCGCGTACCCCACGTTGGTCACCACACCGACATCCGGCCGCGCAATCCGTGCCAGTGCGCGAATCTCGCCCGCGTGATTCATCCCCATCTCGAGCACCGCCACGTCGCTTTCGTCCGGCAACCGCAAAATCGATAGCGGAAGGCCGAAGTGATTGTTCAGATTCCCGATCGTCTTCCCGACCTTCCTATCCACCGCGAGCAGGTGCGCAATCGCATCCTTCGTAGTCGTCTTGCCCGCGCTGCCCGTAACTCCCACCACTTTGCCACCCCCGCGCCGCCGCGCCCACGCCGCCAGCTTTTGGAGCGCCGCCAGTGTATCGGGCACTACTAACAGCGCCGGCCGTCCCAGATCATGATCGACTACCGCGCCCGCCGCACCGTTGGCCAGCGCCAGGTCCACATAGTCGTGGCCGTCATTCTGCGGACCGCGCAACGCGAAAAAAAGGTCGCCCGGCGCAATCGTCCGCGAATCGATACTCCAACCCGAAATCTTCCGTCCCGGAGCGCTAGCCGCCGCCGAACCGAGGGCCCGCGCTACCTCATCCCATTCCAGAATCATTCTGAAACGTCCGAACGCCGGTACCCAAAGCCTCGCAGCACCTCCCGGGCCACTTCGCGATCGTCAAACGGAATCGTACGATCCTTCACAATCTGGTAAGTTTCGTGCCCCTTTCCCGCCAGAATCAGAATGTCGCCAGGCCGCGCCTCCCCGATTGCCCGTCGAATGGCAGCCGTCCGGTCAGGCTCCACCAGACACGGCGTA
Source organism: Terriglobia bacterium (assembly GCA_963752965.1). Classification (GTDB taxonomy): domain Bacteria; phylum Acidobacteriota; class Terriglobia; order Bryobacterales; family Bryobacteraceae; genus QHXW01. The sequence continues at coordinate 301,091 of CAVWAJ010000013.1, read as the reverse complement.
TCTTTACGGCGGATCCCGACCAGTACATCATTCATGATGTCGAGCGGGTCTTCCGAACGGGGATTGTCACTCGTCAGGACAACCAGGTCGCTCAACTCCGCCGCCACCTGGCCCATAATCGGACGCTTCGTGCGGTCCCGGTCGCCGCCGCAGCCAAACAGAGTCACCACGCGCTTCGGCTGGAGACTCCGCGCCATCGAAATCACATTGCGCAGGGCGTCATCGGTGTGGGCGTAATCCACCACCACGACGAACGGCTGCCCCTCATCTATTCTCTCGAATCTACCCGGGACCGCGCGGCAATTGGCAATCCCGCGCGCGATGATCTCAGCCGGCAAGCCATAGCTCAGCCCCGTGCCGCACGCCGCCAGAATGTTGTACACGTTAATGCGTCCAATCAATGGCGATTGCACGGCGAAGTGCTTGCCCTCGGCCTGCACCTCGAATCGCAGGCCGTCGAAGCTCGAAGAGATGTGCCGTGCCCGCACGTTGGCGTCCTTGCCCAACCCGTACCACAGCACCTTCGTATTGGCGGTGGCCATCTTCTCTCCGTATTCATCGTCGCGGTTGATTACGGCGAATGGCGGAGCCGGCGCCCCCGCTCCACTGAATAGCATTTGCTTGGCGGCGGAGTAATTCTCCATGGTCTGGTGAAAATCCAGATGATCGCGCGTGAGGTTGGTGAACACAGCGGTGTGAAAATGCATGCCATAAATCCGGCCGAGCGCCAGAGCGTGCGACGACGCTTCCATGGTGGCGAATGTTCCGCCCATTTGTCCCAGTTCGGCTAAGAGCCGGTATAGATCCAGCGATTCCGGCGTTGTGTTCACCGCGGGCAAAACCCGGTCTCCCAAATGATATTCAATCGTGCCGACCAGGGCCGTGGTCTTTCCCGCTGCGCGCAGAATTGAATCCACCAGATAAGAAGTAGTCGTCTTGCCATTGGTTCCCGTAATGCCCGTCAGGCGGATTCGTTCGTCCGGCCGGCCGTAGAAGTTTCGCGCCGCGAATGCCAAGGCATGGCGCCCGTGCTCCACCTCGATCCAGGCGCCGTGGAAATCCGCCGGCGCTGCCAGTTCGCTCACTACCGCCACCGCCCCGGCCTTCACCGCTTGCTCCGCGAAACTCCGTCCGTCTGTCCGCGCGCCAGGGAAGGCGAAAAACAGAAAGCCCTTCTGCACGCGCCGGGAATCGTAGGCCAGGCCTTCCACCATTTCTTGGGCAAGCTCCACCCCGAGCGGCTCCTTCAGCCGCACTCCCGCGAGCACCTCATTGAGGTTCATTGGTAGCGCCCTCTAACTCCAGCCTAGCCCAGCCTCAACGCGCGAACTGCACGCGTACCCTCTCCCCCTCATGTAGCGCGCTGCCTGCCGGAGGCACTTGCGCGCGCGCGATCCCACTGCCATCCATCGCCACCGGCAATCCCATCGCGGCCGCTTCCTCCGCAACCGCACGCATCGTCTTTCCCTGAAAGTTCGGGACCTTGGGACCCGTTTCCGCGGGCTGGGACGCCAGTTCTTCCATTACGTTCGGCGCCGGTGAACCGAGATCGGCAATCGCGAGATCATTCGCTTCGTCAGCCGGCGCAGCTTCCTCGGGCGCCGGCTCCGGCTCAGCGTCCGGAAGGTCCCTCGGTACGTCGAGCACGCGCAGCGCCTCGGTGGCAACGGCCTGAAATACAGGACCAGCCACCGCGCCACCCATGCCTCCATTGCCGGTGGTTCCATTGAGCGTCACCACGATGATGAATGCCGGATTCGTGACCGGCGCAAATCCCATGAACGACGCGTTGTACAGATGCGTGTAGTGGTGCGTTTTGAGATCGAAGATCTGCGCTGTTCCCGTCTTGCCGCCGGCGGTATAACCTGCTAAACGCACGTGCCTGTGGGCTGTTCCGTGCGGGCTGATGACCACGCCTTCCATCATCTGGCGCATCGTGATAGCCGTCTGCGGCTTTAGAATGCGCGTCGGCGGTTCGGTCGGCGTCAAGCTGTCGCCCTCTTTGAGAATCAGCTTGGTTTTGACCAGCAACCCGCCATTCGCGATCGCAGCGCAAGCGCGCGCGAGCTGGATAGAGGTTGTGCTGATTTCGTGTCCCATGGAGATGGATGCCAGCGACGTCGTTCCCCACCTGTTGAGGCGTCGAATCAAGCCGCCGGATTCCGCCGGCAAACCGACACCCGAGGTTCCTCCGAAACCGAAACGCCGGGCATACTCGTACATGTTTTGGGCGCCCACCCGAAAACCGATTTGAATGGCGCCGATATTGCTCGATCTCTCCAGAACCTCGTGCATCGGAATCACACCGAATCCCCGGTGGGCCTCGTGAATGACGCGGCCCGGCAGGCGCAGGACACCGTTATTGCAGTTGATGGGCGAATCCGGCCGCAGGTTGGTGGTCTCAAGCGCCGCCGAGAGCGTCACCACCTTGAACACCGAACCCGGCTCGAACGGCACCGAAATCGCGAGATCAAAACGGTGGAATGGGTCCTCGCCGGGCTTTGGCGGCATATTCGGATCGAAAGTCGGATAATTAGCCAGTGCGAGAATCTCTCCGTTGTACGGATTCATTACGATAATGCTGCCGGTACGTGCGTGGTGCTCCGCCACGCCTTTCGCCAGTTCCGTCTCGGCGGCGAACTGGATGCGAGAATCGATGGTGAGGGTGAGGGGTACGCCGGCATGCGCACGCGCTGAAAGGTGTGTGTCAATGCCCCGGCGCTTGACGTCGGTCAGCATCAACTCCTGCCCGGCGCGGCCCCGCAGTTCGGGGTCCAGACTCATCTCGATACCTGCGTTGCCTTTCTCGTCATGGTCCACGGAGCCAAGCACGTGCGCCGCCAGTTCGCCGTTGGGATAGTGGCGCTGACTCTCCGTTTGGAAATCGATCCAATCTAGACCTAAGCTCCGTAGTTGTTCCGCTTCGGTGGCCATCGCCTTGCGTTTGATCCAAAGAAAACCGCGCTGGTGCTCATAAGCCCGGCGCATACGATCGCGCAGCTCCCCAGCATCCAGGTTCAAAATGCGCGCCAGAATCTGGGAAGCGACACCGATGTCCGGCACTTTCAAGGGGTTTACCGACACCGACTCCATCGGAATACTCATGGCGAGAGGCTGGCCCGTGCGGTCGAAAATCGGCCCGCGCGGCGCAGGGATCTCCACCTTGAGCTCCTGTTGCTGCCGCGCTATCCGCGCGTAATCTTTATGATGGATGACTTGCAGAAAGATGATCTTGGCGAAAATCAGCCCGGCCCAGAGCAGTGCTCCGCCGGCTAGCCAGGTCAGGCGCCTGGAGTAGGCCAGGCGTTCCTGCCTCTCTGTCAGTACCGTTCTGCTCGTCAGCCCCTGGACAGGCAGCATGCCCGTCCTACTTGGTGAGATTCATTGCCATCGAGCCGTCCGCATGCGGATCCAGGTGGATCACCTGCCCCGGCCGAGGCTCCAGAAGCTTCTGCGCCCTGGCGAGTTTTTCGAGGCGCCACGGGCTGGTCAACGCCGCTTCCTGAACCTCCAGCGTGCTGCGCTCATCGATCAGCCGCTGGTGCTCCTGTTTCAGGGCCTGCAATTGGTAGCCGGCAAACGTGCCCCAGACAGTGGGCGCGAGCGCACCCGCCAGCAAAACTGCCAGCACGGCGAAAGCGCCGATCGCCGACCAGCATTCCCGGGCCGCGCGCGGATCCCTCTGCTTCAGGATGCGCGAGTTGTCGATACGCTTCGCGAAGAAGTACACGTCTTCGTTCGGCAAAGCACGCAAACGAAATCGATCCGCGGGCCGGGCGGCCGCGCGCCGCACGGGAGTCGCGAACGCCTCCTCGCTATAAATCACCGATTCGTCTTTCCTGAAATGTGTCGCCAGTGTTGCCATGGCTTCTTACTTTCCCTCGTTACCGTATCTCGACGGCACGTAGCTTGGCGCTGCGCGACGCCGGATTCTCTTGAATTTCTTTCTGAGAAGGCGCCAACGGGCGCTTCGTGAGCACCTCTGCGCGTCCTTCCCGCCCCCAGCTTCGAAACTTTTCCTTTGCCTTCCTGTCTTCCAGAGACATGAAGGAGATCACCACTACCCTGCCTCCGGCCGCGACCAGGCCGGGCACCAGTTCCAGCAACCGGTCAAGCTCACCCTGCTCATCATTCACCACCATCCGCAGCGCCATGAAGGTTCGCGTGGCGGGGTGCAGGTGGCCCGTCCGGGGCACGGCCCGCTCCACTACACCGGCCAGGTGCAGGGTGCTCCGTATGGGCCGCGCCCGAACGATTGCTCTGGCTATCCTCCGCGCCCTCCTTTCTTCGCCGAGTTGGTAGATCCAGTCGGCGATTGCCTTTTCGGCGGCAGAATTGACCAAATCTCCGGCCGTCATGCGCTGGCTTTGATCCATGCGCATATCGAGCGGGCCATCGGTCAAGATCGAAAAACCCCTGTGCGATTCGGTCAACTGGTAGCGGCTCACACCAAGATCTGCCACCAGGCCGTTCACTCGTTCGATTCCCTGCTCCCGAACCGCATCTTGCAAATCCGAAAACGTTCCCTGATGAAAGCGAATGCGATTGGCGAACTCGAGCGTATTGGCCCGCGCAAACTCCAGCGACTCCGTGTCCCGGTCGTTCGCAATCACGAATCCCGTGGTCAGCCGTTGCGCGATCTCGCGCGTGTGCCCGCCCAGACCGGCCGTGGCGTCGAGATAAATCCCCTCGGGGCGAATCGCCAGGTACTCGATAACCTCGGCGCGAAGCACCGGATAATGCATACGGCATCACTTCAATCCCGCCCGCTCGAGCAGATCCACGTTTTCCGTCGCGGCCTTGGACGCCCGCTGCCGCCGCTCTTCGTAGATCGCGTGCGTCAGCACCTTGACGTGCCCGCGGTAGGCGTAAAGATGGAGCTGCTGGCCTTCCAGATCCAACTGCTCCCGCAGCGCAGTATTAAACAGCACCCGCCCTTGCGAATCCATGTCGGCGTCCGCTCCCAGGTCGTTCGCGTTAAACGCGACATCCTGCGCCACTTGTGGATTGTCCCGAAAACTCTCAAAGAATTTTTCGTTCTCCCGCCACACGGTGATCGGGTATATTTGGGCTATGCGCCGGTCCAGACTGGTCACAAAGAGCCCCTTCTCCGTAAGCGAATTAATGAAGTGCTGGAACTGCGCCGGCAGCTTGAGACGGCCTTTGTCGTCGAGCCGGCAGTCATACATCCCCCGAGGGGGTTCGACTGGCTGCGTTTCCCGACTCTGATCATCGCTCGCCATCTATCGTCCATTTTCGGCCACTTTAGGCCACAACCGATTGTGGCAAACAAACTCCATATTTTCAAGACCATTTTTGGGGAAATCTTTTGCTGTTAGCGAGTTATCGAGGTACTACAAGAGCTATCGCGACTGTGCAGTACCACAAGATGTGGTTTTTATGGCGAACAACAGGCGAAAGCTACAGGCCGTCGATCAGGTGGCCCATCTTGTCTTTTTTGGTGCGAAGATAGGCTTCCGAGGAATCTACGGGGTCAACCAGGCAGGGGACGCGCTCAACCACTTGGACGCCAGCGCGCTCAGCGGCTTCCACTTTTTCCGGATTATTGGAGAGGAGGCGGACTTTGGTCAGGCCGAAGTGCCGAAGAATAGCGCCGGGCAGCTCGTAGTTGCGCAGGTCGGCATCGAAGCCAAGCCGTTCATTTGCCTCCACGGTGTCGGCGCCATGATCCTGTAATTCATAGGCACGGAGCTTATTCAGCAGGCCGATGCCGCGGCCTTCCTGGTGTTCGTAAATCAGCAAGCCACGCCCTTCCTCCCTGATGAGCGCTAGCGATAGTTCGAGCTGGGCGCGGCAGTCGCAGCGCAGGCTGTGGAACACGTCGCCCGTAAGGCATTGCGAATGAATGCGAACGAGCGGTGCGGGATCGCCGGCAAGTTCACCCATCTTGAGCACCACCGCCTCCTCGACACGCTCGGCATAGTGCCCCGCAAACCCGAAAATGCGGAACTGTCCCCAACGCGTCGGAAACGCGGCTTCAGCAACCTTCTCGAGCCGAAACACTGCGGCAACGGGCATCTTGTCGTGGCTATTGGTCAGATTCCTTCTATTATAATGGCTGCGAGTGGAACCGCTCCTTCTCACGCTGCTGGTCAAACTCGGTGTGGTCGCATCGCTGGCCAGCATTCTAGTGCGTCCCAACGCGGTGCAGCGCATGTTATTGCGTGAAAACCGCACCCTCAATCAACGGCTGCAACTCGCTCTCTGGTTCTGGGTTGTTTTCGCGAGTGGCGTAGCGGCGCGAGTTCTCACCAAACCCTCTTACACGGCCGTTGATCTCGGGCTCGAAGGCAGCTTGCTGGCCGGGATCTTGGGTGGTTATGTAAGCGGGCTGCTATCAGGAATCTTAATTGCCATTCCGGCCATGTTCCACCACGAGCCCCTGAGCATGCCGTTGTTCGCCGCCATCGGCGTTCTGGGCGGTCTCTTACGTGACGTGGCGACCGATCCGGAAGATATCTGGCGCTTTTCTCCATTCTTCGACTTGAACGTTTATCGCTATTTCAAGCAGCGGAACTACCGGCGCGGCGCGTTTCATCTGTCATTCCTGGCTGTGATTCTGCTGGCCGAGTTTTTGCGCCAAATGCTCGTTCACTTCTTTCCAACAAAAGTCTTCGCGCTCCAGCCCGCCGGACCTCATCCGAATGTCTGGCTGTATGTCGCCTTGTACACCACAACGCTGTTCGCCGTCGGTCTGCCGCTGAAGATCTGGAATAATACACGCAATGAGAACAAGCTGGAAGAACAACAGCGGCTGCTGATGCAGGCTCGGCTACAGGCCCTCACCAGCCAGATCAACCCGCACTTTCTGTTCAACACTCTGAACTCGGTGTCTTCGCTGATCCGCACCGACCCGCACCAGGCGCGGTTGATGGTTCTGAAACTTTCCCGCATCCTCCGGCGCCTGCTGCGCAAGCATGAAAACTACAGTTCGCTGCGCGATGAGCTGGATTTCATCGAGGATTACCTTTCCATCGAAGTAGCGCGTTTCGGCGAAAAGCTGCGCTTCGAAAAAGAGGTGGAAGCAGAGAGTCTGGATATGCTGGTTCCGAGCATGCTGCTGCAACCCCTGATTGAAAATTGCATAAAGCACGGTCTCAGCAGCAAGATTGAAGGTGGGACCATTTGGCTGAAGACGCAGCGCAAGGACGGACGGCTGCATCTGGTGGTGGAAGATGACGGCGTCGGGATTCCCGAAGCGGAGTTGGCCAAGTTGCTGGAGAAAGGAATCGGCGTGAGCAACGTGAACGAGCGCCTGAAGGTCCTATTCGGCGCCGATTACCGGATGTGGATCGACAGCCACAGCGGAAAAGGTACGCGCATCGAAATCGAAGTTCCCGAACTGCAAACGGAGTGGGCGGCGGTTTCGTAGATTGCCCGGAAAAGGATGGATTCTTGAATAAGCTTGAAGATACGATTGCCGCGTGGCCTTTGAACGGCCTGCCCGCCACGCTGGCGGAGCGCACGCGCCGTGTTTATGACCGCTTGGCCCCGGTGTACGGAATTCCGACACAGTTATTTCATTCGCGGGCGCATCGGCGGGCGCTTGAGATTTGCGAGCTTGCGGATGGCATGCGCGTACTGGAAGTGGCGACAGGCTCGGGCGAAATGTTCCGGCGGCTGGTGCGCAAGAACCGCGGCGGATCGACCCTGGGGGTGGACCTTTCGCCGAACATGGCGTGGCGCACACAAAGGCGCGTACAGCGTGAGTTTCCGTCGGCAAAGGCGCAGTGCCATGCGGTGGACGCGCGGCACATGCCGTTCCGCGACTGCGCCTTTGACGCTGTATTCTGCTGCTACATGCTGGAACTGCTCTCGGGCGAAGATATCGTTCGAACCATCGGAGAGTTCCATCGCGTGCTGCGACGGAGCGGCCAACTCGTGCTGGTTCTGATTGGCCAGAAGACGCCGGCGTTCAACGCCATTTATCGCGTAGCCGGCAAAGTCGCGCCCGCGTATTGGGGCCGGCAGGTGGAAGAGCGAGTTCCCGAACTGGTAGAGGCCAGCGATTTTCGCATCGAGGGGGACGCCATGGTGCGCCAAACTTTCTATCCTTCGCGGGTGCTCGTGGCACGGAAGAACGCAGGATAGCCAAGGTCAGGGCTCACGTTCCAGACAATCCGTGTAAACGCGGCAGTCGGTTTCCGTGAAGAGGACGAAAGTCACTTCGCGCAGCTTGCCACTCTCCTGTTGTAAGTGCCGCTTAACTTCCCGGAGTGCGATGCGCGCGGCGTCCTGGATGGGAAAGGCGTACGCGCCGGTGCTGATCGAAGGGAAACTGATGGTTTCGATTTCCCGTTCTTCGGCGAGCGTGAGGCAGGATCGATAACAAGATGCCAGCAACTCCGGCTCTCCATGAGTCCCGTCGCGATAGACGGGCCCCACCGCGTGAAACACGAAGCGCGCAGGCAGCAATCCGGCACCGGTCACGACGGCGTTGCCAGTTGGGCAGCCGCCAGCCTTCGCGCGAATCTGATTGAGTTCCCGCATGATGGAAGGGCCACCAGCGCGATGGATAGCGCCATCAACCCCGCCCCCACCCACAAGCGCGGAGTTGGCGGCGTTCACGATGGCATCGGCAGGTACGCGCGTGATATCGCCAACCAGGAGCTTCAGAAACTTTTCGCCAAATTGCCGCTGCATAACCTGCCCGGGTTCAGGATACTTCCAGGATCGCCTCGCGCCGGCAGCCGCGGAGGTCCATTTCGTATTCGATGCTTTCGATGGGCGGCCGCGCATAGTGCCAGTGGATACCGACGGAAGCGGCTTCGCGCATGCCGCTCAAGATCTCGCGCTCTAGGAACGGGTGAATGTCGTGGACGGTGTATACCTGCGCCGAAGTCACCTGCTTCCAACTCACATCCAAGCCGGCGAGCCGGGCGGACATCAACCCCATCACAAACCGTGCTTTCTCTTGCAGCGCACTGACGGAGGTTTCGCCGCGACGGATGACCTCGTGGGGATCGAGCGAGCCTTCGGGTAACTCCCCCGAGCCGGCGATCACAAAAGAGGATGGCGCATTTTCAGCAGCGACTGTAACCGAGAAGCCATAAACAGAGGGCTCCGCTGGCGCGAGCAGTTGGGGAGCGACGTTGGTGCGCGCTACGGGATTTACACCGCCGAGCAAGAGGCCCCACCGCTCCAGAATGTCAACGTAGCGTTGGTTGAAATTCTGAAATCCCTGAAACGTGAACGGCCGCGGGGATCGCAACTCGACCGCGCATAACGCCTGGCGCGGGCGGCCCTGCAACTTCAGGTAGCTTTCGATGGCCGCAAAACCGCGATCGAGCGGGATCGACTCCCTGAAGCGCACATGCAGGATCTCGAAGCCGGACAGGGCGGCGACACCGCCAGAATACGGACTGATGCCTTTCAGAAACGAGTAGCCGCCGGCGTGATTTTCAATTCGCATGAGTTCGGTTAAAGGTGCGCGGCCAGAAATGGAAGGCCTTTGACGCCATGAAAACTGTGCTCGCCCTCGAAGACTTCGTGCTGGCAGTTTTCGGCGGCGCCCAGTGTTTCATAAACCTTCTTGACGCGCGCGAAACTGGCGCGGCTGGCCTCGATGGGGAAAATGTCGTCCTTTGTCCCCGACTCGGCGAACAGCGGGCGCGGAGCAATGAGACCGGCGATATCGTACATCTCGGCCCAGTTTAAGATGCCGGGTACGTAGTTGTCGATGCAGTGCGAAAGGCTGAAGATGCTGTCGCGGAAGGTGTTCAAGTAGCCGCTGATCATGGCGGCTTTGATGCGGGGATCGAGAGCCGCCGAGAACATTGTACAGGTACCGCCGCCGGAGATTCCCATGCAACCGATGCGCGAAGCATCGAGTTCCTTGCGGGTTTCGATCCAGTCGATGGTGCGCATGACGTCGAACACGCGCCAGCCGATCATGGTCTGGCCCAGCAGCAGAGCCGCGCCGGCAACGGGCTGGCAGGAAGTGTGGCCAAGGCCTTCCTTCTTGGCCTGCGTGCCACGCCGGCAACCGAAGGCCATAGGCTCGATCGCGACGGCGGCCAGGCCGTGCTCGACGGCTTGAATGGCAAAATCATGCTGATAGCCATCTTTCGTGGTGCGATCGCGGCCCGTGTCATCGATGCCGACAATATCATCTACGCCTCGTCCGTGGCCGGGCACGCAGATTACGGGGCGATAGGGCGGCTTCGCGCTCGACGGCAGGAGCAGATAGCCGAGCACCATGTTACCCGGCCGGCTCTCAAAGACGAACTTCTCCCGGCGATAGCCATCGAACTCACGCACATCAAGCGTCTCTGGATTGAGCGCACCGTGACTTGGCGGGAATCCGCCGGCCAACTCGTTGACCTTGGCGCGCAACTGCTTTTGCCACGCTTCCGCCTGGCGGCGGTCTTGCGCGTGAAAGGTCATTTTGAGTGGTGCCGATTCGTACAACTTATGCGTAAACTCGACTGGATCGAAAGACACTGGATCGATCTTGGATTCCGTCCCGTCAAGCGCGCCGGCGTATTGAGTTGTGGCGGCGGGGGACTTTTGCAGTAGAGCGGCGCCGGCCGCGAGCTTGCCCAGTTGTCTTCGAGTCATAATGTTTTTTTCTATTGGCGGTGGAGACAATTATAAACTGCTGCGGCTCCGCGCGAGGGTGAGCGTTCAATAAGAAAGCTTACCGCGGCGTAAGCTTGGGCCAGGCGATTTCAACACCCTGCGCTTGAATCCAATCTTGAAACTCACAGAGTAACTTCTCGTTGTTACGGAGGTGCCGGGGCGGTGTTTTGAGTTGCACCGCCCGCGTGGCCAGGAGTCCCGCCGATTCACCGACGTTCCATTCGACCGGGTGCAGGCGGTAACAACCGTTGGTGATATGCGTGACGCCGAGGTCCTTCGCGGCGGCCAGTAGATTTTCCACTCTCCGCGGGATCAGCGCGCCCATGGGGATTTCGAAGGGCAGACTGCTGATGTCAATGTAGTTGTCCCCGCCAGTCGAAGGATGGAGATCGATGCGGTAGCTGCCGACTCCGACGGAGTCCGGGAAGTGTTCGGCCGTGAGCTCACCGGAAGCGCGAGCAATGAGCTTGCCACGCGCATCGGTCCCAACGTGTTGTTCAACAACTGTGAACTCAGCGCGGATGCGGCGAGACTCGCGAATGTAGGGGTACTTGGCGAGGCCATCCTCCGTGCCGGTGATGTCCGGCCGAAGACGCAAACCACGCCAACCAAGACCGCCATCAGCGCGCGGCGCTTCGGTTTGCATCCAGTAGAGCAGCGACAGGCTGAGCTGCTTGGCGCGTGCGCGGTGGCGCGAGGCTTCCTCCTCGCCGACATCACAGATGTTGCCAAGCCAGTAATCGTTCTGGGGCCAGTTGACCAGGCAAATGTCGCTCGCGTAGGCACCGGGCATAAAATTCGCGCGGTCGGCGATACGGCGATAGACCCACAGACCGCCGTCAGTGTGATGCTCCGCAGATTCGGGATCGAACGGGAACGTATGCGGTTTGACCTCGACCGGATCAGCGATGGTCCAACTCAGGAGCTTTCCGGGCCACAGTGGTCTCAGGGCGGGGACGTAGTCACGCCAGAACCCATACTCGGCGGGCTTGTTGACGGTGTGGTCCTCGCCGGGAAGGTAATCCATGGCGAAGCAGTAAGTGAACGACTGAATGTCACGCGGCCGCGCTTCTGGTGGCGCGTGCGGCTCGCCGGTTTCTTGTGAGGATTCCGCGCCGGTGATGTACTCGACACGAGCGAGGGGCAGCAGATCCCCCTGCTCGGTGGCGTCCAAGAAATAGGGAGCGGAAATGGTGCGGTCACGGCCGGTTTCGAGATCGCGCAGAATAACGGAGCGCACGGAATCGCCCGCGATATCCGCGGCGACAGGCTTGTGCCGCAGAAGAACCGTCACCTGGCCAGCGCTGGTGAAGGGAGCCAGCATCTCTTCGAGCACCGCGAGCGAGACGCGCGGCTCGTGAGTCAAGCGTGAGACGCTGCCGTTACCCGGGTTTAGATCCGGACGACGACGCGCTGCTTCAGTGAGGGGATAGTTGCGGCGATAATAATCTCGCACGCGTTCGCGATATAGGCGGTAGCGACGCGTGGCGCCGAACGACTCGATCCAGGCGTGCTCGTCGGGCGGAACGGCTTGCGCGGTGAGCTGCCCGCCCGGCCAGTCGGTCTCATCGCTCAGGATTACTTGCATGCCATTGCGGGCGGCGGCCAGCGCAGCCGCGCATCCTCCTACGCCCGCCCCAATCACCGCGACGTCGCAGCACAACTCGCGCGCGAAAGCCAGGGCCGGCACAACGAGAAGGCCACCCGTGCGGTGCAAGAACTGCCTGCGGCTGAACATTGCGCTGCCTCCAGAATCCGCGTGATAAACTTGAACGAAGTTATCTCAATTCCAGAGGCTTTTCCAGCATGAAGTCGTTCGTCAGTGTGTTCACCCTGTTTGTGGTTACCGGTGCGGCGCAAACGCCGCCGGCTCCTGCGCCGAAGCTCTCGCCGGACACAGTGATCGCAGAGTACGGGGACGGCAAGAAGCTCACCTACGGCGAGGTTCAAAGGTTCATGAGCATTCTGCCTCCACAACAGCAACAAGGCGCGTTGCGGAACCGCAAAGAGCTGGTGGAGAAGTACCTGCTGATGCGGCGGCTGAGCGAGATGGCGGAACAGGAAAAGCTAGTGGAAACAAGCCCCTATAAAGAGCAACTGGAGACCTTGCGCATGAACATTCTCATGAATGCGGAGATTAACAAGGTCGTGAATGGGTTTACGGTCGCTCCAGAGGAGGCGCAAAACTTTTACGACCAGAACAAGAGCCGCTTCGAACAGATCAATCTGAAACTCATCTACATTCCATTCAGCAATTCCCAAAGCGCCGGCGCGGATGGCAAAAAACCTTTGAATGAGCAGGAGGCGAGGGCGAAGGCGGAGCAGTTGCTCAAGGAGCTCAAGGCCGGCGCTGACTTCGTAAAGCTGGTGAAAGAAAACTCGGAAGACGCGACTACGAAGGCCAAAGACGGCGACTTGACAGTTTCACGGAACGATAATCTGCCGGAAGCGATCCGGTCGGTAGCGTTGGCTTTGAAACCCGGCGAGCTCAGCGATCCGGTGCGGCAGCCCAATGGATTCTATATATTCCGGGGTGAATCGGTTTCCATGAAGCCGTTCGCCGAGGTTCGCAACCAGATTTTTGCGGAGCTAAAGAACGTCAAGATGAAGGACTGGCTCGAATCCACCACCAAGAGCTTGAACATCAAGCCGGAAAACGACCAGTTCTTCTCGAGCAGCGCACCAAGCCCAGGCGCGCCGCCGCACACCAACTAAGCGGCTGCCAGGACTCGCATCAGCACGGCATCTTTGCGTTATAGTAGAGCGCAAAGAAAGGAGCCGTATCGTGGAACAGGATCGCCGCAAGTTCATCACACAGTCATTGGCGCTGGCGGCTGCACCGATGGTCGTGCCGCGCTCGGCATGGGGCGCAAACGACAAATTGGCGTACGGCGTAATCGGCACTGGCGGGCGCGGCCGCTTTCTCAGCAAGAATTTTCAGAAGCTGGGCGCCAAATGCGTGGCTGTCTGCGATGTCTATGAGCCCAATCTGGAAGAAGCGCTCGCCAACGCACCGGACGCCAAGCGCTACGCCGATTACCATGAGTTGCTGCGCCAAAGCGGCATCGACGCCGTTGTGATCGCCACACCGGATCACCAGCACTATCCGTGCTTGCAGGCGGCGCTGGACGCCAAGAAGGACATGTATCTCGAAAAGCCGATGTCGCATTCCCTCGAAGAAAGCGCGCGGATTGTGCAGGCAGTACGCCGCACAAAGCAGATTGTGCAAGTGGGGATGCAGCGGCGCAGCGCGGAGCTGATCATCAAGGGCAAGCAACTCGTGGACAGCGGGATTTTGGGTAAGATTTCGCTGGTCAAGCCGCAGTGGAACTGGAATATCGCCAAGGAATTGGACAATTCGCCGCTGCCCGGAAAACTCGACTGGCAGCGCTTCCTGGGATCGGCGAGGGATCATGAGATGCAGCCCATGCGTTTCCGCTACTGGCGTTATTTCTGGGACTACTCGGGCGGCAACATGACGGACCAAGGCACACACTTGATGGATGTTGTGCAGTGGTTCACAAATTCCGCCCCGCCGCGTTCGGCCATTTCTTACGGGCAGGTGGCGAAAATGACCGGCTCGGAGACTCCCGACGTATTCTGCGCGGTTTTCGAGTATCCGGACTTCATGGCTACCTGGACGCTGAATTACTCTAATTCGTACGAGAATGGCTGGTCTATCCAGTTCCAGGGCGACAAAGGCACGATGATTATCGACGAGGCTGGGTTCCGCATCTGGAATGAGCCCTGGAAGGAAAATCGGGAACCCGCGCAGAAGCTGGATGCACCGGTTCCCATCGAATCACACATTCAGAATTTTCTGGACTGCGTGAGATCGCGCCAGGAGCCTAACGCACCGGTTGAGGTGGGCGCCAATGCCGTGGCCGGACCGCATCTGGCGAACCTCGCGTTTCATCAGCACAGGCAAGTTTACTTGAGCGCCGATGGGAAGGTGACGTAGACGTCTAACCCTGGGTTGCGGGTGCGGCTTCGCCGGTAAGATTGTCGAAACTCTCGGGGGGATTGTAATACAGAATGCGGCTGCAACTTTCACATTGCATCACTTCCTCGCCGCGCTTCAGATCCTGGAAAAACTGCAACCGCAGCGCCATGTGGCACTGCGAACAGCGTCCATCAAGAGCTTCCGCGATGGCGATGCCGCGCCGTGACTTGCGCACCCTCTCGTAAGAGGCCAGCACTTTGGGCGTCATCTGGCCCGAGATTTTGCGGCGTTCGGCTTGCAGTTCATCCAACTCCCGCTGATCCCGTGCCGTTCGCTCCCGCGCCTGCTGTTTCTCCGCCTCCACTTGCGCCTTCTCCTGTTTCAAGGCGGCTTCGGCGGCCTTGACGGCACGCTCGAGCGGTTCGGAGGCGCTCATCAACTCGATAATACCGTCTTCGGAGCGGCGAATTTCCGTTTCGCAATACTCGATCTCATGCTGAAAGGCGCGGTATTGATCGTTGGTCTTGGCCTCGAGCATCTGATCTTTGAGCTTCGAGATTTTCTGCTGCTGGGTCTGGATTTCAGTTTCGAAGCGCTTGCGGTCCTTCTGATTGGCCGCAACGGCCGCACGATCCGCCCCCACTCTGCGCTCATGCGCTTCCAACTTTTTCTCGATTTCCGCGGTGTGTTTGGGAAGAGCCGAAATCTCTCTGGTCAGCTCAGCGGTCCGGCTGTCAAGATCCTGCAACCGGATCGCCAACTTAAGGTCTGGCAACATTCTATGCTCAGATTTTAACACGGCCTTGTCCGAACCGCCGCGCTAGAGGTACGATCAGCGCACGCCGGGCAGCCTCTAGCTCAGGCAAACGAAACAACTTCGCGGCTCCGAGAAAAACAATCAAGCCTAGTGGGACCGACACCGCGAGATCGGCAACCCGTGCCGCGCGGGAGACGCCCATCCAGTGTTGGATCGAGCGGCTCGTGAGCGCGCAAGCCGCGCCCATCAACACGGAGGACGCGAGGATCTTGACAAAGCCCCCAGTGAGCCGACGGCCACCCAGCCGGCCGACGCGGCGGCGAATCAGATCGAACAGGACGATCGAACCAAACAACGCGACCAGCGACGTGGAGAGCGCTAATCCGGCATGTCCCAAGCCGGCGAGCTTGACCATAGTTGAGGCCGCCGCCACATTCACCAGAATGGAGGCTACGCTCACCAGCATCGGAGTGCGCGCATCATTGAGCGCGTAGAAGGCGGGCGCGAGCACCTTGGTGGCAGCGTAGCCAGCTAGGCCGATTGCGTAGCACGAGAGTGCCAGGGCGGTCTGGTGCGTATCATAGGCGCGGAATTTTCCCCCCTGGTACACCGCGGCGATCATGCTATCGCCTAATACCGCCAGACCAACCGAAGAAGGGATCGTCAACAGGAAGATCATGCCCAAGGAACGCGTCAGCGTTTCCCGAAACTCTACCATGTTGCCAGTGGCGGCGCTGCGCGACACCGAAGGCAAGGTCGCGGAGGCAATGGCCACACCGAACAGCCCCAGAGGCAGCTGCATGAACCGAAATGCGTACCCCAGCCAGCTCACCGGGCCGTTGATTACGTGGCCCGCGGCATCCGTGATGCTGGAAGCGAAATTCGTATTCACCATCACGTTAACCTGCACGGAGGCGTTCCCCACGATGGCCGGTCCCATCAATTGCAGAATATTGCGCAGGCCGGGATGGGAGAAGTTGACCCGTGGCCGGAATGCAAAACCAGCTCGAATCAGGCTCGGAACCTGCCAGAGCAACTGTAACGCGCCGCCGAAAACCACGCCGTACGCCATGCCTTCGATGGCGCTGAGGCCGATGCGCGGACCAATGAGGAATCCTAATGCCAGGCCGAATCCCAATGAGCCAATATTGAAAAAAGTGGAGGACGTGGCCGGGACGCCGAACTGATTGCAAGCGTTGAGTACGCCCATCGCTTGCGCGGCTAACGCCACCAACAGGAGGAAAGGGAACATGATGCGTGTGAGTTTCACCGCCAGTTCGAACTTTCCGGGGACGTCCGCGTAGCCTGGCGCGAGCAGCTTGACCAGGAATGGGCTGAAGATCATACCGAGCACGCACAGCAGGCCTACGACCACCAGAAGCGCCGTCGCCACCAAGTTGGAGAGCTCGGCTGCTTCCTTCTTCCCTTTCGTCGAAAGATACTTCGTGAAAATGGGAACGAACGCGGAAGACAGCGCACCCTCGGCGAACAGATCGCGCGTCAGATTGGGAATGCGGAAGCCTAGCAGAAAAGCGTCATAGACCTGGCCAGCGCCGAATAACCGCGCCATCGCGATCTCGCGGACCAGTCCCGTAATGCGGCTCAGAAAGACGGCGGCGGAAACGACTCCGGCCGATCGCACCAGACTTTCGTGTTTGGAGTCCGCGGACTTGGAGACGGGCTCGGCCGGCGGCATTTACCTCACTCCACCTGCCGCACATCCACTTGCCCATAGACCTCCTCGGTCTCGGCAAGGCTCGCGAAACGCATACCCGGAAGGCGGGCTGAAGCGGTTCCGCACGCGACCCCCCAGCGGAGAGCATCGCGGAAATCGCCGTTCCGCTCCATGGCCCATACAAACGCGGCTGCCAGCGCATCGCCGGCGCCGATCGGCGCGATCGCGTCCACGCGGGGCGGGATGACCTCGATCATTTGTTGGCCGAATGCACCCACTGCGCCTTGCGTGCCCAGAGAAAGAATCACGCATTCCGCCCCCATCTTCTGGATTCGTTCCACGGCCTGAAGGAAGTGGGTGCGTGTGAGCAGCGCCGTCTTCAACAGCCGCTCCGCTTCGGGCTGGTTCGGCTTGACGACCGTCGGCTTGGCCTCGATGCCAACCTCGAGCGCATCGCCGTCAGCATCGAGCAACGTCTTGACACCCCGTTTCCGCGCCATCGTGATGAGTTGCGCATAGAAACGCGCGGGCACTCCCGGAGGCAGGCTGCCGCAGATCATGAGCCAGCTTGCCTTCTCCAGCTTGGCGCGAATCTCCTTCTCGAGCCGCGCCAACTCCGGCTTCTCCAGAACGGCCCCGTACTCGTTCAGCTTGATCGTCAGACCCTGTTTATCGGTGATGATCAGATTGTGGCGCAAGCCGCTGCGCACAGGCACAA
Organism: Terriglobia bacterium; assembly: GCA_963752965.1. Lineage (GTDB taxonomy): Bacteria > Acidobacteriota > Terriglobia > Bryobacterales > Bryobacteraceae > QHXW01. The sequence goes on along the minus strand of CAVWAJ010000013.1, from coordinate 283,396 downwards.
CCACGAGCTCAAATCCGCTGGCCTTGACCAGATCCTCAAAGTGCGTCCCCGATTCACCGCCTGCCGGCACGATGGCCATGGTCTTGCCACCGAAGCAATGGATCACAAAGGCAGCGTTGATGCCACGCCCGCCGGCGGACTCCCGGCTCGAAGTAATGTAGGCCCGATCTTCGAACACCAGCCGGTCTACGGTAACCGTGCGATCGATGGCGGGATTCAGAGTAAGTGTAACGATCAAGAATCCATTCTAGCGGAGTATGCGATGCTACCCTGAGATTTGCATATTCCCCTTGCATTCCGGGCGTATTTGGCACTGGCCGCTGTGTGCTTCTTTTGGGGAACAACGTACCTCGGGATTCGCATGAGCCTGGAATCCTTTCCACCGTTGGTGCTGATTGCCGCAAGGTTCCTGATTTCCGGATCCCTCCTCCTGACGGCAGCATGGGCGCGGGGTGCGCAGTTGCCGCGGGGACGAGAACTCTGGCATGCCGCCTTAAGCGGCGTTTTGATTCTGACCATCGGCAACGGCTGCCTCACGTTCGCGGAGCTGCGCGTGGCCAGCGGACTGGCGGGTCTGATCACGACGCTGTCACCCTTCTGGCTGGTAGGGATCGAAGCGTTGATGCCGCGCGGTGAGCGGCTGCATCCACCGACGGTCTTCGGCATGATCGTCGGCTGTGCAGGCGTGGCTCTGCTTGTGTCCGGGGGGCTGGGATCCGGCGAATTCAGCCGTACAGCCCTCGAAGGGTTCTTGATCCTGCAAGTCGGGACGGTTGCCTGGTGCTTTGGGTCGATTTACCAGCGGCAACGAAACGTGGCCGCGCACCCCATCGTGGTGGGCGCAGTCCAGCAGGTGGCTGCCGGGCTCGCCGCTCTACCGTTTGCGCTGGTCGCGAGCAGCCATCACATCCAATGGAGCGCGCGTGGTATTACGGCGTTGTTTTACCTGGTGATTTTCGGGTCCATCGTCGGGTACAGCGCATACGCCTATGCGCTCCACCGGCTGCCGGTGGCGGTGGTCTCGGTTTATTCTTATGTCAATTCCGTGGTGGCGGTAATTCTTGGCTGGCTGTTTTACCGCGAGGCGTTCGGCCTGCGGGAGGCCGCCGCGATGGCCGTGATCTTCGCCGGAGTCGGGCTGGTGAAATGGCAAAGCAGCAAGGCGGCGCCGGCGAAGATGGAAGTGGAGGCGTAGTGAAAACCATCATCGAACCATTCCGCATCAAGAGCGTGGAGCCGATCCGGCAGACCACGCCGAATGAGCGCGAGGGTTTCCTGCGAGCAGCAGGATACAACCTGTTCCAGATCGACGCAAAGAACATCCTGATCGACCTGCTGACGGATTCCGGCACAAGCGCGATGTCCACCGAGCAGTGGGCGGCCATGATGCGCGGCGATGAATCGTACGCCGGAAGCGAAAGCTTCTACCGGATGGAGCGCGTGGTGCGTGATCTCACGGGCTTCCGGCACATCATCCCGACGCACCAGGGCCGTGCCGCGGAACGCATCCTGTTTACCGTGCTGTGCCGGAAGGGCCAAGTAATTCCGAACAACACGCACTTTGATACCACGCGTGCGAATATTGAGTTCACCGGCGCCCGCGCGGTGGATCTCCTTACGCCTGAGGCGGCGGACACGCAGGCGCGGCTCGACTTTAAGGGCAATATGGATGTTCGGGCACTCGAGCGTCTGATCGACGCGGAGGGCGCGGTAAATATTCCGCTGGTGATGCTCACCGTGACCGACAATTCCGGTGGCGGGCAGCCGGTTTCGATGGAAAACATCGCGGCCGTGAAGCAGGTGACGTCACGCTACGGGATCCCGCTGTACCTCGACGCCTGCCGCTTCGCCGAAAACGCCTGGTTCATCGCGCAACGCGAGCCGGGTTACGCCGAATGGACACCCAAACAGATCGCTCAGAAAATGTTCTCTTACGCGGACGGTTGCACCTTCTCCGCGAAGAAAGATGCATTTGCCAACATCGGCGGCCTGTTGTGTACCAATGATGACCGGCTGGCGGTACTGGAGACCAACCTGCTGATTCTGACCGAAGGCTTCCCGACGTATGGCGGGCTGGCCGGGCGCGATCTCGAGGCCATTGCCGTAGGTCTCGAAGAGATCCTCCACCCCGACTATCTGCGCTATCGCATCGCATCCACTGGCTACCTGGGACGCCACATCGCCGATAACGGAGTGCCCATCGTCGAGCCGCCCGGCGGCCACGCCATTTACATCGACGCCGCGCGCATGTTGCCGCATATTCCCACGCAGCAGTTCCCCGCGCAGGCGCTGGCTGTAGAATTATACCGGCACGCGGGTATTCGGTCGGTCGAGATCGGCTCCGTGATGTTCGGCACGAACGCGAAACATGAGCTGCTCAGGCTCGCCATCCCGCGGCGGGTCTATACGCAGAGCCATATCGACTACGTCGTGGAAGCTATCCTCGAAGTAAACGAATACCGCGAGCGCATCCGCGGCTTGGCTATCGACTCCGAGCCGCCGTTCCTGCGCCACTTCAGTGCCACGTTCCGGCAGATATAATTGAGTTCCGCGATGGCCGTGAATTGGTTTCCCTTGTGGCTCAGCCTGCGCGTGGCGGCAATCGCCACGATAGTTTCAGTGGCTCTCGGCCTGTGGATCGCTTACGTGCTGGCGAATCGCCGCTTCCGCGGCAAAGATGTGCTGGACACTCTGATTGCGCTGCCACTAATGCTGCCAGCCCCGGTGCTCGGCTACTATCTACTGGTGGTACTCAGCCGATCAGGCTCATCGTTCGGTGTGCCGCTGGTTTTCACGTGGCAGGCGGCCGTGGTGGCGTCTGCATTGCACGCGATTCCTCTGTTCGTGAAATCGGCCCGCGCCGCGTTTGAAGCCGGAGACCGGCGCTATGAAAGGGCCGCTCAGACCCTCGGCGCGTCGGACTGGCGTATATTCTGGCGAGTGACTCTGCCGCTCGCACGCCGGGCGATCACCGCAGCAGGCCTCGTGGCTTTCGCGCGCGCACTCGGGGATTTCGGCGCTACTCTGATGATCGCCGGAAACATTCCCGGCAAAACACAAACCGCCTCAATCGCCATCTACGATGCGGTCGAACGCGGGAACACGCTGGTCGCGCGCGTCCTCGTGCTCGTGCTTTCAGCACTGACCATTTCGCTCGTTTACGCGGCCAATCGGCTAGAAGAGCACGCGGTGCCCGAATGATGGAAGTGCGCGTCACGAAACGGATCGCCCCGCGACTCGACGCGGCGGGATTTTCCCTGGAGGTCGAGTTTCAGGCGCGCCAAGGCATAACTGCGCTGTTCGGACCAACGATCGCCGGCAAGACGTTCACGCTCGATGTGATCGCCGGATTCGCAAGGCCGGACACGGGCCGGATTCTGCTCGATGATCGGATCCTGTTCGACGCCGCATCGCGGGTGAACCTGCCGCCGCGCCTGCGAAACTGCGGCTACGTTTTGCGAAACGACGCGCTATTTCCCCACATGACGGTGCGGCAGAATCTGATTTTCGCTGCCCAACAGCAGCCAGGGCTCGAACGGCACCGGCGTATCAATGAGATGATCGAACGCTTCCACCTCACCGATGTCGCGGCCCGCCGCCCGCAAGAAATGTCGCGTGGCCAGAAACAAAGCTGTGCCATCGCTCGCGCCCTCAGTAGTTCTCCGCGGATATTGCTACTCGACGAGCCCGCCCGCGGCCTCGATGCGGCCTGGCGTTCGGAAGTGTACCGCTTGTTGCGCGAAATTCGAGCCGATTTCCAGATACCCGTTCTCCTTGTGAGCCAGGACCTCGAGGAATGTTGCCAGCTCGGAGATGAAATGCTGATCCTGCAGGAAGGCCGCATTTTGCAAAGTGGCCGGCCGAGGCAAATTCTGGAGCAGCCGGCAGGCATTGACGTAGCGCGGTTACTGGGGATTTCGAACCTGTTCCAGGCAGAGATCACGGCGCTCGATCCGGGACGCAACACGAGCCGGCTCCGGTTTGGCGGCCAGGAGTTGACCGGCCCGTACTTCCCGGGCCATCTGCGCGGCGATCGGGTTTGGCTGTGTGTGCGCGCCGATGATCTCCGCGTGGTACCACACAATGGCGCGCGGCCGGAGGCTAATCAGCTTGCCGCGAGTCTATTGCGCGTGTCGGAAAAGTCGCGGTCCGTGCGTCTCGAATTCTCGGGTGATATTTCGGTGGAGCTGCCTCACCAGGAGTTCGAGCGGCTGAAAGATAATAAAGAATGGCTGGTGGAATTTCCTGCCAGCGCGTTGCGAGTGGTGTCGTGAAATCGCTCGAGGAATATGTCGATTTGGCGGCCCAAGCACATGGTCATATGTGCGCGGGACAGATCCTAGGACTGCGCATGGCGATCTACGGGATGAAGCTGCTGGGCATCGAAGAGCCCACCGGCCGTGATCGCAAACGCCTGGTTACATTCATTGAGATTGATCGTTGCGCTACCGATGCGATTCCCATCGTCACCGGCTGCCGTCTGGGAAAGCGGGCGCTGAAATTTCGTGACTTCGGAAAGGTGGCCGCCACGTTCTGCGATCTGAAGGAGGATCGCGCCGTGCGCGTCGTGGCTCGCGAGACCGCCAAACAGCGCGCTCAAGAACTGTATCCGGAAATCGCCGACAAGAACCAGCAGCAGATGCGCGCGTATCGGGAACTCTCCGATGCGGAACTGTTTGCCGAACAATGGGTGCGAATCGCGCTTGGCGCGGAGGAATTTCCGGGATACAAGGGCGAGCGGCGCATCTGCGACGTGTGCGGCGAAGGCATCAATTTCAAGCGCGAAGTTGTCCGTGACGGCCGCGTGCTGTGCAAAGCATGCGCCGGCGAGCGCTACTACACGCTACTGTAGTGCTTCGCTATTACATCACCGATCGCCGGTCCCTGGGCGGCATTGAACCGCTGATCGATAACATCACAAGAGCCCTCGCCGCTAGGATCGAGCGCATTCAGGTCCGCGAGAAGGATCTTACCGCGCGGGAACTGGCGGCGCTCATACGGCGTGTGCTTCAGCTGCCGAACCCCCATAAATCCAAAATTCTGGTGAACGAGCGCCTGGATATCGCCTTAGCGTGCGGTGCTCACGGCGTCCATCTGCCCGCGAGTTCGATCGCACCGGCCCGGCTGCGCAAGTTAACGCCCGCGGGATTTCTTATAGGCGTATCCTGCCACTCCGTCGGCGAGGTAAAGCGGGCGGAAGCCGAAGGGGCCGATTTCGCGGTCTTTGGCCCGGTCTTCTTCACGCCGTCCAAGGCCGCTTACGGTACGCCGCTCGGGGTGGATCTCCTCCGTCAAGCCGCGCGCGCCGTGCACTTACCGGTGTTCGCGTTGGGTGGGATCACATCAGAAAATGCCCGGCAGTGCATCGACTCCGGCGCCGCGGGCATCGCCGGCATATCGATGTTCCAGCGAAGCTAGCCCGCCGAAGCCACGACTTCCCGTGTCCGCAGTTCCCGGAGCCGGTCCCGCAACTGCGCCGCTTTCTCGAACTCGAACTTTTGTGCCGCTTCCCGCATGCGCTCTTCGAGGTCCGTAAGGAAGCGCTGGCGCTCGTCGGGCGTCATCTGCTCGACGTCCTCATCAGCCTCCACCGGCACCGTCACGTAGTCGCCCTCAGCGATAGCCACCAGGCTCATATCAATCGGCTTGATGATGGACTGCGGCGTTATGCCGTTGCGCTCGTTGTACTCCACCTGCACGCGGCGGCGGCGGCTGGTTTCCTCGATCGCCCGCCGCATGCTGTCGGTCATCACGTCAGCGTACAAAACCGCGCGGCCTTCCAAGTGGCGCGCCGCCCGGCCCATGGTCTGGATCAGCGACCCGCTCGATCGCAGAAAGCCTTCCTTATCGGCATCGAGAATCGCCACGAGCGAAACCTCCGGAAGATCGAGCCCCTCGCGCAGCAAGTTGATCCCGATCAGCACATCGAACTCGCCGCGCCGTAAATCCCGCAGGATCTTGATGCGGTCCAGAGTTTCCACCTCGGAGTGAAGATACCGACAGCGAACGCCCGCTTCGGAATAGTATTCCGCCAAGTCCTCAGCCATGCGCTTGGTCAGCGTTGTTACCAGTACACGTTGGCTGGCGTTCACGCGCTTGCGAATCTCCCCAAGCAGGTCATCCACCTGCCCCTTGACCGGCCGCACTTCCACTTCGGGATCGACCAATCCCGTCGGCCGGATGATCTGTTCGACAACCACTCCCGCCGATTTCGTCAGTTCGTACGGCCCTGGCGTCGCCGAGACATAGACCACCTGATTGACCCGGTTCTCAAATTCCTCGAAAGTGAGCGGGCGGTTATCGAGCGCGCTTGGCAGCCGGAACCCGTGCGCCACCAGCACTTCCTTTCGCGAGCGGTCGCCGTGGTACATCCCGTGCAACTGCGGAATCGTCTGGTGGCTCTCGTCGAGAAACATAATCGAGTCCTGCGGCAGATAATCCAGCAGCGTCGGCGGCGCTTCGCCCGGCAGCCGGCCTGAGAAATGACGCGAGTAGTTCTCGATCCCGTGGCAGTACCCGATCTCGCGCATCATCTCCAGATCGAACATGGTTCGCTGGTAGAGGCGCTGCGCCTCGATCATCTTCCCCTGTTTTTCGAGCTCCTTCTTCCACCACTCGAGTTCCACCCGGATGCCGGCCATGGCGGTTTCCTTGGTCTCATCCGACATGACGTAATGCGTCTTCGGATAAACGGGCAGCCGGAGGTAGGTTTGCCGCACCTGACCAAGTAGCGGGTCGATCTGCGATAAGCTTTCGATCTGGTCACCCCAAAGCTCGATGCGGTACGCGTAGTCGTCGTAAGTCGGATAGACTTCGATCACGTCGCCGCGCACGCGGAATGTGCCTCGCCGGAAGTCGGTGTCGTTGCGCTCGTACAGAATGTCCACGAGCCGGGATACGATCTGGTTCCGCGAAATCTTCTGGCCTTTCTCCAGCATGAGCAGCATGCCGTAGTATGCTTCGGGCGATCCCAGACCGTAGATGCAGCTCACGCTGGCGACGATCACGCAATCGCGGCGTTCGAACAACGACCGTGTCGCCGAAAGCCGCAGCTTGTCTAACTCGTCATTAATCGTAGCTTCCTTCTCGATGTAAACATCGCTCGATGGAATGTACGCTTCCGGCTGGTAATAGTCGTAGTAGCTGACGAAGTATTCGACCGCGTTCGAAGGAAAGAACGACTTAAACTCGTGGTAGAGCTGGGCCGCTAAGGTTTTGTTGTGCGCCAGCACCAGCGCCGGCCGCCCCAGCCGCTCAATGACCTTCGCCATGGTGAAGGTTTTGCCGGAGCCAGTGACCCCCAGCAGAACCTGGTGTTTCTCGCCGTCGCCAACACCGCGCGAAAGCTCTTCGATGGCGGTCTCTTGATCGCCACGCGGCTGATAGGTCACCGCCAGATGAAACGCCATAGTTTCAGCGTAACATTGCCTCTAGCGGGAGCCCGGCGTTAGCCCGCGGCGTCCCGCAAGGCCTGCAATGTCAGGCGCGCCGTGGTAGACCACGAGAACCGGGACGCGCGTTCCGGACCTTTCGTCGAAAGGCGTTCGCGCAATTTCTCATCAGAGACAAGCCGTTCCATAGCGCCGCCCATGGCCGCCTCGTCGTTCGGATCGAACTGTAGAGCCGCATCCCCCGCCGTACTGGCAAGCGGTTCAATCTCTGAGCAGGCAGTGGGAATTCCCGCGGCCAGCGCCTCCAGAACGGGTAGCCCAAAGCCCTCGAACGTGGACGGGTATAGAAATGCGTACGCCCGAGCGTACAAACCATACAGATCCTCGCGCGGAATCCATCCCGGGAACTCGACGGCCGCCGCAAGGCCCAGCTCATCGCGCAATCGTTCCAGATTTTCCGAGTCAAATCCGCGAAGGCCCGCGATCACCAGCCGAAACTCCGGCCGCTTTCCGTGAAAGATGGCGAAGGCCCGGAGCAGCCGGTCGAGATTCTTGTGTGGATGCAGCGTCGAGACCGACAGCAGCAGCGGCTCGGTTTGGCGCGCCCGCTGAATCGTGAAGAAATTCGGATCCACACCCAACGGGGCGACGCGCACCTTTCGTGGCGGAAAGCGATAGAACCGATCGAGATCGGCAGCCGTTGCCTCCGAGTCCGCTAGCACAATCCGCGCCAGATGCGCCGACCAAAACAGCAGAAACCTCCAGAAGGGCAGATCGAACCAGCGAAAGTGTTCCGGGTGTCTCTTGTGTTGCAGGTCATGAAATACAGTGACTTGCGGGCAACCACACAAAAGTGGAGCAGTGAAACCAGGGTTCAGCAGGACGTCGATCCGCCGTGCGGCCACGGCCACGGGAAGCACTGCCTGCTCCCACACAATCCGCGCGGGCCTCGAGGTGGCTCGCACCGCCTGCTCCACGGTGTGAAAATTCGGCAGTCCCGGATCAAGCCCAGTGCCTGTCTCCCGATTCGTGAACAGGAAATATTCGTTTGTGCCGTCGGTCTCACCCAGCACGCGTAGCAGATTGCGCAGATAGATCTCGGTGCCGCCCACTCCCCCTGGAATTAAGTACAGCGCATTCACGCCAATGCGGATCGGGCGCATGCTAATGGCGATTCGCCAGGGCGGCCTCCACGTTCGCCAGCGATTGTGCGGCTGCTTCGTTTTGCGGATTGATCGCGAGCGCCCGCTTGAAATCGGCAGCAGCCGCGGCGAGATCTCCCAGATTTTGGTGAACGCCACCAAGGTAGACGTACGTAAAATCAAAGTTGCGATCGAGCTTCAGGGCTTTCTGAAGCACTTCCATCGCTTCCGCGTTTCGGCCCTGCTTGCCGTAGATCCTCCCGATTTGCGAGTAGGCAATCGCTGTCGGCTTGATGGCCGCTGCCTGTTTGTACTTCGCCAGCGCCTGCTCGGGCTGGTCGAGACAATCCCCGTACGCCAGGCCCCAATCGAGAAACAGCGTATCGTACCAGTCGGAGTGTTTGCCGGCCGAATCGAGCTGCTCGGTCCGCTCATAGTGAGGCAGCGCCTTCGCACATTGGCCCTCCTCCCGGTACGCTTCGGCGAGCTGAAATTCATCTCGCGCCAGCTTGGGCGACTTCGCGGCCGTGTCCTCCCACAGAAGTACCGGATCGCTCCAAACGAGATTCCGCTGGTAAGTCCCGACGGCTGCCACCAGCAACGCACCCCCGAGAGCCGCCATCCACTTGGCCTGTTTTACGTCCACCCGCCGCAGAAATTCCAGCACGATGAAGAGCAGCCCGATCATGGATAGGTAGAGACGGCGTTCCGCGATTGGATCCTTGATCGGCAGGAAAGAGGAGGTCGGCGCCATCAGAATGACAAATGCGAACAAGCCGTACGCCGCCAAGGGATACCGCCGCCGGAAATAAAACGCCGCTGCCACCGCTGCCAGTATCGCCACCAATCCCACCAGCGAGCCGTGGTCCAGAATCGTGCGGGAGATTGGAAAATCGTAGTCAATTCGCAGACCCACCGGCAGCAGAAACAGCCGGATGTAGACCCAAAACGCCCGGCACTGGGTGAAGAAATACTGATACCAGGTGAAATCTTTGAGGCCAAACCCTGCGTTGCCGGCCAGGCGCATTCCCTTTGCCAGATACCCGCCCACCAAGATGGCGCCCGCCGCGATTGGCACGTACAGCCTCCAGTTGCGGCGAATCCCCTCAAGAGAGAACGGCCGGTTCCAGAAGTAATCGGTCAGAAGAAGCAGAGCCGGAAGCGCGATCGTGTGCTCTTTGGACATCACCGCCAAACCGAATAATGCCAGCACAATCGCCGAACGTATCCACGCCATTTCCGGCCCTCGCCGGTAGAGGAATAGCGCAAACGCACCGAAGAACAACAGCACGCTCAGATTCTCTGTGCGGCTCGCCACGTAACTGACGGACTCCGTATTGACCGGATGAAGCAGAAATAGAGCACCCGCGAATACCGCCAGCACGTCGCGCCGTGTGCGCTCCACTTCCGCAAGTTCCAGAATCTTGCGCACGATGAAGAACAGCAGAACCGAATTCATTGCATGGAAAACGACGTTGAAGGCGTGGTAGGAATAAGGCTGGAACGCGGAGAGCCGGTAGTTCACCCAATAGGTCCACATGACGACGGGACGAACACCCCTCAACCACGCCATCATGTTGTCCACGGGAAAATTCGAGACTCCGAACGGCAGATACCGATCGTCAAAAATAAATGGCCCATTGAGAGCCGGCCCGTACACCCAGAAAGCTGCGACCAGGGATAGGAACCCGCCGAGAAAATAAGGCCACAGGACCCTTCGACGCGGCTCGGCGACCGCCGCCCGCTTCCCTGCTCCGGTCTCCTTAAAATGCTGCTTTTCCCCCTTCATTTGTGGTTAGCCTGTCGCCCTATTATGTATGGCGGATTCCGCGGCTGTTGGTTCTCCCGCTTCCATTAACAGCCGGCCGCCTGGTCCTTTAGCGTCTGTAGGTGATATTCCAATATCGCCACGCGCTGCGCGAGCGCGATGTTATCGTCCTTCAATTGGGAAATGATGAGGGAAAACCGGTAGAAGATCAGCAGAAATACACAGCCCACCAATAGCATCAAGGCCAGCGGTGGATAGGTCATGCCCAGCAGGTCGGCGATCGAGCGCAGCAGTCCGCGTGCGCGCGAAAGCCCCAGCAGCGCCGCCGCTCCCACCAGCCATGCTACCGAGTACTCTACCCGTATTCTCGCGCGCCGCACCGAAACCAGTACCATCAGAATCAGCAGCACGCTCAAACCTGTCATCACGTTGAGGAGGCGTTCCAATTCATGACCTCCGGGATTGCTTTGGAGTCCGCCGCTCGTACTTCAGCACATTCACGAACACACCAAGCAGCACATGAACAATATAGTAAATGGATTTGATGGGTGTGATCGACGAGCGGCCGCTCCGGCGCGGCAGCATACGGCACGGTACCTCGACAAAACGGAACCGCCGCCGTTGCAACACCACTAACGCTTCGATCTCCGGATACTCCAAGGGAAAGCTGCGGCTGAAGACTCCAAGCGCGCTCCGGTTCACGCCCACGAACCCCGACGTCGGATCGTGAACGCTTCTTCCCAGGATGGGCCGCAGCACCGCGCGGAAAAAACGGATTCCCGCCCCTCGCAATAGGCTCGTGCCGCCGGCATCCCCGTTCACGAAACGGGAGCCGATCACCATTTCGCAGCCCGACGATCGCAGCGCCTCGTAGACCTGCGGGATGTCACGCGCATCGTGCTGTCCGTCGCCATCCACGCGAATCACATAGTCGTAACCTAGTTCGAACGCTAATTTGTATCCAGCCTGCACGCAACCGCCTAGCCCCAGATGGTGGGGCAGCATCAGCACCTCCGCGCCCGCGCCCCGCGACGCCGTCACGGTCGCGTCCACCGAGCAATCATCCACCACCAGAATCGGCACCCCCGGCATCACCCCTTTGACAGCTTGCACCACGCCGCCCACCGCGCCCTCCTCGTTGAAGGCGGGGATCAGGATCAGAAGCTTGCAGTCGCCGTCGGCGGATTTCACAACTCTGCCACCCTTCGCGTTCCGATGGCGTGCGCCCGTAGCACCCGCCTAAATTCGCCAGCCGAAATCCTCGCGCCGCCACGGATCTCACGGCGCTTTCGCCACAGCGTGGCCGCGTGTCGCAATAGCCCCCAATGCGCGCGCATTGCAATTGATGCCAGGCGCCATGCTCCGTTGCCTTCCCGCCGGAACTGCGCCGCCGTCCCGCGTCCCAGGGCCATGGACCGCGTGTGCCACCAGTATCGCGCCAGCGTTGCCCACGGAACCGCGCACAACATCCGCGCCGGAAAATTCTTCGCGACCACAAACAGCCGGTTGCGTTCCACGTAGTACGCCTTTAGCCGCGAGGCCCGCCCCGCCGAGTGCGAATAGTGATGCTCGACCACTGCTCCCGGCACGTAAATGCACTTCCACCCGGCCCATCGCGCCCGGAGGCCGAGGTCGGTATCCTCGCAGTACAGAAAAAAATCCTCGTCGAACAGTCCGATGCTCTCAAGCATCGCCCTCCGGTACAACGCCGCCGACGCGCTCGGCAGCAACACTTCCTCTTCGCGATCGAACTCCGCCGCGGGAAACAAGTGCCCCCGCTGTTTGCTGCTGCCATCGCGCGCGATGACCATGCCGGCTGAATCGAGGTGGTCTTCACCGAAAAACCGCACCTGCGACGCAAACATCCCGGCGTCGGGATGTGCCTCCGCGGCCGCCACCAACGCTTCCATCCACCCGGCACGAGGTGCCGCATCGTCGTTGAGCACGGCAAGATACGGCGCCCGGCTTGCGTGAAAACCCAGGTTGATCGCCGCGCCAAATCCCACGTTGCGTCCTGGTTCGATGACTCGGGCACCACGCCTCCCCGCTTCGCCACTTCGCACCAACCCTTGCCCGCTGTTGTCGACGATCGACACTTCGAAATCCCGCCGTGTCTGTGTCCCTAGAGCGTCGAGACACTCCACCAGCCTTCGGTCGGCCGAAAGCGTGGGAATCACTACGGTCGCAACTGGATCAGGCAAGTTTCGATTCTAGCAAGGTACTGAAAACTGGGCGCGGTGGGATCCGGTCTGGCTAACGCACCCAGAGACGGGCAAGTGTCGCAGTGGGGTAGGGCCTAGGTGGGTTGTCCAGAGAACTACTCCTCGTGGGTTCAGGCGGCTCCGCCTCCGCCGATCAAAGCTCCCAGTTGGCCGACCACGTCGCGCAGCGTCTCCGATTGCGCTTTTAACTGCTCGCCTGCTGCTGCCCCTTGTTCGGCACCCGCTGCCGTCTTCTGCGTCACTTGCTCAATCTGAAGGAGAGCCTTGGCTACTTCCTCGATGCCCCGCGCCTGTTCTTCGCTACTCCGGTTCACGTCGTCCACCAGGGCCTTCACTCTCGCCGCACTGTCTGTAATCGAACCGATGGCTGCGGCCACTTCGTCCAGCTTGGTCTTGCCATCGTTCGCCTTGGCGATGGACTCGTCGATCAAGCCCGCAGTGTCCTGGGCGGCCTGGGCAGAGCGTTGCGCCAAATTGCGAACCTCGTCCGCAACCACCGCGAACCCCATGCCTGCCTCCCCAGCTCGCGCCGCCTCCACGGCTGCATTCAGGGCCAGGATGTTGGTTTGGAACGCAATTTCATCGATCACCTTGATGATTTTTGAGATCTTGGCGCTCGAAGCATTAATTTCGTTCATGGAGGCAACCATCTGCCCCAGCGTGCGGTTCGCGTCCTTCACCCGCGCGGCCACGTCGGCCACGCTGCTGGCAGCCTGCCGGGAGTTGGCCACGTTCTTGCGGGTCATCGAGTTAATCTGCTCGGTGGATGCGGAGGTCTCTTCCAGCGACGCCGCTTGCTTGGAGGCCCCCTGCGCCAACGACTGGCTGGCGGCAGAAACCTGGTGGGCGGAGTTCGCCGTTTGCGAAGACGCGTCGCCCAGATCTTCCACCGATCGACGAAGCACACGATTGATGCTACTAACGATGTACCAGCTCATCGCCCCGCCGCCCAGCGCGGAGAACACAAGCAATACCAGCGTCCAGGCTTCCCCGCTCTTCGCGGAAGACGCCGCGTTGGCCGAATTTTCATTCCCTCGCCGATGTTCCCACGCGATCACCGCGTCAATGGCTTTCTGCACTTCCATGAATGCCGGCATTGTGGCGGAGCGGAAAAGCCCCATGGCTTCCTGGCTCTTGAAATCCCGGCTCAGCGGCTCAATAGGCACAGCGGTCTGTAAAAGCTTGTTGAATTTCGCGGGAATCCTCGCGAACAGCTCGCGTTCTTCGGCACTGACAATGCTCTTCTCATAGGTGCGCACCTCTCTCGTCAGGTCCTGCTCGAGCTTCGCCCGGTCTTTTTCCGCCTTCGCTTTGTCCTCCAGGCTGTTGGCGGTGATATGCCCCCGGATGTTGCCACGAATGTCCTTTGCAATGCCGCTCAGCTTCCCACTTGAGTAAATCGAGGGCAAGGAGTGATCCGCCAGCTCGCGAACCGTCTGGTCCAGCAGGCGAATCCGGACAAAGGCGATGCCGGCCGTAGCCGTCATGAGGACGAGCGAAAAACCCGAATACAACGAGATCTTTTTTCCAATAGTCATGAGCGCTTTGCCGACTCCATGCAATAAATCGGCGAACCGACCCGAATCCTGTAGCCGCTCGCTAGCCCTTGCGAATTTTGCTAATCCTTTGACCGGAAGCGCCGATAGGTGTACTGACCGGGCGTTCGCGCCGCACAGTCACCGTGGCGAGGTTCGGTCGAAAGGACGATTTGTGAGAACTAACGGGAAACTCGCGGGTATTGCCGTATGCTTACTGCTTGCCGCACCCGCGTCACGCGCCGACGAGGTGTCGGACCTGAAGGCGCAATTACAGGCATTGCAACAGCAGATGAATGTTCTGCAGCAACAGCTCCAGAAAGTGGCAGATAAGGTTCAACAGGAGCAGGCGGCTCAACCCTCCGGCGTCCTTCCGAACGTGGCTCCGCCCTCAACAACGGCGCAAGCGGATCAACCCTCCGCTGCACCCAAAGTGACAACCGCAGTCACCGCCAAACACGGGTTTTTCGAGCGTAAACCCGGCGACAGCCTGACCTTTTACACGCACGGCGGCGAGATCACGGCCTACGGCAAGCTCGACCTCTCCCTGGACGGTACCACGAAGGGCCTAACGGGCGTTCTAGGTCCGGGCGGCATTCCTCCTGTTGGCAGGCTTGGTTGGTTGCCCGACATTTCTACCAACCTTTCCTACATCGGCGTGCGCGGATTCGAAACCCTGGATGGCTTGCCCTTCGATTTTGTTTACCAGCTCGAAACGCAAATTGACATTTCGGCGACCGCCGGTACCAGCGAGACCAACAGCAATGAAAGCAATGTCGTCAAGGGCGCTTTAACTTCGCGCAACAGCTTCATCGGAGTTGCCTCTCCGGATTGGGGCTCTATCAAGATCGGAAAGACGTGGGCGCCTTACAGGACCTCGACGGACAATATGAACCCGTTCTCCGGCATGCTCGGCGACTACCAGGTCATCATGGCCAATACAGGCGGCGACAACCGCGTTGAGTTCGGCACCCGGCTCGACCACGCGATCTGGTACGAATCGCCGAACTGGGGTGGCTTCGCCCTCGCTACGCTGTTTTCACCCGGCCAGAATCGCGCCAGCGACAACGATAACATCGCCGGCGGCGAATCCGATTGTACGGGCGGCAACATTCCCGGCAGCGGCGGAATCACTCCGGTCACTTGCAGCGATGGTTCGTTCGGCGACGCGGTCAGTGCCAGTCTCTCGTACACCAACGGCCCCCTCTATATCACCGGTGCCTACGAACGTCATATGAAGGTCAACCGCTCCAGCGACATTACTGGCATCTACGGCTCGGGAAACGCCTATTCTGTAATGCTCCAGGCACAGGATGTCGCGGACGAGGACGCCGCCAAGATCGGGGCGCGATACGCCTTCCCGACCAAAACTACCGTCAGCGGCATCTTCGAAACCATGCATCGTTACGTTCCTTCCGATCTCGAGTTTCAGAACGAACGTCAAAGGCTTGGCACCTGGTTTGCCGTCAGCCAGCAACTCACCCGTGCCACCAGCTTACACTTTGGCTGGGCGCATGCCTTCCGTACACCTGGTGATCCGGGGCAGCACAACGACTCCACCATCACGCCGCCCGGCGGTGTTCCCGGAACCGATTTCACCGCGGGCGCGCACGCCAACAACACGGCCAACCTGTTCACGGTGGCGCTCAAGTACCAACTCATTAAGAATCTCGGCGTCTATGGCAATTGGGCAATGACCGCCAACGGCCCCGCCGCTCACTACGACCTCGGTGCGGGCGGCCGAGGCATCACCGTTGATTGCCATGATGCCTTCGGCGCAACGGGCGGGGACGTCGCGTCCAACCCCCATTGCTGGACGGGAGTAACGTTGATGGGAGCCTCCGTCGGTATGGTTTGGAAGTTCTGAACTCTACCGCGCTCCCAGATTCTCGTACCACTTCAGATTCGCCGTCGCCGACCCGATGCACGCCACGTCGTTGCGTCCGTCGCCATTCAGGTCGGCCACGGCACAGGCGGCGGCAGCGATGCCGCCGTCATCCAGTACTTGCTTCGACCACCCGTCGCTATCCGCGTAGTACACGAACACACTGTGCTTTCCGCCGCGAAACCCGGCCACGATTTCATCATTGCCGTCGCCGTTCAGGTCCCCCGTCCAAATCGTGTGCCCATCCACCAGCGAATCGTCGATGACTTTCCGCTCCCACGCCTGCTCCTTCATCCGATACACCACCACCTGGTTCCCGTGCCAGGGCTCGATGGCCGCCAGGTAGCGCCCGCCGCCCGCTCGCCCCACCGCCACGTCGCTCGACCCGCCTTTGGGCCACGCCGCCGGATCGCCCTTGGCTATCTCCGTCCTGCTCCAGTGCCCGTCTTTCCCGAACCGGTACAGATCAATCCCCACGAAGCTCGCCGTCAGAATCTCGTCGCGCCCATCGCCGTCCCAATCGACAGGGTAGATTCCGTGTACCACACCCTCGTTCTCATCCCCGATCAGCTCACGCTTCCACGGTCCGGGCCGGTAAAACACCAGCGGCGTGTGATCGCGATACGCCGGCGGCGCCGCGTGCGCGCCCGTTAACGGTGCATTCACCAGCACCTTCTTCCCGTTTCCGTAAATATCGGCCCACCGCAACCGATGGGACGTGGTCAGCCGGTCGGTCTCCGTCACTTTCCACGGCCGCCGCGGATCGCCGTCATGCCGCAGCACCGATACAATCCCGTCGCTGTTCTTCGCCTCGTTCGAGAACCCGCTCGCCAGCGCGATCACCGGTATGCCGTCGCCGTCAAGGTCCCAAACCGCGCAGTTGATCATCTGCGAAAATCCGCCCGCAATCACGTGCCGTTCCCAGGTCGGATTCTCGTACCACACCAGCTCCGCCATCCCGCTGGCAAGTGCAATTACATCCGGCTTGCCATCGTGGTTCAAATCCGCGATCACCACCTGGTAACCACCCTTCAGACCCGTGGCAATCGTATGCTCCGCAAACCGCGCAGGCTGCGCCGCATCGAGGGCGCAGCAAAGGAGGAACAAACCGGCGTAACGCACGCCCCAGTATAGAATGAACTTAATGCCCATCCGGACTACGGTCGTCGGCAGCTACCCCGTGCCCCATTGGCTGCTGGGCGACAACTCACGCGTCACTCTGCGCGACGCCATCATGGTCGTGCTCAAAACCCAGGAACTCGCCGGCATCGACGTCATTGCCGATGGCGAGCTCAACCGCTTCAACCCCAGCCACCCCGAAACCAACGGCATGATCGACTATTTCGTCAGCCACATGGACGGCATCGCTACCCGCTTCTCCATCGGCGATCTCGATCGCTTCCGCGCCGACTCCGGCCTCGCCTATCGCGCCGAGCCCGCCGGCATCGTCACCGGGGAAATCGGCGAGGGCGCGCTCAACCTGCCGCGCGATTATGAGCTCACCCGCTCGCTCACGTCCCACCCCATCAAGTTCACCTCTACCGGCCCGCACATGCTGGCCAAAGTCCTCACCGACCGCCATTACGGCAATCCCGCCGATCTCGCCATGGCCCTCGCCCGCGTGCTGCGCTCTCAGCTCGAGCGCATCAACGCCGACGTCATCCAGCTCGACGAAGCCAACATCAGCGGTCACCCCGAGGATCAGGACTGGGCCGCTGCCGCCATTAATCATGTCCTCGAAGGACTCCGCGGCGAGCGCGCCGTCCATGTCTGCTTCGGCAACTACGCCGGCCAAAGCGTGCAAAAAGGCTTCTGGTGGGATCTCATGCCCTTCTTCAACCAGCTCAACGCCAGCCACCTGGTGCTCGAGTTCGCGCGCCGCGGATATGATGAGCTCGAAGCCTTCCGCGATCTCGACCGCCGCATCGGTTTGGGCATCGGCGTGGTCGACATCAAGGATAATGCCGTCGAGACGCCCGAAGTCATCGCGCAACGCATCGAGCGCGCCGCCCGAGTGCTCGGCCCCGATCGCGTCCACTACGTCCACCCGGATTGCGGCTTCTGGATGCTCCAGCGCACCATTGCCGACGCTAAAATGCGCTCGCTCGTCGCCGGCAGAAATCTCTATGAAGGCCGTGGTTAACTTCCTGGCTGACTGCCTGCTGGCCTGCGCCCAGGCCGTAGCTCCACCTGCGTGATGAAAACCGAGGTCCGCAAAGCGATCCCCGGCACCGATATCCGAAGCCTCATGGCCTTCGACCGCAAGGTCTTTCCACCATCCGATCTCTTCGATGCTGAGTACTGGAAAGCCTGCGTGGTGTACTGGCTGACTATCGACGGAGTCAAAGTTGGCTGTTGTGCCTTCGAAGAGCACGTGGATTTTCAGGATGACGTCCGCGCCGACGGTGTCAACCCCCCGCTACAAGGCTCACTCTATATCGCCTCAACCGGCATTCTCCCAAGATTTCAAGGCAAAGGCCTCGGTACCCTCCTGAAATCCTGGCAAATCTGCTACGCGCGCCATCATAGTTTCAAGCGCATCGTAACCAACACCCGCGGCCGCAACACCGCCATGCTCGTGCTAAACCAAGAGTTCGGTTTCCGCATCATCCGAACCACACCTCGCTATTACTCCGCTCCTCCCGATGCCACGGTTGTCATGGAGCTCCGGCTCTAGGCAGTCCCCAATAATAATTGAACCCGTTCGGAGAATTCACAACTACATTTAAGTCGGCTGCGGTCGCAACCAGCTGACCTGCCCTCGATAATCTCTGCCAGTCATAATTGAGAAGCTCCAGCGAGGAAAGGAGCTTCGAGATGAAGAAGGGCAAGCACCCAGAAGAACAGATCATCGGCGTGCTGAAGCAGGTGGAGGCAGGCCGGACGGTGAAGGAGGTCGCCCGGGAGTTGGGCGTCAGCGAGGCGACGATCTACACCTGGAAGAGCAAGTACGGTGGCATGGAAGTCAGCGAAGCGCGGCGACTAAAGGAACTGGAAGATGAGAACCGCCGGCTGAAGCACATGGTCGCAGACCTCAGCCTCGACAAAGAGGCACTGAAGGCGGTGATCCGAAAAAACGGCTGGAGCTTGTAGGTCTGCGGCAGGATGTGGCGTTGGTGATGAGCGAGTATGAATACTCGGAGCGCCAAGCCTGCAAGCTCATGTCCATGGATCGGACCACCTACCGATATCAGCCGCGGCCGGACCACAATGCCGAGTTGCGCAGCAAATTGATCGCCCTGGCGCGGCAGAAACCGCGCTACGGTTACCGGCGTCTGTGCGCGCTGCTGGAGCGCAGCGGATGCCAAGCCAGCGCGCAACGGGTGTACCGCATATACAGCGAAGAACATCTGGCGGTACGAAGGCTGAAACGGAAGCGGCTGGTGAGACCGGCGCCGGAAGGCACGTTGTTGCACAAGCCCAACCAGGAATGGGCCATCGATTTCGTGTCCGATGGCTTGGCCACCGGACGAGGGCTGCGCATGCTGACCGTCGTAGACAGTTTCACGCGCGAGTGTCCAGCTGTCGAGGTCGACACAGGCTTGTCGAGTGGCCGAGTGACTCGCGTGCTGGACTGGATCATCAGCCAGCGTGGGAAGCCGGAAGTGATTCGGTGTGATAACGGGCCGGAATTCACGAGCCGACACTTTATCGTTTGGTGCGAGGAAAGGCAGATCACGCTGCTGCACATTCAACCTGGCCGACCCATGCAGAACGGTCATGTCGAGAGCTTCAACGGGCGATTCCGTGATGAGTGTCTGAATCACAACTGGTTCACGACGCTGACGGACGCAAAAGAAAAGATCGAACGGTGGCGTATGGAATACAACGGGGAGCGGCCACACAGCAGCTTGGCGTATCGAACACCAGAGGAATTCGCCAAAGCCTGCTCTGAGCCCACCAACAGGATGGGGTTAACAACACCCATCCCGCCAGAGCCGCCCGTCGCAGGTGAGCGGTCGCAGAACGGTACTCACGGTCAAGGGTTCGCTAACGCCACGCCAAAAACCGGCGCGCCCTTGACCGCTGCGTGCCGTTCTGCATTGGAGGATGGTGCGACGGGCGGCTCCGACGGGATGGGAAAAGAGGAGTTACAGTAGACCGAGCGTCTCAGTTACGGTTGGTAGAGAAAATCGAGGCAGGTCACAGCACGTGAAACACATCACCGCGCCACAGCGCGAGCTGCGGAGTCATTCTGCCGAAACCCTTTAGTTTGAGCGAAGTAGCTGAGCAGTGCCATCTGAAGCCAACTCAAGAGTAAGTCCGAAAGATCTCACCGGCACGTTACCTTTGGGAACGGAATTTCACTTTACCTTTTGCAGTATTGCTGGTAGGCCTGTAAACCGTTAACCTATCTTTCGGTGTTGACTGCCGCCGGAGGCCCGGGGCACAGCAGCTTCTGGAAACCAATTTAAAGCTTGAGAGCAGAGAATCGCGTGCAAAACAAATGGCTTTCATCCTGGCGCGGCCAGGACAACTCAAGTGAGCAAATCAACGGGGCGCCGAAGCCGGCCAGCGGCGTGCGAACCGAGTCTTCGGCGGACAGCCCGGTGCCGTCCGCGCACTCGTCTGGTAACGGACTCGCGGCTTCTCACTTGGACTTACCGGCCTTAGACGAGATCTACCGCTCGGCGGGCATTAAGGGTCCCCGCCTGGGCTACACCATCGGAAAAGTCATCGAGATGCTCGAGAGCGAGCACATCAAGGCCCTGCCCCTGGAGATGAAGCGCTCCTCGCTGCTGATGGCCCTCGATGCCGCCGGCGTGCAGGTTGATGAAGTGCTGCATGACGCGACCCTCCGCCAGCATGCCATCACGTCTTACGAAGCCCTCCAGCGCAAACGCCTTGAAGAGTACGAGGCGCGCAAGGCGCAGGATAATGCCACCATTCAGACAGAAGCGGAGCGGGCGGCTGCCGAGTACGCAGCGCGGATTTCTCACAACATCGACGAGGTGGCCCACGAGAAAGAGACCTTCCGCAACTGGCAGGCGAAGAATCAGCACGAAGGCCAACGCATCGCCGATGCCGTGGCGTTGTTTCTCAAACAGAGTGGCGCCCCCACCAGCAACGGTAAGCAGCCCGCTGATCGGATGGCCGCCTTTCGTGAACTGGCCGCCTCCTACAACGATCCGGAGTTTCGGCATCGGAGCTAGCAGACGATGCGTATAGGCCCGCACTTAGGAGGGGCGGTGGAGAATTTATGACAACGACGGAACAATCACCCGTGCTCGGTCTCGACATTGGCACCAGCCATATCGTAGCCGCGCGATATTTAGACGAAAACTTTCAATACGAACGGCAGCTCAACGCTTTTGTCAGCATCCCTTACACAAAGCTGGCCGAGAATCTGATGGCCAAGGAACGCATCAACCACGCGGTCCGGGGCAAAGAGATTCTGGTGTTCGGCAATGAAGCCGAACAATTCGCTGAGCTGTTTCATGTCGAAACCCGCCGCCCCATGATGGACGGTATTCTGAACCCGGCCGAGGCCGACGGCCTGCTGGTCATCCGGCAGATCATTACGCACCTGCTTGGCCGCGCCAAGAAACCCGGACAGCGGCTCTATTTCAGCGTTCCCGCGCCGGCCGCGGGAATGAGCGATGACAAATTCACCTTCCACGAAACGACTTTGCGGGAGTGCCTGCGCGACCTGGGCTACGAGCCGAAAAGCATCAGCGAAGGCCTGGCGGTGGTCTATGGCGAATTGGGGGATTCTAACTTCACCGGAATCGGCGTCAGTTGCGGCGGCGGCATGTGCAACGTCTGCCTGGCGTATCTCTCGGTCCCGGTAATCAGCTTCAGCGTCCCGAAAGGTGGCGATTATATCGACACCAATTCCGCCGCGGCCATCCGTGATCTGGCCACGAGCGTCCGTGTGGAGAAGGAGAAGGGATTTCGCTTCAACGGATTCTTCGAGAACAAGACTTATCACGCATTGAGCGTTTACTACGACGACGTCATCCAATCGCTCGTCAAATCTATGCACGATGCCTTCTCCAATACCTCGAAGCTGCCCAAACTCAAACAGCCGGTGCCCCTGCTGCTAAGTGGTGGGACGGCGATGCCTCCCGGATTCCAGGAGCGCTTCGAGAAAGCTCTCCGCGCCTCCGACTTCCCGATCGAGCTCGCCCAAATCCGCACCGCCGCCGACCCTCTGCACTCGACCGCCAAGGGCACAGTCATCGCCACGTTGTGTGAGTCGTAAACCGGTCACGGTGTATCTACCGTCTGCCTGGAGAACTCTGGGAATCCGCCGAGCGGCCCGGCGAACCAAGGCACTTATGTACTTGACGCCACCGCTCGCCTCGCTTCGGTACACTGACGAAGATGGGTCTCAGTATCGAACTTCAGGATGAATTCGGTGGCTGGATCGAAAGTATTGAAGACCCTACGAACCTGCTAGGCGATCTGTTGCCTCCATGCGGGGTGACCGGCCCTCATCCGATCCTGGCAGGGATTGACCCGTATGGCGACACGGCTTTCAATCACCTTCAAATTCCACGTTTCCTGTCTGAGTGGGTAGACGTTGTTTCAAAGGCACGGACGTTGGAGCAGCGGCAGTTAGCGTCGGAGATCGAGAGATTGGCCCGCCGATGCTCCGCTGAGGTCCATATCTATCTGAGGTTCATCGGTGACTAGCCCATTTCGTGGCATCAGGTCTATCGATACCCTGGCTACGGCCGGTCGGCCGCCGCGTCTTCTTGAGATGCGCTATCTTGGTTCGCCTTCCACGCATGAAATCTCTGACGCAGCCCTCGCTGGTAAAGGTTGAGCGTGGTGCCGTGAGCGGCCGCTTCGCGGACGAGTTGTTCCTCGGCCGTGACAAGCCCCTGCCATACACGCCGCCCGTTAGCGTGCAGAAATGCGGAATCGTAGTCGAACCCAAACAGAGTCAAGGCGGCGATGGGTGTGTCGTACCCGTCGACTAAGCCGACTTCACGGAATGGAAAGTTCGCGGCCCAATCGGTGTGGTACCCCAGGCGCATGGTCTGCGGGTTGACCGAAACCTGCGCGTGCGTGACGCAATTCATCGCGGCGATGTGGTACTTCGCCCGCAACATTTCCGTGAGCACGCGCGCGGCATCAATCTGCGCCCGCGTGGCAATGTCATTGGAGTCTCCGGTTTCCGTTTCTGTCTGCGCTTCGAAGGCCACCCCGAGGAAGCTCTGGTTCAGCCCCCAGTAGATGTCCTTGTCGTCCGCCCAGATAGACTGCCCGGCATGATTGGCGTAGTCCGTCTCTGCCACCACGCGAAAAACCCGGCCGAAGCGGTCTATCACGAAATGATAAAAGTGATGTTGCGCGATGTAGCCCAGCAGATTGCGCCCATCACGCTGCAGCCGTGAATTCTGGTTGGGCTCAAACGGCTCCATACGGCTTTCGGTGGTGTGAAAGACAATCCCGGCGGGCTGGGTTTCGGCTCCGGATGTGCGCCACTGCGTCCGGTCAAACGGATGGAACGAGCGGGCTCGTGTGCGGGTGAGAAACTCGTTATCAATGCGGAGGCCATTGCTGTAGGTCTCGACCGTTCCCTGGCGCGCCACCAGCCAGACTCTGGGGACGGCAGCTTCAGCCACGATTTTGTGTGGAACGGCGAGTGGCAGGGGCAAGGGCTGAAGCAGCATCCGGCGCGGCGCTTGAGGGACCACTGCCACTGCAAACAACAGCGCCATGAAGAGGATGCGGGCTGATAAATAGTAGCGGCGGCGGGAGGCATCACGCAACGCCACAGCACGCTTGGCCCGGCGCCTGGCGGCGGCTTCGTGCGCGGCAATTGACTGGCGAACGAAGCGCAAACGTTCCACCTCGTCCTCGATCACAGCGGCGCGCTTCTCCACCCTGCGCACTACTGCATCGCTCACCATAGGTTCAGGTTCCTGGGGAATGGGGCCGGTCAGCACTGTCCTCATGAAGCAAATTCAGGCCATTCTGTGCCTGTACACGTAGATCGGCGTCGACACCGAAAGATAAGGTTAACGGTTTACAGCCCTAACCAGCAATACTGCAAAAGGTAATGTAAAATTCAAGACCCAACGGTAGTCGGCTGGGCGCCCCCGCCCCTAACTTACCGCCTTCCCGTAAAACTTCTTCAGTCCCCCCACAATCAACCCTGCATCTATCACCAGCAGTGCACCCGCCACCGCAATAGTTGGAATGTGCGGAACCTGCGGCACAAGCGCGCCCCTCAGCCCTTCGCTTGCATGGACCAGCGGATTCAGCAGCACCAGCTTCTGTAGCACGGGAAATCTGGCGAGTGCGCTCCACGGATAATACACGCAGCCGAAAAAAATCATCGGCGCCAGCACCAGGCTGAACATCAGCCCGATCTGCGTCTGCCCCACGCTGCATCCCAGCATCAGCCCGCCAGCGGCCGAAAGCAGCGCCACCAGCACCATCACCGCCGCAAACACCACCGGCCGGTGGAAATTGAAACCTACCTCGCCACCCAGCACCAGCCATGCCGCCAACATCACCACCGTGCCGGACACCAGCGCCTGGATCATGCCTGCCAGAATCTTTTCTACCGCCAGCCATTCAATCCGCATCGGCGCCAGCAGCCGGTCTTCGATCTCGCGCGTAAATTGAAACTCCGCGATCAGCGGCATTGAGACCGCCTGAATGCCCGTCATCACCATGCTCATCCCCATGATCCCCGGCGCCAGCATCCCTTTGTAACTCGCCGGCATCATTCCGGCTCCCGTCATCACGCGCCCAAATACAAACGTAAACAGCAACGGCTGTAGCATGGTCTGCGTCAGCAGCGCCCAAATGTTCCGCCGCGCCACGTGTGCGTCCCGCGCCAGCTTTGCCAGGAAGGTTTTCGCGTTCATGCCCGCAGGCTCCTCCCGGTGTGGTGCAGAAACAGGTTCTCCAGACTCGGCTCCGATATGTGAACATCACACAGCTCCGTGCCGGATTCCCCCACTGCCGCCACGATCACCCCAATCAGTGCTCCCCCGCGATCCGCATAAAGATCCACCGCGTTCCCGTCCGCGCGCACCTCCGTGACCCCCGCCAGCCGTTGCAGCCGTGCCACCAATGCCGGCGACCCCTGCCCCACACGAATCCGCACCAGGTATCCGCCCGGTATCGCCGCCTTCAGTTCCGCCGGCGTCCCCTGTGCAATCACGCGCCCATGGTCCACAATCGCAATCCGGTGGCACAGCGCGTCGGCCTCATCCATGTTGTGCGTGGTCAGCAGAATGCTCTTTCCATTCTTGTTGTATTCGCGGATGATCTCCCACAGCAACAGTTTGGTCTGCGGATCGAGCCCCGTGCTCGGCTCGTCCAGAAACAGCACCTCCGGATCGTGCACCATGGCACGCGCGATCGAAAGCCGCTGCATCATGCCGCCCGAAAAACCGCGTACCATGTCGTCAGCGCGCGTCGTGAGTTGGAATCGTTCCAGCAGTGCCGACGCCCTCCGCGACCGTTCACCTTTCGCCAGCCCGTAATACGCTCCATGGAACAGCAGAATCTCTCGCGCGGTGAGCGAAAAATCCAGGTTCGGCCGCTGCTGCACCACGCCAATCAGTCGCTTGGTCTCCACCTGCTGCCGCCAGACGTCATACTCCCCAATCCGCGCCTCACCGCTCGTCGGCCGCACCCGCGTCGTCAGAATCCCGATGGTCGTCGATTTCCCCGCCCCGTTTGGCCCCAGCAGTCCAAAAATCTCTCCCGGCTGGATTTCCAGCGAGATCCCGTCCAGCGCCACAATCTCAAACGCCTTCTTCTGTTTCGGAGCACTCCCACGCGCCCCCATCATGCTGAACCCCGCCGGACCAGCCGCCATCGGCGGCGGCGACGTATAAACTTTCCGCAGCTCTCTTATAGAAACCCCAACGCCCATGTGCAATCGCACCCGCCTAACTTTTGCCCGTTGCCTTTTGCCCTTTGTCTTTTGCCTTGGTTTCTCGCTTGAAGTAATCCGGCGCCTCAGGCACCGCCGCCCCATCCTTTCTCGGCGACGAAGCCCCATAATTGACCCCCGTCGCCGAATCGTGAACCACCACCTGCCCGCCCCCCATCCAGCTAGAAAAATCCCCCTGCAACTCCAGCTTGTGCCCCCGGTCCGCCAGTTCGCGGCGCACATCAGCCGGCACCCGCGCCTCGATCATCACGTCGCACCCGCCAAAAGTGAGCTTCGTAAATCGCGGTGCTTCGAGCGCCGCCTGAATGTTCATCTCGTGGTCCACCATGTACGAAACAAACTGCGCATGCGCCTGCGCCTGGTTCAACCCGCCCATGATGCCGAATCCGATGTGGGTAGTCCCCTTCTCCATGAAAGCCGGAATGATCGTGTGGAACGGCCGCTTCCGCCCCGCCAGCGCGTTCGGATGCGCGCTATCCATCTCGAACAGCCCGCCGCGATTCTGTAAATGGAATCCACACCCTTCCACCACCACACCCGACCCGAACGCAAGATAGACGCTCTGGATCAGCGACGCGATATTTCCTTCGCGATCCACCACCGAAAGATAAATCGTGTCGCCCGCGTATTGTTTCGGGTCGCCCGCTTGCGCCTCGCACTGCGCATGCTTCGGATCTATCTGCCCCGCGCGCTCCGCCGCGTACTTCTTCGAGATAATCCCCGCCACCGGTACCGCTGTATATCGCGGATCGGCCAGATATCGCTGCAAATCTGTGTACGCCAGTTTCTGCGCCTCCATCTTGATATGGAACGCGTCCGCGCTCATCGCCCCGTACGACCCCAGCGGAAATCGCCCCATCATGTTCAGCATCTCGAGCGTCGCCATGCCCTGCCCGTTGGGCGGCAGCTCATAAATCTTCCAGCCGCGGTAATCCGTCGAAATCGGCTCCACCCATTCCGATTCGAATTCGCTCAGGTCCGCCGCCGCCATCGTCCCGCCCCGCTTGTCGGACGTGCGCAGAATGGCTTTGGCGATCGCCCCACGATAGAATGCCGCCGCGCCCCCGTCCGCGATCAACTCGAGCGCCCGCCCCACCTCCGGATTGTGAAACACCTCGCCGGCCACCGGCGCACGCCCATTCGGCAGAAAAATGCGCCGCCCGTTCTCATCCATTTCGAGCGTTGCCGTCGCGCGTCCCCAACCGCCCGCAATCCACTCTGTCACCGGAAATCCGTTCTCCGCGTAATAAATCGCCGGCTGAAACAGATCGTGCCACGGCAGCTTCCCGAACTTTCCGTGCAGTTTCTCCCAACCGTTGACGCACCCCGGCACAGTCACCGATTGAATGCCGTTCTGCGGCATGCTGCTGATACCCTTCGCTCGCAGGTATTCGATGCTCAGCGCTTTCGGCGCCCACCCGCTGGCATTAATGCCCGTCAGCTTGCCCGTCTTTGCATCCCAATAAATCGCGAATAGGTCCCCGCCGATGCCATCGCTCAGCGGCTCCACCACACCCAGTACCGCATTCGCCGCGATCGCCGCATCCATCGCTGTCCCGCCTCGCGCCAGAATCTGCGCTCCCGCCTGCGACGCCAGCGTCTGGCTCGTAGCCACAATTCCCTGGCGCGAAATCACCATCGACCGCGCCTGCGTCCGGTCCTGTGCGTCTACACTCATCGCAAGAAATAGGATGGCAGCACACCACCCGCATCCACCTTTCCAATCAATTGTCATGGACGCAGATGATACCACGCTGACCCGCCTCGCTCCGCCCTCCGCTACTGCTTCGCCGCGTCTTTCTCCACAATTTGATTCCGGAATGTCCCGATCAGTGCGAGCATTTGGTGCTTATCACTGCCCGCGATATGCGACTTGTCCAGCGCCGCCGCCAGGTACTTCATATTGAGAGCCCAGTCCGATTCCGTGATACCCAACCCACTATGTGCCGTCTTCATGTCCCGTCCGACATAAGCACACGGGCCACCCGTCAGCGCACACAACTGGTCCTTCAGTAACTGGCGTGCCCGTACCAGCGAATCCGTGCTACGCCCAATGAACCGCGACAATTGCGGATCTGCTCGCACACCTTTGAGGTAATCGTCCGCAATCCTGGCAATCCCGTCGTAACGGCCCAGCCGCTCATAAAGTGTCGTGCCAGTTTGGTCTTGTCCTGAAACAGTGACACCAGCAATCAGTCCAACAAGAAACAACCGTCTTGCGAATCGCATACATTGCAGCCTCCGATCATGGACGCAGATCATAACACGGCATATACTTGGTCTGGACAGACCGCTCTTGCTTCGGTCTTGCCTGCTGGCCCGGATGACCTTCAGAAGTCTCGTGGTCCTCGCCGTTGTACTTGCGCCGTCCAGGGCGTTCTCCCAGGACTTGGCGCCCGAAGTGCTCATGCTGGCACGAATCAAAGCCCACATGCGCCACGAGATCGCCCAGATGCCGAACTTCACCTGCGTGGAAGCCCTCGAACGCTTCCACAAGGATTCCGGACCGAAAAGCACCATGAGACCGCTCGATACCCTGCAACTCGAGGTCGCCAACATCGGTGGCCGCGAGCTATTTTCCTGGCTAGGTGACCGCAATTTTAAGGAAGACAACCCCGCGATGTTCATCGGCGGGGGCATGATCGGCAGCGGCGTCTTTGCGTCCCACTTGCGCAGCCTGTTCGTGGACGACAACGGTCTTTTCCAGTATCGCGGGGAAGTGGACCTCGCTGGCCGCCGTGCCGTTTGTTACAGTTTTCAGATTCCAGTGCGCACGAGTGGCTACCAGATCAGCCTCGTCGGCGCCAGTGGAACGGTGGGCGTGAAAGGCTTGTTCTGGGCGGACCCACAGTCGCAAGATTTGATACGTGTGGAGATCCACGCCGATGAAATCCCGCCCACTCTACCCCTTGTCGACGCCATCACGACCATCGACTATGCCCGCATGCGAATCGGCACGGCAGACGTACTAATGCCGCAAACCGGCGATATGCACTTAATCGAATTCTCCGGCGAAGAGAACCGGAATGTCGTTGAATTTACTCACTGCAGGTCCTTCAACACCGAGTCCAGCATAAGTTTTACCGCCGCCGACACGCTTACGCCCGTGACCTCGCCCGCTCAGCCAGTCTCCACTCCAGGGGCCCTGGAAACCTTCCCCGGCGCTGTTCTCGTCTCGATCGTACTCACCGCTCCAATTACCGACCAAGCGACGGTCGGCCAAGTGATCGAAGCGAAAGTGTCGGGCGATGTCCGGTACAAGGGTCATATACTGGTCCCCGACGGCTCGGTGGTGCGGGGCCGCGTGCGCAGGCTGGAACGAAATTCCGAACCCGAAAGTTATTTTGTCGTGGCCCTCGAGTTCAATGAAATTCAGGCCGGCTCTTCGTTGTTGCCCTTCTACGCGGATTTGCAGAACATCGAGCGGACACCGGGGGTAGCATGGTTCCTCTCGTATTCCACCACCGTTTCACGCAAAACATCGGCCCTCGTCCGCTCCTCTGTCAAGGTCGCTAACGAGCAAATCCGCCTCTTTGACTTGCCCGGCGTCGGCTCGTTTTTTGTCCGCGGTACCCATTTCAGCCTTCCCGCCGGCCTCAAGATGACTTGGAAAACCCGCGCTCTCACACGTTGAGCTGCCCCGCCTCTACATTAATTCTGTATGAGCACTGCCAGCGATAGTGCGTTATTCATACCCTTACCCCGCAGATATTGAAGCACCCGCATGGGAAAAGAAGTACTGTGCTGAAACGTTTTCGTGGAGGATTGAATAACTTTGATGACGTGATCCAGCCCAAACGCTGACTTATGAAAGGATGCCATCCCGATCGATACTGTCTTGATGATGGAGTAATACGCAATCATCAAACTGTACTGCGCACAGATGGAGTTGCTTATATGATGGATCCCGGCCCTCCGGTTATTCTCCAGGCGGTCGAAAGGAACACACTGCGGTAGAGGTAGTTAAGGAAATATTGCTCCATCACGTGCTCGTGCTGCTCCATCAGCGGTGCATAGTATCTGGAGTTAGCCTCCTGATAGCGATTGACCAAGTCGGTCATGGTGGATTCGTGCGTCCAATGCAGGCCAGACAGAACTTCCTGATAGCAATCAAGAAACCTGCGCACCGCAAAGTTCGAACTAATATGGTTCACGATCACTTCTACCGTGGTCTCGAATTGCACCGCCGGTCGAGCTTCCAGCTTATTCAAAACATCATCGAATAATCTATTCTGAATGGCCTCTAGATATCCCTGAATAATCCTAGGTACATCTTGGTCATTGCCTTGTTCCGCCACTTCATTCAACTTATCGCAAAGGTAAGCCAGGATAACCAAACGCTGCCACAAAGGATACGCCCTCTCTCGCAGCAAACTAACGGCGAGCTCCCGGACTTGATTGAAATATGGATAAGGCCGGTCCGCATATCTTGCGTTAGGCGTATCCGGCACGGATAAATTACCCGTCCGAAAGTGCTCTTCAGTACCGTCTTTCTCCTCAAACCGCAACGGACCAGGACTCAGCAGGACGAGCCGCGCCGCCTCCGGACAAGACAGGTCTAGTGTTCTTTCCAGTACATCGCCAACCACGGTCATTATGCGAGGGTAGGTCGCGCAGGTGTTGGACAGGTAGTCTTCGCCCAGCCTGCTTTGTATGGAACACAGGCCTTGGGCGAGAAACGGGCAGCGGGGATCGGAGAGTTTGATAGTAGCGTAGTCGTCGTCACTGGCGGCAGTGGCATTGATCGTGACAAGTTCATGTAACGGAGACCGTAGCTCCGCGTCGCTGCAATTCTGATACTTATCGTAAGTATTCCGGTCCACCGTGACGCCCCAGCCATCACAGCACGTATCTTCGCAATCCGCGCCAATACAGCGGAACTCGTCATAGTGTCGCGCCTGAAGTAGCGTCCCTGGCCGTGACATTTGTTTAGCATATCACCGCGCCTTTTGCCTTTTGCCTTTCGCCCATGCTACCGTTTCATCTACCGGGGGCGTAATGAACCGTCGCGACTTCTTCGTCCTCGGGCGATGAATTTGAAAATGGAGGAGAATTATGTCGCTGAAGACGCTTCTTGCACCGCTTGTCCTCGCCGCCCTGACTCTCACCCTCACCGCGGCCGACGAGAAGAAGGCCGACACCAAGAAATCCGCGGCCGGCCCGCTCCAGCCCCAGATGGCTCCCGAAGGCGGCTGGGACCAGACCATGGGAACGCTCGGTGAGAAGCCCGCCCAGCCCTGGACCGACACCACCATCGGCGCCGCTGTCGATAAGAAACCGCTCGACGGCAAAGTTGTCACCGTCACCGGCGAGATCATCGACCTCTCCTGCTACCTTCAGCTCGGTAAGCACGGCGAGAAGCACAAAGCTTGCGGCGCAAAGTGCATCGCTAATGGCCAGCCCATCGGCCTGCTCACCAAGGAAGGCGGCGTGTACCTGTTGATCGATGAGGAGCACGATCCCCGCCGTGACGGCCTGACCGAGTTTCGCAAAGCCGCCGGCGACCACTTCGCCCACGTCATGGAAGTCACCGGAACGGAAACTTCCGTCCGTGGGATCCATACGATCTACGTGCAAGGGTTCGTGAAAAAATAGGTGGGAATTGCGCTAGTGCGCAGGGTAGCGGACTACGGTGAAATTGGTGAGTGTGATTGTATCTGTCGTTGTCTGGGCCATCTTCATCTGGAAATTGATGGTCAGCGCCCCGGCCACGCTGTCCGCCGCATTCCCTACCGATGCGGCGTAAGCCAGCACCGTTCCCCAGCTTTCTGCTCGCAACTGGGACCCGGCACTGTAGACGGCCGCTTCCCCCTTGCCTGCGATCATGGCGTCCCCCGTGCCCGCCACGCGGTCGGTCAGCACGGTCGCGTCCCACAGCACTTCGTACTCAAAGCCCGAGGTTGCGCCCGCGTGTGCCAAATCGAAGTGAATCTCAACCCGGTCACCAACTTGCAGCGTGCTCGCCGGGAAGGTACAACTGCCGAGCGATGCAAAGCTAGTCGACGATGTGCTGGTCCCCGGGACACTGCAGTAGATCTGAGGACTTGCCGTCGTTTGCGTTCCGCTGGAGCCGGCTGGCAATCGGTACCACGCAAGCAGGGTGTCGCCGGGCTGCGGAACCGCTCCGGCCAGAAACTGTACCGTGGATCCAGTCAACGTGTAATCAGCAGCGGGTTTCTGCGCGACGCCGTTGCGGAACAGCTCCAGGCTTGGTGCAGGACTCGGCGCGTTAGCCAGCGTGAATGTGGCGTTGATGCCATCCATCGTGCCACCCGGAGTTTCGCCGTCGGAATATTGAACACCCCCAGTGCCGCACGGACCCGACGTGCCGTTCACGAAAACGCAGTCTGACGGGTTTCCCACCACGGCATCAATCCCACCGTTCGAGTTGATCATCGCCACGCTCCCGGTGTTGAAGCCTGGCCCCTTGACTGGCCGCAAGCTCAAATCACCGGAAAGGCCAACCACCGCGCTCTCCGGGATCGGGGTCTGCGTGGGGGGCTGCACGGGGCTGGCGGTTTGCGTTGTGTTGGACGTGCGCACGTCACTGATCCTCAATGGGGTGGTGGAAACGGGTACGACCCAGGTCTCCTGAAACTGAACCTTGCCGTCGCTATTGTAAGTTACGGTGTAGAAACTGGGTGGATTCGCATCGGCGGTCGGCGCCAGTTGTACTTGAAAGAGTCCCCCGACTACTTGCACCGTGATGCTCTGCGAGACGACGTTGGCCTGGTTATCCGCCAGGAAGCTGTTCCACGAGATAATCAGCAGCCCGTTGAATGGAGTGCCGTCGGCCTTGTAAAGAGTGTCCTGGATGGTGGTCAGCGGCGGCTGTGCAAAGGCCGCCACCGCCGTCAAAACCACAGTTGCCAACTTGCCCAACGCTGTCGGTCGCACCTGGCCTCAGTCTAGCGTCGGCGGGACGGGGTACTGGCTGTTTTTGCAACCACGAAAGACGCTAAGTCACCGTTCCGCGTGAATTTGCCGGGGTTGAATTTTCTTACGAATCGTTGTGAACGGAAACGCCTACCGGTAGAGATGGTGCTCGGAGATGTAGGCCAACACCGATGGTGGCACGTCCACCTGTTCGTCGCCCGCCGCCAGCCGTCGCCGAATCTCGGAAGACGACACTGGCAGGTTGACGCCCTCAAGAGGATGGACGCGGGCCCCATCCGGCACCTCGTAGGCGCCTCCGGGGCGGCTGACCACGATGAAGTCCACCGACGCAATCACATCGCGCCATCTCCGCCAACTGCGGATATCGGCAAACGCGTCGGCGCCGATTAGAAAATACAGTTCGTCTCCAGGCCCAATCGACGCGCGCACCCGCTGGATGGTTTCGATCGAGTAGCTTTTGTCTTCGCCCTCCTCGATACGCGACGCTTCAAACATCGGCTGGCCCGCGCAGGCGAGTTGCACCATGCGGTAGCGGTCGTCATAGGGCGTGCTCGTCACGCCGGATTTGTGGGGGGGGCGAGACGCCGGAATGAACCAGACGTTATCCAGCGCAAATTGGCGCGCGGCTTCGCGGGCAATCTTCAAGTGTGCATTGTGGATGGGATCGAACGTACCGCCAAATAGAGCGAGCTTCAACGCGAGCTACTTCAATTCCTTGATACGAATGTTGCGAAAATAGGCTTCCATGGGCGGGCCGGCATGGAGCTGTAGGGCAATAATTCCGCTCAGCCGCACGGAATCGTGCAGGTCGGCGGTCTTCACACCATTCAGCTTCAACTCAATATGGTCGCCGTCACAAGAGATTTCGTACTCGTTCCAATCCTTGAGATGCACCACCGGCCTGGCTTTCGGCCATCCGTCCACCATGGTCTGGCGGGTGCCCTTCTCTTCGTAGATATTGCCCCAGTAATTGTCTTCGCCCATGTCGGCCTGATAGCCGCGGCACACCCACTCGGGCAGAGCCTCACTGCGAAACTGGATGCCACTGTTGTGATTGCGCAGTTTGCACTCGGCCCGGAGCACGAAGTTGGCGAAAGACCGTTTGGTGATCAGGAACTCGTTGTGCGGGAGCTTGGCTTTCTCGGTCGAACCCACGATGATCCCGTTACGAACACTCCAAAAGCGCGGATCGCCGTCCCATCCGTCCAGGTTCTTGCCGTTGAACAAGGGGCGAAAGCCCTCTTCGGCGAAGGCCGCGAACGAGCACAGCAGAACGAGCAACGCCAGCTTCTTCACGGCGTCAGCTCCTCTCGATCTTGAGGGAGCGGATTTGCACTTCCTTCTTGGGCCGGTCTTGCGCACCACGCGGCACTTTGGAGATCTTTTCCACGACGTCGTATCCCTCGATGACCTCACCGAAGATGCTGTGCTTATTGTCAAGCCAGGACGTGGGCGCGACGGTGATGAAGAACTGGCTGCCGTTGGTGTTCGGCCCAGCGTTGGCCATGGAGAGCATGCCGGGCTTGGTGTGCTTCAGCTCGGGATGAAATTCGTCGGCGAATTTATAACCCGGGCCGCCGCGGCCGGAGCCCTCAGGGCAACCGCCCTGAATCATGAAATCGGGAATCACGCGGTGAAAGACGAGGCCGTCGTAGAACGGCTTACCCGTTTTCGTCCCTTCGGCAAGCGAGACAAAATTCTCAACGGTCTTGGGTACGAGGTCGGCGAAGAGCCGCGCCTTGAAGGAACCTTCGGTGGTGTCGAAAACGGCGAATACTTCATTGGGCATGAAGGTGATTGTAGCAACAAGCAGGAGCAGATGTTCGAAGGCAGGCATGGCACCATCTGGCTACTCGCACATGTTTGTGTGTGTTACACTCAAATATGTGAAAGCTCAAAAGCGAAACGTTACAATCGCTCTTCCCACGGAGTTGGTTCGCGATGCCAAAGCTCTAGCGGCAAAGAAGGGCATATCCCTCAACGCCTGGATTCATGAAAACCTGGATCGCGCGGTTCGATTTGGCGAGAATTACATCTCGGCGGGTGAACAATTTCTCAACGCCTCCAAGGAGGGTCTCTATCGAGTGCCCAAACGCAAGTGGAGTCGCGATGAGCTTTACCGTATATGAACGTTTTCTTTGATACGAACGTTCTGATCTACATACACGACCAGCGATTTGAATACAAGCGGGAGATAGCGCGCCGCATCTACCTGCGCCATCTTTACGAAAAATCGATCGTCATCAGTACTCAGGTGTTGCAGGAGTTCTACACAATCCTCACCAGCAAGATCAAGCAGGTGCCTCCCAAACAGGCCGAGGCTTTGACGGCCCAACTAGCTCAGTTGCACGTGGTGAGCATTCAGCCATCGCATATGCTCGAAGCGATCAGTCTTCACGTCAGACACAAGCTCTCGTTCTGGAATAGCCTGATTCTGATTGCCGCCAAGGCTGCCAATGCGCGGCTCGTGCTGAGCGAGGATCTCGGCCACGGGCAAATTTACGACGGCGTGCGCGTGGAGAATCCCTTCGTTACATTGAGACTTGGCAGCGGCTAAAATGGGCTCGTGACGCGTTATTCAGGAGTTGTTGCCTCTCTTGCCATTCTTGCAATCGGAGCCGGCGGGTACGCCCGGTCGCATCGTAACGATGAACCTCTAGATCCGTCGAAGGGGGCGCGCTTGAGCAGCCGCATTCCATGCGACGGCTCGACAAATCCTCAGGACGAGATCAGCCTCGCAGCCACTTTTTCCCCGGGGGGTTGGGAACGGTCGGTGAAACTCGAGGAATTCGACGAAAAATACTGCAAAAGAATCGATCTTGGATTCGCGTGCGTCATGCCCGGACACGCCAGATGGCGGCGTGAATGGTCGAGCGACAGTTCCCGTCCGGCGAGTACAGGGAGGTATGGGTTAGATTCCTGTTACACGTGGGGCTCGAAAGACGCGCCGCAATACCTCCTGACCGGCTGGTATAAGGAGGGAGGTCCGGATTCGAAGCTTTCTTGGAAGCAGGCGGTGGTGAAGCAAGTCTCCTCCAAGCCAGAAATCTACGAGTTTGCTGATCCGAATGGAGGCACCGTGCGGCTAGAGATTGAGCGGCCGTAATCGCGAGGGCGTCGGAAACGGTTACCGGAACTAGAAGCCTGCGGCGGAGGCTGAAGTCGCGACTGTACGCGTGGCGAAAGTCCCGCTCGCAACCGCAGCAGCGCCGCAGGGGTCCCAGAATCTCACACAGCGGCCGATGACCGCTAGGTGACGTTTCGAAATAGAGCGCTAAGACGGGTATTCTTTCGCGCTCGCGGCGAGCGAGAGCAGGATCTTGCGGTCCGGCACGGAGCGCCGCAGCAAATCGATTTCATCGGCGGGCGCGGTAAGCGGCAGCGCAATTTGACCACCCTGCGCGGCTGAGCGGCAGAAAGCCATCATGATCTCGAAGCCCTTATAGGCACTGGCGAAGTTGCAAGGGTGGACGGCGCTGTCGCGATCGAGCCAGTCAGCCATCTCTTGGATATAGGGCGGCATGTCGAGGTCGTAGTTCATGGAGCCGCCGCCGGAGCAGGCGCCGCTCTTGGTCACGGCACGCCAGCCGCCACCGGTCAGCACTTCAGCGAAACCATCGATGCCCTGCGCGCCGATGCGGCACTTCCGCCACCAGTAATCGACTTCAGGTACATCGGGCGCGCCGGCGCCGCATTCGATGACACCGTGAACGCCGTTGGCGAAATGGATGAAGCCAGCGATGTAGTCGGGTGAGGGATGAATGTCGGTGAGCTTACCGCGGCCAGCCGCTTGCGCGATCACCCACTCGGCCTCCTGCTCACCGCTGAACCAACGCAGGTAGTCGACCAGGTGCGAGAGCATGTGCATCATCCAGCCGGTAGCGGTGCCGTAGACGGTTTGGATGCGGCCGAGGGCGCCACTCGCGACCAACTCGCCGACCTTCTGATAGTGTGTCCCATAGCGGTGCTGGTGGCTCACCACGGCCTTGACGCCGCTTGCGGCCAACAGATCGCGCACCTGGAAACCTTCGGCGCTAGTGAGCGCGACAGGCTTCTCCATAGCGATGAGCTTCGCGCCGCTCTCAATGCCGATACGGACCATCGACGCGCGGATGTTGGGAAGCGTGCAAAAACAGAAAACGTCGGGGCGAACCGACTTGGCCACTTCGGCCGCATCGGTTCCCTTCACCGCGACACCCAGCTTGGCGGCGGCATCGTTTAGACGCGTCTGATCGATATCGCAGATGCCTGCCAATTCGAAGCGGCTGTTAGCCTGAAAGGTCGTGGCATGGTGCATACCACGCTTGCCCATGCCGA
This sequence comes from Terriglobia bacterium, assembly GCA_963752965.1. Lineage (GTDB taxonomy): Bacteria > Acidobacteriota > Terriglobia > Bryobacterales > Bryobacteraceae > QHXW01. Next base: position 246,368 of record CAVWAJ010000013.1, on the reverse strand, counting down.
CGACGACGACTCGATATTTGTCCTTCACGCTTACCCCACCGTCCTGTCCCACTCGAGGGTCTTGGCGATCGTGTAGTCGACCTCTTCAGCGGTGAGTTCGGGGAACATCGGCAGAGAGATGCAGCAGGCTGCGTTGCGCTCCGCGTTGGGAATGGGGCCCACGATGCGAGCGCCCTTGCCCCAGGGATAGCCTTCCTGCTGATGGATGGCAATGTCGTAGTGGCATTTCGCGTCGACGCCGTTTTTAATCAGGAAATCGAGCAGTGGACGGCGATGCTCGGGCCGTTTGGTTTCGATCACGTAGAGGTGGAAAACGTGGTGATAGCCGGGGACCTCGTAGGGCAGCGTGATGTTTCGGGCGTCCTTCAAGCAAGCGGAATACCGGGCCGCCCACTTGCGGCGCTGCTCGTTGCCTTGGTCAATGTGCTTCAGCTTGGCGCTGAGAATGCCCGCGTGAATGTCATCCAGGCGGCTGTTGAAACCGTAGCTGTGGCACGAGCGCTTTTCCGAACCGTGGTTGCGCAGACGGCGCACGTGGCGATCGACGTTTTCGTTGTTGGTGACGACCGCGCCGCCATCACCGAAGGTGCCGAGATTTTTCTGGATGATGAAGCTGGTGCAAACTGCGTCACTCAGCTCGCCGACCTTGAAGCCGTCGCCGCGCGAGCCGATGGCCTGCGCATTATCTTCGATCACGAGGAGCTTGTGCTTGTCCGCGATCTTGCGGATCGCTTTCATATCGGCGCACTGGCCATACAAATGAACGGGCACGATAGCCTTCGTTTTCGGTGTGATGGCCGCTTCGATCTTGGAAGGGTCGATGCAATTCGTTTTCGGATCGGAATCGACAAAGACGGCGGTGGCGCCGGCAATCCAGATGGCCTCGGCGGTTGCGAAGAACGTGTTGGGGTGAGTGATGCACTCGTCACCGGGCCCGATGCCGAGGGCCATGAACGAAAGCCACAGTGCATCGGTGCCGTTACCAACACCGATGGCGTATTTCATTCCGTGATAGGCGGCGAATTCCTTCTCGAAACGCTTCAGCATCGGCCCCATTACGTACTGGCCGCTCTCGAGAACTTCGTGGATATTGGCGTCGATCTCCGACTTAATGTTGTGGTACTGCTTGACGTGACCGTAGAAGGGCACAGTCATGAGGGTGGGTCTCCTTTTTTGTGGTGAACAAATTAGTATATCAAGAGCGGGAGGTGAAGGGGCGCGAGGACGATGCCCGCTTACCCTACTGCCGCAGGCGACGCTACGAACCGGTAGCCTACACCGCGCACCGTCAGCAGATGCCGGGGGCGCGTGGGGTCGTCTTCGATGTAGCGGCGCAGGCGGACGATGAAATTGTCGATGGCGCGCGTGTCGGTGTCTTCGTGCAGGCCCCAGACTTCCTCGAGCATGGTTTTCCGAGACACGGGGATACCCTCACGTTGGATCAGATAGCGAAGCAGGTTGGCTTCCATCAGCGTCAGGGGAAATGTCTGCTCACGGACGCGGAGTTCCAGACGATCGAAATGCACCGCCTTGTCGCCGAAGGTGAACGTGTCCGTGGACTCCGCAGGGGCGGCGTGGTTTGCGTGATTCAAAGACACGCGCATCCATTCGTGCCGCCGCAGCAGACCGCGAATGCGCGCGATCAGAATCGACAGTTCGAAAGGCTTGGTGAGGTAATCGTCGGCTCCGGCAGCGAAGCCGCGCAGCACATCTTCGGGATGGCCGCGAGCCGTCAGCATCAAGGTGGGAATGAACTTGCCGGCGTGCCGCAGTTCGGACATCACCGTGAAGCCATCCTTGCCGGGCAGCATGACGTCCAGAACTACGACATCGAACGGGGACGAGTGGGCCATCAGAAGATCGAGCGCGGCTTCGCCCGTCTCAACCACCAGCACTTGATAGCCTTCGGCTTCCAGATTGAAGCGCAAGCCTTCGGCTAGGTGCCGCTCGTCTTCTACTACCAGCACACGGCTCATTTGGCGATGGGGAGTTGCAGCACAAACGTACTGCCGCGTCCCGGTCCTTCGCTTTCGGCCCAAGCGCGGCCACCGTGCCGCTTGGCCACTGACCGGACAATGTACAAGCCCAGACCGATACCCTTCACTCGCGTGGCCAGCGACCCGGGCGTGCGATAGAAGCGTTTGAAAATGCGCTTCAGCTCGGTCTTGGGGATGCCCACGCCCTGGTCTCTTACGCGCAGCGACACGTACTTGCCATCCACCTTGGCCGTCTCTACGATGACCTTCAAATTACTTCCCGAATATTTCACCGCGTTTTCGATGAGGTTCGAAACCGCAGCGCGCACTTCGTCGATATCACCCAGAATAGTAATAGGCGGGCCCGGATGGTATTCGAGCGATTCCGGGGAGATATCGAGGAGCGTCCGGGCGCGCGCCAGGCATTCCTCCACGACTTCCCCGAGGTCAATGGGCACGACGTGAAGTTTACGGCCAGATGCGCCCGCGCGTCCGGTGCGCAAGATCTGCTCAATGGTGTTGAGCAGGCGGCCGCTTTCGTCCAACATGATGCGGTAGAACTCTTTGCGTTTGGTTTCGTCGACGTCGCGCGTCTGCAACGTTTCGAGGTAGAGCCGGATGGCGGCAACAGGAGTTTTCAACTCGTGCGTGACCGCGTTGATGAAGGCGTCATGCTGTTCGTTTCGCCGGATTTCCCGCACAAGAAAGATGGTGTTCAGTACGACGCCGGCGATGATCATGGCCAGCAGCAACACGCCCAGAAACAACAGGATGCCACTACGCCAATTGAGCACCACCCAACCGATGTAGAGAAGAAGAATGACCGAAATGAGGCAGGCACCGAGCGCGATAAAGAACGCGATCGACTTCCGCCGCCCGGCAACTACCATAAATACAGCTTATGCCGAAGAGAGCCGCGCGTGTGCGACGGCTGCGAGAAGGGGACTACGCGGCTTCGCGCTCGACCAGCTTGCTCGTGACTTTCGCCACTTGTACGGACTTGGCAATGCCGAGGTATTTCAGGAGCTTGATCTGGATCCAGGATGGATCAAACTCGTACCAGGCGAGACCGTGACGGGCCGAAGTCGGATGCGCATGGTGATTGTTGTGCCAGCCCTCGCCGAAGGTGATGAGCGCGACCCACCAGGTGTTGCGGGAGTCATCGCGCGTGGCGAACCGGCGCCGGCCCCACATGTGAGTGGCGGAATTCACGAGCCACGTTGCATGTAGACCGAAGATCACGCGAACGAAGACGCCCCACAGCATCAGGGGAAGTCCGCCGATCGCGAATAAGACGACAGCGAGCACTATGCTGGGCAGCCAGTGGTAATTATTCAGCCAGACGTAGAAGCGGTCCTTGGAGAGATCGGGCGCATACTTCGCCATCGCCCGGGTGTTGTTGTGCAGGGTTTCTCCGGTGAGGAGCCAGCCAGCATGTGCCCACCAGCCGCCATCGCGGGGTGAGTGCGGGTCGCCAGGGAGATCGGAATACTGGTGGTGAACGCGATGCACCGCAACCCAACTGATCGGGCCACCTTCCAGCGTCAGTGCGCCGCAGACGGCAAAGAAATACTCCAACGCCGTGGGCACTTTATAGGAGCGATGGGTGTGCAGGCGGTGGTAACCCATGCTGATTCCCAGGCCGGTGGTCAACCAATATAAGACAACCGTGATGGCGAACACCTTCCAGCTGAAAAAGAACAGACCGGCAATCGCGCCGATGTGGAGAAGCGACATGATAATGCAGTTGGGCCAGTTGATCCTGTCGCTGGTCGATTTTCCGAAGTCGTTGAGGTTCACCGAAATTCCCGGGGGCATTGTTCGCACAGTTTCAAGCTAACAGGGAATCCCAGAACCATTTGTAAGAGTTGTGTAATTTCAGGAGATACAGAGAGATAGTCCGGCCGGCGAGGCGGAGATAACGAAAAGGAAGCACCCGGACGGAGTGGGGGTTGCGTTTCTGAGAGAATTGGACTTGTGAGCCGACTGCCATGCCTTGCTGCCTGATCATTGCCGTTCTGGCGTTTCCGCGCATCGTGCTGGTGTGCATGTTCTTGTTCTCGCATTACTTGGAGCGAGCGTATCACGGGCTGATTCTGCCCATACTAGGATTCATCCTGCTGCCATTGACGACGATCACCTATGCGTGGCTCGTGAATACGCATCGGCCGATCGAGGGGGTCAATCTGCTGATTTTGATTGTCGCCGTGGTCGTGGATGCAGGCGGAATTGGAGGGGGAGCGTTTCGGAAGAGGGGGTGAGAGGGCCCTCACTCACTCGTGCTTTGTTCTCGAGCGGCGGCCGTGGCTAACTCATCCGCACGGTTGTTGTCGTCGTGCGAGGCGTGGCCTCTGGTCCAGGTCCAGGTGGTTTTGTGGCGGGCGGTTTCGGCGTCGAGAGCGCGCCAGAGATCGGCATTCAGCACGGGTTTCTTATCGCTCTTGATCCAGTTCTTGCGTTTCCAGCCATGGATCCACTGTGTGATGCCGTTCTTCACATATTCCGAATCGGTTACGACCTCCACCTCGCAGGACTCCTTGATGGCGCGCAGCCCTTCAATAGCGGCCGTCAGCTCCATGCGGTTGTTGGTGGTGTGCGGCGCGGAGCCGAACATTTCGCGCGTGTGGCCGCTGTAGCGCAGGATGGCGGCCCAACCGCCTGGACCGGGGTTGCCGAGGCAGGCCCCGTCCGTGATGAGTTGGAGTTTTTTCACGAAATCAAAGCCGGTTCGGCTTCGCGATGGAAGAATGCATCGACACGATCGAGAATCTCCAGCGCTTCGTGGGCATGATAGACCTCGGCACGCAGCTTGGAACCGTTGCGGATACCGTGCGTGAAGTAGGTGGCAAATTGCTTCATTTTGCCGACGGTGTCGGGCTCGTCGCGTTCCATCAGCATAGAGTAATAAGTGCGCATCATTTCGTAGCGGCCAGTGTGCGTTGGCTGTTCATAGCTGCCGGTGGCAAGAGACTGCTCGATCTGGCGGAAGATCCAGGGATTCGACGACGCCGCCCGGCCGATCATGATAGCGTCGCAGCCGGTTTCACGCACCATGCGGACGGCGTCTTCGGGCGTCACGATATCGCCGTTGCCGATCACCGGGATCTTGACCGCGGCTTTGACTTCGGCGATGCGCGTCCAGTCCGCCTTGCCAGCATAGCCCTGCTCACGTGTGCGCGGGTGGAGGGCGACGGCTTGCAAGCCGCAATCTTCGGCGAGGCGGGCCATCTTCACGGCGACGAGTTCTTCGTCATTCCAGCCAGCACGAAATTTCATGGTGAAGGGAATCCGAATCGCGGCGCGCACGGTGCGAAGAAGGCGCTCGACCAGGGGCAGGTCACGAAGGAGGCCCGAGCCACCGTTGCACTTCACGACCTTATTCACCGGACAGCCAAAGTTGATATCGAGGATGTCGAAGCCGAGATCCTGGCAGACGCGCGCCGCGTCGGCCATCACCGCTGGATCGGCGCCAAAAAGCTGCGCGGAAATGGGGTGTTCTTCGGGTTCGAACGCCAGATACTTCAGCGTGCGCGTGGGCTTGCGCGAGCGCAACGAGGCGCTGACGCCGTGCGAGCTGGTGAACTCGGTCATGATCAGCCCACATCCGCCGAGCGAGCGGATGAAGCGGCGAAACACGGTGTCGGTGACGCCGGCCATGGGCGCTAGCACGGTCGCCGGCGCGATGCGCACGCTTCCGATGTCGAAACTGGAGGGGAAACTTGTCATCGGCCCTTGGGTTTTCTATATTTTAGCGGGTAGGACGGTAGAAACGGAAGCAGCACGGCGCGCGTCTGGGTGATTAAGGACTGTTGCAACTGATAGGGAGGAAAGCATGAAGCCGCTTCAAGTCGCGATTCTGGTGGCGGTCTCGGCGGTGGCCGGCGGGCTGTTCATGAAGTGGCAGATCAGCCGCAACATGGCGCAGGTGACGGCGACGGCACCCGTGGCACAACCGGCGCCGGTGCAACCCGTTGCGGTGCCATCGCAGCCGGTGGAACCGCCCAAGCCCTCACCTCTTGTTGAGCCGAAGAACCCGAAAGCCAGTGAAAAGCCTCGTGAAGTTAAAAAGGTTCATCGAGATCAGCCGGTGATGGTGGCGCGGAATGAAGAACCCGCCGTGGAGGTGCCTCCTTCGGTCGCGGCACCGGAGCCTGCGGTTGCTCCGCCTCCGCAGGAAGCAGCAGCGCCCGCTCAGATTCAACAACCGGAAACGCCGCAGCAGCCGGAGCCAGCGGTGACTGCTCCAGCGCCCCAGTCTCCGTCAGCCCTACAAGTGACGCTCAAGGCAGGGATGCTGATTCCGGTCCGCACGGTGGAACGGCTGTCGAGCGATCGTAACTCGGCTGGCGACGGATTTACCGCGACGCTAGACCAGCCACTGGTCGTGGATGGATGGGTAATCGCTGAACGGGGTGCGCGGCTCGAGGGCAAGGTCGTCGAGTCTCAGCGGGCGGGCCATGGAAACGGAAGATCGGACCTGGCGATCGTCCTGACGCAGTTGAGAACCTCGGATGGGCAGCGTGTTGCGATTGAAACGGAGACGTTTGAGAAGCACGCACAGGCTTCGACGGGTGAAACCGCAGGGAAAGTCATAGCGGGAACTGCGCTCGGCGCCGCCATAGGCGCAATAGCAGGCGGCGGCAAGGGCGCCGGCATCGGAGCGGCAGTGGGCACCGCGGCGGGAGCGGGGGGTGCGGCGGCAACCCGAAACAAGACCGTCTCCCTACCGCCAGAGACCCGCATCGACTTCCGGCTACGGAACTCGATCACGATCACCGAGCGGCAGGGAGCGAAAAGCTAACGGGCGACGAGTAAGTCGCCCGTATCTATTACCGTCTCCCGCCGAAGGTATGCCAACGGCCATCCACGCCGAAGCCGACGCGAGCGCCGTAGCCACGTCCGTAACATCCGACTACCACCGCAGGCCCGGGATATCCGTATCCATATCCGTAGTACGGGTATGGGTAACCACCATAACCGTAAGCAGCCGGGTACGGGTAGCCGTAATAGTAGGGATTGTAGGAATAGTAGGGATCGTAGTAGCCTGGCCCGTAATACCACGGCGCAAAGCCCACGCCGAACCCCCAGCCACCATATCCCCAGCCGCGATAACCGCCGTAACCGTAGCCGCCATAACGACCGTAGCCGCCATAACGACCGTAGCCGCCATAACGACCGTAGCCGCCACCATAACCACCACGGAAACCGCCGCCATACCCGCCGCCGTGGAATCCGCCACCGTACCCTCGTCCAACGCTGGCAACATGGCCTCCACCTCCGAAGCCGTGTCCGCCGCCTCCGCCGTGAACCGCCGCGCGGGCCTGAACGCCAAGCCCGGTAGCCAACAGCAACCACAAAGCCAAAGTGATTGTTTTCCGCATAGGAACCTACCCACTAATTAGACTAGCGCCATTCAAAGACGGTTTCATTGGCGGTACGCTATAATCCGCCGAGCAGGGTCCAATGAAAAAGCGCATTTTGAATCAAATCCTGACGTGCTGTATCCTCGGGGGCACCATCATGCAAGCGGCTGATCTGCCGGCTACACCAAAGAAGCCCGTGACGGATGCCTACCATGGCGTGAAAGTCGTCGACGATTATCGCTGGCTCGAAGATTTCGGCGACCCGGCAGTGCGCGCGTGGGCGGACGCCGAGAATCGACATGCGCGGGCGTATCTTGACACACTGCCGGCGCGGGCGGCGCTCTATGAACAACTGAAGCGGCTGCGGAGCTATCCCTCTCCCCGGTACCACTCGCTCACATATCGTCGCGGCGTGCTGCTTGCCCTAAAGCAGCAACCGCCCAAAGAGCAGCCGCTACTGGTCACGCTGGCATCGCCGGATGATCCTGCGTCCGAGCACGTAGTGGTCGATCCCAACCAACTCGACACAAAGGGGACGACGGCCATCGACTTCTACGCATCTTCCACCGACGGGAAGCTGGTGGCTGTTTCGCTCTCGAAAGGCGGCAGCGAAAGCGGAGACGTGCATGTATTCGAGGTCGCGACGGGGAAGGCAATCGGAGATGTGATCCCGCGGGTGAATGGCGGAACTGCGGGAGGCAGCGTGGCATGGAATGCCGATAGCTCTGGCTTTTACTACACGCGATATCCGCGAGGCACGGAACGCGCTGCGCCGGACATAGGCTTCTACCAGCAGGTTTACTTTCACCGGCTCGGCACGAAGACGGAAGAAGATACATACGCTCTCGGGAGAGATTTTCCGCGCATCGCCGAGATTGCGCTGGATGCTTCCGAGGACGGCCGTTGGATTTTGGCAACCATGGCCAACGGCGATGGCGGCGAGTATGCTCATTACCTGCTCGGGCCGGACGGCGGGTGGCGGCAGATTGCGCGCCTGGCGGATCAAGTGACGCACGCCGAGTTCGGGCTTGACGGCTACCTGTATCTGCTGTCGAAGCAGAATGCGCCACACGGCAAGATCCTGCGGCTGGCTCTGGAGGACGGCGATCTGGCGGGTGCACAACTCGTGGTGCCGGAGAGCAAGGCGGTAATCGAAAGCTTTCTACCGGCGGCGTCAGTACTCTATATCAGCGAACTCGAGGGCGGGCCGTCTGACGTGCGCGTTTTCGATCTCGTTGGGCATGAGCGCGGGACGGTACCGATCGAGGACGTTTCTTCGGTGAACGAGCTTGTGCGTCACAAAAGCGATGAACTGCTGTTTGAAAGCCAGTCGTACGTCACGCCGGCGGCTTGGTATCGATTCGAACCGGGGTCAAAGAAGGTCACGCGCACGGCGCTGCGGTACACGGCCGCGGCGGATTATGGCGATGTACAAGTGGTGCGCGAGTTCGCGACGTCGAAAGACGGGACGAAGGTTCCGCTGAACATCATCTCCCGTAAAGGCACGAAGCTCGACGGCAATAATCCGACTGTGCTCTACGGCTACGGCGGCTTTGATGTGAGTTTGACGCCGGGATTCACCGTGCGGTTGCGGCCCCTGCTCAACCACGGATTCGTTTACGTCATCGCCAACCTGCGCGGAGGCGGCGAATTCGGCGAAGAATGGCACCACGCCGGCAATCTGACGCATAAACAGAATGTGTTCGATGACTTTACGGCGGCGGCGCGCTATCTGATCGATCACAAGTACACGAGCCCGGCGAGGCTCGCGATCGAGGGCGGCAGCAATGGCGGTTTGCTCATGGGCGCGGCGCTGACGCAGCATCCGGAATTGTTCCGGGCCGTGGTTTCTTACGTGGGACTCTACGACATGCTGCGTGTGGAGCTGCATCCGAACGGCGCGTTCAACGTCACCGAGTTCGGCACCGTGAAGGAGACCGACCAGTTCCGTGCGCTCTATGCGTACTCGCCCTATCATCACGTGGTGGACGGAACGCAGTATCCGGCGGTGCTGTTCCTGACCGGAGACAATGACCCGCGCGTGGACCCGGCGAATTCCCGCAAAATGACGGCGCGCTTACAAGCCAGCGGAACCAAGCGGCCGGTTCTCTTGCGCACCAGCAGCAGTTCCGGCCACGGCATCGGAACCGCATTAAGCGAGCAGATCGCCGAAGACGCGGACGTGTTTGCGTTTTTGTTTGAGCAGTTGGGGGTGAAGTGAGGGCGCGAGGTGGATTGCCGCAGCCGTCTTCTCTCACCGCTGATTCGACTTCAGCACCTTCTTTCTTAGGCGTATCGATTGCGGTGTCACCTCGACGAACTCGTCGTCACGGATGAATTCGATGGCTTGCTCCAGGTTCAGGATGCGCGGCGGTACCAGGCGGATGGCTTCGTCCGCCGTTGAAGCGCGCATGTTCGTGAGCTTTTTTTCCTTGACGATATTGACGTCTAGATCGTTGTCGCGCGCGTTCTCGCCGATGATCATGCCCTCGTAAACTTCGGTCCCCGGCATCAAGAATATCTCGCCGCGCTCTTGCAAATTGAAGATGGCGTGGCCGGTGGCTTTGCCGGCGCGGTCGGCGACGAGCGATCCGGTGGGACGCGTGGGAATGTCGCCCTGCCACTCGATGTAGCCGTGGAACAGGCTGTTCATGATGGCGGTGCCGCGCGTGTCGGTGAGGATCTCGCTGCGCAGGCCAATCAGCCCGCGCGAGGGCACGTGAAACTCCAGCCGCACGCGTCCCGAGCCGTGGTTCACCATTTTGATCATCTTGCCTTTCCGTGAGCCGAGCTTCTCGATCACCACGCCGAGGAATGACTCGGGGCAATCGATCACCAGCAGCTCGACTGGCTCATGAACTTTACCGTTTACGGTGCGCGTCAGGATTTGTGGCTTGCCCACCATCAGCTCGTAGCCTTCACGCCGCATCATCTCGATCAGAATGGCGAGTTGCAGTTCGCCGCGGCCCATGACCTTGAACGCGTCCGGCCCGCCTGCTTCCTCGACACGGATCGACACATTGGTAAGTAGCTCCTTGTCTAGCCGGTCGCGCAGGTTGCGGGAAGTTACGTACGTTCCCTCGCGGCCACCAAAGGGCGAGGTGTTGACAGTGAACGTCATCGCAATCGTCGGCTCATCGATGTGAATCTTGGGAAGGGGCTGCGGATTGTCGGCGCTGGTCAAGGTCTCACCGATGGTGATGCCCTCGACGCCGGCGATGGCGAGCAACTCGCCCGGATGGCCTTCGGTCTCGTCAACGCGCTTGAGACCCTCGAACGAATAGAGTTTGGTGATGCGCGTCTTTTGCAGGGTGCCATCCAGCTTCACGATGCCCACCTCGTCGCCGTACTTCAACGTGCCCTGGAAGACGCGGCCAATGGCGAGCCGTCCGAGGTAATCGCTGTAGTCGAGATTCGCGACCAGCATCTGCAAGTTAGCCGCGGGATCGCCCGGCGCCGGTGGAATGTGTTTGACGATGGCCTCGAACAGCGGTTGCAGATTCTCGGCGTTGTCCTCCATCGCGGCCTTGGCGATGCCCGCCTTAGCGTTGCTGTATAGCACGGGGAAATCGAGCTGGTCCTCTGTGGCGTCGAGATCGATAAACAGATCGTAGATCTCGTTCAGCACTTCCGGGATACGGGCATCCGGACGGTCGATCTTGTTGATTACGACGATGGGCGGCAGCTTGGCTTCCAGTGCCTTCATGAGCACGTATCGCGTTTGCGGCAGCGGGCCTTCGCTCGCATCGACGAGCAGCATGACGCCGTCGACAATCTTGAGAGCGCGCTCCACTTCGCCGCCGAAATCGCTGTGGCCGGGCGTATCGACAATATTGATTTTGACACCGTGGTAACGCACGCCGGTGATCTTGGCGAGGATGGTGATGCCGCGCTCGCGTTCGAGTTCATTGGAATCCATCACGCGTTCCACGACGGCTTCGTTCTTACGGAAGATGCCGCTCTGTTGCAGCATGGCATCGACGAGCGTGGTTTTACCGTGGTCGACATGGGCGATGATGGCGATATTGCGAATGTTTTCGTTGTTATTCTTCATGGATCACTTCGATTGGATTGAGCCGCGCCGCAGCGCGCGCGGGAAAAATGCCGGCTAGTACGGTGGCGAGCAGGACAAGCGCCGAGGCGCCGGCCAGCAGAACCAGGGGAGGATGAAACTGGATGGTCCACCCGAAGCTCTGCTTATTGATGACATAGATCAGAACGAGTGAGAGCGCAAAGCCCAGCGCCAGGCCGAGCAGATTTGCAGCGACGCCCAGAAAACCAGCTTCGAGAACGATCATGCGGCGGATCTGTGCCGGGGCCGCGCCAAGGTAACGAAGCAATCCGAACTCGCGGCGGCGATCAAGCACCAGGGCCAGCAACGAATTCGCGGCGCCCAACATAGCCACGGCGATAGCGACACCTTCCAGCGCGTACGTAATGGCGAACGTGCGATCGAAAACGGTAACGGCGTTCTGCCGCAATGCGCTGTTCGGCGCCACAACCACACGATAGTTCGTCAGACGCCCTTCCACAGCGTGGCGCACTCCGGTGGTGTCGGCATCCTTGCGCACATAGATCGCAAGATTGGTGACAGGCTGGTTGGGAAGATACTTGAGCAGCGTCGAGCGGTCGAAGATCACCCAGCCGCGCTCGCTCGAATAGTCGTAATAAACGCCGGCCACAGTGACGCGCACCGTGCGGGCTCCCATCGGCAACTGCAAGATATCGCCCGCGCGCACGTTGTGCTTGTTGGCGAACGGTTCGCTGACGATGACGCGATCCTGACCGGCGAGGGAGCGAAGGATCGTCTCCCGATCCTCACCCGGCAGAAATCGCAGGCGGCCGTAGCGAAGAACAATCGCGGAATCGCCTGCACCGAGCGACGCACGCTGGCCCTCATAATCGATTTCTAGCGCGTGAAAGATATCCATCGCCTCCACGCCGGGAATAGAGGAAACCGCGGCGGCCACGCCAGTGGGCAGCGCAGGATGCTCGCCTGCACCCGTTCTTCCCGCGGGCCGTACGTAAAGATCGGCGCGAAGCTGCGTGTCGAGCCAGACGATCACGGTTTCGCGAAAGCTGCCCACCATTATGCCGACGCTGACCATCATGGCGATCGCGGTAGAGAGCGCGCCCACGATCACCGAGGTGCGGGCCAGCGCCGCCGCTAATCCGCGTACCGCGAGCAGACCTTCAGGACCGAACAATGCTTGCGCTGCGTTTCGCGTTCCTGCCGCGAGGCCGGTGATCGTTGCCGGAGCAGCCAACGCCATTGCCGCAATCGCGAGTAGCGTGGCAGCGTAGCCCGCGATCGGTTTTCCATCCAGCGGGCCGACTTGCGCGACCGCCAGGGCCAAGGCGCCAAGCAGCATGGCCCAGAATAGATTCCGCCAAGCGTGCGTTCGCGTATGATGTTCCCTCGCGGCGCGCGCCATGGCCTCCACCGGTGTCACCCCCATGGCCTCCCGCGCGGGCGCGAGCGCCGAAGCGAGTGCTACCAACGTTCCAGCAATCATGGCCGTGATCACCGCCGGGAACCCGAGAGTGATCGCCGCCGGCCGGCTGCTGACATAGAGCGAGTTCACTGTGTCGGCGATTAAGCCAACTGCTGCCACCGCCATCAATCTGCCCAACACAATTCCAGCCAGCGAGCCCGCCAGGCCGAATAGCAACGCCTCGCCCAAGAATAGCCAGAACACCCAGCGGCGGCTTGCTCCCAACGCACGCAATACGCCTATTTCCGGACGCCGCCGTACCACGCTCACCGAAATGGTGTTGTAGATCAAGAACGCGCCCACCACGAGCGAGATATAGCTGAGCACACGAAGGTTCCAGCGAAACGCGCGCAACATGCGCTGGTTCTCTTCACTGCGTGCACCAGGCTTTTCGATGCGATAGCTGGCGGGCAACACACCTCGGACCACTTGTTCCACATTCCCAAAATCCTCACCCCGCGAAACGAACACTTCAATACGGTCGAGCTTCCCGTATGCATACAGTGCCTGCTGCGCTGCGTTGATGTCCAGCAATATGAACTCGGCATCCCCCGCCTCAGCTACGCGCGCCACACGGTATGTGCGAGGCGCATCGCTGAGCGCCAGTGACATGTAGTCTCCCTCATGTGCCCCGGCCCTGCGCGCCAGCCCACTGGAAATCACCGCAGCCGAATCAAGATTTCTTGGAACGGCCCGTCGGGTCTGCTCTCGCGCCTGCGCGACGAAATCCACGCCGTAGACCGTCACCGCCCCCACGCCCTGCATCACGCCTTGCGTTTCCATCACCGGTGCAAACCGCGCGTTCACGGGCAGTGCAGCGAGTGCCGCCAGAAAATGTTCGTCTACACCGCCGTTCGCCGTGATCTGGAGGTCGGTCTTGCCCACCAATGTCTCCAGTGAGGAACGGAACGACCCCGTGGCCGCGTCGCCCGCGAGATCGATTGCCATCACCACGCCCACGCCGAGAGCCACGGCGACGACGGTAAGCACGGCGCGTACGAGATCCCGCCGCAGCGGACGCAAAACAAGTGTTCGAAAAAACTGGAACCGCCGCATGCCGCGCCTAGGACCGCTCGACGGCGCAGATCCGACCGTCCCGCATTTGCACCCGCGCCGACGCAATGGCTGCGGCCTCCGCGCTGTGCGTGGCCATCAGCACCGTGGCGCCGAAACGCCCCGCAGCGTCGCGCAACAACCCGAGCACCTGTTCGCCGCTCGCGTTATCCAGATTACCGGTCGGCTCGTCCGCCACCACAATGTCTGGTGAATGCGCCAAAGCGCGCGCGATAGCCACGCGCTGCATTTGGCCACCCGAGAGCTGGTACGGAAACGAATCCGCCTTTTCGCGAAGACCAACCCATTCCAGCCGCTCGTGCGCGGTGTTCCGGGCGTGCGCCGCACCCGCGAGCAGCAGCGGCAGCTCGACATTCTCCACCGCGGTGAGCGCCGGTAATAGTTGGAAAAATTGAAACACAAAGCCGATTCTGTTGCGCCGAAGCGCAGTCAACTCCTCTTCGTTCAGCGAACTGGTGGCGCGGCCGCCGATCAGCACCTCACCCGACGTTGGAAAATCCATCGCACCCGCCAGATTCAGCAGTGTGGTTTTGCCACAACCACTGCGGCCAACCAGAGCCGTGATAGTACCCGGCTCGATCATCAGTGACACATCATGGAGCGCTTCCAGCTTCTGTCCATTCGTCTGGTAAACCTTCGAAGCCCGGCGCAATTCCAGGCGGGGCGGGTTCATCGATATCGACTATTATAGCGATGCGCGCGTTTAAGTCGCGTCACGATTTGGCTGGCGGCGTTTTGGGTCGTGCCCGCGGGCCGATCCGCCACGAAGGATTTTGTAAAAAACCAGCCACACAGGCCCGAGCAGACCGGAGGGCAAAGGGTCGCGTACCTTCTCCCACTCGTCACCCGGCGGAAACCGGCGGCCGTAACGTTTGTAAACCGCTGAGTAATCGATGGGGCTCATACCGAGCACACGATTGATGAGCAGATTGGTAACCGCAACGCGCAGCCGGTTCGAGCCAATCCGCACCAGGTGCGTGACATCGAACCGGTAAGGCCGCATCCACGCTACACCCGCCGGCTCTTCGTTCAACCAGACCTCCGCGGTCTCGCGGACCATGCCGACATCCAACAGCACCCCCACATCCTCCGGTAGCTTCACGGCGAACGGAAACTCCGCCTCATAAACGCCACGGCCAGAGAAGAAGCGCGCGCGCGCAATGTCGGTCCACGACTTCAACTCGTCGAGATCCACCGGAGTGAGCGAGGAGTCTTCGAAGTGTAGTCGCCAACGTGGTACCAGCACCGCCGGAGCGGGAATGCCGCTCACGGTAATGTCTTCCCGCCCGCGCGGCCGCTGGATGTAGTAGGCGCGATTCTCGAATACGCGAGCCGCCCAGCCGTCGCGCTCCGGTTCCAAATCAAGGTCCGTATCGGTGGTAACCGGGCTTCCGCCGTTTCCGGCAAAGGCGATCACCCGTGATTCGAGCGGCCCGAGTTCAAAAGCTAAGCGCACGCCGGCTTTGGTTTGTTCGAATGCCATCACCGTCGCCACAGTTCCGGTTTTCAAATCCCACAGTTCCGGCTGCTTCGCGCTTATCCGGAAAGTGGCGTCGAGCCGCTGTGGCTGCTCGCTCGTATTGGCCAGAAAATAGTAATCGCGATCCGGCGTCCGCCGGTGAACGAACCCCACATTCACGCTCGCTTCGGCAAACGCGATATCCGGTGAGTGCCATCGCAAGGCGTTCAGGAAGGACGTTCGCTCGTCACGCGAGAAAATCGCGACGCCGTTGCCGTAGCGGTGCTGATGCAAGGCAACTCCATCCCGTGCCGCTCCGAATAGCTCCGTCACAATCTGTTTCACTTCACACCGATTCTTCTCCCGATCGGGCATGCCGTAAGCAGTGTCCGGCAAGCGTCGCGTCGCAATGAGCACTCCGCCCTGATCGACAAACGACCGGATTTTGCGGAGCGAATCGATGTCAATGCCCGTGAGGTTCGGCAGAACCAGCGTGGAGTAGTCGCCCTCGCCCGAGCGGAGGCGCCCTTGTTCAGCTCTCATCTCGCGAAACGCGAAGGTATCGACGCCATCGAACGAGTATCCGTTCGTGATGATGGTCTTTACGACGTCGGATTCGTAGTGGAGTGCGTTGGCGAGGCCGAATTCCGGTGGCGCGCCGTTCGAACTGAGACGATCGCGCACCGCCCAGTTGAACAACAGTTCCCGCATGTCGGCTTCGGCCATCGCATCTTCCGAAGGCAGGTACAGAGCGATGTCCGCCACCGGCTTGCCCTGTTGCAGAACCCAACTCACGCGATTGACGTAATCCGCCAGATGGGAAAAGTACGGCCAATGAGGTTGCGTGTGATTCACAACGGGCCCGAAATAGGGCGACCATCCCGGCGCACCAGCGGAGACCGGCGAATAGGCGTATGTCGTGCCGTACAGAGCATTGATTCCGCTCAGAAAGTGCAGATCGGAGCAAAGCTTTAGTTGTTCGAGAGAGTCACCGAAGGGGTTGGGTACGCCGAGCCACGTCCACGCTTCGGCCAGAACCGTCCCCCTGCCGGCCAGCCGCGCGCCGGAACTGGCCCAGCGCGAAGTATTGAACTCCTTCCACTCGTAGTGCTCGCCCGTTGGCACGTCGATAGCCCGATAACTCGCTAGCGAGACCGGCGGCGTGCCGTACGCCTCCACTTGCGCCGTCAATCCCTTGCCGTGCGCCCATTCCCCCAGCGGCTGGATGAAGCCTTCGAAAGCCTGCTCCGAAAGGGTGCGCCAGAAATCGCAGCGTAGATCGCGGGAGTCGGCATGATTGCGATCGAACAACGCGGGTAGGTGCGCCATCAAGTCGTAGCCACGCTTGTGTAGGAAGATCTCGGGCAGTTCATCGGTCCAATTAGCACCGTACACTTCGAGCGAATCGCAAAAAATGGACCGAATGCCCCCCGCCGGCACACCAGCGAGCAGTTTGTCCCCCACCGCCCGGAGCCAGCGATCGAGCGCGTGCGGATTGTAGTGATCGAGCACCAACCCCTCGGCCCCCAATGATGCTCGTTTTACCTGCATGCGCGTCGGGCACGAATAGAAGATTTGAATTTGGCCGTCTGTCACCGGCGGCTCGACTGGGCCGTTCGCCGCGTCGAGCGCGATCTTCGCGTACCCGCCGGGATACACGTAGAACACGCCGAGCACTTTTGCGCCGGCGTCCAGCTCTGGCATGGCTACCGGCTCGGATGCCGTAACGGGCACGGTGGCGTGGCGCAGAGACTTTGCGCTATCGCCAAGACTAACCGAGGGCCCTCCATACGGCCAGCCCGTGCCCAGCACCATGTCGGCCGTCAATCCCAGTTTCTTGCAAGCCGCCAGCACACTCTGGAGCACCTCGAAAAACTCAGGCGATAGGTACGGCTGATTGCGGACGCCATGCGCCGGGTCATCGAGTGCAATCGGATAAGTTGGGAAGATCAGGACTCCGCCAATATGAGCCGCCGCCATCAGCTTCAGTTGGCGCTCGCACTCGTCCGCAGTCCACGCCGGACCGAAAATGCACCAGTGCATCCGCAACCGGCTGGCATTCGGGACATTCAGAAAGTCGTGCGAATCGAAATCAGCGCTTGGCGCAGCCCCCAGCAGATCCGCGCCTGCCGCGAGACTGAGCGCGAGAAACATCCGACGTGTCGGCTGCATCAGCGGTTGTAGATTTTGACCCGAAACATCGGCTTGGATTTCTCGGCCGGGTCCATGACGTAGGTCTGCTCGGTCTTTGCTGGATCGTAATCACGCCA
Organism: Terriglobia bacterium; assembly: GCA_963752965.1. GTDB lineage: Bacteria > Acidobacteriota > Terriglobia > Bryobacterales > Bryobacteraceae > QHXW01. Next base: position 228,731 of record CAVWAJ010000013.1, on the reverse strand, counting down.
GAGCCACGTCAATTCCTCGGGCAGTTCCGCGTTGCCATGCGCTGCGTTGTGCGATCCCCCACCCCAACTGAAATGGAAATCGTACTCGCGCATCTTGAGTGAGTTGACCATCTGGATGTTTTGGAGCGGCCAGCTTCCATGATCGTTCTCCAGATCTTCCGAGCCATCCTGCAGCCATGCGCGGATATTGTGCTTCGGCTCCTTGCGCACGAGGAACGGATAATCGTTGCCGCCCAGAATGTTGTCTCGCGGATCGGCCTGATCGTGATGCCATTGGATGCTTGTGAAGCTGCCCACGTGCGAGAGCACACGGCTGAACTGGTCGTTTTGCTGCCATGCGACGTTGAATGCGCAAATACCCCCCGAGGAGATCCCGCCGATGCCGCGACTATAGGCGTCTTTCCGGATGTTGTACTTCGCCTGCACGTCGGCGAGGATTTCATCGCGCAGGAAGCGCGCATAGCGATCCGATACCGTGTCGTACTCGATGCTGCGCATCTTCTGTTCGCCGATCGTACCCGGTTCGATGAATACCTGAATCATCACCGGAATCTTCTTCTGCGCGATCAGATTGTCGACAACTGCAAGTGTTCGCGAGGCGCCGTCCCGCTGGATCAGATTCTGCCCGTCCTGCCACACCATCAGCGCCGCCGGCACGTTCGCATCGTATTGCGCCGGAACATAGATCCAGTAGTTGCTCTGCATGCCGTCGTAGATCTTGCTGGTGTGAACAATCTTGTCGGACAAGGTCCCCTGCGGCACACCCGGCTTGGGATAAGAATCCGGCCCGTACGCCGCGACGTCAGTGGAACCGCCCGTGCGTGCGCCATTTACCATGTAGTAGAATCCGTGCACCGTTCCGGGCCGGAGCGATGCAATCTGGACCCACAGATTGGCCTTCCCGACGCGATTCATCGCGGCTCCCGCCTTATCATCCACAAAGAGCACAGGCCGCACTTCGGACTCAATCGCGAAAATGAAGTCCGCTCCTTCGCCCGCAAACGCCGTACCTTTCTTGATTTTGTCGTCTCCCAGCGTGGCACGGAGCGCGTCGTCCAAACCGGCAGAGTGATGGCGCGCCATCTCGATCAATTGTGGTGTGGTGGGCCGGTCGGCCGCGAACGCGGCCGCCACAGCCAGCAACGCAAACCCGGATCGCTTCAGCATGGTTCAGTATTATAAAGGACTGACAGCATCCCATGACCGAACGGCTGTACTATCACGATTCCTACCTGCGGGAATTTCACGCCCGCGTGCTCGACCAATCCGCCAGCGGCACCACCCTGTATCTCGATCGCACCGCGTTTTACCCGACCTCCGGCGGCCAGCCGCACGATGCTGGTTCCATCAATGGCACGGCGGTTGTGGACGTGATCGATGAAGGCGATCGCATCGCGCATCGCACCGCTTCCCCCGTTGACTCGACCGGCGTCGATTGCCTCATTGATTGGCCGCGCCGTCTCGATCATATGCAGCAGCACAGTGGGCAACATCTGCTGTCGGCCGTCTTCATCGAGCAGTTCGGCATCGAGACATGCAGCTTTCATCTGGGCGAGGAAATCTCGACCCTCGATCTCGAAACGCCCTCCATTGATCTCGAAAAAGTGATGGCCGCCGAGCGCCGGGCCAACGAAGCTGTTTGCGAGAACCGGCCGATCCTGGTGACCTACGAGGCAGCGGATGCGGCCGCCGATCTCCGTAAACCCTCCGACCGCGATGGCACCCTCCGCATCGTCTCCATCCAGGGTCTCGATCGCATCGCATGCGGCGGTACTCACGTTCGGTTGACTGGCGAGATTGGCCCGATCCTGATCCGCCGCCTCGAAAAAATTCGCACCAACATGCGCGTCGAGTTTCTTTGCGGTGGCAGGGCTGTGCAACGGATGCGCGCCGACTACAACACCCTCGCCCGTATCGCGCAAACCTTCTCGACTTCATTGGAGGAGACGCCACAAGTCGCGGCCGCACAGGTCGAGTCGCTCCGCGAAGCCGATCGCCTGCGGCGCAAACTGGAAGGCGACCTGGCAAGTTATCAAGGCCGTGAGTTATACGGCACAACCGCGCCAGATGCCAGCGGCCTACGTCGCGTGCTGCGCCGCGTCACGAAAGGAACCCTCGACGAACTGCGCCCGCTCGCGCAGAGCTTCACCGCTCAGCCCAAAGGCGTGTTCATCGGCGCCGTCGACCAGCCAGCGACTGTGTTGCTCGCCACATCACCGGACTCCGGAATCGATGCCGGCAAGACCCTGCAACCACTGTTGACCCAGGCCGGCGGCCGCGGCGGCGGCAACGCGCGCATGGCGCAAGGCAGCGTCCCAGCCAAAGAAGCTCTCAGTACGATTCTCGAGATACTGACGAACTAGTAGATAACGTAGGATCGCTGCTGGGTGCGCCTAAACTATCTCTCTGTGTGCTCGCATGAGCCAGTTGGCGAGGAAGAGCGCGGCGATCAGAAACAGCGGACCCGAGATAGTCATGACCCAATCAGGGTGCCCCCGAGCCTTTATGAGGTACGTCATTCCGGCGGCGGCAAACAGCACCGCGCCAACCCACTCCCACCGCCATGCAAGCGCCAGCACGACTACGATGATGGCCGTCGGAACCAGATGGATCATCAACGCAACCAGTGTCTGCCAGAAGCTATAGCCCTCGCTGAAAACATCGAGCGCGAACATACTCAGAAAGATGGCGAATGCGATGCACAGCACGCGCGGTGTCCAGTACAACGCTCGCCTGGTAATTGCAGCCATGCTGCCTCCTTGCTTGAGCCGAATGGCCCACCCGAATTACATGCCGGGCTTGGGCCGAAGTCAAGCGGGCCATTGCAGCTTAAAATATGACTTGCAGCCCATCCACATCCTCGGCGCCGGACTCGCCGGCACGGAAGCGGCGTGGCAAGTCGCGCGCGCTGGCCTGCCCGCTATTCTCTATGAGATGCGTCCCATCCGTCAGACGCCGGCGCATCGTACCGACCGCTTGGCCGAGCTGGTTTGCAGCAACTCTCTGAAGTCCGATCAAGGGCCGTCGGCGTCCTGGCTGCTCAAACAAGAGCTGCGCCGCCTCAATTCCCTGCTGATCCGAATCGCCGACCACGCGCGCGTTCCAGGCGGTCACGCGCTCACGGTTGATCGCGAAGTATTCGCCGCCGAAGTGACCAACGCCATCGAGTCCGAACCGCTGATCGAGTTGCGCCGCGAAGAAGCTACCCGCATACGCGAAGATGGCCTCACGATCGTCGCTACCGGTCCCCTTACGAGCGACGCGCTCGCCGCTGAGATCGCCCGCCTCACCGGCTCCGAGCGCCTCTACTTCTACGACAGTATTAGCCCCATCGTCGACGCCGCCACCATCGACATGACCGTCGCCTTTCGCGCCTCGCGGTATGGTAAGTCGCTCGACGGCACCGATGACTACGTGAACTGCCCGATGACTCGCGACGAGTACGAGCGCTTCGTCGACGCTCTGCTCGCGGCCGATGCCGTCGAGTCGCACATTTCGGACGATACGCCGTTCTTCGAGGCCTGCCTGCCTATCGAGGAGATCGCGCGCCGCGGCCGCGACACGCTGCGTTTTGGGCCCATGAAGCCCATGGGCCTGAACGATCCGCGGACCGGCCGCCGTCCCTACGCCGTCGTACAGTTGCGCCCGGAAAACCTGCGCGCCGAAAGTTACAACCTGGTCGGCTTCCAGAATCATCTGAAGTTCGGCGAACAGGCACGTATTCTGCGCATGATCCCCGGCCTCGAACACGGCGAATTCTTCCGTTTCGGCCAGATTCATCGCAACACCTACATCAACGCGCCGGATCTGCTGGATTCGACTCTCCAGCTCCGAGCGCGGCCTTCGATTTTCTTTGCCGGTCAGATTTCCGGGGTCGAAGGGTATGTGGAATCCATTGCGACGGGCTTGATGGCCGGCCGAAATGCGGTGGCGTTGGCGTCACACGACGCCCCGCGCCCGCTTCCTCGCGAGACGGCCCTTGGTTCGCTGTGTCACTACATCTCCTCAGCCGACCCAGCCAACTATCAGCCAGCCAATATTGCGTTCGATCTGTTCCCGCCGCTCGACGAACCTACCGCACAACGTCTGAAGCACGATAGGAAAGCACGTCACGCCGAGATCTGCCGCCGTGCCATTCAGGCGACGGACGAATTGCTGCACGCCCATGTCTGAACTCGATCATCAGATCGACCGGTTTGTGGAGGAACTGAAGCGCAACAACGCGTCCCCGCACACGATTCGGTCGTACGAATCCGATCTTCGGCAGTTTTTGGATTACTTCTCGCCGCCCGGCGCAGAGCCGCCTGCCCCTTCCGAATTCGACGTTCTGAAGATCCGCGAATGGCTGGCGGCGCTTTACGACCAGAAGCTCAGTGCCGTCTCCGCCCGCCGAAAGTTGGCAGCCCTGCGCGTCTTCTTCCGCTATCTGGTCCGCGAAGGTTTGGTGCCCGTAAACACTCCCCGCCTTCTGCGAACGCCCAAAAGTCCCAAGAAACTCCCCGAGATCATGACCACCGAGCAGACCAACGCGCTCCTTGACGGCGTGGCTTCGGGAAAGCTCGAACGGCCGCACCCGGCACGCGATCTAGCGATTCTGGAATTGCTCTATGGCTGTGGAATCCGAGTTAGCGAGTTAGTGGGCCTGAATCTGGACGACCTGGATCGCGCCGAACGCTGGCTACGCGTACGCGGCAAGGGACGCAAGGAGCGCCAGGTGCCGTTCGGAGGAAAAGCCGCTACCGCGCTCGATCGCTATCTTTCGGAACGCTCCAGCCGCGAAACCGCCCTGTTTCTCAACCACCGGGGCAGCCGGCTCACCGATCGCGGTGTGCGCGGAATCATCAAGCTCTATGCCACGCTGATCGCCGGCGACTCTTCCATTCATCCCCACAGTTTTCGCCACGCCTTTGCCACCCATCTTTTGAGTGATGGCGCGGACTTGCGATCCATCCAGGAGTTGCTTGGGCACGCCCGACTCTCAACTACACAGAAATATACACAGGTCTCCCTGACCGACTTGATGCGAGTCTACGATCGGTCCCACCCAAAGGCTTAAGTTAACGTTAGACAGCGGCGCGGATAGCTTTTGGTAGTAGCGAGGAATGCGTGCAGGCGTTACCGAGGATGCGTTGCACTTCAATCGCCGCGAACGGCTGCGCAATCAGATCGTAAGCGCCCCGGTTCAGCGCCTCGGCCCAGAAGCGGGCATCGGCGTCGGGGTCAGTTACGATCACTTCGGAATTAGGAGTCACGTGGCGGGCCAGATCTAGAATGTCAAGCCACGTCCCATCTGGGAGACTTGCTTCGGTCAGGATGACTGGATACGCGGCGCCCAGCATTTTGCCGCGCGCGTGCTTCAGGTCCGCAACGTGCTCAATCGAAACAGAAAGCGAACCCAGCATGTGCGACAAAACGGTAGCGTCTTCGCGGCGAGGAGAGACGAAGAGGATTCCGTTTGACATGGCTCGAATGTTCCTTCACTTTAAAGGTAGACCTCAGCCACATTTGTTTCAAGATAATTTTGGTTTACTACCTGGTTGCATTATGGTTATGTATTATCCCGCACGATCCGGTTTCAGCACCGCGACATAATTCAAATTTCGATAGAGCTGATTGTAGTCAAGGCCGAAACCGATGACGAAGTGATCCGGAATCTCGAAACATCGGTACTCCACCGGCACTTGCACAATGCGCCGCGACGTACGATCGAGAAACGTGCAAACCGCCAGCGAATTGGGCCCGCGGCTCGAAAGCGCCTGGAGTAGATACCGTAACGTGAACCCGGTATCTACAATATCCTCAACTAGCAGTACGTCTTCCCCTTCGATGCTGTCGTCGAGATCCTTGGCGATGCGCACCAAACCTGGAGCGCCGGACTTATTGGAGAAGCTGGAAATGGCGAGAAAGTCGATCCTAACGGGAATAGTCATGTGACGAGCCAGCGCCGCCAGAAAGAAAACGGATCCTTTTAGTACTCCAATAAGCTTGAGCTGCTTATCTTTGTAGTGTTCCGAGATCTCTGCGGCGAGCACACCGATGCGTTGCTCGATCTGCTCCTCGGTAAACAGGATCTTCTCGACACCGGCAGGCAGTTCCGGGCTCATACCTTGGCGGTTCGCTCCGCGAGCCCGTACTTGAAAATCAGGTTCTCAAAATCCTTTTGGTAGAACACTTGAATGTTTACATGAGGATAGAGTTCGCGCAGTAGTTTCACCTTGCGGTTCTTCTTGGTCACCAGCGACTGTTTCATCGTGGTGAGCTCAACGTAAAGGTCGAATTCGGACAAATAGAAATCCGGCGTAAAAGCTTCGGAAACTTTGCCATCGCGGTCCCATTGGATGGGAAAGCTGCGCGGCTCATACTCCCATGGGATGCGGTAGAAATCCAGAAGGTTGGCAAAAATCTCCTCGCTGGGATGGGCGAAGGACTTCCGCGGCAACGCCACCTTGTCGGGCGGTACGATGCCATGCTTCGACAGCCGCAACCGGCAGCGGAACTGAAGTTGCGCTTCGGCAGCTGCGGAGAGGAAACCGCGCTCGATCAATCCGGTGGAGTGCGCCGCGTTCACGATGAGCTCGGCCAAGCGCTCGGTGTCGAGCTGCTCGGCATTCAGGATCAGATCGAAGAGATGGGCCGGGAGCCCGGACAATCCGAGTCGCTGCTTGCGTTCGGTGCGCTGCCGTTCTTCGAGATCGCGGATCGACTGCCGCGCCGCGGCACGGTCCAGGCGCTCGTCGAGCATTACGTTGCCCACACGCACCGAATCCGGTGCGACGATATGCACCCGGAGCATGCCGGGCACTTGTTTGGATAACAGCTCGATCCCATCACCGCAGAGGACCAGGTGATGCGAGGTGGCTAGACGAGCCACGATCGACGCAACCAGGTCCAGGTAAGCCTTGTCGGGCACCGTATCGAGCGGCGCGAACTCCTTGGCTACCAGGCCGGCGATCCGGGAAGCCGTGACCAACTCGAATTCCAGGCGGTTCGCCGTGATGCGCGCCACCTCCTCGAACCGGCAACCGGGTTGTCCGGAAATGGCGATCAGGCCCATCTCATTCGCCCATGATATCGTACCCTGCCCGGACAGCACTGGGAATCGAACGAAAACCGCGGGAAGAAGGCTGGCTAGCGCCGTTCGGAACGAGCTACCGTTTCGCTGCGATTGATCTGTGCGCGGCGGCGGCCCTTGGTCAGGTTGGCGGCCGCCTTCTCCTTGGCCGCTTCGCTGGGCTCGATCTTATTCACAACGTCCGTCGCGCCGGCGGAGCGCGCCATGCGCGTGGCCGTGCCCTTGTGTTGCAGCACGTCCGTCTTGCCCGTGATGGTGGCGCGCCCGCCTTGTACGTGAACTTCAAATTTATCGGCGGCAATCTTGGACGCCGCGAATCGCGCGCGGATATCCTTCTCGATTTGCGTATCCGAAGGCGCCAGACGGTCTGCCGATCCATGCGCGGTAGCCGCCGGTTTGGTTACTTTCTTGGGTGTGGGAGCCGGCTTGGCCGCCGGCTGCGTCTGGCCGAAACCTGCCAATGCAGCGAGAAACGCCAGAACGGGAAGATGTAAACGAGTGGTCAACTTTTTTGGTTCCTGCTCCTAATACTTCGGTAGTTAATAGAGCGTTTTGCTCTCAGAAATTTGCCTCGTGGCATGGTTTTCAGCGGCGCATTGTAGAATCAGACATTGAGCCCTCGGATCATTGCCCTTGCGCTCGTGAGCGCGTCCATCACCTGCGCGCAGGACGCAACCACCGAACAAAAACGGCTCAACCGGGAATCCTTCGAGTTCATTTGGTCTACTATCCGAGACCAGTACTGGGATCCCACATTCGGCGGTCTCAACTGGATGGCGGTACACGATGAGTTGCGGCCCGCGATCGAGCGTGCCTCGACCATGGGACAAGCGCGTCAAGTGATGCGCCAGATGATCGATCGCTTGGGTAAATCGCATTTCGGAATCATTCCGGCGGATATCTACGGCGATTTGGATGAGAGTGATGAGGCCACCGGTACCGCAACCGCCGGGCTCGACGTGCGCGTGCTGGATGGGAGGGCCATCGTCACCTCTGTGGACGAGGGATTATCGGCGGCAAAACAAGATGTGCATGCGGGCTGGGAGATCCTGCGCGTAGATGGCGCACTAATCGCACCGGCACTTCACAGAATCGCAGAACTCGATGCCAACTCGACCATGCGGGAACTGCATCTCGCGCGCGTTGTTCTTGCCAAGCTCTCCGGTGCCGCCGGTACCTTTGTCCGTGTGGAGTTTCTCGATGGCGCTGGCCGGCGCGTCACAAAGCAAATCGAGCGAAGTGAGCCTCCGGGCGCGCTTGCGCGCTTTGGCTATTTGCCACCTATGCATGTCTGGTTCCGGTCGCAAAGACTCGCTGGCGACATCGGCTACATCGCGTTTAATCTGTTTCTCGACCCGGCGCGTCTGATGCCGGATTTCGGCGACGCGCTCAAGTCGTGCGCCGCGTGCCCGGGCGTGATTATCGATCTCCGCGGAAACCCCGGCGGCCTGGGCATTATGGCGCTGGGCATGGCCGGATGGTTCATCGATAAACCCGATCAGCGGCTGGGCACCATGCACACGCGCCAAGCCCCGCTAAAGTTCACAGTGAATCCGCGCCTGCCCACCTACAAGGGGCGCGTGGCGTTTCTGGTGGATGGATGCTCGGTGTCCACTTCCGAGATCTTCGCCGGCGGCATGAAGGACTTGGGACGAGGACGCATTTTCGGCACGCGCACGGCCGGCGCCGCGCTGCCATCGGCCATCGACAGGCTCCCAAATGGCGATGGCTTCCAGCATGCCCTCGCCGACTACGTATCCGAGGGCGGACGGCCGCTGGAAGGCGTGGGCGTGATTCCCGATGTGGAGGTGAAGCTCACGCGTGAGGCGCTCCTCGCCGGCCGCGATCCCGTTATCGACACCGCGATAGAATGGATACTCAAGGGAAAGTAAAGATCTCTATGCATCTCCGCCCTCATTTTCTGCCAACGCTCGTTCTCGCCGCGCTGGCTGGCTCTCCCGGCTTGGCCGCGCCGGATGAGCCACTTCCCAAAGCCGAAGAGATTCTCGACAAATTTGTGGAGGTGACCGGCGGGAAAGCGGCCTACGAGAAAGTCCACAACGAGAAATGGACCGGAACGTTCGAGTTTCTCGGCAAAGGAATTAAGGGGACGATCACGTCGTATCGCGCCGAACCGAACAGATCGTTCACCATCGTCGAACTGGAAGGTGTCGGCACAATCCAGGATGGCACTGATGGCGCGACTGCGTGGCAGAGCTCTTCGCTGCAAGGGCCGCGCGTCAAACTGGGTGATGAGCGGGCAATCAGTCTGCGTGAGGCGACGTTGCGGGGCCCCCTATACTGGCGCAAGCTGTACAAGCACGTGGAGACCGTGGGCACCGAGACGATCGACGGCCAGTCCTGTTACAAAGTGGTGCTCACTCCGGAAGAGGGCAAGCCGGAAACCCAATATTTCGAAAAGAAGAGCAGCCTGATGGTCAAGATGACGATGTCAATGGCCAGCCCGATGGGGGAGATTCCGTCCGAGACCGTGCTCAGCGAGTATAAAGCAGACGCGGGACTGCTCCAGCCGCACAAAGTGCAACAGAAAGCGCTGGGACAGGAATTCCTGGTCACACTCGATCACGTGGAATACAACGTCGATATACCTAACGATCGGTTCGACTTACCCGCGGATGTGAAAGCGGTGACGCCAAAATAGGTGTGTAAGATCGTTACAATTCAGTTTAAGACTCAATTATTGGAGAAGGAGTAGATTCGTTGCGAAAAAAAGTGACTGTGGTGGGCGCCGGCAATGTGGGCGCGAATTGCGCGTTGCGCATTGCGGATAAAGAACTCGCCGACGTCGTTCTGGTGGATGTAGTGGAAGGTGTGCCGCAGGGGAAAGCTCTCGATCTGCTGCAATCAGGTCCCGTGCAGGGCTATGACGTGACCGTTACGGGCTCGAACGACTACGCGCCCACCGAAAATTCGGATGTGATCATCATCACCGCGGGTTTTCCCCGCAAACCGGGCATGAGCCGCGATGACTTGCTGCTGGCGAATTTCGACGTGGTGCGCCAGGCTACCGAGCAGTGCGTGAAACATTCGCCCAACTCCATACTCATCGTGGTGACCAATCCACTGGACGCCATGTGCCAGGCCGCGTATATAGTTTCGAAGTTCCCAAAGAACCGCGTGGTCGGCATGGCCGGCGTGCTTGATACCGCGCGGTTTCGGACATTTATCGCGCAGGAGTTGCAGGTTGCGGTGGAGAACGTCACCGCGGTGGTGATGGGCGGACACGGCGATACCATGGTGCCGATTGTGCGGCTGAGCAATGTCTCCGGCATCCCGCTGACTGAACTCATGGATGCAGCCACTTTGCAGCGTCTGGTCGAGCGCACACAGAATGGCGGCGCGGAGATCGTGAAGTATCTCAAGACCGGTAGCGCCTACTATGCGCCGTCCGCGGCGGCCGTCGAAATGGCGGAGTCTATTCTGAAGGACAAGAAGAAAGTGCTGCCGTGCGCCGCGTACCTGGAGGGTGAGTACGGCATCCACGGTCTGTTTGTCGGCGTGCCGGTGAAGCTGGGCGCGCGCGGCATAGAGCAGATCTACCAGATCAAGCTAACTGCTGACGAGCAGGCGCTGCTAAACAAGAGCGCCGCAGCTGTTAAGGAACTGGTCGAAGTAATCCAGAAGAAGATCGCCAGCTAGAGCGCTGGTTTGCTTGCTGCCAGTTTGTTGGACAAATCCTGAAATAGTTGAAGCAAATCACGCGCCGGTGCCGCGGCCGGGGTGTCGCCGGCGCGTTTCAGATAAATCTCGGCTGTCATCGCGATGGTCATAGCCCGGGTGGGGTCGCCGGCCAGCCAACGGTCCTGCCACTGGCGGAACCAGAACGCGACCGTGGCGGCCGAGACGTTCTGCACGTTGTCATTACGCAGGAGACCAAGGGCCATGGGGAGCTGGGAATACACTTGCCGGCGCGTCGCCATTAGTTGATTCACCCAGCGAGCCTCTCCTTCGGTTGATCCGTCCTCGAAGACGCCAGCGAGCACTCGCGCCTCTCCGCCACCGGCGTTCGCGAATTTCACCTCGGCGATCTCGCCCGGCTGCACCACGCGCCCTTCCCGTTCACCCAGCAGAACGTCGGCGCTGCCAAACGCCGTGTCCGATGTCCCAACCAGAATTGCCGTCGCCGCCACTTCAGAATCGTTGCGGACCTGCACGGCGAGTTGCCCTCCCGCCACCTGCTGCGACACCACAGCGAGCTTGGGCGATTCGGCGAATGCCGCGCTCAGAGAAAAAACCAGTACGAAGGTAAGCTTGCGCATTTCCTCAATTTACCAAATGTAGTCCTTGGCAATCTCGCGTTTGTCGTAGCCGTCGAGCACGTGCACTACACGGATCTTCTTAATCGTGACCGGGGAGAGCTGGCCGATCGGGATGTAGACAATGGTGCGGCCGAAGCGTGCCGCGATGTTGCGGAATACCGAACGCGGAGGCTTGGCGGCCACGTAGACGACGTAGCGTTGCAGCGAATAATCGAGGCCCGCCAGGAGCAACCGCTCCGGCTTGTTTTCCGCGAAATCGTAGTCGGCATCCCCCCACACATCGAACATGCGGCGCGCTGGAAGGCTCATCAAGAACCCGCCATATTCACCGCGCCCGATGCCCGGCCCCACCAGGTGGTCGAATGGGTAGGTGGAATAGAACGCCATGTCGGATTCATTCTGGTGCTCACCGAGCCATGTCGTCATGTATGTGTAACGGTCGTCGCGGTCTTCATCGAAGATCACGATGACCGCACCAACATCGCCGTGAAGCTTCTGGAAATTGCGGACGTAGATCTGCCCTTCGTGCCAATTGTGGATGGTTTCACGGATATCGATGCCGTCCAGGAGCGAAGTAGTGAACGGCTCGCTCGTGGCGCGCTCTTCGGAGAGAATGCTCTTCCCCTTCTTCTTTAGAAACCGCCCATAATCTTCAATGACCAGGTCTTCTGGCGGATAGGAGCAGATGCTGGCGCCGTCGAGCTGGCTGGCCCATTCGCTCGGCACCTTCTCCTTCTTGCGCGGCTTCAGTCCCACAGGCCGCAGCCGCCGTTTCTTACTGGGCAAGCGGCGCCGCAGCCGCATCATCTTTGTATTGAGCCAGACTTCTTCGCCGGAGATCTTGACCGTGGGAAGGTCGCTCGCCTCTTTCTGATGGGGGTAGCGGTTGGCCGCCTCCCAGACTTCCCACGCGTAGTTATCGTCCACCACCGATCGCGCGGCAACGGTGATATCAAAGATTCGTGCCGCCAGTTCACGGTTCACTAGCGCCAGATTGCGCGTGTAGCGTGCCAGCAACCGCCGCTGCCAGTGTGACACGCGCTCACCCGTGTTCGATTCGTAGGTCTTTTCCGCGTCGCGAAACACGGCAAACTGGACGCGGCGGCGATCGGCGCCATCCACATTTCCCATCTCCGCGCGAAACTGCTCGTAGCGATCTTGCAGATACGGATACTCGATGGTAATCTCGGCCAGGCATTCCGGATGCGGGTTGAGTACATGCAAATCCTCGCGCCGGAGCCGCGCCATGGGCTGCGCCTGCGGTTGTTCCATGGCATCCAGGACGGGATCGAGCAGATTCAGCGAAACCACCACCAGCACCTGCGCCAGCGGGTCACAGCCCTGGAGCTTCCAGGCGATGCCCTCCGCGTGCGCCGCAATCCGGTCCGAGCGCGCCTGCGGCCACAGCCTGTAAGCCTCCACGTATTTCTCGAGCGGGATGTGGCGCAACGCGTAGCTATCCGGATAGTCGTCGGGTAAGTGCGGGCGCTCCGCCGCATCGGGATCGGCGAATACTATTTCCGCGCCGGTCTCACGCGCCGTCCGGATGGCCTCTGTAAATGGATCAGCCGGCTCGACTGGCACATAGATAGCGCCGCTCTCCTCCCGCTCGTCGTTGTACAGGATGACCGACATCTCGGGCAGCCTCTCGACCGCTCGCAGGTAGGCATCGCGCAGAGTAGTGGGCAGCTCGAGGGCCACTACCTGAGGCTTGTCGCGCAGAATCGCGCGGCGTACTTCGATGGCGAACTCCAGCTTCCCCGGCACCACCGGGAAGTAGGTGAAGCGCCCGCGCTGTAAGCTTCCCGGATCAGGAAACGATAGGCCGGGTTCTTCGGGCATAGCGCAATGCCTCTTCGCCGAGCGTCTCAATGATGGCGGTTTCGAGCGCCGCGATTTCGTGGCCGTGCTGGGTGGCGAGGCTTTTCAGCTTGATGGCAAAGCGGCCAATATTGATGCCGTCACGCACGGTGTAGCGCTCGTCGGCGGCGTGCGCCTGCTGCAAAAAGTCGGTCACGTAAGCGAGGATGTGGTCCTCGGCAAAGGGCAGGTTCTCTTTAAGAATCTGGTACTCTTCGTCGCGCTCGGGAAAATCGATGAAGATCTGCGGTTGCAGGCGCGAGTGGATGTACTCTGGCAGCTCGAACGTGGAGGCGTCATCGTTCATGGTGGTGACCAGGCGAAACTGCGGATGCGCCTTGATCTTGATGCCGGCCACGATCGACTCGACATAGCGCCGGTTATCGAGCAGCGGAGCGAGCGAAGCCCAGCTCTTCTCGCTCATCCGGTTGCCTTCGTCCAGAATCACAATGCCGCCGCGCAGCATCGCAGTGACGAGCGGCGAGGCCACATACCGCAACTTGCCTTCCCCTTCAATCACTGGAGTGATAAGCAGATCATCCGGCCGCGTATCGAGCGTCGCTTGTAAGATGTACACGTCACGCCCCATGCGCTTAGCCGCGGCGTAGGCAAGGGTGGTCTTTCCCACGCCGGGTTTGCCCAACAAGCGCGGGTTCATGGGCAGGTCCTGGTCGTTGACCACCAGCCACGCCGCCAGCAACTGCCGCATCAGCTCTTCCTGGCCCACCCAACGCACGGACAACTCGTCGGGATGAGCGAGGTGCAGCGTGACGCCTTCAATGTCCACCGTCATAACTTCTACTTCTGAATTGTAACGTGGAGCATTCTACGGCGTCTTGACGCAGCGAAAACCGATGTTGCGCGCATGATGCCGCGCGGGAACCGTGGCGAAATCCCAGAGATAGGAATCGACGAGCGGGTCGCTGAACCCGCCGCCCCGAATCACATACCAGGGCTCCGTGGCATCGGGAGGCGGTGTGAGCAGCTTCGCAAAGTGCGCGAGGGCTTGAGGGCTGGGCGCGCGGGAGTCGTCGACCCATTCCCAGACGTTGCCCAGCATGTTCACCGCACCACAGGGGCTGGCACCAGCCGGATTGCTGTGCACTTGCATCACGCCCTTCGGATTGCCGATGTTCGCCGGCGGAGGAGACCCAGGGTCATCGCCCCACGGGTATAGATGCCCGCCCGTGCCCCGAGCAGCTTTCTCCCATTCCTGAAATGTCGGCAGCCGCTTACCCGCCCACTTGGCGAACTCCTGCGCGTCGAGAAAGCTGACGTCCACGATGGGGTCCTCTGGCCGTTCCCCTTGAGCGCCGCGAGGTATCTGGCGCCCTTTTTCCTTGCAGAACTGCTCGTAGGTTTCGTAGGGGACCTCGGTTTGGTCAATGTAAAACGCCGGAAGGGTCACGCTCTGCTTGTCTTTCCCGAACAGAAATTCGCCTGGTGGCACGAGCACCATCTTGCCCGCCGTCGTCTCAATCTGCTTCTCCAACTCCGCTTTGGCTGGCACCGAGGTCTTGGGCGGCGCCGCAGCCGGCGTGTGCAGCGCTCGCACTCCAAAATAAACGCCGGCCAGCAAGACCACCATCACGCCGGCCGCCACCGGGATCAACCACGGCTTGCGCGCGGGCGCAATCGGCGCGGCCTGCTGCATCGATTGCAAAGGTCGCGTGGGAGCATCCCAGTCGTGGATGATGCCGCGGATGCGCGCACAGACTTCGCCGAAGCCTTGCGGGCGTTTGGCGGGATCCTTTTCCGTGCAGCGTGCCACCAGGTCGATGATCGAATCCGGAATTCCGGCCTGCCGCATCGGCTCCAGATTGAGCGGCTCTTGCAGAATCTGATAGAAAATCCGTTCGACGGTGTCGCCCACAACGGGCCGCGTCCCCGTCATCAGCTCGAATACCAGCACGCCGAAAGAATACACATCCACCAGCGGCGTGATGTTCCGCCCCAACACCTGCTCGGGCGCCATGTAATAGGGCGTTCCCATAACCACACCCGTCGTGGTGCGCGTCGAGTCCTGCGCTTTGGAAATGCCGAAATCCATCAACTTGATCACGCCAGCGGACGTAACGTGCACATTGTCGGGCTTGATGTCGCGATGAATGATGTTCTGCGAATGGATGTGCTCGAGCGCGCGCGCGATATCCAGCGCAATGCCCAGCTTATGGCGCGTGTCGCCGGTTGTGCCACTCTTGATGGCCTGCCGCAGGTCCTGGCCTTTGAGAAATTCCATCACCATGAACGGCCGGCCTTCGGCGTCTTCCCCGAAATCGTAAATGCTGATGATGTTATCGTGCGCGATGTTGCCGGCCAGGCGCGCTTCCTGGAGAAAGCGGGACTTGATCTCCTCGTCGGCGCAGCCCTCTTCGGTGAGTATCTTGACGGCGACGGTACGGCCGATCACGGTGTCAACGGCACGATAGACTCGCGCCATCCCGCCGCCAAGAAATTCCTGCAGCTCGTACTTACCGATGCGGGCCGGAAGCTGCATGACGCGTCAGTGCGCCACCTCGGCGACGCAGGCCAGGCCGGAAAGATATCCGCGTTGGAATACCGGCGGCGCACCGCTCATATCCAACTCGAACTGGACCGAGGCAGTCACACGGCCCGTGCGCCCCACCTTTTGCTTCCATTCCAGGCTGTTGGTCGCCCCCGTCTGGCGCCAGTTTTCGGTGTCGTCGAAAAAGACGAATGCCGCCCACAGGCCTTGGTAAGCATTGGCCGGCGAACTGAATTCATTCCCGTCCTTCATCTTGCCGGAAAGTTTCACTTCGTGAGTGCCGCCCGGCCAGGCGTATTTCCGGAAAGTCGGCGCGCCGCCAGGGAAAACGTACGACTGGCCTTCGATGCTCAACTGCAATGTCTGCACGTTAGGCGAAGTCGGCCGCAACTGAAACTCCATATGCGGATCGGCGCCCCCATGATAAAGCGCATCGGAAAATGCAGCGGCTCGCTCCAGGAAGCTGACGAACCGGGGAGAAATCGTGAAGCCGGTCGTAGGTCCGGGAACAAAGTGGGAGCCCTGGCGCGGCAAAATGTTCTTCAGGGTCGCGTCATAGAACTTCCACAGCTCGCCATCCTTCGGTTTGAAGATGGCGTTCACTTCTTGCAGCTCGGCCATTTCGCTGGAGCCTGCGTTGAACGGATACTTGCGCATCAGCGCGTTGTATTGGCTGCAGAAGGACTTCCCAGCGCCGTTCAGCGTTTGCGCGCCCAAGCCGCGCAACAACGGGTCGACGTTTGTGATGGGAGCCTCAAGCAATTTCCGCACGGTCCCGGCTTCCGGATCGTTGCCAAAAGTAAGAGCCATCTCGCCGACTTTGCCTTTCGCTGATTGCTCCTGCGACATGATCGGCGCCGCTGTCTGCTCATTCGGAGCCCCTGGCTGATTCGCTACCGAATCCAGTGAATTCTGTAGACCGACCAGCCCCGTCATGTAAGGCTGATTGGCCGGACTTGCCGGGACGTCCCCCGGCGGCGGCACGACCGATTGCGCCGCTCGAAACATCCCGTCGACCTCCGGCACGCCGACCGCCGTGTTCTTCGATACCAGCGAGAACAATTGCAACAGCGGCGATTGCGGCCCCGAGAGTATCTTGAGCTTCTCATTGGCGTCTCGCAGGCTAGCGTAGCGGACAACGGAACCGCTCCGGATGAACTCGCGCCAGTGCTGCGTGTATTCGTCTTGATATCGCTTGCGCAACTGGTCGATCGTCGCGGCATCTACGCCGGTCGCGCCTTGCGCGCCCATCACCCACTGTTCTCCGCTGAAATACTGGCTGGGATTCTTGAAGGCGTTCTGCATGAAGACCCAGCCGGCCTTGGTAAACGCGCCCGGCACGATAGTCCGATCGACCACGGCCTGACCGGCCGCGGGGAAAATCTGGTGAAAGCTAACCGGCCGGCTGGCCTTTTCAGCCTCCGCCAGCATGTACTGGTAAACAGAATCGCCGCCGCTGAAGCGCTTCAGGTAGGAGCGCGCGCGCTCCACGGCGAGCGTGTCGTTTTCCGTCGAAAACGGATTGGCCGCTTTCAATTCCTCCGCGTAAAAGTCGAACTGCTTTTGTGCCAACTGTAACCGGTCCGGATCGAAATTGCGCCCGGCCGACCATCGGTCGAGCAGGACCGGCGACAAGAACATCTGCGTGCTCTTATCGTGATTCGAAGTGGTAATCAGATACGCCTTGAGCGTCTGATATGTCGGCGCGTAGGCGGGGCCGCCGGTAGGAGGTAGCTGCGACAGGCTGGCTTCCAGCATCGACTGCACCTGTCCGAATAGCAACTGGTGAAAGCGCTTGAAGTAGAGGGCCCTGAGCTCCGGATAAAGGTCATGGCCGCTGTAGAGACCCCAGCGAAGGCTCCATGGTGCTCCGTCGTTTTCGTACCCCGTGAGCACAACAAGCTGTTGCCGAAGGGTTTCGAGCCTTTGCAGGGCATCAAGCGGGGCTATGTTGGTGCCAGTCACTTCCACCGCGGGAATGCCGGCTGCCGCCTGGAGCGCCCCCGATTCGAGGTCCTTGTTGTTTCCATAAGAAACCAGAAGGCCGACGGTGAGCATCAGGCACAATGCCGCGGCCGACCCGAGCAGCACGCGCCGCAGCGTGTTCGCTTGTACGGTCGCGCCGCTTGCGCCCATCGCGACCTTGTCTTCGAGCACAACATCGTTGAACAGGTGTCCGATGAAACACCACTGGGGAACTCTCTTCGCGCCGCGCGAGGGAGTGGGCGCCGGCATCGGCTGCTGCGCCTGTCCCGTCCGGAAGAATCCAGTTGCTTCGGCAGCCGCTTCAAATCCCTGCCGCCCCTGCTGCGATGGCGCCACCACCGCGGGCGTGACGTCACTGACAAAGATAGGCCGCACGCCGGAGAAGTAGAAGCCGCGCAGGAAAGGTCCGGTCGTGAGCTGGCTCGGCCGCGCCAGATCCACTAGAAACTGCACGATTGGCGCGCGCAATTTGCGGAACTCGCGGGCGAATTCGTAAATGCCCGCCAGATTTGCGCCCTCATGCTCACGCGCCAGAAACTCCGGGCGTTTGTCGCACAGCGAGTAATAAAGGTCGTTGAAAGCCCCGGTCAGCCGCTGTGCTTCCTGTTCGGCGTAGACTCCGGAACTGCGCGGCGCAAAGGGCAGGGTCGCGCCCAACACTTGCGTGGCCTCTTCATTGCTCAGATTCCGCACGTACTCATTGAAAAAGGGCAGGCGGTCGGTGCGCGTGAATAGAACATAGACCGGCAGGTTGATCCCCAGTTGTTGCGAAACGCCCGCGAGGCGCGCATGCAGGCTGCGGGATGCCGCCGCCACCGCATCGGTGGAGCCGGCACGTACGAAACTTTCGCAATCGAAACAAACGATCGCTGCGCGTGGCGCCTGCTGTCCTTTACCGAACGCCGTCGCCAGCTTTCCGGGACGCAGGCGGCGCATCAGCCGCTGCCAGCCGGCTTGATCGGCCATCAGGCGTCCACCCGCTTCGACGAATACTGTGCGCCTCGCGAACCACAGGTTGGCAGACCGCGTCGGCACCACCGCCGTGTCCTGAAATACCTGGCCGCCGATCAGTTCGGGCTCCAATCCCGAATGAATCATGATGCTGGTCTTGGTGCTGCCAGCCTCGCCGATTAAGAAGATAGCTGGCAAATTACCCAGCTTCGCGCCACCCTCGATGCGGCCGGCTGCCAGTTTTGCCTCGGCATCACGCAGGAGCGAGTCGATTTCCTCGTGACCTTGGCCCCCGGCATCACCCGCTTCACCGGCTCTCTGCCGCTGTTCCTTGCGTTTGAACCAGAGAAACGCGCCAGCCGCGGCGATCCCGATCACCCACAAGCCAATGCGCAAGATCCACAGGTTGCTCCCTTGCAAGTGGAGCAGGGTGCCGAGGAACCACACCACCACCATGTAAACCAGAAGGACCAATCCCGTGACCAGGTAGATGTTCATGTGTCCTCCTAACGCCCCTGCAACGCCAGCGTGCGAAGATCCGAGACGCCAGATCCTAGCGACAGTTTGAAGACCGCGAACAAAAGTACCAGGAGCACGAGGCAGCCGATAGCCGCGATTCCCAGGTAACGGGCCCACGGGTCGCCAACCGCCTTGCGCAGCGCTTCCTGCGGTAACTTCCATGAAGGAGAAAGATCCGGCAGGCGTCCGCGAACGCGCCAGATCTTTTCCCCAACCGCGTCCATGATGCCGCGCAGATCGCCCTTGTTTCCCGCGCTATAACGGCCGGCAAACCCGAGCACCACGCAAAGATAATAAACTTCGAGCAGGTCGGCCAGCTCCGGCGAATCACTCTGCCCCACCAGCCTCTGCAAGTTCTGAAAATACATTTCGCCCGCGATGTGAGTGCCGAACAGCTCCTCTTGCAGAGGCTTGCGCGGCCAGTCGGCAAACAGCGGGTTGCGCGAATTCAGGATGGATTCATCGAGGAACGCCACTACAGCGAAAATGCCGTCCCGGATGGTATCCGCGTTATAGCCGCGTTTGCGGGCTTCCTGATCCGCCGCCTTCAGCGCCTCGCGCATATGAATGCGAAACGAGTTGGCGTCGGAAACGGCCTGGCGATTCGACCGCAGCCGCACAATAGCGGTCAGAACCTCCTGCAAAATCAATGCGAGATTGTCACTGCGGCGGGCAACTGCGGACGGCGTCATATGGCGATCAAGACCTCGAAGCTAGGATTCGAGTACGACCAGCAGCTCCAGTTCCGGATCGGGCATCTCTCCCGGAACGTAAATTCCCACGCGGCGTGAGGACATGATGTGGTCCCAGCACGGCCCGGCCTTGCTGACGCCGAAGTACTGCGTATCCACACGCGCCGAAACCGCCGCCGGTGGTACCGGCAAGTGCGTTAGGGTGCAACCCGGCAGTGCGCGCTTCACCAGCTCCCCAACAAACTGGGACGAGCAAAACTTGACCAGGCGCGGCGCTCCCGCGATCACTGCTGCTTCTCCAGCCGGCGAATGCATGGCGAACACCCATCGCGACCGCCCCAACACTCTCTGGTCCGTAATGTCGCCTTCCCAGAAATAATCGCGCGCGCGCTTCAGCGGAATCGACAGGCAGTTGGTCGGCACAATCGTTTCCAAATGCGTGCGAATGTGCAGATCGAGCGCTTCGAAGCATTCCGCCAGGTTTTGATGGTCATACAGCGGCAGGGAGCGTGGGTGCGAATCGAGCGCAAACGTGCAGAGGGCGCCACCGAGCCGGGCTAACTCCACGTACAACTCTTCCGGGTGGGCACGCTTCGAGAAACACAAATGCCGCAAGGGCGCCAGACTCGAGTTCACCGCGTGCAGCAGCCAGAAGTTGGCAATCTCGCGCGTCGAAAACTCAGCCAGCGACTTGTCCGCGGCTTTGCGCGATCCCGTGATCGTCGAACTCTTTTCGTCCAGGATTTCAATCAGCCGCCGCACCATCCGCATCAGCCGTTCGCTGGCGCTGATTTGAATGACGGGTGGGATGAAGCGGGGATCGGGAATAAAATGCCCGCTGCCATCGCGCATAATGCGGGCCACAGGCATCGTCAGCATTCCTTCGCTCGGCTCGGTGTCCAACAAGAGCTTCACGTTCTTGCGTCCCAGCCGCACGGGTTTCTCGTCACGCCCCGTGTTCTCGTCATGGAAAACGCGGACTTCGGCAACGAACCGTGCCCCGTCCGCTTCTGATTCGGACAGCGCGCAGTTGAGTCCGTCAGATTGCCGGGGTGCAATCGCCAGCAGCACCGTCAGTGTGTCGCGCGTTGGGGGAAACAGTTCCGCGATGTTCCGGGCCTCGGGCAATGGGTCGCTTTCCGGCATGTTGAAGGGCAGGCCATCGGGAAAAATACCCCGCGCGCTCACGATGGAGACGGTACCGTTCTGGAGCGCCTCGGCGTTCAGTTCGAGACCCACCAGGCCGAACGGCTCAAACCACAGCGACGACGTCGCAAAGTGAATGGAATCTTCGAAATACCGGCTCTGCGCCTGAAAGTGGTGCGGCCCCAGGTGCATGCCCTCCGACCACACGACGCGCGAGAGAAATTTCACAAGGTGTTACTGTAGCATAGACTCTGTACGCCGACACGTCTACTAACGGCCAACCGCGCGTGGGCCGACGTTGGTTCAGTAACAACCATTTACAGCCGTGTTGGACAAGGCGCTGGCCGGGGTGACATCATAGGCTGAAGGGCGCTGCTATGAACCCTGAAGACAAGCACCTGACCCCCGAGGATCGCGAAAAATTGGAACGTGGGGGCCGGTGGAAGACTCCAGCGGTAGATCCGGCGGAGGCCAATCTGCCCACCGTTCCTCTCACTAAGCCAAGAACGCCACCCACAGGAACTTCTGAGGCGCCTAGCGACTTCACCCGCCAGTTCCAGGCCCCGGTACCGCCGGGCGTGGCCACGCTGCCTCCCACGGTGAAACCGCCTCAACAGCCGCCGTCAACAGGACCGGGCGAATTCACGCGAATGTTCCAGGCGCCGGTACCGCCTGCCGCTACAACTCCGCTGGGTGCCGTCCGGCAACCTGTCGCTGCGCCACCGGCCACACCTGCCGAGCCCGGCGCATTTACCCGCATGTTTCAGGCGCCCACGCCACCTGCCTCACCCGCGCCCATGGCCGGTCCGCGAACGCCGCAGCCACAGACCCCCGGGACATTTACGCAGATGTTTCAATCGCCGGCGGTGGCGCCGCCCGCTTCTCCCGTTCCGGCAGCCGCACCCGCGGCTCCGGGCGGCGGCGAGTTTACGCGTTTTTTTGAATCTCCCATGCCGGAATCGCGGCCTGGCGGCGAACTGCTGAACCAGCCGGCCGCCGCTCCCCCGGCGCAGCCGTACAGGGAGCCCGGAGCGTTCACTCAGATGTTCGGATCGCCGTTAGCACCGGCCGGTGGTCCGCCGCTTCCGCAGCAGCCCACGATGCCGCTACCCGGCGCATTGCCAGTCGCACCGCCGCCTCCGCCGCCGTCAGTGGGCCCAGGCGAGTACACGCGGATGTTCAGCTCGACTTCGACAGGCATTCCGGAGGCCACCGCTCCGCCGCCGCCCGCAGCACCGCTCGCACCACCAGTCCAGCAAGGCCCCGGTGAGTATACGCGGATGTTTTCGTCGCCGCAGCAGCAACCCATGGCGCCCGCTCCGCCAGCGACTCCCCCCGTGTATAGCATGCCGGCGCCACCCGCGACTCCCGTGATTCCGCCCGTGCAGGGGATGCCGGCTCAACCGAACGTTGCCATGCCTCCGCCGTCTTACAAAATGTCCAGTCAGCCGGCGGCGCCAATGGGCACGCCAGTTTACACGATGCCTGCAACGCCCGCTCCCGTCGCACCGCGCACACCAGTGATGCCCGCGCCTCCGGCCGCTGCGCTGAATCTGCCCGTCACCCCGGCGCCAACTCCGCGAAAGCCCGCTTCCCCGTTGCTCCTTTATATCGGGTTGGGTGCCGCGTTTTTGATTGCGCTGTTTTTGGTGATCTTCTTGGCTCTGAGAACGTAGGCTAGCGGCTCAAGTCACGCAGGGCAGGACCCAGTTCCGGAAAGGCAAAGCGGTATCCCGCCGTTTCAGCAGCCTTGGGCAGCACCCTCTGGCTGGCCAGTAACACGTCCGCCATCTGCCCCAACAGGGCACGCAGAGCTACCGCCGGTACCGGAAAAATGGCCGGGCGGTGAAGCGCCGCGCCCAGCTCTCGCGCAAATTCGGAGTTCCGCACCGGGTTCGGCGCCGTGGCGTTCACGGCTCCGCTGATCGGATGGTCCAAGGCGTAGCGAATGAGGCCGACGATGTCCGCGATGTGAATCCACGACATCCACTGGCTCCCCGGTCCCAATTTGCCGCCCACAAACGCGCGGAACGGTGGGAGCATCTTCTCCAAGGCACCCCCCTTTCTGCCGAGCGCAATACCGAAGCGCAGCTTCACGACGCGCACACCGAGCGAATCCGCCAGGTCGGCCTCGCGCTCCCAGTCGCGGCAGACATCGGGAAGAAACCCCCTGGCCACTGGCGACGCTTCGGTGAGCACCTCGTCGCCGCGGTCGCCGTAAATCCCGATTGCTGACGCGCACACCAGCACTTCCGGCCGCTGCGGCAGAGTCGAGAGTGCCGTCACCAAATGGTGCGTGCCCTTCACGCGACCGTCACGAATTTCCTCCCGCGCCCGCCGTGTCCATCTCTGTGCCACCGGCGCTCCCGCCAGATGTACAACGGCGTCAGCTCCTTTGAGGCTCTCGGCCGGAGGCTCCCCGCCGAAGATGTTCCACGCCGCGCGGCTCAACGCGCGCACCGAGTGGCCTTCGCCCGCGAGCGACTTGACCAGATACCGTCCGATGAATCCCGTCGCTCCGGTGACCGTGATGTTCATACCTGCCTCTCCACAGAGTATAGGCCGCGACGCTCGTCTTTCGCTTCATCTGCGGCCAGCAAAACACGTACCTCGCCGGCGTACGGACGGTGGCGACGTGCGAACGCGCACGAGTACCTACAATGTTACAGGACTTCGCTTTCGCTTAATGGGGGACTAGCCAGGCAAATCAGGAAACCGCAACGACCACCAGCGTAGCGTCGTCTTGCGCCTGTCCGCCGGTGAAGATCGCAACGGCTTGCAGGATGCGATTCTTCAATTCCTGCGCGTCGCGATCGCGCAGCGCCGCAGTCAACTGGGCTAGGCGCTCTTCGCTAAACTCCTCGTCGCGAGCATTGGCGGCTTCGGTCACGCCGTCGGTAAACATCACGAGCCGGTCACCGGATGCCAGCGGAACCGTGGCTTGTTCGTAAGTCCATTCAGGAAATACTCCCAGCACGGCGCCCCCAACAGCGAGACGTTCTACTTCGCCACTCGCGCGAACAAGGATCGCCGGGCAGTGTCCGGCGTTGGTGTAAGTGATGGTGCGCGCCCGCAGATCCAGCACGCAGTAGCAGAATGTCGCAAACTTGCCGGTTGTAGTGTTGCGATGAACGCTGCGATTCACTTTGGCCGCCAGCTCGCTCGGCCTAACCGGCGCCGCCGCCAGCGCACGCACCGTGGCCTGCACGTTCGACATCAGTAATGCCGCCGGCACGCCTTTACCGATCACGTCCGCGATACAGAGGCCGAGCTTTCCTTCGCCCAGATCGAGCACGTCGAAATAGTCGCCACTCAACGTGCGCATCGGCTGCGAGGTCGTGGCGATTTCCACTCCGGGTACTTCAGGAATCGTGCGCGGCAGCAGCGCCTCTCCCACGGCCTTCGCTTCTGCCACTTCTTCGCGTTCCCGACGCAGTTCGCTACGCTTGAGTTGCCCTTTCTCGATCTGATTGCGCAGCGTCAAGAGCAGCCGCGCGTTCTCCCACGGTTTGAGTACGAAATCACCCACACCGCGCTGCATCGCCGCCACCGCCAACTCCACCGAGCCCCACGCCGTCATCGCCACCACCGGCAGCGTGTCATCGATCGCTTGTATGCGTGCCAGCAGGTCGAGACCTTCCTGGCCGGATGTCGTGTCGCGCGCGTAATTCAAGTCCATCAACAGCACATCGAACGGCCCGGATTTGAGCTTGTCCAACACCGCCGCCGGCGAATTCGCCGCCTCAATCTGATAGCCCTCGCTCTTCAGCAGCAGGCGCAGTGCTTCCAGCACGTCCGGCTGATCGTCGGCGATCAAGGTTCGCGGTGCGCTGGTCATGCCTTGGATTACGCACGCGTCATGCCACGAATTCCGAGCTCGTAACTAGCTGAAAGTACGATTCGGCACGCGTTACCAGGGAACCGCTACGTCCACTTTCGAGATGCGGAAATCCCAGAAGCGGACAGCCCCTGTTCGCGTAACGCCCGCAATACGGATTCATGACAGCCATAGTCGGCGAGATGGCCCTAGCAGACTCATTGTGACCACTTCTCTCGCTCGATTCCGCTACCCTCGATGATGGCCCGCATTGTTCCGAGAGGAAGAATCCGGCCACGGTGGTACGCAACAATGACCTGCTTGCCTGTTGCGGCACTACGCCACTTCTGATGGCTCCCGGAACTACCGGCGAGTTTGAATCCGTTGCGCCGCAGAATGGCGATTACCTGGCAGATAGAGGCGGATCGCTTCCGCTATGTTTCGACGCGCTTCTGCCTCGGTATCCCCGGCAGACGCACATCCCGGTAATTCCGGACACACGGCGGAATAACTTTGGGCTACGGGATCGTAATCGAGAACGACGCGGAACGTCACAGAACCAGTATAGGCTTAATGGATGCCGCCCCCCCCGCGAAGCCTTGACGACCGCGCCGCCTTCGCGTCACGGCGGAACGTAGCGGGATACGAGAACGAGTGCCTGATGGTACGTTCACCGCTTCTGAAGCTCTGAGAATTGACTGATCCGTACCTCTCCATCCGGAAACACGGCGCGGATTTCCAGCTTTCCACCCATCGCTTTCACAAAATTCGCAAGCGTACTTACGTACATGTCCGCCTTGCTCTCGATCCTCGATACGGCTGGCTGATTCACGCCAAGCGTCCGGGCTAGCTGCTGTTGCGTCAATTCCCGCGCGGCACGCAACTCATCCAGCGCCATATCCTGAACCAGCCGGCGGTACTTGGCATCGGCCCGCTTGCGGGCCTCAGGACTCATCTTCTCCTGGAGTTCCTTGAAATTCCCTTTCCTCATCATTCCCAAGTCCTTTCCCACCGCCCACTTCTTCAAGGCATTCGTCGTAAAAGCGATCTGCGATCGGCACGTAAGTTTCATACCAGCGGTCGTCGCCGACCTTGTCTCCTCCGATGAGCAGAATCGCCACGCGTCGTGGATCAAACGCATACAGCACACGATACGGCCGCCCTTCATGCTGGATCCTCAACTCCCGCATGTGGCCGTGCTTCGAGCCCTTCACACCGGAACTGTGCGGAAACCGCAACATCGGCCCGCGCTCCTGAAGAAGCCGAACCGACACCTCGACGCTCACCTGTTCATCTTCGGCCAACCCGTTCCACCATGCTTCGAACTCGTCGGTATACTCGACGGTCCATTCCACATTAGGAATATACCATATCGGGAATGTTTTTGCTAGATGCCGCCACGCAGGAATTCAGTCGAGGAGCGTCAACACACGGGCTGTCTCCGGGTCCGTCGACGCTGCCTGCACAAGACTCGGAACGCGCGTCTAGACGGGCAGATCCTCAAGAAGGGCGGCAAATACCTTTTGCTGCTCGCCCACTGCACTCAGAAATATGTAAAGGTCTTCGATACGAAATTCTCTCTTGTCGAAACTGTAGGTTCGACCAGCCGGGTACTCGCCGATATTCAGGGTCAGACGTTCGATCTTTCCAATACTTATATTGGCCGGATTGAAGACCCACTGGTCATGCATAAAGCGGTTCCGCTCGTTGGTAATCCCGGATGCTGCTGGCAAGGCTTCGCGGATGCGGTCGAGCAGCCTAGGTACGGTTACCGTCTCATGACTGAGGCTGCCGAGAATTTTCAGTTTCTGTCCGAGAGTAGATCTCTCAAGATCCGGAATCGGGATGTCGGGCCGAACAAGCCTGACGATTATCGTGGTCAGGACGAAATCCCACGTCGCAAAAAAGACGGAGATCTGCCCTAGTACATGAAAGAAGTCTTCGTTCCTGTAGGTCGCTTCGACGTGAGACACGGTGATACCAGCCTACGCGAATCATCTCCCGCTGCAACGAGGTCCGTGTTTTGTCAGCGAGATCACAGGACCCCTCACCTCGCCGCCACAGTCTCCGTCAACGGATTCGCCAGATGATGCTCCGCGTAGTACCCCGGCCGTACTCTCTCCACGATCTGCGCCGTCGGCCGCTCCAGCACGCGGAAATAGGGGTTCGGATTCAGGCCGATCCAGAACGCCCACGCGATAAGCGGCACGAATACGGCGATCTCGCGCCACGAGAGATCCTTCAGCGATAGGTTCTTCTCTGAAATCTCGCCGAGCATGGTGCGTTGGAAGAGCCAAATCAGGTACGCTGCGCCCAGCGCGATGCCCACCGCGCCCCACACCGCCCAGTTGATGGACATCTGGTACGCACCTTGCAGAATCGTGATCTCGCCGATGAAGCCGTTGAGCGGCGGCATCCCCATCGAGCTCAGCGCGGCAATGAGAAAGATGATGGTGAACACCGGCATCACACGCAGCAGGCCGCCGTACTCCGCAATCTCGCGCGTGTGCCGCCGTTCGTACACGATCCCCACGATCAGGAAGAGCATGCCGGTCGAGATGCCGTGATTGATCTGCTGGATGATCGACCCCTGTATGCCCGCCGGATTCAGCGCGAAAATGCCAAGCGTGCAGAAACCGAGATGGCTCACTGACGAGTACGCCACCAGCTTCTTCCAGTCCTTCTGCATCAGGCAGGCCAGCGCGCCGTACACGATGCCGATGATGGAAAGAATCGCGATGATGTTGACGACCGTCGGATTCTTCGAAGTGTCTGGCAGCAACGGCAGTGAGAAACGCAGAAATCCGTATGTCCCCATCTTCAGCAGAACGCTCGCCAGGATCACCGAGCCCGCCGTGGGCGCTTCCGTGTGCGCATCGGGCAGCCAGGTGTGGAACGGGAACATCGGCACCTTCACGGCGAAACCCAGGAAGAATGCCCAGAACACCCACCACGCCATGCCCGCGGGCACGTTCGCTTTCATGAGGTCGGCAATGTCGAATGAGTAGTTCTGATATTGGTTGAAGTACTGGAAGTAAAGAGTGAGTATCCCGAGGAACATCAGCACAGAGCCGATCAAGGTATAAATCATGAACTTGATCGCGGCGTACATGCGGCGCGCGCCGCCCCAGATGGCGATGATGAAGTACATCGGCACCAGCACCGTTTCCCAGAACACGAAGAACAGCAGGAAATCGAGCGACATGAATACGCCCAGCATTCCCACCTGCAACAGCAGAAAGAACGCGTAGTATTCCTTCAATCGGTCCTGGATCGCGGTCCAGCTCGAAAGAATCGAGAGGAAGCCGAGCACCGTGGTCAGCATCACCAGCAGCAGCGAGAAGCCGTCGATGCCCAGGTGATACGACGCGCCAATCGATGGAATCCAATCCGCGCGCTCCACGTACTGAAAGTCCTTCGTATGGTCGAACTGAAACACCAGTGGCAGTGAAACCAGGAAGCCGATAAACGACGCCACGTTGGCCCAGAGCTTCACGGCTCGCGCATTCGAGCCGGGAATGAAGAGCAAAACGAGCAGCCCAACCAGGGGCGTAAAAAGAACGATCGAGAGGATATGCTGCATAAGAGCCGAAGCGATATCTTAGTACAACCGGCGGGGTTGTGTCAGAATCACTGCATGCGACAATTGACGCGGCGGGCTTGGATGGGGGGCGTGGCACTGGCCGCGCAGGCGGCTGGCGAGCCACTGGTGCGGCTGCCGCAGAAGGTGCGGCTGGCCATCATCGGCCTCGATGGCCACACCAGCGAGATTCTCGATCCCATGAATGGTCTCCCTGACGTCGAACTCGTGGCGATCCAGGACCCCAATCCATCTCTCATGAATGCGGTCCGCGCCAAATATCCGTCCGCTCGCGCGTATAGCGGCTGGCGGGAACTCCTCGATCGCGAGAAGCTCGACATGGTGGGAACTTGCGGAGCCAACGGAGAGCGCGCGGAAATTCTGATTGCGTGCGCCCAGCGTAAACTGCACATCATCGCCGAGAAACCGCTCGCGATTACCAGCGCGGACCTGGAACGCGTTAAGCGGTCCATCGCGGAAAACGGCGTCCGTCTCACCATGCTCATCCCCATGCGGTTCGAAGCGCAGTATCGCGCACTCAAACAAATCGTCGATTCGGGTGCAATCGGCGAAGTCGCGCAGATCGCCGCACAGAAATCTTATTACAAACTGGACGACCGCCCGGAGTGGATGTGCCACCGCTCCTCATTTGGGGGAACCATTCCCTACATTGCGATACATATGGTTGACCTGATGCGCTGGATCAGCGGAAGAGAGCTGATCGAGACCATATCGGTCCAAGGCCGCGTGGGCTTCCCCGCCATGCGTGAGATGGAGAATACTACCGCCACCATATTCCGCCTGGATAACGGAGGTACCGCCGCGCTGCACATGGATTACCTTCGCCCCAACACTGCACCAACGTGGGGCGATGACCGGCTGCGCCTCGCCGGTACCCGCGGCGTCGCTGAATATCAAGCAGCTACGGGTGTGACCCTCATCACAGACGAGCATCCGTCGCGGCTGATTTCGGAGTTGCCGCCCAAAGGGTCCCTGTTCCTCGATTTTCTAAACTCGGTATATAACCACAAACCCGCGGCACTAGACATTCGGGATATCTATCGCGTCAACGAAATCGTACTCGCTGCGCGCGATGCCGGTGACCAGCGTCAAATGATTCGGATGTAGCCGCACGGCCGACTAAAGATATTCCTCGCCTGTACTGCGGCCAATCACAATCCAACAGCATTTTTAACAAGCACCAATTCAGTCACTTGACTCTCCAAGGGAGAGTTCGCTTGATTACTCGTCGGCTAAGTTCGGACTAGAAAGCTTCCGTACTCCATCAAGGAAGCGAAAGGATATATGGGGACAGACCCGATCATCGTAGTTCCGCCTCCCGTTCGCTGACGAAATAGTAAAGCGACGGGTACCATCACTTCGGCGCGCTACACCGGCGCGCGTCAACAGCATCCCCCCAAATAATAGTTGCCTTCCCTACGGCAAACTCTGGTATGATCCTCCGAGGATAACTAATCAAAGTTATCTTCGGAGACAACCGAGTCTCCTTCATCCGGCGAAAGTGATAAACAGGGTAAACGGCGCAGTTTGCTGTCTCCTTTTCCTCGCTGGCGTCGGGTCGGTGCACAGGACCGGTCCCACCCAAGAGACAAGGCCTTTCGGGCAGCCTCAACCCCTACCATCCGCGGTAAGAGAAGACTTGCGTCGACGCGCATCTGCTCTTTATCAAAGCCGGAAATATTTGCAAGCTGAGACGCTTTTTCAAACTGTCTACGCCGCGGACCGGCAGCGGCAATCTGTTGCACGCGGGCCGGAGCCTGACTTGGATAGGCGCCTGCCATCACGCCCTCTTTCGCTACCGGGACGCTCTCCAGGCGTGGCTTGAAGCCCGGCGGTTGTCGGAGCGTGTCGCGGACTGGGTGAATCTCGGAAGCCTCGGTGTTAACATCTCCAGCCTGTACTTCGTGATGGGAGACCTCGACGCGGCAGTTGAGGCGGCGGAGCGGGCGCTCACGGACGCAAATCGGGGAGGCTTCACGGACGGCATCGCTCGAGCTCAGATTCAACTGGGCATCGTCCGGGCGCGGCAGGGGCGACTCGAAGAATCCGCCGCCGCCATGGACAGGGCGATCGTGATGGCGGATCGTGAGGGGAACCTCTCCACCGCCGCCGAAGCTTGGGATCACTACGGAGAGGAGCTCCTGGCCCGAGGGGCGCTTGCGGAAGCGGATCGGGCGTTGACGGAAGCTTTCCGGCTGCGCAAGGTACATCGGCTGGCCAAGCTCGATAGCTCCTATTACAATCTCGGGAGACTGCGGCTGCTCCAGGGAGATGCGGCATCCGCTCTGCATCTGCTGGATGCAACGCTCGATCCAGGACATCATCCCGACAGCCGGATTTCACTTTGGGCCTTGCGTCACGCCCATGGCCAGGCACTCCTCGCCCTGGGGCACACCACCGCAGCGCTCGGTGACTTTCGGGCCGCTCTGGACGTCGCGCGGGAGTGGCGGCTGGAAGTGCTGCCGGCAGACTTTACGCGGATCAGCTCCGAAGTGCAGCTCAACGAAATCTATTCCTCTTTCATCGAAGCAGGCAACCGGCTGTATTTCACCTCAGGCCGCGCGGATCTGGCGCGCGAGACGTTTGAAGCAGCCGAAGAGAACCGTGCGGCGAGCCTTCACGCGTTGCAAGCGCTGCCGGGCAACTGGCGGGACACCTTGCCACCGGCGTATTGGGTGGCACTGGCGCAGCTGCATTCGATCGAAGTGCAACTCCTGGATGGAGACAATGCGTCGCTTCGCGATGAGATGCGCCGCGTCCGGTCGACGGTACTCGAGATGGAGGCAAGCACAGGCGCTAGCGCGGAGATAAGCAGTGCCGGCGCGGCGGAACAGATTCAGAGGCGTCTCCCAACAGATACCGTTCTGCTCAGTTTCCACCTCGGCGAACCGCGGTCATTCTTATGGGCCATCAGCCGCACGCGGTTCCGTCTATACGCCCTACCTCGGAAGTCTGACCTGGCCCAGCTCGCGGCACGATTCGCAAACGCGGTTCGAACAGGGGCAGAGGCAAAGGAGCCCGAGGGCCACTACCTCTATCAACAGCTGTTCGGCCAGCTCGAGCCGGCCTTTCGGGACAAGCCACGATGGATCCTCGCGCTCGACGAGCAGCTATTTCACATTCCGTTCGCTGCGGTCGTGATCGGATCGAGCGGAGGCGGTCCGATGTACATGGCGGAGCGCCACACGATTCGCATCACAACGGGCGCGTTGCGGCTGGTGGCAGGCCAGTCGCAAACCTGGGGTGACATCCTCTCCGGAAGGTTCTTAGGGCTCGGCGATGCGGTGTATAACACCGCCGATCCACGCTGGAAGGGCCCTCCAAACCAGGAGCTAAGTTTTCCCCCGTGGATCGCCTCAGCCGCCACAACGGCACCGCGCAGCCCCGTGCTGACGCGCCTCCCCGGTACCGCGGCGGAAGTGGAGGCCTGCGCTCGCACGTGGAATCCGCAGCCAGGGACGGCGACATTGCTGGAAGGGTCCGCGGCTTCTCCGGAACGTCTGCGCTCCGCCCTGGCAGAGCAACCCTCGGTGATTCACATCGCCGCCCACTTTCGCCAAGCGAACGCACCTCCGCACTACAGCATGATCGCCCTGACTCTCGCGGGTTCGAGCGATCCGCAATGGATGGGTCCAATAGAGATTACACGCTACAAAATCCCCCCGGGGCTGGTGGTTCTGAGCGGTTGCAGTTCCGGCCTCGCGGATGCACTGCCGGCGGCCGGCTTGATGGGCCTGACGCGCGCTTGGCTGGCGGCGGGGGCACGCGCCGTAGTAGCGAGCCATTGGCCGACGCCGGACGATCGCGGCGTTCTGTTTGTCGACTTTTACAAACATTTTCGTGAGACCCCTGACGCCGGGCCGGCCGTTGCCCTGCGGAGGGCGCAACTCGACATGTTGCGCGCAGGCGGATGGCGGTCCGATCCGCGCTACTGGGCCACATATTTTGTCAACGGAGATCTATAGGGGGATCTAATGGCTGGATTTAACACTGAAGCTTTAAGCGCGCCGGAAGACACCGTGGATACACCAGCCGATTCGCCTGGATCGGATGCACCGCTCGCAGGGCCGAACTGGCCTGCGCTGGTAGAGAGAATCAAAGCCGACGATCAGTCTGGCATGGAGGAGCTATACCGCGTCTTCTCGCGGGGCGTTCGTTTCTACTTGTGCCGGCAACTGGGTCCGCAGGACCTGGAGGACAAGGTTCACGACACTTTCCTGATCGTGGTGCAGGCAGTGCGCCGGGGCGAACTGCGGGAGCCGGAACGGCTCATGGGGTTTGTTCGCACCGTCGTGCGGCGCCAGGTGGCCGGCCATATCGATGAGGCGGTGCACACGCGCCGGCAGCAGGTGGGGATCGAATCGGGAACCACGGTAGTCGACCTAAACCGTGACCCGGAGGAGACCGCTATTCGACAGCAACACGAGGAGATAGCGCACAGAGTCTTAAACAGTATTTCGAAGCGCGACCGCGAGATCCTGACCCGCTTCTATTTGTTGGAGCAACCACAGGAACAGATCTGTGCGCAGATGAACTTGACGGAAACACAATTCCGGTTGCTGAAATCGCGCGCCAAGGCCCGGTTTGGGGAGCTGGGCAAGCGGCGATTGGCGCGCCGGGATGTCGTGCGTTTCAGTTGAGAGATCGCTGGGGAGAGAGAGACTACACGTTTGTGGGGGTCGGTCCCACAACGGGGGATGGTGCTGTCATGCAACTAGGTACAAACGGTCACGCCAGTGAAGAAACGCTGGAGAGTTATGCTTTGGGTTCCTTGGAGGAACCGGTTCTGGGTGAGCTGGAGGAGCACTTGCTAGTTTGCTCCCGATGTCAGGACCATCTAAAAGAGATCGATGCCTATCATGCGGCCATGAAGAGTGCGGCCGCGCGGTTGGAGGATCAGGACGAATCGCGAAAGAGGCTGTGGACGCACGTTTCCGGCGCGCTGACCGTTCGGCGGCTGGGTTGGACCATGGCGCTGATCGCCGTAGCGCTAGGCGGACTGGCACTGCGCCTGTGGCTTAGTCCAGCGGCGCTGCCTCCGCCGGTGGCGTTGGTACTTGAAACCAGCCGTAGCTCCGAGGTGCTCCATGCGCCAGCACGCAGGGCGCTGGCGCTGAGCCTGGACATCAAAGGCGTGCCAGCCTATCCTCTCTACTCGGTGGAGACTGTAGACGCCCTCGGGCACATGCAGGCGCAGTCAATGGCTTCTGCTTCGGATGGGTGGGTAAAGACGTCGCTAGCGAAAGGGCTGCGCCCTGGAAATTACTTTATCCGCCTTTACACTCCGTCGCGCGAGTTGCTGCGGGAGTATGGGCTGGTGATCGACTAATCGTGCCGCAGGGCCAACAGAATCGCCGAGAAGACGGGTTACTCGAAGCTCTTCCGGAAATTCTCGAACTGGAGTTTCAGTTCGGCAAGTTCCGACTCGAGCTGGGTAACGCGGGCTTCGAGCGGCGATGGGCGTGGCGGTGGGGGCACGGCCAGTTCGGCGCTTTCGACATCGCCCGAGAGCAGGTGGGCGAAGCGAGGCTCCTTTTCGCCGGGACGGCGGGCTAGTTTCTTCACCAGCGGCGGCGTGCGCTCGGCCAATCGGCTGAGGGCGGATTCGACCTCGGCGAGACTATCAAAGTTGTGGAGGCGCTCGGTGCGCCCACGCAGCTCACCAACAGTCTGGGGCCCGCGAAGCATCAACACACAGAGCAGCACCTGCTCGCGGCGATCAAAGTTAAAGACCTCGCCCAAACGGTGCGCGTACTTGTGCACGCGATGATCGCCGCCGCTAATATCCAGCATGAGGCCTTTGGAGCGGAGGGTCTCGAGGGCGGCGTACACCGTGTCTTCGTCGAGCGACATCACCGGTTCGCGGTTCGATTTCTGATTGCAGGCAGCCGCGAGGGCGTGCAACGAAAGCGGGTAGTACTCGGGCGTGGCGGTTTCCTTTTCCACGAGCGAGCCTAGCACGCGCGCTTCGATTTCACTGAGGTACAAAGCTTCCATGGGTCAGTCGTATTTTTCGTAAATGATGCGCCGGCGCTCGAAGCCCAGACTCTTGAGCATGTTGCGGACGGCGTCTACCATCTCGCGCAGACCGCAAATGTAGACGTCGATATCGCGGCTGGGGCCGATTGCGCGCTCGATATGCTGCTGCACGCGGCCAGTGCGGCCACTCCAGCCAGAACCAGGACTCGTGAGCGTGGGCCAGAAGTGGAAATTGGAATGCTGGCGCGCTAAGGCTTCAAACTCGTCGCGATAAAGTAGGCTGTGTTCGTGGCGAACACCGTACAAGAGCGTGGTGCGGTGCAACGGATCTTTCTCCAGGCGGCCGGGAAGCATGGCACGGAACGGAGCGATTCCGGTGCCGGTGGCCACTAGAACCGAATCCTGCGGCGGCTCACGCCAGACGAACGTGCCGAACGGGCCGCGCATCTCAACGGTGTCACCTGGTTGCATGCCGAACAAGTACGGCGAGAACTGGCCGCCCTGGACACGATTGAGACACAGTTCAAAACGGTTTCCGGCGGGCGGTGACGCGATGGAATAAGCCCGGGTCACCGGCTGGCCGTTGACGGTCTCTTCGAAGGAGACCCACTGGCCGGGAACGAACAGGAATTGGGAAACCTCCGGCAATTCGAAAACGAAATGGCGGATCTCGGGGGCAATCTCACGGGATTCTAACAGCCTGACTCTCAATTGGGTTTTCCTGCGGCGAGCGCTTCCTTCGCCCTTTCCTTGAGTATGACGCCGAGCGCGGGGTGGCCGTCAAGCGGGGGAGCGATGCGAATCTCCACACCTTGATGCATGCGGACCAAGCCGGCAACGATCTTAGGCAAATCGCGCTGCAGGTGCACTCCGAGCGTCAAAAAATACGGCGCAACAATGACGCGCGTAGCGCCCTGGCGGATCACCGCGGACACGGCGGCAGCGAGATCCGGCTCGCCTTGCTCCAGAAACGCGGCTTCGACAATATCAAATCCGCTGTCGCTCCGGAGGCTGTCGGCCATGCGGCGGACGGACTCGTTCGCGGATTCGATACTCGAGCCGTGGGCGAAGACGACGATGGCGGTCGCGGACATCGTTATCCTTCGAGTATCGCAAATGTTGCTGGCGCGGACGCCGCGGGCGAGGTTCGAGCGGCATGACAATGCGATATAGGGAGCCGCCTGAGCGTGCTAGCCGCCGGAGCCGTGAATGTACGCGCGCATGTGATGCAGCTCTTCGGTTTTCTGCTCCAGCGCAAAATTCATGAGGTCGCGCATAGACAGGAATGCCACCACACGGCCGTCAGCCGTCACCGGCAGGTGGCGGCAGTTGTGGACGCGCATGGTCTCCATGGCCTCCTCCATGCCGACGGTTGCGTCGATCGTGAACACGTTGGTGGTCATGACCTCGGAGACTGCGGTCACATTCGGATCGCGCCCCCCCACGACAACGCGAACCAGAAAATCGCGCTCGCTGAAAACCCCCTTCAAATCCCCACCGTCCATCACCAGGATGGCGCCAACATGCAGTTCGGCCATGCGATGCGCCACTTCCGCGACGGTCATCTGGGGTTCGACCGAGTACAACTCCCGATAGGCAAGGACGTCCTTAACTCGTGACATAGCCCCCCCTCCAGGACAATACAAGTACCACAAAGAACTGCGGCGTGCCAGGGGGGCTGGGGGTAACGCGGGTTTTCGAGGGCTAGCAGGGAGTACTAGCCCGCAGGAGCTATGGCACGATCAGCGAGGGGCTGGCTGGCGCGGTCTCCACGGGCTCGCCGGGGAAGAAGCTGCTCAGAAAATCGAGATAGGCCCGGCTCCGCTTGCGCCCGTTGTTATTGTCGAGCTCGAGACGCTGCAAAAAGACGAGCAGGCCGAGAATATCGGCGTCGCGGGTTTGCGTCATGCCGGTCTTCTCCGGTTCCTGTTTGCGGAACTCGTCGATCGCGGTTTGCAGCAGGCGGCAGATATTGGCGGCGATCAGATTGTCGGGGCGCGTTTCGTAATAGACGCCGCTTTCGAGCGTGCGATAGGTGCGGACGAGCGCATCCAGCGTGTCGCGCACATCGAAATCGGTAGCTCCCGAGGTAGCGAGCGCAGCGTCGAGCAGAGAGCGCGCGAGAAACAGCAGGAGCGGCTCATGATCGCGCAGAAAATCTTCCGTGACGCGGATGTCCTGATTGGGAAAACTGTGCGGATCGGCGGGCTCTTTCTTTTCGTGTTGATGGGCCTCGCGAAGATGGGCGCAGTCGAGCGGGCAATCGATCGTGACTTCCCGTTCCGTGCCGCAGCACATCGTGCAGATTTCCCCGCGCACGCCGGGACAGAAACGACGGGGGCGGCGTGTGTGGCAAATAGCGCAGGACATTTTTCTAGTATAGAGGAGGGGGGCGCGTGGCCGTTACGAACCTGTTCATCAAAGTGGAGATCGAGCACGACGACGAAGAGAAACCGCAAAAACGTGGGGCAGAGATCTGCCGGCAGATTCTGAAAATCTACGGCGTGCGCTCGGCGGAGGTGTCGAACTTCACGACCGTGGAGGAGTAGAGCCGAGCATCTGCTCAAAGGTGCGATGGAAGAAGGAATCGGTCATACCCGCGATGTAGTCGCAGACCAGACGGTGCGGCGGCTCGGCTTCGGCGCGCTCGCGATAGTCATCCGGAAGCCGGTCGGGGTGGTCCAGAAGGAACCGGAAGAGCTCCGCCATCATGGCCGCGGACTGGCGGCGGCTTTCTTCGAGCGCGGGAGAGGAATACAGGTGGCCGTGCAGGAAAGTCTTCAACGTGCGGCTGGTGGTTTGCGCGGCGGCGGTGAACGTGGCCACACGGCGAGGATAGTGGCGGACGGCATCGGCGCTCTCGACACCCGAGGCCCTGGCTAGTTCAATGGTGCCATCGATCAGGCCGGAAACCAGGGTATCAATCAACTGGCGCAGCGCTTCGTAGAATTTTTCGCGTGGCGCAGCGCCTGGAAATTGCATCTCGATGGTCTCGTAGATGGCCGCATAGGCGGGCACCTCCGCGGCGATTTCTCCGGCGTCGACCAGGTGGGCGGAAAAGGCATCGTCGAGATCGGCGGTGTTGTAGGCGATTTCGTCCGCGAGATCGATGAGCTGGGCTTCGAGCGTAGGCCGTTGGCCGGGCAGATATTCTTCCAATTCCGCCATCTCACCGGGCGCAAAATCGCGGGAGTGCTTGGCCATGCCTTCGCGAACTTCAAAAGTCAGGTTGAGGCCCGGAAAGCGCGCATAGCGCTGTTCGAACGATTCGACAATGCGCAGGGCATGGATGTTGTGATCGAAACGATCGCCGAAACGGTTCATCTGGCGGTTGAGTTCTTCTTCCCCGGCGTGCGCGAAGGGCGGGTGGCCGATGTCGTGAACCAGCGACAGAGCTTCGGTGAGGTCTTCATCCAGGCCGAGGACTGACGCGGCAGTGCGCGCAATCTGCGAAACCTCGATGGTGTGCGTCAGACGGTTGCGGAAATGATCGGACAACCCGGGCGTGAACACTTGCGTTTTGGCTTCGAGCCGGCGAAACGCACGGGCGTGAACAATGCGGTCGCGATCGCGCTGGAAGGCGTTGCGGTACGGGTGGTCCGGCTCCGGGTAACGGCGCCCGAGGCTGTTCCGGACCGGGAAGCGAAGGTGGGCTAGCACGGCTCCCAGCGCCTACTGGCTGGACACGTCGGGAGTTGCGGCCATGGCGGCCTGGGCGACGGGCCCGGTCCCGGCGCGGAGCGGATCGAGCAGTTTTTTGGCCTCCGCGGGCTTGGTAGGCCCGATGCACTTGGCCAGTTCGATGGTCGCCTGCTCTTTCGAGACAAATAGCGTGGGACGCGCCATCAGATCGCGCAAGATTGCTTCCGCGTCAGCCTGGCGATTCTGCCCCAGATAAACCTGGGCGAGGGAAAAGCGCGCGAGAGAAGCGTAATTTTTGTCGCCACTGGCGGCGGCATCCAGAAAGAGCTTTTCCGCCTCAGCCATCTTGCCCTGATCCGACGCGATGGCACCCAAGTAATACTTGGCAACCGAACCTTCGCCGGATCCCGCGTAGTTGGCGGCCAGCTCACTGAAGGCCTTGGTTTCCGCGGCGCGCTTGGCATCCTCAGTGGGAAAGGTCACGAGGGCGCCAGGGTTGGGTGGGCCTACCTGGGCTTGCTGGATCTCGATGGCACCGGCTAAGGCCTGCGCCCGCACGGTCTGCTGGTGGCGCACGTAGAAATAGATAGCCACGGAAATGGCGGCGACAGCTAGAGCGATAGAGCCGTAAAGGACCAATTGACGGCGATGCCCGGCGACATAATCGACTGTGTGTTCAACTTCAACCGCAAATTTGTCGGTCTTCAGCTCTTTTCGCGTGATTCTTCCGGCCACAAAAACCTCAACGGGGATATAAAGGTATGGTTTATGTTAACACGGTCCAAACGGGCTCGTTCGGAGCGGCAGGCCGTGTTATACTCTCCTGCGGGCGCGGGGACAGCGCGAAAGTCTCGAAAAAAAAGTTGACTTGCGCGAACTCTCCAGTACAATCCGGAGTAGCGCTATAGTTCCGAAACGCGATCTCGTCGAAATGTTCAAAGCCAGAAAAATCCGACCTGCTGCGTTGCCCAGCGAGGAACGCTATACCAGCAACGATGTTGCCAGGATTTCCGGCGTGAGCCTCCGGCAGTTGCAGTGGTGGGACGAACGCAAGGTAGTCTCGCCGCGGCAGGATGGGCATAAGCGCGTCTACATGCCGGAAGAAGTTGTGGAGATTTCGGTGATCGCCGAGTTGCGGCGCAAGGGTTTCTCTCTACAGAAGATCCGGCGGGTGCTGAAATATCTGCAAAAGGAAATGGGCAAGCGGTTGGGCGACGCGCTGGCCAGCGAGACGGAAGTGCACCTGCTCACCGACGGGCGTTCCATCTTCCTGGAAGAAAGCCCGGACCGCATCATCGATCTGCTCAAGAATGCGCGCCAGCCAATGTTTCTGGTGTGCGTCACCGACCAGTTGCGGCGCTTCACGGCCGCGCCTCTGCGGAAACCTGCGAAATCCGAGACGGCCAGTGCTGTGCGTAAAGCTCGCGTGGTGTAGAGGCGCCAGATCAAACTGGACGACGACCTCGACTAAACCGCCGTTAGTTGGTGTTTCGCCTTCAGCATCGGCCGCACGGCCAGATTCACCACGATCATCAGCACGGAAAATGCCGGGAGCACCAGCAACGCCATTTTGATGCGTTTGGGATCGGTCCCC
This sequence comes from Terriglobia bacterium, assembly GCA_963752965.1. Classification (GTDB taxonomy): domain Bacteria; phylum Acidobacteriota; class Terriglobia; order Bryobacterales; family Bryobacteraceae; genus QHXW01. The sequence continues at coordinate 189,086 of CAVWAJ010000013.1, read as the reverse complement.
GCGATGGCTCCGATAATGCTCGAACTGACCGCAAGACCGATCCATCCCGTAGTGATCGCCATGCCCATGGCCGTGCTGGTCATGCGCGGGAAGGCATCACCCACCATGGCGAGCGTTGTCGGAAAGACTGGCGCCATCGCCACACCGGCGAGAAAGACGAGGACGGCGGCCACTGTGGCGTCGTTGGTTTGCAGCATTCCATACGTCGTGACAGCCATCAGGACTGCCGCAAATAAAGTCACCGTTGCGGCGGGCACCCTGATGAGAATGCGCGAAACCACCACGCGGCCGATCAGCAGGCCCAGGGCAAAACCCAGCGACAGAATATTGAGCGCCGTGGCGGGTGCGATTCCTTGCGCCTCCAGATGTTTGGGCAGCCAGTTCCAGACGCCCACTTCGCACGAGACGTAGAGGAACAACAGCACCGAAAGCAAAAACAGAGCCGGGCGGCCAAGTAGGGGGCCGGCTTCCGAAAACTTGAAGCCGCGCTCGCCCGTGGGCGGAGGCATTGAGGTAAAGATGTGCAGCACGAGCGTCGCAATCGTAAGCCCCGCGATCAGATAACAAAGCGCGATGGTGTTGTGATTCAGCAGATTCGCGCCGATGAAAGGCGTAGCTAAGCCGCCGAGTCCGAAGAACAGGTTCAGCAGATTTAAAGTGGAAGCGCGCCGCTCCTCGCTGATATCGCTCACGAGAGAGTTCGCCGCCGTCACGATGATGCCGCCGCCCAAACCGAGCACCAGCATGAACGGCATGATCATGTAGTAGCCGGTCGAGTTCGGCACCGCGAACAGCGCGATCGCGATCAAGATGAAGCCGAGCAACAATCCGGTTTTCTTGCCCTTGTTATCGAGCAGTGGCCCTACCGAGACGGACGCGATGATCAGCCCAACGGCCTGGGCCAGAAACACGTTGCCGATCTGCTCGGGAGTCAGGCCGAAGCGCTTGGAGACGTCGGGCACAATCGTGCCGGCGATGGAGGCGATCATGCCGTAGACGAAAATCGCGAGAATGGCGGCGGTAATCAGGCGGCCCTTGGAGACAGCGGTGGACATGGTGGGTAATGGTACCAAAAACACCCACCGCGCGGGCAGTCTAGGCGAAGTGGTACTTGTCGGCTTTGTCGTCCCAGACGATTTTCTTACTGTTCTTAAACGAAAGCGTGGCCATGTGGCCGGAGATGGCGGCTTGCTGGCCGACAGTTGGCGGCGCGATCACGGTCCCTTTGCCCTGCACGGCTTCGATGAAATTGCGGAAGTGGTTGATGGCGCCATCCGACTCGCCGAAATCCTTCAGTCCGTTCAAGTGCACCTCGGGACGCGAAGTGATGTGCGCATCCGCGTTGCGGTACTTTTCCGGGTAGTAGTAAAGGTCCTGCCGGTTATGCACTTCGATGGTGCCTTCGTTGCCGCAGAACTCTTCACCGTAACCGTAGTGCACGTTACCGAAGTAGCAACTGTAGTTGATGTGGAAGTGATCCGGATACTCATAGATCGCGCTCAGCGTGTCGGGCACATCGCGGTCATCGGTTTTATCAGTCCAGCGGTAAATACCGCCCGAAGCCATACAGGTGAGAGGAACCGTCTTGCTCAGCACGAAGTTGACGATGTCCGTCTGGTGCACCAGCAAATCGGTCGAGATGCCGCCGGAGTAATCCCAATATAGCCGCCATTGGAAATATCGATTCGCGTCCCAATCCCGTTTCGGCGCCGAACCGAGAAACTTGGGCCAGTCCGTGTTCTGGGGATTGGCTTCCGGCGGAACGTTGTAGCGCCATGCCGGATCATTCGGCGCCGAGTTCCGGTACCAGAACGCGCGGACGTAGTGGATGTCGCCGATCTGCCCCTGCTCCACCATTTCCTTGGCCTTCTTGTAGAGCGAAGAGCTGCGGTTTTGCGTGCCCACCTGCACGATCTTGCCGGATTTCTTCCACTCGTTGACGATGTCGAAGCCCTCTTCGATGGTGTGCGCGAGCGGCTTCTCGATGTACACATTCTTGCCGGCACGCAGCGCCGCGATCGTCATATCGTGGTGCAGGTGCTCGGGCGTCATGATGAAAACAGCGTCAATCGACTTGTCGGCCAGCAGTTCCCGATAGTCGTTGTAGGTTTTGGGCGTGGTCCCGTAAATTGTCTGAATGCGGTCCTTGGCCCTCGCCAGGTGTCCGGTGTACGTATCACAGATCGCGGTCACGGCTATGTTTTCGGGCACCGCTGTATGCAGCCAGTCGAGGCCGGCGTACCCGCGCGTGCCCACGCCGATCCAGCCGATGTTCAGTTTGCCGTTGGCGTTTTGGGCCCGCAAAACGGCGGGTGCGGATAGTGCGGCGGCGGCCGAAGTCTTCAGAAAATCGCGGCGCGGAAAACTGTCTGCCATATGTTTTGCTCCTTATTGCGCGGTTAAAAAAACCATCATCCCACCAACTCACGCAGATCCGAAACCCGGTAGTCGGGCCGCCATTTGGCCAGTTCCGCGGGGTTCCCGTAGCCGTAGGTCACGGCGCAGATTTTGACGCCCGCGGCGCGCCCGGCTTCCATGTCGGCGGGCGAGTCCCCAACCAGCACGCAGTCCTCCGGTCTCGCGCCCAGCCCGGCGATGGCGGCGTTCACGACATCGGGCGCAGGCTTGCACCGAATCCCGTCACTGCCTTGCACATGATCGAAATGCTGTAACAAGCCGAAGTACTCCAGCACCGTCTTGGTCCCGGCGGTGCTCTTCGTCGTGGCCGTCGATTTCCTGCCGCCCAGCACAGCGAGCGCCTCACGCACACCGGGGTACAAGCGCGTGCCTGTGTGCCGCCTTGCGCGATAGCTCGCCGAGTACTGCTCGCTCAGTTTGGCCAGCTCCACGTCCGTAATGTTTGGAATCACCGACCGGAATAGCGCCCGCAGTTCGAGCCCGATAAAGCTCCGCAGGAACTCAAACGTCACACTCGTGCACCCGGCCGCGGCCAGCACTTCGCTCTGCGCGCCGCAAATATCCGGAGCCGAATCGAGCAGCGTGCCGTCAATGTCGAACAGGTAAACCGGAAAATGTGGAATCACAGGACCGGGCTATCGTTCCCCAGCATGGCGCGCCGGATAATCTTGATCGGCGGGTATCCTTGCGCGAGAAACCTGTCGTGAAATTCCAGCAGTTGGAACTGGGCGCCGCGCAACTTCCGGTAATCCTCCCGCAGCTTCATGATCTCCAGTTTGCCCAGCGTGTAGTAAAGGTAGGTCGGGTCGGACGTGCCACGCTTCGTCTCCTCCTCTGCAATGGCACGCGTTTGATATCCCTCCTTGACGAAGAAGTCCACGGCCTGGGCGAAACTCATGCGGCCTGTGTGCATCTCAATACCCACGATGTACCGTGCGTTACGCAGCAGCGCATCCTGCAACTGGCCCATCCGTAATTTCAAATCGCCGTTGCCGTATCCTTCGTCCAGCATCATCTGCTCGGTGTAGTGCGCCCAGCCTTCCGAATTGGTATTCGCGCCAATCAGCTTGCGCACTTTGGACGGCGCCTTCTGCACCCACAGGAATTGTGTATAGTGCCCCGGGTAGACTTCGTGGACGGCGGTGCTGATGACCGTGCCGCGGTTGAACGCCTCCATGTGCTGTTCCACCCGCTCGGCACTCCAACCCGGCTCCGGCAGCGTCACATTGAAGAACGCTTCCTTGGCTACCTGCTCATAAGGACCCGGCGAGTCCATCGAAGCCGTCGTTAGTGCCCGGTCGAACGGCGGTGTCTCTTCCACCACCGGCGGCCCGGCGGGAGGAATGGTCGCGATCCTGTGCGCGGCGATATACTGCCGCAGACCGTCCAGTACGTCGCGAAACGTCTGCAATAAAGCTCCAGCGGGGGGATGGTCCTTCTCCAGCTCTTCCAGAATCTGTTGCGGCGTGCGCGTGGCATCGATCTTCGCGGCCGTCTCGCGAAACGCCTGCTGATTCTGCCGCAGGTTCTGGTAGCCGATCTCGAGCAACTTATCGAGCGGCGTCTCAACCATCTCGTCATACGACAGTTTCGCTCTGTAGTTTTCCGCTCCAAGACGAAAATCTCCATTCGAGCGTGGCAGCAGATTGTCTTTCAAAAACGTCTGGTATTCGTTCAGCGCGTCGATGACCGCTTGATTGCTGGCGTGGAACTCCTCCAGCAGGTTGCGGTCGGTCACTTTCTGGAACGCGGCTGGCACGTCGTTGTTGAAAAATCCAATAATTCCCGGCAACTGCTCGTTGGCCACTTCGGTAAACACACGCGGCGGATTGCGCAGATTGCGGCGCGCCTGGGCCAGTGCGTTCGGCATCAGCTTCTCGCGCGCGATCACCGATTTCAGGCGGACCTCAGCCGGCGCGAAGCTGCGGCTCATGATGCCGAACACGCTCGATGCGAGGTCGCTCGAGTACTTGTCCGGATTCTTCTCCCAGAACCTGATGTTTTCGAGATCCAGCAGCCGGGCGCGGATCTTGTGAATCACCAGCTCGCGGTCTGCCGCGGTTTCAGGTAAAAGGCTCCCGGCTGGGAAATGCTCGAACTCCGTAAGCAACCCTTCCAAGGAGCGAATCTCGGCAGCATTCGCCGCTAGTGAGTAGTCTTCGAACTGCGCATCGTATTGGTGAAAACCGCCAGAAGTGGCTTGCGACGGGTGGTAGTGGTAAAACTCGTCGAAGTAGTGGTCCACCAGATTGTCAAAGTCGGTCTGAACCGATTTGGGCGCGGCGCACAGCGCACTCCCGGCAAGAATCAATAAGAACCATCGCATGACTCTTTCCAATCTAGCAAAGGGCCGTATTATTCCCATATCTTTGCTCGCGTCCCCGCTCCAAGAAATCTGCTACCCTCAACTTCTGATGTTCCCCGAAGTGGCTCCCATTCGCGCGGGCGAGGAGATCGATGCGCACGCGCTCAGCGAGTATTTGCGCGGTAAGGTGGAGGGCGCGGAACAAGGCGTCTCGATCGAGCAGTTTCCTGGCGGCCATTCAAACCTCACGTACCTTGTGCGCGCGGGCGGCCGTGAGTACGTGCTGCGCCGTCCACCGCTCGGCCCGGTGGCGCCAAGAGCGCACGATATGGCCCGCGAGTTCCGCGTGCTCGAAGCCGTGCACCCGGTGTTTCCACCGGCGCCACAAGTTTTTCTCCTCTGTGAGGACGCTGCGGTCCTGGGAGCCACCTTTTTCCTGATGGAACGCCGTCATGGCGTGGTGCTCCGCCGCGACGTCCCTCCGGACTTCGCGCGCGATCCTGAATTCCCGCGCAAAACGAGCGAAGGTTTCATTGACTGCCTGGCGCAACTGCACTCCATTGACATCGAGCGTCTGGGGCTTTCGTCCCTCGGACGCCCCGAAGGCTTTCTCGACCGGCAGGTGCGCGGCTGGACCGAGCGCTGGCAGCGCGCGAAAACCGAAGAGATGCCGGGCATGGATGCACTCGTCCGCTGGCTTGCGGACCGGCTGCCGGAATCGCCCAAGCCCACACTCGTTCACAACGATTTCAAACTCGACAACATCATGCTGGATGCTCGCAATGCCGGACGCGTTGAGGCGGTGCTCGACTGGGAGATGGCGACGGTGGGCGACCCGCTCGTGGATCTCGGCTGCACGCTGTGCTACTGGACGCAGGCCGGCGATCCCGCGCTTCGCGGCGGCGCGCTCAGTGGTGTCACGGCCGGGCCCGGTTGGATGACGCGTGCAGAACTGGTGCGCCGGTACGCCGGGAACGCCGGGCGCGACGTATCCAGTCTCGGCTACTACGAAGTGTTCGGTCTATTCAAACTCGGGGTGATTTTGCAGCAGATCTATTTCCGTTACCATCGCGGCCAAACGCAAGACGAGCGCTTCCGCGATTTTTATCTGCGCGTGCGCGGCCTGATGCGCGCCGCGATGGAGCTCGCGGAGCGGCTGGATTGAGCTCGCTCTACCTGATCCGGCACGGCCAGGCCGGCCTGCGCCATGACTACGACACGCTCTCCGATCTCGGCCGCACGCAAGCTCGCTTGCTCGGAGAGCATCTCGCGGCGCGGCAGGTGCAGTTCAGTGCCGTCTACTCCGGCACGCTCAAACGCCAGCGCGAGACCGCGCGCGAAGTTCTCGGCGCGATGCAGGCAGCCGGTGTCGCGTCGCCCGAGATTCAGATCGACGAACACTGGAACGAGTTTGATCTCGATGCCGTGTATGAAGCCATCTCTCCGCGGCTAGCCGCCGACGATGCCGAATTCCGGGCCGAGTATGAAAAGTTACGCCGCATGCTGCAAGAGGATGGCTCGCCCGCGCATCGTGCCTGGACGTGGTGCGACACACTCGTAGTGCGCGCTTGGGTCGAAGGAAAGTACGAAGTGCCGGGCGAATCGTGGAAGGCGTTCCGCCAGCGCGTCGCCGTCCCCCTTGACGCGCTAAGCCGCACATCGGAAGACAACGTTGCGGTCTTTTCCTCCGCCGTTCCCATCGCGGTATGGATCGGACTGGCGCTGGAGTTGAACGGGCGGCACGTGCTGCGCCTCGCGGGCGCAACTTATAACTCTGCCCTGACGACGATGCGCGCCCGCGAAGATGACCTCGCACTGATCAGCTTCAACGGCACGCCGCATTTGTTCGCGCCGCACTTGCGGACGTTTCGATAAAATCGGCAGCAGGAATGCCCACTACACTCAATCTCGACCAGCTCAGATCGCTTGTCGGCCGTGAAGCCGGCGCGAGCGCCTGGCTCGTCATCGACCAGCACATGATCGACGCCTTCGCCCAGGTGTCCGGCGACCAGCAATGGATCCACACCGACCCGCGGCGCGCGAAAACCGAATCGCGCTTCGGCCGCACGATCGCCCATGGTTTTCTGACGCTCTCGCTGTTGAGCCGCTTGAGCCACGAAACCATCGAGGTGAGCGGTGATTTCGGCATGCGCATCAATTATGGGCTGAACAAACTGCGCTTTCCCTCGCCTGTTCCCGAGGGCTCGCGCATTCGCGCCCGGTTCGCCGTGCAATCCGTCGAGGACATCGAAGGCGGCCACCAGGTAATCTGGCTGGTCACAGTGGAAGTGGAGGGCTCGCAAAAACCTGCACTGGTCGCCGAGTGGGTTCTCCGCTATTACCGCTGATCTGCTTTGGGCAGCAGGTGCTTCTGGATTTTTCCCATGGCGTTGCGCGGCATTTTCCCGATCGTAATGAATGCGCGCGGCACCTTGAATGATGCCAGGGCGGCGCGGCACCGGCCCTCCAGCTCGTGGAAATCAATGGGCGATCGCGTCACGACGTACGCCACCGGCACTTCGCCCCGCAGGTGGTCTGCTAAACCTACCACAGCGGCCTCCACGACTTCCGGTTGCTCGGTAAGAAACTCCTCGATTTCGCGCGGGTAGATATTGAATCCACCGGAAATGATGACGTCACTCCGCCGCCCCACCAGCGTGTAGTATCCATCCGACGAACGGACCGCGAGATCGCCCGTGCGAAACCAGCCATCGCTGAACGCCTCGCTCGTCGCGTCCTGCCGGTTCCAGTAGCCGCCAAATACGTTTGGCCCGCGCAGATGGATCTCGCCTGTCTCTCCATCCGCGACCGGTCTGCCCTCGTCATCCACCAATCGCGCCGAAATACCCGGCAGCGGAAAGCCGACCGTGCCCGCGCGCCGCTCGCCGATGTAGGGATTGCTCAGATTCATGAGCGTTTCGCTCATGCCGTAGCGCTCCAGGATGGTGTGTCCGAAAAGCGTGCGAAAATCCTCCAGCACCTGTGCCGCGAGCGGCGCTGATCCCGAAACAAACAGCCGCATCCCAGCCCCGATTTCGCGCGCCATGGCCGGCGGCGTTTCGAGCAGGCGCACATACATCGTGGGGACGCCGAAAAACAGCGTGGGCCGGAATTCGGTCAGAATCGCCGCGGCCTTCTGGTACTCGAAACGCTCCAGTAAACACAGGCGGCAACCGCTGATGAGCCACGAGTGCAATCCGTTCCCCAGACCATGGACATGGAACAACGGGAGCGGCAGCAGCAGGTGATCGGAACTGGTGATCTGCCAACAAGTGATCAGGTTCAATGCGTTCGCCGCGAAGTTATTGTGCGTCAGCACAGCGCCCTTGGAAGCGCCCGTGGTCCCTGAAGTGTAGACAATCGCGGCGGGTGCGTCCCCGTCGATGGAAGCTGGCATTCGCGCCTGTCCATCGAAGGCTGCGGCCTCACTCACGAGTTGCCGCAATTCCGCCGTCGCGATGGTCGCCTTTGGCTGCGCATCGCTGATGATGTGCTCGATCTCCCGGTCCTTATACAGGATATTAATCGGCACGAAGATCACGCCGACCTTCAGGCAAGCCAGAAACAGCTCGATCATCTCGACCGAGTTCGCCAGGTGCACACACAACCGGTCGCCTGTTGTGAATCCGCGCTCTACTAGCGCACGCGCCAAACGGTTACTGGCGTTATCAACCTCGCCGAAAGTCCGGCTTTCGCGACGGCCGTCGCAGGCAATAAACTCCAGGGCCGGCGTATCGCGACGCCCGGCGAGCGAGAGATCAAAGAGTTGGAGGAGGTTCATTCGGGCTGACAAGGAAGACCGTAGCACACGCGAGGAGCGAGAAGGCGCTCAGAGCAAGGAAGCTCGACCGGAAACTGCCGGTCCAATCGACGAGTTGGCCTATCAACGGAGCGCCAACCAGGATCATGAAAATGCCCAGCATGTTCACCAGACCCATGGCTGCCGCGGCACGGCCCGGAAACAGCGCTGCCGCTCGCGTAAACAACACCGCGTACGGCAGGCCGCAGCCCGTCCCCACGAGCGCTACCGCCAGCACTGCGAGCGGCAGCGCATTCCAACGTGAGGCGAGCAGGAAACATCCCGCGGCATTCATGAGGAAACTGGCTGCCAGAAGCGCTCGCACAGGCACGTAGTGCCGCAGGGCGCCTCCCAGGGGCCGCATGCCGATACCCAGCAGTAAAACCAGGGACCCCACGAGCCCGGCTCGCGCCAGCGGCATACGAAACGCATTTCCGAGCAGCGCGACGATCCACGCCCCCACCACGATCGCCAGTCCGAATGACGCCATTTGCATCAATCCCAGCAGCCATAGCTGCGGCGAGGTGAGCATTCGCCAGAAGTCGCCGCCGGCACCAGCGGCCGGCTCGATGCGTGGCGCGGCCACGATCCATAGAAGCCACGCGATGCCGCCGACTGCCGCACTGGTGACGAACGCCCCGCGCCACCCCGTAAGAACGTAGATGCGCGGCACTGCCAGAATCACAAATCCCGAACCCAGCAGAATCGAGCCCCCGTACAAGCCTTGCGCCAAATGCAGCCGCGGCCCGGCGAGCGCTTCGTGCGTGTAGCGCGCTCCAGCCACAAAACAGGCACCCGTTCCTATGCCCGTGAAGATCTTCCAGGCGAGCAGTTGCCAGTACGCGCCGGCAAACGCGACCCCCAAATTGCCGAGCACCACCCAAGCCAGTGCGCCGATCAGGACTTTCCTGGCGCCCAGCCTATCCACCAGGTGGCCACCGGGAATCTGCATCGCGGCATGCGTGGTGAAGATGCCCGTGGTCAGCAGTCCCGCAAGTGCCTGGCTGAACCCGAACTGCCGGGCGAGAGCCGCGGCGAGCGGTGCATGATTGGTGTAATTCGCGGAGAAGGCAAAGCCCACGGCGCACACGCACGCCAGTGCGGCATTCTGCCTTTCGCGAGAGAGCGTACGGATGGAGAAGCCGGGAGCCGCCACGAGAAGTCCTGGGGCATTATACAGCCCCAGGAAGACTCAGATCGGTTGAAGAATTCGGAGACCGCTTAGCGATTCGATGCGGGAGAAAAGGACGCTTCCGCCGTGGCCGTGGTGCGCGAGCCGACCGGCTCACCCACGCGCATTTCTTTCCAGTCGTAACGGAATTCCTGGCCGCAATCCAGACACACAACGTACGTTCCGTGGCGGTGCGCAGCCGATGCCATCTTACGGCTGGGCGTCAGCGGAAATGTGGTTCGTTGGTGAGAACATCCAAACAGAGAATTCAGCAGCGAGCCTAACATATGGCATCCCTCTTTCACTATACTTAGATACATTCTACCGCCTAAGAGTTTCATTGGAATGGGCGCTTAGTCGGCACTATTCCGCAAAGTTGTATAAATCAAGACACTTAGCGAAAAAGTATACGCCTGTCACTGAATGGTCTATACCGTCCTACTACTTAGTCCCATAACCAGTAGTGACACTAGTACTACGAACGTTTCAGATGCGCGACTTTTGCCGTTATGTCGTCAGCGATCTGCCGGCCGTGAAACCGTCCATTTTCAATGAAAATTTCGTTCGTGTGCGTACCGGCAACAATTACGCCGGCCAAGTAGATACCTGGTGTTTCACTCTCTAGGGTGGTTGGATCGGTGCGTGGGCGTTGGGTAGCGGGATCGAGTGTAACTCCAACTGAATTCAGGAATTGAAGGTCGGGACTATAACCTGTAAGCGCAAAGACAAAGTCATTTCTTAAAATAACTTCACCCTGCGGAGTATCGAGTACGATCGAGTCCGGCCGGATTTCCACAACCTTCGAGTGAAAGTAGGCGGTGATCTCGCCGCTCTTAATCCTGTTTTCTATATTTGGACGAATCCAATACTTCACTTTTTCGGATATTTGCCCGCCGCGGTGTATCAGAGTTACGCGGGCACCGGTCCAGAACAGCTCCAGTGCCGCAATGGCGGCGGAGTTCTTGGCGCCAACCACCGCAACATCCTGGTTGTAGTAGGGATGCGCCTCCTTGTAATAGTGGATCACCTTCGGCAGATCCTCGCCGGGGATGTTCAGCAGATTGGGTACATCGTAGTATCCCGTTGCGAGAATCATTTTTCGCGCGTTGTAACGGTGCTGGCAGTCGTAGCGATCGGTAGTGCGGACGTCAAACGCGCCGTCGGCGCCGGCGATGTTATCTACTTTCTCGTATTGGTGGATATCCAGCTTGAAGTGGTCAGCCACGCGGCGGTAGTACTTGAGCGCCTCGATGCGGTTGGGCTTCTCGTTCAGGCTGGTCATCGGAATGTTGCCGATCTCCAGCAATTCCGGCGTGGTGAAAAAAACCATGTTGGTGGGGTAGTGATACAGAGAATTCACCACACAGCCTTTTTCGATGAGAACCGCGTTCAGGCCGCGGAGCTTCAGCTCGATGCCGCAGGCCAACCCGGTGGGCCCTGCACCGACGATGACGGCATCCAGAGCACTCACAACTTCGCTTCGACCTCGGAATAAACCTGTTCGAGAGCAGCAGCCAGGGCACTGGGATCTTTTCCGCCACCCTCGGCCATATCGGGGCGGCCGCCGCCTTTGCCGCCGACAGCCTGCGCCACCGAGCCCGCGAGCTTCCCCGCGTGCACCTTCGACGTCAAGTCTTTAGTGACGGCGGAAACGATCGAGACGTTGGAATCCTCGGCCGACGCGAGCACTACTACGGCCGTTTTCCACTTATTGCGCAGCGAATCGGCGAGTGCGCGGAGCTGCGCGCGATCCATCCCGTCGAGGTGGATGGCGAGAACGCGGACGTTCTTGATCGTGCGCGCCTGGTTTTCTACTTCGCCCGCCGCGGACTGCGCCAGCTTATTCTTGAGCTGCTCCACCTGCTTGGCCAGAGAATGCTCGCGCGCCAGCACCTTTTCCACCTGCTCGACCAGCTCAGGCTCGGAGACCTTCATCATTTCGGCGAGGCGCTTGAGAGCATCGTTAGCCTGCTGATACCGCTCGACGGCGCGTTCCCCCGTAATTGCTTCGATGCGCCGGACACCGGCTGCGATGCTGCTCTCGTAGACGACTTTGCAAACGCCGATGTCGCCGGTCCGCGAAACGTGGGTGCCGCCGCACAGCTCCTTGCTGAAATCGGGAATCGAGACCACGCGCACGCGGTCGCCGTACTTTTCGCCAAACAGCGCCATCGCACCGGTCGTGACAGCTACATCGAGCGGCATGATTTCGGTATCCACCTGGATGTTCTGAAGTATCTCGTGATTCATGAGCCGCTCGACTTCGTCGAGCTCCGCGCGATCCATCGCCGTGTAGTGGGTAAAGTCGAAGCGCAGCCGGTCGGGCGACACCACGCTGCCCGCCTGCTTGACATGCGTGCCGAGAACCTTGCGCAAGGCGGCGTGCAGCAGATGCGTGGCGGTATGGTTTCGCATGGTAGCGTGGCGCACGGGATCGTTGACGGTGGCCCACAGCTCGTCGCCTACGCGGATGGGCGCGTGTGACGTGATCCGGTGCACGGAGAGGCCGGGCACGGCCGGATAAGTGGTCTCGACGTCGGCCAGTTTTTCGTTTTTCTCCGAATACAGCGTGCCTTGATCACCCACCTGGCCGCCAGTTTCGGCATAGAACGGCGTCTCGTCTAACACTAATTCGGCGCGCGTGCCGGGTTCGATGCTGTTTACGGGCAGTTGACCGACCAGCAGGCCGACGACACGGGCGTGCGTGGTCAAATGCTCATAACCCACGAACCGCGTGCGGCCTTTTTCGAGCAACGTTTGATAGGCCGGAGGGACCGTGCCCTTTTCCGCGCCCTTCCAGCTCGCGCGGGCACGGCGACGCTGCTCGTCCATTTCGCGTTCGAAGCCCTGGCGATCGATCACCAGGCCGCGTTCCCGGGCCATGTCCTCCTGCTCATCAAGCGCCAGGCCATACGTGTCGTAAAGCTTGAACGCCACCGCTCCGGGCAGCACGGAGTCCGACAACCCCTTCACCGCGTCATTGAATTCTTTCTCGGCCACCAGGAACGTGGTGGCGTAGCGGTGCTCTTCGTCCTTCACCACGCGCGCTACGCGCTGCACGCTCTCCATGAGCTCGGGGTAGCCGGGGCGCATCAGCTCCGCGACGAAGCCGGTCAACTCAAAGAGGAACGGCTGCTCCACGCCCACCATGCGGGCGTTGCGCATGGCACGGCGCATGATCTTCCGCAGCACGTAGCCACGGCCCTCATTCGAGGGCAGCACCCCATCGTGAATCAGAAAAGCGGTGGCACGGGCGTGGTCGGCGGCGATGCGCAGCGCGGTATCGACTCGGGGATCAGTGCCGAAGGCGACGTTGCCGAACAACTCGGCGCCGCGATGAATGATGGGTAAGAGCAGATCGGTGTCGAAGACGGAGAGCTTGCCCTGCATGACGGCGGTCATGCGTTCCAGGCCCATGCCGGTATCGACAGAGGGCCGCGGCAGTGGAGTGAGTACCCCGGATGCGTCGCGGTTGAACTGCATGAAGACGAGGTTCCAAATCTCGACAAAGCGATCCCCGGCATCGCTCGGGAACTGTTCGTGTTCGCGGCCCTCGGCGGCTGCTTCTACGCCCATGTCGTAATGAATCTCCGAGCATGGGCCGCACGGGCCGGTGTCACCCATTTGCCAGAAATTGTCCTTCTCGTCAAGGCGGAAAATACGGCTCTTCGGCACACCGGCGACCTTCTGCCAAAGTTGCTCGGCCTCGTCATCCTCGCGGAAAACAGTGATGTACAGCTTGTCTTTCGGCAGTCCGAATTCCTTGGTGACCAGATCCCAGGCGAACTCGATGGCTTCGGCCTTGAAGTAGTCGCCGAAGGAGAAGTTCCCCAGCATCTCGAAGAAAGTGAGATGGCGGCGCGTGTAGCCGACGTTTTCGAGGTCGTTGTGCTTCCCGCCCGCGCGCACGCATTTCTGCGAGGTGGTGGCCCGCTTGTAGTCCCGCTTCTCCATGCCCAGGAAGACTTCCTTGAACTGGTTCATGCCGGCGTTGGTGAACAGCAGCGTCGGGTCGTTCGCCGGAACCAGCGACGAGCTCGACAGCGGCCGATGCCCGCGGGCAGAGAAAAAGTCGAGAAACTGTTGGCGGATTTCGTTACCTGTCACAGAGATCCTTCAGAAAGAGGTGATTGTTCTATTTTGGCACACGAGCGCTATTCTAAAGAAGGTAGACAAGCGATCATGAGCCGGAGATACGCGGTCGTCGTTGAAAAAGCGGAAAACAATTACGCCGCTTATGTTCCGGATCTCGATGGCTGCATCGCGACCGGTAAAACGGTAGAAGACGCGGAACGCCTCATCCGCGAGGCCATCGAGCTTCATTTGCGCGCTATGCGAGAGGTAGGCGAGCCGATTCCCGAGCCGACGTCACTATGACCCGGCGCAAGCCCATCGAACACATCCGGCCGGTTGCCCCGAAGCGCAAGAAGCCGCGTCCCATCGGCTTGGATGAAGGCAAGATCATGCTGGGTCCCGAGTTTTTTGAGCCGGTCACCGATGAGTTGCTAGCTTGCTTCAACGGCGAAAAGCCGTCTGGCTCGCCACGGAAGTCAGGCTGATCCGCACGATCTGGTAACCGAAGTTTGTGGCGCACGTTTCAACGTGCAGGGCCGAACTTGAGTTCGGCCGGCATGGCCACAGCGCACTGGTTTAACTGCCGGCTAAAGCCGGGCAGCGGCTCGCTGAAGCGAGCGCCACCGGGGGTTAATTTACACCCTCTCGATCGCTCGCTCATTCGGATGTGCCATAATTGCTCCCGAAAACCGAGATGCCCCAAAAATACCGATACGAAGAATTCACCTGGCCCGAGATTCGCGAAGCGGTGGCTGATCAGCGCGTGTGCGTACTGCCGGTGGGAACCGTTGAGCAGCACGGTCCGCACTTGCCGCTGGTCACCGATGTGCTCACAGCGGCCGAGATGTCACGCCTCGCCGTCGAAAAGATGCCTAGTGAGGCCATCCTGATGCCGCCGGTTTACTACGCGTTCAACGTGCACCACATCGACTTTCCGGGCACCATTGCGGTCGAGGGCGATACGTTCATCCACTACATCACTGACATTGGCAAGAGCCTCGCGCACCACGGCTTCCGCAAGATTCTACTGGTGAACGGCCACGGCAGCAATGTGCCGTTTCTGGACATCGCGGCGCGCAACATCACCAATGAGACCGAAGCCATCTGCGCCATGGTGCCGTGGTGGAACCTCATCCCGAAGCCGCTGCTGGCAGAGCTCCGCGAGTCCGAATTCCCCGGCGGCATGGCCCACGGCTGCGAGCTGGAAACTTCAGTGCTCCTCTATCTGCGCGGCGATCTGGTCCAGATGGAGCACGCCTCGAAGGACATCCATTTTCCCAAGACGGAATTCTTCTACTGGGATCTCGCTTCGCCCTCGCCGGTCTTCTTCCAGGAGTGGTTCAGCCGGTACTCCAAGACTGGTACAGTGGGCGATCCCACGAAGGCCACGCGCGAGAAGGGCGAGAAGTTTGTCACCGCGGTGGTGGAAAGAATGGCCGCACTACTCAGGGAATTCCGCGCGAGAGAGATCCAGCCGCGCGTGGATCATCATTAGCGGCCGCGTGGCATAATGGCAGTGGAAAGTGCCATGGGCGCCAAAACGCTGAGGCCCGCAACGGCAAGCCTCTATGATGAGGACTTCGCCGTCTGGACCGCCGAAACCGCACGTCTGCTCCGCGCCGGCCGCTTCGACGAGGTGGATATCGAGCACGTCGCGGAAGAAATTGAGGACATGGGCAAGCGCGACAAGCGCGAGCTGTACAGCCGGCTGACTGTGCTGATCGCCGACTTGCTGAAGTGGAAGTGGCAACCGGAGAGAAAGACTAGGAGCTGGCGATCGACGATTGTCACGCAGCGCGCCGAACTTCGCCGGCTATTCGAACAGTCTCCAAGCTTGCAGGCGATCGTTCACGATGCGGTCGATGATGTCTACTCGGACGCGTTGGATCGCGCGACTGCCGAAACAGGCCTGCCAGGCCGCACGTTCCCGCGTAAATGCCCCTTCACGCCGGATGAGATCCTGGATCTCTCGTTTCTATCCGAGTAGCCCGCCTACTCGTTCAAGAACGCCATCGTCTTGACGCCCGAGATGTCGAAGCGTTTGCGGCAGCGCAGGTTCTTGCACGCCACTTTGTCGTCCAGCAGCACCATGTAGCTCTGCGACTTCTGGAAGCGCGCGCGATCGCGTTCGTCGGCGCCCTGCGGTATGCGGTCCTTCTTCTTGCGCACCATCCAGCGCAATTCGTAGGTTTCGCTCGATTTGCAGAACGGGCAGTGCAAGGTCGCCGGTTTGTTCGCCTGCGCCTCGGTGTAAAATGCGCGCTCGTCCATGACTAGCGTTCCGACATGGGGATCCACTTCATGCCGTCGGGATTGCCCTTGTACTCGGCGCGCGGGCGGATGAGGCGGTTGTTGTGATACTGCTCGAGCACGTGCGCCGTCCAGCCCGCCATGCGGCTGATGGCAAACACCGGCGTGAACAAATCCACCGGAATGCCGAGCGAATAATACGTGGAGGCGGAGTAGAAATCCACGTTGGCATTGAGCTTCTTCTCGTGATCGACGGTCTCTTCCACACGGCGCGACATGAGATACAGCTCGGTGTGGCCCGTTCGCTTGCCCAGCTCTTCGGAAAGCGCGCGCAGATGCGTGGCCCGCGGATCTTCAGTGTGGTATACGCGATGCCCGAAGCCCGGAATCTTCTTCTTGCCCGCCAGCGTTTCTTTGGCGTAGGCGACTGCATTCTCGGGAGTGCCCGCCTGGAGCAACATCCGGATCACGTCCTGGTTCGCGCCTCCATGAAGAGGTCCTTTGAGTGCGCCAATGGCGGAGGTAACGCACGAGTAAATACCGGAGAGCGTGGCCGCCGTCACTCGCGCCGCGAAGGTGGAGGCATTCAATTCGTGATCCGCGTGCAGCGTGAGCGCCACATCGAACGCGCGCTCCATCACGTCATCGGGGCGCTTGCCGGTCAGCGTGTAAAGGAAATTGGCGGCGAAGCTGAGGTTCGGGTCGCGC
Organism: Terriglobia bacterium; assembly: GCA_963752965.1. Taxonomy (GTDB): domain Bacteria; phylum Acidobacteriota; class Terriglobia; order Bryobacterales; family Bryobacteraceae; genus QHXW01. Next base: position 172,361 of record CAVWAJ010000013.1, on the reverse strand, counting down.
TCGATTAGCGGCTGGTTCTTGCGCAGCCGGTCGAAGGTAGTGACAATCGTGGCCGTTTGCGCCATCAGCTTCACTGCCTTGGCGGCGTTGGCTTCCGGCGACATATCACGCACCAACGGATCGTACAGACTGAGCATCGAAACCGCTGTGCGCAGCACGTCCATCGATTCGGATTTGCCTACCGCGCGCAGGAAATCGACGACCGGCTTGGGAATCGGCGCGTTGGCAGCCAGGTCCGCCTTCAGCTTCTCCAGCTCAGCGGCCTTCGGCAGGCGTCCGTTCCATAGCAGGAAAATCACTTCCTCGAACGTCGCGTTGTCGGCCAGGTTGTGTATATTGTAGCCGCGGTAGCTGAGGATTCCCGCTTCCCCGTCGATGAAACAGATCTCGGATTCGCCGGCTACGATCCCTTCCAAACCTGCGGCCGGTGTCGTGGTTAATGCCATCCAGTTTTGCCTTTTCTATTCTAGAACTGTCTCGCCCGACCGTCACCTGCAACCAGGCTATAGGCCCGCGGGGCAGCCTGGGTATGGGGAAAAGCCCACAGTCATATCGTCCCGCTCCACCCAAAGCTTCTCTTCCCGATTCCCTGAGTTTACCGTCAGAATCACACCCGAACCACAGGCCCGGCTCCGGGTCGTGTGGAAGGCGCCGCTGGCCGGCTGCGCACCCTTCGGACCCCAGTCTTCCATGAAGTTCTGGAACGGATAATCGCGGCACGGCTTCGCGTCCGTACAGCCCCACAGCGCATAGGCTCCTTTGTAGTCCTGCTTCCCCAGCAGGTCCAGAAAGAGTCCCACCCGTTTTTCCGCCGCATGGTTCTTTACGATCTGGACCACGCGAATATATCGCTCGAGAATCGGAGTCTTGAATGTCAGCAGGTAAAGCCCCAAAACACCACCCACGATCAAGCCGGCGGTAACCAGCCGGTGGATGAGCTTCTCCCGCTGCTCCTGGCCTTCTCCGTAATGTGCGAGATAGCCGGCCATGGGCCCTCCAGCGTTCCTACTTCGGGGCCGGATACGCTTTGTTATAGGCGGCCAGCGCCTCGGCGGTGATGTCCAGCGCGGGCTTGAAATAGATCATGTTGGACGTGTCCACCACCACGTCGTAGCCTTTTTCCTCCGCCAGCTTCTTGACCACTTCCGCCATCTTGCGGGAGCTGGCGCCCAGAATATCGTTACGCTCGGCGTTCACGTCGGCCTGGAGGTCCTCATTGATGCGCTGCAAGTCGCGCTGCTTCTTCTGTCCCTGCGCGGTCAGATCCGCCTCTGCGGCCGGCGTCAGCTTGCCCGTACCCGACTGCAACTGCTGCTGGATCCCCTGCAGATCCTTCTGCAGCTTCTCCATTTCCTGTTGCCGGGGCTTGAATTTCGCCTCCATCGCCGCGGAAGCTTTCTGGATTTCATCAGACTCAAGAACCGCCCGCTGCAGGCTGATGACCGCGACTTTCGTCTGCGCCAGCCCCGCGCCGGCCAAAACAAACAGAGCCAAACCCGCCCCTAGCACGCGGCTCATGGGAATTCGAGACATTACCAAAACTCCTTGATAAGAGGTATGTTAGATAAACAGGGTATCACACAGCGGCACTATTCGAGCACGCCCAGAATTTCGTCTTCCCGGAGGATCAGGTACTCTTCTCCTTCAATTTTCACTTCCGATCCGGAGTACTTTCCAAACAGAATGCGATCGCCCACCTTCACCTCGGGCGGGATCCTTTCGCCTTTGGGCGACAGCTTGCCTGCGCCCACGCCACCCACTTCCCCCTGCTGCGGTTTTTCTTGAGCGGAGTCCGGGATGATGATCCCGCCCACTTTGCTTTCTTTCTCTTTTAGGCGCCGGATCAGGACGCGATCGTGCAATGGACGAATATTCATAGCTCGCACTAGTGTATCGCGCCGCCGTGGGAGTTGGGCGAGGCATTCCGGCTTCTCGCCGAGTCCGGTGACGGCTCCGTAAACATTTCCGCCAGCACCCTGCCCGAAGACCCGCTCGGCGTCTCGACGCCCAGCAGCGTAGCCAGCGTGGGCGCGATGTCATTCGGGGCAATCGTTTCGTCGAACCGTCCCGCTTTAATTCCAGTGCCCATGAAAATCACCGGCACGTGAGTGTCATACCCGAAAACCGTGCCATGCGTCGTGCCGTGAGCGCTGAAAATCCAATACGGGTCGAGCACCACAAAAACATCGGCGCCGCGCTGCATGTTGAAGCCGCTCCTCACACGCCGCCCGGCAATGTCGTCCTGCACCTCACCCTTTATCAATTGCTCGCGTGTGTAGGTGCGGAAAACGTGAGGGATGGCCAGCGCGGCCTCAGCCGCCGCCTGGTTCACCTCCGCCCGATCGAGGTTCTTTTCGCGAATCAAATCAAGATTCAAATAAAGATCATTTTCTCCCGCAACGCTGATCCATTTCCCGTCGCCGTACTTCTTGGCCAGCGCGGCTTGCACCATGTCCTTCACGATCCCCGCCGGCTCGCGCCCGCCCGGCATGTGCCGCGCCTGGTTCACCTCCGGCACCGGGGCCACGCCGTGATCGGCGGTCAGCACCACCACCACATCCTGCATCCCCACGTGGCTCTCCAAGAATCGAAACAGCTTGCCGATCACCTGATCGGTACGGATCGAAATGTCCTGCACCTCGGGCGCGTCCGGACCCACCCGGTGGCCCACATGATCGTTCGCCGAGAAACTGATCGCCAGCAAATCCGTCACCCCGCGCTGGCCGAGCTTCTCGCCTTCCACCGCCTGCTCCGCAAACTGCTCAATCAACTCGTTGGCAAAGGGCGTGTCGAGCTCCGCGTTGTAGAGCTTCGCTCCGGCTTCGTCGGGCATCTTGACGTTCATCCACGTCGCGCCTTTGTACCGGTCCGCAGGATGTGCAGAGTTGAACTCGCTCGCCCACCCCGGCAGCTCACTGAAGTAATAGGTGCTGCTGACGAAGTTGCCGTTCTTGGCATCGAACCAGAACGCGCCGTTGGCCATGTGGCCCGCCGGCAAAATCGCGCTGCGGTCTTTGATCGAAACACCGATCACTCGCGAGCGGCTGCCGTTCGACATCTTCAGTTCATCGCCCACCGTGCTTACCAGCAGCCGGTTGGGGGATGCCCCACCTTCGCCGGTCCCCGCGAGGATCTTCACCGTGTCGTCGGAGACACTGGTAACCATCTTGCCCGTTGCCCGCTCGTACCACTCGTTGCCCACGATGCCGCTCACGGCCGGTAACGCGCCCGAGAGAAACGTGCTATGGCCGACCGCGGTGACCGTCGGAAAGTGCTGGTAGAAAGCGTTGGTGAATACCGCGCCACGGGTCAACAGGCGGTCCAGACCTTCTTTGTAATCGCCGCGAAAGCGCAGCATGTAGTCGTAGCGAAATTGATCCACCGCGATCGCTACGACCAGTTTCGGCTTCTCCGCCGCGACGAGCGACACCGCCGTCACCAACAATGCCAGAAGATTTTTCATAGTGTAATTTTCTATTCTACTGGCCCAGTTCGTGGCATGTGTTGCAGGTCACCGCTGCCTGTCGCGCCTTATGGCAGGCCACGCACCCTTTCATGGTGACCGGTATCTCCAGCGTAACGGAATCGTGCTCATTCACCGCCCTGTGGCACTCCTTGCAATCCGTTCCGGCCTTGACGTGCCGCGCGTGGCTGAAATACACAAAGTCCTCGACTGCGTACATCTGCTTTGCCGGAAATGGCGTCGCGTCGTTACCCATCGCGGCCAGCCGCTGGATCTGCGGGCTGTCCTTCTTCACCGCGCGGTGGCATGTCATGCATTTCGCAACCGCTGGAAACGATGCCTTCTCGCCCGTCTCAACTGTCGTATGGCAGTACTTGCACTCAATCTTCAGCGGCGCGTGGCGCTTGTGGCTGAACTCCACCCGCTCATCCGCCGCCCCGAGCGACGCTAAGGCAAGCAGTAGGCCACAACTGAATCGGAATAGTCCTTGTTGTATTTGTTTCCTCCGCCTGCTGCAATCACCACGTACTGTTTGCCGGTTTTGCTCCCGAGAAAGGTCATGGGTGTCGCGTGCGCGCTGGCCGGCAGTTTCGTCACCCACAGTTCCTTCCCCGTATCTTTATCAAAGGCGCGAAACCGTGAGTCATTGGTGGCCCCGATAAATACCAGCCCGCCCGCCGTGGCCATTGACCCGCCGATGTTCGACGTCCCCGTCGGCGGTATTCCGCGCGCTACCAGTTCATCGGCCACGCCCAGCACCGAGCGCCAGCGAAACTCTCCTTTGTCCAGATCGATAGCCGTCAGGAATCCCCATGGCGGTTTCTGGCACGGATACTGATGCTGATCCCAGAAACGCCCGCCCGGCGTGCCGGCATCCATCGGGCGGTAGGGAATCTGCGACCCAGCGGGCCGCTTCACCATGTGGTAGATCATCCCCGCATCCATCGAGTTCACGTAGAGCGTGTGCGTCTCCGGGTCCCACGATGCGCCACCCCAGTTGGCGCCCCCATTTGTGCCCGGAAACAGCACCGTTGGCTTGAGCCCGATGGGCGTGTAAAGATCCCCGATTACAGCACCCTCGATGAGCTTGGCGCAATAAGCGCGCGACTCCGGCGTCACATCCGTCAACTCGTCGCGCGTCATCTTTTGCCGCGCATAGGGCGGCGGCTTCACCGGAAACGGCTGCGTCGGCCACGCCTGCTCGCCCGGAGTCTCGCTTGCCGCCACGGGTTTTTCGACAATATCGAACAGCGGCTTGCCGGTCACGCGGTCGAACACAAAAGTGAAACCGGTTTTGGTCACCTGCGCTACCGCCGCCACCTGCTTGCCTTCCCGCGTCACCGTCACCAGATTCGGCGGCGCCGGAATGTCGTAATCCCAAAGGTCGTGGTGCACGGTCTGGAAATGCCACAGCCGCTTGCCCGTCTGCGCGTCGAGCGCCACCAGACAGTCACCGAACAGGCCCGCGCCCTTGCGGTCGCCGCCGTAGTAGTCCGTCGATGGCGAAGTCAGCGGCAGAAACACAATGCCGCGTTCCGTATCGACGGTCAGAATCGACCATGCGTTGATGGCCCCGCGCCCCTTCCACGAATCGCCCTCCCACGTATCGTTACCGAACTCGCCCGCCCGCGGCACCACATGAAACGTCCACAGCACGTTACCGGTTCGCGCATCGTACCCGCGCACATCGCCCAGCGGCCCTTGCGGCGTGCCATCGGCGGTGAGCGATCCGCAAATAATCACGTTCTTGTAAACGGCCGGTGGCGATGTCATCCCGTATTCGCGGTTGCGGTACTCCTCCGCCACGCCCATGTGCATGTCCACAAAGCCGCCCAGCCCGAAGGAATCATCGGGCTTCCCCGTTTTCGTATCGATCGAGAACAACCGCCCATCCAGCGTTCCCAGTACGATGCGCTTCTGCTGGCCGTCGGTCCAATACGCCGCCCCGCGGCTGATAAACAAGTTCCGCGGTGTGTCCATTTCGAGCTTCGGATCGAACGCCCAAAGCTCCTTGCCCGTCTCCGGATCGAGCGCGATCACCCGCGAAAACGGGGTCGTGACATACATCACGCCATCCACCACCAATGGCGTAGCCTCAAACGCGCTGCGCACCGGATACTTCGACCCGTCGCTGATATCGCCCGTGTGATAAGTCCACGCCACCCGGAGCTGCGTAACATTGGCGCGGTTGATCTGCTTGAGCGTGGAATACCGCGAGTTCCCCGGCTCGCCCCCGTAAACGGGCCAGTCCTGAGCACTCAAGCCTGTCGAAAAGCAAACCAACGCCGAGACGCAGAGATACTGAGAAATTCTTTCCATCAGGTTCTCTAGGCGCCTCGGCGCTGAAACTCCACTCACGCGAACTTATACACCCCCGGCACCGGCAGCGGCGGCACATCCATCGGCAAATCATAATCGAACGCCTTCGGGAACAGATCCAATTGCGACGTCATCATCTGGTCCCAAGTGATCTTCTGGCCCGAGTACGCCGATTCTCGCGCCATCACGCACGTCATCGTGCTCTCCGCCACCGTCATCCCGTGGTTGATGTACGGCCCTTGCCCGCGAATGCTCTTCACCATGTTGATGTGCTCCTGCACGTAGGGGTCAATGCCCTTCGTCCCCATGCTCTTGCAGTCGCTCCGCCCCTTCGACCCCACCACCAGCTCCGAAACATTTGTCGGCAAGCCCTTCGGATACTGCCGGCAGTAGCTCGACATCCGCACGCCATTCGGATAAACAAAATCCGCGCTGATGTGATCGTAGATGTTGCCGTAAATCTCTTCCCGCGGCCGCCACGCCGCCCCGCCCGTCGCCACCACTTCCACCGGATGCCCGCCCATCACCCAGTTGATGACGTCGATATTGTGCAGGTGCTGCTCCACCACCTGGTCGCCGCAGATCCACACGAACGAGTACCACGCCCTGTGCTGCCACGTCATGTCTTTCCACTTCGCGTCGCGTTCCTTCTGCTGGATCACCGGCGTTCCCACCCAGTACGCGTACGCTCCCGTGATATCGCCAATCGCCCCATCCTTAATGCGGTGGATGGTCTCGATATATTCCCTCTGCGACCGCCGCTGTGCGCCCGACATCACCGTCAGCTTCAGCTCTTCCGACTTCTTCGCCGCCGCCATGAACCGCCGCACATTCACCGGATCGGTCCCGAACGGCTTCTCCGCGAACACGTGCTTCTTCGCCTCGACGGCCGCCTCGAAGTGCATGGGCCGGTAGCCCGGCGGCGTGCTCAGAATAACAAGATCAATATCCGACGCCAGCACTTTCTTGTAAGCGTCAAACCCCACAAAATGATGCTCCGGATCGACCTTCACCTTCGCCGCCAGTCCCGGATAGTCGGTCGAATTCCGAATATTATCGAGCGACGCTTCGAGATGATCTTCGAAAATGTCGCCCATCGCCACCAGCTCGACATTCTCGTTGCCATACAGAAGCTGCGACACCGCTTCGGTGCCGCGCTGCCCGCACCCAATAATTCCCGCCTTCAGCTTCTCATTCCCCGCCCCGCGCACCAGCTCGGGCTTGATAATCGTAAACGCCGAAGCCCCCGCCGCCACACCCGTGGACCTCTTCAAGAACGACCTTCGCGATACTTCGTTGGATTCTTCCATGACCGCCTCACAGTCCGAGGTGATTGTATCGTAGTGGAACAATGCGGGTGCCGTGCATGTGGCACTCCCCGGGACCGTGGTCGCCGATAACCGGCAGGATGAGCGTTCAATTCGCGCTGTACAGAAAGCTATAATTCAAGCGAATGAAGCGATGGCTGTTACTGATGATCGGGGTGATTGTCGTAGCGTTGTCAGCAGCTGCTCTTCGCCATGTGAGGAGAGCAGAAGCAAGAAAGACGCGCGAAGCCGCCTATCAATCAGCTCTCCAGGCATATTCCCAGGAACTCAGACCCGGATTGACTCGTGGAGAAGTGGAAAACTATTTTCGCGCAAGACATGTCAGTTTTGGACAAATGTGCTGTGTCGAGGAGCGGAGCGCATTTGCCGATCTGGTCAGAATCGGGCAAGAGGACGCTCCTTGGTACTGCAGCGAAAACTACGTTTTCGTCGCATTTGAATTTGCCGCCGTGGAGTCGCACAATCCCTTGAAAGCCTACGACACGGATTCGCTAAAGACGGTCACGTTATACCGTCAGTTGGGGGGCTGCCTCTGACGCATCGGTTAGGGCTTGGAATCTTCCTCCTCACGGCCCGTCCGACGCCGTGAAACTCGTAAATCCGTAATCCCGATTCACGCCGGCCCCACCCGTCAGAAAGAATCCAATTCCCGGACTTCCGTTCGCGAAGCTGTTGTCTACCGTCTGGGCGACCTGTACGCCGTTGATGTATGACGTAATCACGTTGCCAACAATCGTCGCCTTGACGACGTCTCCCGTCGCCACGCCGTACTGCGCGCCCTCCAGATGCACAAGATATGTAAAACTTCCAAGCGGCCCGTTCCAGCGAACGATATCCGAGTATGCGTTCTTGCTTTTTGAGCACCGGAACAGAATCTCATAGCCGGAAGCCCAATGCGGGGACAACGAACTCCGCAGCCGCAACTCCACTTCCTCATAGATGTTGTCATTCGGATGTTCCGAATAAACCGTCGCCTGTGCCGTCTGATCCGGCTTCCAAGACCCTGTCAACAAAGCCGTCGCGTCATCATATCCAGTCGAGCCGGATTCGAGCCCAAACACGCACCCGCGTGCCGTTCGAACATCCGCCCAGTCAATGCCAACGGTTTTGCCGTTCTCCCAATTTCCTCCTTCGGAAATCGGATTCTCGGCAAGCGGGAAGTTGGTGGTGTACGTTCGGTGCGTGCCCGCCATGGAAGTGGCGAGCAGAACGAGGACGAGCGCTATCTTCTTCATACAGTTACCGGTAATTCTCGCATCGAATGCCCTAACTTGACATCTACTAAGACGTCTATATACTATGACAACTTAGTATGTCCAAGCCTGACTCGCTCCAAGGTTCTCTCGACCTGCTCGTATTGAAGATCCTCTCCCGCCGCCCGCGCCTGCACGGCTACGCCATCATGTCGGCAATCCAGGACATGTCCAGTGAAGTGCTCCGCGTCGAGGAAGGTTCGCTCTACCCGGCCTTGCACCGCATGGAGGAAGCCGGCTGGATTCGTGCCAAATGGATCACCAAAGACACCGGACGCCGCGCCCGCCTATATGAACTGACCGCCGCGGGTAAGAAGCAACTGGGAGCGGAAGAGTCGCGCTGGCAGGCGGTGACTTTAGCCGTAAATCGTGTCTTAAGGATGGCCTGATATGTCGCTGTGGTCCCGCATCGCAAACGTACTTCGCGGCGATCGTCTAAGCCGCGACATCGACGAAGAGCTGCAATCGCACATCGAGGAAGCCATCGAGCAGGGCCGCGATTCCGCCGAAGCCCGCCACGCATTCGGCTCTACGCTGCGCCAACTCGACGAGAGCCACGACATCCGCGTCGTCGTGTGGCTCGATTCCCTCCGCGCCGACGCCATCTTCGGCTGGCGCCAGCTCAAAAAGAACAAAGTGACTTCCGCCGCAGCCATCCTGTCACTCGCTCTAGCAATCGGTTCCTGCACCTCCGCCTTCCGCCTCATCGACGCCCTGCTCTTGCGGCCTCTGCCCGTGGCGCATCCCGAGCAACTGCACGCGCTCGCTCGTCACGAAATCTTCTTCGACGGCACGCCCCAAACATTCGACGGCTGGGCGTATCCGGCGTTCCGCCTCATGCGCGCCGCGGTGAACGACCAGGCCGACTTGATCGCAGTCTCATACGCCGAGCGAATGGATTTGACCTACCGCTCGGATGAAGAGATCGAAAAAACGAACGTTCAGTACGTCTCCGGCTGGATGTTCAATTCGTTCGGTCTGAAGCCCGCGATAGGGCGCCTCTTTACTGAAGCCGACGATCTCAAGCCCGGCGCCCATCCCTACGCCGTCATCTCCTACGATTATTGGGCTCGCCGCTTCGGCCACGACCCCAAAGCCCTCGGGCGCACTTTCCGCATGGGTAACGATACTTACGAGATCGTCGGCGTTGCTCCGGAGTCTTTCACAGGCACCGAACCCGGCACGATGATCGACATCTTCCTTCCCACAATGATGAATGCGTCCGTCGAGCGCCCGGATTCTACATGGATGCGCACGTTGGTGCGGATGAGGCCAGGCGCCGCCATCGAACCTGTCCGCGAAAAGCTGAACGCCACCTCTCTGGCATTTGAGCGGGAGAGGGCGAAAAGCTTCACCGGCATGTCCAAGCAGAGTATCGACAACTGGCTCAAGCAGACCGTATTTCTTGAGCCCGCATCGGCCGGCGTCTCCGACCTGCAGAGCGACTACCGCCGCTCGCTCGCGGCTCTGAGCGTATTAATAGCGCTGGTGCTGCTGATTGCGTGCGCGAATGTCGCCAACCTGATGACGGCTCAGGCGGCCGCGCGAGCGCGCGAGATGGCGCTCCGGGTCTCCATCGGCGCGGGGCGATGGCGCCTGGTTCAACTGGTGCTGGTCGAGAGCGCATGGATCGCCTTCCTTGCCGCCGCGATTGGCGCGTTCTTCGCGTGGTGGTCCGCGCCGTTCGTCGTCAGCAGGATCAATCCGCCGGATAATCCCGCGCGCCTGTTTCTTCCCACTGACTGGCGCGTCCTGGGATTCGGCCTGGCCCTGACCCTCGCCGTGACATTCCTGTTCGGTCTACCGCCCGCGCTACGCGCCTCGGCAGTTAACCCGGCAAGCGCCCTGAAAGGCGGCGAAGACCCGCACTCGCGCCGCCGCACGATGCACGCCCTAATCGCCGTTCAGGTCGCCTTCTGCTTTCTCGTGCTCTTCGTCGCCGCCTTGTTTGTCGCCACGTTCAACCGGTTGTCGAGTCAGCCCACCGGCTTCTCCGCCGAACGGCTTCTAACCCTCGACACAGTCACGGAACATCCTCAGCCGGCAATCTTCTGGGAACAGGTGGCCGAACATCTGTGCTCAGTGCCGGGCGTCGAGAAGATCGCGCTGGCAGGCTGGCCGCTGTTGAACTGGACAGGCTGGAACGACGCCGTTTCGATTAACGGGGGGCCTCCCAGCGAGGTCATGGCCTACTTTCTGACTGTCTCGCCCGGCTGGATAGATGCGATGAAGATTCCCTTGGTCGACGGCAGAGACTTCCGCGCGAGCGACACCTATCCCGGCGCCGCGATCGTCAACCAAGCGTTCGCGAAACAATTCTTTAACGGTGAGAACCCAGTCGGAAAATCGTTCGAAAGAGCCTCAGATGATGGGGAACGTCGCCGCTTTCAGATCGTTGGCTTGGTTCGCGACGCTCGCTACCGCGACGTGCGCGAGCCCATGCTGCCGGTAGCCTATGTTCCGTTTCAAGTGTTGGATGCCAAGGGTGCATTCAGAGCGATACGCCGTGCGACGTTCATCGTGCGCACTGCTAATTCCAACCCGCTCGCACTGGCATCCACACTTCGCCGGGAGGTAACGCGCGCTCGGTTCGAATTTCGCGTCAGCAATATCCGCACACAGATGGAGTTGGTCCTAGCGCAAACCGTCCGCGAGCGCCTGCTCGCCATGCTCGCCCTCTTCTTTGCCGCCGTTGCCGTGTTACTCGCAGCCATCGGTCTCTACGGAGTCCTCAACTACTCCGTCCTCCAACGCCAGCGCGAAATCGGAATCCGCATGGCCATCGGCGCCTCAGCCGCCGATATCGCGCGCCGCGTGACCGTGGACATCTTCGCGATGGTGCTCCTCGGAGCCCTCGCCGGCCTCGCCCTCGGCATGGCCTCAACGCGATACATCGAGTCCCTCCTCTACCAGGTCAAGCCCACAGACTTGAGCATGCTGGCCCTTCCATCTCTAACAATATTAGTGGCCGCGTCACTGGCCGCCCTGCCCGCCGTGATCCGCGCCGTGCGCATCGATCCCGCCACCACCCTGCGCGCCGACTAGGGCTGGCCCACCCGGTCGCACTTGCCCAAACTGGACAAAGTGGAGTATAGTCGGTATGTTTCTCACACTGAGGAGGTTACTGCCGTGAAGAAAGTCGTTCTAGGGTTTCTGGCACTGTCGGTGTTCTCCCTGACAGCGATGGCCGGCGAGTTTACGGGCTATATTTCAGACTCAAAATGCGGCGCGAAAGGCGCCAAGGATGCCCATGCCGATTGTGCTAAGGGCTGCGTGAAGGGCGGAGCGGCTCCCGTGTTCGTGACCGACGGCAAAGTCTATAAGATCGACGATGCCTCGAAGGTCGCAGACCACATTGGCCATAAAGTCACCATCACCGGTGAACTGAAGGGCGATACGGTCCAGATCGAAAACGTGAAGATGTAACTGGTCTTCCAAACCTTCCGGGGTGGAGGGGCCGGCTATTGCAGCTTGCCTCTCCCCTCAACTTTCCACACTGCCTCTACCTGATCCCCCCGCTTTCCATACACGTATTCGTGTAGGTTCACCGCTACGCAAACGTGGCTGGGAATGATGTGCAGCCGGTCTCCCACCGCGAAGCCGCGTTGCGCGCGCGTGATGTCAATAAAGCCGTGTTCTTCGTTTTCCTTGTGAAATGCGCACTCTGGAGCCTCCACCACCCGTCCATGCACCGATGGCGGCGCCGCCAAATCGGATGAGAACGTCTTCGATCCCCCGTCCACAATAATCTGGCCCGGCCGCGCCGTCGAGACCACCGTCATCAGAATCGAAACCGCGCAATCGTCAAACGTGCATGCGCCGCTGGCCACCGTGTTCACATCGTTATAAACATAGGTACCGGGACGAATCTCGGTGAGGCCCTTGACTTGGTGGGATTGGAATAAGGAGGGAGTCGAACCGCCGCTCACGATGTGGACTTCGATGCCGTCACGGCGAAAATCATCGAGGATGCATTGCACCAGTTCACTGACCTTGCGGATCTGCTCCATGCCCCGCTCGCCCGTGTCGCGAATGTGGCCGGGGTAGAAATCGATGCCTTCGAACCGCAGATTGGGCAGCGCCCGCATCCCGCGCGCCAGTTCCATCAGCTCCGGACCCGGCGATACCCCCACCCGATTGAGCCCGGCGTCCACTTCCGCCAGCACCCCGATCTCCACGTTCGCCGCGTGCGCCGCGTCCGACAACTGCCTTGCCGCCACCAGGTTGTCCAGCGCCACCGTAACCTGCGTCTTCCTGGCGACCTCCATCAACCGCTCGAGCTTCGAACGTCCAAACACCGGATATGCCAGTAGCAGATCCGGTGGATTCGCCCCCAGCATCACCTCGGCTTCCCCCACTTTCGCCACCGTCAGGCCCACCGCCCCCGAATCCAGTTGCCGCCGGCCCACCGCCGGAACCTTGTGTGTTTTGGTGTGCGGACGCAACCGTAGACCGTGCGCTTTCGTGTAGTCCGCCACGCGGCGGAGGTTGCGGTCCATGATGTCGAGATCGATAACAAGTGCTGGTGTGTCGAGTTCGGAGATTTGCATGCCCAACTATTCTACGCGAACTGGCCTGTGTCCAGCCAGGCCTGCTTGATCACTGTCCACCAGTCGACCGCCAGACTTTGCGTCACATATTTATAGGGCAGCCAGGCGTAACCCTGCATCCCCCAACTCGTTCCCCACGAGTTGCGAACCAGCAGCGCGCCCGTATCCGGCCCGATCGTCAGATGGTCGTCGTACCCAACCGCCGCGTTAGCGTGCCCGCCATTGAGCTGGCTGGAGGGACCCGGATAAGCCACCTTGCCATCCGGTCCTGCATTCATGTATTCGTCATACGCCGGAAAGCCGAACATGCTCGAAAAGCCCGCCGCCAGATGGCTCCGGATATTGGCAAGCACCTGGTCCGGCGTGGCGCCCGCTGGGTCGAGGCGAAAATATGTGGCCGAAGCGAAATTTCGCGCGAAGGCGTAACAGAACGCGCTCGGCTCCATGTCCAGCCGCTGGTTCGAAGCCGCGGGTTTGCCATCGTACGGCCAGTACGTCTCTGGTGGCGCGCCGAAAACGGTCAGGGCTTCCATGGTCGTGCGCAGATAGGCTCCGGCATCACCCTTGGCACCGGTCAGGTCCCGCGTCGCCTTATAAATAAACAGGCGCGAGACATCCACGGTACGGCCCGAAGCCTTCTTCTCGAAGTACCCGACCAGGGCAGCCGCGGCGTGCGCCGTACAAGCGCCCAGTTCCTGCTGATCCCAGATCGGCGGAAGATGTGGGCGCAGGTCCACCTTGCTCGGAAGAACTGGAGCGGCTGCGAGCGAAGTTTTCGCCAGCAGCGGCCGGACCGCGGCGTGGTTCGCGGTGTAATCATGAATGCTAGGCACGTCGGGGATCCACCCCATGCCCTGGGACACACGTGTACTCCTCATGTTGCTTCCTTGTTTTTTGGAGTTAATTGAAAACTACTTGAAGCGAAGCACCAGTTTGCCTTCGGGTGTGGTGTACCACAGCTCGAGGTCCTTCAACTTCTGCTTCTCCATCGGAAAGTACAGTAACCCGGAAACCGGCCCTTCGGTCTCCTTCTCCGGCAGGATTTTCTGTTTCAACACGTCCAGAATCGGATTGGGTTTCTCGGTCGCGCCCGACTTCACCACAGCGTGATTTTCTGTGATATCGGCCGTGCCGATCGACATCGGGCCCACACCGAAGCCAGTATTGCCTCCGGAGTGCTCCCGCGTCACGATGAGCGAGCCCCGGCCGGCGATCTGGCCGGGAGAAAAGGGCGTCGTCCGTTCCCCATCTTTGTCCGTCTTCAGTACAAAGTCATCCAGACGGATCGCAACTTTTCGCCCTTCTTTCGGAACGATCCGGACGTCCACAAGAATGTAGTGGCCACCCAAATCTGAACCGAGGGCCTGCTTCACCAATTCCGGATCGGCCAGCGGGGTAGCCGTAATCTCCAACACGTCGTTTTCGCCCGACCGGACCGGCGATTTCTGCGGCTTCTTGTCGCCCCCGAAAAGTAATCCGGCGCCGATCAGCCCGATTGCAATCACTCCCCCGCGCATCCGCAGTCCTCGCCCGCATTATAGCGGTTTTCATTCGTAGATCGAACACCCGAGCCAACTAAGGGCCTTACCCGCGTTCGCCTAAGTACTTTCAGCGATTCACGTTTTGGGAATAACTGTCGAACTTTGGAATAGGTGTGATTTTGACCATGAACCGTTCCTATTCGGGCCGAACTGGATTCCTTGCCTTTCTGCTAACTATTAGTGTCGCGGGGCTTTATGCCGACAACACGGTGAGCAGTACTACCGTTTACACGCAACCGGCAGGCGCCTTGTTCTATGTGGACGGTCAGCAGTTCACCAGCGCGGCGACATTTCTCTGGCCCCAGGGCAGCAAGCACACGCTGAGCATCTCTCCTGTGCAGCAGTCGTATACGAACAACACGCAGTACGCCTTCACGGGATGGAAGGATTCGACGGGCATTCTGGCGACTACCGACCCGGTTGTGGTTGTCACGGCCGACCCGGGAATCACGTGGTTTGAGGCAACACTGACACTCCAGTACGCAATTACGCTGGACATCATCAACTGCCCGCCTGGCCCGGGCGCTTGTCGCAGTCCAGGGACGGTGTTCGTGAACAATACGCCGTACTCAGTCAGCACGAATGTCTATGTCAATGCAGGGTCCGTGGTCACATTGCAGGCGGTACCGAGTGCGGGATACGTGTTCAACGGGTGGCTGGGGGGGATTGGAAACTCGAGCCAGGCCTTCCTGAATTCGTTTACGTTGAACGGACCCGTGGTGGTAGCTCCGCAATTCCTGACGGCGGTAGTTGTCACGATGGCTACCAACCCGCCCGGCTTGCAAGTACTCGCAGATCGGACCGCGATCAACACGCCAGTCACGCTCAACTGGGGTATCGGGACCACGCACATGCTAGGCGCTCCGCCTTGGCAGCTCGACCTACACGGGAACCTGTGGGTGTTCAGCTCCTGGAGCGACGGCGGCAACATCAATCACGCTTACACGACGGCGCCCGGAAACACCCTGACCCTAACCGCGACATTTGTGCGTGGCGGCAATGTCGCGTTCTTGAGCAACCCGCAGGGGCTCAATCTGGTCGTGGATGGAATCGCGGTGGGGCCACCGTACAACTTCGTATGGTCGGCGGGCGTGCCGCACACCATTAGCGCACCGCCTCAGCAGGTGGATTTGAACGGCAACGGCTGGGCCTTCCAGTCGTGGTCAAACGGCGGCGCGGCGACGCAAACAGTTACGCTGACCGCGGCTCAAGTCGCAGCGGGCTTTCGGCTGACCGCCGCCTACGCACCTTCGAACCAGACTACCGGACAGATAACGGTCCAGTCCTCGCCTCCGGGCGTGGACATTTTGGAGAATGGCGTGGATTGCATCACGCCCTGCACCATCCAATCCACGATCGGTTCTCAAGTTTACCTGAGCGCTCCGGCATCGGTGCAGGCCGCTCCGAATACGCGACTTGCTTTGTTGGGCTGGGTGGACGGCGCGCCCGCCACCCGCACCATCACTGTTACGTCGGGTACCCAGACGTTTACCGCGAACTACCAGAGCGCCTACCTGCTGACGGCCACGGCCAGCCCGGCCGGTGCGGCCACCTTGCATTTCGCGCCCTCCTCGCCGGATGGGTTCTATGCCGCCCCGGCGTCTGTTACGATTTCGGCTACTGCCGGCGCGGGCTACCGTTTCGACCAATGGGGAGGCGACGCGAGCGGCACATCGCCGAACGTGACCGTTGTAATGAGCCAACCCCATACCCTTCAAGCGGTGCTCGACCGCACTGGAAATGACGGCATTGACGCCATTTCCAACGCCGCCGGCACAACCCCGGAAAACGCGGTGGCGCCGGGATCCATCATCTCGATCACCGGCCCGAAGCTCGCTTCCGAGACCGCCAGCGGGCCAGCCAGCCCGCTCGCCCAGACACTGGCTGGGGTCACTGTCACGGTAGGCGAGCAACTGCTGCCTCTCATTTTCGTTTCGCCGGGACAGATCAACGCCCAGCTACCCTCGAGCCTAGCGCCAGGCCAGTACACGCTGACCGTCCAGTCGACAGGCCAGCCCGGCGCCATCGGGATTTTCACTGTAGAACGTAATGCGCCGGGATTGTTTTCGCACGAAATTTCGGGCCAGCCCTATTGGATCGCCATGCATGCCGACGGCTCGTACGTGACGCCGGCGCGCCCGGCGCGCCGGGGCGAGACCGTGACCGGTTTGGGAACGGGGTTCGGGCCGTTCCAGCCGCGGCCCCCTGACGGGTTTGCCGTGCCCGCTTCCGGAGTGTTTCCTCTGGTCGACCGGGTCGAGCTGGAATTCTCCGACAAGACACTACAGCCGGTTTTCACGGGCGCCGCGGTTGGCCACGTGGGCGTCACCGCTGTGCGCTTTCTCATCGCCGATCCGCTGCCCGCTGCTTCGACCATTGAGGTCAAGGCCCAGGTGAACGGGCAGGCGAGCAATACAGTACTGCTGCCAATGGAGTAGGTTCCAGGTTTCAGCATGCGGCTGTTTGCTGAAACCTGATACCTCACTGTGCCGCGCTACCATCAGGGAGGTATGGTCGTACTGGATGGCGGGCGGCTGACGGTTGAGGACGTCATTTCCATCGCGGAGGGGCGCGACAGAGCAGGTATCGCTGCGGAAGCCGTCGAAAGAATGCGGCATTCGCGCGGCGTCGTGGAGCGGCTGACCGCAGGCGAGACACCGGTGTATGGAGTGAACACCGGCGTGGGCCTTCTGGCAGACGTGCGCGTGCCGCCCGCTGATCTCGAGCAACTGCAACGCAACGTCGTGCGGTCGCACGCCGCTGGAGCCGGAGAACCGCTAAGCCGCGAGGAAGTGCGGGCCATGATGTTGATCCGCGCGAATGTATTGGCCAAGGGACTTTCGGGCATCCGTCCCGTGGTGGCCGAACGCTTGTGCCAGATGCTCGAGCACGGCGTGACGCCGGTCGTGCCGTCGCAGGGCAGCGTGGGCGCCTCGGGGGACCTGGCTCCGCTGGCGCACATGGCGCTGGTATTGATGGGCGAAGGCGAGGCTGAATTCTCCGACAAGTGCATGCCGGGCGGAGAAGCCTTGCGCCTGGCCGGTATTGCGCCGCTCCAACTGGCATCCAAGGAAGGGATTTCGCTCGTCAACGGCACGCAGGCTATGCTGGCTGTCGGCTGTCTGGAACTGGGTGCGGCAGAGCGGCTGGTGGATACCGCGGAAGTGGTTTGTGCGCTCACGCTGGACGCGCTACGAGGAACACCGCGAGCATTTGAGCGGAGGCTTCACGAGGTTCGGCCTCATCCCGGCCAATTAACCAGCGCGGCGCATCTGCTGCGGTTGCTCGAGGGGAGCGAGATTCGCGCTTCACACGTCTCGTGCCGGCGCGTGCAGGACGCCTACTCGCTGCGCTGCGCTCCGCAAGTTCACGGCGCCGTGCGCGACACGCTAGCCGAAGCCCGGCGCGTGTTCTCGATAGAGCTCAACGCCGCGACGGATAATCCGCTGGTATTCGACGACGAAGTGCTGTCGGGAGGGAATTTTCACGGCGAGCCTCTGGCGTTCCAGCTGGACTACCTGGCCATTGCGCTCACGGCTCTTTCTGGCATTGCGGAGCGGCGCATCGACCGGCTGGTGAATCCCGCGCTCAACGAAGACTTGCCGCCGTTTCTCGCGCGGCACGCGGGACTGGAGTCGGGCCTGATGATGGCGCAGGTGACGGCAGCGGCGCTGGTGGCCGAAAACCGGGTGCTCGCGACCCCGGCATCGCCCGGCTCGATTACTACGAGCGGCAACAAGGAAGATTTCGTGAGTATGGGAATGACGGCGGCACTGAAGGCGAAACGTGTGGTGCGGAACACGTGCGCGGTGCTGGCGATTGAAGCTCTGTCCGCGGCCCGCGCGCTGGAGTTCCTCCGGCCTCTCAGGACCAGCGCACCTCTGGAGCGGGCACGAGAGCGCATCCGTGCGGTGTGCACGGAATTCGAGGGCGACCATCCGCTTTCGGGCGACATTGCCGCGCTCGAGAAACTGATCGCCGCGGGGCAGTTGACGGTAGCGCGAGTGGCGTAGGCTCGGACGCGACACCGCGGGTATCTACGCCAAGGTGGGGTGTGGGCTACTTTGAAATTGCTTTGCGGATCGGCGCTGCCTCGAAACAAATACGAGATCTTCGTTGTCGCCGATGTCCTTCTCGGCCAGAAAGAGACGGCCAGCGGGTCAGCCCAGGGCTTGAATGCGGTCGTTGACCCTTGCCTTTAGCGCTTCTAAGTCCTTCGGAAACCGCTGCTTGGCAGCGTCCGGCAGATAGCTGACGACTTTTTCCGGAGGCCAGGCATCGCGGGTGGTCTGGATCGCTCCGAAACCCAGCGAATCGGCCATGCGGCAGGCTAGCTCGACGATGGTTAGAAGATCGAGTTTCTGTTTCGCCGTCACGGCGGGCAGGTCGTCATGGTGGTGCGCGGCGATGTTGGCGAGCATGACGGGCAGCTTCCACTGTTCCGCCATCCACGCCCCGGCCTCACAGTGATTGATGTCGAACAGCTCTTTTTCACAGTGAAGGACGTCGAAGGAATACTCCACAGCAACGCTCAGGACATTAGCGTATTCCAGAGGGTAGGCAGCTAGCAGCCCCATGCGGCCAATGTCATGGAGCAGGCCCGCAGTATAAGCTTCATCGCCCTTCATGAAGCAGGCCGTGGCAATTTCTTGTGAAAGGATGCCGCAAGCCATGCTGTGCGTCCAACAGCGGCGGAGCACGGGCGCTTTGACCGCGGATTTCACATAGGCGCGCAGACCCACGGTGATGGCTACGGCTTTGACGAAATCCAGGCCCAGATTGATCGTGGCCTGATGGACGCTGCGGATCTCGGTGCGGAGCCCATAGAGCGCGGAGTTGGCGACGCGGAGCATTTCACCCGAAAAAACCGGGTCGGCCTGGAGCCATCGCACAACTTCGCGAACGTCGACAGTATCCTCATGGCCCAGCAGTTCCAAAACCTTCATGGCAATTGCCGGAAAGGGCGGTGGGGTAATCAACGCCCAGGGCCGCTCAGTTTGCTGCATTTCTTTCAGAGCACTCATCCAGCTCTCGATTCTCTACTAGGGTTCATCGGCGGGGCTGGAGAAAACTTTAGTTGCCTCCCGCACCGCTTCAGGACGTATAGACGGCCACGCTGGTGACGACCGAGTAGCCCATGCGGCGGTAGAGTTCGAAACCCTGGGGAGTGGACTGCAAAACAGTACGCTCAATGCCATGCTGCTCGCGGGCTAAGCCGAGCGTTTGGCGCATGATGGCTTCGCCGAAGCCACAGCGCTGGCGGCCCGGAACCGTGGCCACATTGTAGACGCCGGCCGCGCCGCCCGCGATGACGATGGCAGCGGTCGACACCGGCTCCCCATCTACGTAGCCGACATACCCGTGGAAGCCGTTTTCCCAGACCCGCGAATCCTCGAAAACCTCCTGGAACCATTCGAGCGGCACCTTGAAGCACTCGGCACCGATCTGGCAGAACGCGCGCCATGTGGCGTCGTCGGCCACGGGGCGCACGTCAAGCCGCGGCAATTCGCGGACCGGTGTGCGGAGCCGCTCGGCCAGCATGCCGGGCAACTCGGTGGCCAGATACAACCCACGCCTGCGGAAGATGTCGTCGGCGCGGCGGCGGGCGGCCTTGTCGAGCCAGCTCTCACACACCCAGTACGACCATTGCAGGCCACGGGCGGTGAAGTGTACTTTGGCGGTGGCTATGCGGCTGTCGAGATCGCTCTCGCCCACAACGGGCGAGGAGAGGAAGGCGGCATTGAACATCTGGAACGTGACGCCGGCCGAGGCGATGGTGACGCCGGCCGTCTCGCGCACCTCCCCGGGTGCCCGCGACGACGCCAGCAGGCGGAAGGATTGGCGCAGATTCTCCTCGACCGTCAGGAAGTCCACCGTGACTCAGTATCGCGCGTTGTGATGGAGCGCGGCGGGAGGAAGAGCGGGTTCCGGGGGCTCGGTTGTCCAGATCGGGCCCGGCGGCCATGGCCAGAACAGGCAGTCCTGGACAACATGAGTCTAATGAAGTAATACTATATACGAGTTTGTACTATCGTGCCACATAATGACCAATCCGCGGCAGGATCTCTCACTCCCCTTTCTCCCGCCGTATTCCACATCCTTCTATCCCTCGGCGAGGGCGAACGCCACGGTTACGCCCTGAAGCGCGAGATCGCGGTGCGTACCGGGGGCAAGCTGAAACTAGGCCCCGGCGTGCTCTACGGATCTATTAACAAAATGCTGGAGCTTGGGCTGATCGAAGAATCGGACGACCGGCCCGACCCGCACCTGGACGATGAGCGCCGCCGTTACTACCGCATCACGCCCTATGGCCGCAAGGTGGCGCAAGCCGAAGCGGCACGCATGCGCGAGCTGGTGCGGTTGGCCGGAGTTAGGTTTGGAGTGCCCAAGCATGCCTGACGCACCTTTGTCATTGAGGGTGTACCGGTGGCTCCTCAAGCTCTATCCGGCCGGGTTTCGTGAAAACTATGCGGAACTTCTGGAACACGAATTTCGCGACGAACTCAATGATTCGACCGGGCCCGCCGCGCTGGGCATCCTGTGGCTTCGCCTCATTGCGGACCTGGCCATCTCCGTCCCTGCACAGTTTGCTCGCGAGGTCACGCAGGATGCCCGGCACACGTTTCGCCTCTGGGTCCACCATCCCTGGCACACCGGCTTCGCGATTCTCGCACTCGCCATCGGCATCGGCGCGAATACCGGCGTCTTCAGCGTAGTGAATGCATTGCTGTTGCGATCGCTGCCGTTTCATGATCCCGGACGCCTGGCGTACCTCCGCTGGTTTTTTGAACCCTACGGCAGCGCAAAGCAATTTCACGAATGGCGTGGTCAGGGCAAGTATCTTGGCGACGCCGCGGTCTTCGAACAGTTCGATGCCAATCTGGGCGGAGCCGGTGAATGGCGCAGGGCGCACGTCGTCCAGGCATCGTCGAACTTCTTCTCGCTGCTCGGCACGCAGCCGGTACTGGGACGCGGATTCGCCCCTGGGGAGGATGTGGACGGGACTGGTTGGGGATCGCCCGGGCGCAACGCAGTGGCGGTGATTAGTTACGGACTCTGGCAGGAGCTTTTCGCGGGCGACCCGAAGGCCCTGGGTTCCACCATCCGAATCGACGGAACGCCGCTCGCCGTCATTGGTGTCGCGCCGCCGGGGTTCGATTATCCAGGCAAGACCGTTCTCTGGAAGCCCGCAGCCTTTAGTCCCGGCAACTACGGCTGGGAAACCATCGCGCGTCTGAAGCCTGGAATCACGTGGCCGCAGGCTCGCGCGGCATTCGCCATCGAAGCGGATCGGCTCTGGCCCAATCGCACCCCACCTCAGCGGATCCAGTACCCTTCGACCATCACCGAGCTCAGAGACGAACTCGCCGGACCGGCAAGAAAAGGCTCCCTGGTGCTGATGGCATGCGTGGTTCTGATCCTGCTGATCGCTTGCACCAACGTCGCGAATTTGTTGATGGCGCGCACTGCGGACCGCGCCACCGAGCTTTCCATACGCTCTGCACTGGGAGCAAGCCGGGCGCGGATCTCGCAACAGTTGCTGACGGAGTGCGTGCTTCTTTCGCTGGCTGCCTGCACAGCCGGCCTGTTCATTGCGTTCTGGACTACGTCGATTGCGGCTGCGTTTCAACCCGCGGCGCTGGCTTCCCAGGCATACTCCATTCTTGATGGCCGCGTGCTCTGTTTCACCATCGCCGCGTCGGTTCTCAGCGGATTGCTTTTCGGCGTCCTTCCGTCGTTGTACGCCGGTCGCCTCCATACGTTCGGAACCCGCTCCTCCAGCAATAACCGTGGCTCGCGCCTCGTTCGCGAAACGTTAGTCGCGGCCCAGGTGACGCTCACGATCATTCTTGTTGCCGCCTCGATTTCCGTGGGGCGCGCGTTTCTCGACCTCATGCACGTCAATCGTGGGTTTGATCGCACTGGCCTGGTCACCGTGAACGTATCGCTCGAAGGAACCACCCATGAAGGCGATAGCCGTCGCTTGGCCTATTTCGAGGAAGCGCTCGCTCGCATCCGCCGTCTCCCTGGAGTACGTAGCACTAGCGCCACCGAGTTCCTCCCGCTCTATGCCAAGGCGTTCATTGGAGGACGGTTCCAGATGGACGGCCGCCACGCGAGTGAGAACTCCATGGTTGTTCCTGTCCTGCCGGACTATTTCCGAACCATGGGTGGACGCATTCTGGCCGGACGCGAGTTCACGGATGCCGAAGTGCAGAGCGGTGCTCAGGTCGCTGTGGTCAACGAGCGTTTTGCCAACGAATTTGGACCGCCAGCCGATGCCGTGGGTCGCGAAGCTGCTGAAGGGGACGACCGACCCCTGAGAATCATTGGTGTCGTAAAGGACATGGAATATATGACTGAGGGAGCACAATCCAACCAGATCTTTGTTCCCTCTCACTCGCCAGGCGGTTTCTTCTCGACCTTCGTGGCACGCGTCAATGGCCGCGCCGAAGACCGCCTCGCCATGATTCGCGACGCGATCCAGTCGGTGGACCCGCAGGTCCCCGTGTTCGGCGTAAAAACCATGGAACAGCGGTTGGCTGACACCCTCGCCCGGCCACGATTCTATCGGACCGCAGTTCTTTGCTTTGCCGCGTTCGCCTTGCTGCTCGCCGTCATTGGAATCTATGGCATCGTTTCGTACACCGTTGCCCAGAGGACCCATGAAATGGGCGTCCGCATGGCTCTCGGCACTACGCCGGCACGGCTCCGGGTAAGTCTCCTCCGGCAAGGCTTAATCCCGATTGCCGCCGGCGCGATTCCTGGAATTGCCGGTGCTGTGCTCAGCGGCCGACTGCTTGGGAGCCTGGTCGACGGTGCGAAATCGGTGAGTCCCGTGGCATATGCGGCCTCTGTTCTCTTCATCGTCTTGATTGCCGCGATAGGAATCTGGGTGGCTACTCGCCCCATTGCTCGGCTCGACATCGCTGAGATCCTCCGAACCGAATAGCACTGCTTTATGCGGGCGCTGTACGGCGCAATGCTGTCTGATTTGTCCCCATCAGTGCTTGCCGCTGGCCAGTGCGGCGAAGGAGTGGATGACGTGTTCGTCATAGGTGACTTCGGACCACCACCAGCCCCCGTAGGCGACCATGCCCAGCAGCAAGGCGACTAGCGCCCAGGCGCCGAATCTGCGCGGCTTGGGAGCATGTAAGACCGTCCAGGCGCCTACGGCTCCCGCGGACAGAGACACCAACTCCATGAGAGGGGGATCGTCGAAACCTTTCTTCGCCACCCAGATATGTTCGTAAAGCGAGAAAACGGCGAATGCCAATATCAGCAAGGGCGCGATGCCGGCCAAGAACTTGGGCCACCTGGTAGCGCTCCAGCCGAAAAAACACAGGAGCGAGCAGAGCACGGCACTAAACGTCGCCCCTTCGAGCACAGTGATCTGTTCGTGCAACTGCCTGATTCTCTGTGGCTGGCCGGCGGCCCCCAGTAGAACGGCGGTCTCTTGCGCGCGAAAGACCTCCGTCGATGCATCGGTTCCGTACGGGGGGCACAAGTTCGCGACGTAACTCCCCTCTGGGGGCAGCCACTTCGCGGCGTAGGGCAACGATTCATCATGCTTGCAGTTGACCGCCCGCAGAATTCGGCTCTCGGTCGGGAGCTCTTTGCCGAAAATTTTCAGATCCTCGTCGTCCAGAGCGTCCTTCGCCAGCGGCGATACGGCGGATCCCACAAGATAAACCACTGCGAAAAGCAAGACGCTTCCGACCGGCTGGCGAACGCTCTCGGGCACGCTGGCGAGCAACGCGGAGCCATTTTCGTGCCCATTGGTGAGGCTGCCTGGAGAGACCAGGTCAACCAGGATCAACAGCCAGGGCAAGGCCAGGAGGCCTACGACTACGGTTTCGAAGGCAAACTTGAAAACGTCCACGGCATTGCCACCGTGGATATAGTGCGGCAGTAGGCCGTATCGTTTCTCACACCCGGTTGGGACGCAGCCGATTCATCCAGTAGGCCCAGGCCACCGCAGTGGAGAAGAAGATCAAGCTCGTGACTCCGGCTGTGGAGGGGTTGGGAGGCGGCGGTCCGGCGATGTTGTTGGACCACGCGAGCGTCAGAAGGACGACGACACTCCAGAATACGTACACGCCTACGCGATTCTTAGGACGCGTAGCGCGAGCGTAAAGCATCACGGCGGCCAGCCAGAAACCACCTTCGATGAGGACGGTGGCGGGGATTGAGGCCCAGAGCCCCAACCCAAAATACCGGTGCACGCCTGGCGCGAGTGGCATATCGGGCCTGTGACTCAGGAAATCGAGCAGCCAGTGGCTCAGAACGGCGAAGAACAGCACCCACGCGCCACGGGGATAACGGCGCCGCAGGTAGTAGATGGATGCCAGCGCAACGGCCCAGATCGCATCCATCAATAGGCTGTGGCTGAGAGCGATGTTGGAGGCTTCGAGATAGTTGGCCGCTCCAATTCCCGGCTTGAAATGCACGTGCTCGATACCGGCTATCAAAAAGATGCCCCACAGCAGATCGGGCAGCATGGCGGCCAACACCGTCGTGCCAAGGGAGATGCGCGGCTCCATCCGCTTTGCGACAAAACCGACCGCGAAGTGTCCGACAAACACTGTAGCCGGAATATTAGCACTCGCGCCGAACTTGCGCTCGCCCGTTCCGGCATGCTTTGATGGCGAATCGATGGCCACGCAAGCTCAGGACCGCGCAACCGCCAGTGAACACCCCACGCGCGTGCGTTATTGGGTGATCGTTTTTGCGGTGACGCTGGCGGTGATCACGTACATCGACCGGGTGGCCATGTCGTTTGCCGCGCCCGCGGTCTCGCGCGATCTCGGGTTGACCAAGGAACAGATGGGGACAGCGTTCTCGGCATTCGTCGCGGCGTATGCGTTGTTCGAGATTCCGAGCGGCTTCCTGGGCGACTGGATGGGTCCGCGCAAGGTGCTGATGCGGATCGTCATCTGGTGGTCTTCGTTCACGGCACTCACCGGCGGCGTTTGGAACTTCGCGTCGCTCTTCTGCACACAGGCATTGTTCGGCGCGGGCGAAGCGGGCTGTTTCCCGAACCTGACGAAGGCGTTCACCACCTGGCTGCCGCGCAATGAGCGGGTGCGTGCGCAGGGGATCATGTGGCTGGCGGCGCGATGGGGCGGCGCGTTCACGCCACCGCTGGTTTATTTGATCTTCAAGGTCATGACGTGGCGGCAGGCGTTCGTGGCATTCGGGGTGATTGGTGTCGTGTGGGCGAGCTTTTTCTACCGCTGGTTCCGCGACGATCCGCGCGAAAACCGGAAGGTCAATGCCGCCGAGCTGGACTTGCTGCGGGAAAACCGGGCGCTGGCCGCCACGCACGGCCATGTGCCCTGGGCCAAGTTCGCGCGCTCGCGGACCGTATGGATGCTGTGCGCCCAGTATTTTTGCCTCTCCTACGGCTGGTACTTCTACATCACCTGGCTGCCAACATATTTGCAGGAGTCGCGTGGCGTGGCTATCGGGAGGAGCGCGCTGCTCAGCGTGCTGCCCCTATTTCTCGGCGGGCTGGGGAGCTTGACCTGCGGTTTTATCTCGGGGCCGGTGACGCGGCTCACTAACAGCGTGGCGCGGACACGAAAGCTGATGGCGTGCCTCGGATTCACGGGCGCGAGCGCGCTGCTGATCGTCTCCATTCACCTGGCCAATCCCATCGCCGCGATGGTGGCCATGGGTTTCGCGAGCTTCTGCAACGACCTGGTGATGCCGGGCTCGTGGGGATCGTGCATGGACGTGGGCGGCAAGTATGCCGGAACGCTCTCCGGCACCATGAATATGCTGGGGAACTTTGGCGGAGCCGTTTCGCCCACGGCCATCAGCCTGATTCTCCGCTGGACCCACAATAGCTGGGACGCGACTTTCTATGTCTCCGCGGCGGTTTATTTCTGCGGCAGCTTTTTCTGGCTGCTCATGGATCCGGTGACGCCGATCGAAGCGTAGAGGGAAGGGCCGCTGTTGCGATAGCCTCCGAGAGCTCGGCTACACTTCGGTGGACAAATTCATCGCAGACCTTCGCGGGAGATAACGACCGCCGTCAACCCCGCAGAGCGTACCGTGTAAGTTCTTCCCGCCCGGACGGTTCCGGCCCATTGTCTGGCTTTATTTTCAAGTATTTGTCCCTTGGCAAACGGTTTGCAGTCACACGCTTGAAATCTGGAGGTGTGTCGCGTTATGGAAGAAATGCACGAGCGAGGTTCATCGACGGCACCGGTTTGGAGCTTGGTCGTCTTAGGGTTGGTTCTCTGCTGCATCGTCGCGCTGGGAGGCTTTTTCCTGGTGCGCGAGCACAGGCAGACCGCGGATCTGGCTGCCGGCAATCTGAAGCTGGCCACGGCTTTGAACCAGGTGCAGAGCCAACTGGCGGCGGTTACGGACAAGCTGAACACTTTGGCCACGGCGCCTGCGACTCAGTCCGCGACAGTAGCAACGACACCCGAGCGCCCTTCCGCCATGCCGGAGCCGAAGCACATAAAGGTTAAGCCGCGTATGACGGCGCGCCGCGCGACGGAGGATCCGCGCTGGAAGCACGTGCAGGAACAACTCACCGATCAGCAGAAGGAGCTGGCGTCGACCCGCGAAGAGGTGGAGAAGACGCGCAACGACTTGCAGGGCAATCTGAACTCCGCGCGCGATGAGCTGAACGGCTCGATCGCCCGGACGCATGATGAGTTGGTGGCGCTCGAAAAACGCGGGGAGCGGAACTACATCGAGTTCCAGTTGGACAAATCCAAGAGCTTCCAGCGCGTGGGATCGATCAGCCTGTCGCTGCGCAAAGTCGACTTCAAAAAGAAACACTACGACCTGGCCATGATGGTGGACGACTTCCAGCTTCAGAAAAAGAGCGTCAACCTGTTCGAACCGGTATGGATCACGCTTTCGGACCGTCCACAGCCGGTGGAACTGGTGGTCAACGAAATCCACAAGGACGAAATTAAGGGCTACATTAGCGAGCCGAAATACAAGAAATCGGAGCTGGCAGCCAGCACGGCAACGCCCGCAGCTAAAGCGCAGTAGGAGAGTTGCGCAGGAGCCCGGCTGAGGTATACTTCTCCCCAGCCTAGGTACGCCGAAATGGGTACGCTAAGAGGGAACTCCGCCGATCTCCCGCCCACGAGTGACCCTGGAGTTTGCCGTCCTTTGGAGGCCCCAACACCATGTCCAAGCTCCGGGCGTGTTGCTTATTCTCCGCCCTTTTATCAGCATTTATCACGGTTAGCAAAGCACAAAACAGTCCAGTTATCCCCAGAATTACCGAGGCAATCGATGAATCACGCCTCGTAATATTGCGGGGCAATACGCACCCCATGGCGCAGGCTCAGTTCGACCGTGGCCCCGCGCCTTCGAGCCTTCCCATGGAGCGCATGCAGTTGGTGCTCACACGAAGCTCGCAGCAGGCGGCCGGTCTGCATACCCTGCTTGAAGCGCAGCAGGATAAGTCTTCGCTTAATTACCACAAGTGGCTCACGCCGGAACAATTCGGCGAGCAGTTCGGCCCGGCGGATCAGGATATCCAGACTGTGGTGTCGTGGCTGCAAACGCACGGATTCCAAGTGAACCAGGTGGCCAAGGGGAGAACAGTTATTGAATTCTCCGGCACGGCCGGGCAGGTGCGTGACGCCCTCCACACAGAGATTCACAAGTTCGCCGTGAACGGTGAGGACCATTGGGCAAACGCCAGGGACCCGCAGATTCCGGCGGCCCTGGCTCCCGTGGTGGCGGGCGTGGCAACGCTGCACAATTTTCGCCCGAAGCCGCTGGTGCGCTTTTCCTCCAAGTGGCCTAAGGTGGCAACGAGGAACGGACTCCGGCCGGCGTACAACCAAGACGATGGCACTCACGCGCTCACGCCCGCCGACTACGCTGCCATCTACAACATCAATCCGCTCTATAAAGCGGGCATCAACGGAACGGGTGTCACGATCGCTGCCCTGTGTGTGGCAACGATCCTGGCCCAGGATATCGATGATTTTCGGACAGTGTTCGGTTTGCCGGCAAATGAGCCGCAGTTCGTGGTCAACGGGACGTCGCCCGACTTTTTTGAGTATCAGTTGGAGCAATACGGGCCCGATGTGGAGGGAACTCTGGACGTCAGTTGGGCCGGCGCAATCGCTCCCAACGCCACGGTGAAGTTCATCATTGCAGCGGACACAGACACCACGGCCGGGCTGCAGCTGGCGGAAGAATATGCCGTCGATAGCAACCTGGCGGACGTTATCACAGAAAGTTTCAGCGTTTGCGAAAGTGACGTGACGAAAGCCTTTGCGCAACAACTCAGCGCGGTGCGGGAGCAGGCGGCGGCACAAGGCATTACGTATGTTGTGAGTACCGGAGACTGGGGACCCTACACGTGCTACAGCACGTCGGGCACGGGTCCTGTGACAGCGAATGCTCTCGCTTCTACGCCGTACACAGTGGCGGTTGGTGGCACGGAGTTCAGCAGTATTACGAACACCGCCACTTACTGGTCGGCGACGAACGACTCGAAAACGCTGGCTTCGGCGCTCTCGTATCTCCCGGAGACGGTGTGGAACGACAGTTGCGATGCGGCTCAATGCGGAGCGGATAACGCGACCGTGGAGGCGTCAGGCGGCGGGGTGAGCGTGTTGTTTGCGAAGCCCTCCTGGCAATCAGGCGTCACGGGCATTCCCAATGACGGAGCGCGTGATCTGCCCGACTTGTCGTTGACCGCATCCCCAGCCACAGATCCATACCTGCTGTGCTACTGGGGTTCGTGCGAAGGCGGCGCGATTACGTCCAACAGCTTCATGCCGGTCGGCGGAACCTCCGCTTCGGCGCCATCCTTCGCCGGAGTGATGGCTCTGGTCAATCAGAAAATGAAATCGCGGCAGGGCGCGGTGAATTACATCCTCTACCAGCTCGCCACCTCGCAGCAATATTCCAGTTGCAATGGATCGAATACCAAGACTCTGCCGGCGAGCACCTGCATCTTCAACGACACGACGGCGGGAAATAGCGCCATTCCGGGCGAACCCAAGTATGGAGAAGCGGGCGCGCTGTATCAGGCCGGCGTGGGCTACGACCTGGCCACCGGGTTGGGCTCCCCCAACGTCGCGAATCTCGTCAACAACTGGGATTCGGTGAGCTTCCATGCCACGAACACCAGCTTGGCCTTAAGTCCGACCACGCTGAACCACGGCGTCCCAGCCAGCGTGCAATCCTCGGTGGCGCCTCAGAGTGGAAGCGGAACTCCCACCGGGGATGTATCGCTCGTGACCACCGGCGGCGCGGGTTACGGGTTTTTCCCGCTGAAAGATGGGGCAGCCACCTCTACTTTGGCTTCGCTGCCCGGTGGGACCTACACCGTGCGCGCCCACTACTCGGGAGACAGCCAGTTTGCGCCTAGCGATTCCACCCCTGTATCGGTGACCGTGGCGCCGGAAGCGAGCACGACTACTGTCGATGCGTTGCCTTTCTACGTTCCGAATGCGTTCTACACCAGCGGAACCTACGGCAACACGCCGGTGTGGCTCAGCGCGCAAGTGGCAGGACTGTCCGGGCAAGGCATACCTACCGGCAACGTGACATTTACTGACAACGGCGCGCCCCTCAGCGGAGGTACAGGAACCGTCAACGCGGAAGGCAAGGCGGTGAGCACGGACAGCTACTTTGCATTTACGCCGGGCCAACACTCGATTGTGGCCACCTATTACGGAGATGCCAGCTTCGAGCCCAGTGTGTCCGCTCCCACTACGATCAACATCACCAAAGCGCAGACGACCCTTTCGCTCCAGCCGAGCCTCACCGAGGTGCCGTCCGGCCAAACCGTTGTTTTTACGGCCACGATTGAGTCTGGGAACGGCCAAGCCGGAAACCCCGAAACCGGCAGGGTGTCGTATTTCCTGAATGGAAACCTCATAGTGAATCGGCCGATCGCTCCCAATTACGACTTTGGTACGGGACTCCTTGTGGGAACCGCTGTGTTCAACATTTCCACTCTACCGGAAGGCCCCAACACGATGACCGCTACGTATAGCGGAGACAGCAACTACCTGGGGTCGTCATCGCAACCGGTCGTAGTGAACGTGGGAACAAAGGCCGCGACATGCAGGGTCACGAACTTCACGGCCGATCCCAATCCCATCACCGAGTTCGATCCCCCGGCGGTAACAATGATCAACGTCGCGGCCCCCTGCAAGTTTGATGTTCGCGCCAGTAGTCCTGGGGGCACGCTGCTCG
The DNA here is from genome assembly GCA_963752965.1 of Terriglobia bacterium. Classification (GTDB taxonomy): domain Bacteria; phylum Acidobacteriota; class Terriglobia; order Bryobacterales; family Bryobacteraceae; genus QHXW01. The sequence continues at coordinate 141,704 of CAVWAJ010000013.1, read as the reverse complement.
GTTCGGGCCAGGGTACTTACTTCGTGAGCACCACGGCGCCGGTCACGAACGGGGCTACTTTCTATTTGCAGTTGCAGGGCAACACGACCGCTCAGGGCACGTTGCAAACCCTGACCGTCGGTGTAGAATCCGGGGCCCCGCCCTGCGTCGTGTACAGCTTCTCGGCCACACCGAATCCCATCATCTCCTCAACGGGGATGGGCGCAACCACGATCACATCCGTTGCCTCCTGCAATTTTGACGTGCGAACCAACAGCCCGAACGGGAATCTCCTCGGCTCCACAAGCCAGAATGTCCTGATCTCACCCACCGGGAACTGGGTGACCAACGGCATGCAGTTCTTCCTCCAACAGCAAGGCAACACTACCGCGAAAGGCACGCTGGCAACCCTGACGGTGCCGGTTGTAGCCCCCGCGGCGCAGTAGTGACGGGATCATCGCCCACGACAGTGGCGGCTAACTGATTGAAGGAATTGGCGGGGACGACGGGGCTCGAACCCGCGACCTCCGACGTGACAGGCCGGCGTTCTAACCAACTGAACTACGTCCCCGCTTGTTCTGCCGGATATAAGGATGGTAGCATGGCGCACCGAACCGGGCCAAATTTGAGTCCTAGGCAGGATCGGGTAAAGCCCTGCCAAATCCGAGGGTCCGGTTTCCGCCGTTTTGTGAGAGAATTAAGTTTCATTCACATAACGATCCCGCCCCGGAAGTCCAGTTGGAAAGGCGCTTATGAGTTACACATCGGAAACGCCGTTCGACAACATCGAAAGCTCTCATCGATACGTTTCGCTGCTGGCCGAGGCCATCGAAGAAGCTCGGCGTGAGGTGGATGAAGAAATCGCACTCGCCATCAAGGAAGGTCCGGAGCGCCGGAAAGAAGCGCTGCAAATCGTGGCGTACAATCTGGCCAAGCTCTCGCTGCACATTACGACCAGCGGGCGGCTCCTGAACGACCTCCGCAGTCTGCGGCGGCTTCTTCAGGCGGAGCGAACACCGGCGAAAGTGCTCGTCCGGACAGCTTCCCAGGGCTGATTCATGCCGATATCGCGCCGGGCCCTGTTCCGCTTCGCGGGAGTAGCATTTGCCGCACCTCGAGTTCGCGCGCGGGCACACGGCCTGAAAATCGGCGTCACCGACTGGAATTTGCGGCTGACCGGGAAACTGGAGTCGGTGGAGACGGCCGCCCGATTGGGATTCGAAGGCGTCCAGGTGAGCCTGGGCCGCAAACCCGTGGATGGCAGACTGCCGCTAGACGACGTGGCCCTGCAACAGCAGTTTCTGACGGCGGCGAAAATCCATAAGGTTGCCCTGGATGGCACCTGCCTCGACATTCTCCACGTCAACTACCTAAAAAGCGACAAGTTGGGCCAGAAGTGGGTAGCCGATTCGATTCCCATTACAAAGAGGTTGGACGCGCGGGTGATCCTGCTGCCGTTTTTCGGTAAGGGCGCGCTCACGACGCGGGAAGAAATGGATTACGTGGGGGACGTGCTGCGGGAGATTGCGCCGGAGGCAGAAAAGGCGGGAGTGATCCTCGGGCTGGAAGACACGATTTCGGCCGAAGACAACGTCCGAATCATGGAACGCACGAAATCCCGGGCCGTGCTGACTTATTACGATGTCGGCAACTCCACGCAGGGCGGTTTTGACGTGCTAAAGGAAATCCGCTGGCTGGGTAAAGACCGGATCTGCCAGATTCACTTGAAAGACAACCCGCATTACCTGGGTGAGGGGAAGATCGACTTCCCGGCGGTCGTCAAAGCCATCGATGAGATTGGATTTCGCGGTTACGCGAACCTGGAGACCAGTTGCCCATCGGACTCGGTGGACGACGATATGATCCGGAATCTGCACTATATCCGGCATTTGGTTGGCTAACAGATTACACCACCTGTGCTAGGTGGAAGATAGCGCTACGTTGCAATTTTCTGGCCTAAGCGGGTCAATGGCGCTCGATAATCAGAAAATATTAGGCATGCTGGAAACGCCCATCAGAAGGGGCTTTTAGCAACTTTTTTGTTGACATTAACAAGTATTGCGCTTATGATCTGTTCTTCTCGTAACTTGAATTTCTAGTACAACTGAGCACCGGTGGTTCAGGTGGAGGGATCTCCGTATGACCTTCGATATCGGTGATAAGGTGGTGTACCCAAATCAGGGGGTTGGCACCATTGAGAACATCAGTAGTCGTTCCTTCGGTACTCAATTCGAAAAATTCTATTTATTGCGTTTGGTCTACGGCAGCATGACGGTCATGGTGCCTTTTTCCAACGTGGACACCATCGGGTTGCGGAAAATTACGCGCAACGCCGAGATCACACGGGTCCTGGCATTCCTGGCTGGCGGAAACTGCCAATTCCATGGAGACTGGAAATCGCGATTTAAAGAGAATTCCGAAAAGATGCTGAGCGGGAGTCTGCTGAGCGTGGCGGAAGTCTTGAAAGGTCTGCTGCTGTTGCAGATCGACAAGCCGCTCTCGTTTCGCGAGAAAAAGATGCTGGACCGCGCGCGGCACATGCTGGTGACGGAGCTTTCCATGGCCCGCCGCGTTCCAGAAACCGAAGCGGTAACGCTGCTACAGAAGGCCCTAGGGAAGGCGCAACTGGCACTACCAGCGGTCCTCTGACCGCGCGCAGGCGAGTGGGCTTGGCGCTTTTCTTCGGTTCTTGCATTTCCAAGTTGCCATTCTAGTCACTTTATGTTAGGGTCTATCCCTAAGCCCACATCCCGGGCTACTTCCTTTTTGGAGAGTGCATGCTGCTCGGTGCGGTGGTCTGGGTCCTGACGCTGGTTATCTGCTACTTCTTCCTAGGTCATTACTGGTGGTTCCCGCCTCCGATTTCCCAGCACGGCCAGTTTTACGACGCGCAGTTCACCCTCACCTTGTGGGTGACGGGAATTATTTTCTTCTGCGCGCAGATGGCGTTGGGGTACGTAATTATCAAGTTCCGCGACCGCGGCGGTACGGCGCACTATTCCCACGGCAATAACGTGATGGAGGTGGTCTGGACCTCGGCTACAGCGGTGCTGTTCATCGGCCTGGTGCTAGCGGGAACGCGCATCTGGGCGGCGGTGCATTTCGAGGAAGCGCCGGCCGGCGCGATGCGTATTGAAGTGATGGCGAAGCAGTTTGCCTGGAGCTTCCGCTACCCCGGACCGGATGGGAAGTTTGGCAGGACGGACCTCAAGCTGGTGAACGACCAAGGCGGCAATCCATTCGGGATTGACGACAAGGACCCGGCGAGCAAGGACGACATCACCAGCGCATCCATCAAGGTCCCGGTAGGAAGACCAATTCAGTTGATCCTGCGATCGCGCGACGTGATCCATAACTTCTTTGTGCGCGAGCTACGCCTGAAGCAGGACATCGTGCCCGGCATGGAGATTCCCTTCCATTTCCAGGCGGATCAGATCGGCACCTATGAAGTCCCGTGCTCAGAGCTGTGCGGGCTCGGACACCACCAGATGCGGACCACGCTCGAGGTGATGCCGGAAGCAGATTTCCAGAAGTGGTTGCAGGAGCAGGCCGCACAGAAGTGAAAACCGACCGCGGCGTTTCCGTCAGTTCAGCAATCTTAGAGGAGAGAGCATGGCCTCACCCATAGTTCATGCGCACCACGCGCCCACGGGCTTCATTCGACGCTATATTTTCAGCCTCGACCACAAGGTGATCGGCATCCAGTACTTCTTTCTGGCGCTGTTCTCGGTCTTCCTGGGGATGGGGCTGTCGGTGCTGATGCGGTTCCACCTGGTGTATCCCGACGCCAAGGTTGGCTTTTTTGAGACGCTCTGGAAGACGGGCGCACCGGGCGGCATCATGACGCCCGAACTGTATCTGTCGCTGATGACCATGCACGGCACCATCATGGTGTTCTTCGTGCTGACCACGGCTCCGCAGAGCGGTTTCGGGAACTACTTCCTGCCGATTCAGATCGGCGCCGAAGACATGGCGTTCCCGGTGCTCAACATGCTCTCGTTCTGGACCACCTTCCTGGCGCTTATCGTGATGGTGGCGGCGTTCTTCGTGCCCGGCGGCGCGCCGCTCGCTGGCTGGACGGCGTACCCACCGTTGAGCGCGGTCGGAGCGCTGTCGGGCCCCGGCGAGGGATTGGGCCAGACGCTTTGGATCATCAGCATTGCAATTTTCTCCGGCGCTTCGTTGATGGGCGCGATCAACTTTATCGCCACCACCATTGACCTGCGGGCGAAGGGCCTCTCGATGATGCGGCTTCCGCTAACCTGCTGGAGCTGGTTCGTCACGGCGATTCTGGGGCTGTTGGGTTTCGCGGTGCTGCTGGCGGCAGGAGTGCTGCTGCTGCTCGACCGCCTGGCCGGCACCAGTTTCTTCCTGCCCGCGGGCCTGCTGGTGAATGACCAGATTCTCAATCACAAGGGCGGATCGCCGCTGCTGTGGCAGCACCTGTTCTGGTTCTTCGGCCATCCCGAGGTTTACATCGCGATCCTGCCCGGCATGGGCGTGGCGTCGCAACTGCTCGCGACGTTTTCGCGCAAGCCCATCTTCGGCTATCGCGCCATGGTGTATGCCATTCTGAGCATCGGGTTCCTGGGATTCTTCGTCTGGGGACACCACATGTTCATGAGCGGCATGAACCCGTATTCGGCATTCGCCTTCTCGGTGCTCACGATGTCGATCGGCGTGCCCTCGGCCATCAAGACATTCAACTGGATCGGCACGCTATGGGGCGGCAGGATTCGTTTCACCACCGCCATGCTGTTCGCGCTGGGCTTTGTCTCGCTGTTTGTGACGGGCGGCATCAGCGGCATCTTCCTGGGCCAACCGGCTCTCGATCTTTATTTCCACGACACGTATTTTGTGGTGGGCCATTTCCACATGATCATGGGCGTGGCCGCAATCTTCGGCATGTTCGCCGGAACGTTTTACTGGTTCCCCAAGGTGACGGGGCGTCTCATGAACGAGACGCTGGGGAAGATCCATTTCTATCTGACGTTCATCGGCGTGTATGCGATCTTCACACCCATGCACTTCCTGGGGATCGCGGGCAATCCACGGCGCTACGCGGACTTCACCAATTTCGATTTTCTGGGCAAGCTACTGCCGGTGCACACGTTCATGACGCACGCGGCGATCGCTACGGCTGTCGTTCAATTCATCTTCCTGTTCAACCTGATCTGGAGTGCGAAGAAGGGCAAGCCGGCGCCGGTGAATCCGTGGGAAGCGACCACCCTCGAATGGACCATCCCGTCGCCGCCGCCATTCGATAATTTCGCCGGCAAGCACCCGGTGGTCAATCACGGCCCGTATGAATACAGCGTGCCTGGGGCCCCGAAAGATTACATCATGCAGTCGGACCCGGCGTAAGACGAGAACATGGCTGGATCGATCACAACCGATGTCATTGGAGGCCGCGGAGCCCCGCCGCCAACGCGGAATTTTGGCGGCGGCGATAGCGAACCGGGCGGGCGCGGGGCGCACCGGCGTGCCTCCATCACGGGATTGATGGTCCTCCTGGCCGCGAGCGTGATGTTTTTCTCGGCGTTCACCAGCGCCTTCTTCGTGCGGCGCGGGATGTCGAATGACTGGTTACCCACGCCCATGCCGCGCATCCTCTGGCCGAACACGGGGGTACTGGCAGCGTCGAGCCTCGCAATCGAACTGGCGCGGCGCGCTCTGCGGCGAGGGCAGCGGGCCGCTTTCAACCGCTACTGGACGGGCGCAACGATTCTGGGAGCGCTGTTTCTGTGTGGCCAATATGCCGCGTGGCGGGAATTGCACAGCGCCGGGTTTTACCTGGCGACCAATCCGTCCAGCTCGTTTTTCTTTCTGCTCACGTGCGTGCACGCCCTGCACCTGCTGGGCGGGATCACGGCGCTGAGCTACATCGACGTGCAGGCGTTTCTGCTACGGCTGGGACCGGGCAAGCGGACCGCGGTCGACGTGAGCGCGTATTTCTGGCATTTTCTGGACGCCATCTGGATCTTGCTGATGGCTTTATTTTTCTTTTGGGGGTAAAGCACGAATGTCCGACGCCAAAGCCGCGGTCATGGATTCCGTCTGGCAGGGAGGCACACGTCCGTACGCGATCAATTCGAAGAAGTTCGGAATGTGGCTGTTCATCATTTCGGATGCGCTCACGTTCTCGGCGTTGTTGATGGCCTACACGTATCTTCGCCTCTCTACGCCCGACTGGCCCAAGCCATTCATTTTTGTGCCGAGCATCATCTTCTCGAGCGTCATGACGTTCTGCCTGCTTTCGAGCAGCTTGACCATGGTGATGGCGGTGCATTCGATGAACCACGGCAATCGCGGCGCGACGGTCAAGTGGATCCTTGCCACCATGGCGTTCGGCCTGGGGTTCGTGGGGCTGCACCTGACGGAGTGGCTGAACCTCATCAACAACGAGCACGTCACGCCGTTCCATAACGAATGGGGCGTGCCGCTGTTCGGCGGGACATTCTTCGCCCTCACCGGGCTGCACATGACCCATGTGATTATCGGCGTCATTTATCTGGGCATCATCGCGTTCGCGGTGGGGCGTGGAAAATTCAAGTATGAAGACGTCGAGGTAAGCGGCCTCTACTGGCACTTCGTGGATTTGGTTTGGATGTTCATCTTCCCGCTGGTGTATCTGATGTCGGCCCGGCTTTAGGAGCGATTATGAGCGATCATAGCGAAGCGGTAGCGGTAGAACACGTTGGCGGCACGACGGTGTCGTTCCTTTACGTCTGGGTGGCGCTGCTGGTGATGACGGGCATCGAGGTTTTCCTGGCATATGAACAGCTGCCCACGCTCATCATGCTAACGGCGCTGCTGGGATTGTCGGTCATCAAGGCGGCGCTGATCATTGCCTACTTCATGCACCTGAAGTTCGAGAAATTCAGCCTGTTCCTGACGCTGTTCCCGATGCTGGTGCTGTGTATACTACTGATGATGATTTTCATGCCGGATTCCATCCGCTCGCTGATGATGAGGGCGCAATGAAGCGGGTTGCCGCGCTAGTTCCTCTGGTGGCATCGAGCGCCTTCGGGCAGTGCGTGATGTGTTTCCGGACAGCGGCGGCACAAAACGCGGAACGCGCGCACGTGATGAACATGGGCATCATCATTATGGTGATCCCGCCGGTGCTGATCCTGGCGGGGTTCATGCTGCTGTGTTACAAGCGGCGGAACGCGTATGCCGATGTGGAAACGGTGGAGCCTGGGGCGGTGGAGCAGGAACTGGCTGAAGCATTGTCCGGCAGCCACAGCTAGCGCTCCGCAAATTCACAACTAGACGCCTGGGAACGGGACATAATAGGCGTTGTCACGTCTGCTCAGGAGGATTAGCCGCCGTGAAGCGAAGAGATTTCCTGTCCGTCCTCGCCGCTCCAGTTTTGCAACCGCACGGAATAGCGGCAACAACAGACACCGCGCAATGGCCGCAATGGCGCGGCCCGGAACGCTCCGGAGTTTCTAGCGAAACCGGTCTCGCAAAGTCATGGCCTGCGAGCGGGCCTCCGGCGGTGTGGTCCGTTTCCAGCCTCGGGGAAGGATACGGCTCGCTCGCGATCCGCGGCGACCGCATCTACGTGCAAGGGGTCCGGGATCGGCAGAGTTCCGTGTTCTGCTTGAGCCGCGGGGACGGAAGAACGGCGTGGGTCACAGGCCTCGCCGGCAGAATGGAGCAGGATCGCGGCAGCGGGCCGAGAGGGACGCCAACGCTCGATGCCGACCGCCTGTACGCGCTGGCCGAGAATGGCGAACTGGCCTGTCTGCGCGCTCAGGACGGCGCGAAGCTGTGGCGGCGCAATATTCTCCAAGATTTCAAAGGGCAGAATCCGCAATGGCTGTTGAGCGAGTCACCGCTCATTGACGGCGATCGCGTGATCGTGACGCCGGGCGGGCCGCGGGCCACGGTCGTAGCGCTGGACAAGGCTTCGGGAAAGACCGTTTGGACGAGCGAGGAACTGAGCGATAACGCGGCATACTCATCCTGCATCCTCGCCGATGTGCAAGGCGTGCGAACGATCATGGCCCTGACCAGCCAGGCGGGTGTGGGAGTCCGGGCCGGCGACGGGAAGCTGATGTGGAGATACGAACGCGTGGCGAATCGCACGGCCAATATTGCGACGCCCGTGTTCCACGACAACAAAGTTTTCTACACCTCGGCTTACGGCACCGGCTGCGCACTACTGGGCCTGACCGCGCAGAACGGAGCCGTGAAGGCCAAAGAAATCTATTTCAGCCGCGAGATGCAGAACCATCACGGCGGAGTGGTTTTCCTGAACGGATTTCTCTACGGCTATTCCAACAGCATTCTCACCTGCATGGAGCACGCCTCGGGCCGCGTCGCGTGGAAAGATCGCAGCGTGGGCAAGGGGTGCCTGATGGCCGCTGACGGCAGCCTGTATTTGCTGAGCGAAAATAACGCCGCCGGCCTGGCGGACGCGACGCCGGATGGCTATCGGGAGAAGTCGCGGTTCACAATTCCCGACCAGGGCCGGCCGAGTTGGGCGCATCCGGTAGTTTGCGGTGGGCAGCTCTACATCCGGAACCAGGGCTGGCTTGCCTGTTACCGGGTGCAGGCCTGACGGCCGCCACTCACTTGCTCACCGCCAGCACGTTCGACGTGTCCAGAGAGACTTTGGCCGGCGCTTGTTTCAATGCCACCGTAAACTCCTCGGGCGAGCCGGACGTCCGCACCATTTTCACCTCGCGGGCGGCGCCGCTCTGGATCTCCACAGGCACCTGCACGCTGAATTCGTCGTCGACGTCGGTTTGCGACACCTTGCCCGTCAGCTTCACCGCCGGCGCGCGGCCATGCACCGAGTAGCTGAGAGTCAGGGTCGGTATTCCCGTACCGTAAACCCACTGCTCAAAAAACGCTTCGAGCTTGGGATCGGTTGAGCCGGGTGGCAGAAACTCGGCCGCGAGCTCGCGGAACTGCTCGGTCGAAATAGTCTTCCATTCATAGCGCCGGCGTAATTCACCCAGCATGGCGGCAAAGCGCTCGTCGCCCGTCCGCGTGCGCAACATATGCAAGATCCAGGAGCCTTTTCCATAGGTGATGGTGTTCCACGAAACCGGCGAATGGGAACTTTCCAAGCGGGGTCCCAGCACGATCGGCCCGGCGGATTCGGCTGTCTGTCCGTCCGCATCCTTCCGCAACAGATCCTGCCGGTAATTTTCCAGAGCCGCATCCAGCGCGCCTCGCCCGTCGCGCTTCTCCAGATAGAGCAACGCCGAGTAGTTGGCGAGCGCTTCCATGAGCCAGTTATCGCGGTAGCTCGCGGCACTCACCACGTTACCCCACCACTGATGCGCGGTCTCATGAGCTTCCATCAAATCGATGAAGAAGCTTTGGTTGCGCCGGTCCAGGCTGGCCATGGCCTGGTCCTCGCGCCGCAGATACGACAAAGTGGAGAGGTACAGCAGCCCGGGATAACCCTGGCCGAAGGTGCCCGGGATGGGTGAAACCTCCAGCGTCTTGAGCGGTGGCGGCCCAAATCTTGCGGTCATGAACTCCAGGCTGGACGCAACCTCGGCAGCCAGTTCCTCCAGCCGCGCGGGTGGGTACGGAGCTTGCGCAGGCACAGGTTCCGTGGTGGCGGAGCGCTTGCGGCCGCGGGGCGTAACACCGGGACCGGCTGGCTTGGGCTGCAAAGCGATTTCACCGGCGCGATTCGCGCAGACTTCGATGGTGTAGCCGTTGCGGACCACCTGCGTACGCTCGTACACGCCGAGGTTGAAGCCGGCAAAACGAATCGGCACGGACGTCACGCGACGTGTAACGCGCCAATCGCCGTCCGTGGTGTCGGACACGAGATCGCCCGGCGTCACCAGACCGAGCTGTTTGGGATAGCGAAACGTGAGGTCATAGCGCGCGAATTCCATCTCGAAGTTGGGGTACCAGGTGCCGCGCGGGCCCACATAGTACACCTGGTTGCCGGCGTCCTCCACAACCGCGCCTTCGTGATGAAACTGCACTTCGTGGTCGCGCCCAGCCTCAAGCGGGCGCGGCGCCACCACAAGAAACAGAGTATTGCCGTCGTTACGAATCAGATTGGAGCGCAGCGACTCCGGCTGGAGCACTTCCGCGGGCTCCCCGTCAATCGTTGCCGTGGAAACATGCATACCTCCGGCGATTTCGAACGGCAAAACGCGGTCGCCACTCTCCGCCATCGTGAACTTGACGTTTGTGGTCGCGCGCAACATCAGGTCAGGTTCGACCGTTGCATCGATCTGGTAGTCCTTCACGGTCAGTTCGGGCTCCGGAGCTTTACGGGCTCCCTTTCGGTAGGGCGCCGCCGCGAAGCTCGTCCACACGTCGAAAAACGTCATATTGTTTCGCGACGTCACCTTCCCGGCGACGATTTGCTCGTCCGATCGCGGCTCGTAAACGACGTCGAAGTTTCCGAGCCTCTTACCGCTCACGGCGGCCACGAAACATCCCTGCTGTCGATGGCTCGGGGAAAGCAGATCGAGCAGCAAGCGCGCTTCGAAGCTCGACGCAAGATTGCGCACCACATGCGTCCATTGTTCCGCCATGATCGCGCCCATTTCCGGCTGCGGGCGGTTGAACTCGTTGGCGCGAATCTGCTGCATCAGGCCAGCATACGTATCGTCGCCAAACAACAGAACGGCGGCATTGAGGTGCTCGTCCAGGTTCGGGCTACCCGTGTAGACGGCGAGCGACCGGCGCTCGCTCCGGTCCGGTGGAAGCAGCAGTAGCTCTCCGTCACCAGCGTCTACGTCAGCCGTAAACACTGCGGCCATGCGCATGCCTTCCACCGGCTTGGCGAAGATCAAATAGCCGTCGGTGAAGTAGAAGTGAATGTCGTCTTTGCTGACCTGAACATCGTGAACGCGGTAGCATTCAGCCCTGTCCAGCTCAACCTCGTGCACGCCGCGCTCGAGTTCCACGCTGCCCGTGGCGGCATAAGAAACGATCGGCAATAGCACGGCCCACCAGCGCATGCTTTCAGTCTACTGCGACCTTATGCAAAGATTTCGGCGAGAGGCACTTCGACTTTGATGCTTTCGGCTCGAAGCAAACCGTCCTTGACCTCACGGCTGCCTTGGGGCGTATGAACATGCGAGCGCCGGCTTTCCGGATTGATCACCCAGACGTACGGAATGCCGAATGCTAAATAGTCCGCGATCTTGTCTTCGTGGTCCCCCGCGCGATCATCGGGCGAGAGCACTTCGATGGCGATCGCCGGCGGTTTCCGGATGATCGGTTCCGCGGGCTTCGCGCCGGCAACCACGGTCACGTCCGGAATCCGGAAGCGCGTTTTCTTTACCTGCACTCGAACCTCTACACCGGCCCAGATGCCCTTCTTGTAGTGCGTTCGCAAGTAATATGCGACAGCAGTTTGCACGTCGCTGTGATCGACCTCGCCCACGTTTCGCTCCACAATGCGACCGTCAACATATTCGCGATCCGCATCGGGAAAGCTCGTCCGCAGGTATTCTTCGACCGAAACCAGCGTGGTCGTGCCCATAGCTTTATTCTATTGCACAGGGGGCCGCCCCACCCGCTTCATCACCTGCCGCACTGTTGTCATGATGTGGTCTTCCACCTGCTCGTCATAGGGTCCCGGCAGGCCGTAATAGATCATGCTTTGGTCGGCTTCATAGCCGCCCTCCTTGAGCACGCGGAGCGACGGTATGTACGACATCACGTCGTTCGAGTAGCCGGCCACGATGATGCCCTTCGATCCATATTCGCGCTTAATGCGCAGAGCGTAATCCACCACGACCTCGCCGCCCAGCGCGACAAACGTCAAGTCCTTGCCGAACTGGATGGCCTGTACTGGATACGGATAACGGCGAATCGGACTGCCATCGTCGTAGAGACGCAGCATCGCCTTCGCGTGGCGCACGCGATGCACGTTGGTCTCTTGCAATCGCGCCTCGAAGCCTTCACGCGATTGTGGCGCGAAACCCAGCTCGGTAATTTGAAATGCGGCATGCGTGGCCCCGCGAACACGCGTGAGCTTCTCGCCCAGCACACGGTTCACCTCGGCTGCCAGCTCCCCACCGTGCTGTCGGGCCAGTTCTAGCGCGCTGCGCGGGTGCGGGTTCTGGTCGCCTCCGCACAGCATCACGAATAGCGCCGTCGCGCCCGGATTGGCTTCCTCAATCGCGATTTGCGCAAAACCAGCGTAATCGCCGCTGATCCGGTAAAACTGCCCCGTCAGCGTCGTGTTGTGGCACGCGTAGCCGAACAGCACGGCCCGCAACTTGCCGTCCGGCGCGGTGACTTTCAGAACCGGCACATCGGGATCGCCCGAACCCGCCGGGTTCTCACCGATGATCACGCCGTTCGGCGTGCTCTCCCGCCGATTGATGGCGAACGTCGCGTGCCCGTTGCCGAACCAAACGTTGGCAGGAGCCAGATCCTTGAGCGCCGCGCCCACCACCATCACCAGCTTCTCGGTCAGCGCGGCCGCATAATCCGTCACCACCTGGCTATCCTCCGGCTTGAGTTCGAACATCACTTCAAGATTGTGGCGGATGAGCGGCCCCGTATGCGTGTGCGACGAATTCAGTACAAGCTGCGCTCGGTCGATCCCGTATAACTTCTCCACGCGCGCGGCCACGATATCGGCGATGCTGCGCGGCAGGCCGATAAGATCAGTCGTCACGATGACCACGCGATTTCCTTTGTGGTCCTCGATCGCCAACGCCTTGGCCCATAGGTCATGAATCACCCCTTCGGAGGGATGATCGCGGTTGGCATAGCCCGACATGTAGATAGGCTTGTCCGGCGTGATGAGTATGCGGCCGATACCGGCTTTGTAGTCGGCTGCGGCAAGGGGTAGAGCGAATAGCAGGAAAACGAGTAAGGCACGCATGGATGGTGATTATACGACTCAGCGGGCCGTGGCTGCGAAATCCATCGACTCGACCAGCTCCACCGTCACACCGGCCAGAGCACTCACGCGCGCGCCGGGAAGAAGGATGCCTGCCAGGTTCAGCGGATCGGCTGCGGCAACCGTGACGCTCTCGCCGTGGTCTTCCGAGCGCCGCATCGCACGCAGCAGATCAATCGCCTCGGTCCGCGCAAACTGCTCGCCCACCAGACCGGCGACGAACCGCCCGCCACGGATTTCGCCCCGCGCTTCCATGCGCCGCAGCACCACCAGCAAATCGCGCCACGCCGGCGCAAGCGTTTCGCGCGCCAATAAATCGCGAAACACCACTCCCCAACGCAGCAGCAACTGGTTGGCAAACGCTTCGCGTGATTCCTGAGCAGTCCCGGCAACTGGCCGCACGAGCGCCCATCTCCCGGCGGCGTGCCTCGGCCGAGCACTGCGCCCACGCCCTTCTCCGCGCCTGCGCTTTGGGTCGACCAGCGAGCGCAGGTTCTCGAATCCATCGGCCGTCACTAATCCCGCGGCCACCAATTCCCACAGCCCGTCCTCCACTTCGCTCGATAGCCGTCCCGTCGCGCGCGTCAAATCGGGGAAGAACGAAGCGCCATGTTGCCGCAGAGACGCCAGCACCTCGCGCGCCGCGTGCGAAAGCGAATCCTCGATAGCGGCCGCATCGCTCTGTGCCGCCGCCACCAGCCACCCGCTGTCTTCCCGAAGAAAAATCGTAATAGGCGCCACGCGCGTCGGTCGCACACGGCCCGGCTCCGGACGCTCGAATGCAGGATGCGGCGAGAGCCGTCCCCACACTACTTCGCCGGACAGGCAAAGTTGGTCGAGCAGATCGGGTGAGTATCGCGCGATGCGCCGCGGCAAAATCTGCGATTCCCACGCCGCTGCGGAAATTTCATATCCCTGCAACTGGCGGATCACTTGCAGCGCGCCATCGAGGCCATGCAACTGGCTGCCTGGCGCGAGGTGCTGCCAACGGGAAAGGAAGCGGACGAAATCCGCAGTCGAGACCGGCTCGATCTCGCGCCGCAACCGGCCGATCGTCAGCCGGTGAATGCGTGCCAACACGCGGCGATTCGACCATTCGATCTCCTCGGCGCCGTTCGGGCTGAAGCGCCCGCGAAGAATCTGCCCTTCCCGTTCGAGTTGCGCCAGCCCCGCGTCCACCAACTCGCGATGCATCGAGAGCCTTTCCGTCAGCGCTTGCGCCGTCATGGGGCCTGTCGATTCGAGCCATCCCCGCAACGCTTCAGTCACCGCGGCCTGCTGCTCATCGCCGGCGCCGAGATATGCCGCATGCGCCATCCCCGCGCGTTCGGCCGCTGCCCACAAGATCGCGCCCCCATGCTGAATCGTGATGACGCGGTTCGCAGCCGCCAACTCGTCAAACCAGTTCTGCCACTCCGTAACCGGCGGCAGCACGACTAGCGTCAGAAGCGCGTCGTGCAGCTCGTCGGCATCGCGCGCCACGGGCCAGGATTCCGCCGCCACTTGCGCGATCGCGGTGGCATCCAGCGCGCCCATGCCCTCCGCCAGATCCGGCAACGTGCGCCGCATCTGCACCGCGCGCGCTCGCCGCTCTTCCAGCGGCGCGTCATCCAGATATGCATACGGATTCGAGTTCAGAATCTCGTGCGAAAAAGGCGAAGCCTCCGGAGTCTCAATCGCCACGGTGCGGATCTCGCCCTCGGCAATCCCGTCCAGGAGGCGCTTCAGGCCCTCCACATCCATGGCTTCGTGCAGACAGTTCGCAATGGTCTCATTCACCAGCGGGTGGCTGGGAATGCGAATCTCACCCGTCAGATTCTCGGCGCACGCTGCCTGGTCCGGAAAGACGGAAGCCAGCAAATCGTCCGATCGCATTCGTTGAATAGGCGGCGGCACTTTGCTCCCGCCGCTGAAACGCAGCACCGCCAGCGCGCGCGTCACGTTCCAGCGCCAGCGCGCCGTAAACATAGGCGCCGGCAGCATGGCCTGTGTCAACACATCCTCCACCGTGGCCGACCGCAGGAACTCGAAGACCACTTCGAGCGGGAACGAGTGCTGCTCGGCAAGTGAAATTACAATACCGTTATCGGTGGCCGCGGCTTGCAGCTCGAAATTGAAAGACCGGCAGAAGCGTTTGCGCAGCGCCAGGCCCCACGCCCGGTTGATGCGCGATCCGAACGGCGCGTGCAACACCAGTTGCATGCCGCCCGCCTCGTCGAAGAAACGCTCGGCGACAATCGTCGCATGCGTGGGCATGGCGCCCAGCATCGCTTTTCCCGCCACAACGTAGTCCGCTGCCTGCTCCGCGCCCCGCTGGTCGAGCGCGCACTCACGCATCAGAAGCTCAATCGCCGCCTCGCGTGGCTGCGACGCGATGTCTTCGCGTAGCCGCGATACTTCGCGGGAAAGCTCGTCCGTGCGACCGGGTGCCTCGCCATTCCAAAACGGAATCGAGGGAGCGGCGCCATGCGCATCTTCCACCCGCACTCGTCCGGCCTCGATACGCCGGATGCGCCATGACGTTGTTCCCAGAAGAAACACGTCGCCCGCCATGCTCTCGACGGCGAAGTCTTCATCCACCGTCCCTACCGTCGCGCCTTCCGGCTCAGCCACCACCAGGTAATTGGCGTTTTCCGGAATCGCCCCGCCAGAAGTAATAGCCGCAAGCCTCGCCCCGCGACGTCCCCGCACCCGGCCGTTGATTTGATCGCGGTGCAGAAAGGTCCCGCTCCGTCCGCGCTGCGTGGCGATGCCATCCGAGAGCATCGTGACCACGGCGTCGAAATCGGCGCGTTCGAGGTGGCGATAAGAATACGTGCTGCGCACGAGCGCGAACAGATCGTCCTCGCTCCAGTCTCCAGTCGCGGTCGTCGCCACGATCTGCTGCGCCAGAATATCGAGCGCACCGTGCGGAATCTCCAGCCGGTCCAGTTCCCCGGCTCGGATCGCGCGCACCAGCGCCGCGCACTCCACCAGTTCATCGCGCGTGGTGGCGAAGATGCGGCCCTTGGGCATCGCACCCACCCAATGGCCAGACCGGCCGATGCGTTGCAGGGCTACCGCAATGGATCGTGGCGTTCCGATCTGGCAAACCAGATCCACGGTCCCGATGTCGATGCCCAGTTCGAGCGATGCCGTCGCCACCACCGCCCGTAGCTCACCGTTCTTGAGCCGCGTTTCCGCGTCGAAGCGCAGCGCGCGCGAAAGGCTGCCATGGTGCGGCAGCACCGCGTTTTCGCCCAGCCGCTCGGATAGCGCATGCGATACGCGTTCGGCCAGGCGCCGCGTATTGACGAATACCAGCGTGGTGCGGTTCGCGCGGATCAAGTCGGCTACGCGATCGTAAATCTCCGCCCACATCTCGTTGGTGGCCACCGCGCCCAGCTCGTCCTTCGGAACCTCAACCGCAAGCTCCATCGCGCGGCGGTGCCCGATCTGAATGATGCCCGCCCGTTCGCTTAAGAATTGCGTGACCTCTTCGATGGGCTTGACCGTCGCCGAGAGTCCGATGCGCTGCGGTTTCCCGCCCTCGACCAGCGCATCCAGACGGGCCAGCGAAAGGGCCAGATGCGACCCGCGCTTGTCGTCCGCCATAGCGTGGATCTCATCCACGATCACCGTCCGCGTCGTACGCAGCATGCGCCTCGAGCCTTCGGCGGTCAGCAGAATATACAATGACTCCGGCGTGGTCACTAAGATGTGCGGCGGGTGCTTGCCCATCCGCTGCCGCTCCCACATCGGTGTGTCGCCCGTGCGCACTGCCGTGCGAATCGGCGGGAGCAGAATTCCCTTCTCCGCCGCCAGCGCGGTGATCTCGGCGAGCGGTGTCTCCAGGTTCTTACGGATATCGTTGCTGAGCGCCTTGAGCGGCGAAACGTAAACTGCCACCGTCTCATCCCGCAACGCACCTTCACGAGCAGCGCGTACCAGCGAATCGAGACAGATCAGGAATGCCGAGAGCGTTTTGCCCGATCCGGTAGGTGCGGAAATCAGAATATCGTGGCCGGAGCGGATCTCCGGCCACCCTAGAATCTGGGGTTCGGTCGGCGCGGAGAACCTCCGCTCGAACCATTCAACGGTCAGGGGATCGAAACCGGCAAGAGCGGGGCAAACTTCCGCCATTGACTACCAGCTTGGCACAGGTTTACGCCGTCTGTGCCGTCCAGAACTTCATCTCATCGGCCGAGGGTCCGTACATGCCGGGAACCTCGATCTCATTTAGTCGCAGATAGACACTCAACTGGGCGCGATGGTGAATCATGTGATTCATCACGACGCTTCGCAGCACCGCGACTCGCGGCATTGAAAGTATAGTCTGCCCGCCATACTTGAATGTCCATATCTTCTGAAAGTCCGCGTCACTTGCACCCGCGATCCACTTGCGCCCTTCTGCCACGTTCTTGTCGAAATCCGCCAGCAGTTGCTTGTTTGACTCGGCGAGATACGGTTTTTGGCCGGGCTCCATTTCCAGAAGCTCCGATTGCATTGTGTGCGCCGCCCAACCTGGCAGCTCGGCAACGTGGCTGGCCAGACGGCCCAGCGCCATCGATTTCTCATGTGGTTTGTAATCGAACTTGCCGTCGGGAAGGCGTTCCAACATCTTCCGAGTGTTCTTCATTTCTTCGTCGAACTCGGGCAAAATCATTTCGCTAATCGGCATTTTGTTCCTCCGCCGCGGAGTGCGGCAGCAAGGAGAATACCATGCCCGAAAGGCGAAGACAAGGCGAAAACGCGCGCACTTGTAAACTCTATCTCAGTTTGCGGGCGCGGTCGTAATCTTGCACTAGTTTCTTGGTGATTTTGTCGGCCACGTCGGCGCTGGAGCCGCGGAACTTACCGCCCATGCTTTCCTGTGTGGTCGACCAGATCACGTCGCCGTCTTTGTTGACCACCCGAACCGCGGCAACTGCCTCGTGCCTCCGCTCCAGGCTGTGTGTGGATTCGCTGTCCCCGAAATCCACGCCCTGCGAGCGGGCGGTCTCATCACGGCCGCTGGTCCGGCCGCTGTAACTCGTGTTATTGGTGCGAGATAGATTCGCTTGGGCGTGAACGCTGTCGCTCGCGGTGTGCTCGTCGGTGAAAACCAGGTCTTCGGCCGAGCCCCGCAGAAAAGCGTCCGCCTTGTCGGGATTCTCGGTAACCACGAACAGCTTCGTGTTTTGCAGTCCCGTGAGGATCATGTCGCGCATCTGCGCGGCTGTCTCGCCACCGGAAAAACGGTCAACGAACAGACGCCGAACGGTCAGAAGCTGTTGGAGCTCCTGCTCGTCGATCGCAGCCGGGTCTGGGGCGGGCGTCTCGGCAGCGGCGAGTAATAAAAAGGCAATAGGAACAATCACTTACGAACCCTTTCCCGAGCGCCGGGCGTCGTCGTCCTGGTACTCGATCCGGCGGCCCGATTTGGCTTCCAGAATGACCAGCAGAGAACGAACGTCGCCTTTGCCCACCAGAAATACCATCGCCTGCTGCTTCCCGCGATCATCTGTAAATTCAACAGTTAAATAGTGCTTCCGGGTCTTGCTCAGCAGGAAAACGGGCGATAGAAGTACGGCTTCCGCGTAGCGGCGGCTGACGCGCTGCCCATACTCGACCGCGTTGATCTTGTCGTAGGGTATCTGGACCGTCACACCCTTTGACTGGAACAGGAAAAGGTCTTCTCCGTGAGTGTTGATAAATCCTTCGGTTTTGGTAGGAAGAGCAGAGATGGTTCCTCCGACATATTGCACGTGGTCGCCGGAATCGCCGGCATAGACGGTGCTCACCAGTAGCAGTGCACACAGGCATCGGGAAATCATGGATTTGCTAGAAAAGTGTCCTGGATGGTACAGGATTCTCAGCACTAACGTATAATCACTAGATTCGAGACGAACTAGCACGCCCGGCCATCCCCTGGTATGTGTGGTGCTCGGTTCTTGCCGTCACTTCCGCCATGGTAGGGACGCATTGGGATATCTCCTGGCACCGCTCGATTGGCCGCGACACGTTTTGGACGCCCGCGCACATCGCGATTTATATGTGCGGGGTTCTGGCGGGTTTATCTTGCGGATATCTGATTCTATCCACGACACTTAACAGCACTTCACCGCTTCGCGACGCGGCCGTGAAGATCTGGGGCTTCCGCGGACCTCTCGGCGCGTTCATTGCGGCATGGGGCGGTATAGCCATGATCACGTCGGCACCGTTCGACGATTGGTGGCACAACGCCTACGGGCTCGATGTGAAAATCATGAGCCCGCCGCATGTGCTGTTGATTACGGGAATGGTGGGGGTGCAGTTCGGCGCGCTGGTGTTGATTCTAGGGCAGATGAACCGCATCACGGACGCGGCACGGGCCAGGCTCGAATGGCTGTTCCTGTATGTGGGCGCCATGATCGTGGTATGCCTCATGATCCTGCTGTTCGAATATGAGCTGCGCGTCTACATGCACAGCGCTCTTCCTTACCGGGTATTGGCCATCGCGATACCGGGGATATTGGTTGGCGTGTCGCGAGCTTCGGGCCGCCAGTGGGCGGCAACGATCATGGTCGGAATCTACAGTCTGTTCTTGATCGGCTGCGTGTGGATTTTGCCACTGTTTGCAGCTACGCCGAAGTTGGGGCCCGTATACCAGCAGGTGACGCACTTCGTGCCGCCGGAATTTCCGTTGTTGCTCATCGTACCGGCGATCGCGCTCGATTGGCTGTGGGCGCGGACCAAGAACTGGAACGCGTGGCTCCAAGCGGTGGTTTCCGGTGTTGTGTTTGTCGGGTTGATTGTTGCGGCGGAGTGGCCGTTCGCTACCTTCCTGATGAGCCCTTACAGCCGCAACTGGGTGTTTGGGACGATCTACTTCGACTACAACATGCATCCCAACAGCCATTACGTGCGCAATTTGTTTGTGGAGTTGGAGAAAACACCCAGCCAGTTCTGGAAGGAAATGGCGTACGCCGTAGTGGCTGGGATTTTGACCACACGTCTCGGGATCGGATGGGGCAACTGGATGCGGCGGGTCCGGCGGTGAACCGATGATCGCGAGCCGTCTGGCTTTGTTCTTCGCCGTTTCCTCAGCGGCACTCGCCCACGTCGGTAGCCCGGATGTGTTCTATGAAGGCAATGCCGGGCCCTATCACTTGCTGGTGGCGGTGCGGCCGCCGGCAGTAATTCCGGGAGTGGCGGAAGTGGAGGTGCGCTCCACGTCGCCTGGTGTCAAAGAGGTGAAGGTGGTGCCGTTGCGGCTCACCGGCCCGGGAGCACAGTTCGCGCCGACTCCGGATATCGCAAGGCGCTCACCAGACGACCCGCAGTTCTACACGGGCAGCCTGTGGATGATGGGTTTTGGAGCGTGGCAGGTGCGCGTGGAAGCGGATGGCGCACAGGGGAAGGGCGAGTTGTCGGTACCAGTGCCAGCGCTGGCCACGCGATCCTCGACGATGCAAAAGGGCCTGGGAACGGGCCTGTTCGCCTTGATGGCGGTGCTGGTGATCGGCATCGTAAGTATTGTGGGCGCGGGCGTACGCGAAGCGCAGCTCGAACCGGGCGTGGCTCCACCAGAAAGAAATCGCAAGCGCGGCGCAGCGGTGATGGGCGTTACCTTCGTGTTGGTGTGCCTGGCGGTGTATCTGGGCGGCAAGTGGTGGGACGCGGAGGCGAGTGCGTACGCAAGCAACATCTACCAGCCGGTCGAAATGTCAGCAACGGTCGAGAACAGCGGCCGGCTGGTGCTTCGGCTTCAGGACAGGGGCTGGTTCCGCTCCGACAAACTAGACGACCTGGTGCCGGACCATGGCCATTTGATGCACCTGTACGTGATCAGCACGCCGGCCATGGATCGTGTGTGGCATCTGCATCCGGAGCAAACCGAGCCAGCGACCTTCGTGATGGATTTGCCGGCGATACCAGCGGGCCGGTACCGGCTGTACGCCGACATCGTGCACTCCAACGGCATCGGCGAAACGGGAACGAGCGAGATTGCGATTCCGCAAATCTCGGGCGCTCCCGCAGGGCCGGATGACGCAGCGGGCGCAAGCACACCCGTGGCGCAGGCCGATTTCACTCGCCGGATCTCGCCGCTATCGGCCGGTTACCACATGGTATGGATACGCGACGCCACTCCGTTTCGGGCCAAGCGCACGGAACTATTCCGATTCCGCGTGGAAGATGCGCACGGCAAGCCAGCCGAAGACATGGAGCTCTACATGGGCATGGCCGGGCATGCGGCGTTTGTGCGCGACGATTTCCAAGTGTTCGCACATGTGCACCCTTCCGGTTCGGCACCGATGGCGGCACTGATGATGACCGCGGATTCGAGCGGCATGCGCAGTATGCATTCCATGCCAACGGGTGCTCCACCGGCGGAAGTATCCTTCCCCTACGGTTTTCCGCAAATTGGCAACTACCGCATCTTTGTCCAGGTGAAACGAGGCGGGCAGGTGGAAACCGGGATCTTCGACGCGCGCGTAGAATAGTGGCGTGCGCTCCCTCAAAGACCAAGGAGTTCTGATCACAGGCGGAGGCCGCGGGATCGGCAAACGTCTCGCGTTAGGTTTCGCGCAGGCGGGTGCGCGTGTGGGGCTGGTATCGCGAACGCAGGCAGAGCTCGATGCCACGAAGCTGGAGATCGAGCATGCGGGCGGCGCAGCCCTACGGTTGCGCGCGGACGTGCGCGACCTGGAGCAGCTCACGGCGGCCGTGGATCGCATGCGCGTGGTGTTTGGCGGCGTACACGTGCTGATCGCGGCGGCGGCGGTGCAGGGGCCGATCGGACCGTTTCTCGATGGCAAACCGAAGCAATGGGAAGAAGTGATTGAGACCAACCTGCTGGGCGTGATGCACGCCTGCCGCGCAGTGCTGCCGCAGATGATCGAGCGGCGCTCGGGCAAGATCATTGTCCTGACCGGGACGGGCGCAGCGGAGGCGCGGCCGAACTTTGCGGCGTTCGCGGCGTCGGAGGCAGGCGTAGTGCGGTTGGTCGAGACGCTGGCGGAAGAGGTTCGCGATCACAACGTGCAAGTGAACGCGATGCTGCCGGGCGGCACTTATACCAGCATGACGGACGAGATCATCCAGGCGGGCTCCAACGCTGGCACCAAAGACCTGGAAGAGGCCGAGCACGTGCGCATCACGGGCGGGGTCTCGCCGGAAAAACAGATTCAGCTCGCGCTGTTTCTGGCTTCCGAGCGATCGAACCACGTGAGCGGCAAGCTGATTTCAGTGCAAGACGACTGGAAGAGGCTGGAACACGGGAACGTCAATCCGGCGGCGTACACATTGCGGCGGGCGTCGAAGGTCTAACTGCAGCACCCATTTCACCGCAGAGACGCGGAGACACAGACACCTTGCCCCACCTTCGGTGTGAGTGAGATATCATTCCTGCGAGGCTTTTCGCGTGAGAAAATCTGCTCTGATCGTTTTGCTAATTTTGACTTTTGCGGTTGTTGCTTCGCCGCAGGCGCAACAGGGGAAGCGCAAGAAGCTGCTGGCCATCGGGATGTCGAACGGTTTTCAGCATGATTCGATTACGCACGGGCTGGCCACGATTTGGAAGATCGGGCAGGAATCGGGACTGTGGGATACGTACATCCGGACTGACACGCAACTGCTCACGAAAAAGAAGCTGGACGCCAACGGGAAGAACCTGAATTATTTCGATGCCGTGATGTTTTACACGACGGGCGAGCTGCCGCTGGATGACGAGCAGAAGGCGTCGCTATTGTCGTTCGTGAAGGAAGACGGCAAGGGATTTCTGGGGACGCACTCGGCCACCGACACGTTTTACAAGTGGCCGGAGTACGGCGAGCTGATCGGCGGGTACTTCAATGACCATCCGTGGCACCAGAAGGTGAAGGTCAACATGGAGGACCGCAATTTCCCGGCGACGAAGCATTTTCCGGCGTCGTTCGAGATCACGGATGAGATTTACCAGTTCAAGAATTACTCGCGCGATCGCGTGCGCGTGCTGATGAGCCTGGACCCGAGCTCGGTGGATTTGATGGGACCGAGGGTGCATCGCACGGATAAAGATTTTGCCGTGACTTGGGTGCGCGATTACGGCAAGGGGCGTATGTTCTATTCGTCCCTGGGGCATGAAGAGCAGGTGTGGGACCGGCCGGACATCCAGAAGATGTGGCTGGAAGCGGTGAAGTGGGCGATGGGCATGACGCAAGGTGATGCGACGCCGCGGCCGAAAGCGGGGGATTAGAAGGGGCTAGAACATCTTTCCGGCAACCTGAAGTTCGCCGCGGCACGCTGAAGCGCGCGCCACGGGGTTACTGGACGCTGAGGGCTGGTACTCGCGGGTGTCTCATGATTGCGGGCGCACCGGGATGCCGCATTTTCTGTTGCTGTTTGCTCTTGTACATGCGCCGGTCGGCCGTCGCTAACAGCTCTTCCGCGTTGCTGCCGTCCATGGGGAAGAAGGCGTCGCCCACACTCATTGAGAGATGGCGTTTTCCTTGCACGTGTTCTCCGGCTTCGGCGGCGATCCGAATCAACTGGTTGATGCGCTCGTCAACTGACTCGGGAGTGATGTGCGGCAGCAGCAACACGAACTCGTCGCCGCCCATACGCGCTACGTAATCGTACTCGCGGCAGTTTTCTTTCAGGCCATTTGCCACGCTGCTCAGGACTTTGTTGCCGGTTAAGTGGCCGAAGGAGTCGTTAATTTGCTTGAAGCCGTCCAGATCGCAAACCAGAACCGCGAGCGGGATGTTCATGCGGCGGCAGCGCGCCAACTCGCTATCTAGCCGCAGGAACAGCGAGCGGGCGTTGGGCAGGTTGGTGAGGTAATCGATGGTGGCGGAGTTTTCGACCAGGCGATACTTCAAGGCGTTTTCGACGGCCAGCGAGACCTTGGAGCTGATGGCGAGCAGGATGCGCAGATTATCGCGAGTGAAGGCGTCCTTCTCAGCACGATAGAGGGCGAGCACACCGACAGCACCGTTCAGGCCTTCGAGCGGCACAGCGAGCGCGGAGCGCAGCGTGCTGAATTTGCCGGGATCACCCATGTAGCCGGCTTCCACCGACGGGTTGCCGTTGAGAATGGGCTTGCGGTTCTGGGCCACCCATCCGGAAAGGCCTTCGCCCACGGGGATCTCGAGAGACGAGAACAACCGGAAATTCTCGCCGTTCACGTACTCGGGCACCAGTTTCTGGTCGCGAAGCACGTAGACGGCGATGGAATCATAGGGCACCAGACGCTTCAATCGGACCGAGACCACGGACAGGGTTTCGTTCAAGCTGAGCGAGTTGCCGAGGTCCTGCGTCAGCTCGAACAACATCTGCACTTCCTGGCGGGCTGCGGCGATGGAGCAGAGTGGATCGAATGCATCCTTACGGCCGTTGACCAGCGGGCTGGACTGCTCGAAGCCGGCGGCCGGCGCGAGGCCCCGCTCAATTTTGAGGTTCGTGGATAAACGTTTTTTGTCCCAGGTCTGCGCCGCCGCCATCTGCTCCAGCTCTGTGTAACGGCGCGCGAGCACTTCGACCACGCGAGGATCGAAGCTCTTCCCCGCTTCCGAGGAAACAATTTCCATGGCGTGGTCGAGCGGTATGGCGCGGCGGTACTGGCGATTCGATGCCAGGGCGTCCAGGCAGTCAACCGCGGCAAGTATGCGAGCGCCGATGGGAATTTCTTCTCCCTTGAGGCCCGCGGGGTACCCGCTACCATCCCACTTCTCGTGGTGGGCGCGCACGATAGGGACGACGGGGTAGGGGAATTGGACGCGCTCCAGAATTTCGGCGCCGACAACGGGATGAATCTTGATTTTCTCGAATTCCTCTGGCGTGAGCTTGCCTGGCTTGGAGATAATCTGTTCGGGGACGGCGAGCTTGCCGATATCATGGAGCAACGCGGCCGCACGCAGGGCGTGCATTTCGGAAGTAGAGAGGCCCAAGTCCTTGGCAATCTCCATGGCATAGATTCGAACGCGGCGCAGGTGATCGTGGGTAGTGTGGTCTTTGGCTTCAATGGCCAACGCCAGCGCCTCGATCGTTCGCAGGTGGAGCGCCGCCATTTCTTCAACGTGTACTTTCTCATCCTCCAGCCGACCGAGGTAAGTACGATAGGAACGGTAGATGAAGTAGATCACGGGAATCAGCACAATGGATGCGTGCCAGTGCGTCTGGCGGCTAAACACGCTGAGTATCCATGCGATGGAGGCGCCACCGAGATAGTAGGGGAAACACCAGAAATAGCAGTCGTACCAGATGCGCGTCAGGGACTTGTGCTCGGTCATGCCGATGGCCGCGGCGACCGGAATGGTGTTCATGAGAAAAAATAGGCAAGCGGTGACGCCAAGACGCAGCGGATTACTATCGCTGGGCAGACCTGCCATGTTTGCGTGATAGACGTAGTAACAAGCAGCCACCGAGATGGCCATCGCGCCGGTATTGAAGATGACTTGGAAGGGTTTTGGCTTAGTCTTCGATTTCCAAAGGCATTGAATCAAGCTGCCCGTGCACGCGATGATCAGGGTAGACGGGAAATCCAGCTCAACAATGCCAATGAGAATGAACAGGAAGTTCACCGACATGGTGCCGGTGATTGTAGGCAGAGTTACCTTGAGGGCCGACGCGATGGCGGAGACAGCCAGAAAACAAAGGGCACGAGTCAGGTTGTGGGGGTCCCACCGGCTCAGGGCAACAATGGGTATCGCTATCCCGATAGCGGAGACCACGGCAACGTAGATCTGGGCTTTGACCGGTAGGTTTGAGTATTTCGGTTCCACCAGGACGGGCATAAGTGCAACCCGCGTGCCAACAGCAGAGCGACCGCGCCAAGGGTTGTAAGCCTGTCTGTCCGCAATAGTTGATGTTTTTGTGGATTACGACGGCGACATGAATTGGAGGAATCTGCGACTGCATGGCACACTCGCGAGGTGACAGAGTGTCACCTGAATCAGCGATCGCATAACACGGAGGCCGGCAAATTGCCATTTATTTCCAGCAGCGAGACAGAACAGTTAGTAGGGTTGGTTAGCATCCAAATGGCATAACATGAGTGTCAACCAGCAGTTACTAATTTCACGCGCTAAAGGTTCAAGGTTAGCGTAAAAATTGAATATTTCGTGCTAACTTCGGATAAGAACTAGGACTTAGTGTTCCGAATTCAGAACAAATATCTTGCATCTCGAAATAAAAGGTAATAACAATATTTAGGTACGGCAAAACTTGTTACCGGGCATATTTTGTTCCAGACTCGGAGCAATGGCTAGTCTCTCGGAGAAGACGACATGATCGCTGTTGGGAGCACGGAGGCGAACAAGAAGGTTCCGGCGATCGCCTGCTCGCACGGGGCCGACGGCCAAGAGCAGGCAATTCGGCCGCAATCTTATCTAGGCCTATCCGCCATCATCGCCAGCGAGCCGATGCAGAACTTGATGCAGCTGGTAATCAAAGTAGCGCAGACCAACGCCACGGTGCTGATTACCGGTGAAAGTGGAAGCGGCAAAGAACTGGTGGCACGCGCCATTCATCATTACTCACTCCGATGCACCAAGCCATGGGTCGATCTCAATTGCGGCGCATTGCCGGAACATCTGATTGAAAGCGAGCTGTTCGGCTACGAGAAAGGCGCGTTCAGCGGCGCCGATACCATGAAGCCCGGCCTGTTTGAAGCGGCCAGCACAGGCACTCTGCTTCTGGACGAAATCGGAGAGCTGGATACCAAGACGCAGGTGAAGCTGCTCCGGGTGCTCGACGGTGTGCCGTATTACCGGTTGGGCGGGACCAAGAAGGTAACGGTGGACGTGCGGGTTGTGGCCGCGACCAACGTCAATCTGGAGGAGGCGATTCAGGCCGGAAAGTTCCGAACTGACCTTTACCACCGGTTGAGCCCGATTCAAATCCGAGTACCCCCGCTGCGCGAGCGCGTGGCCGACATCGGCCCCCTGGCTACATTTTTTCTCGAGCAGCATGACCCGCGGAGGCGTTTCACCGCGGAGGCCATCGAAGTCCTGGCACGGTATTCCTGGCCGGGAAACGTACGCGAGCTGCGCAACGTGATTACTCGGGCGGCGGTCTACAGCTCCGGAGAAGAAATCGGCCCCGGCGACTTGCCGCACGAAATCGCGGGGAAACAGATGGCGGCTGTGGTACCCGATCAGATCGGCACTTACTCGCTCGACGGTCTTGAGCAGCATACAATCTTCAAAGTTCTGGCGCAGACCGGCGGCCACCAGCAGAAAGCGGCCGACATCCTCGGTATCTCGCGGCGGACGCTGATTCGCAAGCTGAAGCTGTATCGCGGGGTTCCCTGCGAGTCGGTTGCATAGGCCTATCGCGCCCGGATCAGCGCCAGCGTGTTACCCGGATCCTGTTCTCCGCTTGAGGCCGGGGCTGGAGACTGCGGCGCGTGCAGCAGCTTACTGAGGACTCCATGAGCGGGAACTTCAGCTTCCAGGTATTCCACGCCCGCCGCGGTGAGCACGTAGTCGGAATGATCGCCGACACGGATGTACTGCTTCTCGTGCAGAAACCAGATTGCGAACTCCAGATGTTCCCGAGGGAACGCCATCACGGTCTCGAGCTCTAATACCGAAATTCCGGGGACATCAGGATTGGTGCGCCGGCGGTTATAAAGCAAGAACAGGATTCCCAGGCGGCGATTGACTTCGCCCTCCAGACCTTCCGCAAACTCCTTGAGCCCGAATACCGGCAGCGGCTGGGCACGCCGGTCGCGGTGGCGCTCATCGTAAGCTTCCCGGCGGGCGGGGTCCGAGAGCACGGCATAAGCTCTGGTCAGCAGGAGAAATTTCTCGCTATTCCCGGTCTCCTTGTTATCCGGATGGCTGCGGGCAGCCATGATGCGAAAAACGCGATGAATGGTGTCCGGCTCGGCGTTGGGGCTGATCTGTAGGAGTTCGTAATAATCAACGAACGCTTGCGCGTCTTCCGAATCGCCGCTTCCGCTCTCGGGGCCAAATTCGAGGCCCAGAACATATCTAGAGCCGCGGCGTCCGCAGTGCCGGACCGTGGTGGCACCCGTGAGACCGTAACGCTCGGCGCGTACGTAGACTTCGGTGTGCTGCTCAATCGGTTCGCTCGATTCTACGCGGACACCCGAGTTGGAAAGATCGATCGCCTGTACGGTCAGCGTACGGCTGTTGCCTTGTCCATCCTGCCAGGAGATTTCTAACGCGCAATCGAATAGCTGGCGCTGCTTCCTTCGCTTGTCGCTCATGTTCAATGACTCGGAGCGGGAAAAGCACGCCGCATTCCAGCTTACCGTCGCCACCAAGGTATTGATTCGGCAGGCTACCGCATTGGTGGTTAACTTTGGTTATGACAATCTGTCGCTCCAGGTTATCCATCACGGAGTCACGGCGTGACAAACTGTCACTGTAAGTAGTGCCACAGTAAGTTGTTCTTGTACACGCAGTTCGCAATCAGGATGCGACACCTGCTGCGACACAGTGTCCGTTACCGCTGTAGGCCGACCGACGTACGCTGGATTTTCCACGACTTACTCGATGCTAGCTTTGGAACTGCCCGTGCTTATTACCAGGTGAATATCAAGGCAGCGCACTCGATCGAAGAGAGGCCGCCAAGGAAAGGTGCATAGGGAGGATTCATGTACGCATCAACGAATAAGATCGCAAGCCGGTATCGCGAGCTGTTGCAGGGCCTGGAGCAGCGCTCTCACGAACGGGTGAACCTGGCGCTAGAGTGCAGGGTCACCATGGGAGGAAGAAGGTCGGGTGGAACCATGAAGCTCGTGGAGAACATCAGCCGTACCGGCATTCTGATCCGCTGGCTGCCTTCGGATGGTCCGGAAGACATTCCACGCGCCGGCGACACGTTGAACATCGAGATGGCACTGCCCGCCAATCACAACTTTGACCGCAAGTGCTGGTTCTGCGGAGGGACTGTGGTACGCGTTTCGAAGGCGGAAGACAACTCGCCTCTGGTGGCAGTACGCATCAACACCACTAAGTTCCGCAAGTACACCCCGGCAGTCAGCCAGAAGGCGATGGCGCACGCCACGCAACTGGTATCGGTGACGCACTGAGGCAATAGAAGCGCGGGCGGGCCGGTGATGGCAACCGCGCCGCCCAGCCGGACTCCAAGTCATGAGACTAATGACCGCAGGACTGGTGATCAAACGCAGCGAACTGCTGGCGGAAGCTGAGCAGTGCTGCCAGGAACTGGCCAGGCACACCCTCGTCGAAAAACACGATGGCTGCAACTGGCCGGGTCTCCTGGAGTGGCTTCAGCAGACGCGGCCGGAGGTCCTGTTGGTCGACGTGGAGCATTTCCTGAATTCGGTGGAGGAGCGAGTGCGGCAGATCAAGGCGGCCTCGCCCGAGTCGATGCTGATCGCCGTGCATCACGGAGCTGATTCGCAAATGATCATCGCCGGGATGCGCGCGGGACTGGATGAGTACTTCTATCCACCGCTGGAGAAGAGCCTTCGCCGTGTGCTCGAACGCAAAATCGACGAGCACACCAAGAGTCAGTTCTTGACTAACTCCGGCCGTAAAACCATAGCCTTCCTTTCGGCAAAGGGCGGTTGCGGGGGAACGACGGTAGCCTGTCACACGGCGGTCCAGTTGGGCAGGCGAATGCAGAAGTCCGGATCTCACCATGTTCTGCTGGCTGACCTGGACTTGACCGGTGGCAATGTGGGGTTCCTCATGCGGTCGAAAACGCCGCTGTCGATCCTGGACGCCATGGAGAGCACACAGAGTCTGGACGTAGCCACGTGGAACCGGATGGTCTCGAATGGCCATCCCGGGCTGGAGGTGATCTCGGCTCCAACGGCCGGCACAGCCCGGTTGCCGGAGCAACGCGAAGTGGAGCGTGTGCTCAATTTCGCTCGCAACAGATATCAGTGGACGGTGCTGGATTTAGGCTGTTGCCTGACGCCGTACAACATCGCCATACTCGAAAGCCTGAATGAGCTGTACGTGGTGGCTTCGCCCGACGTGCTTGCGCTCTTTCAGGTAAAGCAAATACTCGCTCAGTTGCAAGAGCACAATGTTTCCACCGATCACGTCCGCCTGATTCTCAACCGCAGCGTGGACTACGAAGACAAAGTGGTCGCCCAGGAGGCGCAGAAAATGTTGGGCATCACGGCTTACCTTTCCCTGCCCAACGATCACTCGGGTCTGACGGAAGCTTATGCCAGCGGCAGCCTGCTCTCAGAGGTGAGCCCGTTGGGACGGCAGATCTCGGCACTGGCATCGAAAATCAGCGGCATTGAAGATCAGGACGAGGATGGTCAGCGCCAAGCCCCCTGGTACCGCAAGTTTCGTATGGCGCGAGGATGACTTACAGATTGAGTACCACACAACGGATGTAAAGGAGTTTGGGAAATGGCTTACCGATATTCAATTCGTCGAATTTTGCGCCAGCTCTACCGGCGAAAAGCGGACGTCGAAAGCTTGATTTGTTTCTTTGAGAGACGGGCCAGACAGTCCGTTCGGCGGCGCAGCAGAGTAAACCGATTCGTGAGGGTTACGTCGTAGGCGGCCGTTTCCAGAATTTAATTTCGAAAGGCAAAAACATGACTCGAGTCCTTATAGTTACCGACCAACCCATCCTATCCCGGGGATTTCAAGAGATTCTCTCGGCAGGCGGCATGGAAGCCGTCTCCTGCGACGACCCGGCCGCGGTTGTCTTCCACTTCAGCAACCAGGAACTGGTCCTGCTGGACCTTACCGGCGAGTTCACTTTTGAGACTCTGGCCGAGACCCATGCGCGCATGCCCGGATGCAATCTGGCGATCCGCGTGGGCCCCATGTCGCGCGAGCTGATTTTTCAAGCGCTCGAGTATGGGGTGCGCGGCATCCTACCGGTGCAACTTTCGCCGGAGATGCTTCTCCACTCCCTGCGCCGGATTGCGAAAGGGGAGGTCGTCATTGAAGTGACGGACTCCGGCTTCGACCCCATCGGCGAAAAGCGCATCAGCTTCAGCGAGCGTGAAAAGCAGGTGGTGGAGCTACTGGCCCAGGGACTCAAGAACAAAGAGATCGCCGCCGCTATGAACCTGGCGGAAGGAACGGTAAAAGTTTACCTCTCCCGGCTGTTCAAGAAGACCAAGGTGCGAGACCGTTTCGAGCTCATGCTCTACCGCGCACAGGATCGCAGACTTCTGAGCAACCCCGAGGCTGCGAACCAAGCAGCCGAGGGTCCGCAGGCACCGCGGTTGTCACAATATCTTCCCGCGCGAGCGCTACGCGCGGAAGGCGTCCTGGTTTCCTAAACGTAGGGGGCCACTCGAGCAGCTTCACGGGCTATCATAGGTCCTTGAAGCTGCTCATTTTTTCCGATATCCACAGTAATCACCAAGCCCTCGAGCGGCTGATGGCCACCGAAGCCGACTACTACTTTGCGGCCGGCGACCTGGTGAACTGGGCCCGTGGGCTGGAGGAATGCGGCAAGATTCTCGAACAGCGCGGCAACCGCGTTTACGTTTTGCCTGGCAACCACGAATCCGCCGCGCAAGTCACAAGCTTCTGCAAGCAATTCGGCTTTCACGATTTTCATGGCCAGTCACTGCGCATCGGTACGCATCATGTGGCAGGTCTCGGCTACTCCAATCCCACACCGTTTCACACGCCCGGAGAATACAGCGAAGCCGAACTGGCTGACCGCCTGTCGCCGTTTGCCGCCCTTCGGCCGCTGGTGCTGATCTGCCACGCCCCACCCCGCGACACGGCTCTCGATCGTGTGCGCGAGAAACTGCACGCGGGCAGCCGGTCGGTCCGCGAATTCGTCGACCGCCATCAACCCGACTACCTCTTCTGCGGCCACATTCACGAAGCCGAAGGCGTCGAGATCGAGATCGGCAGGACGAAAGCCGTCAACGTCGGAAAACGGGGCTATTTGCTAGAATTAAATTGAACCATGACTCTAGACGAGCTCGAAAGAGAATACTCCCCGCTCCGCGAACAGGCTCTGGCCGTGCGGAGCTATCTTTGACGTTCCCAAAAAGAAAACTCAGCTTGGCAAAGTAGAAGAAGACATCTCACGTCCCGACTTCTGGTCTCAGCCCGAGAGAAGCCAGAAGGTGATGCAGGAGCGCAAACGGCTCGAGCAGACTATCGCCGATGACCAGCGTATTGCCGCTCTAACCTCCGACCTCGACACGCTGTTCGAACTAGCGCGCGAGGGGGAAGACGTAAACGGGGACATCACCCGCGCATTGCAATCCTTCTCGACGGTAATCGAAAAGGTCGAGACCGCGATGCTGCTCTCGGGGGAAAATGACGCCCGCAGTGCCATCGTGACTATCCATCCTGGAGCCGGCGGCACCGAGAGCCAGGATTGGGCCGAGATGCTGCTGCGCATGTACCTGCGGTGGTCGGAGCGCCAGGGTCTAGGAACCGTCATCACCGACCGGCTCGAGGGCGAGGGCGCCGGCATAAAATCCGTCACGTTTGAAGTGAACGGGGAAAATGCCTACGGCCTGCTGCAGTCAGAAATCGGCGTACACCGCTTGGTGCGCATTTCGCCGTTCGATGCCAACGCCCGCCGGCACACATCCTTCGCCTCGGTTTTCGTCTACCCGCAGGTCGACGACGAGATCAAAATCGACATCAACCTGGACGATCTCCGCATCGACACGTTCCGCTCCTCGGGCGCCGGCGGACAGCACGTCAACATGACGGATTCGGCGGTGCGCATCACGCACTTTCCCACCGGGATCGTCGTCCAGTGCCAGAATGAGCGCTCCCAGCACAAGAACCGCGACAGCGCCATGAAGCAGCTACGCGCGCGGCTCTACGAATTCGAGCTGGAGAAAAAGCGCGAGGAAACGCGCAAGACGGAAGCCACCAAGCTGGAAATCAACTTTGGCAGCCAGATCCGCAGCTACGTGCTCGCTCCCTATCGCATGATTAAGGACCACCGGACCAAGCTCGCCATTGGCGACGTGGACCGCGTGTTAAATGGCGATCTCGACGCGCTCATGCACGCCCACCTCGTCTTCCGCAAGACGGGGAAGACCGCCGGCGATGCGAAAGATGATCTCCCCGAGTAGCGCCGAGCAGATCCAACGCGCCGCGGCATTCATCCGCGAAGGGAAGCTAGTGGCGTTTCCCACCGAAACAGTCTATGGCCTGGGTGCGAATGCGCTCGATGCCCAAGCGGTAGCGAGAATCTTCCGTGTGAAAGGCCGGCCCTTGACCAGCCCGCTGATCGTCCACGTGGAGTCGCGCGATCGGGCGCCAGAGTTTGTTACGGCGTGGCCCGTCGCCGCCGGCAAGCTGGCTCGGGAATTCTGGCCCGGGCCGCTGACCTTGGTGCTGCCCAAGCGTGACTGTATTCCCGGCATCGTGACCGCCGGGTTGCCATCCGTAGGTCTGCGCGTTCCTGCGAATCCGGTCGCATTGGCGCTGCTGGCACATGCCGGCGTCCCGATTGCCGCACCCAGCGCGAATCGATTCACGGAGCTTTCCCCCACATCCGCCGAGCACGTTCGCAAGTCTCTCGGCAACGCCGTGGATTTTATTCTGGACGGCGGTGCTACGACCGTAGGAATTGAGTCAACCGTTTTGTCGCTGGCCGGTCCTGTGCCCGTGCTCCTCCGTCCAGGCATGATTTCGAGAGAACAGATGGAGGCTTTGATCGGGCCGATCGAACTGGCAGGCACGGCGACGGAAGCCGCGCATCCCTCGCCCGGCATGCACCCCAAGCACTATAGTCCTCGCACGCCCCTGGTGCTGACGAGACCTCCCACGGGCCGCGGCGCCTACCTTTGGCTGGCTCGGCAGTGCGAGGCGGCGCGCAGCATTCACATGCCTGCCGACCCCGCGCAGTATGCAGCCGCGCTTTATGAAACGCTGCACGGGCTGGACGATGAAAACCTGGATTGGATCGCCGTCGAGCTGCCCCCCGATGAACCCGAATGGGCCGGGATTCGCGACCGGCTGCAACGTGCGGCTGCTATTTAAACATCGGACTGGTCGCCGTGGCCGGCTCCTGGCCAAAGTTCTGGCGGATCGCCATACTCTGGTCGGAATAGAAGGTCCGGCTGCCCGACGTTCCAAAGGCTATCGGATTTGCGTTGATGACGTAGCCGCCCGGCGTGGGTGTTAACGTAAACTTGTAACCTTGCTTCTCCCCGCTTGCCAGGTCCTCCTGGATCAATCCAGAGGCAGCTGGCCCCTCCGCTCCACTCGTCGGTGGCCCCAGGGCTGCGAGCGATTCCGCGTATTTATTGTAGGTTGAGTAATACTGCGTTTGAGCAATGTGAATGGTCTTGATCGCCTGCAAGGCGGCCATTTCTGACGCGTACTGTCGCGACTTTTGCAGCTTCGGCATCGCCACCGCCAGGATGATCAGGATAATGGCGATAACAATCAACAGCTCAATGAGCGAAAAACCGAATTCGCGGCGGGTCTTTTTCACACGTGGGCCCTCCCCATCATTGTATGACGGTAGCCGGAGCCTAATCGTGCAGGGGACCATCATTCTTGATCAGGGAATTGATCGCTTGCAACCGGCGCCAGAAGGCGGCGAGCAGGTCCAGGCGCAGGGCGTTGGCGCCATCTGAAAGCGCTCTTTCCGGTCGATCGTGCACTTCGACGAAAACACCGTCGATGCCGGCCGCTACCGCTGCCTGCGCCAGCGGCGCGATGAACTGCGGCTGGCCTCCTGACACTCCCCCGGCGCCACTGGGCAACTGCACGCTGTGAGTAGCGTCGAACACGACGGGCCAGCCGGCATCCCGCATGATCTTCAGGCCGCGCATGTCCACCACCAGATTGTTGTAGCCGAAGGACGAACCGCGCTCGGTAAGCAACACCCTGTTGTTCCCCGTCGACGCCACCTTCTCCGCGGCGTGCCGGATATCGTGCGGCGCGACGAACTGCCCCTTCTTGATATTCACAATGCGCCCGGTGCGGCCCGCCTCCACCAGAAGGTCCGTCTGCCGGCAGAGGAACGCCGGGATTTGCAGAATATCGGCCACCTCTGCCACCGGACCCGCCTGGGAGGGCTCGTGGATGTCGGTCAGGATCGCGTAACCGCCAGCCTTGACGCCGGCCAGTATTCGCAGCCCTTCCTTGAGTCCCGGTCCGCGGAAGCCGGACAGACTGGTGCGATTGGCCTTGTCGAAGGATGCCTTGAATACGAAAGGCCCCGCGATCTCGCGGATCGCGTTCGCCATGAAGTGCACATGCTCTTCGCTTTCGATCACGCACGGGCCGGCAATGAGAGCCAAGGGCCCATTCTCGCCGAAGCGGATAATCTCTCCGGCGGGGGTGGTCAGCTCAACGGAATTGGGATGGCTCACGCGGACTAATCGCCCCGCGAATACTCGCGCACGCCTTCGAATTCTTTGGCGCGCCGCGTGGCCAACCGCCTGCGCCGATGTTCGTACGCCGCGCCGACGAACGCGCGGAACAGTGGGTGCGGCTCCATGGGCTTCGATTTGAACTCGGGGTGGAACTGGCAGCCCAGGTACCAGGGGTGATCCGCAATTTCGCAGATCTCCACGTAGGTCTGGTCCGGCGTTTCGCCGGTGATCTTGAGACCGGCCGCTTTCAGTGTTTCTTCGTACTCGCGGTTGAACTCATACCGGTGCCTGTGGCGCTCGCTGATCTCGCGCATCCCGTAGGCGCTCTGCGCAAAGCTGCCGTCGGCCAGCACGCAGGGCCAGGCACCTAGCCGCATCGTGCCGCCCAGCTCATCCACGCCCTTCAGCTCGCGCAATTTGAAGATCACGCGATGCGGCGTGGCGGGATCGAACTCAGTAGAATCCGCACGCTCCAGGCCGCACACATTGCGTGCGTACTCGATCACCATGGTTTGCATGCCGAGGCAGATGCCGAAATATGGCACCTTGTTTTCGCGCGCGAAGCGGATCGAATGAATCATCCCCTCAATCCCGCGCTTGCCGAACCCGCCGGGCACAAGAATGCCGTCATAGCACTCCAGCGTTTGCCCGGCATTTTCAGGCGTCACGCCTTCGGCCTCAATCCAGTGAATATTCACTTTCAGCCGGTGCGCCAGGCCGCCATGCAGCAAGGCCTCCTTGAGGCTCTTGTAGGAATCCTCATACTCCACGTACTTGCCGACCAGGCCGATCGAAACCTCGTCCAACGGGTTCTGCATGCGGTCGAGCATCTCGCTCCACTGCGTCAGCTCGCGTGGCCCGGCCTGCAGCTTGAACCGCCTGAGAATGAATTCGTCCACGCGCTCGCCGGCGTACACCAGCGGCACTTCGTAAACCGATTTCACGTCGCGCGCCGTGATAACAGCCTCTGCGTCGACGTCGCAGAACAGCGCGATCTTTTCCTTGAGCTCGTTCGGCAAAAAGCGCTCCGAGCGGCATAACAGCATGTCCGGCTGGATACCGATCGCGCGCAGCTCCTTGACGCTGTGCTGCGTCGGTTTGGTTTTCAACTCCTGCGCCGCCGCGATCCAGGGCACCAGCGTGACGTGCAGGAAGATGACGTTCTCGCGCCCCAGCTCATGGCGCACCTGCCGGATGGCTTCGAGAAACGGCAGCGATTCGATGTCGCCCACCGTGCCGCCGATCTCGACAATCACCACGTCCACATCCGCCGAGATGCGTTTGATGGCCGCCTTGATCTCGTTGGTCACGTGCGGAATCACCTGCACGGTCTTGCCGAGGTAGTCGCCTCGCCGTTCGCGCTGGATGATCTGCTCATAAATCCGGCCGGAGGTTACGTTGTTCGCCTGCGTGAGACGCGAGTGCGTGAAGCGCTCGTAATGGCCCAGATCGAGATCGGTCTCCGCGCCATCGTCGGTCACGAAAACTTCGCCGTGCTGAAACGGGCTCAACGTGCCGGGATCAACGTTCAGGTACGGATCGAACTTCTGCAAGCTGACGCGCAGCCCGCGGCTCTCCAGCAGGCACCCGATCGACGAAGCCGCGATTCCTTTGCCCAGGGAGGATACGACGCCGCCTGTGACAAAGATGTATTTAGCCATTCTGAATCACTCCCGCTAGCGAAGCTTCAAACAATTTGCTCACCCTCTCCAGATCTTCCGGCGTATCCACGCCGATCGATTCATACTCGGTCTCCGCGACCCGAATTTTGTGCCCATTCTCCAGCGCACGAAGCTGCTCCAGCCGCTCCAGCATTTCCAGAGGCCCCACCGGCAGTTGCGGATACTGCAATAGAAAATCCCTCCGGTAAACATAAAGCCCGATGTGCTTGTAATGCGCAGGCTTGTCCCCACCTTTGCCCTTTGCCTTTTGTCCTTTGCCTTTTGCCTCATCTCTCACATATGGAATCGTCGCCCGTGAAAAGTAGATGGCGTTCCCAAACCGGTCCGTGACGACCTTCACCACGTTCGGATCCTCCACTTCCCGCGGATCTTCAATCCGCTTCTTGAGGGTTCCCATCGGAATGGAGGGCTCGTCGAGCAGAGGCAAGATCGCCGCGTCGATAGCGCCTGGATCGATGAGCGGTTCATCGCCCTGCACGTTGACCACCCACTCGGCGGTATCCGCCGACGCCACCTCCGCCACGCGATCGGTTCCCGAGAGATGGTCCGGCCGGGTCATGCGCACGGAGCCGCCAAAGCGCCTCGCTTCGTCGAAGATCCTCTGGTCGTCGGTGGCAATGATCACGCTGGTGAGATATCGCGCCAGCGAAACACGCTCGTAGACGTGCTCAAGCATGGTTTTCGCTCCGATACGAGCGAGAGATTTGCCGGGAAAACGAGAGGAGGCGTACCGCGCTGGAATAACACCCAGAATTTTACGAGGCACACAGGATCATACCACAAAAGTACTGTGATAAACTCATCTCAGAGGTCGGGAAATATGAACCGCCCGCTCCTAATTTCCAGGTTCTTCGCCACTGCTTCCCTTCTTCTGATCTCCGCCCTCCCAGCGGTTGTGTCGGCCGCTGACAACCCGCCTACGAATACCGATTCGAAAGTGGAAATCGTACCCCGGGCAAAGCGCTCGGAGGTCAAACAGGACACTCCGCGGGGCGATATCCGCGTCCAGAGCACCTTGGTGCTGATCCCCGTCACGGTCACCGATCCGCTCAACCGCTTCGTCACGGGCTTGGATCGCGAGAACTTCCGTTTGTTCGAAGATAAGAGCGAGCAGAAAGTAACGCACTTCGCGAGCGAAGACGCTCCGTTATCGATAGGCCTGGTCTTCGACATCAGCGGCAGCATGGGCAGCAAGCTCGAAAAGTCCCGCCAGGCCGTCTCCCAGTTCTTCAAGACCGCCAATCCCGAGGATGAGTTTTTCCTAGTCGAATTCAATGACCGTCCCGAATTGGTTGTGGACTTCACCACCCATCTCGAGGAGATTCAAAATCGGCTCACGTTCACCCAATCCCGAGGCCGCACCGCGCTCCTCGACGCAGTTTACATGGCGCTCCACACCATGAAGAAGGCCAGGAATCCGCGCAAAGCCCTGCTCATCATTTCCGATGGCGGTGATAACAGCAGCCGCTACACCGAGAGCGAAGTCAAGAGCCGCGTGCGAGAAGCCGACGTCCAAATCTACGCCATCGGGATTTACGAACCGATGGCCAGCCGCGGGCGCACTCCGGAGGAGATGTCCGGCCCCAGCCTGTTGAGCGAAATTTCGGAACAGACCGGCGGACGGCATTTCGCCGTGGACAACCTGAATGAACTTCCCGACGTCGCCGCCAAAATCGGCGTCGAGCTGCGCAATCAGTATATTCTCGGTTACACTCCTAGCAATCTGGAGCGAGACGGCAAATATCGCAAAGTACAGGTGAAACTCATCCAACCGCGCGGCCTGCCTCCCCTGAGGGCGTCCTGGAGGCTTGGCTATTATGCTCCGACGCAGTAAATTTAATAGTTTGACAACTTCTTTCGCCACACCCATCCTGATGCTAGCCGCGGTCTTGCTCCCGGCCCAGAAGCCGGACGATCAGGCCGTTTTCCGCACCGATACGCGCCTGGTGGTGCTGCAAGCTACCGTGGTCGATAAAAGCGGACGCTTGATTACTACGCTTCCGCAAAGTGCGTTCCAGGTATATGAGAACGGCGCCCCGCAGCAGGTGAAGCTGTTTAAGCGGGAGGACGTGCCCGTCTCCATGGGGCTAGTCATCGATAACAGCGGCAGTATGCGCGACAAGCGGCAGAAGGTCGCCGCCGCCGCCGTCGCGCTGGTGAAGGACTCGAATCGGGAAGACGAAGCTTTCGTCGTCAATTTCAACGACGACCCTTATCTCGACTGCGACTTCACCAGCGACGTGGAAAAGATGGACCAGGCCCTGAGCAAGATCGACTCCCGCGGCGGCACGGCCATGCGCGACGCCATCCGTTTGTCCATCGACCACATGAAAGAGAAGGCCAAGAGGGACAAGAAGGTCATCCTGGTGGTCACCGATGGGAATGACAATGCCAGCACCTACAGCCTCGAGAACCTCGTGAAGTCCGCGCAGCAAAGCGGAATCCTCATCTACACCATAGGTCTGCTGAACGAGGAAGACCGGCGCGAAGCCAAGCAGGCCAAGCGCGCGCTGGATCTACTGACGGAGGCCACTGGCGGCCAGGCTTACTACCCCAAGGAACTCACCGACGTCGAGCGTATCGCCCATCAGGTGGCTCACGACATCCGCAACCAGTACACCATCACCTATACTCCGGCCAACCAGGCACTGGACGGTTCGTTCCGCCAAATTAAGGTTACCGCCAGTGGTCCGGGCCACCCGGTTGTGCGGACCCGCACGGGGTATTACGCCACGCCCGATGCCGCCAGCGCCAAGTCCAAAGCCGGTTCGTAGATGTTGCGCCTCGCCTGGCACCTGGCACGTGGCTACCGGTTGCGGCCCTGGCGCAGTCCCTACCTCTGCTGGCGCATTGAAACCTACTCGGGGCTGCACGCGGACCAAATCGGCTTCCGCGTCTTCTGGGGTTTCGTATGGCGCCATCGTGCCGAACTGGCGAGGTACCTCAGGTGGGCCGAGCGCGAGGGCGGCTGATCCGGCAATCGTGGAAACGCCCTAAATGGTTAACGAAAAGGGGGTTTCCATTCCCTTGCCCACAGGCGTATAATTCGGACGGGAGAGTACGGAAATGTCATTGGATGTTCCCGAAGTACTCATTCTGCTCGGCCTCATCGCCAGCGCCCTCTGGGCGGTTTACAACTGGACGCACCGCGATGTGGCGCGCAAGTAACCGGCCCGGCCAAGGCCGTTCAGCGCGGCGCGTTAGGGGCTAGCCAAGCGCTGTAAGGGCGTGCTATTCCCCGGTCCGCCGCAATACCTCGTCAGCAACTTCCACCACTGACCGCATTTCCGCCACATCATGAACCCGCACGATGTGCGCGCCAGCGAGAATACACGCCGTTACCGCCGCCGCCGTTGCAAAACGAGTCTGCTCTTCGGTCTGCTGCGCCAGAAACGACTTGCGGGACGGTCCCACCAGCACCGGCAGCTCCAGTCGCGCCAGTTGCCCCAGGTGCGCCAGAATCTCCGAATTCTGCTCCTTGCGCTTCCCGAACCCGATTCCCGGATCTATGACGATCCGTGCACGATCCACGCCCGCGTGCCGTGCCCGGTTCACCGTGGCCTCCAGCTCGCGCTCGATCGTCCCCATCACATCGCGCAACGGTGGCAGCTTGGCCCAACTCTCGGGCCTGCCGCGCATGTGATTCAGAACCAGCCCTGCGTCGTGCTGCATGGCCACCTTGGCAAGATGCGGCTCGAACGTCAGGCCCGTTGGATCGTTGATGATCTCGGCACCGTGCTCCACCGCCAGTTCCGCCACTTCGGCCTTGTAGGTGTCCACCGAAATCGGCACGGTCAGCTTGCCGTGCAGCCGCTTCAGCACCGGAATCAGGCGCCGGATCTCCTCCGCCGCCGAGATCGGCGCCGCCCCTGGCTTGGTGGATTCCGCGCCCACATCGATGATATCCGCGCCCTGCTCCTCGATCTCGATGGCTCGCGCAAATGCCCGGTCTGGATCCAGGAACTTGCCGCCATCGGAAAAAGAGTCCGGCGTCACGTTGAGCACGCCCATGATCAGCGTGCGCTCGCCCAGCTTCAGCTCGCGTTCTTTCAGCTTCCAGACGAACGGCCGCCGTATCATGTTTTCCCCGCCAATCTCTTTCGCAATTCTCCGGTCGCCGAGCGATGGCATTTCAAACACAGAGTTCGCATATTCGCCAAATCACACTCGCCGCCGCCTTCGGCCACCGGGATCACGTGATCCGCATCCCACAAGCTGCGGCGCCAACCCTCTTTCAGCTTCCATTCTTTCAGGAATTGCCGCCGCGCGCGGTAATCGAGTTTGCGAAATTCCTTGCGCAGCCCTTCGGTGTCGATGCCACACCCCGCACAAACGCCCCGATCGCGCGCAAAAACCTGCTCCCGCAAGTATCCCGGGTCGGTGCGCAGCTTCCATTCGTGCACACAATCCGGAGAGCAGAACGTGCGCCGCCCCGGCGGCACTTCGATCCCGCACCAGCGGCACAGCGCGCGGCCACTTGGCCCTCTCGGCAGCGAGCGCACCTTCGCCCATCCGCCCTGGCTGGTTCGTTGTGTACTCGGCGTCAATCTAGACTCGCAGCTCGTAACCCAGGCCGCGCATACCGTCGATGATCTGCGCGCGGATCGCGCCGACTTCGTCGGAAGAGAGCGTCCGCTCCGCCGACCCGACCGTCAAACGAAACGACACGCTCTTGGTGTTCTCAGCGAGCGGCGCCCCGGAATACTCGCGCACAAATTCGATCGCCTCCAGCAGCTCGCCGGCAAATCCCGCCAGCTTCGCGCGCAAGTCCGCCACCAAGTCCCGGGCTCCCGCGATCACCGAGAGATCGAACTGGCTCGAAGGATAGCGCCGCAGCAGAGTGTACTTCTTTTCTTGGGGCTTGAGTTCTTGCACCCGTTCCAGATCCAGATCCAGAATCGCCGCGCGCCCTGGCAGCAGATTCGGATGCAGCTCGAACAACCGTCCTACGCGCTCGCCCCGCCATAGAATCTCCGCCGCCCGCGCCGGATGCTCGTACGCGCGTGCCGACCCTGGACACGCCTCCGCGCCCGGCAGCAGGCACTCGGCCGCCCGCTTCATTTCGAATAAATGCTCTGCCCCGTCATCCTTGCTGTATATGGCCGCCACGAGGTGCGGAACCTCACGCGGCAGCCCTTCTGCTTGCTTGTGAATCTCGCGCCCAATCTCGAACAACCGGAACTTCTCGAAATACTTCCTGTTCTCCGTGATGTTCCGGAAAATCTCAGGCACGAGCGAAACCCGTAGCAGGTTCTGGTCGGATGCAATCGGGTTCGCCACCCGCACATGGTCATCCAGCTTGAACCCGAACTTGGCCGCCAGTTCCTCGCTCACGAACGAATAGTTGTAGACCTCCGTGAACCCCTGTGCCGTGAGCATCGCCCGCGCCGCCCGGAAAAACGGGCGCGATTCCACCTGTGGCGGTACAGTGTCCAGCACCGCGGGCGCCTTGGGCTCGATCGAATCGTACCCCACCATGCGCCCGACCTCTTCCACTAGATCGTCCTTCAGGGAGACGTCTTTCGTGGCGCGCCAGGAAGGAATCTGCACCGCCAGAACGCCCGGCGCCGGCTCTCGCACGCCAAACTCAAGGCTCTGCAGAATGTCCCGAATCTCCGCCGCCGAAATCTCGCGCCCCAGCTTGCGATTCACCCACTCGACGTCGAGTCGAACTTCTGGCAGCGCACCAATCGCTTTCTTCTGATCGCCCAACCCGCCAACCAGCCGCGCTCCGGGCGAAAGCTCCCGCATCAGCTCCACCGCCCGCGCCAGCGCCCGCACCGTATTCACCGGGTCCTGTGCCTTCTCGAACCGCATCGAGGCATCCGTGCGCAGCTTGATATCCACCGACGTCCGCCGCACGCTCGCCGCCTGAAAATTCGCGCTCT
This sequence comes from Terriglobia bacterium, assembly GCA_963752965.1. Classification (GTDB taxonomy): domain Bacteria; phylum Acidobacteriota; class Terriglobia; order Bryobacterales; family Bryobacteraceae; genus QHXW01. The sequence goes on along the minus strand of CAVWAJ010000013.1, from coordinate 99,077 downwards.
CGAAAACCACATTCGTGGTCCCGTTCGAAATCGCGCTGCCCTGCCCGCCGATCAGGCCCGCAATCGCCATCGGCCCCGCTGCATCCGCAATCACCAGATGGCTCGGCTTGAGCGCGTACTCCTCCTCATTCAGGGCTACAATCCGTTCGCCGCCTTTCGCCGGCCGGACAAAAATCGTGTCGCCTTTCAACAAATCGCGGTCGAACGCATGCATCGGCTGCGCCAGTTCCGCCATGATGAAATTCGTCAGATCCACGATGTTGTTGATCGGGTTCAGCCCGATCGCGCTCAGCCTGTATTGCAGCCACGGCGGCGAGGGCCCCACCTTGACGTTCTCAAACACCAGCGCGCTGTAACGCGGGCACAGTTCGAAGTCCGCGATGTCGATCTTCACTGGCGCCGCACTGCCCGGCAGAAGGCCCATCTTCACCGGATCCGCCAGGCGCCGCTTCGAAATCGACGCCACTTCGCGCGCCATGCCGAAATGTCCCCACAAATCAGGCCGGTGCGTGATGGATTTGTTATCAATCTCGATTACGCTGTCGCGCCCGCAGCCCGCGATCGCCGCACCTACCTCGGCGTTCAGCTCAATAATTCCGGCGCCGTCCCGATTGATGCCCAGCTCCGCGCCACTGGCGAGCATCCCGTCGCTCTCAACTCCCTGGATGACCTTCTTCCCCAGCGGCACATAGGCGGTCACCACACCCACGCGGCAATTTGGCGCGCCGCAAACCACCGTCTTGGTCTCGTACCGGCCCGTCTCCACTCGCGCCTTCACGTTATGCGAGTTCGCAATCGGCTCCACCGCTTCCACACGCGCTGCGCAAGCGTCCCCGAGGTATATGCCCACCTCCTCGATGCCCTCGCACTCGGCAGTCTTCATCGTGATCAGACTTTCGAGCTTCGCGGGCGGCAGGTCGAGCCCCTCGACGTATTCGCGAATCCAGTTGTATGAAAATTTCAAGGCAGTCTCAGAATTGCTGTAGAAATCTCAAATCCCCGCTCTGTAGCAGCCGAATATCATCGATCCCGTATCGCATCATCACTAGACGCGTCAGCCCTAAGCCGAACGCGAAACCGTTCCACGTGTCCGGATCAATCCCGCTGATCCGCAACACATTCGGATTCACCAGGCCGCACGGCAACAGTTCCACCCATCCGCTCTGTTTGCAGACCGCGCACCCCGAACCACCGCAGATGAAACACTGAATATCCAACTCGAATCCCGGCTCCACGAACGGGAAAAATCCCGGACGCAGCCGCACCGTTACATGGCGGTGGAAAATCTCGCGCAGCAGCGTCTGCATGAAGTAGAGCAGATGCGCCACCGAAACGTCGCGGTCGATCATCATCCCCTCGAGCTGGTAAAACGTGTGCTCGTGCGAAGCGTCCACGCTCTCGTTGCGAAACACCCGCCCCGGCGCCACCATCCGTAGTGGCGGCCGAAATCGCTCCATCCCGCGCACCTGCACGGGCGATGTGTGCGTCCGTAGCAGGTTGCCGTCCGTGAGCCAGAACGTGTCCTGCGCATCGCGCGCCGGATGTTCCGCCGGAATGTTCAGCGCATCGAAATTGTGATATTCGGTCTCGACCTCCGGCCCGTCAAGCACCATGAATCCCAGAGACGTGAACAGATCCTCCAGTTCCATCTGGATCTGCGTAATGGGGTGAAGACTCCCGGCTCGCGGTCCCGGCGCAGGAAGCGTGAGATCAATCCATTCGGCATCGAGGCGCGCGCGTAAGGCTGCTTCGCCGGACTGTGCTTTACGCCCCTCGATTGCCTCTTCGATTGCCTGTTTGGCGGCATTCAGCAGCTTGCCGGCCCGCGCACGTTCCTCCGGCGCGAGCTTGCCCATCTCTTTGCTGATTTCCGCCAGTGACCCTTTGCGGCCCAGCACTTCGACGCGCACCCTCTCCAAGTCCTCGGGCGAGTTCGCACCGTGAATGCGCTCAAGGGCCGCCGCCTGGATCTTAACGATCCGCTCTTCCACCATGAATCGAACATTTTAGCAGGCAGATGGCGCAGGGGCTTCGTGCGCGTTGACCGGTAGGCGACAATATAGTTGACTTCTGCGCCCCGACGCCCCGACCGGCGCAACTTGATTTTTGTAATTTTGCCAAACAAACCCAATCCCATTTCCGGCACAGCCTTTTGCCGCATTGGATTGCAGAGGCCAGTCCAAAATGGTATGCTCAGTTCGCGGTGGTTCCTGATCCACAACTCGACCCTAAATCTGAAGTGCCTTTGTATCAGCAATTGCACCGGTACTTCACCGAACTGATTCGCTCCGGGTCGCTCAAGCGCGGCGAGCGGTTGCCACCCACCCGCGAATTGGCTGGCCTGCTTGGACTGAACCGGACTACCGTCTCCGCCGCTTACGCGTTGCTTGAGTCCGACGGCCTCATCACCGGCCAAGTGGGCCGCGGAAGTTACGTTACTGGCGGCGACGCTCCGGCACCGGTGGGCTTGAACTGGAACAGTATCCTGGAAGCCAGCAATCCCGGTGCTTCCCAGCCAGTCGTGGCGGGCGCCATCAGTTTCGCGGTTTCCCGGCCGTCCGAGGATTTGTTTCCAGTCGACGCATTTCGCGCCAGTTGCGAAGAGGTGATGGCTGGTCCGGATTTCGCAACTGTGTTGCAGCTCGGCTCGCCTGGTGGATACGAGCCGCTGCGACAGTACCTGATCGATGCCGCACAACGCGAAGGTGTGCTGCGGCCAGGCGACGATCTCATCATCACGAGCGGTTGCCAGCAGGGTCTGGATCTGGTGCGCCGAGTGCTGATCCGGCCCGGCGACAAGGTTCTGGTAGAGGAGCCGGTCTATCCGGGCTTGAAGAACCTCTTCCTCGAAGCCGGCGCAGAGCTCACCGGTGTCCCGGTGCAAGCCGAGGGCATGGATCTCGCGCAACTCGAGCGCGCGCTCGGGAAAAGCCGGTTCAAGGCCATCGTCGTCACGTCGAACTTCCAGAACCCGACCGGCGCGACGCTCACTCGTGAAGCGCGGGCGGAACTGTTGCGGCTCGCGCACAGCGGCGGTATGGCCGTTATAGAAAACGATATCTACGGCCAGTTGCGATACGAAGGCGCGCCGCTCTGCACGATCAAACAGATCGACGACACCGGGGACACCGTTCTACTGCGGAGTTTTTCCAAGATCTCCTTCCCCGGCCTGCGAGTGGGGTGGGCGATTGGACCGCGGGCGCTGATCGCACGCATGATGGAGGCCAAGCATATGTCGGACCTTCATAGCGATCATCTCTCGCAGGCTGCGCTCTTGCGTTTCGCCGTTTCCGGCCGCCTGGAAGCGCACCATGCGCGCATCCTGAAGGCCGGCGCGGAGCGTCTCAGAGCGGTGCTCAATGCCTGTGAGCGCCACCTGCCACAAGGGACCGCGTTCACGCGCCCGCAAGGCGGAATGAACCTGTGGGTGCGGCTTCCCAATCCGCTGGACGCCGGCGAGTTGCTGGCCCGGGCGCAGCGGGAAGGCGTCACATACCTGCCCGGAAAGTATTTCGGCGTCAACCGGCCCGAGCCCGGTGCGCTGCGACTTAGTTTTGCCGGCCTCGCGCCGGACGAGATTGAAAAGGGAGTGAGGATTCTGGGAGAGATTTTCTCCCACGAAATGGAACGGATACGAGGCTCCTGGAACCGGGAGCCCGCGCCCGCCATGGTTTGAAATCTTAACAGGAGAGCTTATGTATCTGGACGACACGTTTCGCGTAAAGGTCGGGTTGGCGGAAATGCTCAAAGGCGGCGTCATCATGGACGTCACTAACGCCGAGCAGGCGCTCATTGCGGAGAAGGCCGGCGCCACCGCGGTGATGGCGCTCGAGCGCGTACCGGCGGACATTCGCAAAGAGGGCGGCGTGGCGCGCATGGCGCCAATCAGCAAGATCCGCGAGATCATGCAGACCGTCAGCATTCCCGTGATGGCCAAGGCCCGCATCGGCCACTTCATGGAGGCGCGGATCCTCGAAGCGCTCGGCGTCGATTACGTCGATGAGAGCGAAGTGCTCACGCCCGCCGACGAAGAGCACCACATTGACAAGCGCGGCTACAAAGTGCCGTTTGTGTGCGGCGCGCGCAATCTGGGCGAAGCGTTGCGGCGCATCGCGGAGGGCGCGGCCATGATTCGCACCAAGGGCGAAGCCGGCTCCGGCAACATCGTCGAGGCTGTGCGGCACATGCGCACCATTCAGAAAGAAATGAAGCAGCTCACCGTGCTCGGCAAAGAAGAGCTGGTGGCGGAGTCGAAGAAATTGCAGGCGCCGCTCGAGCTGGTGGAGTACGTCGCGCAGCACGGCAAACTGCCGGTGCCCAATTTTTCGGCCGGCGGCATCGCCACTCCCGCTGATGCCGCGCTGGTGATGCAGCTCGGCGCCGAGGCAGTCTTCGTAGGATCGGGAATTTTCAAGTCAGACGATCCGGAAGCGCGCGCCCGCGCCGTTGTAAAAGCCGCCACGTATTTCAACGATCCGCAGAAGCTGCTCGAAGCCAGCGAGGGTCTGGGCATCGGCATGCCCGGAATCGATATTTCCAAGCTACAGGAATCGGAGCTACTGCAAACCCGAGGCTGGTGATGAAGAAGGTCGGAGTGCTGGCGTTACAGGGCGATTTCGAAGCGCACAGCCAGGCGCTAGCGCGCGCGGGCGCCGAGCCTCTACTCGCCCGCACGGCCTCCGACCTCAACGATCTCGATGGCCTTGTCATTCCGGGCGGTGAAAGCACGACGATGCTCAAGCTGTTGCACGTCGAAAAGCTGTTCGAACCGCTCGCTGATTTCGGCCGCCACCGCCCCATTTTCGGCACCTGCGCCGGAGCCATTCTGCTGGCCGCCGAAGTCACCCATCCAGCGCAACCAAGCCTGGGACTGATGAACCTTACGGTCGAGCGGAACGGCTACGGCCGCCAGATCGACAGCCGCGTGACCCAAATTTCGCCTGAGCCGGAATTCGCCGAGCGGACGCATTCCGGCGATCTTGAAGCCGTTTTTATTCGTGCACCCATCATTCGCCGCGTGGGGCCAGAGGCCCACGTGCTGGCGACCTATCAAGGCGATCCTGTTCTGGTGGAACAGGGCCGCCACCTCGTGGCAACCTTTCATCCGGAGCTAAGCTCGGATACCCGGGTCCACGATCTTTTCCTTTCCAAACTGTGAGTGGCGTCAAACGAAAACGCGTTCTGTTTGTGTGCATCGGCAATTGCTGCCGCAGCCAGATGGCGGAGGGGTTCGCCCACGAGTACGGCGGTGACATCGTTAAGGCGGAGAGCGCGGGGCTGGCACCGGCGGGCGTAGTTGTCGAGGAGACGATTCGCGCCATGGCGGAGAAAAGTGTCGATATTTCCGACCAGTACTCCAAGGCGTTCCGCCTGGACGAAGCCAACGAGTGCGATCTGGTGGTCAATATGAGCGGCCAGCGTATGCCGGAGGGAGTGTGGGCGCCGGTGCTTGAATGGGATGTGCGGGATCCGATCGGGCAATCGGATGAAGTATATGCCAAGGTGCGCGATCAGATTGAAGCCATGGTCACCGATCTCATCTGGAAGTTACGCCGAGGCCGGTCGGCCCCCCAGGAGCAGGACAAACCCCACCGGTAAAGCCCCCTTGCGCCGGGTTTGCATTTTCGTAATAATACAGGCACACGGTTGTGATCATTCTTGCTAATCAGGAGTCCTGCTAGTGCCGGCTGCTGCAGCAAAGAAGTCTACCCTGGTACGTGCTCTCAGTTCGTGCGTGGATGACCTCCAAAGGCGTGAAAACAGGCGGTTTCTACAAGGTCTGGCCACTGACGAACTGCAGTACATTGCGGAGTTTTTGGGCTCCTGCATTCTGGAAAGCGGATGGCGATGTTATGGCAGCCGCAAGCAACTGGCGGAGGCCATCAAGCAATTCGGCCGCAACCGAAGGGACGCCGGGTGCCGTGGGCTAGCCGGCCCGCTGCAGGATCAAGACCAGGAGCACAAGATGATCCTGCTGCTCGAATACCTTTGCCGTTCCGGCCTGACGCAGTTTACGATGAGCGTCGCGACCGGGCAGGAATAGCCGCTGTCTCACAGGCGTGCGGTCCGGCAGCATAGCCGCTCGATGCTAAACTAAAGGCTTCTGGGAGGTCGTCTAATGGTAAGACTGCAGACTCTGGATCTGCGTATCGGGGTTCGAGTCCCTGCCTCCCAGCCAAACTAATTCAGCAGTTTAGCTGGTTTTTCTCCCGAATTTATCGCTGAGTTTTCCTGAGGTGTGCCCAAAGTGTGCCCAGGCTGAGCAGCTTTTGCCCGCTCGGCCACGTAGTTTCGAGCTTCCGGGCCGCTTCGTGGAGGTCCCGCTCGCTTACGATGTTGTACCGCTCAAAGACTGACCTTGTCTTGTGGCCTGAGATCCGCATGGCCGCGCTCTCTGGTACGCCGATGGCGGATCAAATTCCGAACGCCGCGGCGCCTTAAATCATGGAACAGCTGTTTGCTAGTCTGATCGGGCTGGACGTTGAGGACTGTGCATCCAGTAAGGACGGGCTAACAATCACGTTGCGGCGATCCACCCGCCGCGTGGAGGACCACAACGCCAGCCTGCTCGAATTTCGGATTCGTAACTGCTAAATTAGCCCATAGGAGCCAAGAGCTATGCACCATATGTGTCTCGTGACAATGCTGTTGGCGGGCATGGTATTATCCGGCCCGAGCGACCCGGTAACCGGGCAGTACCTCGAAGACCGATCGAACCGTGTGTACGGCTGCCCCTGTGAGTGGTCCAGCGAATACGCGAGTTACGGGCGGGAAGCCGTACTGGCGTGGAAGATTGAATCCGGCGAATATGACGGCGAGAGCCTCGCGGGATTGCGACTGGCCGCCGTTCTGGCAGGCGAATTCACTCTGAGCGTTGCCACCTCACCGCGGCGCTCGACCGTGTTTGTGGACGCGGGTGCGCCCGCTGCGCAACGTCGCGCCGGAGTGGCCTGGCTTCGCTCTCGTTACGGTGAGATTCTGGGCCACGTCCTGAGCGTCCATGAAGCGCCTATCCAGTTCCACCTCGATGTGGACTCGGCTACACTGCGGGTTGGAGATGTTCTAGACCTCCAGATGCGGCGAGCCAACCTCCTGGAAGACACGCAGACTTGGGCCTCGCTGCTGTACGACCCGTTCACCAAACTCACCTCATCAACCCTTGGGACAACACTCAACAATCAGTACAACGGCGACCCGGATCTCCAGATGCGATGGCTACGTCAAGAAGCGGCAATCACCGGGTATTACGGGACATTTTCGCTGAAATGATCGTCTATGGGATCGACTCTGGATCTGCATATCGGAGTTCGAGTCCCTGCCTTCCAGCCACACACATCCATGATTTCTCCACGCTCGCGTATTGGCGCTCGATCCGTTCGCCGTATTTTTCATAAGCCGCGTTGAACGCGGCGGCCGAATGCAGGTCTGGCCGGACGCGTGCCAAAGTACAAAACTCTGACAATGCGGATTATCGGATCATGAAATAATTAAATGAGTCATGAGTACTTATCCCACAATCATCCAGGGCGGCATGGGAGCGGGCGTTTCCAATTGGCGGTTGGCGCAGGCCGTCTCTCGACTCGGCCATCTGGGAGTGGTTTCGGGAACGGCCCTTGATCAGATCTTTGCCAGGCGGCTGCAGGACGGCGATCCGGGCGGGCACATGCGCCGCGGGCTGGATCATTTTCCCTTCCCCGAGATGGCCGAGCGCATCTGGGAGACCTATTTCATCCCCGGCGGCAAGCCGCCCGGCGGTCCCTACAAGACGCTGACGATGCGGGCGAAAGACGGTCCTCGCGACCTGCTGGAGCTTTGCATCGCCGCAAACTTCGTCGAAGTGTTTCTCGCCCGTGAAGGCCATGCGTTTCCGGTGGGAATCAATTATCTGGAGAAAGTGCAGTTACCCCACCTGCCCTCAATCTACGGCGCCATGCTCGCCGGCGCCGGCTACGTTTTGATGGGTGCGGGCATCCCGGTGAAGATTCCGGGCGTTCTCGATGGTCTCGTCCGTCACGAACACGTGGTCTATCCCCTGCAAGTCACCGGCGCGCAGGACGGAGATGACACAACCATGACATTCGCACCTAGGGAATTCATGGAGCATGAACTTCCGCCGCTCGCTCGCCCGAAATTCCTCGCCATCATTGCTTCCAACACCCTGGCCGCCACTATGCTGAAAAAGGCTAACGGCAGGGTGGACGGGTTCGTCATCGAGGGGCCCACGGCCGGCGGCCACAATGCGCCACCGCGCGGGAAACTGCAGCTCAGCGAAGCGGGTGAACCGGTTTACGGAGAACGCGACACGGTCGACCTCGATAAACTGCGCGAACTCGGATTGCCGTTCTGGCTCGCCGGAGGGTACGGCAGCCCCGAAAAGCTGCGCGAAGCCTTGGCTGCCGGCGCCGCTGGTGTTCAGGTAGGAACCATCTTTGCTTTCTGTGCCGAATCGGGATTACGCGACGACTACAAGCAGACGATCTTGAAGAGCGTCATTTCCGGCGAGGCCCGGGTATTCACGGATCCCCTGGCTTCCCCGACGCATTTCCCGTTCAAAGCCGTGCGCGTGGAAGGCTCGGTGTCGGAGCACGAAGTCTACTCGGCCCGGCCTCGCATCTGCGATCTCGGCTACCTGCGTGAGGCGTATCGAACCCCTGAGGGCACGATTGGTTATCGCTGCTCCGCGGAGCCAGTGACGTTATACGTCTCGAAGGGCGGAAAACTGGAGAATACGGTGGGCAGAAAGTGCCTCTGCAACGCACTGATGGCGAACATCGGACATCCTCAGGCACGCAACGGCGCGTACGTGGAAGAAGGCCTGGTTACTTCCGGAAACGACTTGGTTGAAATGGCACAATTTCTGCCAGCAACCGGATGGGACTACAGGGCCGCGGACGTAATCGCGAAGCTGATGAACTGACAGATGATCCGATTGCTTCGATCCATTTGGATTTGGACTGCCAGTGCCACCCTCGTTCTGTTTTGGGCTCCGCTGCTGGGTATGGTCAGGCTGTTTGACCGTGAGCCGCGCCGGCTGCGAACCGGACGCTGGTTCCGCCGGCTCGGACGCGTTCTGGCGAAAGTCAATCCCTGGCGAATCCAGATTTCTGGCCGCGAGAACCTGAACGCGAACCAGGTCTACGTCATCGTCAGCAACCATCAGTCCCTGGCCGATATTCCGGTGATTGCGCACTTGCAGGTGGATACAAAATGGCTAGCCAAAGCCGAACTGTTCCAGTTGCCGGTAGTGGGCTGGATGCTCCGCATGGCAGGGGACGTCCCGATCGAACGATCCGATCGCCGCAACGGCGCGAAAGCGCTGTTGCAGTGTGCCCGATACCTGCGCCGGCACTGTTCGGTGGTTTTCTTCCCTGAAGGCACGCGGTCACCCGACGGACAGGTCCTGCCGTTCAACGAAGGTCCGTTCCAGTTGGCCATTCGTGAGCAGGTCCAGATACTGCCACTTGTGGTGGAGGGCTCTGGCAGGGCTCTGCCGAGAAGTTCGTGGATCTTCGGGAGGACTCAGAATATCTATCTCCGAATCCTCGAGGCCGTGTCCGTCGATGGCTGGAACATAAAGCAAAGCGCGACACTGCGAGATGCCATCCGGCAGAGGATCGTCGACGAGTTGGGTCGGATGCGCGGTGAAGCTCAAGAATCTTGCGGCACTGTAAACCAATCGTCGACGGTCGGCCCTGCCATCCACCAATCCGGATCAATCCCGGGAAACGGCGGTTGTGGAATGAATCGGCCTTACCAACCGTAGATCGCCTGCGATGCCGGGCAATCGCACCGGATATTTTCGCCATGGCGAGCGGGTTCCGTCCTTCTGACACTCCGGCGCGTCTTCTGTAATTAAGATGAAATTTATGGGAGCACTATCGAAGACACTGCCTGCTGCGGCCGCGGTTCTTGTGCTGGCCGGCATCGCACTTGCCGAGGGTTCCTCTTTCGATCTGGCCGGGCCCGCTATTGACGTCAGAGTGAACCGTGCCGGCCGGACTCTGCCCATTGCCGGCGTGCCGAATCTCCGCGCTGGAGACCGTTTGTGGTTGCATCCAGTCCTGCCACCCGGTGAAGCAGTCCATTACCTGATGATCGCGGTGTTCCTGCGCGGCTCCACAAATCCGCCGCCGGACTCCTGGTTCAAACGTGCGGAAACCTGGCAGAAGCAGATGCAGGAAGAGGGCGTCGGAATCACTGTGCCCGAAGGAGCGCAGCAGGTGTTGCTTTTCCTTGCGCCCGAGACTACCGGCGACTCCCGGACGCTACGCTCGGCGGTGCAGGGCCGGCCCGGCGCCTTCGTCCGCGCCTCGCAGGATCTGAACCAGGCGAGCCTCGACCGCACCCGCCTCGATGAGTATCTGGACGCCGTACGCGCGACCGCGAAGACCGATCCCGCCGAGCTTCACAAGCGCTCCGTGCTGCTGGCGAGAAGCCTCGGTATCAAACTCGACGAGCAATGTTTCGACAAGGCCACCGAACAGCAGGCGCCCTGCCTCATGAAGGACGCCAACCAACTCGTACTCGAAGACGGCCATGGCCAGTCTATGGTGGCCGCTCTCACATCCGGCGCGGCCTCCGACCTGATTGACCAACTCACCCTCACGTCGGCCGCGCGCAGTGGCTACTACAGCCCGTATGTCGGAGCGTTTATGGACGTGGCCCGCCTGATGGACAGCATCCGCACGGCGGAATATCAGTACATCCCGGCGCTGGGGCTGCCCCGCAAAGATCAACTCGACCTGAAACTCAACAGTGCTCCGTCTTTTCACAAGCCGCAGACGGTACTGGTTGCCGCCCTGCCGGCCGTGGGTGACGCTGAGTTCCCTCCGGTCCGGCCGGTGGACCCGAAACAAGTCGTGTGCTTTGACAAGGCCTCCGCCCTGCTGCCCGCTGAAGGGGCTCCCCTAATCTTCTCCACGAGCTTCGGGCACGACCTGGTTCTTCGCGTTCAGGCCGCGTCGGGGAAGATCTTCGATCTGCCCGCCAAAGCCGAGGCCGCGCGGGGCGGGTTCACGGTGGACACGCACGCACTCAATTCTGTTCCGGAGTCCGATGTCAGCGGCACTCTGCGCGGCCAGTGGGGTTTCGATGCATGGAGCGGCCCTGTTTATCACCTGCACCTGGCCCACTCGGGGAAATGGGTGGTCCTGCCGTCGGAGCAGAGCGCGCTCGTGGTGGGCCGCGAGGATACTATTCACCTGGACTCACCCGACGCAGCGTGCGTCGACGAAGTAACCGTGCACAATCAAAGCGGAGAGAAAATCGAGTCCACCTGGACGCGGACGAAGCCGAACCGGCTGGAACTGAAGATGCCGCTGAAGGATGCAAAGCCCGGCCCGCTCGCGGTGCTGCTGAAGGAGGATGACGCACCAAAACCCGACGAACTCCAGTTGCATACATATGCGGAGGCCGCACATCTCGATCGGTTCGTCATTGGCAACGGTGGGCGTGTGGGCCTCCTGGAAGGCGCACGCCTTGATGAAGTCGCTAGCGTGGAATTGCAGGGTGTCCGTTTCGCTCCGGGCGAGGTCACCCGTGCCGGAGAGAAAGACCAACTGCGCGTCTCCGCTCCGGGTGATGCGGCAATACCGTCGCTTGCGAATAACGCCGTGGCGCAGGTCTCTCTGAAAGACGGGCGTGTCCTGAGTCTGGCGGCAGCTGAGGGGCCTCCGCAGCCGAAGGTTACGTTGATCAGCCGCAGCGTGCGGCCCGGCCAGAGCGCCGCGTCGACCGCAAAGCCATCAGCGGCGATTCATCTGGCTAGCGCCGACGAATTGCCACAGAACGCGAGCCTTGCATTCTTCCTGAAGAGCGAAGTCCCCGAGGCCTTCCCGCGCACGGAGAAGATCGAGGTCGCCGGTTCGGACGATTCAGTCCATGTGATGCTCAGTGTGGCCGACGGGAACCTGATTCTGCAGGACGCACGCACGGTGATGGTCCTGCTCGACCCGGGGAAAAGCTTCGGGCCCTCCGCTTTCGGCGCGCTTCGTTTCCGGCCGGTTGGCGCGGCGGGCTCCTGGGGCGCGTGGCAGCCCCTTACAACACTGGTTCGCCTTCCCAGCCTCACTGACGTGCACTGCCCGGACAACCCCGGCCGCCAGTGTACGCTGAGCGGAACCGACCTGTTTTTGATCGACTCCGTCTCCGCGGACCCGCAATTCTTGCACGCAGTTTCCGTCCCGGAAGGCTTCGCCGATCCGACTTTGAGCGTGCCACGTCCCGATGGAACGCTGCTCTACATCACGCTGCGCGACGACCCATCCGTGATCAGCACCGCCACTCTCCCCGTACTACCGGAGTGACGCAAAAGGCAACAGAGTTCCCCACGACGGGCGGCCTGAGTTAGAGAAGCGTTTGCAAAGTCTCTCGACGTTGCCGAGAGTTAGATCTGCATCCACGGTCCACACAAAAGGCGTGGGCTTCCGATTCTTGGGGCACCGTAAACAACCCTCAGCAAAGAGCGGGATCGAAGCTTAACCAAGAATCGAAATTACTGTCGATCTAAGGGGCAACAAACAATCATATTAAGGACGCATTAGGTCGAAGCCAGGGGTAATTGTCGACCATGCGCGCCAGGTCTAGATGCCCCCGCTCGCGCATCATGGCCACCAGATCGCTTTAACTAAGCGCACGGGCATCTTGCGCGACCTTGGTCGTTTGTGGGCTGACCGGCCGTTGACTTTTCGAAGCCGGGTGTGCAAGACTTGCTCCCACGTACCTCGTTTGAGGAGCTTCGGGCACTGTTATCTTAGGTGGCTTTCCCCCAAAAAACGGGGAGGCTGTACGCCCCGGCAGAATGAGGTCAAGGATCAATTATGCGAAACTACTTTGATTTTGCGATTTCCTTAGCGTTCTCGGCGTTGGTTTGCGGAACTTTGGCTTATGGTCAAGTGGATACGGCGACGATTGTCGGTACCCTGCATGACAGCAGCGGCGCCGTAATCGTCGGTGGGACGGTCACGGCCACCGCGACCGACACCGGGATAAAGACGACGGCGCGAACGGATTCCACAGGCAACTATGTTGTGACGCCTTTGCGGATCGGAAATTACTCGGTCAGCGTCGAGGCGACAGGCTTCAAAACGGAGACGCACACGGGCATCGTGCTTCAGGTGCAGGACCGGCTGCGGGTGGACTTCACCATGCAGGTTGGCTCTGTCAACGAGGTCGTGAATATTGAATCCGAGCTCCCGGTAGTGGAAACCGAAACTTCAGCGTTGGGTGACGTCGTCACCAGTCAGCAAGTCACCGACCTGCCCTTGAACGGCCGCGACTTTACGCAGTTGGCCACGCTAACCACGGGCGTTATTAAGATCACCGAAAGTAGCGGAAGCATTAACGGCGCCACGAGCCAGACCAACGGTAACGCCGGCGGTGCGTTCGCGGTTAATGGTACGCGCGGAAATTTGAACAACTTCATGCTCGATGGCATTGATAACAACTCCAACGACAACGCGGGCAATATTCTGCAGACCAATGTCGATGCCATCCAGGAATTCAAAATTCAGACCAGCGACTACTCAGCGGAGTTTGGACGCAGCGGTGGCGCGGTCATCAACGCCACCATCAAATCCGGCACCAACCAGTTCCACGGCACCGCGTTCGACTTCCTCCGCAACGATGTTTTGGATGCCCGCAACTTCTTCGAACCCGCAGACTCGCCTAAGGCGCCCTTCCGCCAGAACCAGTTCGGCGGCACGCTGGGCGGGCCCATCCGAAGAAACAAAACATTCTTCTTCATGGATTATCAAGGCACGCGCGCCGGAACTTCCAATCCCGACATCTCCACTGTTCCTACCGCGGCTGAAATCGGCGGCAATTTCAACGGCGTCACCACGATTTTCGATCCGAACTCAACCCAGATGGTGAATGGCAACGTGGTGCGCACTCCGTTTCCGGGCAATATCATTCCATCGCAGATGCTCGATCCCATCAGCCACGCCGTCGCCCAGTTGTATCCGGCGCCGAACATCCCGGGAGCGACTGCCAATAACTACGTGATAGATGCTTCAGGCAACTTACAGATCGACCAGATGGACGTGCGTGGGGATCACGCTATCTCGGACCGTCAACAGATTTTCGCCCGGTTTTCCTTGAGCCAGGAAGACCGCTTTGTGCGGCCTCCATTGCCCGGCTTGGCCGATGGCGGTAGCTACGGAACCGGCAATTACATCGACGATACGCGTGGCGCCGCGGTCGGTTATACCTTCACCATCAGCCCGACCATGGTCAACGAATATCGCATGGGGTTCAACCGGTCGCATTACGTTGACAACAAGCCGTCATACGGGCAAAACTACCCGCCTGCTGGCCTTGATGTTCCCGGCGTTCCCAACAATTCGGTCGTGAACGGCTTAACGTTGTTCAGCCCCAGCGGATTTCATAGGTTGGGTGAGCCTGGCTACACTCCAACCACCAGCACCAGCCAGGAGTTTCAGTACGGAGACACTCTCAGCATCGTTCATGGCAAGCACTCTATCAAAGCCGGGGCGGAGCTGCGCTGGAGCCAGTTCAATCTGTTCCAGATCGGCCAACCCCGCGGCTCCTTTTCCTTCAGCGGTCAGTTCACCGCCGATTCGCCTTCCTCAGGAGACGGCACCGGCAACGGGCTGGCCGACATGTTGCTCGGGGACCCGATTTTTTCCACCATATCGACGCTGACATACTTCGGTAACCGCCAGCAAACCTATGGGGGCTTCATCCAGGATGACTACAAGCTCTCCCGCACGCTGACGTTGAACCTGGGTCTTCGCTACGACTACACCACTCCCATCAAAGAAGCCCACAATCAACAGGCGAATTTCGATTTTGCGACCGGCCAGTTAGTCGCGGCCGGGCAGAACGGCGCTTCGGCAGGCCTGGTGAACGCCGACAAGACGGATTTCGCCCCGCGCATCGGCCTCGCTTGGAATCCCATCAAGAACACCGTCATCCGTGCAGGTTACGGGCGCTTCTTTAGTTATCAGGAGATCCGGACAGGAGATCCGCTGCAACTTGCGTATAACCTGCCGTTTTTCTATCAGCCCGCTTTTGCCAGTGATGGCGCCACGCCCGTCTTGACGGTCTCGGGTGGGTTTCCGCCGCTCAACCCCAGCCAGGCAGTCGACGCGAGCGTAACGGCTTCCGGCTCCGGCGTGGGCTCGCACCTGCACGCCCCGGTTTTGGACGAGTGGAATTTCAACATCCAGCACCAATTGCCCGACAACATACTGCTTGAAGCTGCCTACGTTGGCTCGAAGTCGACTCACCTGCAGGTCCTTCTCGATCCGAACCAGGACCCGACGCCCGGACCGGGCGACATCCAATCGCGCCGGCCCTACCCGCAGTATTCCGGTTTTACCGATATCGTGAACCGGGGCAACTCCACGTTTCATGCGCTCGAGATCAAAGCCGAGAAGCGCCTTTCGCAAGGACTAATGTTCCTGAGCTCGTTTACTTTTAGCAAGTCGATAAATGACCAGCCAGAGATCTGTTGTAACGGGCCATTTCCACAAAACTCCTACAATGTAGCGGCCGAACGGGGACCTTCGGACTTCGATCAAAGATTCCGCTGGGTTTCGAGCTTCGATTACCTGTTGCCCCTCGGCAAGGGCCAGCGCTATCTCAACTCCAGCCGCGCCGCGGACCTGGTCCTTGGCGGCTGGCACCTGGGCGGAATCTTCACCTGGCATAGCGGCTTTTACTTTTCTCCTACCATGGGCTACGATCCTTCCAATACCGGCTCGCAGGGCCTGCTCCGAACGGATCGCACATGCAACGGCAGTCTGCCCTCGGGGCAGCGCTCGGTGAATCTCTGGTTTGATACGAGCTGTTTCCCCTTGCCATCCGGTTACGCGTTCGGCAACTCCGGCAAGAATGTATTGGTCGGCCCGGGTATGGTGGACGCCGATATGTCGCTGCGCAAACTTTTTGCCGTCACCGAACGCTTTCGCTTGGAATTCCGCGCGGAGTTCTTCAACGCGTTAAACCACCCGATTTTCCAACAGCCGGATGGCTACATCACCGACGGCCCTGGGGCAACAGGCGTGATCACCGCGACGGCGGCGACGCAAAGAGAGATCCAGCTTGCTCTGAAACTGCTTTTCTGACATCCCGAGCGCGTTAGAAGCGCTTACGCTAGACTACTATGATGCGGTGTGTGCTTTGTTGGATAGGCTTGACTTGGGTGGTGTCCGGTCAGGCAGGGTCTTTTTCCAGCAAGCTCTACCCGATTCTGGAGGACGCGGGGTGCCCCACGTGCCACAACGGCAACGGGGTCGCCTCCTCCACGCGGTTGCACTTCCCAGATGCGGAGGCCTCCCCGGATCGCATTGAGGCTTTTGGCAAGTCGCTCGTCAGACTGGTCGACGGCGATCATCCGGATGAGTCGTTACTGCTGAAGAAGCCGACCATGCGCGTGCCCCACACTGGGGGTCTGCGCATCAAACCCGGCAGTGACGAAGAGGCGGTTCTCAAGGCCTGGATTCAAACGGTTGCGTCGCTCTCGGGCGATGAACTGGCAAAAGCCCTGAAATACAGCGACGCGGACGAAGCGGCTAATGCGTCCGAGGCGCCGGCCGTTATGCTGCGCCGGCTGACGCACAGCCAGTACAACAACACGGTCCGGGATCTGTTAGGCGACCAAACGGCTCCGGCAAACCAGTTTCCGCCCGAGGACTTCGTCGACGGGTTTAAGGACCAGTACAATGCACAGAACCTGTCTCCACTACTGGCGGAAGCGTACAGTACGGCTGCCGAGAAGCTGGCGCGCAATGCCTTTCGCAATGGCGACACGCACGGTTTGATCCCCTGCAAAGCGTCTGGGGAGTGCCGCGACAAGTTCATCCGGAGCTTCGGGCTGCGTGCATTTCGAAGGCCGCTGGATAGCGGCGAGGTCAAGCGCTACACGAGGCTGTTCGCGAGCGAAACCGATTTCATGAAGGGCGCGCAGCTCGTGGTTGAGGCGATGCTACAGTCGCCGGATTTTCTCTTCCGGCTGGACGCAACTTCCAATCCGCAGTGGAAGCCCTATGCCGCAGCCAGCCGGTTGTCCTACATGCTTTGGGACAGCATGCCGGATAAAGCTTTGCTGGACGCGGCGGCAGGCGGTGAGTTAGCGACGCCGTCCGGCGTCGAGAAAATGACGCGCCGCATGCTGCGGGACTCGCGGGCACACCAGGCCCTTGATGAGTTCATTTCAGAGTGGCTGCGCTTCGACCGCATCCTGACCAGCAGCCGGGACCGCCGGCGGTACCCCAAGTTCAGCCGCGAGACGGCCGTGGCCATGACCGAAGAGGCGCGGCAATTCGTCGCCGACTTGGTGTGGAGCGACCGCAACTTCATGGAAGCGTTCACGGCGAACTACGGGTTCGTGAACGCGGATCTAGCCGCAATCTACGGCGTGCCCGCGCCGGCCCAGGAATTTCAGCGCACGGATTTCCCGTTGGAATCCGAACGGGCGGGCCTACTCGGACAAGCACTCTTCCTGGCTCTATCGGCCAAACCGGATGACACCTCGTTAACGGGCCGTGGCCTCTTCGTGCGCGAGCAGTTCCTCTGTCAGCACGTGCCCCCGCCTCCGGCGGGAGTAAATACGAATCTGCCGGCATCGACGGAAGCCCATCCCCAGACCAATCGTGATCGCATGAGCGAGCACGTGTCGAACGCGGTCTGCGCGACTTGCCACAATCTAATCGATCCGATCGGGTTCGGCTTCGAGAAGTTCGACGCCGTGGGTGCCCGGCGGGATCAATACGAGCTCCGCTTCTACAGCGGTTACCACGGCGGCGGCAAACGCCAGCCACCCAAGACCGTAAATTTGACCATGGACACGAACGGCTGGGTAGCCGGTATCCCCAACTCACACTTTTCATCGCCGCGTGAGTTAGGTGCGGTGCTGGCTAAGACACCGCAGTGCCAGGAGTGCATGGTCAAGCAATACTTCCGGTACACGGCCGGGCGCATGGAGACACCGGCCGACTATCCCGTCATCCACCGGGCTCTGGAAGACTTTCGGAGTTCGCAATTCCATTTCCAGGAACTGATAATTGCTTTAGCACGCAGCCGGGAATTTCCGGGCGAAGAAGGGACCATTCATGTCGCACGTAATAACCAAGCGCGCTAGCCTCTCGCGTCGAAAGTTACTGAAGGGTTTCACACTAACCGGCGGCGTCTGGGTCGGTTTGCCACCGCTGGTTTCGATGTTCAATGCGGCAGGCACGGCCTATGCGGCAGAACGTACAGTTACCGGTAAGGTGGCCGAAGCGCCGATCGAAAACCGTTTCGTGCTGTGGTTCAACGGTAACGGAATTCCGGAGCGTTACTGGATCCCGGCAGAGACAGGTTCCGATTACCACCTGACGCCGTGTCTCAGTCCCCTGGCGCCTTTTCGCAACGATATTCACGTGATTAGTGGGCTGGACAACTTCGCCGCGGGCCTGCCGGGACCGGGCAACGGCCATCACAACTCGATGAGCGGCTTGATGACCTGCACGCGGTTCACGAGCCGCGGCGCAGGCGGTGCCTCCATCGACCAGGCCATCGCAGCAAAGATCGGCGGTGATTCCCGCTTCCGCTCCTTGCAACTCGGTGTCGCGCAGGAATCCTACGGCGAAAGCATCCAGCGCAACATGAGCTGGACGGGCTTCGATCGTGCGCTGCCTCCCGAAATGTTGCCGGACCGGCTCTTCGACCGCTTGTTTGGCCGCCGGGAAGAAGGCTGGATAAACCGCAAGCGCAGCGTACTGGACGTAGTGCTGGAAGACGCCGCGGCATTGAAGAAGAACTTACCCAAGGACGATCAGGCACGCGTCGAAGAGCACCTGGCGTCGGTTCGCGATGTGGAACGCGCGATCACCAGCCTGCCCCCCGAGTACCGCCGCATCGACCCGCCAGAATACGAAGACATGAAAGACTGGCCAAGGATCGCCAAGCTCCAGAGTGATCTATTAGCACAGGCCCTGATCACGCGCCAGACCCGCGTGGCCTCGTACATGCTGACTAAGTGCCAGAGCATATGCCGCTTCCCATGGCTCGGTTACACCGCGGCACGGCATCACGACTACACGCATGCCGACGGTAGAGCGCCGGGCGCTGACGGCGTCGAAGGGCAGCGCATTTTACGCGATATCTGCCGCTGGCACTGCGAAGAATTCGCATACTTGCTGGGCCGTCTGAAGTCGACTCCGGAGGGCGACGGAACTCTGCTCGATCACTGCTGCCTGGTCTATGTACACGAGCATGCGGAAGCGAACCCGCATAAGAACAACGGGCTCGGCCTGATCGTAGCCGGGCACGCCGGACGCTTGGCCACAGGCATGCACACGGAAACGACGGGCACCGTCGGCGACCTGTACGTAACGCTGGCCGATGAAGTCCTTCACGCCGGTGTCGGAACGTTTCCGACCTTTAATCGCAAACTTACCGAAGTGCTGACCTAAGTCAGTCCTCCGGCTCCTCAGATTTAGATGGCGCCGCGTCCATGCTGCCGGCCAGAATCTTGCAGTTAGCGTTAGCACGTTGTAGCGCGGCTATCCCTTTGTCTGTAACTTGAGTGCCAGTCAGGTCCACCCGGCGGAGAGCATGAAATGAGGCTAGCAACGGGGCCACGTCGTCGCCAACGCGTTTGCAGCCTTCGAGGTCCAGCCAATCGAGTTTCGTCAGGCCTACCAGTCGTTCGATGCCGCGCGCCGAAACCAGCGTCCCACTGAGGCGTAAATGGCGCAGGTTTTTCAGCGTAGCGATGGCGTCCAACCCCGGCTCGGTCAAGCTCACCGACCATAACCCAGAGTCGGTTCGCTGCGCACCGCTGAGGTCGAGATCGATTAATCCCGGCAGTTGCCGCAACGGTTGTAGGCCGGCGTCTGTGAGCTTGTTACCACCAATGGCCAGTTCCTTCAGATTAGTTAGCGGCGTTAGCAGATCAAGCCCCACATCGGTGATCTGTGCATAGCCGGCATCGAGAGATTCGAGCGAGGTGACGCCGGACAAATGCTGCAACGTCGTGTCAGTTATCTTTGTTCCCCGGACACTCAGCCGCTTCAGATGTTTCCAGCCCTTCACGGCGGACAGGCCCGCGTCGGTGATGAGCTCATCGTAGTAGAGATTGAGATCGGTAATAGCGGGCGCGTTCTTCAGTTGCTGGAGGCCGTGATCGCTGATGCGTGTGAGCGACAGATCGAGACGCGCGAGATTCGGTAGATGGGCCAGCGCTGGCATGTCGGAGTCTGTGATCCAACTCGCGTGCAAGTCCACGGCCACAATCTGCCCTGCTCGATCGCGGGTGACGGCCCCACCTGCCTCGGTGATCCAGGACGTGAGATCCGAGGCTCCAAGCGACGCGAAGGCGATAACAATCAACGCTAGGCGCATCGTAGTCAGCCCCTCCCGCGGCGCGCCGGCAGCGCGGAATCCCGATCGAAGATGATCCCGCAGCCTGGCAGGGCGGCTTTGAGCTGCGCCATCCCTTTCTCGGTGATCATGGTGTGGTAAAGGTTCAGCACCTTCAAGTTGGGCATCAATTTCAGGTCCGCCACACCTGCATCGGTCACTTTGGCCATATTAAGCCGAAGCTCTCGCAGCCTTGGCAATGTTTTCAGAGTATCGAGTGCTTTGTCGTCGACGGAGGTATAGTCCAGGTTCAACGCTACCAGGTTTTTCAGATTCGCGAGTGCGGCTACTGCGTCGTCGTTCGTGGCCGTGCGCACTAATTCCAGCCGCTCCAGGTTTTCCAAGCCACGCAGGTTCTCGAAGCCTTTGTCGGTGAACCGGCAGCTATTAAGCGCCAGCTCGCGCAAGTTCTTCAGGGTCGCGACATGGCCCAAGCCCTTGTCGCCAATATCTGTGCCGTCGAGCTCAAGGACCTTCAGTTGACTGAGTTTTTCGACGTGCGCCAGGCCCTCATCGGTAATATCGGAGTAGCTCAACCGCAGTTGCTCCAGGCCGTTCATTTCACCTATGTGTCGCAGACCCTCATCGTTGACAGGAGAACTGGTGAGATCCAGTTCAGTGAGGGCGGGCAGACCTTTCAGGTACGCGAGCCCCGGACCCTGCACCAGCGTGCCCGCGAGCCGTAGCGCCTGAAGGTGCAGCAGGTTGCTCAAGTTTGCCAGACCACTGTCGGAGACAGTTGTGTTGCTGAGGAGAAGCTCCTTCAACCCAGTCAACCCTTTTACCGATCTGAGACCGATATCTCCGACTTCGGTTGCCTCGAGATCCAGCATTTCGAGATTGGCCAGGCCCCTGAGATAGTCGAGCTGTACATCGCTCACTCGCGTGGAAGCGAGAGAGATGGAGTGGAGTTTTCCGCCGCTGAATTCCGCCTTCCCACCAAGTGCCCGGATCCACTCCGCAACCGCCTTTTCACTTGTGCCGGACGGGCGGGCGGCGGCCGCGTCACGGGTTGGCGCCACGGCCCCACCCACGAACTCCACCGCACAGCCTGGTACCGCCGCATGGACGGCTTCAACGCCACCTTCTGTTACACGGCTGTAGCGCACGTCGAGCGCAACCAGTTCCTTCAGCGCCGTAAGCTTCGCCAAGCCCGCATTGGTGATGTGGCTGCGATACAGATTCAGCTCCCGCAGATGGACCATGCCGGACAAGTACTCCATGCCGGCATCGTCGATCTCGGCCCCCAGCAGATTCAGCTTTCGCATGGCCGTCAATTTCCGCAAGGAGGCGAGTCCGCTATCCGTGACCTTCACACCATACAGGTCCAACTCCTCGAGCTGGGTGAGGCCGCTCAGATACTTTAGCCCCTCATCGGTAACCGTTGTGTTGCGTAAGTAAAGCCGCCGCAGTTCCTTGAGTCCTTCGAGACCTTTCATGCCCTCATCGGTGAACGTAGAGTCGTTCAAATCAAGAGACTGCAAATGCAAGAACGGCGCAAGGTTTGGCTTCACGACCTGGCTCTGTGCCAGACGCAGTTCTTTGAGGTTCGCCAGTCCGGTCAAGTAGGCCAGGCCCTTATCCTGGACATTGAACGTGGGCAGGAAATGCAGGCTGAAGTACAGCCGCTCGAGGTTCTTCAACCCGGCAAGATTTTTGAGCTCTTCATTGGCGTCCAGGGGGCTGTCCGAGAATGGCGTCCACATGGAACCTGGCAAATAGAGCTCTCGCAGGCCCGTCAGGCCGCTGATCTTTCCCATTTTCTTGGGTTCTACGATGGTGTTGGTAAGATCTACTCCGGTGATGTGCAACTCGCCAGCGGGCAGTTCGGAAAGATCGCGCACCGGCGTCCGGCTCCCTTCTAGAACCACCCGGCCGCCCTGCCGGACCACCCACTCGGCCACCTCTCGTTCGGTCGCCGCCATCGCGAGAATCGCCGAAGCCAGTAGGCAGCAACAGAAGCGAAGCCAAGCCATAGAAGCCAGCCGGCGGGGATTCATTCGAACTTCAGGCGGGGCTTTTCTCATTCCGAGTATTCTCTGTTGGCGAGGGCTTTGTGCCCCAGCGAAACCGTGATCGCAAACAAGCGAGAGTTAGCGAAAGACTTTATCATACCGGAAGTCACGCGATCTTCAACGAGGCTACGGCGATCACCCTCACGAAGAAGTTACCGGCCCCGCCGCGCGTACTGGAGCGGATTATCCTGGATGTTCAACGCAGGTTGGCGTCAATGCCTGGAATCCAGTGAACTGCGTTGTCGTGGTACAGCTTCTTTAGCACCGAGTGCGGAAGGTTCAGGCCTTCAACTTTATGTCCGTCGTATTCGAAGGTGTCGTCTGTAGCAAAATAGCGCCAATCGAGCGCATACTGCTTTTCCCACTCCTGAGATGCTGCCTTATCGCTTCTTCCTGGATAAAAGCCAAGATCTGTGCCGTACAGAATCCGATCCTGATACTTCAGGATGAAGGCCTGCACCTTATCCCGGGGTTGAATAATGAGGCTCAGCACGCGAGCCGCGGTGTCGACTGCGAAGTTTGGATAAAGCCGTAAGCAAGTGTCGATCTGGTCAAGATGATCTTCCATGCTTCCAAGATGTGCACCGACGACGCGAAGGTCCGGATTCATTGCGAGGAAATGATCTCTCGCCTGGAGTATGGCTTTTTTGGGAGGAGCGCCTGGCCGCTTGGTCATGTCCCATTCGGGATTCGCCTTGTAGTACTCCGCATAAGGAGCGGTAGGGTCTTGAGATCCCCATGCGGCATCGGGCTCAGCCAAGTGAGCGATTAGTGTCTTATGATGTGCGGCGATGTCCTCGTAAATGGGCTCGAACAGCGGATCATCCGGCATGACATACTGCCCCGACGCGTTCTTAAGCTCCATTCCCACGTTCTTCCAGATCTTTACCGCAACCGCGCCGCGCGCAAAGTCTTGATTCAGAGCGTCAATCGCTTCTTTGGGAAAGTTAGCGTTGTTGAACTGGAACGGATTGAAAGTAGTGCAGAGCTGCGCGTGGCCCATGCTGGAAACCACGAACTTCAGAGCATCCTGTTTCTGCGGCTCCGTCGAACTTCGATACGGGTTTGTATCGTTTACGACCAAAATATCAAGAACGTGCATGTGCAGCCGCTCGAGCATTCCCAGGAAGGCCGGACCGGTTTGAAAGACGTGGGTATGGGTATCGATCGGCTCGATCGACGTGAATTCTGCGAACCTGGCTCCGCTCAGCCAAGGCGGGTGGTTCTGAACTCCTTGAGCCGCTGCGCCATTTGAGGCCACAGTGGAAGCGGCGGATTGTTGCGCATTGGCCACCAGAGCCAGCGAAAGACAAAGAACGAAAAGAGCGATAATGGCCGCGCACGTTGTCTGGTAGATTCCCTGCTTTGGCATTTTGCTAGTGTAGTGCGGCATAAATAGTAACGATTATAGAATACGCGTCGTCTTTACAATAGGAGGACCGAAGACGATGCGTGTGGCGCGACCCGTGGTTCTGAGTTCTGACCAGCAAGAGATCCTGGAATCTCGGGCCCGAGCTCGCAGCGCGCCGGCACGGAGCGTGGAACGAGCGCGGATCGTTTTGTTGGCCGGAGCGGGGCTGCAAGATCAGCAGATCGCGGCGGAGTTGAAGATCACACCGGAGAAGGCCGCGCGCTGGCGGAATCGGTTTCTGGACGGTGGTTTTGCGGCGCTGGACAAAGATGCGCCGCGCCCGGGAAGAACACCAACCATCACACCGGCCCAGGTGCAAGAGGTGATCCGGAGAACCACGCAGGAGAAGCCCGACAACGCGACCCACTGGAGCACGCGCACCATGGCAGAGGCCGCAGGCGTCAGTGAAAAGAGCGTGCGCCGGATCTGGCAGAAACATGGTCTGAAGCCGCACTTGGCGCGGACCTTCAAGGTGAGCCACGATCCCGAGTTCGCCGAGAAACTGGACGCCATCATCGGGCTTTATCTCAACCCGCCAGAACACGCCATCGTCCTCTGCGCCGATGAGAAGAGCCAGATCCAAGCACTGGACCGCACGCAACCTGGCCTGCCGCTGAAGAAGGGACGCTGCGGAACGATGACCCACGACTACAAGCGCAACGGAACGGCAACCCTGTTTGCGGCCATGAGCACGCTCGATGGCACCGTAATCAGCATGTGCGACGACCGGCACCGGCATCAGGAGTGGCTGAAATTCCTGCGCGTGATTGACCAAGTCACCCCTGCAGGCAAGCAAATCCATCTGATCGCGGATAACTATGCCACGCACAAACATCCCAAGGTTGAGAAGTGGCTGGCCCGCCATCCGCGCTTCCACGTGTACTTCACTCCCACCAGCAGTTCATGGCTGAACATGGTGGAGCGTTTCTTCCGTGACCTCACTCAGAATCGGCTGCGGCGAGGCATCTTCCGCGACGTCGAGGAACTGATCATGGCCATTGGCGACTACATTGACCAGCACAACGACCATCCCAAACCGTTTGTCTGGACCGCCAAAGCGTCCGATATTCTGGAAAAGGTCAAGCGCGCCCGCCACGCGCTGCATAATCGTTAATCTGCATGCCGCACTACACTAGCTTATCCGATCGCGCGCGACACGTTCCTTCCTCTATTTCAGGTTCTTCTCGAAGAACGCCCCGACCTTGGCAAGGTAGGGTTGCGGAACCATCGTGTAAGCGCTGGTATGGATGGCGCCCGGCACCACCCATAGCTCAGCGTCCGGCAAAGCAGCCTTAATCTGCGGACGACGGTCGCTGTCGGTGGGCAATTCCAGAAGGCCATAGATGAGCAGTACCGGCCGAGGGGGAATTCGCTTCATAGCGTCGACCGGCCGCAGTGTGTGGAGATCGTACCCATAGAGGACGCGTTCCATGAGCTGCGCCGCGGGGAAGAAGAACTGGGGCGTGCCTGATGATCTCTTCCAGCCCCTCTCGATGCTTGCGTATTCATCCACTCCGGCGCCATCCGTGACGAGTGCGGCGATGTCCGGGTCGTCGGCCGTGGCGTAGACACACGACGTCGCGCCGAGCGAGGCGCCCAGTGCTCCAATGTTGGCTGGCTGAAATCCCTGGCTTTTGACCCAGTCCACCGCACCTTCGACGTCGTGCCGCTCGCCAATGCCCCACGCGGAGTCGACGCCGCCGCTCAGTCCGTGCGCGCGCAAGTCAATCATCAACACATTGAAGCCGCGTCCTTGAAACGTGTTGAGCGCGGCCCCCAGATCGAGGAAGTGGTCGTAGAACTCGGTAGTGCGATTTTCGCCTCTCCCATGGACCATCACGATGGCTTTGCTGCTCCCGGCCCGGGGAATCCACCACCCGGAGATCTCGATGCCGGCATCCCGGGAGGGCAATCGAACGTCGCGATACTCCAGATTGAACGACGCCGGTGTTGCCGAGAAATACGTGTTGCGCCGTGGATGCGCCCACGTATTCGCCGCGCGCACCCCAATGGCGAAGTACACCACGATGGCCAGAACCACAACGCCCGCCCAAATGAGTGCACCCCTCCCACGCCTGTTCGTGCCAGACTTCGTCATTGTGGCCATTGAGTCAGTACCCCGAATTTCCATTGTTGGCTCCCGGTTTCTGGGTCAGTATACACGAAGCCTCGAAGGGGTGGTTTGCCGCTGCGGCGAAGCCTTCTTCGGCTAGTATTTCAGCTTCGAATGTCTGTGATCGTGAAGGGGGCCGTATCGCGATATAATACCGGCAAGCTTCGAGCTCGTCTATGGTTTTTTGCAGTCGTTTGGTTCTGGTGATCGCCGTCACCTTGCCGCTAACGCCGACGCTGCTGACCGCCGATACAGCGGCCGCCGGCTCTGAGCGGGACGTTGCTCTCTGGGTGCTGCGGGAGGGGGGCCGGGTCCTACTCAGCGGCGCGCCCGAGTACACCAGCGACCCGTTTGATCTCCCCGCCGGCGACGTCCGTATCGTGGGCGTGGACATGCACGGCACCGTTGTGGACCCCAAGGAACTCGCGCCCCTCGCCAGGCTGACCGGGCTCGTTGAAATGTTTCTGCCGGCTCGAGTCTGGAGTCCCGTCAGCGATGTCAAGTCGCCCTACTCCG
Source organism: Terriglobia bacterium (assembly GCA_963752965.1). GTDB lineage: Bacteria > Acidobacteriota > Terriglobia > Bryobacterales > Bryobacteraceae > QHXW01. Next base: position 72,652 of record CAVWAJ010000013.1, on the reverse strand, counting down.
ACGAGATGTTCGACTACTTCGCTGGCTTGAAACATCTGGAAAAGTTCCAGGCGGGCCTAACCACACTCGCCTGGCTGGATCTCTGGGACAAGGGGCTAGTGCGCATGGCCCCGTTGACCGAACTCAAGGACCTGCGCGTCGCATTGAGCACGATATACGATCCTAAGTGCCTGGCCTCGTTTGTGAACCTCGAGTTTCTCGATCTCGACGATACCTACGTAACCGATCAAACCATGACGGCGCTGGCTGGTATGAAAAACTTGCGCCGGCTCACCATGATAGGGACGCTGGTGACCGATGAAGGCATCAAGTATCTGCAGGATCTCACCCAGCTCGAAGTACTGAATCTTTACGGAGTGAAGATCACCGACAAAGGTGTGGACTACCTTCGCAAGCTTACCCATCTCAAAGAGCTGAACCTTCTCGGCGCGCAAATCACCGACGAGAGCGCGGCCGTTTTGTCCCAGTTTCAGGACCTCCGCGAGCTGAACCTGTACCGCAGCCGGATGACCAACGCCGGCTTGGCTAAACTCCAGGTGCTGCCGAAGCTCGAATCGCTGGATGTGCGTTACACTGGCGTCAACAGTTCTGGTGTCCAAGCCATGCGCGCCGCCCGGCCAGACTGCCAAGTAATTTTCGTGAGCAACGCACCCGCCGCTGTTGCGGCGCGCGGCAGCGAGCGGCCCGAAGGCACCAGCCAAGAGGCCATTGCGGCGTGGATCCAATCTCTGGGCGGAGAAGCTCGGATCTCGAGCGGCGATATTCAATCCATCTCGCTCGCCCGAACCCCTTTTACCGATGCTGAATTAGCTTACTTGAAAGCCTTGCCCCACCTCGAGCGGTTGAATCTGGAAGCCACCGACGTGAGCGACGCGGGCATGCCGTCTCTGCGGAAGCTGACCACCCTGCGCGAGTTGAATCTGAGTTTCACATCGGTATCCGACCGTGGCCTCGAGAGTCTGGGCAGTCTGGTCAATTTGCGCAGGCTGATGTTATCGGGGGTCCGAGTGGAAGGTGCGGGCTTCCAATACCTCGCCGGTCTGACACAGTTGCAGGAGTTGGACCTGACTTCGACATCGGTGACGGACGCCGCGCTTCCCCCCATTAGCAAGATGCCGGCTCTCGAACGCCTGTCGATCAGCAATTCTGACGTCACGGACGCCGGTCTCGATCCCCTGGCCAACTTGACCAACCTGAGTGTACTTGACTTACGGGGAGTGGATGTGAGCGACGCTGGTCTTGTGAGCCTGGCTCGGATTACTAGTTTGCGCGATCTCAACTTGAGCCATTGCCGGTTTACCGACAAGGGTCTGGCCCAACTCAAGGCACTACCTCGTCTGGAGCGGCTACGCATGTTTCGCACCAAAATCGATGATGCGGGCGTGGCTGAACTGGCTGCGATCAAAACTCTGCGCTCGATCAATTTCGACTACACAAAAGTGAGTGACAAGGGAATGGCCCTTCTCAAGACTCTGCCTAATCTCGAAGAACTGGACCTCGACAGCACAGATGTGGGCGACCAGGGCGCCGGAATGCTGGCCTCGATTCCCACACTCAAGACGCTGGATCTCTATCACACGTTGGTTTCCGACAAGGGCTACCAGGAGATCAGGGCGGCGTTGCCCCATTGCCAGATCTTTTGGGACAAGGATTCGTCGCTGAAATCGCGGCGCAAGCTGTAGAGCATGTCTTCCCTTCGAGTACTGATTCTCATTCTCGCGATCCTGCCCCTGTTTGCCGGGAATGGTCCCGACTGGGTAGACAGAATCGGAGGCAAGGCCGACCGCGACGCCGCGGGAGAGGTGATTGGGTTACACTTGCGGGGCACGTGGGTCACCGACACCGAACTGTTCGATGTTGCGCGCTTACCGAAGCTCGAACGGCTGGACCTTTCGCATACACGAATCACCGATGAAGGACTGCTGCACCTCAAACCTGCAAAGCAGATCCGCGACCTCAACCTCTACTACGCCGAGCAGATCACTGACCAGGGGATGACGGCAATCCGGGATTGGAAGAATCTGAAGCGCCTGAATGTGCGCGGCACTCGCGTATTTGATGGCACGCTGGCTATTGTGAGCGGCCTCACGCAACTCGAAACGCTCGACATCGCATATACCCAAATCACCGACAACGGCCTCGATGGCCTAGTCCCGCTTACCAATCTGAAGGAACTGTCGATTGGGCGCAGTAAGCTGAACCAAAGCGCGTTGGAAGTCCTTCGACTGTTGCCGACATTGGAATACCTGGATTTGGGAGGCCCCCATCCAGGGTCCGGCGGCTATCGGGCCAAACCAGGCACCCCCATGCCGGAGGCCGTGCCGCGAGCGATTTCCGAACTCAAGCAACTGCGCGTGCTGAAGCTCAGTTACTCCGAGATCACCGCGGACGGTTTGCGAGTCTTGTCCACACTCGATCGAGTTGAGAAGCTCAGCGTGGCGGGTTCGCCACACGTAGACGACGAAGCCATGGCCGAACTCGCCAAATGGAAAAGTCTGAAATACCTGGACGTGCAAGGAACCAAAGTAACCCCGCAGGGCGTAGCCGTGCTGGACAAAGCCAAGCCCGGTATCGTGATTCTGAGCGGAGCCGGACCGTTCCCGGCAAACGCGCCAGCGGAACAAGAGCCGCGAGAGTAACAGGCAGGTCGGGCCTACGCCAACAACTCCGTCAATTGCCGGCTCGAAGTCGGGAACGCCTCGGCGCTGAGGCCGGCATCCAACGCTCCATCGGCGAGTGTGCGGTAAAGGTCGCCGAAGGTACCATCGACGCGGGTATGGCGTCCATGCACCAGGCGGTCCTTCGATCCCGCAACAATGGCGATCATCCCGCTGGCCTTGTGGATATTGGCTTCGGCATGCTCATGCACGAAAACCAGGCAGGTGTTGTCCAGGACGGTCCCACTCCCTTCCGGTATCGATTTCAGCTTAGCCACCAGGTACGCGAACTCCTCCACGTGCCAGCGGCAGATGTCGCGCAGAATGCGCTGGCCGGTGGCCTTGTCTGCACCGGGCGCTTTGCCATCGGCGTGGGTGTAATCGTGGTGCCGCGCCTCATCGTGCCCCAGCCATGGGAATCGCGCGAGACCCTGACACTTGGTGAGCATATAACTTGCCACGCGAGTCTGCCGCGTAACCAGCGCGTAGGCCAGCAGATCGCTCTGGATCTTGGCGATGCGCGGCCAGTCCTTCATGTCGAAGTCTTCTTCGGGCTTGGCCACCTGCCGGTACTCCGGCGGCAGCGAAGTGATCGCGCGCTCCAGGTCGCGAATGGAAGCCAGATGCTCATCCAGACGCTGCACATCCTCTCGCGGAAGATCCTTGCGGAGAAGGTTGGCCTCCTGGTTTACCGCGTCGAGGATGCTGCGTTTGCGGTTGACCCAGCCTTGATCTTTTGCCCCGAAAAGCCGGTCAAACAGGAGGTGCGGAATCTCTTCTGGAGCCAGGGGGCGATCCGGGCCGGACCAGCTCATGTTCTTGTGGATTGAGCTGCCGAACGATTCCTGCGAAACGCCAATTTGCAGCGACCGGAATCGGGTCTCCGCTGCGAGCTTCAGCGCGATGATCTGATCCACCGACGGACCGCCCGGACTCCGCCCCGTATAATGCGTACACGTCATGAGCGCGCTCATGGCGGTAGAGTGGCCGTCACCCGCGGCATTGCCGATGGCCGCGTTATCCAGCCCGCTCAGCACATGGACTTCATCGTGCAACCGGGCGAGCGGCGCCAGGCAGGGCGTCATGTCGTAGTCGGGGCCGGTGCGATCCGGAATCCAATATCGTTCCGGAATACCGTTGCCGTTGAACCAAAGCACGAAGCGCTTGGCGACAGGCGCGGCCTGTTTCGCCGGATCCACGTCAGCGGCGTAAGCGGTGCCCGCAGAGTTGAACATCGAGACCAGCGGCGGCAGTCCTACGATAACCGGTGCGTGGGAGAGCATGAACCCCTTCAGCAGGGATCTGCGTGACAGCCTAACGCGCTTTGTGATTACTTGCGACATTGACGTTCCTTTCCGCCGGCGGCGAATCCCACTGCTGCGCTAACGATACAACCAGTTCCTTATAACGGTACCCCGACTTCCGAAAGTCCTCTAAAGCAATGCGGATCATAGGGATATCGGCAGGCGTATCCTGCCGGCCGGACATATAGCGAAAAAGCTGTTTCACAATACATTCCTGGCACTGCGGCGTCCGAGCCAGCAATTCGCCCAACTGCCGCGCGCTGGAGAATTGCGGCTCCGGGAGACCCGCCACCTGGCCAGCGGTGTCCAGAGTGAGAAAGACTTCTTTAGGTTTCGGCCTGTTTACATCAGCGCCGTGGTACTCAGGATCGAACAGCATCCTCTGCTTTTCGCGATACATGCCGATGGCGTCGAACTTCTCCAGGCCGAATCCGATGGGATCGATCAGGTGATGGCAACCGGCGCAGACCTTGTCGCTGGTGTGTGCTGCAAGGCGTTCCCGATTGGTCAGCGGCCGTGCCTCTTCTACCGACGGCAGGTTCGTATCGACTCCCGGCGGCGGCGGCGGTACGTGCTGACAGAGGAACTGCTCTCGCACGAATAGTCCTCGCCCCGTGGGGGCCGTTTCTTCGAGCTTACTGGTGAGGGTCAGGAACAGTGCCTCGCCGAGCAGACCGGAGCGCTGCTGCTCCGCCGGGAACTCCACGCGAGCATACTCACGGGCTGGCGTCGGCACCTTATATATGGCCGCCAGATCCGAGTTCACAAAGCCGTAATTGGCCGTGAAGGCGCCCATGAAGTCCTTGTCGTTCCACACCAGGTCATCCATGAAGTGTTTGGTCTCTTCGATCATGGCGAACGCCAGGTCACGACTGAACAACGGGAAGAAACGCCGGTCTCGGGCAGCCGTTAGCACACGGTCGAAGCGCAACCATTGGGAAACGAAATCGTAGAGGCCCTGCTTGGCCCTGGGGTCGTCGAGCATCCGGCGTGCCGTGCGTCCGATGGCTTCCGGGCTGTTCAACTCGCCCCGCGCCGCGCTATCGAGCAGCACATCATCCGGCATGGTGTTCCAGATAAAATAGGCCAGCCGGCTGGCCACCGTGTATGGCTTCCACTTTGGATTGGGCGTCTGCTCCATCCAGAACAGGAATGATGGAGACTGTAGCGCGGCTTCGATCACCGTTTCCGCGCCTTTTTGAAAATCGCCCTCGGCTTTGAACAGCCGATCATACAACGCGACTTCTTCGGGCTCGAGCGGGCGGCGGAAGGCCCGGCGGCCGAAGGTCTCGATGAACTTGAGACGGCAGGCGGCAGCGTCGGGTCCGGTGGGAGTACACGGGATCAAGTGTCGGGAATCGCCGCGGCGAAAGGCATTCGCCGCCAGGCGCTCGGCCGCCACGCTGTAAGCTTCTATCTGAATCGGCGACAACGATTGCGACTGGTACTGGTTCTTGAAGCCGTTAACGTAGTCCTCGGGTGGAAACTGATTCGCCGGGTCGGTGGGATCCTTGAGCAAATCGCGAACTGTGTTGTTGTACTGTTGGTTGGTCAGCCGGCGCAATACCACCTGTGGCGCCTGGCCGGCGCCGGCAGCGTTCCGCGCCTTATATTGAAGCGCCTGCGCGAGCTCGGGACCGGACAGAGTAGCCAGATAACCGATCCATTGCTTGAGCAGCATTTCCTCGGGGCTGCCTGGTTTAATCCGCTCGCCACCGCTGTGCTTGATGCGATTTGTGGGCTTTTTCAGAAGGATGGAGTTGTCGGGGTTGTCACGGTCGACCAGCTCGACGAGGGACCTCCCGAAAGCTTCAACCTTCTCATTCGAAGCGCCCTCTTCGGGAAAGTGCAACCGTGTAGGTGAGGCCACACCTTCGGGATTGTGGCACATGCGGCAACCGGCCTGCTGAAATACCGGATAGAGCTTCTCGACGAAAGAGACCGGCTGTTGACCTGAAGCCGCCAGCACGCTAAACACGAAGACCAGAAACAAACGCCTACAGTCAGGCATTTTTGCAATTGTTATAAGCATACCACGAGCGATTCCGCAACTACTTGGTTGAGGTAATCGAGTGAAGAGGCCGCAGCCGGTGCGGAGCCTAATCAACTGATGACACCCTTACGCACGGCATAGAGGATCAGTTCGGCAACACTATGCAGGTTCAATTTTTGGAAAATGTTGTTCCGGTGAGTTTCAACTGTGTAGACACTCAGGCCCAAAATGGAGGCGACCTCCTTAGCCGGCTTCCCTTCAGCTAACAGTTGCAGAATCTCCCGTTCCCGGGTGGTCAGGAGTTCATAGCTATCCTCAACTTCCCGGTCACGCATTTGCCGCATGTAGTCTTCTACAAGCATCCTGCTGATCGCAGGACTGAAGAAAGCTTTTCCCTCACTGACAGCGTGGATGGCGTTGATCAAGTCGTATTCCGCCGAATCCTTCAATAAATATCCCCTGGCGCCGGACTTCAGGGCCTTCAGCACATAGGCTTCGTCGGAATGCATACTCAGAAACACAATCGCCGTCTGCGGCGAATTCGAGGAGATTTGCCGGGCGGCTTCGATGCCGTTGAGCAGCGGCATAGTAACATCCAAAATCGCCACGTCAGGTCTGTGTGTTTCCGCCATCATAACCGCTTCCCGGCCGTTGGACGCTTCGGCGATCACCTTGAAGCCTGGATGACTCTCCAGCAGGAGACAGAGGCCCTTGCGAACCACGGTGTGATCATCAGCCAACAAAATCCGAATAACGTTCATGTGGTAGCTTGTAGCTGGTTTTCTACGGGGTTCGTCAAGGGAAGAACGATGCACACGATAGCGCCACCTCCGGGCAGGGATTCGACAGAGAATGTGCCCCCCAGATGACTGACACGTTCCTGCATGCCCAGTAGCCCCATTCCGCGCTCTTGCTGCACATCGAACCCTTTCCCGTCGTCCTGGATGGCGAGCAAGATACGGCTTGGCTCCTGCTGCACAGTCACTCTCACCATGCCGGCTTGGGCATGCTGTACGCAGTTATGCAGAGCCTCCTGCACGATCCTATAGATGCAGGTTTTATGGTCTTCGGGTAGGTCCTCGGAAACTCCTTCTGCCGCCACCTTCACACGTACTCCCGTCCTCTTTGACACCTCGCGTGCCTGCCATTGCAGCGCCGGGACCAGGCCCAAGTCGTCCAGCATGGAGGGCCGTAACAACAACGCCATATTCCGCACGACGCCGACCGAGCCTTCAACCATCTCCTTAATCTCGTCGACTTTGGCGCCCAGGCCATCCAGCTCTTTGTTCAGAATCTTTCTCGACAGATTGGCCAACTCGACTCGGATGCCGGTAAGTGCCTGACCGACTTCGTCGTGTAACTCGCGAGAAATCGAACGTCGCTCATCTTCCTGTGCTTCGACCAGACGGGCCGAGAGCCGTTTCAACTCCGCACGCGCCGTCGCGATTTCCTGATAGCGCGCTGCGGTCTCCACTTCCAGGCGCAAAATCTTGCTCATGCTGAAGGCGGCCAAGAGAAGACCTACCCCAATCGTCAACCCGATGGTAATGACCAGCCGGCGGCGGAACTCTGCGAAGGTCTGGGCTACCTTTTCTTTGCCCGCAGTCAACTGGGACTCGTTGATGCGAGCGATTTGGTCCGCGATGTGCAGCATCGCCGTGCGCCGCGGAAACACTTCGTCCCGCAGAAAGGCGTACCCATCCTCCCGTCTTTTCGTGGCGTCCCAAAGCAACACCGGCTCCAGCACCTTCCAGTAGACCACCAACTCTTGAGTGAGGCTGCGAAACGGACTGAATTCCTGTTTGTTTAGCAGAGCCTTGTACTTCCCTAGCGCGGAATCCATCTCGTTCCGGGCCTGCACAAGACTGAGCCGATGACTTTCCGCCTTTTGGATCTCGGGCTCCAGCAAGTAGTCCCGGATATAGGTGCCCGAAAGGTAAAGGTCAGACCGAATCTGCTCCAGAACCCTGGTCCGCGAGAGAAAGTCCTCACGAATATCATCATCGCTTCTCTGAATTTGTCGCAGTGTCTGGAGACTGTCAACTCCCGCAAAACCCATCAAGAGCAGCAGCCCCCCGAATCCGGCGACGAGAACGAGACGGCTGGACACAGCGATGGATCTGGCTGGTCTGTTGGTCTGCTGCGTGGATTCTTTCATACGAAATCGCATAGGTACCGCCCTACATCGCCGGCCATGCGAGGGAGCCTATTGCCACAATAACGCACGCGCACTAGGCCAACGAAGTGGCCGAGACATGGCGATTGATGGCTGACGCCAGTTCTTCGGGGCGCTCGGAGCCGATCAGGATCACGCCCCCTTTGATTAGCTCGATGCGAATGCCGCGGTTGCCGCCGGCGATGTAGGCTTTGCCACGCGGCGTGGTGCGGATGCCGTAGCCACCCCAATCGCGCACTGGGTCGTAGGTGACCGTCTTGGCGGACTTGATTTCGCCCAGCGGGATGCGCCGATCACGCCAGAGACCGCGCATCGCGACCGAAAGTTCGCCGGGCCAGACGTCGGTCACCAACCGGACAGTCACCAGACGGAAGTAAACCAGCCAGAGAAAGACAGTCCAGCCAACGACGCTGGCGTTTGACATCGGCTGCTTTCCCCAGGGGTGTCCGAGAATTACCTGCCAGACGACGAGCGTGAGCATCACGACTGGCGGAATCGAGAGCAAGATGCGCAGGCGCATCAACCGCAAGCTCTGCACCTCATGAAAAACAGCCTGGACAGCTTGACTCACCGCAGTAAACCGATAGCGTACTGTAGCGCGGAATACTGGCTCTGATAGTCATACTTGGCGCTGAGATTTTCGATTTCGGCCTGGGTGACATTCAACTGGGCCTGCGTAAGCTCGACAATATTTGAAAGGCCGAGGTTGTAGCGGCCCTGCGCAAGGTCGAGGGCGAGACTGGCCTGCCGAAGGAATTGCGCGGTGACGTCGATGCTCTGGTAGGCCGTCATGGCGCTGGCCCAAGCGACACGGACATCACGAGCAATGCGCTCCTGTTGATTCCGGAGGTTTTGGTCAGCTTCGAGCGCATGGTAGCGGGCTGCCTCGCGGCGAGCCGAGAACAAGTGGCCATTAAACACCGGAATCTGCACATTCACGGCGGCACCTCCGTACTCGCTGGGAATGGCTTGACTGGTGAGTTGGGCGATGTACGGGATATAGCCCGCCACGCCGACCAGACTCACATTCGGCCGGGCAAGGTCCTTTTCTGCCTCCACAAATTTGTACGCCGCTTCACGCGAAAGCCGCAGGCTAGCGAGTTCGGGACGGTTCGTGAACGCCTGAGCGATGAGGTCGTCGGCCTTCACCGGCGGGCTAGGCGGCAGCGGCTCGTCGACAAGCTGATAGTTCACAGCCTGATCGGAACCCAGCGCACGAGAGAGCTCTGCATAGGCTTCCTGCACGCTATCCTGGGCACGGAGCAGGAGAAGTTTGGCCTCCGACACATTGACATCAGCAAAACTGACGTCGAGCTGTGATCTCAGATTGTTTTTGGCGAGCGCGCTGACTTGATCGGACAGAAGCTGGCGTGCGGCAACCGTCTCCTCGGCGACCCGGACGAGTGATTGGGCGCGCAGCACATCAATGTAGGATCGGTTCACCTGAAGCAGCACGTTGTAGCGAGCAGTCTGGAAGTTCTGCTCACTGGCCTGAGCGTTGAATCGTGAGCTGGCGATCAGGTTGGAAGTGCGGCCGACATCGGTAATGAGCTGCGACACCGTGATACCCTGACCCTCCCGGTTGAACAGCCGGGAATCGGTCAAGTAACCGGCACCGATGCGCGACCCCTTGTTCGTCCCCGAGCCGGTTATGTCGGCATCGATGGTCGGATAGTAGGCGGAGCGGGTTTCGACGATTTGTTGGTTTGCGTAGCCAACCTCACTTCCCGCGGCGAGGATCTGGGGATGGTTCTTGAGCGCCAGCGCCTCGGCATCTTTGAGAGTGAGTTTTGGGGAAGGCGTCTGGCCAAAGGCCATTTGCCCGGCCCCCAAGACCAACAAGGCAAGGGGTGCACATTTACGCATTGCGATTCCTCCTTCCATAAACGAGCACATAGGCGGCCGGCACAATGAACACCGTGAGCAGGACCGACGAGGTAAGGCCGCCGATGATGGCCCGAGCCATCGGCGTGTACTGCTCGCCACCAGTACCGAGTTTCATCGCCATCGGCAACATCCCGATGATCGTGGCGAGCGACGTCATCAGAATCGGGCGCAGGCGGACACGGCAGGCAGTGATGGCCGCGTCCATGACCGAAAGCCCCTGTTCTTCGAGTTTGTGGGCGAAATCGACGATCAGGATACTGTTGGAGTCCGCGATGCCGACCAGCATCAGGACCCCCATCAATGACATGACGTTCAGTGTGGTGTGGGTGAGAGGCAAAATGATCAGCACGCCGATGAAGCCCATGGGGATGGCCAGCATGATCAGGAACGGATCAATAAAAGAGCGAAACTGCGCAATCAGAATGAGGAAGAGAAGAATGAACGAGAGCGTGAAGCCGAATGCGAAACTCTTGAAGGATTGCTCCATGCCCTGCACCATGCCTCGCAGGTCCACGCGGACGTTGGACGGGAGCTTGGCGTCCGCAACGGTCTGGCGGATGGCTGTCGTCACTTTGCCTAAGTCCTCGCCTGCCGGTGTTACATAGATATCTACGACCCGCTGGATCTGGTAGTGGTCGATTTCAGTGGGCGATTGCGTGGTCTCAAGCTTCACCACGGAATCGAGCGTAGTCGGCTTGGTTAGGTTCGGCGCACGCAGCGGGATCTGCCGCAGGTCAATGACGTTGTGAATCGCGGGCTGGCCGTGCTCGTAATATTGCACGGTCAAAAAGTAGTCGTTGCCACTCTTGTAATCCACCCAATAGTTAGGCGCGATCATGATGTTGGAATTCAGCGCCGTGATGACGTTATCGACGACGTCCTTTTGGCTCAGCCCGAGCTCACCGGCATGAACGCGATCAACGTTGAGACGCAGAGCCGGGTAGTTCATGTCCTGCGGGATGTAAACCTCGCCGACACCGCGCAGCTTGCGGATGCGGCTGGCGAGGTCTTCCGCCAGGCCATAGGTAAGCGGTAGGTTGCGGCTGGACACCTGGACGTCGATGGGAGCCGGCATGCCGGAATTTAAAATTGCGTCCACCATGGACCCACTGGAGAAGAACGTGCGGAGGTCGGGAAACTTCGCCGAGATTTCATCGCGAACGCGGTCCATGTAGGCGAAGCTCCCAATCCTGTGATCGTCGGTGAGCTGCGTCTGGATGGTGGCTGTGTACTGTCCGGAATTGGTGGTGTACAGAGAAGAGAAGTCGTTGACGACGCCGATGTTGGATACCACCATTCGGAAGTCATAAGGGTCGACGGTATGGCGGATCAGATCCTCGACCTTGGCCACATACTGGTTCGTCAATTCGAGGCGGGTGCCGGTGGGCGCTTTCAGGTTGATGGTGAACTGGCCGGCGTCGGTCTGCGGGAAGAAGGCCAGGCCGAGGAATGGGTAGATCCCCAGGCCGGCGACGAACAGCCCCATCAAGAGGATTACCGTAAGAGCCGGATGCTTCAGAGCGTGCCGCACCCAGCGCTCGTAAAAACTCAGCAGGCCGTCGAACCTCCGGTTAAACCAAAGGTTGAACCGGCCGCCCCAAGAGAGGTGTTCCTTCCCCACAGAGCCTTCCTCGGAATCCTGCGAAGGAATGACATGCTGCACTCCCTTCAGGAAACGGGAGCAGAATAGCGGGATGACGGTCATGGCGACGACGAAGGAAGCCATCAGCGAGAGACAGAAAGCCAGTGCGAGCGCCGAGAACAGGAATTTGCTGACTCCGTAAAGGAACGTAACGGGGAAGAAATCGACGACATCGACCAAGGTGGCGGCGAGCACGGCGAGATTGACTTCTGCGCCTCCTTGCTCTGCCGCCACCGCGGGGGAGGATCCCATCTCGAGATGCCGGTAGATATTTTCGAGCGAAATGACGGAGTTGTCGATCACACGCGAGAAAGCGAGCGCCAGGCCGCCCAGAATCATGGTATTGACGGTGCCGCCCATAAAATAGAGGCACACGAAGGCGGCCATAGCCGAAAGCGGAATCGACAGCAGAACCGCCACGGTCGCCCGCAAACTCCCCAGGAAGATCAAAATCATCAGGCTGGTGAGGACCAGACCGATGACACCCTCGTGAAGTACGGTCTTGATGGCTTCCTTCACGAAGACCGACTGATCAAAGACGATGGCCGTTTTCAACTGTTTGGGGATGTCGAAGAGATGGCTGGTGAGCTCACGAACGGAGTTGACCACTTCGAGGGTATTGCTGTCGCCGCCCTGCTTCATGATTGGGATGGTGGCGGACTTCTGGCCATCGACGCGGACGATGTTGTATTGCATTTGCGCGGCGTCCTTCGCCTCGCCAATGTCGGAGACCGTGACTGTGCGGGTGCCCACCGTCTTCAGCGGCAGGTTGTTCAAATCCTCCACCTGCTTCACCAGGCTGTTGGAGTAAACGTAGTAATCGCTGGGGCCGATCTTGACATCTCCCGCGGGCAAGATAACGTTGCTGCTGTTCACCGCATTGACAACGTCCATCACGCTCAACTGCCGGGACGCCAGCTTGTACGGATCGACGTACACCATCGCCTGTCGATACTTGCCGCCGAACACGGCAGGAATCGAAGCGCCTTTCGCTACCGCGATCTGGTTCCGGATCGTGAACTGGGCCTCGTCGTGAAGCTGCGTCTCACTGAGACCTTGTCCCTTGACTGTGACCAAACAGACGGGAAGGCTGGAGGCGTCGAACTTCAGCACCACGGGCGGCAGCGTTCCGGGGGGCAAACGCTTCAGATCAGCCAGCGCCAAATTGGAGAGTTGGGTGACATCGGCATCAGCGTTGGTTCCCGGCTGGAAGAACACCTTGATGATGCTCACGCCGAGCAGCGAGCGCGACTCGGAGTGGTCCACGCCGCTGGCCAGCGTGAAAAAGCGCTCCAGCGGGTTGGTAATGTCGACTTCGATGTCCTCGGGCGGCATGCCCGAATAGAACGTCGCCACGACGACTTCGGGAAGGTTGATGGCCGGGAACAGATCGACTGGCATCCGCGAGAGGCTGTTGATGCCGATGACCACGAGCACGAGAGAGACGACGATGATGAAGTACGGATTGCGAATAGAGAAGCGTGGCATGAATTTGTTTCGTGACCGGCGCCTATTCTTCCTTCTGGCCCTGGTAATTGAGCAACTGCACTTCTTGCGGGCGCACCTGTTCGCCCGGTTGCAAGCCGCTCCTGTCGCTCACGACAACCTGCTCGCCCTCGGAGAGGCCGGAGACGATCTCGGCGTCCGTTGCGGTCTGCATTCCAGGCGTTACCATCCGCCTATCGATCTTGTTGGAGGCATTCACGACATACACTCTGGTGTCCCCGGCGGCGTCATGATCGATGGCTTCGAGCGGCACAGACAGGACGCTCTCCTTGCGCTCCAGTGTCAGGGTTGCCTCGGCATAGAGACCGGGCAATAGTACATGTTCCGGATTGAGGACATCGACTTCGGTGTGCATCGTGCGCGTGTCCTCTTTCACATCCACCGCGAAGCGCGTAACCTTGCCGGGGAAGCTCCGATTAAGAGAAGTCACATTGACATTAACGGGCTCGCCAATGCGAATGTAACGGACGTAGGATTCAGGCACGGGGATGACGAGACGGAACTTATCGTCCTGGGACAGGCGCACGAGCGGCATAGCCTGGGTGCTGGAGGTGGTTCCCGCTTGCAACAACGTGCCGAGGTTGGCGTAGCGCTGCGTTACAACACCGGCAAAGGGCGCCGTAATTCTTGAGTAATCGAATAGGACGCGGTCGTGCTCCATCTTGGCCTGAGCAGCCTGGAGCAGGCTTTGGGCGCTCTGGAGGCTGGATTTCGACGCTTCGACTTGTGCTTCGGCAGCCAGGTCCTTCCCTTGAGCATCGTCGACTTCCTGTTGTGCCACCAGACCAGGTTTCGACTTGGCGACGCCATTGAGCCGATCGAACTGTAGATGGACGACCTGATGCTGCGCCTCCACGCGGCCAAGTTCGTGTTCGGCGTGCGTCACCATCTCGGAGGCGTTCTTGGCGGCGGCGTCATCTTGCCGCAACTGTGCCTCTAGCTCGGGGATCTCGAGCACGGCCATCAGCTGACCCTTGCTAACGCGGGTTCCATAGTCGACCAGAAGATCGCGCACATAGCCGGATTCTTTGGCATAGACGTCGATCTCCTGGAACGGCACAAGTTCAGAGGAGACCGTCAACTGGCGCTCCAGAGTCTTCCTGCCGACTTTAGTAACACCGACGGTAGTAGCCTTTGGCGCGCCGCTTTCGGCACGCACTTTCTCGCTCTTGGCACAGCCGGTCAAAACCGCAGTCAGGCAGCCAATCGTCCAATAAAACCGGAACCAGCCGTTCGATTGCTTACACAGCCAAAGCATAGAGTATTTATCCACGGTGTCGGCACACTTCCAAGGGGAGGTCATAACTGATTCGTCTGCCGGAGCTTGGCGGACAGCTTTTCGAGTGAAAAACCGGGAGAGCGGCACAGTTCGATCAGTGCGCGTTCTTCGGCGAGCAGGTGTGCGGCAACCTTGGGAACTTCGTGGGCGATCTCCAGAGGAATTGTGTGAACGCCGTGGCGGTCGCCGTGAACCAGATCGCCCGGGCTGATCTTGAGACCGCCTATCTCAACTGGCTCGCCAAAGTCGACCATGTGCGCATACGAATGCGAGACGGCCACACTGCCAGCGAACAGTTGAAAACCAGCCTTTTCCACGGCCGTCAGGTCGCGGACAGCGCCGTTGGTGACACAGCCCACACAGTGGAGCGCCAGGCCGATTTGTGCATGGATCTCACCCACGAATGCCCCGATTCCAGTCTGGTGGTCGATGTCTTGCAGGACCATCACCCGCGGCTCAGGGATCGTGACAACGTACTTCCACCAGTCCATGCGGTCGTAATAGCAGCGGCCCGTCATGGGAGCCGACGAGCCCCGGATCCGTGCCGTGGCGGCGTAGCCAAGCATTGGCTGGAAACCTGGAAACTGGCAGTGGGCCGCACCGTAGACGAAGCCCTCATTGCGCAGGCGCACCTTAAGCCGTTCAATGGCGTTAGATACCGTACACGTATCCAAGCCGCGGATCTTTTCGAAGTCATCTTCGGACAAAATACTTTTCGGAATCATAAGGGAGATTCGGTCAGGTCGTAGGTTTTCGCAAAACCCCGGCAGGATACCGATGGGCCCAACCGCGCCACGACCAGGCAAATGTGACTGCGCGCCGTAGTTCCTCAGGCTGAAAGGGCTTCGCGACGACATCGTAGCCGTTGTGGCGAATCACCTGGTGCCACAGGTAGTCGTCCATCACGCTGGATGCGAGGAGCACGCAGACAGCCTGAGGCTGGGCGGCAACTTTCGCGAGCACGTCGGGCCAAGCCTCGCCTGCAAGATCGCGATCACAAATCACAAGGGGTATCGGCTGGTCTTTCAGCAAGGCTATCGCTGCGTCAGATGAACCGACGATCGAGATCCTCCAGCCGTAAATCGCGGCGAGCTGCCGCAGAGTCTCAGAATCGTGCTGATTTTGGATGATCGCTACCAGTTGGACGGGTTCACCCGACTGTGACGGCCTGTTGATCTGCTCGGCGACGGGTTGACGCGTTGACCATCGTATATGAATAAGGCGCTTGAGATCGAACATGGTCATGCCCTCTGAGTGAATCTGGACTCTCGACGACACCGCCCGCCACTACTCCTGAAAATCGCAAGCTGGGGCCACTTGTATCTTAATGATCCTAAAGAATTTACTGGCAATTGTCGGCCGGCTGACAGGAGATCTCTGCGTTGCGATCTACAAAGATCTTAAGAAAGAGGAGCGTAAACTCATATACCCGAATTAGGGGATATCAGGCGAAAACGGGCAGTAGAAGGCGGTTGGCCCCCGTCGTGCGGTTTCAGGTCTGGCGGACTTACATCTACCGTCCTTGATAACGGTCGTAGATTGCTTTGCCGGAAGTCACGAGGGCAATTGCCGTCTGATCATCCGCGAACGTTCAGCACGGCCCGGCGTTCCCCCCTCTGGAAGCTCCGGTCACCCGTCGTCATGCCGACCTCGCAGAGGGACGATCGTCTGTTTATGGAGCGCTACTCCGGCTTCACTTCGAGCAACAGGTGCTTGTCGAATGTGACATCAAGAGCTGCTACAGGCCCACGCACTGTCCCCAGTTCCCTGCCGTCCACGTAGTCAGTGACCCGGTATGCGCGTTCAGCCAAGCCCCGCAATGCGATCTTACCGGTCCAGTGCGGTGCGTAGAAGGCGTAATACATGCTGCCGTCTTTACGAATCGCGTGAGTCTCCGGCTTATCAAAACCGATGTCATACAAGGTCCCGAGGTATTCTCCGCGCGACAGCATTTTCTCTTTGTAAATGCCGAGCCACTTCTCGAAATTCTGCTCGCGCGCCGGAGTCAGGTCCCCGCGCTTTCGATCCGCCGAGCCCTCCGGCCACACGAAGTTCGTGCCGAGCACGGCACCGACGCCCAGCGCTGAGGCGAAATCATCTTTGTACATGTCGACGTGGTCGCTAAAGTAAGCCACGGAGTCGCCTTGCAGCGCTTTGAGAGATTTCCCCTTAGTGCGGACTTGATAGGCTGACCCTGGATCGGACGCCACCGACATGTTGAAGAACGGCATGGTGAAGAAGGAGTAAGCGTCGCCGCATGGGCAGAACTCAACCAGCGCGTCGGATTTGACCTGGCGGGCCGTATCGTAGAGCGCCTTGAAGAACAGCGGCATCCCCTCGACCGACTCTTCGGGACGGACGTGGTGGTGAGCGGGATTGTAGCAGGGCGGAGCGCCGTTCATGTGCTGGCCATCGAGCTTCAGCCCGTCAAAACCCCAATCCTTCATGGCCTTCACCACGATCGCCTTGTGATATTCGATGACATCCGGATCAGCCGGGCACAGATACCACGAGTTCCAATACGAAATCTTTTGCTTGCTGCCGTCGGCATTGAGCAGCAGCCAATCCGGGTGCTTCTTCACGAGCTCCGTTCCTGGATCGGCCGCCAAAGGCGCCCACCACAATTGCGCCTTGAAACCCTCGGCGTGAATCTTGTCCACCAGCGCCTTCATATCCGCATCGCCATTCGGATATTTCTGGGGATTCAGGAACCAATCGCCTTGCGCCGTTTGCCAGCCGTCATCCAGCGTCACCCAAGTGAAGCCGAGTTTCTTCACAATGGGCAATGCGCCGAAAAGCTGAGCGGGTTTCATCTTCCGCCCATATCCCCAGGCGCACCAGATGGGCTGGAACGCGCTGTCGGGGGAAGCGTCGAAGTGGACACCCTGCGCGATCATCACGTTACGGTAATCACGCAGCGTCTCAAAGTAGTCACCCTGGTGCACGGCGGCGAACGTGCGAAAAGTCTTGAGTGTGGCTCCGGGTTTGAGCACCTGATCATGTTTGAACTCAACCGCCACGGTCGCCCGGTCCGGACCTTGTGTCGCGACCGGCAAGGAGACCAGCTTTGGGGCCATTTCCACATGGCCCACGGCGAGGCCCACGTCCCGGCACCACACATCGACGACGGGTGTACCTCCGCCGTAGTCGGGTGCGTTCATGCCGAGGAAGTTTTCCTGTTTGAAATCGGCCTTCAGCGGCAGCACCCAATCCGGCCGCTTTTCGTAGGAGCCGGGCTGGAAAGACCAGAACGCGGGTTGTGCGCTCGAAGCTGGAGCACTGATGGAGTAATGCTGATTGGTCCAGCCGCTTACGGCCAGATCTGCACTTCCCGTGTTAGTGTATTCGACGTCGACAAACGCCACGCGGGGAAACGCATCGTACCTGGTGACGGTAACCGTTTTCTTGAGCGAAGGAGCTGTGCCGGTCACAATATCGCGATCGCCCCGCCCGAACCGATCGCGAAATCCCTCTTCCACGTCCTCTTGCCGTGTGAAGTCCGTGATGTCACGACCCGCTACGCGAATGAACTCGGAAGGGGTGAATTCGCCGATAACTCGTTCGTGGCCGCCGAAGTAGGCCGCGACGCGGCTGTGCATCAATTTGTCGAACTCGATGCGGATATGAAAAGGCGAGGGGCGTGCGCCTTGCGGCGCGAAGGCGTAAGCGCTCATCAACCCGAGCACGGCGATCATTGAACTCTTGCGTGTGTTCATGCAGTCTCACATTATCAAAGCGGAGGGGGAACTGGGGGAAAATAAAGTCCCAATTTAGGTAAGACAAATGCGGCAAGTCGCGGGCGATGGGAGAGCCGTGCCCGGAAGGGGCAAACAGGGATACACTAGCGCACATGAATACCTTGTTTAACCGAAGGCAACTGATTCAGGCGGCAGCTGCAGCCACGGCGTTCCGGGCGGCCTCGCCGGCTGCGGTTCAGAAGAAGATACGCCTGGGAGTCATCACCGGCCTCGCCAAGGATCCCGAAGCCACCATAAAACGCGTCCACGACCTCGGATTTCCGACTTGCCAATTGGCCATCGAGGCATTCGACGACAGCGTCGCAGCCAAGCTCCGCGAAGCGCTGGCCAAGTACAGCATTGAGGTCAGCTCCGCGGTCGCGACGGGGCCGGCCCCGGAGGTCTACGACTTCTACAAAGGCCCGCTCACGATCGGCGTGGCTCCGCGGCAATATCGCGACGTGCGTATCGCGCGCATCAAGCAGGTGTCGGACTTCGCCAAGAAGGCCGGCATCCCCGGCGTGCAGACGCATTGCGGGTTCATTCCTGAGAATCCCAACGAACCGCTTTACACCGAAACCGTGAACGCCATCCGCACGGTGGCCCAATACTGCAAGAACAACGGCCAGACGTTTCGCTGCGAAACCGGGCAGGAGACACCCATCACGCTGGTCCGGGCCATCAAGGATGTCGGTCTGGACAATGTCGGGGTCAACTTCGACGCGGCCAACTTGGTTCTTTACGGCAAAGCGAACCCGGCGGACGCGGTCGAGCTCCTCGGACCGTATATCATGGGTGTGCACGCCAAAGACGGTCTGTATCCAACCGACCCCAAGCAACTCGGCCGCGAGGTTGCGATCGGGCAGGGCAAGGTGAATTTTCCGGTGATTATCGCGCACCTGAAGAGGATTGGCTATCAGAACCCCCTAACGATCGAGCGCGAGATTGAGGGGGCGGAGCAGACCAAGGACATTCTGGCGGCGAAGGCGTACTTAGAGAAACTGATTGGCTGAAGGAGACAAAGCAATGAATAACGAAGCAATCGGCCGGCGGACGTTCTTGACGGCCGCGGCTGGTACGGCTGCATTCACGATTCTGAAACCGCAAAGTGTGCGGGGAGCGCAAGCGAACTCAGCAGTGCGCGTGGGGTTGCTTGGTTGCGGTGGGCGCGGCACCACACACACCGAGACGATTCTGAAGAACACCGACGCGCGCATCATTGCGTTGGCCGACATGTTTCAGGACCGCCTGGACAATGCCAAGCAGCAGGTCGATAAGATGTCTGCGGCGAAGGGCCACGGCGGCGTCGAGCAGACCTTCGTGGGCCCCAACGCGTACAGGCAGATTCTGGATTCGAAGGAAGTGGACGCGGTGGTAATCGCGACGCCTCCGTACTTCCACGTGGAGCATCTCGCTGCTGCGGTGGCGGCAGGCAAGCATGTGTATTGTGAGAAACCGGTGGCAATCGATGTTCCCGGTGCGAAGCGCGTGCTCGAGATCGGCAAGAAGGCGGAAGGGAAGGTCAGCCTGGATGTGGGCTTCCAGATTCGCATGGCGCCGCCATATGTCGAGCTGGTGAAGCGCATCCACGCCGGCGCGCTGGGCCAGATCGTTTCCGGCGAGGCTCATTACTACTGTCCGCGCATCGATTTCAGTTTTCCGAACGCCCCCGAGCCGGTGCGGCGCCTACGGAATTGGTTGCAGGACCGCGTGCTATCGGGCGACATCATCGTGGAGCAGAATATCCACGCCATCGACATCTGCAACTGGGTTCTCCAAGGCCATCCCGTGAAGGCCGTCGGCCGCGGCGGACACAACGGGCGCGACTTTCCGGGCGACTCTTGCTACTCCCATTTCGATGTGGTGTATCAGTATCCCAACGATGTAGATGTCAGCTTCAGCTCAACCCAGTTCGGTAAGGTGCAGTCCGACGTGAACGAGCGTTTCTTCGGAATGAAGGGATCGACGCAATCGCCCTACTCCGGACCTCTGGGAATCTGGGGCGAGGAGCACTGGATCTGGGGAGGAAGCGAAAAACCGGCGGCAGAAGGCCAATTCTCGGCGACTGGGGCATTCTCGGACAACCTGGCGGAAGCGGACCCCGAGAAGCAGAAGGGGTTCATCGGCAGCATCACCAGCGGAAAACTGCACAATCAGGCGGCACTCGGAGTGGAGTCCGCACTGACAGCGATGCTGGGAAGGCAAGCCGCGTATGAGCGCCGCGAAGTCACGTGGGACGAATTGCTTCGTTCGACCGAACACTGGGACGCCGGTATTGATCTCAACAAGCTGGCGTAGGCCGGCTTCACGCTAGTACGATTACGTCGTGTGCTAAGCTGGGCACGACAAAACCATGTGGCGCGGCGATTATCTGTTTCTTCTGCGCAATTTAGTGCTGAAAGATTTTCGCACGCGCTACCGCAACATGTCGCTGGGAATGTTGTGGTCATTGGTCAACCCGCTGATTATGATGACGGTGCTGACCTTCGTGTTCACTAGAATTTTTCCTGTCACGAAGACAACGTACTATCCGGTCGCTGTGTTGTGTGGTCTGGTTCCGTTCAATTTTTTCAGCATGGCTTGGGCGAACGGAACCACCTCGATCATTGACAACGGTCAACTGATCAAGCGCGTGCCAGTGCCCAGAGAAGCCATGACCATCGCCAGCGTGCTGGGCAATGCCGTTCACCTGTGCATACAGGTGGGGTTGCTGCTGTTGGTAGCGCTCACCTTGGGGCCTGGGATGAACCGCTACTGGCTCTGGCTGCCGGCGCTATGGATTTGCGAACTCGTCTTCGTCTGCGGCTGCTCGTTCCTCTGCGGCGCATTGGATGTCTATGTACGTGACATGCGCTACGTGGTTGAATCCGCCAGCACCGTGCTGTTCTGGCTCGTGCCGATCTTTTATCCAGTCACGATGATCCGGCCACAGTATGTGAAGATCTACATGTTCAACCCCATCACGGCCCTGGTGATAGCGCTGCGGGATGTCCTCATCGACGCGCAAGCGCCGCCTATGCATTTGATGTCGCGCCTGTTTCTGGTTTCGTTCGGCATGCTGGCGTTCGGCTGGGTGGTGTTTCGCCGGCTAAGCCGCCAGTTTTACGACTACCTTTGAACCAGGGACCCCGCGCATCATGTCCGTAGTGGCACCGCATGGTAGGATGAATTTTGGGCGGAGAACTCGCCTCCACCGCCTGTCTGGGCGGCTTTGCGAGGCCTCCGTACCGAACTCGCCAGCGCCGATCGGAGAGCTGTGGCAAGTAGCCGATGTCTCGTGAAACTGACTCCATCTCCGCAGGCGGGCCTTCCACTGTACAGGCACAATCGCCGGAACCAAGAGAGCTGACGACGGCGATTGCCATCAGCGCCACCTTCACTTCCGAGGCCCTCGAGCCTACGCTCGCTTTCTGGCTGCGCAACCTGAGGTTCGACCTCCCGATCCGCTTCGCTTCCTACAATCAGGTCTTTCAGCAATTGCTCGATCCGGCGGGCCTGTTCGCCGGTAATCGGAACGGCTTGAATGTCGTACTGGTACGGTTCGAGGATTGGGCGCGGTTTCGTGACCATGTAAGCATCAAAGAGCTTGAGGAAAACGTTCGTCACTTCGCCTCCGCCTTGCGCTCCGCCGCCAGTACGCTGCCCTCGCCGATCCTGGTCTGCATCTGCCCGCCTTCTCCGGAATTCTTGAGTGATGCCGGTAACGCGCAATTCGTAGAGCAATCGGAGGAATTTCTTCAAAACGAGCTTCGTGATCTAGGCTCGGCGCATTTGGTGCCCACCGCCACACTCCAACGCCTCTACCCCGTGCCCGAGTATTATGATCCCCACGCCGATGAACTGGGCCACGTGCCCTACACACCGGAGTTTTTCGCCGCACTGGGGACTGTGATAGCGCGCAACCTGCACGCCGCTCGTGCCAGCCGGTACAAAGTGATCGCCCTCGATTGCGATGAAACGCTGTGGCAAGGGGTTTGCGGCGAAGACGGGCCGGAGGGAGTCCGCCTGGATGAGAATCACCGGGCCCTTCAGAACTTTATGCTGGCCCAGCGCGAGGCCGGCGTCCTTCTTTCCCTGTGCAGCAAGAATAATGCGGAGGACGTATACGAGACATTCCGGGCGCACCCCGAGATGCCGCTCACGCTGGAACACTTCACCGCCACACGTCTCAACTGGGAGCCCAAGTCGGACAATCTGCGGGCTCTCGCCGAAGAATTGACCCTCGGGCTCGATAGCTTCATTCTCGTGGACAACAGCGCAACGGAATGCGCCGAGGTCCAGGCCGGGTGCCCGGAGGTTCTGACCGTGCTTCTACCAGTTGACTCCGGCGAGTTCGCCGGCTACCTGA
The DNA here is from genome assembly GCA_963752965.1 of Terriglobia bacterium. Classification (GTDB taxonomy): domain Bacteria; phylum Acidobacteriota; class Terriglobia; order Bryobacterales; family Bryobacteraceae; genus QHXW01. The sequence goes on along the minus strand of CAVWAJ010000013.1, from coordinate 50,123 downwards.
ATGACATCTGGGCATTCGATCGCTGGAGCAGAACAGCCGAGGACCGCAACCGCGCCAGGATGTACGCGCAGGAAGCCGAGCGCGCACGTGCCGAGCAGCAATCGGCCAATCTCGAAGAGTTTCTGGCATCTCTCAACCTCCGAGTGCGCATCGCTCCGATGACCGAAGAGCAGATCCCCCGCGTGGCGCAGTTGACCGTCCGCACCAACCAGATGAATTTCACTTCGGTTCGCCGCAGCGAGAGCGCGATTCAGAATCTGCTACGTTCCGAAGGCTATGAGTGCCTCACCGTTGAGGTGGACGATCGCTTCGGCAGTTACGGGCTCACCGGTGTGATGTTGATTCGCGTGGATGGCGACGCGCTGATCGTGGATACCTTCCTTCTGAGTTGCCGTGCGCTCGGCCGCGGCGTGGAGCATCGTATGCTCGCCCGGCTCGGCGAGATCGCATTAGAGCGCCGGTTGGCGAAGGTTGAGATCCCATTTGTTCCGACCCCGCGCAACCGGCCCGCCGAAGCATTGCTCCGGTCGATCGGCGCTCCATTCGAGGAACGCACTCCCACTGGTTCTACGTTTCGTTTTTCTCCGGATTCCCTGGCAATGGTGAGTTACATGACGGCCAACCCGGCGCACGGTGCGAACCCGGAGCGGCGGGCGAAAATTACGCCCGGGGTGGGTTCTGCCTCGATCGACTACGCTGGAATCGCCCGCGAACTGAGCACTCCGGCTCAAATTCTCGAAGCGGTTCGCACAGCAACCGGGCGCCGTCGCGCGCGAGCCGCGGCCGATGCGCCTAGAAGCCCGCTGGAACAGCAACTCGCCCGGATGTGGGCGGATCTGCTCGGCCTTCCTTGGGTCGGCATCCACGAGAATTTCTTTGATCTCGGCGGTCACTCGCTGTTGGCCGTGCAACTGCTCTCCCTCGTTCGCCAAACCTTCGATCTCGACCTTTCCCTGAAGGTCGTCTATAGCGGCGACTTTACTGTCGCCGAACTGGCCAAGGCAATCGAGCTCCGTGAGATCGAGAACGCCGGTTCCGATCGTTACCAAGACATTCTCAAAGAGCTGGAGAACCTCTCCGACGAAGAGGTCCGCGCCCTCCTCGCCAAGGAGCAAAACGGCTCGCCCCGCAATAACCCTTAGCAACATGCGTATCCTGCTCGCATCGAGCGCCTCTCACGTTCCGCCGCGGGGCGGTTCGACGCGCAGTAATCTCGCGTGGTTGGATGCGCTTGCCGCCCACGGTCACGTTTGCCGCGTGGTGGCGGGAGCGCTGGCCGCACACACGGCCGAAGAGTTGGCTCAAGTCCGCCGCGAAACAGAGGATCAGGACGCCGGCCGCACCGCTCACGAAGTTCGTCCCGTAGCCGATCCAGTCAAGCGGGCCACGGTCCTGAAGGACCAAGTCCGTGAGTTCCAACCCGATTGGTTACTGGTTTCTTCGGAAGATATCGGGCAGGCGCTGCTGCGCGCCGCAAACGAAGCCGCACCCGGGCGCGTGGTCTATCTAGCGCACACGCCGCAATTCTATCCCTTCGGCCCCGCAAGCTGGAGTCCCGACCGCGAGGGTGCAGAGTTGGTCGCCGGTTGCGCCGCGATTATCGCCATCGGGCACCACACCGCGGAGTACATTAGCACTCACCTGGGACGGCCCGCCGAAGTCATCCATCCACCGATTTACGGCAGCGGGCCATTCGCCAAGCCCAGGTCAGCCGAGCAGATTACCATGATCAATCCCTGCGCGGTGAAAGGAGTGTCGATCTTTCTCGCGCTTGCGGACGAATTCCCAAAGTATGCGTTCGCCGCTTTGCCTGGCTGGGGAACCACCACCGCCGATCGGCGCGCCCTTCTTGCGCACGCAAACGTCGCGCTGCTCCGAAACTGCAAACTTATCGACGGCGTGTTGCAGAACACGCGCGTGCTGCTCGTTCCTTCACTCTGGTTCGAGGGTTTCGGCCTGATCGTAGTAGAAGCGATGCTGCGCGGAATTCCGACTGTCGCGAGCGACGCCGGCGGCTTGCAGGAGGCCAAGCTGGGAACCCGGTTCGTCATTCCCGTGCAGCCCATCGAGCGCTACGAGGCGGTGTTCGACGATCAGGGTTTGCCCCGCGCGGTCGTACCTCGACAGGATCTTGCACCGTGGCGCGAAGCCCTGAACGCGCTCCTTTCCGACCCTGCGATGTACGAACGCGAGTCGGCCGTCGCGCGCGAAGCCGCTACTCGCTTTGTTTCCGGGCTGCGGCCTTCCCAGCTCGAGGAGTTTCTTCTGGCTCTCCAACCCGCACAGCCGGCGGCGCGCACGGAAGACCACCTCGCGCACTTGTCCCCGGAGAAGCGGGCCCTCCTGCTCCAGCGTCTGCGGGCGCGCTCGGACCAGTAAGTGCCGCGCAATATGCGAATTCTGTTGGCGCACAATTCCCGCTACTACCCCGCTCACGGCGGTGGTGACAAGTCCAACCGCCTACTGATGGAGGCGCTCGCAGCGCGCGGGCACGCTTGCCTCGTTGTCGCGCGCATCAGTCAGTTAGGTCCGCACGAGCACGATCTTTTCCTAGGCGACCTGGCTGCGCGCAACGTGCCCGTGGAATCGGCAAGTGGTGGCGTTGTCTCTTTTCGCCGCGAGGGCGTGGAAGTGCATACCGTCACCAATCAACCGGGCTTGCGCCAGTACTTCTCGGAGCAGATTGCGGCATTCCGGCCGGATGTCATTCTTGCGTCTACCGACGATCCCGCGCAGCTTCTGCTCGAACCCGCTCTGCGCACGGAGACCGCGCGTGTCATCTATCTCGCCCGCGCCACGCTGGCTTTGCCGTTCGGTCCCGATTGCGCGTTCCCCAGCGCCGCGAAAACAGACATGTTGCGGCGTGCCGATGCGATTGTGGGCGTCAGCGAGTACGTCGCCGATTACATCCGCCGTTGGAGCGGCATGGACGCCGTGCACGTGCCCATCTCGCTCCTCGATCCCGGGCCCTACGAATCGCTCGGGCACTTCGAGAACGAATTCGTCACGCTTGTGAATCCATGCGCGGTCAAAGGGATCTCGATTTTCCTCGCGCTGGCCGAGCGCATGCCCGATATACGCTTCGCCGCCGTTCCCACATGGGGCACGAATGCGGCCGACCGGCGCGCACTCGGGCAGCACGCTAACATTTCGATTCTGCCGCCCGTCGATCACATCGACACGCTGTTCGCCCACACGCGCGTGCTGCTGGTTCCGTCACTGTGGGCCGAAGCACGGTCGCGCATTGTGGTCGAAGCGATGCTCCATGGCGTGCCAGTCGTGGCGAGCAACGTCGGCGGCATCCCGGAAGCGAAACTCGGTGTCGATTACCTGCTGCCGGTCAAACCCATCGCGACGTATCAGGAGCGCGTTGACGAGCAGATGGTTCCCGTGGCCGAGGTTCCCGAACAGGACATCGGCCCGTGGCACGAAGCACTCAACCGGCTGCTCACCGACCGCGGCCACTACGAGCAACTGTCGCAGGCATCACGCACGGCGGCGATGCGTTATGCCGATAACTTGAGCATGCTTCCCTTTGAGCAATTGTTGGAAAAGACGGCGGAAAAGGCAAAAACGTCAGGAAGAAGCGAAACGAGCGAACCAGCCGCCGATCCACTTGCGATGCTGTCCCCGGAGAAACGTCAACTGCTGGCTCTGCGGTTGCGTGGCAGAAAAGCCAGCGCTGGATCGTGGTTCCCCTCCATTCAGGAATCCGCCAATGCAACGATGCGCCTGTTCTGTTTTCCGTACGCGGGCGGCGGAGCTAGCATCTTTCGCGGGTGGCACGATCATTTGCCGCACCGCGTGGCCGTGTGGCCAGCCCGGCTGCCTGGCCGTGAAACGCGCCTGAGTGAACCTGCTTTCGATCGCATGGAATACCTGATTCCGGCGCTACGCGAAGCCATCGAGCCGCATCTCGACAAGCCCTTCGCGCTATTCGGCCACAGCACGGGTGCCGCCATCGCGTTCGAGCTCGCACGTTCGCTCTCCACGCGCCCGTTAGTCCTCCTGGTTGCCGGCGCGCGCGCCCCGGAGTTCCGCCGCGATCACGTGCCGCCCCCGCCGCCGTCGGATGAGGATCTGATCGATGAGCTGCGGCGGCTCAACGGCGCTTCCCAGGAGCTTCTCGAACATCAAGAGCTCATGCATCTCGCGCTGCCCGCGCTCCGTGCCGATACCGCGCTCTACCGCAACTACGTTTACCACGAAGGACCGCCACTAGATTGCCCCATTCGCGCCTACGGAGGTCAGGAGGACGAGCGGATCGCCCGTCATCACCTCGAAGCCTGGGCTGCCGAGTCCACGCAGCCCTTCCGCCTAGAAATGTTCCCCGGCGGCCACTTCTTCCTGCAAACGAACCGAGCCGAATTCTTGAAAGCACTGGCGCGCGATCTGGCCGAGTTGCTCGCTGCCGCCCGCCGCGACCCACAATCCTAGCAGCCTTTTGCCTTTTGCCTTTTGCCTTTTGCCTTTTGCCTTTTGCCGTCTACTTCTCTCTGCTGATCCCCAGCGCCCGAATCCTCTTATGCAGGTTGGTGCGCTCCATGCCCAGCGCCCGCGCGGCGCCGGAGACATTCCAATTGGCCTCTTCGAGTGCTCGCAAAATGTATTCGCGCTCCGCCGAGGCTCGTGCCTCCTGCACGGTCGACCGCTGCGCTGTGTCTCGTTGCACCCGGATCTCCACGGGGATCGACTCCTTCGTCAGTCTTTCGCCCGTGGTCAAAATGGCCATGCGCTCGATGGCGTTGCGCAGCTCGCGCGCATTGCCTGGCCACGCATAGCTCTCGAGCACCGGATATACATCGTCAGCGATCATCTTCGCCTTGAAATTATTGCGCGTGCAGAAGTCTTCCAGAAAATACTCGGCCAGCAGCCGGATGTCCTGTACCCGCTCACGCAGCGCCGGCACACGAATCGGCACCACGCTCACCCGGTAGTAAAGATCCTCGCGGAATTTCTCCTGGCTCACCAGTGACGCCAGCTCCCGATTCGTCGCTGAGATGACGCGCACCGAGACGCGGATCGATTGCTCCCCACCCACACGATGGAACTCGCCCTCCTGCAATACGCGCAGCAGTTTCGCCTGCGACGCCGAATGCAGATCGCCAATCTCATCCAAGAACAGCGTCCCTCCGTCCGCCAGCTCGAACTTGCCGCGCCGCATGGCGGCCGCACCGGTAAATGATCCCTTTTCGTGTCCGAATAGTTCGCTCTCGATCAGCTCTGTCGGAATCGCGGCGCAGTTCACCTTCACAAAGGCTCCTGCCGCAAACGGGCTGTTGCGATGAATGTGTTCGGCAAGTAGTTCCTTGCCCGTGCCCGATTCCCCGATGAGCAGCACGCGCGCATCGGACCGTGCCGCCATCGATGCCTGCTCTACCGCTCTCAGAAATGCCGGACTCGATCCGATCATCTTCGGGCTCGAACCAACCAACTCGCGGAGGCGCTCGTTCTCCCGCCGTAGGCTGGCGTGCTCCAGCGCGTTCTTAAGGGCCACCAGCACCTTCTCGCGGCTGAGCGGCTTCTCGAGAAAATCAAATGCACCAGCGCGCGTGGCCTCCACGGCGTCGGCGATGGTCCCGTGCCCCGAGATCATGATGGCCGGAGCGGCGCTTCCGTTCTGCTGTACGGAGCGCAGCAGGTCGATCCCGCTGCCGTCGGGCAGGCGCATGTCAAACAGAAACGCGTCGGCGCGCGCTGCCTCGCCGTTGGCGCGGAATTCCGCCACCGAGCGGCAGATCGCCACCCCATATCCCTCGCGCTCCAAAATCATGCGCAACGAGCGGCCGATGTTGTCTTCGTCGTCAACGATCAGAACTTTTTTCGAGGCCATTTGAGCTAGTGGGAAGTACCAAACGAAACGCCGCGCCGCCAAGTTCGCCGGCGACTGGCACGATATCGCCGCCCGAAAGCAGCGCACTCCGGCGCGCGATCGAGAGGCCGAGGCCCATCCCGTTCTTCTTGAACGAAATCGTGGGCTGAAACAAAGTCCGGCGAGCCTGCTCGCTCAGCCCGGGGCCGGAGTCGTGGATCTCCACCGCCACGTGGCCGTTCGAAGCCTGGGTTAGGGCAAGCACGTTGCCACCCGTGCCCGCGGCCTGCGCGGCGTTTTCCAGGAGATTCACCAAAATACCTTTCACCAGATCCTCGTCAGCGACCGTGTGAGGTGTGCAAGGTTCCAGCCGGAGCGCGTAATTGATTTCCGGATGGCCGGTCTTCAGAAACGCGACCCGGTCTTCCACCAGAGCATTGAGATCCAGCTCCGCCGGGCGTATTGGCGGCTCAGCCGAAAACTGCGAGAACGCCCGCACGCGCCGTTCGAGACTCTCGATCTCCTCGACGACAATTTGCGCCGCTTGTTCAAAGAAACCGCGCTCCGCCCCGCTTTGGCGCGCTACCATCTCTTCCACCGTGAGGCGGATCGGAGTCAGCGAGTTCTTCACCTCATGCGCCATCTTGCGGGCCAGCACCTCCCAACTCGCCAGTTGCGTCAGGTAGATGAGTCGGTCGCGGCTCTGTTCCAGCCGCTCCGCTGTATCGTTGAACGCCTCGATCGCGCGCCCGATCTCATCGTCCCGCCGGCTGCTCAGCCGCACCGCGAAGTTCCCGGCGGCGAGTTCGGAAAGCCCCGCCGTCATCTGCTGGATGGGCCGGCTGAGATGATGCGCCAGCAAAGCCAGAAGCACCAGCGAACCCAGCCACACTAGCGACGCCAGCAGCACCCAGGCCCCGATGAATCCCCGCGGTAGGTCGCGCGATTGTTCCCGGTACACCAGGTCCCGAGCCCTGCGCCATTGCTCCGTGAGGCGGTTCATGGGAATTGGTAGCAGGCGCGAGTAAACCAGTACTTCCCCAGGCCGCCGAACGGCATAATCCACCCGCTCGCCATCCGTGCCCGCATGGCTACAGCGATCCGCCTCGCCGCTCGACCAGAAGTTGCGCAAAGGCTCGGCCCATCTCGCCAGGTCCGTCTCCGCATATCGCTGGGGTGCGACGCTGCCCGCCTTGGCCGCCGCCTTCAAATCGTCGCAGGCCTGTTGATACAACTCGTGGCCGGTGATTTTAAGGGAACGGGAAAGATCGTCCAGTTCGTGGGTGGCACGATATTGCAGGCTGCGGTCCAGGAAAGAGGTTGTGATCCATAACGTTGCGCCCCAGGGCACAACCGTAGCGGCGAGAAAGATCAGGACGAGCTTGTTTCGAAGCCGATTCACCCGCTTCGCGGACTCCGGCGCTCTCTTTTGAGGTCCGCAAGCCGAATCGGCCCCGCGCTGGCCTCCCAGCGCATCTGCTGCGCCCGCGCCGGATTGCTGAAAACCTCGATCAGCCGCGCGATACTGATACCCGACTGCCCGACCACGGCAGCTTGATCCCGGGCGTCTTCCGCGCGCAATTCCAATTTCACCCACAGCGGCTTGTCCGGCGCGACCCCATCGATCCCCAGCGCCAGGTGTTCGAGGCACCAGGTTTCGGCGGCCGTCGCGGAAAGGTGCGACACCGTGGCGCGTTCGAAACCAGTACTGGTCACCGAAAACTTCTCTTCCAAGATGTCGTAGCTGACCACAAATCGGTCCACCGCGCGCTTGACCGCGGGCGCGTTCACTTCGGTCGAAAGAGAGAATTGCGCCAGAAACACTAGAGTTGCGCCGTCCTTCAGCTTTTCCAGCGGTTTGTCTGAGAGAAAATGAAGAGTTGGTGCGGCGGAGACGCGCAGATCGTCGCCGTCCACGCACACTTGTAGGGGGGACTGAGCCGAAAGGCCCACGAGAAGAGGCGCGCCGAGGCTCGCCGCAAGCCACCATCGTCTGGTGACCGTCTGCATCAATAATTCATTCCTACCATAAATACCGGGGACGCCCGGCCTCCCTTAACCGGAAAGGCCATCGCCACCTGAAAAGCGTTCTTGCGCAGCCCCACGCCGAGGGAATGGCGCATCACCACGTCCTCGCCGGAGTCCCAAATCGCTCCGGCGTCGTAAAACGCCTCAAAAAGTCCGTACCGGTACTCCACGGAATTGTGCACCACGCGGCTGCCACCGAGCGGGTCGATCTCCCATTTGTTCCAACCCCTTAGCATGGTGCTGGTTCCGACCTGAAAGCGCTCAAACAACGGCGCATTCCCGGTGATGAGACCCGCAACGGCGTCATCTGTGAGTGATTGCCTACCGCTTGTGATCGAATAACGCACTTCCCAGCGGTGACGGGTGTACCCGTAATTGCTATCTAGTGCTTGGGTCACCGCTCGGAGGCTATATCCGGCCTCGATATCCTGCTCATCGGCGAGTCCGCCCTCGAACTGCCGCTCATAGTGCACAGCGGTAATAGCAGCGTTAGCGGACTGGGCATGCGCACCAGGAAGTTCCGGATCGAAGCGCTGGAAACCCGCACCGAAGGAGACCGTGAGCGGCTTGGCTAGCGCGATCGTGACAACCGGCTCAAAATTCTGCCGCGAACGGTATAGCCCCGGAACGCCATCATCCTGCCCAATCGCTTTTAGGGATGACCTGTTCCACTGCTCGTGATAGCTGTCGAACTCGAAACGCAGGCGAACGCGGTCCGTGCCCAACTTCCCGTCTTCGTAACGGAAACGAATCCCTGAGTAGCGCTCCACCAGCTCGTCCCCATTGCTTACCAGACCCGCGGTGAAACGGCTGTCGCCAACGATGACCGTACCCTCGACAGCGCCATTCAGGCCCTGGCTAGAGTCGTACAAAAACTTAGGAACCGACAGATCGACCCGTTTTCCCGCGACGTCGAGTACGATCTTCACGTGATCCGGGCTATTTCCTCGAAGAAGCCTTGGGACGACTGTGCGCACATTGAGTTCGTCACGCATTCGCCGCGCCACGTCGTCCAGCGCAATCGGGTTGAATTTCTGACCGATGAGCCTCTCAAGGTCCTGCCGTAGACCCCGGCTGATGCCCGACTCCACTTCGCGCGGAACTTCTACGCTTTCCACTGTGTATTGGGAGTTGACGTTGAACTCGACCGGCTGAAGGAATGGCTCCTGATTTCCACCCCACAAGCTTGCACCCGAAATCAGAAAGCTAATGAACGCGCGTTTCATGGCGTAGGAGACTGCAACACACCTGCCATGTCCTGAGGGTGATTGCCCTCAGAGACTTACGCCATTATAGCCTGTGCCCACCGTTCACAGGTGTGACGCTTGCTTGGATCTAGAGGGCCTTGGCGAGTTCGGTGGCGAAGGCGCTTCTGGTCTGTTCCCTTTCCTTGGGCCGCTTGGTGCGGCGACGCTGTAACTGCTGGTCGCGGCCAGGTGCTACTGCTGCCGCCGGGCCCTGGATTTTGCCCTTGGCGGGCTGGGCCGGGTTGGCGCGCAGGAGCTTGCCTTCGAGAGGCGCGCGGTCAAAACGACGGATGATGGACTGCATCTCCTCCGTCGTGGGGGCCTCCACGAACGCGAAGCCCTTGGACTCTTGCGTTTCGTGGTTGCGGATCACCTTAATGGAATCCGCTACCAGGTCTTCTGCCGACAGCCATCCTTTAATGTCATCGGCGGTGACCCACGTAGGTAGATTGCCTAGAAAGACAGTGAAACTCATTCAGTAACTTATTTGCTCCGTTGGTTGGATTTTGGCTTTCAAAGGGGAAGGGTTCCGCTCTACTGCCAGAATTGATGATATCAGGGCATCGCGCAAGTTGCAATCTCGCTCTTCTTTTTCGGGGATATCATTGCACCCTCCGTATCATCCCAACGTCCTGTAGGCCATTCAGAACAAATTGGACCGCGATTGCCGTGAGCAGCAGGCCCATCATACGCGTGAGAATGCGAATCCCCGTCTCGCCAAGATAGCCGCGGACGCGATCTGCTCCAGCCAGAATCCAATACGACGCGAACGCAGTAATGGCGATTGTGAGAAAGATCGGGATGGAGTACCACGTCGCGGGTGCTCCGCTCATGAGTACCATTACCGTCGAAATCGAGCCGGGACCTGCCAACATGGGGACACCGAGCGGAATGATCCCCACGTCCTCTTTTTCCGAGCCCTCCTCCGTTTCCGGAGGCGTCTCCTTGGTTGGAGACCGTCGGGCCTGGAGCATATCGATCCCGATCAACAGCAGGATCACACCGCCCGCTATTTTGAAGGCCGGAAGCGTGATTCCGAACATTCGGAAGATCAGCGTTCCGGCGGCAGCAAAGGCAGAAAGCACCAGAAAACAGGTCCAGGCCGCGCGCCGCGCCATGCGTCGACGGTCGGCCGCGTTTGCACCGGCGGTCATGATCAGGAACGTCGGGACAGCGGCAATCGGATCGACTAAGAAGAAGATTGAGGTCAGCGCGACCAGAAAGAACTGAATGAGAGGAGCAATCGAACCAGACATTGCGTTTTCTTGGGTTCCCGCGCGGTCACTGTCCGGTCTTCCACTGGCGGTTGTCGCGAGTCAGCAGGTCGCTGGCTTCCTTGGGGCCCCAGGAACCGCCGGGGTAATTCGGAAAGTTGCGCGGCGGCAAAGCTTTCCACACGTCCAGCACAGTCTGTACGATGCTCCAACCGGCTTCGATCATATCCGCCCGCTGGAACAGCGTGGCGTCGCCAATCATGCAGTCGTAGAGGAGCCGCTCGTACCCCGTGCTTGGCTCGCTCCCGAAGTAGTCGCGATATCGAAAATCCATTTTGACCGACCCGATATCCACGAGGGGCCCGGGGATCTTCGCCGAGAACTTCAGGGAGATCCCCTCGTCTGGCTGGATGTGCATCACGAGCAGATTGTTGCCGAGCTTCTCGACCGGCGTGTCGCGGAACAGAACGAACGGCGCGCGCCGAAACTGAATCACAACCTCGGTGACGCGTTGCGCCAGGCGTTTTCCGGTCCGGATATAAAAGGGAACGTCCGCCCAACGCCAGTTGTCGATCGAGAGTTTGAGCGCAACAAACGTTTCGCTTTGTGAATCGGGCGCGACGTTAGGCTCCGAACGGTAGGCAAGAACAGGATGGCCGTCCTCTGTGCCTTCCCCATATTGGCCGCGCACCGTCCGCGTCAGCACGTCCTCCGGTGTGTAGGGCTGGATGGCGTGCAGGATCTTGGCCTGCTCATCGCGTACGGCGTCGGCATCAAAGGACACCGGGGGTTCCATCGCGGTGAGCGTAACCAATTGCAGGATGTGATTGGGCACCATGTCACGGAGCGCGCCGGCGTGGTCGTAATAGGCGCCGCGCTGTTCCACCCCCAGTGTTTCACCAACGGTAATCTGCACATGATCGATGTAGCGACGGTTCCAGATTGGCTCAAAAATGCCGTTGGAGAACCGAAAGACCAGAATATTCTGGACGGTCTCTTTGCCCAGGTAGTGATCGATCCGATAAATTTGGTCCTCGGTCAAGATCTGTTTGATCTCATGGTTGAGGGATCGCGCCGAGTCAAGATCGTGACCGAAGGGCTTCTCAAAAACGACGCGCCGCCATTGGCCGTTGGTCTGATCCGCAAGACCCGCGCCGCCCAGTTGACGCACGACTTCACCGAACAGAGAGGGAGTCGTCGCTAAATAGTAGAAGTAGTTCCCTTGGGTACCGTGTTTCTGGTCCACGTCGACTAGCAGCGGCTTGAGCCGCTGATAGTATTGTGGGTCCTTAAAGTCCCCGGAAAGGTAATAGAGCCGTTCAATCAGCCAGTCGCAGAACCGGCATTGGTCCGGGGCGCCGGCGAACTGCCTCAGGTCTTCGTGGACCTGCTTCCGGAATTCCTCCTCGGAAAATGGCTCAATGGCACAGCCGACCAGGGCGAATTCTTTCGGCAGCAGATCCTTCTTCGCCAGGTTGTAGAGCGCCGGGAGCAACTTGCGCTTGGTCAGATCGCCCGAAGCACCGAATATGATGAGTGCGCAACGCCCGCCGGGCCGCGCCGGATGGGCGGGCACCGGCAGGTTGGCCGCCTGGGTCTCCGTGGGGGTTTCCGGCATGATCGATTATCCTCCCGCTCCCTTTTCGATGTGCCCGCCGAACTGGTAGCGCATGGCGGACAAGAGCTTGTCCGCATAGTCGTCTTCCCCGCGCGAGGCGAAACGCTCATAAAGGGCAGAGCTGAGGACCGGAGCGGGCGCGGATTCCTCGATGGCGGCCATAATGGTCCAGCGCCCCTCGCCGGAGTCGGAAACGTGACCTGAAAAGTTCTCGAGGCTCGGATTGTCAGTGAGGGCGATGGCGGTGAGGTCGAGCAACCACGAGGCCACGACGCTGCCACGGCGCCAGACCTCGGCGATGTCAGCCAGATTGAAGTCGTATTGATAGCGCTCGGGATTGCGAAGCGGAGTGGTCTCGGCGTCCACCGAAAGGCTCTGTTTCCCCGCGTTCGCGTGCTTCAGAATATTCAGGCCCTCCGCATACGCCGCCATGAGCCCATATTCGATGCCGTTATGGACCATTTTTACGAAGTGGCCGGCCCCCGACTGTCCACAGTGCAGGTAGCCTTCCTCCGCAGTACCACCGGAGTTCTCCCGGCCCGGTGTCCGCACCAGATTTCCCCTCCCCGGAGCGAGCGTTTTGAAGATCGGCTCGAGATGCCGGAAGACTTCGGGCTCGCTGCCGATCATCTGGCAATACCCGCGTTCCAGACCCCAGACTCCACCGCTCGTACCCACATCGGCGTAATGAATCCCCCGCCCTTTTAGGTCTTTCGCCCGGCGGATGTCGTCAATGTAACAGGAGTTTCCGCCATCGATGACAATGTCACCGGCCTGCAACAGCTCGCTCAGGCTCTGTAGCATGTTGTCGACCGCGGCGGCCGGCACCATCAACCAGACAGCGCGCGGGGGATTCAGTTTGCTGACGAAATCATCTAAGGAATCAGCGCCGGCCGCGCCTTCCGCCGCTAACGCAGTCACATTTGCAGGATTGAGGTCAAAGACGACGCAGGAATGCCCGCCTTTCACTAACCGGCGCACCATGTTGGCGCCCATACGTCCTAATCCGATCATTCCAAGCTGCATCCGGCCTCCTGGGGCATCGCTACTACCACTCGATGTTGGATGTATGACCGCAAACATCGGATTCTACGATACGGAGTTGGTCACGAAGGCAAAAGGCAAGGGGGCAAAAGGGTACCACTCCCGCCGCGGCCGTCGACAGCTAACCTTTGGCAGGTCTGGCAGGGGGGGAATTTTTCGTATTGTGCTCTAGGGCCGGCGCCAGCAAAACTAGCTCTTAGTGTAGTTGCTGAAGGACAACTTCAGCCAACAAGGAGGTAAGAGAAGTTGCGGTTGAGCGCCACACGCGCACTCGCGGATTGCCGAGGGATGATGCTGCCAGCCCTGTTGCTGCTCTGCGGAGCAAGTCTTATCCGGGCTGCTACGCAAGACAGGCTCCCTGTTCTGACGCAAGCCGCTCAGATACGCAAGCTCACCTCCGCGGAAGCCAAGTTAGGATACCCCGTCAAGTTGCGGGGCGTCATCACCTGCACTCCGCCAATTTGGGGGGGGACTTTCTTCCACGATGATACCGGGGGCATCTACATCGACAGTGAGCGATCTTCGGTGCATGCCGGCGATCTGGTGGAAGTGCGTGGCCGGACGGCGCCCGGTGACTTTGCCCCCGTAGTCTACCAGCCTGAAGTCCGCGTAGTAGGAAAGGCGCGGCTGCCTCAGCCCCGCCCGTTTCCTCTAGATGACTTGCTGACTGGTAAACACGACAGCCAGTGGGTCAAGGTTCGGGGGATCGTACGCTCCATTGAAGTCGTCCGGGACGCTCTGCATCTCAAGGTCGCAGCCGGCAGCCACAGGTTCGCAGTGGTGGTGACGAACTTCGACAGGGCGGAACAATATGGTTACTTGATCGATGCCGAGGTCACCATTTTTGGAGTTTGTGCCACCGATTTCAACGGCAAGAGGCAGTTGGTGAGCATCTCGGTATTCGTTCCGGGCATGAACCAGGTGCGTGTCCACAAGAGTGCGCATGTCGATCCTTACAACTTGCCGGTTCTGCCCACGAATAGCTTAATGCGCTTCACTCCGGAAGGAGCATCGGGACATCGGATCCGGGTGCAAGGGGTGGTGACCATGATCGCGCATGGCCGGTTCTTCTTCCTCCAGGACGATTACGCGGGAGTCGTGGTGGACGGTCGCAACGCGCAAGACCTACGACCCGGCGACCGCGTGGATGCCATCGGATTCCCCACGGCTGGCTGCTGCGCACCCGTGCTGGAGGACGGTGCGTTTAGAAAGCTGGGGCGCGCCCCACTGCCAGCTCCCATCGACTTGACACATGCCGCCAGTCTCGGCGCCGATCAGGATGCGGAGCTGGTGAAGATTCAGGGCATGCTGATCGACCAGTCGACCCGGGGCGAAAATCTTGTCTTGACGATGCAGTTGGGAAGCTTCACCTATACCGCACAACTAGAGAAAGATGCGGGAGGCAGCGTGGTGCACGCTATACCAATTGGCAGCCGGGTCGAGACGACGGGCGTCTGGTCGATTGAAACCGACGAGTACCGCAAGCCATTAGCGTTCCGGGTGCTGCTCCGCTCTGCCGGAGACATCGTCGTTGTGGAGCGGCCTTCCCGGTGGACCGCCATCCGGATTGGCTGGCTCCTGGCAATTCTGGGGGGCATGACTCTCGCGAGTACGCTGTGGGTGGCTTGCTTGCGTAGAAAAGTCGCTGCGCGGACGGCTGCCCTCCGGGCCACGCTGGAGTCAACCGCCGAGGGGATCCTGGTGGTGGATTCCGCAAGGAAGATCGTGACGTACAACGACAAATTTCGCGCCATTTGGGGCATCCCCGAGTCCATTCTCGAATCCGGAGACGCCCGCGCCGCTGTTGAGTTTGTGGCACCACAACTCCGCGACCCGGAGGCATTCCTAGCCAAAGTTCAGCAGGTGTATGCGGATCCTGATGGAGAGGTCGATGACGTACTTGAGTTCAAAGACGGAAGGATCTTGGAACGGCATTGCGAACTGCAGCGGGTCAAAGGCAAGCGTGTTGGGCGAGTGTGGGGATTTCGCGACGTGACGGAACAGAGACGGGCATCGCAGGAGTTGGAGAACGCCAAGGCGGCCGCTGAATCTGCCAGCCTTGCGAAGAGCCAGTTCCTCGCCAACATGAGCCACGAAATTCGCACGCCCATGAACGGGGTTCTCGGCATGACGGACCTGGTTCTGGACACCGAGCTCTCCGCGGAGCAACGCGAGTACCTGATGGACGCTAGGCGAGCCGGCGAATCCCTGCAGGCGCTGCTGAATGATCTGTTGGATCTGTCGAAGATCGAGGCGGGCCGTTTCGACTTAGACCCCATCGAATTCTCGATTCGCCGGTGCGTGCAGGATGCCGTTTCCACGCTAGCTGTTAATGCCGAACAAAAGGGCCTCCGTGTCAGGTTCGATGTGGCACCCGTGGTGCCGGATAAGCTGGTGGGAGATCCTCTCCGGCTCCGCCAGATCCTGTTAAACCTGCTGAACAACGCCATCAAATTCACGAGCGCTGGATCCATCGAGCTGAAGGCTGTGTTGGAGACTCGCCGGAAGAGTTCGGTGGAGTTGCATTTCACAGTTTCCGACACCGGCGTTGGAATTCCATCCGACAAAGTGGGCTTGATCTTTGAAGCATTTCGCCAGGTGGACTCCTCTACGACGCGAATATATGGCGGTACCGGCTTGGGCTTGACCATTTCGGCCAGACTCGTAGACATGATGGGCGGCCGCATCTGGGTGGACAGCAAGATGGGAGAAGGCAGCACCTTCCACTTCACCGCAGTGTTTCAATCGAATCTCGCTAACAAGCCGGCAGCATCCAGCTTGATTTCGACCGCCTGCTAGCCTACTTGGCGCCCAGCTGCGGGGTTTGTCGTGCCAGAGCGGGGGGATCGGTAACGGGCGGTACCTGTTTCTGCACGGTGGCCGGACGCGAAATGGCCGTAGCGCTCGGGATGACCGGCATGGAACTAACGGCGGGAGACGACGAAATGGCGCGGAGCTCCACTGCGCCCACCAGCGTGCTGGATTGGCATGCCAGCGTGCCGCGCTTCCCGGCCAGCACGTTGCCGAACTGCTGGTCAACGAGAAACTCGGTATGGTGCCAGGTCCCCAATGGCCCAATCGGAAACCCCGAGCCGAGGAGATGGCCGCTGCTGCCGTAAGCGGAGCAAGTGATTTGCGCTGCCGCGCTGGAGTTCGAATTGGTCACGCCAAAGCCATCGAGGAACGGCGAGGCCAGCGGGGATTGTGTTTCATCAAATGGCACCGTGAAACCCGCGTAAGGGTAACTGAGCGACGCGGACGCCTCGTAATACCTGCCATCATCGCCGTGCCTGCCGTAAACGACTACTCCGGTTAAAGGTGTGGTGGAATCCACTTCCGCCCAGCCGTTGTTGGAAGTCGAAGTGGGAGACGTGCGGAAGAACGCAAGCGCGTTGGGCGGGAGCGCCACGTTAAAGGTCTGGGGACTACCAACGAGAGTCAGGCCAGGGCCATTGTCGGTGTGGAAAACGAGACTGAAAGTTGCCGCATTGCGGCTGGGATTCATTACGAAGATGTCCGTGTGCCATTCGCTGTCGGAAGCGATGTGAGGAAAAATCAGGGTCCCGGAATTGCCTGATGCAGCCGTCGTCGAACTTGGGAGTACCGGCAGGGAACTAACGGCGAAAGACGACGAAATGGCACGGAGTTCCACGGCAGCCACGAGCGTATCGGCCTGGCAAGATAGCGTACCCTGCTGCCCCGCGAGCGCCGGCCCAAACTGCTGATCGATGAGAAACTCGGTGTGCTCGAGAGGGTTCAGCGGCCCAATCGGTAACGCCGAGCTCAGGACGTTGCCAATGCTGTTGTATGCCGTGCAGGAGATTCGTGTGCCACTGGTGGGGTCCGTATTCGTGACCGCAAATCCGTCTATGAACGTGTACGGCTTGCCTAGCGGAGATACCGTTTCGTCGAACGGCACAGTGAACGACGAATAGGGCGTACTGAGAGGTACCGACGCCTCGTAATAGCTGCCATCTCCGGGTTCCCGGCCGAACACAACCACGCCGGACAAGGGCGCGTTGGAATCGAGTTCCGCCCAGCCATTGTTGGATGTGGCAGCTGGCGATGTCCGGAAAAACGCTGTGCCGTTGGCCGGAAGCGTCACGTTGTTAATCTGGGGATTTCCGTCGAGAGGCAGAGCCGCCCCGCTATCGGTGTGGAACACGAGACTGAAGGTTGCCGGCGCATTGCTGGTATTCAGCACGAAAATGTCGGTGTGCCACTCATTGTCCGAGGCGATGTGGGGAAAGACCTGCTGCACGGTTAACCCCGAAGAGGCAACCGTGAAAGTCACCGGGATGTTGATGAATTGGGGCCGCGAATTCACTGATTGGATCGCGATCATGGCCGAATAAGTGCCGTTGGCCAGACTGGCAGCGTCGTATGGCGAGCCGGACGCCACGATGTTCACCGTACCCGGGCCTACACCTGAAAGCGGCGAGGCAGACAACCAACGCGTGGTCTGGTTGGTGGGAAAGATTGAAGCGGCCCACCGTTGTCCCTTCGCGACGTTTACCTGGATTTGCGCCGAAGTGCTCTGTGTGGCGTCAGGCACCGACAGCGTCAGACTGCTGGTCCCGACAGAGAGAACACTCCCGGAAGTTGAGGGAACATCGAAGACTACGGATGTGGTTGCCGTGACCCGCTGGCCGGTGTCGTCAGTGCCGTCCAGTTCAAAATTGCTGTTAGAGGGCGGTGTAATCCCGGCCCAGCAAATATTAGCCACGAGATCGCCGTACGCCGGTAGCATGGTGGACCCGAAAGACTGTTGAATCTGGGTGCTAAGGTCAGAGCCGGAGGTGAGGAATTGCTGGAGTTGCACATTGTGCCCGTTAGACTCTTGCACCACGAGATTCTGGTACCACTGGCAGTTGGAGCTGGCACTCGGATTCTGGCGGACTGTTCCAGGCAGACTGGCAAGCGACATCACTGCCGTGATCTGCGGGCCATAGAAAGGAACCGAAAACTGCTGCGTCCACGGGTTCCCGCTTGCGTCCATTCCGCCGAACTGAAACACGGCGTTACTGGGAAGGGTCACATTTCTGGCTCGCAGCGCGGCTGACAACGACCCGTGCGGCGCAATCGTGGTGGCCTCGAAGAAGTCCGCGATCTGCGAACTATAATCCGAACCGTTAAACGTGAATTTGGTTAGCGAGGTTCCAATGCCATTCACCTCGGAGAGCGTCACCGTGAAGAAGAACGTATAGCCATCGGCGTCCTGCGGTTGCTGGTAGACGGGATCCGGCACCGACGTCGGGATGATCGCGGTCATGTTGGCCGGCTGCGTTACGGTTACGACCGCCGTACCGGAGGAACCATTCATGCCGGGTCCACCCCCGTAGCTCGCGGTGACCGTGTTACCGCCGACGGCGAACTGGCTGCCAAAAGCGGTCAGAGCCGCCGTGGCTGCCCCCCCGCTGGCCACTAGAGCGGCCGAGCCGATCGGCGCACTCCCGATCTGAAAAGACACGATGCCGCTGGGAAGCGTGGAACCTGCCACCGCGGTTACCGTAGCCGTGAGTTGCGCGCTACCGATCAATGGAAAGCTGGCCGGACTGGCGGACAGCGTCGTCTTCGTGTTCACCGACTGGTTGGCCCAATGCGAAATCAAATTGCTCGCGTCGACCGAGCCCAGGCCCGTCACCAGATCGTACCCGGGCGCGGCACTGAAACCGAAGGATCCCGTGGTGCAGTTGGGGGTCCCCGAAACGCAAGGCACAATATTGTTTCCGGTCGTGATGTCGTGAAAGGCCGAAGGCGCGCTCTGCGAGAGCCGGTACAGATTGGGGTTGATGTTACCTTGCCCGGTCTGGGACTGAAAACCCTTCGCGATCTCGTATTGATTCAGGATCGCCAGGATACCGGCGAAGGATCCAGTGGCCGCCGAAGTGCCAGATTCGATGTACTGCTGGCCATTTTCGAAAATCAAGTAGCCGTCATGCCCGGCCGCCGCCAGCGCCAGATCGGGAACGGCGCGGTATTGCCAAGGTAGAATTCCAGGGCCAATCTGCCATGTGGGCTTGGTGTAAAAAATGCTCATGCCGCCACCTGACGCGGCCAGCCCGTAGCTGGGTGCGGTTTCGTTCCAAGCCACCTCGGGGATGTACGACAGTGCCGAGACACCCCCGCTGCCGTTGACGGAATTCCAGTAGTCCCCGCTAGGGTCGTTGAACTCTGTCCCTCCGACGGCAGTCACTTCCGGAATACTGGCAGGGAAATCCACGGCCAAACCATTACTGGCCTCGTTTGCAATGGAGCTGAATGCCGTGTCGCAGGCAGCCGCCCCGGAATCGCCGGACGACGCAATCCACGTGATACCCTGCGCATTCGCCTGCTGTGCCAGCGACTCGAGAGCCGCCGAAACGCCGATCGACCCCGTGTTTTGCTCGCACCCCCCGAAGCTCGTCGACAGAATCGACGCTATATTTTGCGTGATGGCGTACTGGGCCGCGTAGAAGACATCGGTGGCGTAAATGAAGTTGATGGCCGCCCCGCTGGCCACAGCACCCGCCCACTCCACGTCCAGGTAAGCCTCGTCGCAATCACTGCTCTCGACACCATTCGGTCCCGGATCGGGGCTTCCCGAGGCCAGGATGAGCTGCGGATTGTTCTGCGGAAGACTGAACGTGGACCGGAACCTTTGCACGTCACTGAGCCCAATGGCGCAACGGCCGATGACGGCAATCTGTTGCCCGGAACCGGTGAACCCCGCCTGATACATCGGGAGAATATCGTAAATCACGGCAAAATCCGCCGGCGACAGATTGTGTGAGCCGTTGGTTGGGTTGGTGTACGCGGGCCTGACCGGCGTTTTCTTGCCCAACGGGCGGCCGGACGCTTTTGGTTGAAAGTCATCCAACCCGTTAACCGCCAATACCAGCGGTGCTAGAGCAGCTGGCAGCGAAATCGGGCTGGAGTTCGCGATGTGGCTCTCGCCGTCCACAAGATAACGGTGGATAGTGGTCCGCAACGCCGTCTGCGCGCTCTGGACCGTTCCGCTAAAGACTATTAGGTTCCGGCTGGCCGGCACATCGACGACAGCGAAACCCTGTAACTCAAGCCAAGTGGAGACTGCGGCGATGTCGGCTGCGCTGAATCCGAACCGCTCGCCGAATTGCTGGGGCGTCAGCCACTGGTGATAGTCTTTGGAATTGGGATCCTGCTGGTCTTGCAGGAGCTTGGCCAGCGCCGCCTGCTGAGCTGGGGAACGCTTCAGCATGAGCGTCATAGGGCGCAAAGCCTGCGATGGATCGGCCGGTCCTTGGTCATACTTCGCCTGAGCGAGCGGATGTACGCTGCCCGGCAGTACCGTCATTTGCCGGGACTCGATCACACCGCTCAGCCGATTTTCTTGGCTCCAGGCAACGCCTGGCAGCATCCAGAGCGCGACTGCCAGCGCGCCCCTCGCTTTATAGCTTGCAATCATGAGCGCCTCGATGATGCCGCAAATGAAAATGTATCACACGCGGCAAGAGCGGCCAGACTCGCTAGTTCGAGAGCTTACCGCGCAAAACGATGATGGATGCCTTAGGAAGCTGGTAGAGCGTTTCCGGACCCGCTGCCGTCACGGTCGATTTGGATGGCGGGCCGTCCGGATCTGAGTGCCCGTTGCCCCAGCCGTGGTGCCGGCCCTGCGGAGCAGCCTGACCCGCGGGACCGGAATCGGCGTGCCACTGGTATTCTGCCGCACCCAACACCACGCGCTCCACGTTGCCCGAAAAGAATTGATTCTGCTGCGCAGCCGGACCGGCAAAGGCCACCTTGACGGAATGATCGTTGTCATGGTCTTTGTTGACCAACATGACCGACCACTGCCCGTCGGGCCGCTCAACAGCGTAAGCCGTCACCAGGGTGTGACCAGCTTTATCTTTCACGTCGCTGGAGACTTTGAAGAGCCTGTGGATGGCATCGACGGGCTGCACCCATTCCTTCGTAATCACCTGCGTCGCCAGATATTGAGGGGTGTAAGTTTTCACGTGGCCGTTCTGGTCGATCGGGAGAAAGCCGCCTCCGCCTCTGCCCTCGGTTGCGATGTAATGGAAATAATAGGTGCCAGCGGCGCCGGCGGTCATCATCGAACCCACATAGTCGGCCAGCCAGAGTCCACTTTTGACGGTGCCCGTTCCACCCTCGTCGAGGTCGTTGCCCTCCGTCATGAAGAACGGAACGTTCGGCGGCAGACCGTTGTCCTTCCAGGCCTGAATCACGTGGTTCACATAGTCGGGTTCCCAGTACAGCGAACTCCAGTCTGCGCAGGGCTTTCCGCCCATACAGGGATAGTGCTCGAACGAGAAGAATGTGAAATCCTGGAGGTGACCGCGCGCCTTCAAATAGTCCACGAACCGGCCCAGAAACGAGACCCTTCCGTTGGCGTCCGCCCAGGAATCCACATCACCAGGCGTCCCCTCGAAAGCCGGCCCGCCCAGAGGCGCGTTGGGCACCAGCTTGTGGATGGCCTTGGCGAACTGGATGTACAGCGTGGCATAGTCCTCCGGGAGCACGCGCTGCCCATCCGCTTCCTCTCCCATCTCGATCCATGAGATCGGATAGCCCCGTTTGTACAGGTACGCGATTTCGTTGGCCGCATCCTCCGGTATTGCATATAGAATCGCGATCGGGATCATGGCGGGAAGACCGCGCGTGACGCCGCAATGGAAGAAGAAATCGAATCCGATTTGGTCCCCTCTTCCGTAGTCCAAATCCGAAGCAGCGTGCCACGGATCCACCGAGGAAGGCCAGGTGATGGTCTGTTTCCGGCTCGGCAGGTGTTTGACGACGTCTGTGAACTGGCCACCGGCCGACACAGTCCCGATATAGAGCTCGTTGATCGCGTATCCCACGCAATTGCGCTGGTCCTCGGCGCCGTGCGTGTCGCAGGTGTTGGACGATTCCGTCATCCAGATGCGCAGGTACCGCACCGGGATCTTCCAGTTCACCAGCTTGAGCGTGGGAGTCCCGCCCTGGCCATCGGTGATGGTGCCCATGGGGAAGGTCTGCCAGGCGCCCTTGTTGATCCCTTCATAGAATGGCTCCAACTCGCCCGTCCAGAACTGCACGTAATAGCGCTTGGCGTAAGGGTTGGCCCAGGCGATCTTGATGGCATTGACGTCCACCTTGGCGCCCAGGTCGATCATGACCCATTGCGGATGCAGGGAGTCGTCCTCACCGGTGTACGCTTTGGTCAGGTACGGGTTGCTCTTCCAGTAGGATTTCAGATCGCCATCGGTCAGGCGGGACCAGCCGTTGCCGTCGCCCACAGTGGCACCGCGATGCGGGAGCGGGTACGCCCAGGAGTGGAGAATCTTCTCTTCAGTGGGCTCGGCGCTGCCGGTGAAATAGCCTCCCTGTTTGGCTGCATTGCTCCAGGTACCCCGCGCGTTCCAGTGCCAGGCCTCGATCATCAGTTCCGTATTCTGGCGATAGGTCACGGTTCCCCAACCCGCGCTCAGAAGCTCCTTGAGCACCGGATCGGTCAATAGTTTCACGGTGTTCTTCTCGTTCTGCTCCTTGGTTTTTCCGCCGTTCACGCCCAAGCGGTCAATGGCGCCGCCAAGCGCTCGGAAGGGGCTGAAAGAATTCACCGCATGCGACGGCGCTGCGTCCACCACGATATTCTGCGCGTTTGCCGCGCCTGCCAGCCACACGAATGCGCTAAGACAGATTCCAAGAACGCGGCATTCGATACCCGCTACCATGATTGCCTCCTTGACACCGCCCATCCGCTCTTCGGGCGAACGAGGCTGGCCCGATGGCGTGGGCAGGATCTTCACTCTACATCACCGGCTGCCTTCGGCGGTACCATGATGTTTCGAGCCACATCTAGAACATCATTCCGGGAGCACGCATGAGCGATCAAGATCTGCAAGCAGAACTCGAGCGATTGAAGGCCGAAAACGCGGCACTGAAGCAACGGGGACGGTCTGGGGCTGCGTTCCTGAAGGTCAGCGAAAAAGGCGCCGTCTCGGTTTACGGTCTCGGCAGATTCCCGGTCACGCTCTACAAGGAGCAATGGGGAAAACTGTTGTCGATGGCCGAGGACATCAAGACCTTCATCACCGAGCATGACAGCGAGCTCAAGAAGAAGGAATAGCGCGGTATTGGCGCGATCCCTGGCTTGGGGCTAGAAAGCCATCCCCGTCACTGAGGCCTGGCCGATTATGATGGTGCGATGCCGGTTCAGGTAGCTCGGTCTAAAGTTGCAGCGGGAACGTTACTCCTCTGGGCACTCGGTTGCCCCCTCGCGATGCCGGCGGCATCGGCCGATCCGCGGTCCTTGGCTTTCGTCCCGCTGCACGAAGGATGGCGCCTCCAATCCTCAGACAAGGTCGGCGAAAGTGGCGCCTGGATCTCCACAACTGTGTTCACGCCTGAGGGATGGTACGCAACTTCGGTGCCCACAACGGTGCTGGCGGCGCTCGTGGACAACAAAGTCTATCCCGACCCTTACTTCGGAATGAACCTGGCGTCACTCCCTGGCGCAAGTTATTCCACACATGCCGGGATGAGTGATCCCGAGCACAATTTCTCGAACGCCGCCATGCCGCCGGATAGTCCGTTCCGGTCCTCGTGGTGGTTCCGAAAGGACTTCCACTTATCCGATCAATCGTCCGGACAGAGAGTGTGGCTGCACTTCGACGGCATAAACTTCCGTGCGAATATCTGGCTGAACGGGCGCGCCATCGCGGCTTCCACAGACATCGCAGGCGCCTGGCGGCAATTCGAGTTCGACGTGACCGACGCCGTGCTGCTTGGCAAACCAAATGTCCTGGCCGTCCAGGTATACCCTCCTCAACCGAACGACCTTGCGATCAGCTGGGTGGACTGGAACCCTGCGCCGCCCGATAAAAATACGGGCCTCTGGCGCGACGTGTACCTTACTACCACCGGACCCGTCGCGCTTCGCTGGCCTCACGCCGTCGGCCGCTTCACTTCGCCTTCCCTCGACGCCGCCCGCCTCACCGTAACGGCGGAATTGTCTAACGCAACCAATGAGCCGGTACGCGGAGTCCTTCACGGACAGATTGGAAACACGAAGTTCTCCAAGCAGGTGGAATTAGGTGTCAAGGAAACGAAGGTGGCAGGGTTTTTGGCGGATGAATATCCACAACTGGTAATACAACATCCGCACCTGTGGTGGCCTGCAAACCTGGGCCCGCAGTACCTCTACGAGATCAAGCTGTGGTTCGAGATCAATGGAGCAATATCGGACACCAAGACAGCACATTTTGGAATTCGCGAGGTTAGCTCAGAACTGAACGAAAACGGGGCGCGGATTTTCAAGATCAATGGAAAGCGGATTCTGATTCGGGGCGCCGGATGGGCTCCAGACATGCTGCTTCGCGTGTCACCGAAGCGGCAGGAGGCCGAGATCGCGTACGTGGCCGACATGAACCTGAACACGATTCGGCTCGAAGGCAAGCTCGAGGATGAAGACTTCCTGAATCTGTGCGACCGCCGGGGAGTTCTGGTGATGGCGGGCTGGTGCTGCTGCGATCACTGGGAGAAGTGGAGCAATTGGAAGCCGGAGGATTTTCGGATTTCGGCGGAATCAATGCGCGACCAGATTCACCATCTCCGCATCCATCCATCCGTTTTCGACTGGCTCAATGGCAGCGACTATCCACCCCCACAGAAAGTCGAAGAGGCCTACATCAAGATACTCAAGGAACTCGACTGGCCGAATCCCTATCAGTCTTCCGCGTCGCAGACGCCGACTCCCGTCAGCGGTGTGACGGGTCTTAAGATGACCGGCCCCTACGAATATGTGCCCCCGGTGTACTGGTCGACGGACCGCAGCCGCGGCGGAGCGTTTGGCTTCAATACAGAAACAAGCCCGGGCGCCGCGATT
This sequence comes from Terriglobia bacterium, assembly GCA_963752965.1. GTDB lineage: Bacteria > Acidobacteriota > Terriglobia > Bryobacterales > Bryobacteraceae > QHXW01. The sequence continues at coordinate 25,312 of CAVWAJ010000013.1, read as the reverse complement.
CCGCCTATCGAGAGTCTGCGGAAGTTTCTGCCCCCGGAACATCTCTGGCCGGTGGACGATTACTGGACCTTCCATGCGGGCCGCGACGTGCCGCGGAATCTAGACGTCTACACGCACGCGCTCGAGTCGAGATATGGGGCGTCAACGAATCTTGAGGACTTTGCGCTCAAGTCGGAAGTAAGTGCCTATGAGGGTGAACGTGCCATGTTTGAGGCGTTCTCCGCTAATAAGTACAATGCGACAGGCGTAATCCAATGGATGCTGAACAACGCCTGGCCTTCTGTAATCTGGCACCTTTATGACTACTATCTTCGCCCCGGCGGCGGATACTTCGGAACAAAGAAAGCCTGCGAGCCTCTGCATATTCAGTACTCATACGATGATCATTCTGTAGTTGTGGTAAATGCCTATTACAAGAATTTCGAGCGATTGACAGCTCGCGCCCGAGTATACGATCTGCACATGCAGGAAAAATACTCAAACAGAGCCATCTTCGACGTTGGTCCAGATAGCGCCACCAGAGTATTTACCATCCCCGCGGTCCCGCTATTAACTGGAACCTATTTTGTTCGGCTTGACCTGGGTGATGCATCCGGGAAGGAAGTTACGTCGAGTTTCTACTGGCTCTCACAAAAGCCCGATGTGATGGATTGGGAAAAGGGTGATGGATATTATACGCCGGAGAAATCGTTTGCAGATTTCAGCGAGCTGAGAAAGCTTCCTCCGGTTAAGCTCAAAGTCTCAGCAAGTTATGCAGACGAAGGAACTGACGGCGTAGCCCAGGTTTCCGTTGAAAACCCAAGTCCACACCTCGCGTTCTTCATCCACTTGCGAGTTGTTAACAGCCATGACGGCGAGGAGCTCCTGCCGGTGCAATGGGAGGATAACTTTTTCTCTCTGTTGCCCGGAGAGCGGCGAAGCCTGAGGGCCAAATATGCGCTCTCCGGCTCCGCGCGCGTCCAGCCGGATATCCGGTTGGATGGAGGGAACGTCAGTCAAGAACGGTGAACCCAGTAGTTTGAGCAGGCGAGCATCAGTGACGATGCTCACCAGATGCCGAAATAGTGAAGACTAGAACAGGAACTTCATCCCCAACTGCAAGATGCGCGGGTTGTGCGCGCCGCTCGGGCGGAGAAAGTTGTTGTTGGCCAGGCAGCCTGCGTCCCCGGCGGAGAAGTCTGCTCCGAAGCAGCTTGTGCCGCCGTTGACGCCGTTCCATTGCGTGTGATTGAAGATGTTGAAACCTTCCGCGCGGAATTCAAAGGTCTTGCTCTCCCGGACCTGGAAATACTTGAACAGGCCCATGTCGAATTGCGTTCGATGCGGGATGTTCAGAGCATTGCGCTGCATCGTGCCGAAAGTCAGCCCTTGCGGCGCGGCGAAGGCGGCCGGATTGAACAACAGCGGGCCAACCACACCTCCAACGTTTTGCTGCGTGACGGCGTTGGGATTGCCGACCATGTCTAGAAACGATCCGGTACCCGTTGTGTTGCCCACGCCGGCGTTGAAAAGGCCGTCGGTAATGTTGAAAGGAATGCCATCCTGGAAGGTGGTTAGACCGGAAATCTGCCACCCGCCCAGCACTTTGTGGCTCAGGCCGGCGTGGGAGAAGAACGGCAGGTCGTACACGTAGCCGATATTCAAAATCTGGCGCTGGTCAAAATTGGAGCTGGCGTAAGTTTGCCTCAAGTTGTAGGAATTCACGAAGGTGCCGTCATAACGGTCCGAGGAGTCATCGAGCGAGTGACTCCAGGTGTAGGCCAAATCGAAACTGAGCGCGCCGATATGCCGGTGTACGGAAACCTGCATCGAGTTGTAGCTCGAGTTGGCTTGCGGAAACAGCCCGGTGATGGTGCCGAAGCCGCGGTACTGGAGGTAGGGGGTGGGGCTATTGCCGCACGCGGTTCCAAACTGTATGGCGGCAGGCCCGGTCGGAGCCACACCGTTGACCGTTCCACTGCTGCAGTCCGCTTGAGTCATGGCCTGCCCCGGCAGATATGGATTCTGCGACGCCGAAATCGGGTATAGCTGGTTGATGTCGCTCTGCAACGAGAGATGCGTGCCTTTGCTGCCCACGTACGCCACGGTGACAATGGTGCTCCTTGCCACTTCGCGCTGGACGCTCAGGTTCCACTGCTGCATGTACGGCCAGCGAGCTACCGTGGGAATGGCATTGACGCTCAGCGGAAATTGAACGCCGCCTCCGCCGATCTTGGTATAGCCGCTGATGTCGTATTGCGTTGCGGAGAGCACCAACGGCGCACTCCCTTCGAGCGATTCGGTATTGCCTTCGTTGCCGTTGGTGTGCTCAAAAAACAGCCCGTAGCCGCCTCGGATGGAGGACTTACCATCACCGAACGGATCGAACGCGAAGCCCACGCGCGGCGCGGGGTTGAACAAATGGCCCTTCATGCAGCCCGCGGGCACACCATTGACACCACACTGAACGATCCCCGTGTACGGATTGCCGGAGCCCGGTATGATCGCGCCCGCTTGACCCGTGACCGAGCCGGTGATATCGATTTGCGGCGCGGCGGAAGCCTGATAGGCCGCCGGATCGAAGTTGTACGCTTGATGTTGTATCTCGTGATAGGTTCCAAACAGACTCAAGCGTACGCCCATATTCAGCGTGAGCCGCTTGGTAATGTGCCAGTCGTCCTGCAAGTAAGGTTCAAGAATCTTGTAGCGGTTGTAGTACTTCGTTTTCGTATTGGTCTGCGCATAGGACTGGATTTCTCCGGTTAAGAAATCGGCGAAGGCATTCCCGGTGGTTACCGCTGCCGCGGTGTTGGAGAAGTTCAGCTGGCCCTGGACGTACGGGCTGTTCTGCTCGTTCTTCTCCGCCAGGACCAAGTACGCTCCGAAGTAAAGATTGTGACCGCCGATGATCTTGGTCAACTGGTCCTTGTACGTGTAAGTTGGGTTCGCATTGTTCCAGGGGAAGTATCCGGTGTCGAGCTTTAATGCGGCGGTATCGTAGTTGATCCCGGCGCCTATGGTTGCGGCCGGCAATAGATCACCGAAGCCATTGTTGAACAGGCCGGTCATGGTCATGCTCGCTGGCCGCTGCGCGGGACCGGTCGCGTTCAGGAAAATGTGATCGGTCGTGTAGCTGAAAGTAAACTCATTCAAAAGCGTAGGAGTAATGTTGGCCGTCATGCCAACCACGTCACTGACGCCAGGACCAACGAAATTAGTCCCTATGGTGGGGAATGTCGCGCCGGTGCCCCAAAGCGGCACGGGCGAAATGGTGCTCCAGGAATCGTGGATGTAATGGCCGAAAAGCCGCACGTTATCGCTGAAATTGTGATCTATACGAACCAACTCTTCGCGCCAGTGGGTGGGCTGGGCGGGAAACGAATTGTAGTAGTTATTGGGCCTGTTGGCCTCGGGCATCAGTGTCAGAATCGCCGCGGCATTGGGATCGACGGGAACCATGTTGCCTGGGAAGTAGGAACCAGTCTTCGGATTCACCGGGCAATCCGGGAATCCGGTCTTGTTCACCACCGAACCCGACCCAGGGCAGACATCGGAAAAGTTTCCGGCCCGTTCGCCGGCCGTGGGGACCTGAAGATTGAAGTTCTGGCCGGGAATAATCTCCCGGCGCCAATCCTCGGACCAGAAGAAGAATGTCTTTTCTTTCTTTGTGTTGTAAAACCCAGGAATGTAGAGGGGGCCTCCAATAGTGAAGCCGAAGTCATTCTTCTTGTACTCAGGAACTGTTGACTGGAAGAAGCCTCGCGCATTGAAGTCGTCATTGCGGACGAACTCAAACAGATCGCCGTGGAAATCCTTGGTACCGGTCTTGGTTACCGCCTCAACCGTACCCGAGCTGTTGCGCCCGTACTGCGCGCCGTAATTCGAGGTCAGAACTTTGACTTCGGCGATGGCATCCACATTGGGATAGACATTCAGCCCATTATTGCTGCCATTGTCCATGTTGTCGCCGCCATCCATCTCCCAATTGTTGTATTCGGTGCGGCCGCCGTTCATGCTCATCCCGACGTTTCCGGCGATACCCACAGTGCCTTCGTCCAAGTTCGTCTGATTGCTAACGCCTGGCGTCAGAGTCACGAGTTGCGAGAAATTGCGGCCGTTCAGAATGATCTGGCTGATCTCCTTGCCGGTAATAATTCCCGAGATCTCGGCGGATTGCGTTTCCACCTGGGCCATGGCTTCGCCCGCTACGGTCACTTCTGTTGAGATCTCGCCGACTTGGAGAGTGGCATCAACACGCGCTTTCTGCCCGACGCGCAGAACCACGCCGGTAGCCGCATACTTCTTGAAGCCATGTGCGGTAATCGTCAGGTCGTACGTTCCGGATGGAAGTCCCGCCACCAGGAAGTCCCCGTTCGAGTTGGTTGTGACCTTCTGGATCACCCCTTGCGCCTCGCTCGTGATATTGACGTCAGCACTGGGCACCACTGCGCCGGTGTTGTCTCTAACGGTACCGGTGATCGAGCCGGTCTCCTGCGCGTGAACGAAGGTCGCCATGACGACCAGCAGCCAAAACAACTGAAAACGGAGAAGTTTCATCGTTTGCTTGTCCTTGAGTAAGCACTCTTGTGCGGGCTGGGGTAAGCAAGTATCGTGCCATGTCCGAAAACGGACACTGTTCAGATTCAAACTGTTGAAACGGAAGCTAATCGGTTTTCACCAGAACCACAGGCTATCCAATTTCCGGGAACTAGCATCCCATTTCGCATAATCCCAAGACACTAGTGGCTACTCCGAGATCGAGGCAGGAAATGCAGCCTCTGAAGTATGGCCGTCGCGGTTCACTACGGATATTCTGAATAGGCTCTATGGTTGAGCGGACCATCTTACTGGCGGAAGACGACGACATGGTTCGATCGTTTGTTTGCTCAGTCTTAGCAGCCCACAGCTATCGAGTGTTGCCGGCAGCCAACGGTCTGGAGGCATTGCGTCTCGCCAAGCGAGTTGGCCCGCAGGAAATTGATCTGGTGGTCACCGATGTTGACATGCCCGCACTCAATGGCTTCCAGCTGGTCAGATGCCTGAAGCAACTGCGGCCTGACCTCAAGATTCTGTTTATGACCGGCCACCGGGCGGTGTTTGAGCATGAACTGCGGGAGAAGGTATGGTGATCGAAAAGCCCTTTGCATACGCCACGCTCATACGCGGAGTGGATGCTTGTCTGGCGGAAGAGATGCCGCTGCGGATGAGAGTATGACGCAGCCTAGCGCGGACAGTCTCGGCTTGCCTACTGGCGGGCCTGCAAGGTAGTTCCTTCCCGCAATTCGTCGGTAGCTCGGCGGATGACCCGGTCGCCGGCCTGGAGACTCCCAATCACCTGAACCAGGTCTCCTTCCGTCACCCCTCTTTTCACGTTGACCCACTCGGCGCGGCCGCCGCGGTCGCGAATGACGAAAGTGCGCTCGGTGGTGATCACGACGCTAGTCTTGGGCACCCACAACTCGGGCTGTGAACCGCGCACCGGCCACCGGACGCTGGGATACATGCCGGGGGCGAGCGCACCATCGCGATTGAAGACATCGAGTTCGACTAACATGGTGCGGGTTCTGGGATCCAGCGCATGAGCGACCCGCGCAATGGTTCCGGAAAAGGACCGGGTGGGGTACGCAGGAACGCTGAATTCGACTCTCGCCCCGGCCAGGATGCCACCGACGTTCTCCTCGGGGACAGGAACCACGAGACGCAAGTGAGAGATTTGTTGAACAACCAGGAGCGCGGTGTCGGCGCCGGGACCGACGAGGGCCCCCGGATGTACCAGGCGATCGGTGACCACGCCGTCAAAGGGCGCGGTGATCTTCAGGTACGCCAGCATGGCCTGGAGCGCATTCACAGCCGATTGGGCCGCCGCGCTGGCTTTCTCGCGCGAGTTCACCACAGCCTGAGCGGCATCCACCTGTTTCTGGGCCAGGATCAAATCGTTGCCGGCGACGGCCCCTGGGGTCTTGGCCGCTTCGGCTGTCCGCTGGTAGGTGCTTTGGGCGGCGGCGAGTTGAGCCACGGCTTGCAGCCGGTCCGCCTCGGCGGCCTGCACTTTGGATTCGGCTTCGGCGATCTGCGCCAGCATTTCGGGGGCGGCCAGCTCGATGAGGAGTTCGCCATCCTTGACCACGCTACCGCGATCCACCAGCACGCGCTCGACGTAGCCCGGCACCTTGGCGTGCAGCGAGACGGTCAGAAAGGGCGAAATCTCAGCGGGCAGCTCGATGGTATGCGAGGCAAGCTTGGAGACCACCGTAGCGAACTCGGAGGTTTCGGCTCGCCCCAGCAAAGCCAAGGCAGGAATGAGAAGAAGGCTACGTCGCATCATAATATCGGCTCGTGGGGTCCATCGGGTTGAGGGATGGAGAAGTAGTGGACGCGTTCCGTTGGAGTATCGCGTAGATCAAAGGCAAGATGGTCAGGGTAGCGAAGGTGGAGACGGTCAAACCGCCGATTACGGCGCGGCCGAGCGGCGCGGCTTGCGGGCCGCCTTCACCGAATCCAATGGCCAGCGGGACCATGCCGAAGATCATCGCAGCGGCGGTCATGAGGATCGCACGCAGCCGGCTGGTGGCTCCTTCGCGTGTCGCTTCCAGCAGCGGCCGACCCTCATGGCGCGCACGCTCCGCGAACGTGACCAGCAGAATCGAGTTGGCCACGGCGATCCCGATGGCCATGATAGCTCCCATGAAGGACTGAATGTTGAGCGTGGTGCCGGTCGCGAGCAGCATCAACAGGACGCCGCAAAGCACCGCCGGTACGGTGAGGATGATGGCGAGCGCGAGGCGCATCGACTGGAAATTGGCAGAGAGCAGGAGAAAGATCGTTAGAACCGCGAGCAGCAGCCCGACGCGCAATCCGGAAATGGTCCGATCGAGCGGAGGAATCTGCCCGCGGAATTGAACGGAAATGCCTCGAGGGGGCGCACCCGCTACCGCCGCCGCCCGGCGGATCTGAGGGGCGGCTTGTCCGAGCGTGATGTCGTGCAGGTTGGCGGTGAGGCTGACCACGTGCTGGCCGTTGTAGCGATCGATTTCCCCGGGCATGGTGTTGAGCTTGAGGGCGGCGATATCGTCGAGCAGGGGTTTCGGGCGTCCCACCAGCATCACGGGGACAGTTGCGACCTGTTCAACGCTTTGCAACTGGTTTTGGGGTAATTCGACCTGGATCTGGAAGGCATTGCCGGAGTTCGGATCACGCCAGTAGTTGGGATCGATGAAGCGCGAGGAAGAGGTGGCCGACACTACCGAGTGCACGACGTCGGCCATAGTGAGACCAAACTGGCCGGCGCGGCCGCGGTCGATGTCGATATCGAGTGTGGGAAAGTTCATTTCCTGTTGGAACTGCAGATCGCGAAGGAAACTCAGCTTGGCCAGTTGCGTCCGGACCTTCTGCGCATAGGCGTATGCGTCTTGCAGATTGACTCCCTGCACGTCCACCTCAACGGGAGTGGGCGAACCGAAGCCCATCACCTGGGTGACGATGTCTCCGGCTTCGAAGGAGGCCTGGCAGTCGGGCAGCTCCCTCCGCAGGCTCTGGCGCAGCCGTTCGCGCAGTGCTTCGCCACGCGGGGCGTCCGGTTTCAGTGCGACCTGGATGATGGCGTCCTGCGGTCCGCTCGTAAACAGGTGGATCAGGTCCACGGGGTAGCTGGAGGGGATAAGCCCTTCGAAATCGCTGGTGATGGTGACGTTATCCTTGCCGGCTGTGCGCTGTATCACATCGAGGGCATGAAGGACGATGCGCTCGGTTTCCTCGATGCGCGTGCCGGCCGGAGCGCGCAAGCGGATGCGCAGGATAGGGGCGTTGGCGTCCGGGAACAATTCCGTCCCCATCCGCGGTACCAGCACGCACAGCAATCCGATCGAGGTGACCAGATACACGAGGGCAATCGGCCAGCGGAACCGCAAGACGCCGGCCAGGTAGCTTCCGTAGAGCGACCGCAGACGCCCAAAGAAACCTTCCCCCTCCTCGCCGCGGTGCGCTTCGCGCATCAGCCAGGTCGAGAATACAGGGACCAGACTGCTGGAGAGGAGGTAGGACGCAATCATGGAGAATCCGACCGCCATGGAAAGCGGCACGAACAACTGGCGGCTGACGCCCACCATGAAGAAAGACGGAACGAACACCGCGAGTATGCAGAACATCGAGAGGAGGCGGGCGATAGCAGTTCGGCTACAAGCCTCGACCACGGCGCGCGCCCGTGACACGCCAGGCAGCATGCGGGTGTGAATGTTCTCGATCTCGACGGTGGCTTCATCCACCAGAACACCGACGGCTAGCGCCAGACCTCCCAATGTCATGATGTTGATCGTCTGGCCGGTGACCCAGAGCAGGACCACGGCGCCGAGCAGGGCAAAGGGGATATTCAGGATGACGATCAGGGCGCTGCGCCAGTCGCGCAGGAAGAGCAGCACCATCAGGCCGGTGAGAGCCGCGCCCAACAGGCCTTCGAGAATCAGGCCGCGCAGGGAGTTGGTGACGTACGGAGACTGATCGAATTGCAGGCTGACATCGACGTCTTCGGGGAGGGCCCTCTTGAAACTAGGAATCGCGGCTTTGACAGCGTCGACCACCGCCAGGGTGGATGCGTCCGCGCGTTTGGTGACGGGAATATAGACGGTCCGCTTGCCACGTGCGCGTAAGCCGAAATGATGTCCGTACCGTTCTCTATGATGCCGATGTCGCGCAGGTAAACGGTGGCTCCGGAGACCGGCCGGATGGGCGTGCTCAGCAGGACGGAAAGATTACCGCCCAGGGCGGCGTTGGTTCGAGCGATACGCTCAACCTTGCCCGTCCACATGTTTCCGGACGGCATCACCAGAGTGGACTTGCTGACGGCGGCGATAGCCTCTTCGGGAGAGACTTGATACTGGCGAAGCTTGTCGGGATCGAGGGTGACGACGATGGTGCGCTGGTTTCCGCCGAACGGCGGCGGGGCGGATACGCCAGGAAGGGTCGCAAAGAGAGGGCGGATGCGATTGATGGCGTAGTCCTGCAGTTCGCCCTGGGTGTGGCTGGCACTACGAAAGACCAGTTCACCAACGGCGACGCTGCCGGCGTCAAAGCGCGTGATGAAGGGAGGCACGGTTCCCGGAGGCATGAAGGCGCGGGCACGGTTGACGTAACCGACGGTCTCCGACATCGCCTGGCTCATGTTGGTGCCCTCGTGAAACGAGCTTCATGAGGGTGGCGCCCTGGATGCTCTTGCTCTCGACGTGGTCGATGCCGGTGATGTAGAGGAAGTGATACTCGTAGTAGTACGTGAGGTAGCCTTCCATCTGGGCCGGGTCCATGCCGCTAAACGGCTGGGCGACATAGATCGCCGGGTCGCCGACCTGCGGGAAGATGTCGACGGGCATGCGCTGGACGGCGAGCAACGCGCACAAGGCGATGGCGGCCAGAGCGACGACCACGGTCAGCGGCCGGCTGAGAGCAGCTAATACAAGGCGCATGGTTCAGTTCTCCGGAAGATCATTGGCTGGCCTGGGCAAGAAACGGTTGGATATCGCCGCGAGCCGTCGCGACTGCAAGCAGCGCGCGCCAGACGTTCAGGCGGGCCAGGGCGTCGTCGATTTGGGCCTGAACCAGAAGGCGCTGGGCCTGCGCGACAGCATCGATAGGCGACAGTCCAGACTGATACCGCGCCGTTGCCTGTTGCAGAGCGGTCTGCGCCGAGGACACCTCGACCGGAGTATTGGCGGCCACACGGCGTGCGCCAGTTAGTGTGGCGAGGGCGGCATTAAACTGGGCTTGCAGATTGGTGGCGATCAACTGGTATTGCGCTTGTCCGGCCCGAATACTTGCTGAATGCACCGCCTCCTGCTCTCGAATCGCGAAACGGTCCATAGCAGGGAATGTAACGGTCAGCCCAACGCCGTAGTTTTGCGTCGTGGGCGCCAACCCATTCAATCCGCCGAGCCGCGAACCATCGTTCAGCAGGCCGGTCCCGCGCGCGGCGGCCAATCCCTGGACAAGGAACTGCGGATAATATGTCCGTTCAATCGCCTTGAGTTGGGATTGTGCTTGTGTGATCGCGGCGTTCTGCTCAACAGCGAGCGGGTTTGCCGCAGTTTCGAGTGGAGCCTCCGGACGATCCGGCGGCAATTGCTCAGCCAACTTACCGGGGCTCACCTTCATCTGAGACAGGTTGACGCCGACGAATTGAGCCACTGTCGAGCGGGCGACGTCGATGGCTTGCTCGGCCTGGGCGAGTTGGGTCTGCGCCGCCGCCAACTCCGCTTCAACTCTCGATTCGTCTGCGCCCGGCCGCAGTTGTGCCGCCACCAGCGCATGAATGCTCTTCCGAAGAATTTGCCAACTGTCCACGGCCGCTTGGGCGGCCTGCGCGGTCTGCTGCGCGGCGACCACGGTCAGGAATGCGTCCGCCGTGGCAACCGAAACGTCGTACCGCGTCCGGTTCATGGTTGCCTGGGCCTGATTCCGCGCTGCCGTAGCGGAAGCGACGTTGGATGCACGCAAACCAAAGTCAAACGGTTGCCAGGTGACGAGGACACCCACGCCGCTGTCCCAGACTGAACCGAGATTGTTCGCCCTAACGCCGTCCACGCCGGGGATGATTCCTTGCGGCAGAAGCAAACCATAGAAGGTGTTGCGGGTGGCGCGGTTGACTTGGGCCAGCCCGTCGACGCGCGGGAGGTAAGCGGTCTGCGCCAAGCGGATTTCGGCGGCCGCCGCGTTCATCTGTTCCTGCGTGACGCGGACCGAGGGGTAGTTTCGCAGGGCTTCCTGGACGGCTTGGGCGATGGTTAAGGAACCTGGCGCCGCGGACTGTGCCAGAAGCACGGCACGGGCCGCCACCATCAACAACAATGCTTTCGAAACTCTGCCGAATGTGCCGCTTGGTTTGGTCACGTGGTTATCTGCCTTCGATGAGTTCTCGAAACAATTCCTTGATTTTGTTTTTAGCCGCAGCGAGCGCGCGCCGGCCCATCGGCGTCGCACGGTAGACCGTGCGGAGCGATTTGCCGTTTCGCCGCGTGGCCGAGCGCAGATATCCCTTCTTTTCGAGGGAATGCAGGAGGGGGTAAAGAGTGCCCGGGCTGATGCGGTAGCCATGGCGGGCCAACTCTTCAGCCATTCCCAATCCGAAGATCGGCTCCTCGACGGCATGGTGCAGAACGTGGAGCCGGATCAATCCCGAGTAGAGATCACGGTCGGCTCCGGAAACGCCATCGACTTTCGTTTTCGGCATTCGATTACGACAGTATAGACATGGAGCCGGAGCTTGTCAATCCGCAATCGGGTGGGAGTGCCTGAACCTGATGGAACTCATCAGTGCCGGCACGCTGAGAGGTCTCGGGTGTGACAATCGGGGCCACCTCGCCCAGCATCTTCCGTCCCAACCGTTTGGCCTTAGAGGCACCTAATCAATTCTAGATGTTGCAATTATTCCTTGGTGGAAAAGGCGCTTCCGCTTCCGTGCGTAGCGTTAGCCTGCTGGCGCTCGAAGACGACGAGAGAGCAAACTCGACTCCGCCGCCACCCGGGTCGCCCGTAAGGCGTGGTCCAGGGAGAAGTGGCTAGCCAGGGGACATTGATGGGAATCTGCCGCGTGGCATGCCCCGCGGGCCGAAAAGGACGGGTGCGATTGAATCGCGTCCGGAGTCTCCGGCTGCGTACAGCTTTGAAAGACCGATTGCGAAAGTGCCGCCAAGAGAGAGAAACACGGTGGCTGCTTCGGCTATCTTGATACGATCGGGTTGGGGATCCGCGATAGGAACGGACGGCTGGATAACGAGTGTTCCGTCCCAAGAGTCTGCTGCCTCAAGGGTGGCCGCTATGGTCCGGGCGGCTTCCCAGTTTGTTTGCTCGCTATTCCGCAGTTTGAACTGACGGTTCAGCGGCCGCAGAGCCTGCGCGCCGAGCATGGCGATAGCGGCGTGCCAATGGACCGGCGTCGCAATGATGACGCCATCGTTATCTGTGTCGTCGAGCACGCTCAAGAACCAACCCTGCGAGTTCACTCGACGCACGTGAGACCCTTTGTTGATTGACGCCTCCACCGCGGTACAGTAGGTTCGGCGCATGAAGATGCAGATTTCCTATTTCGCGGATGCGAAACGGCGCGCGGCATTCGTCATCCTGCTGCTCTATGGTTTTGTTTGCAATCCCGCCAGATCTGCGGTGCAACAGCCGGCTCCGGACCCTCTTCTGCGTTGGATGGACCAGATTGCCAAGCAGCAAATGCATCGGCGGGAAGAGCTGATTGCCACAATTCGCGATGTGGCGGATGCCGAGCGGCGCAAGCAGTCCGTCCGTGAAAAGATTGTGGCGAATATTGGAGGTCTGCCCGCCTACACGGGTCCCCTGAATCCCCGAGTTACCGGCCGCATCCAGGCTGAGTCCTACGCGATCGAGAAAGTGATTTTCGAAAGTCTGCCGGGCGTGTTTGTCACGGCGAATCTCTACCTGCCCAACCAATCCGCGCATTGTCCCGGGATCCTCTTGCAGGCCGGCCACACACAAGAGGGGAAGCCGGAGGGGCAAATCCTCGCCGCGAATCTGGCATTGAAGGGCTTTGTAGTTCTGGCCTTCGATCCCATCGGGCAAGGCGAAAGAGAACAGACGTACGAACCGCAGTCGGACCGGGCGCTGGCAGGGTGGTCCGTTCCCGAACACATACAGATGGGAGCTCAGAGCATGCTCGTCAGCGAGAGCGTCGCTCGCTACTTCATATGGGACGCAAAACGGGCTCTGGATTACCTGGTGAGCCGGCCCGAAGTAGACGCGGAGCGTCTGGGTGCTGTGGGGTGCTCCGGCGGCGGTGCACTGACTACCTTCATCGGCGCCCTGGACCCAAGGCTGAAAGCGGTCGCGCCCGCTTGTTTTATCAATTCCTACCACATGCTATTCACGGGCCCCGACCCCGACTCAGAAATGAGCCCGCCCAACCTTCTGTCGAGTGGGCTGGATATGGCCGATTACGTCGAATTGTCCACACCTACCCCCTGGCTCATTCTTGCGACGGAGGGAGACTACTTCACGCCCGCCGGAGCGAAACTCGTCTATGACGAGGCCCGCCACTGGTTCGGGCTCTACGGCGCTGAAGATAAGCTGCGATTTTTTGTCGGATCGGGCCCGCACGGCACCCCGCTCGAAACGCGGGAAGAGATCTATAAATGGATGATCCGATGGCTGAAGGACGGTAAAGGGGACTTTCATGAACGACCGGTGAAGAACTACACCAACCAGGAACTCCTGGCCACAAAGAGCGGCCATGTCGATGACGAGCCCGGCAGCCGGAAAATCTACCAGTTGATCTCGGACGAATTTCAGAGCAGAAAGCAGCAGGGAACGATAGCAGAGCTGCTCGCCGAGCTGCGCAGCCTGAACATTCCCTCCGGGTTGACCGCACCCGTGGTAAGGGAATCTGATGAATCAAACGGCCCGGAAGGACGGCGCGCGCACGTAAGTTTTGAAAGTGAGCCGGGAGTGGAGATTGGCGGCAGACTATACATCCCTCGATCCAGCGGCCGAAAGCCGGCCGCACTGCTGGTGGCGGATAAGATGAGTAGCTATTGGATTCTTTCCACCCCCTCATTGGCGGAGAGGATTGCCAGGACAGGACGAGTCGTGCTCGAACTGGAGCCTCGCGACGCTCCGGGAGAAGGTGAGCGTCCCTTCGTGGGGAACTGGCTGACCAACGCGCGGGCCAACCAAATCGGACGCAACCTGCCGGCGATGCGTGCACACGACATTCTGCGAGGCGTGGATGTCCTGGCCGCGCGCAACGACGTCGACCCGGCCTCAATTCGCGCAGCCGCTCGCGGCGTGAAAGGGGTCTGGCTTCTGCTGGCGGCCGCGATTGACTCGCGAATCGGCAAAGTCTGGGTGGATCGTACACCGTTCAGTCTTCGCGCTGCTTTGACACACTCAATGAACACCGATCTATTTGATGCGGTGATTCCGGGCTTCGTGTTGCATTGGGATCTCGACGATCTAGTCAAAGCCATGGGAGACCGGCCAGTCTTGTGGACCGATCCTGCCAATTGGATGGGACGGCCTGTACCTCTTGGCCCCGCGTTCCGCTATCGCTACGTGACCGGCGACACAACCGATCTTCACGATCAACAGGATGATGCGTACATGAACGAGTTCCTGCAATGAGGTTTCGTATGCGCATATGATCGATGTCAATGTGAGTCTGTCCCGCTGGCACAATCGCTGCGTGCGCGACGGTCCCATGGTCAGTATCGGCGAGGTGGAAGCAGACAAGCCTTGCAGCGTTCCGGAAATGGATCTGATTGTGGAGCGCAGCCTCCATGCACGTGCCCATCCTCCAGCACACCTGGCTGAAGATTGGCGGTAATGAGCCCGGCGAATCCACGCCTTATGACGTGGTTGCACTTGCCCGGCGACACCCCGAAGTGCGGTTCGTGTGCGTCCACACAGGAGGAGACTGGGAGCGCGGCATCCGCATCATCCGCAGCGCAAGAAATGTCTCGGCGGAGATAGCCGGGTCGAATCCAACGTCGGGGTTCGTGGAAATGGCGGTGCGAGAGCTCGGCGCCGAGCGAGTCTTGTATGGTAGCGATGTGGGTGGGCGAAGCTTCGCCTCACAGCTCGGCAAGGTGCTGGGCGCCGACATCCCGGATTCCTCGAAGGAACTCATCCTGGGCAGGAACCTGCGTCGGCTACTGGCTCCGGTGCTGCGCGCCAAAGGTTATCGGTTGTGAAGCCGGTCCGCATGGCACAAAATCGCCGACGATTCTTCACCGATACGGTTGCGGGCGCATACCTCTCCGCGGCCAACGGATTCGACGTAGTGGCGCCTGATCTACGTAAATCAGGAGTTCCGCAACAATCATCTCGGGCACATGTGCCTGTTGAACCTGAAGCGGCTGGTCGAACCAGTCAAGACCATGCAGCCATACGAGTACCCGCTGCATCTGCGCGTCTGCGACGAGACGCATGCACAGGGCGGTTACGTCTCATGGGCGCACTTTCCGAGCTGGCCTGGTGTGGAAAGCCCTTTGGATATCGCCATGGAGAAGTTGGATGGCCTCGAGATTCTTTGTGTGCTCGATCCCAAGGGACTCCCCGTTTTCATGCAGAAAGTTGTTCCTGAGCTGGAAGCCAACCACGGCTTGCACCTCTGGTACCGCTATTTGAACTGCGGCTTTCGACTCACTGCCACGGCCGGAACCGACAAAATGACTAACTTCGTCACCGTCGGAGCAAACCGCGTGTATGCGCATGTCGAAGGAGAGTTCACGTATCAGAACTGGATCAACGCTCTAAGGCAAGGCCGTACTTTTGTCACCAACAGTCCTGTCCTCACTTTTACTGTGAACGGACAGGAACCCGGCGCAACTCTGCTTTTCGATTCGCGCAACGAACGGGTAGCTCAGGTCCATGCGGTAGCGGAGTCACAGATTCCATATGACCGGTTGGAAATTGTCGCCATTGGAGCAGTGATTGCCCAAGCCTCCCCCAGTGGACCGCGTCACTTTGCTGAAATTCACTTCGAGCACAGGGTCGGCCGAAGCTGCTGGCTCGCGGCTCGTGTATCCGAAGACATGGACAGCTACCGCAAGCGAGATGTCGACTTTCAGGAAGTCCACGTTCCCCATGGCACGCGATTGAGCGATTACTATGGAACGCGCCGGCCCGAGACCGTGTTCGCGCACTCTTCCCCGATTTACTTGATCCGCGACGAAGCGCCCATTCGGAGCTGGGAGGATGCCGAGTACTTCGTGCGCTACATGGACAATGCCATCCACTGGCTCGACACCGAGGCCAAGTTCGCGCGTCCGGCCGACAAGCAGGCGTCCATCGAGGCGTTCGCGCAGGGGCGAGCCGTCTTTCAGTCTAGGGCCCAGCAGTCTCGCAAGGGGAAGTAAACCGCCCGGTATCGCGACAGCTAAGTTGGGAAAATAGAAATCTCGGCCCCTGCGAACCTGCCTGTGATAACTTCTTATCTTCAAGGAGGTTGGCGAATGTTTGCAATCCGGCCGTTCGTTGCTGTGCTGCTCGTTGCGGGGGGCGCAGCCGTGCTCGGCGGTGCTCCCGACCCAAGCGGCACTTTCCGCGCGTCGGTTGTGAAAGTGGATATCACTCCCACTGGTAGCAAATGGCTGGCTGGCTATCCGGCAAGGCAGTCCACTGGCATTCACGACCGCCTCTTCCACCGCATCGTTGCACTCGATGACGGCCGCACGCAGTTCTTCCTCATTTCCTCTGACCTGTGCCTGTTCGCTCCATCCGTATACGACGAAATGACTGCGCAACTGAAGCACGAGACGGGCATCGAGCCGCTGCAGGTCTGGTGGACGGTCACCCACACGCACGCCGCTCCGGAAGTCGGGCCCCACGGCCTGGCGAAACTGATGATGCCCGAGCGGTACAATCACGAACCCGACCAGGAGTACACCGCGTGGGTGGAGAAGGTCCTGGTTGACGGCATCAAACAAGCCCGGGCGAAACTCGCTCCCGCGCGTCTGGCGGTGGGCACCGGCTTTTCCGCGGCCAACATCAACCGGCGTGCCCGTGATGTCGACGGCAAAATCTCGCTTGGCTTGAATCCCGACGGTCCCACGGACCGGCAGATCGGTCTCATACGCCTGGAGCATCCCGACGGCACGCCCATCGCACTGATCGCGAACTACTCGATGCACGGCACTGCACTCGGGCAGGAAAACACCCTGATCAGCGGCGACGCGCCCGGAACGGTAGCGGCCTATGTCGAGGAAAAGCTCGGCGCGCCGATGCTGTTCATCAACGGCGCTGCCGGGAACATGGCCCCCATCTATACTGTCCAGCCGAGCTTCGACGCCTTTCACATCACCGAGTTCAACGTGCTCCTGGGTGATCGAATCCTGGCAGGCAACCGCTCGACCGCTCCGGCCACGGCTCAGGTTCACATGCGGACCGGCGAGAAAGCGGTCGAAACACCTCGCCGCGCCGGATTCGGATGGGACGCAAGCCTGGGCAACTACCTGAGCTCCGCCACGGGCGAAGCCGGCATCATTCGCATGCCGGTCCGATTTCTCATCATTAATGAGGATCTCGCGGTTTGGTCGGCGCCGGTCGAGTTGTTCTGCGAGATCTCGATGAACGTGCGGGATCGCTCGCCATATCCGCACACTTTCTACTTCGGCTATGCGAATGGCTGGCTCGGTTACCTGCCCACCCGCCAGGCATTCGTCGAGGGTGGATATGAAACCCAGACGAACCCCTTCACCGAACATGTTGAAGACGATCTCACCAACGTAGTCACCGCCTACCTCCAGGGCCACGGTCTATAAGAGAGAGGACCCAGCGCGACGGACGAAGCAACGTCGCGCATCGCGCTACTCTCGCCAAGGCCTGAGACATTCACTGGCCAGGAGCGGACAGATGATCTTCGTTCGATAGAATCGTCGACGCTCGAGGCCATGTTGTCGCTCCGGTCGGGCATCCATACAGGCACAATCGTGGGAGCGGTCTGGATCGGGTTTCAGCATTTTTCTGTGCTCGGGTAGTTGCGCTTGGCTAACCGCCCGTACCGAGTCGATGCACCAAAGAACAAAAAGGCCACGCCAGAGTGACCGTGTCGCTCTCGGCGGCAAACGCCGTCCAAGCTATTGTTAGAACAAGGCAACGTTGGCTGGAGAAAGGACGGTTGACGCGCCCATGTTTCCAGAGTCAAATGGAATCGGAGCGCATGCCGGAAGGAAGGGTGTCCTCATGAGCCAAACGACTCTCGATCCTCTCCACTTGAGTAGTGAAGAACTTGCCATGCTGTCCGAAGTATTGGAAACGACGCAGGCCAACCTGCTTGTTGAGATCCGCCACACGGATCACCGGAGTTTTCGCAACGAGTTGCGCCGGAGGCTGGACTTGGTGGAGCGCCTGATCCAGCGCTGTCAACCCCAGCGGTGCACGCGCGGTACCGAATCTGAGCCGCATGCTTACGAACATGCTTTGGGTGCCGGCGGGGTCTAGGGACGCCGCCCGTCTTGCTCGGTGGCTCGGCGGAACGCGCATAGCTCGGGTGAATCCGACGAGACCGTAGCCCTGCCAACAGGCCTTGGGGCTTGGCAGGGCGTTTTTACGACTGTTCATATCGGAGCCGACTGGGTAGCTAATAATGAAACCCGTTCACGTATTCAACGTGGTCCCGTCACTGCCGAAACCTCTAGAAGGCCTTCGCCGTTTGGCCTACAACCTGCGCTGGACGTGGGACCACGAGACGATCGCACTGTTTCGCCGTTTGGATAGCGACCTGTGGGAGTCCACAGGCCACAATCCGGTGCGAATGCTGGGGGCCATTGACCAGGCGCAGCTTGAAACAGCTGCCCGTGACGACAGCTTTCTGGCCCACCTAGTGTAGTGCGGCATAAATAGTAACGATTATAGAATACGCGTCGTCTTTACAATAGGAGGACCGAAGACGATGCGTGTGGCGCGACCCGTGGTTCTGAGTTCTGACCAGCAAGAGATCCTGGAATCTCGGGCCCGAGCTCGCAGCGCGCCGGCACGGAGCGTGGAACGAGCGCGGATCGTTTTGTTGGCCGGAGCGGGGCTGCAAGATCAGCAGATCGCGGCGGAGTTGAAGATCACACCGGAGAAGGCCGCGCGCTGGCGGAATCGGTTTCTGGACGGTGGTTTTGCGGCGCTGGACAAAGATGCGCCGCGCCCGGGAAGAACACCAACCATCACACCGGCCCAGGTGCAAGAGGTGATCCGGAGAACCACGCAGGAGAAGCCCGACAACGCGACCCACTGGAGCACGCGCACCATGGCAGAGGCCGCAGGCGTCAGTGAAAAGAGCGTGCGCCGGATCTGGCAGAAACATGGTCTGAAGCCGCACTTGGCGCGGACCTTCAAGGTGAGCCACGATCCCGAGTTCGCCGAGAAACTGGACGCCATCATCGGGCTTTATCTCAACCCGCCAGAACACGCCATCGTCCTCTGCGCCGATGAGAAGAGCCAGATCCAAGCACTGGACCGCACGCAACCTGGCCTGCCGCTGAAGAAGGGACGCTGCGGAACGATGACCCACGACTACAAGCGCAACGGAACGGCAACCCTGTTTGCGGCCATGAGCACGCTCGATGGCACCGTAATCAGCATGTGCGACGACCGGCACCGGCATCAGGAGTGGCTGAAATTCCTGCGCGTGATTGACCAAGTCACCCCTGCAGGCAAGCAAATCCATCTGATCGCGGATAACTATGCCACGCACAAACATCCCAAGGTTGAGAAGTGGCTGGCCCGCCATCCGCGCTTCCACGTGTACTTCACTCCCACCAGCAGTTCATGGCTGAACATGGTGGAGCGTTTCTTCCGTGACCTCACTCAGAATCGGCTGCGGCGAGGCATCTTCCGCGACGTCGAGGAACTGATCATGGCCATTGGCGACTACATTGACCAGCACAACGACCATCCCAAACCGTTTGTCTGGACCGCCAAAGCGTCCGATATTCTGGAAAAGGTCAAGCGCGCCCGCCACGCGCTGCATAATCGTTAATCTGCATGCCGCACTACACTAGATCGTACTGTAAGCGATCTCGACGCCTATCTGGCATCGAGGTTGACCTGGTATCCGCGTACATACGGCAAACTCGGCACTCTGTTGGTGGCCTATTTCTCGGCTGAGTTCGGATTGACCGAGTGCTTATCCATATTTGCTGGAGGCTTGGGTGTCCTGGCCGGCGATCATTTGAAATCTGCCAGCAATTTGGGAATCCCGCTGGTGGGTGTCGGCCTGCTCTACCAGGAAGGTTATTTCCGCCAATATCTCAATGCCACCGGCTGGCAGCAGGAATCGTATGAGGACAATGATTTCCAAAACCTCCCGCTGGTCGTGCAAAGGGGACAGGATGGTCAACCACTCACCATCGAAGTGTGCTATGACGGATCGCCAGTACGGGCTCAAATTTGGCGAGCTGAGGTCGGCCGCATCCCGCTCTTTCTGCTGGACAC
Source organism: Terriglobia bacterium (assembly GCA_963752965.1). Classification (GTDB taxonomy): domain Bacteria; phylum Acidobacteriota; class Terriglobia; order Bryobacterales; family Bryobacteraceae; genus QHXW01. The sequence continues at coordinate 5,404 of CAVWAJ010000013.1, read as the reverse complement.
CAATCTGCCTGTAAATCGCGCTGAAGATCGTGCCATCACCTACCGGCTTTACAGTGGCGATCTCGAGATGAGGTTGCAGCAGGAGATTCTGTTGGGAATCGGGGGCTGCCGGGCTCTGACGGCGCTGGGCCTGGAGCCCTCGGTCTATCACATGAATGAGGGGCACTCCGCATTTCTGGCCCTGGAGTGGACCCGCCGGTTGATGGAGAAGCATAACCTGAACTTCCGTGAGGCTCGGCAGATCGCTTCCGCGGGGCTGCTGTTTACGGGCCACACGCCGGTGGCGGCCGGTCACGATTATTTCGCGCCCTCACTTCTGGAGCGCTATCTCGGGGATTACGCCAAAGGCTTAGGGCTGGGCACGGTGGAGTTTCTAGGACTTGGCCGTCAGAATCCCGCGAATGACGGCGAGGAGTTTTGCATGACAGTGCTTGCCCTTCGCATGGCCTCCGCCAGTAACGCGGTTAGCAAGTTGCATGGGCAGGTCACCCGCCGTATGTGGAAAGACCTCTGGCCGGGCGTCCCCCTTGATGAGATCCCCATTGGCCACGTGACGAATGGTATTCACTACCGTTCCTGGATCTCTCCTGAGATGAACCAGGTTTACGAGCGTTACCTTGGGCCGCACTGGGGGCAAAATCAAGCCGATCCCAAACTGTGGCAACGGGTAGAGGCGATCCCAGCGGAAGAGTTATGGCGTACGCACGAGCGTCGCCGGGAACGCCTGGTTGCCTTTGCGAGGCGACGACTACGCGTCCAAATGGAGCGCAGGGGTGCATCGCGAGCAGCCATAGATGCGGTCGACGAGGTCTTGAACCCGGAGGCCCTTACCATCGGCTTTGCCCGACGGTTCGCCACCTACAAGCGGGCGACACTGCTGCTTTGGGATACCGAGCGGCTGGAGCGCATTCTCAATCACCCGGACAGGCCCGTGCAAATTCTGTTTGCCGGCAAGGCGCATCCCCGCGACGATGCTGGAAAAGCGCTGATTCAGCAGATCGTTAAGCTGGCGCAACAGAAGGAATTCCGCCACAGGCTGGTCTTTCTAGAAGACTACGACATGGCAGTGGCTCGATACCTTGTGCAGGGGTCCGATATCTGGCTGAACACCCCGCTGCGGCCATTGGAAGCGAGTGGGACTAGCGGCATGAAGGCGCTTGCCAACGGCGGTCTGAACCTGAGCACACTCGACGGCTGGTGGGACGAAGCTTGGCGGGAAGCCAGAGGCTCGGGCAGTTTTGTCGGATGGAGCATCGGACGAGGCGAGTCTTACGACAATGCCGAATATCAGGACCAGGTGGAATCATCCGCACTCTATGACTTGCTGGAGTCGGAAATTGTTCCTACATTCTATGACCGGAGCGCCGATGGGCTTCCAAGGCGATGGATCGCGCACATGAAGTCGTCCATCGGCACGTTGTCATATTCATTCAACACGCAGCGGATGATCAAGGATTATGCGGCCGCCTTTTATTCGACTGCTCATGAGAGATGCCAGAGTCTCGTTGCCGATGGCGCAGCTCGCGCACGCGCCCTTGCGGTTTGGCTTTCGCGAGTGCAAAACGGCTGGGCGAATTTGAGCGTGGAAACCATCGATGCTCTCCACGGAAGCGATCTTCCCGTCGGCAGCAAGATCCGCGTACGAGCGCGCATCCGGCTAGGCAACATCACACCTGACGAAGTGTCCGTCGAGCTATACCTAGGACGGCTGAACGCCATCGGTGAAATCATTGATGCGGTCGCTGTCGAGATGCAGCCTGCTGGCCAAACTGGGGAAGGTGTCTATATGTTCGAGGCCAGAGACGTTCCGTGTCGCAGCAGCGGCAGAAGCGGTTACACGGTCCGGGTCTTACCCTTCCATCGAGACGAGTCGCAGCCCTTTCTTCCGGGGCTTATTCGGTGGGCAGACGACCGGACGGCGGTCGACGCGTCCTAGGGTCGTCGTTGCAGCTCTTCTGTAGCGAATATGCACTATTGACAGACGAACTCAGAGGGCTATATTCACGATGGATAAACTGTGCGTGAGGCATGCACACCGCAACTGCGTAGGAGGGCACGTTTGATCCATTCCAGGGGTTCATAGAAATGAGGTCGCGAATGTCTACTGTCCATGAGCCGGTCGGGGATAAAGTTCTACGGACCGTCCAGCTTACCCTGGGGAGTCTTGCTCAAAGAATAACGGTTAGAGTAGAGGGCGACCGAGTGTTTCTGTATGGTTACGCTTACTCGCTTGAGGAGAGATCCAGCCTGGAGAGGCTCGCTCGGAGCGTTCCAGGGGTTGCCACCGTGGAAAACTACCTGTGTGTGAATCTGTTCGTTTGAAGCAATCCGCGTCCGGGGCACCCGACAAGACGCTTCAGTAAGTCGCGTTGCGCTCGTCACGAATGGAAAGGCATTCTCTGACGGGCCGTCTGGCGGACGATTCCAGGAACTCGTCCAAACCCTCGCGGTGGACCCAGAGGGCGGGACGCCGCTGCAGCCAGCCCAACTGCTGAAAGCGACGCATGTAATGAGAGACCTGCCATAGCGTTGTGCCGATCGTCCTGGCCAGTTCAGAATTGCTCGGACTGAACTGCAATCGGACCCAGCCGGATGCGGGCTTGGCGGGTGTGAGGCGGGACAGGAGCCGTGCCAGCCTGCGTTCAATTCTCTCCGCCAAGAAATCTGCGAGCAACTGTTCGTAACGGTCCAGGCGAAGCGCCAGACCCTTCAATAACGCTGCGCGAAGCGACGGTCCCGCTGTATCAGATCCAGTAATTCCGGCGGTTTGACGGTTGCACGCAGAGGGGTTGGCTGAAGACCTCCGACGTGCTGACATGATCCGTGAAGGCGTGCCGCTCCACGTTGCCCCCGGCTCACCCGGGGCTTGCTGCAGGTGGTGGACCATGTCAGATGAGCTGATCGCAAACCAATTTATTCTGGCGGTCTTCCCACCCGGCGAGGACCGCACATCAATCGAGAACATACTCAGCCATTCGGATTGGCAATTGCGGTTCGCCTGCACTCTTGATGGGGAATCCGGGCGAAGGCGGTCACGATTCCGTAGGGAACGCGATCAGCGTTCCGGGATGATTCCGATCACCGTTCCGGGTTGATGGCGGTCGCCGATTCCGGCGGGAAGCCGATTACTTGTTGGCCGATCCCGGATTCGTGATCGGCTTAATCCCGGAATTATTTCCACGGCCTGAAGGGCGAGCAGCGCTGGATAACGACGCGGCAAGCGAACCTTCCTGGAAAGGGAGGAATCAGATTGCCGGCCAGGAGATTATCTATGCGCAGGATCAAAGAAGTACTTCGACTCAGATACGAACTGGGATTGGGGCAACGGCAGATCGCCCGCAGTTGTTCGATAGGCCAGTCCACCGTTTATGACTACCTGAAGCGCGCCGAGGCGGCCGATGTTCGCTGGCCGTTGCCGGAAGATTGGGACGACGAGCGGCTCGAACGATCCCTTTTCGTTTACAGTGAGCATCAGCAACGGCCGCCGCAGCGCCCACAGCCAGATTTCGAATCGATCCACGAACAGTTGAAGCAGCATTCGAATCTAACATTGGCTTTGCTTTGGGAAGAGTATAGACAGACGCAGCCCGACTGCTATCGCTATTCCCGTTTCTGCGAGCTGTATCAGCGCTGGCGGCGCAAGCAGGAAGTGGTGCTGCGCCAAGAACACAAGGCTGGGGAGAAGCTTTTTGTCGATTGGGCCGGCGACACCATTCAGATCCGCGATCCACGCGGCGGACCGGGGCAACAGGCGCATCTATTTGTCGCGGTTTTGGGAGCCAGTTCCTACACCTACGCCGAGGCCACAGCGGACGAGCAGTTGGCGAGCTGGATCGGCGCACACGTGCGGGCGTTTGAGTTCTATCAGGGCACGCCCAAGCTCGTGGTCCCGGACAACACCAGGACCGGCGTGACGAAAGCGTGCCGATACGATCCTGATCTCAATCCCACGTATCAGGAGATGGCCATGCACTACGGGGTGGGCGTGGTTCCGGCACAGGCTTGTCCAAATTAGGTTTTCCAAAAGAAGACAGCGGAAGCTCTGGTAAGTTGAGGTTGGGTTCGTGGCAGAAACCAATCTCAACGAAACGGAGACTTCCGCCTTGATTCGAGTATGCAGCATTTTCTCGCAGTTGTTGCAGTTGTTCCCACGGATGGAGTTTGAGAGTGCTGTGCAGGAGACCAAAGCCGAGCGGCACGCGCGCGGTTTCACCTGCTGGGGGCAGTTCGTGGCCATGCTGTTTTGCCAGATGGGGCAGGCGCGCACGTTGCGCGAAATCTGTGGCGGTTTGGCTGCCAGCGAAGGGAAATTGAAACATCTGGGCGTTTCCCAGGCTCCCAACAAATCCACGCTGGCCTATGCCAACGCGCACCGGCCCTGGCAGTTGTACCAAAAGGTGTTCGAGAAACTGTTCAGCCGCTGTCAGCAGGCGGCTGGTCCGCAACGGCGCTTCCGGTTCCGCAATCCCCTGATGACCATCGACGGCACGCTCATTGAATTGTGCTCCAGCATGTATGACTGGGCCAAGTGGCAAGGCGCCAAGGGCGCCGCCAAACTGCATCTGGTGCTAGATCATGACGGATATCTGCCGCGCTTCGCCGTGATCACCGAAGGCAAGGCTTCGGAAGTGAAGGTGGCGCGTGCCTTCCATTTCGAGCCGGGCACGATTGTGGTTTTCGACCGTGGGTATGTAGACTACCGGTGGTATCAGCAACTGACCGATGGGGGCGTCTTCTTCGTCACGCGCCTGCGCCACGATGCGCATTACCAAGTGATCGAATCGCGGCGGCTCCCCAACCACCGGAATATTCTCAAAGATGAGGTGATCGAACTGGGTAGCCATTGGTACAAGCAGAAGGCGCGCTACCGGCGCATCGAAGTGTGGGTGGAGGAGCGGCAGGAATCCATGGTCCTGGTGACCAACCACCTGGGCTTCGGATCCACCACCATCGCCCAGATCTACCACGAGCGCTGGCAGATCGAGGTGTTTTTCCGGTATCTGAAGCAGAACCTGCGCATCCGGACCTTTGTCGGCACCAGCGCCAATGCCTTGCATATTCAAATCTGGACGGCCTTGATTGCCATGCTGCTGCTCAAGTATCTGCAGTTGCGGTCGAGTTTCGGATGGTCCTTGTCCAATCTCACGGCATTGCTCCGCCAGCAGCTGTTTGTCTATCGCGACTTGTACTGCTGGCTCGATCATCCTTTTCAGGCGCCGCCTGCCTTGGCAGGCGTGCACGACGGGCAACTTGTGCTGGAGTTCTGAGCGGCGCTATTAGGACAGCAAAAATGAGAACCAGCGATCGGAACACGGCAACCAGCTTCCGCAAAGCGCTGATTAGGGCCCCCATCGGCCCTGTTTCCAATGGCCATCGAGACCCATTCCGGCTAATTTGGACAGCT